>CBDCWQ010000001.1:0-435157 GCA_965223435.1 Myxococcota bacterium
TAAAATGTGCGTCTACCGCGCGAACCCGGGGAAGCAGGCCGGTGCGGTTGGCGTTTTGAATCGCCAACCCGGGACGCGCATTCAGTTCAAGAAGGAGCGGGCCACGGTGGGCGTCGAGCACAAGATCGGCCCCGAGATAACCGAGACGAGTCTCATCGGCTGCCCGAACCGCGATTTCAAGGATTTTCGAGAACTGTGGAACCACACGGCCCAGGAGGACTTCATCGGTGTCCGGGTGGCGGACGATGGGTCGGTCCTTGAGGACCGCAGCCCGAACCGCGCCGGTTAAAAGATCGAGACCCACCCCCACCGCCCCCTGATGGAGGTTGGCGCGGCCTTTGGCGGCACGGGTGGGAAGCCTCATCATCGCCATCACCGGAAACCCACGGTACACGATGACTCGAATATCCGGCACCCCATCGGTGCTGATCTCCTCGAGCTCCGGGTGCACTTGGAGAAGCTCTTCGACCATCACCATGTCCTCGTAACCGTCGATGGCGTACAGACCGGAAATGATTCCACTGGCATGGTAAAGAATCTCGCTCTTGTCCATTCTTCGGCCGCCGGCCAAAAGGAACTGGTCGTGGTCCCGACCCGTCACCACCAAAATGCCATTTCCCATCGCCCCGCGAGCCGGTTTCAGGGCAAACTGCTGTTGCTTGCTAAGATGCGCCAACATGTCGGCCAGCTCAAAGTGGTGACGAGCTTTAGCGAGGAGCCTTGGCACCGGTATGTGCACTGCACCGCAAAACTCTTTGGTCATGAGTTTGTTGTCCACCAAAGGGTAAAGATAGCGCTGGTTCCACCGAGCCATGTACTCGATGTTGCGCCGGTTGATTCCAAGGACGCCGGCCTTCTTGAGAACAGAAAAAATCATGAGGAACAACGAAGCGCCGTTCACGGAGCCGGCGCACCTCCTCCGGCAGGCGGCGGCGGTTCAAGCCGCGCAAGCAAGCGGAAACGAATCAGATCCGTCACGCGAAAACCGGTGTAGCCGCCGATGAAAACCAAACACCCCATGATCGCAATAACCAGCTCGGGGAAACCGAACATCAAATGCTCCGCTTCACTGCTTGTAAAAACGGGGTACACGGCCACCGAACAGAGCGCCGAAGAAAGCGCCCGCCCCATCGCTTGACGAGGGCCCTCTTGGGCCAGCACCAGCGAAAACCGCTCGATAAACATGGTAAGAATCACCATGGGCAAAACCGCACCTGCGAAGAGGTCTCGGCGACCGCTGCTCTCAGCAAAAAGCGCAATGCCCGTCACGCAGAGGACAACCAGGCACAGCAAAATAGACAACCTTGGAACCACCAAAAGACGCAGTCGGTCCAGCATGGCTCGCGAAAGGATTCCGATAAAAAACACGCTCAGAACCAGAAGCAAACCGGTCACGAGCGGGACTTCCTTCAATGCTAAAGCAATCAAGACCGGCATGAAAATCCCGTACGTGGCCAAGCCAAAAAGGTTGCGAAGGATGGATACAACCAGCCCCCCCAAAGGCAACAGCAACAAGATCCTCAGGGCCTGCTGCGAACGCAACGGAAGTCGATACAAAGAAAGCTTGGCAAAAAACGGGCTTGGAGGGACCATCACCGCCGCCAGCTCCATCGGCCTGAGGCGTTCCCGCAGCGAGTGAAACTGGTGAGCAAAAGCCTCAACGCCTTCCGCGCTGACAAAACCGGTCTCCGCGCTCCCCAGTGAAAGCAAGCCTTTGGGGCGTTCGGCAAAAAAGCCTTCCGCCGGCGAGGCCGCGATCCACCGCTCACCCAGCCAAACTTCGACCCAAGTCCTCGGAAGTGGACTTTTCCCGTCTCGAAGGCTCAGGCCACGCACGGTTCGACTGGGAAGCCCAACGGCTCGAAGCAAGGTAGCCAAAAGACGACTTTTGCCAAGAGAACTTCCTTCCCGATGAAGCAACGTCAATAGCGCATCTTCCGGTCCGGCTTTTTCAGTGACCACTCGGTGACTCACAAACGCAAACAGACTCCGGAACCTTCCAGCGGGATCGTCCTTGGGGGGAAGCTCAAGCGTCTTGAGCATCTCTTTGATCTCCGCGGCCCGCGTCGGATAGCTGTCACCCGCACCGAGAAAATCCTTGGCAATGCCCTTCGGAACTTGAAGCGTGTACGGGGCCTGCGGGAGTTCAAAGCGTTGGGGATTCAAGTGAACCCGAAACGAGTAGACCACCTTGTGGGTCCCATTGAGCCGCCCAGACCACACGCCCACACGCTGTCCTCGGTCGGTCTGAATCGAAAGAGAGAGCCGATCGGAGGCCGCGGTTTCGTCAAAGACCTGCTGCGCTTCGTTGCTCTTTGGCAACGCGGCGCGAATCCGCGCGCGCGACTGCCCCCTGAGGGTCACTTCCAGCTCGGTCTGCCACACGCCCTCGGGGTTGGAGGGAACCAGGGGGACTTTCAGCACCTGCTGCTTGTAAAAAAAGACCCCCGTCCCCAAAGCAAGGAGGCTAAAACCCACAAGAAACACAGCGCGATTCATCTGACTGGTGAACCCTGGTCGCCCACTGCCACCAAGGCTGTGTCCTTATTCGTCCATGTTCTCGTCGGTGAGGTCGTCCGCACGATTCCCGTCCGCGTCCTCTGCCACCTGGGGCACCTGCTTGTCACGAATACCGAGATGAAAAGCAGCAAAACCAGGTATCACCGGCTGCGGCAACGCCAGGCCGATGACCAAACCGTCGTGGGACGCACGAATGTCGGTGCGCTTTTCCGAAAACGGCTCGTGAAGCGACCCCAGAACATCGCCGGCCTTAACCCGATCACCGAGGCCCGCCCTCGTCAACAGAATGCCTCCGGTATCCACGCGGACCCAACGAGAATGATAAAAGACCTCGGTTTCACCGGGTGGAGAAGTTGGCGCCGATTGTCTACCCGCATACTCGATGAGTTCTCGCACACCTCGCACACCGCCTTCAATGTGCTCAAGCTCAAACCGCATGGCCTGTCCAGCCTCATACGTAATTGTGGGGATGCCAACGTCGGTGAGCGATCGACGAAGGGTCCCTTTGCCGCCGGGGCTTGAAACAATGGCCAGAGGCGCGAAAGCAAGTGCGAACTCGAGAATCTTGTCATTGCTCAGGTCGGCTCGGACCTGCGGCATGTTGGTGCGATGAAAAGAGCCGCTGTGCAAATCCACAACCAGATCACAATTTCGTTTCAACAATGAAAAGACCTGATACGCGATGCGCGATGCGGAGCTCCCGCGACGATGTCCCGGAAAAAACCGGTTTAGATCCCTGCGGTCCGGGAGATACCGCGATGTGCGGTGAAACCCATGGAGGTTCACAATGGGCAGCCCGATCAGCGTCCCGGCGAGCTCTTCCGGCGACCCTCGCCGGAAAACCCTCCGCACGACCTCAATCCCATTCAGTTCATCCCCGTGGATGCCGGCAGTCATACACAGCGTCTTTCCCCGTCGAGCGCCCCGCATAATCGTCACCGGAATCTTCACCGGCGTCCCCGAAAAGGAAGCACTGGTGCGCAAAAACGCCCGGGCTTCGGAAGCCGTGCTGACGGTCGTCCCTGCAACCTTGATCGCACCCCAGACTGGGAGCCAAACCGCCGGTTCCGCCTTGCCCCCGGGCTCGACCCTGGAATCAGAGGCCTGGCGCCCCTTCCTATGACCCGACTTCTGGGCACTCCCTGAGGTTCGTTTGCCACGCTTCTTGGGTGAACGCCCCTTCGCGGGGCTCGACTTCGGGGCGCCCACACCCTCCGATGTGCGTTTGCCGCGTTTCCTCCGCGTCCTTTTGGCCTTCTTGGCCCGTCCGGCCCTGCCCGGCTCAGTCCCTACCGCTTTTTGCTCCTTCCCCCGCGCCGCCACCGGCGCCGTGGGGCCAGCGGGATCGGCACCGACCGGTGGAGTGGGGATGGCAACCATGCCCAGCAGCAACAGAGTGCCCGCCCAGAGCGGGGACCATCGGCGCGTGAAAACCATAAGATCTTGCGTTCTACCATGCCTACTTCCCTGAGCGCTGTCGAGACACCCCCCTTTTTGAGGCCCAACCCAGGGGGGAAGGGGAGAGAGCACCGCCGGTCTCCCTACATCAAAGCCCACGCGCCTTGACTCGCTTTCCAAGCCACCCGAAGATCTCCCAGATCGTGGAACCTCCGAGCTTGGAGGCGCAAAAGGAGCGGGCGCTTCCGAAGCTCGAAAAGCTCCGAAAACTTGTTCGTGGAAAGAGCACGCTTCTCGCGCAGACCCACGATTACCCAGATCCCGATACGATCGCATCCGCGTTAGCCCTGTGTTGGCTCCTTCACGAACTGGAAGGCATCGAAACCACCATCGGGTATGGCGGCATCATCGGACGCGCCGAGAACAAAGCGATGATCAAGATTCTCGGCATCAAAATGAAGCGCACCAACAAGTCGGAGTTTAAAAAACACGACCTGGTGGCCCTACTCGATACCCAACCCGGCGTCGGAAACCACGGGGTCCCAGTCGAGCAGCTTCCCGACATCGTGCTCGATCATCACTTTCCTCGCGACCTGGAGGGCGAAGAGCCCGCATTCTACGACGTCGGGGGAAAATACGGAGCGACTTCCACCAAGGTCGCGGAGCTGTTGATGGCCTCGGAGCTTCCACTCCCAAAAAAGATCGCCACGGCGCTGTTTTACGGCGTCAAGACCGACACCGCTGGCCTGGGGCGCGAGGTGTCCGAAGCGGACCTCGGTGCCTATCTTTACCTCTTCCCGCTGGCGGAGCCTTCCCTCCTCGCGGAAATAGAGCACCCCCAACTGCCCATCGAGTACTTCAAGGTACTCAACAAAGCGATCTTACGAGGAAAAATCTACGGCAACATGATCGTGTCTGATCTGGGCGAAATCTACGCACCGGACCTGTGTGCCGAAGTGGCCGACAGACTGCTTCAGGTCGAAGGCATCCGCCACGCACTTGCGGTGGGTTGGTACAAGGAGTCGCTTTTTTTGTCCCTTCGTACCCGCATGCGCAGCAAAAATGCCGGAAAGATTCTGCACGGCATCATTTGCGGCCAGGACCTCGGTACCGCGGGGGGACACGGTGCGATGGCGGGGGCCCGAATCCCGGTGGACGACCGCTCCCAACGAAGCCGCGCAGATCTGCGTCGCAAGGTACTCGGCCAGATCTTGCGGGCGTTCGGGCAAGACCGGAAACGCTTTCAGCGCTTTGTCCCGCCCAAAGACGCAGCCAATGCCAGTACCGCGCCGCCGCCCCCCAAAAACGGCAACGCAAAAGATGACAGCGGCAAAGACAACGGCCACAGCAAGCGGCCTGCCAAAGCAAGCCGATAGGGCGGGCTTCCATTCACCCAGCGGCCAAAATCTACCTCGACTACAACGCAAGTGCACCGGTGCGTCCCGAGGTCCAAGACGCGGTCAAACCGCTTCTCTTTGGGGACCCTAAAAACAATTTCTTCTCCAACGCGTCTTCGGTTCACTGGGCAGGCCAGCGCGCCCGTGCGCTTCTCGAGGATGCGCGATCATCCGTTGCCACGCTTCTTCACCGCCGCGCCCACGATGTGATCTTTACCAGCGGGGGCTCAGAGGCTGACAACCTGGCCCTCTTAGGGGTGCTCCGCCATCAGACCGCGCAACATCGCCACCTGATCATCTCCGCCGTCGAACACCCCGCCGTCATGCAAGCGGCCCAAAAGCTCCGATCTGAAGGGGTCACAGTGACCGAGGTTGGGGTGGATGCCCAAGGCCTTCTGGACCTGGGTGCGCTCGAAGACGCTTTGGCAAAACCCACCGACCTCGTCTCAGTGATGGCCGTCAACAACGAGACCGGGGTGATATCGCCGACGGACGCCGTCATTCACATGGCCAAAGAAAAAGGCGTACCCGTGCACGTCGACGCCGTCCAGGCTGCGGGCCGCATCGCTTTGCCTCTGGATGCAGATCTTGTCACCCTTTCGGGCCACAAACTGGGCGCCCTTCAAGGCATCGGCGCCCTCATCAAATCCGTTGGGGTCCCCATTTGCCCGCTGATTGTCGGCGGTCCCCAAGAACGGGGACACCGAGCCGGCACCGAACCCGTGGCGTTGGCCGTCTCCTTCGCCCACGCCCTCGCAAAATCGCTCGACGATCAAAAAACGGAGTCCATTCGCCTCCGCCACCTTCAGCTTAAAATGGAGCGTTTCTTTTCGACCCTCGAAGACGTCACGCCCCTCGGCTCCAAAGCCCCAAGAGTGACCAACACCAGCACCATCCTCTTTGGCCAGGTCGACACCGATGCGATGCTCCAAGCCCTAGACCTCGAAGGCTTCGCGGCGTCCAGCGGCAGCGCGTGTTCAAGCGGCAGTCTAGAGGCCTCTCACGTGCTTCTTGCGATGGGCATAGGCAAACAACTTGCCCTGTCCGCAGTCCGTTTCTCGCTGGGCTGGGCAACCACCGAAAACGACGTGGATACACTCTTAGACGCCCTGCCCACGATCCTTAAGAATGTCCGCAGACACTCCACACCTTAGACCCGGAGCTCACCTGCGTTGATCCGAACCCGTTTCGCTGCCCAAAACACCTGACACAGAGCACACAAATTTGGGTCGCAGGTGACCATTCCCACACTGCCAAAAAAGGGTGTCGCCGCCAGGATATCTTCACTTTATTGGGTCGCTCGGCGTTTGTCATTCGATGCAACTCCACCAACTCGTCGGATCTGGTTGCTTTTTTCTCTTCGTCAACGAATTTGGAACATCCGCTTTCAATTTTTGAAATGGACCCCCAAGAGGAATTGAAGGCAGGCTTGTCCAGAATCAGCCTCTTCAAACAGGAGTTAACAAAAATGAAGCGTATTTCCCTATTCAGTCTTATCACCGTGCTCGCAGCCTGCGGCCCTGAAACCCAAGAAGAACTCTCAGTCACCGATTTTGATGCCTTGCGCACCGCGGCAAGCTCGTCGGATCCAAGCGAGGGTGCCATCAAGATTCGTCACACGCGGTTCGGAGCCATCATCGCACTGCGCGATGACCTGGCGAGCGAGCTTTGGGACATCCTAGAGCAAAGCGGCCATCGCGTTTATACCTACGGAGACTTTCGATACGTGTTTGGACGGAGCCAAGCATGCGTCGCGACCGAGTCTGACGCCTACTGCCGGATCTTCAGCAGACGCGCCTCTCAGTCCCCGGAGTTCTTGCTCAAAATTCACGGTCACGCCCGGTACTCCGCGGCAGGCGACCTTTTCCGGAGCATCGCGAAGGTCGTGGACGAAAAACACGCCCAGCGCGTCCAACACGGCCGTTTTGTCTGCGAACGACAGCGAAGAGCGGCTTGGTGCGGAATCGAGGCGCTCCAAACCCGAACCCTCGAGCTCGAATTTGCGGGCCTCGAAGCGCTTGGCGAAGATTTTGTCTACGAAGGATGGCTCATCACCAGCGAGGGTCCCCTATCCACCGGTCGCTTCTCCACGGAGCTGACTGAGCAAAGCGTCGAGATTCCACTGGAGGTCGCCGAGGACAGCAGCGCCTTCGTGTTGACCATCGAGCCGGCCCTTGGCGATGACCCCGCTCCGGCCGACACCCACTTGCTCGCGGGCGCCTTCCAAGACCAGGCCGCAGATTTGAATACCGCACATCCGGCTGCAATCGGGACGGATTTCCTCGCCGCGACCGGCAGCTACATCCTCGAGACCCCCAGCACGTCTTCCGTCGCCGACGACTACGCGCTCGGTGTATGGTTTGTCGATCCCGTACGCGGTGCCCCCAGCCTGAACCTCCCCGAGCTCCCGAGCGGTTGGGCCTACGAAGGCTGGGTGGTCGACGGCAACGGTCCGGTTTCGACCGGGACCTTCTTGACCCCCGCCGGTGCGGACTCGGACCAAGGGGGACCCACCGCCGGTCCTGACATGACACCGCCCTTTCCCGGACAAGATTTCATTCGGCCCCCGCAAAACCTGGTTGGACGCGCGGTGGTCATCAGCGTAGAACCCGTACCGGACAACAGCCCGGCTCCGTTCACCATCAAACCTTTGGTGGACGGCCTGGTCGAGGATCTGGGCGCGGGCACCCCTGCAAGACCTGGCCAACAACCCGGGCACCCTCCCGTCCGGAAGCGCAAACTGGCGCTAAGCCTTCACCAGAACAGAGCCCCGACAGCGGTCCGGTAAGCCGGCCTCTTCGCGGGCTCTTTCGTCCCTTCTGCCACATTTCTCGGTCAAAATACCTGGGTCCACGAAGACCACCCCCTCCGACATCTGGCGGGGACCTGCCCATAGGCCACCCGCTTCATCCCACACGAACCCCTGAACCCGCGTAGGCGATAGACGCCCGCAGCCAGGGGGGGACCAGACCTCCCACTGCCAAAGCGACTTCACAGTGTTGAGGGGCCAAGAAGGCCGCCCAAGGGGAAAAAGGCGAGCACATCCATACTCATAGAGAAACGGCACGCCTCATGCAAGACTCTGCCGCGCCGCTAGGGCGACACCAGAGGGAGAAGGCATACAATGAAATACAGGCGAAGCGTTTTTACAACAATCATGGGCGGGCTGCTGGCCTGTGGTGGAGCAGAAAACACCGTGGACGACTATTCTGAACTTCGGCAAGGGAGCAAGGGTGGGGGCAAGAAACAAACAACAGAATTTGTCGACGGTTTTCACGACTCAAGAACGCCGGGCGTCCTTTGTCCATGGGAGCAGCTCAACGCCTGCGAGGGCCGAAAGGAAGTGTTTGTCGTAAGCGAAACGAAAAAAGCCAATGGCTCCCGATACTATCTGGACTACAACGAAGCTCAGGAAGGACACGTCGATGTATGCATGAACGAAAGAGACGCCCCCTCCGGACTCATTCTCTATGGACTTGTGCCTCACCCCATCGATCTTGGCAATGCCAATGGGTGCGAAACGCCATGCCATTTACTTGCCCGCCCAAGGTTTGTGAATCGCCTAAGCTGCCACGAAAACGTCGCCTTGGACCAGTCTCAAGGGGTACTCAACACTTATTCACTCGAAACTCTCAAGACATACACCCGTCAGTCGGACAACTACTTTTGCCACGAAGACTACCTCCCACCCAATATCAACTCCGTTCAATGTCTAGCCTCGACGAGCAAGTACTGCTTCCGGGGGATGGAAGCAGGAGAAACGGCCAGCGAATACGAGGCCTACCTAGACGCGTGTCTGAAGAAAGACTGGGTAGAATAGACGACAGAGGCATCTCATAACCTTTTCGGCCTGATCCCGTCGACCACGACCACGGCCACGATCACGACCACGACCACGACCACGATCACGACCACGACCACGACCACGACCACGACCACGATCACGGAGCATCAACGTCCACTCCCGCCGCTAGGAATACAATGACGAAACGACTACGCTAACAGGGGTATTGTGCTGTTAGCGTAGTCGTTGCCCTCGCGGTCAAATGAATAGAAATAAACTCGGCCGATCCGAGGACCTCGACTCAAGCACAGTTCAGCGTAGCCATCCGCATACGATGTGGATGATCCGAGATTTCGTTTTTGGCATTCGCTTTACGCAAACATTCTAAATGCACAGCAATGTGAAGCGAACCTGTCACAATGGGGTACCAAGCCCCCTCCTGAGGATGCCCGCCGATGCGCCTCATTTAAGAAACGAGGGCACTTCGTCATCTCAAAACGCCGGCACGGAGCTTGCACATTCTTCTAAGACAAATCACCGGTCTTCGGCCACCAGACTCTAACGTCAATAAACGCTCCGGAAGGGGCAAAAGGGGACACCGTGCTACGCACAAAATTGTACAAATCTGTTTTGATATCACTCGCGATCATTGCCACCACTGCATGTGGTGGAACCGAACCATCTCATACTTCCCTGAGCACAGTGAAGCCGAGTCGCGCCGAGAACATCAAGGCTCCGAACAAAATGACGGGTCGAGACAAGTTCTTTTCGTTCCGCTTTATTGGCCATCCAGCCAACGAAGATGCCATCGGAGGCGACGACTCGAATGGGCGTTCCATCATGGTTCCGCTCAAGTCCAAGGGAGGCCAAGCACTCGAGTGCGGGGAAAACTCAAGCACAAATGACACCGAGCCGAGCTTTACGGAGGTCGAGCCGGTGGGTACCAAGATCTACTTCGAGGCCTCAGAAGACGATTCAGCGCACATCCTTGATCGAGACGCCACCGACAAGGACGGCGCCAGGATTGCTGTGCCCGTAGACGACGAGGGCAACATCACCTTCGACATTGTTGTTCGGGCATTGGGCAAACCCAACACCTGTATGAATGCCGACGGTTGGGCCTACGATGGCGAATACTACTTCTGGTCCGGTTCCCTGACCGTAACCCGCAACAAGGGAAAACCGGTCTACGTCAACGCCAACGATCTTTTCGATGTCTGGTACTGTGACGTTGACGAAGAAACGGGTGCTTGCATTGATGACACCCAAGCGGAAATCTCCGTCTTTGACTCCACATTTGCAAGCTACTTTTGGAACGTCAATGGGAATACACGCAACGTTGAAGTCAGACTCTATCAACGAAACTAAACAGAAACGCATAAGTCCGGATCCAGGCACTATGCGGCATTGGACCCTGCGGTGCCGGCTCACGTACTTCCGTGTACGCTCCGCGGGCTCCTCGGGCCCGGCTTTGCCTAGCACCTGGCTTCGAACTTGTGCTTTCCTGTTTGATCCATCGACTCACTCGATCCCAAGCCCGAACCCATCTTAAAATCAGAAGAGCGACTCCAGAAGACTTTTTCGGGCGACCTCGTCGTCGTGGAGACCGGTGTTCCATCCGAGGGACAAAGTGCCCTTGTTCGTAGCAATCTGTGCGACGATGGGCACGCCTCCTCTCACCCTCACCTCCAAGGGGCCGGTCAGCTCAAAATCCTGCCGTTTCGCCTGACGCTCGAGCCACTCTAGGAGCCATGCCTGCCATGCATCCTGGGTTCGGAAGTCATCGGCCGTGGGCACGTCCGCGTCCTGGATTCCCGTTGCACGAGCACCTTTGAGCACAAGGCCTGGAAACGCCACATGAGCGTGGACACCCCACCGATCTTCTTTGACGAATCTGGGATCTGCCTTCTCATGACCGCGATTGTCATGCACCCGAATGACGGTCTCATTGCGGTCGCCACGATGGGCAACAAACACGTAGCTTTGGTGTTTGAGACGCTTGAAGGCGGATTTGGGGACGAAACCGTTGGCTTCTCCCGACCAGTAGCGGAGCACGCGATAGTCGTACCGCAAAACCTCGTCCCACATCTTCCTGGTTTCCAGGGGCAACACGACGTAAGCATACTTGGCAGACCACACGTAAGCCGACTCAGGCGCATGCGAAGGAGCTCGGTCCATCGGTATCGCCGTGTCGCTTTGCAAGATGAACCTTACCACGCCCGGTTCATCCGGAATGCGTTCGCCTCCGGGCTGGTACCACTTGGGCGGAAGAAGCCCCGGCGCTGCGACGAAAAAGGACTCCACCTGGCCGACGGGGATGCGTTTCTTGGCAGAGTTCAACAGGGATGTATCCTTGGTTGTGCCAAATCCCGCCTGGCTGTGACTGGCGATACCGAGGTAAGTGAAAGAAGAAAAGCGGCGAAACGCGTCCACCAAACGGATGGGGTCTTGCCAGGGGATAGCCACGTAGAACCCGCCGTCGTGAATCCGAATCAAGTGAAGGCTGACCTCGTCCTTCACCGCGATGCCCACCAGGGCCTCAGGCGTTATTTCCGTGTTAGACGCCGTGTTGATCACCCCCCGCCCCGGAAAGCGCTCCAAAACCTCCACACCGAGTGGGCCAATCTTTTTCGCGAGTTCTTCTGAAATGGGATCAACGATAGGTTTCTCCTCTTCGACAATTTCCCCCTTATTGCCACTACCCTTTCCATCCGGCTCAACCTCAGACTCTGTCACCTCTTCTGCCTTGGCACCGTTTTCTACGGTACCCTCCGAAACCATTGTCTCCTCACCGCCTTCCTCCGTCTTGTCGGAAGCCTCGACATGGCTGGTCTCAAAGTCATGCGCTTTTGGAGGGTTGGACTCACTCTCAGTCAACTCTTCTTCGATATTTTCCAGCACATTCGAAGGGCCACCATCACTCTCAGGCGTTTGAGACTCACGCTCGGGGTCTATTTCGTCCACAAGACCCTCACGCCTCAAAGCATCCCGAAGCTCGATGTCTGCGACGTCACGGGGTGAGAGGGTGCTGTTCCATCCCAAAAAGACGGTACCTTGGGAGGTATCAAGACGGGCCAACCACGGTACCCCGCCACGGACCCGCAGCTGAAGCTCTAGGAGTTCGATGCCCTTGGTCTTTGGGTGGGTCTTGAACCAATCTTTGAGCCAAGTCTCCCACCATGCGTGAGGATGGAATATTTCCGCCACCGGAAGATCGCTGTCCAAAAGATCGAAGTCTTCTGGCGTATCCAACACAAGCCCGGGAAAATGGATATTCACGTATCCAAGCTCTTCCGCCCTTTGCAAATCCTCTCGCGTTCCGACCAGGGGCATCTTTTTTGAGGCGGCCCGAGCTTGGACCACAAGGTCCGGATTCAACACCGAAGACTCGGAGCTCAACTCCTTGCGGTGCGCAACAAAAACGTAATCCTGTGTATTGAGTCGCGCGAAGGCCGTCGCTGGGTACGAACCGTCGTAGGAAATTGAGTAGTACATAATCACCCGATGGTCGTGTCGCATCAGCGCATCCAAGGCCGTCCTATTATTCTCCCCAAAAACGACGTACCCGAGCTCCGCTGAATACCCATACACCGTCTCCCAATGACGTGCCACGTCGAGGAACGCCTTGAAAGGAATGGGTGCCTTACTCTGGAGCAAAAACCTCGGAATGGCCAAATCTTTTTTCAAGCGCTGCCCGCGGGCATCGTATTGGTAGGGAGGATTGAGGCCGGGCGCTACGATGAACCATGGTTCGGTCTGTCCATCCGGGATGAGTCTGCGGATCCTTGCAACCTCATTGGAAACGCCCCAACTCCCTATCTCGGTCGATGACACGAACCCCAAATAGCGATACTCTTTGAAACGGCTAACACTGACTGCGGCAGACCTTGTCGGCAACACAACGTGATAGCCACCGTCCGGGACAAACACCACATGAAATTGTCGTGGGTGCATAGCACTCGATCCGGCCAGCTCCCGGAGTTGAGGGATCCCGAAAGCGTCCTTAGACGCAGTAATCATATCGGTTGTCCCCGGAAAGCGCGTCAGAACTTCTAGACCGATTGGACCCAGCTCTTTTTTTCTGCTTTCAGAAAGGCCTTCGATGTACTTCTTGGTCGTCTCTTGGAGCGCCTGAAGATTTCCGCCGTGATAGGTCTTTCGCTGAGACGAAGCCACAAACCACTTTTCGTCTTGGCCTTTTGGAACCAGCGTCTTCCCCATGGCGACAAGCGCTTTTTCGGACGACGCACTTTCTTGGCCCTTCTTGTGCGTGGCTGCCCCGTAAAACGTGTAGGTCATCAAGGACTCAGCCAACCGGGGCGCCGCTTCCGGCGAGACAACCAGTGACCCCTTTGTCCTCACACCGATTGGAAGGATAAATTCAAACAATTCCTTCCGCTCAAGGGTCGCCATTCTGAGAAGAGGATTCGTACCGAAGCTCTTCTTCCCCGCGTAAGCGATCTCATCGACATCGACATCGAGCGCCTCTGCCACCCTTTGCTTCAACTTGGGCTCAAGCCAAGGCGCAAACTGCACGACCCCCCGGACATAGACCCCAAGAGGGGAAAAGCGCCTCCATAGCTCGCCGTCGACGTATTCTCGACTCCAGCCATCACCCACGACCAAAAAATGGGAAGCCCCCGCAGCCGGGGCCCACCGGGGTAACAAAACTTCTTGCACCCAGCGATCCACATCGGAGAAATCTGCAAGGGTTGTGCCGTGGTAGTGCACCAGCGCCACATCCCACGTACCCGAAGGCGCGTTGACTTCGCCATGGATGGGATAGACACCGATGTTTTCCTCGTTGCGAAATCGCACCACAACCGCATGCGCGCGGCTTGTTTGAGCCCAAGTGTTGCCCACACCCCCCAAATTGGGCCCTCGGTAGAGCACACCGCCCGCAGTCAGGTCCAAAAAGGTGTCCAGCAGGGTCTCGAGTTCGGGGAACGCCGTCCAAGCCTGATGAACCTCAGTACCCCCACTGCTGAGCTCTTTGAGAACCAAAGAGAGTTCGGCCAACACCGCGGTCGACGCCGCCTCGTATTGGGCCATATCGCGAACTTTCTGGCGAGGGCCCGCCTTCTTGCGAAATCGCAACAGGCCAAGCTCCATCGCCAAGATCTGCTGTGCGGCATCAGGCCATTGACCATACATGTCTTGGTTCGAACGCAGTCTCAACTGCACGTTCGTAAGCCGTTCGCGCAGCTGACGAAACGGACCGGAAGAGACGGTTGCCCACACATTCGCCGGAGTCCGAGAAGATTCGCTTTCGGAAGTCTCTTTTGGACTGACCTCCTTTCCTCCTTGGGTATGGAACGTGATTTTCGAACCATCGTCCAAGAACCAGGGCTCGCGCTGATCCTTTGGCAGGTATTTCAGCGCCACAGCCCTCGCGGATTCGCGCTGGCCGGTAGTGGTCGTTGCGCCATCAAAACTGTAGTTATCGATATCAAAAACAAAAGTGGCCCTGGAAGGCACGACCACATGAAGACCTCCACCAAGAAGCGAGATCTTGTAGGCGCGAACCGAAGGGTCGTCGGACACGGTCGACTTCAAAGGAAGCGCTCGAATCTCTTTCGGCGTAAGCGCCTTGGGGCCGGCGTAGGCGATCACATCCTCCGGACGAACATCGTTCGGCACTTCTAGCAGCTTCGCCAGCAATGGCACCCATGAGACCCCTTGGAGCGAGCCCTTTGCCTCCATCTCCACGAGTTCTTCCTCCACAAAAAACGTGGTCTTGCCGACCCATTCTCCTTTCGCGGTATACTCGCGACGCCACGCACCACCGATTACCTCAAAATGGGTGGTTTGGGTCTTCGGAACCCAGTGCGGGAGGGCCGTCGATTGGACAAAGGCATCCACATCTGAAAACGAAGCCACAGGGTCAAAAAAAGTGATGGCATGCAAAAATTCGCCATTCTTGGGCTTGTGGTCCGCCTCGTCTTGAAACACCGCGTATTGGCCGCCCGTCGATTCATAGACCATCGCGGTCGGTGACCTCAAAAAAGCCCCGAGAGCAACCTGCGATCGGCGCGGCATCGGCACCACGCTCCTACCGAGCGCGTGGTTTTGAGTCGCATCCAGTAGGGCACCTAACGCCTCTTGTGCATCACTCAGGGACTCTTCGCCATCGATCTGAAGCGTGTTCCCTTCTATCTCGAGTTGGACAGCCTTTGTATGGGTCTTGAGCGCAGCCAGGCGTACGTCAAAAGACGGCTCCTCTTGAGCTTCGGGCGCTGCCCCGGCACCGACCCAGCGGGTCAACACCGCATCGAGCACCCCCATGAGGTCTACAATGTTGTGCGAAAAGGCGTACGCGGGGCCGTGCGCCTGAAGCCGAGCACCGAGATCTGCCAAACGGCCGCCAAAGGCCTCGAGCTGCGGGACTGAAACCAGCTCCGTGGCCGGACGAAGGACAGGCGGTGGCGTCTTGGTCTTTTTCGAGACACCCTTTTTGGCATCAGTGCCCTTTTTCCCGTTCCCATTCTTCGCCGCGCCGGTGTAGGCCGCAGCCGAAAGAAACATATCGACTTCATCGGGCGGCCCATACAGATGCCAGTCGGTCCCGGGCCATAGGGCCCATCGATAGCCCGGATACTGAAACTCGATGGGGAGGGACCGCTGCTTTTGAAACCGAATGTTCTCAAACTGTCCCTCATCTCCCGAGAAGCGGTAGATGCCCGGCCGACTGTGGCTCAACTGCTTCGTGGACTGCGCACCGCCTTCTCCAAGTTCGGGCGCCACAAACAACATGAAGTAAATAGGATAACGAAACTCCGGGGGAAACTCATCGAGCCACGCCGGAAGTACGCCCCGTTCCGATAGGAAATCTTCCACCGGACTCACCGAACCGGACACAGCTTTGCTTTGTGCGCTGAGATTCACGTCCAGTCGGCCCACGTAGCGCATCACCGCCATCTTCGATGTGACGTCGTGTCCAAACACCGGAACCGCGGGATCTAGAATGGGAAGGCGAGGACCACTGTACACCGAAGGCTGGACCAAACCGTAGATCTGGCTGTCGGCAAAATGAGACACGATTTCCCAGTCGCCCGCCGCGTTGCGGCCATAGATAGGCAGACTCCGAACCACCGCCTCAGTTTCCGCAAACACCTCCCATGCCGAGACCCAGCCCACAGGCTCCCAAGAGCCAAGGGGCGTACGGTCGAAAATTCGAAGACCCTTCCAAAGAAGGCTCCGGACGTCCGCGTTCCATTCTTGGGAAAGCTGCTCGAAAGAGCTCGCACCCACCGCACCGGCCACAATACCCCAGACTTGTTCTGCCGATAAACCAGCGCTTTGAGACCCCTGTATTTTTTGTGTCGTGCGGAGCAGTTGCTTGGCCGACCGCACGCCCCGAAGGGTCTGAAGCACGGAAAGGACATGAGGCCTCGCCTGCTCGAGCCCAAGGGTCCCCACCGCCACCGGCTGAAGCATCAACCCGTCTCCGCACTCCATACTCCGGTACGATAAAAGCTTCCATTCCTCGGTTTTAAGCATGTCCGACGCATCTTCCGTAGACAGCTGCTCGCCCGAATGACAGCCCGATGCACGCTTGACCGGGAGACGAAACCAAAACGACTCGCCCGTGACCGTGTTGTTGACCTCAACCTCCGCCTCCTCACCGAGACCCTCAGGCCCAAAACCGCAGACCTCAATGCTCCGAATTTCACCCGTTCCCCACACCGGATCTACACCGGCTAGAACAACCTCTTCGCCAAATCCTTCGCCGTCGATGCGCACTTCGTAACGGGCCTCAGGCGCACCCCGGTTTTCGATCTGAAACAAACACTGCGGCCTTCCTCGAAGAACCGCGTAATCGCCATGATCCGCCACGAGAGGCGTAATCATCACGTCCATCTTTTCGGACACCCCAAGCAACCGCTTGGTGCCAACCCAGCCGATGTCCTCGCTCTCATCGTGCACCGGACCGATGGGCGTTCCGCCGCCATCGCCGAAGGCATTCGTCAGCCAGCCTGAGCGCTCCCCTCGGCCTAAGGCCTTCGCTCGAAGGCCAGCCACCGTCCACAATCCCGACAATGGACGGGTGTCGAGGGCAAAGGCCTCCTTCCAGCCTTGGCCCGCATCCCCATCAAACCCCAAACCCGCAAGCAGCGCATCGACTTGAGACACCGGCATCACCCCGGTTCGCAGCATACGATGCATCGACGTCAACCAGGCACCGAGGTGCACGGACTCCACGCCGGCATTTTCGGCCAGAACACCCAGATCCCCGTCTGCGTACCGGTTGATCCACTGGCGCAACTGACGAACGTTTTTTGCCTCCGCCGACCCGAGGGGAAAGGCCGGGGCGGCATGCGACGCACCCCGAAGCATGAAACGGACGCGGTGCCGCACCCCAATAGACCGTGCAAACCGAAGTTCACGGGCGCTCCGCTTCCAGTAATCGGGGGACGCGGAATGAAAGGCTTGGATCGGGTCGACCGCGCCCAGGTGAAAAAAGATCGGCGTGTCGGGGCCCGCGGCGGCCAGCCCGTCCGCGAGCGAAGCACTCAAGCGACGGCGGAGCGCCTCTCGCATCTCGATGATCGAGCGTTCGGCGTCGATATCCAGCGCCTGCTGGCGCGCCAGATACCCATACCCGGAAGGCACCGGGCCACGAAGGCCTCCATCATTGCCCAAATGAATCCCCGCGGACGCCACCTCAGACGAAAGACCGAGACCCGCCTCCAAGACGGCATCCAACACCGAGGACCAAGAATCACCCCGGTGATCGCGCGTTGAAATGACGGTCCAAGGGTCCCCTCCAAGACTTCCCCGCGCTTGGAATAGGCGCTCGAACATGATCATCGCCGTCTCGCATTCGAAACCGAGAGCGCCGACCAAAGAGATGGAGCCATGGTGCACCAAATGACCCTCCTCGCACATGCCGCGCACGAGCTCGTTTTGCATAAAAAGCAATCGCTCCTCATGAGAGTCTGGGGCATCAACCCGAAACAGATGATCGTGCGCCCGTTGAAGCGATACGAGCTCCAAGACCAGGGCATCAAAACGACGTGCGCGAAAATCAGAGGCCAAAAGGGCCAGCACCGTATCCAAAAACCGGTCGGCAAGCGCCCGTTTTGCTCGCCCAAGCCCATCGCCCGAAAGCTTCTCTGTTGCGACCAAAAATGGACTCTCGGTCAAGGAACCCCCATGGGCACCCCACACCCCTCGGGGGGCGTCTAACAAGAGCGTCGACAATGCCCCGCTCAGCCGGCCGCTGCTTGGAACCCCAAAGAAGCCCTGGGCTCTGGCGATTTCGTCCTGACGGGGATCGATCGACGAAAGCGCGCGCCTCACGAGAGAACCGTAGTGGGCCGCCAAAGACACCGCGTGGGTCTCCCATACGCCGAGCTGTGAAGAAGACGCAGATCCCGACGAAAGGAGTTCGTCCAAGGCAGGGGCCGCAGGTTGGGCACGCGCGTAGGCGTCTTCCGCTGACGGCAAAGCCTGAGCCATCTCGAACAGAAGAAGCGCCCGGTCCGACGCGCCTATCGAAAAAGCAAACAAGCTGCACGGAGCCAGAGCTCGCCAACCGTCGACCGCGCTTCGATCGACGCCCCATTGTCCCACCCAGCGCGCCGGGGTATCGCCAGTCTCCAGGCCACAAAGGTCTATCAGGCGTTCCGAAAAAACATCCTCGTGCCACGAAAACGCCGAACCGACATCCGGCCCCGCATCGGACCCCGAAATCGAAGTCACAACGTTGCCCGCCAAAGACGCCACAAAGTAGGCCATGATGTTGTCCTCGAGCCGCGCGACGGAAGGGTCTTGAGGAACCGGAATCAGACCCCGTAGGGGGCCTTCGTCCCGCACCACGTTCTCTGCCAACAACGGCAACAAGTCGGTCTCAAGAAGGCGCGTCAGCGCCGACCGGTCCGCGTTCGATGGAAAGCGGTGAAGAAACCACGCCAGCGCGTAGTACCCAAAAAGCTCCGCCTCCAAACTGTCACGCCCACCGTCCACCGGGGATCCTGTTTCCTTCAAGACTGCGTGTCCCGAACCCAACATCGACACCAAGCCGTCGACAAGCGCCCTCGCTCCCGCCTCGTCTCCTCGATTGCTCAACACCACGACGCTCAGCGCCTGGTCCGCAAGAAGCGTGTACAAAAGCCCCCCTCGGCGCGTCGAACCCGAAGTCACAAATCGACCGTCCACCGACGACTTCAACGTGGACAAAGCGTCCTGCACCACGGCTCTGCCCTCCCCCGCCGCTTTAGCGGTGCTATCGTAGGCCTTGAGCGGCCAATCCAACGCGTTATCTCGCGCATCCAGGTATTCGTAGACATCCAAGAACCACACGATCGCCGTGCTCGACACCAGGCGCGCCGATAGATCTTGAATGCGTTGGCTAGAGTACACAAAACCATGGTCACGAACAAAGGCCTGCGCCCCCGCCCAAAGCATCTGGGCTTGTCCTGAGAAAAATTCTGACTTGGGGTGCTCTGGGTGCGCGTGGGCAAAGCGGAACAAACCCAAAATGAGGCCCATCGTCGCTTCGAGGTGGTATGATGATTCTTGAAGCTCACTGGGCTCAATGTAGGGATCCTTAAAGGCGTTCTGGAAGTAGTGTGTTCCGTAGTAGGTTCGTTTCGGCGGGCAGCTTGAGACCTCGGCCACACACCCCTCGTCGCCAAAACTCAAGTCCTTTGCGTACTGAAGGATCGTGTACTCGAGGCACTTGCCCAAACGTTCGGTATAGACGGAAGACCCTCGGGAGCCGCCCGAAGAAAGGGTTTCGTAGTCCACTGAAAGCGAAAGCCAACTGCAATTGTCAATCGCGGCATGGGGACTTTGCCGAAACCCATGACCGTCGCTGTCACCCAGTACCCCACCGGTGATCACGCGACCCAGTGAATCCGAAACCAGAGCCTCTTCCAAACCCTCAACCCGCGCGAGGCGGCGCACCGACTGCGCCTCCGTCAGCGTCTGGGTCTGAGGTTCTTGCTCGAACGCCGTCAAGACCTCTTCGAACTCCAAGCGCCAGCCCGTATCATCCCAAAGAAGATAAAAGATTCCGTCTCGGAGCTCATTTCGCCAGCTTTCGAGCGCCTGAACCCAAGGCCCAAGGGCCGTCCCGGAAGGACCGAGCGCGTCTCGGTGACGCAACGCATGGTTCAATACGCTCAGCACGTCGAGGTTGTGTTCGGTCACCACATTCGAAGACTTTGTGCGCAACTTGAGTGCATTCCACGCTGCCTCATCCTCAAGGGCGTAGTCCTGCCAGGCAGGATGAGCCGGCGAAAGCGCGGTGCAGTCTAGGCCGGGCCCATCGACGCACACCCGGAGCGCCGTCGGGGAGAAGACTTCATAACCGATCGCGTCCAGCATGCTGTAATAGGAAAACCGATAAGAGCCCGCCAGGTCTTTGAACATGCTCGATACCCCAGACAATCGATGAGGCGCAGCCACGTTGACCAAGCCCTGTGTGGTCCACCCCGCGGTCATCAAGCTCCCCATCCCCACGTCCGGCACCGCCAACCGGCGACGGTGATCTTGAAGGCCCGACAGCGCGTTCAAGTAGCAGGACTTCAAGCGCGCGCGGTCAGATGAAGACGCACGCCGGTACGCATCCGATTGGATAAACACCCCAAGACCTTGAATGACCCAGGCATTCGCCCCGGTGACCAAACGGGCATCTCGCCAATCATCACCCTTTGTATTCCACGAAAAAGGCCATCCCAAAATCTTGTCGCCGTGGGTGTCCTTCACCGCGTGGCGGCACAAGTAGGTTGCGATGCCTCGTGCTTCCTCCCCGTAGTCACCGGCCGAACGGGAAAATTGGGACAACGCAATACCTTGGGTGTATGCCCATACCCGGTCAAAGCCAGCCAAATGACGGGCGTCCCGGTAATCCGCACCCTCAAAAAGCGATTGATCCAGCGAAAGGCCGTCCTCCTCTGCCTCTTTGTCTGCGGCCTCTGTGGGTTGATACTCGACTTGGTAATAGAATACCTCGCCCGTGGACTCATCCACCGCGGTCCGAAGAAGGCGATCGCGTGCGTCGAGCGCCCGATAATAGTTTCCACTGGTGTTCCCCGGGACCAAACTCGCCTGAGACTCAAAAAAAGCGGCATCACCCGCCTCCGAGAAGGCGGCCGAAAGGACAACATCTTGGGAACCGGGCGCACGCTCGGCCAAAGCCAAACCACCCCAGTCGTTGGCCATCACCACCTGCCCCATCCCTTGCGAAAGCGACAGCGAAACCGGTTCCGGCGTGGGCATCGGACCTGGGCGAAGGGCGCCATTTTTTGAGCGATCGGCATCAAAAAGCACCTCTGAAGATGCACCAACCCCAGTCGCTCCCGGGCGTACGGTCGAACCCGCAACATGACGAGAAAGGGCAACGACGCCCTCCGATTGGACCCGCATATGGAACTTGTTTTCGGCCGTCACCTGAACCGATGTGTTCTTTTGAGTTTGACGTGGCTTTGAGACCACCATCGACAAATGGGAAAGCGTGGACACCCGCGAAGCTCGGGTGGTGACGACTTGGTCAGGCCGTAGCCCCTCGACGCCGCGGCGAACCCACGCCGCAAAAAACAGCTCTTCAGACGCACTCAACGAGGGCGCACCGGGCAGCGCATCGGCATCTAAGCCATGACTGTTCCAGTGGACGGGGCGAGGAGGATGAACATTGAGCGTGTGAGGCGAGCTGAAAGACCGTCCTTCGTCCTTTCCAACCAGGCGAACCGTACCCGAATCTGGGTCCGGTCCCGGCTGGTAAAAAACGATGTTGGTTTCTCCGGTCGATGCCACCGCCAACTGCGGCACATAACCTTCACCCACCGGCGTCGCCGGCGACCAGTGTGCTCCGCCGTCGTCCGAATACGAGACGTAGACGGTGTTCGGTACCGACTGGTTGGGATTGGACGACGGCCCCTTCTCGAAGCTGGCCACCATCGATTCCCCAAAAACCGAGCGCACCTGAGGATGAGAAGGTCTTTCCGAAAACTCGGCCGGGAAGTCCGAAAAGACAACCGATATCCGCCAATTCGCTTCGGTATCGTCAACCCACTTCTGTCGCGACCGCTCTGGGTCCTCGGCACCAGGCCCGACCTCTTGTCGAAGAGGGCGTTGGGCTATCTGAATCTGATCGTCCTCGTGCCACCGGCCTTCGTACAGATACTGGTGCTGGAAACCCAACTTGGGCCACAAGAGTTCATCTTTGGGTTCATAGGCGTGTTTCCACGTGCTCCGCCAGCCAACCACCAGCTTGGTGGGAACGAGACGTTGCACAACCACGTCACTGTACACGGGCTTTTTGGCCATCGCGGCCCAGGCCGGATTGGGGACCGGGAGGCTATCCCACATCCGATGCCGACGCGCGACGATGTTCACGTTCTTGTGGTCGACAAACAGTGAGGGCTCCACCATGAAGCTCTCTTCGGTTCGGTATAGATAAGGACCCAGCGGCCGGTCGCCATCGGCCGGATTCGGCTCGTCACTCAGAACGTAGGATTCGGGACACCAACAATCTTCGCAAGCACAACCCGTATCCTTGTGAGGTTGATACTGCGCTTTGTACTTCACGAGCTCGGTCGCGGCCGAGCGCTTCTTGACGTCGAATACACTCGACGCGGAACCCTCGAGGTCTTGAAGATAGTACACCTTGCCCGACTCGCCCCACACCATGTGGTGATGACCGGCCCCGTCGTACCCCATGGACAAACCCCGCTTCCAAGCCCCATTCTCCCGAAGCGTCTTTGGGGCCCCAAACGACCGACCACCGTCCGCGCTCCTTGCCACCCACAATCGACTGAGGCCATCGGCGCCTTCGTATGACGTCCAGGCCAACGCCAACAAAACGCCACGCGCAGTCAGGGCCAAGTCCCCCACGTAGGCCCCCGCCTCGAGCTCTCCGATGACCAAGGGCGGGTTAAAAGTGCCTGGCTTCCCCGCCTCGCTGCTCTGCATGTAGCGGACCTGCTGCGGGCCGCCCGAGCCGGCCCCGGCCACAAAGGCCACATGGGCGTAGGTCTTCCCAGAAAAGTGCGACAAGGCAGTCTTCGGCTGTTCTTGGGACTCGACCCCAGCCCTGAGGACCGAGGGGGATTCAAAAGCTCCGGGCGCCGTGGGCGGCGCCAAAGAGGCGGGCTTCAATCGGACCATTTCGGTGGGAATCGAAGCCAGGACGGTCCCCGCCGCGTTCCCGATCACCGCGCGGACTTGATACGTATACCCAAGATCCGTCGCCAGCACCTGTTCTTCATATCGGTGCCCAGAAACTTGCGAGACTTCAACCCCATCGCGGTACACGCGATAAGACAGCGCCGCCCCCGGGGGAATACGGTTGCCGTCTTCAAACAAAGTCGGCGCCTTCCACCAAAGAGCAACCCTAGAGCCCGACGATGTCCCCCCCAAGGCCCTTGGGGCACTTGGACGCTTCAGCCCATCCATGTCCATCTGGCGGGTGACCACGACGGTTTTTGAGCCTACATTTCCCGCCCGATCGAATGCACGCACCACGAACCGATTCTCGCCCTCGTGCACCGGCACGCGCATTTCAAAAAATCCGTGCGACAAAAGAAGTGGTGTCTTGAACCCCGACTCGTTCTGAAGCTCGAGCGCTCGGAGATATTTTTCGGACACCGCGCCCCGAAGAACAAAGGACGCTTCGTAGGTGGTCGGCCTCTTCCCATGAGACAACAATATTTCGGGCGCGTGTTGATCCAGAACAAAGTCGACAGACGCAGCGCTTTCGTTGAATGCCACATCACGGGCCACGATACGCACCGTTGTCAACGGTTCGAACAGACGTAGGGTATGAGAATACAAAGCGCCATCGGCCGCAACCGACAAGCCGTTCAAGCTTACATCCCAAAGGTTTTTGTCGGTGACCAAAGCCTCCACAGTGACCGAAGGCGAAGAGGTGTAGACCGGCGTGATGGTCGGCGAACGCAAGAGAATATTCGGCGGTTCGGAATCTGAAGACTTTTCAAAGGGTGCCGCATGCATGAGGGAGGAATCCACGAAGGACAAATCCACCTCGGGACGCGACGCTGGCTCCTTGGGCCAGGCCCCCGTGACCGACACCCTGCCCTCGTCGTCCACAAAGAGACCCAATGCCTCTCGACTTTCTTGCCCCAAACGATCCCAAGCCCGAACCTCGAAGCGTGAAAGGCCACGCGCCAGGGCGCCAACGGGCCAACTTCGCTCAAACGTGGGCACCGGACCCAAGTCCTCACCCTGAAACGACACCCCCTCGAGGGACAGATCGGATACGGCAACCGAGACCTCGATGGTGCTTTCCCGCAGCCCTCGCGAAGACTCGTGCACCGAAAGCGATATTTTCGGCGGGTCGGGATCATGGACGATGGTTTTGCGGACCGATTGGCGAAGCCCTTGCTGGTTGACCGCGGTGATGTCCACTTGGTTCTCACCGGGGCGAAGAGAAACAAACTCCAAAAAGCTTCCAGCCGTCTTGGACACCCTTACGCCATTGATGAACAAACCCAAAAACGCGTCACCGGAAGCTTCACCCCCCAGTGTCGCCCAGGAAGACGCGCTATGGACCACATCGCGCGCAGGCTCGAGCACCACAAGGGTCGGTGGAAGTGAATCGGCGCCAAACTCAACCTCATCAGCCCCAGTCCGCAGAACATCGACCGGCCCGGTGGTCTCAGACCGAGCCACTGTGGCCCCAGAGGGGTCCCGTTGAACCCAGTAACCGAGGCCCGGGAGAAACCACTCGCCCACCCGCATGCGCTCGAAAAGCTGCCCGCTGGCATTCCAGCGAAGCGCGTCGATCAACTGCAAGTCTTTGTACTCTACACGTTCGGCGACGCTGAAAAAGGACCACTCGGACGCCGGTGAAGCCTCCGGAGCCGGGATTCGCTGGCCTTCGAGTACGATCTTCCGAGCGTTCAAAGACCACACCCAATAACCCTTATGGGGAGATACAGTGGCAACAGGAAGCGTTTCCTGGGCGCTTGCCGCCTTCGTGGAGGGCCGCAGGAATGGCGTGCCGGTTACACCCCACACCTCAAGCCCATTCGCGGCCAAAACCCCCCAGTGATCGTCACTCGGCGCAAACGGAAAACTGACGAGATTCCATCCGCTGTGGATCGAAACCTCAAGCGGGCGCGACGGGCGAACCTCGCCAAAAACGCGCCCAGGGACCCACAACGCCGCCAAAAGCCCAACACCCAGAAGCAGTGAGGCTAAACCGCCCACCCGGGAAGAAGTGATTCTAATACATCCGCCAATACCCACGATTTCGAGCCCCCCAAGCAATACGCCCATCATTCGCCACCGACATCTACCAACCCGCGTCAATCGCCGCCGCAGCATCGGGTTAAGATCCCCAAAAACGCGAACCACGCGGACAGCAGGAAGCGTAGTAGTTCGCCACCACCGCACTAGGTGTCAACCCGATTGTGCGGGCAATTCTGGTGCAACCATCCCTGACACCAACAGACGCAATAAAGACTGACCAGCCCCCGACTCGATCGCGTGATCTATGGATGGATCACCTGATTTGGGCGTGCGCCGAGGGACCAGTTGGAGCCAGAGGCGTCCAGGACCTGAACCATGCCACGGGTTATTACCCATTTTCCAACGGCTCCAAACCATTCCGATCCGAGGTCAAACCCTCGCGTCCGCTACCCAGAAGACGCTCACACACACGCGCGCCGGAGGCACATGGATGACGCAGCCCAATGGGAATCACCAAGAGCCCCAATTCAGCCGGTGGACATTCCGGGCCAAAAACAACGCCAACCTCCAGGACACCACGCTGGCCGGCCCGGCTCGAAGAAGCATCCCTCAATCCATCACAGATGCGTCCCCGACAGAATCGCTTTCGTTCATGGCATCAAGGCGGACTAAGCTTGGAGCACCTCCGCGAGAGTTCTGGCGCCGCGCACGTTTAGACTCACTCAATATCATTGGTGGCGGCGATCACATTCGCAATCAAAATTGACCAAATCAACAACTACGCAAGACACTCTTCACACATGGAGGTCTGCAAACAATGAAAAACATCTTTACAATCGGACTTATTGGACTCGCTATGGGGGCTACCTCAAGCGCCTTTGCCAGCAATGAAACGCGCACCGCTCAAAACTCCATCTACGTCGAAGGACTCGGGGCGGGCCTCGCATACTCGGTCAACTATGAGCGCCTCCTGACAAACGACCTCGGTGTGCGACTTGGGTTCAGCTATCTGTCGCTGTCAGCCAGCGTAGGAGACAGCAGTGCAGATGCGACTTTTATCACCGTACCCCTTACTGCCAGCTATCTCGGAATCAGCTCTGGAAGCCATGCGCTCGAACTTGGAGGGGGTATGACAATAGGGTACGCATCCGGTTCGGCCAGCCACTTTGGTGTCGAATCCACGGGGGCGGGTATGGTGCCTATTGGCACCGCGATGGTGGGATATCGATTTCAGCCGAGGAACGGCGGCTTCCAGTTTCGCGTAGGGGCGCAGGCCTTCATCGGAGATGGGCTCGGTGATTTGGGTGGTTTTGGCTTCGCACCGTGGGCCTATCTGAGTCTTGGCGCGACCTTTTGATCCATCCAAGCGTGGCACTCAAGCTATACGGAAATCGAACGGCCGCGTCCGGAGCCCATCCGGCCCGGGAGCACGGGGGGGTCTTCACACAAGGTCGATAACTTGGGCGCAACATCGTGGTCATCGCGCGCAAACTCGACCCCAAAACCGCGGTCCGCCATGAAGGCGACCCGAGCCCTGAGCTCTACAACGTGACCCGCGACCTGCATCTCCATGATGACCAGAGCGCCTTCAGAAACCGACTGTTCGGTCACAACAAAACCCCCGGCCCGGGCGACGTCGACCAGGTGACCTTGAGCCATAACCTCTGACTGGCCATGGACCGGACGGACTTTCACCGCAATGCCTCCGTGCTGGCGCCCGTACTGTCGTTGCTCGTGCAACGTCGAAAACAAGAGCTCAGACAGCGCAAACGCAACACAAAGTACACTGGAATCCGCATCCACAACCCGAGCTGCCCCTGCCGCCTCAAAAGCACGCACGTCGCGATCACGAAGGCGACGCCGCGTCACAACCAACATCGGCCGACCGGGCTTCGCGCGCGGCAGATCGTCGGGCGCTTGCGCCTCAACGACGATGAGGTCGCAGCGACTGCTGTCACCCGCGACCCCGTGCCCCTGCGCCACCGCCAAGGCGCCCACCACCGACGCGGCCCGATCTCCGCGGACCCGCACCTGCTTCTGATCCAGTCGAGGCTTCGGACCGCTCATACCTTAGGCTATACCACATCGGCGATGGCTTGACATGCTCGTGAATTCACTCGTAACGGCATAACCGCACGCTGCGGAGGATCTCCGGCGCCGTCCCAAGCCATGATTGAGGTCCGAGGGCTCACCAAACGCTACGGCGAGCACATCGCGGTAGAAAACCTAGGTTTTCAGGTCAATGAGGGCGAGATTGTGGGTTTTTTGGGTCCCAATGGCGCCGGTAAGACCACCACCATGCGCATCCTCGCAGGCTACATGCCGGCCACGCAGGGGACCGCCAAAATCCGCGGAGTTGATGTCTTCGACGATCCCATCACCGCCAAACGCATGATCGGGTACCTCCCTGAAATCCCTCCCCTCTACCTCAGTATGACCGTGAGGGAGTACCTCGTGTTTGTGGCCCGCATCAAAGGCGTGACCAAGCGAAACATGACCCCAGAGATCGACCGTGTCAGTGCACTGACGGGCATCACCCACATGCACAACCGCTTGGTCCGAAACGTCTCTAAGGGATACAAGCAGCGCGTAGGCCTGGCCCAGGCCCTTCTCAAAAGCCCCGACCTCCTCATCCTCGACGAGCCCACCGTGGGCCTGGACCCGATTCAAATTGAACAGGTCAGAAACAGCATCGTCGAGCTCGGCAAATCTGGACGGCACACCATTGTTTTGTCGACACACATCCTGAGCGAAGTACGGGCGACCTGCGAGCGGATCATCATGATCGCACGCGGTCAAATCGTAGCCGATGCAAACCTGGAGGAGCTCGAGCGCGAGCACAACGCATCGCTGGAAGAAATCTTTGTCAAGCTCGCGGTCAGGTAACCATGCACAATACCATCGCCATCGCCAAAAAAGAGCTCAACGTCTACTTCACCACCTTGGTAGGGTACAGTGGTTTTGGTGCTTTTGCGTTCTTGATGGGGCTGCTGTTCATCACGTCTTTGAACAAGTTTCAGCAATACACGCAGTACTATCTCGCACAGCAAAAGCCTGAACTCCTTGAAAGGCTTAACTTCAACGACCTCATCATCACGCCCATGCTTTCGACCGGGCTTTGGATGTTTCTTTTTTTTGTGCCCTTTCTCACCATGCGCCTCTTCGCCGAAGAAAAGTCCAACCGCACTTTCGAGCTCCTCATGACGACACCGATCACCTCTATGGAGATCGTGCTCGGGAAGTTCTTAGGTGTGAGCTTCATGATCGCAGTCATGACCGTGATTCCGCTGATTTTTCCGCTGATCCTTCATGCTTATGGCTCAGGCACCGGCCCCGATAGCGGTGTAGAATGGACTCCCATTTTCTGCGGAAGTTTTTCGCTCTTCCTGTTGGGCCTTACGTTTTCGGCCCTGGGCCTTTTTGTCTCCGCCTTCAGCGAATCACAAATCGGGGCTGCCCTACTCACCTTTGCTCTCCTCCTTTTCTGTTTTCTTCTACCCACAATTGCAACACGAATCGAAGGTGATTGGAGAACCATCGTAGAATACGTGACCCCCGTTACTCACGTTGCCCGAGGCCTTCAAGGCCGCTTTCATATCCGCGATCTGATCTATTTTGTAAGTACCACCGCACTTGTTCTGTTTTTGACGTTCCGTGTTGTGGAGTCCCATCGCTGGCGATGACTGAGCCAAGGTCCCAAGACAGCACGACGGGGGAAGGCTCCCGTCTCGAAACCGCAGGACTCATTGCCGGCGTGCTCGGCCTTACGGCCCTGCTCTTCGCGTTCATATTGTACGCGCTCGACCCCGATGTGCTTGCTCTCAGTCTAGGAAACGCTGGTTTCGGTGCGGTGGCGCTCGTTTTTTATGCGTTCACCAACGGCCGTAAGCTCACCCGTCAACTGGCCGGGCGGCGCACAATGCTTGTACTTCTTGAAGGCGGCCAAGCGCTCGGTGCTATTTCGGTCGTCGTCGCGATTAACGTTGCTGGTGAAGGCAGTACGCTCGAGTGGGATCTCACCCGCGACGGACTGTTTAGCCTACACAGTCAATCCATAGAGGTCCTCGCAAAGCTCAAAAAGCCCGTCAAACTTGTGGGATTCTATAGGCCCACAGACAAAACCCGAGCGGTACTGCAACAGGCCAAGGACGTATACAGTCGATACTCCGACAAGGTTCTGGTCGAGTTCATCAACCCTGATTCAGCACCTCCGAGCGTCATCTCCCGTTACCAAATGACCGCCAAGAGCCCCCGAATCGTAGTGGTGGGCCCGAGCGGCCAAGAGACCAAAATCCGTAACGCGACGGAAGAAGAAATCACAAACGCGATCATCAAAGTCGCCAGCCGTCCCCCGCGAAAGATCTACTTTCTGTCGGGCCACCAAGAGCCGGGGTACGAAGATCGAAGCCTCGAGACCGGGTACAGCGTGGCTGCCGGCGCCCTTCGGGACCAGGGCTTTGACCTTTCGGCCCTCTCGCTCGTGAGCGACGCCGAACCCATACCGGAAGATGCCAGTGTCATCATCATGGCAGGTGCCCAAAAACCATACTTTCCCCACGAGGCCGAAGCCCTCAAGACCTGGCTCGACCGGGGAGGGCGCGTACTCGCCCTGATAGAGCCCATCGTGGCTCATGGACTCGATCGCCTTTTTGAAGGGTACGGCGTCGTCGTGGGCGACGACGTTGTCGTAGAGCCCGATGCCAGCGCCCGAGCCGCAGGCTTCGGGCCGGAGGCACCGATCGTGCAAAAATTCGAGCCTCACGCCATCACCAACCCTCTTTTGAACTCCGCCGCACTTTTTTACCTGACGCGGAGTATCCAACCCAAGATGGGCATCGAACACCTCACGGTCACGACCTTGGTCCAGACCAGCGCCACCAGCTGGGGCGAAACCTCATATCGAACCGCCACTGAGCATGCACGCGAAGAAAATGATGTGCCCGGGCCGGTGCCTATCGCCGCCGCCATCACCAAAAATACGGCGATGCATCCGACAAAAATGGCAGATGAAGCCCGCATGGTCGTTTTCGGTGATCACCATTTCCCCAACAACAGGTACTCGGGGATGGCCGGAAACATGGATCTCTTCTTAAACTCAATCAACTGGCTCGCCGGAGACGAGGACCGTATCACCATTCAGCTCAAACAGCGCGGTGCATCTCGAATCCCACTTACGGAAGCCCAGCAGTATGGCATCATGTTCTTTTCGGTCAACTTCCTCCCCCTTCTGATCGTGGGCTTTGGTTTTTCGGTGTGGGCCATTCGCCGACGGAAGTGAGCATGAAGCGTGTACACCAGAGCCTGCGAAACGCTCTTCTTTTTTTACTGATCGGTGGGGCGGCCGCAACTTTCGTAGTGTGGACCCAAAACGACGAAGAAAAACGCGAACAACAAGCCGACCGAAAAAAGCGTCGTTTTCACTTCGGCCGAATCCACGTCACAGAGGGAGCCATTTTTAGCCGGGGCGCAACCATTGCCTTTGCCAGGGCCGAGGAAGACCAGTGGAAGCTCACCGCCCCCATTGTGTGGCCGGCCAACAAGGCAGCGGTCGAGGCGGCCATTGACCGCATGGCCACCATACGGCCCGACCCGATCATCAGCGAAAATCCCGACCGCGAAAGCTTAAAAGCGCAGGGCCTGGACCCGCCCCAAGCGGGAATGCGGGTCAACACAGATAAAGGACGCTTTGAGTTCGCCATCGGTCGCAAAAACACGATGCTCAACCGCTATCCCGTTGCCGATGGAAGCCGACAATGGATCGGCTTGGCGGAAGAGGCATTCTACTGGGCGTTTGATCGTCATCCCCATGAGTTTCGTGAGGAAAGACTCCTGCCCTTTCGCGACATTGACCTTCTCAAGATTCAAGTTTTTAGCGGCCGCATTCCGGGATTCTTGCTCAAACGCCAAGAACAGGGCTGGCGCATCTTCGATGACAACCAGTCTAACGTGGTCGCCGACAACGAAAGAGTGCACCTTTTTTGGTCGCACTCCTTAAGCGCCTCAAAATTGATCGTTTCATCGACGACCACCCCAAGCTTGAAAAAGAAGAGGAAAGGGCGCGATACGGCCTTGCCGGCGCACCCATCACCTTCGAAGTCACCACAAAGTCCGGCGTCACCCGACGGGTGCAAGTCGGCGAGAACCCCCAGTTCGAAACCAACGCGTTACTCGTGGCCGTCGATGGAATCATCGTAGAAGTGCCACGCTGGTTGCGTAAAGAGCTTCAGCAGTCGGCCACGACTTTAGGCAACCGAACCATTTCGTGGTTCAACCATGAAGACGTTTCTTGGGTAGATGTTCAGCTCGGCACCAAGACCATGAGTTTTGAGCGAAAAGGCAAAAACGGTGAATGGTCATACACCATAGCAAACGCACCCCCTGTAAAGACCTGGAAGCTCAAACGACCTGTTGCGCTTCTTCTCAAGGCTCAAAGCAAACGAAATGCACACGCTAAGACCAACACCAGAAGAACTTTCGAAATGGCTTCTGGCCCCGCCCTCTAGGCGTTTTGTGTTCAAGAAAAAGAGCGGTGAGTTTCTCGCTGACGTTTGTGTAGGCAAGTATGGCAAAGAGGATCGGATCTATATCATGGATGCTCAGTCTCAAAGGGTAGGATTGATTGACGATCAGAGGCTAAGTACCGTACCCTCAGCGCCGGAAGACTTGCTCGAACCCCGAGGTCCCGTTCGCGGCCCTGGTTCCGGACGGTGATCGGCGTAAAGATGCAGGAAGACAAAACAAAAGCCGTACTGAAAACGGGAATCGCCCGTTCGGGCAAGGTTATTGTGCTGACGGGTGCCGGTATTTCGAAGGAGAGCGGTATTCCCACCTTTCGTGGAAAGGACGGCTACTGGACCGTGGGTTCGTCGGTCTACAGGCCCGAAGAGATGGCCACGCAGGCGGCGTTTCATGCCATGCCGGAGGAAGTTTGGCGCTGGTATCTATACCGACTACGTACGTGTCGAGCCGCCAAACCAAACGCAGCGCATTTTGCGGTGGTAGACCTGGAAGCTTATTTTGGGGATCGCTTCTGCCTCATCACCCAAAATGTGGATGGACTTCACCTCCGCGCCGGCAGTTCAGCCGAGAGGACCTACCAAATTCATGGCAACATCGGGTACACACGATGCGCGGACGCGTGCAGCAACAGACTCTGGGAGCTCCCATCATCGATCTCAGACAGCGCGCTGGGACAACTTCGATGCGGCATCTGCCAAGCATGGGCCCGGCCTCACGTCTTGTGGTTCGACGAGTGTTACGACGAGCAGCTCTTTCGGCTCAGGAGCAGTCTGTGCACGGCCCAAGATGCATCCCTGCTCATTTCCGTAGGGACTTCTGGACTCACCAACCTCCCCCGCCAAATCCTCGAGATTGCGGCCTCCGCCGGTGCCTCCGTGCTGGACATCAATGTGGAGGACAACCCTTTCGCGCGGCATGCGAGATCCCTTGCTTCTGGGGCTGCCATCAATGGACCCGCAGCCCAAGTCCTACCCGATTTGGTGGGCCTGATCACCAACCTCACAAATACGCCAACGTAAGACCCCTTTCGTGAAGGCGTCCACGGGCCTCCGATACTGGCTCGCAAACGTCGCATAGCGGTATCGGACCTATAGGGTGCTGTTGAGCAGAAGGTCGGGCGTGCGCTTCTGTAGGTCTACAACCCTGTTGGCATCACAAACGACCACCTAGGGCATCCATTGGCGGGCCACGCAGACACTGGTCAACGACGACGATACCCTGCATCATCTAAGAACAATTTGAGGGCGGATTGCGTTTCCTGCCCAGCGCGAGGTTGATCGTCAAGGCTGCCCGTTGCAAACAGGCATCAGTCTGCCCTCGACTACTGGAAGCACACGTGTTCGGCAACGGGAACAGAATCGGAAACTACGAGATTGTCAGCCTGCTCCGAACCGGGGGCATGGGTGCTCTATACCTCGCGCGAAGAATAGGCGTTGCTGGTTTTTCGCGCCATGTGGTCATCAAGGTCATTCATCAGCACCTCGCAAGCGACTCTTCGTTTCTCAAGTCATTCATCAACGAGGCTCTGCTCTCGGCCCGCATATCTCACCCCAACGTAGTGCACGTAGAAGAACTCGGGGAAGCCAACGGGACTTACTTTTTGGCTATGGAGCACGTCGATGGATGCTCCTTGTCTCAGTTTCTCCGCAGATTGAAGCGAGAAGGCGTGGGACTTTCACCGGCCTACGCCGTATCCATTGCCACAAAGGTGGCGGTGGGCCTTCACGCCGCTCACGAGACCCGTGACGACGCCGGCATACCCCTCGGCCTCGTCCACCGCGACATCAGTCCTCAAAACGTGCTCCTGAGTTACAACGGGCACATCAAGCTCATCGATTTCGGCATCGCCAAAGCCCAGGCCCTCGAGGGCCAGACCGCTACGGGGTCGCTCAAAGGTAAACTGCGCTACATGTCGCCGGAACAGGCTTCAGGAAAACCCATCGATCTGAGAACCGATGTCTATGCTCTAGGGATTGTGCTCTGGGAGATGCTCACCGGGCTGCGCTTCTTTGAAAAGGGTGAAGATCTGGCGGTCCTCGACAAAGTGCGAGACCCCGATCCTCAACCACCCGGCAACTACGCCGCCGACATTCCAGAAGCCCTGGACCGGGCGGTGCTGAAGGCTCTGGCCGTCAACCCCAAAGATCGCCCTAAAAACGCACTCGAGTTGCGTTCACTTCTGCTCGACGCCCTGCCAAAAGCGGCATCCATCGACGCGGCAAGACTCTCGTCGTTGCTCAAAGAAGTGTTTGAGGACGAGCTCAAGAAACGAAACGCAACCGAAGAACCGCCGCCCAAAGAATCATCTCGTCCGAGCAACATCGGTTTGGTGCTCGACGACCAAAATGACCTGAGAACCTCCCGCGCGGCGAGAGCCTACGAAGCGCTGGAGCCCACACCGGCTTTGGGTGTGAGGCCTCCGCCCACACCGGCGGCGGACGAGCCTTCACTGGCCACCCATACCGACTATCGGTCCCTCTTGGTAGAGCCGTCCCTGGCTTCATCCAAGGTGCGCACCGAGAGCAACGTCAGTTCTTTGGTATCCGCCGTCGAAGCTCGATTCTTCCGCTGGGTCATCGGACTCGGAACGGCCGGCGCCCTCGGGATCGGCGCCCTCATCCTTGTGCTTTTAAGAACCGGGCCCACCCCCTCAGTCGATCCACAAAATACCCCCGCCACCATCCAGGCCCATGCACCCACCACGGCCCCACAAGAGGATGCAGCCGAACCCAAGACACCGGCCCCCCACACGCCCCAAAAGAACACCACCCCGGCCGAAAAGCCCAAACCCACTACGGCGAAAAATCCAACCCCGCCCCCGAAGGCACCGAGGAAACACCGCGTCACGCACACCAAAAACGCACCACGCGGCCGGCCGAAGCCCAAAAGCATTGCGCCCAAGGGCCAAAAAGAGGCGGAAAACGCACCTCCGCCAACACGAAACCGGGGCGTGACCCGCAAGACCGGACTCCCGTTCATTGAAGACATCGATTTTTGATCCCCCGCACCTGGTGGAGACAATCCCTTGGTAATCCTGTAGCGGCCGAGCAAAAACGGGGGTAAGACCCAAAAAATCCCTGGCGGGTTTGGGCCTGCACCGCTAAAGAGTGCTGAAATCTGGCGAGCGCCCACCCTACCGCGGCCGAGCCAAATAAAGGACGGACGGGAAATCAATATGGACGAGAGCAGAACCTACAAGGTTGCAAGTTTGAAACAAGCCTCTTGGGGGCGCAAAGAAATTCAAATCGCAGAAACCGAAATGCCGGGGCTGATGTCCCTTAGGGAAGAGTACGGCTCCCAAAAGCCTCTGGCGAACGCCCGCATTGCTGGGTGTCTTCACATGACCATTCAGACCGCCGTGCTCATTGAAACCCTTCGAGAGCTGGGCGCCGAGGTGACCTGGACCTCGTGCAATATCTACTCGACCCAAGATCATGCAGCCGCAGCCATCGCAGAGACCGGCGTACCGGTGTTCGCCTGGAAAGGCGAGTCAGAAGAAGAGTACTACGATTGCATCGAGCGCCAACTCACTTCATTCAGCAATAACTTGGGCCCGAACATGCTGCTCGACGACGGCGGGGACCTCACCCAGGTCGTCCACGAAAAACATGCTCGACTCTTCGATGGCAGCGACCCCATTCGAGGCCTCTCCGAAGAAACCACCACCGGGGTTCACCGCCTGTACCACATGGAGCAAGCCGGCACGCTGAAGTGCCCCGCCTTCAACGTCAACGACTCGGTCACCAAAAGTAAATTTGACAACCTCTACGGTTGCAGAGAGTCCGGTATCGACGGCATCAAGCGGGCCACAGATGTCATGATCGCAGGTAAGATTGCCGTCGTCGCAGGCTTTGGAGACGTCGGCAAAGGTGTCGCCCACTCGTTGCGCGGCCAGGGCGCACGGGTGTTGGTGACCGAAATCGATCCAATTTGCGCCCTCCAAGCCTCCATGGAAGGCTACGAGGTCACCACCATGGACGACGCGGCCCCCATCGCAGACATCGTTGTGACGGCGACCGGCTGCAAAGATGTGGTCACCGGCGAGCACATGAAGCAGATGAAAAACGAAGCCATCTTGTGCAACATTGGCCACTTCGATTCAGAGATTCAAATTGCCTGGCTCGAGAACAACAAAGAAATCAAAGAAGAAAATATCAAACCCCAGGTCGATCACTTTATTTTCCCCGATGGCCGCAAAATCATTGTTCTCGCACGAGGCCGTTTGGTGAACCTTGGGTGTGCCACAGGACACCCTTCGTTTGTCATGTCCAACTCGTTCACCAACCAAGTCCTCGCGCAGATCGAACTTTGGACAAACCCGAGCAAGTACGAAAAGAAGGTCTACACCCTTCCCAAGAAGCTGGACGAAAAAGTCGCCCAGCTCCACCTCGGCCGGCTCGGCGTCAAGCTCACCAAGCTGACGGCTGACCAGGCCGACTACCTGGGCATTCCCGCAAGCGGGCCCTTCAAGCCAGACTTCTACCGCTACTGATCCCTCGGCTCACTTTCCTTCAGTCTTTTCCCCTCGGTCAACATTCGGATAGACAGATCTTGGCCCAAAGCCCGTTCGACCGCGTGTCGTCCGGGCTCACCCCCGACCAAAGAACCACGAAATCCTGCCGTCCGGTTGGCGAAACGCCGCGAGACTCTGGGTGCGTGATCTTGCCACCAAGCTATCGGCAGAGAAGGGCGCTAAAAAGCACACTCATCGGCGCCTTCTAGGCCGGCGGCATGCCCGCAAGAATGGTCCAAATAGGGGTCAAACGCGGCAAATTCACAAAAACGCATCCAGCACGACAGGTGTCGAGGATCGAAATTTTCGCAAGTTGTATTGCATTCAGAATCAGAGGCGAAAGGCGTGTGGGGCGCGCAAGTTGTTTGCATGCAAGCACAGTACATTGCGCACGTGGGGACGTCCGGGTCTTCGCCCCCATCCGAACCGGCCCCTCCGTCATTTTGTGCCGGCCCTCCACCACCGTCCATCCCCCCCATGCCCGAGTCATGGCCAGCATTTGCGCCTGCGCCACACCCCGCACCAAACACCCCTAGGGCCCCGAGACAAACGAGTAACACCACGAACTTAGTGTAGGTTTTCATCAGGGGCGATCCTCCGATCCGGGTAGACAAGGCAGGCGACCTGTCGAGCGAATGACAGCTGCCAGGTGAAGCCTATGCTTGGTCTCTGTCAAGCCCATGTGCTAGCACCGGCTTCTCCTATGTGTGGTTTCGAGCGCAAGCCCATTGGGGCACGGTGTTTTGGTCTTTTCGCTTCGGTTCTTTTCGCGCTGTTGGTCGCCTGCGGAAGCACAGATCCCAATCCCCCCGTGGGCACCAACGACAGCGGAGGGACAGGCTCCGGTGGAACCGGCAATGACGGCGGAAGCGGTGGGCCAGGCTCAGACGGCGGAAGCTCCACCGACTCCGGGCACCCGCACGACGGAGGCGCGGGCACCGACTCGGGCCCCGCGCAAGATGGCAGCACCGAACCGCTTCCAAACGGCGAACCGGCAGGAGAAGGCGCTTGTGTGGGTCGCACCATCCACGCGGTCACCAACGGCCATCTTCTCCCGAGGGGTTGGCACTTTCGCGGCTCTCAGCGTTTTGATCGACCCCCGTTCGATCCGAGCTTTAACTGCCCGCAAGTAGAAGGACAATTCTGCGGACGGGACCGAATCAATGACGTTCCCCTCGTGTACACCACGAGGCCGGCATCAAGTGGTCCCCACTTCGCAACCGTTTGGGCGGAATGGAAAGCATACGAAAGGCCGCTCGATGCCCGCGCATACGTACACAACCTCGAACACGGCGGATTTGCGATCTTCTATCGGTGCGACTCGGCTGACGATTGTCCTGACTTGGCCGCCCTGGTCGAGGGGGTTGTTGACGCGTACCCGGACGAAACATCCATCAATCCCGAGACCGGAGAACTGGTGTGCGATCCCACGGACTCGAGGCACGCGCGCCTTCGTATGCTTTCCGCACCCGATCCGAATATTGGGGCCCCGGTGGTTGCCGTTGCTTGGGGCTGGATACTCGAGACCAACTGCGTCAATACGACCGATATTCACAACTTCTTCAATTTCGTTCGCGCCCGCGGTGAGCCTCAAGAGTACGAATGCCGTCACGGTCGAAGCGAGGCCTGGCTTCGCTGCTTCTTTGGGGCACTCAACGCCTCGGAGGATCCCGACTGTAACGGAGTCAACTGAATCCTCGCAGCAGGCTGCTGCGGAAAAAGTCGCGAAGCGACATTCAGCAAGCCGCTTCCCTGGGCGTATGCGTGCCCGCTCCCAAAGAAAATGACCGCGCGATGCGCGGCTGGCCGCCGCCACACAGATTTGGTTTACTCCCGGCCGCGGGCATGGTGAGCAAGGGACGTGGATGTTGAAGAGATCAAACAAATCCTCGGTTTAGAGCCCCTGGTGTGGGAAGGGGGATTTTATCGAGAGACCTATCGAAGCACCGTCACCGTGCCCAGACCACAAGTCGGCTCGGAAGCGAGGTCGCTATCCACCGCGATCTACTATTTGCTCACGCCCAACAGCTGTTCGGTGATGCACCGCATCACGAGCGACGAAATCTTTCATTTCTATGCGGGTGACGCCGTGGAGTTCTTGACGCTGGGCGAAAAAGAAGACACCGGCCTGAGTACACTGGGTACAAATCTGAGACAAAAAGAAATGCCACAGAAGATTGTCCGCGCCGGCGTTTGGCAGGGCTCTCGCCTCATGCCAGGCGGACGCTATTGTCTGATGGGAACCACAGTTTCGCCCGGCTTTGACTGGCACGACTTCGAACTCGGTGACCGGGAGACGCTGATGGCCCAGTATCCCACGTGGTCGGATCACATTGGGGCTCTGACCCGCGCTCCTGCCTAGGTCACAAACTCGAAGCCCTGGTGAATCACAACGATCAGAGCCTCTCGGTCCTTGGGAACAGAAAAATGATGCGCACTGCCAGCCGGAAGCTCAAGGCAATCGCCCGGAAGCGCCGTGCTGCCGTCCGAATTGTGAAGACAGCCTTCTAGAACGTAGTTCAACTCGGGGCCCAAGTGACGATGCTCGGGAAACGCTGTGCCCGCCTCGAAACGCACCAAACCGGTATCAAAAGCTGCCACCCGAGGACCGCCTTTAAAATGACTCAACGTCACCCCCGGGAAGGGCGCCGACTGCCAGGCCTTGGGTTCATCGACACGCGCCAAAACCGCCCGCAGGTCGTCCTCGCCGAGGTCAAGGTGGCGGCTAAGGTCGTCAAAAAAGGGAAGAAAACGGTTGGGGCCACCAACGGCGTCCAAAAGACGTGCCCTAGACGACGACCGCAAAGTCGCCGGGGGCAAGGCCAACGCAAGCGCCGAGACACCTTCTTCGAGTGCCTTGACTTCGTCCCGAAGCGATGGCGACTTGGCCAGTTCGGCTTCAAACTCGGACTGATCACTGGGAGACAAAGTCCCCAGGACAAAACCCTCGAGGAGCGCGCGAAACTCGGTGGTCATAGGGACACCTCCTTTTCGGGCGCCAGAGTTTCTCGCAAGCGCGCGAGGCCTCTTGCCATACGAGATTTGACGGTGCCTACAGGAATGTTGAGCTCCTTGGCTATTTCACTCGAACTCATGCCCGCAAAGTACGCCAGCGCAAGCACCCGTCGCTCGTTCACCGGGAGCGCGAGAACCGCAGTGCGCACCCGCACCCTTTCTGGAGCACCGGTCAGGGCCGGGTCTTCGGCGCCGTGATCGGGTAAGTCGGCGGTGTCCTCGAGCACTTGCTTTTGCCTTCCGCGCTTTCGCCACCGATCGAGAGCCCGGCTCCGCATGCGCATCAGGAGCCATGTGCGTACCTCACCACGCGTGGGGTCATACTGCTTGGCGCACTTATAGGCCTCAATGAACACGTCGTGCAGCAGGTCTTCGGCTTCACGCTCCTGCCCTATGATGCGTACTGCAAGAGCCAATAGGAAAGTTGCGTGGCGGTCGTAGAGCACTCCGAGGGCCGCTCGGTCTCCCCGCGCCGCTCGTTGAATGAGCTCAACGTCGTCCGCGCTGGAAAGCTGAAGAGGCCCCAGCTCTGGCGAAGAGTCTCGCTCAAGCACCGGAGGCATGGCCCCAAGATACCAGCGCGAATGGCGTCCTGCCAGCCCCAATGGTGGTAAAAAACAGGGCCCGAAAACCGCCCCGCAAAACCGCCCAAACCCTCTCCTCGTAAAGTGCCATCCCATCGAGTGTCGCTCCCAGGAAAAACTGGGCCCAGCCCTGCACCTGACCAAACCGCCCCAGCGATAGAACGCTCAAACCCATAGGCACCAGCGGGGAACCCAACGCCCCTGCCCTGGGTACGAACACGCGCGCGAATCGGATCAAGCCCAACCCTCTTTTTTCGAAACGCCTCTTCGACACGGAGCGCGAGAAAGGCGAAAAACCCTGCGGTTATGGTCTCTTACCGGCCCTACGTTCCGCCACTGAGAGTGCCGCTACACTCCATACGTGCCTTCGCAGAGGCATTGCCAGTCCAGCCAAAATAGATACCGTCCGGGCCTTTTGATGCGTGTCGTTAAGATGCTTACCCGATTGATTAAGTCGATGGATCACCGACGCGGAACTCAAGAAGTGGGAACCGGAACGGGAACGGGCGGACACAGGTTATGATCCATCTTCCATCTGACTGTCTTTAGACGCGAGCGTCATCCATTTCTCCTTTGAAATGGAACCCGTTTCTCTCCCTATTTAAAGGATTCCGCCTCTGAGCCATCTCCAATGAACCCGTAACGAATACGACCGGATCCGAGTATGACGCCCGCGGACATGGCTGCGGTCAATCGTTTCCACGATGTTGTCCCAAAGTATCTCATAGGAAGTTCTCCTCATCACCGACCCTACTCATCTCGATTCCCTACGTGCTCAGGGCTCGATCCCGGTGTTAGAGGCGTTTCGAACCATCCGAATACACCGTCACTTGGGTTGGTCCGGCAAAGGGCTCTGCACCGTCCGGCGATTCACACCCGGTCTTTGGCCTCATGCTCTCAGGGGCATCGTCTTGTGTGAGGTGGATCTTGTCCTCTCGCCTTTCACGAACGGTGGTTGCCACATGCCGGTCGAACTTTGCTCTTGAAGAAATGGCGAGCGAGCGCGCGAAAGGTGCACTGATTAGGCGCGCTCAAGCGAACCGGCTTGGGCGTCGAAGTCTGCGTTTCTGGGGCCTTCGTTCCCTTGCAAGGCCTATCATTCGCCACCGATGACTCTGTTCGACCTGGTGGGGTTTCGTGACGATCGCTGTTGTCAGTTCACCTACATTGGCACCGACGAAAAATGAGCAACAGGTGCCGAATTCTTGGCAGTGAAAAATAGAATGACGAATCTCACCCATGGGTTTTTCTAGTCTTTAGCTGTCCACGACAGGAGGCACGCCATTTGCAGCCGTTTGGGGTTATGAAACTTAAGTCCCTGATTCTTGCCAGCACCACTCTATTTGGAGCCACCGGTTGTACCGAGCGGAACACCGAGCCCGTAGCGCCGACCCAAGTGTCGAGTGTCGTCGGCGACAACGGCAGCTGGGGCAACGGCAGCTGGGGCAACGGCAGCTGGGGCAACGGCAGCTGGGGCAATGGCAGCTGGGGCAACGGAACTTGGGGCAACGGCAGCTGGGGTAACGGGACTTGGGGCAACGGCAGCTGGGGCAACGGAACTTGGGGCAACGGAACTTGGGGCAACGGCAGCTGGGGCAACGGCAGCTGGGGCAACGGCAGCTGGGGCAACGGCAGCTGGGGCAACGGAACTTGGGGCAACGGTAGCTGGGGCAACGGCAGCTGGGGCAACGGAACTTGGGGCAACGGCATGGAGTTCAGCACCCTCTCGGTGTCTAGCCTGGACATTTCAAACCTGGTGAATACATCGCTCTCCAGCTCCGCTTGTAGCTCGGGAATGGACCCCGCGGTGGCGATGACCGAGCTGACGATCTACGTAGCGACCATCCAGTGTGCCCTCCCCGCTTCGTGTGCTGCGGGTGATACGGCGTGCATGGCACAAATTGACTGCGCCACTGACCCGAACTGCCGAATCATCACCGACTGCGATGGCAATGAGCTTTATGTCGGTGGCCGAGACGGCCTGGGCACCAACCAAAACAATTCTTCGGTGGTCGCTGCGGTGGACGCCTGCATCGACGCAACCCTGCTCGAGCTGAACGAAGAGTTCCGCGCCTACGCGGACAACCTCAACACCTACGCGGTCTCGTGCGCACTGCCCGAGAGCCAAGGCGGCATATGCGCCACCGACCCTGGCTGCGTGGAGGTCACCTATCAGCTTTATCCGAGTGGAACCGAGACCAAACAATACTACGGCGGCATTGGCCTGGCTCCGAGCTGGAAGACAAACCCAGACTTCGACCTCGATCCCCAGGGTCAGCGCCGCGTTTCGGCTTGCCTTGCAGCCCGCACGAACCCTCACCGCAAGAAGGTTCAAATTTCTCTCCGTGGCGTCAACATTCCCACGACCCAAACCGAAGAGAATATCTACACCCACCACGAAGGCGCATTCTGGGGCAACATGTTCGATGCGAATCCCACAGTCCACAGCTGCTCGGTGAACGGAAACGGACCCTCGGGCCGGATCTGCACTGGTGGGAACTGCAGCTTCGTGGACGAAGGTCACTGCGAATTCGCGTGCACCGGCAAGGACGCCGAGGGGAACTATACCGACTGTGGCGATGAAGGTTCGATGGACGTCATCAATACGTACTTGCCTCTGCGCACCGCCCTGTCCAATGGCTATGACCACCGATGCGTAGTCCGCGTGGATGGCACGACTTGGTGTTGGGGCAAGGGAACCAACTATCAGCTCGGTAACGGTATTGCTCAGGACTCCTCAAGCCCCGTCCAGGTTTCTGGTTTGGGCACAGGGGTTGTGGAATTGACCGCCGGGTACAGGCATACTTGTGCGAGAAAGAGCGACGGGACTCTTTGGTGCTGGGGCTCCAACGTTTATGGTCGTGTCGGCGATGGTACCTTCTCAAACCGAGGCACGCCCGTTCAAGTGGCCGGTCTGGGTTCGGATGTGGCCCAGGTCAGGTCATCGTCGGGCCACAACTGCGCCGTCAAAACCGATGGAACCGTATGGTGTTGGGGCGCAAACGATAAGGACCAACTGGGTGCCCCTTCGAGCCAAACATGCTCGTACTCTTGGGGGGACTACCCGTGCAGTCCAGACCCCGTCCAGGTGGCCGGTCTTCAAAACGTGATCGTTGTGGACGTGGGGAGCTCGTTCGGCTGCGCAATCAAGACCGACAGTTCGGTGTGGTGCTGGGGCGCTGGTGGCTATGGCAACCTCGGCGACGGTGCCTACAGTGGTTCGCAGACTCCGGTGCAGGCAATACTGCCTGGCGGCACAAAGTCCATCGCCGTCGGCGACCAGCACGCCTGTGCCCTCAATGAAGACGGTTCGGTGTGGTGCTGGGGCAAAAACGATGATGGTGAGATTGGTGACGATCAAGCGGGAAGCGACTCATATGGCAATGTCACCACGCCCGTACGTGTAGGGGGGCTTCCGGCCGGGGCCACCGCCCTCGACATCGGCGATAACCATACATGCGCAATTGTTGTCGGCGGTGACTTGTGGTGCTGGGGCGGAAACAGCCTCGGTCAACTCGGCGTCGGTGATACCCAAAACCGACTGGTGCCAACCATGGTTTCATTGTGGGGCCCGGCGATCAACATTGTTGCCACCGATACCCAGACGCAAGTCGAGCTTGAAGACGGCAATGTGTTTTCCTTCGGATCCAACAACAACGACCAACTTGGCGTCCCCACCAGTGAGACCTGCATGGAGGGGTCATCACCCGTCAGTTGTACCACCCTCCCTCTTCGTATGACTGTCTTGGACAACTGCGGCGATGGGATATGCGATTTCAGCGAAAGCGAGGGTTCGTGCACCGTGGACTGTGCACGAACCATTGTTTTCAATGACAATTTCTCGTCCGGACTCGTAAATTGGAACAAGGGCGGCTACGGCTCTTGGAATACCGAAGCCATACACGAAACGGCGAGCTACCCTGCCAATGGCTCGTCCGGTTCGATTGCCAATGTCGACACGTGTGCGCCCTGGTGCAACATTACGCTGAAAACTCCGCTTGACCTGACGCCCTACACCGAAGCGACTTTGACATTCTCTCGCTTCCTCGATGACGAACTGGGTTCGCCCGATTTTCTGGATTTTAAAGTGAACGATGGAAGCGGGTGGAACATTATCCGCCAGTGGCGGGGTGGAGGCCAAAATGATGACAACGAATGGCACGAGGAGTCGTTCGACTTGACGCCTTACCTACACTCTACGAACTTCCGAATTCGGTTCACAACCCACGTCAACGACGCCATCGAGCACATCCAGATTGACGATGTCAGCATCACAGCGAAGTAGGCTCGTACTCTTGTTCTTTCCACTCATGCACAATGGTACTTTTTCGCTTGGCTTATAGCGCTATCGATCGCAGAACCACGTTTTTCGCGCAGGCCTGTCCGCGCTTTGACCACCAGGTGTAGCGAAGGCTACTCGAATGGGTTTGTGTCAGCAGGCGTTGGTGCTTTTTCGGTTGCGGAAGCGCGTCACACCTCGAAGGGTTGCCCAATAACCGATCACTGCGAGTCCCCCGCCTGACGAATCGCTGGCCTCGAGGAGGGCGGTGATGTCGGTGGCGCCCCCGTGGTCAAGGCTGCCGGTCATGACCAGTCGACCGAGGACCCAGTTGCCGTAGTAGAGCGGGACCACAGTGATGGGATTCGAGAGCGCCCTGGCCGCTGTCGGCTTTGCTGGGTGCCAAACCCGATGTCTTTGCAAAATTTTCGAAGCTCTTTGTTCGAACCGTCTTTCGTTCTATGAAAAAGCGAGCGAAGAAGCTCGGTATTTCGGGTACAAAATGCGGCGCTATCAACTTCATTCAGCGGCACACATCGTCTTTGCTTCTTTTTCCTCCCAATCATCTAATCGCTTTAGATGGCGTGTACGACATGAAGGATGCCGAGGTTCGTAACCAGTGGTCTGACGGGGTCCCCGAGGAAACCTTCGGCGCGGATTTAAGCTGCCTCCCCAGCCAACGGGCAGCGTCTTTACGCTCTTCCTCGCTGAGTTTGCCAACTTCGTTTTGGCTCACCTTGAGTCTAAGATCGTGACTCGATCTGTGTGTCAACGCTTTTTCAAACCGTCGGATGACGGGTCTTGCTGTCAAAACATCGGCGGGCGCGTTTGTGCACGGTGAAGGTCGCGCCTTCGAGGAGAAGCGAGAGCTCCGCCGTCGAGATCGGTGTGCGGGAGGCTTCTTTTGCGAACCGGACAAGCATCCGAAGACGGCCCCCTTCAAAGCGACGACTGACGAGGTACAGACCCACGCGATCACCCACAAGAGCTCGAAGCTGTCGGTGGTCCTTTTTTACGAACAAGACGCAGTCACCGTCGTAAGGATTTGCGCCCAAGCGATACGCTTCGCCGAGAAGCCCGTTGAGCTGCTTACGAAAGTCCACGCGATGCTGAGCCATAAAGACCCGCCGAATTGCGACCGGCAACATATTAGGAGACTCCGTTGTCGCATCATCGAAGGGCCACTGACCAGCGTTGGAGACGGAGTTCCAACACCGGCGGGTCATCGCTCTTCACCGAAATGTCGTCGTCATCCACGACGGTAAACATGCGCACCGCAACCCTCCGCGTCTCGGCTTTCATTGAGCCAGCCTCGTCACGTTTTTCCCAGGCATCGAGTTGCTGCGAGGACACGCCGCAGACGCGGCGTACCTCGGCCCGACTCAAGCCTTGTTGCATCGCTTCCTGCATAGCCGTCCGTAGGTCGTTTGGGATCCGGGTGCCAGGTCGGTGGGCCCGACGAAAGACCTCGAACCGCTGATGAGCCCCTCCAACCGGGCCTCGCTAACCCCGCGCCGCCTAGAGCGACGGCCCGAAGCCTGGGAACCACGCCCAACTTTTCTCTTTGTCACTGCTCTTTGCCTCCTTGCTGGTGCTTTTGCCAGCCAAAGGCAAATATGGGGCGGCTCACCGAAATTGTCGTGGGCCCGTCTGTGCACAGGTTACGTTGATTCCGCCCAAAAAACGACCGCAACTCACATACAACGGAGTGCTCTTTGCAGCTTCTGCTTTTTGCGCACAGAACATACCGAAGACGCCCATAGAGCTTAAACTTCGACCAAACACTTCCGACTTATGCGAATCGAGAACTCATAGCGGGTTACGAGCGTCGCGAAGCGCATGCTCGTAGCTTGCCCGTTGAACGAAAGCCGCTGGCGAATTGGGCGCCTATGGGGATCTTGTGGCGAAGCCTAGGGCGATGTTGGGGCTTTGTAGGGCCGGCTGTTTCTTTGGATAGGTGTGGCCGGCCCTCCGTAAGGCGATGGGTCCGTGTAGAATTTGGGGTCTTTGCCTTTTTACGGTTTGACGATAGGTTCGTGGATATTCTTTTTGCTTCCATCGGGCTCGGAGACTAGCCTGAGACTTTCGGTCATTCGCCGACATGATTGAACACAAATATGAACACAATTGGTGACCGACGCTTCAACGCGAACGAGAACACAATTGGCCAAGGAAGAACGGCCGATCCCCCGTGTGTTTCTATTCCTGATCAATATTGTGGTCGCTATTGCACTGACTTCGGCTTCCTTGCCTTGCCGTTCGATGACAAGCGCTCCCCTATGCGTGGAAACGGGGAATGACTCCTCAGATTTCCTGACAAACGAGCCTGTTTAGCTCACCGTCCCTCGGGGGGCGTTCCCTCCGGTTCCGTGGGCGGGGCGCCGGCAAACGCAAGGAGCAACGCCTGGGCCCAAGGCTCGAGCCAGGCCGCAAACTCTGGACTGGACAAGAAACGGGAAACCACGGGCCAAGTGGCCTCCGTCCAAGCGTCCACTGGGGGGACTTCGCTGAATCCTAGCGCTTGAAGGCACTCAGAGAGGGTGTGCCCCCGGTGCGTATCGAGAAAATCTGAAACGGCCAACCAGACTGCGTCTCGCACGCCGGGGTCACAAGCCACATCGTGGGCGACCTTCTCAAAGACCGTTTCGATGTCATCCATGAAGTCGGCATCGATCGGCTCAAGATGGAAAGTCATCGGCTGTTTCAGGCCAAAAGAAACGACGGAACGCCGAGCTTCCCGGGAAAAGGGAGCGTCTAGATTTCGCGCCAAAAAATCAGCAGCGTGGGCCAGAGCCTGACGGCTTCCGCCTTCAGCAAAACGACGAACCTCGGGCTCAAGTCTGGCTTCCAGCTCTTCGATCAAACGGCCACCGAGTCGGCCGGCCCGGCCCCCGAGCTTGCCAAAACGTCCCAGCGGAGATGGCATGAGCCCCTGAACCACGCGAGGAATCACGCGGGAAAAATCGCCCAGCGTCTGGACCAAAACGTCGGTAATCAACACCTCGGCAGCGCGCTGACCAAACACCTCGTACACCCACTCCGGCTGGATAAGCCCTTCGCGCGAGACCAGGTCCAGGAGTTCCTCAAACGTTTCGGCCGACAGAACATCGCCGAGCGAACGCTCCAACAAACGCCGACGTTGAACCAAGGTTCCGAGCAAGCCCCGAACCGAGGCCCGAGCCCACGTTTTGGCGCGCGAGGGCGTCCATGTGCGCTCAAAAGCTTGGCGGAGTTCGTCCTCGACGAAGAGGGTATCGACCGGAGCGTCAAGAAGGTTCTCCACGGCCAGCCGAAAGCACGCGTTGTAGGCCTCGCGCCCCTTGGCACTCACCACCTGCGACTTAAGCCACATCGCAAGCGAATCTTTATCCAATCCCGACACCGACCTATGACCCCAAGGCGGCCCTGAACGAACGCCAGCGTCAAGTACCGATTTCACCCAACCGGAGCTTTCGAGCCTCGGCCCACGCTGGACACAGCCTTCGAGTAGTGGAATTCATTGGGGCCCGCAGGAACCGAACGGGAGGCCATTCGGAACGTGCGCAGCGGATTTTTGCGTGATTTCGCCCAGCCTCATCGCCTGCCTCGCGGGCGCCGTCGTCACCCCCAAATCGCAGCCCCAAGAACGCCCCCCACCGATCATTGAGCTGATCACCATGGGCCCCGGCAAAGACCTCTATACACTCTGGGGGCACGCGGCCATTCGGGTCATCTACCCGGGAGGACCCGATCTCGCCTACAACTTTGGGAGCATCGACTTCAGCCCCGGTTTTTTGACCCGAATGCTCCAAAAACAAGTGGAGGCCTCCCTCTCTCGGAGTCAGTACCGGACCATGTTGGCCGCATACTCCCGCGAGGATCGCACCATAACCCGCCAGACGCTGGCACTCAGCCCCAAAAGCGCCAGGGCCACAGCCCGAAAACTGAACCAATTGGCCCAAGCGAAATCGCGTTACCGCTACCACCACTTCGAGGACAACTGTGCAACGCGGGTCGCCGAAATCGTCAACGATGCGTTTTCACACGGACCAAAAAATGCTCTCACCAGCCCAAGTCATGAAACCTTCCGAAGCTTAGCGCTAAGGCCGGTGCGTCAGTACACCTGGCTGTACGTTGCAGTCGATCTCGCCCTATCAGGAAGTGCGGATCGCACGGTCCAAAAATGGGAAGAAACGGCCTTCCCCGCTCACCTCGCAGCGCTTGCATCCACAATCCGCGTGCGCGACCAGCCGATCGTAAAGGATGAAGTGGACGCCTACCGGTCAAAAACCGCCACCCCCAACGCGCGTTGGACGTGGCCCTGGATCAAGGTGTACCTGCTTTTGCTGCTGCCGCTGTTGGCTGCCCTCGTATGGAGGCGAAGGTTGGGGGTCGCCGTCTTCTCCATCACCCTGGGTGTAGTCGGCTCGGGCCTCACCCTCCTGATGTTGGGGTCAGGGTACGACTTCATGGAACGAAACTGGGGGGTTTTGGTGTGCCCACCCACCCACCTCGTCCTCGCGGTTGTGGCGCTTTGGGGGCGTCAGTGGCGATCGTACGCCCGGTGGTCTACCGCCTACCTTGGCGCTCACCTCGTCATTCTTGGGCTTATCGCGGTGGGCAGCACCCTCGGCCTGATCGGGCAGGCCGTGGCACCATCTTTAGGTTTTGTGATTCCGTTGACTGTGGTCAGTCTCTTCAGGCGGCATCACTGACAGACACGAACGGTGATCGGCCCCTGGGCAAACTCAGCCTTCGGTATCCAGAGCTTGTCGAGCTTCATCACGGGATCCTGCACGCCGTCACGAGCCACACCGTTGACAGAAAACGTACGCTTGCCCTCGCCTCCATCCGACGACTCAAAATGAATCTTGACAGTCTGACCTCTGAACGGTGCAGAAAACACAAACGACTTGAAAGGTAAATTCGTTGCGGGTTGGATCCAAAGACCCTCGAACTCGGGTTCGAATCCGAACACATATCGTATGAACGTGCGTAGAACGACATTCGAACTTCCGGTCTGCCAGTCGTTCATGTTCTGCCCGTCGATAAACTTCGCGGGGTTGAAACCATAAGAATTGGGCATCACAAAGGGTGAATGGGACAAGTTCTCATGTAAAGCCGTGAACGGCAGAATCTTCTCCAGTTGTGCCCAAGCTTTTTTCGATTCTCCCACCTGGAACAACGCCAAAATCGCAAACGCGGTGGCATGAATGTAAGAAGCCCCATTCTCAGCAGTCCCCGCCGGAAGCTTGCGAATACGTCCCACACCCGGAGCGTCTTCAGCAAAGGGCGGTTCAAAGGTTTTGAACCCATACTTGCTGTCGAGCCGCTCAAAAGAAGCCAGTATCGACGGGTTCAAAGAAGGCGATGACTTGTGAAGCCCGGCAATGATCCAATACGCATTGGCGGTCAGCCCATCACGACTCTTTTGATCTGGATCGTCGTAGCCCCCAACCAGGTACGACCGTTTGTCGCCCCAGCCGTGGACAATGCGCTGTTCGCCGGCAGCATTCGAAACCACGGCGTACTTTTCAAGACCGGCCTTTATAGACTCCGCCGCCAAACCGAGAGAACCGATTTTTTCCTGAAAGGCCTTGGGATCAAATGCTTCAAGAATCTCAATCATTTCGCAACAGTTTTGATAGACCTGCAAAGTCACCATCACCGAGACGCCCGTCCCGTAGTCGGCGGAGCCGTCTTCGCTGATACCTAGACCATCAAGTGCGTCATTCCAATCTCCGTAAAGAGCGCGCACACACCCCGTGTGGTCATGATCGCGCTGCTCAAGCATGTAATCCAGAATCTTGAAAAGATGCGTGAGGACGTCGTCCTTCTGTTCGACCCGCCTGACCACACTGCGAGATTCGTCAACGATTTCGTGGTAACCCGCGGGTACTCGAAGGAAATCGAAGTCGCCACTCAACTTCAGGTACCGGAGTACGGCCGAGACAATCCAAACCCCTTGATCAATAAACGGCCTCAAATCCATGCGGCCCATCTCGCCAGTGCTGGACGGCAAGGAGTACTGTCGAAAGCAACGTCCGTCCACATTTGTGTATTCTAGCGCCTCGAGCATTTTCTCTCGGGTGGCCTCCGGACGCCAAAACATCAAACCGTTCAGCGCCTGAAAAACGTCGCGCACGCCGATCAGTGAGTTGGGAGACAGCTGAACGTACCCTTTGATCAGCGAACAGAACTCCACCTGCCGCTTGAGATGCTCAAAAAACGCGTTAAAAACCTCAGGTTTAAAGCCGGGCTGAACCGAGCCCTCGACGTGAACGTCAAGAGACGCATGATGCAGACGATCGCTTTCTTCCAGGCGACTCAGCTCGCCATCCAGGCGCTCGGTACCGAGGGCGCGCTTCTCGATTGCATGGGCGGTTTCTTGATCGTGGGCATGCCCAAACACGGTATTGAGCGTTGTCGCTGCTCCCCCTGCCAGTTCGAGGTGAAGGAGTTCACCCGCAACGGCATTCTCGACAAAGGTGGTCAGCTCACCACAAGCCCCAAATGTGCCCCGATAGAGCGACTCGGGGGTATGAAGGCTGCTTGCACTCCCTCCTACGTATCGAGCACGAGAGGTGGTTTGTTCCCTCGACACCAGCCGCGCGCCCCCCTCAAACGCAAGCGCATGGCGTACGACACCGTAGTGGCTAACCGAACTGAAACGATCCTTGTCTTCGTTCACCTGCACCCAAAATCCACTGGCATGCGCGTCGTCGCTCGGCACCGTTCGCACTTCTTTGAACCACCGATCCTCAGAGGTCTCGTGAAGCTGGTGCCGCAAAAACGGATTGAAGTAGCTCGAAACAAAACAAGTACGCGTGGTGTCTCGACCGTTACGCGCGTGCAACGAAAAACAAATCTCGCGCTCGGCGTTGACAAAAACCCGGACCACAAACCGAAAGTCTTCGGCGCGGGTGACAAAATAGGCCGCACTGCTCGAGAGGACGCTGTAGCGCGTAACCTTGGGTGGACTTCCCTCATTGACCACCCGCGGGCAACCGAGAAGGGGCACCGCATGGTAGCGCCCGTCGGAGCGCGGAATGCCGGCAAAAAAGGCCACGTTGGGCTCTTGTCCTTCTGCCGCGCGCAAAAAGTGCGAAAACAAGCCTTCGTTGGCGTGGATATACCCGGATGCATAGACCCAAACGTTGAAGCCGTCTTGCCCGTACGGATATCGGCTATCCCCGTTTTCTCGGGGCAAACAAAGGACCTCGTTGTGGTCCATAAAAAACGCAGAGCCCGGAAGCGCTTGCTGCCGAGCACGATCGGCGTCCTCAAGCAAACGTTCCGCCCTCGCGCTGAGGTCGTCGATTCTTTGGCTAAATGTCATCATAGGCTTGGCGTTGGCCATCGTCGGCCCAACTTTTTGCGAGCTACCGCGCGGGGTCCGAAGGACGCAAGCAGAACCTCTAGGGCCACCCCCCGGCCCCCACCCCAAGCGAGCCTCTGCACCAAGCAAGTCCCACCCCGAGAGGCATTCGACGCGCCCATATCCCGAAATACCCCTAGCGAGAGCGGCCCCGGGGTCAACCACCTGCGGAACCCCAGCCCACCCAGGGGCGGGCTTTTGAAAAGGCGTTTCGCATCATTTTGGCCCTTCAGAGGCGCGCACCGAGGTCGATTCCTCACAGTGTCGCGCCGAAGCCACAGGTGAAGCGCATCCGATTCCGAGGGGCCCCAGATCACGCGCCAGCACAAACGCCGAGGAAAGGCCGCCCACCCGAGCACCCTGGGTTGGTGATATCCATACGAAGCCCTTCATGTTTTTCGGAACACCCTCGGGATGCAGGTAGGCGCCAGGGCCACAGGACCACGTAAGAACCGCTTCCAAAATTCGCCTGGCCGTATCCCACAACCACGGCCTTGGCACGCCTGCTGAATGGCCTGTATGTTGCAGCCCAAAATGGATATGAGAAACACAGCTGTTCAGCCCCTGGGGGCGTTCCTCCTGGTGGCCGCCGCCGCGTGCGGTGGAGACGATCAAAAACTTCAAGACATCACGGGCGTCGGAGCCGTTCAGTCGACGACCCAAAACCTGCGCGCAACGCTCAAAGGCAGCCTCCGTGCCGGCCGCGCGCTCAGCACCAACGGAGGGGGCGAGCTTCCGCTGGTCTCCGAAACCTACGATCAAGCCGAGGCCGAAAACCAAGCCGACAGCTTGGTCGATACCCTGTTGGAACACATCCTGGACTCCACGTTGATCGAGCTTGAAGAATCGACGAAAGTCACCTTTCGCCTTGGCGAAAAAACCTGCCAAAATGACTCTGGGACGGCAGATCCCGATTGCGTTCGCATCCTCAACGAAGTGCCGGTGCGCATCGAGCTCACCTCGCCCAGCGATGGCAACATCAACGCCCGAGTCCTGATCGGGGCCGACCAAAAAGAGGTCGCCGTCTTCAGAATCTACGCCCAAGAACTCGCCATCGAGCTCGACCTCGGAAACCTCAAGCTCGCCCTCGAGGAACTGGCCGATGCTGAAGGGGAAGAAACCGAACTCATCCAGTTGGCCCGCGCCCGCGGCCGCCTCAGCCTGGCGCTCGCCAAGAGCGACCTGGACGCCTACACCTTCACCACCGCCGTGCTGCAAGACATCGAGCTTGCGGTCGCTGGCGATAATTCGTCCGAAGCACGGCTGACCGTAGCCGCTGCCAGCCCCGCATGGACCATCACGGCCGAACCAAACGGCCAGGAGGTGGTGACCCGCGCCAACTGGGGCGCCTGGGACCTGAGCGTGCCCCGCGCCATGCTTGAGGGCGACAGTGCCTGCGAAGTCGGGCAGCAGTGCCCCGAACCTTCCAAGGGGGTTTTTGACCTTCATCTCGGCCAGTTGGTCGGAGAACTTCGCGTCAACGAGAGCGGGCGAATCCAAGGAGACAACGTCGGATTCGGAAACGAGGCGGTCACCTTAAAAGTCGATTCTCAGCCGCTCATCTCACTGGCCCTGAACCCCAACGATGGCCGGAAGTTTAGCTTTGTCATGGAAAGCACCACGGGTGACAGGCTGGTCCTGAAACCCAATCCCGTTCTTCATCTTCTCGGCGACTTCAACGGCGACAATCTTGAGGTCAACGATCCCGACGACTCGGTGGCGGAGTGGATCCGCAACGAAACCCTTGAGGTTCGACTCGATGGCGACACCCCAGAGATCGAGATTGGAGAATTTTCCAGTTCCCCCGGGTCCATAAAAGAGCAGGTCGCCAAAGTCATTGCGGGGAAGCTGACCCTTACGGCAAAAAGCCAGCAAGACCCGATCACCGTAGATGCGGGCATGTGCCTGTTCTCGCTCCCCGACGAGAGCACCACGGAAGTCCATCCGTTTGAGCTCTTCGAAGCCAATACTTGCGAGTAGGCCACCATCATCGAGAGGGCGTTTGTTCCAAAAATGCCTCCCAGCGCATCCGAGCCACATCCTTGGGTGCCCCCTCGTGATCTTGACAGTCGAAACGAAGAAGCGCGTTCGATAGAGGCGCGTCCGCAAGCGCACAATGATGGGGCTTAGACTTGCCGGGATGGGCATGCGGCCTGAAGTGCTCACACGTGACACACATCCTTGCGACGTGAATGGTGCCACCCGCGTGAAGCGCACGAACGACCTTCATCAGGGCAAACATAAAATCCTGTTTTTCGTGCGGGCCTAAGGTATCAACCGCCCGCCCGATCCCCTGAGGCCACTCGGTCACCCCTTCGGACCACTGCCTACCCTTCTCGGAAAGGGTCAGTGCCATCGCCCGCTGATCTTTCGGATCCTTCGCTTTTTTGACCAGGGCTTTGTCAAGAAGAGCCGTCACCGCATTGCTGGCAGTCGCTGGCGTCACGCCTAAAGCGGCGCTGATTTTGGACAAGCGAGCGGGTTCGCGCGACCGACGCAACAGCACCAGGATCTGTCCTTGGGTGGGTGTGAGCCCGAGCGCCCCGCCCTTTTCCCAAGCGATGACCCGCAGTGCTTCGCCCACTTTTGCGAAGCCCTGAAGAATGCGTTCGGTCTCAGTGCCCGCCTCCGAAACGAAGGTATGATCTTTCTCTCGAATGGGTATTTACCCTAGACACAACATCGCGCGGCGTCAACCATGGACTTGCATCCAGGGATATCTGACACCCAAGAGCCTATGAAATCCCGAGTTTTTCTCGCGGGACTGGCTGGGGGTGCCACCCTTTGGGCGACCGGCTTCCATGCTAAAAGCGATGCCCATGAGCCCTTCCCAAACACCGACAAACGGCCGCCGATGGCCGAGCGAAAACGAGCGCATCCGATGAGCCCCCATCAATCGAGGCTGCAGGAAATGACCAAGACCCACGGATTCATTCTGGGTCAGCCCTCCCATATTCGGGTGAGTTCAGACGGGCGCTACGTCTTCTACCTCCGAGGGAGCGCCACCGACCCAGAATCCAGCCTGTTCGAATACGACGTAGGCGAGAAAAAGGAACGCCAACTTCTGGCGCCCAAAGACCTGCTCGGCGAGACCACCAAAACCCTAAGCGCGATAGAGAAGGCGGCTCGAGAACGCCGCCGCATCAAGACTCGAGGTTTCACCGAGTTCCAACTCGCCCACGGCGAGGACAACATCCTTGTTCCTTTTATGGGGGGCATCTGGATTCTCACCCGGTCCTCAGGGCACGTGGGACGTCTTCCGGTGGAGGACAACGCAATCAATCCCCGGCTCTCGCCAAAGGGTAAAAAGGTAGCCTTTGTCCAGAGTCACAACCTGTTTGTCTTTCACCTCGAAGGCTCACGCAAGAGTCCCTCGGGCCATCGAAAGCTCACCGGCAAGCTGGTCGCCATCACCGAAGGCGGGACCGAACTTCGCCCCTACGGGCTCCCTGAATTTGTCGCCCAAGAAGAAATGAGCCGCCACACCGGCTTTTGGTGGGCTCCAGACGGGCAGTGGATCGCGTACCAGTCCACCGACCACACCAAGATGGAACGCTTTACGCTGGCCGATGCCTCCAAACCCGAAAAAGCGCCCCTCATTTTTCCCTACCCGAGGCCGGGCAAAACCAATGCCGACGTCCGACTTTTTGTCGCCAGCACGCACGGGCACAAAAAAAAGGAAATCCGCTGGAACAAAACCCAATACCCCTACTTGGCACGGGTGCGGTGGCAGCCTAACGCCCCCCTTTCCCTGCTTGTCCAGTCACGCGAGCAACAAGATCAGGCGTTTTTGCAGGCGAATATCCAAAGCGGGCGGACGACCGTCCTTCTCAAGGAACACGATGACGCCTGGCTGAACCTTACCCGTACCACGCCTCGTTGGCTCCTCGCCGGCAAGGACTACCTCTACGCCACCGAGAGGAGCGGCGCGTGGCAGCTCGAGCAGCACGCGCTTTCGAACCGATCCCGAAAACCGGCAAAAGTGGTTGTCGACAAGCGTGTAGGATTTCGTGAGCTCGTACACCTCGATGAACCCAATAACCTTCTTTGGTTTATCGGCTCGAGCGATCCCCGCGAGAGCCACTTGCTCCGAGCACCCCTGTCGGGAGGAAAAGCCGTGCAAATCACGCCGGGCAAGGGAGAACACAGCGCAGTCTTTTCTCAAGATGGCCAAACAGTGGTCGTGACGCGGTCCACACTCAATACAATGCCAACCAGCTACGTATTGAAAATTCGAGAGAACACCGCCCCTCTCCTTCCAGAAAATCTACGCCACGTGCTTCCCTCAAAAGCCGGGCAGCCCACCTTCAAGCCAAACGTCGAACTGGTCGAGCAGACAAAAGGCGGCGGCTTCTTCGCTGCCATGATCAGGCCACAAGATTTCAATGCGAAGAAAAAGTATCCGGTGCTGATGTACGTCTATGGTGGTCCAGGATTCAACACCGTACATCGGGCAATGAACGCGTACTTCATGCACCAATGGTTTGCAGACCACGGCTTCATCGTCGTCTGCCTTGATGGCCGCGGCACAAGACACCGGGGAAGAAAGTTTGAACGTCAGCTCAAGCACAAGTTTGGCAGCGTTCCCTTGGGCGACCAAGTCAAGGGCCTAAAAGCACTCGGGCGTCACTATCGCGAACTGGACCTCGACCGAGTCGGCGTCTACGGTTGGTCTTTTGGCGGCTATCTTGCTGCTTTGGCCGTCATGAAGAGGCCCGACATTTTTAAGGTAGCGGTGAGTGGCGCGCCGGTGACCGACTGGCACTACTACGATACCCACTACACGGAACGTTACCTTGGACTACCCGAGGAATCGCCTCGAAGCTACAATCAGGCATCCCTGATCACACACGCAAAAAAACTCAAACGCCCGTTGCTCCTGATCCACGGGATCGCTGACGACAACGTGTATTTTGCCCATACACTGCAGCTGGGGGAAGCACTCTTTCGCCATGGCATCAAGTTTGAGCTTCTGCCTCTGGTCGGTCTCACCCATCAGGTGGCAGATCCAAACGCCCGTGCGTCCCTTTACGGCCGCATCGTCAACTTTATCGGAGACGTGCTTTGGTAACGCCAGTCCAAGCCCTGGAGCACTACGCACTTCATATCGTCAAAACGGAAGCGCTGCACGCTGGCTTGGTCAATCGAAGCTTTTTGCTGGTGAGCCAAGACGGGGAGCGCTATGTTTTGCAGCAGGTCAACCCTCTGTTTGCGCCCGTGGTTCACAACGATATCGAGACGGTGACTCGACACCTACAAACCAAGGGCGTTGTCACGCCCCGTTTGCTTCCCACCAAAAAAGGAACTCTGTACGCAAAGGTCGGTCAAGAAATCTGGCGCGTCCTCACCTACATCGAGGGCGTCAATCGGGAGACCATTTCCTCTCCTGACCAGGCTCAAGAAGCGGGCCGGCTGCTGGGACGGTTTCACCGCGCCCTTTTCGACCTAGACTACCGGTTTCAAAATATCCGCCCCAACGTGCACAACACTGAGCAACACCTGGCCTTTTTGGCAAAAACGCTCGAACGGCACGAGGGACGCCACCCGAGCCACAAAAGAGTGAAAGCGCACGCAGAACGCCTCTTCGAAAACGTCCAAACGCTGCTTTCAGCCATCCCCAAAACCCGCCCTAGGATCGTGCACGGTGACCCCAAGGCCTCCAATCTCATCTTTGACCGTGAGGGCACGCGGGCCATCGCATTTGTCGACCTCGACACCTTCGCCCACATGCCGCTGGCATGGGAGCTGGCTGTGGCGTTACAGTCCTGGTGCCATGCGCCAGACCCAGGTCAAGGGGGCGCAAACTTTGCCATCGAGCACTTGGGTCCGGCCATCCATGGGTACGCTTCCGAGGCAAGAGGCATCACCGATGTCGATGAAATAGAATCCATCGTGCCCTGCCTCGGGATCATCTTTGTTGAGCTCGCAGCCCGCTTTCTCGCAGACGCGCTGAACGAGTCCTACTTTCAGTGGGATCCAACGCGATTTGCATCTCAGAGCGAACACAACGAGAACCGCGCCCAAGAGCAGTTGGATCTCTACTTGGCTTTTTCACAACATCAACCCGAGGCAAAACAGGCCGTCAGTCGCGCCTTCGGAAGCACAGCCTGATCCCCCCGGCTGGCCGATGCAACGGATCTGTGGGATCAACCGCCCACTGGGGGGCGAAGCCCGAACACATGAGCTCTTATCAACGCTTGAAGTCAACAGGGGCCCGTGCGAAAACCAAGCTATGAGTGAAAAGACGATTTTTGCCAAGATCATCGATCGAGAGATTCCGGCCGATATCGTTCATGAAGACGAACTCTGCCTCGCATTTCGCGATATCAACCCCGTGGCACCAACCCACGTTCTGGTCATTCCGAAGAAGCCCATCGACATGCTGGAGCATGCGAGCCGCGAAGACGTGCCTCTTTTGGGGCATTTGTTGTGGACTGCGACTCAAATAGCCCAAAAGGAACAGCTCAAAGAAGGATACCGAATCATCATCAATGATGGAGTACAGGGCGGGCAAAGTGTCTACCATCTTCACGTGCATCTGATGGGAGGACGAAGCCTGGCATGGCCTCCCGGCTGAGCAAAACATTGTGCCAGGTTGAGGACGGGTAAGCGCTTGTTGGCTTCGCTAGGGCTCTTGCTGGGATCACTCGTCGCCCTGGCCGTTGTGCTGTTTACGTTCATCTTGTGGCTGGCAGGTGGGCTTCAGCGGCCTCGCGTCGTGAAGACGTCACCGAAGACAGTCGCAGGACGCTTGCCTCCCGAGTTGTCGACCGAACAACTGAGGGTTTGCGTGTGGAACATCGCATGGGGTTATGGACGTGGGAGTGAGGGCTCGGGTCCACCGAAAAGCCGGGCGCATTTTGAGCAAAGCGTGTCACGGATCGGACAGCTCCTGAGGGATCAGGACATCGACCTAGCCTTGTTGCAAGAGGTCGATTTTGCCTCGCGTCGTAGCCACGGCATCGATCAAAGCGAGGCCATCGCGCGCGAAAGCGGCCTGCCCTTCTTTGCCCGAGCACTCAGCTGGAAGGCCCGCTGGGTCCCTTACCCGCCGTGGCCCCCAGCTCACCACTTCGGAAAGGTCTCATCCGGTGGTGCGATTTTTAGCCGATTTCCTATCGAGCGCCATGAAGTCCATCTTTTTCAAAAACCCCAATCTTTTTCGTTTTGGTACAACCTCTTTTACTTGTTCCGGTACGTACAAGTTGCGCATATCCAATGGGGAGCTATCGATCTAGAGGTGCTCAACGCCCATCTTGAGGCCTATGCGCCACCGAGCCGCAAAACCCAGGCGATGATGATCAAGCAAATCCTGAGCAAGAACCTCAACGAGTACACTCTGTTGGGTGGCGATATGAATGCGCCACCACCAGAGTCTTCTCTCCTCAAAGGGTACCCCGATGAACCCGGAACGGACTTCACGCACGAGCAATGCATCCACACGCTGCGGTCCACGAACGGGCTGCTCGACGCCGTACCCCCAGCGCAATTTTCCAAACACGAGGCCCACTATCACACCTTCCCGGCAGATGAGCCCAACCGAAAGCTAGATTACCTCTTTCACAAGCGCGGACTAAAAGTGCTCCATAGCGAGGTCCTTCATCCGGAGCCGTCCCCCAGCGATCATTTGCCCCTGTTTGTGATCTTATCAGGTCGCTGAAGCGCCGCTTCGCGACTTTTTCAGACAAACGCACAAACTCCAAACCTGGCAAGGTGCATCAGGCCAAATCTATCGAGTCGGGTCGACTCTGAATACGTCTTGTCCGTACACGACAAACATGTCGGCGCCGGACCACAAAACCCGGCCCGCGTCGGAGCCGATGCGCATCCCACCTTGAGCTAAGGACCATAGATAGATTGCGTCTGCTTTTCGATAGCTCACATGGCCATTGCTCCCGATACCCAAAATGTCGGTCGCGCCACCTTCTGGAGTCACGATGGTCTCGCTGCCCGCGAGGTCGCGAAGCCATAGCTGGCGAGCACCGAGCGCGTCCGGACGGGCAAACACCACGAAGTCTCCTCGAGCGTCGTAATCCGCACCCGCGAGGGGAACCACAGACCCTATCCAGGAGCTGTTTGGGGCCGTCAGATCGATGGTGGTGGCGCCATCCCAAAGCGACAGTTTGCTCTCGGTCGCCCCCGTCTTCACCCGAAAAATAATGTGATTGCCTCGAATTCGGGGCAAAGGCACATCCGGAACCGCACCAATACTTTCTGGAGCTTGACCCGGTACCCGAACGAAGAGCTCCTGCCCGGGCGACAGCTGGTACGCCACCGTCCCGTCTTCGGCCACCGCATGACCGATAGGGGGGGCACCAGCCATCACCACTGTTTCTTCGACGCCCTGGGCCAAGTTCCGCACAACCAGCGCGCCGGCGCCATCGACGGTGAGTACCCGATCCCCTGCGTGCTCAAGGCCGAGCGCCCACCAGGTTTCAGTCGCTCCATCGTTCGACCAATGGGCCCAAGAAGGCGTCCGGATAACCGCGCCCCCGGGAGCAAGAAAACTCTCACCGCACACGGGGGTTCCGTAGTCATGGTCATCTGGGGTTGGCAACCGGCGCTCGGAGTCATCTGAGAGGCGGTGTTCCACCAAAGTACCGTCGGCGGCTTGATAAAGTATCCGTTCAAGATCAACATCACAGACCTGCCCTTTCGCGATGGCATGCGGAACCAGCTTGGGGCTGGCTTCGACCAAGACAGCAACCGTCCGCGAGGAGCCTTGGTGGCGGTCGTCCCAGGCTTCAACCACCAGCTCGACTTTGCTTCCATCGTGTTCCGACAGATCGATCATCGTTTCAACGGATGAGGCGCCCCGTGGTCCAGCATAAAGAAGATGGCCCTCCCGCATGACCCGCATCGAACAGCCGCCGGGCCCGTCGTCGGTGCAGGTCGCGGATACGGTCACCTGCGAGCTGACCGCTTCAAGAGGGCGCGGAGAAGCCAAGGAAATGACGGGCGGCGCATCCACGAATAAAGTCCGATCGTGGCAAACAACGTTGCCCATCACATCTTCAACTTCGATGCTCAGGTTGTGGGTACCAAAAGTGGGCGCCAGTTCAATCGAGCCGGTCAACCCCTCGACTGAAACCGGTTGACCATCGAGAAACCACTGGACTCTTGAGACCGAGAATTGATTGGTGACGGAGGCTGCAACCGAAACCTCGGTGCCCACAATCACTCGCGTCGACGGACTCGTAATCGCGGCAGTCAAAGCACCTTCACCCCCATCGCAATGTTGTTGACCAGTGAGCTTCGGGCCATAGCGTGCGGCTTGAGACGTCAAAGGCCAACCACCAAAAACGATGATTTCGTTTCCGGTCCAGACGACCGACGAGCTGCCCGGCGGCAAAAACGCGTCGCGCGTGGCGAGCGGCGTCCAAGAGTCGGTCTTGGGATGATAGTGCCCACCTCCAGCTGTTCCGAGCACAACCACTTCTTCACCGGTCCACACCACGCTCGACGCGGTCACCCCAAACGGTGCCCCCACCGTGGAGGTTCGTGTCCAAAGCTGACTGCTCGGGTTGTAGCGCGCTCCACTCGCCCCATCCCATACAAAGAGCTCCTCTCCGATCCAGGCAACGGAGCTGGGCTGCCCCTTGGGCGGTGACCATTCGGGTACGGGGATCGTTTGCCAGGAATCAGACGCCAGCGTGTAGACACCGCCGGGTTCGGGTTCGATATCCTTGCCGCTCCAGACCAATAGGCTTTCGCCGGTCCATACCGCGCCGCCCCCCCGAGGCGCATCGGTCGCAGAAATCGGGGTCCATACATCGGTCGCGGGATGGTAGCGGCCACCCACCTCATCGACGCCCGCACACCGGTCCGGGACACACTGGGGTTGGCCGGAGCCCCCCCAGATAAGCATCTCTTCACCGGTCCACAACGCCGTGTGCCCCACCCGGGCTCCGGGCGCCATGGATGCATCAAAATCGACGGTCGACTGCGACCAGGGGCGATAGCGAAAACCATCGCCAAAGGTCCGGCTCGCCAATCCGCACGCCCCGCCTCCAAATAGAATCACTTCATCATCGGCCCAGACCGCACTCGCATTTGCCCGAAACGAATGCGGAATCTCCCGGCCTACGCTCTCCCAGCGGTTGGTTGCGGGCGTGTACCACATGGCCTCGGGGGCACAGGATGCGCCCCCGCCTCCACGTCCGCCGGTGACCAACATACGCGTGCCCGCCCAGACTGCGGTATGCGCAAACCGAGGGCTTGGCGCACGGGCAACGGCCCAGCTCCAGACGCCAATGCCGGTAGGTGGTCCGCCGCCCACGACACCGCCATCCGTGCCGGCCCCTCCGTCGCTGCCAGAGCCCCCGTCGGTGGTCGTGCCCCCGTCCGAGCCTCCATCGGTGGTGGGACCGCCATCGGTGGTCGTGCCCCCGTCAGAGCCTCCATCGGTGGCGGGGCCGCCATCGGTGGTCGTGCCTCCGTCGGTGATGGGGCCGCCATCGGTGGTCGTGCCCCCGTCTGAGCCTCCATCGGTAGCGGGGCCGCCATCGGTGGTCGTGCCTCCATCACCGCCCGTACCTCCGTCGCTTCCGGAACTCCCGGAAGGAATGCAGCGTCCACGATCACACGTCAATCCGGACAGGCAATCCACGTGATCACAAGCCGCACCCGCCAAACCAGACTGGAAACGACTGAAGCCCCGAGTATTGAAGGACACCGTCCTGGTTTGCGCGTTGTACGACAAAAGATCGGGGGTAAGCACCGTCTCGGTGCCATGGCCCTCGCGTCTGAACACCCTGGCCAACTCGGGATCAAAGGGCAAAACAAAGGGTATCGACAGAACCACATCAATCTTGAACACGAGCCCGTCGGGGCCGAGCACCACCGGCGGACCAGCCACGGTCGAGCCATCTTCAACGATGTCATCCGTACCTTCACTCACCGTGATCTCCGTTTCCTCGGATAGCGCGAGCGCAGGAATGGTGATGCTCGTATTGGCCAGCGTTTCGCTGTCGGCTTGATTGACCTCGATCACCGCCCCGGTTTGAGCACGAACAACCGTCGCTTTGACAAGCCGTGCCTCCATCACCGAATCGGAACAGCCAAATATCAAGAGCGAAGGAAGGAGCAAACGTGTCGTTTTGGGATAAGCCACAATCGGACGCATGAATGCTAAGAACTATGGACCAAGCCCCACGGTCATGGCCAGCCCCAAAGTCGTGGACCACCCGCTGCGCGATGAGGTTCCCCCCAACCGGACCTTGAGCCTCCTCACCGAACTCTCGAGTTCAAAAATTGGGCCGAATTTCACTTCGGACCGGGCCCCGTAAGGCCGAATGGGCCGTGACCGAAGCGACCCACGGCGACAGACGGCGCGGATGCAATCGAAGTGTGGGCCCACAGTTCAAGAAACGGTGCGAACCGCAATCTGACGAGCCTGGCGAGACTTCAACTGTCGAAGGGCCGCCGCAATCGCCCGGCTGAGACTCCGCGCCCGCCACGGGTAGCGCCCAGCCAAGACCAGCCGGTTTTCGTACTGGTGGCAAAGAATGACGTGGGCACAAGGGTAAATCGCTGCGAGCGGCTCTACGGCCTGGGCCCACGACAGGTGAGGCGGCTTGAGAACATTGGTGAGCACGGCGCCAGCCGGCCGGATACGCCGCCGCATCAGTTTTGGGAGCGTAGTCCACGTGAGCGAGGGCTTGACGACATCGCCACCTTCGACTTCAGAAAGATCCTCAACCAGCAAGTCGAAAGGCGCTTGACGCGCCCTGAGCCACCGGACAGCATCACCCTCAACGAAGGTCACGTCCTTGGCCCAGGCGCGCGCCGTCCGGCGAAAAACGGAGTAACCGGTACGACAAAGGTCAACCCCAACCACGGAGCCCCGGGGACTCAGCGCCCTAAGCGGCGCCATCATTCCGCCGTACGCAAACCCAAGAAGGCCAACACGAGACTCGGGTGCCACTACGTGGACCGTCGCTGCCATAATATCGAAAAACCCGTGGGTTGGTCCCGGTTGTTTAAGAAGCTCGCTCAAAAGCGCGCCGTGTGAGAACACCCGAAGGCCTCGGCGGGTATGAACGACACGATCGCGAGAAGGCACAGGCAGATCACCGCTTTCGGAATGCGCGCGGTATCTTCATTGTCATCGTTTGGCAAGAAAGCTAGTTTGTACGCTGGCTCACCATGATGCCTCCTCCCCGACCCACCCGCGATCTGGTGCTTCTCGGCGCGGGGCACGCCCACGTTCAGGTGGTCAAGATGCTGGCCATGAAGGCCCCCGAGGACCTGCGGATCACGCTGATCTCAGACAGCAGCGAAGCGACCTATTCAGGCATGTTGCCGGCGTGTGTGGCCGGCCACTACGAGCCCGAAGAGACCAGCATCGAACTCAGGCGCCTGACCCGATGGGCCAACGTTCGGTTTCTGAAACGGCACGCACTGGGGTTGGACCTTGATGGGAAGGCTGTGCGGTTTGCGAACCACCCCGCCATTGCGTGCGATGTGTTGTCCATCAATATTGGCTCGGCGAATCGTGACGCGGACATCCCCGGAGTTCGTGAACATGCCATCCCCACTCGGCCCATCCATCAACTCTTGCCTGCGCTCGAAGCTCGAGAACGCCAGTGTCTCGGTCAACGCGCCACCGTACGGGTGATCATCCTCGGGGCGGGCATGGCGGGTATCGAGCTTGCCTTTGCCATGCGGGCGCGGCTTCGGGCACGCGAGCAACCTGGTTCGGTCACCTTGCTCGACAGCGGCCCTCCTCTGTCGGAGCGCCACTCGGCATCGGTCACCCGCACCATCGAAGACGCATTCCAAACCCATGACATTCAAGTCGAATACCAATCCCACGCGGTGGCAGTCGAACCCCAGATCCTGCACCGGGGGGGAAAAACGTCATTGCCCTTTGACCTTTTGCTTTGGGCATCGGGTGCAAGCCCGCCGCCATTCCTCAAAGCATCTGGCCTTTGCACCGACGAGGCGGGTTTCGCGAAGGTGGAGACGACCCTCCAGTCCCCAGGCACGCCTTGGGTGTTCGCAGCGGGGGACTGCGTTCATCTCGAGGGGCACCCGCCCCAAGGACTCCCCAAAGCCGGCGTGTACGCAGTGAGGCAAGGCCCCGTGCTCGCGCACAATCTTCTGGCCACACTCGAAGGCCGTACGCTCAAAACCTACCGGCCCCAGAAGAATTTCCTCTCATTGCTGATGACCGGCGACCATAAGGCGATCGGAATTTACGGGGGGCGCGCGAGATGGGGGCATGCCATGTGGCGCTTGAAGAACAAGATCGATCGACGCTGGATTTCTCAGTTTGAAGACCTTGATACACCACCCATGAAAACGCCCACACGACGCCGCGATTCGCCGCCCGAGATGCGCTGCGCGGGCTGCGGGTCGAAGGTCAGCGCAAGCATTCTCGACGACGTGCTCCGTACGTTGCCCATTTTTGACAACCCTAGGATTCGAAGAGGGCTTGATCGTCCGGACGACGCCGCCGTCGTCAAAGTACCCCCGTCATGCGTCACCGTGCATACCGTTGATCATTTTCGGGCCATGACCGAGGATCTCCATCTTCTTGGTCGAATCATCAGCGTGCACGCCGCCTCCGATCTATACGCCATGGGCGCGAAGCCGGATACCGCACTCGCCGTAGTCACCTTGGCCCACGCCTCCCCCAAGCTCCACGCCCGAGATTTGAAGCAACTGCTGACGGGCATCGCCGAGGAGCTGTTTCGCATGGGTGCTACGCTGATAGGTGGACACACGAGTGAGGGGAGCGAGACGTCGGTCGGCCTTTCTATGACGGGCCTCGCCGAAGAAGACCAGCTCTTGACCAAAGACGCCCTTCAGGTAGGCGATCAACTGGTACTCACCAAGCCGATTGGCACCGGCATTGTGCTCGCCGCAAAAATGCAGCGGCAAGCACGCGGGCTTTGGATCGATGCCTGCTACGAGAGCATGCTGGTCTCCAACGAGCATGCGGTTCCCATCTTGAAGGAATCTGGAGTTATGGCGGCCACCGACATTACAGGGTTTGGGGTCCTCGGGCACCTGAGAGAAATGCTCCGCCCGCAGGGGCTCGGCGCCCGTCTGTCTTTAGACCAACTCCCGGTTCTTCCCGGTGCCGAGTCGCTCGCGAGCCACGGCATCGCCAGCTCGCTCGCGCCGGAGAACGAACAGACAAACACGGCGGCCCTCCGCGTCCGCGGAACCCATGCGCGTCGAGCCCTGCTCTTCGACCCTCAAACCGCCGGGGGGCTCATGGTGGGGGTCAAACCAGAGACGCTCGAAAACACCCTCGCCAGACTCAAAGAAGCAGGGTATGCGTCGGTTTCGCATATTGGCGAAGTGACCCAAGACCCGGGGTCCGTCGAACTCACCCCTTAAAGCTCAAGGTGGGGGGTGACTTCAACCGCGACAAGTCGTAACAGCGTCGCCTCACGCCCCACCTCGGGGCCAAAAATGCCCCGGGGGGCATGATGGAGGACCGCGTGGCCAACGAGGCTAGAGACTTTCCCAAACGATTCGACTACCGCGAGGCTGAGCCACGCATTTACAAGCGTTGGCTCGAAGAAAATGCGTTCCGATCTGCATACAACAGTGAAGGCGTGCTCGAGGACGCCTCACGAAAAGACGCCGAGCCCTACGTGGTCGTTATCCCACCGCCCAACATTACGGGCCGGTTGCATATGGGCCACGCGCTCAATGACACGGTTCAAGACATCTTGGTCCGCTACAAGCGCATGGACGGCTTCGATGCCCTATGGGTGCCAGGCACCGACCACGCGGGGATCTCTACCCAAACGGTTGTCAAGAAGCAGCTCGATGCGGAGGGGACTCGGCTCGAAGACCTGGGCCGCGAGGAAACCATTCGGCGAATATGGGCGTGGCGCGAACAGTTCGGGAACACGATCATCGATCAACTCAAGCGTATCGGATGCAGCTGCGATTGGTCTCGGCTCCGGTTCACGATGGACGAAGGACTGTCCAAAGCTGTGCGTACAGTATTTGTGCGTCTGTACAAGGCTGGACTCATCTACCGCGGCAAAAGGATTGTCAATTGGTGCCCCGTCGACCAGACTGCGCTCTCTGACGACGAGGTAGAAAAAGCAGACGAAAAGGGCAAGATGTATAGCATTCGGTATCCCTTTTCTGACAATGCTGAAGAACATCTTGTGGTCGCAACAACTCGCCCAGAAACACTCTTTGGCGACGTTGCCGTTGCCGTGCACCCCGACAATGAGAAGTTCAAAAAACATATCGGCAGAGAACTCCGGCTCCCTCTTCAAGGTCGCATCATACCGATTATCGCAGATGCGCACGCAGACCCAGACAAGGGCACCGGGTGCGTCAAGATCACACCCGCGCACGATCCCAACGACTTCGAAGTGGGTCTCAGGCACAATCTAGAACAGATCACGGTCATGAACGCGGACGCGAGCATGAACGATGCAGTGCCGGAGGCATATCAAGGCCTGGACCGATATCGGTGTCGAGAGAAGGTCCTCAAAGACCTCAAAGAGCAAGAGCTGCTCGAATCGGTAGACGACCACACGCTGGCTATCGGCCGCAGCTACCGAAGCAAAGTGCCCATCGAGTTTCGCTTATCAGACCAGTGGTTCGTGAAAATGAAACCTATGGCAGACAAAGCACTTGCGGTGAGCGGATACAAACAAGAAAATGAAGAGTGGGTCCAAGACCCAAGCCAAAAGCAAATTCAATTTCACCCCAACCGACATGAAAAGGTTTACTTTCACTGGCTTTCTAACATCCGCGACTGGTGCATCAGCCGACAAATTTGGTGGGGTCATCGGATTCCTGCATGGCACCATATCGAAACCAAAGAGATCCTCGTCGACTTCGATACCCCCGAAGCGGTAGCGGCCGCCCCAGAACAGTGGGTACAGGACCCGGACGTGCTCGACACGTGGTTTTCGTCGTGGCTTTGGCCTCTCAGTACCCTGGGGTGGCCAGACAAAACACCTGACTTCCTGCGTTACTATCCGACTGCGGTACTCTCCACCGCGAAGGACATCCTATTTTTCTGGGTGGCACGAATGAATTTCGCAGGTTTATACCTCGAAGATCAACTGCCCTACAATGACGTCTATCTTCATTCCACGGTCGCAGACGAGCGCGGCGTCACGATGTCAAAATCCAAGGGGAACGGCATTGATCCATTGGCCCTGATTCTCGGTGCAAGCGCGGACGATCTCAAAAAACCAGTCCTTGAGGCACGGCCCAGCAATATGAAAGAAATACTGCACCGTATTGAAGCCAACTACCCTGAAGGCTTCGATGCCGTGGGTGCGGACGCGATGCGCTGGACATTGACCTATTCGATCACCGAAGGGGAACATGTCCGTTTGTCACTGAACCGTTTCACCGAAGGTCGGAACTTTATCACCAAACTGTGGAACGGAGCGGGGCGCATCGTTCAAGCCCTAGAATCAGAGATCGAACAGCATCCGCAGGCAACCGGTTGCGCCCCACAAACCGACGAGGACCAGTGGATCTTGGCCCGGCTCGACAGCACGATCCGCACCACCCGCAAGGGCCTAGATGGCTTTGATTTCGGTTCGATGGCCCAAAACCTATACCACTTTGTGTGGAACGATTTCTGCTCGTGGGCGCTTGAACTCTCAAAAACCCGGCTAGACAGCGCCGACGATGCCATCCGACGCGGTGCACTGAGAGTGATGGGCAATGTACTCCTGGATACGCTGAGGCTGCTGCATCCCATTATTCCGTTTGTGACGGAAGAGCTTTTTGGGCGACTCACCTCGGCCCTCGGCACATTGAATCTTTTTGAACGCCATGCTCCTCAAAGCAAGCTTTTGGTTCGGGACATCTTTCCCAGACCCCGGCAGAGTCCTCAGCCAGCGCTCGAGGCGCGGTTCGAGATCCTGCAACGATTCGTCATGGCAGTTCGCCAGTTGAGATCAACCAGCAACATCAAAGACAGTGTGCGCCTTGTCGTCCAGGTCAAGACCCTCGCCCCTGAGACCCAAAGCATGCTCGAGCAGGCCAAAGGTCCAGTCTGTTTTCTCGCGAAACTTGAAGACATCGAGTTTGTCGAGAGCCGCACGCCCGGCATGGCGTCCCAATTTGACGTCGCCTTTGAGCTCTACTTGGACTTGAAGCGCTACGTGGACCTCAAAGTCGAGCTCGAGCGCCTTGGCAAAGTCATCTTGAAGGCCGAAAAAGAACTGGAAGGCATTGAGAAAACGCTAGGCAATCCGAAGTTTGTAGAACGCGCGCCCCAGGACAAGGTGGAGGAAAAAAAGAAGCGTCAAGGAGAGCTCAAAGACAAACTGGACAAACTCAGAAGCACCCGAGAAGAATTTCAAACCCTGAGCTAAACAGGATTATTCGTAGCGAATGTCGATGATCATGAGACTGAGATCGCCTTTGGGACGGTGGACTTCAACCTCATCATCCACGCCCTTGTTCATGAGTGCCTTGCCGACGGGGGATTTCATGGAGATATGCCCCCGTTTGGCGTCGACTTCGTCTTCACCCACGATTTGATAACAACGTTGGCCGCCGGCCTCGTCTTCGACGGTGACCGTCGCCCCAAAACGAACATGATCGCTCTTCATGTCTTTGGGATCCACAACGACCCAATCGTCGAAGCACTTCGAGAGGTATCGCATCCGACGATCGATTTCGCGCAACTTCCTTTTGCCGTAGATGTACTCGGCATTTTCAGAGCGATCGCCCTGGGCAGCTGCGTCAGCAACCTCTTGCACCACGCGCGGGCGGTCCTCGTGCCAGAGGCGATACAACTCGTCCTGATAACGACGATAACCAGATGGGGTGATGGGTTTCCCGCTCATGAAAGGTCTTCCGGCCCGGCCCACGACTTCGTGACATCCACGCCACTCGGTCAAGATTTTTCGCAGCGAACCAAGAAACCCCCAAGGAAGTGCGTCCAAGCAGAACCCATACAAGGAAATCGCGCCGATCCAACTCATCGTAGTGGTTTACACCGAGCCACACCCACGGTATGGGCACCCTCGTGGTCAGGCCTCAACATCGCGCCCTCGACATCGCGGTCATCGGACTCGGCCAAGCAGGGGGCAACCTTGCGGCGGAGTTTGCGCGCCGAAACTACCGCGCGGTGGTTCTGAACACCGCTGAGACCGATCTGAGCAGCCTCGACGGAGAGGGGGTCTTTCCGTCGCTTCCGGCGGAGGATCGGGTCTACGTGGGCATCGACGGATACGATGGCGCAGGACGAGATCCCGCTTACGGCCGTGAATGCATCCAAGAACACCGAGAACACATTCGTTCGGTGGTCTTGAAGCAAGTGCAAAACGCCGACGTTGTGGTGATCACAGCCGGCCTCGGAGGGGGCACGGGTTCGGCCATCATCGAATTGATCCATGTTCTGGAGCAAGACGACCTTCCCATCGTGGCTTTGATGACCCTTCCCTCGGAGGGAGAGAGCCCGATCGCGAAGGTCAACGCTGTGCGCGCAGTCAAAGAGGTCATGGAAACCAACCTTTTTGGCTGGATATTCGTGGACAATGGACGAATCGCAGCCCTCAACCAGGATCTGGCGGTTGCGGAATACTACCGGAAAATCAACGAGCATATTATCGAGCCCATCGATGCTTTTAACCTTTTGAACGATCGCGAAGAACTCAACGCGATTCGTTCCTTTGACGGTGAAGACTTCAGAAAGCTGCTGCTTTGTGGCGGAATTATCCTTTATGAAGTGGGTGAAATCGCGCACGTCACCACCGTCGAAATCGTAAGCTTCGTTCGAGATGCGGTCGCCAACAACCGGCGCATGCCAAGCGACTTTGACCTCTCACGACTCACCTATCTGGGGTTGGTTATTGAAGCGAGCGAGAACACCCTCCAAGATACGCCCATGTCGGTCATGGAGGAAACGGAAGACCAACTCAAATCAGAAACCCAAGGCGGAGCCGTGTACCAAGGCCTGTATCGACGAGACGGCGCAGGACCAACCACGATCCGCCTGATTGGTGCCACCCAAACGCTTCCAGAACGCATGAACGAGCTCTTGAGCAACGCCAAGCAAGAAGGCGCGACTTTCGGGGAGAAGATCAAAGAAGAGGTTTCGAGCCTGGAGCTTGGCGAGCTCGATGGCGTGGACCTCTTTCGCACCCAGACCCGACCGAGTCGGAGACCCCGACGAAACGCGCGAACACCCAAGACAGACGCCCCCCTGGCGTCTAACACCGGCAGTGATCTTCCAAGCGAAGCCTCGGTTCTCCGCCGAAAGACTGCGATTCCCGCAGCGTCCAAAACCCGTAGACGCGTACACGACCACAAAAACACCGATGCCGGTCGCGCCCCAGTGCGGCCCAAAAGAAGAGTCCTCCAAAAAGAAACAAAGCCAAAAGTCAGCAAAGTCGCCAAAGCAGCCGAAAGCGAAGACCACGACGCGACGCACGACGAAGGTGCCCTTCAAATTTCAGATATGGGCACTGAAGCACTCGACATTTCGGCGCACCCTGAGCTCCGACAACCGAAGCCTAAAGAAAAAAAAGCCCCACGAGCAAAGCCCAGAGCGCCCTCCGTGCCCTCCGACGCCATCACCGGGGACATACCCGATCCAGCAACCTATGAGCAGCTGGCCCACGACTATCAACAATCAAACGACGCAGTTGACCGTGCGATGATTGCCGAAAGGCTAGAAAAAGATAGCACCTCCCCCAGCGCCCTCGTCCGCTACTACGCGGTCGACGCGATGGCCAAAATCGGCCCCAGCGATTTCGCCGCCGCCCTCAGCGAACGTCTGAGCGACGAGGACGAGTCGGTCAAGACGTTGGCCGAAAACAGCTTAAGCAACGACTAGCTTTAGCCAGTTGCTTAGTCCCCGTTGCTGGTGTGTGTGGGTCAGTCCGCTCTCGTACCGTCCCAGCGTGAAATTGCTCTGTTCTGGCTAGAGCACATCTCATAACCTCATTTTCCTGGACCTGGACCTGGACCTGGACCTGGACGCATGAACTACCGAAATCTCGAAGTCTACAGGTTGGCCATCGCCTTCCTGCCTCTCGCATCGCAGCTCACGGATCGATTTCCCCCCGGCTACGCAAGTTTTGCGGACCAAATCCGGCGAGCGTCGTTGTCTGTCCCGCTCAATATCGCGGAAGGCTCTGGAAAGACCAGGCCAACGGACCAAAAACGCTTCTACGCAATCGCCAGAGGCTCCGCTATGGAGTGTGGAGCAATTGTCGACGCCTGTTTTGCTCCTGGCTTTATCGACAAAGCATCGGTTCGGGAGGCTGTTAAGATACTCGACCCGATCGTTCGCATTCTCTCCAAGATGTGCCTTCCCCTCGAACCCGCCGGTAGGAATCCAGGTCCAAGTCCAGGTCCAGGTCCAGGTCCAGGTCCAGGAAAATGAGGTTATGAGATGTGCTCTAGCACTAGGCAAGTCTCGTGCCAGGTTTTCGCACGAGGAGGGAGCATATCCTCTATACGGGACTGACGAGAGCCGAAGGCGATACGAGAAGCTGGTGCGAGAATCGCCAGCGAGCATGGCGCAATTTCACGCTGGGACGGTACTAGGGGGTGGCGAGGCTTGACTGCGGGCATCAAGCTCTTCTTGCAAGATCACGGCCGCGGCGAACGCATCGGTGTGTTTTCGTCGATCTTGAGGTAATAGACCACGCTCTTGGAGCATACGTTCCGCCTGCCAAGTGGTCAGCGCCTCATCACGTTCTGCCACCGCCATATCGGGGAAACGGCCACGGATAGCCTCCGCAAACGCTCTTGCTTTGTGCGTAGAACGACTCTCCTTCCCGTCCAGGCACAATGGAACCCCGACCACAAGCTCCACGATCTCATGTTTTTCAATCAGCGCCGCAATGTGGGCCAAGTCTTGTTCGAGGCTACGCCGCGTCCAGACCTCAAGAGGCCGAACTGTCCAGCGAAGATCGTCGGAAAGCGCAAAACCCAATCGTTTGGTTCCGGGATCAATACCGAGCACTCGGCCTTCAACGGTGTCCATGGGGCGCTGCCCAGAGCCAAACATCTCCAAGGTAGTATGCGCACCCCTACAAAGATCAACCAAACAAAAACGGCCCCAGCCGAACCCGCCGAACGAAGTTCGGCCCCGCACCACCCATCACAAGAACGCCCCCCGCATTTCGTCCCCAATTCCCAGCCCGGCTCCCAGAACGCGCCAGAGCGTCCCTGAGCACGTCACGCCCAATTAGGGGGCCCTCACAGGGCAGACGGGGCCCCTAGAACATCCCCTGGGCACCTCAGTCCCCAGTGCCCGCCTTGCTCAGCCACCGTGCGGCCCACCATGCACCCCACAACGAGGGTGAGCCAGGTGCTCTTTTCCGGTAGGCTCATTTCGTGAAGACCAGAATCCTCAGTCAAAAGGACGTGCGACGCGTGTTGACCATGAAACAGGCCGTACCCGTTGTCGAGAAGGCATTCAAGGCCCACGGGCTCAAAGAAACCTTGATGCCCCCCAAAATCTATCTGCCCCTCCCGGAGTTCGACGGCGACTTTCGGGCCATGCCCGCCTATTTCGATGGCGCTGCCGGCATAAAGTGGGTCAACGCCCACCCCAAGAACCCAACGCGACACGGTCTCCCTTCGGTTCTTGCCACCTACATTCTAAACGATCCTGAGACGGCCGTGCCCTTGGCCATCATGGACGCCACCCTCCTCACAGCGGTCAGAACCGGCGCCGCCGGCGCTGTGGCTGCAAAATACCTTGCTCATCCCACCCCGCAGGTCGTGGGCTTCGTAGGATGCGGCGTGCAAGCCCATACCCTCCACGATGCGCTTCGTGTGGTCTTCCCCAACTTCGAAGTACAGGCCTTCGACCTCAACGACAAAGCCGCCAAAACCTTTGCCGAAAAGGCCGGGGGAAAATGCGCCACCTTAGAACAAACAGCAGGCAGCGACATCGTGTGTACCGCCACCCCATCTCGGTCTCCGCTGCTTCGCCGAGCATGGATTCAAGACGGCGCCCACATCAACGCCATGGGCGCCGACGCGCCCGGCAAGCAAGAGCTAGACCCGCAAATCCTTCTCGACGCCAAACTGGTCATCGACGAGCTCCACCAAGCAACCTCCAGCGGAGAGATCAACAAGCCATTCTCAGAAGGCACCATCACGCCTGCCGCTATTCACGCCGACCTCGGCGAAATCGTCGCTGGACTCAAACCAGGCCGAGAAGGCAATGAAATCTCCGTTTTCGACTCCACCGGCCTCGCCATCCAAGACGTCGCCTTGGCCAAACTGATCTATGAGCAAGCCGAGTCCCAAGACATTGGCCAATGCATCGCCCTCTAACCCGCGCCCCGCTCACCCACCTCGCCAAACCGCCACCCCGCAAGCGAAGCGCGCACCAGGAACCAAAGCTTCATGCGAAGACGGAAATCCAAACCCCGCCACCCTTACCCACCTCGCCCAAACCGCTACCCCACAAGCGAAGCGCCCACCAGGAACCAAAGCTTCATGCGAAGACGGAAATCCAAACCCCCGCAAAAACACCACCCCGCTCACCCACCTCGCCAAACCGCCACCCCGCAAGCGAAGCCCGCACCACGAACCAAAGGTTCACGCGAAGACGGAAATCCAAACCCCCGCAAAAAAACCGCCCCGCTCACCCACCTCGCCAAACCGCTACCCCGCAAGCGAAGCGCGCAGCAGAAACCAAAGGTTCATGCAAAGACGGAAATCCAAACCCCGCCAAAAAACCGCCCCGCTCACCCACCTCGCCAAACCGCTACCCCGCAAGCGAAGCCCGCACCACGAACCAAAGGTTCATGCGAAGACGGAAATCCAAACCCCGCCAAAAAACCGCCCCGCTCACCCACCTCGCCAAACCGCGACCCCGCAAGCGAAGCGCGCAGCAGGAACCAAAGGTTCATGCGAAGACGGGAAGGCAAACTTGTTTTGCCGTTAACCCGTAGCTACGGTCCGAAGTCGATGACGATGACCACCCCGCCGGTTTCTTGGCCACAGGTGCAGTGACCGGCGGAGACAATATCGCCCTCGAGGTGATCTTCGGCGCACTCCCGTTCAACCGTGCATTCGTCGACTTGCACGGGGAAGCTTAGGAGGGTTGAGCCCTCATCGTTTGAGACTTGGGCATGAAGAACATATCGACCCGGCTTTGATGCGGAAAACGCGGCTGAGCTTCCTGAAGACGACAGGCAGTATGAAGCATCGTTGGCAGACGGTGCCAACGCGGCGACCGACCAATCCCACTGAAGCAGATTTGGATCGTCGTTGGCGTTGGCATCGAAGCGAGCGAGCTCTCCCCGACAAATCGATTTGCGCGGGCGATAACTAAGGCCCCGAATGCTTGGAGAAGTCAGCTCGGGAATCGAAGAGAGCTTGGCTTCCGGCGCGTTGCTGCACGTGGGGAGAAACTCTAGGGACTGGGTCGCTGCCGGTTCGATGGAGACAGCCTGTGAGCGGTCTGAAGAACAGCGAGTAAACGTTTGGGCATCCGCATCGATCAACCGCGCGTCTACGAAGTAGTTTCCTGATTCAACGAGCGCCAGCGCGGTGGCCACGTAGGCGCCGAACTGGGAGGAAGCGTCGTTGGATCGACGAATCTCAAGAGGTGCAACGATCGTTTGGACCGGGCCATTGGCGTCGGAGATAACAAACTCGGCTTGGTGATCCGAAATTTCTACGCTGGCAGAAATTGCGGCCGTCATTCCGATCATGCTCATACCAGCGTATGCATTCTCTTCACCCGAGCCATCAGCCGCACTGCACGCAACCACGTACGGCACAATTAAAGTTGATCCAAAAACAGCTAACGAACGTCCCATGAGCCCCTCCAGGCAATTGTGTCGAAGAGTCTCGAAACTCCTCTGCAGGTCAGGGCCGCAAGGTGTACCCCCGGTGCCGGGTACGATACCAAGGTCCGGGGTGGATCCTGGAACTACCTATGAATCTTTCAATTAGTACGCATAGTTCTCAGGTATGACATCTCATCCGGTTTTACGCGTATTGGAGGGCTCATCGGCGCATTCACCACGGGGTTGATCTCTACACCGGAACCTGCTCTCGTGCAAAACGACCCTTGATCTACCTGGGGCGAAGGAGGCTCTCGGACACTCTTATTGGGCTCCAAAGCGGTTCGGGTGGAATGGGCTTTGGGGGAGTTTTGAGAAAACGAATGAGTCGAGGCATCGTTCAACTTGTGTTGCTATCCTCCTGGGTAGCGTGCCAAAAAGCTGCCGACCAGCCAGCAACCGAGAAGGCCACCGGAGGGATCGCCTCCGAAAAACATTTGGCGGACCCCGAGACACCCGACTGGAAGGCCGCATTTCAGCACGAAGTCAGCTACGAATCCGAGAAAAGCCAGCTTCGCGTTCACGTCAGCATCAAGCCCGGCTACCATGCCTATACCTTGGGAGAGACCATCGGAAAGCCCATGCGCCTCACCGTAGACCCCAATGGCGCCTATTCTGTTGTGGACAAAGTTGGTTACCCGAAGGGAAAAGAAAAATCACTCGTCGGCGGCCGCTCAGTGACCGTCGAAGGAGAGGCCGACATCGTGGCGACCCTAAAGAAAACGCCCGGCCAAGAAGGCCCCATTGAGGGAAGTTTTCGCTATCAGGTCTGCACTGAAACAGCCTGCGACCGACCGCGCACTGCCCCTTTCACGCTGGATGCCCAATAGACGGGAGAATGGTTCGAGACTCTATGCCCCGCACCGGCAAGCTGTCGCTCATCCATTACGTTCGGACCCAAGGACCGTACGAAGACTGGATAGGCTACTTGGAAGCTGACGGAAGACCAGAGGAGCCCGTTTTGGCTCGGGTACCGGATCAGAACAACAGCGATCAAGCACTTCTTCAGCAAGGCCTACGACACGCCACAGACATCGCCAAGCTGGTCGAGCACCCCAACGTTGTCTACTACTTTGGCACGCTCTTTGGAAACAACGATGATATCGCCCAACTTTCAGAGCTCGTCGATGGTTTGAGTCTAGATGACCTTGTCTCAGCAGCCGAGGCAAAAGAACAAGGCCTTGCACTGGATCTCATCGTTTGGATCGGCCGCCAGATTGCCGAAGGACTGGCACACGCACACTCTCTCGGTGTAGCCCATCCATTTTTGTGCGCAGACCGCATCCTGGCGAGCCGTGAGGGTGTCATCAAGATAGATTTCGGCGTCCCACCTTTTCAGGATCCACAGCAGCCTCTGGCAGCGAACACCGAACGAACGGAGACGGATCGAAGTCTGTCGGGCATTGAGCCTCCCGTGCGTGACACGATAAGACTCACCGGGATCTTGAACGCAATGCTGGCGCCCCATCTTCGGGGGGAGCAGAGTCAAGAGGCGCCAAGCAACAACCTTGCGCCGGCCGTTCCGGAGTCACTTCTACGCTTGTTGAAGGAACTGAATGAAGCGCCTCACAAGCATCCGCTGAGTGACATCACCGCCAAGCTGACACGATGTTTTTATGCAGACCTCGACGGTGACGACGAACGGGGCGCCGAAGCGCTCGTGCTGTGGGTAAACCGATGTCGTCACCGAGAACCGGGTACATCCAAAACCATTTCGGTGGAGCTCACCTCGAGTTCTAAAAGCATCAGTGGCCAGTTTTCACAGCTCTTAGAACAACGCGCTCAGCCGGTGCGGCCGGAGTCATTGACCAGCGGTGACGCTCCCAGGTTTTTAGGGCCCAATCCCGAGCGCGCCGCGCCCACGGTGGCCTCTTCGTCCCATCCTGCGCTGTCGCTGGGCTCAGCGAAACTCAAACAGGTCTCGGAAAGCATCCCCCTGGCGCGTCCCTCGCCCATCCGTTGGTTCTTGCTCGGTTTCACAATCACCTTCGGGTTGACCATCTGGATCCAGAATTTCTTCTGATGCGCGGCGCTTGGACGTTCGGCCGCGGTCCCGGACGCGCCCAACAAGGGCCATGACCTCGACCGCACCGCGCGAGTCCTCCTGGCTCTCGCGCGGCGTGGCCACCGTTCCCCCACAGGTACGTTCATGGCGACATTTCGGGTTACCCGGTAAAAACCCTTTATATTTATCCCCGTTAAACCACGTATCTGGTGAGCGAAGCGGTGCCCGTAGACAGCCAACACGGGTAGCCCCCTAAACGAAGCGGTTGCGGGCGCACGAGCAACGGGTCCGTGACCCAATCCTGACGAAGAAATGACCCTGGCGTGACCGTTCATCTCATAGCCTTGAAGCTCGGATCCACTCGGCAAGCCTCAGGGAAACCAGGAGTCGTGGAGTCGGGCGCGGGGGACGCACATCCCCGAGTTAGGGATACCGAAGAAGGCATGAAAGGCTCAAAAACACCATGAGGAACATCGGAAACAATCTGTCAAACGGGGGCAGCAGCGGGGTCGAGCCCCAAAAGCAGGCTTCCCCCGGGCCAACGACAACGGACGTTGCTGTCAACGACGTGCAAAAAGCGGCAAGCCGAAGTTGGACCAAGGTCTACTTGGGCATGGGCTCTATTCCGTTCTGGGGCGTGCATCTGACCGCCCTGATCGGCGTGTTCGCACTCGGGTGGTCGGCAAAGGGGTTTGCGCTGGCGATCGCGCTCTACTTCGTCCGGATGTTTTTTGTCACCGCCGGCTATCACCGATACTTTTCTCACCGGACGTACAAAACCTCCCGTTTTTTCCAGTTTGTCCTGGCTTGGGGTGCAAGCACCTCACTTCAAAAAGGCGTGCTCTGGTGGGCAGCGCATCACCGCCGACACCACAAATACTCCGACACGCCTAAAGACGTGCACTCTCCGAGACAGTATGGATTCTGGTGGTCCCAAATTGGCTGGATTCTCGCACCCGATTTCAACACGACCGATATGACCCGAGTGCCAGACTTGGCTCGTTACCCGGAGCTTCGATGGATCAACCGCTATCACCTGATTCCCGGAATCACGCTGGCGGTCTTGCTCTTTCTCGTGGGTGGTGCTCACGCTCTGATTTGGGGCTTTTTTGTGTCAACGACGCTTCTTTGGCACGGAACTTTCACCATCAACTCCCTCACCCACGTTTTTGGCCGTCGGCGCTACCTGACAACAGACGATTCTCGTAACAGCTTTATCCTCGCCCTCATCACCATGGGAGAAGGATGGCACAACAACCACCATCACTATCAAAGTGCAGCCCAGCAGGGGTTTCGGTGGTATGAGCTCGACCTCAGCTATCTGGTTCTCAGACTTTTGGGTGCCCTCCGAATCGTATGGGACATTCGAAAGGTCCCACCCCACGTCGTGTCCAATCAGCCTAAGCGAACGGAGAAGAAGGACAAATCGGACCCCCTTCTCAAAAACGCAGCCTAAAAGATCGGGCACATACTTCTGGCATCTGCTTGGGGCCGTGGCACAATGCCTATCCAATGAGATTTCGTGCGCCAGCCAGTATACAGCTGCGCCGAGCGCAGCTGACCTTGATGTTGGCCACCCTCGTGCCCACCGTGCTCATGACCGCCGTCGGCATCGTGCTCCTGGCCGTGGGCAGCGGATCGGTCACAGTCGTCGCCGGTGTGCTCCTCCTTGCCTTTTGTACGACATCGCTCACCGGCTACATTCTTGGGTCCATTTTTGTCAGCCGCGGAGCTTCACTCGCAAGCGTGCAAAACGACTTTGTTTCATCGGTGTCTCACGAGCTTAGAACCCCCCTGACGTCCATCCGGATCTTCATCGAGACCCTTCGTAGCCAGCGTCTGACCGACCCTAAAGAAAAACAGCAATGCCTCGATCTTCTGTACAAGGAAGTTGGCAGACTTGAGGAGCTGGTCGAACGACTCATCGAGCTGTCACGCATCGAGTCGGGCAGGCAACCGACCGCGTGGGAAAAGGTTCCGGTCGAAGACCTCATCTATGACGCCCTCTCAGCATTCGATGCAGCCAGCCTGAGCCAGCCAGTTAAAGTCGATGTTCAGGTCGACGATGGGCTTTCCGTCGTTGGAGACCGTGCCCTTCTTGGGCAGATGCTCACCAATCTTTTGATCAACGCGTGGAAGTACACACCAAAAGAGAACAAGAAAATATCGATTGTGGCGACCAACTCGAGAGGAAAACACGCCCAGATCAAGGTTCAAGACAATGGCTCGGGTATCCCGCGCAGCGAACACAAGGACGTTTTTGTTCGTTTCCAGCGAGGCCAGGCGGCGGTCAACAGCGGAAGCGGAGGGCTGGGCCTTGGTCTGGCCATCGTCAAAGCCATCGTTCGTGCCCACAAAGGAAGCATCGAAATCCATTCTCAACCCCAAGAAGGTACCGAGTTTCACATCCGCCTTCGTTGTTGATAGCAAATGATGAGCCAAACAACCCAGATCTTGATCGTTGAAGATGACCACTCCATCGCCGAGGGGCTCGCGCTGAATCTCCGGCTCGAGGGTTACACGCCGGAAGTCATTCATGACGGACAGCAAGCACTTGAGAGGATTCTTGCTTCCCCGCCTGATCTCATCCTCCTGGACCTCACACTTCCCGGAAAAGATGGCCTCGAACTTCTCCGCGAACTCAAAGAAAAGGAGCACCACTGCCCGGTGATCGTACTGTCTGCAAGGGAAATAGAGACCGACAAGGTCGCGGCCCTTCGACTCGGTGCCGATGACTACGTCACGAAGCCCTTTGGACTCGCCGAACTGATGGCTCGAGTCGATGCGGTTCTTCGAAGGACAACCGGCACCCAAGGTACGCGTTCTCATAAGCCAGATCCCGAGACCATACCGACGGGCGACGGACTCGAGCTCGATTTTGCCACGCGCACCGTGTGGCGAAGCGGTCAAGAAATCAAGCTGACCCACCTCGAATTCGAGCTTCTGAGCTATTTCGCTCAAAATCCGTCACGCGTCATTCCGAGAGAAGAGCTTCTGCGTAAGGTGTGGCGCGTAGCGCCAGGGAGCTCTCAAAGAACCGTGGACAACTTCGTTGCCCAACTCCGGAGCAAGCTTGAAGATGAGCCCGAAGATCCGCGCCACTTCATCACCGTGCGAGGCGCCGGATACCGCTTTGATCCCTAAGCGAGACCACACGCGTCACCGGTTGACGCGCGTAGCTTCACTCACCGTCGATGCCAGCCGTACGGGGCCCAGACCGAAACACGAGCCCACCGGGACCTCGGCTCACTTGCGTCCCATACGGATGGGCCGCCCGAGTTGCGTGTGAGCTGAGGGATAAATCGATCTGTTTCGTTGTCCCCGGGGGCAGAGCGCGGTACAAGGGACGAGGCAAACGCATGCGCAACAACATCGTCCATATCGGAGCTGGGGAGCTCACCTACGAAATTCGTGCCATCGTGGAAATCGCGGGTCAGCTTCAGGCGCTTGGGGTACCGACCTGCATGGAGAACATTGGCGATCCGATATCTAAGGGAGAGCGCCTACCGGCGTGGCTCAAACAGATTGTCGCGGATCTTGCCATGGACGACAGCTCCTACAGCTACTCCCCCAGCAAGGGGATGCTCAAGACCCGCGAATTCCTCGCAGAGCTCACCAATCAGCGAAATGGCGCTCGTTTGCGCGCCGAAGACATCATTTTCTTCAATGGACTGGGCGACGCCATTCAGAAAGTCTACGGGCTCTTACGCCGCGAGGCCCGGGTGATTGGGCCATCACCCACGTACTCGACGCACTCCTCAGGCGAAGCGGCCCATGCTGGACAGTCCCCGGTTTGTTACCGACTGGACCCCGACAATCATTGGTACCCGGACTTGGAAGACCTCGAGCTGTCGGTCAAATACAACCCGGCGGTCTCCGGAATCCTTATCATCAACCCTGACAACCCTACCGGGGCCGTCTACCCCAGGAGTATCCTCGAAGCGATCGTGGCCATCGCCCGCCGCTACGATCTCTTCATCATCTGCGATGAGATCTATCACAATCTGGTGTTCAATGGCCGCTCAACCGCGCCGATCTCGGATCTGGTTGGCAGCGTACCGAGCATTGCCATGCGGGGTATCAGCAAAGAACTCCCGTGGCCCGGCGCCCGTTGCGGCTGGATCGAAGTTTACAATGCCGACAAGGATCCGGTCTTTGCGCGATACATTCGGAGCATCGTCGACTCCAAGATGGTTGAGGTTTGCTCAACCACCCTGCCCCAACGAGCCATCCCGAAAATCCTGGGGCACCCGCAGTATGGCCCATATCTCGAGGACCGAAAACAACGGTATGAGAGCCGCTCGACCCTTGCTTACGAAATCTTGAAAAAAGTGGAGGGCATCAAGGTCAATCGAACCGACGGTGCGTTCTACATGAGTGTTGTATTTGAAGAAGGGGTTCTCAACGACCGCCAGGTGCTTCCGATCGAGAGTTCTGAGGTTCGAAACCTGGTCAAAAAAATCTCAGCCGGGCCCCAGGTTTCTTTGGACAAACGCTTCGTCTACTATCTGTTGGCGTCCACCGGTATCTGCGTCGTCCCGCTGTCCTCCTTCTATACACCTCTTCATGGCTTTCGCATTACGCTGCTCGAACAGAACGTTGACCAGTTTAAGCAAAACTTCGAGAACATCGCTGACGCCATCCGCGCCTATCTCGCCTCCGCTTAATCCCACGGAATCTTCTAGGGAGGGGACGTGATCGCACCCATCTCGGAGGATTCCATACCGTTCGGAGGAATCCGCACCGCGTCGGGCTCCCGGGTGCTGCCCAACCAAATGCCCACCACCAAAGCGATTGCGCACACAAAAGCAAAAAGCATCCACGAGTTGTGGGTGAGCCGCCTGGTTGCCTCGTCGCGTTCCATCAATACCCTGGGAACCGAGGCATGAGAACCATGAGATGGCTCCGGTGAAGACCAGCTCGAGAAGGGTGGCATCGTCGGCGGCGACTCACGAAACCCATCGGAGGGCCCAACATCGGCCCCCATCGCCACCGGAGGCGCTTCCGATGGCCCGTAGTTCGAGGACTCACGAAACCCATCGGAGGGCCCAAGATCGCCCCCTGCCGCCACCGGAGACGGTTCCGATGGCCCGTAGTTCGAGGACTCGCGCGACGCATCGTAAGGCCCAAAATCGGGGCCCGCCACCCCATGGAGTGCTTCCGGCAACCGAGGGGAACCAGGCTTGCCCCGAAGCTCATGCACGGACCGGCGAAGCACGTGATCCGACGGTACCCGTTCGTCGAGGATTTGGGACTCCGACACCGAGCGGGGATCGGACGCCTTAGACGTTTGTCTCGGTGCTTCATCGATGGAAGAAATCGCCATGGGCAGCGGAATCTGCGTTTGCACCTTTTGCTGTAGCGCAACCAGTTGTTGACTGATGACCTCGGCGGTGAGCTCTTCTTCAGAACGCAACAGCGCGTTGACCAAGTCTCGCACACCCCGGCGCCAACCGGACTCAAACGCTTGGGGCCAAGCAACCCATTCGCCGTTAGGCCAAAACGGGAAGGCCCCTGCAAACATTCGATACAAAAGAATACCCAATGCCCAAGAGCCCCCTCCTTTTCTAGACTCCCGGCCCATGTTGGCCAAAAAAGATCGTGTGGTGTCCCCAGAAACGCCAAAACGGGTAAAGCTGGCTGATTGCGGGGTGGCAGTCACGCCTAAGAAACCACGAGGCGTCAAAACGACACGATCGCCGTCTTCGAGGTAGACGTTGGCCGGGCGAATACTCTGACACGGAATGTTGTTGGCCTCTAAGTAGGCCAATACGCCGGCGATAGAGCAGGCAATGGAAAGTGCTTCCGGATGAGAGAAACCCTCTTCGGTATTCAAGGCGGCCTCGAGCGTGTGCCCAAGAAGGCGCTCCGTCACCACGAATGCAATTTCACCTTCGATCGGGTGTCGAGCGAGCCCCATGTGCACCAGGCGCTGGACTCCAGGGTGATCGGCCTTGGTAAGAAACGCTATTTCTCGGTTGAGTTCCTCAACGCCCGGCTCCTCAAGCCCCACCAGGAGCGTCGACGGAAGGATTTTGATGCAGACGCGCGCCTTGTTGCCGGGCTCCATGCCCTCATAAATGTAGCCGGTCGCATCCTGTCCGAGCAGGCGTGTGACACGATACCGACCAATCGACAAAACGAAGCCAGAGGCGCTGAGCGCAATCGGAGAGAAAAAGTGCGCATGCCAGGTAGGCCGATCGAAAGAAAAGGACGCCACCGGCGCGGGAGATGAATCCGAGGATGCAGACACAGAAGCCGACGAAGGCGCCGGCGGAGAAACCGACGCCACCGGTTCAGCAGGTGAATCCGAGGATGCAGAGGCAGAAGCCAACGGAGGCGCGGGCGGACAAACCGACGCCGGCGCGGGAGATGAATTCGAGGATGCAGGCACAGAAGCCAACGAAGACGCGGGCGGAGAAACCGCCTCCACCGACCGTTCTGGGCCCCCACCAGACTTCATGAAGGCAGGCTTGGTCCCCGTCTTTGGGCCACTGTGCAATTCGCTTGAAGAACAGAGCCCTCGCCCCGAAGAACGCGGAGACGTCAAGGGACGCTCAAGCGCTCGCACCAGCGCGTGGCAGGCTTTGATCAGTACCGGTACCCGTGCGAGGAAATCACTCCGCGTCGCTTCGTAGCAGTCGGCCCACGCGCGGTGAAGCGTGCGTTGCGCTTTTTTGTAGGCCGGCTTCCCAAGTTTGGCCTTGAGCCTTGACTGCTTGAGATGATGACGAAGATCATGAATATCGTTCAGTTCACCAAGCCCACTTTGGGCCTCCCGCGCGCTTTCAACCAGGTCTCGAGTAACCAGGCCCGGGTCCGCACGCCGAAGAATCGCCAACAAATACCGAAGCCGCTTAATACGAATACGAAGCCTGTGGTGGGCTTCGATCATCGTGGGGTCTTCTATGGTGTGAACCAGACTCTCCACGTCACTGAGCCTTGACGCCAAAGACGCTGCGCCCAACTCACGAAGCGATAAATCGTCCGCAGAGGCTTTCACAAGCCGACGCATGCGCGCTTGGTCTCGAAGCAGGACCGAACGATGAAAACGCTGCCGGGTGTCTTTGAATGCCTGACGCCCATCGTTCCTGAGAGACTTTTTCAGCCGACGACGAGCCTTCTTGCCGAGGGACGACTTCCATTCTGAATGGTCAAGCTTGCCCGCGCCCACATCACCCGCCCGTCGGGTGCTCAAACCTCGAGCCAAAGCACGTAAACGCTTCTCGGCGAACCTCGCTTCGCGCGGGCTCACAATTGGGCTGACCAGGTCAATGGCCTCTCGAAATCGTCGGATGGCCACCCGGAGATCATGCACCCAGTCAGGGTCGTCGTGCGGCCAGTTCTTGAGCGCCGGTCCGTACACGGACCGTATATGAGGGAACAGGAGCCTTTCCAGGAGGTGGCCACCGCAGTCATCAAGAGAAAGAGGCGCCGAGCACAACCCACGGGATCCCTCCGGTGCCCCATCCGCCATGCGGTGCAAAATACACCGGCAACGCGCGAGCAAGGAGGAAAATCGCGCCGTCCAGGACGCCGGCGGGCAAAAAAATTCCACGTCAGAGGCGAGGCCACAATGAACCTACCATTGAAACCCTAGCCTCTGGCGCGTACGGAAGAGCCAGACCGGGTCGGTGGTCACTGGATAGAAGACCAAGCCAAGCGACAACACCGCGGACCAGGCCGGCCCTTGCCTCACAAGCTCGTGAATGGTGTCCTCCGATCCCCATGGCAAAGCCCAAAACCGTGGCAGCGAAGATCCCCACGAAGACCGTTGCCAGCGTAAAGCCATCCACCCGCCCTCATACAAAAATCAGGGATGAATTTGATGCCCTCCTCCACGATCGTGCTAAGGGGCCGCCCGGACACCATCAAGACACCAAACAGCTACGCAAACTATCGCGAAAATACACACCTATCTACAGCCTGAGGCTTTTTGATACGCGCTTCTACCTAAGCGAAGTTCGTCAAATCCCCGAGCTTCGCTTCTTCGTGGGCTACGTCGTACAGCAACAACCCAACGGCCAGTACCGCATCTACGCCAGAATTTTCTACAAAGACCTTTCGCTCGCGTGGAGGGTGGCGTCGCATCTCGTCTCGTCCCAAGGAGAATTCTGGATCGGGAAAGGCGCCGTCAGAACCGTTTACAAGGATGGATACGAACACACGGTCTCGGTCGAATCGACCACCGATCTCCCCCTCGAGCTCCAAACGGCGTTTGAAGCCCTCAATCGCCGCGCCCAGAACATCCGAAACGACGAAACGGCGCTGTACCGGGTGCTGCGGGTTTCAAAACGGTCTCGTCTCGCCCCCTACTCGGATTTCACGAAACCCCGGCTTCACGCGGCCACCAATCGGTCGAACCTCATTCATCGCGGGCGACCCATCGCTCGGTTCACCCGGAAACAGGACCCCAGCTCGCTGAGGTTTGAGCCCGGGTACGCACCCGACTTTGCACAGGGAATCATCGAACGGAGTACATCAAAAAGCACCCTGTACCACGGACGTATTCGCCGCTTCCGAATCTTGGCTCACAATCGAAAGGTTCAATACCTTTTTTTCGCAGGACAGAAACACGTCTGGATCGTGCCGCCACAAGCCCTAACGACCCAACTTTCGACCTATGGGATCCGCACGATCGACGTGGAAGCCGATGATGATCTGTTTATCCCCGGCTACGAGTATCACTATGTCGATGCGCGTGTCCCTGCTTCCGAGCACTTCAGCCAAATCCCGAAAGGGTTCGCGGGGGAGCCCAGCGCCTACAACGAAGACCGTGCCGATGCCTCCGCCTGGCTTGACCAAATCCCCGTGATACGAGAGTTTCGGCAAACGGTTTTACGCTCGAGAAAGCAGTGAGGAGAGTCAGGGATTCATCCCACGATAGGGCCAAGAGTGAACCACGGGACGCAAATGGCATGTCCGCTTTGCGCGGAGCCCGAAGGGCCCAAGCCTTTCGCGAAGACGTCAGACCGAAGCTACTTCCGCTGCCGCATGTGCAGACTCACCTTTTTACACCCCGAGGAGCGCCCCTCACGAACTGAAGAGTACAACGAGTATTTGCTGCACAACAACGACTCAAGAGACGAAGCCTATCGACGCCACCTGGCCAAGCTGTGCACACCTTTGGTCGCCGGATTGCCCAAAAAAAGTCGTGGGCTGGATTTTGGTTGCGGACCGGGCCCCACGGTCGCCATCATGCTGGGCGAACAAGGATTCTTCGTACAGAACTACGACCCTTTCTTTGCGCCCGACCGGGCTTTGCTTCGGGCACGCTATCACTTCATCGCGTGCACAGAGGTCGCAGAGCATTTCCACGACCCAAAACGAGAGTTCGACACCCTCGCCCGGCTTCTGGAAGACGGCGGTCGCCTGGGTGTGATGACCAGTCTTCTCACCGACGACATCGACTTCGACAAGTGGCATTATCGACGAGAAAAGAGCCACGTTTCTTTCTATCACCCTGACACCATGTCCTGGATCGCACAGCACTACCGCTGGGGCGTCGAGATCGCGCCACCCAATGTCGTCCTGTTTTCAACCCCGATCCAGCAAGCAGGTGCCCTCCCCTAACCGCGTAGACCGCAACGACCGTGACCGACGGAACACGCGTCGGCAGACGACGCGCCTGCGATGGTTAGGGCGCCAGGGTTAGGGCGCCAGGGTTAGGGCGCCCCGTCTGTCGCAGCAGCTCCTAGCGGACGCAGTCAAAACAACTCCATTAGCTTTTCAAGTCTCCGGGCGATGATAGGTATTCGCGTTTGGCTGCCAGGGTCTGGCAAAAGATAACCCGGAAGCACTTCAATAAAACGATCACCCAGGGAACATAGTTGGCCAGCAACGTAAGCGCGAACCTCCTCAGATGCGACAACGATTTCATCAACAAGGCTCGGTCGACCGGAGACAACCGCTACAATGTCCTCGAGATCCTCTGACACAAGGAAGTCGCCTTTACCGCGGTCCGCAAAAGCCTCAAGCTTTGAAGCCACAAAATACGGGGCGGAGATAATTGATACTTTTTGCCCGCCCGGAAGCCGTCGCTCTTGGGAATGGGGCAGTGCCTTTGAAAGCCATTCTCCCGCGAAACCGAGAATTTCAGATCTCGAAGGAATCACATCGAGAATCAAGTCTCCTTTCAGAAACCGACACATTGGCGCATTTTCAGAGGTATCGGCTCGGAATTCCCGAGCTTCGAGTCCAAGTTGAGTCCGTAGCCATTCTTCCTTCGTAGCGACCTGCACAACGCAATCGATATCTTCCGTTGGACGAACATCGGGGGCACCCGCGTCCGTAATAAGAAGCCCCAGGACGGAGCTACCGACAAAGACAACGTCCGTGCACAGGGGGCCTAACTCGTCAGCAGCGAGCGCTAGCCATTCGACGTTTGGATCGAGCACGTCTACAAACCGAGCTCGCGCCGAAGACGATTCTCCGCCAGCTTCCGCTCCCGTACTTGCCCCCCTCGAATTGAGTCCACAAGAGCGAGGGCCTCATAGAGCTTTGGCTCTCGTTTGGCTGCAAAGGGCACACTCTCATAGAGAGGTGAAAAGCTGAGTCCTCGGACTTCTCCCAAGGGATCCGGCCATACGGGCGGGAGAGCCTCGTGCCCCCGGAGCCCGAAGTCTTTGACCGCCGCCGACGCGGTCGGAACACCACGGGTCACTCCGCCACGATCCGGCGGGCAGAGATAGCGAAGACCGTGAGCAATGATTTCCAATAGTGCGGCCCGATTGACGATCTTCTTATGAGATCGGCTCCCTTTTTCTTTCTCGAGCTGAAGAAGTCCTGCTTTTTGACTCCGTTTGAGCGCGAGATGAACCTCCGCCTGGCTGAGACCGAGCTCGGTACTAAGCTTCTGCGTAGTCGCTTTTACCTCCCGACTGGTACAAATCTTCAGAAGCACCAGGATATCTTGAGGCTTCAGCAACATATAAAAACTATAATTCATAAACTATAGATTGTAAATACTCATATCAACAAAGCAATCATAAATACTGATAATAACTAGGATTTTTAGAGTCATGGAAACGATTCAAAGGTCCCATTCGCAGTCTCGGATGCGCTTCAAAAATTTAGGGTTGGGCTGAAAACGGGGAATGACGGCTTCACCGCTCGGTGGGCGACGAATTCCGCGTGCTTTCCACGATGTGTTTACCCAAGCGGCCCGTCAAATAACCGTCCAGGTCCAGGTCCAGGTCTAAGTGGTTATGAGGTACGCTCTAAAGGTGGCTGGGCAGATCCTTCTTGTCTACGAAGCGATCGCGGATGTCCGGCTCGGCGGCGGACCACAAGAGGGCCCGGGCTTCGTTGGGGAACAACAGCGCCACGTGGGACACACCACGAGCCAAAGCGTCCTTTTTGACCTTGCCCGGTTTGACCGGGGCCGGCGCAAACTCCGCCCGAAGGCCGCGGGTTCTTAGCGCGCAGGCTAAACCGAGGGCTTCTTTGAGCCCGGTCTTGTCGGTCGCGGCCACGATGACCTCCGCATTTTTCGGCAACTCAGGAAACATCTTGCGCTCTTCCATCACCACCAAGATCCGCTCCAGCCCAATAGAAAAACCGCAGGCCGGAACATCTCGGCCCAAGAACATGCCAATCAGTCGGTCGTAGCGTCCTCCTCCCCCTAAGGAGCCCGCCAGATCTTGAACCGCGATCTCAAAAATGGCGCCGGTGTAGTAACCCAGTCCACGCGCCAAAGTTGGATCAAACCGGAGCTTCGGCTGGGCGGGCGTACCGACAACGAGGTCAAAAAGGGTTTCCAGGTCGTCGAGCGCCGACAGACCCGCTGGGTGCTCGGCGAGGTCTCCCCGCAAGCGGTCGAACGACGGTTCTTGGGTCACGAGTTCGAGCAGCTTCTTCTGCGACGGCAACGAGATCCCCTTGGCCTCAAGCTCTGCCGCAACCCCCGAAACGCCCACCTTGTCCAACTTGTCTATGGCGACGATCGCATCGCTTTCTTTGGCGGTGTCGATACCCGCGACCTCGATGAACGCCCGGAGCAACGCCCGGTGATTGGTACGAATCGAAGAGTCGTCGAAGCCCAGCCGCTCGAGACAAACCGCAACCGCGTTGAGTACATCAGCCTCTACGCCCAAAGAGGTTGATCCCACCACATCAACATCACACTGATAGAACTCACGAAATCGGCCCTTGCCCGGCCGGTCGGCACGCCACACGGGCTGAATCTGGTAGCGACGAAGGAGGGGCCCCAATGCGTGCTGGTGCTGGGCGTAGACCCGTGCCAAGGGGACCGTGAGATCATAGCGAAGCCCCATATCCGCGAGCAGAGGTTCCGCGCCCGGCGCCGTTTCTCCGCTTCGACCCACCAGCAAAGCCCCCTCTTCGCCCAGATGCGCGCCGGCCTCTCGAATGCCTTCGACCAGGGATTGACCACGCCGAAGAACCTTGAACACCAGCTGGTCGCCCTCCTCGCCATACTTGCCGAGCAAGGTATCGAGGCGTTCGAGGGTCGGGGTTTCGAGGGGCAAGAAACCGTGAGACGCGTAAACCTCCCGAATGATATCGGTCACGTAGGTGCGGCGGCGTACGTCCTCGGGGAGAAAATCGCGGGTGCCTTTGGGGGGCTTCGTGAGCGTTTTAGATCCCATCACCGCCCCTACTGAATGATCTTGAGGCTCGAGAGGCCGCCGGATTTCTTGTTTTTGGCCGCACGCTTGGCCAGCATTGTGGCGATCTTCTCGGAGATTTCCATAAACGCCCGAGCCCCCTCAGACTCCGGGTGCTCCAAGACCTCGGGGCGACCCAGATCTGACGCTTCACGCGTACCGATTTCAAGCGGAATCTCACCCAGCAAGGGAACCTTAAGCTTTTGTGCCAAGCGGCTGGCCCCTCCGTCCGCAAAAATATGATGCCGCGCCTCGCAACCCGGACACTGAAAGTAAGCCATGTTCTCGATCAAACCCAGGGTCGGGATATCGACCTTGTCAAACATGGACTTGCCCCGCGTCACATCGGCCAAGGCAACCTCTTGAGGCGTCGACACCAGGACCGCGCCCGAAACCTTGAGGTTTTGCGCGATGGTCAGCTGTACGTCCCCGGTGCCAGGGGGCAAATCGAGAATGAGGTAGTCGAGGTCACCCCAATCGACGTCGCGCATGAACTGAATGAGCGCCCCGTTCAACATCGGGCCCCGCCAAGTCATCGCCTCTTGGGGATCAACAATGAAGCCAATGGACATCAAACGAACCCCATGACGCCGAAGCGGAATGAGCTTTTTACCCGATATTTCCGGTCGGTCTTGGGTCCCGAGCATGGTCGGTATGGAAGGGCCGTAGATATCCGCGTCGAGGAGCCCCACGTTGGCCCCCAGCTTGCCCAAGGCCACGGCCACATTGGTCGCCACCGTGGATTTCCCAACCCCGCCCTTGCCGGACGCAAACAGGATCACGTTCCGGGCACCGGGGACCATGCTTTGACCCTGAGCAATAGGACGAGAGGCCCGGACCTGGCTTTCCCAGGAGAGCGCCAATGTGCGGGCGCCCAGGCGGGGCTCCAGGACTCGGTGGATTTCCTGATCCAAGAAGGGCTTCGGCGCCCAGGCAGGGGTGGGTAAGGCCAGCGAAACCTGGACCTGACCGCTCTCGAGCTTCACACCGGCCACCATGCCCAGCGCCACGATGTTGTCCTCGAGCTCAGGGTCTACGACCTTCTCCAAAAGGCCCATGACCACCTCCGTGGTCAGACCGTCTTCACTGTCTTTCTTGCCAAACATGATGCCCTTTCGTACGAGCGAGACCATGGCGTCGCCCCTCGATACCCTCAGACAAGCACTTGCATCTCAAGTGGTCGAGAGCCAAGGACTTTCGCCTGATCTCGTGCCAGAACTGGTGCGTCAGACGCGAATCCCCGATGCCGAACACGGAGACCTCGCGCTGCCGTGTTTCGCCCTGAGCAAAAAGCTCAAGAAGAAGCCAGCGGAAATCGCCAGCCAGGTGGTTGAAGCCCTTAAAGGTGACCCTCGATGGGCCAAGGTTGAGGCGGCGGGCCCCTATGTCAACGTACGCTTCGAGTCTCAGGCCCTGGCCGTAGCCGTGGTGGAGGCAGGCCGACAAGCTTCGTTCGGGACCTCCCAAACCGGACAAGGGAAAACGGTGGTCATCGATTTTTCCTCGCCCAACATCGCCAAACCGCTCGCCTTCCACCACGTGCGCTCAACGGTCATCGGTGCGGCACTGACGCGGCTGCACCAGGCCGAAGGCTGGAAAGTGGTGGGTATCAACTACCTCGGTGACTGGGGCAAACAATTTGGCCTTCTCGCAACGGGATTTTCACGTCACGGAGACCCTCATCGACGGGCCGACGCCAAACATTTGGTCGAAATCTATGTCAAAGCCAACCAGGAGGCTGACGTCGGCGCCTGCGACACCCGCATCCAGCGCCCCGTTGAGGCCGAAGCCCTCAAACAAAAGGTGGAGGCGCTCAACCAAGAACAAGATGCTTCTGGGCCGACCCCTGCCACGCGAAAAAGCCTGAAGAGCCTCGAGAAAAAAATTCGAAAACTGCGCCCGGAGCTCAAGCCCGAGCAAGACCCTTTCGAGACACTCGACGCATGGATTGTTGCCCTTCGCGAAGACCAAGGCCGAGCGGAAGCTGAACGCCCGGAAAAAGAAGCCAAAAATCAAGAAGCCCGATTGTACCTTAAACGCATGGAGGACAAGGATCCGGCCGCGCTGGCCGAATGGGAGGAGTTTCGCCGCACCTCCATTGAAGAGTTTGAGCGAGTATACGCCAGAATGGGCATTCGGTTTGACTTCCTTGAAGGAGAATCTCTTTATACCGACGTGCTTGAAGACACCCTCGCGCGGGTACGAAACAAACCGGGCACGCGCATCAGCGACGGCGCCGAGATCGCCGTTTTGGACTACAAAAAAGGAGAACCGCCGGTCCTACTCAAGACCCGAGATGGAACAACACTGTATCTGACCCGAGACATTGCCGCCGCCACCGATCGTTTTGACCGTTTCAGCTTCGATCGTTCGTTGTATGTTGTGAGCACGGACCAAACCCTCCACTTTCAGCAGTTGTTCCGCACCTTGAAGGCGATGGAGCTCCCCTGGGCGGACCGCTGCCATCACGTGAACTTCGGACGTATCCACGGCATGGCAACCAGGCGGGGCTCGGTGATCTTCTTGGATGAGGTCTTGGATGAATCGGCGAGCAAAGCCCGAGCCATCTGTGAAGAATCCGGAAAAATCGACCCCAAGCACCTCGATGAAGTGGTCGAAGCCATCGGCGTAGGCGCTATCGTCTTCGGAGACCTTCATAATCTTCGCACCACGGACTACCACTTCAGCTGGGAAGAAGTCCTCAACTTCAGCGGACACACCGGCCCTTACGTCCAGTACACCCACGCCAGAACCTGCAGCATCATCCGAAAGGCCGGAGGCGTCCCCAAAGAAGCCGATCTCGGTCTTCTTACACTCGAAGAAGAACACCGCCTACTCGTGGCCCTCGCCCGTTACCCGGACGCGGTTCGTGATGCCTGCCACCACTTTGAGCCATCCATTCTCACCCGCTCGGTGCTCGAAGTCGCCCAGGCAACCGCACACTATCTCACGTCAGGAAATAAAGATGCGTCCAAACGAATTCTCCTCGATGATCCCCCACTCAAGGCGGCCAGGTTGCACCTCGTGGACGCGGTTCGAAACACGCTCCACAAAGGTCTCCAAATTTTAGGTCTTCAGTCGCCCGAAGCCATGTGAGCGGCCCCGCTCAGGCACGCACGATGGCCGGGAGGGGCGACCGCCCGTCGCCCCGCGCAATGTCGGTCAACGGAAACTTTTTCTTACCCAACGTATCGCTATACTCACCATAGCCCCGAATCCCCTGTCGCTCCCAATCCCCGTAGGATAACCCCATGGCCATCATGAGAGTGATGAGGAAATCGTTGTAAGCACGACCCACATACTGACTGTAGAGCCTACGAGGGGTGTCGGTTCGGTAATCAACAAACTGACCGGTTTTAAAATAATCGTTGCAGCTACCTGCGAGCAGCACCGGTTGACTGAAGTTGTGATGCCCTGGCGAACTCGCCATCTCCTTACCATAGTAGACGACGGAGTTGTCGAGATAGGTTTTACCGTTTGTTGGATCGGTTTCTCCGTCGAGAAGATCCAGAAAATATGCAACGTGCTTCGCATAGTGTTGGTCAATGATTTCAATTTCTTTACGCGCAGACTCTTCGGGCGCATGGGCCAAACTATGGTGGGTTGTGGTCACCCCGGAGAGGAGACTGATATTGCCTTCACGCATATGAAACGTAAATACACGCGTAAGATCGCACTTGATGGCCGCGAACATGATATCCATCAAACTTCGAATGAACGTGGTTTGGAGTACGTTGGTCGCGGGAACCTTTGCAATGTTGGTTGGCCTTGCACAACCCTGCCGGCGTTGCGCTGCACGAAGGCTGCTCTGAAGCTGAAAAAGGTGCTGCATATGCGCATCCAGCGATTCTTTGTCTGCCTTCGAGATGCGTGGTCCTTTGCGAATACTCTTGTAGTTCTCGATGACCCGATCCACCGCAAGCGCGTCGAGTTCGGCGGCCTTTTTGGCGACATCTGCTGCCCCATCATCGCTCGTTTCTGGCTGGAGGCTCCCAAACAAGGTGTCAAACAAGACCGATGCGTCGCGTATCGACCCCGCCGGAACAAGGCTGTTACCCTGACGCACGTGAGAAATATTGCCCCCGGTTTTTCGCGTTTTCAGGTTGATGAAACGCTTGACGGGCTCTTCGGCGTACACCTTGCGCGCGATGACCTGGTCGATGGTTTCCCAGGTGGGTGGCTCTTCTTTGCCGGTTTCCATAGAACCCGACAGCACCAAAGAAAAACTGTGACCCTGCTGACTCACCAAAGGATCCAACCTTCGCAGGAGAAGCATCTTTTTCCTGAAAGGATTAAAGGCATCCCCAAATACCTTGGAGACCGGATTCAACTTCATCAAGTCGTACGTCCGCACGCTGGGGGCGATCTGCTCCATGGGGAGATCCGAACTCGGAAACCATGCATCCGGAACGGGGCCCTGCGGAGTACGAATGGCAATAAATCGCTTAGGCGTAGCCGATGCACCCCAAGCACGCCGAGGTGCAAGCGAAACCAAAAACGGTATGGAGAGACTCGCGCCCCCTGCTCCCACCAAGAACATGCGCCTCGAGAGCTTTGTCGGATCGTGTTTCGTTTTCACTCGAATACCCTCTTTCGCCTAAAGTCCCGGTCCATGAGGGACTGAACAAGCATCTCACGGATAGATAAGTCGTCGTCGTTTAACGTCTTGGACAAGCGCTCGATGTAGCAACCATCCTCGCGTTCAGCCTCGCGCCCCGAAGCGTATCGAACTACGGTTTTTGCGAAACATCGCTTGGCTTGTTTGCTTTGTGCGAGCGCACGGCTCAGCTCAACCGCGTCTTTGGCTTCTATCTGTTCGCCCGCCACACCAAAGGTGACCTCGGTGTCGATAGCAAACGATTCTACAAGCTGATCTTGGTCGTCAAATCGACGTTCTTGTCGCTCGTGTCGACCCAGGCCATCAAAGGCGCCCAATACGTGGCCTACAGGGTTGATCTGAAGATGACACCCACGACACTCCGGCGCCTGGGTCACTTCATCGAAATAGACGCGGGTTGGCGTGCCATTCCACTCGACTTGCGCCAAGGCTTGATCCAAGTCGAGGTCGTCAGGTGGAGGTGGAGGCTCGTCGCAAAGCAGATCCCTACGGACCTTGACGCCACGGAGAATGGGCGAAACCGTGTCTCGCCCAGAAATAAGTACGCCCACACGGGTCAAGATCCCGGCTCGGTCCTCGGGCAGTTCAACGATTCCATCTTGTTTGGCTTCCACCCCATAGAGGCGTGCCAGCTTTTCGTTGTCGATGAAGGCGACCCGGGAGGTCAGCAAATCGCCGTAGCGTCCGTTTTCGTTCCAGACAAGGTGGTCAATCAGGTCAATGACCTCTTCGACGGCGAGCGATGCCAGGCCCGAAGCCGTGTCGTCACCCAGAAAGCCATCTCCGTAGTTTAAGGCCGGAAGTTCATCCAACCCCAACCACTCTTGGGAGAACACCCGAAAGCTGTCGCGCGCCTTGGGGTCCTCTATCAAGCGTCGAACCTCGGACTCGTAGCCAGCTTCATCTTCGAGCCTCCCGGTGCGGGCGGCTTCGAAAAGGGCTTCGTCAGGCATGTCTTGCCAGGCCGCGTAAGACATGCGGGAGGCAAGCTCGTAAGGGGTCAGTGCGACCTCGTCAGCGGTGCCCTCGACCGACGGACCGCGGTTTTCGAGGAGATAAAGAAACCTTGGATCTTGGAGGGCGACTCGAAGCACAGTCTTGATTCCGCTTTCATGGGAATAGGCCGCGCCTGCTTCGTAGAGCGAGAAAAACGCGGTCTCTTCGGCGTTTTCAACCGGTCGGCGAAAAACAAGACTCAAAAAGGAGCGAATGAATTCAGAAACACAAGCTTGGGACCCCCCATCCTTGGCGTCTGCCAAACATGGATGAAGATTGGCCATCGATGCGCCATCGCCCACCACGGCGTCCGCCACGGCACGCGCCACCGCGTAGTAGCTTTCGACCTCGGTTTGAGAAACCGACAGATTTTTTGTGCTGAAATCGGGCCCCAAACCCGCATCAGCCAACCCCGCAAGTGCGGCACGCACCGCGCTGTTCTCGATCGCCTTGCGCCCAAACAGGGACCTCAACGTGCGGCCATAGGCTACCCGATTGAGACTCTTCAGCGGGGTGTGAGGGACCTCACCCGGCGCCACACAGAAACCTGAATCGTCACGCGCGATCGGCTCGTCGACGCCCCCCCCGTTCCCCGGAGACCCCGGAGACCCCGGAGACCCCGGAGACCCGGGAGAACTGGGAGAGCCCGAGGGACCAGACCCGCGTACACCCTGGCCGTCCGGCATGCCGACAGTATTCTGGCAGGACCATAGCGCCATCAGGACAAAGCACCCAGCGCGCAACCTGTTTCCTGGAAACGTCACGTTTGATTGGATACGCAACATGTGTGCCGAAACACACAACGAGGGAAAACGGCCGCCCCAGACGGGGTTAGAGAATCGGGTGACGCCTACAGTCGAAACCCCATGTACAAACGAAGCGTCACCTGTCTTCGCCCCCCCCCAGACATGGGGGCAGGAGGCACCGCCCGGCGGCGATATGTACCCGATTTTCAACCCATCCCGCCACACCAGCTCCGACGCGGTGGTGGTATTCGCGACCCCCAAAACCTCATGGACCCGGGAGGGCTTTGCCGCACCTTTGGATGGACCACTTTCGGATGCACCCAAAGGTGGGAGGGTGTAATGAGAGCGCATGATCACACGACTCAGCCATCATGCGATTCGACTTGGGATCATCCCAGTTCTTTTTGGCGCTTGCGGACAACAGGCCGAGCTCAGTCACACCCATGGCGCGGGTGAAGGCGACCTGAGCAGCCCAGGCCACCCGTCTATGCAGACCAACAATCTGATCCAAAACGGCGGTTTCGAAACCCTAGACCCCATGACCGGCCAACCGACCGACTGGCGCTTGGTCGACCGAAATCCTGACCTCATCATCACAACCGACGACACAACAGCCTTCGAGGGGCAACGTTCGCTGAAGTTCACAAACGCGACAGACGGAGGCTGCTGGGAGGTTTGGCCCGAGCAAGTGCTGGACGTGGACGCATTGGTGGGCGGCTGCACGTATACCATTCGGTTTCGCTACAAAGCAGACTTCAACGACGACTCCGGTCTTTTTTTCGTCCTTGAGAACAGTGCCTTCGACATCAACTGGCATCCCGATGTGCGGTTCGACAACCGTAACGAATGGCAGGTGGCCTCGTTTGACATCGACGTGCCCGAAAGGGTCGGGGCCGATGATCCGCGCTTTGTCCTTGATTTTTGCGTAAGCTCGCCGGGCAACTGGTGGCTCGATGCCATCGAAATGGTACCAGAAGATGCGGTTCCCCCGGACGACTCGGAACCTATTTTGATGAACGGCAGCTTTGAGTCGATTGACGATTTCACTTCGGAACCCGAGTTTTGGGGTCTTCGCGACGGCAATCCCCAGGTAGACATCGCCGTTGACGATACCCTGGCCTTTGATGGGACCTATTCTTTGCGGTTTTCCAATGAAAACGACTCTGGGTGCTGGGAAGTCTTCATCGACCAGCAGGTGGATCGACACCGGTTGGTAGGAGGCGAACGGTACACCATGAGCTTTCGCCATCGGGCCGACTTCAACGGAACGCCTGAGCTCTTGTTCTTTTTACGCAACCGAGTGATCGACATCAGCGTGTTCCCTCGCTTTGCCGTCAGCGACCGCGATGAATGGAATCTTTTCTCCTTTGACTTCGAGCTGCCAGACAACATCGGAGGAACCGATCCCACGCTCACCCTGGATTTTTGCCCAAGCACAATCGGCCAGTGGTGGATCGATGCCGTAGAACTGGCGCCGGCAACGCCCTAAGCCCCAAGAGCCCCCGCACACGCATACAAGGTCTGCCCCCAGCGCCTCACGGCCGTTGATGTGGCCTACGCACACACCGATCGTCCCGAAAACAAAACGCCGCAAATTCCGCGCGCGTCAGCGACCTTCGGGACAGGAGGAGCATTCCCCACTCTTGGCACATCCGCTCGAAGCCATTTTCAGGTACGCTTGAAAGGTGAGCGAGGAGGTTGTCCTCAAAGACCCCCTGGTCGAATCCGGCCGGGTGATAGGAAAGAAATACCGCCTGATCAGGACCCTCGGGGAGGGCGGAATGGGCACGGTATACGAGGCCGAGAATACCTGGACCGGAAGACGGGTCGCTCTAAAAATATTAAGACAAGAGCTTACGAGGAGGCCCAAGGTCGTTGACCGCTTCCTTCAGGAAGGGCGCAGCACCACGATGGTCGCCCACCCCAACATCGTGGATGTCCTCGATATGGATAAGGACCCAGAACTGGGCTCGGTGTACATGGTGCAAGAGTTTCTGGTGGGAACGAGCCTGCACCACCTGCTCAAGCGAAAAAAGAGACTGTCCCTTCAAGAATGTTTGGATATCTTGCTTCCGGTCATGGGTGCGTTGAGCGCAGCGCACGAACTGTCGATCATCCACCGGGACGTGACACCACAGAATGTAGTGCTCACACACCACCCTCAGGGGCACTTGGTCCCCAAGCTCATCGACTTCGGCATATCCAAACTCCTCGACGAAGCAGACACGGTTTCACGAACGCAGCCCGGGTGCCTCATTGGAACACCGCTTTACATGTCGCCGGAGCGCTTTGTCGACAACACACCTTTGGACGGACGCGCCGATGTTTGGTCCGTGGGCGTTCTTTGCTTTCGTATTCTCGCCGGGCGATGTCCTTTTGTTCATACCAATGTATTTGAGCTTTGCCGGATCATTCGAGAGAACGAACCACCAAGGCTTGAGTCCTTTTCTCCCCGCATCCCTGCCAAATTCGCTTCGGTCATTCACAAGGCTCTGGAACGCAACATCGAAGACCGGTACCCAACCATGGATGCGTTCCTGAACGCCATCCTCGAATGTGGACCCATCGAAGGCCTGGTTCGCAACCTTGTCGATAAACACCGGGACTCCATTCCCTACCACCGCGAACATGAGCGTTACGACATCGGGTGGCAAGCCACACTGAAGTGTGAAGACTGGAAATTTCCTCGACATATGCAGGCGGCCAATGTGAGCCGCAACGGCGTCTTCTTGAGCACCGACCGACCATCTGAAGTGGGTATGCGCGCCGAAGTGAGACTGGAGCTCCCCAATGGTTCCCGGCTAAGGCTGCGCGGCACCATCAAGCGGGTGGTCACCAAAGATGAAACCAAACTGGGGGGGACGCCAGGCGTAGGCATCAAGTTCGACCGAGAGCACGACCTGGAATTGGTGGTGGTTGAACAGATGGCCATTGCGCACCAAGAGCCAAGCTTCGAAGAGTTGCCCCGTCATGTCGCTCCCGACCCGAAGCTGGACGAAGGGAAACGCCCCATTTCGAATGGTCTTGAGCAAACCATCAAGAGCCGCACACCCAAACTTCAACCCCTAAAGCCCCAAGTGATGAACGGGCGGAGGTTTGCTTCGGCGGTGGGCATCGACTTCGGAACGACCTACGGAAGCATGTCCATCGCGCTCGACGAGAAGGTCTACTTGATCACCGACGAAAAACGCCGAGGGATCCATCCTTCGGTCGTAAGCTACCCTGAAAAAGGGCAGCCAATTGCGGGCTGGGCGGCCAAGGAGCGTCTCCTCAAGGACCCCCGCCGAACCATTTCTTCAGTGAAGCGTGTCATCGGCAGGAACTTCGATGAACCCACACTCGCAGGCTATCTGTACGGATTGCCGTACAAGGCGACTGAAGGTCCAAACAAAGGCGTGGTGTTTGAAGTCGACGGAACGCCCATCGCGCCGGTTCAAGTGGCAGCCGAGATCATCGATCACCTTCGGCTGGTGGGCGAACGGAGAACCGGGCAAGCGATCAAGCGAGCGGTGGTGAGTGTACCCGTCGCCTACAACAAGGTGCAAAGACGAGCGATTCAAAAAGCTGCCGAGATGGCGGGCCTCGAAGTGCTGGCACTCATAGAAGAGCCCATCGCCGGTGTCAAAGCCTACGGACACGGCCGCGACCGACAAGAAATCGTTGCGGTGTACGACTTTGGCGGCGGGACCTTCGATTTCTCTATCCTCTCCCTCTCGGGCAACCAACACGAAATATTGGCCACCAACGGTGACCCCTGGCTCGGCGGAGACGACTTCGACATGGCCGTAGCCAGGGATGCGTCCAACCAATTTTGGCGACAAACCGGCACAGATCTACAAAAACGGGCCGTTGAGTGGCAGCGACTTCTCTACGCCAGTGAGCAAGTCAAACGGGCCTTGTCCTTCCAAGAACGTGCCGAAATCACCCTGCCCGGAGCAATTTCGTACCCAAAAGCCGTCGATCTGCGCCAGGAGCTTAGCCGTGATGGACTGGAAGAACTCTGCAGCGACATCTACATGCGCTCCATGGAGCTGTGCCGAGAAGGCCTCCGCGACGCAGGCATCGACCAAGATCGCATCGATCGCGTAGTCGTGACCGGCGGCATGTCCCGCGTGCCCTTTATCCTCAAGGGTCTTTCATCCTTCTTCAAAAAGGAAATCACGCCAGTCATCAATCCGGAGCAGGCAGTCTGCCTTGGGGCCGGCGTTCACGCCGCAGTCCTCGTCCAGCACGAGGTCGATGGCGCCGCCCGCAAGCGTGACTAACCAATTTGGAGCGGGACGGCGTACGCATCCGCGTGCGCAAACCATGCGGCTCAACCCGAGACGCGTAACAAATTGCCCATGAGCGGCTCCATCGCTTCGCACCCAAGAGTCGAACCCGGGGAAGGATCTCCTCAAAAACCAAACATTTGCAGGCCATGAGTCCTGGCACAAATTCTGCTGACAGAGGGCGGGATGGCGTCAAAGCAACCGGGCATGCCCCACAAGTTTACGCCCACGCGGCTGTGGATCGAGCGTTGGCGTCTTCGCGGTTGGCTCGAGGAGGAAACCACGAAGACCCTTCTTCGCGACCTAGACCGCTGGTCGGAGCATTCCCAAAACCGGGCGTCCAGGAAGCAACAAATCCGCGGACGCCTGGTCAAAAGCACGGCACCCCGGAACCCGCCACCCCCCGGAGCAGCGCAAACCCCCGCGCCAATCTTCGCCGGAGGGCCCAAAAAGACGTACACCCCAAGCACGGCGAGCCTCGTGATCGACTCCATGGAAGGCGTCGATCACGCTGGATTCTTCGGTTTACTCGAACGAATCGCTCGCTTCCGCATGCCGCCATTCATGGCGGAAGCCGCGCTTTGGTTCGTGGGTGTGCTCCTGACGCTGATTGGATCTCTGTATTTTACGCAGATTCACTGGGAAGCTTGGACCCAGGGGACCCAGAGCATGGTGATCGGCTGCGGCTTGGTCGCCTACGAACTGGTCTTTTTGGGGCTCGCGCATCTCCTTCGACATCGGGGTGCACCCACAAAAGTACCAAGAGTCCTTGCGGGGCTTGGCCTTGGCCTGCTCCCAGTCATCGCCCTGGCGCTCGTCAATATGCATGCCCACAGCCACTGGGTGTACAGCCTCCTTCTCGCAAGCGCCGCCCTTTGGGCCGCAGCGTCATGCCACCGATTGTTCGACGGGAGTATTCGCTCGCCCGTTCTCCTTGGGGGAGCGCTGCTTTTTTTGTCGATAACATACGGAACCACCGAGGCAACCAAACTTCTTTTCTCATTTGCATCGCTCGGCACACTGGCGCTCTCCTGCATGCGGTCCGCTCAGACAAAGAGCACGGAGACCAATCGAACCTTTGTGCTGTCCTATTTTGGTTATATTGCGCTATCCATCGTATTGACCTTCTTGAGCATTCCATCACTGGCTCACCTTTGCTGGTTCGCACCAAGCGTCGCCCTGCTCACTTTGACCATTCATCAAATCGCCCGCCACCGCGACACAAGAACAGCAATTGTCCGCGTCGTGGTTATCCTTCTTTCGTGCTTGTCGCTGGGTTTTGCGCTCACTGGGCCTCTCTCCCAAGTTCATGGGGGCAGCATCGTCCTCGTGACCTCGGTGCTTGCGGGCTACACGTTGATCGCGCGGGGTTTGCTGGATGACCGCAGCTTGCCCTTGGTCTTGGGGGTTCTATGCGGGCTTTTGAGCTACTTCTTTATCACCTCACCCTTCGACGGACTGATTTTGATCCTGAAATCCTGGATGACGCAATTCTTTGGATACACAAGTGCGCCCCTCCCGATTGCCTTTTACGCACTCACCTTTGGTCCCTACCTTTTGGCTGTGTGGCTGTTTCGCAAGAAACTCCAAAACACAGGTCGAAAGGCCCTCGCTACTCGGCTTGGCGGCACACTCTTTGCGCTCTGTGCTGGATTGATCGGGCTTAGTTTCACTGAACTCAAAGACGCCCGCCCCGTGCTGTTGTCCATCCCACTGTACTTTGCCGCCATCGCCTACGAAGGGAGAAATCACAAAAATACGTGGGCGCTCCACGCAAACGCGGTCCTTCTTGGCCTCTGGTGCGGCCGTCTCGGCGCATTGTTGAACCCAGCCTTTGGTCTGGCCGCCGGTATGGCGGCCACCGGACTCATCGTCAGCCTATGGAGTGCGGTTTCTACAAGAGCACGCCGCGTCATGACCTTCACGACGTACGTGACGATGTACGCTGTTCTCGCCATTCTTGCGCTCGGCCTGACTGTTATCCAGCAGGGACCCGGTATCTTCAATCTCGCGGGTATGCCATGGCGGCTTTGGCTCGGTGGCGGCCTTACCATGGCCTCACTGTCCTTTGCTATTGTCGGCGTCCAAGAGAAGCAAAAGTCTTGGGCGTTGCTTGGCATTTTGGGGCTCTTGTCGGTGCCCCTGTTTGCGCTATATCGTTTCCAGAGCGCCATCGACTATCTTGGGCTGTGCGCAGTGCTCCTCTCTTGCATCAGTTTGTGGCAAAGGACCCGAAGGGATGTGGTTTTCGAATCGCTGGCGATCATCGCGCCCATCTTCGCGTCCGTGATCCTCGTACTGCCGATGATCGTCGGCTCTGGGTGCTCATCCTTTCGCCTCTTGGGCATGCTTCTTCCATTGCTGATCGCGCCGTGGACCACCCGGCAAGCCTGGTGGTCGCTGATGTCGGCCATCGCAGTCGCCGCCTATTCGGCATCCATCCTGGATGACCTCGGACAACCTCCGGCCCTCGGGTTTATGGCGGCCTCTTGGCTCGTGGCAATCACAACCCGCCTTCATGAGAAAAAGGGCATTCAAACGCCCTTTGACCGACATATGGGGCGGGCCCTTCGCCTGTCTTCAGTGATCATCGCCATCGCCACCGCGGTATTCCTGCCCGCCGCAGTCGGGCCACGGATCTCTTTTTGGCTCATCACCATCACGGCAATGGCGGCGTTTTGTGCCAGCGGCGTGCAGGTTCTGTTCGCGGGGGCTCTGCTCGCGTTGGGCATTTCTGTAGGCGTGGAGGGCGCCGAGTGGGGCCGCAGACTGCCGAGCTTCAACCCAGCCTGGCTGGTCCTCATCGTCACCGGCCTCTGGGCAAGCGCCAGCGCGGTCTTGCAGGCGAACCAAGACCGAAGTTGGTCTTCTTTTTTCCGGTTGGGTCCTCGCGCCTTCTCGGCCCATCTTCTGACGAGCCTCGGGCTCGTTTCGTTGGTCGGGTATGTGTTTCACCTCTACACCCAAAGCAAGCTTCCCACCGAAAGCGCTTTACTCGCCGTCTGCGCCACAGCCATCGCTTTTGCGCACGCAAAGCTGTGCTCAAAACTGTGGCCAAAGATGCTCTTGTCTTTGTGGCTACCTTTGGGCGCATCCATGGTATGCGGTGCATTTTTCGGACCCAACTACCATGCCCTGGGCGTCGTCATCGGGGGATTGATCGGGGTCAGACTCGACCTCCTCGAACAAACCGCACTCCGCATCTCGGGGTGGGGCACGTTGGGGCTGGGTCTATGGATGACCGGCCTGAACACCCATGGCTTCGGGACTGCGAGCGTCATGGGGATTTTGTCGGTTGCGCTCGCCCTTCGAACCTACACGAGACCAAGCGCGCGAAGCGCCCACTTGATGATCGGAAGCATCGCCAGCACATCCATGTGGGCCTGGTTTGCCATCGGGCACATCTATTCCACCGGTCATTCCCCTTGGCTCATTGCACCCTACGTCGGCTGGGGTTTCATTGGCCTTGGCCTGGCCCTACACATCGCAACCAAGCATGCGCACCCAAAACTCCCCTTTGTAGCCAACATGACAGAAGACGCAATCGTAAGGCCGTTCAAGACTTGGCGAAGCATACTCCTAGTGGCGGCGCTTCTCAGCCTTATCGTCGGCTTTCCTGCGCTGACGGGCGCGTCCGGCCTTCACCATGGCGTTTTCTTTTTCGGAGTTCTGGCGCACATCGCCTGGTGGGTGCACCTCGCTCGAGAAAACCAACAGATTGGGTACGCGCTCCTCTTCGAAGTGGCTTTGGGATTGCTTTGGGTCTACCTAAGAACAAACTTGCCTTTTTTGGCTGCGATTCCTGACCATGACGCCTACGCGCTGATCTTGGGCGCTTTCTTGTTTGCCGGCGTGCACCGAATCGCCCGCCGTGGATCCAAGACCGCGGTCTTCGAAAGCGCGTCTCGCTTTTCGGCGCTCCTTTTCCCTTTACTCGGCATCATCTTGAGTTTGGGATCACCCGGTTTTCGCGCCCCGATTGTCGCCGTTTTGGCCGCCATGGCCTACGTCGTCGTGGGCCAATCGGGCGTTTCGCGCTGGTCTTCCCTCCTAGCCACGCTCGCCTTGAACACCGCCATCATTCTCAGCAGCCTTGAAGCCGGCCTTTTTGAACCCCAGCTGTATGCCATTCCTATCGGCGCATCGGTGCTCCTCCTCGCAAGGCTGTACCGGGGCGATCTATCGGATGGCCATCAGGTTATCCTTCGTATCTTGGCGTTGGCGATCATCTATGGGACGAGCCTTCTCCCCGTTCTGTCCTTTTCATCGCCCGGTCACGCCTTGGTGCTGGCTTGCATCTGTGTACTTGGCATCGCTTTGGGCGTTGCCACCAAAACCAAGAGCTACATATTCTTCGGATTGGCCTTCTTGCTCGCGGACCTCGCCACCAGCATCATTCGGTTCGGGATTTCCAGCCAAAGCGCAGCCACCTTGGTTCTCACGGCCCTCGGACTGAGCGTCCTGGCATCGATGGTCACCTGGTCCTTGAACCGCTGTTTCATTGAGGGGCTCTACCGGCGCCTTCGAGGCGAGATCATTCTGTGGCCCTTGTAATCCCAAGGTGCCGAACAATCCCGCCTTTGCGCACTTGGGTTCACCAGCCCATACGAAGTCGCTCCGAGCCAAGCCACCTTGTTCTAATCCCTCGGCGCACTGCACCCTTGATTCAGCCTTACCCCAGGCCACCGGCGATCATGAGATACACGTAGCTATGCCACAAGAACTTGGGCGGCCCGAGTCATGTGGGCCCCGACGTCGATGCCATGGGGGCAAGCTTGGGTGGCGGGTCCAAAATCGACATCCGACAGGTTTTTTGCGGTGCTTGGTAAGGCGTGAAAGAGCGTCCGGGCGCCTTCAACGTCGCCGTACACATCGTGGTACATGAGGTAACGCATGGTGGCACCGATTTCGACGGGGGCATCGACCGCAGCGTGGCAAAAATGATCACAGCCGTCGCAGGCCCACGCGCGAGTCGCCTCGGCGTAGCGCTTCAGTTCTTGTTGCTCGCGGGCGCTGAGTTTCGATTTGTCGATGGCAGCGGCGATGTTCTGCTTGAGCTTTTCGAAGGTATCCATGTGAGAAACGGCGGCGCTGATTCGCTCATCTGCCCACACGGCTTTTAAGACCGCTTGGTGCTTGTTCCATTTGCCCTTTTTTTGGAACTTCTTCCACGCACTCCGAAAGGAGGCCTCGGAGCCCTGGGTTTTCATCGCAATCAGACCCACACCCGCTTTGTGCGCGGCGTCAATGGCCTTGTGAAGCTCCTTGTTGCCGTACTGCCTGAAGTTGTAGCGAAACATGACCGAGTCTACCCAAGGCAAAGCCGCTGCCTTATGAAGGAGGGAAACCACATTTCCGTGATGGCACGAAAAACCAAAGAACTTCATCTTGCCTTCTTTTTTGAGGCGCTCAACAAGCTTGAGGAGCTTGTTGTTGAGCGAAGAAGGATCCTTGAGGGCGTGAAGATAGTACATGTCGACGTAGTTGGTCTTGAGCTTCTTCAGGCTAGTCTTGAGCGTAGCCTCGAAGCCCTCAGGCTCGTGTTCGTCGCTTTTGCTCGTAATCCAAATCTTGTCACGGATCTTGGCCCGTGTGTGAAAATGGCCCACCGCACCTTCGCAGGTACCGCCGCCATAGCAGTCGGCGGCGTCAAAATAATCCACACCAAAGCGTAAAGCCTCAGCCAACTTGGGATCAAAACGGGGATCAAGCTTCATGGCGCCACCAAAAAGCAAAATCGGCACCGTCTTTTTGGTTTTGCCCAACACCCTACGCGGGACCTGAGGCAAAGACGCGGGCGCGCCTTTGGCGTGCCCGGTTCCGGGCAGACCCGCGAGGCTCAGGGCGGCACCGCTTCCAGCACCGACGATCTTTAAGAGCTCCCTGCGGGTCAGATCCGTTTTTTTTGTCATGACTTGGTCTCCTTTGATTTGTGACTTCCAAGTAAAAGTGAACGGTCCTTGGAGCGTGTTTCTCCGATAGCCGTCACGTAGACCGCTGCATCATCGAGAACCGGACACTCGTGTTCACATATTCCGCAGCCGATACAGAGCTCCGGCCGCATGTAGGGTCGTTGTAAGGTTGTCTCTTTACCATCCCAGCGGGTGATGGGCACTTCGTAGGCCCCGATGGCCTTGGGGCTTACTGGGCAAACCTCTTCGCAAACCACACAGGGTGTTTCCATCGCCCACGGCAAACAACGCCCGCGATTAAAAAAGGCGGTTCCGACAGAAATCGGGCCATCTTCTTCGTGGTCGCCCACACCGAGCTTTCGTGCGAGCGACGTCTTTTGAATGGCGCCTGTCGGGCAGACCTCTGAGCAAAGCGTACAGTTGAGCTGGCAAAAGCCAATGCTAAAATCCATGACCGGCGTCCACAGGCCTTCAAGCCCCCCCTCGGCCAGCCCTGAGGGCTGTAGCACGTTGGTGGGGCAGACATTGATGCACTGATCACACTTGATGCATCTTTCCAAGAACTCTGGTTCGGCCACCGACCCCGGGGGGCGAATCGCTTTTTCGTGAAAGCCCCGCTTGTTGACTGCAGCGGATAGCCGCAAAAAAGGATAACTCAAGGCACCGCCGAGCACGGCAAAAAGCCACCTTCGACGCGGAACTGCGGGGGCCAAGACTTCCGTCTCGGGTACTTTGGAAATCACCCGCCTTTTGAACAACGTCGCGGTGCCATCTTTGATCTTGCCAACAATCTTGTCTTTCACCGGCAGGGGCGCAAGCCGAAACGAGAGCGCATCTTCTGGACAATCATCGATGCAATTGAAACAGACAAAGCACTCGCTTTTTCTGAGTGCCTGATGCGGATCTGACGCCCCTTCACAAGATTTGAGGCACAGATCGCAGTCGGTACACTTGGTTACATCACGGTCGATGCGCCACCACGAAAACCTGGACAGTACCCCCAAGAAGGCACCGAGCGGACACAATACCCTGCAGAAAAATCGAGGAACAACCAGGTTCATGCCCACCAGGCCCACAAGCATCAGCCCCACAACCCAGGCCCCAGAAAAAATTCGCTGCATCGGCGCCCCCGGCGCGCTCGAAAAAAGCGACAAGGGTTCAGGGTCAAGCCCCAGACGCTCCCGAAGAAGCGCGGCCACGTTGGCGGCAGCCAGATCCGAGGCCGGGGCAATGGCCACGGTAAAGGTCCTGACCAACAGGCAAATGGGATCGAGTAGTCCAATCTGCAAGGAACCAAAGGCCGCGAGCACCAAAAAGACGGCCAGAAGAAGATATTTGAGCTGGTAGATGCTGCGATACCGATTTTTGTCGATGTTGTCTCGATTGGATCGAATGTTGAACAAAAAGCCAACAAACTGGTGAAGCGTTCCGTAGGGGCACATCCAGTTGCAAAACACGCGACCCAATAAGAGGGTGGGCACCAAGACCCACATCCCGCGCCACAACCAGCGGTACACGGTATGGGTCGACAGTGCGGTGGCAAAACCGACCAAAGGGTCGACCTCGAGGAACAAAGAGACGGGGTAGCCACCCATTCGGCTGAACCACGTGACCCAAATCAAAAAGACAAAAAGCGCGAAGAAAAAAACCTGGGAGACGATGCGAGTGGTGGTGATGCGAAGGACCCGGGCGTACCAAGGGCTCCCGTCCCGGTTCGGCCTCAGCCATTTGGGCCTCACAATCGTCCCCTCAGCGCTCATCCAAGGTGCTCCTCTTTGACTCGGAGGGCACGCCAATCCGGATTGCCGAGCTTCCGCCCCGCGGCCTGGTCAAAATACGCGGGCAACGGCTCACCTTTGCGAAGAAGAAGCCGATCCCACCCAAAAGCGTCGGCCGCCAAAGAATCGGTCGAAGCCACAATCGTGTGACCGGGGCGCACATCAGACAAACTCCCCCCGGTGGGGCCGCTTTTGTAGAGCACCCGGGTGCCATCGAGGACCACAAAAGTAGGCCGCAGCATCAACGCCAAATCCGAAATGATGCCATGAATGTCTTGGTGGAACTGGTTGCGACGTCCGCCCAACAAGCCGTACCAATTTTTGGTGGTCATCGAGGCTCGGCAAAGATTGTGATCTTTGACCGGAGCCAAACCGATGACCCGGTTGGCCCCAAGAAAGGGTCGCCAATAAAAAGGCCAACGTTCAATCCACGTTGCGCCCTTGACCTGAAGCATTTCAAAGTCACCCTCAGAGGGCATAAACACCCGCGCGCCGGCCTCGACCGAGGCGCGATGGATACCGCTCTTGATGAAGCAGCTCTCGGGGGACTCAATGGGGTTGTCTGCAACCCGCACTTCTTTGGCCCCAGCATCGCGAACCAGATGAACAAGAGCCTTCAGCACCTCCGGATTTGATGTGGCCCCAAGCGGCGCCGCGCGTTCGAAAGCCACGTTGGGTTTGATCACCACCACATCGCCCGGGGACACAAAACGGCCGACGCCTCCGATGGCATCGACCGCAAAGCGCAGCATCGCCTGAACATCTTTCCCCACGCCCACGCCCAAATCGGCCGCGGTGGGTGCGGCCACCGGCGCAAACCCGTTTTCAGGGAGGCGCTTCACCGCCTGGGTGGGTTTACCGCCCTCGCCATCGGGGTCTTGAAGAGACAAGGGCCAGTCCCTCGGCGCCCACGAAGCCCAGCCGGCCCCGGCAGCGATTCCAAACACGGTCCCCGCCTGTTTGATAAAACGGCGACGCTCGTCCCGCCGGTGGGCCGCCCGCTCTGAAGCCCCCTCTTCCACGTCTGGTTCAGTCCGATTCATGGCCTTGGAGATTCTTCACAAACGCGTCGGTCACCTGAGCTACGAGCCGTGACATCGCTTGTTTCGCTTCGTCCAGGCTCGGCGCACCCTGAACCCCCAACACCAAGGAGCCCTTGGCGCGCGCTCCAGAGAAACTTCCTATATACCGATCCTTGGTCCAACTCACCCCGGGCCCGGGGACAGACTCGCCATAAGAACGAAAGCCCTCGGTGAACCGCTCGACCAACGCCTGGGCGGACCTAGGGTCTGCCCCAAGATGGACAAAGAGCTTGGTGTTTCCATCCTCGAGGGTGGCGACGTGCACATCCCGCGCAAACCCAAACGAAAACGCGTTCTCGGCCACGTAGGAAACGCTGCCGGGCTTGAGTCCGAGGGCCCCCACAAAGAGCGCAAAGGACCAAGGCACCGGGGCGGATGGAATCTCGCGACGGAACACGGTGCCGAGATGGGTCAAAAACGCGCGGGTCACCGCCCCCTCATCGCTGCCGATGGCCCGAATGTAGTACGAACCCCGGGTCACAAAGAATACGTTTCGGTCAAAAACAGAAAGGCCACCGTCCACAAACTGGGGGGTGGCGCTGTCCGGCGCTTCACCCGCCGCGGCCCCTAAGGCGTTGCTCGGGGTTTGGAGATCAAAAAGTTCAATGTCTACCGAAGCACCGCTGGAAGGATGATCGAAGGACACAAAGACCAAACGCTTAAAACCAAACGATTTGTAGTATGTTTCTCGACCATTGATCTTGGTATAAAGATTCGACCCATCGAACGCAAAAACCTTCCCCTCGATCCAGCCTTCTTGCGCCAAACCCAGAGGAAGTGGGCCTCGTGGGGCCGCCGGAGGCTCCCCCTTGAGCAACGCGGGATCGACCACAAATAGATCTGGGTCCCCATGACGGCCCTTATGCGCGACCCAAAGGGCCAGCAACACCAGGCCCAAGAAGACCGCCCCACCCCAATAGGGGTCTGTCCGTGCGTAGGTTCGCCGGTAATGACGCAAAGGATTTCGAACAAAGATGCGATCTTCTTTGTTGGCGGTACGACCCATCAAAACGCCCTCTGACCGGGCGCCCCAATACTGGGCGAACCCAGGGGGCCTTTGTCAACCCGGCGACCTGCGATACACCACGCCCAATGGATCGTTCTTGGCGGGGCCCCCTCCACGAGATCATCTTTGAGGCCGATACCGGTGCCGGCAAGGCCTTCGACGTCGCGCTTCTGGTTTGCATCGTCCTGAGCGTTCTTGCGGTCACCCTAGAAAGCGTCGCCGAAGTGCGCGAAGTCTACGGCCTGCCCCTACGGGTCGCCGAATGGGTCTTCACGCTGCTGTTCACCGTCGAATACGTTCTTCGGATCCTGGCCGTCAAACGACCGATTCGATACATCGTGAGCTTTTTTGGCGTCGTCGATCTCTTGTCCATCCTTCCCACCTACCTTTCTCTTTTGGCCATCGGAACCCAGTCCCTGTTGGTCATTCGATCTTTGCGCCTTCTCAGGGTCTTCCGGGTGCTCAAATTGGGGCACCTCGTACACGAAAGTAAAGCGCTGATGGCCGCGCTGAAGGCAAGCGTTCCCAAAATCACCGTCTTTTTGGGTGCCGTCGCCACCCTCGTGGTGATCCTGGGCACCTTGATGTACCTCGTCGAAGGCGAGCGCCACGGATTCACCAGCATTCCCAAAGGCATCTATTGGGCGGTGGTGACGGTGACCACCGTTGGCTACGGGGACATCGCCCCCCAAACCACCGGCGGCCAAGCCATCGCCGCCCTCACCATGATTTTAGGGTACTCGGTCATTGCCGTCCCCACCGGAATCGTCTCCGTTTCGCTCGCCAACGTCGACCACCGAATCGTCAGCACCCAGTCCTGCCCCGCCTGCGGACTGCAAGGGCATGACGACGACGCCCACTGCTGTAAATACTGTGGTCACGCCTTGTAAAAACCGTGACTTCCAATCGCCGGCGCCCCCCTTCCGGGCCCGCCTTGGACGCCCACAACCCGGCGCCCAAAGGCGACACGTAGACAGGACTGTCAACACGCTCCACACCAAGGACCCCGCGGGCGGGGCCCGTATCGTGGAAAATCCAGGATTTACAGAGTGGCACAGTCGGTGCTTCTCATGAGCGCATGACGGACACCGACCCGGCTGCACTTGAAGCCGTTCACACCTCTTGGTCCTCAGGCAAGGTTCTCGGCGTCGTCGCGCTCGCAACCATCGGCTTCGGATGGTGCGCCTATTTTTTGTTTGAGGGCCACATTGGCGCCGCCTTCACCTTGGCCGTTCCGGTGAGCATTGGCGCCACACTCGGCTATTGGTTTCGCGCCCTCAGGGTCGTCCCCTGGCTCCTGGCCCTAGCCGTCATCGGCATCATCGCCTGCGGTTTGGTGACCATGGAAATGTCTGGGTTGTTCTGCGGCCTCATTTTAGCACTGATGTTCGTCTTGCCCGCCTTCGTGGGCATCGCTTTCGGCGCCTTGCTGCGACGCGCCTCTGGGAAACGCTTGCCTTCGGTCCAGGCGCCCGCATTGCTCTTGCCCATCCTCTTGCTCCCTGCCCTGACCCACGGTTTGGAAGCCGCATGGGAGAGAGACTTCGGGGTCCACGCCATAACCACCCGCAAAACCATTCCGGTCACCCCCGAAGCCGCATGGAAGTCCATGCTCTTTTACGAAGACATCGGCGAAGAGCCACCGCTTATCCTCAAACTGGGCTTGCCCAAACCGATTCGAACCGAAGGAGAGGCAAAAAAGCCCGGGGACATCACCGTGTGTGTGTATGACAAAGGCCACTTGGTCAAACGGGTCATCGAGGTCCAAGAAAACGCCCGCCTGGTTTTTGAAGTCATTGACCAAGTCCAGTTCGAAAACCGATCCATCCGGCTGAAGGACGGCCAGTTCGTGTTCACCCGCACCCCCGCAGGACACACCGAACTCAGCCTCACCACCCGGTATGAACCCCTCCTATCCCCAAGGTGGTACTGGCGCCCCGTCGAAGAATGGACGGCGCACGCCCTCCATCAGCATGTCATCGACACCATGGCCACGACCTCCACCAGCAGCCCAAAAGACACCGACAGCGCCGATCTTTTGGCCAATCGGCCCTCGTCAGGCCACAAACGGTGACGGATCCTCAACGAGCAGAGCACATCTCATCACCTCACGGGAGGTCGTGCTAGGGTAAAGTGGTCTGGAAGTGGAGCCCAAGAGGGGCCGCGGGGGCCACGGGTCCAACGCCCAGCGTGGGCCCTTGGGCATCGGGCCACACCTTGAGGCCGAGCCACGTCAATCCGGCAACCGCCGCCGTGGCGTAGAGGACAACGGCCGTCGTGTTGAGCGTACCGATGGTGCGATTGACCGCCACTCGGCGCTCGTGAGTGCCACTTCGAGCCGCGCCTCGCCTCTCGAGCGCCCAAAGGCTGAAAGCACCTCCGAGCACCGCGGTCGACACCGCGCCCACCAACGCAATCTTTTGCACCACCCGGGGGGCAGAGTCTGCTGACGGCAAGCGAGCCGACAGCAGGCGTTCATGGGTCTTTTGGTAAAGCGCCACGTCTTGGAACCCAAAAGGGGTCTGAAAGAGCGTCTCGAATGCCAAGTGGAGCGCACCTCGCACCGTTGTCGAGGGGGTGGTGGTCGCAAGGCGAGACAAGGCGGCATCCCCTGGTTCGGTGATGACGTACTCCACCATCGCCCGCGCCGCCCTGACGAAGAGGGGCCGGGTCTTCGGAACCCGAAGGGCCAAAACTTGTCCGGGCCTCGGGTGCGCATCGAGGATCCGAGCACCCAGCGCATCTTCGACATAGGCATGTCCAAGCTCCCACGCATCCATCAAAATCACACCGGAACCCGGGGCCCACTGAAGCGCGGTGTCATGGAGGTCGGACGGCGCCTTCACCACAAAATCGGGGCGATATTTCGGGTTCCGAATGCTGTGATTGGCAACCTCCAGGAAGGCCGCAACTTCACCGTAGCTCAATGTGCCATTCCGGTCGACGTCCGCGCTTCCTCGTAGAGCCGACCGGAGCTCGTGGCTGAACACGCCCGCCTGAAATCGGTCCCACTCGTGACTGTCCCGCGCCGATGACGTCGAAAGCACAAACCCGGTGCGGGCGCGAGCACTGTCTGTGCCACCGCGGATAAAACGCTCGCCGTAGGGGACATGAGTTCCGCCGGGGCCTCGCTCAAAAGCCAGGTAATACGACTTACAGGCGTCCACAAAAACGTGATTTCGGGCAGCTCGTGAAGGCTCGAGAATGCGCTCGTACAGATCAGACCGAGTGAGTCGCCCGTGATCGGCAAGAACAACATACCCCTCCCCTCCATCCACGTTCCCGTGCCCCGCATAAAACAAGAGAAGTTCGTCTTGCGCGTCTATTTTTGTCTGCACGGATTGAAAGGCTCGAAACAATTCGCGCCTCGTCGGCGAACCGAAAATGTTCACACCCTGGTAGAACCCTCGACTGTCGTCATCAAGGTCTACAAGCAAGGTGCTTTTTACTCCAGCCTCCAAGAACAGCTCGTGCATCAACACGGCATCGTCGTCGGCGTATCGAAGCGCGGGTGTTTGCTCGCTATCGGAGGCATTGACCCCAATGACAATCGCGTATCGATCGGGCTCCTTTTCGCCGGCGAGCGCCACCGATACCCATAACAAGCACCCGAAAAAAGACGCCCAACAGCAACGAATCCGAAATGTAAAGCTCACGGCTCAACCTCAAAAGAAATGATCCGTTGACCTGAAGCCGGCATGGGCAATCGCTGAGGGGGCGCCCAAGACGCCGTATTTTTGAGCGCCTGAAGCTCGGCTTCCACGGCCTTCACGCCCAGGGGCTTATGGGTAAAAAGCCCGTAGATATAAAGCGGTCCAGGCTGAAACGTATGGCGGCTGACGTTTTGGAGCTGGGTACTCGAAGGACTGGGTTTGACCAAAATGGCCGATGGGTTCTGTTGCGCGTCGGTATAAGCGGGGTAAAACCAACGAAGCTCGCCGTCGCCATCCACCGAAAAAACCATCAGGTGTCGAAACGGTTTCTGACCGGCGTTCCGATAGGCGAACAACAAAGAAGCATCCCGGGGAAGACGCCGACCGGCCCGCTCCACCACGTGGGTTTCACGCTGCACATAAACATCCAGGCCCACCCAAGCGTCGGCACTCAAGGCATGACCGCTCGAGCGGGACCTAAACCCGTCGGCCGAAGGGGTCGACAAAGAACGCCACCATAAACCTGCGCCCACGACCGCGACCAAGGCAGCCGCTGCTGCCAACCACGCTACACCAACGGGCATCCGGTTGGACGCGGGCCCTTGACGCACCTCACGCATCACTTCACTGGCCACATCGATGGCCTCGAGCGCTTCATCTGGTTCTCGAAAAGAAGAGACGGTTGAACGAACACTCTTCAGCCGTTCGTGACAAAGCGTACAGGAGGCCGCGTGTTGACGCATGGCTTCACGCTGCTCAGGCTCGAGGTCCCCGTCTATGAAACGAACCCATTCCTGAAGGGGGGCATGTTCGTACGCAGTCAACGCTCCACCTCCTGCACCGCCTGCTTCAGCCGCTCAACCCCCAAAAAGATTCGGGACTTGACCGTACCTACAGGAATGCCAAGGGCCTGAGAAATCTCGCGATTGCTGAGCTCCGCAGTAAAACGAAGCACCAAGACCTGCCGAAGCTTGTCGCTCAGGTTCAAAAGCGCCCGCTGGACCTGGCTATGGGCCTCGCGTGTCAAAAGCTGTTCGTCCTGGTGCGCGCTTTTCGGAATAGGTACCAGCTGAAAGGCCTTTTTGACACGCTCACGGCTGTTCTCTTTGCGCATCACGCTGCGGCTGTGGTTCACAACCGAACGAAAGAGGAAGGCACGAAAGGAGCCTTTCTCTTTGTACTTCGGCAGGTACCGGTACAGTGACAAAAACGCATTTTGCACAGCATCCTTTGCCAAGTGCGGTTCCCCCACGCAGCGTTTCGCCACCCGAAGCGCCATCGCCTGGTGTCGCCGCATGAGCGCCTCAAAAGCCGGGTGCGAGCCCTCTTGCGCCATTTGGACCAAGACCTCGTCGCTTCGATCGGCAAAGGCTGCTTTGGGCGGCAGACGTTCCGCGATGTTACCGACGCTTTTCACGCTTACTCTACACAGACCGTTAGAGCGGTCTCAACAGTGTGGACCAGGAGGTTACGCCGCTGGCATCGCGAGAACCGCGGATCTCGGCATTCTCTTGGCGTGCAGCAGCGCTCTCGACACAGACGCTCAACACACACGTTGGAGGCGCACTCGTCATGGCCGGCGCACGCTTCACCCTCCTGCTTAAACCCATCACCAATCTTCAAGAGACACTGGTCCGTATCAAAACCCGAATGGGGATCGCTGGTTCCGCAAAAGAAGGCAGCACTTGAAACCGACGCCTCGCAATCCTCTGTAGAACAGCAAAACTTGGTACAGGAATCGTGTCCACATTCATTGCTCGTGTCACCCACGACATCCTCGCAAAAGGTGGCATGCGGGCCGCACTCGGCCAGTTCTTGGCAGCCATCTATTCGAGTCACAAAAGAGGTGCAACGAAGGTCACAATCTGAAGGCGCACTCCAAAGCGACTCATCGCATTGGGTTTGGCCCAAATCGTCCACACGGTCGCCCGTGAAGCAAAAAGTTCCCCGCGGCTGCCCAAATACGTCCAGCTGTTTGCACGCCTGAGTCGGTTCCAAGCAATCACCATCAACGCAGCAAGATTCCAAACAAACACTCACACTCGAGGTGGCCACCCGAGCACAAATGTTGCTGCGGCACCAGTCGTGCTCCCGACAGAATTCGCCGGCTCGCCGCCCTCGGTTGTTTGCTGCTGCCGGTATACAGATATCCATCCGACCGCCCTCAGATGCTGTCAGGTCAACGGGGCGGCAAACAAAATTCGGGGGACAGTCGTTCTGGGTGCAGCAGAACCCGGTGCATATTCGTCCGCCCGTGCCCGCCATCACGGCGAGCCCAGAAGCGCATCCGCTACAATCTTGGCCTTCACACGAAGAACCGATATCTCCGTAATCTCTCATTTGACATAAACCAAGAGGACCGCACTCGGCTCCAATCGAACAGGCGTAGTCATCTTGACAGGGCTTCCCGGAACCTGCGTCACCAGTCGTTGCATCAGGATTGGCAGTATTGCCTGCGTCCCCAGTGCCGCCATCATAACACGCATTATCACAATTCGAAGGTTCAAGTGTGCACCGGTTTTCGCAGGCGCAACATGTCCAACCCATTGCACAAGGACAGCGCGCAGCCGACACATCGAGCTTGTCGACGCAGGCACGTCCCCACGCAAGCGCCCAAGCCGCAATAAAAACAGACAAAACCCGTGACCGCTGGGAAAAGCTTCGCCGACCGTGATCTTCCATGGCATCGAGCCTCACGAGCCCAGCAGCCACGGGGTCAGAGGGGGGTTTACTCTTAGTCTTCATCATAGCCCACTTTTTTTTGGCGTTACGAGTGAACCTTGACGCGTCGGCTTGCGTTTACCACCCATAAAAACGGAGGCAAAGAATTCGGAAGCTCGAAGATATCGCGTAAAGCCGAGGCGATCGAAGAACGGCAGGCCCCATGAGACCGTCGTGGCGTCTTGGGGCGTCAAAGCACGTCCTCGGATCTGCATCACGTTCTCTCAACATTGTACCTCGGGTCACTTGCATTGCATCCGAACCAACCTTGGTCAGCGTGGGCCGGCGTAAGCCGACCACGACTTGGTGCCCGTTTGACCAACATCGCGGGGTAAATCGCAAAGCCTTGCATTCGACGTGAGTGATGAACCACCGGTAGCCGCGGGGTTCGACACTCTAGGAGTAAGCGGAATGGATGCTATTTCTCTTAACCAGGGCGCCAGAGCGCGAGCCCTCACGAAATCCCGATATGTGTTCCTTAGAACCGCACTTATCGCATTCACTTTGCTCCCCCGACCTGCCCCAGGGAGCACACCCAAAAAGACACACTGGCTCCAAGCGGGATGGCACCTCGTCAGCTCACCGTGCCGTGAACTCACCGAAAGCCGGGGCAAAGGCGGTACCGAGTCATCGACAGGTGGGACTCTTTGGGTCATTGATTCCGGCGAGGAACAGAACCCTCAAAGTCAGGCCGACGAAAATCACGACGCGTTTTTGCCTGGGCTTGGTGACACGGTCAAGATGGACCCCGTCCCGAAGTGGGTTCCCGACAAGGCGCACTGGGTATTCCTGTCGCACGGTCTCCGAGTTTCCTGCGGCGCGCGTTTTGATTCGACAGACGCGCGGGGCGTAGACAACGACATATCCCTAGACGATGAGCCCGGCCAGACACCACGATACGTTTCCGCCAACGCCGATCGGGCGACGGAGCTCAAAAGCAAGCTGTTTCGAACCTATGTGGACCCAAAGACCCAAGACCTTCTCGCCGTCCAAGTCGAATACGACTCCTCTTTGGTTGAGGGGTCCCGCTCGGACCACCAGCAAGCGCCGGACCGAAACGCACCCGTAGACCCTCATAGAGAGGACCAAAGAATCCTTGCTGGGTTCGAGCGTGCATGGGCTTACACCCAAGGAATCGGTTTGGCCCAAGCGGTAGAAACCTCAGGTCCGGTCCCACAACGGGAGGCCCGAGCGATGGCACGGCGGCTTTGTAGGCAGGCTGTCGAGGGCGTCAATCAGGCGGGGGAAAGGATCATCCGGGGGTGGCACTTTTCCGAGAATACCACCGACGATACTTGGAAGGATCCGCGTTTGGTCACCGGCGCGACGGCCTGGGTTGTCCATGGACTCGGCGCGTTCTTGAGTTCAGACGCATATCACCAGACGGAATCAGACCAAGAGCGAAAGAGCTTTCGCCAGTGTTACGCGCGCGCCCTTCACGGTTTGACCGAACATCGGCAGCGGCTTCAAACCGCAGACGGCGCGTGGGTCAGCTTGATGACCGCCGGCTGGACCACGCTCGGCCTCAAGCACGCTCGTCATCCAGCCGCATGGCCGACGGGCACCGGATACGCCCCCAAAGTCGAGCCCGGCGAGCAGTGGGCCTACAACACGGTGCTCGATGCCCTTGGCTACGACAACTACAACGCCTTGAAACCACCTCAAATCTCAACCTTGCGTACCCAAAACGGCCACACCCAACAAAGGACACTCGGTCCAGAAATGTTTCGAGCCCTCAAGACCAGAACGCTCGCCGAAAACGTCGTGACCGAGCACAACCTTGATGTTCTGAATGTCCTCGGTCAGGCCATCAAACATGCCAAAAAATGGGGTCTTTCAGATTTGGCAACGCTGATCGAATGGCGCGATGAGCTCCGTGATGGCATCTTCTTGCTGCTTTGGGACAAAGACGGTTGGTCCCACGAAAGACCGACACTCGAGCGATGGGACGCCCCGACTCGCGAGCGGAGGGCGTCTTATGTGAAGGCAGCCCTTAAAAACACACCCCAGCCCGTTCGAGGCCGGATGGTCACGGGGGGGACTCTTTTGGGTGAACCGGGCGCCTATACATTCGCCCCGAGCCCCCACAGTGCCATCGACAATTGCAGTTGGCTTTCCTTGTCAGTCGACTATCATGGGTCACTGAGCCCTGTACACGTCGATAGAACCGCGGCCTGCCTGGACTACGCGGTGATGCAGTTCGCGAAGCCCCTGGCATACGAGGGGCGCACCTACTACGGTACACACTATTTTCAGAACAGCTTCCGCGATCCGTACATCGAGCCCAATATGCGCCAAGAATCCTCGTATCATCTCGAGGCCACCATGGGTCTCATCCTTGGACTGCTCAAATTTGCCGACGCACACCCAGGTCACCCGCGATCCACGTCGTTTCGCACCGAAGCGCTCGACCTATGGTCTGCATCCCAGCATTTTGTTCACCATCACGGCTTTGTCTATTCGAGCGAGCGCATCCAAGATCTTTCAGCAATTTTGCCTTCAAGCACATCGGCTTTGTGGTTTTTGGGTGTGCACCAGCACCTCGAGTCACAGGAACTGGATCTTTCCAGGCCGCTTAAGAATACCGGCATGGCGGAATCAACGTGGGGCACAAAACAAGTGGTTCCCGAAAAAAGGACCCTGGATTTTTGGAAACTCGAGCAACGCTTCCAAAACGCCTATATCGAAACCCTCGGGGCCTTGTTGGCCTCGAACGTTCACACCCATCGCTTCGACACGTTGTTTCAGCGGCTGACTGGCATACGCTTCGCCATCGAACAATCGACCAAAAAACGTCCGGTCGTCACCTGGAGGCAAGCCTATATTCAGGCCGAGCCAAGCTGGATCAGCCAAACCGAAGCCGAGCTTCGTAGGTTGTGTTCGTCGCTCGAAACAAAACAGTTCCTAGGCAGCGCGTCGCTCGACCTTCAGTCCTATCTTGGTTTGAGCTGTCCGGTGGCCGCCCGTGCCCTCCATGATCTGCTGGCGAAGCGCGGCAGTCTCAAGCCGAACACCTTGGTCGGGCTGGTCGACCGAGATCCGACGGGGTCGGCGTTCTCGTCTTTCGTGAAAAACATCGTCAGGCAGACCTTTAGGCCTTTCGGCGGCGACGCCGCCCTCGGCCACCCGAGCAATACTGCCGGTTGGAACGGAACCAAGACGACCTGGGATTTTGTCGAGACGAGAAATACGACCCACCCGCCTCTGACCGGCGGCGCCTCACTATCGACGGTCCGCGCCCACGTGCGGAGCCACCTCACCGCCAGCATCAAGAAAGGGCTTGAAGACGTGGTGCAAGAGGGAGGGCAGGTGAGCTACGAATTGACGGGCATCGACCTGGTTTCGGTGGCCAATCCCGGCTCCCCGTTCTACTGGACCCGCGCGTTCATTGAGCTCAGGCTCGCGTTCCAAGAACAACCCACAACCGTCTTTGTATACCAAGGGCGCCCCGTCGAACGTCCTCCACTGGTTTTGGATGGCCCTCACAAAGCCAATGTGGTGGCGCTTCGGCGCCTGACCAACCGATGGGCGGGCGGAGACCTCCATTTGTTGGCCGAAACGATTGATTTTCCGCAAAAAAAACTGGCGCACATCTTGAGGACGGGTGTGGTGACCTCCGAAGCGCTTCATCGCTTGAGCACCTTGTTCGCCGAAGATCAACCGGCCTTCTTTGCATGGATCTCGATGTTTCAAGAGACGCCGGCCGAAACAGCGACCGAACCTCAGGCAGAACCTTTTTCCCCGGAGCCGGTGGTGCCAGATTCGGCGTGGCATGTTCAGCCCGAAACCGGCATCGAGATCGTAAACGGCTTTGAAAAAAGCTGTACGAAGTACACCGTCCACAACACCAAAAGCCCGGTGCTGTTGCAAGCGATCGCGACGGCTCCCTGGATTCGACTGTCCAAAAAGGGCGTGCTCATGGCCCACAGTGTAGAAATCGACTCGAATCAAAGCCTCGAAATCGACGTATGCATCTTAGATACCGAAGGCCGGGTGCGGCCCGGGATTCATCGAGAACAAATCCGGTTCACCGATCTCCATGCGGGAGGCACCGTCGTCTTGCCGGTCGTCCTCGTCATGGATGGACTGGTAGGACACTACAGCTTCGACAAACAACCAGCCCAACAATACGCTGGCGTATCGGGCAACGCCTTTTCCCCAAGATCGCAAGGCATTTTCCGGACCCGTCCCACCGAAGATCTCAGCTTCGCACCCGGCGATGCTTTCACCATCAGCCTGTGGGCCCAACGGGCTGGTCGAGAACGGACCCCCGGGGTGCTGGTGAGCACCCTGGCCGACGGGTACGGCTTTGAGCTGCGGGTGACCGAAGATCAAGGCCTAGAGGGGCGCATCATGGACGGTGCCGAACTCAACCTCCGATGGGTATCGGAGGCATCACTTCTAGGCGAAGACTTTCGGCACATCGCAGCCACCTGGGACGGTCGCGGTGTCCTCCAGGTGTATGTCGATGGACGGTTGGCGGTTCCAGCGACCGATGAAGGGGCGCCTAAAAAGGAGGAACAGTCGTCGCCGAACTTGCCGAAAAGCCGATGGCTGAGGGCCATTGCCGTCGGTGCAACGCCCGAGGGCCAAAGCTACTTTGACGGACTCGTCGATGAGGTTCGAATCCACCGCGGCGTGCTCGACTTGACGCGCATCGAGAGTCTGAGACTGCGCGATCTCGGGCAGCGTGACGAAGACTTTCCGCATCTATCCAAGAACCTCTACAGCTGCCCATATCGCCGTCAGGATGTATGGCCCATGGACCCTGAGCTTTGGAGCTACGAGGTCATCCCCAATGTCGTTCGATCCGATGGTTCGGAATCCTTCGTCGTTGAGGTGACGGCCCCCTCTACAGATATCCATGAGGTGGTCCTGGAGCCATCGGTGTACGTCCAAGGGCACCACAGCGGGCGTGTCTACCTCAACGACGAAGGCTACGGCGCCGACCGCATCGCCGGCGATCGCATCTTTTCGGCAGGACCTTTTCGCTACTCAGGCGCTGAACCCGAAACCCATTACCTCGGGGACCCGGACAGCCCTCGCGGAATTTTTACCAAAGAGGTCGGTCTTTTATATGCGCTTGAAGAATACAACCCGCTGGAAGTGGTCTTTGAGCTTCAACCGGAGTTCGGCATCATCGACGACCAGGGGACCATCGACCGGCACGCACCGAGCCCGGGGGTCGTCGCCTCATCGCATTTCATCAACGTGTGTTCGCCGCAAATGGCAACCCAAGTGTGGCACCAATGGGCTGCCGGGGATCCCTCGGTCCTCACCCGAGCCATCTATGACGGTTTTGGCGATCGGTTCGACTTCTTGAGCTTCATATCCACCTATCGCCTGGAGTGGATCGGTCATGACAACTGGGAGGGTGCCATGCACTACCGCGTGCAAAACGACGTACGCGGCATCGGCCTCCCAATCACCAACGACGCCAGTTTTTTCGGCAGCCGATCGCTGCTCGGGGTCATCACCCTCGACCCCCTGTCAATTGGTCTCGTCAGTGGCCTGATGACCCACGAGCTCCTGCATCAGTGGGGTGCAAGCCTGATGCCCGGCGTCCTTGCCGTCCCATCTCCTTCAAACCAAGAAGAGCCGCGCACGACCCTCGAAGGACACTACGAGTCCCATACAAGCGTAGGAAGCCTTATCGGCGGCTATCGCTGGGAAAAGACCGACGAAGGACGCCTCGTGGTGGATTGTAGCCAAGGATGGGATGGCGCATCGTCCGCCTCCGACCTCGACCTGTACACCATGGGTTTGATCCCCGCCGAACAGATTGGCCCGATCTACATCGGCCAACGCACACCCGATTCCCGTGGGTGCCTTGGGCAGCAACCGGGCTCGTTGGAGAATGGCACTATCCAGTTGCTCTCCTTCGAAGATATTTTGGCGTCTGAGCGAAACGAAGCCCATCCGGAAGGACGGCGCACCCCCCTACCCGAAGATGCCCGACGCCACTACCGCATCGGATTTGTGGGTGAGAGCAACGGTCGGCTGCTCACCGAAAGCGAAATGCGCTTTTACGACCGTTTGGCCGAACACTACACCAAACCTTTGAACCCCGACCAAAGGCCCAGACACGACTGGTCGAGCTGGGCCTCCGTCGATCGTTTTTTTGACGACCCTCGAGTGCTAGGCCAACGCCTCACATGGACCACCAAGCTTCCAGATCCCAATAGACCCGAGGACCAGTGAGGTCGCACACGACCCGCGGCGCCGCGGGAACAACGCGCCGACTGTGCTGCCCGCGCCCCGCGAACGGGTCGGATCAAATGCGGGTGGGCCACGGAATGAGGTCAACCTGGCTGGCGCCTCCGGGACAGTCTCTTGGCGCCATAGGCCCCCCGGGTCGGTGAGCCATCGCACATCCTCCGAGTCAAGGGACATGGAGTGGTGGGGTCCCACCTCCACAAAGTGGTGAATTTTCTCCGCAAATTTGTTGGCGTTTTCAGGGAAAACACGTGATGTGGGTCACGGTGCGATGAAAACTGGCTGGGCCCGGAATGCGGCGTAGTTCTTGCGTGTTTTCCACACGATGAGCACCAAAGGATTTCCCCGACCCATTTTCGACATTGCCAAGCAGAGCAACGCCCCGGATGAACGTCTCATGCCAAGGCAACGCAGGCGGTCCCAGTTGGGGCTCAATCATCACCGCATTCCCACAGACCGCGTCTCCTACCGAGCAAGACTTCCAGCTCTGGAAAGCGAAATCGTCAAGCTGCGCCGCAATCGCGCAGAAATCGCAATGGTTCCTAGGTTGATTTCGCGCAGCGCCGACGCCGCAGACTCCCGCGCGGACATTTATGAAAGTTCGGCGCAGACGTTCCGTGATACCGCGACGAAGTCCAAAGATGGGCGCTGGTTTAAACAAGCCATGGACTATGAAGTCCAAGCTGCCGTCGTTCGCGCACATGCCAGCAAACTCAGGGCATCAGTCCCTGGACTGCAAGCCAAAATCCAAGGTTTAGATCGACAAATCGAGATCAAAGAGCAGCAGATCGAACGCATCAAGAAAAGCGCGTAACTCCAAGGGTTCATCTTGATCCCAGAGCTCATCCACGTTGTTCCGAATCCCTTTGCGTAGCGGGCATATTTAATTACCCGAAAGCAGACTTTCGAGGCGAGCGGCAACGCTCGAGCCTCGACCTGGCGCGATCCGCGCTCGCTTTTCGGTATGTTCGGCGATTTCAATCAGGCCCGCTTCTTCCAAGTCCTCGGTGATGAACCTGAGGTTGCCCTTGGCGTCAGGAAAGTCGATTCCCAGCATCTGCACAAAACGAGGGCCCGTTGACAGTCGCGCCAGAATCAAGAGTTTTTTCAACGCTGAGAGCTCCAACAACTCATCCTTGAACCCATCCTCTGAAACCGTATCGCCAGGCAAAAGATGCCTCAGATAAAGGGCGAGGCCCGCAATGCCATCTTCGTGTAGAGAAATTTTTGTGCGAGCCAAAAGACGTGCTGACTGCCCCGGAGGGTCTAGACGAAGGAGATCGGCGTCGGCCAGTCGCTTCAGCATTGTCTCCATGCCCACGGTATCAAGATTCGAATGCTTTTGGAGCATCCTAAACCGGGTTGGCCCCTTCTTCACGATATAGTCGAGCAGCGCCATAGCTCCGGTCCATGTCAGCGCGGAAAGCTGCCTGTACCTAAAAAACACCTCGCCTTGAAGACGGTGTTCTTTGGCCAAAATGATATCCAAGTAAGCACCGAAAGAAGACCCGCGCTCACGGTTTAAAGAAAGCTCTGAAGTTTTTTCTGACTGAATGAGCATACCGGCATCCACGAGGTCCTCAACGACACTTCCAAGCCTAGGAACCCTGGAAAGCTGTGCTTTCAGTGCCTCAAACGTCTTCGCTCCGGCTGCGACGCGATCCAAAACGAGAACAGACTCGCGGCTTGACAACGCGGAAACTTCGGCCTCGTATTCCGCAATATCGGCTTCGGTCCCCGGAAACAACTGAGCCAAAAAGGCCCGGAGCGGCCCAAACTGCGCCGGTTCGAGCCGAACCGTTGACATGATCTGAGTTTTTCTATCGGCAGGCGTGACCGAAACCAAGCCCACCTTGCGCAGACGGTCCACATCGCTGATGAACCATCGGCTTTGGTCTCCAAAGAGGTCCCTCAAGTCATGGACGGTTAGGTCTCCGTAACTCGCCAATGCCCCAATGATGTTGAGCACCCGCTTACTGTCGAACGCACCAAATTCGGCCGCACGTTTCAATACTTCTTGGGTCGAAGCCGTACCTTGTTGGACCAGGCCCCGAAGCACAAACAAAAGTGTGGAGCTCGCTTGCGGAGGAATCTGAATATGGTCCGCATCGGTGACCTCTATCAAACCCACGTCCTCCAGATCCGATATGGTCCGAGGCCAAGACCCGGCCAGATCCGACAGTCGGCTCTCAAGCTCTGACCGAGGCAACGGCCCCGAAGCAACCGCGTCGAGAATTCTGAGGCTCGCGGGTTGCGCAAGCGCATCGATTTCAGCCCAAAGGTTGTCGATCTTAAACTCGGAGCCGGGGAAGAACTGAGCGAGGTACCGAGTCACAGGGGCGAGCCCCGCCCGATTGATGTCCACCCGCGAAAGAATGGTGACCGGTTTGTCGGCGGGTCGAATTGTGACCAGGCCTGCATTCCTCAAAGCGATCACAGGCGTCTTCAGCGCCGTACCGTTCGGGCGCATCGGAAGCTCAAAGCGAACTTGGTCAACGGATGTACTACCGTAAGTCGCCAGAGCCCGGAGCAACTCCAAAGGCTCTTCCCCTACATCTAGGACTTTAAGCACTTTCGCAACCGCCGCCGTAGAGACGGGATCACCCGGGTTTGTCTGCTCCACTTCGCTTGGCGGCCCTTGTGCATCGGGTACCGGCGGTAAATGGCCACCCGCGCCGGTGCCCGTCAAATCGGCGCCCTCTTTTCGGGTGCCCACCCGAACCGCGGCGTCGGGGTTGAAGTACGCTCCCACCAAATAACTTCGCATCACGTTGAGCCACATGGGTTCAAGCAGGGCCGGGTTGGACTTGCCGACTTCCAAGTACCACCGCCACGCCGGATTTTCTTCAAGAACCCGCTCGACGATCTCTTCGGCACTGTACGAGGTGTCGAGCGCATAGGTTCTGAGGAGCTCACCATCTTCGATGTGGCTCACAAAACCGGGCAAGGCGAGATCTAGGAATCCTGGGTTCTCAAAACCTGGGATGTCCTGAGCTTCATAGATTTCTTTTTCAAACAAATAGATGCGGTCGTCATCAAACGGCCGCCACGGCGCCCCAAGCGCGGGTTCAGTCAGAATCCGCACATGGGTTCGAATGTCGCTTTCGCTTCTCAACGCATACCAATCTGCCCACGGCGTCTCGCGCACAAAACCCACGCCTTCCCCGTCGACGTCAAAGACCGAAGACGCCTCTACCCAACCCACCGGAACCCAAAAGTCCTCCCACTGGGGCGGAATGGCATCAAGGACAAACAAGGTCTCAGCCCCCGCTGTAGGTTCACTCAAAAACAGACCGAGGGTCGCGGCCAGGGCACTTCCGATGCCCACCGTGGCCGGATCTTGACGAAAAAGGGCCTCCATGGCCTTGAGTAGCCCCTTCTCGACGCGAAGCCGCCCGCCCTGCACTGGCGTGGACCCGGACCCTTGCCCCGGTTTGGCAGGCACCCGCGGGATGCGCAGCAGCCCCATGCCTTCGACCGCAACCGAAACCCCGTCTTGGGAAAACGGCCCCATCTGTTGTGCCCACTCCAAAAGGGCAAGATTGATTCTTGGGATCTCAAAACCCTGAGACCATTGAAGCGACGGCTGTGCGGGTGGATCCTGTTCTGAAGAGGTGGGCATAGACACCTCGGTGCGTTTGTCGGGAAAGACTTGAAGCGTTTCGCGCCACACTTTTTGGGTTGCTTCGTCCAAGCGCAGCCCTTGAATCCACGCTTCAAACCCCGTCTCTGAAAAGACACCGGTGCGCAGCGCCCGGTGCACGTAGGCCATCCAGGTGGTGAGCGAGTGGCCCCTCAAATCTGCCGCATCGGCCATAGATACCAGCATTCCGTTCCACCGGGTGTTGATCTCCCGGCGCAAGAAGCGAACGTTGTTGCCTTCTTTGACACCCAGAGGGAATGCGGGCGGCTCCATGGCGTGTCCTCGCACCGTAAAACGGACGGAATCTTGAAAAGCATCCGAGAGCGCGACTCTGAGCACAATCGAACTTTGCCTCCAGTACTCGGCGGCATCGGAGTGAAAAACGCGAGCGAGGTCGAGCCCATAGAGCTCGTAGTCCAGCGAGTGACCGGCCGACAGGGCATTTCGGAGGCCCGCTTCGGCAATGGCCTCTATCCGCTTACGTAGTTGTGCCTGAATGGCTGCGACCGAGGCGCCATCGGGGTTCTTCAATCCCGCTTGGGTGTAGTCCAAAACCAACGACCTCGCGCCATCGCCTGGGCCACGGTTCATCACCCAAAGCGGAGATGATGCGCGCGAATCGGAGCCTCGGGTCACATCTTGGAGAATCTCCGTGTACCGTTGTCCGCCTTCGGGCGACCCCGCCACAAGAACCCAATGGTCGCCCCCCAAGCTTCCGAAAGCACGAAAAAGTTCCCGAAGAAGGGTCTTCAGTCGTTCACAATCGACCCCAAAATAGGCCTCGAGCGGCACCTCTCCTTGGTGCGCAATGAACGAAGGGTTACACAAGTCGTTCCGAAGGTCGTGCTCGACCCTCAGAATCCACTCTTCGTCGGTTAGGGACGGTCCCTGGTTCAACACTTGAGCTTCGGCAAAACGGATCAACACCAAGTCCATGAAGATGGCGCTGAAGCGTCCTTGGGTGGGTTCGGACACCGCCAACGCAAACAAACGGTCGACAAAATGATCCGCCAAACGCTTGCGCACCAAACCTGCGTCGGAAGATGCCATTTTTTCTGCCAAAAGAGCGTCCGACTTGTGGGCCACAAGCGGGCCCGAACCGACGCCAAAAGCACCACCCGGCTCTTGAACGAGCATGGCCGCCAAACGATCACTGACCTGCTCGGGGTGAGCGCGAAGGAGACCCACCAGGGCGAGCTCCCGCTGCCGAGGATCGACAGGCAAAAGCGCCCTACGGGCCAACAACTCGACCGATTGGCCCCATCGAAAAACGCCCCCAAACGCCCCCTCGCGTGACGCCATGGGACTGCTGTCTGGCGGGGAAGTGTCGATGGTCTTGGGCCCGCCGACGGCATCTTCGTACCATGGCGCGTCGAGCAAGTCCGAGGCCGCTTCGTAGTGGCCGGTGTAGCTGGCAAAAAGACTGCATCGAAATCCGTCTTTTCTTCGAACGCCGGGCGCGGCCCTCCCTTCGTCGTAGATCTCCCGGAGCGGACGGCGGCCAAAAAGCACCCCACAAGACTCAAGGAGACGCTCCTTGAGCCGCTGGGCCCGCTCAGCCATGCGAGCCCCCGAAGCGGTATCGCCAAGCACAAGAGCCGCCCCATCAAGGGCGAAAAACGCATTCACGTTTTCATCGACACTGGCCACAACAAGGCGCCCTTGCCCCAAGCTCGGGCGCCGGTAGAGCCCAAACGTCCCCCCCGCGCCGTCGCTTTGATAAAGGGTGGTCAAAGTATCAAGGCCTTCAACAAGCGTCTCTTCCACCTCACCCTTCAAGGCTGTATCCGGGAAGCGCCTCAAGAAGAACGACAACGCATAATGCGCAAGCATCTCGGTCCCGACGTCCCGCAGGTCATGGATAGGAAGCCCATCATCCGCATACACCGCATGCGCAAACTCGAGCGAATAGATCCCGCTTGTCTCTTCTTGGAGCGATGCATCAAACACCCGCATCGTCAAAAGTGCGGAGGCCCACTTTTCAGCCCTAGCACGGTCACCCTTCGCGGTGGCGACCAGGACCGCAAGCGCCTGATCTCCGAGCAGGGTATAAGGGCGACCGCTCTGCCCCCACTTGGGTCCAGAGAGAACACGGGATGCTCCTGGGAAGTCGTGAGACTGCGGGAGCGATGCTGGCTGAGCCTTGAGGGTCTCGTAGTCGTCGAAAAGACGCGCCAACGTGGGCTCCTTGTCGAGTCCGGTGGCATAGCTCTTCAGTGGGCGGTCCATCGCATTTTGGTAAACGCCGGTGAGGTAATCGTGCACATCGATAAACCAAATGGCTGCGGTGCTCGAGAAAAGACGCGTAGAGAGATCTTGAATTCGCTGACTCGAATACGGAAAACCGTGATCGCGAACAAAGCCCTGCGCACCAGCCCAAAGATGCTGTGCCTCATGCCGAAACGCCTCCGCGTTGGGGTGTTCGGGATATGCCTCGACAAAACGAAACAAACCCAAAATCAACCCCATGGTAGCCTCGAGGTGATAAGAAGAGGCTTGGAGTTCACTCGGCTCAATGTAAGGGTCACGAAACGCGTTCTGGAAATAATGTGTCCCGCGGTAAGTCTTGAGAGGCGGACAACTTGCGACCGAAGAATCACATCCGTTCCCGTCAAAACTCAGATCCTTTGCGTACTGGAGCACCGTATACTGAAGACAGAGGGCAAGCCGCTCCACGTAGGGGTTGCCTCCAGGCACATCACTCGGGCCCAATTTTTCGTAATCGACGGACAAGGAGAGCCAGCTGCAGTTGTCAATGGCGCTGTGATGACTCGTTTTTAAGTCAAGCTCCCCAGACTCGTCGGCCTGAAGAAATCCGCCGGTGACAACCCGGCCCAGTACGCCCCCTTGGAGCAAAGCCTCCATGGCCTGCCTTCGCTTCTCGTAGCGCTCTTTTTGGCTGGCGGTCCGCTCCATTGCCGCCTCACGGGTTTCGTCCATACCCTCGAGCGCATCTTCGAATTCGTTTTTCCATCCCTCGCTGTCCCAAAGCCCGTAAAAGACACCATCTCGGAGTTCATCTCTCCATTGCTCGAGCTCAACACGGTCGGCGATGCCAAGTTCTTCGCTGAATCGAAGTGCGTGATTGAGAACACTCAAAACGTCGACGTTGTGCTCGGTCACAACGTTTTGGGCCCGCACCCGCCGCCGCAGCTCGGACCACGTCTTTTCGTCGATGCTTAATTCTTGCCACAGGGCTGAAGCGGCTCCTTTTTCGTAGCAGCGGTCCCCCTGTTTGCATACGCGAATGGCGGTGGGTGAAAAGCTTTCGTAGCCGACGGCATCGAGAACACTGTAGTAGGCCCACCGCTCTTTGGGGTCCTCGGCCGACGAGCCCTCCAGGGCGAGACCGAGGGTCCATGGCTTCTGAGAGGCCGCAAGCCCCGATGCGGTCCAACCTGCAGTCATCAGACTGACCGGCCGGCCACGCTCTAGGTGCAGACGCTGCCGGTGGGTCTTGAGACCTTCAAGCGCACCAAGGTAACACCGACGAACCGCGGTCTTTTGGCGCTCGTCATCAAAAAGCTTGAAGTTCGAAGACGTGATGAACGCGCCCAAGCCGTGCACCACCCACGCGGTGGCTCCAGTCACCAGTCGCCGATCTTTCCAGGCATCTCCCTTGGTGTTCCACGAAAACGGCCAGCCCTGAATCAAAAACCCGTCGTCTGCCCGCTCCGCGCGGGCACAAAGGTACCGAGCCAGCCCCATCGACTTGTGCGCATCGGCCTCGTTTTCTTGCCGAGAGAATTGCGCCAATGCGATCCCCTGCGTGTAAGCCCACACACGCTCGTATTGAGCAAGATAGGATGCGTCCTGATCGGCGGCATCTTCATCGTCTGCATACTCCACCTGGTAAGAGTTCCCTTCGCCGCTGTCGGCGGGACTCCGAAACAGAGCATCACGAACCCGTTGTGCACGAAGGTAGTTGCTTTCGGTCCCGGTCGACTCGAAACCGGAGGACATCTCGGTGTATCCTGATCCTTCTGAGCTTAAGAACTCGAACCCAATGTCTCCATCTGCCCCTTGGAGAAGATCGACACCATAAAAGACACTCTGGTTGGACGCACTCGGCGCTACCCAAGCCGTCGCCGCGCCCTCGTTCAAAGACAGCGTCAGCGGGCCCGGCGCACTCACAAACGAAGACTCGGCCTCGCTTGGGTTTTCAGTCGACACCCGAACCGAAACCTCTTGGTCGACTCGCATGTGAAACTGGTTTTCCAGAGCGAAGGAGACTTGACGCCGGCCGCCGGAATAGACCGGCCCGACGACTTGTGCATCGAGGTGGGCGACCTGAACGTTCTTGGAGGCTCGAGAGACCACAATAGGGTCGTGTTCGTGGGGGCCTTGTGCTTTTCGAACCCAGGCGAGCAACAAAAGTTCTCCCCAGCCATTCAAAGATGGGCCGCCGGTCTCAACACCAAAAACCTGACCCGAGTCAAAGGCATTCATGGTGGCAAAGATACCATCCGCGGCAGCCCGAAAAACGCGAAGCTTCCCATCCGCTTCTTGTTCGGCCGCTGCACTGACCAGCGTGAGATCCTCGGATTCAGCGCGGGCAAGTTTGGGATTTCGCCCCGGCCCCACCGAGACCGGCGCCCGCCAAACCAAGCCACCATCAACCGAAGTCGAGGCGTGGACCACACCCGCCCGCTCAAACACCACCACCATCTGACCCTCTCTACCGGTATGCACGTCGGGATGAGAAAAGACCCTTTCATCGTCGGCAGCATCCGCGTTCGTCACATCCGAAATGCGCCAGTTCGCTTGGACATCGCCTTGCCATTGTCCCTGTTTCCAGACTCCTTCGGCCCCCACGGACTCCGACGATGACCAGGCGCCGACAAAGAGCGGCCGCCTGGCCAGCTTGATTCGCTGATGGGTATCCCACCGCCCCGCATACCGATACTGATACTGAAAACCAAGCTGGCCCCAAAGCGCTTCGTCGTTGGGCTCGTAGGCCTGTTTCCAGGTTTTGTGCCAACCCACCACAAACCTTGTGGGTTGCCGAAGGTGTACAACCTCATCAGCGTACACCGGGTGTTTCAGCATCGCCTGCCACGCAGGCTCAATCACTGGATCGTTGTCCCACGCCTTCGTCTGAACAGAAACGATGGTGATGCTCTTCTTGTCGAGGTGGAGGGCTGGCTGGTACACGTATGCCTCTTCTTGGCGCTCGACATAGGCCCCAGAAGATGGACCGCCGTCTCGTTGGTCGGCGCTTTGGCCAAACCGGTAGTTTTCTTCACACCAGCAGGAAGGACACCGGCATTCAGGATCTGGCGGATAGTAGGCTTTGTACTTCACGTGCTCGGTCACGCGTTTTCTTTTTCGGACGTCGAATACGTTTTCGGGCTCGCCCGAGAGATTCTTGAGGTAGTAGATTTTATTGGCCTCACCCCACACCAAATGCCGATCCCCTCGGTGGTCGTAGCTGAAGTCCATGCCGCGCTTCCAACTTTCGTCCAGACCGAGACGCGATGGCGTGCCAAAGCGCCGTCCCGAGTCTTCGCTTTCGATAACGCTCAAGCGACTGAGGGCGGCGGAAGCTTGACCGCCAGAGGCCGTTTCGATCCAAGCCACAGAAACCCGCTCACCGTCCACGGCCAACACCAGATCCGTCACCCGCCATGGCGGCGTCGTCTGGGCGAGCACCTGCTTATCGGAAAAAGTTCCCCCTTTTCCCGCCCGCTCACTGCGAACGAAAAGAATCTGGTCGCCGCTGGATGCCTCATTCCCAGGCGCTGAAACCTCACCGCGAGCCACGTACACCACATGCGCGTAAAGCGAGTCCGCCACGCGCGATAGCGCCGCCTTGGGAAGCGCCAAGGGTCGCTCGCCATGAACAACGAGACCGGGCGTCTCAAAGGAACCGGGTTCAGGCACCGGCTCGGTTTCTTGCGCCCGAACTTCAATCGGCTCTGTGGGGACGGATTCCAAGGGATCAGATCCAGGTGGATGTACGCAGGCCGTCACCGTGTACCGGTAAACCTCGCCCGACGCGGGCAATACCTCTTGATACGTGAGATCCGTCCCTAGATCTTGAATCAAGACACCATCGCGATACAGCCGATAGGAAAGACCCAGGCCGGGGCCGATCGGCGCGCCCCCTTCAAGAAGGCGTGGAGGGTGCCAAGCAAGGTGCACCACGCGCCCCGTCAAACCGCCAGAGAACCGACCCGGGGATTTTGGCCGCGCTTCAAAGAAAACGACGGCCTGGGTCACACCGGCTTCACTGCTGGTGGCAACCCCAGCTTCTCCCAGGGCATCCACCGCCGAGTGGAGTGAGACCTCGCTGCTGGGCGCAACCCGTGTGTCCAGAGGGGCGCTCTTCACCAACTGAACCGACTCAGTCGAACCCTCGTCACCTTGGCTGCGCCACGGCTCACGGCCAAGCTCGGTGATGCGAGCCCAATAACCCCGTCCGGCCTCGAGCGCTTCGTCTCCCGGGACCCGCTCGTAAGCTTGCGTTGCGCCATTCCACCGGAGCAACTCTACCCGCCGCGATTCGGGCGCTTCGTTTGCTGAAACCCGCTCGTCGGCGTACGTTGCGCCATTCCACTCGAGCAACTTGAACCGCCCCAACTCGAGCGCTTCGTCTTGTGGGACCTGCGGGTAGACCTCTGTTGGGCCATTCGACTCAATCGCCCATGCCAAGGTGTCCCGAGACCAAACCCAATAGGGCTCCCCCGGCACCGGAGCTTGGTCCAGCTGGCTTCGAGGCTCCGAAGCCTTCGCGGACCATAGCGCGAGACGTTCGGTCTGCTCCCCAAACCACTCGGCGCCCACGGTTGGAAACACCACCAGGTTCCACCCTGCCTCCAACGGAAGCGACTGCGATAAACCCTCGCTCTTGCTGATACCCTTTTCTGGAGCGCCACTCCCCAAGCACAAAAGCCCCGCAATGAGCACCCACGCGAGACTCACGCCCCAGGCCCTGCCCACTTGCTCCAATGGTTTGACCATGCATCCTCCCCAAAAGTGCGGGGTCGGCGGCAAGCGCCATCGACTCCACATACGCAATCTGTCTTTCTAGATCGGTGGCATCTGACGAATCGGCCATAACCTTGTCAACCGCCGCGTCCAGCAGACCGCGGCAAAGACGTCACGTTGTGCCTTCATCGCTTCCGCCGGTGAAATTCGTTTTGACCCGTCTCATTAGGGGATAATCAGACTGTATTAAACCCACGGATAAGGTGCATCGACCTTGGGCTCACGCGGCCCCGAGCCCAGGCCAACGCGTCTTCGGCCCTACGGGGCCCGGGCCGAAATGAATTTGGCCCACCCCTTCCCGGCCGCTCACCCCGCGCGGGTTCGGATCAATCAGCGTGAGCTCTGGAATTCGTTCGGCTCACAAGCGTCGCACCCCGATACGATCCCGTTGCGCGTGGGGCGAGGGATTACACGCCCCCAAGCAGGGACCGAGCCGCGCCGTTGCCACGAACCGAACCAGGACCAAAAACGGCCTCCGGGGTGACCCGCGAGACGACTCACCGATTCAGCAGGCGCGCGCAGCAAAAGCAAAATGCATTGACATTGCTACAGAGGTCACCGTTTATCACTCCGCGTAGACCCTAGGGATACCTCGAATGCGTGAGCTCCATGGAGTCCGTCAGACAGGAAAAGCACATGAACCGCCTTCCGATATCCACCCGAACCCGCTTCTTTGTCTCAGCCATGGCGCTCGTATTGGGGGTGACGCCAGCACCCGCGTCCGGTTCCGAAGACGGTCTTTCATCCCCAAAGGACGGGTATCGCGTTGAGATGGGTTGGAATCTTCTGAGCCTGCCATACAGCACTGACCTCGAGGCGATTCGACAACATCCAAACGTCATTGAGGCCATGATCGCCACATCCCAAGGCACGATCATCCAAAATAGCATCTCCAACGCGCCCCCAAAATCTACCGGCAACTCCGCAGGAGACAAACGCTTGGGCATTTGGGTCTACGCGTCGAAGCCATCGAAGTTGCAAGTCGGCGCAAAACGCCACCACCCAGACGTCCACAAGAACACAAACGCAGATCTGAACTGGGTATTGGTCGGCGTAGACCAACCCAGCATGCACGACCATCGCAACATCAAACGCTTGCTCCACTGGAACCCAAGCCAAGGAACGTACGAAAAAGTCTTGTCGGGCCAGACCCTGGTGCCGGGCCAAGGATATTGGGCCGCATACGCCGATGCCAACCAAGATGCACCCGAAGGACCGCGGTCCAACAAACCCGCGCCCCCTCTAAAATTGACAGGAAAACCGCTGGATGGGGGCGTCCGCCTCACTTGGCGGACACCCGCGATCTTCGAAGATGGAGCACCCATTCCAGAAGATGTGTCGGTGAACTACACGCTCTACCGCAAAACGATGCCAAACGGCACGTACCAGCATCTGACCAACACCTTTGAAACCCATTTTGTAGACCATAATCTCCTCCCGGGCACGCGATACCGCTACTACCTCAAAGCCAGCCTCCCCGCCGCCGGCCCAAAGGCGCATTCCGAACGGTCCCGCGTCATCGACATCGACATCGTCGAAGGCGGTCTACAAGGGAGACCGGGCTTGGCCTTCGCCGAAGTCGATTCCACAAAAACGCCTCCCCATACGGAGCTCGTCCGCGCCGACGCTCCTTTCGAGGGGACCAACCAAACCAATGCCAGCGACCGCTATCTCGAGGCACAAAAGCTTCGGGATGGACAAGTCCGCAAAGAAACCGACTCCGAAACGGGGCTCGTCCGGGCCTACCAAGTTGAATACGCGGAGGATCCCAATATCGACGCCCGCGACTCACAGACCCTGGCGGAGCCAGAACGCGTTTGGGTCTACACCCAAGGCATCGCGCTCGCGCAGCGCGCACGAAGTGCCGACCCCCAAGACTGGACGCGGGCACAAGAGCTGGCCCGCTGGCTCTGCCACTACGCAGAACACGGCGAAGCCCAAACCCGTGAGACGGGAACTGTCATTCAAGGTTGGCATTTTTCGAGAAATACCAAAAACGACAACTACAAAGACCCTCGCTTGGTGACCGGAGCCAATGCATGGGCCATCTACGGCCTCGGACGTTTCGTGGTGTCCAAAGGCTACAAAAAACTCCAACCCAAAGAGCAGATCCGGTTGAAACGATGTTATCTTGATGCCCTTGCTGGTCTCGAAGAACATCGACGGGTGATCAATCGGTTCATGAGCCTCATGACCGCGGGCTGGACAACCACCGGACTCATGCACGCGCGGTCTCCGTCAGACATCGTCGAACCCATCCCCGCACGCCCCGAAGACCCCAGCGAACGGTGGGAATACTATGATGTCCTCGATGCCCTGGGTTACGACAGCTTTCCTGAAAAGGAAGAGGATTGGCCGACGGTCCGTACCTACCAAGAACAAGAGTCAGGTTCGGGCCCCCGCACAAAGTTGCCGGGGCGAACCATTCGTTTGACCGAAGAAGACTGGAACGTCCTCCGACAGCGAGTTCAAGCGGACAACGTGGTCACCGAGCACAATGTAGACACCATCGCCGTTCTCAATCATGCGCTCCAGAATGCGTCCTCACTCGGCCCCGAGGGCGAGGCTGAGAACCAACAGTGGACCCTCAACCTCAGGGACTGGCGCGATACGGTTCAAGATGGGGTGTTCGAACTCCTTTGGGACGAAAGATCGTGGAAAAAGGACCTCCCCGAGCATCGTTTGGCGCTCAAGCAAGAGGATCTCGGAAGAATCGTCACGGGGGGAACCATCGACTTTTCCGGAACGACGTCGGGTGGCGCACGTTTCAGTCCCTCGCCGCACGTGGCCATCGACAACTGCAGCTGGCTCGCGCTCTCAGTCGACTATCAACAGCTTCCAAGCAAACTTCAGGAAAAACTGGGCAAATGTCTCCGTTTCACCATTGGCGTTTTTGCGCGAGAACTCATGTTCGAAGACCGACTGTATTACGGAACGCACTACTTCAAGAACAACTTCAAGGATCCATATATCGACGAGAGCGACCTTCAAGAAAGCTCCTATCACCTCGAGGCCACCACCGGCCTCATTTTGGGTCTCCTCCATTTCGCCAATGCGCACCCCGAACACCGCCTGTCCCCCGACTTTCGAGAAGAGGCCCTCGCCCTTTGGGCAGGGGTCCAGCGTTACACACGAGAATGGGGCTTTCCGTACTCAAGCCAGCGGATCCACGGACTTTCAACGCAGCTTTCTTCGAGCACCGCGGCGATATGGTTCATCGATGTACACCAATACCTCGAGGCGCAAGACCGCGTGGAAGATCGGCCGCTCAAAAGCTACGCCAAGACGGTTGACCAAAAAACGCTGTCCGAGGAACGACACGCCGTTGCCCACTTTGCCGACGATCTCTTCAAAGCCCTCAACCAGGCAAAGAAACCGCACGCCATCAAAGTCCTCCAGGGTTCACCGGTTTCGTCATCGCTTAGACGGCTTTTGGCGCCCTACGGGCCGGCCTATGCGCGCCACGATGGTGATCTGCATGTCGAGCTTCCTGACGGCGTCCGATACGTCGTTCCCGAGTCCCCTGACGACCATCACCGCGTCGCGAAATTTTGGTCTCATGCGCCCGTCAACCCGTTTAGTGTTTCGATTCGCATGTTCGAAGAAGCACCTGAACCCATGCTCTTAGGCAACCTACCCGGAGGCCATTTTTTTCTCGATGAAGATGAGCAGCAGTTTGAGCAAGTATTCGAAGTGCGTGCGAGTACTACGAGGCCGTGGAACTACTTCGTCGTGGTCACCGTACAGGGTGCGGGCCAGGTGCTTAGGGTTGGCGCGGCGCCCCTCAACGAACAGGGCCTCGCCCGCATTTCCTACCAAAGTTCGAACTCCTTGAAGCAGCAACTTCCGGTCGCCCGCATTTTTCGCTGGGACGACCGCGAACTGGTCGCCGCCAGCGCACCCTTCGAAACAACCGACGAGCTGGGCACGCGTTGGTTTTTGGGTAAAGCAAACCACTGGTACTTGCATCAAACCCTCGAGGAAGACGTTGAGCTCACACTCCTATCCAAAGAACCCCACCAAGACCCGGTCGTAGTCGGTCACGTGCGGGCCAACGGCGAGAGGCCCATCGAACAGGACTTGGTCGTCTCCTTTTTTGACGATGGGGCGGCCATGACGCTGATTGAAGATCAGGCTCTTTCAGTCTTCATCTCGGCTACGCGCGGAAAAGAATACGGGTCCGCGTGGGGCATCGCAAGGGACCGCGCATTGGCGTTGGTACACACCATTCAACGAGACGCCGAAGGCAACCACCAATTCCCGCTGGTGGTGGATACACGAACGCAAGACGCCACGGGCGACGAATTTGATCTCGGCAGCCAAATGTTGGCCATCTACGCACTATCGTGGGTCCTTAACCACCGATTTTCTGCGTCGGCGGAAGATGTTCGAGACGACGAGATCCAGCAAATCCAAACCGCGGTTCTCAATGTGTTGAATACACTCGAACGAATTGCGTGGATCAAACAAGGACGCCTACAAGGGCTCTACGCCGCCGCCGAAGCCCCACGTGACAGCTTAGGCCAGGCTAAATTCGCCACACTCGAGGATAACGTACTGGCTTACTTTGCCCTCGACGAGGCCGGCCACGCCTTGCGCCATCTCCCGGACATCCCCAATCACCTTTGGTACCTACGAGGCCAAATCTACGATGCACTGGACGCGCTCGCCTGGAAGCACCAGCCTGAAACGCCCCACCTGGTTTTCCCGCGGGAGGGCTCCGCTGGCTTTGATTTCAACACCGACCCCGTCGCCTCGCTGTCGCTGTACGCGCTTTTTCTTTCGAGAACCCGGGACTACGATCGGCTGATTCAAGTTCGCCCCCTTCTGAACCGATTCGACCAGGACACCTCAACCATCCGAAAGACAATGATTCGTTCCATGGAAAGAGTTGGGAGCCCCTTGCCGCATCGCTGGGCCCACCTATTTGGTATTTCTTTGGCGCGCCGTGCTTTTTCGGCCCAAGACCCACGGGAGGACGCATTCGCCTACCACGACTTCCAAAGATTCAGTTGGGCCTACAACGTCGACGCCTCAAACATGACAGCCACCTATCTTGCCGGGATGCTCCTTCTTCAGTACCCGCGAGATTTCCTCGGGATAGGCGCTGGGCCATTTGCGTTCTCACCCACTTCCGCCGACCTTGGTGACCTCCTTGATACCAACGAGATCAACTTGAGCAGAGCCCGGACTCTCCGAGACCTCTATGTGTCACAAGTTGGTGCGCTCCTGCTGTCTGACTATGCTCCGTTTCGGTACGATGCAATCGTCAGTCAACTGGCCAAGATACGATCTTCTTTCGATCAGGTTTCACGAAGCCAAGAACCCCAAACCTGGCCAGACGCCTTCGAAGAAGACCGCGACCGCTGGATCCAACAAACGCTGTACGAACTCGAACACTTATGTGAGCTCCCAGAACCTCTTCAAGACGACTACAAACCCATGGAAACGCTCGAACGCTATCTCGGGGTTCGTTGTGAGGTGGCTGAGATGCTCTTTAGAGACCTCAATCAGGCGCGGGGTCACGGCCAACACCAAATCCTTCTTATCGAGGGCGACAAAAACCCAATCTGGTGGACCCACTTCCTCCGCCAAATTCATAGCTTTCAGCCACTTCGGATCAGGCCCCCGGGGAGCCGGATAAATTTTTCCTCACTTTTTTATGTTGGCGAACACCCTCCGGCTGACTTGCCTCCTGAAACCTCTGTCGCTGAGGCACAAACTGTCATGCGTGCGCACCTTCCAAACGTATTCGAAAATGCGATTGACAAAAACGCCATTGAACCCAAATTCGAACTCAGTGGTTTCGACTGGATAGACGCCTTGAATCCTGCCTCGCCGAGCTACTGGACACAGTCGTCCGTCGGTTTTCGAGTCGCGCTGAAGCACAAAGAACGCATCTACTTTGAGGTCTCAGGATACGGCACCCCCGCGCCCGCGTACCCACTGGCTCCGGAGGCGGCAAAAAATGTACGTATCCTCCGGCAGGCGCTCAACACCCATGTCGACGGTGACCTCACCCGGGTGGCCGCGTGGAGCAAGATTCCACTCCCCTTGCTCCACCCTGTGATGCGTACCGGTGAGATCACCGAAGAAGCGTTTGATACGGTCTGGGCGAAAAGCCTCGGTCTCGACGCAGAGTCCGAAGCATCACTCAAGGAGGCCCTTCACTTGGGCCCCATGAGCCCCCACTGACCGCGAGCTGGCCGCCTCTTTGGACCATGGGCGGGTCGCGCTGGCGCCCATTTTGTGATGGGCGCTGCTGCTAGTACCGGGCCAGTGTGATATTGATCTATTCCCGCTCGGCAAGTGTCGCGCCAGATTGTCGCACGAGGAAGGCGCATATTCTCTATATGGAACTGACGAGAGCCGAAGGCGGTGCGGGAAACTGGTGCGACAATCGCCAGCGAGAATGGGTAATATCACGCTGGCCCGGTACTAGTTGTTGGCGTCTGCCAGGCATTCTTGGAGCTCTTTCGATGGCTTCCAGGCACACCCGCCGTCGTCACCGAACAGGCCGCACTCGCCCACCTTTTTATAGCAGGCATACTCAGGGAGCCATTCGCAGGTGCTCGCCAAATGTTCGGAAGCACAGATTTGTCCGCTGCAGCCGCCAACAACGCATCGAACCGGGCAGGCTTTTTTGGTGCAGACGACCTGGCCGCCAACGCAGCTGCATGTATTGCAGCCATCGTCCGCCGGAAAGCTCTCGCCCGCTTGGTAGGTTTTTTGCCCAAGCTTACAAACGGGGACCTCGCACGCCTTTTCGGTGCAACTGACGACGCCGTCGTCGCACGAACAGGTATTGCAGCCATCGGCGGACCGAAAACTATCCCCATCGCGATAGTGGTCAGTGCCGTATTCGCAAGGTTTGGGGACAGGGCAAGCCTTAAGCGTGCAGGCGACTTTTCCTCCACTGCAGATGCAAGTGTTGCAGCCATCCGCGGCGGTCCAAGCACCACCATCCGCGAAGGATTTTCCTTCGTACTCACAATGCTGATTACAGGCCTTCTTGGTGCAGCCAACCAAACCGTCGTGACAGCGACAAACATTGCAACCATCTTCGGAAGGAAAGCTGTCGCCACTGGCATATGTTTGGCCTCCGTGAACACACTCGCCCAGATTGGGTGTACATTCTTGCAGCGTGCAGATGGCGGTACCCGCGCTGCAAACACATCCATTGCAGTCGATGTTAAACGCCTCACCCTCCTTGTACTCGTCCTGACCGACGACACACAAAACAGGGCTACAGGCTTTCTCGGTGCAGGCTACTTGGCCACCGGTGCAACTGCAGGTGTTGCAACCATCCGCTGCGGGAAAAGAGGAACCGGCTTCGTATCGGACGCCGTTGTATTCGCAGCCCTTCTCAACACCGTCGAGACATTTTTGAAGCGCGTCCGAAGTGGCCCACCCGCACGTTTCGTCCTTGCCAAAAACGCCGCACTCACCAAACTTCTGATAACAAACCGCCTGAGGCCGATACTCACAGGTCGAAACCACATCGCGGTCATCGGTACAAAGATCTCCACTGCACCCGCCCACAAAACAGGCCTCGCTCTTGGTTTCATCGACCGCCACGTACGTGGAAAAATGCGCGAGTGACCCCGTTAGCACACCGGTCTTTGCATCATAGGTGCTCCCCACGACGATCACCGGCTTGCTCTGGTCGATGTTGGCCAACGAGATCTGACCGAGGTTGGGCTCGAGATTGAGAACAAAAGTCACGAGTTCCCCAAAATCAACGCCTTCTGGGCGCAATCGATACACCCGAGACACCGCACCGCCGGGCGTTCTGTCCTCAATCTCCTCGATCGAAATTTCTGTCTCTTGGACCAGTGCCCCGCTGGGAATCTCAATTTTCAACGCCTTATCTTGGCTCACCAACTCTCCCCCAAGGGCGCCCAGCGACACGCTGGACGTGGGGTTGGTACTCGAGGACGGGTCGGTCGAACCATTGCAGCTCACTATCAAGGCAACACAGCAGGGTATAATCGATCTTCGCATGGGCTTTCCTTTGTTGGAGAATGTTTGTCGGAAGACATCAAGCAAGGCAAGTGCCGACCCCGTTTGCGGAATCCGGACCGAGTCAGAACAAGCCCTTAGGGTGGACACATCGCGCCCAAAAACCTACATGAAACAGAGCGCACCCACAGTTTCCAACCACCCCGAGCATCAGAAAACTGATACCTACTCGGGCGCAAAGTAGTGCAGCCCATGGTCATCGAGGGTGAATCGAACCCGGTCCCCGGTCTTCGCGCCAAAATCCGCATGGGCGTTGCCGGTCACGACCAAACCACCGGGCAGACCCATTCTCACGTACACGAGCGGCCCCGCTGGCTCCACGCCGACGACCTCACCCTCGAGATCCCCATCGCCGGACACCTGGACGGCCTCTGGGCGAAAACCCAACACCCGCTCCCTTCCCACGTATTCGTGGGCCTCATTGGGGAGTTTCAACTGCAACCCATGACTCTCGAAGCATGGGCCTTCGCGGATCTGCCCCAACACTTGATTCATTTCGGGCGTGCCCAAAAACCGCCCCACAAAGGCACTCTGGGGTCGCGCATAGACCTCACGAGGGGCCCCCACCTGCTCGATCTGACCCTCTTTCAGGATGACGATTCTCGAGGCCAGCGCCATCGCTTCGGTCTGGTCGTGGGTCACGTAAATCATGGTCGTTTTCAGGCTCTGGTGAAGTTCTGCGATTTCTCTTCGCATCCGGGTCCGGAGGGCAGCGTCGAGGTTGCTCAGCGGCTCATCCAGCAAAAAAACCTTAGGCCTGCGCACGATGGCGCGGCCAATGGCCACACGCTGCATTTGTCCTCCGGAGAGCGAATTCGGTCGCCGACCGAGCAGATCCGAAATATCGAGCATCTTTGCCACGTCGTCGGTGAGCCGGCGCACCTCCGGTTTGGGCCGCCCGCGCATCTTGAGACCAAAGCCGAGGTTCTCGCGAACGCTGAGGTGCGGGTACAGCGCATAGTTCTGGAAAACCATGGAGACGTCTCGGTCTTTGGGTGGCCTATGCGTGACGTCCACGTTGTCGATAGAAATCGTGCCGGTACTTGGAGTCTCCAGGCCTGCGATCAAACGCAGCGCAGTCGACTTCCCCGAACCCGAAGGCCCAAGAAGAACCAAGAGCTCCTTAGCCTCTACACAAAGGTCGAGGGGGCCAAGGATACGTGCGCCATCCGCATACTTTTCAACCCGATGAAATACGACCTGACCCATCGTCCATTCTCCCGACTGCCGTTCATCCTTTGAGGCCGGTCGCCGCAACACTTTGCGCAAACCAGCCCTGAAACAGAAGAAAAACGACCAAAACGGGGAGAACCATCATCACGCCAAAAGCCAAGATATCGCCCCAAGCCAGCGGCGGCAACGCGTAAAACGTCGCAATGGCGAGGGGCAAGGGCCGTACTTCCTCGTGGGTCGTCATCAAGAGAGGCCACAGGTATTGCCCCCACGAAAAGAGGAAGCTCACAATGGCCACAGTCGCAAAAACGGGTTTGGCATTGGGCACCACCACCTGGACAAAAGTCCTTACTGAACCCGCGCCGTCCATTCTCGCGGCCTCCTCGAGCTCGCGCGGAAAGTCTAAGAAGAAACGATAGAATAAATAGATAGACAACGGACTGGCCACAAAGGGGGCGATCTGCACCGCGTAGTCGTCTCGCCACCCAAGCGCGCTCAGCTGGTAGAACAAGGGTACCGCGATGCCCTCAAAGGGGACGCTCAACGTCAGCACCAGAAAAACCAACACAAACTTACGGCCTCTAAACCGCATTCGAGCCAAGGCGTATCCGGCGGCGGAATTCACCATCAAACCCAGCGATACCAAAGAAACATTGATGACCAAGGAATTGACGAGGTAGCGGGCCATGGGGACCCGGTGAAACACATCTTTGTAGTTTTGTAGTGACACCCGATCGGGAACCAGCGCGCGCCAGGTTCCTGCGTCGGCCATGACCTGTTCGTCACCTTTGAGACTCCCCACCAACAAGAAGCCCACCGGAACCACAAACAACAACGCCGCCCCGAAAAGGAAAACGCCCCTCGCCCCACGCAGCACCCGAGCTCGAAGACGCCACCTCCCAAGCATCAGTCCCCCCATGGTCCACGTCCCTTTCTCTGTAACAGCCCCTGAAGGGCCGCCACCAAGAGGACCACACCTAGAAGGACCACAGTGATCGCCGAACTCCGGCTGATCTGTCCGCGATCAAAGGCCGCGCGGACCGCTTCAAAAATCATCGTAGTAGAGGCGTCATTGGGCCCACCCTGCGTCATAATTCGAACCGGATCAAACACCCGAAACGACAAGAGCGTGGTCACGGTCACCACAAAAATCATAGGATTTTTGAGCCCGGGAAGAGTCACATAAAAAAACGTTTGCCAGTGGCCGGCGCCATCCACCCGCGCCGCATCGTACAGCTGCTGAGGAATGCTTTGAAGGCCGGCAACCAGCACCACCATCTGAAACCCCAGACCCTGCCATACAGAAACGAGCATGACGGCGGGCAGTGCCCAGTAAGGATGATGAAGAAAGTCGACATCCGCCCATTGACCAAACGACAACCATCGAAGCGCCGCATTGAACATGCCACTCTGCCCCGGAGCGAACATCAGTGTCCACACCACCGCAACCAAGGACATGGGAAAAACAACGGGCAAGAAAAAAGTCGTACGAAACAGACGAGCCCTGAGCGAAGAACGGGACAGAAGAAGTGCAAGTATCAAAGCCAAGCCCGTCTGAGTGGGCACCACAACCAACGCAAAAATCAGATTGTTGAGCAAGGCCCTCAAGAGGGTGGGGTCTTGGACAATACGCGCATACTCACGAAGACCGACAAACTCCAGCGCCAAGGGCGACCCCGTACGGAGGTTGCTGAAGGAAAAAAGCACCGCCAAGATGAACGGGAGCGCCACAAAGAACACCAGGCCCAACACGGCAGGCAAAACCCAAAGCCAGGCGCGCGCACCGAACAGGAACGCACGAGTCCGAATCCGCACGCGATCAGGTACTGAGCTCTGTCGAACCCGCTCGTGTGTTTCGGTGTGCCACACAGGTGGCTTCGAACCCAGGGGTTGCGGTCCACATGAGCTCATTCGGGCAGGCCCCTGTACCCGTGGTTATCGGCGATCTCCTGGTCGATGGCGCGCGCGGCGCGATCAAGCGCGGAGGCCACATCAAAACCATCACGAATGGCCCGAAACGCACGCTCAAAAACGGAACTGACCACCCCGTATGCGGGTGTCTTGGGGCGCGGAATGGCGTATCCCTCAGCCAACTGCGTCCAAAAGAGCTTGAGCGGCCCTTCAGGGCCATAAAGAGGGGAGGCCTCACAGGCACGCCGGGTTGCGGGTACTGCGCCATTGGCGCCGGCCATATGAAGGACGTTTTCGGTTCGCAACAGGAACTCGATAAAACGACCAGCGTCTTCAGATGCCCTACTCCTTCGTGTCACCGTCCAAGCCCACGAACCCTGACCGGTTTTGCTTCCGTGCCCAAAATCCGGCAGAGGCAACACCACCAAATCTGCTCCCCAGGCCTTGTGGTACCGACCAAACTCCCAGTGCCCCACCCACGACAACGGGGTGCGCCCGGACACAAAGGCCGCGTCGTCCAGGTTGGCGTCCACCAGACCCCCACGCATCCAAGACTGGAATTTCTTCAGCAGGGCCACCGACGCCCCGCCATTGAGCACCCCTTCCGCAACCGGAGGCCTTTGGCGACGCAGCAAATCGCCGCCGGCAGATTGGATGGCGGGAGAAAAGGCATAGCTGAACCACTCACCTTGGTAGTTCAGTTTGAGATCGAGAACCGCCCCATCGCGATCGTCGCCCGCGAGCGTTCGGAGCACGTCCTCAAACTCTGCCCCCGTCCAAGCCTCATCGGGGTGCACCGGAATCCGTACTCCGAGGCGCCGAAGCCACGCCCACCGGCCGTACAAACCAAGCCCAGAATCAAACATACCGACCGCGTAGAGCGACCCGTTCAGCGAGCCTTGGGCCACAATGGAAGGAAGAAGATCAGCTTTGGTGTCTTGGGACAACAGCGCATCCAAAGGTTGCAGCTTTTGTTGCCACACGTAATGCGCCACAAAAGGCCCGTCAAGCTCGAGCACATCCGGCAAACGTCCCGCAAGCGCGGCCGCTTGCACCTGCCCCGAATAAGAACCCTCCGGAATAACGGTGAGATCAACACGCACGCCGTCCGGTTCTCGCTCGAAACGACGAACCAGTTCCTCAAGGACCAATCGCTCGCTTGGCTGCCCCGAGTGGGCCCATACTTCTATCACCTTAGGCCGAAGTGACGCCTGCCGCGTCGAGCCCACCTCCCGGGCGCTGCAGGAAGCCAAAAGAACACTCAGGGAAATGTGGCAAAAACGGGCCACGACACGATGGCTGTCAGCCGGCCGAAACCTTCGAAAAGCGCTTGGCGTTCCGTTCCCGGGCTTTTTGCCGTTCTTCTTCTCGGTTTTTCGGAGGCGCATCGGTCTTGAGCGCGCGCACCAGGGCACGCGTGGCATCCGAAATCTCGGCCACCGCCTGCTCGAAGACAGCCTGGTTGCGTTTGCTCGGGCTCCGCGTTCCGCTCACTTTGCGCACGTACTGAATCGCGGCCGCACAAATTTCATCCTCCGTAGCCGGCGGATCAAAATTGAAAAGCGTACGAATATTCCTGCACACCTGCGAACCATGCATGAGCCTTCAACGGATGGCAACGACAGAATTGCTCAATTCCCAGACGACGACAACATCCGATAGGCCCGCGAACGGATGCCGCCCCGGTAAAACCAAGTCTGGCAAACGGGCGCCGGCAGACGAGTCCTTACGGAACTGGGTTTCCGGGATGGAAATCATACTTGAAAACACCACCGATTCAGATTTTAACGGTTCCATCCGCATAGTCTTTTCTTGTGAGGCAGAGGATCGCAGCAAAGACTGCGATGGTCTCACCGCTAAGCGGCTCGCGTATCTCGAAGGCCCTGACGGTTCGCTGATGAGTCAAATGGTTCCAATGTCTGAAAATGCCCTGGCGTGTACCCAAAAGATAGGTGATCTCTCTTCCGGGGGGCCTGGCATTTTACTCTTGGCCTTAAGGAGACCTGAGGCGTTATGTATGATGTGCGGGTACAAACTTTGACAGAGGGAGAAACGCATCGAGGGGGGGTATAGATGCTCTTTGTGTGACTATTGGCATCGCGGCATGATCATCCAGTTTCCATGCTGGTAACCCAGCGGGTCTTATTCCTTAGCGAGGGTAAATAATAGTGCCTGTCCCCCCCTCCCTCGTGTCGCGTGGGGACCGTTTCGGTCCGCCACTGGACAGGCAACCCAATAGTCGGAGCTCGCCAATCCTACAGGTCCAGCTAGAAGTCCAGGAGGGAGGGGCTTTGCAGGCGGACTGGTTATGAAACGCCTAAGTCGACGCCTCAGTAGCTGTATTCGATGTGGAGGAGAGGGGCGTTGGCGGCTTCTCCGTTGTACGCTTCAGCGGTCCGTGTACCGGTGCCCGTAATGAAGAGCACAAGAGCATTTCCGCTTTGCCAGCCACTTCGGTTCACAATCTCTTGGACAACCGACGAGAAATCAGAGCTGTTGTGTTTGGCGCTCTTGGTGGACCATGGTTCTGGAACCCACGCAACTGAGGCGGAGGTTCTGGACCGGCCTGACAGGTTTGAGTTTGAAGCAACGAGGGCCGCTGCATCGTCAGTGGCTTGGCCTTCGATGACAAAGGACGCCGCGCCGGTTGTGACCTCGTCCACTTCAAATTCTACATAGGCGCTGGTGATCGTGGCTCCTGGGGGGACATCCAAGCCCGGGAATCGAAGAGCGGCCAATTGAGGCTTAGAGCCATCGTATCCAAGCTCGAGGTCGGAGCTTGCACCGGATACGTGTCCGGTGTTGAGATTTTCTTCCATGTCTCCTTGGCCAATCGAGATACGTACCTCCACTGTGCCGGAACCCGTGCACGCTCCACAGTTCAGTGTGCCTCCACAACCGTCGGCCACAAGACCGCAGCTGTTGGCTCCGCAGGTGACCGGCATGCAACAGTCCGCCGAGCAGTCCAGTGCGCTTTCAGCAAAATCACATATTCCGTCCCCGCAGTTGTCGAAGATCGTCACCCGGCCAGGGACCGGATTTTGGTCAAGCATGCTGGTGGGACCAAAGCCCAAGTTGCCCGATGTATTCCGCCCCCAGCACCACACCGCACCGTCTGGCGCGGAGGCGCAGGTGTGTTCTTCTGCGGCTACGAGGTGCGACATGGTCCCCAGTCCTTGGACCGCAACTGGGGTGGAATGGAACACAGACATATCGTTGTGGCCCACTTGACCGTAGTTGTTGTGGCCCCAGCACCACACGCTCCCATCCTCCAAAAGAGCGCAGGTGTGTTTGTGACCGCAGACCACATCAGATGCTCCGGTGGGTAGGCCGACAATATCCAGGGGCGCGCCGGAATGGGTTGAAAGGTAGGTTTCAGCTCCGCCTATCTGACCGGCATTGTTCCTACCCCAGCATTGAACGCCGCGGTCTTCAGTAATGACGCAAGAATGAGTGGAGCCAGAACATAGGTCGATGGCCGCCTCAGTGACCGCCGTTTGCACCGGAGTCTGGAAAAACTGCGATTCTCCATTGCCGGATGTACCAATACCCAGTTCTCCTAAAGCGTTATTTCCCCAGCACCAAACCGTCCCGTCGTTCTTGAGCGCACAAGAAAAATAGGCTCCCAAAGTGACCTTCACGGCGCCGGTCAGTCCGACAACCTCGGCCGGCCAGGTTAAGCTGGAAGCACCATTGCCCAATTGCCCATCGTCATCGTCGCCCCAGCACCATACTGCGCCACTGGTTTTGATGGCACAGGTATGGCGGGCATTTGCACCACTTTCAGCAATTTGGGCAACATCGGATCCCACGGCAATGAATTGGGTCGGTTCGTCAATTTGATCGACGGGAATCTCTGCGCTTTGCATATAAGAGTTCAAGCCCCAGCACCAGAGGGTACCATCGCTTTTTCGAGCACAGGTGTGGTTGCGGATGACCGAAATTTCCTCCGGAGGGGCGGTGAAAACCGGCACTTGCTCAGGGAGCGCGGACGCGGTTCCTGCAAGGTAGTCACCACCCCAACACCACACGCCCCCGCTTCGAATGGCACATGCATCATAGTATCCACTGCTCATGGTTCGATTGAGTGGCAAAAAGATGTTGACGACTTCCGTCGAATTTTCGACACCGCAGTTGGTGTAGTTGCCCTCTGCATCCACATCGGTACAAGCAAAGACACACGGCCCCTCATCAATGAAGTTGCACTGTCCTCCGGTGCAAACGCGCCCGGACGGGCCATTGCCATTCACCGTGCAGGTGTGAATCTCGGGGTTGGCGTCAAACATATTGCCCCAAAAAGCGCCCTCGTGGTGTCGATAGACATTCCGCTCCGTTTCCGTTGTGGGAACGCCCATTCCGCGAAGAGAGATTTGAACCTTCTTTCGATCTGGGTTGGTACGGGAGGCCAGACACGCGGATACCCGACGCTGTCCCACGGGGTCTAAGTCAAAGTCGGGATTGTTTTTCCAAGTGGGGGCCAATCCGATGGCACCATAGTATTGTTTCGTCTCGGTCCCACTCGGATAGAGCTGGTAGGTGACCTCCGCGCAGCCTGGGTCAGTACTGCAGTCACCGCCGGTGGACGCCGGCAATGCGCAGGAAACCGAGTATTGATTGAGGTTGTCAGCATATGCTCGAAATTCAGTGTTGAGCTCCAGAAGGGTCGCATCCAAGCAAGCGTCCACCGCGGAAACCACGGAGGGGTCACTTTGGTCTGTTCCCAGTCCATCTCGGCCCGATACGTAAAGTTCATTGCCATCACAGTCCGTGATGACGCGGCAGTTCGGGTCTGACGCGCAATCGATTTGGCTTTGGCACACCGTATCGTTTTCTGCGCACGGCGCAGGAAGAGCACACTGAATAGCGGCCACGTAGACCATCAACTCTGTCATTGCGGCGCTGCGGTCGGGTGAGGTCCCACAGGCAGCACCCGAAAGAGCCGTATCGTTCAAATTGGATAGGTCAAGACTGGCCACTGCGAGGGTATCGAAAAGCATCCCGTTGCCCCACGTGCCGTTGCCCCACGTGCCGTTGCCCCATGAACCGTTGCCCCATGAACCGTTGCCCCAGGTGCCATTGCCCCACGAGCCGTTGCCCCACGAGCCATTGCCCCAGGTGCCGTTGCCCCACGTGCCGTTGCCCCACGTGCCGTTGCCCCACGAGCCGTTGCCCCACGTGCCGTTGCCCCATGAGCCATTACCCCAGGTGCCGTTGCCCCACGAGCCGTTGCCCCATGAGCCGTTGCCCCATGAGCCGTTGCCCCACGAGCCGTTGCCCCACGAGCCATTGTCCTCGAATACGGCTGATACGTTTGGTGGGGCTTCGCCATCCCCCCCCGAACTTTGGCAACCAACCCCGACGAGAAGGATTGAACTCACCCACAGACAACGCTCTAGTCTCATAGGGCCTAGTAAGCAGCAAGTGATGGGCCATCGCTTCTTGGCCTTCATGTCCCTGAAAATACGATGTGGGACTCAGTTGCGACGCCGAAAAATCCGCCATCGGCATGCCCAATATTGGGCGGTCAAGCTCCGCCGCCGGCATAGTCGATGTGAACTTTGAGAGCCATCCAGAGATGATGTCTTTGGCTGTAAAGAAGGGTGTGCTTCAATGGTCAGGACTATACGTATGCCGGTGAGCGCACCCCCACAGACAACTACCAAAACTTTAGTTTTGAGGTCCCCACCAACGCCCGCCATATTCGCGTGTGCAGAGGTTCGGGCGGACCGCATCGACGCCACCTGGAAGTCGATGTAGTGCTTGGAGACTTTCCTCAGTGCCCTGATGCGCTCAGAGGCTTCGAAGGAGACTGGTCTGGAGACTACGACGTTACGGTCACGCCTCTTAATGAATTCATTCCCCCTGGAGCGCATAGCGGCTGGAATAGCGTTGGACTTGTGGGACAGAAAGTAAGAATCGGCATTCAGCTTTCCGGAACCATATCATGCAAAGAGACCTGCCAAGGAACACCAATTAGCACGCCGCTGAGCTTCCCGGTGTCGGCATCCTTTAACCACGACATCGGAATAGGCGTTGGCGTTAAAGCAACCATACCGTACCTTTGGTTGTTCAAAGGCGGTTGGTTTCTTGCACGAAATGCAGTGCCGATTACGGAATCGGTGATCGGCAATGGCTCCCTATTGCTGGGGGTTTCGCAGTTCATGATCAAGAATCAAATCCTCCAGGACCTAGACTTCAGAGAACTTGCCTCCCAGGCCTGCGAAGCCTCTTCAACCTTCCCAGCACAAGTCTTTGCAGACAAGATCATCGAGGCCTTCCCGGACGACGACAACATCCCCTAACTCGGGCAGGTCCGATTCCCCCGCAAGTCTTGCTGGATTCCACACTGGAGCTGTGGCATGAGGGACAGCATGGGCCGTTTGACGAGATGGGGAATCATTGCAGGCATTTTGCTTCTGCCGATTGCTGCTGAGTCCAGTTTCGCCGAGGGGTGGAAGCGTGTAAGCCACCGGGAGGGTATCCGGGTTTGGCAGCGGAGTACGCCAGGTACGTCGATCGTAGAATTTCGGGCTCAAGGGGTGGTTGCGGCCGGCATGAAGAAGATTCTTGCGGTGCTCCGAAACCAAGATCGGAGTGCTGAATGGATGGAAGCTTGCACCGATGCGCGTGCGCTTCGTCTCATGGCGCCAGATCACAGCATCATGTATCAGCGCACGTCACTTTCCGTGCCCTTTGTGTCGGACCGAGATGTTGTCTTCGAAATGCTTCTGACCGTATCCAGGGCTGCCCGGGAGGTTCGCATTGATGTCTGGGACATTCAGGATCCTCTTATGCCACCAGTCGACCACGTGATTCGCCTAAAGAGTCTGAAAGCTGGTTGGATTCTTCGCTTTTTGGATGACGCGCGTACCGACACAACCTTCTTTGTGCAGGCAGACCCCGGCGGTTGGTTGCCCATTTGGGTCGTGAATCTGTTTTCAAAAAACGTGCCCTTGAAGACAATCATGAACCTTAGAAGACAGGTCAAAAAAGGGGGCTACGAAGATGACATCGCCTATGTCGAAGCAGCGTTTGATTGGAAGACCCTCTATTAGGGTCCAATTTCTGAGACAATCGCGCCGGCCCGGTCGCAAATAATATTTCGACCGGGTTGGGTGAACAGCTTGCAAAGCCCCAAATTCGCCCCATGTCGCGGGAAGTAGGGAAGCAGCCGAGCGAGTACGCCCGCCACCATCCGGTTTGCAGCTGATTGCCGGGCCCCCTTTGGTCCAGGCAATTCCTGTGTGACCATACCGAGATGCTCAAAACCACTCGCGTGTTCTTCACGCACGCATTCTTATTTGCGCTCATGTTTCTTCCTCTTGGTTGTGCAACGACCATTGGAAACCGGGCAGATCCGAACGAGACCCAATTTGAGATCGGCGTCACCCATAAGACGGAGGTCTCCAATACCCTGGGTCTTCCTCAGGTGCGGAAGAGTACGGCCGGTCACGAGTACTGGGGCTACCCGGAAAACGCAGAGTTGGTTGGGCTCTACCTTCCCATTGCCGCAACGAGCGAGGCCGTGTTCATGGCAGACTTAGACTTCGAGGCTGAGCTTCGCAATGCCTACGTTTACGTCTTCGATGACAAAGGCATCTTGGTCCATGCGAGGAAACCACAGTGAGACTGTTTTGGATATTTATACTCCTCCCAATCGGTTGTGCAACGGCTAGGCTTCCGGTTGAAGCCGCCCACAAGATGACGAGAAATCGAGTGGCCGCTCGCTTTTTCGACATCACCAAGACTATCACGTACAACGAAATGGTCTACAAAGTTCTCTGGAACGAAACTCGAGAACAAAAGGCGACCTACGATGGCATGTGGGATAGTGAACAGGATCTCAGCCACGCGTTTGTTGCAGAGCTCAAAAAGCTCGGTTTAGACGCAGTCAATTTCCGTGACCTGAATACGGAACAGCAACCGTTCAAGAACAGGGTCTACGCGTTGTTCGACAAAGAAGAGGGTTGGAGAGAACTCGAACTCAGCGAAGACGAACGTGAGACGCTCCGTGCGGAGAAGATCAAATACCTCATTTTTTGGTGCACTCTAGGCTACCACGGCCGAGTGGTCTCAGGTTTCAATGGAAACCTGTTCATGCCTGGCCGTATCGTCGTCTACGACATAGATCTTGGCCAACAAATCTTGAGCGACTCCATCAGTCCCGGAAAAGGCCTTGACTATAAGGAATCCATTCGAGAGATCGAGGCCAACAATATGGCCCAACTTCGTAAGGTCTCTGCCGAACTTGTCAGCCTGGGGACACAAAAATCCGTAGCCGACATGCTCCGGATTTCGCCGGCCAAATAGTTTACGGGTGTCATCTCACCAGTACGACTTGTAGATTCTACACCAGGCGAGCCCCGCCCCGTTGTCGAGACCTCCATCGCCTGTACAAACGTAAGAACGCAAGACGGATGTTTTGCCTGGGGAGGTCGCCCTTTGGATCAATCACAAGTCATTCAATGCCTGCCGAATTCTGAACAAAAGCTCGTCGGTCTTATCGGCGCCAGCACACGCCGCGCTCGTCACTTTCTCATGGTGAAGCTGGTACAAAAGAACGACCCTGAGGGCGATGCCCGCGGCATCCAAAAAGGCATCTTTGGACTGCAAAGCGGTACCGCCGATTTTGATCCATTCTCCCAGGTGTGATCCGATAAACCACGCGTTCTTCACGCCAGCATGGATCCCTCTAAACACCATGAGCACGTTCTCGAGAGGATTTACTTTATAACCAACCCCAAGCCCTACTTTATGAGAAAACGTGACAGCAACCGGGTGGCTATTCTTCGCAATCGGGCTGCCTCTACAAAGCTCTTCACACTCGAGAGTCCCTTGTAGCGACGCCCATACTCGATAGTATGCGCCCACAATGCCATATTTCGCCCAGCCAATCTTTGCCCCCGGAGGGATGGCTTCGCCTGTATCATCAACGTTGGCAGCAACAACCTCGCCGGACCAATTCCCACGAAACGTTGTTTCCTCGGAGCAAGATGGAATCGGTCCTTCGCCGTTGCCTCCACCGCTGAGTTCCGGAATAGAATTGACAATGTTGACGACGGTAAACGTGATGTCCGCGAGCTCAGTATCGAGTGCAACGTGGTCTTCAGTTTCACCGACAGCCTCACGAGTGGCAGGGCCTTCCACACCGCAACCGGTGAAGGCCGCAAAGAGAAGGAACGAAAATACTCGTGTGTGTTCGCTCCACGTTCGACGGTGGAAGATTGCTGCACGCATCATCGAACCCGGACTCCAGAAATTCGGGGAAGTCCAGAAGAATCACAGGTGTAGCGCAAATTAACTTCCTTATTCGACAAGTACGCCGCAAGCAATAGCGTGTACTGTGTCCTTTGGTCCGGTCTCAACAAAAACCTTGTCTTATTGACGTCACTGGTCCCACATCCGTGCGGAACGCTGTCTGCGAGATAAACGCCGATGTGGTCGTCGAAGGCCTTGAGTTCCTTCACGGTCTTGTATGGCGTGTCGGCCGCCATCGCAAGGCTAGGTGTTGCGACGGAAAAAAAGGCAAGCGCCAAGCCTTGGGTGACTGTTTTCTGAAAAGACTTAAACATGATGGTTCCTCCTGAGGGTCGACTTCTGCCAAAGACGATTTGCATCAACAGTTCGACCTTGTTCCGATGTTGAGACTTCCCAACAATTTGTTGTGTCCTTGTTGAGCAATCGAGATACCAATACGAACTTCTTCGACAATCGCCTGCCTACTGTCATGTAGAGCTAAGAATGGGGTTCGATTGACTCACCAACGAGCGATCAACACCCCACATTTTCTTTGCGGATGATTTCGCGCTTGCGAAGGGACAAAACAACGAACGCGGTGGTTGGCGTCGCCATCACCAAGGCTATTGAACGACTCGGCCACGTGGCACTGAACAGCCCCTTCTGGGACGAACAGGAAGCGACGTGGGTGGTCGTCTCGGAGGCCCAATTATTCGGAGCCGATGGCCACGGGGGCAGATTCAAATAGTTGTCGCCAGACATGGTCGACCAACGTGGAGTCGCCGGCAATAGTGGTTGACTCTGGAGCGGCACCTGGTACGGGTTCTTGGTGTCTTTTAGGTCGAAAGTTGGATGCGGGCGCACAGCCACACGCCGCGTCGCATTGGGACTACGCGGTTTTAGAGCAGAGGTGATGATGCGGCGCAGGTTCGTTTTTGCTGCGTTGGTTTTAGGGGCTACGCTTTCTCGGGCTGCATGGGCAACGGGTGAAGCCAACAAGTCTGCGGGTTTTCTTGAGCCCGGCTGGAACCTCGTGTCCGTCTCCTTTCATAGCGCAGAGATTCCTGCCCCATGGCGCAGCCAAGGTATCCGTATTTGGCCGGTTTCTCGTGGAAATACGCCTACGAGCCCCGTGGATTGGCCTTCGAGTCAAAGCCCAGGTGGGCCCTACTCGACGGGACTGCCTAGGGGCGGGTACTGGGTCTATGCCGATACCGGGCAAGCGTACGAGATTCAGAAAGTGCCTCGTCCGCTTCAATCGTTCCCATCGGTTTCGAAGTCTGGGTGGCGGTTTCTCGAAACCAGAGAAGCCGACTCGAAGGGCAGTCGATTGGTTCGGTGGGATTCGAGCCTTTCGACTTATGTGCCCGTGAGTGTTTTTGAAGAACCGAAGCCGGGTGCAGGGTACTTCGGGTTTTACCCGGCGCAGGACAACCCGAAATTGAGCCGAGTGCCTGGAGCCGTCGGTGGTGAAGCCGCGTCGGAGGAACAAGGGAAGGCCGGGTTGGCCGAGGCCGGGCAGTTCGAACGGTCGGCGGTTCTTACGACCGTGCGTGGTTCAGGTCGTTTGACCCGGACCGCGCTGTCTCAGTTTCCGGATCGTGTTCTTGCCCATGTGGCGTATGCGGTTCGCGGCCATGGAAGAGGTGGAGGCGACGAGATTCGTTACCACCAAAGTGACGAAGCCGGAAAACCGGCAAGCTTTTCCCTGGCGCAGGTGTGGTCGCTTCCAAACGTCGACTCTGTAAGAGATCTCGCGCTGTCGGCGAAGGGCTCGCGCGTAAGTGTCGCGTGGATCGCCTATCGCGATTCCGGGACTCAAACGGGTGCAAGAACACAGGCGCGAGTCGTTGTTGTCCAAAGCGAAGACGGGGGGCAATCTTTTGGTCGGAAGACGACTGTACGCGTAGGCGATGCTTGGAAGCGCGGCCTCGCCATGGCTTATGACACCCATTTGAATCACCATCTGGTGTGGGGAGAAGCAAACAAGGCCTATTACCTAAAAAACTTAGATGGAACCCCCGCAAACGTTTTTGACCATGAGCCGTTGGGAGAAGCAACCGGGGAGCCGGACGGTATGGAGCCCGAGCCAAACCAGACCTATCTTTTCGAGAGGCAGGTGCTGCATCCATCGCTTCACGTTGGAAACGACACGGTGAGTATTGCGGTTCGGCAGACCCGACTTTGGGACCCTCGTCCAGTTGTTCACCCCGGTTGGGCAGCCGCTTACAACGAGGGCGCTATGCCCGGGGTCGAGGGGTGGCGCAAGGCATGGAAAACAGTCTACGAGCCCGGTGATGAAGCACTGTGGGATGGCTTGGGCACTCGATTTCAATACCGGTACGGGGGTACGTGGCACGAGGCTGACGAAATCCTACTGGCCCAGCGTCGCCTCAAGGATGGCCAAACCGCCCAAAAACGATCGGACCGGACCGCCCCACCGGGCGGATTGAACAAACAGCAGGCCTCCGAACCCGATGCCTGGAAGGTCTCTACCGTGGCTTTGGTGGGGGCGGGCGCCGGTGACAATAAACCCTCCTACCCGAAACTGGTGGCTGCACCCTGGGGTTTGGTGCTGGTTTATGAGGATGGCGCTTCTGCCAATCCGAATCGGCGCGGGCACAATGCCATCCGTTATCAGTCTTCCGTCGACGGTGGGGCGTCATGGTCGACCTCCCAAACGATAGGCGCTGGCTACGTTCCCACCGTGGGCGTTTCCAAGAGGGGAGACGTCCGGGCGCTCTACTACGAGCCGGGGCTGGGGCAGAGGGGGTCTATTGTTGGGTGGTCTCGTGACGGAATTCACGAGCCGTGGCGTGGGCCAACACGCTTCGGTTCGGGGCGTGTTAAGCCTATCCACTGGCAAAGCCACGGGGAAGGGTCGGATAACCTCGAAGGGGGGGTTTCTTTGTCGACCCAAAGTGAATTGTTCTTCGCTGCGTGGATAGAACAGGTAGAAGGCCGAGACCGCATCGTGACTTCTCGAGCGTCCAGGTTGTCAGAGGCGGTTCGATACAGTGTCCAAGTTCCGGAACGTTTGACCGAGGGCGAATCCATACAAATTTCGGTTGCGGCTGAAAATGCCTACTCCATGCGCGTGAATAGCAGCGACGTGGTCCAGGTTCACGCAGCACCTTCGGCGTTTTCGGCTGATTCCGCGGCTTCCCTCGTCCCCGAGCCGAGCACCGAAGCGCAGTCGGCAGAGCATTTCACCGAGGGCGGTGCCCATTTTGCCGTGCCGCTGATCGAGGGCACAGCCACCTTTTTCGCCGATCCGTCGAATCTACAGATTTCGGGGCCCGCAGGACTTGCGGAGCTATCGACGACACCGATCACGGACGGAATGGCTCTGTTGGAGGGCGCGTCGGGTTCTCCGAGGCTCCAGTTCTCCGCTTCGGTGGACGGCAACTACGAAAAGGCAAAGTGGCTAAGGGATCAACTTTGGCGGGAAGGGCCTCTTTCTCCTGATGGTCAACCGACCGGCTTTCAAGTGGAGTACCAAGCCGTTCGAGAGGGCGCTCGCGCCACTGAAGGTCAAGCCGTGGACTCGTCGTTTCTAGCGAAACATGAACGGGTCTGGGCGTATACTCAGGGCATTGCTCTGGCGCAGTATGCACGAATCGGGAGCCCGGACGGCGATGCAAGGGCACAGGCGTTGGCTCGGACCCTATGCGCGCGAGCCGTGCGTTCCGTTGATTCAAAAACGCAGACCCCAGTGATTCAAGGATGGCCCTTTTCGTGGAACACGCGCGAAGACACGTGGGCGGATGCGCGCTTGGTTTTGGGGGCGACGGCGTGGGTTGTGCACGGTCTAGGCTTGTTTTTGGTGTCGGAGGCGTTCCAGTCGCTTGGGCCCGAAGAGCAGAGCCGCCGCCAAGACTGTTATCGGGAGGCGCTTTATGGGCTCGAAGCGCATCGACGGGTGGTCGTGTCGGAAAACGGGCGTCGCTACACCCTGATGAGTGCCGGCTGGACCGCACAAGGACTTGTGGAAGCCCGAAGCCCCTGGAAGCTCAAAGGCCCAGACGGCGCCCCCCTGGCGATGGAGGACGAGGGCTGGGATTACTACGACATTCTTGACGCCATAGGATACGCCCACTTCGATTCCGAAGCGGTGGTCCAGGTTGCGCGTACCTACGAAGGCGAAACGTTCCGGTCGGACGATGAGAACCGGGTGCTTCCCCCCAAGAACCTCACCGAGGATGTGGTTCACGTGCTGAAGCAGACAGTTCAGGCCGAGAATATCGTGACGGAACATAATCTTGATGTTCTCGCCGTTTTAAACCACGCGCTCCAGCACGCGGCCTTGCTGGGGCTTGACGATGTCGCGCATCTCACCGAATGGCGTGACGACCTAAGACGCGGAATTTTTCGGGTTCTTTGGGATCGCGATGACCGGCGCTGGCGGCGAGAGCTTGAAGGCGCACTCGTTCGAAATGATACGAACCCCGAAAAGCAGGCCGACATTCGGGCTGCTCTTTCGCGAGGGGACTGGGGCCGCGTCGTGACCGGGGGGGAGCTTCGCGAACGCACTGAGGCGTCGGAACGTGTTTTCGACTTCATTCCAAACAAGAACAATACAGCCATCGATAATTGCAGCTGGCTGTCGTTGTCTGTAAACTATGCGGCATTGACCAACCAGGAAGACGTCGATGCTTTGGCGCGGTGCCTGGAGTTTACGGCGCTGGCCTTTGGCAAAGACATCGCCTTCCGAGGTAAAACCTATTACGGTGCGCACTACTTTTTTGATGGATTCGAAGATCGGTACATCGACGCAACGGACCGACAAGAGCAATCCTACCACCTGGAGGCCACGGCGGGCCTGATCATGGGTCTTCTCGCTTTTGCTCGGCATCACCCAGACCACCCGAAGTCAGATTTTTTTGGTCAAGAAGCGCTTCGGCTATGGAGTGGCGTCCAAACTTTTGTCAGGGATCACGATTTTCCCTATTCCAGTCAACGCATCGTCGACCTTTCAACCTTGTTGATTTCAAGTACCGCACTCATTTGGTTCATCGATTCCTACCAGGCGTTCAATGAGCACGAATTGCCTATGACTCCGGACGGGGCTGAGAACGACCCCGCTACGGCAAGCGCGACGGTCGTCGTGCCTCCTTTTGGGGGTGCATTTCTCCTCGGGAGCCAAAACCTATTGCCAGAAGCCGGGCCAAGCTCCGTGGTACAGCTTTCTGTTCTGAAATGGTTCTTGCAAATCACGGGCCCTCAGTTGGTCAAGGAGCCCGTCAAAGAATTGGTCAAGGCGAGTGTGACTCGAGGTGCAGGAAAGGCGATCTCCACCCAAGCAGGCAAAGGTGTTGGCCAGGTGCTCGTGGGCGAGGTGATCTTGACGGGCCTCGGGGGGACGATCCTCGGGGCCGAAGCATCAAGAGCTTTACTTGAGTTTGTCGAGGAGCACCATCCGGTGTCGGTTCACAACATCTACGTGTGGACTTCCGATCTACAGGTGGAGCCCCCCGCAGGATTCAAGGCGATTCACACGGACGTGTTTTTAGATCTCGAAGAGGTGCAAAGCATGTCGCTCGCAGAAAAGGCACTTTTGGCGGAGTGGGCTCTGAGCCCCATTGACTGGTCGGCCCCAGCCACTTGGGGACGGGACCATGGGCAACCGAAACCGCTTGTCGATTTGGCACGCGTGGCCGACATGCCGACAGATATCATCGTACGTCAGGGCCGAGGTGGCGTGGATGTGTTCTATGGCCCACGGACTTCGAACGTAGGGGGCTATGTGATTGAACTCCGCCAAAATGGCGTGCAAGTGCTCGACCGCCATAGCGGCGATTCCTCGAGTGTTTCCGCGGAGCTGAGCCCGATCGAGCTTGCAGCCTTGCTGCGACTGCCGGAGTTGATTCGCGAATGGATCTTGCGCGCTCCTGAGCCAAGCCAACGGGGCCTACTGGAGGAATATCTGAGTCAATGGATCTTTAGCGTCGGCGCAAACCCTTTGCCGCCCTCACGTTTTCCGTTCAGTGATTTGCCCACGACCAAGCCCCCATGGTGGAAGGACAGCGCTGAATATGCCCATCTCGACGAAAAACGGATGGCTGTCGGAGCAAGTACCAACCCGGACGACAATACGCTGCCAGACGCCATAGCCCCGCCCCCACTGGGCGCAGCCGCTCACAAGCCCGAGCCCGAGCCCCCAGTGTGGTGGGAAGAGGGTGGGGCTGAGCACCCTCTCTATGCAAACTACTATGCATCAGATGCTTCCCTGCTGCCCATCGAGCTGCCCATCGAACGCGACAACGCAACCCAGGACCTTCTCGTGCCGGTCAAAATCGGCAACCACAACCTCCGTTTTGCCATCGACATGGGTGGGACCCAGTCTTCAGTTTCCGCGCACGCGATGAGAAAACTCCCTTTTGACCCCAAAGCGCCCCCGCCCAAGCGATGGACCACTCACCGAAAAGATCCACAAACCGGCCTCGGGGTACTCTCAGTGCTCCTTCAAATCCAAGACTTTGCACTGGGCCCGCACCGTTTTGATCTGGTGGCGGTCTACGACGAAGCCGAACCCAGAATCGATGGGGTGTTGGCCAACGACGTCCTTCACCACTACTTGGTGCATGTGGACCTCAAGAGGGGTGTTCTTCGCCTCCTGCCGAAGAACGCTCTGAGAAACAATCCACACCTCAGCAACGGCTTCACACCCGTACAATTCGAAGTGGTCCGCGGACTCGTCATTGTTCCCGTCACGGTGCCTGGCCAGCCCCAAAAGAATGCCATCCTTGATCTGGGTGGTCGCTTTGAATCAGAGATGGCTTCAGACATCGCCGCCGCCTCCACACCCAAGCACAGTGTCGAGTCGAATGGCTTCAGATTCAACACCTACGAGCGAATGCATATTGGCAATGTCGAATTTGATTCGCCGATGTTCGCCGTCCGAGATTTGCCTGGGTATAAAGTCTTTACAGGCCACACAGCTCCATCCATGGTCGTGGGAACCCGCCCACTGGAAACCCGAGAAATGCTATTCGACTTCGAAAATCGTACCGTCTGGATTGAAGACGTCTCGGCTCGACCAGAAAGCGGCGTTAAAGAGGAAACCCAAAAAAGCCTAGAGCCGGTCAAGCAGGCGACTCGGGTGGATGAAATCCTTCAGCCAGCTCTCCACCCGTTGCGAAGCACCCTGTCCGTGACCCTTGACGGACTTCTGGAGCTCTTGCGTCAGCCAAGATTTGTCGCGTGGTTGGCAGACCAACCCAACCTACAAACAACACTCAGCGATATCGGGGAGGCGGTCCAGACCATTCATGATGGAATCCAGACTCTGGAGCGCAAACTTCTAAAGCAGCTGCAAGGAGAAGACACCCCCTCAGACGATGTGTCTTTGCCCCTTGAGGACCTTGAGGGGCAATTGTCCACATTGTTGGTGAGAATCGATCGAATGAACGGCGAACAAACAATGAATCATGGTTCGTCCGCCGACTCCGAGTCCAAGAAATTCAACTGGCGACGCGACGTGGGAACCCTTTTTCAGGCAGGCGAGGTTCGTGTCAGCGCAACGCAAGCAACAATCCGTCTCTCATCCGAAGAATATGCCCTGCGCCCAGATATCGAGAAGATGGTCGAAGCATTTGTAAACATAGGCCGTCTCGAATCCTCGCTCTGGACCCAGATCGCCCTCTTCCCACCCGAAGGAGGAGAATCTATAGAGTTTCCGCTTTTCAACCGCGCGGGCGGCCTTCTTGCGGCGTCAGCAAGATTGGGTCACAGCCGGCCATCGTTGTTTGTCATCGATTCGGGCTCAGAACAAGTCGCCGCGTCCAACACTCTTTTTGAACAACTAGAGTCGAACGAATTCCAGAGCCATGGCACCGAATTTATTGAGTTGATCGTCGGGAAAGTCGAAGCCAAAATGATCACCGCGGACCTCACCATCCCGGGGGGGGTTACACACCAGAAAAAAAGGACCGCAGTATTTGGGCTGGAGGAAGCGGGCACACAGGGTCTCTTGGGCGGCTCCGTGCTTCGAGAATATGTGGTCGACTTAGATGGCCACCGAAAACGCGGAGGATTCTACCCCCCTGGTTCGATTGGCAGTCTGGTGGACGTCACGGGACTTCACCCCATCGACTGCAAACTCAATGCCATTGGCTTACTCACAACCCAGGTGGTGATCGACCGCAAGCTCAAGATTGAAGCCATCGTGGATACCGGGGCTTCCGTCTCAACGATTGGGTGGAGACATCTCGAAAAGCTGGGACTCAGCCCAAAAAGCGGTTTGGGCAAACGTGGCGTCTTCAAGATGTTCGGACGTTCAGCAGAGATATGGAAGAGAAGTTTTAAGACCTTAAAGGTGGGCGCTAAAGTGCTCAGCACACCGACTCTTGCCATCGTTAAAACGGGACCCCTCAACTCCTCAGATCCAGAATCGCCCCGAATGGCCCTTGGAATGCCGGAGTTAGGACAGCGGGTGGTCCTAGACTACGGGAGCCAACGGGTGTGGGCCTCGTTCGACTGAATTCCAATCCCTTGGGAGTTCTTTAGCGACTCAGCCACAAATTCGATGGAGGTATCGGTGGGTTTCTCGGGTGTGGACCGCACTACTCCTTGAGCTGGAGTCTCTTGACCTCGCCTGGCGCTGGCAATGCTTTTCGGGAAAGCACGGCCTTTTGGCGCCCTTGGGATAACACGAATTTATCATAGAACGGCAGGCGATCGAGAATGTACATTCCGGGCCGGAGTTCGCGTCTGACACCTCTCGATTTGGCGGGCTGCTGACCTCTCGAGAAGATCCGGTCAAGCGCGCCCGTTGCGGCGGCGCCAGACGCATCCGTGACTTCGTATAACTCGGTTTCGCATAAGAGGATATCGATCGAGAGGCGATGGAACGAGAGGTGCTGAAGGATATCCTCCACTTGATTGTAAGGCGCGGTGTGAAAACCGTAGGAGCGTTTCGTTCCTATCAGATGGACTAGGGTTCGACTTAAGCCCGTGGCAAGGTCGATGGTAGATGCCAACGCCATGGCTGCTGTGATGTCGCTCATGGGCGGCTCCTCCAATTCAAACATGGTCTGCGTGATCGTTGATTCGGCCGGCGCGACGAAAAACAAGCAGTCGCGGACAGGGTGATCGTTCGGTATACCTGAAAGCCACGACTTTGGGAGTTCTGATAGGCGGTAAAAGAGAATGCTTTCCCGGGTGTCCACGTTTTCAGGAACCTCCAGATCGACGCTGAGGCTTCCGTAGGAAAACGACGGCCCGAATTCTGGCTTGTCTCGATACGCAAAGGAAACATCCGCCAGGTCTTTTTCCGTTCCCAAATCGAGGCAGGCGTACTCGAGCGCGATCAAGTTCTCGATATCTCCTGGCAGCCTAAAGTTCGCATATCCCGGCTGGTCGATGTCGGTGGTTTGGTATCGGACGCCAAAGGTCTCAAAGACTTCTTGGTACCTTTGTTGGTCGGCTTGGAGCGATTGGACTTTCGAGGATACATCACGAACTTGCAAGCCAGTCTCCAACGCGAGGGCTTGTAAAGCCTCGGTATGCCCGGGAGTGAGGTACGGGTAGTCGAGAAGTGGCTGGGGCCTGAAAGAAGTCAGTGCGTGGTTGCCTTCGGACCCCTCGAGCCGATAGAAGCGGCGTCGGTTGCTCAATCCTCCCCCGGCTGCGAGCATCAGTTCTAGGTAGTGACGAGCCAGCATGGGGTGGCCACTCGAAAGACCAGCTGCGTAGTCCTGGGCAAAAATCACAACAGGGTCTGGGAATCTCGGGTGCAACACCAAGGCCGTTTGGTTGTTAGAGCTGCCTAGGTCGTCCCGGAGGTACTCACGGTCGAGCCAGCGAAGAGCGCACCGGAGCTCATGGCTGTCCATGCCGCCGAGCGTGGGTTCGATGTACGCACCCGGTTCTTCGCCCGATATTCCAAAGGTGTCACCCAAAAGATCTCCATCCACAAGGGTTTCCAGAGGCGAAATCTCTATGGAGCCGACATGCTCAACCCCCACATCGTAGGCTCGGCCAGCGGCTTCGTCGAAGGCTTCTAATTGAGCTTCTCGGGTTGAAGCCTCTCCCAGGACTGAGCGGCTTGCCCACGCAAGGCGAGCCCCATTGCAGGAACGAAAATAGTCGAGAAATCTGTCGTCCAGTTTGAAGCCAATGCGTTCAACGACCTCATCGACGATGCTTTCGTCAATGGACGGGTTGATCTCGAAGTCGAGAACCACGTGTTCAGAATCGGCCTGCAGGCGATGGGCGAGTGCGCGAAGGCGTGTGGCAAAGTCAAGCATGGAATGTCCTCTCTTGTTCCAAGTTGCGCGCTATGGATGCCGGTTGGGCCTTCGCGCTTTCATAGGGCACCTACGCGCGATGTCGCTCATGGGCCAAAAAAAAGGCATGTGACGCCGGTCAATATGAATTGCTTCCAACCAAAACAGAGCAGCCGGCTCGGGCCTATCTTTGGGGGAATATTCGCGGCCAGAGTCCTTGGGCCACAAGGCGCGCATTCGTGGCGCCGCAAGGCTGGCCCACAGATCACAGAAACCTGAGAGCTGTCAAGATCGCCCGACAGGACCAGACCCGACGCTATATGACTCATTTCATTGGAGGATTTCCCGGTCGAAAACCACAACCTGAAGCATCGGGTCTCAGAAAACTGTCAGGCCTGGCCGACCACCTTGCGATCTTTGTCACAAAAATCAAGTGGTGCTCGCGGGTACGCAACTGGCACAGTGATTGCTCGATTCACGTGCGCGACCGCTCTTTGTCGCAAGGAGGAAATTTTGATGAACTTAAGGAAACTATCCAATACCATCGTCGTGATCACGATGGCACTCGGCCTATTCGGGTGTGGAGCAAACTCGGGGCCCGATACTGCGCAAAGTGTCAAGCGCATTGCGCCCCCACCGGAGTCCCTCGAGAACGGCAGCTGCCAAGATGCCTGCGGGGACGTTTCACCCGACGGATGTTACTGCGATCCCCTATGCGAACGAATCGGAGACTGTTGTCCGGATTACGCCGCGGCCTGTACCGTGCCCTGTCCGGCCATATTATGCGATGAAGGGACATACCCCATGGATCGCGATCAAGACGGTTGTCACGAGAGCTGCGGTCCACGAGAGTGCCCACCCATCCCGTGCGCGCCCGGACAAGTCGCACACGACATCGACGGTGACGGATGCTCCGACGAATGCGGTCCCAACACCTGTGCGTGTAAACCACTCGATTGCGACGAAGCCATTGATACCGATGGAGACGGCTGCGAGGACGAATGTGTTGCCGCCTGCCACGACCAGCCCCATGACCCACGCAAGAAATACATCATTGACTCCGTCGAGGGATGCACCACGGCGAAAATTGCGTGCGAACCGCATCAGGAGTTCTTTACCGACGAATGCGGCTGCGGCTGCCAAGACCGACAATGCCCTCCGGTGGTCGCGTGCGGCTATCTTGAGATCCCGATTGACTCCGACGGTGACGGCTGCATCGATGCCTGCGAGCCCGTACCGGTATGCCAGCCCTTTGCATGCCGCGTAGGACAACCCGTCGACTCGGACGGTGACGGATGCATGGACGCCTGCGAGAAGCCGACCTGTCGGCCCATCGTTTGCAAAAGGGGCCGCGCCGTCGACGCGGATGGCGATGGCTGCCCGGACCGCTGCGTAGACAACTGCCCGCAACTCCTGTGTACCCCTGGCCACAGACCCGTTGATACCGATCGCGATGGTTGCCACGATCGTTGCGCCCCTGCCTTCACCTGTTTGGCCATTCCAACATGTGACCCAGGCGACCACACCGTGGACGATCCGTCCGACTGCGTCGCCGACGGCCGATGCTACGAGCGGACGATATGTGGGCAGCACATCTGGTGCTCTTCCGCGCCCTAAATAGCTGACTGGAGCGCGGGCCTCGGCGGCCCCCCCCCAGTCGGGGTCCGCGCTCCCCTTCCCTCGCTCCTGGCATGAACGTGGGGCATCACTTCCTTCGAGTCGTTGGCCAGGCATGTACATGCCGAATTCGTACGGCGAATTGGACTCTTTGGGGGTCGGGTCTCGTGCCAGTATCCGCCGACTTTGATCCGCTCCGCATTCTGACCACTCTGACACGTCACGGCGTTGCTTTTGTTGTGATCGGCGGATTTGCGGGGAGCGAATCGCCCGAAAGATCGCGCTGTCCTCCCCTTGCTTCGGGCCGCACTCGAAGACGAATAGCGCCACTTCGTCGGCCACGTGGCGCCAAAGGGCCGCACCAAACATCGATCCGCGGAAAATGACAGACACGCAGCCACGACAGATACTTCTCGGGCAGACCAGAGCCTCCTTCTGGGGACCTGAAACTTTTTTCGACCCAAAACACCGACATCCCCGTACAGAGGGATAAAGCCATTCCCACGTCCAACAGCCAAGGCCGCTTGTTGACGCAAGTGTGACTTGCGCCATCAAGCCAGGCTTGACCAAAACGAGAGCCGAACAAAGAGGAACTTATTCATGCGCTCGATTGACCAGATCTACCGTTCACCCCAGTCACCGCCAAACATATGGTTGGTAGTGGTGTACGCACACGAACACGCATCGAACAGAGCCGCACCTCAACGCGTTCTTTGAGCGACAACACTCTTAGCGTTGGGACTCGTAGGCATCACCCAAGGCCCCCCAAGAATTTGGGCGGTGGTGCCTACGAGAACCTTCATCGAACCCAAACGCCCCACCGCCAGCATCGTCCAAGATCCTGACCTCGACGACCGCGTGCTCGGGGGTCAAATCCGGCCCACGTGGTCAAACCGAGTCTGCCGCAAGCTTTTACGGCCGTCCCGCTAGGGGGAATCCCGGATCGTTTGTCACTGGTCGCCACGGTGGGCTAGGAAGCCCCATGCCAAAAGACCAAAGCCGGCCAGGAGAGAAAAAACGGGCACCCTATTCGCTTCACCGCGGCCTGCGCTTTTTGTGGCCGCTGGCGTTTGTGCTGGCCTGCGGCAAAGCCTCCTATGAAAAGGAAACCATGAACCCGGGGACGCAACAAACACGAACCGCCCAAGCGAGCCTTGCGGTAGACCAATGGGTGACAGGACTCGGGCACCTCAGCACGCCCGAAGCCTCACCCAAAACAGAGCAGGTTTGTGGCGAACACTGCGTGCCCGACGAGCAGACGCAAGACGCATGGTGCGAGTACCGACGTTACACCGAAACCGCCCGATTTTTTCGCTTTGTCGCCTTTGGCCCCCACTCCACCACCCTTTGGCCGGGCGCGTTGGTTCGGGGCGAAGATGCCGAACGGGGGCTCTTGACGCCCCTCGCCGTAGAACCTGGACCCATTCGCTTCAGCGTATCCCTAGAAAACATCAAAGGCAGCCCCGTCGGTTTTATGCAAAGGCCTTCACTTTCAAGCTTCAGAGCGGAAAGGAACCGTATTCTTGCCGACGATGTGACCGGCGCCACCCCGGCAGCCTTACAATTTGAAATCGAGAGCGTCCATTCTTCGACACAGCTTTCCATTGCCCTTGGTGCTTCGGTATCGTGGCCCGGAGGAAACGAAATCGCAGGAAGCTTCAGTTTTGCATCAGGCACCCAAAAGACCAGGGCGGTCGTCAACTTTACCCAGGCCTACTACACCATAGATGTCGACGCATTGCTTCGACCTTCGGATTTCTTTGATCCCAAAGTCACCATTCAAAGCCTCGAAGGAAAGATGGACGGGCCACCGCTTTACATCCAAGCGGTCACCTACGGACGGCGTGTCATTTTTACCATCGAGGCTGAGAGCACTGAAGACAGTCTTCGCGCCGCCCTTTCGGCCGCATACCAAGGCATCGTTCAAGTGAAAGGAGAACTGAGCGCCGAACACCGAGAAGTGCTCGAAGCCGCCTCCATTCAAGCCTTTGTGTACGGAGGCTCGGGCTCGGATGCAAGCGCAGTCATCAACGGATACGAGGGGCTCGTTCAGTTCATTCAAAAAGGCGGCGACTATGGCAAACATTCCCCGGGCGCCCCGATCTCGTACCGACTGGCTTACCTCGACAACACGGTCGCCCAATTCGCCTTCACCACCGATTACGTGGAACGGAGCTGCCGCCGAAACCGAAGCGTCATCAAAGCCACCGTCAAGCAGCTCACCCACCTCGGTGGAGGCGACTTGGGGGGCGACCTCGAACTGTACGGGACAATCACCCTGAGAAGACCCACCGTCGACTCCGAGGTCGTAGGCTGCGAAGAGGGCGGCACATCGGTCGAACTTTGGCATAGAGATGTCAATCAATGGGTTCGTTTTGACGAATTCACCACCTGGACCCCGCCCGATCCCACCACCAGCATGTCAGGCGTCCCCTTCGGGACCGACAAATCCCTATGCATCACCGCCCAGCTCTACGACAACGACTGGGAAGCCGGGGAGCTGACGGAGAACGACGACTACGGGAACGCCAGTCTTTTACTGCCCTACGAAGACGGCTGGGCGGGCACCCACATCCTCCAGGTTCGCGGTCAAAACGATCGAGCCATTGACCTGTGGATAAATCTCGAAACGACCCCGTAGACCTTCACTCAGAACGGGTGCAAAAAATAGTACAAGTCGCGGTGATAGGCCAAGATGGTCTCACGGTTAGCTCGATACACCCGGTCCCTTTGAGACGAACTGCCCTCAATCAGGTTCGCAACTTTCAGTCCCCCAAGCGCCTTCTTTAGCAGGTCGGGTGCGCTGCCCAAGACCTCTTGAATTTTGACCTCCGAAAGGGGGCCGTTTTTCAAAAGGAGGTACAGAACTGATGGGCCAAGCTCTGAAGCAAGCGCAGCAGCAACACCATTCCACTGAGCCCCAAGACGCTTCATGGCCGCCCGACGTTCGCCCTGTCTCACCGGAACCTCTCCGAACTTCTCTTCGAGCATCCGTGCGTCACCCCAGAACAGACGAAGCTCCGAGAAAAAGTGGTCCTCCAGCGGCTTCGGGTGGAACGCGTAGGTCTCTTTGAGGGTGTCAGACTTCAGGGTCACCATCCCGAGCTTTTCAAGCTCTTTCATATATTGGCGAATATCTTCCCGCCCCTTTTTCGTGGACGTTGAGATGGAGTCAAGCGTCGCCGAGCCCTGGTTATACAGATAGAGTACCGCCTGGCGACGCCAAGAGGCCTTCCACCATTCTTCGGTATGACCTCGGTTCTTGAGCTCGGCAAGCACTTGCTGGTCGTCTTTGGAAACGACAAGCTCTTGGACCGAGAGCGCGGGAATAAGCGGCGGCAGCGTGCTCTGAAGGTTCGGATCCCGATAGAGGAATTGGCGCCAATCCCGAAGGTAGTTGAGAAGGCGTCTCGAATCGAGGACATATTCTTTGGGGGCGTCTGGGTTTGTATAGACAAGTTTGGCGTCGGCTAACATATCGAGGGCTTGGGAGACATCTTTCTTAGGAGCGCCCACAATGCTTGCCAGTCGATTCACCGTAAGAGGGCCAAGCTCGAAAAGAACAGAGGCAGAGACACGAGGGAGCCTAAGCGATAGAGCACTTGCGACGCCATCCCAAAGAGAAATCAGGCGCAGCGCCAATTCTTCGTTTTTCTTGCGATCCTGAATGGGATCACCGAGCGACCGTTCGAGCGCCGCGTCCCCATGCAAAAACAATTGTCGGTCTCGAAACCCAATATCATTGAGAACTTCAGGCACAATCACGTACTGGAGTGCGTATTCTTTTCCCGCTGCGATGACCACACCGGCATTTGCAAGAGGAGCAAGTTTGCTTTCTTTATTGGCAGTATTGGACAAGCCTTGTTCCTTGAGTTCGAACGGTTTCGCAACCCCACGGTGATACACCCAAATAGCAGCCCGGCGCAGTTCTGGGTCGCGCATCCAGGCAGGCTGTTCTTCGGGGCCCTTGCTCAAAATGGCATCCAAGAGCGGCCGCAATGCCGACCGATGCGTCTGGCTGAGTTCCGTCTTTCCTGGGCTTTGGGCAAGATCTTGGGGTGCAACGACTTTCTGACCTGGCTGCAAAAAACGGTAAAGGTCTCTATGATACGCCAAGAGAAGTGATTGGTTCAGAGCCCACAGATCTTCATCGGGTTCACCCACGGTCTCAATAAGCTTCGCCCCCTTGAGGATATCGAAGTTGCGTTTTGAACCAGAATATCGAACCGTTCGCAACAAATCGAGACGGCTGGTCGGACCATACTCTTTCAACAGCGAAAGGATCACGCGACGGGTGTCAGACGACAAAGCAGAAGCAACCCCATCCCACTGCTCGACAAGACGTTCTGCGATTTCCTGCCGCTCGGTTAGCGATTCCACCGGAGGACCAAACAATCCATCGAAGTCAGAATTCTCACCCCATAGAAGCTCGAGTTCGTCGAAGTGATACCGATGAAAAGCATCCACATCAAAAAAGAGCAGGCCCAACACCGAGGAGACCTCGAGAAGATCCGCCTCCGTAAGCGTAGCGATGGCCCGCGGAACCTTACTACCGGACGCGCTCCGACCCAGCCGCGCATACAAGGCACTCTTCGTACTCGGGCCGTGCATATACAGCGACACGGTGACACGACGATTCCATTTTCCTGCCCACCAGTATGCCGTCTGCCCACGATTCAAGATGGCTTGGGAGGCCTGAGCATGACCCAGGCGACCCTTCGTCGCTCTGGCGGGTATGGCCGACCCTTGGTTCACTCCTGGCTCCAACGGAGCGAGGCCCCCCTCATAGGGCTCTAGCGGACTCGGAACCCGCTCCAGATATTGATGCAGCTCTTGGTGGTAAGGAAATACGGCACCTTGCTCTAAGTAAATCGTTGACTCCGGTTTGTGGCGCTCCGTCTTCAACAAGCCCGCGCGCTGGAGCTTCTGTTTGGCCGAGCGGAATTCTTCTCTTTCGAGACCCGTGAAGGTCAGGAGTTTTGATTCAGGCATGGGGCCTCGTTTTACAAGGAAGTAGACGAGTAGAAGAAGAGAAGGCGAATTCAGGGCTCCAATGGTTTGGTCCCAGTGTTTGACAAGACGCTGCTTCGGTCCACCCGGTGTGACATAGGCCATCGTAGGCTGCTCGAGCAAGATCTCGGCGTCGACAGCGTCTTTGTAAAGAACGTCCCGTTCTGCTTTTCGTCGAGCGGAGAAAAGATCAACATTCAAGAAAAAGTGCTCACGGTCGGGTCTCGATCTATCCACCCTAACCGAACCATCCGATTCGAGTACAGAAACAAGCTCCGCTGCGTCCGAAAGCGATAGGCCGGACCGGGCAGCCAATTGCTTCATGGCGAGACCATCGGTGTCGTAAAGCGTGAGCAACATGGCTCGAACCCGTGAATCCCTCCAAAGCGGGTCGACAAGTTTTCCTCCACCTTTGAGCAATTGCGTTCGGACCTTTTTTTCCTGCAGGGTTAAGGTATCGGAGGCCTTCGAAGGAAGCGGCTGGCGCGGAACGCGCATTCTCGACAAAAATTGGTTCCGTTCGAAGTGGTATTGAAAAAGCACTTTGTGGTCGAGGTGGTAGACATAGGCCGATGGCTTTCCACTGTGCGAAACCAGTCCGACGCGCCCCAGCGCCTGGACCATGTTTTGAAAGGCCTCCCAATCAGTATCCATGATCTCCTCGACTTGCGAATAGGTCAACGGCCCGTAAAAAAGGAGCAAGTAGACAAACTTCTTGGCATTCTCGGACGCAATAGCCCCCGCCAACGGCCCCCAATGCTCAACCATGCGATCCGCCAAAGCGGCACTTTCCAGAGGCGACGGCGGGTCTTCGGCAAGGTACGATTCAAAACCTGGGACCTGCGACCAAAACCAATCCATTTCCGCTTTGTGAAAAGCGTGAAGCTTGGCGGGATTGATCGCAAAATGGTGAACCTTGGCCTCCGTCAATTTTGCCACCAAGCCTTCGTCCACGAGTGGATCCATCGCGCGCCGCACACTCTCTGGAATGACGTCGTAGTAGGATGCAATTTCATGGTGGGTGGCACGGTCCACCTGGTAAAGAAAACTGAGCGCCCGACGGCTCGGCTTGTGTATCCAGAAATCGGCTTCGACAATCTCTGGCCAGTCGCCGGTCAACCGGTCCAAATGTCTCCGCTCTTTGGCGGTGAGCCGAACCGGCTCCCCCAGCTTGGGGGCCTTTTGGACCAGCTCTGGCGCGACCCCCAGTCTGGGCGCCTGCCCGATGGCGTCACGCTGAAGACTAGGCTCAACAGCGGCGGGAAGCACAATCCTGTCCACTGCTCCTTGCACATCCGAAGAGACCGGAAGATCAAAACGTTTGTACAAAAAACGATGAAGATCCAAATGGTATTGAAAAAGAACCCAGGTATTGAGCGAATAGAAAACACCATCCTTTTGCACCTTCTTCGAAATCAGACCTACGTCTTCTAGTGCTCGAGATCGGAAGTCCGTTCCGGGTTTTCTGCGATAGGCGTGAGTGTCCAGGGGAAATTCTCCAAGACCATCCTCACCAAGGGCTTAAGATTGTCTCGGAAAGGCGTTCGTTCCCAGCGACCAGAGTAGTTCGCCATGTCAAGGCACCAAAGATGCACCGTGTCACGACGAAGGCGAAAGTGCTTGACGGGATCGCGCTCTGGTCCAGACTCGACGATGACCGCAACGCCATGTTTACGGGCGCGGAGATGCTTGGCGCCCGCGGCGTGTAAAACCTCTTCCACGAGCGTGGCGTCTCTGGACTCAGCTTTGGGTTTGGCGGGCATGATCAGGCACCGACCGACTACGCGGCCAGACGCTGCTCATTTTGTAACTTATCGGTCCTCCATGTCCAGCGAAACGGGTGACCCTCATACCGGTTCCAGTGCTTGATGAAGCCCACCACGCGTTTCGCCTGCACCCGGTGTGAAGAGAAATCGCCATATTTGAGGATGCGTCGGTGCAGGATAGAGAACCAGATCTCGACTTGGTTCATCCAGGACGCGTGCTTTGGGGTATATACGAAGTGAAAACGATGCCCATGCCGGCGGTTGAAAGCCTTCCATCGTTCTGCCCGACCGTCATAGTGCGTATTGAGATTGTCCCACACCACATAAATCTTCTTATCCGAGTATTTGCGGGCCAGTTCGTTCATGAATGAAACGAGGGCATCGGCGCTTCGGTGGGGAACCACACGGCCCAAGACCCGGCCTGTTTTTACGTTGAAGGCAGCCAACAGGCACTGGGTGCCGTGGCGTTTGTACTCGTACTCGTAGCGCACCGAGCCATCAAAGGGATTCCGGTGCGTCGGGCTTTTTCGCTCAAGCACTTGCATGGGTTTTTCGTCTACGCACACCACCACTGCATCCTTTGGAGGACGGAGGTACAGTCGACAAATACGTTTGGCCTTCGCGAGGAAATTCGCGTCGGAGGATTTCAACCATTGGCGAACCCTATGGGGGCGCAGGTTCTCGAACCGGAGAATTCGGCCCACCTCGCTCACACTGATTCGGCAACCCGTAGACGACTCCAGGGCATCTGCCAGCGCTCTATACGTCCAAAGATCTCGAAAAGGCGCTGGATGTTCATCCTCGTCTGGGCGGTGACAAGCGAGTTGGACCAACTGACACCTCATCTCCACTGGGATCTGCGCGGGGCGCCCAGACCGCGCTCCGTCTTGTAGGCTCTCGACGCTGGGGTTTTCGGAGAAACGCCGCTTCCACTTCCTCACGGTTCTTCCCGTGACACTGAGCCGCCTTGCGATCTCCGCCGTGCCCATGCCCTGCCGCGCCATCAACACCATCTGGGCCCGCACAACGACTCCGTGCGGAGCACGTTGGCGACGAACGAGAAACCTCAAATCCCTCCGAACTCGACGTGGGATCACAAGCTTCTTCGCTGCCGGCCCTGGGCTCATGTCTATAAGATCACGCCCGGCCTGATTTTATTCCCGAAACCCGGATCGGACTTCCGGCAAGGGGTACTAGTCCGTAGAGAAGGTCATCATTCTTGTGGAAGCCCGGAACGCGCCAGATTTCTGCCTGACTCAGTGGCCCGTAACGGTGGAGCACAAACACAATGGCTCTCGACGTCGGGTTGTTTAGAGTACGGGCAACGGGACCCCATGGGCCCTCCAAGCGATTTCTCAAAACCTTGAGTTCCACCTCAGACTGTGCTGGCGGACCAAGCGCATCTTCAAGCCCGTTTGCATCCCCCCAGAAAAAACGCAGATCTTGGATGAGGGCGTCGTGGAGCTTGGCTGGGCCCATGTTGTAGTAGTGCGTCCTGACTGAGATGGCATCCTTTTTCACCAGTCGAGCAAGGGCGTTCGTCACCGAGTTGAGCGCCCCCCCGGCCGGTACGAGGTCCCGTCTTCTGAGGTCTTCGTTTTGATAGAGCCGAAGCATGATCACGCGCTCATAATCGGAGGTGGCAAAGGGGTAGGCCCCTTGGTCGGCCTGCAAGATCCGCTTGATGGTATTCCGGTCCTTAGTGGACAGGGGCACTTGACTTCCTGACGCGTGAGAAGTTTCGGTATGCGGAACCGTTGGCACTTCAACAATCTGTGCGGAGGCAAGCCCATCTCGGCCCCCGGCAACGCCAAAAACACCCTGGCCGCCCTCCCCGTCGGGCACGAAAAAAGGCGCGTGCCGATGGGCCACAATGCCTGGATTGTCTCCACTCGGAGCTTCAACGCGAACGGCGCGCCCGGTGCCAAAGCTTTCGGCTGCACCGCGGTTAAACTCACCACGAACGATCAGTTCTAACAAAAAGAGGAAAGCGTCTTGGTCGCCGAGGGGAAGCGTCTTGGCGTAGGCTGCGAAGTGTTGCCAAAATTTGTGCGCGCGCACAAAGTCTTCCAGTATTTGCGCGCGGGGGCGTTCGCTTCTGAGCTTAAACACCGGCCAAAGCTTGCCTGAACCAGGCATGAGCACGCCAAAGTGGCCATACGGGAGCTCAACCCCAAGCCAATCGATTTGGATGAGGTAGATATCATCTTCATGAAAGGCCAAGGGTGGGTTCGATAGCGGGTCGTCCAACACCGGACCTTCGGGGAAAATGGAGACGTGGGCGCGGAGCGAGGACTCGTCTTGAAGATGGGTCCCAGTGGGCTGAGACACAATGCGCTCGGAGTCAACCACACCCACGCGCTCCCAAAGCGCGCTCGACGGTGGTGCGCCCGACACCAAGATCGTTTCAATGCCCACGTCGACTTGAGCGCTCGAAAGGTAAGCCGCGGTACTGAGGCCCGACAGAGCACCCAGCGCCCACGGACTGGGTAGCCGCGCGACTTCATCGAGCCACTTGCTCGCCTGGGGGCCTGCTTTCAACGCAAGCTTACTCGGGACCAAAGCAAGACGACCACCGAACTCAAATACGAGATTCTCGGGTGCACCCGCGGCGCTGAGATTGCCTGATAGAATACTCTCAACCATTTCGCGAAGCGCCAGGTCAATGTTCTCGAGCGAAGGCTCCGGCGTTCGGCCCAAAAAGCGAGGCGGCCCAAGGGCCAGATTCGGGCTGCCTTCTTCCGAGGCATCGGGAACAAGGTGCGCGAGGTCGGTGATGGCTTCGAGATCCTCTCTCGCCGGAGTGTCGCCAGAAAAAAGCATCTTCCAGATATCGGTCATCGTCGACAGCGACACGTTCGGCATGCCCCCGGTGCGGAGGAATCGGTGCATCGCGGTGGACCACAAGAGAACCCGCTCCTGAGGGACGTCATGGGTGCGCGCCCACGTGAGAATCGCGCCGTCCGAGGTTTGATTGAGCTCTCGGCGCAGGTCACGAAGTCGCGTCACCGCCTCCTCTTCGAGCAAAAAGCCCGACAACGGAACAACATGAGAGCCGATACGAAATTCGACCGGTCCGATAGCCGCATCAGAAGCCAGCACCGCGCGAAGCTCCACGGCCAATCGTTTGTAGTAGTGAGGCGATTCTGCGTGAAACGCGTCGAGCGGATCGAGGGCAGCCAAAGTATCGCCGATAGACTGACCTTGGCTGACCGAAGACAGCATCTGTTTGGCCCGGGTTTCGAGGCGACCCCGAATATGGCTCCGAAGCGCAACCAACGAGCGCGACGAAAGCGCGTCCACCGAACTTGAAGGCACCGCGCCCTGAATAGGCGGGTTGCTCCACAGGCCGCTGGCGCCTCCGTCCTCTCGAAGAACCTCGTCCATGAGCGATTCGACCGTCGGGCCCAATTCAGGAATTTCGAGGAACAGTCCTGCCGTGCCTGGTTCGACCATGCCGCGGGCAACAAAAAGCTCGTCGAGCACGGCACCTAGGGGTTCACAAGCCACCCCCAGTTGGTCCACGAGCGTCACCGAACCCGCATGAATCAACGACTCTTCTCGACAAAGCCCGGCTCTGAGCTGATGCGCGACCATGCGAATCGCATCTTGCCGCGAAAAACGAGCGGCCGGCCCATCGAAAAGCGCATCATGAGCCCTCTGAATGGTCACCAATTCAAGGAACAAGGTGTCAAATACATAGTCTCTGGGTTCCGATGCCAACAGGGCGAGGGCCGCATCGAGGTACCGGTCCGCCAGCCGGCGCTTGGCCAAAACCAACCGCTCGGGGAGAACGGCCTTGTTGGGCGCGCGATCGATGAAACGCACCGCAGCAAAACCACCCCGCTGGACACCCAGCACGCCCCCTGGATGGCTGGCCAGCTCGAGAGCCGTGACCCCATTCGCGTCCAGCGAACGACGGGCCGCCACGCTGAGCGCCAACAGCGCAAGCTGGTCCTGACGCGGATCTTGGGCAGCCAGGGCTCTTCGCGCGAGCACTCCAAGCGCCCCACTCGAAAAGAGGGAGGGTGCGCCCGGTGCACTTCCTTCGAGACCGGAGTCCCCTGCGGGCGAGGTGAAGTATGCGGTCGCCTCCAATATGTCGGTGGCCGCGTCGTAAGCCCCCATCTGGGCAAAAAACAAAGAACAGAGCGCATAATCATCGTGGTCTGTGGATTCAACCGGCGAGCTGGTCTCGAACACCACGGACCATGGAGGCAGAGTGGCCAGGGCCCCGCAAAGGTTCTCTAGCGCGCCGCGTAGCCGATTCACCCGGCTCTCGATCCCCTCCACCCAAACAGGGTCCGTAAACACCGCGCGCGCGCCATCGAGGGCAAAAAACGCCAGGATATTGTCCCCCAAAGTCGCGCTTCGCTCCAGGTTCGGCAGAAGCTCCGGGCGACGAAACAGATCGATGAGATCCCCCTGGTTGCCTTCAACGTGATCCCGGGCCAGCGTTTCTAACCCAAAGCAAAGGTTGACACGAACCTCATCAGACAGTCCCGGCGTGCTGTCAGAAAAACGATGGAGATATTGCGACCAGGCATAATAGGCCAACATCTGGACCGCAACTTGGTTGCTACTCACGCGCTCAGTGAAAAACGACCGCGACTCGTTGGATTGCGTATTCGCTCCTACCGAATCTAAAAGGGCGCGGACATGACGCTCCGCATTCTCTTGGTTTTCTTGGGCAACGGCCAGCAAGAGCCTCAAGGCATCGCCTTCGATCCTCGCCAGCGGATGAGGGCTCCATTCGAACGCCCCTCCTCGATCGTCTTTTTCGGTTTCAGCCGACCCAAAAAGAAGGGTTCGGAGCGGAGTCAGATCTTGGCCCACAGCGTAGTGCTTGAGGGGGCGATTGAAGTCACCGTCATGGGCCGAAAAGGCAGCATAGACATCCACAAACCATATGGCCGCCGTACTCGACGACAACTGCGTCGAGAGGTCTTGAATGCGCTGACTTGAGTATGGAAACCCGTGGTCCTCTACGAAGGCCTGAGCCCCCGCCCACAGGCGGCGTGATTCCATCAGGAAGGCGTTGGCCTGGGGGTGGTCTGGATAGGCTTCGTAAAAACGTAACAAGCCCAAAATGAGGCCCATCGTCGCTTCCAGGTGGTACGATGAGGCCTGAAGATCGCTTGGCGCGATGTAGGGATCTTTAAACGTGTTTTGGAAGTAGTGCGCCCCCAAATAGATCTCTTGGCGCGGACAACTGGCACGTTCCGGATGGCAGCCACTTTCGCCAAAACCCAGTTCCTTCACGTATTGAATCACCGTATATTGCAAGCACTGAGCCAGGCGCTCCACATACGGCGATCGCAGGTCTTCGGGGAGTTCATCGAGGTCTTTGTAATCGACGGAAAGCGACAGCCAACTGCAGTTGTCGATAGCCGAATGAAGGCTTTTCTGAAAAACGTAGTCGCCCGACCCTGTTGGTTCAAGCGTCCCCCCAGTGACCACCCGACCGAATTGGGGCGACGCCAAAGCGACCTCCATCGCTTGCCGGCGTGCCCGAGTGTGGACATCATTAGACGACGGCTGAGCGGTACCGGATTCCACCATCGCGTCAAGCGCCCATTCAAATTCTGTTTTCCAGTCTTCATCGTCCCAGAGGCCATAAAAAATACCGTCGCGGAGCTCATCTCGCCATGCCTCGAGCGCACTGGCACTGATGATCCCATCCGCGGGAAGCTGGAGTCCGTCGGCGTGATCCAGCGCGTGGTTGAGCACGCTAAGCACATCGAGATTGTGTTCGGTCACGACATTGGTGGCGCGCACCCGCGCTTTGAGGGCAGCCCACACCTCTTCGCTTTCGAGAGTCCGGGGCGTCCACGCCGAATCGGACCTGGGGATGGCATCACATTCGGAGCCCAAGACACACACGTTGAGTTCAAACGGGGAAAAAGTATCGTAGCCGATGCCATCGAGCAGGCTGTAATAAGACCACCGCTCGTGTTCATCGAGGGTGATGGGATGCCCCGCTTCGGTTTTCAAATGGGTCGGGTCTTGAACATGTTCGAGGCCGGCACTAGACCACCCTGCTGTCATGAGACTCACTCGGCGCCCATCGGGGGCGCGTACCGTCTGTCGATGCGTGTGGAGTCCACGCAGCGCCGCCAAGTAACAACGCCTGATGGCTTCTTGATCGGCTACCGAGGAAAGCTCTTGGAAGGCCATCGAGGCCACAAAGACCCCGAGGCCATGGGCCACCCACGCATTCGCGCCAGTGACCAGCCTGCGGTCCTGCCATGCCTCGAGCGTGTTCCAGGAAAAGGGCCAGCCCAATATGGAGGCCCCACCGTTTTCCCACTCCGCCCGGCTGCAAAGATAACGCGCCAGCCCCTGGGCATACTTTTTTGTCGTTTCGTGACGCGGTCCCCCCCGCGCCTCATGCGAAAACTGCGCCAGTGCAATCCCCTGGGTGTACGCCCACACCCGCTCGAATTGGGCGAGATATTTGGAATCTTGCGCAGCCCCGCCCTGTTTGCCGTTGGGATGCTCTTCTACCGGCACCCGATCGATGCCCTGGCCGCCTAGAGGCTCGTACTCAACCTGGTAATAGGTTTCTGCCTGGCCCTCCGAGCCCTGGCGAAGGAGACGCTGTCGCAGTTTGACTGCCCGCGCATGATTGTCATGCACCGAACCCCATACCGCGCCAACGCGCTCCGTATCAGGCGCCTCGGGCTCAAAACCTGCCAGGGCCACAAGGGAAGCTCCGTCCCCATGGAGCTCGACACTCGCCAGCCCCCCATGAAACCAAGAGGCACGGACCGACTCCGACACAAACAGGTTTGCACCGGCCTCTAAAAACGCCGACGCGCTCAGAAATTCTGGTTCCGCGAACGTACGGGCATTGACCACCGGCTCAAGCGCCTGGCTTGCAGCCCTGCCCGCAACTTGGGCGGGCGCACCCGCATTCACCCGCATCGAATACCGGTTTTCGGCAACGACCGAAACCGACGTGCCACCCGTGGACGCCTTCGTCGCCTGCACTCGGTGGTGACCATGCCTAAAAAGATTGGTCGCGCGCGCCGAAACAACGCGGCTCTTCGCTTCACCGACTTTTGGGTCTTCGGCCCATACGGCAAAAAAGAGCCGCTCGTATGCGCTCAACGACGGAACACCTTCAAGCGTATCCGCACCCTGGCCGTGGGTCTGATGGTGGACCGTTCTCAATGGACCTTCGGTCCGAAGCTGCGAAAAGGACCAATCGGCCGACTCCGCCTTTTGAGATACGGTCAGTCCAGCCGATCCGCTGTCGTTCGGCGCATAGCTCAAGATGGTCCATACGTCGTCGGCGATGGCCGCAACCTGGGGAACATAGCCACGGAGAACGGCCTTGGTCGAACCCGTCCAGTGTAGGCCACCATCATCGGAATAGGCGGCAAAAATAGGGTTTTGGTTCTCCGCGTTGGGATCAAGCGAAGACCCCTTTTCGTAGACCGCAACCATTTTCCCGTTGTCGGCGGTATAGAGCACCGGGTGTGAGGGGCGGTCCGTAACGCTGGGTTCAAAATGGGGGTCTACAACCGAGATGCGCCACGCTTGCTCCACATCATTCAACCACCCGCCCACCTGCCATCCTGCTTTTTCCAAAGAGGCCCATCCTCCTTCGACGATGGGCCGCTGGGCGACAACGATGCGGTCCTCCTCGTGCCAAGTTCCCGCGTACTGAAACTGGTACGCGGCCCCCAAGCCATCCCAAAGGGCTTGGTCGCCTTGTTCGTAGCCACGCTTCCAGGTCTCTTGCCAACCGACAACGTGTCTTATCGGGTACTCTTCTTGCAACGGGTCCAGCCGATACACGGGGTTCTCGAACATCCGACGCCACGCGGGATGTTCAACCGGCTGGTTATCGAACAATCTTACCTGGCGTGCGATAATGCTGACCGCATTGTCATCCACATGAAGCGAAGGCTCAACCATGTGTGCCTCTTCGATGCGATATCGGTAGCCATCGACAACATAGCTTTCTTCACACCAGCAATCCGCGCAGTCGCAAGCGCCATCTTCGCGCGGGGGGTATTGCACCTTGTACTTGACGATTTCGTCGGCGACCTCACGCTTTTTCACGTCAAAAACGTTAGACGGCGTTCCCTCAAGATTTTTGAGGTAGAACACCTTCACGCCTTCGCTCCAAACGGTATGAAGATTTCCGAAGGCATCAAACTGAAGCGAAACGTAACGCTTCTTGTTGTCCCCCCCCACGGGAACCGGTGCCGCAAAACGCAAACCCGCATCGTTGCTTTGGCAAACCCAAAGCTGACTCCGCCCAGAACCGTCATGATCGTGCTCGATCCAAGCGATGGAAACGTGTTGCCCTTGTGCCGAAAGGGCAAGATCACCAATACTCTTGGACCCCAAAAGCGAAAGCAGCGTTTGGGCAAGCTCAAAGCTGCCCGGCCGACCACTACGCTCGCTCCGGATATACCGGACGGCGTCACCCTTGCCCCCATGTGCGCGTACAACGTAAGCCACGTGGGCGAAAACCAACTCCTCATGCTCGGAGATCGCAGACTGCGGAAGGGCGACAGCACGCGCCTCTTCGGCAACCACCGCCGAAGGCTCAAATTCACCCGCCTCGGTTGGCGGCAAAGGTCTTGAGACCGTCACGTTCAGGGGGTCCGATTCAATGGATTCGACCTCAACCCCCGCGCCATTCAAAAAAACCGCAGCACTTGAATATCGGTACATTCGATTGAGCTTGGGCACTTCGTCCTCAAACGTTGTGACCCATGGCGCTTTTCTCGGGGCGTTCTCGTCCCCCTCTTCACGCAAAGCCAAATCGGTCGGTTCGAGCTGGCCGACAAGGATACCGTCACGATAAATACGAAAACCGAGGCGAACATCCGCGGGAATCACCGTTTGATCACGAAAGAAACGAGGCGCCTTCCACCAAAGACGCACCCGGTTCGAAGACGTGCTTGCTCAAAGGCCATCCGGCGCCATGGTTTCCTTGGGGGCTTGCCCCGCTTCCCGATACGGGCCCATCGGGCCCTCTTTGAGAACGCTCGGGGACCACGCCGGGGAACCCTCCGGCTCCAACGCGGGCGACAGCTTTGCCCAGTATCCTTCCCCAGGCACCAGCGCCGCATCCGAAGCCATCGCCCGGTAGGTTTGTGCTTCTCGATCCCAGCGAAGCAAACCCTGAACATCGTGCGCTCGATAGGGGCCAGGTGCACTCACCCCGACAAAACGATAGCCCCCTTGGGCCTCTGTAGACGCCCCCACAACCGCAGTTTCTTGGGGTCCGATCACCTCGATGGTCAGAGATTTTTCCGACCACAACCAGTAGCCAAACTGGGGATCAAACGAGGTCACGCCTCGAACGGATAGGCGCTCTGAACGCCCCCACGAAGCCTGAAAAACCTTCAACCCCAAACGCTCAAAGCCGTCGACCCATGAGGTCGCGTCAGCCGGATGACCCCCGCCTCCTTCAGCATGCTCCACGCGGTGAGTCGAGTCGGCATCCGCCAAAACAACCGCTTCCACAAATCGCAGTGGAAGATGAACGAGATTCCAACCCGGTTTTAAATCGTGAAGCGCACTCGAATGCCCAGAGCGCACTTGCGCCATCGCCCCATCCGCGGCAACCAGTCCAAACATCGCAAACACGGTTGCAATGAATATATCCGGAGCCCCTCCCCGGCGCCCTTGCGGTTTCAACCTATTCATGAATGACATCGTTCGTATTTCGATCAGCGCGCTCGTTGCCAAGGTTTAGCCCTTAGCTACCGCAACGCATCGATTCCCCCTCAGATGCGGCTAGCTGTCTAACAAGGGCAGAAGACGCATTGCAAGGAAGTTTGCTTAAAGTCTGGCATTTCTCTGCTGGGCGACACGGCCCGAACTCGTTGGTGCCCAGGCGAGAACCGCCCGGGCCGTTCAGCACGAAGCGCGTACGGGGAAGCACGGAGCTGACGACCCCAGCCGAGGCCAAGAGATCGACCAGGAAGGGTCTCAATGGCCGTCAGGGCCCGGGTACCCCACCACCGTAGTTTCGCCCCACGGTGTGGCTCGGGACTTCTGCGCGCGGTCATCGCGCCACCCTTGGACCGCGGCTCCATAATTTTGCTTGGGCTGTGAGAGAAAAAAATGGCACACGGTATCCGATGAGCCTGCGCTTCGTCCGTCCTGAATGGCTCGCACGCTATACCTCAATAGGCCGCGTGGTCGATCCGGCGCTTCCGACACATCGGCTCCTGCTCTTGGTGATGTTCGTGACCGCCCTGGCCCGCACCCTCACCGCGTGGTCATCGGGTCTTTCGCCGCTGACCATCGGAACGGAAAGCCTCCTTTGGGCCCTTACCGTATTCGGGTGTTGGGCGCTGGCCCGAGAGCTTTCGGTCGATCACCCGTGGGGCGCTTTTTTGAGCGCTGGGCTCGGCATAGGCTGGCTGTTTTTCGGACCCGAGGGCGCAAGCGTTTTGCTCCTCTTGACCACCCTGCTGCAGGTTCGCATCGTCAATCGGACGGCGGGACCGCCCGCTAAAATCTCTGATGGTTTGGCCGTCGTCGCGCTGACGCTGGGAAGTTTGTGGATCACGGAGAGTCCGATCATTTGGGGCACCGGTGCCCTCGCTTTTTTGCTCGACGCTCTAGGCCGCCCCCGCACCCATCGCTCGTGGGTTTTTGCACTGATGTGCACTGCCGGCGGAATCATCTTCGGCATGCAAAACGCCGCCCTGTTGAAGGAGCTTGCGTTTTTGGCGTTGCCCCAAAAGAGCCCCGCTTTGTTCATAGCCATAGGCGCCCTTTATTTGTTTGCGACACGCCAAAAGCAAATGGTCGACACGCGCGCCGATGCAACCGGCGCTCCCCTGTCCGCGGCCCGCATTCGCTGGGGTATGGGCCTCGCCCTGGTCGCGGCCACTTTGCCCTTATTTGGCGGGTTTTGGGGGCTTTGCCTCGCGGGGCCCCTGTGGACCACGCTGGCGGCCGTGGCTCTGGTCGAACTCTTCTCCCTGTTTTCGCCTCGGGGGTAACCAGGGGGAGACACCCCTTTTGTCTTCTCTCGTCATGCGCACCAACCCGCGAAAAGTGTTCGGATGGCACTCGGAACGGAAATGAGACCGACGTCGGTTATACATCACTTCCGCCCGGGGCTCCAGGCAGTTGAGCTCCGTGCCATGCCGCGACAACCCACACGACTTTTCGCTCCACCCGGTAAAAGAAACGATAGGGTGCAACGACCACTTCCCTGAATGGCAAATCTGGGAACTCTGGAATGAGGCGACCTGAATCTGGGAAACGGCCGAGTCTTTGCAGAATCTGTTCACAACGCCTTCGGAATCTGAGCGCAGCTCTCGGATCGTCTTCTCGGATATAGGCGATCGCTGCCAAGAACTGTTGGCGCGCGGAAGGAGTAAAGCGAACCTTCAAATCTAGTCCTGTGAGAGAATCTTGTCCGCCTCAGCGAGCACCTCGTCCAGATCGTATCCTTTGCCGGCGGCGATTTCCTTCTCACCCTTGACAAGGAGATGAAGAATCTCTCGCTCCTGCTGGGCGCTTTCGTATGCCTCGAGACTGACCATAACCGCTGCAGCGCGGCCACGCTGAGTGACGACCACCGGATCCTTTGATTTGCGCACTCGCTTTAGGACATTGGCTGCGTCCTGCCTGAGATCACTTATCGGTACAATTTCTGGAAACTTAATCATTAGACGTACTTTTAATAGTACAACTAATGCATTTTTTGAACAAGCGAAGAAACTCGTTGGTTTTCACATAGATGCGATCGCCAAGGTCAACGTTGAGGCATCATAAGCTGTGATCACGGCTCGGAGAAATCATTCTTCCGCTCGGAACGATAGTTGAAATTAAGGGAAGAGAATGCCAAGCAGGTACCCCTACATCGCCAGCCTCTCTTCGCGGCACTTTTCGAAGACCCTGCTCACCAGCTTGCAGGAGGTCCAGCGTCCGAAACGAAAATTCAAGGGGAAACTTCCCGGTTTTGGCCTCGGGGGTAACACTTTTTTGTCTTCTCGCGTCAATCGCCTTTCCGATTTGACAAAGAGGCGGGCGCAAGCTGAGTTGGTCACATGCAACGTCCTGGACTGTTTGCCTTTCTCTTGATGCTGACAGCCTGTGGACAACCGGACACCCCCGGCCTCGGCGGGTCCAAAAAAGCCACTGCCGGCGAAGATGAAATCCATACCGCAGTCATTGTTCTGAAACGCCCCCGTTTGGAGGGACTGAAATCCATCCGGCGACACATTCACAATCTCGGCGGGCAGGTCTCGCTCATCCTCCCCCCCACCGTCTTGGTCGCTCAAGTTTCCGATGACATGGCCCACCACATCCGAAACCACGAAACCGTACGCGCCGTCAGTTTTCGGCCGCTCTTGCCGTCCAGCATCGAAGCCGTGGACAACAAGAGCATCGTCGCCGTGGAGGCCGCCAACCGCATCCTCCGTCGCGAGCGCGAAGGCAACGACGAAGACCCCCCACTGGTTTCTGAAGCCCTGGTGGGGCCCGCGTTCCCCGGCCAGACGCCCCCCTCGCCTCAGATTCCCTTTCCTCGCCTGCATCCCCAAAGCCTGGACGAAAAAAAGGTGTTTGACGAGCTGTACGCCAATGATTGGCACCAACACCAAGGCGAGCGTGCCCTAAAACTACTCCATAGACATGGTTACGAAGACTGTGCCGAGATTCTTGAAAATCCACTGCCTACTTTTGGCCGAGCATCGGGTGCAGACTTTTTCAAAACGAGCCTGTACCTGGCCAAAGACGTCGCGGTGAGCCTCTTTTTTGAGCCCAGTTCCGAGGGTCCATGGACCCTGGACGAGGTGAATGCCGTCTACCAATCCGCAGCCCTTGCGCTCGACCATCTGAGCAAACGGCTTCCTCAAGCGGAGGCCGTGTTTTACCTCGCCCGGGAGGTTTCGGAAACGACGCTGCACGCGGTTCCCTCATCCGAGGGCGAAGGGCAACGGGTGTACGCCAACGACCTGCGGAACACCTACAACACCCATTGGTCGTATCTCATCGTGGCCAGAAGAGGCAAAAGTATCGCGCACGCCCATCATCACGGGCCCGCGCTTATCGTGTACAACCAAGACCTCCGGGGCGGCGGCACCATCGAACATGAGACCGGACACATCTTTGGTGCCGACGACAGCCACGGACAGACACCGGTCGGTCCTACGGCATTGTCGGGTTACCTTCGGGTGGTCAATGCAAACTCCGCATACCGAGACGGAACCGGGTTTTTCTCAGGCTATGGCGAGGCCCAAAGAGACCTCATGAGCATCGCCGGTCTCGACTCCCCGTTGACGGTGTACAGCCAAGGTCAGCTCGGTGCCTATGATCGCGATGGTGACGGAATCTTCGACATTTTGGACACCATCCCGATGAGTGAGATCACGCGAATCGACCATGGAGACGGGATTACCGTGGAGGGCCGTGCCTCGGTTCGAAGCCACGCCAACGAGGTCAGATTAGGCCAAGAAAACAACGCCGCGCTGGGGATCACGGGTGTGTCTGTCCATACCATCGAGTCCGTGGCGTTTCGCATCAACGGACTCGCTTGGTCCGAATCGACCCCCATAGACGGTCATTTCGACTCCGGTGAGGAAGCCTTTCGCATCAAACTCCCCTCATTGGGTCCGGGCGTTTACACCCTTGAAACCAGAGCAAAAAACTCGATAGGCAACCAGGAGATCCGTTTCCCCTCGGTGGAGTTCGAAGTCGCGGAATCGTCAACTGCCCCTTCAGGCGCCGCCCCGTTTATTGACCTGGGTTGTGCCCCTTCGATGGGCAGCATTTTTTCGGTGTTCAGCCTCGATGCCTCCAAGACCCGCGACCTCGAGGACCAGGTGGATGAACTCAGCTTTGATTGGCGTTTTGGCTCCGGCGCCCAAATCCTGTCCGAGGGCAGCCACGCAAAAGTCCAGTACAACAGTCCAGGGCGTAAACAGGTTGCGATTGAGGTCACCGATCGGGACGGCAACGTCGCATCGCGTGATTGCACGCTCTTGGTGACCGGCCACCCCTTGCCGCCCGTGCCCTCTTTTGTTCTCACTTACGATGCTTCTTTGGACAACAGCCACAACGACTTCCCTGTCAAGGTGGACGCATCCGCAACCCATGACCCCGACACCCCTTTGGAGTCGATTTCGATTCGATGGAAATGGGACCGCGCACCTTGGTCAGACTGGGCGCCCTTTCTTGACGCACAAAAACAGACCCACCTCTTTTCGATGCCCGAAAAGTCTCGGGTATTCAGAGTAGAGCTACAAGCACGCGACGCCGATGGCCAGGTGTCAAAGGTCGTGGCGCGAGATGCGTGGTCTGTCGCCTACGACCACGCCCCCTCCATCGACGGCTTCGACGCCTTCACCGGCCCCCGGGTGACTTTGAGCAGTACCGTCTCTTTTCATGAACTCCGCACGGAGGGCTTCACGGTCAAAGGAAGATACGCCTATGCGATTTCCGATGGCCTTCAGGTTTTTGATCTTTTGGACCCCGCTCATCCGGTGGCCCTGGAGTCCGGTTACAACCCACCCGATCGCAAGTTTTCTCGCCCCCCTCGAATAGACGACCGCGTGGGCGTCGAAGTCATCGATCGCTTTCGCCTCAACGTGCTTGATCTCAGGACCCCGAAAAAGCCGGTACTCGCCTCGACCATTCCCGTTAACCTGGCGTCCGGCATACGCGTGAAGGACAATAGGCTCTATTTTGTCGATTCCGGTCAACTGAACATGGTTGACTTGAGAAACCCCCAAAAACCCGTGGAGCTGGGCCGTCACCCCATTCCTGAGCGTCCGGTCGATGTTGTGGTCCAGGGCGAGCTCGCCTATTTCCAGTTTTCCGAGCACCTCGACGTTTTTGACGTCGGCACACCCGATTCGATCCGGCTCCTTCAGAAACACAACCTCCAAGAAGACAGCATCTCATGGGTAAGAGGTCATTTGTACGCGCTTTCTCAGGCCCACGGGCTTCGGGTGTATGCGCTCGACAAAAAAGGAGGCCTTCACGAGGTCAGTCAATACCCCCTTCATGGACGATATGCCTGGCTGCAAGGACTGAGTACAGAAGAAGATACTTTCGGCGTGGTCGTTGAAGACGATCATGGGCGTTGGCTCGAACGCATCAACGTCGAAGCCCCAAGCCGCCCCCTATATCTGGGACGCATGCCGCTGCCAGGAATCATCTGGGACCTTGCGATCCACAAAAATCACGTCTACCTTCTTGATGCCACCGGACTCCACGTTCGAGCGCTGAGCGAACAACCCACCCAAGAAATCTATGTTGGCCGTGCACAGGTGAGGGATCCGGACTTCAAGACCACTTGGGATGGCTTTTTGGCCGTTCGCTGGGACTATGACGGAGACGGACACTGGGATACGACCTACGATGATCCGAACGGTCAGCACACCTTTGAGCTGAGCACAAAAACGCAACCCTGGCTGGTGAAGGGCCAGGTTCGCGATCGCTTTTTGAAAACCCATACCCATACAGTGCCCATAGACCAGGTCGTTTCCCTCAGCGTTCCCGACGCCGACCACGACGGCATCCCGAGCATCTGGGAGGTCTCACACGGCCTTGATCCCCTAGACGGACAGGACAGTTTGCGGGATCGTGACAAAAACGGCCAAAGCAACCTCATCGAGTGGCTTAAGGCGGCCCCCCGAACATCGTTCCTTTCCAATGAACCCTTTGTGTTGCGCCGAGCAGATCAAAGCCAAATACGTACCGTTCTCTACGATGCAGGCGTAGTGACCGAGGTTGAACACGATGACCTAGGCGCGCCGTTCAAAGCCAAGCGCTATTTCCCTGACGGAACCGAAGAAGCCTACAAGAAGGTCGCCATTGTACACACTTCCTCAGCCCTCAACGGCCGAACCCGAATGAAGGTCGGCCTGCGACTCCACCCCGGTGAAGTGGTGATCACCGGCTATGCGATCGCAAGCTCAAGGCCAAACGGAGACGTTCTCGCGGAGCGCTTTTTGATCATCGGAACCCCGGACTCATTGTAGTCCGTCGCTCACATCAATCGCATCCGCGCCTGTTATCCACGGGCGCGGCTTCGGTCACTGCCCATTCGGCCTTGCAGGGCTCACACCAACCAAGGGTTCCCTTCAGATGCAGTACAAGTGAACCGTGCCACGGAATCCCCGAACATTCATGTTCCGCAACCCTTATTTCACATCAAACCCACCTCCAAACCAGAAGAATTTGTGTAGAAAAAGGACTGTCGCGTCTTCAGGGTCGCGACCGAGCAAAAGGTGATACCCATTCTGTCAAATCGATTGACTACATGGTTACCCCGTGCTCTTGTGTCTGCGCTCGGCGTGACGTTCGGGGCGTTATCGCGCCCATCTTCGGGGGGGACGAGGCCGGGTAGGCCGAGCGCCAGACAAAAAGGAAGCGTCTGGACACATGGTCGGCCACGAGAAGGAAGCAAATTCATGAACGGATTTCGAGGAAGGTTCTTGCGAGCCTCCACCCCAAGAAAACGCATGACCCGTGTTTTTCGCACGCTGGTTACCGTTTCGTGCTTCACGCTTGGGTCGCAACCGTATTGGGTACAGGCTGAAGGGTCCGCGCCCGGAACCGGGACAAGCAACCTCCCGGAAGCGGAGTTGGGATCGTACACATTCGAACCGGGATGGACGCTGGCGTCGTTTCCCTCCTCTGGAAAAACCGCAGTTCATCCGCAGCTTCAGTCTCATGGGCTCACGTTGTGGACTGCAACCTCCACCGGAGCCGACAAGATCATCTTGGACCCGAAAGACCCCGTTGAATCCAACGTGGTCTACTGGGTTCACGCCGACCGACACATCGGGCTGACCCTCAAGACCGATGGCACAGAAGCCGTCGATGGCGAAGCCCCAAGCCCCCGCCCCCCAGAGACGCCGGGATGGCATCTCGTCAGTGTCGAAGTCCCGCGGCCATACGGAGATCCAAACATCATAAAGATGCTCCGCTGGGATGCACAGCACCAAGCATATCGCCGGGTCCGTCTCGGCCAAATGCTGACCCCCGGCCAGGGCTACCGTGCGCTGTTCGGCCAGGCCGCGCGTCCGTTTGCTGAATCCTGCCTTCCAGCCACATGGAACTTCCTTGATGCCGCGCGCATGGTAGAGCGCTGCCCCTTTTCTTTTGACCCCAGCGAGATACTTCCTCCGGCCACTGCCGTTTCTTCAAACCTTTCTTCAAACATGGGCGCACAACCGGGCGCTCGTCTTATTCTACAGGGGACAGGCACCGAGCCAACCGCGAGCCCCGAACAGCTGGCGTCCGCCAACACCCATTTCGTGATTCAAGTCGACCCCAATGGCGTCTGGCAAATTCATGGAGAGCCCCAAAAGATTGAGGCCTGGATCACAGCGAAAGACAACGGGCAGTTTCCGGACAAGATCCATGTCGCGGTCGCTGGGACCTACGTTCCGGTTCAGGCGAGCCACTACGAAAATACGGCGTTCGGCTATGCGCCAAACGCTCCCGAAAACGACAAACAACCCCCCTCTGAAGCCGTGATCCGCCTTGCCGAACTGGTGCACTACTTGACAGACGAACTGGGTCTGGTCTCCAGCATTGAAAATGCGTCGAATCAACCCCTCCCACCCCATCTCGTAGACGCACTCGGCGTGCGTTTCCTGAATGCATCGCCAAGCAACGGGACGGACCACGAAAGCGAAGAACTTTCGCCCACAAGCAACCCAGCACCAACCTTGGTGGTTCTTTTTCCACCAGAACAGACGCACCACACCAACGCCCGAAGTCTCGTGTTCAGCGGGCAGGCCTTTGATGAGGATTTGCAGGCTGTGTACATCAATGGGGTCCCGGTCCACACGTCGACCCGAGCTTTTTCGCATCTCGCTTTTCTCGACCCGGGAAAGAACAGCTTTGAAGTGCTTGCCGTCGACAGCCGAGACCAAAGTCGACGCCTATGGCGGGAGGTCAACGTCGATACCACGCACCCCCAAATCGAAGCATCCGTGCACTCAGAATCAGAGATCCTAAGGTTCCAAGCCAAGGTCATCGACGCCCACCTGGCGGACTGGACACTCAACGGTGAGGCCCTACCCCGTTCTGGACAGTTTGTTCACAAAGTGCATTCTCACGACCTTCCCCTCGGGGCGTCGGTTTTTGCCTTCAGGGCAACCGATCTTGCCCAAAACAGCACCGAACATCGGATCACGGTCCGGAAAAGCACCGATGGTGTTTCAGTGCATGCCGAAGCACTAAAAGCGACGGCCGAGGCGGCGACCGAGGCCCCTGCTTCGGTGCGCCCGCCGGCGCTCATCCTTGTCCAGCCCGAACAAGATACACACCACGTCCGTGAGCCCCGGTTTGTGCTCAAAGGCGAAGCCATCACCCCAGCCTTCGCCGGCGTCACCATCAACGGCGTATTGACATCCACCGTTTCCGGCGCCTTCGAAACCGAGCTCCGCCTGGGCGAAACCCAAACCCCGACCCATATCGTGGTCCACGACCAGTATGGACGCCGAGATCAGCGCACGCTCGAGCTCGTCTACGACGCCATGCCGCCCAAGCTCCACACCGTGGGCGGCCAAGAGCAAACGGTCTACCTCGCCGACCACGTCATCACCGGAACGGTCGAAGAACCGCATTTGGCCAAACTGGGGATCAAGACCTCTCAAGAAGCCCAGACGGTGCCGCTCGAACTTCTAGACGGCCGTTTCCAACATGCGGTGTTTCTCGAAGAAGGAGAGAATCTCTTCGAACTGTACGCGGAGGACCACGCAGGGAACACCACCACCGAGAGGATTGTCGTCCGCTATGAAACCATCCTATCGTCTCCAAGAACGCCCCTTCCCCCCGCACAGGTTTTCGCGGCGGCCCAAGAACAAAGTGTCATCCTCCGGTGGCGGGCGCCTCGTCTCTTTGAGGACGGCACCCCGATTCCACCGGGCGTGCCCCTCAGCTACCGCGTGTACCGCGAGGCAAACCGCATCGCCGAGCTCGACATCGACCAAATGGAGGATACCGGCCTCGAGCGGGACCGAACGTACACCTATTACGTCACCACCGTGCTCCCCGTAGCCGACGGTCTGCCCCTCGAGTCTGAGCCTTCTGAACTCTTGACCATCGAGCTGGCGACACCAGCGCCAATCGCCGACCCGGGACATTTTGAAACGCCAAGCTTCGCAACCCCCGAAGGGGTATCGGCGGTCATCCCGAAAGTTGCGCTTTCAAGCCATCAAGGCCAAACGCTGGCACACCTCGTATACGTCGCCCAAAGCGATTTGGGCGAAGAACTTCGTGTCGTTCGGAGCGAAAAAGCGGGCCAGGCTGGTAGCTTTTCTTCACCGACGGTTCTCTTCAGCCTTGAGCCAGGGTGGATCGTGACCGATGCCGCGGTCGCGAGCCAGGATGCGGGCGTCGTGGTCGCCTGGATCAGCGAAGCGGAAAAGAACGACGCGCAAGGCGACGAGGGAGAGTCGTCATCCCGCGTGCATGTTTGGGAAAGCTATGATGGAGGCAAAAGTTTTTCTGGTGCCCCCACGCTGGTACGCCAAAGCAAAAAATGGAAACGAGGAATCGATGTAGGCTACGACCGGTCCCAGAACGTTCACCTCGTATGGGGCGAAGCCCACAAGGCCCTCTACCTCAAAAACTTCGAGGGGGAGCCCGTCAATGTTTTCGACGAAACCAAACGAGACGAAAACTTGCTATCGATGAACTATCACCGGACCTACCACACCCAAAAGCAATGTGGGTCCTGCACGTGCACCACCGAAGAGCACGAAGTCTATCCGTTTGCCCTCGAAGAAAATCCGGATACCCACGAACCCTTTGGTGCCCATTTCTATCGAACCGAAGAGGCGTACGTGTATAGCCCCGCGCTCCACATCGACGACAACCGCATCAGCATTGTGGTCCGCCAAGATCGCATGTGGGACAACCGACCGGTTCGGAACCCGGACTGGCTTGGTGAGCACGGACCGAAAACGCCGCCTGAGAGACAGACGGCGAATGACCCATCGTGTCCCCTCGAGGGCCAGACCCGATGGCAGATGGGCTTCAGAAAAACCTGGAAGACCCACGCCGGCGAGCCCAACCCCGCGCGTCCTCTCGATGAGCCTGCAGTGGACACCGAGGAGGCCCAATGGGCCCATTACGAAAAAACCGGTGTTCTCCATGCGTACGACGACAGCGCCTGGCACCCCAAAGACTGGTATCAGTACTTGTACGAAGGGTCATGGCACGATGATGACCTTATCAAGGTGGCCCAAAGGCCCATCGAGGAAGGTTCGTGGGCCGAAGCCGGTTGGACAGAGAACACCTGGCAAGATGACACCCACCAAAGCTGGCGAATCTCGATCTTGTCCCGCATCGACGAAAAAGCCCGCGACGGGAAGCCATCGCACCCGACACTCTTTTCGGATGGGGTCGGACGACTGTTTGCCGCCTACGAAAACGGGACCTCCGAGGACCCCAATGCCCCCGGGAACAACGCCCTTTACATCCAGTCTTCGGATGACGGTGGAGTGCAATGGTCAGAGCCCCAAGCGGTGGGCGTGGGTTACATGCCCAAGCTCGGCATCACCGACAGCGATGATCGCGCGCTGATCTACTACTCGGCGGAGCAAAAAGGGGGAGGCGCCATCCGCGTTCTTCGACGAACGGATCCCCAAGCGGAGTACGATTCTGAGGCCGTGAACCACCGTACGCCCCTCGAGATTCACTGGAAAAGCCATGGGCGAAGCGCGGGCCGACTCATCGGCGCTCCGGCCCTGGCCACCCATGGTGACCTCCATCTGGCCGCCTGGGTAGATGCCCCCGCCTCCTCCCAAGAAAGCAAGCGGATCGTCGTCGCCCGAGCCTCACCGCTGGTGGACGTCCATGCCTACCATGTGAGCCACCGGGCAAAGCTTGTATCCGGCAAGAGTGCCGCGTATTCGGTCACGGCGGTCAACAAATACCACATGTCCGTGGACACCGATCAAACGGTGGAGCTTTCCCGAACCAATCATTCGGATGCAACCGAAACGACGTCAAGTTCACAGAGGGCCCAAGCAGAGCATGCCTCCGCCCCCGCGGACTCCCTTGCCTCCAAGCCCGTCGCAGCAGCCGCTTTGGTGACAGGCTCTGTGGACACGTTCACGGTCTCACTGAAGTCCGGTCAGGGCACTTTTTGGGCTTCATGGGAGGGCACCGAAGTCAACCTCAGCGCCCAATCTGCCGTCGCTCCCGATGCCGCGCCCAAGCAGTTCCACCTTCTTCCCGGAGACGTCCGCGGGAACTACGAGCGGGCGATCACCGCCCGAGACCGCATGCTGGTGACCGGCCATCCCGGCGCTCTCGGGATCCCTCATGTCTACCAGGTCGAATACGAACCGGACCAAGACAACCCTGAGGCCATCGCCGCCAGCGACCGGCTCCGTTCGCCCGAACTGTGGGAGGACCCCGCCCTCAAGGACGCCAAGCACCTCGCCGGATTCAAACGGGTATGGGTCTACACGCAGGGCATTGCCTTGGCGCAATTTTCCCGCTCGCTGGGGAAAGAGAATCAGCGTCGCGCCCAGGGACTGGCGGCATTTCTGTGTGACCACGCCAAAACAGGCACAACGAAAAACGGCGAAACGGTCATCAAGGGCTGGCCCTTTTCGTGGAACACCGACGGCGACGGTTGGGAGGATGCCCGCCTCGTCACTGGGGCCAACGCCTGGACGATCCACGGTCTGGGCGCGTTTTTGGTGTCCGACGCATTCTACGCTCTCTCCTCGGATGACCAGCAAGACCAGTTTCGCCTATGTTACAAGCAATCCCTTCGGGGGCTCGCCGAACACCGGCAAAACATCGTAGGGCCCGAAGGTCAGCCCCTTGCGCTGATGAGCGCGGGTTGGACAACGCTTGGACTCAAGCGTGCGGGTCAGCCCTCGGATCTTCGAAGCGAAAGCGGCGTGCCCTTGGCCGCTTCCGAGCAGGAACGGTGGGCTTACTACTCGGTTCTGGACGCCATCGGATACAACGAACTCGACCCAGAGAATCCGCCAAGCATCGTTCGCTGGGAAGAAGACACCGCTGGGGGCCGAACGCCGCTCACCAACAAAGTCATCGAGGATCCGGCTGAATTTCGCGCGCTCAAGGCGAAGGCGCGTGCCGAAACCATCGTGACGGAGCACAACCTCGACACCCTCGCCGTGCTCAACCATGCCATCGAGCACGCTGAAGAGATCGGGCTCGACAACAAAACCGAGCTCGAGTCGTGGCGAAACACGCTTCGAGAAGGCGTATTTGAGCTTCTATGGGATGACCAGGGCTGGCGTGCTGATTTAGAAAAGACGCTCGCGGTTCACACCCTGGGTAAAGAAAAAGTGGCCCGCATCGAGGACGCGCTCAAAAACGATTCTTTGGGGCGAATGATCACCGGAGGGACCCTCTCAACCGATGAGAATTCTTCTTTTCACGGAAGCATCCACGCAGCCATCGACAACTGCAGTTGGCTGTCGCTTTCGGTAGACTACAAGACACTCCCAGACACGTTAGAAGATCGGCTGGCAAGGTGCCTCGAGTACACCTATCTTCAATTTGCGAAGAAGCTCAGCTTCGAGTCGAAACAGTACTACGGAACCCACTACTTCCAAAACGCCTTTCGAGACCCCTATATCGAACCAAGCGAACTTCAGGAGGCCTCTTTCCATCTGGAGGCCACCACCGGCCTCATTCTCGGACTCCTCTATTTTGCCGACGCCCGGCCGGACCACCCGCAGGCGGAGCAGTTTAGGGACGAAGCACTCAGGCTTTGGGCCGGCGTTCAAGCCTTCGTTCGTGACCACGGCTTTCCCTATTCTAGCCAACGCATCCAAGACCTTTCGACCCTGCTTTCGTCGAGCACCGCACTCATTTGGTTTATCGACGTACGGGACTACCTCCAAGCCCAAGACAGTTCGGCAGACCGGCCCCTGCTCGCGTACGCGCGAGACATAGACCCCGGCCATCTTGAGACGTCGCTCTTGGAGATGCTGAACGAGGTGACGGACTCTCGCGCTTTGATTTCGGATGAAGATGCTTCCGTCGAGGGTGACCTCTTCGGCCACCTGATCGTCTCCGGAACCACCGACGGATCTCGGTTCACCTTGGTTCAGGACCAGGCGCTCGGCATCATCGCCGCCGTCAACCACAACGACAAGAAGAGGGCGATTGCATGGGCACGGGGCCTTCTGTCTCTTACGAAAGACCATGGGGAGGCGTCGGCGGGGCGAGCGATGACCCTTCCTTTTGCCGTCACCACCTTGGGCCGAGCGCCCGTGGTGGAAGATCACATCACCTTGCCCCAGGTCACAGCCGTGTACGCGATGGCATGGCTCCTCACCCATGTGCCCGAGCTCGAGGCCGGCCTTCGGTCTGAGCTCCAAGAAGCGATCCGGGGTCTGATTGGCTTCCTTGATACCTTCAGCTACTGGGGCGCCCGTACGGACGGCGTCGCGCTGTACACCGATTCGCCGATGGGGGGTGCCCACCCACCCATCGCGTGGACCGAAGACAACGTGATCGCCTACTTTGCGCTGCGCGAGGCCCAAAAGGCGTTCGCACAAGCCGAAGACCCGAGCCTAAGCGATGCGCTCGAAGCGCGGGCTGAGGCACTGAAACACGCCATCGCTTCCGTCCTGTGGAACGAAGACTCTGCCACTCCCCTTATCGGTTATCCGAAAGCGGCGTCCGAGAGCGCGCTGAAATCGACCGGTGTCGGCGGCAGTGCAATGGCGCTCTACGCCGCGTTTTCGGCCTCCATCGGAGACCGTACCCAAGCCGAAGCCTCGCTCACGTTGGCTCGGGCCTACCACGCCGCAACGAAGGACCTCGCCACACCCGATGCCGGGGCAGGCCCCAAGGCCGGCGCCGATACGCGTGCCTTTGTGAACGCGCATCGGGGTGGATGGTCGACCTTGGGGGTTGAAACGTTGTGGGCGCACCGCACGACCGCGCGCTTTGATGCCCGTCGCACCGATATCGCGGCCCTCGAACTCAACGATCTGCTGGACGCACCGTTGACCCCCTCGGCACGTCTCGGTGCCCTCATCGCGGGACACATGGACGGAGCCTTTGGCCACTTTGAATACGATGAGACCATCGACAAGGGCCAACTGGCGGCGGTCGCCACCGAACTCGTTCGGATCTACGCGGAGACCGTCGGCGCCCTATTGGCGCAAGATCCGCACCCCCATGTCTTCGATCATCTGTTCACCCAGCTGGTCCATATCCGTTTTGTCGAGCAGGGTGTGGAGCAAGGCCAAACGCCCCAAGCCTGGATTGAGGCCAAAGGGCCCAACCTCGGACGTTTGCCAAGGCAAGTCGCGGCCGAACTCCTGAACCCGTGCGGCCTAAACCCTCAAAAAAGGGCCGCTCTTGAACGTTATGTGGGCATCGGCTGCGAAGTCTTGTCACGAGCCTTCGAAGACCGCGTTCTTCGCCGAGGTGTCCGCCCTGACGCCCTGGAAGGTTTCGAATCGATGGGCGTGGTCTTAAGCGCAGCCGATCAAAAGGCACTCTGGGATACCCTTTTGGCGCGTCTTGGCCACACCGCGGTCGCAGTGGTCGGCCTCAAAACGCAAGAAGCCCCGGTCGGCGTGGCCCAGGGCACCTGGGACTTCTTAGAGAGCACCGCGCCTTTGACGCTCCCAAGCAACGCGACCCAAACCGAAATCCAATCCGAGGTCCGCGCCCGCATCAAAGACGCCATCTGGACCGGCGTTCGAAACGCAGTGCTCGACGAACACGTGCTGACGTTCGCCTGGAGTACGTTTGACCCCATCGCCGTTTTCCACACCGAGTCACCCTCTTACTTCAGTCGACTTTCCCTCGAGCTTCGCGTGCTTCAAGACTTCGATACCCCGGTGGAATACCGCGCACAAGGAATCGTAAGCGCCCCCGGTCCGGTGACGCCAGACCGAGAACGCATCCTCGGCCGGCGCGCACTCCGCCGTTTTGTCAATACCTATGCCGAGGGTGAGCTCGCGCGCTTTTCGAGCGAGACCGGTTTGTCGGCCGACCTTGTGCATCAGGTGCTGAAGAACGGCCAAATGTCCGAAACATTCCTTTCGGCGATCATTGAGCCCTACGCTGCCGGCAATGCCGAGGCGCTTCTGGCCCTCCTCCCAGACCCCACCCCAGCCCAAAAGGCGCCGACCTTTTCCGTTCCCCCGACTGCAGCCGGGTTCCTGTACACCCTCACCGCGGGCGGTGCCCTCACAAACCCCGGGTGGTATCAAGTTTTCCAAGAGTTGGCCCGACACCTAGGCCCCGCCCTCGTCCCCGCACTTGTTCCTGATGCCGACAACCAAGGCACGCCCAACAACGGGGTGAACGGCCCGATTGACCCGTTTGGCCACGATCCCTGCGGCGTCCAATCCCTGGGCGGGCTTCAAGGAGACGATGGTTACACCACCATCTGCGTGCACAGCCAGGGGCCTTCCGCCTGGGGCCCATCACCATCGGCTGACGATTCCTCGGTGATTCCGGAAGTCGGAAGCATCCAAGAAGCGCTCGACGCCCTTTGGTTCTACAGCCCCTTCAAACCCGCAATCATCATCGAACGAGGGGCACTGGAGCACGGCTACGTATCGCCCAGGGTTCGCGGCGATTTTGTGGACCTCATCGTGCGCGCCGAAGGCTCTGAGGCACCTGAATCCGATAGCCGTGCCGACGCCGAACTCGACCCACCCAATGCAATAGGCATCATTGAACTGAGAGGCGTCGAAAAAGAGGCCACGCCCGAGGGCTATCTTTGCACCCACGATCCCGAGCTTGTTCATCTTTTCGGAACGAGTGCGCGAGAACTGGTGAAAAAGTGGCGCACCAAAGGCCGCGATGTTTTCCACCTCAATTGGCGGAGCTCGCTCGATCCTCGTGCGCTGGCCGTCTATCGAGACTTTAGACGATTGAACCCATCCGAGGAGCTTTCACCCAACAAAGGCTTTAAGATCAATCTCAAAAAGGCTGTTCGCCCCGTGCCTGGCGTTCCGCTGTACTGCATCCCCCTGTCAGAACTCGAAAACGAACAGGGTGACAACCGAACCGTCGTGGTCATCAACCCCGAGCCCCGTTCCTTGGACCTCGAATTTGATGCGTTCCTTCACGGAAAACCGAAGATCCCATTCCGGGCACGCAAGATTGCTGTGCAGTTTAAGGTCACCCACGAGCTCCTCAAGCATGCGGGACTGTTTCCGACCCGCGCCTACGTCACCTTGTTCAAGATGCGTAAGTCCGACATCGGCCAAACCGGACCAACGGACCAAATCGTTCACATCTTCAATGTCAAGAACAACAAGATCGGAGAATCGACCCACGAATTCGGCCTAGAGAAAAGCCTCCTCGGTGAAGACCCAGAAGACTTTCTTGAAAGCATGGAAACCGATGAAACCCTATTTGCCAGCTTCGCCGTCGATATCGGTTCGGTCGAGGGGGCACAATACATCGGAACCTTTGTGACCGAACCTGAGGCTGTGATTCGGAAAGACGGATTCCAAGTAAACAGCGTGGATGAACCACCGCCACCCCCGGGTGCCTTTCAACTGGACGCCTCCGCACTCGCTTTGTTGGGAGCCCAAGACTGGAGCAAGAGCGTATACGCCTACGGCGAGCTCGAACCCGCCGCGGGCGCCCATCTCGCCCCCGGCGCCGGGGCTTTCTCGGCCGCAGACCTCGCACGCCCTGAACTTGTCCAACAGAATATCCTCATCACCACGCTCACGGAGGCTGCCGTAGTGGCCACCGGCAGGGAGGCTCTCAAGGCTCTGTTGATGAACATCATCGCCATTGGCGTCCATCTGGGTGTGGCTTCGGCCACCAGCGAAAAAGAGGTCGACCTGATGGTGGAGCTCATGATGGGGCATTCTCGACCCAACATCGTCGTGGTTGAACCCGAAGTTCAACTTGCCCCTCTGGGGCCGGACTTCGAGTACATCACGAGCATCGACGCCATCCCCGACCACGCACCGGACGCGATCTACGACTGGGTACCCACCCTCGTGTCCACCCACGGTGAGGGTCTTGACTACGTGTACAGCAAGAACCTTCTCGACAACATCGGCTTTCACGCCGAATCTCATGTCAAAGAGGAATGGGCGCAAAAACTCCGGGGCTGGTGGAGCGGAAAGTTACCGCAAGACGTTGTCCTCAAAAAGACCTGGGATGGCGTCGAAGTCTATCGCGCGGTGCGCTGGACGACCGGGTTCTCGACCGAATCACCCCTGGGCACGGTCATCCAAGTCACCGCCGGAGACGGCGCGCGCGTCGTCTACACCCACCCCGTAGGCTTTTGGCACGACTGGTATCAAAAAGAGGTTCGTGCCGACGACGTACCCAGCCACTACAGTGAGGTCCACCGAGACGCCGTCGACCACTGGTTGCTCAACGAAATTCTCGGCACCGACGATCACGTCAACTGGCGAGACTGGCGCGAAAACCAGAGCAGGACCTACGCGGGACATCATGATGGCAGCACACCCTTCACCATCGAAACCGATCGCTACGACGCCGCCAGCGATCTGTTTCTCTTGAAACTCAGCCGCCCACTCGCCGAAGACGAAATGCTCGTGTTCTACTGCAGCAGCGACCCCCGTCAGCTCGACCAACTCACCTCCGACTGGTTTAAATACGCCCTCCTTCGGGGGCAAGCCTCATCCATTTCCACCTTCTACGTGAACTCAGTAGACGCTCCACACGGTCAACTCGCGCCGTCCGGTGTGGGGATGGGTCCCGGGCGTTACAAGCTCTATTGCCGGTTTGCGCTGAGAACCGAAGAAGAAGCTACAAGGGCTGCATTCAACGAGGTCCAGCGCGCATTCCAGAATTACATCAAGGGTGCGAATCTCGACCCCTATACCCCTAACGGCGAACTTAATACCAAGCAATTTACAGCGGACTGGCTGGCGTCGATGCCCTTCGAACTTCAACTACACGCCAAAACCGCTCTGCTCCGCGGGTTCCGGCTGGGCTTGCGTCTCGACCCAAGAAACGACGAGGCACTCGAACCTTCAGAATCTGTTTTTTCCCCCTTGCTGGGACCTTTCGAACTGCCGATAACCGATATCCTCCTACGAGCACGTTACGACAGCGATGCGAAAAACATAAGAATCGAATTCCGAACCAACCCCACCCCAGGAAGCCAGTTCAACGTTCGAATCTATCGAATGGCCAACGGAGAGATCAAAGACACCCTTTCATTTTTCGTAAGTGAGCCGAAACTCGACGGCGGTGACTGGCTCTTCCGCGATATCGATGATGAAAGTCCGCTTGGCGTAACCCTCGAGGAGATGATCGCCGCCCTTTCCCCCGAAGAGGAACTCAGAGTCCAGATCCGGATCCGGGGACCGGACGGACAGTTCATCAATACCAGCGACGTCCCCCTCGAGAATCTCCCCTTCCGAGTGAACCGATAAGAAACCCTGCCGGCAGAGGAACGCGAGAGGGGGGCAAGCCGAGCCCAACGCCCAAGTGTGAAACGAACGGCCGAATCAACACCTAGCAAGGAGTAGCGAAGCACGCGCCTGGCTTTCGAGCCCTGTCACCCGCCATCCTTAACAAATGGCACCTAACCTAGGGTTTAAGGTAGCCGGAATTCTGCCGCCCACGGTCGACAGCTTGGATTGCACTCTTATGGTGATCCACTCATCGCGGCCAATAACCACCTGAATCAATTTGACAGGTACCGGTTTGAACCCCGACTAATGGCTCCCGCTGGCGTAAATCCCTCAATAAGGCCGGAACGTTCGGAGGGGGCGGTCAGCTCACTACCGGCAGCCCACAAGCTGCAGGCTGGGGTATCGTGGGGGCTCATCGGTCACAAACACTGCACGCTCTCAAGTTCAGGGGGGAACTTGGATGTTGGATACATTTCGATTTCGCGGGAAGACACTGAGCCACGCATTGATCGTGCGGGTGCCCTTCGGGCTGGCTATGTTCTGTGGCCTCCTCGGCTCTGCGCCCCCCGTCCCTCCATCGAATCACGAGTCCCAGTTCACCCACCGCCTCGACCGCGGCTGGAACCTCACAAGTTTTCCGGGTGCGTTCAGCCACCGCATCGAGTCATCATGGGGCCTGCAAATTTGGGAAGTTGAGCCATCGGAGCCCCAAGCACCCAGCACCATCAGGGCACCCGCCACCTTGGAGCCGGACAAGCTCTATTGGGTCTGGTCCCCCAAACCGCACAAAATTTCCGTCCCTGCCCGCGAAAGCCGGTCCCATCACCCACACCAGAACATCCCCCCCACCGGCCCCGGATGGCATCCCTTTTCTATCGGCTTCAACCCAGCCGAGGGCAAAGACCGATCCTGGGTATCTACCGATCCCCTGGTGCGCACCATTCTTCGCTGGAGCCCTCAAAAACAAGCGTTCGAACGGCTGCGCAAAACAGATCCGTTGGAGCCCGGCCGCGGATACTGGGCCTACCTCGCGGTCGCCCACGGACCAGGCCCTCTCTACATGAATCCGGACCGCGGCCGTCTGAAGCGGCCCACCGCGCCCTTGGAACTGAGGGCGGCATCCAATGGGAAATCCGCTGTACTTTTCTGGAAGGCCCCGACTTTGTTCGAAGATGGCTCACCCCTCCCTAAAGGCGTGGAACCGAAGTTCCGTATCTACCGGAACGGGTTGATGGTGGCTGAGCAAGGGCGCGTCGGCTACCGCGAACATTTTGGCGTTCTGGAGGGACTGCAGCACTACGCCGTCACTGCAGTCCTTACGAGCGCCGAGGGCGACGTCCTGGAGTCGGTGCCTTCTCGCAGCGCCCAGGTTCAGGCCTACGAGACCTCAAAACCTCCACCGCCTGGCACCTTCGAAGCTCCTGCGCGCGTATCCGGGCAGGGCGACAGACAACACCTCCCAAAGACGGCACTCACCATGTTGGGCGACCAAGTGCACGCCCATCTTGGGTTTGTGGCGCGGGGCGGCAACCACGCACCCGATCGCATTCAATATACGGTAAGCCCCCACGCAGGAAGGCCGGGGAGCTTCCGTCCCCTACTCACCCTAAGCTCGTCCAAGCCTGACCACCACATCACCGACCTCGCCCTGGCCGCCCAAGGTGCCAAGCTCACCCTTGCGTGGATCGAACGTGCAAACACCGCCGATGCTCAGGAGAGTTGGCTTTACGTGTCCCTCAGCCAAGACGGAGGCCAAACTTTTGGCGAAAAACGTCTCATCCGGGACGGAGCGAGCTGGAAGAGAGGCCTAGATACGGCCTACGACAAAAGCGGTCAGCACCATCTCGTTTGGGGAGAGGCCAACAAAATCTACCATCTCAAAAACCTCGAGGGCGCGGCATCGAGCGTGTTTGATGTCCATGTTCGCGAAACCGCAACCGAGGTGGTGTACTACAAAGTCCAGTCCCCTCCTGGAACCGAGGGCGGCTGTGCCTGCGAAGCATGCTGGTGCCCTGAAACCGACGTCCTCAACGAAGCGCCCTCTGGGCACCGCATCGAGGAAAGCTACGTCTACGAACCGGCGCTTCACATCGACGACGAAAAAATCAACATCGTCGCCCGACAGCAACGTATGTGGGACAATAAAGCGGTAGTCAATCCCGCTTGGGCGACCATGGTCCAAGATCCGATCTACAGCGAACCCGTGGTCCAGCGCCTCAAACCGATCCGACTGGTGGTCGGCTGGCGCCAAACCTGGAAGCGCGCCTACGAAGAGGGTGATGAGAAAAAGTACACCCAGCTTGGGTACCAATACCAATATTTGTACCAGGGCACGTGGCACGTTGAGGAGCTGGTCAAAATCGCTCAGCGCCCCCTCGAAGGAGATGGCCAAAGCGGCTGGCGAACATCGGTGGTTGCGAAAAACTTCAACGCAGGACGCCCACCGGCTCCCGCTCACCCCAAAGTCTACACTGGGCCCGATGGCGAAATGGTGCTGATGTTCGAAGGAACAGCCCGAGAGTCCGATGAGCGCGCCGTTTACGTGACCCGCTCCCCCGACGGAGGCCGTCGCTGGTCGCCGCCGTCTTTTTTGGCCACGGGCACAACGCCTCAAGTGGTCACCACGTCGCCTGGCGAAACCCACGTCCTCTTTTATGCACCCGGCTCAGGCGGCCCATCCACAGAAGTACACGTACGGCAGCAGCATCGCGGGAGTACGTTCAACGAAGCGGCCACCCTCAACCGTAGCCCCACACCCACTCGACTAGAAGGCTCCGAGGCCAAAAACACACAAGAACTGGATGCCGAAGGAGCAGACTTCGTCCGAAGCCCGAGCCTTCAGGGCGGAGCGCCCTCGCTCAGCGCTTACGACGAACTGGTTCTCGCAGCCTGGGTTCGAAAAGGAAGCCAGGGAGAAGATCAGATCGTCACCACAAGAGCATCACGCAACACCGAGTTTTCTCATGTTCACGTGGCCCTTGAGAACCCGCTCGCCGGCACAAAAAACGTGTCCCTCACCGCCAGAGCGGAGAACAAATTCTCCATGCACGTCGTGCACGAAGACATTGTGCAGATCTTGCAGACGGAATCGCAACATCCATCAAGAAGCACCGCTGAAAACACAACCCCCGATCCTGCAAACAGTACGACCGCCCATCAAGAAGGCGCAGCCACAAACATGGCCGGCAGCTGGGCGGACAACGCAACAAATAAAGCGGATAGCGGTTCAGCAGGCATTGCATCTGAGATTGCAAAGGGCAACTCAAACGACAACGCGTACGCAAGCACGAGCGCAGCGGACAACGCGACAAAAAACGCGAGCGACCGTCCAGCGGACGACGCAGGCGCAAACCTATCCAGCAATCCAGCAAAGACGGCACCCACCCAAGGATCGGGCGAAGCATCGGAGCGTACTCTCAAAGCGATGCTCGGGGGCCTGGCCGAAGGTTCAAGCGCAAGGGCCGGTTCTGCCCGCGAACTCTGGAGCAGCAGCGCGCTGGCCATCGATGAACCAGCATCGCCACTGGGTCTTGAGCTCAGCCAAGGCCAAGGGCAAATCGTCATGACCGCCGGATCTGGCGATCTTGTGGCGGGGCTCATAAGCCGGGCCCAAAACGAATCTGAATCGAACATGTCTTCCGCGATGAGTCGGGACACGACGGTGCTCTTTGGGGGCGTCGCAGACAACTACCAAGACGCCCTTTTGCTTCGAGATCATCTTCTGTCCCAAAAAGTCGATGGAGCCACCCACAAAGATTTTTACTACCAAATAGAGTACCAGCCGGATCCTTCGGTCACCGATCCAACACGTGCTGAACAGCCTGATACCCCCGAAGCGCGCGACGCTTTGTACCTTGCGAAGTTCGGGCGGGTGTGGGCCTACACCCAAGGCATCACCTTGGCCCAACTGGCCACGTCACCTCAAGACTACACCAGACAGACCCTGGGCCTCGCCCGCTTCGTGTGCCACCACGCGGTCCGCGAAAACGGCACCCAAAAGATTCTGGGTTGGCCGTTTTCATGGAATACCGACGGCGACAACTGGCAGGACGCGCGTTTGGTGACCGGGGCCACCGCCTGGGTCATTCATGGGCTGGGCGTATTCTTGAGCTCCAGCGCGTATGAGCAAGCTTCTTCTGAAGAACAGCGCGTGTTCAAGGCTTGTTACCAAGATGCGTTGGTGGGTCTCAAAGATCACCGTCGACGTTTGACCGTCGGCGGTGCCGAGACGGCCAGTCTGATGACCGCGGGGTGGAGCACGCAAGGACTTGAACATGCCGGATCGCCCCATCGGCTGGCCAAGACCCCTGGGCTCACACCACACCTGGCCTTGGCTTGGGATTTTGGTCCTCAAGATGCCCTTTCTTACTACAGCGTGCTCGATGCCATCGGGTACGATACCTTCGCACCGACCGAGCTTCGTGTATGCCGCAGCCTTGCCGGCCATTCCTGCCAAAACGGCCCATCGAGCGGCGGGGGTTGGCAAAAATACCCACTCGAGGCGGAGGGCGTGTGGACCGTTCTCAAAACACGCGTGGCTGCTTCCAACGTTGTCACCGAGCATAACCTCGACGTCCTGAGCGTACTCAACCACGCCCTGCTCCATACGGGCCGACTGGGACCAAAAACCCCCACCGAGCAAGCCACTTGGGAAAGCGACCTTCGGCAGTGGCGAGACGAACTTCGGACCGGCATTTTTCACTTTCTTTGGGATGAAGAGGGGTGGAAACAAGAATTCGAAGAAACGCTCGTGCATCTTGAAGCCAACCCTGTGGCTCAGGCGCTCACCCACGAACAAAGAAGCAACCGAGAAAACCGAATTCAGGGGCTCCAAAGGGCCCTGTCGTCCCAAGCCTTGGGGCGGGTGATCACCGGCGGCGAGCTCCAAAACGAGGCGAACGGTTTTGAATTCGAAGCCAGCCGCCACACCGCCATCGACAACTGCAGTTGGCTTTCGCTATCGGTGAACTACGAGGCCCTGAGCGAAACGATGCCTCCCGGAGACGGTGGACAATATTCGATATACACCGATCGCCTCGCCAAGTGTCTCGAGTACACGATTTTGCAATACGCCAAAGATCTGGGGTTTGGCGAAGATGCTTGTCATAGCAAGAACGCAAGCTGCCCACCAAGACGGACCTATCGGGGCACCCACTACTTTCAGAACGCATTCAAAGACCCGTACATCGCCCCCAGCAACCTTCAGGAGGCTTCGTACCATCTAGAAGCGACCATGGGACTCATTCTCGGACTGTTCCGTTTTGCCCAAGCACATCCCGAACACCCAGACAGTGGCCGCTTCCTCGACGAAGCACGGGGTCTGTGGGCCGGAAGTCAGGCTTTTATCCGAAACCATGGCTTTGTCTATTCCAGTCAACGCATTCAAGACCTCTCAGCCCGTATGATCTCAAGCACGGCCGTGGTTTGGTACATCGATACCTACGAGGCCCTCTCCCAAGACGATAGCGCCTCCGGCCGGCCGCTACGGCCGTACGACCAGGCTTTGGCCAAACAGCTGCCTGCATGGCTGCGGGGTGCCGAAAAAGAACTCGACGCTTTGTACGATCCCCTCACCACGTCATCGACAAGCATCAAAGACTTGGCGCTGTGGCTCATCGTGACCACCAACCAAAAAAGGCGGCAAGAGGCCCATGGCCTGGCCCAAGAACTCAGTGCAAGGCTCACCGAACCGCCGGACCTACAACCATCGCACCCGCTGAAAGCCCATCTCTTGGGCTACTATGCCCTGGCTTGGTATCTTGACCAAAACGAAGGGATCGGCGGCACGAGCGACCTTGAATCTGTTCTTCGACTTGGCCTAAGTGAGCAAGTTCAACGTCACGTCAGCCTCGAAAGCGGCCCCCTTCGGGGCCTCTTTCAAAGGCCCGAAAACGACAACGTCGCCGAGCTCGAAGACAACGTCATCGGCTATTTTGCCCTACAGCTCGGTGCCGCAAGCCTGGTGGGGACGACCGATGGACATCTTTTGCGCGAACACCTTGGCATCTTGGGCGAGCGTTTGACCGAGCTTTGTGGGCTTGACGACGGAGCACTTCCGGCCCGATGGGTCAATGAATGGGGCACCGAAAGAAGTTCCACAAATGGGATGCGTGCCTACAATTCATGTAGCCTTTTCGCCTCGAGGATCGGTGCTGGGCGAAAAGCCCTCTTCTTACTCGAGGAAGGACGCGCCCTTCAGTCGTCCTCAACCCAAACGAAAAACGGCCCCGAAATCGTTCCAGAAGATCTGGCCTGGCAAAAAATCTTTGCCCTTCTCGCCCTGCGGGCAGCGTCAGCGCTGGATCCCCGACAAAACGAAATCGCGCGCGTCGAACTCCAAGGCCATGACGACCTCGACCGAGAAAGCCCCGAAATGCGGCTGCTGGCGCTGGTGGTTGACCATCCCCGCGGCGCCTTTGGCATCGGCGGGGCGCCATTGACCCATGCCCAAATGGATATCCAACGAGGCCTTGTCGATGGCGAAGCCGGCGACCCAATCAAACGTCTCCTTGCGCATCGTTTTATGGACACCCTGTCGGCCCTTCTGATGTCAGACTTTCGTGCGTATCGCTTTGATGATCTGTTCACCGAATTGGTGCACATCAGAACGATCCACGACGAAATGTTCTTCACCGATGGGCCCACTTCCGCCCAAGACCGTCTCCTGTCGATGAAACACGTTTTGACCCGCGAACTTTGCAACCAAGACATGCTGTTTCACCAAGGCGCAGCCAGCTTCGAAAGCGGCGTAGGCGTCACATGTGAAGCCGCGATGCGGGCCACCGAACAACTTTTTAAAAAGCGCGGCAGTCAGAGCAGCCAAAGCGACTGGGTCTTGAGCATCGAGAGCCTTCGGAGCAGCACACCTTTTTGGGCCATGGTAGAACAAAGGCTTCAGCCCCAACGTGAATCGTACGTCTCTCACATACACGCCAAAATTCACCTGGGGAACACCACCGAAACCCAAACCGATACGCCCTCAACACTGGCCCAGCTCCAAAACGTGCCGCCCATCGTGGTACCGCTTGAGGCGTCGCTGCCCGAAATCCAAGAGGCGCTTCGAACGCGCACCAAAACGGCCATTCACCGCATGCTCGCCGAAGCAGCCCCAGAGGATCTCATCATTTACGGTCTCGGCGATGTAGAACCGCAAGACGCGTTTAACCCCGCGGCCTCCGACTACTGGAAACGAAGCGCCATCGAACTCCGCCTCACCCGGGAGGCTCCGCTGCGCGGGCGGATTCGAACCGTGGGGCACGGTATCGCAACCGATGCCCCCGACCTTCCGCTCGATCCCGTCTACGCCCAAAACGCGCGGACGCTGCGCCAGTGGATAAACCTTTACGCGGACGGGCGTCTCGACCACCTGGCCAGCAAAGCGCGCGTTCCACGCGCGCACCAAAGCCGATGGCTCAGCCTTGTCCACCGGATGGTGCGCACCGGGGCGCTTTTTGAAACGCATGTGAATACGCTTCTAGCGGGACTTCAGCTCAGTGAATCCGACGCCGAAAACTTGAAGGGCCAACTCGAAATCACCAAAGAGGCCAGGCACCCCTTCGGCCCCTCCATGGCTGCGGCCTATGTCGCGCCCGCCTCCTTGGGCGAATCTTCTTGGGGCTCTCAAGAGCTCGCGACCGGCATCGGTGATGGACCTCGGCCTGTGCACGATACCAGCGAAGACATCGGCCTCATCGGCGAAAAAGAACTCCTCGGTACCGTCACCCGCATGAACGTGCACATCACCCCCATTCCCACAAAAGACGGGGACTACGCCATGCTCAAAGACCGACACCAGTGCCTCTTGTACTTGGACAATCGGGGCCCCATCGATGCCCGCTACCGGGTCAGCCTCGACGGCCGAGCCTTCGGACCGGACATCGAGCTCGGCGTTCACACCTTCAGCGTCTGCGGAACAATACCCCAAGACCTTGGCGCCGAAGCCACGCTCCACCTTGAAAACCTCGCAACCGGACAATCTTACGACTTTCGCTTTTCGGCGCGGGCTCACCCGCACTGCCACACCCGCGATTCCGTCTCACAAGAGCACGCAAAAGACATGATCCAAAGCGGCGCCTGGGACTTACAGGCACACCACAGCGAAGACTGTGGCGATGGCTTGGCCCTCGCCGCGGTACCCGCGACGGCTCCAGCATTCAACACACCCATCTACGAAAACCGTCCGATTTCCGTCCTTCAAACCCTACGCACCATTCGCACCGCCAAAGGTTTTCTGCGCGGAGGCCCTCCGTCCCCCGCCGCCAGCGGAGGACTCTCTTTAGAACAGATCTGGGGGACCGTCGCGGGCGTGGTTGGCGCCGGCGCCATCCACCAAGCCTCCGACGAAATTCAAGCCGAGTTTGAGACCCTCCTTTGGAAATCACTTCTGTTGTTTGAGGCCCCGCCCAAAGGGCGTTGGGTCCAGGTGGGGTGGGTCGCCGCATGGGAGGTCTTTGCCGAAAGTGAGCCCTATGTGCGTACCCTTCCCCTCTTCAACCGAAACGCCCAAGGCGCTTGGGAGCCCACTACCACCTTCTTCGACCACGAAATCTACGCCCTGGTTGTGCCCCCAACCTATGCCGGGCCTAAACTCCCCCTCCTCGACCCCAAGATTCCCCTCTTTGCCCACGATATCACCTCTAAGATGGCCGTCTATCGATACGACCAAAACATCACCCTCGACCCAAGCCCCCAAAGTACGCCGGTTCAAAACACCGTGTCGCCCCTCGAGAGCTTTTTGGCCGATGTAGACGCCTACCCGGACTGGATCTACGCCTTCCCCCCTGAGGTCCGGTATCCCATCTTGCTCACGCTCTTCGTTGAGCCAGAGCTCCAAGGCATCGGTGGGGCGCAGTCGACGAAAGCCATCGTTCTTAACCGCCCCGGAATCTTCCGCTGGCAAGACGACCAACTGTTTTTCAAAGATATCCTTCTTCAAAAGCAGCCCTCGCTCCCCATCGAGCACCAGAATATCGACTATATCTGGCGCCCATGGCCCGGCACCGATTGGCACGTGTACGGCCCCGAAGAAGAAGTCGATGCCTTTGTGCAAAAGTATGCTTACTCGGCCAAGGGGGCTCGAAAACCAAACCCCAAGGACAACCGCCCTGCCGAAAAAGCAAAACCTGCAGACCTCACGAAGGCGGCCATGCTTGTCTCCTCGAAACGGCTAGAAGACTTTCACCGCATGGTGGTCAAACTCAGCAACAAGCTCAAAAAGAATGCTCCTGCATATGCCTTTTCCCAACAAATCACCTCAACGCTCACCGCCCTTGAGGGCCACTTTGGGACCTGGACAGCCGAAAAAGGCAGTCCCGAGCCCACAAGCTTTGAAACCATCGTGGAGCGTCTAAAAAAAGAGATCAACAAGATCCGCGTTTCGGCTCGATATGGCACGCTTCAAATCGACAGCCTTCCTTCTTTTGAAAACGCAGAAGAAAACCTCCACGAATTCCAGCGCCTCACCCACGACAACGCACTGTTCCGCGCCGAAACCCGGATGGAACGATATGCCCAGAACAAGGCCGCGCTGGCCCTCCATGGTTCAATCGCCCAAGTGTACAACACCAAGAGCCGCGAATTCATCGTCTACCGGGACGAACCCGACCGAAAACCGAAAAAGGAGGAAAGACTGGTCTCCATCACCTACCCCTTGACCAAAGACTCCTTCCCCATGGCCGATGCGTTTGCCCAATCGGCCACTGCGCGGTGGGTGCATCCTGACCAAAGAACCAACTTCTACGTCACCCGAAACGCCTGGCGACGCGAATACAAACCGGAGGGCGAATTTGTCGGCCTTCTGTTCTTTATCGAAGAAGAGCTTATCCACATGAGCCACGAAAAGTCCCTTTTTGTGGAAGACCTGGAACCCCTGCTCGCCAAGCTTCTGCACACCACGCTCGGTCCAAAAACCATCGCCTACCTCGGTACCGACGAACAAACAGATGCCGATGCCCGGGAATTCATGATGCTTTCACCGGCGGGCAAGGCCAACAAACTGACCTATAACGTGATCTCCATTCTTGATCGCACGCTGTTTATTGTGTTCCCGATTCTCAACAACAAGACACCGTTTTTTGACATTCACAATTACGTTTTTGAAGGGGTCGCCTCAGACTTTACCGACAAACACCTCGCCAAGAGAAATGCCTTAGCCCACGTTCCCGAGGGGCAATCACGGCCTTGGTTTTTCGCCACCCGGAACGAGACCGTCTACTACGACAGTCGGGGTCATGAGGTATTGCGATCTCCGGCCGCTGGCCCGGGGCGACGCACGCCGGCTGAGTTTCATACGAAGACCACTGCGTTTCATGCGAAGACCACTCCCAACGAACAAACGCCGTCCGGGCCCAGGCTCGAACAAGAGACACAGTTGCTCGAGAACCTGGTCCAGATGCAAGCTCGCCTTGAGCGTTTCGGGAGCGCCTACGCGCTTTGGCCCCAAGCGGTTCAAAAGATCTTAGAGCTCCAAACCATTCTCCCTTGGCTTGAAAACACCGTAGACGAAAGAGGCACGCTGCTTTCAAAACAGAACTACAACCTCGCTCTAGGCCAGGTCAAAGCCAACATCGAGTCGGTGATCAAAGAGCTTAGCGGCGTGCGGACCGACTTACGCTACGACGCGTCTCGGATCGAGATGGTGAATGGCCAGGCAAAGCGCTTTCTTGCGCTCACGGAGGGCGAACTGCTCTATAAAGAAGCCCAGGTCCACAGCATACAAAATTCTCACGCGGAAGCACTCGAGGACCATGTCGCGTTGGTCCATTTGCCCGGTGACAAGAGCATGGCCGCGCTTCCTATGACCCGAGGTCCTGACGCACTACCCGGTCGGTGGCGCCTCGACAGCGTGCAGTACTTTGGTTGGCCCGACGCGGATTTTAAGGATGTTGACCGATGGGTCCTACAAGAAGTCATACCCCGGTGGGGTGGCTCGGCCACCCAAACCTTTTTTGTGGTGGGCACAAGCTGGGCCCGAAAGTACACCCAAGAGGGGGCCTTTGTAGAACACACCTCCGTGCTCAAGGCCTACATGGACTCCGAAACCCCAAGACCGAAGACCCTCGAGTCCGACCCCCTGCACCTATTGGCCAAGGCCGTCGGCACCAAGCCTGACAGAATCCCCTATTTTGGCCACGACAGGGTCACCGAAGAACAGCTGCTCACTACGGCTGAGAATCAGCAAGCGCCCCAATTTGTGGTCCGCTTAAGCAAACCAACGTTCTACATCGCCTTTCCCACTTCTTTGGCCAGGGCCATCACCGCTTTGATCGCACCGTATGTCTTCGTCGGCGCCGCCACCGACGAAGAGGGCTCCCCAACCGCGCGCAGCGTGCACACCAAGCTCAAGAATCGCGCCCAACCCTTCGTTTCCAAGGACCAGACCGAGCCGTGGTTCATCGTGAACCCCCAGACCTCCTCCGAAATCCCAGGGGCCACGGCGAAAACCACCACGTCTGAGACCAAGAAAAAACCCACAACGACGCCGGACAAAAAGGTCGGCCCCACGGTCAAAGAAAAGCCCGGCTCCCTCGAAGCAGAAGTAGCAAAACGCTATCCCGGCAGCGAGGAGATTCTGGGTGCATTCAAGACGCCCCAAGACCCACGCAATCTGGTCCCGCTTGCAACAAAGGCAGGCCAAGTCGCACACTTCATCTATGTTCCTAGCGGCAAGTACTATGTCCTCACCCCCTCGCCCAGAGGCCCCCTTGAGGGCCGTTTTGGCGACTTCACGTACATCGGCATCGTCAGTCCGTTCTGGACTGGGTTTGGGATGACCCAAGGATATGCCGGGCAACCAAAAAAAGCGGCGTTAGTCGATTCGGTCAAGAACCACCGGCCAAAAACCCAAACCGAAGGCTACTTCATGGCAGCTCCCGATGTGCTTCCACCTTACCGCTTTGGGCCTGACCACAAGCAGCTGGCGGACGAGCCCGGTGTACTTCGCTTCCTTCTCCAAAGCAAAACGCCGCTCGAAGACGAAAGAGTCATCGAGTTCTGGCGTACGAGGCTTGACGACGCCGTCTACGCATACTCCGAAACCCGGGGATACGTCCTTTTTCCGCTCAGGGACAAATCGATCTGGTCCGACCTTGAGAACCACGACCACCGTGTCCTCATGTACTTCGCCCAATCGGGCAATGGCTGGCTGCCCAAATGGACCTTCCAACGACTGAAGCACCAAGACTTCGTCTACGTCACGTACCGGAACTTCAATGTCGGTGACAAAAGCGGGATCGAATACGCATGGACCTATAGCCTCCAAGACGGCAGGCGTTCCACCCGCTGGAGCGGCCCCTTCGCCGACTTACCAAAACGCGAGTTTTTCGCCTTGGTGCTTGAATCCCCCCAAGGACTCGACCCAAAAACCTCTGACCTCCCCCAAGCGACAACGTTTCAAAACCACACGGCGTGGCACGCAAAACTCACGGCCTGGTTCAAAACCTACAGCAAGAAGAAAAAGCTCTCGTGGACGGATTTGGATCTTAGGGTCCGCGGTGGCCTTCCTTACATCGCCCGCTTTCACACCGAAAAGGGCCCATTCACCCTCGGCTGGGTCACCACCCTCTCTGACGCCCCTGACAGCCTAGAAACACTCAAAGAAGCGGCCGGCATCGAGTAAGGCTCGAATCGAGCGCATCCGACTTTTACCCACACGTCCACCCGACAGAACTCACCAAGATCTGTCGACTTCAACCCCCATCCAGCGCCCCACAGGCCCCACCGCTTGGGCATTGAAGCAACGATTCCAGAGCTTCGCGATGTGGCTTACGAATTGCTATAAAACTTGCGCACGATGTCTGCCAAGCCATTCAATGAAAGCGACTGGTTCGAACCGGAAGAGCACCCGCCCCCAAGTCAGTCGTCCCAATCATCGCTATCGGACTGGCAAGAGCCCACCGCCATCCGATTTCGCAAAGCCACCCGAAGGCGACGCCGCGTCCTCCATCTGGCAATAGCCACGATGAGCGTGTGTGTCCTCGCCCTGGTCATCAAGGGAATCGGTCATAGTCACGCCGACGGGCGAAAAGAAGTCCGTGCTTCGACCCCCGAAAAGCCCACCCTCGTTGTAAAAAAGGTGCAAAAAGCAAAACGGCGTCGCAGCCGCTAAACGCAAGCCAAACGAAGCCCACGAGACACGCCACAACCCTTGGTCCAACTTGTAGGGCATCACGGCGTTCATGAATCGACCCACCCGCTTTCGTGGGCTAGAGCACATCTCATAACCTCCCGCGACCTCTGGACGGCGCTTTTGCCGTCAGCTTGCCGGACCGGCTCCGCCTGTCGTCGGTTGCATATAGAGGATATGCGCCCTTCTCCTCCGGTAACCTGACAGCAAAATCGCTCGCCCAGAGCCTCACGCTAGGTTATGAGATGTGCTCTAATCCAACTCGTAGGGTACAACGACGTTCTTGACTTCTTTTTCGCGGACCTTGGGGTAGCGAAGCCACGCGATGCGCTCGGTGACACAAGGACTCAGATCGGTGTGGTAGCGGTGGGGGTTGATCTCGATGTTGGTGGTTTTTCCGTCGTGCCGAACACCCCATGCGATGTGTATCTGTGCACCTCGGTAGCGGTGCTTATCTTTCTTGGCGGCACGCAATACGCAGTCTTCTAAGGCTGGCAGGAACTGTTGGTGGACTTCTTCCATGCTCTCGCTGGAGCGAAAGCGGGTGCGGCGCCTTTTGGAAAAATCAGTCAAGGTAAAATTGCCCGTCAGTTTGCCTTCGAGGCGCGCGCAGGCGCCCCGACCATAGACGCCATCGTATCGCCGACAAACCTCGTTGACGCGCTTGGTGCGGGCGTATCTTTTTTTGGCTTGTGGAACATCTTCGTGACTGAGTGCCTGGGCCTCGAAGGCGGCTTTGGCCGCTTTTGGCAAATTGTCGGTCAGCATGTGGCCCTCAGAGAGCGCATCGAGAACGACCTTCTTCACCCAGTTGGGTTGCGTTCGAGAAAGCAGTCGAGATGCCTGGGTCAGACCCTCCTCGACCTGGCCAGACGCGATGAGTACCTTTGCCCTCAACGCCGCCACCCACGCGACCCGATCGGCATCTCGGTCTTGCCGGTAAACAGATTCAGCTTCAACCAGATCTGCGAGCACCTTTTCTGGCTGCTTTCGGGCCCGCGCGATGGCTTTTTGACTGCGTCGATCGTGCGTCCGGAGCGCCTTGACAAACTCGAGCGCAGTTTTGTTTTTTTCGGCAGCACGCTGCCGAAGACGCATCAGCACATTACGAAGGCGGTGATTGTCTTGGGCCCGCAGGGAGGCCAATCGGTAGCGGCGCGCGGCAACGGCATACCGCCCCAGTTTCATGGAGACATGCCCACAAAACAATGCGGCCCGGTGAGAGCGCACGGGCTGAGTCTTTTCGTGTCGGCGCAGAAGGCGGCACGCGCGGCGTGCATCGGATATGCGGCCTTTTCGCATCGCCCGCCGACCCAGTCGGAGCGTCTCGTCGAAACCTGTTGGTGAGGCGGGATGGGCCGGCATAGGCAAAAGCACACATCCCACGAAGAGCCCCAAAGTGGATACCGTTCTGAGTAGACTCATCGCTTCGTCAACCCGAAGACGGCTCAGCGTCTGCAGGCGGTCACCCGATCCGCTAACGTGACGGCCCTTTCTCGGTCCAAACGACGCGCGGAATCCCAAACGAACCTGGCCAATTCCTGGTGACCTTCTTGCCCCGGCGCCACTTCACCCAGTCTCTTCAAAACCTCCTCCGCGGGCAAGCCGACCTGCCGACCAATATCGTGGTACACGCTTTGGCCTTCGGGATCTCGTAGATACTCAGGGGCGGCGTTGGCCCAAAAACGCGAGGAAGCTGTCAGTTCCTGAACGCCGGCGATCAAGGCTGAAGCCATTTTTGACGACAACACACCCATATCCTGGGCTTCGGCGATAATACGGTGGCAGTGGGCCGTTTCGCGTTCAAGCTGTAGACAAAGGCTGGTGGGTATCCCGTCTTCGGTTTCCTCGGTCCGGCTCAAAAGGTCTGCGTAAGAACGGCCCGATGCCTTCCAATACCCCGAGGGATACTTCAGCAACCACGCGCCTCCCCCTTGCATCTGCTGGGTCGAGTCCGCCAGATCGTGGATCACGGAGGCCAGGGTCCAGGGGGGCTGGGGCGGATGCCTCAACAGGACTACGCCGGTTTCACCGTCTACAAACTCGGAGCCCCACCACGGGTTTTTTCCACAGACGAGTTCTTGAACAAACTGACTGGAACCCAACCCATGATGCACCACACACAAATCGATGGCCTTGGCCCACTCAGAGGCAAGACAACCTTCCTTGCCTGCCAGGTCGCTCAAGACCGCACTGGTGCGCGCACCCAGATGGTTCAGGCCCACCACCTGCCCAATGGTGCGCATCGCCGAAACCACGGAGCCGTGCGCGTCGTGCACCGCAAAAGCGTCGGTTCTGAGCGGCTCGTCGAGCGCTTTGTTGAGATCGTGGATGAACGCAGCCGCCAAGCTGACGCTGAGCACGTCCGCCGGCACTTTCGCGCCAATCCCGTAGTACAAGACGTTTTCGTTCTGAGCGCGAATATGGCCGGCGTTTTGGGCATCACACGCTGCACCCACGTCGGTCGTCACCAGTCGCGCCATCAAACGCTCGTAGGCCCGAGGCGACACCACCTCGCTTGCGATGAGACCCAAATCGTCCAAGATACGGACCAGGCTCAAGTTTCGGACTCTCCAAACCTCGACCGGCTGCTGGCGGGCGTCATCGTCGAACAGGGTGACCAGCCCCGCGTGATCCTCAATATGCCCTGCCACCCCCAGTTCTCCCGGCGCAAACGCCCTCAAGGCGGCGCCAAGCCCCATGCTCTCAGCATTCGGGAGAAGGGTCTAGATTAGGGGTTTTTTCGGTCATCGATTGAGACTTGCCCCAACCAGATCCCCTTGTTATCGCGCCTGAGTGACCATCGCGGAGCTTGTCTTTCTCCGGAACGACAAAAGCCTGCTTCGCTTTCGTTTGGACCGAACGGAAGTTTGTATCGGAAGCCACCCTACGTGCGACGTAGTCGTTCCGGACCCGACCGTCCCGGAAGTGGCTGCGATTCTTCGGGATCAAGGTACCCACCGGTTTCTCTTGCGCGACCTCACCGGCGGCAATCTTAGGGTAAACAACAGCCCTATGGATGGAGAAGAAATTGAGCTTCAGGCCGGCGACACCATAGGGATTAACCCCTATTCGCTAACCCTGCAGGTTCGTGATGTGGACGCGGCCAAACGGCAGCGTTTTGGCCACACCCAGGCCATGGGCCATGAGGTCGCGATGGGCGATCCCTGCGTCCTGGTTTTTGGCGGGCAGCGTATCGAAATTCCGCCCGAACATCCGTTTAACATCGGAGGCCACGAGGACAATGCGCTGGTGATCGAAGACGATTTCGTCTCCTCCTTTCACTGCCGCATCACCAATCAAAATGGCCGCTGGTTCATCAGCGATCTGGATTCAACCAATGGAACCGAGGTCAATGGGCTTCGGGTACGCGAAGCCGAACTGCCCATTCCCGCAACCATCAAACTCGGAAGCATCTCCGTCAGCCTTGAGCCCAAGCTGCCGGACCCTGCCAAACCCCGAAGCACCACCGCCCAAGATGGGCGATCGACATTCCGCGGCATGATCGGAAAAAGCCCCGCCACCCTTCGCGTATTCGAGCTTGCTAAGCGACTGGCCGGATCGCGGGAGCCCGTCTTGGTCTTGGGGGACTCGGGATGTGGCAAAGAACTTGTGGCCCGTGCGCTGCACGAAGAATCCGCACGCAGCGCGGGGCCGTTTTTGGCCCTCAACTGCGGTGCTCTGACCAGCGCCCTCATTGAAGGTGAGCTTTTTGGCCATGTAAAAGGCGCCTTCACCGGCGCCCTCGCCGACAAACCAGGCGCATTCGAGGCCACCGACGGAGGCACCCTTTTTCTCGATGAAATCGGGGAGTTTCCGCTCGAGCTTCAACCCAAGCTCCTGCGCGTCCTCGAATCGGGTTCGGTTCGCCGCGTGGGCGGCACCAAAGAAAAGCCGGTATCCACGCGCATTGTGGCGGCCACGCACCGAAACCTCGAAGACCTCGTCCAAAGCGGGCATTTTCGCGAAGACCTCTTCCACCGATTGTTTGTGCTGTCCATCAGCATTCCGCCCCTCAAGGACCGAAGTGAAGACATTCTGCCCCTCGCCGAGCACTTTTTAGAGAGCCAATCCGATCGCGCCCTGAGACTCACCCCGGATGCGGAGCAAGCCCTCAATCAGTACAGTTGGCCGGGAAATGTGCGAGAACTTCGCAACGTGATCGTCCGCGCCATCTTGATGACCGACGGCGACGAAATCGGCGAAAGCGACCTTCAGTTCTCTCGCGCGGCATTCACGGCGGCCAAAGATGCCCGCCGCTCTGTCCGCCGACACGACGAAGCGGAACGGGAAGAAATCCTCGAAACCCTCGAACGCACCAACGGCAACCGTGCGGAAGCGGCGCGCAGCTTGGGGCTCTCGAAGAGCACATTTCACGATCGTCTGAAGCGCCACGGCATTCCGCTCAAGTTCAAAAGTACCAAGTGAGCCCAAAGACCGCGGGTGCGAGCGTTGATATCCACGTTCAATATGCATAAGGTCCCCGCCATGAGAATTCGTCAATGTGCCTTCACGGGGCTCTTTCTTGCGCAAGCGCTTGTTTTTTCTCCTCATTTGGCCTCCGCGGCAAAATCAACGGGCGCCTCGGTCGACATCGGCTTTTTTTCAAAAAATGACACGTCGGTGCTCGCCCCGCTTTTCAACCTGGTGGTTCCGCTCGGGACCATCGCCATCGAAGCCCAGTGGGGCGTGTTTTTTATCGACCCCCAACAAGAAACGGCGGACAGCGAGTTTAAGTCGCTGAACCCCTTCGTCGCCGCCCACTATTCCCTCAACCTGGTCGCCGCCGAGCTGAGTGTGGGCGCCGGAGTCGCCGTGCCCATCGTCGATGCCGATGGCTTATCTGGCATTCCCCTTCTGATGCGCGGAGGCTGGAACGCTTGGCTCTACAGGCCCGACACGCTCACCATCGCCACCCCGGCCAGTCTCGACTTTAACATTCCCGCCTTCGACCTTCGGGCCGAGGGCGCCCTCATGCTCGGCGTGCCCACCAAGGACGGCGGCGACACCGATTTTGGGTTTCAGCTGGCTGGCGAAGTGGCCATTCCCGCGGCCGTCATCATCGATCTCGGTGCCCGCCTTCAGCTGGTGTCCCCCGACTTTGACGAAGCGAATCTCTCGATCGAACCCTTCGCCCAGCTCGCGCTTGGGCCTCTCCTCGCCAGAGTCGGCTTCCTGATCAATCTCGACAGCCCCAACTCGTTTTCCGATGGGGGCGTGTGGGGACTCCGCGCGGGCCTTGGTCTCAGTCTCTAAACAAGAAACGTACAAACTTGTGCGTTCCTGTTTAGAAGCCTACCGCGCGCTCAACGGAGTGCGCGAAAACTCCGGTAGTGGTGGATGGCGACGCCTTCGAACCCGGGATGTTGGGTGAAGGCCCTTTTGGTCTCGGCCAGCTGGCCCTTGAGGTAGGTCCGAGAGAGCCCATGGAAAGTGATCTTCTTGGGCTCAAACTTACCGGTTTCGACCCCCAAAATGATGCTCTTTTTCTTGAGCCTAGAGGCGATCGCCACCTCCTGTCGGCCGTGGTAAATGATACCGTCCGTCCCGCGCGCGAAGTTTCGATAGTCCATGATGCCCACGTTGTCGCACAAGCGGATAAAATGCTCCGCCGCGGTCGCGTAGGTCCCTCCGAAAGTCAGCTCAAACCCCCCACCCTCGCTCCGTTTGGTCTGGTCGTACCAAAATGGAATGTCCACGCCGTACACCAGTCCGACGTCGGCTTTTTGTAACAAACGCTGAAGTTTTTTTGCGAGCACCAGGGCGTCCTTGAGGATCAGACGCTGCTTGGCCGGCCCTTCTTTCCAGGCCTCAGTCAGGTAAACTTCGTTGTCATGATGGATACCATCAAAACGCTCGGCAGGAGGACGCTTGCGGTTAAAGGCAATGATGGCCTTCGCTTGGGAAAGCATTTTGGGATGATTCTGTTTGAGCGCGTAGCTTCGCTCCCCATCCAGGGCATGAACTTTGATCCCATTTTGGTGGGCTTCGCTTAAAAAGCTGGCCCACTTGGCCTCGTCCTTGATCTTGGCCCGCGTCCCGTTCTTCGACCAAGCGGTATGAATCTGACACCAAAGGGTGTTGATGCCCTCTTTCTTGGCGAAACGGAGAAGCTTTGCCCGGCTCTTTGCCGGCAGATAATCCTCCACGTGCCAGACCCACATCGCCCGGGTACCCGTCTCAGTGCGAGCTTCCCGAGATCCATGCGACGGACTGCGCTCAAGCGCGCCCTCTTGCCCCGTAGGACTGAGCCCGGCACCCTGGCCAAAGGTCAGCACCCACGCCGAAACCACGAGCCCTCCGTGCCCCATCCGTTACACGCTCCCTTCGTTTGCCATGCAGCCTCTTGATTTCTCACACAAAGCAGGAGCAATGAAAGTTCCTTCTCCCGGAAACCCGGATCGACGCCGCTCCCTAAGGGGAAGAACCCTCGAGCCACACCCTGATCACCGAAAAGTAGGGGGACTGTAAGGGCGCAAAAAGACAAGGCCATGCCGCCACACAGCGTTGCCGCCGGGGAACGAGTGCGGTATGCCCAGCGCCATGGCCAAGAGGTGGAAAGTCCTCATCATTGTGGGGCTCAGCGTGGCGCTGGTAGACCAGTGGACCAAATTCCTCGCGGTCAAGCACCTCACCCCGGGGATCGCGGTCGCCCACTCCGGAAAAGCGCGCCTCGGGGACAAAGAGCAAGAAGAGGTCCTGAAAAGCATGGGCCTCGGCCAGCAACTCAAGCTCTTCTACACCGACGTCAAAGGCCCCTGCCGGACTTTTGGTGCCCGGTGCCCCAGCGTCCGGGTCATCGATGGCTTCTGGAATTGGCGATACGTCGAAAACCCCGGAGCGGCCTGGGGCATCCTCGCCAATACTTCTGAGCGGATTCGAGTACCTTTTTTTCACTTGGTCTCGCTTCTCGCCCTGGTATTCATCATCAGCTATTTTCGAAAGCTTGAAGACCACCAAGGTCTGTTGATTGTGTCCCTATCCCTCATATCGGGGGGCGCTGTCGGCAACGAGCTCGACCGAATCCACCTCAACTACGTCATAGACTTCATTGATTGGTATGTCGGCAATAGCCACTGGCCAACATTCAACGTGGCCGACGCCGCGATCAGCACCGGGGTTGGACTCATCGCCCTGGAGTGGGTCCGCGAGTGGAACCAAGCGCGTGCCCACGAACGCGAAGCCAACGAGCAGTCGCTGTCTGAAGGCAAGAGCTGACGCCGCAATGAACTGCAGGCGTAAACAAGATCAACAGAGTCACGACGTGGCTCGAAACCTCCTGGGAGCGGAACCAGCTTCTCGGGCAACCGCCTCCAAAGGACGTCCACGTGCATCCCGTTCTTTTTAAGATCCCCCTCATCGACCTGCCCATCCACACCTACGGCATGATGATCGCCCTTGGTTTTTTGATCGGCATGCAGCTGGGCGCAAGAGAAGCCAGGCGCATCGATGTCAGTCCGCAAAGAGACTTTGACCGCTTCATTTCCGACCTCACATTCTGGATCCTTATCGCCGCGATGGTGGGCGCACGCATCGTGTTCATTATCGTGGAGTGGGACGACAGTTACGCACGAGACCCTTTTAAGATGTTTCGGGTTTGGGAGGGCGGGCTTGTCTTTTTCGGCGGCCTGATAGGAAGCCTCTTGTTCAGCGTCTACTTCTCGCACCGCAAGGGGCGGAACTTTTTTTTGGTCGCCGACGTGCTCATGCCCGCAGTGGCGCTTGGGCAGTGTTTTGGACGTCTCGGCTGTCTGGCTGCGGGGTGCTGCTGGGGCAAACAAGTTGACCCCAACTTCTTCTCGGCCATCCAGTTCCCCGCAGGAAGTCTCATCTACGGAAGCATGCAGCGCTCAGGGCTTCTGGCCGCAGACGCCGTTCACACCCTCCATGTGCACCCGGTCCAGCTTTACGAGTCCCTCGGTGCCCTCATGATCTTTTTCATCCTCACGTTCATGCGGTCGAAAAAACGATTTCATGGGCAGATTCTTCTCGGGTACTTGTTCCTCTATCCCTTGCTTCGAAGCGCTCTCGAGTTCTTACGCGGAGACATTGCACGCGGGGAAAACGTCCTCGGAACCCCCCTTTCCACCAGCCAATTTATCTCATCGATACTTTTTACCGTCGCCATCGCCCTCTTTATCTATCTGACCCAAAAGAAAAAGGCGGCCAGCCAGCCTGCTTAGCTGGAGTTTGTCGGGTAATCGGACAGTTTACTTGGTTTCACAACTCCGTTCATGAAATCGAGCAGGCGCACGTGCAGTCGTGTACGCGGTTCGTGAACGGAGACGTGCGCATGGGCGTGCAAGCAAGCGGGCGGTCTAAAACGCAAGCATCCGAATGGCCACGCCAAGAATCCTGTCGTCGTCGTCGCGCTCACCGCGTTCGCCGTTGAGCCGCTGACGGTAACCTACATCGATGGCAGCCCGCTCGTAGACCAGGCCAATCCCGCCCGCGAGCGACCAGGCTTGGGTCGCGCGGTCGTAGGACACCCCCACCCGAATCGGCAACAGATCCCCCAGCACATAACCGAAGCCTCCGCTGACGCGAATCTTCTTGTCCCGCAGATCGTGGCGAAGGTCGGCCTCCAACGAGAATCCATTACGGGAAAAGCCCAGGCCTCCGCCCCAGGAGATGGGCGCCTCGTCCCGGTCCGGGTTTGTGAGGTTGTATCCCACCACCGCGAGCGACAAGTCGTCGACGATGCGCCATTGAAGCCCCACATCGAAGGTCAACAGCCGAAAATCGCCCCGGTCCGCTCCGGGCTCCACCGCCTCGCGGTCGAAATTCAGGTAACGGATTGTGGCCCCGAGGGCAGCATTATTCGCAATTCGGGTTGCAACCGCCCCCTCGATGCGGTGGCCTTTGAGCCGCTCCTCGCCGATACGAAGGACATCGGGGCGCCGATTGCTGTAGGTATAGGCTAGGCCCCCCGATATGGGTCCCGCCTGGCTGTCGATGACCGATGCGTTGAACCGCCGGTCAGAACCACGAGCGTCGTCCAGGTACCCCAATTCGAGGCTATAGACCTGCGCGAGCGCAAGGCCCGCTGGATTGATGTAGATTGAGTCGTTTCCTGTAGTTAGAGCCCTTTGAGCTTCCGCAAACGCCAGGAGACGGGCACCCTCGTAGCTCTGGCCAAGCACCCGCGCGGGCTGGCCCCAAAGACCGAGAAGCACCAGGCCGGGCAGGGCCCCATGGAAAAACCGGCGCAAGCCCCACGCACGGAGGGGTTCGCGCCGCACTTCTGCGTTCCCGGTTTGTCCACGGTATGCTAACGCTTCCAGGTTCATGTCCCCGCGCAATTCGAAGCATTTCCTAGGGCGCCTGGCAATACCGATCATCGCCCTCGCCCCGACAACCAGCATCCTCTTCGGAACCCCCGTAGCCCTCGCGGCCATTCCGAGTGCGGACCAAATCTTGTCCCGAGCGGCGGCTCGCCGGGCGTCCATCGCCTTTAAGACCCTGGTCGCTGAAGGGTACCGGCAAGACACCCCAAGCGGCCCCTCGCACCCAGTTTGGGAGGCCATATGGGTTGGCAAGGGGCACCGCGTCGAAGAAAAAACGAGCGGGGGCAGCCAGGTGTCGCTGACGGTCAAGGGGCGTCGATGGCGATACCAGCTGGGTGAAAAGGCGCCTGCCCCCAACGCCATAGGCACGGATCTGTTCACGAGCTTTTTGGGCCGACCCGAAAAAGACCCGGGGGGGCGCCGCAGCGTCGCCTTTCTGACCCAACGAGGCATCGACCACCGTGTGGTCAGTCTGTCGCGCTTGGGCAAGCGGATTGCATATGTCATTGGAGCGGGGCCGCGAGATCTGACCAAACCCCAGCTCTGGTTCGATAAGGAGCTTCTGCTTCCCATTCGGCTCATTGAAATGGACAAGGTGTCCAAGGAAACCACCGACACCCATCTCATCGGGTACGGCTCACCCACCACCAAAGAGTGGTACCCCAAGCGCGTCGACGTCATCAAAGGCGGTAAGCTCATCAAACGGGTGCACTATCAAAGCACCAAGCTCAACACGGCGCTGAGCGCCGATCTGTTCCGACCGCCCTCCTAGTCCCCAGCGTCTCGTACGGACGACAATGTGACCGAGTTTGCGGAAGTTATCGTAACCCTCCCGGTCTCGGGGCTGTTTCACTACGCAGTCCCTCCGCATCTCGAAGGAAAACTGAAGTGTGGGCACCGGGTATTGGTTCCTTTCGGACGCCGTCGAACCACCGCTTTTGTGGTGCGGCGCTCGGCGGCGGTCCCCCAAGAGGTCGCCTCCAAGATTCGCCCCATCGCCGAGCAGCTGGATGCCGAGCCCCTTGTGCCTCTCGACATTCTCAAGCTGGCCAAGTTTGTTGCAGACTACTACTTGGCGTGCCCAGGCGAAGTCCTGAAGATGGCCCTGCCCCCAGGCCTGACCGCCGCATCACTCATCCGTTACCGGAGCACAACCCAGGGTCGACGCCTTCTCGAGGATCATGCCGGGGTTCTTCCGGACGGCTCACCCCTCAGTGACCGGGCCCGCCAGATTCTCGAGTTGGCCGCCAAAGGCCCCGGAATCCGGGCTCACAAGCTTCCTAAAGGGGTGAGAACCGAACTTGAACGATGGAATTTGATTGAGCGCACCAACGTGGTGCGACCGTCCGAAAGCGAACGCAAGGTCGAGGTGGCGTGGCAAACCAAGCCACCGGAAGCGGCCAAGCCGCTTCTCGCCCGAGCCAAAACGCGTCGTGCGATCTACCTTGCCCTAGGCACCACCCCCCGAACAACCGATTCACTCGTGGGTCCGTTCAAGCGCCCAACCCTTCGGGCCGCCCTCAAACGGCTAGAAGCCGATGGCCTGATCCAAAGGCGGCGCGTCCCGGTCACCGCCGTGAACCCCGAAACACCCAAAAACGGAGTGGAAACCAACCCCCGGCCGTCTCTCACCGAAGAGCAAACCCAAGCCCTCGGTCCGATCATCGATGCCGTCGAGCAGGGGGCCCAAAAAAACTTTCTGCTCCACGGCGTCACCGGTTCAGGCAAAACCGAAGTCTATCTTCGGGCCATTGAGGCCGCTCGCAAACGCAAACGGGGCGCCATCATCCTCGTTCCCGAAATCGCACTCACCCCCCAACTTGAGGCCCGGTTTCGGGAACGTTTTGGGCACGAAGTGGTCGTGCTTCACTCTGCCATTCCGGACAAAGAACGCAGGGAACGCTGGCAACTTCTCCGGTCCGGGAAGGCCCACATCGCCTTGGGACCGCGTTCTACCGTGTGGGCACCGGTCAGAGAACTTTCGGTCGTCGTCGTGGATGAGGAGCACGACACTTCGTTTAAGCAAAACAGCGACGTTCGATACAACGGTCGAGACCTTGCTTTGGTGCGCGCCAAGCAAGCGGGGGGCGTTGCGATCTTAGGGTCCGCCACGCCTTCGCTCGAATCGTACCATCTGGCGGACCTAGGAAAACTCGAGACCCTCCGTCTCAAACGACGGGTAGGCAAAAGGCCGCTCCCCCGCGTGCAGCTGGTCGATCTCAAAAAGGAGCACAAAAGCAACGCAACACCTCATCTGTCTCAGGCCCTCGCCGACAAGATTCGAGAGGTCGTAGACAAACAAGAGCAAGCCATTTTGTTTTTGAACCGGCGCGGGTTCAATACGGTCGTCTATTGCGAAGACTGCGCCCAATCTCGAACGTGCCTTCACTGCGACGTCTCTTTGACCCATCATCGCACCGACGGCTCTTTGAAGTGCCACCATTGCGGCCATACCGAACCCATGAACCGCCCTTGCCCCAAGTGCCAAAGCGAAGCCATGAGCCCTTTTGGGGCGGGGACACAACGCATTGCCGAAGAGATCAAAGAAATCGCGCCCGACGCGCGCATCCTTCGCCTCGACCGGGACACCGCATCGACCCTGAATGCGCTCAACCAAACCCTCAAAACCTTCAGGGACGGTCAAGCGGACATCCTTGTGGGCACGCAGATGGTCGCCAAAGGCCACGACTTTCCGAAGGTCACCTTGGTGGGCATCGTTTTGGCCGATGCTTCGCTGTCGTTCCCCGATTTTCGCGCCTCCGAACGAACCTTTCAGCTCCTCACCCAAGTCGCCGGTCGGGCAGGCCGCGCGAAGCGGCCCGGAGAAGTTGTCATCCAGAGCTTTCAGCCCAACCACGAAGCGCTTCAGTGCGCCATTGAGCACGACACCGACCGATTCATCGCCCTCGAAGCCGCTTCACGAAAAGAACTACATTACCCGCCCTTTACACGTATGGGAATGATTCGCATCGAATCCAAAGACGACGATCAAGCTTTGGCTGTCGCCCAACGTATCGCCCAAAGTGCACGAAACCGGAGCAAGCAGGTCATACGCGTATGCGGCCCTGCGCGGGCGCCCGTCGCCCGTATTCGAGAGCGTTTCAGGCACATGATCATGCTGCTCGCCCCATCTCGGGCCCCTCTTATCGACCTTATGAGGCGCCTCTCAATCGACTTCGAACGACTGCCTCATTCGGTCGACGTAGTCTTTGATGTCGACCCCTATGACCTTCTGTAGGAGAACACGCCCTTCTTCTCCAATAGCCTGACCGCAAAATCACTCGCCCAGAGCCCCTCGGTGGGTTATGAGATGTGGTCTAGTTTCACGGTGCTCACCCATGCAGGCACGCGCAAACCAAAGAAAAGATGCGCCGACCTCTGAAGCCAGAACCGCACGACGGCTGCTCTGGTTGATTCCCGCGCTGATCCTCTTGGGGCCACTCACTTTTCGACTCATCCTGACCTCCGCGCCGATCAGCCAGCGCCTCGCCGACATGTTGGTCGTGAAGCTGGCCCGCCAAACCAACGCCGCCGTGCAGCTGAGCGGCCTCAGATTCAAGATGAACTTTGCCCCTTGCCTGCAAAATCTCGAAATCTACCGAGTCCACGGTCCCTTTAAGGTCGAAATCGCAACCTCCGAGGCGTGCATCGAGCGCTGGGCCTCTGCCCTGGGCTCTGGTTTTCACGCCATTCGCCTTCGCCTCACCCACCCGTCCTTTGCCCTGGAAGGCTCCAGAGCCCCCGAAAGTGATCCCCAGCCCGATCTCAAAACGCCCTCTTCCGAGGATGGCGGTCTTCAAAAACGCAAGAACAGAGTCGCAAGCCTTCGCGAAATCCAGATCCTCTTTGATGATTTTCGCCTGCGATGGAAGGACATGCCTTTTCCTGAGCGGTTTTCAAGCGGCGACTTTGGCCCCATCGACGGGAAGCTCACCGTCCAAGTCCGAGGCTCTCAATCGGCGGCCAGCGTTTTTGTTCGGGAGCCGAACAGCGGAGCTACGATCAATGGGCGGATCACGCCCACCGAGCAGGGCTGGAACTTTCGCTCGGGGTTCGAAGGTGACCTCGTGCCTATTTTCCGGAGCCTTCTTAAGGCTTCTGAACTCGACATTCGCAAGATCCCGACGCGCGGAGAGGTCGGCGCCAACTACGAGACCAAAAGTGGCCGTACCACCATCGACTTCGACCTCGAGCAGATCGATGTCGACATGGCCAGCACGGTGGTTTCTTCGAAACGTTTGGTAGGTTTCACTGCCCGCGAGAAACTCCGCATCGAGATTGATCTCAATCAAGAGTCCCTTCGGATCTCGGAAGGCGTGCTGGAGACCAACGGCATTCCTCTGCTTTTGTCGCTGAACATTGCCCCCAAAGACGATACCCATTGGTTTGATATTCAGGCCGATCTCAAAACCACACCCTTCGCGCGACTCCTTCGTTCGGTTCCAGGGAGCGAAGAACCGGAAATGGCCAAAGACATTTCGCCCAACACGCTTTTTGCCCTCTCCTTTTCCATGGCCGGTGAGCTTCAACGGGTGTCCACGTGGCAGCCACGACTCGAGCATCGCTTCCAGGGTATGACCGAGACCGAAGGCACGGGCCTCGAGTTTCTTCGTAAGCCCTTTTCATACTACCCACTCACCAAAGAGGGCCGCAAAAAAGAGCCGCTGGTGGTCGGCCCGGGCACCCGCGGCTGGCAGCGCTACGCACGCATCCCTTACATTCAACGCCGTGCCGTATTGGTTTCCGAGGACTCCACTTTTTTCTACCACCACGGAATCGAGATCGAGGAAATGCGTAAGGCCATTCAACAGGCCATCCAAAGCGGGAAAAGAGCCCGAGGGGGCTCTACGCTCACCCAGCAGTTGGTGAAAAACTTGTTTTTGACCCGAGACCGCACCGCCTTGCGAAAACTTCAGGAGCTCATGATGACCTTCCAAATGGAATCGGTCCTCAGCAAAGCAGAGATCTTCGAGCTGTACATGAACCTCATTGAATGGGGCCCCGACATCTACGGCCTGTATCGTGCTTCAAAGTACTACTTCGGACAAAAACCGCAAAACCTCACCCCCCGGCAAATGGTCTACCTGGCTGCGATCATTCCCAACCCGGTCAGACTGCATCAAGGGTTTCTCAAAAACCGGGGCGGTTCTCGCGCGCGGTCCAAAGTCAAATTTATCCTGGGAAGACTCAACCGCTTGGGCCAACTCGACGACGAAGATTTTGAGCTGGCCAAAAAGGAGCGACTCACCTTCGTCAGACACCGCGCCAAACGAAAACCCAAACCCGCCGCCATCAAGGACTAACCGGTCTCAAAATCGGCTCCTTGTCTTGATAAAAAGCCTCGTGACCGACAAACTGAAATGGCCCCGCAACATAAGCATAGTGACGGGGCATAGTGACGGGGCATTGTCACGTGGCACTGCGACGTTGTCCCGTTCTACAGGTACTGTTCCGGATCGATTTCCCAATAATTTCGAGCCCATCGGAATCGTGGCCGTTCCGGTATGCCCATTGCTTGGTCGAATACCGAACAGCTTACACATCAATCTAGGAGGTCTTGCAATGTTCCATCATGTTCTGAAATGCCACCTGATCCTTGGACTCGTCCTTACAGCGTGCGGCGGCGAAATGGGAGACACAACCGTTGAGGAGAGTTCGTCTGAACTCTCCATCGGTATCGCCCCGTCCATTCCCCCCCTCACTCAGATCCGACGCGATATTCGGGCAACCGGTAGCCTGCGTATCATTCAGCCGGCAAATGGAGGCCAACAAACGCTGCAGATCGAAGTCAAGAATGTCGGAAATGGTTCCGTGACTTGGCCAACGAACGCGGGCTCGGTCCGGGTTCGGCACCGGACGGTGAAGGCCACCCTCTACCCGTACTTCAAGTATTGGGACCGCACCTCGGCTGGCGGCAACCGCCTGCAACCCGGCCAGCTGGGGTACCTGAAGGTCAAGCTTCCCGGCAACTATGTGAAGTTCTGTCATCGCCCCAGAATCACCATCGATGTCTATCGCCAGCGGCAGTCTCCTGCCTCCTCATTTGACAACGACAAGAAAACCGCCAAGGCGCCGTGTCTGGGATTCAGGACCAAAATTGAAAAACGAACGCTCAATGAAACCCCGAGCAGCTATCTCAAGGGCAAAACCATCGAGCAAATTCTCAACAGCAAGGTAAGCGGCCGTCCCGATGGCAAACGATGCAAATCCTGCCACTACTACGGTGGCCCCAACCCCTATCAACCATTTAACTACGTCGACTGGAACACCGAGGTCACAGGCGCCACCTGGAAAGAATATTGGGCATGGAAGTTCCTGACCAACACGCAGCCGTCGGGCAAGAAACCCTACGGACTTAAGAAGGTCATTCGAATGTGGGCCAAGAGCGGTTATCGCAAATAGCCACCGTTATGACTCCAAGAATACATCGATACCTGTGTCGTAGAGCGCCGGTTTCCCAAAAACGCGCTGGTTTGTCTCCTGCGGGGCGAGCGTCGAAACCCCCTAAAGAACATCGGCGCCGGGCCCATGGCTCCGAAACCACCGGCAGCGCCTGCCGACCCCATTTAGCTGCTCCTCCTTCGCGTCGAGGGCACGCGGTCTCCCTCGGGCACCGGAGGGTTCGTAGACAGCGGCATCGAGGCTCGCATCGAGAAACTTCCTGCGGGTGCGGCTGATTGTCGGCGTTGAGATTTCTAACGCCCTCATGATTTCCCCTCGGGCGAATCCTTTGTGGCTCATCAGAAGGATACGAGCTCGAATCCGCTCTCTGGCCTCAAGCCTTGGGCGTTTCAGTTCCCTTTGAAGTCGACGTTTCTCATTCTTGGTGAGTCGAACCTTGGTCGCTTCCATGCTTAGGGTGGATCACAGTAGGGTATCGGGCGCAATGCCTCTCCTTGGCTTCGGCGGTCCTTCCTTCACCCCGAACCCGAATCTCCCCCGGTCCTGGTCGTCCTGGTCGACCAGGACCGGGCAAGTCGGATCTTATCTATTGTGGACCGGAGCTAGCCCTTCTTTCGACAAAGGAACATCTTGTCGGTGTAAGCGGAGTCTTTGTACTCATCGGGCAGCGGGCGGGAGACGGTCTCAACGGAGAACCCAACACCCGCGCAGATTTCGATCCAGGTATCAATGCTAAACAGCCCGTGCACGTGTCGATCATGAACCGCTTCCACGTCTCGGCCTTTTTCTCGGAGCAGAAATACAAAGTCTGTAATGTGCGTATCGTCACTCGGGTCGGGGTCATGCGACCAGGAGAGACAGCGGAGACTGCGTTCATGATCGTCACCGGCGTGGTCCTCGTACGAGTCCTTGAAACTTTCCTTGACCGCATCGGGAACAAGAAGCGCGGCCCCACCGGCGCATAGATGTTCGTAGGCTGTCCGTGCGGTTTCAGCCAATTCGTCCCGCGTCGTCAGGTAGGAAATCGCGTCATGGATCAAAACGCAATCGAACTGACGTGAGAGCCGAAGTGTTCTCATGTCTCCAACGATGTGTTCGCAGTCTGGGTTGATTGCCTCCGAACGTGCGAGCATCGCGGGCGACAGATCTGAAAGGCAAAGTTCTCCAAAAAGGGCTTTGATGAAGTGGGCGCCATGACCTGCGCCCGCACCCAGCTCCAGCAGACGTCTTGCCGCGGGGACCGCTTGCTTCAAGACCATTCCCAGTTCTTCTGCTTCGTCTTCGTGATCCGCCAGCGGATCGAGAAGGTGGTAGAATCGAACAAGTTCTTCATACAGGAGCGATTTCATGATTTTGGACCCATCACCACAAACATATAAAGGATGCGGCCGTCGGGCCACAACCTTTGGAGCCCACCTTAAAGCTGCCGGCTCAGGCAAGAAGCATCACAGCAATCCCCAATAGGGCCGGAATCACATGTCGAAGTCCGCGTCAACATGAAAGCTCGGCCCACGATTGGTGACAAACAACAGACTTCTCTCCACCTCATATGCGCGCGCGGCGGCGTAGACCAAATGAAACAAAGGAAGGACAGACCGACCAAAGGAGGCATTATCGCTTGTCGTGACCAATGCTTCGGCACCCAAATCAACAAGGGCTCTTGGCTCCTTTAGGGGCGGGCCCTCCCTGCGGCAATCACACGAGGTTTGTCACCGCACGTTTCACCTATAGAGTGGCTTCAATCTCGAGTTCAGGTATGCCGGCGAAGTCCCGTGCATTTCGAGTGAGTAAGACCGCACAAGCTATGGAAGCAGTCACACCGATCGCAACATCAGCGGCGCGTTTTCGTGGTGATCCTAGCAACCTGAAAACCTCAGCTGTCTTTTCAGCCGTTACTTTGTCAAACGGGATAACAGAATCTTCGGAGAGAAAGAGACGCGCACCAGCAAGTTGATCCGGGGTCCGGGGTCCGCGAGCAAACTCGTACCAAGCGATGGCACTCATCTCAATGTCGGCGTCAGAATCGGCAAGCGCAAGCAACCGTCGTCGTTCCTTGCCCGCATGGGATAAACCATAAACAAAGAAATCTGTGTCCAAATGAAAGCGCATCAGAATCCCTCGTCCTCCAACTTGAGACGGTCAACCTCACCTGCGGCATCATGGCCTTCAAACAGCCGGAACAGCTCTTCAAGACTTTCTTTACGCTGCTTGCGTCGATCATCGCTGAGACCCATGATCGATGCTCGGTATTTCACGATGGCGCGGCGGATAGCCTCGGACACCGAACACTGTAGGTGGGTTGCGAGTTCAGCCGCAGCCCGCCTACTTTCTTCATCAAGGACGAGCGTGGTACGCTTAGCCATAAGTTATGTATACATAACTTGCATCGCCGTCGTCAATTCACCGTTTGCCCATTCATTACAGCGATTTAGGTTTAAGGACACGGGCTTTCGGAGCCCATAACAAGGTCCGTAAAGACTTTGCTCACCAGACACGAACCCGAGACCGAGGAACTGCTCCGGGTGAGCTCATGACACGCGGCTTCATCCAAGACATGGACGCAACGGCTTTTCTCGGTGGTCCAAGAATCTGTGTTTTGGCAATTGAAGATCGTCTTTTCCGTGAAGTGGCACGGGATACGCGCCCAGTCACCCGGAGGGGGCTCGGTGTGCTGGCATTCATGGTTTGTGCAAGACTGCTGGGATCTGCAATGAGAAGGCTCGTAACAAAGGGGGACGAGGGGCTCAGGTTCTTCGTATGTACATCCCTTTTCAGTCAGGCTTCTAGAGGCATGGGCGTCGGTTGTGCCTGACAACAGCAAGCGGTCTTCTGCGCGCACCTCACCGAGAACGAGATGGTGATGTTCATCGACATTCCCTGACGAAAACTTTGCCCTTAAGGGAATCATCGTCTCTTTTCCGTTGATCTGCGGCCCGGTTTCCCACTCAGACCAACGAAGCGGCTTGCCTGCTTTTCGGTTGCCGCGGTCGTTCTCGCGCCATGAGCATCCCGTCCCGTCTCTGCGAAAAATGATGAACTTCTTTTCGCCGTCGTACCAAAAACGAACCCATTTCCCGACCACGCGCTGAGCCATCAGCGAAAGCCTTTGGGACCCCGTACCGTCCGCTTGGGCTCCGGGAAGCCCCTCGAAACGGGTGTCGGCGCCATGCCCCTGCCCTGTGTCCCCATCTTGGTCGCCGCCGCAACCCAGGAGTGGAGCCAAAAGACACACGCCCACAATGCGGTATGTCATGAAACGGAAACCCATGTCGCCCAGACTATGGATTCCGCAACAAAAGCGTCAATGCAGGCGTTTCTGTGACTTGGATCAGATCTTGAACTTAAGTCCTGAAAGAAAACCGAAAAACCGGCGAACCACCCTTCTTATGATTTTCATTCAGAAAGCAAAGCCGGTGATCTGACTCACCCACGGGCTGCTGAGACCAAGAAACGTGGTCGTGCCCCGCTATCCTCGGCGATCAAGGGGGGTGTAGTCGCGGTGCCCTTCGCCCACGTAGATCTGGCGCGGCCGCCCGATGACCCGGTTCGGATCACTTTTTCGCTCTTTGTACTGCGCCAGCCACCCCGGTAGCCTCCCCAGAGCAAACATCACCGTGAACATCTCCAGCGGAATCCCCATCGCGCGGTAGATGATCCCGCTGTAAAAATCCACATTCGGATAGAGATTTCGAGACACGAAGTAATCGTCGGCCAGCGCAATTTCTTCCAGGTTTCGCGCGATACCGAGAAGCGGATCCTCGATATTGAACCGAGGAAGAAGCCGATCGGCCATCTTTTTGAGCAACTTGGCCCGCGGATCGTAGCTTTTGTACACCCGGTGCCCAAACCCCATGAGTCGTTGGCCAGAAGCGCGGTCTTTGACCTGAGCCATAAAGCCCTTGTAGTCACCGCCGCTGTCGTGAATGCGCTGGAGCATCTCAATGACCGCCTGATTCGCACCCCCATGGAGCGGCCCCCAAAGCGCCAAGATCCCCGCGGCCACCGCCGCATACACATTGGCGTTGCTCGACCCCACCAGCCGTACGGTCGATGTCGAACAGTTCTGCTCGTGGTCCGCGTGTAAAATCAGTAGGACGTTGAGTGCCTTCACCAAATCCGGGTCCGGATCATAGGGTTCAGCGGGAACCGCGAAGAGCATGTGAAAGAAATTGGCGCAATAGCTCAACTCGTTGCGCGGATACATGAACGGCTGACCGATTGATTTTTTGTGGCTGAATGCCGCGATGGTTCGTACTTTGGAAAGCAGCCGGGTGATGTGGTCGTCGAGGTCTCCCTTCGGATCAAGGCTGTCGGGGTAGTAGGCCGAAAGCGAGCTCACCATGGACGACAGGATGCACATCGGGTGCCCAGTAGATGGGAAACCATCAAAGAAGTGACGCATATCCTCGTGAAGGAGGCTGTGGCGGGTCAGGAGCGTGCTAAATCGCTCCAGCTGGTCCGAATTGGGGAGCTCGCCGTAAATCAGAAGATAGCTCGTTTCTACGAACGTGGACTCTTCTGCGAGCTGCTCTATAGGGATGCCCCGATATCGAAGTACGCCTTTTTCCCCATCGAGAAAGGTGATGGCGCTTCTGGTCGATCCGGTGTTTTTGTAGCCGGGATCGAGGGTCACATACCCGGTTTGCCCTCTCAACTGACTGATATCGACGGCGCGTTCACCCTCGGAACCAACCACTACGGGAAACTCGAGCTCCTTGTCCCCGATCACAAGCTTGGCCTTATCTGACATGGACGCGATCCATAGCAGAACATCGCGGGTAGCACTAGGGTTGTGCCCGCCGACCTCAGAGTGACCGCCCCTATCGGGTAGGTGCGGCGCTGTAGGCAAAAAAGTGGGACTGAGTTGCGTCCGGCCGTAACATGTCACAGGCCTGAGCCGTAGTTCCGTCGACCCCAAAAAAGGCCGCCTCAGAACCCGGATTGGGGACTTCGCGCCGGGACTTCGCCTTGTTTTTCGGGGTCTCGAGCGTGGGGTGCCGGCACCCCACGTGGGGAGTACGGGCCCCACCAAAACCGCACCTACACTCTAAAAACCCTTTGTCGGAGAGGTCGGCCCGATTCATGCAGATTTATGGGGACAGTGGCTCGCTGTCTCCTCATCATCGCCGCTTTCGTTGCGGTGACCCTATGTGCGCTTCCAGGCGCAGAGGCACACCCCATCGAAATGGAGAAGAGCAGAAGCGAACGCCTTGAAGCTTCTTTTTCGGCGCTTGCCCTTCGTGCCTGGCATCACAGCCAAAGCGAATCACCTTCGTGCGCCCATCTGTCCGGAACCCTCTTGGAGCGCCCACTCTTCATCGGCTCTCACAGCAACCTTGATGACGACAAGAATTCCGGCGCAAGCAGGGGGGCGCGGCTCTTCAAGTCTATCTTACGCTTCGGCCTCAAGGCTTACACCGGACACTACACGTCACGCGGATTGATGGCAGTCGCCATTTCAGTACGTGACCGTGCTTACCGGGGCAAACTCCTCTCGTTCATCATGAAATTCGTGCCGCCTCCGAACCCCGCAAGGCCCGTACTCGCCCTCGCCAGCCTGACCAAACGAGCCGATGGCGAAGAACCGCTGCCCGTGACACCCATGGTCGCCCTCCCCAAAAAAGGCGTCGCTCTAGGCGTCCGCGGCACATTCTAACCTGCAGGCCGACGCATCCATCTCAGGCAGCTGTGGGTAGGCCTCTTCCAGCTGGGTCAACGCCCCCATCATGGACGCCCGTACTTCCGCCATGCGTTCCTCCAGTTCTTCGACGCGCCAAGACGTGGTCTCGACCGGCGGAAGATAACAAAGCGTCACGGTTCCCGGTTTAGGCAGCACACGCCCCTTCGGCAAGAGGCGGTTCGCACCACACACCACCACCGGGCAGATCGGCACTTCTGCCTCGATCGCTAGCCGAAAGGCACCTTTTTTGAAAGGAAGGATATCACCCTGAGGGCTGCGCGTTCCTTCGGGCGCGATAAAGAGGGAACGGTGCTCGTCTTTCACCACAGCGGCCACACGACGCATCGCGCGAAGGGCTTTTTCGGTATTGCTCCGATCGATACGGACGTGCCCAAAAGCCCACCACGCCCAATTGACGACCGGGATGTAAAGCAGCTCCTTCTTGCCGATGGCGAGCGCACCCGGAGGAGCAATCGCCGCGGCCCAACCGAGATCCAGCGTGCTCTGATGGTTGATGATGACCACGCAACTTTTTTTAACCTCGAGCGTCGACCGACCTACACACTTTAATTCCACCCCCGCAATCCAAAGAATTCCGCGACCCCAGGTTCGGTGCATCCACATCACCGCGCCGGCGGGAAGGCGCCTAAAGGTCGATGCCTGAACCAAAAGGCAGAAGGTCAAGAAAAGAAATGACCACACCCAGGCGGCGACGACTCTGATTGCGGCCACCCCCTTTGCCATACCTATCTTCTCTACTATAGCCGGGGGCAAGATTCGATGCAGAGAAAAAGCCAAAAGCCCTACTTCAGGAAGAAACGTCCAGTGAAAGACAAAGCTCCATATCCAGCCGTCAAAGCTTCGCGGTACGACAAAGCAGCGCAACAGACTGTGATTCCAAGGCCAACCCCAGGCGATGCCTCCCACCCATGTATCCAAAACAAGGTGTACGAAAACACTCAGCAAAAACACGCGACCGACGCGGTGCCACAAAAGCAGCGGCGAACCCACCAACCAAAAAAAAGGAAGGTGGGGCCAGTAGCGATGGTGGTGGGTACGCTGTTCATCCAGCAAATAGTGATAAAAAACGTCCAGATCCGGAGCCACACTCCCGAACAAAACGCCTATCCACAGACAAACCCTCTGTTTCGGGTTCAGGTCACGAAAACGCCGCAGAATCCGATGGCCCAACAGGATTCCCGCGGGAAGATGGCCGACAAGCATAGGGGTACGAGGACGGAGGGTGGCAGCGCACGGCCACCCCCGTCAACACCCTCGGTGTCAGTCGCCCAGTTCAGCCCGGAGCGCATCGACGTACGCATTGCTCGAGTGGTCGGAGAGCCCGTCGGCAACGCCAATCACCCCGTGCTCACGAACTTCGCCCACATAGCCCATCGCCCGATCGAAAGTCCGGTTCAAGAACCCCTGGCCCTTTTCCACGACGTCCCCGTGGCGATTGATATCCACCTGTAACCCAGCTTTGCCATGGGTCAGGGTGGGGGGCACGTGCGGCACGATGTCGTTGTTATTGACGTACCGAACATACGATGTGCCATTGGCCTTGAGGCTTTGATCGAGCTTCTTGGTGTAGGCCTTGTCGCCCACTTTAGGCTGGCCGATCGTCACCAAAGACGAAACTGGCATTCCGTTTTTGTTCGCATGGCTCGTGTAAAGATTCGCCAAAGCGCCGCCCAGACTGTGGCCGGCCACCATGATTTTGGGTGGGTTGTTGGGATCTGTCGCGAAGCGTTTAACGCTCTTGTCGACATCTTTGAGAATCGAATCCAACTGACCTGCAAAACCGGTGTGCACCTTCCCACCCCCATACTTGGCACCGTCTGTCTTCAAGAACTTCGCATCAACAACCGCATCCTTCACCGATTCGGTTCCTCTGAAAGAAACCAGGACGGTGTTCTTCTTGGGATCATAGGCGACAAAAGCTTGGGCATCGGTTTTCTTATTCTCGATGAACTGGGCGTCCTTGAACCCCCACGCCTTGGTGTATTTTTTGATGGTGCTTTTGTCTTCGTAGGCGAGTTTTGCGGCCTGACCCAAAAAAGCACCGTTTTCGGCGTTGTAGCCCTTTTTGTTGGGATCGTACTCCGTCATGGGCTTGGCCTGGAGCCCCTCGACCGTTTTCGGCTGCTCAAACTTGGGCCCAACGTAGGCGTCCTTATGGAAAGGACGAGGGCGTGCTTTTCGTAGATCGAGTGATCGGGCTCGCGTTTTGGGACCCGCGGGTACGCGGGCCCTGCTTGGGGAAGTGGATCGCTTGGCGGTTTGGCTCTGTAACTTCATCGGACTCTCCTGAGACATGGCAGCCACGACCGGGGTCATCTGCCGTTGATGAAAAAGTTATCGGGAACGCCCACCAAAGGTTGTGCGAAAAAAAGCGTCCTTGACGCGCTTTTTGCTCAACCATTTGCGCCTAGGCGACAAAGGCGGGTAAAAACCCCGAAATCTCGAAGGGCAAAACCTGGAACAAGAGAATCTTCAGCAAGGTTGCACACTTATGGGTACACCAGCACACATCCAGATCGTTGTTTGGCCCCATCCCGTTTGGGTGGTGAAGTCGAAAGCGGACGTCCTTGTGAAATATCTCACAGTCACCAGGGGCGCCGCATCAATCCAGCGCGGCCGCCAAGATCATTCCTCTGGTTCCCCGAGAAAAAGACCGCATTCTGGGCACTCGGAAGGGCCGGTAGAGAACACCTCGAGGCACGCCGGACACGTCATCTCGGATTTGGAAAAATCGATGACCACCTCCGGCTGGTTCTTTCCCGAACCATCCAGGGTGGCGCGCCAATCTGCATCCAAAAGAACCCGGGCGCGTTCGAAATCATGGCCTGCGACCGCAAGCCCAAAGGTCGTCCCTCAGGAACCGACCCTGGCACCCTCTGGGCGCAAGATGGTGGCCTCCACGCCCGCGGCGTGCAGCCGCTCCGCGACACGTCTGATATCGCTCAAGGGGCCTTGGATGAGGAGTACGGGCTTGGTTTCCACCCAAAGATGATAACGCCGTGGGCGCTCGTGAATCAACCGCGACCCCTCACGGGAGCCATGCCTCCCAATCTTTGGGGATATGAACCCGAAATTGCAGGTTCTCGGTATCCTCTGTGAAGATCGGAGTGGGACCCGCCATGATCATCTCATCCTCACTTGCTTCCAGTCGAATGCTGTACTCGGCATCACGCTCCAAAGGTACAACGACGTTCTTTTCGCGACGAAGGTCAAAACGAGAGGACTCTGGATTATCGGAGTCTGGGTTTTTGACGACCCTAAGGTGAAGGTCATCAAAGCTCATGCGTACAAACCTCTTCGCGTCTGAAACCGAAGCCAACAGAACAAGCCCTAAGCCATCTTCGCTTCGCGCCACCCTGACGGGCGCAATCGGCGTCCGTTCGAGCGTCACCGTGAAAAGCGACGAGTACCAGTGCATCTCCATCTTCTCGCGAAAACGCATTTTGTCCCATATACTCTTGCCCTGACTCTTCTCTACGTACGCGCGACATTGCAGTTTCTGAGAGCGCATGGACGACGCCATCCACTCGAACGGGACGATATGGCGGACAAAAGCCAACGGCCCGAAACGGGTTTCGAACCCATGCTGCCCAAAGGCCTCTGTGGGCTGACCGCTGCGAGTAGGCGTCCGGAGCGGAAGCTCACTGGAGCCATCTTTCCAGCTGTCCTTGGATCCAAGCTTTTTCAAACACGCCGCATCGCCAACGGGGCAGCAGAGCAGCCGCACCTTGGGCTTGCCACGAACCTGCGCTTCCATCACATCCAGCGCAAACTCCAGGACCACACTCTGCCCGTCATCAGGCCCCTCCGTGTGGACATTGCTCACCGAAATCGTAGAAAAGGGCGCCGATTCGAAAGAATCTCCACCGGGCGCCGCATGAAACAGGGCCGATTCGCTTGGTCCCGGTTGCGCCTCAGAGCGCCATGTCGAAGCCGTTTGCAAAATCTCTTCTTCTCGCTCGCTCCATTCAGATCCTGGGGCACCAAGAATGCTTTCAAACATCCACTCTTCCAGCCCCTGGTAATAGCCATCTTCGTGGTCCGCAAAAGATGCCTTCGACAACGCATTCTCGACAAACCAATTGGCCCACGGCCCTGGTTGGCTGTGAAGCAAGGTCGGGCTTGCTCGGTCTGCGCTGACGTGAAGGACAACCCCCCGCGGACGGTCGCCCGAAGGGAGCTCGGGGCGCGGCTTTCGGAAGACCTCAACCCCTCCGTCCCAAGTCCGTTGCAAAATCACGTCCTGGGGCACAAGACCCGTCAGATGCGCAGCGACCAACGCCACCGCTTGTTCTTCAAATTCGCTGGTCACGCCAAACCCGACGGTGGCGACGAGACCCCGAGCCAGCGTCGTCTCCCATACACCCGGGCCATGCCCGATGGCGCTTGTGGGCCAATCGTAGAGCTCTTGCGGCGTAGCCACCGACAGGCTTGATTCGAAACCCACATATTCGTAGTTCGCGGGCACCCCAAAAGGTACCCCGGGATCGACCACCACAACGTTGCGGCGTTCATCGACAAAAACTTGGTCCGCTAGAGCGTCGATTTCAGCTTCATTGACCTGAGTGCCGAACGTAGCGGAGGCCACGGTCGCAATCTGAAGAAGCGCCAATCGAAAGGCCTCTCTCGCACCGACCTGCTTCCCGGTCTCGAACAAGAGCGCACTCCACGCGGCCACCATTTCAGGCTTCGGGGCAAAGAAATATATCCTTCCCGAGTCACGCCGAGGCGAGGAACGTAGCCCGCATCGATCGTCCGGGCTGTAGACCACGTACGACCGTTGTCCATCGAAGTCTGAAAGCGAATGGGATTCTGCCCCGGCGTATTGGGATTCTCAGACACGCCGTCTTCATAGACCAGCGCGAGCCCCCCTTGTGGCATAGAAGCGAGTTGCGGATAGGAAGGCATTCCATCGCCGGCGCCGTGCCCCACAACCGCTGCCGAAACGATTTGCCAAGCCGGACTGAAGTCGTCGTCCGCACGACCGCTGAGGGGACGCTCTGCTATCTTGATCTCGTCTTGCTCATGCCAGCGTCCATCGTAGCGATACTGGTATTGACTCCCCAGCTTCTCGAACAGCGCTTCATCCCCCGGCTCGTAGGCATGTTTCCAGGCCTTACCCCAACCCACGACGAACCTCACCGGCCTCGAGCGCTGGACGATGTTCTCCGTGTAGACCGGCGCCAAGAGCATTCGAGACCATGCTGCGTTCGGCACCGGCCGGTTGTCCCACATACGCGTTTGCCGCGCGACGATGCGCACGGTGGTCTTGGAGACGTGAAGCGAGGGTGGGTACACATAACTCTCTTCGATTCGAGTTTCGTAAGATCCTTCATCTGGAACATAAGACTCAGGGCACCAACACTGCGGGCATTCGCAACCGTTCATCTCGTCCGGTTCGTACTTCGCCAAGTACTTGATTGCCTCCGCGGCTGGCATCCGCTTGGGTAAATCGAAAACATTCGACGGTTCGCCAGCAAGGTTTTTGAGATAATATGCCCGATTCGATTCCCCCCACACCAGGTGATGCTGTAGTGATGCATCATAAGCCATCGCAAGCCCACGCTTGTGCGATGGGTTGCTCCGAATCACACGAGGAGGATAAAAAGAATGCCCACCGTCTCGGCTTTGGGCGAGCAAAAGCTGGCTTTGAGGCGCCGCAGCACCCGCCCGGATAGCTGTCTCCCTTCGCTGGATCCACGCCACCGAGACCCGATCGCCACGCGCAGCGACCACAAGTTCAACCACTGCAAAGCCCGGAAGTGTCCATACGAGGGCAGAAGCAAAACTCCCCGGTTTGCCGGCCTCCAAGCTACGGTAGTAGTGGACGGCCTCGTTTCGATCGCTCCGCGTAACGTGAACAACATGCGCGAGCGTTCGGCCCTCGAAACCCGACAAAGCTCCATGCACCAGAGCCGCCGCACCCGCCGGTTCTGCCAATACACTCGGCGGCTCAAACACACCCGGTTTCGCGGGCGGCAAGGTCAACCTGACAGCCGCCTTGCTCGAGTACCCAAAATACCCCGTTGCCGGGGCGAGGACTTCTCCCTTTGAGACTGTGCGGTAGGATTGAAACTCAGGCTCCCAACGGAGCACCCGGTCGAAACGAGGGTGCAGAGAGGCTCCAGGCGCAACCGCGTATACCAATTGCCAACCTTCGGGCTCAACGGACGGAACCGGAGGATACCCAAAAAGCTCAAAGACGCGCCGTTCGTCCGAATAGACCCAAATCGCTTCCCCCTCTTCAAGGAAAGACCGCTCCACAGGTGACATCATCCATGCCGAATGGGAGGCGCTCGAAGTGCTCACGCGCCACAACGTCGCCCCGGCCCCCAACCCATTCTCAGAAGCCGCTGGCGCACCCGAAGGGACGACAACAAGGTTCCACCCCGGCTCAAGAACGCCCGAGAACGATGCAGGACGTCCACTGCTTTGGCCCGAAGCGGGAAATCCCCACGCACACACCAAAAGAACGCAAACGCCAAAACAGACATGCCGCGCCATAGCCCCTCCACTCAAAACCCCTGAAGCCCAGCTGCCGCTGACACCCAAGCCCCAAAGAGGTGTTCCTTGACACCACCGCGGCCCACGCCGTCTCTCGCGCGTTGCTTGCGATGCAACAAACCCGTCGGGGCAAGACATTGGACCGACCGTGGGGCACTAGATGTCAGCGGTGGATCTGAGTCAATGCCTATTGACTCGCGTGGGCTTGAGGTACTTGGGAGCCCTAAAAGTTCGCTTCCGCTCCACTTTTGTCCGGGAACTCGCCCTCGCCGGACAAATGGTCAGCCGATTTTTTCATCTATCTGTCTGAATTCAAAGGATATTCGTCCGAACGTCCACTTTGGCCCAACCATTGCTGACCTAGAGAAGCATGAAACAGCGAATGATAAGCGTCATCATGGTCTTCGCCGCCGCATGCGGCGGTGAGGGACCCAGCGATGGAACCCAGGCGAACTCAAAGGCCGGCCTCGAGGCACACCTGGGACGCTTCAGATCACACTACGCCCCGATCACGCTTGAAACCCTCGAAGGCGTCCATGTGGGGGTTTCGAAAGACCTGAGTTCACTCAACCACACGACCCAATTTGAGCGCGTCTACGAAGGCGGCTACCAAAGGGAGTCCGATTTCAGTTCCCTAGGAATTACATCGCGTGGCGAACTCCAATTCGCCGTGTCGGGCGGAAAGTGTTTCGGCCAGCTCTCGCACTACTCCGCCATCGATGCCAGCTGGGGAAGCAGCTGCTACGAATCCTCCGTGCGTACCGAATACAGCTGTAGGATCCGGGACGACTACTATCTGGAGCTTACCGTAGAACACTCTAACGTCCTCAAGGACGAGCTCCATCAAAAATTCCCCAAATCGCATGATCCCATGCTCCCCGCCAACGTGGGTAAAAAAATCACGCTTCTTATCGGTCGCGACGGCAATCACCTGGGGCTCTACCCCCTTGCCCCAGACCTCAGCTTCGAATGGAATGACCCCTGCAAGTAAACCGTTCAGCAACCGCATCGTCATTTGGCGATGGGCCGCATCCGTGGTCGGACAAATGCGAGGAACCGCTTGAGAAAGTGCCATAACGCTTGTGGTTCGGTCGCACGTGTATGAAAATGACCCGTGGCGAATTGGGACCATCGGCTTCAAAATCACGGGGTGCTTCGGTTTATGGGTCGCTTGCTGGCCCTGTCCGGTGTGCTTTGGCCCCTTGCCCTTTGTTACTTGTTATATTCGCTGGGGCCAGATTTTCTTTCTTTTGCTGTCGACCAGGAAGAGAAGTTCCTCGTGACGACGGTTCTGGCTGTGTTTGCGTTCGGAGGCCAGATCTATCTCGGAGTCTATCTGGCAACGATGTGCTTTGAATGGAATGAGGTTGGTCTACGCTTGGGACACCGCTTTCGCGCCTGGTCTGGCTCTTGGGAGGAGGTTCGTTACGCCTACGTCCTAGAACGCATGTTCATCGTGAAAACACGCCATTCTTCTTGGCTCTTCCCGGGCTGGGAGTTGACGGTTTCGCGAACTCACAAACCGACCATCGACCAGTTTCGACGGTATCTTCGCGACGACCAATGGCTCGAGTCCAAGGCTGCCCAAAGGAGATTTTTTCGAGATATGCTTCCTTTAGCTATCTTCGGGTTTGTGGTTACTGCGCTTGCAGACTATTTTTTGGGATAGGACGTCTCACTGTTCGAGGGCCGGACTCGGTGTGTCCTCACTGGCAGTCGCATTCGAGTGTAGCGACGGCCCTGTATCGTCACAGTGTTTCAAGGTGCTTCGCTTCGCGTCTTCTTGTCCAACACACCGAAACCGCTGAGGCTTGAGGGGGCCTCGAGGCGACAAGACCCCTGTGACGCGGATTGTTGTCCGCACATTGGTGTAAGCGGCGGTTATGCGGACAGAAAAGAATGACTCCAAGTTTGGCCCGAGAGTTGAAATGGACTTGGTCACGGCACAGACAAGGAGGCCCCATGAGCATCGTGAAACCCGTGGCATTCGGTTTTGAACCCAGGAGCGGACCCTCGGTGGGAGAAACGCAGATTGGCGAGCCAAGCGATCTGGGTGTGAACGAGCCGTTGGAGCCAGCCACCCACGCACAAAACAAAGACATCATCTCCCAAACAGATGCCTTTATGGCCACGGAAGAGCGCAAAGCCACCACCGGGGACACGGCGAGCACAGCTGTGCTCGAAGCAAAAGAGCACCGTGCCTTGCACCTTCGGGCTCGAGCGCTTTCAAGGGAAAAAGATGCGTGCTTCGATTCAGACCCACTCAAGCACTCGATCGAAAAAGGGGCGGGGGAGCTTGAGGGCGCGCTCACGGGCATGGCAGCGATTTTGAGCGCCAAAGACGCGATGCAAGATTTGGCCACCGCATGCAACACGGGTCTCAGCGAAGACATCTTGAAGGCCGCCGACAGCGCAGCGGATGCGGCAGGCGGACTGGGCGAGGTCGTTCAACACTTTAGCCAGGGAAACACGCCAAAATCCCGGGCCGCGGGTACGCTGGGAGGCCTCGTGGGCGTGAAAGCGACCATTCAAAAAGGCGTCCAAGCTGGCCACGACTGGCAAAGAGCAATGGCCACGGGTCAAAGAGAAGACTTTCTTTCAGCGGCTCAGAGTATGGCGGACTTTTCCAGGCAAGGCCTTGGGACCGCGCTCAGCCTGCATGAAGCAGAGGGCCAATATCGCGAGTGGATGCGGGTCAGACGTGCAGTCGACGAAGCCGCAACCCTGAGTGCCACGGGCACCCAACACGCGAGTCAGGACGCGGTCGAAGCCGCAGCCCGGGCGGCGGCGCGGCAAGCGCTGAAAAATGGATCGAAGACCGGAGCAGCTGCCCGGGAAGCGGCGACGAAGGTGCTCAAAAAGCAAGGTTTGGCGGAACGGGAGGTTCAGCGGATCGCTTCCGATCTCAGTGAACGCGTGGGGGATGCCGCTTACCGCGCAACAGACTCGGCGCGGAAAAACGCGACCAAAGCGGCCGCCCGAACAGCTGCAAAAGAAGCAAGCACTCAAACCTTCAATCGACTTGCACCGGTCCTTGGAGAAAAGGGAGCTGCCCGTGCGGCTCGTCGGGCCGCCGCCAAGGCTTCGGCCAAAACGTTGGCCAGGGCCGGCGGGCGCTTCGTCCCCGGTGTCAACATGGCTTTGGCTGCGGTCGACACCGCCCGAGCCGCTGCGGTTTGGAGCGATCCCAAAGCCCCTCTCGAGAAAAAAGTCGGGGCGTCGGTGACGGCACTTGGTTCTTCAGTCGCGGCGACCAACATCCCCGTGGTGAGCCAAGTGGGCGCAGCGGTTTCCGTTGTCAGTGATTTCGTGAATGGACTGTGGTCATGAATTCTGAAGACGCCTGCTTGGCGGCTGTGCGCCATCAACTTCAACAGCACCCGGCGGTGGGCTGTCATGCGATAGAGAAGTCGGCGCTCACGGACCAGCCTGCCCCCCCATTGGATCACCTGCGCGTGGTCGTCGCCCACCCAAAACCGGTTGGAGAAAGTGCGATTCTGGAGCGCTTTTTTCATCTCCGCCGAGCCCATGCCAGGCGTCGTCTCCGCCCGGATGGGGTCGAGGTTCAGGACAGCGACGAGGTTTGTATCGACCTTGTTGGCTATGTGGACGGTCGCATCCTCCCCTTCAGCGCAAAGTCTGGTCTGTGGGTAGTCGGCGACGCTCCCACTCCGGTACCAGGTCTGATCGAAGCGCTTCAGGGCAAGGCGGTGGGCGCCCGATTCCTATTCACAAGCACCCTTTCGGATGCGCCCTCCATCGCACCCCGTAGGGGCCAACGGGTCACCTACGCCGTTCGCATCCGGGCAGCCCAATCCCTAAACCCGCCCTCCGAAGATGATCCCGATTTTCTGAAAACACTCGGTCTCGGAACCACGCTGCCCGAAGTCATGAACACTCTGGCCGACGTACTTCATGAAGAAAACTGCGCCACTGTCCGCGAAGAGGCCGAGCAAACCGTGTTGAGTACTCTCGCCCTGCGGTTCGCGTTCATCCCATCTTCACTTCTTGTGGATGAAGAAATTCGTCACCACTGGAGAACCCACGAAAGGATGAGTCTTTTGACCCAGGGCGCGTCCACCAAGGAGCAAGAAGAAGCTTTGGACGGGTGGCTCAAAGACCCCTTTACCCGGGTCGAAGCCGAATTGCGCCTCCGGATCTGTGCGGTTTTGGGTGCTATTTCCCATCGGGACCAAATCACCGTTTCTCCGGACGCTGTGCGCAGTTTTTTCGAAACCCTGGCAGAAGAACACGGACTTTGCGTTGCGAAGCTCTCGCAAGTGGTGCGAAACGAGAGCCGTCTGGTTCGCACCTTGGCAGCTCGCCTTTTGTGCCTAGCAACCGTTGAGCATGTGATGTCTTTCGCCGACGTTGTCTATGAGAAATAACGCCTGGTTCGGCCCCCGCGCCTTCAATAAAGCCCTGCTCGAACTCGCCATCGATTGAGCGGTCTACTTTCTTCGAAGGTAGAATTCAACGCGGCCAGAGATCTCGCTGGTGATCACCAGTCTCGATTTTTCTGGGATTTCGATGGCTTCGATGGCGGCGCCTATTTGAGAGAGAGTCCGGTCATGGGGCAGCTCGAGGGTCAGTCCTGAAATGGGCTGCGGAACGTCGAGGGTCACCCGAAGGAGATCGTTGATTTCTTGGGTATGAACCGAGTTGTCACGATGGCGACAAAAGCCCGCCCGGCAATCGCTCACTCGCTCGCCTGAACACGTTTACAAAACGCGCACACGATTTTCACGTTCGTGTGCAGCTCGGCTATTCAGCCACTACCTTTCTATCGAACTGGGAGTCTGATCGTCGTAGTCGTTGAAGAATCCTTTTCCCTTGAATAGATCTGGCTTGAGATCCCAAAATGTAATAGGTCAGAGGGCATGGCGAAGCCGATTGTTCTCGGACGCAATGGAAATGATTCGGAGTTCAATTTCACCCGTCTCGATCGAGCCAAGCTCTATGGGAAGCGGCAAAGACAGGCCCTTGATCGAAATGAAAAGAGATGTGAAAAGGCCGAATTGAGCCGGGATGGTGCTCTTCTTCTCCGCAGTGGAATGGCGGCCCAAGCATACTTCAATGAAAAGCACGAGTGGGTCCCAAACAGCCAGCTGGTCGGCATGGATAGCGACGGCAACGTCGTAGACAAGTGTTCTTCAACCCTCGGCGTGAGCCAGGAACTCGACGGCCCCATCGAAGCCCGTGAGCTCTTGGACTTTGAGACCCGCAGCGTTTACGTTCTCGATCCCATCAACCTAGACCCTGAACTCAACAGCGAACTTGAAAGCGGCTCTTTTTTCAGGTTCCGTTTCAACTATCGCGCCGACTTTCGTTTCGAGACGGCTTACCTCACTCGCAACGATCAGGGAACATTTGCACTCATTGGTTCTCCTTCTCTTTCCGGCTGGTGTGCTCTAGAGCAAGTGGTCCAAGAGCACTTCGACGACCCCGAGGAAGCGGATGACGAACTCGATTTCGAGATGTTCTAAAAAACGAAGAGGAGCATACTCCCCATGCGCACCATTCACTTGATGAACGAAGACAAGCGGGACGCAACCGTTGCCATAGAGTCTGTCCGCAAGGAGCCAGGCCCAAAGCTGGGTCAACCAGGGGCTGAACTTGTCTTTAATCGATACCTCATCGCAACCAGCGAAGGGCTCCATGCTGCTCTAGCCAATACCTATGGCGGAGACTATAGCCAGGCACTGGTGGATGGGGACCCAGAGGTAGACATGGAAGTTGTCGGTCGCAGCATCGGTCCCACTTCGACCGTCTATTTGAGCGCCGATGGGACCGTCATGCATGCGGCCCCTCAAATGTTTGATGTCATCTTTGGGCCTGATGGGCAGGAACGCGAGCGCCGCCCGGCAGAAGACGTGATGTCGAATACCGGCGACGAGGTTCCGGTCCGGTGGACGGGCAAGAAGAACCCCACCGAAGAAGTCATGCGGCGGTTTGCTTTTCGCAGGACTGTTCAAATTCGGCATGTTGATGGTCTGACCTATGATTTTTGTTTTCGGATGGCCAAACAGCTCCACGAAGAAAACGCGATGGTTTTGATCGGTGCCGGGGCCAAAGGACGAGATCCCCTCATTTTTCAAGAAAATGGGAGTCCTTATCGGGGTTTTCTGAGCGGCCGGATCCAAGAAGATCGCTACAAACTCCTTCTGCACCTCAGCAATTTGGAACTCAAAACGCCCAACCAATGAGTGGGCAGGAGCCAAACATGACCCTCTTCTCTGTCACCAACGCCCGTGCTCTGGGCAAGGGCCTTCAAAGCCCGGTTGGGAGCATCAAAGATTCTGAACTTCAGAAATTGGTCTTTGGATACAAGCGTACCGTAGCCGGGCGCTATCGAGCCATCCTCCGTGAGGACATGTCGCGTGTGTTCTCGAGCCAAACCCTCATGGTCTCGCCCAAGATTGACGGTGAACTATGGTTTCTCATTATGGGTGAGGGTGATCCGTTTTTTGCCAACCCCAAAGGTCGTGTGGTCTCTGGGAATATTCCTGTTCTCGCGGAAGCACAGAAGCTGACAGACCGATGTCAGGGTCGAATGGTCATCGCCGGCGAGTTCTTTGCGGTCAAAAAAGAGGGCCGCCCTCGTGTGGGAGACCTATCTGCCGCGATGGGGAGCGAAGAGAAGGCGCAGACAGAGCGCTTGGCATTTTCTGCTTTTGACGTCCTCTCCGCCACCACCGAAGACGGTCTCATCACTTTGGCCAGCCCATATGAAGACCGTTTTGCGCTTCTTGAACGGGTCCTCAAAGGCGGCAAACGGCTCACGCATGTTCCCACAAAGGTCGTAGAGTCGGCAGACCGTGTTGAGGACTTGTATCGGGAGTGGGTCGACGAAGGCAATGGCGAGGGCATTGTGGTTCGACCGCAAGATGGGCGCATCTTCAAGGTCAAGCCGAGCATCAGCATAGACGCAGCCATCATTGCCTACACGGAGCGAAGCGATGAACCCGAACAGATCAGGTCTATGCTGTTGGCTCTGATGCACGAAAACGGACACTTTCAGATCATTGGCTCGTGCGGAAACATGCCTACCGAAACGCGCAAGTCTTTGCACAAAACGCTTCGCGAACTCACCGCGGAGTCAAAATATCGCCATGCAAGCAGCGATGGGGCCCTCTACCGCTTTGTCAGGCCAAAGGTCGTTACCGAAGTCAAAATAACCGACCTTCAGGGCGAAAGCTCATCAGGAGACCCCATCGAACGCATGGTGTTGTCCTATGAAGGTGGGTGGTCCCCTCTTGGCGAACGGTCAGGAGCCTCTATCATTCACCCGGTTCTGCAACGAATCCGGGAAGACAAAGCGGTCAACAACACCGATATTCGGATGGCGCAGATCCTGGAGCGTTGTCCCATTAAGGAAAGTGCCGGGAGCGCTCTCGCAACCCCTCTCGAGAAAAGTACCCTTTTGCGGCGGGAGGTATATGTGAAAACGGTCAAAGGGGCGAACGCGGTTCGAAAGCTGCTTCTGTGGCAAACGAATAAGGCCGAGGCCGATTCTCGATTTCCTGCCTACGTTGTGCATTGGACCGACTACAGTCCGACAAGAAAAGATCCCCTCAAACGCGAAGTTCGATTGGCACCCACGCAGGCCGCGGCGGAGGCTTTAGCCGAGGATATGATCAAGACCAACATCAAGTCCGGCTGGAAGAACGCAGCTGAGACTCAGTAGTCCAGACGTTTGTCGGTGTCGGGGTCACGACCAAACCCACGGTTCAGCTCGCCGGCACCACAGGGTCCAATACCGCATGGTGCCTGAATCCGGACTTGTGCGTTTCTGTTTAGCAGATGTCGACTACGGTCCAAGAGTGCCATGCGCCCCGAATCTGGACATCAACACCTTCACCGACCTTCTTTCCCATCAAGCCTTTGCCAATCGGTGAGGCGGGTGTCAGAACGGATATGAGTCCGTCTCCATGGGGCCCCGTAAGTTCGGTGCCCGCGCCCACCGGAAGGATCACAAAGGTTCGTTCCTCTTCGTCTTCTGCGAGCAGGTCGACGATCGCACCAAGGGCCACAGCCTGGTTGCGGTTGAAGTGGGGTAGTGGTTTGTTCCTAAAGGTGATGAGACATGCGAGCTCCTCCCTAATCTGCCGGAGTCGCCTTTGCTGGCCCGTTGCCAGGCTGCCGTACTCTACGGTGGTACGCGCATCCTCGCGTTTTTCGGCGGCTGTAGCGACTGAACACACCGCCTCTTGTGCATTGTCGGCTATCTGCTCGGTCTCGGCTGCTTTGCGATGGTAATGGGCGGCGAGTTGGTCGATAAGCGCGTACCTGTCCAGGGGCATCACCCAGCGCTAGCATTTCTTGGGCGTCGCCAAAAGGCGAGTGTTGGTGCACATGCCTGAACTGGGCATCGAATGGGCGGTTTCCCGTCTGCAATCAACGGGGGTTGCTCGCCCAGTGAAACCGAGTCCAGTCCAAAGTTTTCGTTTCCTATTTGGCGAAGACCGAGTACACTGCCTCGAATCTTTCTGGGGATCTTGACCCCCTCCTCCGTCCCACGGTGCCTAAAGGCGCCAGAGCCCTTACGGTTTTGCTTCTCGGCGCCTACGGGCGCAAATGGGCTCCCTCGTTGCAAACATTTGCGAAAGACCATGACTGTGAAACCTCATCTCATCGAAAAACATCACGCCAGTGCCCTAAACGACATTCTCCCCGGACTCACCGTCGCCCTCGCGCTGGTTCCCGAAGCTGTAGCTTTTGCCTTCGTAGCGGGTGTACCGCCGGTCGTTGGGCTCTATGGCGCCTTCATGATGGGACTCATCACTTCAGTCTTTGGCGGTCGCCCGGGGATGATATCCGGCGCAACGGGGGCGATGGCGGTGGTGATGGTTGCCCTGGTGAGCCAGGGGCAGAAGATGGGCGGCGGCGAAAGCGCAGCTGGACTCCAGTACCTCCTGGCTACGCTGATCTTGGCTGGGTTGATCCAGGTCACCGCGGGCTTACTCCACCTGGGAAAGTTCGTTCGCATGATACCAAGCCCCGTCATGATGGGATTCGTGAACGGACTTGCCATTGTGATCTTCTTGTCCCAGCTGAACATGTTCAAGCGCGGCGAGACTTGGCTCTCGGGCGCCTCCCTTTTTGGTATGCTGGGGTTAACAGGCCTTACGATGGCGATCATGATAGCGCTCCCGAAACTGACTAAGCGGGTCCCGGCGGCGCTTGCGGCTATCGTCATTGTTTCTTTGGTTGTCATTTTTGGCGATGTTCAGACCGAGACGGTCGCAACCTTCATCGCGGGCCGCGGAGGTGACGGGGTTCGGGCGGGTCTACCCCGTTTCGCAGTCCCAATGGTTCCTCTCTCGCTAGATACCTTGGCTTTCATCTTACCGTATGCGGTGATTTTGGCTGCTATCGGCCTCATTGAATCATTGATGACATTAAACCTTATCGACGAGCTGACCGAAACTCGAGGACAGGCGAACCGAGAGTGTGTTGCGCAAGGGTCTGCAAATATTGTTAACGCTTTCTTCGGCGGAATGGGGGGCTGTGCGATGATCGGACAGAGCATCATCAACATCAAGTCCGGAGGGCGGGGCCGGGTCTCTGGAGTTGTTGCTGCCGTCACGTTACTCGGTTTCATTCTATTCGGTTCGGAATACATCGAGATGGTTCCCATCGCAGCGCTTGTAGGCGTGATGTTCATGGTGGTGATCGGAACCTTTGCGTGGAACACATTCAAGATTCTCAACAAGGTGCCCGTCTCGGACGTATTGGTGATGCTCACGGTCACCGCCCTGACGGTTGTCTTTGACCTCGCTATTGCGGTCGCCGTCGGGGTAACGATGTCGGCGTTGATATTCGCGTGGGAGAACGCACTTCGTATTCGAGCCCGCAAACGGTTCGATGAGCAAGGTATCAAGCACTACGAAATCTTCGGACCGCTCTTCTTCGGATCTACCACCCTTTTTGCATCCAAATTTGATGTAGAGAATGATCCGGATGAGGTCATTATTGATTTTCAAGAATCGCGTATCATGGACCAAAGCGCCATCGAGGCGATTAACAAGTTAGCGGATAAATACCAACGGGCTCATAAAACCATTCACCTGCGCCATCTCAGCCCGGATTGCAGAAAGCTTATTCGCAAAGCCGAAAAAATCTGTGACATCAACGTTCTGGAAGATCCCGATTACTTTGTCGCGGTGGACAACTATCGAACCGCGTTGAAAGAGGCCTTGGAGCAAGGCGTCCAAAGGCCAAGGGCGAGCGTCTTATCCGCTTCCCCCAAAGCGGCAATCGTGACCAGCCGAAGCTCCTAGCTTGCCCAGACAAGGATCAACAGACTCGACGGCGAAAACAATCCGAGTGCCGGAATGAATCAACGTTTGCCATCAGTTGAATACCCTGCGCTTTTCTATTTCTCCTTCGTTTGCTTCTTACCGAAGCGAAACTGGCATGAGGCGCCCCCACGGACCATGCATGCGTCGTGGTTCACTTCTCGTCCAAGCATGTTGGATAGGAAAACCAAATCGAGCCGACACACATCTTCGTGGTTGGCCGCAAGCTCATGGTAAAGACAATTTCGCGCGTCAATGATGGGCAACGCACCTTGATTTCCTGGTAATGCCCGCGCGTCGTATCCGAGCTCAAGCATCATCGTCGCAACCTGCTCGATACGTTCGGCATCAGTTTCGGCGGTCAAACGCCCCCGAAACTCTTGCGCCATGCTCTTTCCAATGTTTTCCAGGTAAGTGGCGACGGCATCGGTCCCAAGCTGATGCTTGACGGACTCCAACAAAGCTTGAGCAAACCAAGAGTAGCGTTTCGGAAACAAATTGATGCCGCTGGGCGTCAAGATGTAAAGCCAACCCGGTCGACCCGCCGTAGCCTTGAGCTGATGCTTTCCAACATAACCACCTCTCTGCAGCGCCACGACATGCTGCTGAACGGCAGTACGCGTAATATTCAAAAGCTTCGCCAAGTTGTCCACGCTCAGTCCCTCTTTGTTCTGTAAGAGGGCCGTCAATAGCTGCTGCTGTCTCGCTCCGAATCCGTCCAACATCTCGTCACCCCAACCAAGCGGCGTGCTCCTTAGTAGGAGCCCTCGTTTTTCGAGTCCAGAGGCGGAACGCTTAATCGACTTTCGACAGTTTTATATTGACAAAGTTTATGAATATTCTCAAGCTGGTTGAAGTTTCTGGGTTAGGAGACCTCAAACATGAAAAATAACAGTACCTTAGTCCATCATCTCTCGTTTGCCCTCGGCCTCGCAGCCACCGTGACCAGTTGCGGCATGAGCAAAACGGACGTCAGCGAGGCCGAACTTATTGCGCAAGGTAAGGAGGCCTTCCGGCACGACACTTTTGGCGATGAAGCGCTGTGGACCGAAACGCTTCGGCTCCACGAGGTTATCCCAGCCGCAGTCGATCCAACGACCGCGTTGAGCGTAGGCCTCAAAGTCGACGCAGAGGCCCTCCCGGACGGCATCTTGGACACTGCAGACCTATCCGATCCGGCAACAACCGTTGCATTGCTCAAGCTCGATGCCGTCGTGGGCCTCAAAGCGAAGATTGAGACCGTCTCTGGCGTAGACACCCTCACCAGCGTTGGGGTGACCTGTGCTTTATGCCATTCCAATGTTGATGATTCGGTGGCTCCTGGCATCGGCCGAAGACGCGATGGCTGGCCGAACCGCGATCTCGACGCCGGACTCATTTTGTCCCTGTCTCCGGCGCTTCAAGACCAAAAGACCCAGGCGGCCCTCAAGTCGTGGGGACCGGGAAAATACGACGCCTACTGGAATCAAGATGGCAAGAGCGACCCGGCAGTCATCCCCCCGGCTTACGGTCTCGCTGGAATCGAAAATACAACCTATACGGGTGAAGGCGATATATCCTATTGGAATGCTTATGTTGCCGTGACCCAAATGGGTGGGCTTGGCAATTTTGAAGACCCAAGACTCGGCCTCAATATTTCTAACACGCCAGACCTGGTCACTCCAAAGCTCCCGGCCCTTCGCGCCTACCAACATAGCCTTCCCGCCCCGCCGCCCCCGCCTGGTAGCTTCGACACGGCCAAAGCGGAGCGAGGAAAGACACTTTTCAGCAAAAAGGCACAGTGCGCCAACTGCCACGCGGGAGACAAATTTACGGATGCCGATGAGAGGCTGCACGCCCCCTCCGAAATTGGAATCGATCCGCTACTCGCCGAGCGCGGAACAACCGGCAAGTATCGAACCTCTCCTTTGGCGGGCATATGGCAGCACCCTCCCTATTTTCACAACGGAAGTGCTGAGACACTTCAAGACGTAGTCACCCACTACAATGACCACTTTGCTCTTGGTCTCACCCCTGACGAGCAAGACGATCTCGTCCACTTCCTTCGTTCGCTTTGAAATAGTGACCATTCAACCGACAGCACTCGGAGGAGTTCACCATTCGGTCTAGGGAAGCGCGCCCCTCCCCCCCCCACATTGCAATGGGAGGGGCGCGGAGGCGCTGGCTCTTGGGTCAGTCATCTCAGCGGGAGGGCGGCCGGTAGTCGATATGGAGCAGGGGGGCGCCGCCCGGTTGGCCATTAAAAGACTCCGCGGTACGTGTTCCAATGGAGCCACTGACTGAGATCGCCAGCGCGTTTCCTGAATGCCAACCGCTTTGGTCGATGATCTCTTGGATAACCGTCGAGAGATCTGGCGTTTGTTGGTCTGAGGTGGCCGACCCGACTGTTGTCCAAGGGGGTGGCATCCAGGCGACCGAAGAGTCGGTAGGCGGACGATCGGAAATACTTCTGCGGGCAGTCGTAAAACCCGAAGGGTTGCTGTTTCGCTCACCTTGAATCAGAAGCACACACGGCTCGCTCGACGTCTCGTCGACCTGAAATTGGAGATAGGCTCGCTCGATGATCGAACCGGCGGGAACCTGAACGTCTTGGAACCGGATCCCAACCCACTGAGGTCTCCCGCCGGTGAAAACCAGCTCCAGGTCGCTGCTGGTCGTCTGAACGCGTCCACCACTGGACTCTTCCGCGTCATCGGTAGCGGTCGCGACCCTGGTCTCAAAGCTGTGAATCTCTGAAGTCAAGGTGTACTCCACCTGCAATAGGGGCGCAGCCGAAGGAGATCCATCAAAGGCCTCTGCGACCCGTTCGCCACTCCCCGAGATGAAGAGGGTGAGTGCTTGGCCCGAAGACCAGCCGTCCCGCCCGGTAATCTCTTCAACGATCGTTGCAAGATCGGGGGTTCGCTGCCCCGGACCTGCTTCGCCTACGACATTCCATGCCGGGGGAGACCAGTCCACCGAGGACGTTGTTCTTGGCCGACTCGACACCTCGAGTCGCTCCCGACGAAATGGACTTGAATCGTCGGCCGCCTCACCTTCCAAACGGAGCGCTGTCCGACACCGAACTTCGCCTCGTCGGTCTGGAACTGAACGTATGCAGTCCGAATCTTTGCACCCCGTGGAATATCAACCGCCGAAAACCTGAGACCCACGGTTTGTACTCCAGAGTCGAAAACCAACTCAAGATCGCTGCTGCTGACACGCAGATCACCATCCGCAGCCTCCTCAACGTCATCCCCAGAAGCTCCGATCCTCGCCTCAAACCGGTGCACTGCGTCAGAGTCTGTGACCAGTACCGTGACGCGATCCTGCGCGGACAATGCACCATCATCGGCAGAGAGCTCGAGCACATACTCTCCTGCAACCGAGAAGCGAGCGGTCGGTTGTATCACCCGAGTATCATCAAAGACCACGGGCCCCGGACCGCTCACTTTTGTCCAGTCGAGCGCCAGCGATGGTGGACTCGGCAAGCCCATCGTCGATGACCTCCCCGAGGAGCATCACCTCATCGTTCACCGAAACAGTCTGATCTGGACCGGCATCAACCTCGGGCGCTTGGTTCAAGGTTAGCGAATCAAAGGCAAACTCGTACATTTTCCCATCGTTCTCGTCTGGATCTGTGTCGTTATCAACACCGCGGACAACAACATAAAGGCTCCGCTCACGGGCATCGTCGCTTCGCGGCGCCACGGTAATGCCTGCGCCGGCGAGACTGCCAGCACCTGTGAGTTCAATGATGCCAACGAGCGAACCAGAGGGTGCCAGCTCGAAGACCCGTGCGCCTCGATCCGAAATCAGCAGGCTTCCCCGAAGCTCATCAAAGACAATGCCCTCCGGATCCCGGATACCGAAATCCTCAAGGCCAAGCACATGAACTGCATCGTCCCCGTCTGGAGCAACGCCGTCAAAGCGCCCGTTGACACCCGGGCTCAATCGATAGACTTCGCGGTTGAACCCGTCGACAATGAACAGCTCGTCAAGGCTCGGAGCGTAGGCCACGCCTTCCGGATCGAGGCTGTTGAAGAGCCGCGTGTTTATCGTAGTCACAACATCATCCGCAGTGCCGTGACGTCCATCTGGTCCCGGGTTCACCTCGTAGATACGATCCCGGTCGTCGTCGCTCACGAAGAGATGCCCATCAACCGGATTGAATGAGAGTCCCGTCGGCTCGAGCGAAAAAAGCCTGGGTGCCAGAACCTTGGTTAAAACGTGCCGTCCAGCGTTGTCTCAAACAAGTTGATCCCCTCAAAGAGGACGGTCTCATTGACTTCGGAGTCACCGATGAGGAGCCGGTTCTGAGACGAAAGATATGTTTATAGCGGAGGGGTCCGGGCTCGGGGGGCTGAACCCAGAAGTATGGGTCACCGATACCAATGGAGCCACCTCGTCGGCAGCCAACGCCACAAACGGGGACGGTCTCCAACCGTTCTAAATCCTCAGCCTGCGCAAAGGAAGTATGCGATCCGCACACGACGGAACAGAACCCCATCGTCCAACTGAATACTTGTTTTGAAATGCCACTTCGTTTCCATCCTAGAACCTTTCTTTGGCGAGTCGAACGGTCCGTCGGCACCCGGCATGGGAACTAGACCTCGACAAGACACAACTCCCTATCTAGCATCCGCAACAGGTTCTGCGCAGAGTGACTTCCCCTCTTTCTCCTCATGGTGTCCTGTTGGAACCACGGTGGTGTAAACGTGCCTTAGCGAGAGGCAAGATCTATTCTGGAACAATCTAGGCTCGTAAAACTCGAGCCAAAGATTGACACGATGTGCATTGTAGATGTGCGCTGTGGAAGATAACGCAGGACATTATTTGAAAAGGAGGCTATCGTCAGCGACGAGGGCCTGTGACGGCGCCCCAAAAGTTAGCGTTCACACCGATCGACCACATAGGATGCAACATGGCCTTCGGGGTCCCCCCAGTTGCTCGCCCAAGTCATCTTCGTGCCGTCTGGCGACACAGAGCTATACTGCTCCGTCAGGTATCCGTTTTGGGCAGAATTGGTTTGAACGAGGCGCACGGTCTCCATGCTCCCGGGACTCGAGGTACCAGTCTGTCCGTTGGCAACGATAGGGGGGCGCCCGTACATCACTCACGTGACCCGAGGGCATTTGGGCGACTTGATTGACCCCGGGAGGCGTGCCAACATCGCCCAAATGGAACGCCGCGTGGCCGAATTATTGGGTGTTTGGACGATTTCGATCTCACTGCTAGGCGCATGCGCAACCTCACGCTCCGCGCATAATCCGGACCCATCCTGGCGACAAGTGAGTCAGCTGGTCGGCGAGTCGCGCACTGGAGATGACGACGCTTTTGCCGAAGTTCTGGCTGCGTGGACGGCCGCCGAGGTAGGGCCCGAAACCATCGATCGTGTTTCGCATGCCTTGTCGAGGGGGCAATCGTTCCAATCGAGCGACCCGTACCAGCGGATCGCGCGCGCTCTTGAAGCTTGGCACGAAAAGGGTGCTCATATGCCTCGTGGCCGATGCATGCAAGCCCTGAAGAACTTCGTCGGTCTGTTCCAATCCGCCCGCATTGCGTTGGCGAGCTCCGAGCACAGTTTTGATGCGCCTACAGTTCGGGCGGTATTGGCGTTGTCAAAGCGACTGCGCGGTCGGGGCACTTTGCTTCACGCCATCATGGGTTTTTCCCTGCTCGAGGACGTGATCGAATGGAGCAGTGCTCGTGGACTCCAACCAGCCTCGACCCTTACGGGGCATCGAGCCATGGATCGCGAACTGGCGCTTGTTGTCGCGCGCGAACACGTTTGCTTGACGGAGGATGTCGAGCATAACGTGAAGACCGATGCGAATCCGATCGCGACCACGGAACAGCTGGACGCAGCGCGCCACGTCTTCGCACAGAAAATCCTTACTTTTGCGCAAGAGCCCATTACTTTCGCGAACATGATGAAACACGGAGACTTTCGGCCGACCTCGGCTTCACAAAACCCATTGCTCGAAGTGCTCGGCTTTGATGCCCGTCCACATCTGGAGCGGGTCAAAAAAATCGATCAAAAGCTGGTTGCCTATCTTAGGGACGGACCTCAACCAAAAGAGGCTAAGCGATGATCTTCAGTCGCATGATACCCGATGATTTTCCGGGTTTCATCGTAACTTTGGCCACGCAGGTGTGTTTGAGATTTACGGGCCTTGCAAGAGAAGCATAACGGGTGTGTCCGCGGACACTTTTTGCAGCTCAAAAAAAGGAAACCTTCCTCCAATTTCCCGCAAACCGGCGTTTGAGGGTTGCCATGAGGTGCGCCCTTTTCCACACTCAAGGGCAATGCTTCAAATGTGTCAGCCCTGTCGCGTTCGGTATTCCGGGTTTTTCTGCGCTTATCTGGTGACATCGTCTCTGGGACCATGGGCCTGCTCATCGGGGACTCGGTTGGAGGAGATGGTCAAAGTTCCTGATGGGTTTCAGATCGTGGAGGACACCCACGTGGTTGGGACAGCAACATCGAGTGTCGCATGCGTGCAGCTGCAAGATCGGGATGGGCGCGCCATCGTGGGCTTTTGTCCAGAAGAGAACACGGACCTCACCGACCTGCTTTTGGGGCGCAATCAAGAGGCGTCTTTTGCTCATTTTGGTAATGTTTCTGGTCTCCGTGAGCGGATTGCGTTGTACATCCCTTGCGACGAAAAAAAGAATGCCATCAAGGTGTGTCCTGGCGCTGATGCCCTGAGCGATGTGAGGCTTGATTGCGAGGGACCGGAACTCCTGACGGCCAGAAACAGAAAGGCGGGCGCCTACAGTTTTGATAATGCTGCGAACCGGCGGGGCAAAGAGGACTGCCAGATCAGTGCGCCGGTCGAGTCTTTCAGTACCGGCGCAATCGCGACGAGCATGAATCTTGGTGGTCCGATAGACATCTTGTTCGTGGTCGACAACTCCGGTTCCATGGAGGATGAACAGACGCGTCTTGCTCAAGGCTTTGAACGATTTGTGAGTGCCATGCCTGAAGACAGCGATTACCGGATTGCGGTTGTGACGACCGATCACTTCAACGAGCTCGAGCAAGCAGGTACGACCAGTTTGGTGCATTCGACGGAATGGCCCTACGAGGTTAAGGAGCAATCTAGTAAGACGTGCACGGTCTTAGACGATACGCCGCGCGGCTGTTTTCGAGGCCGCCCAGATTTGAAGATCGTGGACTCACAAACCATGGATATAGCGACTCAGATTGCGGTTTTTGCGGAAAACGTCCAAGTGGGGACGTGCGGAAGCGGTTTCGAGCAGGGACTCAACGCTATGATGACCGCACTGAGGCAGATGACAAACGCGTGCAACGACGGATTCTTGCGCGAGGAAGCCAAACTGGCCATTGTTTTTGTCTCCGACGAGGACGACGGATCATGTAGCCATGACGACTGCAGATCTGGGGAAACGACAGCGACATCCGTCGACACCTTTGTTGAACAAATCCTAGAGTTTAAACCGTACGATCAGATTCGTGTTGCAGCTGTGGTCGGCTCCGAAAACGGAGAAGCCGCGAACTGCAGCGAGAGTCGGGGGGCCGATTGTGGCCGCTCTGTGTGTGAGGAGGCATCTCGCCTTGAAGGCAGTCGCATGAGTTGCCTACGTGGCGGTTGTCCGGATAACGAGATATGCTATCGGGGTGAATGCCGAAACGCGGAGACACCTTTTTTCGGTCCAGAAGTCTGTCCTTTGTGCGCTTTTTATCCTGTTGAGGACTGTTGTTCCGCGGTGGCGGGTGGTCGATATATCGACTTTGCAAAAAAGATGGAGCTCAAGATTATCCAGGCTGATACCAGGCTTGTTCCGACAGCCTGTCGAGGCAATGGACCGGCAGTGTGTGCAATCGATTCTATTTGTCAGACTGATCTTGGCGACACGCTTGCACGCATCGCCAAGATCATGCTTTGAGTTTCTACTCTGCAACAGGGCCTTCCGGGTCTCCCCAGTTGCTCGCCCAAATCACCTTCGTGCCATCTGGCGACACAGAGCCATGCTGCTCCGTCAGGTATCCGTTTTGGGCAGAATTGGTTTGAACGAGGCGCACAGTCTCCATGCTTCCGTCCAACTTCACCGCAATGATTTCGTCGGAATAGGGCAGCCACGGTGCCTCTCTTGGCCCCTTATAGGTGACATGGGCCCAGCCCGGCCGGGCAGTATTTCGGGTCGAAGTTACCAGCGGCCCTGAATTCCCTTCATGAAGGAATAGGGGTACCCAACTTCGAATGCGCTGGCAGCATCGAGTTTGTCGTGGGCCTCTGAATCGAGGGCGAGTTCGGCAGCCTTGAGGTTGTCATCAAGCTGAGCCGGTGTTCGGGCACCGAAAATCACGGATGTAACGGTAGGCTTTTGGAGAAGCCAAGAAAGCGCAACCTGGGCTGGCGATGCATCAATACGATGAGCGACTTCACGCAGGGCGGCCATGATTCTCCAATTTCGTTCCGTATCCATTTTAATAATCCGATCGCCCCACTGCTCCAGGCGACTGCCCTTTGGCCTGGCTTGGTCTTTTTTGTATTTTCCGGAAAGGAAACCGCCCGCAAGCGGTGACCAGGGAAGCAGGCTGAGACCAAATTTTTCGCATGCGGGAATATGTTCGCGCTCCAAGCCCCGTTCGACTAAGTTGTATTGGGCTTGGAGACTGACATATCGATGGAGACTATGCGCGCGACTGAGAAAAAGGCTCTCGACAAGGCGATAGGCTGTATAGTTGCTGCATCCGATGTACAAAACCTTGCCTTGGTGAACCAAGTCATCGAGGGCGCGCAGCGTCTCTTCTTCTGGGCTGTCAAGATCCTGCATATGGATCTGATAAAGGTCGATGCGGTCCGTCTGGAGGCGCCGTAGGCTATCCTCGACTGTCCGCATGATTCGGTATCTAGATGCACCGGTACCATTTGGCCCCTGCGACATACGAAAACGGCATTTTGTGGCCAAAATGACGTCGTTCCGTTTTTGGTCCTTCTTGAACCACTTTCCGATCACGCGCTCCGTAAGCCCGTCTTGACCATAAACATCAGCGGTGTCGAAAAAGTTGATCCCTGCGTCGAGTGCACGGTTCATAATGGAAAACGAAGTGGCCTCGGTGCAGCCCACATTGTGCATGAATGAGTTTTCGTCGGCTTCTCCGAAAGTCATGGTTCCCAGACAGAGGGAAGAAACTTTGAGGCCGCTCGGGCCAAGACTCCGATATTCCATGCGCGCACGCTCGCCGCTTGGGACCAACGGTGTCAATCAACGCAAACGCTGCAGGCTTCTCTGAGAAACCCTAAGGTGTTCACAGGAGATGGCCACCGGTTGGGGTGAAAAGAATCAACACGGGCCCTCTGTGCCAACGAACGTGAGACAGTAACCTGTTCCGAAATTAGAGAGTCAGTTGTCGTTGTCGTAGACGACCTACTCGTCCGCACCCGTGTGATCCATAGCACATCGTGAACCTCCAGGAGGTGGTGGGGGTGCGGGGGAGGAGGAGACTACAAACCTGTGACCAGGTTGTTGGTGACCTGTGGAGAGCGGAGATGAGATTGTGAAATGCAGATGGCAATCAAGAAGAATGGTAAAGCCGATCCGGAAGTTTTAGAGCGGCCGAAACGTCGGACCTTCACGGCCGAGTACAAGATGAAGATTCTCAGGGAGATCGATGGGTGCAAGGAAGCCGGTGAGATCGGCGCTCTCCTTCGGAGGGAGGGGCTCTACTCATCGACGATCACCCATTGGCGTAAACAGCGGGACAACGGTGCTTTCGTCGGGCTTGGACCCAAGAAGCGGGGCCGTAAGCCAGGGCGACGAAAGGACCCGATGGTGGTCGAAAATGATCGGCTCCGTCGGGAAAATGCTCGGCTTCAGCAGAAGCTTGGACAGGCTGAGGCGATCATCGAGATCCAAAAAAAAGTCTCGCAGGTTCTGGGGATTCCGCTGAAGACGATCGACGAAGAAGGGAGCGAATCATGAACGCAGCCACCGAGTTTACCAAGGGCAACTCAATCGCCAAAGCCCCGCTGTGCGCAGCACTCGCGATTCCCCGGGCAACCCTCTACCGTCGCCTCGATCCAAAGGTGACAGTTGAGCGACCTCGGCCCACTCCTGCGCGAGCCCTTCGTCCTGAAGAGCGACAGTCTGTGCTCGCTGTTCTTCATAGCGATCGGTTTGTCGATAAGGCGCCAACAGAGGTATATGCCACGCTTTTAGATGAAAGAAAGTACCTGTGCTCGGTCCGAACGATGTATCGGATTCTCGCCGCGAACGAGGAGGTGCGCGAACGCCGCGATCAGCTTCGTCATCCGGCGTATGCCAAGCCGGAGCTGCTTGCCACGTCGCCCAACGAACTATGGTCGTGGGACATAACCAAGCTGCTCGGCCCCGAGAAATGGACCTACTACTACCTGTACGTCATGCTCGACGTGTACAGTCGATACGTGGTCGGCTGGATGGTGGCAAATCGTGAATCGGGTACACTGGCCAAGCGTTTTATCAAGGAGACCCTGCAAAAGCAGATGATCGAACCAAACCAACTCACTATTCACGCTGATCGGGGCACGTCCATGCGCAGCAAGCCAGTCGCCCTACTCATGGCCGATCTTGGCGTCACGAAGACACATAGTCGTCCGTACACCTCCACGGACAATCCGTTCTCGGAGGCGCACTTCAAAACGATGAAGTACCGACCGGAGTTTCCGGAGCGTTTCGGGTGCCTGGAAGACGCCAGGCTTTTCTGCCGCACATTCTTTGCCTGGTACAATGACGAACACCGTCACTCGGGTCTGGCTCTTCTCACGCCCAGCGACATTCACCACGGTCGCACAGACACCGTGCTCAACGTGCGCCAGAAGGCGCTACTTAAGGCCTACGAAGCGAAGCCAGAACGCTTTGTTCATGGCCCACCACGCGTGGCACATCCGCCGCAAGAGGTCTGGATCAACAACCCAGCACTCGCGGCCTCACATCAAAAACCAACCGAGCAGTCGCAAGAGGAGGTGCTACACTAAATTCAAACAGGGACTGTCTCAAACTCGTTGACACGTTCCGGGGCGCTTGGATACCCGATGGGTGCGGAACGTCCCGCGACATCCCGCGTGTGGGTGGTTGTTGGAAGTTACATTTCAGCGATTTTTCTGGTCACCGGAATCACCTGTTCCGCGATTGGCCTCTATTGGCCTCAACCAGAGCGCTTAGTCCTTGGCGTCAGGCTTGACGACCGATACGAGGAGGTCGGACTCCCACACTGTACATCGCGGGAATAACTCAGCCGGCAGATCGAGCGTAGGCATCGAACCATCGAATTTCAGCTCTTTCTCCGTTTCCGGTGTGATCTCTGGAACGCCAAAAAAGTATCTGACCCGTCCGTCTTCGCGACGGAGCTCGAACTCTGCACTCGTAAATGTGTTGGGAATAAAGGCCATGCGGGAACGTACAAATCGGTCGCCGGCCGGTGCTGCCCACTTGTCGAAGGCTGAGGCCGCGATATGGCGGTCGCCAAAAGATCTTGCCCAAATCGTGGCCTTTTGATCAGCCCAAGTGTAGCCGTCATCCGGATTTTCTACGAAACCACATGCCACCTGGAGTCCCAGCTGGGTGTCTTCGGATACGGACGGTTCAACATTGAGTCGGAAACGGAAGCTCTCACCCTCAAGGATGGGCTGGGCCGAGACGGCTCCACCCCACACGCCGTTTTCGGGACGAAAAATTCCGCCCTCGTGTACCTCCAAATCTTCCACGGAATCCCAAAACGCGAGCGCCTCTTGTTTCTCCTCCTCCACGACGAGAACCAGATCGCCCACCTCAAACACCGGATCAATGACCGTAGCGACCGGCGCGAGATCGGACCATCGGGCAGCAACAATCTTACCCTCATGACTAAATTGGCCATTGTCAACGTAGTAGTAAATCCTGTCCGCCTCTGCATCAACCACAAAGATTTTGAACGGCACGTCGTCATGCACGATTTCCGTCGCGCCCGTCGTCCGGTCGACAGAAAGAATTCGACGACTGCGCTCAGAGCGCGGAATTTCACCGCCTCCGTCCGTACGGGTCGGATCATTTTCCACTACGAGCAATTGGTCCAAAAATGCACTATGGTGGAGGCTGGAAAGGCTCGCACCCGAGCTTAAAAAGGTTTCGGCGTTGGCCGTGGTCGCCTTATACAGCACCTCAGCTTTGGGCTCGGCTTCATTCATGTCAACAACCATAATGAGCTCGTGTGATTGTTCGATCTCGGTCACCGAAAGAAGCGCGTAGACCACGTTCCTTGCATGGTCGATGACCAGGCCTGACGTACGATAAAACTGGTGCTCATCCTCGGACAAGAGGTCCGGAGGAATCAACGATATTGCGGGCGTCTGCAGGCCGTCCGAGAGTCGAACACTCCTCAAAAAGATTTCGAGTTTGGGCGAGTTGTAATCCGTCTCGGCCCAATAGAGGACCCTCGTCTTTGTATTGAGTTTCGGCCCGACATTGGCCCCAATATCAATCTCTACGTCGGCCAATGCGGGATCTGTAGGTTGGATGAGCTCAAGCTCGGTCAACGAGTAGCTCTGAAGGCCTCTCGCAGCGGCCGCACTTGTAATGACACGGTTCTCCTCGAAATCAACTGCGAACCCAACCATGGACGGGTCCTCTGCGGTCTGATAGTTGGAGCCGTCGATACCAACCCGAAATAGGTCGTGGTGGCCATCGCTTCCAAAAAGATTCCAGTACAATGACTTCGGCGTTCTCGCATCGGTGTCTGCCGCGGAGCTCTGATCGAGTTGTCCATTCTCCGATCCACAACTCGTGAGTGCGATCGAAGCGCAGGCCCCAACCGCAAAAATCCAAGCAGAACCCCAGTATCTACTCCTTCGAGTCGAGGGGCTTATTCTTTTTGCAATCATAATTATCTCCTGATTCGATGCGCGACGGAGGTCATCGTGCGGTGCATTCTCTATAATATTGTGTTCCACGACGACACCGTTCCGTGTCGCCTCCGGCGTCACGAACACATGCGCATGTTTCATTATCATCAGATGGCCCCTTGTTGTCCAACGAACCTTCTCGTTTCATGAACCCGGTCGCAACCCGTTCAAGAACTTGTCACATCGCGTAGAAGAATAGATGGTTCGTGAATTTGTCGCACCTTGCTAGAAACGAACTCAAGTCCGATCGCTTACGTGAATACTCTATCGTGACTCAAAGGCCGTCAACGAATCTGACGATCATGGCAACACAAACAGCATCGGCCACACTCGTTCACACCGGCACGGTGGCGTTCGGTAGTCTTGAAGTTCCGGACGATACCGGTTCAAATTCAATGCTTCCGTGTCTCACATCTATAGGCTCCACATGGCCAAAAAGACGTTGCGGTTTTGCGCCGGGATCACTTCGTTGCTTGATACAAACGGAACGACCTCCAGCGACCATTTCCGAGGAGACGACACTCGCCTTTCCGAAGGATGAAGCCAATTTTGTGCAGGCTGAAAGCCTCGAAGGCGGCAACCCCGCTACCGGACCCGGCTCGGAAAACTCGAGCCAAAGATTGACAACATGTGCATTGTAGCTACGCGCTGTGGGAGATAATGCAGGATATTATTTGAAAAGGAGGCTATCGTCGACAACGAGGGCCTGAGCAGGCGCCCCAAAAATTAGCGTTCACACAGATCGACCACATAGGACGCAACATGGCCTTCGGGATCTCCCCAGTTGCTCGCCCAAATCACCTTCGTGCCGTCTGGCGACACAGAGCCATGCTGCTCCGTCAGGTATCCGTTTTGGGCAGAATTGGTTTGAACGATGCGCACGGTCTCCATGCTTCCGTCCAACTTCACCGCAATAATTTCGTCGGAATAGGGCAGCCACGGTGCCTCCCTTGGCCCCTTATAGGTGACATAGGCCCAGCCCGGCCGGGCAGTATTTCGGGTCGAAGTGTGAGAAGCGTACCCGCCATCCGTCAACACCGTCACTTTGCCGTCCACCAGCCGTCGCTTGAGCACCCTACCTTTGTCCGGATCGGCCTTGCTCACACCCACCGCAACCTCATCGCCGTTTTCGTCTACCGCGAGATCATAATGACCCGGCCGATGATACCTGGACCAGAGCGGACCAACTTTTCGGCCCTCGAGATCATACACCTGGCTTTGGTCGTCGGCACCACCCACCGAATCAAGGTCGTCCCCGTGGACCACGACATAGCCGCCCAAAGGTGATACGCTCACGGTTCCGAAACCGTCCTTCTTTAAACGAATATCGGGGTACTTCCGTTTCAGATTAAGATCATAGCCAAAAGCAACAAACTGACCGGCTGGGTTTGTGCCGGACACCACCAAGCGGTTGCCATCATGCGAGAGATTGCCCTCCGATTTACCAAACGTAAAACCTGAGTACCCATCGAAGGTCGCAACCGACACGATCTCGCTGGTCCGCACGTTCCAAACACCGATCCGGTCATCGCGTACAAAAACCTGAAGGTCTGGTTCGATGGGATGCCACCGATTGCGGCCTGGGGCTTTTTTCAGAAACACCGGTTGATAGGTGGAGCCATCGAGGTATAGGTTGCCGGAAGTCCCGCGATCCAACATCAAAAGCGACTGGTCGGCGTTCCAAGCTTGGTTTTTAGAGTAGTGGTGCCTGGCAACCTCCCCCCAAATGCCGCCCACGTTAGGAATCTCTTCACCTGGATTGCTCACTCGAATGGCCCTAGTCCCAAACACGGGATCGACAAAAGGCTCCAAATAGCCAGGCAAAGAAGACGTTGGGGGGTCAAAATAAGTCTTCGTGTCCGTAGTCAGTCCAGAAAAGCAATCTTGAGCTGTTGGCGGCGGGGGGGGCGGCTCGGAGCCACCGTTTGGGTCGAAGGCCGCATCGACACTAAGAGCCATGCGGTCCCACCGCACGCCATCGTCTTGAGCCCGAACCGTCAAACGCCAATGTCCAGCTTCTGTAACGAGCGTCCCTTCCATCTTCAGCCAACGGTAGGACTCTGAGGCGGGAACCAAAAGGCTGCCATGAGACGTCTGGCTGCCATGAAAGCTTACGCCGATCCGTGCGGGCTCTGAGCCCATGCTCTTGGCACGGATCCAAAAAGTCAGATCCGTCTCTCGATCGGTGGTTACGAGGTGATAATCCGCAAACGCGTAGTGGCCCTGACCTATGGGCGCTTCTACAGCCTTTTCATCTCCATCGGCGACAACCCTGGCAGTGCCATAGAGATAGGCAAAGGCTTCGGCTTCCATGAACAAGGGCTCCTCGAAGATCTGATCCGCGCCATTGCCATCTTTGATGTACCGAACGATGATTCGATCCGCCGAAGCATTGGCCCCGTTGTCGGCGGCGAGTTCCAATTCGTAGATACCCATCGCCGGAAACTCCACATTCGTCGTCAAAGAGGTCGGTGACCCGAATCGGGCCTCGCCGGGGCCATCGATTTGGTGCCACTTAAGCACCACCGGTCGATGGCTATCCGCACGACCCTCCAGAGTCAAAGTTGCCTCGGGGTGTATGACCACGCGATCCTCACCCGCATCAACAATCAGGCTCGCGTCGGAATCACCTGTCGAACCAGACTCAAACTCAAAGGCCCCCAAATCCGGTGCCTCTCCGGTAAAAGATTGCAGAGGAGAATCGAAAACCAGGGAGCCTCGTTCAAAACTTGAGGTGCCTTTGTCGATAGAGAATGCACCAGGCACTAAGCGGTAGGTTTCTCGGTCATAGCCTGGCTCTTGATTGAAAAAGTTGTGTGTGCCCGAAGCCAAAACTTCTGAAAGGTGGTCCTGCGCATTGTTGAAGAAGAGCGTGTAATCTACCCAGCCTTCTTTGCCAACCCGATGTACACCGGCTTCGCTGTGATCGGCTACAATAGAGTTCAAGACCACCGTATGGCCGCCCCCGCTGACACCGTATCGGCCTCCTACAATGGTATTGCCCACAACGTATACCGGCTCCATCATATCGGGTGCTCCCTCAAAATTTTCGATGGTGTTTTGCTCTGCCATGCAGCCGACTCCCGCATCGCGGCTGCCAACAATGAGATTTCCCATAATATGCACGATTCGGCTGTTGTCATTGCTGCTTGCGCGTTCATCGATGAGTTGAACACCGTCTTCGTCGGCACCTCGGATGGTATTGCCCCGAATCTCGTAAGGCATTATCGGACTCCCAGAGTCTCTTTCATAAAAACGAATTTCGATGCCATCGTCACCGGATTGTTGAATCGTATTGTGCGATATCTCTATGTATGCTTCCCCGTCCGGAGCAGAGTCCACATCGATGCCGTCGTCGCTGGCCGATTCAAAGCGATTGCACATGGCACGGCCAAAACCATGACGTTCAAAACTGAGTTGGTCCGACGCGTCGTGAAACTCGCTATAATAGACAGCCACTTCGTTGTTGGCCACAATACTTTTTCTCGATCCCCTAAAGGTCAAACCCACAAACTCAACCGCGTTCATGCCCGGTTCCGTTTGGAAAATAAACTCAGAACTCCCACCATCCACGACGGTTTCTTTTCTATGACTCAGATCTTCGTCTAGAAGTGCTCTTGACGCGATGGTGATTGCTTTATCGATGACAATTCCGCTCTCTTGATAAACACCATCTTCGAGCACCACCAGATCGCCTTCGCGCGCAGCAAGCACGGCCTCTCGAATAGAAGAATACCCTCCCGGAACCCACCTTATTTCCCCACTCACCTGCCGATCGGTGCCCAAAAAGTGGACCTGTGAAAACGCGCAAGGATCGGCGGGGGGCACGCCGGAAGGGCACGAAGCACATTGTCCGCCGCAGCCATCGTTCAGGCCACAGCGCTCCTCCGGACAGTCAGGCACACACGCAACCGGTGGTGGAGGCGTGGCACCGCCATCTTTAGACAGCACGTCAACTTCCTCAGGAGCCAGCGCGCGATCATAGACTCGAAGCTCGTCGAGAGCGCCGTCAAAATGGTAACGTCTACTCTCGATGACACCAAGGCGAGCCACATCGGTGTTGGTGATGCGGGTCGACCGGTAACGAGAAACGTCCACTCGGTTCGATTCCGTCCCATCAATATAGAGGACCATGTCCTTCGCCCGTTTCACCGTGACCGCAACATGGTGCCAAGATCCAATTGGCAGAGGCGCACGAACCCATCTTTTCTTTTCACCAAAATCGATACGCGCCTCTACCAAGCCATCGTCTGCAGCCAACCGGATCTGGAACCCAAGATTCCTTTTAGCAGGATCGCGATTGTTAAAAATTCCAGCGTAGCTTCGATGGGTGTGCGGGTGTACAAAGAGAGCTACCGTGAAATCGCGGTTCGAAAAATCCATTGGATTGAGCACCACTTCGCCGTTTTTGCCATCCAGGCGCACCGCGTGGCCACCATCTCGCTCCATCCAGTCGACGCCCTCCAGGAGTTGTACGTCGCCAAAACCCGCCTGATCGTGGGCCACGTCACCGCTGCCTTCATCAAAAGGAACAAACGTGGTCAGCCCTACTACGGAAGCAACATTGCTTTCGCCTAGACCATATTCGGTCTTACCCGAAGAACACCCGAGACCAATCACCCACAAAGCAAAACATGAGGCAGCACGGAAACGAGCCCGTTTGATTTTTGACGCCATGGGAGCACCTTCTGCAAGGGCTGTGCCCCAACTCACACCCCGGAGCAGATGTGCCGTAAGCGCCTAGAATCACCCAATCGGAAACCTAAGAACCTTCCTCCGCCTGCAAGAAAACGGGCGCAGCCTCACCGGCAAATGGGGCCAAGACACCTCAGCTCAGGACCATCGGTACGGTCCAAACCCAAAGACATCAACCTTAAGCGTTCCAGCGGCGAAAAATCAGTCGGCGAGCAAAGAACCCCAAAAAGTCAAGGCTGGGCCCGGTCTAATGCAGCAAGGAAGTCCCGGGTTAACCAGTTCTTCGGGCGCGGGCAGGCGTAGGGGAGCAGGCTGCTGAAACGCCGCTTCGCGACTTTTCAGGTGCCCTGTTAGAGAAGGCTATCGCACAATGCGTTGGCGCTTGTGGCTGAAGCTCTTGATGATCGCTTCTACCGGTTCGTTTCCGGCAGGGCTTAGATTCCTTCCTTCTTGGGTCTTGTCCGCATCAACAATCCAAAGGTTCATCCGAACAGACTCCTCGCCCGGCTCTTGGATCTCGGGACCATCATATTTCCACTCTACGAAGGGCTGCCCTTGGACCTCTGAACCGTAGTAGCCTCGAAACAAGATTCGGTCTTCCTGCCAATCCATCACGTAGGTGCTGACAAAATCAGACTTCCGTAGTTGGAACTCGCTCGGCTCGAATCGAAAGTACAACCCTTCGGTGTAGGGCGGAATCGCAAACTGCGCCACGGGACGCTCCTCCGCCGTCTCCTTGCCCCACCTCGAAAACTCGATATCAATTTCCCGGTGATTGAAATCCGCCGCGCTGCGGTTTGGATCCCAAAGAAACAGGCCAAGCACAACGTTCTTGGGCTTTTCCTGCATCGCATACTCGATGGTGTACGTGTACTGACCATAGCCCAGGCTCCTGTCCGCGATGACTTCCGCAGCGTACCATCGTCCCTTCTCTACGGGGTGCTCTGTAATCTTTAAGTGCAGCCCCTCCTCGTCCACCCATACGTTCTCAAACGTGTCGCTCCAATAATTCGGACCCGGGGCTATCGCCTCCTCCGAAACCTTGGCGGTGAAGTCGTAGCCAGAGAACCGAATCGTACCTCGAGGACGCGGGTCCACGGAAACGAGGCCCGCCGACGCGCAGGGGACCGGACTCCCCTTCACGTTGCCACAGGTCCGGAACTTTCCATCTTCTTCATCTAGATCAAGCAGAAAGTTGTCGTATTGAACCCGAACCACACCCTGGAACGGAGGTCGGACCTCGGTGTACCAATATTCGTCCTGATCCCGGGGATCATACTCCTCGCTGTTGGGGTCGCTTTTTCGATTATAGTGACCCTCTTGATCGCGCGTGTACATGTACGGGTTCACTTCACTCAATCGACGGAACGGATTCTCTGACTCAGTGATCAACGGCTCTAGGCCACTGCCCCATAGATCCCCCAGCGTCTCATTGAACACAGCGCGTAGGGCTGCACCATCAGCGTCCTCCGCCCACTGGACAACCGGAAGCAAAGCGCGAATGATCGTTTCTTTGTCATGACGGTTGCCATCCCAAAAGACTTCAAAGGCAGCCTCAGCGTCCCGAATCGACTGATCGAGCTTCGCATCGAGGGCCACGCCAAGCTCCTTTTTCACTGGCAAGATCGCGGAAAGACGGATGTCTCCTAATTGGCCGGGCTGAGCACTTTCAATTTCCCGCAAGGTCATGAGCGAATTCAAAACGGCCTCGGCTTCACCCCTAAGCCATAGATTGTAAGCAAACTCTCGCCACATCCGTTCCGATTTCACTTCACGAGGCTGATTGTATACCTGTGAACAAATGACACCCACGCGCGCGTCTTGGCAGGGAACCGGAACCCGGTAGTGACCATCCTTGTGGAACAATTCGTGCGTAATTTGGTGCACCATCGCCGCTATGGTTCTTGCCTTTGTGTCGGCGAAACGTTCGTGAATGAGGATGCCACGCGGCATGTCGAAACGACCAGCCTCCCAGTGGCGAGGATCAGACGTCCATGAGACGGAACTAAATGCACCCTTTTTAAGTCTATCGTACGTGGTCGAACTGCCCAGCAACGTAACGATTTCTGGGTCGCTCGTCGGACGCTTTCCTCGAAATTCGGCCGAAACCGTCGGAACGTAGAAATCGTCGTGTTTGGTTTCGCAGTCTTCTGCTGTGGCCTCGTCCCCAGTACTCAGACGCGGATGACCTTGCAGCGTATCAACCGAGTACACCACATGATCTGTGAGACCGGGATCTACATTCGGAATGAAATTGAAGGAAACCGAGACAATACTATTGAAGTTGGGCTTTCGGTTTGTCGGACTCTTGTTGTCATTTTCACTAAAATCAAACCCATCCACCGGGATCAAGATTCGTCGGTCTTCTTGAACCGGAATATTGTACCGCGGTGAAATCCATGCGTCCCCATCCTCCTCGACCAATCGCACGTGCACACAACCCGCCCGTTCATCTCTCGGACGGTGAAAACCAGGAGCCTGCACCCGGAAGCTAAGGGCTTCGTATAGCGTGAGGTCTTCTTCAAAGGTGAGCCACACGGCTCCAAGTTTGATGAGCGCCGGGTTCTCGTAGACCAAACGCTGACCGTCCGGCCCTACAGCCTTGAAATCAACCGTCGCTCCCCGCTCCGTGTAATCAGATTCCGGAAAGATACCCCACGTAGGATCACAATCCTTGGTACAACCCCGCTTGGGCTCAAAATCGTTGAAAAACAGCTTCGGTTCCAACGATGTATCGATCTCTGGACCGTCGATACTGGCCCGGCCCACAACAGCCAGGTCAATCTTAATAGGCAACTGCCCCACCCTCTCGCTGGTCACTGGATCGACCAAGAACAACACTTCCCATAGCTCCGTGGTCTGGTCGATGTCCTTGCCCAAAGACTCGGCGACATCTTTCCTGAGGTTTTTTAGCAACGCGATGTTTGCGTTCAAACCGATGTCAGTCAATTGACCGCCTGGGGGAAAGTTCTTAAGTGGATGGCTGGGGGTCAAGGTACCCCACGCACTTTCGAGCAGAAAATCACGACCGTTCCGATCCACTCCGTAGTATTGCGCAAAGACGCTCGCGCGACCCGCCAAGATATCGAGGTACGTGACCGTCTGCGAGATCAAGTTAAACTGCAATGGATTGATCGTCTTCGGACGAATGCCGTCCTCTTCAAACAGCACGTTTGGCCCTTCGATGATCTCTTCGAGCTCTTCCTCCTCTTCCTCTGTCTCGGGCGGAACAACTCGAATGCCTCCGGTGGTCCGGAGCACATCTTCGATGGAGGCTTCATGCAGGGTGACATGGTCGAGCGCGAAAATCGCAGACTTCCTTTCCGCCTCACCTGCCTTAAATACAAACGACAGCGCCTTCAAGTCCTGAGGCTTGGGGATGTCGTCATACAGATACGGCTTGCTCGCCTCTTCGTAACCGTCAAACACGAAGTCATCGGGGAATGCCAACACCATGGTCTGGTAGCTATCGGTCAAAACCAAGGGATTTGAACGCCACCGTTCTCCGCTTTCTTCAGACCACGCAAAGGATACTTCTGCGCCAACCCCTGCAGCCGTCATGCTCTTCACATCAAACGAAAGCACCGTCGGACCGGGTATGTCCGGAAGTCCGTAGTCCGTCCAAATCGCAGCAAAACTATCTTCGTCCGTGGTCAAAAGCTCGGTGTCCAGGGTGATCGCGAAACTGCTTTCGACCCAATCTAGATTCAGCAAGGCGGGCTGGCTCGGCCGCACAACCTTACCCCACACCGGGCGCCCCTCATTTCCTGGGCGGTGACCCACCGATTCAGGGTGCTCGAAGTCCCTGAACAAAGTCTGTTTGCCACCTCGGGGGCTCCAATCAAATGGTCGGACGTGTTCACTTCGAAGCGTCAGAGACTCTTTGTACTCTTCTTTGGTCTCCACATGAACAAAGGAAAGTGTGAAGTCCTCAGCCCGAGGCACCAGCAGCGGGTCAAAGACCAGATTGACCTTCGGGGAATCATCGCCGGAGACAAGAACATGCCGCTGTGAAGCCACCAATCGGAGATTTTCGGACTCGAGCTCGTCCGGGCCATAGGCCCGGACTTCGTAGAGCCCCGCCGGCATATTGCGAATCCGAACTTCGTGGTTGATCACAACTGGATGATTGAGCTCAAAGATCCGGTTCTTCACCCGAACTTCCATGATGCGATCGAAGGTAAAGCGGTCTGGTTCACGCCTATCTTCGCTGACATTCGTGACGTGCATGAAGGCCACAAAAGTATGGCCTTCGTAACCGACAAAGGCACCGGGATCAAAGAAGAAAGGGAGTTCCGCTCTGCCGTGCGGCTCCACCTTGACCAGATACTTCACACCGCTGATCCACTCCGGAAGCTCCACACCCTCGGCCGTTCGGGGAAAGCTGAACTCCAACTTGTAGGTCTCAGCCTTCCCTCTCCAATAGTCTTCCCCAAAAACGTCATGCAAAGCCCTATTGATCGCCCTCTGGATGTCACCTTGACCATAGAAGTCAGAGACCAGTTCGAGGTCTGTGTACCTAGGTGCGTTCAGGAGCTGCAAATAGCCCCACTGCACCTCCTCTCCGGAATTCACTTCGATTTGCAGCCTCTGCGACGGAAGAATGTTCAGATTCTCTGCGTAAAACTTATCGGGGAGCTCGAAGCTGTCCCCCGCCGCATGAAACGAAAGCGGCGCATAGAGTGGGTTTCGGTCATCCACGTCAATCACAGGACCGAGGTCGCGAGCCTGCAGATCACCCAACGCCAGGGTCACCATCCGTGCACGACCACTGAACAACGCCTCACGCCAGTGGGTTAGCGAATCGGGCAAGAACACGTACGTCACTCCATCGCCCGCGTCGTCGGCAGACGCCGCGCCGGCCAAAAGAGGCAACCATGGTAGATCAAGGGGCGCTGAGGGACTGTAGGTATCCACGAATTTGCCTGAGAAAGCGGCATTTTTGAGCTGGAAGGGCGCAACACTGAACGGGTCCTCCGCCGCCAGTTCTTCCAAAGACAGCCCGGATGCCGGCAAACGCACAACCGTGCTGGCTCCAAAGCCATCGTCGAAACCAATCTGCACCAAACCCTCGGCGTTTCGGTAAACCGTGACGCCGTTTTCGGAAACAACCGAGGTTCTATCCGGATCAAGGTGGAATGTCAGCGCATTGATCTTGGACCTCGCCTCTACCGAAGAGAGCACCAATCCACCGAATAGATCTTGTGCATCGCGCACCGCGTACGCACCCCGATAGAATTGAAGCTCATCGAAAACACCCTGGAACGCTGCACCCGAGCGTCCGTTGCCCGCAATGATCGGGAAGGTATTCTTGAACTCGCCCAGTGGTTTGTCCACCGACTGGGAATCGACTCGGTCGCCGTTGACCACGAGCTCAAACCCAACCGTCTCTCGGCCGGGGCGAACAATCCATGCCAAGTGGTTCCAAGATCGGACATTTAACCTCGCCGTTTGGGTAACCTGCGGTAGACCAACTTGATCCGTGACCCGCACGATCACGTTGCCGTTGGGCTCACGCACAATCTCCCAACCCTGTAAACCTGAGGAGGGCACGGCCGAATTCCCACCGGAAACTCGAGTCGTATCGAGGTTACCGATGATAACCTCACGGGTCGTGCTGGGGTCTGGATAGACCCATAGACTGACCATGAATGCGTCTTCCCGGCCAAATTGCAGGGCGCTGCCTTGAACCTCGAGGGTACCCTTTAGGGCCGAACCGCCACGACCAGGAAGCCGTTCGCCGTCCACCCTAGCCGCGTGCTGCAGGAAGCTTTCGTCCTTGGCGAGATCGCCGTTGAATGACCAGTAGCCCACAAGACCCTCCGGCTGCGCAAGAGCAACCTGGGTCGGCGCCAGAACAGGCGCGGACAACGGATACGCGGCGACATCCAGCGTGCTGTCGAAACGAACCGGGTGTGGGAAGTAATGATCGATGGAAACCCAGTTCTTCTCGGTGAGCGCCGGCAGTGCGCCCTCCGGAAGCTCTTGCGTGTAGTGAGCGGCCAGCGTCTCATAAAACGCAAGCTCTCGCCCGGTCATCGTCCGCCCAAGAGTCTCACCCACAAATGCAATTCGGTAGTTGGTTCGCGTTGCCGCCGGGCGTTCACCCCATCGCGCCACGATGTCATCGGCCACTGAAACATGATGGACGGAGCCCGAAACCGTATCACCGCAGTTCGCCTCCTGCGACGGCCCCATCAGCACGGGAATGAAGCCCGCATCCGCCGCTGGAATCAGACCCATCAGGTACTGGTCGACAAGCGTCGCCTCCCGGAAAGACGAACAATGCAAACGTACCCGCCCCCCACCTTGATCTTCGAAGGTGACCGGACGGAAGCCAAGCAAGCTGGGATCGCCTACGTTTTGCAAGTAGTGGTTGCCGTCGGTCAGAAGGACATCCGTCCCCTCCACATTGACCGCTCCTTTCCAATAAGCACCCCATCGATGCATCAACTCATGGGTCACCCGGTAACTGTTGATACCTGCACCCAGGACGTCAAGGTAGACCACCGCTTCCAGCGCGCGGTCTGAGCCGTAGGCCCCACCGGCATCAAGCGGGCCTGGCGCCACATCCAAGCCCCCGGTGTCGTCACGGATCACCCGAGTTTGACCCCCGCGTTTGTTGATGCCCGATGATCCGATCCGCTCCACATGATTGGTCGACAATGCCACCATAAACTGGAAGTCATCCTCGAAACCGGCCGCATAAAACGCCCGAGCCAACCGCGTCGGATCAAAGTTCAGATCTCGCAGCTCACTTTGCGCGGTGCTCTCATTGTTACAGAGGTTCACAAAATGCGCACTCTTCTGCACTTCGTCAGCTGCCCGCCCCTCGGGTGCCAGTCGGTTGGCGAGCGTGGGATCGATCAGACCCACCGATGGGGGAATGGTAAATTCACCCTCGCTCGGATCTCCCAGCGAAAGGGCGAGGGCCCGTACCGAAACGCCCACCGGACCTTCGGGATCATCACCAAAATGCGTCGGCGCTGCGCCGGTGTATGTGAATGGACCCGCCACATAAATACCATCGGAGGCCCGGTGATCGACCCCAAGGCCGTCGTCCGCAAAAAGAACTCTCTGTCCTTGGGACTCACCGGCCGGCCCCTGAATACCACCCGCCAATGTGAGTCCCAGGTCGGTCAGTTGAACCATCGAAGGCGGCGTTCGGACTTCTACATAGAAGGGCTCACTACCATCACTTTTGACCACGTTCGGAAGGACCTCATAGCTCCAGTAACCCTCTTTGATAACCACAGCGCCGCTTCGGCCCTGGCCGCAGTCCTTGATTTCTGCCATTTCGGTATTTGAAATCTCGACGGGTGCCGCGGTTCGCTCCATCTGGGCCACCACGTCCAGTTGTTCGAGACGGCCTCGGAAAATCTTAACCTCGTCGACAGCCCCATTAAAGGTTGTCACGCCCGAACCATCAAAGTCTGACCCGCCGACAAACAGAGGCCCTTGCTTAAACAAAAAGCCATGCTCCGCGGCCTCAATAGTCGCTCGGTCACTCACCGTAAGTCCCTTCGAATCGAAGCGGAAGTCCACGTTCGAGCCGTCCCACGCCACCGTCACGTGGATCCAGCCGTCGGGATGAGTCTTGCGGCCGGGGAAAGTGTTCACGGTCGAGTGGGCGGAGTGTCGAGTGTACATCTGCTCACCGTCCTGAATCCGAAACACAAGCTCTCCGTCCGCACCGAGACCAATGCCCCAGCCACCATTGCTCACGAAGAAGCTGGTGTCGGAAGAACTCAGCGGGGGACGGACCCAGGCCATGACCACAAAAGACTCCGCTGAAGAATCGAAGCGAAGACTCGGCGTCAACGGCGCCTCAGGAATACGGAACCCAGGCGACTTCGGATGGGGCGAAAGCGCGGTACCAAAATAGCCAGGAACATAGGTGTTGGGCGCCCGCGTCCACTGCCCATGGTTCTGCCCTACGACGTCACGCAGATGTCCGTCCAAGGGCCAGTATGCCACCAGATCCGCGGGGTACCCCACGACCCCAAAACTTTGGGTCTCCCCGTCCGTTTCATTGACCAGCGCAATATTTCCTAGAGCTACAGGTTTTCTTGCCTGCCCGGCCTTCGTCTTGCCTCCCTGGACACACACAGAAAACGAATCTCGAGCCCCCGCGAGAAGGTCTTTGGTTGTCGTGGGAAAGACAAATAATCCTGACTGCGAATTGCTATCCGTCATGCGCCAAGCGACCGGGTGGTCGCTGTTGTTCTCGACTGGGTACGTGTTGCAGGCACCAATATCCGCTTTCACGACCCCTCCCCGTACGAGCCGTACCGTAGGCGTCGACACCTTCTCGAAACGAAGTCTGATCATGTGTTCGGCCGTAACCTCTTCTCCGGTCACATCGTTCGTAAGCCCAAGATTCACAGAGGAATACCAGGTATCGACGCCTTGGTGCAGCTTGTCAGCCTCCCACGCGTCAACACAGACGTTCACACTGGCAACTTCCTGGGGAGCAAGCTTACCCAAAAGGTCTGGCCGGTCCGTGCTGTACAGCCAACCGGCACCAAGGAGTTCCAGCTTGGAGAAGTCGTAGTCGTGGCCATCGGTCAGCGTCGTGTGGTTTTTCACGCGGATCGTCGTGCAGATCGACCGTTCTGGTGGAATAGGGGTTCCGATTTGCCGAACCAGGTCCTTGGTACGCCCCTCGAATGACAGGGCACCACCGCTCTTTTGGTACAACGCATCGTCCGCCAAGGAAGGCGCGGGAACGGAGTATCCACTGTCGGGGTTGTCGGTGGCCAAGGCGAGATCGACCGCCTGAATGGACGCAGGAGACGCAAACGCGGCGGCGCCTCGCGTGTCGCCCGACAGAAGACTGAACAGGCTCGGGCTCGGGATTTCGGATGCCTCCACCCAAATAGGACTTTCATCGCTCAAGAAAACAAATCGCGCAGCCCAGCTTTCGGCCTGCTCAAGCGAAAGGCCGAGCCCCTCCGCCAGCTGGTCGAAATCACTCCGTCGAAGCTTGCCGGTTCGCATCACCCGGTGGAGCGCATCGGTGCTCATGCCCGCTTGGGAAGCAGCAAGCGGTAAGCGGCCGTCGGCTTCGAGATTCAGGAGGCGACGAAGCACACGCACGTTTTCGGCCATCTGCCCCCGCGTGAGTCCTGGCTCGGCCCATCCCAAGGAGACATACATGGAGACAGCGGATTGTGAGACGTGCCACTGCTCCCTCCCACCGAGAAGGTATTTCACCTCTACTCCCGAAAGACCCCGAAGAGCCCTAAATTCCGCCGCCTCACGACTCCAGTAGTGCGGTGACGCGGGGTTCATCGTTTGGATGAAATCAACACCAGCGAGCTCGTAGTTGAGACGGTAGCCATCCTCCAAAAGCTGCCTTAAACCTTTTTCCAGGGTGCCTCTTCGAAAGGACCGCATACTCGACGCCACATGAGAGGACAGAGCATCATCGTTATAAGATTGCTGCACGCCTTCTCGTCGCATCATCGCAGGCGTCGTCGGAGAGCTGCCGTGCACAAAGGAGGCCTGCCAGGTTCCAAAAAGACCGTCACGCTCGTCTCGAGGGTAGGCAGGTATGTAAGCTTCATTGATGAGTGCAACCAGTTCGTACGCGTCTACGGGGCGCTCCATGAGGGGAATAAACAGATGCCCATCGTCGCTCCCAATGCGCTGGGTCAAGAGCCGTGAAAACTGTGCGCTGACATCGGCACAATCGGTGCCGAGAATGACGTCTTCTATGCCACCGGTGGTCGGCCCCATCAATGTGGGAATCGGGGCGTTACAAAAGTTTTGCAGCCCGGTAATGGTCGTCATCAAGCGGGCCTCAAAAGTTTCTTGGTGGGCCGAGAGCCAAGAATGCATAGGCCGCTCGGCTTCTATGGCCTCTATCATGAAATCGATCGCGACCAGCCGCCTCATCAGCGTATCAAAAATGTGGGGCTTGGGATCAGAGACCAGAACCGAAAAGACGGTGCTGAGGTAGGCGCTTTCGAGGCGAAGATCGATGTCCCGCCGCCAACTGTAGTCCGACTTTTGGGCTTCGCTCAGCACATCCTCGCCGGCAAACATCGTCACCGCGTCCACCCCGAGGAAGCCCTTGGGGCTCTGTGCGATCAACAGCCCCGCCCAATCTCCCGCCGAAAGGTCCGCGGCGGACGTCGCTTCGTGGTAGTCATTCCACGCGATTTCTTCTTGCCTTGGATCAAAGGCGCGGGCGGCGCGCTTGGCCAGAATCTTGGCCGCGGGGCGCTCAGAAAATGCTCGCGGCCCACGCTGCGGCCCCGAAGACACCGGATTGACCGGCAAGAGCGCGAGAAGGTCAAGCGACCGTTTGGCTCGCATCAACTGGCCTGAGTCATGCGCGTACAGCAAGTAGAGCGCCGCGGAGTGACGCGCGGCCGACGCCTCCCCCTTGGGGACTTGTGGTCCTCCTAGGTAGGCTACCGGACGTCCTGAATACGGCTCCTGGCCGACGGCAAAGGCCACCGGGCCCTCCCAGAACTTCTCGCGAAGCGCTTGGTCGACCGCGAATCGAGCCTCGGTGTCGGGGAAAAAACCGATAAGCCGTTCGGCCAAGTCGAGGGTGAAGTGGGCGTAAACGTGGTCCTCCAGGGCAGCGATCTTCAAAGCAGGGAGGTCAAGCGCGTCCCACGGAACGCTAAGGCCCGGCTCGGGAACAATCCCATTTTTGAGGGCGGCGATGGGGGCTGGGTCACCCATGCCAGCGGTCAGCACCTCCCGCTCGGCATCAAAATGCAGGGTGTAAAGCGACCGAAGAAGCTCATCAACAGCGGACCGAACCGGATCGACATAGGGCGATTCGCCCCACGTCTCAATATAGCGGAGGAGGCTGTAGACCGCCAGCATCTGAGACCCGGTCTGAAAATAAGGAGCAATGGCCTGGCCCGTCTTGGCATGGACCGCAAAAGGAAGCTGTACTGGCGAGCCCGGCGTTCCTTCAAAAGACACCATTGTGGACAACATGCCCTCCACCCACGGACGCGCAGCAATATTGTCTGTCGTGTCCCGATTCACGGCAGCAATGATGGCCAGCGCTTGGTCTTCGAGATAGGTGACCGATACGTTCGTCGAAGTGATTGTCTCGGAGACCACCCGCTCCCCGTCTAGATGGACCATCTGCCCATTGAGATTCCGCCCCCTCGGTACCAGCGCCCCCGCGGCCCACCTGCGGGCGGCGGTGAATCCACCCGACCTCGCTCCAAAGTCTGAGATCGTAACCAAGGACTTTCCGCTGGTGCCGTCAAAAAGCCTCACCTCTTTGATATGATTGCGCTTGCTGTGGTTCAGCGACTGCTGGAAATACCACTCACCCTTCGCGCCTTCGACGGACCACCCACGGTCTACCCCTTGGGCTTTGGGCGCATCGGTCGCGCTCCGGATATTGGTGGCCGCCACCATCAAGTCATCCCCTGAATCTTTTTTGTGGAACAGACGAGCAACCGGAATAGCCGTGGACAGATCCTGGTCTATTCGTAAGTCGTGATGGGCAGCGACGATCGACCCTTTATACTGAAAGGTCCCGTTTTCATGGAGCTCCATCGTCCCTAACCCCAGCTCAGCTTCCCGGCCGTCCTCGCCCACCATCAAAAGAGAAAGCGCGATGTAGTGGTCGTCCAAGGAGACCGGCTCCCCGAGGTATCCATTGGCACTGAAACCATAGGTCTTGAGCCCGAGACCAAAATCGGGCTCTTGGACCTTCATGTGGACATTCAAAGTGATGTCCGTACTGTTGACCGGTGCGTAGTTGAATGCGGTTGCTCCCAACCCCGGTGCGCTGCCGCTGAAGATCGAGTCCAGCACACCCCCGCCACCAAATTTTCGTATCTTGCTGGACGACTCCAACGTCTCGCCGAAGCCATCGTCCCAGCGGACACTGACCATCGTGTAGGTGCTATCGATGGGCGAAGTGGCGGAGCCCCAGGGCCGTGACACGTCAGGCGAGTCGCCAAACGATCGGACAACCAAGCGCGCGCCCTCAGCCTCGGCCGACGCAACGATACCATCTTGGACATCTATGGTACCGCCGACGTCACTTACTTCGGCCGACAAAGCCGTGTCTTCTTCAACCTCTGTTGTGCCGACGGCGCCTTCGTTCCCACCGAGATCTGAGCGCTCGTACATGACGGACTTTTTTGCCAGCTCAATCCAGGCCGAGGCACTGAACCTGGCTGCCTCGTCCACCGGGTACTCAGACGCAAGAGCATTGGCCCCATGGATGTAATTCTTCAAGGGCTGGTCAACGTGGCCATGATGGCTGGCGAAATGATCGTAGACATCGATGAACCAGATCGCCGCCGTTGCCGAAGGCAAGGGCGTCATCAACCCCTTGATTGGAATCGTAGAATACGGAAGACCGTTGTCGGCCACCATGCGCTGCATATCCGACCACAGCCGTGTAGCTTCCTGCAGATAACGCGCCGAAGCCTCCGGAAACTGCTCGGCCAGCGCTTCTTCAAAATAGAGGAGACCTAAGATAAGCCCAGTTGTGGCCTCCAAATGGTAGAGCTCCTCTTGTGCATCGTTTTGCTCCACGTAGCGATCATGGAAGGCCTTCGAAAAATAGAACGCACCGTGGTACACGTTGCCTTCATACCTGAGTGTAGAGCTTGTGAAGTTCTCGATGGTGAAATCGAGGCAACTCACGAGTTTTTCTTTTTGCGCCTGCGGCAACTCGTTAAAATCAACCGAAAGTGACAACCAACTGCAGTTGTCAATCGCACTCACGATGTTCGGGAGGAATTCGCCGGCGACGAACTCACCGCCCGTGATCACCCGCCCCTCCACGGGATCCCAAAGACGTTCGAAGATCGCGTCTCGAACCCCGTCCCGCCAAGTAACCAAACCCTGCAAGCCCTCAGAGCCGGATACACCATTCAACACGCCCACCTTGCGCAGTTCCTCGTCCGAGATTCCCTCGGTGATGTCAGCCCAGTAGTGAATTGCATGGTTCAATACACTGAGAACGTCGAGATTGTGCTCAGTCACAACATTCTCTGCTTTGGCCGGCTTCCGAAGGGCTCGAAAGATCCCAAAGTCTTCAGCGCCCATACGAAATTGCACTGTTTCGGTGTTGCCGTCTCCGTACTCCACCTCAACGGAAAACGCAGGTTCTCGGTCTGGAAGAAACTCGTCGTAACCGATCACATCGAGGATATGATAATATCCGAGGCTTTCGACTCGACCACCGGGTGAGAGCACCCGAGAAAAGTCAATGTCCAGCTTCGAAGTCTCCGCCGAATACTTGAGGCCTTCGGTGGTAACCCCTCCGGTCATCAACCATTTTGCCAGCGGATCTGAAGCAATGTCGCCCGCGCGGTGCTCACTCAAGCCGCGCAGAGCAGCAAGATAGCAGGCCTGAACTTTGGCCCGCGTCTTTGAACCGGCTTCCCGCGCGGCATCCGACGAAAGGTATACACCAAGGCCATGAATCACCCAAGCGTCCGCCCCCGTCACCAAGCGCATATCTCGCCAGTCGTCGTCGAAGGTGTTCCAAGAAAAAGGCCACCCTAGAATAATTGGATCGCCCGTCGCGTTGTCCGTCCCCCAGACGGCCGTTGTCCCTAGACACAACTGCTCTGCCAGTCCGCTGGCCCGAGGGTCGCTCTTTCGAGCGAACTGGGCCAAAGCGATGCCCTGCGAGTAAGCCCATGCCCGCCCGTATTCTGAGAGATACAAAGAATCTTCGGGGTGCGCATCGTCCGATTGATATTCTTTTTGAAGGTTGAGTTCGGTATCGAAGAGTGTGTCTCGAAGCTCGATGGATCGTTCGTAATTGCCGGCCGCATCGCCGCGGAAAAGCTGAATTCCAGCGCCTTTTTTCACCGGCACTTTCCGGTGGCGAGCTGCGGGCGCAAGCCCGTCGGTTCGATCCTTGAAGTCTTGCGGAAGCACGGTCGCTGCCGCTGCACCTTTCCCCGAAAAGCCAGGAATCCACAGCGTCTCCTGCCCACTGATGGTTTGTCCGTGCGTCGTCACATATTCGTTCACAAAGCTGGACGCTTGCGTACCAAACGCCAGAGAGTCTGCGTCCACAGCGCAGCCGTCTGAGAGAACATCGTATTGGTCCACACACGAAATCTTGGTTTCCACCGTTCGGTTTTGGGTAGCCTGTGCGGGTCCCTCCGTGATGACCCTTTTGGTCGGCGTCTCGGGGTGGCTGATGCGGTTGGTCATGATACGATCCGCTTCGTCCCCTTCGCCATGCTTGACATAGGACGCGACCCATAAGTCCTCGTAGGTCGCCAAGGAGGGGACCCCATAGTAGTAGTCCGCACCGCTACCGTAGGCGCGCCAACTGATGGGCTTTGCAGCGTGGGCTCGCTCTTCTCCGCTGGATCGATCGAAGCCCTGATTGACAACGGTATGATCAAAGCGTTCGCCGTCGTCGCTTCGGGCAAGTACGATTTGGCCCAGCGGAATGCCCTCTTCACCGGCAAACGCGGAGTCGGCTGTGTAGTACAGCACCCCAATCTCGCCGCGCGCAGCCACTCCCAAAGAAGGCATATAGCCTTGGCCGATGGACTTCGGCGCGCCCCAGGTTTGGCCACCGTCGGGTGACGACACAAACTGAATGGCGTTGCCTGCCAGATCGTTCGGGTTGTGTTTGGTTCCCCGCTCGTAGACGGCAAACATTTGGCCAATAGAGCCCGCATACATCTTCGCGTACGACGGTCCGGTATCGCCTACATCGTCGCTGTGGCCATCGTCGCAGGATTCGAAATCGCCCGCCCGTTCGCTTTTGAATGATTCGAGGGTCGAGATTCGCCACCGCAGAAGGGTTTCCTCAAACTGGGTCCCTTCTTCGTGAAAGTGTTCACCGCCGGGCTCTTTGGGCGGAACATTTTTGAGTGGGCCTCGGCGCCAAGCCCCTTGACGAAAGCCGACCTCCATTGGTCCCTCAACCAATTCGAACGCGACGCGAGCACCCCCGTCCTCGACAAGTTTAGGCACCAATCGGGGCTGGGATCGGTTCTCGCTCCACGCTCCGGCTTGAATTGGTCGCTGGGCGACCTTGATTTGGTCGTCCTCGTGCCAGAGCCCTTGGTGCGTATACTGGAACCAGTTTGCCGGGTGACCCTGCGCATCATCATACGCGTAGTACCGATTGCGCGCCTTACCAAACCCTTGAATCTCTTCGTAACGTCCCTCTAGGGCCACGAGTGCATCTGCGTTATCGGGCACGGCCAATAGACACGAGTACTGGTCGACCCGTGACGCGCTACGAAACCCCTTGCGATACTCCTTCGTCTCACCTTTGTACCAAATGGGTCGTGACCCCCCGCAGAGTTTCCGCGAGGGCGGTGGAACCAACGGGCCCAAGAAATGGCTCTTCAAGCCCTCCCACGAAGCATTTGCCCGCGGAAGATTATCGAACATGCGCGTCTGTCGGGCCACAATACTCACGCTTTGTCGGCTCACGTGAAGCGACGGATTTTCAACATAGGTTTCCTCCGTTCGCTCCAAGTATGGGCCAAATTGCGCCCGACATTGACCGCGTTGCTTACAGGCCAATGAGTCTTCTGGGTCGATGCCGAGCGAATACGTATCCTCGTACCGGTTGGTACAGCAGGAGCCCTCACCCTCTTCGCATGGTTTTTCCGCGGTGTGGGCATACTTCACCAGTTCGTGGTTCACCTGACGCTTTTGCTCGTCAAAGACGTTGATCCGCTTGCCGAATTCGTTTTCCTCGCCCTGCAAATCTTCAAAGTAATAAACCTTGTTCGCCTCATTCCAGATCATGTGGTGCACACCGCGATGGTCGTAGGCCATGTCGAGGTCCCGTTTCCAGGCTGAATCCTTAGGGAATTCGCGCAAGCTTCGAAAGGCATGACCACCGTCCGCGGTGATGGCACCAGCCTGCTCGCTCTTGTGGAGCACCACTCGGCTGTCGGACCCATCCCTATCTTGTTCAATCCACCCAATGATCACCTGGTTCGCAAACGCTGCCAGGCCAATGTCGCTGATGACCCGACTCGGATCGAGGGTCGCCACGGCCTGCTCTGCAAAAACAAAGCTGCCCTCCTTTGCAAACTGCTCGCTCCGGGCGTACTTGACCTGCTCGCCACCTTCCTCATCGCGAACCACGAAGGCCAAGTGGGCGAGGGCTTTGGTCCCCACTTTGCTGAACACCACTTCCGGAATGGAAAGGGCCACTCCAGATGCAGAAACGGAGGCGGCACCTTCGAGTTCACCCGCCGCAGCCACCGGAGGCTCTCGGCCCACGTCCAGTCTGACCGAGTCGGACGGCGCGGACTCATACTCCGCCCCTTCGGCACGGGGAAGCACGGCGGTCACGTAAAAGAGGTAGGTCGCAGGCGAGGCGGGCGCCAAACCTTCATAGAAGATCTCGGGCTCATCCGACACCGCAACCTCGTCACGGTAGACGCGGTAGGTCGGTTTCACGCCCGCTGGGAACGGCGTCCCATCTTTGAAGCCACGCGGCTGTCGCCAACGAATGTGTATCGTGTCTCCGTCCGACCACGCACGCAAGCCCCGAGGCTTAGAGGCCGCTTGGGTGGCCAAAAAGGCCTCTCTGCGCGTGACACCTACCGCCTGAACCGTGACATTGTTTGCTCTATCCGTTGCCACCAGCTTGAATTGCGTGAGGCCCAGCGCAACAGAGAGTGTCGTTGAAAACGCGCCATCACGAAGTTCGAGCACATTTTCTTCTCCCGTATCCTCATTCTTCAGAACCACGTCAACCAAATGGCTGTCGGACGCTGTCCCCTCCAAGACATAGTCGGCATCGTACACCGTCGTGTTCACGCCACCTCGAACCGAAAGCACCGGGGGCTCGGGATCGAAGATGATGGTTCGCTCGACCTGAGCCTCCAGACCTGCTCCATCCCGCGCCACAATACGAAGGTCGGTTCGCTCGTTATTCAGTTTCACGAAGCTTGAAAAGTGGCCACTCGAGGTCGACGTGATGACCTCGTTGATGCGCACGAACATCAAATGTTCATCCTCGGCGTGGCCGTCGATTCGCGTGAGCGGCACATTGCTAAAACTGACCGCGGCCTCCGGGTATGACAAGGAAAGTACGGGGTATAGAGAATCGGCTACCGAGTAGGGCGCATCATCTGGCCCGAAAAGGCTTAAGTTCAGCGAAACCTCGCTGTTTTCGGGGTGCACGCCCATCCAGTCAATCTTGGTCACCGCACCCGCCTCAATGGTGGTCAGATCCTCGAAAAACAAAGACGCGCGCTGGAAGCGAGGACCCGCCCCAGCAGCCAGCAGACTAAGAAGCCCCACTTCCTCTGTTCTGCCTTCCGCGTCGGCCAGGACAACCTTCAGGTCGGTGCCCTCAAGGCTGGCCCGAACATCAATGTGGACCCCGATCGTTTCGCCTTCGGCCACCACCTCGGTTGGTTCTGCGCCATCAGCGGGAGAGTGCGGCAAAAATTTAATCCCGTGCTCGTCGGCCAAAAATGCAACCCGTCGCTCGGTACTCAAGCCGGCTTCATCGATCGCCCAAAACGCAAAAACATGGAGTCCGGCCGTCATTTCCGCCAAATCAACCGACATCACAAAAGTCTCTCCCCGCATGGTCACGGGTACGCCGTTGAGTGTTAGAACCTTAAGGGTTGAATCCCGCACGGTACCACCAAGATTGATCGTCCTTTTCTCGGCTAACGCCACCGGGTCCGGCGCAACAACTTCAATGATGGGCGCTTGGGAGTCGTAGATGATTTGCTTCTTGAGGCGGCTGATGTTCCCAGATCCGTCGACTGCGGAAAGCTCGATTTCATTTCGCCCAGGCACCAACCAAAGCTCATGCGAGAAGCTCTGGTTGCTCCGGCCCAAAACCACACCGTTCAGGGAATACTCGAGTAGATCCCGATCATAGACCACACCATCGAGACGAAACCGAGACTGTGCACTGACCTCTAGGTCGGTGCCTTTGATCAGGTGTAACAGCGGTGGGGTCAGATCTTTGGGCTCGACGGCCTCACCTTGTGCGGGTACTTGTTCAATCTCCGGGGCGTGAAGTCGCTGCTCATACGCCCAAGGGGAGAGCTCAACCGGATCGGCTGCTGAAGAGGCCGTGCCAAAAAATCGATCGTTGAGGGCCCGCACCAAATGAAGGGCACCCTTACCGGGACTCAAGGAGGCCCCCGGCGAGACCGCGCGGTCCCCCTGCCCATATGGATAAATCCCTCGAAGACTCGGCACCTCGCGAGAAAGCTGTGCCACAAGGGCCAAGAGGCGTACCGCAGCGCCGGGCGAAGGCTGTCGCTCGCGCTCGGCGGAGGCCGGCAGGTACCCGTGAAGGGTCTCTTGAATGTCCCGATCGAAAGGTTCATAGGTTCCCATCAGCGCGATCTCGATCGACGCCGGAGGATGGTTGCGGTCGAAACGAACACCTTCATACACCTGCCATTGTCCGTTCTCGTCAGCCGCCACTATGAAATGAGCGCCGAGGTCCGTTTGCCCCGAAGCATCTGTGCGCAGGGTTTCCAAACCCTGGATGCTTTCAGTACGCGCTGTCCCGGTATGCTGAAGAACCAGTTTCGGACCCAGACCGTCCGTTCCGATGGAGCCCGCGTGCACGACATCCGACGGAGCGCGGGTGGACCACTCGGCCCACGGAATCACTTCGAGCCCGGAGTGTTCGAGAGCACACGAAAAAAGCAGCCGTACCGCGTGCTGAATGGACCACAAACCCGACTCGCAGCCCATCGAAGCCTCCACCCAGTACGCTTGGCCCACCCTCAATGGCTCGGTGAGCGCTAGGGGCTCGAGTTGCTGCGTTTCCGCATCCCAACGTGAAACCCTTTGGATACCCAGTTCGTGCGCGCGCATCGTCCGGGACGGCTGTACAAAGTACCCGACCCCGGAAGCCGGGTCACGCAGGCTGGGAGGCACCAACGTTCCCGCAGACGAAGCGTCTTGTGGAGCCACGTGCGCCCAATACATTCGGTCAGGGGTAACCGAAGACTCAGCCTCATAGCTGGGGAGAACGCGAGCCTGTTCTGGGACATAGCGATGATCGATGGAGAACAGCGTGAGTCTTCCGTCCGGGATACCGCTCAAGAAATCTGTAGCCGTGGCCGTCGACGTTGAGAACAAATGCCAACCTTCCGCCAAACCAGCACTCTGGGAGCCATACTCCTTCATGGGCGTTGACGGCTCGCTGCCGTGGGGTCCGCAGGCAACCATCCAAGACCCGTAACAAAGGATGGCCAATGATTTTAGAAGTTCAGATTTCACCACAAGTTCTCCATGATGCGGGGACGCCTAGCCTCATCAATTCAGCGGTCAAAGCGCTCACCCAAACCTCCCGCTAAAGAGGAGATCTACATCTTCATTCGACAGAGGCGAAGCAGCCCAGACCGGTATGGCCAAGGCATTCGCCGAATCGACATCCAAGCGTGGCCTTGTATACCTGGATTCGAGAGCCAGGCAAAGAGCAATTCACATTGACTAAACAAGTTTTAAAAAAAACACGAAAACCGTACACATCGAATGTACACATGCGGTTCCGAACATTGCTCAGCCGTTGTTTCCGGAACGCGCTATAGTGCTCCCTCAGCTCAACTTCAGTACGCTGCGCATCAGCTGTTGACTCCCGCAGCTTGAGCCGCCGGCCCGTAGAGACACCTGAAGGCATTGGGCATGCGTCTGTGCGCCTCGTTTACGGCTGCAGGCTTTTCGGAAGAATCTGGAAAACAAGCCTTCGCGGCTAAAGCGCGGCAAATCGTGCTGGTCTTGTGCCCGTTTTCAGGTCAAGTTGGCAAAAAGCACGGCACCAATGGACGACCTTACGCAAAAAAACAAGCAATTACATATCGTTCTGGTAGAACCTGAAATTCACTGGAACACTGGGAACATCGGGCGAACATGTCTGGGTGCGAAGGCCCAGCTTCATCTGGTTGGCCCTTTGGGCTTTTCGCTTGATGCCCGCGAGGTCAAGCGGGCAGGGCTCGACTACTGGGCAGAGGTACGTCCAAGGGTGTGGAAAAACTGGGACGCCATCGAACCGCAGCTGCCGGCTTTGGGTGAAACGTTTTTCTTGAGCCCCGATGGGGAGAAGGACATCTGGACTGCGAACTACGGTGCGTGTCCGGTACTGGTTTTTGGTAAAGAGAGTGCAGGTCTTCCGAATGCGATTCGAAAGCGGTACCGGGAGCGGTGTTTTCGCATTCCCTCCGAAGATAAAATTCGGTCACTCAATCTTTCGACCGCAGTCGGCATTGTTGCGTATGAGGCACTCAGACAGCAGCGACTGCTCCAAAAAGACCAAGAGGGCGAGGCCGCCGCGGGGTCGAACCGGACATGACCCGGCCTACAAAGGCTGTGGCGTCACCGTGAGACGCAGGACCTGCGCAGGTGTTGGCGCAAATGAGCCCGTGACCACGCGAACCGCGGTATCAGGGTCTGCTGCTCCGGTATTGGGGCCCGCTTGATTTTGAACCTGGTCGAGTCCAAAACCGAAACTTTGGTCCACCTCCGTGCCTAAGTCCCAAACGGATAGCGCACTGGAGAAATCCCCGGACCGGGCATCGCCGTCGGCGTCGAACAGCGCAAGGCCTCCGGCACCAAACGCAAAAAACCAATCGTTGGAGGGCACCACCATGCTCACAAGGTGCAGAACCTCTCCAGGACGCGCGGTCACGTTGAACGCGTAGGCCGAAGAAGGGCCAATTGGAGCGGGTGACGATGCACCATCGGGGGTGTTAAACACCGCGTTCTGCTGAAATCCAGAGAGCGCTTGATCGAGCGCGGCGGGGGAACCGTCCTCGGCGATGGCTTCGAGTCCCATTCCGCTGTCGGCCTGCCCGCTCTCGAACACTGACGTCCCCGAAGCCCCAACCGCCCATACTCCGGGTGACGCCAAAACGGTCACGCCCGTCACCTGCGCCAGTGCGCCCGCCCATCCGCTCGGATCCCCCGACTCAGCCAGCGCTTTGAGGCCGAGACCTCGGTCGACGGCCCCCGAAGTGAAAAGAGGATCGGCTTGGGTTGTGACCACAAACACCCCGGGAGAAAGAGGGACCGGGTCCGCGCCTTCGTCGGAATTCTCGAGGGTGGTCGAATCCGAGATATTGGTCAACGTCGCCGTAAACCGATACGCACCGTCCACTTGGGTCGCCGCAAGCGAAAGCGCGAGGACCTGGTCGACGCTTGGGAGGTTGGCAAAGGTATCGGGAGCCAGCCGGACCTGATCGTTTGTATCGGGTGTGTTGCCCATGCCATTCATCGGCTGCTCAGAACCAAGGCCAGGCTCTTGGTTGGCTTCCGTGCCTGCGTCCCACAAAGATATCTGATCGCTGACATCACCGGTAACGGGCATGTTGTTCGGGTCGAAAAGCGAGATACCCGAACCGGAGGGCGCGTAAAAAAAGTCGTTGGAAGGAATAAACATGGTGGCAAGATGAAGCTTCATCCCTGGTGCTGCATTGAAGCTGAACACGTACGATTGACCGGGCGTGATCGCCCCCGGGGAAGATGCGCCTTCCGGCGTATCAAAAGCACCGCTGGCCGCATGCTCATATGATGTGGCTCTATTTTCGATACGAATCGAGAAGGTCCTTGAAGTCTGATCCTCGTCGTCCTCGCCACAGGCAACCGCCCCCACAAGAGCAACAATCGGCCCTACTCGTACCCAATTCACAAAGTTCATAGATCTCTCCCTAAAGCCAAACCCGGAGTCCACAAAGGGCGCCCGCGGTCTCGTGTTGTTTCTTTCTCTATGAACTATCCCGCGATGCGGAACGGGTTACCAAGTCTTTCGCCACCAGTATAAGTAACCCAACAACATGAACACACCCGGCAAGCTCACATGCCCAAGCAGAAGATGGCTCTTGAGAGTAATCGGACAGTGAAACTGCAACGCCAAAACCCCAGCCACCGCTCCGAGGGCAGCAAAAGACGCCACCCCGACACCCAGATGAACCCTGTGCCGTGCCATCGCAAGCGTCACCCCCAGCAACACCGCTCCGAGGATTCCGCCCATCTTAAAACAGGCCAAGGCTCGCGACCATAGATCTGCGCCCCCGCCCTGAATGGAAGCCGGATGATCAAGGTGCGCGGGCCCAACAAAGGCCAGCATGAGCGGAACGCCCAACGCCAACAAAGCCACCCCCACGCCCACCCACGGCCTCAGAGGAGGCCGATGAAGCGGCCTCAGAGCCAGCGGCACTGAAAGCACAAAAATAGCCGTCAAAGCGACAAGCTCGAGGACCAACCGAAACCGAGGATACACGGGCCAATCGCTTCGACGCGAGCCCCAGAACACAAAGGCCACCACCACACCCAAAACCGCAAAAGGCACCCATACTCGTCGGCGCGTGGGCCAGCTCTTGAACCGGTCCAAAAGCCCCTCCGCCTGGGTCTGAAGCCGCACCTCGGACCACAAGCGACGCATGTCGGCATCTGGCGGCCCCAGCGCGCAAAGACTTTGGGCATAACGCGGATCCTTGGCGACTTCCTGACACACCTCACACCGCTCCACGTGTGCCGACGCCGCCTCGCTCAGTTGCGTCTCTTTGCCAAGCAAGGCACCTTTGATCTCCTCACACTCCATGTTTTTACCGCACTTTTTTGGCCATCACGTTCAGTCCTTGTCTTTGAACGTGGCCAAGAACGCATCGTATCCGAGCTCGGACAAACGCGCTTTGGGAATAAAACGAAGGGCAGCTGAATTGATGCAATACCGATATCCATAGGGTTCTGGCCCGTCGCGGAAGAGGTGTCCTAGATGCGAGGCCCCGTATCGAGACCGCACCTCGGTGCGATTCATGCCGTGGCTTCGGTCGGAATGAAGCCTCACGTGCGCGGGCACCAACGGTTGCGTAAACGAAGGCCAACCGGTCCCAGACTTGAATTTGTCTTTCGAATGAAACAGCGGTTCGCCCGACACCACATCCACGTAAATCCCTTCCTTTTTGTGGTTCCAATAGGCATTCTTAAACGGAGACTCGGTTCCATTTTGCTGGGTGACCCTAAACTGAAGCGCGGACAGCTTTTTCTTGAGCTCTTCGGGGGAAGCCTGTTGGAACGCCTCCCACTTGGGCTTTTGCGCCACGCCGTCGCCCCATGTCTTACGAATGAACGCGTCTCGACCAGATCCCCGCCGGTAGCGCTTGTAGTGCGAAGGACTCTTCACGTAAAAATCCTGGTGATAGTCTTCGGCCGGATAGAAGGCTGCAAACTTAAGAATCTCCGTAACGATCGGTTTTTGAAAACGACCGGAAGCAGCCAGCGACTTCTTCGACGCAAGCGCCAGCTTCTTTTGCGCATCGTCGTGATAGAAGATTCCACTGGCGTACTGAGAACCGCGATCAACAAACTGTCCCCCCGCATCCGTCGGGTTGATGTTCCGCCAAAATACGTCCAGAAGAGTCTGGTACGAGACCCGTTTCGGATCAAACTGAATCTGGACCACTTCGCGATGGCCCGTTTTTCCGCGGGCGACGTCCTTGTAGCTTGGGCGCTTCTCAGGCCCACCGGCAAAACCAGACACCACCGAGTACACGCCCGGAAGCCGTTCAAAAGGGGGCTCCATGCACCAAAAACACCCCCCCGCGAAAGTGGCCTTGGCGAGTCCGGGAATGTCAACCGAACGTCCCATGTCGCGCTCCGGCACGCCGCGAACCTCTGGGATGAGCCACAGGGCGCCCACAGCCAGCCCTACCGGCGCCAAAAACGCTGCAATCTGTCTTGATATTCTCCCCATTCACTTCCTCCGGCCACTCGGCCTGGCGCGCCCCTCGGCCCCTTGCGTACTCCCGAGCACCCGCACTTTTGGACTCTTCTATTCTATCCATTATCCCAGAACCCTAAGTTCGGTCACCGCGACCCAAAAAAAGTACGCAATCGGGCGTAGGCGCGACTGGCCCGCACCTTGGAGGCAGATACGGAAATGCCAAGCGCTTCCGAGAGTTCACGAAAACTGAACCCCTGCATCCAGTGAAGGACAAGGACCTCACGTTCGTGGCCCGGCAGCGCCGCCAAAGCCCGTTCAAGCTGATGCGGGAGAATCTCTCGCTCACCTTTGTCCACCAAAACCCCCGGGGTGCCGGGCTCAAGGTCCATCGAAGACTCGGGTTTACGCCTACGTCGGCGCCACTCGTGACGCCCCACATTCAAAGCAATGGTGTAAATCCACGGCTTCACCCGGGCCCCGGCCTGAAAGTCGAAGCGCGACCGGTGAAATTGGAGAAAAGTCTGCTGAATCAGATCCTGAGTCACCACCCCATCAAACCCTCGACCCCGAAAGTACCGACCGAGGCCGGGCGCATGGCGCCCAAACAACGCCTCAAACGCCTCGGGTTCACCGGCCTGGTACGCTTCCATCAGCGCTTCGTCGCTCGGCGTACTCATGGTGGGTGGCGAACCGGGCGATGCTAACCCCCTGTTCTCAAATTTGTAAACTTCGAGCCAAATTTCCGTGTCACGTTTTTTCTTCGGGCCCGTAGTCAACTCATGTACGACACCGCATGCTGTCGCTCCACGGTATATCTATGATGAGTCAGCACCCAAAACCGACACCAAAAGAACGTCGTCTTCCGACTTTTTTCGCGATGTGGACCATTCCCCTCATGCTCTTGGCAAAGGCACCTCAAAGCGTTGCCTCGGGCAGTCCGGTATCGGAAGCAACAAACGCAACGCGTTGGCAAGATGTTGAGACCAAAAGTGCAAGCGGCGAACAATGCCTTGTGTGCGGTCAGCGGGTCTTCGACGGGCAGGTCGTTCAGGTTCGGTACAAGGGGCGCAATTTTTACGTGGCTGAGAAAATGTTCAAGGCCTTCGCCGAAGACCCCGACCGGCACTTCAAAAAAATGCAAGCGAGAGCGGCCCTGTTCGACGAATCCAGCCTTCATATAGACCAAGTTCCTTCGTTGGCGCTCTGGTTTGGCCTTTATGTTCTTCTGAGTCTCGTGACTTCAGCCCTCTCGGGGGCCCTTGCCATTCAGCGAGGCCTCCCGCCGGTGCCTTGGTTTTTTGTGGGCCTGGCGGGCAATCTTGCCGGCCTCCTCGTTTTGCTCTTGAACAAGAAACGAGGCACCGTGCCCGAACTCGGAGGGCGGCTCGAAAAAGTGCCCACAACCGCATCCCCTCTGCCTTGTCCCCATTGTGGAATCACCAACCATCCTGCCGCAAGCGCGTGCGGCGGCTGCGGCCGGAGCCTTTCTCCGGGCATCCAAGCCGAAGTAGCGCGGGTTTAGGGAGTTCTTATGTTTGGCAAAGTACGTTCCAAGGTGGAGGATGTGCTCGAAAGCGGCAGCCGCGACAACCGGCGACCCGTGCTCAGCAAATCCAATGAGTCCAACATCTCGGGCCTTTTTATTATTGGCGATCTCGCTGGTGCGCCGGTCATCAAGCTTGCCATGGCCCAAGGTTTTGAAGTCATCGAGCACATTGCTCAAGACCCCCGCGAGGCCTCATCAGATCCCGAGGTGCTCGATGTTCTCATCGTCGGTGCGGGAGCCGCCGGATTAAACGCAGCCCTGGCCGCGCAATCCCGTGGACTCAACTATCTCTTGCTCGAGAAGGGTAAAATAGCCAACACCATCGAGAACTTTCCGGAGGGGAAATGGGTCTACGCCGAACCCGATGCCCTTCCACCCAAAGGAAAGCTGTGGCTCGATGGGGCCCGAAAAGAAGAACTGGTGCATCGGTGGAACCATATCGTCCAAGACAACGCGCTCAAGGTTCATACCGAAGAGCCGCTTTCATCCCTGACCAAAAACCGAGACGGGCATTTTGTGGCCACAACCCCCAAGGGCGAATACCGGGCAAAAAAGCTGGTGCTGGCCACCGGGCAGCGAGGCAACCCCCGAAAACTGGGCGTCCCCGGCGAAGACCTAGAAAAAGTCTATCATCGTCTCTATTCACCGAGAAAATACCAAAACGAAGACATCCTTGTTGTCGGAGGCGGAAACAGCGCCATCGAGGCCGCCCTCGTGTTGTCCGAGCACAATCGCGTACGCCTATCCTACCGAAAAGGGTCCTTTTCCCGCATCTTCAAAGACAACCGAGCCAAGCTTGACGACGCGATCAAAAACGGAAGAATCACCCTGCTATTCCACTCCCAGGTCAAAGCCTTTCACGACAATGAAGCCGTTCTCAGCGTTCAAGACGGCGAGTCGAGGTCCGAGAAAACCGTCCCTGTCGACCACGCATTTGTGCTCATCGGGGCCGAACTCCCCGTCAAGTTCCTTAAAAGCCTAGGTATTCGCCTCGAAAACGAATGGACCGGTTCTTTGCCGACCGCGCTTGTCTTAAGCGTCGCATGTCTTTTGGGCCTCTGGTTTTTGGGGCCTGCCTTTGGTGGTCCTGCTCCGTTCGGGATTTCGGCAGCACCGATAGGTGGCGCGGTCGCTGCCCTCTCTTTGGGTGGACTTATCTATACCGGCAGTCGTCACAACCAGTGGAGTTGGCTCGGGCTATCCTTTGTTGTCTGGTACGCCATCTATGGCATCAAGGTCGGCAAGGGAGAAGAGTTTTGGCCCTTCCGCGGCTGGGGTTATGAAAGTTTGTCGTTCTTTCAGCGCCCGTGGGCCTTTTGGTACACGGTCTTGTACACAACATTGATGACGGTGTTCGGCATCCGGGCGCTCAAACGATGGGGACTCGACCGAAAAGACCGACTTCAAGTATGGCGGTTTACCAGCCTGATCTCATTTCAGTGGATTTTCTTTTTTATCGTTCCCGAGTTCTTGTTTCGGTGGGCCATAGAGTACCAATGGGTTGGTGAGCTGGCCCAAGACCCCCAATTTGCAGAGCAATCCTGGCGGGCCTACGGACTCATCTACGCCTGGCCGTTGTTTTTTTACACCTGGTTCTACGACCCCCATCAAATCTGGATTGTATGGGGCGCGGTCTTGACCTTTTTGCTTATCCCCATTTTTGTCCTCTTCAACGGAAAGCGCTACTGCTCGTGGATATGCGGATGTGGCGGGCTGGCCGAGACCTTCGGGGACCGGTGGCGGCACCTCGCACCGAAAGGCAAAAAAAGCATTCAGCTCGAAAAAATGGGCACAGTGGTCCTTTTACTGGCCATCGGCGTCACGGTGCTCATGCTCGCCAGAGACATCACCGGCCTCGTCAAGACCGCGGACTGGAGCATTTACGCTTACCGTATTCTCATTGATGTATGGTTGGTCGGTATTTTGCCGGTCACGCTCTATCCGTTTATGGGCGGGAAGGTATGGTGCCGTTACTGGTGTCCGTTGGCCAAGATGATGCAATTCATGTCGAGCTTCTACACCAAGCTCGGGTTGTCGCGATTTCACATCGTCGCCAACGACAAGTGCATCGCGTGCAACGAGTGTTCGCGCAACTGCCAAGTAGGCATCAACGTGATGCAATACGCGCTCAAGCAAGAAACCCTCGACAACGCCACCTCTTCTTGCATCGGTTGCGGCATCTGCGTAAGCGTTTGCCCAATGGACACCCTTTCTTACAGCAAACAAGGGACCACGCCCGCGAAGCCCGTTGCATCATCTGTGCCCCACGCGTAGTCAGAGCTCAGCCAGGTGGCCTAAAAAAAGCGTAAGGGCGCAAAAGAGATCCCTTGTCTATGAACGCCAAACCTCATATCTTTGGTCGGAAGGTGGCCCATGAAGCGACAAGACATCCTGGTTTCGGATCTGATGACAAGCATGGTCACGACCATCACCGAGCGCATGACCGTACATGAAGCACGGGCCGAAATGGAAAAGGGCGACATTCGACACCTTCCCGTCGTCGACCAAGAGAACCGCGTAGTCGGCATTCTGTCGGATCGAGACCTGATCCGATCCATGGAGGGGCCACTGGAAACGGCGATGCTGGTCAAAGAAGTCATGACCCAAGACGTGCTCACCGTTCGACCCGAGTCCCAGCCCTGCGAAGCCACCGCCCTGATGCTCGACCACAAGATCGGCGCCGTTCCCGTGGTAAGCGGCGACATGCGCCTCGTCGGGCTGGTCACCGAAACCGACTTTCTCAGAATCGCCCACCGAGCCCTCGGCGGAGACCACCTTATCAGCCCAGAGAGCCCGTAACGACTGGTCAGGAACGGAACCAAGCCCTCCAGAGACTGGAACCCATCACATCACCCACCTCGTACCGGGTGATTGTGATCCAACCCGCTAAAAACCGTAGATGTTCATCGTCACAATGGTGGAGAGGATTCCACCTGCGGTAGGCCGCTCTACATCCGTCTGCAGGTCTCGAGGGGACCATAAGACCCGCGTCCCCACGGAGAACCGTTTCCCAAAACGAAAGCCCGCCCCCATGACTCCGCCAATGGCACCAATCATGTCGTTGTCGTCAGGGTGCCAAAACAAGCTCGCGGCCCCCCCAGCTTCGATATAGGGTCCGAACCCCCCGAGATCAAACTGCCAGCTCAGCGTGGGCCCCATGCTGATCGCATTCGCAGCAATAAACGGTACAAGAAGGGTGACCACCACATAAGCCATCCAGCCTCCGGTCGCGAGCAACCCCTTTCGCTCATCGTTCTTCGAGAACCAGTTGCTCATATCCTTGTAAATGTTGCCCACGCGTTCGAAATCATGCATGCCGATGCTCAACGTCCAATTGAAGCTGAGCCCCCGGTAGATGCGCGAGCTCCATTGTGTGGTGAGCGCCAACCCCAGACTTCCCTTCGCTTCAGCCACCGAACTCTGCTCCGTAAACCGAAGATAGGACAGACCAAGCCCCAAGGGTTCTCTTTGCCTAAGGAGCCTTCGTTCTTGGGTATGGGCTGGGCCGTGAGAATGATGGTGGTCATGCGCATGGTCCCCATGGCCTCCGTCCGACCTTTCGGCGTCACCAGACCCATGGGTATGATGGTGGCCGTGTTCATCGTGCCTGTGGGCTGTCGCCGGAACCGAGTCATGTGAATGGCCGTGGTCATGTTCTTCGTGCGCAGAAGCCTCCGATGCGGCCCCCAACACACCGACGCCCGCGAGAAAGAAGAACACGCAATGAAACACGAACCCCCTTTTCGGACCTTGCCTGGTTTCCCTACGCATGCCATCACACCCCGGCTCGCTTGCATTGCTTCCGAACGAACCCCTTTGGGTGCTGTAAACCGAGGTCCGGGGGTGGGCCGAATTGACCTCGGAACAGGCCCTGTGAGACCGAACCCGCGTTGCCTTGGGCTGCGGAATGCGTGAGGCACAAGGTCGGCGCAACTCATCCATGGGATCCAGCTTGAGGGGTCTTAGAACACGGGTCAAAGGGCGGCGGCGTCGAAATCTTCATGGCATTTGTTGCCTAAGTTGCTATGTTTGTGGGCATTTTTTAGTCTTTGTGGCCCATTCTTCGACAGAAATGTGATCGCGCGCATGGCGTCCCGATGGCGGTGTCGGACAACACCCCACGACCCGCCGTGGGGTCCCCAATCGGGCCAAACACTGATACAGAATGACAAAACGAAGGCGAAATAAGCATTCGTAGCCAAGGAGATTGCAGTGACAGTCCACGCAACCCTAGAAGACGGCCTCGCCCTCGTGACCCTAGACGACGGCAAGGTCAATGCCATCAACGAAATCCTGCTCAGAGGCATCAACCGCGCGCTCGACACCGCCGAAGATGCAAACGCCATCGTGTTGCTCGGACGCCCATCGGTTTTCTGCGCCGGGCTCGATCTGAAGACCCTGCCCACACTCGAAGCCGACGACCTTCGGCGCGTGCTTATCCAGTTCAAAGACACCGTGCTTCGCCTGTTTACTTTCCCCAAACCAGTCGTGGTCGCAACCCAAGGCCACGCCGTGGCCGGGGGCATGGTCTTGATGCTCGGTGCTGATGAACGATGGGCCGCGGACGGCAGCTACCGCCTAGGCCTCACCGAAACCAATCTTGGCATCACACTACCTCGTTTCGTAGTCGAAATGGCGCGTACCCAGATCGCTCCGAACCAGCTCCATCGACTTCTGGTGTGCGGCGAGCGATTTGACCCCAGCGAAGCGCAAACACACGGGTTGGTAGACCACATCCGTTCGCCCGCCGAATTGATCAGCGCTGCATCCAGCCGAGCAAAGGAACTGGGCGCACTGTCGAGTGCCTATGGGCGCAACAAAGCTCTCCTTCGAGAAGAGGCCGCTCAACGGGGCGATCGCGCCTTCGAAGAAGAAATCAAAACACTGATGGCAACCATCCTCGACGCCCGGCGATGATCGTCGCCCTCAATCGCCCTCAAGGACTGCGACTGAAGCTACGCGCGTCGACAGCTCATGTGGTTGTGATCGGAGTGAGCCAAGTGATAGGTGCCCAACCGGACCGGCCGAGGCAAAGCAGATCACCTTGCGCAACCCAAGAGAATACCCTAAGTTCATTCCGCGCGCGCGGGAAAACTAGGCTCTTGAGACCTCAACCCGAAAAAACCGCTGCAACGGAAGACCACGCCCAAAACGTTGCAATCGGTCTTGTTTGCGCACGCGACGCAGTTGCGCTTGGCCGCACGGTCGCCTATGCCTTCAGCAGAAGATTCCGTCGAGGAGGCAAAGGTTGGACCGGACTTGGGTATTCTTGTCGTGTGCACTCGCTTTGGGGGGATGCCGCAGCGAGCGCGAGCATCTCTCCTATCAAGACTCTAAAAACGCACTGTCACCGGGGTGGCATTTGCTCGGCGGGCACGAGACCCACCTACTGAAACCCATCCCGCCCGAGAGGCTGGTGCTCTTCGAAGCCGGGCAAACGTACCCCGCAGGCACTCACGCACGCTCCATCCCACCCACCCGAATCGAATCTGGGCGCAGTTACTGGGTCTACGTTGTTGCGCCCCAAGAAAACGTCAACGCCGCTCAGCTCAAACCACCTGCCCTCGATCCCCAAAAGCACCCCTTTGGCGAGCTCTTTGAACCGACCGCACCCCAAAAGTTAAAAACCCTAGCGTTCGCCAAAGCCTTCTGGTGGCATTCTGAGGCGCAGCAAGCAATGGCCGTCCGACCGGACGAAACACTGATCGTCGGGCGCGTGTACTGGGTCGTGCGATCCCAACCATCATGGACGCCAAATTTGGCCCCACGCGCCAACGAAAAGAATCAGGTCTCGCCCTCGACACCTCTGGAGCCTCATCGGTCGAGACACGATGACCGAGTTGCACCGCTTCTGTACATTGAACCGGAACCCCCCGAGGCTTTTCGGACAGATTCGTTTTTTTCTGTGCGCGGCATGGTGTTCGATGAGAACGAACCCGAGCTTTCGATCAACGGCGTCGTAGTCGCAAACAGCAGCCAAAACTTTGCGCACCAATTGTGGCTGCCAAAAGAGGGGGGCACCATTCGCCTGGTGGTCCAAGATTCGGCCGGAAATGTTCACGAGACGCGAAGGCAAGTCGCCGGACCGAGAACCCCAACCGGCCTGGGCGCGACGGGCACGCCGGCGGAGGAGAATGCCGCCCTCGGCACCTCCGCTCTGATCGACGACAGCAACCCAATTCTTCATCTCGATGCCCCTGAGCACAGCGTCAGCTACAGCAACGAACCCCTGTTGGTCCTTCGAGGACAGGTTCACGATGAACACCTTCGTTTCCTCAGTATCAATGGACTGGTGGCGCGCACCACGACCGGGACCTTTGCCACCCCGGTACGCCTCATGGATGAATCCACCGTCTTCACGGTGGCCGCCCGCGACTGGTCCGGGCGAACCACCGAGACCACACGAACGATCATCTACGACCCTGATCCCCCAACCCTTACGCTGAAGCACCCCCGTGAGGCGCTTGTTTACACCAAGAACTACACGGTGGAGGGCAACGTGTACGACCCATTTCTTAAGCAATTGCTCCTCATCAAGACCGGGTCAGGCGAAGAAGAAACACTCAAACTCCGGAACGGGCACTTCCAATCACCCCTGAGATTGGATGTCGGAAGCAACCAATTTGAGCTCTTTGCGACCGATCGAGCGGGCAACGCCACATCGATACCTTTGGTTTTTGTGGTTGACGACACGCCATACAACCCAACCCAGTCGACCTGGGCGCCCAGCCATCTTGAGGCCACCGCTCAAGATGGCACCGCCCACCTACGTTGGGCACCCCCCACGCGGCTCGTTGATGGCTCACCCATCCCAAGAGGCGTGGCCCCCGGCTTTCGGGTGTACCGAAATGATGAGCTGGTCGCCCAAGTCACGGTCCCCTCCTACACCGAGCAGATTCCCGATGCGGAACCAAGCTATACCTACTACGTCACGGCTGTACTCCACAGCACCGAAGGCAACGACCCAGAATCTTCGCGCTCGAGCGTTGTCGACCTCGGGCGAAAGGCACCGCTTTCGCCGCCAGGTGCATTCGAAGCAGCGTACGATGTGGTCCAAGAAACCGAACCAACGAGAGTACCGGAAGTGGCCTTCGCAACGTCCGGCAATACAACCTATACCCATCTTGTCTACCTCACCCACGAAGCCCGAGATGGCTCGGGGAAGCTACGTTACCTCCGAAGCACAGCCTTCGGTGCGGCCGAGTCCTGGTCGACGCCGGTCACGCTTGCCCGGGCGGCGCCGCCCTGGACCATCGTACACGCCAAAGCAGCCGCCCACGGCGACACCCTGGTCGTCGGCTGGATAGAAACCGCAAAAGACGGAACGAGCCGAGTCCGGGTAACTCAAAGCACAAAAGCGGGGCAGCCCGGCACCTTTTCTCACGTTCGCGACTTTCGCGAAAACCAAACATGGAAGCGTTCGCTCGGCATGGCCCTCGACGCCCACGGGCAGCATCACATGATCTGGAATGAGGCCGGCAAAGTATTTTATGTCAAGAACTTCCAAGAAGAAACAGATGTCCATGGCCAATGGGTCAACGTTTTTGATGAGCGAAAGCGTTGGGTCAACCACGAACGTGTCGTCTACGCTCAACTCACAGAGGCCTCAAACTGCACCGATCCCTGCTGTACGGAAGAGCACCGAGACAGCTACAGTCTGGGCCATGAAATCGACCCCCGCAGCCAAAAGCCTTTGGGCCCCTACCTCGAGCGGGTCGAAGAAACCTACGTCGAATTTCCTTCGCTCTACGTTGACGATGACAAAGTCACCATCGTCGCGCGACAAAACCGAATGTTCGACAACTTTCCTTATCGCAATCCTGATTGGCTGGGGCACACCTCTTCATTTTTGGGACCGCCGGTCAGCCCCCCCGCCGGGCAAACGGCTGAGGGTCCCGATGGGCTGTGCCCACCTTTTGGCGCGATTCGTCATCAGATGGGCTTTCAAGTCGCCCAAGCCCAAGACCCTTACGCCTGCCCGCTGGACTTGCCCAACAACGTCGAGACCCTGATTCGCGCCGACAGCAACCGGGCCGGGACCACGCGTTGGTCCAGGCAAGACTTCTATGCCTACGATGCCCTCCGGGGGCACGAAGCCTCCTGGTATCAGCGGCGCTTTACGGGCCAATGGTTTGAAGACGACCACCTCAAGGTCGCGCAGCGTCCGCTGAGGGAAGAAGACTGGTCCAGGCCTAGACCGCTTGTTCGCGCGGTGCCCACAATCGAAAACGCAACGCTGGTTTTCACCGACGTCAACGAAGCCGTGGAAGAGGGTTGGAAGAGGGGCTCGTGGCAAAGAAGCCCCTTTAAAAAGGAGCCTGTCCCCCATGGCACCCTCCAGTTTGAAGAAAGCTTTCAGAACTGGCGCATTTCGACGGTGGAGTCTTTTCCCTGTGAACAGGCCGGCGACTACGCGCGATGCAAAAAGCCAAGCAACACTCCGGTCGGGCCTATCGGCCCGTCGTACCCAAACGTCTATACCGCACCAGACGGAGTCATGTACGCGGTCTACGAAAAGGGAGACAACGAGGATCCCAACCAGCCGGGTCACAATCCCATCTATCTGGCCTCGTCTCACGATGGCGGAACCCAATGGACGGTGTCTGAGGCCCCGATCGCTTTGGGATACATGCCCAAAATAGGCGTTGCGGCGCGCGGAGAAATCGCGGTGGTCTACTACCAGCCAGGTGGAGCACACCATTCGGCAGCCGACGACCGGGCGGCCAACAAGGATACCACCCCGTCGGAAAAAAAGACCGCCCAGCATGAGCTCCGAGCTGGGCGTATCATGGTCGCCCGAAGCACCGACGGCCTCACCTTCTCTCATGCACTGCTCAGCCAACGCTGGGATCGCGTGTTGGGCGCCAGTGTTCCCGTTCAGGCCCATCCCATTCACCCACGGGTGTACGGAAGGAAAGCCGACCTCCAACACGGCGTGCCCACCCTCGCAACCCACGAAGACCTTTGGTTTGCCGCCTGGGTTGGCGCTCCCCAAACCACACACGAAAGCCCTCGGATCGTCGCCGCTCGAGCAAGCGCACCCTCCACCCCTAAAAAGTCCATCCAGGCAAAAGCACCTGGGCAAGCAACCCGCGGTGATAGCTTCAAGGTGACGGTCTCTTGTGTCGACCAATACAACGCGCTGACCAGCGGTTGTCTGGCAAAAGGCACAACACTTGCCGGCGGTGGTGGTCCACCTCGAGATCTGGCTGCGCTTGTGAAGGCCGACACCTACACCCTCCATGGACGACAAGATCTATGGTTTTCTCCTGGCCCACAGGCCGCATTGGCGGTTTCGGAGGTCTCCAACGAACGCACCATCCTCCTTCAGCCCAAAAAGACGGACGAAAAGAACGTTCATGCCAACCACCGACGGGCCCAGAATCTAAGAGACGCGTTGTACGTTCCCGGCGTTCAGGTTGAATATCTCGAGGTCAAAGGTGACCGAGACAGCAAGTTTCTTGCCCTTTTTGACCGTGCCTGGACCTATACCCAAGGCATCGCCCTCGCCCAATACGCGCGCCACCAAGATCCGCGGGCTGAAGAACTGGCCAACACCCTCTGCCAAAATGCGGTGACCTCTCCTGACGGTTCGACCATCATGGGGTGGCCGTTTTCACAGAACACCGAAAAGGATACCTGGCGCGATGCCCGATTGGTCACGGGTGCCAACGCGTGGGCCGTTCATGGCCTGGGGGTTTTTGTGGTCAGCGACCCCTTCCGCCGTCTGCCCGGCGCAAGCCAAAAGACCTATGCAAGCTGCTATGCCCGTGCGCTTTTAGGGCTGCGTTCCCATCGACGGTCCATAACCAGCCCCCCAGGGAAACAAAGGTGGCTGATGACCGCAGGAACCACGGCCGCGGGCTTGCAGCACGCTGGTACGCCTCACAAAATCGGTCTCACAGCGGATGAGGCCTTGGAGTACGACTACTACGACGTCCTGGACATCATCGGTTATGATGAATTTCGTCCCGACCTGAAGCCCAAGATCACCACCTTCTACCGCGACGCGCTGGGCGAACCGAATCTTGATGAAGCCAACATTCGTACCCTGACCGAACGTGATCGAGATGTTTTTGATCGGCTTCAGGCACCCGCGATCGCCCAAAACGTGGTGACGGAGCACAACCTCGATACCCTGAGCGTCCTGAATCACGCCCGCAAACACTGGGGAGACATCGTTCCCCTTCTGCCTGAGACCCTAAGAGCAGAGCTCGGGACCCAAAGCGAACTGACCGCGTGGCGAGACGGCCTTCGAGAGGCCCTTTTCACCACGCTCTGGCGCGAAAAAGAGGGTCGAGTGATCACGGGAGGCGAGTTCAACACCCAGGGTGAGTTTGTCGCCAACGAGCGCTCCGCCATCGACAACTGTAGCTGGCTCGCCTTATCGGTGAGCTACGCTGATCTTTCGAAGACCGAGCAAAAACGCCTCGCACGATGCCTCCACTATACCATCGATCATTTTGTCAGATCTGACCTCGAGCTAGGCGGCGCCTATTACCGCGGGGCGTTTTACTTTCCGGGTAGCTTCAAGGATCCGTACGTTGAAGCAAGCCAAGACAACGAAAGGCTTTACCACCTGGAGGCCACCACCGGCCTCATTCTCGGCCTCTCCCAATTTGTGAATGCCCTCAAAGCCGACTTTCCCAAGGACGCCGCCCGCTTTGAAGAAGAAGCGGCCGCACTTTGGACCTCGATGCAGGACTTTGTGGCGGACAACGGTATGCCCTACTCCTCCATTCGCATTCACAACCTCATGACCGAACTTCCATCCTCCACGGCCGCCATTTGGTTTATCGACGTCTATGACCACTTTGCGGGAAAAAAGGACGACCTCGACCGCCCGCTCAGACACTATGCCTCCAGCCAAACCCAACCCGAAAAGCAGTGGACGTGGACCGAAAACGCCGAACTCATCCGCACCACATGGAACCGTTTGTCGGCCAAAAGCGATCTTTTCGCACCAGGGGCAAGGCGCATTGTGTCCCGAAGCATCGAGGTCGATCTGGGCGTCACCGGGGTCACTTTCTTGGAAGACCAAGCACTCGCCATTTTGGCAGCCCTCGCCCATGGAGAAGACGACATGGCCACCGCTTGGGTCGAAGGACTGCTCAAGACCGTCCACGTCGTCGAAGAAGACGGCACCCGCTACGCGCAGTTTCCGTACGCCGTCTACACAAAGAGCGGACAAGCCTTGGCGCCATACTACCAGACCGGATCCCAAATGCTGGCCCTGTACGCCCTGGGTGCGTATCTCAAACCGCCGCGCGGACAGAGCGAAGGATCGCCTTCGGTTTCGGGCGCAACCCAAGACCGGGCGAGGGACACCTTCGGGGCGGTCCTGGGTACCTTGCTTGCGTTTTACCACGGTCAGGACCAAGCGTGGTTCAAGAGCGGCGGGGGCGATGCCGAAGCGCTGGCCCTCGCCCTCGCCAATCCGTTGGAACGTCCCCAGGATTCAGACCCGAGCCTGGAATCGATGCAACCGTTTTTTGAGCAGGGCGCACTGACCGATCAAGTCTATGCATACTTTGCACTCGACATGGCCCTCACCACACATGAAAGCACCGCGCCACTCGGCAACGACTCAAAAGACCATTTGATCCGCATCCGAAGCGACGTGATCAGCGCCCTCGAGCATGCGTTCAACATCCAAGAGCGGCCAGTGCCCTATGTGCAAGCCGACCCGCCCCCCGGCGGCTGGGAGGACCGGCTCGATGCCCAAACCCTGACTGTACTGTACGGACTGGCCCGAGGGAACCCAGGCGTGGCCGAACGCGCCTGGGAACGCCTGGTCTCCCTGACCGCCACCGACCAGGTTTGGGCGACCCCCGCGCATCCACACTTCGGCGCCAGCCCCGTGGGCGTATTCTTGGCCCGGCGCGCAATGAGCGCACTCGACCCAAGACTTGAAGAACTCGCTCTTCTTGACTTCAAGAACCTCGCTCAGGCATCCACCCACCCCCGAGACCAAGCCGGCCTCATCCTCGCACTTGATCCCAAAGGACTGCTGGGCGTGGAATCCGGTTCGCTTTTGGGACAGAACGCGCCTCAGCTTCAAGCCCTCACGTTTGAAGGCGGCCCCTACCAGGGTGCTTACGAAGCCATCCTCGACGCCCGGCTCCAAGATGCATACTTTGATGCCCTTTTTGTCCTTCTCGCCGCACCCTTTCGTCCGCACCGATTCGACACCCAGCTGAGGCGCCTGACCCACGTCGAGTTTGCAGCCTGGGCCATCAAGGCCGGGCACCCACCCCAAACCTGGGTGCCAGCGTACCCAGCCGAATTCAGGGTGCACCTTCTTCGCACGGTCAATCGCCTCAAGGATCCCTGCAAAAATGGGTTCCCAAACCTCAATGCAGCTCCCAGCAAAGACGATGCCATCTCGTATGCGCTGGGCCTTTCATGCCAAGACATCGGTGCGCAATTTGAGCGACTCCTCAAAACACGCGTCGGCAGTCTTCGGGGCGAGGATCTCACTCGGATCATCGAGCGTCCGAACGACGAGCTTGAGCTTCTGGATTTTGTCGGCCAGATCCACGCGCTGGGCGCGGCGGAGGGCGTCTACGAAGCAAACCAAGCCTCTATCCGCCAAAGCATGCTCTTCGGAAACCTCGGCCGGGGCCCGGTCAAAACCATGCACCTCAAGCAACGCAGCACCGCCCTTTTCACCCAATACGGCGCCCTGGGCGAGCCACCGGTTCTGGTGTTTCCCGAACACGCTTCGACCCAGCATGTTTCCACGGCGCTTCAAAGCCGCCTGGCCGAGATCCTGGTCGACGCCACCCGCCAAAAACGACAAGAGGGGCAACAGGTCCTCTACGATGTTTCCGGCATGGACTTCATTTCGATGGCCAACGAGGGGTCCTCGGAGCATTGGGGGCGACAGGCCGCAGAATATGCCGCCCTCCGGGATATAGCCCCCAACCTTCAGACCACCCTTGTGGGCCGAAGCGTGAACTTTGAGGCTTTGGCCTCTACGCCACATCTTCAGCGACCCGAACAGATGCAAAACATCCGCCAACTTCGGCGTTTTCTCAACCTAGAGGCGAAAGGGAGCCTTCCGGCGGCAGCAGAGGCTGCGGACCTTTCGGCCGACGACCTTCACCGCTTGATGCGCACGGGTCACCTCCGCGAGCGTGATTTCCTAGAGTTGGCCCGTGGCCTCGACCTTCATCGGGACACGATCGAAACATGGCGGCCACTTTTTGCCTTCTTTCCGCCAGAAGCCCCCCAAAAAGCCACCGAGGCCCCACCCATCGCCCCCAGCCTCTTTGATCTTCACCGCCAGGCCCCTTCGGCGGATCGCTTCTTGGCCCAAACCGCCACCGCACCCCTTCCAGAAGAACTCACCGCGTGGAGCGAAGGCATGGATGCCGTCCTGCACGTCCTCGGGGCCAGCGTGGTCATCCCTCCGGAAGGCGCGCAACGCTGTTACGAAGTCTATCGCTTCAACATCCTCGATCTGGACGACGGCGTGGCTGCACACGATGATATCTCTCTCATTCCCCAACAAATGGCTGAGGCTCACTTGCTCGAGCCCTGTTTTGACGGCCAGGGCCCCTTTATAGACACCAATCTTCTCACCCCATACGTCGAGCTCTTTTCAGAACAGCGCGAATTCTTCCCCGCTTACGTTGTCCGAAAGGCATGGGTGCCCTGGCCGGAAGGCGCCATGGCCGGGGGGCTCACCGTCCCCGGACTCCCTGGTGTCTCCGAATTTCTCACCGCCTTGCCCTTGACTGGACGACGCGTAGAACTCGATGCCTGGGTTGGACAAGACCAGTCCCCGGAAGAGCTCGGGCAACCCGAGCTCGGTGTCTTCATCGACGAGGCCGAGGTGCGCATCGAGTTTCAAGAGCCCCTGGTGGACTGCCACCGGGTGATCAAAGTCCCCACGAGACAACTTCCCTTCTTCGAGCTGTTGTTTGCGTCCGAGGCCTACCTCGAAAGCCGCGCTCAACCGGATTGTTTCGAAGGTTCCGTCTATACCGATACCCTCTCAACCGTGGAGCGCCAAAACCACCCGTGGACCTATGCCTTTGTATCCGAAACGCACAACTTCGGACGCTGGCCCGAACTTCTCGCGGCGGGAAAAGTGATCTTGGCATCCACAAAAACGGAGCCGTCGACCCCTCAACTTGAACCGATCGCCGAGCTCGATGTCGCTCTATTCTTGACCGAGCGGGCGATTCAAGCCGCTGTGGATCGGTCGGGCCTCGAACCCGGGGAAATCCTCGAAATCATCGGTGACGCGGCCATCAGTGAGCTCAACTATTCGTTCACCAAGAGCCATATTCCCGTGCACGCCAACCTTGCTCACGTGGGGACCACGAGTCTTAAGGAGGGACCATACATCGACGTGGTTGGCGAAGAGGTCGACACCAATCCGCCCGAAGATATCCGAGAGGCCTATGAAGCATCCGAAGCAGACGTTGTCTCGGTCCTGGTTCATGACAGCGTTCGGCTTGAAAATAGAGACAAATCCGATGCCGGTTCGGTTGGCTATTCGAGGGCCCTCTCTTGGTCTCATACACCGGTGTTTCACATCGCAAACTGGGATACTCTATTCGAACCGACCCATACGTTCGCGCACGAGTTGGGGCACAATCTCGGATGCCTCCACGAAAAGATGCCCGAATCTCGGTTCCAACCCCTCTTTCCCTATGCCCGCGCTTTTAAAGGCCCGTCGCTCAGTGGCTTCAGAACCCACGGAACACTGGTCAGCGCATATTCTCCGGACTCGGGCCAAATTTTTTCGCTTTTTGCCAACCCAAACCTTTTCTATCGGGGCATACAAATCGGGGATCCTGAACAAGCGGATTGTAGCCGGACCATTCGCGAAACGGCGCCTTTGATCAGCACCATCAACGGGACCGTTCCGTGGTGGGGCACCCCGCCCCGTCGAGACGGCCTCGAGCTCCTTGATCTGGCCGGCACACCCGTCGACGGCGAGCAGCAGTCCGCCTTATTCGAGGCCAGAAGCTTAGATGCTCCGGCCACGACCTACATTTTGCGCAATACCATAGACGTACCCGTCCCCTGGAAGCTGACCCAAACCCTGACGGAGGGACTCGACGGCGGCCCGATCACCTTCCAGAACATCGACAACCCCGACCATTGGGTGGTGGATGTGTCTCCGCGAGAGGGCATGCTCGCACCGGGCGAAACCACACGGGTGACTTTTCGTCTCAACCGGGACCGAGCCCAAGCCCTGGAGCCCAAATTCCATGGCTATCTCGTCGTTTTTAACTCGCCCGGCAGCCTCGCCGGGATGCCCTACGGCGGCGCCACCGTGGCGCTAGGCACCCCCATGACCACCAGCCCATCGTCAACGCCTGAACCCATTCCAACATCGGTCCGGCTCTTTTTGTCCGCATGGCCTAACCAAGGGGCTACAGCCCCAGACGCCTTGGCGTTTGTGCTTAGGCGCATGTTCGAGCTTGAAATCCTCGTCCCCAATGCGGAACATTCCCAGGAAACGCCTACGAATGTTCCGAGCTGGACGAAAACCATGGTGGAGGCGTGGGTCAACAACGTGATCACGGACAAGGAGTTCCTCGCTGCGCTTCAGTTCCTCATCTATGCGGACATTCTTCGAATTCCACCGAAGCCCTTGTCCCCATCAACAGACACGGTTCAACCCAAAAACCCAAACCTCGGCGAAAATACCACCTCGGGGCCCAGTCACACCGAGGCGACCACCCAAGTCCTGCCGATGCCCCTGAGTAGACATCTGGGCCTAGGCTGGCCGGCAGATACGACCGATCCCGGCGCCTTCTCTCCGATCGCACTCCTCGTCGACCAACGCCCGTTCTTTCGGTGGGCAAGCACGTGTGACCCGTCGCTTGGAGCAAGCGAGACCATAAGGGGCAGCGACAGCTGCATGGTCGCGAATGTCCTCCCAGGATTCGACCCGGACACCATGCCCTTTTCCGCCCGACTCGACCTGTCGCTTCCAGGCCTGCCCAAGACCAGCGCCCAGGCCGAAATCGACAACCTCATCCACACCGACGACCGACTGACCTTCACCGCAAAAATCAAGTTGTGTGATCCTTCGTCCAAGGACTGTACGGCGCCGGCAGTAGATCGCAACCTCCTCTTCCAAGAACTGACCCGATGGGCAGCACTCGACGCCTGGCAGACGCTGAGCAACCCTACGTTGCGCCAAGAGCACCCAACGTTCGAACAAGGATCGCAGTACTCAACGTACCTCACCTACGCGATGATGGCTTTTCTTGCAGCCAACCAAGTTTCATCCTTGCTGATGTTTGGCTACTCATTTGAGGGACGACTGCTGCTTACTCTTTCCCCTTGGCTGGTCGGAAGCATCACCTATGCGGTTCTTCGTCGCAGAACCGATGCTCTCAAGGGCATGCCCGGATATTTCGCGTTGATCGCGGTCTCCGCCGCCGTCATCAATCTTTCGGCCATAGGCTATGTAGGCACCCAGCTCGGCCAACGAGACTCACCCATCATTGAAATCGACCCGGGTGATGACAAACTGATTTCCTTATCGGTATCGATGCCCACCAACATCGCATCCTACGCCGACCAGCTTATCGACGCACCGTGGCTCAAGGACACGCCACTTGTCGTGTTTTCAAACGCGGCGCTACCCCGCCTGGACCCATAGGAGCAAATCATCATGCCAACCCGTGTTCTCTTCGTTTGCCTCGGAAACATTTGTCGCTCCCCTACGGCGGAGGGCGTTTTCCGCCATCTTGTGCAGCAAGAGGGGGTCGCTGAGCGGTTTCACATCGACTCCGCGGGCACCGGAGACTGGCACGTCGGCCAGCCACCGGACGCGCGCATGACCGCTGCCGCCCAAAGGGCCGGCTACGCGCTCAGGAGCCGGGCGAGACAGGTGGAGGCCAAAGACTTTGAGTCGTTTGATCACATCATCGCGATGGATCAGGAGAACCTCAAAGACTTGCAGGCGCAATGCCCTGAAACGCTTCGGGCCAAACTCCGCCTTCTGCGAAGCCTCGAACATGACCCCGCCGATCTAGACGTTCCTGACCCCTATTACGGAGGTCAAAAAGGGTTTGACGAAGTCATCGCCATCGTCGAACGCTGCGCGCGGCGCCTTCTTGAGGAACTCAAGGCGCCGTGACCATCGAAAGCCCCCCAAGCGAATGGCTTGAAGATGTGCTGAGCACAAGTCTCGGCGATGCGGTTCGTATCCAAAAGCGGAGCACCCTTCGAGGCGGATGCATCAGCCACGCCGAGCGACTTCACACCGGCCACGGAGATTTCTTCTTCAAGTGGAGCCCAGATACGCCCCAGGATCTGTATGTCCAAGAGGCGGCCGGACTCCGGGCCCTCGGAGCGAGCCGCACCCCCCTCACCGTGCCCACGGTCATCGCTTGCAGTGCGCCACGGGGCAAACGACCCGGTTATTTGATCTTAGAGTACCTCCCGCCCGAGCCGGTGCCTCGCAACTTTGAGACCCAATTGGGTGCGGGGCTGGCAACCCTGCACAGGCAAAGCGGACCTGCCTTTGGTTTCGAGCACAGCAACCACTGCGGCGAAACGTCGCAGCCCAATGCCTGGACAGAAAACTGGATCGATTTTTACCGAACGAACCGCCTGGGGCATCAAATCGAGCTGGCGCGAAACGCAAAGCTCCTCGATCTTTGTCACGTTCGGCACTTCGAGCGACTTCTTGCCCGCCTAGACGACCTCCTCGCGGGCCCCCAAGAGCCCCCTGCCCTCATCCACGGGGACCTGTGGTCGGGCAACGTCTACGCAACAACCCGAGGCCGCATTGCCCTCATCGATCCCGCGGCCTACTACGGCCACCGCGAGGCTGAGCTCGGCATGATGACCCTCTTCGGCGGCTTCGGGGAGCGCACGTACACGTCGTACAACGAGAACTATCCGTTGGCCAAAGGGTGGCGACAGCGAAACCCCCTTTATCAGCTCTACCACCTTTTGAACCATGCCAACCTGTTTGGTGGCGGGTACGTCGCCCAGTCGCTCGCCGTCGTCAGGCGCTATATCTAAACCTTTGATCCCCCACGCCACGCGGTGGTCATCACGTCAACACCCGCTTGTCCACGAACCGCCGATGCGTTTCCTCCTTGAAACCCCCCGAGTGGTCTGTAAACATACGCCGCACGATGGGGTTACGACCCGAGGTGGGCTTCTTGGTGCTCTTCTTCCTATGGGTTCCCGACCGAGCATCTGCAAGCGAAGACCCCTGGTTTTCGAAAGACAAGGGCCTTCATTTTGGGATCAGCGCCGCGTTGGCGGCTGGAGGATACGGCCTAACCGTTCCCTTCGATGATCGTGAGGTCGTGCGCGCTGGGGTTGGCGCCGCATTCAGCCTTTCTATCGGCATCAGTAAAGAACTCTACGACCTCCATCGAGGCGGCGCATTGAGCTACCGCGATCTGGTTTGGGACTTCTTGGGAACCGCAACCGGGGTCCTCATTGCTTGGCTCATAGATCAGGCGCTCAACCGCAGGCCTGTAGACATTTCAACTGCCGATTCTGGATAGGTTGGCTGTTATCCACAAGCCGGTGGGGCAGACCCCGGCCTTTCGCGTGTGAAATGAAAATCGGCCCTTCACGGGTTCTCCTCTTCGGGGCGCCGTCGCTGGGCGCCCGCTCCTTCTTCCTTCTGGCGAGCAAAAGGCCCCGACCCATCGTTGATTCTGGGCGTGGCCATGTGTTAACAAACCGGCCCAAAAGCGGGCCCAAAGCGCGGGCCGCGCTGGGAAAGGTTGGCAATGTACGTACTTGGCATCGGGCAAATCGGTGGTTTCGATTCTTCGGTCGCTCTTCTCAAAGACGGCGAACTCAGGATGGCGGTCGCCGAGGAGCGTCTCACCCGCCGCAAGCACCTCGGAGGCTATCCGGAAAAGGCGCTCAAGAAGGTGCTCGAGCACGAGGGCATCGGCCTCCCGGACGTGGATCACATCGCCATCGTCGACCGACCACTGCTTCGTTTCTTTTGGCGAACGGGTGAATGGTACCTCCCGAAGCTCCTGAAGCACCCCGCCACGTCCGTGTACCACATCCTCCACGATGAAATTCCGCAGCTTCTCGACTTCGGGCGAGCGCGGCACAAACTTCTTCGCGAATCCAAAGGGCGCGCCAAGGTCCATTTTGTCGAGCACCACGCAGCCCACCAAGCCAGCGCTTTTTACGCCAGCGGCTTCGAAGACGCGGCCCTCCTTTCCTTTGACGCCCGGGGCGAGGTCGCAACCACCGCGCTCGGTGTCGGCAACGGGATAGACCACAAGATCCAGCAGCGGGCGCGCCATCCCCATTCCCTCGGTATGTTCTACGCCGCGATCACCGACCATCTTGGTTTCCAACATGGAAACGATGAGTACAAAGTCATGGGCTTGGCCTCCTACGGGAACCCCAAATACTTGCACGAAATGCGAGACCTCATCCGGTTCGACCCGGACCGACTGGTGGTGACCAATCTAGAGTACTTCACCTACCAAAACGGCCACGGCTTCCTCTCAGACAAGTTCTCAGAGGTCTTTGGTCCCAAACGAGGGTACGACGAGCCGGTCGAAGACCAGCATCAAGACATCGCCGCCTCCGCCCAGGCCGTTCTGGAAGAGATCGTGATCTCGCTGGCACAGCACGCCAAGCGGACCACCGGCAAAAACCGCCTTTGTATGGCAGGCGGGGTCGCGCTCAACTGCGTGGCGAATGGCAAAGTCTACAAAGAACGTATCTTTGACGAGATTTTTGTCCAGCCCGCAGCCGGAGACGACGGAGGGGCCCTCGGTGCCGCTTACTACGTGAACCACCATGTCCTTCGGGAGCGACGACGGTTTGTGATGCACACCGCCAACGTCGGCCCCACGGTGGACGACAAGGCCATCGAGCGCGCCCTCGAGATAAGCAAGGTTCCCTTTCGGAAGTCAGACAACATCTGTCGCGAGGTGGCCCAAGCCCTCTCCGAAGGCAAGATTGTGGGCTGGTACCAAGGACGCATGGAGTTCGGCCCTCGGGCCCTCGGCAGCCGTTCCATCCTCGCAGATCCAACCAACCCAAACATGAAGGACCTGATCAACAGCTACGTGAAATTCCGCGAGGAGTTCCGTCCTTTTGCCCCTTCTTGCAAAAAGGAAGCCGCATCGAAGTTCTTCGAGCTCGACTTCCCTTCACCGTTCATGCTGTTCATTGTAGACGTCAAAGAGCAAGCCAAGGGCCTGCTGCCCGCCATCACCCACGTCGACGGAACCGCCCGCGTCCAATGCGTGGCCCAGGAGCACGAAGGCCGCTACTGGGAGCTCCTCGATGAGTTTGAAAAGCTCTCCGGGGTTCCCGTGGTTCTCAACACGTCTTTCAACGTGATGGGAGAACCGATTGTAGACACGCCTCAAGATGCCCTTCGGTGCTTCTTTTCTACCGGAATGGACGTGCTCGCAGTAGGCGACTACATCGTCTACAAAAATCCAGACGAAGACCACCTGGCCGGGACCATAGACCGAAGCCCACCACGTCCCAAGCCTTGGCGCCCAAGTCAGGAGATTCGAGCCTAACAAACACCCGGAGATACCGATGAAACCTCGCTTCTTGAGTGCATCGATTCGAGCCTTTTTGAAGCGAGGCGTGTTTGAAGCGGCCGGTTTTTGCCGCGCCGCCAAACGCCTCGCTCAGCGTCTTTCCCCCACGGACGTTGTGGTGGTCAACCTCCACAACGTCACCCCTGACCTGAACCCTTTTTGGCCTGGACTTGACCCTCTCCACTTTGATGCTTTGGTCAAGTTTCTCAAGACCCAATTCACCCTCACCGGTTTCAGACGTATGGCCGAAGAAAAAAGCGATCGGCCGTTGGCGATCCTGTCCTTCGACGATGGGTTTTACGATTTCGTAGAATATGCCATGCCCATTCTGGAGCGGCATGGAGCCAGCGCCAACCAGAACATCATCACCGATGCCACGCTCCTTGGACGCCCCCCCTGGAACGTTCAGCTCTACGATCACCTGCGTGCGGCGCCCTTCTCTTTTTTCGAGTCCTTTCAAGTGCCACAGTTCCACTTCAAACTGCAGGAGAACTCCGACAGCGAAAAGCTAGACTTTGGGGTCCGGCTTTCGACACATCTCAAACTGAGAGCAAAAGCCGAGCGGGACCGCTACTGGGCGATCATCGAAAAGCAGCTCCTCCAAATCGACGGCACAAAAAGCACCCGTATGATGACCACCGATGACATCCTAGAAGCCCATCAAGTGCATGAAATTGGCGTCCACTCCGCAAGTCACGAGTCCATGGCCGAACAAGACTTTGGCTACTTTGTCAACGACCTGGACCGTGCCTCCTCGTTCTTCAAGAAACACCGTCTACCGCTCGACATCTACGCCTTTCCCAATGGCAGCCACACCCTGCGGCAGGTCGACACTCTGCTGGAGCGAGGCTTCAAACACGTCCTGCTGGCCGAGAGCGAATACTCTCGGCCAACAAGCGCCATCCACCCTCGGTTTACCATCACCGCAGAGTCTCAAGCAGAAATGATGTTACAAGCTGTGGGCTACAAGGCCCTCACGACGCAGGGCCAGCGAGCCCTGGCTGCCCTCCCCGTGTAACTGAAGACGGTTGGGTGGGGTGGGATGAAAGGGCTATCGAATTGTGTAAGGAATCACCGACTCAGGGGACTAGGTTTCGGTACGAATCGTAGTAGTGGATAAAGAAGCCTCGGAAATTTGCGTGGCCGGCGAACGCGTCCCATACCTTGGCCAGCTCAAGCTCCATAGCTGCGACACCTTCTTCGTGAAAGGTCAGAAAGTCATTTTGAGAACCCAGGTCATCGGTCTCCACACCGACAATGGTGGGATGGGTCTCAACCTCTCCGGTCGCATGGGCGATGAGGCCATTGGGTCCTTCGGCCACGTCGCGGTAATCCATGATGGCGCAATCGTCCGCAATACCGCAAACGTACCAGTTGAGCGGTCTACACTGACCCTTGCGACCATCAAGCTTCATGCATGAAGTGTTCGGATCTTGATCCAACCAGAACGGAATGGTGGAAGTCAGCGGGGCGGACCCGATGCGGGCACGAATCCCGTGGTAAAAATCGAGGTACTGTTGAGCCCTCGACTGCAACCGCGACCACCAGTCTGCACTCGCAGCGTTGTAGGGCTCGGTGTTGTCGATGAAGCCGTCAAAAGGAACACCGGACTCAGCGAGGCTTTGGTAGTAGTTCCAGCCCTCTTCTTGGCAGGTCGTTTGGCCCGGAAGCGCCTGATCGCAAGCGACGCCCCAGAAGGGATGACCGCCGAGAGCGTAGACCTTGATATCCTGGTCATGCATAACCCCCACAAAGGCCGCGTAATCCGCGACCGCGTTGGGTTCCGAATTGGCTACGGGTTGGCCGTTGATATAAATGACGTCCACACCGCGCTCCATGGAGAAAGTCAAAAGGTCGGCGGTCGCCACCGAATCTTGGGGAATTGTGCTGTCCCATACGAAAAGGTGCCGGACCCCAACGGGATCTTGGCTGCCGCCCGAGCCGGCAGTGACCGTGACCGCTGTCCCTGTGCTCCATTTGGTGCGGTTGCGCGCAAAGTCGGCCGCGCGAACTTCAATGCCCACCGAGCCATCCCCAAACTCAGCAGCATCCCAGTCTAAGCTCCCCGGAACGCAGCCGGGACCTTGGGTAAAATTCATAGAACGCCAGGCGCTTGTCGAACCGCCCGGTGAATGGAAACGAACCTCCATTCCCACGATGTCATCGGTGGCGGGGACCGCACACGCTTCGACTGCGATTTCGACGGTGCCCGTGACTTGGCTTCCCGCGGACGGTGAGAGAATTTCAACGGTAGGCGGGTTTCGATTGGGCGGCGCAGCCCACGATGAACGATTCAGACCCACCACGGCCATGACGGCCAAAGGCACCAGACTGAACCCGCGGCTAGATATTAACAATGGAAGACGAGCGTAGGACATCAAGACCCCTCCTGGACTAAAAAGGCTCTTATCCTGACCAAACTTACGCCCCTCGGCAATCGACAAAGCAACCTACGCCGCACCATCCGGGCGAATAACCCCAACTGCTAGCCACCTGGCTGCGACTGGTTTCATGAATCGAAGCCCCTGAATTTCCTTGGGATTCCCGTGAAGGCATGACTGTTCGTCGCTGATCCACAAGCACCTGGAGTTGCATGCGCTTTTGGGGCGCCCGCCTTCACGGAAGGGCCGTGCCTCTCATTGTAAAGACGGAGTAGAAGCGGGCGCGTTCAATGAGGCGGGAATCCGAGAACCAGGATTTTGACAAACCTTGCCCAATGAAAGGGGTACGCGGCGACGCTGTCACCCAAGAAGGGTCCAGCGCCGCCGCCCCAGGAGGAACTATTCAGCCTTGGTGGTCAGGACCATTTGCCACTCACAATTGTCGCCCCCATCTGCATTGGCATCCACGGGGTTGCTGGCAACCTCCTCACCACGCTCGGCAAACGACAAATCACTGAAATTGAAGGTCTCTGAGAAGCGGGTGAAACACTGTGAATTGAGATGGGAGGGAATATAGTCCGGCGCTAGACCACAATCTGCAGACTGACCCGAATCCAATTCAGCCAAAAGCCCTTCGACGGTGAACGATTCACCCTCCTTCAGTGAGAACGTAAGCCCTCTATCCAGATGAATCGTGTGATGTCGGTTTGGCTCGAGCTCCCGGTTGTAGCATGCGGTGGTTCCACCGATCACAAACAAAGTCCCAAACTCGGGACCCGCATCTTGGGCGTCGGTAATTAAGCGCGGATTCGGCGTCACACTGGGCGCACGCAGAAGGACCCACCATCCGAACTCGCCGTTGGACGTGCCACCGGGATCTTCAATCTTGTCGACCTCGATGCGTCTTACGTTGATGGTGACCAACAGGTCCGGCACCAGTGGGTCGCTCCCCCCCGTCACCTCGCGCCCATCGGTCTTGTCATCATCGTCGGTATCAGGATCGGTTGGGTCTGTATTTTGCGTTCGTTCCGCCGAGTCTGAAAGGCCATCACCGTCGGTATCACCCTTGATCGCACTGCTTTGAACTTCTCTCACCGTTCCATCCGGCAAGACGACCGTCAACACTCCGAAAAGCTCGTCGCCGTCACTCACCGCGTCGTCGTCGCTATCAGCATTGACTGGATCTGTACCGTACTGGGCGGAAGTCGTTCCATCGACGAAGTAGCCGGAAAAAATACCATTGAACGCTTCCAGCTGATCGAGTCGGTCCTGGGAGAGCTCATCGAAGTCACTGATGCCATCACCATCGGTGTCTGCGCTGGTCGGGTCGGTTGGGCATTCGCCAGATCCCGAGTAGCAAGGCATATGGCGTTCCGCGTAGTCCGGAAGACCATCGAGATCGGTGTCAGGCACGTTGGGGTTGGAGGTCACAGTTCGAGAAACGGACCCGCCGACCGTTGGCTCCACGGTCACTGTCCAGCCGGTGTTCTCTTGACTATCAAGGAGCCCATCTTTGTCGATATCGCCCGCCAAACCGGTATCACCGGGATCATTGGGACTTGAACCAAAGCCACGTTCGACACCATCTCGGACACCATCCTGGTCGGTATCGGCGTTCAGTGGATCGGTCGACTCTCGTTTTTGCCCATAGGGGCTCGGCACCACAACATCGTCGGCCGCGGGAAGACTCTCGAGGAGGCCATTGGCTCCTGGCTTGATGACGCCGCACAAGACAAACCGGTCGGTGAGGCCTGAAATACCCCCTCCGTCGAAACGGCTCCCGTCCTCACACTGAAATGCACCACTCACGGTCTGACCCGTGGATTCACCGACACCAACCAAGGGAACGTCGTCACCCACCACGAGGCTTGCGCCCACTCCGTCGCCGGCGGAAAAGAGCACGTCCGTGCTTGCCGCGGTCGTCACCAATCCTGCGCCCGCCTGTTGACCCACCGGACCAGGCGCCACAACCACGGTCCGCGGGCTGGGCACACCGCTGAGATGAGGCACAACCTGGACATCATCGCATTGCACCGGGAAAATGCATTGCCGACTGAGGCAGTCGCCATCGGTCATACAGTGCTGGGTCACATCTTCGACACAGTGGTTTTGAGGGCAAGCCAAAGTGTTGGCCGTAAGATCGGTTCCGGCCAACACCACGTCTGCTTGGGAAGCATCCAATACCCCCGCGCCCGTCAGATAACCAAACACCTCTTGGAAGTCGCTGACAGAGTCGTCATCGGTATCGCGCCGGCGTGGGTCTGTCCGGTTCAGGCTCTGGTTCGTGCTGCAAGGCGGACAAGAGACCCCATTGATGAAGTCTTGAGGCGTACAAGCCACAGCATCCAAGCAAGATCCGCCTCCGCACTGCGCATCGCTGGAGCAGGGTGCACCCACGTGTCCGACCACCCCTTTGGGACCGGTCGCATCGCAGGAACACTTGGCGGGCCGAAGATCGAATTCTTCAAAATCTGAAAGCCCATCAAGATCGGAGTCCGGAGTTCGTGGATCTGGGAAAACGCGGCGAACCAGACTCCCGACCACGCCCACTTCCCAACCAAGCCGCACCTCAGTGAAGTCGTCGAGGAGATCATCATCGGTATCTTTTTTGAAGTCCGAACTACCCGCGAGAAACTCGACCTCCGCAATGAGGCCATCGCGGTCAATATCCTGAACGAACTTGAGGCCGAGCACATCACCCGCCCGAACCTGAATGCCTGAAAAATTGGTCTGGAACTGAACGTCCTCGGGCAAGATCAAGGTCCAAAAGCGTCGAAACTGCCCGTCTCGTCGACTCCCCACCCGAACAATCTTCTCCGGCCCGTCACAGGTTCCGGTCGTAAGGCTCGGAGCCTGGCACTCGGCGTCGCTGACACAAGGCTTGCCAGGACCCAAGAAGACGTCGTCACCCACCGGAACACTGGCCACAAAACCATCGGTTCCCGCGCCGATGACCACCGCATCCGCCGCAAGACCCGAAGTCCCGACAGATTCTTCTTGGGTGTCGTTGTTGTCGCACACTCCGATGTCCGTCGAGTTTGGGTCTTGACCGCAGTCGAGGTTCACCGAGCAGGCTTCTCCAGGAAAGTGAGGCGCAAACGCGACAATACACGTGCCGGTGGTTGCGGGTGTCTCTGCGATGCCATTCGGGCCCGCCAAAATGGCAAACGCAGTGTTCGGGCCACAGGTTTGGCTGATTTCGTAGCCCGTAACCACCGAAGCAATGTCGTCATCTTTGGGCGTGGTATTCAACACCCCGTCTTCACCCGCACGGATGACGACCGCGTCTTCAGAGACACCCCGCGTACCCACCGGAATCAACTGGACATCATCGCCCTCAGCCACACTGTCTACGATGGCGTCCGGGCCCGCCAAGATGCCGTCCGGCGCCGGACTCACATCACTCGAATTCGTTCTGCGAAAGCCCAACACGTCGGACAACAAGAAATCGAGCGATACGCCATTGGTACGCCCGGTGCCCCCGAACCCGGCGAAGCCACCGACGATCTTGCCACCCTCGCACGGGGTGGAAGTGCCACAGTCAGAATCGTCGGTACAAATCGCGTTCGGATTGTCCCCGACCGGGGCACAACGGAGCTCATTGCGGGGTCGGTTTAACACACCCGCCGTAATCGCCTGGAACCGTTCGACAATACCATTGCCAGAGTCGATGATGATGCCGGCGGTTCGCTCCCGGACTTCTTGTAGGCCTACCGCAAAGTTACGCTCGTCGGCGGTCACCAGATCGAAGTTGGCCACTCGGGTCACAAATCCGCGGGGCGCCTGCATCAAACCTTCTACCAGGTTGGGAAAGACTTCCCGGTTGGCAAAAACGATGGGCCCTCGGCTTTCTCCGGGACCGATGTTGAACACTGCCGGTTCCCCAGTGAGCAACGTGCTCTCGGGTAGAAGCGTAGCCACCGGAACCAGCTTCGTCGCATCCTCAGGATCGGTGGTTTGCAACGTCAGCTCAACATTCGAGAGGGCGATGGCCACATCACTCGGATTGTGGAGGGTGACGTCAACCAACACACTTGCCCCTACCACCTCACGAGTGACCGACGTGGAATTGGATAGCTCCTTGCCTTTTTCAAGCGAATTCTCAAACGCTTCTTCCGCCGCATCTACGGTCTCAACATCGGTCTGGTCCAAAAATTCTGCACCAGCCTCTACATGCCCCTTAATAAAAAGACGGTTCACAGTTTGAGGGACACCAAGCGAGCCACAGCTATCTTGACAAGCCTCTAATCCGCCTTCAACGCCCCCATTGATAAATCGCAAGGCGCCATCAGCGTTTAAGGTCGACATACTGTCTGCAGTCGTAAGGACCGTCGTGGTGTTGGACGTCTCAGTCGTCGTGGAGCCTTGTTCATCGGTAAACGTAAAACGTTCATCGATCTGCAGATGGACACTCCCAATCTCGACGCTATGTGCGGGCAGATCGGCGATTCGTGGGTCCCGGTTTCTTTCGAAAAGCTCCACATCATCGGTGTAGCCATCCCCGTCAGAGTCAGCGGTCAGGCCGTTGGTTTTGAAAAACTCTACCTCGAGAAAATCGTCGATGCCGTCCTCGTCGGAGTCGACCATGTTCTGATTGGTGAAAATGGCGTTGTACTCCTCATTGTCACTCAGCGAGTCACCATCGGTATCGGCCTGGCGCGGGTTGCTTCCCAAAATGCGTTCCAATTGGTCGGTTAGGCCATCATTGTCGGTATCGCGCGCTGCAACGTTCACGGGATCATCCACCGGCAAGCTCGGATCACCGGCATCGCTGGTGACCTCGAGGACGCTGACGGTACCATCCACCAACACCACATTGACCTTCCAGCCAAGTTGCTCAATGTTGTCGGTAAGACCGTCTCCATCGGAGTCGACAATCTCCGTGCCTCCCGGCGGGGATCCGGCGAAGGAGGCCCGGGTGGGATCTACGAGTACGCCCTGGCTCACGACGGGATTGGCCAGTGGATTCCCGGCAAGGTCGGCGACGTTGCTGACCGCCACTTCATAACCTACCTCATTTTGCGAGCGCGTGGTCAGCTGAACAGCCACCCGCCGGGCATCGACAAACGAAGCCCCAGTGACGGCCACAAAGCCCACCTCGGGGTTCACGTTTTCTTGAACGATCGAGTAGTTGGCCGCATTGATCGCATCGTCGTCCATCGGCTTACTGAACCGAACGATGACACCCGTATTGCCCGTCGACACCGCCCCAACAACCCGGGGTTGTGAAGTGCCATCAGTCAGGATCGGGGAAGAGAAGGTGGCAGAGTTTGCCGTCGGATCAATTGAATTGCGAGCCGGATCCCTCACCTGGTCCGAGGCCGTAATCGTGTAGATCACACCCGCAATCATCGGGGCGGTCTCGAAAAGAATCTGGGTGTTGAACTGCTGTAGGGTAGCGCTGATGAGGAGCAGATCGGGCGACACGGTGAAGTTTCGGACGTCCGCAGCGTCGGTGTCTAAGGGTTCATCAAAGGTCAAAACCAAAGAGCTGTTGTTGATCGCTTCTGCGGTGAGCAGGCGGGGCGCGGTATCGTCTCGACCTAGGCGCCCCACAAACGTGGTTTCACTGCGCAGTGGATCAACCAAGGTGTTGTTCTGCGCCTCCACTTCAACCGCATGGACCCGAACCGTATACTCGATGGCTTCCTGCGGGCTCGTGGTGAGGAGTACACCCGTTCCGTCCATACTCACCTCAGCGGAAAGCACGTCAAGATTGGGAGATTCGATGGCATACGACCCTGGATCATCCGCCTCTCCATCACCGTTGGGCTGGTCTCTCAAGGGTCCGCTGAACACGATCAACACGCGGGTGTTGTCCACAGGCACCGCGCCGACGACAAAAACCTCACCGAGCGTGGAGCCCTCGAAGTCTAGGGTTGTATGCAATCCCTTTCGACTCACACCCAGGCCGTCTTGTTCTTGCACTTCGTCACCCGCAGGCTCTGAAACCGCGATGGTGTAGCGAACGGCTTGCTGGGCCTCTGTGACCAGAAGAACCCCATCCCCCCGTAAGGAGGCATCCAGAACCTTGAGTGACCGCCCCGCAGGGTCGGTGATGAGATAACGGCTGGCCTGGACTTCCGCTGGACCAGCCGATCCGGAAAACTTCAGCGATACGTAGTGGGTACTTGGTGCCTTCGCTTCCACCAAAGATACGTGGCCATCGTTGGCCCCACTCTTCTGACACGCCACAGCCGCCCCAAAAGTTGCCGCCACCGCGAGAAAAATACCTCGATTCATGTGCCCCTCCCTCCAGAGTTCTGACAAAGCCCCAACCAAACGCAGACGAAATGGGGCCAGGCGTGTAACGCCTCAAAAATACAAGGTCAATGGCCATCTGAGCGTCATATTTACGACAGTCCTATCGACATCCGCTGGACCCTTTTTGTGGTTGTTTTTTATTCCAATGATGACCACTCAGAGCTCAAGTCCGAACAAGATCCAAACGAAGAATGCGAGAGACGATCACGCAAGCATCGGGACTGCAAGATGCCAAAGGACAGACGCCCCATGCTACCCTTTGTACAGCATGCGCCGGTTTGAGTTTCGCGACAGTAAGTCCGATAAGTTTTGGGAGATCCATACGGAGGCAAACACCGTCACCGCCCGGTGGGGGCGCATCGGAACCCGCGGGCAAGAAAAATCAAGGGACTTCGGCAGCCATACCGAAGCACAGAGCAACGCAGAAAAGCAGATTGCGGCCAAGGTCAAGAAAGGTTACGTAGAAGCAAACCAACCGCCGCCTAACGAAAAAAGAGACCTGAAACCGGCCGACCAGGCTTCTGCTGAGGCAACCCCGGTGGGAGGGGCGCTTCTTCCAGACGAAGCACAGTTTGAGATGCCGGCAACCTGGAAAGCGCGCATTCACCCTCGGCGCGGCGGCCGGTTCATCCCTGCGCGCAGATACGTTGTTCGGGAAACGTTTTCGAGGCTGAAACGAGCCGCAGACTCCGCAGGCATCGAGTTGCCGGAGGCATGGCAGGCCGAGGACTGGACGGAGGAGAAACTTAGAGGACTCAACCAGAAGCTTGCCCAAACCTACGAGGGCCGCGAGGGCCAAGAGTCGCTCCTGAGGCTGGTCCTGACCACCCACGGTCTCATGCCTGCCATCGAGGTATTCCTCGAGTTCGCCAAAAAACAACCGCTGGCGTACGTCCATGGTTCGAGAACCCTTCGCACCGCATTGGCTCGGTGCTCCGAAGAGTCCTATGCAGAAGCTCGGACACGACTCAACGAAGCGCGCCGCCAGGTAGACCCTTGCATCTGTGCCTATCTCATGCCGGACGAGGCGACGTGGTTTGACGAAAGCATGAAAAATACTTCCTTCGCGGCAGACAGCCTGATGCTCACCTGTGTGCGCTCGGTGGATGCGCTGGCAACAACTCGAGCCTTCGACCACCTCAGTGACGGCGTCGCCGAGACCCTCGCTGTAGAGTTTGGGCACGAGGCCCTCGGGGTACTGACCTCCATGTTCAAACACGCATCGTGGACCGAAGCCGAGGAGACCATTGTGAAGGTCATCGCCCAAATCCCGCACGATGCCGCGGTGACGACGCTGTTTGATCTCATCGAAGAAAAGGCCGTGCGTCGCGCCTTGCCCACGTTGTTTCAGCGATTTCCTCAGCGCTGCATCCGGGTGGGCATCACACGCCCGGCCCTCAAGTCCTACGTCTCGGGCTGGGTCGCCGAGCATCCCGCCGCCGCCGATGCAGTGATGGCATCTGCCTCCAAAGAGGTTCAAGACGCGATCCGTGCCCTGCGAAAAGCCCAAGTCCCGGCTTTGCCCGAAGCGCCTCTAGCGTCGCTCCATCCCTTTTTTAAGAGCCCCCCTTGGACCCGAAAAAGGGCCACCACCAAACCCATCGCCGTAACACTTGAGGCAGAGCTCCCACCTCCTTTTGGGAAACTCACTGCCAAAGAAGAAACCATTGCGAACCGGGAACTGGCCCGAGCAGAAGAGGCCAAAGACCCAAAAAAACAGAACGACTTGTGGGAAAACGGGGACCCCAACGGCCGGCTCGGACTCGTGCTGTACGGAAATGAGGCCGTACGTCAACGCGCCGCAAAATCCATTTCGGAAAGCTGGTGGTACAATGAACCGGCACAGCGTATGGCGCTTGGGCTTATCAAGGGGGCTCCCCGTCTGGCAGGGCCCATCTTGACCGCCGTCGGGAAGGACTCACTGACCAGCATCGTGCCTTCGATGGTGGCCCTCGCATCCAAAGAAACAGCCCAGCTTTTTCTTGAAGGCCTAGAAAAAAAGACAAGGCGCAAACTCGCCATCGAGTGGGCCACGAGGTTCCCAGACTTCGCTGCCCGGGCCTGGATTCCGGTGGCCTGCGGAACGAAGAAAAAGCTGCGCCGATTGGCGGAATCGGGTCTTCGCGCCCTGGCACAAAGAGGGCACGAACCCACCGTACGCCAGGTGGGCGCCGACTACGGCGCGCAAGCAACAGCTGCCATCGATGCCCTTCTGGCAGTCGACCCCCTGGAGTCCCCACCTCGCCCTGTGCCAAACAACATCAGTTTCTTGAACACCCACACCCTCCCGCGCCCCAAGCTCAAAGACCGAAACGAGACCCTGCCCGGCCCGGCGATGGAAACGATAGCCCTCGCCTTTTCTGTCTGTACCCTCGACGAGGTATACGACGGCGTCGAGGTGATCAAATCCGAACTCGAAGCCAACTCCCTCGCCCAATTCGCCTGGGGTCTGTTTGAGCAGTGGTTGTCCGTTGGGGCCCCAAGCAAAGAGTCCTGGGTGTTGTCCGCACTGGGCCTGGTCGGAAACGATGAAATCGCCAGCAAACTGACCCCCATGATCCGCGCCTGGCCCGGTGAGTCTCAGCACCAACGCGCGGTGAATGGGTTGGATGTTCTTCTGGCGATCGGCAGTGACGTTTCCCTCATGCATCTCAACAGCATCGCGCAGAAAGTAAAATTCAAAGGGATCAAGGACAACGCGAGGCAACGCATCGAGCAGCTCGCGTCATCCTTGAATCTCACCAAAGAGCAACTTGCGGACCGCTTGGTCCCTGACCTCAACCTCGATGCCCACGGCATGATGATGCTCGACTACGGACCCAGAACCTTCACCGTCGGTTTTGACGAGGCCCTCAGACCCGTCGTACGAGACCAAACAGGAAAGCGACGCAAGTCGCTCCCCAAACCAGGAGCCAAAGACGACCCGGCGCGGGCAAAGCCGGCGGAGGCCCTGTTCAAGCAACTGAAGAAGAGCGTGCGCGCTTTGGCCAGCATTCAGATAGGACGCCTAGAAAACGCGATGATCATCGGGCGCCGCTGGACGGCCAAGGATTTTGAGGTCTATCTCGTCAAACACCCTTTGCTCATACACCTGGTCCGACGTCTGGTCTGGGGAGTCTACGAAAAGGGCGGGCTCGTGGAAGGATTTCGGGTGACCGAGGATTCATCCCTCGCCAATGTTCAGGACGAAGAATTCGAACTCAAGCACACATCGCTGGTTGGTGTCGTCCATGCCATTGATCTTCCCCCCGGCCAAGCAGCGGCCTGGGGCGAGCTGTTCTCGGACTACGAACTGCTACAGCCTTTTTTGCAACTGGGGCGTCCCATCCACGAGCTCACGCCCGAGGAACGTGAAAGCAAACAGCTTCTTCGGCACCGCGGTACTCCCGTTTCTGCGGGAAGGCTCTTGGGCCTATTGAACAAAGGCTGGGAGCGAGGCGAGGCGCAAGATGGCGGCGTGGTCCACTGGCTGAGCCTACCCCTTTCGGACCAGGAGCATGAACTTCGCCTGTGGCTGGGGGATAGTGGACTGTGGATAGGGATGGGCGTAGACCAAGACCAAGATCCGTGCATCGAAGGCGTGAGCGTGGTTCAACGAAGGGGCTGGGCCTGGAAAGTCGAAGACGGTGTCATGCCCCTCAAAAACTTGCCTAGGAGCATAGCTTCTGAACTGATCGATACCGTGGAAGGACTGGTGAACGCGTGAGCGAGGCTGAAGTCCAGCGGCCCCCGGCCGAAGTCGCTTACGCGAATGAGCTCGCTTTTCTCGACAAAGAAGATTCCGCGCCAAAACCGCCGGGCTGGCGGCTGTCCCTCACCGCCGTTCGTAAGTTCTTATGTGGAGACAAGGATCTTGGCCTCGAGCCCAAGTTTGTGGGCGACTTCGGTTTGGTCGAACGGGCGATGGTGTCCCTGGTCACCCTGCGCGGCCTGCTTTTGGTCGGCGAACCGGGTACCGCCAAATCCATGCTCTCCGAGCTTCTGGCCGCCGCCATTTCGGGAGACTCATCCTTGGTCATTCAGGGTGGTGCCGCGACAGGCGAAGAGCAGATCAAGTATGGCTGGAACTATGCGCTGTTGATCAACGAGGGCCCCACACCCCGGGCGCTGGTTCCGGGGCCCCTCCACACGGGCATGGCGCAGGGCAAGCTGGTCCGCTTCGAGGAGATCACCCGGTGCCCGAGCGAAGTCCAAGACGGCCTCTTGTCGGTCCTCTCGGATCGGGTCCTGGCGATTCCTGAACTCGGCAACGATGGAGCGACCCTTCTGGCTCGACCAGGATTCAATGTCATCGCCACCGCCAACACCCGAGACCGAGGGGTCAACGAGATGAGTGCGGCCCTGAAGCGTCGATTCAATTTCGAAACCGTGCATCCCATCGGCGATTTCGACAGCGAGTTTGAATTGGTTCAAAGAGAGACCAAGAAGGCTCTTTCTCGGTCCGGTGTAAACCGGTCACCCCCCAAAGACGTCATGGAGGTCTTGGTTCAGACCTTCCGGGATCTCCGAGGCGGCCTCAGGGGACAAGGGGGCACCACCGAACGGCTGAATGCGGTGATGTCGACCGCAGAAGCCGTCAGTGTGGCACACGCCGCGGGGGTACGCGCCCACTTTCTGCGAGACGCCGAGGCGTGTCCAAGCGACATTATGGATTGCCTCGCGGGCGTGGCGGTCAAGGACCACCCTGAAGACCTCCAAAGGGTTCGCCGCTACCTGGAACAGAAGGTTCCTAAGAAAAGCGGCGCAGCATGGAGGGCCCTTTACGACGCGCGTCATCGTCTTCAGGGAGGCTGAGGTTTGCCCGAGATGGCCGAGCACGTTCGCATCGTGGGTGTTCGCCACCACAGCCCAGCCTGCGCCCGTCTGGTAGACGAGGTGCTCTCGACCTTTCAACCGGATTGGATTCTCATCGAGGGTCCTTCTGACATGAATGGAAGGCTCGAGGAGCTGGCGTTAGATCACCAACCACCGGTGGCCCTTTTCTCTTTTCACTTTTCGGAGGATCGCCGCTACAGCGCCTGGTACCCGTTTTGCGTCCATTCTCCGGAGTGGATTGCCCTCCGTTTTGGGCTCTCGGGCGGCGCTCAGGTGCGTTTCATCGACCTGCCAGGATGGGCCGCGCAAGAGGGCGACTGCGAAAACCGATACGCCGACCGCCGTGGCTCGCCCGATTACGTTCGCGAACTGGAGCGAAAAACGGGCGAGTTTGGGTACGATGCGGTTTGGGACGCGTGTTTCGAGCTCCCGGACCTTACCGGCCTCGAGGACCGACTCGGCGCCTATTTCGAAGGCCTTCGCGGCCTCGAGCCCGCGCGCGCCTCGGACCTCGCGCGCGAGTCGTTTATGGGGGACTACGTGGCGTGGGCCGCCAAGCAAGGGGGACGCGTGCTGGTGGTGTGTGGGGGCTACCATGCGCCCGTTCTTCGGCAGGCCATCGGACAGGTGATCGAGACGGAGCCTCGGCCGCCCGACCCGCCGGCTGAAGCAAGAGCAGAGACTTGGCTCGTGCCCTACTCCCAAAAGCGACTCGACAGCTTCGCGGGCTACGCGAGCGGACTCCCGTCTCCCGCCTGGTACCGCTGGTCTTGGGAAAGCGATAGCCCCGCTCGCCTGGGCCTGCATGCCACCGCCGAACGACTGCGCCGGCGGGGACTGAATATCTCGGTGGCCGACACGGTGGCCGCCTGGACCCAAGCAGAAACGCTTTCTCGATTGCGTGGTCACCAAACCGTGGCACGTGTCGACTTGCTGGACGGCGTCGCTTCGACGTGGATCAAGGAGGCGCTGTCGCAACCCTTTCCGTGGTCAACCCGAGACATGCTTCAGGCCGAAACCCACCCGGTCATGGTGGAGCTCGTGGCGGCCTTGTCGGGCAGTCGGCGGGGCGCGCTCGCGCCCAAAACCCCCCTCCCGCCACTCTTTCACCGGGTCGAAGAGACCCTCGACACCCTCGACCTAAGACCGCCCCCAAAAGGCGCGAGGGAACGCAAACTGTTTCGCGGAGAACCGCAAGATAAGCCCACCATCTACGCCCTTGAACGCCTCCTGCTGCTGGACATCCCCGGATTCAAACGGATCACGAAGCCCGAAGCCTCACCCCAAGTCTTCTCCATCACCCGCGATGAAGACTACGAAAGCGCCCTCGTCGAGGCAGCCAGCTACGGTCCCACCTTAGAGACCGCAACCACCGCCTGTTTGGAAGAACGTGCGGCCCACACCGTGGGCCTGGTTCCCCTGGTAGCCGTACTGGCCGACGCCGTGCGCGCCAACTTGCCCAGTCTGTCCGAGCGGGCAGTCACCACTTTGGGCCAGGTCATCCAGGCCGAACGCAGCTTCGAGGCGCTCGGACAGGGCCTGGCAGAGCTCGGGGGCTTACTGCGACATGCAGGCCTATCCCCATCCGATGAAAAAACCGCCCGGACGCTGACCGAGGCGGCGGTGGACCGCGGTCTTTGGCTTGCGGAGGGCATTCGCGGTGAAGGCCCCCTTTCCACGGACCGAGTCGTTGCAGTGATGGCCATGCGCGATGCGGTCCTGCTCATGCGCGGCGAACTTCAGGTGCCCGCCGCTCGGATTGGAGGTGTCTGGCGCCGGATTGCGCTCAGCCCCGACGTGCCCGCAGATCTCCAAGGCGCAGCGCTGGGGTCGCTGGTGAGCCTGAACGACCTCGATGCGCGTTCGGGCGCAGAACTGGCCACGTCGACGTTCGAGTCGGTCTCGGCAACCCTTCTTGGGGACTATCTGGTCGGCCTTCTATCGCTCGCGCGCGAGGTGCTCACCGCCCATGAAGGGCTGATGTTCGGCCTCGACCGCGCCCTGTCCGAATTGGATGCCACCGAGTTCAAGCTCGCTTTGCCATCACTGCGCTTGGCCTTTCAGCGTCTCCCATCCCGAGAGCGCGCTTCATTGGCCGCACGCATCACAAGCATTCATGGCGGCACCGCCCACCAGCTGACGGCCCGACTAACAACCAGCGCGCACGAACTTGCGTTGGCGAGCGAGTTGGAAAACCAGACGAACCGATTGCTCCAGGAGTATGGTTTTGACGACTGAGCCGTCTGAGCCCTTGATTCGTTGGCGCCTGGTGCTCGGTGAAGCCGCAGAAGCTGCGCTCGGGCAGTCACTCACGGGCGAAGCCCGACGAACGGATGCAGCGCTCGAGTGGCTGTACGGGCGCGAAGGGACAAGCGACGAAAAAAGGGGCCCCCGAAGAGGCGGGACCGAAACAAGCACCCTCACGGTTCCCGACTGGATCAACGAGATCCATGCGCTCTTTCCCAAGGAAACCATTGAACGCCTGGAGCGGGACGCCGTAGAGATCTATGGCATCGCCGAGATCGTGACCGACCCATTGGTTCTCGAGCGGGTGAAACCCAACCGGGCGCTCCTACAGGCCGTGCTCAAGACCAAACACCTGATGAACGAGCGTGTGCTCGCCTCCGCACGGAAGATCGTGCAAAAAGTGGTCGAGAAACTCATGCAAGAACTCGCGCACGAGATTCGAAGTCGGTTCTCGGGGATCGTCGTGCGGGACCAAAGTCGTCGCCACCCCAAAGGCGGTCCTCTCGACCTTCGGCGCACACTCCTTGGCAACCTTGCCCACTACGATCCAAAAACAAAGAAAATCTACCCGGAGCGAATGTGGTTCTTTGAGCGGCGCCACCGAAAACTTGATAGGTGGCAGATCATCCTGCTCGTCGATCAAAGCGGTTCCATGCTCGATTCCACAATTCACGCGTCCATCACGGCGGCCATTCTTCATAGCCTTCCGGGCATCAAAAGCCATCTCGTGGTGTTTGATACCGAAGTCGTAGACCTCACCGACGAAGCCAGAGATCCGGTTCAGACCCTGATGCGCGTGCAACTTGGGGGCGGAACGTATATCGCCAAGGCCGTGCGGTACGCTGCCAGTCTCATCCGCGAAGCGAATCGAGCCATCGTGGTCATCGTCTCTGATTTTTATGAAGGCGATGCGCCGGGCCAGCTGGAGGCCCAGGTACGCGCGCTCTGTGCCCAAAAAACAAAAGTCCTCGGCCTGGCAGCGCTCGATCGGCATGGCAACCCGGAGTATCATCGTGAACTGGCCGAACGCCTCGTCGCCGCCGGAGCCGACGTGGGCGCGATGACCCCGGGAGAACTCGCAGACTGGATCTCCGCAAGGATCAAAGGATGAGCCCACGTCCAGATCTGGCCGCCCTCGATGAGCAGGCACTCATCATGCTCGCCAACCGGGGTCTCTACAAACGCGCGCTCAAAGAGGTCCAAAGCGGAAAGGGCCCCAAAACGGAGGTTCTCGAGGATGGTACCCTTGTGGGAACCAGCGGCGAAACCACAACCACCTTTCGTCCGGGGGATGCGTTTAAGCAGTCGGCGTGCTCATGCGGCGCCTCCCGAGCCTGTCGCCACCGGGTCGCCACCATTTTGGCCTTCCAGGCGGAAACATCTCCCGCGCATCAAACACCGCTCCCGCCCTTAGACCTCCACGAGGAGCGCCTCAAAACGCGCCTCGGTGCGGCTGTTTTGCAAGCGGCCCAGCGCAAGCGGGAAAGAGGTTATTCGGCAACGGTTCGTTTTTCGCACCCTCCCACTGTTCTTCTGCCCGCGTGTACGGTGACCTTTTTGGTGCCCTGGGAACTTTCCCACGTTCAGTGCGATTGTGTCGCCAGCCTCGACTGTGAGCACGTCGCGTTGGCGGCCTGGGCCCTGATGGCCAGCCCAAGTCAAGGGGGCGAACACCTCGTGGCCATACGAAATGCGCCATGCTCCAAAAAGGGTCAGCCCGCCATCGACGCGTTCTTGGAGCTCACCCACGACCTGGTTCGTTCGGGTTGGGCAGGCAGCCTCAAAGGGGTGGACATGCGTCTTGCCCAACTGACAAGCATGCTCAAAAAAGAGCGTCTGGTATGGCTAGAGGATCTACTCGAATCGCTGGTCACGGCACTTCGAGAATCTGCTCTGGGCCTCACCGGGGCAGATCCGTTGTTGTGTAGCCATCTTCTCACCGAAGTCATGATGCGCGCAAAAGCCACGCCATCGGATCGGGTTCCACGGGGGTATCTGTACGGCGAGGAGACCACGGGCACGACCAAGCTCGACCATGTGGTCCTCAGGGGACTCGGAGCGCGCTATCGCGTATACGGACAAACGGGACGACTTTCCCTGTTTTTCTGCGAAGCCAACCATGACGATGCCCTCGTCATGGAACGCCAATGGACAGTCGACAAGAACACCGCCGTACCGACGGGACCCGCCGTCGGCAAAAGACGACTGGTGGGAACCACAACCGAAGTGCTGGCGACATCAAATATCACGACCCAAGGCGCCACAAGGCGGGCGAACCGAGTGATCGACGTGCGTCGCAACCGCATGCAAACCGCGGTCATGCGGGGGAGCGGCACCCACGTCCACACCTACACCGATTACACCGCGCTCCGCGAAAAGCTCTCAAAGCGCGTCCCCGAAATGCTCTCACCGCGGGTTCGTGCCTGGCGCGTTGTGGCCGTATCCATCCACGAGGTCGAAACCGCCGGCTACGATCCGGGTTCTCGAACCGTCTGGGGCATACTGGTCGATGAACACGGAGGGCGCGCCCTCGTCACCTCGGAATGGCGCCCCGAGGCCCCCGCAGGCCCCGCACTCCTCGCGCGCGCGTTGCGTGAAGGCGCCGAAAACCTGAGCGCGGAGGCTTATCTTCGACGCGGACAGCTCTGGCTGGAACCGCTGTCCATCACCTTCGAGGGCGTTCCCGTCCCGGTCGATTTGCACGAGGACATCGAGATGCCTGCCCTCGACCTCGCCGAGGTCCCCCAACCGGGCGACGCCCTCGCGACCTCCTTGGCACAGACCAGGGCGTGGCTTGGAGACGCTGCACGACGAGGCGTATCCCATCTCACCGGCGCCCAGTTGGCGCAAGGCCACACCGAAACCCAGCGCCTCCATGAAGCTGGGTTCTACCAGCTCGCCGCAACGCTTCAAGACATACTCAGCGACGGGGACCGCGTCGCCGCCTGGGGTCGAGCCACCACCCGACTCGAACTTCTGACCCACGCCCTCGCCAGGGTCACCCACGTGAACCCATAGTATTTTCAGTGTTTTATACTCAAAAGGACCCTACTGATCATTCAATCAGCAACAGTCAATTTGATGATCTTATCAGATCACCAAATTGACATGTCGCGTTTTAATGTTCTATCTACAGAACATGCTCGGAACTCTTCCGTTTGTGGGGCGCGAATCGGAGCTCTCCCGCCTGCGTCTGCTGCTCAAAAAAAAGACAGCAAGTCTTGTTGTCGTGAAGGGCCGACGCCGCGTCGGCAAAAGTCGCCTCGCGCAGGAGTTCGGCAAATGTTTCGACCAATGTGTCACTCTGACTGGACTTCCTCCGGATAAAAACATTACGGCGCAAGCTCAGCGTGATGATTTCGCTCAGCAACTGGTTGATGAGCTCCACATAGATCGACCTGAAACAGCAGACTGGGGTCATTTACTTCGTACCTTGGCTCGTCAAGTCCAAAAGACTTCTGTTCTCGTTATCCTCGATGAACTGACATGGCTAGGATCCGAAGATGCTACATTTTTGGGTAAACTCAAGTCTGTCTGGGACACGCACTTGAGTCAAAACCCTCGCTTGATTCTACTTCTTTCAGGATCGATGTCCTTGTGGCTCGAAGAAAACCTGCTGAGGAGTACTGGTTTTGTCGGTCGAATTTCATTGGAAGTAGATCTTCAACCGTTGCCGTTGGACGCCTGTCCAGCGTTCTGGGGCGCACACGCCGAACGCGTCTCCTCACTCGAGATGCTACGGCTTTTGGCGGTGACCGGATGTATTCCCCGATATTTAGAGGAGATTATCCCGAGCCATACCGCCGAACAAAACATCCAAGCACTTTGTTTCGAGCCCGACGGATTACTATTTCGAGAGTTTGATCGACTCTTCGGCGACTTCTTTGGCGAACGCGGAGACTACTATCAACGCCTCACGCGCTGTCTTGGGGACGGCCCACTTGCTCCAGAAAAGATCTACGAAAGGCTGGACCTCGCGCCCAGCGGGAAGATCCTCCGACATTTGGATGACCTTGTAAGCTGTGGCTTCGTGAAACGGGACTACACATGGAACGTCAATACCGGCGTCGAGTCAAAACTCAGCCGCTATCGATTGTCAGACAACTATCTTCGCTTCTATCTCAAGTACGTCGCCCCGCATCGGCGCCGTATCGAAAGAAGAACCTACAAAGGCCCTGGCGCCTGGCCCTCGATCATCGCACTTCAATTCGAAAACCTACTCATGCATAGCCGCCATCAGCTCCTCGGAAAAATCGGCGTCCCTCTGGACGAAGTTGTTTATGACAATCCGTACTTCCGCCGTGCGACAAAAAGAGCCCCTGGCGTACAGATCGACTATATGGTTCAGACTCGCTACAAGACCATCTACATGTGCGAAGTCAAGTTTAGCCAGCAACGAATCGGAAGTACCGTGGTCGATGAAGTACAGAAAAGACTTCTCGACCTTAGACCCCCTCGAGGATTTTCTGTTCGACCAGTATTGATCCATGTAAACGGCGTCACACCGTCCGTTGTGGAGTCCGAGTTCTTTGCCACCATCTTAGATTTTTCGACCCTACTTCATACGTAGGTGTCACTCCACCGCACGGCACGCAAAAACGAAACACCAGCACCATTATGGAGTTCTCTTCTGTTCGCGGACGGGGGCTTGAGGCGCGAAACACCGGCCCCATTAGGTGGCACCGGCGTTTCGGTGGGCGCCCATGACAGAGCCGCCCGGCTGGTTGCGGGCCCCTGCCAGAATGTGCGCGGCCGCATCTTGGGCAAAGAGCTGGGCGAGGCCCTTGTCGAGGGTCACTTCAGGAGAGTAGCCAAAATCTCGCTGCGCTTTTTTGTGGCTGAAGGCATGGCTTGTCCCCAGAATGACCGCGGCCATGCGGGTCAAAGGAGGCTCCCGCGAGATGCGCAAGAATCGATACGTAAACTCCATTGCGGCCCCCAAGAAGCGCGCGGTTCGATACGAGATGGTCTTCTTGACCGGGGGCACGCCAAAACCTTCGAGAATGCGTCGCACAAAGGACCATAGCGCAACCGGCTCTTCTTGCCCGATGAAATAGGCCTGTCCCCCTACTGGGCACGGATTCCAGGAGAGCGCCTCGTGAACGTCGAGGTGCGCGCGCACCGCGTTGTCGATATAGGTGACGTCGATGTGGTTGTTACCGCGCCCCACCTGGATCAACTTTCCTTGTTGAGCCCGTTGGATCAATCGAGGCGTGATATGCGGGTCCCCGGGACCAAAAATAAAATGGGGACGAAGGGCCACCGTCCGGAAATCGTCTGAGTTGGCCCCCAAGACCAAGCGTTCCCCCTCGGCCTTGGTCGCCCCGTAGGGATAACTTCGCCCGCGAACGTACGGCGCCGATTCGTCGAAGCCCTGGGCACCGTCCAGCCCAATGACCACCGAGGGGGAGCTTGTATAGACAAAGCGCCGCACTTCGTTTTGGCGACAAACCGACAAGAGCGTGCGCGTCCCGTCCACATTGACGCTTCTGAAGTCTTTGTATCGGCCCCAATAACCGACCTTCGCAGCCACGTGAAACACACTGCGCACACCCCCTTCCAGCGCGCGCCTCACGTCAGAGGGCTGGCGTATGTCCCCCCTGACACACCGGATGCCTTCGGCCTTGAGCTCTGGATAATCGTTCCGCCCAAGCACCACGGGATCTTGGCCACCCGCCTTCAAGGCCCGCGCGATTCGGCTTCCGAGAAAACCGCCTCCACCTGCGACCAAAATCTTCACGGCTTTCTCCCTTCGGCCATCCTAAGGACCGTCGTGTCCTGGGGCTGGGTGTGCAACCGGAGCTTACGCGCGGCCCAGACCGCGACCTCTTCTCGCCGAATCTTCGCGTTGTGCCTCGCATCGACCGGCAACGCCCGACAAAACAGGACGTCTTTGATGAGACGCGTTTCTTCGAACTCAGAAGCCAAAGACAACAGGTCCTTTTCCAACTGCCTCCGGTCCTTGAACCCGCGCGGCCTTGCGTTTGGATGGCACTCGACCACAATCACCGGCCTCGCCTGTCCTGCCGGGCCCACCCCCACCAAAGCCGTTCGATACACCCACGGGTGCCGGTTGAAGATGGCCTCACAGCAGACGGTATACATCGGACCGTGGGCTGATTGCACCCGATGGTTCTTCCGGCCGCAAAACCAGAGCCGCCCTTCGTCGTCGAGGTAGCCGACATCCCCCATTCGATGCCAAAAACCGGACCCGTCCTTCACCTTGGACCGCTGGTTGTCCTGGGGCCGTCGATGGTACGCAGCCGTCGTCACCGGACTCTTGACCATGATTTCACCCATCTCACGCGGCAAAACCGGTCGCGCCTCGTCGAGGGTGACCGGGCCATCGGCGATCGGAATCACCCGAAGCTCCGTCCCTGAAATCGGCAGCCCCACACACACACCCGCGCCGGCCTCGGTCTTCGCCGACAATCCGTCCAAAAGCCCGCGCACGGAGGGCAGCGTGACCGGAAGCGCCTCGGTCGCACCGTAGGGCGTATACACGTCGGCGTGGTTCGGAACCAATGCCAACAGCTGACGAAGCAGGGGCACTGGTGCTGGCGCGCCCGCCATCAGGATCCGCGTCAAGCTCCGAAACCTAAGGCCTCTGGCTTCGGCGTATGCCGCCACCGGTTTCCAAAACGCCGGAGAACCAAAGGCGTAGGTCACCCCGAGCTCATCAAACGCTTCCAGGATGTTTTTGGGATCTACGTTTGCCGCCCGCGTGGGGTCCATGTCCGGAACCACCGCCGTGGCGCCGAGGGCGACCGAAAAAAGAGAAAACAGGGGAAAGGCCGACAGATCGACCTCGCCAGGCTCAATTCCGAGCTGACGTTCAAAGATGTTCACCTGCTCGTCAAAGATCTGGTGGGTGTAGATCACCCCCTTCGGAGGCCCAGTGCTCCCCGAAGTAAACAAGATTGCGGCCGGATCCTCTGGGCGGGTATCGGGACCTCGAAAAGCCCCGTCGCCCCCCTCACGGACGACACGTTCCAGGGTACAGGCGCCCCAAAACCACTTGGGCCCCACCGCCACTTTTACGCGGACACTGCGAAAAGCCTGCCGATAGAGTCTTCGGGCCCAATGGGCCTTCGGAATACCGATCAGGGCCCCAGGCTCAACCTCCGCGATGGCGCCCAGGATATTGGCTTTGCCCATCGCCGGATCGAGGAGGACCGGTACCGCACCGAGGCGAAAAAGCGCAAAGCTCAGTCCGAAAAACTCAAGAGACGGCCGAACCATCAGGAGACAATGCATCCCCTGAGTGACCCCCAACTTGGACAATCCGCGCGCGTAGACATCCGACATTCGATCAAGCGCACGAAAGGTCTGATGGATATAACTTCGGCGCCCCGCCCCATCACGACGCCAGGGCACCACAACCGCACGGGCCTCAGGTTGACGCTCGGCCATTACCCGTAGCCGGTCTGCAATGTTGAGACGGGTTCCACTTCGTCCATTCATCCAAATGCTCCCGACAAGAAATTAAAATGCGCCCGACAAGAAATCAAAATGCGCCCGACAAGAACCGGTCCATCCATGGCACAATGCGCTCATGGGCGTCTTCGATGACATAGTGTCCCGCCCCCTCAACGTAGTGGGCTTCCGCGTCGGGAAACCGAAGTTTCCACTCCTCAAAAAATGAACGATTGAACACAAAGTCGTCCGCCCCAAAAATGAGAAGCATGGGGCGACGGGCAAATTGCCGAAGCTCATTTCCGATGTGCTCGAGAAGCCCAAAGGACGGATGGGAAGACCGCGCGGGAATGTCTTGCACAAAACGAAGATTGGCGACCCGGTTGCGCCAACTGTTGTAAGGGGTCAAATACCCGGAACGAACGGCAGGGGTCACCCGTTCTCTTCGCCGGATACAGCGCCAAAGGGCTGCCCGCGCGAACACGTTGAAGCCCCGAATCATGAGCGGCCCAAAAAGTGGAAGACGGCAAAGCGCAATCGACCACGGCATCTCGGAGGAAGGAAAAGCCGCAGTATTGAACACCACAAAACGGTCCACCGTCTCAGGCCGACGAACCGCATAGCCCATACCAATCGCACCGCCCCAGTCGTGCAACACCAGGGTGAAGGCCTTAAGACCCAGGTGCTCGACCAAAAGCGTTAGGTTTTGAATGTGAGCCTCAAGGGTGTACGAAAAATCCTGCGGCTTGTCAGAGAATCCACAGCCCAGATGGTCCGGAACCACCACCCGATACGCGTGACGAAAAGCCCGCACCAAATCACGAAACAAAAAAGACCACGTCGGATTTCCGTGAACCATCAATAGAACCGGCGCATCACGAGGCCCTTCGTCCAAGTAGTGAATGCGCCCCCCCTCCACATCGAAATATTGCGATGCAAAAGGATAGAGTGATCGAAAAGACCCCGAGTTTTGTTCCGCCGTTACCATTTGAGCCCCAACATCACCGTCGAAAGACCACTACCAATCCCGAGGAGCGCCACGCGGTGGCCCTCAGCAATAAAACCTTCGTCCGCGGCCAAAGCCAAAGACACGGGGAGCGAAGCCGACCCCATGTTGCCCAATCGATCGTAGGTGACGTACGCCTTAGACGCATCAAGCGCCAAGCGATCAAGCAAACTGCGGTGATGCGCCCGGCCCACTTGGTGGGTCACGATCCGATCGGGGCCCGATGACCGAAAATCGAGCTCTTCGACAAAAGCCTCATAGTTCGCGTGCGCCAACGCCACACCCGCATGTAAAAGGGCCTCGGCATCGGTTTGCATCCCCAACACAGAACTGGCCTGAACCGCAGTATCAGAGGCGCCCGCACCCCCGCCCCCGAGACAAAGCGCGTGATGCTCGGTGGCCACCCGAGCTTTTGCCCCCAAAAGCTTCGGCCCCTCCGGCAGGAGCTCGCGCTTCGCCAATAGCACCGCCGCCGCGCCCGATCCGATGGTCAACGACGCAAAATAGGCCTTCAGCGATCGCCGCGTGAGCGTTTCGTCCGCCAGCAGGGTGTCGATGGTCGAATCCAAAAGGGGCTTTCCGTTTTCGCCCGAGACCACCAGCCCGGCTTCGATCTGCCCGAGCTCTATCATGTTGGCCACCGTCAGCATGGCGTTCACCACCCCAAGGCAGGCTGAGGACTGGTCAAAAACCAGACAGTCAGGAGACAGCCCGAGGCGGTGGTGCACAACATTGGCGGTCGCGGGTTCGAGAAAGTCGCGGCAAACGCTTGCGTGAATCAAACAACCGATACGGTCCTTCGGCACCGTCCCCCGGGCCAGCGCCCGAGCGCCAGCCCGGCTGGCCACCTCGCTGGGCCGCACTTCAGACGACCAAAAACGACGCTCGGCTATCCCGGTCATCATCTCCAGCCGCCCATGACACAAACCGAGACGCTCATAGACCGGAGCCAATCGATCCTCGATGGCCAAGGAGGACATCACTTTTGGTGGAAGCTCATATCCCAAACCCGCGACAACCACGCGATGGTATCTCATGCCGACGCCCTTTTATTGCTCCACCACCGGGCGAACGATGGCGGGATCAAAGTAGTTGGTACCCATGCCCGCATCGATGACGATGCGCTGGGCATTGATGCCTTGGGCTCTTTGGCTCAGCAAGAAAACAACGGTGTTGGCAACCTCCTCGGTCATCACACCCCGCTTGCGAAGCGTCGCCTTCTCGGCAAAAAGATAGCTGTCCACGTACCCGGGAATGCCCGCCGAGGAGTTGGTCTTGAGAAGCCCTGGGCACACACTGTTGAAACGAACTTCCGAAAAACGAGAAAAACTTTTGGCCAAGAAGACCACTGCGGAGTCGAGGGCGGCCTTCACGGGCGCCATGTACCCATAATTCTCGGCCGCCATGCGCGTGGTCGAAATGGAAATGGTCACCACCGAAGCGCGAGCATCCAGGTATGGCCGAAATGCACGGGCCGCCTCCATCAGCGAATGACACGAAATCTGAACCGCCTGAAGAAAATCACGCCGCCCGATCTCTTCAAAAGCGGTCTCGCCCTCTCGGTAGTTGGCGTAGGCGATGGAATGCACCATTCCGTGAATGATGGGATGATGAGGCGACACCTCGGCGGCAAGCCTCGAAAGAGCACCCTCTTCTTCTACGTCGCACACGTAGATAGGCGCGCCATCCAGGCGGTCACAAAGCGCCTCCCGGCGGGCCTCGGTGTGCACAACGTAGACCGGCCGAGCACCGCATTCACGGAGCACCCGACCCACATGAAAGGCTACACTCTTTTTGTTCGCCACACCGAAGACAAGGATCGTCTTGTCTTCGAGCCCCAAAAAGCTCACTTCCGGCTTCCGTCCTCTTCGACCAACATCACCGTGAAGTCCAAAGAGCAGATGAGCTGTCCGTCCCTGCGTATCCCGCCCTTCAACATATGCGCGCCCATCATCGAACGCTGGTGTTCTGCGTAGATATCGAGGACATCTTTGGGTTCGACCATGCGCTTGAATCGAACCTGGTTCATTCTGGTGACCAAGGGCGAGCCCTCCATGTCCGAGCCTAAACCCAAGCGCCGAGCGATGAGGTACGCACCCGCCTGCAGAACCGCCTCACACAACAAGACGCCGGGCATGATGGGCCGCCCGGGGTAGTGCCCCTGAAACTGGGGCTCGTCGGCCCGAACCGTCCGCCGGGCCAAAATCGCGCCCTCGGTCAAATCTACAACTTCGTCCAGAAAAAGAAATGGCTCTCGATGAGGGATGATTTCTTTGACGGGCGGCGGCAAAAGACCCCCGGATCCTTGGGATATGCGTGTTTCTCCGTTTTTAGAGACCACCGGTAACCTCCAGTGTCGCGCCCGTTATGTAGCCTGCTTCCTTGGAAGCCAAAAACAGGACCGCGTGCGCGACATCTTCACCTGTTCCGAAACGTTTCAGTGGAACCTGCTCCACAAACGCTTTTTTTTGTTCGTCTGAAATGTCGGCAAGCAAATCGGTATCGATAAAACCCGGAGAAACGCAGTTCACCGTGATCTTGCGCCGTGCCACTTCTTTGCTGAGCACCTTGACCATCGCGATTTGCCCCGCCTTGGAGGCCGCATAGTTGGCCTGCCCCTCAAAGCCCAACGAAGCACTGGGCGAAACGATATGAATAATTCGCCCATAGCGCTGGCGGGACATCGCCATCACTGCGTACTTGTTCATGAAAAAGGCACCGTCGAGGTTCACAGCCAGCACCCGTCGCCAGTCTTCTTGCGACATCAGTCCCACGATGGCGTCCCGGCGAATGCCTGCGTTGTGAACCACCACCTGGGGAACCACGGTGAGCTGACCGAAAAAATGCTCCACCGCCGCCGGATCGGCCACGTCAAACTGGGCAAGATGGATGCGCTTTTTTTCGGAAAAGCCCGAACGAAAGGACTCCGCCGTATCCCGGTCCGAATGGAAAGTCGCGGTGACTTCGGCCCCGGCCTCAAAGAACGCCCGAGAGATAGCCCCGCCGATGCCGCGTGTTCCCCCGGTCACGATAACGTGCTGACCTCGATAATCAACCATTGTTCACCGTTTTGCCTAAGAGGGCTCGCCCCGTAAGCCCCGAGCCCCTCGGCAAGCGTCAAGAGCGCCCTGTATGGGTCGCTCCGGTCAAGTACCGATCGACCTCATTGGCCACAATGACCCCGTAGTTGGCGGCACCCAACCAACCACTCATGATGATCCCCACGCTCCCCGCGTGGAATAAGCCATTGATTTCTTTCGGAATACCCTGACTAACGCCCAATCCTTCGAACTTGGTGCCAAACGAAGTGCCCTGTTCGTGCTGGGTAAAAAATTTGAACGTCCGAGGCGTAGAAACCTCGATATGGTCGATCTTCGATCGAACCCCAGGGATGTATTTCTCTAGGGAATCCACCGTCTCTTTGGCCATTTTTTCCTTCTCGGCCAGGTAGGTCTCGTCGTTCATCGCTGCCCAGTCCTGGTATCTCGAATTGATGGAAGCCACCACCGTGTAGCGATCAGATCCAGGTCTGATGTCGGGATAGTAAAACGAGAAAGTCCGGCTCGTGCAATCCAAGGCACACAAGGCCTCGGAATCAAATCGGGGGGCAGTGCTTGTAAACAGCAACTCCCCAACAAAGGGAATCGACTCCCCTTTCCGGATACCCATGTACACCTGGCTCGACGAAGTGTTCATCCGAACGGCCTTGGCCTCTTCGATGAACGCTGAAGAAAAGCAGTCCGCACCCGCAAGGTCAAAAATGGTCCTCCGAACATTGGCATTCGACACCACCGAAGAAGCTTGAAGCCGGCAACCATTGGCCACCACGCCGAGCACCCGCCGCTGACCCGATTTTTTGTCTCGCGCGACAAGAATCTCTTCGACCTGAGCGTAATTCCTGAGATCGACGCCGTTGGCGCGAAGCTCAGCTTTCATCGATTTCACGAGTTGGTCTGTGCCGCCACTAAAGGTGTACACGCCTTTGCTCATGAAGTTGGAAAACACGATTCCATATGTAAGCGCAGGTTCGTCCAGCGTAGACCCATTGGCGTAGGCGATGGGCTCCATCAAGAGGCGGACGATATCCGACCGGCCGGGAAAGTGTTGCTCAAAAAGCTGCCTCACAGTGAACGATGGATCATCGAAAAAATTCATGGTCCGCAGCGCTTCAAAAAAGCCGGTCACGGCCTTAGGATCTGCACCGAACTCCTCGAGTAGGACCCGGGTAAAATCTTGCCGGTCGAACGTGGTATCCAGCGTAAACTCTGGGTTGTCGAAGCGTATACGCCGCAAGCGCACGATAGAATCGGCAATCTCTTTCGACCAATATTTGCGACAGGTTTTGATCATCCCCACCGGGAATCCGTGGAGCGAGATATCGAAAATATGTCCGTTCTGGCGCTTGAACCACGTGGCCAAGCCTCCAAAGTTGTAGTGCTGCTCCAAAAGAAGAACCTGGTAGCCGGCTTTGGCCAAGCGGTTTGCCGCCGTGAGGCCGGCCAGACCGGAGCCGATGACAATCACATCATAACGCGGCTTCAGCCCCTCAAGCCGCCCTTTGCTCAGCAGCCGAGGCCGCCGCTCGCGCAGCCCCGACGGACTGGTCGCCACCTTGGGTGCAAGAAGCGAAACCTCAGGCCCCGGGGCGAAGGCTGACTTTCGTCCCTCTCGGTTCTTCATTCCCAACGGAGCTTCCGGACCTTTCCCCTTCATACGCTGGCGACGGCACCCCCTCAACGAGGTCAGCGTAAACGCCCAACAGGCGTCTTTGGAGCTTTTCCTTTACCATGCCCGCGACAACGCCCCCAAGAGAGATTCGCAAAGCATTCACCAGAACCCGCAATCAAACAGGGTTACCCGATGTCCATGAGGCGGCGCCGGTCAACGCCCGCCCTTCTTGTGTCGGGTTCCGAGACGCGCCGACGCGAGAAGGTCTTTGTTTCTCTTAGAAGGATCAAGCTCAACCGCAGTCTCGAGAGCCTCGACGGCATCCGTGTAGCGGGTGCGAAGCAGGGCCATCTCGCCCTGTTTCGCCAACAGCTCGGCGGCATACTGTCGTTCTGAAGCATCAAAGAATCGACGTCGGTAGCGTACCCGTTGCTCAGGATGACTCAACACCGCGTAGGCTTTATCGATAATCTGTTTGATCTCGGTTGCGGTTTCACGAAGTCCCGGTGGACCGTCGTTAAAGATTGGACTCTTCGGGTCACACTCCCGCTGCGCTGTGTCATGCGCCGCCTTCAGCACGCCATGGTGAGACGACCAGTGCACACCGAGAACTTCGAAGTAGTTCATGGCTCGGAGGTCATGAAGGCGCTTTTTCAACTGGCGATCCAGCGGCTTCAGCGAAGACTCGAAAGACCCGGTCTGTGTCGCCACCGCATTGGCTTCATCGTCCACGAAATACAGTACGCCCATGCCAATCACCGCAGCCATGAGGCGCAGTGACGTCACCCGCCCCAGCGGACTTCCCGTAAGCGCCTCCGCCACGGTTCGCTCACCATTCACGTGAAGCAACAAGAATCGCTTTTCTTTTTGTTTGAGTTGAAGACCACTCAATACCCGATCCAGGTCATCATCGCCCATCACCAGGCTTGAAAGTCCCTTGCCGTATACGCGTTCCAGCTCCGCACCAGACAGCTTTTCGTAGCAGGACCGAAAATGATGGAGGAGTATGCTTGCGCCGTTGGTCAGTACCAGATCGGAATCTCCCGGCGGCTCTCGCCACCGCTCCCACCTAAATGTGCCGCAACTCCACTGCAACACCCCGTGAATCTTGAGTCTGGTCTGCTCCCGAAGCGCGGACACCAACTCGGGCTCCGAAACCCGCCCCAGCTTCACCAAGGTTCGCCCCAGGGACTTTCCTTTGCTCGTGCTTTCTTTGAGTGCCGCCCTAAGCGCGGGCTCGGTCAGCTTTTTTCGAGAGACAAGAATGCGGCCGAGGCCCGTTTCCGGTTGATAGGCCGCATCGACAAAAGCCACCGAACCCCGATGCATGTACAGATCGATCCGAGACCCCTCACATTCAAAGGTCAAAACCCCTCGCCACTTCTGGCGGACGACGTATTCGAAAATGTTGAGTGCCGACGACTGCTCCAGACTCGCAGTACTGCTCGAGCGCAGCAACCGAAAACGAAGAAGTCTGCGCGGCGAAAGAACCCGGCCTATCGTTCCACGAAACGACGGATTCACATCGAGCGCACTCGCTTCTCTTGCCGCACTCTTGAGCTCTGCCTTGGCGCCCACAATAGCGTCGTTCGGTAAATTCTGAGCCACCACCGGAGGCGTTTGGGAATCGGATCGAAGCGCTTCTTTCAAATCCTCTCGAAGCTTGGCTGCCCCATGAACCGCCAAGCCCACCCGTCCACCGCTCGAAAACACCACGTCGGCTTGAAACGTTGGGGACAACGCTCGGCCCTCAACCTCAACCGTCAGGGAGTGCTGGGAACGCAGGTCCAGCGGTGGCGCACAAACCATCAGACCCCCGTTTTGAAGGTCGCTTTCCAAAACCTCAAGGAGATCGGCCTCGTTCCTAAACACCACCACCGTTCCACGAAGCTGAGGCGGACCGTCAGCGCCCGGCGCACCATTCGAGTCCGAGGGCGCCACCGGACCTTGTTGTTGGGAGGCTCGCGCAACAACCGCCCGTTTTCCCCCTGACAGCCCACCAGATACCGCCTGACTTTGTTGTCCGGAGGCCTCAACAACCGGTCCACCCTCATCTTCTGGAAGAGGAGTCAGGGCATCAAAGGGTAGAGGCGTGATCTCTTCATGAGGCGTTTCCGCCTGAGCCGCACGGCGCCTGCCCGGTCTCGCAGGGTCAATCGGTTTTGCCCTTCGGGCATTGAGCTTTGCCGCATCCGACTTGGGTTTCGGCGAAGGTCGCCTTCTTCGAGTGGGCGTAGGCGAACGTGTTCCTACTGAAAAACTGGCATCTATTGCGGATCTCCAGCCAGCATCGACATTCGCAAGATAGTTCTTCACGGGGCTGGGGTCTGTGATTCGAAGTGTAGCCCAATTCCCGCTTTGGTTGACGACCAAAGCCTCAAGGATGATCAGGTCTCGCGCCACGATTTTCAGCGAAAACAGACCATCCCGGGGAACATCGCCCCAAACCGTGAGATGGTGTTCGGCGAGCTCTACGACGTAAAGACCAAACAGCTTGAGATCGTCGGCGATGTGAATTGCGCCATCGACGACCTGTCGACAAGCCGGGCCTCGGTCACTGCCTTGGGTTTGAGCTGGTAGATCCGGACGAGTCGCAACATCACTTAACACTCAAGGATTGTAACCCAGGATGCTTGTAGGACACTGCTATAGGCCCAAAGCAAAGCTTACGGTTGTCGCACTTGAGTTTACAGCACGTGCTGGTTGACCATAACGATACCCGAAAGCATCGTGCCAACAATGCCCACAAATCCTTGGTCGGTCCCACACAAAAAAAGGTTCGTGAGTTCAGTCCGGCCATCTTTCTGTTTCTTTTCAGCGCCGTAAACGGCGCCATTTAGGTGACTTGTGAAGCGATGAACCGTTTTGGGCGTAAAACAATCCTGATACAGAATGTTGGCTCGAAAATCACCCACATGTGACCCGACCGCCTCCAAAGAGCGCTCGGCCCATTCCGTTTTCCGTTTTTTGTAGGTGTCCGAGTCGCAGCCGAACCAGAACACATAGTCCGCAATATGGGTTGCCCTCAACACATGAGGTGTCGGCGGGTCTTGGTGTTCGAAATTCCCTGGGCAACAAATGACACCACTTCTTAAATCGACCGGGTCTTTTGGGCGCTCCCAAGAAAAACGATTCCCGTTGTTATAAAAGGCAATGCTTGCGGTCCATCCCAAATCTTTGGGCGCAGTATCAAGGACCCAGATTGTCTCGACAAACGCGAGCTTGCCTTGGTGCTTTTGACTCGGGTTAGACACGCAATCTGATCGCAAGGCCATAGTCTCGACCAAACCTGCACTCGAGAGAATTTTATGCGCGTGGAGGCACTCACCACTCTCAAGAACGAGGCTTTGAACTGAAGAACCGCACACGGTGAGCTCATTTACGCCCGACCGGAACCGGAACGTTCCGCCTAGACTGAGGTAGCGCTTGCGCAACACATCAAGAATTTGCCGAACGCCCCGCCTCGGTCGACAAAAACCCTCTCGGTAGATACTGTTAAACAGAATAATGAATTGTTCAAAATCGATGTCGTTTTGTACGCTGCTTCCATAAAACAGCAACGGACACAGTAGCATGTCGACCAATAGCGGCTCACTAAACAGGGCCTCGAGCTCACGCCGAGCAGAAACAAAGGGCGTCTGCCGACCTCCATCTGGATAGGCCTTGCACCGCTGTTCCAGCTCAAAAAATGCCTTGGTCTGGGTGGGGAATTTTTCTTGGATCTGCTGCCGAAGGCGTTCGAGGCCATTCGAAAACTCAAGCTCGGCACCTTCAAAGATCACCTTTGAGTAGCCCTGGGGCTCGAGGGCAAATTCCTCGGGCTGGATGCGCAATTGACGATAGATGCGCTGAAGCGGGTTCCGTTCTTTTCCTTGGCGCCAGTTGGTCAGCGCGTGCAAACCGACATCAAAGTGGTAACCACCCTTCTTGTAGAAGGAATTCAGTCCGCCCCATACACTATGTTTTTCTACGATGCAGACTTTCTGTCCGTAGTAGGCTGCACGTATACCCGCAGCAAGGCCTGACATGCCCGCGCCAATGATGACCAGGTCGTATTGCAAGGAAAACTAGGCCTGCGCCTCTCGAGGGGCAGCCTTTTCTTGGAACTTCGGGAGGAGATAGCCCACACAGCCCTCAAGCGTCGACAATTCCATGTAGTCGGCTTCAGGGACTTCTATCTTGTGGCGCTTGCGAAGCTCCATCACGATATCCAGGAAATCCATAGAGTCCAAGTCCAGCTGATCCCGAAGACGAACGTCCGGTTTGACATCCGACAGATCCTCGTCTGGCGCAATGTCGTGGATGATATCCAAAATCAGCTGACTCACCTCGTTCTCAGTCATTTTTGCCTGCTCCTTATCCTTGGTGACGCCTGACGATGACACAGGAGTTGATCCCGAGCATCCCAAAAGAGTTGTTGAGAATGTGATCGACCCGTCGAACCTGCAATGGCTCGTCCAAAACGATATTGTTCAAAGCACATTCGGGATCGAGTTCGTCCACATTGATGGTCGGGTGAACGATCTGATCGCCGAAAGACGGCAGATTTCCGGCGAGCTCAAGCGCCCCCGCTGCCCCCATTGTGTGACCGATGAAGCTCTTTGTATTGTTCACAAACACATCGGGCTGTCCCCCAAATACGGCGTGGAGCGCCCGGCACTCCTGAACATCACCCTGGGGGGTCGCGGTGGCGTGGGTACTCACAATATCGATGTCATTCGGCTCAAGTCCCGCCCTTGCCAGTGCCAGCTGAATGCACTCAGACTGCCGCTCGCTGTTGGGCAAAACAAAATCGGTCGCGTCGGAGTTCATGGCGAACCCCACGAGCTCTGCCAAGATGGGCGCACCCCGCGCTCTGGCGTCATCCAGCCGTTCGAGGACAAACAAACATCCCCCTTCACTGACCACGATGCCGTTGCGCTGAGTGTCGAAAGGCCGGCAAGCTTTGGCGGGATCTGCGTGCGATGCAAGGGCGCCCTCGGCTTTGAAACTGGCAAAGATGCCAAAAGTATGGATGGACTCCGACACGCCCCCGGCAAGCGCCACATCGACATCACCGAGCTGAAGCATCTGGGCCCCCTGGATGAGCCCCACATTCGCCGCGGCGCAGGCTGCACCCAAGCAGTAGTGCGGCCCGGTGATACCCATGTTGATGGTCACTTCGCCCGCGGGGTTGTTGGCGACCGTCCTGGGATTGTGGTGATGCGTCCAGTATCGGGTATCGTCGTCGTACTCACGGATGTTGGCGATTTCATTCTCGGTTTCCACGTTGCCGTGCTCGGTGGTACCGACAAAAACCCCCACCCTGGAACGATCGACACCCGCCCAATCGAGCGCGGCGGAACCCACCGCCTCGTGGGCGCAGTAGATGGCAATGGAACCCGCGCGCGTCCCTCGCCGGCGCGCTTTTCTCGACTGGTACTTGGTTTCATCATAGCTGCAAACCCCGGCAATGACTGCGCCCATATGCCGGGTTTGAAACGGAACCACTCCAGACACCCCCGACAGCAGGTTTTTTCGGTAGGTTTCGGGATCGTTCCCGTTGGGCGATGTGAGCCCAAGCCCCGTGATCACGATACGGGGCCAATCGGAACGATTCGGAGCCATGAACGCTTGCCGTTACCACGTCAGCCTCGCCTTCGAGGAGCAAAACTTGTGGTCGCGAAACACGGGCTCGCCCTCCCCTCCAGCGGGTTCTCCTCGGGTAACCCCGAGCCGAGGCCCCATACATGGACCTTCTGGAGCTTGGCCCTGTCCAACGGAAGGTGTGTAGGATCCGGAGCGTGTCGGTGACCGAGGCCCCAACCCTCGCATTCCAGCGTCGGGGCGAGGGGCCTCTTCGGGTGGTGCTCATTCACGGTTTCTTGGGCTCCGGCCACAATCTGGGTGCACTGGCCAGGGCCTGGCACCAAAGAGACCCGGGCGTGGGTCTCATTCTTCCAGATCTGAGGGGTCACGGGCGCTCGCCACCGCTTTTCTCGGGCGCAAACCTCTTCACCCTCGCGGAGGACCTCATCACGCTTTTGGAGACCGTCCCAGCCACCACCCCTCTTCGGCTGGTCGGTCACTCTCTCGGAGGGCGGGTAGCCCTCTGTGCGCGAAGCCTCGCCCCGGACCGATTCGACCGGGTCGATCTTCTCGATATCTCGCCGAGCACCTACGCCGAACGACACGACACGGGGCTCGAGCCGGTCCTCCGCGCTTTGGCCGCAGCCCCCGCAAAGGCAGACTCACGCGAAACGTTCCGCGCGCACTTTCTGTCGACGGGGATATCGGCCTCGCTCACCGAATGGCTGTTGACCAACCTCCGAACCGAAAACGGAGGCAACGTCAGCTGGCGATTCGATCGCGAACTTCTTCTTCAACTGCATGACGCATCCCGCAAAAGCGATCTTTGGCATACCATCGACGACGGCGCACCGCTTGTATGCACGCGTGGTGAACACTCCCGTTTTGTCACACCTTCGGACCGCACCCGTTTCCATGCGCTCGGCATCCCGGTGCACACGGTGAAAGACACCGGGCATTTCCTCCACGTCGAAAAAACACAACCTCTGCTCCGCATCCTCACCCAAGCCTGAACCGGAGGTGAAGTGATGCCCATCGCTTCGGTTGTCTACATCCGAAGTTGACACGCTCGTGCCCTTGGACCGAACACAAAGCCAATGAAGACAGCTGTGACCCTAGGCGAAACCGAAACGGTGACGCTTCAATCCGCACAACGCCTAAAAACGCATAGTTTTCGCGCTTTTGGGCAGGCGGTCGTGCTCAGCGTGGCCGGACTCGGTGCGGCAGGGTGTGTGGTGGAGTCCGTAGAGTCGGATGATTTCGCGGCCGGATTCACTTCGGGAGAAGGCAAGATCGCCCTCAACCAAGAGCAGGTCCCGGTGCTCGAGCAATGCGGTGAGGGTCTCTTCGTACGACGAACGACCGATGGCTGGACATGCACACCCATACCTCAGGTGGTTTGGGGAGGGGTAGGTGGCGTGCCCGATGGCTTCCAAGACGAGATCGACAATGACATCTTGGGAACGTTGGGCTGTCTAGATGGCGAGATCCCCGTTTTTTCTGAATCCAGGAACGACTGGCTTTGCGGTGGCCTCACCTCAGCCGAAGGCGGTGACATCACCGGCGTAGACGTGGGGGCCGGGCTGCTCGGCGGAGGGCAAAACGGAGCGGTCTCCATCGCGGTCGCTTTCGGGACCGACCCCGGCGAAGTGGCCAGCGGAGAAGGACTGGAGTCCGTGAGCAACCGCGTAGGCAGCCTCGAAAACGAAATCACCCTCAGCGATATCCGAAACTGCATCGCGGGGACCAGCCCGGTCTCCGATGGAACCGGCGCGTGGGCATGCGCGGTCCAAGGCACCGGAAACGGAGACATCACCAGCGTGGAAGCCGGACCTGGACTCACGGGCGGTGCGCCCGAAGGCAACGCGGTGCTCGCAGTCCATTTTGGCGAGGACCCAGATCAAGTGGCCCGCGGAACCGATCTCAAAACGTTGCGCGAAGAGGTCGCCACCCAAGTGGCCCCTATTCCGGGTCTGACCACCCGACTGATGGAGCTTTCGGAAGAGCTTTCCCGAGTAGCAGCCCTCGCGGAAACGGTCCCGACGCTGAGCGATCGACTTTCTGGCCTGTCCGACGAACTCGGCGATGTCGCCAGCGAACTCACGCTCACCGACCTCCCTTGCGAAGCAGGCCAAATGCTTGCCGCAACCGACACGGATGGTTGGGCTTGTGTCCCCGCCCCCGCCTCCGGCCTGTCGAGCGTCACCGCCAGCATCGGACTCAGCGGCTTCAGCCAAGGCGACGCCGTCGCCCTGGCAGTCGACTTCGGCGACGGCGAGGGCCAAGCCGCCAGAGGTGCGTCGCTCAAAGCCCTTGACGATCTCGTTCGCGCTCAAACAACCCTCAACGATCTCCCTTGCGAGCCGGGAGAAGTCCCCGTTTCGAGTGGCAACAACATCTGGACTTGCCAGCCTGGCGCCGTCGACGGACGGGTTGAGGTTCGGTGGACCCACCTGGCGGCCGACGCCTTCTTCCCCACGTCAACCGTGGCCTACGCAACCACCAACGAGGGTCGGTGGGCCGCCCCAGCACCGAGGATTCAAGACAGTCACCTCAGTGCGGCCATCAATCTTCCGCACGGAGCGACGGTTACAGAAATCCGGTGTCTCGCAGTGCAAACCGATGCCAGCCGCGCCATGACGGCGGCATTCAAGCAACATACCATTCCAAATACCGCGGCCGACCCACTGGCCGTCGTCAACCTGTTTGACGGTTTCTACCCAGACGGGAGTCCAGACCTGCAAGCGCTCATCCTGCGCCAAAAGGTCCCTGAAGCCCCTCGCATCGACAACGAGAACAACTACTATCGTTTGCGGGTGACCGCGTGTGGGCAAGATTGCATCATCCACTCCTGCCGCATTCGCTATCAAGTCGACTCCCCGTACCCATAAGGGACGTACCCATAAGGGACAGGCACTGTTTAAGGACACATAGGGGACGGACACATAGGGGACAGGCACTGTTTAATACCCTGATACCGCCTCTGGCTTCAGCCTCGGTCGCCCTCGAGGTTCCTGGAGAATCGCTGGCCTGTCCGTCGTGCGATACTCTCAACAAACGCTGAAGAACCGAGGGGTCTGCCAGCCTTGGAACTCTTTCGAAAGAGGGTTCGCTCCTTTTCTATCGCAACCCGCACCAGCACGTCCGACCAGTTGGCAATTCGGTCATCGAGCGGCTTGATGTCTGTAGGTCCATCCGATTTCTTGGTGAGATGCGCCCGAGCGCTTGAGTACTTCCAGTCTTCGGGTCTGCGTACTATTCCCGCTACGACGGGGTTAAGGAGAACATACCAAGTAGCCGCGACCAAATGCCTCTCATCCATGGGAAAGGATGCAAACCGAGATTGCCAGAGATGTCCTTGCCAGCATTCGCGGTCATTGCTGATTCGTGCATAGCCGCAGTGGGTGCGGCCAATTGCCTTTGCGGGGAAGTCTCTGTACTCGGAACGACTATAAGATGAACATGATTTGGCATGAGGCAATAGCACCAAATCGAAACGCCCTCACTTCGGGAATGTTTCGTCAAAATGGCAATGTAGTTTCGATAGTCTGCGTCTAAAAAGAACACTTGCTGGCGACGATTGCCCCGCTGGGTCACGTGATGAGGGACACCGGGCGCCACACTGCGGGCTCTACGAGGGCATGCAACCTGTGTCCGGCGATCGGGTTTGGAGAGTCTCATCACAACCGCTCGAAATTCGTTCGGGGCGGTTGGTGCGGGTAAATAATAGTGCCTGTCCCCTATGATGTGCGCGAGTCCCCTATGATGTGCGCGACGTCCCCTATGATGTGCGCGACAGCTTGCGGCATGACTCGATGAACGCGCACGTTGAGTGGCTCGTAGATCGCACCCTGGCGGCGGCTCGCGGCCGGCCACCAAGAATGTTGGAAGGAAACCGGTGCCGGGACCAGGTCGTCGGGTGACATGTCAAGATCCACCGCCCGGTGTCGCCCTGATGGGAGCTGGCGTATCTCCTTTCGATTCTTGTTTGTTGCGGAAGGAAAAATGGAAAAAGAGACACCGCTTGGGTGTTCTCAGGCCTGCAATGTGGATTTACGTGGTTTGAGGGTTGCCCTCTGGACGCTCACCCTGTAGGCCAGCCAGCATGTGTGGTGCGACCATGCGAAAGCAGGAGGATCATGGGTGCCGGTCTTTTGGTGCTTCTTGGCTGGCGCGTTTTGTCAAACGATCGTTTCGATTTCCGCTGTCGATTGAAACGTCTTGTTCGTCTGGGCAACAATTTTGCACCAGACGGGTGGATGCGAGCCTCTTGCTGAGTGTGTTGTTTTGTCTCGGTCTAAGTGGTGTCGAGCCTGCCCGAGTTTGGGCAAGGGAGAACACATGCGTTTTTGGGTTGGACACGGGGTGGAGTCTGGTTGCGGTGACGGGAGAACTTCGTTCTGACTCACCTGATTTGGATTTGCTTGTTTGGCCGAAGGGTCCTGAGGGTGCAGCCGAGGAGGGGCTAAGGTGGGTGCACAGTCAGGTTGCGATCCAAGCATCCGGCGGGTGTCTTCAGTCTCAGCCTTCGGTGTTGCTCGGGCCTGGATGGAACGCGGTCAGAATGGCTTACCCCTCACGCTTCGAGCATCCCAAAGTTTTGGCGATCAAGGTTTGGAACGGGGAGCAAAACAGGTACCGCGACCTTTCGCGCGGCACCCGTCTCGTTAAGGATCAAGTATACTGGGTGCGGTTGGACGACAAGCTGGGCGTCGGTCTCTCCCGCGAAGAGTTGTTCTCAAGGGTTGGAGCACTGGACAACCGCGAGCACCCATCGAGCCTGGTGTCTCTGCCGCCCGGGCCTTCTCGCATTTCTGCGCCGCACGGGCTTCAGGCCGTGTTTCAGAATGGCACCGTTCGTCTGGGGTGGAAGCCATCGAAGAACGGATTGGGCGTGGGGGGGCGGGCGCAAAAGAGTGTGTTCCGGACGCGGGTCTATCGAAATGGGGAGCCGATTGCGCTTGTGTCCACCGATGTCTACGAGGATGTGCCCCCAGTGAAGGGGGTTGTGCAGTATGCCGTGACCACGGTGGTGGAAAGCGAAGAGGGCATCCAACAAGAGTCTCTACGCTCCGAAGGGCTTCGTGTGGATGTCGCGCAAGAAACGCGCGTGCCGTCTTGGGGCGCCTTCGGGCCATCTTACCTCGCTGCGGAAGGGCGAAGTGCTATGGCTTTGCCACAGATAGCCGTCTCGGCCCTCCAGGGGACGTTGATGGTTCATGCGGTGTTTCTAGAAGCGGGTCGAGGTCATGTAACCGATCGCATTTGGTATCTTCGGAGCGCGAAAGCGGGTCAACAAGGCTCATGGAGCATCCCGAGGGTGGTGGCAAAAGCGCAACCGGGAATGGGTCTGAACCACTTGACGTTGGCCGCGCGAGGGGCGGCGGTGGCTATTGGCTGGATGGATGCACCGCTGGCGCCAAGTTCTGACGATACAGTGGCTCATCGGGTTCAGGTTCTTGAAAGCCATGATGCGGGTGAAGGGTGGATCCGGGCGAACGATTTCGATGGCGTGCCGGCCCAGGTTCGCAAGAGCTTGACCTGGACGCGGGGTCTTTCCATGGCCTACGGTGTCGGCGGGGCACTTCATTTCGCATGGGGTGAAGGAAACAAAACCTACTATCAAGAAGGTCTTCAGGGGGATCCGGTCAACGTGTTTGATCGGACCCATCGTTCAGAGGACGAACGGGTCTACTATCTGGCTCAGATTCCACGGAATGAGCAGTCGACGTGCGCCTGTCCCGAATGCTGGTGTGAGGAGTCCTACTCAAGGTCTCGACCGAGTTGGACGGATGAACGTGTGGTTCGGATGCCTTCGCTTCATGTGGACGAACACCACGTGACCTTGGTTGCCCGACAGATTCGCCGATGGGACAACCAGGCGGTTCCCAATCCTCTATGGGCGGCGATGCTGGCCAACCCTATCTATGATCAGAAGGTTCTCCTGCAAGATCGACCCACGAGATACGTGGTGGGTTGGCAAGCGGTGTGGAAGCGCGCCTACGAACCCGAGGACGAGGCAGAGCTCTTTGCCCTGGGGCATACCTACCAGTATCTCTACGAGGGGCGTTGGGATGAAAGAGATCAGATTCTTGTCGCCCGGCGTCCATTGGAAGGGCGCTCTGGCGATTCCGGGCGCTCGGTAGGCGACCCGGCGGGTTCCCGCGCCCAGGCGGCCGAGTGGGTCTTTTCGACGGTAGACACCATCGCCGACGCGGGGCTCAACGATGGTGTCTCCCACCCGCAAGTTTGGACCGCGCCCGGAGGCCGCGTCTACGTCGCATACGAGCGCGGACCTTCGGCCGACCCGAACGCCTGGCCGGGGAATGTGGTGGCGTTATCCTACTCCGATGATGGCGCAAAAACGTGGTCTTTGCCGACGGAGGTCTCCGCCGGCTACATGCCTCGCCTGGCGGGAAGCGAACACGTTCTGCAGATTTTGACCTATGTCCCGGAGGTCTCGAAAGACGGGCAAGGTGGGACCCCCTCCGGGGTCATCCGGGTCGCGCGGCGTACCGCGGACGGACGGGTCCTACACCAGACGATCGGCGAGGTTGTTCAACCTATCCACTGGAAGACCCACGGCCCAAAGGCGGATCGGCTCGGAGGCGTTCCTGCGCTTGTGGGCTACAAGGATCTCTTTTTGGCGGCCTGGATCCGGCGGGCGGAGCTGCCGAGCCGTGGCGAGGGTTTGATGATGGCCCGGGCCACCAGCCTTTTGGAGTCAGAAGTGGTTCCGCGCGTGGATCTCAGCCCATTGGGGCCCGTGAGGTCAGGGCGGGCAACGCAGTTTAGGCTGCGTATCGAGAACCAGTACCACATGGCGACGGCCGGACGTCTGGGGCCGGTGGCGCTTCCGGACGCTTCCGGAAGAAGCCTTAAGGTAGGGCCGTGGTCCGCGCCGGAGCTTCCTGAAGCGACCGGAACAAACCTCAAGGCGGAGCTGCTGCCGCCGCTGGGCGAAAGCGGCGTCTCGGGGGCCGCGATGGTGTGGGCTTCGGTGAATGCACTCGACGGTGAGGCCACGCTTCAGGTGTCGACAACCGACGAGGGGCTCAATACGTCGGTGCGAGTGCCGGTTGGCCGGTCCGATGCGTCTGGAAACTACGAGCGAGCGGTCACGCTCAGAGATCGGCTCTACAACGCTGAAATCGGTGTCCAGCGCGAGTTTGTCAAAGACACCAGCAACTCCGATACCGAACATCTCGCGGCGTTTGAGCGTGTGTGGGTCTACACCCAAGCCATTGCGTTGGCACAGGCAGTTCGCCAAGATGCCCGAGCGCGCGCTCGCCAGTTGGCCGGCTGGTTGTGTGACCACGCGGTCTGGGATCATGCCTCAAGCCCGCCCTCGATTCTCGGCTGGAATTTTTCCCAGAACACAAAAAACGATGGGTGGAAAGACGTCCGTTTGGTGACCGGCGCCAGCGCCTGGGCGGTCCACGCCCTCGGCCAGTTTGTCGCATCCAAGGCCTACGCGCTGGGCGAGGCCTCGGACGCGGGGTCCGAAGGAAGAAGGCCACTCCTGGAGTGCTACCAGGCGTCTTTTCGGGGCATGCTGCAGAACTTCGGGGAGGGAGGCTTGGTGGGTGCGGGTCTGAGCGTGCCTTCGCTCACCCACAAAGGGACAGGCACCGAGTATTACCGAGAACTCGATGATTTGGGATATGAGGTGGCGCCCGAACGGGTTCGGGTGACGCATGTCGTAGCCGAACATAACCTCGATGTGCTCGCCGTACTCAACGCAGCCCTGAAACACCCCGAGCTTTCTGGGCTCCCCGCCGCCAAGATTCGGACACAACGAGATCGACTACGAAATGCGATCTTTGAACTCTTGTGGGATCCAGACCAGAATCGATTCATCACCGGCGGCGATTTTAATCGCGAAGGCGAATTTCAAAAGAGTCCGTTTTCCGCCGTCGACAACTGTAGTTGGCTTTCTTTGTCGGTGGACTACGCTACGTTGGGCGACAAAAGGCAGTCCAAGCTTGCGGCCTGCCTGCACTACACGGTGCGTGCTTTTGTCAAGAAACTCTCTTTCACCGACGATCCCCACGAAAAACAGTATCTCGGGACCCACTATTTTCCCTGGGATTTCCGAGATCCCTATATCGATTTGGCGCCTGAAGATCAGGCCAAACAGCCCAAGTCATATCATCTGGAAGCCACCGCTGGCGTGATTTTGGGCCTTTGGCGCTTCGCGGAACAAAGCGATCATCCCGATGCATCCTATTTTCGAGATGTGGGCAACACCTTGTGGTCCGAAATGCAAACCTTTGTTGTGGACCATGGCTTTGTGTATTCCAGTCGGCGGATCCAGAATCTCTCGACGCGTCTCGAATCAAGTACGGCGGCCATTTGGTTCATCGATGTGCAGGATGCTTCCTTGCAAAGGCCAGGTTTTTCGGACCGGCCCCTCAAGCGTTACGCTCGGGTGGTCGATCCCGAGGCCAAAGAAGGGGATGGGGATGGACACGGTTCGAGGATCCAGCCTCTGGCTTGGGCACCAGGAAACGCGATGGTGCCGGCGGTGGTGTCCCGTACCGAAGTAGAGGCGGTGCTCATCCAAGCGCGAAGAGCGCTCACACTGGGGCAGGACCGCGAAGAGCCCGACGTGGCCGACCCGGGGATTTGGGCCCCCCGGCCGATGGTGGACTTGTCACATCATACTGATTATCACAACCCCGGTCACCCGCATATCGGCTTCCTCGACCGGGATATCGACTTGCCTGAAGCCTGGTCGATTGTTTCGGACCCTGGGGAGGTGGTGGTCGCGGTCATCGATACCGGCGTGAAGCTTGATGACGATCGGCTTCGTTTTTGGACGAACCCGGGAGAAACTGAAGATGGTGTTGACAACGATGGCAATGGATACCGAGACGATATTCACGGCTGGGACGTGGTGGACAATGACCCTGACCCGGACGACGAAAACGTGGAGTTGCATGGCACCCAGGTCGCCGTTCGGCTTGCGGGCATTGCCGAGCCTGGAGGCCAGTTTGTAGGCGTGGCCCCGGGCGCGCGCGTCATGCCGGTGCGAGCCTTCTCTAGCGGCGGTGGAAGCGACACAGCAGGGGTTGTGGCGGCCATCGATTATGTCGTCAAGATGAAGGCTCGCTTCAATCGAGGCGAGGGGGGCGCCGACGTTCGGGTGATCAACCTCAGCGCGGGCTCTAACCTGAATCCCTTCTCATGGGATATCCTTTTTTGGCCCGACCTGTTTCTTCGTCTGCAAGGTGCCTTGTCCCGCGCCGCGGATGAAGGGATCTTGGTTGTAGGGGGAACGGCCAATATGACCGGGGTGATCTCTTTACCGGGAGAGCTAGAGGCCGACAACTTCGTGGCGGCCTTGGGCACCACCGCGGACGACGCGGTGGCAGAAGGGTCGATGCGTGGGCCTCGCATTGAAATCGCGGCCCCTAGCTACCACCGGGTCGATGCCGATGTTGTGCAGTTGGGAAACAGCTTTGCTGCTCCCCTCGTGTCCGGAACCGCGCTCTTGGCGTGGCAGGTTGCCCCAGACGCGAGTCCCAAGGAGATTCGACAAGCGATCCTCGACGGTGTGGACCTTCTCCCTGGCCTCCAGGATGCGACCAGCAGTGGCGGCAGGCTCAATGTGTTTCGGACCTTGCAGCACCTTCGTCTCATGGCGCCCTTGGAATCTTCGGACGAGCTGAGGCGCCAATCTTCCATCGAGGACAAGATTGAAACACAGGACGCGAAGGTGCGTTACATCCTTCGGCTTCCGCCCCATCTGCGCCTTCGCGTGACGGTGGAGCCGCTTTGGCTCGATGCGGCGACCAGGCCTACGCTGTGGCCGGTCTTAGAACGCGTTCGGCCGAATGGCGACTCGCGCACGGTGCATGCCGACGCGGTGGGGGCACCCATCGTTATCGGACCTGAGGCGACGGTTCAAAAGGGCCGAGATCGAGCCCACCAGTTCATTATCTCCGGTCGGGACGGAACGACCGGGCCGTTTCGACTTCGGGTCGCCTTGTCGAAGGCGGCGGAGGTGTTGACGTCGTCTCCGGGTCCCTCCCTTGACGCCCTCGCAGCGGAGGCGTTGGCCTGGACGGCCCAAGGGGACTTGGCCGCGGCGACCGAGGCGGTGTCCGCGATTTTGGCCGCTTCTCCGTTTGGTGACGAATCGCGTGATCTGGCCGATGCCACACTCGCGGCCTATGCGCTGGGTGTTTTTCTTGAGCGGTTTGGCGTGGATGGGGATCGTATCCACGTGACCCGAGCTCTTTTCCGTGGCTTGCCGGACCTGGTGGAGCGACTTTCGGCGGGCGGGGAAGCGGCCGACGAGACGCGGACTCAAGTCTATGCAGTGTTCCTTTTTGATGCCGCGATTCGGATTTGGACACGGGTGTATCCGGACACGGTTCGCATCTGGGAAGGGCTTCGGCAGCGCCTGGAAGCATCGCTTCTTGGGTCCCACTGGGATGAAGAACGCCATCTACCGTTCTTTTCCGCTTCCTCGGAGGGCGACGCCCAGGAAGGCGAACGCACTGACGCCGTGGTGTACGGGCTGTTTTTGATCGCCCGAGGGCAACTTGCGCGGGCACGGGCGCTTCTCATGGCCGTTGCGGACAAAGACCCGTCTTCTTGGCCACACAGGGACGAAGCCGAAAGCTGGGCGGATACCGATGGGGCCTTGCTTCTTCTGTGGCGTGCTGCCGGGGCCTTTGACCCACGATTCGAACAAGTGGCCCTCACGGGTTTCGCTGAAGGATTGGCCGGCGGCGACCCCTCCGGGCTCGCACCCGCGACGCTCCTTTTGGCGCACCAGCCGGCCGGCGTATGGGGTGTCCACGTGGGTCCGAACGTTTGGGTGGAAGGTGGAGGCCCGCCGGGCGTGGATGAAGACCCTCGCCCGGACCTGAGGTCCGGTGCCGATCGTCAAGGCGGCGTTCCCTGGGCCCAATGGGAAGCTCGGTTGCGCGCGCGGGCGGCCGAAGCATGGCTCGGCCTTTTGGTATCAGGGCCTGAAGGGCATCACTTTGACTACTGGTTTCGGCGCTTGCACGAGGTTCGCATCGCAACCGCCGAGGTCGGGGCCCGAAGACCTGTCAGGTCGTGGCTCTCAACCTACGAACAGCAGGACTTTGCGCGGGGCATAGAGGACACCGTATCGCTCTTGGGGGCGCCATGTTCGGGCCCATCCTTAACTGCTTTTGGCTTTGAAAATCTCGGCGCGGATGCCCTCGAGTCGGTTCTCGGTGTGTCTTGTGGACTTTTCGGTCGGGTGTTTCAGGAGCGCTTGGCAGGGCGTGTCGGTTCGAGCCCGACGCTTCTCGGTCTGGTCATGGACAATGAGGCGCCGGTCTGGTCGTTTGCCGAATTGGTTCGAAGCGTCACCGAGGCCCGCCCTGAACTGACCTCGAGCGAGGGCGCAGAACCCGGGTTTCGTTTGGGCAACGTCGATGCCGCGTTTCAGGAGGGGCCTGAGTCTCGGTACCCAGGTACCTGGAGACTCTTGGCGTCTCGCTGCCGACTCGAAGGAGGCCCTGAGCTGTGTCCTTCGACGAATAGGTTGAGTTCTCAAGCAACGCCGGACGAGCTTCGGGTGGCGCTGGTGGCACGTTTTGAGGCCGCCCTGGACGAGGGTCTCAAGGCGTGGCTTGAAGGAAAAAATCGATCGGTGGTCTATCAGCTCTATGGGACCGATGGCCTGGAGGCCCTGAACCCCGGTGCCCCCGTTTATGGGGACCGTAAGAACATGGAGCTTCGATTCTTGCTCCAACACGACGTCCCCGTTGACTGGCGGTTTTGGGAGGCTCCGGTGGATGTTCGTGGGCTTCGCCTCGACGAAGCGCGTGCCAAAAACGTCCGTTGGATGCGGCGCCTGATCAATGAGAAAGCCGGTGGGCATCTGGCTCAGGTGGCGATGCGCCTCCGAAGCACAACCGTTTCGCTACACCGGTGGATGCTCTTTGGCGAGATTGACGAGGCGGAGTTTGAGGCTCTCAAAGCGCATTATTTACTCGGTGACGAGGCGCAGGATTGGCAAGGCCGATTTCATCTAAGCCCGAGTCCAGCTCAAGACGCCAAGTCTCTGCCGTCGGATCCTCCGATGGACGGTCATACCTTGGTCTCGGGAGAAGGCGACTTGTCTGTTCTCGACGCTGAGGCGGAGCGTATTGTGCCCCACCAGGAGAGGCTTCAGTTGGCGGGTGTGCATCACGCAGTAAAACCAGCCTGTGGGCCATTTGGTCTCATCCTCAGGGACCCCAGAAGCGGCAAGGAATTGTTGGCGATGGACGAAAACGGCCCGCGTGATGTGGATATTTCATTGCTCCTCCCCAGGCTGCGCGACGCCCTGCTTGCGGATGACCTCGAGGATCACCGTGGTTCAGCACCGGAGACGATCGAGGTTTTGACCGCGGAGGGGGTCGGACTGGGAACAGTGGGTGTGCTGGTGGAACCGCGGCCGGATGGGAGCGGCCACGCGGACATGCGCCTTCGTTTCCGCCTGCCGCGCGACACCGCCCCGCATTGCGATCTTCCAGCAGTGTTTGCTGTGCTCGGCAACGCGCTCCCATCGGTTAACTTGAACGACCCGCTCGGCTCCGAGAATGAGCTTGTGGCTCAAAGGTTCTTCACTGTGGACTTGACGCCTTCCATCATTGGCGTAGCTACGGGTGTCGCCGGGGCGGCTCACTTTTACTACACCATCGAGTCCTTGGTGGCGTCTTCCCCGGATCCCGAATCCCATCCGCTCTACGGAACAGCGGACCTGATTGCGACCGTGTTCATCATGGTGGGTGTTGTGTCTGGTTTTGCGGGTTCAACGCTGACGGCGATCGCTCCAAGGTACGTGGGATGGGCATCGACAGCCGTCGTGATGTCCGCAGCCTGGTATGCCATTTGGACTCTTATCGAAAACAAATACGGTGATCGTGGCTTTGACAGGGGGGTCCGCTCCGTTGGCGTTCATGACGATGGGAGCACCCACGGCACGATTGTCCTCGACGAAAAGTATATCGAGTTGACAACCAAGGTTTCACTGTATGACAACCCGCTCCACTTCGAATTCGAACCGTGGTTCAATCTCGCCCCCGAGTGGGAGGCCGAGGCCCACTAAACAGGAACGCACACGTTCGAAGCCAGGTGCTAGGCAAAGCCGGGCCCGAGGAGCCCGCGGAGCGTACACGGAAGTACGTGAGCCGGCACCGCAGGGTCCAATGCCGCATCGTGCCTGGATCCGGACTTGTGCGTTTCTGTTTAAAGGCGGATGGGCGCGCGCCTACTTGCCTACTCGGTCGGATCATCGAACAGCGTCTGCCACAACCATACCCCAGCCGTCGCCAGCAAAATTGAGCCGCCGACGGCAAAGGCCACATTCGCCCCCCGAGCGCTGCCGGCGGGGTCCGTAGACCCGTTGTCATCGCGAGCCCGAGACAACGAACTCAAACCCAAGATGGCCCCCGTCCCCATCGCGGCTGCGCCCATACCCGCACCGAGCCAAAGTGGCCAAGACGGCGGACCAGAAGCGGGCGGCTCCATGACACCGTCCATTTCCGTGCCGAAAAGGAGCGGGGTTGGCGTGGTGGGTGTGGCCACGCCGACGACATCTTCTGGGGAGGGCTCGCTTTGCTGACCGTCCGGGCCCAAGGTTTCGCCCCATTCTTCGGGTGCACCAGGGCACGTCCATTCTTCGCGCTCCAGGGCCTCTCGAAATTGAGTCTTGACCGTTCGCTCTTTCACCCCTTGCAAAAACAACGACCGTGCACACTCGAAAAGCTCGCTTACGGTGCCGCGGTGCTCACGAGCATTCAAACGGAGATCACCGTCGAAATAAAACGCGCGCATAAACGCCGCCACCGCTTCCGGTCGTTTGTCTCGCGCATCGTAGATGATCCCTCGCTGACGATGCACTTTCGCCAGAAGGTTTGCGTTGGCGGTCAGATCTTTGGCCTCATCAAGAAGCACCTCTGCTTGGTCGAGCTCCCCCTGGCTGAACGCAAAAACTGCGGCTACCAGCTTCTCCCCAGCCTCGCTGGCCAAAACCGGCGAAGACCACGCCAAAGCCCCAAACAACACCGCCAGGCACCCAGTCCGAGATAAACAGGCACGCACAAGTCCGGATCCAGGCACGATGCGGCATTGGAGTTGGGGTGGGGTCATTGGTCCTCCAAATCTGCAATGAGTGGTATTTCGCGCGTTTCTCCGGGCTGTAGCGTGACCAGTTTCATGCTCGCCCGATAGCCCGCGGGCTTGATGCGAACGATGTGGGCCTTTTTGGCCTCGAGCCGAATCAGCGTGGGCGTGGGGCCAAGCTTCACGATCTTACCCACCGTAACCTCGGCCGGAAGCCGCCGACCACTGGTGGTTAACACGGTCACCCGAACGTGCCCAAACTCAATCGGTGCAACCGGCATTTCAGCAGGCTTGGGCGGCTCGGGCGGGGTCGCAGTCGGGCGTTTGGAGGCCCTGCGCTTGAACTTGCGCTTCGGCCTCTTTTTCACGGGGCGCTTGGCCTCCTTGACGGGTACGGGCGCCACGGACCCTTCAATGTGGGCGGGATTCTTGGCCGGGGGGAGGGGGAGGGGGAGGGGAAGGGTTCGATCGGGGGCCGGTGGAGGCGCCACCTCTCGGCTCGAAAGCACGGGCGGAAGCTTCGGCACCGAGCGCTCGGGCTCGCTGGCTGCCGCCGGCTTGGTGACATGCCCACCGACCCGTCCCTGATGGAGTGGACTGGCCACAAAGGCAGGCCCACGGGTCACCAACCAAAGTCCGTAAACCGCAACCAGAAGGACAAAGATCGCAAAAAACCACAACACCGGTTTCGAACGTCGCGGCGCGGGCAACGGGAGGGCCCCGATGGTCCCGTCCAGCACGACGTCGGTCGTCGGCACCACCGCGGGCAAGGGCTCCGCCAGGGGCAACGAATCGGGCCCCATCGAAGGCAACGACTGAGAAGCCGGAGGGATAGAGTGACCGACCTCCGACGGAGCGAGTCCTGACATCGACTGACCCAGCGCGGATGAGGACTCGATAGCGCGTTCCGGCCCACTACGCGCTGCCGGTGCCTGGGTGTGGTCGGGCAAGGCCCCCAAAAAACCCTCCACCGAGTGGGCCTCATCGCGAAGGACCCTCGGTGATAGGCTCGCGCCGCCCGGATTGCCCCCGGGCTGCCGGCCTTCCATCAAAGGTGGGGTGCTTCCAAACTGGGTGGAGCACCAGGCGAGCAAAAACTCAAGGTGTTCGCGCACTGCCTGAACGCTGTCGGGCCTGCGCGCGGGGTCTTTTTCGAGCAACGTGTGAACAAAAGCCGCAATCGGATCCGGAATCGAAGGGTCGAGCTCCTTGATGGGCACCGGCGATTCGTGGATTTGCTTCAGAAGAACCGCGGCAGGCGAGTCGACCTCGAAGAGGCGACGCCCCACCAGCGCCTCATAGGCGATGGCCCCCAGGCTGTACAAATCGCTCCGCGGGTCGACCTCTTCACTTTTGGCCTGTTCTGGGGACATGTACGCAGGCGTTCCAAACACGGCACCCGCGACCGTCAGACCAGGCTGGTGGCTGAGTTTGGCGATCCCAAAATCAAGAACCTTCACCACTTCATCGCTGCCGACCGTCACCAAAAACACATTGGCGGGCTTCAGGTCGCGGTGAACAATGCCGTAGCTGTGCGCCTCTTCTAAGGACGCGCAGATCTGCGACAAGATTCTCAGCGTTCGTTCGACCGACAACAAGCTCGTGCGCAATACGCGATTGAGAGGCTGTCCCTCGAGAAACTCCGTGACCAAATAGAGACGACCGTCTGGGAAGGTCCCGATATCGATGAGTTTGAGGGTATTGGGATGCCTGAGTTGGGCAATGATCTTGGCTTCGTTCCGAAAGCGCTGGACGATGGTGTCGTCACCGAAAACTTCTTGGCTCAAGATCTTCACCGCGACGTCCCGGTTGACGTTGAGCTGCTGTGCTCGATAGATGGAGCCCATGCCCCCCGCGCCGATCTTCGCCTCGAGCTGGTAACGCCCCTCTAGCGTGATCCCCAGCAGGGGATCTGGAAATGTTTCGCCCGAACGTGTGATCACGACCGACTCACTCCGCGACCCGCACGAGATTTTCGCCCCACAACTATGCACCCCACCATGGCCAAGACACCGCGCAGCATCCCTCTACAAGGTACCGGGAGTCCATCGGAAAATGGGCGCTCATCGGGCCAAAAAGCCCCCTGGATCGGCCGAAACCTGGCCATCGTGCGGTTTGTGACGGAATAGGACAAAACCGATCGCTTCGAATTTCAGGATTGAGGTGTTTTGCGCGGGGCATCGGAGGGCAAGGACTCGGCCTTAGGGCTTCGAACCATCGCCCCCGCTACAATCTCCGCAACGTCCAGAACTTCCACATCATCTTCGCGGTTTTCGTTTTTGATGCCATCCTCGAGCATGGTCATGCAAAACGGACAGGCGACGCCAATGACTTCAGCGTCGGTTTCGAGCGCCTGCCGCGTTCGCTCGTAATTGACCCGCGTGCCCGTGTGGTCTTCCATCCACATCTGCCCGCCCCCCGCGCCGCAGCAAAACGACCGCTCGCGATTGTGGTCCATCTCGACCACCTGAAGCTGCCTGACCGCCGCAAGCGACTGCCGGGGCGCCTCATACTCTTGGTTCCAACGCCCAAGATAACAGGGGTCGTGAAAGGTCAGCTTCTTGGCTTCGGTCTCCTTAAGCGTGATCCGCTCCCCCTCGAGGAGGTCTGCGATCAGCTGAGAGTGATGGATAACGTCATAGTCCCCACCGAAGGCCGGGTACTCACGCCTCAGGGTATTGAGGCAATGGGGACACGCGGTCACGATTTTCTGAACCCCGAGTTCGTTGAGCGTCGCCACGTTCTCTTGGGCCAACTCATCGAACATGTACTCGTTGCCCGTACGGCGGACCGGATCCCCGGTACATTTCTCCTTTTGACCAAGAATGGCATAGCGAATACCCGCCTGGTCGAGGATCTCTGCAAACGCCCGGACCACTTTTTGCGCCCGGTTGTCGAAACTTCCGGCACACCCTACCCAAAACAAGTACTCAAAAGATTCCGCGTCCTCCGACCCACCCCAGTACTTGAGACCGCTGGCCTCAGCCCAAGCGGCCCGCTTGTCCGCTCCGATGCCCCAGGGATTGTAGTTGTTTTCGATGTTCTTGTACGTGGTGGCCAGCTCCGGCGAGACCTCCCCTTCCATCAGCGCGAGGTGCCGGCGCATATCCATAATGGTATCGACGTGGTCGATGAGCACCGGACACGCCTCCACGCATGCGCCGCATGTGGTGCAGGCCCACAGGACGTCGGCCGAGGTCTGGCCTGGCTTCCGGGTCTCCTCGCTGGCGGCAATGAGGGGAAGGGTCGCCTCGAAGTCGTCGGGCGCCCGCGAAAATTCAAAAATACCCCGTTCTGCCAAAAGCCGGTCCCCATTGATGTACAGGTTGTCTTTGACGTCGTGAATGACTTCCTGGGGTTTCAGAGGCTTTCCGGTATTGTTCGCCGGACAATACAGGTCGCATCGCCCGCACTCCGTGCACGCATAGGTGTCGAGCAAAGCCTTCCAGCTGAAATCCGTGACCTTGCCTACCCCGAACACTTCGGCATGCTCAAAATCGAGTCGGGAAAGGGCGCTTTTCGGCTTTTCACGCTCGCTGACATAGATATTTGGAATGGCACCCAGAAGATGAAGATGCTTCGAATGAGGGATGTAGTTGAGAAAGGCCATCAGCACCACCGCGTGACCCCACCAGAAGGTCTCATACCAAAGCCCCCCGGCCGCTTCAGGTGCAACGTCTGCGAACCACCCCGCAACCATCGAGGACACCGGCAGCGCGTGCCCATGAAGAGCCACGTCGCTGTGCTGCCCCACCAATCCAAAGGCCATCGCCAAAAAATAGGTCACCATCACCGAGGTGATCAGTCCCAAAATGCGAAACGCATCGACCGACTGGTACGCGATATGCTTGGGGCGAACGACAACCCGCCGAAACACCGCAAACACCACCGCAAACAAGACCAAAAATGCCATCACGTCGCCGCCTATGAGGATGGCGCTGTAGACGGTGTCACCGAGAAATCCTAAAGAGAACGAGGGGATAATTCCGCGCACAATAAACTCGGTGTGCCCTACGGTGATGATCAGAAACGACCAGAAGAAGATCGCGTGGTTCCAGCCAAAACGCTCCCTCAGAACCCGCCGCTGAAAAAAGACCAGGTAGATAACCTGACCGATGCGGTCCACCGGGTCCGAGAACAAGCCACCCCGGTCCTGACCAAGCCGAACCAGTCGGGCCAAGCGCCAGCACGACCACCCGAAAAAACCCATGGACAGTGAAAAGAAGGCCGCAAACAAAAACGGCTTCAGCATAGGATAAGACAGCGACATGTTTCGCTCCGAAGTATCTCCGGTTGGAACCAGAGCGCAACTTATGCCCAATCCCGCCCGCCCCTTCGCTTGGCCCTCCCCCACCCGTGAGCCGCGGATTCCCAAGAGCCAGGAACACCGAAAGCGGAAAACCCGAACGTACCTTTGGGATGTGCTCCAGAGACTGACCACAAAGGGTTTTCAGGCGCGCAGAGAAGGGCCAGCGTGCTTTCCACGGAACGGCGTGGGCACTGGAGGCCGTGCGAGGAGACGGGTTACCGGCAACCGCCTCCGGTGCTCAGCGCTGCTCGACCGAGATGGGAGCCTGAGCTTGGGGGGCTTGAGGCCGTTCGGGTTTCTTGGACGGCCGAGTGCGACCCGCGGAAGGCGGTTTGGGCTTAGAGGCCGAGCCGGATTTCGGCGGGGTCTTGCGGGTCCCCGTCTTCTTCCCCTCGACCGCCTTTTGCCGCGCGCGCCGCTCTCGGGTGATCTTTTCAGAACACAGCGCATCCACCGTGCGGTAAAAAACCTGACGGTTTGGTGCGAAACCATACTCCGCTTCCCATTCCGACATCTGCTTGGCCGCATGTTTCCTTCGCGTGCCATCGGTCGCCAGGACCTGTATCTCGTCTGCCAGACCCTCAACGTCGCCGGGTTCGACCCACGACACCACCGACCGCCCCCCAAACAGGCGGTCCAGACATAGGGTGCGGGGAACGATGGTTGGAACCCCGACAGACACCGCAGCCAGAAGCGCCCGCGGAAGGCCCGCCTTCGAGAGAACGTCCTCCGCGGTCACCACCGCCAGGTGGGCTCCCCGAAGGCTCTCGAGCAAATCGGCATCGCTCGTCAACGCCCGCCAACTGACCTCCACACCCGACGTGCGGTGATCCGCCTCGGCGGCTCCGATAACCTCAGGACGACCCACCACCGTCGGCGCAAGCGGAACATCCCGCGCCGCCAAGCGATCCACCGCCGACAGACACCAAGGAAGATCGGAGGCTTGGGCCACGTGCACCACCAAGCGCGCCGGGGTACCGCTCGGAAGACGAGGACCTTTTTTGCGCCGCACAAAAAACTCAGGGCTCACCGAAGACACCACGATGCCCAGCTTTCGGGCCCGCACGCCCCGCGCCAGCAACGCATCGTATTGGGCCGGATGCGCAGCCACCAAAGCGTCCGCGAGCTCGACCCCAGCGACCCTCGCCACCCCGCCACCGACCCCCACCAGGCCCTCGACCGCGGAGCCATCCCACGCGCTCACGTCGATCAAGGTTTTGGGGCCCGCAAGGCTGGCCAGCACGCGAGGCAACACCCATCCCTTCGCCGCGTGAATCACGGCGACGTCAAACGGGCGCTGAAGATGCGCCCGCAACACCGACAAAAAGGGGGCCGCGCGCGACCACACGCCCGGCGCCCAAGACCGAAGACCGCGGGATGCCGCGCGCGCAGGGACCGGAAGATGGTGCAGCCGAGGAGCCTCAGCGCTTTCGTCGGAGGCCGCCTCGGGGGCGAACACCACCACGTCGTCCCCCCGCGCGGCCAGAAGCTCCGCCTGGGCGCACATCCTGAGATTCGATCCGAAGGGGGCATCGTCGACCATCGCTATCCGAAGCGGCATAGACTCTGCCTGTACCCCACCGTAGCCTCTCGGGCCATGGCCGAAAACCAAGACCGATCGGTGCGAACCCCATGGTTTGGCCTCTTCGCCCGACAGCTCCTGGGGCGAACCAGCCTCCACGTCCTCGTAGCCCTCCTTGCGGGGATCGCGTTGTTCTCGGTGATCGAGTTTGTGGAAGCCGGAAACCAAGCCTCCGCGTCGGCGTCGCCATGGGATCTGACAAAGCTGGTGCTCCTGAGTACCCCCCTCATGTTCCAGGAGATCTGTGGGGTCATGGTCCTGATCGGCGCCGCCACGGGAATCTCAGGCTTTTTCCGGCGACAGGAGATGGGTGCCATGATGGCGGCCGGCGCAGGTCCCACCATGCTGCTCAAGGCGGGCGTCGTTCTGGGGATCGTTTGCGCCCTGGTCTATGGGGCCGTCACCGAATGGGTGGTTCCGCATGCCCGCGCACAAGTCGCGTCCCTCAAACGAACCGTCGGCCTTGGCCATCGGATTCGAGGAGAAAAACAGCAAAAATGGTTTCGGGGGCAAGATCGCATCTTTCGGGTCGAAGCACTCGGTGACCCCGGCGCCCACACCCTGCTTGGGGTCCTCATCCTCCATACCCAGGGGGGCCGAATTCGGGATCGCTGGGAATTGGATCGGATGGTCTACGAGGACCAGAGCTGGCGCGCCTCGGGCCTCACCCACATCCATTTCGAGGATGAAGCGCTCAAAACCACCCGATCCACCACCGAGGTGTTTTCGCTGCCCGAGGTTCCCAGCGACTTTCTCCACAGTGTCGGCATCCCCGGGCACCTCTCGTTTCGCACCCTGTACCGGTCCACCCTCGCCCGCGAACGACTCGGACAACCCTCAACCCTTCACCGCCTCGAGCTCTATCGCCGGCTTACCCTACCCATCACCCTGGCTCTGGCGGTCGCCCTTGTCGCCGGGCTGTTGTTCCTCTTGCCTTTCCACCCCACCACGGCTCAGGCGATGGGAATCGGTGCAACCCTTGGATTTTTCGTGTGGATTCTCGATGAGCTGGCCCGCGCGCTCGGCAGCACTTCAGCCCTGCCGCCGTGGGCCGCAGGGCAAGTGGGGCTGGCGGCGATCGCGGTCTCTGCCGGATGGACCTGGTTTCGCACCCTTAGGAATGACGCGAACTCTTCTTGACCCCGTTTCCCGGGTGACTTATCGCGCCCAGCCATGGCGACGCTGCGCGACCTTCGCAAGCGCCTCAAGGCTGTCAAGAACACCGAAAAGATCACGAAAGCCATGAAAATGGTGGCGGCCTCGAAACTTCGTCGGGCGCAAAACGCGATCCTCCAGGCCCGGCCTTATGCGCTCCGCATGAACGAAGTGCTTCAGCACGTGGTATCCACGGCCGACGTATCGGCCCATCCTCTTTTGGCCTATCGGGTCCCCCGGCGGGTCGAAGTGGTGGCAATGTCCTCGAATCGAGGCCTGTGCGGGAGCTTCAACGCCCACATCATCCGCTCGACCGAACGGTTCCTCACCGAAAACGAGCACGGCTACGACCAGATCCACTTATCCACCATCGGCAAAAAGGGACAGGATCACTTTCGCAGAAAAGGCGTCTCGCTTCGGGCCAACTACGACAACGTTTGGGAAGACCTCGACTTCGAAACCGCCAACCGGATCGCGGTCGATTTGTCCGAACGTTTTCGCGGAGGTGAACTCGATGCCGTGTATCTCCTCTACAACGAGTTCAAGAGTGCCATCTCTCAAAACGTCACGCTCAAGCAATTGCTCCCCATTCGGCCCCTGGATGAATGGCGCGAAACCCGGGCCGCCAAAGTGGGCGAACTCGCCTCCATTTCCGGAGACGCGCGCGCGGCCGCCGGCCTAGACGAGGATCTCAGCAGACCCGAAGCCGCCCAAGCCTGGGACGAACCCATCGACACCGCGCAAGAGGGCTACGAGCACATCTTCGAACCTGGCCGCCAAGAAGTGCTCGACGAGCTTCTTCCCCAGCACCTCGCGGTCCAGATTTGGCGCGCCCTCCTCGAGTCGACGGCGGCGGAGCACGGCGCCCGCATGAGTGCCATGGATGCCGCTTCAAGGAACGCCAAAGACATGATCGGAAAGCTCACGCTGCACGTGAATCGGGCACGCCAAGCCGCGATCACCCGAGAACTGATGGAGATCGTGAGCGGCGCCGAGGCCCTCAAGGCCTGATTTTCATGGCCAAGTCTCCCAAGCATGTCCACCTGATCGGAATCTGCGGAACCGGTATGGGCACCTTCGCGGGCCTCTTAAAAGCCGCGGGCTACGAGGTTCGCGGCAGCGACGCCAACGTCTACCCACCGATGTCCGACAGCCTCAAAGAATGGGGCATCCCGGTCCTGAGCGGATACGCATCCGAAAACCTCGAGCCCACACCAGACCTCGTCATTGTGGGCAACGCCATCCGAAAGTCCAACCCGGAGGCCGCCCGAGCCAGAACCGAAAACCTCCCTTCCACGTCCATGGCCAAAGCTCTGGGCGACCTCTTCTTGAAGGGACGTCACAGCATTGTGGTCTCCGGCACCCACGGCAAAACCACCACCACCAGTTTGATGGCCTGGATCCTCACCCATAGTCATCGGGATCCATCGATGTTTGTCGGCGGTATTCCCGAAAACTTTCAAGCCGGTTTTCGCCTCGGCAAAGGAGACCACTTTGTCGTCGAAGGCGACGAATACGATTCCGCCTACTTTGACAAGGTGCCCAAGTTTCTCCACTACGAGCCGCGCACGTTAATCTTGACTTCGTTGGAGTTCGACCACGCCGACATCTACGAAAACGTAGAAGAGATTGAGGCCGAATTTTCGAAACTGATCGCCCTCGTGCCGCCCGGAGGACGCATCCTGGCCTGCGCCCACGAGGCCCGCATCCGGGATCGGCTGAAAACGACCAAGGCCCGCGTAGAAACGTACTCGGCAGCCGGCGACGCCGATGCGACCTGGCACGCCCAAAACCTCGTCTTCTCTGAGCGTGGCTCCGAATTCTCGGTCTTTCACGAAGGCATCAAACTGGGCCGTTTTGCGCTCGGCTTGGGGGGTAGACACAACGTAGAGAATGCGGTTGCAGCCATCGCCTTGGGGGCCGGCCTCGGTCTTTCAGTCCACGAACTCAAGGAGGCCGTCCGAAGCTTCAAAGGCGTCAGGCGGCGCCAAACCATCCGAAGCGAAGCCCGCGGCATCCGCATCATCGACGACTTTGCGCATCACCCCACCGCAGTCAAACAAACGGTGGAGGCCATTCGAAAAAGGTACCCCGCTGGGCGCCTTTTTGCAGTCTTCGAACCCCGGACCGCCACCAGCTCTAGGCGCTTTTTTCAGTCGGCCTACGCCGGGGCATTTCATGGCGCCGACGAAACCATCATTGCCCCTGTGGGCCGTTCCGAGATTCCACCCGAGGCCCGACTCGACACCGAACAGCTCGCAAAGACCATCACCAACAAGGACGGCCACCGAGCCCGCGCCGCCAGAACCATCGACCAAATCGTCGAGCTGTTGGTCCATGAAGCCCAAACCGGCGACACCATCTTGCTGATGTCCAACGGAGGCTTTGGCGACATCCACCGGAAGCTGGAAGACGCCTTTTCGTCCACCCCGCCCCCAACCTAGTGGAAAAGACCCGGGCCCAATCGCGTCGTTCCCACTGCACGGAATAGGGGATAGCCGCGAAGGACGGAAGCCCCGGTTCAAGTAGGGTTATCCGGAAGTTGGCGGCCGGTACGCCCTATTGAGCTTTGGCCTCTGCCCACCGAAGCTGCCTTTGACCCATCGAAAACGGTCCGGCGGCGCCAAAAAAGCGTTTCAGTCGCCCAACAAACTTCGTCGCCCCCCGGCGGAGACCGGTCTTCATGCACGAGGGAAGCGTCTTGAAACGCCATCAAAAAGAGTTCACGGACAGCAAGAATCCGGTTGCGTTTGCCGCGGCCGCAAGCTTACTTCCGTGCTCCTTGACCTTTAGGTCGGGGCAAGACAGTCCAGGGAGAAGGATATCGTGAGACGGCAGCGGCGCAAGGGGCGTTGGCCCCTGTTTATGGCATTGGGGTTGTGTGCGGCATCGGGCCCTCAACCGGGCGCGCAGGAAGTGATGCGCGCCAGAAGTCTGGGAGCCAGGCTGGAACCTCGTCACCCTGGATTGGACTTGCGTGGGTTCGCAAGCCTCGACCGAGGCAGAAGCGGTGTGGGCGTCTCGGTTGCTTTCTTCGGGTGGGGTTTTGTGGGAGGCGCTCGACGCTTCTTCACCATCGTCGGTTTCACCGGATGCGGCGAGTTCATCCAAAGCTTACTGGGTGTTTTCTGAGAAGCGCCAAGAGGTCTCACTTCCGTGTGTGGCTTGGACAAGCTCCGGCGACCTGGGTGGTGGGACTCGTTGGGACGCAAGGGCGCAACGGTATGTGGCCTCGGCGAGCGTGAATACCTCTGACGAGCCGGTCGAACCACGTCCACCCGAGACGTTTCAGGCGATCTTGGACGGACGGGACGCGGCCTTTCGGTGGAATGCATCGGAGCGCTTCACCGACGGCGGGCCCATACCCGCCAAGGCCTCGATTCGATATCGCGTGTATCGTGACGGTGTACCCGTCTTTGAGAGTCAAGATACCCGCTTCGAAGACAGACTTCCAAGCGACGGCCCCCACCGATACTACGTGACCGCGAGCGTGGTCGATCCCTCGGGAGCTTATTGGGAATCGAAGCGTTCGGAAGACATCGACATGGTGTCGGTGGTCTCTTCCCTCCCCAAAGCGCATGATGCCTTCGAGGTGCCGGTCGCGGTGACCCAGATTGCGGGTGCTGCGCTCCCGCAGCTGGCCTTTATCGAATATGGGGGTGAATTGGTTGCGCACTTGGCGTTTGTGGTTCGGGACCAGGGCACTGGTCTGGGGGATCATGTTCGATACCTTCGAAGTGTGTCGGGTGGGCGACGGGGTTCTTGGAGCCCACCTCTTTCACTGAAAAGCGGGGACGGGGGAGAGATTTCGGACCTCGCCATTTCAAGCCATCGTGCTCAGGTTGTATTGGCGTGGATCGAGAAGGGGCCGAGCGTGCAAGGAAGCAGCACGAGTCGCGTTCAGGTTCTCGAAAGCGACGACAGTGGGGTGACATGGCCAACGGCGCCTCGGGTGGCCCGCCACAATGACCACTGGAAGCGCGGCCTAAACCTGGCGCATGACGTTTTGGGGGCCCTGCACGCCGTGTGGGGCGAGGCAGGCAAGGTGTACTACGTCAAGGACTTTTTGGGTAAGCCACGCAATGTATTTGACGTACCTCGCCGCAAAATCGCGGATGAGATCGTGAAGCACAAGGTTCGGTACGAAGAAGGAGATTCTGGCTGTCGTTGTGCGGACTGCTGGTGTGAGGAGTCGTATGTGCTCGGGGGCACCGACGACGCTGATGTGCACTGGGTGGAAGAGCACACCATGCATGAGCCGTCACTTCACGTAGACCAGCGTGGTGTTCATATCGTGGCTCGGCGAAGCGCGATGTGGGACAACGTACCGGTCCCGAATCCGGCCTGGGACGCAATGCTCGCTTCCGAGCCCGTGTACAGCCAAGAAAGGATCTACGGAGAGCGGGTTACGCGACCGGTGGTGGGTTGGCGCAAGACGTGGAAGCGTGCAAGAGAGCCTGGCGACGAAGCCGAACTTTCGAAGCTTGGCGTGTCGTTTCAGTATCTATACGCCGGAACTTGGCACCACGGCGATCGCATTGTGCTTGCGCAGCGGCCACTCGATGGCGTGCTTCCGGCATGGCAGATCACGACCTTGGATGCCGGGGGTGATTCGGCGGAGGATCTGCTGGCGCACCCAGGAATCGGAAGCGGTCCGGAGGGTAGACTCTACGCGGTTTACGAACGGGGGCCATCAAGAGACCCGAACGCCCTGGGCCACAACGCCCTTGTCTTGATGCATTCGGAGGACGGGGGACAGAGTTGGTCGGCGGGGAGGGCCGTGGGTCAGGGATACATGCCGAAGCTTGCCTCGACCTCGAACACCCTCGCGGTGCTTTCGTATGCGCCTTACGCGGGCGATGACGGTCCGAGAAAAACGCCCGGAGGTGTCATTCAACTGGCGCGAACGTCTGATGGCCGCGCCTTTACGCACGAAACGGTCAACGTGTTCTGGAATCCCAAGCGGAGCGAGGACGAAGTGGCGGCTGCTGGGGCGGTTCATCGCCACACCCACGGCACGGATGCCGACGCACTCGAGGGGGTACCTGTTTTGGTGGCCCACGACGATTTGTTGGCTGCAGCTTGGGTGGGTGCGCCCCAGGGTCCACTCGGAAGCCAAGACGTGCCTGGTGGCTCGGGCGGCAGTGCTTGAACCCAGCGACATCGAAACCCGTGTTGTGATGTCGGCTGAACGCTCTTTGGTGTCAGGGCGAGCTTCCGCGTTTCACGTGCAGGTCGAAAACCAGTATCACGTGGCGGTTCCCGAGTCACTCGGCAACCTTCGTTTTGTCGAGGATTTCGCGCCGGACAAGGCTTCGCTCGCAAACACTTACACCTTGGGTGGCCCTACGGCGACGCTCTGGCGGGCATTCGACGGTGAGACGGAGCAGGTTTCGCTTTCGGTTCAAAGTAACCGTCACCAGGGCGTAGGGCTTGAGTCCACGCCGATTTCTTCGGGCTCGCCGTGGACTATGCATCGCTTGCAGACGAAGAAGTGCATAAGATTGCAGCCTGCCTTCAGTACACCATCAATGCATTTGTCAAAGAGCTGCCTTTTGACGAGGCTCCGCAAGAACGTCTTTATCTCGGCACCCACTACTTTCCTTCGGACTTTCGTGACCCTTACATCGATCTGAGTCCCGAGGAGCAAAGAAAACAGCCTAAATCTTACCATCTTGAAGCGACGGCGGGCGTCATTTTGGGGCTGTGGCGTTTCGCGGACGAGACCGAACACGCCGCGGGCGCGGGCTTCGATCGGATGGCGAATGCGTTGTGGGCCAAGATGCAGCACTTTGTGCGGGATCATGACTTTCCGTACTCGAGTCAGCGGATTCACAATCTTTCGACGCAGCTTCAATCGAGCACTGCGGCCATTTGGTTCATCGACGTATACGACTATGTACGGGGCGACCATGGCCATTTCGATCGGCCCCCCCGACTTCGATTTTGAGGCCACCACGCCACCGTCGGCGTCGGACTTGGCGACCGCTCTCGGGACGATGGTCGGTGGTTTGACAACCGGACAATTTCAGGATGCGCCGCCCCGGGGTAGCAGCACAGTGGGGTGCTCGACTCTTGTTAGCCCCGAGTCGTTTGGCGTCTCGTTTCGGGGTGCCTGCGACGCGTTGGTTGGACGAGGTCGCGAAACTGCCCAAAGAGTGGATTTGGGGCGCGGTGGTGGGGCTGGACGCGGCGGCCTACCTATCGAGCGCACAGGTGGATGTCGGCCTGGAAACGATTTTGGTGTCAGACCGGGCGCCGACCTCACCGCTTTGGGAGCGCGTCGGCGTGGTGTCCTCCGAAGCGGTGGTGGTTCAGCCTGCGGGAACGCACTTCAAAAACGAAGAAGTGCTTCGGGCCGACGTGTTGATTCACCCCGAGGGCCCCGTCTTGGAGAACCCACTTTCGAATCCCGGATTGCGGTTCGACCAGCACGGTGTGTACCTCATTCAGATCGACTGGCTCGGCCTCGAACTCCCTCTGGGGCACTTTGGTGTTTTGAGGCCCAGCGCCGAGTCCTTGTGGCCGGTTTTCAAACTGAAAACTTCGCGCCCTCGCTCGGAGCTTCTGGAAAGCTTTGTGCACAGTCACAAGTTCTGGCAACACATCGCGCCCTTTGCCGACACGCTCCCTTCCCAGGAGCGCATCGCCTTTTTATATATCGTAGAGCTCATGATTCGCGGGGAGTTCGACCGCGCGAGCGCCGAACGCTTTGTGGTGGGGGCAAGCAGCAGCGCAAAAAACGACAAACCACCACCCGACGTTTCGTCAAGTCCCCAAGAAGGTTAAAGGCCCAGCAGAAAGGGCAATGCTGAACTTGCGCATGCTCCGTGCTATGCCCCCGTACTTCGAGCTCAATCGACGCTTCTATAGGCATTTCAAGCACGGGGTCCTTCTGTTCGCCAAAAAGTTTCACGGGGACATGAAACAGTTAACTCGTTTTTTTCAGCTGATTGAGCAAGATACGCTGTTCAATGAGGCACTAGATAAGGGTTTGTATCAGATTCACTTTCATGTCACGAGCAAAGAGAGCCCCAACCTGCCAGCGCCCTCGATGGAAACGCTTGAGGAGGGAATCGCGGTGACCGGCTTTGTACGGGATTTCGAAGCGAATGGCCTTCATGCGCTCTGGCGTGTCTTTGTCGACATACTTGTTGCGGGCGGAATCGTCTGGCCCGAGCTTGCACCAAACGGAACGCTCGCTGTCGTGACGCAAAACGGAAGAATACGCACCTCGGACAAGCCTCGAGATACCGTGACCGATGATCTTGTTTTTGTCGTCACTGCTTCGCGCTGGCTCCCAAGGGACCAGGCCCCCCGTATTGTCGTGCGCCATTTTTCTCGAGGATGGGTCATCATTTACCACCATAATGAGAACATGATTGAGACCGTCATTGACACGGATCTGGCGCCCACGTCCGACGAGTATAAGGACGTGAAGTTGCTGATCACCGAGCAGGTGCTGGATTTCCAAGATGTCGTTGCGGATGAAGAGTCCTCATTGGATCGCATTCAGGAACAAATGCTGTTCTTCCCTTCAGCAGCAGTCGGTCTTTGGGCGCCAGAGGAATACGAGTGGCTCGCGGGTCTTAACCTCGAATCGGCGTCCTACCGCGTATACGACACTGGGCTGAAAGTGACGACGGCAGAGAGCGGGAGTACGTCAGTCAAGATTGCGGAGATGCGGGTACAACATGGTCAAGATCAAGATCGATGGATGCATTTCGCGGTGGTACCCGGACCACAAGGTGACCGACTCCTGATCGAGTACACCTGGGACTGGAAGGAGAACGCACGATCTGCGAAGCAAACCCCACGGTATGTTGCGGTGCCGGACAACACACCCGAGCGGCAGAAGCTGTTCGATCGTATTCTTCGAGAGATCAACACCGTGCCGAGTACGGCTCTCGATGGCAAAACAGCCCTCCTGTTCTTTGGCGCTGACTTCTTAGCCGGGCTTCTGCCCGGCGTGCAGCTGATTGGCCCCGTAGACAGCTCCGACAGCCGATCTCGGATTTTTGAGGCGATCGAGTCCGACTACCTCGTGGCAGACAGTCTCCGTGTGGCGATGGAGGACCATGGGCTTACCTTCGCGACTGACGAGTACCAATTTGTCCCCATTTCCATAGGGCACAGCCTTGTCTACGTTCCGGAGCAGAAGGCGATATTCAAGCTCTTTGGCGGGTACGGTACAAACATGGGTCGTGAGGACTTTGCGGATGCAGTGTACCACGAGATCTGGCACAACCGGTTTTTCTCGTTCTCGCAAACGTTTCGGAAGGCTGTCTATGATCGGTTCCATACGAAGCCATACTTTATCCGCCAGCTGTCCTACCTTGAAATCGACTCTGTCCATGGAAGCAAAAAAGAATATGAAGAGCGTTTTGCAACCGAAGCCATGTCGACGTGGAGCGAGCTGTTTCGTACCGCAATGCGTCAGTCGCCTGACAATCCAACACCCTTTCGGCTCCGCAAGATGATTCAGGAGCGGGCCACGCTGGAAATCTTTGCGCGGGCGGCTGAAAGCCTCCGTTCCGGGAAGCTGTCCAAAGAGCAGTACGACGACATGACCAAGAAAATCGCGGCTTGGAATAATTTGGAAACGGACGATCGGGTTTCGGACGCAATGTACGAGCTCATTCGTCAAGCAGATCCCGAGCGCATTCTGAACGCACCTTACGATGGACCCGAGCTTGAGTACCACATCCAACCAGGAGAAATCCTTCTGTTCGAAAAGGCGCTGCCGCCATTTATCAAGACAACGCTCAATAAGCACGGGTACACGAGTCATGAGGCCGTATGGAAAAACGACGCCCATGCAAAAAAAGTTTGGGACGAACTCCGCAGGGGCCTAGACGAACGTCTGCGCGATTACCGAGAGTTTGACGAGGACGACAGCCGCAGCCCCGAATAGCACGGCAACAGTCCACTGCCCTCCACCGGGGCTCAAGGAAATTCGGCACACGCTATGCCGCCTATAAGGCGCTGTACCAGGAAATGGTTCGGCTCAGACCCTCTCGGAAGGAAACTTGCGGCTCGTAGCCAATCAGTCGTTTGGCGCGAGAAATATCGGCAAGCGAGTGTTTCACATCGCCGTGCCGCTCGGGGGCGTGGGTGGGGGGCTTTCCGCGACCCACCGACTCGCGAATCATGCCTGCGAGTTCGAGCAGGTTCACGCGGTCGCCGCAGGCGATGTTCATGACCTGACCGGCACACTCGGAGCCGGCTTCACAGGCCCGAAGGTTGGCGTGGACCGCATTCGCGATGTAGGTGAAGTCGCGTGACTGCTGCCCATCGCCGAAGATGACCGGAGACTCGTCTCGGAGACTGGCCGTAATAAACTTCGGAATGACCGCGGAGTAGTGGCTGGTTGGATCTTGTCGCGGTCCAAAGATATTAAAATAGCGAAGAGCCACGGTTTCGAGGCCGTAGGTCTCGAAGAAGACGCGGCAGTACACTTCGCCCGCGTACTTTTGTAGCGCATAGGGGCTCAGTGGGGTCGCCGGCATGCTCTCCTCTTTGGGGAGCGTGGGCGTGTTCCCATACACGGAAGATGACGCGGCCATGACAAAGCGTTTCACTTTGGCGTCGCGCGCCGCCACCAACATGTTGAGCGTTCCGGTGACGTTGGCTTCGTTGGAGGCGCGGGGGCGTTTGACCGATTTGGGAACCGAGGGGATGGCAGCCTGGTGGAGCACAAAGTCCATCCCGTCGACCGCATCACGACAGACTTCGAAATCGGTCATGGTGCCCTCGAGCAAGTCGACCTTCTTCACGAAACTCGCCGTGTTTTCACGGCGGCCCGTCGCATAATTGTCGAGGACTCGGACTTTGTGTCCTTGTTCGATTAAGGCTTCAACAATGTTTGAGCCGATGAAGCCTGCTCCGCCGGTCACGAGGTACGACGCCATGGCTGTCTGCTATCCGATTTAGCCCTCGAAGGCACGGTTTTTGATTCCTACGGGATTACCAGGAAAACGAGGTGGGTTGAAAGGCGAAGGGCGCGCGACCGTGCACGCATCGGCAAAACGTTCAAGACGCGATAGGCTAGAGCCTTGGTCGACTTCAAAAAACACGGATCCTTATGGTGGCAAGACTCGGGAACCACGCCCGCAGCCGACGGAACGCCGCTCGCTTACGCCTACGGTGGCCCCGAGGGCGCACGCACGTTGGTGTGTTGCAACGGTGCGGGCGTCTCGACATTTTTTTGGGACAAGCTCGGCGAATACTTTGTTCCGGATCAGCAGGTGGTGGTGTGGGATTACCGGGGCCACGGTGCGTCCGGCAACCCACACCGTCCGGCCAGCATCACCATGACCAGCATGGCCGAAGACCTGGCGCGGGTGATGGACGCGACCAAGACTGAGAAGGCGGTTCTGCTCGGGCACTCCATGGGGGCTCAGGTGATCTTTGAGTTTTACCGTTTGTTCCCCGATCGGGTCTTGGGCCTGGTGCCCACGCTCGGGTCATTTGGCCGGCCGGCGGATACCTTCATTGACCCACGGGTCGGCCAGCTCCTGTTTCGCGGTGCGTATCGGGTCGGCACCGATATCCCGGAGTTGCTGAGCCTCTTTTTCCGGCTCACCCTGAAGCGCACCGTGACGTGGCATTTTGTGCGCCGAACGGGCCTCGTCCACAGCGACCTGTGCCATCGAGAGGACCTCGAACCCTATCTCGACCACCTGGCACGACTGGATCAGCGCTTGTTTTTTGAGACGGTGCGGGCCGGTCAAGATCACGATGCCGGTCCGATGTTAGGCGATATCCAGTGCCCCACCCTCGTAGTGGCAGGAGAGCGAGATCTATTCACACCCCGGCACCTCTCCTTGGAAATGGCCGCCCGGATCCCGCACGCAGAGCTTCTAGAGATTCCTCGCGGCTCCCACGCCGCGCTCATCGAGCAGCCTGAGCTCATCAATCTTCGTATCGAAAAATTCCTCCGGACCTCGGTTTCTCGTTTCGAAGCCAAAGAGAGTGCGGTCAGCTACCTCACCCCAGCGAGCGGCGTTTCGTCCCGAGGCGGGGTAAACCACTAGCATCTAAGCATTGCGTAACCCCCTCGGCACGTTTATCAACGGGCCTAGGTATCGTGCCCATTCAGCGAACCACCCTGCCAGCCTCGGGAATCGACACCTCGATTCCCCCGGAGGAGCGATATCAGATCATTGGCCGCATCGCCTCTGGCGGCATGGCCGAGATCTATGTGGCTCGGGTCAACACCGGCACGGGCAGCGAGCGCGAAGTGGTCGTCAAGCGGCTGCTTCCCGAACTCCAACGCGACGAAGAGTTCGTGCAGATGTTTTACGACGAGGCCAATTTGGCCTCGAAGTTGGTTCATCCGAACATCGTCAAAATCTACGAGCTCGGAAAACTGGATGGGTCTTTGTTTATCTCGATGGAGCTGCTTCGCGGAACAAACCTGCGCGATCTTCTTTCGAGGCTCCACGCCCGCAACATCGACATGCCCATTCCGCTGGCCATTCGGGTGGCCTGCGCGTGCCTAGACGCACTCAACTACGCCCACAAGTTCAAAGACGAAAACGGCCGTCCCCTGAACATCGTACACCGCGACGTTTCTCCGCAAAATATCATCGTCACCTATGACGGGGCCATCAAGCTTGTCGATTTTGGAGTCGCCAAAGCCGAGGGCCGGCTCCATAAGACCCGCGCCGGGCTCGTCAAAGGAAAGTTCGCCTATATGTCGCCCGAGCAGGTCAGTGGTGGGCATGTCGACGGCCGCTCGGACATTTTTGCGCTGGCCGAAGTCTTCTACGAATTCTTGCTTTCGAGGCATCCTTTTTACGCCAAGACCGACATGGAGGTTCTGCGCGCCATCCTCGAAAAGGAACCACCCCACCCCTGCGCGGTCGATCCGGATTTTCCGGCCGCGCTGGGAGAAATTCTCGTCCGCGCGCTGCAAAAAGCTGCAGGCAATCGCTACTCGAGTGCCCTCGCCATGCAGGATGCGCTCGAACGATTTCTCGATCAGCAACGCACCTCGGCGACCACCGCCATGGTCGGACATTTTGTGACCGAGTTGTTCGCAGATCGGGTCGAACAAGAACGCCTGGCGCGGGAGCACAAAAGTGACCGCGAGCTGGTTCGCGCCCTGCGTGTCGAACGCGGTCCCGCGCGCGCCCGAACCTCACCGGAACGCGGGCGCACCCCCCGTCCGCCGCCCCCATCGCAAACATCCCACGAACAACCGGCGCCCGCGCGTTTGTCCCTGCCGGCAGGCGCTGAACTCAGCGCCCGCGATGTGGTCGAGCTTCGAACCGCGCCCGAAGACAACACCGCAGAAAACACGTCTACTTTTTTGGCGCACAGCGCACCACAAGCCCAAAAAAGACCACGCTACCGTTCTGAACTCAGGCATCTTTTTGCGGGGGCCGAACCCACGGCGCCGCGGGAAGAACCCGAGGACGAGCACGAGGACGAGGACGAGCTTCCCACCAAATATGCCCTTCCCGTCGACGACGAGAGCCCAACCAAACCATCGGGCCTCTCCCGCGAAGACCAAGGCGACGAAGACGACACCGGTAAGATGCAACCGACACCCCCGGCTTCAGTCACGCCGCAGCCTTCAGTCACGCCGCAGCCTTCCGTCACGCCCTCGGCTTCGGTCGCGGCCCCCGTCAAGCCCCGCTCCTCGACCGGGCAGCGCACCGAGCGACCGAGTACCGACGATCTGTTCCCCGATGTGCTCAGCCAGCGGTCGCAGCTCACCGGGAAAAACGGCGTGCTGTTTTTCTTGGCGGGCCTGATCGCACTCGGCGGCGCCCTCGGTTACGCTTTTTGGTTGTACCTCGCGTCCCAAACCCCGAGAACCCGCCTACTGCTGTCCACCACACCCCGAGGGGCATCGATCATCTTGGACGGGCAGGACACCCAAAAACGTACGCCCCAGGCATTCCGAAACGTGCGGGCCGACATTGCCCACAAAGTGGAGTTCAAGTTGGCGGGGCACAAGGTCTGCAAAAAATTTGTGCCGCCGACCACCAAGTCGCGTCATCGGCTGGCGTGTACCCTCACGCCCATCGACAGTCCCTGAAACGGCAAGATATGCAAAGCGATGAAGAAAAAACAGAGGCCCTTTGGACCAAAGTTCGGCCGAACGGACGGGGCCTGCTGCCGTGCATCGTTCAAGACCTAAGAACCAAAGAGATCCTCATGATGGCCTGGGTCTCACAAGAAGCGCTGGCGCAATCACTCAAGACCGGATGGGCCACGTTCTATTCTCGGTCACGGCGCGCCATCTGGCAAAAAGGCGAAACGTCGGGAAACCGGCAGCGTCTGATTCAGGTCCGCCTCGACTGCGACGGCGACACCCTCTTTTACCTGGTCGACGCCAAGCTTCCCGCGTGCCACGAGGGCACCGACACCTGTTTTTCGCGTCGCCGCGTGGGCGGTGCGTGGCTGAGGGATCCGCAGCGACTCCGAGAGGGGGGTTCGAAAGGCATTCTACAAACCCTGGCCGAGCTGAACACCGCGGTCGAAACAACCCGCGATCTGGACGAGTCCAGTGACGGAAGCCCGAGAAACCCTGACGAAACCGGCCATTCGGAGGAGGTCCTGCGCTCCCAGTCTGATGCCTTGGTCACCGCCATCGAGCGCGAAGATGATCGCGAAGTGGTCAGACAAAGTGCTGAATTTCTGTACAGCCTAGCAGCAACCCTTAAAGAAAAAAAGCTCACCTTCATAGAGGTCTTCCAGGAACTGGAACGACTCTTGGAATCCAAGCTGGAGAGCAGTTGACAGGGGCCATCCCCCGCGATACCCGCGTCGAGCTTACGGCATTTGAGGCGGGAGGTGATGACACAGTATGCCTGGCGTCAGGGTTCGCGAGGGTGAGTCCTTCGAACGGGCGATGCGCCGCTTTAAAAAGCAGTGCGAGCGCGCGGGAATCCTGGGGGAAATTCGTAAACGAGAGTACTACGAAAAACCCTCAGTTAAAAAGAAGAAGAAGGCCGCTGCTGCAAGAAAGCGGCTGCTCAAGAAGCTCAAGAAAGAAGGACAAGGCTGAATCCAACCGCAGGTGCCCTCAGCAAACCCCATCGGGTCTTCGGTGCGGTCGCGGCGCGCGTCCGCCGGAGTCCCCAGGACGCGCGCGTCCGTGCGCGAAGTGGGGTGGGTCGGCAACGCGCTAAAGGGTTACCGGTCGTTTCACCGTGGCTGCGTTCGCCTCCTTGGCGAACGCGGCCATCGTTTTTTTTAGTGGTCGTAGGCGGGTCATAGGGCGTGTCACAGATTCCTGCCGATAAAATCCAAGAAGTCCGAGACCAAGCGGACATCGAACGGGTCGTCAGCCGATCCGTTCGCTTGACGCGCCGCGGCCAAAGGCTCTGGGGCGTCTGCCCATTTCACTCCGAGAAAACCGCGTCGTTCAGCGTGAGCCCAGACAAGCAGCTTTTCCACTGCTTCGGGTGCCACGCCGGAGGCGACGTGTTTGCGTTTGTGATGCGGATGGAGGCACTCGCGTTTCCCGAGGCGGTCCGAACCCTCGCCCAGGAGCTCGGTATCGAGCTTCCCGAAGAAAAAAGAGGGCCCCAGGCCCAGGCCGAGATCACCCGCCGCGAAGGGTTGTTCGACATCAACGCGCGAACCGCGCGATTTTACACCCGGTGCCTTCACCAAGCACCGGATGCGCTCGAGTACCTTCAAAAAGAGCGGGGCCTGAGCAAAAAAACGATCGAAGACTTTTCCTTGGGCTTCGCCCCCGCCGGCTGGTCCACATTGGTCGACCAACTCGCGAGCCAAAAACTGCCACCCGAGGCCCCCCTCGACCTCGGCCTCATCGGCCGAAGCGACAAAGGGCGCCTCTACGATCGCCTGCGGGGCCGGCTGGTTTTTCCGATTGAAATCGACGGGGGACACATCGCAGGCTTCGGGGCCCGCCGGGCGGACTGGATCGATCCCGAGGGCCCCAAATACCTCAACTCCCCAGAGAGCCCCGTCTACCAAAAATCAAGGGTCTTGTACGGGCTACACGGCGCGAAACACCAGATCCGCCGGGCGCGGCAGGCCATTCTGGTCGAGGGCTACCTCGATGTTATCGCCCTCGCCGAAGCCGGGATCGGACGGGCCGTCGCCGCCTGCGGCACCTCACTCACCAGCGAGCACGCGACCCTCCTCGCCCGCCACGCCAAAGAGGTCGCCACCTTCTACGACGGAGACGACGCGGGCCTAGAGGCCTCGCAAAGATCCGCAGTCTTGCTCCTTCAAGCCGGACTTTCAGTCAAAGTGGTGCCCGCACCCGCCGGAGAAGATCCGGACACCCTGGTTCGTCAACATGGAGGAGCCGCCATCGAAGACCTGATCGCCAAGGCACCTTCGGCCATCGATTTTTTTCTGACCAAAGCGCAAAAAGCCCACTCTGGCGCGGGGATCGCAGGCATGACCCACGCCATTGAATCCGTCAAACCTCTGATCCGCTCCATCGACGATCCCCTCGAACGGGACGTCGCCATCGCTGGGACCGCACGACGACTCAACATCGAAGAATACATCCTAAGACGGCACCTAGGCGCTCGGAGAAAACCTCGGGCCGGGGCCCGATCCGAGACCAAGACCACTCAGAAGCCCTCCATTCCGGTGGTAGAAACCACGATCTTGAAGCTCTTTCTGGAGTCACCAGAAGCAGTGGGCGCAACCCTAGAAAAACGACAGGCCACTCGGGCCTTTCGTCACCCTGGCATCCAGGCGGCGGTCACCGCAGGCCTCGAAGCACAAAATCACGATGAAAAATTTGACCCACCCCGGGCTCTCGAGGTCATGTTGGCGTCCAGTGCAGTCAGCGAAAGAGACATGGCAGAGGCCCGGAAGGTCCTGCTGGAATCCCTGCCCGAACGTCATAACCTGGACGAGTGCGTGACACGCTTGCTGCGAGCAGACAAAGAGCATAGGCTCCGCGACCTTCGAAGACGCTTGGAGACCGAGACCGACCCGAAGACGGCGGCAAAGCTTGCCCAAGAGGCCAGCGAAGTGATGGCCTCAACAATTATTTAGGAACCTACAGGAAGAGAACATAGATGGCAACCACGGCCAAAAGATCAACGCGAACGTCCCGGACTACCAAGAGTGGTAGCAAAAAAACCAAAAGCAAGAGCACCGCTCGGGGGCGACAGGCCGCGCAGCCCAAAAAGAAAACCGCAACGAAGAAAAAGGTCGTTGCGGCCAAAAAGAGTACGGCCGCCAAAAAACAGAAGGCCCTCGCCAAGAAAAAAGCGCTGACGAGCAAAGCGACCGCGTCCAAACGAAAGGCGGCCGATAAACGTAAAGCGACCGCAAAAAAGACGGCCCATAGCGCCAAGAAGGCTCAAGACCGCAAAAAAATGAGTGCCAAAAAAGCGGCCGAAGCGAAAAAACGAGCCCTACAAAGACGTAAAGAGCTCACCCTCAAAGCGGTGGCGGCCAAGAAAAAGGCCATCGCAAGAAAGAAAGCGGCAGAAAAGCGCCAGCGCGAGGCCGAAAGCGCTCGAAAGGCCAAAGAAAAGCTCCGCCTACAAAAAGAAAAAGAAAAAGAACGCCTCGCGCTCGCGCGAGAACGCGAGCGCCAGCGAAAGGCCAAAGAAAAAGAACAGGCCCAGCTCAAGCGAGACCAAGAAAAGGAACGTCTTCGCAAACAAAAAGAACGCGAAAAGGCCGTGGCCAAAAAGGCCAAAGAACGCGAACGTGAAAAAGAGCGAAAGGCAAAAGAGCGAGAGGCCGAAAAGCTCAAAAAGGCCCAGGAGCGAGAAGCAGAGCGCCTCAAAAAAGAACAAGAACGCGAAGCCGAAAAAGCGAAAAAGGCGGAAGCGGCAGCCCTAGAAAAAGAAAAGAAGGCCCAGGAACGACAAAAGGAAAAGGACGACAAAGAGTCCGGCCGGCGGGAGCTTCTGATCCAAAAAGCCGCGCAGAAAAAAAGCCTTCTGTCCGACAAACAGCTCAAGGCGCGTGCGGCCATGGCCGACAAGGCGGCTCGTGCGTCTCGTCTGGCCCAAGCCGCCAAAGTCGCCAAAGCTGCTGCTTTGAAGGGTGGGGACGCCAAGGATCCCAACATCATGGTCGCAGACCTCATCGAGCGGGGCCGGAAAACCGGCATGCTGACCCTCGATGATGTGAACCGTTCGTTGCCCACCGACATGGTGTCGGCGCAGCAGCTCGACGATGTCATGGATCTCTTCTACAAAAATGACATTGAGATCATTGACACCGAAGACATTCCAGAGGCCACCGAAGAAGACAAAGATATCGCCGCCGGCACCGAAAGCAAAGATGCCAAGCCCGAGGCACGAGAAGACCTGGACGCCGCCTACAAGACCAATGATCCGGTCCGCATGTACCTTCGGAAGATGGGCTCGGTATCCCTTCTGTCGCGTGAAGATGAAGTGACCATTGCCAAGCGAATCGAGGCCGGAGAAAAAGAGGTTCTAGACGTCGTTCTCAAATCTGCCTTGGCCGTGAAAGAGCTCCTCGCCCTGGGGCATCGTCTAAAGGCGGGCAAGATTCGTATTCGTGATGTGGTCAAAGAGGTCGACGAAGAACACGAAACCTTTGACGAGGTCGCGGTCACCGACCGGGTGCACCGCATCATGGGTAAGATCGCCAAGTTTGATAAAGAAAACGACGCGCTCAGAGAAGAACTCCTCGCCCGAAAGAAACTCACGAAGACGAGGCGCGAAGAAATCAACAAGACCCTCGAAAAAAATCGCGAGGAAATGACGACCTGCCTCGAAGAGATGCAGCCCAATAAGCGGCAGATCCAAAAAATCGTCCTGAAACTCAAGAACCTGATCAAAAAGGTCCACCGAACCGAACAGGAAGCCCTGGCATGGCAGCGCCGGGTACACACCCCCATCCAAGAGATCAAGAAGATCCTCCGAGAGGTCAGAGATAACCCCGGCAAAGAGCGTGAAGCTCAACGCAGGCTACGCATCAGTCCCGAAGGTTTTCACGAAATGGAGCGCACCGTGCGGGGCGCGATTCGCAAAATCAAACGGATTGAGCAAGAGGCTGGTCTTCCCCTAGAAGAACTCAAGATCACGTATCGCCAGATCCAAGTTGGCGAACGCAAGGCCAAAAAGGCGAAGGCGGAAATGGTCGAGGCCAACCTCAGGCTGGTGGTTTCCATCGCCAAGAAGTACACCAATCGAGGGCTGCAGTTCCTCGACCTTATCCAAGAAGGAAACATCGGTCTGATGAAGGCCGTCGACAAATTTGAGTGGCGGCGAGGTTACAAGTTTTCGACCTACGCCACGTGGTGGATTCGTCAGGCCATCACCCGCGCGATCGCCGACCAGGCACGTACCATCCGAATCCCGGTCCACATGATCGAGACCATCAACAAGTTGATTCGGACCTCGCGCTACCTGGTGCAGGAGCTCGGCCGAGAACCGACCCCCGAAGAGATCGCCGAAAAGATGGAGTTGCCCCTCGACAAGGTCCGAAAGGTACTGAAAATCGCCAAAGAGCCCATCTCTTTGGAAACCCCCATCGGTGAGGAAGAGGACTCTCACCTGGGTGACTTCATTGAAGACAAGTCGGCGGTGTCTCCAAGCGAAGCAGTCATCTCCATGAACCTCGCGGAACAAACCCGCCGCGTCCTGGCTACGCTGACGCCCCGGGAAGAAAAAGTCCTCCGCATGCGCTTTGGCATCGGAGAAAAATCCGACCACACCCTAGAAGAGGTGGGGCAAGACTTTGAGGTCACCCGCGAACGCATTCGTCAAATCGAAGCCAAAGCCCTGCGAAAGCTCCGCCATCCCTCGCGCGCCAAGCGGCTCAAAGCCTTCATGGAGGGCTAGAGGTCACACGCGGGTGGGTTCCGGAAGGCTGCCCTCGCCGATCGTGGCCTGACCGAGGCAGGCCCGCGAGGTCAGGGTGGGCGCGCGACCACGGGATCAGGTGTCGGCTGCCGGCTCGAGGGTGATCTCGACGGCGAGGTCGTCGGCGATGGATTCTAAATCGGTGCGCAGGATTTGAAGGGGCAAATCCGGGGGGGCGCGAAGCCGGGCAACCGCTTTAAACATCATGCCGCCAGACCACGGGGCGCTTACACGCTCGGTGTTGATCGTCTCGATGCTGACGGCGCGCTCCTTCAGCGCGCGGGTTACGTCTTGAACAATGCCCTCGTGATCGCTCCCGGTCAGGGCCAGACCCAACAGAGGCCAGTCCTCCGGCCAGGGGTCGCTCCCAGCCCCCTCCACCACAACCGTCAAACCCTCCTTGGCCAGCTCCTTGAGCGCCATCGTCAGGGACTCAACTTGGTCTTTGGGGACCCCCAAGCACAGGATTCCGGCAAATCTGCCGGCCAATCGGGCCATATGGCTTTCCTCCCAGTTTGCACCGTGCGCCACCAGGGTTTGGGACATCAACGCCACGATTCCCGGCCGATCTCGGCCTATCACTGTCAGTACCAACGAGGTCTTCACCATCCTTGCTCTCCTCCATGCTCAGCCCAATCGAACTGGAGCCCAACCATTGTGGCCCCAATCGGCAGCCCTCGCCCACCGCGCCGCCACCGTGGAGGCCCAGGCTATTCGGGTTACCCTGTATCTCTCGGGCAACTCCGCCCTAGAAAAAGAAGTGTGACGGCCCTCAATTGTGTGACAGGAGAAGGCCACCATCGTATCTTTCCCGCCGGGCACATACACCGTTCCCCCTTCCCACCCGGCAGGGAAACGCGCGCCCTTTGGTGATCCGCTGCAAAGAGGACCCGACACTGAATTCAGCCCCGATGAAATTCGTTTCACATCTTGAAATGACGTGGGTCTGTGGGAAAGGACATGCAGTCGGATGGACTGTTACACAAGCGTGAAAGCACCCAAGGTTTCCACCGCGGTCATCCTGGCCGCGGGACATGGTGAGCGCATTCAAAAGAAGGGCAAGGTCGTCCCCAAGCCGTTGGTCAAAATAGGCGGCCTATACCTTATTGAGCGCACCCTCTTGACCCTCAAACAGGCCGGCATCCGGTCCTTTCGGGTTGTGCTCGGTGCCCACCAGGAACGGGTTCAAGACACGCTCGCCCAACTGGAAAGCCTCGCCCAACTCGACATCGAATTCGTCGACTGCCCCGATTTTGCCCAAGGCAACGGCGTATCCCTGAAAGCCGGCGCGCGCGGGGTGACGGGGCCATTTTTGGTCGCCATGGGCGACCATGTGGTCACCAAGGAGGTCATTGAAGGGCTCATCGACCGGGCCGGTCAAAACCCTAGCATGGCCCACCTTGCGACCGACGACGACATCGAAGGTGTCTTCGATCTCGAGGACGCCACCAAGGTCAAAACCAACCCCGAAGGCCAGATCGTCGCCATCGGTAAAGAACTCGAGGACTTCGACAGCATCGATACCGGACTGTTCTACTTTCCCGCAGGCGCAGGGGCGGAGATCGAAAACGCAGTCAACAACGGCAGCACGTCGGTCAGCGGGGTCGTCTGTGCGCGCATTGCGGACTCCGGCTTTTTGAGTGCCCCAGTCACCGAGGGGTTCTGGCAAGACGTCGACACCAAAGCCATGGCCAAGGAGGCGGAACGACGGCTGCTCAAGACCCTGATCAAACCCACCGATGGGGCCATCAGCCGTTACCTGAATCGAACCGTCTCCATCGCCGTCAGTCGAGTCCTGGTGCGTTTCGGCGTTCGCCCAAACACCGTGACCACCGGCGTTTTTTTTCTCACGCTGATCGCCGCGGCCCTCGTGGCTACCACCGAGTACCGCTGGATTGCCCTGGGCGGGCTCCTGTTCCAACTGGCCTCCATCCTCGACGGATGTGATGGCGAAATCGCGCGTCTGACCCACACCGGCACCCGCTACGGGGCTTGGTACGATACCCTTTCAGACAATCTCCGGTACGGAATCTTTTTTGGGGCCATCGCGGTGGGTGGGTACTGGGAAACAGGCAGCGAGTTGTACCTCTGGGCGCTGGTGCTCTTCTCAGTGACGCTCGTCTACATGGTGAGCACCATGGCTCGCTACGTGTGGAAAACACAGGATCACCTCAGCAACCTCGCAGTGACCCAAAAAATTGAAGAAAAGGCGGAAGCCACGCCCGCTTGGTGGGAGCGGTTGCTCGCTCCGTTCCATGGGCTGGTGAAACAAGACGTGAGCGCCTTCGCAGCCATGACGCTGTGCGTGATCGGCTTTCCACGCCCCATGTTTTGGATTGCGCTCGTAGGGCTCTTGTTGATGACCGTATCGGTGGTTTCGGCCCTCAACCAGTCACAAGCTCCCACCGAAGAAGAAGGCTCAAACCCGGTCACCTTTTTATTCTATGTCATTGGGCTCAGCATTCTCGGGTATCTTCTGAGCCAAACGCCCATCGATCCCATCTTTGAGTCCTTGCGTACCGTGGGGTCGGGCATCTTTTTGTTTTTCTTGGTTGCGCCCTTCTGGTTCGCCGCCAACGCATTGAGCCTCTCGAATCTCGCAGACAACCGCGTGAACTTCTTGAATCTGTATTACACCCAGTTTGTGGGTGAAGCGTACAACGCCGTCGTTCCCCTTGCGGGCCTGGCCGGTGAGCCCTACAAAATCAAACATCTTTCGCAGTGGTTGCCTCTGGGTGATGCCACACAAGTCATCGTCCGCGATCGAATCATCCACGCCATTTCTGGGCCCCTCTATGCGTCGGCGGTGCTCGCTTTGGGCCTGTGGCTAGCCCCACTCCCAAAAACCGCTCTGATTCCTCTGGCGGTCCTCGCGGGCGCCCTTTTTGTGGGCGCCATCATTTTGATCGGCTTGATGCTCTCCAAGCTCCCCACCATCCTGTCCAACTTCGTCTTGAACCGATTTTCCGTCCTCAGACCCTTGGCACGATGGGAGCGTTTTGATGCGCGCAGACTGTTCGTGTCGCTCGGCTGCAAGCTCTTAGGGCGGGCCATCAATCTGGTCGAAATTTGGGTCGCGCTTAAGCTCTTAGGACTCGAAGGCAGCATCGACCAGGTCGCCCTGATCGCCGCATTCATCACCATGAGCGCCATCTTTTTCTTCGTCATTCCTCAAGGACTCGGCATCACCGAAGCCGGCATCGCGGGCGCGTTTACGCTCCTCGGGCTGGCACCCGCCGTGGGACTCACGTTCGGCTTGATCCGCAGAGCAAGGGTTATTTTCTGGGCCCTGGTCGGTCTGGCCATTCATGTCCCGATCGTGGTCTTTAGCCGGATTATTCGGCCGGCAAAGGCGATCGCTGATTGAGCAATTGGATCCATAGGCTCTTCTTGTTCGCTGCCCTTTTGTCGTCGACAAACGCGGCGGCAGAAGAGACCTTTTCATCCACGACAACCATTACGCCCGGCCGCGAAAAACTCTGGTGTGATCTGGTCCTCGATGACTTCCGCCAAACGAAGCCAGGGAAATTTCCCGTCGGCTGGCAAACCAGACATGATCACAACCTTGAGGAGGCGAAACAAAAAGGTATCTACGTCGTCGAAAAAGAAGGGAAGCGGCAAGTGCTGCACGCGCGCTACGGTACCCATACCATCAGCATCGTCCGCAAGATTCGTGGGTGGGACCTGGACAAATATCCCTATCTTCAATGGCGATGGAAGGCCCTGAAGCTGCCGCGGGGCGGCAACGAGTCCAAGTCAAAAACCAACGACAGCGTGGCCTCGGTTTATGTGGTATGGGATGCGGGATGGCCATTCAAGGTGTCCTGGTTGCGACTGGCTTGGAGCACAACCCTCAACGTGGGGAAACACATCTCGCGCCGCATGGGCCATGACCATATCGTCATCATGGAGTCCGGCCCTAAAAAGGCGGGGCGCTGGCAGGTCGCCCGAGTCGATGTCCGTCACCTGTTTCGAAAATACATCGACAAAAAGACCCAAGATCCGGTCGCGCTGGCGATAACAACCGACGCGGACGACACCCAATCCACGGCGGAGGCACTCTATGCAGACTTCAGACTCTGCCGGAAAGCCCTCTAAGAAGGGCTCGGGCCTCTACGACCGTCTGGTAGATTCTTGGACGAGAACTTCTTTTGCCCATCCTTGGCGCGTCCTTCTCGCGGTGTTGGCTGTCGCGGCGGGCGCCGCGCCCTTCGCCGCATCACTCAAAATTGACACCGACATGAAAAAGCTTCTGCCCCGATCGTATCCCACGGTCAGGCAGATGGATGTGGCCATCAAAAAAGTGGGCGACCTTGGCTATTTCAGCCTCGTCATCGAAAACGAAAACCGCGAGGAATCCCTCCGATTCGCCCAGGCCTTCGCAAAAAAAATAGAAGGGTCACCGTACGTTCGGACCGTCCTGTTTGAAAACCCGACAGAATTCCTCAAACAATATCGTTTTGTCCTTACCCCCCTCGAAGACTTGGGCCGAATTCGGCGTGAGGTCCTGAAAGCTCGGCGAAAACGAAGCCCGTTGAGCCTCAACCTCGAACAAGACGGTGAGGCCAACTCTCAAAAACCCCCAGTGCCCGAGCCGCAAGGGGCGTCGGAAGGACTGGAGACACTCAAGAAAAACTACACCCGTCTCAACAACATGCGACGCTACCACTTCAGCGAAGACGGACGCATCATGGCGATGCAGATCCGCCCGCGAAAGGGCGTCACGAACTTGGCTTTTGTCAAGCGGATGCACAACTACCTTTTGGACGAAGCCACGGCCCTCAAGAAAAACGGCTTTTCCCAAGACATGAACCTTCACGTCAGCGGCTCACTCAAAAACAAACTCGACGAATACGACATCATTATTGGGGATATTCTGCGCTCCGCGTGGTCTTCAGGCCTTCTCATCTTGGTCATGCTCGTGGCGTTCTTCAGAAGACCAACCATCTTGGCGTTGGTGCTTGCGCCCCTCGCCATTGGGCTGATCTGGACTTTTGCGGTCGCACAGATGGCCATAGGCTTTCTCAATACGATCTCGGCCATGCTCTTTGTGGTGCTGTTCGGTCTGGGCATCGACCATGGCATCCACCTTATGAAGCGGCTTCAACGTGAGGTCGAAAGCAAAGAGGACACCCTCGACGCTGTCACCGCAACCCTCCGGCAAACGGGCAAGGCCGTCTGGGTATCTGCGCTGACCACTGCGGGTGGCTTTCTCCTCATGCTCATCGTGGACTTTCGCGGTTTCTCACAGCTCGGATTCATTGCCGGCGTGTCCATGCTGCTCATTACCGGCGCGTATTTTTTGGGTTTGCCCGCCCTGACCTGTGTCTTCAACCGCCGGGGGCTGTTTAGAAAAAAAGCCTCCCAAAGCCACAACGGGGGGAGATGGCATCGCTTTTTTCAAGCATACGGCAGACTTCCCTCACACGTTGGGGCTTTTGCCCTCTTGGGCCTGGTCGCCATCGGCGTAGCCTCTGCGCTCAGGCTCTCTTTCAACTACGATTTTACAACGCTCCAAGGGACCAACGTTGCATCCGAAGCCATCAAGAAAAAACAAGCTAAAGTGTATACCGAATCCCTGACGCCGGGTGCGGTGGTCTTTGCACCCGACGATACCTCGCTGGACGCCATCATCGCCGAACTCAAAACACGGCGCCAATCCGATACCGAAAGCCCCACCATCGACAAAGTGATCAGCCTGCGGACTTTTGTGCCCACGGACCAAGAAAAACGCCTTGAAGTGATTCGAGATACGGCGCGACTGATTACCCCGATGGTGCTGAAGAAGACCGAAGACCGGACCCTTCGCAAAATTCTCAAAGACCTCAAGCGTTCCGCAAAACTCGAGCCCATTGGCATGAAAGACGTCTCGCCAGAGATCCTCGATTTTTTCACACCGCAGGACGGCTCGCAGTCTCGAATGATCTTCATCTTCCCGTCGATAGAGCGCAAGCACGGCCTATCAGCCATCGCCTTTGCCGACGATATGGGACCGATTGAGGTGGGCAAAGAATCATACCTGATCACCGGCGATATGCTGATTTTCGCGGAAATCCTGCGCCTGGTTGTGGACCAAGGGCTCATGCTCTTTGGACTAAGCCTACTGGTCATCGCCGGTCTGGTGTTGTGGCAGTTCAAACAAAAAGCGTCCGCGGGGTTGGCCCTCTTGGCCCTCGCGGGGGGCCTAGGACTGATGGCCGTTATCCTCGATGTGTTCGGTGTGGACATCAACCTCTACAACATGGTCATCTTCTCGGCGGTAGTTGGCATGGGCATCGATTCCTCCATCCATCTGACCTCCCATTGGATTGAGGCACGGGCAGCAAACGACACGTCCGATTCTCCGGCGCTGACGGCCGCCCGCTCCGTGGGAGGCGCGGTGAGCGCGTCGGCCCTGACCACGGTCGCGGGCTATGTAGGGATGATCCTGTCCAACCATCCGGGTCTTCGGAGCATTGGCATTCTGGCGGTGATCGGACTGGTCTCATGTTGGATCGTGACCCTCTTCTTACTCCCTATCTTTCTCAAGAGATTTGACAACGCCCCCGTGATCGCGAGCCCATCGCATGCCTCTTAAGGGACTTTGGGCCATCGGCGTTTTTGTGCTTTGTGCGCAGGCTCTCGCCGCCGAGACCCCTGAAGCGCTCCAAGAAGTCCAACGGCTTTCGCTTCACGAATGCATCAGCCACGCCCTCACCAACAACGCCCTCCTTGACGCCCTCCAATATGAAGTGGAGCGTGCCCAAGCAAGGAAACGGGCCGCAGACGCAACCAGGCTGCCCAAGATTCAGAGCACGATGCTGTTTGGACCCATTCCCGAGGCGAGAGGCAATGCGGTTGCCACCGAAACCCCCACAAACGACTTCGACCTCGACAGTATTGGCCCCTTCTTCCGTTTCGAAGCGCAAATCATCCAGCCCATCTGGACTTTCGGAAAAATAAGCAACCTACGCGATGGGGCCCGAGCCTTGGTCAAAGTCAAAGAAGCAGAAGAAGGCGCGCTCAGGCGAACGATCACCACGCAGGTCAAAGAGCTCTACCACGGATGGCTCTTCCTCGAAGATACCGAAAAACTCATAGAAGAAGTGCTGGAGCGTATCCAAAAAGCGCGCAAGGACCTCGATACCCGCTTGAGTCGCGAAGACGCCGGTGTAAGTCCTATAGACCGATTCAAACTCCGGGTATTCAAGAGTGATATTCAAAGCCAAGGTGCAGAGGTTCTCTCGAAAAGAGAGATCCTTCAAGACGGGCTTAGACGCCTCGTTGCGCTCAAGAACCCGTGGAGGCCCGCCGCCAAGAAGCTCAGAGCCACCCCTGTGCCTGCGATCACAAGAGAAGCTTTGCTTGCAGAGGCCCTCGCGCAAGACCTACAACTAGAACAGATTCAGCACGGCATTGAGGCACTCCAGGCCCAGCAAAGATTTCGAATGGCACAGTACTACCCAGACCTCTTCCTCGCGGGACAGACCCGATACGCTGTAGCCCCCAACCGCGACGACCAGCTGAGCCCCTTTGCGAACGACAATTTTAATTTCTTTGATGCGGGCATCGCGTTGGGCCTCCGGTTCCGCTGGGACGTAGGCGTTCATGCCGGCCGCCTCGACGAAGCCCACGCCGAGCGCCTGGCTCTAGAGTCCAAAAGAGACGCCCTGCGTGAACACATCGCCCATGGCGTCCACCGCGCATTTGCCCAGTGGCAGGCAAAGCAAAAACAGATGGCCTTCAAGAAAAAGTCATTCAAGGCCGCCCGTGCCTGGAGCGTATCGGCGCTCAACGGACTCGAGCTTGGAACCGGCTCGGTCAAAGACGCCATCGAGGCCCTCAAAGCGCATTTGACGGTGCGGTTTGAGTTGTTACAAACCATCTACCAGCACAACAAAGCGCTGGCACAACTCTCGTCACGCGTGGGCCGAGAGCTCGATAAGGAGTCAAATCATGAAGCCAAGCCGTAACGCATTGCTCCTGGCCTCATTCATGGTAGGTCTCGCTCTGTTCCCCTCGGGGCTCGAGGCCAAAGGCCCTTCCGCCACGACAGACCCCAAAGCTTTTACTAAAAAGCAGATCGAAGCCTTCACCCAGATTGTCGATTCCAAACAAAAACACCGTCTTGAGACCCTGCGTTTAGAAGTTCGAAAGATCTTCGACTTCAGCGGATTTGCCAAAAACACACTGGGTCGACGCTACAAGGAGCTCAAGTCCAAAGAACAGCGCCGCTTCAACCAAGCGGTACGCGCCCTTTTAGAGAACACCTACCTCAAGCACCCAGACAAAATCTTTCGAGAGCACGCCATCCAGATCACGTCCAGCAACAAAGAGGGCAAACACGCCCAAGTAACCGGTGTTGTGAAACAAGAAGACGTCGACATGGAGGTTGTCCTCAAAATGACCCCACGCAAGAAAACGTGGGTGGTACACGACCTCGTCCTCGACGAGCTAAGCCTCCTCGAAGATTATCAGTATCAGTTTAAGTCGTACCTCAAGAACAAATCACCCAAACAGCTCGTTGAGCGCCTCGAACAAAAGGTCGCCGAGCAACGTCAAGCGGCATCACCAAACAAGAAAAACGGAACGACCACCCCATCCCCCAATCCCACTCATTAGTTTACGTCCCGACGGGGCACCGGGGACAGGCACCCCATCTAAACACGTAAGGCCTGTTCCGTGCCCCCTCGCCGAGGGTGCCTGTCCCCTCTGCGTTACCTTCCCCCGACGTCCCGACGAGGCACCGGGGACATCCCGACGGGGCACCGGGGACAGGCACCCCATCTAAAGACGTAAGGCCTGTTCCGTGCCCCCTCGCCGGGGGTGCCTGTCCCCTCTGCGTTCGCACCATGCCGCAATATCGTCGAGTACGGGGTCGTGGGCGGATTGGCCAGAATACCTCCATGCTGCATATCTCTTGATGAGGTCGGCGGCTTCGGGGGGCACCGTCACCCGGTCGGCAAAGGATTCGATGGGTTCGGAGGGCGCGCGAACGAATCCCTGTTCGGCGAGGACAGCGACCAACTTCGCGTAGGCGGGCGGGGGGCCGGTACGAATGTTTTCTTGCCGCCGCCGTGCGGGTCGGCGATGGCGTAGAAGCGCTAAGACTTCTCGCCTGAAGAGGAAAAGGACCGCGAATAAGAACAAAGCAGCATATTCAGGCCCTGAGCGGTTTTTGACCCATCCGATGAACGCGGCGAGCCCAGCACGAAGTGCGTCCGAGTAGGCAGCCCAACCCGCGGTTTTCGAAGGCATTTGTTCAGCGAGGGCAGCGGCCGGAGTCGGATCGAAAGTCTTCCAACCGATGCCAGGGATCCAGGCTTCAACCCAGGCATGCGCGTTCTTGCCGCGCACGAGGTACTGACCGGTGAGCGGGTTTTCTTCAGAAACGCGAAAGCCACCGATCACTCGGGTTGAAATGCCCAAACTCCGGGCCAAAAGGGCCATACCCGACGCGAAGTATTCGCAGTGCCCGAGACGTTGAGCAAACAGAAAGTCTAGGATCGGATCGGTCCCCGGGGGACGTTCGTATTCGAGCGAGTACTCAAAATCCCTGTCAAGCTGCGCCTCAATGGCGGCAAGTTGCGCAAGCGGGGTCTTAGCGTGGTGGGTCCATTTTCTTGCCAACGACTGAAGCTTCGCTTTGAGCTGGGGCGGGACGGCGGCATCATCTTCGGTTGGACCCAAAATGCTCCGCGGGGTGCCGTCCGTGAAAAGAAAAGATACGGTGGAGGCTTTCTCTTGAGCCGACGGCCAAAGAATGCCCCCTGGGTCTTGCCGAAGCGCCTCGGAAGAAGAAAACGTGTGCGCTTCTTTGGGTACGAAGTAGCGACCGGTTTCGCCACCGACGGAGTGAATGGTTGTGCTTTTCAGATCCGGTGGAAGCGACCTCGGTTTCAGCGGCTGGGGAGACGCGGGCAGCGTGGAAAACCACTGACCCTGACTGTAGCGGGTGTAGACAATTCCGCGGAGGTGGTCCGGCCGGACGCCATCGATCCGAAGCACAACCTCGTTGGAGTCGATCATGTTTTTCATGCCGCCGAGCGCCAGCCGGGTGCTGAAGCCGGACTGCGTGAATCCCGACCCCAAGAGCCAACGGCCGGTGGCGCGGATCACCTGATCGTGTGCTTTTGGCAATACGTTCATCAACCCTGCGGCGACGCCCGCGGCCACCAGGATGGAAGCCCCGTGGCGCACGAGCTCGGACCCTTTCAAGGAAAACGCATGATAGGGATCAACCAAACGCAATGCGCCCAGGAGGAGCAACACCATCAGGGCCAGGAACGGTAAGAAATACGGATGGGTTGGATTGGCTGCCATGGCCACCACCGCGATCAACGATAGGCCGAGCGTTGCCCTTTCGCCTCCCTTCGGTGACACGACCATCTGACGGAATACACCCGCCGCGAGGGCCGCTGCGGCCGCCGCGGTCCAGACTCGGATGATCGTTTCTCGGCCACGAACCTCTATCGGTATCGGGAACAAAAAAACGAGGGCGCCGGCGAGCGCAGCAAGCATCGCGGTTGCGGCAACGTCACTCGGTGGCTCGAGCGCAATTCGAGGGAACCATCTGTTGACCGACAGTAAAATAGCCATCGCCACGGCGCCAGTGACATAGCCGGTCGCCATTCCGAAGTATGCGGTCGCACTCAAGAGCGCTGCGGTCACGGCCCACCATGACAAACGCGCCTGGGTGACGGGGCGATTCACAGGACCAGTACCTCGTCGGCGACGACGGCCGAGGGGTCAACCGGGGAGACATCCTCGGCTTGAAGCCCAGGCTCCATCACAATCGCTCGGCAACCGATGCCCTGGGTTCGAATCTGGTGGAGAACCTGCCTTCGGTCTTCGTTCCAGGTCAACGCCACAAACACCACCGCAGAAAGCCGACTCAAATGGGGCGCGAGTACGGCACTCAAACGCGCAGCCTCAAGCCGTTCACCGGACTGAACGCACGCGAGGAGGTCGAGGCCCTGCTCGAGAAACCCGAGACTGCGACCGAGGGTGAGGCGGTGCAATCTGCTTCCCGCCACCAAAAGATCGATCAAGGCCTCGCTTTGGCTGAGGTGGGACAGCACCCCCGCGGTGACCGAGATGGCCGCTTCGAACGTCGCCTCGTCCGCCGCCTTGACATCTGTGTCCAAGACAACCCCGATCCGAGTGAAATACTCCTGGCGATACTCACGCACCACCGGAACCCCGAGGCGCGCGTAGGACCGCGCGTGCAGGTCACGGATGGGATCACCCGGGCGATAGGGTCGGATTCCAAGGAGCTCCCGGGATTCTCCAGTTTGGGAAGCCAGGGCGACCCCACCCGGCTGGTGGCGCCGATTGAGCGGCAGCTTCAGCCCGGCGAGCCGCGCGACTTTGGGTAAGACGATGAACCGCGCGCCCGGGATCGTCACGCAAGGGCCGGTGGTGAGCCCCAATAGCCCAACTCGACACAGCGTGAATTCGTCAAGATGGTGCTCGCCGCGCTCCACAAACTGAAGTTGGGTTCGAAGTTGCGCTTTTTGCTCTCTTTTGAGCTCGGCGAGTCCGGGCATAGGGGCAAGGTACGTTCCGTCCCAGGGGAGAAATGGCCCCTCCAATCTTAGGGTGTGAAGATCTGACGCGCCTTCGTTCTTCAGTTCAAACTCAACGTTTAGGGGATGGCCGAGCTGAACGCGTGGGGGATGGCTGGTTTGGACGCGTACCGCATCGACTCCAAAAAACTTTCGGCCCACCAGGGAAGCCAAGAGAACACCAGAGATGGCACACCAGACCAGGTACACGCGAGAAGCCTGGACTTCGAGCCCAAATGCACCGCACAGCAGCCAAAACCCCCAAAGGACCCGGCCCTCCATCGTAAAGGCGCGATAGGCCGCGGCCAACGGCCGAATGGCCGCACCCCATCGCCCCCGCCGAAACTTGTCGCGATCCGTTTTGGTGGATGGAACCAGAACGTGGTTGAGGCGGGCGAGGTTGAGCTTCACGTCGGAACCTCTGACTGCTGAATGATTTCGCCCACAAGCTGGGCAGCCGTCTTGCCCCCATACCGTGCCTGATGGGTCAGACGAAGGCGGTGCGCGAGAACGGGGGCGGCCATCTTTTGAATATCTTTTGGTGAGACGTACCGGCGGCCGTCGAGGTAGGCGGCGGCCTGAGTCGCACGAAACAGGGCGAGCGCGCCGCGAGGGCTGACGCCCAACTCCAAGTCCCGATGTTCCCGGGTGGCTCGAACCAGCTTAAGAAGATAGCGTCCGACATCGGGGTCTACCTGCACCCGTCGCACATCCTCTTGGAGCGCCGTCACTTGGGTCTCTTCCAAAACAGCTTCGACCTGCTCCAGCGGATCCGCGGTGCGCCGTGCGTACAGCATCTCAAGCTCTTCGCTTTCATCCGGATAGCCTACGTGAACGACGGCCCTAAACCGGTCCAGCTGAGCCTCGGGCAAGGGGTAGGTGCCCTGATAGTCCGCGGGGTTTTGCGTCGCGATCACAAAAAAAGGGGCCGGCAGAACCCGGGTCGCCCCATCGAGGGTCACCTGGGACTCACTCATGGCCTCGAGGAGTGCCGACTGGGTTCGAGGCGAAGCGCGGTTGATTTCATCGGCGAGCAAGATTTGGGTGAACACCGGACCTTCCTGGAAATGAAACGACCCGTCTTGAGGGTTCAGGATATTGGTGCCCAAAATATCGCTGGGCAGTAGATCTGGCGTGAACTGCACCCGCGTGAACTCAAGTGCCATCGACCGTGCCAACGCCTTGGCCAATGTCGTTTTTCCGACCCCCGGAACGTCTTCAACCAACAGGTGACCACCACTCAACATGCCCACCAGGACCAATTCGATCGCTTCAGATTTTCCCCGGATGACCCCCTCGATGGATGCGCGCAATCGAACCAGGAGCGCCTGGGTTTCTTCCGAGACGGTTGCCGGTGTATCCATATCGACTGACACCTGCCATAACCAATATCCAACGCGCATGAAAGACATGGGAAGGGTATGTACAGCGCACCGACAGCTTGGGTTGCCGCTTGCACGATGCCCTCGAAACGGCCCGGATGTCCGCCCATTCGAAACGCGCGTGACGCCGCTCCAACCTCGTGCGGGGCGGGGTGCGACCGATCTTCGGACGCGCAAAGTCGAGCGAAAAACGCCTTAACGTCGTCGTCAGGCGCAGGGCAGGCTTAAATGTCAATTATTTGACGACCAGAGTGTTTTCTTGGGCACCCTTGGTGTATCCGGCCCACTTCGGTATGACCGCCGTGGGCGCCGGTGGGGCGGACGTGAGACGAGCTCACGGAGCACCGAAGGCGGACGCCTGAAGGAGCTTGAAATGCGCGCCGGCAAACGATCGTGGTCATGGGGGAGCGGCTTGAGGTTGTGGGGGGTTCTGGCAATGCTTGCGGGGGGCGCCTGCCAAAAACCGGGGCCCAACCCGCGGGGCGGGCCAGAACACGGAAGACTCGAACTCCATCTGGCGGCGCCCAGTCAGTCGTTCGATTTGGCGCGGGTCCGATTCGAAGTCACAAACAGCAATGGCCATACGCAATCGAGCACCGTCCTGCTGGAGACCGAAGGACTCCCAGGGACCCTAAACGCTGACTTGGCAGGCCACACGTTTGCCGATTGGTTTGTGGTCTTAAACCCCGGGACCTACCAGATCCGGGCCACGCCACTCGACCAAAATGGGGATCCGTCCGAGCACTGCGAAGCAGCGGAGGCCGAGGCAGAAGTCTTCCCGGAAACCACCGTGGAACTGGTGTTGGTCTCAAGCTGTCGGACGGGCGCAAGCGGTGCACTGGATACGGTGTTGGTACTTGATCGCACACCCTTTATCTCCGAGCTGGAATTGAAGGAAAGTAAGTTTATTTGCCACGATGAAGCCCTGGAAATGTCCGCAACCGCACAAGACGAGTCGGAAGATTCGCTGGTGTGGAGCTGGGAACTTGTCGATGCACCCCAAGAAGGCCAAGACATTTTTTGCCTCACATCTTCGGGCTCTGAAGCCGCATTTTCTGCTCTGGTCCCGGGTCGCTACACCTTGAGTGTGACCGCAAGCGACGGAACGGAAGAAGCCCGCCTCAGATTCCCGGTATACGTATCACAGTGCGCAAACCCAGCCCCAAGTTGCCCCGGCGAAGCCATTCAAGAACTCCAAGGCAGCCCGCCCAACACATTCTCGGGGCATTGCGTATGCGAACGCGTTTCCCCGCCCACAGTCACCATTTCCCCGGACATCGCGCCGGCGCTTGAAACCGTCCCCGACCCCCAAGGCGGCGAGCCCCGTCCGGTGGTGCGTTATGAGAATGCGCGAGGAAAACACGTGGACTTTGTCGCCAACGAACTCATCGTCACCTCGGACGACGATGCGGCATTGGAGGCCTTCCTTCGCACCCAAAACGCTCGGCTGGTCGAAACCATGGATTTTAGCGCGCTGACCACTGGCGGCCCCAGAATCCATCGGGTGTCCATCGTTTTGGCGCAAAACGAGATGAGCCGCTTTGCCCAAGAGTGGCGAGACAGCGCTGGTGCCACCGGACTCCACACGTTCTCGAGCTCCTCCGGACCCCAGCTCTTCCAAACGGCCCTCGACGCGATGTCGGACACGAGACTCCATGTGGGGCTGAATATCCTTCTCGAAACCCCCAGCTTCGCGACCCGAGAAACCACCGAAGCGGGCGCGGGCACCACCCGGCCGGGCCTGTCTCCGTTTACCAGCGATGCTTTTGCCTGGCCCTACATGAGTAGAGGAAGCACTCAAGACATCGGAACCGCCGAAGCGTGGCGTGTGCTCGATGCGATGGGGCGGTTAGACAATCGGGTTCGTATCGCCATTGTCGACTCGGGATTCATTCCCAATCCCGACTTCCCCGGTACACCCACGTTTGCCGGACCCTTGCGTGTTCCGAACACCAATGCGTGCGGCGCAAGCGGTGGCCCCAGCGAAGCATGCAGGTGGCACGGAACCCATGTCCTCATGTCGGCCATGGCTGAAGCCGACAACGGCGAAGGCGCGGCGGGGCCAGCAGGGCCAGTCGCCGAAGCCATCGTCCTTCAGACCCCGGCCGCAGACTTCTTTGCGATCAGCAGCTTTATACTTTCGCACATCCCAACTGCGTTGTCCGCAAGACCCCAGATCATCAACCTGAGCGGAAGCGCGAATCTACCCGTCGAGGCCTGCCTTGCGGTACTCGGTGGTGTTCCGGTGTGCGAAGTGCTCCATGAAGTATCGAGAGCCTTTCGGGCCGCGGGTTCGTTGGTTTTGGCCGCCGCCGGCAACCGCGACGAAGGCGAAAGCACGGCAAACGACGTCGATGCAACCAAAGAGTTTGGCTTGTGCCCGTTTTGTTTCACCGCCGAGTCAGACATTGTGATCCCCTGCGAACTCGACCAGGTTGTGTGCGTAGGGGGCCTTGCATGGGATGCAACCACCAGGCATCCAGGTTCTGACTTTGGGAGTCAGCCGACCGACGCACACACCGTCGACATCTACGGACCATTCGAAGTATGGTCCGTAGGAGACCCAGAAGCCGCAGACAGCAACAATCCGAGCCCCAATACCGATGCCGCCATCGTGGGAGGGACAAGCTTCGCAACGCCCTACGTCGCTGGCGTGGCCGGACTTATTTGGGCCGCCAATCCGTCTTTCGGACCAAACGACGTCGAACGGATTCTGATGGAAACCGCCCATACCGGAAGCGGAGATCCAGAGGTTCCTCGATGGGTCAATGCACTCGGCGCCGTCCAAAGGGCGGTGGGTGGCGACACACCCCCATTTTTGGAGATCACCTCTCCTGCGAACGGCGCGACCATCCTTGCCAATACGTTCACCGGTCTCAGTGCCAACGCCGAAGATCTAGAAACCAGTGTGTCCGTGGTGTGGAGACTCGACGGCGTAGAAATCGCACGGGGCGCGTCGGTCACCGCGCGTCTTGACGCTTCCTTTGGCACCCATACCCTCGAAGCTCAGGCCTTCGACACCACCGGCAACGCGTCACCCGTTGATAGCATCGAGGTCACCCTCACCAACGCGCCGCCCACCGTAGAAATCGTGGCGCCAAGGAGCAGCGAGGAAAGATGCCAAGACCAGGATATCATTGCCACTGGGCAGATCACCGATCCGAACGGAGACCCCGGACCGACGGCGGGAAGCTGGTTTGTGAACGGCGTACTTTCAGGAACGGGGACCACTTTGCGTATCACCGCAGGCACACTGGCCATCGGGCGTCAGGAACTTGAATACTCGGTCACCGATGGTGCATTTGTTCGATCCTTTAGGACCAACTTTCAGGTTGTCGACTGTTCGGGTGCGCCGGTGCGCATTCTGGCGCCCCTCGATGGCCGACGTTTTGCGCTCGGGCAAAGCGTAAGCTTCGATGCCAACTTCGTGTCCGGAATAAACTTCAACTGGGAGATCATTCCCGATGACACCGGGACTCCACTTCCCAAGCTGTGCGCGCCACCGCCCTTGCCGCGAGACGGCTACAGCTGCGGAGACCTTCAGTTCAACCGAACGTTCCGTGATCGGGTTGAACTCGGCGGCTATACCATTCGCTTTACTGCCTTTGTAACCGCGGGTGCGCCCCCAGAAGTCGACGAAGTCCGCATCGAGATTGTCACATCTCTTTGAGCCCTTTATGAGTGAGCCGGGGTCTTACACCGAAACCCACATCCATGGATCCGAACACGTTTGCGGGGTGTGGATGAACCGCGTCGACTCTCATTCGGCGATGTAAATGTTGCCCGTATCTTGGGGAAGGCACTCCTCAGGCCTTCCCCAGTAGTAGCCCTGGGCATGCTCTACCCCGAGCTCTAAGATGACCTCCGCGTCGGCAGAAGACTCCACACCCTCCGCAACGACGGCGATCCCAAGGGTCTCGAGCACCTTCACCAATCGAGAACATCGTTTTCGCTTCGCACTGTCCTGGGAAATTCCGTCGACAAAGAGGCGATCAATTTTGGCAACGTCTGGCGCCAGACCCAAGAGGGCCTCGATTGGACTTCTTCCAAAACCCACGTCGTCGATGGCCACCGAAACCCCGCGTGCCTGAAGCTCCGCGATTCTTTCGTCCAGGTAACCCGGTTCACCAATAATTTGCTGCTCACTGATTTCTAGGCAAATCCTCCGGCTCTCAGTTCTCGGCGGAAGGAGTGCGAGAAGGCGATCTACCGGGGTCGCCAAAAGCGTGGACGGGAAAATGTTGAGGTGGATGTCCCCTCTCAGGCCCGCACGCTCGCTGGCCGACGAACACACCTTGAGACACTGGATATCTGCAAGTAAGACCATGTCCCTATCCCGCCAAGCACCAAACAAAGCATGGGGACTCTCAAAGGCACCTTTGGGACCACGAACGAGCATTTCGTATCCCACGATGGAACGATCGCGTATAGATACGATCGGCTGCTGAACAGCCCGCAACAAGCCTCCATGAAGAATCGATTCGACACTTGCGCCCTTTGTGATGTTGTAGCCGGATGAAAAAACGCGGTTCTTGCCAAACCGTTTGCTTTGCCGCAAAAGGGCCTTCGCTCGAGAGAGAAGTTCTTCCAACGAAGAAAGCGTGCTCGGCAAGGACATCACGCCCGCACTGACGGTGCACGAAATAGGCTTCGAATGAACCACGATTCTTGGGCTGGCAACCGATAGACGAATCCGGTCCGCAATGATCTCAGCCTCCTTTTTGTCGGTGTCGGGAAGCAAAACGAGAAACTCATCGCCGCCGATGCGGCCCGCATAGTCTTTGGTCCTTAGACAAGACTTCATCCGAGCGGCCACTTCGCGAAGCACCACATCCCCAGAGGCGTGCCCAAGAGCGTCGTTGACCAGTCGAAAGTCGTCGAGGTCGACAAGGATCGCGGCTACGGGACCCCCGCCGCTGTAGATTCGTTCAAGCTGCTTGCTGAGCTGCCTGGCCATCCCCCGACGATTCATAAGAAGCGTCAAAGAGTCCTCAACGACCAAAACCTCCAAACGTTGATTGGCAACCTCGAGCGTGTCCGCCAGTTTTCTGAGGGAGTCTTCTGACCTTCGTTGCTGGGTCACGTCACGAATGAACGCAATAAAAGCGTCTCGGCCAGAGACCCGAACGGCAGTCACGGTCAACTCAATAGGAAACTCGCGACCGTTTTTATGGAGCGCCGTGAGTTCAAAGCGCCTGCTGAGAGCGTTTGCGTCACGGGTCTTGAGATAACGGGTCATGCCATCGAGATGAGCCTCGCGGAACCGCTCCGGGATCAAGGCGGTGAGGGAGCGACCAAGAGCCTCGGCCGAAGACCATCCAAAAACCGCTTCTGCTTCTCGATTCCATCGGCGAATACAACCTTCGGCATCGGTGCCAACCACGGCATCCATCGCACTGTCTAAAAACCCCTCGGCATCAAACTCAAAGTGCCCGTGCACGCCGCTCCTCCCGCGCCCCATTACCCGCTCCCAAACTCCATGGCTGTTTTCTTGCGTAGCAAGACAGCCTAAGACTTCACCCAAGCCGAAACAAGCGCATGGGCGCAGAGGACCGACATGCAGCGTAGGATCGCGGAGTTCTGGGAGATCGCCCGTCGGGTGGAGTAGGATAAAGTAGGGGCCGTTCGTTCAGTCGTCGCTCGGCAAGATGGGCAGACTCTTTGAGCCAGATAGAGGGATGCTGCCCCGGGGGCGCACGCGGTATCCGCAGCCTTTAAGAATACCGGGAGGACCGAAGGGGTCGAGCCTCGGCCAAGAGCGACAAATCGACGGACGGAGCCAGTACTGACCGCAACGTCCACTGGCAAGCAAATGCCGACACGAAAAGATTCTGACTCGACTTGGGCTGACTTCACCTGGCTCAACGTCGAAATCGTGTTCGTAAAAGCCGTTCACCTCGGTCTCCCACCAAAGCGCGAGTCGACCCAAAAAAGGTATTCGGTCGTAAATCGAAGGCCAACCCATGACGATGTAACGGCAGCAGTCACCCCGCTTTTGACAAGACCCGCTTTTGACATAGTGGGTGCGCAGGACAAGACGGATAAAACGCTGGGACCAAAGATCAATGGCAACCATCGGGAAGACCGCAAGCTGAATGCAAAGACGAAAGAACTCAGGAAGGCGCCGGGCTGGTATTGGGCGGGGGGGGCCGGGCGGCCGGGCGTCGAGCCGGCGGTCGAGCAAGCTGGAGAACTTGGCCATGGCAGCCACCGTATGCCAACGACCCAAGATTGGGAAGTGGTTATCCCATGCTCACCCTACGGACTCCCTGTGACAGAGGCGAGTACTGAAATCTCCTCTTCGCTCAGCGCGTGCCCGTAAATACGAAAATCATCAATGCTTGACGCGGTTCCGTGGGGCGGAAGACGACTTCCAATGTGGAGCGTTCCGGGTGCGGACAAGGTACCACGACTCAAGGCCACGTTCATGACCGGCTCCGCTCCGAAATAGGCCCTCAGCGCCATGCCCTGCCTGACGATCGCGACATGGGTCCATCGTTCAACCTGAAGCGGCGCGAAGGTGCGGCCAACCACTCTGGTTCCGTCCGCTTGGGCGAGGGCCACAAGCATGCGATTGTCGCGAGGGTGCATGCGAATCTGAAAAACCTCGGATTGACCGTCGAAGTGCGCAAAGAAGGTCCGCCAAATGCCGGTATGGTCTTGCTCCAAGCGAATCCAGAACGCGAGTGAGAAATCTTGATTGTTTCGCCCGAGGTCCAACGCCCCGACAGCATCGACCACGATCTGGTCTCCCCACCCATTGAACCGACGGGCCCCGCCCAAATACCCCGGAACGGGTTCTGTTCCTTGATACCGGCCATCATGCCCTTGGCCGGAGGCGTCGTGTGCGACGGGCGCATCGTCGTCATCCATCGTGTAGTGCAGCACAAGAGATTGATGCGTGAAGAAGACCTCGAATGGGGCGACATGCGTGTAACGGGATTCCAAATGTGCACGAATGCGCCGCACATCGACACTTGTTCTGCTCCGTTCGATGGCCGTTCGAAGCGCATCATCATCTAGGGTACCGTCTTCTTCTAGATCCGACCCAATCTTTGCAAGGAGCTCCGCAACCTGGGCCACCGAACGCTGTCCTTGCAGGACCACTGAGGCCGCAATAAGGAGGGCACTGCTTTCATCGAGCGCACCCATATCCATCTGTGAAAACCGCTTCGGCTCATCCTCCAGGATGTCCGAAAAACCCATCGCCCGGACGACCTCATCCTCGGCCTGCACTTGCGCCTCGCGAAACGGGAGCTCTTCGGCTTCCAACAGGTACCGGGTTCGCCGGCGTGCGAGCGTCGTCAAGACGTTCACGTTCACAACGTGCTCTGGACTCATCTCTTCAAGCGCCCGCAGGGTCAAAGGAGACGTCGAGAGTTCACCGGCCACCTCGTCGAAATAAAAACCATCGGCAAGAACATCGATGAACCCCGTGCCAAAACTTGTCAGTTCGAAGTGGCCCAAGTCGTCCAGCGTCTCCGTGTTGTACACCTGGCCGGTTGGCCTAAACTGCTCATCAAGGCGTTGCCATTGAATCGACGAACCCTCAATGTACGGGCCCTTTTGCACCGCACCAGATGCCGTAAGCTCTACGCTTTGCCCCGAGCAACCGGCGTAGACCCATGCCCAAGAACCTAGAGTCGCCATCAATACGCTTGTCTTCATCTTTCCTCCATGAATGGCCACGTGGCCGTATTGAAGAGAAGACCCAGGTCGCGGACAATTGTTCCCTCAGACTTGACCGGATTTGCGCGTTGCGACACAAAGCGACAAAAGTGCGAGCCATCGCTCCATAGAATCTGTGCCCCTGGAACCAGAGAGGACCCCCATGCTTCAGACACGAAAGAGACCCACTCGGGCACCACGACACGCCCGCCTTGCACGTCAGATTGCGACCACCGTTTTGGGCGCCATGGTCTGTACGACCTCGACTCCGGCGCGCGCCGATACCGAACCCCCGGCCGTGTACGACGCGCGCTCGGCTGCCATGGGTGGTTCCGGCACAACCTTTATCGACAACGCAGCAGCCGTCTTTCATAACCCCGCTTCGCTTGGGCAGGTGAAGACCTTCGGTGCAACCGTGGTAGGAAGCCCCATCTTTCAGAGAGTGGAAGCACCATTTTCGGGGGTGGGTAGCGAACAAAAGAGTACGCTTTCCAAATTTCCCCTGATGTTGGTTGCGGGCGCCCTCAGGGTGTCAGACCGCGTCGTCGTGGGCCTTGGGGGCTACTTCGTAGGCGGCGTTGGGGCCGCCTTTGAGAATGTACCCGCGGTCAATGGCGAAGACCTGGAACTCGCGGTGGGCCTCGCGGAGCTTCAGGTCCCCGTCTCCGTCCGTGTTCTCGACAATCTGTGGCTGGGCGCCGGCTTGCGCCTCGGCTATGTCAAGCAGAACTCCGATCTGTTCAACCCGCTGCAAGGCCTCACCCTGGAGCAAGATCTGTCCGGATTTGGCTTTCCGGGTTTCCACGCCGGGGTTCTCTACAAGCCTATCGAAGAATTCGCTTTGGCGGTCACCTATCGTTCCAAGATGACCATAGACCTCGACGGGACCAGCACCTTACGCACGTCTGCCGGCGCCATGGAGGCCTCGACGAAAACGGAGTGGTTTTCGCCCCACAGCATCAAGGTCGGGACCTCGCTTCAGCTCCTCAATCAGCGATTGCTGCTCGCCTTGGATGTGAAAGTACAATTCTACAAAGAGTCCCACAAAGAGCTGGTGGCTCGACTGGACGTCAATGGGGCCGAAATGGAGATGGCGACCACCCTGAACTGGAACAACACCGTGACCTTCCACGCGGGCGCAGAGTGGAAACAGAACGATCTTCTGTCATTCAGATTGGGGACCACAATCGGAACTTCCGCGTCCGACAAAACAACGACGCTCGCCTTTTTCCCAACGCCCGGATTGCTCACGGCGTTCACGGGCGGCGCCGGGTTCAACCTCGATCCCGTCGACCTCAGCGCGGGGGTGGTGGCCATCCTCGCCAGCGAGACGCTCGATCAACAGACCACAAACGGTGGATCCCCAGGAGATTACGGAACTTTCGCCCTCATCGCGTCGGTTTCGGGAAGCTACAAATTCTAGGGAAACCGGGCTTCGACCCATTCTACGACGTTCACGGGCCTCATCGGCCCTGAAGCCCATCCCAGAGGCTCCCGCGAGATCACGAGATGTGCTCTAATGTGACGCCTCAATATGCACCAAAGCCATCGACGACCATTCAAACTCGAAACCAAGACGCATGCCTGATCTTGGCCTGATTCCCGCACCGAGCACCGTAAAGCCCCTCGGAGGCACAACGGTCGTTCACCCTGAAATACCCATCGCCGCGCCTATCCAGGATGCCGAGCTCAAACAGGTCGCACAAACGTGGTCGGCTCGAGATTCATCACGAGGGCAATACCGGTTTGTCTTGCCATCCGGGGAACACACTCGGGGAGGCGTGGTCCTTAACCGATCAACAACGCCTTTGGGTGATGAAGGGTACCGGCTGGCGATCACCGCCGATGGCATCCGCGTCGAGTCCGCGTCGGTTGCAGGCATACACCTCGGTCTGACGAGCCTGACCCAACTCCTGGAACATGCTGGCGCACTTGACAACGACGGCCCCTGGGCCATCCCTAGGGCCATCATCGAGGATCAACCGCGTTTTCGGTACCGCGGTATGCACCTCGACGTAGGGCGGCATTTCTTCGATGTTTCGTGTGTCAAAAAATACATCGATCTGTTGCAGAGATACAAGTTCAACACCTTTCACTGGCACCTGACCGAAGACCAAGGGTGGCGCATTGAGATCAAAGCGTATCCCAAACTCACGAGCGTCGGTGCCTATCGAAAAGAGATTGGCGACAAACAGCCCTACGGCGGCTTTTACACCCAGGCCCAGATTCGAGACGTGGTCGCCTACGCCCGCGCGCGGTGCATCACCGTCATTCCAGAAATCGAAATGCCGGGGCACTCGTTGGCCGCACTCGCAGCGTACCCCGAGTTCGCCTGCGTACCCGGCCCCTTTGAGGTATCCACGCAATGGGGCATCTTCGAAGAAATCTATTGTCCCAGCGAAGAAACTTTTCACTTTCTCGAGCAAGTTCTCTTGGAAGTTCTCGAGCTGTTCCCGAGCAAATACATTCACATCGGTGGAGACGAAGCCCCCAAGACCCAATGGGAACAGAGCCCAAAAGTGGCCGAAGTGATGCGCCGTGAAGGCATCGAAGACCCGCAAAAACTGCAAAGCTATTTCATCAAACGCATTGAAAAATTTCTCATGAAACACGGACGATCGATCATCGGTTGGGACGAAATCCTTGAGGGTGGATTGGCCCCCCATGCCACCGTGATGTCCTGGAGAGGCACCGAGGGAGGCATTCGCGCTGCAAGACAAAACCACGACGTGGTCATGACGCCCCACGATCAAGTCTACTTCGACTATTATCAGGGAGAACCAACCCTGGAGCCCCTCGCCAACGGCACACCCACTCTCCTCCGCAAAGTCTACGACTTTGATCCGATACCGCCGGACCTCGAAGACTACGCCCAAAAACACATTATCGGCGCCCAAGGCTGCGTCTGGACCGAGTACATGAAGTCGTGGGACCACGTGGAGTACATGGTCTTACCGCGGATGTGTGCCCTATCCGAAGCCATATGGTCCGAACCGCAAAACCGTGACTGGGGCTCCTTCCAAGAACGCCTTGGGGCCGAGCTTCGAGCGCTTAGGACCCTAGGCTACCGCCACCACGAAGGGACACAGGGTTTTACGCGGGTCTGACCGTGTTAAGCTACAACGCGCTATGTCGGCGGAAGACAAGGCCACCGAACGACAAAAGGTCACCTCGATCCCCATTCGCACCCTTCGGGTCAAAGTGGTGGGCGGGCCCGAAGATCAAAAGTCCGTCACGGCCGAAACCGAGAAACTGAGCGTCGGGAGTGCTGAGGGCAACGACCTGGTCCTGGAGGATCGTGCGGTCTCCCGGTACCATCTCGAGCTTTTGGCCACCCCCGAAGGCATGTTGGTTGTGGACCACGGTTCGACCAACGGCACCTATGTCGCCGGAGCCGTGCGCATTGGTCAGGCCATCGTTCCTTTGGGCACCAAGCTCAAAGTCGGCTCGACCACCATCGAGGTGACCGACGGCAAGGACACCAAAGTCCAAGTCCTGAACGAAGACCACCTCGAAGACCTAAGAGGGCGAACCCCGGTCATGAGGCGCCTGATGGCCCAAGTCGAACGGGTCGCAAAAAAGGATGTGCCCATCTTGCTCCATGGAGAGTCAGGGACCGGCAAAGAGCTGGTGGCCGAAGCGATCCATGAGCTTGGCAACTGTTCGGATGGCCCTTTTGTTACGGTCGACTGCGCAGCCCTGTCACCATCGCTCCTCGAAAGCGAGTTGTTTGGGCACGAGCGTGGCGCATTTACCGGGGCCCATCAGCGATACCTTGGCGCCTTTGAGCGTGCCTCCGGCGGAACACTCTTTTTAGACGAAATCGCTGAACTTCCCGCCCCCTCGCAATCTTCGCTTTTGGGCGCACTTGCCCGAAGAAGGATCCGACGAATCGGGGGGGACGAAGATATCCCCATCAACATCCGGGTGGTCAGCGCAACCCACCGGGAGCTCCGTTCGGAGGTCAACCAAAAATCCTTTCGCCTTGACCTCTACTATCGATTGGCCACGGTCACCCTCAAAGTGCCGCCCCTTCGCGAACGAAGAGACGACATTCTCTTCTTGGCAGAACACTTCTTGTCGGAGCGGCGGCACAACGAAAGCATCGATGACGTCTTTTCGCCCGAAACACGAAAGGCCATGGTCGCGCACCACTGGCCAGGAAATGTCCGGGAGTTGAGAAATTTTGTGGAGGCCACCATCGCTCTTGGCGAAGCGCCGGGCCTGGCCACAAAATCGAGGGGAAGCAGCCTTGTTGTCGCTGAGGGACTGAAGGTGTCGGAGCACATGCGCCCCTACTATGAGGCCCGAGATACGGTATTACACGACTTCGACGTAGAATATCTTACACAGGCCCTCAAGTGCACCCGAGGGAATGTCTCCTTGGCCGCCAGAGAAGCAGGCCTTTCTCGCTCGCATTTTTACCGATTGCTGCGGCGCCACAATCTCGATCGGGATTAGGGCCGTGATGCAGGGTATAGGACTTTCGGTTCTCGAGCTCTATGATGGTAGGCCTAAGTGCTTGCTTGCCCTCAGTGTCGCGTCATCTATCGGGTCCGAAAGACGGATTTTTGCGGATTGGACGGAGCCCGTCTCATAGAAATTGACGACGATCCACACCTCAACACTCGACTCAAAAGCTACCAGATCGAAAAACGCCTCGGGGCCGGAGGCACCGGCAGCGTCTATCGCGCAAAGTGCACGCTGACCGGGCAGATCGTCGCCCTCAAGATCCTCTATGGCGAAATGAGCGCAGACGCCGCAGTGGTAGCACGATTCAGGAGAGAAGCGGAAATCCTCAGTCAGCTGAATCATCCGAATATTGTGTCTATGGTAGATTTTGGTGTCTCTGAGGCCGGACTCGCATTTTTGGCGACCGAGCTCATCTATGGTCAGACCTTGGAAGCGATGGTTCAAAGAGAAAGTCCACTGGATGCCGCAAGAGTCGCCAGTCTTGGCAAGCAAATAGCGAGCGCGTTGGTCACCGCCCATTCGGCGGGGTTCGTCCATCGAGATCTGAAGCCCTCCAATATCATGATCATCAACCTTCCCGACCAAGAATGGCTCAAGGTTCTCGATTTCGGACTTGCGACCAAGGGAGAGCGCACCTCCGAAGGCGACCGATTGACCTCGATGCAGACGCTCCTCGGAACCCCTCTTTACATGGCACCCGAGCAGTTCATGAGCTCCACCGTAGGGACCGCGGCAGATTTATACTCGCTTGGCGTCATCCTTTACGAGATGCAAGCCGGCCATCCCCCGTTCAGCGGTCCAGACGTTGGTCAAGCCCACGTCACCCACACGCCCGACCCTCTGCCGGGCAAACAAAACCCGCTATCCGACCTCACCATGTGCTTGCTTCAAAAAAGTCCCAGTGCACGCCCTTCAAACGCACTGGCCGTGGTGCGCGCGCTCGACGAGTCGCCCCTGAACACCACCAGACCCGGCGAAGACCGAATAGAATCGCCCGACGGAGAGGATCCCCACGAAACCACCCACCGACTCGCGCGGCCCACAGCAGAACAACTGTTCCCAACCGAAGAGACCCCGCAACCGTCTCGACGCTGGGGCCTGGGACTCGCTCTCCTGGTTTTCTTCATCTGCGCCCCCCTGGGCCTATGGCTGGTCTCCAAGGGCGGCGAGGGTGAAACACCCGTGGCCACCAAGACGGAAAAACAAGCACCGGCCTACCAACCCGCCCCCGCTCAAGTCGCTGAAGTCTCGTTCACAACCACGGAGCCAGCCAAGGCCCCGGAGGAGGCCCGGCCACCTCCAAAAACACCTCCCAAGACACCGCTCAAAAGGGCCAAACGGAGAAAACGCATCCATCGCCGACCCAAGCCAGTCCCCGTAAAAAAGCGTCCTCCGGAGCCCGATCGGCCCGGCTCATTGCGTCTGAGTTTCAGCGGGGCCGACAAACATCAAGTCAGCAGCGTATATGTGGACGGCATCAAACAAGACCGCCCACGCCAACCGATCTCGTTGAGCACAGGCATTCATCGCGTTGAAGTATGGACCATCCAGGGTGTCCGGTACCGCCGAGATGTGTACATCGAACGCAACAAGCAAAAGGAGCTCTCCTTCCATCTCAATAAGACACCGCAAAAGATCACCCAAAACCCTCAGGAGCCGGCACCATGAACCGTATTCTCCTGCCGTTTGTCGTCCTTGCGCTGGGTACTCAAGCCGCGGCAGCAAAAACCAAGAGTCTCTCCGGGGACGATGCACTGGCCATCGCCATCGTGTCGCTCAACAAAGGCAAGCTCAAAAGCGCGCTCCGTCACTTTGAAAAAGCTGTCGATCTGGCAGCAACACCACACTCACGAGCGGTCGCACTATCGTACCTGGGCGTCACTCACCTGAGAGCAGGCCACCCATCGGAGGCCCTCCTTCTGTTTGTGCAAGCACTTCGGATCGAGCACACCCTCGAACTGCCACCAAAGTCTAGATCCAAGAAGGTACGCAAAATATTTCGCTGCGCTGGAAACTTCACGGAGCATGAGCTGGACCAAGAAGCCATCCGAAAGATGTTGGGTCCGAAATTTGCGATTGAACCCTGGAGCTGCCCTGTGGATCGGGCGGCAAGTCAGAAAACCAAGCAACGAGAACTGCCACCGCTTCCGACCATACAGTCTAAGAAGCCGCCACCCGTTCTTTATGAAGCGCCGCAAGTTCAAGACGAAGGGCCGTCACCGCTGCAAATCGGACTCTTGAGCGCGGGCGGAGCCGCGTTGGTGGCGGGCGGAGTTCTCACTGTGCTGGCCTTATCAAGCCGTTCGGATTTTAATAAACATGCTGATAACAATATGGCGTCTGAAGCCAATGCGGTAAGGAGCCGCATGCAAAAGCAAACGCTCGCCGCTGACATTTTGATCTCGACGGGTGTGGTGTCGGCTGTCTTGGGGCTTTTTTTCGTCGACTAGGGCTCTTCCGAAGAACCATGAGCGACTCAGGACATTCTCCCACAAACGCGAAGGCGGCGAGGCGCTTACGAGAGGATGCTTCACTCGAGACTCAAAAAAGCTCCGAACCCACGGCTCGCCTACCATCTGGCTCCCCCTATCAGAACCCACAGGTCAAAACGCGGCGACCGGCGATACCGCATTTTGGCTGCGTCGTGGTTCTTGCCACATCATTTCTGCTGTGCGCGGGGTGCTCCCTCCTCTTTTTGCCAGACACAATCAAGACCGAAGTCAACTGCAATGAAGAATCTACCCACCGGCTGGTCATTCTGTCCGAGCCAAGCAATACCTCGGCCAGAGAAAATTTTGCCGTCGGTGTCGAAGTCGAAAACAATGGAAAACTAGACCCATCCTATTCACAAACGATCACGTTGCGGCTGATTGATCCATCATCAAGCTCCGAGCTCCAAGGAACAACAAGCACCCAGGCTGTCGCCGGAAAGGCCCATTTCGAAGAACTCTCCATCAATCGCTCCGCAACCGGCCTACAACTGGAAGCCACAGCAGACTGTGCTCAAAGCGTAAGAAGCAATGCATTCAACATTGCCCCATCCGCAGAAGCGGTCAAACTGGCGTTTTTGACTCAGCCCCATGATATCAAGGCCGGAGACACCTTCAGCAACCCGATCGAGGTTGTGGCCCTCGATGAATCGGGCCGCCGTGACACCGACTTTAGCGGCCGAGTCAACCTTAGGGCGTCTCAAATGGACACCTTCATCTACGGGAGATCCGCTGCATTTTTGGCCTCCGGAAGCGCGACCTTCCCGAACCTTGCTGTCCTGCCCGGCAATAGGACTGACCTCCAACTGCTGGCCTCGACAAATGGGCTGAAGCCTGGCACCAGCCTCAAGTTCGACGTGCTGGGTACCGCCCGCTACGTTGACGGCCGAGAAGGGATAGACACCGACAACGATTGCATGGACCTCACGATGCCTTGCCAAACACCAACCCATGCAGCCCTCATTGCCGCCTGCGGGGACACAATCTTGATTCACGGCGGCATCTACCTGGAGCCTATTCAGATCAATCGGGCGTGCGCACCCAACCAACCCCTAAAGATACGGCCGTGGCCACAAACCGGAAACCCAAGAATAGACACCAGCGGGTCCTCCGAGGACTCTATCAAAATTCAGGGATCAAGCATCATGATACAGGGCCTCTCGGTCGTTGGCGGGAACGGCATCGGTATCGCCCTGCTCGAACCCGTGGAAAACATCAGCGTCCGCGCGTGCACCGTGCAGAATATGGGCAAAGAGGGTATTTTTCTCGATACCGGGGAGGGCCATGTCATTGAAGACAATGAAGTCGTCGGCTCAGACTTAGGCGGCATCACCGTGGGAAGAGCCAGACAAGTGCAGATACGCCGCAATCTCGTCGCCGACTCTGTGGAAGCAGGGATCCACCTGAGAGCAGGTTCACATGCGATCATCCAAGGAAATCATCTCAAGGGCAACAATCAAGGGATTCAGGTGTTCTCAAGTGCCGAGATCTTGAACAACCGTATTCACGATTGCGAAAAAGGCATCGTGACCCTCCTCGCAACGGGCTCGATCGTCAACAACACGATTGTCGGCAATAAGACCCTTGGGATATCGATCACCACCGGGATGGGGCTGGACATCCGCAACAACATCATCGCCCATCACAAAACAGGCATCCTCGATAGCATCGATCATGAGTCCACCGTGGAATACAACCTGTTCTTTGAGAACGACATCCATTGCGAGAACTTTGAGACCACACCGTGCCAAAATGGCATCAAAGGCAACATCACGGGACGCGATCCTCTTTTTGTCGATTCCCCAGAAGGCAACGAAAACTATTATCTGAGTTCACCGGCGGGCCACTATCCCGCCTTCGAGGCCGACGCCAGCAAAATGCGCTCCCCCGGGATTGACGCGGCAGATCCCGACAGCGACTTCTCCAAAGAATCCGACGAAAATGGACAACTACGAAACCTCGGCGCTTGGGGAAACACGGAACGGGCAAGCCGAAGCCCATAAAAGGTTGATGAAAATGGCTGCCCGTCCATACCAACTGAACTCAGGGACCTCGCGAAGGTCCGACAGACCTCGCGCGCGCTTTTTTTAGCACCCTCATATCAATCTTGCCTGACTTCAAACGCTGAACCACCGGCAGCCTCCAGGGAACTCCGGTCTTGTTGGGCGAAGGATCAAACTCGTGGAACCGATAGCCATCACCACCGGTATAGACAAAGTCGGCGACCAAAACGCGATACTGGACATGCGAACGAATCGGCTTCCCCTTGCGATCCACCATGGACGCCACCCTGCGCCCGGCCCCCATCTGTCTGTAGGTCCAGATGACCCCGCCTACCACAGGATGATCGGTCTCGAGCTGAGACTTCAGCTCGGCGCCCGTCACTTTCACGATATAGAGTTCGTTTTCGAAGGGCAGGACGCCAACCAAGTCGCTCAAGCGCACAGGCCCGGGTGCAAGCGGCTGTCGGATGGCACCATGATTGAGAATCGCCACATCGGCCTCCGGAAAGGCAGCCAACCACGCATCTACAATCAAATGCCCCAGAGGTGACCGTTCGAAGGTCCCAGGTGCCAGGGTCTCAGACAAATGCGCAAGTACCGAGCCCGATAGCCGATCGGTATTGGCCCGGGCCCCCTTCACAATAGCTTGAAGGGCCCGCATTGAGCCCTTTTCGCCCTCACCCATTGGATCACCACCCGCAGAAGCGCCACCCGTGACGTCAACGATGCGATCGCGAACCGACAGGAGTCTGTGGTCGTGACACGACACCGAAAAATCGAAACGGACAAAGCTCCTTCCAAAAGGGCCCGGATTCACAATCGGCGTTCGGCCGACCTGCCCTCTTTCCTTTTGATGATTCTCCCCAGCAACAACCGCTGCGAACTCGAACTGGGGTAACGCAGCCAAGACGCCCTTAGCCACATCGACCGTATCGTGAATGAGCAAGACCATGAGCTCAGCGCCGGCACGCTGAACCTGAGGAACGATCCGCTCCAGGGTCTTTCGATAGGGCGCAAAAGAGAAATCCCTCACATGTGAAGCTCGAGTCGACATGTGGGTCCCTACAAACGAAAGCCCAATGACACCGATTTTGACGCCTGCTCGCTCGACAAGGATCCACGGCCTCAAAAACGCAGGGGTCTTTAGGGTGGCGCGATCTCGGATGTTTGCGGACAGAAAAGGAAATCGAGCCTCCTTGATCCGTTGTTGAAGGCGCTCGATGCCAAAGTCAAACTCGTGGTTGGCCACGTTGACCGCGGATACACCCAGTACGTTATATGCTTGGACTACCGGCTTCCCAAAAAGGAGGGTCGATTCCGCCGGACCGGTCCACATATCACCATTGTCCAGAATGAAGGCTGCCTCGGGATCAATCTTTTCCTGATGCTTGAGGATGTGCGCCAAACGAACGATGCCCCCCACGCGTTTTTTGGTCGAAGACACGTGAGGGGACAGCCATCCATGAAAATCAGAAAGGCCAATGACACAGAGCTCCACAACCTCGGCACCATCAGAACAAGCTTCGGGGGGCATCATGCCCAGACGGCTCTTGTCAGGGGGCTCTAACAAAGAAGGCGATGTTTTGGACACACATCCGGTCAGCAGCACCGAGATGGCCCCACACATGGCCAGTAGGCAAACCCACCATTCGATCGCGCTACGTTTCAAGGTCCGCAATTTGTTTGCCTCGCGCTTTGGGCCCCAAAGCTTCACCCAAGCTTTACCCCCTGTCACACCTCATTCGCTTCTTGGCAAGCGTCGGATGACCGAGACCGCGCAAACTTCAGGCAAACGGCCGACATCGGAATGGATCACCTTAGCAAGGACTCTTGGTTTACGGGTGTAAGGGCCCCGGGTAGCGCTCCCTACCTTGAGCTTTTGCCTGGGTAGGTGAATATTTCCGCCACCCAGATATGGCAAAAACTCAGGCCCCCTTCCAAAGACTTGCGCTGACAGCGGGCATGGCCGCATGCGCAGCTTTCATTGCCCATTCAAATAATGCAATTGCGCAAGGCAACTCTCTGGATGGCCTTCACTACTGGGCGGTTGAGAATTTGGATGCTGACGCTGTAGAACAGCGAGGCACATCGGGCGGAAATGGCTTCATCTTCAACAACCTGATCCTTGCCCCTCGCACCGAGTATCGCTTCTGGGTTCTTCGCGCAGAGTCCCTTGAGGTCGGTTACGTCACAGCGCGCACCGGGCGCCCCGGCCGGCGGCTCACAATCCCTCCGGTGGTGATCACCCCAGCCAACATCTACGACACCGATGGCGATGGGCTTCCAGACATCGGCGAATTTATTTTGGGCACCAACGCTCAAAATGCAGACACCGACGCAGATGGTGTGGCCGATGGTGCGGAGGTCCGTCAAGGTACCGATCCACTCGATGGTATTGCGGTGCGGACCGGGCTTATTGCCAGCGTGGACACCCCCGGAACGGCGGTCGATGTATGCGCGCGAGACGAAGTGGTGGTGGTTGCCGACTCACAGTCCGGAATCTCGGTTTTCAATGCGTTTAACGGAATGGACCCGAGGGCAATAGCCCAAGTCGACACCAGCAATGCCATGCGGGTGGCGTGCGGCAGCGGACGGGTAGCCGTGGCTGAGGGCACCAGTGGGCTTTCCATTGTTGATATCTCAGACCCCGCTTCCGCGTCGGTCACCAATACAATTTCGAGCGCGATGTTGGGCGGCGACGTCAATGCCGTCGCCATCACCGGACGCATTGCCTACGCAGGACTCAAAAGCAATCAGGTCGTCTCTGTTGATGTGGTGACCGGAACCATACTTGAGCGCGTCGCCGTGGATGAGCCGGTGGTCGACCTGTTTACCGGCTCGATGGTTCTTTACGTGCTCACCCGGACCAAACTGAACACCGTCCTTCTTGAGCAACCGGTGCTTGAAGTGGTTTCGACCGTAACATCCCCGACGGTTTCGACGGCTCACACCCGAGTGTTTGCAGCCGAAGGGGTTGCCTACACAGTCCACGGGAAAGGCTACAACACCATCGATGTCAGCAACCCGAGGAGCATCGCGCTCATCACCGCATCCAATACCACGATGTTCGGCTGGAAACATCTGGTCCTGAACGGTTCGGGCCTCGGAGTCGTAGCCACCTCACCAAACTTTGCCTTTGACGGGCCCCACAACATCTCAACCTACGACGTAAGCAATCCCTCCCTCACGGACGTGCCTCGGGCTGAGTTTCCCACGCCCGGTGTCGCCCGTGCTGTCGCCATCTCAAACGGTTTGGCCTACGTCGCAGACCATAACAATGGGCTTCAGGTCGTAAACTATCTGGCTTTCGACACCAACAGCGTACCGCCCACCATTAGCCTTGGGGGAAGCATCGACTTTTCGGCCGTGCCCACCCAGGTAGAGGAAGGCAAACTCGTAGGCCTGACCGCTGCCGTGTCCGACGACGTGCAAGTGAGAAGCGTTGAGTTTTACGTCGACGGAGAAAAAATTGCGACCGACGTGAACTACCCGTTCGAGGCCCATTTTACCGCCCCCCTGTTGGCGAACCAACCGAGCATCGCCATACGTGCGGTGGCGTTTGACACCGGTGGAAACTCTGCAGCCACCCAAGAGCGGCGGGTCGATTTGGTTCCGGACAGTACCGCCCCCTTCATCTTTCGAGTTCTGCCTCAGCAAGGCGCCATCGTCGGGCTGATTCCCAGCATTGCGGTCTTTGTGAATGAGCCGTTGGCCACGGAATCGCTGACACCTGCCAATTTTGTACTGCTCGAGGCTGGTCCCGACGGTGTCCGCGGTACCGAAGACGACGCCCCCGTCAACACCGGCACCATAGAATTTCAAGAGGATGCTCTGGCGGTGTTTAGGTCCTTTGAGCCTCCCCTGAGCGCGGGAAAATATCGGGCCACGATGACCGACGCCATCACCGATCTCGCCAAAAACGGCATCAGTCCAGCGTTCAGTTGGGATTTCGAAATCTTTGATGCGGGCGTAGACACCGATAGCGACGGGGTTCCGGATTCGCTCGAGAGTGCCCTCGGACTGGACCCCAACAATGCCGACTCGGACAATGATGGCACGCTCGATGGTCAAGAAGACTTCGACAACGATGGACTGGTGAATGCGGCCGAGGTCATCTTGAACCGAGATCCACAAAACCCAGACACCAACGGCAACCAAATTCTTGATGGTGACGAAGACGTCGACCAGGACGGACTCACGGATGGACAGGAAGTCGCCCTCGGAACCAATCCCTCGGTTCGAGACACCGACGGGGATGGCTTCCTCGATGGCGACGAGGTCGCCAACGGGTCAGATCCCAACGACGCCAAGAACACGCCCATTCGTTTCGCAACCAGTACCACTGGCGTACTCAATCTCTCTGCGGTTTTCACCGATTCGGTGGGCGTAGCCTCCACCCTGAACCTCGATGCTTCCGGCATTGATCTCACGGTAGGTGCGACCTCGGTCAGGAACAACGCTTCGCCAGGCGCCATCAACGGCGTCGCCGAAAGTTGGGACCTGAAAAATGGCGTAGCCCACAGTATTCCGATGTTTACCGCTGAAAACACGGCCCCATAGGCGTGTGAAAATTTTGATGTTCGGTCGTTTGAAAAACAACCCCCTCGGACGGGGAAAAACAATAGGAGGCGCGTGATGCGTCCAGTTAGTACCAAAATCTGGTGTTGTACCCTTTTGATGGCGGCGGTTTTTTCCGTTCCGCGCATAGCGATCGCACAGTTCAGCAGCGGTTCCTCCGGCGCTGACGGCCCGCTCAACTTTCCGGCCGACCAAGGCACGGTGCTCTTTGAGCCCCAAACCCTAGGTGTCGACACCGATGGTGACAACATCTACCACTTCACCACGATTACGGTCGGTGCCAACACCACGGTTGTGCTTAGAGCGGACACCGCGGGCCTCGAAGAAGGCATTGCGCCCGTCTGGCTGGCAACCGGGGCCGTCACGATTGATGGCACCATCAGTCTGGAGGGTGAGCGAGGGCACGCAAGCTCAGACCTACCGCGTCCGGCCATTCCCGGAGCCGGCGGTTTTGCCGGTGGTCAAGCAGGAACCTTCTCGGGAGGCAGCGCAAGGGGTGGCAGCGGACCGGGTGGTGGCTCGGCCGGAACGGACCTCCACGGTGGCCACGCGGGTCACATCACCTTGGGAAACAACCCCGGAGGTAACCGGGCGGTGGCGGGCGTCGCCTACGGCAACGCCTTTTTGTTTCCGATGGTGGGTGGCTCTGGTGGCGGTGGCGGCAGCAACCAAGGAACAACCACCGGAAGAGGCGGGGGGGCCGGAGGCGGCGCGATCGTCATCGCAACCTCGGACAACATTGCCCTCAGCGGCACCGTCAACGCCAGAGGTGGCAACAATGGTTCTGGCTCCGCGTACGATGGCGGCGAAGGCAGCGGCGGCAGCGTACGTCTGATGGCCAACAATATCACCGGCTCCGGCACCGTAAACGTCTCGAGCTCGGGGGGCCTCGGCGCGGCAGGCAGAGCCCGGCTCGAAGGCTTCACCGTAAGCAACATTTCCGTGTCTCCGGCGTCCTCCGGCAGCGTGGTCAGTCCCAGCTTGATCTTCCCGCCAGCGGACTCCCCCACGATCCGGGTTGCGACCATCGGCGGCGTGGCCGTCGCTCAGGACCCGCTGGGTGGATTTGTGATGCCTGACGCGACCATCAATGCTTCCGCACCCGTGGTTCTGAGCCTTGCCGCCACCAACATCCCGGTTGGCACGCAGGTTGAGATTCGGATGGTTCCCGAAACCGGCACCACGATGACCTTCATGTCCAACCCGCTCGCGGGCTCGCTGGCCGCATCAACCGCAGATACCGCGGCGATTACGATTCCTAGCGGATTCACGAGATTCTTCTTGAACGCCTCTTGGACCCCCTAGAGGTCAGGATGTTCGGTGACTCAATGGAGGCAGGGCGACACAGCCGTGCCGAATCGGGAAGAAGGTCTTCATGAATCTCACACACGCTGTGAAAAAACGGCGCCTATGGTGCATCGGCCTATTTTGCATGGCGCTCAATGCCTGCGGAGGCACCAAAGAAAACCCAAGCTCGGATCGGACCGCGCCCACGATCCAGATCAAACCGGACCAAGGTGCAACCGTATTTGTGACTCAAGTTCCGTTTGAGGTCACCTACAGCGACGCTGACTCGGGGATCGATGTAGGCACTTTTTCGGCTACCCTCGACGGTCAAGACATCGCAGCAGCCTTTACCGTTGAAGATGGGCGCGCGACCGGCACCTCTTCGGCACTGGCAACCGGTTCGCACACCCTTTCGGTGTCCATCAAAGACAAGTCGGGCAACACAGCAACACAGGCATCGACCTTCACGGTGGGGACGGATGGCTCCCCCCCGAGTCTTTCTCTCATGTCTCCCGCAGGCCAAATCTGTGTCGGCGCGAGCACTCAGATTGTGGTTTCCACCGAAGATCAAGGAAGCGGAATTGATTCTTCAAGCTTTCGTGTGAAAATCGGGGGCGTCGAAATCGCAACCTCGTTTACTCTCAATGGCTCCCGGGCTACGGCGGTTCTGGGCGCAGTGCCATCGAGTGTCAAAGAGGGCGCCAATACGCTGGCGCTTTCACTCTCAGACAACGCCCAAAACGAGGCGACTACATCGGTAGACATCATCGTGGACCGAAGCGGCCCAACCCTTGCGTTGGGTCCGGAAGACCCGGTGCCTGCGGAGCAGCCGGTCGTTTTTGTCGCCAACTACAGTGATTCAGGGTGCGCCGGAGGAATCGACATGGCCAGTTTCCGTGCCGCACTCAACGGAAACGATATCACCCCAAGGTTTGCTGTAGGATCCGACTCGGCGAGCGCCAGTCTAGACCAATTCGAAGGTACGCATCAGTATGCGGTCACCCTCCGCGATGTGCTCGGCAACGAAACTCAGAGCACTCTGGCGGTTCGGGTCTACTCGCCTGCCACGGGCCTTGAGCTCACACTGACGCCTGACGGCACATCCATCCCCCTGGGCGTAGTCCAGACACTTGCCGTGCGTGCAGTATCGGCCTCGGGCATGACCGCGTTCGGATTCCAAGGAAGCGTATTTCTCACCTCCTCCGACGCCAACGAAAGCATCGATGGTCAAACCGTCGACTTCGACGCCACCCATGCTGGACAACGGATGTTGCCTGTTCAATTTCTGAGGACTGGTCAGGTCCTCATTGCCGCCGAAAGTCTCGAAGCAGCGCCGATGGACTTCAGCACCCGATTGGAGGCCACCGTTGTCCAGGAGAATCCGGTCATCTCCCCGGCCCTCCCAGGCCAGACCGGTGAAGAGGGGGATCTCGAGGTGACGGGATATTCGTTCTTGGGGGCAGATGTCGACATCGTGGTCGACAACAACGTCCTGGCAACCGTCAACGCCGGTGCGAGCGGGCGCTTCGTGGCCCGCGTCAAGTTAGGCACCGGCTCCCACACAATTTTCGCCCGGGCACGCCACCCTTCATCCAATGATGAGCGGAGTTCAGACGCTTTCACCGTGGAAGTCCCAGCCGGAACGCCCGTGGGTCTTAAAATCGTGCCCTCCGAGATCCGCCTGGCCCTCGGGCAGAGCCTCAAGATTCAAGTCGTTCGGGAACTGTCGGACGGAACAGAGGAGGTGGTGACCTCAACAGCCAGCCTTTCTTTGACGAATCAGGTGCTGGCCATTGACCCCGGAGGAACGGTCACCGCAGACAAAGTCGGTTCCGACACACTGGTGGCCAGTTTGGACGGGCTGATGGCCGAGGTCGGGGTTGAGGTATCCGAACCCGTGTTGGAGTTCAGTTCCCCAGCCAACGGAGAATCTGACGTCGCTGTAACCCGAGAGACCGTCCTGCAGTTCAGTGCTCCACTAGACCCAACCACCATCCACGCCCAATCGATCTTCGCCGAATTTGCGGGGACAACCTTGGCAACAACCCTTCGTCTTTCAGCCGACCAAAAGCGGGTCACCCTCTTCTATGATGACTCGCTGCCCTCTTCGGCCCGCATTCGTATCAACCTCAACGGCGACATCATCCGGGCCCTCGGAGACGCAGCCATCGACTTGGACCGAAGCGGAACGACGGGCGGTTTGGCCACCATCGACTTCGACACCCTCAGCTTGACCGTGGTCCCCGGAACCGCCGTCTTCGGCCGCGTCTTTGCCTCCGAGATCATGCAAACCACCGGTGGTTCCATGAATGTGCCCTTGGAAGGGGTACGGATCACCGTAGATGGCATGGAGGACACCCTATTTGCAGTCACCGATAGCATGGGCAACTTTCGTCTTGACCCCTCCCCCGCCGGGCGATTTTTTGTTCACATCGATGGAAAAGCGGCGACCGGGTCAGTGCCTCAGGGCGCATACTATCCATCTGTAGGGAAGGCCTGGGAGGCGACGCCTGCTGAAGAAACAGGCGTAGGCAACGTCCACCTGCCGCTCATACGTAGCGGCACGCTTCAGACCCTAGACAACACCTTGGACACCAATATCTCCTTTGCCGCGAGTGTACTCGATGACTTTCCTGAGCTAGAAGGTGCGCAAATCACGGTCCCCGCGGGGGCCGTCACCGACCCGAACTGTCAAAATGGGGGGAGTGTGGGCATCGCCCCCGTCGACCCGGAACGACTTCCCGGAGATCTGCCAGACGGTCTCAGTTTTTCGTTGGTGATCACCGTTCAGTCCGACTGCGCAACCAACTTTAACGCTCCGGTCCCGGTATGTCTTCCCAATACCGATGGTTTAGAACCAGGCGCAGAAACGGCGCTTTGGAGTTTTGATCACGATGCGGGGCGGTGGTCGGTACAGGGCTCTATGACCATCACCGAAGATGGTCGGCTGGCATGCACCGACCCCGGTGTCGGCATCCAAGCGCCAGGGTGGCACGGCACAAACTCAAGAAATCGAGGTGACGGAGGGAAAGGAGAGCGCGGAGACCCTCGAGATCCCACCCGGGGTCGTTCGACCGGAGACCAAGAATGCTCTCGAGACGATTGTCCATGCGACGGAGAATGCAGCACCCAAAACAGCGTCCTCCTTCACAGCGGCGAAGAAAAGTTGGACCGCGTCGACCTCACGATTCCGGGCCGCGGGGACCTAAACTTCACGATGCGGCGGCGCTACCGAAGCCAATACGAATTCGATGGCCCCTTAGGCCACGGTTGGGACTTCGATTACAACGACGTCCTATTCCCCGAGCCCAACGGAGACGTCACGCGCTGCAATGGCCGAAGCCATATCGATCGGTGGGCCAAAAACGGTACTGGGTTTGATGCACCAGAAGGCCACTTTAGAGAGCTGGTCGCAGAAGATGACGGCAGTTTCACGCTGAGAGCAGCAGATGGTCTGAAGCGGTTCTATGGTCCCGATGGCCGGCTTCACGCGTATGTCGATCGCTACAACAATGTCATGCTGTTTCACTATGACGCGCGAGGAAACTTGGACATTGTTGTCGACCCTTACGGCCGAGAAATCGATTTTCAGTTTGAACAGTTCTCGGATGGCAAAGATCGTTTGGTTCGCATCGTAGACTTCATAGGCAGAGAAGTAGAATACCGGTATGACACGAACTTCGACCTCGTCGAGGTGCGTAGACCCATCACCTTAAACACACCTCACGGAAACGACTTCCCCGAGGGGCGCACCGAACGATACACCTATTCGTCAGGATTTGGTGAATCGGCCCTGAACCACAACATTCTGAGTGTGACCGCGCCCGAAGACGTTGCGAGAAGCGGGCCCCCGCGGCTCGCTTGGACCTATGGAGAAGACCCGAACGATCCCCTCACCTTCGACAAAGTCCTCACCGAAACCGACGGCGGAACCAACCACTCCGGGGTGGCAGCCGGTGGAACCTTACGCTTTGGCTACGAGCTTCTCAATCAATCGGTCGCCCCCGGTGATCTGGATGTGCCGCGCGGGAAAGCCTCGGTGCGAGATCGAAATGGAAATCTCAAGGAATACTTTGTAAACGAGAAACAGCACCACATTCTCACCCGAAAACACACCCGCGGCCTACGCGGAGGAGAACCTCAATTCTTTGAGACCCAATCCTTTTACAACGAGGAAGGTCTCCTCCTTCGCCGACGGTACCCTGAAGGAAACGAAGTCCTCTACACCTATGACACCGGTGGACGCCGGCTCCAGCAGTCCAACGTACTCGAAATGAGAATGACACCGGGCCCGAGGGGCGGGGGTGAGGATATCGTAACAACCTATACGTACGAGCCCTTGTACAACCAGTACGCCTCCGTGACTGGACCGCGAGGAAACGCCTCCGCATTCACACCGCCCATCGGTGCGGCGGGCAGAGAACGTTACACCACTTTGTTTTTCTATGATTATCAAGAGGGTACCGATGCCATCCCCGACGTCCAAAAGTTTGGGCTTGATATCTCGGGCGTTCCAAGAGGTCTAGGAGACCTCAACCACGACGGCCGAACCAACCAAACCGCGGGCAAGGTCGTACGAAACCAAAGCGCATCCGTCCTTCTCGTGGCCGGCTCGAACGAGGCCACGAGAATCGGCGGCACCACCCAAGAGATCGTGAAAGAGTTTCAGTGGAACGATCGTGGGCAAAAGCTTGCCACCATCGATCCCGAGGGAAACATATCTCGCTACGAGTACTACCCTGGCGACGATCCCGACGGTGATGGTCTTTTGACCTTTTCGCCATTCATCGCTCTGGATGGGGGCCAAACAGGCTATCTGAAAAGCTTGATCGTGGACGCCGACACCACACCACGACGCCGTGGGTCCACCCCACCCACTGCGCTGCGTTCCGTCTTCACCTATGACCCCGCGGGCCGAATGCTGTCCTTCCAGAACCCGAGGGGCGTCGTCACCCAGCATGAATACAACGCATATGACGAGATCATCTCCATCACCCGGGGCGCAGACGTCACTGAGGCCGTCGCCAGTGGTCAGCTGATGGGCGACAATGCGCCCAGGGCCTACAAGACACTCAACTATTATGACCACAATGGCCGCACCACGCGTGTCGAAGTCGAAAACCGAGACTCGAATACGCCGGGGGTGGGTGCGTTTGTGGAGACCACCATTGCTTACGACATTCTTGATAACCCGGTCATGGAGTCGGTAGAAACAGACGGAGAAGCAGAAGTCACAACCCAGTACGCCTACGACGCCAATGAGAACCGCGTACGCGTTCAGTACCCAGAAGGCAATGGAGATGAATGGCTGTACGATGAAAGAGACCTCCTCTTTCAGAGCACCCGAGGTGCCGGCAGCTCCGGGGAAGCGATTGCGACCGTCGACTATGATCTCAACGGAAATCGCACCCGGGTGACCGATGCCGAGGACAACGACGGAAACGGTCAACCGGAATCCATACAAATGGTGTACGACGGCTTCGACCGAATCGTGACCAGCATCGACCGGATGGGCAATGAACGCCGGTACAGCTATGACGTGGCCTCAAACGTAATCGGTCTACAAACCTTCGGTCACCCGCCGAACCAACCGGAAGCGCCCTTGGTTCTCTTAGAGGATATTTCGTATACCCGAGACGAGCAGAACCGCATTTTCTTGGAGAATCAGCGATTGTTCGTTGCCGATGGGTTCAGTCCGGCACGCACACCCAGCCTTCGAGACGCTGACTCCGATGGCGTCGTGACCAAAACTTACGAATACGACGCATTGTCTCGGAGAATATTTGTTGTGGATGACGATGGTGCCACCGAGAGCCTGAACTATGACGGAGCCAATCGCCTGGTAGAGCTGGTCGATGCCACGAGGAATGTCCGCTCCATTGAGTATGACGGAAATGGAAATCCCGTACGCACAGTGGCCACCGAAGTTTCAGTGGATGGCGTCGTGCCCCCTCAAACATTCACGACCTACTACGTGTGGGACCAACTGGACCGCCCACTGAGAGTCACAGACAACGTCGGCCATACCACGGGATTTGAGTACGACTCGCGGGACAACCTGGTGCGCCGCTGGGACCCACAGGGGCAGGCGGCAGCCGACCCCCTTGGCGTGTTTGCATCGAATATCAATGCACCCGGAAACCTCACAACCCGTACCTACGATGGGCTCGATCGGGTGCTGATGGAGGTCACCGACCTCAGGCAGGATGGGTCCGGGGCGGGGGCGCTTGATCTGTCGAATCCGGCCAATGCGGACGGGCAGATTCGTGTCCAGTACCAGTACGATGAAAACTCGCGACTCACCGGCATCATGGACGACAAAGGGAATCTGACGCGGTACGAGTACGACGATCTCAACCGACGGGTGCGCCAGATCTATGCCGACGGCAAAGGCTATACGTATGTCTATGACCGTGACCACAACCGAGTGAGCACCGTCGACCCCAACGGCACCACCATCAACCATCAATACGACGCTCTGAACCGCCTCACGACCGCAACCGCGCAGCTTGCAGCGAGCGTCGAAGGAACCACACTGACGACCTATGGCTACGATGGGATGTCACGCTTGGTTCGAGCCACCGAAGACAACGGTGCCCTTGGGGCCACGCGGGAAGTGACGCGGATCTACGATTCTCTGAGCCGGATCATCGAGGAGCAACAGGACGGGGCACCTTGCTCATCGGTGTTTTTGGGTGATGGCGAAAGGGTGTCCACCACCTATCCAGGAGGTCGAGCGGTCAGCAGCAGTTATGACGCCCTCAACCGGATGATCACACAAGGCGACCAAGTCGGGCAGATTCAGAGCACCGATTGGATCGGGCCTCACCACCGAATTCTGCGCCGCAACTTCCAAAACGGAACAACACTGACCTACCTGGACGACGCCGGGACCAATGCCACAGGGTATGACGGAATCAACCGCCCGGTGAGACAACGCCATGTGCGGGCCGGGAGCGCCTTTGTCGACCGCGAGTACACCTACAACCGAGCGAACCATCGCCTTTCGGAGCTTCGCCACGACGATAACGGCTTGGCCGACCTCTACGGATACGACTCCGCCTACAGACTCACGACGGTTCATTTCGACCAAAACGGCAACGGGGGTACCCTGCGAAACAAAAATGACTCTGTATTCTCATACGATGGGGTAGGCAACCGTGTTGTCAAAACCGATAACCTGCGCTCCGGAGAATCGAATCAGCAACGCTTTGAAACGTCTCCACTCAACCAGTACACCAGCATCCAGAGTCAGGCCCGAAGCCACGATGGCAACGGGAACTTGGTTCAAGATGGTCGTAACGCGTATGTCTACGACTACAAAAACCGCCTAGTCCGGGTCAACCGTGCTTCCGACAACACCGCAGTCGCCCGTTACGAGTACGATGCACTCGATCGCCGCGTGCTCAAGACAGTATTCAAAGCCGATGACCCCAATGTTGTCGAACGGGTCACAAGGTTCTTGTACGACAACCACCACGCGGTCGAGGAAAGAAACGCCGCGGACGAGGTGGAAACCACCTATGTTTACGGACGAGGCACAGATACGCTGATTCACATGGAGAGAAGCAGCGTCCATCCCCTCGGCGCTTCGCGGCTTCACTTTCACAGCAACACCCGAGGGGACATCGTTGCCATGACCGATGAAACGGGCGCGGTGGTCGAAAGAAACCGGTACGACGCCTTCGGTGCTCCGGAGCACACCAGCACCGCCGGCAACCCTTACCTGTTTCAGGGTCGGCGATACGACGAAGAAACCGGCCTGTACTACTACCGAAACCGTTACTACGACCCTGAAAATGGCCGATTTGTACAGCGAGACCCCATGTGGGATCCGGTCAACGCCCAAAACGTGTACAGCTTTGTTGGCAATGGCCCACTGAGCAGAAGCGACCCGATGGGCACCAACACCAGGGAGCGGCCACAGCCCCCGCCGGAGGGTGGTGCAAACGTCAATTGGCTCGACGCCGCCGGAAACGGATCAAACGTCTTTTGGGGAGCGATGGGCCAACATACCGACGAAGCACTGCGGGTGGCCAACAATCGCCTCTACCTGTCTCGGGTGTGGGCCAATGGAAGCGCAGCGAGGTCCACCGCCAGCCTGAGTGGAAACTTCCAAAATCAGATTGCAGCAGCGCGAAACTCACGGTTGGCCGGTGCCGGCGGCCACGTAGCCAACGTAGCCTTTGCCGCGGTCGGTGAGGCGGGGACCTCCATGAATACAAGTTACACCGGCGCTGGCTTCCGCGTAGGAGGCGTCGCCGCCTCTCAGGGCCTGCTCAACTCGACCCCCCAAGGAACCATCGTCACCATGGTCTCGGGCATCGTCGACAACGTTCACGATCTGGGCCGCACCTATGAGTGGTGGGGCGGCGACCGACCGCCGAAAGTTGTGGAGGTCTTCAACAACGCCGGCCGATCTTTGGGGGTCCTCGCCGACGTAGCCTCGGCTGCATTGTCTGACGATACCGATTGTCGCGGGCGACCCAAGAGATCGGGTTGGCGAGCGGTCGAGAACTTTGTCAACCACGCCAAGAACGAACAAGGCTCGGTCAGCCGGGCCATCGTCGAAGCCGGGGAGTGGTGGGGTGAACCGCTCGGCGACCTGTGGAACTGGGCGAGCGGCGAAACCGCCCGGGCCGAACGCCTAGAGCAACAACGACAAGCCCTCATGCGCCGAAGAGGGCGCTAAAGGGGCGAGTGAGACCTAACCCCGCGGCGCTAGGGCGTGGGCGAAGAGCGGGTGAAGCGATCCCACTCAGCGGGAAGGGGCCGGCCTAGCAGACGTTCTGCGCCCTCGCGATCGAGGAGCACAAACTTCATTTGGGCGGTGTAGCAGGCCAGATCCTCTTGAGCGATGGCCACCTGGACATCGACGGTACGGCCTGTGGTCTGGACCACAGAACCCTCTGAGCGGGTGGGCACGCCAATTCGGATCGGTTTTTTGAGCCTGGCTTCGATGGAGACGGTAAAGCCGAAGGCACCGAGCTCCGCGATGATGGCCCACGCCGCCACCTCGTCGGCAAGGGTGGTCACCAGACCGCCATGCATGATGCCGGGCGGACCTTGGTAGTGTTCATGGGGGGTCCAGTTTGCGACCACTCCGCCTTCTTTTTTCTCGAGGACCAGTCTGAAACCGAATGGGTGACTGGGCGAGCAACCGAAACACGCGTGCTCGCCAAACAAAGAACCGTCGAGTTGTTCTGTCATGATTGTGTTACACCAAGCTTCTCAAAGCACCGAATCACCAGTGCGGTCCAGCCAGTCTGGTGACTCGCTCCCAGACCGCGTCCATTGTCGCCGTCGAAATATTCGTGGAAAAGCAAAAGTTCCTTACCTTCAATATCTGCGTGCAAGTTTGTCGCGATCCCATGGTAGGGGCGCCGTCCTTCAGAATCACAAAGAAAGATCTTGGTCAGACGAGAAGTCAATTCTTGGGCGGCCTGGCCAAGGTCAAGTTGTCGCCCTGTTCCGCGCGGGCAATCAATCTTGAGATGCCCTTTATAAAAATGGTGATAGCGTTCGAGGGCTTCGATGATCAAATAGTTCATGGGGAACCAGATGGGCCCACGCCAGTTAGAATTGCCCCCGAACAGATAGGAATCGGACTCGCCGCTTTGATAACCCACTCGATGCTCTTCGGATCCCACTTGGAACACATACGGAGAGTCGTGGTGTACTCTCGACATGGAACGCACCCCGTGGGGTGAAAGAAACTCAGCCTCGTTAAACACGTAGGACAGGATCTTCTCAAGACGCGGTCTCGACGGAAGGGCGAGAAGATGGCGTCCCTCGGTACTGCATGCCCCCATGGTCTCCATGTAGGAAATATGCCGCGCCAAATCTTGCCGGTGCTCCAAGAACCACTGCATACGTTTTTTGAAGCCTGGAAGGCGATCGATGAGCTCATCTTCCAGAACC
>CBDCWQ010000002.1:0-15904 GCA_965223435.1 Myxococcota bacterium
GAACAATCGTGAGCTTATAATTTGCGGGAACGACGGCGGTCCCGCAGCCCAAAAGAAGTAGACCGAAGATCCCGAGGATTCTTGTGCGCATGGTCTTTGACGTCACTCTCGCGGAGACCCCTGTCAATTCGAAACCTCCTCCAGACCCCGAGCTTAGTCTCTCTCGGATTGCTGGAATACCGATTTTCCGGTCAATGATTTGGAGGCGGCTTTATGGAAAAACAGGAGGGAGAACGCCATCGCCGGCTTGTGTTTGCAGGAGTTGCGGCTTGAGGAGGTCGCTCTTTCTCTTTCTGGTGCCCCGTCCTGCATTCGAAGAATTGTCTTTAGTCCGAACTCGGCCCCTCTTCCTGATCACAGATTGGGTGACACGGTGAACTCTCTGCTGGGGCCTTTCCGACTCCGACTCCTTTGAAGTCGTGAGCCACACATCATCAGGGAAGCGTTCGTGAGCTGTTGGAGCGAATGGAGACAATGACTCTACTGGAACTAATGCCTCTGAAGTCATGAGGGACTGCCTTGCCTGGGTCAGGACACGAGGTCTAGGCTGCGGACTGGCCTGCTGGGGCCGGTCGGCATGCTCGGTCGGCGTGCGTTTGGCGATAGGCTGGGCTCTCTGCGGCTTGACCCCAAACCAAACGATAAGCGCCACCGCGGCAAGAAAGGAGATCGCTAGCAGCAAAACGGCAACCGCATATATGCGCCAACGCCGGAAAGCAGGAGCTCTACCCAGTCCAAGATACGGGCGCCCGAGGACAGTTTGTTGAGTTTCAGTCACAACCGCGAGCGTATCAGGAAGCAATGACTTGTACGTATCGAAAGGCAACGTGTCAGTAGGGGCGCATGATTTGCCGGCCGCCTCGCTGAAGTCTGCTTGAATTTGAGCGAGACGGTCTCGGAAACCGGCGTGACCATTCGGGCGCTCCGTGGGCGTTTTGGCCATGCAGTCAAGGACGAGCCGATCAACTCTTGGCGGCACAACCACGAAGGAGCTTGGCGATGGCGGCGCCACACACTGGTGCTTGTACATCAGTACGCCCGCGTCCCGCCCGGCAAACGGCGGTCGACCGACAAGCAGTGTGAAGAGAATGGCTCCAAGGGAATAGATATCGCTTTGCGGGCCCACTGGCCCTCCGACCCACTGCTCGGGCGACATGTACCGAGGCGTTCCGATGAGATCGCCGGACTGTGTAATGTTGAGTTCGGTGTTTGATTTTGCGATACCGTAGTCCAGGACGCGGACAAAATCCTTTCCATCGACCTGGCTCACCATGACGTTTGAAGGCTTCAGGTCGCGGTGAACAAGACCAATTGCATGCGCTTCACCCAGCGCCGCAGCAACCTGATCTACAATCGGCAAGGCTCGCTCTATAGCCATGGGCCCCTTGAAGCGAGAGAGGAGCTCGCCATGCAAAAGCTCCATAACAATGTAGAGGAGCCCGGTGTCGGTGTGCCCGAAATCGAATACCTTTAGATTATGTGGGTGCCGCAGCTTGCTGGTATTTTTTGCTTCGGAGTAGAAACGGCGAAGCAGCTCCACACGATCATTTGCACCCAAATGGAGAACCTTGATTGCAACGTCCCGCTCAAGATTTTGCTGTTGGGCGCGATAGACTGCACCCATACCGCCGCGCCCTATGCATTCAAGTACGACATACTTGTCGGCAAGTCGTTGCCCCACAAGCGGACTTGAGTCATGACAGGTCAGAACTACAGGCCCCCCGCAGTCATAACAGACCGAGGGATGTTCGGGGTATTTCTTACCGCAGCTCAGACAAGCATGAGTCATCATCTGCGATTCCCTATGCGATTATATGAGGGATGCTTCCTATGCGAGTCAATTACCCCTCTAGACGACCATAATCGTGTGATCTCGATCAACAAGCGTCTTCTGGGGGTAGGATTTCCTAGTCAAAAAGGAAACTCCGATGGCACTGCGCACTCCTATAGCGGACGAGTAAACCGCTTGTCCCGACGAAGCTATAGTTGGCAGGAAAAGCCGGCGGTGAGCTCAAAGCTCACGATATTGTCGACTTCGTCTTTAAGGGCGCCGCCTCGGGGGCTGTAGGCAAAGGTCGCGGGAGAGAATGCAAAGAACAGATCATCCATAAGGGCATAGTCGACCCCCAACGTAGTACGCAAATGCGGCAGAGTGATGGCACTTGAAGATGCTTCGCCCACTGTGAATGGGTTCGCTTCCTCGAGCCCGAGGAGAAAAAGCGCGCCGAAGCCGACTGCCGCCCGAAAGCGAAAGTTGGCCAAAGTATACGACCCGGTCACGTTAGCTAAGACTGATGGAAGCTGACTCTGACCCTTCACGTCTTTAAACTGGAAACTCACCGAGCTAAAGGAAAACAGCACCCCGGGCTCCACTGAAAAAGCACCAATGGTCAACTGATACGCCAGCCCCGCACGAACCGCCATTCGCGCGGGCATATTCACGCCCCCAACGGATATGAATGCGGCGCCCAATTCCGCGTTCGCTATAAACAGAGGCCGAGCGCGTCCAACCTCAGGCAGCGACGCACTCACGCCTGAAGGCACGCCATCGTTGGAAAACACACCCGAATTGGGGTTTCCGGGCTCTGACGCTGGAGCTCCTGGACGCACCGTGCCGGCTGGAGGAAGCGGGCCTAAGTGGTCCTCGCATCGGATTTTCAGGTCCGCGATGCGATTCTCGACCTCGGTTCGATTGGGCGCATCCGGCTTCAAACCCAGGTACCGGCGATAATAGTTCAGGGCTCGACACTGTTCAGCGCCATTCAGTTGTCGATACGCTTGGCCGATGTTGAAGAGAAACTCGGGGGCAGCATAGGCCTCGTACGCCGTCTGGTAATGGTCAATGGCCTCATGAAATCGATTAAGATTGTAGGCAGTCGATCCCTTCTCGTAATATTCTAGGGCGATCTTTTGACCGGCATACACGGCTCGAACTGGAAACAAAAACCCAAACAGCACCAAAAACAGTCCTATTCTTCGGAGATTCTGCATCTTCTTTCCTTACCATTTCACACACCCGTCGAGGAACGATCTTTCGTCGCTTTCTTGTTTGTCTTCACTTTTCTGAGGCTATGCTTGAGATATGACCTAGAAAGTTGTGTTTGGAGCATGCACCTCGGCGTCTGCCTTCTATGCTGCAGCAACACTCTCTCAATCTCGTCATCCGTTTACCTTCGCGATCACTGGCGACCACTGAGGCGGCACCAGCTCTTTCGGCATCGAGACCAAGCCTGAAAACCATCGTGATCGTTGCCTCGCTCAAACCGCAGCCTTTAGTTTGTTGGATTCTTGACGGACTGCGGCAAAGATCAACTCGATAGCGCGCGTGTTCCGGATATGTATCCAGTGTTCGGCGAGGAGCTCGTAGCAGACCAAGAGAACAACCTGTCCTTTGTGAGACAGTCGCAGGAGCTGACACGGATCCACCTGGAGCACGCACCCGATCTTCCTAGAATCCTTAGCGTACGATGCTGCTCCATTACTGCCCAATGCTCAATCACGCACGAATCTTGGCCGTACCTTGACTTGAGGTCACGAGATTCCAAGCGGCGGAGCCGAGACTATGAGCCAGTTTTCGTAACCGCCGTTTTTTTTCACGGTAGTTCTCCCGTCCACAACGCAAACACCCCACCAGGAAGCGCGTTAATTGCATACCATGCCACTATATCTCTAGCCCCCCACTTCGGCCATACCCCTTCCGAGCCCGATCTCGAGCTTTCTCCAGCCGTTTTTGCTCCAAAAGAGCCTCATAAGCCTTCTTCACGCCAGGCAGCTCCTCCCGAGCCTTCATCACAAGGGCTTTGTCGGCCTTTGCGTCTTCCATAGCCTTGCGTTGCCTGTCTTGACTTGAAACAACCCTCCTGAAGGCCTTTTTCGCCTGGATGAGCTTAGCCCTCGCCTGCTCTTCATTCTTATAGAAACTCGCCTGAGGACCGACCCCCTTCTGAGCGAAACGGGCCTTGATCGGATGCTCTTGCGCAAACGCAATCCGAGCCTCTCGTTTGGATTCGAACCAGTCTTGAGCAATCTCTACGTCGAGTTTGGCTTTCGCCACCTCGGGATAGGCATGGAAAATTTCCTTGGCTGTTCGAGGTTCACGCTTCGCATCTTTTTCCATGGCCATGGTCTTAAGCATGAGCGTCACCCGCTGTTCATCGCGAGCTCGTTTTTGAGCGACATCCAAAGCCATCTGTTTCGACCGCTCCATCGAAACACGGTCCCGAAGGCCGCTAAAATCCTTGAAGTGCTGGGTCGACCAATGGACCTCAATATCCTTTTTGTGCCTCGTCAGAGCAGTGGTGACGGAGGCCTTATCCATGGAAGGCGACACAAACAGCACGGTCTTGTCGGCCGTTTCACCGCCCCCCTGACTCAAAGTCGACGCATAGCCGTAATCGAAATGGCGGTACTCACGAGGGTCGAGAATGATGAAGTCCTTGTTTTCATCCAATTGGACTCCCATACGGCCCTGAGAAACCACCCTGATAGTGCCTACCATCCCGTTTGTGATGCCTAGACGGGCATCGTTTTTCGAAAACACGACGCGATCCCCCTTTGCAAAGACCCGAGGCCCCGCATCAGTCAAAAGTTTACACCCGTGACCCAGCTCACCCGCCTCTTCGCGAATCGCGCGGGCCTCCCGATTAAGCGCTTCGACATCCTTTTTGCGATGCGCCAAAAGGAGGCAGGTTTGTTTGGGGTTTTGCTGCCTTGCCCCTACCCAGCCCTGAGCCGCAGCCCGATAGGCGCCCTCCACGCTTTTGTGTTTTCGCATCACACCGAGGGACTCGTACATCTGTAAGGCGAAGGGGACGTCATCATGAGCCAGCGCTTGAGTCGCCTGCCGATGCTGGGCTTGTTCGTGACGGCGAGCTTCCTCCTGAAGCTCCGCGGTCTTGTGAAATTCGGTGGTCAGCCGAAACGGGGCCCCGGCTCCAATCCCCGGCATTTGCCCGACATCACCAGCAAGGACCACTTTGGCTTGGACCTCCTCCGCCTTGGCCAAGATGCGCTCGAGTTGTTTCGTGCCCACCGATTGCGCCTGGTCGATGATCAAAACATCGCTGGCCCGCAAAACCTCCTTGCCCTGAAGCCAAGCATGAGACCACCCAGCCAACGTTCGTGATGAAATGCCAGTATCCTTTTCAAACCCTCGCGCCATGCGAGAGGTTTGCCCGCCCCCCAGGACCCGAAAGCCCTGCTTCTCCCACACGCTCTTGGCCGCTTTGAGGACATGGGTTTTGCCTGTCCCAGCGGCGCCCTCGAGAAGAGCCAAGTCACCTGAAGTAGAGGTGAGGTACTCAAGGGCAGCGGCTTGCTCTTTGAAGAGCACACCTTCTTGAAGGGCCTGGTCTGTGCTCGAAACCAAAGAGGGTTCAGCTTTGTGGGTGTGGCGCGAAGAGAGCGACGCCGCCTTGGCCTTCAAAGACTCCTCGGTCCGAAGCATCGACGCCGTCGTAAACACCCCCGGGTCGACCTCTTGGATACCCCCAAGAGACAAAAGCGCCTTATGGGCTTTTTCGAGCGATTCACCCCCTACGCCCTCCCCTCTTCCTTGAAGCCACCGAAAAGCCTCCTCGGACGTAAACGTAGACTGCCAGGTCGTCAGACCTTGGATTTCACTTAGAGCCCACTGGGCACGCTGCACTCCGAGATTGTGGGTGCGGGCATGAGATTCAGCACGGTGTCGGCTCTCGAGCATGGAGCGACGGCAGCTTCGTCTCAAAAATCGAAGGGCAACTTTTTGCTTTTCTTCGTCACGCCGCGCCCAGCCCAGAGGACCGAGACCAAGAAGGGCGGCACCCTTGGTCGCCACCGAGGCGTTTCGCTCCAAAACATCGCGGTGAGCCACCACATCTCGGTAAGTTTTTTCCATGGCAGCCAAGCGCGTCGCGCTTTGCTGGAAGCGCTCATCCGATGCGAGGAGCTTGTCCGCGCTCAACAGCGGTTTCGCCGCTCGGTCTTCGAGCCGTTCAGCAGCGAAATCCGGGTTTTCCGCGGAAAGCGCCAGCAGGACGTCGACCAAGCCAGGGGCATCCACCTCTTGGTGATCGAGCGCCATCGCTCGGGTGCGAGCCCTGGATAGTTTGGCTACCATCTTGGACGCGTCCTCAAAGACCTCTTTGGACCAATAGAGGTTCGCGTCGTGTTTGTGCCGGCTGAGCGCAACGTAGGCCAGCGATTGGTCGAAGCCCGCCGAGGCCAACACGTAGGCCCGGTCTACTGTGACCCCTTGGCCTTTGTGTAGCGTTGCGGCGTAGCCGTGTTCGAGACTGCGGTAAGCCGTAAGGTCCACCACGACATCGGTCCCCTTATCGTCGAGTTCGACCACAAGCTTGGAGGCCTCGACATCGATGGCGCGGATGGTTCCGAGCGTTCCATTTTTGACCCCAAGGCCATTGTCATTCTTCAAAAAGTAGAGCCGATCACCCTCGGAAAAGCATCGAACACCCCGGTCAGTCTGGACCTCGACATCTTCACCGAGCGCGCCTTCAGCGCGAAGCTTGGCGCGCGCCAAAAGGTTCAGGGCCCGGACGTCGTCCCGGCGGTGGGCCAATATCAGCTGAGAGGTGTTCGGATGGGCGGTGCGGTCGGCATCCCAGTCGGCCACGAGCTTTTGGTGGGCCGCATCTTGATCTTCGAAGCCCTGGACCGCTTTGTGGTCGAGATAAGTCTGGAGTGCTTTTTGGGTGCGACCTTGGGCCAAATCCAAGGTGGCAGCATTTTGCCAGGCCACTTGTTGTCGGTAGATGTTTTCGAGGCCAACATAGCCAAGGTCATCTGCGAGTTTTCGAAAAGGCGCTCCCGCCTCGATGGAGGGGATTTGTCCTCGGTCACCCACCAGGACCACCTTCGCCCCGGCCGCTTCGACATAGGCAAACACCTCGGCGAGCTGCTTCGTACCCACCATGCCGGCCTCGTCGATGACCAAGACATCACCTTTTCGAAGGGCGTCTCTTCCCCTCGCCCATCGGGATGTCCAGCTCGCCAACGAGCGAGACGGAATACCAGAAGATTCATGAAGACCTTCGGCAGCTCGGCCACTCAGTCCGGCGCCTAAGACACGGAAGCCTTGAGCCTCCCATGCCTCTTTTGCAGGACGAAGAACAAAACTTTTACCGGTGCCGGCATAGCCTTCCATCAAAGCCAGGTCTCCGCTTTGGATGGTCAAATAGTGAAGTGCCCTCCCCTGCTCTTCCGTGAGCGTGCGACCATTCACCTCAGCTTGGGCGACCCATGCGGGGTCCACTTCGTGTTCCTTCCGGCGATAAAACGATTGGCCCAATGCGAGGACGCGTTTTTCGGTTTTCACGACCGTCTTGGTGGTGAAAAGGTCCGAGCCATATGGGTTTTTGCCAAGAGAAACGAGCTCCGAGGACTTCAGCATGGCCTCTTTGGCCCTCACAAACTGATCGTCATCCAAGGTCTTAGAAACCAAAAAGCGATCGAGGTCCTCGTCACTGAATGTCGATCGCTTTTCCGTCAGCGACGAGAGGGCCAATTCGGGTGTTGCAATGATTTTCTCGCCGTTGTGTTTCGCGATCTCGAGGTAAGTATCGAGCCTCTCCTCCACGATATGACGGGTGTCCTTATCGATGCGCCCCCCTACGACCCCGAGCTTCACCCCTGGCTCAAAGAGGATGCCCCTCTCTGCGTGACTTCGGTGGTCGAAATTGGGCTCCCGACCTTCGCGGACGAGTGCTCGATTTGCGGACTCCGACCATGCTTGTCGCCAAGCAATCAGGCGGGCCTTGTGGTTCCAAGAGCGATTCTTTTTGCCAAAGCCATCACCCTCAACGTCTCGCATCGTGAGGAGAATATGGGCATGCGGATTACCTGGGTTATCGTGATGCAACGAGACGTCGGCGACCATCCCTTGGTCGACAAATTCACGTTTGACAAACTGCCTGAGGGCCTCAATCTGCCCTTCGGCAGAGAGGCCCTTGGGCAGAGAAAGCGTGACGTCTCGGGCGACCTGGGCATCTTTTCTCCGCTCGTTGTTTTCGACATGGTTCCACAGCTTGGCCCGGTGGGTCATCCACTCAGGAGCATGCTCGGGAGCCATCACTTGAGAAAACACCACGCCCTGCTTCTTGGCGTAGTTCCACGTTCGGCCCATCCGTTCGTCACGAAGCTTCTCCGCCGCGCGGTACGCGGCCGCCGCCACGGCGGAGCGCCCATCGGACCGACGAATCGGTTGGGCGTGGAAGTGGTAACCACCGTTCAATCGAACTCTGCCCTTTCAGGCCGCCCCTCAGGCGGCCCGCACACGTTGCTTGCAACGTATAAGTGCGCACTTCGTCGCTTAAGCTCCTTGTGATAGGCGCTGAAGCAACACCTTTCAAGTCTCGTCTCTCTCGGTGCTTCACAAAAACTATAGCATCCAGAATGCGTGTCAAAATGGCGTACGTGATGGACTTCTTCTCCGAACGGACTTCCGTTTCTCGAGGGTGATGGTGGTTATTGCTGAGGCGTGAGTCCAAGTTCTCCACAGGCGGCTCAGGCGTAGAGGCGGAATAGCGGGACCCCAAAAAGTCCCGCCCGCCGCGTAGCCCCCGCACGAGGGCTACGCGATAACAGCGACTGTGGAAAACTTGGGCGGACGAGGCCATTTCAGGCACCGGGATATTGTGAATGCTCTGCGAAATCGCTTAGGTGGATTCGAAGAAGGCTGCGTCATTCAGGTGACGATTCAGGCACTCATGGGGCTCTATTTAATGAGGGGAAGGAGCATGGCCATGGGTGATGGATTTGCATTGAAGCAACCACCCATGCCTCGACATTCTGCATTACGACAAAGTATCCAACACCGAAAAATCAACGAAGAGCGTTGACGAAGTCAAAGCGCTTGAGTCTTCTTCGGGCTGATTCCGGAAGATGGACAAAAAGAAGCTGGAGCTTCTGAGGACATTGCAACCAAACCGCATTGAGATCGCCTCTCAGGCAGCCGCGAAAGATAGTCAGCTGCGAAGTTGGCGGCAGAAGAACTCAGGCCACAAAAGCAGAAGAGCCCACAAAAAATGACAAAACAGCAGTCTAGCCAGAAGAAGAAAAAACGAAGCACCCAGCGAAGAATCATCTCGGTCAGATATTTGATCGCATGGATAAAAACTGACCTCCGACATTCGGGGGCGCGGCATGAAGGACATCACGAAGTTTCGAGGGGTGAACCGTCAAGCGTGCCGAGGTTTCGGCGTCTTGTTCGAGCAAAAACACAGCAACCAAAACCAACGCATAGAAACGAATCACTGAAGAGCAGGATGTCGCTTCATTTTGGCCTCTCAAGACCCAACACAACCCCGAGAGCCAGCCCCGCCCTGCCCGCATCAAGGGACCACTTCGTTCGCGCGAAGACGCGCGCCCTTGACCCCGTCAGGTCGAGCCCGGCCAGAAGCAACGATGAGGCTCCCCTCAAGGAATTTGAGGGGAAAAATGACCACACTGAAGGACAAAAAAGCTGGGCGCAGGCCTCATCCATCGAGGCAAAACTCATCTCTGGGAAATCACGACTCGAGCGAAAATTAGAGAACCGAGATAGACGGACAGACGAAGAAAATGTGGCCGAGAAATGCCAAGACACCATGCGCATTTCATTACGGCAACAAACAAGTCGGATCGCCGTTTACGCAGGCGACAGATATCTTTTCAGCCTATGGAGTAAGGCCATTACGAAAACAAATTCAGCGCACAATCAGCCAAAGCGTTCTCCAAAAAATGGTGTTTATTTCCGGTCTCTGCCATCGCAAGGCTGCGGCCTGCAGTGACGCTCAACAATACGAGGGGAACAGGTACGCCACCGAGACAGTGCCTTTTGCGTTCTAACCGCCTCGGGACGCACGCACTCTCGAGCATCGTCGAGAAGAAAAAAGAGTGCCTCGGGATTTCATGCCTCAGAGCCACTAAGGGGCGCTGGGAGAACCTCCTCGCCCTGCAGCTGCTCGAACTTTGCCTGGCGAGCCGCTTTCATCAGGGAAATCCTCGATCCCGTCTTCTGCAGCACAGCAAAAGCCTCAGAGCCCACCAGCGCCCTGAGCTCTTCATCGGAAGGACCGGCTTGAACCCAGGCATCTGCCTGCGCGCTGAGACGCTCCGTGCGGCGCTCTAAGGCACGATCAGCGCCGGCCTTACTCCGCTCTACCCAAAGACGCTCTTGGCGCTCCTGCCACGTCTCAAAGCCCTCAGGCGGCGGCTGGGCGCTGGCGGGCTTCTGGAGTTCCGACGAAAGTGTCGCGTTGAGGTCTCTGAGTCGTTTTGGGAGCTCAGGGTTTTGAGCCCACCGACAGAGAACAACCGCAACAGCCCCAAGGAAATGTTCCGGCCCGGCAAAGTGATCCTGATTTTGCCAATGAACCAATCCGCTCGCTTTGAGCGTGGGTTCCTCCCCGAAGCCGTAGCCCCGGATCATTTCCTCGAGACGAGTTGTGACGCCCTTCTGCTCCTTAGAAGAAGAAGTAGATAGATCTTCTTCTTCTATAGGGAATGCAACTGTCGCTCTTTGGGGGCCTAGAACTGTCGCTCTTTGGGGGGACTCAGAAAAGGGGAGTCGTCTGTTGTGGCCGTCGAGAGCTTTGTAGCCAAGCTCCGTGACCTGAAAAATATATCCCCCTCTATTGCCTGGGAATCGTTCGCAAATTTTGATGAGATTGGTTTTTTGTAGTCGCGCTAAATGTGTTCGCCCTGTCGTTGGTTTGATTCCTAGTTTTTTGCACACAGGTGAAAGCGCCACTACGCCTGTTCTGCCTCTTGTTCGGCGCCCTGAGCTTGCGTTGTCAGCGATGGCTGAGAGAATGTCTAAGCGTCTTGAGGGCTGCGGACCACGGCGGAGGCTGAAACTGTCGCTCTTTGTCGGTTCTGAACTGTCGCTCTTTGAAAGAGCGACAGTTTTGTTTTTGTCGCTCTTTGAAAGAGCGACAGTTTCGGCGCGGTTGTTTTTGTCGCTCTTTGAAAGAGCGACAGTTTTGTTTTTGTCGCTCTTTGAAAGAGCGACAGTTCTTTCTTTTTTCGTTTTTTCGGTTAGTTGGATCCTGGTGGTGTCGCTCTTTGAAAGAGCGACAGTTTTGTTTTTGTCGCTCTTTGAAAGAGCGACAGTTTTGTTTTGGGCATCTCTGGATGAGGTGCTGTCTGGGTTCCTGCCGATCTTTTCAGTCTCTTTGGCTTCTAAAAGAGCGACAGTTTTTAGTTCCATATTATTGGAGCAAGGCTGTTTTTTGTTTTTGTCGCTCTTTGAAAGAGCGACAGTTTTGTTTTTGTCGCTCTTTGAAAGAGCGACAGTTTCGGCGCGGTTGTTTTTGTCGCTCTTTGAAAGAGCGACAGTTTTGTTTTTGTCGCTCTTTGAAAGAGCGGCCTTTTCGTGCTCCGAGGGCTGATTAGAGGAGGGGGGCGCGCCTATGGGGTCCCAGCCCAAAGTCACCTCCTTTGGGCTTTTTGGTCGAGGTTTTGCGTATGCACGCCGGCGGGTTTTCTGAGCATCTGATAACCCAAGGGTTTTCATAGCGCCCCCGCACGATTCTCATCTGTCTTTCGGTTTGCGGTGATTTCGCTTGTTGCGTCGTGCTGATTGCTTTCGATTGATTTGCTTACCAGTGCTGACCATACTTCCAACGCAAGCTCGCGCATTTCCGACGCTGCTACCGTCTTGGGTGCATATTCAATCACGCCCAGGCGGTCGATCATTGCTTGTTCGCCGTGTGTTGAGTCTCGAATGCAACCGCTTGTTACCCCTGGAACATTCTGGGCGTACCATCGTTTGATTTCTGCGCTCACCTTTCGGGTTCTGAGTTTCGTGGGCACGAATATGTGGCCAGGGTTTGTATGTAGTTTTGAGCAGAAGTCCTCTATGAGTGCCCGGAAAACATCGAGGTTTCTGAATTGTGTAATGCCGCACTCTATTGGGCTAAGCAGCACATCTGCCACGACAAGCGCATTGGTGGTGAGCTGGCTCCAATTGGGACTGCAGTCCAAAACGATGAGATCGTAACGTTTTTTGAGCTCTTTGATGACGTGGTCCTTAAGCCATTGGCCACGAACCAGCTCATTAGTTAGCGCTCCGTCCAGCCACGTTAGTTCTGGGGTCTCGGGAATTACATCCAAGGTCGGGATGTCGGTTGGCTCAATGCATGCCTCAATCGCGGCTTGTCGTTTAAAGATGTCGCTGAGGCCTCGGTAGCTCGTTACACGACTGAGGAGCTCACTCAGATCTTCATGATTCTCCGCCTCAGCTTCTTCGTCGCGTGGGAAACACCCTAGGGCGGCGCTGATATCTCCCTGGAAATCTAGTCCAACAACGATGGTTCGGACGTTGTGGAGTGCAGCAGTTCTCGCCAAGTTATAAGCGATTGTGGTTTTTAGTACTCCTCCCTTTGCTGTGAACACAGACAATACTTGTGGCGCCGCCAGCTGCGGTTTCAAGAATCCATACCGCTCCCCAATCTTCGGGAGCTGTGAGGTTTCCCATACACGTGTTCGGATTTGCCCCTGGAGCCGTCGAGCCTTCGGAATATGGTTTGCCTCTTCCGCTTTTATGAATGCCTCACGAGATAGATCCATCCCGAAAACATTTCTTAGTTGTGTGAATTTATAATCAGGCATGGTTTATGTAATTGGGTTACCCTTTTACATTGGCAATAAACGCTAAAGCATAACCAAGATCCAGGGTCAACAGCGTGAGATTGTTTTGTCGCCCGTTGTCCAAGGATCGAGCATCGCGTCTTTCGCGTCGTGCTGAATGAACTATTCGCCTATTCGCCACTTGTCCTGCGTTACGCGTTTGGTTTGATGCCCAATGAGTGCGGCCTAGCTCTTGGTTAGGACGGAGCCAGTGGCGGCTCGAGGCGGTCTAGGGCTGGTGAGCTATTCGACAGCGAGTTCGTAGGCCGCGTATGTGAATTCTTCGTCGTCTTCTTGGCTGGTGAATGCAGACTCGAGATGTCCGATGGGGTGGTTCAATTCTCGAGAGTGATTCGGATCGGATTCTAGTGCTGCGTAAAGGTGGTCCACTCAACGCTTGAGGTGCTCCAGGCCAGTATCGAAGACTCCTGGCGCACTGGTCTAGGACTCGTTCCCTCCAGCTCGTCCGATGGACACGAAAATAGCGCAGTGACGTGCTCCCGTTTTTCGGACACGCGTTCGGTGAGTTTGCCTTGAATCAGAATGCTAACTGTTCTTTTGGGGCGCCTAGGCGAGCGTGATCGGTGATAAGACTCACAACATATTTTTGAATGATTTTTGGTGGAGTTATCCGAGGCGTCATCTTCATATTGGTTTGCTGATCCAGGACATTCGTGGGAAACGAACTTATGTCCATGCGAAAGCGTTTTCGGGATAGATCGTTTTGGCTGCCTGGTTTTTTGGCTGCCTATGCTCTCGTTGGCATAACGGGGTGTAAAGGAGAAAACATTGCGCAAACTCATGCGGCTGAAGCCAAACGCATCGCATTGCTTTCAGTGCGGACTAATCTTGAACTAGGGACGCGTACTGTTGAACCAAGTAAAGGCGTCTCAGATGCCCAAATACCCAGTCCTAACGATAAAGTTCGAATCTACAACGCGCAAAGGAGGACCTGGGATGAAGGCATTCTTCGGGATGTGTTTATCGGTGGCGAATTCATCCACGCCAATCGTCTCATGCGCTTGCGCGGGGCAGCAGGTGTAATCGAACAGGTCGATAACATCGATGTGGACAAGCTTTCCGATGCAGATGCGAGCTACGATCCAGAAGTTGAGCATCGATACCCTACCGCTCGGGACATCGTCTACATTGCCGGTGAAGGCGGTTACCACTCCTTGCTTTCTCAGGTGCCTCCAGGACGAAAAGTAACCTTCCAGGGTCGCGTATTCGATACGAAACAAGATGCATCTTCCGGTCAGTTGCAAGTCCGATACACAGGCATTGTGGTCAACCGCGTCACAAACACGTTCAGACGCCACGCTGATACCCTTGTCGATATAACCGTACGCTATACTGACAGCGGCAAAGAGGACACGATTTCAGGCACCCCAGAGCACCCTTTTTTCGTACCTGCTGTTGAAGACTACGTTGCTATGAGCGAGCTTGGGACGGGCACTGTGCTCCGAACTACGGATGGCTCAGAAGCGACGGTCGTTGCGAGCAATACGCGCCATGGAAATTTCGGAGTGTTTAACCTTGAGGTGGAGAATACGCACAACTACTTTGTCTCTGCGCCTGGGTTCGACGGCCCTGGCGTGCTGGTGCATAACGCCTGCACAGTTCGCAGGTTTATGTCTAAGGCCGAGATGAAGCAGCTGAGGAAACACGGTATCAAGTTCGACCCGACACGCGGAAGCGGCATACCAACAACTACGAGAAAATTCACTCCGAAGAGTCAGGATATAGCACGACGCAGAACAGGTGCGCCTAACGCGCAATATCAGGTTGACATAGATGTTACCGGGCTTCCCCAAGGTACTCCGAAAAGAACCAAGAGCGGCCTACCCGAGTACACCATTCAGGGTGACATCACTCCTGACAGAGTTCTCGACGTAAATAGGGTACCCAAGTGAGGGACGCCGATATGAAAAGCCAGCGGCTTCAAGACTTCCAGAATCGAGCTGCAAATGAATCAAGTGGAGCGAGAAAACTGCCCGCTGGCGGCGAAATTGTCACCATTCATCCAATGGCGGATGAAGACAAGCTGCTCGCAGACTTGGAAATGAATCCATTCGAGTGTTTCGCAGTCGATGGATACTGGGCAGTTGATGGTGACGTGGTGTTTCTCCAGCTGCACGCGGCGTCGATGGATACTCATCGTGCTCCCGGTCTATATGCGCAGCTGGCGACCCATCCCCCCAAACATGTCAACCTCCTCGTGGTCGTGAAGAGTGATACGATAACCTCGAAGATGCTGGAGCGAGAGACGGCCAGGCTGAAGCAGGTTGGCTGGGACCGTTCGCGGCTTGGCGACACCCTGGTGCCACTGTCCTAACGTTCCCCAGATGACCGATGGGAGCGGCGGTCGGATAAGGGGTAAGACCTGATGAGAAGGCGCCTGCACCAGGAGCGCGATTGCTTTTGGGTCGAAAGAAGAGGCATCCTGTCCTTACGAGGGGTTCGACGATGCACGCCAAGCCAATGAAGATGGAGCCGCTGAGCGTGGCCGAGCTGCAAAGACACGCTGAGGAGACCGCCCAAGCGATGCTTAAAGTATCCTACGAACAAGCCCTGAAGATGCTCGACTCCGGCAAACTCTCTGGAACCCTTGCTGAGACCGAGCTTCGCGCGTTCCGCCACATGATCGGAACAGAGAGCTCTGCGTGTGCCGATTCGGGCTAAAACGCCTGACGAATGCTATTCGCGTTTCTGGGACCATCTCTGGTCTCTTTTTACGGCAAGTCTAGGCGACTCTGTCCCTCTCCAGCTTGTTCCGTTTAAAGATCCTCGCCATGGCGATTTGCGGTGCAAGGTGGGGTTTGGTTATGGGCCAAAGGCGGAATTTGTCCCCATAAGTACCAAGTTTGGCGATCTCCGTTTCCATTTTAGCCAGCTTGTGAAGGCCGAAAGCAGCCGGGCTCGCTCTCACGCAGAGCGATACGAGCTTCGAACACTAACCTATGCCTACAGGATCCATCGTAGTTCGGGCCCGACCGATGTTGCTCTTTTGCGATGGGAGTACGACCGCCAAGAATTTAATCCTAAGAAGAAAAACCCACCTCGTCACCATCTCCACGTCACGGGTTTAACGCTGGACGGCACCTGTCATCAAAAGGAAGGCGAAGGCCTGCATCTTGCGACAGGCTGGGTGCTTATCGAAGAGGTTCTGCGTTTTCTGCATTCCGATTTAGAGGTCTCGGCGGCCAAAGGGAATGATATTTGGGGAGTTCTCGATTCTGGCGAGGACGTCTTCTTCACAAAGTTCAGTGGCAAGACAAGCTGACCTCGATATTTGGGT
>CBDCWQ010000003.1:0-55592 GCA_965223435.1 Myxococcota bacterium
TCTTTGCGAATCGCCATCGCAACATCTTCGTAAAGGGGTGTTGCTGATCCCAGCGTTTTCAGGAGTGGCCTGCACCATCTGCATGATGGTGTCGTAAATCATTTCGTCACGGATGCGCCACCAATTGAATGAATGTGAACTTGTACTATCATGCGATGTTGATTGTTATTTGGCTACCTCAATTTGTGGTAGGATAATTGTAACATGCTGTGCTGCTTCAAGGATGGTTTGGTGTCCGTGTTATACTCGCAGCCCAACACACGATCAGGAGAAATTACGGTTATATACTGACCACTCCAAATTATTTGCCAAAAATTGAACTGAATTTTGCTATGAAAATTGGATTGCAAACAAATCTGTTTACCGACGAGATGCACCAACATCATTTTCCAGAGTTGCTCACGACGATCAAAGTGACTGGCTATGATGGATTTGAGATCGGGGTACAGCGAGTTGATGTGACAAAATCGGCCGAAATCACCCAACAAATCAAAGCCGTTGGTCTCGAAGTCGCAGGGGTCCACACAGGCTTGCAGCTTGACAATCGAGACTGGTTGGCAGGGGCGGATGCGTATGTGCAGCGTTCGGCCGAATTTGCTGCCGCCGTCGGCGCAACCTTTGTCGGCATGAGCGGGCGGCGTATAGACAAAACGGAGGCGCAGCTTGTCGAAATGGTCGAGATGCTCAATCGTTTTGGCAGTGTCGTACGCAGCCTAGGCATGGACTTCTGCTATCACCACCACGACTGGGAATTTGCTGACGATTGGCATGAGCTACGTTTTCTAATCGAAAACACCGATCCGGCTCACGTTGGCATTCTTTCCGACATCGGCTGGATCGTCAAAGCCAACCAGAACATCAGCGCTGTGCTTGACCGTTATGGTGACCGTATCAGCCACTTCCACGTCAAGGATGTGCCGCCAGAAGGTTGGTTTACGGAACTGGGACGTGGCATTGTGCCGCTCGATGAGTTTGTTGGCAAGCTTGCTCAGGTAAAGCCGGGCTGGCTGATTGTTGAGCGTGATGAGGCGTTGGAGAATTCGGCCGAAAGCGCCCAAGAAAGCCGCGACTATTTGCGTAGTAACTTCGGTATCTAAAAGATTTAATCAACCGGAATGATTAGGGCGTGTAGACATTTTCTCGGCCCGACCTATTTTCATCAGTGTAGGGTGTCATTCCGAAACGAAGTGAGGAATCTTTCGATTTGGGCAAGTGAGAAATCGGCCGACATGAAAGATTCCTCCCTTCGACGTTGCTCAGGGCAGGCAGTCGCGGACTCCTCGGAATGACAATTGTCCGCAGAACCTAGAATTTGTGGAATTGAAGAAGAGATTCCAATCATTCAGAAAATTCCAGTATTCTTCAAACACAGTACGAACTGGACTAAGGATAATGAACAAGCAACTAGGCGTTTGTATCGTTGGTAGCGGCGCGATGGGGCGCATTCATGCGCGGATTTGGCAGGAGCTAGCAGAAACGACAGTCGTAAGAAGCATGGTTGATGCCGATCAGGCACTTGCACAAGAAGCCGCAACTGAATTCAACGTGCCGCACCTCTTTACGGATTATCGTGCGGCAGTTGTGCAACCAAATGTCGACATTGTCTCGATTTGTGTACCGACGGTTTTGCACCCTGAGATAACGATTTTGGCAGCGCAACATGGCAAACACGTGCTGTGTGAGAAGCCGATTGCCCTAACGATTGAGGCAGCGCAGTCGATGATCGATGCGACTAACGCGGCAGGCGTGAAGCTGGCAGTTGGGCTGATGCGGCGTTATTCACCAGTGATGACGATATTGAGTGACTTTCTCAGCGACAAGCGTGCTCCGGTCATTTATCGCGCTGAAAGTGCGGTGGCAATTCGGCCGAAACGCGCCATGCACAATCAACACGCCAACGGTGGTCCCTACATCGACATGCTTTGCCATTTTATCGATACAGGCCGCGTCATCTTCCAATCAGAACCAAAAACAGTGATGGCGCAGGGCATGATCTTGGCTCAGCATCGGCCAGAAATTGTCCACATCGCCAACAAAGCGATTGACAGCGGCAGTTTCTCGGTGCAGTACGAATCAGACGACATTGTTTGCGGCCTTATTTCGTGGGGATTGCCACCCGCTAGCCCACCGAGTGCACCGTTGCGCGAACATATTTTTGGCGCACATGGCGTTTTGGATATTAGCTTTGTGCGTGAGCAAGGGGTGGTGCTATACGCTGAGGACGGGCAGACAACAACCCTGCTCTCGTCAACTGTCAACAACTATGATCTTGAGCTAGCGGCCTTTGTGCAATCGGTGCTGCATGATGCACCGATTCGCTCAACGGGTGAAGATGGGCTGGCGTCGCTACGCGTTTCGCTGGCGTTGTTGGAGTCGATTAAGACAAGTCAAACGATTCAACTTTAACTGTGATTAGAGAGCAACTGCTCGGCCACTTGTTCGAGCGTCCAATCGGCCGAATCTGCTACCAGCGAGTCGAACCGCGTCTCGCCCAACTCTTCTCGAAACTCGTCTAAAAACTGTTGGCCCTCTTCCCGCGTCACAGCCTCACAAGCAGGGTGGTTGCAAGCAAAGGTGAGCAGTTGTACGGCGTGTGCAATATGCCCTTCGGCCGATTCGAGCAGCGCACAATCAGCAATTGTGCTAATCATTGCCCAGCGTACATCGATGGTTTGCTGTAGCTGAAGGCCACGCAGCAGATAGTCCCGTGCCAGATCGTATTGGTGCAGTTCACGATATAGCGTGCCGAGATACGACAATCCCCCCGCTTCCCCGCGACGGTGGTCAATAGCACGATGAAGCTCTAAGCTGTGCTTCATCGTTGCAATCGCCTCTTCCGTGCGGCCGAGATCGCCGTAGACCATGCCGATATTGTGTGTGGTAGCGGCATGTCCCCACTGATGCCCAAGCTCAGCAAACAACGTTTGAGCTTGTTGATAAAGGTCGAGTGCTTTCTCCTGCTCATCCTGTCGCGACGCGACGATGCCCATGTTCGACAACAGGATCGGAATGCGGGTTTTGTACTTGAGCTTCTGAGCTAGCGCCAGCCCTTCTTCAAAAAATTGCCATGCTTGGTCGTATGCTCCCTTTGAAACAGAGCAATTGCCAAGCCCGTTGAGCACTCTGATGATGCGGGATTCATCCCCCTGCTCTCGGCACAAAGCAAGCAGTTCATGCAGCGCCGCAATCGCTTCATCGTGATACCCTTGGTCATGCAAAATATCGGCCAGCGATTGCAGCGCGTCGGCTAACAGCGCCTTATCAGCTTGCGAACGAGCAAGTGGCAGCACGGACTCAACCGTTTGGCGTGCTTCTTGAAATCGGCCGAGATGATACTGAAAATCTGTAAGCTGAATGTGTAACGCAACAAATAAAAGTGGCTGCTGAGATTTGTCGGTTGATGCAAGCGCTGTCTCGAATAGCTGCTGACCCTCTCTGAAGCGGCTGCGCTCATGGTAAAAAGCGCCGATCGGGATGACCATACGCCGAACCTGATCGGCGTGTCGATTTGTCAACAGCCATTGCCATGCGGTCAGAATGTTATCGAGATCAACACCCATCTCATCAATCGTTTTGCTGGCTGTTTCGTTTTTGAGGGTCGGTGTTAATTGTTGCAGACGGTCGCTGAAATAGTGGGCATGTGTTTGCCGCAGCGTCTGTTCATTCTGCGCATCTTGGGCGAGCTTTTCGGCCGAAAACTGCGCCAACAACGGATGACGAAAATAGCGCCCATCGTCATCTTGCCAAAGAAGCGATTTATCGATCAGCGCTGCCAACAATGCCGGCGTACCGTTGGCAACTGTTTCAGCCGCTGCCAGCGTAAAACCACCCCGAAAGACAGCTAAATTAGTGTAGAGCGCTCGCTCAACATCGCTCAACAATTGCCACGACCACTCAAACACCGCCCGTACGCTGCGATGGCGGTCTGGCACGTCGTACAGCGCCGTCGTCAACACGTCGATGCGCTGCGTCGATTCAGCAACGATGTCTGAGAGGGGCAAGTTGCGAATCAGGCCAGCGGCTAGCTCAAGCGCCAGCGGCAGTCCATCGAACAATTGGCATAGGTGATGTACTTGCCTAGGCTCAAGCTGAGCGTTGCGTTTTAGTCGCTGTACCCGCTCGACAAAAAGCTGCGCGGCCGGTGTATCAAAGCCGGAAGATGACGGTTGCGCATAGGGCAAGCCTTGCAGATCGAGCAGCAGTTCGGCCTGTAGGTTGAGCGGTTCGCGTGAGGTGACAAGCAGTTGCAATTCGGCCGAACTTCCCACTAATTCGCTCACAAAGCCGAGGCAGGCAGGCACAATCAGTTGCTCAAAATTGTCGAGCACCAGCAACATCTCTTTGTCACGCAGATGGGCTAAGAGCTGTTCACGTGGTTCGGCCGAACCGGAGAAGGGCAGCTCGATTGCATTGGCAATCGCCGCAATCAGATTGCCCAGATCGTTGATCGCAGCAAGAGAAATGTAATAAACGCCATGTTGAAAATCACCGCCCGCACGGTTGGCAACTTCGCGGGCTAGGCGCGATTTGCCGACGCCACCAATGCCAATAATTGTGATAAGGCGTGCGTAAGGATCGCTGAGCCACTGGTCGATGGTCGTGAGTTCGGAGATTCGGCCGAAAAAGCGCGTCACATCGTGCGGCACATTTGTCGGTGCTGACTCAACCTCGACAACTTTCAGTTTTGTTGACGAGACAAACGAGCCATTACGCACGGCAGCAGCAAGCGCTTCCGTCTCTTCATCTGGCTCAACACCCAATTCATCGGCCAAAACGGCACGGCACGCTTCAACCTGTGCTAATGCGGCCGCTTGTTGCCCATCCTGCGCAAATAAGGAGATCAGTTGACGTTGTGCCACCTCGTTGAGCGGATCGGCTTGTACCAATCGCTGCGCATACCCGATAGCCTCTTTTAACTGCGAGCGTTGCGCATGGTACGTGATCAAGGTTTCCATCACCGACAGTGCGCTCTGGCGTAAGCGTTCCTGCTCTAACAATACCCAAGATTCAAATTCGGGTGCACGGCGCACTGAGAACCCCAGCAGAAAATCTCCTTGATAATGCGCTAGCCCACTGGCGAACTGGGCGGCAACAGAACGGGTCAATTTGCCAACTTTGCGCTCTTGCAAGGCCGCATTGTCGACCGCTTGCTGGAAGGCAACGGCATCAATAAAACTATTCTCTTGTGGTACAAAAGCAACCGTGTGGCGCGTTGTCTCGATATAATCACCAAGCTGTTTGCGCAAACTCGAAAGCATTACGCTCAAATTTGCCAGTGCGCGGCTGCTTGTGTTGTCGCTCCACAACAAGGTTGCTAGCACGTCGCGCGGGATGGGTGTCGCGTTTGAGCTACACGCCAAATAGATGAAGAGTGCTTCCGCCTTGCGTGAGGCAAAGCCAGACAGCCGCTTACCGTTTAATTCGATTGCAACATCACCAAGTGTGCGAACAGTGAGGGTCGTGCTCATCGTGTGGTTTGGTCTAAGAGGTCGCGACCAGACTTTGTAGGTCGGCAGTAACTGTTTTCAATGAATGATCGTTCAACTTGGCTTGTGCAGTCGTGAACGCTTCGGTCGAAACCCTTCCTCTAATTTTTGCTAGCCACTCAGTTGCCCACTGCCGTACCTCAAACGAAGTCGCCGCATGGGCTTCCACAAAAGCAAACAGTGCAATCGCCTGTTCGGTTTGTTGATACAAGCTCGCCACCATAGCCAGAGCGCAAATTGCTTCCAGCATCGCACTGGCCGATTCGCTTTTTTGTGCCGCCTGCAATGCATCGCGGAAGGTTGTTTCGGCCGATGCCACCTCCTCCTGCTCAATCCGCACCCGGCCCAGCGTCACCAGCGCACTCGCCAGCGCATAAGGCCGCTTCACTTCGCGCAAATAACTGAGCGATTCCTCGATGTGCTGCGTCGCCTGCACCACATCGCGCTGCGCCAACTTGAGTTGGCTCAGCCCAAGCAGACTCATGCCAATGCCGTAAGGGTAATTGGTTTCGCGGAACAGCTCGGCTGATTGCTGCAACCACTCATCGGCGGCAGCGTGTTCACCGCGCAGTCGCTCTGTCGTACCCAAAATGTTATAGCACTGCGCACGTTCATTGTTGCTCAGTTCTCGCCCGTCCATTGCTAACGAATCAATCACCGCCTGCCGCGCTTCGTCATAGTGACCGACGGCGATCAGCTCAACCGCCGTGCTTTGCAGCAACGTCATTTCGACGCGCCGATCACCCCCCTGACGCGCCAGCAGCAATCCTTGTTCAAACTGCACCAGCGCCGTTGCGTGGTCGCCCTGCTCGCCCGCAATTGCGCCGCGTGTGTGCAGCACGGTCAGCAGTTCGCGCTGTGCGCCAAGCTGCTCTGACAGTGTTTGCGCTTCGTCTAATAGAGTTAACGCCTGCTCAAAATTGTTGAGATAGTAATTGAACTGCGCTAGCCGTAGCGTGATGAGGTTGAGCAGGGCTAGCTGCTGGCCGCGATCAGGGGCAGCGGTCAATTGCTGTTGTGCAAGCTGGAGCAAATCGATGATCTCGAAGAAGCGGCTGCGAAATTTGAAGTAGAGGCACAGCGTCGGCACGAGCAGCGTCAGCAGGTGCCACTGCTCGCGGCTGACTGCATGGCGAAAGGCGCGGGTGAGGTTGATTTCATCGGCCGAAATCAACCCCATCGTGCCGCTAAACTGCTCCCCTTGCAGCTTGCTGCGGCAAGCATCGAGCCAATGGGCGAAGTAGTCGGTGTGGCGCTGCTGTTGCGTGTCGGTTTTGTCGGGTGGGAGCTTTTCGGCCGAAAACTCGACCAGCAGCGGATGCCGAAAATAGCGTCCATCCTGATCGGTCCACAGCAATGACTGCTCGATCAAGCTGGTTAGCTGCGCTTCCGTTGCGTCCGCAATCGCCTCTGCGGCGTCTAGCGTAAAGCCCCCGCACAGAACCGCCAGCCGCGCATAGAGGTCGCGGGTTGCGGGCGGCAGCAGTTGCCACGAGCGTTCAAAGACGGCGCGGATACTGCGGTGACGTGTCGGTATATCGTGGAACGAGGTTGCCAGTAGATCAAGCCCCCGCTGAGCCTCCACCACGATCTCTGCCAGCGATAGCCGATGCGCCCAGCCAGCCGCTAGTTCCAATGCCAACGGCAGCCCATCCACCGCCCGACATAGCGTATCAACCAGTCCCCGCTCTATTTCAATGTCATGCCGCAACCGCCGTGCCCGATCCGCAAACAACAACCCCGCATCACTCAGCTCGCTGTCCCCTGTCGCCTGATACCTCATCCCCCGAATCTCCAGCCGTACCTCAGCCTGTAATTTAAGCCGCTCCCGCGAGGTGATGATGAGGCGCATATCGGCCGAATCGCGTACAAGCGCACCGATAAAGTCGAGCGTTTCCGCCACAATCAGTTGCTCAAAATTGTCAAGAATCAGCAGCATTTCGCGGTCGCGCAGATGGCGCAGCAGTTGTGTTGACGCCCCGTCGCGTCCACTGAACGTCAGGCCAACCGCATCGGCAATCGCCGCAAACAGAGCGCTCGTCTTATTGACCGCCGCCAAGCTGACGTAGCGGACGCCGTGCTGAAACTGCGCGGCGACGCTGCGCCCAACCTCGCGTGCCAGCCGTGATTTGCCGATACCACCCGCGCCGATCAGGGTCAGCAAGCGCGTGTATGGGTCGTTGAGTCGCTGCTCGATATGGGTGAGTTCGGAAGTTCGGCCGAAAAAGCGCGTTACGTCATGCGGCACATTTGTTGGCGCTGCCGCAACCTCAACAACTTTCAGTTTTGTTGACGAGACAAACGAGCCATTACGCACGGCAGCAGCAAGCGCTTCCGTCTCTTCATCTGGCTCAACACCCAATTCATCGGCCAAAACAGCACGGCACGCTTCATGCTGCGCCAACGCCGCCGCTTGTTGCCCATCTTGGGCCAGCAGTGAGATTAGTTGACGTTGCGCCACCTCGTTAAGCGAATCGGTTTGTACTAATCGTTGTGCATAATCGATCGCTTCTTTCAACTGCGAGCGTTGCGCATGGTACGTAATCAAGGTTTCTATCACCGACAAGGCGCTCTGGCGTAAACGCTCCTGCTCTAGCAACACCCAAGATTCAAATTCGGGTGCACGGCGCACTGAGAACCCCAGCAGAAAATCTCCTTGATAATGCGCTAGCCCACTGGCAAACTGCGCGGCAACCGAACGGGTCAATTTGCCAACTTTGCGCTCTTGCAAGGCCGCATTGTCGACCGCTTGCTGGAAGGCAACGGCATCAATAAAACTATTCTCTTGTGGTACAAAAGCAACCGTGTGGCGCGTTGTCTCGATATAGTCACCAAGCTGTTTGCGCAAACTCGAAAGCATTACGCTCAAATTTGCCAGTGCGCGGCTGCTTGTGTTGTCGCTCCACAACAAGGTTGCTAGCACGTCGCGCGGGATGGGTGTCGCGTTTGAGCTACACGCCAAATAGATGAAGAGTGCTTCCGCCTTGCGTGAGGCAAAGCCAGACAGCCGCTTACCGTTTAATTCGATTGCAACATCACCAAGTGTGCGAACAGTGAGGGTCGTGCTCATCGTGTGGTTTGGTCTGGAAACCGTTGCCTGCAAAGAATCGCAAGGGTTTCGCAAGGGTCACTGCCTATTCTAAAGAGAATGATTGAAAACAGCGAATGGACGACCCATGACCCGTGAATACAGCGCATTTTTACTGCGCCTTTGGCGCAACCAACCTAACCAACCGTGGCGTGTCACCTTGCAAAACGCACAAACGGGTGAGCAAAAGCATTTTGCTAATTTGGAGCGTGCGGTTGCCTTTCTGGCTCAGCATCATCCTGACAAGCAGGATGTGCCGAAGAATATTGTGGAGTGGGTGCTGTCGAACTAGAGTAGCCAAAATGTTCACATTTGAGCGGTTTCGCCGCAATGCTATACCGGAGAGATGGCACACAATCAGGAGACAATGGGGACAATTATTGATTGGATTCCGCGTACCAAGCTGCGTGCGCCGCATTTGGGTGATGATGTTATCGGCCGAACTCGCCTCCTCACCCAACTTCAAACCAAGCACAAACTGACCCTTATCTCCTCACCCGCAGCAACATCTTGCAAAAGCTAAGGGTTTCCTCCCGCACCCAAGCCGCTGCCCGCGTCCGCGACTTGCCCCTCCTCTAAAACAAAGATTGTCCCCCACATTGATCCATATTGTCCTTTTGGACAATGTGCTGTTGTCCGCTGTTCCCTAAACTCATTTCACATCAATCAACCAAGAGGCAAATGACTGTTTAACTCACAGAATGCTCTGCAAAAAGATGGCGCAGCATCAGAAAACAGGTGATGACACCATGTCACTCAGCGACTATCGAATTTACAGCATTATTGTGCAGGGTCATCTCGCTCCTGCATGGTCAAGCTGGCTGCACGATTTGGCGATTACGCCACGTGACAACGGCACGATACAGCTGGAGGCGAGTTGCCCGACCAATCAGCGCTGCTGGGTTGCTTGATGCAGTTGCGCAATCTCGGCGCACAATTGATTCAGGTTGACAGTCGTGAAATCAGCGCTGAATGAAGTGGGATTTCGATCAAAATTCTCAGCACAAATTTTCCAAAAGACAAACTTAAGAGTTTCGCAAGGGTCGTTTTATACGCTGACATCAGATTAATTCAAACAAGGAGATAACAGTGACCGTAGCCACAGATAATGCAACAGATGTCAATCAATCATTTCAAGAAAGCATATTTCATCCGGCTTTCATAGGCGTGGTAAGTGTTGTGTTGCTGGTCTTGGTAGGATTGGTTTTCGGCCGATTCAACCTCCTGCCACAAAAAGCCCAAGCTGTTGCACCGACTGATGTGCTGCTTTCGGCCGAAACAATACGCTTCACCCAAGACACCATCCACGTCAAAAGTGGCGAGCCTGTCACCCTCCAACTCGCCAACGCCGACTTTGTCGCCCACAGCTTCGACATCGACGCGCTCGATTTGCATGTCGCAATGGAACCTAACGACAACACAACCGCCCGCTTCATCGCACCTGAACCAGGCACATACACCTTCACCTGCAACATTCCCGGCCACACCGAAGCAGGGATGGTCGGTACGCTAATTGTTGAAAATTAATTTTAGTTGCTAGTGGCTGGTTGCTAGTCAGGAGAAATATCTCAAGTGAAGCTTTCTTACTAGCCACTAACCACTAGCTACTTGCCACTCCCAAGGAGACAAACCATGAAAACCTTCGCTCAAACTGCTCACAAACTACTTTCTGGCTTTATCGGCCTCGCCGTATTGATTCAAATGTTTCTTGCTGGCCTCTGGCACGCCGAAGTGCTGGCAACACCCGAAGCGCATGTCTTCTTCGGCCTGGGGATATTGCTCGCCTCGCTGCTGGCGCTAATTTTTGGGTTAATCGCCCGTTTGCCGCGCCACATTATCGGCATGAGCGCGTTGCTGTTTGTGCTGATTTTGGCGCAGCCGATTTTGATGGAGTTTCGTCGCAATGGTGTGCCGTTGTTATCAGCCTTTCATACGCTCAACGCCGCGTTTGTTGGTATGGTGTCTGGCGTTGTGATGACACGCTTGAAGGCGCTTAAATCGGCCGAAACCACCCCCATTCTTACGACAACCCCTGTAACCGGTGACTAATTAGAGAGTTCACAACATGAAGCACTTAACTTTACTCGGATTATCTCTTCTGTTTTTGATTGGTTGGTTCGTGGTGGACGTTTCGGCCGAAACCTCCACCGTCATCGAAAGCCGCTTTGACAGCGACAGCGAAGGCTGGGGCGAAGTCGGCGATGGCAGCGGTCCCTTTTGGGACGCCATCGGCGGTAATCCCGACGGCCATATTCACATTAACGACAACCAAAACAGTACGACTTGGTATTTCGCTGCGCCAGCCGCTTTCCTCGGTGATGTGTCCGCCGCCTATGGCAGCACGCTCAGCTTTGACCTTAGACAATCCAATACGAGCGGTCAATATGCTAGTACACAGGATGTTCTGCTGATGGGTGCTGGCATGACGCTTTACTACAACACGCATGTCCATCCAACAACTGAATGGACGCCGTACACCATCACACTACTGCCGGAGGCGGGTTGGCGGCATGCCGAGACGCATGTGGAGGTGACTTCGGCCGAATTACAAGCCGTCCTCGGTGCTCTCGACGCCCTCCACATTCGCGGCGAATTTCGCAGCGGTGGCGACACAGGCTATCTCGATAATGTCGTCCTTGCTCTTACACCACCTACCCAAACGCCAATCACGCTAACGGTCAATACAACCGATGATCTCAATGATACTGTTTGTGACGCTATCCACTGTTCCCTGCGTGAAGCAATTCACACGGCCAATGCCAACCTCGGCCACGACACCATTTTGTTTGACCAAGCGATTGTGACCCCAACCATCGCCATCAGTGGCACGCTGCCCACCATTACCGATACGCTGATGCTTGACGGGGCACTCAACGATGGGCGCATCGTATTGGACGGCACGCTGAGTACTGGATCGGGCTTCACCCTTCACAGCTACGATTCAATCATCCGCAATTTTGTCATTCACTCCTTTGCTGCGGACGGCATCACCCTGCGCGGTTATGGCAACACGATTAGCGACAATATCCTTGGTCTTGATGCCAGCGGTACTGTTGATCTCGGCAATGCTGGTTATGGAATTTACGTGCTACGCTCCAATGGCAATGTCATTCGTGACAACCTCATTTCGGGTAATCAGGCGGCGGGGGTGCGGTTGGAATCGGCCGATTCACGCAACAACCTCATCGCCAACAACTACATTGGCACAGACGAATCTGGCACAATCGACTTAGGCAACACAACCAACGGCATCGTGCTGTTTGGAGCCACCCACAACACCATTCAAAACAATTTGCTCTCCGGCAACAACGACAACGGCCTGCTCATCGCGGAAGCAAGCGCTGATTTTAACGTTGTGGTCAGCAATACGATTGGAACCGATGTAACCGGTTCGGCCGATCTCGGCAACAGCGAAAGCGGCATTCGCATTCGTACTGGCGCAAGCAGCAACCAAATCGGCGACGCCAGCGGCAATGGCAACCTCATCTCCGGCAACAATCAGTACGGTATCTACATCGAGAGCGATTCATCAGACGCCAACATGATTCAGGGCAACAAAATCGGTACAGATCAGACGGGCAACACCGCCTTGCGCAACAATCGCACCGGCATTTACATCTCGCAGGCTGACAAAACACAAATCGGCGGCACGGCTGGCACAACTATAGGTGGTGCGTGTACCGGCGCGTGCAACCTTATTAGTGGTAATGGTTCATCAACCAGCTATCGCGGCATTGAAACCGTCAATAATGCCAACGCCACCATCATCGAGGCCAACTACATTGGCACAAACATCAGCGGCACGCTCGCCCTGCCCAACACCAACTACGGCATCTTCATCGACAGCAGCAGTAACGGCACGATTGGCGGCTTTGGCGCAGCACGCAATGTCGTCAGCGGCAACGCTTGCCACGGCATGCGCATTGAAGGGTCAGGACACGTTGTTGAAAACAACTATGTTGGTGTTGGTAGCGACGGCGTAACGTCGCTCGGCAATGGCTGCTCCGGCATTCGCGTTGATGCGTCCAACTCCACATTCTCGGAGAACGTGCTGTCCGCCAACACCAGTCATGGCCTATGGGGACAAGGCAACGAAGACAACAATATCTATAGCGACAACCTGATCGGCGTTGGTGCAGATGGCACAACCGCACTCGGTAACGGCCTCAGCGGTATCCACATCGATGGCAACAACAGCAATTGGACATCAGACCACCAGATAGACGGCAACACAATTGCCAACAATGGCGAATACGGCGTCAGCACAGGCGGTACGCGCGTGCAGCTTCTAAATATCACCACCAACGACATCTACAGCAATACGCTCGATGGCGTGCGCTTTGGTCATAGCAGCATTGGCAGCGGCAATACGGTCGGTGCGGGCAACGTCATCCGCGACAACGGCGGCAACGGCATCAGCGTTGCCACCACGCAGCGGCAAACCATCAGTGGTAGCGCCATTTTTGACAACGGTAGCCTCAGCATCGATCTCGGCGAAGACGGCGCGACGGCCAACGACCCCGATGACCTAGACACGGGCGCAAACCTATTGCAAAACTTCCCGACGCTCATTGACGCTGCGTCGCAGGGCGGCAGTAGCTATGTCGCCGCTTCGCTGAATACCGTTAGCAACACGGTCGTTACGCTCGACTTTTATTCATCGACCACATGCGACGGCACGATTGAGCAATATCTGGGCGACACAACCGCGTTGACCGACGCCAGCGGCAATGTGACGGTGACACAAGCGTTTGGCGTCTTCGCGCCAGTTGGCGACTACATTTTAGGTACGGCAACCGACGCGGATGGCAATACGTCGGAGCTATCCGACTGTCTGCAAATTGCGCCAGCAACGGGTGTTTTGCAAGGGACGGTGTTGAGTTCAACAAGCCGCATGACGCATACTGCGCCGTTTAGTCCGACGGTAACGTTGTATCGTGATGTGGGCACTTCGGCCGAACCGCTCTGGTTCCTCGTCGGCCACCAGCCACTCGCAACTAGCAACTTCCAGTTCAACAACCTCTCGACAGGCGATTACGCCCTGTTCGCGCAGGACGACAGCAACCACTTCGCGCCGGAATATTTCGACAACGCCGATAGCTTCGCGACCGTCACCATCATCGCCGTCACCAACGGCATGACGACGACGCTACTAACGCCAATCGAGCTAGATGCAGGTGGCATCATCACTGGCCTTGTCACGGCTGAGGACAGCGGGTTGCCGCTTGCCAACATTCAGGTGACGGCGCTGTTTGACAATGCTGGTACGTGGGAAAATTTTGCCAGCACGCACACCGATTCAGACGGACAGTATGCGCTGACAAATCTCCCTAGCGGCGACTTCCGGCTGTTTTATTTTGACCAGAACGGTGTTTATAGCAGCGAGTATTTTGACGATTCGGCCGAATTCGATCTAGCAACCGCCGTCCTCGTCACGCGCAGCGTCATCATCAGCAATATCAACGCAGTGCTCGACATCCTCAATCCAATTGTCATCACAGAAACCGACCCCAACGCCACCGTTCCCTGCACCGTGCAAATTCTCGATGGTGGGCAAATTCGCATTCGTCGCCATCGCAGCCATCCAAGCTGCCAAGTCACCATCACAACGCCGGTTGGCTTGGTCGCCTGCACCAATGGCGAAACACCCAGCAACGTCATGCTTGATGCGGAAGCGAACAGCTATCCGATGGTTGAAACAAGCGTCGGCAGCGGCAGCTACACGACGGGGCTGATCACCATCGCCAGCAGTTGGGGCAGCGACCGCGACGTGATGTTGAGCATCGACTGGGACTGCGGCAACAGCAGTGGCAGCGTTGATATTGGCAACTTCCAACTGTACGACCCCAGCGGCTTCATCACCAATGCCAACACCGGTGAGCCGATTGAGGGTGCATCCGTGACGCTGTTCAAAGTGCCAAACTGGCGCGCTCGTACGCACCCAGCCGACAACGGCGCGAATACCTGCGAATCAAATCTCTCAAAACCAGCAGGTGCGGCGTGGAGCCAACCTGCGCCAACCGAGCGCGGCGTACTGGCGGCTCCGCTGCCGTCGCAAATCGACCCACAACTGACAACGCAATTGACCAATAGCGACGGTTACTACGGCTGGGATGTCGCGGCGGGCTGCTGGTATGTGGTTGTTGTGGCTGATGGTTATGAACCGCTGGTTAGTCCGGTGGTGGGCGTGCCGACTGAGGTGACAGACCTCGACTTGCAACTCCAGCCATTGCCACCGACGAGCATCCAGCTTGGAAGTGCGGCAGTTGAGGCACAGCCAATTGCTGTCTGGATTGTCGTGCTGTTGCTTGTGACGACTGTGGTCGCCTGGAAGCGGCATGAGGAACGGGGATGATTTTCGGCTGAAGTCCAATCAGGAAGGGCATTCCTCCACAGGAAGGCCCTTCCTATCGCGCAAGCTATGCTCATTTTTTAAAAAGGAGATTCAATGTCCAAACGACTATTATTCTTATGTATTCCGATTCTGGCTGTTATCGTAACTGGCCTGCTATTAGTACAGACAACATTGGCCTCAGCCTCCGGCGGAGACACCTGCTACGCAACACCGGATGACGGCACAACCGTCTTTAGCGGCACGACGCTGCAAATCGTTCGTTCTGCTGTCAATGCTGCAAGCGCTGGCGCAACTGTCAAAATCGCCGGTCAATGCACGGGTGGCCCAATTTTTCAGCGCCCACTTGTCGACAAAGCGTTAACGCTTGCTGGCGGCTATACCAGCACAGACTGGAGTAATCCATCTGAGGGCAAAGAGACCATTCTCGACGGCGCAAACAATGGGCGCGTTATGGGTATCATGAGCGCCACCGTGACGCTGCGTGATTTGACTATCAGGAATGGCTCGGCCAACCTAGGCGCAGGGATTGCCGTGCAAGATTCTGGCTTGACGCTCGATAACGTTCAGGTTGTGCAAAACGCTGCCAGTGATAGTGGCGGCGGTATTTATGCTATCGATTCAATGCTAATCATTACTAACAGCAGCGGCATCAACGGCAATCAGGCGACAAATAATGGCGGCGGGCTATTTTTTGACAATACAAATGCTGGTACGCGGGGGCTTAGCTTTTCGAGCGGCATCTTCGCCTACAACAGTACCTTGAGCAATAACATGGCGCAGGGCAACGGTGGCGCGATTTATATCGAATATGCGCAACAATTTGCACGTGGATTAGGTTTTGGCGGTGGTGTTTTCGGCCGAAACACCACACTCAATAACAACATGACCCTCGGTAACGGCGGCGGCGTTTACATGGAAGTAGATGGCGGGTCTGCACGCGGGCTGAGCTTCGGCGGGGTAATCTTTGGTCAGTCCATGACGTGGACAAACAACCAAGCGCAAGACAAAGGCGGTGGCCTTTACCTTGCAACGACAAGCGGCGCTACCGCGCGTGGCATTGGTGGTGGGGCAGGCTGGCTGAGCTTTGGTAGCCGCTGGGAAGGCAACAGCGCAAATGAAGGCGGAGCCATTTACTTAACCGATGTGGAATACGTTGATGTAGAAAGTGGCACAATGGTCAGCAATACGGCAACGCTCGATGGGGGCGCACTTGCGGCTGTCAACACAACGATACCGCTTTCGGCGACGCTCACGGGATTTACCATCACCCACAACACGGCGGGGCAACATGGAGGCGGCATTTTCGGTCGAAGCACCGATCCAGAAGATACGACTTGGCTGCTAACAACAGCAGGGCAGCGCACGGTACCAATCTACGAAGGGTTATTTTTTGCCAATAGCGCTGGCGGTAGCGGCGGCGGCTTTTATGTCGAAGACGCGGCGCGGGTTCGCATCGGCGATGGCGTCGGAATGCTTGGCAACCATGCGGATGGTGACGGTGGCGGCATTTATGCCACCCGTTTTGCACGCGCCGTCTGGGACATTTATCTTGGCGCGGCTGACTTCAGCGACAATGACGCGCTCAACGGCGGCGCATTTGCCATCAACGATGCCGATACTTTCACTTCACAAAATAGCACCTTCACTAACAATGATGCACTTAACGATGGGGGGGCGGGTTGGATTAAGCACAGTACCAATCGGCCGACACGCGGATTTGGCGGCGCTGGCGGTTGGCTCAGCTTTGGGGCATTTAGCGGTAACAGCGCAGCCAACGGTGGAGCCGTCTTTATCACCGGCACCATCGGAACAACCGACACGCTGCGCATCGACTCCGGCACAACCATCACCAACAACACGGCCACGGGCAGCGGCGGTGGTGTCTATGCCCACGGCGTCACGACCAATATCGACAGCGCAATACTGACGGGCAATCGTGCGGACAACGGCGCGGCTTTGTACAACGCTGGCGGCGATATGACGCTGAATTTCAGCATCGTCAACAGCCACACCGTGACGAGCAGCGGTACGATTGTCAATGCAGGCGGTGAGTTAGCGGTGACGCAAAGCGTTGTCAAGGACAATGCGGCAGGAGTCGATGCGGGTGCGTTGCTCAATGTGGGCGGTTCGGCCGAAATCGTGCGCAGTCTCATTCGCAACAATAGCGCCATCAACGGCGGCGGCATCGTCAACATCAGCGAGCATCCGGCCGTTAGCGTGCTCGGTGCAACAATTGACAAGTTGACGGTCAGTAACAGCACGCTGGTTGGCAATTCGGCCGATTTTGGCGCAGCCATCTACAACGCCAACAACAGCACCGTGCGCAATACAGTCACAAATACCGTCGTGCTGGCAAACAGCACGCTGATGAACAACATCGCTGGTAAAGATGGAGGCGGTATTTTCAACGGGGGCATCGGCGGTCTGGCGCGGGTTGAGGTTATTCAGTCAACGGTGGCTGACAATGAGGCTGCGAAAGGGGGCGGTGTGTTTAACCAGCAAAGTGGGGGCGGTTCGGCCGAAATCTACCTCGCCAACAGTGTCAACACCAACACACGCGGCAACGACTGCACCAATAGCGGCGGCACTTTTACTTCCAACAACCACAATGCTGATAGCGACAATAGCTGTAACGTCGCCATCAACGGCAATGTGCAACTTCGCCGCAACGTTGAATCGGTGGCAACGTTTATGCTGCCTGGTGGACATACGCTAGACGTGCTGCCACCTGCCTCTGAAAGCATCGTCGTGGGCGAAGGCGATCCGGCAACCTGCCAATCGGAGTTGGTCGGCGGCATCGACCAGCTTGGCTACTTCCGCCCCAACGATAGTTGTGATCTTGGCTCCATCGATACCAACGCCACAACTGTGCCGACTGCCGTTGTCGTTAGTCAGGATGCTGCCCATCGCACCACGTCAGCAAGGGTGTTGCCCGTTGTACTTAGTTTGATGCTTGCAACCGGCGTGGTGTTATGGGCAATTTGCGCGTCAAACGCTCAAAAAGGATAAGCGTATCACGATTAGGCTATCGAGCCGTGACCTAGCCGCCGTGCGCCGCCGTGCAGCTATCGAAGGGATTCCGTATCAAACGCTCGTTTCAAGCATCATTCATAAATATGTGAACGGTAGGCTTGTTGATTTGTCACGAACGTGAGCGTTTCGCTAAAGATTGCTGATAACGCACTAGCCTAGTCTCGATTGCAACAAGTCCATCCGCACGCTGCATTTTGAGCGGCCAGCGTTCACCTGGCGTCAGCCATAGCGTGCGGCTTTGGTCTGCCCACGCAATGGTGAGGATGGTAGCAGGGTGCGGCTTGCCGCGAATAGGGATGAGCTTGATGTCGCGGGTGCGTTGCGGGGTGAAGATAGGGGTGATTGTTTTGAGTGCGAGGAAATCGGCCGAAGCGACCTCCGCGTGCATATCAAGGGTGACAGCATTAGCCGTAACTTGTTGCCGTGTTAGCCAACCAAGCCCAATCGTTGATGGGAAGAAAAAGGGCAGGGTTGTCACCTCTTCATCACGATAGATGCTAGCAATCTTGCGACTGTTGATAATGCCATCATCCCCAAACAGCACATTGCCGCTCAGCGCAAAATTTTCTTTGCCGAGAAAACGGTAGGTCAGCCGTTGCGCAGTGCCATCTGCATCGAGCAGCAAATGGTACAAAAAACTGCCGCCATCGTTAGCCCGCACATCCAAATCAACGCGCAAAATTTCTTCCCCCGTCGCTGTGCGCGTCAGCCGCCACGATTCAATCGTACCGGTCGGCTGACCATCCTTTTCATAACGCAAAACGCCGCTAGCCAGCGGCGTCTCATAAGATTTCTCGTTGATTAAAAAGCGCATCGCATAATGTGGAGACGCCCGTCAAGGCGTCTAACTAGAAAAATGTTGATCAAAAATATCAATTTAGAGACGCCGCAGCGCGGACGTCTCTACGGGGTCAGAATACACCGATTTCTGTCTCTGTGATTAGATGATCAACAACCGCTTTTAATGCCTCATCGCGATTGGAGTCACCACCGTTTTCCTCGTAAACGCGTAGTTGGCGGTCAGCGCTTGTCCCTTCCTTCATGATAGTGTGGACATATTCAATTTCTTTGCGACTGCCTAATTCATCAACTACGTCGTCGATAATTTCGAGCAACTCTTCGATCAGGAAGTGGAAGGGAACTTCTTCACCTCGGCCGAAATCGATCAGTGTATCCTTAACGCCAAAGCGCACGGCTCGCCACTTATTTTCCGTAATGTGCATGTTGCGGAATTGACGCCACGACATATTTTGCCGCCGCAGTTTCAGCAGCTTAGCACAAATCGCTTGGAACAAAGCCGCAATACAAACCGCCTCATCGACCTTGGTGCAAATATCGCTAATGCGAAATTCAAGCGTATCAAAAACGGGGTGCGGACGAATATCCCACCAAATTTTGGCTTGGCGGTCAGCCTTGCCAAACGAGCCAACATCAGCCAACATATTTTGGTACGCATCATATTCAGCCCATGACAAAAAAGTATGCGGAATACCGGTGCGCGGCAACATCTCAAACACCACGCTGCGATACGATTTCAATCCCGTTTTTTGCCCCTGCCAAAATGGCGAACTGGTCGAAAGGGCTAAAATATGAGGGATGAAATAGCGTGCTTGATTCATGATTTCAATCATCAAATCGCGATTTTCAGGATTCTCTTTGTGACCAAATCCAACGTGGACGTGGCAGCCAAAGATCAGCAACTGACGCGCAATCCCTTGCATATTGTCCAACAACTCTTTGTAACGCACACCCTCAGTGATGTTTTGCTGTTCCCAATTGGCAAATGGATGTGTCGAAGCGGCAGCAATGCGCAAATTATTGTCACGTGCCATCTTGCACACTTCACGGCGCAGGCGTACCACCTCTGCACGTATCTCGCGCACATTGCGACAGACGTGGCTACCAACCTCAACCTGTGACTGCATAAACTCAGCTTTTAGTTCAACCGGGGTGTCGCGTTTTTCATCCTGTGACAAAAACTCTGAAATATAGGCGTGCAGGTCACGCGTTTCGGGATTGATGATTTGATACTCTTCCTCAATTCCCATCGTTAGGGGCGGTGGGGTTCCAGACATGGCAGCCTCCAATAAAGTATTAGGTTTTTAGATGAGAGGGGGAGATTGGTGTTCAAATTTTAAGCAGATGGTGCAAGTTTTCTCCGATAAATTCGATTATAACACGATCATTTTCACTGCCATCTGCCAATGGTTCTCTAATTGGGTACATTTTTACGCGCTGTTAGAATCCTGCCATGAGCTTTGCCGAATTTACCGTTGCCAACCCGATTCAATCTGACCGCCGCACGCCGCTACGCTGGGTAACGTCCCATTTGCTGCATAACAAACTCTTGATTGGCATGATGTTGCTGGGTGCTTTTGGCAATGCGGCGCTGGCGGCCTTTATTCCGGTATTGATTGGGCGAGCGGTCGATAGTGCGGAGGTGAACAACCTGCGTGGGATTGGAATTGCGGCGATTGGGATTGTGATTTCGCAGTGTGTGCGTGCGGTATTGCAATTCGGCCGAAATGGCTCTGCCGCCGCCATCGGTGAGCGACTCGAACGCGACACCCGCCAAGAACTTTACATCAGCTTGCTTGGCAAAAGCATGACCTTCCACTACCTCCAGCCAGTTGGCGATACGATGGCACGAGCCACCAATGATGTACGCGAAATGAACCTGATGGTTTATCAAGGCTTCAACCTCGTCATCGGCTCGGCAAACTTCATTTTGTTACCGCTCATCGTTGCGCCGACCTATGCCCTCCAGTTGATGCTCGCGCCGCTTTTCTTTGCTACTACTTACACGTTGGCGCTGATTCGTTACTTACGCACGCTTAACCCAATTGCCGACGAGGTGCGTCAATCATTTGGTGATCTCAACAGCCGCTTGGCCGAGGCGATTGATGGCATTGAGACGGTCAAGGGCGCGGCGCAAGAAGAGCAAGAGGTAGCGTTGTTTCAAAACAAGGCAACCGACTATTTCAGCACAGTCGTCAAGCAGGGGCGCGTTGAGGCACGCTTTTTGCCGCTGCTGCTGTTGGGCTTAACGACGGCGCTGGCATTTACACACGCCATGTTGCTCTATCAGTATGGCGACATCGGTTTCTCGGTTGGTGATGTGATTGCCTATGTTGGGCTGATCAGTTTGTTTGGTTTCCCGACCTTCATTTCGCTGTTTGCCTATGCAGCGGTAGCGCGTGGTATGGCCGGAGCAAGACGGATTTTGGAGTTAATCAAGACGAAGACTGAGTTAGATGAAAATGATGAGGGGTATTCGGCCGAAATCCAGGGTAACATCAATTTCACAAACGTAAGTGCTGGCTATCTTGACGATGTTGACGTACTGCACAACATCTCATTTGAGGTCAAGCCAGGCCAAACGGTCGCCATCGTCGGGCAGACCGGCGCAGGCAAAAGTAGCCTTGTCAAGTTGCTCAACCGTACCTACGATGTGCGTCAAGGCTCCGTCACCATCGACGGCGTTGACGTACGCGATTGGAACCTCGCTACTTTGCGCCGACAAATATCGATCATCGAACAGGACATTTTCTTATTCTCGCGTACCATTGCAGAGAACATCGCATTTGGCAAACAAAACGCCACCCGTGAGGAGGTGATCGAAGCGGCCAAAGCTGCTCAAGCCGACGACTTTATCATGACCTTTGCCGATGGTTACGATACCGTTATCGGCGAGCGCGGCGTCACGCTTTCTGGCGGTCAGCGCCAACGGCTCGCGCTCGCTCGTGCTTTCCTGACTGAGCCGCGTATTCTCGTCCTCGATGACTCAACTAGCGCCGTTGATAGTGCCACCGAAGATAAAATCCAAAAGGCTATCGCTCGCGCTGCCGAGCGTCAAACAACCTTCTTAATCACTCATCGCCTCTCACAAATCCGCTGGGCAGATGTTGTTGTGCTGCTGCGCAAAGGCGAAGTCGTCGCCGTTGGCAATCATGACAGCCTGATGGGAGGCTACGCGGCGTATCGGCAGATTTTTGAGCAGTATGGGTAGGGAAGAGACGATGGACGACAGACCATAGACGACGGACGGAAACAGATATGCTTTCCTAGCCCCAAATGAACTATGCAAAAAAGTCGCAAACCCCTCGTAAACTGGTGTCGCTGGAACAGCGCATCGCTACGGCTGGCTGGCCATGATGAGCAAGCGGTATGGGGCGAATTGGCCTACGCCAATGACCAGGCCGAGCCGTTCCGTTTTAACATGCACACATGGCAATTGACCCGCACCACCACCACTGGCGACGTTACTGAGACCCTCGATGAAACGGGTATCGCCCACCAATCAAAATAATCGCTTCTTCATCCCTCTTTTCCTCTCTCCCAAGAAACGAGCTTCCGAGTATTCTTATCACAATAGACTGCACAAATCTGCACATACTCGCACTTGACAAACATCGGTGGGGGGGGGGTAGAGTGTCTTTAGTTTAGTGTGCGTAATTGGGAAGGCCAGCAAAATGGTAAACCGCCCCAGGAGAAAGGAATGAAATCAGTTTCGCGTTTTTCACATTATGTTTCCAATGCCTACTCTGTGATCCTTCTTTTAATACTTCTCATTTTGATTTTGGCGTTTGGTAATGTTAACCCAAGTTGCCACCTTAGATAGTCCATGAGATTCTCTGGGTTACCACAACCCAACAGAGAAAACCTCATGGACGACCAAATCGTAGCAATCTTTACCTTAACAAGCGATTTTCTACTCGCAATGCATCACTATGAAGACCCGCAATGTCGCATGAGTGATGCCGAAGTTATGACAACAGCCATCGTGGCTGCTCTCTACTTTGGTGGCAACTTTGAACTGGCTCGTAGCTTGCTCAAGCAGCGACACTACATGCCCTGTATGCTCAGCCGTAGCCGCTTGAATCGTCGCCTTCATCGCGTGCGGTCAAAGTTTCTTTGCTTGTTCGGCTTGTTAGCTGAACAATGGAAAGCACTCAATACAAGCAGTATTTACAGTATCGACTCCTTTCCAGTTGCTGTCTGCGACAACTATCGCATCGGACGCAACAAGCTGTATGGTGATGAAGCGTATCGTGGCTTCATTCCAAGTAAAAAGCGTTATTTCTATGGTCTCAAAGTCCACATTTTGGTCACCCAGACGGGTGAACCAGTTGAGTTCTTTTTGACACCCGGTAGCTTTGCTGATGTTTCAGCTACAGTCCTTTATGATTTTGACCTGCCCAATGGCTCGGTCATCTATGGTGACAAAGCGTACAACCTGTACTGGTGGGAAGATTTGATGGCTGACGCCGAGCTTAAGTTGCTACCAATTCGCAAAAGTAACTCCAAGCGACCCTTGCCAGCTTGGATGTTGTACTGGCAGCATGTTGACCGCAAGATGGTTGAGACAACTGCTAGTTTAGTCAATCGTAAATTACCCAAGAGCATTCATGCTGTAACCGCTGCCGGGTTTGAGTTGAAAGTTGTTTTATTCATCCTTGCCACCAGCATTGATAGGACTCTTTAGGTAGCAACTTGAGTTAAATTATAGTAATCATTGTCTAAGCACCCTCGTTCACCTTGCCACAATTGATTGCAACGCACCCCCCGCGTGAGAATGTAAACTAGGAAGGCGATCAAATCTCGCACGGTTGCTCTATGCCCACGTTGTGCGATCAGGTGGAATATTGCTAACAGATGTTGACGAACCTCTTCGGTTCGTAGTGCGTTAACGTTGTACTGAATGGGGCAACGAGTGCAATCGGGGGGAAGATCATTCTCGGAGCAAGTCATCGTGCTTGCAATGGCTGTCAGCTTTTCAAGCAATGGAATCATAAACTCTTCGCTATCAGTCAATATCGCACGATAACTTAAATTGATTATCATCAGCGCATTTGCATCCAGTTCATAGTCTCGGGAGAATTCTTGCTGACCATTCCTAAACTCAACTATCTGTTCGTTGCTGTAGTAAACAAAGCTGTTAACTTCAGATTTTGCAAGTTCGTCAACCCCTGCAGGGAATATCAATTTATGCAACGTGCCTAATTCTGAGTCATTCTTCGCTGCTCGTGCTAACTGCCTCAACGGCGCATGATTTACAGCCAGCAGAGATGGAATTCCCTTGTTTCTGGCGATCTTCCAGTTTGACAACACCTCATCCGCTGTTTTTTCACTCGCATCTTGTTCAATTTGAGGCTTCGCACTTGCGTTTTCAAAGATGCTTGTAATCTGGCGTAACAAATGCGTTTTTCCGTCACCAGGGCTTCCTGTCAGGATCACATCTTTGCCATCACGTAGCCAGTCGGCAATTTTCGACTCAAGTTCTGTAGTAACATGAATCTGCTGACGATGTTCATTTGTTATCTTTTCCGCGACTCCGCTATGACCGTTGTACAAATCAAGAAAAAATTCTTCAAGGCTTACTGGCGTTTGACTGGTCACTCATACCCTCCTTTTCAAACTCAATTTGTGAGAGTAACAAATCTTTCTTTTTGAATGATTTAACCTTTTCTAGTTGATCGAAACCCTTATTGGTAATTCTATTTGACAGCCAGCGACTCCGCCAAAATTCGCAGATAGCTTCCATAGCTGTTTCCCTTTGGCAAGCGTTTTCAGTAGGAAAGTAATAATGGGGTTCTGCAGTTTCACCACGCAGGTAGGCATAGGTGTTTGAGCAAAGTGGAAGACCGTAAACGATTCTCTTGGAGCGATGTTTGGTAAAGCTGGAGACGTTGGCAATGCCGACCGCAGCCAGTCCGGCACTAACGCGGCGCAACTTAGGGTTAACACCTTCGCCAAAGCGATTGTTGATCAGGCGCGCAGCGTTAGTATGTGCCAGCAAGGCGTTGAGGTGGGTGCGGGTATCGGCCGAAAAATGTACCGATCCATACCCCTTCGTCAACCCGAAATCTTCCAGTCGAACTTTATCTCCAGTGGGTGTTGGAATGCGAATGCGATTGTACTGGCTACTACGGGCAAATACGCTGGTCGTTCCTAAGAAAACAAGCTGCGGGTCACGTACAATCGCATCACCTTTCAATTTTGATGCAATGTCGCTTGCATAATGTTGGTACTTTTCTGAATACTCATGCACCACCTGTGGCCCTGCCAATAACATTGCTACCAGCTTACCACCTAACAAAGTGTTGTAGGTTCTAGTGACATTTCTATCTGAGCCATATTAGAGTCGAGGCAAAGCTCAACATTGATAAGTAGCGGCTCGCATACTTTTCATATCTTGAAAATAACGCTCGGTAATGCTTGATTTTATTAAAGAAGCACTCGACCAGATGGCGACCCTTGTAGGTATGCCAATCCGTCTCCCGCTGAACGAGGCGATTGCTTTTAGATGGAATAACCGCTTCCGCATCATTGGCGGCGATATAGTCAAGAATCGCATCGGCATCATACCCTCGGTCAGCCATTACACCCGTAAAATCGAACCCTGCAAGCAAAGCAAGCGCTTGTGGGGCGTCACCATACTGACCAGGGGTTAACAAAAAACGTAATGGATTGCCCAACGCATCGACTGTTGCATGAATTTTTGTGCTAAATCCGCCTACGCTTTTGCCGAGTGCTTGTGTTTGCTGACCACCGTTTTTTTCGCTGCACCTGCCGCACAAGGATGCGCACGAACGACTGTGCTATCCAGCAACAACCACTCCATGTCTGGGTCTTCAATGCAAGCTTGGTGTAGGTTTTCCCAAATGCCAAGGTCAGACCAACGGGCGCAACGCTTAAAGATTGAGTTGTGCTTGCCAAATGTTTCTGGCAAATCTTCCCACGGTGCGCCTGTTCGCATCCGCCAATGGACTGCTTCGACAAATTGGCGTGTTTTGGCTTCGTTACCAACATATGTGTTTGGTGTCAGCTTCAAGCAAGTGTAAATCTTGCTCCAGAGTGAGTCGTTAAGTTGATGTCTTGTCATCGGCAAAATTCTATTCATCAATGTCAGATTAACATTGGTCTAACATAAATGTCAGTACAACCTAAGGCGCAACAGCCCCACATATGATGATGTCCATCATGTTAATGCCAACCTTGCGCTTCTTATTGGCTCGAATCAGGGTGCGAATAGTGCGGTTGCCTTCGGTTGATTGCCACCATGTTCTTAAGTCGGTTGCTTCATCTAGCATAAGTTGTCGAGTTTTCAGACACGGAATTGATCGGCCTATTTGTCGATCCAGCTTATCAAGGCAACGGCTGTGGTGCTGCACTCCTGCAATTTGCGGTTGAAAGGATGCTGATTCGCCCAGCATTTCTCAAAGCGACGCTCAATGCTGTGACATTTTATGAAGCGCATGGCTGGGTTAAAGGCGCGACAGAGTTAGTTCGCCGACACGACCATGACATTTATGTTGTTCACATGGAGCTTAGGGGTAGGGAAATCGGCCGAAATCACGCATCCTAATTTGGCTCATCAATTTCCTTTGCAGGATTATCAGCAAACCACTGCACTATCGACGGCATATTTTGCTCAAAATCACCCGGTATCGAAAAGTTGAGAAACCCCGCCCGCTCATCGCTGCGATTCTCAAAATTATGCGTGGTGCCACCGGGGACTAAGATAAATGCTCCCTGCGGCGCATCAATCCAATCTGTATCGACTAAGATGCTCAGTTGACCCGCTATCACATAAAAGATGTCATCTTCTGGATGTGAATGTGCGCCAGGCCCAGAAGTAAGCGGCTCCAGCCACCATTCCGAAATCGAATAAGCTCCCTGTGTTTCTGCGCCATCTGCTTTGAAGATGGCGTTGAGCCGTCCCATCGAATAGGTACGGCCCTCACCGGGCATCAAAACGATGCTTGACCGCTTATCTCTTGAATCGTTCATTGGCTTACTCATTATGAAATGTCAATAACTGCCCATCCATATCGCGCAGCGAATATTGCTGTAGTCCCCACGGCGTCTGCCATAGGGGTTCCATAATCTGTGCGCCGCGCTCAACGGCGTTGGCGTAGTGACCTTCAATGTCGGAAACAGATAAGTAAATTGACAGTGGCCCGGCGTGACCAATCCGCGACAGCACCGCTTCGAGTAACGGTTTGTCCTGCCGATTCATTTCGATCAGCTCGGTTGGTGGAATGCCAAACATCACCTGCTGTTCATCGAGCTTGAGAATACAAAAATCGTATGGGTCGCCCTCAGGCTGGGCGTAGGTCAATGAAAAGCCAAGCGTTTCGGTGTAGTACTTGATGGCAGCATCAATATCGTTTGTCCAAAAATGAATTTGCATGAGTTGCTCCTTTGATTAGGCCAAAAATGATTGTGCGAACGCGCTGAGAATTTCGGCCAGTCCTTGCTTGTATCCGTCACCAACGGGAGGTACACCGTTAGCGCCAAAGCCGCTGTGACAGACGGTGACCGTTGTCACGCCGTTTGCTTCGTGGAACGTTACGTCGACGGTTGTGTAGTTTGTCCAGCGTGGGTCGCGCCATGTGTAGTTGAGGTGGTCGGGTGGGGTGTAGGTGGTGATTCGGCCGATTTCATACTCACTACCATCATCAAACGTCTCCAAAAATCGACCACCGATCGCTGGCTCAAACTTGATGGTCGCTGGCTTCTGTTCCGCGCCAGCAAACGAGTAACGATAGCTGCCACGACGCGGCCACCACCGATCGATATGATTGACATAGGCGTTAAAGACCGTGGTTTTGTCAGCGTTGATCGAGATCGACTCTTGTACTTGTCTCATTCCTCCTCCTCAACAAAGCGTTTGAGCGCTTGCAGCCCCTCTTGCCAAACGGCTGAGACTTCGCCAAGCCACTGTTGGGCGTCACTAATTTTGTCAGGTTGTAGGGAGTACCAATGCTGCCGTCCCCTGACCTCAACCGAGACGAGACCAGCGTCACGCAACACACGCAGATGACGCGAAATCGCAGGGCGGCTGATGGTGTACGGGGCTGCCAGTTGCCCGGCCGTTTTCTCCCCTTCAGAAAGTGTGACAACGAGATTGCGCCTCGCCGGATCGCTTAATGCGTGAAAGGTTAGATTCAAGCTCATATCTCTTGCCTAATGTTATGTAACAAGATTGTTACGCAATAAAGTGTAACGAACTTGTTACGCTTTGTCAATTTGTCTTTTATTCCCGCTGGACTATCTGCATTTAATGATGATTTCACGATGGCGTTCTATCGTGTCTGCATCAAACCAATTCCAACCTAAAAGGAGCATAACCATGAACACTTTCTCAAGACTTGCAGCCGCAACGGTAACCATTCTGCTACTTACACTGAGTGTCGTCGGCTGCCAATCAGCTATCGCAGACGCGGCTGACCCAACCGTTCTCTCATTCGATGTTGCGGAGGATATGAACCGCTTCATTTTTGACCAAGACGTTGCTTATGAAGATGGAATGCCAGCCGATGGCAGCAGCTTCATCACACGTGGCTTTTTGTACGAGGCTGGCACGCTCAGTGATTCGAATGGGATCAACCCTGATGGCTCGCCGGAATTCCCTGACAAAGTAATAGGCGAGTGGATTTGCCAAGGTTACATGATCAATGACGCGGGTCACGCAACCGAAGGCGTGTGGGTTTTCTCGACGCAGTTCTTCCAATTTGGTGATGAAGTGGGTGCGCAAACTGTGACGACGCGAGGGTACGAGCTGGCTGACGTTGGTGTGGAAATTGCTCGCGCAATCACGGGCGGTACTGGCGAATATAGCAGTGCACGTGGCGAGTCAACGCAAACCCTGCTCGGACTCAATCAAAGCGAAGGTGTCAACCTACACGTTGAGATCAATCTAGAAAAATAATCGATTCACATTCAATGAAGTGAACGCAGAGGGTTGGATTCGCTCTAACCCTCTGCGCTGAGCAAACACTTGAAGGAGACAAACAGCATGGACATAAAAATCCGACGTATAAAACCTGAAGATTATGAAGCTGTACACAATATTTTCTCATGCAAAGGCGTGATCCAAGGCACGATGCGACTGCCCTACGAAGCACTTGAACATACGAGCAAACGACTTGAGCCAAGCGACGGCAAGATTCAGCTTGTGGCGACTGTGAATGATGAAACGGTTGGCTTCGCGGAGTTGATCACATTTCCCACTGTTGCGCGACATCGGCATGTTGGCGAAGTCAACATGATTACGGTACGGGACGACATGCAGGGGAAGGGCATCGGCCGAAAACTGATGCAAGCCTTACTCGACCTATCTGACCAATGGCTACAGCTAACCCGTCTCGGCCTAATCGTCATCGACGGCAACGAGCCAGCTATTCATCTCTATCAATCGCTCGGTTTCAAGATGGAAGGCACGATGCCTGCCTATGTTTTTCGCGCTGGTGAATATATCGCCGGACACATGATGCGGCGCTTGTTGCATCAGTAATGCTTCCTGTACAGAAGCCGATTTCGCTGAAACGAACGTTTGGGAGACAGCCATGACTACGCTGCTCGCACAAAAAGATGGACTTAGCGCTTTAGACATCGTGATCGATCTACGTGAACTCAAGCAAGAGATTGCTTATAGCTTTTTGTAAACCAACTAGGGCGTGTGGACATTTTCTTGACCCAACCTATTTTCATCAATGTAGGGTGTCATTCCGAAACGAAGTGAGGAATCTTTCGATTTGGGCAAGTGAGAAATCGGCTGACATGAAAGATTCCTCCCTTCGACGTTGCTCAGGGCAGGCAGTCGCGGACTCCTCGGAATGACAATTGTCCACAGAACCTAATCAAATGGAGACGAACAATGACAATTTACAGACACAATCTTCCTCAACTTAACGGTGGCCTCTTCCTGACCGATGGTGGGATCGAAACTACCCTCATCTTTCACGAAGGGCTTGACCTGCCAGAATTTGCTGCCTTTGACTTGCTGAAAAACGAAAAAGGACGGACGGCGTTGCTCGATTACTTCCGGCGCTACGCCACGATTGCGGCCGAACACGGCACAGGATTTATTTTTGAAACACCAACTTGGCGCTCGAATCCCGATTGGGGTGCGAAGATTGGCTATTCGGCCGAAACCCTCGCCCAAGCCAACCGCGACGCCGTCACCCTCACAGCCCAAGTCCGCGATGAGTTTGTAGGCCGTATCCCGCAGATGGTTATTAGCGGTTGCATTGGCCCCCGCGACGACGGCTACCGCCCGTCCGCCATGATGACGGCGGCCGAAGCGACTCGCTATCACGCAGTACAAATCAACACCTTTGCTGAAACGGAAGCGGATATGGTGACGGCAATCACGATGACCTATCCAGAGGAAGCGATTGGAGTAGTTGAGGCGGCAAAATCGGCCGAAATGCCGGTCGTCATCTCCTTCACGGTCGAAACAGACGGTCGCTTACCAAACGGCCAATCGCTGCAGTCTGCTATCGAGCAGGTGGACGCAGCAACCGATGGCTACGCCGCCTACTTTATGCTCAACTGCGCCCATCCAACACACTTTGCAGATGCGTTGCAGGCGGGTGAGCCGTGGACACAACGCATTCGTGGTCTACGTGCCAATGCGTCTCGCATGAGCCATGAAGAGCTTGACAATGCAGAAGAATTAGATGAAGGCAATCCTGATGAACTAGGTCAGCAATACCGTAGTCTGATCGACCATCAGTTGAGCAACCTCAATGTTTTGGGCGGCTGCTGCGGCACCGATCATCGACATCTGCAAGCAATTGCGCACAACTGTGTCGTTGCAATGGCGTAAGTCGAGAATAATCTTGCCTCCTAAATTCAACCCAGCGCCCCGCCAGTGCAGATGCGCTGGCGGGACGCTCTATGTATGTTAATTATCCACGTTAAGCTGACGACGATACACAATTGCCGTTGCTACACTAAATAGAAGCATTGTGACCACTAGCTGCGAAGTGAGAATCGTATCAATGGGCATTTCGGCCGAAACACCACCCACGCTAACAGCTGTCGGTGCACTCTCTGGCCCTTGCAGCCGCAACATCATCCACGCATCGTCATTGCCGTCAAATTCGGTGTCACCAATCACGATCAAGTCGTCAGTACCAGCATCATCAATTGGCACCATCGCTCTTGCACATTCATTGCGCGTGCCGAAGATAAACTTGGCAATGCCATCATTGTCAAACGTTGCATCCAAACTGCCTGTCGTCGTCAGCCGTGCAGCAACCGTAACATCCTGTGACCCACTTGTGATGCAACCGACGCTGATAATGTCACCCGTTGGCTGCACAACAACATCCCGACCTTGCGCAGCTTCGCTAAACAGTTGAGTGTAGCCAACTGAGCCAAATGTTGTGTCGATGGTACCGTTGGCGCTGTGTCGCCACACGTGCCATCGATTGTTGATTTGTCCGGCCGAGACGATTTTGCCGTCCGGTTGCACCGCTAAGTCAAAGGGAACCGAATTGTCGCTCCATAGGAGTTTGAAGTCGGTAAAGGTGGGGTCGGGTTGCCCATCGGCCGAAAAGCGCGTCATCACCGCACGATGCACACCAAGAAATGGATCACCAGCTTGCCCCTGCGCAATAATCTTGCCATCAGTCGTAAATGCGAGATCAGTGACCGACTCATACGACTCGCCAAAATCCTTGGTTGCAATACCGTTTGTGCCAAACGTCGTATCGAGCGAGCCGTTTTCGTTAAAGCGAGCGACCGTAAACTCACTGCTGCGCACACCGCCAACAATATATTTGCCATCTGCTTGGATGAGTAACGCATGAGATGTGGTCGAAAAGCCACCCAGCGTGTCACTCACAGCCAAATCGAGCGAGCCGTTGCTGAGATAGCGGCGGATGTGGAAACCGGATTCATTGCTGTGCTTACCAGCAATGACAATGCGCCCGTTGTTATCAACCGCCATATCCCAAGGTGAAAATGGTACTGCCGTTGACGGAATCGCAAACGTCACGTCAAGCGCGCCTGAAGCTGAAAAGCGTTGAAGTGTAAACGTATCCGTATCATCCACACCAGTGACATAAATCTGGTCGGTCGGACCTACCGCTACGGCCCAAGCAACATTGTCTGTGCTGTTGTCGTTGACAGTCATCCTGCCACCAACATCGGGACTACCGTCGGCATGAAAGCGGTGCATCGCACCTTCAAAAAACTCGGCACTATCCAACTCGCCAATAAAGAGTAGTTTGCCATTACGAAGATGCAGCAGCTCCTTAAAGAGATGCAATGTATGCTCACCGTCTGCGATGAACCAACCCTGCTTGAACGCCTGATTGAGGGAGCCATCTGGTTCAAGCAAGGCAATGACATCGGTACCTTGTGCAGCGGTGCCCGCAACATAAATGCGCCCATCTTCGCGCAAGGCTAGCTGTGTGACGACCGGGGGAATTGTTGTGCTATTGCGCGTGAAGATTAAGCCATCGCCATCAAATGATGTATCGGGAGAGCCGTCGCTATTGAGACGACCGAGCAGATGGCCGCCGCCAAAAACAATCTTGCCATTTGATTGCAGAGCAATATCTTCCCCATGAAAATAGTCATTATTATCATCGAAGACGACCAACCCATCGGCCGAAAACGATGCGTCAAGCTGCCCCGTCGTTGTGTAGCGTGCAACAAAAAGATCGCCATCGATAGAGGAGTCTGGACGTATTTCACCGGTCACGACAATTTTGCCATCAGACTGCACAGCTAACGCGTTGGCCCTTTCCTCATCATTGTCTCCTAGATCGAGGACAGCAACCCCATCACCATCAAAGCTGCTGTCTAACGTTCCATCTGTCGACAAGCGCCACAGCATGGCATCTTGTTTGTCGGGACAGTCAGAACACACTGGGTCTCTATGGCCGACAATCGCGATTTTGCCGTCTGGCAGGATGGCGACATCATGTGCTTGCTCATCGCTATCAGCGATGGTGTCATCATCCCATAGCAACTTACCTGTGCCGTTAAAGCTGGTATCGAGCGACCCGTTTGCTAGCAAGCGTACTGCCAGCATGTCATATTCGGAGCCGTCCCATAAGCGACCGGCAATTACGATGCGACCGTCTGGCTGCAATGCGATTGCTTCTGGCCGGACATTACTGCTGCCAATAAATACGAGAAGGCGACCGTCACCGCTAAAGGTTGTATCGGGCGAACCATCGGCGTTATAGCGGTGAATCGAGATGTTTTCACCTGCATTTGCAGCTGAACCAACGACGAGCACTTTGCCATCGGGTTGTTCGATCATGTCAAGGGCTGCCCACATTGAGGTGTCGATTTCTACGTAGCCAGTGCCATTGCCAAAGCTCTTGCCAAAGTCGGTGTCGAGCAGGTCGTTGACTGTTTCGGCCGAAGCAATATTACTAATGCCGAGACAAAGTAAGACAAAACAGATAATAGTTATCCAAGCGCGAAACAATGTTTTACTGTTCATTGCAATCTCCTTTTTCGTAATCCGCTATCTGTGACCCGTAGTCCGACAGAGTATGGGTCACGTTCAGTTTGCTGTGATGCTTACAGTCTAAGGAGAAAGCGATCCGCTACCGTTCCACAAAGCGATCCACAATAAAAGAGGCGCGATCAATTCTGATCGCGCCTCTTTTATTGTGTTGATTATCTGCTGTCACCCTAATGACAACATGGTTGATTCGGGCTGTTACTCGCTCCGCAGTTCCAAACTCACAATGGTGATTTCTGGCGTGACGGCGCGGGTAATCGGTGATTTGATGAAGCCATGTTTTTCATAAAGCGCAATAGCTGGCAAGTTGTTTACGGCTGTCGAAACACGGCAAGGCTGATAATTTTCAGCACCGTAGGCGACTAGGCTACTGCCAATACCGCGTCTAAAAAAGGCTGGCAATACAACTATCCTCGCCATCGTCCAGCCGCTGTCTTCCCGCTCCATTTCCATGACGCCCGCGATGCGCTCATCATCCATGTATGCATAAAACAGGTTGTCGCTTTCCATGATGTCGTCAACCGTTTCATCTAGCGGTGGAAAGCGACTGGCTCCAATGACTTTTGCCTCGACTTGGTAAGATGCGAGCGAAACGGCGAGGATTTCCTCCGCGATATGAGGTTCTTGGTGGTTCAACAGCTTGATCATGAGGTTTTCATTGCTTAACCAACGTGACGACGATACAGGTGGCAGGTGAAGATAGCGAGTAAAAGCGTCATCATTGACAGGTGGAGCATAGCCAAGCTATTTTCGGCCTGTCCTGAGGCTGTCGAAGCGGCCGAAACCGCACCTAACCCGACAGCCGTTGGTGCAGGTAGCGAGTTACTCGCACCTCGGAGTCGCAAAAACGCCCACATATCATCACCGTTAGGTGCTTCAGCGTTACCCACAACAACGAAATCTTCATAATCAGACCAGAAGTCCCGTGTGGGTACAACGGCCCGCGCACATTCTTTATCGTCGCCAAGGAGGAATTTGGCCTTGCCATCATCGCTAAATGACTGGTCAAAAACGCTATGCGTATCCATCCGCACAACTACCGTTTGGTCTTGTAATCCACCAGTCAGACAGCCAACCGTGACGATTTTACCGTCCGCTTGTACCATCACGTCATAGCCCATCGCGGCCCCGACAAAAACAGTTTTGTAGCCGCCAGCGCCAAAGCTGAAGTCAGGGGTGCCGTTTGCTGTCAGTCGCCAAACTGTCCACCTGCCGTTGTAGGTGCCAGTTGAAACAATTTTGCCGTCCTGCTGTACGGCAAGCCCTAGTGGAATGGCCGGAAGGGTTGACACGTAGGGTGTGAAGGTGGGGTCAGGCGTGCCATCGGCCGAAAACTGCACGATCGCCGCATAATTTGTCAGCACGGGCAGGGTTGACCCTTGCGCGACAATCTTGCCACCAAGCCCAAACGCAAGGTCTGAAACCGACTCATAGCTGTTGCCAAAGTCATGTATAGCAATGCCATCAGTGCCAAATGTCTTGTCGAGCGACCCGTCTTCATTGAAACGAGCAACGGTAAAATCACCGTTTTTGACCCCACCGACAATCATTTTGTTGTCTGGCTGGATGAGGAGAGCGTGTGCTTGAGTCGCAAAGCCACCCAGATCGTCAGTAACTGCCAAATCGAGTGAACCATTGCTGAGATAGCGGCGGATGTGAAATCCGTTGCTGCCGTCCAGTTTGCCCACGACAACGGCGCGATTACTGTTGTCGATGGCAATATCCCACGGGATAAAGCCGCTCACCGGTGTTGGCTCATAACCGGCACTCCCTTCTCCTTTGCCGTCGTAACGGTGCAGCACAAATTGATCGGATGAGCCATTGTTCACCGTCCCCGCCACATATAAGAAATCAGAGGGGCTAACAGCAACAGCTCGTGCCGTTTCATTGCGCTTCACGGCCTCATTGTGATTGACCGACATGCGCCCGCCTGTATCAAACATCCCATCGGGGTGAATGCGCTGTAGTGCGCCAAATTGCGTCCCACCGGATGTTGAGCGTGTTAGCCGTAAAAATTGACCGTTGGCGAGCCGGACAATATCAACCGTACCCCCAATACCAAACGTAGCGCTAACCCCATCATCATTATAGGCTGGGTCAGGGACGCCGTTGGCATCGGTAAGCGTCAGCGTCGTTTGACCACCAGTCACCCCATCGAGCATCATGCGGCCATCTGGATAGAGCAGAATATGCTCGATATCGATTGGCATCGCGTCCGATAAGGATGGATCGTACAGATCGATAATGCCAGCGGTGCCAAAGCTGTTATCCAATGTACCATTGGCGTTCAGTCGGCCAAGCAAACCCTTGCTCCCATTTTCATCATATCCATACCCACTGAAAATGATTTTGCCATCATCACGACGAGCGATTGTATTGGCGTAGAAATCATCGTGCTCGTAGGTGAAAACACCGTCAGTGCCAAATGCGCTATCGGCCTGTCCATTGCTGCTAAGTTGCATGATGAACAATTTATACCAGTCGTCTGTCAGGTTTTGTGCAATACCGGAAGCGATAATGTCGCCTGCTGGCGTGACCAGAAAATCGAACAGTGCGTCACGTTGCGTTTCGGGATCAATATCTACTTGCGCTCGCCCTCCGCTACCAAAACTATTATCAAAAGTGCCGTTGACGTGCAGGCGAAAAACAGTTGCGGCTGCATAGGTGCTTAACCCTGACGCTGAACCTGCGATCAAGATTTTTTCGCTAGGCAAGATGATTACTTGCTTTGCAGTGCTGTGTTCACCCAGCCAAACCGTTCCCGTTGTAAAAAATGTCGTGTCGGGTGTGCCATCCGCATTGAGCCGCATCGCATACGCATTGTCTTCTGGAGAACCGTACTTTTCACCTACAAGCAAGATGCGGCCATCGTCGTACACGGCAACGTCGTTTACCCTGGTGCCCGGCTCGATAAAGAATGTGACGATACCGCCTGTCCCAAACGTGGTGTCGAGGGTGGCATCGGGATGCAGCCGCTGAATTGTGATTTCGGCGTCTGCTTCTGGCCGACCAACAATGACAATTTTGCCGTCTGTGGTGAAGTCGAATGCGCTCGGCGTGTAGATTGAGGGGTCGAGTGTTCGTTGTAGCTGTGTGCTGAAGCGCGGGCCAAATGATGAGCGTAGTAAGAAACTGTTTTCGGCCGAAACCGACACAGCAACCCCTGCTACCATCACCAATACAAAAATCAAAATTCTAAAAAGTTTGCGAATGTTCATTTGAATCTCCTAGGACTTACGTAGCCAACTAACCGCACCAGAGAAGTTCAACTTCTTGGAGAAGTTGAACTTCTTGAGAAAGTGCGTAAGTCCTGTCTCCTTTATCGTTAAGTTCAACGCTAATTTCGAGCGATGAACTCAGTCTATGGAGTGAGCGATCCTTCAGCGTGCCAAAAAGCGATCCAAAATAGAAAAGGTGCGGTCAAGCTTTAGGCACCTCCTTTAGACCAATTGGAAAACAAGGTTTGCTTCGGCCGAAACGCTTGTCACAAAGCTGACTCCGGCCTGACGGTGTGATTTTCATCGCAAGATAGCAAGAAGCTTGCAATGTGCGAGTTGACTAATTCAGGTTGTGTAAGCGGGGCCACGTGGTCGAGCATAGGGAGTTCCAGCAAGCGTGAATTGGGCATGTGGTGATGTATGTAATTGGAGCTAGCTCGCCCCGCTTTGGTTGAGTTTGTGCCGGATAGAAGCAGGGTCGGGACGTTGATGGTGCTGATTTCGGCCGAATCTAACCCTCTGTGAAACACAGTAGCCCACTCCAACTTCACTTTGCACATTCCATCGATCACAGCTTGCTTTGCCCGCATCGACATCTGTTGCCACGCTTGCTCACCCGCCCAGTAACTGACAAAACAGGCTGCTGCCTCTGGCAACCTGCCCGTATCGACGAACCACATTGCTTCATCGCGCACACGCCTGATCTCAATATACGCCTCCAAATCAATCGCTGCGAGATAGGCAAACATGGCCGGTTCATAGAGCGTAAGCGACCGTACCCTCTCAGGAAATCGGTGTGCAATATGTAGCGCCACCGCACCACCAAATGAATGCCCGACCAAATGAAAACGCTCATCAACAGCAAGCTGAGACATAGACAGGGCGATCTCATCAGCAACTGAATACCCAGGTTTTGGCAGTGGCGCATGACCATAGCCATACAGGTCGGGCGTCACAACACGATAGTTGCTAGCAAGCATCGTTTGTAGAGGCCGCCACTGGCGCGAGGTGCTGGCGCTAGCATGGAGGCAGAGGATAGTTTGAGGTGTGTCCATGTTCATGAGATTGGATAGCCAACAGTCGGTATTCGGTGTTGGCATGATTGATACCGACTGGGTTGCGTTAATCGCCAGAGTGGGCAACGGGGGTGCGTGCTTTTCGGCCGAAACCTGGCACCAACTGTGGCGTCGTCTGCTGATACTGTCGATAGGCGTCACCAAACTGACGGACGAGCGCCTTTTCTTCAAAGTGCAGGCCAATCAAGATGTAAACCGTCATCGTTACGGCTAGCAGTAAATGACCAACCGTCATGTGCGGTGTTGCCAACAGCATGATGAGTAGTCCTAGTTGCAGCGGGTGACGCACGATGCGATACAGTCCTTTTGATGTAAACGTTACTTCTGGCATCGGCTCGTTGCGCTGCTGGCGATATACCTGCTGCAAGCCAAACAGCTCGAAATGGTCAATCTGGAAGGATGAGGCGAGGACAAGCGCGACGCCGAGAAAGCACAGGGCGATGGTAGTAATTCGGCCGAAATCACCTTCGATCTGCCAAATCGTTGTCGGCAATGGTCGCCATTGCCACATCAGCAAACCCATCAGCAGCGATGCCTGCAACACGTAGGTGCTGCGCTCCGCTGCGGGGGGAATAAACTGTGTCCACCAGCGCTTAAAGCGATCACGCGCCATGATGCTGTGTGCCGTGCCAAACAGTGTGACAAGGCTGATGTTGATCACAATGGCTGTTGGCAAGTTACTTGCTACACCACTGTCGATTGACTTTGGAACAACCAGATTGAGTAGGAAGCCGACAAAGTACAGAAAAAACAACGTTGAACAGTACATAGCAAACAATACCGTAGAGGGTGATAGCTGATTTTTTCATTTGGTTCTCCCTATGCCACCTGGCGAAGCTCAAGCTGATTAACCACCTGACGCCACTGGCTGAGGTCTTGAATTGGGGTTGGTTGATTAAAGAAGCTGACCGTTTCTCGCACTGCGCCCTCAGCCTCAAAGGAAGCCAGCATTTTGTCAGCAGCACTGCGCCTGTTGCGTGATGGATTTGACAGTGATAGTTGATTAAAGACCGAGAGGCGCGTTACGCGGATACCAAGCTGGGCAACCTGGTCAAGTAAGCGATTCAACACGTCTGCTTGCTCCGCTTCGTTGATGACTGCTTGTACGTCTGCATAATGATTTGACATCGTAATCTCCTTTGCCGACGCTGTGTGGTTCACATAATCGATCGGCAGTTGGTTGGGAAACCTGTGAAATAGGTTCGCGTTTGTTTCTGATGCTTTCAGAATAACGAGGGAGCGATCCACAATCGTGCCGAAAAGCGATCCAAAAAGTGAATCGTGTGGATCGCTTATTGCGATGATTTCTCCTAAAATCGCACATGGAGCGTCTCAAACTACACAGATTTGGCATGTTCCGTCTTACCCAAGGGAAAATTGACCGCATTGGCCGCCGCAAAGTGTAAGCGGCCGTTATGGCACTTGTTAGTTGGAGATAGCTATGTCAGAACAGACGATTGATGCTCGCTGTATTGTTGAAGTGCAGGAGCTACACAGATTTTTTCAGGTGTGGTTTGCAGGGGAAGTAGCCGATACCGATGAAGAATTCGGCCGATTTTCGCAAACTATCGCCGACACGTTCACCATTGTTGGCCCCGACGGAGGCGTGACCGACTGCGCCACGATCAAGCAAGCGCTACGCAATGCGCACAGCGCAGGCCCGTTTGAGATTTGGATTGAGAATCCACAAGTGCGCGCACTTGGCGATGGTGTGATGCTCGTTCTGTATGAGGAGTGGCAGATACGGGAGAGCAACAAAACAGCACGGCAAAGCTCGGCGCTGTTTCGGCCGAAGCCACAAGCCCCCAACGGGGTCGAGTGGCTGCATGTGCATGAGACGTGGATTGGTAGTGGGCAGTAATCAGTAAACAGTGAACAGTGAACAGTTTGAATTTCAACTGGCGAATACCATTCTTTATTGCCAAGAATGGGCGGCGACCGTTGCGTTTTATCGTGAGCAATTGATGTTGCCCGTTTTGTTTGAGAATGAGTGGTTTGTTGAGTTTGCCCTGACAGATTCAGCACGGCTGAGTATCGCAAATGCACAACGAGCTACGATTGACAGCGTGGCGGGGCAGGGTGTGACATTGACGCTTCGTGTAGCCAACTTGGAAGAAGCGCGACAACAGTTAATCGAGAAAGGGGTGGACATCGGCCGAATTCAAACGCGATTTAATGCACAGGTCTGCTACTTTTATGATCCTGAAGGCCATCGGCTTGAATTGTGGCAACCAACTACCCCTTGACATTGACCTTGGGGCAAGCCTTAGAATGGTTGACAGACGACAGACCAACGGTTCACGGTTTACGAAACAAAGCGGAGCATTGAATGAACATACTCGTAATGGGCGGTACGCAGTTTTTAGGGAAAGCGATTGTTGAGGCGGCAATTGGCGCTGGGCATGAGGTGACGCTGTTTAATCGCGGCAAAACGCGTAACGAACTGTTTCCCGATTTGGAAAAGCTCAAAGGTGACCGGCTGGCGAGCGATTTGCAATCACTACAGGGGCGCAGCTTTGATGCGGTGATCGATCCGTCTGCATACATTCCGCGCGTCATTAACGAACTGCTCGATGTTGTAAAAACTGACCATTACACGCTAATTTCGTCGATTTCTGTTTATGCCGACAACGCGACGATCCGGTCAGGACGAATCGGCCGAAGTGATCGAACTCGATGATCCAACCGTTGAAGAAATAACTGGTGAGACGTATGGTGGACTCAAAGTTGTCTGCGAACGAGCGGCAGAGGCGAAACTGCCTGGCAAGGTACTCCACGTGCGCTCCGGTTTGATCGTCGGGCCATTTGATCCCACCGACCGCTTCACTTATTGGCCTGTGCGTGTTGCCAAAGGCGGGCGTGTACTGGCTCCACCCGCTGAAAACGACGCTATCCAAATTATCGACGTGCGTGATGAAGCTGAGTGGATTATCCGCATGGTTGAGCAGAACGTGGCCGGTTACTTCAACGTCACGGGGCCAGATTCGTTAACCTTTGGCGACGTGATGACAACGACCAAAACGGTAAGCGGCAGCGATGCGCAGATTGTGTGGGCATCAAAGGCGTTTCTTGATGAGCATAAGGTTGCAGGCTGGCAAGACATGCCCTTGTGGATTGCGCCGGAAGGATCATACGCAGGGTTCCATCGCTACAATATCGACGCTGCTGTTGCCCACGGATTGACCTTCCGGCCACTGGCTGACACGATTCGTGATACGCTGACGTGGCACGCAACCCGTCCAGATGATTATGAGATGAAGATCGGCATTTCGGCCGAACGCGAAGCAGAATTGCTAGGGAGGATTCCGCAATCGGTATGACCGTAATCCGTATACCATTATCGGATTACGGCACATGGATTACAGATTACGAAAAATGACCGAACAATTACTTATCAGCGATGTTGCCGAATTGTTTGGTGTGACGACAAAAACGTTGCGCCACTACGAGAAACTCGGCCTGATTGAGCCGGAACGTAGTGAGAATGGGTATCGAGTGTTTTCGGCCGAAAACATCCTGCGCATTCAGCGCATCCGTAACCTGCAAGCGCTCGGCCTGTCCCTACGTCGTATCAAAGCCATCCTCGACCGTGACAACGGCGAACCCCGTTGGGAATCGGTTCTACAAGAGCTGCTCGACGAAACCGAAGCAGAACTGAGCCACCCTCGAACGACGGCGCGAACGACTTGAGGATTTACTCGATAGTGAACTCGAAGACCTCGATCCCATCATCGTTGCCCGCCCATCGGATGATGAGCGCATCAATGCGTATCTAGCGGCACATTTGCCTGAAACGGCGCTCGTCGCATGGCAGCGTGACCGTGGTATTTATGCCATGTTGGGACAGTGGCAGCAGCATGAGCAATTGCCAGAATTGCTACAAATTGGCTATGCTGGCCCGCTGGCTGCGGGGCGTCCGGTACCGACCATTCCGCTACTGGCCGAACAAATCGACTTTGTCCCACTGGTCGTTACTTGATTTAAGGTTCGTAACGCCAAATCTCAACTGAATAACCGACAAACTGAAACAATAAATACCTGATCACAGGAGGTTGATCTATGCTTACCCCTTACTCCCAACTTCATACTCCCCACTCACTCGTCCCAACCCGTTGTTGACCGCAGCGCACGCGGCGACCGCGCCTATGACATTTACTCGCTGCTGCTGAAAGAGCGCATCGTCTTTCTTGGCAGCGCCATCAATGCGCAGGTTGCCAATGTTGTTGTGGCGCAACTGCTCTTTCTCGACTCACAAGACCCCGAAAAAGAGATTCGTCTTTACATCAATTCACCCGGTGGTGAAGTCTATTCTGGGACTGGCGATGTATGACGCGATGCAGCAGGTCAACGCCCCGGTCAGCACCGTGGCTGTTGGCATGACGGCCAGCTTTGGTACGGTGATGTTGGCAGGTGGTGAAGCTGGTCGCCGCTATGCACTCAAAAACGCCACCATTCACATGCACCAGCCACACGGTGGGGCGCAAGGGCAAGCCAGCGATATTGCAATTCAGGCAGAGGAATCGCTGCGGCTGCGTGCCAAGCTGGAAGAGATTTTGGCGCACCACACAGGGCAAACGACCGAGCGAATTCACAACGATTTAGATCGCGATATTTATTTATCGGCCGAACAGCCAGTCGATTCGGCCGATCTCACCCCGCTCACCTTGCCCGTGACCAACATCGAAAAATGGCTCAGCATCGACGCTGCCAACACGATTACTATCAACGCCGACGCAGCGCGTAAATGGCTAACGGCACGCGCTGCCAACTATTCACGCCCTACAACCGATGCGCGCTTCTATTTTGACGATTTGACACAGGAGCTAGTGGTGATAGAGCCGCATGTTGCTGGGCGTGAGCTTGATGTGGAGACGACGTTGCAGCGATTGCTGCTGGGTGTGGAATCGGCCGAACGCTCCATTCCACTCACCTTCACCGCCATCGTGCCAGAGATCAACGCCAACGTCAAAGGGATAGACCTAGGCATCACCGAGCTGCTCGCCGAAGAAACAACTTGGTTTTACGACTCCTCAGAAGAACGCAAGCATAATATCCGCATTGGCGCGGCCAAATTCCACGGCCTCGTCGTTCGACCGGGGGAAGAGTTCTCCTTTAACAAATATCTTGGGCCCAATTTCAGAAAGCACCGGCTTTGTCGATGGTCTCATCATCATCGGCGGCAGAACACAGAGCGGCATTGGCGGCGGCATTTGTCAGGTTAGCACAACGATGTTCCAGACCGTATTTTGGGCTGGCCTCGATGTCACTGAGCGTAACCAGCACGGCTATCGCGTCTCTTACTACGAAAAATCACCGCCTGACGTCGACAAGCCAATGGGCATGGACGCCGCCATCTACTCGACAGAAGATGTCAACGTCGATTTCAAATTCCTCAACAAACACACGCTCATCACATCTTAATCGAATCGTATTATCGCGAGGGAGAAGAGTCGCTGACCTTCAAGTTTTACAGCACGAGCCTCGACCGCACGGTTGAGCGCTTTATCACCACCGCCAATGAGGAAGACCCACCCGGTGACCGCTACGAGTACAACCCAGAGCTAGAGCCAGAAGAAGTTGAGCAGGTTGAATGGGCAGCCGGTGGAGCGATTGTATCGGTGCAGCGGGTGGTTTATAACCAGTGGGGCGATTTGCGCGATGAGGATTATTTCATCAGCGAGTATGTGCCGTGGGCCAATGTGTACCAATATGGCGACGGCTTCAAAGTACCGACACCGCCGCCAACACCAACACCAGAATCAACCGAAACCCCGACGCCGACACCGGAAGCAGCGACTCAAGATTCACAGTAAGGCCATAGAAAAGTAGTAGCTATATAGTATAGCTCACTCAGGAGAGGCTCTCCTATGCGGGTGTAAAATTTGTCCTAAGTTTAGGAGAGCCTCTCTTATACCAAATAAGTATTGATATGACCTATAATGGTTGAATGACTACACGCCGAGGAAAACCGCTAGAGATTGAGTGGCAAGAAAGTGCTGATGAGTTGCATGAGCGATTTAAGCAAGCAAAAGATGCAAGGGTGAAAACAAGATTACAAGCAATGTGGCTGCTGCGAACTGAGCGTATGGAAAAAGAGGCGGCAGCAATTTGTGGCGTCAGCAATAGAACAATGCGTCGTTGGGTGCAATTGTATCGGGAAGAGGGTCTGTCAGAATTGCTCAGACGAGTCAGCGGTCACAGTGGTGGTCGCAAATCACAGTTGACGCAGGAGCAAGAAGCTGAGTTGCGCCAAGCGGTGGATACAGGACGGTTTCATACTGGGTGAAGCGATCGCCGATTGGGTCAAAGAACAGTGGCAAGTCGTGTATCAACCAGGCAGCATTTACACCGTTTTGCAACGAATGCAGATCAAAAAGAAGGTACCGAGACGACCAATCAGAGAAAGCCGACCCCGCCCAACAAGCCGCGTGGAAAAAAGGGGGCTGAGAGAGCAGTTGGTGGCCGCGCACATGTACCGAGGTCGACACATCCGTTGAGGTGGATGAGATGCGACTGGGATTACAGGGGCAACTGCGACGTGTGTGGGCATCGCGCGGTGTCAAGGTGGTGCAAAAGCTGCAATTCGTGTTTGAATGGGCTTACCTATTGTTGGCAGTTGACCCGCTGCGAGGCAGCCTACTGTGGGATTGGATTCCGAAATATGCGACAAGAGTCATTTTTGCCCGTTTTGTCAACTTGGGAGGTCGATTGCATCATTTGGGATGGTGCAGCCAGCCACCGCGGGAACGAAGTGGGCAAGCTGCCCTTTTGAGCGGATTTTCCAGCCACCTTATTCGCCCGAGGTAAATCCGGTCGAACGCATATTTGAAGAAGTGCGCCGCCATGTAGAAGGTCGCATATTTGAGACCTTAGCAGCCAAGCAAGAAGCGGCCGAAGCATATTTGAAAGCACTTTCGGCCGATCCAGAAAGAGTAAAACAATTAGCTGGTTGGCAGTGGTTGCGGGAGACACTTGAAACGTTGCCCAAATCACCTTTTAGGCCATCTATTAACTGAATTGGTATTGCCACGTAAAAAAGACGCAGTTTATTATTTCAAGCGTCTAGCTAGGTAAACAATTGGCTCATCCAATGCCACAATTCTTCACGCATCACCCCTTCGGCAACCTAGACCATGTGTGCTACAATCGCTGCCATGATCACGCTCACCACACAGCAAATTCGCCGCCTCAACATCCACAAACAGCGGCTCACAAAACCACAACCTCCCGCCACTGCTGATGGCTTGCTTGACACCGTGCGCAGCCTCGGCTGTCTCCAGCTTGACCCCATCCGTGCCGTTGAGCGCACGCAATATCTCGTCCTCTGGTCTCGGCTTGGCAACTACAAGCGGGACCTGTTGCATCAAGTTCAGTTTCGTGATCGCAAGCTGTTTGAATATTGGGCGCACTGCGCCTCCATTGTGTTGACGGAGCATTACCCATTGTTCAAACATCGTATGCAAAAAGGCATCAAGTTTGGCAAGGCCAGCCGTGAATGGTTTGCTAAAAACGAACAGTTTCGCGGCTACATTCGCGAGCAGATGAAGCAGAAAGGTGTGCTTGCACCGGCCGATATCGACGATCGCGCCAGCACATCTTGGGAGCACGGTGGCTGGACGGCAGCATCAAATCCTTCGCACGCCCGAAAAATGCTTGACCTGATGTGGCTAAAAGGTGAACTGGCAGTGGCTGACCGTAATGGCTTACAGAAGCAATGGGCACTGCTTGATGATTGGTTACCTGAATGGACGCCGCGTGAAACGCTGTCTGATTATGAACAGACGCGCCAGGCGATTGAAGTGTCGCTCAAGGCGCTCGGTGCAGGTAACGATCTGCATATTCGCCGCCACTTTATGCGCGGACATTATCCTGCGCAGAAGCAGGCGACGGCTGATCTGATCAACGAGGGTCATATTGTGCAGGTGCAAACGGCTGATCAGCATAAGGGTAATTGGTACGTTCACGCCGACGATCTGCCATTGCTTGATGCTTTGGACAATGGTGCATGGAAGCCGCGTACGGTGCTGTTATCGCCGTTTGATAATTTGATTTGTGACCGTGATCGCACCGAAATGCTTTGGGATTTTTATTATCGTATTGAGATTTACGTGCCAGAGGCAAAGCGGCAGTATGGGTATTATGTGCTGCCGATTTTGCGGGGGGATCGGCTAATCGGCCGAATTGCTCCCCGCATGGATCGCAAAAAGGGTGTTTTGACAATTAATGGCGTGTATGCGGAGCCACGGGCCTCTAAAAGCAAAGCGACAACACGCGCAATTCGCACACAGTTGCACAAGCTGGCGAAGTGGATTGGCGCAACCGATATTCGATTTAATCCAGACAAACCACAAGATTGGAAACTTGATTAGCTGTTTCTCCCAGTCGTCTGTACAGGCATAAAATTTGTAATTATCAGGGTAGCTATCCCTTCGGCTTCGCTCCGCTCCGACCCTTCGATACACTCCACTTCGCTCCGCTACTCAGAGCCTGCCCTGAGCAACGCCGAAGGGATGCTCCGCTAGTGACAGCCTCTGTACAGTTACAAAATCTAATATCTCGCTGCCTTTTCTGTCCAAATCACGCAAGGCCAGAGAGTGTCACCCACCAAAATTAGCTTGCACTAAATGTATCATCGGCTTGCCTGAACAACTGGTATTATCTCATCGATTTACTAATTCACATTAAGATTGGAAGGAAGGATATGAAGCCCCATATTGTACGGTTGACCATTCTGGTAGCTTTATTTGGTGTTATGGTATTTGTCTCGCGCGGCACATCGGTTGTACAGGCGCAGCAAGATTCGGCCGCTGCGACTGACTCAGGTCATGTCGAACTTTGGCAAGACATCGATGAATCGACAATTCGCAGCAGTGGTGAACGCGACATCATCCCGATAGCTTATCGCACGCTGGCGCTCGACTTGGCGCAGCTACAAACGCTGTTGGCAGATGCACCACTTGAAGCGGCTGGTAACCTGCGTGCTGCCGAGTTTGTATTAGCCCTTGCCGCTGTCTGATGGAAGCTTTAGCAACTTTAGCGTGGTTGAGTCGCCGATTATGGAGCCGGCGCTGGCGGCCAAGTTTCCTGAAATCAAAACATATTTGGGGCAAGGTATTGATGATCCGACAGCGACCACTCGTTTTGACGTGACACCAGCCGGATTTCATGTGATTATTTTTTCGGCCGAAGCCACCACCTACATTGACCCCTACAGCCGTGGCAACACAATCAACTATATTAGCTACGACAAACGTGATGCGCGCAGCGATCAGCCTTTCGTTGAAGGTGAAATCGACCGTCGTATCAACGATGAAATCAAAAATGATGGGCAGCGGGCAGTCAATCGGCCACCCGTTGGTGACAGCTTACTCACCTATCGCTTAGCCGTCGCCGCAACCGGCGAATATACGGCATTTCATGGCGGCACTGTGGCGGCAGGGCAAGCGGCCATCGTCACCGCCATCAATCGCGTCACCGGTATCTACGAACGCGAAGTCGCCATTCGCTTGATCCTGGTTGCCAACAACAACCTGCTCGTCTACACAAATGCTGGCACCGACCCGTATACCAATGGTAGTCCAGGCGCTTTGCTTAACGAGAATCAGGCCAATATCGACAGCGTGATTGGCAGTGCCAACTACGATGTTGGGCATGTCTTTTAGTACGGGCGGTGGTGGCTTGGCAGCACTTGGGGTCATTTGTAATAACGGTAGCAAGGCACGTGGTGAGACAGGGCTTGGCTCACCCGTAGGCGATCCATTTTACGTCGATTATGTCTCCCATGAGCTAGGGCATCAATTTGATGGCGACCATACCTTTAATGGATCAACTGGCAGTTGCTCTGGTAACAACCGCAATGGCTCAACCGCCTATGAGCCGGGCAGTGGCAGTACCATCCAAGCGTATGCTGGCATATGTGGAGCGCAAAACTTACAGTCCAACAGCGATGATTATTTCCATACTATCAGCTTTGACCAAATCCGTAACCATACGCGTACAGGGAGCGGTAGTAGTTGCGCCGTGGCGACCGCCACGGGCAATGCAGCCCCCGATCCTGATGCTGGAACAGGTGGCTTCACCATTCCGGCTGAAACACCTTTTGAGCTAACTGGCTCGGCCACCGACGCCAATGGCGATACGTTGACCTACAATTGGGAACAATTTGACCTTGGGCCAGCAGGAGCGCCTAGCGGCTCGTCGCCACCGTTTTTTCGCAGTTGGCCTGCTACGACCAGTCCAACTCGCATTTTCCCGCGTCTTAGCGATCTGCTCAATAACACAACGGTGATCGGTGAGAATTTGCCAACGGTGTCGGATACGCTCAACTTCCGTATGACTGTGCGGGACAATCGGGCTGGCGGTGGCGGTGTCGATTATGACACGATTAGCTTTGACGTTTCGGCCGATGCCGGCCCCTTCCTTGTTACCAGCCCCAACACAGCGGTAACGTGGGCTGGGGGTATCAACCACAGCGTGACGTGGGATGTTGCCGGAACTGCTAGCGCACCTGTGAGTTGTGCCAACGTCGATATTTTGCTCTCAACCGATGGTGGACAAACCTTTTCAACTACGTTGCTAACTAACACGCCCAACGATGGCTCGCAGCCAACTCCGATTCCCAATGTCGCCACCACAACGGCACGCATCAAAGTCAAATGTAGCGACAGCATCTTCTTTGATGTGTCAAACACCAACTTCACAATCGAGCAGGCAGGAGACGGGTTTGCCATTGTTAGCGATCCGGTCAGCTTGGAAATTTGTGACGGAGATAATGCCCAATACAGTATCAATGTGCAGCAGATTGGTGCGTTTAACAGTGTTGTTTCACTCACAGCACCATCCGCTCCGGGAACGGCGACATTTGTGCCGGCTAGCGGTGGCGTGCCATTTAACAGCACGTTGACCGTCAGTGGCGCAGCACCTGGTGATTATTCATTTGATGTGATTGGGATTGCTGGCGCAGATGAGGAAATGGCTACAGTGAGTTTGATGGTTGCTGAGCCTCCGCCATCGTTCTCGTTGCTGGCACCGACTAATGGTGCAACAGGGGTTGCGCTAACGCCATCATTGAGTTGGCAGGACAATAATGCAACCGGCTACATTGTCGAAGTAGCGACGGATGCAGCATTTAACAACGTTGTCGTGTCAACAACAGTGGGAACGACAAGCTATACGTTGCCAAGCGCACTGGTGGCAACGACAACCTACTATTGGCGTGTAACGGCGAACAATTTGTGCGGTTCGGCCGAATCTTCAACCTACAGCTTTACAACGGCTGCTTCCTCTTTGGTTTGCGGTGCAACAGAGAGCTTTGAGTCTGGTATTCCTGCTGACTGGACTATCATCACAACACAAGGCACCGGTTGGGCTTCGACCGACGGTACCTTTTGCGGCAGTGGTAACCTAACGGTTGGTGCAAACTATGCGTCAACTGGGGTGGCTGCCTGTGCAGATTCTGATGCTGACGGCGGCGTGGTTAATACCTACCTATGTACGCCGGCTATTAATTTAAGCGGTTATAACAATGTTGACCTTGACTTTACCGTTAATTATCAGGTGTATCAAACGCCTGGGGCTGATGACATTTTTGAGGTATTGGTAAGCACTGCCGCTGCTAATGGCCCGTATGGTGCGGCACTTTTCTCAAAACAAAGCGACTATCCAGACCCCAACTCAGAGACGGTCGTTAATAATGGTTCGGCCGAAACAGAATCGCTTAACGCTTATCTTGGCGAAGAAACGGCCTATATCTGCTTCCACTATACGGGTGATTATGATTGGTATGCGCACGTTGATGACGTGTCACTGACCTGCCAAACGGCACCATTGGCGGTGGAGGGTGTGCTGACAGTGGGAAAAACAGCACCGCCATTTGTTCTCATCTCGGTGCTATTGTTGCTCATTGGCAGCGGGATTGTGAGTCTTCGTTATGTAGTTAACAGATAAATTGTAAAGTAAGTGACAATTGCCGTGAATAGAGCGTGAACGAGTTTTCCACAGATCTGTGGATAAATGAAATGATGTTGAGCGCGATTGTTTAGACTGCAAAACAAAAAAAGCGCGCCTTCAACGGACGCGCTTTTTAATTGTTGGTTAAGGTCTCTGTTTAGTCGTTACGTTGGCGCAAAGTGACAAACGAAAAGCTAAGCAGGCTGAGCGCGAGCGCAACGATGAGTGTAACAGACGGTCTGTCAGCTTGTTGTGTCACTTGCGTCACGGCGGTGGGGTCGGTCGGCATGAAGCTGGCCTCACCCGTTGCGGTGTTGTAACAAATACGCTCATTTGCTGCTGGCAGTGAGTCGGTTGCCGCGTGTGTTGACCAACAAAGAGAATCACTTAATGTAATGCCAAGATCGTTGAGGCCAATACCAAATTCAATGGTGTTACTGGCGACATCAAAGCCGTTGGCTGGGTAGGTAGCGACGGTAGTTGCGTCAGCACATACACTGGCGTTATTGCTGCAACTGTAGAGCGTGACAAATTCGGCCGAACCATCAGCCGCATAACATGCTTGATAGTTGACCAGCGAATCGGCGTCCGTATCAATAACGCTACAAACAGTTCCCACTGAGCTTGCAGCCGTTGTCAAGAAGTAGATATGCGAGAACTGGTTGCTAGTGATACAGGCCGTTTTCAGTTCGCCATTATCGTTCAGGCAATACTCCAACCCACCTTGATCCTGCCAATCATCAAAATTACCGTCGACAACGATCTTTGGTGTATTGCTGCCAGCATCGCGCCCATCACCGTAGCTGTTCATCAGGGCATTGCGCGACGAATCCTGCGTTTGAGCAGGGTCTCGCATCCCACTCGTATGACACCAACCAGTTTTGTGACCCATATTGTTGCCACCTGAAAGCTGTCCTTTAGCTTTTTCCGTTGTGCCGTCATCAGGGTCGCTCAACACGAGGTCAGACGCGAAGTTGCAGTAATCGTAGCGCCACCACTTGTCGGTAAATGAGGTGGTTGCGTAGTAAACATCGTCACGCGCCCAGTTGGGAATGCCAGAGAGCCATGCGGCTGCCCCGCTGTAGGTAAGGTCGTAATTGGTTCCGCAGCCAACGCCAAAGATTTGGCCTAACAGCGCCAAATTACCTGCCAAACTTGTACCTTGATACGGTGTGCCAACCGATTGAATGAGGCGTGAGGTATTGGCATAGTCAAGACCACTCCAGTAGTAGGTGTAAAGGTGCAGACTGGCTGCGCCACCTTGACTGTGAGCTACGACGTTGAACGAAGGATAAGATGCACCAAAGTCACGAATGCGGGTGGCAAATTCATTGTGGCTGCGGTTTTGATCGAAATCTTGGAATTTGATGTCGTTGGTAAACTGGCTGCTAGGCCACACGTCACTAGAGCAGTAGCCGTGGACGAGCATCAGCTTGCCACCGGGTGCGCGTGTGGGTGCTTGCTCTGGGCGCACGCCCATTAACATGTCGTCGGTGATTGCTGCTGAGCGCAACTCAGCAGATGCGGGCAACGCAGCAACATCTAAAGCGACAGTCGCAACCGATTCAACTGGAATCGAACTGCTAACATCTTTGAGCGTCACGTTGCGCAGGCTAAAGGGAGCGCTGGCGTTGGCGCGAGCAATCCAGCGTCCATCTACTGTGATCGGCAAGCTGTTGTCAACCACATCGCTGATGCCACCAATCCATGCAACTGGCACGGCGCGTCCGTTTTGGGTTCCCCACAATTCGGCCGAAACCAAAAATGAAGTGGCCTGTGCATCGGTAATTGCCAGATCAACTTGCAAGCGTTGCGCATTGGCAACGACGGTAGTGGCCTGTGGTGCTAGCCGCACGCTTTCATCAACGACGCGGAAAAGATGTTCGCTAGTGCGCTGGAAAGCTTCGCCATTGCTGCTGCCAGTAACGCGTACCTGTGCCGTGTAGTCGCCAGCCATCTCAGCTTCCCATTCAAATGAATGTGCGCCATCGGCTTGAAGCGTGCCGTTGCGGGTGATAGTTGTGCCATTTGGTAGGGTGATGACGATTTCGGCCGAATCAAACGCCACACTGTTTGCTGCCGGTGCACCGCCCTCCATGTCGGCGTCGGCAAAGGCATAAGCATTGAGTCCAATTGTCTTTCCCATGAGCAGGTCGTGGTGTGTTAAGTGACTGTACAGCTTGACAGCCGCATCGGGATTGGCATAAAGCAACATGCCTTGTTCGCTGCTGCGAGTTGCATCGCCCGTTAGTGTAACTTGCCACACGCCGCTTTCAAGGTTGTTCAATGTGTACAAAACGCCTGGGTAACTGTTGTTGCCGCTGCCAAAAGTGGTCACGGCTGCGCTACGGTCGGTCGGTGTCAAATTTTCTGTTGCACCGGTCGGCGATTGTAGCGTAATGGCCCAGTTAGCTTCATTGCTGAGAGCCATGAGCTTGATGCTCTTGGATGATTCGATTAGCAGTTCGCCCCGCCAAGAGCCGTTGACCAATTCAACCGGAATCATCGCTGAATGAGAGCGAATACCGAGAGCGGATGCATCTGGCAAGCGCATCGTTGCCATTTCTTCGGGTGGTGCGGCTAGTTGTTTGTAGATCGGGGTGTCAGCTTGGACACGCTGTTCTTGGATACCAAAAAATAGAAGTAAAAGAGCGGAAAATGATAGCAGTAGGTAACGTTGGGCACGCATAGGGTTCCTCACAATTCTCGATTTATCAGGTACTGCATTTGTAAGTTTGGGGTTGTGTTGACTCAGGTTGGGCGCGGGTTACTGCAAGCGGCTGAGTTAGAGTCGTGTTAGGTTAGACTCCGCAATTTACCCGATGGACACATCGTAAATATGTTGCTATGAAAGGAAAGGGTCGATAGTGTGTAGTGTCAACTTACTTATCAATCAATAAGTAAAATTTAGTATAACATAAATTTTTGCATTTTCAATTACTAATTTCGGCCGATTCATGCCTTCTGTAGCTGCGATTCGCAAGCGTGGCTACTAAAGCGACTGTCGTAAAAACAAAAACGCAGCTTCCATGTCATAGAAGCTGCGCTCAAAATTTGAGAGTTGAAAGTTAACGCTTAGGCACCTTTTTCGATGATGATGTCTTCATCGCTGTCGTCCTGCTGGTAACCAGAGCTACCCATGCGCTCTTCTGCCATCACGATCCAAAGGATGATGTAGGCGAGTAGACCAGGGCCACCGGCTAGTGTAAAGATGACAAAGAGTAGACGGACGAGCGTTGGGTCAACATTAAAGTATTGTGCCAAGCCACCAGCAACACCGGCGACCATGCGATCATTTTTTGTACGTACAAGTTGATTTGAAGACATAGTTTAAGTTCCTCTTAACGGCTGCCAAAGGCGAGCAAATGTTTAACTGAATTGTAGCCTCATTTGTCTTTACGCAGATGTGTGTGGAAAGTTTCGGCCGAAATTAAACAACCCAACGTCACGCTAGATAATCCTCACGAAGCGGTGCGACATGATTCTTTGATCAAGACTCGCAGTCGTTCGGCGTGCCGCTGTGCTAAACTTAACTCATGCAAATGGCTCGAAAATCGCTTGTCTTGTTTCTGTCGGGATTGTTGCTTTTTGTGGCGATTCCTAGGGCAACTGTAGCAGCGAGCACAGCATTCCAGCAAGAGGAGGAGCCTGCACCAGACATTCGCGACCGGATTGCCGACTTTATTGAACAATTTGTCACGGATGAAGCATCTGAAGATGAGGCTGCACTTGCAGACGAAGAAGCGTCCGCAATCGAGATCGATCCCAATATAATCTCTGGCGCGATTGCCATTGTGGCTGTAGGCATAGCCGCACTGCTGATTGTGCGTGGCTATCAAGCCCCCGGCAAGCGTGATCCCTTCCGCAGCCGCTGGTGAAAAAAGAAAAGTACGTCTCAAAAATAATTCGTTCATAATCGGTAATTTCGTAATCCGTAATCCGTGAAGACGGTCGGAGCGAAAAACGGAATACGGATAACGGGGTATGGATTACATCGGTCGCAATTTGTTGTGATCTACAAAAGAAGTTGATTATTCCCTCTTCTCTCTACCCTCAACGCTTCCCCTATGAAAATCGCTGTCCTCTCTGACATTCATGGCAATCTGCCCGCGCTACAAATCGTCTTAGCCCATATTGATGCTTGGCAGCCGGAGATGGTTGTCGTCAATGGCGATGTGGTTAATCGTGGGCCGAAGCCGCTGGCATATTGGCAGCTTATCGAGCAGCGGATACAAGAACAAGGATGGGTGATGACGCTGGGCAACCACGAGCAGTACACGACAGCGTGGGATGAGAAGCGGGAGATCAGTTCGGCCGAAGCCGATCTCTATCTCAGTTCCTTGTGGACATATCAGCAACTCTCCAGCAGCGCTATCCAACATCTAAAAGCACTGCCACTTGCTCACAGTATTAGCGCCCATCAAACACTTATTGAGTTTCATCACGCCTCGCCACGTGGAACACAAGACGGTATTGGCCCTTGGACAACCGATGACGAAATCCGCGAAAAAATGGTGACAGCGCCCGACATTTTTTTCACTGCGCACACCCACCGCATGTTTGTGCGACAGGTTGACGAGACGCTTGTCATCAACAGCGGCTCGGTCGGCGTGCCGTTGGATGGTGATAAGCGCTGTGGCTATATTCAACTTGAATGGCGTGATGAATGGTGTGTGGAGCAGGTGCGACTCGACTATGATCGCTCTCAGACACAACAGGATTTTGACGATGTTGACTACAACAACGTCTGTGGTGCGTCAGCGGTTTTGCTTTATCTGGAGTGGCGTGATGCGCAATCGTATGTGCCTGCGTTTTTCCGTGCGTACAACGAATCGCTCAAAGCAGGAACGATAACCCCTAAACAGGCTGTCGCTGCCTATCTCGATGAACTGAACCTTCCGTAACGGCTACAGCCAAGCACCAATTCAGTTTTTAGATGACCTAAACTAGCGGAGCATCCCTTCGGTGTTGCTCAGGGCAGGCTCTGAGTGCGAACGGAGTGAGCGTATCGAAGGGTCGCAGCGGAGCATCTAGCTCCTCTCACTTTTCAATTGGTCTAAGCGGTAAGCGCCAAGTTTTCGACGTGCGGAATTAGCACTCTTTGCCCACTGTAACGCGCAGCACCGTAGATCAGCGTTTTGCTGACGTTGACGTCAGATAATGAACTGTGAGGTGCTGGTAAGGTGACAATATCGACGGCAGGATCGGCGTAGAAGCCAACCATTTTGTCAGCATCGAGTCCGTGCATGATGACAACGCGGTCTTGCTTGGTAAACTCGGTTTCGGCCGATTCGCGCAACCCAAAGCGTTGGCCCAAGTCTAGCACAGGTACAAGTCGGCCACGCCAGCTCACAACCCCCTTCAGGTAGCTTGGTGCGGTCGGCACCGATTTTATCACCGGATTACGTAAAACTTGATCGATTTGTTTGGGCGTGAGGCCAACGGCGTATTGTTCGTTGTCGCTGGTCGTGCCAGGCATTTTGAAGAGTACCAGGTGGCCTTGGCTTGCAGGTTGCACTGTTTCTAGGTCAAGCTCGGTGTGGTCAGGTGGAGTGGTTTCGGCCGAAGTCTGTGCGTTTGGATGTATATTGTCAGGTTCGACCATCAGCAGTACAGTGTCACCTTCAGTGTATACTGAATCTGCCAAGGGGACGCGTGCAACCGGCGGTAGTTGCTGAATTGTTTCCGCGTTGACAAATTGTGCTTGCGAAACCTCATCAACAAGTAAACACCATAGCCCCCACCTGCTACGCAGAATTAAAAGGCGCTGATCAGAAATCGGCACGCTACTTTGCATACTGACAAAATCAGCCAGTCTCAAAACGATCAGATCGCCCTCAGTGGTGGGCAGAAATGCCTCAAACTCGTCATCTGTATCTTGCACAATCCGCACGCGATTTCCGTGCTGGACACTCTGCATTTTTGCACGCAGAATGCCAAACTCCTGCTCACCAACACGACAACGCATGATCTCGACAAATTGATTATTCATAAGCTTTGAGACTTTAGGACGTTAGACCTTAGACTTTGGGCCTTAGACTAGGGGTCGGTCTGAAGTCAAACGTCCAATAATTTCTTACCCCGATATCAAAAGCTCTCCCAAT
>CBDCWQ010000004.1:0-224205 GCA_965223435.1 Myxococcota bacterium
GCAACAGACGCCGCCGTTAAGGAGCGGGCAGAGATGTCTCCATCGAGCGTGGTAAACGTCTTTGCATTGTCCACATTCTCACCATGAATGACGAGCGAGATGCCACCAGAACCAACTTCATCTGATTGGAACTGAATATATGCACTCTCAATCGTTTTCCCCTGAGGAATAGCAACCCCATTGAAGCGCAAACCAACTTTTTGGTTTCTGCTGCCATCATCCACCAATTCAAGATCCGAACTTCTTAGATACATTCGCGAACCATTCCGTTCTTCTGCATCATCCGAACTCATTGAGATTGGAATAGTTAGCGTCGAATCACTACCCGTGGCGTTGACGGTGATCTTCACCAATGCCGTCACAGTGTCACCATTGCTATCTGTGACAGCATATGTAAGCGTGTCCGTCCCGTTGAAATTGGCATCGGGGGTATAGTTGATCGAGTCGTCCCTTGGATTGCCCACTGTACCTCCATTGTGGACAGTGGCGGTCCCGCTATTGGGTAAAGAAGTGATGGTAATATCCATCGCTGAAGGACCATCACGACCAAAACTATCGTTGGCCGTCACAGCTGGCGTGAGCGTAACCGTATCGCTGTTTTCAGGTATCGTATAGTTGTCGTCTTGCGGAGAGGGCAGAGAATTGATGGGTTCACTATTCTGAGCCAATTCGACGTGTAAGATCGGGGCCGCTCCATTGCCCTCAAAACTCTCTGCGGTGCGTTCTCCACTTCCGCTGAAAATGAGTACCAGTGCATTTTTGGCTTTCCAGCCACGGCGGTTCACGATCGCTTGAATGATGGGAGAAATATCGGAGGTCTTCTGTGTGGACCCCACGATGGACCACGGAGCTGGCGACCACGTCACCGTGGGTCCGAACAGCGGTCTAGCAGATATACTCCCGCCTTCGTTGGTAAAGGTTTGGGCGTTGTCGGTCGCTTCTCCTTGGATGCGGATTGAGGTAGCGCCTGAGTCCACCTCATCTACCTGAAACTGGACATACGCGTTAACGACATCCGCCCCTCCGGAGATATTGACGCCAGAAAATCGAAGACCAATTTTTTGTTGTCGTGAGCCGTCTCTTACAAATTCCAAATCGCTACTGCTAAGAATGACACGCTTTGATGAACCTTGTCGTTCCTCAGCGTCGTCTGATCCGGACTGAATAGGAATGTCCAAGACAACACTGGGCTGCGCACGCTCTGCTACTTCAACAACCACCGTATCAGAGCTTTCTCGTGCGCCGTCGTTCGCTGTCAGGCGCAACACGTACGTACCAGACCGAGAAAACTCAACCCGAGTACTTGCCTGCGAAGGATCATCAAAAATAGCGGTCCCCGGTCCGGTGTCCACACTCCATGCGATTGTCACCGAGGGTGGGGTGGGCAAGCCATCATCAGCCACAGTACCCTGTAAATCCAACGTATTTGAGACATCAACGGCAGCATCAGGCCCTGCGTGAACCTGAGGGGCGACATTCGCCGTTAGGGTCGGACCGAGATCTGATCGCCAAGTCGTGCCCGCCCCGAAATATCGAGTCATCGGCACCCAATTAAAAGCCACGCGAGGATCCGGCTGTGACGGCGGCAACTCCTTTGTATGGTGTTCAGCCAATAGTTCGTAATACGTCATCTCCACGGCGTTCAGAAACCGGCCGCGACTTTCGGCAACAAACGCGGTTCTGAAGTGTTTTTGGGACGCCGTAGGACCTGGGCTGCGAACGCCGTGAAGATCAATGATGTCTTCAATGGTCACAGTCCTGACAATGTCGTCAGAAAGGACCGGCTCATTGGCTCCGCAACTCTTGAAACTCTCACTGCTTTGAAATAACACCGGGGGAACCTCGGCCGCTTCGATGAGACCCATCATATACAGATCTATTGGGGGGGCATAGTGCCCTCCATTTCTTCCCTCGTCACAATTTCGTGTATAGGTTCCATCCAGATTGTCGATCCACTCTAAGCCTCCCAAAAGGCTGCCCGCACTGGAAAGATGACTATAATGGGCACCACTGGAGTCTCTGAGTAGCGGACTATAGGAGGCCCACTGATGTACCATTTCATGAACAGCGTTGTTGCTGGTGATGCCCCGATCATAAGCGTCGAGAAAATTCATCCCTTTCAGACGCCCACCGCTTCCGTACAAACCTGATGTGTCGAATTGCCCTTGCCCTGTCCCGCTATAGTCAACTCGCACCGGGAAATGGTAACCCGCAAGAAAATTTCGAAGGGACTGTTCCGGAAGAAATTCGACTTTGTAGGTTGAGAAAAAAGTGAAGAAATCAAACACGTCCGGGAAATACTGATAAATGGCCTGGGTGAATTCAGATATATTTTGAATGGGGTCCAAACGGCGCATGCTTTGTTGGGTTCTATCAATATTCGACTTGATATTGATGAGGTGTTTCGTTGTGGCGATCTCGGCAGACAATCGAGTCACATTTTTGAGAGGGATGTCGGCACTTAAGACACCAACGGCCGGGCGAAGCAGAAACTCCGATTCGGTCCCATCCAACTCCAGGACTCGAATGGTTGCCACATCTTTGGCCTTCAGTCCGGCAATACTGTCGGCTTGTTCCGCATAATAGGGATTAGAAGGCGAGATCTGAGATACTCGGAACGGTCCGGCAGTATAGATAAAATCTCCTGCGACCCGATCTTCCCCAAGACCATCGTCCTTCATTTCGAGCACCCGAGACTGTGGAAGAATAATCGATGGCGAAGCCACATCAAAAAAGACTTTCTGAACGAGGCCATTGACGTTTACTTCTAGACGAAAAGAATCCACACCATTGTCTCTGACGACCCCTGGAATTGTTTCCCAGCCTCTAGAATTCTCAGGGAGTGTGGAAGTTGCTCGGGCACCGAGTTGTTTTGTTTCAGCGGATGACAGCAAAGATCTTGATGTCTCAGTGTGGGCGCAAACAATTGGAATTCCGTGAGGGTCAATGGCGTGAATCGTGTTGGAGGATACGCCTTGTTTGCTCAACGCTTCCAACAATTCGTCAGTGTTGTTCTTGGCGCATGCGGTTGAACCGATTGAAATTGAAAGCAAGCAAACAAAGAACTCCCCGTTGCCAACGTCAGCTGTTGTCCGCCGCTTGTCTCCAAAAGACCACGGTTGTCTTTGGTCTTTCATAGCGACACGGCTACGCAAACAATGTGCCACCCGAAATCGAACGAATATTTGCTCCGAGCGAGACCTCCAAAGACCAGCGTCGGCCTAGGGTCTGGCTTCTGGGTGGACCATGCTGATCAGGGCCCGCTCCTACATATCGGGTTCAGGGACCCACTCAAGGGGCCTGGGTATGGGAGGCTGCTGGCTGACTCTTGCAGCATGCTGGTTTGGCAGGGGGAGGCGTGGCTTTTGCGTGTCTTGGTCGGGATCGGCTTTTGAGCCAGCGATTGAGGTCGCGTAATGCGTACCCGAAAAGAATAAGGGTCAGAACGACCGAACAGGATACGGCCCACCACGAGACATTTTCGTGGTGAATAGCGGATCCCCGGCCGGTCCCCGGCAGAACAGAATCAAACAAAAGACCAAAGCCCACACTCCCCATCACGATGGTCAGCAGATAGACCCCCAGCGCGCGTCGCCCCAGCCCTCGGTATACGGCGCCCATGGTGGCGAGGTTGCTTGCAGGCCCTGCGATGAGAAAGACAAGCGCTGCACTTGGTGGAAGACCGGCTTCAACAAAGGATGCTGCAATGGGGACTGAGGCCGTTGCGCAAACATACATGGGTAAGGAAACTACGATTGCGAAAAGAACCGGGATGAGCCGACCCTGAGCGGCAAGGTTGTTCATCCATGCGCTTGGTAGGTAGACCTCGATGGCAGCAGAAACAATGATTCCGATCACAACCCATCGCCAGATCGATCCGATGATGTCCGAGGCGTGGCTGAGCATGCTTTTTAGGGTGTGCCTGGCGGGCGCCTCGTGGCCTGAGGCATCTTGGGCCCGAGGGACGGACGGGGTACGGTCCAAGGTGTCGGTCATCCACCCACCTACCAGACCGGTGACGGCTGCGCTGAATACCTTAAAAAGCGCAAAGGGAAGCCCCAAAAACGATGTGCTCACCAAGATGGAGTCGATTCCTGTTTGGGGGGTGCTGATCAAAAAGCCCACGGCCGCGCCCTTGCTGGCCCCATCTTTTTGCAGGCCGAGGCCCGCCGGGATGACACCACACGAACATAGAGGGAGGGGCACCCCCAAAAACACCGCCTTCATCACGCCCCCTTTGCCGCGAAGATGGCGTCTCAAGAAGTCTTGTGGGAGGAGCCCGTGCAGGAGTCCTGCGACCAGAGTCCCCAGCAACAGCCAGGGCGCAAGCGACAGCAGCGTATGACCCATGGCCCCCAGCATTATCGGGCTCCCATGCGTGCGTAGCGGGAAAAGACCTGTATAAGTTCGCTGATTTTTTGTTGCCGGTCGTCGTGGTCGCCGTGGTCGAAAGCTTCGGAAACACAGGTCTCCATATGACGAGCGAGGACGATCTCGCCGATGCGGCCAAGGGCGCCTTGGACCGCTGAGGTTTGAATCAAGACATCCACGCAGTAGGCATCTTGCTCGATCATACGCTTGAGCGCGCATACCTGGCCCTCCGCGCGGGCCAAGCGGGCAAGGAGTTTCTTTTTTTGACCTTCGTCTAGCATCGGCTCTCCGTTTGGTCAAAATACCCCATGGGGGTATAGAACGCAAGCGGGTTCGCCCGGGATCACGCTGTCCGCTGGTTGAGGCTTGCTTTGCTGGTGGGCCTAAGGGAAGCCACAAGGGTACCGCGATGGTTTCTCGTAGGGAGGGTGTATGCGTGTCTTCAACCAGGTTGGCTGCTTGTTGTTCCTTTGGGCTTGGGTTTTGGGGTGCCGAGTTCCCGACGCCGAAGAGGCGGTGCCGCCCGAGGAGGTGACCGAGGACCGCCAGGATGCGCCCAAGACCGACCCGGTGGAGGCCGTGACGCGGGTGGCGCTCCGTCCGGTGATGGCTGCGCCTGGTCCCGTGGGCGTTGTGCCGTCCAAGTTCGTCATTGAGTTCACCCAAGATCTGGCCGAACGGCATCGGGTCAAAGCACCGGAAAAGACCGTCTTGCGCTTTTCGCCCCCGGTCGATGGCAGCCTTTCATTTACCCAGGCCTCTAAGCTTGAGTTTGTGCCCAAAGCCGCGTTTGCGCCCGGGACTGGATACGAAGTGACTTTGAAGTCGGTTCAAAGCAAGGATGGGGTGGTGCACGAGGGCGAAGAGGCCTGGAAACATCGCTTTGAGACGCCCTCCTTTTCGTTCGTGCGGGTGGACCTTCATCGGTTTCACGCCGCCAAGGCTCGGCTCGAGCTTGATCTGGTCTATAGCGCACCCGTGGAGTGGCAGGCTCTTCGGCGCGAGGCGCGCTGGCGCATCAAAGAGCGACCGGTAGAGAAGGTTTCCTACCAGTCGCTCCGCAGCAAAAACCGCGTTCGGGTGGTGCTTAGAGACCGAAGGCTTACCGAGGGCGTTCGGGTTTCGGTTTCGATCTCAAAGGGCGTGCCTTACCTGTTTGATGCACAGGTGACCGCGGACGCCATCGAATCGTCGGTTGACGTGCCCAAAGGCAAGGCGCTCTCCATCATGACTGCCTATGTCAAAGAGGGCGCCGGCGGTCACTTCATCACCGTGGTATGTCGCGATCTCGGGCACGGTGATGACACCATGTATTTTTGGGAAAGCGGCCAAGGATCCTACCGCGTGTCTCCCCGATGTGTGCTCGACGAGGACGACGCCAGAAGACATGTGCATATTCACCCAAAGGTCGATTTTTCAATTTCCCCAACCCGAGGCGGGTTTCGAATCCTCGGGAAATTCGAACGCAAAAACTATACCCTACGGATTGAGCCCGGTGCGCGCTCGGTGGATGGCGGGATCGTCAAGAGGGGCTTTGAAAAGGTTTTCTCGATTCCTCTGCGCTCACCGCAACTCAGCTTTGTCGCCCAAGGTCGTTATGTCGCTCGCAAGGCGTTCAAGGGGCTTGCCATCCGCCATATGAATGTGTCCACAGCCAAGCTTTCGGTCCGCCACATTCGCCCCGAGAATCTGGTTTTTTGGTTGGGCGAAAACCAAGAGAATGCGACGCTGCGCAACTCCGACTTGGTCTTGACGCGCAAGCTTCCACTTCGGCGTGAAGACGATCAGCTGATCACCACTTGGATGGATGGGGACACTCTGGTTCCAGCACAAAGCCGGGGGGTGCTTGAATTCAAGCTCACTGGCTCGGGCGCGGAAGCGACGTCTCGCCTTCTTATGACCGACCTGAATCTGGTGGCCAAGCGACAGAGCGGAAACAATCAGGTGTCCGTCTGGGTGCTCGATGCCCACGACCACCAAGGGGTTGGCGGCGTGAAGGTTGTGCAAAAAGTGAAGAGCGGGCGTACGCTTTCGGAGTGTACGACCGATCTTGAAGGCGCCTGTGTGTTGGATGGCGTGCCCAAGGATGCGCTCGATAAGAGTCCGCCTTTTTTGCTGGTCGCCACCAAGGGAAATGATCTGAGTTATCTTCGGTACGAGGATTTTCCTCTAGAAACACCGGCCGACGTTCACGGGCGTTCTTACCGCGAAAAGAGCCCGTACCGGGCCGCTTTGTACAGCGATCGTGGTGTGTATCGACCCGGCGATGTGGCGCATGTTGCGGTGGCGGTACGTGAGCAAGGTGGCCAGGGCGCGCCGGCGGACATGCCGGTCATTTTGAGGCTGCTTGATCCCAAAAAGAAGGTGGTTCGGAAGGTCACCACCCGCACCAATGCTGCGGGCATGGTCAGCGCGGACTTCAAGTTTGCCCCCTTCGCAACCACCGGGATGTACCACGTTTATGCGTTGGCGGGCGGGCGCCGCATGGGTGAATATCGCTTGAGCGTTGAAGAATTTGTGCCGGAAAGGATGAAAGTTGAGGCGAAGGCAGGCCAAGAAGATCTTCTTCTTCACGAACCGGGTGAGGCCGTTGTGAAAGCGCGTTATCTTTTTGGCGGGTCCGCTGAGGGAAGTCGGGTAGAGCTCGGATGCGAGCTGGTTCCGAGCGTTTTTAAGCCCAAAAAGAACCGAAAGTATCAGTATGGACCGTGGAAGATCAACAAGGCACCTTTTGCCCTCGGTTCTTCGAGTGGCCAACTTGGACCGAAGGAAAGTCGGATCCGCTGCCCCGCCTTCGCGGGCAAACGGGCGTTTGGGCCGGCCAAACTGATGATGAACGCTTCGGTGTTTGAGGCCGGGAGCGGCAGGACAACCAGGGGTCAGGCCGCTCTATGGATGCATCCGGAGACCTTTTACTTGGGTCTGTATACCGAAAGCTCAGAACTTCGGGCGCAAGATACGCTTGTGGTTGAGGGGCTTACGGTCGATTGGCACGGGAAACCGGTTGCGGTCATCGATTCGGTTGAACTCTTGCTTTACCGGGTCGAAGAGGAGCACGATTGGGTTTATGACGAGGCGGAGGGGACGTGGAGTCACCGACGTTATCAGCGGCTGGCCCTTGAGGCGAAAACGACCAGTTCCGTCCAAGAGAATCGATTCAAGGCGAATTTTACCATCGCCTCCAGAGCGTCGGGCTTCGTCGTTCGGGCCCGGGCCCAAAAGGCGCAGTCTGAGCTGTTTGTGAAGGGGGTGGGGCAATTTTACTGGTGGGACGAAGACGGTGCAGGGGAAGATCGCACCCCTCGGCCACAAAAACCTGCACCGCTTGCGCTGAATGGTGACGAGCGCCTTCGGGTTTCGGGCAAACACGGCTTTTCATTTGTTTCGCCCTTCAAAGGGCGCGCGCTTTTGACTTTGGAGACCGATGAGCTTCTTAAAGCCCAGTGGCTCGATGTTGAAGAAGGCAAGGTGAAATGGGACACCCAGCTCGAAAGCTTTCAGCCCAACGTGTACTTCAGCGCTCTGGTTTTGGGTGACCCGTACCAAGATTCACCGAAGTCCTTTGTCCCAAGGCGAGCTTTTGGGGTGCGGTCTCTTGTGGTTGAGCCGGTTGAATTTGTCCAGGACGTCAAGATGACTGTGCCCGAGGTCATTCGGTCAAACAGTCAGCTCGAAGTTTCGTTGGATCTGGGGCCGCTTGAGGAACCCACTTATGTCACGGTTGCAGTGGTGGATGAAGGTATTTTGTCTTTGACGAAATTTCAAACTCCGGATCCACTCCGAGAGATCTTTGATCAACGGGCCTTGGGCGTTCGTACACACGAAACCGTGGGGTGGAATCTGATGCTTCCGGCTGAAGGGCCTTCTTCGAGCACCGGCGGGGATGCGGCTTCGGGCGATGGGGCAGGGCGAGTGCAGCCCATCAAGCCGGTGGCGCTGTGGTCAGGTCTACTGCCTGTGCCCCGCGAAGGGCGAATCTCCCTTCCTTTCGAAGTGCCCGAGTATCGAGGTCGGTTGCGGGTGATGGCCATTACGGTCGCGAAGAACAAGATGGGTCGTGCCCAAAAATCCGTGGTGGTTCGAGATCCGGTGGTGGTTCAGGCAACCTTCCCCCGTTTTATGAGCTTTGAGGACCACGCTGAGATTCCGGTGTTTTTGACCAACGTGTCGGGAAAAAAGCAGAACTTGACCATCTCTATAGGCGCCGAGCGAATCGCGGTTTTTGGGCCAACGTCGACGGGAGATTCCAAGGATTTGCCCGTCAAAGTCGAGGGGGCGGAGAAAAAGATGCTCTCGCTCGGGGATGGTGAAAGCGGCACGGTGGTGTTTTCGGTGCGTGCGCTTGAGGCCATTGGTGCGGTCCGGCTTGAGGTCCGGGCAGAGGCCAAGGGCTTGGCTTTTTCCCAGAAAGTGGAGCTTCCTTTGATCCCCGCTGCGCCCAAAACGAGACGGGTCCAGCGCGTTTCGCTTCTCGAAGGACGGACCAAGCTTGCCCCTTACCTCAAAGGCTGGGTCCCAACCACGGAGCGGTCCACGTTCTGGGTCACGAGCAATCCGTATGGACGCTCCTTTTCGCATCTCAAGCACTTGGTTCGTTATCCGTACGGTTGCATCGAGCAGACGACGTCGAGTGCGCGCCCGTTGTTGTTCCTTTCGCGGATCTTGAGGCAAGTGGATCCGGAGTTTCTTGCCAAACAAGATGTGAACGACAAGATTGCGGCCGGCATTGACCGGGTGTTGTCGATGCAAACCCCAGAGGGCGGTTTTGCCTATTGGCCGGGCGGCGGCTCGACCAGGCCTTGGAGTACCGCATATGCGACGCACTTTCTCTTGGATGCTAAGCGGCTTCGTCATGTCGTAGACCAGACGCGTATCGATGATGCGCTTGAATGGATGGGGGCTCAGGTACAAAAAAAGGATTCCCAAGTCGATCGCCGTTCCCGCGCCTATATGCATTATGTTTTGGCCTTGGCCGGACGCGGCCAAAAGGCGGCGATGCTCCATGAGGTCAAAAAGTCGAGCACCCACCGAACCGGCCAAGACAAAGAGGATCGGTATCTATTGATGGCGGGTCTGTATGCTGCTGGGGATCATCGGTACGAGCGGTCTTTGAGACATCCGGATATTTCGCCGGTTTCGAACGAACGCAAAAACAACTGGAGTTTCTATTCGGACCGGCGTCGACGAGGTTTGATGCTCAGCGTTTTCGCCGATCTTTTTGGCTCGGACAAAGACGGTGAGTCATTGGCGACCCTGGTGGCTGGGGCGCTCGAGGGGCATTCGAGTGCTTGGTACTCTACGCAGGAGTTGGTTTGGGGAATCACCGGGCTCGGTAAATTTTTGAAAGAGGCTTCACCCTTGCCTGAACCCCCAAAGATGGTTGCGAACGGTCGGGTCTTGAAACCAGAAGGGCGCCGGGTGGACGACAAGAGCACCGATGCGAGCTGGACGCTCTACCGTGCCAGCGAACAGACTTCACTTGAGCTCAGCGTGAAAAAGGAGGGCAAGGACCCCCTTTATTTGGTGATCAGCAGCGAGGGGGTCCTGAAAAACGCGCCCGCCCGGATCGGAAATGAAGGGTTGAAGCTCACGCGGCGATATCGCAGTGCGGATGGTGGGGTGTTGGACCTCGAGCTTTTGGAGTTGGGCGATCTTTTTTATGCCGAGCTTTCGTTGACCAATACGAAGGATGCCTTGATTCAAAACATCGCGCTTGTGGATCGCTTCCCTTCCGGATGGGAGGTCGAGAATCCTCGCCTCGGTCGAAAGAGCGCAGTCAATTGGCTCGACCGCGATGAGATATGGTCGGCCGAACACATGAATTTGCGGGATGACCGTGTCGAGGTTTTTGGGACCCTCCGAAGAGGGGAGACCAAGAAAATCGTTTATGCGCTCAGGGCGGTGACGGCTGGCAACTTTGCGTTGCCTCCAGCTGAGGCCGAGGCCATGTACGATCCCAGCATTTGGTCTCGGGTTCGTGGGGGGCGCGTTCGTATCGAAGGACCGTGGCAGGCTCAAGTCGATTGAAAGAACAACGGACCATAAAAGCGTGGCCCAAAGGCCTTTGGTTGGTTTTGGGAGCCGGGCTTGTTTTGATCTTTGGGTTGGGCGTCTTGTTGCTCGCGAAAGTGGTGCCGTTGCCTGATGGGTTTTTGAGCGCCGGTTCACCGGTGGTCTATTTCGAATCCAAGGCGCCGGCCCATGTGTTCTTGTCGCCCGATGATAAGTGGCGAATTTCTATCGGTCTGGATGACGTGGATCCCGCCTATGTTGAGGCGTTGATTCGGTTCGAGGATAAGCGATTTTGGGGGCATCCCGGCGTTGACATGGTCGCTTTGGTGCGTGCTTTGGGGGCTCAATCTTTGGCACCGCCGGGTGGTGTCTGGGGCATCGACGCTCACGATGCAGTTGGTTCGAATGCGGGAGCCGAGGCCGCGGACGATCGTGTCGAAACTGATAGAGGCGTTTCGGGCGCTCCAAGTGGAGAGTCGATACGCAAAACGCCAGATCCTGGAGGCGTACCTTCAGTACGTGCCCTACGGCAACAATGTGGAGGGCATTGAGTCGGCGGCGCTCAGTTACTTTGGCCATCGAGCCAATCGGTTGACCAGCGCAGAAATCGCAACCCTCTTGGCTGTTCCCCAAAACCCGCAGCGGCGTTTCCCGTCGCCGGCCAACAAAAAGCGCCTGACCAAGGCACGGGGTCGGGTGTTGCGGCGACTTGTTCAACAAGGGGTATTGCCGCGGCAGGCGCTTTCGAATCTCTCTTCGGTGCCTTCGAAGCTCAAACCCTTCCCGAGGCACATTCCTCACGCCGCCCGTTTTTTGCGTCGCCTTCGCCACGGGCCGCTTGAAACCACGCTTCAGCGCGGCGTCCAAAAGGTCGCGCGTCGGGTTTTTCAGGCGGCGCGCGCCCGATTGCAAAACCTGGGGATCCACAATGGGGCATTGGTCGTGCTCGAACACGACACCGCCCAGATCCGCGCGCTGGTCGGCAACTTTGACTTTTGGGACACGCTGCATGGCGGGCAGATCGTGGGCTTCAACGTGCCACGTTCTCCGGGATCTGCGCTCAAACCGCTGATCTACGCGATGGGATTGGAGCAGGGCCTGGTGCTGCCGGAGCATCTGGTCTTGGATATTCCCACCCGTTTTGGTGGGTACCTACCCAAGAACTACGATGGTCGGTTTTCGGGTATGGTTCGCATCGAGGACGCCCTGTCTCGGTCGTTGAACGTGCCGTTTGTTCGTCTTTTGCATCGCGTAGGGATTGAGTCCTTCGTGTCGACCATGCGCATGCAAGGGGTACAAAGTCTCCACGGCGCCTTTGGCTACTACGGGCTGTCGGCGGCCATCGGAGGCTTGGAGCTCACGCCCCTCGAGCTGGTGGGCTTGTACGGCACGCTTGCTCGAAATGGGCAGTGGACGCGGTCCCGAATGTGGCGCGATGAACAGGAGGGGCCACGGACACGGATTTTTTCACCGGGCGTAAGTTTTTTGACCAAGCGGGCTCTTCGCTTGAAGGACCGCCCTGATTTTCCGGCGAGAAGGCGTTTTACCGGTGTGCCGCCTTCGATTTTTTGGAAAACGGGGACCAGCTATGGCCACCGCGACGCGTGGGCGGTCGGTGCCTACGGCAAGTACACCGCTGTCGTCTGGTTGGGGAACTTTGACAACCGTCCCAGTGTGCACCTGGTCGGAAGCGAAGCCGCAGGGCCGGTCTTGTTTGACGTGCTTGAAGGCTTGGCGCCGGGGCGCTTCGAGGATGCGGAAGACGTGCCTTTGGATCTCAAAGCCGTCTCGGTGTGTGCTTTTTCTGGTCGCCTTCCCGGACCCGGTTGCCGTCACCAAAAGCGGGTGCACGCTTTGACCAAGAACGTACCGACCGAGACGTGCCCATATCATGTTGAGCTCGATATCGATACGGAGACGGGGCTTGCCTTGACGCCCGGTTGCCAGGAGCAACGCCCTTCCCGTAAGGAATCCTTTTTGCGTCTTCCGTCGCGCCTAAGGCGCTGGCGGCAGCGCGGATCTGGACTTGAACCCCATGCGCCGGCCTACCTGCCGGCCTGCCAAGCGTCGTTGGCGGATGCGCCACCTAAGATGACGTCGCCTCAGCAGCGTCAGCTTGCGTTGCTCCTGCCTGGCTTGCCCGCGGAGTCTCAAGAAATCCCTCTGATTGCTGAGAGTACCGGGGCGCGGCTGAGTTGGTTTGTGGACGGTGAATATTTGGGGACGGTATCCGCGGAGCAGCCCTTTTGGTGGACGCCTCGCGAGGGTGCCCATGAGATCGTGGTGGTCGATGAGGTCGGGCGATCCGATCGTCGGGTATTGCGGGTAAAACACCGATTATGATTCTGGAGCGGTCAAACGAAGGAAGAAGAGGCGACTCGCGCGTTGATGGCACTTTGATGACGCCTTGGCCGTTGGGGCGAATCCCTGGTCCTGGTACGACACAGTGACGCTACAACCCCAGCTTCTGGAGCCCACAAGGCTCAAGAAGTTGATGGATTCAGTATGGCACGCCTATTGCTTTTACATTGCGATGCCTTGAAACCAGTGAGCGCTTCCCCCGCACCCGTCTTGCCCCAAGGACCTGTTCCTGCTGGGCCCCAACCTGCGCCTCAGCGACCGGAGGTCTCAAGCGCGGAATCCCGAGCGCCACGCGCCCACGACTTTGGAACCCAAAGCGTGGACAACCCGTGGACGGCTGGAGATCGCTTTGAAACCGGCTCGAGGGCGGGAGAGCCAGCATCCAATCACAGCACAACCGGACCTTCCGCGAACGGTGAGCCCACACCGGGCCGAACCCATGCCGGACCGGGCCAGCTTAGGCGCGCACTGGAAGCCCAAGTCGATGGAGAAACAGCGAGCTATCGGCAGGGCCCCACGATGGATCAGGTACAGAGCGGAAGTGTACTTCGACGCGGGCACCGTGGCCAAGGCGTTCAAGATGCACAGTCGCTCCTGAACCAAGCGGGCGCCCATCCATCATTGGCTGAGGACGGCCGTTACGGGCCGCTGACGCGAAATGCCGTCCGAGACCACCAACGAGCGAACGGGCTTCGGGTTGACGGCAAACTTGGCCCGGATACTTTGGCGAGCCTTCGAAACGCGACCAGCGAAGTCACCGTGACCAGGGAAGGCGAGCGAACTGTTGTCGACACCGGAAATGGAAACGATGACGTACGCGTAAGCCAAGGCCGCAATGGAGGCGTGGATGTCAGCGTCAATGGGCAGACCAACCACTTTTCTCGTGAGCAAGCGGAAAACATGACCATCCGCGGTGGTGCGGGAAACGACAGCATTACCATCGACGACAACGTGACGCAGAGTCTGACGGTCGAAGGCGGAGACGGTCACGACACCATACGGGGTGGCGGAGGCAACGACACCATACGGGGCGGCGCAGGAAATGACCGTCTGTACGGAAACGGCGGCAACGACCGAATCGAAGGAGGCGCTGGTCGAGACTACATGGAAGGTGGCGCTGGCAACGACCAGATCCAAGGAGGTGCCGGAAACGACACGGCCTACGGGCTCGACGGCAACGACCAACTCCAAGGAGGCGCGGGAAGAGACTACCTCGATGGCGGTCGTGGCAATGATCGGCTTCAAGGAGGCGCCGGAGGCGACCAGTTGATGGGCGGTCGGGGCGATGACCAACTCCAAGGAGGTGCCGGAAGGGACACCCTCGCTGGAGGCCACGGCACCGACGAATACCGAGGCGGTGCCGGTCGAGACCGCATCTACCACCAATCGGGTGAACAGGTACACGGTTCAGCGGGCGACCACACCGAAGTGGTCGATATGAGTGGCACCGATCCCGGTCAGAGGGTCACCGTCCGAGGTGATGCCGCCTTCCGGAATCGCGTGGAGTCAGATCTCGATGCCCTGCGTTCGCTGCCCACCGGCCGTGGCGTTTTATCTGACATCGACAACAACGGACGCAACGTCACCATCGAGCACCGACCCACAGGGGGCAATGCCACAGGCTACACAAATGGCAGCGACCGCTTCATGACCCACAACAACACCACAAACGGTCCGGGAACCGACGCCACCGTCCGGTACAACCCCTCACTCACGCACACCGGGGGCTCTGACCCCTGGGACGAGCGTCCCCCCATCGTGGGCCTCCACCATGAACTCGTTCACGGGGAAAACGCCGGACGAGGCGCCCACCCCCGGGGCCACACCGACGGGACCCGGAACCGGGAGCGCATTGCCGTGGGTCTCTCCATTGATCACGACGGGGACCCGTCGACGGCGAGGATCCAGCCCAACGATCATACGGAGAACGACCTCCGACGTGAACTGGGTCTTCGCAACCGAGACCGATACTAGTAGCTCGCAGGCGCACAGCCATAGTAGAAACACCCAGCGATGCGACTCCCACTCGCGACCCTACCCCTGGTGATGTGCGGCGCAACATGCGCCGCCTCAACCGTTGCCGAACATCCCCAAAGGAGTGTCATGTTCAATTGTGAGCTCGTCGAAAAGACCGATCGAGGAATCAAGGTTCGTTATCAGTTCAAGAATACGACCGACCAAGAACTATGGGTCTTCCACCAGGTTCTGGATCTCGTCGGCCCCAGCGCCCCCGCGATCAAACCAACGACCGGTTATGTTGTATCGCCCGAACCCGGCGTCGTCCATCTCAGCAAACAATGGTTTCGCGTGCCAGAAGATCTGGACGTCGAAACGCCGGTGTCCATTGGCCACGCCGAGGTTGCCCCTGGCCAAGCCTTGACCGAAACCATGCATTTTCCCCTTCCTCTTCAAGAGCACCACCCCTACCTGGTGGTGCCCCCCCAAACCTTCGATCTCAACAAAGTCAAGCTTCACTGCATCCTCGGCTACCTCCCGGTTACCCAAAGCGCCGAATGCATGCAAATCCAGACGGCCCAAGGCCCCGTTCAAGTCCTTCGTTACACCGACCTCCTCGCGGAGCGACAGAAATTTGCCACAGACAGAATAGAATAGGGACATACACAGTATGACAACTTAACGCAGTCGGAGGTTGTAGCTTCCTTCGAAGTTCGCGATGACATTCTCGTCGGAGTCAAATTCAACCGCTACATTGATCTTGTTTCTTCTCCCTCGACCCATTCGCTCCAGCTCGGAATAAATGCAGTCAATGATTTTCTCATGGATGCCATGACGCTTGGACTCCTCCACGTCTTGGCGATTCTTAAAAAACACATAGGCTCGAAAATCTACATCACGTTGACTCAGAACGAAGACTCTATGAAGTGGACAACATCCGGCGAACTGTTGGAGGACTTCCTTGCAAACCTCATCAAGATTGCGGGACCTCTCCTTCATAACTCGAGAGGCTCGCTCGAAGCTCTCTTTTTTGGGGCTGTTCGTTGACTTGCTCATCGAACAGCCCTCCAGATGCCATTATCCTCTACGAAGTGGAATAGATTTTCCTCGAGATATTCAACTTCCATTTGGAAAAACCCCGTTGCGGTCGCGGGATCATGAGATAGTATGATTTCTTTCATCCCCTGGATTTGTTGACTAAGAAAAGTCTCATTAACCTCCCAGATCTCGTCTTGCGTCAACCCATCATCCACAAACTGAAGGTAACTCGCATCTTGCTCGTTTGCTACGTCGATATAGCTCCTTCCATTTCCGCGCCCACTTTCAAGGACCACCTTGTTGCTGTTGGGGTTCCGAGTTGCTGCCCGTGCAAAACTGTCAAAGAAGGTCTCACCCGCCGGATACCTGACCGGGGTGTTGGGTCTTAAGTGATGCTCAAGTCTCGGCTCGGGGAAATTCGCTGTCGGCCTGATGCGCTCCACTGTCCCACGGTCTACTTGGAGGGCATAGTCATCCAAGTCATTTGCAATCTGAGGCGCACCGGGAAATCGTCTGCGCAGGTTGCTTGCGATCCTCTTGAACGTGCTCGCTCCAGGAATGAAGCTGGCGCCAACCTCCAACGAAAAATCAAGGGCCCTCTCTTTAAGCAATTCCTGAACTCTTGCATCACCTACCGCATCATTCCTCTGAAGTGCCTCTCCCAGCTCATTCGCCCATGTTGCATACTCGTAGACCGTCCACGCTTTTTCCAGAGCAGAAAACACCGCCAGAGGAATGAACCAAAACGCGTTGTGCTCCGCCGCATTTGCGCCGGTTCCGGCAGCGATATTGACATCGCCACCAAACGTGAAAGCAGCAAGCGCCGCTGACAGTCTGGCGAAGTCAACTCCGCTTCTCTTGTATCGGGCAAACATTTCGCGGAATTCACCAAGAGAAAGTCTCTTGCAGTCAGAGCCTGCTCCCTCTAGACAGTCACGAAACAAGGCATCTGTTTCGCTGAAAAAGTCAGAACGAACGGCCTCAGCAACAAGCTCTCCTACCACCGCGCCACCGGCCCCCGAAGCACATGCTCGCTCAATATCCACGCCATCGTTTCCGCCAAATTCCGATTGAGCTGCACCAAGCACACAGCCAAGTGCGGCATGTGCAATGTACTTGGTTGCGTCGTTGATTCTTCTATCTTTGGAGGCATCGCCTATTTCCTTTGCGAAAGACTCACCGACAATATCGATAACATTCCGGCCAAGAGCCGTGAGGAAGAACTCTTCGAAATCACCCAGGTTGCCCCCTTCTGCAAGAACACGGACGCCTGTCTCTACGGCTGCGTGAGTGACCGCCTGAGCGGATTGGCCAGCAAGACTCAAGGCATATTCAACTTCGCCGGTTGCGCTGACGCCAACAGAGTCAACGAGAAATGACTCAGGATTGCCGGTCGATACATCAAAAAATGCAGCATCCACTGCTTGCAATGCGCCAGCAGTCACGATGGCAATCGCCACAGTCCTTAAGGTGTCGGAAGAACCCAACTCCTCCAAGGCTCCCCCAATGTCACCGTTGACAGCTCCATTTGCTAAGGCGACCGCTGCTTGACTGATTGCCGACGATACTCCGGCAGCAATGGCTGCGGTGCTTATCGTTGCCGCCGTGCCGACCGATGTTGTGACGGCTCCCACTGCTGCTGTAGCAAAAGCAGACGCTGCCCCAGACGTGGCGATGCTGACGACAACAGCGATAACCGCCGCTACGGCAGGCGTAAGACTCGTGTTGGATATGCGCCAGGTGTCATATTGCAACTCGACAGCCTGCCAATCCACGTCTGGCGCGTTGGCTCTAAGTTCTGCCATCCACTCCAGACCTTCGAATTGGGAGAGCCTTTCAATCTGTTCATCTAAAGAGAGGCTCGGGTCCCCTTCGTATTCGACGGTAACGCCCCGTAAGGCCTCTACGGCAAAACCACCAACAATCGTATTGGGAACACCGGTTTCAATGGTATGTCCAACTTGCTTAGATTCGATCGTAAAATAGCCTTTTGCCAATAGGCTATAGCTATAGTGATCGGTCTCCGTGGTCATCAATAGATTCACGCCACCGCCAGATGCCCTAACGGACGTTCCTTCAGATGAGGCAATATCGGTTGCTCTCAACGTGATGTCACCAAAAACGCTGTGCAGCCTGACCCCTTTTCCGGCGTCCAATAACGCGCGAATGGCGACTGTTTGATAAATGGACTCCTCGACTTTTCTCTTTCTATATGTTCCTTTGGTGTAAGAACGGAATTCTTGAAGATCATCTTCGACGGTAATGCCCAAGCCAGCGAGCAATTCGATATTGCCTTCGTCACTCGCTATCTCGGCGGCCTCGATCCCTCTGTGCCAACGAACGTGAGACAGTAACCTGTTCCGAAATTAGAGAGTCAGTTGTCGTTGTCGTAGACGACCTACTCGTCCGCACCCGTGTGATCCATAGCACATCGTGAACCTCCAGGAGGTGGTGGGGGTGCGGGGGAGGAGGAGACTACAAACCTGTGACCAGGTTGTTGGTGACCTGTGGAGAGCGGAGATGAGATTGTGAAATGCAGATGGCAATCAAGAAGAATGGTAAAGCCGATCCGGAAGTTTTAGAGCGGCCGAAACGTCGGACCTTCACGGCCGAGTACAAGATGAAGATTCTCAGGGAGATCGATGGGTGCAAGGAAGCCGGTGAGATCGGCGCTCTCCTTCGGAGGGAGGGGCTCTACTCATCGACGATCACCCATTGGCGTAAACAGCGGGACAACGGTGCTTTCGTCGGGCTTGGACCCAAGAAGCGGGGCCGTAAGCCAGGGCGACGAAAGGACCCGATGGTGGTCGAAAATGATCGGCTCCGTCGGGAAAATGCTCGGCTTCAGCAGAAGCTTGGACAGGCTGAGGCGATCATCGAGATCCAAAAAAAAGTCTCGCAGGTTCTGGGGATTCCGCTGAAGACGATCGACGAAGAAGGGAGCGAATCATGAACGCAGCCACCGAGTTTACCAAGGGCAACTCAATCGCCAAAGCCCCGCTGTGCGCAGCACTCGCGATTCCCCGGGCAACCCTCTACCGTCGCCTCGATCCAAAGGTGACAGTTGAGCGACCTCGGCCCACTCCTGCGCGAGCCCTTCGTCCTGAAGAGCGACAGTCTGTGCTCGCTGTTCTTCATAGCGATCGGTTTGTCGATAAGGCGCCAACAGAGGTATATGCCACGCTTTTAGATGAAAGAAAGTACCTGTGCTCGGTCCGAACGATGTATCGGATTCTCGCCGCGAACGAGGAGGTGCGCGAACGCCGCGATCAGCTTCGTCATCCGGCGTATGCCAAGCCGGAGCTGCTTGCCACGTCGCCCAACGAACTATGGTCGTGGGACATAACCAAGCTGCTCGGCCCCGAGAAATGGACCTACTACTACCTGTACGTCATGCTCGACGTGTACAGTCGATACGTGGTCGGCTGGATGGTGGCAAATCGTGAATCGGGTACACTGGCCAAGCGTTTTATCAAGGAGACCCTGCAAAAGCAGATGATCGAACCAAACCAACTCACTATTCACGCTGATCGGGGCACGTCCATGCGCAGCAAGCCAGTCGCCCTACTCATGGCCGATCTTGGCGTCACGAAGACACATAGTCGTCCGTACACCTCCACGGACAATCCGTTCTCGGAGGCGCACTTCAAAACGATGAAGTACCGACCGGAGTTTCCGGAGCGTTTCGGGTGCCTGGAAGACGCCAGGCTTTTCTGCCGCACATTCTTTGCCTGGTACAATGACGAACACCGTCACTCGGGTCTGGCTCTTCTCACGCCCAGCGACATTCACCACGGTCGCACAGACACCGTGCTCAACGTGCGCCAGAAGGCGCTACTTAAGGCCTACGAAGCGAAGCCAGAACGCTTTGTTCATGGCCCACCACGCGTGGCACATCCGCCGCAAGAGGTCTGGATCAACAACCCAGCACTCGCGGCCTCACATCAAAAACCAACCGAGCAGTCGCAAGAGGAGGTGCTACACTAAATTCAAACAGGGACTGTCTCAAACTCGTTGACACGTTCCGGATGACGATATGCCCGTTCGCGATCAATTGGATCGTGTCGGTTGCGCTCAAAGAAGACTGGAGGTATTTGATGGAAGAAACGGAGGTTGGCAATCCATGTTTTCTTATAGTTGACTCGCTTTGGAGCAGCTGACTACCCAGGTAGATACTGCCGTTCGCAGCCAACGTAAGCTCATCTTCGGCGCTCGCTTGAGACCCTTGAAAGACAATATCACCATCACTTCGTAGAACAACGCTGCCATCCGATGAATTGATACTGGCTATCTCTCTGTATCCATGTGCAAAACCCAATCTGTATCTATTGTTTCTGTCGTACACATCATAGCGATGCAGGATAGTCCTGTTCGTAATGCTGTGGGCCGATATTTGTAGATCGTTTTGGGCCGTGATTAGACCGGATAGATTGGTGATATTGCCGCCGGCAACAATTTGAAGCGCGCCGTCACCGCTTATTTCTCCCTGGTTGTTCATGAGGTCATTGTTGACCTGCAGAAACGCATTACGTCCGAACTGAATAGTGACCTCTTCGATGGTCAAGGCATCTAGCAGTACCGTGCTGTTTAATTCAGTCACATTGCTGTCTACCCGCTGCGCTGCAATCGTGTTGGCTGATAAGTACACAACCGGAACAAGGACTTGTTCGCCGTTAATCTCTCGAAATTCGGGCCATGCCATATCGTTGACAAGGCCCGTATTGTCTTGATCAAGGTTCAACGCATCGCCCCAGGCAACGTTACCCGACTTGCTGTTGATGTAGGTGAGCGCATTATTATATAGCGTGTTGAGTTGGGCAGCTTCCGATTCGTAGGCCGGATTCTCCGGGTTGATTAAGTGCCGACCCAGTTGGTTTCGAATCTGATTACGAATAATTCGGCTTTGCACCCAGATTGCCCCGACGTACTTTGTTTCTTCGGGGAAGGTCAGAGACATGAAACAATTGGGATTGTCGACAGGTTCTAGCCGCATACGATAGGAACGGCCCAAGCTCTGTGGACGGGTATGTGTTTGAGGTGGGCCCCTATCAACCCAACTCACATAGATTCCGGCTGGGGTGATGGGTGTTGCGACGGTGAACCAAGTTCGGACACCATCCGTACCTGTTTCATCCGTATACTGCAGGGTATAAGTTCGCCCCCCAACCGTAGCAAATTCAACTAGATTGGAAGCATTGTCTATTCTTCTTCGCTTCAGAGTGGGCGTGAGGATCTGCTCATACTCAACAGGCTCCTTCTCAATTCCACGGCAGCTTGCGTAGCGCTGACTCGGCTTGTCCAAGCGCTGATACAAACTCTCCATGCTCATAGATGTTGGCGCTATCGCCGCGATGTAAGGTGCACCTTGGAGTAGGTATTTCGGATCTTCAGAGGGTTCAAAGCTCTTGTTGTTATTGAGCTCCTCTTGAATCTCGCTATCGCTCAAGATGCCGGCAACGGCCGATACCGTTGTCTGAGGCAGCAGGGCAAGGCTGAAGGCACATACAATCGTATACCGGGCTCGTGTACGCACGAAAGTAAAGAGGGGCGTTTTGTTCACGTTTTTTGTGTTGTTCTTCATGTCCAATTACTCCCACCAGATCAGTGAGTCTAAAAACTGACTGATTTCTGCAGACACGTTCTGATAAACGCGGCTCAACCAATGTGACAGCCTCGTATCGCTGGCGCCAGAAATTCTCCCCGTGACCATGGCTGTTTCAATCGCAGTTGTGCTGACATCACTCGCGCCCGAATTTCGTATAGCCTGCGCCACATGCATTCTGAGGGGTTTGTGATTTCTAAACCATCCAAGCGCGGCACTTGCTCGGAGGTCACCATGTATTAGAAATAGAGAGTCTTGCTCTAGAGAATACGAAATTTCAGCAAAAGTAATCCAGCTAGAATCGTTCGCATACGGCCCTGGTTTAAGCTCCCCAAACGCATTCGCCAGATTCTCCCGAACCCGCCGTTCTACACTCTTTATCGATTGGTCTTCTAGTCCAATATCATTGACCAACGGTGTATCGAACAGGGCATCGCCAAATATTTCCAAATAGGACATGTTGTTGATGATGCCTTGCGTTGCCGCCACCTCTGCGCGACCCATGACCGCCACCACGCCCGGTGGAGAATCGACGATGCTTTGGGTTGTAAAGGTTGAGGTCGTATATTCCCAAACGAAATTTCCGAACGGCGACAGATCGTTGCGAATATCCGGGTCTAAAATCAAGTTACTGTAGGTCAGATACCGCTCATTCGTAAACAATCCGGTGTGGCTCTCAAAGACACCATCCGGTTGATTGAGCACAATATAGGCAGAAGAATTTGTTATGTAGCGACTGGCTTTTATGCCCAAGTAACTTTCTGCAGACACGGAGACCTGGCCTAGATAGGCCTCGTCAAACTCGATTTCATGTTCGCTATCTGCTCGCTCGTAATAGGGATTGATGTTTTCGAATGCCTCGCCTTGAATCTCTAATCTGTTGGCAACAATATGAGCACTGCTCTTCTCTGAGATTGAGATGTTTGTTCCGGTGGTATTCGCCTGGCCATGAACAGCGAATAGCGTCCCCAAACGTGCATCGTCCTGTAGTCTGGCATAATTAAGTAGACCATCTGTTTCAATATCTCTGGAATCGTACGGTGTTCGAGAACCATTACGAATGGCTTGCGTCGCCGACTGCAATCGGACCGTATGCCCTTTGATCACACCACCATACTGATTGGCGAGTTCTTTGTCGGCCCACGCATTGAGCTCGGCCTCTGCGACGAGCTCTCCTTGATTGTTGATTCTATCGGCACCCAAACTCAGTTGCTCACCATGAAGTTTTCCGTTGTTTGTTAACTTGCCACCAGCAACAAGCTCGATGTTCTCAGCCTCGATGTCGACAGATTCTGACAACACGTTCAAGTCAACTGCTGCGCTTAGATTGAGTTTTCCTTCGGACTTTAGATCACCACCAATACTTAGCGAGCTGTTTCCGAAGGCTCGTACATCAATACCTTCTTGCGGGATAAGAGCGCTGTCTTGGTAGCTGACGGATGCCAACAAATCAGTTCTCGTATCAATTGCGGTATTAAACACAAGGGTTCGTGCTGCGGACACTTTGACGCCGCTGGACTCGATCCGTCCACCCAATGTCGATGTGGCGTCGCTGTGATCGCCCGTGTAGGGTACGACGGATTTGAGCATGTTTTCGTCATAGTTCCAGGTAATGGGGCCAAGAACGAGGTTTACTGAACCCGTCCCCACAGTAAACTCTCCCTCTGTGTCTGGCACATAGGAGCCATTCGGGCCAATGCTGGCCGGCTGGTTCGTTTTCATAGTCCCCGTGAGCTCTAGTCGGCCTGCTATGACCTCCACGGTCATTGCGCCGGGTGCAGGCAGGTTGGCAATGGTGATCAAAGAGTCCGGCATGGGTGTGAGTTCGCCAACTTGGGATCTTTGTCCTGCACCCTCCACATCCAGCGGGGTGGCAGGCGTTGCCCTCGCGAAGCTAAGGCGCAGAATGTTCTCGAAAGAACAACCATCACAAGAAATCGACCCCGCTGCGTTTGGAGAAATGAATAGGACGTCGCTAGGGGGACCCAAAACCTGAACCAGATTTTTTATGGACGTATCTTCTGCGACAATAACGATTAATCGCGCGGCGTCGATGGATATCGGGTCTCCCGAGGCCTGAACCGCTCTTGGAATATTGACGATGCTTAGTGGCCGCTCCACAACATCGAGCTCCGAAAAATGGTTAATTGAGATCCCCGCAGCATTCGGCGGACTTATGGTAAGCAAGTCGACATTGCTGCTTTCTGCGAGAATAATTTCCGGACCAGACGCAATTTCGGAATAGCCGTCGACCCCAGAAGTACCATCGGAATCCGATGCGGCATCGTTTGGATCCGTCTGCGCACTGTATTCCTCTATGTTTGTCCTACCATCCTGATCCGTATCTTCAGTTGCGCTGAAGGTCAGTTCGCCAAAGTGGGTCATTTCCCATTCGTCAGGCAAATGGTCCTGGTCTGAATCGATATCCAGAGGCATTCGGCCAACGAAGAGGTCCTTGACTCTATAGTCTTGGTCGACCTTTACCTCATAATCTCCTGGCACAGCGATAACAGCCCTATCGTTGGGCCCGGGCACACGTCCGCCTACCCAATTTGCGGCATCTCCAAACTCTCCATCGATGGGCGCCTTCCAAAGAACAGTTGTAGATGGGGAGACCGAATCCACCAGGTCTGCTTGAGTCGATGGGGTCTCCGCTATCTCGCTGTTCGAGCAAGCGAAAAGCATCAACGAAATTGGCCAGAACGCCAGTGTCTTCATGCCTTTCGCTTGTCGGATCCGATCGGGCGCGAACCGCTGGCCCCGCTCAGTCCTTTCATTGGAGAGATACTTTCTGGTTGCGTTGAAGCTATACAATTTTTCCTTCATGTCCGTGTCATCCTCACTGCTCCTTCGCCAGCAAATTGGGCGGCCAATCTTTTGGTTCCGTTTCATCGATATGGCGTAGGCCGCCCTGTGCTACTCGGCACCTAGTACCCCTTGCCGGAAGTCCGATCCGGGTTTCGGGAATAAAATCAGGCCGGGCGTGATCTTATAGACATGAGCCCAGGGCCGGCAGCGAAGAAGCTTGTGATCCCACGTCGAGTTCGGAGGGATTTGAGGTTTCTCGTTCGTCGCCAACGTGCTCCGCACGGAGTCGTTGTGCGGGCCCAGATGGTGTTGATGGCGCGGCAGGGCATGGGCACGGCGGAGATCGCAAGGCGGCTCAGTGTCACGGGAAGAACCGTGAGGAAGTGGAAGCGGCGTTTCTCCGAAAACCCCAGCGTCGAGAGCCTACAAGACGGAGCGCGGTCTGGGCGCCCCGCGCAGATCCCAGTGGAGATGAGGTGTCAGTTGGTCCAACTCGCTTGTCACCGCCCAGACGAGGATGAACATCCAGCGCCTTTTCGAGATCTTTGGACGTATAGAGCGCTGGCAGATGCCCTGGAGTCGTCTACGGGTTGCCGAATCAGTGTGAGCGAGGTGGGCCGAATTCTCCGGTTCGAGAACCTGCGCCCCCATAGGGTTCGCCAATGGTTGAAATCCTCCGACGCGAATTTCCTCGCGAAGGCCAAACGTATTTGTCGACTGTACCTCCGTCCTCCAAAGGATGCAGTGGTGGTGTGCGTAGACGAAAAACCCATGCAAGTGCTCGAGCGAAAAAGCCCGACGCACCGGAATCCCTTTGATGGCTCGGTGCGCTACGAGTACGAGTACAAACGCCACGGCACCCAGTGCCTGTTGGCTGCCTTCAACGTAAAAACAGGCCGGGTCTTGGGCCGTGTGGTTCCCCACCGAAGCGCCGATGCCCTCGTTTCATTCATGAACGAACTGGCCCGCAAATACTCGGATAAGAAGATTTATGTGGTGTGGGACAATCTCAATACGCACTATGACGGTCGGGCAGAACGATGGAAGGCTTTCAACCGCCGGCATGGGCATCGTTTTCACTTCGTATATACCCCAAAGCACGCGTCCTGGATGAACCAAGTCGAGATCTGGTTCTCTATCCTGCACCGACGCATCCTCAAATATGGCGATTTCTCTTCACACCGGGTGCAGGCGAAACGCGTGGTGGGCTTCATCAAGCACTGGAACCGGTATGAGGGTCACCCGTTTCGCTGGACATGGAGGACCGATAAGTTACAAAATGAGCAGCGTCTGGCCGCGTAGTCGGTCGGTGCCTGATCATGCCCGCCAAACCCAAAGCTGAGTCCAGAGACGCCACGCTCGTGGAAGAGGTTTTACACGCCGCGGGCGCCAAGCATCTCCGCGCCCGTAAACATGGCGTTGCGGTCATCGTCGAGTCTGGACCAGAGCGCGATCCCGTCAAGCACTTTCGCCTTCGTCGTGACACGGTGCATCTTTGGTGCCTTGACATGGCGAACTACTCTGGTCGCTGGGAACGAACGCCTTTCCGAGACAATCTTAAGCCCTTGGTGAGGATGGTCTTGGAGAATTTCCCCTGGACACTCACGCCTATCGCAGAAAACCCGGAACGGACTTCCGATCTCGAGCACTAGTCTGGCGGACGATGCACGCGATTTGGATTCTTCCAATTGTGCCTCAAGCGCTTCTATTCGTGCTTTTAATGCCTTCGTTGACTCGATCAGCACGCTGACCATTTCGTTATACGCGACGGACTTCATGCCCTTTGAATCGGTATGGACGAGCTCAGGGAGAACAGTCTCTACTTCCTGTGCGATTAGCCCGATGTGCTTCTTTTCATCGTGACGCTGCTTCCAGCGATAGCTGACACCACGCAAACGGGAGATCTTATCCAGCGCGCCAGATACAGGCTGCACATCCGTTTTGAGCCGAGCGTCCGAATGTTGCACAACGGAGCCGGTTACGGAGACATTGCCCAACACGACTAAAGCTTCACTGGGATTCGTTACCCCGATACCCACATTTCCCGTCTTTTCGTCGATGGTGACAGGGACCTTCCATCTCTTAGTCAGTGAATCGTAGTAAAAAAAAGTGAGGTCCCTGTCGCGCCTGCTATCCTTGTCACCGCGATGCTGAATGAGCCATTTGGAGCCATCCACATCTTGGAGGACTATATGTCCTCGACTATGGCTTCCAGCACCGTTGCCGGTCGCGACAACCGAGGACCCGTGGACGGCGCTCGAGGCGTTCACCGTGCCGCTCGCTGTCAGACTCTGACCGAACGCAGACAAAGGGTGTCACCACCGACCTCGTTGGGTCCCATTTCCACCAACATCACCGGGGCCCGGGTCCGGCGAGATCTGGTTGATCCGAGGACCGTCGTCGTAGTGGTCGATGCTGGGTGACGACACGACGTAGCCCTTGGACGCAGGGGCTGGCTCGATTCTCCCGGAGGGGGGTCTGGGGGGAGACTCGAATCCTGTGAATCCCTGTGGATGGATTGTGGAATGTAAATCTTCCAAAAAGTGGCGGGCGATTTTGGAATAGGGAATCGTCTCGTGAGGTGGATGAGACGGGTGACCCGGTCTGTAGCCAGGTCACCCTCGGCGAGTGGAGCCGTAGATCTCGATGTGATCATGTTCGAGGTCGTGCTCCCTGTCCAGTCTTTGTCCGTTGGAGGAGAGTGGAGCTCCGAATTCGATTTTGCCGATGGTGTTTTTTACCATTCGCCATCCACCGCAAGTGTGATCGTGGACAACGGTACTGCGCCCGTAAATGCTCGGAATTAGGACGCGAGTCGAGCAAACGGGCGGCGCGTCGCCGGTATCGGGACAGCCCGGAGGGTCGCGAAGATCATCGGGTGCGTGAACAGGAACGGCGTAGTCGAAATCGTCGCGTGGGAGATCACAGTCGAAAAAATTTGACGAGTGGGGCATCCATGACTTCGGAGCAACGAGATGCTGAAACAGCGGCTGCAACTAAGACTTCGACGAGGAAACGATGGCGCCACGACATGGGTGTGCTTCTCCGGTCCGTTGTTGGAGCTGTCAACCGTGGCTCGAAATACTATGCTCCGTCGACTGGTCGCGCTGTTGGCCCGATGGCATGGTGGGCCTCTCTGCGCTGTATTGTCTGTGGACGCAGAGGACGCGTGGTCCATGCGTTGGAATGAGTCTCTGGCAGCGTTGCCTCGTGATCTCGTTCGACTCCGAGTCCGTAAGCCACGAGCGACTTTGAGTGCAGAAAGACAGCTCGAGAAGTTCAGAGAATCGCGATGAGCGAAGAGATATCCGACAAGCTGACTGAAGTGCTTCGTCTCTCGATGGTCGAAGGTCTCTCTATGCGTGCGATTGCTCGTCGACTTTCAATGAGTCGAAAAACGATTCGGAAGATCCTTGGCCGGGCATTGCTATCGGAACGACCGCGAGCCAAGGAACCGCGCTACTCCATACTGGACCCATACGAGGACACGATTCGCGCGATGCTGTCGGATATGCCTGACCTATTGGCGCCGTCGATGCTGGAGCGCTTGCGTCCACTTGGCTACACAGGTGGGATCAGCATCCTCCGCGAACGGATGCGCACACTTCGGCCTCACTCACCGAAAGAGGCTTACCTGACTCTCGACTTCCGGCCAGGCTCTGTGCTTCAGGTGGACTGGGCCGATTTCGGATTCGCAATTCCTGGTTGTCCGCGCCGGGTGAGCGCTTTCGTTTCTGTTTTGGGCTACTCACGTCATCTGTACCTCGAATACACGCTGAGCCAGCGGATGGGCGCTTTTCTGCGTTGCATGGAGAACGCCATCTCTTTCTATGGTGGCATCACGCATACCGACGTGTTCGACAATATGAAGACCGTCGTGTTGGAGCGAACCAAGCTCGGCCCGGTTTTTAATCCCCGATTCAGGGACTACGCGAGCGTCCGTGACTTCGCGATCACGGCATGCAACCCGAGGCGGGGAAACGAAAAAGGTATTGTAGAACGAGGGATCGGATTCGTCCGCCGCCGGTTCTGGCCGGGTAGGAAGTTCCGAGATCTACTCGACCTGAACCGCCAAGCGGTGGAATGGCGCGAGAATTATGCCAACAACCGTATTCACGAAGTGACAGGAAAAGTCCCTTCTCTGGTGTTCGACCGCGAGGAACGGAAGCACCTAAAACCCATGAATGGCCGACCATTCGACACCGACGATGTCGAAAGCTGCGGCGTAACCAAGTCTTTCCGGGTTCGCTTCGACCGAAACCTCTATTCAGTGCCCTGGAGACTCGTGAGCCAGCAAGTCGTAATCCGGGCCAATACAGAAGAGTTTCGTGTCTTTCTCGAGCGCAAGCAGGTTGCTCTGCACTCGCGCTGCTGGGACGTCGGTCAGGACATTGAGCATCCGTCACACAAAGAGGGTCTGCTCAAACGAAAACCCAGAGCCGCGGCAGGCACGCTCCCGTATGCGCTGAGCGGTCTCTCGGAGGTCGGGAAAGAGTACTTCAAAGTCCTGGGCGCCGGTGGTCGGTCCATCCATCGCGAAGTCGTGCGGCTTGTCCTCTTGGTCGAACTCTTCGGTGCGCAGCATACCGTCGACGCCATTCGTGAGGTCATGGATACTGGGCACGTCGGGGCAGAGTACGTCGAGTATATTCTACGTCACAAAAGGAATCTTGACCCCGCACCGCCGCTCTTGCGGCTCGGTGCCCCAGAGCTCGACGATATCCGACTGCCCGAGCCGGATATGAGTCTCTACGAACCGTTGAGTTCGCCTAGGAAGATGCTCGACCCTGGCTCCTCAGCCAACAAAAGAGATGAGGATGACGCCCATGGAACGTGACGACGAACTTGAGCTTCTACTCCAGAAGCTCCGATGGCTACGACTTCCCGGTATGATGAGAAGCCTTCCAGATATCGCCAAGCTCGCATCGAGTCAGAACCTCACCCTCTTCGAAGTCCTCCATCGTCTCGTTGATGAAGAGAAAACGAGCCGAGTCGACAGCGCGATCAAACGGCGGGTTCGTGATGCCCGTTTCCCGGAGGTCAACACCATCGATGCCTTCGATTTTGAGTTTTGCCCTACCAGAAAAAAAATCCGAGCGAAGTATCTCGCCCTTCACAACCTCGACTTCCTAGAGCGCGGCCTCAATCCAATCTTCATCGGAACACCGGGCACCGGAAAGACGTTCCTCGCTCGGGCGCTTGCATACCGAGCCTGCCAGGCAACTAAGCGTGTGGTTTTCACCACGGCCCCGAAAATGCTCAACGAGCTCGCCGGTGCCGAGATCCACGGTAGCATCGAAAAGGCCATTCGTCGCTACCACCGAGCAGATCTGCTTGTTGTCGACGACTTCGCCGTGCTCGCAATGGACGCCGCGCAGGCCAAACTCGCATTCCAGGTCATCTCAGAGCGATATGATTACCGACGCTCGACGGCCATCACCACGAACCGGGCGTTTAAAGACTGGACCAAAGTTTTTCCAGACGCGCTCAACGCCCAAGTCATCGCTGAACGACTCACCGAACGCTCCGAGTGCTTCGTCATGGGTGGGAAAGGATTCCGACAATCGGCCAGCTGAACTGAATCCAATGGTGCTGCCGGCGACCATGAACCGCCGGGCCGGTTGGCCCAGATACGTCGACCACGCGGCCTTGCGTCCCGAACCTACGCTCTCCACCGCGCCGATAGGTTTTCGCACCACCGACTGGGCTCCTGGCGACCGGTGATGTCGTTGGAACTGGTACCCTCGAACGTCGGTGGCGACATTATCCATCGCCCAAGTTCGGGGTCCGTAGGATCGATCGTCGTTTCAACGTCAGGCCCCAGAATTTTTCGTATGGATTTTTCTGATTGTCCAATTTGCAGGCGGTGACCCCGGTATGTGATCTTGTTAGGAAGAAGTTCCTCAGAAGCCAGCATCTTATCGTGAGCGACTTCGACAACATGAACAGTCCTGAAAGCTTCCACACATCCAAGAGGCGGATCAATCGACAAGATGAGGTCTTTTCTTTCTGCGTCGTAAAGGGCATTCAGCCGTTCACCGTGCAAGAATATAAAACTGCTGCGTGCTTGTTCAAACTGTAGATCTACGTCCGCATAACGGCACATCGCAGAGTATCCCATGTCCAGATATACCCAAGGTTTCCATTCCCCATTCCTTAGACCCTGTATGGGTTTCTTCGTGCCCCGAACGCCGTACCGTACGGCTGCGCCATATTCCCTCAGCGCTTCGTCCTTGGCGTACATTTCGAACGTTGAGCAATCGTTTTCCTGAAACAGATACGTGACGCCGGTTCGAAGTCGAGCGAAATGCCGGCTCTTCTTGGTGAAATTACCTCGGGCAAATGTCAGCTCCACCTGAACTTCGTCTACTCCCTTTGCCCGCACGGGGACCCTTTGGCGATGCTTTTGTGCCATGTCGATTTGGACTCCGTTGATCTGTACGGCGATCGTAAAACGGGAGTCTCGTTCATCCCTTTGGACGACTTCCACAAACGCTTGGCCTTGTGCACCCACGGCCTGCATGGCGCAAAAGAGCGCACCAACCAAATTCATTACGCTGTAAAGACTAAGCGTCGAGCCTGATCCAGAGAAGGTTACCACGGTATGCCAAGTCGCTGACGTACGTACTGCGAGAGATTGAGCTCATAAATCCGTGACAGCGACAATCCTTCGAATCGGTGACCCGTTGAGGGACGAGAGGAGTGAAGCTGACGGAGGAGCTTCGAAGAGGCTTTCCGAGGGACGGTCCGTAGTCCCTCCTGGAGGCCGCCCGCCAATTGGGCACGACCACCAATCTTGGAGGGGAAACTCAAACCCGGCAATCGAGCACGTGCTCAACCCGGACTTACTTTTGGGTACAAGGTCGGAGTTGAAGCCAAGCGTCAGGAAGCCCGACAACGCAATATTGGTTACGGACATCCATGGGGCACCTATAGACCTGTCTCTGTATTTGAGTATACTCTCAATCGTCAAAAAACCTTCAGGTAGGAAATACCGAAATCAACAGGACCGTTCGAAACAACGAAACACTGGAAGAAACGATAAACATGCGACGAAGTATTGCTTCATCAACCCTCATTCTGTTGGCGAGCACTCTAAGCTTTGGTTCAAGTGCTCTTGCGAAACGAAAAGTCAACGAGTGTGCGAATGGAACCCACAATTGTGACCCTCTGGTCGTTTGTACGGACCGAAGGCATGGCTTTTCCTGCGGGCCGTGCCCGGGAGGCTATGATGATGTCAACGGGAACGGAACAAGCTGCGTCGACATCAACGAATGCACAAACGGAAGCGCGAACTGCGACCCTCTTGCGGGGTGCACAAACACGCCCGGTGCTTTCAGCTGTGGGAGCTGCCCTACGGGGTATGACGATATTCACGGAGACGGAACAAGCTGCGTCGACATCAACGAATGCACAAACGGAAGCGCGAACTGCGACCCTCTTGCGGGGTGCACAAACACGCCCGGCGCCTTCAGATGCGGGAGCTGCCCCGCGGGATACGACGATGTTCACGGAGACGGAACAAGCTGCGTCGACATCGATGAATGCGCCCTAGGTTTTCATAGCTGTGATCCAGTTGTGGTATGCACGAATCTTCTGGGCTCGTACACCTGCGGGTCGTGCCCAAGCGGTTACGATGATGTTCATGGAGACGGCACGGAGTGCATCTGCGGAACCATCTGGAAGCACTATGGAACAGGCGCAACGCTGCGCTCAGGCCTCGGCCTAAGAGAGGGGACTGTTGGCCCGACCTATGGGAACTCGATGGAAGACGGTGTGGTGACACTCCCACGATGTACTGTTCTCGATCGTACGATTCGTATTCCTGTACTACTCATCGAATGGGAAGACTTTGATCCGGTGACGGACCTCAGTAACGAAAATAACCCGAGCTCAACCTTTCCAAGCTATGTACCCGGAAGCCCCGCAGGCTTGGCCTCTTACCTGAACAGCACGTCCGGAGCGGGCCAGTATTTTCAGGACGTTTCGGGCGGAAAATCTCAAATTCTGTTTGAAGTATTTGGGTGGATTCGCTCCGGTGATCCCGGGACTTATCTTGAACCACGAGCGAGCTACCTCAGTACAAATTCGGCTGGGCAATACATTTGTGATCGAAGGAAAATCCACTTAGATGCGCTTCGAGACGCCATCGCACACTTTGGCCTAGATACGACGAACTACGACGCTGACCAAAATGGAGTCATGGATGGTTCGGTGCTTGTGTACGAAGGCCACGGCGGACTCTGTTCTGGTGGAAACCTATCCTACCATGCGGGTGCCGTTATCCTAACCGATCCTCCCCAAATGACATTCAAGAACATCAAGGATTTGGTTCCTTCGACGGACCCCAACTATCCTCTATTTAGCGGGCAAGACTTGTTCTATGAATACCATAACAATATGCCCGAGCGCAGTTCTACGACCGGGGGGTACTACAACACGGCGACATGGGCCCATGAACTTGGACACCTCTTCTTGGCATTCCCCGATTACTACAACAGTCGCTTTAACCTCGGCCCATGGGGGCTAAGCGGTACCCATGGACTCATACCTTCTCATCCCGCGGCCTTCGAAAAATGGTTGTTCGCGCAGTGGATCGAACCCGATGTACTCACGGAGAGCGGGATCTACACCCTGGACGCAAACGAAATACCGGACGGGCAGCAGTACGACGCTGGTCCCTACCTCTACGTTTGGTACATCGATGGAGATCCGAATCGATTCATAACCATCGAGAATCGGTGGCTGGACGATGCTGGCAATACCACGACGCAGTGGGCACCCCATGTGAACCGCAATAGCGGATTGGTCATCACGGAGTTCGACTGGACCCGAACCTACTGGGATAACGCACCTACACAGCTTTACCGACATTCGCCGACCGCGAGCAGCACACCCACGTTCGGGACGGGCGACAGCTTCAGCAAATGCTTTAGCACGCAATGCATCACCATCGACGGAATCTCAGCACCAGGACCCAACGTCACATTCTCCCTGACTGTCGAGTAGGCTTCGAACGCATCTTCTCGAGGTCGCCTCCCTCCGGCTTACTCCTGATTTGCAGTGTAGGCACCACCGCCACTCACCATGACGTGAGTTGCGCGGGCTTTGGCAGAGGCTTGCATGACCACGTTGAGCCGCCGCCCAGTAACCCCATAGAAGTACGTGATGTCTCTCCCCGATAGGGCGTCCCGGATTGGGCCAGATCCATCCACTTGCTCTTCGGTCTCTGCGTCTTCAACGTACCAGCACATGTTGGATTCGCAGACACCGTCCGGTGCGTACTCAATGTTGCGGCCGTTGTTCAGACGAGCGGCGTTCTTACTCTCGAGTGCGATGATGGTCTTGTGTATCACGGTACATGAAGTGAACTCGAAGGGTGTCCGCACGACCTGCCCCGGTTCGATCCGATAGGTGTGTATCGCGCCCATGTCGCACCCATCATCCTTTGAAGAATACCCCAGCTGGGAAATGGACTTGACCGCTGAATCGGATACGGCCAAATCGGACTCCGGGATTCCTGTACAGGCCCCAACGCTAAGAATGATCGGTAGACACAGAGTTATTCGCATAGAAAGGGCGTTTGCAATTACGGTGCCACTCTAGAAGAGCTGCCCGCTCGCTTTGTCGGCTTGCATTCACATCGTCAAATCCCCTGTATATCCGCGGGTTGGCGTGGGTACAGCCCATACTTCGCTCCTGGCCTTAATTGGGGAGTCCGCTTCCCGGATATGTTCGCTCCGGATGACACTCAGCGAATGAGAAACCGCGAGGCTCTTTGAGCAGCCGGGGCTCGCCAAGCGCGAGGGCCCGCATGGAAGTTGGGATTCTAAGATGTGGATCGCCAACTCGACCATGCAGCCTCTTTGGTGGTGACGATCACCTGATGTAGGGAACTCCTTTGAGACCGCATACTTGCGCCGAGGATGTCAGATTTCGGAACCCTGGCACATCGTTTGCAGCACACGAAAAAGTGCATACAACTGTATTCGAATGCTTCCCGAGCGGTGTTCCCCAACCAACACAACGAAGACGGATCTGGCACTGTGACCGGATCCGTTCGCTTCGGCGCTTCGCTTGGGTGGGAGGTGTCCTCTTTCCATGCGTGGTTTTTGCTCAAGAGGGCGAAGAGGCAAAAACGCAGCTTACTCCCGCTCAAACCCAGCCTCGAATAGGTGCCCGGGTGGGTGCGTTCGGTGCGTCCTTGGACGGGATCGAATTTAAGGTCCCAGGTTTTCATGGTTTGGAGCCGAAGCTTGCGCTCTCGTACCAATTGAACGGCCCCAATGACATTGTGGGCGTGGGTTGGCAGCTATTGGGTTTCTCGACCATCTCGCGCCAGCAAAAGACCACCGGAGCGCCCCAGTTTGATGAGACCGATACCTTCGTCTTGGACGGGGAGGAGCTGGTGGCTTCTACGGTTTTGGGGGGCACGCACGCCACCCGAAACCAGCGATACCTGCGCATCGAAAGAGAACGTGGCCGCTGGAGGATTTGGGACAAAGATGGCCGACGGATGTTGTTCAAGTCCCTGGATGCAGAGGGCTTTCGGTTTGGCTTGACCGAGGTTCGAGATGCAGCGGGCCGCACGGTGGAGTATCATTGGGGTTGCGATTCGACGACCCGCGATCCAGAACATTGCTATCCCGAGGCGGTTACCTATCGTGGCGTACTCGCTGACTTGGAGTACGAGCCGAGGCCCGATGTCATCAGCTACGCAACCGGTGGGTGGCTTGGCCATATCCGCCGTCGCTTGAAGGCGATTCGGGTGTCCCGAGGGGGAAATCGAATCCGGCGGTATGTGTTGAGCTATCATGAAAGTGCCACGACCGGTCGGTCGGTCTTGGAGACAATTCAAGAATTTGGCAAAAGCGACCAGGCATTTCACCCGGCCATTCGGTACGAATTGCAGTCTCCGACCAAAGGTTTGTCCGAACCTTACACTTCGACGTACTATCCTTTGGGGCAGTACAGTCCGAACGCCTGGAACCAGCTCTTTGTTGGCGACTTCAACGGCGATGGTCACAGCGACCTCCTGTATCATCGCGAAGGTGGATTTTTCGTGCGCTCCGGCCAACGGGCGGGGCCCATATCCGGTGAGTTGCATCGCGCGACGGGGCGCGCAACCGGTGTTAAATCCGCACGCAAATCAAGCTGCGAGCCCCCTCGACCCACCAAGTGCAGGGATGCACTCGACGTATATTGTGCCGACACCCAGACAGACCCAAAAAACTGCGGAAGTTGTGGAAGGGACTGCAAGGGCCCTTTTTCCTCCAGTGGAAAGTACTGTGTGCTGGGGGAATGCTCCTGGTGCAAGAACCCCGGAGAGACGCGTTGCGACGTTATTGGAAAAGGCGACTACTGCGCAGATCTACGGACCGACCCAAGAAACTGCGGACGGTGCCGAAGGGACTGCAAAAACCCGACTTCTTTCAAGGGTAACTACTGTATTGATGGTCAATGCTCTCACTGCCGTGACGCTTCCCAAACGCGGTGTACTCCCATCGGAGGCGACGACTACTGCACCGATCTTTTGACCGATCCGAGAAACTGCGGACGCTGCGGGAAGGATTGCAAGAACCCAACCGCATTTCAAGGCAACTACTGTATCGAAGGTCAGTGTTCGCACTGTCCAGACGCCTCCCTGACCAGGTGTGCTCCAGTCGGCGTCAGCGACTACTGCGCGGATCTTTCGTCGGACCCCAGAAACTGTGGACGGTGCGGACGAGATTGCAAAAATCCAACCGCGTTCCAAGGCAACTATTGCATTGAAGGTGAATGCTCACGTTGCCCAAACGCCGAGGAGAGTTGGTGCGAGGTGTTCGGCAGAGGTCAATACTGTGCGGCGCTTGATTCGGACGAAGATAACTGCGGCCGCTGTGGCCGGTCTTGCCCCGGTGGGAGTCAATGCAGTCAAGGCGAATGCGTGGACGCTGAGGGTTCACCGATCATCGAAAAGCCGTCAGATCTTTTTGGATGGAGATCTTTTTGGACGGCTGATGCCAACCGAGATGGCAAAGATGACATCATCTATGTGGGATCTGACCGCGGTGAGCCAGTCCGATTGGTGACGCTGATCAGTACCGGTGAAGGATTCCAAGATCCGCTCTATAGCGCGCTCCCAACGGATGGGACCCGATCCCGGAACTACGAGTACGCGACCTGGTTGGCCGATTTCACGGGGGATGGTGCGCCTGATCTTGTGTATGTAGACGACAATCTCCAGCACTATCGCATCATGCGCGGCGATGGGAACGGAGGTTTTTTGACGCCCACTGTTTGGGGGCAGTGGTCGGATGTGGCGGGCGATCGATGGGAGGGTCTATGGCCTGGCGACTTCGACGGGGATGGCCGCATGGATCTTCTTTTCTTGGATGCTACGCCTGCTCACGCCTTGTGGATTTTGCGTTCCACAAAGAGTGGCGCCGAAAAGCATCTTTGGGCCTCTTTGCCTCGCAGCCCTGTATTCTCTGGTGGACGTTATTGGGCCTGGGCAGAGGACTTCAACGCGGATGGAAAGACCGATCTTCTGGTTTTAGATCAACCCACAACCAATGGGGGTCCGGGTACCCTTCGGTGGAAGATTTACGCAAGCAGCGGCGTGAGCGGAGTTCAAGTCTCTTCGAATGCGTATCAGGAGGTCCGAAACACCAACGCCGTTCGGGTCCAGGATTTCACAGGCGATGGCCGGGCCGATATCATGTACGTGCGCTTTGCGGTCGGAGGCCAGACCTGTCACGCCAACTGCCCCAGCCAAAATTATATGCTGATGGAAAGCAACGGGACTGGCTTTAAGCCGCCCAAGGTTTGGGCAGAGTACACCCCAGTGCGGAACTGGGCTTCGATTCGGGTTGCTGACTTCAGTGGCGACGGTCTCGTGGACCTCTTATGGGTCGATCAAAATTTGAGAAACTACCATCTGCAAATCAATCAAACGAACCGAGATCTTTATCGGTCGTCCAGCAACGGCTACGGCGCTCAGGTCAAATTTGACTACGAGCCTTCTTCTACCTGGCGCAACCGAAACAGTCCGTCAGTTTTTGTGACCCTGTCCTCTGTCCAGATCTGGGATGGTCGAACGCTTAAGGAAGATGGGCAGCCCCAGTGGTCGGTGACCGAGTACCGGTATGGAGGATCGGCGTACGACCACAAAGAACGACGTTCGCTCGGGTTTCACTACGTGAAGACCACCGAGCCATGCATAGAGGGTGAGACAGCTTGCCCCTACACCGAGACCTGGTATCGACAATCCCGGGCGTCTGCTGGGGCGGTGGAACAACAGAGATCGTGTGATGGCGAAGGACGCATGTTCACTGCTTTGGTCAACGAGTACCACGAAGTGAACGAAAGCCCACCGTACGCGTCTTTCGTGACAGGAATATGGGCGGCAGACTATGAGGGCGAGGCCCGTTGTGACGCCGAGAGGCTTCCTCAAGACCTCGGGAAACGTCGATTCATCGATCGATGCAAACGGCGTGAAGGGAGGGCCTGTGTGGCCCACCACTATGACATCTATGGGAACCTGCGTCGACAGTTCGATCATGGTGCCGTGACCCGATCCAAAGACGAGCACCGCGTAGATGTACAATTCTTCGTGAACGAGGAAGCGTATATCGTGGGTTTGCCCGCTGTCCAGATCGTATCGAGTGATACCGAAGGCCAGACGATGCTCAGCGAGAGGCGATGGCGCTACGACGGGAACACGAGTTTCCGACAAATGCCCGTGAAGGGTCTGACAACCGCCGAGCTTGAATGGGTGGATTCCGAAAAGGCCTACACAATGACTTCACGTACGTACAATCCACGAACGCACAATCTGGAGGAAGAAACGGGCCCCATGGGAGCACGTACTTGGTATACCTACGACCCAGAGTACGAACACTACGTGGAAGGGATTCGAAATGAGCTTGGTCATATGATCGCGCAAAAATGGGACTATGGGTGCGAAACGGTCAAGTCGAGAACCGATGTCAATGGGCAGGCGACGACAACCATCTATGATAAACTGTGTCGGCCCACCATCGTGCGCCGGCCTCTGAGAGCCTGGCAACATACCCACTATTGCAGCCCCGAGACCGGCGATCCCAACTCGTGTTCAAATGCAAGCAAACGTCATATACGCGTCGAACGGACTGGTCCGGGCCGTGCTGATGGCACGAGCATGACGCTGTTTGAGTCGTCGTTTCTCGATGGTCTGGGGCGAACCTGGAAGACCGAGGAAAGTGGCCCCAGCGCCTCGGCCCAAGTCATGACTGAGCGACGTTTTGACGCTCGGGGCAACGTCAGTCTGAAGTTGGGCCCCTACTATCGACACGAATCGCCAAAACTAGGCGTGCAGGTTCATACGCAGTACGACGCCAGAAACCGCCGTCGAGAGGTCCGCTGGCGCTCGGGGGCCCGCCGAAAATGGGTATACTCTCTGGGCGGCAAGAAGAAGGCTCTGACGCGTATTGAGGCCTGGGATGAAGAAGATCATCGAACCCTCAACTTCGAAGATCTGCAGGGTCGGCTTGTGGCTCGGTATGTCCAAGAAGAGGATGGGGCGTTCGTGGCGGAGTTGGCGGTTGACTACAACGCGCTGGGCCATATCTCTCGAGTTCTACAGGACCCTTCCGGTCAAAGAGTCGCGTGGACCTACGAGCCTGACTCTTTGGGAAGACTGGTCAATACGAGTGATCCTGGCCGGGGACCGACCAGCTACCGCTACGATGCAGCAGATCATCTCCGCTTCGAGACCCGGCCTGGAGTCGACCCCAAAGACCCCGCGTCGAAGAGCACCACTGCATTTTACTACGACGTCCTGGGTCGGCTGGAGGTCACCGAGTCTGCCATTGAGAGCACTAAGGATGCACCGGAGTACGAACCCATCAAAGTACGGTATTTTTACGATGGGGAAGAGCCCGATGGCTCAACGCCACCCAGCGTTCGGTTCGCGAAGGGCCGCCTTACGCTTGTGTTGGATGAGTCTGGATTTAGCCGGTGGCAGTACGATGCGGAAGGCCGGGTCACGCGGCATGAGAAGGACATTGAGGGCGCTTCTTATGTGTTCCGATGGGGCTATTCGCCGGAAGGAAGTCTCAGATGGCGAAGTTTTCCCAATCAAGAAAAGTTGGGGGACGCAAGCCAACCGTGGGGCTACGACGCTGCCGGTCGGCTGTCTAGGATTCCGGGCGTGGTGCGTCGTATACAATACACCGCGGACGGTCGTGTCCGGCGTCGAGAGAACGCGAACAAGACCAAGACAGAATATCAATACAACCAAGACCGGGGATGGTTGAACCGAATCCTGACCACCGGGCCCGAGGGCCGAATACTCCAAAACATCAGCTATGGTCGCTACGAAGATGGGAATGTGAGAAACAGCGAGGGCTGGATCTACGCCTATGATGCGCAGCACCGTTTCCGGACCGCGAGGCGCAAACCTCACTCCAAGCTGAACCCGGCCGACGCCGCACCGAAGGTTTATGAGTACAATCGCTTGGGAAACATAGTGGCTTCTCCGGCCGGCACCTATGCTTACACCGGCAAAAAGCCGCACGCTGTGACCAAAGTCGGCGCCCATCATTTCCGGTACAATCAGGCTGGCGATCTCATCGAGCGAGACAGCCTGAGGCTCCGATACAATGCCCAGCATCGGTTGGTAGGCCTGAGTCAAAAGACCGAAGACCCAGATTCTCACCGGTACCTCTATGACTATCGGGGTGAACGCGTCAAAAAGGCAGTGGATGAAAAGATGGTGACATACCCAAGTCTAGACTATGAGGATCACGGAATACAAAACACCCTCTATGTGCGAGTGGGCTCGGAGTGGGTGGCCAAACGGACTCAACGATTGGAGCCTGGCAAAGCGCGGAAGGTTGAGAATCAATGGATACATACCGATGCTCGCGGCTCGGTACGCCACGTATCCGATCGCAAGGGCCACTCGATACGCAGTCTAGACTATTTGCCATACGGTGATAGGGTTGGCAGTGGCAAAAAACTTTCGCCAACACAGATCTTGGAGAGCCATGATTTCGTGGGAGAGAGAAAAGACAAGGAGACTGGGTTCCTCTACTTGCACGCGCGTTACTACGATCCGCTCATCGGTCGCTTCATTTCGCCCGATCCGTCGCACCCGCTGCGGTCCGGCGTGGGCCTCAACCCCTACGCCTACGCAGCCAATAACCCGATCGGCCGTGTTGATCGCAACGGTTACAACTCAAAAAAGACTGATGAGTCTGAGGAACAGAGCGAACATTATGGCAAGGATCCCGCCATTCGCGGTCTTCATCGCGAGCTTGGTCAACTGTCTCAAAATGTTTATCAAGCGACTGGTGCGCCCAAAGGCTGGGACCGAGTTCAGAGCTTCGCAGATCCAAGCAGCGGCTTTTTTGCCGCGCTGTACCGGCGAGAGCGAGGCAACCTTTACGTTTTGGCTTTTCGAGGAACCAACGACATCAAACTCGACGGAGTCACCGATGTGGCTCAGGGGCTCGGGTTACGCACCTCGCAGTATCAATCTGCAGTGCAGCTGGCAAAGATGGCCCAGAATTTTGCTGAGCGAAAACAAGGAATACTGCGACTAACCGGGCACTCCCTCGGAGGTGGACTCGCTAGCACGGCCGCTCTGGTGCACGACCAGGACGCGGTCGTGTTCAACCCGGCGGGCGTCCATGGCGACACCTTGAATCGATACGGCGCCTCCTTAGAAAGATCGGACGTTCTGATCACGAACTACATCGTGGAGGGAGAGGTCCTCAATACTGCACAGGATTACCTCCCCTACCTGAGGCATATCGTTCCGTCTTCGGTTGGCAGGCGCACGTATGTAGATCGCGGCCCCCGCCTCCCCATCAGCTTATCTGGGCATGGCAGTCAAGCTTATATCGATTCACCCCGTACGGAGGTAGAGAAATGACATCGACTAGGATCACAAAACCAAAAAACCGAGACCGCACCTATCGTGGATTGCTTGTTCTCGCCCCTATCGGGCTTGTCATTTTTGCGCTTCGGTGCGGTGGGGGAGAGCCAGACACGCCTACGTCTTCTTCCAGCAGTACCGCCAAAGATCTAGGATACATTCCGGCTGCGGCCTTAGACAGAGCACTGCGGCCAGCCGCCGGCGCGTTCGCGTCCAGTCCGATCTCCCCACCGGCTTTTCCTACGCCCCGGTATTAAGGTTCGGCGCTCGAGCAGCACATCCATGTTGGGGATGGGCTCGACGTTTGTGGTGGCGTGGGAGCCTATTCCCTGACTCCTAGGTTGTTGTGCCTGGGGCCTGCCGCTCTTCAGCCCAGGACTTACGATGCCGAGCGGCCCCAAGGTGGGCATCCCAACAGTCCACTGTGCAAAAGACAAGACCGGTCCGCTTGCGATTGCAAGTGGAAACGTTGCACACAAAATAGGTTTGCTTAAACGCAATCGCTTTTTTGCAAATCGAGCACTTCTTCCAGCGAGAGGGGTCAGAGTCAGTCATTGTCCCAGTCTACCGCAGCTTACGGCGTTCTGTCTCCCCAGCGGCCCAGATTAGAGACGAAACTGGCTCTCTCTATTTCTGCGGGTCAGCCAAAACGGCGCTGTTAACGAATCTTTATGCGAAATGCGTGCGGCCGGCACCGAGAGGTTCTTCTTGAGTCCGGAGAGATTACGCGTGAACACTTGCGCTCCACCCAAAGAAAACGGAGCGTTCTTCGGTTTTTGACTTGAGCGACCAAGCCGAGCGAACCACGGATCTCGGCGCGGAAATTTTATCATGACACACCCGAGAATCCGCTTGCGCTGGGTGTGGTTCGTTTTGAAACGGCCAGGGTACGGCTTCAGATGGGGCCCGATCTTTTGACGGAACTACGCAGCGTAAAAGAACGTGGCCTTGAGCACCACGTCCGATCGCGCCTTACGCTTGGACCGCCCCATCGAGCGGCTCGTGGATGAAGGCGAAGCGTTGGAGCATCTGGTGCTCGCCTGTCGGGTACACCAGACAGGGGCCGTTTCCCCTGTTGGCGACACTTGTTTTCATAAGTGGCTGAAACCACGCGTGTTTTAGAATCTCTTTCGGAGCGGTACGACGATTGCGACGTCGTCTGGCTATGATCTTGGCCAAAGACGACAGCGTCCGCCGCCTAAAGCACTCGAGGAGAATGCACATGAAGTACACTGTTAACATCTTTCGCGCTGAAAGCGACCCCGCACTCGCCAAGAGCCTCATAGGTCAGTACCGCAGCTTGTTGGCACAAATGGGCGTTTCTCATGTCATGTCGCTTGACATTCCGCCCGACAGCCCCAACCTGTATTTCGCTGCTGCGCGGACCAGTGATGGAAACCATATCGGGGCGATGGGAGCATACATCTGCTCTCCAGCAGGAGGAGACCTCGAAAACGCATTTTGTAAGATGGCACCGGGCATCACCGAACGATTTCGTGCGCAAGCCCACGAAGGTCTTGCAAACCTTTGTCTTGGCTTTGTCGATCCTAGACATCGAAACAACGGCCTTTACGCCCACATTATTCGAGTGGTCGTGGCTATGCTTCCCACGATGGGAATACGATATATCACCGCCGCTGGGGCCACCAAAGGCATTCGGTATTACGGAAGATTCGGTATGCTCATGGACGAATCGGTCGGCGATAACGGAAAATTCATGTATCCTCCTGGTATCTGTTCAAACCTAGGTTGGGCAGACCTTTTGAATCCTCCCATGTCCACCGCCGATGAACAGTTCGTGATCCAAGAAATGAGACAGACACTTTGTGCCCGACAGCCCGATAGACCCCGACCCAGGCGGCACACATCAGCCCTCAACCGCCGGGCGCAAGACCTGTCATTCACCGCACGCCTATCCTAACCTCTTCCGAGTGTAGCGCTAGGGGACGTGGTGACGGTTCTTGCATGCGGAGCCCTTTTGCTAGTCGTCTTGCCGTTTGAAATCATCGATATTGTCTCCAGACGAACTTGAGGAGCTGATGGGAATTTGAGTCAAGTTCCTTGGCCGTGGGGCGCCAATGCAAGAATCGGAGTGTTTGATGCATTCGCCCTTACGGAATGTGTAGGTCGGATGGCCGGCGAATGGGTTGGTTGGCGCAGGAAGGTCTTTCGTTTGGGTTCAAGTCGGTGCAGTGAGGAACTGTCTGGTGGCCACGTATCGCGAACGGCAAACGATGACGTTCGAACACGACCTTACGGTCGATGGCGCATTGCACCAGCAATCACGATAGCGTTTTGATGACGTGTTTGTTCATGTTCTCGTTGGCTAACACAGACAAGTGTTGTCCACAGGAGACATAGTACTTGGTGCGTGAGGTGTTGATGCGAACGGTTTTCTCGCTGGTATCCAAATTGCACAATGCACGTCCGAAATAACGAGTTTTCATGACCGCCAACTCAACGACCTACTTTTGAGTCGTTCCCGTGATCGTGGTCTCAAAAACCATCTGCCCAAAAAGGGGGAGCTTTCTTGACACAGCCTCACACTCAATCGGACCTGATTCATCGAACTATAGTTTATGGCCTTGCAAAACGGAGGTTTGGAATCGCATTTGTCTTACTTGCCGGGGTAGAGATTTCATGCGGAGGACGTTCCGAAATCGGCGCAAAGGAAGTGATACAAGCCGTCACCGTTTCGGGGGGGGAGTCGTTCGAATACGACAACTTGCATCGCATCACAAAGATGCTGAATGCGAATGGCAAGAGCGTAGAGATGGTCTATGACGGCATGGGCAATCTTTCCAAATTAGTTGGGACCGGTGAAGATACGGTACTGTTTCACTACGACGCGGTGGGTAACAGAACCGGCATGACCGATCCGACCGGTCAGACTGTCTATGAATACGACGATCTTGATCGTCTTACCTTTATCGATTACGAAGGGAAGAAGATACGGTATGGATACGACGACGACGATCGACTGACAAAGCTCGAATATCCTGATGGGTCCTTCGTCGAATACAAGTACAATGAAACAGGCCGTTTGTATGAAGTTAACCATCCAAGTCGTGGTTTGAATACTGCGATTCTCTATCACCCTGACACCGGTTTGGTCTCTGACGTTGTAACGCCATCGAGCCGAACCCGATACGAATACGACGTACGGGGAAGGAACACACACATTCGGCACGAAAACAAGAACGGAGGTCTCCTCTCTCAGTACGTGTATGGCATCAATGCGCTTGGCCAAACGACGAAGTTGACCATCACACTGGCCGGCAATACGGTGCGTGTTGAAGATTATGAGTACGATGGCGCCGGCAATCTCACCGCCATACTTACAGACGGAAAAGAGACCACGAAGTATACGTATGACGCAGCGGGTAACCGAAAAACACGCGTGCGTATAGATGGTATCCAACCCGAACTTACTGAAATCTACGCTTACTCGGGAAATCGACTCCAGCACCTTTCACGGAGTGATGGTGGCTCAATGACCCGGTTTGAGTATGATTCTGCCGGCAACCTGACCAAACGCACCGACCCAGACGGTCTCGGCACCCACTTCGCGTACGACTACAGAAACCTTCTGACCAAAGTGAGCAACGACACGGGCAAGGTCGTTGAGTATGGGTACAACGGAGACGGTCATCGCGTGACGAAAAGTGTCGACGGTGTTCTTACTCGATACGTAGTTGATCCAAATCGGAGATTCCACGCGGTCCTAGAGGAACAAACACTTACAGATACAAAGACCTATACCTATATCGGTGATGCCCTGTTTGCGGCTCACCACAGTGGGCAAAACGAAATTGCACTCGCCGATCGGCTTGGGAACATCAAACATTGGCTCGGCGCTACGAGTCTTTCGTCCGAAGAGCTTAGATACCGCCCGTTTGGTGGCTTGAGAGATCCGAAACATAGGACTCAGCCATACGGGTTCGCCGGTCAAAGAATGGATGAGGAGACCGGTCTTCTTTACATGCGGGCCCGTTACATGGACCCATCTACGGGACGCTTCATTTCCGAAGATCCGGCGGGGTATTCGGGACGCAACTCATACGTCTATGCTGGGAATAGCCCCATCGATTTTGCTGATCCCCTTGGACTGTACACGGTTCCCGTCAAAAGTTTTGAACTCGGAGATTGGTTTAAGATTACGGCGAAAGTTGGCACATCCATGGTTCCCGTGGCCGCGGGCGTTGTAACCGTAGGAGGGGTTCCTGTTGTCGTGAAAGGAGGCGTCGACGTCAACTTCGAAACAGGGGCCGCTCGCTCGAAGATTGACGCACTGGCCCTTGACGGAGTTGGAATACAGGTTCTCACGGAGGTCGGGGGTACGCAGTCTGTTTCGGATACCACTGTGAGGCTCATCGCTTCCGTGCCAGGGGGCTCTCCGATGACGTCGGCCTCGATTCTTCAAGACCTTGGCCACTACGGCACCAGCGGAGACGGCTTGGGTGGGCCCTTAACCCTACGCGCAGACTGGAAGGGTTCGCGTTACGAACTCGCCGTTGAGGCGGGCCCCGCATGGCAAGAGGTTATGCAAGGGGTGGGCGCGATGACCATGGATACGTTTGTGGCCGTTCCACCCTATACCTCTGAATACCAATTCGCGCCGGTTATTGAAACTTATGCACCCAAGACTCTGAATGTGCCACAGTCAACCTACGATTTCATATTCGGGCCTGGAGGCGAGCCCAATTTCACGAACGCCAGCATTTCGGTTGAGCACGCGAACAGCGTTGTCTTTGATCCCGCGGCAGCCAACTTCTTCGCCAACAGCCCGCAAGCGACCCAAAGCATTACGCAGATAGACCTTGACCAGGCCTATGGCGGGGGGGCCCACGGCACAGGCCAAATTTTTATCGACAATGGGACCGGCGCGCTTACTGGAGGTGTCATCGTCAATAAAACGGCGCAACTCCTCGAAAACGGGGAACTCGGATCCGTCTTTGGAGGGACTTTTGATCCCGTTGCTGGCGAGGTCATCTTGATGGGGTCTCAGGCGACAGACTCCCTGGAGGGCATTGATCCCGAGTACTTCTATACCGCGCTCCAGTCGGTGTACGGCTCCGCTGTGCCGCCGCTGGTGAGCCTGGACAATCCGGTGCGCAAGAATCTTCTCGACAACAACCAACTGGGATTCCGAACGCTGCTCTACGATGGAACGTACGACGTCGAAAACAAGGCTCTTTCCGCCCCTCTTGGTCAGTTGAAACAGTTTTCCGCTTCACAGCAGCTGGGTTTGGTCGTTTTAGAATACAATCCCATTTGGCTGGGAGAGGACAACACGCTGACCCTGCACATTGGCATGAGTCTAGATCAAGATGAGAGTAGCTCATTCACCTTCGAGCAGGACCTTGTTCGAGAAAAGGTGTTCGCCGATGGTCCCAAAGCGCGGTGCAACGTAGAAACACGGCTCGGCGACTGGGATCTCACATTCCACCCTATTCTCGAAGAAAACGCCACGCATTGTAGATCAGGAAGCTTGGTGGCCAAGAATCGAGTCAACGGATCTACACTCAACATATCGCCAGGGTCCGGGCTTATTAATCTGAATGGCCTGATGTTTCGCCGAGTACCAGATCCGAGCCCCGAAGACCCACAAAACCCATCGGATGTATACCTGATCAATGGGGAGGTCGCGATGGACCCCTTGAACTGGCGTATCGGTGAACGACGTCACGTGCTGCCCAAGGATACCGACGCAGCGGTGATTACTCGAGATGCTATCAACACTTATAGTGTGCCGGGGATTCGTGATCGCATTTTCGTTTTTCTCGAGAACCAGCACTTTCGCAATGATTACAGAATTACTTCCGTTCAGGTCGGTTCCGATCGACAACATCGCCGTTTTGGCGGCCGCGTAGAGAATACTCGCCTTGGTTGGGTCATGTACGAGGCCGACCGACTCATGAAATGTCTCTCGGTTGGTCGATGCCGAGACGCCGGTGACCCTAACCGAAACGATAGTGTTTATGAGGGCGAAACCGGAAGCAATACGGTGAAGGTCCCTGGCTTCAAGAACCTTGTCCAAATGCGCAAAGAGAATTTTGATGGCGCTGACTTTAGCGACGCAGCGAACAATCTTCGACTGTGGTTTGCCATCCAGGAAATGACGTTGCGAAGCTTCGAGGATGCCGACGGAAGAAATACCGTCTTGTGGGATGCCTCACGCGTGGAACTTTTGGCAGAGTCCCGCATTTTCCCGGACAAGAATGAGCCTGCCGCCGAGGCCCTTCTTTTCGCAAGCCACTTTACAGAAAACTACGACCGGTTTGCCGAGCAAATGTTTATCGTCTCAGATCCCGGCGTTCGTTTTGAGGGACTCGATTGTGAAACAACAGCACCCGGAACGTGTAAGGTCAAGATTTTTGAGGAGCTTCGCCAGGTGATGCAATCGGTGGCCCTAGCACGATTCTTCCGCGACAACAATATTCCCCTGGATATGTGGTGGCTCAACGGATGGCTGCCAGAGTTTGTGCCTTCTCCTCTGAGCATTCCTACGGCCATGAATATCTACGAAAGTGTAGAAGGAAACCTATTGAAACGCATCGTGGTAAGTGGGGGAGCCCATTTCTGTCCCGAGACCGTGGAGCTTCAAGAGCACATTGAAGCCCAACAACTGGCTCAAGCGACGACCAATGCCCGAAAAAGCAACCCAACAGAGGACACATGGACTGTGGAAGGCAACACCTACGCCATCGCGGTGCCAACGGAGAAGCCAAAGCAGGACGGGAATCGGCGGTTGGCTTTTGTCGACCTTCGGTTTCCGAGCACTGGACCAGACCTCTCTTTTTCGAGAACATACAATAGTGGACATCTGCGAAATGATCATCGCTTGGGCGAAGGCTGGCGCTATGGTGACTTGCTGCTCGAGTTTAGCCATCCCTCGATTTTCGATCGTCTGGACTTGACCAAAGACGAAGAAGGAATGTCCGTGTGGCGCGACGAAAATTCGGACACTCATCTTCATGCCGGTACCATCCGTTTGGTTCGTCTGCTTGGAGGGCCCACACTTGAATTCGATTCCAGCTTCTACCTGGCTGAAGACCAAAAAAACGTTTGCCAGCCGCTGACTGCGATGGGCCTCAACGAAGAAGGGACTGCGGACTACCTCGGGCGATCGGGAGCCGAAGGTTTTCTTCTGAAACAGCTTCCACACGGCGAGGGGTTTGAGCTATCCACGCCAAGCAACGAATCTGTACGGTTTGATTCGCGAGGGCGTCTTACGGAGGTTAACGATCTCTTCGGAAACCAACATCTTTACACCTATGCCAACAATAAGCTGATCGAAATCGCAGATGCGAGTGGCCAAACAATCACACTGACTTATGAGGACGAGCGCCTGAGTGCGGTCGAGGGGCCAGGCCCCCTTGGCGCCACGGACAATCAGCGTGTTCTCTACGGCTATAACGCTCTGGGACTACTCGCAACCGTCACGCACGAGCTTAGCAGCCTCACAACAGAATACAAATACAGCGATGAAGGGCGCCTGACACAAGTTATCACAGCGAAGGGCAGTCAAGTGATCGATGACGACGCGGAATGCATCGATAACGAGGGTCGAACCTGTGGTTTCGAGATGAATAACATTCGTTGGGATATGGACTACACGGTTGACGCGAACACAGGAATGCGTACAACATCAGTCACCGCGCAGCCCGGACAACTCGCCGCACTATTTTGGCAGCGACGGTTCAACAAACACGGACAGCTCGTTGGATTTACAGATGCCAATGCGTCGGAGCATACGTTCCGCTATGGTTCAACCTCAGACATTCAGCCGAGCATCTACGAATCCCCCGTACCGGGGACATCTGCGGTCGAAGTGATTCGTACCCCTGAGGGCATGGTAGAGGAAATCATCAATCCCAACAATGTCGCAACAGACAAGGCCACAAACTTTACATTTAAGTGGTACAAAAACGACGATCCAGAAACCTTTATTGGGCGCCCGTATGAGACCATCGACCAAAAGTCGCGACGGACTGTTTACGACTACGATCCCACAACCAAGGAACTGACGAAGATTACAAAGTTTCTAAACGGACGGCCCGTGGTCACGACCTTTGTGCGCGAACCCATCGATGGGGGAGGCAACCGAGTCACAGTAACCCCTCCGGCCTCAAATCCCGCAACCATTGAATGGGATAGCCAAGGCCGGCTCACGAAGTTTACCAACTCTGCTGGCCTCGCTCGTGAATACAAGTACAATGCGCTCAGCCAGTTGGAGTCTGTGAAAAGACCTGAACTCGGCGGACCAGTCACCTTCAAGCACGAGAAATTCGGTCGGGTACAGACCGTTACTTTTCCTGACGAGTCGACGGTGTCCTACGGTTTCGACCCCGAAACGCACGAGCTGACGTCGTCCACAGACCAGATCAATCGCATCTCCACATACGCCTACGATAACTTCGGACGAGTCACTGACATTCGACTGGTGGGTGCGAGTCCCCTAGGCAAAGACTTGTCCTACAAGCGGCACTACAACGCCTACGGCGGGGTCCGCTGCGTTGACTTCCCAGGGGGAAGCTCGATGGGCTACGAAACCGACGACCTGGGGCGGGTCCAGAGGGTCCGAAGGAATTGCCGGACCGTCTATGAAGATGCGGAGGACGGGGCCATAGGCGGATGGCGTATCTACGACGACAAGACAGGTAAGGCATTGATCAGCAACGTTATGGACGCAGAACGCCAGAGCCGAGTCATCGAGCTACTGCAAGGAAACAAGGGTAGCACCATCGATGGATTCGTCTTGGAGACAGACTCCGGTGAGTTTTGGGCAAACGAAAATCAGTTTGTGGCTGAATGGAGCATGAAACTTAGTTCGTCAGCATTTCGGGTCTATTTTAACGTAGAGACCACGGCGGGTCCAAGATATATCTACTACTCGGAGCTAGAACCACAGCCTCACGCAAGTGTCGCTTATGTCCACGTTGGTCTTGGCTCTCTAGAAGTCAACAAGTGGCACACCATAGCCCGAGATCTCCAGGCCGATTTACTCACCGATCCCCAGAATGCAGGCGAGAGAATTATCCGTGTGAATCGAATGCTGGTACGGGGCTCTGGCCGGTGGGATGATGTTCAATTGCTGTCTCAGCTCCCGTATGAACCTTTGATTCCAGACGAAATTGTATACGAGGACGGCGAAGATGGAACCACGACCGGATGGCGTATTTACGATGACAAGACCGGGGGTGGCGATTTCGCCAACGTCTTGGACTCAGATACGAACAGTCGAGTCATTGAGCTTAAACAGGGACAAGAGGGTACCCTCAAAGATGGTTTCGTTCTGGAGACGAGCACCGGAGCTCTATGGGAGAACGATAGCCATTTTTTCGCCCAGTGGTCTATGAAGCTGAAGGCGCCCGAGTTTCGAGTCTACATTGACGTTCAAACAACTAAGGGACAGCGGTATATTGAATACCTAGGGCTTGACGATAGTGTTCAAGACAACCGGATAGGCTATATCAAGGTCGGTATTGAATCCTCGCCAGTCGGGACATGGAAGACGTTTACGCGTGATCTTCAGGTAGACTTGGAATCCGATCCCCAAAATGCCGGAGAAAAAATTGTTGCTGTGAACCGACTATTGGTGAGAGCGGACGCACAATTAGACGATATCAAGTTGCTGCTTCGGAATCCCTGATCCGCTCAGCGCCAGCGCGGCGGTTCCTGGCTGCCGCGGATTCAATTTGCCGAACCGGGTGCGGATCTCGGACGGACTCAGTAAACATGGTAGAAGCCTTTTCGCGAGAAGCGCTCTGCCAGGGGGTAGCAGTGTGGGCAGAGATCCTTCGCGGGTGTGGGCCGGAGTTCCATGGCTTGCTCGAACAGGGTGAGAGACAAGCCCAGATTTCGTCAGACGATTCACTCAGCGCGACCCTCTAAAAGAACCAAGACACCGCGGCCTTCGAGGCTCAAGACTGTGAGCGCCTCTTGCGCTCGCTGCAGGGAATCCGTTGGAGAAAACCTGACGCTTATCTCGCAGCTTTCATTCGGATCGAGCGTGATCCGGTGGCAGGTGGAGGACAAGAGCTGAAACGCTCCGGTCGTATTGGATAAGCTTGTTCTCAAAAAGCGCAGCGGAACGGTGCCGATGTTCTCGAGGGTAAAGCGCTGGGATGGGCTCATGGCGCCGACAGCGATGGTACCAAAATCATGTGCTGTCGGTGAGATGCTCATTTCTTCGGAGTTGACGCCATGGCCTTGGACCGACACCGCCTGAGACGCCGTCTGATTCGAATTGTAGGCTATCGAAAATCCCGTCGAGGTGAGCTGAGAAAAATTGATGGGCCGATACGACAGATTCACCGTGCACTTCTGTCCGGTGACAAAGGCGCTGGGACAGTTATGGTCCTCAAATTGAAACGCGAAGCCACTCGCTCGGAGGATCACCTCCGGCACTGGATCCCCCTTGAACATGTTCTCGACGCTGAAAGCCTGGGTCCTCGTTTGACCCAAGGGTGTCGCCCCGAAGTCAAAGCCGCTCGGCGTGACTCGGAAAATGGGTGCAAACGCTTGAACCCGGGCGGTGGCACTCTGCCCGGAACGAGTCGAAAAACGAACATCTGCCCAGACGTTTCCGCCTTCTTGAGGCGAGTAGCGAATTCGCTGTGTGCAAAGTTCAGCCGATGCGCAGGTTAGGGGGCCTACAAGCGAAAAGGAACTGGCCCGTGCGCCTGCCAGTTCTACGGAAAGCTCGTAGCCGCTTGGCCGCGCAACCTGGACGTCGGTCTCCCGCGTGTCACCGTAGTCAATGGTTGCGAACGTGAAGGCTTCGCCAGGCACCCGAAGGCCGGGCGTTCGTCCCACGAGGGTGCTGGTCGTCGTCAGACCGGTCTCGCTGGACACCTGGAGCACGGCCGTCTTGCTCCCGAGAGTCTGAGGATTAAATTGAACCTGTACGCTGCAGCTTCGGGCCGTAGAGTTCAGCTCGGCACAGGTTGAGGAGACGATGCGGAACGCGTCTGGATGCTGCCCGTGAACTGAGACCTCGACCTTACCGAAGGCCGCGACAGCTTCTTCGAAACTGACGAGAAACACCTGGGTTTCAGAGACGCTCCCCGGCAACTGAGAACCAAAGTCATGTTCTGTGGGACTGAGGCCAAGCTCGCCTTGCGAGAGCGCCGTGGCACTTAGGGCGACCTCGAAAACCTGCGACGCGCCTTCGGTGATCTCGATTTCAGCCGAGGCTGCCCCCGGGGACGATGGTGAGAAGCGGGCCCAAATCGTGCACTCAGAATTGGGCGGTAGGCTGAAATCAGGAAAACCGGGACAGTCGTCCCGAACGACGAAGGGCCCCTCCATTCGCCCAGGCGTTCCGTTCCCGGTGACCCGAGTCGAGAGCGCTCGCGTGGCCCGATTGCTTCGGTTGTAGACCTTGAGTGCCTGTTCCGGGGTCGAAATGCCGACGTAGCTCGACCCCAGGTTCAGTTCGAAAGCGCTGAGCTCTATTTCGGGCAACGCGCGTCCTCGTCCCTTGAGCTCAAGCAGAACCACGGTGCCATCACCCTGGGTGAGCGTCAGCTGCGCCTGAAACGAAGCCTCGGAGCCTGGCGTAAACCGAATCGAAAAGCGGCAATTTGCACCGGGTTCGAGAGACTGCTGACTGCAGGTGTCGTCTACGATTTCGAAGACCATCTCGGTGGCGCCTAGGCGGAGTTCGTTCACCTTCGCCGCCAAACGACCCGAATTCTCAACAATGAACGTGCGAGCGTCATCGTTGTCTGCGTCGATGGGACCAAAGTCGTGCTGCGGGGGTTCAATGCTGAGGGCTGAGCTCTGACAACGCTGTTCACAAGTGCCTGAGACACAATCCGCATGGTGCTGGCAGAGCTTTCCCTCCGCGCAGGGCTCACAGGTGCTGCCCCCGCAATCGACATCCGTTTCGTCGCCATTTGGAAGCCCGTCCGTGCAGGTTGGCCCGGCGCAGAGACCCAAGATGCACGGATCTTCGACCTCCGTATCGGCTGAACTGCACGCGTTCAAGATGAGTAAGCCGAGAAGAAGGGGCCGAGCGTGTATGTCTTGGATCTTCAAGTCGGAAAGCAGTGCAAACAACGCGCCATTCGCAAGTACAGTGCATTATGGTGAGTTCGGGACCCGAAATGTGGGTACACCCCCCCGCTCTGGGGTCAAATCGCCCCCCACAGGCCATGGGGAGCACATCAGTCGTTGAGGCAGGAGAACCCGTGCCCACTATAGAGGGTCAAATCTCATCCTCTTTGGCAAGTTGGGTTCCCCAATCGGGGGAGACGCGAGTTTCTCTTCGTTGGTCCATGGTTTGCATTCATCTCCACACAGATGATGCATAGGATTCCATATGACCGACATCACCCGCGTAGCGCGCGCGCCGCCCCGATCCGGCAGCGGCTCTTTTTCGCTGTGATGGGCTTCTCTCTCCTCGGGGCTGCGGCAGCTTGTTCTTCGGACGGTCTTCCGGCCGGTGGCAATCCGGTCGACAGGTCACGCGGTGAATTCGGACAACTGAAACCGCCAGTCCCCGAGTCATGTGCGGTGGACGCAGTTTTTCCGAGCGAACGCTCCTGCGGCACGGACGAGGGGGCCTGCGTATCGGGTCGACAACGATGTATAGCAGGAGAATGGGGCGCCTGCGAAGGCGCAACCGAAGCCATCAGTGAAGTTTGTGACGGCATTGTGGACGATGATTGTGATGGAATTGTCGACAACGGGTGTGGTTGCGACGAGGGCGAGACGCTGCCCTGCGGGACCGACGAAGGCATTTGCGAAAAAGGCCTTCAGCGATGCATCAACAACCACTGGGGCCCGTGCGAGAACCATACCGGACCTCGAGAGGAAGTCTGCGATGGCGTCTTGGATGAAGACTGCAATGGCCTCGTGGATGACAACTGTAAGGCCTGCACCGATGGAGAAGAGGAACCCTGCGGACGCGCCGAGGGCGCCTGCGAGCGTGGAATTCGAACCTGCACCGACGGCGTTTGGGGCCGCTGTGAGGGTGAGATTGAGGCCACCCTAGAAAACTGTGAGGGCCGCGTCGATGAGGACTGCGATGGAACCGTGGACAACGGGTGTCCGTGTACAAGCAGTGCGACCCGTCCATGCGGGGAGGCTGCAGAATGCCAGGCTGCGGGCGAGCAAACGTGCGTAGAGGGGTTATGGGGCCCCTGTATCGCAAGTGAATCTTTCACCGATGCGACCAAACCGAGTGACCTCGAGGTGACTGGAGAATTTTGCGCGGGGGAAGCGGAAATTTCGTTTTCGTGGAGCGGCGCCGCCGATGACTTTGAGCTTAGCGGTGAAATCACTGAGGCCGGAGATTCGGGTCTGAGCAGAACGCTCAAACCAGGCACCTACTCCTGGGCCGTCATCCGACGCCAGAAGAACCTCTGCGACGAACAAAGGGTTTCTGGACCGACCTTCACGCTTCACAATCCACTCGGCCAGCTGGGTGCCATCATCGGCGAGCGTGGCCGATGCGCCGGCATCATTGAACACTACGCTGTACCCAGTCTTACGGGGGTTCGCAGCTATACATGGGCACCTCCGCCGGGAAGCACCGTAGAAAGTGGTCAGGGGTCCAACACCGTGAGCGTGCGCATGGGGGGGCAGGGTGGCCAACTTTGTGTCACGGCTCAGGGGGCCTGCACGCAAACATCGCAGACCTGTATCCCCATCGCTCCCCGCGCCCCGGATACGCGGACGCCTGGGGCCATCACGGGGTCCGATTGGGTCAAAGCCGGTCAAGCTGGCGTTTCCTATTCTGTTCCCGGTATGAGCGGCGCCACCGGATATGAGTGGACCGTTCCCCCGGGCGCGACCATCATCTCCGGCGCTACGACAAACGCAATAGAGGTTACTTTTGGTCACGCAGGTGGTGCGGTGGCCGTCGCCGCCCGTGGAGAATGCGGGTTAGGCGGCAAGGCCAGCATGGATGTGCATGTCGCAACTCCCGAGAGTGAGTGTGCCGCGGCCAACGGTGAGCTCATCGGGCAAACCTGCTGGACGCCCGGCGGCTCGTGTAAGCAGGGCTTCCGTCCCAACGGCAGGAAGTCCATTTTAGGCAAGACCTGTGAGGGTGAGATACTTGCTTGTCCTTCGAGTAAGAAGATACGCTGCGGTTCGAGCTGCACGATCGGTCGATCAATCCGTGGGGAAACTGGAGCAACAACCTGCTCATTTTACCAAGGCCGTGAGAAACGCGCTGCGGGAAGCTGCGACTGCGAGAAAGAAGAACGGACCTGCAGCGTTCGCGTCGTCGAGGTGGGCTGCGACTGGGTGGATCCATAATTCCCTGCGGGAGACTGTTGAAGACCCCCGATCTTCAATCGGACGACACGCAATAGCAGCAACGTTGATTTTGGAGAATCTCAAAGCCAAAATCCGGACCGACGCATGCCTCAACCTCAGGGGGCTCGCAGGTTACTGGACAGGTATGCGTACAATTCGAAATGATCGCGCCCGGGCACTGGTTGCTGTCCTCCCCCGAACACCCTGTCCACAGGCACCAGGCGAAGGTCACAACAAGGCCGAAAAAAGCTGCGCGTGGCTTGGCTGACATCACGTACCGTACGAACGTTTCAATCTCGTTTGTCAAACGCTTTCTCTGTCGAATCATCGTGCCTGCCAGCAACGCGACATGAAGGATATTGCCGGCATTGTCGTGGAGCTTTGGTGCATGTAGGCGTTGATCGGATGAAAGGTCTCCAGTCGTTCGAGGCTGAGCTCCTGCCATTCCTTTCTTAGGGACCGAAGGGTGGATTGGAGGACGATTTTGCTCTCGCTGCCCGCCACCAGGTCAAAGGGTTCCCCATCGGTGCCCATGAGAACGTGAGGTCGATGAGGTCGGGCGATCCGATCGGTAGGTTTTACGGGTAAAACACCAATTGTGACGCAGTCATCGGAGCGTCAGAGGACTTGGTTCGTTGCTGTGGATGCAAAAATCATTGACATCGCTGGGCTCCAAGGGCGCTAAGACATCCGTGCGTCAGCGTAGAATGGCCGTGGGTCAGACCCTATTGGCTGGTGTTTTCTCGGCGTGGGTTTTTGCTTTTTACGCCCAAGCCCAGGACACCTCAGCGCTCGAACTCAAGCTGGAAGCAGGTTGGAACTTGGTTCGGTTGCCCCTCAGGAGACCGCTTTTGTTGCCGGTGGATGGCGCAGGTAGGCCACTTTTGACTTTTCAAGTTGGGGCTTCGGGCGCTTCAACCGAGATCATGGTGCCCGATCTCGGGTATTGGGTTTACGCACCCGAGCCGCAAGCTTGGCCCATTCCAGAGGCTGCGCTTGCCCCGGGAAGCACCGATCTCGATGCCAAGACTTCTGAATGGCATTTGGTGAGCGGCGGGTGGTCCCCGGCAGGCAGTACTCTCGGTGCCGCGCGTTTCTTGGAATGGGATCCCAATACGCGCGCCTATCGGCGCGTCGACGCGCCCTCTCAGCGCGGCGTCGGGTACTGGGCCCACGCTGACGTCGACGGCCCGAAGAGCATGATGCTACCAGATGGGCGGGATGTACGGGCATCGACCACCGAGGATGCGATCGGGGCGGTTCAACGTGGGCGAAGCGAAAACGGCGGGTCGATCGTTGAGGGCCAGGCGACGGCGCTTCAGGATACACAGCGGGACGTGACCCCGCCCGTGCTGGTGGTGGATGTTCTCGCCTCGAACCATCCTTTTCACTCTACGGAGGTGAGAGGAGAGGTTTACGATGAAGACCTCGAGGGGGTTTACGTCAATGGTCTTCGGGTGCGTGGTGTCGGCACTCTGTTTTCGTTTCCGCTCTTTTTTGCGCCCGGAAGACACGAAGTGGAAGTGGTCGCGTTGGACCGGGCGGGCCATCGGCGCACTGTGAAACGAGAAATCGTGGTGCCAAGTGCGGTGGACCAAGAGGAAGAGGGTTCTTCGCGCACCGAGGCGCGTCCCGAAAGGCCGGTTCTGGCGCTTCATTCGCCTCCCGGGCCGGTGTATTTCAGTGTGGGTTCTACCGTGGCGGTTTCTGGTGTGGTCAGCAGCCAGAACCTTGCGATGGTGACGGTCAACGGCGTGGTGGTTTCGACCTCGACCGGCGCGTTTTCGACCGAGGTGCGCCTGTTTTCAGCCGCCGGTCGCATCGTCGTCCAGGCCCACGATCGGGCGGGGCAGGTGACCGAGTCGGTGCGGCAGATCTCGGTGGATGCGTCGCCGCCGAGTCTACTTCTGTTTCATCCCGCCGAAGCCACGGTGTACACCCGGGCACCTGTGGTTCAGGGCGTGGTCGAGGATGCGCACTTAAAAAGCACAGAGGTTACGGTCGGAAATGCGCCTCCGGTGGCCTTGGTTGTTGAAAAAGGCCGGTTTGAAGCGCCGTTGACGCTTTCGGATGGGGAAAACCGGGTGGTGTTTCGAGCCGTCGACCAAGTGGGTCTCGAAACGGAACGCACCCTCAGGCTGACGCTTCACCGGGGGCTTTTGGTGGCGGGCCGCCCCAAAGCGCCGGCGGGTCTTAGGGGCCTCCTTGAGGGGGGCCGGACCCATCTTCGGTGGGGCCCTTCGCTTAGCTTTGAGGATGGTTCATGGGTTCCTGAAGGGATACATCCCCAATACAAAGTGTATCGCCGCGACGGTGATCGGGGCCCGTTTCGTCCGGTGGGCGCGACACAGCAGATAGAATGGGTTGATGAAGGGGCGTCGTTGGGTCAGACGGTGCACTACTATGTCACCGCCTCGGTTTGGGATGACGCGGGCGATGAGGCGGTTTCGATTCGCTCATCGGTGCTGCATTTGGATGCAGAGCGGGTGGCGGACGGGGCGGCACCGGCGGCTTTATCTCCTTCGCGGAGCGGTTTATCGGGCGAAGGGCCTCTACGCGCGTCTTGGGCAACGCACCCTTCGGCGGTTGCTCTGGATGGTGCGCTTTTAGGCGAAGGCGTTCTTGCCGAGGCTCCATGGGGCACTGCGCCTTTGGTGGCTGGGGAGGCCGTGCCCACTGCTGCGCCTGCAGGGGCGTTGGCCTTGGTGTCGCAAGAAGATGCGCCGGGCGTCGATGGATGGTCGGGGCTGGGTCTGGCAGGTTCCGCACCGCCGAGGCACAGCGAGGATCCGTATACCAGGGCCCAGGCGCTTCGGGATCGGCAGCTTCGGGTCCAAGAAGACGACGAGCTCGGGGGGCATTTTGCGTATCAGGTAGAATATCTCCCGGACGTGAGGGTCCATGCGACCGATACAAAATACCTCGCGGATGCCGAGCGCACTTGGGTGTATACCCAAGGGATTGCGCTCGCCCAGCGGGCACGAAGCGGCACGCTTGAGGATCGGGTGTGGGCTGAGAAGTTGGCACAAGGACTCTGCCGCGATGCGGTGTGGGGCACGGGTGAAGACGGCCAAGGGCCGGTGATCAAGGGCTGGCATTTTTCTCGGAACACCAAAGACGACGATTGGAAAGATGCACGTTTGGTGGTGGGTGCGGGAGCGTGGGCGATTCACGGGTTGGGTGTGTTTTTGGCGTCGGCGAACCGGACACGTCTTCCGGGGGCGGCTCGGCATCCGTGGTTGAAGCAGTGCTATCTGGCTTCGCTTCGGGGTTTGGCTGAACACCGCCAGTTTTTGGAGCCCGGGGTGAGCTTGATGACCGCCGGGTGGACCACGGTTGGTCTCATCAACGCGGGATCACCTCAGCGGCTTGATTCGTTGATGCCGGCCTATCCTGGGGACCCTGAAGAAAAGTGGGCGTACTACGATGTGCTCGATGCCATCGGCTACGACACCTTCCCCGAGGACCCGCAGGCTTGGCCTGAGATTCGCACCTATCGTTGGGTCCAGCGGCAACCCGGCAAGCCAGAGCAAAAACAATATGGCCGGGTGATCAAGCTTGAGGAGACAGACTGGAGGACGCTTAGGCACCGGGTCCAATCCGAGAATGTGGTCACGGAGCACAATCTTGATGTGCTCTCGGTCCTGAACCACGCGCTTCAGCACGAAGACCATTTGGGGCCGGACGAAGATGGGCTTCGGTCGGAGTGGGCTTCAGCGCTCAGGGCTTGGCGCGATGCGCTTCAGCGGGGCGTTTTTGAGCGGCTTTGGGACGACAAACGATGGAAGGGGGATCTTGATCCCTCTCAAGCGGCGCGACTGGACGAGCCGCTCGGTCGAATTGTGACCGGGGGGGTATTGGAACGAACATCAGATTCTTCGTCGGGACTTCTTTTTCACCCAAGTAAGCACGTGGCCATCGACAATTGCAGCTGGCTTTCTTTGTCGGTGGACCATGGGGCTTTGTCGCCGGTGAATCAAGAGAAGTTGGCCAAATGCCTCCGGTATACAATCGCGGTGTTTGCCAAAGAACTTCGGTTCCAGGACAAGCTCTATTACGGGACCCACTACTTCAAAAACAGCTTTAGGGACCCGTATATCGAACAAAGTGAACGCCAAGAAACGTCGTACCATCTCGAAGCGACGGCAGGCCTGGTTCTTGGGCTATGGGTCTTTGCGGACGCACACCCTGAACATGGGTTTTCGCCCCTCTTTCGTGAAGAGGCAGAGAAACTGTGGGCGGGCATGAACGTCTTCGTTCACGAGTGGGGCTTTATGTACTCGAGTGAACGCATTCAAGATTTGTCGACGCAGTTGTCTTCAAGCACCGCGCTCATTTGGTATATCGATGTACACGAATACCTGGCCGCGCGGGACGACGATTGGGATCGGCCGCTCAGAAATTATGCGGACGCGCGCATCGTCCAGGGTACCGACCGTTCGCTCGAAGATTTTGTCTTGGCGCTCGGTGTCGATTTCGAGGAGCGACATTTGCCGCAAGGGTTTGCGTCGGCGTCTGAAGCTTCCGGGGCGTCGCCTGGGGCATCTATCTCGGCCGCTGCTGACCCGGTGATTGGGGGCCGCGTGGTGTCCTTTTATGAGGAAAACCGTCCCGTGACCTTGGTCGAAGACCAGGCGCTCTCTATCTTCGTTGGGGCGTCTTGGGCGGTTTCGGAGGGCCCATCTTTTCAGGACCGGGTTCTTGCGCTGGCTGCCTTGGCCGATGTGTCCTCTCAAGAGGAGGACAGCAAACCCCGGTTTTCGGTTGCGGCGGATACGGTCACGGGGGCACCGGTGTTTGACCGCTATGATGTCGGCGCGGAAATGTTGGTGGTGTACGCCTTGTCGTGGGCGGTCAACCGGGCGCTCGGCGAGGGCGATGGGGTTCTGGACGAGGCTGCGCGCTTATCGACCAAAGAGCTTGTTTTTGACACCTTGCTGTCGGCAACGCGCGGTCTTTTTTCATCGGAGGGCGACACCGAGGGGCTGTACCTCGCCCGCGACGCGGGGTCTGCGGTTCACGGGGGCGCCTCGTATGCGACGCTCGATGACAACGTCTTGGCTTACTTTGCCCTCGAAGAAGCCCTCGGCACGTTTCAAGAGGAGCCCAAAAGACGGGAAGTGCTTGAAGCACTGCGGGCCCAGGTCCGTGGTGCGCTTTGGCGTTGGCCCTGGGATGGGGCGGAAGGACGCCCCCGTACCCATCGATTGGGTGAGGGCGCCTCCGAGCCGCCCCACATCGACGCGTGGGTGCCTTACGCGCTGTATGCGGTGTTTCTCTTTTCGGAGGGTGAATGGGACTTGGGATATCAGGTCCTGTCCCTTTTGACCGCGATGGAAGCGACCCGAGCCGATGACGAACCTCGGGACGGCTTGGTTTTTTCGAAGGGGAACCCGACGGGGTCTGAGCTCGCCCACCGCTGGGCAGAATCGGTCGGCCCAGCGATGGCGAGACGGGCGGCGGCGGCAGAAGACCCCCGTCAGGATAGCTTGGCGCTCCTGTCCCTCAAAAAAGCGAACCAAGCTTGGGCAGGGCGCACCAAGGATGGAGCGGATACAACGGCCGTTTTGGGTGTACTCTTGCTGAATGACCCGCGTGAGTTTCTGGGCGTAGGACGAGGTCCTCTGGTCCTGACGCCCCGAACATGGGGCCTTTCGCGCTACCGGGTGCCGGACGGTGCGGTGTCACACCTTTTGACGTCACTTCGCGGGCTCTATCTCTCAGAACTTCGTGCGCTTTTGGCTTCGCCCTACGCGGCTTGGCGCTTTGATGCCATCTTCGGCCGCTTGGTTCAGATTCGTTTTGGCGACGAGGCTGTGCGGGATGGGATTCCGCTTGGCCTATGGCCGGTCCGCTTCAGGGAGACTCTTGGCATGTGGGCAGACCGAACCTTGTACGAGCTTGAACACCTCTGTGATGGCCAGGGGCCGCTTCTCCTGGGTGGAGATCCTGAACGGACCTTGATGCGTGCACTTGGCATTTCTTGTGGGCTTCTCGAAGATGCCGTGGATCGCATGGTCGATGCGCGGGGCGCTCAGCCTCCGATCGCATGGGCAAAGATGCGCGGTTCGGATGTCCTTTTTTCTTGGGCGAAGTTGGTGCAAAAGACCCATCGTTTTGCTCCGCGGCGCGACGGAGCGAGCGCTTCCGGTGCGGCATGGGGGGCAGCGGATACGCTTTTGGACCATGCGCCGGTCTCCCAGCCGTCGCTGGCCTCGTTGGCCACGATCCGTCATCAGGTCCGCCACCACGCGATAGAGGCGTTGAGCCAAGACCTTCTGAGCCGGTCGCCTGGTCGCGTCTTGCTCCGGGCCGATGAGGTGGACGCGCTTCATGCGTTGAACCCCGCGTCGTCCGAGTACTGGACGCTCCCGGCGCTGTCCTTTCGGATGGCACTCGAAAACCGTGAAGCCGTGGCTTTTTCGTGGAAGGGGCGGGTCGCAAAGGCCCCCGACCTCCCGCTGGCCGAAGGGTCCCGGATAGAGTCACAGAAGCTTCGTCGGCTCATCAATCGCTTTTCCGAGGGTTCACTGACCGATGCAGCCCAAGACGCCGGTATTCCGGAGGCACGCCTTCACCAGGGCCTCAAGTCTGGGGCTTTGGCTGGGGTCGATCTTGATTCGCTGGTGAATCGCGCCTGGCGCCTCGATCCATCGACGTTGGCGGAGCTAGGGGTTTCGGGGTTGTGGGCACCAGAGGCGGGCAACGAGACGCGGTCTGAAGTGGGTCCAGCCGGCTTTTTGGATGACGCCCATCTCTCAGAGGTCGCGCTGGTGGGCACCGAGGCCGAGGTTTCTTTCGAGGACTTGGCGGGTGCGGTGTTCGAATTGGGCACGCTTCTTCGGGCGCCCAGCCGAACTGAAATCTCGGAGGCGACCCTCAATGCGTTTGCGCTTCGGTTGGTGGTGCTTCGGGGTCGGCTGCTTTCCAAGTTTGGCCAAAGGGGGGTGACGGCCCTGGACGATGCCATTCAGCTTCCGCCTTCAATGCTGTTGACCGCAATGGTGGGGGTGAATGCCGCCGTGTACCTCGGGGCGTCGGCTGAAGTGGACGTCGGTTTAGAGACGATTTTCGCTGGGCCAAGTGCGCCTTCGGAGGATCATTGGGAGCGGGTGGGCGTAGTCCTGGCGGAGGAGCTGGTGGTTCAGCCTGCGGGCAGTTTCTTTCGCCCAGAGCACGATATTCGCCGCGACGTCCCCATTCATGCAGGAGGCCTGGCGCTCGACAATCCGCTTTCTACTCCTGTGGTTTCTTTTGACGATGAGCGGATTTATTTCATTGAAATGGCGTGGTGGGGGCTGGATACGCCTCTGGGCAAGCTCGGGGTGCTGAGGCCTACAGAGGGCGGGGTGTGGCCGGTATTTGCGCTCAAGACGGAGCGCCCGAGGTCCGATATTCTTGAGGAATTCATCCGTAATCATAAGTTTTTTCAAGAAATGGCGCCTCATGCGGCGGATTTACCGGAGCCCCTTGGGGTGGCGTGGTTGTACCTGGTCGAACTTGCGATTCGGGGTGGCTTCAATCGAGAGGCAGCGGAATCGTATGGCGCACGGGGTCTTTTTGGCAAAGGCGGAGAGGCATCTGGGTCGGGGGTTTCGGGGAAGCCTCACGCGCCTTTTTTCGTCAAGGGGGGCGAGCCTACGGGCGTGGGGGGGGCCACGTCCGCGGGTGAGCAGACGCGTGCGTTCCATCCCGCGATGGCCCCGCTTTTGCCGCTTTCGACCGGAAAAGTGGCCTATGGGGGGCTCCCTTTCGAATCTTATGTGGCCGGCGTGAAGCATGCGCCGGGCGAGGTCTATGGGCTCGTGCCGCCCGGGCGCGACCCCCGCGCTTCGGTGACCACCTTCGACCCGGTCTTGGCGACCAAAGACCCGCATTTTGTCCAAGGCCAGGATCCTTCCTTGAAGGCCGCGTTGGTGGACGGCAAGGCGTGGGTCCTCACCATCGAGACACCCCCTGGTTCGGTGGATGTGGTCCGTGCCTATGGCGCCCTCGGCTTCGTTGCGGACGAAGGATTCAAGAACGCGGTGGTGTTGCCCTATGTTCTCGATGCCCACGTCAAAGGTTGGCACCAGGTCGATGACCAAGGACAACCGATCGCGGGGACCTTTGCACGGAACCCCCGGTACGATGAGATGGTGAAGGCCCCGGAGGCCAAGACGGTGCAGACCACGGTCGACAAGTCGGGGCTCAGCGACCAAGTGTTGGCGACGCGGGTCGCGGCCCTTCATCAGCTCCAAGAGGGGACCTTCGAAGGTCAGGAAGGGCAAAAGACCAAGAACTGGACGCTGGAGGGGTACGACCATGCTCGAACTTCGGTGCCCACAGTCCTGGTGAGCGCCCGCATGACTGCGCCCTATGGCGCTGAGGGACTTTTCAACCACCGGATGAAGCCGGGCCTTTCGCGGGACCCGCAATCGAAAACGTTTAAGCCGGTGGCCTACATTTATGCCACCGCGTTTCAGGACATGGTGGATCTGTTCATGCCGGTGGGGTTGACCATGTCAGACCAGGTTGAGCGCCTTTCAGTCGATGCGTGGACTTCCGAAGAGGGCAGCGTTCTTCCGAAGACCGCTGAGGATGACACCACGATTCAGGTGTCCTGGATCTACTACATCGAAAACGACGGAAGAGCGCTGAACCTCGGTCTCCAAAAGGGAGAGGAGACTGGTACTTACGGATTTCCCGAGTACGTTTCGCCGGAGCAGGTGATCGGCGCGCAGGAGGTGCGCTGGGACCCGGAGCGTGGAGAATCACGGATGGGGCCGTTTATTCCCAACCCGAAGCATAAGGCGGGTTCCGCTTACGCGGCCGCGGACGCGCCAGAGCCCCCAGGCCTGTGGCCCAAAGAGGTCGATTCTTACCCGGCGCTCGAGCATGGGGTGACTTGGGATAGTCCGATGCTTCGCGATCTGAAATGGGCGGACCGGCTCTTGGATGTGGATGTCGCCGAATTCCCCAGCGTCAAAGATCAGGCCACCTACGCGGCGTTTCTCGAGCACCTTCAGGCCGAAGGGCGATCCGTCTTGCCGATGTTGGTGCCGGGGGCCATCCATTCCCAAATCGATTTGGTTCTTCCCTCCATGCCCCACCACCCTGACAATCAGAAGTCCTTCAGACGCTTTGTACGCAACCTGTTTTTGACCAAGTTTCCGAGCAGTGAAGGTTGGGAAGAGCCGGTTGAGAACATCGTAGACGCGTGGTCATCGCCAACAGGTGCTTCGATCGTATTGCACTATGAATTCACCGTCAGCCATCCCGATGGGGCCGTGGTCAAGGCCGTTTGGGACCCCGCTGTTTTACACCCGAATCGTGTTCGAGAGTGGCGCGGAAACTTGGTCAAGCTGGTCGACGACGGTGCGCGAGCCGACTATGTCGATGATGATTTATGGGTGTTCACCGATGGCATTCTGGTGCAGGACTACGAACCGGTGATGGACTACTTGAAGCGGAACCGGGGCCAAGAGATTCAGAGGGTGTACAACGGGAAGGTGGTGAAGCGAGGGCAACCGTATCCCGCGGGCGTTGCTGAAGTACGGACGGAACTGATCGCCCGTTCGGTACCCATTGCGATCTACAGCGCCGACTGGGGTGGCACCATCTTTGATCTCGGAGACAGCTTCTTGAACCATGGGTTTTTCGTCGATTTGCGCCCCCTTCCGAGTGCGCCCTACAAAGACAACCTTATTCGCACTGACGGCAACGGACACCACGCCCTTCTCTTGTTTCATGGCCTCGGCCAAAAGACTGCGCCTATGTACTTCGCCCCGAAGGATATTCGGAAGCGTATCACAGAGGGCCCACATAGCATCGATCGCTGGCTTCAAGCCCATCCTGAGGCCAAATTGGGGGCGCCCTCAGATGCTGAGCACGATGCGCAGTCCTCATCAAACCACAAGCTTTCAGCGCCCGGGGTGATCGCGGGCCAGACCGATGAGGCGATCGCCAAAAACGTGTATGCGCTTTCTTGGAATGAAAAAACAGCTTACGACGCCGCTGCTTCCGAGCAAGAAAAGGATCGTGTTCGCCAAGCCCAGGGGCGGCTGGTCGATGCCGGTTACGATGCGTTTCGAAAAGGTGCGGGGCTCCAAAGCGCCCCGCTTTCGTACCAGGGCCGCGTGGTGCGGAACACCACCTCACTCCCCGACCCGGTCCTTGAGGACATGCCCATGCGCTCCTTTGACCAGGCACGGTGGGCGAAGAAGTTACCCGCGTGGTCCAAAAAACATCTTGAAAACGGCACCCAATCCCACGGCTCGGTCGTCCAAGCCTACCGGACCACGGAACGGGTGTGGGTCGCTCCGGAACCTTGGCTTGAGGACGAACATCTGAAGTTGATTTTCGGCCTGGTGTGGACTGTGAAGTATGAAGATGGTTCGCGGATCGACATCGAGTGGCGCGCATTGGATGAAGACCACGATGGCAAAGAGGAGCTGCCCGCCTGGTGGGAGGTTCCGCAGCCCAAGGTGACGGAAGGGCAAGGGAACCATCCGCCCCTCACGGTGCCGCTTACACGCCTTTCCGGAAACCGGGTGGCGGTGACCGCCAAGGTGGGGGACGAGACACTCAAGTTGATGCTGGATAACGGCAGCCCAAGCTCTTCGCTGACGGCTGAGGCGCTGGCACGCCTTCCTGGCACGCATGTTACCCCGACCGATTTTGTCAGTTTTGTGGGCGGCGCCACCGAAAGCGGATACCCCCTTCGGGATGTGGTGTCGATTCACAATTTCGAGCTCGATGGGCATCCGTTTCAGATGTTGATGGACGTTGTCCCGATGGATCCAGAAGACTTGAAGGACGGTTTGGACGGGATCTTGGGGGCTGATCTCCTCCACCAACACATCGTCAGCGTTGATTTGGACAACTTGGTTCTTCAGCTCTACTCGCCCGAAGTTGTGCTTGAGGCGTTCTTGAAGCTGGACGGCTTTTCTGAGGTTCCTTTTAGGACCGTTGATGGTCACATGATCCTGGCCGGCGGTTTCCGCGGCCAAACGGAGACGATCCAGGCCCTACTCGATCTCGGTGCCAACGCCACAGTGATGAACCGCCAAGCGGCAGCGCTCAAGCGGCCTCTGTTTGGCTCCAATGCCTTTGGCTCCAGGGTGGCAACCTACGAGGGGCTCGAGTTCTCAGGGTTGGTGTTGGCTGACCGGACCCTTGTCGTGGTGTGGGATATGCCGGGTTTCGAAGAGGCCTGGTCCAACGACAAGCCCGCGATGGTGATTGGGTTTGACCTTCTGGACGGTCGACGGATCATCATCGACTACCCCAAGAGTAAACTGTACATCCGTTGATGCCTCCTTGGGTTGCTCAGCGTCGAGACCTAAAGCGGTTGCTTTTGGGCTACGCGGGGCCGGGGCTTGTGTGGGGGGAGGTTCGATGGGGTTTTGGGGTGGGGGCCCAGGCGGCGTCGCGATGGCGCTTGAGCAGGCGTTCGAGGGCGTGGTCGTCGAGGACGGCGGTCTGGGCGTCTTTCAAGATCTGGACCGTGACTTGGCGGCTGACCTTGGGCTCTCGGCCGCGTTTCAGGGTGTTTTCGCCGTGGCGGATTTCGGCCAAGGTGGCGAAGGCCAGTGCGAGGGGCACGGCGCAGAACAGACGGACGTGGGCGCCCTCCTTTTTGGGCCAAAGGAGGGTGTAGCGGAGGGCGCGGTCCAGGTGCCGAAGGGCGTGGGCCAAGAGGTGGTCGACCACGGTGAGGGCGGCTTGACGCCGGGTGGGGTCGAGGAGCTCGTCGAGGGGGAGTCCGTATTGGGCGGCAAGACCGGTGGGGAGGTAGCAGTCGTGGCGTTCGAAGTCGGGGGCGATGTCTTTCAGGATGTTGACCAACTGAAGGCCGGTCCCGAAGCTGCTTGCCCACAATCGGGCTTGCGCTTGGGCGTCTGCAGGCAATCCATTCACCGAGCGCTCGAAAAGTTTGGTCAAAAGATCGCCTACGGTGCCGGCCACAAAATGGCAGTACCGCTCGAGGTCCTCCACATCTCGAAGTCGAAGTCCGCCTTCTTTTTGGGCGCGGACCGTGTATTCACGCATGCCTTGGGACATTTCGAGCACGTGGGGGCGAATGGCGTCCCGGGCTTCGGGGCTCAGGGCTCGGAAGCAGCGGAATACGGCGCCGGCATTTTGGCAAAGTTCACCCTCGGCACCGTCAGCGCCCAAAGGGGCGACGGCGTGTTCGAACGCGGAAGCGGGGCCCTCCTGGTCGCTCACCAGGGCGGCATCAAAGGCGTCGAACAGGGCCTGCCGGCGGTCTCCATCCAAACGGGGTTCGTCTTCGATGGTGTCGACCAGACGACAAAGGAGGTACGCGGCCCGTACCTCAGCGCCGAGCGCATAGGGAAGGGCCTGGATGGACAGCGCAAACGAACGTGAGACCCGCGGCAAGACCGCCTGGCAAAACGCGACGTCCTCCTCGGCCTGCTTTTGGGGGCCGGTGGTCGTTCGGGGTCCGGTCGTTTGGCGAATGAGGGGACGAATGGGCGCCAAAAACAGATCTGCAAGCTGGCCGAGGAGCCCGGGGAGCGTCGGGTGCTCTGAAAGGCCCCGGACTCGGACCGCCTGCTGCCGGCGGGCTTCGATTTCTTGAAGAGCCGCGTCGAGGGCGCCTTGTTGCCGAAACAGCTCCTTAGCCCAAGCGATGTCATCCGGCGTGGTTTGGGCGCGGTCTTTGTCGAGGATGGCGCGCAGTTTCTTTTGGCTTTGGGCATCGGCGTGCGCCAAGCCGTGCACGGCCAGGAAACTCCGTTTTCCTTCGGCGATGTCGCTGCCAAAATGGCCCCGTCCTTTTTCGCCATAGAGATCGAGAACGTCGTCTTGAATCTGGAACAAGACACCGAGATGCCCCGCGGCCGAGTCCAGCGCCTTCACCAGACCGGGTTCGGACCCGGCGAGGAGGGCGGTCCCCGCGATGGGGAGGGCAAAGAGTCCTGACGTTTTGCCTTCCACCATGGCGAAGTAGTCCCCAAGATGGGGTTCAGGGGTGGATTTCAACAAGAACTCCCGCTCTTGCCCATCGATGACCCGGAGGGTGTCGGTGAGGATTTTTTGGGCAATCGATTCACCGATGGACGGGCCGAGGTCTAGCTTTTGCGCCAACAGCAGCGTGTAGTAGAACATGGCGTCGCCCAAGTTGATGGCCTGGGGGGCGCCGAAGCGGCGCCAAACCGTCGCTCTTCCTCGTCGGGTATCGTCCCCGTCTTGGAGATCGTCATGCACCAAGGTGGCGTTGTGGAGCATCTCGCAAGCCGCCCCGAAGGGCACCAGGATGCGGGGGTGCATGCCCAGCGCTTCGCCGACCATGAGCGGCAAGAGGGCTCGGAGGCGTTTGCCCCCGGTGTCCATTTGGTAGTCGACCATCGAGACCAAAGATGAACCCTCGGGGGTATGGGTCCGCACCGTGTCTTGCACCAAGGCCAGGATGTCCTTGAGATAGGTCTCAGACAGGGCTTCGAAGCGTGCCTTCACCGGGGTCATGGGCCACGGTCCTTCTCGGCCGAAGTCCACGGGGATCCAAGCAGGGCTCGGTTGCTCGGTTGGCGCCTCGGGTTCGCCATCCGCTGTTGGTTTGCAGTTCTTGCACCTTCTGTCATGGTTTTTCTCCTTGTTTGGGGTCGATGCGGTCTGCACTCGGCGGCGCTCGGGACCCTTTTTGCGTTGTCCCGGGCGTTCCGACAGTCCAGAATCCGCCGGGAAAACGCTGCGAGGCCTCTCCCTGATCACCGCTTTGGGCGGGTGCGCAGGCGGAGGTCGGAATCGGCGGTTCCAAGGAGTTCGAGCCCGTGATCACACCGCATCGCTCTCACCGAGACCCAGCGTCCGAGCCACGCACCCTCAGCACGGCGATAAACGCGTCCCAGAGGCAGCTCTTGTCCTTGCAGCGTGAGGACGGCCATTGGTGCGGTGAGCTTGAGGGGGACTCCATTTTGGAGTCCGAATACGTCCTGGTCATGGTTTTTCTCGGAAAAGTTGCGGACCCACGCATGGCCAAAGCCGCGGCGACCTTGCGGCAGCAGCAGTGCCCAAACGGAGGCTGGGCGATTTACCCCGGGGGGCCTGCGGAAGTCAGCGCCACGGTCAAGGCCTACTTTGCGCTCAAGCTTCTCGGTGAGGACCCTCAAGCCCCTCATATGAAGCGTGCCCAAAAAAAAGCGGTGGAGCTCGGGGGCCTCGATGCTTGCAACTCCTTCACCAAGTTTTATTTGGCGATCTTTCAGCAGATTCCATGGTCTCAGTGCCCAGCCATTCCCCCTGAAATCCTCTTTTTGCCCCAAGCGTTTGCGATCAACTTGTACGAAATGTCGTCTTGGTCCCGAGATTTGGTGGTCCCCCTGTGCATCGTATGGGCCCACAAGCTGACTTTTCCGGTGCCGGAGCACGCGGGCATTCCGGAGCTTCGAACCCAGACTCCGGTGGGCAAAGAAACCACCGGCTGGCATCGGTTTTTCTTCGGCGTGGATAGAGTCCTGAAGCTCCTGGAGAAGAGCCCTTTTAAGCCCACCCGCGCGCATGCGTTGGCCAAGGCCGAACGTTGGATCGTGGACCGCCTGGTCGACAGCGATGGGCTCGGTGCGATCTTTCCGGCCATTGTGTACACCTTGTTTGCGCTTCGGTGCCGTGGGTACGAAGCGGACAATCCGACTTTTGCCGCCCAGGTCAAGGAACTTGAAAAGCTCGAACTTGAGGGGCCTACGGGGCTCAAACTGCAGCCTTGTTTCGGCCCGGTATGGGACACGGCTTTGGTGATCAACGCCTTGGTTGAATCCGGGCTTCCTCGCGACCATCCGGCTTTGCAACGTGCGGGGATGTGGCTTTTGGACAAGCGGGGTCGCCCCGATGGTGACTGGCGGTTCAAAAACCCGGAAGGGCAAGCGCCCGGTTGGTACTTTGAGTACGCCAATGGCTTCAATCCCGACAACGACACCACCGCCAAAGTGGTCACGGCCCTTTCGAAAATTCGCTTGGCCACCCCAGAAGCCGAACAAAAAAAGCAGCGGGCCATCGAAGAGGCCCATGCTTGGCACGTCACGATGCAAAACGACGACGGGGGGTGGGGTGCCTTTGACAAAAACTGCAACAAAACGGTCCTGACCTATGTGCCTTTTGCGGACCATAACGCGATGATCGACCCCAGCAACGAGGATATTACCGGACGCATCCTCGAAACCTTCGCGGTCCTGGGCAAGGACCAAGGCGATCCTGCGGCGGCGCGGGCCGTCGCCTACCTGCACGCCACCCAGCACGAGGACGGCTCCTGGTACGGGCGTTGGGGCTGCAACTACATATACGGCACCTGGCTTGCGCTTTGTGGCCTGGAGCGCATTGGCGAGACCCCGGAAGGCACGGTTTGGGGCAAAAAAGCCCGTGATTGGATCCAAAGCTGCCAGAACAACGATGGGGGCTGGGGTGAATTGCCCCTGTCCTACGATGATCCTCGGGAGAAGGGCAAAGGTCCGAGTACGCCGTCCCAGACCGCTTGGGCGTTGATGGGGTTGTTTTTCACGGGGGATGACGATTCGGCACAAGTGGAGCGGGGCATCGGGTACCTGTTGGCCCAGCAAAAACCGGACGGCTCTTGGGACGAATTCCATTGGACCGGGACCGGTTTTCCGTCGGTGTTTTATCTCCGATACGATTTTTATCGTCTGTATTTTCCCCTTCTTGCGCTATCTACCTATCGCGCTCAGCGCGAAAAGCGGGCGTTTCAGCCCAAAGGAGCACCGTCATGAGAATGCCGCTTCACATTGGTACCGACATGCTGCGGCAGCAGTTCAAGCAAGCCGTTAAGCGGCAAAAACGATATCCCTACGTACTCATGCTTGAGCCGCTTTATACGTGCAACCTCGCATGTCTCGGCTGTGCGGTGGAGCGGCACACCGGCAAGCTTAAGGACCGTTTGCCGCTCGAAGCCTGCCTCCAGGCGGTCGACGATTGCGGTGCTCCGGGGGTGTCCATCTGCGGCGGGGAGCCCACCTTGTATCCCGAACTTCCAGAATTGATCGCCAAGATCATTGAGCGAAAGCGTCACATTTATCTGTGCACCAATGCGCTTCTTTTGGATGAAAAAGTGTTTGACGTCATTCGGCCCCACAAACGCTTGACCATCAACATCCACCTCGACGGAATGAAGGCGACCCACGACAAGGTCTGCGCCAAAACGGGCGTTTTTGAGAAGGCTGTCGAGATGATCAAGGCCTCCTTGGCCAAAGGCTACCACACCATGGTCAACATGACGGTGTTCAAAGAGACCTCCGTCCAAGAGGTGGAGGAAGTTTGCGCCCTGACCAAAGCGATGGGCGTGGACGGGGTGTTGATCTCGCCGGGATACCACTATGAGTCTGTGGCCCGAGACATTTTTCTCGTTCGCCAGGAGATCAACGAGAAGTTCCGCCAAATTCTGTCGTTCCAAGACCGGTACCGCATCACGTCGACCCCCATGTTTCTCGAGTTTGCGGCGGGGATGAGAGACTACAACTGTTCGCCTTGGAGCACGGTCACTTTTACGCCTAAGGGCTGGAAGGGACCCTGTTATCTCATCGGCGAGAAGTACACCTTTTCATGGAAAACGTTTTGGGAAGAGACCGACTGGACGTATTGGGAATCGCGCCAAGACGCGCGGTGCCAAAATTGCGCGATGCACTCCGGTTTTGAGGCATCGGTGGTGAATGGGGCCCGCAAAAGCCCCAAAGACCTGGTTCGCCTAGCCAAGTGGCACTTGGCTGCCTAGCTGAAGAGTCGTCCTTGACGAGTCGTCCGGTGTCATCGAACCAACGTGTGGCGCCAAGGGAGCCGCCCACGAAGCCGTGTTTGATTTTGGCGGCCATGTCCGAGGAAGTCCGGGCATTGATGCGCCACGTGAAGGGTGCAGCGCGGGTACCACACCCCTTCGTGAAGCTGCACTCGGGAACCCTTGCAGACGTCCCGGTTTTGGTTGCGGTCACCGGCGAGGGGGCAAAAAACGCGCGCCGCGGGGTGGGTTCGGTCCTGGAGCGATTCGATGTCCGGGGCGTTTTGGTGATGGGGGTTTCGGGGGCGGGTTCATCGCGGGTACCTCGGGGGGCTTTGGTTTTCGGCGCCGAGGTGTTTGACGGCCACACGCTCCTGGCTTTGCCCGATGCCGCGTGGATTCGGTGCGCTGCGCACTACCCCGAAGCCCACAGGGCGCGTATTGTGAGTACGCCGAATATCCAGAGCACGACCGCAAAAAAGGCCACCTTTGATCGGGGGGATGGGGTGTGGACGGCCCTCGACCTCGAGTCGGCCGCTTTTTTGTCGCCCGCCACCAAAAAAGCACTCCCTTGGCTCGTGGTGCGCACCATCTTAGATCCCCAAGAAGAGACCCTTCCCGTCGACTTTGAGCGTTTTCGTGGTCGGTCGGGGCAAGTGGCTCGGGGACGACTGGCGGTTCATGTTTTAGGGAGACCCCGGTTGATTGGCCCTCTTTGGGATCTAAACCGCCGGGTGCAGGCCTGCTCCGAGACACTGGCGAAGTTTGTATTGTGGTTCTTACCAAAGCTTGAAAGCGAGGGGGATGTTGATGGTTGAACGGAGAACACGGTGGTTTTTGGGCTTGTGGCTCGCCGGCTGGAGCCTCTTTGGGCTCTACAGCATCGAGGCCTGGGCGGCTCCGAGCGTGCGCATGTACGGCGCGTCGTGGTGCGGGCCTTGCCGCACGGTCAAGAAGTATTTGCGTAAAAAGGGTGTCTCATTTCAATACCTTGATATCGACGTGCCCAAAAACCGGGCGCTTTATCTTCAGGATCGGAGCCGAGGAGGCATTCCGTTGTTGATCATCGGTCGGGACAAGATCGTGGGTGCCAACTTGCTTCGCATTCGAGCGGCCCTTGAGCGGGCACGGGTGCTCAAAGAAAACCCAAAGAAGACCCCGCCAAAAGGCGGTTCGTACGGAGGCCACAGCGCCGAGTGGTGGCAGCGGCAGTTTCGGGATCTGAGGGGACGGCTCCACGAGATGCGCGGCAAAGTGAAGCGCTTTGAGCAAGTTGCGGTCGACCACCACGAAAAGGAAGTGTTGCAAAAGATGAGGGCCAATCAAAAAATCCTGGAGGAGTCCGTCGACCAGCTCGAAGTGGACGCATCACGGGTTTCGCTGCCGCGCAAATATCGTCAATGAAGTGGCCAAAACCGACAGGGCTGCGAGCAAGGTCAAAAGCACGCCCACGCCCAGCAAGATCCCGAGGCTCTGAATGCCGCGGTGCCTGGCCAAGCCGAGCGCCCCAAAGCCGATGGCGGTGGTGAGGCCCGAAAGAATGACGGCGCGGCCGGTGCTGTGGCGAATCAGCGCCAGGCCCGTCAGCCCTTCTTGCTTGAAGCGGTGCACCATGTGAAGACCGGTGTCGATGCCGATGCCGATGAGCAGCGGCAAGATGATGAGGTTGGCAAGATTGAAGCGGAGGTCAACGAGGTGCATGAATCCTAAGGTCCATAGTCCGCCGACGATCAAAGGAATCGCTGCAAACAAGGCGTCACGGAGGCTGCGCAGATCAAGCAGCAGCAACAGCAGAACCACACCGAGTGCGTAAAGGCCGCCCTTGGCATATCCGTCCGTCATCAAGCGCCGCGATTCGTAGACCTGGACTGGGGTGTCGGTCACGTGCGGGTCTACGGTTCTCAGTGCTTCCACAAAACGCCTTTGGGCTTCGTCTTCCCAAATGTTGTGACGAGGGTATACGCGGATAAGGAACCTGCCGTTTTTGCTTTGGAGCCGGTCCCTGACGGAACGGGGGAGGTCGTCTGGGGCAATCGGTTTGAGCTTTTGGGATGCGTGAAGAAGCCTCATCTTGCCCAGTACGTCGTGGTAGAGCGCCATCTGGTAGGCATGTAGGGCGTTTTCGGCGCGTTGCTTCCTTTGTTCTTGGCCCGGCTCCAAAGCGGTTTCGAGGGCGGCCTCGATGGCGGTGAGGAGGGTGTGCAGGGGAAGGTGCGCAGATCCGGCCTGGTGCTCTTTTGGAGCGGCACTTTGAAGCGCGTCGAGCCTGCGTCGCGTCGAGCGAACCTGTTTGTAAAACGCTTCGATGGGCAGACGCTTTGGGGGCTCGGTTTTTTGCGGGAGCGCCGAGAAATTTTGGAGGGCTTTTTGGAGCTTCGAAATGGTGATCGATTGGTCTTCGGGAATGAGGTCGGCGATGGACTCCACTTTTTGCACTTCAGGCAAGCTTTTGAAGCGTTTGACGCGATCTCGGGTGGTTCTTAAGGTATCGGCGATGGATGCGGCGAAGGCGCTCGAGTGCCCCCCATCCTTGAGGATCGCGAGCTCCCAATCCACTGCGTCGGTGCCCTCGGCCTGAAGATTCAAAAGATTGCCGTCGAACTTCACGTGCGGGGCTAGGGTGGCTGCCCAAAGGGTGATTCCCAAACCGGCCCCAAGCCAGATGGCCGGGGCGGCCCGTTTGGTTCCTGGGAGGTTTTGAGTTCCGGGGCGCGCAGGATCTTGGGGGGCCTTTTTGGAGAGCAGTTTGATGAACGCCGGGGTGACGGTGAGGCTCGCCACCAGGCACAACAACACCCCGGTGCCCGCGATGATGCCCAGTTCTCCGATGCCGCGAAAATCGGTGAGGGTGAGCACATAAAAGGCCAGCGCGGTGGTCAGTCCCGCAGCCATGCTGGCGGGACCGGTGCTGAGGACGGCCGTTTGGAGGGCTTGGTCGATATCCTTCCCTTCCGCGCGCGCGTCTTCGTATCGCGCGATGAGGTGAATGCCAAAATCAACGCCCAAGCCGATGAGGATCGACGCGAAGGCGACGGAGAGGACCGTGAGGTGCCCCACCAAGAGGGTGGTTGCTCCGAGTGACCACCCAAACCCAATGATCAACGAGGCCACCGCGAACAGGGGGTTTCGGATCCGCTTGAATCCAAAAATAAAGAGCAAAGAAACGCCGATAAGGGCCACCCATGTGGCCCGGACCGTATCCTCGGTGCTCGCACGCATTTCTTCGGAGGCAATGACCGGTTGGCCGGTGATGCCGTAGCGCACCCCAGGAAAGTCTGGGGCCGTGGCTTCCAGAAGGCTCTTGAGTTGGTCAATGGCCTGGCCCGCGAGGTCAAACCCGTCACCCTCGGTGGGTGTCATGAGCACAAACAAAAACCGTCCGGATTCGGATAAGAGGTAGCCGTCGCTGTCGTGTTTTGGGTCCTGGAACCAGGCTCCGAATACCGAGCTGTACGGGGGCGGCGGGGTGTTCGTAAGGCGGGCGCGGACGTCTTTCAGAACCTGGACCAAAAACGTGAGGTCCTGCCCCCGGGCGGTTGGTGCCGTGCGTGATGGCGCATCCGTTTCATTGTGGGCTGGGGTACGTGGTTTGGGTTCGCTCGCGGCATGGAGGCGTGCCGGTTGAGGTTCGGTGCTTGCGTTAGAATGTGGGTTTTGCCGAGCGGCCTTGGCCGGTGCCGAGCCTTGTTGTGGACGAAGGGGGTGGTGGGCCGCCGCAAGCTGCGTGTCCAATGCTTTAAGCAGGGGCATGAGGCCGGGATGCATCAGGTGGCCCAACAGGGAGGGGCCGCGTGCTTGGAGGGTTTCGAGCAGCGACGCCCTCGTGTCCTCGTCGAGGTAAAGGAGCGCCCATTTTTCGAAGGTTTGCGGGTCGACCCGGTGGAGCACCTTTTGGGCCCAGTCTGCCCGCATCAGTTGTTGGGCGACTTGGTCCGCGAATGCTTTCTGTTGGGTGAGCGGCCCACCTTCAAACACGATCAGGACTTCATCTTTGCCTCCGAACTCCTCAACGTACTGAAGATACCGTTGATTCCAGTCGATGGATGGCGGCACGAGATCGTTGCGGTCCGTTTTCATGTCTAAAAAGAAAACGGTTGTGGCGAGGGCCAGTACGGCCAAGCCCAGTGCGCCGACGACGACGCGTTTGGGTGCTCCAAGGGACAACCGGGTCAAGGCCTGGAGCGCCCGTGTTTGAAGCCGGGGCATGGCCTCGGCTTAGCGCATTGAGCAGGGGGGAACCAACTCTGTTTTTGGCATCACGGTTGATCGCGAGTCTATAAGCATCCGCAATTGCACGTGCTTTTTACCGTTCCTGTATTCGTGGGAACCACCAGGTCAAAGGATCCCGCACACCGTTGTGGACGCTAAGGGTTCCAGCGCTTCGACCGAGTGAGCCGTCGCGGGATCATCCCGCAGAGGCGCCGAGCACCATTCCGACGTAGCCAACAAAGCTTGCGGGTTCGGGGGTTGTGGGATGGACGTCCCAGCTGGTTGTGTAGCGGGTGACGCTGCCGGCGGTTGCCCCCGCCTTTTTAGACGCGGCGATGGCGGCGGCGGCGGCGCCTGGGCAGCATGCGTTTTTTTGTCGTTCGGCGGTCCACACCACACGTGAGGCCAAAAGGTCGCACATTTTTTCCACGATCATGGGATCGTTTTTGGTTTTGACCCAGTCTAGGGCGCGATGCCCGCCCCCGGCGGGGGCGTAGCGGTAGTTTGGACCGTAATGGGTGAGGTCGGTCGAACCGATGAAAATGGGTCGTTCGTAACCGCGCCGTTCGGCCAAATCGAGGACTTCAACGCCGATGCCGGTGGCTCCGGCGACCGGGGGAATGCCGAGCACGATGATTTTCTGGCTGGGCCAGAGCTTCTTGATCATCGGCATGAGGACTTCGACGGCGTTGTCGTCATAGTATTCTTCGGGCGTTTCTGCTTCGCTTTCAAGGCCCATGGCGATGTCTTCCGAAAGTCCCCCGTCGACCTCCAGTGGGCCGTAGGGGGTGTCCCAGCGGCCGCCCAAGAACACTCGGGGTTTGTCGCGGGCTTGGAGGTGACCACCCAAAACCGCGACGAGATCTGCCCCAGGGGCTCTTTGGTGCAGCGCCAGCAGGGCCTCGAAAGCCACGCGACCCGAGTACCGCCAGCCGGCGTGGGGCACGATGGCCCCGTGGGCCACCGAAAGATCAGAGCCCAAGGGCGGTTCGATGGACTCGAGGAAAGCCTCACATCCCTCGCGGGTTTCAGGGTACCAACTCCCGGCAAGCTCAGCGGGTCTGAGATCATCCATCCGGGGCCTCCTCTCAGCGTTTGGAGATGAGGTACTGTACCCGCTTTACCATCCGGTGTTCAATCCTTTTGGGCGAGGAGAAATTCCGAGCCACAAAGTGGGCTCGGAATGTTCTCTCAAGCCGTGCAAGCACGCTTCGTTCGACAGGGGCGGTCCGCTATTCGGCGAGATTTGGACTCGGGACGCTCGACTGCAACTGGATGTCGTCCAATCGACCTCGGCCGCGCACCAAGAATCTTCTCACGGCGACAATTTTTTCTCCCGCATTTTGCGGATCACTTTCCAAATCTTTCTGCAGATCTCGGGTCACGGTATTCCAGGCGCCGTTGTTCACCGGACCGAGGCCGATATAAACATATTTCTGCGTCGTATCGGGTCGATTCGTAGTGGCCTCAGTATAGGTGATATACCGTTGCCCACCTGTCGTTTCCACATCAACGTACACATAAAACCTAGGGGATTCGAAGTTCATGCTCCACTCTGCTACAAACTCTTCACGGTTATTCCAGAATGTACCGTCCGCAGTTTGGAGCATGAAGCCATCCGCAATCGGATTATTACCCCCGGGTACAAGCTCGATCACTCGGCTCTGTCTCTCGTCGTCGAATACATTGGCATAACTGGCGGCACCGCTTCGAGGGTCATAGATGGTCCAGCCTTGACTGTCGCCGTCCTCAGCATCTTCGTACACGGTACCTTTGTTGTCGGTGTAGCCTGGAGCAATCCCCTTTTCGACACTCAGTTCGTAGGCTGCAAAGGGGTCTTGGGACTGGACAACAATGAAGTAGGTCCCGGACGATACAAGGATCTGTTGAATGACGAGGGGGTCACTTGTTTGATAGTCTCGGGAACCACGCCCCAGAACACAGCGGCCGTCGACATCGAGGAGTTCCATGCGCAGGTCCGAATAGTTTGGTGCGTTTGCGGTCACCGTGAGCCATGTCCCGGGGGAAGTTGCTTCCACGGCGTGCCAATCTTCGTCTCCGGACGCGGTTAAGAAAGAAGAAACGCTCGACCCTTCGGTGATCAATTCCGCGGTCAAGGCCTCGTCTCCTCCATGATGCATTTCGCTGAAGTCCGAGACCATGACTTCATAAGCACCGACGTGATCGCCCTGACTGGCGTACCGGGTCAGGTAGTAGGTTCCGGTGATCTCCGGGAGGAAGACGGTCCCGTCGGGGTGCCTGTCCCCCAAGTTCGTGCTTGCGACAGGCACTTCGTACTCATCCACAACCAGCATGAATCCTCCTTTTTTTCCCGTGGTGGTCAATCCAAGGATATGGTAAATTCCTCCGGCCTCTGCTTCGAACCGAAACCAATCCTCGTCCGCTTTGTTTTCGTGGTATCCGGCGACAGGGGTGTTCAAGACAATCGGCGTCGCAGTCGTGAGTCCGTCCCCGTGGTCATCGGGTTTCGCTTCGTGCACCAGCAATTGATAAGCTCCGGCAACGTCCGATCTCACGTCAAAGTAGTATGCACCGTCGCTGAGGGGGGTAAACGGGGTCACGCTCTCGGCGCCCAATTCATCGATAGGCGTCGTTCCATCAGGTCCGTAAAGGGCGACCGGAGTCATGCCGCCCCACGGTCTTCGGATCGACATGTGGTAAAGCACCTCGGCGCGGAGTTCGACGGCGAACCAATCTGAGTCTTCTGTCGACTCCGTGTTCCCGTCCATGAAAACATCTACCTGTCCGGCGGTCGCGGTGGCCGCCTCGTTTCCATGGTCGTCGTTCAATGGGCCTGAACTGGTGAGCGTGTACGCTGCAGAGCCCTCTTCTTTCGTAAAGTCGCGCCTTAGGCCGACCCGCAGATAGTACGTACCCGCCTGGTCCTCTTCCACGCGCCAGCTGATGCCTTCCGTCGACGAGCCGCCGGTTTCGAGGATGCTTTCACCCTCGGTGTCGTAGAGGGAGAGGCTGACAGGTCCTCCGACGGCCGAGATTCCGAAATGGTGTACCTCGTTTTCACCCATCGTGATGGCGAAGTAATCATGCTCCGAAGCCATCGATATTTCGCCTGAAATCGATGAACCAGCAGCCAAGTTTGTCGCTTCCTCGAACAACTCACCGTGGTCGTCGATTCCCATATCTACAACACGCACAAAATACCCCCCCACGCCGTCGAGGTCTCTGTCTCTCACGCTGACAAGAACGGGCTCCGCCGAAATGGCCCGAAATTTGATGAATCCGTTATGGGTATCGTACTCTCTGTCCGCCTTGTCTACGAGCACCGCAAGAGGCTCACGGAGGGTGTCGAGGGGATCATGCCACACCTGGATAGAATACAGGTGCTTGTCTAGGGGCGAAAAAGAAAACCAATCGCTGTCTAGTGCAGACTCGATATTTCCCTTGATGGTATCCGAAGTTGAGATGCTGAAAGCCTCCTCCGGGGTGTTACCGTAGTCGTCCGGCGAAGGTCGTGTGACGGACAATCGATAGGGCGTGAGGCCGGGGCGGCCCTCTACGGCGACGTAGTAGGTTCCGGCATCGAAGCGGTACGACCTTCCGCCACCGCGCCAGTGTTTGAGCGGGGTGGTGCCATCGGTATCGTATAGCGACATTTTTGGCGAAAACGCATCGGGTGCCTCGAGTCTGAAGTTATATATCTCGCCATCCGCTGCGGCGACAATTTTAAACCAGTCCTCGTCATTACGGGTGTGAAACAGGCCAGACTGCGTTGTTCCAAGTTCAAGCGTTGACGCATCAATCGCGTTGTTTCCATGGTCGTCGGTTGCCAAATCGACAATACGCAAAGAATAGGGTCCCGGATCCTCACCTCCGTTTGTTGCAAAAACCCGAACATAGTAGGTTCCGTCAGACGTAGGGGTGAAGATTCCACTCTCGAAATCGGACCTTCCTACTGAGGTCTGGTTGCCATCGGAATCATAGACGAAAAGTCCGTGGTTCGAATGAACACGGATCGTGAGGTCGATATGATAGTCGTGTCCTGAGACCCCATCGAAGCGGAACCAGTCATCGTCGAAGCGCTGCTCTAAGCTACCGTTTATCACTGTGCCGAGCATCGCTTCGCTTGCAGTGTCCAGCTCATCGCCGTGATCATCTTGGCCCAGAGGCTCGATATGCAGTGTATAACGGGTGCGCGGTAGCGCGTGAAGAGCGACGTAGTAAGTCCCGGAAGTCGTGATCTTGTATCGAAAGATTGGGGCGCCGCTGTCGTTGATTTTGGTTGTGCCGTCTCGGTCATACAAGAATAGCCGGGTGTTCCGCCCCCCCTCAACATTAAATTGCAAGGTCTCACCGGCCGCCGCATCAAACTTGAACCAGTCGAGATCTTCGGCTCCCTGAATCAGCCCCCCGATGGGCGTCCCGAGTGGGGCTGTGGAGGCGTTGGCGGCATCGCCTCCATGATCGTCAGGCCCCAAATCCTTCAGATCAAGACGGTAGTCTTGTGCGGACAATCTCGCAATTACCCAGTAGTGGGGCCCGGTGGCCTTTGCTTCGTAGTACCAGGGCCCATGCTGAGACCGAACGACTTCGGTCGTTCCGTCCGGGCCAATCAAGCTGGACGCGACATTTGCGTCGGCCTGGTAAATGTGTCCGATCTGGCCCTCGAACCGAAACCAATCAGCGTCACCATCGAAGTCGATCCGACCCTGAAGCTGTGCCGGTATGCTGATAGGCGTTGCTGAGGCCGCATCGCCGCCGTGATCTTCGCCGTCTCCCTGAATAACTTGGATGCGGTAGTCACCCACGCTATCCCTCAAACCCGAGACTTCAACGTAGTAGCTTGCCGCTTCACTTGCAAAGCGCTGCATTTCTGTGGGCACGTTGGCATATTGAAGCTGTGTGCCATCTTGGTTATAAAGGGTGACTCCGGCGTAGATTTCGCTCCTTTCTTGCACGATGACATGGAAGTTTTGTCCAGGGAGAGGCGTAAACGAAAAGAAGTCCTTTTCTTTTGGCACAACCACGCTGCCCGAAGTCCAATCGGCATCCATCACGAGGGCGGTGGCTGTTTCGATTGAGGGCCCGTGATCATCCGGGCCTAGGTCATGAGCAGTCAGTTCATAGGTGCCAGCAAGACCGCCCGATACGACAACAAAGTAGGTTCCCGTGGTTTCAAATTCCCATGCTATGGTGGACTCAGGCGCGCGACCATCGGCAAGCGTTTTCTCGCCGTCTTGGTTGTACAGAACTATCCATCCAGCGCCAAGCGTCTCCGGGGCCAGTTCGAATTCGTAGACGTGTCCGGCCTCGGGAACAAATCTGAACCAGTCGAAATCTTGATCGTGTTGAACGCCGCCCTCTTGAGGCACCCCGGTGGCTAGAACGCTTACTGTAGAAGCATCATCTTCAAACTCGTCGTCAGGCATCTTGCTCCGCGTAATTGAGTAGGCGCCCGTGTCAAATTTGCCTCTCACTTTGACAAAATAGTGCCGGTCTTGTCGAAGCGATGATAAAGCTGTGGGGGTTCGGACCGGTTGGCGATTCGTCTGGTTTCGTCGCCCTCGTAGAGTTCAACGATCCCCTGACTAAGGCCCAGCTCTGTGTCTACGACCAAGGAGTAGATCTCGCCCGCCTCAGCTGTGAAGCGAAACCAATCCTCGTCGGATTGGTGCTCGACGGTGCCATTGGTTGGCATGTCGATGCCCAGCTCGGTCGCGTTTTCGATGCGGTCCGCATGGTCATCGGCACCGATATCGTCGAGATGAAGTTCGTAGGTGCCGGTGCCTGTGGCAAATCTTCCTGGGTTTTGAACCCGCACGAAGTAGGTGCCGGCCGTCGGAATGTCAGTGTGACTTCGTGACTTGCGTTCTTGATCTCTGTCTTTTGGTCGGTGTCAACGATAAAAGCGTGGCCATCTCTTAAAGGCAAGGTTTTTCTCTGCAACCGGAAACGATAGACGTGTGACGCTGTGGCTTGAAATTTGAACCAGTCGGCGTCGTCTGAGACTTCAATATTGCCGGCCGCTGCTGTGCCGGCAAGAACAAGCGTAGCGGTTGCGGCGGTGTTCCCGTGGTCATCGGAAGGGTTCGCTGAGTCTGCGCTGGCACGCTGGCCATCGGAGGAACTGCAGCTGTACGCCGAACAGGCGCTGAGTAAAAAAAGTGCGGTTGTTCTGTATTTCATGAAGACTCCTATGAGGTGTCAAAGGCGGCATGTTCGTTTGCGCGGCAGATTGAGATGTTATCAATCGCGAACTGGTGAGTCTGTAACCGGGAGCGTCAATGTCCTTGTTTTTTTGTGTGTTGAACCGACGGGCCCATTGCATCGCCCCTTTGCGTCTCTCGAATCTTGCGGTCGTGCCATTCACGAATGGTATAGGGGATGACGAAGCGCACATGCCTACGTGGAGCAACCCGTTGGGTTTGGAAGATCGTCGATCATATGGAGACAACTTTGCGACCGAGAGGGTTGTGGGCTTGAAGCGGTGTGATGGGCGTCTGATCTAGGGGTGTCTTCTCTCGGCGTCTGACACGTGGTCGCCGAGCGTCTTTCGCGACGTACGGTCGGACATGAGGTACTCTCCTCGTGTTGCCGGTCTTTGTTCAACGCCTTGGGTTCGAAGCTGTTTCTCGGGGGGTGGTTTTGCTTGTTCTGGCATCTGTGGTGGCCTGCAAACGGCCGGACCCGCGTGAACAGGGCAAAAAGGTGTTTCATATGGCGTTGAGCGCCAAGGTCAGTTCGCTTGATCCCGTGCAGGGGAACACCGTCTACTCTTCGCTGGCGCAAAGCGCCGGCTATGAGCCGATTCTTCGGTACAAGTACCTGAGGCGCCCTTTGACGCTCGAACCGCAGCTTCTCACCCGGATGCCGGACGTGGATGAAAGCGAGACGGTCTATAACTTTGAGTTGAAGCCGGGGATTCGTTTTCAGGATGACCCTTGTTTCAAGAATGGCCGAGGGCGTGAATTGGTGGCCGAGGACGTGCTCTATTCGATGAAGCGCATGGCGGACCCACATTTTCAGCCCAAAGGTTGGTGGATTTACCAGGCTCGTATTCAAGGGTTTGATGCCTATAAAGAGGCCGAAACGGCTCACGGCGGGCCTTTTAACTACGATGTCCCGGTGCCCGGGTTGGTTCGTCAGGGGCGTTATCGGTTTCAAATTAGGCTTGTGAAACCTTACCCTCAGTTTTTGTACGTCCTTGCCCACGGATACACTGCCGTGGTGCCGCGAGAGGCGGTGGAATACTACGGCGCGGAGTTTGGGCGGCACATGGTGTCTACGGGCCCCTTTGTTCTTGAGTCTTGGGTCCCCGGAACCAAGCTTGTGTACCACCGTAACCCCAATTTCCGTGAGGCCTGGTACCCCAGTCCACGCGACGCCACCGCTGAGGCTTACAAGCTTGGTTTGGTGAGAAACGAGGCAGCAAAAATTCCCTTTCTGGACGGAATCGTCATGCATGTTTATGAGCAAAGCCAGCCCATGTGGCTCAAATGGCGGGTCAAGGACCTCGACTTCATCTCGGCGCCGGCGGAGTATCAGGCAAGCCTGTTTGATGCCTCATGGGCTCTCAGGCCGCAGTTTCGTGAGGAGGGCATCGGGACCTATCCACACAAGGCCCTCGATTTCATCTACAAGGGCTTCAATATGCTGGACCCGGTGGTGGGAGGTTTCGGACCCGGAAAGTACCTTAGGCAGGCCATTTTTTCTGCCATGGATACCCAGGAAATCGCGGATGCCTTCTACAACAATGCGGTGATCCATTACGATGGCCCCATTCCCCCCGGTTTGGATGGGCACGATTCGTCTTTGGTATCTCCATTTCGCGGGCCCAAGCTCGAGGCCGCGAAAGCGCTCCTGGCACGCGCCGGGTATCCTGCGGGCAAAGGTTTGCCTCCGATTCGGTTTCACACCAGCCGCAGCGGGAACAACCGCGAGCAGGCCGAGATGCTTCGGCGCCAGCTTCGACGGATCGGCGTGGAGCTCGAGACCCATTTTCACAGTTTTCCCGATCTCGACGATCGGTTGAAAAAGAAAAAGGCCCAAATGTTTGGGCTCGGCTGGGTTTCTGACTACCCCGATGCCGAAAACAATTTGGCTCTATTTTATGGCCCCAATGCATCTCCCGGAAGCAACAACTTCAACTACCGCCGCGCCGACTACGATGCCCTGTACGAAAAGGCTCGAACCATGAAACCATCAAAAGCACGCACGACGCTGTACCAACAGATGCGAGACATGATCATCGAAGACTGTCCCGCGGTGGGCGGCATGGCCCGGGTGACTTTTTACGTGTGGAACAAGCGCGTGCGGAGCATGCGCCCCGACGATATGGGGCAGACTTGGTTGCGCTACGTGGACGTGTTGCCCCGGTGAGGTGGTGATGGCGGGCTATGTGCTAAAAAGGGTGCTCCAGGGCGTTCCGACCGTCCTTGGCGTGACCTTGCTGACCTTCATCTTGCTGAACGTTTTTGGGGGCAATCCCGTGGTTCAGTTTTTGGGCAAACACGCGACCGCGGACGATATTCTGAAAATGGAACGCCTCTATGGGTTCGACCAGCCGCTTTGGCTTCAATACGTAGACTACTTGGGACAGGTCGTTTCCTTCGATTTCGGCCGCTCTTTTGTCACCAGCGAGCCCGTAGCCAGGCTGTTGTGGCGAGGGCTGGGCCCATCGCTGAGCTTGACGGTGCCCGCTCTATTTTTCACCACGGTCTTGTCGGTGTCCATCGCCCTGGTGGCCGCCTATTTCAGGGGGCGTCCGATTGATCGTTTGTTGGTGGTGACCGCGGTTTTGGGCATGAGTGTCAGTTTTTTGGTCTACATCGTTGTTGGGCAATACCTTTTGGCGTTCAAGTGGCCGATGTTTCACATTCATGGCTACGAATCGGGTCTTGTGCAGCGGTGGCCCTATCTGGTGCTGCCCATTCTGATCATGGTGGTCGTGGGCATGGGATATGATAGCCGCTTTTATCGGTCCGTGGTGGTCGAGGAAGTCAACAAAGACTACGTCAACACCGCAAGGGCAAAGGGACTGCCTTTTTTTCGGATTCTCTACGTTCATATTCTTCGCAATGTGATGGTTTCGATTGTGACTCGGGTGATGATCTCGGTCCCCTTTTTGGTGACGGGCTCCTTGTTGCTTGAGTCCTTTTTTGGCATTCCCGGTTTGGGTGGAATGCTCCTTGACGCCATGGAGGCCGGAGATTTTCCCGTGATTCGTGCCTATACGGTGATGATCTCGGTCCTGTTTGTGCTTTCGAATATCGCGACCGATATACTTTATGTACTGGTGGACCCACGTGTTCGGATCTCTTGAAGTCGAGGTTTGGGCAGTCCTAGGAGTATGAGGGATGGCAGGCAGATTCAAAACATGGATGAGCCTTCGGAGCGTCAAGAAGCTTAGAAGAGATCGCCTGTTTGTGGTGTCTCTTATTGTTGTGAGCGTGTACAGCCTGGTTGCTGGGTTGGTTGCGGTGGGCGTTCTCGGTGCCGACCACGACGCGCGTGTGGGGCACAAATTTATGGGGCCCGCGCTCGAACACTGGCTGGGGACCGACCGCCAGGGGCGAGACATCTTCGTACGAACCCTGTACGGAGCGAAGGTGGCCATTTCTGTCGGGCTTGTTTCGTCCCTGTTTTCGGTGGTTTTTGGTGCTTTTTTGGGGGCGGTTGCGGGTTACTTTCGCGGCTGGCTTGATGCTGGGGTTGTATGGCTTTACTCGACCATCGAATCGATACCCTCGCTTCTCTTGTTGATGGCCATTGCGCACGTGGCGGGTCGAGGACTCGGTGGTGTCTACTTGGCGTTTATGCTTACTTTTTGGGTGGGGCCTTGCCGCATTGTTCGCGGCGAGGTCCTCAAGCTCAAAGCCGAAACCTATGTCCAGGCGGCCCAAGCGATGGGGTACGGACCCGGAAGAATCTTGCTGAGCCATATCCTCCCCAATACCTTTCACGTGGTCCTGGTCAGTTTTGCGCTTCTTTTTGTGGGTGCTATCAAATCTGAGGTCATCCTCTCCTACCTGGGTTTGGGTGTGCAGGGGCAGCCGAGTTGGGGCACCATGATCGATCAGGCTCGGGCCGAACTGATCAACGGCTTCTTCTGGCAAATGGGCGCAGCCACCACTGCGATGTTTGTTTTGGTGTTGGCTTTTAACGTTTTAACCGACGGGCTCCAAGAGGCGCTCGATCCGAAGCGGGTCTAGACCCTATGGAGTGACCGGCCCGCAATCGTAGGCCCTGCTACAATGCAGGGGCTTTAGAGCGCGGGTTCGCACCGTGCGGTGCCAGAGCCGCATACGAAAGGAGCTCCCCTTAAGATATCAGACCTGAGATGACCTACTTTTCTCTATCACCGAGCGATGCACCAAAGTCCCTCAGTCCGGTCCTCTTTTTTCGATCAGATCAACCGTCGGCTCCGGGATCTTGCTGAGTCGGACGGTTTCATGCGGGGGGGGATTGTCGGTCTTTGTTGGGGCGCTGAGTGTTGAATCGTCGGAAGTTGGGATCGATTCCTGTACCGGAAACTCGGGAACCGTTAGTGAGCCGAAGCTGCCGCTTCGATCTTTCGGAAGAGCCTGACTTCGAAGGCTCGCCCACTGCACTGTATCGCTGTATAGTGAAGCAATAGGTACAAGCAATCGTAGCAGTTTGTCAGGACGGCGGACATCTTGCATTGAAAAGTACTTCTTACCATACATTGAATGATGTATGCGTTCTTCTTCTGTTCTCGCTGTCAAGCCAATCAGATACTTGATCGACGCCTCATGAAGGCGCATATCCAAAGCATCGTAGAGTTCTCCTGCCCGCTTGAACGCAAGGATGCTCTCTTCACGAGCCTCGTTGGCTGCGAGCACCTGCGCTTCAATGTTTGTTGCGTGGGCGAGAGCCAAAGGTCGCCGAATCCGCTTGAGCCGCTTTGCAATGCGTTGAACGCCCTGCAGGCGCCGTCGTTGGGTTGCCGGATTCGGTGCATCGGCTGCGAGCAGACACCGGGCTCTAAGCTCTAAGGCCAGAATCAAATTGTACTCAGTCGCCAATTGCCCCGAGCGTTTTAGTGTCTTCCAAGAGTCATCTGCGATCTGGAGTGCTTGCAGTGCGTTTCCGCTGTACAGCTCGATCTGAATCCGTGCATAGAGTTGAAAAAAATGTTGGAGATGAAACCCCTTCTGTGACCACTGTTGAGTCGCTGCATCGATCGCTTGTCGAGCACCGACCTCGTCGTCATCAACGAGCCAAGCAACGTTGGAGAAGCCACTACGGGCCGAGGTCATTGCGTACAAGTCGCCACGCTGAACGGCTTCCCGTAGAATCGTGGGGACGAGCTCTTTGAGCTCCCTAAGTTTGCCACACTGAACGAACAGCGCCGTAAGATTGAGGTAAGCTGTATTCACCTCCCACCACGCGCCGGCGCAACATTCTCTTAGCAGAGGAAGAGCCCGCTTGAGCTTACGAATGCTACTCAAAAAGCACCCCTGCAGGTGGTCGGCCACGCCGGCCGTCAGGTAATAGACCGCCTGCAAATAGTGATCGTCAATTCCATCAGCAAAGGCCTTCACTCGATCGATGGTCGTCTGCACTCGCTCCCGATCCACGCCCCGAACGGCCATCCCGACCACCTCTGTCGAAAGCGCGAGGGCTACGCGCCGAGGCTCTCCGGCAGAGAGAGCCAGCATCAGATTGTGCGCATGTAGCTCCACACCTTTGAGCTGATCGAAGTTGAACAACCCAATAGTTGTCTCGAAGCTGAAGTCCAAACGCGAAAGTTGTTCGGCGGGAACTTCGTGCTCAGGTCGCTCCTTAAAACGGAATCCTGGGTGACGAATATTGAGCCACAGCTGGGTGAGCACGATGCGAAAAATTGAGCGAATGGGAGAACGGGAAACCGGAAGCCGATACTCGCGAAGCGATGGAGTGAGCGCTTCGATCCCGGCGTCTACAAATCCACATTTCAGGAGTTGAAGACCGGCGAGGCGCTTGAGCTCGGCAGCACGCGTTGATTCGCTTATCTTGGCCACTTCAAAGTAGACTTCGGCGGCCTCCTGTCCACGACCGGCATGGGCAAGGGTGTCCGCAAATTGAGTGAGTAACACGGGGTCCGCCCCGCCCTCGTTTTGGTTCTCTCCCTCAACGCAAAGGCGATACAGACTTGCGGCCCGGTCGAAGGCAAGAACCTTTACCGCTTGTTCAGCGGCGGTTCGGGCGAACGCCGAAGCTCGAGCGGGCTCTCCCGCGCCGAACCAGTGCTGTACGCAGAGTTCAGCGTCCTCGTCTGCGCTTCCATGAATCGACTCGGCCCACCTGCGATGACAGGCCTGTCTCTGCTCGGGGTCCAACATGGAGCGAACCGCAGCGCGGATACGATCATGGTATGGTTCGATGAATTCGGCATCACTCCCCGATACCGTGCGAGCCAAGTGGTTGGACAGCAGAACTTGCACATCCCGAGAGGCCGCGCTTCGTGTGAGCCCAGCAGCGTTCCCAAGGCGATGTTGAGAAATAGGTTGACCCGCGATAACGAGAAGCTCCAGCAGTTGTTTAAGGCCGGGGGGAAGGGCACGGATTCGCTCTGTCAGCAGTTTCCCGACGTTTACGGAAGTTTCTTGGAGTGCCTTTCGGTGACCCAAGTGCTGACTGAGTTGGCCGACGAAAAAGGGGCTCCCCGCAGACTCTTGAGCAATCAAGCGGGCCGTGTCCGTGTCCTGCGTACCCAAGAGACGGCTCGCCAGTGAGAAGGCCTCATCATCACTGAGTGCTTTTACCTCGATCGCGACAGTTGAGCACTGCGTATCTTTGAGCAATCGATGAGCCAGACCGTCTTGGGTGTCGAGGTCCCGACCTGTCAAGAGCAGCAGCAGGTGGGGCGAATTTGGAGGCCTCATGAGATTTTGCAGCACGGAAACGGTCTCAGAGTCGATCCACTGCAGGTCGTCCAGGAATAGCACAAGCGAGCTGTGCCGCCCCAACCGTTCGAGTGTCTCTCGAAAGGCTCCAAAGGCCCGCGCACTCAACTCATGTACGTCTGTGGTATGGTATAACTTGGGCGCTGACGCGATTTCTCTAACGCGACCTAGGACCGGAAAGACTCTTGCGAGGAGGTCCGCATCCCGAGGCAAGAGCGCCATTGCCTCGCTATGCGGGATCCGCTTCCAGTAGCTGCTTAGGCCGTCGATGACTCCGTCAATGGCTTTGTACGGAACAGTTTCCCGCTCATAGCATCGTCCTTCGAGCACTACGAGATCGACGTGGGTGCTTCGTAGTTCCTCCAAAAAAGTGCGAATTAGGGTGGTTTTGCCAATGCCGGATTCTCCCTTCACGAGGACGGTGTTTGGCGCTCCGGCCTTAAGCTTAGAGAATGCGTCTCTGAGTGTTTGTAGTTCGTCCTCCCGTCCCGCAAAGATTTCGACTGCGGGTCTCGGTGCGACATCAAGCCTTGGGGTGGAAACCAGCCCAAGACGTTCGAGTATCTCATCTGCGCTCGGGCGAGCGCTAGGGTCTGTTGCGAGGAGCGCTCTGCAAACGTCGTCCCAAAATTCAGGTACGGAGGATAATACTTCGCGGGGTGACGGCGCGGGAACGCTGCGTTTAAGCGCGAGTTTCTCGCTTGGTGTGCCCTTGAAGGGTAACTCGCCGGTCAGGATTTTGTAGACAATGGTGCCCATTGCGTACCAGTCGGCCGCTGGCGTGACTTTTGCGTCGGACTCGGCCTGTTCGGGCGCCATATAGGATGGGGTGCCCACGATTGTATCGCCGAAGGCGTCTTCCACCTCACCTCCCCGATTTGCGACGATTCCAAAGTCGAGAAGCACGACCCTTCCTTCTGGCGTTACGAGCACATTTGAAGGTTTGACATCGCGATGCACCTTGCCTGCTCGATGAAGTGCGCACAAGCCTGCGATCAGCCCAATGAGGGTCGACTTAAGCTTCGCCTCGTTGCTCTGTACGTAATCACAAAGTTCGACCCCTTTGATGAGTTCCATCGTATAGAAGCATCGGTCGCCATCAACAAAGAGGTCGTAGAAAGTCACAAGGTTCGGGTGGCTGAGATCGGCCAAAGCGCGAAACTCCCGTTTGAGAAGGAAGAGTTGGTCTGGCCCTGGGCGGGTGAACGTCTTTAGCGCTACGTTTTCTTGTCGTTCGAGATCTTCTACTTCGTAAACTACGCCCATGCCGCCGGATCCAAGAGGGGCAACAATACGGTATCGGCTGTCGTGCCCCATAAATATGGAGGAGCTCACCACGGCAGTGTTGATTGTATCTCTGATAGGTCGGCTTTGGAAATGGGTCTCCCGCGGCTTCGGTACAGTTGCGAAGCGCACTCTTCCCGGATTCTGCAGCTGGCAGCGCCAAGGCAAGGGCATGAGTGCGGAACTGTGATGCATAGCCGTATTCTTTGTGCTACCCCCACCGACAGCCCCCCATTGAGTGCACCACGGTTGTTTCAAGTCATTGTGTTGAAGCTCTTGTCACGGATGCCGCTGCGAACACGTACAGACCCTCACTGGTTCGCGATGGCGAACTCGTCTCCGATTCCAAATGCTGTCCTTGTGAGACGCCGGACAGGACCTTACGAAAAACCTTCGCCGCATTACGGCCATACGTCCACGCACACCGGTTATTCTTCCTAAGCCGTTTTCCAGAGCTCATTCGTGTCGACGGCCTGACCACAACCCCGGAGGGTCGGTCCGTTTGGATGCTGACCGTCGGACCCGAGCCCCATCGAATCCGGCCAGCCGCCTGGATCGACGGCAATCTTCACGCTTCGGAGCTGTGCGGTTCGAGCGTTGCGCTCGGAGTGGCCGAAGACCTTTTGTCGCTCCACGTGGCGCCCAAGTACTGCGTGCACTGATGGCCATCGGCCCTGTGCGATACCTTGCGAAAAGGCCTCTTTTACATCGTGCCTCGGATCTCTCCTGACGGCGCTGAGCGGGTGCTCCAAACAGGGCGGTACGTGCGTTCGGTGCCGCGAGATGAGCGGGTCCATCAGAAACCCCGTTGGGTGTCCAAAGACATGGACGGCGACGGCCGCTAACTCGAAGCGTGGGCACAATCGTACACGGGCTATCCGATGGTGAGCGGTTACAAAGACTTCATCTACAAACCAGATACCCCGATCCACGGCGATCTCTCAGACTTTGCGTATCTTATCACCCGTCAAACACTACATTTGATGACGTTTCACCCCTCGACGATCCGGATTGGGCCAACCCGTTTGGTCGAGCCCCATGACGTTGCCCGCGAGAATCTTTGAGCGAATGGCCTCGGCAATGTCTTTCAATGGGTCATGGAGGGCACAAATTTGGTCCCAAAGAGATTGGCGAGACAGAGAAAGGCCATGTTGAGAACAAATGCGCTCTTGACGCGCCAGCGGCAGATGGTGCGCATACTTGTCGATTGCAGCTTTGAGCCCAACATCAAGACTGTATCGCCCACCAGGGACGGAGCGCGCGGGGCCCGGCGCAGTTTCAACCCTTGTTCGCAGCGACAAACATAGGGATCGCGATGACCAGGCGTGGTGGCAGGTCGATCTCGGCTCCGATCTTCAAATCAAAGACATCAAGGTCTACAACCGCATCGATTGTTGCATGGATCGACTGAGCGATTTCGATGTTTCGGTGACCAATAACCGCGGCACCGTGGTTTGGACCGAACACCACCTCTCTGCGGTCGGCCATACGCCGGCCACGTTTTTTGCGAATGTGACCGGGCGGTACGTCAAAGTGCAGCTACGGGGAAACAACTATCTCAGTGTCAAGGAGGTTGAGGTCTTTGGGGTCCCAGCGCCTCGCACCGTGCAGGAGTGGGGACGAGATCCCGCGCCGAGGAACAATGACCATGAGTATTTCATCACCAGCGAGACGGGCCCCAAGCTCCAGCTCTTCCGGGATTCCGCGGCCCATCTCGAGAATCTCGTATGGGAGGAGACGGAGCCCACGTTGGACGCCAAGCGGTACGGAACCTCGAGCCGATGCACCTTCAAGTTGAGCGACCAAGGGGCGTTGCGGTGCCTCGCCGACGACCTGACCCTTTGGTCCTCCGGAAGGAACCTGGGCAGTGTACTCGCCGCCGGTGAGCACATGTTTGAGAACGATTGGCTGTCGTCTCCAAGCGGCCGGTACATCGCTCGGCTTTATCGCGACGGGAACCTCAAGGTTCAACAAGCTCTGAAGGGTGGACGTCCCACCCGGACGCTCTACGAAACCGGAAAGGATCCACGGCCCAACGCAGCCCCCGGCCGCAACGACTACTACGTCAAGAACGAGGCCAGCGGTCTGATCCTGGTCCGGGGCACGGTGCGAAACGTCCGCAACATCGTTTGGCGTGTGGGTGGCGTAGTAGAGAGCGAGGAGAATGCGTGCGACTTCTCGCTCGATGACCACGGAAGACTCGTCTGCAAGGTGGGAGACGCGATCCATTGGACCTCTGGGATGAATCGCGGAACGGGTTTTTCACACGAGAGGATCTATCGGAACGATTGGCTGGCCTCACCGAACAAGAAGTACACGGCTAAGCTCTATGGCGATGGGAACTTCAAAATTGAACGAACCCGCAACCTCGCCCGGTTCGGTACGGCGACCCAATCGTCAACCGCCTTCGGTGGGTCGGCATCGCGTGCCATCGATGGTGGGTACTCCGAAAGGAAGTCGGGACTACCGATGGGGTCAAGTTCTGCTCTTTGAACGCAGCGGCAATCGGAGAGATTTCGACGTAGCTCGACATGTCAAGGACTTCGCAGATTTTGTGAAGGATGCGCTCAAACCGGAGTTGGCCGAGATCATCGCCGACATCATGAAGATGGCGCTGGAAGACCAAATCGCCGCCGCAGCCAGGGTCGGAGAGCCACTCTATCCGGGGTTGGTCGCCGGTGGTCGCGTAGGGGACCGATACTACGATGGCATCCATGCGCTTTGCCACCCGAGCAAGGTGAAAAACGGCAGCTGTCCGGCCCCCCCAAAAAGAGAGTCCTTCAATGGTACGTACTACGGCTCGCGAGGTCGGGTGGACCTTCAGCAGGTTGGGATGGCGATCACCGGTCGCTTCTGGAGCTCGCAGGGGCACTTCCTCGGAACCGTCTCCGGGTGGGCGACCGAAAATGTCATTGATGCCCGGTTCAGCTATACGAATTGGAGTCTGGAAGGTGCGGTGCGCTGGCGGGTCGGGGAACAGGGTTCGCTGGTCGGAAGATGGGCTGTGACGTATGAGGATGGCCCATGGTCCGACGATTGGGTTCTCCATCCCGTAGGTCTCGGGTGCGATTTGACCAAAGACGATTTGAGTTCGTGTCTGTAGCAGGGGTTTTGACCAAGCTGAATCGCCGGTGCCAGGGAATAATTCTTCCTAGGCGGCTATGACAACGCTCACAACAGGCCTCGTCGACGAGCCCTGGCCTGCGCGCACGGAGAGGGTGGGAGGCCCATCTGCGTTCGAGACTCGCTACCGCAAAACGAGCGGGTCGCGCGATGGCCATTGCCGTCCATCTTGGGAATCCTGGATCGCCACCATCGCGCGCAATCGAGCCATCGATTGACTTCGCAACAAAAACGCCACGAAACGAAACCCAGGTCGTGGTGTACGAACCTGGTGCCCTACTAGTAGTTCCAGACCACAAGCCCGCATCGAGAAACTTCCTGCGGGTGCGGCTGATTGTCGGCGTTGATATTTCTAACGCCCTCATGATTTCCCGTCGGGCGAATCCTTTGTGGCTCATCAGAAGGATACGAGCTCGAATCCGCTCTCGGGGCGCAAGCCTTGGGCGTTTCAGTTCCCTTTGAAGTCGACGTTTCTCATTCTTGGTGAGTCGAACCTTGGCGAATCTCCCCCGGTCCGTCGTCCCGGTCCCGAATGACTGCCGTAAAACAACGGCCTGCGAACGGAAAGATTATCAGAACTTTAGGCTGTTCGAGGCCGCCTGCCTACGGCAGGACAGTTCCATGACTGTCTTTGAGCGACCCTCCACACATGCTTAGGCCGTCGACTGGCCGACCCCGTCAAGATCGAGGCGGCTCGAAAGCTCCTGAAGCGCATTGTCCAGATACTCACCCGTCTCATCAACTCGGTGAATGAGCGACGTCAACCCTAGCTATCGGGACCGGGACGACGGACCGGGACCAGGACCGGGCAAGTCGGATCTTATCTATTGTGGACCGGAACTAGCTGGGCGAGTGCGCTGAACTTTGGCCGGTTATTCGCGAGACAAGAGGGGGTGGGGTCGCTGGCGGCCCCCGCACTTGCTGCACTGATAGAAAACGGTGATGGTCCCCTTCGGAAACACGTGACCAGGGCAGTGAGGGCTTCGACAGCGGCACGGAATCTTGGCGATGAGGAGGGCAGGTAGGGAGGCGGCCACCACGGTAATGGCGGCTATGGCCAGGTAGCCCATAGGGCCAGCCTCGAAAAGCTTGGGGAGATAAAAGGCGCACAGCGCCGGTGCTGCCAGCAATCCGGGCATCGACCAGGCCCTCAGAACTTTATAGTGCGTGTCGACGTCCATCGGCGTTAGACGGGGGCTCGCTTGCCATGCTCTCGCCACTTGGGCCGAAAGTACCAGGGGAAGGCTGAGAGATTCAAGACTTTGCCCTACAAATCCTACGCCAGAAATCCACTTTGTAGTCAACTGTGGGTGTTTTGCGGGGCCGGTCGCAGCGCACACGGGCCCCGGCGGCCGTTGTGGGGTTGGGTTTGGCGACCCCGTCGCACCCTGGGCGGCACTGTATACGCCGGCTTCACATGTACATTGGCCTAGGCAAGACCTATAGATCTGGCTCGCAGCCCCAGAGCGGGCCAGGAGATCAGCCGTATGCGTTTCTTTTTACCCCGTATGGTTCCGGTTGTGACCTCAGCGTGCATGCTCCTTGTGTCGGCGTGCACTGAGGGAGATGCCTGCTTTCAGGGAACCTGCGCGCTCGGGTTCCGATGCGTGCAGGAAGATCCTCGGGAGCGTGGTCACTGCGAGGCCTGCGACTCGAGCGAGACCCCCTATGATGGCGTCGACAACGACTGCGATCCGAGCACCCGGGACTTTGATCTCGATTCCGATGGCGACAACGCCAAGTCTGCCGGGGTGCAGCCGGGCGGCGACTGTGACGATCAAGACCCCACCGTGTCTTCTACCAAAAGCGAGATCTGTGGGGACGGCAAGGACAACAACTGTAACGGCGCCATCGACGAACCCGAATGCGGCGACACCGCGGTGCCCACGGTCACGTTTTTGACCAACGTCGATGCCCTTGGGCTCAAGGGAACCGTCCTGATTCGCGTGAGTGCAGAGGACGATATTCAGGTCAAAGAAGTCACTCTGTTTCGGGGCACGGTTTCGATTGGCCAGATGACCATGGCCGGGGGGGCTTACGAATTGAATGTGGACACCACTGCTTTGCCCGAGGGCGCCCTGAGCCTACGTGCCGTGGCCACCGATCTGACGGGGAAAACGGGTGACGCCTCCGTAGACACCTTTGTGGACAATGCAACGCCACCTACGGTTCAAGTGAGCACGCCGGAGCCCGATGGGAGCTACGGGGGTGTGATGTCCATTCTCGCAACGGCGGAGGACGATGCCGGCGTTGCACAGGTTGAGTTCCTCATCGACGGCGATTCGCTGGCGACCCTGGTCGTGCCTCCATTTAGCTTCGAACGGGACACCCTCGGGCTTTCTGAGGGTCAGCATACCTTTGTGGCGCGGGCGACGGACAACAACGGCCACACTGGCGAAGTTTCCATGGGCTTTGTTGTGGACCGGACGGCGCCCGAGTTCACCATCAATCTCACCGAAGGCCAAACCGTTTCTGGCACTGTGGCCGTGAGTATGGAGGCCACTGATGCGTCGGGGATCCTTCGTGTCGAGGCGCATGGCCACACAGCCAGTACCAGCACGCTGAGTTTCGTTCTCGATACCCGTGTGCTGGTCAATGGTCCGTTTGTGTTAAGGCCCACGGCCATCGATAAAGCCATCGTGGACGGGCAACCTACCGGGAATCGAACCCAGGGGGAGATCAACCTCACCGTTCAAAACGCGGTCAATTTTCTGCCGTCGGTGAGCTTTACGACGCCTGCTGCCGGGGACGGCGTGTATCGCGTTACGCAGCTCTTGGCCAATGCCAGCTCGCCGGCCGGGGTTCGTAGAGTCGACTTTTGGGTCGATGGGTCCAAACATGCAGAGGACGAAGAAGCGCCTTACGCCGCGACCTTCGATTTCAGCGACAAGAGTGGCCAACTCGATGTTTCTGCTGTGGTCCTCGACATGGCGGGGCTCACGGCAACGGTGACTCAAACGGTCACCGTGGTCGGTCCCCCGCAGCTTCGTCTTGCGCTTGAGCGCAGCCTCCCCAGTGGACACGCCTCTACACCCTTCGAGGTGGCGGATATGACCGGGGACGGGATTCAGGACTTGGTGGTGGCCGGATCTGGGGTTTCTGTACTTCCCGGGACTGGAGAGAAGTTCCGATTTGGGAATGAAGATGTGGTGACGGAAAAAACCGCCCTGGAGGTGCGCGCGGTGGATCTGGATGGACAAGACCCACTGGACCTCGTGGTGCTCTACCCAAATGATGTGGAATGTTTTGTTCGTGAAAGTTCAGGCTTTTGGCGCGTTTGGGCTTCGTTCAGTTTCGATCGCGTTGCGTCCACTTTTGAGGTTGCCGATCTCGATAACGATGGGGACCTGGACGTGGTGCTTGGGCACGCTGAGGAAGGCACCGCAGACATCATGGTTTCGTTGCAGACCGATCCGGGGACTTTCGCTTCGCCGGTGAACTATGGGCTTGTCGGCAAAGTCGAAGATTTGGCGGTGGCAAACCTGGATGGGGTTGGGGATTTGGATGTGGTCGTGGTGGGGACAAAGCGAAACACCTTCACAACCGTCTATCTCAATGGGGGTGGGGCGACCTTTGGCGCAGGCATCGATCATGAGGTTTTCCAGGATGCTTCGCGGGTCAAAGTCGGTGAACTCACCGGCGATGACGTGTTGGACATCGTGGTCATCGGTACGTGGGGGCTATCCATTCTGGAGGGAAAGGCGGCCAATCCAGGCAAATCGTACGAACGGGCCTGGGTGGACCACCTCGTGGATGTTGCGCAAGGCTTGGCGCTCGGTGATGTGAATGAAGACGGTCTCCTCGACATCGTGATGGGGTTCCCGAAACGCAATGGGATTGAAGTTCGTACGAATCAGGGAGGGCCGTTTGGAAACGCCACCTTTGGCGAAGAGACACGTTCTTATGCGATGCTGCGCGACAACGTAGAGCCCCGCATTGCCGATCTTGACGGTGATGGGCTCTTCGACATCGCAAGCCTCGGACCGGGCAATCAGGCTTTGGCCGTGGCGCCCAACCGCGGCAAAGACAGCGATCCTTGGCGCTTTGGCGCCGCTCCGATCTTTCCGGTCGATTTTATCGAAGCCAACCGAAAGTGCCGTTACGGACCGGAGGTCCCTGTGCGTGCCCCCGGCACGGTGGCGGTCGGCCAAGTGATAGGCGACGCCAACCAAGAGATCGTGTTTGGAGTCGATCTGTTTGAATGCAACGAAAGACCCAAGGAGCTGCCTGATACTGAACCGGAGGGCGGTGAGCCCATTTTCCCGGCGATGGTTGTCATTCGAAACAGCGGCAATGGGAACATCGCGCCCGAGCCTCAGATTGATCTTCCCCCCGAGCTCAGTCCCACCGAGATCGCCATCGGGGACCTGGATGGCATGAATGGGATCGATTTGGCGGCGGGATCGGCGGGTCAAAGCGGGACCGAGGGATTAAACGTCGGTGACGTGACGGGCATCGTTTTGCTCGAGGACGGCGCCGGGGGTTACACCAACTGGACGGTCCAATACGACAATCCCTCGTCGGTGGCCATTGGGGACGTCGACAACGATGGGCAGGGCGAGGTCCTCTTTACGGTGCGCAATCAGGACCCGAGCGTGGAAGGTGTGGTCGTTTTCGACGCGGACGGCACCGAGAACTTCTCATCTTTTGTGGGGCAAGGAGCCAGCAGCATTACGCTCGGGAATCTGGACGAGGATGCCAGCGGGTTCACCGATTTTGCCATTGCCAATTCAGGGAGCAATAACGTGACCGTACACACCTGGAGTGGGGCGGCTTTCAATACCACGACCTACAACACCAATGGTTCCATTTCTGCTTTGGCCACCGTGCGCCTGGGGGGCGAACCAAGAATCGATCTGGTGGGTGTTGGAAAGTCGGGCGTGATTCTACTCGAGGGGCACTCGGTGTTTGGTTTCGGAAGTCCCACGCCCTGGCCGGCTGGTACGCCGTCCGAACCCTTTAGGGTGGCTTCTGGGGACTTCAACCGGGACGGGCTGCCGGACGTGTTGGTGCTCAACGCCGAGGTTGACGCCTTTGTGTTGTTGATTGCCCGGCCGCAAGGTGGCTTTTTCGCACCCGATGTCATTTCGGTCTCGAGGTCCCCTCGAGACTTTACGATGGGGCGGGTATGGGTTTCCGACACCGATGTGGTGGTGGTGAACGATGAGTCCCCGGGCGTTCTGTTTCTTCTCAATGAAACGCCCGCGCCCACCCTCTAGTGGGCTTACAGAGTTCTTGAGAGGCGTTTTGTGTCGTTTTGAGGCCGCAGCTTATGCGGATTTTGAGCGGCTCAACGATTTGAGATGCTCGTTGGAAATGTCTCGCCGCGATCGGGCAAGGGCACCTTTTTTGGGGACCACGACGATCCCTTCGGGGGATACAAACCAATTCTTTTGGTCTTCGGCCGGGTTGTAGCCGATGGTGGCGCCTTCGGGGATTTCTACACCCTTTTCGATGATGGCTTTTTTGATCCGCGCGTGCCGGCCGATGTTGGCACCCTCAAAGATGATGGATTCGCTGACTTGTGCGAACGAGTTCACCCGCACGTTCGGGGAGAGGACCGAACGCTCAATTTGGCCACCTGAGATGACGCAGCCCTCCGAGATCATGGAGTCGGTGGCGACGCCCAGACGTTTGGTTTCTTTGTCGGCGAAAACGAATTTTGCCGGAGGAACCGGGTGTGAGGCGGTTCGGATGGGCCATTCTCGGTTGTACAGATTGAACACCGGGGACACGCTGACCAAGTTCATCGATGCGGTGTAGTAGGCCTCGATCGTCCCGATATCGACCCAATAGCCGCGTGCGCGTTCGCCTTCTCCTCGAACCATGTTTTGGCCGAAGTCGTAGACGTACACGGGCTGGTATTCGTGGAGCTTGGGAAGGATGTCTCGCCCAAAGTCATGTCGACTCAGGCTTTCGGTGGCGTCCGCCTCGGCCTCTCGGATCAAGACCTCGGTGTTGAACAAGTAGTTGCCCATCGAGGCCAGTGCGTAGCCGGGTCGAGTAGGCATTTCAGGTGGGTTTTCGGGCTTTTCGACAAAGCCGATCATGCGCCCGTTTTTGTCCACGTCGATGCAGCCGAAACGTTTGGCTTCTTCTCTCGGTACGGGAACGGCGGCGACGGTGACCGCAGCTTCTTTTTCGCGGTGGTAGGCGATCATTTGCCCAACATTCATCTTGTAGACGTGATCTCCACCGAACACGGCCACCACATCTGGGTGTTCATCGTGAATGATGTTTAGGTTTTGAAGCACAGCGTCGACGCTGCCCTCGTACCAATCCCGAGAGAGATTCATTTGGGGAGGGACGGGTTCAACGAACCCATCAAAACCCGCGGTACGATTCCACGCACGCAACAAATGTTTCAAAAGGGAGTCCGATTTGTATTGGGTGAGGACCTTGATTTTATGGATGCCCGAATTGACAAAGTTGGAGAGCACAAAATCGATGATGCGGTACCGGCCCCCGAAGGGCACGGCCGGTTTGGCTCTCTCTTGGGTCATCGGCCAGAGCCTGGTCCCCTCCCCACCCGCGAGGATCATGGCAAGCACAGTCACGCCATTGTGCGTAGCACAGGCCGCGGCGCTTGGCGTCATAGACACGTCATTCGGGCGTAATTCGGACACTTTTTGTGTCCAAATTGACGAGGACCCTGGTTTCCTTGCCCGGCTCCACCCGAACTTGGACCTCCATAGGGTCATGTCCCCCCTGCCCAGGAATCAGGCGCAGTCGGTGAATCCCTGCCGCCAGCGGCTTTTTGGCGATGATGCCCTCTCCGAGCACCCGGCCATTGGCCAGCACCCGAGCCCAGGGGGTGGTCCGGACCGACAACACGCCAAACCCCGGCCTCAGAGCCGGTTGCGAGGAACCCGCGCGCGCCGGGGTCGTGGGTGCGGTGGCGGCCGGGCGCTTTGGCGCTCGGGTCGGCCGGGTTCGCGGTGGGCGTTTTTGCCGCCGCCGGCTTTTCTTTTTTCGAATCGGCTTCGCTGCGGGCGTGGTCTTGGCGGCGGTTTTTGGCGCGGACGCTTCGGGTTTTGGGGCGGTCGCTCGCTTCAGGGGCACCACCTGGGGAGGGCCTGGGCGGGGGGCCGGGACGGCGCCCGTGGACGCGGACCCCGGCTCGCCGGTTTCGAACCGCTGAAAGGCGCTCGGCGCGAAAACCAGAGCCAGCAGGAGAAGGGCGCCACCGAGAAGAAGCCCAGCGCCCACGGTGAGTTTGAGCCCGGGGCCAGATGCGGGCTCGGCGGCACCATCGGGGGCTTGAGCCTTGCCCGCTTGGCTGTCGCTGATTCGCTCCACCACCGGGGTTTGGCTCAGCGCGGTTTCCGACAGGGCTGCGACCCCGGTGGCGGTGATTTCGCCCAGATCTTGGCTGACATGGGCGCCCCCGCAATCGTCGACCAACCGGGCGAGCGCGCTGGGCGGGTAGTCGGTGAGGGCGGCGTCGAGGTTGGCCAGCGCCTGGAGGAAATCTTCGGCGGTTGGCCAGCGGCCTTCGGGATCGCGGGTGAGGGCGCGCGCGATCAGCGCGCTCACCATGGCGGCCTCGGGGCGGAGCGCTTCGATGGGTTTGGGCTCGGCACCCGGGGTCTTCCCCGGGCCACGATCGCCAAAAGGGCGCACCCCGGTCAGGAGTTCGTACAGGGTGGCCCCTACAGCCCAAAGGTCGAATCTTCGGTCCGGAGGGGCCCCTTCGAGTTGTTCGGGGGCTGCATACGCCCTTTTGGCGCGAAGTTCGCTCGGACTGAGTGCGGCGGCTTCGGTGCGCGCGATGCCAAAATCCAAAAGCTTGATCTGTCCGGTGGTCGCCATGATGACGTTGTGGGGTGAGACATCTTGGTGGATGACCGAAGTGGTGCGCGCGCCGTCCCTTTGTCGATGGGCGTAGGCAAGCGCTTCCAACACAGCTTTGGTGATGGCGATGGCTGCGGGGATCGACAGCGGCCCCAGACGCTTCAGGAGACGATTGACGGGTTTGCCCGCGACATACTCCATCGCCATGTAGTACACGCCTTCCACTTCTCCGAAATCGTAGATGGTGGCGATGTTCGGGTGGTTCAACCGTGCTGCAATGCCCATTTCCTCGAGGAACATCCGAACCACGCTTTCTTCGTGGCTGAGACGTGGAAGCATGCGCTTCAGGGCCACTTGTCGCATCGCGCCGAGTGGCCCCATTTGGTCCGCCAAGAACACCTCGCCCATGCCCCCACGGCCGAGTCTCCCCCGAATCATGTATCGACCAAAGGGTATTCCGAGGGGCGTCCCCGAACTTTGGGCCCGAGGCCTATCGCGTACGACCAATCCGTTGTCCTTTGCTCGCCATGCGCGTAGCTCCGAATATAGTAGGGGTGCGCGTGTTTAGCATAGCACCAGTCTTGGCCCTTCTTTGGGCGGTGCCCCCGAATCCCTGTGAGCGGGCACAGCAAAGTTACCAGTCTTTGTCCCTGGAAAAAGCCTTGTCGCTGACCAAAAGCGAGCTATCGCGCAATACGGCGCGTCCCTTACTGTGTCTGGATGTGCGGGCACGTACGCTGATCGTGAGTGGACGCCTGGAGGAGGCTCGCGAAGTTCTCGAAGAGCTGTTCGAGCGCTCCGCCGATTACGAAGTCCATGATCCCTCTTTTTCTCCAGGTCTCCTTGCCACCATTCAACGCATTCGGGAGGAAGTACGACCCCTCGAGGTTTCGGTTCAGGCGCGCTGGTTGATCCACGAGTCGCTCCAGCTCGAGGTGTTGCTGAAAGGCGGGCTCCGGGGCGCAACCAGGGTGCGGTTCAAAACCGAGGCCCTGCCGAGCCATGGGCGTGGTTCTTTTGCCTTGCCGCTGGTGGGACGCGCCGCCACCGCGACCGTGGCGGTGGCGACCCACGAGCCCATAAGCCGCCTCATCGTTTCGGGGCAGGTCCTCGACGGGGTAGACCGGGTCGTCCAACAATTCAGCGCACAGATCTTGCTCGGGGCCAGACCGAAGCCCAAAGCGGGTGAACGGGTCATCGTCGAGGTGCAAAGAGGGGGCGTGCCCTGGCCAGTATGGGTGGGGATCGGAGTGGCGGCGGTGGCCTCGGGGGTGATCATCGGAATTTTGGCACAGCCCGATCTGCCGGATACCGACGGGACCATCGGTCGAGTGAGGATCGATTGAATGCGTGTGTTGGCCCTCCTCTTGATGTTCGCCCCTTTTTTGGGGTGCACCGATCCCGCCAGCTTGACCGTGAATGTCGACATCGAGGTCTCTTCTTTGACCGATGTTCGCATCACTTTGACCCAAGAAGATGGTGGCCGAGATGTGGTCGAGTGTCGCTCCTCGGTGGGTACGAGGGCCGGCGGCCAAGCCGGCGCGCAGTTTTGCAGGGGTCCGCTCGAGGGGGGCAGCGGCCCCTGGGACGGAGGGCCGTCACTTCGCTTTGTGGTTTTTGGCGACCCGTCTACGTCTTTTAAGCTAGACCTTGAGGGGCTACGCGGCGACTTTGTGGCCACGTCCACCTCTGTGGAGACAGCGCTTCCGGGACGCCCCGGCGACAATCGCGACCTTGACTTGGTTCTGGTGGGTCGGACGAGCGTCAGTGTCCAGTGTGATGTCGATCTCAGCGCCCAGTCGACATCGGGACCGGTGAATCACGACAGCGTGGCTTTGACGGTCGCCAACATCGACCGCGTAGCTCGGCCCGAAATTTTGGCGTTCTCGGAACAAAGACTGTCGATACTTCGATACGCTGTCGACGGAAACGAGTGTGCCTTCGACGAAAAGGTTCGAACGAAGTCCCTTCCCGACGGCTGTGAACTGGTGCCTGACTCCGTGGTTGTCGGTCTTGCCGGTCCCGGCTCTGCACCGACTGCGGACCCCGCGCCGCTGGTTGGCCTGTGTCGTGAGGTCCCGGGTTCGGTGGGCCCCCGAGCGTTTCTTTTGGAGCTGCCCCGTGTCACAAATGCTCCCATCGCCGCCGATTTTGTCCTTTCGCCGCCGGTTCCCTTGGCGCTTGCTCGCCCTCAATATTCTCACCCCGTCATCACCCACACGGGTCAGGGAGGGATGGTCGTCAATCTGGTGTACGTGGGGACCGATGAACAGGTTTTTTTGGGGCGGTGGTCGGTTGATGGGGATCCGCGAACGTGGTCGCCCTTGGTGCTTCCGGGGCTTCAGCCCCGTGACGTGGGGGCGCCGATGCCCGGCCCCATCGTGTTTCCGGCCCGAAACCGCGAACCGATGGTGGTCGCAGACTATCCTGGCGGCATCGCGCTGGTGGCAGACGGGCAGGTCCGCGTTTTTCAGGCGCCTTCCGGCAATCCCCTTCGCGCGGCGGTCGCGGTGGCACTGCCCCGCCGGGACGGGTCAGATTTTATCCGGCGCCACGTGATCAGCCTCTATGCCAGCGGCTTGTACGTGTCGAGCTTCCTTGCTCCAGGCGGACAGGTGATGATGGAAGGCCCCCTTCGCCACGCCGATCACGTCGGTGGCCTGTCCGAAGATCCCTGGTCACGCATCGCCGTTGGACCCTTACGAGATGACGGCCGGTTATGGGCGGTCGTGGCCGACGAAGGCCGTGTGCATATGTACGGTTTGAGCGATACGGGGGCGCTGACGGGCACCGGAACCGTCACCAGCCACAAACTGTGGGAGAACCATATCAGCGGTGCGCAATCAGTGCTGCTGGCCAACATCGATGGCAGGCCCGGTGTCGAATTGCTGGGGTTCGATCGTCGTTCGCCTCACCTTTACGCGCTTGCGTCTGGCGGTTCGCTTTTCCAAGGATGGCCTATTCTCGGTCCAGAGGGGGGGGCGCTACACGTTTTGCTGGCAAACCTACAACGTCCCGGACATCGGCGTGTCGATCTCGAAGTCTTGGTTCTCTCGGGAGGTCGGTTGAGAGCCTTTGGCCTCGGGCCGGGAAGCTACGATTCTCGGATGACGCCCTGGCCGTTTCCGCACCGAGATGGCGCGCGGCGAGGCGTATATACTTCCGAGAGCGCACCCGAGTTGTGATGAACCCCGGAGCTCACGCGTGGCTGAGCGAAGTGAGCGGAGGGATCAAAACCAGCTCACAAGCGCGTGTGTGATTGAAGCGGCCGCCATGGCAGCCACGGTCGCCATCAGGGTGGAGGCGCACGCGGTGGCAATGATGCTGTCTTGGGTTACCCCCGATGATCGCTTCACACCCGGGTACAGCACGGTGGTGAATCCCACGGACAGGGTGACAAGGGTACCTACAAACACAATTTGAGGAATGGTCATGCCGGTCGCGTGTCCTGTGCTTTCATGATTCTCAGCTATCGGCTTTTCACAGATGGAGTCAAACCGGGGCAATCCAGCCGTGTTGTTGCGCTTTGGCCAAAGTGTGGCGCCAGTTCCGGGGCTCGCTCGGTTCTTCGTCGGGATGAGTGGTTAAATGTAGTAGGGGCATAAGCAGCTTTCATAGAGCTGGTTGTGGGGTGGTGTGGCGTTGTTTCCCAACCTCACGCGTTTAACATGTGAAAGCTATCTTTCTTTCAACTGCAGCCTGGGGTGGGGTACTTCGCTCGGCCTCGTTCCGATTTTGGATCATCATGTCTTGGGCGGGTATGGGCTGCGGCGGATCGGTTGTTTGCGGGGAGGGCACCTTAGAGGCGTCCGGAATATGTGTGCCTGCCCGGACCATGTGTTCGGCGGGAACACGGCTTGAGGGCGGCCAATGTGTGCCCAGCCTCGAACTGTTGTCTTGCGGCCCCATGACGGTGGCCCGAAATGGGTCCTGCGTTCCCGAGGAACTGGTCGAAAACTGCGGACCTGGAACCGCTGTGCGCAACGGGTCCTGTATTTCACTGGCTTTGGCTTCGGTGGCCCTTCCGGCACCATTCGGAAAAACGATCCACGTTGGCCAGAGCTTTCATGGGCAGTTGAGTCACCAAGGTCGAAGTGCCTACGCGGTGGACTTTCCTATGCCCGAGGGGACGGAGGTGGCAGCCGCCAGGGAGGGTCGGGTCATCGCGGTGCGTGATGAGTCGGGTCGAGGCTGCGGACGACCCTCGTGTGGAAAGGATGCCAATTTCATCATCATCGACCATGGCGACGGCACCTTCGGTCGATACTGGCACCTGCAGCAGGGGGGGGCACTGGTGGAGCTTGGTGCGTCGGTATGCGCCGGACAGGTGATTGCACTGTCCGGCAACACCGGGTTTTCGACGGGTGCCCATCTTCATTTCGAGGTGACCGACGTGCTCGAGCAAACACTGCCGGTTGGCTTTTCAGAATTGGCGGGCAGTGGCGGTGTTCCTTTCCCCGGTCTTGAGGTTGTTTCTTCCAACCGGCGCCAAGTGCGGTGTGAGCACGTTCCGTACTCGGTGTGTCCGGCAGATGTTTTTGCCCACCGGGGTATTTTACTCGAAGGGGGCGCGCCCTGTTCTTTTGCCGTACCCAACCAAACGTATCAGATCCAAGGGCTTGCTCTGGTCGGTGACTGGGTGCAGGTGGCCACCCGTCCAGAAGGCGGCGACTGGGTTTACGATTGCACACGGGTGGAAGAATCAGGCCGTTTTTCCGTCCCGGTTCGTTTTGCCGCGGGCGTGGGGGTGACCTACCACAGCCTCATGATTTCTGCGGCCCGTCGAGACTGCGAAGCTTTTTTGGGCTGGTCGAATTCGGTTCGTGTCAGCTTCATCCCTTGAATAAGGGAAGTTCCCCCAGGGGCTGGCGTGGCTTGGTCCCGGAAAACATGCCGGCGCTGCGTGCGCCAAGGCGTTTCTTGCTCGGCATCTGACTGGCTGATATGCCGAAGGGGTGGGCTTGCCTAAGGTTTTCGCTGCGACGCAGAAACTCTGCCGGACCCCCCGCACGCGGGGCTCTCGGAATGCACATCCATGACGGCGAACCCAGACATTCTGAGTCTTCTAAAATCCGTTCGGCTCTTTAAGAATTTTACCGACACTGGCCTGCAAATCGTGGGCTCGGTGGCGCACGACAAACACGTGCCCGCCGGCACGCCGCTTTTTGTCGAGAACATGTTGGGCGACGGTCTTTACATCGTCGCCAGCGGCTTGATCCGCGTCGCCGTACGCGGGCCCCAAGGCCAAGATGTGACCTTGGCGGTGCTGGGACCCCAAGAGTCCTTAGGGGAAGCGGCCCTTTTGCGCTCTGGCCGCCGTCTTTGCTCGGCCACCGCCGAAGTGGATTCGAGGGTTCTGGAGATCTCTCGAAGGGATATTGCGATGCTCCAGCGCTCCAAACCTCAAGCGTGCCTCAAGTTGATGATGGGGGTCGTAGAACTGATCGGCGAGCGCATGAAAGAAGTTGAAGGGGACATGAAACAATTCCTCATGTGGCGAGCGGAGGGATGAGTCAGGTTTTCCCGCTTGATTCTCAGATTGATCACTATCTTGGTCATCTCAAAGTCGAACGAGGACTGGCACCCAACACGGTGACCGCCTACGCCGGCGACCTTTCGGCTTTTGCGTCGTTCGCCAAACAAGCGGGCGTCCAGCGCGCCGAGTGTGTAGACCACGACTTGCTTTCTCGCTTTAGTCAAAACCGGGCCGAATTGGGGCACAAGGCTCGCTCTCAGGCGAGGGCTCTGGTGGCGCTGCGTGGATTTTTTCGCTTCCTCAAAAAAGAGGGTGTTCTCAAGCAAGATCCGGCGCGCCTTTTAGAACTGCCTCGGACGCCTCGCCGTCTGCCCCAGTTGGCTACACGCGAGGACCTTTGTGCGCTGATGGAAGCTTGTCACAAAGCGCCACGGGACCATGCCATCTTGGTGCTGCTGTATGGGTGTGGGCTGAGGGTCAGTGAGCTGGTTGGATTACAGCTGGGATCCGTTCATCTGGGTGTTGGAGTTCTTCGGGTTCTGGGGAAAGGCAACAAGGAGCGTGTGGTTCCGCTCGGGTCGGTGGTCATCAACAGCCTGGAACGCTACCTTCAGCACGACCGACCGAAACGCCTCGGTCCAAGGACCAGCGAGTGGCTGTTTCCCGGCCGAAAGCCTGAACGCCCGATGACTCGCCAAGCTGTGTTTCGTCTTCTCAGGCGCTTGTCTCGTTTGCTTGGGATACAAAGAGACCTTTCGCCGCACAAACTCAGACACGCTTTTGCGACCGATTTGCTGCGGGGAGGCGCCGACCTTCGTTCGGTTCAGGCTCTGCTCGGACATGCGGATCTCCGGACTACGGAGATTTATACCCACATCGACGATACGCATTTGCGAGAGGTTTACGACCGAACGCACCCTCGTCGCTGATCCAGAGGTGCACCGTTGCTGTTTTATCCGAAAGCTCACCGCATTGATCTCAGTCGCTTTGCGTGGTGTGGGTGAGCGGAGGGAAACGGGCTACCACACCTCCAAAGAGACAGGCTTACATAACCTTCTACGGTGAGGCCCGATTGTGCGAGCGGACGTTCCCAGTTAGCCTTAATGAAGTCATTGGAAATGAACGTATGAAACCAGCCCTCATCGAGTTCGAGCTAAAGAGTCTGCCAGATAATTCCCTCGATCTGCTTCTAGACGAAGCAGAGCGCGCTCTTCTTGAGGTTGAAGCCCGAACGGATGAGCCGGGTAGTCGGTCGAAGCTGGATGATCGGGACCGACAAGTCGCTGAGCTCAAGCTGGTTATGGCAGAACTGGCCGACAGCTTTCCAGACATTCATTATGATTTGGAGTGGATTGGCGACCGACTACGCAACCATGGGAGCTACGCCGGGATCACCGCGCTTCGCGGCCGGGTTCATGTGATGGATTTCGTTCGCTTGTCTCTAGAGGTCTTCTTTTTACGAAATCCGACGTTCAGCGACTACGCCTCTTCTTTGGACACCGATCGATTTGATCCAGATCCGTCGACCTCACCGCTCGAGCTCTATGATGCCTATGAGCATCTCCTTGATGTTCTGAGAGAACGGCTGTCGTAGGTCGCGTTTTTTGCGAGGCCTCTCATTGCGTTTGTGAGAGGGTCATTTTCTCAGCACGATAAACGTGAACACACCACGCTTGTAGATGCGAAGCAGGGCCTCGTTTGAGCCTTTGGGGATGGCCTTGGCCAGCTCGTTGAAGGATAGGACTTTGTTGCGGTTGGCGGCGGTGATGATGTCGCCTGCTTCTATTCCGGAACGGTCTGCGGCGCTGCCGGGAACCACGCTGGCGACGACAACGCCTTGAACACGGATCGGGGCGTGAAGCTGGGCACGAAGCTCTCGGTTCAGCGGCTTGATCGTCATGCCCGATAAGAGCTCTTCGCCTTTGCCTCCCGCAGTGTTTGCACTTTGTTCTCCTTTTTTCTCATCGAGGGTGACCGTGACGTTCCGCTTTTTTCCGTTGCGGAGGAGTAATACCCGCGCCCTCGAGTCCGGTTTGAGGAGGGCTATTTTGTTGCGCAGCTGGGCGGCGCTTTGGGTCGGACGTTCGTTGACGCTGACGATGATGTCTCCGGCCTTGATCTTGGCTTTGCTGGCGGGCCCATTTTCGAGCACGTCGCTGACCAACACGCCCTTGGTCACACCGAGCCTCATGGAGCGAGCGATTTCGGGCGTGAGGTCTTGGATGGCCACGCCGAGCCACCCGCGCCTGACGCGGCCGTACTCGACGATTTGATCCCGAATCGGACTGAGCATGTTGCTCGGGACGGCAAAGCCAATGCCTTGAGCTCCGCCGCTTCGCGACAGGATGGCGGTGTTCATGCCCACGAGTTCACCTTTCAGATTGACCAGTGCGCCGCCGGAGTTCCCGGGGTTGATGGCGGCATCGGTCTGGATGAAGTCCTCGTAGTCTACAATGCCTACGTTGGCCCGGCCTTTGGCCGAGACGATGCCCATGGTGACGGTCTGCCCAACACCAAAGGGGTTTCCGACGGCGAGGACGATTTCTCCAAGGCGCAGGCGTCCGGAGTCTCCGAAGTTGAGATAGCGGAGGTTTTTTGCCGCTTTCAGCTGCAGAAGGGCGACGTCGGAGGCCTTGTCGCTGCCGATGAGTTTGGCATTAAACTCGCGCTTGTCAGACAGCACGACCTTGATTTCGTCCGCGCCTTCGACCACGTGGTTGTTGGTGAGGACGTAGCCATCCGGCGAGATGATGACCCCGGAACCCGCGCCCCGTTCGAAACGCCGCCGGTCAGGTCCAAAGAACTGCCTGAACATGGGGTGGCCCGCACCTTGTTGGGTTCGGGTGCGCTGGGTGGCGATGTTGACCACCGCGGGGGTGACCCGTTCGGCCACATCGGACATGAGGTGTGGGTTGAAAATCGGCTCGGCGAGGGCGCTGGTCGTCCCGAGGGACGTAAAGACCAGACTGCAATAGAGCGTCCATCGATGTCCGGGTCGGACGCGCCGTCCCTTCTTGAGTGCCTCGCCTTTGGGCGGGCGGCTGGGCTTCGCGGGGCCGTGTGGGGCTTGTCGGTGTGGGTGCTCGACCGTCATGGCGGCGCACCCTAGCGTATTCGGACAAATTGTTCGCGTCGACGTCGTGGACTCCATGTGAGGGATGAACGCGGTTGCCCCCCTTCTTATTCTCCGACATCTCCCATGGAGCGGTTGAGATTGGGGTTTGCCGCTTCCTTTGACCTCTAGGCGTCATGCGGCGTAGGCCGAAGGGGGTCCGGTTTGCACGCCGTCAGGAGAAATCTAAGCACCTGGCATTGTTTGCTCTTTTTCGTGCTCGGGGCGGTTCTCGGGGGAGCTCGGACCTACGAAGATACCCGAGCTCGCTTTCGTCTTCAGCTTCCGCGGGGGTGGGTGCTGGCGCCGAAGTTTGGTGACCTGGACGGGATGGTTTTTTCACGAAGCTTCGCCCGGGGGTCATCGGGCCTGGTGCAATTTGCCGTCCGTGTGAAGCCAGACCAGTCGATGGCAGAAGTGAAGCGTGGGCTCGAGGGTACCCTCAACCAGGAGGGTGGCTTTACCCCGGCTGGCCGGCGCCGGACGAAGATCCGTGGCTACCCTGCAGAGCGCCTGGAATACCACGCGCGCCACGGCACCCAGGGGCGCACGCAAAAAACGACGAGAATTTGGCTATTTAGGGCTTTTGAGAAAACGTATATCATCCGCTTGGAGGGACAAAAAAGCGATCTTCGTAGAGTGCATCGCGAGGTGACAAAGATGTTGCGTTCCTTTGAGCCCCTGTCGGCGTCCGCGGCGCGTCCGTCTCGTTCGCCTTCGTCTCGACCTTCTTTGGCCAAGCCCCAAAAGGCGCCTCGGCCGAGTCCCGAGCGGAGTGCGCCCGAGCTCGGAGCCGAAAGCCTCGTCGGACTCTGGAAGGCCCGCGCGGGGCAAGGTCAGTCTTCCTCGGTGGTGATCCTTCGGTTGGATGAAGGAGGACGGTTCTTATTTGAGTCTTTTTCGGGCACCTGGCGTGTGGATCAGGGGGCCTTGGTGCTCCAGGCACGCCCCACTGAAACCATACGCTACGAATGTAGGCTCAAAGGCGATAGCCTGGTGCTATCCAAAGGAGATCTCGATGCGCCCATTTTTTTTGAGCGGGTGCGGTCCTAAGGGCATGCTGGTTGGGGCGATGGGCATCATGCTTGAATCCAAGAAGAGGTGCAGCGGGACGTGAACGAGCCAGTTTCTCGCAAGCGTCTTCAAGTACGCCTGAAAGCGACCGACTCCGAGAGTCTTGCCCGTTCTTTCGGTCCGTCTTTGGGAGAACAGAGTGTGTACCTCAAGGCTTTTCCGAAAAAGGCGGATTCGGAGGGTGGTGCACCGGGGTGGGCCAAACAGGCGCGCGGTGCGCTTCCCCACGGAACGCACGTGTCTGTCGAAATTGCGTTGTCCCAGGGCACCCGGGTTCTGGCGGGGCAGGGTCACGTGGCCGAGGTCTTGGGTGACGAAGCCGAACCCGGGGGCATGATTATCGCGCTCCAGTGGGATGCTGCGTCTCGTCCTCTGCTCAAATGGGTGCTCGAGCGAACCCGCGCCCTCTCAGGCCCCGTGTCGTCTGGTGGGCCGCCTGTGCCACCGGACCGACCCACCACCGAGTATTCCTATTCGTCGTCGTCTTCATCGGTTCACAAAGAAGAGATTGAAACGCTCCCTCAAGTTCCCGATGCGTTAAACGCCCGGTCGGTGGCGCGCAAGCGGGTAGGGAACTCGATTCGTCGACCGGAATCGAAAGAGGTGACCCCACTCGCCCGTCTTGAGCTTGTTTCTCAGTCTTTGGAGCCCACCCCTAGGACCAAAGATCTCCCGGAGCTGGGCTTGGACCGTGAGGGGGCGGATTCCACCTCGAGCGAGGCGGCCTCGGGGCCCAGGGGCACCCCGGCGCTTGGGCCCAAGACCGGCCCCACCATCGGTATCGATTTTGGTTCCGCGAATGTGCGGGCGGCTCTGCACCGAGATCAGAAAACGGAGTTGATCCCTTCTCGCCGGGGTACCCCAGCCATCCCCGCTTGGGTGTTGATGGAAAGCGGTGGCAAGATCACCGTGGGGGAGCCGGCCAAACGCCGGGCGGCTCTCAAACCGAACAACACCCTGACCAATTTCAAGTACCTGATGGGTCGGACCTACGCCCCGGACGTGGCGAAGTCTTTGCCGAGAGACGCTTTTTCTTTGAGCCTCGAAGCCGGGGATGACGGCCGCCTTGCGACGCGCATTGGCACCGAACAAATCTCTTTCGAAGACACCGCGGGCTTTTTGTTGAGCGAAGTCCGAGAGGGGGCCAGTTTGGCGCTGCGTCAAAGTGTGAATCGAGCGGCGTTGGGTTGCCCCGCGTGGTTCTCTTCGGGGCGCCGCGCATCGCTGTTCCGCGCCGCGACCAAAGCTGGTTTTCATGTCGAGCGCATGGTGAGCGATGCGCTCGCGGCGGCGGTCGCGTACGGGAGCCACGACGCCACCGAGCGCAAGATGGGTGTATGTGATCTGGGGGGCACGTTTTTTGGCTTTAGCGTCGTAGGGGTGTCCCGTCAGCGCTTTGAGCTTTTGGCCTCCAAGGGGGATCCGCGCCTGGGAGGCCGAGCTTTTGATGCCCCGCTGATTTCGCTCTTTGTTCAAGATCTTGAAGATACACTGGGCCCCAGCGTGAGCGAAGATCCGCACGCGCTCGCGCTCATTCGCGAAGCGGGAGAAGAAGCCAAACAAGTGTTGCAGACCATAGACCGCACCACGGTCCGAGTCGAACGGCTCTTGGGAACGCAAAAGGAGCACTACAATTTCGAAATGGAGGTGTTCCGGAGTCAGGTCGAAACCGAGTGGCGCGCGCTGGTGGACCAGATGATTGGCTGCGCGCAGTCGGTATGCGAGGAGGCGGGGGTACGGCCTGGTGATCTGGATCAGCTTCTGATCATCGGGGGGCACAGCAAGGAACCTCTGTTGGTCGAAGGGTTTTCTGAGGCCTTTGGACTCGAAGACGGGCCGGGGGCAGGGTGCCCCGAGGGCGCGTTTTGCCGCCGCGGGGCGACTTGGGTTGCCGGCCCGCCGGTTCAGCCTGCGGACGCGGTTGCGCTGGGGCTGGGGATGTTGGCTTCGGGCTTGGGTAAAGAAGATGCGCCCGAGCTGGTGGAGCGGTTGGCGACCGGGGTGGGGATTGGGCTCGGCGACGGCGAGGTCGAGTGGGTGTTCAGCCCCGGAACGGTTGTGCCCGCCTCGCGATTTCACGCTCTGCCCAGCGCCGCGCTTGAGGGGGGGCCGGATGCGCTTCTCTTGCTTCACGGCGGACCGGCCCAAGGCGATCGGCGCCAGCTTTTGGGAAAGCTCCGTGTGCACGGGCTGGATGACGTCGACGTCTCCAAGCTTTTGGTGGTGCTCAGATTGTCCTTGGATGAGAGTGGACTCTTGTCGGTGAGTGCGCGCGATGAAAAACGAGACATTCCTTTGGAGGTGACGGTCGAACCGCCGACAGTTCCGAGTCCGAGCCCGAGCCAAAGCCCGAACCCGACCGCGGACGTGACGAAGCCAAGAAGCAGCCGCTTGGTCGGTTGGCTTCGCAAGACCTTGGGCTCGGACCAAGAGACGGTGTAAGATTCAACGAGGCCGGCGGAACCGCTATATGCAAGACTTTGTTTGCTCCACGATCGCCGAATACAGATCGTTTTCGGTGTAGGTGCGCCTCACGCGTCGCCCGATGGGAATGTGGCTTGGTGGGCGGCACATCCAGGCCTGAATGCGAAGCTCTCCCAAAACTGCAAGAAACGAGGGCGCCAGCATGCCGGTGTGTTCTTGCCAGGCCGCCACCGCGTCTTTGAGGGGTTGATCGACTTGAGGGCGCGAGCCCGAGCCATGTCTTCTTTGGGGTGCGAGGCTTCCGTCGAAAGATGGCGAAATATGCCAAAGCTCATGGGCCACAATGTGTATGCGTTCTTCTGCAGTGGCGTCCTGAAAGAAGCGTGGCCTCAAACAGATTTCGTAGAGGATGCGCCGACCATCGACGGTCACGACGGGCTTTGAGGAGCGTTGTTGCCGGGGCCCGGACAGTGTGCTCGACTGCTCAGGGAGCCCGAAGGGTCGGATCGATGCCCTCGCTTGGCGCCGGGCGGAGCCGGCGACAAAAAGGATGTTGGTGGCCTTGATGTGACCGAAAGCGGTCGGATGGACCATCGCCAGTTCGTCCACCAGCCTCAAGAGCGCATGGTCGATAACGGGACGCCCTTCGGAGTCGACCAAAGGCATGGCCTTCGGGTTCGGATTCACAGGCTCAACCCGCTACCATATCTTCCAGGCGGTCGTCTTCTTTGCATGCCAAGAGCCCGGGACTCGTGGAATGCGCCCCACCAAGGCTTGACTGCAGCCTGCGGGTGAGGGCTGTTGGGGCGCCATGTCTGAGACCCGTCGGACCATACTCAAGGTGTTGACTGGGGTATTTGGAGGCGGTGCCTCGGCCCTTGTAGGTGGCCCGGCCATCCGTGCGTTGGTGTCCCCGGTCAGCAAGGATACGGTGCTGGGTGCCCACCAGTTTGTCCGGGTGGCTGCTTTTGATGCGGTTCCCCAAGATGGGACCCCACTCGAGGTGCCTGTTCGCCTCACATCGACCACCGATGCTTGGGCGAAAATGCCACCCGCCGAGGTGGGCACGGTGCTCCTTCGTCGCGAGAACAAAGAAGTCATCGCGTTTACGACCGTATGTCCCCACCTCGGGTGTGGGGTTCGTTACGCAAAGGACCAAAAACAGTTCACGTGTCCTTGTCATGACAGTGCGTTTGCCTTGGATGGGGGCGTGGCGACGGGGCCCTCTCCAAGACCACTCGACCGGCTTCCGTGTCGGGTGGTCGATGGTGGGGTCGAAGTGAAGTACCAGAGGTTCAAAAGCGGCATCGACACAAAGGTTGGCGTCTAATGAACCTCAATCGGTTTCGCGATGCGCTAGACGAGCGCATCGGACAAAAGAAGCTGATCGAAATGGCGTTGTACGAGCCCATTCCGGGTGGGGCATCGTGGGCTTACGTATTTGGCAGCGCAACCCTGATTCTCTTTTTGGTCCAGCTTGTGACCGGCATCGTGCTGGCCATGTACTACAGTCCATCGGCCACCGATGCTTGGGCTTCCGTTGCCTATCTGGAGCGAGAGGTGAGCATGGGCGCGCTGGTGCGCGGTATTCATCACCACAGCGCCGGGGCCATGGTGGTGATGTGTGTTGTCCATTTGGTTCAGGTTTTTGTTTTTGGCGCGTACAAAAAGCCCCGCGAAGGGAATTGGCTGAGCGGGTTGGCCTTGCTCGGGTGTGTGCTGGCCTTCGCGTTGACGGGATATCTTTTGCCTTGGGACCAAACCGGATATTGGGCGACGAAGGTTGCAACGAATATTGCGGGATCGGTGCCCGTCGTCGGGCCGCCGATTCAGCGCCTGCTCCAAGGGGGGAACGACTATGGCAATCTCACCCTGACACGTTTTTATACGCTCCACGCCATTGTACTTCCCCTGGTGACTTTCGGCCTTGTTGGCGTCCATCTTGCTTTGTTTCGTAAACATGGTGTGGTTCCAAGTCCCCGCAAGGATAAAAAGGAGATCAAAAGCCGCATGGAGGCCTTTTGGCCACGCCAGTTGGCTTACGATACGATCTTTGCGTTTGGGCTTATTGTCTGCATGGTGGCGCTGGCGGTGAAGCTGGGAGCACCACTTCAAGCTCCGAGTGAGCCCGCATCTCACTTTATCGCGCGTCCCGAGTGGTATTTTCTCTTTCTGTTTCAGCTGCTCAAGTATTTCGAGGGCGCTTTGCAGCTGGTGGGGACCGTGATCATTCCCGGCTTGGTGGTTGGGTTCTTGGTGCTCTTGCCTTTTGTGGACAGTGGCCCATCGCGGCGCCTGAGGCATCGGCTGCCGTGGGCGCTGTCCTTCTTTTTGGGATTGTGCGCGGTGGGGGTGCTGACAGTCCTGGCGGTTCTTTCCGATGCTGAAGATCCGAAGATTCGCGCCCAAAAAGCAGAAGCTTCACGCATGGCCAGGCGTGCACGTACCCTCGCCGCGGCGGGCGTTCCCGCCCGGGGTGCGTCTTACATGATGGCCACCGACCCCGTGACCCGTGGCGAGCGGGTCTTTTACCGTGAATGCAACAGCTGTCACTCGCTTGGTGATCGCGTTTCCGAAGATCCTCGCGGACCGGAGCTCACCGGGTACGGAAGCAAGGCGTGGATTCGCCAGGTGCTGAGAGATGCTGGTAGTGATCGACTTTTTGGTCGTACCAAAGTGGAAGGCATGGAGGCGTTTAAGCACATTCCGGAAGAACACATGGCCCATCTTGTCGAGCTTGTGTTTGCGCAGCGCTCATCAAAGGCTCCGCCCATCGAAAAACGAGAAGGTGCAGAGCTTCTGGACCACTACGAATGCAGCAATTGCCATGACTTCGAAGAAGAGTACGGGCTTGATGGCCCTACGCTTTACCGTTACCAAAGCCTTCCATGGATTCGATCGGTTATCGAAGATCCCGGTCGTGATCACTTTTATGGTGATGCCAATCAAATGCCGGCGTTTGGCGCACGCCTGGATTCGCAAGACTTGGATGCGGTGGTTGCATTTTTGCTGACCCTTCCCACGCTCGCCGATCGCAGCCGCTGGCCCTACGTGGATGACACCGGGGCGCGCGACAAGCGTCCTTGACTCGAGGCGCTATCTGTCCTGCATTTTTCCCTCCTTGTGGCGAGTGAACCTACACAGAAGGTCTGTGTGGGCATGAAGGTGACCTGAACAGGCCCCAATGTGCACGAAAAGACGGGCTTGGGCATGTGTCTTGCGGCCCTGGTCAAGCCGGTGCTAGCGTTTCTGTCTCGATGTGGGAGGTATTTACAACCTTATCTCAAGGCGGCTTCATGATGTTCACCAACCTTGGTGTATCCATCGCCGCCGTTGCGATTGTGCTCATGCGCGTCTACGCCCTTTGGATCAAGCATCGGCTGTCTACCAATGCGTTTGCAGATACCATTGTGGCCGCCGTAGATCAGGGCGATTATTCGAACGCCATACAGGCTTGTGGCCAGACGGGGGATCATCCGCTGGCCAACATCACCAAAGAAGTTCTTCTCAAGGCAGACCGTTCTGAAAAGGAGATCGAGCGCGCATACGAGACCTCGGTCGCGAGGGAGATGCCTAAGTTCAAACGGTACACAGCGTTTTTACCGCAGGCGGGTAATCTCGGAACGCTTATCGGGTTGCTGGGAACGATTCATGGTCTGATTGAAGCCTTTGGTGGAGCGCAGGCCGAAGATGCCGCTGTACGGCAACAGGTTTTGGCTAAGGGCATTACGATCGCTTTTTACAATACGTTTTTTGGTCTGTCGATTGCGGTGTTTTGCGCGATTACCTTTATTGTCGTCAACGGTCGTCAGTCGGTGCTGGTAGAAAGCTTTGAAAACGCACTGAATCGCATACGCAATCGTATTTTTGACCGCAACCGGGCCATGCGGGCTTCGGTGAGGCCCGGGGGCTAGTCCGAGTATGGTTTTGGACGCTCTTGCCTAAGTGGCTTACGGAGCGGGTCCGTTTAACCAGAGAGGTTCATTGTGGCAGGCGGAACAGACGACGAGGCCACCTCATTTGACTTGACGGCCTTGATGGATGTTCTTTCGAACATCATTTTCTTTTTGATGGCATCCTTTGGCGCGTCGGTTGTGGCCATCCTTCCCGCCTCCATACCGACGATTTCGGAGTCTGGGCAAGATGACGTCGCGCGCGAGGAAGACAAGGTGACCCTCAACCTTCAGGTGAAGGCATCAGGGCAAATCAAGGTATCGGTCGCCAACAACGAAATGTTGCCTAAAGAGTTGGCGCCTTACGCAAAGACTTTCAAGGGTGTAGAGGGGAAAATCGCCGCGAAGGCGGTGAACGATCATCTGTGGTCTATCAAAGATAAGTTTCGGGCGTCAGATCAGGTCATGATTGTGCCCGATGATGACGTGACCTACGAGATGATCATTGAAGCCATGGACGTGTCCCGTGAGCGCCGAATCGTGGTCGAGGGAAAGTCCAGTTACCCAGAAATGTTTCCCAAAGTGGTGGTCTCTTCCCTGGTGAAATAAAAGGCTATGTCGTCCGCAAGCGAGAAGAAAAAACGCAAGTCGCTAACCGGTCATGGTGGCGATGAGCCCGGGGCCACCCGCATCAACCTGACGGCGTTGATGGACATTCTTTCGAACATCATTTTCTTTTTGATGGCGAGTTTTGGAGCCCAGACCTTGGAGCTGAGTTCAGCGGCAAAGGTGAGTTTGCCGTCTTCGACTTCCGAGTTGTCCCTCAAAATGTCGATCAACGTTGCGGTGGGGATGTCCGAGCTTTTTGTGGAGGACGAACCCATTGGCAAGTTGAAAAAGGGTCGATTGATCGGCCTCGACAAGAACCGTTTTCACCCCAAGCTTGGCCAGACCCTGAAGCGGGTCAAAGCGCAGCGCTTAGCCAAAAACGAGCGCGCCAAGGACGCGGACGAAGTGGTCTTGTTTATCGCCGACAAACGGCTGAAGTTTGAAACCATCGACCGGGTGATGAAGACCTGCGCTCGGGCCGGGTTTACGAAGTTTCGGTTCGCCGTTTCCAAAAAATAGGGGCGTTCGTCCGGGTACCTAGCCTAGCGAGGGCGCGGTGTACGTGATCCCGACTTTGTTGACGTCTACTCCGCAAACGGTGCCCGTGAGGGTGACTTGGTTGTCGCTGTTGGCCGATCCCGATACCGAGAATGTGCACGAACCCTGAACTTCCCCGGACAGGGTGAGCGAGCCGTTCATACTAAACTCGAAATTTGAAAACGAGCCGGCGATGACGGCCGACAGAGAACCGTCGAGTGCCACTCCAAGCTCCGTACAGCCGTTGAGCGTGAGGGATACGTTGGCTGTGAGGGGACTGGCAGTAAAGGTGCCGGTTCCGCTGATGGTCCCTCCACCTTGGCAGCTGGCGTTGCTTACGTTGATGGCGCTCGCCGCTTGCTGCGTTCGGAGTCCAGTGTTGCCCTGCAAATGGGCGATCAGCGCGCGGGAAAAAGCTGCGTTGGCCGCTCCGAACGCCGTCACGGCGCCCTGATCGCTTCCAGCAGCAACCCCATTGCTGTTGTTGTTGTTGTTGTTGTTGTCGTCGTCGCTGCCACAGCTGGCCACAGCCAAGGCGAGGGGCAAAGCGAGCAACGGATTCGACCGGTAGCGCATGAAGACCTCCTGCCGCAAATAGGCGGCAAAGAAGGGCGTTACTTGGCTTCACTGGGTCTGTCAAATCGGCGGCCCCCGTAGGGCCGAATGGCCCGTGACTGAAGCGACTCGTCTAGGCAGCTGACGCGCAGTATATCGAAGTGATCCGAGGGATTAGCTTGGGGGGGTGAGCCGTTTTTTGACCAGAGCTTGCACGACCTGCGGATTGGCTTTGCCCCTGGTGGCTTTCATCACTTGCCCCACGAAGAAGCCGAGCACTTTGTGCTGTCCGTTTTGATACTTCTCGATTTCTTTAGGGTTCTTTTCGGCGAGCGCGTTGATGATCGGTTCGAGAATGGCGGGATCTGAGACTTGTTCACCTTCTTCTTTGCGCAGGGTTTCAAGCGGGGTGCCGTCTTTCCACATGCGACCAAACATCTTTTTTTGCTGTGTGGAGGAGATTTTGCCGGTGGCCTTGAGTCGCACGAGCTCGGCCAAGTCTTTTGCGGTGAGACGGGCTTCTCGAATACCCTCGGGTTCGTCCTTGAGCTCCCGCAGCACTTCGCCCTTGATCAGGTTGGCGATGCCGAGGGCCCCCTCGGGATAGTGGGTCAGGGCGTCGTCAAAGAAAACGGGAAAACCTCGCGTTCTTCGGAAAAGGCTTGGGCGTGCTCCGCTGGGATCCCAAGCGCTTGCACGTAACGCGCCCGCTTTTTGGCCGGAAGCTCGGGGAGCTCAGCCTTCAGCCCCTGAACCCATTCGGGGTCGAGGATGAGGGGCGGAAGGTCGGGATCGGGGAAATAGCGATAGTCGTGCGCGTCTGCCTTTCCGCGCATCGAGCGTGTCTCTTTTTTGACGCTGTCGTACAAACGCGTCTCCTGAACGATGTGCCCGCCGCTGGCCACGATCTGCGCATGCCGGAGGATTTCCACATCGATGGCCTGCTGGACAAACCGAAATGAGTTGATGTTCTTGAGCTCGCAGCGCGTCCCCAGTTTCGTCTCTCCCCGAGGGCGAATCGACACGTTGGCATCACACCGGAACGAGCCTTCTTCCATGTTCCCGTCTGAGACCTCCAGCGTCATCAGGATGGACCGGAGCTCGCGTAGGTACTGAGCCGCCTCCGCGGAGCTTTGGATGTCGGGCTCGGTCACGATTTCGACCAGGGGTACGCCGGCGCGGTTGTAGTCGACGAGCGAAAACGGCGCGCCTTCGGCGTGGATGTTTTTCCCCGCGTCCTCTTCCATGTGAATGCGTGCGATGCGGATCCGCCGAGCGGGTTGATCTTCGACTTCGACGTCCAGATGGCCGTGTTCACACAGGGGCTCGTTGTATTGCGATATTTGGTAGCCCTTCGGAAGATCGGGGTAAAAGTACTGCTTGCGGGACCAGACGCTCTTGAGGTGGATGGTGCAATCCAACGCAAGCCCCACCCGCACCGCCATTTCTACCGCCTTGCCGTTGAGCGTTGGCAGAACCCCAGGCAGCCCCACGCAGTACTCGTTGATGAAGGTATTGGGCTGCTCAGGGTCGTAGCGATTCGGGATTCCGCAGAAGATTTTGGTCTGGGTGCGGAGCTGAGCGTGAACCTCGAGACCGATCACCGGCTCGTAGCGTTCTAAGGCTTCCTGAAGGGTGTAGGGCACCGACATCCCCGGCCCGGTAGCACGACTGGCAAATGGAGCACCAGCCTTCGCTATTTCCGATTCCAACGTGGCGGCAATGACCACCTACTCCCCATGTTGGGTACCCATACCCAACTTCGGTTTTGCGCATCTGAGTCAGCCCTCCTACCCCAGGACCACACAAACCGGAAATACCCTCAGCTTGCTTTGCGGGCGGCTCGCGCCAGACTTGCGCCTTCAGCGAGAATCAGTGAGGTGAGCTTCGGGATGAAGCCGTGTGTTCGGGAGGGCTTTAGGGGTCGTCGGGGGTGGGGTCTGTTGGTTTTTCTGGTGGGGGGGAGCGGGTGGTTTCGCCCTGGGGGGGGCGCTTACGGCCCGAACGCCGAATGCCGTAGTTTCGCTTGCGGGCCGAGAATTTGAGCAAGGCCACTACGACGATGAGCACCATCAAGGCAGCCGCTTTGTAGCCCAGGTTCACACTGCGCCTCGCTTGGACCCTTTGAGGCGTCAGTAGCCGAGTGGGTAACCGTCGGCGTCGAGGACCGCGGCTGCGATCTGCCGTTTGAGGGGAAAGAGCGGGAGGGTGAGATCGAGGTGCAGCCTCTTGAGCTCCATCACCCGGGTGTATTGGTCTTCGTCGGGAAAGAGTTCGATGACGACGCGCCGCGCTCGGCCCATCACGCGTTCGTAAATCTCGCGCGCGGCCACCTTGGCAAAGGCCAGATGAAGGGCGGCTTTTTCGGGTGCACTGCTTTTTTGGGCCTGGATGGCGCGACGAACCACACTATCAATGATGTAGGCGTCGATGCACATGTCTGAGAGGAGACTGAGCTGCTCTTGTTCTTTTTCAAGCTCCGTCATCAGTTTCATGGCCGCGGTGCCGATGGCATACACGGTGGCTTTTCGAACAAGCTCCGCGAGAACACTTTCTTCTCCAAGGGGCCCATCGTCGGGCGTGGGCACCGGGGAAGCGGCCCGAGAAAGGGCGCTTTGAATGCCCTGAGCCACCGGGAGGAGGTTCAACGCCCCCTTCATGGTGCGCTTGAGAATGGTTCCGGGGATGAGCATGCGGTTGATTTCGTTGGTGCCCTCGAAGATCCGGTTGATGCGGCTGTCGCGGTAGGCGCACTCCACTTCGAACTCTTCACTGTATCCGTAGCCGCCGTGGATCTGGACCGCTTCGTCGGTCATGTAGTCGAGGGTTTCCGACCCGGCGACTTTCATGATGGACGCTTCGATGTTGTACTCTTCGATGGCGAGCACCAGTTTTTTTGCGCGATCGGCGTCGTCCTTGTCGACCTTGGCCATCGCGCGGTCGATGCACCCCGTGGTGCGGTAACTGGCCGATTCCACCCGGTAGGCGGCGATGGCCATATCGGCGATCTTTTCTTGGATGATCTTAAAATCGCTCAGGGGGGTGCCAAATTGTTTTCTTTCTTTGGCGTAGGTGGTGGCGAGCCCCAAAACCCGTTTGCATCCCCCGAGGACCGCTACCCCCAGGCGCAGACGACCCATGTTGAGGATGTTGAAGGCAATTTTATGACCGCGACCTTCTTCCCCCAACAGGTTTTCCCGCGGGATGTGAGCATTGTCAAAGCTGAGCGCGCAGGTTGACGACCCCCGGATGCCCATTTTGGGCTCTTCGCGTCCGATGGTGAACCCGGCGGTGTCGCGGGGCACGAGGAACGCCGAAAAACGTTTTCCGTCGATTTTGGCGAACACCGTGAACACGTCTGCGATTGCAGCGTTGGTGATCCACATCTTCGAACCGTTCAAGACCCATTGGGTGCCATCGTCCGAGAGCTTGGCCACCGTTTTCGCGGCCAGGGCGTCGGAACCGGAGCCCGCTTCGGTCAAGGCATACGCACCGATGATTTCGGCGGTCGCAAACTTCGGAAGATATTGGTCCTTGAGTGCTTTGGCGCCGTAGAAGACGAGGGGAAGCATACCGATGCCGTTGTGGGCGCCGAGGGCCACGCTGAAGCTCCCCTGGCGAGCCAGGCCCTCTGCGACCAAGCAGGACGTGGTCTTGTCGAGGCCCAGTCCGCCGAAGGACTCGGGGATGTCGATCATATGGATACCCAGCTCTCCGGCTTTTCGCAGGAGCTCGGGCATGACGCCGTCCTTCTTGTCTTCAATCTCCCGGTGTCGGGGAATCACCTCTTTTTCCACAAATTCGGTGGCGGTTCGGTAAAAGGCCCGCTGCTCGTTGCTGAAGTCTTCGGCACAAAAGATTTCTTGGCTCGCCGCGCGCTTGAGGAGAAAGCCGCCGCCAGGGGGGAGCTCTGTTGGCTCGCTCGATGTGTCCAAATTGGGCTGCGCGACCATGTAGACCTCCTGCGCTCAGAAATGAATCTCGGTTCATGGCTAATTTCCAATTCTTTACGCGCGGTGTCAAACCGCGTCCGGGCGTCAAGTTTTCGAACAGCGGATTCTGAAAATTGGACGAGATGTCGGAGCCCATGTTCCTTGCTCGTACATGTCTCAGCACGCCCCCACCACCTCCGTTCCAGGCCCCGAATCCGCACGCCCTCTCGACCGGCGCAGCGATCCGCGGGTGCCTTTTGGCAGAACCGTCCGGGTGGGTCCGCCCGATGGTCGCCCCGAGCATCCGGTCCGGGCTTGGGACCTGTCATCGAAGGGGATGTTCATCCGGGCCGGTCGCGAGGTGGAGGTGGGGGCCCAGTTTTCGGTGGGCATCGTCTTGTCCCACGGAGAGGAGGCCTACGTGCCGCGGGCCGAGGTGGCCTACAACCGGATCGCCGGACACACCGGTTTTGGGGTGCGGTTTTTGGCGTACCACACCGGGGATGATGAACGGCTCACCCATGAGGTGCAGCGGGTCGTAGATGGGCGGGCGACGACCCGGCCCCCCCGGCAAGACGAGGCGGTGGACTCGGTCGCCTCTTTTTTGGCCGACGCGGCGCTGACCACCGAGACGCCCGAGATCGAGATTTCTGAGCTTTCTTTAGATCCCACGCCCAGTCACGCCCCGGATGATCCTGCCGAGGTCTCTTCGGTGCCTGTGCCTCTAGACACCGAGGTTCCCGAACGGACGCGCTTTTACTGGTGGCAAGATCTAGAGGCGGCGCTCGACGGCGTCAGACACCGTTTGCTTCAGGGGGGCCGACGTCTCCCGCACGTATGGGTGGGCGTGATCGCCATCGGGATCTTGGCCGTCCTGACCGCATTGGGGATGGTTCTCTGGAAAGGGGCGTACGCCGAACCCCCGAAGAGTGTGCTCGACGCCCGCGACCGCGGATTTTCTGCCGATACCCACCAGGCGCTCATGGGCCGGGGGGCCCTCGCATCCGATCTGTCCCGGGCGGCGGACCGGCCACAGCCGGCTCAGGCGCAAGGTGCGCCAGCCCACGCGCCCGCGCCGCGCGCTATGGACAAAACATGGATGGGGCCCGGTCCTGCACGTCCGGCCCGCGACGTCCCCGCCAGGGACGCAGCGCATGCCCGGACGCCAGGCAACAAGGCCCCGAAGAAACAGGCACCGGAGAAACTGAGCCCGAGGGCGCGGGCGGTGTTAGGCGCCGCGTCTTCGGGGCCCGCTGAGCGCCTTAGGCCGCCCGTCGGGTCCGAGACGGTGGTGTTGGCCAAACTGACTGCGGGAGCCTCGGTCCTCAAGACCCACCTTTTCAAAAAACCGGATCGCTTTGTTGTGGATCTACAGGGGCAGCTCGGGACGCCTCAGATTGCGGGCACGGCTCCCTTTGTTCGCAATGTTCGTTTTGGACGGCATGCGGACTACTTTCGGGTGGTCATCGATGTGGGGGTTTCTCTGGCGGAAGGGCGTGTTCGCCAAGAGGGCGATCGGCTGACCGTGGTCTTGCGCCCCCACCCCTGAGCTTCATCCCTTTTAGGCCACGATATACGGGAGCGGGGACCGTTGATCACCCCGCACGATGTTGTCGAGTCGGATGTGGGTCTTACCGATATAGTCGTGGTACTCGCCGAAACCTGGCTGACCGTTTTTTTCCCAGTGCTTGGGCTGAAGCCCCATGGCAAGCATCAGGGTGATCAAGAAGTCCGGGTAGGCATGGCCCACGAACTCACTGTATCCATCGCGCGGAATGTCGGTTTTGTAGTCTACAAGCAATCCGGTCTTTAGGTACCCTCCGCCGCTTCCGGCAAGAAGAACGGGCTGGCTGTAGTTTTTGTGGCCGGGTGCATTGGCCATCTCTTTTCCGTAGTAGACAATGCTGCTGTCCAGGTACGTCCCGCCGCTTTCGGGGTCGACCTCGCTGTCGAGAAGGTTGAGGAGATAGGCGACGTGCCTCGCTTGATAGACATCGATTCGTTCGATTTGCTGGAGCGCTTCGTCGTCGTTCGAGTGGGCCAGACCATGGTAGGTGCGTGTGACGCCGGGGATGAGAAACGAGTTGCCGGGATGGAATTTGAAGGTAAAGATACGGGTCAGATCGCATTTGATCGCCGCAAACATGATGTCCATCATGCTCCGGATCAAGTCGGTTTGAATATCGGTGGCCTTCGGTGCGGGCGCGACGTTTTCGGGTGGCGTACATCCTTGACGCTTCGATAGGGCATCGAGTCCGGTCTCAAGTTTGTACATGTGTTCGATGTGAGCGCTCAGGGTCTCGCGGTCTTGTTTGGAGATGCGGGCGCTGTTTCGGGCCTTTTGGAAGTGGGCTTGCACGCGGTCTACCACCAACTTTTGCCGCGCGGCCTTTCGGTCTTGGTCCGTCTGGCTGGCCTCCCCATCGATGTCGCCAAACAGGGCGCGAAACGCGGCGTGCGCGTCGTTGATGGCTTGCTCTTCTACAACTTCATTTCCCTGGCGTACATACGAGATGTTGCCGCCCGTTTTTCGAGTTTTGAGGCTGAGCAATCGCCTGACCGGTTCTTCTTGGTAGACGTGGCGGGCCATGATTTGGTCTATGGTTTCCCAGGTCAGTCCCTCTACGCCGTTTCCCATCGCGTGGGACAGTGTGAGCGAGCCGTTGTGCCCCTGTTTGTTCACCAGGGGATCGAGTCTTCGCAACATCAGCATCTTTTTCCGAACACTGTTGAACTCAGGCCCAAACACCCGAGATACGACGTCCAGGTCTTCGAGATTCAAGGTGTGCACGCCTGGAAGCACTTGTTTGAGCGGGTGTTTGTCTGCCGGGAACCATAGGCTGGGAGGGCACCCCTGTGGGCTTCGAAGGGCGATAAATCGTTTTGGACTACCCTGCACGGCGGCCGATGCATGTTTGGGGGCCAAGGAGCTCAAAAAAGGTATGGCCAAAGCGGTTCCGCCTGCGCCCTTAAGGAACATGCGGCGGGACAGTCCACGATGGTTTGCGTTTGGCGCGCTGGGGCTTTTTTGGCGTTTGGTTTTCATCGATCCACTTTTTTCCTTAGAAACTGAGGTGAAGAGACGAGTTGAACCAGCACCTCGCGCAGGGGCGCCTCCTCGCCATGGAGGGCTTGGACCATGTCTTCAAGATGGCATCCGTCCTCCAGGGCCGGTACTTTTCCGAGGGTGTACTCGAATATTTTTTTACTGAAGCATTCCTTTGCCTGCTCACTTTCGCCAATGAGGGTACTGAGTTCGACAGCGTCTTTGACACGCGTTGTGTCGGAGCGGACCGTCAGTTCAACTTGGGTATCGACGGGGTATTCTTGTTTGACCTGACCGTCCTCGTGGTATCGTTTTTCGGTTGGGGAGAAGCGTCCGAGTCCATCAAACGCGCCGAGGGCGTGGCCGGCGGGGTTGATCAGGGCGTGGCACGAAGCGCACGGCGAGACGGCGGTGACTTGGTCAAAGTAGCTTCGGGTGGTGTTTTGGGTCCACGAGACTGCATCCAAGGAGGTGTTGATATCGAGGTCTGGGGGTGGGGGAGGGGGATCGTCGCACAAGAATTCGCGCCGGACTTGTGTGCCCCGAATGATGGGAGAGACGGAGTCTCGACCGGAGATGAGTACCGCGGCTCGGGTGAGGATTCCCGAGCGGGTTTCGGGCAGCTGAATTTCAGGCCCCATCAACTCTGGATCGATGTTGTAAATCTTTGCGACCGCGTCGCTGTCGATGACGGCTCTGCTGGAGGTCATGAGGTCACGAAAAGAGCCGCCAGAGTTCCAAACCAAAGAGACAGCGAAATCGAGGGCCTCACGCACGATGGGTGCCCTTAGTCCCTCGATGTCTTGGTCCGCAAGAAACGCATCGCTGTAGTTGAATGCCGGGAGTTCATCCAATCCTAACCATTCTTCAAAGAAACGATGGATGCTCCTTTCGGTCCGTTTGTCGCTGAGCATTCGCCTGACTTGCCGTTCGTACTCGGGTTTGCTTTTTAGGGTGCCCGCGTATGCGGCATCGAACAGTTCTTGGTCGGGCATGTCTTGCCACATGGCGTAGGACAAGCGAGAGGCCAATTCGTAGGGCGTCAGCGTGAGTTCCCCCGGGTGCTCGATATCAGGCTCACCTTGGTTTTCCAGCGCGTAGAGAAAGGAGGGGCCTTGGATCAGGACTTGAATGACGGCCTCGACCCCTTCTTGATGCGATACCGATGCCGTCTCCCGATAGAGGGCTCGGAGGTCTTCTTCCTCTTCGGACTGAAGCGGCCGGCGCAAAACGCGCCCGCCAAAGGTGCGAATAAACTGGTCGATACACCCATCGAGCGAAGGCTCTGATTTTTCCCCCAGGCAAGGCTCAAGCTTGGCGAGGCGACGGCTATCCTGGGTGGCATATTCGGCGAGGCTCAGCGCAATCTGTGCGTACCCCTGGATGTCTTGAAAAGACGGGGGCCGGTCTTTGGTTTTGAAATCGTGCCCCAAGCCCTCCTCGACGAGACCTCTGAGCGCGTCCCGTACGTCCGTAGACTTCATGGCTTCGTCTCCGAACAGCGTGGCCAGGGTATTCAAGTACGCAACCTGGTTGAGACGGCGTGCCCCCGAGGAAGAGACTTTCCGGGGGTCCCGACACAAGGTGTGCCGTTCCGGTTTGGGGTCGGCCACAGTCTTCGAACCCGAATAGGGTGACGGGGCCGGAGGTTCGGTCTGGTTGAAGACCTGAGTCCCCTGCGCACGATTTGCGCCAATCCGGTTTTGACACCCTTGGGCGCCGAACAGGCCAAGCGCGACGGCGAGGCCAAGGCGGCCTGCGCTGGCGGAGCGTAGTAACCCGGGTGACATGGCGCAAGAGTTGAGCAATATTTGGGCCAAACGAATTCGCTGTTGGCTTGGGCATGCCTGCCCGGGGTGCTTTGGGGTCCGGCTCCAATGCTGACAACTTGAGTTGTCTCGCTCGGGCCTCCACAGGTGTATGCTCCAGGTGCTCTCGCGGAAATGTTAGAAAACCGGGGCGGCACAGCTTGACGGGCCAACCCAGAAGCCCGCTCAATAAGGAGGAGGAACCGAAACGCAGACGTCTTGACATGTAGGCCTCTGTACTGACCATGTCTACCTTCATACGAAGCACTACAGGAAGACTTCCCGTCGTTCCTGCCCTTTTCCATACACCCATCCCGCTTTGCCTATTGCTGCTCACAGGCTGCGGAAGTCATTCGCAACCAAAAAGCAGCCCAAACTCGAAGCCGCCAGAAAAGCAAACGACCGTCGACGCCTCGCTCTTTGAAAGCATCGAAATCACACCCTCGCAGGCGCACCTTCGAATCGAACCAGACCAAGCAGCCGAACAGAACTTTCAGATTGTGGGACTTCGAAAGGATGGCACCCGGGAGCAACTTAGCGAAGGTGTCACGTTTTCGCTGTCGGACACCGATATTGGGTTCATGGAAGGCGCAAGCTTCCGAAGTCGCGGATTCGGAGGCAAGGCTACCCTCAAGGCGGCCTTTGGCGCGCTAAGCGCGAGCGCCACCGTCATCATCGATGTGAAAAAGCAGCTGTCCGTCTCGGGTGCGAAGGGTTCTGAAGCACTCCCAGAAGCGCCCGCGTTGATATTTTCGCAAGGCACTGAACACCCTGATCGCTCACCGCGATTGGTCTATCCCAACGATGGTGTTCTTATCCCTGCAAATTTACAGGGGGTGGAGTTTCACTACGAACGGGGGCACGCCGGTCACGAGCTTTTCGAGATCCAGTTTAGCGGTGAGAATCTCGAAATTGCGGTCTTCACTCGATGTGTTGAGCATCGTGACGGCTGCGTCTATCGCCCACAGACGGAGCTTTGGAAGACGATCTCCGACACAGCCCGCGGGCTTGAGCCAGTTCAAGTACGAATCCGTGGGACCCACGACACTGGCGGACAATATGGCCAATCCAACACGATTCAACTCAGCATCTCTGCCCAACCGGTCGTGGGCGGACTCTACTACTGGAGTACCTCATCTCAATCCATTCTCCAGGTCGACTTCGGATCTGAATCACCCACGCCGAAGAATTTTTTCCCTACTGAGCCAAATGGGACCTGCTATGGCTGTCACGCGATATCGCCCGACGGGCGCAAGATGAGTCTGAGTCAGGGAGGCCAGCGCAAGGGCCAGGTGACGGTCCTGAACGTGGGCGACCCCAAATCACCCCTCGTTACTGCACAGGACAACATCCAGGAGCAATTTCAGTCGTGGAACCCGAGCTCCGACAAGTTCGCAGCGGTTTGGTCCGATGGCTCGACGCCCAATCAGGAGATCCGCATTCGAAACGGAGAAACGGGCGCCATCGAGGAAACCATCGCCATCGGCGTAGAACCATCCCATCCGGACTGGTCACCGGTGGGCGATCGGATCCTCTTTACGAATGTGACACGCCATCAGACCTCACAAAGGCCCGGGCGAGGAGGTATCTCGTACATTGAACATCAAGACAATCGATGGGACCCGAAGCCCAAGGCACTCGTGCCCCCAGAAGATCAATACAATCGATATCATCCCGCATTCGCACCCGATGGAACGTTTTTCTTGTACAACGAATCGCAATGCCCACCAGGCAAAAACTACGACTGCAACTGCGACGCCGACGCCGATCCGTCGGCCACTCTATGGGCAATGGACGCCAACGGTGGGCCAACCATTCGGCTCGCGCACGCAAACGCACCCGGTCTTCGAGACAATGGCACGCAGGATTTAAGCAATACCTATCCCAAATGGGTACCCTTCGTCGCGTCGCGGAAGCGAGACGGGAGCGGACGCATCATGTGGTTCACGTTCTCCTCCCGTCGGCATTACGGCCTCAACCCACCACCGAACCAAAATGGCGCGTGCGGACAGAACAAGGGCCAACTTCTGTGGATGGCCGCAATCGATCCGGAGGCCATTGCACAAGGGAAGGACGGAAGCTTTGCCGCATTTGTCCTCCCGTTCCAAGACATCACAACGTCCAATCACATTGCACAGTGGACGACCAAAATCGTTTCCGGCGGCGACCCAGGAAACGGTCAAGGCAATACGTGTCAGGAGATCGGTGATCTGTGTGACCCAGAACAAGTACCAGCCTGCTGTGGGAACCTCTCGTGCCTCGCAAACGGGCCGTATTTTCGATGCCAGCACGAGCTCTGAGATCGGGAGAAGTTGTGCCAGGTACGGATGGTGTGATCATTGCCGTTCGTTGCGTTTGCGCTTCATGAAGACCTCGGCCAATTCGTAGGGCGCCAGCGTGCGTTCCCCCCGGGGGCTCGATATCTCAGGTTCACCCTGGTTTGACTTGAATCTCGGCCTCGGCCCTTTCTTGGTGCGACGGTGTGCAAACACGCTGAATGAGACGGTCTGCCCCCGAGGATGAGACATTCCGGGCGCTGGCGGGGGTGGTAACCCGAGTGACATGGCCCAAGGGGTGCGCAAGCCGGCCAAACGAATTCGCTGTTGGCTTGGGCGTGCCTGCCTGGGGCGCTTTGGGTCGGCGCGCTGGGGATAGGTTCCGATGCTGACAACTTGAGTTGTCGCGAGCGGGCCTGCCGTGGGTGCTCCAGGCGCTCTAGCCGGTGTTTTTTCGGGGGAGTGTGACGATCGGGGTCGAAACCGGTTGACACCGCGTGGTTCGCAAACGCTTATGATGCTGCGTCGTGGATGCAGGCATTTCTGTGTCCTGAGCGTGACCGTTCGACTGCCCCACCGGTGCTTCCGGGACTGCAGGTCTGGCGGACCGATGAAGGATTTCGAGGAGGAAAACTCGACCGTGGATACCCGCAATGTACTATGCTCAGCGCTGTGGAGCCGTTTGAGCTCGTGTTTCACACCCGCCCTCTTTTGCGGGCTCCTGCTCAGCGACGGTTTACCTGCCTACGGCGGTGAGGGGCCAGCCTTCTCGCCTTCGGCTGAGGGTGGAAGGTTCGAGCGTTCGCTTGAGGCCGGATGGAACCTTGTGAGTTTTCCCATCGTGGCCGACGAGGATCTGTTGCCGATCCTCGAAAACAAGGGACTTTCGGTTTGGGAATTGCACGCGGGTGGTCCGTCTCGCCCCAAGACGGTGCGTGTCGCATCGACGCGTTTAGAGCCGGAGTCCGGTTATTGGGTTTGGGCGCCCGAGCCTACACACATGGGGCTGCAAGGTGAGCTGGTTTTGGGGCCGGTGGCTTCCTCTACCGAGACAGACGCCGGGTGGCGGTTCATCAGCGTCACCGAGCGTATGGTGTACCAAGACCCAAACCTCACGCGGGTTGTGCGCTGGAACAATAGCAAGCAATCTTTCGAACGTCTTCGGGTGGGGGCCTTTTTTGTTCCGGGCCATGGCTACTGGGCGAAAACCCAAACCCACGGGGAGCCCCTTCAAGAAAGCTGCCTTCCGCATGCTTGGGACTTTGCGGACGCGGTGGCGGTCGTGCGGGGATGCCCGGTGGTGGACGACGGTTCGCGGATTGTGGCGCGGAGCGACTGGAGCGTGCGGCGTACCCCAGCCCCAGTGGTTGTGGATGCGCGTGCGCACCCGCGCACCATTGTGCTTGCGCGGACCATGACGTCCTCACGGACTTCGGTGGGGGCGTTCGAAGCGCGTGAGATGGTTGAGCGCCAGAAGGTCGACCTCGATGCCCATTTTGTCGTGGCGCCCGGCCCACGCGGCGATTGGGAGATCTATGAGGGTCGACGCATGGCGCCTGGGGCCCACGGACGGGCGCTTCCCAACGAAATTCGCATTGCCCTCATGGGGACCTACGAACCCATCGATGCGGCCCATTACGAAGAGACCCTACACGGGTTCGACCCCGACGCGCCTCCATCGCGGCAGCAGCCGCCCCGAGACGCGGTTTTGCGGTTGTCGGAGTTGGTGGCCTATCTCTCAGGGTTTTCTGGAATCGAAAACCTCGTCGCGGAGTCGCCGCTTCGTCCCGGCGTGGCGCTTACCCATCTGGTCGATGCCCTGAATGAGCGGTTCTTGGGTTTCAGACGGGGGGATGCGGCGGACCCCGAGGTCCAGCCCGAGCACCCTGAGGGGCTACCGGGCGTAACCCCGCCCACATTGCTGGTTCTCGAACCTTCTGAGGACGTGGTCCATGCCCAGAACGATTGGTTGACGGTGGGGGGCGAGGTCTTCGGCGAGGACCTGCGCGGGTTTTACATCAATGGGCTCTTGGTCTCCGCGCAGAGTCGAAGTTTTCACGAAGTCGTCCAACTGGCACCTGGCGAAAACCGGATCGTATTCACGGTGCTGAGCCGTTCCGGACTGCGCCAAAAGGTTGAAAAAACGGTCGTGCGAGACGTGGCTCCGCCCAAGATTCACGTTTCGGTGGCCGAGCCGCAAGGCCCCCTGGACCACACCCTTGAGGTCTCCGTCCAGATCACCGAGCCCTCGCTGGCTGAGGTTTGGTTCAACGGGGAAGCGGTCGAGACGCGGCACGCCTTCGTCAGGCGAATCAATGCGTTTTTGCTGCCCCTTGGCCTCTCGACCTTTGAGGTCGTGGCTCGGGATCTGGCTGGACGCCAGGGGTCTCGGTCATTCAGCGTGTTTCGCAATGAACAAGAGATCCTCGCGCTCGGTGATCCACTGGGCGGCCTGACGGCGTCGGACGAACCTGACCCGCCGGTGGTCAGTGCGGTGGAAAGCCGGGCTCCAGCGTTGACCGTAAGTGAGCCCGCGGAAGATGTGTTCTACACCCGAAGCGAAGACGTTCGCATCGCGGGCACGGCCATCGATGACAATTTTTGGAGCGTCAGCATCAACGGCCTGCTGGTGAGTGTGGACAGCGGTTCTTTTGCGCGCACGATGCACCTCGAGGGCGCCTCCACAAAGGTTGAGATTGTGGCCAAAGATGCGGCCGACAACCAAAGCGTGGCCGAGGTCGAGTTTGTTTTCGACGCCACGCCCCCCGAAATCATTCTTTCGCACGCCGAGTACGTTACGACCTACGAGCCTCGTTATGTTCTTCGGGGTGCAGTCTCTGAACCGCATCTGGCCAAGCTTACGCTCCAAACATCGGCTGAAGAAGAGCACGAACTGGCGGTGGTGAATGGCTTTTTCTCGTCGGAGGTTTTGCTCGAAGAGGGTGACAATGCATTTGTGGTCACCGCGTTGGACCGCGCAGGCAATCAGCATTCGAAAAAGGTCGCCGTCCGCTTCCAGCCAGAATGGGTAGCGCCCAAACGCACTGGCCCACCCGAGGAACTGTCTGGCACGGCTTCGGGAAAAACCGTTCGTTTGTGGTGGGCGGCGCCTGCCCTGTTTGAGGATGGTCGCTCGATTCCGAATGGCCTGGTGCCGGTGTACACCGTGTATCGCGATGGGCAAGAGGTGGCGAGGACCACCCACAAACATCACCAAGAGGAGGCCCCAGAGCTTGGGCGGCGTTATCGCTACCAGGTCAGTGCAACGATTCCACCCAAGTCTGGCGAGGGGCTTGAATCCATCCCCTCCGCCCCCATCACGCTCGACGTCTCATCCCCTCCGCCCGCGACGCCTCCCGGCGACTTCGAGCCCCCCCACGTTCTGACCGAAGATCCGTGGACGGAAGAAATGCCAAAAACGGCGCTGTCGACCACCGACGGCAAGACCGTGGCCCACGTGGCTTTTGTGGCGCGCGGCCAAGAATCGGAGGGTGACCGGCTGCTCTACACCCAGAGCACAGAAGCCGGAAGAGCCGGCAGTTTTCCATCGCCTAAGGCGGTGGCTTCGGCCAGTCCGCGTGTCCAAATCACGGACATTGCGCTTGCGGCCCAGGGCCAAAACGTTTCTGTTTCGTGGATTCAGGGGCTTCGTGATGAAGGCTCGTCAAGCCAGATCTTTGTTGCCCAAAGCGAAGACGGCGGCCAAAGCTTTGGCGCACCCCGTTCCTTGCGCGAAACGTCGGACTGGAAACGGGGTCTCGATATGGCCTACGACCGAAGTGGCCAGCACCACCTCGTTTGGGGAGAAGCGAACAAGGTCTACTATCTGAAAGATCTGGCTGGCATCCCTTCCAATGTCTTTGATGCGCGGGTGCGAGAACCGGCAACGGAGATCATTCGCTACCAGGCCCAATACGAGCCAGTCGATGGCGGCTGCGGGTGTCCGAATTGCTGGTGTGACGAGTTCTATGTGCAGCGAGACGAGCCCGATCCCCAAAAGGGCGGTGAGCCTGTGGGTCCTTATGTGTACCGCATCGAAGAAACGTATACCTACGAACCGTCTTTGCATGTCGATGACGAAACGGTCAGCATCGTGGCCCGTCAGGCGCGCATGTGGGACAACAAATCGGTCCCGAACCCCCACTGGGAAGCCATGATGCAGTCGCCGGTGTACAGCGATGACATCGTAGAGCGGCTGCGCCCCACGCGGTTGGTGGTTGGATGGAGAAGCACGTGGAAAAAAGCCTACGAAGCCGGCGATGAGGGGCGCTATGCAGCTTTAGGATACACCCATCAATTTCACTATGATGGCACCTGGCACCGCCAACAAGTCATCCAGGTTGCGCAACGGCCGCTTCAAGAAGATGCCTGGGCGGAGCACGCGCGTGCGCCGTGGAAACGAGGCATGTGGTTGAATGACCGCGAGGCGAATTGGCGCATTGCGGTCGTGGACGATGGGTTTCCGTCAGAAGGTGTACCCTCCCATCCGAAACTTTCCAGTGCGCCGGGCGGCGTTTTGGTGGCGGTCTACGAAAAAGGGCCCTCATCGAACCCCAACGAGCCGGGACAGAATCCGCTGTACGCCGCGCATTCGGCCAACGGTGGACGCACCTGGTCGCCGCCTGTGGCGGTGGGTAAAGGCTATCTACCGGCCGTGGCCACCGCCGCCACGGGCGAGCTCAACATGGTATTCTACGCGGCCAAGGCCCAAGAAGCCGATTCCGAAATTCGGGTGGTTCGCAAACTTGAAGCGCAGGACTACAGCGTGGCCCAAAAAATCAACCGTGGGTCGCCCGCGCCCGTCCATTGGAAAAGCCACGGGGAAGACCGGGGCAGCCTGCCCGGCGCGCCTTCTTTGAGTGCCCACGAAGAACTCTTTTTCGCCGCCTGGGTTCGGCGTGCCCGAGACGGACAATCCACGGACCGCATTGTGACCACCCGTGCGTCCGATGTGACGACGTTCTCCCACCTCGACGTTGCCCTTGCGGATCAATGGACCCGTGGGCAAAGCGCGTCGGTCACCGTCACCGCCCAGAACAAATTTCACATGCGGCTGGCCACCCAAGAGCAGGTAGAGCTTTCGAGCCCAAGCCAGGACCGCCAAAACACAGGTTCATCGCAGGTTTCGCCCGCGCGCGGTGCGGCGAGTGGTGGTTCTTCGGGCTTCCAAGCCACCGGTGGCCGCGCTTCTCGCACCGCGCCCACCCTCAGCGCCTCGCCCTCCAGCGGGGTCGAGCCTGAGCCGACGTCCTTTGCGCTTCACCTTCACGAGGGCGTGGGTCAGGTGGTGATGACCGCCGGGGCAAGCGGTGTGTCCGGCGCCTTGGGTGAAACGTCGGTGTCGGACCTTTACTTCACCGCCGCGTTGGCCGAGGCGGAGCCGGGCGGTGGCTTCGGAGCGCGGGTCAGCTTGGTGCCGGGGCACGTGGGGGGCAACTACGAAAAGGCGGTGACGCTCCGTGACGGATTGCTCAGGCGAACGACGGACGAGGCTACCGGCCAAGAATTCTACTACCAAGTCGAGTATCGGCCCGACGAAAGCAAAGAGGAGGCCGTGCGGCAGATGGACGACCTTCTCGATCCGGGCTTTTTCGACCAACCCCAGTACCGCGATTCTCGCCACCTCGCCGGCTTCCGTCGGGTGTGGGCGTACACCCAAGGCATTGCGTTGGCCCAGTTCGCCCGTATGCCGGCGCGCTACGGCCGTGAGGCTCGCGGTCTGGCCCGGTACATTTGTCACCACGCCGTGCGGCAAGAAAACAGCGACGTCATTTTGGGGTGGCCCTTTTCTTGGAATACCGACGGCGATGATTGGCGAGACGCCCGCTTGGTCACCGGGGCCAACGCTTGGGTGATTCAGGGGCTGGGGGTGTTTGTCGCCTCCCCTGCCTACGAAAACGCGGACCCAGAAGATCGGGTTCGACTGAAGGCGTGCTACCACCAAGCGCTGATTGGGCTCGAGGACCACCGTCATCGGCTTGTGGTGAGTGAGAGCCGGATGGGCAGCATCATGACCGCGGGTTACAGCACCCAGGGTCTCGAAAACGTGTCCACACCTCATCTTTTGGCCTCTTCGGGGGCGTTTGGTGCGCTCGACGGGTCGCACCGATTTTTGTACTACAGCGTGCTCGATGCCATCGGCTATGCCGCCTTTGCGCCGACCCACGTGCGGGTGTGTCACGAGGCGCCCGACGAAGACTGCTACGCGCTTTCTACCGCCGACCCCGCTTGGCAGGACTACGAGATAGACGAGGCCGAATGGACGCTTTTGAGGCGGCGGGTGTTGGCCTCCAACGTGGTCACCGAGCATAACCTCGACGTGCTCAGCGTGCTCAATCACGCGCTGGTGCACGCGGACGCCGTCGGGCCCGACGGCATCGACGAACGGCGTCGTTGGCGGCAGAAACTCCAGATTTGGCGTGATGAGCTTCGAGACGGCACCTTCGAGCTCTTGTGGGATGCCGAGGGCTGGAAACAAGAGTTTGCCGAAGTGTTGGCCGAGCTCGAGACCAGGCCTGCATCCCAGGCGCTCACCGATGCGCAGGCCAAGGCCCAAGAAAAAAGAATGGAGGCCATGGAAAGCGCGCTTCAGAGCGGGGGTTTGGGCCGGGTGATCACTGGGGGTCTCCTCTTTCAAGAAGGGGAAGGTCAGGGGCGTTTCGAAGCGAGTCGCCACACGGCCATCGACAACTGCAGCTGGCTCTCGCTTTCGGTCAACTACGATGATCTCGAAGACGGTCTTGCGGACGGTTACTCGCTGTACACCGAACGCCTTGCGCTCTGTCTCGAGTACACCATCCTTCAGTACGCCAAAGACTTGAGCTACGGAGAGGACGGGTGTTCGCCCGACACCGCCAGCTGTCCGCCCAAGCGAACCTACCGAGGCACCCACTATTTTCAGAACAGCTTTCGGGACACCTATATCGAGCCGAGCGAGCTTCAAGAGTCTTCGTACCACCTCGAAGCCACCATGGGTCTGATCTTGGGGCTCTATCGGTTCGCCCACGCGCGACCCGACCATCCCGCGTCCGAAGCCTTCCTCGCGGAAGCCCAGAGTTTGTGGGCGGGGGCGCAGGCGTTTGTCCGCGACCATGGGTTTGTGTACTCGAGTCAGCGCATCCAAGACCTCTCGGCGATTTTGGTCTCCAGCACCGCACTGGTTTGGTTCATCGATGTGTATGATTATCTCGACGCCGAAGACCGGGGTCACGACGAACCGCTTAAGCCCTATGACCGGGTGGGGGAGGCGACCCGTCACGCGTTGCGAGGGCTAGACGAAGCCCTTCAAACCTATCGTGCTTCCGGGGGCGAGCTTGTCGAGTCCGGCCTGACCCGAAGCGAAAAAGCGCCCTATACGCTTTTGGTCGACCAGGCGCTGGCGCTGCTCGTCGCCAGCCATACGGGTGACGAAGAGGGTGCGGCCTCTTTGGCTTTGGGATTGCTTTCGATGCGCGGCGATGCGTTTTGGCCGGCTGTTTATCGCGAGAGCCTTGAGCCCATCTTTCCTGAACGGCAAAGCCTCGAAGGTCAGATGGTGGCCCTCTATGCCTTGGCTCGCTTTATGGACCAAAACCCAGACACGGATCTGGAGGATGAGGTGGCCTCGGTGTTGGCCTCGGACCTCAACGTTTTGTTGGATCGCCATGTGGTCCTCGATGAGAGCCCCCTTTCGGGTCTCTTTCGGAGGCCGGAGGACCCCACGACGGCCTCCCTCGAAGACAACCTCATGGCGTATTTTGCCCTCGACCTGGTGGGAAGGCGGCTGGCGGATACGGCCGCCGGGCCATCGTTTGCCCAAAGCAAGGTCGATTTGGGTCACCGCTTGGCTGAGCTTTGCGGTCTCGAGGATGGGGCCATCCCCGCGCGATGGGTCGGCGAATGGGGAATGGATCGCAGCGCCTTGGACGGCTTTAAGGCCTTGAAGCCCTGTGCCCTGTTTGCTTTTCATATCGGTGCCATCGAAGCGGCGCTCAGCTTGGTCGAGGCGGGCGAAGCGGTTCTTGCCCCCCAAGAGTGGTATCGAAGTGAGCCGGCCGAAGTCGCTTCCCAAAGCGGCAGCCAAGAGACGCACCGTTTCTCGGTGCACCAGATCTTTGGGCTGTTGGCCAAGCGGGGGCTGGCATCGTTCGACCCGCGGCAGGATGAAATTGTGCGGGTTGAGCTTGCCCACCAGCGCCCGGGCCCGGGTGTTCTCAGCCAAGCGTTGGCGGCGATTTTGGTCGATGACCCCCGGGGCGTTTTTGGGGTGCACGCCGCGCCCTTGACTGGGGCTGCGGCCACCCGAGGGGCCTTTCGGTTTGCGCCTGCGCACTACGGCGCGGTCACTCGAGTCCTCGGCAATCGCTTCTTGGAGGCGGTGGCCGCTCTTTTGGCCGCCGATTATCGGGCTACGCGCTTCGATACCCTTTTGACCGAGATGGTCGTGCTCCAAGAGGCCTACGATCACATCTTCGACACCCTGGCGCCCGGCTCCCGGAACACGCGTTTTTCGATGATGAGAAACACCCTCAAGACGGGCTTGTGTGCGCCCCAAACGCTGATTCAGCAGGCTTCGTTGTCGGTCGAGGCCCGCCTGGGGTTTGGCTGTGAGACCGCGATGGTGATGTTGGGGCGTCTTTTTGGGGCTCGGGGCATCAGCGGGGATCGAGATGCCTGGATTTCGACCATTGAAGGCAACGAGGGCGGCTCGTGGCAGACGCTATTGGCCAAGCTCACCGCTGGGAGTGAAGAGGAGGCATCGGCCGGCGTCCTTTACCTCGGCGCCGAAAGCGCTTGGTCAGACCAAGAACCGGTGAGCTACACGTTCTTGCGCGAAGCGGCCCGGCCTGAGCTTTCAGAAGCCGCTTCGATCGTCGAGGTTCGCCACGCGATTCGTGAACGCACCAAGTCCGCCCTCGAGTTCGGTCTCGGGCATGTGGGGGCCAAGAACCCCATCGTATTTGCTCTTGGCGACATCGACCCCATCCACGCCTTCAACCCCGGGTCGCCTGACTACTGGAAACGAGGCGCCATCGAGCTTCGCTTGGTCTTGTCTCGCGCCCACAAACATGAAGTGCAGTTTGTGTTTCGCGGCGCCCCCGCGCCTCAGCCCGCATTCCCGCTGAGTCAAACCCATGCCCAAAACGTTCGTTCTTTGCGGCGTTGGTTCAATACTCAGATGGGTGGCGATTTGTCCCACTTGGCCGAAGCGGCCGGTGTGGCCCCCGAACACCGGGCTTCTTGGCTGAGTTCGGTACACCGCATGCTCCGAACCGGTGTGGTGCCCCGGGCGGATGCCGATGCGCTTTTGTCGGCCCTCGGGTTAAGCACCGACGTTTGGAACGACGAGATTGCTTTTGAAGCCAATCCTTTTGCGATGTTTCACGGGGTCGCCTCGGGCCAACGCCGGGGGCATGCGCTGGTGAGCGGCGGTCTTTGGGGCGAGCCCGAGCTCGCGTTTGGTTACACCCAAACGTCCATCGGTCCGATCCACGACACGAGCTTCGACCAAGGACTGATCGGAGAAAAACGGATCCTCGGAACCGCCGCCAACCTGGACGTATGGATCAACCCCGTGTTGACCAGTCGCGGAGATTACGCAGTTCTTAAGGGCCGGCGTCAATGCCTATTTCAGTTGGAGAACAAGGGGTCAGAGGCCGTTCGATACGAGGTTCTGGTCGATGGTGAGCGCTTTGGTCCGGTGGCGGAATTTGCGGACGAAACCGGGTTTTTCGGCACATTCGGTGCGCGCACGGTCGATGTGTGCGATACGGTTTCGGAAAAGGTCAGCGGCGAGGCGGACGTCGTGGTCAAAAACCTGACGACCGGCGAGACGTTCGAGTTTGTGTTTCCAGTCCGATTCCACGAAAGCTGCTACGCGGGCGAAACCGTCTCCTCGGAACAAGCCAAAGACATGGTCGACAGCGGAGAATGGAATCTTGAGACCTACCGGACTCAAGACTGTGGTGACATGCTCGTCCTCGACGAAACCGATCCCCGCGCGGGGCTGGAGGTGGCGTTTGCACCGTCTCCCAACAACGGTCCTTTTTCGATATTCGGCCCTTCGGAAGAGGCCTCGGACCGGCCTCAGGTGGTTCAAACCAGCGCGCTTTCCATTCTCGGTGCGGTCCGGCTGGCGCGCGGCGCAAAACAAGTCTTGAGAGCCGGCAGCGGCGTGCGTGGTGCTGCGAGCTCCGGCCTATCCTTGGAGGAAATCGGAGCCCTGGCGTTTGGGGTTTTGGCATCGGGCACGGTGGCCGGCATGTCCGACGAGATCGGCGCGGACATTGAATCGCTGATGCTGAAGTCGGTGCGTATTTTTGAAAACCCACCGAAAGGGTCTTGGGCCCAGGTTGGATGGGTCTCGGCGTGGGAGGTCTTCGCCGAAGGCGACGAGGTCATTCGGGCCCTGCCTATTTACAATCGAAACAACGACGGGGAGTGGGCGATCACCGCTCGCTTCAACGACGATGCCTTCTACGGCCTTGTCCAGCCTTCAGTGCATGCCGGACCCAAGCTTCCGATCTTAGATCCGGCCGTGTCGCTGTTCGCCCACGACATCACCTCCAAGATGGCGGTCTACAAGTATACCGGCCGGGTTGAAGTCGATGCCAGCGCCAAGAGCCTGGAATCGAACCCCATAGACACACCGCTTGAGGCCTTTTTGAACGAGGTGGATGCCTATCCCGACTGGGTCTACACTTTTCCGCCCGAATTTCATTACCCGATCATCATCACGCTTTTTATTGAACCCCAACTGGCCCAAAACAGCGGCGGGGCCCAATCAACCAAATCGTTGGAGTGGAACCGGCCCGGTGTCTTCAAGATGGAAGGCGAAGACGTTCTTTACAACAATTTGCACTTTCAAAAGCAGCCGTCGATGCCCATCGAGCTTCAGAACCCCGGTTATACGTGGGGCCTTTGGCCCGGAACCGATTGGCACGTCTATGGGCCTCCAAACGAGGTGTCGGCGTTCGTGGACCGATTTGCTTACACTTCTGCGGGCAAAAAGACAGGCACTGCGAAATCCCCCAAGGCCAAGACCCCCCCAAAGAAAACGGGCACACCCACCCTCAAAAAGGCCACGACGATTGTGCGCGCGGGGCGGCTCAGCGCACTTCGACTGAAGTTGAACGCGATGATGCCTTTGCTCGATGCCAACGGTCCCGCCTACGAATATTCACCGGAGCTTGCCCAGCTGATCACAACCCTCGAGGGGCACCTCAGAACGTGGGCGGGGCTGAAACCGGTGGCGGCGTTGGCGTCGGACGCTCGGTTCAAACTGATGGTCGGCGATTTCAAACTTAACATCGTCAAGCACATCGTGCCTCAAATCGAATGGAACGCCCTCAAAATCGACAGTGAGGCTTCGTTTGCCGAGGTGGAGCAGGGTGTCGATCGGTTTTTGGCTCTCACGGAGGGCGGCGCGCTCTATCGCGACAGCCAACCGATCGTAAGGTGGCGGCAAAATGAGCTCAGCAAGGTGCTGAATGAAAGTACGGGCCTGGTCTTCAGAAAGAAGGAAAACAAGTACGTCCTTCTCAAGGTAGCAGACCATCCGAGGCCCAAACCCCAAGACACGCTTCATACGGTGACCTATCTTCGGGGAACCGACGCGTTTTCTGCAGTAGACTTGTGGGCCAAGACCGTTGCCCGCGCGCATTGGGTGCACAGCAAACAAACGTCGAATTTCTTTGTCATCGGAGACGCCTGGCGCCGCGAATATACGCCCGAGGGCGAATTTGTCGACGTGACCTTCTTTTTGGAGGAGGAGCTCATCCGGCTGGGGCAAAAGGGCGAAGGCCTCAAAAAGAAAACGCTCCCTCTCTTGGTGGCCAGATTACTTCACATCAACCCGCAGACCAAATCCGAATCTGCATATGCCAGCCCGCCCCTCGTCTATGTGGGCCCCGAGCCCAAAAAGGCCATCGAGACCCGAGAGTATCTGATGAACCAACCGACCACCAAGAAGTTCAAAAAGGCAAAAAACTTCTACTCGGTGTCCATTATGAGTCGCAGCATTTACATCGTGTTTCCCATCAGCGCGCATATGCCAGTTTTCAAGATGAACCGCTACCTCCTCGAAGGCGTGGCGACGGATGTTCAAGGATACGATGTGGCCCAGAAAACCGCGCTGGGCTACGTGAAAAAGGGGCAACTTCTTCCATGGTTTGTCGCTGACCGCACCAAGATAAAGTATTTCGACGCGAAGGGCGATGAGGTTCTCGAATCTGCGATCGTAGGGGCCGGCAAGAAGGAGCCCTCCATTCCGAGTCCAAAAAAGGATACCACGGCGCCCGCGACCGAAAGCGAGAAAAACATGTACAAGAACCTGTCTAGGCTGAAGGAGGTCTTCGAAAAGAACCAGGGAACCTATGGCAAGTGGGCTGAAGCACAGTCGGCGATTGTGGCCCTCGAGGGTTTGCTTCCTTGGCTTCAGAAAAAGTCGGACGCCCGTGAGCTTCGCGAACGCGACGAAATTGAAACGGTGGTTGCCAGCGCGGTCACCGAAATCGACGCCATTTTGGCGCACATGGGTCCGGCGATTGACACCACCGGCTACCGTTTGTCGGTTGTTCCTCTGGTGGACGTGGCGTCGAAAAAATTGCTGGAGATCCTCGAAGGAGGTCTGCTTCTGTATGATGGGCACGACCGCGGTGGGGTTGGCAATGGCTGGGCCCAAGTCGCTCAAAAACACGTCGTGGTGCTGAGGCACAAGGGGGGCCGTACGTTCCACGTGTATGCCGCGGAGGATGGTCGACCAGACACTCAGATTGTGCGCGATTGGGCACTGGATTCGGCCCAGTACTTTGGCAAACCCAAAAAGGACTTTTCGGATGTTGATGCCTGGGCCAAAAGCAGGGTCGCTGAGGTTTGGTACCCGAGTTTCGACTTTTTTGTGTTCGGTGATGGTTGGGCGCGTGAATACTCAAAACAGGGCGAGTTCGTCCAGGACACCCACCCCCTGCGGGCCTACATGATGATCTCGAACATCGGTTTTTCGCCAAGCGAAACCGAACAAAGCGCTTTTTTGGCGCGTTCTTTAGGCGTTGACTCCGACAACATCAGGGCAACTCGTACCGAGGTCGCCGGCAAAAAGCTCACCGCCCGAAAGTCCATGCCCGACACGGAACAATTCCAAATTGCGATGCTTTTTGGCAACTATCCGTTGATCTACGTTCAGTTCGGGAGCAGCATCGCCGACACGGTGACTGAGGCGCTGGCTCCCTACCGGTTTCTCGGTGCCGGAACCAGCAAGACGGGCAACGATGCGGCTAAGGCCAGAGCTGCGCTCAAGGAGCTCATCCCCCAATACGTTCCGAAGGATCAAGGGGAGCAGTGGTATATCGCCACGCCGCAGCGAACCGACGCCTACGGCGGCGATGTGGAAACCATCGAGGAAAACGAAAAGAAGACCGAGGCGCCCCCCGAGTTGACCGCTGCCCAAAAGGAGAAGCTCGACCCCACGCTGGTTGAGGTTTTGGAGCGTTATCCGGGTTGGGGCACCGTCAAGGCGGCGTCGAAGACGGAGATCAAACCAGAGGACCTCTTGCTGCTCACCAGCGCCGAGCAACCCATCATCCATTTGATCTATCTTCCCGACGGTTACTGGGTCGCCGTCCCCGGAAAGCAGCCCAACACACACAAAGGACAAAATGTGTACGGGCGTTTCGAGGACTACACATACCTCGGTCTGGCCAGCCATGATTTCCACGGTGTGGGAAAAGGCACCGCTACCTTGAAACCCATGGTCAAGAAGATCATGCTTGAGGGTCAGAAAAAGGGCTACTTCATCGTCGCTCCGGACGTGCAGCCGCCCTACCGCTTCGATGTCAAAGGCAACCCCTTGAAAGACAAGCCGGGTGTGTTCCGGTTTTCACTCCAAAGTGAGTCGCCACTCCCCATGGAAGCCGTCGAGAAGAACTGGAATTCGTTTCATGACCATCGGGTGTATGCCTATTCCCAAGAGCATGGATACGTGGTCTTCTCAGACAAAGACAATGAGATTTGGTCCGAGGTGCGTGCGCACCCCTTTCGCGTGCTTGTCATCTTTAGTCCGGACAGCGACGGGTACTACGCCAAAAGTTCGTACAAAGAGAGGCTCAAGGAGCAGCCCTATGTCATCATTGCCCATAACGACAGCGAATACTACGAGGACGGGCTGGGTTTCCGGGTCCACGAAAACACGGGTGAGCCGGTGGGCCACGACAAGCTCAAAGACGAAGACAACCTGATGTTCCTCACCGACGACATCAAGCTGAACGCCGAAGGAAGTGTACCGGACAGCGTCCGTTTCGAAACCACCAAGGGCCCATTCACCTTGGACTGGAGCAAAGGCCTGACGTCAGGCGACTGAGGTTCATCGAGCGAATCTGAATCGATGAACTGCGGTTCCTTCCACTCTTTCGACTCGTCGTCCCACCACTACGGCACCTGGTTGATGGCCCTTTCTAGAGCACCGAGACGACGAAGAATCCGATCGAAATGGGGGGCCTTTTCGTAGAACATTCCGGCTCTTATCATTTTCGAGAAATCAGCACGAATCGCGTCGAGGGTGTGTTGATCTGGAACGAGGCGAAGCTGTCCTTGTAGACATGCTTTATGGTTCGTCCAGCCACGCCTGTAGAAGACTTCCTTGATTCGAACGACGTCTTCCAAAAGTTTTCGGTTCCCGAGCGCTGCGTTGCCAATAGAACTCGCTGCAAGCTGATCAAGGTCATACCAATGACGTGAAAGGCGGGAAGGGAGTGCCTTTCCCTCAGGCCGATGGCACTCTGCATGAATCAGTGTGGCTTTCTCCCAGAAAGTTCTCTCGGGAGAGAGAACGATCACATGTGCGGTCGGAAACTCAAGGTTGGGTATGCCGTCTAAGTAGGACTTGATTGTGTGACTTTCGTTGGGATCAACAACGTTCCTTCCCCCAAACTCGATGAGAACTTCCTCAGCAACATAGCTTTGTTCTGAGTCCAGTGCAGACGGGTAGGCGACACGTACTTTTTCCCCGTCGCTGCCGTCGATACGGACTTTGACGGTCCCTTTTCCAAAGTTTGAGGAAGCGGCGACTTCAAGCGCAGGGACAATGAGCTCCTTGGCTTTGGTCGCTACGGCTTTTCTCAGCCGTTCGCTAAATTCCTTCGTTTTGTTTCTAGATGCATTGACTCCAAACGGATCATACTCGTCTTCAAGGGTTCGGTAGTCGATCGTCACATCGACATCCTCCGAGAATCGCTGAATCGCTGAGAAAACCTTGGATAACGAAGTGCCCCCCTTAAAAGCCATGCGTGGTGCACCTTGGATCTCAAAAAGCGTTCTCAGCGTCCAGCAAACCCAGATGTCTTTTTCCAAGACCTTGGGAGCGAGTCCCAACTCCGGTGCCTTTGTGTTCAAGATGCCAGCGCGCTCGCTCGCATCGAGGCAAAGGAATCGTTCAGACACCTGTGTACTCATTCTCGTAGGCGAAGAAGAGATCTGCCAACCAGGATGGCATCGTATTCGTGGAGCGCTTGAGCGCCATAAACTCTGTTTTCGGGATCCGCTTGTGGATTGCTTGTATGGTTTCCAAGTTCGCTTCTTTCTTGCCGATAAACTTTAGAGCAGCTAGGGCCTCACCGGCAGGGGAGCCTGCGAGCATAAGATTCCTCGGACTTACATGCTTGAATGTGATCGAGAGCTTACCCACTTGAACGGTCCGGCTGTAACCTGTCGTTTCAAACACGGGTTGTGTTGGCATTTGAAGACTTAGCTTCAATCGGCGAGCAGCCTCGGCTCTGTGGATTTGGATTTTCTCTCCGGTTGCGCGTGCGATTGCGCGTGCGATCTTATATGGAGACGGCGTGACCTCACCCGCGAATCGGCTCATCTTTGGACGAACAAAAACACCGGGACACACTCTGCGAATCTTCCCAGCTTTCACCAAACGCGACAGTGTTTGATCCACAGCCGCCCGCGTACCGAACTTAAGAAAACTTGTGCTTACGAAAGGCTCACCCTCCGTAATGACCTCAATTTCGTCCGAAATGGCTTGTTTTGTGGTCATGTCATAAAAATATATTAATTTTCTGACATAAGCAATCACCGTAAACACCTCGGTAGGGGCACAGTCGTGGGCAAAAAGCGGTGTCTGCCCAACTCGGGTAGGCCGAATCCATAATGATTTCAGGCATAAATCTCTCCGGATGTGACTGGGGCGGCGATGTTGCGGGAATGTGAGGGTATATACCCTGATAGGGTTATTCGATGTCCAGTTCGAATTTGAGTTCGTCGACGATGTCTTCGTCTGGCTCGATGCTGGCGTTCCAGCCGAGGGTGAGGGGGCCGCGGTTGGTCTGAAAACGCACGGTTCGCGGGACCATGGCTCTCATGGTCAGCTCGAGTTCGGATGTGCGTTTGAGCCGGGTGTTTTTGGTTTTTTGCTCGAACCATTCCAGGAGCTTGGCTTCCCACCACGCCTGGGTCTGGGGGGCGTCGGCGATGGGGACCTCATGGTGATTGATTTTGAAGTTGCTTGGTTTTTGGAGGACCAGTCCGGGGTACGAAAATAGGGACCGCGCGCCCCAGCGGCCCTCTCGGTCTCGGGCGAACTTGGGGTCCAGTCTTGAGCGGCCATCGGCGTCATGGGATTGCGTCTGGAGAATGCCATTCTCGGTGACGGTGGTGATGAACACGTAGTCTTGGCGGTTCTTGAGGCGGTTGAATACCTTTGGCGTGTAGAACCTGCCCCCACCTGGTTGGAACTCCCTTTGGCCCGTGCCATAACCGAGAACGCGGTATGCATGGGACTCGATATCGGCCCAAATGTTGCGGTCCGCTTCGGGGAAGACAACGTATCCGTACTGTTCGGAGTACACATAGGCCAGAAGTGGATTTCGGTCGTAGCCTACGAGCAGCGTGTCGGTGAAGGGAAACTCGGGAGGATCTTGCTGCTGAAGAATAAAGCGCAACACCGGCGACTTTTCTCGAATTCGTTGGCCCTTGATGGTGTACCAGTAGGGTGGAAGGGCATCTCGCGCAGCCGCAAACCAAGACTCGGTTTGGCCATCCGGCACGTATGACTTGCCGTATCGCCCGGTGTCAGAAGCACCGGAGGGGCTGAGCCAGTCGCGGTCTGCGAACCCGATATATCGGTAGGTGGGAAAGGTTCCGGAGCGGATTCTTTCGGTGTCTTCTTGCCGTGAACCCATCACCACCCAGTAGTTCCCCGCAGGCAAGAAAAGGAGGTGCACCCGAGATCCTTGTTGTTCCGCGATGTTCACCAATTCGGAAGGGGTGATTTCGTTTTTGGATGCGGTGATAAGGGCGCCGACACTGACAAAGCGCTTCAGGACCTCCATCCCCAGTGCGCCGATGTCCTCTTCCGTTGCCAACGATAGGACTTCGCTGCTTCCTCCATGCATCGTCGTACGATTTGGGGTGGTGATGTACCAGGCTTCTTTTTGAACCTTCGGCGCGTAACGCTTTCCTACGGCCTCGAGGTACGTTTGGGCTGCTTCATCTTCGTGGTGGCTTGCAGATCCAAGATACCGGTAGCGCCCGATTCCTTCCAGTACACGGTCGGCGACGTCGGCCGAAACGATGAGGTAGACCCGATTTTTTGGGTTTTGGGGGTCTTTGAAGGTTTCGATCGCAATCGCTATCTGAGGCTTTTTTGTGATTTTCGCCGCGCGAAGAACATCCTTGGCCCATGGCGGGGCAGTCCCAGCATCAAAGACGTCGCCGGGGTTGAGGTTGAAGATGCTGGCTACAATCCTGGGCTCGATCGCCGGAAAGGAATACACTTCGAAGGCGGTTCGCAGGTTTGCTTCAGTGGTGCTGACGGCCTCGATAAAGCGCCCATCTCGGCTGTATTTGCGGCTCCAGTCCTCTCCCGTGACGTAAAACCAGGGGGGCTGGTTCGCTTCGAATCGGGCCAAAACTTCGTCTTCAGGAAGAATGTCTTCCCGTTCCCATTCCTTTCCCCAACCAGAGCGTACGGACCCTCCCCAACCAGGTATGACGGAGTCTTGCACCCAAGCGTCTACGTCTGAAAAGTCTGGTTTCGGTTGACCAAAGTATTGCGCCCAAGACAGAAGCCACCCGGCACGGAGTGGGATTGCGTCCTGATCGCCTGTCATGACGCGCATCGTTCCCAGCGCGTGTGGTAAATATCCAAAGACGACGTGCCCTTGGACGGTGCCTGCCCAGTCGTTGCTCGGGCTGAGAATGACCGAACCTTCGTAAAGGAGTGATCCCTTTTGGGTGAGGTCCAAAAAGGCGCGAAGCAGAGAGGTCACGTCCGATAGGGCATCGACTCGGTAGTCGAGCGTTTGCTGATCCAAACGGTCTACGATGGTTGGGATCTCGGCCAGGATGTCGGCGACCGCGAAGTCAAAATCTGTACGTCGGCGGACTTCGACGAGGGCAGGGGTCTTTTTTTGAAACCACGCCAGCAGGGACTCCATCGCGAGAATGTGTTCCCTGGCTTGGCGCCAAAGACGGTAGGGTCCGTGATATTTCCTGAGGAGTTCGTGGACGGCCACCAGATCCGCGCGTAGCGCCTTTTCGGAGTCCGAGGCCGTAAGAAGCTCTTCTCTCGGCTGCTCTTTTGGGGGTGGAACGTCTTCGGACCCATCGTTGGGCGTAAGGGCTTCGTCCGAATGGGATGCTGTGGGTTGGTCTTCTGCCGGTGGCGTTCCGCCCGCACCCGCTTTTTTTCCCGCGGCAGAGTAGGACACCAGGGTCAAAAACGTGTCGATGTCTTGGGGCGGGCCGTAAAGGTGCCAGCCGTTTTCGGGCCACTCGCCCCAAACGTATCCAGGTTGCTGAAGCTCCATGGGCATCGAGGGTTGTCTTTGAAACCGTATATTCTGAAAAAGTACGTCGTCGCCTTCGACGCGGAACAGACCCGGTCGATTGTGCGCGATGCGTTTTTGAGATTGGGCTCCGCCTTCAACTTGGAGGGTGGGTTCGATAAAAAGGCTAAAGTAGATGGGGTAGTGAAACTCGGGTGGAAAATTCAGGATCCACTGGTGAAAATCGCGCGAAGCGTGGACAAACGCTTGTCCCGGGCCGAAGATGGGCGCTGGTCCGGGTTGGCTCGGGCTTGCGTAGACGGCCACCCGGCCGGTGTATTGGTAGACCGCCATTTTTGAGGTGATGTCGTGTCCAAACAGAGGGATCCGGGGGTCCACAAGGGGAAGAGCGGGGCCGCCATAGACCGCGGGTTGCACCAATGCGTAGATGTGCTCGGGGAGGAAAGCACGGTGGTTTTCCCAGTCGCCGTCTGGGGTTCGCCGGGCGATGGCGAGTTGCCGGACCGCAGTTTCACTTTCGGCAAATACTTCCCAGGCGGGCACAAAGCCGACCTGCACCCAGGGACCCGAGGGCGGTTTTTCGAACATCCTGAGTTTTTCCCAAAATAGGTCTGTCGCCTCGAGCGGAAGTTCGCCAGCCAGGGCACCGCTGGAGCCGACGCCCACCGCACCGCCCAAAAGGCCTAGCATCTCTTCAGCTGAAAGGCCTTTGCTGCGCGCGCCTCGGACGGTGCTGGTGGTTCGGAGGGCTTGTTTGATGGTTCGGATGGCGCGAAGGGTCTGGACCGCGGCCAGGGCCTGGGTCTTGTTCGGGCCGTAGCCGAGGGCTGTAGGAGGCTTGTGCGCAAGGACCAGCCGATCGCCGCAGGACTGGTTTTGATACCACCCGAGCTCGTATTCTTGGCTATCGATGAGCTCTGAAAGCGCTTCGCTCGGCACCGAGGTGTCGGTCTCGCAGCGGTCCAGGGGCTGGACGGGAAAGAGGAACGGGAACGATTCGCCGGTGGTGAGGTTCTTGATGGTGACGTTTGCTTGATCGTGAACACGGTCAGGGATGACACCGCAGGCGTCCTTTTGCCTCAGGGCGGAGGCGCCCCATTCGGGTTGGTCGCCTGCAAGGTTGATCTCGGGGCCGAAGGGTGCGCCATCGATGCGCACCTCGTAGCGGGTCTCAAAGGCACCGTTGTTCTTGAAATGAAATAGACACTGGGGTTGATCTTTGAGGACGGCGAAGTCGCCTCGCCGGGTAAAGAGCGGCGTGATCGTGACATCCATGGCGCGCGATACACCCACCAACTCAAATAGACCCGCGAAGCCCCGATCTTCGCTTCTGTCGTGGATGGGCGCGAAGGAAGGCTGCGGTTCCGCAAAGGCAAGGGTTGGGGCCCAAGGAAAGCGCCATGGGGCGGGTGCGGAGCTGTTCACGTTCCGAATCGAGGCAAAGGGGCTTGCCTCGAAGGTGAAGGGTTGTTTCCACGCCTCCATTTCGGTGCTTTCCATCTTCAGGCTGTGAAGCAGGGCGTCGATTTCTGGCGCCAGCATCTCCCCGGTTCGTATCGCTCGGTGCATGGCGGTCAACCACCGCGCTCGATGTTCGGGCAAAACTTGTGCTCTTTCACCCAGTAGCCCCAGATCGCCGTCTGCGCTCTGGTTGATCCAGCGCCTGAAGGCACGCACGTTTTTGGCCCGATTTGGGCTCAAGGGAAAGGCCGGTGGGCTGATCGGTTGACCGTGCAGCGTGAACTGTACCCGTGCCCTTACGGGGACAGACAACGCCCAGCGGAGCTCGCGCGCCGTTCTTTTCCAGTAGTGATTCGAATGGGGGTTGAAGGCGTCGATGGGATCTAGGCCTTGGAGCGCGTAATGCACTGGGGCGCTCGAATGGGTCTGTTTAAGCCCCTGTTCGAACGCGGAATTCATGCGCGAACGAAGGGCCAAACGCATTTCGATGACCGAAGCATCGGCTGAAAGCGAAAGGGGTTCCGCTCCCCTCAGGTAGGCGTAACTCGTGGGCGCTTCGGGCCCGTTTGGGGTGCCTAGGTGGATGGTGTCGACGCCTCGCGCCTCAGGGAGCGTCTCGCCGTTTTCCTCGTGCGCGTCGTGGGGGGCGACGATTGCGCCCGGTGCCTCCCTGTTCGGGTGCGCCTGCACCACGTCGTTCAGTACGGCTTTATAGGACGGTGACGAGAAGTCGTACTCCGAGGCGGCGATCCACCCGTCATCGCCCAGGCTGCCACGAGCCCTGAAGAGGTGCCCCACCATGGTCATGACGGTATGGCAGGGCATGCCGAGCGCTTCGTCGAGGCGGATAGACGCCTGATGGACCAGAAGATCGGTATCGCACAGTCCCCGCGTGAGGTTGTACTGCATGGCGAGCACCCGCTCAACGAGGGACCCGGGGCTCGGCCGCTGCTGCACTTCGTGGTAGGCGCGGTCCAAGGCGACCAGCTCGGCCAAGAGCGCGTCAAAGCGAAGCCGATGAAAGTCGGAAGCGAGGAGGGCGGTCAGGGTATCCAAAAACCGATCTGCGAGTGCGCGTGTGAGATGGCCGCGATGGGTGCCGGCCAAGTTTGTGAAACCCTGGCTGTACTGTGCCCTGGTCAAAGCAGAGCCTTTGGTACCGAACGCGCCCTTAGGATTGTCCGTGAGCAGGATGAGAAGCGCATGAGAGAGTGCACCAGGCGCTTCGTTTGAGGCATCTGCCACGAGTCCCACGCGGGCGATTTCGTTTTGGCGCGGGTCGAGGGCGCCGACCGCTCGCCGGGCCAAAAGCCGGAAGAATAGAGTGCTTTCAAAGGTGTTGCTTTGGGGTGTTTCGGCAGGTTTGGTTTGCGGTTCTGTTTGGCCATGGGCTGAGTCCCCCGCGTATCGGCTCTTTGGTGGCCATAGGGCTTGGTCCGCCTCGAAGAGCGCCAACGCTGCCTCGTAGGACCCAAGATGCGCGGCGAAGAGGCTACACGGCGCAAAGGCGAATCGGGCACTGTGGGGGCTTCGGTCTGTCCCCGAGGTCTCGGCCCACCGTGCGGGCGAGCGCCCGTCGGTGAGTCCACATAGATCTTCGAGGCTGCCCGTGAGTGCGTCGAGATGGCTTTGAAACGAGGCCCTCGTCTCTTCACTTTTTGGCGTGGAGGCCCAAAGATGAAGGGTAAAATACGCCATCAGGTTGTCGTCGAGCTGAGCGACCGAGGGATCCTGCATTTTTCGAAATAGGCCCTGCAGTGGACCGTCGTTCAGGCCGGCCTGCTGTTCAATGTGCGCGCCGAGCGCGGTGTTCAGGCGCTTTGTGAGGGTCTTTTTGTGTTTGTTTTCCCCGAAGCGATGGAGGAACCAAGCCCATGCGTAGTACCCCAGCATTTGGGTTTGAAGATTTGGGTGTGGTCCGGCCAAGGGTTCGCCGGTTTCACGCAGCACGGTGCCGAAAAAACCGTCGTCATGCATGGAAAGGAGCCCCATCGCCAGGGCCTCTGCGTGTCTTTCGTCGCCACCGTTGCTCGCTACGATGGTTGCGAGCGCTTGGTCTTTGAGCAGGGTGTACGGGCGTCCTTCGGGTTCGGTATGTCCCGATTCGACCCTCTCTTGACCGGAGGATGCCTGAAAGTTTTGCCACGCCTCGGCGACTTTACGCTCGCTTTTTGAGGCGGCACCCGCCATTCGGTCATAGGCTCTGAGAGGCCGGTCTTGGTTGCTGGCGTCGCCGTTTAGGTGGTCATACACATCGATGAACCAGACAATGGCCGTGCTTGAAACCAGTCTCGCGGAGAGGTCCTGGATGCGTTGACTGGAGTACACAAAACCGTGGTCGCGCACAAACGCCTGCGCACCCGCCCACAGGGTTTGGCTCTGGTCGAGAAAGGCCTGGGCGTCGGGGTGCGCGGGGTTGGCTTCGGCAAATCGAATCAGACCCAAGATAAGGCCCATGGTGGCTTCCAAATGGTAGGACGATTCTTGGAGGGCACTCGGTTCGATGTACGGGTCCTTGAAGGCGTTCTGAAAGTAGTGGGTTCCGCGGTAGGTGCGTCTCGGCGGGCAGCTCGCTGCCTGTGGATCACACCCATTGTCTGAAAAGCCCAAATCTTTGACGTACTGCAGGATGGTGTATTTGAGGCACTTTCCCAGCCGTTCGGTGTACACTGAATGGCCGTCCGCGGCGGCGGCAAGGGCGGTGTAGTCGACGGAGAGGGACAGCCAGCTGCAGTTGTCGATGGCGCTGTGGGCGCTGGGCTCGAGGCGGTCTCTTCCGGCGCCGTCCGTTACGAGTTGGCCGCCAGTCACCATACGCCCTAGGGTGTTTGATTCGAGCGCGTCTTCCATGGCCCGCATACGCGCCATGTGGTTGTGGGTTTGGTTTTCGGTGAGGGTGCGGCCAGTGGGGGTGAAGCTTTTTTCTGCCAAAACTTTTTCGAACTCTTGTCGCCATCCCTGATCGTCCCACAGGAGCGTAAATGTGGCATCGCGCACTTCGTCGCGCCACGATTCGAGCTCATCAGCCCAGTGACGACGGGCCTCGGACCCGATGGGCCCGAGGGCATCGGCGTGCAGCACGGCATAGTTCAGCACGCTGAGCACATCGAGATTGTGTTCGGTGACTACGTTGGATGCGAGGGCAGGTTTTTTTAGGGCCGCCCATTCGGTTTCATCGGTGATAGGATAAGTCTCCCAAGCGGGATCATTCACGGGGCGTTGGTTGCATGGCGTGCCCGTTTGCAAAGAGCAGATGCGAATGCTGGTGGGCGCGAAGCTTGAGTATCCGATGGCGTCGAGTATGCTGTAGTAAGCGGCGTGAACCGACGCATCGAAATGGGCAAAGGCTTTTCGTGAAGACAGGCGGTGCAGGGCCGAGGCCTGTTGGAGCCCTTCGGTGGTCCACCCGGCGGTCATGAGACTTCCGATGCGCCCGTCTTCGAGGGTGATGCGCCGCCGGTGGTCGTTGAGACCCTCGAGCGCATCTTGAAAACATCTTTTGAGGGCCTGTTGGTCGGCGGCCTGAGCGGCGAAAAACCGCGGTGATGCGATGAACACCGCAAGGCCTTGGATCACCCACGCGTTGGCTCCGGTGACCAGTCGGGCATCCTGCCAGTCGTCGTCTAGGGTGTTCCAAGAAAAGGGCCAGCCCTTGATGGTCTTGCCGTTTTTCTTTCGAACGGCACGGTCACACAATGTTTGGGCGAGGCCCCATGCTTCTTCCGTGTAGTCCCCGCTGGCTTTGGCCAGCTGCGCCAACGTGATGCCTTGGGTATACGCCCAGGCCCGATGAAAGCCGGCCAGATAGTGTGCGTCTTGGTGGTCCAGGGTCTCGAGGTCCGCTTCGGGGCGCTCGGTTGCGGTTTCGATGTCTCCCGATGCCTGGTATTCGCGCTGGGCGTAGGAGATTCGTCCGGTTTCCTCGTGGGTCAGGCGCTTCAAGAGGGTGTCACGCAAGGTGATCGCCTGCGCGTAGTTGTTGCGGACGCTTCCCAAAACAGTGGTGTCAGGGGATTCGAAAGCAGCCTCGTTTGCTGGCTTCAACAAAGCGGTAGAGAAAAAGGCGTGGGCGGGGTTTGAGTGACCGGCAGCCGCGGCCAGCGACACTTGAGTCACGCCATGTCCCAAGGTTAGAGCATGGGGCTCTGTGATAGGCGCGGTTCGCGCATTGTTGAGTTGCGGGGCAAACGGATGAGAAGAGTCGTGGGCGTTGGGGTTGGTGATGGGCAGGGTGCGCTGGGTGTCGACCCGCATATGAAACTTGTTTTGGGCGGTCACGGTGAGCGTTTTGTTTGTTCTGCCGCTCCTTGCCACATCCCAATGAGAGAATTCGGCCACCTCGCTGGCTCGAGCGGTCACAACTTGGTCGGCTCTTGGTCGGTTCCCGTGTTCTTGCTGGACCCAGGCGGCAAAAAACAATGCGTCATGGGTCGAGAGCGAGGGTGCGTCGGCCAACGCGGTCGCATCGGGGCCACGACTTTTTTTGGGGAGGGGTCTTTGCGGCAGCGTACTGACGGTGGTGGCTTCGGTGAAGCGGCCACCGTGGGCGCGGCGAACACTCTGAATGCTTGGCCCCGACGAAGGGGGGCCAGCCTTATAGAAGAGCACCTGGATTTCACCAGTGGATGCCGTCGCCACTTGGGGTGTGTAGCCTTGCCCGACAACGACCGCCGGTGACCAACCAAGGCCTCCATCGTGGGAGGCCACGGCCATGATCGGGTTGTGGCCGCGTGCACGGGGACGGGCAGAAATGCCCTGTTCAAAAACCACCACCATCTCTCCCCCTGGACCGGTATAGGCCTGAGGGTGCGACGGGCGGCCGGCGAACTCAGCGGGGTCGGTCTCAAAGGCGACGGAAATGCGCCAGTCGCTTTGGGTGTTGTCGCGCCACACGCCGGGGGTCCAGGGGTGTGGTTTGGGCTCAGACCAGCGGTGGGCATCGACGGGGCGTTGGGCGATTTTGATTTGGGACTTGGGGTGCCAGGTGCCTTGGTACCGATACTGATGCTGGTGTCCTAGGTTATCCCAAAGGGTGTCGTCGTTGGCCTCGTAGGCGCGTTTCCAGGTGCTTCGCCACCCGAGGACCAGCTTGGTCGGGCGGAGTCGTTCGATGATCTCATCGCTGTAAACCGGATCGAAAAACATCGCCGTCCACTGCGGGTTGGCGACCGGGCGGTTGTCCCACATCCGCTCTTGGCGGGCGATGATGTTGATGCTCTGGTCATCGATGTGAAGGGACGGTTCGTAGACGTAGCTTTCCTCGACGCGGTAGACGTAGGGGGCTTCGGTTAGGGCGTAAGACTCGGCGCACCAACATGCTTCACAGCGGCAGCCCGCTTTTTTGTCTGGTTCATACAGGACTTTGTATTTGACCCGCTCGGTTGCGGCTTCTCGTTTTCGAACGTCGAAAACGTTGGAGGCCGCCCCGGTTAAGTTTTTGAGGTAGTAGACCTTGTTGGCCTCGCCCCACACCAGATGGTGTTGTCCCGTGTCGTCGAAGGCGACATCAATGCCACGTTTCCAGCGTTTGTTTTGTCGGATGAGGACGGCGTTGCCGAAACTTTGGCCTCCGTCTGTGCTGTTTGAGACGTAGACTTCGCTCGAACCGGAGGTTTCTTTGGGGTGGGTCTCAATCCATGCCACCGAAACGTCGGCCCCCTTGGCGGACAGGGCGAGTCCACGGACTTGGCCGGAAGTCTGGGTTGCGTATACGGGTTGCGGGGGCCCAAAGCTTCCCGGTTTGCCGGCTTTTGGGCTTCGGGAAAGGTTGACGGTCCGTTGGCCTGTCGTTTGGTCCTGCGACACAAAGGCTACGTATGCATAGGTTTTGCCCGCATAGTGCGTCAGCGCAGTTTGGGGCTGCTCCTGGACCGCATGCTCCTTGGCCAGAACAACAGGCGGTTCGAATGAACCTGGCTTTGGGGCGGGTGTGGGCAGGCTTGGCAGTGAAACCGAGCGAGAAGGCAAGGATTCGAGTGTGGCCCCGGAACGGTTTTGGAGCACCGCGGTCACCGAGTAGCGGTGGGGCCGGCCCGGTTCATTGGCCTCCATGGTGTGGTCGCTTGTGTCTTCTGCCTCTTTGATGAGCTCATCGTCTCGGTAGATTCGAAAAAACGGAACCACACCCGGGGGAATGGCGGTGCCGTCCTCAAACAAGGTCGGTGGGGTCCACCAAAGGCCCAGGCCCTCGAGCGAAGCGGTCGCGGCAAGCGATGAAGGTGGACGGGGTCTTTTCAGTGGGGCCATTTCGGGTAGCTGGGTCATTACCACCCGCTTTGAGGCGCTGTTTCCTGCATGGTCCGATGCGGTGAGCACAAACGTGTTCTCGCCCATCTTGAGGGCAACCTCGGCTTCGAAGAATTCATCGACGATGTGAACCGGTGTGGCTTCGCCGGACGAACTTTGAACGAACAAGCTCACCGGATTTGGGCCGAAGACGGATCCCCGTAGCCAAAATGTGCCTTCGTACACGGTGAGCCGGTGACTGTGAAAAAGCAAAATGTCTGGCGTGTTTGGGCCCGAGGTATGCGCGTTTTTGTGGGCGCCTTTTTTGGGGGCAAGCGCTTCAAGCCCCTGAACCGATACCCAGTACCCAAGGCCGGGCAAGAAGGTGTCGCCCTCTTCGAGATCTAGAAAGGCCTGGTTCTTGGCATCCCACCGAATCGCCCGTGCCGCTTGGGCGGGTTTGAAAACAACCGGCTTCGGCACCCCCAAAAAATGCCAGCCCGCCGCGCCGTTGGCTTGAGATATGATGTCTTTTTTGCGGCTGCCGTCGATGTGGAGCTGACGCGGCGCCTTGGACCACACCCAGTACCCGGTATTGTTTCGCAGAGCCACCGGCCAAAACGCCAAGCCTTCGGACACCAGCGCGCGGTGAGCCGAATTGTTCGTCTCAAAGGGGAAGCTCAGAAGATTCCACCCGGTTTGAAGGTCGTACTGAACCGATGAAGGCCTTTGTTCAGAGCCGACGACCTCAGGATTATTCGGGATAAACCCTGAGAAGATGGCCGTTCCCAGCACGAACAGCGTTTCGCTCGTGCGCCGACGGCGGGTCGCAAGGAGGTGATGGCCCATGTTGCTTGTTCTCCCCAATCGCAGACCATGTTTCATGGTTTGAACCGAGCTTCGCCCAGGGCGTATTGAACCCGAGATGCGGCCATGCTGGGTGCTTTCGACCGTCACTACTCGGGGTCGTAAACACGGTTGTCAACTCGATTCCAGCTGTCCAGGGGCGCAATGTTGACTGACATACCCGCAGGCCACGCAGGCCCCGCAGGCCACGCATGGGCGAGGCGGTCGGCCGGTTGCATTCTAGCCTGCAGAGGCACGGGCTTAGGAAACCCTGATCAGCCAGAAGGGGGACCTTCGGTGTCGGCGGTGGGACGAGGCCGACGATGCGGTCGACTACGTGTGATTTTAGCGGCTTAGAATAGTTGGGGCGGAAGGATTGGGTTGCGCGTGCGACGGTGGGGGGGCAGTCCCGCTCGCGTCGGCCTAGATGCGCATCAAGAAGGCGATGAGGGCAGCTTGGTCCTCGTCGCTGAGGGCCAAAAATGCGCTTGCCGAGGCCTCGGCCTCCCCGGCGTGGGCCATAATCGCCGTCCTAAGGTCCGGGGCGCTGCCATCATGGAGGTATTGTTGGCGTTCTCGGAGGCCCATCAGGAGTTCGGTCCGGAACTCGTCAGGGTTGGCTTCACCGATGCAAATGTCGTTGTCGTTTGGATCGGCTCCAACGCTGTCGACCACATCGGGATCCCCGACCATGTCGTGAAGCAGAAGGTCTGAGAACAGCCAAACCGTTTTGTTCCGGTGAACGTCGTTGAGATCTGCATCGTCAGCGGTCTGCATGGAAGGGGTGTGGCAGGCTGCACAGTCGGCACCCCCGCTTGCGGTATCACCGATGAAAAGCGCCCATCCCCGGAGGGCCTCGCCGGTGATTTCATCTCGCGGTGGTGGCTGAAAGAAACTCATGTAGGTGGCGACCCGTTCGACGATGTCGTCATCGACTTCGGGGTCAGAGGCCTCGTCGCTTCCGGGGGGAATGGGTCTTCCGTTGATCGTATTTTCTTCGGGAAAGCGTGAGGTTGTGAGTCCTTGTTCCTGGATGAATGCGGCATGGGTAAAGTCGAGAAGACTGGCGAAGTTGGCCTTTCGGCCAAACTTTCCGACGCGCCCGTCGGGCAGCACGTGTGCCTTCCCGGAGACACCGCCGGTGTTGCCGGGGTCCTCTGCGTCAAGAAGCGTATTGTCGGCTATCGCATTGACCAGGCCCAGTCCATGTACCGGACTTGTGGTTCTTCGACCGATGCCTGTGGCTTGGGTGGGAATGACCTCTGGTGACAAGCCTTCGATGGCCTTCACCTGGAACACAAATCCGCCCTCGTCGGTGAGCTCGTCGCAGGCGCCCGACTCGGAAAACGCGCTGGCGTGGTTTTCGGTGATCCCGCTGCTCCCTCCCTGGACCGGCTCGCTGTGGCAGCTGGCACAAGTACGGTCGTTAAACGTGGGGCCAACCCCGTCGAATTCCTCGGCAAACTGCAGGGCGCCAAGAAGGAAAGTGAGGGTGTCGACGACGCCGAGGCCTTCGATGGTTCCACCAAAATTCCCGCCCAAAGGTGGCGGTGGATCGGGGATGTTGTCGACGGTTACTTGGATGGTGTCGGTGCCCGTCTGACCGGCGGAATCCGTGGCCACGGCCGTGAGTTCATGCAGACCTTCATTGGCCCCCTGGGTCATCCATGTTCCCTCCCACAGTTCACCCACCTTTGAGAGCTTCAGTTCTTGTTTCTTGTCTATCTCAACAATCACCCCTGCAACCTCTACATCGTCGCGTGCATCGACCACCACAAGGACCTCGCCGCTCACGACGGCGTCCTGTGTGGGTTGCACAAAGGCCGCCTCCGGGTTGCAGTCCTCGTTTGCACCAAGAAGCAGCACACCACTTGCGCCCAGCAAGACTCGTTTCCAGTTCAACATCGTTTCCCTCCGTTTGGTTGATTGCCCCCCCCCGGGTTCACAGCTCGCGTCCGGAAGGGATGCGAGCGCGAGCGGGCGTTGATGGCAACTGGAATAGCAGCGGGGCGCGGTGGCTCTTGCGAACCTGTCCGGATTGTTTCAAATCTTGTGATAGAACTGATCTAAGGGCCAGGTTCGCGTAAACACGTTGGACCTCGGGCAGGGCCGGTCTTGTGGCTCCGCTCTCATGGGTCCCGGTGGGAAAGAGGTGTTGCCGAGCCCAGGTCCACGACGGCCGGTCGACGGGCATCGGTTTGTCTTTTTGTTCCTGTTCAACGAGTTCGAGTGTGGGTGGTGCTTTCGGGATTACCTCGTTCCATAGGGTCTAGACCAATCCGTAACGCTGCATCTTCTTGAGGAGTCCTTGACGGGATAGGCCAAGCCGTTCGGCGGTGTGACTCCGGTTTCCGTGGAGCTCTGAAAGCGCCTTGGCGATTTCCTGGCGTTCGAGGTGTTCCACTTTTTCCTGCAAGCTTGCGTCGGCCGGGGTTGCGTTTGTGGCCGAGGCCTGGGTGGCGAAGGAGAGATCGGAAACTTCGATGTCAATGCGGTCGCCCATGAGGACGGTGGCGCGCTGCATCTCGTGCCGAAGTTCACGAAGATTCCCCGGCCACCGGTGCCCAAGCATGGCTTTTTCCGCGGCAGGACTCAGTCGTTTTACTCGGGTTCCAGCGGCGAGGGCGGCGGCTTGATTTAAGAAAAATGCGGCCAGGAGGGGGATGTCGCTTGGGCGATCCCGGAGCGGGGGCAAGACCAGTTCGGTGCCCTTGATCCGCCAGTAGAGGTCTTCTCTGAATTCGTCGCTTTGTTGCAGCGCGTTCAGGTCTCGGTTGGTTGCAGAGAGAATGCGCACATCCACCGAAATGGGGGCTTCGGCGCCCACGGGTAGGATTTCACCAAGCTCCAAGGCCCGCAAAAGTTTCACCTGCTGGGGCAAAGGTAGATCGCCGACCTCGTCGAGAAACAAAGTGCCTCCGTTGGCCTCCGCAAAAAGGCCTGCATGGTCTTTAACCGCGCCGGTAAAGCTGCCTCGTTTGTGGCCAAAAAGCACCGACTCATACAGATGCTCGGGCACCGCGCCGCAGTTGATGGTTAAAAACGTTTGGTCTTTGCGCTGACTTTTTTCGTGGATGAAGCGTGCGACCAGCTCTTTGCCGGTTCCGTTTTCGCCGAGAATCAAGATGGGTAGATCCGTGGGCGCAACCCGGGAAGCGATGTCCAGCACGCTTTCGAAGCCGGGGCTTTGGCCTACAATCGCCTGTGAGGGCTTTTTTTGGGCCAACGAGGCCTGAAGGTTGCTGAGCTCCTTTTCCAGCCGGTGTCGCTTGAGGGCCCGCTCCACGACGGTAAAAAGAACGTCAGGGTCCGCCGGCTTGCTGATGAAATCGTAAGCGCCTTCCTTCACGGCCGCGAGCATCGAGCGGGTGTCGCCAGCGCCCGAAACCACAACGATCTTGGTTTCTGGGCATTTCCCGAGGAAACTGCGCAGCTGCTCAATGCCCCCTTCAGCGGTCCCGTCGGGGGGAAGCATCAGGTCCAAAAGGACCACTGCCGGCCGGTGGGTATGAAATGCGGCTTTTGCGGTGTTTCTATCGTCGGCTTGGCGCACGACAAAACCTCGGGTTTTGAGGAGCTTGACGTAGACGCTTCGGAACGCATCGTCGTCATCGACCAAGAGGATTTCGGGCTGGGCGGCTTGGGTTTCGGTCATGGGGGTGGTCCTTCGGACAACAACACTTTTTGATAGCGGGGAAGACAGACAACAAAGCCGGCGCCACCGAGTTCGGATGGCTTAACCAAGAGTTCGCCGTGGTGGCGATCCACAATGTTCTTGGCGATGGCGAGTCCCAGGCCGGTCCCCGTTTGCGTCCCTTCTCGCTTTCGTCCGGTGACAAAGGGTTCGAAGATTCGGCTTTTAAGCTCGGGGTCGATGCCGGGCCCGCTGTCTTCGATGTGCACCACGACGTTTTCTTTGGAGGGTTGCATTCGGACTTGGATGGTCGGCTCTTCGGTCTTGGCGAGTGCATGCAAAGCGTTTTCGAAGATGACCAACATGACCTGGCCAAGCTGTGTTTGATCGCCTTCGATCACGTGCTCGGGCAGCGTATCGAGACCGACCCAGCAGACCTCGGGTTCGGCATGGCCTCTGGCGCCAAGAGCGGTGGATTTGGCGAGGCTTATGGTTTCTCCCAGATCAAACATCCGCAGTTCCAACGGGCGAGGCCTGCCGTATCGCAGAAGATCGTCCACAAACTGGCTGGCCCGTTCCACTTGCATCCGCACGCCCTGGGTTATCTCCTCATCGCCGCCGGTGTGTTCCAATACTCTGACGTAGCCCATGATGACGCCCAACGGATTCCGTACCTCGTGGGCTACGGCGGAGGCAAATTGACCAAGCTCGGCCAGTCGTTCGGCTTGGTTGGCTTTGGTCTCTTGAACCCAAAGCGCGTGGGCGAGGTCTTCGGGTTGGGCGTGTTTTTTGAAGAAAATTCGACCGACAACCTGTTGAATATGTCGGCGAATGGGGTCGAAGGCGAGCGCCGCCAAAAAGAGCAAAAACAGGGCCCCCAGTTTGTACTCGCGAAGGAGGGGCTCGGCGGCTTGATTCATCAAGCTGATGACCCCAAACAAGAAGCCCGCAAAGAGCAGCGCGGTCATGGCCGCGTACAGCAGGCTTCTTTGGAAGAGGCGCCGACCCGAGGCGCGTTCGAGGGTCTCGAGGAGGCCGGCCAAGATCAACAACGATGCGAGGACCATGAGCATGGGGTAGGGCACGACAATTCCATGGCCCAAGGTTGCGGCATTGGCGAAGGCACCGGTGAAGCCGACGAAGCCCGAGATCCCCAAAATGCGGAGGGGGCGTCGTTTTTTACGGTCCGCGTTTCGATAGGCTTTGACGATTCGCCACAAGGGAAAAACGGCGGCACTGATGGCCAAGATCATCGAAGGCCAAAACGCAGGTCCGACCCGCAGCGATCCCGGGTCGTAGAGGAGCCCCGGCCACAGCACCCCGGCGGCGGTGATGAGGGCGGCGGCGCCGTACGCGAGCCAGACCATTGTCAGGTTCTTTTGGGCGGTAAATTCGTAGGCCACGTGAATAAAAGAGGCGGATACAAAGGCCCCCACCTGCGCAAGATGACGGGCCACCCCCGAAGTTTGTGGAAACGCAAACATCAAGAGTGAGGCGGCCCAGACGGCAACCGAGCAAAAGTAGGCCACCAAACCCCGGAGCTCTCGGCCATATAGAAGCGTGGAGGTGAAAAGAAGGAGGGAGACCGAGAGGACGGGAAGGAGGCTGTATGCGTATAGAGGGGTCACGCGCCGGCGACCCTACGCAAGAAGGGCGAGGAGGTCATCGCGGCCGATGGAGGCCGCTCGCCCGGCCTCGCCAAGGGCGGCATCCGCTACCCGTCGTTTCTCGTTTTGGAGGAGGAGGATTCGCTCTTCGACCGTGTCTTTGGCCACCAGCCTGTGGACCAAAACCGGTTTTTGCTGACCGATTCGATGGGTTCGGTCCGCTGCTTGGTCCTCGACGGCCGGATTCCACCACGGGTCGAGCAAAAACACGTGATCGGCCGCGGTCAGGTTCAGCCCCGTCCCCCCGGCGCGAAGTGAGATGAGCAGAATGGGCGGGCCGTCCTCCTTTTGGAAGTTGGTGACCAGCTGGGCACGGTTTTTGGTGGAGCCATCGAGTCTGAAATAGGGAAGCTCATGTTCTTGGAGTTTGGGCTCGACCAAATCCAAAAAGGCGGTCCACTGAGAAAACACCAGGGCGCGGTGGCCCCCTTGGGCGACCAGCTCAAGGCGTTCGAGCAGGGTCTCCACCTTGGAAGAAGACGATGCGGTTTGGCCCGGAACCAAGGAGGGGTGGCAGGCTGCTTGTCGGAGGCGCAGCAGGGCCTCGAGGGCGGCGAGCACGTTTCCGCCTTCGGCCAGTTTTTGGACGATTTCTGACTGGGTGGCAGCGCGTATGGTGTCGTACACCACACGCTCTTCGTCGGAGAGCTCCACGGAGAGGACCACGTCGGTTCGGGGTGGGAGCTCCGGTGCGACCTCCTTTTTGAGGCGGCGCAGAACGAAGGGGCGAATGCGGGCCCTCAGGGCTGTGGCCTCTTTTTGGCCACCCTCCGCAATGGCGCGGGCGTAGCCCTCTTCGAAGTCGGCGCGCCCCCCGAGAAGGCCGGGGTTTGTGAAATGAAACTGGCTCCACAGTTCGAGCAGTCGATTTTCGACGGGGGTTCCGGTCAAACTCAGCCGGAATTTCGCATCCAGACTGAAGGCGACGCGGGCGATTTGGCTCTGTGGGTTTTTGATGGCCTGGGCTTCGTCAAGCACCACCGCATCCCACGTTTGCGCCAAGAACACCGATTGGTCGAGCCGTAAGATGGCATAGCTGGTGATGATGACGTCGGCCTCGTGGTCGATGTCCCGGTTTGTGCCGTGATACATGCAGACTTTCAAGGACGGGCGAAAGCGGGTGATTTCTTGGGCCCAGTTGCCGAGTACGCTGGTGGGGCACACGATCAACGTTTGCCCGGAAAACACCGCGATGGCTTGCACGGTTTTCCCGAGACCCATGTCGTCTGCGAGAATGGCGCCCAGGCCGAGGGAGCGCAAAAAGCTCAACCAGTTCACGCCGACCTCTTGGTACGGTCTGAGCACCGCCTGAAGGTCTTGGGGCAGGGGCGTGGACGGAATCTGATGAAAGTCCTCGAGCAAGGGTCTCAGGCTTTCGAGCCGCGGGGGCGGGGGGGCGTCCAGCGCTTCGGCGAGGGCGCCGAGCTCGGGAAGGGCGAGCGTCGGCAGCTCGCCGGAGGCTTCACGCGCCTTCAGAAGGTAGGACAGTCGATGGCCGTGGGTTTCGAGCCAGTCCGACGGGAGCGGCGCAAAACCACCCTCAAGAAGAGGCACAAGTTCCACGCCGTTTTGCCACGCGTCGAGCACGGTCATGGGATCTGCGTGCCGCGTGGGTTGAAGATCGTCATCGTCTTGTGATTCGGCTTCAAAGGTCAAATCGAAGGTGTCGCCCCGAAAAGAAAGCCGGGGCTGAAGGGGCACGGGGGCCATGTCGAGGTCGAGGGCCTCGTCGGTGGTATGGCTTTCGGCGTCCCAGTTTTGGAGTTTGTGGAGCAGTCGGTGGGTTTCGCGGCCATCGAACTCAACCCGTCGTCCGGGCACCAGGTTGAGTTCGTTTCGCAGCCTCAGCAGCAACCGTTCTTCGAGTCGGTGGTCGCGTTCGGGAATCGCACCCTGAACGTAGACCGGGCTCCCGTCCACGATCCGGACCCGAGGTGGGCGTCCGTATACGAGGTCGGGTAGGAGCGTGAGCTTTCCGTTTCGAACGGCCATTCCGAGGTCGATGCGGGGTCGAACATGGGGAACCACTTCGGGCACATTCTTGGCTTCAGTCTTAAGGGGAAGCCTGGTTTTGAGGAGGGGGATCACTTCGGAGAGGAGGATGGCCCAACGCGCTTTGGGGTAGCGTTCTATGAGGGGGAGTTTCTCCCAGCGGGTGCCTGCAAGTCGGCTTTCTCCGAGGGGGTGTAGGGTGTCGCCCAGTCTGCCTACATTTTGGCTCACAATCTCCTTGAGCCGGGGGTCCTTTTCGATGGTGAACACCAGGTCTTCGCCCTCTTGGTGAAGCCGGGCTCGCGGTACGAGCACTTCGCCCCCTACTTTGACGGGGTCTCCGTCCAAAGTCACATGCGGCGCGCCCGCCAACCCGCCCAGGATGTCTTTGACCCGTTCGGTGGGGAGGATACGTGGTGGCCTTGGGCCGAGAAGGCGATCCACCCGGGAATCGAGGTCCTCGAGCTGGATCTCGACTTCTGAACGGTCACGCGCGATCCATGCCTTGAGGGTGGATGGGAGTTTTTCGGCCTCGTTTTTTGGGTCGACGATCCATCGTTCGAGCGCCAGCGCCTGTCCGGCCCGAAACAGTCGGTACGACAGGGTGCGTACTTTGCGCGCCGAAATGGGGAGGGGAGCGCCTTTTTTTCGGGCCTCTTTGAGGGTGATCACCGCGGCGGCCACGTGGGGGCACGGGTCTTCTTTGCTGGCGCAGTCGCAGTCCCATTCTTCTTCTTCGGGGTACAGGACAACGGTGTGTGGTTTTGGACGGTGCGGGAGCTTGATCCGGAGCACCACCTCTTGCGGGTCCTCATGCTCAAAAGTAATCAGATCTTGACGCGCCAGGTTGGCGCCCAGTGACCACACCCGGGGTGGGCACGAACTGCGGACGGTACGAACAAACGATTCCAAGGCACGGGAACCAAGCACACCGCGCACTTTTTTTGCATCCGAAAGCTCGGCATTCCAGGGTGCGGGCCCGTGCTCCTCCGGGTTTTTCGACCATGCGGGGTGTCGGGCGACAATCGGTTCTTTCCAAGGGGACGTTTCGGCGATAAGGCTCTACTGTGGACCGGTTGACACCCATTGGTGATCACATGAGCAAGCTCAAGGTTCAGGTGCGCCCCACGGACACCCTTGCGTTTGCGAGAGAACAGATGCTCGGGGCGTCGGTACGCCATCTTCCGGTGGTGGAGGCCGGTGGCCTCGTGGGTCTGGTGACCATGGGGGACCTTTTTGTCATGGAATCGGTGGCCCTCGCGGACCCCGAATCCACCGAGGTCCGGGCAGCCATGGCCAGGGATCTGTATTGTGTATCCCCGGAAACCCCGCTTCAGGAGGTGGCCCGCGAGATGGGCCTTCGGGAAGTTGGTTCGGCGTTGGTGGTCGACAAAGAGCAGCTCTGCGGAATTTTCACTGCCACCGACGCCTGTCGGGTGCTGGGGCAGCTGCTTGCAGAGCCCGGGTAGAGCCCTGCAAGGGGCCGGCTCCTTTCGATCACAACCGCGTCGTCTGTCGACGCGGTCGCGTCGGCGATTGGCCAGGGCGGCCCGTTCACCCGGGACGGGGCTTGGGTCTGCGTCCGTGCTTTGTTCGAGGTCGGTTTTCGACGTTGACCTCGGGTGCAAAGCCCATTCGAATTCGTGCCCATGAAGCGAACTTTTCGGACTTCCGTTGTGCGGACTTGTGGGTGGGCGGCCCTCGCTGGGTGTGTGTCTTCCACGCCGCCTTCTGAGGTGAGGCCGGCGGATCCTGCGGCATTGGCGGCCGACAATCCGATTCGGCCGCTCCCAGAGCCACCCCTCGGGATTTCAAACGAACTCAGCGATTTGCCCTCTCCGCCCACGCCGGAGCGGGTTCGGCTCGGACGTTGGCTTTTTTTTGATCCGCGGCTGTCCCAGGATGGAACGGTCTCGTGCGCGACCTGCCATCGCCCCGACCACGCCTTTTCAGAGCCTACGCCGGTTTCTACCGGCGTTCGGGGGCAAAAGGGGGGACGCAAGGCGCCCCAGATCATCAACCTTGCGTTCACGGTGTACCCCCATTTTTTCTGGGACGGTCGTGCGGCGAGTCTGGAGGAACAGGCCAAGGGCCCCATCGAGAACCCCATCGAGATGGGCCACACGCACGAAGCGGTGGTGGGTGCGCTGAAGGCCACCGGTTACCCCGGGTACTTTCAGGAGGCGTTTGGTACGCCAGAAATCACCATCGAGCGAGTGGCGAAGGCCATCGCCGACTACGAGCGGACGCGTTTGAGTGGAAACTCCGCCTATGACCGTTGGCGCCAGAATGAGGATGAGGCCGCGGTGTCAGAGCAGGTTAAGCTTGGGTACACCCTGTTTCACAACAAGGCACAATGCAATCAATGTCACCTGGGCGAGAATTTCAGTGACGATCGATTTCACAATCTGGGCATCGGCTGGGATGAAAAAGCAAAAAGCTTCTCAGATTTGGGAAGATACGAAATTTCTAAGGCTGAGGAGGACAAAGGTGCATTCAAAACGCCCGGCTTGCGCGAGGTCTCCAAGCACCCGCCATACATGCATGACGGATCCCTTTTGACGCTGGCGGACGTGGTGCGTCATTACAATAAGGGGGGCCACCCCAACCCGCACTTGTCCCCCAAGATTCGCCCATTGTCGCTCACGCCCACCGAAATCGATGCCATTGTTGCGTTCATGCTGGCCCTCGAAGGTGAAGGCTACCTCGACCAGGCACCCACCCTGTTCCCTTAGCGGGCGCCTGGCAGGGGGGGCTTCGTAGCCTTTCATACCGACTTCGCGTTGTTTGAGGTTGCGCGCTTCGCCCCCAGGATTCCTTGTAGGCTCGGCTGAATGCCAAGACGTACAGCAAACCTGTGGGCGCCGGTGGCACAGCATGCTCTTTTTTCTTGTTGTCAGACCGAACCTTTTGACTGCCGAGATTTCGCCGATTCGCATGTTAGACCGACAACAATCTCGGCGTGTGGGTGGTGGGTATCACAGATTTCTCTTGTGTTTTTACGATCGGGGCTCGGGCATGGGTATTGCTTCTTAGACGGCATATGCAGATCACCCGCCGTTTGACCCTATCGTTTGCCCTTCTAGGCTTGGTCCATTGCCAGAGTCGCCCAGGGGGGGATAGTGCCCCACCCGATGTGTCGAATCTGTCGTCGGACAACGGCTCGTGGGGCAATGGTTCTTGGGGCAATGGGACCTGGGGCAACGGCTCTTGGGGCAACGGGACTTGGGGCAACGGTTCTTGGGGTAACGGGACCTGGGGCAACGGCTCCTGGGGCAACGGGACTTGGGGCAACGGGACTTGGGGCAACGGGACTTGGGGCAATGGTTCATGGGGCAACGGGACCTGGGGCAATGGCACTTGGGGCAATGGCACCTGGGGCAACGGTTCTTGGGGTAACGGGACCTGGGGCAATGGGTCCTGGGGCAACGGGATGATCTTGAGTACCCTCTCGGTGGGCAGTCTCGACATCTCTGCTTTGGTGGATGTTTCTTTGTCGTCTGGGACCTGTGCTGCGCCAGATCGAGCCGCGGCGATGACCGAACTCATGGTCTACATGGCCACGATTCAGTGCGCCCTGCCCAATCCTTGCGTCGGTCAGGGGCCGGAGTGCATCAGCCAGATTGACTGCGCCGCCGAACAAAACTGTAAGGTGCTGACCGACTGCGATGGCAACGAGATTTACGTCTTGGGTCGCGATGGTATAGGAACCGACCAAAACGATCCTGCGGTGGTTGCGGCCGTCGATGCTTGCATCGATGTCACCCTGACTCAACTCAACAATGAGTTTCGAGCGTACGCCGACAACCTCAATCGCTACGCTGTTTCCTGCGCCTTGCCCCCGTCGTCAGGGGGAGACTGCAGCTCGGACCCCGGGTGCACGGAAGTGACCTATCAGCTCTATCCTTCGGGCACGGAGACCAAGCAGTACTATGGGGCTATCGGACTTGCACCCACTTGGAAATCAAACCCCAACTACGACCTCGATCCCCTGGGCCAGCGCCGCGTGTCTGCGTGCCTTGCTTCACGCACCAACGCCGACCGAAAGAAAGTTCAGATTTCGATTCGCGGCCTCGGTATTCCTACAACAGCGACCGAAAGACAGATCTACCGTCAGCATGAAGGTGCGTTTTGGGGTAATCGTTTCGACTCTGCCGCAGTCATCAATGTATGCACCGTAGATGGCGGCGGGATCTCGGGTCGGCTCTGTGCGGACGGAAGTTGCGGTTTCGTCGACCACGGGGACTGTGCGACGGCCTGCAGCAGCATGGACAGCGAGGGGAACTACACCCATTGTGGCAGCGAGTCTGACACCGAGGTGATCAATACTTTCTTGCCTTTCTCGCGGCGTTTGTCTGGTGGCTTTGACCATCGATGTGCGGTCCGCAAAGACGGAACCACCTGGTGCTGGGGAAAGAATTACCAGGGCCAACTCGGTCTCGGAACCAGCGGCAACTATCACATTGGCGCCCAAGAGGTGACCGCTTTAGGGAACGACGTGGTGGAGTTTGCCGCCGGCACTCAGCACACCTGTGCCCGACGCTCCGACGGTTCTTTGTGGTGCTTCGGAAGAAATGGTTATGGGCGTTTGGGCAACGGGACGCTGGTGGACAGCTCGCTGCCCATTCACGTTGACACGTTGGGTTATGACGTAGCTCAGGTCAGCGCGGAGCGAGACCAGGTGTGCGCGGTCAAAACCGACGGCACCGTTTGGTGCTGGGGCTCGGACCAATATGATTCGCTTGGCGTCGATTCTCAGACCTGTGTGCATTCTTGGGGTAGCTATCCATGCAGCCCCACGCCCCAACAGGTTGATGGCCTGAGCGACGTTGTGAAGGTTGGGACCGGCAAGCACTACTCATGTGCTTTGAAGTACGACGGTTCGGTTTGGTGCTGGGGTGCGAATGGTCAGGGCAAACTAGGCACCGGCAACTACAGTCCGCAACCAAGCCCAGTGCAAAACGCACTCCCGGTCCAGGCCATGGACATTGCAATGGGCGCCAAACACGCGTGCGCCATCGACATTGTCGGTGACGTGTGGTGTTGGGGCGAAAATGACTATGGCGCCGTGGGCGACAATCAGGTCAACGACGACCACAAGGGGAATGTTCCGGCTCCGGTGAAGGTTCTGGGCCTGCCTCTTCCAGCGACCCAAATCGACCTCGGTATCTCGCATTCCTGTGTTGTCCTCGCCGACGACAGTTTTTGGTGCTGGGGCCAGAATCTGCTGGGCCAAATTGGCGTGGGTGATGAGGTCAATCGCCACGCGCCAGTACCCGTTTCTCTTCCCGGGCCGGTGTCCACCATGCTGGTGACCGACACTCAGACCCAAGTCCTTCTGCAGGATGGGAGCATCTACGTGTTTGGCTCCAACGGGCTCCATCAGCTGGGTGTGGTCACCACCGAGACCTGTGTGGGTCTAACCAGTCCCGTGACATGTTCGACCACGCCGATCCGCATGACGGTCTTGGACAACTGCGGTGACGGGGTGTGCGACGTGGGTGAGAGCGCTGGAAGCTGCGCCGCCGATTGTGCTCCCTAGCGTCCTGGGGTTTTGAAGGACAGGTTCTAACGTGCTCTTCGGGTGAGCACCCGAATTCGCATCCACGAGGAGGTGTGGCTCGGCGCGGATACACCAAGCGGGTACAGGACTTCGAGGGTGAAAGGGCGAAGACTCGCCTCCAAAGCGGTCCCCTCGACGAACCCGATGGCCACAGAGGTGGAGTCGTCATAAGGCGAGATATCAAGACTCAAGAAGTCATTGCCCCACGGGTCGGCGGCATGTCCAAAGGAATGGAGGCGGGTCCTGAGCGGGGGCCCCATCTCTTCGGGGCCGTCAAGAATAACAAGCATTTCTCGGTCTTCCACGTTCTGTAGCTTTTGTGGAAGTTCTGCCCTCCACTGGTACAGCTCGGGCTCGTGCTCAGGGTCCAAGAAGTGTCGTTCGAGGTGGACATATTGATCCAGCTCGACTCCAAAATCCTGGGCAGCCAAGGTCTCGAAATTGTCCTTGATGAACACATAGCCGCTCGGGGTCCTTGTTTCGTTGTCTTCTCTGCGTAGCTGTCCCTGCTCTTGAAGCTTTTTATGGGCGGTGAGATGATCGACGAAGTAGGCCATGTCGTCACTGCTTTCTGGATTGGCATCGAAGAAGATCAAGCTGATGGCTTGAATCTCATCAAAGTTTGGCTGCCGATCTTGCGACTGGCTGCTTCTGTTGACTTCTACCAGTTCGAAAGCCTCAGCGTTGAGTGGAATGTGGATCCTCTGGTAGGTCTCGCCAAGCGGTGTTTTTCTCACCTGAGACCAGCTTTCTCCGTCGGCGTCGCGGAATCCGAACGCAATAGAGCTTCCTTCGCCTGAGCTTTTTGCATACAGAGAAACTTCGCCGAAGTCACTCAGGTCGGTGATTTCAGCCAGGTCGTGTACGACTCCGCCAAAGGCGTGCAGGGCCGTATTGTCGTACCGGAGCCCGCGGAGGCCAAAATGCGCGGCCGCCGGATCACTGGTACTCACATGGGGTGCGCCCACCCCAAAGGCAAACCAGTCGTTCGTTTCCGTCTCAAAGTCGAACCATGCCATACGTTGTCCGTATTGGGGACCGGCGAGCACCAAGTCACCGACGACTTCGACGATCCAATCATGATAAGAAGACACCCGGGTGTACATACCCGGCCGGTTTGGCTGAGCGCAGCCTCGGCCCCAGCTTACGATACCTGCCAATTTGGCCTCGTTGGACCGCGGATCGCGCACCACCAAGGGGCCCCCGCTGTCACCCTGGCACGCATCTTTGCCGCCTTCTTTGAGTCCGGCGGCCAGCATGCCGTGGGTGATGGTGTCATGGGAATAGGCCAATTGCGCGTCGGCCCGGGAAACGATGGGCAAAGTGACTGCGTGTAGGGCGGACGGGGTGCTCCCATTGGGAACGAGGGCGCCCCAGCCACTGACTGTTGCGTTTTGGCCGGGGGCGGTTAGGCCGCGGGCTCTATCGCTTCGTGTGACCAAAGGAATGGGACGTGCGCGCTCCGTTGAAAGATTGAGGGGCTCTTTGAGGTGTACAAGGGCGATGTCATGCGCCTCCGTTTCCTTGTTGTACCTTTCGTGGACAATCGTTTGGTCGACGTGTCGGACTTGGGCGTGGTGCTTTGCGGTCAGCACCCCCCATGCCCGCAACCACTTCGAGAACCGACGGATCCTCAAAGTCCACCACACAGTGGGCGGCCGTCAGGACCCACTGTGCGCTCAATATGGCTCCTCCACACCAGTGATCGCCGTATTGCAGCGAAATCTGCCAGGGGTGTTCTTGAATAAGGGCCCGGGTCCCGCCTACCACAGCATTGTTGTGGATCGCGGCCTCTTCGAGGGGGCTTTGGCAGGCCGCCAAGCCGGCAACATGAGCTGCCAGGATGAAACCAGCCAGCGAGTGCGTTGACAGGCACCGGCGGAAACGAAAACGGCAGCGATGAGGTTGGGCAATATGAGTTGTCATGGGATGGCTTCGTATGTGGGTAAAAGTGGTCTCTTTGAATAGTATGGCCTACTTGTTGTCCTGTGAAAACTTCAAAATGAGCGATGAAACCTTGGTTGCTTATGTGATCTTGCGTACTGGTTTCAGTACTTTAGCTGTTTGTGCCAATAGTCAAGACGTATCTTGTCTCATCATACTGTGAACTGTGCGGTTTTTGATTTTGTCGTGGGTGGCGTCGATGATGCATACAATATTGCTTCCTGCGTTTTCGTACGCGGACGATTTTTACGTCGATTCTGTCGGTGGCAGCGATGGTGGGGATGGCACTTTGGCGGCCCCCTGGCGGAGCCTCAACAAAATCAATAGTCAGACCTTTCAGCCTGGCGACCGTGTGTTGCTTAAAAATGGGGGGGCGCTTCGATGGTGAATTGATTGCGAATGGTCCGGGTCTTGCCTCGACCCCTGTTGTGTATTCGAGTTACGGACAGGGACCAAGGCCGGTGGTCTCTCAAGTGACTGTTCTTGCCGACTACAGTCAGGTCGATGCCATCGATGTCGATCACAAAAAAGAGGCCCAGGACGCGGTGCGAGTCAACGGCGCCAAAGATGTGGTGCTCCGGAACATGGAGATCAAAAACGGCGTGCGTGATGGCGTAGACGCAAACCGGTCACCTGGCCTCCTCATAGAGAACTGTCACATTCATCACTTCTTGGCAGGGTCCTTTAGCAGTCAAGCGGATGCCCATGGGGTTGTGGTGGCCGATAGCTTGGGCGTGACCCTGCGCAACACGGAAATTCACCACGTGTCTGGCGACAGTTTTCAGAATGACCCCGATAGAGACCAAATTATCAGCAACGACATCCTCATCGAAGGCTGCCACTTTTGGACAAGCCCGCTGGCAGAAACATTCAATAGCAACTGGAAGGCTGGTCAGCGTCCGGGTGAAAACGCGGTCGATACCAAAATCGTGAAGAGTGGCTGGGACTCTGTGGAGCGCATGCGCATCACGATCCGGGACACGGTCGCTCATGGTTGGGAGCGAGACAGCTTCATTTCCAACAAGGCGGCCTTCAATATGAAAGAAAAGATCGAGGCCGTTTTCGAACGGGTCACAGTCTACAACAGTGAGATTGCCTTCAGATTGAGAGGCGCGCGCGGCAACGCCAACAATACTATTCGCAACGCAGTCATCTACGACTGCGAAAATGGGATCCGAGCGGAAGATCATTTGAGTGAGTTGGTCGTGCACAATACAACTTTTGGTGGTTCCATTGGACGCAATCTTACGCATGCCCGGGGGAAGCAATCGGCGTCCCCACGTGGGATTTCAAAAACAACGCCTTCTTATCAGACCCACCTGAAGAGGCGTCGCACGTCAGCAACAAACGGGCCCAACCATTCGACTTTGTGGACGCGGCTCGCCACGATTACCTGGTGAACGGGTTCATCGCTGGTCAATGCTGGCGACGCCCTCTTGTCCGTGAGCCCCGACCGCGATGGGGTGATGCGGGAGGCCCTTCCCGACGTAGGGGCCTACGAGTATCGAGATGACTCCGGCACATCACCGAAACCCGATGCGGGCCCCCCCCACGGTTGATGCGGGGACCGCCCCGGCAGCGGATGCCGGGTCAAAGTCCCGCCCCAGACGCTGGCCCAAGCTCAGGGACAAAACCGTCGGTCAGCAGCGATGGCGGATGCCGCTGTACCTTTGCTGCGCACAAACCGGAGGGCACCTTGGCTGTGTTTTTCATGGCAGTCTTGGTCTGGCGCCGTCGCCGTCGATTACCCGTTTCGGTCATGCCCAGATAAGGCTTGTCAGGTAATAGGGCGAACACTGCAGACCATCGCCTTCGACAATCCGCGAGAATTTACAACATACATAATGGTCAATGGTGCTTACCAGTGAAGCGCCGCAAGCGAGATCCGTAGCGAAGCGAGTTTGAATTCGATTCTTCATCCATCAAGCGCATTGAGGGCAAGGCCATCTCTCTTAGTTGCCAGAAAAAACAAGCCAATATCTACGTGCTTGCATTGTGATCTGATTTTGCCATGTTGGACGATGGCAATCATCTCTATCTCGCATTTTAAAACTGCTGTAGCAACATGACTTGACTTGGGGCAGGTCGATGTAGATAGGTGTGTCCCTAGATTCACCTTGATATCAGCTTTGATCGTCGGTGTTGTGGGATGCAGTGACGGAAACGGGAGCGAGAACGGGTACAAGAACAAGACAAGCGTTGAAGGCTCGGAAACCTTCCGTCTACAGGCCCACAATCGGTACAGTTACGTGCTCAATCGGTCTCTGAGCTTGACCGATCCGAGTGGCCACTTTTTCTCCTTTGTTGGTTTCCTGAGAGCGACTGCCCACGGCGTGGTTCAGGGTGTAACGTCCACGGCTATGGGGGGCAAGTTTGCCTCAGGATTCTTAGGGGCCTTTAGCGGAAGTTTTCTTGGTCATCTCGTAAACCTGAAGCTGCCGGTCGCACTCGCGTCCAACAAGCTTTCAGCCTGGTTGCGGCCGGCGTTGTTGGCGGAACCTCCTCCGTTATTGGGGGAGGCAAGGGGGGATTTCAATAGCTGGCGGGAGATTCTGGAAGGTCTCGAGACACAGCTGGGCCTCTTGCCGGGGCACCCTGCCCTTGATCTCGCAACAGACCTGAGCGCACTGACACGACAGGCGGGTTCAAAGCCATCTCCGATACTCAACGAACCGACGCCGAATCCTCATGGGGCTTCCGCCCTTGAATGGTCCGAAGCGAAAAATGCGTCTGAGATACTAAGGCGTGTCTCGTGGTTCGAGGCATTGGGAGTCAGGATTGGTCTAGGTTTTGTCCGCAGGCTGGGCAGCTGTTGGCGCCGCCGTCAACAGACTCTCCACAAAAGTAGCAAAAGGGCTGGTCGGAGGCTTGGGCAGAGGCGGCCTGGCCGGCCTCCGTGGCGGCCGTTTCTTCGGAAGTCGGTCGCAGGAGACCTACCGAGGGGGTGCTGGCCGTCCAGCCAATCGCGCCGCTGGGGGCGAGGTTGACCCATTCTTGCGGGCTGCCGTCCGGTTGACTGGGTGCTCTTTGGGGGAGCTTGCCTTCTGGTCGCCAGCCCCGCTTGTCTGCGCTTCGCTTTCCCGAGGCAATGTCCTGCGCGCCCGGTAGCGCCGCAACGAGGCCCTCGAGACTGCGGGCGGCCTGCTGGGATTCTTTGGGGATGGGACCAAAGCCCACCCAGTCGTCGGTGGCTACGACTTGCGGATAAGTTTCAGCCAGGGTGACGAGTGCGTCCAAGAAGGCGTCTCGGATCGAGGCGCGGACGATCTGATCGTTGGTTGCGGTCCACGAAAAGTGGGTGCTGAGAGGGTCATCGGGCTGGACGGCAGGCCCCGGCGCCGCGCGGGACTCGAGCTGCAGATCGGCCGCGAGTGGATTGGGGAGGCCGGCAATGATGAATCTTTCGACGGTCAGCTCTCGGCCGCTTTCGCTTTGCGACCGGCTGCGCGTGCTCAGCCGGTCCCACACAATGACGTCGATCCCTTGGAAATGGGCTTCAGCTCCTGGCGTCCCATCGGCACAGAATCGGTCGAGTTCCTCGGCAGTCGTGACGTCTTGCATGCTGCAAGACCCTGCCAGATGTGGGCGACCGATTCAACGGAATGCCTCAAGATGATCACGGGGACCACGCCAGCAAGGAGAAATGCCGCTGGCCGAGGGGGCTGCAGAGCCAAGGGTAAACCACGTGATTTGAGTCCAGGCTCCGGCTGGCGCGTGGTCTTTGAGATGCGCTTTCACTGCTGCTATCCCCATGGTGCCGATGGCTCGAAGCCAGCCTCATCGTTCACAAGAGGTATCGTCCTCGCCTACGGTTTGGATCTCGACGCTCGTTGCGGTGATCATGATTGCGGGGCAGATTGCTTCCAAAGCGATACGAGACGGCTTTTTTCTGACCGAGTTCGAAGTGACCACCCTCCCCACGGCCGTGGTTGCCGCCGCGGTGGTGTCTTTCGCCTCTGCATTTGTGTTTAGCCGCTTGATTGGAACGTTTTCTCCGTTTGTGGTGGTACCGGTCCTTTTCGGGATTCACGGCCTGCTGTTTTTTGTAGAGGCCCTTTTTGCCGATGGCGTGCCTCGGTTGGTCGCAAGCGCTCTTTATTTACACACCGCAGCCTTTGGCGGAGCCGTCGTTTCCGGTTTCTGGTCGGTCGTAAACGAAAGCTTCGACCCTTATACCGCGCGTCAAGTCATGGGGAAGATCGCTGGGGGGGCCACTTTTGGTGGTGTTCTCGGCGGCTTTTCGACCTGGCTGTTTTCAGACCTGCCGATTCCATTTCTTCTGGTGGGCCTTGCGGTCGCCAGCTGGGTTTGTGGCGTTGCGCTTTTGCGCATGCATCGTGATGCAAGGGCCCGCCCCAAGAAGCGAAAAAGCGAGCCAGCGCGGCTTTTCGACGGTATTTCAAACCTCATCAAAGAACCGTACCCGCGGTTTATTGGTGTCTTGGTTTTTTTGGGTGCGGCGATGACGGCCCTCATCGACTATGTCTTCAAGGCAAGTGTGACGGAGCACAATCAGTCGCTTGTTGGTTTTTTTGCTGTGTTTTATACGGCATCGGGTGTTGTGACCTTTTTTGTTCAGTCGGTCGGATCCCGAAAGATCTTAAAAAATCTTGGTGTCGTCGCAACCGTTTTTGTCTTTCCGCTGGTGGCTTTTGGCGGCTTGATTGTCGCACTTTTCTTTTTTTCGGCCATATCGCTCATTGTACTGCGCGCCGCTGCCATGGTCGTTGAAAACTCACTGTATCGATCGGGCTACGAACTTTTATACACACCCATACCGCGCCAGCAAAAGCGGAGCGCAAAAGTCTTAATAGACCTCGGCTGTGACCGGCTTGGAACCGCCGCCGGCAGCGGCATTGCATTGGTCTTGGTTGCGGCGTCATGGGCCTCGGCCAGCCAGATTCTGTTGATCCTCGCGCTGGTTGTTGCCGTCTTTTGTATGGGCGTTCTTGTTCGCCTCCGCCGCGAATACGTGGGTTCATTGGAAGCGCAGATTCGTCGGAATACGCTCGACGCTGCGGCGAGTGAAAGCGCCGTACTCACAAACACCTTTGTCGGCGACTTCGATTATGGCTGGCAGCACGATACGGGGGAATCTGACGGACACCCCAGTACTGAGGCACAAGGGCGTGTCGGCTACGAGGCGTTTTTAAAACGGGTGCAGGAGCTGGCCAAAGAAAAAAAGAAGACCGCTAGGACGCCCCGAGCATACGAGTCGCATCAACCCCCAGGTGCTTCTCTTTCCGATTTCCTCGACACTCCGCTTGTCCATGCTCTCCAAGGCACTGTCGGCTTCGAAAGTGAAACGTGGGGTGAGCTTCGGCGGAGTGCGCCGAGTCTGGTCGGGCAATTGAGTGATGCGTTGCTTTCCGAACGGGGAACCATCGGCCTACGTCTGCGCGCCGCTGAGCTTCTTTGTTTCGCCCCCAGCCAAAGGACCGCATCTGCGCTGCTTGAAGCGCTGCAAAGTTCTCACTTGCGGGTGCGGCGGGCAGCGGCCATTGCCCTTCATCGGGTGTGTCGAGAACGCCCCTGGCTTGCGCCCCACCAGAAGATGTTGTCGGCGCTCGCAGCGGCCGAGCTTCGCCGGCCAGCACGTGTGCAGGCCGACGATACCGACTTCGAACGTTCCTCCAGCTTTCGACTCGACGCCCGGGGTCGAAGGTTGGCTCCGAGTCTAGAAATGGCGTTTTTGCTCTTGGCGGTGGGAGGAGATAGCGCGGCCCTCCGGTTATCGCTTCATGCGATAACTTCTACCGACCCACACCGCCGGGGTACCGGGCTCGAGTACCTTGACAACTTGCTGCCATCAGATGTGCGGACACGGATTATTGGACTCGTCGAGCACCCCGAGCTCGCCCAGGTCACAAGACGGTTTCCGCCAGAACTGATGGAGGAATTGGCCGAGCAACTGCGCTCGAAGAGGGCCACACTTCAAGAGATCCGTGCCGACTATCGTGCCTTTCTTCAGGCCGATTTCGATCGCGGGAGTGAAGCGTTGTAAGACCATGGCTTTGTGGACAGGGCTGATGCTTGTCTGAGGCCGTGCCGCCCGACGTTTGAGACGATTTCGCGGTGTTCCGACCACCAAATTCGAGCGTCTTCGTTGCGCCACGCGTTGTGGCTTTGGCATTTTTCCAATGCTTGGCTGAGTGCGGCTGCATCTTGGGGACGGTCTGCCGGATTTTTACTCAAGCAGCGCAGGATCAGATCTACAAGAACGGAGTCTTCCGACTGAGGCACGGCGGGCTCGGTAGCCAGATGATCACTGAGAATGTTGGCCAGGTCTCCCTTTGAAAAAGGGGGTTTGCCGGTGATTAAGAAGTACGAAGTTGCTCCGAGGGCATAGATGTCGCTTTCTGGAGAAAAGCCGGCGTCGTCCAAGATCAGCTCGGGGGCAAGGTAAAGCGGCGTCCCTGCCAGCGCCTGATGACTTTTTTGCTCGGCGTCGGCCAGGTCGTGAACCAAACCAAAATCAAGCACCTTTAGGGTGTCATAGATGCCGCCGCGCTCGCAGATCATGAGATTGGACGGTTTGATGTCGCGATGCACAAGGCCGCGTTCATGGGCTTCACTCAGTGAACCGGCGGCTTGTTGCAGCAGCCGTACCACACGTTTGGCCGGCAAAGGCCCAGTGGTCTGAACGAGGGTCTCCAGCGTTGCACCTTCCACGTACTCCATCGCGAAATAGAAGACACCATCCGGTGTTCGCCCATAGTCATAAATCTCAACCGTATTGGGGTGGGTTAACCCACTTGCGATCTGGACCTCTTGTCGGAATTGGTTGCGAGACGAAGTTGTGGACGCGTCTTTTAGCAATTTGATCGCGGTTGGGCGGTTGAGCAAGGCATGTTTGGCCAGATAGACCTCGCCCATGCCGCCGCTGCCTACGAGGTCTTGTAGTTCGTATTGCCCAAGACGTCTTGCGGCGTGAATGCTGAGTTGCAGGCCGTAGATCGTTTTTGAAGTTAAGCTGGTGATGACGACAACCACAGCCCCGAGCATCGCGATCCATGTTGCAAGCAGGTGTCTGTCTGCGATTGACGTCTGAATCGTCAGCACAACCAGCGTGACGATCGAAAGGGTTCCAACGATGGCCGTTCCAATCACGGGACTGGGAACCAGTGATGAACGCAAGACCAGCACAATGGTCACAATGACCAAGGAAAAAACCGGGGCCACCGGTTGCGCTTGTTCGGTGCGCCCGACCGTAATCCAGATGTAGTTTGCGTTGAGGGCCAGTGTGAATAAGGCCTGGACGAGGATTGCACTGCGAAAGGTTGGTCGGTTTCGTTCGACCACGGCCCAAACGGCTCCGTTGACCAGGGTCACAATGGTCATCTGAATGAGGGTGGCCTCTTGTCCCGGTCGGTCTTGCACACCCGTAAACCACAAGATGGCCGAACCGATGTGCAAAAATAGATTGATGAGTAGGGTGACCTTTAGGTACAGACGGACCCGATCGACAAAGGCAGAGTCCAATCCACCCTTGGTGCTCAGTCGCTCTGATGCCGTAGACTTTGTGGGTCGTGATTCGGGGGCCACCAGGCGCCAACCTAGCAAAATCGTCAAGTGAATCGAAGCGTTTTTCCGCGGCTAGCCGACCTGGGCGGCCCGTTGATGGGTTGGCAGCGTACGGTGATCAGCCCGGCACCGGCCTGTGAGGGCTGTTTGGCCCGTAAGGCCGAATGGGCGGCGGCCGAAGTGACGTGCCCCGGCAGCCGACGCGGGTGCAAAAGCTGTGCTCTAAACAGGAACGCACAAGTTCGAAGCCAGGTGCTAGGCAAAGCCGGGCCCGAGGAGCCAAGGGAGCGTACACGGAAGTACGTGAGCCGGCACCGCAGGGTCCAATGCCGCATAGTGCCTGGATCCGGACTCGTGCGTTTCTGTTTAGCAGCTAGGCTCGGGGCCCGCTGCTGAGTTGGTTTGGGTCAGGTATTGCCGTTTCTCCCGGCACTGCGGCGTCTTTTTCGACCGCGACCACCTCCTCGGCAGTAGGCACGGGCTCGCTGGTGTTTGTTTTGGGTGTTGCGTGGACGGTGGATGGGGTCTCGCTTTGGTCCACGTTGCGGTGACCGGGTTCGGGTTCGGGCTCGGCCGCCCAATGCTGCTCGGCGTGGTCTGGTCTCGGGTCAAGGGCTTCCTCGGGGGTTGGGTGAAGCGCTTCTAGGGCCTCATCTTCCAACCCGGGGGCCTCTTTTGTGCGTTCCCCCTCGCTCGAATGATTGTCGTCTTGTGCTTCCTCGGTGCTTTTTTCATCAATGGCGACCATGACTTCAAACAGGGCCTCTTGGATACCGAGAGACAATAGGTCCGTCGACTCCTCCCCTTGGTCTTGCATCGCCTGAAAGGAAAAGTCGCCCCCTTTCCACCCTAAGGTCTCTGACAGCGCCGCCAGAGCTTGTTTGCGCCACGATTCTTCCAATGCCGAGCGCTCGAGCACACCGAGGTTCACCAAAACGCTGCCGAGTCGACGGGACGATTTGCTTTTCTTTTGCTCGGACAACGCAAGCACCAGATCATCGTTGGTGATCTTCTTTTCTGTGACCATGCGCTCACCCAAGCGTTCGACGCCCGGTGCTTCTGCCTTTGTGATCTCACCTTCTCTCAATTGAATCAGAGCGGCGCCGGGCTCCCCAGCGATCACCAAGGAGCCGGTTGCTCGATGTACCCGCAAGAATTCCAGCAAGTCTGGCAAAGAAAAGGCCTCGAGTGTCCCGGTCATCGTCGTTTTGTGTTGAGCGCTCTTTTTTTCTTCCTGAGGTTCGGTGTGCTCCTGCTGGGGCGTCCTAATGATGGCATCCAACAGATTTTGAATTTCAGCCAAGCCCGGGGCCATTGCCGCCGCTTGAATGGCCGCCGCTCTGGCCGCCACCAGGTCTCCTTGTTCGAAAAATGCTTGAGCCAACTCATGGAAGGCCTCTACCGATTCTGGGGACAACACTGCGGCCTTTTGAAAACATACAATGGCCTGGCTTTTACGACCGCTCGCTTTGTAGGCGAGGCCCCACAGCCTGTGAATGTCGCCGACACTTGGGTCGATACGCTGAGCGTCATGAAACACTTCACACGCATCAGCGGCTCTCCCGGCCTCCAGGAGCGCGCGCCCTAGGGTCGCTAAAACGAGAACTTCTCCGGGAAAGCTGGTGTTGCACGCTTCTAGAATAGAAAGAGATTCTTCGTGTCGTCCGAGTTTGGAATACAGGCGCCCCAGCGCAGACATGACTTCGAGTTTCGGGTCACCGAATTTGTGTGATTTCTCCCACGCTGCAAGTGCATCTTCGTATCGTTCACCTTCCTCCAAGGCGCGCCCCAGCCGCTCATGAACGGCCACGTTCTCGGGCCATCGTTCTGCGATATCCTCCAGGACCTTGATGCACTTGACCTGGTCGTGGCTTTTCTGTGCGGCTGAAGCCAAAAGAAGCCACGTTTCCAGATCATTCCCGTCCAAATACAGGGCCGCTTCCAAAGATGCCGTTGCTTCTTTGCTGCGGCCCTTTTCCAGGTAGATCTGGGCGATTCGTTTGTGAGCAGCGATCATCCCGCAGTCTTCGACAATCAGCCGTTTAAAACCCACTAGGGCTTCTTCCTCTCGCTGTGCCAAATAAAGGGCCTCTGAAATGGCAAAAGAAAGTGCCAGGTCATCCGGTTTCATAGAGTCGGCATGCAAGAAGGCCTGAACCGATTCCTCGCTCTTTCCTTCGATGGATAGCTTTACGCCGCGGTCATACCAACCTTGAGCGGTCTTTTTGTCTGTGCTGGTGAGTTTTTTCCATAGGTTCAAATCAAGCCTCTTGTTGCACCGCCAAACGCCAATGGGCGACACAAACAATCTTTACCACGATGGTTAGCAAGCTATACAGCTGGCCAAAAGGCGCAGGCTATCTTCTACTGGCCAGGAGACATAGGACAGGTTCGCAGTCGTACCTACCTCGCCCGTTAGATCCAAAGGACAGTATTTTCCAAACCCTAAAAAGACCCTATGGTGTGACCGGTTCCGGTAGAGGGCGTGTGATAGACCTGGTTGCTGTTTGAGGACCACTCAACCCGGTCGCCCTCCTTTTTGATGCACTTCCATTCGACTTCGGTCTGTGGCGGGAGACTGATCGCTCCGCTCCAAGTCGGATAGCTCAAGGGTGATAGCTTTAAGGCCTCGCTGGGGTTCCAGGAGCCGAGGCTGGGGTGGCTGCCCACGACGTAAATATTCTGTCCCAAGGTGGAAAAGCCTTCCAGGCACTGAAAGGTGACCAAAACCGACGTGCTCGGTTGTTCTACCCAAACTGAATAAGAACCACCGTTGACCGGGAAATCCGCGAATCCTTCAGCGTTGCTGATAACCTTATCGGTTCGGTTCTTGGTGATATCAACGAAGGTTGTGTGTCTTGGGCCGACGTACATACGTTTGTGGCCTCCCGCGGCGTCGGTCATCACCACCGCCATGGCTCTTGGATGTGTGGCATCGCCTTGACGTGTCCACCCGATGATATCCCAGTGATCCAAGTAGTCGATCTGCGGCCCATAAGCATAGTTTTTACGTGCGTGCAGAAGGCGCTCTATGGCTTCGCGGTGTGACGCGATGGTAATGGGTGTATTGTCACAGCCGTTATCCGAAGCGGTATAGGTGGCACCGTAGTAGTCGGCGTAAAAAAGATTGGGATAACCTTCTTGTCGCAGCAAGATAAATGCGTAAGCCATAGGCTTGAACCAATCTTGAACCGCCGACTCCAGCGCTTGGCATGGCTGGGTATCATGGTTGTCTACGAGCGTGACCGCCAAGCTTGGCTGCTCTTTCATGAGGGTATTGTCCATGAGGGTGCGCATGTCAAAATGACCGAAACTGGTGGACGCTCGGTGGAAGTTGAGGTGCAGCGGGGCATCAAACAAGGACATTCGGCCCCCGGTTTTTGCGATGTAGTTGTGGAGTTTGGCCTTGTCGTAGCTCCAAAACTCCCCGACCGTAAACAGTTCCTGGCTGGTGATGGCACGCATGTGGTCGAGCCAGTCGTTAAAGAAATCGAATTTGATGTGTTTGATCGCGTCCAAGCGGAAGCCATCGACGCCCGTGGTTTGAATATACCACTGCCCCCAGTCTTTGAGTTCTTGAACGACGTCGGGGTGGTCCATGTCGAGGTCCGCGTACAGCAGGTAGTCGTAGTTTGCATTCTCAGTGTCTACCTCCCAGTCCCAGCCCTTTCCGGTCCCCCGAAACTTGAAGATGCGGTTTTCGCCCAGGTTCTGCGCCCAGTCGGTGGCATCAAAATGGTACCACCTCCATTTGAAGTCGGAGTACGTGTTGGCTCGTCCCGGAAAGTCAAACTTGGTCCATGCCTGAATCCGAACGTCGCCGCCTTCCTCCTGATTCCGATCGCCGCTGTTCACACGAACGGCGGTGACCCATTCGGTTTCTTCAGCGCCCCCTCGGTGGTTAAAAACAACATCCCCATAGACCTGGATGCCATGCTGGTGCGCGCTGTCAATCGCCTGCAGATACGCCTCTTTGGTGCCGTATTTGGTTCGAATCGAGCCCTTCTGCTCAAACTCCCCCAGATCGTACATGTCGTAGACGCCGTAACCGACATCATTGTTGCCACCAGCTGCCTTGTAGGCAGGCGGTAACCAAAGCGCCGTGACTCCGGCATCGGATAGGCTCTGAGTCTGCTCTTTGACCTCGGCCCAAAGAGCGCCATCGTTTGGCAAATACCAGTGAAAATACTGCATCATCACCCCATTGTCGGCACGCGCCTGCTCCCCGCCAGCCGCCAAAAACGTCCACAAGCAGAGGCAGAAGACTCCTGTCGCTTTTGACCGGAAAAGACTGAATCGGCGCAATGGGTTTGTCGGGTGCTTGGCTTTTCTCATGGGGTGTGACTCCAAGGTGTAGTTTGAAGTAGGATACTCCATTTGTCGCCTCATCTGAACCGTCAACCCGTGCCAACAAATGCATCTTTTCATGACAGAGTTTTGCCATTTGATGCCAGGGGGCAAACGATTCTTAGCCGGCGCGGAGCTCGAAGTCGACGTGGCCTTTTGGACGACCGTTGACCATGATTTCGATGGTGTGGCGGCCGCTGTGATAGGTGCGGGTGGTGATTTTCCGGATTTGATGAACCTTGGTCAGTAAAAGCCGTTCTTTGGGGGCAAGTTCGAGGGTCCTAAGTTTAAAGACCTTGGGTGACCGGGTGCCGTTTTTTTTAACGTGGTGAACGGTATAATCAACAATAAGCGGTTGCATCTTTGAGCTTGTCGACTGAAGACAAAATCCGATCTCAAGATCTGAACCCAGGCGGACCCGCTTTTTTGAAAGCTTGAGCTCCGTGACTCGAACCCGCGCCTTGGGATCAAAGCCCAACGTAGCCAGGGCCCGTGGGTGGCCCGCCTTGATCAGCGTCCGGCTGGCGTGGCGAATCAGTCGTAGGCGATGTTCTTGCGCCCCGCGAATCCAGCGTTCGCATAGATCGACGATGACATCGGGTTGGTCTTTGGATATGTCGTTGAGGTGGTTTGCCACCGACCTCCGTACGTACGCCGAAGGATCATCTTTGAGGGTGTTTAAGAGGGCGAGAATGGGGCTCGGATTGTCGTCAAACACGGGAAGTCGCGAACCCCAGGGAAGGCGCGGTCTTGTGCCCTCGGAGACCAAACGCCGCACGTGTTCGTTGGGATCCTTGGTCCACCGGCGAAAGTACACCAGCGCCTTTTGGGGGTGTTTCGCGATAAACGGCCGAATCGCAAACTCCGCAGAAAAAAGTGGCGTAAGGGCGTGCAGCGCTTTCATCGATGCATCAAACTCGGACAAACCATAGACGCCAACAAAATCCACCAAGGGCCACGCCGCGAAGCCCCCCAGCGCATCGCCGTCGGGCTTGCCTTTGAAATGACGCCCGGCCTCGACGAGAATGGAAAGGCATTGTTTTGTATCCTCCGGAAGATGCAACCGTAAAGCCGAGATGACATGATGCACGCGGGCTTTGAGCTCGAGTGCAAAAAGACCCTTGGTGGCCGTTTTGACAAAGCCGGCGTGATCAAAGGGGGACCACGCGCAGTGGATGGCGCCTGCCAATCGCTTCACCGCAACGCGGTTGAGGCTGTTTTTCCAGAGCTTTTCGTCTTTTGCCATCCGCGCGAGAAACCTAGCGGCCGAGCCTCAAAAGGTCCAGTGTTTCCCGAGACCGCGGCGGCCCAAAACGACGCTGTGGTTGTGGTCGATGGGCCTGTCTGCTAGGTGGAACGGAACATGGGGGAGGGGCGAGGCGCGGGTTGTCTTTTCCTTCTTGGGTGGTGGCTTATGGGCTGCCTGACCCCCGCGCATGTTGTCGAAGGCGACAAGCTTCTCGAACGGGGCGCCTTTGACCATGCGCGCGCGCACTACAGGGAAGCGCTCCGTGGCGAGCCGGGATCGGATGCCATTCGTCGAAAATATGCGGGGGCGACCCTGGCCTTGGTTCAAAAACGCACCGAAGGCAAAAAACCCAACCTAGGTCTTCATCGTCTGACCCTCGGTCTTCTTCGAGACCCTTTGCTTTCACCCGGACATCTGCCCAAAAGCAAACAACAAGCCTTTGAACGGGTTCGAAATCAGAGTGCGCGCGCGCTGTGGGCTACCGTGGATGAGGTTTCTCAAGACGGCCGATATGCCCAGGCCTACCAGAGGGCTCGCTGGGTTGTTCGTCTCGGAGGTGAGACCGCGGAGCGTTCGGTCAACCAGGTGGTTGAGGCCGCTGTTCGGTACCACTTGAGCCGGGCCGTTCATGCCAAGAGCGCCCTAGTGGAGCTTTTTCATCGTCGCTTGGTGCAACATTACTTTGTGGGCAAAGGCAGCCCCCCTTCGGTACAGCTGGCTGAAAATCAAAAACGGATTCAGCGTTTGGTGGATTTGGTTTCCCGTCGATATTCGGCTTCGGTGAGGCTCGAGTACGGTGATGCGCGCTGCCGGCGGATTGAAAAAGCGCTCCGAGACGCACTGCCCAAATCGATGACCCGGGTGGTGGTTTTTTTGGATCGTTGCGAATGGGACGTTCAGACAACACACTCTCGTCAGGCGTTTCCGTACCAGGATTTTGCGTGGCGTGAGGAACAAAAAAAAGAGTCGTTTTACGAACTTGTGGGGGGCTGTGCTCAGGGGAAATGTCTTCGGTTTGATCCGCTCGGTGTTTGTGTCGCCCATGCGCGACCACCCGCCGGATGTGATGAGCGACCGAAGCGGGTCTTGCGAGAGAAGATGGTTTCGGTGGCAAAGAGCGAGGTCGTTCAGCGCAGGCATGATGCGGTGGTGAACCATCATCATCTGCTCGGGAGGCTGACCGGACGGGTCATGGTTCAGGGCGGGGCAGAGGTCGTGGCCAGGCCTTTTGATCTCGGGGCCAACAAGAAGACTTCTGGTTTTTGGTCTCCGCAGGCGGAAAAATTGTCAGGGAGGCCTCTTCTTGTGCGGGCTTTGGTGGCAAGTTTGGCAGACGTTGTCGGGACTGAACTTCGGGCGGTTTTGCGCCGGCGTGTGGATACGGCCGAGCGGTCTGACCGAGAAGAAGATGCTTTGGCCTTGGCTTCTTTTCCGGGTGGAATGGGTCAGGCCAAGCCTTTTTTTGTCTCTCGTTATGGGTTGGACTACGAACCTGCGCTGACACCACTTGAGGCCTATCCAGCGCCGCCAGAGCCCAAAGTCAAGAGGCTGCGTCGTCAGATGAGGACTCCTTGGCTTGTGGATCGCAATCAGCACGTTCGCAATCGCAGCCGGGCCCGTGGCCAGAAGCTGCTTCTCAGCTCGGGTATAGACGTGTCGCTCAGTGTGGCGCAATCGAACCTTGGCTCGGGCTCGGGTCTTCGGACCGGGTTTGAGGCCTTTCTTCGTGCGAAGGATACGTTGCGAATTCGGGTCCTTGGCGAGTCTACATTTTTTGGCGGTGACATTGAGGGGGGCGAAGCGGACATCGTGTGGGTGGTCAAAAAGGCGCCGCGTTACTTTTTGACCGTGGGACTGGGGGTCTTAAGAAAAAGCTTTGAAGAGACCGCTTGGGTTGGGGCCATGGTGCCCCTGGCGCTGCAGGCGGAGGTTTTTCCTTGGCTGATGTTCAACGCCAACCTCGATTTGAATGCTTTTGGGGTCAAAGATCTGTTCTCCTCGCCTGACGGTCGCAATCGGTACTGGTCTCGAGCGTCGGCGGGCCTTTTGGTGCACCCCTCCCAACGGGTGTTTGTTCAAGGCACGTTGAGTCACTACTTGGGTCGGAAATCGGATGGGCACCCGAGATTTGGCGCGGCCATCGGGTTTCGATTATGAGTGCCAGGCGCCTCTTGCCCCTCGCGGTGTTCTTTTCGGCCTCGTCCGCCCGCGCGGAGTTGAGCACCATCGCCGTTGATCACGTGGCTGCTCTGGGCGTGAAGGTGGCGCATACTTCGGGCCACCGTCCGTTTTCTGGATCGAAAGCAGCTTACAAACAGACAACCTACTGGCTGGAGTCGCGTGGTGGTCTGGTCGGAGGGGGGAACACCACAGCGCTCGGCACCCAGCTTGGTCTAGAGTACGCCATTGCGCTTGGCGTCACGCCTAAGGAGTCTGATTCGTTTCGAGGCGCTGACGTTTTTGGGTTTATGGCCCGCTTGGGCGCGGCGATGAGGGCGTACAGCTTCAACACACCCTTTGACGGTTCGTTGGTGCTGCACCTGAGTACAGAGCTTGGGTGGGGTGGTTCGTTGTGGTGGTCTGACACCGCACGCTGGTCTTTTCTCGGGGGGCTTCGGTTGGCGGTCAAACCTGCAAAGAAGTTTCGGTTCGAGCTTGAGTACACGCTGGTGCCCTTCGTTTTTTCGGGTAACCCTTCTGATTTGGATGTCACCCATCGCGAGCATCGCGTTTTTGCCACGTTGGGCTTAGGCGACGTGGGTGTGGGTTTAGAGGTTCGACTGTCTGAAGAAGAAACCACAAGGCTTTCGGGCCCGGCCTTGTCTTCTTCCAGTCAGTCGTGGGTTTTGTTTGTCGAGTGGAGACTCCAATGAGAGGCATTTGTTGGCTGTTTTGGCTTGTTGCCCTTTTTTCTTGTCGAACGACGCTTTCGTCCGAGACCATTCGGCGTCATCCTCAGCTGGCGTTGAATGTACTGAGGCCCCAGGTGGTTGAGCGGAGTGCACCCTTCGCACCCACTTGGGTTCGTATCCCGCAACGAAAAGAAAACGAAAGGATCGCCTTCACCGGTCAATCGTTTGCTTCCGAACTGGATGCGGCCCGAAAACAGGCGACCCGCGATGCGCTTTCGGCGGTCTCGAACTTTATTTCAGTTGAAGTGGAATCAGAATTCGAAGCGAAGGCGTCCACTCAAGGCGCGGGGTCAGAAAAAGTCGAGGTGCATTCGGTCGTGCGATCACGTTCGGAATCCAAATTAGAAGGTTTTTCAGTCGATGCCTTCTACTGGGAGAAGATCCAAGCCTCACCTCTGACACCAGACAACATCAGCTTTCGCTACTACGTACAAGCACGTCTTTCCAAGGCAGAGATCGCTCGAGCGCGTCTTAAAAAGCAGCTGGAACGACAAAAAAAGAGTGGGCGCAAGATGGTGGTGGTTCTTCCGTTTCGTCCGGTGTTGAGCGTACCCCAGAAAGCTTCCTTGTCGAACGCCATGGCCGAAGAATTAAGCCGAAGTCTCGCGGATGCAGATGGGCTTCATGTGACAGACCCTACGCTGGTTCGTTCCATCGTGGGTGGTCAAAAGAGCGAGTCGGAAGCCCTTGAGCTTGTGCAAGATGTATTTTTGCCGGACTACGTGGTGGCTGGGAGTTACCAATTTCACCAGGGAAATATTCGTGTGACCTACAGCCTGTACCGTGGGTCGCGGGTGTTGGAGGTGGCTACTTTAGAGCGTCCTTACCGGTCTCTTTTTGCCTTAGAGGATGATCTGATTCGGCGGATTCGTATCGCGCTCAAGGCCGGAGGCGGTCGTCCAAAAAAGATGGGCACAACAAGGCCCTCGCTGGAGAGCTTTGAAGCCTACCATGAAGCGTATCTTCAGTTTCAAAGGGGAGACAACTTGGGGGCTCTAAAAAGCTTGGCCTTGGCACTCAAAAAGGAGCCCGAGAACGGTCGAATCTATATGCGCATGGGGCGGGTGTTTGAGCGCCTAGGGCGGTACGCACGCGTTCCGCCGCGGGGGCGGCCGGTTCGACCCGACGATGGGTTCCCCGAGCACTGCACGCCTTGGGAACAAGTGAGTTCCGACAGCAAGCAGGCGTTTTTTCAGGCGGCGGAAGGCGCGGTGTTCGCCACAAAGGTTTCATCTTGGCAAAAACGGGCGATGAATGTTGACCATGTGTTTTCCGCACTAAGCTACGCAAGGAAAACCGAAGAAGCGCCCAACCCGCCGGGTCCGCCCGAACCCGTTTCCGCCGTCGGCGCGTATTGGCGGGCCTACGCCCGGGCCCTTCGCGCCCAGGACGCGGGCCTTGCGGCCGAGGCCCAGCTGGCGCTCGCAGATTTGGGTGTTCGTGTGGACCGATTCGACGAGGCTCGGAAGACCTATCTGGCCCTTGAGGCTTGGTCGTCGGATCGGCATCTTCTGAGTTTGGTTCAGCTGGGTTTGGCCCGCATTGAGCTTCTTTTAGGGCGGCCGGAGTTGGCTTTGCGGCACCTGGAAGGGGCTCTCGCGCACCGACTGTTGCTGGGCGAAAAACCCTACTTGTTGGAGTTGTTTAACGAGTTTGGGGGGGCCTTGGTCGCGCTGGGGCGCTATGGCCGCGCTTCTTTTTATTACCAAAAAGCGCTTCGGATCGCGGACGAACTTCAGGCCGACTATCTTTCGGCGGTGTTGCGAAACAACCTGGGGGTGCTCGAGGCCCTTTTGGGGCGAACCCAACGGGCCAGCGAATACTTTCAGTTTGCGTGGGAGGTCCTCGAGCAGGTGGGTGAGGCCGATGGTCAGATCTCGGCGGCTCTTAATGTCGCGTTGCTGGGGCTTTACAAAGGAGATGCCACGCGCGCCCAAGCGTACCTGGGACTTGTTCACCGTTTGGTGGCCGCCACCCGTCAGCAAGGCCGGCTTGCCACATTTTACAACCACCGCGGTGTGCATGGGCAGCTTCGCGGGGCCTACTTGGAAGCCCTCCGAGACTCTTTTCGGTCCTGGGCGTTGTTTCATCGTGTGGGCCGCACGAAAGAGAGCCTCAGGCTCCGAAACAACATCGCGGCTGCTGATTTTGCGCACCTGATGGGCGCATTGATGAACGAAGGTGCCCTAGGACTGGACGACGCAAGACGCGTGGCGGCGTGCATACGAGGTGTTTACACGCGGATTCTTCAGCGCGGGTTTCAAGAAGGCTCGGCTTCGGTGAATGCGAAACCACGGCTAGACCACCTCATTACGCGCCTGAACGCCGAGACCATTTCGAGGCTTGCGCCGTGAATCGAATCCCGCTTTTCACGGTTTTCTTTGTGGGCATCCTGGGGTTCGCTTGCGCTGCACCCCGTGTCTCTCCTGGTACAGAGGTACCGGTGGAGCCGCCGCGCAAGACGCAACAAACCCCGTCCGAACGTCCAGCCAAAGAGGTGCCTCAGGGGCCGCCACCCGAAACGCAACAAACTCCGCCTGAACCTCCACCCCGGTCTTCAGAACCCCCAGCCGAAGGGGTGCCTCGGCAGCCGTCATCCGAAACGCAAGAAACCGTGCCCGAGGCTCCGTCTGGGTTACCAGAAGCGAAAGAGAAAGCCGAGGTGGCGCCGTCGAAACCTTCGGAAGCGGTGCCCGGGCTTCCTCGACCGCCAACCCGCCGTAGGTCGCGTGACGGAAAGGAATCGGGCAAATTGCCACCCCCTGCTTTGGCAAAGCCTCCTCCTCCACCGCCGCCCAAAAAAAAGGCGGTTGAGCACGAGCGAATCTTGAGTGCGTTTACGCTTGACGCGAACCTGATTGTGTTTCTCGACCCACGTTCGTGCGCCCGACTGTGTTCCAAGAAGGGCGGGGGCACTCTGAGTCGGCTTGCGCTCCGTTTTAAGGCCCGAGGGGTCCCCCGCGCGGAGGCCGCTGCCCGCGTAAACTGGGCCGCAACGTTGTGGCGGGCCGCAAAGCCCGAACAGGCCTATAAGCAATTGGTTTTGGCGCAGGCCTTGTTTTCGGAGCTTGGTGACGTGGAAGGGTTGGCGCATAGCTTTGAATGGTTGGGTTTTCTTTTTCAGGAAGCCGGTGCTCAAGACCGCGCAGCGGATCACTTGGGCGTGGCGCACAAGCTTTATGGGTTTTTGGGGCGTGACATGGACGCTGGCCGTGTCCTCGGTTACGCAAAGCTCGACTGAGGCGCCAAAATGGAGCGACAACGTCAGCGAGATGCACTTTCAAGGTCAATGGCAGAGGGTGACCGTGATGATCATCGCATGGGGGTGGGGGTACCCAATGGTCTTCGGGCTCGGACGATTACGGACGAACGCACGTTTATGTTCAACACCCTTTCGCCTTCCGAGCTTGGGACACAGTTTTCTTTTGCGGTGGAAGCAAAAGAAAGGGTTCGGGTTGTGCTCGCATGGGATCAATGTCCAGAGTATGACCGACACGATCAGGAACTATGGGTCGATCTGGATATGGTGGTCGAGGCTCCGAGTCGCGTCCCTCGGCAAGTGACACACCATGTCAATCCATCTTTTCTCGACAACTGGGAGGTTGTCGAGTTCATCACGGAAGCTTCGGGAGAGGCCAAAGTTTCGCTTTCGGCTGCGCGTTTTCGGCGGTGTACGATAGATGGTGACCAGGCCCAGGTGCGGGCCGCTTTTGCCTGGACCAAAGAGCCTGCCCCGGACGTGCTTGAGTAATCGCCCTTTTGCATCCTCGGGTCTCGGCGAGTGGTCCACGCCCATTCGCTTTACCCAAGGGCGTGTGGTATTTGATTTAGGGTCTCGAGACGTACTTTGGGTTACACGATGTTAGGCTGTGCCGCGTTGGGTCGAGTGTCCCTGGTTGTGGTCGCGTGGTCTTTGTGGTGGTCGACCATCGCTTTTGGCCAATGAGCGACCTGAGCAAATCCTAACCTCCCGGTCGGGGGGTCCGCCTTTGATATCGAGCTGGGTGCGCGCATGGCCCTGCCCGCAGACCTTACGCAGTTGGCGCTGAGCCTTCGTTACGGCTCGTTCCGTCGGCATCTTACGGGTCATCGGGGGGCCGGTGGTCGGGCCGGGTTGGACAGCATTTTGGGTATTCTGGCGGTTCGGCACCATCTTGGTGCCGGATGGGCGGCGGATCTCCAGTTGCCGGTTGGGCTCGTAGAGTACGACCCGGGCACCGACGCCCCCAAAGGTCGTTTGTCTGGGTTTGGGGATCTGGAACTGGGTGGTCGGTTTGAGTTCGCCAGCTTGTGGGGTGCTGGGGGATACCACCCGAGCCTCACGCTTCGTGTGGGCGCGCGACTTCCTTCCGGCAAGCACGAGACGGTCGTGGTGCCGGGTGTACCGCCGAATCTGCTGGGCGTCGGAACTGGCACCTTTGCCCTTGCGGTGAGCCTGGACTTCACCCAGTTTGTGCACCGGGCGGTGGCCTTACAGGCCTCTGGGTCTGTGGCTCGACCCTTCTTTAAGAGTCAGGAGGGTGTCTCATTCAGTACGGTTTTTGGGTACGGCGTGGGCTTGACGGTTCTCCCCACCAAGGCCCTGGTCTTCACGGCCAAGCTCGCGTTGAGCCACCGGGGAACGTCTCGACGGGAAACGGTTGGCGAACTTCTCAACTCTGGCGGTGTTTGGTTGGCTTTTGAACCGGGTGTTGGCTACCGACTGAACCCCGCCGTGAGTCTGGCAGCCCAGGGAAGGATTCCTTTTTATGCCCACGTGAATGGCACCCAGCTTTCCGAGTCATTTTCCTTGTCAGGTTCCGTGGTGCTTACCTTCGGGGCTCTGGGCGACAAACACGAGGACGCGCACGATAAACACCGGCACCACCACGATGCGCACCCACACCGCCCTGACGCGCACCGGCGTTTTAAGCCTGCCGTGGGCGCGAAAGAGACGGCTTCGGCCGCAGCCGACATCGCTGACCTGGCGGTGGGGGGTGCCGGCTTTGACCTGAACACGGCATGGGTTCCGGGCAAGCTCACCGTCATCGACTTTTGGGCCGAGTGGTGCGCGCCCTGCCACGAAATAGACACGCTCCTGAAACGCTTGGCCGGGAAACATCCCCAGCTTGCGGTTCGTCGTGTCGAAGTCCCGGACTTCGATTCTCCGGTCGCGATACAGCACCTTTTTGATGCCGGCGCGCTTCCGGTGCTCTGGGTCTTGGACCAAAAGGGTCAGCGAATATTTCAAATGATCGGAGTCAAAGCTTCGGAGGTTGAAGCGCGGCTTGTGGAGGCTCTCAGGCTCCATGTGCGTTCGGTCTCCGTCGGTTCCCCCGGTCCGAGGGCGCCCACGCGGCCAAGTCCCTGACAAGCGCGGGCGACCTGATGGCGCTCTATGGTTGAATGATTTTCAAAGCGTTTGCCTTGGCCTGGGCGCATCCATTCGGCGCATCATCGTACGATAGGCTGGAGGTCTATCGTGTTGCATGTTTCTCAATCCCCCCCTCACAACGATCGCTTGGGTCACGTGTATCGACCTACCGCGCTCAGGCCCGATGCGTCTGACCCGGATCGGTTTTCGCTCCAGCGCGTGGTGGATCTATTCTTTAGACCATCGAGGTTTTTTTCCGATGCGTTTGTATGGGGCGACACCCTGTTTCGATACGTCGCGATATGGTGTTTCGGGGTTGCACACCTCATCGGCCAGATTGACCGAGCTGCGCTCGGCGCCGAGATGGGGCGCCCCAAGGTCGGCTGGGAGTCGCTTCGTGAGATCGTGTCTGACTCGTGGGGGCTCTACTGGTTGGTGCTCGCCGCCGTAGGGGGCGTATTCGGGTTCTCATACGCCTATGTCGGAGGCTGGTGGTACCGGGTCAGGTTGAAGTGGGCCGGCGACCCAGAGCCAGACTCCGAGTCGGCGCGAACGGTGTGGATCTATGCGTCCTTTGTGATGTCGCTGCCCGTGGTTATGGTTTCTTTGGTGGTCACGGCTGTGTACCCCAGTTTTTCGGCCGCCTGGGCGGCCGGTTCCCCTTGGAAAACAGTTCTGCTGATGCTCCCATTTTGGTCGGTGGTGACAGGCTATTACGGTGCGATTCACGGTTTTGAGCCCTCTTCGGCGGGTGCGCGCCGCTGGTTTTTGTACTTGCCCTTGGCCTACTACGGGCTCGCCCTCGTTGTGCTTTTGGGGGGGCGATAGTCCGAAACGTAGATGTAGGAGGGGGCCGAGCTTTGTTGCTCGGTGGCCCACGGTTTTCGAGGCAAGGAATAAAGGACCGAAATAGCCCAAATGATCCCCATCTGGTGATGTTCGGCTCGATGCCGTTACCTTGCCGTAACAGCCTTCGTCATTTTTTTCGTGGTTACGCTTGGAACAAAAAGTGCGTTTCTTTGAGGACGAAGGAGGATGGCATGGAAATCGGAGGACTGTTTGGACTCCAATGGGTCAGCATACTCGCAGTGGGATGTGCAGGGGCCGCTCTCATATCGTTTGGCGTTTTCAACGTGGTGCGCCGACGTCGGGACAAGATGCTCGAAGATGAGGAGCATAAGCTTGGCCTACGGTAGAATCGCGGTAGACAGGTTTTGATCTGCCTTGCGGTCTTTGGTTTATTGAGCCGCGTCCCCTATTCGGACGGTGTCTCGCTCTGCTCTGAAGCGAACGACAGCGATGTAGGCTTGTTGCTGCTCGAGGATGATCTTTTCGACGAGCTCGGCCTCTTCGGGGTCGAGAAGGGCGAGGTCGCGCCTGAGTCCCCGACGGATGTTGTCGAGGGTGTGTTTGAGGAGATCTGCTTCGACGTAGTAGGGTTCGTCGGCCAGGCCGTCCACTTCGTCTTCGCTTATGCCGGCGTGAAGCGCCAGGCGCCGGCCATGGCCTTTGACAAAGAGCTTTGAGGCCAACGCAACCTTCCATTGATGCCGGGTGACCGCCGCCGAAACTTCGGTCAACATGGTTTCACGCGCTTTTTTGAGCACCCCCTGGGCTTGGAGGCTCAAATCCAGCCTCGGCCCGAATACGTGTGCCCAGGCAAGATCGTCTTGGAAGGGGTTTTCGAATTCCGCGGCCTCTCGGTTGTCGATGGTGCGGACCTGGTGACCACCCACCTCTACGGGAATACTCTGTTCCCCGAGATAGTGAAGGAGCAACGTTCGACGGTTTCCGTCCGCGAGTTCGAGCCAGTGGTTGAGCAACAACGCCGTGGCCGGATCCTCGAGGCGCAAGCCCTTGTCGAGGATATCCCGCAAGATGGTCAGGGTGGGCTGGAGTTCGGGGTCGTAGGGATCAGGTTCCTCGCGGAGGAGGGCTGGCTCGATGCGAAGCAGGGCTGCGATGTGGGCTTCTCCGACGCCCGGAGGGTACTCGTCCGGTGAGGTCACCGGTTTTCCATCGAAGGTCCGCACGACCGGTTTGCCGTCCCGGGTGGATTTGGCTTCTTCGAGAAAGGCCAGGAAACGTTCCCAGTCCGTTCGTTTGATGAAGTCGGTGTTGGCGCCTCCTCCTCCTCCGAAGGCGTATGGGTACACGCTGAATTCTTGGTCGAGGGGCAGGGTGTCTTCGCCAAAGGCGTCCCGGAGGATTTCGTTTTCGGTCCGGTCGTCCAGCGAAGAGAATCCAGAGGGGATGTGCCAGTCGAGGGGGATGCTTTTGCCCTTGTGGTGGATGTCGAGGTGGTATTCGGTGATGATGCTGTGGCCGCCGGGGGGGGCCCAGTGATTTTTGATGCGCCCCTTTGCGCCGATAAAGTCGGGGTGGGCACGTTGATAATCTTCGAGCCATTTCTTGAGGGCGTCGAAGAATAGGCGTTGATCCCCAGGGTGGGAGAATAGGTTGGGGGGTGGCGCCGAGGATGCCAAAAACGCGGTCCCGGTCGGTGCGGTCCAGGTTGGAGGCAGTAGGTTCTGTTGACTGCTGAAAACGAGAAATTGGCGCCAAAGCTCAGCCAAGGTTCGTTTTTGGGTGTGGGCCGAGGGCCGGGGTCCAAGGTCGATGCCGTTCTGAATGGCAGGGGTTGCCGGGGGCGGGGGTGTGTCTTCGACGAAGGCCGGGTTGGCGTAGTAGCGACCCTTGGTGATGGTCCCGGTTTCGCGGTTTTGGTGGTAGGCGCGGACGCCGACGATTTGCTCGGAGCGAACGTGGGTATAGGAGACCTCATCGTCGTCGCCCGGGCGGCCTCCGGAGCGGCGGTGTAGGCCGGTGCCATCATTTCGAATCGTATACTGCCAAACGGTGTCGATGTCGGTCCATGTTCGGAAGCCTCCCTGAATGTACCCCCGGCTCTCGTCGTTTGTGCCCGAGGTATGCACGTAGCCGTATGGTTTGAACGCGGTCGGCTTCTCGGTTTTGTCCGAGTGATCGGAGGACAGCAAGGCAAAGGGCGTGATGCCCTCCGCAAAGACGCCCAGCGTTCCGAATGGGCCACGGTGGTCCGCGCGGTAGGTGGTCTTCGGTGCGGCCAGCAAGGCTGCGTTGTAGGCCTCGGAGGTCCACACGCCGTTTTCTTGTTCTTCAGCGGTGCCATGAAGGGCCAGATTGTAGGCCGCGACCCGTGCATCGAGCTCCTTGTCGGTGATGGGGTATTGGGCAATGGCGGGTACCACTTGAGGCCCCGACGCATCTTGGTTGTCGCGCTCTTTCACATATCCGGGGACCTCGGCCGAATGGATGTCCGCCTCCCAGTCAGCGCCGCCGTAGGCTACGACATTGGGCTCGGTGAAGATGATGTGATGTTCCACTTCGGGAGGCACGGGAAGGTTGAGTGCTTCGTAAATGCCTTTCACGCGAAGGGCGCTCGGTGGGGTTTGGATCGTGGATACCGTCGTTTTGCCACCGCCTTGCTGGATGGCGGTGCGAAGCAGCGGATCTTGCCCGCCCGCAAAACTGGGGTCGATGCTGCCATACTTCAGTTTCCAGGCGGGCTCGGTCCTTGACCATGGTTTGTCCCCGGCAACGTATATGACGCTTGGCAGATTCTTCTTGCCGCCCAGGTAGGCCTTAAAGGGAAGACCGTAGTAGGCAACCCCACTTCGGGGAATGCCGGCCAGCGGGTCAAAGCCTACGTGTTTTTGGGCTTCGAAGTAGGCTTCGAAGGGGGATGACTGGAGTGGGGTCTGGTGGCTGACCCATTTCTTGGAAAGCGTGTCGTAGAGGTGAACCTGTTGGCTGAGGACAAACCGGACCACGGGCTGTGAGACGCCAAGCTTGTCGAGGAGCGAAGTGACCTCGGTCAGAAGCTTCTTCGGACCGGCCACCGCCACCAAAGTGATGGGACCCGTGGCCTGCTTGAGCGTGGGGTTGTTTGGCCAGTCCTGACCACTCAGGGTGCCTGCCAAAAATACGTCCTCTTTGTGTGGCCCTCCACCGGGGACATGAAACTGAAGCATCCCTTCCTTTTGAAAGAGGTCCTGATGGGCACGGTGTAGCGTTTGGTCTTCAAGGGGTGAAAATCCAAGATAGTGGCCGTCCGCAGAAAAGTGGTCTTCGAGGGCGACCGGTGGGTGGAGGCTCGTGGACGCCAAGACTTTGAGCGGGGCCTTGATGCCGGTCTTATAGGCTTCCAAGGGGTTGTGGGCCCACACCGGCTCGTGCCGAAACCACGAAAGATCTCGGGTATAGTACCTTACGCTCTGGTCCGCTTTGATCACCCGAAGATAGGGCTGGGCAATGTGGCGAAACACGGAGGCCACCATCTGTTTTTCCTTTTCTTCGTCCGCAAGGCCGGTGAGGGCCACGATGGTGGTGACCCCAGTCCACGTTGTGGTCTCGACAAAGTGGCGGCTGGGTTTGGTGCCCGAGCGGAACTGAAACATAGGAAAGGCGCCATAACCCTGGTCTGGGTTGTACACCTGAACCAAACTCTGGCTCGGGGTAAAAAAACGTTCCTTGGCTTTAAACAGTTCACTGTCGCGCAAAAAACTTTGTTCGAGGCGGACCATGTCTCGAGGGAGACCTGAGAATGCGCGAAGCCCGAAGTCGTGCTCTTCTTTGGCGGAAAAGCGTTGATAGTTCTGAAGCCAAAGGTCAAAGGTGACGGCTTCTCGGACTTTGGCCGCTTCGAGGGCCGGTTTGAGTGCGCTCGACCGGCCGGAAAAGTCTTTCCCAGTGAGCAGCCGATCCAAAAAATCTTGGGCGGCGCCAAAGCTATCGATAATCCTGGCTTGCCCCTCTTGGAAATCGAGGGCGTTTTCAATTTCTTCCGTGGGGGTATGAAGAAGGTGTTGCATGGTTCCGCCGTAAAATTCGCGCGCCAACGCGGTGATGAGCCGCGCTTCAGTTTCGGCATCGGTGTGGCGTTTGCCCTTTTCTTTGAACATGATGCGCTCCATGTTGAGGAAGACACCGATTTGAAGCCCCTGACCCCGATGCGACCGGGTGGTGGAGTCGCTTGGGGGCCCGGAAACCAAAAGTGTGGGCTCGGTTTCGGAAGCTCGGTCGGTGAGAACCAACACAAGGTCCTTGTTTTTCAGGAGACCCGGTGCCCCCTGCCACTGAAAAAAGTGGTTCTGGTCGAGAGGGCCCCATGAGGCCACCGCCTGAAGTCCCTTTTTTGCAAGCTGGCGTAGGCGGTCCTTGACCTTTTGGGGTGCATTTTCCAACTCCCCGCTCAAGAGAAGTGAGATAGGCAGCGCCTGGTTTGCGGCCTGAGAGATGCCGTTGGCCCCCAAAAAGGCGCCGGTGCCCGCTTCCTTGGTCTCGCCACCCTTTGAGGCGCCACCCTGCTCGGTGACGGCGGTTTCCCCATTTTTTGCGGCCGCTCTGTAGGGGCTGAATCCCGAAGCGGGGCCTTGGCCCTGACCGGTGACGCGGGCGCGAATTTCGTCCAGCTTGGCCGCCACCCCGTCGGGCCGGCTTTGCCCGAGCAAAAGTTCGAGAAGCCACGTCCAAACGGCTCGGTAGTAGGCTTCTTTTTCGGTTTCCGAGAGCCCCTCGAGTCGATGCTGCAGGTGTTCTTGGGTCCATCCTCTCCATGTGTGGGCAAATTGGTAGGTTAAGGATGGGCTCGATTCCGGTCCGACCTCAAGCAGGACGCCGCTCGGCGCGTCGAGGGACACCAGTTCTTCCGCTGTGGGGAATCGAACCCACAGCTTCAGTCCCTCAGGGGTTTCTTGGGCCACGATGGTTTCGCCGTATTCCCCTTGCCAGGCGCCCGCCACCACCGTGGAGATCAGCGCCATGGCATCCGGATCACTACCCGCTGGAAACACCGCATCGCCAAAATCGGTCAGGGTCTCTTTGGTGTGGCGACCGACCGATTGGGCCGAGATCTCGCCGAGCCGCGCGTGGCGTTCGGCGGGCGTCAAGGCGTATAGGGTCTCGGCATCAAGCGGCGGGTCGGTTTCAAGCGGATGGAACGCTTCGCCCAGGGGTTCGAAGGGGACGCCTTGTTTGATCAGCACCACGTTGTGCCTTTGAGGTGACAGGAGGGTCGCGGCCGAATCCCAGATGGTGTCTACGGTCGGGTCCAGGGTGCCGGGAGGGACACTCAGGCCCATCGCCGTTCCCGCGAGCCAGGCCTTAAACGCTTCTTTCGAAAAAACGCCCGCGGCTTCTTTGCCCGCCGCGCCTGTGCCCACCTTGGACCCGGTCCCAAAGAGCGTGCTCCAAAGCACGAGCGGCGTGGCCCGCGGGTCCTGAAGGGGCAGGAGAAAAGCGGCGCTGTTCGGAGGCAGGGCGAACTTCGGCGGGGATGTGGCCTCGAAGCGCGTGCGCCACGAGGTTTCTGCTTCGGGCGAGGGCAACGCGGTGAGTATCTGGTCCAAAAGTTGGCGCGACAGGGTCCCGGTTCGAAGTGCGTGGTGCATTTGGCCCGGAGTCAGGCCACTGGCCTCGGCTGCCGCCGGAAGGTATCCTTCGTAAAAACGGTTGATCAGCTGGCGGAGGGCGTGCCGGTTTTGGGTTTGGTCTTCTGTTTGTCCAAAAGGCAAGCGCTCGGTTCGCTCGCCGCTGAGAAGGAATTCGGTTGCGTCTGGCTGGGCGCTTACTTGGCGGTACACGATGCCGGCAAAGGTCCAGTATTCGGGGGCGCCTTCATGAAAAAACATGACCGGGTCGACCCCGCTTTGTTCAAAAGCGGTGGGTGGGGACGTTTCGACCACCTTCTGAAGGTGGGTTCGGACGGCCTCTCGGACTTCCACCACCGAAGCGGCGCCGGTGAGGGTCGGCTTGGGGTCAAAAGCTTCGAGGGGCACGCCGAAAAACGCCGCGCCGTGGTTGAGCGCCCATCCTTGTCTTGCTGTTTGCAGCGCCGAAAAGAGGGTTCGAAACGCCCATTCATCATGATCAAACGCAAGGAGCACAAACAGCGCATCGGGGTCCAAGCTTGCCCGCGCTTCGATGAGTTTCTTCATGGTGTGCTCGAGGCTTTCGCAGGGGACCCCGAGATAGGCCACAAGGGGCAAATTGGAGCGCGACAACACGGGCCCGGGTTCGCAAAGGTGCTGCACTTCGTACACCGTGAGGGCAGTGAAGTGTTCGCGCTCGGCGGCAAATGTGTTCGGCCACGCTTCAGGGTGAACGCCGTCTTGGGCTTGCTCGAAGGCGAAGCGGATGCGAATCAGCGTGCCGATGAGCGTGTCGAAGCGGTGCGGCTGAAAATCGGCGGCGAGGATGGCGCCCAAGGTGACGAGATAGTGCTGGGACAGGGTCTCTTCCAAAAACGCTGAGGCGGTCTCTTGGTCGTCAAACGACGCACCCAGCGTGCGGGCCCAAGCTTCGGGCACGAAGGGACCGGCCTCGACGCCCAGGGTACCGCGTGGGTGCTCGAGGATGAGGAGCCCGAGGATTTCGCTCAGCGACTCCAAACCTCCGGGGGGCGCTTTGAGCCAAGTCTTGAGTGCCAGTTCATCCTGCCGTGGATCGAGTGCGGCCATACCCCGTCGGGCGAGCACGGGGCCGATGGTTCTGAGCCACGGGTACGCGCTTTTGGGCGGGGCATGTTCTTCTGCTTCATCGAAGGTTGAGCCCTCGGCATCCAGGGCCCCGAGGGCAGCGCGTGCCTGCGGGTGATCGCCCAGGTCCTGAGCGAAGAGGGCATAAAGCGAAAGGGCGACCACCCTGTCGCTTGGACTTTGGCGTTCGAAGTCTCCGAGTACGGGCGCGTTTTGGGTTTGGTCCCACCGAATGTTTTCTAGAATGGCATCTCGGACACGCTTTTGAAGCTGTTCCGCATTCGTTTGGGCGTCTTGGTGGGCGTTTTGGCCCCAGAGCGCACGCGCGGTTTCCTGGAGTGCGAAGTACGCGATGACGTTGTCTTCAAGTCTCGGTCCAAAGGGTTCTTCGTGGGTGCGGGTGGTGAACAGCCCGGCCCATGAGCCCTCGGATTCAAACCGTTCCGAAACTACGCCGTGCCAGGCTGCAAGCAAATGGGTGATGAGAGGCTCCGAGGCGTCCCCAGAACCCTCCTCGGCCAAAAACTTGGCCCATGCGTACAGCGCAAACAGCGAAACCGCATCCACGCGCGGCGGATCTTGTTGAAGCATGGCCTCTGTGATGCGGGCGAGTTCGGTGACGGCGTCTTCGGCCCTTCGAGGGTTGCCCTGGGAGAGGGCCGCCAGGACCGCCAGCCCGTGGTCCTGGGTGCAAAGATGGCTGTTCGGCTCGGCGCAGGGCACCGCTTGGTCGCCTTCGGTGCGCGCCTTGCGTTGGTGTTCGATGGCATCGAGCCAAGTGGACAAAAGCGTGGGGTCCCCGCCGGTTTGCCCGGGGGCGCCGCGGCCCAAGGCGTAGTGCAAAAGACGGCGGTCCAGATCCTGGTCTTGTTCTTGGAGGTATTCGTACACATCGATGAACCACACCACCGCGGTGCTCGAGGCCAGCGGGGTAGAGAGGTCTTGAATGCGTTGACTTGAATACTGAAAGCCCCAGTCGCGCACAAAAGCCTGAACCCCAGCCCAAAGGGCGCCCCCTTCGGCACCAAAAGCTTGGCTCTTCGGGTGTCCGGGACGGGCGTTTTTGAAGGTGTACAGTCCCAGGATCAGCCCGGTGGTCGCCTCCAGGTGGTAGGATGTTTCCTGAAGCGCGCTTTCTTCGATGTAGGGGTCTTTGAAGCGGTTTGTGAAGTAGTGGGTGCCGTAGTACGTCCGGCCTTCATAAGGCAGTGGTTTGGCAAATACGGCGATGGTGTAGGTCAAGCACTTTGCCAACCGTTCCTCAAACAGGGGGGGCAGGGTGCCAAAGTCGACCGAGAGGGCGAGCCAACTGCAGTTGTCGATGGCCACATGATCGCTTGGGACAAACACGTCCTCTTGGCCTTGGCCTTTGCCCGCCAAAAAGGTGCCGCCGGTGACGATGCGTCCGAGGTCTTGGTTTTTGAGATGTTGCTGGCTTTCGCCCAGATCCTGAGCCCAGTGCTGGTCGTCCCAAAGATGGGTAAAAATGGCGTCCCGGAGATCGTTTCGCCACCGGGTGATGTCTTCTTCCCATGATGGGCGGGTCTTGGGGTCTTGGGGGCCGAGGGCCTCCGCGTGGGCGAGCGCGTGGTTCAACACACTCAGCACGTCGAGGTTGTGTTCGGTGACGACGTTTTGGGCTTTGACCCTGGTCTTGAGGGCCAGCCAGTCTTCTTTTTCCAAGGTGATGGTTCTGGAAGCGACGCGGCCGGCATCCCCGTCTAGGGTCGTGGTCCGGATTCGAGGCTTTTGGTCTTCTTCCGCGGGAAAAGTCTCGTAACCGATCGCGTCCAGGACGTCGTAGTAGGCCCACTGTTCGGTGGGGTCGTCAGGATGACTGGGGATGTGCAGAGGGAGGTTTTGGGGACTTCGGGCCTGGGCCAGGCCTTGGGTGGTCCAGCCGGCGGTCATCAGAACCAAACCGTCCTGGAGCGTCCGGCGGTGTTCCTTTAAGCCCTCCAGGGCGCCGAGATAACACCCCCTGAGCGCGTCCCGGTCGGTGCCGCTTTTTTGGGCCCTGAACCCCGGACTTTCGATGAATCGTCCCAGCCCCTGAATGGCCCACGCGTTGGCGCCGGTCACCAGACGTGCATCCTTCCAATCGTCGTCCTTGGTGTTTTGGGAAAAATGCCAGCCCAGGAGATGGGCGCCTGATGCACTCCGTTCGGCCTCGCGACACAAAAAACGGGCCAGCTCCACGGCGCGGGCCATGCCTTCGTCGTCGGTTCGCCGGGCCTGTTGGGCCAACGCAATGCCCTGGGTGTACGCCCACACCCGCTCCGCTTCGGCCAAGTATCGGCTGTCGTTTGCGCTCAGATGCGGGTCCGGGAGGTATTCCACTTGGTAGGTCGTGGGAGTGCCGTCTATCTCCTCAGTGCGCAAAAGCTCGTCACGGAGCGTGAGGGCGCGCAGGTAGTTGCCGCTCGTGTTGCCGGGCAGCCCGTGCGCGTGTTGTTCAAAGGCGTGGGCGGAGCCTCTGGGATCCAGGGGCGTAGCCACCTCTGCGTGGCCGTCCAAGAGTTCGACCCACAGGCCTTCCTCACCGAGGATGTCGCTTGCCGAAACGGCGAGAGGGCCCTCGGCAAATTCGATTTCGTATTCTCTTCCCCCAAGCTCAATCCAGACCACCGGGGTTGTGAGCAGACTTTCGAAATTGGCATAGGGTTCGGGCTCAAGAACTTCGGGAGCCAGGCCCCATGTTTCGAAGTCGGCTTGACCCTCCACTCGGGGGGCGGTGACGAAGCCCTCGAACCCGGCGTGGACGCCGGTTCCGAACGCCGCCGCGGCGCCCAAAAAGGGGGTTGCTGCGGCGCTGGGTATGCGCGCCGCTGGAAGGAGAGGGGGGGTTGGGGTCGCGAAGGCCACCGCGCCCTGGCCCGCTGAGGGCCCAGCAGTTGCGGCCTCTTTTCGCCCGCCCTTCGCCCATTCCGCATCGGTGATCCGTACGGTCTGGTTTTCGTTCACGCGAAAGTGGAATTTGTCCTCTAGGGTGACCGAAAACTGTGCACTTTGGCCCCCGCGACGGGGGCTCGTGACCGTGCGGACGCTCACCTGCCGCTCAGCGGTGGCATCTCGGGCCCGGCTGAGCACGATGGTCTCCCCCTGGTCCTCTGCGCCGTTGGCCGCGCTCAGCCAGCCCGCGACCAACAGTTCTTCAAAGGCCTCGAGCACCGGAACCGCAAAAAGCCGTTCACTGTCCAAGGTGTGGTTTCTCGGGTGTGGGGGTTGGGCGGGGCCGGTGCTCAGTTGGTGCTCGCGCTGTTCGCCGCGATGCCAGGTGGTCAGGTGCAATCGACCGAAGCCTGGGTGTGAAGCCTCTGGGTCGGGCGCATAATAGAGCATCGCCAAGCGGCCGGACGTGGTGGCGGCCACCTGAGGCAAGTAGCCTTGACCGATGGTGTTGGGCGCCGACCACGTGCGACCGCCATCGTAGGATACGGTATGAACGAGGGCATTGCCCTCCGGTTGGTTGGGGTTCGAAGATGTGCCCTTTTCGTAGACCGCATGAAGCGCACCGTCCGGGGTCCCATGGAGTTGGGGGTGTGAAGGGCCGACCGCGCCCAGGGCCGCATTCGGCGATTCTTCGCAGCGGACATAGTCGCCCGCGCGCTCCGAAGGGAAGGTGTCTACCGTGGAGATTCGCCATCGGGTTAAGGTTTCTTCAAAGGGAAAGGCGCCTGTGCCCCCGATGTCCGATGGTTCGTGGCCCGTCTCGGGGGCGACAGAAGGAAGGGGCTTACGTCGCCAGGCACCTTGGGAAAAGCCGAGCTCGACGTCGGCTTGGACCGCTTTGGCCTCGATGGTGTCGCCCACCCAGTGGGGGACGATCTGTTGCCGTTGACGTTTTTGGGACCATGCGCCCTTTTCGAGCGGCCTTTGGGCCACCTTGATGCGGTCTTCTTCGTGCCAGCGGCCGAGGGTGCTGAACTGATACCAGTCGGGGTGATGGTCATGTTCGGTGTCGCTGTACGCATAAAAATCCCCCCAATGGGTTGCGCCGTTCGCCGGACCGGCTTTCTCTTCAGCCAAGACGGCCAAAAAATTTGCGCGGGCCTGGGGCAAGCAGGCGTAGTTGTGTGGCCTTTGGGCGACCCGAAAACCCATCTTGCGGGCGGACGCGCCCGCGAGAATCTCACACCCGGGGTCGGCGTCGGTGGCCGCTCGTGGTCCCGGCACAAAGGGACCAAAAGCGCCCGACCACGCCGGATTGAGGACCGGGACGTTGTCAAACATTCGGGTCTGGCGTCCGATGATGGTCACCGTCTGGTCGTCGACGTAAAGCGAAGGGTGTTCGACAAAAGTTTCTTCTACTCTCGTCCGATAGAACCCCTTTGGCTGACAGGCCTCATCGTCGCCCTCGGCGCACGCTTTTGGGTTTTTGGGGTCGCTTGCTAAGGCGTAACGTTCGATTTCTCGTTGGGTGCATCCGCAGGGATCTTCACAGTCTGCTTCGCGAGGGTACAAGTGGATGTACTCGAGGACGTCGGTGTTCACCTTGCGTTTGGTCTCGTCGAACACATTGACGAGTTGGCCTTCGGAATCGGTTTCGCCCAAAAAATTGTAGAGATAGTAGACCTTTCCTGCTTCTCCGAAGACCATGTGGCTTTGGCCGTGGCGGTCGAAGGCCAGATCCAGTCCTCGTTTCCACGCATCGCTTGACCGAACGTGTTGCCGGTGGGCCTGGGCCCACGCCTCGCCGATGCGTTTTTCCCAGACGTAGATCTGACTGCTTTGGGCTCCTTTAGGTTGGGCACTTTGAAGGTCACCATGGACGACGACGTACGCCACTTGGATCAAATCTTGGTGCGCGGCCAACGCAAGTTCGACGATTTTTGATCCGGGTGGGCTTTGGTGGATGGTGGTGGTTTTGCTCCAAGCGCCAGGCTTGCCCGCCTTGCGGTTGACTCGGTAGCGGATGGCGTCTTGGCCACCTTCGGCGCCGACCGCAATGTAGACCAGGTGGCTGTAAAGGGCTCCTTCGTGCCGGGCCACCGCCACCTGGGGAAGCGCGCCCCTGAGAGGGTCGTCCACGAGGTGCTGAGGCGTTTCAAACTCTCCCGGCGTGACCGCGTCCGCAGCCGATGCCCCTTGTAGGTCCACGATGTTGGAGCGGCCAGACACCCATGAAACGCCGTTTTCGTCGGTGACGACGGCCGTGACGTAGTATCGGTAGCTTTCGTGGGCCAGCGGGACATGGTCTTCGTAGGCTGGTTGTTTGCGCTCAGCCGTCTTGGCGAAGGCCGGGTCGAGCCCCCCTTTTCGGTACACCTCGTACGTGAAGCCGAGCCCTTCAGGAAGCGGTGAACCGTCCCGAAAACGCCGCGGTGCTCGCCATGCGAGACGCACCACATGGTTGGACCGAGTGCCCGATGCTTGGGTCGGCGGGGTTGGTGTTTGGGCCGGTGGGTTCGGTATTGGGGCGGTTCCGGCGAGGCCATTTTTGGGTGAATGGGCTCCGCCTGTGGCTTCAGCCCCTTTGGGCTCGCGGGACCGCTGAACCCAGTAGCCCTGCCCGGGGACCAGCGGGGTCTTGAGCCCCACTTCTTGGTATCTTTGTGCGCCGGGGTCCCACGCGAGGATTCTGACCACGCTAGGATCGGGTTGGGGTGCGTGCTCGGCTCGGGTGACGATGCTCCAATCCTCGGGGGACACCTGTGTTCCGGGCGGCACGCCCGGATGCGAAGCGGCTTCGGGCACTGCCGCTTCCGGTCCCCTGGTGTCCTCTGCTGGCGCGCGGGTGGACGCCCGGGTCCCCGTGGGTTGAGAGGCCGCCGATGATTCCGAGCGTAGGGGGGCCTCGGGCGCCCAGGGGGTCGGTGCGGCAAGGCGCCAGGTTGTGGGTTCGTCAACCCGCACCCAGTAAGCCTCATGGGCATGGAGTTCGGGTTGCTCTTGCGTGGGAGGGGGCGAAATGCGGTCGCTGTTCGCCAAAAACACGTCCGCGCCCACAGGGGCCAAGGTCACGCCCGCTCGGAGGGAGGGCATCACCACGAGATTCCAGCCTGGCTCAAGGCGGATCTCGCGGTGGTCGGTGGGGTTGCCTTCGGCCGCCAGGGCGTGGCTCCAGCTCAAAAAAAGGCCAGCCAAGCCGACAAGCCATGGATGTTTCATGAAATAGCCCCCAAGGCGCCACCGCTTCGGCAGCGCGTGTTGTTCGTTCGCCTGTATTCTTTCGGTAACCCGTGCGCAAGCAATTCTGCGTTTTGGGACCGGTCGCAAAGCGTGCACAGATGCTTGACATCCCTATGCCGGGCCTAGGGTTTTTCTGGGCGGATCCGCCTAAACCATCAGGGGGTGGAGGATGTGGTGGAGCAGGTGTTTGCTTACGGGTTTGGGGATCTGGGAGGTTGGACGCAAGCCCCGCTTGACCAAATCTTCGAGGTCCGTCGGGAAGTTGGTGAGCACGGCCACCGGAGTGTCCTTGAGTTCTGGCAGGGCCCTCAGGGCCTCCAGGACCTCAGCACCGCTTTGTTTCGGGAGATGAAGGTCCAGAAGAACGATCTCCGGTCTTACCAGGTTGGCGTCGACGGAAGCCGATTGCAGATACTGAATGGCCTCTTCGCCGTCGCGGGCAATGGTCAGGGTATGCGGCAGGTGCTCATCCTGAAGAATACCCACGGTCCACTCGAGGTCATCCGGATCGTCCTCCACGAGCAGAATGTGCAGCTTACGTACCAAACCCAAGACATGGTTAGCGCAGAATGCACCGGATCGGAAGGCTTCGATTTCACCGATGGGGGGTGCGGTGCGGTTCGCGTCCCGGCACCTGGTCATCGGGACGGGGCGCGTCAGGTATCAGGGCATGAGGAGCGGTCGAATTTCGTTTTCGAGTTCGCTCGGCACGTATTCTCCTCGGGCCGAAACCAGTCGGCCTTCACCGTCGATGACCACGTCGAGGGGAAAGGGTGAGACCATGCGCTCGAGCACCGAGCGCCGAAACAGGCGGTACCCGGAGCTGGTGTCTCGCACCACGAGGAAGGTGACCCCGGTCTGCTCGATAAACGTTCGCAAAATGGCGTCGGTATCGCCACCTCTAAGGCCGCCCTGGGCGACGCCCCATACGACCAGACCCTGGTCTTTGTACTTCTGCCAAAATGCGGCCTCGAGGTCTGGAAACTCCAGACTGCACACCGGTCAAAAGGTGGCGAAATACGCAAGCAACACCGGACGACCACGGAGATCGCGCAGGCGATGGGTGAAGCCATCGAGGTCGGTAAAGGTCAGTTCCGGCACCTCGTCCCCGGGGCGGAGCCCGGGCTGATTGCCCACCACGGGAATGCGGTGCTCGGGCTCATCGGGATCGTTGCTCTTGAGGGTAAGGATGCTTTCTTGGCCGTCCGTGCTGTCTGGGGTGAAACGCACGGTGGCCAACGCGCGTCCCCCAGCCGGGATTTCGGTGGGCGTGAGTTCAACGGTAAAGGGCGCGCCGATGCTCAAGCGCTCGATTTCAAGTGTTTTGGCTCCAATGTTTTCGACCACCAAGGTGGTGGCGGTGGTTTCGGAAGGCGCCGTCCGAGACAGTTCGAGGCTGGAGGCGGTCACCAGGTCCGGCGCGTCTACCCCACGAATGATCCGGTGGGATTGCGGCCCGCTCCATTCCGCCATGAAGATCGTATCGTCTTTGAGCGCCACGTCGAGAATTCGTCCGAGCGGTGTTGGAGCACCCCGGTCGTAGGCCTTTTGGTGCCCGATGAGCGTGGGTGCGCTCGGATCCGTTCGGCGGTAGATGCGCACGTCATTCCAGTCGGACAGCACCACGAAGCGGTCGTTGGCCGCAATGCCCAGGGCCGACCCTGGGGTGTCCAGATGTCGGACGCGAGAGGCCTCCTCCGGGTTGGTCACGTCGAAGATTTCCATTCCCGATGAGCCACTGGCTCCGTAGACATGGTTGCCCGAGAGGGCGAGGTCCTTGAGCGTTCCCAAAGTGGGCACCTTTTTTAGGAATTGGGGCGCCAGCGGATCCTCGAGTGAAAAGATCACCAGCCCCCCCTGGGCGTCTGCAAGGTAAAGTATTTTTTTGTCGGCGCTGACCACGGGTTGCCACGCGTTTTCGATGCCCTCCGTCACGGTGCGGACCAGCTTGAGGGCTCCATTCGCTTCGATCTGGAAGATGCCAAGCCCTTTTTCGTGCTGCGCGCCGTACAGGACTTGATCGCCGAGCGCGAGCCCTTCAAAGGAGGTTGCGCCATCCCCAAAGTAGGTGTCGATGGTTTGCGCTGACTTGAGATTGGTGACGTCCACCGTGGTGATGAAGGCCTCCGGGAGAAGTTCGTCTCCGCGATTGGCGATAAACACATGTTTGCCATCGAAGGCGAAATGTTGGCACCGCGGAAAGTCACGCGTGGGCGCCGGCCGTATGGTGGCTTCGAGCGACAGGCAGCACGAATCTTTGGCGTGGTAGATGGCCAGCCCCTGGACACCGGTGCAAAAGGCCACCCGGTCTTCTCCAAACGGCGCCACCTCGACCGGCTCGACAAAACCTCGGAAACGGTCCTCCGCAGTCCCCAGGTATTCAACCGGGTCACCAGTCCGGGTATCGGCCGACGGGTTGTCAGGTGGGTCCGCCGGCGTGTTTTCGCCACATGCGTGCTGACAAGCCGGTGTATCTTCCGTGGGATTCTTCGAACGCTCGACCCCCGGCCCGCTCACCGACTTCGAACACCCGACCCCCAAGCTGACGAGGACCAGCCACCACGAAGCACGACCCCTCATCGTTCCTTGCTACGGGATACCCGCCACCAAGTTACACCCCACCCAAAACCCAAATGATGTCTCACCGTTAGCCCCCCCTCACCATCTCATGCCCGTGCCCGCGTCCGTGGTCGTGGCCGTGGTCGTGGTCGTGGTCGTGGTCGTTGGTCGTAGTCGCGGCCCTGCCCCCAAAAACGAGCCTATGACCCGTGCACGCTCAATCCGCCTCCGCCTGGAGTTGAGCCACCAACGCCCCGATGACGAGCGCGAGTGCGGACAGGCTAAAGACTTCATCGCGTGAATACCAGGCCAGCACCGAAAGAAGGCCCACCGCCGTGCCAGAGCACGTCCACAGCCAAAGGGCCGGCAGGCGTTTGGTGACGATCACCGAGACCAACCCCAAAAGCGGCAGCCCCAGCACCACGGTGCGAACGATGGCTTCCTGACTTCTGAGGATCATGCGCCAGCTATGAAAGAGCACATCAGAAAACACGACAACCGCCCCTGCGGCCATGATCAGCACCGCACCCGCCGCAGCGTCCTTGGCATGCATGGCGGTTCGTCGAAACTCCTTGATGTGAAGGTCCACGAAGGCTTCGAGCGCGGTGTTCAGAACTTCGGTTGCCAGCACCAGAAAAACACAGAAAAGAACGCTGGCCCGAGACGCCAGGTCTAAACTCAAGGCCATGCCCACCAACATCACCGCGAGGCCCGAGACCCAGTGGATCTTCATGTTGCGCTGGGTTCTCAGCGTGCGCAGGACGCCCGCCAGCGCGTACACCATCGATGCCAAAAGACCGCCCCGAAGGTCGGCAAGCGCCTTTGAGGTCTCCTCGTCAGGTGGGATCTCGGACGCCGGTCCTCGAGCGTTATCGCCTGAGGAGGACATAGACGGCACCTCGGCCCCCATCGTTTGGACGCGCCGTGCAGAATGCAAGCACGTTGCGCGCGATGCGTCCCCTCTCGAGCCATGAGCGGAGTTGTTGTTTGAGGACGGGGACATTGTCTTTGGAGTTCAGTCCCCGGCCGTGAACGATGAGGACACACCGCTCACCCTCGCGGCGTTTTTCGTGGATGAATCGGTCGACCGAATCTTTGGCTGTTTCTCGGTTCATACCGTGCAGATCGAGGTAGCTTTTGAACGAATACGCGCCCCGTCTTAGCCGCCGGAGTATCCGTTGATCAAGCCCACAAACGGCCCCCATAATGAATTCGTCGGACTCTGAGATGTCGAAATAGGTTTCTCCTTGGACCAGCCGGACGAGGGCCTCGGTGACTTCCTCTGCCTCCGTCATCGTTCGACGTGGTCCGTCGGTGGGTGTTTTGGATTCCACCAAGCCTCTCGGGTCTGGTGTGAGTGGCGAAGAGCCCAACATGGCTTGTTTGAAAAGTTCGCCTTCCGCATCGATGGGGTCCGGCGTTTCTTCCCGCCCGGGTTCCTCTTGGACTTGGGGCTTGCTGGGGCTTGGCGGCTTGGGGTCCGTCGTCTTTTTGTCTGTGAGCGCCGTGACCAACGCTTCTTTGTGGGTCACAAAAGGATTGTTGAAGGGTGGTGGCTTTTTAGCCATGACGATGACCCGCTAGGCGCCAACGGTTTGTTTTTGCCGGACCCGAATCGGGATGATGATCTCCCGGGGCATCATTTTTTCGACGAAGGATTGCACCAGAAGAACGCCGACGATGAACGGAACCGCACACATGAGGTCGATGACGTAGTGGAAGCGGCAGTATACGGTTGCAAAAATGAGGAGCAGAGCAAACGGGAACATGAGTAAAAAGAACTTGTACGCTTTTTTGTGGTAGGCCTGGCCCAACACCAAGAGGGTGAGGCCGGTGTGGCCCGAGGGAAAACAGTCGCGCAAGGTTGGTGTCGCGGTTGCAAATAGGGACTCTATCGGTCCGGCAAAGAAGACGCCTTGCAAAGGCTCCCCATAAAGATGTGCGAGGTCGAAACGGGGCCCGATGGCTGGCACCAGGATGTATGAGCTGTAGCTCAGCATGTAAAACAGGATGATCATCAACGTATACTGCTCGTACTCGCCGTTTTTTCGTCGATACAGGATGATCGCGAGCCAAATCTGCCACAGAAAAAACGCCAAGTAGGCGATGAACAGAATCTCGGTGAGCCACGGGGTGTAAAAACGTTCGAGCCACACCGAAGGTTGTACGCCAAAGATCCATTGGTCCAGCGCCTGGAGGTCGCGGTCGTATGACACGGGCGACACCAAATCGACCAGGGGATCGAGCCGGGAGTACACCGTCCATATCGTCAAGATGATGTAGAAGTTGCCCACGATTTGGACCAAGGGGTGGGTGGTCTTTTGTGTGGCGATGCGGGCCAAAAGACCGAATAAGGCGACACCGATGAGCGCCATCGATACGGGCGCCCATTCGGGCACCCTCGCCCAGTTTGACAGAATGGCCAGGCCGAAAATGAGGGGAACCGAAATGGCGAAGACGTCAACCGGCCTGAGAACCAGGGTATCTGATTCGGGAGCAAGTTCCTGACCGCCCGTCGTGGCCCGGCTTGGGGCGCTGATTTCCGAGACTGCGTCTCGCACCCCATTTAGGCTAACAGAACCGCTCTGGAAAGCTATCAGGAGATTGCGGCCCCAGGGGTTGCCCCGGGGTGGTCTGGGGAATTTTGTGATACGCCTAAGGTCTTCTTCAAGGCGTGGATTGGAGACTACGGTGTGGGTCTCGTCACCACGGGAATGAGGCATCGAATGAAGATTGCACCGAATGCAGTTCACGAAACCCTGCGGCGGTCCATGTTGGTCGACGGGTATCCGCTGGTTTTTGATATCGCCGGCAGCCATGGCCAGTATCTCAAGGATGCGGCGACCGGGCGCGAGTATCTCGATTTTTTCACCTTCTTTGCGTCTCGGCCGGTCGCGTTTGGGCACCCCAAACTTCAAGACCCGGCGTATCTTGCGCGTCTCACCGAGGCCGCGGGTGTCAAGCCGAGCAACTGCGACACCTACTCGGTTCCGTACGCCGAGTTTGTGGAGACCTTTCGCCGACACGTGATGCCGGAGGGCATGAAACATCTCTTTTTTGTGTCCGGTGGTTCGTTGGCGGTGGAAAACGCACTCAAGGCGGCCTTCGACTGGAAGGTTCAGAAAAATCTGTCGCGGGGTCTCGGTGAACGGGGGCATCACGTGGTGCACTTTGAGCAGGCCTTTCACGGACGAAGCGGCTACACGCTGTCGTTGACCAACACCACCGACCCCCGAAAAACGCAGTACTATCCGAAGTTTGATTGGCCTCGGATTCCGGCCCCCGCCGAACGCTTTCCCGAAACGCCACAGAACTTGGCGGACGTTGAAGAGGCGGAGTCGTCGGCGCTCCAAGCGCTTGACGAGGTCTATGAGCGGCTGGGTGAGGCAGAAATCGCGGCCATCATCGTGGAGCCCGTTCAGTGTGAGGGCGGTGACCGCCATCTTCGTTCCCAGTTTTTGGCCCGGCTGCGAGAAGTGGCGGATGACCGCGAGGCCTTGTTGATCTTCGATGAGGTCCAGACCGGCATGGGCTCATCGGGCACGTGGTGGATTTCAGAGCAGCTCGGGGTTCAACCCGACCTGACCGCTTTTGCCAAACGGGCGCAGACCGGGGGGGTGATGGCCGGGCCGCGTCTGGATGAGGTCGACAGCGTGTTTCGGGTCAGTTCGCGGATCAGCAGTACGTTTTCGGGCAATCTCGTCGATTTCGTTCGGGCCCAGCGGTACGTTGAAATTGTGCTCGAGGACAAGCTTTTGGGGAACGCAAAGGCTGAGGGCGCGTTTTTGCGCCAAGGCTTAGAAGCTTTGGTGCGGCGCTTTCCCTGGGTCGACAATCCGCGAGGGCGTGGTCTTCTGCTTGCGTTTGATCTCCCCAACCGAGCGGTTCGTGATGAGCTGCTTCACGAAACCCAGGAAGAGGGTCTTTTGGTTCTCGGGTGTGGGGAACGTTCGCTCAGGCTCCGACCTGCGCTGGACGTGTCGCGGGCCGATTCCGAGCGTGCGCTCGAGATCTTGGAATGTGCCCTCAAGAAAGTGGAGCCTCAATAGGGTCCGTGATACGCCCATCGCGATGGCGCGGGCGATACATGTCGAAAAAAACGGACCTTTTCCGCCAACGGTTGTGATCCGCAACCTGATCGACGGCGAAGAATGTCAGGCCCAAAACGAAGAAAGCTTCAAGGCCTTGTCTGCCTGCAATACGGCCGACTGCGTGGGTATTGCGCCTCGCTCCCAAAAGGCTGACGTCGACCTTGCTCTGGCGGCCGCGGGCGCGGCCTCTTCGTCGTGGGCTGAGGTTCCGGCGCCGGTTCGGGGCGAAATCGTGGGACGCATCGGAGATGCGATTGCGGTCCATAAGGAGCGTTTAAGTCGGATCATCTGTCGAGAGATCGGGAAGCCGATGCGCGAGGCTCGTGGTGAGGTTCAAGAGGCCATCGACACCGCACACTTTTTCCGTTCGGAGGGCCGCCGCTTATACGGGCAAACGGTTTATTCGGAGATGCCCAACAAGGAGCTGTTCACCTACCGCCGCCCCCTCGGGGTTGCGGCGATGATCACTGCGGGCAACTTCCCGATGGCGGTGCCCTCCTGGAAGATTCTCCCCGCGCTCATTTGTGGCAACACCGTAGTCTGGAAGCCTTCGGAGGACGCGCCGACCATCGCATACTTGTTTGGTCGCCTCATGGACGATGCGGGGGTTCCCAAAGGGGTGGTCAATATCGTTCACGGTGAGGGCCAAAACGGCGCGGGCGAGGCGCTCTTGGAGGGGGTCGACCAAGGGAAGGTGCACAAGTTTTCGTTTACGGGCAGCACCCAGGTCGGACGGTTGGTGGGTGAGGTCTGCGGACGAAACCTTCAGGTTCCTTCGCTCGAGCTTGGTGGTAAAAATCCGATGGTTGTGCTCCGCGATGCCGATCTCGATGCCGCTTTAGAGGGGGTTATCTTTTCGGGTTTTGGGACGGGGGGGCAGCGCTGCACGTCGTTGGGCAATCTCATCTTAGACCGGCCCATCGCCGACACCTTTGTAAAGCGTTTGATCGCCAAGGTTTCGGCGATCAAAGTCGGGGACCCGACGCAAGCTGAAGACGTTCTGTACGGTCCGTTGATCGCGGAACGGTTTTTTGAGCGGTTTATGGCGCACTATGCGATGGCCCGCGCCGACGGCGCGCGGCTCTTGACCCGTGAGGGGCGCATCACCGAAGGGAACCGTCCACCCGATTTTGTCGGGGATCCCGCGGGAGGGTATTACGTGTTTCCGGCGGTTTGGGGCGACGTGACCATGGAGATGAAAGTCGCCCAAACCGAGGTCTTTGGTCCCACCATCAACGTGGTGGTGGTCGATGGTTTTGACGAAGCGCTCTCGGCGGCAAACGGAACGCCCTACGGTCTTTCCTCCTCGTGCTACACCGTGGATCCCAGCTTGATCCTCAGGTTTAAAAACGGCATCCGCGCGGGCATGACCAGCATCAACAACACCACCAGCGGCGCCGAAGCGCACCTGCCGTTTGGGGGTGTGGGTTGGTCCGGCAACGGGACCCGAGAATCGGGTATCTGGGTGCTCGATGCCTACACCCGATGGCATGCGGTCAACGCCGACATGGGCGGACGCCTCCAGCTGGCGCAAATCGATGTGGATTTTGGTGAGGCTCGAGAGCCCACAGACCTATCCGTGCTTGCCTGAACCGTCGAATCAGGCGAGCGATGGCTCCGGTGATGGACATTCAGGAGATCACGGATAGAGAACGGATTTCGGACCTGCTTTCGCAAACCCCCATGACGCTGCTCGAGGCGCTGGATGAAAATGTGCTCGGTCGGGAGGGTTCGGTCAGCGTTTTTGCGGAAGACACCCCCGATCCAGCAAATATGCTGGTGGTTCGGTGGGGCCAACAAAATCTAGGCCTTGGAAGTGTGGCCAGTTTGGTGGCGCGGCGGGTCTTTGAGCTTCAAGGGCTGGTGACCGCGTTTCCTCGGGACCGCGGCCCCTTTGAGCTCCTGGTTCCCTTTTGGGCGTCGGGGGTGCTGCAGGCCGAGCTTGGGGCGGAGCCTTTGGGGGTTGAGGCCCGTTACTTCGTGAGCCGGGCTTCGCTTGCTGAGGCCCGTGCGGTCGGCCAATGCGAGCGCATCACCGACCACGCGATTGTGCGGCCGATGTTCCCAAAACTTGCGGCCGATACCCCGGTCCAGGTCTTGTCGCTCGCCGGTCAGCTGCAGGCGGTGGCCGCGGTGACCCACCTCAGGGCCAATATCGCGCGGCTTTCGGTCTACACCGTCGAAGAGGCCCGGGGTCGGGGATTTGGTCGCGCGGTCCTGGTCGCCCTGGCCGATGAACTTCTGGCGCACGGGATGGTGCCCAGTGTCGCCCTGAATCTGTCCGACGAGCCGGCCGCGCGCATGGTCGAGGGTGCGGGTTTTCGGCAGGACCACACCTTTATGAAGGTCTCGGTGAAACGACGTCGGGAGGGCGAGAATCCCCACCTGGGAATCCTGCAGACCTAGCTGTCAGGCTGAGGCGCACGCCACCCAACCGACCCGGTTTGGGTCGTATTCATGAGAATTCCATGACGCACTGCGAAAAGCGGTACGCAGAGGGTTTTCATCATCGGTCGAGTGATCCTGCCCGTCTTGCACACGTTTCGCTGCCCGCCGTCGTTGGCCCGGCCATTGCTGTACGAGGGGGTCAGTGAGGGGACGCGCTTTTGCGAGTTAACCCTAAGAACAAGATCATGACGACCCATCCATCTTTGATTCCGACCCACCTAGGCATGCATCGACCCCGATCGGGCCCCACCCAGCGGGTGGCGGTGCTCCTGAACGGCAACGCCAAAAAAGTGACCGAGCGCGTGCGCAGAAAATTCGAGAGGCTTGTGCCTCCCGAAGACCTGTTTTTCTCGCGAACCATCGATGAGGCGCGTCGTTACGCCCTCGAGATCATTGACGGTGGTTACCGAACGGTGATGGTGGGTGGCGGCGACGGCACGGTTGCCCATGCTATGAATCTGTTGCTCGAGGCGGCCCGTGTCCGCGGATTGTCGAAAGACGGACTGCCGAGCATCGGGATCTTGCGGCTTGGCACGGGGAACGGATTGGCTGCCCTGAGCGGTGCGGGTCGACCGGTTGAAGAAGTGCTTCGGGCCCTCGCGGGGGAGCCTGGGCCCTCGCATGCCCTCCGTTTGGTTGAAGACACCGCTTCGGGCTGGGTCTGTCCCTTCGCCAGCATTGGCTACGACGCCCAGGTGTTGTGTGACTACGTCGACTTTCTCGAGAGCCAAACCACCGCGATGGGCCAGAAGTTCGCGCGGAGTTTTGCGGGTTATGTGTACACCATCGGTGCGCGAACCATTCCGACCGAGCTCAAGGCTGAGCGTTCGCATTTTCGGATTGTCTCCACGGGGCAAAGTTCGATCATTGATCCCGAGTCGCAAGAGGAGATTCCGCTGGCGCGCGGGGCCACGATGTTTGAGGGCAACGCGCGGGCCATCGCGCTCGGCACGTCTCCCTTTTATGGGTATGCACTGAAGGTCCTTCCCTTTGCCCGGCGCCGCAACGATCGTTTTCATCTTCGGGTGTCGATGGCCTCCATCTCGTATTTGCTGACCCATCTGCCCAGCCTCTGGAGCGGAAAGCTCCGGACCCCTCAGTTTGTGGATTTCTTGACGGATGGGGTCACCATTGAGAGCAGTGTGCCTCTTCCCTTTCAAATGGCCGGCGAAGCGTGCGGCCGGCGAGACCGACTGGATCTGAGGCTTGCGGATCGGGCTTTTGGCCTGGTTGAGGGCGCCAAGAAGATGGCGGCCTGAGCACCCTCGTCTGAAGTGTCGGTCGTATTTCGGCCACTGGGGCTGAGGGTCTGGTAGATTCGCCACGCGGTGTCCGGTTCTGAGGTCGACATTCCCTTCGACGTGCTCAGTCACGAGCACGGCCTCAGGCTGGATGTGTTTCTCACCCGCCGGGTGCGGCGCATGTCACGTTCCTTGGCGGCCCGTATCATTCGACTTCGTCGGGTTCGGTGTGTGGCCGAGGCCGGTGAGCACCGCGACGCTGGATTGTTGCTGAAGCCATCCACGCGTGTCTTTGAGGGCGACCGGGTGATCATGAAACGCCGGAAGCTGCCCGAGGGGCCGACCGACGGCATTGTGGTTCCCACGGTGTACGAAGACGAAGATCTGTTGGCGGTGAGCAAACCGGGCGATCTGGTGGTGCATCCGACGGCGTCCGCGTACAACCGAACGTTGATTCGCATTTTGCGGGCGCGCTTCGGCGACGAGCGTCTCGATTTAGCCCATCGTATTGACAAAGAGACCTCGGGCTTGGTCCTGGTGGCCCGCCATATGGCTGCGTCCTCGGCCTTGGCGACGCAATTTGCCGAGCGAAGCGTAGAGAAGTCCTATTTGGCCATCGTGCTTGGCAACCCCACCCGGACGCGGTTTTTGGTCGACGTGCCGCTTCGCCTGGTGCCAGGCAGTGAGTCTGGGGTCATGATGGAGGTCGGGGGCGCCGGGGCCTATCCGGCCGAGACCGAGGTCGAGGTCCTTTCCCAGGGGAACCGGGCGGCGCTGGTGCGGGTTCATCCGAAGACCGGCCGCCAGCACCAGATCCGAGTGCATCTTTTGCATGCCGGACACCCGATCCTCGGCGACAAGCTCTATCTTGGCGGCGAAGCGTTTTTTTTGAAGGCCGCGGGCGCGCGGCTTGACCCGCAAGAGATCGTGGGCGCGGTCGGTCACTCTCGCCAGGCCCTCCACGCGTGGGGCGCTCGCTTTTGCCACCCCACTCGGGGGGAGCCGCTGCATCTGTTTGCGCCGCCCCCCCCTGATTTTGTCGCGCTCGGACGCCGTTATGGACTCCGGGAGGCGGTGTCGCCTGCTCTCGGGCCGCCGGGGGAATGCCCGTGAGTGCGGATACGATTTTGGTCGTGGAAGATGAACACGACCTTGCGGTCACGCTCCAATACAATCTGGTCCGTGATGGTTACGATGTTCGTTTGGCTTCGACGGCCGAGCAAGCGCTTTTGGAGGTGGAGCGCACTCCGCTGCCCGAGCTGGTTTTGCTCGACCTGATGCTCCCCGACCTCTCGGGCACGGAGGTTTGCCGGCGGATAAGGAGCAATGCGGCCACCCGCCATATCCCGATCATCATGCTGACTGCGCGAGGCGAAGAAATCGATCGGGTGGTCGGTTTTGAAGTGGGTGCCGACGACTACGTGACCAAACCCTTTAGCGTGCGCGAGTTGAAGCTTCGCATTCGGGCGGTGCTCAGGCGGGCGGGGCCCACGGGGGAGCCCGGAGCGAGCATTCGTTTTGGCCGACTCAGCATCGACCGAGATGGGCACCGCGTGTGGGTGGACGACCAAGAAGTGATCTTGACTGCGCTTGAATTTCGTCTCTTGGCCCTCTTGGTCGAACGCCGAGGTCGCGTTCAGTCTCGCGATCGGCTTCTGACCGACGTTTGGGGCATCAGTGCTGACGTGACGACCCGAACCGTCGATACCCACGTCAAGCGGGTTCGGCACAAGCTGGGGGCTGCGGGTCCATACATTGAGACCTTGCGCGGGGTGGGCTACCGGTGCCGTGCCGAGCCAGGCGGAGACAGCGTGTGAAGCTTGGTGTTCGCGGGCAGTTCTTTTTTGTTTCTCTGTTCTTGATTCTGGGTGCGGTGCTTCTCAGCGGTGTCTACCTGGAGCGCAGACTCCGGGTCTTTTGTGAAGCCACCATTGAAGAGGCCCTGCTCCGCATGGCGCACGTGGCGCGCGACTGGGTGGAGGCTGCACCCGGGTTGACCGACCTCGCGAGCGCCGAGTCTTTGGCGGATCGTTTGGGGGATTCCAGCGGCGCGCGCATCACCATCATTCGTTTGGACGGTGTGGTGTTGGGAGATTCCAAACTCGATGTCATCGATGCGCCACCAGACAACCATGGCAGCCGTCCGGAGGTGCGCGAGGCCATTCTTCGTGGCCGAGGCCGCGCCCGTCGGTATAGCAGCACCCTACACACCGAGATGCTGTATGTGGCCTTGCGTTTTAACCGGCAAGACAACCGGGGCGTGCTTCGGGTTGCGCGTTCTTTGGTGGATGTGGAAGCCTCGGTGGCCCACCTTCGAAAATTCCTTTTTGTGGCGGGGGCCTTCGGTTTTTTGGTCGCCGCTTTGATGAGTGGGTTTGCCTCTCATCTGTGGTCCCGCCGGGTGCGCGCCTTGGTGCACCATGCCAGAAGCCTTGCCCGCGGCGAGAATGTGCCGCGGCCCCTGGTGATTTCGACCCAAGACGAATTCGGTGGCCTTGCGGGTTCGTTTAACAAAATAGCCGCTGCGCTTGACCGAACGGTGGCCGATCTTGCGAATGAGCGCAACCGTCTGCAGACGGTTCTCGAGGGCATGACCGAGTCGGTGTTGGCCCTCGACGCCGAACGACGCATCACCTTGATGAACCAGGCCGCCATGAAACTTTTGGGGGTGGCGGGGCCGCCCGAAAACCGGAGTCTCCTCGACGCGGTTCGGGTACCCGCCTTGGTTGAGTTGGTCTCGGCGTCCCAGGGGGGCGAGACCCAAAGTAGAGAGTTCGACCTTCCGGGTCCGGTACCGAGGCGCGTCTTGGCCCACGCGGCACCGCTTACCGAAGCGAAGGGCAGCTTGGTTGTGATGCACGACGTGACCGAAGTTCGACGACTGGAGGCCGTCCGGCGTGATTTTGTGGCCAATGTATCGCATGAGCTTCGAACCCCGGTCAGTGTGGTGCAAGCCAACGCAGAGACCCTGCTCGCCGGGGCTATTCATGACAAAGAAGGTCGGCTCGCTTTTGTGGAGGCCATCCAGCGCAGCGCAGCGCGTCTGGCAGATCTGGTTTCGGATCTCCTTGATCTATCGCAGATCGAAGCCGGAAAGACGGCTATCGAGCGCACCCCGTTGGGCCTTTTTTTGGTGGTGAAAAAGGCCGTCGGTCTCATTTCTACCCGCGCCGAGGCCAAGCGAATTGAGATTCGATACGACATTGCCGACGATGTTTCGGTGCTGGCGGACCGGCAAGCCTTGGACCAGGTGTTGGTGAATCTTTTAGACAACGCGGTCAAGTATACCCCCGCAGATGGGGTGGTTGAGATTGTGGCAACCCAAGAAAGCACCCACGTCTTGGTCGAGATTTCAGACGACGGCCCAGGCATCGCCAAAAAGCATGCGGAGCGAATTTTTGAGCGATTCTACCGGGTCGATCCCGGCCGTTCGCGGGCGCTCGGGGGTACGGGGCTCGGTTTGTCCATCGTCAAGCATTTGGTCGAGGCCATGGAGGGCACGGTGGGGTACCGCGCTCGGGAACGTGGTTCGATTTTTTGGTTCAGGCTTTGTCGACGCTGAATCGGCGCGTCGGGTTGCGAACCGCTACGACGGGCAACGCCTTCGAGAGAACCACCTCTCCAAAGTGCGAAGAAGAGGCTCCCTGCCGTCTGGCTCGTACGGAACGCTACAAGGGCGGCGTTTGGTCCAACCACGACAACAAATTTGTAATCAGAGCGGTTTCTTCAAGAAGCCGACCCTTGGTTTTACGCGCCCTACTGGGATCAAGAAGAAGCACGCGATCGTCTGGTGGAGGCGTCACGACGGCAACAATCCAATGCCAGCCGAGTCGTTCCCCTTCAGCTTGCATTCGATTCCACTCATCGACCGAGAACCGAGATGGTAGTCGACTGCGTTTCACTTGGATACCCAACTGGCGAGCACCTCGCGTGGCGAGGAGATCGAAGGCGCCTCGCGATGCGCGCGACTGATAAACGAGATCGAACCCGATTTGTGCTAGGCGGCGAGCAACACTCTGTTCCGCCTCGTCGCCGAGAACAGTCATCGGAACCACACTTCCGCCCGGCTGTCGCCAGCGAAGCCACGCAGCAAAAACGGGGTCGCTGACTCGATAGTGCTCTTTTGCTTTCTCAACCGCATCGCCGAGTCTCTCTAGGTACTTCGCCGCCGCCCCGGTACTCACTTTTATGGTCTCAGCAAGATCGCGGAGTCGTTGTTCCTGTTTTGCCAAAGCACTTAAGGTTGCCGCCAGTTGTGTGGATCGTCCAACCAAGCGACCAAACTCGCGCTCAAAATAGAGTGCAAGCCGACCTGTACGGGAGAATAGTGTCTCCTGTAACGCTTGTTTAAAGGTATCATCATCGAGTGGGGCGGAGAACCGTGTGACCGCCTCTCCGATAACCTGTAGATAAAAAGGATGACCACCCATCGCTTTTGTTATTTTCTCGGCCAAACCGTGAGACAGTGGACGCGTCTCGGGTGCGTTTGACATAAGCAGTTCCACTGCGTCCTGAATCTCGAACGGGCCGATCTCCATCAGGTCAAAATGCTGAAAGAAGGGTGAATGTCGGTCTGTGACCATGTCCGTGAGTAGTGTTCGTTCTGATCCAGAGATAAAGTACTGAACGTGCTTGTGACGCTGCCAAATACTCCGAATGACAGGAATCCAATCCTCTAGCTTCCCCTTGGCAAGCTCCTGAAATTCATCGATCGCGACAACAAGGGTGCGGCCCGTGGCCACCGCGATGTCTTCTGGGATCTGAAGACACTGGCGAACGAACGTGTCTGAAACTCTACGGGATGGCAACTGAGTCAGCGTTCGCTCAACGTCAGGAGGAAGATCTTGGGAAGCGAGACACTTCTTTAATAAACGCTGATAGTCGTCCACATCGTCAACGGCACTGGCCAAGGACCGACCCCCGTGCGTGCTTAGGAGGCGATCGATACACCGCAACGCATAGTGGCGGAAAAACTCTTTTGAAAGAGGATTGAACTCAAAGAGATCCACCGGGCAAAACGCAAATTCGCGGCTCATACGCCGCTCGATCTCGAGAATCAGACTGGTTTTCCCAAGCTTCCGAAGTCCGATGATCGCGGTCCACCGACCGACGCGTACCGCTTCCTCTAGTCGCTTAAGCTGTGCACTACGGTTGAAGAAAGCCTTGGCCACCACGGGTGCGTGGGTGAGGTACACACTGCTAGCATAGAAGACTGCTGACATTTTTGCCAGCATATAATCATAATATACTGTAATAACGCATTTTATGTGACATTGCTGGCATAAATGCCAGCTGGCATTCATGCCAGGATACAACCCCTTTGAATGGTGGGGTACCGCGCTCGGGAACGCGAACTCGATTTTTTGGTTCAGGCTTTGTCGAGGCTGAATCGGCGCATCAGGTTGCGAATCGCGGCCACGAGTACTTCCTGAATGGGCTTGAGGTCTGATAGGTGACGCTGGTTGATCTCGATGGTGATGCCCGCATATTGGCTTTCGGGGAATTTTGCTCGGCACGCGGTGACCAGCGCATCGGACCTTCCGTCGTAGGGGCCATTTTCGGCAACGACAAAACCACCCGCCCGGGTGGCTTCGAGGAGGCCCTGGGCCGCGTCCGCTTCGAAGGCCTTGCTCGGGTCGAGCATGATGCCGAGCGACATTTCTCGCACCGTTCCTTCAAATTTTTCGGTGAAGCTGTGAACGCTCAGATGGAGGAGTCGCGTTTTCGAAGGTGGTTGTTGAACGGGGTCAGGGTGGGTCAAAAGGATACCCGAGATCAGGCGCTGAACCTGTTGCCAGTAGGGGCGATGGTATTTCCGAATTCGTTCCTGGCGCGCTTGGGGTGTGAGTCGGTTGCCAGGAACCTTGGTGCCGAATGCGATTTCCGGCACTGCGTCAGGGTTTTCTGCGGTTCGGTTCAGATCGGCCACGAGACGGCTGAAGCGGCCGAGGAGCAGGGGGCTGGCGAGTTCGGTTGCGAGGGCGATGGCCACGTCTTTTGCGCCTGGGTCCCACGAAATGTGGCTTTGAAGGCAAGACGGGGTCAGGCCCAAGGTGCCCAGCTCGGCGGGGACCTCAGGGTTTGCGTGCTCGCAGGTAATCAGAATGGTCTCGTTGGCCAATGTACTCGATATTACAGTATATTCTAGCACCTGTCGCGTGCTGGGCAGACCCTCTGGGGGGATAGGGTGAATGCGGGGGATGGGCTGACGTCTCACCACCGGGGCCCTTTGGGACCGGGGTTTGGTGGCCGTGGAAATTGTCGTAGAGCATGGTGGAGCATGACGTTTTTGAGGAGAAATCGACCGGAACGGTCTTTCAAAGGGGTGCGGTGCCGAGGATGGGTGGGCCCTGTGTTCTTCGTGCTTTTGGCTTGGTCCCTGGCGGCGCGGCCGGCGGAGGCCAACCCCAAGGTGATGCGTTTGCTCGATAAGGCCAAACAGTCGGTCAAGGAGGGCAACTACCGGCTGGCGACCGACATCCTTAAGCAGGCCCTGAACCTCATGCATGATGAGGCCTGTGACCGTTGTTTTGTGGGGCGCTTCAAAGGGATTCAGTCCTACAAGCTTGGGCGGGGCGGTCGATACTTCAAGATGAATTTTTCGTTTACCAACCGGACACAAGCAGCCACCAAGCGGTGCACG
>CBDCWQ010000005.1:0-23724 GCA_965223435.1 Myxococcota bacterium
CACCAAGGATTCGCTCTTGCAGCCAGTGTTCGCGATGGAGCTCTTGGGCTAGGGCGGCATCCAACCACATGAGCTCGTGGGTTTCCGGGACAATGTCTAACGTTGGTATGTCTGTCTGCTTGATGACATCGCTGATGTTTGCGTCGCTTCGGAAGACGTGCCCAAGCCCGAGATGTCTTCGAATTGATCCAGCGACTGTTGCTAGAGCCTCGTCTTCACTTTCGTGCTCACTAGGGTAGAATCCCATGGCTGCTGTTAAATCCCCCTGAAAATCCAGCCCAATCATCAGGGTTTTGATGTTGTGAATGGCAGCGATGCGACCAATATTCATAGTCAGGGTTGTCTTTAGAACGCCCCCCTTCGATGTAAATACCGACACAACGAGAGGGTTCTTCGATGGCTGCCCCTCTAAAAATCCATAGCGCTCCCCAATCAATGGCAGTTGTTCGGTTTTCCAAATCCGCGATGGGATTTTTTGTGGACTGCGGCTTGCTACTGGTATCAGACCGGTGTTTTCAGCATGTATGAGGGCTTCTCTTGATACAGAGAAGCCATACAGCCTCTTGAGTTGGGCGAACTTATAGCCAGACATTGGTTGATAGGCTCCTTAACTTAATTCTTGGCTTTGGCTCGTATGCCTGAAGAAGATCTTGTGTCAACCAATAGACCTGCGTGGTTGTGACCCCGTACATCTTCTTCGGGCGCTAAGGCTGCCGTTTTTGAGAAGTGGCAAGAAGTCATGGCCACAGAGCGAGCTGATCTGGGGCTACTTCAGCGCCTGCGCGAAGGGGTTCAGCTGGTCAAATGCCGCTCCGGGCCTTGCGGTGCGTGCAGTTGCAAACTGCAGCGCTGACTGATGGGGTTATAGGCTGCAAGGAGCGTGCTTCAGTGAGGTCGGCATCAATGTGCGCATTTCGAAGAGAGGGCAGTGCGCCGAACATCCGTCCGAAGGGAGGCTTTCAGTGCTCTCGATGGACTGCATAAGTTCGGGGACCTGCGCTTTGCTTGTTGGTGGAGGTGCAAGAAGACCCGAGTATGAGTGATATTTACCGCAAGTCTTTCTCTGCGTGCTCATTCAGCTCGACAATCCATTTGCCAGATCGCCCAATCCCAGCCAGGCCAATTTCTCCATCTTCCATCGTCTCTATCCTCGTATTGCGGAGTAGCTGACGCAAGCGGTTCTGATGAGAGAAGTTGCCGTTCATGCCGACATTCAAGGAGCCCGTGGTGGCTCGGGCTGGTCGAGGCTAAGCAAGGAGTTGTGAAATGCGTCGTGGGTGTGTGCGCATGTTGATGAGCCCGAGGGCTGCATTTTATACATGGACTGAAAGCGTGGTGTCGGCCTCGAAAGGGTCAACCCCTGTCCGATATTCATTGCTCACATGCGGCAAGCTGTCGCTGGATGGGTAATTGAGATATGGTAGCTGGCGGTTGATGTTCTGCTCCGTGACGTTTTTTCGTTTTTCACGGCCCCGTCGGCCCGGCCATTTATCTGTGGTGTATTCCAAACTTGCGTTAATGCGTCCCGAGCTAGTGACAGTAGCATTTTTGAGGCTGTGGTCAGTGTCATGCATGAGGGTGATTCAGGTGCTCTTCACCCCATAAGAACCGAGCTGCGAGGGAACGATGTTCGTCGGCGCATACTGGTTAAACCGCAAGGAGTCGAGGAGCTCCGCGTCACGTCGCGTAGTCGATTTCTTGATTGCTATCGCCGGTTGTCACCGCGAGTTCACAACTTGGTACGAGAAGAAGAGGAGCCGGGCCGCGGCCTTGCAGGCCCCTATTGAGCTTGATGCCCAAACGATTGCGAGTAACCTCAATCCTAATCGCCGGGATGTAGACCAGGAGCCGATTCCAGACCTCGGGTTTCGGTTTGCCGCGTGGAATGGAGCGAATGCGTCCTTTTCGGTAACAATAGGATGCTGGAACCAACATTTGCGAAATGCAGCGGTCCTCGACCTGGGGGCTGATGATCGGCAGACTGAGGACTTCTATCGCGTGCTTATAGAGGAGATGGTGCAAGCATTTAACCCCGACCATGCTGTTGTTACCAGCGACGACTATATCAGAAAGGCAGGCGTAATCATGCCTTGGGAAGCGGGCGTCTTTACCTACACACGCGGAGGTATAGTGCAGCAGCATTCGACGCCATGAGCGTGCTTCCGGCCTGTTCGAATAATGAGCCTCTGTTCGAGCGTCTCGGCTCTTATGGGGTGAAGAGCACCTGAATCCCCGTGATGCCTTCCCTGTTGAATAGAGCTCGTGTGGCATTGGCTGCGATCTCTTCAGCAAAATGCCACTGAATGGGTGCGCCATCTGCCGCTGCGATTTGGCGCTGCGCTTGTGAGACGAGAGCATCAGCGCCGCGAAACCAAGGTTGGAATGCGCCGTTCCGTACAAACGTGGCGTATCCAGGCCCCTTCGCTTCCTGCAGAACGCCGTTGACGATTCCGTCGAATTTCACGCCGTTGACGCGGAATACCTCGCCGACACGGCCGAAACGAGCCTGGTACGCGGCGGCTCGTGCAGACATCGACTCCGCAGCGCGCACCCAACTGCCATTAACTGTCCGTGTGGCGGCGCGGAGTCTTCCAAGGCGTTGTCCTGCTGTTCGCAACGCAGCGTTGGTGATGTTTCTTGTAGCGGCGGTGGCTGGTGCGGATGTTGCAGCAAGACCACCGACGATGCCGCCGATGAGGTTTCCTGCGGCGAAGAAGTCGGATGATGTGCCTTGGCCGTTGATGATTCTTGTTCCGGTGTTGACGATTTCTGCGGCGCCGCCGGTAGCGAGGCCGTAGGCGGCGACGCCGGCAAGTCCGACGCCGAGGGCGATGGCGGCTGGGGCGCTTGCTACGGCCACTGCGGTGAAGGCGAATCCCATGGCTGCGCCGGTAGCGGCGCCGGTCGTGAAGCCGGCGAAGAAAGATGCGGTGTTGACCATGGGGGCGCTCCAAAGGGGATGGGTTATGGAGTCGGCGACGGGGAAGGCGATGGGTTTGACCATAGAATCGGGCACGAAGGCATCAGCGGGTCCCGTGGGGCCGCCGACAACGATACGGACATCGAATTGGAGTCGGGAGACGAAATCGTTGTTTTGGGGGGTGTTGGAGCCCGAGGTGGTAAAGCCGGTGGGGTCGGTGAGGGTGACGGGGTTGTTGAAGGCGTAGGCGTATCGGTTCAGGCTTTGGCTGAAGAAGGGGGCTTGGACAAAGGGGTCTGGGGTTGTGAACCGTCCAACGGCGGGGTCGTAGATTCGGCCCTGCATGTTGATGAGGCCGAGTTCTACGTCGTCTTCGTGTCCGGTAAATCCGGCGGGTCTGATGGTTTTTGGGGTCTTTTGGGGGCCGGGGCGCCAGTGGGGTGACCTTGGAAGGCCGAAGGCGTCGTAGCTGCGCTCTTCGGCAATATCGCCGTCGTCGTTGGTGAGGACGTCTACGGAGCCGAGGTGATCGTCGTGAAGATAGAGGATAGACCTGCCCTGAGGGCTTAGTTCGGGGTCGGGTGGGTTTTCGAAGTGATGGGTTTGTAGTTCAGCGACAGCTCGTCCGTCGGCGAAGATGAAGTAGTGGTTGGTTTCTGTTGGGGTGTTTTTGGCTTCTGCAGCGGATTCTGATGGGCGCCTTTGGAAGAAGAGGCCGCCGACGTAGGTGGTGGTTGCCGAGTCGGTTTGCTTTTTGACTCTGGAAAAGGCGGCATCGTATTCGAATGAAGCGGTTTGTTCTTGGGTGGTGACCTTTCGGACCTTGTTGAACGGCGTGTATTCGAGTTGGTGTTTGAGGCTGCGTAGGGTGTTTCCATTGCCGTCGTATTGGTAGTCGACGTGGGGCCCGTTCAGGGGCCGGATGGTGCGTATGGCATGGGTTTTAGGATGGTATTCGTAGGTCCCAACATCGGACCGGTACTGGATGTTTCCGGCTTCGTCATACTCGAGGGAGAGCTCAGATTGGTACGGAGGGGGCTCGTCGGTCTGGGGTTGGGAGCTTCCGAGGCTGCGAAGGTGCTGGAACCACGTGGTGGGTAAGACGGTGGAGCGGGGGAGCCTGTTCGGTTGGGGGTGGGGCTCCTGTCCTTGGAGGGGTGGCTGATCTTTTGCGTGTTCTTGGAGAGGCCACGGGAGTTCCTGAATCGTGTTGTTTGTGCCGGAAGGGACTCGTCTGGGCGGATTGAGGGCGTCGGTGCCTTCTTTGAAGGCGGCATACACCAGACGGTTCATGGGGTCGTAGGTGAAAGACTCAGTCATGGACTGGCGGTGATCGATGCGTCCGATGAGGTTGTCTCGTTGGTCGTAGTTGTAGGCGCGATCTTGGGCAAACGCGGTGGGTGCGCTGGGGAGAGTGGTTTGAATGCGGTGAAGTCGCCCCTCTGCCCCATAGGCGCGCGTGGTTTCGACGCCGTTGCCAAAAAACGCGCGCGTCGTTTGGCCAAGCGTATTGGTTTGGACGCGGGTCCAGAAGGTGAACCCTGAACTGGCTTCCGAAACCGAGCGAAGAATGCCGTTGTGGTAGTTGTATTTGGCTGCAAAGGCCTCGCCGTCTGAGGAGGGGGGATAATGAACCTCGTCAATGCGACCGGCTTCGTCATAACGGTAGCTGAGGTCGAAGGTTTCTTCATCTACGATCGTGCGTTCGGTTTCAATGCGACCAGCCTCGTCGTAGAAAAAGATGCGCTCATGCTCATCGGGGCTTTTGGTGCGCCCGAGGCGGCCCATGCCATTTGGGGCATTGTCGAAGCTCCAGGTCGTGACGCCGCCTTCTCTATCGATCATTTTTGTCCTTCGACCGAGGACGTCGTACTCTAAGCGGGTGGTTCTGCCGTCTCCGTCGACGTGGGACGTGACCTCGCCGAAGGCGTTGTATGTGTAGCGGTGGGTTCCGAGGTCGGGGTCGATGAGCGCGGTCCGGAATCCGTGGGAGGTTTCGATTTGAACGGCGGCGCCGACGGTGTCTGTGACCTTCTTTAAGTCGCCAAATGGGGCATAGTTGTAGGTTGTGGGGTGGCCGAGTTCATCTACGACGCGTTCTATTTGACCTAGGCTGTTGCGATAGGTGGTTGTGATGTGCCCACGTGGATCGATGGTTCGAACCGAAGTACCTGAGGCATTGCGTAATCCGCCGAGGCCTATGTCGTAGCGCCAATTCCACACGGTCCCATCGGAGCGCAAAAAACGGATTGGGCGGTCCAGGGCGTCGTATTCGTACGCGTCGAAAGGAGCGGTCTCACCCTCTGTGGTGGGCAATGTTTGACCGTGAATTCGCCCGAGGCGATCGTATGCGGTTTTGGTGTGGAGCTTGCGGTCGTTGAAGTCGACGTATGTTGTGGTGTGTGGACGCTCGAGTCGATCGTACTGGGTGAGGACTGGAGGCTCTCCGGTGGTTTGTGATTCGATTTGGTACAAGTCTTCAGCATTTGTTGGGGGAAGGAAGTGATAGGTTGTACGCGAGTCATCGGGAAGAAGCACTTCGGTGAGGCGCTCAAAACCGTCGTAGGAGGCTTGGTGTACTTCGCCATTGGGTCCGACTTCTTTCAAGACGGCTCCGGAGGCGGGGTCGTACTCTCGCTCGACCCGGTGCCCGAGTGCATTGATCTCGGCGGTCAAAAATGTTCGCTGGACGTCATCGTATTCAAAGGTTGTCGTCCGGACATCGCCATTGAGGTCTGACACGGAGACACCGACAAGGTTTCCGTATGTGTCGCGGTCTAGCTCGGTCACCGCTCGCGTAGGTTGTGACGCCCGAGCGGTGGTGCTTTTTAGAGCGCCGTTTTCCATGTTCCAGTCCCACGTCGTACTCCGAGTTTCTTCGACCCCTTCGTGGGTTCTGGTGATTTGCTGGAAGATGGGTCGACCGAGGATCCACTGTTCTTCGTTGGACTCGAATGTGGTTTGTACCTCTTCACTCGTTCCGCCAACGACCTGCGTGTGGATCAGTAGAGAGTTCCCGAACCGATCGACTTCAGCATTCGTAGTGGTTCGTGCGCTGAGTGATATCAAGTCAAAGCGCTCTTCTTTGGCTCCGAGCAGGTATGTGCTTTGTCTCGTCCTATAGACATAGCCGAAAGCAGAAACGAAAGGGGATGGGTTTGGTCCTGAACGATGCTCTGGATGTTTGACTCTGAGATCATAGTCGATCGTCCGTGAATATCTCTCAACAAATCCTGTGTCCGGGTGGGGCAATAGGGTTGTCTCATATACGTTCTTGGGCAAGCCCAGATACGGATAGATATAGCCTCCGGCGCCTGGCTCAGATGGAAACGTTTCGAAGGAGAAGGTCGTTTTCTGGACTCTTTGGCGCGCGTGGTCCTCGACTTCAACGGCCTCAAAACCCAAAAAGCCATAACCTCGGAGATCGGCACGGCCACCGGAGTATCGGTAGGTCTTGTGGGTTGGATTGTGTCCGGGGCCCGCATCCTGGAAGACGTCGGACACAACTTGGGCGTTTGAGCCCACAGTACATGTCACCGTGATACTCTTGGGACAAACTCCGGGCTGATGTACCGCCGTGTTCGACAGAGGGGCGTACTGGATTTGATAGGTTTCTTTTGAGGCACCCTCACGAATCGTGGTCAACAGGTCTGGTGGAGAGGATCGGTGATAGTAAACGCGAAACGTATTGTCGTGGAGGAGAATATCGGGCATTCCGTTGCCATCAAAGTCGCCCACCATGACTTTGGCCTTGCTGCTCATTCCCGGTATTTCGAGTATATTTGGGGCCCAATGAATGCCTTCCTCAACCACAGACGGGGAGTAGATGGTCACCCGGTCTCGGTGAGCGAACGGGACCGCCAAGTCGCTTCGACCGTCTCCATTGAAGTCTGAAATGAGTGTGGTTTCCGGCATGTTCTGCTCACCAGACAAGGATAGGGTGCCGGGTTCACCGTCTGCGAGACCAGGACCGGTACCCAGCCAAGTCCGGTTGTGATGCGACGGGCGACCCATGTAGTTTGTTCTCTTGAGCCTGCGTTTTCCCGCGAGGAGGTCGATGATGCCGTCACCATTGACATCTCCCTGAAGAACCGGCCGATAAGGGAGGACCCAATGCGCGTAGGGGCCATCCTCCCAGATCGCCTCTGTCCCCTTGAGAAAATCCACGACCCAGATCCGATCGCTCGTAGGTGTGTACCTCAGAATCTCTGAAGCTCCATCGCCATCGATATCTGCGACCAAATCATGATGGTTCACCACATCGATGTCGCTGGGGATATCCTGAAAAGTGGTCCAACCCTGATCCGTGCCATCATGAAAGGCATAGCTGTAGCCGCGTTTCGGCCAATTGCGCGCCAAGTCGACGCGGCCGTCCCCGTTGAAGTCTCCGAACCGATCGTAGTACCTCCTTTGGGCGCCGGTCTTCCAAGCCGGCGCGCCAGAACCAGGAATCACCCAATAGTACGTCTGTTCACTGAATGTGGTCCGCGCAACCAGCAAATCGGTTCTGCCATCGGTGTCAAAGTCCATGGTTCTCCAAACATGCCCTCCGAAGTCGAGCCGATGGAGCTCAATCAGGCGCCCAAAGGGCCCCTGATTGGCTGATACGGGGCCCACGAGTGAGGGCGACTGGGCATAAGCCACGTAGAAAACGGTGTCGTTGCTCTCCCTGAATGCTGCGAGCAGATCGTCGCGGCCGTCGCCGTTCATGTCCGCCAACATCATTTCCGATTTGCTCAGGATGGACTGGTCGGGGTGAGTAAAAGGAACGGGCGCATCAAACTCCAGGGCTTCAACCCCACGCTCTTGCTTGTAACCCAGTACGATGGGCGCCAAACAGACACCGTCTCGGTCGCACTCTTGAATGGTTTTGAGGCGATCTCGCCTCGATAGGGGCGAAGTTTCGTAGCCAAGACGATAGTTTCGGGTCATGTACACATTTTGGTAGACGCGGACGCCTCGCAACCGGCGCTCGAGTGAGACGCGCTCGCCCGCCCGAAAACCCTTGACCATCGAACTCGACAGCTTGTCATAAACGAATTCGATATAGTTCTCAGGCTCGAGCGGCGAGGCTCCACCCGTCCCGTCGTTTCCGGTGTAGAAGATGTGCTTGGGAACCATTTCGGTCTCGGTGCGCGCACCCTCGTAGAACCTTATCGTTTTCATGTATTCAATGGCGATGTAGTTCCCAAAGCGATCATCAATGCGGTCGAGAAACCAGGCTTGAGCTTGGCCTCCGGAGCTGTGGCGCCTTGTTTCGCGGTGGCTACCATAGTGCAAAATCTGTCCGTCTTTGGTCCACACGGTGAACGCGTTTGAAGCCAGCATGCGCCGGACTCTCCGAAATGAATGAGGCACAGTTCGATACGCTTCGTAGTCTTGGTGCTTTTCCCGAAGGAGAAGCGCACTGTCGTCCAGACAAAACGTGTCGTTCTGGTTGAGGTCGGCTTGTGCGGTTCCCGTTACGGCTCGCTTATGGGTGCAGCGCTCGATCTTGGAGAGACCGCCTAGGCCCCAGCCGACGCCCAAGTGGCCATGGCCACGGTTGCTTCGATAGTTGAGATTGAGCTGTGGCTCCACGCCCTGTCGGCCAGGGGGTACCACAATGGGTATGGTGTAGTTCGAGGCCCCGAGTGAATCGACCTGAAAGGCACCACGGGTCACACCGACGCCATTCCTCAAGACGTCTCGGTCCTCGATGCGGTTTGCGTCCGCTCGAGGGCTGTCAACGGAACGGAGATCGGGAAAGGGAGGGGGTTCTGATGCGAAGTTCTTAATCTGTACTCTCGGCGGGAGGTCTCGGATCCCGCTCACAGCCCCCTCGATATCTGATGCGACCCATGAATTGAGTTCGGTCTGAGGGACGCCCGCTCTCCTTTCAAAATAGCTGTCCTCCACCTTGAGCGAGAACGTGTTGGCCATATGCTCGTCGGTCATCCAGGCGACTTGATCATCGTCGATGGCAGAGCGCTTTGTTGATCCCAAAAATTGGCTTCTGACAATGACATTACCCCAGGATAGAGAGGTGCGGTGAGGAGGCGCCCAAATCGTGTACACAAATTGGTAGATCCCTCGTGGGCTGCGCCTGAAAATATTGGTATCAAACCAATTGTTCCGAGATCCTCGATGCGCTGAATCGTATCCGATTCGAACCGAACATTCGGATGCGGACCCGAATTGGTTGTAGGCGAAGAAGTTGTCTTTTCCTCCGTAGAGTTCAATGTTGTGGCTGCTCAACCCATTGAAAACATTCCCCATGATGCGGTTTCTATGGGCCGACTGCAATACGACGCCCCCATTGTAGACATTGAACCTAAAAAGGGTCACTTCATGAGTTTGGATCTCAATATGGCCGATGCGGCTTGCGGGGAAGCCGTCCTTATCCAGCGCGCCCTGAAGAAAAAGTCCTTCTTTGTTGATGTAGAGGTTTTCGTCGTAGAGGCCTGGTGCAACGAAAATCATATCTCGAGGTGACGCTGCGTTGATCGCTGCTTGGACCGAGCGATAGGGATGAGTCTTGGTTCCGTCCTCGATCTCGGTGCCGTTCAGGTCGACATACCAGTCCTTCTTGGGGCCGACATTGAACTCCACGTATTCGGGCGGGGAGTCCCGTCCGCACCGGAACCATTCGGTTTGAATAAAACCACCTGTGCACCGGCCTGGACCAGAGGGGAAATCATGACCCAGAACGCCAACCTTATAGTGGGCCAAATCCTCTGTTTCGTAGGTTTTGTCGTCGACTTCAATCTTGTCGATGCGAATAGCCTGGTCGCTCCTGCCGCCGTATCCTTCGCGGATGATTTCCAGGCGTATGGACTGTACGTCGAGATGGGTATTATGCTGGTATTCAAGCCGTTCGAATACGCGGTTGTTCGGATCGCCCGTGATTCCACTGAAGAGTGTCACGCGCGAACCATTGATCCGTAGGCCAAGGTGTGCGCAGAAGCGGCTTTGGGGGTCGCCCGCGGCGTGAATGACCACCTTCGTAGGAGGCTTTGTGGTCAGTGCTGCCTCCTCGAGTGTTTGCGCTTCGAGCCGACCTCCGCCGGGCGTAGCCGCAAATGCTACGAGGACTAGTGCTTGGCGACCTCTATGGCGGAGCGAGGTCCTTCTTTTTCGGGTTCCCATCATGTTTCCTCTCCGCCTGCGTGTCGGCGCGTTGGAGCACAGAGCCAACTCGTACAGGCTGTCGTGCTATTACGATCTTTTTGCCGTATGACGACCCCGGCCCGCATTGCCCGCGACATGGTCTACAAATCCCCTTCAGTTTTTGCTTCATCCCTGAGAGGCCCTCGTGCTCTCAGACAAAAGCGGACGATGGCTATCGTCTTTTCTCAGGGTGCGTATGCGCCCTGAGTTTTGCACAAAACATATGTTTTACTTTCCGGCCGACGAAACTTCAATGCCGCGCGTATTCCTGCATATTGAGTAATCAGGTTATTGATGAGAAAACCTTGCGCCGTCGCGGCGAGTCGCGGTTTGTTACTCAAGTTCTTCACGATTTTCAGTTACGATCGCTGCATGGCCTCTGCCTCAAGTTGTCGTCATTCCGGATGTTTTATTGTCGGACTCAGTGATTGAGTACGTGGGCCCTCATGCTTCCGTTTCTGCGGGGAGAAACTATCGATAATCTTTCCGCAGCATTCGATAGTGACGCAAATCGACTATCCCTAAGGACAGTAGGTTTGGGCCTGTGGGTGTACGTCAGGGCTTCTTGCCTCGCCTGGGCTCGCGACACAAAGCTCATCCCCTTATCTTGCGGGCACTCTCAGCAAATCGGCTCGGCGATGTCAAAAGAGGAGGCGGGGTAGGATGTCTGAAAATCATTGCGTTCGTGGCCTGTATCAATCCTCAGAAGCACGGCACATCGATTTCGTCATGCTCTCACGGATCTTCTCTTGCAATCGCAGATCCGGACTCAGTAGACGAAGAGCGATTCGTAACTCTTGGAGCGGATGCACTCGAGAAGGCACTCACTGCAGTGTATGTATGGCGCGACGAGCTTCGAATGCCACTTGACGGGGCGCGACCCGTCTGGAAGCGTGAGGCCCTCGTCCTTGATAGATTTGGAGTTTGTCATGAAAATATTAAGCACTTTGTCGTATGCATCGCTTGGGTTCATCGCCGGTATTGCTTATGTGATCGCTTGCGGCGCTTCTGATGGTGGCGGCAGCCAAAGAAGACAAAACCCGGGGCTTCCTGCAGCCATGGCGCAGGCTAGTAACGGAAAGACCGGAGCACGAGCTGTTCTCCTGCTCAGAAGAGACATCGACTACGAACGGTGCGACTTCACTCTAAATGATTCGATACATCGTAGTCTCTGCTGCCCCAGCGGCTTCACACAAGTTGGAGTCAGCACCCGTGGCGGAAGTAGGCATGCTGTATGCCTGGAAAACCAGCGAAGCGGCAGAGCAATTCTCGAACTCGACTACAATACACACAACGAGCCGTGCTCTACTAACTTGGATGAATCCGATGGGCGCGAACGCTGCTGTCCTGACGATTTCACCTTCGTGGGGCTCACAGAGAAAGGCGCTGATGAAGATAATGGGCCGGAAGACCACGTCGTATGCCTGGAAAACATCTGAATGAAGTACCCGCCAGCAAATAGCTGTGGTGTCCGGAGCTGACCGAAGAGCTCCTGGATCAAAACCCTAACCCAGCACTCCGAGCACGCCCCCCGGCCTCTCGCTATATTTTTATCCTGATAAAATGAATTATCTCCCATAAACTAGTATAAGAACGGCGTGGCCAAGACGCAAAGAATGACAAGAACGAGCCCAGTGGGGAGAGGGAAAGAGGCAGGGTTTCCTCCGGTGCTCCTCGGGCATGGCGGTGGAGCTCAAGCGAAAGCAAGGATCGAGAACTTCTACGGGGCGGTGGGCGACATGTTCGAGGCTTGGGTGGCCCGGAGTGAGAACGCCCATACTCAGAGGGCGTACCGGCGGGACGTGATGAGCTTCGTGGAGTTTTTGGGACTGCCTTGGCCTGAGGGGGCTTGGGGGTTGCTCAAAGTCTCGGTCAAGGATGTCCGGGCCTGGCGCTCGAGGATGGTGAAGGACAGCTTTTCGCCCATGACGCTGAATCGGAGGCTGTCGTCGCTTGGCGGGTTTTATCAGTTTCTTCGGGAGGTGGCCGCTGAGGGGAGGCTTCCGATTATGGTGCAGAATCCGGCGCACCGGGACTTCATCAAAAGGCCGAGCGCTGAGCCGGTGGATGAAACCAAGGCGCTTTCGCCGGGGAATGCGCGCAAATTGATGGAACTTCCGCGAGGGGATGGCGTCTTGGAGGTTCGCGACCGGGCGATTTTGAAGTTTTACCTCTTCACCGGAGCCCGAATTGCCACGGGATGCAGGCTTCATGTCCAGGATCTCCATCTCGAAGAGGAGGATGCAACCATTCGCATTCAAGAAAAGGGGCGCGGGACCGCCAAAAGGACGATTGGCATCCATCCTGAGCTTGCGGAGGCCCTCGAGGAGTACCTCCAGGTGGCAGAAATCGGGTCGGGGCCACTTTTTCGAGCCCGAAGGGCGCCAAGAAGCGATGAATTGGGCGCCAAAGCCATCGCGCCAAGCAGCATGTATCGGCTCCTTTTGGGGTACTTGGAACAGCTCCCCAGAGCCAAAAAGAACGTGGAAATGACTGACGGAAGCGTCGAAAAGCGGGTGATTTATACGCCCCATTCCCTGCGGGCGACCACCGCGACCCTGCTTTTAAAGTCAGGTGTCGATATTGTGGAGGTTCAGGAACTCCTCGGACATAAGCACGTGACCACCACCCAAATCTACGACAAAAGAATCAGACATACCCGGGACAGCGCCAGTCATAAGATACCGTTTTGATGGGCTTCTTGACGCCATGAAAACGGTGCCTCCACTTGCTGGGATGAAGAATTTAACGAAAGCAGAGACCGAAGACATCATGAAAACGATGTGGGGACCGGGATATGTGATCCAACCCTAAGAATCGGGCCCGCGTGTTTACTTAAGGTCTGACAGTGCTATTCCAGTTCCTGGGCAGCAAAAAACCGGACCCACCGGTTACCCATAATGGGGCCTAGCTCCATGCGATACTCGGTCCCAGCCGAGAAATTGTACTGATATGCGCGCCGGAATAAATTACAGGACTCAAGAAAAAGTCTGGACTGACACTCGGCCGGCACTTTCTGTCCTGTTTCGATGTTCCGAATGACGAATTGAATATCCGGTGTACCAAGGTAAAAAGTGTACAATCCATCTATGTCTATAGTAAATGCTCTAGCTCCAGAATTATCCTCGGCGCCTTCAGAGAGGCGGAGGCCGTAAACAGTCTCCAGTAGTGGCGGGAAAGAACCAGCAGAGTTAGTGATAGGCGGCATCGGGAGCCTACGAGGCTTTATTGTGTCTGCAGCCTCGCATGCAAACTCCACCGACAAAGGGCCTTCAGGGCCGCATTCTGGCGCAGCCCTGAACGAAAGATCCACCAGCATGAACCGCACCCAGCGCTGAGGAGTAATTGGTCCGAATCTAATACTATAGACTTCTCCTGCTTCGAGCTCATAAAGAACGCCGCGTCGAAGAAGAAAACACTCATCTGTGTTCAAACGCACGGAGCACTCGGGTTCGACTGCTCTAAACCCCCTTGCGATCTCGAAAGGCACATTAGGCGTGCCTAGATACGCGATATGCGGCCCCGTAGTCGGTGCGATAAATGTAACTTGGCCTTCATTTGTAACCGGCGCCTCGACGAGATGAATTCCGTAGCCCTGTATATCCGATCGAATTCTTCGACCTGAGTCAAAAGAGAACGTACGGGAGATGATGGGCTGAGTCTCATCCCTTACTGTATCGCAGGCACGATCGAGGTTTTTAAGGACTCGCTCCTCGCACGTAAGCGCTGGAGCTTCACTAAGACCGATGGATATATTGCTGCTCTCTATTGTATTGCTTCCGCAGGCAATCATAAAACACGCCAATAGAGTGGATTGAGTTTTCATAGACCCCTCCTTTGGAAACATTCAAGCATCCTAGAGCCCTCGCTCCCATACGTCGGGGATCGTTCTTGCAAGCACGGGCTTTTGCCCTACTGACGGACTACCAATCTTATCAACGACATAGTCGACTAGAGCCTCAAAGTCAGCCTTTGGCCACTCGGTAGTTTCCGTATTTGCAAGGGTTTTATCGACAATATCGTGAAACGTCAGAATGAGCCAACCGCCGCTAGCAACAGCACGGTCCACCCAGCTCTCGGCTACCGCCAGCGTTATACCTCCACTGGTGCCTGTAATATACCCGGGCCGCAAGCGGTGGGGATCTGCAGGTGGCCAGGTTTCAACCGGAGAGGCCCTGTTAATCGTTCTCGCGGTGGCCAGCAGTCTGCGTGCAACCATCCGAGCTGTTGCGTTGTTCTCGCCTTGTGTGTACGCAAAATGAGCCCCGCCAGAAAAGCCGTTACGCAAGAGATAGGCTTGAGTTCGTAATAGGTCTTGAGTCATGGTGAGCTCATCCACGGTGTCCCAGTTTATCTCTGAATGCGAACAGATTGCCCAACCGTGCATTTCTTCCATTTGACGCATTTGAGCGAACGAGAGAAATCCTGCCAAATTCTCTCGGTCTCTGATCGTATAAACTGTGCCTGGAATCCCAAATCGGTTCATGTAGGGATAAGCTGTCGAATACACCGATGCCCGATTATCGTCGAACACAAAGCAGATGGCGCAGTTAGCTGGCTGGGGTCTCCAGCCAAAACCATTGAACCATATCGTTACTGGGTTAGTGTTATTTATGTCGGTTGCACGGAGTTGCGCGCCAACGACTTGGCTTCGATCTGGACTACCCGACGTTGACGCGTCCTCAAACTTTACGGGGTACCGAACCCACAGACCATCTTGGAAGAACTTCTCGCCTTGCCCAGAATTTATTGGAAAGCGGAAAAAATCGGATGTCTCACTACCATTCGGCCCTGTAAATAGGTCGATCGACGCTTCATCTAAGTCGTCGTTGTTCGCCACTTTTGCCCAAAAAATGAACTCCCGATCGGTGAAATCTAGGCGATTTGAGGCCCAAAGAGTTGCATTACGATATTGCGACTGACCACCTGAGCCGCTGGTCACGATTTTTTTTGAACGAGAACCAATGACAAAATCCGAAGTGTCATTACTGATTGTTCCGAGAGAACCAAAACTCCAACCTGTCTCTGCTTGAAAGTCGACCAGAATCTCGGTTTGACGGCCAGAAAGAGATGTCGGGCCCATGGATTGAATGTCGAGAACTCCTGACATAGCGAAAGGCTATGTCGGAGGCAAATTGCTGAGCAACCTGGCCCTCTATGAGCCTAGCCGACCACCACGTCGACCGTATTAGCTCGGAATCCTTGTCGTTATCGTGGAACGCTGTTCTGATGGACAGTGTCAGAATGAGGACCTATCAGGCGAAAACTAGGGCAGGGGACGGCAAAGCATTCGGTCGACAGGCAGCGAGACGCAAACTTTTGTCTGTCGATGGCTTCGGCCGGGGGCCGCCGGTGAAGCACTCCTGAGCAAGACGTCGCCTAATCTAATCCTATCCGGTTATCGTTCAAAACCCCAATGTCGGCCTTGTCCACGCAACTTTAGGTTTCGAACTTTACCCGGGCGTTTTTGCTCCAAAAGAGCCTCATAAGCCTTCTTCACACCAGGCAGCTCCTCCCGAGCCTTCATCACAAGGGCTTTGTCGGCCTTTGCGTCTTCCACAGCTTTGCGTCGCCTGTCTTGACTTGAAACAACCTTATTAAAGGCCTTCTTCACTCGAATGAGTTTAGCCCTGGCCCGCTCTTCATCCTTATAGAGACCCGCCTGAGGACCGATCCCCTTCTGGGCGACACGGGCCTTGATCGGATGCTTTTGCGCAAACGCCATCCGAGCCTCCCGTTTGGATTCGAACCAGTCTTGAGCAACCTCCACGTCGAGTTTGGCTTTCGCCACCTCGGGATAGGCATGGAAAATCTCCCTGGCCGTTCGGGGTTCACGCTTCGCGTCTTTTTCCATGGCCATGGTCTTAAGCATGAGCGTCACCCGCTGTTCGTCGCCCGCTTGTTTTTGAGCGGCATCCAAGGCCATCTGTTTCGACCGCTCCATCGAAACACGGTCCCGAAGACCGTTAAAGTCCTTGAAGTGCTTGGACGACCAATGGATCTCAATATCCTTTTTGTGCCTCGTTAAGGCGGTGGTGATGGAAGCCTTATCCATGGAAGGCGACACAAACAATACGGTCTTGTCGGCCGTTTCACCGCCCCCCTGACTCAAAGTCGACGCATAGCCGTAATCGAAATGGCGGTACTCACGAGGGTCGAGAATGATGAAGTCCTTGTTTTCATCCAATTGGACCCCCATACGGCCCTGAGAAACCACCCTGATGGTGCCTACCATCCCGTTTGTGATGCCAAGACGGGCATCGTTCTTCGAAAAGATGATGCGATCCCCCTTCGCAAAGACCCGAGGCCCCGCATCAGTCAAAAGCTTACACCCGTGACCCATCTCACCCGCCTCTTCGCGAATCGCACGGGTCTCCCGATTAAGCGCTTCGACATCCTTTTTGCGATGCGCCAAAAGAAGGCAGGTTTGTTCGGAGTTTTGCTGCCTTGCCTCTACCCAGCCCTGAGCCGCAGCCCGGTAGGCGCCCTTCACGCTTTTGTGTTCCCGCATCACGCCGAGGGACTCGTACATCTCCAAAGCGAAGGGGACGTCATCATGGGCCAGCGCTTGAGCCACCTGCCGATGTTGGGCTTGTTCCTGGCGACGGACCTCCTCCTGAAGCTCCGCGGTCTTATGAAATTCGGTGATCAACCGAAACGGAGCGCCCGCGCCAGTGGCCGGCATTTGCCCAACATCACCCGCAAGGACCACTTTGGCTTGGACCTCCTCCGCCTTGGCCAAGATGCGCTCGAGCTGTGTCGTACCCACCGATTGCGCCTGATCGATGATCAAAACATCGCTGGCCCGCAAAACCTCCTTGCCCTGAAGCCAAGCATGAGACCACCCAGCCAAAGTCCGTGATGAAATGCCAGTATCCTTTTCAAACCCTCGCGCCATGCGAGAGGTTTGCCCGCCCCCCAGGACCCGAAAGCCCTGCTTCTCCCACACGCTCTTGGCCGCTTTGAGGACATGGGTTTTGCCTGTCCCAGCGACGCCCTCGAGAAGAGCCAAGTCACCTGAAGTAGAGGTGAGGTACTCAAGGGCAGCGGCTTGCTCTTTGAAGGGCACACCTTCTTGAAGGGCCTGGTCTGTGCTCGAAACCAAAGAGGGTTCAGCTTTGTGGGTGTGGCGCGAAGAGAGCGACGCCGCCTTGGCCTTCAAAGACTCCTCGGTCCGAAGCATCGATGCCGTCGTAAACACCCCCGGGTCGACCTCTTGGATACCCCCAAGAGACAAAAGCGCCTTATGGGCTTTTTCGAGTGATTCACCCCCTACGCCCTCCCCTCTTCCTCGAAGCCACCGAAAAGCCTCCTCGGACGTAAACGTAGACTGCCAGGCGGTCAGACCTTGGACTTCGCCCAAAACCCACTGGGCACGCTGCACCCCAAGATTGTGGGTGCGGGCATGAGATTCAGCACGGTGTCGGCTCTCGAGCATCGAGCGACGGCAGCTTCGTCTCAAAAATCGAAGGGCAACTTTTTGCTTTTCTTCGTCACGCCTCGCCCAGCCCAGAGGACCGAGACCAAGAAGAGCGGCACCCTTGGTCGCCACCGAGGCATTTCGCTCCAAAACATCGCGGTGAGCCACCACATCTCGGTAAGTTTTTTCCATGGCAGCCAAACGTGTCGTGCTTTGTTGCAAACGCTCATCCGATGCGAGGAGCTTATCCGCACTCAACAGCGGTTTCGCAGCTCGGTATTCGAGCCGTTCAGCAGCGAAGTCCGGGTTTTCCGCGGATAGCGTCAGCAGGACGTCGACCAAGCCAGGGGCATCCGCCTCTTGGTGATCGAGCGCCATCGCTCGGGTACGAGCCCTCGATAGCTTGGCCACCATCTTGGACGCGTCCTCAAAGACCTCTTTGGACCAATAGAGGTTCGCGTCGTGTTTGTGCCTACTGAGCGCAACGTAGGTCAGCGATTGGTCGAAGCCTGCCGAGGCCAACACGTAGGCCCGGTCTACTGTGACCCCTTGGCCTTTGTGTAGCGTTGCGGCGTAGCCGTGTTCGAGACTGCGGTAGGACTCAAGGTCCACCACGACATCGGTCCCCTTGTCATCGAGTTCAACCACAAGCTTAGAGGCCTCGACATCGATGGCGCGGATGGTTCCGAGCGTTCCATTTTTGACCCCAAGGCCATTGTCATTCTTCAAAAAGTAGAGCCGATCACCCTCGGAAAAGCATCGAACACCCCGGTCAGTCTGGACCTCGACATCTTCACCGAGCGCGCCTTCAGCGCGAAGCTTGGCGCGCGCCAAAAGGTTCAGAGCCCGGACGTCATCCCGGCGGTGCGCCAGTATCAACCGGGAGGCGTTCGGATGGGCGGCGCGGTCGGCATCCCAGTCGGCCACGAGCTTTTGGTGGGCCGCATCTTGATCTTCGAAGCCCTGGACCGCTTTGTGGTCGAGATAAGTCTGGAGTGCTTTTTGGGTGCGACCTTGGGCCAAATCCAAGGTGGCAGCATTTTGCCAAGCCACTTGTTGTCGGTAGATGTTTTCGAGGCCGACATAGCCAAGGTCATCTGCGAGTTTTCGAAAAGGCGCTCCCGCCTCGATGGAGGGGATTTGTCCTCGGTCACCCACCAGGACCACCTTCGCCCCGGCCGCTTCGACATAGGCAAACACCTCGGCGAGCTGCTTCGTACCCACCATGCCGGCCTCGTCGATGACCAAGACATCACCTTTTCGAAGGGCGTCTCTTCCCCTCGCCCATCGGGATGTCCAGCTCGCCAACGAGCGAGACGGAATACCAGAAGATTCATGAAGACCTTCGGCAGCGCGGCCACTCAGTCCGGCGCCAACAACCCGGAAGCCTTGAGCCTCCCATGCCTCTTTTGCAGGACGAAGAACAAAACTTTTACCGGTGCCGGCATAGCCTTCCATCAAAGCCAGGTCTCCGCTTTGGATGGTCAAATAGTGAAGTGCCCTCCCCTGCTCTTCCGTGAGCGTGCGACCATTCACCTCAGCTTGGGCGACCCATGCGGGGTCCACTTCATGTTCCTTCCGGCGATAAAATGATTGGCCCAACGCGAGGACGCGTTTTTCGGTTTTCACGACCGTCTTGGTGGTGAAAAGGTCCGAGCCATATGGGTTTTTGCCAAGAGAAACGAGCTCCGAGGACTTCAGCATGGCCTCTTTGGCCCTCACAAACTGATCGTCATCCAAGGTCTTAGAAACCAAAAAGCGATCGAGGTCCTCGTCACTGAATGTCGATCGCTTTTCCGTCAGCGACGAGAGGGCCAATTCGGGTGTTGCAATGATTTTCTCGCCGTTGTGTTTCGCGATCTCGAGGTAAGTATCGAGCCTCTCCTCCACGATATGACGGGTGTCCTTATCGATGCGCCCGCCTACGACCCCGAGCTTCACCCCTGGCTCAAAGAGAATGCCCCTCTCCGCGTGACTTCGGTGGTCGAAATCGGGCTCCCGGCCTTCGCGGATAAGCGCTCGATTTGCGGACTCAGACCATGCTTGCCGCCAAGCAATCAGGCGGGCCTTGTGGTTCCAAGAGCGATTCTTTTTGCCAAAGCCATCACCCTCAACGTCTCGCATCGTGAGGAGAATATGGGCATGCGGATTACCTGGGTTATCGTGATGCAAAGAGACGTCGGCGACCATCCCTTGGTCGACAAATTCACGTTTGACAAACTGCCTGAGGGCCTCAATCTGCCCTTCGGCAGAGAGGTCCTTGGGCAGAGAAAGCGTGACATCTCGGGCGACCTGAGCATCTTTTCTCCGCTCATTGTTTTCGACATGGTTCCATAGCTTGGCCCGCTGGGTCATCCACTCCGGGGCATGCTCGGGGGCCATCACTTGAGAAAACACCACGCCCTGTTTCTTGGCGTAGTTCCACATGCGGCCCATCCGTTCGTCGCGAAGCTTCTCCGCTGCGCGGTACGCGGCCGCCGCCACGGCGGAGCGCCCGTCGGACCGACGAATCGGTTGGGCGTGGAAGTGGTAACCACCGTTCAATCGAACTCTGCTCTTTCAGGCCGCCCTTCAGGCGGCCCGCACACGTTGCTTGCAACGTATAAGTGCGCACTTCGTCGCTTTGGCTCCTTGTGATAGGTGCTGAAGCAACACCTTTCAAGTCTCGTCTCTCTCGGTGCTTCACAAAAACTACGGCATTCTGGAGTGTGTCGAAATGGCGTACGTGATGGAGTTCTTCTCCGAACGGACTTTCGTTTCGCGAAGGTGATGGTGGGTCTTGCTAAGGCGTGAGTCCAAGTTCTCCACAGGCGGCTCAGGCGTAGAGGCGGAATAGCGGGACCAAAAAAAGTCCCGCCCGCCGCGGAGCCCCCGCACGAGGGCTACACAATAACGACGACTGTGGAAAACTTGGGCGGACTACACCATTTCAGACACCGAGGCATCATGAATGCTCTGCGAAATCGCTTAGGTGTATTCGAAAAGGGCTGGGTCATTCGTGTAACGATTCAAGCAATCAGGGGAGTCCATTTGATGAGGGAAAGGAGCATAGCTATGGGTGATGGATTTGCATTTAAGCAACCGCCCATGCCTCGAAATTCTGCATTACGACAAAGTGTCCAACACCGAAAAATCAACGAAGAGCGTTGACGATGTCAGAGCGCTTGAGTCTTCTTCGGGTTGATTCCGGAAGATGGACAAAAAGAAGCTGGAGCTCCTGAGGACATTGCAACCAAACCGCATTGAGATCGCCTCTCAGGCAGCCGCGAAAGATGGTTAGCTGCGAAGCTAGAGGCGGAAGAACTCAGGCCCCAAAAGCAGAAGAGCCCACAAAAAATGACAAAACAGCAGTCTAGCCAGAAGAAGAAAAAACGAAGCACCCAGCGAAGAATCATCTCGGTCAGATATTTGATCGCATGGATAAAAACTGACCTCCGACATTCGGGGGCGCGGCATGAAGGACATCACGAAGTTTCGAGGGGTGAACCGTCAAGCGTGCCGAGGTTTCGGCGTCTTGTTCGAGCAAAAACACAGCAACCAAAACCAACGCATAGAAACGAATCACTGAAGAGCAGGATGTCGCTTCATTTTGGCCTCTCAAGACCCAACACAACCCCGAGAGCCAGCCCCGCCCTACCCGCGTCAAGGGACCACTTCGTTCGCGCGAAGACGCGCGCCCTTGACCCCGTCAGGTCGAGCCTGACCAGAAGCAACGATGAGGCTCTAAGGGAGCCTCCCCTCAAGGAATTTGAGAGGAAAAACAACCACACTGAAGGACAAAAAAGCTGGGCACAGGCCTCATCCATCGAGGCAAAGCTCTTCTCGGGGAATTCACGACATGAGCGAAAAATGGAGAACCGAGATAGAAGGACAGACGAAGAAAATGTGGCCGAGAAATGCCAAGACACCATGCGCATTTCGTTACGGCAACAAACAAGTAGGAATCGCCGTTTACGCAGGCGACAGGTATCTTTTCAGCCTATGGAGCAAGGCCATTACGAGAGCAAACTCAGCGTACAATCAGCTAAAGCGTTTTCCAAAAATGGTGTTTATTTCCGGTCTCTGCCATCGCAAGGCCGCGGCCTGCAGTGACGCTCAACAATACGAGGGGAACAGGTACGCCACCGAGACAGTGCCTTTTGCGTTCTAAACGCCTCGGGACGCACGCACTCTCGAGCATCGTCGAGAAGAAAAAGAGTGCCTCGGGATTTCATGCCTCAGAGCCACTAAGGGGCGCTGGGAGAACCTCCTCGCCCTGCAGCTGCTCGAACTTTGCCTGGCGAGCCGCTTTCATCAGGGAAATCCTCGATCCCGTCTTCTGCAGCACAGCAAAAGCCTCAGAGCCCACCAGCGCCCTGAGCTCTTCATCGGAAGGACCGGCTTGAACCCAGGCATCTGCCTGCGCGCTGAGACGCTCCGTGCGGCGCTCTAAGGCACGATCAGCGCCGGCCTTACTCCGCTCTACCCAAAGACGCTCTTGGCGCTCCTGCCACGTCTCAAAGCCCTCAGGCGGCGGCTGGGCGCTGGCGGGCTTCTGGAGTTCCGACGAAAGTGTCGCGTTGAGGTCTCTGAGTCGTTTTGGGAGCTCAGGGTTTTGAGCCCACCGACAGAGAACAACCGCAACAGCCCCAAGGAAATGTTCCGGCCCGGCAAAGTGATCCTGATTTTGCCAATGAACCAATCCGCTCGCTTTGAGCGTGGGTTCCTCCCCGAAGCCGTAGCCCCGGATCATTTCCTCGAGACGAGTTGTGGTGCCCTTATGCTCCCTAGAAGAAGAAGTAGATAGATCTTCTTCTTCTAAGAGAGAAGTTAGCGGACCCCTTTTGAGGGTGCTTAGAGGACCCCTTTTGAGGGTGCTTAGAGGACCCCTTTTGAGGGTGCTCCAGAAAAGCTCTCTAGGTAACGAATCTCTATTGGGATGCAGAACTCGATACCTGGCACCACCGTTAATGCCAGGTTTGAATTCGACGATTTCCAGCCATCCCTTTTTTTTCATTTTTTTTAGTTGGCAATGGAGTTTATTAGCTGTGGTTTCTAATGCTTCCGCTATTTCGGATCTTGTTATCCAGCCGGTGCAGTCGACCGCAGACCGCATTTCTTTTGCAAACTCTTCCGACCGATATGCGAGATATCCAAGAATTTTTTCTTGCTGGTTCGCTCGTCTGTTGCGTGAGTGCTTAGAGGACCCCTTTTGAGGGTGCTTAGAGGACCCCTTTTGAGGGTGCTTAGAGGACCCCTTTTTAATGGGGTCCTGAGTGCTTAGAGGACCCCTTTTAATGGGGTCCTGAGTGCTTAGAGGACCCCTTTTAATGGGGTCCTGAGTGCTTAGAGGACCCCTTTTAATGGGGTCCTGAGTGCTTAGAGGACCCCTTTTAATGGGGTTTGTGTGGGGTGTGTAGGAGGTGGTGGAGCTCTCTAAGGCTTCAGGACCCCTTTTAATGGGGTCCTCTAAGGCTTCAGGACCCCTTTTAATGGGGTCCTCTAAGGCTTCAGGACCCCTTTTAATGGGGTCCTCTAAGGCTTCAGGACCCCTTTTAATGGGGTCCTCTAAGGCTTCAGGACCCCTTTTAATGGGGTCCTCTAAGGCTTCAGGACCCCTTTTGGAGTCTAGGGGTAAGCTAGTGTCCAGGACAGGGTTCGATGTTGTATCGATGGCAGAGGAGGGCGATGGGTCAACCGGGTCCCAAGGCATCTTCATTTTATAGTCTTCGCGAATTTTTGGCCTGGGGGTGTTGGGCAATTTCGGCCTGAACTTGGCTTCATCTTTTAGCGAAGGGGTGCGCACCAGGGTATTCCTTTTTTTATGCTACGGCTCGATCGGTCTGATTAAGACCGACAAAGGTCCGCCAAAGTTCGAGCATTAACGCGCGAAAATCATCAGCAGCCGGGGAGCTGGGGGCGTGTTCTAGAACACTTTGGTGACACAGCATTGCTTGCTCGCCGCTGGAAGAATCGCGAATGCAGCTACTGGTTACGCCCGGGACGTTGGATGCATACCATTGCTTGATTTCCGTGCTCAGCTTCCTTGTCCGCAGCTTGGTTGGAATCAGAATATGCGGAATGTTGACTTTCATTCGAGTGAGAAACTCTGCGCTAAGTTCCTTGAATCCTTCCAGGTTCCTGTACTGATTAATTCCACACTCTATAGGGCTTAAAAGGATGTCTGAGGCGGCGAGCGCGTTTGTGGTCAACAGGTTCCAGTTTGGACTGCAGTCGAACAGAATAAGATCGTACT
>CBDCWQ010000006.1:0-216650 GCA_965223435.1 Myxococcota bacterium
TATCATCAAGGAGGTCTTGGACTCGAAGCTTCGAGGTCGCGGGGGTGCTGGTTTTCCTGCGGGCCGGAAGTGGAGTTTTGTCCCCAAAGATACCAACAAGCCCCACTATGTTGCGGTGAACGCGGATGAATCGGAGCCGGGTACGTTCAAGGATCGGTATATCCTTGAACGGGATCCCCACAGCCTGATCGAAGGTGCGGCCATCGCCTGCCTCGCCGTAAAAGCCGAGTACGCATACATCTACATTCGCGGTGAGTTTGGACTCGCGTACCACCGGATTCAGCAGGCCATCGATGAGGCCTACGAAGCGGGGATTTTGGGCGCATCAGTTCTGGGATCGGGCAAGGCGCTTCACATGGTCGTACACCGAGGGGCTGGGGCCTATATATGCGGCGAAGAGACTGCGCTTTTGGAATCCTTGGAAGGCAAAAAGGGCCAGCCGCGTCTCAAGCCGCCGTTCCCGGCGATTGAGGGGCTTTTTGCCTGCCCCACGGTGGTCAACAACGTGGAGACGCTGGCGGCCGTGGGTCCGATCTTGCTTAAGGGGGCACAGTGGTGGCGGGGGCTGTCCCGGACCGAGGCCGAGGGTGGAAACCGGTTGGTGGGGCTTTCTGGCCACGTTGCCCGGCCCGGCATCTACGAGGTGCCCGGAGGCCTCACCCTCAAGCAAGTGGTGTACGAGGTAGGAGGCGGCATGAGAAACCCGGAGCGCCCCCTGAAGGCGGTGGTTCCCGGCGGCGTGTCTTGTCCCATTCTTCTTCCCGACGAGATTGATGTGACCTTCGATTTTGATGCGATGCGGGGGGTCGGCAGTCTGATGGGAACGGGATGTCCGACGGTCATCGAGGAGGGTACTTGCATGGTCAGGTTGCTCCGCCGCATCGAGCGTTTTTTTGCCCACGAGTCGTGCGGCCAATGTACCCCCTGTCGGGAGGGGGGCGATTGGCTGTTCAAGATTTTGAGTCGTATCGAGGCAGGGCAGGCGACCGAGCGCGATGTGGACCTCATCGAGTCCATCGCGTCTAAGATTGAGGGCCACACCATCTGCGCGTTTGGTGAAGCGCTTTCTTGGCCCGCCAGAAGTTATGTGAAAAAGTTTCGTGATGAGTTTCTGCGCCACGTGGAGCTCAGACGGTGCCCATTTGAACCTATCCCCGTGGCCCCGCTCGCTTTGTCTGGGGCCTTGGCATGAGAAAAGGGGGCCTTCCATGGATCTGATGCCACGGGTTTTGGCATACGTGTTTGGTTGCAGTGCGGTTCTCGCGGCTGTGGGGGTGGTGTTTATTCGGAACCCCATCAAGGGTGCGCTTTCGCTCATCGGCTGTTTTTTTTCTTTGGCGTGTCTTTTTGTGCTGCAGAGCGCAGAGCTGGTCGCGGTGCTCGAAGTCTTGGTGTACGCCGGGGCGATTATGGTCTTGTTTGTGTTCGTCCTGATGCTGGTCGAGCACAAGAGTCAGCCCATCGTGCCCCGCGATTTGCGTCACCGTCTCTCCTTTCCGGTGAAGGTTGGGGCTGTGTGCCTGGTTGGGGTCAACGTGGGGCTCTTGGTGTGGAAAGCCCCCCTCGGCATGGGCAGTGTCTTGCCCGAAGGTTTTGGTCACGCGCGCATGATCGGCCGCACGTTCCTGCGGGATTTTTTGTTTCAATTTGAGCTCACGAGTCTTCTCCTCTTGGTGGGGATCGTGGGCGCGGTGATTATTTGCCGCGGAAGCCCTAAGAAATCATGAGCGTGGTGCCGATTCAGTTTTCGTTGTCCGTCGCAATTGCGCTGTTTTGTGTCGGTGCTTTGGGGGTTTTGATCCGCCGCAACGCCATCGTGGTTTTTATGTGCATTGAGATCATGCTCAATGCCTCGAACTTGGCGTTGGTCAGTTTCGCGCGGTACCACGGAGATACGAGCGGGCATGTGTTTGTCTTTTTGGTGATGGCGGTGGCGGCTGCGGAAGTCGCGGTGGGCTTGGCCATTATCATTTCCGTGTTTCGTCAGCGGCGCATCGTCAATGTGAATGAGCTCAAAGAGATGCGTGGGTAGTGCCGAAGGGCTCGTGTTTGTCTCGGATTCGGATCAACGCCGGGCCGGGACGCGTATGACCGGCTGGGCAGCCTGTTTAGCTCTTACTGTCATTGCGCTTTTGCGGTTGGGTTTCGCTGCTGGCCTTCTTTCCGAGTTTTCGGGCACGCTTTCGGTCTTCTCTTCTTCGATGTTCGAGTCCCCAAAGCGACAGGTAGTCTCGGCTTGGATGGGGTTGATTGGAGTGTTCGGGCAGGGGCCTGCCGTGCAAATGAAGGGCCCTTTCGGCGATGCCGTCTACGACTTCTTTGGTCGCCTGGTCGAGTTTCGCCTCCGGAAGGGACGGGTCTTCAATCGTTCGCGTATGCAGCTCGGTCAGCTCCGTTGCGGTTTTTTCCAAGACTTCGGGGGGGTAATGGATTCGGCGTCGTCTAAGAATGTCTTCTGACAGGTTGATGAGCCGTCCAGTATCAAAGCCGTACCGGGCCAGGAGCTCTCGGGCGACGTTGCGGATCGCTGAAGGCGCCAAGGTACCGTCAAGGTACAAGACAATGGCCGTTTGCAGATGATTGTATATCGGCACGACCCTGGGAAAGTAGGGCTGAAAGGCGACGGGCGGTGTCTTTTGATCGAGATGGATGAAAATTCGCTTAATACGGTCTTCGTGGACGACAGCATCGAGACTGTCGGTGATCGACCGCACTTGATCGCGGTAGGCGCTCGCTTTCTTCAGGATCTTGACCAAGGTTTCTCGACAGATTCGCCCCGCCAAGAGGTCTGCATAGAGTGAATACACAAAAGCGTCGGCTTCCGCGTCGTCCCCAAAGAGCGTTTCTTCCGTGCCGATGGGCGCGCCAGAGCGGCCCTGCAACAGCTGTGAAAGTTTGTACGGAACTTGATTCCGGACCGCGCGGAAGCGACCACGCAAGATATTGGATACGGTCGGTTTTAGGACAAACCCATCGGGGATAAAGCCATCGAGGGCAAATTTCTTCTCGATGACCGTTCTCATCTGCTGCGGCGAGCCGGAGATGAAGTACACCAGGTGTTGATTTTCCCCAGGGGCGCAATCTCGAATGGCGCGAATGAGGGCCGCCGAACCCGGAATATTCTCCCGCTCCTCGGCGGATAGGCGGGCGGTGCGGACCAAGTCACGGACCGAATCAAACTCCGTCTTGAGATAAGTCTTGTCCAGATCCCAGCGGAAAATGTGCCGAATACGTGTCACCGAGAATGTGCGCCCGAGTATACTTGTTGCCTCCAGTCGATTGAAGGCTATAGCGTAGCAAGGTTCACCATGGATCACCGACTGAGCCGAGCCTTGGCGCTACTCCGGGAAAACGAGGTGGGTGAAGGCGTGCGTTTGAAGGAGGCCCCCCTCCGCATGACGCTTCTGTACCCCAGCCCATATCCGGTCGCCATGTCCAGTCTCGGGTATCTACAGATCCATCGCTTGGCCAACGCGCGGGAAGGTACGGTGTGTGAACGGGCCATGCTTCCGCCAGAGCCGATGCTTCGGCGCCATCGGGAGACCCGCACGCCCCTATTGAGCCTTGAGCGTCAGCGGCCCGTTTCAAACTCAGACCTTCTTGCGGTCTCCCAGGCTTACGAACTGGAGCTTGCGGGCATCGTGACCATGCTTGACCTCTGTGGACTCGAACCCTTGGCCAAGGATCGTACGTGGCGGGACCCATTGGTTGTACTGGGTGGGCCCATTACCTATTCCAATCCCCTGCCGGGGGCCCCCTTTGCGGATGTGGTGGTGCTCGGTGAAGGGGAGGGCTGTCTCGATGTCCTCCTTGGTCGTCTCGAAGAAGATCCCAGCGCTGCCAGAGGATCTCCCTCGGCACGGACCAGGCTTCTTGAAGAGCTGGCTGAGCTTCCTGGGTTTTTGATCCCCAGTATTCACGGCGAAAAACTTCGGCCGATCGCCCAGGCCGACGACGCATGCTTGCCTGCTGTGTCGGCGATAAGAACGCCGCTCAGCCAGCTCAAAAATATGCTCCTTATTGAGCCGGAGCGAGGGTGTCACCGCGGTTGCACTTTCTGTGTGATGCGGAGGTCCACAAACGGTGGCATGCGATTGGTGCCCATGGAGCGGGTACTGTGTTCGGTTCCCGAAGATGCAAAGCGGGTTGGGCTGGTGGGGGCAGGGGTCACAGATCATCCCCAGATCAAAGATATTCTTGAGGCCCTGATCGACGAAAGAAAAAAAACCATCGGCATCTCCAGCCTACGCGCCGATCGACTGGACGCCCGCTTTGTGGGTCTCCTGGCCAGGGGGGGGTATCGGTCGATGACCGTCGCCTTGGATGCGGCCAGTACCCGTCTTCGCGATGCCATCGAGAAGAACCTCAAGACCGGCCATATCGAAAATGCGGCTTCTTTGGCCAAAGACAATGGGATGCGGCACCTGAAGATCTATGTGGTTGTCGGTTTGCCCGGAGAAACCGAGGAAGATCTGGAAGAGCTTTTCGGCTTTACAGCCAAGCTTCAAAAAACACTTCCGGTTGTGCTTGGGGTGTCACCGTTTGTTCCTAAGTTTCATACCCCACTGGCCGAATCCCCCTTCATGGGTGAGGCCGCTGCCGATCGGACCCTTCGCCTCTTGAAGCGGAGATTGGGAGGTATCGCCCAGGTCCGGGGACCAGGCTCCCGAGAGGCCTACGTGGAATACCGGCTTTCACAGGGTGGTTTTGCCCACGCCCATGCTGCGATTGCTGCGGCCCAAAAAGGCGGTGGCCTTTCTCACTGGAAGCGCGTATTGCTTGACCTGCCGGAACGCGTGCGCCCTCCCGACTTCGGATCGCTTGTGCCCCCACCTACGCTTAGGCGTCGCTATCGGCCGAAATCGGCTCACGGTCGTTCGTGACCGGCGGATCATCGTTCGAAAAGATATGACGCATGACGTCTTCGAGCGGGGGATCTTCTACGCGAAGGTCCGTGACCGGAAGGCGGGACAACAAGATCTTCACGACGTCTACGAGCTCGCTCGGAGCACTTAAGACGGTAAATCCGAGCGGCGTCCGTTCCGAGATCTGGAGCGGTCGACCGGCTATTTGGAGGTTATCCGGGCCATGAAGGGGCTGCGCCTGGTCGAAGCGGACTCGAATCAGCTTTTGTGCATGGGTTCGCTCGACCAGTTCATCCAGCGGACCGTCGTAGCGCAGTGCGCCCTTGTCGATGACAATGACCCGCGGACAGAGTGCGGCAACGTCCTCCATGTAGTGAGAAGTCAGGAGGATGGTTGCGCCGGTTTTTTCGTTGTACGCTCGGATAAAAGCGCGCACCGTGGCCTGCATCGTGACGTCGAGTCCGATTGTCGGCTCGTCCAAGAACAGAACCCGAGGCTGATGAACCAAGGCTGCGGCCAATTCACATTTCATGCGTTCGCCCAAGGACAATTGGCGAGTGGGTTTTTCGAGCAGGTCTTGGAGCTCGAGCATTTCGGTGAGTTGCTCCAGCGTGTTTCGGTAGGTGGACGGCGCGATCTGGTAGATGGCGCGGTTAAGATCCAGGGTGTCTATAGGCGGGAGGTCCCAAAGCAACTGCTGTTTTTGGCCCGTAACCAAGCTGATTTTGCTCAGAAGTGCGGGTGGGCGATGGCGCGGATCAAGGCCCGCAACCGAGAGTCGACCCGCACTCGGCGTCAAGAGGCCGGCCAACATCTTGAGCGTGGTGGTCTTGCCCGCTCCATTGGGCCCTAAGAAGCCCACGCGTTCACCCTCTCGAAGCACGAAGCTGATATCTTTGACCGCATGAACCTCATCAAAGCGCCGTATCACCAGACTGCGCAGGGAAGCCGAGAGCCCCGAAGCTTTTTTGGCCACGCGATAGGTCTTTTTCAGGTTCTGGACCTGAATCACGGCTTTTGGGCCTCCGGGATGGAGTGGGGCGAAAGGTCGGGGCGCAATGACTCGCTTTTTGTCTCGGGGCAACCGGAGACGATGCAGCCGCCTGCTTGGCGAAAGCACGTTCGGTGGTAGGGCGTGTGGCATGTGGCGCACTGCACCGTTCCTGGATCCTTGACTTCGCAAAGCGCGCAGGAAGCGAGCGTTTTTTTCGCCTTGGTGATAGCGCCTGCAGCAGAGCCTCTCAGTCGCTCGGTCCACCAAGAAGCGGTGTTTTGTATGGTCTCGATGATTCGGGTCACGAGGGCTTCGGTCGGTCGGAGTCCATTAACCCGAAGTTCGACATGGCCTCCTCGAATGGTGAGCTCAAGCGCGTCTCCTTGGGCTTCTTGCCGGAGGTCCAAAAAATCAGGGGCCAGGTCTTTCAAGAGCAAAGGGACCGCGTCCGGGTCGTCGGCGCGCGCCCGAAAATGTCCCTTGAGGCGAAGAGACCGGGGGTAGGGTACCTCGGGCACGTGCTCAAACCCAGTGGGCGGACCATCGAGATCCCAGCTGAGCATCAGGCGACGGTCCGTGGGGACCGAGTCGGAAAGTCGCAATTGGGCCAGGGCCCAGGCCTCTTCCGGAGTGTGGTGGATGCCGTGCAGCGTGAGGGTCATTTGCTCATCCCCCACGGCAACCCGAAGGGAGGGCGCATCAAAGATCGTACCCGGTGACAGAGTGCCTCCGTTTGAGGCTGCGGCTTTTTTGAGCACCTCGCGCCACGCGCCATGGGCTTGACGCCGAGTGGTGAGGCTCAAAAGGCCCCCCCCGCCCGCGAGGGCACATGCGCCGACCGCGACCCACTCCAGCACGGGCTGACCGTACACCATATCTGCCTACCAGACACACGGGATTTGGAGGTGACCTATGACGGCCTTGCGATTGGGGGCACGGGCCGGCGCTACATGTAGAGGCCACCGTTGACATCAAGAATGTGCCCTGTGATGTAGCGCGCCCGATCCGATGCCAAAAAGCACACCGCCTGGGCCACGTCTTCGGGCTGGCCAAGTTCAGAGGAGGGGATGGCGTCTTGGAGGGCTTTGACAGCTTCTTCAGGCATCTTTTGGGTCATGTCCGTCTGAATAAAGCCGGGGGCGATGACATTGACGGTCAGGTTGCGCGAGCCGAGCTCTTTGGCCATCGACTTAGAGAGGCCGTGGAGGGCAGATTTGGTTGAAGCGTAGGCCGACTGGCCCGCGTTGCCCATTTGCCCTATCACGGAGCCCATCAGGATGATTCGGCCCCACTTGGCTTTCATCATGGGCCGAACGGCGGCTCGGGCGAGGTAGACCGATGCGAAGACGTTTGTCCGAAAAAGCCGTTCGAGGTCCTCGTCTTTGATGCGCATCACCAAGCTGTCGACGGCCACGCCCGCGTTGCTGACCAAGATATGGAGGGCACCTTTGTCCGTGGTGACCTTCTTGATGGCGTCTTGACAGGCGGCGGCTTCCTGGACATCGAATCCGAGGTGCGTTGCCTTGCCCCCGGCTCGCTCGATGTCTGCGACCGTTTCTTTGGCGGCATCTTCGTTCGATGAATAGGAGATGACCACTTCGGCGCCCTCGCGGGCCAAAGCGAGGGCCGTGGCTCGGCCGATGCCCCGCGAACCGCCCGTGACGAGGGCTACTTTCCCTTTAAGTCCCAGATCCATAGTGGCTCGGATGTATCGGCTGTCGCCGATGTGAGGCAAGCGCTATCCTCCATCGCCTTCGCTTTGAACGAGGGCATCAATGGTTTTCTGGAGGGCCTTGGGGTCTTCAAAGCCGTGCACCTTCAGCCGGCGATCGATGCGGCGCGCGAGCCCCTGGAGGACCCGTCCCGGGCCGATTTCGAAGGCGGTGGTTTGCCCCTCGTTGGTCAAGAACTCGATGCTTTCGACCCAGCGCACCGGTGCCGTGACTTGTTGGATCAACAGGCCCTTGACCCGGTCTGCATCGTTGTTGGGTTGGGCTTCGACGTTGGACACGACTGGAAATTGAAGAGGGTGCACCGTGGTGCTCTGGAGGGCTTCTGAGAGCGAAGTCTCCGCCGGCTTCATCAGGGGCGAATGAAAGGGGGCGCTGACCGGGAGATCGACGGCGCGCTTGGCGCCGGCCTCGAGGAGCGCGGCGCACGCAGCGCTGACCGCTTCTTTTTCTCCCGAGATCACGGTCTGTTCGTTGGAATTGAAGTTCGCGGGACCCACGGTGTCACGCTGGCGGGCCGCCACCTCTTGACACTTCTCGGCGACGGTCTGGGGCGAGAGTCCGATGATGGCGGCCATCGCGCCCCGGCCCTCGGGCACCGCCTCTTGCATGAAGCGCCCCCGCTGGTGCACCAGGCGCACCGCATCGGCAAAGTCGAGGGCGGAGCTCGCGACCAAAGCGGTCCATTCTCCCAGGCTGTGACCGGCAGCGAACGCCGGCTTAAGGGGAGGGCCTTCAGCCTTGAGCACCTCCAAGGCCGCGATACTTGTTGTCAAAATGGCCGGTTGGGTGATCTCGGTGCGGCGGAGCGCATCCTCCGGGCCTTCGAAGCAGGTCTTGCTGAGGTGAAAGGATAGGGCGTCGTCGGCTTCTTCGAAGCGCTGCCTTGCGACGGCGAAGGACTCGGCCAAAGCTCGTCCCATTCCGGGGGCTTGGCTTCCCTGACCGGGAAAGAGAAGGGTGTACATAGGGCTGGCCTACTAGCCTGAGGGGGGGCCCTTTCCAAGCTTTTACCGACCCGGTGGGAGGGGTTTTCGAAAATTTCTTGGGCCCCCGAGGCTTTATGGGCTAGGGGGTGAACGATGATTCGTGCCCGGATTGTGGGGACAGGCAGCTATGCACCCAAAACGGTCCTCACCAACGACGCGCTCTCTGAGCGCATCGATACCAATGATGAGTGGATTCGGTCTCGGACGGGCATCCGCGAGCGACGGATCGCTGCCGAAGGAGAATTTACGTCCGATCTGGCCACCGAGGCGGCCAAAAACGCACTCGAGATGGCGGGCAAGAAACCTGAAGACGTCGACCTCATCATTGTGGGAACGGTCTCGGGAGATATGCCGATGCCGGCCTGTGCGACCTTCGTCCAGGCGAAACTCGGCGCAAAAAAAGCACCTGCTTTTGACGTTTCTGCGGCCTGTGCGGGCTCGGTCTACGGGCTTGCCATCGGCGACCAATTTGTGCGCGCGGGCTCTTCCAAGTGCGCCCTCGTCATTGGGGCTGAGTTGTTGTCGAGGGTGGTCGACTGGGAAGACCGCAACACGTGTGTCCTGTTTGGGGATGCCGCGGGGGCCATGGTCCTCGTTGCCGAAGAAGACGGCAGCAATGGGATCCTGTCTAGCCACCTCGAAACCGATGGCAAGTATGCAGAAATCCTTACTATTCCCGGGGGCGGGTCTCGCTACCCGCTGTCGCAAGAGCTTCTGGATCGTCGTCTGCAGTACATTCGGATGAATGGCCGAGAGGTTTTTAAGGTTGCGGTTCGTGCGCTGGTAGACACCCTGCAAGTTGCCCTCGAAGCCAACAAAATGAGCGCAGCCGATCTCACCCATGTGGTGCCTCACCAAGCCAACGTCCGCATCGTGGACGCCGTATTTCAGAAGCTTGGGATTCCGCGGGAAAAAGCGGTCATGAACATTGCGCGCTACGGCAACACTTCCAGCGCCTCCGTCCCGGTCACCTTGGATGAAGCGGTGCGGGCGGGCCGCATCAAAAAAGATGATCTGGTGGCCATGATGGCGATTGGGGCGGGTATGTCGTGGGGCAGTATTCTGATTCGCTGGTGAGACTTACGAAGAAGACCAAAGACGTTCGTGCTGGGCGATGGCGTCTTCGATGGCCCGCACCAGTCCGGTCTGGACCAGCTTGTCCGCGGCACGGATGGCATTCTCTAAGGCGGTCACGCTGGAAGTCCCGTGGGCCACAAGGCAACTCTCTTTGAGCCCGAGAAGCGGGGCCCCGCCGGCTTGCTCATAGTCCAGCTTGCGCTGCACTTTGCCCAGGATTTTCCGCATTAAGAGTGCGCCGGCGCCCGCGAGCAGATTGCCTGTCAGCTCCCGCTCGAAAAGGTGGCGCACGATGTCCACCAGACCCTCCAGGGTCTTGAGCACCACGTTGCCGGTGAAGCCATCGGTGACAATGACATCGATTTCGCCCTGGAAGACGTCCCGGCCTTCACAGTAGCCCCTGTAGTTGATGTCCGATCGCTCAAGAAGGGCGTGGGCTCCGCGGGTTAGGGCGTTTCCTTTGGCTTCTTCGCTCCCGTTGCACAAGATCGCGACTCTTGGGTTGGGGCGCGCCAGAACGGTTTGGGCATAGGCGTGACCCATGACGGCAAACTGCGCGAGTTGGGTTGCGGTGGGGTCCACGTTGGCACCGAGATCGAGGAGTACTGTGGGCTGCATGCGGCTTGGTACCGCCGCGGCGATGGCCGGCCGTTGCACACCGGGAATCCGTCCGGCATGAAACAGACCGGCAGCCATCACGGCGCCCGAATTGCCCGCCGAAACCATCGCTTTTGCCCGGCCTTCGGCGACCTCGCGGACGGCGATGTTGACCGATGCGCCGGGTTTTTTACGCACCGATTGAGACGGCGCTTCATCCATGCCGATCACTTCATCGGCTTCCACCAGCGTCAGAGCGGCGGGTCGGGGACCCAACCGCTGGAGGGTCGCCTCCAAGAGTTGGAGGTTGCCTACCAGGGTGACCGGCTGGCCGCTTTGGGCTGCTCGCCATGCGGCCTCTACGGGCGCTCGGGGCGCATGGTCGCCTCCCATAGCGTCTACGGCAATCGGCTTGTTCATATTGGGCTAGCGGCCCGAGCAGCACCGTGCAAGACCCGAGATCGGTCTGCCTGGTGGCGTGGGTTGAGACGTCGGCCTAGGGTCGTCACCATCGTTCGCCAGCAATCTGCCTTGGCGCGGGCCTACTCGGCTTCAACCTCCACCACCGTGCGGTCTCCGTACCAGCCGCATGAGCCGCAAATTCGGTGGGGCCTTCGGGGCGCCCCGCAGCTCGCGCATTTGGAGAGGATCGGGGGACGCAGCGCGTCGTGGGCGCGCTGGTTGCCGCGCCTGCGGTTGGATTTTCGTTTCCTTGGAACAGCCATTTCGAGATCTCTTCCGTTTCAATCGTTTGGAACGGACCTCTGTGTCAAATGATCTTTGAGGCGCCGCGGCCTCTTACTGGGAATCAGGGATCCTGGCCCCGGAGGCGGGCGAGGGCGGCCCAGCGTGGGTCGAGCCCCTGGGCCGACTCTGCCGCCGGGCGATTGACGTGCTCAAGCAAGGTCCGGGTGCGGATCCCGCAGGCCGCCGCGTCGCGGCATGTGGGGTTAACCGGTAGTTCGAGTAGAAGCCATTCGCGGATGATGCTTGGGAGGTCGACGACACGGCCGTCGTATTGGTCTTCGAGCGGGGTTTCAGCGCCGCTGTTGGCTTTGGGGTTCTTGGCGAGGTCTGCGAAGAGGGTGACGGTGATGGTGGCATCGACTTCGACCCGCATTTCGCTCAAGCACCGAACGCACGTTGTTCCCGCAGGGACTTGAAGGTTCCCCCGGACGCTGAGGGGCGGCAGGTTGTTGACCGGGCCGAGGGGGTCGATAGAGAGCTCGACGCGGCCCTCAGCCGCGCATGCGAAGTCTGGGCCCCGGCCGACCGCTGCGTCGGCCAAAAGCTCGGCGATCCAGCTTCGAGGCAAGGCTTCTTCGAAGTGGAGGCCTTCATCTGGGAGAAGACGGAGGGCCAGCGGTTCCAAAACGCTGAGTCCCCGGGCGGCTGCTGAGATTCTGGTCATTGTCGGTTCCCCTGACTCCCATGCCATGGGCTTCACCCTAACCAAATAGCGTTCGTGCGCCCATCCTGTCAACGCGGTGGGCGCCGAGGCGCCGGCGCGGCCATGGTTACGGGTTCCACACCCCGCTGAAGACACAAGACGACCGCTTGTCGCCCCGGCCCAGTGTGCGGGTGACGCCCAGAATCACCTCGGATCACAGCTCAGAGGTGCATCCGCGGACGGTGATCGCGGTGGCGGTGTTGTTGTCCTCTTGGCATTCGTTGAGGCTGCCGCCCGTCGGTTCTTGGTGGTCGACGATTCCGTGGACCTGGCCGACGAAGGACGGCGCAAAACTGGACTGCCGGAGCGTGACCGTTTCGGCACCGCCGGCGGCGATGGCGTCCGTCGTTTTCACGAAACCAAAGGCTTCCCCGTCGACGAAGAAGGTGACATCGACCCCTTTGCCTACCCCGAGACAACCTTGGTTGATCACCGTGGCTTCGATCAGTAGGTCGGGGCACGCGTTTTTGTCTTGGCGCAGGTCCTTCAGCACGAGGTCTGGGGCGCAGAACGCCCGCTGGGATGCGCCCTGGGTGTTCTGGCGGTAATTGTTGAATGGCGCACCGAGAGGGGTGAGCCAGTTCGCCTCTTCGGCCAGAGGGATTTGGCCGCGTAGTCCGACGTTGGTGATGTGGTAGGTGTGCTGGTTCCACACGGCGCGGGTCGGTACCCAGTTGTCGAGTGCGTCGCGCCAGACTTCGATGCCCGCATCTCCTGAGAGTCTCAAAAAATTGGCTTCATTGCTGGTGGCGAATACGATCTCTGCTTTGAAATCACCGTTGACGTCAGCGATGACCGGATACTCGGTCCGGGTTCGGGATGTATTGAGGTCTTTGAAAAGGATTTCGTCGTCCGTCATGTCTTGATCGCAGCCAGGCCCGGGCGGAGAGCGCGCGCAATCGGGCTCGATGCCAGGATAGATGCGAATGAAGGCCTCGTCGTTGTAGACCACTTCTGCGCGCCCGTCGCCGTCAAAGTCGAAGACGGATGAGCCGGTGCGTTTGGATGAGGGATCCTCGCTGCTGGCGGACCAGATGACCTCGAGCGGCGAGGACTGATCTGGCACGAAACGCATGACGACGTACCTGTTTCCGCCTGCGGTGCCGATGTCGGGGCGCCCGTCGCCGTCAAAATCTGCGATGTTGGGTGCGCCCCCATGCCCGCCGCCCGGGATGAAGCCGACGGCGATCGCGGCCCCCGATGCGCCATCGAGGACGTAGATGCCTCCCCGGGCGACGATCACGATTTCGGGCCCCGGTTCGTCGTCTAGGTTGGCGATGCCACAATACCCATCGGGAACCTCCGCATCCCAAAGCACCGACAGGGCGAAATCGCCTCCTTGCGTGGTCCCCGAGCTTCGGTACGCGGTCTTGCCCCCCACGATTTCCGGCCGTCCGTCACCGGTGAGATCCGCGAGGCACGAAATGGGACCTTGGCCCCCGATGCCGATGCCTTCGGTGCCCTCATCTAGGAGTTTGCCGTTTGCGTCGAACACTGCGGCCCCATAGACCACTTCGGCGTCACCCTCACCATCAAGGTTGGTGATGGCGGGTGCGCCGCTATCGTTCGCTCCCTGAAACGGGTCCGAAGTCCAAAGCCATGTCCCGGTGGCGCTGAATGCGTGGAGTTGTTTTTCGCCTTGAGCGCCTGGCTCCGCCATGACCACCACTTCGGGGGTTCCGTCTTGATTGAGATCCCCCACCGCTGGCGTCGAAGTGGAGTCGGTGCGATATCGAGGGTCCCCCATCGTCCATACTTTCTGACCATTGTCCCCCCGAATCGCGCGCAGTACGCCATCTTCTCTGAATCTGCTTGAGGCAAAGGTGTTGAATACGATTTCGGGCACGCAGTCGCCGTCGAGATCGGCCACGATGGGTATGGAGCTCACCTGGTAGTAGCTTGGAAGGTCATCGGCAGCGGGCTCGACGTGGGTCCAGGTGATTTCGCAGAGGTTGGTGGCCTGGTTGCACATTTCTTTTTGCTGGCAACCCAAAAAGTCGTCGCATGCCCGTTCTCTTCGGAACCCCCACGTGAATAGGGGGGTGGGATCAAAGACGCCTTGGGGGGGAATGAAGACACATTCGGGATCGCCAGGGTGCGGCAAACAGCGCAAGCTTGCGGGGTCGCAAAATTCGCCCTCGGCGCAAGTGGAACGGGTTTCAGCGGTGGCGCAGCCCTGGTCCGTCTGGCACGGATCTCCTGGGATCACGCACTGATCCTGGTGGCACACTTGGTCTTGGGTACAGCAGACTGGGTTCGTTTGGCCGCAAAGCGTCTCTCCTTGGTCGCAGGCTTGGCACGTTCCGCCATCGCAGCGTTCGTTTTCGCCGCAGCACTGGCCGGCGCACGTCTTTGCCGGTGAACAACAGGTGTTCTGTACGCAACTCTCACCCGATCCGCAGCAAAGCTGGTTGGTGCCACATCGCGGTGAAGTACACCGGGGGGCGCAGGCATTTTGAACGCAATCTTCGTTGGATTGACAGCAGGCGGTGCTGCATGCCGTTTCGCCCACTTGGCATTGGGCGACACAGCTTCCGTTCACGCAGGCTTCTTCTGCCGGACAGCATCCCGTTCCGCACGCGTGTTCGCCGACGTTGCATGGTTTCTCTGAGCAGGTGCCGTTGACGCAAATTTGTGCGCCGTCGCAACACCTGAAATCACAGAGGGTCTGTGCCTGACTGCACTGCTCTTCGCAGCGCCCGTTTTTGCAAGTCAGCCCCGCGGCGCAGGTTTGGCTGTCGCAGGGGGTGCCGGCAACGCCTGGGTCGCTTTTGTTGTCACCGCCGCAGGCGACCACGAGAAGGAGGAGCACAAACGCGCCTTGCCCGATGTTTCGAGGCCCTTTGTCAACAGGGGCATTTTTCAGAGGCCTGCGTGCCGATCCTTGTTGAACCATACGCTCGCGTGCGCTCCGTCGGGCAGAGCTTGTGGATGAATCGATCTCTTTGCGGGTCCGTACGGGAAGTGTACGTTTTCGCTTTGCAATCAGCACGTCTATAGTGTCGCCGGTGGAAGGGCTGGCAGGAAGGGTTGCTATGTCGGTGGGCATCACGAAAACACCGACCGGGGACTAAACCCAAACAGTGGGCGGATTCGGTGTTTGAGGCTACGTGGCCCGTCCCGGGAGATCCGACTCCAGGCCGAATGATGGGCAGCCGGCGACGGAGGCCGCTCATTTTTGGGCCAGCCGATGATTCGCGGGCCCGGCGAGCCCACCTTCGGGTGGTCAAGAGACCGGAGAAGGGTTTTTTCGCGCGCTCAGTGACCTTTGGGCTGGCTGGCGGGCGCGCTGGCAGGCTGACTGACCGCGCCGCTGGGGCGGCTTGATGGGGTCGCCGTCTCGGGACCCTTTTTCTTGAGGACGAGGTCGACGGAGGCTTGCCCGGCCTTCACGTCGCCGGAAAACTCGGCGTACAGGTCATCTTGGGCTCGGGTCATGGGGTTTCCATCGCGGTCGAGGCGGGCGCTGACCACGAAGGGGCCTGTGAACGGGAGGCCGGGAATCATGAGGTTTTTCTGCGACATTTCGTACTCGAGCGGAAACTGCACTTTCGCATGTCTTTGGACCCCGACCAGGCGCCCCTGCGTGGGACCTTTTGGACCCTGTCGCGCCATGATGAACAGAACATCGGTCGCCTTGACGTCAGTGGGACCGAGGCCCGCGTCGAGACGCACTGAACCCTTGAAGGGTTTCCCTGTGGCGGCCGCACGGGCGGGCTGAGAGCCGGCATGGGCTTGGCTCGCGGCCTGGGACACAGGCTGGGCGGGAACCTCGGCGGTGACTTCTTGGCGTTTGTCGGGGCATCCGGTCAAGGTTGTCGCCATGATGCCGATAAGGAGCGAGGCTCGCATGGCGAGACCTGTTCGCACGAAAAAGAGCAAGATGCCAGAAACAAGGGGCTCCAAGCGTTTTCCGTGTCTTTTTCTCAAGTCTGTGTTGACGTCCTGAGCGTCCCGGCCTAGACCACTCCTTTCCGAGGGTTTTCGGACCTGGCGCCGGAGGGCATTTGTAGAGCCCCAAAAGGGCCCTTGGGCCGAAGGTGATGAGGGAGAGTCGATGTACGCAGTGGTGATGATAGGCGGTAAGCAACACCGCGTTCAACAGGGTGACATGCTCCGGGTTGAGAAGATCCAGGGCGACGTGGGTGCCGCCGTTTTGGTCGAAGGCGTTCTGATGATCGGTGGCGAGGCGCCCACCCAGATCGGACGTCCGTTTGTACCCGGCGCCTCGGTCGAGGCCCAGATTGTCGGACATGGACGAACGCGCAAGCTTCGGGTGTACAAGAAAAAGCGTCGGAAGAACTATCAACGCATGCTCGGCCACCGCCAGCCGTTCACAAATCTCAAGATTACGGGAATTACGGTAAGCTAGATGGCACATAAAAAAGGCCAAGGCTCGACCAGAAACGGTCGAGATTCCAATCCAAAGTACCTGGGAGTCAAGGTGTATGCCGGACAGGTCATCCGCGCGGGCGGTATCATTGTCCGCCAGCGCGGAACACGGATCCATCCGGGGCGTAACGTGGGCGTGGGGCGTGATCACACGTTGTTTGCGCTGAAAGACGGCATTGTCGATTTCGAGATCGGTCGAGAGAACAGGCGTCGGTGTTCGGTCAAAGAGACTGAACCTGCCCGCTGAGCCGAAGACCTACGCCCCTATTGCGGTTGAGGGCCCATGGGCCTTTTCTTGAGAACTCGCAGACGACGGCGACCAAGCACACAAGACGGCGAGGCCGCGCGTGAGGCGACGCGTGGAGGGTTTCGTGGCTCTTGGAGAACAAGGCTCCGGGTGTGAATTTCGTAGACCAAGCTTCCATCTACATTCGTTCCGGCAAGGGTGGGGACGGGTGTGTCTCTTTTTTGCGTGAGAAGTTTCGGCCCAAAGGCGGGCCCAATGGCGGCGATGGCGGACGCGGGGGCAGCGTCATCTTTGTCGCGGATCGCAATTTGTCGACCCTTCTCGATTTTCGCTACCGGCAACATTACCGAGCGGAGCACGGGCAGCCGGGAATGGGTAAGCAGATGCACGGACGAAAGGGGGCCCACGAAGTGGTTCGTGTTCCTCAGGGTACCGTCATTCAGGACCATGAAACCGGCGAATTCTTGGCTGATCTCACCCGCGATGGCGAGCGCTTTGTCATTTTGCGCGGTGGCAAGGGTGGTCGCGGCAACATGCACTTTACGAGCTCGACCAATCAAGCGCCCAAGACTGCGGAACCCGGCGAGCCTGCCCAAGAGCGCCGGGTTCGGCTCACCATGAAACTGATTGCCGATGTGGGTTTGGTCGGGTTTCCAAACGCAGGAAAGTCGACCCTGATCGGTCGACTGAGCGCCGCCAAGCCCAAAGTCGCCGACTACCCGTTCACGACCCTGGTCCCCAACCTGGGAATGGTTCGCTCGGGGTTCGAGAAAGGGTACGTGATGGCCGACATCCCGGGCCTTATTCGAGGGGCGTCCGCCGGACGCGGGCTGGGTCTTCAGTTCTTGCGCCATGTGGAGCGGGTGAAAATTCTGGCGTTTGTCCTCTCGGTCAGCTTCGAAGAAGAGCGCAATCCGGAGGCCGACTACCGCGCCTTGGTGGAGGAGCTCGAGGCCTATTCGCCCACCTTGGCCACAAAGCCGCGGGTCTTGGTTTTGAGCAAAGCAGACTTACCAGAGTCTGAGAACCATGTGTCTCGGGTTCGGTCCCTTGCGGAGGCCGAACGGGCCCACTTTTTTTACGTGTCTGCGCTCCAAGGGGAAGGCCTCAAGGCGCTTCAGTTTGGCTTGGGCGAGCTGGTTCAAGCGCTTCACAAGGAAGAGGTTTCCGAGCCCCCCCCAGGACCGTAGCCGTAGGTCGGTAGAACGGATCTCACATCGTCGCGACAAAGACGTGCGCGTGGGCGCCCACAAGGCTCTGCTCGGTTATTTGACTCGGGCGACCGTTTCGAGGCGCGCTCGAGCGCGCTCCGCCCGACGCCGCTCTTCGGTCGCTTTGGGCTCCCAGGGCGAGAGGTCCTGGAGGGCCGCTTCGGCCTCCGACAATGCGCGCTTGGCGCGTGCAACGTCGATGGCCGCCGCTTCTTCGCAGGCATCCGTCAAAATTGTGACGGTGTCGTCTTCGATTTCAACGAATCCGGTGCTCACGGCGCGGTGGGTGCGCTTTCGGTCGTGGACCACGGTCAGAACACCTGGTTTGAGGGCTGTGAGCAAATGCACGTGCCCTGGCAACAAGCCGATCTCGCCCAATATGCCGGGGGCGATCACTTCTTCGCAGGTCATTTCCAGGATATCCTGGACCGGCGTGACAATGGCCAGACGGAGAGCCAAAGCTAAATCGCTCCCGCCTTCGTCGCCCGCTCCACCACTTCTTCGATCGCACCGGCGTACATGAAGTAGTTCTCGGGGATGTGGTCGTATTTGCCTTCGGTGAGCTCTTTGAACGACCGTACCGTATCCTTGAGCTCTACGTATTTACCCGCGGCTCCCGTGAACTGCTCCGCAACGAAAAAGGGCTGAGACAGAAACTTCTGGATACGTCGGGCGCGGTTGACTGTAGCGCGGTCTTCGGGGGACAGCTCGTCCATACCTAAGATGGCGATGATGTCTTGGAGCTCTTTGTATCGAGCCAAGATCTGCTGAACGTCTCTGGCCACTTTGTAATGCTCCTCGCCCACCACCTCCGGAGTCAGGATCCGGCTGGTGGAGTCCAGCGGGTCCACCGCAGGGTAGATGCCGAGCTCGGAAATCTGACGAGAAAGCACCGTGGTGGCGTCCAAGTGCGCAAATGTGGTGGCCGGCGCGGGGTCGGTGAGATCGTCGGCGGGCACGTAGATCGCTTGCACTGAGGTGATGGCGCCCTTGGACGTGGTGGTGATTCGCTCCTGAAGCTCACCCATTTCGGTGGCCAGCGTGGGCTGATACCCCACGGCGGAGGGGATCCGGCCGAGGAGCGCCGAAACTTCCGAACCCGCCTGGGTGAAACGGAAGATGTTGTCGATAAACATGAGGACCTCTCGGCCCTCATCTCGAAAGTGCTCGGCCACGGTGAGGCCGGTGAGTGCGACCCGCGCGCGGGCACCGGGCGGCTCGTTCATTTGGCCATAAATCAACGCAACCTGCGATTCGCCCGGCAAGAGTGAAATCCGGCCTTCTTTGTCTCGGATGGGTTCGCCGTCGTCGTCTCGTTTGACGGCGACGACCTTGGATTCCACCATTTCGTCGTAGAGGTCGCGGCCTTCACGGGTTCGTTCGCCTACGCCAGCAAACACGGAAAAACCGCCGCGCTTCACCGCGACGTTTCGGATCAGCTCCATCAGCAAGACGGTTTTGCCGACGCCCGCGCCGCCGAAGAGCCCGATCTTACCGCCGCGCATGTAGGGCGCGAGGAGGTCGATGACCTTGATGCCCGTTTCGAACGCTTCGATTTCGACCGACTGCTCGACATAGGGCGGAGGGGAGGTGTGGATCGGGTTCGATTTTTGGGCCCCAATGGGACCGAGTTCGTCCACGGGTTCGCCGATCACGTTCATGATGCGTCCGAGAACCTCGCGGCCAACAGGCGCCTGAATCGGTCTGCCGGTCGTTTTGACCTCAGCCCCGCGCACGAGCCCGTCCGTGGAGTCCATGGCAATGGACCGTACGGTGTTTTGGCCGAGGTGCTGTGCGACCTCGAGGACCAGATTATCTGGATCGCTGCTGATCGCTTGGTTGGTGACCCGAAGCGCGGTGTAGATCTCCGGAAGCGCGCCGGGTGGAAACTCTACGTCAACAACCGGTCCGATGACCTGGGAAATCTTACCTGAAGCGGCGGCATCTTGGCCGAGGGTGCCCATCGCGCGCGTGTCTAACCAATGCTCCAAGAAGGTGCAAGCGAAAGCTCGCACTTTTGGTGTTCATCGGCGCCCGTTCCGGGCGCGCACGCGATGATCCCCTGCAGCCGAGAAGTTCGGAGGCGGCCTCGTGCCGGTGCGTCGTTGGAGCCTTCGGCTTTGCCGGGGGCGGGCTCTCGGAGGTTGAGAGCGAGGCGGCGAAACGAGCAGGGGCCAAGAGGGCTGGAGAGAAGGATCACCATCACCCGGTGAGGGCACTAGACTTCTGCCGGCGACATCTAGAGTCCCGCCATGCCGCTGATCATGTGGGCGGTTTGCTCGGTGCTTTCAATCAGGGCGTAGAGGCCTTCGTTCATGAAGTCGAACACAAACATGGGGTACACGCCGAGAACGAGACACCCGACGGCCAAGGGATAAAGGGCGGCCCGCTCTCGAAGGCTGAGGGGAGGCAGGTGGCCTTCCCAGGCCTCGTTGAACTTCCCGAGGAAGACCCTCTGCATGGTCCACAGATAGTAGGCCGCGGTGATGATGACCGAGGTGACCGAAACCATCGTGAAGATTTGGTAGCTCTGAAATGCACCGAGGAACACCAAAGCCTCTCCGATGAAGCCTGCGAGACCCGGAAGCCCGAGCGATGCGAAAAACGCGAGCCCCGTCAAGGCCGCATACTCGGGCATTTTGCTCGCAAGCCCCCCGAATGCTTCGACGTCTCGCGTATGGGCCCGGTCGTAGATGACGCCGACGGCCAAGAAGAGCATCGGTGATACCACCCCGTGAGACACCATCTGAAAGTAGGCACCGGCCATGCCCTGCTTGGTCATGGCGGCAAAGCCGAGAAGCACAAAACCCATGTGACTGACCGAGGAGTACGCGATGATTTTTTTGAGATCTTTTTGTGCGAGGCACACAAAAGCCGCGTACACAATGTTGATCATCCCGAAGAGCGCCATGGCATCGCGCGCCCACCACGTGGCGTCAGGCAAAATCTGAAAGTTGAACCGCAACATGCCGTACGTGCCCATCTTGAGGAGCACGCCGGCCAAGATTGCGGACACAGGGGTCGGCGCTTCGACATGCGCATCCGGAAGCCAGGTGTGGAACGGGAACATCGGGACTTTGATGGCAAAACCGATGAACAGGCCCACCCAGAGAATCTTCGTAAAGCTGAAGCCAAGGATAGCGGCTTGGGAGGCCCAGTGCCCGATTTGAGCAAGCTGGCGAATATAGAGCAGATTGAACGTATGATTGGCGGTGACTCCGTCGGCGAGCGCGAACAGGGGTGTCCCGTCGGTGGCGACGGTCACCGAGTCTGGGAAGGTGCGCACGAGCGGTGCGGCGTCGCTGCCGTAGTAAAGCGCGATCATGCACAGCAACATGAAAACCGATCCGGCCAGGGTGTAGAGAAAAAATTTGATGGCCGCGTATTCTTTTCGAGGTCCCCCCCACACGCCGATGAGGAAGTACATGGGAAGGAGCATCACTTCCCAGAAGATGTAAAAGAGGAAGAAGTCCATCGCCACGAACACGCCGTACATCCCGGCATTCAGGAGGAGGTACATCGCCCAGTAGCCGCGGACGTTCTTGTCGATGGAGAGGCTCGATAGACCCGCGATGAGACTCACGGCGCCGGTCAGTACGACCATCCAAAAAGAAATTTGATCGAGGCCGACGAAGTATTCGATGTTGAACGAGCGGATCCAGATGACGCGCTTCACCAGCTGGAGTTCGGTTGACGTGTTGTCGAAACGACTCCAAATGCTGAGGCACAGCCCAAAATTCAGGGCCAAGATCAGCATGCCCCAGCCTCGGATCACGCTTTTGTTGCTTCGGGGCAACAAAGGCGTGACGGCCGCGCCGAGGATCGGAATGGCGATGAGCAGGGTCAGGGCCCAAGAGCTTTCCACGTCGCGGCCGCTCTTAGCCTTCGGGCGGACCTGAAATCAACAAGTTAATGTGATGCGGGGCCGTTGCGTGCCCAGAGTGCAAGAGCAGGGAGGGCCGGGGCCGGTGCGCGCCCCAAGGGCTGCTAGGGGGTCTTGGCCGCCTCGGCTTGTAAAAAAGCCTCGAGACCGCGGGCTACGGATGTGAGGTTGGGGGTGAGCAGGGCGATGATGAATCGCTCCACCGTGGGCGCGATCGATCCTGCGAGCAATCGGGGTACGCCGGGAATACCCTTTAGATTGACATCGAGATGCCCACGAATCTGAAGCGTGGTGTGGTCCTTCCCTTCGAGATAGGTGTTGTGTCCGGCGCACGACACGTTCTGGGTAAACATCTTCGTCTCGATCTTCCAGTCGCAGGTCCAGTCGTCCTCATTCCACTGAGCGTGATCCAGCCAGGCCAGCATTTCGGGCTTGAGGATGCGGTGCGCGACCCGCGGTATGTCCCCTTTGGCTTCCCATCGGTTGATCAGCGATGTCCTTCCCGGCTGTCCGCCAACCTGATCTTGTCGCTGTTCGACGGTGATTTGTTGAATGTTCGGAAGATAGGGCACCATTTCTGGGAGCCGATCGCGATAGGTGGAAAAAACCAGCGGGCGCGGAAAAGCGATGGCAGCATCAACCTCGATTTTCATGCCTGTGGGTTAGCTCTGAACGACGCTGGGCTCAAGTTGAGTGCCGCTTTTGCGGCGGATTGGGAATTGGGCCCCGGTACGCTTCAACCGCGTACAGGGTCCAGCCAGGTCTCAATCGCCCCCTTTGAGGGGCCGGGTTGCACCCCATCCGTAGGTCAGCACGGGCTTGTCGGCCGGAGCGGGATCTTCTCGATGCATTCTTGGTCCGGGGGCCCCGGTCGGTGCTGCGCCGGGTGTGGGGCCGTAGCGGAGACTGGCGGCGGCGGCTCTTTGGACCGCTTCTCGGACCTGAGGCTGATGGATGAGGCGTGTCCAATCGTGGATCGCGTCGGTCTGGCGGGGCTGGAGCGGAGGGGCGGGCGGCGATTCCTGTTTTTTCCTTCGGCCCGGCCCGAGCCGCATCCTCAGGTCGGAGACCACTTCCTTGCCCAGGCTCCGATTGATCCGTCGAATGATGTCCTGTCTGAGGAACGTCATCTCGGTGAGCCAGGCGCTCTCATACAGCTCCAGAATCAATACCCCGCCCCGAAAAAAAACGGGTTCGGCGTGGGTGGTGAGTGGGGCCCCAATGTTTCCGAAGGCGCGGAACACTTTGAGTGCAACGCCCTCTTCGGCCCGCGCCGAGCGCCGTTCTCGCCCAGAGAGGAACCGTTCCACGAGGTCGGCGACCAGCACCGGTTGGGCTCGCCTGGCCACGACGTTGGAGGGTACACCCATCTTGCCCTCCGCGAAAAGCAACAGTTGGCAAAGGTGCGCTTGCCAATGCCTGCATCGACGGGGACATTCGCAGGAGGTCGCATTCCGAGCTTCGGAATGCCCTTCAAAGGGACCATGCCTCGCTGGATTTCGCTTATGGTCAGTATGCTGGCCCTGGTTGCCCTCACGTCTTCGGGCGCTTATGTGCTGGCCCGTTGGTACGCTTGGGATGGTGCCGTGTCGCTTTTGGGCACTGTCCTCAAGGGGTCCCTGTACGCGGTTGCTGTTTGTGCGGGGTACGCTATCTTGGTGGGCATCTACCACACCATCCTAAGTGTTACGGGGCTTGATCGCCCTCGAGTCTAGAACCCTGTGCAGCAGCTTGGCGATTACCGGCTTCGCAAACGCCTCGCCGTCGGGGGTATGGGCGAAGTGTACCTCGGCGAGAAGGTTGGGCCCGAGGGCTTCGTCAAACCGGTGGTGCTGAAGTGCGTGCTTCCCCAATTGGCCTCGGACCAATCGTTTGTCCAACTTTTCTTGGATGAGGCTCGGCTGGCGGCGTTATTGAATCATCCCAATATCGCGCAGGTGTACGACTTTGGTCTGGTCGACAACGTGTACTACATCGCCATGGAGTACGTTCCTGGATACACCGTCGATGACATTCGCAGGAAGCTCAAGTCGATCAATCGATGGATGCCCCTCGAGCATGTCGCTTGCATTGCAAGCCAGGTATGCCAGGGGCTCCACTATGCCCATATCTTGACCGATGCCCAAGGTGTCAGCCTGGGTCTCGTGCACCGCGACGTCTCCCCCCACAATTTGATCGTGTCTGTAGAGGGGAGCGTCAAAATTGTGGATTTTGGCATTGCCAAGGCCCGGGCGGGCCTTACTCGGGTTCAGGCGAAAGGAGCCGTAGGCAAGTTTGGATACATGAGCCCCGAACAGTCCCGAGGGGCGCCGGTCGACGGCCGCTCGGACCTCTTTTCTTTGGGCGTTTGTTTGTGGGAGTTGGCAACCAACGAACGGCTTCACGATCCGCACCTTTCGAAGGCTCCCGCCTACTCCGCCACCAGGCCAATTCGAAGCACCCAGGATTTCAGACCGGAGGTTCCCCGGCAGTTCCAAGAGATCTTAGAGACCGCGCTCAGTATTCATCAGGAGGACCGCTACCCGAGCTGCAAAGAGATGCACCTGGCCTTCGAGCGTTTCCAGGCGGCGATGACCCATTATGCCGGGCAGTCCGCGCTGGCGCAGTACATCAAGGATCTGGTGGAGGGTCGTATTGAGCACCCCGGATCGACCCCGAGCGGATACGTCGTAGAGCCGGCGGTGGCGCCCCCGTCTTCGGCGGCCCTCCACGCCGGGCCCCATCGCCCCACCGGCGATTTGCCCGGCATGGGTGCGGCGCAAAAATACGAAGAGGTCTTCGGCGTGACCATGGAGAAAAAGCGCGCGAAGTCTCAACTGAAGGCCTTTCCGGCGTCGTGGCAGACCAAAGAACGGCCCCCTCCGGGGGAACCCGCGGCGGGTCCAAACCCGGCCGACGTGGGTCACCGCGTCGTGCAGTTTGAAGCCCCGGATGTCGAGCCGAGCTTGGAGCTCGATGATGGGGCCCGGGTTGAGCCCAAAAAACGGGCGCGGCCGTTGGCTGAATTTGGCGCGACCCAGCGGACAACGGGGGATCTCAGGCGCCCGACCCAGCGGACAACGGGGGATCTGAGGCGCCCGGCGCCCGCCCCCCACGCGGGCCCCCCAGCGTCGAGGGCACCCTGGATGGTGGTGGCGATGCTCGCCGCCATTGCGGGTGGAGGCGCGTATGCCTACCTGGCGCACGGTCATGCGCTCAGCCAATTCCTGGGCCTGGCCGAGAGTCCTACGCCCGCTTCGTTTACGAGCGCCTATCGCATCGATTCTGAGCCCCCCGGGGCCGAGGTGTTCTTGGACGGCAAGCGGGTTGAGGGGGTGACGCCGGTTGAGGTGAATTTGATCCCGGACGTGGAGTACCGGATCACGGTGAAGCAAAGAGCGTGGGCCACCAAGGAGACGCGGGTGACTGCGACCTTGGGAACTGAAGTTCGGGTGCTGCCGTTTACACTTGAGGAAGCGGGAAGCCTACGGATCCGCACCGTTCCGCCTGGAGCGTCCATTTCGGTAGACGGGCGGGTCATCAGCGATCGGGTGTCGCCGATGACCCTTCGCGACGTGCCTGCGAATCGGCCCATCAAAGTGACCGCGTCGCTGAAAGGCATGCGGTCGTTGAGTAAAACGATTCAGCTAGAGAAGGGGCGGAAGAAATCGGTGCGCCTGGAACTGAGTCGTTGAGCGGGTCGGGATGCCCGAGTGGCCCGGCGGGACGCTGTCTGACAAAGCATCGATCCCGAGTAGCCAGGAGCGCGGATCCAGGACCAAAGGTCGACCGAAAGCGGCTTCATCGGCCGAGGGGACAAGGCGCCCGGCTCTGCCGGGGAGGCACCCGGAGTTTGACAGCTCCGGGAGTCGTTCGGTCCTCTCGGAGACGTCAATCTGGGGAAACGCTGTCGACCACGGCCACGACCACATCTACGTCTACGTCTACGTCTACGTCTACGTCTGCGTGGTCGTGGTCGTGGTCGAAAACGAACCGAGGCATTTGCGCGTTTTGCGAACACCGCTATTCGTTCATTCGGATAGCCGCTTTGAGCGGCCCCAAGCTCCTGAAGCTCCGGGCTTTGCCGGGAGACGATGTGACTTTATATATATTATTTAATTAAATAATATCAAATATTTAAGTCGATATACTCAGGTTAAACTTTAGCTCTGTTTTGAGGGTGACACGTTTCGATGTCGAAGACTGCCGATCTCTAACCCGCTGGTCGTCGGGACCCTCATGATGATCTTGGGCGCTATCGTTTGGCGGACCGGGCGGTGGTGGGTTTGGCACAGAGTTGCGGAGGGTGCCTTGACACGATCGCGTGACGCTCCTAGTTTCTTTTTGGCGTTAGGCGTACGGATTTGGTTCTGACCCCCGCGCTCGATCGCAGAGATGGAACGAACGAACCCCCGGGCGGGGATAAGGGTGTCCAAACGGGGTTAGGCCGGGCGGACAGCCTGGAGGTGTGTGTGATGTCATCAGCCGATCAGAAATCCGACCTGCCGCACCAACCCCGGCGTTTGCCCCCGCCAGTGGACGGTGGGTCCAATGCCTGGGACGGCGATGCGGACGATGGAGAGTGGCACCTCGATAGCCAGATCGCGCCCAGCGAAATGCTGAGCGAACTGCCGCAACTTTTTGAAGAGCCAGCACCGGCCGAGCCGGCCGAGGTCGACGAACCCGAGACGGTCCCCGCGCCATCGACGCCAGTCACGACTGAGCCGCGCGATTCGCCGCAGGTGGTTCGTCGGCGCAGCAAGACCATCGCGCGTAAGCAGATGCTGCGTGAGCGTCGGCGCATGATCGCCCAGGGGACGTTGCCTCAAATCCTGGACTACGAACGGCCGGGTCGGCGCTCACACTGCCGCGAAGGGAAACGGCCGTGCATGTATGTCTCCTGCCGGTACCATCTTTATCTCGACGTCAATCCCATGACCGGCTCCATCAAGATCAATTTTCCGGATCGAGAGGTGTGGGAGCTGGAAGAAACCTGTGCCCTCGATGTGGCGGAGCGCGGCGGCATCACGCTGGAAGAGGTGGGGGAGATCATGAACCTCACTCGCGAGCGCATTCGACAGGTCGAGGTGAGCGGTCTCGACAAGCTTCGAAAGGGTGATGTGGAGTTGCATACCTATCTCGATGGCCACGAACTCGAGCCGAGTCCGGAGCCTGAAGACGCGCGTGAGGATGCGACGGCGCGTCCCTAGAGCGCCGACTCTCGCCCTTTGGCGGACAATCGGGGGTCGGGGCTTTGTGAGGGCCTGGGGCCTTTTTGTCGCAGACAAGAGAATCGCGGGTTGACGCCACCGAAACGCACCCCCTAGACGTCGCCGCGTGAAGATTGCGCGTGCGCTCATCAGTGTGACCAACAAGACGGGTGTGGCCGGGTTTGCCCGAGGGCTTCAGTCCATGGGGGTCCAGATTCTATCTACCGGGGGCACCGCTCGGGCCCTTCGCGAGGCCGGGGTCGAAGTGACTGCACTCGAGGCGTTTACCGGCGCGCCTGAGATGCTGGACGGCCGGGTGAAGACGCTCCATCCCAAGGTCCATGGGGGGATTTTGTTTCGCCGTGATTCGACGGCGCACGAGGAAGAGCGAAAAACGCATGGGATTGAGCCCATCGACCTGGTCGTCGTGAATCTCTATGACTTTGAAGGGGCTACCCGGCGCTCCGGCGCGACGTTCCACGACGTGGTGGAAGAGATCGACATTGGTGGGCCTACTTTGCTTCGGGCCGCGGCCAAGAACCATCCGTTTGTGCTCCCGTTGGTCGACCCTCGGGACTACGAATGGGTGCTTGGTGAACTTCAGGCGGGGCGGGACATCGATCTTGTCGCCAGAAAACGCTTTGCTGCCAAGGTCTTTGGTCACACCGCCGCCTATGATCAAGCGGTGGACGCGTACTTTCGGGCTCAAGCAGAGAAGACGGCCGAAAGCGCGCCGTTTCCCGAGCGCATGTCCCCCAGGTTTGTTCAACTGCAAGCGCTCCGTTACGGAGAAAACCCTCACCAGGGGGCGGCCTTTTACCGCGAGGCATCGGGTGTCTACGGCTTGGCGGCCCTCGAGCAGCGTCACGGAAAGGCCCTGTCCTACAACAACCTTCTGGACCTGGACAGTGCATTGGCCGTGACTGCGGATCTGGGTGCAGGCAGCGCGGTTTATATCAAGCACAACAACCCGTGTGGAGCGGCCCAGATGGAGACGCCCCAGGCCTCGGTGGCGGCCGCGCGAGCCTGTGACCCGGTGTCGGCTTTCGGGGCGGTGGTTTCGGTGGCGGGCACGGTGGATAAGGCGACGGCGGAAACCTTGGTCGAGACCTTTTTGGAGGCCGTGGTGGCGCCGGCGTACAGTGACGAAGCCCTATCGATTCTGACCACCAAGAAAAACCTCCGGGTGCTGACTGTGCCTGATGTCTCACCTTGGCGCGACCGGCCCGGGGCGCGGATTTTGAGGCAGGTGTGTGGCGGCATGCTGCTTCAAGACGAGGACATTTCGCCTACGTTGGCTCAGGAGGTTGAGAAGGGCCGGGTGGTGACGGAACGAAAACCCACGGCAAATGAGTGGGAAGGGCTCCGGTTTGCCTGGACGGTGGCCAAGCACGTTCGTTCGAATGCCATCGTTTTCGCCGAGGCAGGTCGGGTTTTGGCGGTGGGGGCAGGCCAGATGAGTCGGGTCGATTCCGTGCATCTATGCACCCGAAAGGCACAGGGTTCCCTGGAGGGTTCGGTTGTGGCTTCGGATGCGTTTTTCCCGTTTCGTGACGGCGTGGACGGTCTGGCTCAGGCTGGAGCGCGCGCCATTGTTCAGCCCGGTGGAAGCGTGCGCGACGAGGAAGTGATCGCGGCTGCCAATGCGTACAACGTCGCGATGGTTTTTACCGGTGTACGGCACTTCAGGCATTGAGTTCAGACGTCCCAAGTGGGGCTCCTTAAGCATGGGGCTTTGTCATCGGGGTTCCGTCTCGCATAGATGGACCGAATGGAGCGTACGGAGTAGGCTAGGGCGAACTCTGCTATGAGGATTGAGTGTGAGGTCTGCAACGCGACGTACACCATCGACGACGCGCAACTCTCCGATCAGCCGATTGGCGCGCAGTGTCCTTACTGCGGTCATGTGAGGCTTGTCCGCAAAGAGGCCCCTGGGCCTATGGGGGCGCCTGCACCCGGGCCAGGGATAGGGTCCTCGCTGGGATCGGCGAGCCTCGAGCAACACTTTGGGGATCCGACCGAACTCGCCCCAAGGGGGGCTGGGGGGGGGCGTTTTGGGTCGGAAGACATGCCCGGACCTCAAGGTGGCGGTGGTGTCTCCCTCGGCAGCGGCTATGAGCAGATGGGGGACGGATACCAGCCCCCTGATGGGGGCGATGAGTTTGGCTTCCCTGGTGAACCGGACCAAGGATCCAACCGGTTTGGCACGCCCGACCTTCCCGCCTCGGGTTCCCAAGACTTCGAGTCGGCCGCCTTTGGTGAAGAACAGAGCGCCTGCCAGGTCTGCGGCATTCCGCTGACCGACGAGTTCGACAAGGTTATTGGTCTTTGTGACGAGCACCAGCGCGATCAAAGGGGGGGCACCGGATCGGTCGCGCTGTCAGCGGAGAGTGGCGATGTCCCGACCTGGCACGTACGCCTGAAAGACGGCCGAATCATCGGACCCTTGAGGCTCGACGATTTGCGGGCACGGATCCGCCAGGGTGAGTTTACCCGCGAGTACAACTACTCGCTCGATGGGTTGGACTACGCGCCCATGACCGCCTACAAAGAAATCGCCTTTTTGGCGGAGAGTGAGCGGCCGACGTCCACCGCCCGCGCCTCCACGGCTCAAGCGCGCGGCCACGGATTGGCGCGCTTTGTTGGCCCCTTGCTCCTGGTGGGAACCATAGGCGCCGTGGCCTTCGTGGGGATCTCGAAGCGCGACAAGATTCAGCAGATCGTTGAGGGGTTTTTGGCATCGCCGACGCTGGGGGGGCCGGCCCGTCCGAATCCGTTCAGGCGTTATTTGTCGGAGTGGCGACGTGCACACCCCGATGTGAGCGGCACGGCCCACGAGCACATCGTGACCGCGACCGCGCGTCATTTGGAAGATTCTTGGGCGAGTTATGGGCGCGCCCAAGACGCGTACGAACGGGCCCTGTTGCTCGACGAAAACGAGGTGAGTGCCATTGCGGGGTACGTTGAGAATCTCGCCATCTGGCGCCTGCCCATCGCCTCCGAAGAAGAGGTGGCGTTGGCTGAGACGGCGCTCGAGTATGCGGTTGAGATTGCGCCCAAGAAGGGGCCCAGTCGGGCCGACATCGACCGCGCTTGGGCCGCGATGGCTCTGGCCAAGGGCGACTTGAATGGTTGTCGGACGTTTGCGGATCGGGCCTTGTCGAGGAGTCCTGCGGATGGCCGTGCCCGTTTGGTGTTGGCGGGATGTTACTTGGCAGGCAACGTGCAGCTGGCGGTTGAGGCCGCGGAACAGGCGAAGGCGGATCAGGAAGATCTGCTGCGCGCCGACCGCGTCTTGGCGGATGCGTACGCCCGGGTGGGGCGCTACGGGGCCGCGTCACGGGTGTTGGAAGCGCGCCTCAAAAAAGACCAAGCCAACGCCGCGGTCCAAATCGCGCAAGGGGAGCTTCTGATGGAACTTGGACGCTTTTCCGACGCAGAGAAACATTTCAAAAAGGCGACGACGCTCCCAGGCGACCGACAGGCCGCCTTTTTGGTCCTGGCACACACGAACGCGGAGCGGGGTGACGTGTCGGCCGCCATAGCGGCGTATCGGCGTGCTGCAGGCTTTCCGGGGGCGCGCGGAGCCCGGGGCGCACAGATTTACACCGGATGGGCGCGGGCCGAGTTGGAGCGCCGGCAGTCGAAGCGGGCGGCCAAACTGGCGGATCTCGCACTCAAACTGGTTCCAAGAGAGCCTGCAGCGCTTTTGGCTCGGGGGCGCGCCGCGTTGATGGCCGGTTCTTCAACCACGGCCGCGGTCTACGCGCGGCGCACGCTGGCAGCTCGTTCGGGGGAGCCTGCGGCCTTGGTGTTGGCGGGGCGTGCGGCCCTGGTGGAGGGACGTCTTCGCGATGCCCTTCGTTTGTTTACGGAAGCCATGAACAATCAGCCGAGAGACCCGCGCCTGAAGGGCCTTTTGGCCAGCGTCTATTTGCGCCAAAACGGAGCGCCGCAAGCCTTCGCCTTGATGCGAAAAGCGGCCGAGATCGATCCGGAAGAGCTGGCTTCCAGGCGTGCGGGGGGCCTTTTGGCGCTGTCGACAAGGCCCGTTTTAGAGGCCATCGAAGCCTTCCGGAGGGCGGCCTCCACCCGCCAAAACGCATCGGTGGCCAATGCGAGCATGGGGCTCTTGTACTACCATATCGGTCAACGAGGACAGGCGCGCGCGGCGATCAAGCGGGCGCTTCGGCTGGATGAGGGAAACGTCAGCGCCCTTATCTACTCGGCCCAGCTTGCCCTCGACGATCGGGCATGGAAGCGGGCGGCGCGTGCGGCCCGCAAGATTCTGGTCGTGGAGCGGGGCTCGGCCCTAGGCCATTTGATGCTCGGTCGAGCGATGGGGCTCCACAAGAAGTTTGACCAGGCTCAAGAACACTACGAGGCGGCCCTACGCAGTGGTTCCGGGCGGCTGTCTGCCAAAAGAGAGCTGGCCAAACTCAGGGTTCGTCGCGGGGAGAAAGCCAAGGCCCTAGAGGAACTGCGTCAGGTTTATGAGTCCGATCCCGGCAATCTTCAGATTCGCCAAGCCCTTGCGGCCGCTGGCTTCTAGGGAGAAACAGAAGCGACTGCGACGGTTCTTGACTTGATGCGATTTGGCTGGTGGGAAGAGAGCCATGGCGTCCGTGTTGTTGGTCGGCGGCGGCGGGCGGGAGCACGCCTTGGTGGAAGCGCTGTGCACTTCCCCGTCGAATCCCACCGTGTTTGTGGCTCCGGGAAACCCCGGCATCGGGGAACATGCAGAGCTTTTGCCCATTTCCGTGGATGACCGCGCGGGCTTGGTAGAGGCTGCCCAAACCTACGGCGTAGACTACGTTCTTGTCGGCCCCGAGGCCCCGTTGGTGGCCGGCCTTGGGGATGCATTGAAAGCCGTGGGGATCGCATGTGTGGGCCCGGACCGGGCGGCGGCGAAGCTCGAAGGCAGCAAGGCGTTTGCGAAGGGTATCATGCGTGAGGCCCGGGTGCCCACGGCACCTTGGGGCGCCTTTGTGGATGCGCAGGAAGCCCTCACATTTGCGCGTGGGCTTGGAAATCGGGCGGTGGTTAAGGCGGATGGGTTGGCGGCCGGCAAGGGCGTTGTCGTCGCTGAGGATTTCGCGGCCACTGAGCGTGCTATCCGTGCCCTGCTCGGCGGTGAGATGGGCCTGAGTGGGCGGCAAATTGTGGTGGAGGCGTGCCTCGAAGGCGAGGAACTGTCGGTCATTGCCCTCACCGACGGCGAGCGCATGACTCTGATGGCGCCGGCGCAAGATCACAAGCGTCTTGGCGACGGGGACCGGGGGCCAAATACGGGGGGCATGGGCGCATACTCGCCGGCGCTACGCGCCACGCCATCGGTTTTGGCAGAAGTCGAAGAGACCTGCTTGCGCCCGATTCTGAAAACGATGGCGGCACGGGGTACACCCTTTCGAGGCATTTTGTATGCGGGACTGATGCTGACCGACACCGGTCCCAAGGTCCTGGAGTACAACGTGCGCTTCGGGGATCCAGAGGCCCAGGCGATTCTGCCCCGCCTACAAGAAGACGCTTTTTTGCTGTTTGAATCTTTGGCCAAGGGTCAGCTCGAGGACCGGCCCCTTCGTTTCTCCAAAGAGGCCGCGGTGAATGTGGTTCTGGCGTCTGCTGGCTATCCGAAGAAACCCCAGAAGGGCGATATCATTGAGGGCCTTTCGTCGGCCAAGAAGATCCCTGGTGCACTCATTTTCCATAGTGGGACGGCGCTGAGCAATTGCGCGTTGGTCACCGACGGTGGAAGGGTCCTCTCGGTGACCGGGCTCGGGGCAACGGTGGCCCGGGCTGCCGAGACCGCCTACGCGGCGGTGGACAAGATCCGCTGGCCAGGCATGCAGTTTCGCAACGATATTGCACAGAGGGCGTTGCTTTCGACTTGAGGAGCCCTCGGACTTCCGCTCGGAAACGAACACGCCCGCGTTTCGCGGGCGCAGTGACCTACAACTCGGTTGTCGGGTGAGAACCGGCTCGGTCGATTTGTGGGGCAGCCTAGCGGGCTTTGGCTTGCGCTTTCATCAGGCGGCCTACTTGACGGCTGGCGGTGCCGGGCTTGATGAAAGATTTTGAAGCCGCGCGGTACAGCTCGGTGACCGCATGCTTGACGAGTGTATCGCGGTCGTCGGCCTTCGAGAGGACCGCTTCGCGTGCTTTGCGGACCGCCTTTCGAGTGCGGGAGCGTGCCGCGGAATTTCGTTCGTTGCGCTTAAGGTTTTGTCGGTGCCGCTTGGCCGCGGATGCATGGTTTGCCACGGGTTCCGTTCTCCTGGAGCGGTACCACCTAGCGTTGACCATCGGTGTTGTCAAGGGCCCCTTTTCTTCCCGGACTTGCCCGAAACGGGCTAAAGGCAGTGGTCCGAGCGATGGGAACGGCTGCCGGGGATAAACCCCTCAAGGTGGAATCCGAGGGGCGCGAGGGTGAGCGTCTGGCGCGGCGTGCGGGGGTCGTCGCTTTTTTCACGCTTGCGAGCCGAATTCTTGGACTCATCCGAGAGGTGGTGCTCGCCCACCTCTTTGGCGCGGGCGTGGCGATGGACGCCTACACCGTGGCGCTGACCATTCCGAATGCGTTGCGGCGACTGGTTGCGGAAGGCTCCTTGATGATCGCCTTTGTGCCCATCCTGGCGACCGAGAAAACGGCGGGCGGGCGGGGCGCGATGCGCTGCTTTACGGGCGCGCTACTCGGGGTCTTGATTCCGGTGCTGTTGGTGATCTCCGTGTTGGGGGTTTTGTTCCCCGAGATCCCGGTCAAACTCTTTGCCCTCGGATTCGACGCTGAACGGGCCCACATGACGGAGGCGCTGACCCGGATCATGATGCCGTTCATTGCGTTTGTCTCCCTGGTGGCGGTTGCCGGTGGGGTTCTGAATACCGAAGGGATTTTTGGGCCTACGGCGGCGGCGCCGATGCTGCTCAATCTCTCCATCATCTCGGCCGCTCTCTTGGGACGCAGCTGGTTCAATCTCCCGGTGAAGGCCGCTGCTTGGGGGGTGCTTGTGGGTGGGGTTTTTCAGTTGGTGCTCCAACTCCCGTTTCTCGCCCGGGCCGGCATGTTGGTGGGGCCTCGCTGGGATCTTGGGCATCCGTCGGTGCGGCTCCTGGCCCGTCGGATGGGGCCGGCTTTGTTCGGCGTGGCCGTGTATCAGCTGAACATTATGCTCATACGGGCCATTGCGTCGTTTTTGCCCGAGGGTCGGCTGTCCTGCTATGCCTTCGCGACCCGCATTGAAGAGTTTGCCCTAGGGGTATTCGCGATTAGCATCAGTATCGCGGCATTGCCCACGCTTTCGGAGCATGTCTCGCGAGGGGACCGAGCGGCGGTGGAAGGCACGTGGCGCCGGGCGGTTCGGGCCACCAACTTCATCACCGTCCCTGCGGCCTGTGGCCTGTTCTTCTTGGCCACGCCCATTGTGGGGGTCCTTTTTCGTCATGGCCAGTTTACCCCGGAACATGGGGTGATCACCTCTGAGTTGATTCAGCTGATGGCTTTTGCGGTCGCGCCCATTGGTGCCGTTCGGGTCATGGTTCCCACGTACTACGCATTGGGCGATACGAAGACGCCGGTGGCCGCGGCTACGGCATCGATGGTCACCACCGGCGTCTTGGGTGCGGCCCTGGGGTCGCGTTACGGCATCCACGGTCTGACCATCGCCACGGTGGCCGCATCTTTTGCTCAGCTCGCGGTGCTCGGCGCGCGCCTCCGGGCGCGGCTTGCTGGGGCTCTTGGCGCGCACCCTGCAAGCGAGGCCCTCGGTTCGCGCGAGCGAACCGGCGAAGGCGTCTCGGTGATGGTTCCGCCAGCGACTGAGTCTGGAATCGATCCGTCCGCTGAGGGAGGGCCTGTCCGGTCGGGGGCCGAGCTGGGTACCGCGCTGTCTGGGAGGGCGCTGGGGCTGGCGGGTCACGCGCTCCGCTGTCTGTTGGCTGCTGGCCTACCCTCGTTGGCGGTGGCGATGAGCGCGTCGCTGTTTCGCTGGTTTGGCGGATCGCGTGCGGTCAACACGCTCGCATTGCTGGGCATGGTGGTGGTTTTTGCGGTGGTCTATTTTGGTCTCGCGCACGTTCTGAAGCTTCCGGAGCCCGCGCTTCTTTACGGGGCTTTCATGCGTCGCCTCCGGCGGAGGGGTCGGGTGGGCCCGTAAACGTCGACCCGTCAAAATGACCCGCAGCATCCACTCCGATTGTGAACAACGTGTGACCAATCCTGGGTACGGCGGAGGCAAGCGGCCCGTTCGGCGCATGGTTTCGGGGGTCTGCACAAAACTTGTGCAATTGACTCCTCAAGGAAAGCCGCAGCTTGCCAAAGAATTGATGGGTGCTCCATAGGAACGACGGGTGTCCAAGAGGCCGAGTCCTGAGCAGGATGAACAGCGTCTGATCGCACCGAGCCCGGAGGATCGGTCGAACTTCGGCGCGGCCTTTGAGCGTTTGGTGGGTGTGATGGCTCGCCTCCGGGGGCCGGGGGGGTGTCCTTGGGATCGCGTTCAAGATCTCCGGACGCTGCGGACCTATCTCCTCGAAGAAACATACGAGTTGCTTGAAGCGATGGAAGGTGCCTCTTCCGGGCATCACTGCGAGGAATTGGGCGACGTTTTGCTTCAGGTCATATTCCAGGCGGAGCTTCGCCGCGAAGAGGGTGCCTTTGATGCCGCCGATGTGGCCCACGGCATCTCCGACAAGCTGGTCCGCCGGCACCCGCACGTCTTTGGGCCGGACCATGAGGCCCATGCCGAGCAGGCTTTGGCGCGATGGGAGGCGATCAAGCGCACCGAACGAGAGAAGGCCGGCCGCCGTTCGGTACTCGAGGGTGTGCCTGAGGCGCTTCCGGCACTCTTGAGAGCGGAACGGATCACCCAAAAAGCGGCCCAGGTGGGCTTCGACTGGACGGATGCGTCTGGGCCCATGGCCAAGCTCGAGGAGGAGCTTTTGGAGTTCAAGGCCGCTCAGGCGTCGCTGGATCGCAAACGAGCCGAGGAGGAACTCGGGGATCTTCTCCTGAGTGTGGTCAATGTCGCGCGTTTTTTCGAGGTGAGTGCGGAGAACGCGCTTCGGGGCGCGGTCCTTCGGTTTATGGGGCGCTTTCAGTTTGTGGAAGAGGGGCTGAAAAAACGCGGGAAGACCCTTTCTGAGGCAACCATGGAGGAGATGGAGACCTTGTGGCAGGAGGCGAAAGCCCAGGAGTGATTTTTTTCTAGAACCATCTCGACAAATGCCTCGAGTTTCTTCAATCTCCCGGCCGCCGTTGAGAACCGGGATCTTTGTGAGGGATCTCGGCGCGTGGAGCGCTTGAATGACCACCAGCATCAGTTTTCAGTGCACGGAGTGTGAGGCCGATTTCGAGCTCGAAATCGCGAACATGATCGAGCGCCCCGGGAGTGTTCGTTGCAGCAACTGCGAGATGAAACCACCCTTGCGTCGCGCAGAAGCCCTGGCCCATGCTCTCGAAGAGTTGACCGGAGCCATGTCGGGGATCCGGACCCACGTCCGCTTCGAGGTGAACCTCGATACCGCGCTTTTGCCGCCCCCGTACGGAGCCATCGAGCTCAACGAGGAGGGTGGGCTTGCGAACTTCGACGATGACGAGCTCGACGACGACGATGATTTCGATGACGAGTCGAGTGACCTCACTGATGGGTTTGATGATGATTTCGACGACGACGACGACGACGACGACGATTTCTGAGTCGGACTGTTTTCGCCGCCATGCGAAGTTCGTGGAGTGCTAGGGGTTTTTTCGCGCTGCCGGCACACGAAAGCTTCGCAAGCTGCGGACGCTTAGGCTAGGGATGGCAGCGTGCCCGAGCAAAAGACGCCCCGACGAACCAAGATCGTCGGGACCATAGGGCCGGCCTCGCGTCAGCCCGAAGTCCTCGAAACGTTGATGCGTGAGGGCCTGGACGTGGCCCGCCTGAACTTCAGCCACGGAACCCACAACGATCATCGCGAGGTCTACGACAACATTCGTAAGGCTGAGGTTGCCGTCGGCAAACCGATTGCCGTCCTCCAGGACCTGTGTGGCCCCAAGATTCGTTTGGGAACGCTCGACGGCGAAGTGACCCTGACCAAGGGGGATGAAGTGATCGTCTCCGGTGAACACGATTTTGTGGGCACCCAGGCTCGCCTTCCCTCGACCTACGCGAACTTGGCCGACGACGTGGCCCCGGGGGAGCGCATCCTCTTGGCAGATGGGCGGTTGGCGTTGCGGGTTGAGGGTGTACGCGGCCGTGATGTTCGGTGCCGGGTCGAAGTAGGGGGGATGGTGACGTCGCGCAAGGGCATCAACCTCCCGGGAACGAAGATTTCAACGCCGGCGCTCACCGCCCAGGATCGCAAGGATCTGGCGTTTGGGCTGGCGCTGGGCGTCGATTATGTCGCCCTTTCATTTGTCCGATCTCCTAGTGATCTCAAGGAGATTCGCGAAGAAATGCAGCGGCTCGGCCGGATGGTTCCAGTCGTCTCCAAAATCGAAAAGCCTCAGGCGGTCGACGAGCTGGAAGCCATTGTGGACGCCAGCGACGGGATCATGGTTGCGCGCGGGGATCTGGGTGTGGAGCTCCCCGCGGAGAAAGTGCCCACGGTGCAGCGCCGCGCCATTCGGTTGGCTCGAGAGCGCGGCAAGCTCACGATTGTGGCCACGCAGATGTTGATGTCCATGACCAAACACCCGCGTCCAACCCACGCGGAGGTCTCCGATGTCGCCAACGCGGTGTTCGACGGGACCGACGCGGTCATGCTTTCCGAAGAGACCGCTGCGGGTGACTACCCCATTCTTGCGGTCAAGACGATGGCAGCGCTCGCCCACGCGGCGGAAACGGCGCCGGTGACCTCGGAGTCCCCCCAGTTTGTGGAGCGGCTCCGTTCGTCACACGCTTGGGCCATCTCCCGAGCCGCCGTGGTGACGGCGCAAGAAGTGCGGGCGAACGCGATCGTGTCTTACACCCGCCGCGGACTCGGCCCTCGATTGATCGCCGATTGGCGTCCCGGTTGCCAGATCTTGGGCTGCGCGTCGAGCGACGAAGAGGTCCGTCGGATGGCGTTCTATTGGGGGGTGCGTCCCCTGAAGATTCCCAAACCCGACAGTGTCGAAGGGCTCGTTCAGGCGGTCGAGCGACTGACGCTGGAGCGACAGATTCTCAGTCCTGGTCAAACCGTCGTGATGACCACAAAGATGCCCTTTACCGAGGTTCAGCACACCAATATGCTGAAGATCCACACCATCGAACGGAGCGGATGATGGGGCTCGAGAACAGGCCGAACACGTTTACAGAGAGCGTTCTTAAACCCCAAGAATGGACGTCTGCGGAGTCGCTGGTTCGAGTCTTGTACGAGGCGATGTCCTTTGGCAGCGGGCGCACCCCCGATTGGGCCCGACTTCGCGAACTTTTTGCGCCGCACGCCCGTTTTGTGCGGGCCAAGGCGCGCGACTTCAACGTCACCGATCTGGAGGGTTTTCTGACTTCTTTTCGCCGGCAGCTGGAGACGAAGCGCCTGGTGTCTTTTAAGGAGTCGGAGATTGGCCAGGTATGCGATGCCTTTGGTTCGGTGGCGCAAGTGTTCAGTGCGTACCACGCCGAGCGGGCCTACGAAGATGGGACCCGGGAAACCTCACGGGGGGTTCACAGCATCCAGCTGTTTTCGCGCGCAGGCCGCTGGTGGATCATCCATGTCCTTTGGGGTGACGAAGAGACCGAGGCCAATCCCATCCCGCCGCAGTACCTGTTGTAGGCCGAACGCCCGCCACTCAGTTGAGGGTGCTGAGCGCCTTTTGCAGACGGTCAAGACCCCGGGTCAGGGTGTCCATGTCGGTTGCGAACGAAATGCGAATATGGTTCGGGGCGCCGAACGGCCTACCAGGCACCACCACCAAGGCGAACTCGTGAAGGAGGTATCCCGCGAGGGCTGAGGCGTCATCGATCCGAGAACCGTCCGGAAGGTTGCGGCCCACGTACGCCGAAAGGTTGGGGAATGCGTAAAACGCGCCGCCCGGCTCAAAGCAGGTCACATCCGGCATCGCGCGAAGACGACCCACGACAAAATTTCGCCGGCGCTCAAAGGCCTCGACCATGCGGGTGACCACGCTTTGATCGCCGGTGATCGCTTCGAGCGCGGCGTATTGCATGGGTGCCGAGGCGTTGGAGGTGCTCTGCCCTTGAAGCTTGCTCATCGCGGAAATCAACGGTTGGGGGCCTACCGCCCAACCGATACGAAGGCCGGTCATGGCGTAGGTCTTGGAGCACCCGTTGATGATCAGGACTCGGTCCTTGAGGTCGGGGGCCACCGAAAGGATCGAAGGTGCCGCGCCACTGCCGTACACAAAACGATCGTAAATCTCGTCTGAGATGATCGTGACTTCGGGGTGCTTCCGAAGCACTTCCGCAAGCTCCTTGAGCTGGTCCTCGCTGTAGACTGCGCCCGAGGGGTTGGAGGGGCTGTTCAGGACCAACAGGCGTGTCTGGTCGGTCAGCGCGTTTTCGAGGGCGTCGCCGTTCATGACAAAACCCGAGGTTTCGGAGGTCGAGACGGTGATGACCCGTCCCCCGGCCACCCGGATCATGTCGGCGTAGGAGAGCCAGTAGGGCGCGACCACAATGGCGTCGTCGGAGGGGTTGAGCAGGGCCATTACGGCGCCAAACACCGACTGCTTGGCGCCGGTCGAGACCAGGATGGCCTTTGGGGTGTACGAGAGGCCTCGGGTTTCAAGTTGGCCCTGAATCGCTTTTCGAAGGGGCTCGATGCCCGCCACCGCGGTGTATCGGGTATGGCCGTCATCGAGGGCCTGCTTGGCGGCGCGGAGGATGGGCTCCGCCGTGGGGAAGTCTGGTTCCCCGGCGGTCAGGCTGACGACATCCTTGCCGCTCGCTTTGAGTTCGCGTGCTTTTTGGGTGAGGGCAAGGGTCGCAGAGGGCGCGACTCCATCGAGTCGTTGGGCGATGCGCATAACGTTCTTTGGTACACATTCGCGCCCGCAAAAACGCAACCGAATTCGTCACCCTGGGGTCGGTTCTGGACGGAGGACGGTGGATGCTTAGCCCTCCTCAGCGTATTTCCCACTTCTTTGGCGAAGTCGCTTGGTCGCGGTCATGGGGCCTCGGGTCTGGCGGAACGAAGGGGTGCACCGGTGGGTACGCTGGGCGTGTTCCGCCCACACCGGGCTGATCGGTTGCGGAGGTCGTCCAAGGAAGGTGGGGCGCATCCCTCTTGCTACAGGTATTCAGGGGGTCGAGGGCAGCATAGACTTTGCGGAATGCGAGGGCCGGACCGTTGGATGATGGTGTCGGCGGGCCTCATGATCTTCCATGGAACCGCCAGCGCTCAGCCTCCATCGGAGGTCGTCGTGACCTCCTCCGTCGCCGCGGCTTTTTCGCCGCAGACACCCCAAGTGAAGTCACCGCTTCGGGTTGAGCTTGGCGGCCAGGTCTTCTTGTCCAGCCGATTCCGGCGACGCCCGGACGAGGACTTCAAGGCACGCCATGTGCTCAACCGGGCGCGGCTGAGCGCCACCTTTCGTTACCGGGACAGGGTTCGGGTCACCCTCGAGCCCGACTTTGCGTCCGAGGTCAGCCTGGGGGCTTCGCCCAGCCAAAACAATGGGGTGGACCCGTCGGACTACTTTTTGGATCTGTCGCCCGCGCCTTTCTTTCGGGCGCGCATCGGGCAGGCCAAAACCCCATTCGGACTCTACGAGAACCTGAGCCGGTTTCGGCTTCCGACGCTCACGCGCGGATTGGTGTCGGACATCGTGGCGGACCGGCTGGGTATTGGGGGCCGCAAGCTTGGGGTCGTCGGACGGCTCACCGTGGCAAAGTTTCCCCTTCGGCCGCGACTCGAGCTCGGCGCGTACCGAAGCTCCCGGGGTTCGGAGCGATTCGACGGGGCGGCGGCGTTGTCGGTTCGGCCGTTCAAAGGGGCGGAAGTGGCGCTGCACGGATACGTCCATGGCGATGCCGGAACGGAGGGCGCGCGGGCTTACGCGGGGGCTCTGAACTTAGGTTACGACCGAAAGCGGCTCTTTTTGGCCCTCGAATTTTTGGCGGGCCGTGCGCGCCATCTTCTCATCGATGGTGAAGTGCCTGGCGAAAACGCAACCTTCTTCGGGACTCGGCTGCTTGGTGCCTACACATTCAAAATAAAAAAAACCGTCCGCTTGGAGCCCTACGTGGGTCTTGAGGCCTTCGACCCCTCGAGCCGAACCCGAGACGATCGCGGTGGCGCCGTTCGGGCGGGCCTCAGTCTTCGCCATCGAAACCACACGCGGATTTCGGTCGAGGTGGAACGAAAAGGCGGCGAACGTGCGTTCATCGTCGCTGAGGCGACGACGGTGACGGTCTTTTTTGGCGTGAGGTTAGGAGAGTAGCAAGTGGAAGGACTTCTCAATTCGGTCAACGAGACCATGGCGGTGCCCAAACTGTCGCAGTCTCTTTTGCATTTGGTGTGTGCGGTGCTGCTGGGTGGGTTTATTGCCTACCGACCCTGGCGCTATTTCATGGGCATCACCAGGCCCACGCGGGAAATGGTTCATGCTCAGATCTTGATCGCCCTCGCCGGAGCCATCGTGGTGACTGTCGTCGGAGACAGCCTGGCGCGTGCCTTTGGGTTGGTCGGGCTCGGTGGGTTTATTCGTTTTCGCACCGGCATTCGAGACCCCCGGGATGCTGCCGTGTTTTTTCTCCTGATCGGGCTGGGCATGGCCTGCGGTCTGGGTGCGCTCGGCACTGCAGTTTTGTGCGCGATGTTCGTCGCTGCCGTCGTGTGTGCGCTCGATTTCAACCAGCGCGAAACCAATCACCCGTACATCCGACTGACTGCGGTGTGCGCCGACCCCCTGGGGGCGTCGGGCCAAGCGCAAAAAATCATCGAGTCTTTCCCGGTGATCGTTCGAAGCAGTCAATTGAAACTGGACACCAAAGAAATTCGTTTTGATCTCGAAAATCCGGAAGGAATTGAGAAAAGTAGCATTCAAGATGCCCTTCTCGAGGGCACGAAAGGATTGGTGGTTGCGCTGACATGCGAGTCACTGGATACAATCAAAAAACCCAAAGTCTAACCCTTGTTGCGCTCGGCGTAGCCCTGTTGGCGTCGGCCTGCGGCAGCGAAGATCCGGTCGAGCAAAAATCGTCTTTGTTTCCCCTCGCGGTCGGCAACCGGTGGGTGTACCGCATCACCGATGTCAACAACGAGGTGAGCGAGAAAATCCAACAGATCAAGAGCAGCACCAAGACCCAAGATGGGCTCCAGGCTTTTGTTTTTCGGACCGATAGGGGCACCCGCGCAACCGAGTCGCTCCAGCGCATAGACGACGAGGGCCGTCTACTCAGGGTGCAAGAGAATGGCTACAAAAACGGCCGCAATGTGGAGTCCATCCGTTTCAACCCCCCATCTATTCGGGTCGATACCGACAAAACCGCCATCAACTCCGAGTACACCCAAGAGTTCCAAGAACTCCACATCGAGGGCGGAGGATCGACCGTATCCAAACGCTATAGCTTCATGGTCTTGGCCGTGGATGAACAAGTGACCGTTCCTGCAGGAACCTTCCGCTGCGTAAAAATTCGCCGCGAGACGACCGGCGAAGCGATGAGCAAGACCTTTTGGTACGCGGCGGGTGTAGGCAAGGTCAAAGAAGCTGGCGGTCAGACCGAAGAACTCGAGTCCTTCACCGTTTCAGACTGAATCCGAGTTAGTCCTCATGGAACCTGGGCCTGCTGGGGTAGTCGATGGGTTCATGAAAGCTTTGCAGGATGTCCCGCTCCAGGAGACCCCGTTCGGGATCGTCCGGCAACCGTGGTGGGGCGGGCCAGTCGATGAACTCGGCGGGGTTAAGATCACTAAAATTGCGGTAGCGAAAGACCCCGAGCGTGTCTTTTTCGTGCCAAGAAAGCACGTACACGCCTGGGCCATGGGCTTTTTCCATTTGCGCTTGGAATGCGGCTTCGTCGAAGTGTCCGTCGTCTGTCCAATACGGGAAGCGCGCTAAAGAGATCCTGAGAGGCATCAGTTCGTAGCGGGGCACCCCGCCTCGAAACTTGGACGGAAGGGTTACGCGGGGCCATATGAGACCGAGAAAGTGGACGGCACTTCGTATCTGGAATGTGGGTTGGTTCCCATTCTTGGGCGATGGCCGGGCGTGGGGCACAAGAAAGACGAAGGATTCCGAAGCCTCCGGCCACTGTTCCGCTTCCCCGATTCCGTCGGCCGGACCCAGGCCATAGTGGCTCCGGACCGACTGAATAAAGGGGCCTTCGAAAATGGAGTCTTTGCTCCATGCGACGTCAGAAGGGGAGGGTTACGATGACGGGGAGGTCGGCGATGGGCAGGGGCGTGTAGCGCAAGCGTGTTCAAGGTGTGGCCCGAGGTGACTGTTGCTTCGTTTGAAAGGTGAAACCTTTGGAGCCACAAGGCCTCATGTTCCGCCGAAAGGCCGTGGCTTTCGGTCAGGCTTTGGGCCATTTCTTTGGTCATCAATCCCTGCGCGAAGACGGTATGGCGCAGGCTCTGTGGGATGCCCGCGGTGTCGGCTGCCTGGGGCAGCCGGCCGTCGGCAAAGGTGTTGATGAATTGGCGGAGCGTCCGACGGTTTCTCATGGCGGGCCCAGACAAAGACAAGACCGGTGCCGCACTCCTTTGGCCGCGGAACTCGAAACTGAGCGGGCGGCCCTGGTTGTGGGCGCTCCAAAGTTCGAGGGACGTTCGCAAAAAACGCATCGGAGATTCCGGGTGAAAGGCTGCAATCAGGTCGAGGCCTTGTCGCTCGTGCACTGTCGGCCCGGCCGGAGTCTCCGACCAATACGTCAACACCGCCTGCCGAAGACGATTTCTCACGATCGAACGGATTTCAACGGTGATGGGCGCGTGCCCAAACGCAGGTGGCATGGAATCCTGGAGTTTTGTCCAGAGCCCCTCGTTTGCGGACGGGTCGGATGCCTCTGAATGGATGGCGCGCCAGGATGCGGCTTGTTCTTGGTTCCCCGGCAAAAGGTTCAGGCTGTGCATTGCCCCAAGCCTATCGGGGTCGATGCCTCGAGCGACTACAAGGGCGCGTGCGTTGGCGGCGATGGGTTCACACCCGAGCCCCGTATAACGCTCAAGGCGCTGGGTGAGGACGTTGCCGAGGCTGCAAGCATGGATAAGTTCTTGGATGGTGCGTTCGAGGCGTTCCCGTGGGAGTCGGTTCATGCCAAGCGAAGCGACGTCCTCGGGGCCCAAGACCCCATCCAATCGACCTTGAAGTTCACGAATTTGGGCCAGGCGCATCCACAGCTGATCGGCTGCGGCTTGGTCGGGGTATGTGGCAAACAGCGCGCCGACGGTCTCTGCGAACATTCGGTCGAGCACCCGGCCGGCTTGAATCCTTCTCGCTGAGGGGCTGGTGCCCAAGTCGGTGGCGTCGAGAAGGCTGGGCAAAGGCCGAATCCCGAAGGTCTTCTGGGGCCCTTCGGCGATCACCAAGGTCAGGGCGTGGTCCAAAGGCAAAGATGCTGCTTTTGATCCCTCTTTAAGGGTCGAGGTGACCAGCGCATCAAGGCGAGGGTTGAGGCCCTTGACCGCCTGCTGCGCCAGGACCCATTCCGCGGGTGACGCGTACCAAGGAAGGTTCAGGGTTTCGTAGGGATCAAGGAGTGTGGGGATGGCCGCGACGCCGAGGGCGGCTTGCGCTTTCGGAATGTCGTTGGCGTGGACCGCGAACAGGGCATACAGCGCGGCGACGCCCGGCGCAGCATCGCTCGGGTCGCTTGGAAACGTGGCCAGGGGCGCGTGTACGGGTTCGTTCCACAGGAGCGCCAAAAGACCGGCTTCGACCGCTTTAGGTCCGCCCTTCGAACGTCAAGGGCTTGGCGAAGGTGAGCATCGTGTACTCGAGGCAGCGCGCGAGACGCTCGCGGTACACCGGCTTTTTCGCGAGGGCCGCATGGTCGACCGAAAGCGAGAGCCAGCTGCAGTTGTCGATGGCCACGTGGGTGCTTGGCACCCATCGCTTTGGTCCGGCTTCGCCCGGCGCCAGGGTCCCTCCGGTGATGAAGCGTCCGAGCGTGTCTTGCCCGGCTGCGTCCACCAGCTTTGCTCGGTGTCCTGGACTCAGGTCCGGATTCTGGAGGGTATGCTCGAGGTCTCGCCTGTAGTCTTGGTCATCCCACAAGAGGTGAAAAATGCCGCGCTCGAGCTGGTCCCGCCACGCTCCCAGCTCTTCGTGGTTTTCGAGGCCGAGGGCTTCTGGATGGCGTGAAAATTGGGCGAGAGCGATGCCTTGGGTGTAGGCCCAAACACGGTCGAAACCCGCCAGATGTTTGGCGTCGCGGTACTTTGGGTCTTCCCACAGTTCGGGGTTTTGAAGCTCAGTTTTCCGGTCGAGTGCATCCTCGTTTTCCGGGTCCAGCGCGTATTCGACGAGATAAACAGGTTTTTCGGGAAGGCCAGCGGCGTTGACCAAGAGGGCATCACGCAAGAACCGCGCGCGGTCATAGTTGCCTTGGACGTCTTGGCGCCTTGATGCGGGCGCGGGGACAAGCTCGCTGGTGCTATCCCAAGGCCCCTCAGAAACCCGTGCCAGCGCCATCTCGACGGCTCCTTGAGACGCCCACAACGTGGCTTTGCCGTCCTGAAGCGAAAGATCAGGCGCATTGTCTGGCGGGGGCGCAGAGGCTCGCCCGGCATGGTCGTCTGCGACATCAGAGAGTGAGGCCACCTGGGCAGGGAGCGCACCAAACGATGCGTTCGAGATCGCGGGAGACGCCGAGTTGAGGCTTCACACCGGCTTGGCCCGCGATAGGCGCCGCTTTGGTTCTTGACGACGGGGCGAACCCTATGTCAATGCTGATTGCGTTTGTCTCTCGGCTCAGGCGGTGGGTTTCACGTTTGCCTGAAAGATGAGCAGCTTTCGGAGCTTCGCAAGGATTTGAGCGCCCGTAAATGGTTTGGCGACAAAAGCGCTAGGACCGAGACCCTCGGGGATGGTCTCATGACTGTATCCGCTCATGAGCAAGATCGGAAGTTCTGGGTGGGTCTTGCGTATCTCGGCCAGCACGGAGTCGCCTCGCAGTCGAGGCATGGTCAGGTCGATGATTGCGGCACGGATGCGTTGATGCTCTTTTCGAAATTTCTGTAGCCCAGAGTAGCCGTCCTCCGCGGTCACAACCGAGCATCCCTCGCTTGTGAGAACGCGTGAAATGGTTTCCAAGACCACCGGCTCGTCGTCGATGACCAGGTAGGTTCCCGTGAGCGTCCCCACGCGGAAGCTGTCGGTAGGGGGGCCCTGTTGCATGCGGGCCCGCGTACCGTCTGCGGCCGGGAAACCCACGCAAAACATCGTTCCCTCCCCAGGTGTGCTGTCGACTTGAACAAATCCTCCGTGCCCGCGCACAACCCCAAGGACGGCCGCGAGCCCGAGGCCGTGCCCCGATTCTTTGGTGGTGAAAAACGGATCGAAGATGTGCTGCATCACGTGTTCGGGCATGCCCTCGCCGGAGTCCGAAACCTCGACGTAGGCGTATTGACCCACCTCGACCGGGCCAGTCTCGGAAATGAGCGCCCGTTGCATTTCTTTATTGACGTCAAGAAGTCCGGTCCGAATCTCGACCACCGGATTGTCCTGTCCACGGGCCGCCTCTGACGCGTTGAGGACGAGGTTCAACATGATCCGTCGCAGCTGGGTTTGGTCCACTTGAACGTCAGGAAGATCTTGGGCTAGATCGAATCGAACCACGGTCCCCTGAGCCAAGGCCTCGAGAAGATGGGTTATCCCGCGCACCACGTCCGAGAGGTCTGCACGCCCCACGACAAAGTGTCCTTTTCCCGAATAAGCAAGAAGCTGTTGGGTGAGCTCCGTTGCCCGACTGGTGCTTTCTTGGAGCAGCCTAAGGTCGCGATGACACGGATGATCGGCAGGGAGTGCCTCTTCGATGACTTCTTCTGCGGTGCGGATGGCTACAAGAATGTTGTTGAAGTCGTGCGCGACGCCCCCTGCGAGAACAGACAGGCTGTCGAGATGGGCGAGCTTCTGCATTTCTCGGCTCAAGCGCTTACGCTCTTCTTGTGCTCGGGCCTCCTCGGTGATGTCTACGATGGTCAGGACGATGTACTCGAGTTGGCCGCATTCATTGGTGATGGGGGCGCCGTCGACCGACAATATTTTTTGCGTTCCGGCAGATGACTGCAATACATGTCGGACATTGCGAATGGGGTTGCCATTTTGGGCTACTTGAGCGCTTGCTAGGCGTGCGTCGGGGAGCGCGTGGCCTTGGTCGCTGGCGGCGTACCACAGGGGTTGGTCGTAGAATCTGTCGCTAGAAGCACTTCTCGACAGCTCAAGTATCTTTTTGGCTGCGGGGTTGGCAAAGAGGAGCCGCTGGTTGGGCTCAAGCACGCAGATACCGGAAAGGCTGGATTCCATGACTTGGTTGAGCAGGGCATGTTCCCGGCGAAGCTGCTGTTCGGCGCGGTGTTGGGCCGTGATGTCTGTAAAACTGCAGACGACATGCTGTACTTGGCCTTGGTCGTTGAGTTCGGGTATGGCGCTCACGTTCAGCCTCACGTAGTCATTGGTGCGCGGTCGATAGACGCTCATGACCACGTTCTCCACCGGCTTTTTGGTTCGAATGGCGACGGGGACCGGGTGCTGATGACCGGGAAAGTTGGTTCCGTCGGGTCGCTTGACGTGCCAGCGAGGATCAAATGAGCTCGAACCGAGAAACTGTGACTCCGATAAGCCAAGGCACTCAAGCGCAGCGTCATTGCTCATCAGAATCTCTGCCTCAGGCCCCTGCAGGATGACGCCGTGCCTGAGGTGTCTGAGAACGGACCGCAATCCCTCTTCGGCTCTACCGCCGTCCATGGCTCGCCGAAATGGGTTGTCAATTTTCTTGGCATGACCGAGGAGGAGGACCCCATCCTTGCATTTGCTCATGTCGATGGCGAAACAGCGGTGGGGGTTTTGAAGCCAGCATTCGACTGCGCTATGTCCCTTGTGTCGTGCTTGTTGTATCGCTGTTTGAATCTGTTCCCGGAAGCCCTCGGCCAAGCAGTCTCGGAACAACGGACCGAGGTGGGTCTCATGAAAGAGACCTGTTACCAGCGGTTTTGGACCGGCGTAGGTCAAGCGCCCCGCTCCGTCTATGACGGCCACCAATTCGTGCTGCTTCTCAAGCGCCTTTAGAAGCGACTCCTCTTCCATCCTTGCAACCTATCACGCACGGGCTACAAGTTGAGAGTGCGCTTTGGTCTTCGAAGTCGGTGCCAAAAAGCGGATGTGGTGTCGCCGGGATCGATTGCCTACATCGGGCCTTGTCGCAGTTCAGGAAGCAAATTTTTCTGCCAGATACTTCGGATGGCTGCCACCCCATGGGCGCCGCTGTTGAACAGGGCCTGGAGTTGGCCCTGGTCGACGCCGCCCAGCGCAAAAACCAGGGCGCGAGAACCCATGCGGCGGACCGTCTCCGACAGAGGACCCGTTCCGAGCGGCTCAGCGTGGGGTTTGGAAGGGGTCCTAAAGATGGGTGATAAGACCACGAGGTTTGCGCCACGGCTTGCGGCCCTGAGAGCCGCTTCCGGTGTATGTGTGGCCGCGCTGAGTGGGCGGTTTGGACCCAAAAGGCGCCGTACATCGTCCACCGGAAGGCCGTGTTCCTTGAGGTGCACACCAACGTGCTCCGGAAAGGCGCAGGCGATGTCCGCGCGTCCGTTGATGAGCAGCGTGCTTTGGGTCTTTTCGCACACGCCGCACAGGGTCTGGGCCCAGCGAAAAAGCGCCTGGGATGAGAGGTCTGGTTCGCGAATCTGAAGAATGAGGCGCGGGCCCAACGTGTGTGCGAGGTTCTTCGCGCACGAGAGGGGATCTGGACCCATCTGACGGCGATCGGTGATCGCCATCACCCGTGGCCAGGCCGGGGGCCGGACGCCTAGGCCGAAGTTGCCCACGTTTCCATGAGGCCGGCCTCCGGGCTTGATGCCGTCGCGTAGAGCTTTCGCGGAATTCGTCCCGCGAGAAACGCATTTCGCCCCGCATCGACCGCCCAGCGCATCGCCTCTGCCATTTGTGGTGGATTGTGTGCGCCCGCGATTCCGGTGTTCATCAGAATCCCGTCTACGCCGAGCTCCATGGCAAAGGCCGCATCGGATGCCGTGCCCACCCCGGCGTCGACAATGACGGGGACTTTGGCCTGCTCGATGATGATGCGCAGGTTGTACGGATTGCGGACCCCGAGTCCGGAACCGATCGGTGCGGCCAAGGGCATGACCGCGTCGCACCCGATCTCTTCACACCGGAGTGCGGCCACGGGGTCATCGGTGATGTAGGGAAGAACCCGAAACCCCAGTTTGACGAGAGTCTCAGCGGCCTTCAGCGTCTCGGGGATGTCGGGGAAAAGGGTTTTTTTGTCCCCGATGACTTCAAGTTTAATAAAGTCGGTCATGCCCGCCTCCCGGGCCAGTTTGGCGGTGCGCACCGCTTCGTCGGCGGTGTAACACCCAGCGGTGTTCGGCAAGATGCGAACCCCTTCGGGAATGGCGTCGAGAACCGTCGTTTTTTGGGAGAAATCGACGCGGCGAAGGGCCACGGTGACGATCTCGCTGCCCGCGCGTCGGATGCAGGTCGTCATCACGTCGTTGTTGGGGTACTTGCCGCTTCCGGTGATCAACCGAGAGCGAAAGCGAAAACCAGCCAGTTCAAAGATATCATCCACTTCAGCGACCTCCTCCGACAAACGAGACGATCTCGACTCGGTCGCCTTCCACAAGCACTTTTTTGCTCCGGGCTTCTCGCCGGATCACCTCAAGGTTGACTTCAACCGCCACCCGAACCTCCTTCACGCCGAGCTCTTTGAGCATGGCGGACACCGTTGTTCCATCGGTCAGCCTTTTGGGCGCTCCGTTGAGGGTAATCTGCATGGCAACCTGACAGAATGGGCGCAAAACACCCTCAGACCCTCGAGTCAACGAATAGTTGTCCCGGGGGCAACCAAAATTTGATCCGGGCGCGCACTCGCATGGCGCCGAGACCGTTTGCGATCGAAGCGAGTCTGGGACGACTGGCCAGCGCCTAGACGCAGCTCGTACGGGCTATTTCCGAGCGCGTTCAGTGTGTTCCCGCGCGGGCGGTGTCCAGAATTTCTTGGGCGGTCGCTTTCATGTCGTCGGGGGCGCTTTTGAGGTCCACACATCTGGTGAGTGCTTTTTTGGCTTTCTCTTTGATTTTTCGGCCCCGCGCCAGCGAGATGCCCCATTGGCACCACGCTTCGCCGTGCTCGGCGTCTATTTTGGTGGCGTGGGCGAATTTCTTCAGTGCGGCCTTTTCGTCACCGCGTCGGCTCAAGATGTTGCCCATGGCAACCAGGGCGCGAGCGCTCGGGGCTTTTTTGATGGCTTTTTTGTAGGCCCGCATGGCTTTTTTGTCTCGGTTTTGCTGCTCGTAAGCGTCGCCAATGTCGACCCAGATGGTGTAATCATCGGGCAAGACGTTTTTGTATTTCTCAAAGGATTTGATGGCGCGGGCGTACTCATGTTGCTCGAGGGCTGCGCGCCCCAAGGCCCGGTGGGCAAGTGCCAGGCGGCTGTTCAGGCTGATCGCCTTTTCGTAGGCGTAGATTGCCTCGTATAAGGAATCGGTGGATTCAAGGGCCATGCCATACCAGTACTGAAACGATGCGTTTTTCGGCTCGGCCTCGGAGGCCTTTCGAAGGTGGGTCACGGCCTTGCGTGGCTGGCCGCCCGCGATCGCCACGCGCCCCGCCCAAAATTCGATCAGCGCCTTTTGCCCATCGTCTTCGGGTTTGGTGGCCCGTGCGGCGTTCAGGGCGTCTTCGGCGGCGCCGACGTCGGGCTCGGGACGTTCGATGTGGGCGGCCACGATCTTGAGGTGAGGACGGGCGTCTGCGGCATCCAGCGCGGCCGCGCGGCGGTACAGGTCGAGGGCTTCATCGAATTTCCCTTGGATCTCAAGGGCGCGACCGTGCTCAAACATCACTGCAGGGTTTTTGGGGTGGGCTTCGAGAAGGGCGGCGTAAATCGGCAGGGCTTCTTGTAGGGCCTCCGCCTTTTTTTCGGCGCTTCCACGGGTCATGTCTCGAAGGACGTTGGCGTAGCCAAGCTGGCCATCGAGGCTTTCGTCATCGATGTGCATGGCTTTTTTGTAGGCGCGCTTGGCGGGTCCCGGATCCTTTCGGCGAACGTGACAGTCTCCCAGGAGCGTCTGGGCTTGCACCGAATCGGGGTCCGCCTTGACAGCGGTTTTGGCAAATTTGAGGGCTTCGTTCACGGCCCCTTGCTCCAGCTCCAAACGACCGAGTGCGACTTGAGGACCCGGCACCTTGGGACCGAGCTTCATCGCTTTCTTGAGGGCTATCCGGGCGTCTTTCAGTTTGCCGAGCGCGACATTGAATTGTCCGCGCATGAGCAGGCTCCGGTAGTCGTCGGGGGCGGCTTTTCGGGCGGCATCGAGGGCCATGAATGCCTTGGCCGGTTGCTCGGTGGCGAAGAGGGCACGGGCGTTCGCCATCAGAATCTCGGCGTCCTTCGCGTGGGCCGCCGCTGTCTTTTCGAGGTACGCGAGGGCTTTGATGGCCGAGGGCTGATCGACGATCTGGGAGGTCGCAGCGAGGGCGATGTAAGAGGCGGTGCCCGGACTCAGCTTGGCGGCTTCGAGGGCGAACGGTCGGGCCTCATCGGGGCGTCCGGCCTCATCGAAAGACCGAGCCGCCCGGCCGAGGATCTCGGGGCGAAGTTTTGGAGCCACACCTTCGAGCCCTGCCTTGGCGGCCTGAACGAGGGCTCGGCGTTCGTGCCCCAAAAGCCTGAGTTTTTGGTACAGGTCCGCAGCCTTTTTTCCGGCATAACCATGCCTGGGTTCGGCCTCAAGCACTTTCAAGTAGTCGGAGGCTGCCGCGGTTTTCGCCTTGGCGCCCTTCTTTTGCGCGCGGAGCTCGGCCAACGCAAAAAGAGCCGGCGCGTATTTTGGATTGTTGGCCAGTGCGCCCTCCCATGCTTCTTTCGCGCCTTGGGCGTCGCCCGCCGCGTGTTTGGCGATGCCCAGAATGTAGCCCAACTCCGCATCGTCGCTTTCGCGCGCCAAGGCGGTTTCGAGCTTCTCGACGATGGGTTTCGATTTTTCGCTTACGGTGGCATGCACGGCCCGCGCTTTGAGGACCTCGACTTGGGCGCGTTGCTCATTGCCTTCGTAAGCCGAAGAGAGATCCAGAGCCTCCAATCCGTCGATCAGCGGCTGGAGCTCCGCCATGGGAAAATCTTCCTCGCCGTAGCGGTGATGGGCGAAGCCGAAGGCCTTGGCGCGGGTGACCACCGACTCCGCATCTTTGGCTTCTCGGAGGGTGGCCAGGACCGATCGGTAGCCCTCGAAGCAGTCGCAAGCCATCAGTGTGGCGACTTCTTTTCGGTCCACGACTTTGGCGGGCTTGGGCGGAGGCGGTGGCGGTGGTTTTGGAGGCGGCGCTTTTCCGAGTTGCGCAATAAACTTGGAACCGAAGGCACCGTAGGGGGTGAACACGTGGGTCAGTACGCCAATCAGAACCAGGGCCATCACCGCGGAGAAAATGATGATGTGCTTTTTGTAGGTCTCCCACATCGGCGGGAGATTGGGGACGTCGGCGACCCGCAGGTCGGCCGACAGGTCCCCCGAGGACAGGTCGGAGGAGCCCGGCGGGAGATCGAGACTCTCAAGGTCCTGAGAGGGTGGGGGCGCATCCAGGTCTGCGGAAGGGGGCGCCTCGAGATCGAGCTCTAAAGACTCTTGGTTTTCGTCGTGAAGCGCCTGGGGTGCGTCTTCTTCGGGTTTGAGCTCGTCGACGTGATACTCCCGGCTGTCCTCGAGTCCGAGATCAAAATCGTCACCGTCACTTTGGACATTGTCTACCAGATCGCGGTGGCTCGCCGGCGCCGGGAGATCTTTGGGAAGGGCGGGCGCGGGGAGGTCGGCGCTGGGGTCGGACAGGCTTGGGAGTTCTCCGGTATCCAGCGCCTCGGCCTCGCCTCCGACCAGACCAGGCAGGTTGTCGGGTTCCGGCAAACCGGGCAGGTCCGATGACGGGCCGTGGGATCGCTTGCTGGGGAGTCCGGGTAAGTCAGAGGATGGCCCGTGGGATCGCTTGGCCGGCAGCCCGGGAAGGTCGGACGACGGTCCATGGGATTGCTGGGGCAGTCCCGGCAAATCCGAGGAGGGTCCATAGGACTGCCCCGGGAGCCCCGGGAGGTCGGAGGAGGGCCCATGAGATGGGGTGGAACTGAGCGCCGGAAGATCTTCCGAGATCCCCAGCCCGTCGTCGGGGCCACGCACCGGTGCCGGCAGGTCGGCATAAGGATCTTGGGCTGCGAGTTCGTCAATGACCGCACTGAGCTCGGGCACGCTGACCATGGCTCTCCACGCGAGGCCGTCTTCCGAGATGTCCTCGTTGCCGGCGAAGGCGCGGTTTCGAAGCATGGTGACGATTCGGCTTTGCCCGTACGGGCCTTCGATTTGCCCGTCCCGGCGTCGGACTCGGAGCTCGGGTGGCCGGGCGGTGTCGCCGGTGTCAATGCCCGAAGCCGCATCGTCGATGAAGTCGAGGACGTCGGGCCCCGCGGCCTCGCTTCCCAGATCAAGTTCGCCCGATCCAAGAACATCCCCGATGGCGGTCTGATCCTCGGCCGATAGCTCGGGAAAGGGGTTGTCATCGAGTCCGAGATCCAGTTCGTCATCGTCCTCCAAGCCGGGCACGCTCGGCGGGGGCGCTTGGGGCTTCGGCCCGGAGCTGGGCAGGGCGACTGCGGGGCGCCGCGCGCGGCTGGGCGTTGGAATCGCCGGCTTGGTCTTCGGGCCACTCGGCAGGGGTACGCTGGCTTGCTGCGGTCCGGCGCTGGGCCCACTCGCGGCGGGGGTGCCCGGCAGTGGAAGGGCGCTGTCGGCCCCCGGATTTGGGGCTGGCGGGCTCCCTGGTAAGGCTACGCTGGCTTGGGTGACCGCGCGCTCCGGTTCTTCACGGCGCGCGGTGAAGGTGTGTGCACACTTGGGGCACTTGATGGTGACCCCGCTCGGGGGTACGCGCGCATCGTCCACGGCGTACCGGGTCTGGCATGAGGGGCAAGTGACGTTCATGGAGGGGTCCAACGCCCTTGGAGGGCGCTGGGGAAGCTAGCAGGAGGCGAATGCCCTGTCGATGTCCCGGGTGCGCCCCGCATCCACAAGGGCTGGTTTTGCTGCCATTCAGGCCGGTGTCCAGAACGATTTCCGAAAACCCTGTGATGGACCGGTGATGGGCTCTTGACGGCCTCCATTCAGGCCGCTATCTCACCACGGAGGTCGGTAGGGGCGCCGGTGGCTGAAGCCAGAGGACGCTCCAGGAGGAACAACGGTGGCCCAAGCTGGATTTTTTTCGCGGCTCGCAAACCTGTGGACGGGCTTTTTGTCTCTTTGGGTGTCGGACATTGAAAAGGATCACCCCGAAATCGCGTACGAGAACTCCATCAACGGGATGATCGAAAAATACGGGACTCTGAAGAAAGCCACTGCGGCCATCATCCGTCGCCGCGAGGATCTCGAGACCCGGCTTAAGACCCAAAGCGACGAGTTGGCCCAAATTGAGGCCGATCTCGAGACCGCGGTGGAGTCCGACGAGGACGATTTGGCCCTGGTCTTGATCAACAAGAAAAATACCCTTGAGGGCGAGGTCCGTGAACTCCAAGAGGATCTCGAACAGGCGAAACAAGACGCCGACGATGCCAAGAGCTCACTCTTGAATGTTCAGGGTGAGATCAACAAACTCAAGGCAGAGAAGGACCGGATGTTGGCCAAGATGGCCAGCGCCAAAGCCCGGATCAAGGTTCAAGAGCAGCTCGAAGGCATTTCGGTGGATGCCGAAGTCAAGGCGTTAGAGAATGTGCGGGGCCATATTACCAACCTGGCTGCAGAGGCGAAGCTGGGCAAAGAGTTGGCCGGAGAGTCGCTCGACGGCCGACTGGACAAACTTCGTCGCCAAACAGGGAACGTCACAGCAAAAAAGCAGCTCGAGGAGCTGAAAGCCAAGCGTGCGGCGCAAAAAGCGGCTCAGAAAACGATGTAAAGGGTGAGATCCACCGCAGGGTGCGCGAGAAGTTGCACAGAAACTCTGGTTGAGCCCGTGTTGGTCTCAGCGCCCAAGAGGTAAGGCTATGGCGCGTGCGCGACGGGCGGCGGTCCCCTTGTTGAGACTGGCGTTTTTACACCCCCTCAACGTCTTGTTTTTGGCTTCCCAGGCTGCGACCGCCCTCCTCACTGGAAGTTGGGTGCCCCTGGCGGTTGGCCTGGGGACCGAGGCCATATGGGGGGCTTTTGCGCTTCGGAATCAGAAGATGCGAAGGCGTTTGGTGCAACACCATCTGCGCCGCCAAAACGAGGTTGCGGGCGACCAGCGGTACGAACAGCTCTCGGCGCTCAGCGATGAGGATCGTCGGCGTTACCTTGAGCTCGAGCGGCTGAAAGAAGATGTGCACCAGGTGACTCGGGAAAATCCCAGTCTGGCAGGCGAACTTTTGGTCGAAGAACTGGGCAAGTTGGATCACCTGGTATCGGCCTTCCTCAAGACTGCAGCCGACGCCGCACGCTACCGGAACTACCTCGAGGAGTCCTCGCTGGAGGCGGTGGAACAAGAGCTGTCACGGCAATCCCGGGTCGTCGAAGAAACCACAGATCCCCAGGCGCGGAAACTGGCAGAACAAGGGCTGGATTTACTCCGTCGCCGGATCGAAAAGACCCAGGCGCTTCACAACAAGGTGCGGGCCTCCGTGTTGACCCTCAACATGCTCGAGAACACGATCCGGTTGTTGCGTGACCAGGTCGTCAACATGGAATCCACCGAGGAACTGGCCACCCACATGCGTTCCTTGATGCAGTCCGTCGATGCCATCGTGGCCAGTGCCCAAGAAACGGAGGCGGTGGGTCAGCCTCTCCGAGGTCTGGAGGCGGCAAGGAACTGACCCGCATCCGCGGCTGACGGTTGACTCCGACGTACCGCGATGCTCCATAGCGGGCCACGCACCTGTAGCTCAGCTGGATAGAGCGCCGGACTACGAATCCGGAGGTCGTAGGTTCGACTCCTGCCAGGTGCGTTTTCTCCCCTCACTTTGCGCGGGTGCGCACCCGTCGGGAAAGGTCACGACGCGCGCATCGTTCGCCCACAGCAACGCCAGGTGGTTTGGCGGGCGCTCTCCCTGTCCAGCGGTTCGGTGTTATGGTTTTGAACGTGCAGCGAAGCAATCACGAAGGGCCCGTGCGCGGGTGAATACCGCCGAATCAGCCCGCTTGGAACTTCTCGATGAATTCCGGCAGGGTACGATGGAGCGCCTTGAGCGCATCAATCTTGCCTGGATAGCCATCGAGGTGGATGCCAAAGATGCCCGTGCGGTCGACGAGCTCTTGGGCGAACTTCACACCCTTAAGGGTGAAGCAAAAATGATGGGGTTTTATGATGTGAGCCTCATTGCGCACCGGGCGGAAGACCTCGTGATTGCGGCCCGTGAGGCCGTATTTAAAGACCTGCCCGGGGTTGGCGATTTGCTTCTTTGGGCCTCGGATGCGGTGTCGACGTTGATTCAAAAGCGGGCGGGTGCTCCGCACGAGGAGATCGATTTGGCCGCGCTCTTGCAGCGCATTGACTTGGTGGTTGCGCGTGCCGAGGCGCAGAGCGCCGACCGGGTCATGACCCCGCTGTGTACCGGTCAGTTTCCGTCCCAGCCTGCGGCATCCGATGATCTGCTGTCGGTTGATCTCAAGCCCGCAGACAAAAAGGCGTGGATCGATTCGAAACGAAGGCGCGAACGCTCGTTTCGGGTTGATTTCGACCGCATCTTGGAGTTCTCGGAGTCGGCCAGTGCCCTGGTGATGGATTACGCGCGCCTTGAGCGCTCGGTTCGTGATCTAGAAGAAGTGCAGCGGCAACAAAGCGCGGTTTTTGGTGCGCTGGATCGGGCCACGGCAGCAATTCGATTCCAGTCGCTCGACGACCATACATCGGTCACGCAAGAACAGCGGGAGCATCTTGAGGCCATCAAAAAAACGCAGGAGCGTTTTGTTCGGGTGGCTTTGACGCTGAAGCAGCAGGTCGAAGAGGGCGCTCAAAACGCAAGCTATCTTGAAGATAGAGCGTCTAAGCTTCGGGTCGTACCCATCAAGGAAGCGCTGAACAAACATGTGCGTCTCGCGCGTGATATCGCGCGCGGCCAAGGCAAACGCGTGGTGGTTGACATTCAGGATGGTGGGGTTGTGCTCGACCGACATGTTGCCCATCAGTTGGCTGAGCCGATTTTGCACTTGGTGCACAACTGTGTCGATCATGGTCTCGAGTCTACCGACCAAAGAAGGAACGCCGGCAAGCCAGAGTTTGGGCGCATCGTTTTGTCGGCGAGCAGTCAAGACGATACCGTGACCGTGAGCGTTGCGGACGACGGAAGAGGCATTGATCCCAACAAGATTCGAGAACGCGCTCGGAGTCTGTCGCTGTTGAGCGAAGAAGAGATCCTCGCTTTGGACGACGAGGCGGCGATTCGCTTCTTGTTTCAACCCAGGTTTACGACAAAGAACGTTGCGACCGAAACCTCTGGCCGCGGCGTGGGACTCGATGTTGTTCAGAGGCAAATCGAGGCGCTCGGAGGAAGGGTGCGCATCCACACGACACTCGGCGTGGGCACCTGGTTTTCTTTGACGCTTCCGGTGAGTGTAGCCCTCACGCGGGTCCTCTTGGTGCGGTCCCATGGACATCAGTATGCGTTGCCGGGTGCGCGCGTGGTGGGCGTAGTCGACGTAGGGACCTACGGGGTTCGGGAGCGAGAGGGCCGGTTGTACGTGCGTTTTCGAGGGCGCTCGGTGGCGGTTGTGGATCCCTCTTCATTGCTCGGGTTGGCACCAAGCGAAACCTCGGAGCGGGTGCTGATCCTGTCTCCTGGCAGCGTTGAAATCGCCATGTTTGTGTCGGAGTGGGCCGAAGACAAAGATGTTGTGGTTCAGCCCCAAGGTGATCTTCTCGACCGCGATCGGCTGGTGCTCGGCGTGTGCCGGGTTGAAGGAGGGGGTTCAGCGTCAGTGCTCAATCCCGATGAATTGGTGTCCCGCGGATGGGCAGAATACCCCGCGGGTGGCGCCAGCTCCATTTCGGAGGTGGCGGGTAACCAGACCCGTGTGCTTTTGGTGGACGATTCCCCGATCACCCGATCGGTGATTTCGAGGTATCTATCGGCTCGCAACCTGGTGGTGCGAGAAGCGGCCGACGGTCACGAGGCCATGGCGATGCTTCATCAGGAGCCCTTTCAACTGGTATTCACGGATATCGAGATGCCGAAGATGGATGGCTACGCATTCTTGGAAGCTGCGCGACGTGTTTTTGAGTCTCACCAGTTGCCTATCGTGGTGTTGTCCACCCGCGGCTCCAAAGGCGACAGGCGGAAGGCGGTGGTGAAAGGTGCCGATGCCTACCTTGTCAAGACCGAGTTTTGCGACGCCGTGCTGACCGAAGTCCTGGGGCGTTTTTTGGGCGAACCGAATGCATACGCGCTGTGAAGCCAATCAAGAAGGAGGCCCGCTGTGGGCAAAAAACATCGCGCCCTGGTATTTGACGACAGCCGCATCGCGGCTCGAATGACTCAAGCTTATCTTGCCGACGTGGGTTTTGAGGTACGCATTGCGACCAGCCTCGATGAGTTTGCTTCGGCCAACAAAGGTTTCGAACCTTCGGTTGTCTTGACCGATCTGGGTATTCCGGAGATCGGAATGCGGCCGGTTTGTGAGGTGTTGCGTCGGCGCTTCGATTTGGGAGGAACACCGATTTGGTTGATGTCCGGGATTCAACACGCCAAGCTTGTCCAGGCTCAAGAGGAGCAAAACGCTGCCGGGTGTATCTCCAAAATTGCAGATCCCAACGAAATCCGATGCCAGCTCAAAAGATTGATAGAAGAACTGGAAGGCCACGCGCCCAGCGAAGATGAGCGTGTTCGTCAGAGCTTTTTAGGAGAGTTTCGGCGTATAGCGCAGGAAAGATTGTCGTCCGCCAACCTTGCTCTTGATCGCTGGGAAAAAGACACCACGCACCAACCGCATTTGGCCGATCTGACCCGCGAGTTTCACACCCTCAAGGGGGAAGCACAGCTCCTGGGGCTTCAGAGGATTCATGAAATGGTGTGCGATCTCGAACAGATGGTTTCTCGTTTGCCCAAAGGCCAACACTCGGACCCGGTCGTACAAAAAATGCGCCACGAAATCGTTCGGGTGAGGGCGCTGGTTTCAAATCTGGAGATTCCCGCCGATCCTGGTTAACGCCGCTCGTGCTTCCTAGACGGTCGCTTCCATCCGAAAGCCCATCGGGGCCAGACCAACGGCGCGTGTCAGATTGTGCTGCGTCGCTTTTGGGCAAGGTGCCGAAGATGCGTAATCAGCGCTTCGGATTCTTCTTTTTTGGGTGGCAAGGAGCATGGCTTGGGCCATACGTCTGCGGCTCCTGCGTTGAGGGCCTGCTGCACCACCGTTTGGTTTTGGTGCCTGCCGTCTGGCTCGACTGTGTCGGTGGCGAGGGCGGTCACGATCAAAACGGGGACGTGAAGGTAGTTGCTGATCTTTCTGACCGCGGAGATGCCGTCTAGCCCGGGCATCATCACATCCATGGTGATGACGTCGGGCTTCAGTTCGGTGGCCTTAAAGATGGCGTCTTTGCCGTCGATCGCCGTTCCGACCACCTTGATGTCGGGCGCATGGTTGAGTGCAAGCCGGAGGCACTCCCGAAAAAGAGGGGAGTCATCAACCACCAAAACCCGAATAGGATCCGTCATGCGCGGTTTGGGCCTCTAGAGCGCGAGTGCGTAGAGTTCGACCACCAAGGCTTCGTTGATGGCCAGAGGGCAATCGCTGTGTTCTGGTTTCGCTTTGAACACACCCTTGAGCTCTGCGTCGTGCTTTTCGAGATAGGATGGGAGCGCCAAACTCACAGGGCCCGCCATCTCAAGGGCCGCGCGTTCTTTATGCTTGCTTCCCTCTCGCAAGGAGACGGCGTCCCCGACCCGAAGCTGATAGGACGGAATATCGACCCGGTGGCCGTTCACGGTGACGTGGCCGTGATTGACCATTTGCCGGGCCGCGCGGACGGTACGCACCAGACCAAGGCGGAATACGACATTGTCGAGTCGGCTCTCCAAAAGCGTAATCAAGTTTTCACCGGTGTTGCCTTTGGCGTGCTTCGCCCGGGTCATGTACCGACGAAACTGCTTTTCGGACACCCCGTAGTGGGCCCGCAGCTTTTGCTTTTCGCGCAGGCGAATCGCGTAGTCGGAGAGCTTAATGCGCTGGGTCGGGCCGTGCTGCCCGGGAGGATAAGGACGACGAATTTCACGGGGGGCCACAAGGCCGGGGATTTCACTCCCTCCAAGACGACGCACGATGCGGAAACGCGGACCAGTATACCGAGACATTGGGGCTCCCCTCATAGGCGAGGTCGTCCGACTGTGCAACCAAAAATTCCCCCGAACATCACCCGTCGCTCGGGGGTAGGGGTTCACAGGTCGCTGAGCAGGTCTTGGACCAGTGGGTGGTGCTGAACGACATCCAGGGCCCGCATCAGCGCGTGGCGGTCCCGCCCGGGAAGGTCGGCCTCCTTGGCCTTTTGTTTCAGCATTGCAAGGACCTCGAAGAATCCGTGGGGGTGTGCGTCGGCTTTTTCATCGGCGCCCGGAGAAGGGGTGGCGTCGGCGAGGTCGATGGTCGCGAGGGGCATCGACTCGCCGTCAAGGGACTCGAGTACGCTCGGCGGCTCGGCCTCCTCGTCCTCTGCGGGGTCTGGCGGCACGCTGCCATCGTCTGGTTGGTCGTCGGCGCTCAGGGTGGAGGGCGCGCGGATGGGGGGCGCGGTGTCTGGCGACGATGGTGGGATAACCGGCGCCCTCAAGACCACCGTTGGCGGATCCTCGCCCTCGTCAGGGTCTGAAGGGCGTACGGCTTCGTCGGGATCGGGTGTGAGGGTCACCACCGGGGCCTGCTCGCTCGGGTGGGCGGCTGCTCCCGCCGGTTGTCCTTCTTGAGGGGTGACTTCTTCCCAGGGGTCTTGGCGCGGGACCTCAAGGCTATGGGCTGCGCCCGGCTGGATGGTGTCGTCTTGGTCGAGGGCTTCGTCGAACCCTGGCCGCTCCGAGGGCGCCGTCGTCGCTCCTTGGTCTTCTGCGAGCGCCGTCGCGGGCGTGTCGGGCTCCTCGGCCCCTTCCTCCTCGGTGAACAGGTCGGCGTTCTCGCTGGGCGACGGGGCTTCTGGCGCCTCAAATAGGGCTTCGGCGCCTCCTTGGGGTGCCGAAGCCTGGGGTGGCCGGGCAGGGCGGCCCGGGACCACACGAATGCCGCTGTGGTCGCGGATGTCCGCGGTGGGCTCAATGATCGCCTCAACCCCGTCGTCATCCGATTCGTCCGGCGGGTCACCCGACGGCACCGGGATGATGGTCGGGCACTCGTACCGTAACGTCGTGCGGCCGATCACCAAAAGGTCGCCATGTTCGAGTCGGTGGGTATCGATGAAGTCGTCGTTGACCAGGGTTCCGTTGCCGGATTGGAGATCGCGGACGAGGTATACCCCACCTTCGAAACGAAGCTCTGCATGTCTTCGCGATGCGCGTTTGTCGTTAACTTGGATGGTATTCCCGGGGTCACGACCGATTCCGCACACCCATTCGAGCTCGATCAGTCGCTCTTCTTTGCTGTCGTCCACGTAGGAAAGACGGGGCGTGGCCGGCCGGGGGAGTTCTTCACGGGTGACGGGCTCGTCGGATTCTTGGGTCGCCCCGGAAGGGGGGTCGGCTTGCGCGAAATCCCGGACCTCTTTGGGCATGTCCTGGAGATTCGCTTCGTCGATGACCGCACTGACCCCTTTGTCCGTCAGAAAGGCGACGTCCGGCCCAAAAGCATTCACCAACCCGCGACTGACCAAAAAGTCCATCCACAGGTCGGCTTTGTCTCGGGGGACCGACATATCTTCGAGAACGAAGTAGACGTCGATCTGCCGGTTGGTTTTGCCTTCTGCTTCTCGAAAAAAGCGATCGAGGAGGCGCTCCGCGTTTTTGACAGTATTCCTCGCCACCAAGGTTGCACGACGATATGTGTGATCTTGACCGCCGTGAAGGCCTTTTGTTTGCTTTTTTATGCCGAGTTCCCAAGGCGTTCCCCGCCGGGGCCAAGGACCGCAGGGCCGCTATTGCGCGGGCTGCAGTTTTTTTGACAGGAAAAAAGCCTTCTGGATTCAGGTGCTTAGCGTCTGATGGGCTCAGCTGAGGTCGCTTTTTGTCGCCCCCGGGGCTTCTCAAAGCCTACACGATCGCGCAGGATGGTCGCCGAAGCAGAGGCAGAAAGTGATGGGGATCACCCTGCCTCGCGGGGATAGTGAGGTTTTCGCACAAGGGGGAAACACAGAGTGTCAGGTTACGAAACGCAAGCCACCTGGGTGGCAGAAGATGAGTTCCAGGGAAACACGAGTGAATTTGGTGAGGCCTATGACGACGATCGGGCCAGGGCGGCAGAGACCTTCAGCGCCGAACTCCTCGAGGAAACGCTCGAGGTCCTTGGTCCCTCGGCGCCGGTATGTGTAGGGCCCACCGCCTTGGTGAGCGACGTGGTGGACGGCATGGCCTCCCGCAACCATGGCTGCGTGTTGGTCAAAGAAGGGGAGCGCCTGGTGGGTATTTTCACCGAGCGTGATGTCCTGAGGCGGGTGTTGAACAAAGTGGACATGGGCAAGACCAGCATCGGCGAGGTCATGACGCGGGATCCGGAAGCCGTATCCTTCCACGATACGATCGCTGCCGCCCTCAACAAGATGACCATCGGTGGCTTTCGGCATGTGCCCTTGGTGGACATCGAACGGCACCCGGTGGGTGTGGTTTCCGTCAAAGATATCGTTGAGTTTTTTGTCGAGCACTTCTCCAGCCGGGTGCTGAATGTGGCCCCGGATCCGTCGACCCGAAACCCCGATCAGGCGGGTGGCGCCGGCTGACCGGACGGAGGTTGTCTACAGCGGGTTTATGAACCCGACCTCCAAAACGCGCAGCGCATCCTCGTAGGAGGAGATGCCGCGAACGCCCATTTTTTTCACGACGGGCGTGAGATCTTTTGGGTCTTCGGCAGCTTTTCTCCACGCTTCAGTGAAGTACACAATCAGCGCCGCTCCCGTCGCCGGTTCGTCGAGGGCACAGGTGTCCACGTCGAGCGGACGTTCTGGGAAAAAGAGATTTCGAATAAACGTGCTTCCTACCGCCCCCTCGAAATAGCCCGCTTCTTGAAGGTGCCACATCATGCACCGGCCCTTCACGCCTTCAGACAAGGGGCCGCTGTACGCGGTGCATACCCGCTTGAAGCCGGGAATGATGGCGTCCGGGTCCAATTGAACTTTGTTCTTGTGCCCAAGGTGCACGGGCACCGCCTCCGCCAATCCCTCCACCAAACAGAGTCCGTAGTCGGTCAGGGGCACGTTGGGAAACTGCGTGGCCTTGTTTTCAAGCAGCCAGTGGATGTGTTCATGGGAAAAGGAGGCGCTGAGTTCGAATTCCCGAATCTCGATGGGGTCAAATGTCGCGTCGATGAACATATCGAAGCCGGTCGTGAATGCGTCGCTCCCCCAAGCAACGCTTGGGTCTTTGCGGAGTCCTTCCATGGTGGCCACGTACATTTCTTGGGGCAAAAGAAACGCACGATACGGTGGCACATCGCTCATGTCGAAGAACTCGCTTTGATCACGAACGATTCGATCGAAACGGGTAATCAGCGACGCTAGGCCGGGGCCACCGCTGTCGACCGGCTCCCGCTCGACCAGGGTCACTTCTCCGAGCGGTGAAACCTCCCGGGTTCCGACATAGTTCAGATCGAGGTTTGCAGGCACGGGCCCCAGCTCTCCGCCCTGATACTGAAGCGGAAACCATTCTTCCTTCTCCACCCAGGTCCCGTTGGTGTGTCTGCCGGGCATCAACCCTTCGATGCCGAACACGGTCATCGGCTCGAAACCTGAGAAGGGTCGACCGTTGAGAAACCACCGGAGACGAAACGAAACGGGGTTGGCACAACCCGCTTCGGGACACAGCGCATGCGAACCGGAATCATCGAGGCACTCGACTTCGTCGGGTTCGTGAGGGGGAGCATCGGATGTACACCAAGAAAGCCCCGGCGGAATCTGAAACCCATCATCACCGGTGCTCGGCGATCCCCGCTGATAAAGAAGGACGCGCATGGTCGCCAAAAAATCGCCGCTTTCGGTCAACACCGAGACGATCTCTTCGTAGGGTTCTGTGCGCGGTTCAAGCCGCTCTGCCACATCGGGGTTCACGCTGAACCGAAGATGGCCAAACTCAACCGCCGTACCCTGGCTTGGATGGACGCCAAGCCAGCTTTGTTTATCCCATTGTGCATACCAGGACTGGGTCGCGCGTGTGGCCTTAAGCTCTTGAGCCTCCAGGTCATACAAGCCCCCTCTCCAGCCCCGGAACGAAATCGTGGGCATGTCCTCTTGGTACAGAAGCACCCGCAGGGTGAGCACGTCTTCACCGCCACTCCCGTAACGGATTCGAACGATCTCCTCGTAGGGTTCGGAACGGGGCTCGAGGGCGTAAGCGGCATCCTCATCGACCGCGAGGGAAATGCTGTTCAAGCTCGCTACGGTCGACCCAGACTCGGGCGTAACCTCTAACCATCCGTCCCGCCGCCATTCGGCAACCCAAGGCAAAGGCCCCTCATAACCGCCCCAATCGAGGTGGAGCGTGGGTGATTCATAGTAGCCGCCTCGATATCCTCGCACGGTGATTTCTTGGTCCACATCGCCGGTACCAGGGAGCCCAGCGAGATCGCTTGGGGTCTGGCTCGTGGGCACCGTGATGATGCCCTCTTTCACCAGGTACTGCATACCATTGATGAACTCCTGGTTGCTGATCTGCCGGTTCGCCCACAATTCGGCCACCGTTTTGACATAGCCAGGGACGGAACCGTCCGATGATTCGGAGGGGGCTTCTTCAGATGAGGGAAGGGTGCCTTCCCCAGGGCGTGGGAGCGTCAAGACCCTTTGCCGAACCAAGTATTGGATCCCATTGATAAACTCCTCGTCTTCGATGGCACCCTGGGCCCACCAAAGCGCGTTGTTTCGAATCCAATCGGGGATCTCGGGTTCGGCTGGTTTCTGTGGTTCGCTCACGCTTTTTTCCGGCGGCGTGAACTGAATGGGATGAAGGAGGGCGGTCGCGGTGCGCGCGGGCATTGGGTAGGACGCATCATGAAGCAAAAGGGAGGCGCTTGCCGATTGGGTTTCGACGGTGATGTTCGGTCGGCTCACTTCGTCTGGGGGGGCTTCACTTTGAGGCGTGGCCACAAAGGTGCGCCCGGCCGCGGGGGCCTCCCCTCGGGCAAGGTGCGAAACCGCTTCCTCGGTGAGGACGCCGCGGTAAATTCGGACTTCATCCAGCATTCCGTGAAACGCCCACGCGTCGGCGTCACTTGCATTCTTGACCACCACCCAGTCGTTCCATTCACTGTCGAGAAAAATGGGTAAGGCTTCAAAGCCCTGCGAGGCGGCGGGGCCGGGGCTGTGGCCTTCTTGAAAGAAGCGTGCTGTCCCCGCGCCATCCCAGGTGAGGGCGACGTGGACCCACCCATCGGCGGGGTCGACAGAAAAGGAAGATCGGGCCTCATAGGACCGTTCTTCGTCGGCGCGGAGCACGAAGACCAAGTGACCGTCCGGCTCGAGCGCAATGCCCCAACCGCGGCCGAGTGAGGGGTCGGCGCGTTCCATGCTTCCGAGAACATAGACGCGCGCCTGATTCTCCGGCACCGAAGCCAGCCACAAGGACACCGAAAACGGTTCGTGTGAGGTCTCGAAACGAAGCGAAGGGGTCTTGATGGTCCACTGGTGTCCCTCACCCGATAGCCCCCGACCGAAGCGCCCTGCCTGGCTTGCATCCAAACGGCCGCCGTTTGACATGTCGAGCTTGTTGCCGTGGCCGCTATGGTCCCGGAAACCGTCCTCGTCGAACGGGTAGTGGGCCACCAGTCCCTGGCGATAGGCTTCTACTTTGAGGGTGGTCGTACGCCAGTGGGTTTCATCGATCAGGGCGATGTTGCCCGCCGTCTCAATGATGGCCTCGGGCCCATCCGACAACGTGGTACAGAGTTCGAGTTCTTGGTGACTGTGCCCGGCGATCGTATTCTTATCCGACGGAAGTAGGCTGATCGTGGGGACCGCGGTCGCCGAAACCGAACCGGTCGAAACAATGTGCCAGTCGATGGCTTCATCTTGGGTGTTATGAAGCTTGAAGCGCTGGCAACCATTGGCGGGGGTCTTCACGCGGTCGAACAAGGAGCCCTCGAGGTAAAGGCCGTCTTCCATGGTCCAAGTCAAATGCCGTACCGGTGCGTAGGTCTCGTCATCGATGCTCAATTCAAGGGTCACGAATGCTTCAAAAGGGCGGTCGTCCGCAGGCAGCTCTTTGAGGACTGCCCCATCGACGCAAAAGAAGAATGTCGATGAAAACGCTCCGTCCGAGATGAGTCCTACAGGAGTTGTCCTGAACCACTCACCAGAATGATCCGAGATTCCTGCCGAGATGCTCTTGTCGAATTCGCGGCCTGAATGGTGTGCGACTTTCATCCTGTGGCAAGGATTCAGGTTTGGGTTGTCGAGGTCCATTCGATGGAACACGATGGGCTCGAAGTGTTCTTCGGCCGTGAAGACCCCCCCGGTCTCATGGGCGAGACTCAAATGGTCATCGGCGAACACCTCATTCCCCATCGACTCGAGGTGTAGATCAAAAGGACTGACGGGATCGTCGAGTTCCGGCAACACCCATGTGGGACTGTCTGGGGGAAGGAAGACCATCTGGTTGGCCCAACGCGACGCTTGGTCTTCATCCATCGGCAGCGAGGCAAGCAGCTCGGAAAAGTCGGTCTCTCGGAGCTTCCCGGTCCGCATCATGTGGTGGATACGGGCCTCCGATACGCTGGAAGTGCGTGCAAGGTATGGCAGATCGCCGGACGCCTCTTGGTTGATGAACCGCCGAAGCTGCAACACATTGGCTTCCATATCCCTGCGAGAAAGGGTCGGCTCCTCGCCCGACAGGTAAAAGTAGGTGTCTGCCGGAACCTGGTGGGATAAGCTAAGGTCGTCGAGCATATAGCGAACGTCGGTTTCGAGGGGAAGCAGAAGACGCAGCTCAAGGGCCTCTGGACTCCAGAACGCAGGGGCCGCGGGATTGTTCATGGCGATAAAGTCCAGGCTGTGGGCGTTGTAGACCCACGGTTTTGAGAACGTGTCACTCCTGGTGTTTGCAAGCTCGGAGACTGCGTGTTGCCACCGGGTACGGATCAACTCGGGTCCGTCTAAAGCCTCCTCACCGGAGCCCGCCGTGAAGCGCTGACTGCCATAACGTGGCCCAAAGACGACGGGGTTTCGACGGCCAAAGAAACGGTTATCGCCGCTCGGGGGGGGATGGTAGAGCCTGGCGGTCAGGCGCGTCAGTTCGAATCCATCGTTGGGGTGGTCCAAAATGGGAAGCAGCAGGGCCGGGTCCTCACCCCCGGTGCGATCGCGAAGGAGCTTGACAAACCGCGACGTCGCAATCGTGCAGCGGACGCCGATGAGCTCAAGCATGCTTTCCCCATCCGCCTTGCCGTCGCCGATCAGTCTTGGGAGCCCTTCTTGGCAAAGGTTTTTGAGCCGCGCGACGGTGGCGAGAAGCCGATCATCAAACGAGGCTTGGTAGCGCTCCGCCCAAGCCTGGGTGTCCCAGAATGCCTCCCCGGTTTCATCCCAAATTCGGTCGTTGATGGCCTCGATGAGGAACTCGATGCGGTTCAATTGGCTGACTGCCGCATCAAAAAGATACGAAGGATACGCATCATGGTCTGCGGCCAAAAGCGAGAACAGGGTGTCGGTATAGACCAGCGACAACCGCGCATCGACCCGAATCGCGTCATCGGGGGTGAGCGCCGGACTTCGAAGGCCAAGCATGGAGCCTGTATGGACGCCCCACAATCCGTTTGGATTCTCTGCGACCAGGAGAAGCGAGGAAGCGGCTGAGCCCTCGGGACGCTCAGCCAGAAGACGCGCAAAAACATTCCAGGCCAGCTCTTCTTGGCGAGGATCGATGGCCGCAGCCGCGCGCCTGAACAGCACCTCCGCCGGCCCCGGTGAAAGGACGCCCCGCGGGCGTTTCTCTTGGGGACGTTGCTCCGCCGCCGTGGTGAGAAGCTCGAGGACTCTTCGCGCGCTCAGCCCCGCACCCCCCACCAGGTCGTAGAGGCCGTATAGCGCGAGGGCCTCCACGTACTCGGCCCAAGTTGGACGGGGGAGTCTGCCCTTCCCGGCAAACAGGACCGGATGTCCATCGCGGGGCGGCGGCCCGTCGGCTGGCAAATCCCAAAAACTAAGCTCCAAAACTGTACGGTGCTCGCTGAGATCCCTGCGAATCTGAGCCCCCAATTCCGTGTCTTCGTCAAACAGTTTTGTGCCAATCCGGTAGGCAAAAAAGGCGTACACGTGGTCCTTCAAGGAAGACAGGTGAAACACCGGCAGCGAAGCCCCCAGATCAACCCCCTCGCCCGCGAGACCTTGTTTGAGGCCGCCGGGCCATCCGGCCGCGTGCGCGTAACGCCAAGTCTCAGGACTACGATACATCGTCCGCAATGTGCTAAGCACGTCGGCAAAAATCTGCCTCAATGGGCCTCGCTGTGGGTCGGCGGGCGACCGGCGCAACATGTACTCCCCGAGGGCATAGAGGGCGAGCATCTGGGAACCGGTTTCGAAGTAAGCGGCGAGCCTCTCGCTCCGATCGGTTTCGACGGCATGCGCAAACTGAACCGCGGGACCTTCGACATTTTTGATGTGCACGAGGGTGCTTAAGAGCCCGTCCACCCACCGGTCGGCCGTCTCCATCTCCCCTCGGCTGAGGGCCGCCAAAATAGACCACGCTTGATCCTCCAAGTACGTGATACGCATCTCTTTGCGCGGGGGCGCCGCGCCACAACACACGGCGGCCGTCCCCTCGACGGGCATGCAGGCTCCTGCAAAGGGGGCCTCTGCTTCGGTTTTGCACCCGCCTGCAAAACCGTGGTGGCACTGGCCTCCGCGAAGCACGCACGAGGCCCCCTCCCCAAGCGAGAGGCTTTCTGTAGGGACCAACGCGTGGGGACGAAACCGCCACCTCTCGCCGAACTGTTCATGGATGATGTTCCCCGAGGCACGGTCCATGAGGGCTATGGCATCTTGCTTTAAAAAGACCTTGTTGCTTTCGGCATGTTGGTGAAAGTACCATTCCCCCCGGAGGCCTGAAGCGGTGAATGTGAGGGCGCTTGCATGCTCTTCTTCGGAGGGCTGCTTCTTGGGAAATCCGGTTGCGGCGACCATCTCGTCTCGATAGCCCCGACCCTCGCCCATGATCATCTCGGCCGCGCCGGGGGGCAACCAGTCGAAGCTCCGATCCGTCTCCGAGAACCGGATCAAGCGCGCCACCGGTCGCCCCTCGGTGAGGTTCGGTTCGTTTTCCGACGTACCGATATCCTCGGAAAACGCGAAGGAACCATCTTCGTTCAGGGCTGCGCGGCCCAAAATCCATTCCTGTCCGTCCACCATCACCGAAAGAAGAACGTAGTAGAAATTCTCGTGGCCCTTGGGAAGCGGACCCGCCGTTCCCGATGCGGTCACCGCAAAATCCCGGTGGCCCAAGAGTCCAAGGAGAAAAAAGGTGTCTTTGGGCGCAACCCGAAACGTAAGCTTGAGGTCGGTGATGTTCACCGGTGCGTAGTTGTAGGTCCGGTAGCGGTCGTAGTTCCTTTGGACTTCCGAGTCTGCTCCGTCCATGACCCTCGCTTGGTAGTAGTAAGATACCGGTTGGGGCGCTTCATCCAAGCCTCCGGAGGCGTTCAGCGTAAAACTGAGGATCGACGACTTTTGGCTGATGAGCTGCACGACGAGGTCTTCGTCGTCTTGATCGAAGCGCGCTCTCCCCCACGCCGGCTCACCTTGGGGGTCGAGCCCGGCGGATTCGACCAGCAACTTGGGGGTTTTGGGTTCTTCTCCCTGTGCGGACGTGGCGAGGGTCGTCCAGACCTCTTGGACCTGTTGGCGCACCCGGCCAAGGGGGAACGCCGACTGTTCGCCCGGTCTTTCGCTCCGAAAACCCACGTCGTGCACGTAGTTTCTGAGGGGTCTGTCTTGATGACGTGCCGCCGCGTCGTAGTAGTCGAACACATCGATGAACCAAATGGCGGCGGTCGCGGAGGGAAGCTGGGTCATGAGGTCCTGAATGCGGACCGTCGAGTAGGGCGCTCCGTTTTCTCGCGTGAAGTCTTGCATCACGGACCAAAGTCTCGCCGCCTCGGCCCGAAAGCGGTCTGCTTCTTCTCGAAATTCGTCTTCCAGGGCATCTGCGAAGTAAAGAAGGCCCAAGATAAGACCGGTTGTGGCTTCCAGGTGATAGAGCTCTTCTTGCTGTCCGCTCTGTTCGATGTAAGGATCTTTGAAACTCTTCGGAAAATAGAACGCACCTCGGTATGGTTTTTCGCGAAAGATGAGGTCGTCCCGAACGAAGGTATCGATGGTCCACTGAAGACATCGGGCGAGCTTGCGCCGGTGTCCGGCCGGAAGGTGTTCGTAGTCGACCGAAAGGGATAGCCAGCTACAGTTGTCCACCGCCGAGTGTTCGCTCCGGACGAATACGCGCTCAGAGTCGAACGCTCCTCCGGTATGAAACCGGCCTTCTTCCTCGTTCCACAAGACCGAGAAGATGGCGTCTCTGAGATTGTCTCGCCATTCTTGGAGCCGTGGCCTGGAGAGTGTGGTCGGCACGTCTTTGTCACCCAGATCTTGAGTGATGCGCGCCCACGCGTCGAGGGCGTGATTCAGCACGCTTAACATATCGAGGTTGTGCTCCGTAACCACATTGGTCGCCCGGGCCGGCTCCTTCAGTTTCTGAACGAAGGGACCATCGTCTTCGGTCAGCTTGTAGGTTTTGAAACTGGACTCGATACGGTCCCCCTTCATGGGCCCGTCTTGGTGCCGATAGAAACTTTGGATCTTCGGCTCCCCTTCGATGCGAAGCGTGTCATATCCAATCACGTCGAGGATATCGTAGTATGCCCAGTGGTAGTCCTTGGGATCTCCAATCCTCAGGTTCTCAGCCTTGGCGGAGCCGGGATCGGCCGTAAATCCTAGGCGATCAGGATGTTCTGCGTTCTTTAGCCCCAGGGTTGTCGTGCCCGCGGTCATCAACCAGCGCGCGGCCTCGTCCTTCGCCAGATCCTTGGCCAAGGCCAGTTCAAGCCCCGCCAAACCCTGAAGATAGCATTTTTGAATCCCCCGCCGTGCATCCTCGGACATGGCTTGGGCCGACGGGGAACCCAAAAACCGGCCCAAGCCGTGCAGCACCCAAGCATTGGCACCGGTCACGAGTCGGGCGTCTTTCCAGTCATCATCTATGGTGTTCCACGAGAAGTGCCAACCTTTGAGGACCGTCTGACCGGCTCGTTTGTCCACCACCGCGCGGTCGCAGATGGATTGGGCCAGCGGAATCGCCCGGGCGTCCGAGAGGCGAGAAAACTGAGCCAGTACAATGCCCTGTGAATAAGCCCAGGCACGCCCGTATCTCGCCAATTGGAGGCTATCCGGATCCCCTTGGACCTCTTGGTATTCGCGCTGTACGCTCAGGTCGGTGTCGTAGAGGAGGTCTCTTAGGGCGCCCGCTCGGCGATGGTTCCCGGACGCGTCTTGCCCCCCAAGACCCATCTCTTGTTCGCTTTGTCCGGAGTCTTCCAACGTCGTAAGCTGAAGGGTTGTCGACCAAGGCGCCCCCGCCTCGGATACCATCGCCAAAGCCACGTCCTCACCCGTTCTTTGAAGCGCTGACGGCCCCAAGGCCCCTCTCGAGTCTGGACCCAAATTTGACTCCGCGCTCGAACCTGAGCCGGTGTGCCCACCGGATCTAGAATCCGAGCTCGAATCCGCACGTCCATTTCTGGGGTGTCCGGACGTCGAGGAAACCCAAAAACGTTGAATACCATTCAACGTTCCCGCGGTGGAACCATAGTCGCTGAGCGGTGTGCGTCGGTCCCCGGGAAGGGCCAAAAACGTGGACGAGACATCGCACCCTTCGGCCAGTACGTCGTAGTGATCCACGCACGCCATGGTGGCCGAAACCGGCTGGCCGCGAACGATGGGGCCCTCGGCGGTGACCACAACCCGCTTGGCCCGGGCCACGGTGGCACTCGCCGCCGAAGCTCGGGTCGTCATCACGCTGGCGTACGCGGCCGACGCTTCCGGTTGCCCAACCCATGCCGCGACAAACAGGTCGTTGTGCGCCGCTAGGATGGGAACGCCGTAGGTTCGATCCGCGCTCGCCCCGTGGGCGGCCGAATGAATGGGTCTGGTCGGAAGGACCGCATCCCTATCTTTTTTGGGGCTCGAGCGCACATTGAGAAGCTCGTGCCGGAAGTCGGGGCCATCGGTCCTTCGCGCGGCCCGGATGCGGCCCGGGGAGCCCTCTTCGTTTTCTGGGTGAGGCTCGTAGTAAAGGACCGCGATCTCTCCACTTTGGGCGATGCCCACGGAGGGCATGTAGCCATGCGCAAGCGGCTCTGAGCCGGTCGACCATGTTTGGCCTCCGTCGTCCGATGAGGCGAAGTAGATGGGGTTGTTTTTTGGCGCATTGGGATTGCTGCTGGTCCCCTTTTCATAGACCAAAACGAGTTGCGATCCTCGGCTCGCCAACTTCGGATAGGAGGGACCCACCGGTCCCAAAGGCGGGTTGGCATCTTCGCCGCACCCGGCATGCTCGCCCGCGCGCTCACTGACAAATCGATCCACCGTCGAAATACGCCAGCGCTGCAGTGTCTCTTCAAACTGTGACGCCGCGGCCCCCGGCGCCAAAGGAAGTGTCCAGGGCGTCCGATGCCACGTGCCCCGCCGCCAACCCACCTCGACCTCTTGCTCCACTTGCTCGAGCTGAACCGAAACCGTGGTGTCAAGACGGTTCAGCCGCGGGACCGATCTCGCTTTTTGCTGGCGAATCGACCATGCGCCCGCTTCGATGGGGCGCTGCGCAACCTGGATGACATCCTCTTCTGACCACATGCCGCCGTAGAGAAACTGGTACCAAGACAGCGGGTGGCCACGGCGAGGGTCATAGGCATAAAATGCTTCCTTGCGCTGGTGCAAAAGCGGTGCACTTTGCTCCTCCAAGAGCAAGGCGTCCGCATTCAACGGAACCTCAGGCAGACACTGGTACGGCCCCGAACGGGATGCGTGCCGGAAACCCATTTGAAACTGAAACACACTCGGCGCGCACGTTTTGGGCCCGAAAAGCCAGTTGGCATCTTTTACTTTGGGCCCCCAAAAGGATGGCCCACCAGCCGAATCGAGCCCCGTCCAGCTCGGGTTAGGGTAGGGGTAGTTGTCGAACAACCGGGTTTGGCGGGCCACAATGCTGACCGCATCGTGGCTCACTTCGAGGGATGGGGTTTCGACAAACGCTTCTTCTACGCGCTCAAAGTACAGCCCAAAGCGCTCGGTTTGACATCCGTTCCCATGCCCATCGCAACTCAGATCCGCGCCTTTTTGCTCGACCGCCAAAGAATAGCTGTCATCGTAGCTTGATGCGCAGCACCCTTCGCCGTCTGCGCATTTTTGGTGGTGGGTATGTCGATATTTGACCGAGTCGTAATTGACCCACCTCTTCCTTTGGTCAAACACGTTGAGCAACGAACCCGTTTCGTCCAATTCTCCCTCGAAGTCTTGCAGGTAGTAGACTTTGTTCGCTTCCGCCCAGACAAAGTGATGTTGGCCCAGACGATCAAAGGCACTGTCCAGATCACGTTTCCAAGCAGCGCCCGACCGCAGAGTTTGTGGGGGTGTGAAGTGTTCGCCGCCGTCGGTACTTCTTACCGAGATGATTTGGCTGCCCAGACTTTCTGATTGCTCAAGCCAAACCACGACCAGCTCTGTGGCCGCTACAGATATCGAAACTTCCGCGATACGCCGGTTCGGACCAGTCGCCAAAACCGGTTTCGATGCTTCGGTCCATGAGCCTTGTTTTGCAAAGGTTTCGCTCCTTAGAATTCGAATGCGATCAGCCTCCTTTTGCCCATCGCCTTGAACAATGTATGCAAGATAGGTTGTTACGCCCTCCGCGGTCTCGGTGAATGCCATTTCCGGTCGAGCCAAAGGACGACGTTCTTTTTGGACCATACTGGGTTCTTCAAACGCGCCGGGTGCGGTCAGACGTTTCGAACCGGTCTGGACGCTGACCATGCTGGAGCGCTCAGATTCCAGCACCCCACCGGAAGTCGTCACCAGCGCGGTGACGTAGAATTCATAGGCCTGACCCAGCGTGGGAACCGGACCCTCAAACTCGGGCGACGTGGTCGTTTGGAGCCGTTCCCCGTCGCGATAGATCTGGTAATAAATCGGAACGCCGGGAGGAATCGAAGAGCCCTCCGCCAGCTGAGTGGGTTTCTTCCAACGAATCTTTGCGCCCACTTCCGTGTCCCACGCCTCGAGACCGCTCGGTGGCCGTGTCGGCTGCACGCCGTCATAGACGGTCTTGAAGATCCATTCGATATCGAGCCTTGAAGTATTCTGTCCGGGTCCGGTCGCCCGAAGCGTAAATCGATTGATGCCTTCAAAAAGGGAGAGCGTCTTCTTGAACCTGTGACTCTCGACCGAAAGCACCTCTTCGTGACCGGTACGCTGGTCTACCAATACGAGTTTTGTCAGGTGAGGTTCAAGCACGTGTCCCGCGAGTGTGTGGTCCCTTTCAAAGATGGTCTGTTTGGCCTTGGACAAAAGGCTCACCGCGGGGGGCGCTGGATCAAAGACAGCAGCGTCTTGGGTCGATGGGATGAAGCCTGGCGCGGATTGGATGGCGACCGGTGCTTGGGGGCCAGCCCCCACGATTCGAAAATGCGCCGGATCAAGCCCGCAGGCCTCAAGAAGGTCGTCCACCCCTGCGATGGACCCATCACCCGGGTCGCAGGGCGCTGCACCCCGGACCCAGTACACGTTTCCCGCATCGAGGGGTGCGCCCTCGGTCGACTGAAAGGCTTGCTGCGCGGCATCCCAGATATAGGCCTCAAACGACGGGTGTTTGTGCCCGGACACCGATTCGCCGACTTCGATAAAATAGCCGCCCATGGTTTTGCTGCCGCCCGGTCTGGGCGGAGTCAAACCCTCGGTTTCTTGGGGGCCGTTGCCCCAAGGCACGTAGGCCCAATGGCTTTGGTGAAACAATGCGGACTCTGGCCGGGCATAGTCGGTCACAACCCGCCCTTGGCTCGGGTCGTACCCTTGGTCGATGGCAAAAAGAAGGGCACCTCGTTGAACCATCTGCGCCAGGGCGGCAGGTCCGGTTTCGGACGGCAACAGATGCCAGCCGGGGGTCAAAGCATCTTCGGTAGAGCCCAGCTCGAGGTCTTCGCGCCCAGAATCCGGGCGGGTGTTCTCTGCTCGGCACCCCAAACCAAGCGCCCACAAAGCCACCAGCGTGACCGCATACCGGGTTTTACGGTTCCGCCCACACCCCCAAGTTGTTCCGTCATCCATGTTTCCCCCGCTCGTTCTTTGTGCCCCAAATTGTGCCCCAAAGGACCGCATCCCAACCGACGTTCGACGCAACCTCGTCACCGGTAGGCCAAAGAAAAAAGACCTGCGACGCGCGCCTCGGTGACCGATGCGGTTTCGAACCGCTTCCATCCCATGCCTCAACAAAGCCTCAGGAATCAGGCATACGGGAAGTCCCTTGTCAATGGAGGTGTCGTTCGTTATGCACCCAAAGCGGAGCTCTTGAGCACCCGCCGTTTCTGGACAAGAAGCTCACTTCGAATCGGGCCCCGTAAGGCCGAATCGGCGCTCGCTTGGGCTGCGGGATTCGCAGGGCACAAGGGGTCGACGCATCTGATCCGTGGGTTAAGCCCAGGTGTTGGCGAGCTCGGTGAGTCGTTTGAGAAAAGCGTTGCCCTTGCGACCATCGATGACACGATGGTCGTAGCTCAGCGCAGCGTACATGATGGGTCGAATCACAATGGCGTCTTCGCCTTCGATGGGGCGAACCACCGGGCGTTTGGTGATCGAGCCCAACCGCAAGATGGCGACTTCGGGCTGGCGGATGACGGAGATGCCCACCAGGTTGCCGTCGCGGCCGGGGTTGCTGATGGTGAACGAACCCGATTGAACATCCTCTTTGGATAGGCGCCGGGCGCGCGCTTTTTCTGCCAACTCTTGGAGTCTTCTGGCGATGCCCAACAAACTGAGCTCGTCGGCGCCTTGGATGACGGGTACGACCACCCCTTCTGGGGTGTCGACGGCCACACCGATGTTGCGCGCGCGCCTCAGGACGAGTGAACGGTCGAGCACGCTTCCGTTGAGCTCGGGGTGCTCAGTGAGGGCCTGGGCCACAGCTTGCACGAGGTACGGAAGGATGCTGAGCTTGATTCCGCTGGCCTGTGCCCGGGCTTGGTCTCGGACGCGGGCGGCGAGGATTCGGCTCATATCCAGTTCGGCGATGGCGGCGACGTGTGCGGCGGTTCGCAAGCTTGTACTGATGTGGCTGGCGATCTGCGCGCGTCTCGGGCTGAACGCGACCACCTGGTCTCCTTCGTGAGGGACATAGCTCTCCCACGGGGGTTCGGTCTCTACGACCGGTGCCAAGCTCGGGCGCTCGAGCGCACTTCTTGGAGGCGGTCGGCTTTCATTGGAGGCTGTGGGAGGGATGGTCGGCCGTCGCTGTTCGTCCAGAACGCGGTACACGTCCTCTCGGGTGACCCGCCCGTTGTGGCCGGAGCCCTCCATGGTGGTCAGGTCGAGCTGGAAACGTCGAGCGAGGCGTCGGACCGCGGGAGAGTAGCGTGCGGGGCCTTGGTTGGGTCTTGGCACGCGCGGTGGCGAAGAGAGGGGCCTAGAAGCTGGCAGGGGACCGGGGGGGGGAGGATCGGCCTTTGTGTCGTGGTCGAGTCGAATCGAAAGAATCGGATCGTGGATCGGGACGGTTTGTCCGGCGTCCACCCAAAGGCGCGCGACTGTTCCGTCGCACGGGGAAGGAATCTCGGTGGTGGCCTTGTCGGTTTCGACCTCGGCGATGACCTGGCCCTTGCGCACTCGAGCCTCGACACCGACGAGCCACCGGAGCAAGACGGCCTCGACGATGCTTTCGCCCAGCCTGGGCATGTGGACGTCAAACGTGGGTTTTGAATCGGTCAAGCGCGGCCTTTTTACCATGAACGCTCGGCGGTTCCCACGCAGTTGACGAGGTGCCCAAGGCGCTCAAGAATCGCACCAGGAAAGCCATGGAAAAACGTCCTGCCCCGCGCCCGCCCCCTCCGCCGCCCGGCCTTCCCCCGCCGATAGGGGCGCATGTTCCCGAGGAAAATCACCCAGACGACGATGTGTGTCGCGCGCTTACCCGAGTTCTTTGGACGGCGCGGGCGCTGGAAAACCGGACCATCTCTTTGTATCGGGAGGGGGTCATCGTCGGGGGCTGCTACAGCGGAATGGGGAACGAGGCCACCAGTGTGGGTTCGGCATGGGTGCTTGGCGAGGGTGATCACTTGGTCCCAACCCATCGCTGCCTGGGGGCGCATCTGGTGCGAGGCCACACGATCCTCGATGTATTGCGGCAGTATATGAAACGGGCGACAAGCCAAACCGGCGGCAAGGATGCGGGGCTGCATCTTGGACGAGAAGGTTCCGGCATTGTGGGGATGATTTCACCCCTGGCGCATATGCTTCCGGTCGCGGCGGGGATCGCATTGGCTGAACGCCAGCGCGGCCGACAGTGCTTGGTGTTGGCGAGTGTGGGGGATGGAAGCACCTCGCTCGGCGATTTTCACGAGGCGCTCAACTTCGCGGCGGTGCAGAAGCTTTCCGTCCTTTTTTTGATCATCAACAATCAGTACGCCTATTCTACGCCCATCACATTGCAATACGCGTGTCGAGAACTCAGCTTGAGGGCGGCGGGGTACGGAATAGAAGGGCAGCGGGTTGACGGAACGGACCTGGTCGAGGTGCTGACGGCGGCTCAGGCGGCGCGGGTGCGGGCGCTTGGTGGTGAAGGGCCCACGTTGCTCGAATGTGTGACGATGCGCATGCGGGGCCATTCGGAGCACGACGACTTTCGCTACGTTCCGTCTTCGCTCCTCCAAGCTTGGAAAAACTGGGACCCCATCTCGCGGTGGAGGGCCTATCTTCTGGACCGAGGTGTGGCGACCGAAGCGTGGACGGACGCGCTGTTTTCTTCGATAGAAAAGGAAATCGAGGACGCGGTATCGGTGGCGCAAAATGAACCCTTGCCTCCCCCCCAGACGAGCATAGAAGGGGTATACCGGCACTGGGATCCGACCTGGACGGTACCCGAGGAAGGGAGTTTCGATCCTTGAGTGTGTCCTGGACCTATCTGGAGGCGATTCGCGAAGCACTGTTCGACGAGATGCGCCAAGATCCGCGCGTGTTTTGTATCGGCGAAGATATTGGGACCCTGGGAGGCGCTTTTCGGGTCACCGAAGGGTTGCTCGAGGCCTTTGGCCCCGATCGCGTTGTGGATACGCCCATCAGTGAGGCGCTCATTGTCGGTGCTTCCATTGGTGCTGCGCTTCAGGGGCAAAGGCCGGTGGCCGAAATGCAGTTTGCGGACTTTGTGACCTCTGGTTTTTCCCAGCTGGTCCACAATGCCTCGACTTTTCACTATCGGCTGGGTGTGAGCGTGCCCATGGTCGTTCGATTGCCGGCCGGCGGTGGGGTAGGGGCAGGGCCCTTCCACTCCAGAAACCCGGAAGCATGGTTTGCACATACGCCCGGGTTGAAAGTGGTCGCCCCGGCAACACCGCATGACGCCCACGGTTTGCTCAAGCTGGCGATTCGCGATCCCGATCCGGTTATTTTTCTTGAGCAAAAGGCCCTCTATCGGCGGCTTCGGGAAGAACGTTCTGAAGGCGCCGAGCTTCTTGGTCTCGGCAAGGCGCGAGTCGTGAAAGAGGGCGACGATGTGACCATTGTGAGCTATGCCAATGGGGTCCCGATGGCGCTGGGGGCGGCAGAAGAGCTTGCGACCGAGAGAGTAGACGTCGAGGTCATCGATCTTCGGACCTTGGTGCCCTGGGACCATCAAACGGTGGTGGCCTCGGTGGAAAAGACCGGACGGGTTCTTGTGGCCCACGAAGCGACGCGAACCTGCGGGTTCGGAGCGGAGATCGCAGCGACCATTGCGGATCTGGCTTTCGACAGTCTGGATGCCCCGGTGCGCCGGATGGCCACGCCCGACGTTCCCATTCCGGCCGAAGCCGGATTGGAGGCCTTCGTTCGACCGGATGCCAAAAAAATCGCCGACGCGGTCCGGCGGCTTGTCGCGTATTGAATGACGTTTTGCGCGCCGGGCCTCCCGGGGTGTTTCGTCCATGGCTGGGGGGGGACGAAGATTGCTGGTTGAGGGCGGGCGGGAAGATCGGTGCAAGAGGGCCGCGTTTCGTGTACTTTGACGAGATGGCGCTTTTTGACCGCGTCGCGTTGGCGATCGATTTTTCCGATGCTTCCAAAGAGGCGGCGCGCGCTGCGTTCCGACTGATGGAGCTGACGGGGACCGAGCATTTAACCGTGCTCCATGCCTCGCATGAGGTGGTCTTGCCCAAGGGGGACCAGCCCGCACTTCGCGGTCGGCTCAAAGAGCTGGAATCGAAGATTCAAGAAGCCGCAAAAGATCAAATTTCTAATATTTGCAATGAGTTGGGCTCGAAGTGTGGATTCGCTGTGCAGTTGGACTCCGGGCTTCCCAAGGCGGTGATTCCGGCGTTGTGCAAGCGCCTTGGGGTCTCGTTGCTGATGATGGGCAGCCATTCTCGCCGAGGTATCCGTCGATGGTTGATGGGGAGCGTTGCGGAGACCACCCTTTCGCGTCTGGGCGCGCCTACCTTGGTGCTTCAGGCCGGAGACGACGGCGTCCTACCGACCGAGGAGTTTAGCCGTCTGGAGCACGTCCTGGTGGCTGTCGACATCGAGGAGCATGCGGAGCAGGTGGTGAGGGTGGCGGTGGAGGCCGTTCGGGCCTTCAAAGGGGTGAATCCCTCGGTGAGCCTGTTGGCCGTGAACGAGGATCTGCGATTGCCGCCGGTGGAGGGTGCAGATTCCTATCAGCGGCACCTCGACGCGGAATCTCACCGTGCGCTCACGGCGCTGAAGGCTCAATTTGAGGCGCCCGACCTGGGGATCGATGTGTGTTTGGGGCACGGAGACCCCGCGGACGTCATCTTGCAGACCGCTGAGAACAAGAACGCTCAGCTTATCGTGGTGGGCAGTCACGCAGGTGGTCGCCCAGGTGAATTGGGTGATGTGATTCCCCAGGTCTTACGCTACGCGAAAGTCTCCGTTTTGGTGGTCCCGTCGTCCAGCCCCGGGCCCGGGGCTGCCGGAACGGCCGATGTCCAGTGATGTCGTGGGGACAGGCGCCCCTGGTTTGGAAGCGCGGGTTCAACAAGACCGGCGGATGATGCGAAGGGCGTTGGCGGAAGCGGAAAAAGCGGCGCAGGCGGCTGAGGTTCCGGTGGGCGCGGTGTTGGCTCTAGACGATCGCATCGTGGCGGTCGGCCGGAACTGTCGGGAAGCCCGCTGCGATCCCACGGGGCACGCCGAAATGATGGCGATCACTGAAGGGTCTCGAATGCTTGGGCGTTGGCGGCTGACGGGGACTACGCTCTACGTAACCTTGGAGCCCTGCGCGATGTGTGCCGGCGCGCTGGTTTTGGCCCGGATCTCGCGTCTGGTGTACGGCACGAGGGATCCCAAGGCAGGTGCGGTGCGCTCACTCTATCATATTTGTGACGATCCGCGGTTGAACCACCGAATGGCGGTTGAGGGCGGCGTCGAGGCCTCTCGGTGTGCGGCGCTCCTCCGGTCCTTTTTTTCGGCGCGCCGGCGGGCGCCATCCCCATCGTGAGTCCAAAACGGACCTTGGGGATCGGTCTTTTCGACGGCGCTCATACGGAGAGAGAGGGATTCGAACCCTCGGTACCCTCTCGGGCACACACGATTTCCAGTCGTGCACCTTCAGCCACTCGGTCACCTCTCCAAAGACCCTTCCGGGTCCGAGCCAGGGCATCTATCGTCCCCCGAAGTTGTTGGCAAGCGTATCGATGCTTGCCCCGGTCCGCGAATCCTGGCTAGGGTCCTCTCCGGTCGCCGGGTCCTACGCAACGGGCGGCTCTGAACCCCGCCAGGTCCGGAAGGAAGCAACGGTAGGAGCTTAGCACGTGTGTTGTAGGGTGCCTGGCGATCGCTTGTTCTGAGTCGAACGAGCTTGGCAGGGGCTGTTGAGTCGGCTCTCGGAGGGCGTGGAACCAGATGAGCTACGTGGTCCTGGCCCGAAAATGGCGGCCTCAGCAGTTTGCCGACGTTCTGGGGCAAGAGCACATCACCCGCACCCTGAAAAACAGCATCGACGCGGGCCGCGTTGCCCATGCCTTTTTGTTCTCGGGCCCCCGTGGCGTCGGAAAAACCTCTCTGGCCCGTATTTTTGCCAGGGCGCTGTGCTGCACGTCCCAACAGGGGCCCACCTCCGATCCCTGCGGTGCTTGCGAACAGTGCCGGCAGATCACGGAGGGCCGGTCGACGGACGTCTTCGAAATCGACGCCGCCTCCCATACGGGTGTGGATCATGTTCGAGAAATCATCAGTAATGTTCGCTATTTACCTTCGTCTGCGCGGTTTAAGATCTACGTCGTCGATGAGGTCCACATGCTGTCTACAGGAGCTTTCAACGCCCTTCTGAAGACCCTCGAAGAGCCTCCGGAGCACGTGAAATTTATCCTCGCGACCACCGATGTACACAAGGTCCCGGTGACGATCCTGTCTCGGTGTCAGCGATACGACTTTCGCAGAATCGCGGCCAAACGGCTCTCCTCTCGGTTGTCGGAAATCCTCACCGAAGAGGGCGTCGAGCATGAGGTTTCCGCGCTGTCGCTGGTGGCCCGGGAGGCCGAGGGATCGATGCGCGATGCGCAGTCGTTGCTCGAGCAGGTTTTGGCGTTTGCCGACGGACGGGGGCTTGATGCGGCGCTCCTTCGCGAAGCCCTTGGGGTGGTTGATGCGAGACTGGTTCAGGAGACCGTCCAAAGCCTCAACACCCGTGATCCCGCGGGGGCGATCCGGAGCGTCGCTGAGGCCTACGAGCGTGGCCTCGATCTGAAGCGGTTCGGCGATGCCTTGGTGGCAGAGCTTCGGGATCTTCTGGTGGCGAAGGTGGTCCCGAACCCTGAGGCCATCTTGGATCGACCCGACGATGAGGTCGCGGGTTTGGTGGCTGCGGCCAAGGCGCTTGATCCGGTCGACCTCGAGCGAAGCTTCGACGGGCTTTGCCGTACGATCGAAGAGGTTGGGCGTTCATCTTACCCTCGGTTCACCCTCGAGCTTGGACTGGCGAGCCTGGCGGCAGAGCCGGTGCGTGTGCCCCTTGAAACCCTTCTTTCGCAGCTGACCCGCCTCGAGAACGCGGTATTGGGCCAAGGCGTCGCCAAACACCGGGGAGATACCTCATCAATAGAGGGTTTGCCGCGAGGCTCGGCATCCAGCGGTGGCGGTGGGCCGAACGCCGGTGCGGCCTTTCAGGGTGCGTCGTCGATGTCCGAGCAGCGCGGAGGGGGTACGGATCCGAAGGCCGGTGCGGCCTCCGTCCAGGGTATGCCGTCGACGCCCGAGCCTGGAGGAGGCGCTCGGCCCTCTGGTGGGCGCGAAGTCCCGACACCGGGTTCGTCTTCTTCGGAGTCGGCAGGCGTCCCGCCTTCGCGCGACCCAGCGGGCGGAGATGAAGCTTTGGCATCTCCCGCCGAGCCCCCGGCGGCGCCTCAAGGGGCTGTCCCTGAACGTTTTCGTGATTTTGCCCAGGCTGTTGGGAAAAAGAGGCCGGCCTTGGGGGCGATGCTGGCCCAGGTTCGGCCTTTGCATTTTGGTCCCGGCCGGGTGGAACTCGGGTGCGATACGGCCTTCGACGAAAAGAAGCTCTCGGATCCTGAAACCAAACAGTACCTCGAGGCGAGCTTGAAGGCGTTTTTCGGGGAGGCGGCCTTTGTCGCCGTGAAACGTCATGTCGCGCCAAAAACACCGCATTCTGAGGTGCCGAGTACGATGACCGAAGAGCTGCAAGCGAAAACCAAGAAACGCCACGATGCCAAGCGGCAACTCGCACGGAAGCGTCCGGCGGTGAAGGCCGTAGAAGAGAAATTTGGAGCTCAGGTCACACGAGTACGTGTCCTCGATGAGGAGAGGGAATAGTGAATATTCAGGAAATGATGCGCCAGGCGCAGCGTATGCAGAAGAAAATGCAAGAAGTGCAAGAAGAGGCTGCCCAGCAGGTGGTGGAGGGGAGCGCTGGGGGCGGTATGGTTGTGGTCGAGGCCAACGGCAAGGGTGAGCTTCAGTCGGTGCGGATTGACAAAGAGGTTGTTGATCCCGAAGAGATCGAAATGCTCCAAGACCTCGTTCTTGCGGCGGCCAATCAAGCCGTCTCGCGTGGGCAAGAAATCATGAAAGAAGCCGTGGGCAAGCTGACCGGTGGTATGGGGCTGCCGCCAGGACTCTTTTAGATGGACGCTGTACGTGTGGATCCGATGGCCCGGCTGATTCAGGCCTTAGGGCGTTTACCAGGTATTGGGGAAAAGTCCGCCACGAGGTTGGCGTTTCATGTTTTCCGCCAAGGCGCCGGATTTGCCGAAGACCTGGCTGAGGCTCTGGTCGAGGCGACCAAAAGGGTGCGACTCTGTGGGCAGTGCATGAACCTGACGAGTGAGGAACAGTGCGTGGTCTGCGCCGATCGGCGCCGGGATTCGCGGGTCATCTGTGTTGTGGAAGATGTTCAAGATCTGCGAGCCATAGAACGCAGCCAAGAGTTTCGTGGGCTTTACCATGTCCTGCATGGCACGTTGGCACCCCTAGAAGGCATCGGACCCGAGGATCTCAAACTTCAGGAGCTCATGGTACGTCTTCAGCAAGAGAATAGTTGTGTTCAGGAAGTGATTGTGGCGACCAACCCCAGCGTTGAGGGGGAGGCTACAGCGCTCTACTTGCAGAGAATGTTGCGCCCAATGGGTTTTAGGATCAGCCGAATCGCATCGGGCATGCCTATCGGGGGTGATTTTGAATATGCGGATCCGGCGACAATTTCGCGTGCGATTGCGGGCCGCAAGGAAATGTGCTGACCGTTCTCGAATCAACAACTGACGCGTAGTATGTCGAAGTGATCCGAGGGATCGTTCAACCACAAAGTGGGGTCTAGGTGCCCTTTTGGTGCTTTAGGCCCTCCAAGTCGTTTCTCTATAATGAGACAGTGCGGAAACTGTCGATGTCAAAAGCCGTGATCTTGGTTTGTGGCATCGCCGGATTTGGTGCATGCACCATCGGTGGTGGCGAGCTCGACGGACGGGATCCGGTTTTTTCGAATGCCGCGTCTACCAACGATGTCGGCGACGCAAGCACGGGCGCAAACAGTACAGGAGGCACTTCGCCAGGCACGGGGCACAACGGAGCGAATCCGACAACTCCAACCAACACAACGAACACAAACAACAACACCGGTGGCGCCAAAACCAAAGAGTGTTCCGGGCTCTTTCAGGTCGAAGAAATAGGCGGAGCCTTTCCCGACAACAGAGAGCTCGGAGCCGACTATATCTACAACACCGATCTGTTTCATTCCTTTCGGCTAGAAGTCAAACAGTCCGACTGGGATTGGCTGAATGAACATGCGGTTGAAGAAACGTACGTGCCAGCGAACTTCGTGTTCGAGGGGCGCCGTTATCTGAATGTTGGTGTACGCTACAAAGGTGGTTACACGACGCTTCCGGCGTGTTTTGATGAACAAGGTCAACGAACCTGCTCTAAGCTAAGCCTTAAGCTGAACTTCAAAAAATATGACGACTGTGGCCGTTTCTTCGGTCTGAGAAAACTGATACTGAATTCGTCGATTCAGGACAAATCTTTGATGCGCGAACGGATTTCTTACGGCCTCATGCGCAAGGTCGGTGTCCCCGCGGGGCAAGTGAATCACGCGCAGGTTTTTGTGAACGACCAGCCGCTCGGGGTGTTCACCAACGTAGAGGCTGTGGACAAAGAATACCTCGAAGAACGGTTTCAGGACGAGGACGGAAATCTGTACAAAGAGGTGTGGCCAATCCACACGGAGGCGGCGCCCTATCAAAGCGCGCTCCGAACGAACGAAAAAGACGGCAACGTCAGCCGAATGATAGCGTTTGCTCAGGTCCTCGAGCGCACGACGCTTGCGACTTTTAACCAGGATGTCGCGTCCTTTGTGGATCCGGTTGCCATGACAAAAATTCTGGCGGTCTCAAGTGTGATCGGCCACCTTGATGGCCCGCCTAGGTTCTACTGCTGGTCAGAGAAATGTGAGAACCATAACTACTATTGGTACGACGAGCCCGGAGGTTTGGTGACTCTCTTGGCATGGGACTTGGACAGTACCCTTTGGGGGGTTGAGGCAAACGTGGGCCTTGACTGGTGGTCGCGCACGGCGGAAGCGTGCGTGCCGACGCCGTCCTGTGAGGCGGAGCAGCGGGATGAGAGTACCTGTAGCGAAGGTGCCAACGCCATCTTGGTATTGCCGCCGCAGTGCGACAAATTGAACACCTTTTCCATCCTGAACCACTCCGATGTTTACCTCGAGACTTTGCAGTCTTTATTGACTTATCTGCAAGAGGCGCTTCAAGATCTTTTTGTGTACCAAAATCAGATACGCGAAGCAGTTCGCAACGATGCCCATGGCCCAGGAATAGAAGATTTTCAAAGTTACAATGATTGGCTGGAGCACGTTCTGACAGAGCAGCGCCGGACGGTCGATCAGAAGCTTTCAAGAAGTCTGTAGTTCGGATCCAGGCACGATGCGGCATTGGACCCTGCGGCGCCGACTTTGCCTCACACCCGGCTTCGAACTTGTGTGGCCTGTCTAGCTCGGGTCCCCTTCTTCCCTTGTGGAGACCAACTCCATGGAGTGCAGTAGGCGCCTTAGCCACGCTGCGGACTCTTGATGATTCAGAAGATCAAGTTCATTGCGATCGAACCAGGTACCGAGGCAGCGTTCACAAACCTCTATGGATGCGGGCTGCCCCGGGACTTCGAACACCAGGAGGCCAATGCGACACACGGGGCAAGAGCCCACCCAATGGTCGAGTGGAGCGCGCTCCGCTGGGGGTTCGAAGCGATCGTTTTCGGGGGTATTCTCCGCGGCGCCGAGCAAGCGCACCAGTTCGCCGATATCGAGCCAGGTCCCTCCGCAGGAGGTGCATTGGTCCATAATCATTCCGTCCACAAAAATGGCTCGGAATGGGCCGCCACATTTTCCGCACCGCTCGACCACGCTGAGATCGACGGCCTCTGAGCGCGTGTGGGAGCCGTTGAGGTCGACATGGGCTTCTGGTTCTTGCTCCGGCTGGAGCACGTGGCGAAGCCGCTCCAGAGGCAAAACCGCACCGCTATGTTGAAGGTAGGACACGAGTGATTGCCTCATCTGTGTTGCGCTCAGAAAACGTTTGTTCGGCTCCGGCTCGAGGGCCTTGAAGATGATGGCGTCGAGCTCAGGGTCTTCTCTGTGAAGCCTTCCTGTAGGACTCGGAGGGCGGCCGGCCATGATTTGGTCGAGAACTTCTTGGGCGCTGCCCCGACCGAATGGGAGGCATCCCGACAAAACCTCGTACATCACGACTCCGAGGGCAAAGAGATCGGCACGCACATCGATAAAATGCCCGCGGAGTTGCTCTGGTGGCATGTACCGGACTTTCCCAAAGATAACTTTGCCCTCCAGCGATGGGACCCGTGTGCTTTGCGGAATCCACTTGGCCAAGCCAAAATCCAAAACTTTGACTGCCCCGGTCCTCGCGATAAGAATATTCTCGGGAGACATGTCTCTGTGAACGATGGGCGCCCCGTGTAGAGGGCCCCCGCGGTGGGCCTCTTCTAGGGCGGCCAAAACTTCGGTGAATACGGCGCACAACTCGGGAACTTGGAGCGGACGCCCAGCCAAGTTTGATCTCCTCACCAAACGTTTGAGATCAACACCATCGATATACTCCATCACCATCCACAGGTCGCTGCCCTCGTGGCCGACATCGAAGATGTGCACGATATTGGGGTGATTTAAAAAAGATCCAAGACGGGCCTCGTTCAAGAACAGCTGAACATAGGCGGTGTCGGAGGAAAAACACGGTCGAATCCGTTTCAGGGCAACCCTTTTTGCGAAACCAGCTAGGCCCGTGTGTTCGGCGAGGTAGATCTCACCCATGCCGCCCGCTGCGAGCGCTCTCAGAAGTTCGTATCGGCCAAGTCGCATGCAAGCCATTCCGATCTTTCTTCCCCCGACCGCATGTTGGCATCAAGTCGGATGCTTGACCATGGTGACGTTTTTGGCCGGAGGGACGACCGAGGCGGGATGCGACGGTGTAGGGTTCAGGGCCACAGGCGGAGCACATAGCGGGCTTCGATGCCACGACGCACTTGCGTCGGCAAAGATCCGAGTGCGTTGGCCCAGTAGGCGTTTACGCTGAGTTCGTCGGATCCAAAAACACGAATGCCTATGCTGGCTTCGGCACTGTAGCTGGGCACTTTTCGTGGCCAGATGAAACCACCCCACAGGTTGATGGAGTATCTCAAGGGCCGGTCCAACAAGGGAACCTGACCGACCTCGCCCCGGGTCAACGTCGTGCCGACCCCCACCGATGCCGACGCCCCCGGAAGGAGTGCCCCCGGGGTCAGCGAGCTCGGCAGGATCCGTGCGAGGTCGGAGGGCAAGGCCTCTGGGGTCTGTTGTCGCCCGGCGGACCCGGTCAGACGCACGGTCCAAGATGGGGTGTCGAACAGTATACGGACGCTGAGTTCCACATCGAGATTGAGCCCGCTGCCGAATCCATTTCTCCGCCTGGAAGAATAGTTGGTCCAGCTTCCGGTCGTGCCTAAGCTGATGCGGGCCATGGGCCTATAGGCTAAGCCGAGCAGGACTCGATCCCGGGTTGCCAGTGAACGGATGGTGGCGCTTTCATTGGCCACTTCGCCCAAAAACAAAGAACCCGACATGGTGAGTTCGGGAATGGGGTTGTATTCTTGATTCAAAAACCCGCGAAGAATAGATGCGCTTCGCGATCTCAGGTTGAGTCCAGCGCCGATTTTTGTCTGACCAAATTTCTGTCGCATGCTGAGTTGTACTTCTGCGTCAAACTCGTCGAGGCCATCAAGCAGCGAAAGCGACGGGATACTGGTTGCGTATTTGAAGTAGGCGGTCTTGAGCGAATAGCTCAAGTCTTTGCTCGATAGCGTGGTGGCGACGGTGGTATCACGCAGAAGAAGTCCCTCCATCTGATCGTAGCGAAGCGAAGCCCGAACCATGTTGGGCTGTTGTTGGATCAATCCGTTTGCTTGCTGAGTCAATGTGCTATTGTCAAGTTCGCTGTGCTGCGTCGAGATGCTCGTCAAGGCCAAGCTCAAGGCGCGGGCGTTTTTTCGAAGACGTGTCAGTATGCCGACTCGCGTTGCCGGGGGGAGCGAGTTTTGGAGGCCCGCGTAGATGTGCTCGACCTTCCTGAGGTCATTCTCTACCAGCGCCAGGGTCAGTTTTTCCGACTGCAATGAGCCTTTTTTACGGCCGGTCTCCAAGCGTGCCAAATTGCGCTTGGCTTGAAAAAGGCGCCTGTCCTCGATCTGGAGCGAGATATTCAGGGCTGCCACTTCGGGGTCGTCTGGCTCGTTTTGGACCAGCTGTCCTACCGCTTGTCTGGCCTCTCTGTTGCGACCGAGGCGTTGCGCCGAGAGGGCATAGGCCAAAAGATCGCGCTTGTTCAAGTCTTGGTTTTTTGCGCGGTGTTTTTTACGGGCCAGCTGTGTGAAAACATGTTTTCTCAAGCGCCAGGCGGCCGTTTTGTTTTTTGCTCTTTCCAGAGCATCTCCATAGCCAAGTAACCAAGGAAAATCCCGCTTTCGTTCTGGAGCTTGGCGCGCGAACCAGCGCGTTGCTTCCTGGTGTCGACCGACTCGGGTGTATCCGGCTGCGTACGCGTCCCACAGAATCGGTGATCTCCATGCATCGCTTCTCCATAGAGCCAGATAGCGCTCGAGGTCCTCGCTATCATCCGAACTCAAGAGGAGCCAAAGAAGTGCGCTCCTCGCATGTTCGTAGTTTGGATTCAGCTGAAGGGCCCGTTCCAGGGAGGACCGAGCTTCTCGATTTCTGGACTGGCGCCCATGGACCGCAGCGATGGACATCCAATAGTCAATGCGGTGCTCAAAAAGCTCGGGGTGGGCCTTCGAGAGCTGGTGGAGTTCATCAGCCATTTTCCAGTCGGATTCATTGATCGCCAACGAAATGGCAGCCAAGAGCATGCTTGCATTTTTGCTATGTATGAAAGAACGCTTGGCTACTTCCAAGGCTCGTCTGGTGTCGCCGTACTCTTGATGAAGCCAAAATAGACGAAAGCTCACGTCCTCATCGGGATCGCTCATCGAAAGGAGTGCATCGTAGGCCCTTCGCGCCTCGGTAAAATCTTCGAGCTGAAAGGAAAGGTCCCCGTATGTTCTCCAATGCTGGGAGCTTTGCTCCTCCCCGGGGGGGGCGCCTTCCTGTAGGATCGTTTTCGCTTCGTTCAGGCGATTCTTGTGCCAAAGAAGCTTGGCCAGGTGCAGTTTTTGTTCAGCCTTCAGCCCGTGGTGTTTTCGTAGTTCTTCCCATGTGTCAATAGAACGTGCCCTATGGGCCATTCGTTCTTGAAGACGCGCCTTAAGGACCCACAGTTCCTTTCCATTGGGCTGGAGCTTTTGCTGGTCTGTCAAAAAGGTCTCGGCACCTTCAGGATTACCTACCTGTTCGAACAGATGGGTGATCTCGAGGATGGAATCGTAGGGCAGCGACTCTTGCCCTTTTGCCTGGGCGAGGAGCGATTTGAGCAACGCGGGTTGGTTCCAAACCGCTCGGGCGATACGGGCCACCTCCTCCATAACTTCCTCCGATGGATACCTATCCAAGAGCCACAACCACTGCCCGAGAGCCTTGTTGGGTTGTCCGGCCCATTCGGCTACTTTGGCCAGCTTTTTTCGGAGTCTGACGCTTCTTGGTCTAAGTTTGACAAGACGTTCGGAATAGACGGTGGCTGCGTCTAGGTTGCCCGATGACAAAAGAACTTCTATGTGTCGTGCGATAATTCGAACGTCATTGGGAAGTAAGTTGCTGATCCGGGTTGAGAGCTCCTCAGCGAACATGGTGTGATTGGTGGCGCGGGCAATGCCGAGGGCTCGTTCCAGCATCCTCAAGCTCTTGGGTTTGGTCTTCAGTCCGCGTTGGGCCAGCTCCATGGCTTCTCTGAGGCGATTGGCGGAGCGCAGTGCGTCGATAGCCTGCAGCGTGTACTCGAAGGCTCGATAGTGAAGTTTCTCGGTCTCCATGGCGGCAATGAACATGTTCGCAGCTTGGCCTGCGTTGCTGGAGGCAAGCAAGGTATGGCCCGCCTCGGCCCACCATTTTGCAACAGACGTGCGTTTCGCGAGGCGAATGTACATTTCCGTGGCGGCCCCGTGTGCACCGGCCAACCGTGCGAAGGCGGCAAGTTTCGCAGAAACTTCTTCAGGGTATGTGCGTCCTATGAGCTGTTTGATTCTGCCTGAAAGAAGCGCTTCTCGGTGCCTTCGGGCATCGGAGCCAGGTTCTGCCGCTCGGCTAAGTGCCAACATGGCTTGAAGGTCCAGCAGCAACGCCTCGGTTCCCGCAGGCGTGTCTTCTGAGACCAGTGGAGCGAGAATGACTCGAGTTCGGTGCAGACGACCTACTGCAAGAAGTTGACGCGCCAAGGTGAGCCGAAGCACCGAGTCGTCGGGCTTGGACTGAACCATGAGTTCAAGATAAGTGATAGACAGATGATCCGCAGCGCGCTCGCTGTACCAGCGCTGGAATGTTTCGCTCGTTGGGAACAGTAGAACAAGCAAGGTCCCGAATACGAGGGCCATGCCCAGGACCAGCCCGGGTGGTGTGAGTTTGTCCCGTTTCTTGTCCAAGGGGTCAAGTCGATTCTACTTTGAAACCGGCCTGAATGCGTCCTTTGCTTGCGCATTTTGTCATCTTTGGAATGCGCCCGGCGCAGGTGTGCGCCAGCGCACGAGAAGACGGGGATACGGCTCGATATGCCACAATCGGGCTTAGGGTAGGACGCTTTTTAGTCGAAGGCCGGAACCTTGCCGAAAGTCGTGTCTGGAACGTTGTCTTTTGTAGCGAGGTAGCCGGCGGTTCCCGTGGCCACTACGGCAACGCCGATCAATACCCAAAACCATGCTGCCTTGTATACCGGCGTACTCTTGAGCTCACCGGGTGCGACAAGAATGGTGAAGGGGGTCTTGTTGCTTCCCAATGTCTTGAGCGTTTGTGCGTTGCGGTCCTCGGTGGCGACAAAATAGCTGACGACGATGCCTTTTTTGTTTGCGGTCCAGCCGGCGGGGATTTCGCCGGTCCAAGTGCCCGCTGAATCTCGGCTCAAAGCGAGGGAGGAAAAGTCCTCAGAAGGTCGCTTGCGGTAGCGGACATTCACGCGGGAGACCATGCCTTGAGGATCGGTTACGACGTAGGAAAAAGCGATGGGTTTCCCGCCTCGTGCTTGTTTTGCTTGTTCGCCGCGAATCTCGATCTCTTTGATCTGGCGAGCTCGTTCGAGGCGCCGGGTCTGGGTTCTAATGGCTTGCTCCTCTACTTGGACTTTGCGAAAAACAGAAAGAATCTTATGGGCTGTGTCTTTAGGAAGATCAAAGTCGGGCTTGATTCGAATCGCTAGGCGAAACGCTTTTTCCGCGTCGATTCGGCGGCCGACCACCACCAGGCTGCTCCCATAAATGGACATGAGGTCGAGCTTTTGGGTGTGGGGCATCTTGTCCGGAAAAGGCAGGAGCGACTCTACGATCTTGATCACCGCTCCGTACTCGAGCTGATCATAAAGTTTTTGGGCGCGCGACCAAGAGCGCGACTGGGGAGAAGCGACCAAGGCAAGTCCCAGGAGTAGATGGAGCGCCCAGGCGCTAGCCATGGCGTTCATCCCGGAGCTCCCCTGCATTGCTCCGAATCTGTTTGCGCGCTGTGGGTGAGCGGGGAAAAACGGGCGGGCCGAATTCGTTTTGGGTCGGGCCCCGTAGGGCCGAACCGGTATTCGCTTGGTCTTTTGGGTTCGTGAGGCACAAGGTCGACGCGGTCTCCGTAGTTTTTTACAAAAGGTCTAGCGCAGGCCGTGCCTCCGACAAAGCTCGAACAGGTACCTTCGGTTGATTCCAGCCGTGCGTGCTGCTTGGGAAAGATTGGATCCGGAGCGTGAAAGGAGGCGCTCCAGATACTGCTGCTCAAAGCGGCTGAGCACCAAAGAACGCGCCTCTGAAAAGTTTTTTTCAAAAAGTCCCGCAAAGACGTCATCCGAAGACCCATCAGGGGCTTCTGTTGGAGTCTTCGGGCCGTCGTCGAGCAGTGGTTCTTCTCCAAGGGCGAACAGTACGTCGACGAAGTTACGCAGCTCCCGCACATTGCCCGGCCACCGATGCCTCATGATACGTTCCATGGTTTGGGGGGGCACCATCTTCGAGGGCTCCTCTTCGCAGCCGGATTGTCTCAGGAAAAGCTGTATCAGGCCTGGGATATCTTCTGGGCGATGTCGGAGCGGAGGCACTTCTATTCGAAAGACAGCGAGACGGTAGTATAAGTCTTCTCTAAAGCTGCGCGCATTGACTTCAGCCCGCAGATCCCTGTGCGTTGCGGCCAAGACACGTACATTGACGTCTATGGATTGACTCCCACCGACCCTGCGAATGGTTCGTCGTTCAAGTGCCCCAAGCAAGGCAGCTTGAAGGTTGCTCTCGAGTTCACCGATTTCGTCGAGAAAGAGCGTTCCGTTTTGAGCTCTTTCAAAAGCGCCGACGTGTGTGTTTGTGGCACCGGTAAACGCACCTTTTTCGTGGCCAAACAGCTCGCTCGCCACCAGCGTCGGTGTCAAGGACGCGCAGTCCACGACCTCAAAGGGACCGTCGCTTCGTTTGCTGGCCCGGTGGATCGAACGAGCGATGACTTCCTTACCCGTGCCTGTCTCTCCTCTCAGAAGAATAGAGAGATCGGTCGGGGCTGCTCTTTTGGTTTTGGCCATGAGGCGCCGCATTTGCTGGGAGCGCCCGTAGAGGCCGAAAAAGGAATCATCTTCGAGAGTCTCTAGCGACAGAACATCGCCTTCAATGACTTCAAGCACCGTCTGCCCAATTTGTAGGGATGCTCCAGGCCGAAGCCTTCCTCGCTCGAGTGCCACGTTGCCCACAATCGTTCCGTTTGTGGACTCCAGATCTTCTACGAGAATTTGCCCATCCATGCACTTGAGTTCCATGTGGTATCGGGACACGGTCGGATCAGTCAGTACGAGATCGTTGTTGCTCGCGGTGCCCACAGAAATCGTCTCAGAATCCGCAACAGCCTCCATTCCGGTGTCGGGGCCCTCCACCACGCGCGCTTTGAGGGCTTTGATGGAAGGGGGTTCTCTTCGGTGGCGCAGCGTTGGTGTTCCCATAACTCTATTGATAGATACCTCAGAAGAGGCCTGGATGTGAGTGCTTTGGGGTGGTGGGCGGTGGCGTTAGCGCTCCGTTCGATGAACACCGATGGGTTTGAGTGTGGTTTCACCAGCAAGAGTCATGACACAGGCCTACCTGAACTTACCTGAACAGCAGACGGGCTGCTGGCGCCAAGGTAGCCACTCTCCTACAATTTGCGGGCTGGATAGAGCTCCATAACGATTCAGCGTTTCGTTGTGCCCCGGGTTTTTGACAAATACGAAGTGGTTCGCCGCTTGGCCATCGGGGGCATGGGTGAGATTTTTCTCGCCCGGCAGCGCGATTCAACCGGAATTGACAGGTTTGTCATCCTGAAAACCATGCTCCCGGATTTGGCCAAGAGCGAAAGACTTGTAGCCCAGTTTCTAGATGAGGCCCGGGTCTCGGCCAGCCTCAACCACCCGAATATCGTTTCGATTTACGAAGTGGGACGTTGGAAGGGGCTTCTTGTTATGGCGATGGAGTTTGTTGACGGTCGGTCCGTTTCGCAAGTTCTCACGAGTCTTGTGTCGGAGGGTGTGCAGCCACCCGTTGCTTTTGCTGCCTGGGTTGTGCGTCAGGCTGCTGTTGCGCTTGACTATGCTCATCACGCAAGAGGGCCTGATGGACAGATGCTGGAGATTGTGCACCGAGACATCAGTCCAGACAACATCATGGTTCGGCGTGACGGCGTTGTGAAAGTCCTCGACTTTGGTATCGCGAGTGCGGGCATCCGCTCAACTCGAACTGAAACCGGCATAATCAAAGGCAAAATAAGATACATGTCTCCCGAACAGATTCGGGGGGCGGTTGTGGATCAGCAGAGCGACCAGTTTTCTTTGGGGGTCGTTTTCTGGGAGCTTTTGGCTCAAGGGAGGTTCTTCCCGAGGGAAACCTCGGAAGCCGAAATCCTTTCGTTTTATGAAAAAGAACGAATTCCAGCACCTTCTGCAAGAAATGGGCAGGTGTCTTCAGAGGTCGATGCTGTGGTTCTCAAGATGATGAGTGTCGATCCTCGCAAGAGGTTTGATCGCTGCAAGGATGTGGCGGACCAACTGGACCTGATTACCAAAGCCTGGAATGAGCCCTTCGGAGAGGACCAAGTCCTCGAGCTTATGGAGGACGCTCTGCTCGAGGGCGTGGGTCATCTCGAAACGCCAGCGATGCCAGACGCGTTGGGGCTTTTTGGGGCGTCGCAAGAAAGTGAGGGAGGCTCCGGTGAGGGCGCCGCGCGCAGCAACGTCACCCAGGACAACGATCACGAGGGAGACCCTTCCGGGCCTTTCACAACCCAAAAACACACCGAAACAAGGCGTGTGGGGCACCAAAAGGGCGTTGGCAAGCGAACATTCGAAATGTGGCTGCTTTTGGGAGGCCTCGGCGCTGTCATTTTTGCTTTGGTGGTTGGCCTGGGAGCTGATGAAAGCCCGCAAGGGTCCCAAGGGATGGGTAGCACGACCTCCACCCGGTCGCATCACGGCACCCAGCAAAGGCCGGTCGTGATCAAAGAATCGAGTCCGCTCGTTGAACCGAAACGGGCTCCCAAAGAAACGGCACGACCAGAATCTGCCCATATCCACGTGCGGAGCAAACCCAAAAGAGCGACACTGCTCGTCGATGGGGTCGTCGCGGGACGTACGCCGGTCGCTGGTTTTGCCCTTGCACCGGATGTCGTTCACCGCGTTCAGGTGCGAAAGAAGGGCTATCTTCCGAAATCCCTTCGGGTGACCTTGGGTCCTGGTGAGCGTCGCAATCTCCGATTTTCGTTGTCCAAGGTTTCGCAAAGAGCACGTGGCAAGGGTTATCTTACGATACGCACAAAGCCGTGGACCGAAGTCTGGATCGACGGTACGCGTCGAGGCTCAACCCCGATGTACCGGGTAGAAATGCCGTCTGGCTTTCACCAGGTTCGTTTCGAGAACCCCCTGAGTGGGGTTCGAGAGCAGCGAAGGATTCGTGTAGAGGCCGGCCGAACAACCAAGTTGGACCTCAAGTTCAAGAGTGGAAAGGGGTCAGGTCCGTCGCGTTGAGGGCTCCGAGGACCTTCGCTCGGTTATTCGTACTGCGTTGTTGCTTCACTTTCGAGCGCTTTGATGGTGCTCAGGTCGCGAAGAAGATCGTCGCCGCTTTGGAAACGGTGGTCAGGGTCCGGCGCAAGAAGTTTATTCAAGATCGTAGCCAAAGCGGGTAGGGTTTCGAGTTTCGATGAAATTAGACGTTGATGAGACTCGCCAGACTCGCCAGACTCCCCAGACGGCGCGCGGCCCGTCAACATCGCAAACAACACGGCGCCGATGGAATATAGATCCGACGATGGGCTGATGAGAAAATCGTTTTGTAGCTCGGGCGCAGCGTAGGGCGATGTCGCTTCTCGCTGGTTGCTTTTGGGAGCGTTTTTGGTCGCATCGCCCATAAGCAGCGAGAAGGGGATTTCGTCGAAGTCAAAGGCTCGCCTCATGAGCCGTTCGCGATGGCGCTGGCGGCATAGATAGAGCTTCGACGGATGAAAGGTTCCATGGAGGAAACCCGCGCGATGTATGGTGCATACCATCTGGGCGAGCTGCCGTGCCAGGTGGTAGACACGTTGAGCAGGAAAGGGCGCTTCTTGTTCGATGACACTGGCTAGGCTTGGCCCATCCGCCCAGCGTGAGATGAAATACATGCGGTTGTCGTCGGTTGAGCCATATTTGAGCAGGGCCAGAATATTTACGCCGCCCAGCACGGCGGATTGTTTGGCCAGGCCCAATACGAGGTCTCTTTGCGCAGCGTTCTGCCAGGGCGTGGGTGTTATCTGAATCGCCACAGTTTCGGCGGGGTCTTTTCTTGTGGCGCGAAAAATCCAGGACGGATGCCTGGAAACGCACGCTTCGAGCCGGTACCCGAAAAATCCGGTGCCCGTTCGCTCCCCAGGGTCACTCGGCGTCGGTGTGAAGAAGGCGTTGATCAATTGTGTGCGACCAAAGAAACCAGAGTCTCCGTTTCGGTCGGTGAGGCCTCGGAGTAGATTCTCTTCCTGCGCCGTGGTTTTGTTTACGATCGGTGATTGTTTTGAGGGCCGGCGCTCAAGCGTCGAGAGCCATTTTCTTAGGAGGACCTGCGGCGCCTCATGGCTTCTTTTCGTGAGTCCTTTCCAACACGCCTTGAGCATCTCTTGCGCGTTTTGGAAACGGTTTCTCTTTTGCCTTTGTGTAGCGCGGCGAACAATTTGGGCAATGTCCGGCGCAAGTGCTGGATTTACTTCAAAGGATGCGTTCGACGAGATGATGCTCGTGAGGGGCTCTGCTTGGGGAAAAAACATCTCGTGAAGCAAGCGCCCGAGCGCCCAAATATCGGTTCGGCGATCCATGACACCGCCATCGACTTGCTCCGGAGCCATGTAGGAAAAGGTCCCTTTAACAATGCCAACCCCGGTGCGTTCTCGTTGATGGTGTCCCGAAGCGCAACCGAAGTCCAACAAGATGACTTCGCCGGCCGAGGAAATGAATAGATTGCTTGGCTTGATGTCTCGGTGCACGACACCCAGGGGGGTGCCATCAATGGTTCTGGCGTCGTGAATATAAGAGAGGACGTTTGCGGTGGCGGCCGCGATGTAGAGCGCCATTTCTTCTGGAATCGTGTTGCCTGCCTTGGTGACGACCAGCAGCAGTTCTTCTAGGTTTGTGCCATCGATGTATTCAAACACCAAAAACGGAAATTGATCGCTTTTTACCAGATCTAAGACCCGTGTGATTTGGCCATGGCGCAGCTGGCGCAATAAGTGGAACTCATAGAGAAGCTCCTGGCTGACGCCGGGGCTGTCCGACAGGTGGGGTAAAGGCCTCTTGATCAGAACCCTGTGCGGGGTATCTGGGCTCGCCATTGAGGTTGCCTCAAAGATTTCAGTTGAGGCGGTCGTATGGAGCTTACGGACCAGGCGATAGGCGTGACTGATCGGTTGTGAGCGGACTTCTGAATTCACGTCGTTTCCAAGCCTGCTGAGCGTTCCATGTCGTCGCAGTTCCTTTGAGCACCGGTCTAGGTCAGCGGCGCGGTGTATATTGTGCCCGGGCTACGTTGGCAGCATACATGAATCGACACATGAGATGCATCCTCGCGTCCGTGGGCGGGGGAATTCTCACGGAATCGAGGTATGCCACCCTATTCAAAGGGAGCACATGCGGCCGATCGTTTCATGAAGACTGGACGCTTTGCAACATGAACGTTTCTCTGACTAACCTGTCGAGTCGCTTCGATAGAATAGAAATGCCGATCAGGCTTGTTGTGCAAACGGCAATTGCGAAACCGTAACCGTAGGTGGCTGGGCCTAGAACCTGCGTGACTGCAGTAAGAAACGCGTTCATGACTGCGAAATATAGGACCAAAAAAAGACTGATCTTTCTTAGATCGAGATAAAATAGGACATTCAAGATCGCAAGAAGAATAACCTGGGCGCCAACAGCGGTTGCGTCGATGTAAAAAAGATTGAGGTAAAACGGTGAGATTCCGACCAGCCGAAGGATCGCGGGCCCAGCAAGGAAGACGACGAGGAGGGTGAGGCCCTGCACCTTAAAAATTTCGTAGATGCCCTGGCGGACCGTGTACACCATGTTGTTTCTGGTTCGCTCGATAGCTTGAAGCGTGCCACCGTCTCGGACCAAGTCATAAAAAGACGCATGGAGTTCTGCAAAGTCTGTCTCCATGCGCACCAAAAAAACAGCCATGCCTGGGACAACGGTGAGGTATGCCAAGAAGATGGGAACATCGTATACGGCAGAAGAGGGGACGGGCCCTATTGAACCGTGGTTGGTCAAAGGATTAAACCAAAAGAGAAATTTATCTATCCAGATGCCCAAATTGTAGAGAAATCCAATAACACCTAGGGATGGATAGATCTGACTTCGGCGCAAGAAGTCGTAGCGGACGAGCTCGTTGCCCTGGTAGGCGCGAAGAAGCAGCGCAAACAGAAGAAAAAGAAGCGCTGCATGTCCGATGATAAACCCCGCAAGCAGGCCCTCGAGCCCAAAATCTCGTAGAGCAAGCGCCGCGCCGACGGTAATCGCATAGGCAACGAAAAAAATAAACAGGATGGTTCGATAGGCCTTGAGTCCTGTGAGTAGGACTACGACGATCCACACGTCGCACATCAGCACAAAACCAGCGACCAGCAACATTTGGTAGTGAATGGATTCGTTGGGCATGATCAACGGAATCGCGATAGCGGCAGTGATGCCTGCGAGCACGGAATTTACAGTAATGGCGCCGATGAGGTTCGCTCGAATGATATCGGATCTTTTTTCGAAAAAGCGGTCGGCAACGAATCGTGTAAACACGAGCTGGAGCGCGCCGGTGTACACCAGAGACATCGAAAAAAGATAGGTTACGGAAACCTGAAAAATAGCGACGTCATTTTGTCGTTCGACGGCCTCGGAGCACAGGAAGCCGATGAGCAGGATTCCAAAAATGGACAAGCACCAGGGTCCCGAGCTGATGATGCCGGCCGCGCCGTAAACCCGGAGTAATCCGGCAAAACTGCCGTGGGGGTTGAGGCGCCTAAACTGAAAACCAATTCCTGCCATCAGTGCTCGATGGCCTTCTTATATATCTCGCGGTAGCGTCCGATCATGTCTGGTTGGGCGTAGTAGCGCCGCACTCTGGCGATGGCGGCAGTCTGCGCGCTTTTCCATTCTTCAGGGTTGGTGAGAAGCTCGAGCGCGGCGTTACCGAGTGCAACGGGGTCCGAGATAGGCACGACCCGGCCGGCGCGGCCAAGTTCTTTGTCTTCTGGTTGGCCGCCCCCGATGAGTTCGCTGCACGAACCCACGTCGGTCACCACTGCCGGTAGACCTGATGCGTAGCCTTCGACGACGACCAGAGGGAGTGCTTCACTGATGGAGGAAAGGATCATGAGTCCAAGCTGGGGAAGGATGTCTGCGACGTTCTGAAAACCCAAAAACTTAACTTTTTCGTCAAGATTGAGACCCCGTACTAAGTCATGGCACTCCTTGGCGTATGCTTCGTCTTCGTCCTCGGGCCCGATGATCCAGCCTTCTGCATCCGGAAGCCGGTCAGCCACCGTGCGCATTGCGCGAATGAAATTCTTGATGTCCTTGATCGGAACAACACGTCCGATGAGGCCCAAAATATGGGGTACGCCTGGGGGCCTTTTGGCTTGCAGGGGCTCAAAGCGCTCGAGGTTGATTCCGTTGGGGACGATCATGGTTCGCGAGGCTTCTGCTCCGTCTTGGATCTGTCGTTGACGATTGCCTTCGTATAGAGCGACAATGGGATCTGCGGCATCGTAGGTGAGACGACCGATGCCTTCGAAGAATCGGATCCACATTCTGCGAATGTAGCCGACGTCGTCGTCAAGGCCCCCTCCAAAAATCTCTTCTGCGTCCTGGATCCAATCTGCCTGAGCCAAATCGATCTTTCGTTCCTTGGTGTAGATGCCGTGTTCGGAAAGGATGTACGGGCGTTTGTATCTTCTGGACAAGAACACTCCTTGAAGACCTGCGTAGCCAGTTGAAATCGAATGGTATACGCGGGCCGGAGGGGCGGTCTTCGTGATGTCTCGAAGCATGAATAGTGGCGCGTGCATGATGCGAACCGTCCAAAAATAGTCCACGAAAGATGGGTCTGTGCAAAACGATTTGTAGCTGTTGCTGATTTGTTCCCACGAGGCATCACTGAATAGGAAGTCCTCGCGGCTGATACCTCCTTTTTCTCCGAGGCCGGTTAGAACCCGGTTCAGGAGCTCTGCACCAAGGCCGGTGGTGGGATCGCGAAAATAGTCGTGCAGGCGTTCGCTATCTAAAAAGGCCTTCTTGTTTCCTGCTTTGGGTTTGGCCTTGCCCAGCGTCCAGGCTTCGCTCAAATAGTGGGTTTCGAGATGAATAACGTTTTCGGGAAGTTCGTACCGGGCCTCGCCGTAGTCGCTCCTGGACCCGCCGAGAAAGATCAGCGAAAAGGTCACCTCTGGGATGTTGCTGATGATTTGATGTACCCACGAGGACACCCCTCCACGAATGTATGGATAAGTCCCCTCCAAAAGAAGGGCGACATCTGCCATTTCTTTCGATGTTCTCACTTTTGTGCTCCGAGCCAATATTGGGCGATGGCATCCATGGGCGCGCAGGCCAAAAACTCACGGTCTATAGAAGAAAGGGTGCCATGGACCCCTTCGAAGTCTCGCTGGTAAAAGGCAAGCTCTGCTTGGTGTGGCGCCACAGTTGCGACGGTGAGCCCTAGAGCTTGGGCCTTACCGAACGCTTCTTGAGCGGCACAATAGTCGCGTTTTCTGAGGGCGATTCTACCGAGAAGAAGATAGGAGCCTGCGTCATCGCTGATTTTCAGGGCCTCGTGGATGTGTTTGGCTGCTTGCTCCAATGAAAAAACCAACACGTCACCGGAGGCAATGCCCAAATAGACCAATTCCCAGTAACTGGTTGCGACTTGCTTGTGGAGGTAAAAGGATTCCTCGGGATGGGCAGATTCGAGTTCGCTCAATCTGTCCTGGATACTCAGGTTGATGGTCTTGTCTTTACTGTCGAGCATGGAGTAGGCCAAGAGCCGCACGTCGTCGACAGGATCTTTGAGAGCAATTCGTAAAAGGGGAATGGCCTGCTCGTCCTTCATGTTGCGAAGGGCCATGACCGCTGCTACGCGCTTGTCTGCATCGCCTGAATATCGAAGGACTTCAGCAAGCGCCCCTTCTGAGTATTTGAGAGGCGAGTCCGTGTCTATGAACAGCGGACGGTGCGGAAGGTCCGGAATGGGAATGGCCCGCCAGGGGTACACTTCTTCGATCTTGGGGTAGCGCAGCGCCAGGACCAAAAGGAGCATCCCGAACGAACCGAGAATCGGAATGAAGAAAGGCAATACGCCTACGGATAGGAGGCTGAGCCATCGTTTTGAGTTCTTTGCTTGAGGGATGAAGCGCAAGAGGGACCATCCGAAGCCCAGAGACAACACGGCGTGGAAGAAAATATAAGCTGCGGTGAGTTGACCGTCTTCATCGACACGAATGTAAAAAGCGAACAGGGTGATCTGAGCGCCAAGGCTCAACAGCATCAAAAAAAAGTCACGCATCGATATCGAAGCGACCCAAAAGCCCTTCGAGCACTTTCTCGTACACTTCCTCTCCGTCGATTTCGACGGCATGGATGTCCAGTTGGGCCTCCTTGGCTGATATTTGTAGCCTTTCTAAGACAAAGTCATTGATGCGCTTTGTGTACCCCCTTACACCGGCCTTGTCGGTTAGAGGCATGATCATCATGATCACTGGATTGCCGTTCGAGTCTTTCAGCATCCATTCTTGGTCCAAACCTCGCCTGAGCTTCATCACTTCGACATGAAGGTCTTCGTTGGCACAAGGGGGCCCAAATCGCATGACCACGACCGCTGATGGTATGCCGTAGCGGTAAGCATCTGCCGAGCTTCTAGCCAATCGGTGCTTGAAGCGTTGTCCGTCCATATCGCGGCCGGCCTTGAGCATCGCGCGCTCGGTAAAGACATCTGCGATGTGACCTCCGAGAACCGCGAGTAGGTTCAGGTTTTGTTCGTTCAGGGCCGCGAACGGAATTTCGTGCACGGACACGAGCCCCCACAGTTTGTTGGACACATCAAAAAGAGGAATGACCACCAAAGGTGACTCGTCGGCTCTTTCAGATTTGAAGCCGTCCTTGACGCTGATAAGGCAAGTTCGTTTCAATGCCTCGACAATCATGGGATGTTTTGCGTTGAGAGGGGGTGGCTCGCCATGCCGTTTTGCCGCTTTAGGGCTGAGGTCGCCGTTTTCACTTGCCGGGTACAAAGCAGCCACTTGAACCGAGCCGTAGTTGCTCAAGATGGCCATGATAAATCCACCAAGAGCTTCCATGCCAGACTGGGTTGGCTCGTGTTTGACCAGATGTTGTTGAAGTTCAAGCAAAGAGCCTCGCAGGCTGTTTGTGGTGCCTACCAATCGCTGCTCGAGTCGGTCGTGAGAGACTTTAAGGAGATGGTAGGCGCGTGTGAACTCAGCGAGTTTTAGTCTACGGTAGTCGTTCACGACATCAAGTCGTTGGAGGCGGCGCTTCCACATGTCCGTAAACTCGCCCGAAAGCATGCTCACGAGCATCATGCCTACGGCTGCGTTTGTTGGAAAGGCGGCGAGGGTGATGGTGTTGGTGCGCGATAGGACCAGAACGGCCATGAGGATGGCCAAAGAACTGGAGAATGCGTGCGCAAAACCGTATCGAAGGCCCACAAGCAGGGGGGCAAATGTGATCCAAGGGTAGTCCGCGTTCAGAAAAAACGGGTCATCAGGCTTGACCGCGAACCCCAGCACCGGTGCGGCAATCGTCATGGCCGTGGTTTCGAACCAGCGATACGGGTTGACCGAGGTTTGAAAGTCGGCCCAGGCTTTCTCTGGGGCAGAACTCACAGGGGCGAATGAGTAAACTTGATACGCGCAACCATGCCTTTAAGCAATCTCTGCGCGGTGCCTCCTAAGGTGTCTTGACCCCACCCGGATCTGGCCCCTGACGAAGACCACACCACCCTTCCTGTACCTACGTCGACCACACGCAAGCTGATGCCCACCGCCGGTTCTCCATCTAGGCCGCTTTTGTACCGCCACTCGACTACACTTCCGGTCACACCGTACTTAAACTTCCGGCTTCGGGCCCACTTGAGGGCCGTATGATATCTTTTATTCTCGTCGAGCTCGGGCAGCGCATCGGGCCCGGGGTCGACGTTGTAGACGTAGAAGTTGGGAAGCCCTTGCGCTCGAATGAGCGTGGTCAGCACAGCTTCCACGCGTTCCCCGGCTTGGGCCGTTTCTGAAAGGTTCAACACCGGCAAAAGAACCCATTTGGCGTCAGGATTCAGAGAAGGACCATGATTGACATCAATAACTGCACAAGACGTAAGGGCGCACGCATACAACCCGCCCACCAGAGCGCAAATCATTCTGCGAAGGTCTTTCACCAATCGAACCGTCCGAATGCTAGGTGGAAGTCTAGCAGTATTGTTCGCCGTCCGTGAATGGGCGCTTGCTTCCTACACTTGGTACCAAAAGGCCCAAGAAACAACCGGTACGAGGGAATGCGACGTGTGTGTTGCGCGGGTTAGGCATGCATCGTATGGGGCCTTGCGCCCTTCGCGTCAACCCGCGGGCACTAAGGTATGCCAATCTGGGCTGCATGAACAACTATGGAGGAGGGTCGGCTACCGAGTTAGGGTGTGCTTCCCTTGCCAGGGGCCCTGGGTAAGCTGAATGTGACGGTTGTCCCCTCGTCTTCGGTGCTTTGGATTCGGAACTCGCCCCCAGCCCGCTCCACGAGGCGTTGTGACTGCGATACGCCGAGACCGGTGCCTTCTGCACGGGTGGAGAAGAAAGGCGTTCCCACTTTGGCCAAGACCTGCTTCGGAATGCCCGTCCCCGTATCGCTGATCTCAAATTCGGTGTGAGACTTCGTCTCGTGCGCCGAAATACGCACGCTTCCACCGGGTTCGCCTTTGCTGACCAGCGCCTGTCCCGCGTTGGTTAGGAGGTTCAAAAATATCTGCGTGAGTTCTGGTGACGGGATGCGAACCTTTGTGAGGGTTGGGCCATCATAAGAAGCGGTTCCGCGTGCGGTCAAAACCAGTTCTCGACACACTGAAAGCGCGTACCTGATGACCGGCAGAGGGTCGGTGGTGCGGTCGGCACCGTGGGCATACGGCCGAACCAGGTTGCTTACGTCGGACGTGAGCGCCGCCATGAGTGTGCAGCCTTCCGACATGTCGTGCACAATTTCTGGGAGTTCTTCGAAAAGCTCGTGAAGATGGCGACGCTCTTTTTCGTCGAGGGTATTGGCAGGGCTTTCACACAAAAACTCAAAAAGCCCCTGTCGTGGCAAGAGTTGCTCCAGCCGCTGGGTGTTGGATTGGAGGTAGGACAAGGGTTGCCGAACGTCATGAAAGACCGCAGCCGCGATGCTTCCGAGCGTGACCAGACGCTCCGTTTGCAAAAGCCTGAGCTGAATCGCTGAGTCTCTCCGTGTGGCTTCGTAGGCTTCGAGGGCCCATTTCAGAATTTCTCCAAGCTCATCCGGATTCCACGGTTTCACGACGTAACGGGCTACCAGCCCTTCGTTGACGGCGCCTAAGATGGCGTCGAGATCGCTGTACGCAGTGATGATGATTCGCGTGGTGAGTGGGTACAGTTCCTTCACGGTCGCGAGTAGCTCGTTGCCGGACATTTCAGGCATGCGCTGATCGGTCACCAATACAGCCACATCGGTCGTGGCCATCAGCTCCAGCGCCTCTTTCGGGCTGGACACCGTTCGAAGGGCGAATCGAGACGAAAACGTATGCTTGAACACGACCAAGTTGGCACGTTCGTCGTCCACATAAAGTATGATTGGGGTGGTCATCTACTCCGGTATCTGTACGCCCATGCTTTTTCCAAGTTGCTGGGTGCGTTTGTCTTTAGGCATTTGAACGGTGCGATCGATGCGAATGTCAAGCACGACCGGTCCGTGCTCCGTCCGACTCAGGAGTTCGGCCTGGAGGATCTCATCGGCTTTTTCAACAACAATAGCCTCGGCCCCCATTCCGCGCGCGAGGTCATCGATGCGCATTTCATGGCAGGGGTATGAGGGCGATCGCCCGTAGAGCGCCATATGCCCCAGCTCAACCATGCCGTACCGCTCATCGTTCATCACCGCCACAAGTATCGGGACACCTTCTCGTGAAGCTGTTCCCAAATCTCCAAGGCCCATAGCGAAGCACCCGTCACCGCAAACCGCAACCACGGGATGGGCGGGCTGACCGAGGCGCATCCGGTCGCGCTGGCGATACTGGACCCCATGGAGCCGAGGCCGGTCATAACGTGGAAGCCGTGGGGATCGTCGATTTTGAGATAGTGGGTGGCGAAGAGCAGGTGTTCTCCGATATCGCAGGTATAGCGTGTATCCCTTGGGAGGACCTGTTGGAGCTCCCAGAGTGCGCGCTGCGGGGCGATGCGCCCCTCTTCTCCGTTTCGGATCACCGACGGATCGGTATAGTACCTCAAGCCAAAGGTCCGCGCTTTTCTTGGGCGCGCCGGCAGTCGCTCCGTGATCTTGCAAAGAAGGATGTCAGCGGGACCAATCAGTCCCATAGAAAGGGAGTAGTGCCGCCCCATATGAAGGGGTTCGGTGTCGATTTGGATGAAATGAAGATCGGGGTCGAGAAGCGAGCTCCATCCGTTGGTCGCGGGATCAGTGAGACCAGATCCAACCGCGAGAACCACATCCACTCCTTGGCAGAGATAGTCGGTGGCCGATGGGTGTGCGCTGTACCCAAACATTCCGATGCTGAGCGGGTGGCTGTCAGGAAAGACGCCTTTTGCCTTCATCGTGGTGAGCACGGGGGCCTGCAGACGCTCCGCAAGTCGCCTGAGCGCGCTTGGCCCCTGGCCCCACCTGAGACCTGACCCGGCAAAAATGAGTGGCCGTTTCGCCGCCGCCAGTATTTCGGCCACTCGTTCAATGCTGGTGAGGTCAACCACTTTTTGCGTTTCCAGGAGCGGGGGTGCAATGTCGGTGACCGAGGACATGGCACCGGTGATGTCGATCGGCATCGTGAGGAGGACCGGGCCGGGGCGACCATGCGTCGCGGTTGCGATGGCCTGTCTAAGGACGAAAGGGGCGGAGCCCGGTTCGGTGAGTTCGCGGGCCAGTTTGGTGATGCTCGACGCCATCCCGACCACGTTGAGGTTGTTGGCACTGCCGTCCTGGAGCGCCCCCTTGCCGAACAGGGGGCGAGAGACCTCGCCGGCAAGGACGAGAAGAGGGAGACCGTCACAGTACGCAGAGGCGAGACCGGTCCATGTGTTGAGCACGCCGGGGCCCGAGGTCACCATGACCGGTGCGAGTTTCCCGGTGGCGCGCGCATATCCCGCGGCCGCGAAGACCGCGCCACTTTCATGGCGGGTGGTGACCACACGGATCTCTGGCCGATCGAGGAGGGCGTCGTTCAGGGGAGCAATGGCGCCCCCCGGAATGCCAAATACGACTTCGACGCCGGCGGCGATCAGTTCATCCACCAGGATATCGGCGGTGCGTCTGGGAACGTTGGTTTGGAATGCGAGGTCAGGTGTTGGGGATACGTTTTCTTCAGCGAGTAGCATGAGCATGTCCCTCAGGAACCTGCCGCGATGCGTGGCGCGACGTTGAGCTCCTCTAAAATCAGATCGATGGGAATCGGCTTGCGATAAACGTGTTTGGCTCCGGCCTCACGGGCCCGTCGCTCAATGGCTGGGGTCAGCGAAGCGGTGGCCACCACGACTTCGGTTGTCTTGGTTTCGTCGCGGGCCTTCAGACGTCGGCAGACTTCGAGGCCGTCCACCTCGGGCATAAAGACATCGAGAATGATCAAGTGTGGTCGGAACGAGCCCACTTCGACGAGGGCGTCGATGCCGTTGGTGGTCATCAGCACTTCGACCGAGTTTCGATAGGCCTTAAACAACCGTTCAAGGCTTTGAAGCTGTCGGTGGTCGTCATCGACAAAGAGCACTCGGCGTTTGCCGAGCCTGGAGAGCCGTTCTGGAATGGGCATCTGGTGTTGATTTAAGAAAGCCAGCAGATCCGTTGCGCGGATTCGTACATGCCCCCCGGGCGTGCGGAAGGCGGCAATACGTCCCGCCTTCACCCAATTGCTGATGGAACTCGGGTTTACCTGCAAGAGCGCGCCGGCCTGGTGGGTCGTCAGAAGGCTCTGTGCGCCGAACTCCGCGGACAATGACGGCGAAGGGGTCATTGGAATGGGCACCAAGCCTGGGATTTTTTGTTTCGGATTTTCCGCGAATTCTGTTTTTGCTGAGACATCATTGTTTACATCGATTTCTGTGAATTCCGATTATTGGCTTACAGCGCCGCCGGTTTGGGGGCAACACCAAAAGACCAGGCTGGCTCCGAGACGGCTCGGGTCGGCGGATCGACTGGGGTTCCGCCGGGTTCCGGTGAGTTTTCTGAACGAAGTCGACAACCTACGAGACTGTCTCGTTGACCGAGCGCCCCTGGGGCGGGTAATAGCTCGGCCCGACGATGGAAGGAGCCAAAGGAGGCTTGGAGGAGATCCTCCGCGTTCGGCGCGAAAAGGCCGAGAGACTCGCGGCGCTCGGGTGGCCGTCGTTTCCCAATGGGATGCGGGTCACACACAGTACGGCCTCGGTGAGGGCCGAGGGGGTGGAACATCCTTCAGAACCGTCACCCGACGGGCCTTGTTATCGCCTTGGCGGTCGTCTTTTGGCGATCCGGGGTATGGGCAAGGCCATGTTCATGGACCTTTGGGACCGCCACGGAAAGCTTCAGCTGCAGGTCCGCAAAGATGTTCTGGGTGAGGCGCTTTTTGCCAAATGCAAGCTGCTCGATATGGGCGATATTGTTGTCGTTGAAGGACCTTGCTTTTGGACCCGTCGGGGTGAGCTGACGCTCCAAGCCCAAAAAATTGAGCTTGCGACCAAGAGTCTTTTTCCGCTCCCCGACAAACATGCCGGTCTATCGGACGTTGAGCTCCGATACCGACAACGGTACGTCGACTTGGCGGTCAACGAGGAGGTGCGCGAGACCTTCGCGAAAAGAAGCCGGCTGGTGCGGTTCCTGCGGTCTTTTCTCGACAAGCGAGGCTATCTCGAAGTTGAAACGCCGATGCTTCATGCCCTGATCGGGGGGGCGGCCGCGCTTCCTTTTGTCACCCACCATAACGCCTTAGATATGGATCTCTATTGTCGGATCGCCCCCGAGCTGTACCTCAAACGACTGATTGTGGGTGGCCTGGAGCGGGTCTACGAGATTGGAAGAAACTTTCGAAACGAAGGCCTTTCCACGCAGCACAATCCGGAGTTCACCATGCTGGAATTTTACGCCGCCTGGGAAACCTGTGATTCGCTGATGGGCCTCACGGAGGAAATGTTTCGAGAGGCGGCGTCTTTTGTGACCGGTGAACAAAGCGTTCCCTATACGCTGCGCAGCGGGGATACGATCCATCTCGATTTCACCAAGCGTTTTCGAAGAATTCCCGTTCGGGCGGGACTGGAGGAGAAGCTGCCTGGTCTCGATCTTTTCGATCCCGAAGCGGTTTCGGCCCGGGCTAAGGATATGGGGCTCGCATCCACTGAGCCTCTTGGTCGACTTCACATGGCGCTTTTTGAGCACCTTTGGGAGGCCGAGCTGGTCCAGCCCACTTTTGTCACCGATTTTCCCATCGAGGTTTCGCCCCTCGCTCGTCGCAAAGATGACGACCCAGAACTTGCCGATCGTTTTGAGCTTTACGTTGCGGGTCGGGAGATCGCGAACGCTTTTTCGGAGCTGAACGACCCGGACGATCAACGGGCGCGCTTTAAGGCTCAGGTAGAAGCGAAGACCAAGGGCCAAAAAGAGACCATGGACTACGATGAGGATTACTGCCACGCGCTTGAGGTCGGAATGCCGCCGACGGCGGGTGAGGGCATTGGGGTTGACCGTCTGGCCATGCTGCTCACCAATTCTGCCTCCATTCGCGACGTCATCCTCTTTCCCCAGCTTCGGCACGCATGAGCGTCGTGCGCAGGGGCCTGAGTTTGCGTGGTCCTTCCGTCGGCGCGGCTTCACTGTCGCCGCCGATCCGGTCCCGGATCGGTGCGTCGTTGGGGCTTGCGCTTCAGTATGCCGCCATCGTTTTTGTGATTCAGTGTGGTTGTGCCTACGCGCTTCAGCACTTGAAAGCGGGCGCGCGCTCCGAAGCTGCAGGTGTATGTTTGAGCACGCTCGCGATGATCGTGAGTGGCTTTGTTTTGGGGCTTCGGGTTCGGAGGCAACGACAGCGCCGCATCCTCAAGTCAAGACGCTTGTCGGCGGTCTCTCTTCGAGTGCTTGAGGCTGAGGTCCAAGGGCCAAGCGATGCTCTTTTTTCCTACGTTCCTAAGACGACAGTTGCGTTGACCGCAGTTTTACTCGCCGCGTTGGGGGCTCTGGCATACAGCTTCGATGTTTTTGTTGCTTTTTTGCCCCCAAACCTCACCGGTTCTCGGGGCGTCGCCCGTGCCATGTTTGCCACCGATATGGCTCTATTCCCGAGTTTGAGCTTGGTGGTGTTCGGGGCTGGGTTAGGGGTACATGCACGACCCAAAACCGGGAGAACCGTATTGTTGGCCCTCGGTGTTTTGGCGCTTCTTGTGTTGTCCTTTGCTGAGCTCGGTAGACAGTGGTTCTATGACGAGGCCAAGATCGCGCTTTTTGGTGTTGCCGGTGCTGCTGTGGCACTCTTGTTGACAGGCTTTTTGGTCTCTTGGATGCGGCGGAGCCTGGCATTTGTGGAGCTCAGTCTGGTTGCTCTTTTGTCTGCATACCTCGTTTACATGGGCGTTGTGCTTGGTCCAGACTCTTTGATCTCGGCCTCGAACATACCCAAAGAACAGATTCTTTTGGCCCTGTCGCTCGTGCCTGCAACCGGGTTTCTCGCGCTCCTCTTCACCGGCGGAAGTGTTGCGTTCCTGCTTTTCGGTGGTGGGCGCTTCGATTCCGGCTTTTATGTGGAAACCAAAATTGCTCTGAGAATGCTGGCGCTCTCTGTTGCGCCGAGAGCGACCATTCGGAGCGTTCTTGCTTTTTTTGCGGGTGGGGCGGACTTGGTCCTCAGGCGCATCCATCCGAGGGCTCGGTTTTTCAAGCGTCTTGCAGAGCGCCACGGTCAGGCATTTGTGGGTGTGGTTACAGTGATTGCTGTTCTTGGTGTTGCCGTCGGGGTTTCGTCACTCATCATCGTCCTGTCCATCATGAGTGGCTTCGAAGACGACCTCAAACGAAAGATTTTAGGCGCCAATGCGCATATCGTTGTTGGGAAAAACGGCGACGACTTCACGGAGTATGGCGAGGTTCGAAACAAGGTTGCGGGTGTTGATGGTGTGAAGACCGCGGCGGCTTTTGTTCTCGGCGACGGCATGATCTCGAGTGACGTGGGGTTGTCGGGAACTCTGGTTAAGGGCATTGATGCACGTTCTCTGGATGCCACTCGCGATCTTCGCAAGACGATGGAGAAGGGTGATATCAAGTTCTTGCTGGACCCAGAACTGATTCCCGGACGCCGCACACCGCTCAGTTACGGTCTTGAGAGGCGCGGGTTAAGTGTCTCTGGTTCCACGATAGCACCGGCACGAGATTTTGCGACGCCGGTGGTTCAAGAGCCCAAGGAACTTCGTGCCCGTCTTCCGGGAATTGTCATTGGGCGAGAGTTGGCCCGGGCGCTGCGTGCCTATGTTGGGGGCACGGTGAAGTTGGTTTCGCCAGCGTCTGAGGAAATCGGTCCGCTTGGACCGACCCCAAAGCTACGGCGGTTCAGAGTGGCCGGGATCTTCTATTCTGGGATGTACGAGTACGATGCGAAGTTCAGCTACATGGATATCAAACAGGCTCAGCGGTTTTTCGGAAAGAGGAAGCGGGTGAGTGGCATCGAGGTTAAGGTGGGTGTGCTCAGTGAGACAGCGCGGATCGTTGAAGAACTGAAACGGAAGCTCGGGGGGTTCCCATATCGGGTCAAAGATTGGCGCTCCATGAACAAAGAGCTTTTTTCCGCTCTTCTTTTGGAGAAGCTAGCCATGTTTATTGCGTTGGCCATGATCGTTGTGGTTGCGTCATTCCTCATCGTTTCTATTTTGGTCATGATCGTATTGCAGCGAGGTAAGGAGATCGCTATTTTGAAGTCTATAGGCATCAGCGATAGCTCGATCACAAAGATTTTTGTGGTGCAGGGGATGATTTTGGGTGTTGGGGGGACGCTCTTTGGGGTGGTCTTGGGTATTGTCGTGTCGCTCTTGCTCGGGGCTTTTGTGAAACTCTCCGGAAGTATTTTTTACATCGAACACTTGCCAGTGGTCATGGATTGGGCTGAGATTTTGGTGATTGCGGTTGCGGCGGTCCTTATGAGCTATTTGGCGACCATCTACCCCGCGATGATCGCCGCACAACTGCGCCCGGTGGAGGGCCTTCGAGATGACTGAATCGGGTCCGCTCATCAAAGTGGAAGGACTTGAGAAGAGTTTTTTTCGTGACGATGCAGAGATTCGAGTCCTCAAAGGAATCGACTTGGAGATCTTTAGGGGTGAACAGATATCGATTACCGGCCCCTCGGGCTCTGGCAAATCGACTTTTCTTCATGTCATGGGGGCGTTGGACGTGCCCACGACCGGAACGGTGTGCTTTCAAGGGGAGGATATTTTTAGCAAGAACCCGGCCGAGCTTGCCGCGTTTCGCAACCAGAGCATCGGTTTTGTTTTTCAGTTTCATCACCTCCTTCCGGAGTTTAGTGCGCTGGAAAATGTTGCCATGCCGGCTCTGATTCGGCGGGTACCGCAAGGCGAATCTGAGGATATTGCAGAGAAGATTCTGAATACCGTGGGTTTGGGACATCGGCTTCGTCATCGGCCGGGTGAGCTATCCGGAGGGGAGCAGCAACGCGTGGCCATAGCCCGCGCCTTGGTGATGTCTCCGGAGCTCCTTCTCGCAGACGAGCCGACGGGTAACCTGGATGAGCAGACGGCGGAAGGGATTCATGCGTTGCTCGAAGAGATGAATGCGCGTTTGGGGCTGACCATTTTGCTCGTGACGCACAGTTCTGCCTTGGCGTCCAAAATGCGCCGCCAGCTGGTCATGCGCGATGGGCGCCTGTGCGCTGCCACCGCGCTTCGCTCCTAGGGGTGTCGTCAATGAGACGGCGGGTGCTCCTCCTGTCCTGTGAAGAAACCTCATTTCATCCTGGACCTGGACCTCGACCAAAACGAACGTCTATCGAGGGTACATCTTCGAGAGAATTCTCACAATCGAATCAAGTGGCTCAAGCGCCTTGCTACAAACATCTTATGGTCGCCTACGCTTTCGGCTGAGGCTGCTTTTGACGACTCGGACTTCTTGTTTCGCTTCCGCGTGGGATGGGTCAAACTCCAGCACTTCCTCAAATGCGTTGAGTGCCTTCTTGGGTGAACCTGTTTTTTTGTACAAGCGGCCGAGAAACAGGTGTCCGGCCGCAATGTCGTGGTTGGCTCTCACGATTTCAAGTATTCTCGGGATGGCTCTTTTGGCGCATTCTTGGGGGTTCATGGTCTTGGATGCGAGCAGGTAGCCTGCGAAGATCTGGTAGAGGCGAAACTCGGGCTCGTCCGGCTTGAGGTTGGTAGCATGTTCGAGTTCTTCGAGCGCCTCCTCATACTTTCGAACTTTCATGAGGACTTTGGCCTTTTTGAAAGTGACCTCGGCTTCAACCTCCTTTTTCCGATCATCCTCACTTTGCTCTTGGTTTTGCAGTCCTTGGTCAATCGCGAGTATGTACTTGTACCGGTCGTCCTCGTCCTTGATGGCAGCGAAGGCTTCTTGGAACAGTGCAAAGAGGCTGGCCGTGGCGGCTTGAAGTTCGGGCGCGCTATGCTCTTCAAGGGCATCGGGGTGGTAGCGTTTTGCCAGGTCGGCGAAGCGCCGGCGGACGTCCGCATCCGTGTGACGTGCGTTGACCCCCAAGATCTCGAGGTAGTTCATTTTTTTGAAGTTTTGGTACAGAGCGTCGATTTTTCGAGCGCGCAACAGGTCTTCTTCACGGTCCTGACTGGGCAAAAAACACACCAATTTTGTCTGTTGCCCGAGATAGATCGCTTCAAGAATGGAGCGTGCTTTGGGGGCTCCCCCTTGGGCGTCCAGCAGGTTTGCTAGGGTCTTGTTTCCGTCGACGGCATGAAAAGTGCGAATTTCCTGGGCTTTGAGTTTCAGGTCCTCGATGGCAACCAAGTCCTGCGCTTCACCACGGGCGATGGGTGCGTGCCAAATGGGCGCAAGCTTTGTCCTGAGGGCGTCCTCACTGTGGGTAAGACGGACCAGCTCCATAAGAACCCCAAAACGGTCGAAGGTCAGCGGCACCGGCGCGGCGCTTGGTTCTTCTTCGTCTTCGAACCGGGCCTCTTCAAGATGAAAAGTTAAGAGTTCTCTTAGGACCCCTTTGGCCCACTCACCGGCTTTTTCGAAGTAGGTGTGTGGGGCGATGCTTCCCAGGGTGACAAGCGCTGCGCCCCAGTGCCCACCTACTTCGGGTGCTTTTTCTTCTGCGGCTCGAAGTGCCTCTGGGGTGACTTCTTTTTTGTCCAAGAGGAATTGCTGAAAGCCTAGACGAGGGGGATCAGGATCGACCCAGACGATAGCGCCGTCCTTGTACCAGACTGAGACGGCACCCTCGGAGGTTTCAAGCTTTAAGGTGCCCAAGCTCCGCCTCGCGGCGCGTTCGAGGAATTCGCTGAGGAGCGTCGGGCCTCCGCTCTGGGGGAAAGGCGTCGGTGGCAGATCGGTTGTTTCGGGGAGCGCCCAGCGGTCGGGGGCGGTTTCAGTGGGGGCCGGGGGGCTTAGGTGTGTGAGGAGCTCCGGCCACTCGGCGATGGTTCGAAACAGGTTGCCCCCTTCCGAAATGGGGGTGGAGGCATCCACGATTTCTCGTTTGTAAAGAACCTCGACGGTTTCCAGCAAAAAGGGGCCTAGCGCTGCATTTTTGCGCCTAAGGTAGAACTTGTCGGGCAACCCCATAAAAAGGAGCATGATTCTTCGGCGTGCGCTTGGTCAAACGATATGAGTCATCCTGCGATAGATACCTACATCGAATCCTGGTGTTTTTAGGGAAAGATGGGGGGCTGGTGGGCGCCCTTGCCCGAGAAAGGGTAGGATTGCTTTGATCTGAAGCCGTTCACGCAAGAGAGCATCCGCCGATTCGGGCCCTTCCTCATTGTCCGGACCCTCGGGCGTGGGGGGATGGGTGAAGTCTTTGTTGCCCGAACACAGTGGCAGGAGCACCCGATCGCCGCTGTGAAGCGTCTGCGCCCAGACGTGGCGAGGGTGCCTACCTTTGCCGAACGCTTTCAGCATGAAGCGGCGCTGTCTGTTCGTCTGTCCCATCCTAACTTGGTCGGCACCTATGGCGTTGGGGCTGTCGAGGGACAGCTTTATGTGGCCTCGGAGTTGGTGCTCGGAAAGGATACGGGCGTCATCGCTGACCGGCTGAGGGCCCGCGGACAAGGAGGGCCTGCTGCGGTCGCGATTCGTCTGCTCATCGATACCCTTGCGGGCTTGGCCTATGTGCACGAAGTTCGGGAGTCGGATGGTCAGCACCTTCATCTGGTTCACCGAGACGTGACCCCGGGGAATGTGTTGGTTGGCTACGATGGGCTCGCTCGCGTGGCGGATTTTGGTCTGGCCAAATCCGCGCTGACCAAGGCCAGCAACCTCACCAATCATGGCGAGATTCTCGGTACGCCGCACTATTTGGCGCCGGAACTCATCCGCAGCCAAGAAGCGACGCCCGCCTCGGATCTTTACGGGCTTGGCGCAGTCATTTACCGATTTCTCACGGGTATTCCGCCACACCAAGGGGCCACGACCGAAGTGTTGCTTAAGGTTCTCTCCAACGAGCCCAAACCCCTGTCGGGCCTCCGGCCGGATCTGCCGGGCTGGCTTGTGGAACTGGTGCATGCCCTCTTGGCGAAGTCGGTGGGTGTGAGACCATCGAGCGCGACCGAAGTCTTGAAGGCCCTCACGGCGGAGGCGAGAGATGCGGGGCTCTTGGTCCCAAGGACATCGGTGGGGCGCTGGCTCGCGGCTTTGTTCGAGGTCGAGCGTGCTGAGGAAGTGGCGGAGCGCGATCGGGTTCGTGCCTTGGAGCCCGAGAAATTTGCCGATTCCCCCAAAGGAACGGTGGTCTTGGCACGCTCGGAGGTTGACTCTCGGCTTGAGGCTCCACCGTCCGGGATTTCCGGGGAGGAGATGGGGCTCGAAGCGGTTGATGCATCTCCCAAGGTGACGCCGGGCCCGGTGATGGTGCAAGAGCCCCCGCCCGAGAGTCAGCTGACAAAACGACGAAGTGGAGTGACCCGCTCGGTCCTTTTTGCCTCCTCTCCCGAGCTGGCGGAAGAATCGGGTGCTTTCGAAGGGATTCCGACGCAGGCCTTTGGGGCGCCCCGAGGGATTTCTCGGCTCAACTCGACGGACAGCGACGGTGGATTCGACTCCAAGACCATGCTGGACACCGATACGCCTGAATCTGACGCGGAGGCAACCCTGCTTGGAAAGACGCTCAGCCCGGTCGACGGTGAGCAGGACTCGATGCCCCTGATCCGCACGAAGCCTGATGGACAGGTGCTTGAGGAAGAGCCGGAAGCAAAGTCGGAGGCTCCGCTGGTAAGACCGGTGGCGCAGGAGTTCGACGACGAACCTTCGAACGGAGTCCCGCAGTTCCTAGACCCCTCTGAGCAGCGAACTGGGACCCCTCCGCCCAAAGGCAGCGGCCTTGATGGCTCTCTTTCCGGGCTTCGCACCATTGTTCCTCGGTCCCAATCTCCCGAATCCCAGCCCACCAACAGGCACAGTACCCTGAGTGCGCTTTCGGCCCCTGTGGCGCCGTCTCGCGGGCGGGTTTTTGCGCGGATGATGCTTTTTTTGGGGCTCTCGTTGGCTTTACTCGCCGTCGGGGGCGGGGTGGGGTACGTCGCTGCGGGACGAGACCCCGCAGAGCTCTGGTCGTCGACCGGGTTTGAAACCGAATCTCGGTTTCGGGGCCGCTACAACATGCTGCGGCTGAAGATTGAGTCGCGCGAAAAAAGTGGAACCGTGGTCTCTGGAGTCGTCTGGCGGCTCATGGTCGAAGCCCATGCGGCCGCGGGCAAGGCCAACTTCGTTCAAGCCAACGCTCGGCTGGACGAGCTTGAGGAAGCTTTGAAGGCACCGGCCCTGCCGGTCGTTGAACCGGTCGAGAGCGATAAAGAGCCGCCCAAAAAAAAGGCGGCCAAGAAGACTGGCGCAAAAAGCAGCGTGCGCAAGAAGAAGCGGTTTGGTCGCAAGGGGGCCAAGAACGCCCCGTCTAGGGTGCGCTCCTCAGGAAAGGGCAGTCCCAAAAAGGCACCAGCAGAACCGGCCGAAGGGTCCTCGGGTCCCTCACATCTCAAGACGGCACGGGGCAGGCTGGATTTCATCAAAGACGCCTTTCGGGTTACGGCGGAGGGTCTGAACGACAAAAAGCCAGCCTCAAAAAACCGACCCAGCAAAAGCGAAAGCTCGGCGCCCCATAGCAGACAAAAGTCAGAGACGAACCGGGAGCAAAAAACCGCCCAAACTGAGACAACGCGTGACCCTGGCTAGGGCGTGAAGTTGGTTCGGCGGCCTCCATGACGGAAGCTGGCCCAGCCCTCGGGGCTCATTTGGGCGTCGTTGGTGCGGACACCGATGATGGTTCGGGCGCCCCGGCTGATAAGCATGATGCCGTCGGTGCGCAAAAGCGGGACGGTTCCGGTGAATGCGTTGGCGATGGTTGAGCTTAGAGTCCATGCCAGCTCGCCGCCGGGTCGGATGGCCCAGAATTGATCGCCGTACCCCACGTAAGTTACCCCGTCCAAGGCAACCGTGGGGTAAGGGTCGGCCGATACGTCCTCGGCGCGCGCATCATCGGGGTCCGGGGGGAAAGTGTAAGGCAGGGCGGCCGGTGTGGGGTCCCTCGGGCGCCCATCGGGATTGAGTTCGACCCATTCGAGACCAAGCGGGGTCTCGTCTTCGAGGTTTCGCTGCATCAAAAAAAGAATTCGCCCGTCCCGGGAGATCACCGGGTCGGTCCTGGGGACGTACAGAGGGTCCGGTCGCTCCGGAAACGCAAACACCTGGGCGCCCTCAAGGACTTCAAAACCGATAATCTGGGCGCGCGTGCGAATCACCCCGAGGTTCAAAGACGTCGAGAGCGCCATCTCGTCGGAGACAAACCGGGTGGGTGCACTCCAGACCGGAGCGCCGGTATTGAAGTCTAAGGCCCCGAAGCGGTCGTTTGCCCAAAAGAGAACACGGGGCCCTGCCACGCCAAGAAACTGCGCGGTGGGGCCGGATGCCCGTTCATGGCGCCACAACACGTTGCCTCCGACGTCTTCGCGCACGATGATCAGGTTTTGAAGGGGGGGATTCTCGAACGACGGTATCCCTTGCGAAATAGGCCACAAGATCCCGTAAATGTGCGATCCATCAGGCAACAGCGATCGTCCGACTTCTGCGCCCAAGACTTGGATTTCTGAGCGTTCGGGATTGCCGTCTCGATCCAGAAGATAGGTGGTTGTTTCGGGTCTGAAGCCGTTTTCAGGAAGGTGCCGCACCCCCACTGCGACCCGCAAGTCGTTTTCGACCCCGAGCTGCATTTGTCGCCATACATTCCAAACCGTGACCTGCAGATCGGGGGGCCGATACGCAAACTGATACAATTCAGTTCCGCACTTTTGCATGGCGGACACCACGTGCGTGAAGCCTCCGCCGTCAAACTCCAGATGGTCGAGACCGAAGAAAGTCCCGTCTTCGCCCAAGCTCACTTCTCGTCGGTGAAGGAAGGCTGTTCCTTGCCAAGCAGACAACGGGTATTCGAAAACGACTTCTCCTTCAGCCCTAGCGGTTGTCATAGATTCACCAACGCAGACACCCTCTTGGCAGCGGTCCGATGTTGTGCAGGAGTCGCCGTCGTCGCAGGGAGAACCGTCCAGTGCATCGGTCCCCACGCAGCGGCCTGCGAAGCACGCGTCCTTGAGTGTGCATTCGTCTTCATCGGTGCAGGGCTGGCCGTTGAGTTTGGCCTCGTTGGTGCAACCCTGTTCCGTACATCCATCGACCGTACACGGGTTGTTGTCGTCGCAAGCCTCTTCGTCTTCTAAAAAGATACAGCGCCCATCGATTTGTCGGCAAAGGTCCCGGGTGCAGGGACTTTTGTCGTCGCAAACTTTCGGCTCGCCGAGGCAGACGCCCTTTTGGCAGCTTGCATTGATGATGCATCGGTCCAGAGCTTCGCAGGGGATGCCATCCGCGAAACTGTGAATACACGCATTTTCTTCAGCGTTGAAGCTGTCCGCCGTACAGACGTTGTTGTCGTCGCAAGGAGGCACCGGCACGCCCCGGAGCTTGAGGGGGAGCCTCGCGACGGGGGTGTCGGGATCGTTGGTCTCGAAAAGAAGCGTAGCGGTCTTGGCTCCAAGCTCAGTGGCTTGGGCTTGCACGGTCACCGGAGCGCTCTCGCCGAGTCTAAGGCTTTCGGGCTGGTTGGGCAGCATCGAAAAAGCGGGGTGCCCTTCCACGCGGTAGCTGCTCAACCGCAAGACTTGGGTCCCGATGTTTTGCACAGTGACGGTGCCTTGCCCCCGGACCCCCAGCGGGAGGTCGCCGAGGTCGATGGTTGAGGGTTCAATGGATACCGTAGGCTGTAGGCGAACGACCTCGGGGTCTTCACAACCTCCACAATGAAGCAGCCCGAAGGTGGTCACGCCGGCCACCCACTGGGCGCCGAACCTCCTCATCTGGCCCTGCCGAAGCGTCATCGTCTCCCGTGTGGCCCTTTGCCGCATCTGCGAAAAAGGCCACCCGCCGTATGGCCGACGTGCCTCTTGGCGACTGTACCCGAAACGACTCGGTTTTGCCCAGTCACCGTGTGCGTTGCCTCCCTCGGAGTAACCCCTGTCTCCACCGCTGGGCCGGTGTCCCAAGCCCAGGGCGTTCTGGTGGACTGCACGTGTGAGCCCGCACTTTGTTGCGGACCGAAAACGGGGGCTATCGCACGCTTTAGCGATGGCCCGTCGAAAGGTTGTCGCGGCGGTGCCGTGGCCACGCCGTGTTTGCAAGAGGCGCCAGCGAAGTGACACCGAAGACGTGTTCACCCATGACGCCGACCACCACGCCTTTGGGGGTGAGCGCAAGTGCCCCCCCCGGTGTGGAGGTCGCTACCGGGAGGGTGCTCAAGAAAAGGCGGTCTTGGGCTCCGCTCAGGCCCAGGAGCTGGTTTGAGGCTGCAAGCGTAAACACATTGCCCCTTGCATCCACAACCGGGCTGACGCGCCCGGTAGTGATGTCTAGCGGTTCAGACCAGCGGATGTGTCCGGTGCTTGCGGTGACCGCAAACAGGGCCCTTTTCGGCGGTGCCGTGGGTTCGGTTGTCTCGTCGACGATGTACAGGGTGCGGTCGAACAGGACCGGCGTGCCGAAGTCCCCCATGTCGTTTTTTGCGCGAATCAGGACCGACAAATCTCCGTTGCGGGTGATCGCCTGAAGGCCGTGGGTCCAGTACACCTCACCGTCTTGTCCGAGGGCGAGTTCGCTGTGCGCAAAAAGACCCGGGTTTGTGGACCAGGTTGCTTCCGGATGATCGTCCAGGCCGAAACGAACGACCCGTTCCTCGCCCAGTCCGGCGTCGACCGGCCCTTTGCGGAGAATCGCCACAATGGCCTCATCGGCATCGATGGCGAGGCGCGATGCATGCATAGCCCCCAGGCGCCAAAGGGGTCTGGTTTGCACCCGTGAGGGGTCGGTTTCGCCAATGAGGCCCTCCTCTGTCTTGCTATCGCCCGCCTCTATTTCGCGCGAAGCGGAGATCAAAAGTGCACCGGAGGCCCGAAGGGCGAGGTCGATGACCCGAATCGTCACCGTGGCGGTGGATGCGGTTTGGACGGGTGGAAACAGGGTAGAAACGTCGACTTGTCTCAGAACGGTTTGGTTGCTGGTGTCGAGGTCGACGATACGGGGGCCAATGGGCAAACTCAAGACGCCCGGAACGGAGACCGCAGCGCTGAATCTTGGGGTCCCTAAGTGACGCGCCTCCCACAACAGCTCGCCGCATTCGTCTATGGCGAGGGCGCCGCCTTGGACGCCGACCAATACGGTCCCGTCGCGGTCTACGATGGGGTTGGAAGAGGCACCGTCCGCAAGTGGCCCGACATGGGTCATGAACTTGAGTTCGCCCACCTGGGGAGGTGTGTAGTCCGGGTCAACGCATGCACCGCCTTCGCATCGCTCGCCGGTTGAGCAGGGGTCGCCATCGTCGCATTCGGAACCTTCAGGAATGCTGACCCCAACGCAGCTGCCCTGAAAGCAAATGTCTGCAAACGTGCACTGTTCGGAATCGTTGCAAGGGGAACCGTTCGGAAGGTCTTGGTGCTGACATCCGTTGTCGTTGCAAGTGTCCACCGTACATGGGTTGTCGTCGTCGCAGGACTTCGTGAGTGGATGGATACACCCTCGTCTGGGATCGCACAGATCATCGGTGCAGGCATTGTGATCGTCACAAAGGAATGACTCGCCAAGGCAGACGCCATCGCGGCATTGGTCTCGAACGGTGCAAGCGTTAAAATCATCGCAGGCCAACGCCTGGCTAAGGTGCTCACACCGACCGGTCGTGGCATTGAAACGATCCATCGTGCAGCCGTTTCCGTCCTCGCAGTCGGGGGCCACAACGCCTCGACCGCGAAGTTCAACCACCACGGTGGTTTCAGCTTGGTTGGCGGCTCGGAAGATAATCTGCGCGGTATGATCCCCGGGCTCTTCCGGTCGAAAAAAAACCGAGACATCAATGCTTCCGAGCCGAGGGATGGTTTCTATTGCGGGACCGACAGCGTATCCCAGGGTGCGTCCCTGAAGGGCGGTCTCATACCGAAGGGGAAGACCGCCCACACTGGAGAGGCGAACGCTGTTTTGGACCTCCGTCCCGATGAAGACCGGTCCAAAGTCGAGGTTTTCTCGGTCGGCCACCAAGGAAGTCTCAACCCGTTGAACCGCTTCGTCCTCACAGCTGGTGCATGCCGTGAAGCCGGGCAGCGCGCTCAACAGGAACGCACAAGTCCGGATCCAGGCACGATGCGGCATGAAACCCCGCGGTGCCGCTACGCGGGCTCCTCGGGTCCGGCTTTGCCTAGCGCCTGGCTTCGAACGTGTGCGTTCGTGTCTAACGAAGGCCAGGACCGCCACGGCTGTAGGGAAGCCATGCGGCCCCTGTCCGTGATGGCCGCCGGGCCTATTGGGCCGTGGTGTCCCGCAGCCTTCGGCTGAGGACCTTGATGATGCCTTGCGCGATTTCAAGCTTTTCCGTCAAGAGGTCGTAAAAGTCCTCGCGTTCGATCTTGAGCGCGCGAACGGGGGTTTCTGCCAGTACCGAGGCGCTTCGCGGTTCGGAATCGAGGATGGCCATCTCGCCTACACATTCGCCTTCTCCGAGTTTGACCACCAACCGGTTCCCCTTGAGAACGGCCACCTCGCCGTCCACGATCAGATACATCGAATCGCCGATTTCGCCCTCGGTCATGATGGGGTCTTGGGGCTCAAACTCCAGTTCCTCCGCGATTTGGGCCACCCGAACGAGGTCTTCCCCCGGGATTTGGCTGAACAAATCGATGGATTTCAGCACCAGAACCTTTTCCACTGTGCTGATCAAGGCAAGCCAAGAGGTTTCACACAGCAGTTTTTCTGTCGAGTCCCACCCCAGATTTTTCCACTGTGGGGTCCAATGTGGGGGACGGACCCACTGCTTTCGAGGCTGGGTCTGCGTCCAGGGCCCGGCGATGAAGAAACTTAAACACGGTCAGCAAAACCGACGCGATCGGCACCGCAAACAATGCACCCATGAGACCGGCGGTTCTCTCACCGGCGATCAGAGAAAACACCACCAGGACGGGATGGATTTTGGCGGAATCCCCCATGATTTTGGGGTTGAGCATGTTGGCTTCCAATAGGTGAATGCCAATGACCCAGGCCAACGCCAATAAAGCAAGGGTGAAGCTGTCGGTTAAGGCCATGGCGACGATGGGGACCGTAGACAAAATGGAGCCAAAAATCGGTATCAGAGAAAAAATGGCCGCCACCGAGGCCAGCAAGAGGGGGAGCTTCACACCCAAAATGTAAAGGCCGACGAAGGTGAGCGCGCCGTTCATCAAGCAAATGATGACCTGGCCGCGAACGACGCCTGCCAAGCCCACGCTTGTTCCACTGACGATTGTGCCATAGCCCCCTTGATAGGTTGGGGGCACAAGTGATCGAAAAAACTGCTGGATGCGGTCCCGGTCGATACTCATGAAGCCCGCCAACATCAACACCAGGAAACTTCCAAAGATGACCTGGAACGCACCCTTCAACAGATTTTGTCCGAGCGTGAGCAAAGAACTGGCGTCGCGGGTGAGTTTTTCGATGGCGCTGACGAGGTGGTCTTGGAGAAACTTTTCGATCTCTTGTCGGGCAATCGGCAGGTGGTGCTCCTGAGCGAAAGCTTCGGTCTTATCCAGAAGCTTGACACTCATCACACGGGTATCTTCCACCAAAGTGGTGCTGACGCTTCCGAGGCCGCGCAATTCGCGCCCCACCTGTTGCACGCTCCAGCTCCCTAAACTCAGGGCCAAGAGAAAGCCCAAAAGGTAGATTCCCATCAGGGCGGCGACTCGGGGTATGCGTTTGCCCAATACATGCCTTCGGGCAATGCCGTCGACCACCGGCTCGATGATGAAGGCGAGCAGCATCGCCAAGCCGAACGGGAGGAGAACCGCTCGAAAACGAACCAGGATGGCGCCGATAAACAGCCACAATGCGCTCAGGGTGAGCGTGCTGCGGATCCGGGGTGTTCGCAGCCAAGAAATCACCCTCGGCTCGAAAGCGACCGGCGGCTCGGCCCCTGTACTCGGCTGCAGTTCTTTTTCTTTTCTCGATTTTTCGGTGACGATGGGGCCGGACGATTCAGTCACTGAGAACGCCTGGGTACCCGACTTTTTGCACAGAGTCATCCTCGACGAAGGCACGCATACCTTGGCTCACGTCGATATCCCATAGGGGTAAGCTGTTGGAAGGCGTCGCTTCAGTGACCGCCCATTCGGCCTTACGGGGCCCGGTCCCAAGTGACCGGCTACCCGTGGACCCTCGGCTCACGCGCAAATCAGATGATCCATCCGCACCCACGCAAATGAGCCGAGGGATATGTTCCGGTGCGATCCGGCCAGATTTGCCCTGCGGGTTGAATCGAAGTGATCCGGAGGTTAAACGACCTATCTGGCAACGCCGTGGGCTGGCCTCAGCCGGCTTTTTTGGGGGTGTGTTGCTTCCGTCGTCTGGGCGATGGCGGGTGGATTGCCGAATGCCTATTTCCTCCGTGCGCACAGGTCCAAGCCGGCCGATCGCCGGCTACCTCCGAAAGCGACTTGATAGTGTGGGCATCCGTCCGCTGGATGTCCTTGATGTGGGGTGCGGAGATGGCGCATTGATCGAGGCCCTGGCGCCAAGTGGGCATCGACTCCACGGCTTTGAGCTGGTTTCGCGAGAATCCAAGCTTCGCGCCCGGCTTACGCCCCATTTGGGTTCCGCCTTCGATGCGCGGATTCGCTTTGGGGCGGCTGGGGACCCGATGCCTTTTGAAGACGCGAGCTTTGATGTCCTCTACAGCAATCAGGTTTTTGAACACGTTCGGTGCCTGGAAAGGCTGCTTCAAGAGTGCGCACGGGTTCTCCGCCCGAGAGGCCAGCTGATCGCGCTGTTTCCGCCGAGCACGCACCTTGTGGAAGCCCATTCTCGCATTCCGGGTTGTCATTGGGTGCCCACGGGGCGGTGGCGAAGGGCCTATCTTCGGGGCCTGCACCACGTGGGGTTTCAGCCGGTCGACGGCCAAGCCCGAGCCCACGCCTACGCTGCATACTGGGATCGCTGGCTCGAGGAACACACTTTCTATCGGAGTTTGCCTGCCGTTCGGCGGCTCGCCGCGCACTGTTTTGAGACCGTGAAGTTGGATGGGACGGCATACCTCGACGCGGCCCTTGGATCGTCTTGGGTGGGGGCGAGACGCCTGGGCGTGTTAGGCGCCGCGATGAGGCACCTCGGCGGTCTAGCTCTCAGCTATGGTCACAACGCGGCGCTCTTGATGCAAAACCCGCGGCGGTTTCCGCGGTGAACCCCAGATGGGGGCCCGGGTGGTGAAAAGACCTAGATCAAGGTGCTTGCGACGAACTGCCCGCCGAAACTTCGGGGAAGTCGGCTCGTAAGACGGAAGAGGGCAGGACGAGCGGCCGCCGTGGATCGGGCGTATCCCCTTGCGCCTTGGGCACCGAAGGGTAATCTTGGTAAGACCATGGTTCGGAGGAGAGCGCGGTGGGAATGCCTGGTGGGGGCCATGGCGGTGTGGGTGCCTCAGGCGGTCCTCGCCGGCGATGCCGGCCTGGGCGCGACGGCCGCGCTCCATGTCGAGTCCGAGACCCAGAGCGTGCTGGTGGCGCGCATCGAGGTTCCACCGGGATACCATCTGTGGTCCCTCGATCCCGGTGACGGGCCCAAGGCACTTGTTCTTGAGCTAGAAGGCAAGGGTTTTGCGCGAGAGAAGAATGGTGTTTGGCATGGTTCGACTCCAGTTGTGGCCTACGACCGGGGTTTTGAGCGCAAACTGGCCCATTATCCAGCCGGGGTGGCCTTATTCGCAACCAAGGTTTCGCACCAGCCAGGGCAACAAGACCTGCCCAGGCTGGTCTTGAGCGGCCAAATTTGTAACGAGACCCATTGCCTCGACCAAAAACTGTCGGTCCCCGTCGAACGAAAAAAAGAACCGTTCAAGACTGCGATGTGGTCGGAGCCTCCACTGTCGGTTCGGCCCAAGGCCGCGTCTTTGCTGGCTGGATGGCCGCGGTCTTCGGCTGCCCCCTCCGCTGAAGAGAATGCGCTGCCGGAGTCCTTGCCCGTCGCGGGTGTCTCTGCCGGCGCCCAAGCGCTTGCCCAAGCCAAGAACAAAGGGGTGTGGGCCTTTATATTGATGGCTTTTGCGTTTGGTCTCGCAGCCTTGGCGACCCCTTGTGTGTTTCCCGCGATTCCACTGACGGTCTCGTTTTTTTCCAAGTATTCGGGCGAGAGCCTGGGGCGAGGGGCGCGGTTGGCTGCGGTGTATGCGCTGACCATGGTTGCGTCTTTTAGCGGTGCGGGGGTTTTGATTTCCATCTTGTTCGGGGTGACCGGGGTGCAGCGTTTCGCGGCCCATCCGATCTTCAATTTGTTTCTCGGTGCCCTTTTGGGCCTGTTCTCGCTCAATCTTTTGGGTCTTTTCGATATCCGCGCTCCGGCTTGGATGACCCGAGGTGCGAATCGTCTGGAGGCCAAGTTTGGTCGTGGAGCGGCACTGGGGAACGGGGCGAAAAAGAGCGGTGGCTTGGGTGACTACCTGGTTGTGAGTGTGGCTGCTTTGACGGCGACGACCGTCTTTTTTACCTGCACCGTTGCTTTTGTCGGCCTCGTTTTGGTGGAGGCTGCGCAGGGTGCGTGGTTTTGGCCCACGGTGGGGATGCTGGCGTTCTCGTCAGCGTTTGCGCTGCCTTTCTTTGTTCTCGCTTTGTTTCCGAGTGCAGCCAATCGGCTTCGCGGGACGTCGGGCCAATGGCTCGAGGCGACCCGGGTGACGCTGGGCTTTTTAGAATTGGCGGCGGCCACCAAGTTTGTGTCCAACGCGGATCTCATCTGGTCGTGGGGCATGCTCACCCGGGAGGTGGTGCTTGCGTTTTGGATCCCGCTGTTCGGAATCGCGGGCCTTTACCTCTTGGGCAAGCTTAAGATCGGCGCCCAGTCTTTGAATACTGCCGAAGGTGGCGCTTCTGTGGTGCAGGTCATGGCCTCGACCGTTTTTTTCGGTGTGGCGTTGTACCTCGGTGCGGGATTTTTGCAGGGGCGGGCTTTTGGTGGCTGGGTGGACGGATGGTTGCCTCCTGTAGTCTATCCAGGGACGGCTGCGAGACCGGGCTTGGCGAAGGCTGGCCGCTCCGAGAATGCGCTGAAGTGGACTGAGGATTTGAGGACGGCAAGACGGCAAGCCGAAAAGGAGGGTCGCTTGGTGTTTGTTAATTACACCGGCTATTCTTGCACCAACTGTCGATATATGGAGGGTGCGGTGTTCACTCAGCCCAATGTTGCCGCGCTCTTGAACAACATGGTGCTGGTCGAACTGTACACCGACGGGGGCACAGAGGCTCACCAAGCGAACCGCGAAGATCAGGCCGAGCGCTTTGGTACCGTGGCCCTGCCTCATTACTCCGTGGAGCGGCCTAGCGGCAGCGTTGTTGGGACTTTTCCAAGTTCGACCAACGACCCCGAAGAATTTCGCCGGTTCCTGGAGGAAGCGCTCAAAAAAGGGAAGACGCTCGAAGAATCCGCATCGGCGAAAAAGCTGGCATTGAAAACGACGCAGCTGTCCGATGGATCACCCGCGTCTGCCATTGAGGCCGGACACTGGACGTTGATCAACTTTTGGGCCACGTGGTGTGCCCCGTGCCGAGAGGAGCTCAAGGCCTTTATGGTCGAACTCGGTCGCGATTTCGAGGCCCAGGGTCATCGTTTTCGCACCGTTGCCGTGGAGGCCGACGACGGGGTTGTCTCGGCCCTCAAGTTCATGCGCGATCTTCGAGTTCCCCCTCGCTCGGCGCTCCGCGTTTCCAGCGAATACACGGACCATGAAGTGGACCCTCGGCTGGATTTTGATGGCTCGCTCCCCTACACCGTGCTGATTTCCCCCGCGGGCGAAGTGGTATGGAAACACAAGACGAAGATTTCAGAAGCTCAGCTGAAGCGCATTTTGGCCGAGTACACTGGGTATGCGAGCGCCCACCGGTTGGGGGAAGGGGCGGGCACCAGGATTCGCTAGGCGGCAGGCTACCAGGTTTCGGAACATTCCTCCCAAAGACCTGCGGGCTGTCGACAATCCTCGGGCTCGGCGTTGCTAAAGTCTGGCGTGGTTCCGCTCAGTGAAGTGGACTCGTCCGGTATGGTTTGGGCAGCGGCCAGCTTCTCTGTCGGCTCGGCTTCGTCTGGGTGTTCGAGTCGCCCGTCTCGGTGGACCCTGGCCCCTGCGATGCGCTCCAAGGAAGGTCTTTTTGCCCCGGGTGGATGCCTCAGAAGAACGCCGCCGGGGACATTCATGCCGTGGACGCCTGTTCGAAGCTCTGGATGGCTGACCTTGAACCAGCAAAATTGTATGCTCATCAGTTTGCTCCCATCGATGTGATGGCAACAGAGTTGCGTTGCATTTGTCCACAAGCTTGCACGGGAGCCGCTTCAAGGTGTTAGCTTCCCATCGCGTTTGGTTAAGGCGTTTCCGAGTGAAACAAGGTTTGGGCTTCCGAGCGAAAATCATTCGTTCCCCCAGGCCTTGGCGTTTTTCGCGATGTGGGTCCAACACGCTACTGTAGGTCCATTCTAAGCCCTTGGGTCACTTCGTTCGGGATTGTATGATTCCAAACGTGCGCGAATCGGCCAGCAAATTGATCGTCGCCGAGGCGGAGGTGGTGTTCTGAGAGGTGAAACAAGCTCGGCACCGCTTACCTACGAGCTGTCGTCCAAGGCACTCACGGAATGCTGGGGGGCGATTGGGGGTATTGTACATTCTATCTGTGCCGCGCCCGAGAACCGGCAGTGGACGGCGACCGAGCGTGAATCGATCGCCACCGTTTTACGCGAGTTATTGGAGAATACGATCAAGTACGCCGACTGGACCCAACCACGGCCTCCCAGTCTGGAATTTCGTTGTTACGCCGATCGGACCGTCTGTGTTCATACGAGCAACGTGGTTGATCTCGATGCGGCCTACCATAAAGGTTTTTTGGCGGTCTTAGATCGTATCAAGGTCTCTCGAAGTGCCAAACTTGCCTATGAGGCGAGAACCCGTGCCATCGCTTCTGGGAGTAGCTTTTCGGGCTCAGTGGGTCTTGGCCTATTGCGCATTGCCTACGAGAACAACTGCTCCATCGAGGGTGACTTTCGGGACGGCGTCCTCATGATTGATGTGAAAATGAGGCTCGAAAAAGCTCGGTCGCTCTAGCCCTGTGAATGTCAAAAATCGCTTGCAACCGGCGGCGTAATGGGGCCCCGCGAAGGCGGTGTTGGTTGCTCTTTGCCGGGCGGGTTTTGTAGAGGCGTTGACTTCGGATCGGCCTGCACGGTCACTCTGGTGATTGATTCGTCCGTTTTTTTTGCTCCCCCACAGCGGTCGATTTCAGCGAGAATAAGAAAACAACGCTGGCTTGCCACAACAATGTCCAAGTATGCGGTGTCTGCCGAGCGAACCGCGTCGTTGCTGATGGCTTTCTTGAGTTTCCTCTCCGCTTTTTTGGAGAGCTCCATAAGGGCTTTGATTTGACCTAGCTTCTCGAAAATACAGGCCTTGCGGACGTGATTGTGCTGCAATCCTGCTTCCTTGTAATCTTCTTGGACGCGAAGAAGAATTTGTTGTTGTTCTTGAGCCATGGTTTCAGCTCGAGAAATTTTCTTTTTGTCTTCGGTATCAGATGCGTGTTCTAAACTGAAAATGCCTCGTGGTGTGGTGCGCTTAAAGTATGGGTCTATTTTCTGCGTGCTGGGTTGCGTGGTGTCGACCAAAGTTGCGTCTTCTGCGATACCCTCTGCTGGCGAACATAAAATTGCGGCGGCGAGCAGCGGGTAGAGTAGAACCTGGCCTGGGTGCGATAGATTTGGGATGTGGGATAACGGGCCGATTCTTCTACGCATACGCTTCGAATAGGATCGCGTTGGGTGCCGGTCAAAGCAGGGTCGATTTGTCAAGAATTTCGCCGTGTGGGTTCCCACTCCATCCGACAAACACGAAGGACAATGTGGGCCTGGTTGGCATAAGCTCGGTCTTTTCAGGAGGGCGAACTCCTTGGTGTGTTCTTGCAATATGAATTGCGGATGAGGGTTTGGAGCCAACGTGAGGCTCGCGGTTTGGCTATGAGGGGAAGTAAGATTGTTCACGCTCATGGCGCCAAAGCGCGCATCAAGTGCGCGGTGTCACCGTTGCGGCGCCGCTCGAAGGTCGGTATTTGCTCATCGCGATGAGCCACAAGCCCCGTTCGGAAACGTCGGCTGTTGTCATTTCCATCAGTGGACGTAGGTTGAGTTGCGAAGAGGGAACCGACGAGATTTCAAAAGCAGTACGCGTGCATTCGATGGAAGCACACAGCGATCGTTGTGAGGCTGCGTACGAGCGCCCGATGTTGCGCTATGTGGGTACGCTCAGGTCCGCGCTTCAAAAAACAGGACGGACACCCTCATAACCGCGTCCGGATGGCAGAATATACACGTGATGAACATTCGCTGAATCCGCTAGGATTTGATTCTGTTAGGGGCTGTGGCTGGTGGAAAATATTTGATGAAGTCTAAGGCCTACGGTGGTTGATGTTTCGACGACCAATTCACCTCGAAACCGTTGCTGAATCCCAAGGAGGAAGGGTCGACAAACTTGAGCGCACAAAGAACCTCGGCACGCGGGTCGCGGCGAAAAGCAGAGACCTCCAAGGAGTGCGATTGGCCCTTCGAGGAAAATCATAGAAGTACAGTCTTGGCAGCATGGGTCGTTTCCACAGCCGGCGTCGGTGCAGGTTGGGGGGCCTGCGGTGGCGGTGCCGATCAGGTCGACGATGAGCCCGTGGTAGCGAGTGGCCCCCTCAAAAGCAGCCGTTGAGGAAAGGGTGTGTTCGGGCAAACGCCGACAAGCGTTTCCTGCATCGCCCGTACCCGCGTCTTCGCCTCCCGCGTCTTCGCCTCCTGCGTCTTCGCCTCCCGCGTCCTCGCCTCCCGCATCGGGCATCGAGCCTCCGTCGGCCAAAGAGGACGCGTCGTCTTGAGCGTCAGGCATAGAATCGCCCACATCGCCATCTTGGGTGTTGGGACCGGTGTCCATCGAGGAAGGGCCAACATCGGCACCCACGCGCCCCACTACGATGTTCCCATCCAAGCCTGGGTCAAAGGGGGCTTCGGCGCCGCATCCGGAGCCGCCCACCACAAAGATGCACGCTGCGCCTACGAGGCAGCCCAAGCGCACGGGTCTATGCAGAGCTGTTGGTCGCCAGGCGCGCGTTGACGGGGTCGGTTGGTGGTTTTGGGTCATGGCACCCAGGCGTAGTTTCTGGGGTTAGATGCTGACACCCACCGAAGTGGAGAGAATGTGGACCATCCCCCCCGGATAGGTCCCGTCGGTGAAGGTCAATGAGGCGCCTGGCGCGACGTCTCGACTCAAGAGGACCAAGCCCATATAGGCGATGTCTGCGCGGACAGGGCCAAAGTCATAGCCGCCACCGAGCGAGAAGATGATTCGGGTAGCGTCCCTGAGGGTCGGATCGAGCGTCTCCTCAGGAATGGGAGAAAAGTCGAGCGCGAATCCGGCTCGGGCAACCGCTTTTCCAAGCTCGTACTGTCCACCCAGGCGAAAGGCTGGGGTCACACTCCAGTTTCGCGGGTCGCCGCTGGACTCAGCGGGTCTGCCCGTTGAGAAATTGATGCGAAGCTCATCGTAGGCGTTCCAAAGCGTGAGATGGCTGGAGAGCTCGACGGTCAGTGGACCATCTTCCCAGCCTACACCGAGGTGAAACGAATGGGGCAGGGTAATATCGGCGTCGCCTTTTTGGTCTGGGAAGTTGGCCTGAATCTCGGCCGCGGCTTCGGGGGGAATGTCAAAGTCTGCGTCTCCAGAAAAGGAGAGATCGATGGCAGACCGAAAAGAGAATCCCAGGCGCAAGTGATCCAACAGGCGAACCTGAACGCCGGCATTGGCGCCGACGCCAAACGCAGTTCCGGACATATTGAGTTTGCCTTCTTGGCTATACTGGGGGGTGGGAAAAAGGACCTGGCCGGTATCTTGGGCGCCAAGGGTTCGCGTGAGCGAAACCGACGCCGGGACCAAGGACACGCCTACAGCCACCGAAACCGCGTCGGTCAATTTGAGGGCGATGGCGGGTGTCAAGAATGCGGCACGCAGGCTGAGGCGTTCGACCACCGTGCGACCCACAAATTGGTCAGGGTTGGCCCACTGGAAGCGCAGCCCATAAGGAAAGTAGACGCCGAAGCCCACGTACGCTTTGGGAGAGAGGGCGCGGGCAATGTAGAGGTTTGGGACGGGAACAAAATCATTCTCAATCGACTGGGAGACCGAGCCGCCCCCGGGGTTGGTCGAGGGAAGACCGGTCCCTTCGTAGGTGGCCGATGGATTGACCACGGTCACGCCCACCAAAAAAGAAGTCCCCTTCGTGTGTGTCAATCCCGCCGGGTTGTGAAACACCGAAGACGCATCCTTGATGGTGGCCACCACCGAACTTGCGCGCCCGGTCGCAGCCGCCGACTGTTCGTTCAGTTGGTACCCCGCGGCGTAGGCTGTAGAGGCGATGCCCGAAAGAAAGAAGGCTAGACTGAATGACGATAAATAGACGGGGCGGGTTCGGTTCATGGGGCGGCCTTTCTGGGGAGGGTGTTCGAATGCGAGGTGCTTCACGGGGTCACCTTTTAGGGAGCCGGACACATGCCGAGCGCTCCAAGGTTGAGTACGGGCACTTGGTCCGCGACGACGTTACCGCTTGAAGCCAAGAACGCGACGGCTTGGGCTTGGGCGCCCAAAGTCTGGCACACCGTGTCCAGGGCTGGGTTTGAGGACAGCGGCGTTCCTCCGCAAACGGGCGCCAAAAACCACGGGTGGCAACCGCTATCGGTGCTGGCGATTGGCGTCAGGTTAAAGGTCTGAAGCTGGCCGACGAGCGGGGTGCCGGGGTCACCAATCGCGTATGCGCTGGCGAGGTCCCGCGCGGTTGCATTGACGAGGACCAGGTCTGAGGCGGCCATCTGCATCAAGATTTGCTGGGGACTGGTGTGGGTCGTCTGGGAGTGATGGGGGCGACGTGCGTCCACTTGAATGGAGTTTGCAAGGGGGTCACCGGGGTCGATGATCGCCTGGGCGAGCGCAAGGAGTTGGCGGAATTCGTCGCTATCCTTACACCCAAGGGCCGGATTGGTGATGTCCACCAGTTCGCAAATCCCCGATAGGCCCAAGGCTAAAAACAAGCTGGTGTTGATGGAAGGAATGGTCGCGAGCACCACACTCAAAAGCCCTCCCGCCGGTGCATTCAGGACGAACTGCCCCACTTCGCTGGGCCCCACATAGGCGGCCAGCGTTCCACCGGTGATGGCCCCAAGCGATTGGCCGACGTAGCTTATTCGGCTGCCATCGAGGTCTTGTAGGGGCGTTCCCGGTCCGGTCTCGGTCTGAAGGGCGCGAATCAGGGTCAGCTGGTCCACGGTTGTCTGTCGGAAGTTGTCGCGGGTGGCAAAGAGATTGGCGCTCAAAAAGCCGGTCCCGGAGGGATCTTGTAGGCCGTCGCAGCCGGTCGTTTGCTCACAACTGCAGGGCGCGCTGGTGGAGCCCACGCACGCGGGGGTTGCATTGCACACGATCTCTTTGGGGTTCTTGCCGGTACAGGGAATCATGGTGCTGTTGTTCACGAGGTCTGACGCCCGTGCTCCGTGAAATGGCGCATCCATCATGACGGTTGCCCAGCCAGCCGCAGCGAGGCTGTTGGCCAGCAAGAACCCGGTTTCTTTGAAAGCCCCAAGGCCGTGTTGAAAAATGGCTATGGGCACGTCTCCTTCGAAGTTATTTGGCATCGCCACCCAAAACGGGATGTCCACCAGCGCGGGGGGCGTCGCACTTGGGTTGCGAAAGATCTGCGGATTGAATGCTCCGCCGTTGGCGCTCATGGGACTTCCTTGGGTTAATCCAAAACCCTTCAGGGTATAGGCGTTGATGGAACCGATGTTGGAGGTGGCGGCGATGCACAGGGGGTGGTTTCCCACGTCCCCCGGGCGGGTTTGGCATTGGCCTGCAGGGATCGTGGGGACAAACGCCCCGCGCTCACAAAGCGGCATACACACGCCGAGGAGGGTACGAGCGCTTTCTTCTTCTCCTAGGGGATGGGGTGCAGTCGGTCCAAGAATGCTCGTTCCGTTCGGGACCAGCGTTTGGGCCCAGGCCGGCAAAAGCTGCGCACGGACGGCGTCGAGTGCGGCGGTGATGGTCTGGGTTTTGTAAGTCCATGCCATCAGGATTTCGCTCCGCATAAGCTTGATCGAAGCGTCTTGGCCCTCCCAGTGCTCGAGGACCCGCTCAAAGGGTTGTCGGACCTGGCCCTCAAGAGCTTGTGCCGTGAGCTTGATCTCGGGGTCGCTCAAAACAGTGCCCGTCGTCTGGACATTGGCGCAACGGAGCGCGCCTTCGAGGACCGGAAGGACGGTGTCGTCGGTTTGGACAAAGGGGGCCTTCAGTTTGGTGATCTCAAAAAGAGGGGCCGCCACCACAGTGTTTTGGTCCGTGTCACGAATGCCGTTTTTGACCGCGATCAGGTAGTTTCGGTTTTGGTCGAGGGGTTGTCTTGGCCGGATGGCAATCGCCGAAGAGGCCACCGAAGTCCCGGGCAGGGCTGTGAGCTCTAGGTCGACTGCGGCCCCTTGCACCGTGCCGTCGGCGTCGACTGGGTACATCAGGATGTTTCCCTCGAGACTCGCCTGGTCGATGTCTCGGGTCGAGGTGATGGTGATGGTGGCCGTGGTGGAGAATCCATCGAGGGTCCCAAGGGCGGTTTTTAAGTCGGCCGCGATGTTGGAGTCGGTGGTGCTCGAGGGGATGAAAAGGCTCTTTTGGTTGGTTGCGCTGGAGGTGACCGTGAAGAGTTCGTTGTTGGGGAACGGCACTTTCGGATTGTTTGGGTCGGGGTTGAACTCGATTTCGGTCGGAGCCCGTGGTCCGGTGTGCCAGGTGTTGACGAGGACCGCGCGGCTTCGGTCCTTGAGAACGCCAGCGGCCAGAAAAAGTTCGGTCAGCCCGTTGAGGGCGACGTAGAGGGCTCTGAGCTCGAGTCCGGCCTCTTGGACCGCCTTTTGAAACGCGGGGCGTTCGCTGGCGGTGAGTTCGGCAAACGGTCGCCCCCCAAACGCCGTTGACAGGACCGAATTTTGCACGTTGCCTCTGAGGAGCGCGCTGGCAATGGTGCCGTCGGCGGCCACTGGCTCGAACTCGGTTCCGACGTTTAACACCGCAAAGAGGCTCGACGGTTGGACCGCTCGGTTGTTTCGGCCTTTGAGTCCCTCGGTCTCATGGCCTTCGACCAACAGCACGTACTGGGCGTCTGCTTTGATGGGCTCGGTGGGTTGCAGGATGAGCTCGATGCCTGGGGGGAGGTCGCCCGCGTTGAACGTTCTTTCGGGGGCGCTTCCGTTGCCTCCACTTTGGCAGCTTTCGTTGGGCGCCACACGGTTCCGGCTCACCGTGGTGAAGGCGAGTGGTTTCAGTGTTTGTCCTAGGATTTCGAAGAGCTTGATTCCGCGTGGGATGGTGGTGATGTCGAGTTCGCCGGAGAAGAACAGCGAGATCGGGGTGGTGGTTGGCCAGTAGTCGACCAGCTGAAGACACTCTTTGGGACTTGGGCGCTCGCAGGGATGGGCGACGAGGCGATCCTTGTTCAATGTCCCGTCGAGGTTTTCGGCAAGAAAGGTCGGTGACGGAAAAATTTGAAGCACCGGGATAGGATGGGTGACGTCGAATTGGGCGATGACAAAGTCGGCCGGATCGACCGGCGGTTCGAGCTCCACCTCGCTTGGGCAACCGTAGAGGCCCAAGAGCCCGGTTAGACCGACGAGGAGTGTTGAGGCCAGGCGCTGCCTGAGCATAGGCGATTTACCTCCCGACAACGGCCGTTTCACATCTTGCGTACGACCCTAGCGTGTCATGGCGCGAAGTATCATGGATCTGGTGGTAGCGTAAGGCCAAGAGGGTTATGCCCGTGCTCCCGCCGGGGCGCACACTTCATCACACATCTTAGACGTGTGTTGGGGAGCATCACCGAAGGCTGGTTGGGTGCGGGATGATGGGCTACAAGCACACCGTGGAAAACACGTGCACAGAGTCCGCGTTTGGACGAGAGGCCCATCACTTTTTTTCTCGCGTGCAAGATGAGATCGTCGCGGGGCTCACCGAAGAAGACGGCCGAACCCGCTTTCGTTCCGACACCTGGACACGAAAGGGTGGGGGTGGTGGTAAAACCTGCGTGGCCACCCAAGGTGCGGTCATCGAAAAAGGGGGTGTCAATGTGTCCTGCGTATTCGGCGAGCTCCCAGAGGCTTTTGCCAAAGAAATACCAGGTGCGGGGCGAGGTTTTTTTGCGACAGGTGTGAGCTTGGTGATTCATCCTTGTTCCCCCCGCGTACCCACCGTGCACGCAAACTTTCGATACCTCGAAAAACGTACGGATGACGCAAAGGTCGCTTGGTTTGGAGGTGGCGCTGACTTGACGCCGTGGCTCTTGCGCCCTGAGGACGCAGAACATTTTCACCAGACATGGAAAGACGCTTGCGATCGCCACCCGGTTGCGGACTACAGGGCCTTCAAGAAAGCGTGCGACGAGTATTTCTATCTGCCCCACCGCGGCGAAACCAGGGGCATCGGGGGTATCTTTTTTGACTACTTGGGTCTGGAGGACAACCAGCCCATCGAAGATGTTTTTGCTTTTGTTCAAGATGCAGCACGGAGTTTTTTGAAGTCCTACTTGCCCATCGTCACGCGACGCAAAGAAGAAGCCTACAGCGAAGAGGAGCGTGCGTGGCAGCTGCTCCGGCGTGGTCGCTACGTGGAGTTTAACCTCCTCTATGACCGGGGAACCGTGTTCGGCCTCAAAACCAAGGGAAGAACCGAGTCCATCTTGATGTCTCTTCCCAATCTGGTCAGCTGGGGGTACGCTCAAGAACCTCAAGCCGGAACCTATCAACAAGCCTTGGTAGATGTGTTGAAGACCCCAGTAGACTGGTTGGCGCCAAAAAAATAACGACGTGCGGTTCCCGGCGGGCCTCCGAATGCGTTCTTGAACGATGCCAGGGAGAGGCTACGCGTTGACACTCAGTGCGTAGCATATCGAAGTGATCCGAGGGATCAGTCTTCTGGATCGATGGGACCGGGCGAGGGGATAAGCGTGGGTTTGGTCGGGTCGGCGGCCGATTCTTGGTCCGGAACCTGAGGGAGCAGGGTCGGCATCGTGGGGTCGACCACGGGTTCCTTGTCCGCACCAGCAGGAGGCGGGACGGGTTTTTTCGAGTCCCGTTCCGTCGGACTTTTTGCCGGCATTGGCGTGGGTTGGACCAAAACTTGTGGATGTTGGTCGGTGAGTGTGGGTGTCGGGCGACGCACCGGCATCGTCGGATCAACGATGGCCTGCTTGTCGGTTGGTGTCGCAAAGACATCGTCCGGCACGGTGGTGGTGCCGCTGTCTCGGAAGAGGCCGAGACTCATCAACTCTTCTTCAGCGGTGATGCTTGTCGAGTTTTCACTCCAGGGGCTTCCATCTTGGGCGTCGGTGTCCGGTATCGTTCCTTGTTCGGTGCGTCTGATGAACTCTTGCGAAGGGATTTCGAAGGCGACCGAGCCGTCTTCCAAAATCTGGGCCCCCGGAACCCGTTGGACGCTTGTCTTCCCATCCGCTGTGCGGTGGCGAACGAGAATGCCGCCGGGGATGTTGAGCCCGTCGACCTCTTTGGTCACGCGGCTGTCCTTGATGGCGATCCAGCGATAGGGCTTGGGCACCACAAAACGTTAATCGGTCCGTTTGAAAAATCAACGAGAAAGAAACGGGAGGACCCTGTCTGGTGGTCTGGCGTGAGCCTACGCACGCGTCTTTTTTCGATGGGTTTCCCACTTGATCCGGAGCACCAGAAAAACTGCGCCGATAACCGTCCCCAACACCGCCCCGGCGAGCACGTCACTTGGATAGTGCACTCCGAGCAGAACCCGAGATGCGGCGACCGCAGCGGCCAACGGGCCGAACATCCACCAGCCGCGTCGCACCAAAGGTGCAGATGGCACCAAAAAAGCGAAGGCCACCGTCGCGTGGGCCGAGGGGAGGCTTTTCCCAGAGCCACAGCGCACGGGACGCGCCAAGGCCTCGAGGGTGTGACAGGGCCGCAGGCGGTTGAAAGTCGGTTTTAAGACGCGTGACGCGACCAGGTCTCCCGCACCCATGGCCAAGGCGACGCTGGCGATTGCGATATACCGGCGGCGAAACAGCAAGAACCCGAAGAGCGGGCCAAGCACGACCGGCATGAGCCAACGCGACGAGAGGGCGCGGCCAAGGACGGCGAAGAACTCAGCCCGGGCGAGGCCGTTGATGGCGCGAAGAACTGCCTCATCCACGGTTGGGATCCTAGGGTTCAAGGCCGACGTGCACAAGCCAGACTTTGATCTCAGCCGGCCCGACCCGTAGTCTTCGACAGAGCTGAAGTCTGCGGATTATAGTCCAGTCGTGGCGACCAAAGAAGAAGCGGGGCCGGAGCCCTCCCGGGCCGCTTTGGTCAAGGAGTGGGTCATCGCGTCGATGGGGGTGCTGCTGGTGTTGGCCCTCATCAAACACGGTTCATCTTGGACTCCGGTGTTTCGTGAGTATGGGGCCACATTGGCGGTGGCTTTTCAGCTGTACTTCCCCCTGGTTTTGGTGGGCCGTCGGGGCATAAGCCACCGGTCTTTGGGCCTTGGACGCTCACGTTTGGGGGAAGACCTGGGCGCGGTTTTTGTGTTGTGCCTGGTGACTTTTATCCCTTTTGCCGTGGGCCACCACCTGTGGCAGCAGTTTTTCTTTGGGCGGCCATTTCACTTGGCCCCCTTGAGTCAGGCGTTGATCGATGGCCTCCCGACCCTGTTGGTCGTTGCGCTCGCTGAGGAGCTCTATTTTCGCGGCTATCTTTTGGAGCGGGCCCAGAGAGTCTGGGCGCCGTGGGGGCGCGTGTTTGGCGTGGGTGTGGGGCCCGCCGTGGTGTTGACCTCCCTCGTTTTCGCGCTGGCGCACTTCGTCGGGGAGTACCAGGTGACCCGGCTGGGGCCATTTTTCCCGGGCCTGCTTTTTGGCCTGCTGAGAAACAGGAGTGGACTCATTTGGGGGGCTTTTGTGTATCACGCATTGTGTAACCTTTGGGCCGATTGGCTTTGGCGTTGTTATGTATAACCCCTTCTTTGTCGGCCCTCTCGCCTACAACGCGCTCCTCGCAAACATCTGAACCACGCAAAATACCGGACCATGGGTGGTTCGGTGGCGGACCGTACCGAGGCCCAAAAACCGTGCGAGGGGATCCAGGAGGTTACGACGGTGACTGGGGCTATCCAAAAGATTGCGGTGTGCTTCCAGCTCGGAGGAGGCAATGGCGATGTTTTCGGTGATTCCGTGCCCTTTGAAGCCGCTTTTTTGAGCCCTCGCCGGAGGGGCCCTTCCGCCCGGCAATATATGGGCTGCCATCAAACTGTCACACACCCGCCGGGCATGGGCGAGCGCAGCGCGGGTGAGGGCGGGTTCCGTGACGAGGGCAGGGAGGTTTCGAGCCTGTCGAAACGCATGAATGCGCGCCCTGAGCGGGACGTGAGGGCTGGCCGACGCGGGGGGTGGGTCGACGCCGGGACTCAGAGCCGCTGTTCGGTACGCGAAGGTCCAAAGCGCAGCAATTTCTGGCCCCCTATCACGTTCAACCAAGAGCTCCAGGGTGTAGTGCCCGGGCCCCTGGGCAAAAGGAAGCGTGACCGAAAAAAACTTGCCGTCCCGGGTAGGCTCTAGCTGCAATATGTCTTGACAGTATGCCCCTGTGGGTGATGTCTTCGGGCAGGGGTGGCGGAGCCATGCCTCGAGATGGTCTTTCGAATGGGCTGTTCCTTGGACCACGGTTGGCCCCTTTTGAATCCGCCTTGCCAGTGGCGCGAGGGCCACAAGTCGCCGGGTAAAAAGGACCACAAGGCTTTTGCGATGGCCTGGTGAGATGTCGAGACCGATATGCGTAAAACCCTTATGCAGCACCCGCGTGCGCACAAACTTCGTCAGGGCCTTCTTGAGTGCCGGGACGCTTTGCCCGGATGCGCTCCAGGGAAGGACTTGGGGTTCGGCGAGCCCTTCTTCCCTAAAACTACGGTTGAGCGATGCCCGGGTGGCCCGCCTAGGATCCTTGGTCACGGCCGCGTGGTGCCGCGCAGCAACGCGCGTGAGCGAGGGATCCACGTGAAGGGGTGGCGTTCGGGCCAGACGGGCGATGGTCCGGGCGAGGGCAGGGCCCGTAGGGCTGGCTTCCGCTGCGCCCGGGTACCCGGCCGCGAACAGAAACATGACAAAATGTCCAAGCCGAGAGCATCGCGAAACTTTTTGGCACTGAAGCCGTTGGATCATTGGGTATTTCGGCATGTCCTTCCCGAGCGTGTGGGGTTTGATGTTCACACCTGGTGACAACATGTCGTGCCGTTGCTTGACCGGTTCCGTGGGGTGCCCATGATAAGGGCGCAGCATCTGGACCCGGGCTGCTAATTTGTGAGGTTGGCCTGATTCCTGCTTATATATGCGACTACGGACCTCGGGCTGGCTGGGAGGACGGCCGGCCGGGGAACTCCGAACGAGGAAACGAAGATGTTTGGATTCAAAAGAGACGAAAAGCGAAAAACGGCGTCGGAGTTTGAGGCGCTGGCCGTGGTTCATATGGATGCCCTATACGGCGCGGCCCTTCGATTAACCCGAAGCGCGAAGGACGCGGAAGACCTGGTGCAGGATACGTATCTCAAGGCTTTTCGGTTTTTTGACCGCTTTGAACGCGGAACCAATATCAAGGCTTGGCTTTTTAAGATCCAAACCAACACCTTCATCAATCGCTATCGTCGCAAAGTAAAGGAACGAGAGTTGGCTGAGGCTCCGTCCGAGGACGTGATGGTGGACCGATTTGTGTCCCAACAGCAGCTTCAGGCTCTCCAGCAGCCCGAAGAAGACTTTTTCAGCAAGCTTCTGTCCGACGAGGTTGTGGAGGCCTTGGATAAAGTCCCCGTCGACTTTCGCATGGTGGTGGTGCTGGCAGATATACAGGGTTTTTCGTACAAAGAGGTGGCGGAGATCGTCGATTGCCCGGTCGGCACGGTGATGAGCCGTCTGTTTCGGGGGCGAAAGATTCTTCAACAATCGCTCTATCAGTACGCCATCGCCGAAGGCATCATCAAGCCACCCTCCGACGAACAGACGGGAGCGCCGATCGATTTTGAGGCGTATCGAGCACTTAAGAAGGCCTCCGCCTGATCGCACTCGGCCCAAAGAACCCATTTTTTTGCTCGGGTAAACACCGATCAGTCTGGCTGAACTTGCAATCTTGTGTCGATTGCAGCTGAATCAGACCGGGTCGGGGATTAGACCTCGGCGCCGGACGGTTCTTCTACGCAGATGGAATGTCGCGAGGTCGAGGACATGGCAAACCTCTCCTTCGATGGAGAGATCGCGCCGGTCGATCAGGCTGCCCTCCAAGATCATTTGGATCGCTGCACCGGATGCCGGCAAAATGTGCAAGACAGCGGTCGCTTTCAGGCAAAGCTTAGACAAGAGCTTCAACGATCCTCTGACAGTTGGCGGGCGCCAGAGGCGCTCCAGCATCGAATTACCGGCCGTATTCGGGCGAACTGCCCCAAGCACCGAGGCTACCGGGCTTGGGTCCCCGTTTTGGTCGGCGTAGGCACGGTCCTCACCGTCGCCCTCATTTCGGTACAGAATCCGCCCCTCGATCCGGAAGAAACGGTGGCCAAACACAGCCGCCTTTTGCCTCCGGAGGTTCGGGCCAAGGGGGGGCATGAGGAGGTTCGCAACTTCCTCAAGAAAAACCTCCAATATCCGATTCGAGTGCCTACTTTCGCGCCGAATAAGGCCCGAGACATCCGGCTGGTTGGCGCGCGCCTGTCCCACATCAGAAACAGTGATGCCGCCTACATGATGTACGACCAGCGGGGTGCTCGGATCTCTTTATTTGCTTATCCAAAGCCCCCCGCTTTTTCGAAACCACGGGACTTCCGTGAAGAGCAGGTGCGAGGCCGGCCGGTGATGGTGGGACGACACCGAGGGTATAGCGTCGTGTCATGGGAACAAGGGGAGTTGATGTACTCTTTGGTCTCCGATGTGGATCGCCAAGAGTTGATTCAAATGGTCTCTTCGCTGAAGTGAAGCCTGGGTGGGGCCCTTGGGTGCCGTCTTGGGTTTGTCTAGCGCTGTTTGACATGAACCGGGGCCGGTCGTAGCCTTGCTCTTCTAAAGGTATGGGCGAATCTGTTTTAATCATCGACGCTGAGGATGCATTTGTTGATGACCTTGCATCTGGTCTTCGCGCAAAGGGAATCGAAGCAACAGTGACGGGGGACGGGAGCGCGGGCCTGGATCTCGCCCATATCAATATACCCTCAGCCATTGTTCTGTGTGTCGAACTTCCGAAGATGTCAGGGTACTCGGTCTGCACGAAACTGAAAAAGGATGCCGCCCTGAAATCCGTCCCACTGATCATGACCAGTGCGGATGCGACGCAAGAAATGTTTGATCATCACAAGCGGTTGAAGACGCGCGCTGAAGAGTATTTGAAGAAGCCGTTTACGACCGACGACCTCGTCCATATTTTGGGCAACTACCTTGAGTTTGAGCCACCGGCCCCCGCCGAAGAACTCCCCGTGGTCCCCGTCATGGATGAGCCCGACGAGGATGTGGCCGATCAAACCTATGCTGGCGCCGGCGAACCCCCTCCCGAAGATTTTGCCGCCATTGACAACGCTTTAGATGCGCTCTCTGACGAAGTGGAGCCCCCTTCGTTTGACTTGTCGGAACAGGCGGCGCTCCGGGCCGAGCCTTCTTCGGGTGAAGACGCGATGACCACCGTTGCGCCCGTGGCGATGCAGGACGAGCATATCGTGCAGGCGCTCAACGCCCTGAAAGCAGATCTTGAAAAAGAACGCCAAGCCCGAAGTGAAGCCGAAGAGGCAAGAGATACGGCCCTTGCGAACGAAAAAGCGGCCTTGGCGCAAGCAAAGGCTGCGTCTAGCAGCCAGCCGCCCAGCGGTGGTACCGCCGCTTCTGGGCGGGACCTCCTTGCCCTGAAACGGGAGCTCAATGCAAAAAACCGTGACATTCTCGACCTCAAAGAGAAGCTAAACGCCAAAGAAAAAGACATTCTGGTCCGCGAAGAGCGAGAAATGGAGCTCGAAGGCCAAATCGTGGAGGCCGAAGAGCAGCGTGAAGTTCTTGAGCGAAACCAAGCCGAGCTCGAAGAGCGCACCCGAAACGCCGAATCCCAGACGCAAGAAACCGAACGGTCCATGGGTGAGACCATCGAGAAACTCAATCGTCGTTTGGGCGAAGCCGTCGCCCACGAAGCTGAGCTTGATGGGGCCCTTCAGAGCATCACCCAAGAATCCGAGAACCTTCGCACCGCCCTTGACGCCAAAACGCTCGAGTTTGAGGAGCTGACCGAGCATGCCCAAACGCTCAAGAACGAGCTTTCTGCGTCAACCGCGGAGTCCGAATCATTGCGTGGACAACTGGATGGCGCCCAGGAACATGTAGAAAACCTGAACCTCGATGTGTCCAACCTTCAAGATGAGATCGCAACTGCAAAGGCTGAGGTTGAGAGTCTCACCATGCAGCTCGGGCGCGCTCAGGATCGCGGAAACGAAGCCCTCAAGCGCATTCGCGAGACGGCCGAGATCAAAGCCAAAGCCCGCAAGGCCATGGAAATTGCGCTTGCTCTTCTCGAGGACGCAGCGCAACTCCCCGGACCCGATGCCGAGTCGATATCCGACGGAGAATCCCAAGGCGAAGCGCGCCCTTAGACTTTCCTTTCGGCTATTGGCCCCGAAAGAACAGCCCTAATAAGAAACCCAAGGGCGCTTCAAAAGTCCCATAGGCACGCTCGGCTTTTGGCCAACCGGATGGCGCTGTTGTTCTTACGGCGCCCGGGGACGTTTCGTGATTTGGCCGTCCGCTTCCAAAGCCCAACCCGGATACGGTGCTTTTCGCAAGATCACGAGCGCCTCGACAAGGGATCAACAAGATGGGCCGGTGTCTGGTGCATCCGCCGCGGGCACGCACCGCGCGCATTCCAGGAGTACGGGAGAAGATGCTCGACGTCCGGTGCGCGCTTGAATTGGATATGCAACTAATATTGCGTAGCCAGACAGCGATGTTGGGCGGGCCTGGCGTTGTCGCGCTGAGGCGAGTAGGCGCTTGGTCCTTCCGGGACAGAGCGCTGGACACTCCCGGGGTCAGGTTGCCCTCGTGGGCAGCTACGCTGTTTTCTACTTGCGCATCAGTGGGATCGGTCGTAGTTTACGGTGCCGAATCGGTTTCGCAGATGACCAATGGTTGCGAATGGGTTTGAGTATCTCGTTGAGTTTGAGAGGCTGAACGCAACGATAGAAGCTTGCCCATTCCGTTGACTCTATAGGACTGACAAAGCGTGACTGTGGCGGCCAGGAGTGCCCCCCATGTTCAAACTCGACCCCCCCCGTAGCGTCTCCCCGGTTTTTTCCTGCTTGACAACGTGGCTTCTTGTCGCGGGCGTACTCGCTGGGCTGTCGTGTCGTCCGGGAGGGCAGCCTACGCCCCCATCCTTAGATTCTCCCCGGGTAGCCACCGGCTCGTTTGGTCTCTCTTCGGGTTGGGTGTTGCTTTCAACCGCTGAAGAACAAGCGGCGACCCTTGGGCTACCTAAAGACAAATGGCGGGCGTTGAGGATAGAGAGTCAATACGACGCCGGCTCGGGATCCTACGAAACACGCTTTGAGCCCGCCGAAGAGCTTGCGCCGAACGGTACCTACTGGGTGTACATCCAAGGCGAGACCGGGACTGAAATCCAAGATCCAATGCAGACCTTTCCTCCAGGCGGTTCCGCATGGATGGGGGCTGCCGGGGAGCTGGTCCATGTCCGTACCCCCGTGCGTGTGGCTGGCCTTCGACTCAAAAAGGTGCTCCGGTGGGATCCTCACCAACAGGCGCTCACTGAGGTGGATCGTAAAGAGATGCTTCCGGTTGGTGTCTACTGGCTTTACCCTGAAGAAGGATGTGGTGCTTCCATTCCGGCGTTGGGTGGTGCACTTCAGACCATCGGTTCTTGCGGGCGGTCGTTACCGGGGGGTTCATCCGGAAGGTTGTTGGCCTCGGACGCGCCCATGCCGCCGAAGGGGCTTGTGGCCTGGACGCAGGGCGGACAATTTTTTGTTCGATGGGATCCACCTGAGTTTTTGGTGGATGGAACATCGATACCGGACGGTGTGCGAATTCGTTACGAAGTGCATCTAGACATGGCTCCGGTCGAGACCGTCGAGGAGCTTGCGTACGAGAGCAACATTCCCGATCTGGGGCGCATTGTTCCCTTTTATGTCAAAGCGGTGCTTGACGGCGCTTACGGTGAGCCCGAGGTGTCTAAGCGGTCCGAAGTGATCGATCTCGAAGTGGCGCCTGAGAAGCCAAAAGCAATCGCGGGTCGGTTTGAAGAGCCGAGTACGGTTGCGGACCCAGGCTCCGCGTCTCAACCGGTTGTCGCTTTCAGCAAATCCAGCGCGCCCAATGCGCAAGCCAGAGATCAGGGCCTTACACACTTGGCCTACGTGGTGCGTGGCGGGCGAGAAGGAAAGGGCGACGAAATTCGGTACACCCAAAGCGGTGCGTTTGGCAAAGCGGGGAGCTTCGAACCCGCCCGGCGGATCACAAGCGTCGGAGCGGATGCGCACATCACGGAAGTTGCGCTGTCGGCCAAGGCCAATCGCGTGGTTGTCGTTTGGCTTGAAGTTTCTAAAAACCCATCGGGCACGGGCCATAGGCAGAGTCGCATCATGGCCGCCGAGGGTTCCGAGGCGGGCAAGGTATTTTCCACACCACAACCCGTGCGCGTCAGCGCCGCGTGGAAACGAAGTGTGGACGTCGGAATCGATCGCCTAGGACGCACTCACCTCGTGTGGGGTGAAGGAAACAAGGCGTATTATCTCCAAGGTTTGAGCGGTGACCCAGAAAACGTGTTCGACCAAACGAAGCGAACACCGAACGCGGAGTTGGTCTCCTATACCCGCGTGTCCTTTTCGGCGTGCGCGGAGGATCCCTGTGGTTGCCCCGAGCGCACCGAAAAAACGTATCCTCTTGCACTGGACATGGCTGCCCCGGGGGACGGTTCGGCTGGCGCGAATGCTTCTGAGGTAGGCGATGGGGCCGGGGCTTATTTCTACCGTACCGAGGAAGCCTTGGTGGAGCATCCTTCGCTTCATGTAGACGACGAAAAGGTCACGATTGTTGCCCGTCAGACGCGCATGTACGACAATCTGCCGGTCAAGAACGACCATTGGAGCGGTACCGAGGGGCCGTTTTACCGAGAGGCGGCTCGCGGGTCAGTGGCGGACTGCAAAGCTCGCCGTTTTGTGGCCACCCGAAAAGGGTTTAGACACGCCTGGAAGTCCGATCAATACGCATGCGCAAAAGTGGTCCCTGAAGACCACGCGCGGCTGTATGCCGAAGAGCTTAAGAGCTCTGAGGAGTTTTCAAGCGCGTTTGCCCGTGAGGATTTGTACAGCTACGATTCTGACCGCGGTCACGAAAAGGCCTGGTACCAATACGAATTTGACGGTCGGTGGCACGAAGAAGACGCGGTGAAAGTGGCGCAGCGCCCTCTTAAGTTGGGTGCCTGGTCTAAACTCGGCAAGGCCAAGCGGAACGTCCCCGTTGTCGACGGAGACTCTGTGAAGATCGTTGAGCGAAAGATCGAGGTTGAAGAAGGCTGGAAGCAGGGCGCCTGGATTGGAGACAGCCTCCAGGATTGGCGAATCTCTACGGTGGAACACTTCGCGAGTGAAGGTGCCGAAGTACGTCGGTGCGCGGCCGGGGAGGAGACCCAAACCGCCAAGGTGGGGCCCATGTTCCCCAGAGTCAAAGCCGGTCCCGATGGGCGTTTGGTGGTGGTCTACGAAAAGGGCAGTTCAAACAATCCGAATAGGCCGGGCCACAATCCAGTCTATGCTGCGATCTCTGGCGACGGAGGGCGGACTTGGGCCAAACCAGAAGTGGTGGGTACGGGGTATCTGCCCGACGTGGCCATTTCCTCGGATGGCACCCTAGGCGTGGTGTACTACGCGCCGAGCCAAGGCGATTCCCATGCCGAAATCCGAGTGGTCCGAAACCAGGGCGAGGGCTGGAACATTCATTCTACGCTCAATACGCGTCCCCCCAAGTTCATTCACTTCAGGACCCATGGTGAGGGGGCGGATGACCTACCAGGCGTGCCTCGAATCGCTGCGCACGAAGGCCTATTTCTTGCCGCATGGGTGCGAGGGAGCGCGAGCGCCCGGGAGCGGGACCAAATTGCGGTCAGTCGAGCAGCCTTGCCGGGCGGGGAGGTCAAACGGATTGAGATCATTGCCCGAAATCCTCCGATCGCCCACAAGGTCACGACCGTGGATGTCCGATGTGTCAATGAATATGGCGTGACCGTCCAAGGATGCGAAGGGGGCGTTTCGGTTGTATCCGGGGGTGTGCGTTATGACGATGTGATCAAAGAAGTGAATGGCCAACAAACCGTATGGGTGACCGCCGGAAGGAGCGCCGTCATACCGAGTTCTCAAGGAGACTCAGGCGGGCTTGTGGAGTCCGCGTATGGGACCGGTCTTGCCACGGTGACGGTGCAGACTTCTAAGCTCGCAGAACTCGCCCAAGCGTTACCCACCAAGGATGGGGCTAGACCGAGGTTACGACCCATTTCAGCGAACGCGACCGGCAACTACCTCAGGGCGGAACTGCAGCGAGACGCCCTTTTCAGCGCCGACTTGGGTGCCCAGCGTGAGTACGCGTACGACCCTGAAAACGAAGACTCTGAGTTTCTCGCCGGGTACGATCGCGTATGGGCCTACACGCAGGGCATTGCCCTGGCGCAGTTCGCGCGCCAAGACGACAGCCGGGCCGGCGATGTGGCCGTGTTTTTGTGTGAGAATGCCCGGCGCGCGAGCAACGGAACGAAGATTCTAGGCTGGCCCTTTTCCTGGAACACGGTGGATGACGATTGGTATGACGCCCGGTTGGTGACGGGCGCCAATGCTTGGGCGGTGCATGGCCTTGGTGTTTTTGTGAGCTCTCGCCAGTTCGCGCATCTCTCTGGCGAGAGGCAAGGCCAGCTGCGAGCGTGTTATGTGCATGCGCTCGAGGGTTTGAAGGACCACATCCACGCGCCTACGGGCTTGATGACTGCCGGGTACACGACGCGAGGCCTCGAGACTGCGGATGCGCCCGGGAAGATGGGCATCAAAGATGAGCATGGCGAGGTCTATGGGCCGGATATCTCGTTCGAGTACTACGACGTTCTTGACGTGGTGGGCTATGATCGCTTCGACTCCGAGCGCGCGCCTACCATCAAGACGTATCGGACCACCGGTGGGCAAAAAAAGCGACTTGGGTTTCACGCGGTTACCGCCAGCGATTTTACCACCCTCAAAAAACGTGTTGTCGCCCAAAATATCGTGACGGAGCACAATCTTGACGTCCTGAGCGTACTCAACCATGCGTTGTCAGAATGGGATCATATCTTCGCATCGGCGCCGTCAGAACACGGTGAGCTGCGCGCTTCTCTTTTAACGTGGCGGGATAGACTCCGCGAAGCGATATTCACCGAACTTTGGGATGAAACCCAAAAGCGTTTCGTCACTGGGGGCGAAGTGTCCAACGCTGGACGTTTTGTCCAAAGCAAACATTCCGCGGTTGACAATTGCAGCTGGCTTTCTCTTTCGGTGGACTACAGTTCGTTGCCGCAGGCGCACCGAACAAAGTTGGCTCAGTGCCTGGACTACACGTTACACAACTTTGCCCGGGAGCTGCCGTTCTCTGGCAAAACCTACTATGGGGCACACTATTTTCCGAACGGTTTTGTGGACAAGTATATCGAAGCCAACGGCGACCAAGCCAGGCTCTATCACATCGAGGCGACGACGGGCCTCATCATGGGATTGCTGCGATTCGTGGACACTGCGCCCAGTACTGAAGACTTTGCCAAAAGAATGGTTTTGGCTGGTTTCGAGCGCCGGGCCAGGGAGTTATGGGCACAGATGCAGAGGTTTGTCGAAGACCACGACTTCCCCTACTCGAGCCTCAGAATTCACAATCTCATGGCCAAACTTGATTCGAGCACCGCGCTTATCTGGTTCATTGACGTCTACGACTTTATGGCGAAGCGACACGATTCTGTGGACCGCCCTCTCAAGGACTACGCCGAAGGAACCGATATGGTTGCGGCTGCTGCATCGACCCTAGAGGCCATGTCCAAGCTCGAAAACATGTCCAGAGATTTCGCGGAAGACGAAGAAGCGTCGGAGGCCGGGTCACGGGGGCAGCTTTTGTCTTCGTGGAATATTGACGCGAATCCGGAAGAAGTTCCGCTGACGCTGATTGAGGACCAAGCGCTCGCGGTCATCGCGGCGGCTTCTCGCAAAGACTTCATCCCGGCTCTATCCTGGATCAAGGGGCTATTTCATACGCTGCATGGGGTTGACTTTGATGGAGAGGTTATCTCCGAGTTTCCCTGGGTAGTTCACGGGCGAAATGGCGTTTCGCTGAACGCATACCGTCAGACCGGCCCTCAAATGCTTGCAATCTATGCGGATGCGTTTTTGTCCCGGCGTCTGCAAAATGAGGGGCTCGAGCCCTTGTCTATGGCGTTGTCTTTTGGCGTGCTCGAAGGGTTGGTCAAGCGCTATCTAGACGAACCCTCAGGACTTCTCTTGAGCGGTTCGGGACGCCCTCAAGCTCGAAGCTCTGAGACTGATTCGGGTGCGCTACAGTCCCTCTTGCCGGTGGCCTTCATGCGCGATCATCTGTACACATACTTTGCGCTCAAGGAAATGGCGCCCTTGCTCGATGAAAAGCAGCAAATTTGGGTCACAGGGCTTCAAGTGTCGATGAAGAGGCGTCTCGACGAAACGTTTTGGGACCCTCAAAGCAACACGCCTGTGCAGGCCGTGAAGGTCGCGCCCGACGGCACGCTTGAGATTGTGGGCGGCAGTGCGGCTGCGGCTTCCTTATATGCGCTTTACGCCATTCACACCGGTCAGGTACAACGCGCGCGCCGTTGTCTTGATATCCTTGCCTTTTCCCGAGACGAAAGCGGCCGAGCAGCGCCTTATTCTGAGGGGCGCGTTTTTCCAACTGAAGGCGTGTTCGATTTTGCGCAAACCGATGCGGCCTTGATTTTGGCATGGAGAGCTGGCGCAATGATAGATCCTCGTCACGAACAGCTGGCCCTTCGTGAACTGACCCAAGTCCTGGACGAGCTGCCCGAAACGGTGGGCGGCCTTGCCGGCACACTTTTGGCTGAGAACCCGGGAGGGTTCTTGGGGCTCGATGCTGCGCCGATATTCTATTCGGTTTCTGGCCAAGGTCCGCTTGTATTGACCGAAGAGGTCGATGATCGATTGTCTTCGCTTTTTTACGAAACCCTATTTTCTCTTTTGGCCTCCGACTACCGGGAGTATGTGTTCAACGATCGTTTTGAGGAGCTGATTCGCATTCTTCATGTGGTCGACATGATTCGCCACACCGTGCCACAACATGACTGGGGTGCAAAGTTCGAGGCCCGTACCGCTCAGGAAAGAACGGCATCTACGGTGCATGGGCTTCTTAACTTTTGTAGCTTGAATGTCTCGGCCTTGTCTCAAGGACCCCGTTCTTCGGTCACGCCGCTGGGGCTGAGTTGCCAAGAGATCGGTCGCGCGTCTGGAATGCTTCTCGAGAAACGCACGAGTGGTGAAACCCCCGTGTTTTTCGTATCGATTCTTTCGGCTGAGCTTGGCGATGCGGACGGGGATCGAGACTTGAGGGCGCTCCAAAGGATTGCGGCCTACCTTCAGGCTCCGTCGGGCTGGTCATCGAGTGATTCTCAGCGGGATACTTTTTTGGGATACGTCCATCCCCGCGTTGGTTCCCGAGCCACAAGGACTTCGATGAATCGATTTGCCACGGGTGGCCACGCTGCCGAGATAGCATCCGATGCCAGTCTCGAAGACGTTGCCGAGTGGTTGCGAAACCACTGGATGGACGGGGTTCGGCAGCTCGTTTCAGACCCCATTCGCGACAGTGAAAAAGTGCGCTACGAGCTTCGCTACGTAGATCTTGTTCCCATTGAAAACACAGGATCGCCCGTGTTTTGGAGCCGAGAGGCGATTGAGTTGCGAGATCTTCACCGGTGGGAAGCCGAAAGACCGAGCTTTCAGTTCACGCTGAATGGGTTGAATGCCCATCTGAGTATTGAGGATCTCTACAACCGCACGAACCGAAACGTTAGGCCGCTTCGGCGTTTCATCAACAGCTTCGCTGAAGGTCGTCTTTCGGTGATTGGGCAAAAATCTGGGATCCGTGTTCCGGTCCTTCACGCCATGATGCGTACAGGCGCGTTGACCGAAGACGAGTTTCAACGCATGGCCCATGGCTTTGGTCTTTCCGACAAAGAAGCAGAGGCGTGGGCTCAGCAGTTTTCGTTTGTGTCGCCTGACAGCCCGTCACGGACGTTTGCTTGGAGTCCTGTTCTGGAGCCCATTGTGCTCCATCAATTGATGGGGGCAGCGGGCCTCGAGAGGGATGACATGGATGCGCTTGAAGGGCTCTTTGTTCTTCCCCTCGTCCATCCACCCCCAGTCTTTCCCGCAGACAGGGCGGAGCTTGTTTTTGAGAATCCGAGGCGGGTGAATGGGGTCATCGAGGAAGGGATCTGGGTCTACACCCGAGGGACTGGTCGGGTTTTGGTGCCCATTGAAGTGTTGGACGAGACAAGAGACTGTCCGCAGAGGGAGGACATAGAAATCGATAACCCCCTGGCGCTGACGAACGGACCGAAGCGTGCCATTTGGTCTCGGGACGAAGTTCCCCTTTGTCTGATTCAGGCGCTGGGGGCGGAGGGTGGAGATCTGGTCGACGGGCAGTCCGAGGGCATTGAGTACGCACAGTACGCCATTTTTCCGCCCCAAAAGGGGGTTTTAGCCCCTTTGGCACACGTGCTGGTGCCCGGAGAATGGGATCAAGTCGAAGACTCTTTAGATGTATCGCCCTACCAAAAGGTGCTTCTCGGCCATCTTCATCAAAGAGACGATGGCGCGCCATTTCCCGATCCGGGCGATGTGGCGGCTTTGGTGCGAAACTTTGCGGAGTCGAATGTGGTCCTTTCGCACATTTACCCTCGCGGCGGGGGCTACTTTCGAAGTTGGCGCTCCGATGTCGACAACTATGTGATGACCTTCGGCATCCCCGGTACTTCGTACTTCAAACGGGAGATATGGCGCGGAGTGTATCCCGGTCAAGCCTGGGAGGATGAACTGCCCAGGTGGTGTGCGTCCGTTAGAGAGGCTTTACAGAAGCGAGGCGGATCGCACCCGCTCATTAGCCAAGATCGCCTGGACCGGCATTGCTTGCAGGGGGCGTACAGCAAAGATGCCCAGCCCCTTGACGACGGTTTGATGATTGCATGGATCAGCCGGCTGGGTCTTCACGTGAAGGCCTCATGGGATCGCTGGATGACCGAAGGCTTGGACCTTGAAATGGTGTGCTACGAACCTCAGTGGGAGCCGAAGGAACAACATCGGATTCTCTTTCGGATTGCGCTTCCCGACTTCCTTGGAAGCGAGGCCTTGCCGTCGGTCCCCATGTTGTCTCGGCTCCCCCTTGGCTTGGAGGACACCGATCTCGCGCTGGGGGCGGTCCCCGCGCCCCCGTTTACGTATCCATGCCAAGTGGGGACAGAACAGGATGGTTGGATTCCCCTCTCCAACCAATTTTGGTGGCACCACCGCGACCTCGCGAGCGGACTAGAAAATGATGAAGAACTGGCCACGGTGGCAGTGACCGGGATAGATGGCATGCCTTCCATTGCTATAGGGCTCCGCGAGCCCGCCGACGACGAGGAACTCCACATTTATTTTTGGCGAAGAGACCAGGCATCGTTTCGAGATGAGGTGAGTGTTCCTGCGAGGGTGTTGGGGGGGCCAGCAAGACCTTGGCCAAACACGCTGGGCTATCGAAAAATCCTCCAAGAACAAACAAGCGTGACCTTGGACGGAATAGGTGAACGCGCTCTTGAGCCAGGCGTCTACGAGATTGTGGTTTATCTGGAACGTTATGGACGGATTGCTGGTTGGTTCCACCAAAGCGTCTTCGTGGACAAACCGTGCGCGGGCGACCCGGATGGGCCATGTTTGGCACAACCCCAGCGCGACGGCATCGCCCCACTGCGTGTTCCGATGGAAGATATCGAACCCTGTCCTCCCCGGGGGGCCCTCGAGTCTCTCTTGGGTGAGGCTGAGAGGAGTGTTGACGAGGACGAGTGGGCAGTGGAAATGGTACCCGGTGTGATTCAGGATGGGGGCGCCTCCGGCGCAGTCCTTGAGGTCACTGCTCGAACCCCTCACTTGACTGGCATACTACTGGAAGAGCCTCTTCTTGACGGAGGTATCCGCAATGCCGCGGGTGATGTCGAACTGCGTGATGATGGTACGTGGCCCGATCGAAAAGCCGGAGACCACGTATACACAGCGGGACCTTTTGTTGTAGGCCATTCGGTTGCGGGTTCCTTCATGCAGGGCGTGGACCGGAAACGCGTGGCGGGTTCATTGGTTGCAGCGTTCGGCGGTTCATCAACCACGCTCGAGCCTCCCAGCGTGTGGGTGATTGATCGTCATATGTCGCCTCCGCACATTGACACCATCAATCATGAAACGCGATCTTCGCCACATCTCGTAAGTCTCTGTGGTTCACGGAACGCGGTCGCAAAACACTTGGCGCGCGGGCACATTGACCACGGGAAACAAGCCATGAAAGACATCACCAAATTGCCAGATGACTGGTGGAATCAGCTCAATGTGGTGGCAGGTATCGGAACAACATCGGTGCGTACTTTCAATCCGTTTTTTGGAACGTGGGTGCCTGAAGACCCCCTCGCCGGTTCGTCGGTCGTTTTGGAGCCCGACGCCTATGGTTATTTGGGCCAAGCCGATGCTCGCCTGTTTTCGGTTAAGTTTTTCGCGGGAGACTCGATGGGTTCACATACTCTTGTGCACGAACTCCTTCACAGCTGGGTGAAAGAGCTCCCGAAAGAGCTGCGCTCAGAAGATGACGGTCATTTTTCAGCCGATATCGACGCTTCGGGCGTCATGTTTCGGGATCATGCCCAAAAAGAGTGGCGACAGACTGGCCGTGTTCCGACGGTTTCGTGTTGGATCGACGCCGAAGGGCCCATACAAGCGAGCGAAATCGAACGCTACTTCATGGGGCTCATTGAACCTGCGGCAGCACTATCGCCGGTCCGGGTTGCTACCAGCTTCGCCGGGAGTGACAGTGACGACTGTTACCAAAGGGTGCTCGAGTTCGAATCCTACGACCTCCGCGCGGTGGCTCCGAGCGTTCGAACCTCACCCAAAGAAAATCTCCGTGCTTACCGTGTCGGATTCTACGCAGAAGTTTGGGGCCGCCAGCTCACGCCCACCGAGTGGACCTTGTATGACCTGCTGGTCAAGGAAGCGTTTCGGCAACTTCCAGAATCCGAACCGAGCCCGATGATGACCCATGAAAACTGGGCGCCCTTCCATCGTTTCTTTTCCGATCGTATTCATTTCCAGATTGTGAGTCCTCAGACCGGCGAAGTCGTACCTCGGAAGACCGCCGGCGCCAGTGCGACTGGGGAGGGTGCAGACCTTGACTGACCTGGCCCCCTCTTATGACTGTGCGAATGCCTGGAACGCGGAAATGGCTAACGCCGTTCCGCTGGCGTTATGACGGCCCGGAGTGATATGGGTCAGCCCGTAGCACCGCTCGGTGCTAACTCTCATTCAATCGTTTCCTGCGTTGTATCAGGGGCTATGATAGCGAACCGGTCACTCGATAGGGTCTAGGTGCGACTCTTGACCAAGCGGATGGCGCTGTTTCTTACGGCGGCCGGGACGTTTCGTGATTTGGCCAGGGTCTTGAGGTCTTTGAGGTGAAGTACGGTCACCATTTTCATGGCCGTGGGGAGCGCGGTTTTGGGGTTGTTCACCAGTGCGACTTTGACCTGATACAAGCGGATCCAGTTGTTTTTTTTGTCGGTGGTGATGTGCAAAATGACGTCTTTGTGCACGGTGCGTGACTGGGCCGCACCGACGATTTCACTCTCGGTGATCATGGGCGAACTCACCGCCGCGACTGCGACCAGGCGATTGGTGTCACGCATCAACGTGGTGCGTACCTGCTTGTTGCCCTTCGCGGCCAACGCAATTTTTTGGCCAGTGGTCATGTTTCGTAGCCGCTGCTCAAGCGTTAGAGTTTCTTCTTCCTCTTCTGCCTGTTCTTCTTCGTCCTCGTCCTCGTCGATGAGACGACGTTCTCGCGGCTCGTCTTCTTCAGGCGCGTCGTGGCCGAGGCTTGGATCGATGAGGTCCGGTGGTAGGTCGACAGCGTCGGCTGCCTTGAGGCGCTCTTCTCCTGATAGGCGCAAAAGCGCGTCTTCGAACTGAGGGACGTTCTCCAAGAACACGCTGTTTCGCACCAAAAAGTCGATGATGCGGTCCGTTGTTGATTTGAGCGCGTTGTCATTGGCGAGAAGGCCTTCGACGATTCGAGGTTCTTTGAGAACGCGGGCCTGGTTATTGGCAATCAGCTCACATGTTGCCTCGGAGCACAGTTTTGCCACTTCAATAAAACAGGAGTCGGGCGTGGACGGGTTGAGCAGAAGCTTTTCGGCGTAGGCATCGTTGGAGGCGAGGACGATGGCGAGGTGGCCGAGGACCGGGGGCGGGATTTTGCGATCGCCGACGACTGCGTTCGCGATTCGTGCGTCCAGGTTGTTGAGGCTTTTGGTTGCGGCGCTTCTGATTTTGTCATCAGCATCGAAGGTCAAAAAAAACTGAGCGACAACGATATCTTGCGGGGGCATGGGCGCCATCCCGCGGGCCGCCATCATTTTCATGGGCCCCGGTGCATCGGGCCCCGTTGCTCGGCGAACCGCTTGGCTCATCTGATCTTCGGTGAGCGGACAGGTCTCGTTCATAGTACTTCCTAGGTTGCCGGATTCTAGACAGCGGCGGAACACACCCGCCTGCTGCGGACAAGCGCTTGCAAAGCTCGCTTCTGTTTCGGTTTAGAGCACATCTCATAACCCAGGGAGAGGCTCTGGGCGAGCTCTAAACAGAAACGCACAAGTCCAGATCCCGGCACGATGCAGCATTGGACCCTGTGGTGTCGGCTCACGTACTTCCGTGTACGCTCCCTTGGCTCCTCGGGCCCGGCTTTGCCGAGCACCTGGCTTCGAACTTGTGCGTTCCTGTTTAGTCATCATCGTCACCGGCGACGAAGCCGGATTCGCTCACGATTTTTTGCTGCACGTTGGGCGGTACACTCTCCATGTGGCCGTGTTGCATGGTAAAAGAACCACGCCCTTGGGTCATTGATCGGAGCGTGCCTTCGTACTGCTGAACTTCCGAGAGGGGCATCTGGGCTTTGATGGTCACGTAGCGGCCCGAAGACTCTGAGCCATGGACCCGTCCGCGACGGGTGTTGACGTCCCCCATGACGTCCCCCATGTTTCCTTCGGGGACAACGATTTCCATATTCATGATGGGCTCGAGCAGCACCGGGTGGGCCTTTTCTGCCGCTGCTTTGAAACCTTTGGAGGCTGCGATTTGAAACGCCATGTCGGAGGAGTCTACGGGGTGATACTTTCCGTCGTATACCCGAACTTTGATGTCGACCAAAGGATAGCCTGCCAAAAGACCTTTTCCCATGGCTTTTAAGCACCCTTTTTCGACCGATGGAATGAATTGCCTAGGAATGGAGCCGCCGACGATGGCATCTTCAAAGACAAATCCGGTTCCTCGGTCTGTGGGCTCAAAATCCAGGTAGCACACCCCAAACTGCCCGTGCCCACCACTTTGCTTCTTGTGTTTCCCCTCAACTTGCTTGACCGGAACGGTGAATGTCTCTTGGTACGGGATTTGTGGCAGGACAGCTTCACAAACCACGTGAAACTTTCGTTTCATTTTCTCGACAGCGACTTCGATGTGCTGTTGCCCGGTGCCAGACAACAAGGTCTCCCCAGTCTGGGCGTCTCGCGAGAGCGATAGCCCGGGATCCTCTTCCACGATGCGCTGAAGGCTGGACATGATCTTGTCTTCCGCACCCTTGTCTTTGGCTCGAATGGCACGGGAAACAAGGGGCGCCGCGAGCGGGATCGTTTGCGCCACCCAGCCGTCCTGGCTCAGCGTGTTTCCGGTGTGGGCGTCTTTCAGTTTGGCCACGGCAAAGATATCGCCCGCGGGGGCCCGTTCTACCGCCTCAATCTTTTTACCCAAAAGTCCGTTCAGGGTTCCGAGCCGTTCTTGGCTGGGGGGCTTCTGCGAGTGGTTTTTGAGGTTGGTGTCTGAACGCGCTTCACCGCTGAGAACGCGCATGACCGAGATTTTGCCCGCGTGCTGATCCACGATGGTTTTGAAAACCAGGCAGGCCAGCGGTTCTTCGGGGCTGAAGGACCGCTCCACGAGCTTTTTGTCCAGCGTTCCCTGGTACGGACCGCGGTCAAGCGGACTGGGGAAGGTCTCGACGACAAAATCAAGGAATAAGTCGACACCACGGTTCTGGGTCCCAGACCCACAAAAAACCGGAACAATCTGCCCATTGGCCATGGCCTTTTTGAGGCCTTCAGAGACTTCGGCTTGGGTCAGATCGCCTTCAAAGAACTTCTCCATCAAGGATTCGTCGTTGGACGCGATATCCTCGATCAATGTATTTCGTGCTTCTTCGGCCGCTTGTTTGAGATCGCTCGGAATGTCGGCTTCTTCATACCCGCCCATGTCACCGTCTTTGAACAGGAATGCTTTTTGACGGAGCAAATCAACCACACCTCGAAATGAGGTGTCGTGCCCAATCGGGATCTGAACCCGTGTGGCCTCTCGGCAGATGTTCTCTTTGATTTCAGCGAAGGCCCGGTCAAAGTCAGCGTTTTCGACGTCCATCTTGGAGATGAAAAACGCACGGGCCAACCCGAGCGAAACGGCCCAATCGTGGACCCGTTCAGTCATGGGCTCCACACCGTCCTTGGCGGACACCACACAGAGTGCACCATCCATCGCCTGCATCGAGGTTCGGGTGTCTTTGAGAAAATTGCCGTCGCCTGGGGTGTCGATGAGGTTGATCTTGGTCTTCTTCCACGGAAGGGCACCGACCGAGGTATTGGTGCTCATCACGCGCTTGTGCTCTTCGGGTTCAAAGTCGAGCACCGAGGTGCCGAGCGCGGTGCTCCCCAAGCGTTTCGTCACCTGTGCAGCCCATAGAGCAGCCTCCGCAATGGAGGTTTTTCCGCAAGCCTTGTGGCCGATAAGGCCCACGTTGCGGAGATCCTTGGATTCAAAAACTTTCATGATCTTTGGACTCCCTCATCGCCTCGCCCGCCAAACGATGCCTATCCCGAGGCGCGCCGACACCACGGCACGCTAGCCGTCCCGGTTTCGCCCAGTCAACGTCCGGGAAGCCGTCGGCCTACCGGGCGCGCTCCCCGCCTGGGCGCGTGGCCCCGTGTTGGTCCGCCGGGGCGTTGAGGGCGTAGACTTGCTGCAGCCCGCTCAGCGTGAGGCTTTCGTCCACAAATTCCAGGGTTTTTGCGTCTTCTGCCACCACCGGCGCCAAGCCTCCAGTGGCGATCACCCTCACCGTGGTTTGGCCCATCTCCTGCTTCATCCGTTCGACGAGGCCGTCCACCAAGGCGACGTAGCCAAAGTAGGCACCGGCCTGAATCGACGCGACCGTGCTTTCGCCTACAACCCGCTTGGGGCGGACGAGGTCCACCCGGGGAAGCTTGGCGGCGCGCTCAAACAGGGCTTCCATGGAGAGCAAAATACCGGGCGCGATGGCGCCGCCCGCGTATTCCCCCCGCTCGCTAATGGAGTCGAAGGTCGTGGCCGTGCCAAAGTCGACGACGATGCACGCGGACTTAAAACGTTGATAGGCTGCGATCGCATTTAAGATCCGGTCCGCGCCCACGTCTTGGGGCGGGCTGTACCGGACGGGCATACCGGTCTTGAGCCCCGGCCCGACCACCAGCGGCGGCCGGCCAAACATCACTTTGGCGAGGGAAACCATGACGGGCGTGAGCCGGGGAACGACTGAGCCTACGATGACGCCGGTCACCGAGGTCTTGGGGGTTCCGGAACTGTTGAGGAGAGCCTCAACCAGGAGCCCATACTCGTCGCGGGTTCGGGTAGAGACCGTTTCGAGGCGCCAATCTGCCTTAAGGCGCTCGCCATGGAACAGTCCGAGGGTGATGTTGCTATTCCCGACGTCGACGACCAAGAGCACTTTGTGTCTATGACCTCGCGGCTATTCTTTGCCCTGTCCGAGGGCTTCGTCGACCACCTTGCCGGCTTTCCAAGAGCGCAAGATCATGTCGGCTTCGAATTTGGATTCTACGCCGCCTGGCTCACACTTGTGTGGATTCGCATCTTTGCCAAAAGCCAATGCTTCAGAATATTCTTTACAAGTGGGCCAATCACAGGTGCCGCAATCGGTGCCCGCCATGGCTTCCTCCAGAAGAACGGCCAATTTGGGGGCGTCGAGGCCAACGGCCTTGGGCGCAAAATTGGATACGCGGTCTTTGGGGATCTCAAATTTCACCGGCCCCGTTTTGATGCCTTCGACCTTGGGCGGTGGGAGCCTCGGTAGGTCGAGGGGCGGGGGCTTGAAGGCACGTGCCCGCGCCGCTTTGTGGACCAGCCCCATGCGTTCGAGGATTTCGCCGCGCCGCTTACGCGGCGCATCATAGCCCTTGAATGGCTTAAAAGCCTCCACTTCAGCGTCTTGGGGCACAAAGCGAAAGACAAGATTTTCGACGTAGGCCGTGGCGGCTTCGAAGTGGGGGGTGTGGGTGATGGCGCCCGTGGGGCAGGGCTCACTGCAAAGGCCACAGAACATGCACTTGGCCTTGTCGATATCAAAACGGCTCATCACCAACCGCCGTGTTTCTTTGTCCTTCGCGGCATCAATTTTGATGCAATCGATGGGGCACGCACGTTCGCAAGCGAGGCATGCGGTACAAATGTCCATGTCGACTTCGAGAAATCCACGGTACCGAACCGGCAGCATCTCGTGGACCGGACGAGGAATACGGTCCGGGTATTGGACCGTTCTCGGTCGTCTGAACATGTAGCTCATGGTGACCGACATGCCTTCGAAGATCGAACTGGCCGTCTCTTTGATGTGATCGAAGTAGCTTTTCTGTGTTTCGCGCATCTCAAACACCTAGACCAAACGCCACGGCGGGTAATAGGCGGCCTCCCCGCTAAACTTCTCGAAGTTTTCTCGGTCAACGTCGTAGTTGGCGCGCACCTTTTGCACGTAGCGAATCAGGATCAACGTGGCGAGCCCCATCATGCCGAGTCGCACGATCCATTCGGCGGCCGGAACGCTGTGGTACACCAACTCGAGGAGCAGCGTGCCAACCATGCAGACGAAGCTCACAGGCACCAAATATTTCCAGCAAAGGGTCATCATTTGGTCGACCCGAATGCGTGGAAGCGTCCAGCGAAGCTGAATGACCACAAAGACGAGCGCCAGCGTTTTGACGAAGAAGACGCCCAGCTGAAGCCCATTGAGGGCAAGCGGGACTTGAATGGTCTGAAGGAGAGCGCCGAGGTCCGTTCCGGCGCCGACGGTTCCGAGACTTGAAGGCGTGAGTTGAACAAAAGCGAGCGCCCCGAGGGCGGGTACGGCCAGAAGATGGGCCATCAACGCCCCATCGTAGGCGCCCCGGAGGAGCAGTTTCGTTCCGGTAGGTTGAACACCGGGGATTCGCGCCCGGCTCAAGGCCTGGTGAGCTTTGTTGCGGTATCGAACGAGTTGGACTCCGATAAACGCGGCCGGCACCGCCATTCCGAGAAGCATCACTGCCAAGACCGGACCGGCATGCTGAACCGCCCAGCTTGTCGGTTGAACCCCCTCAGCGTCGATGGCGAGGGGCGCAAAGGGAATCTGCCAGCCACCCAAAAACAAGGCGACGGACACCGCGCACAAGATCCATACGTTGGCAAACTCGCCCAGGAAGAACATCAAAAATCGCATACCCGAGTACTCGGTGTTGTAACCAGACACGAGCTCAGATTCTGCTTCGGGCAGGTCGAAGGGCGTACGGTTGCCTTCCGCGAGCTGGGCGATAAAAAACACCACAAAGGCGACAAACGTAAAGGGCGAATGGAAAACGGCCCACTCCCAAGGCGCGCCGCCTTGGGCTTTGATCAGGTCCTGCATGGACAACGATCCCGCCAGGACGATGACGCTCATGGCGGCGAGTGCCGCGGGGATCTCGTAGGAAACCACCTGGGCCGCAGACCGCATTCCCCCGAGGAGCGCCCACTTGCTGTTGGAGCCCCATCCGCCCATCAAGAGACCGATGACCACGAGCGAGGTGACCCCGAGGACAAACAACAGTCCGATATTGATGTCGGTGGCGATCAGGGCGCTCGAAAACGGCATCGCCGCAAAGGCCAGCACCATCCCCAGCACCACGAAGTACGGTGCCATTCGGAATAAGGGTTGGTCGGCGCCGTCGGGGATCAGGTCCTCTTTAAAGAGACATTTGATTCCGTCGACCATCCACTGAAGCACCCCGTTTGGTCCCACACGATTCGGGCCCACACGGCACTGCATGCGCGCGGCGATGCGCCGTTCGAAGAAGATGAACAGACCCGCGAAATGGAGGGCAAACACAAAAACAAGTCCGGCCGCTGCCCCCAGGAAAACGAGGTAGACGACCTGGGTCAGCGGCCAGGTCTCGGGATCCACTCCAAACGCCCGGGCCATGATGTCATTGGCGGTTTGCTGGAGCGGAGGAAGCGTGGCTTTGGCTGAAGCGCTATCGGGTGGAGTCATGGTTTCAGATCCTCAGCGATCGAGTTCGGGGGGCCACCACGTCAAGGGATGCAAACAGGGCCACCAGGGTCGGCGAGCATCATGCCCCGGGAAAGTGGCCGACGATTTGAGTGGCCACAAAGCTGCCGGTCCTGACCTTGAGGCGGTACGCGTTTTCTTCACCGTTGGACACGGCGTAGTAACCCATTTCGCCTCTTGCGGACTCGACAGCGGCGTAGGCTTCATCTCGTCCTGGTTTGATCTTGCGGGGCACCTTGGCCATATAGTCGCCCTCGGGCATGCCTTCGAGCGCTTGTCGTAAGATGCGACAGCTTTCTTTCAGCTCCAAAACCCGGACGTAGAAGCGGTCGTAACAATCGCCGACCGTACCCATCCAACCCTGACCCACGGGTACGGCAAATTCGAATTCGGGGTAGACGGAGTATGGGAGGTTCTTGCGAACATCAAAGGGGACTCCGCTGGCCCGGAGGTTTGGGCCGACCAGCCCCCAAGCAATGGCCATTTCAGGGACACAATGCCCAGGTTTTTCAGTCTTTCGATGAAAATCTTGTTCATTGAAGCGGCTCGGTTGAATTTCATCGATCATGGGTTCGAAATGATCGAGCCACCGGAGGACCCGGCGGTCAAAACCGCGAGGGATGTCGGCCATCACCCCGCCGATACGCATGTAGTTGTACGTCAATCGCGCGCCACAAAGCTCTTCCATGAAGTCGTTGATGGTTTCCCGCTCGCGCAGCCACCAAAGAAACGGAGAAAAGGCGCCACGTCCATCACCATGGTTCCGGTGCCCACGTGGTGAGAGGCCATCCGGCAAAGCTCACTCGCGATGACGCGGCAATAGGACGCACGTCGAGGGATGGCTTCGGTCAGCCCCAGGAGCCGTTCCACCACCATCGCATACCCCTCGTTGGCGGTCATCGCAGCGACGTAGTCGACACGGTCGGTGTACGGCATGAACCCGTTGTAGGTGACCTTCTCCGCGATTTTTTCGATCGAGCGGTGAAGGTAGCCCACCTCGGGAATGGCCCGGGTAATAACCTCGCCGTCCGACTCGACCAACAGATTGATGACGCCGTGGGTCGAGGGATGTTGTGGCCCCATGTTCAGGAGCATCTGTTCCTGTTTGGCTTCTCGCAGAGGTTCCAGCGGCTCGATACTCATGATTCCTCCGGACCGCCCTCATTGCCCGAATCGCCTGGAGCTGCGCCGGACGCTCAGTGGGGGCTTCCGCATCGGGCTCGGGCGGAGATTCATCGACGCCCTGGAGTGCGGCCAAGTCTTCGAGCCCAGCCTCGATATGGGGCGCGCCGCTTTGGGGCGCTTGCGCGTCGGGGGGCCTACTGGGGTTGCGATAGAGCGGGGGCGGCAATCCGGGATGAAGTCGGTGGCTTCGTCGCCTTCGCTTTGACGCCCTCAGGAGAGGTGGTTGGCATCGTGGAGCCTTGAGGCCGTGTGGGCGTCGCGCTTGTTTCGGCCTGGGGTGCGTCTTGGGCCGAAGCAGGCGCGGTGGGGAGGCTGTGGACGTCGCGGCCGGCGACTCTGGCGTCTTGGCCGAGGAGGCGGAGGCTTTTTTGGGGGCCACGCCGCTTGGGGTCTCGCCCCCCGCTTTGGCTTCGGCCGCCTTTTTTGCGGCTTCTCTTTTTCGCTTTTCCTTGGGATCGACCCCACCCCCTCAGGGGGTTGAATGCTGGAACTCAGAGGAGCCGGCCGGTCGTGACCTCCGGCTTCCTGCGCGGCCCGGCGCTTCTCGTCCATCTTCGAGTAGGCATCGAGGGGCGAAGCTCGGGTGGTCCCGATGCCGCGGTAGTCGGCCTGCTCCACATAGTCTTTTTGCAGAGGGTGACCCACCCAATCGTCTGGGAGCATGATGCGCCGAAGATCGCTGTGACCAAGGTATACCACCCCTGATAGGTCATAGACTTCCCGCTCAAACCAGTTGGCGACCGGCCAGAGTCCTTCGACGGAGGGGACCTCGGGGTGGCTTCGGACGCAGCGGTACTTGACCACATGGGCATGCGCCAGCGGGTAGCTGTAAAGGTGGTATACGGAGTCGATTCGGTTTTCTTCGGGCCAATCGACGCCGGTCACCGAACGAAGAAAATCGAAACGCAACGCATCTTGGTCACGAAGGAACTGCATGACCTCCAAAAAAGCGGCCGACGTCGTGGACGACAGTGAAAGGATCCACTGCGTCCACCAATTCGACGACTTCGGGGCCGAACGCCTGTTCGAGGTGTTGGTGGATTTTTTGGCCAACGGGTCTGGTTGAGGAATGGGCCCGGACCGTTTCCTGTGTCGGTTTTGCCATCTCGGTTCCGTGTGTTTGCGTGGCGACTAAACTGCGCGGGTTTGTTGACCGAGTTTGTTGGCCCAACGCTCGCGCATCATCTTGTCTTGGATGCGCATGAAACCTTCGGTCAAGGCCTCGGGGCGGGGCGGGCAGCCCGGCACGTAAATGTCGACGGGGATGATCTTATCGACGCCTTTGCATACCGAGTAAGCGAGCTGAAAGAGTCCACCGCAGGTCGCACACGCCCCCATGGAGATCACGTACTTGGGATCGGGCATTTGGTCGTAAAGAAGCTTCGCTCGGAGCGCCATCTTGTAGGTGAGCGTACCCGCGACGATCATCAGATCCGCCTGGCGGGGGGTTGCGCGTGGGACGGCGCCAAAACGGTCGATGTCGGACCGGGGGCCACCCGTCTGCATAAGCTCGATGCCGCAGCATGCCAATCCGAACAAGAGGTACCAGATCGATGACTTCCGATTCCAGTTGATCAGGGTGTCGAGCTTCCCGACGAGCACCATGCCCTCGTCTCCAGCGATCATCGTGTAATCATCATCCATGTTGTTGATCCTCTACTGCGCGTTTGGCGTGTCCAGCTTTTTGATCCACTCCAGGTCACCCTTCTTCCAAACATAGGCGAGCCCAGCCACCAAAATACCGACAAATACCATCAACTCAAAAAAGGCCACCCATCCCACGTTGGCTTCTTTCCACGCTTTGAACACCACTGCGACCGGAAAGGTGAGGGCTATTTCCACGTCGAAGACCACAAAAATCAGGGCGATGATGTAGAAACGGGGGTTAAAGTTGAACCAGGCGTCCCCAATGGGGCGTTCACCGCACTCGTAGATCACTTCCTTGTCTCGGTTCGGAAAACGAGGCGCCACGAGGCGGGAAAAGGTCAGGGCCGCCAGCACGAACCCGATCGCGATCACCATGAAAATCAGGACTTGCGCGAAGTCGAAGGGCATAAGTCTTCGAACCGCGTAGTGAAGCTGGGGCGCGAAGTCAACGGAAGCGGTACCCGCGAGCTTGTTTTCTTCCGTTCCGGCCATGGGCACACCGCCACGAACGGAATGCCGCGGGCACATCGGGCGGAGGATGAGAGGGCCTGGTTCACGTTTTGCCGGCCGGACCGCTGTCGCACCCCTGGTCCGGCGTGCCTTCCTGGATGCGGGTCTCGGCTTACAACCCGACGGCGCGGGTCTGATCCGAGACGAACACCGAGCCACGCCGTTTAGGATCGCCGCGAAGGATGCGCGGGGCGTCTGGGCGGCCCAAAATCAGATGGCCCAGGCATCATGGTTTTCCTGGGCGTATGGGGTGGAGACGAATAGACGTTCGATGATGAGGTTGCCTTCCGGGGACGCGGGGCCTACAACAGGGCGCCGGTTTTTGGACGAGCCGGTTTTTTGGACCCGGAATGGGCGAATACGGAACGATCTTGATTCTCTTGGGGCTGGCGTGTGGGATCGCGGGCATTCTCCATATGCTTGCCAGTGTGTTCGGTCCGAGGTCGCGCAATCGCGCCAAGGACGCGCCTTTTGAGTGTGGCCATCTGCCGGAGCAGCCTTTTCGTCAGCGCGTGTCCATCAAGTTCTATGTCGTGGCGTTGCTTTTTGTGCTTTTCGATATGGAAGCGGTGCTCTTGTTCCCCTGGGCGGTGGTGTTTCGAGAGCTGGGGTGGCCGGGGTTCGTTTCGGCCGTGAGTTTTGTGGTGATGTTGAGCTTTGGTCTGGTCTACGTCTGGAAAAAGGGCGCACTGGACTGGGAGTAAGGGCCCCTCAGGGGTTCTACGGATTATGTCAAGGGAACTGGAATCATCCCTTCTGGGACAGGAAGCGACAACCACCACGGTCGAGGAGGCGGAGGGTTTTTTCCGCCGTTTTCTTTCGAAGCGGGCCCAGTTTTTGAACCGGAGTGATTTGGTTCAGGACAAAGTGAATTGGGGCCGACAGTGGTCCTTTTTCCAGTATCCCTTTGTCACGGCGTGTTGTGGGATGGAGTACATGGCCACTGCAGGGCCACGCTACGACTATGCACGGTTTGGCGCAGAACTTCCTCGTTTTTCGCCCCGGCAGGCCGACCTGCTGATGGTTGTCGGCACCATCAGCCACAAACAGGCACCCATTCTTCGAACCGTGTATGAACAAATGGCGGAACCCAAGTGGGTGATCAGTTTTGGGGTTTGCGCGTCCAGCGGGGGCTTTTACCGAAACTACGCAACCGTTCAAGGCATCGACACCATCATTCCCGTAGATGTCTACATCCCTGGCTGTCCGCCCCGGCCAGAGGCGGTGCTCGATGCCATCATGATGCTGCAGAAAAAGGTCCGCAAAGAACGGCGGCCGCTGCTGCCGGTGGTAGACTGACCCATCATGAGCCAACTCGCCCTTGACCGCCTGGTCCAAAGCTTTCCGGACGACATTGTCGCGACCCATCAAGATCACGGTGATGAAACCGCCGTACTCAAAGTGGGGCGTTTGGTCGAAATCTGCACCTTCTTGCGCGATGATCCCGAGACCTCTCTCGAGATGCTCACCGACCTGACCGGAGTCGACTACCTGGGCGTGAAGGCGCCCCGGTTTGAGGTGGTCTATCACCTCTACAGTTTGTCCAAGAACCAACGCCTCCGACTGAAGATTGAGCTCGGGGCTTCAGAGCCTGTGGCGCCGAGCGTGGTCGGCGTCTGGAAGTCGGCCTACTGGATGGAACGGGAAGCCTGGGATTTGTACGGCATTCGTTTTGAAGGGCACCCCGATCTTCGCCGTATTCTCCTGTACCCTGAATTCAAGGGGCACCCTCTACGCAAGGACTACGAGATGGAAAACCGCCAGCCCCGGATTCCCCCGTGGCCCGGTCAAAAACATCTTTAGGCCCCGGCCTGGACCGAAATTGAACCAAGCCTATGTGGGAGCGTTGCGACCGTTCGCGCATCCGAATAGCCGCCTCGAGCGGCCCGATATGCTGACGCCGGCCTTGCTGGGACGACTTCAGTTCAGGTGACGTTGAATTTCTGCCTGAAGAGGCGCACTTGGTTCGACCCCAAGCCTCGCCTTGAGATGGGTTCGTGCCTCCGGGGTGTCTGCGCGTTTGAGGGCCCGCACTGCGGCCTCTCGTAGGTGGTAATCACCTCGAGAGAGGAACGGAGCGATGGCCTCCACCAAGGGAGGTGTTTGACGCCCCGCCAAAGACAACGCGCGGCGGGTCACCAGGGGGGATTTTTCATTCGGGTTTCTCAGGATGGCCACGACGGCGTTTCTAACCTTATCCCCGGGAAAGTGTTTGAGAAACGTGACGGCACGGCCTCGACTTTGTGCGCGTTCCTTCGGGTCTTGGGCGATCCGCAGCAGCGCCTCGAGGACCAGGCTCTCTGGTTTGCCTCGAACCAGCTGAGCTCGGTTGAGTCGTAGCTCAGGCGCCCGCAAGACCGGTGACAGCCTTCGAACCGTGGCCTCGATGTCAGCCTCGGTGGGGCCCGTCGTTTGTGCGAGGGCGCTAGGCGCTGTTCCGAGGGTGCCGAGTGCGAAAACGTAGGTTGCGGCGTATAGGAATGTCTTTTGTTTCATCGGTGATCTTCCTTCTCAGCGTAAAGTTGCATGCCGCCGCATGACAAAACCTTGTTCTTCGGTGAAATTTCGAATTCGACTGTCGTCGATCCAAAACATGAGATTGTCGGCGCCCAAGTTGCCGCATTCCTCGGCGCTCAGCGTTTTGTCGCCATCTTCGTCTTGGTCGGCTCCGCACTCGGGGGTGTCGGACAGGGGGTCGTGGCTTTCTCCATCAGACTCTGAGGTGTGCACAAGCCCAAGGTAGTGGCCGACTTCATGGCTGATGAGTCTGGCCAGGGCATCGGGGGTGTTTTTATAGTCTTCTGCGCTGACCACCACCCCTGAGGACCTTTTGGTGGGGAGCATCACCGGCCCCGGTGTCCCATCGCTCTTGCCGATAAGGGAGATGTCGTCGTCGTCGTCGTTGTCGGCAAAAGAGCGAACCAAAAAGACGTTGAGGCCGTTTCGGTCCACGTAGCGCGACGCGGTTTGTACGAGCATGGAGAACTCGTTGTCCTTGCCCTCGACGCTGTCGATGACTCCAAATTGTTGGCCATCGGCCTCGTTGGCATCAAAGCTCCGTACCTCGCCGAGGGTGATGCCTACGGCTTCAAAGTGGTCGCCCACCTGCCTTAGAACGGACTGGAACGTGTTGTCACTCCATGCGGTCTGGGCGCTGATGTTCGGAACACCCACAAAAATGATGTTGAGATCGAGGATCCCTGTATCCACTGCGCCCGTTTTGAGAATGCCGTGAAGGCCATAGCGGGTATCGGCGTCCTGGTTGTTGGCCAGCCCGATCCGGTACGTCCCGGCTTCGAGCGTAAAGCTCGGCGCAGGCGGAAAGAGAAACGAAAAGCGATCCTTGGTCGCCGCGCTGATCGTCAAATCTCGGTCTCCTGGGGCAGACAGAGAATTGACGAAGGTGGTGACGCTGGGGCTACGCAGAGGCGTCGTCGCTGTGATTTGAAAGCTCTGTACGTTTGCGGGCACGCTGAGGCTGGTGGCCGTTTCGGTACTGTTGTTAAGGGTGCGGTTGCCGAGCTCTAGGACCTCGAGGTGGTTGGGCACGCATTGTCCGGCACTACAGTGGTCGGATGCGACAAAGCAGTGGTTGTCGGTGGCACAGGCCGGTTCCAGGCGAAGATCGTCGATCCGGACCGTGACTGCCTCCGAAGACACCCCGTTGCGAAGAAGGAGGAGCTTGACGCCGACAATATTCTCAAGATCGCTGGGGCGTAGTCCGGCAAACCGTTGACGGTCGAGGGGGGCCGTGATCTTCGTCCAGGTGTTGAAGAACCCGTTGATGGAGCGCCGTGGGGCTTCCTCAAGGGTGACCGGCGCATCGTCGCCGCGGTCCACATCCAATTCGAAGTGGAGGGTCCGGGCATCATCGTCTTGCTCGCTGAATACCCACGCCGAAAGTTGTGAGAACCCGCTCGCGTTGAGGGCGGTGGTGCCTTCGTCGTTGCTGTAGACCTTTGAAACGCCGATGCCCCAACTGGACGCAAACGGATCGAAGGTTTCTAGTCGGATGGAGGAGCCGCTCCGTCCGTCGCCGGTTTTGTATTCACCATCTTGGTCCACGCCGAAGAATACAACCTCGTTGGTGGTGTCGCGGTTGTCGAAGTCGTCGAGCACGCGCGCGGTAGGCGGGGTCGCCTCGATGCTCCACTTGCTGATTCGAATCGAATGCGTCGCCCGCTGGCCGAGTCCATCGGTGGCGTCCACGGAAAGATCGCAGAAGGCAAGGAACGATGCCGCCGGGGTAAAACGCGGATCTTCTTTTTGGTCGTCGTCGAATGCGCCGGGACAACTGGCGGTCCACTGAAATCCGAGACTGGTGGGTACCGGAGGCGCGACAGTGAGATCCAGTGCGACCGATTCGGACTGCCCGACAAAGGTCCGGTCGCTGGCCAAGCTGGTGATCAAAAGGGGGCCGCCCCCGAGCACCTGCATGGTGAATGTGAGCTCGGCAAAGGAACCGCTTTGGTCCGTGACCCGGAGGGTAAGGGGGTGGAGTCCCGGAGTATCGGGTGCGGTCCACTCTGTGAGAAGGGCGTTGTTCGGTTGAAAGCTTCCGCTTCCGCTCCACGCGACGGTCAGGGTGTCGTCCGCATCCTGATCCCCGGCCGTGGCCGATGCCCGTATGCGCACGCCGTCCTGGGGCGAGATTCTTCGGCGCGTGGCCACGATGCCAAAGATGCTGGGGGCAAAGTTGACAAAGGCCGGCGCCGAAACTTCTTGGACGACCGTTTGAATAAAGGCGTCGGCGTTTCGGGTGATGGTCACGCTCGGCTGGGAGCCCGTGAAGATGATCCCGCCGTCGACGTCGAACAGTTCAATGTCAAAGTTGCGGTCTTCTCCAGCCGGAATGTTTTCTAAGCGCCCGCTGAACACGCCCGCGGACTCATTGAAATTGGCTTCAAACGTCAAAGGGCTTGCAATACCAGGGCCCGTGACCCGAACCAGAATACGATCGACGTCCTCGCTGCTGAGGGCGGCTACGGTGACGCGAAACTCGGCGCCCCCGTGGCCGACGTCTGGCTGCGTCTTTTGTGAAGTGCAGCCGGCGGCACCGAAAGCGATGAGCGTTGCCCATGCGGCGCACCATCGAACAGGCACTTTAGGGTCTCGCCTGCCTCGGGTGGACCCGGTACCGGCCTCGGTTTCCTGCGGTGATAGCGGTGCCATGCGATCGCTCCCTCCTTAAGGGCGCCTATTCTTTGACACCCGGGTGATCACCAGAGCTTTGCCGCGCATGCCCCGGCCTGCGTGGCCATGGGCAACAAGATTCCGGGGGCTTTGGGGGCTCTGGAGAATATCCCAGCCACCATGATTGGTGCGTCGAACAGGGGAGTCAATGATTTACTGCGGTTGACCGCTAAAATACCGATATCACGGCGCCCGAAGGTTGGCTCGCGCGCAAGGCGATCGACGTTCATCCGCGTCTCGGAAAATCCCTTGCGCCCTCGGTGAGGTCGGGACCCCTTCGCGAATATCGCACCCAGCGAGGGGTGCACGGGAACCGCGGCGTGTGAGGGCGGTCACGGGCGGTGTTTAGGTTTCACCGAGGTGAACGAAGCGGGCCTCCTCAATGCCCTCAATGTCCGCGATCTGCTTGAGGACCACCTCGTCGACCCGACTGTCGATGCTGAGCACGGCCTTGGCCAAATCGGAACTTTCGATGGCTTTGCTCAGGCTTAAGCCAGAAATATTGACTCGGTTTTGACCCAAGATGCTGCCAATCCTTCCAATGATTCCCGGTCGATCATGATGGTGGGTCATGATGATATGCCCGCGGGCAGGCACTTCGACGATAAAGCCATCCACGCCCACGATGCGGGCGTCCTTGCCGTACAGAGCGCCGATCACTTCGGTTGTACCCTGGGCGCCGATCACCCGAATGGTGACCGCGTTGGCAAAGTGTTCGGTTTTGGTCTTTCGCTCCTCGATGACCTCAATGCCCCGCTCCTTGGCGACATGCGAAGCGCTCACGGGGTTGACGTCTCGACCCAAGGCGGTGGCCAGAAGGCCGGTGAGGACCGATGCGGTCACCGATTCGAGGGGCAGCTCGGATACCTCGCCGGCGTAGTTGATGCGCACGGACGCGACGTCGCCGCGGTGGAGTTGGCCCGCCATGCTTCCGATTTTTTCGCCGAGATGACCGTAGGGTCCTACGGTCTCCATCAGATCGGCAGAAACGGCCGGTGCGTTGATGGCGTTTCGGATGGCTCCGGTGGTGAGGTAGTCCGAGATTTGTTCGGCGACAGCGACGGCAACGTTGATTTGCGCTTCGCTGGTGGAAGCGCCCAGGTGGGGCGTCAGAATCATGTTGTCGAGTTGCAAGAACGGATGGTCGGGTCCGGGGGGCTCTTTTTCAAACACGTCGAAGGCGGCACCGGCGAGCTTTTTAGAGCGCAAGGCTTCGGCGACCGCGGCTTCGTCCACCAGTCCTCCGCGGGCGGCGTTCACCAAGAAAGCACCATCTTTCATCTTCAGGATGCTGTCTTTGTTGATCAGGTTCTTGGTGGCCTCGAGCAGCGGAACGTGAAGGGTCACAAAGTCAGCGTTTTTGAGGAGCTCGTCGAGGCTGACAAGTTCAACACCAAGTTCGCGGGCCCGCTCTTTGGTGACAAAGGGGTCGTAGGCAAGCACGCGCATGTGGAGTCCGAGGGCGCGGTCGGCGACGATCTTGCCGATGTTGCCGAGGCCGACGAGGCCAAGGTTTTTTTGGCTGAGCTCGCTGCCTTGAAATTTGGACTTTTCCCACTTGCCACTTTTCATGGAGGCCGTGGCTTGGGGAATGTTCCGAACCAGCGCGCACAAAAGAGAAATCGCATGCTCAGCGGTTGTGACCACATTGCCCTCAGGGGTGTTCATGACGAGCACCCCCCGCTCAGTGGCCGCGTCGATGTCCACGTTGTCGACGCCGATACCCGCCCGTCCCACGACCTTGAGTTTTGGGGCGGCGGCGAGGACATCGGCGGTCACCTTGGTGGCGCTTCGAATTGCGAGTCCGTCGTAGTCTCCGATGATCGCCTTCAACCCGTCCGGAGAAAGCCCTACATTGACGTCGACTGTGAGATCGGGGCCCCGCTGTTTGAACGTATCGATGCCTTCTTGGGCGAGTTTGTCGCTGACCAGTACCTTAAAAGCCATTGTGCGCGGGACCCTAACCAAGGGGCCTCACATCAGCAAGCATTGGCTGGGGCCTACGGGTATATGAGGGTTTGTTCGGGGCTGGCGTCTATCTTGAAATACAGGCTTGCTTGAGTAAGACCATCCTGAGAAGTTCGCGCGCTTACTGGGGATCTTCGGCGTCATATGGCTGCATCCAGCGACCGGTCGCTCGACCACATCAGAAACTTCTGTATCATCGCCCACATCGACCATGGGAAGTCGACGTTGGCCGATCGGGTTTTGGAGCGTACTGGGGCGCTTTCCGAAAGAGAGAGCACAGATCAGTGGCTCGATAAGATGGACCTCGAGCGGGAGCGGGGCATTACCATCAAAGCCCAGGCGGTGCGCCTCTCGTACCGGGCGCAGGATGGAAACACCTATCAGTTCAATCTGATCGACACCCCAGGTCACGTTGACTTTACGTACGAGGTTTCGCGATCGCTCGCGGCCTGTGAGGGGGCGTTGTTGGTTGTGGATGCGGCCCAAGGCGTGGAGGCCCAGACCCTCGCCAACGTGTACTTGGCCGTGGACCAAGACCTGGAAATCGTTCCGGTGATCAACAAGATCGATCTGCCGAACGCGCGTCCTGACGAGATCAAAGAAGACATCCTCGAGGTGGTGGGCATCGATGCCTCGGAGGCGGTGCTGACCTCCGCGAAAACCGGCCAGGGCATCGAAGACGTGCTCGAGGCTATTGTGGAACGCATGCTGCCGCCCGAGGGGGATGCCCAGGCACCGCTCCAAGCGTTGCTGATCGATTCATGGTTTGACCCGTACCGAGGCGTGATTTGTTTGGTGCGGATCAAGGAGGGCACCCTCAAACTCAAAGATCGGATCGCGTTTAAGCAGAACACCGAAAAAGACTTCGAAGTGGTCGAGATGGGCGTTTTCTCTCCCCACCCTCAGGCGCTCAAGACCCTCAGTGCGGGTGAGGTAGGGTTTTTTGCGGCCAGCATCAAGGATGTTCGCGATGCCAAGGTCGGCGACACAGTGGTTCTGGCGGGGACCGATGGGGTGCCCGCGTTGCCGGGTTTTCGGGAAGTCCAGGCCATGGTTTTTGCCGGCTTTTTCCCGATTCAGAGCTCAGGCTACGAGCAGCTGAGGGATTCGCTCGAGAAGCTTCGCCTCAACGACGCTGCTTTTTCTTTTGAGCCAGAGTCTTCTCAGGCCTTGGGTTTTGGTTTTCGCTGCGGTTTTTTGGGGCTGTTGCACATGAACATTGTGCAGGAGCGCCTCGAACGCGAGTTTGGCGCCGAGCTCATCACCACCTCGCCCACCACGGTTTACCGGGTCACGGATAAAGAGGATGTGGTCAGTTTTGTGGACAACCCTGCGCAACTCCCATCCCCAGACCAGTTCAAGCTGCTCGAAGAGCCGGTGGTGTCTGTCAAGATCCATACCCCGAGCGAGTATGTGGGCCCACTCCTGAAGTTGTGCGAAGATCGAAGGGGGACGCAGATCGGGTTGGAGTACCTGGCGAAAAACCGGGTCATCCTGTCCTACGAGCTTCCTTTCGCTGAAGTGGTGTACGATTTCTTCGACAAAATGAAATCGCAAAGTCGCGGCTATGCGTCGCTTGACTACGAGTTTGCGGGGTATCGCTCCGCACCGTTGGTACGCCTTGATGTGCTCCTGAACGGCGAGCGGGTGGATGCGCTGTCCATCATTGTTCACCGTGAACGCGCGTACCAACGCGGCAAGATTTTGGTGACCAAGCTCCGGAAAATCATTCCCCGCCAGCAGTACGATGTGGCGATCCAGGCTGCGATCGGTTCGAAAGTCATCTCTCGAGAGACGGTGAAGGCCTATCGCAAGGATGTCACGGCCAAATGTTACGGCGGAGATATCTCTCGTAAGCGCAAACTGCTGGAGCGACAGAAGGAAGGTAAGAAACGGATGAAGCAGGTTGGGAGTGTCGAGATCCCCCAAGAGGCATTTTTGTCTGTTTTGAAAGTGGACGAGGAGTGAGCAAGGCAAGCACAAAGGAGTCTGTGGATCTCCCCAACAGCGGAGGGTCGAAAAGCGTCGGTCCCCCCAGTCGACACGCCGAGAAGAGTGCCCGGCGGTTCTTAAAAGATGTCCGAAAGCTGGTCCGGAAAAACGACCGGAGGATCTCCGACGACGATCGCCGGGCCATCGCGGACCGCATGGCTCAAGTGGCTGTCGCCCTAGAGCGCGGCGACGACGCGGGTGCCCTGGCGGACGCGGTTCAGGCCCTTGATGAACGGGCCGACCAAGCGCTGGGCGCGTACAAAAAAAGTGCGCTTCGAGAATACTCCGAATCGGTGGTCATCGCGGTGCTGATCGCGATGGTGCTCCGAGCCTTTGTCGTCGAGCCCTTTAAGATTCCGACGGGATCGATGATTCCCACCCTCGCTGTGGGGGACCATATTTTCGTAAGCAAGTTCATCTATGGCCTGCGGGTGCCGCTCACCAACAGCTGGTTTGCGCAGTGGGGTACGCCGGAGCGAGGGCATGTGATCGTCTTTCGGTATCCGCTCGATCTGTCCAAAGACTACATCAAGCGCGTGGTGGCGGTGGCCGGTGATCGAATTCGGATAGAGGGGCGGGAAGTGTACGTGAACGGGAGCAAGTTGGCGCGCGCGGCGCCTACAGAGTTTGCCTACACCAAAGAAGATGAGGACGGGCGCCCTCCACCAGGAGGGATTCAGCATGCTTTGGCTTTTGCCGAAACAAGCCGAGACTCCAATCAGGAATACACCGTGATCTATCACCCGTATGAACGTGCACCCAGCCCCTTAGAGCTCGGCGCGGGGCTCAAGGGACTCGATTGTGCACCCATCGAAGATGGAAGCCCAGAATGTACCGTTTCTGATGGCTGGTTGTTCGTCATGGGGGACAATCGCGACAATTCTGCGGACAGCCGTGTGTGGGGTGGCGTACCGACGGAGTTTGTAAAAGGCCGGGCCCTGTTTATTTGGTGGTCTCGGGGATCGCGGTCCGGTATTCATTGGGACCGAATCGGCAAGGCCGTGCAGTGACCGGTTGTCGCCTGGGGTGGGCAAGGGGCCGTCGCGGGCCTGCCGGCTGATGGCAGAGGGCAAACGCCTGGGCGTGTGCCGTCGGCCATCTTTCTGGCGGCGACGAGCCGTCGGCCGGGGAACGGGTCATCTGACTTGGGATCCTTGCCGGGGATGGCTTTTTTCTTTGACAGTCCCTGAGGGGGACGCCATAGCCGATGGAGGAGCAGAAGGAACGTGGTGGAGCGCAAAGAAGTCCGGCTGGCTGGCGCCGGAAGTCATGGAATGATCGAGGCTGGTTTGGTTCTTCAAGAGGCGGCCGCGATCTACGATGATCTGAATGCCCACCATGTCCAAAGCTACGGGCCAGAAGCCCGGGGGCACGCGGCACGGTCAGAGGTCATCATCTCCGACGGAGATATAGATTACCCTAAGGCAACTCAGTTGGATGTCTTTTTGGCGACGTCCCAAGAAGCGGTGGAACGGTATTCTCATGACCTCAAACCCGGGGGCATGTTGATCGTCGACCAAGCGGTCAAACCGCTGTCGGCGGATGAAACCCGGGTGTATCAACTTCCCCTGATCGAAACCGTGGAGCGAGAGCTCGGAAAAATGTCGCTTCTTTACGTGGTGGCGCTCGGGGCCCTGGTCGAGTTTTCAGAGGCCGTCAGCAAACCCGCCATCGAGGCTGCGGTCCGAGATCACGTGCCCCGCGGGGGTGAGGAAAACTATATGCGCGCCCTGGAGACGGGCTACCGCCTGGGTCGCGAAGCTTTAGAAAAGAAGGAGTCATGAACCCATGGCCATCGAACGCACGCTGAGTATTGTCAAACCGGACGCGGTCCGAAAGGGCGCCATCGGGGGTTGCCTCAATAAGCTCGAGGAGGCAGGCCTGAAGATCGTCGCCACCCGAATGGTCCATTTGAGCCAAGCCCAGGCGCGCGCTTTTTACGCCGTCCACAAGGAGCGCCCGTTTTACAACGACCTCGTGGCCTTTATGACCAGCGGCCCCTCGGTGGTCTCCGTTCTTGAGGGCGACGGGGCGATCCTGAAAAATCGCAACGTCATGGGCAAAACCAACCCCGAAGAGGCGGACGAAGGCACCATCCGGAAGCTGTACGGAACCAACATCGAGCACAACGCGGTGCATGGGTCTGATGCTCCTGAAACCGCGCGCGAAGAGATCGCGTTTTTCTTTCCCGCCTCAGATATCCAGTCCTACGACCGCGTAGGGTAGCGCCTAGCGCCTGGCTGACGGCTTCGCCCCACAACGATGACATGAACGACTTGGCCCCATCGGGAGAATCCGAAAGGTTGTCGCCCGTAGACGCACCGCCGGTCGCGTCACGGGCGGTGTCCCAAGCGCCGAGCTTGGATGTACCCGCGCCGGATCTACGGGCGTTGCGCTTGGAGACGCTCGCCGAGACCCTGGAGGCTCTGGGTGAACCCGGCTATCGCGCGGGGCAGGTCTTTCGGTGGATCCATGGGCGCGGCGCGCGGGACTTCGAGGCGATGACCAATGTCAAAAAGTCGCTCCGAGAAACGCTGCGCCAAAAATTTCGATTGTCCTCGATGGGTATTGTGCGTGTCGAGCGCGCGCTGGATGGGACGAGGAAGTATGCCCTTCGAACGCACTCGGGGGAGATCGTGGAGTGTGTGTACATCCCCGATGCGTCGTCACCGGGGCGCAACACCCTGTGTATCTCATCGCAAGTAGGCTGTGGGCTCGATTGCAAATTTTGCTTGACGGCTTCGCTGGGCTTGGTTCGCAATCTCTCCTTCGGAGAAATTGTCGAGCAGGTGACCCGAGTCAAGGAAGACCTGGCCCAAGATGAGCATCGTTCAAGCGCACCGAAGGCCGACGCGTCTCGAATCGCGAACATCGTGATGATGGGGATGGGCGAGCCGCTGCAGAACTACGGACCGGTCGTCGATGCCCTTCGGGTTATCTCTTCAGACGACGGTCACGGGATCTCTTTGCGACGAATCACGGTCAGCACGGTGGGGCTTGCGCCTCGGATACCGCGGTTGGGGCGGGATGTTGCGGTGAATCTTGCGGTGTCGTTGAATGCGACCACCGACGAGGTGCGAGATCGCATCATGCCCATCAATCGTCGCTACAATATTGCGACTTTGCTGGAGGCCTGCCGGGCTTTTCCGCTCCCTGAACGGCGGCGCATCACCTTCGAATATGTGCTTCTTGAGGGGTGCAACGACAGCGACGATGACGCCCGACGGTTGATCAAACTGCTTCGGCCCATACGCTCCAAGGTCAACTTGATTCCGTTTAATCCGCACCGCTACAGTTCATTTCGTCGGCCATCCGAAGGCCGTATTCAGCGATTCAGGGAGATCGTCAATCGGGGTGGGTTGACAGCGATGGTGCGTACGCCTCGGGGCGACGATATTTTGTCAGCCTGTGGTCAACTCGGTGCCGCGGTTGAGGGAAAGCGTCGTCGTCTCCCGGTTTGTTCCTGAGGCGTCGGGTCAGTCGGGAAAGCCGCAGTCGCGCCAGAGGGTGACCCGGGCTCGAGCCTCATCCGAAACGCTCGGTTCTCCCGAGCTTGGGGGGGGCTGCCGGCCCGAGGTGATGGCATCGGCCACGGCGGTTCGCTGACTGAGGTCAAGGGGTAGGCTTTCGAAGTCGAGTCCTGCGGGAGCGCCCCTCCTTGCGGCGCCCACGCGCTGGCTGTCGTGACATCCGCTGCAATGGGTCACGATGATGTTGGGGTGGATGTCTCCTGCGAGGCTCGGAGCCGCGTCGCACCGGTTTTGCGTACCGTTTTCACCGCAGGCAATGGCCCCGCCGAGAAGCAAAACTGCCGTCCACCAACGTATTGTCGACATGGATGTATTCTCCGGCGCTTGGGGCTCAGCTTCAAGGGCCGACGATCGGTGCCGGGAGGTTGACGCTCGGGAAGGGCGGATGGTAGCCGGGTCGGATGCCGACAGAGGCACACACGGACGTGCTTGGGGTCATTGGTGGCAGCGGTCTTTATGACCTGGAGGGACTCGAGGCCCGTGAAGAAATCGTTCTCGAAACACCCTTTGGTGCGCCCTCGGGCCCCTTTGTCCGTGGCCGGGTTTCCGAACGGTGGGTGGTTTTTCTGCCCCGGCATGGTCTCGGGCATCGTCTGCTGCCCCACGAACTGAATTTTCGTGCCAACATTTGGGGTTTCAAGAAGCTGGGGGTACGGCAGCTGATCTCCGTTTCCGCGGTGGGCTCCATGAAGGAGGACATCGTTCCCGGTGAGCTCGTTTTGGTCGATCAGTTCATCGATAGAACCCGGCAGCGTCCGAGTTCCTTTTACGGGGACGGCATTGTGGTGCACGTGCCCATGGCCGATCCAGTGTGCCCGAGCCTGCGCAAAGCTTTGGGACAAGCTTCGGGGGCGGTCAATGCCCCGGTTCACCGCCAGGGGACGTATTTGTGCATCGAGGGACCGCAATTTTCGACCCGAGCGGAGTCCTTGTTGTATCGAACGTTTGGTGTCGACGTCATCGGCATGACCAACATGCCTGAGGCTCGCCTCGCGCGCGAGGCAGAGATCTGCTACGCGAGCATCGCGCTGGCCACGGACTATGACAGCTGGCACGCCCACGAAGCCGACGTTTCGGTGGAGGCGATCCTAAAAACCCTTCGCGCCAATGTGGAGCGCGCGAAGACCTTGATTGTCACCTTTGCCAAAAAACCTTTTGTCGAAGGCGGCTGCGATCTGTGTGCGTGCGCTGCGCGGACCAGTCTCATGACGCCCAAAGAGGCCATTCCTCCTGAGGTCCTGGCCAAGCTTGGCCCCATTCTTGATCCATTTTTGACCCCGAACAACGCACCATAAGGAGCAAAACATGTCCGTTCTCGTCGTAGGTTCCATGGCCATCGACTCTGTCGAAACCCCGTTTGGCAAGCGCCCTGATGCGCTTGGTGGAAGCGCCAACTATTTTTCCATGTCTGCGAGCTTGTTTACCCAAGTCCGACTGGTGGCCACCGTCGGGGAGGACTTCCCGGAGGCCCATCTCAAGCGCCTCGAGGAGCGCTCCATCGACCTCGCGGGACTTGAGCGGGTCTCGGGGGGCAAGACCTTTCGTTGGAGCGGTAAGTACGGCGCCAACTTGAACGAAGCGATCACCTTGGACACTCAGCTCAATGTCTTTGCGGATTTCAAGCCGAAGCTGCCCGAGCACTTTCGAGACTCCGAGTACGTTTTTTTGGCAAACATTCATCCTGCGCTCCAGGCGGAAGTGGTCGAGCAGGTGCGGGCGCCTAAGCTGGTTGCCCTCGATACGATGAACTTCTGGATCGAAGGAGAGCGCGAGGCCCTGAAGACGGTCCTGAAAAGGACCGATGTCCTCACCATCAATGAGGGTGAGGCTCGCCTCTTGGCCGAAGAGCACAATATTCTCAAAGCGGCGCAGGCTATTCGGGGCATGGGGCCGCGGATCTTGGTGATCAAGCGGGGCGAATACGGGGCTCTGTATTACGATGGTGAGCATCTGTTCTACGCGCCTGCGTACCCGCTGGAGTCGGTATTTGATCCAACCGGCGCTGGGGATACGTTTGCGGGGGGCATGATGGGGTACCTCGCGCGCTCGGGGAGCCAAGACGTTTCGGTTTTTCGCCAAGCCATTGTAGCCGGTTGCGTGATGGGTTCCTTTACGGTTGAGCGCTTTTCGGTGGATCGTTTACAGGAAGTCACGTTGTCTGAGTTTCGAGAGCGCTTTGTGCGTTTTCGGGCGCTCACCCACTTTCAGGAACTGCACGGAGACTTCGCGTGAATTCATGGCGGTCATGGCGGTTAACGGCGGGCTAAACCCGCCTGCCGCCTCTACGCATCGGCCTTTGGCCGCTGCTGCGCGCTCGCGCTGCTCGCTTGCTTCAGGGGCTCTGTTGGTCGGGGGCTTTCGTTGGTCGGGGGCTTTCGTTGGTCGGGGGCTCGGTTGGTCGGGGGCTTTCGTTGGTTTGGGGCTCTGTTGGTTTGGGGCTCGGTTGGTTTGGGGCTCGGTTGGTTTGGGGCTCGGTTGGTCGGGGGGCCGCTTGCTCGGTGTGCGTGAGGGGCAGTGGTCCGGGGCTGCCTCGGCGTGTTTACGCTGCATTCACAGCCTGGGCGTGCTTTGACCTTTTTGCCCTTGTAGGGCGAGGTGGGCGGTTTCTCAGATTTGACCGGCTGCCAGGGCGCTGATAGTTTGCCAGAGCTACGTTAAAGCGGGGGGGCGAAAGGCCAAAGAGCACAATGCGCGTCAATTCTTGGGCGCTCACGGACGTCGGTCGAAGCCGTAAGCATAACGAGGATGGCTGGCTGATCGATGATCAGCTGGGTTTGTATGCCGTGGCCGACGGCATGGGTGGCCACGCGGCGGGCGAGGTCGCGTCGGCGTACGGCCTGCGGTGCGTGCAGCAACAACTGGTAAAAAAGAAGGGATTGCTGAACGAGTACCGGGAGAATCCTACGCCGGAAGGCCGGGCTCAAATCCTGCGCGAGGTTGAGTTGTCCATCAATGTCGCCTCTTCAGCGATCTATCACCTCGCCCAGCGCGACAAAAAGCGACACGGAATGGGAACGACGCTGTCGATGGTTCTGGTGGTGGGTGACAAGGCGTTTATGGCCCACGTGGGGGACTCCCGGCTGTATCTGGCTAGGGCAAACCAAATCCATCAACTGTCCGAGGATCACTCGTACCTGTGGGAGCAGATCCGAAAAGGGGCCATTACGGTCGAGGAAGCCAAACGATCACCATTTTCGAACGTCATTACCCGTGCGGTTGGCATTACGGAAACGGTGCAGGTCGATACGTTGGTTTTCGATGTGGTTCCTGGGGATACCTATCTTTGCTGCTCGGACGGACTGCATGGCTACCTCGAAGATGAGGAAGAGCTCAAAAAAATCTTGGCCAACGACGTGGGAGAGGAAGTTCCCAGGGATCTCATTGATCTGGCGAACGCACGCGGCGGTAAAGACAACATCACCTGCATTGTACTGCGGGTGCCAGGGGATGCTGCCGATCCCACGGCCGTGGACGTTATCGATAAACTCGATATCCTTCGCAAGATTCCGCTTTTTCGCCACCTGAACTACAAAGAGTTGGTCAAGGTGTTGAATCAGACGCGGCAGCGAAGCTTTGTGCAAGGCCAGATGATCCTCGAGGAAAAGACCATGGGTGACGAGTTCTATGTCGTCCTTTCGGGTCGGGTAGAAGTGATCAAGGGCGGGCAGGCGCTCACGACCCTGGGGCCTGGCGTGCACTTTGGCGAGATGGCCCTGCTCGATCGCTCCCCTCGATCGGCGTCGGTGGCTGCGTCAGAGTCGACGAGGCTCCTTTCTCTCTCTCGACGGGCGTTTTTTCATTTGGTCAAAAGTGAACCCGTTCTGAGCACGAAGCTTTTGTGGAGTTTCGTCCAGGTGTTGTCGATGCGGTTGAGGGCCACCAATGAGGCCCTGTCCAACACGAGGAGTGACAGTGGTCAGGTTCCTTTCGCCAACATCGAAGATGTACGCGCTGCGGGCACCCTGGGGACGGGAGAGGTTTCCGCGTTGAAAGATGAGGTTGTCCCTCTTGAGCCGCTGGAGTTGCCGAAGGCAGCGAGCGACGAAATCACCCAATCGCTGGGCCAAGGGCCTAAGGGGGACACCTAGCCGGTGTAGGCCATGTCCGATAGAGACCCCATTAAGCCTGAGTCCGGATATTCGCCCAGGATTCATCACGACGAAGAGACGCGTGTCTCTTCGGTCTCACGTATCATCGACAAGGGCATTTCGAGCGAGTCGTGCCTGGTGACCATCTACGGTCGGGATTTGGGTAAACAGTACCCGCTTGGGGAGGCTGAAACAGTCATCGGGCGGGGCGCAGAAAACCTGATCATGATTGACATGGACAACGTGTCGCGGCGGCACGCGCGGGTACTCAATCGGAAGGATGGCTACTATCTCGAGGATTTGGATTCCACCAACGGGACCTACGTCAACGACCTTGAAGTCAAATTCGAACGACTGCGAAACGCGGATTTGATCAAGATTGGCGGCGCGATTCTGAAATTCCTGCATGGGGGAAACATCGAGGCGCTTTTCCACGAAGAGATCTACCAGATGACCATCATGGATGGGCTCACGCAGGTGCACAACAAGCGCTACTTCATGGAGTTCTTGGACCGAGAAATGGCGCGCTGTGCACGATACGAGCGGCCTCTATCGCTGCTGCTGTTTGATCTCGATCATTTTAAGTTGGTGAATGACCAACACGGGCACCTTGCCGGTGATTTCATCCTGAAGCGCCTGGCGGAGATCGTCTCGAAGCATATCCGAAAAGAGGAAGCTTTTGCTCGCTTTGGTGGGGAAGAGTTTGCGATCATCATGCCCGAGACAACGGGAGAGCGGGCAAGCATCTTTGCAGAAAAAATTCGTCGCATGGTTGAGTCGACGTCGTTTGTCTATGAGGACCGAGAAATTGCCGTGAGTGTGTCCATTGGTGTTTGTGAAATGGGGCCCTATCGCGAACCCAAAGCGTTTCTTCAGGCGGCCGATGAATATCTCTACCGGGCCAAAAGTGGTGGCAGAAACCGGGTAGAAGGGGACTCCGGCACCGCCCGAGCAGACTCCAAGACGACGAGCTGACCGAAGCTCCGCGCGTCGGCTGTGGATGGGCGCAGTTTTGGTGACGGACCATTTCGGTCTCACGGGGCCTGCCCGACAGCTCTTGCTTTTGTCCAGGGGCGGGTGATAACCACTGCCAAGATGGGCCGTTACGTTGTGGTTATGGCTGGGGGGGCGGGCACACGCTTTTGGCCCGCCAGTCGTCGCGCGCATCCCAAGCAATTCTTGAGCCTCGCCGCGGACCGTCCGCTCATCGCCCAGACCATGGCTCGGGTCGATGTCCCTTGGGCGAATCGGTTTGTGGTGACCGGCGCGGCGCACGCGGAGCACGCCCGGCAGGCGCTTCCTGACCTGCCATCATCGAATTTGCTGGTGGAGCCAGTTGGGCGCAACACCGCACCGTGCATCGCATGGGCCACCAAAGTCATCGGCCAGCGCGACCCCGATGCGCGCATCGCGGTGCTTCCGTCCGATCACTACATCCAGGACACTCTGGATTTTCGCCGGCACCTCGATGCGGCATTTGGGCACGCGGGGGGGCGAATTGTCCTTTTCGGGATCGTCCCGACCCGCCCCGAGACGGGTTACGGGTACATCAAGAAGGGCCCTGTTGCGGACGATGGTCCACCGCAGGACGGTGGCATGCCCATATGGTCGATCGCGCGTTTTGTTGAGAAACCCGATCGGGAAACCGCCGAGCAGTACCTGCGGGAGGGCGACTACCTTTGGAATTCGGGCATGTTTGTGTTTTCGGCGCGGACCATGCTCGAGGAGCTGGAACGGTATCTGCCAACACTGACGGAGGGGCTTGAAGCGCTTCTCAAGAAGCCTGACGCCATCGAGGCGATCTACCCCCGCCTGCCCAAGGAGAGCATCGACTACGGCGTCATGGAAAAGAGCGACCGAACGTCGGTCCTTCCGGCCTCGTTTCCGTGGTCCGACGTGGGCTCATGGGACAGCGCGATGACGCTTTACGAGGCGGACGAGCAAAAGAATGTCCTCTTGGGCGATGCGGTGGTCTCCGGCACGACCGGGAGCATGGTCGATGCCCGGGGCAAGCGTTTGGTGGCGGTGGTGGGCCTCGACGGGGTCATGGTCGTAGACACCAAGGACGCCGTGCTGGTCGTCAAGCGCGGCCGTTCCGAGCAAGTGAAAGAGGTCGTAAGTATTTTGGCGGAGCAGGGGCGAGAGGAACTTCTATGAAAATCGATCCAACCATCTTTCGGGAGTACGACATTCGGGGACTGGTCGACGAGGACTTGACCGAGGACGGCGTCGCTTCGATCGGTCGAGCCTACGCCGCGTTTGCCCAAACTCAGGGCGCAAAAACGGTCTCTGTCGGACGCGACTGTCGAGAACACTCACCGAGGTTGTCGAAGGCGTTGGCCTCCGGACTGACCGAAGGCGGACTGGACGTCTTGGAGCTGGGCGTCGTCACCACCCCGATGCTCTACTTTTCCCTTCACACGCTGCCCGTAGACGGGGGGATTCAAATCACGGGTTCTCACAATCCTCCTGCGTATAACGGTCTCAAGATTTCGTTGGGGAAGACGTCGCTTCACGGCCAAGACATTCAACGGCTACATCGCATCATCGAAGATGAGGCTTTTGGGGGCGGTGCGGAGCGTGGAGAGGTGCGCCAGCACAGCGTCACGGAAGCGTATGTGAATGACCTGGCGGCGCGCATCAAGCTTGGGGCGAAAAAACTCAAGGTGGTGGTGGATGCGGGCAACGGGACGGGGGGGCCTTTTGCCCTTCAGGTTCTTGATAAGCTTGGGGTGGAGGTGGTTCCGCTTTACTGTGAGATGGACGCCACCTTTCCCAACCATCACCCGGATCCCACGGTCGCAAAGAACCTCGAGGACTTGCGGCAAACCGTGCTCCGCGAAGGGGCTGATCTGGGCCTGGCGTACGACGGTGACGCGGATCGGATTGGGGCGGTCGACGAGAAGGGGCAAATCCTATGGGGCGATCAGATGATGATCCTCTTTTCTCGGGCCGTGCTCCAAGACGAGCCGGGTGCGACCATTGTTGGGGAAGTGAAGTGTAGCCAGACCCTGTACGACGACATCGAGAAACAGGGCGGGAAGGCGATCATGTGGCGCACCGGGCACAGCCTGATCAAGGACAAGATGAAGCAGACCGGGGCGGCTCTTGCGGGGGAGATGAGTGGGCACATCTTTTTTCGGCACCGCTTTTTCGGGTTTGACGATGGAATCTACGCGGGACTGCGGTTGCTTGAATTGGTGTCGCGCGCGGAACAGCCCCTGTCAGCGCTCTTGGCCGATGTCCCCCAAACCTTCAATACGCCGGAGATCCGGGTGGAATGCCCAGAGTCTCTGAAGTTTCCGCTCGTGGAGCGGTTGGTCGCCCACTTCAAACGCGAACATGAGGTCATCGATATTGATGGTGCGCGGGTCGTTTTTGACGACGGCTGGGGATTGGTGCGGGCATCCAACACCCAGGCTCTTTTGGTGTTGCGTTTCGAAGCAAACTCCGAGGCTCGTCTTCGCGAGATCCAAACTTATGTGGAAAACGCGCTCGCCGAGGTTCGCACCGGGCTTGAAGCCGGTCCTTGAGTCGCGCCCAACCGCGCTGATCCAGCTCGTCGAAGAGCGGCGAGAGACTTGGTTCCGGGATCGCGAGGGGCGCGAGACGATATCGACCCACTGATTTCGAGTCAAGTAGGGCACCGAATCTCTTTACATGGAGGTGTGGGCGTGGTACGTTCCGCACCGCATGACGGGGATGAGACCTGCGTCACACTATTAAGCAATAGAAGTGTGGAGCGAAGTTTCGGCGAACGCGCGGAAAACCCTCAAAGGTTTTCTGCCGCTGGGTCTTGGGTCGCGTAAACATTCAGGATGTCCACAAACGGGTGGATAACGGGGCGTGAGGCGGAGCGGCTCCGGGCTGTGGAGGCTTTTGTGATGGAACAGTTGCCATTCCAAATCGGGGACAAGGCCGTGTACCCAGCGCATGGCGTCGCCGAGGTCACGGGCATTGAGCGGCACACGGTGGGGGGCGATCAACAGACCTTTTACATCCTCCGCATCCTCGACAATGGGGTCAAGGTCATGATTCCCACGGTGACCAACGGTCTCAGGGAAATCATGAGTCCAAACGAAGTGGACGAGGTCTTTGGCGTTCTTCGCGAGAAGGCGCTTTCGGTAGAAAGCACAACTTGGAATAGGCGCTACCGAGAGTATAAGGACAAGATTGACTCCGGGGACCCCAAGCAGATCGCTCAAGTCTTGCGCGACCTGTATCTGTTGAAAAACGACAAGGATTTGTCCTTTGGAGAGCGCAAGATGCTGGACACAGCGAAAGCCCTCCTGGTGAAGGAGCTTTCTATCGCCCGCGACAAGAGCGAGGACGAAGTTGAGGCTGAGTTCACTCAGATTTTTCACGCCTAAGGTTTGTTAGACGGGAGCGAGCTCCATCGTGCTGCGGCTCTACAATACCCTCAAACGCGAAAAAGCGGACTTTGTTCCTATGGAACCGGGTCGAGTCGGAATGTATGTCTGCGGTATTACACCGTATGCGCCAGCCCATATCGGGCACGCGCGGGCTGCGGTCGCGTTTGACGTTGTTTACCGGTGGCTCAGGCAGAACCACGAGGTGACCTTTGTTCGCAACTACACCGATGTGGATGACAAGATCATTCGGGCCTCCCAGGCCGAGGGCGTGACCCCCAAGGCGCTTGCCGAACGGTACATTGCGGAGTTCGACGAAGATATGGGTCGGCTTGGCTGCTTGGCGCCGACGGTTGAGCCTCGGGTCACGGATCACATTCTGGAAATCGTGGAGACCATTCGGTGCCTCGAGGCGCGGGGCATCGCCTACGCCGTCGATGGGGATGTGTTTTACGAAGTGGCCCGTTTTCATGGGTATGGTCAGCTTTCCGGTCGGAGCCTCGAAGAGATGGAAGCGGGCGCCCGGGTCGAGGTGGATCGGCGCAAGCGATCGCCGCACGATTTTGCGTTGTGGAAGTCGGCGAAGCCTGGCGAGCCTTCGTGGCCATCACCCTGGGGAGAAGGGCGGCCCGGTTGGCACATCGAGTGCTCCGCGATGGCCCAAAAGTATCTCGGACATACCTTTGACATCCACGGCGGGGGAAAAGATCTCGTTTTCCCGCATCACGAAAACGAAATAGCCCAATCCTGCGGTGCGCACGAAACCGACTGCCTTGCGCACTACTGGCTTCACAACGGTTTTGTGAATCTGCTTCCCGAGGGGTGTCCCCGATGCCAAACGGTGCTCGCGGAAGGGCAAGAGGTCTCCTTGGGCATGGCGTGCCCATCTTGTGGCTACACGTACACCGAAGACGACTTCAAGATGTCCAAGTCGCGGGGCAATTTTTACCCGCTACGGGAGATTCTCGCCCGATACCAACCTGAAGCCCTCCGGCTCTTATTTCTCACGAGCCACTATCGGAAGCCTATTCAATTTTCTCACGCGCTGCTGCTCGATGCCGAAAGGCGCCTCGACAAGATCTACGAGACCTTGGCGCTGGCCGACCAATTCGTGAAGGATCATCCTCCGGGGGGTGAGATGTCGCTTGCGGAAGTGCTCGGAAGCGATCCCCGAACGCGGCTGTTTGACGCCATGGACGACGATCTCAATACCGCGTTGGCGCTTGGCGAGCTTGCCGAGCTGTTTCGGATGGCCAACGACCTGGTTCGTGGAGGGGAAGTGGCCAAGCTGGGACGCGCGTTCGAGGCCGATGTTGCCAGCCGGTTGTTGGCCGACATCCTCGACGTGGTGAAGGTTGGTCAAGCGGTGCTGGGCCTGTGGCAGGAGAGCCCCGCGGAGTACCTGGCACGTCGGAAGTCGGGTCAGGTCCAGGGGCTCGCGTTGACCGAAGACGCGATTGAAACCCTGGTCCAAGCTCGGGCGGAGGCGCGTAAAGCCCGTGACTTCGGCCGCGCCGATGACATTCGAAATCAGCTCAAGACCCAAGGCGTGATCCTCGAAGATAAACCCGATGGGACCTCCACGTGGAGCGTGGAGTAGGGCCTGGCAAACGCGAGAAGGGACCCGGGGTGCGCTTTCAGCTCGAGACGGACCTATTGCCGAAGGGCGACCAGCCAAGCGCCATCGCGGCCCTTACTCAGGGTTTTGGTGAGGGGCTCAGGCACCAGCTTCTGTTGGGCGCGACCGGAACTGGAAAGACCTTCACTGTCGCCAACGTGGTGCGCGAACTCAACGTACCGACCCTCGTTTTAGCCCACAACAAGACCTTGGCAGCCCAGCTCTATGGGGAGTTCAAGGATTTGTTTCCGAAAAACGCCGTCGAGTATTTCGTCAGCTATTACGACTACTACCAGCCCGAGGCCTACGTTCCCACCACGGACACGTACATTGAGAAGGATGCGCTCATCAACGACGAGATCGATCGCATGCGGCACTCGGCGACCCGTTCACTTTTGGAACGGGACGATGTCCTGGTTGTGGCCAGCGTGAGTTGCATCTACGGAATCGGTGCGTCCGAAGTGTACGAAGGCATGACGCTCGATTTGGTCCCCGGCCAGACGGTCGAACGCGACCATGTGCTGCGCCGCTTGGTTGAGCTTCAGTATCAGCGCAACGAGGTCGATTTTTCCCGAGGGTCTTTCCGCGTACGAGGCGACGTCGTTGAGATTTTTCCGGCCTATGAGGAAGACCGGGCCCTCCGGGTGGAGTGGTTTGGCGACGACATTGAAGCCATTCGAGAAATTGATGCCCTGCGAGGGGTTGTCCATCGTGAACTTCAGAAAATTCGTATGTTTCCCGCCAGTCACTATGTGACAACCGAAGAACGGCGGAACCAAGCGATCAAAACCATTCGCCAAGAACTGGAGGAACGCTTGGCTCTCCTCGAGCGGTCAGGAAAGCTGGTCGAGGCCCAGCGCTTGGAGCAGCGAACGCTCTACGACCTCGAAATGCTTGAGACGGTGGGCATGGTGAAGGGCATCGAGAACTACTCGCGGCATCTTTCCGGGAGAAAGCCCAAAGAGGCGCCGCCTACCTTGCTCGACTATTTTCCGCCCAATTTTCTCATGGTTATCGACGAAAGCCACCAAAGCGTTCCCCAGCTGGGGGCCATGTATAAAGGCGACCAGGTGCGAAAGTCGAACCTCGTCGAGTTTGGGTTCCGATTGCCTTCGGCGCTCGACAACCGGCCTCTCCAGTTTGAGGAGTTTGCTCGGTACAACAAGAGGCACCTCTATGTGTCGGCAACGCCAGGGGACTATGAGCTTGAACAGACCGATGGTGTTGTGGTGGAGCAGATCATTCGCCCTACGGGGCTTTTGGATCCCACCATCGATGTCCGCCCCGCGGCGCACCAAGTCGATGATCTCCTCGAGGAAATTCGCCAGCGTGTCGAAAAAAACGAGCGGGTGCTGGTTACGACGCTGACCAAGCGCATGGCTGAAGATCTCAGTGAGTATTACCAGGATGTGGGTGTCAAGGTTCGCTATCTTCATTCGGATATCGATACCCTGGAGCGATCAGACATCATTCGAGAGCTGCGGCTGGGTGTTTTTGATGTGCTGGTTGGCATCAACCTCTTGAGAGAGGGACTCGACTTGCCGGAAGTGTCCCTGATTGGGATTTTGGATGCGGACAAAGAGGGCTTTTTGCGTGGCGAGCGATCGTTGGTTCAGACGATCGGCCGCGCCGCTCGAAACAGCCAAGGTCACGTGGTGATGTATGCCGATCGCGTCACCGACTCGATGCGCGCAGCCATCGATGAGACCACCAGGCGTCGAGAAAAGCAGCAGGCTTACAACAAAGCCCATCGCATTACGCCAAAGACCGTCAAAAAGCAGATCCGTGACCTTCGGGAGATCGCCGGTTTCAGAACGGAGTTGGCACCGCACGCTGAAGACGACGAGGAAACATGGTCGGCTGAAGAGCTGAAGGCGCGCCTGCCCCAGCTCAAAAAGGAAATGCACGGAGCGGCTCGCGCACTGGACTTTGAGCGCGCGGCGGAGCTGAGAGACGAGATTCGGGCCATCGAATCGGGTGAACTCGGGGTCGTGCGTCGCCCCAAGACGGCCAAAGCCAAAGCCAAAGGTCGTCGAAGAAAGAGGAGCTAGCGGGGCAGGCCCAGCCACGAAACGCTTCTTCAAGGACGCTCATGCGCTTGGCCGACGCCGACAGACGGTCTTTTTGGCTCGAACGGGCAAAAGAAGCCCCCGATTGCGCCGGGGTGTACCTGATGAAGGCCGAGGATGGCGCCATTCTCTACGTCGGCAAGGCCAAAAACCTGCGGCTGCGACTCTGTTCGTATTTTCAAGAAGGGACGTCGGACTATCGAGCCTTTGTGGGGCTCTTGGGGGGCCTTTTACACGATCTTGAAACGGTGGTGACCCGCTCGGAAAAGGAAGCTTTGATCCTGGAACGCGAACTGATCGGCCGCCATGTTCCCCGTTTTAACGTGATCTGGAAGGACGACAAACAGTACTTGTGTCTTCGAGTCGATACCCGCGCGGAATTCCCATGGGTTCAAGTCGTCAGGAACATGGGTAAGGACGGTGCGCGCTATTTTGGGCCTTTTCATTCGGCGTCGATGGCTCGCCAGACCCTTCGGGTGGTGAATCGGCACTTTCAACTTCGCACCTGTCGCGATTCGGTTTTGTACAACCGATCGAGGCCGTGTCTAGAGTACCAGATCGGCCGCTGTCCCGCGCCTTGTGTGTACGAGATCGACCGCGAAAAATACCAGGAGGGCGTGAACCACGTCCTGATGTTTCTTGAGGGCAAGGGCAAAAATCTGATCGGGCGACTGGAACGTCGCATGTGGGAGGCCTCCGACCGGCTAGACTACGAAGTTGCCGCGCACTACCGGAACCAGAAGACCGCAGTTGAACGCACGCTCGAAAAACAGGAGATCGCGTTGCCCTCCCTTCGTGACCAAGACGTCTACGGCATCCACCGTGAAGGACCACACGTGGCCATCGTCCTGCTGGAGATTCGCAAGGGGCGCATCAAGAATGTTGTGCCCCACTTTTTCGAGCGTGTGTTGGCGGAGGCCGGTTTTTTGGAGTCGTTTTTGCTGCAGCGCTATGCGGCGCTTGACGAGCCTGTCCCCCACGAACTGTTGGTCCCGGTCTCCCTAGAGGGCGTGTCGCTTCTTCGAGAGCTTCTTTCGGAGCGCGCGGGCCGTAAGGTGTCGGTCAAGCGGCCCGCAAGGGGAGAGCGCATGCGGCTCATGGAGTTGGCGCAGGATAATGCAGAGCATGCGTTTCAGGAAGGATTGAGAAGATCGGGTGTTTTGGATCGCACTTTGGAGGGCCTCCGTGATGCTTTGGGTCTGTCGAACGTGCCCAGGCGAATCGAGTGTTACGACATTTCCAACCTCGGACCCGATTCTATGGTGGGCTCTCGGGTGGCCTTTAGACGTGGGATGCCGGACAAGAAGGCCTACCGCCATTACCGTATCAAGTCGCTTCGGGGGCAAGACGATTTCAAGGCCATGCAGGAAGTTTTGACGCGGCGCTTTGCCCGTGGCCTTCAGGAAAAGGATTTGCCCGAACTCATTGTGGTCGATGGTGGCAAAGGGCAGCTCGGGGTGGCCGTCGAGGTGATGAGGGACCTTGGCATCGAGGAAGTCGACCTGATTTCGCTGGCCAAAAGCCGGTCTCGCCCTTCCCGTGGTGGTGCACCCGAAGCGTCCCCTGAGCGTGTTTTCTTGCCGGGGCGAAGTTCGCCCATCGTTTTACCACAGGACGGACCGGAATTACTCCTCCTCGCCCGGATCCGGGATGAGGCCCACCGGTTTGCGATCCGTTTTCATCGGCGCGATCGCCAAAAAAAACGACTTGCCTCGCCCTTGGACGCCGTGCCGGGCATCGGGCCCGTGAGACGCCGGGCTCTGCTTCGACATCTGGGGAGCGTCCAAAGGATTCAGGCGGCGGCGGTGGAAGAACTCGCACAGGTACCCGGCGTCGGTCCCAAGGCCGCCCAGAGAATCTGGCACGCCCTTCACCCGGACGACACGCCATGAACGACGATGTGGCCCTTCGACGCCCATAGAAGCACTCGTTATCCCTGATAATGGGCTCGGCCAGGCGGGATTTTGGGAAAAGTTTGGATGGGTTGTTGACTGAGCTTTTAGGAGCAAATAGGCACTCCCCATGGGGTCGAAGCACCCCGTACCACAGAGTTCCACGCAATGCGGCTGTACCGAAAGATCATACCCAAAATGTCCAAGGAAATCATGGCACTGCTCCGAGGGGACGGTGACATTGAGGTCGATGACCAAAAGCTGGAGGAAGCGGAGCTCGATCTGGCCGCGATCTTGGTCGAGTACTGCAATTCCGAGGACCGTCTAAACCAGGAGACCAAAGAGACGCTGACCCGCCGAGGCCTTTCGGCTGAGCGCTTCGCCCAGGTCAAACGCGGCTTGGCCGACGCCCGAAGCCATAAGACGGGCGAGGAAGGGCTTGAGTACGTCATCAACCAGATGCTGGAAGCCATGATGCACTCCCGCAACATCGAGGAGGTGTTCGCGGAGGATCATGAGATGCGAAAAAAGATCCAGCTCACCATGCACAAGTACCTTGGTATCGACGAAGAAATCGACCGCGAGGCGCGTGGCCGGTTGAAGAACCTGCGGGAAGGCAGTGCCGAGTGGGACATCGAGTACGAAAAGGTTGTCGGACAACTGAAGCGTGCTCGGGGCCTCGCCTAGGCTGCCAGGCCCAACCCATCCTTCAGCCCTCGAATCGGGGGTGGAGAGAGAGCTCCCTTCAGAACAATTGTCCCTGGGCCGAAAGTGCTAGGTGCGGCCGAAGGCCGTTCTCGCCGGGCCGAAAAGCCCGGGGCTTCGTTGCGCGTTTCTCTAGACCCTCTGGGTGTCTTGAGTTATGCGTCGAACCAAAGTTCGAAGAGATAGGCGATCGCCGTGCCTCCGACAAGGATCGGCCATAGGTCCATGAGGCTGCGCTTGATTGCTGCCCTGCCGTCCAACCAACAGCCATGAGGGGCCACCTCCCTAAAAGCATGGACGGTCGTCTCTCGTGTCTTTCGCGATGTGCTGACTTGCCAGCGCGAAAATATAGGCTCCTTCGTCCTCACGACAAGCAGAGGGGCTCTTCCGTCTACGACGTACGCGTACCGGATGTGGTCCGGCGGTCCCTCCCACGAACGAAATCGATGACTTATCGTAACCCATGCCTCCGTGAACGCAATCCTCATGGTCGCTTGGGCAACAGCCACGTAGCCCACAAGAAGAGCGACCGGAATGAGCGACGCAATCTTGAGGAGTGAGAACAGCTGACTTGAATGGAGGGGGCGCCCCGAACTCATACGGACGAGATCAAAGACCAAGAATGCGACAATCAAATTCATGCACAACATGAGGCCAGCCACGGCCCACCATAGGGTGCTCAACCAAAAACTCGGACGAATCGTGTTCTTCTCGATAGATTCTTTATTCATGCGGACTGGGGACCGGGATCGAAGGATAACCCTTATTGATGCGTGAACTTACCATAAGTGCTTTGCTCGGTCCCGCGGGTTTTGCGAATTCCAAATCTCGCAGGGTGTATGTGCGCGGGTTTTTCGCCGGGGGCAGGGGCGTTTGAGGTCAGGGGCTGGGTTTTTTGGGGCCCGCTCGATGACTGGCTTTTGCCGCGGCCTTGAGGGCCTCGATGGCGTGGCGCAAGCGCCTTCGGACCAAAGCGCGGCCAAGCACAGACATGGTTTCAAAGAGCGGTGGACTGGCGGATTGCCCGGTCATGGCGATCCGGATCGGCATAAACAACTCTTTGGTCTTCCACTCGTGCTGGGTTGCGAAAGTGCGTGCGGCGGCTTCGAGGGCCTCGGCTGAAAAGTCGAGCTGTCGGTCCATGACTTCGAGATAGCGCTCGAAAACGATTCGAAGTTCCTTGAACGTTCGTTTTTTGGGTTTCATTTTGTCGGCGTCCGGGTGGACGTCGCCTCGAAAGAAGTAGTCGGCGGTGGCCAGCAGGTCTTCGGTTTTTTCGATGCGTTCTTTCACCAGGGGGACAATCTGCTTGAGGTAATCCTGCCCAAACAGATCGCGGCGGATGAGCTCGACGAGGGCTTCATCGCTGAGTTTCTCTCGGTAGTATTTACCGTTAAGCCAACTGAGTTTCTCGAGGTCGAAGATGGGGCCCCCCAGCGACATACGCTCCCACGAGAAGGCTTCTTTGAATTCATCGAAGGAAAAAAGTTCTCGCCCATCGGGCATTGAAAAGCCGAGCATGGCCAGGTAGTTGAGGACCGCTTGCGGCAAAAAACCTCTTTGTTTGTAGTCTAGAATCGATACCGGGTTTTTTCGTTTCGAAATCTTCGACTTGTCTTTGTTCCGGAGGAGCGGGAGGTGGATGAACTCGGGCGGGGTCCATCCGAAGAGCCCGTAAAGAACCCAGTGTTTGGGGGTGGAGGTGATCCATTCCTCGGCACGGATCACGTGGGTGATGCCCATGAGGTGGTCGTCCACCACGTTGGCGAGATGGTAGGTTGGAAATCCATCCGACTTCAGGAGGACTTGGTCGTCTACGCCGCTGTTTTCAAACACCACTTCGCCTCGAAGGCGGTCCTGAACGACGGTCTGTCCATCGGTGGGCATCTGCATGCGAATGGTATGAGGCACGCCCTGGTCTAAGCGGGCGGCGATCTCGTCGGCGGGAAGGTGGCGGCAATGTCGGTCGTAGCCCAGGTCGAGCCGCGCTTCGCGCTGTTGCTTTCGGAGCGCATCCAACCGTTCGCGGGTGCAAAAGCATCGGTAAGCGTGGCCCCGTTCAACCAGCTCTTTGGCGTGAGCCTGGTAGATGGGTTGACGTTCGCTCTGGCGATAGGGGCCGTGGGGCCCCCCGCGATCGGGGCCTTCGTCCCAGCTCAGGCCCAGCCACGTGAGACCCCGGATGATTTCCTCTTCCCACTCGGGTTGGCTCCGCTCTTGGTCGGTGTCCTCGATGCGGAGGATGAAGGTGCCCTGGTGCTTCCTCGCGAACGCCAGGTTGAACAGTGCGACGTAGGCGGTACCTACGTGAGGTTCGCCCGTGGGGCTTGGTCCAATACGCACGCGGACCGGTCGGTCGGCTTCGGTCATTTTGCCGGTGCGGAGCTCGGGGCGGAGGAGGGTGTTCCTCTCTTGAGGCCGGGTGGTGTTCCGGGCGGGGTCGGTCGACGTCGTTTTTGCCCCTCGGCGATGATTTTCTTGTCACCTTTGACGAAGATCTCGATTTTTGCTGCTTCGCGCCATTTCTTGAGTGATTCTCGCTTTGCCGAGTTTTTGCGTCGGGCCAAAAGCGAACGCTCTATTTGCTCATGGACTTCGGAGAGTGGGCGGGTCCGCTCCTTTTTATGGTCGGTTTTCTTGATGATATGAAAACCAAACTTCGACTCAACGATGCCCGATATTCGCCCGACTTTGAGTTTCCACGCGGCTTCTTCGAAGGGCTTGACCATGCGCCCTTTGCCGAAATAACCGAGGTCGCCTCCCTTGGTTTTTGTTGAATCGTCGCTATGCTCCTTGGCGAGGGCGGCGAAGTCTGCCTTTTTCTTTTTGGCTTTGCGCAAGAGCTTTTTGGCAAGACTCTTTTTTGCCTTTTTGTCTGCTTTGGAGGCGTTGCTCGGCACCTTGAGCAGAATGTGGCTGGCGCGGACCCGCTCTGATTCGGTGTAGCGCTTCTTGTACTTTTCGTAGAAGTCCTTGATCTCGGACGGTGGAACTTCCAGCTCGGCGGAAACCTGTTCAAACACGCGCTCTCTTAGAAGGTTGTTGAGAAACGTTTGTTTGACGTCTTCTTCGGTTGTTCCTGCTTTTTCCAGGAAAGTCTTAAATGCGACCTCGGTCCCATAGCGCTCCTTTTGTTTTTTCCAGCGTTCTGTTTTTTCGGCTTCGGGTACCTCGATTTTGAGCTTCTGGGCCTGCTGGCGAATGAGCTCTGCTTCTATCAGCCGTCGCACGATGTTGTCTTTGAGACGTTCTCGTAGAGCAGGTCTGACAACCTGTCGGCTGTGTTTGTAGCGCTCGATGGTTTGCAAAAACTGGCGGTTAAAACGTTCCCGCGGAATCTCGGTGCCGTTGACGGTTGCAACCGGACCGTTCCCGGGAGGAAGCATTGCGGCGGCGCCGGCGCCCGGCGTCTTCGCCGGCGTGCCCGGTTTTTTTGTGGCCGGGGATGTTTTTTGGGCGGTCCCGGGGTCCGCCGATTTTTCGGAGCAATGGGTCAGGGTCCACAGCGCGAGAACCCAAAGAAGAGGACCATACCAGGCACCGTTTTTGGCGCGAACGGCGGAAACTCGGAATACGTTCATGGGCCGGGCCTAACAAAGCCCGTCACGGGGGGTCAATCGGAATGATTTTAGGAACTTGAGAACGCCAGGCGTCGGCCCCATCGGCTACCCTAGGACCTGTCGTGCGGGGCCCAGTGGAACCGGTGCCGCGGACCCGGGCGATGCGGGGAATGCAGCGGTGGGGCGATGGACGATTCTGGCGGCATTTTTGGGGCACGGCCCGCAGAGGGCGAGGTCCGTGGGTACGCCCCATGGCCGGTGCGGCCCTTTTGCTCCTCCTGGGGGTCACACTCGGGCGCCGGGGCTGGCTATCGCCTTCGCCGGGTGTCGCCGTGGCGGGCCTTCTGGCCTCTGCCGCGCTCGGATGGATGCGGTGGCCCGTGTTTGTGCCGATCTGTGTGCTCGCAATGGTGGGCGCTGGCGCTGCCCTCGGTTCTTTTGCGCGCGATGCGCCGAGTCCGGTTCGGGCCTTGCCCGCCCCAGGGCCGTGGATTGTGGAGGGTCAGCTGGTGGAGTCCATCAGTCGGTACCCGCATGCCGACCGGATCACACTCCGCCTCATCGGGGTGGGGGTTCCAGGCCGGGCGTTTTCGTCCCCGATGAGGGGTCGGGCCGATATATGGCTCTGGCATGCGGGTGGGGCCCGGGTTCGGGCGCCTTGCGGTCAGCCTGGAGACCGAATCCGGGTATGGGTTCGTTCGCTGAAGCCCCCTTCGGGGCCACGTTTTTTGGGCGACCGCTCGCCCTTGGACCAAGCGCGCGCGAGAGCCATCGACGGTGTCGGTGGCGGCTTTTCCACCCGTCATTGCGTGGTTCTTGTTGCGGGTGAGTCTGACGGCTGGGGCGTTCGTATCGAACGGGTGCGTGCGCGGCTCCAGGCCGTGGTCCGGCGCCACCTTTCACGCCGGACGGCTCCGGTCGTGGTGGCGCTTCTCACCGGGGACCGAGCCCAGATTCCGCCCGCTGTGAAACGAGATTTCGCGCGCTCTGGGCTCGCCCACATTCTCGCGATCAGCGGCCTCCATCTTGGTTTGGTGTCGGGGGCTTTGGTCTTCCTGCTCACGCAACTCTTGAAGCGGGTCGACCGGGTGGCGACCGGCTACGGGGTTCGCCCTCTCGCCGCGTTGTTGGCGATGCCGTTCCCCGTGGTTCAGGCGCTCCTGGCCGGTGGCGGTGCCTCCGCCACGCGGGCCATGTGGATGATCCTGGTCGTCTTGGGCGCGGCCTGGGTTCGGCGGCCGAGTGATGCGTGGAATGCCTTGTGGGTTGCGCTCTTGGCCATGGTTTTGACCGACACAAACAGCGTCTTTTCGCCCGGGCTCCAGCTGTCTTTTGCGGCTGTGGTCGCGCTTCTTCGGACTCAGCCGAGTCTGCAGTCCAAAGGGTGGCTGTGGCTTCCCAAGAACAAGTTTGCGCGCATGATCTTTACGGCGGTTCACGCCAGCATCGCCGCCAGTTTCGGGACGGCACCCTTGATTGCGCGTCACTTTGGTGCCGTGCCCTTGCTCGGCATGGTTTTGAACGTGCCCATGGTGATGATGTCGTCCCTCTTTTTGGTCCCGGTCGCGCTGCTTGGTGGTTTCACGGGGCTTCTTTTCGAGGGGCCCTCGGGATGGCTCTTGAGGCTGACCGAAGGCGGGACCGAGTGGCTCCTATACTTTGCCCATGGGTTGGCGGGGATCCCAGGATCCACCCTGAGTGTTCCCCGGCCAAGCGTGTTGGCTTGCGTTTTCTACTATCTGGCTTTTTTTGCGGTGACGGCGCGGCCCGTGAAGTGGCGTTTGGGATTCGTGGCGCTCCTGGCGCTCGGCCTCAGCCTCGGCCCCACCGGGTCGTTGCGATGGACGCATAATAGCTTGCGGGTGACTTTTTTGCCGGTGGGGCAGGGCGACAGCATCGTGGCGGAGTTGCCGGATGGACGGGTGCTGGTGATCGACAGCGGCCCTCGAAACCAGCGTTTTGATGCTGGAGCCCAAGTTTTAGCGCCCTATCTTCGGCATCGGGGGATTCGCGAAGTGGACCTGCTGGTGATCACCCACGTCCACCGGGATCATGCGGGCGGCACGGTTTCTTTGCAGGAGTCGGTTTCGGTGCGCGAAGTGTGGTGGAACGGCGATGCCCGCGAAGGGGCGCTAGAACTGCTTGGGACAGACGAGGCGGAGGTCCGAGTCCTTCCTGCCCAGGCGCGTTCGATGCACTTCGGTCAAGTTGCGATGGATATCCTTCCTTCGCCGGGGCCCGTAGAAGCCGGTGGCTACGGGGTGAATGATTTGTCGGTGGTCCTTCGCCTCCGGTACCGCGGTCAGGCCATCTTGTTGACGGGAGATATTGAAGCGGCGCGTGAACAGGATCTTCTTTTTCGCGCACGGTCTGGTCTTCGTGCCAGGGTGCTCAAGATTGGGCACCACGGGAGCAATACATCTTCCACCGAGGCCTTCCTCGACGCGGTTCGCCCCACGCATGCCGTCATCTCCTTGGGGGCCAGGAATCGATTTGGGTTTCCCCACCGGGATGTCCTTCAGCGGCTGAACGCCCGCGGCATACGCGTGTGGCGGACCGATGTTCACGGGGCGGTCACCCTCGAGACCGATGGGACATCGTTGACGGTGACGCCTTTTGTGCCCGGCCCATGAGGTCATGCATGGGGGCAGAGGCCTTCAACCGGGGCACTATCCGTGGGCCTCGCTTGCGGAGAATTTTCGGTATTTGATACGACGCGGAACGGCGTCATCTCCGAGGCGCTTTTTGCGATCCGCCTCGTAGGCTTGATAATTGCCTTCGAAAAAGACGGTGCTGCTGTTGCCCTCGAAAGCCAGGATGTGGGTCGCAAGACGATCGAGAAACCAGCGGTCGTGGCTGACGACCACCACGCAACCCGCGTAGTTCAAAAGCGCGTCTTCGAGGGCGCGAAGGGTGTCGACATCGAGGTCGTTGGTGGGTTCGTCCAAGAGGAGAACATTGCCCCCTCGCTTGAGCAGTTTGGCGAGGTGCACGCGGTTGCGCTCGCCACCCGAAAGGGCGCCCACCGGCTTTTGCTGGTCTGAGCCCTTGAAGCCGAATGCCGCGACGTAGGCTCGTGCGGGGACACTTCGCTTGCCGACCAAAACTTCATCGTGGCCTTCAGAGATTTCTTCCCACAGGGTTTGTTCATCATCGAGGGCGTCGCGACTTTGATCGACGTACGCAAAGGAAACGGTGTCGCCGATCCGAAGGTCGCCGCTGTCCGGCTGCTCGTTTTCGGTGAGGAGCCTGAACAGCGTGGTCTTGCCCGCGCCATTGGCGCCGATGACCCCAACGATTCCGCCGGGGGGGAGGCGAAAGCTTAGATTGTCGAAGAGGAGGCGATCGCCGTAGGCTTTTTGAAGGCCGTCGGCTTCCACCACCATATTGCCGAGCCGCGGCCCCGGAGGAATCGGGATCTCGAGCGCCTGGATGCGATCGTTTTGGGCCTCGCCCAGAAGGTCTTGGTACCCTTTGAGGCGTGCTTTGCTTTTGGCCTGGCGGGCGCGGGGGGCTTGTCGCACCCACTCGAGCTCCCGCTCCAGGGTACGTTTGCGTGCCTGGGCATGTTTTTGTTCAACTTCGAGGCGTTTTGCCTTTTGTTCAAGCCACGACGAGTAGTTTCCCTTCCAAGGGATGCCGTGTCCGCGATCCAGTTCGAGGATCCAGCCAGCCACGTTGTCGAGGAAGTATCGATCATGGGTAATGGCAACCACCGTTCCCGCATACTTCGCCAAGTGTTGCTCGAGCCACGCGACCGACTCGGCGTCGAGGTGGTTGGTGGGTTCGTCTAGGAGCAATAAGTCCGGTTTTTCGAGAAGCACCCGGCAAAGGGCCACCCGCCTTCGCTCCCCGCCCGAGAGGTGCTCAACCGATGCGTCTTTCGGGGGGCACCTGAGGGCATCCATGGCGCGCTCCAGGGTGGTCTCGAGGTCCCACGCATTTTTGGCCTCGATTTCGTCTTGGACTGCGGCGTGCTCGGTCATGACTCGGTTCATTTCGTCATCGCTCAGCGATTCGCCCAGTTTCATCGAGAGGGCGTCGAAGCGCTCCAGGAGCGTGCGAATGTCACGAAGGCCTTCCTCGATGTTGTCTCGGACATTTTTGTCGGGGTCGAGTTCGGGTTCTTGGGCTAAAAACCCCACGCGCACCCCTTTTCCGGGCTTGGCTTCGCCGATGAACTCGGTATCCAGTCCCGCCATGATGCGCAGGAGGGTGCTCTTCCCGGCGCCGTTGGCGCCGAGGATGCCAATTTTGGCGCCTGGCAAAAAAGACAGACTGAGATCTTTGATGACCTCCTTGCCGGGGTGGACCTTGCGCACGTTCTGCATGGTGTACACGAATTCAGCCATTTTCAGTTTCTCCTGAGCGGGACGTGGGGCGAGCTATACCGGCCGGATGGCGCCAGTACAACCCCGCTTGCTTTGGTGGGCGGATACAGGTTCTCGCGGGCAACTGTTCAGCCCCCCTGCCGAATGTTCCGCTTCTGCATTGAAGTCGCTCTGTTTCGTTCATTGGGTCCCGGTCCGGCAAAGCCGGCCCACCCATCTTGGCGCACTTACGTGCGCTGCGCCCGTTCAGCCCAAAGAGGCCTGAACGCTTGCTCTCGCGGGTAACTGTTCAGCCCCCCCTGCCGAATGTTCCGCTTCTGCATTGAAGTCGCTCTGTTTCGTCCATTGGGTCCTGGTCCGGCAAAGCCGGCCCACCCATCTTGGCGCACTTAGGTGCGCTGCGCCCGTTCAGCCCAAAGAGGCCTGAACGCTTGCTCTCGCGGGGGGCGGGGTCAATCCAGGTCGGTGGGTTCGAGGGCCCGGCCACCGAATACTTCCATGAATTGGGTTTCGACCACATCGTAGACGCTGTCGAGCGTGACCGGTCTCTCGCTTTCGAGGCGGAGGGAGGTCATCGTGCAGCCCTCGATTCCGCAGGGGACAATGTGTTGGAAGGGCGCCATGGACGTCGTGACGTTGAAGGCAAAACCATGGGTCGTGACCCACCGGGAGATGCGTACACCCACCGATCCGATTTTTCGGTCTTCGACCCAAGCGCCCGGCCGTTTGGGGTCCCGCTTTGCGGCGACGCCAAAAAAAGCTGCGGTACGAAGCATCACCGATTCCAGGTCCCGTACGTATTTTCGGACATCTTTCCGATCCGGGCTGAGATCTAAGACCGGGTAAGCGACGAGCTGGCCCGGTCCGTGGTACGTGACGTCGCCGCCGCGGCCGGTTTCGAAAACGTGGATTCCGGTCTTTTCGAGATCTTCTTCGGTGGCTAGAATGTGGGCGCGCGTTCCGCGACGCCCCAGAGTGACCGTGGGCTGATGCTCAAGCAAGAACAACGCATCGGGGACCCTCCCGGCCAGCCGCGAGCGGGCGCGAATCTCCATGCGATCGGTGGCGTCTGGGTAAGACACTCGTCCGAGGCGGATGACTTCAATGGCCCGCGTCTCCGTCACGTGGAACCCATACAGCCCGGGCGAAGGCAGTACAAGCCTGTCGGAATCAGCCTAGAAATGTCCGAATACCATGAGGCCGGGTCCGAAGAGTCCGATGCCTAGGGTCGGTCCACCCGACCGGGGCTCTTCCCTTGGGGGCGCCGATAGCGAGGAGGCGTGGGGAGGTTCGGATTCGAGGGGCCACCAAGCACTGGCGAGGGTTCCGACAGCGATGCCGGCGGCCATGGCCGCCCAGGCCCGGGCATCGGGGCCCGGGCCTTCCTTTCGGTGAAGTTGAACCACAAGGGCCGATACCCCTGAACCCACCACGGCGCCAACAAGCACGTCGGTGTAAAAATGTTTTCCGGCTCGCACCCTTAAATGGGCCGTGGCGGTGGCCATGGCCATTTCCAAACCCCAGACGAGTGCGCTGGCGTTGGGATCGGGTGAGGATAAGCCAAAGAGGTAGGCGCCGGCGACGGCGGACGCGAATGAAAACGCCGCGTGGCCTGAGAAAAACGAAAGGTAGGCATCGTCTCCTTGGTCTGCCGCATAGGCCTGAACGGCAGGGTCAGGGTGGTAGACGTAGGGTCTTGGTCGTTGGACGAGGTGTTTGGTTGCGGCGGTGAGAAGGACCGTGACGCCCAGTGCCTCGCCGTAGACCAAAGACGTACGGGCAAAGTCCCGGTTGAGTCCGAAGCGCCCGAGTTGGAGCACCAGGGGGGTTGCGGCCGAGAAGAGGAGGAGCGCATCGCTGAGTTGGGCCGCCTTCGGCGCAAAAAACCCCTTCACATTTTCGTCGAGTGGCAACAGCGTTTCGCCCCACGGGGTCCGGTCGCGCACCCCAAAGGTGCCGAGCAAGGCTGCGCCAAGCAGCGAAACCCCAAGGATGCCGCCGTCTATGGCCGGTTGGACGCGGACCGGTTCGGCCTGAAGGGTGCAGGGGAGGCACGCCAAGAGTACGGCAGATACGGGGATTGCTGAACGACCACCGGCGGGTCTGCGGGTGGGGCGATGATGGGGTCTGTTTGGCGTCGTCTGAGCCTTCATGGTGATGCGTGTCCGCGCGGCCCGGCGACTGGTTTGTGGGCGGTCTCAGTTGGGGGCTGCCAGGAAGGGGAAGTCGACCGCGGAGTGGGTTTTGTCGTCCGCTGAAACGCCGTCGGTGACGGTGGCCCCTCCGCCGACCATGAGCGAATAGGTGACGTCGATGGCGTCGTAGTTGGGGGTCCTTCCGCCACAATCGGCGGTGGCACCGGATTCGAGGGCCAGGTACTGCCCGCAGATGCCTGTCGCTGAATTGATGAACAGCCGGTCGTTGGCGAACAATTGGGCGAGGTCGTTGTATCGTCCGGCCGCGGTGTTTTCGGCTTGATCCGCAAGCCGTTGGTTGGCGCAGGTGCCATCCAGACCGTCGAAGATCGCAAGGTTTTCGGCGATGGTTGCAGTGAAGGTCCCCCATTGGTTCGGGTCTCGCGTTTGATTGTACCGGTCTCGCTCCATGGCCTGCTGCTGCGGCGCGCTCAAGAGGTGCACGAGCATGATGCTGGTTCCGGCGCGCCCGGCTCGGTCCACCAGGATCCCGAGCGTCGGCCGAGTACCGGGTTCTGCGGACGGCACGGGATCGTCGTTGCTGCACTGGGTCGTGGTCAGGAGCAAAGGCAGGATGAGAAGTCGAAGGGTTGTCACAACGGATCTCCTTTGGCGCCGGTTACCGATAGGTGGCGGCCCAGACGCCCAAGATCGGGCCTCCGCCGGTCAGCAGGCTTTTGTCGACTTGCACGACCAGCGAGGCCACCGCATCGCCTTCTGAAGGATTGCTGGCATTCTCTGAAAGCCGTCCTCGGATGGTGTCTGCGGTGTTCTGGTCCAAGCGAGGGCAACCAGCTTCGAAGGAGAAGGCGCTTCGGTTGGTGGCGATGGTCCGTGCGGTCTCGCGAAGTCCTTCGGCGAAAAAGAACGAAGGATCGTTCCTGGGGCCGGCGAAGACCCGGAGTTTGCCCGTCCTGCTCACAATGCCGGCTGCCGTCGTTGGGTCTCCGGCGACAAATTCGGAGTCTCCGGCCCAGCAACGGATGGCCGTTTGCGAGGCAAACCTACAGATAATCTGCGTTTCTTGAGAGGGCGAAGCGTCAAAGGTCTGTTGGCTGCTGACATGGAAGGCGTATTGGATCTCGGTAGAGAAGCTGGTGTCGACCACGTTCAGGATCAGGTTGAGTTTGGTGGCATCCGCCGACATCCACGCAAAGACGTCGGTCAAATCACCTGGCCTGTCGAGGGTGGCTTCAGGCGCGTCCGCCCGATCGGCTGCCTCCACCGGGGTCAGGAGGCCAAGGCCAGCGGTGACCACGATGGCCGAGGCCAAGCCTCGGGCGGGGCGTTTTTTGCGGCCGGTCTCGGGTTTGAGAAGGGGGCCGGGATGGGTCATGGAGGTGGGCATAGGGGCCTTGACGGGGAGCTTCGCGGATAATGCGTTTGGCTTCAACTTCATCAAACCGTTTCCTCGAGGGGTCAGCCTTCGCTCAGCCACGTTTTTGGTAGGATTTCGACCGAAAACAAAAAGAGAATCAAGATCGCAACTGGCGCCACAAAACGGAGGAAAAAGAGCCACAGCCCGTACTGTTTGGCCCAAGCCGATCCACGGGTGAACTCTTCTTTGCGAAGATCGGCCGGCATGAACCAGCCCACGTAGACGGCGATGGCGAGACCGCCGAGGGGCAGCATCCAGTTGGAAGCGAGGTAGTCCATGGTGTCGAAGAAGTTTTCGCCGTACAAGGTTTCCCACTGGGAAAAGAGACCGCCGGCACCGGCAAGGGCGGAGGGGATCCCGAACAGGAAGATGATGATTCCGGAGAGGGCAGCGGCGCGGCGCCGGGTCCAGCCCCGTTCGTCGATGAAGTAGCTGGCGACGACCTCCAAGAGAGAAATGGCGGAGGTCAGCGCCGCAAAGAAGATCAAAAAGAAGAACAGAAGCGACAGGAGCATGCCCCCCGGCATTTGGCTGAAGGCGATGGGCATGCTCTTGAAGACCAGCCCCGGGCCCGCTTGGGCCTCCATGCCGAAGCTGAAGATGATGGGGAACAGCACCAGGCAGGCGACGACCGCCACGAGGGTGTCGAGAAAAGAGACCAACACCGACGCTTTGACCACGTCGGTATTCCGGGGAAGATAGCTTCCGTAGGTCAGCATGGCCCCCATGCCGAGGCTCAGGGTGAAGAAGGAGTGGCCGAGGGCTTCGAGGATTCCGGCGGCCGTCAGTTTGTCGGCGCGGGGCCGAAACAGAAAGTCGAGCGCGGCCACAAAGCCCTTTTGAAAGGCGGCGTCCACGAGAAGAAAGCCAAGAAGAACAAAGAGCACGGGCATCAAGATACGGGCGGCCCGCTCGATGCCCCGACTCACCCCGCCGACCACGATGCCGACGACGCAGGTCATGAACAGACCGTGCCAAAAAAGGTTGATGTCTCCGGCCGTGTACAGCGTGCCAAAAAGGTCTGCGATCTGAGTGGGGTCTTTGCCCTCAAAGAAGCGCGACGCGGACATCAAGGTGTAGTTCATCGCCCAGCCGGCCACCACGCTGTAGTACGAGAGGATCACAAATCCGGATGCGACGCCCAGCCATCCGATCAATCGCCATAGCGACGTCGGTCCTGTGAGTTTACCAAACGCGCCTACGGGGGAACTTTGGGTTGCGCGTCCTACGAGGACTTCGGCGACCATGATGGGGAGGCCGACGACCGCGATGCAGACCAGGTAGATGAGGACAAACAGCCCTCCTCCGTTTTCTCCGGTGACATAGGGGAACTTCCAGATGTTTCCCAGGCCCACCGCAGAACCGGCTGCGGCGAGGACAAATCCCAGGCGGGAACTCCATTGGCCGCGCGGGGTGGGCGCGGGACGGGGGGCTGGCTCAGGGGCTTCAGACATCCAATGAACCTCTTCCTCTGAAACCCTTAGGCTTCGTCCATGCGTTGAAAATAGTTCCGCGTGGCTTCAAGAATCTTGGGCATGAGAAGAACCACAGCGAGCAGGTTTGGGGTGGCCATGAGACCCAACGCCAAGTCTCCGAAGGCCCAAACCAACTCGAGGGCCGAGACCGACCCGATGAAGACAAAACCCGTGTAGAGCGCGCGGTAGGGCAGAACCATGCGGGCACCGCACAGGTAGGTGATGGCGCGATCGCCGTAGTACGACCATGAGATCATCGTAGAGAGGGCAAACAGGAGAACGGCGACGGTTACCACGTAGTTTCCCCAGTTGCCGAGCGGGGAGAGGCCCACTTGAAAAGCGAGGGCGGTGAGGGCGGAGCTGTTTTGAAGCATGTGCCCTTCGACCATGAGGGTGCCTTCTTCTTCCGCAGGTTCCAGGGTCCCGCCCCTGAAGGCCACCCATCCCGTGTAGGGTTTATTGTGGAGCCAGAGAACGGGGGTACCGACCAGGCTTTGGCGGGCCACAAAGGCCCAAAGGTTTTGGTGGCCGTTTTTGACCTGAACCTGTTCTTCAGCCTTGGGGGGATCGTGCGCAAGCGCTTGTTGCAGTCGCGCGGCTTCGGAGGTCCCTTGGGCATGGGTGAGGGCTTCGGCCCAGAGAACCTGGGTGTGGGCCACTTTGACGCGGGAGGAGGTTTTTTGTTCCCACGCGCCGGTGGTGACGATGACCAAGCCGGTCAGGGTGCAGATGATGAGGGTATCGATAAATGGCCCGAGCATGGCGACCACGCCCTCTCGCACCGGTTCGTTGGTTCGGGCGGCGGCGTGGGCGATGGGCGCGCTCCCCATCCCGGCTTCGTTGGAAAACAGGCCCCGCTTGACGCCCCACAGAAGCGTGGTGGCAAAAACGCCCGCCACGGAGCCGCCGAGGCTGGCTTTGGGCGAAAATGCGTCCCGGATGATGGTGACAAAGGCGGCGGGGATGGCTTCGAATCGCAGGGCGAGGATGACGAGGGCGGCCCCGACGTAAAGCGCCGCCATGGCGGGTGCGAGCTTGCTGCTCACTTTGGCGATCCGCCGGATGCCGCCGACGATGACGCCCCCTACCACCACCGCCAGCACCACGCCGACCCAGGTTTCGGAGAGCCCGAAGTCGCTGCGGGCACTGATCGCGACGGTGTTGGCTTGATTCATGTTGCCGATGCCAAAAGAGGCAATGACCGTGCAGGTGGCAAAAGCGATGGCTAGAGGCTTGAACCGAGGGCCAAGCCCGCGTTCGATGTAGTACATGGGGCCGCCGGCGGCGCCGCCTTGAGCGTCGAAGTCGCGGTAGAGGAGAGAAAGGGTACATTCGGCGTATTTCAGGGCCATGCCGAATCCCGCGGTCAGCCACATCCAGAAGAGGGCGCCGGGCCCGCCGTAGTGAATGGCGGTGGCGACCCCCGCGATATTTCCGATGCCCACGGTGGCCGACAAGGCGGTACTCAGGGCCTGAAAGTGGGTGACATCGCCTTGGTGCTCGGGATCATCGTAGCGTCCGGCCAGCACGCTAAAGCCGTGCGGCATCCGGCGGAGCTGAATGAATCCGAGCCGAACGGTGACAAAAAGGCCAGTCCCTAGGAGGAGAAGCACAAGCCACGGGAGCGCTGGGGGAAAGCTCCAGACGGCATGGTTCAGCACCTGGACGAGCGCTTCGAGCACCGCTTGTCCCATAGCTCGTTTGGCCCGGGTTCGCTACGCTTTGCGTCGCCGTTCAGGGGCTCCTCGGTGAATCTTTCTCTCTTCGACCTCCATGCCGATTTCGCGTCTGGCAAAGCGCGGGACATGCGCTCTATGCGTCCGCCAGGAACCCGGGTGAAGGCTCCGATCCGGCCCCCTTTTCTAGGGGTCAAAGCGGTGCGCGAGTCGGAATGACGCTGTGAACAGCAGTTTTCCGGTGTCCTGGGTGACGGGGCGGAGGCGGAGGACACCCCCGACGGACAGCAGTGGGCTGATGAAATAGTCGGCGCCAAGCCCGAAGCGAAAGGCTGGACGGGCGCCTCGTTTGGAGGCCACCGCTCCGTAAAAGGCCTCCAAAAAGGGTACCGTGCGGAAAACATCGAAGGCCGCGGCGCAGCCGCCCATGGCTTCGTAGAGGATGAGGGCCTCGGGACCGGCGCCTTGGGCGCCCGGGGATCGGGTGACGTGAACCCCTGCCGACAGGCCGAACCAGATCAAATCGGTGATGCCGTACCACAGGGAGGCCTGACCGCCCCCGCCTTGTGCTTCGCCCTGCGATCGCTGGGTCAAGAGGGTGTACCCCGGCTCAAAGGCGAGGAGGATTTCCTCTTCGGCCGCGGCGGCGGGCCGGGCCCCAACCGGGGCTACGAGGAGGCAGACGGGGAGCCAGGCTACCGGGAAAAGGCCGGGGCGCATGGGCCGCTTCTGTTTCGCTTGTGGGGCTTTCGGTCAACTGCTGGGTTGACTCTCCTCTAATTGCCGACCAAAAGGGCGCAAAGTGGCTTCCAAGAAAAAGAAGCAGAAGGAAGAGCTCCTCAAGCCAGACGCCTTTGTCGAGCACGCGGGTCCCTGGACCCAGTGGCTCGAGAAGAATTTCACCCGCCTCGTGGGTGGGTTGGTGGTGATCCTAGGGGGGGTGCTGGGTGCGCAATATCTCGCAGCCCGAGAGGCACGAACCAACGCGGAGGTGACCGCCGCCTTTTCGGAGGCTGTGGATGCCTTTGAAGAGGCGACCGATCTGCGGACGGTGATCACGTCTACCTCCGCCGCGCTTTTGACCAAGGGGTATGAGGGCGCCCAGAAGAAATTCGAGGCCTTCCGTACCGCGCATGCGGACCATCGCTCCCAGTCGTTGGCGGGGCTGTACGAAGCCAAGCTCTTGGAGCGGTTGGGAAAGCACGCGGAGGCGGCCGCGCTTTACCAGAGCTATGTGGACAAAGCGGTGCCCAAGGATCCGTTGCTGTTTTTGGCGCTCGAGGGCCTGGGTTATGCCAAAGAGGCTCAGGGGCAGCACGATCAGGCGATCCAGGCGTTTAAGCGTCTGGCGGAGTCGGTCGAGTTTTTTAGAGACTATGGCTTGAAGCACCAAGCCCGCGCCCAAGAGGCCAAAGGTGATATCGCGGGTGCCCTCCAGTCGTACAAAGCCATCGCCGAGATGGATCCGCCTTCCAAGCTGAAAAGTTTCGCCGAGTCGAGGATCCAGGCCCTCGAATAGTTGATTCGCGGGGTGAGGGGAGCTTTAAGGCAGACATGCCTGGTCTCAGTGTTTTGGCGCTCCTGGGGAGTCTATCCGCCGGTGCGCCCGGCGCCCAGCAGCCGGGCTGGGTGAGGCCGGAAGGCCTGCGGCGGGTGCTCGGAACCCGCCTCAAACTGGACTTCGGGCATTTCGAGCTCCTGAAAATCAATTCCGAGGAGTGGACCACTCCGTACATCAGCGTCGATGGGACGCGGGTCGCGGTGGGAAGTCGAGACGGTCGTCTTCGCATGCTTTCCCTCGAAGATGGCGCGCTGCTCTGGGAGCGAAAAGAATTCGGGGCCATCGGATCGTCGATGGTGAGCTTTCAAGGGACGTTGGTGTTGGGATCAGACTCGGATCTGGTCGGGCTAGATGAAACCCTCGGTGAAGAGCGATGGCGGCTTCCGGTCAACGGTCGGGTGGGCGGGCGGATCGTTCTTCACGGCGCCACGGCGTTGGTGCCCGTTCGCCCCAACAGCATGGTCTCTGTGAACCTCGAGACCGGAAAACAACAGTGGCGGGTGAAGCGGCCGACGCCGGAGGGTTTGAGCGTTCGAGGGCAGGCTGCGGCATCCGTAGATGGAGCCCGCAACCTGGTCTTTGTCGGGTTTTCTGATGGTGCGGTCATGGCGGTGCGCGCCCAGAGCGGAGAACAGGTCTGGCTGCACGAGCTCGGGGGCCCGCGGCCATTTTTGGCAGATGTCGATACTTCACCGGTTTTGGTCGACAAGGGGCAGGCCATCGTGGTGGCCAGCTATCGGAAGGGGCTGTACCGGCTTCGAAGCGAAACGGGGGAGCGCCTTTGGCACCAACCAGAAAAAAACATTCATACCATGGTGGCGGCCGGGCCCAGGCTCATGGTGGCCGGCACCGGTGACGGACAGGTTATCGGACTGTACGCAAAAGATGGGCGGGTAAGGTGGCGGTATCAGATGAAAAAGGGCGCGGTCACCGAGCCTGTTTTTTTGGGACGAGGGCAGGTGGCTGCGGGCGGAACCAATGGGCCGGTGGCGATCCTCGACGTGAAGACCGGGCGTCCGGTTCAGCTCATCAACCCGGGATCGGGGGTGTCGGCACCGGTGGGGTGGCGGGATCCCGACCTCGTCCTTTTGAGCAATAAGGGCCTCTTTTTGGCGCTCCGCTACGGTGTGGGCATAGGTGTTCAACCCTAGATCACGGGCTCAGGGGGCTCGACCAGGAAAGATAAGCGCCCCGCCTGCAATGAAATTGCTAGTTTCTTGCGCACGATAGATTTTTTTGGGCTCGGTCTCTTGCAGAAGAGCCCAGAAGGGCCTATTCTTTCAAATACAGTGGAACAGCGGCTGCAGCAACAGGTCACCGAAGTCGAAAAAGATCGGGTGGTGACGAAAGCCGTTTTGGAGGCCAGAGACCAACTCGGCGTGTCCAATGCGGCTTTGGCGCGAATCTTGGGCGTGAGCGAATCATCGATTTCGCGTCTTCCGCAAAAGCGCACGATCGATCATCAAAGCAAAGAGGGAGAACTTGCGCTTCTCCTGCTCCGTGTTTTTCGCAGCCTCGACACCCTCGTCGGTGGGCGAGGCCTTCCCAAAGAAAAGTGGTTTCACGCGAACAACAAACACCTTCATGGGGTGCCCAGTCAGCTGGTTGAAAGTGTGTCAGGATTGGTACATGTCGCAGAGTATTTGGACGCAATGCGCGGAGAATTCTAAGCCCGGATACTTCGAAGGCGATGCCTGGCGTATTGTGGAGTCACAACACCTGACCAGCACCCGCAAGTTGGTGGACTCCGACGAGGAACATGCCATCCTCGAAGATCTGATCGACGCCCAAAAGCCTGCGGCCCCCAAGGCTCCTGAATTTGAGGGTCTTCACTATCTTTTGTCTACGCCGTTTCGTTATCCACCGTTGCGCCACGGTTCTCGTTTTGGCCGCCGTTCCGAGCCCAGCATTTGGTACGGTTCTCACAGCCTACGCACCGCGCTGGCGGAAGTCGCGTACTACCGCTGGGTCTTCTTGGAGGGCACTGATGCCGACCTCGGCCCTCTGGAAACGCTCCACACGGCCTTCCAAGTCGAACTCCGCTCGGAGCGCTCCTTGGACTTAAGCACACCTCCGTTTTCTGCCTTCGAGGACATCCTCGCCTCCAAAAGTGACTACGAAGCGACCCAAAAGCTCGGGACCGACATGCGCGAGGCAGGCCTCGAAGTCTTCCACTACCGATCCGCTCGCGATCCCCGCGCTGGAAAAAATATGGGCGTCTTCACCCCTCGCGTTTTTGTGAACAAAGAACCGCGAAGGCACACCCAGTCGTGGCACGCCATCGCCACCCGAAGCTACGTCGAGTTCAGTCGCCAAAATATCTTCCAGCGCGACACCCACCGCTTTGACCGCGACGACTACGAGGTCGATGGAAAGCTCCCCATCCCCGCAAGCTAAGCCCCGCCAAGCCCCTGTCCACGCGCCCAATCCCCGGGCACCCTCCGAGCACCGCGGGACCATTTATCGCATACCGACCGAACCCCGTGGTCTTTCGCTACGTTTTCGGGAACAGCTTTTCGTGTCCGCGCTGGACGGCCGCGCTGGTTTTGATGCCATCATACCAACGGGATACGTTGGGGTAGGGTGCCAGGGAAAATTCAGAGCGTTCGGTCGTTTCGGCGTAGGCGTACGCAAACAGGTCCGCGATCGTCTTGCTCTCGCCGTGAAGATACGGCCGAGTCCTAAGTTCATTGTCCACGACCGCAAGCTGTTGCTCAATGAACTGAAGGGCCTCTTGCTCTGTTTCTTTGTTGGTCGCGCCCATTCCGAATTTTTCTCGATACACCCGTTCAAACATCAGCGTATTGAACCAACGACCCGTGTGAATGGAGAAAAAGTCCATCCATTGGTCGATTCTGCAGCGCTCGTAGTGATCGGCAGTGGGGTAGAGCTCTGAGCGTTCGATGCTGGCTAGGTAACGACAAATGGCCCCCGACTCAAAGAGGTGGCGGCCATCGTGGGTGAGCGTCGGCATTTTACCGAGTGGGTGGCGTGCGAGATGCTCGGGGCTTTTGTTCTCCCCTGACTGCACACTGATTTCCCTGTATTCGTAGGAAACCCCCAGTTCCTCCGCAACATAGATGACTTTGGTGGTGTTCGACGAAAAGGCGAGTCCGTGAATCTTGTACATGCAACCTCCTTAACTGAGCGATTCTACACCGATCGGTGAATAATGCAAGCATTTCGTCATTCAGTGATAACCTCGACATTCTGCTTGCCCAGGAACGACCGAGAAAAAAGCATGGCGCGAAAGAAGTCGTTTGATCCCGCCGAGACAATGGCGGCCATGGTTGAGGTGTTCTGGGATAAGGGCTACACCGGAACCAGCCTCGCCGACCTAGAAGCCGCGACCGGGTTGGATCGAAAAAGCCTCTACAATACGTTTGGCGTGAAAAAGGAGATTTTCAATGCGGCCTTGACCGCTTACCTCGACGAAAGGAACCAAAACCACGGCGCGGTGTTGCTCCGAGACCCTAAAGGCATCCAAAACATCCGGGACTTCTTTTTGGGTATGGTCTCTCAAGCAAGTCCGCGAGGCTGTTTGCTGACAAAAACGCTTAACGAAGCGGAGCTCATTGATGCAGATTCGAGGAGCATCGCGGAACATGCCATCAGTGGCCTCGAACAACTCATCCAGTCGAACCTCATTCCGAGCTTCGGCCAAAGCGCGACGATGAAGCGCCTCGCGGCGTTCTTGACCTCGAGCATTCAGGGACTCACCACCATGGCGAAGGTGAATCCAGACCCGAAACGGCTCAAGCCTATTGTGGAAACAGTGCTTTCAGTTCTGGATGATCCATGAGCCGCGGCTAACGAAAGAGCAAAGACAGAAGAGCGACGGTCCCGTAGCCAAGAGCGGGTGGTTTCGAATGGTTGTGTGGCTTAGACCAACGGGGTTTGGTGGAGAGTCCGCGTTCGCTGCCCGATTTTCGAGTTGAGTTAACATAATATCTATTATCGGACATCAATATACACCCCATGGGAACACCTATGGTTTCCACGGATATGAAAGTGCTCCGGGCTCGCTTTTTAGGGAAAGGTTTCGAGTGAACGGGGCGGTTTGAAAGAAGGTGTGGTAGCAGTTTGGGCGTGGCACACCTGACGTTGGTGCTCCAAGGTCGGGAAATCCGAAAGTTTGTCCTGAGTCGGCCGGTGACGACCATCGGGCGGGCTCAGGATAACGATATCGTGATCAACAACCTCGCGCTTTCCCGAAGGCACGCAGAGGTTCATCGGGACGGCGACCGCTTTGCGGTTCAGGATGTGGGGAGCCAGAACGGGGTTTACGTGAACCGGGCACGCATTCGTGGCCGGCGTCCGCTGAAGGCCAACGACCGCATCACGCTCGGGACCTATCAGTTTGTTTTCACGGACAGCGAGCATACCGAGATCAAGGAAGAGGATGAGGGCTTCTTGGCCCTCGACTCCGAGGATACAGCGGAAACTGGGCTTGGAGCCGACAACGAAGATCTGCAGGCATTGGGGCCGATTCCCCTCTTGGTATTGAAGTACAACGGGGTCGAGATGCAGCGTTTCGCGCTCGACAAAGGGTCGTGTGTGATCGGCCGCGCTCAGGACTGCGATATTCAGATTGCGGAGCGCCGTTTGTCGCGCCGGCACTGCGAAATCAGCGCGCATAGCGGTGCCCGGGTGGTGGTCAAAGACCTGGATAGCCAGAACGGCACGTACGTGAATCGGGAGCGCATCGACGGCATTCAAGTGCTCTCGCCAGGCGATGTTCTCAACTTCGCAGAATACTCGGTGCTGTTCTTGGAGGATGCTTCGGCCTACGACGGCCCGGACTCCGCTGAACACCCGAGCTACCGAAATCGAGCCGATTCGGCCATTGGGCGCGAAAAGACGGAGTTCCCGGAGGCTTACCGGAGTGACTCCATGAAAGAGGAGCCTCTTCCCCAGATCCAAAAACTCCAAAAAAGCGATCCTCTGCTTCAAAAAGGTGAGCCTTGGGTCGATCCCCCAAGTCGGGCACGACGCCGTCGCTCCGAATGGGCGGCGCGCGAGCCGGAGATTGCGCCATCGAGCCGGCCGACGGCCGCCCGCGCGCCTCGCGGCAGCTACATGACCGACGAGCCTCGGGATTCAGCCCCCGACCGACCGGGAGCGCTGGGGCCGAAAAAGGCGTCTGGCCCCCAAAAGGCACCCGGAGACAAAAAGGCGCCGCCCGGACCCAAAAAGGCGCCCGGACCCAAAAAGGCGCCCGGACCCAAAAAGGCGCCCGGACCCAAAAAAGGTGAAGAGCCGAAAAAAAAGCCGGTTCGCAAGTCACGCGAACAGGTCAAATACCCGCCGACCGCTTCACCCGCGCGCAAAAAAGAGCCGCTTGTTGCCGATGAGCATGCTGATGTCGACGACCACCCCGTTGAGCGCGAAGCCACGGCGGGGCTCGAAGACTGGTACCGCCTCAGGGACGAGAATTCCGAAGAACAAGAACATTCTGTGCTCCTGAAGCGTCGAAATTCATCGGTTTCACAGCTCCTTAGCACCATGATGGTCGACAAGAAGGAGCTTGATCGCAATCTTGCGGCGAGGGCGAAGGAGCGGCGGTTTCATGTCGATGTGAGATCCGGCGGAAAAGAAATCTATTCCGGCCCCCTGACACGCTCCGTCACCATCCTTGGCACGGATCGCGAAGCGGACATTCGGCTCAAAGGCCGTTTTGTCGCCAAACGTCACAGCATTCTGGTTCGGGTCAAGGATTCCTTGCTGCTGGTTCGATTGGGGTCGTCCTCGGCGGCCCGGGTCAACGGCCTTCCTAAACTCCAAGCGTTTCTGAAGAGCGGCGACGTCATAGAAATCGACGATACGAGCATTCGAATTTCAGAGGATTGAGTTGTCTTACCGGCATATGGGGGCCGTCACTCACGGCATCGCTCTCGGCGCGGCGTGGGCCGGCCCATTGCTGTCAATGAATACGTCGTAACCGTCCAAAGCGAGGTCAACCGAATCGTACCCACCGTCTCCGGAGAAACGAGCCTCACCACACGCACTGCTGCCAGCCGGGCCGAAAGGTCCGAGATAGGAGGCCAAAGCGAGGTTTTCCCCTCTCATGCTGGTTGCAAGCGTCCGTGACGACGGTGCCGCGGCGACACCGCTGCACCCAAAGATGACAGATGGGTTGACATTGGAACCCTGGCGTAATGTGTGTGTACCCGAAGGTTCGACTCTGAACGCCGCTGCCGGTTTGAGGAGTGTGGGGGGGAGCCAATGTTGAGCGGTGTCGACTGGATAGAGCAAAGAAGGCCTCTCACCGGCAAAAACGGACGGCCAGCAACTTCCGTTTGGCGGTGGGCTCCATGGATGCTCGGTCTTTGCTTAGGGGCATACGGGTGTCGTGACGGGGCTGAGGCGCCGCCGCTGACCAAGCCCGCAAAAAGCGGGTTCACGACCACAGGATTGGCTTCTGGATGGCGGCTCGTTTCTGGCGATCGGTCTCATGCGCTGGAGGGGCTTTCGAGCGAGCGTTGGGCTGCATTTGAGGTCAACGATGGCCGAGATCGCGGGGGGCGCCCACCGGCGCTCGGTGATGTCCGAAGCGCAACGCTGGTGCCCGGTCTGACCTATTGGGTCTGCGTTGCGCCCGTTGATGCGGTTGGTGGTCTAGGTGCGCTTTCACCGCCGGACCTTGGATTCGGAACAAAACGTAGCGGAAGGTTTGTGTCTGTCGACAAAGCGACTCCAGCGTCTTCTCTGGCGCCCGGAAGCGTTGTACGGTGGTGGGACGCCCTTTCCCAAAAGATGCTCGTTCTCCTTGGTGATGAACTTCTCTACCCCGAAGAGGTCTATTGGGTTGAACATCCAACGTCGATACCACCGCGGCCACCGACAGAGCTTTTGGGATGGGCCGACGAAACGTACGCGTACCTTCAGTGGAATGCTCCGAGGCTTCGAGACGATGGGCGTCCCCTGTCCGCGGGCACGAAGCCTCGCTACCTCGTGGTTCAACAGATGGACCATGACCACACGACGGAACGGATTGAGGTTGAACAGACATACTATAAGGTTCAGCTTCCAGAAGATGGGCGCGCGCTCACCTTTCACTTGGTTGCGACTGTTCCGGATGAAACAGGTTTTCCCATCGAGTCGGATCGCTCGAGTCGGATCACACTGAGGAGGACTCAAAGCGCGGTGCCGGTGCCCCCCGGAGTATTCGAAGCACCAAGCCGGGTCACAGCGCATGGTTTGACTGCGGCGCTCCCGGCCTTGGCCGTCAGCCGGGCGAAAGATGGGGCCTTTGCGCACATGGCCTATGTGGCGCGGGGAGACGGTAAAAAGCGAGGCGATCGCGTTCAATACCTTCGTAGCGACCGGTTGGCCAAAGGCAATTCCTGGAGCGCCCCGGTGGCCCTTTTTTCTTCTGTGCCCGAGGCCCGCATCCTCGAGGTGGCCGCTGCGGCGAGGGGTGAGCAGGTGATGATCGCCTGGCTCGAGGTCCATCGATTGCCTGCAGGCCCAGCGACGACCAGCCTCTATGTAGCGAAGAGTCAAAACGCGGGGGCGCGTTTTGATGCAGTGCTGGCTCCTGTTCATTCGAACGCAAAGTGGAAGCGCAGTGTGGGTCTTGGAATCGATCGTTTCGGGCACAGCCACTTGGTTTGGGGCGAAGACAGTCGGGCGCTCTATCTCAAGAACCTTCAAGGTCCGCCAGAAAATGTGTTTGATGAAACCAAGCGCCGCGTCAACGACGAGATTGTGCGCTACCGGCGCATGTACGCATTCAAGAATTGTCAAGACGCCTGCGAATGTTCGCATTCGGTCGATGTCGCCTACGCTCTGGCTTCCGAAGATCAACATGGGCTGTATCAGGAACGGGTTGAACGCATCTACCTTGAAAACCCCTCGCTTCACGTGGACGAACAAAAAGTGATCATCGTGGGGCGCCAAACCAGGCGGTTCGACAACCTTCCGGTGAGGAATCCAAGCTGGACTGGAGCTTTTGGTCCCTATTTGTCGCCACGCGAACAAAAGACCGACCATCGTACCGGCCAAAGCCATGGCTGCCCCCGCATCGGGGCCATCGCAAGGCAGCGCGGTTTTCTCCACACCTGGAAACGAGATCTGTACGCTTGTGCCCCCCTACCCCCCGAAAACTACGCTTCGATTTACGCGCGCGAAATCGCGGACCCCATGTACACGGTGTCCTTCGACGATTCGGAGGATTTTTACAGTTTCGACGGTGCCCGTCCCCATGAGCGTGACTGGTACATGAACCTCTATGCGGGCAGCTGGGACGAAACCGACCGCATCAAGGTGGCTTCTCGTCCCCTCGTTCTTGGTGCCTGGTCTGAGCTGCGCACCGAACGGACGATTGTGCCCAAACTCGTGGGAGATTTGGTTGAGCTCGTGGATGAAACGCGCTCCGTCGAAACAGGCTGGAAACAAGGGGTGTGGATAAATGACACGCTGCAGAATTGGCGAATCAGCACCCTCGACGCCTTCGAGGGCGTTGAGGGTGAGAGCACGGACTGTGATGGCGTGAAGGAGCCCGAACGCGGTTTGGTTGGGCCCTCCTACCCGCGGATCACCGGTGGCCCGAGTGGCGATGCGGTGGTGGTCTACGAGAAAGGGACGTCGTTGGACCCCAATGCACCCGGCAGCAACCCCATCTATGCGGCGCGTTCTTCGGATGGGGGCTTCACTTGGTCATCGCCACAGAAGATGGCCATCGGCTACGTCCCGGACGTTGCGGTGGCTGGGGACGGAACGCTGGCGGCGGCATATTATTCAGCCAGAGGCAGCAAAAAGGGTGCCATTCATGTTGTTCGGGCGAATGCGGCCGATGCCGTCATTCCCCCGGTCACCGTCAGCCCGTCCGCGCCTGCGCCGATTCATTGGAAGACCCATGGCAGTGGCTCAGATGGCTTCACGGGTGTTCCTCAAGTCGTCAGTTACGATGGTCTTTTCTTGGTTGCATGGGTTCAAGCGGCAACAACCCCCGAAGGACAAGATCATATTGTGACCACTCGGGCTGCACTTTCAGGTGAAAGAACATCGCGCCTCACCGCCACCCTGCCCCGCAACGTGACCACACACCAGGCGGTGGAGGTTAAACTCGAATGCCTAGATGAGTACTACATGCTGTCAGAAGGGTGTATGCCTGGGCGCGAAACGCAATCAGATGGACGAACGCAATCAGATGGACGAACGCAATCAGATGGACGAACGCAATCAGATGGACGAACGCAATCAGATGGACGAACGCAATCAGATGGACGAACGCAATCAGATGGACGCG
>CBDCWQ010000007.1:0-220755 GCA_965223435.1 Myxococcota bacterium
TCATCGGAAAAGAGATCGACTTTGACCGACGCAATGAAGTCGCCAGGGTCGGTCAGTTCTTTTTGCCATTCCATCATCTGCCGGAGCCAGGCAAACTGTTCGTCGTCTTTGGCTGCGGGGCGACCTTCCTTGTAGAGCCAGTGGGCCGCGATGCCCTGTTCTGCGACGTCGTGCATGTGTCGGGTACGGATCTGAATTTCGACGCGTTGGACTTCGGGACCAAACACTGTGGTATGCAAAGACTGGTAACCGTTGGGCTTGGGCATGGCGATCAAGTCTTTGAATCGTCCTGGCACAGGCCTCCATGTGGAATGGCACAGCCCGAGGGCCTCGTAGCAGTTCCCGACCGTTTCCGTGATCACACGGAAGGCGATGATGTCGTTCACCTGTTCAAAAGCAATCGCCTGGGTCTTGAGTTTTCTCCAGATGCTGTAGACATGTTTCACCCGTCCGTGCACTTCACATGAAATAGAACCCTCTCTCATGGTTCTCAGGAGAATGTTTTTGACCTCGTCGATGTACTCGCTTCGTGCCTGTGCGGTTTTGTAGAGCTTCTGGTTGAGTTCTTTGGAATCGTCGGGATGGAGGTATTCGAGGCAAAGGTCCTCTAGGGTTGCTTTGAGCCAATAGATTCCGAGCCGGTGCGCGAGGGGTGCATAGATCTCAAGGGTCTCGCGAGCTATTTTCTGCTGCTTTTCGGGGCGCATATGCTGAAGCGTTCGCATGTTGTGCAAACGGTCTGCCAGTTTGACCAAAATGACCCGAATGTCCTTGGCCATGGCGATGAGCATCCGGCGAAAATTCTCGGCATGCTTTTCGTAGGCCGTGGTGTACGGGATGTTGGAGAGCTTGGTGACCCCTTCGACGATTTCACAAACCTGCTTGCCAAAAAGTTGCTCGATCTCCTCGGTGGTTGCGGGGGTGTCTTCGACGGTGTCGTGCAGAATGCCCGCGGTGATCGCATACTCGTCCAACTTCATGTTGGCCAAGAGCCCGCTGACTTCCATCGGATGAACCAAATAGGGCTCGCCGGATTTTCGCACTTGCCCTTCGTGACAGCGGGCGGAGTACACGTAGGCCTTTTTGATCAGGTCGATGTCTGCGGTTGGGTGGTAGGATTGTACCTTGGATATGATGTCGTTGAGCCGGAGCATCAGCCGATGAAAGCCTCCACAAGCATACAGTGTATGCAGAGGATACCCACCTAAAAAACGTAACACTGTGCGTCATGGTCCACAAGGAATCGAGCCCTGCGCGAACCCTCATGGGGAGGGTCTTGCGGAGGCGGTGGCCTTTGGCCCCCAATCCGCGTGGGTAGACGTCAAGGCCGGGTGCCCTTTACGCTGTTGGTCTGGTGGGAGGCACGCCTTGGAAGTCTCAATCGGGCGCGCCCGAACCGGTCGCCACCCCGGTGGTGGGCCCTCCCGCTCGTTGCCCTCAAGTCGATGAGGCATCCGGCCTCGCCGAGTCTCCGGGGAAGGCAGACCCGTCGGTCGGATCTGAGAGCCCGTCCGGCTCCGGCGATTCCCAAGACAAAGCCACCGATAACCGCGGGGCCGAGGCGTCCGCGCTTCCCACCACGGTGGGCCCCTATTCTGTCGAAGCGAAAATAGGGACCGGGGGCATGGCCACGGTCTACAAGGCGGTGCAACCCTCACTTAGGCGACCGGTTGCGATCAAAGAGCTGAGAGGGCATTTCAACCAAGATCCGCGGGTCGCGGCTCGTTTTGAACGAGAAGCGATGAGCATGGCGACCCTCCAACATACAAACATCGTCCACATCTACGATTACCTCAAACAGGACCACTGTGCGCACATCGTCATGGAATACGTTGAGGGCGTCGATCTGTTTACGCTCCTCAAAAAAGCTGGACGGATCCCGATGGAGGTTGCGGTCTTTGTTGGGCTTCAGATTGTGGAGGGGTTGGAATACGCGCACGAGCGAACGCTTGTGCACCGCGACGTAAAACCCTCGAATATTCTGGTGTCCAAGCGAGGGTTGGTCAAACTCATGGATTTCGGAATTGCCCGAGATCCCGGAAGGAGCGAACTGACCGAGGTCGGGGTGACCCTAGGAACGCCCCCGTATATGGCCCCCGAACAAATTCGGGGGGCAGAAATCGATGCGCGCACCGATCAGTTCGCCTTCGGCATTGTCCTTTTTGAGATGCTCACCGGCCAGCGACCGTGGCGTGAATCCCAAGAGCGCTCGGTGACCGTGGCCCTTCTGGATGAGCCTCCGCCGGATATTAGAACCCGGATGCCCGGCATTCCCAACGCCCTCGCCGTCCTTATAGAGACGTGCCTCGAAAAAGATCCAGACGATCGCCATCCGTCCACCCGACACCTGCGGCGGGCGCTTCAGAATTTCGCACACCGAGTTCTTGCGGTCGACGCCAAGGCCAAGATGCTCGATTTTCTGCGAGAACATGGCGTGCTCAAAGAAGCAGAGGTGACCGCCTTCATGGGCTCGACGACCAGCGCCGAAGCGCTTGAACCGTCCGAGGGCTTGATGGCGCACAATCCTGAACGTTTTCGCGTGGCAAAAAGCGTTCTCGGTCTGTTTGTGGTGGGCGCGATGGTGTCACTTGCCTTTGTGACGGGGCTTTGGCTCAAGGAGGCGCCGAAGGCTCCGGTTCAGGCCGTGGCCGAAGAAGTCCCTCGAGGGCGCATTCGGGTGGTGGTGGACCCTTGGGCCCGTGTGTACGTGGACGGACAGCTTCACGATACGACCCCGTTTGCGAAACCGATCCCGCTTTTGCCGGGAGAGCACACCATTGGGTTTCGCAATCCATATTACCATTCCGTGGATCGGATTGTGGATATCCATAGCGGGGAACAACGGGATCTGAAGATTCGGCTCAAACCCAGAAAAGAGTCCGGTTCTTGGTAGGAACCGGACCCAAGGTCCCGCCCCGAGGGCTTGGAGATCGGGCCAAGCCGTGGGCGTTTTTAGCGGCATGGATTCTTTTTCTGGTGCCGCAGATGCTCCAGGCGAAGGGCCGGGGCGGAATTCTTCACCGGGTGTCACGCCCCGATGAAACCTATCGTCTTTTGGCGGACCGCTACTACGGTGAACCTTTTTTGGCACGGCACCTCAAGGCCTTCAATCGCGTCCGTGAGCCCATCCAGGTGGGGACCACCATTGTCATTCCAACCTACCGCCTTGTTCCCGTGCGCCGAGGACAGAGTCTAAGCGGGTTCGCGGGCCAGTACCTCAATGATCCTGGACGGGCCGAGTACCTGGCAGAACTTCACCAGCTCAAAAAAAGAGAACAAAAGGTGTTGCGAAAAGGTCGTAGGCTTCGGGTTGTTCAATCGGTTAGACACACGGTTCGGCCCGGGGAGAGTCTGGCTTCGATTGTCCGGACCTACTACCGAAAGGCGGGGAAAAGGCGAATCAAGCTGCTGAGGCTCTACAACCAGCGTAAAAGCAAGCGCCTTCGACCGGGGGTGGTGCTTCGAATTCCGCTGGACACCGTAGAGTTTGCCCATCGTTCGGTTGAAGCGCGCAGTCGTCTCCCCTACCCTCGTGTCTCCAAAAAGCCGATGGAAGTCGCATCTGCTTCCGCGGCCGATCCAAGCCCAAAAAAACCTGACGTCAAGGCGCGTATGCCACCCAAAACGCGCCCCAAAGGGTCCGGGGCGGCGGGGCCCGCCCGAGTCAAGGCTTCGCGGCCGACCAAGCCCAAAAAAAACGACCTTCGTCAGGAACGGGCGCTGACGGCCGCCGAGCGCGCTTATGAGGAAGGTCGTTATCAAGCGAGTGCAGACTTGTTTGCGCAAATTCAGCGCGAGAAGCTCCCCCTGCCCAAGGAGATCAAGCTTTTGAAGCTTCGCGCGGTTTCTTTGGTGGCGCTTGGGCAGCCGGCTGAAGCGAGAGCACTTTTTTCGGAAATCCTCGGGTTGGATCCTGAGTTTCAGCTGGATCGACGACGCACTTCACCGAAGGTTCTCGACATCTTCACGGACCTCGAAACCGCCCAGGAACAGCCTTCAAAGTGAACCCGGGGTTACGGGGAGATCGGTTGTTGGCTCGGGGGGCGCACAGGCTTGGTGTACCATCCGTAAATGGTCTTGCTCGCCGGTTTGTGGCGGGGGGTATAATCACCGTCCTTCGGTCCTCCGAATCCAAACCAATTCCACCAATAAACACCTTGGAGCGCGGGGGTGTCCGACCAAGCCCGAACGAACGCGCGATAGGCTTTCTGTTGGGCTCCCAGACTGATGTTTTCTTTGCGGGTTTCGTCCCAGGGCCACGCGAAAGCGGTTTCGAGACTCGGGTAACCGACCTCGGTAAAGACGAATCGTCGGCCGAGGGCTTGGCTGAAACTCAGGACTTGGCGTTTGATGTCTCGCCAGGCAACAAACAGATCATCCTCGGTGGCTTCGAGATTATGCGTGAGCTCCCAGTACGCGGTCAGCCCCACAACATCGACCAGATCCCAAAAACTGACCGGCTTGAAATGATCCCAGTTGGCGCTATAGAGCAATTCCATTTCGGGCATCGTCAGACGAACGCGCTCAATCAATTCGACCCAACGGGCACGCATGGGTTCTCGGGACAAGAGTTCGCTGCCGACGCAAAAACGATCGGCTTTCTTCGATAGGGCCAACGATTTGAGCATGTAAGCTTCGTAGCTCGTCCACCACGCATCCTCATCGGTAGGCTGGATACGACCGCGCCACTGCCCTTTCTCACTGGACGCCAGACGAACGATGGGAAAGGCGGTGACGTGCAGTCCCATCGCCTTCGCCTGCTCAATGGTCTTCTGGATTTGCGTGTCCGTCGCGCTCCATCTGGGGCGCGGTTCTATGCGGGTGGCATGCACGTTTTGTTGCCACCAGACCCAGACCACACTGAGATGGGTGGCACGAAGACGCACGATCTCATGCAGGAGCTGCCCGTAGCGATAGTCCGGGTCTTGCGAGAACAAGCCCAGAGCCATACCCCGCTCGCGCGGTGGATGGCCAAGAGGCAGCGGGCGAAGGGGGGCTTTGGGGCCAGGATTCAAAACGACGGACGAATCCTTGACCTGAACACTTGCGGTGCCGGGATCGCCATAGAGCATGGCCAGAAAAAGAACGGTACTCAGGTTCACCGCGGGCCCTGAGCCGAAGCCGGTTTGCGTGGGGCCTTCGCCATATACACGTCAGAGAGGCTCTTGAGCCAAAATGTGGGAACTTTTTTTGCGCGTGAGCGTCTAAACGAGAGCACCACCGTCCGAAGTGCGTAAAGGCCAAGGTCATCGATTTCGGCGTCGAGATCCCGCCCCACAAGAATCCCTGCCCCCAGCGCGGGCAAAGCTGCGAGGTGGTCCTCGAGAACCTTTTCGAACGGACAGCCGGCCGGCGTTCGGCGCTTCGCCAACAGGGCGGCGACGCAGGGCATCGCGAGCGGATCGCGGGGCGCGTGAATGCGTTTTCGAACCGGGACGTTGGCCAGGGTTAGGATGCGGGCCAAGAGTTTGCTGGTTCTTGCCGATTGGGTACGATCCACCACGATGAGTTCGGGTTGCTTTGATCGGAGGCTGCCGAGAAACAACGCCGCAGGCAAAGCCCACTCGATGAGCTCGGATTCGTCTCCTCGTGCGACAAACAGTACGGTCGTGCCCTTCGGGAGTTTCTCGAGCTCTTGTGGCAATGCGAGCAGGGCTTCTTTTCGAGTCGAGTCGTAGTCTTTGCCCAGGGTCTTTGTGCCGCTGACGTGTGCCGCGCCGAGATTCTTCGATTCTTTGGCTGCACGGGCACAGGCCTTGAGCGGGTCTCGACCCAAAAACTGCGCATTGAAGCAGAGTACGTCCAACGCACGAGTCCTTGTGGCCTCGATAAAAGGATCCACAGACAGCCGCTGGTACACCCTCTCGACCGCCGCCAACGTCTGGTGCGCGGTTTTGGGTGGCTCCCACACCGCGCGCTCTGAAAGAAGGCGAGCGCGGGTTGAAAGCACGGCCATGAGGTCCACCAGTTGCCAATCGCTTTCAGGTTCTACCGTCACTGTTTCGATGGCGGTCTGGAGCATACCGGGCGTATAGCCAAGGGTTGTTTCTCGCGCGATCTTGGCCTGAAGATTCGCCACCAGTGCAATCGCGTGATTTGACCCGGCGGCTTGGACGGCTTTTGCACGGGCAAGGGCCTCTTTGAGGCGTCCCGCGGTGGCCAGAAGCCGCGCGGCGAGCAAGTCCAGTCGCGCCTGTCCGGGCAAGGCCAGCGCCGCTTGTTTGAGAAGCTCGAAGGTGGCGGCCTGATAGTTTCGGAAGCAAGCGGTGGCAACGTGTTCGATGGTGTCGAGGGCAAGAACCCGTGGCCATTCATTCCGTTCGGTTGCAAAGGAGGAGGACCATTTGGCCACCTCGATGAACTTGGCGCGTTCCTCCGCCGACGTGCAGACCGGTTCCACCAAGCGATAAAGGTCCGTGGCTCGGGCTCCTGCGTTTGGTTCCAGGCGAAGAAGGTTCCGAATCTTCACAAACCGGGTGTCCTCCCGTGCTGAAAACAAAGCAGAGACAGCCCCTTTAGAGGGCTGAGATTGAGATTGAGGCGCTGGTGAATCCCCCGCAGATTTGGAATCGGCCGAGACCGGTTCCTTTTGGCACCCTGCCCCGAGGTTGGTCGAAACCAAAAGGAGCACGGCCGTACGGATCCCCCTTTTGGGGGACCGGCAAGCGTTGTTCAAACTCTTGGTGGGATGGAATCTTGGACGGCGCGGGGGCTGCGTGGTGCTGCCTTTCCCGCTGCCCGAACGCCATGCCTGGAAGCCACTAGGGCACCCCCGTTCCTTCGCCAAAGAAACTTTTCGGGCCAACAGCTTAGCCGTCGCGTCACACCCACCATGGGGTCGTCGGATCTCCACCGCTACCTCCCCCTTCAACCCGTCTGATTCCTTGGAGCGAATCGCGACTTTGAAGACTTTGGCAACCAACGCGGCGCCCTTCCGACGAGCTGGCCTCGGTCAATTTTTTCACAAGGAGTGGCTTTTGAGCATCGTGTTTTGGGTTCTTACGCAGGTCAGGCTTTGCCCCAGATCTTCGAGCCGCGTTTCGAAGAACAAACCTAGCCGGGGTACCGTCCCGTGCGTCCCTGTCTGATGGGTTTTCATCCATCAGGCAGGAGCGGCTGTTCTCAATTGCGACCGCTTCGTCCTGTGTGCCTTCGGCCGCTTCGCCGAAGCATGCCGCGCTACCCAGAGCTACCACCATCCACCGCGCCGTCCGGGACGCAAACTGTGATCCGATGGGGCTGTGGTCAATATCTTTTGATCCGATCTTTTTTGAGGTCGGGTGTATGTCCACGAAATGAAACATCCTTCTGTCACCCACGCCATTTCCAGGGGCCTGAACCTGAGCGTAAAGTCCGAATTCATCCACAGACGGATCACATGAGAGAGGGGCCATTTGCGAGCCGGATGACGAGCATTCCCTTCTCTCCCAGGGCTTGTCCGTCGACAGGATGTGAAACACAGTGTCTCCCAATCATCCGAGCGCCATGTGAGCCGGAACACGCTCGGACACAACGGGTTGCTGGTCATGGGGTTCTGACCACAGGGTGCTAGGATAATCCCTAAGTCATTGAGCCTTGGCATTCTTTGGGGCGCGCGTGTGCGGCCACCCTTGTCGGACGTGGGCGGGGGCTCGGCGGCGCTTCGCTCCCCTCGCCCGTGAGGTGCCTAATGGGTCGCGATTTGTGTCGGCCCGTACTAGAGTCGTTGAAGACGTTGTTTCGTATGATTTTGCTTCAAGTTTTCGAGTCAAGTGGCGTTCAGAGGCGCTCTGGTTTTTACACCCGGAAGTTGGGTCGGGGCCTGCCCCCGCTCGATGCCTAAGACATGGAGGCGTCCTTGGCAGCGGACCGGGATTCCGATTCGGCTTCGGGCCGGATGTGCACCACATGTGAGACGGAGCTCCACCCGTCCGCGATTTTCTGCAAGTGTTGTGGGGCGCGGTGCCGTCCCCCCGAGGTGTGTCCAGGGTGCCAGCAGTCGGTGCCTCAGGATGCTCGTTTTTGTCCGGGTTGTGGACTCCAAGTGGTCGGTCCACGGCCCACCGAGGTTAAGGCGCCCGGGCGTGCGCCGTTGCCAGAAAAGATCCTAGCCGGTGGCCCCCCCGCCCCGAAGCCATCCGGTGGCGGATCCAACATTGTGTCAAACGTTCTTTTGTTCTTAGCGCTCTGCTCCGTTTTTTTGGTGGTGGTGTACGTGGTCAACAAAGACGCCCCGAAAGAGATGAGTCCTTTTGAAGGCCCGCCGCCCGCCTCTCGAGCAGGCTCCGCAGCAGGGGGCCGTCCCGCCGTCCAAAACGCCGTGCCTCCGAACGCAACCGCTTCGGTTTCCGGGACGGTTCAGGTGGCCAAAGAGCTTGAAGGGGCAAGCCTCGAAGGAACCTTGTTTATCGTGGTCCGCAACCAAGGCATGCCGACGCAGGGGCCGCCGCTGGCCGTTCGTCGCTACAAGGATCCCGTGTTTCCGCTGTCGTATGTTTTAAGCGCAAACGATGTGATGATGCCGGGGATGCCGTTTTCGGGGCCCTTCGATATTTCTGTGCGTCTCGATGGCGACGGCAACGCGATGACCAAAGCCCCCGGAGACCTGGTCACCAGCGTGTCGAAATCCGGCGTGTCACCAGGGGACGCAAACGTCGTTTTGCGTTTGGACAAGAGGCTTTAACTTGTCAGCAGATCATGAACCCAAATCGGCTCCGCTTCCCCGAATGGGCAGCGATCCGAGGCGCGATCACCGGACGGCGGACATCACCGGTACCGACGATCTCGAAAGGCTCGAAGAAACTGAAATCAGACTGGTGGTCGAACTTTTGCCGGACGGCCGGATTCGGGCCCCCGCCCAGCCTGCTCGTGAGTTGTTGCGTGATCGGCTTCGTCACGCTGAAGTACTCCGAACCGGGCCTGGCTGGGCCGTTTTTCGGGGGCTCGATGTGATCACGGCCCAAGCGCCGAGCGCCTCTATACTGGGTCGAGAGATTGTCGCCGCGGGCACCATCGGCGCCCATGGCGTGTCGTTAATTGACTACATCGGCTTTTTGGCCAACGGGTACGAAACCGGAGTATTTTCAGGGGCCTCGGGAGACGTCGAACGCTCGGTTTACTTCTTTAAGGGGGACGTTGTTTGGGCGTCGTCGACGGCCCCCGAAGACCGTCTTGGCGAGTTCTTGTTGCGCCGAGGCAAGATCACACGAGAGCAATTGCAGCTGGCGATAGCCGACGGTTCGAAAAAAATCGGCCGCGCCTGTGTCGAGCGGGGCTTTATTGCGGCCCACGAGCTGTGGGCTATGGTTCAGGGGCAGTTGACAGAGATTTTTGACAAGCTGCTCGCAACAAAAAGCGGTCTTTGGACCTTCTCAAGGGTATCCATCGAGGCGCTTGCCGAGTCTCAGATCAACATCTCGACTCAGGGTCTGTTGGTCGATGCCCTGAGAAGGCTGGACGAAATGCAGGTCTACCGCAAACAAATTCGCTCGTCCGATGTCTTGGTGCAGGATCTCCGGCGCGGCGAAGAACGAGGCCGCCCTATCGCCGGTGTTCCTAAGGAGGTTCTTGAGGAAGCCACCCAGCTGATGTGGCAAATTCCGGGAACGGCGACCATTCATGAGTTGATGCGCATCCTCGGCAAGGGGGAGTTTGAAGTCACTCGGGTGGTGCATCACCTCGTGAAAGCGAAGGTGCTTGGCATCGTCGAGACCGGAGAGAGTGGCCCGATTCCGAGGCGGGGCGTGATGGTCTCGAAAACGCAGGCGCGAGAGGTTATTGGTATTTACTCCATGGCCATTCGCGAAGTTTTCGACGAAGTCCGGAGACTGGGGCGAGCCGATGAGCTCAGGCGCGCTGTCGCCGAGTTCTTGAAATACGATTCGGGGCCCCATGGCGAACTCTTACATTCTGTTTCCATCTTGCCGGAAGGGGGTCTCGACGAGGACTCTCTTTTGGCGATCATCCAGCAAGGCAAAACCGCGCAAGATTTGAGTGACGCGCTCTCGGAGCTTCTTTTTTTCATCTTGTTCCAGGTGACCGATTTTCTGGGGCGAAGGCGGGGTGACGATCTTGCCCGACGTGTGAAATTGATTCATGGCATGCTTGCCGGTGAAGGTCTCCCTCGGGACCCGGAAGAATGAGATGTGTTCCGCGAACTTGGGTGGGGTTCGTTTGTCTCGCGGGGGTTTCGGGCTGCCCTGACGACCCCGTAAAGCCTCCCGAGGGCCAATGGACTCCGTCCACCAAAGAAACGTCCACCACCCTTCGTGACCAAGCCTTTGGTTTTGACCTCAAAGTGGCACCGGGTTGGCGACGGAAGGCGACCGCGGGCGGCGAGCCAAAGACGCTCTATGCTTTCGAGCGCGAGACCAAAGACAAGACGTCGTTGGTGGCTCCTCGGATGGCCATCACCGTCGAACCCGCAAAGGCCTCTGTTCCCCAGGTGTCATTTCAATGGGCCCTCAAGGAGCTCCAACAAAACCTCGCGAGTAACCCCAAAGTGCGCGTGACTCGCACAGGGTTAAGCACCCGACAAGTAGGGCCTCACAAGCTTGGTGATCTTGAGCTAAGCTACGAGATGTCTCAGGGCTCACTTCGCCAAGCTGTTTATCAAAGAGCCATCCTCGTGCTTCTCAGGTCGCCTGATGGTTCCCGAAACACGCTCAGCTTTCATTTTACCTATCTTAAGGAAGACCGGAGCGTCGTGGATGGCGAGGTCGAAGACATGATCGACAGCTTGGTGTTTTTGGACTCCATGACCGACAATGGAGGAGGCCGTAAGGAGAAAAGAGAGCCTATGGGAGTACCGAAGCCGTGAGCGACAATCTGCTTGTTCCTTCATTGCGAACCCCTGAGCGTACGCCCATCCCGGGGCTGCCCGACGAGCTGATCGAGCTCCATTTACACGCGGGTGGTGGCGTCGCCCCACATATTCTTTTTGAGATGGCGCACGAGCAGGGCATCAAGCTGCCCGTGCGGAACTACTTCGAGTTTCGGGAGCTGGTGACCTCGAACCCGGAAAAAGTCAAAAACCTCGATGACTATCTTAAGATCCTCCATCAGTGGACGGAAAAAATACAGTCAAGCCCCCACGCCATTGAGCGCGCTGTCTACGAAATCTTCGCCAAGGAGTATCGAGGATCGAGGGTTTCGACTATGGAACTGCGCTTTAACCCCATGAAGCGAAATTTGGGAGGCGAGCGCGATCTGGATCATATCATTCATGCTGCCCTTAGGGGTCTTGATCGGGCTTGCCTCGAGTACAGCATCACCGGGGGCCTTATTTTTTGCCTGGCCCGAGAGTTTGATGCCGATCTCAACGAAATCATCGTCGAAAAAGCGATTCGATACCGACAACGGGGTGTGGTGGGCATCGACCTGGCGGGGACCGAAAAGAAAAACCTAGAGCTTGACCCGGATTCGGTGGGTCGTTTTGCGGGGATGTTTCAGGACGCGCGCAATGCGGGGCTCAAGACGACGATTCACTCTGGTGAAACGCCCTATACCAATGCCGATGGTGTCATTGCCAGCGTCAAAAACCTCAAAGTGAATCGAATTGGGCATGGCATTCGGGCAGCTTACAGCGAGGAGGCCATGAAGATCCTGAGGGAAGAGGATGTGGTCCTCGAAATATGCCCAACTTCGAATCTACATACCCGCGCCGTTCGTGATATCGAAGAGCTACGGTTCGTTCTGAGAACTTTTTTGGACCACCGCGTGAAGTTCACGATCAACACCGATGCGACCTACATGCTTGCGACCGATCTGCGCCGAGAGGTTGAGCTCCTCGTGACCGCCGGGATCCTGAGCGCCGACGAAGTTCGCCGGTGCTTCGAGATAGCCCGCGAGGCCCTGTTTATTACGCCATGACCCCCTCGCCGCCAGCGCAAAAACCGCGAGATGGCACCGGTGCTCTCGTTTGCATTCCAACCTTCAACGAAAAGGAGAACATCGGGCCCATCGTGGCGGCCGTTCTTCAGGCCATTCCCAAGGCGAACGTGCTGGTCATCGACGACGGTTCTCCCGACGGAACCGGTGCGCTCGCCGACAGCATCGCGAAAGAGGACACCCGCGTGTTTGTTCTTCACAGAGGCCAAAAAGAAGGACTCGGCAAGGCGTACATTGCGGGTTTTTCGTGGGCGCTCGCGCGCGGCTATCATTACGTGATCCAATTTGACGCCGATTTTTCTCACAATCCTCAGTATCTTCCAGGCTTTTTGGAACTCCTGCAGGACGCGGACGTGGTGATTGGCTCCAGACGCGTGCCCGGAGGGGGAACGCAAAATTGGGGCTGGATCCGGAGACTCACCTCGTGGGGGGGGAGTCTTTATGCGCGTCGGGTGCTGAGCCTGGACGTTCGCGATCTGACTGGCGGTTTTAACGGCTTTCGGTGCGATCCCTTGGCTGCTTTGATGCGTCGTCCCTTCGACAATGCAGGTTATGGATTCCAAATAGAGTTGAAATACCGAGCCATTTGTATGGGTTTTAAGGTCGTCGAGTCGCCGATTATCTTTGTGGACCGCACGCAGGGACGTTCCAAGATGAGTCGCAAGATCTTCGCTGAAGCGATGCTCAAGATCGTCCTGCTTCGGCTAAAGCAGGACCAGTAGCCGGGGCGGCCCCAGCGAATCCGCGGAGTCGCCGTGACGAGGCACCTGGTTGAAAAACGGCTTTGTTAGGGCGTTTTTCGCCTCAGGGGAACGTGGATCACGGTAGGACGACCATCTTCCGGCATCACCAGGGTCTTGGAGAGTGAGTGGTGGCGGTCGAGCTCCAAGCGCAGTTGGTATGTTCCACCGGGTTTTAGGCCCGTCAGGGTGAGGGGCGTGGGCTCCGATTGCAAGGTCTCGTTGACGTAAATGCGAGCACCCGAAGGCGTCGTGCGAATGGTCAAATGGGGCTCATCCTGCGAAAGAGGGGTGCGGTAGATGTAGATGCCCAGGGCCAGCAAAAGGCCGGCCATGAGGACCAGGGCAATCATCGCAACTTTCCGGTTTCGCGGCCGTGGCAACTCCGTGGGCAGCGATAGATCCTCCCGGGCGGCCTTTTCTTGATGGGCCAGCACCGCCGGCTCGCTTCGGGGCTTGGGGGCCGCATCTTCCCGAACCCCTTCAGGGCCCGGGGGCTTGCGTAGAAGCCCGGGCGGCTGTCGTGGTTGCGGCGAGGGTTCAGCGAGAACCTCCTCCAAGGACAAGTTTGCTGGCGGGACGTTGGTACTGCCAATGCCCGCGGAGTCGTGTTGGACGCCATCGCGAACGGAAGCGCTCCGGCCGTCGGCCATGGGTTTTCTGCCGGCTTGCGCTTGCGGGGCGTCCAAGACCAAGGGTTTTGGTGTCCTTGGCGGGCTGCCCTGATAGACCGGACCGGCCTTAGTGGCTTCGAGGGACTGTGATGCGTGTCGTGGCAGGAGCGAATTCGGTAGCGCCTGGCCTGACGGGACGTCGCGCGATGATTCCCCGGTCTTGTCCTCACTGAAGAGGCTGTCGGTCGGAGAGACATCGGCGATTCTGGGTTCTGGGAAGTCAGCTCTTCGGGGGCCCTCGTCCGGCGTGATGTCGATACTTTCGGGTATACCAGAGGACGTCGATTGGGCTTCGTTCTCAAGGAGGTCTGCTTTGAGACCCTCTGGGAGGCCGGTGCTCGCAACGGTCTGTTCACCGAGCCAGGGGTCGTCGGTTTCGGACTCCTGCTGTGTTTCGCCCGAGACCTCTACGGCGATGGGCGCATGATAAGGCACTTTCTCCGACTCCGCGATGACGGCCTCCGACGCCCCAGATTTGGATAGAAGACGCCTGATGAGCGCGTCCATGGCTGTCGATGGGCTTTCAGATTCGTCTACGCTGTCGAACCCTGTGGCCTCCTCGAAAAAGATGTCGGTTTCCTCCAGAAGGTGCTGGTGGGCGCTGATACGAATCTGAGGCAGCGGGAATTCGTGGTCCGGTGGTTCGTAAGCCGGTTGCGTGGGTGTAGGCGCTCTGTTGGGTCGGTTTGAATCACTGGCAAACAATCGGGGGCCTTCTTGGTTTTCACCGGTCACGACATCGCGCTCTGACACGGTGTCCTCTTTGGGCGGAAGGAGCGCTTCGTCTCCTCTTCGAGTGGGTACCCACGAGTCTTCGTCGGGTGCGCCCCCATCCAGGCGGTCGAGAAGGGCGCCCTCCGAACCGGGTGGCCTCGGGGCGAGTTTTTCGGAAGAGCGAATCACAGACGGCGCGGGCGCTGGCCCCGGTTTTGAAGCATCTTGGCCATGGATCGTGCTGTCGTTCGACGGGTCACGGGGAACGAGCTTAGGCCCAGAGGCAGCGCCGTTGTCCGACTCCTCTTCGAAACCGAGTACGGTGCGTTCTTCGCCGAATCCCGAATCATCTTCTCGATCTTTGGGCCGCCGTGCCCGTTCTTGTGCCGTTTCGCGCGCCGCGCCCACCGGAGGGGGTGCGATCATCATGCTTTCACGAGAGATGGACCACGAGTCCGAATCGGCGCTGTTTTTCACCTCTTGACTCGCGGTCAGTCCGCTTCGCTCCCGGCCGCCGGGACTCTCAGCCTCGGGGGTTTCATCCGGAAACAGGCTGGTAATCCACTCGCCCAAAGAAACGCTGTTGGAGCGTCGTGGCGCCTTGCCGGCAAAGTCCTCGAGGGCGATCTGGGCTTCCTGCGCGCTTTGGTACCGGCGGCTCGGCCTTTTTTGCAGGGCCTTGTCGATGATCGCCGACAGATCTCGCGGGACCTTAGGATTTACGAGGCGTGCGTCCACGTGCGGTTCTTGCACAATGGCTTTCAGGGTCTGGATCGAGTTTTCTCGCTCGAAGGGGCGTTTTCCGCAGATGAGCTCATACAAGACGATCCCCGCGGCGAAGACATCCGAGCGCGCGTCCACTTTGTCTCCACGAATTTGCTCCGGAGACATGTATGCGTATTTGCCTTTGAGGACCCCTGCCCGCGTGTGGGCTATTTTTGAGGCGGCCTTGGCGATGCCAAAGTCGACCAGTTTGACCGTGCCGGAAAATGACAAAATGATGTTTTGAGGCGACACATCGCGGTGAACGATGGCCAACGGTCTGCCGCGAGGATCGGTCCGGGTATGGGCGTAGTGGAGCCCCTCGCAGGCGAGTGCCAGGCACCTCGCGATGTACTCCATCGGAAATGATGCACCCTCGCGTCGACATTTCTTGGCTATCGTCGAAAGGTTGCGACCGGGAATGTACTCCATGGCGATGAAGTAGCTGTCATCAGATTTTCCGAGGTCATAAATCTGAACGATATTGGGATGGGAAAGCTGGGCAACAATTCGCGCCTCGTCGCGAAACATGTTGATGAACTCTTGATCGTACGCCAGATGCGACAAGATGCGCTTGATGGCGACGAGCTTCTCGAAGCCCTCCATCCCTACCTGTCGGGCCAAAAACAGTTCTGCCATCCCGCCTGTGGCGATCTTGCGAAGAACTTCGTAACGCCCAATCTGCTCTGAGGGCGTGATCACTTGCTGATCCGGCACGTGTTCTCCCCCTCACAAGGGGCTCAACGAGCGTACCCCATCCAGGGGAAGTTCGACACTCCTGGCCTTCATCCCCGGGGAAGTGCGGGGTTCTTGGGTATGTTTTGGGCGCGAAAGGGGGTTGCTGTGGGTCTCGTGCTCCGCTTCACCGAGCGGGGCCCGAAAATGTCAAACTCAGGGTGCCTCCCCGACACAGCCCGGGGGCTCCAAGGGGGTACGACTAGCGGCGGTTCTTTTTTCGCGCTTTTCGCGCTTTCTTTTGCTTGCGCTTCAATTTGGCGCGATCCGTTTTTTTGGCTTCTGGAGCCTTTCGAAGGTGACCAAAATACTCACGCCTCGATCCAGCTTTGGGAGGCACAGCGGTCAGGGGCTCTGGGACTTCTTCTTGTGCGGGGACCTCCGGAATGTCGAAGGCCTCACCGAAGATTTCAGCCACATCCAGTCCGCGCAGCTTTCGAACCTGCGCCAGTTGGTTGATTCCAGGGATTCGGGAAAGAAGAGAGGGCTCGTCCCCCAACGCGATCATCATCCGCCGCATGGTGTCGTATTTGGTCAGGACGTCGAGGATTTGGTCTTCGGGGCGTCCAGAGCCCCGGGTGACACGCGCGAGCCTTCGTGGATCCCGGCACAGCGCAGGCCTTCTCCGCTCGAGCGGCGTCATCGAGTCGTGCACGGCAATGATTTTGGTGAACTCTCGTTCGTCGGGACGAAAACCCTCAGGCAAGCCCTCCTGAAAGACCGGCATCTTGTCGAACAGATCCTGCAAAGATCCCATCTTTTTCAGAACACCGATCTGCTCGACAAAATCCGTCATGTCGAAGTGCCCGCGAAACATGCGTTCCGCATCTTCTTCGGCTTTGTCCTGGTCGACATGCCGCTCGAACTCTTTGACCAAGCCCACGACGTCGCCCATTCCGAGGATGCGTGATGCCAATCCCTCGGGTCGGAAGGGCTCCAGGCTGTCCATAGACTCACCCGTGCCGAGAAACTTGATGGGCTTTTGGGTGATGGTCTTGATCGAAAGCGCCGCACCGCCACGTGCGTCGCCGTCCAGCTTGGTCATCACGAAACCGGTGATCCCCAAAGACTCATCAAATGCCTTTGCGGTTCGGACGGCGTCCTGGCCAATCATGGCATCCACCACGAGCAGGGTCTCTTGGGGCTTGGTTCGGGCCTTGATGTCTTGAAGTTCTCGCATCAAGCCTTCGTCGATGGCGAGCCGCCCGGCGGTATCGAAGATGACGACGTCTCGCTTGTCTTTGCCTGCGCGGGCCAAAGCATCACCACACAGGGTCAGCGGATCTTGGCCCCGTTCCGAGAACACCGGGATGTGGACTTTCTTGCCCAGGGTCTCCAGTTGATCGATGGCCGCGGGCCGCTGAACGTCGGCCGCCACCAAAAGCACCCGTTTGTCATGTCTCGAACGAAGCCAGTGGCCGATTTTAGCCGAAGTGGTGGTCTTTCCCGAGCCCTGAAGGCCCACGATCATGACCGCGGTGACGCCCATCGGCGCCAGCGAGAGATCCTGTTCGCTTGGCCCCATCAGCGCTTCGAGCTCGTCTTGGCAAATGGCAACAAACTGGTGATAGGGGGTGATCGCCTCCGTGCGGCCGTCGACCTCGTAGTCGGCCACTTTGGCGACGATTTCGCTTTTGCTTCTCTCTTGGAGGCGCGCCAGAAACTGCTTGGCGACCTCCAGATCGACGTCGGCTTCGAGCAGGGAAAGACGGATATCCCGCATCGCGGCACCGAGGCTTTCCTCGGTCACTGCGCTGCTCATGAGTCGGCCTTTGGCCGCGCGAAACCCCTTGGCGACCGTTTCGAGCATCTACGGCGTGGCACGGCCATAGCACGCGGTTGCGCCGTCGTCCAACGCGAGCGCATTTTCTCGTTTACAGGGTCCGTAGCCCAGGGGTACCAGGCGCCGGTGGGCCGTAAGGCGCGCGGAAAGTCCAAGGTCCTCCCTCGTGAGCCTCTGACCGGCGGTGTGCCAGAAACGCTCCTTCTTGCGGGGGCGGTTCTGACCGTTCTGCTGGTAACCCTCTATTTTAGTCGAAGCGTCAACCGCGTGTTCGACGTCCCCAAGGCCCTCGCGCTCAAAGTAGGGGGGGCCGGCAGCCTGCTGGCGTGGCTCCTTTATGGCCTTTTCGGGCGTGGCTACCCGCTTCGGTCCATTCGGGTTCTGTTTGGTCCGATCTTGGCGCTCACGTTGGTGGTGGCGCTCTCGACCCTCCTCTCGGTCGACGTGCCTACGAGCTTTTACGGGGTCTATGAGCGGCAATTCGGTCTTCAGGGTTTTTTGGGCTGTATCGGTTTGTTTGTCATCCCCGCCACGTGCCTTGGAAGTCGGCGCGGCGCGCTCCTCGCGCTCTTCGGCTTGGTGGCCCTGGCCGGCGTCGTGGGGAGCTATGCGTTTGTCCAGGCGCACGGACACGATCCCTTCCTCTTTTTTACCAAGCCCCATACGAAGGTCTACTCCACCCTGGGCAACGCAACGTTCGCGGGCAACGCTTTGGCCCTCGTCTTTCCACTATCCCTAGCCATCGCCGCGGTCACCACTGCCGAAACGTTGATCCCCGGCCCCGAGGGCAAGGGGCCCCGCCTCGCCCTTCCCTGGCTTCTTGGCATCGCGGTGTTGTTGTCCCTGCAGATTCTTCCCAGCTTTTTGGTTGTGGACTCTCAATCCCTTGCTTCGGCCACCGCGTCGGCAGCTCACGGTGCGAAGTGGCAGATCGTGTACCGTGTGGGCGCCGGCGCGTCGCTTTTGCTGTTTGTCTTGGCGGGGCTGATGGGGACCCGTGGTCCCGCGACCATGCGCTTCCGAAGCCTTTTGGCCCGGCAATGGGCAGACGCGTTTGGTGCGGGATGCCTGACAGGCATGTGGATCGCCATCACTTTGGGCCTCGTGTATACCCGTACGCGAGGCGCGTGGGTGGGCAGTCTCGTGGCCGTCGCTGCCGGCGTGGCTCTTTTTCCGCAGCTGTTTAAAGAAAGACCGGCCTTGCGCACCGGTTTGCGGCGGGTTGCGTGGGGCGGGCTTCTCGCATGTAGTGTTGCACTTATTTGGTTTGCGGCTGCGGGGGACCACGTCTTTGCGCGTTCGCTTCGCTCCATCCCGCAGGCCTTCTTGTCCAACAAGAACCAAGGCAAAGGCCAGGGCACACGACGCTATTTGTGGTCTGAGAGCCCGAGGGTCCTGGTTCATCACAAAAAAACGCTCCAGCGCCAGCGCGAAGACCAAGAGGATATCGCGCGGCATGCGGACGAAAACCTGTTTGGGACTTTGGGCCTATCGGCGCCCAATCCTCGTTCAGTCCAGGGTGCACCCGCTTGGCGCAGCCTTGCGGTCTATTTTCTTGGCATTGGCGTCGAGACTTATCGCTACGTGTTCATGAGTCACAAGAGCAAACGTTTGGAAGAGCTCGACAAGATGACCAACCATGATAATCCGCACAACAATTATCTTTATGTGCTCGCTTCTTTCGGGATTTTGGGCTTGTGCGCGTACCTGTGGCTCCTCGGCCTCGCCCTTTGGGCTGCGTATCGTGTGTTCGACCCCAAACTTGAGCCCGAAACGGGCCCCAAAGCGCATATCAGGGTGCGGGCCATTGCCCTTGGCGTCGTCACCTCGTTGTTTGGCTATGCCGTGTACTCCATTGCGGGCTTTGACTCGGTGGCATGCTCCGTTTTCTTCTTTTTCCTTTTGGGGGTCGTGGTGGTGTATTTTGAGCCGCCCAAGGATGCCCGTCCTCGGCGGTTGGGCGAAGCCGCGTGGGCCTTCGTTTCGAAGGGGCAGCCCCAAAGTCAGACCGGCCTGTCCTTGGCGGTTGCCGTCGTTGGCTTCGTGCTTTTAGGCTACACGATGCTCGGCGGGTACTGGGTCTATCAGGCCGAGCTCGCTTATGCGTCCTCTCATCATTATCGGGCTTACGCCCAAGCCGAAATGAATCAAGGGAAAGCGGATTCGGCGCATCGGTACATGGACTTGGAAGTTGAGCAGATCCAAAGGGCTATCCGCATTCATCCCTACGAGAGTTTTTACAAACAGAATCTAGGGAATGCGTATGCTCGGCGGGCACGTCTTTACGTCAATGAGGCCGCGGCATTGGCCAAAGGTCCCGATAAGCGCCGGGTGCAGGTTAAGCTTCAAAAAGCGGAACAGAGTGCTCGCCAAGCGGAAAGCGTGCTCTATGCGGCGCTGGAGCACGCGTGGGCGCCCGAGAATACGTTCATATCGCTGTTCCAGCTTTACTACGCCCTCAGTCAATCCGACAAAGCGGAGCACGCCCTTGAAAGGGCCCTCGATCACAGCCCGCATTTGGGTGTGGTGCGGGCGAATCTCGCAACCTTGAAGCTGGACCGAGGGGCATACAAAGAAGCGCTTTCTGATTGCCATTGGGTCCTTGAGGTCGACAAAAAGAATGCCATGGCTTTTCGAACTTGTGGTCAGGCTTATGCCCGTCTTGGGCAGCGAGACAAGGCAGAACACTACCTCAAAAAAGCCTTGGCGTACGCCCCTTCCGATAAACTCGCGAAGCAGTACATGCAGGCCCTCTTGGTGACCCACTCGACAGGACCAAAAACGTCTTCCTCAACGAAGGCGCCGTAGGCCCCCGGAGTGTGGGGCCCGCTATCGTACCATGGCCAAAAACACCAAGATGGCCGCAGCGGTAAGCAGAAGTGCGAGGGCTATTTTGATGGAGCGTGGCATGCCCATCCCGGATTCTTCGGCTTCGGTCGCACGGCGTAGCGCGTAGAAACCCAAAATGGTGCCGACTTGCTCAAGGTACCGCTTGGCCTCGACGCTTTCAGGATGCTGTTCTTTGAATCCGCGATAGCAGGCGGCTGCGAATTCAGGCTGCTTGGCTTGGATGCAGGCTTGAATGAAGTTTTGCTGCGTATCTTCGTTGTGCATGTGTTGCCGGGCTTCGACCCAAAGACCCTCGAGCGATTCCGTGCTTTTTGTCGGACGTGCGGCGGGTTCGAGGAGCTCCGCGCGAATGGCAACCGTTCCGGCGCGGGTGTTTTTTGGGTCCAACGCTTCGTCGTAAAACTGGGCTAGGCACGCCTGTGCATGGGGCTGATCTTCGGTTTGAAACCCAAAACCTTCGGGTTGGTGCGCGGTGACCCGACCACGAAGCTCGTAGACGCGGCTGGCCACCGGAAGCGTTACGCGAATCCGCGTCCCCGTCTTGAGGGGGTCAAGACAATCGAGCTCAAACTGTCCGGCCGGCGACATGGCCCGGATGCGGGCTCGGGACAAGCCTTGGGGCCCTTGGACTGTCGCGCGAACGATGCGGGTATCGAGTGCCCGGACCAACGGCGGCGGTGCGGACGGGGAGCCCTCTTCGGGGCTTGAACGGCTGGGGTCGGCGGCGGGGTCACAAAGCGAAGACTCGATGGCCCGGGCCAGGTCGTCGGGCAAAAAGGGCTTGGTGAGAACATGCCGGACTTGATGGCTTCGTGTGTATGGATGGGTATCGAGGGGCGCGGGGGAGCTCAGAATCAGGGGCAAGCCATCGGGCACGCCCAAGTGCGCGAACGGAGCCGGTCGGTCTTGGTGGGCCTCTTCGGTGGGCACCTCAAGGATGCAAAGATGGAAGGGGGTCGGGAGGGCCCCCCAGTTTGCGTGGGGCTGCCGACGACTGACGCGGCACGTGTACCCGCGCTCAAGAAGGCGGGCGCCCAGCAAGGCGCCAGCCCGGACATTGTCATCCAGGATCAGGATGCGGTTCTTTTGAGGGTTGAATGGCACCTTGTCATCCAATTCTGCCCTGCATTCCTATAGGCGCCCCTTTGGGATGGGCTCAGCCGTTTAGGAGATGACCGCGATGACATCGCCCTCGGCGATCGCCTGGCCTTCCGACGCGCGAATTTCCGAGACCACGCCCTCTTCTTCGGCTTCGACGGGCATTTCCATCTTCATGGACTCCAAAATGGCGACGACGTCACCTTCGGCCACCGTGTCTCCCTGCTTGACTTCAATCTTCCAGACCGTCCCGGTGATGTGGGCTTTGACCTCACTCATGGCTGGTGTTCATAACACAGCTCCCGGAAGGAAGGAGGGGCTGATGATGAGGGGTATTCTGGAACTCTGTGGGCGTTCGCCCTCAGGGCAGAGCCTCGGACTATAGGCTTGGGCCCAGCGGTCTGGTAATCCAGCCTGAGTGGGTACAGGGCGTCCGATGATCTCGGGGGTGGTGGCGGTCCTCGTGCTGGGCATGGCTCTGGCCGCTCAGGGGGCAGAGGTCGTGGATTTCGAGCACGGCTTTCCGAAGACGACCAAGCACGCGCTCTACCCACTGTCGGAGATCAAAAGAGGGGATCGCGGAATCGGGTATACGGTCTTGCGAGAAGACAAAGTGAGCCCCTTTGAGGTCGAAGTCTTGGGGGTGATGAAAGGCATGCTGGGGCCGGGGCAGGACGTTATCCTTGCGCGCCTTACCGGCTCAGAGATTGAGTTTACCGGCGTCGTCTCTGGCATGAGCGGCAGCCCTGTGTACATCGGCGGCCGACTCGTGGGCGCCGTGGCCTACCGTTTTGGCGTGTTCTCGAAGGAGCCCATCGCCGGCATCACACCGATTCAAGGGATGCTCGAGATCGGGCGAAGGCAATGGGCATTGCCTTTGCCGAAGGCGGTGGATCGGCACTCGTTTTCGGGTGTGGATTTGAATGAATGGCGCGCTCGAAGGGTCGAGCCGCTCCCGGTGCGATGGGGTTCACGTTCAATCCGTCAGGAAGAGGACCAGAGGCTACAACCGATCGAAACGCCGCTGATGGTGGCCGGTCTAGACCCAAAGTCGCGCGCGTATCTTTACGAACGTCTCACCGAAGCGGGTTTTCGCCTGGGGTCTACCTTGGGAGGGGCGGGGGTGATGCCGATGCCAACGGGCATCGCCAAAAACGCACCCGCCGCCGCCGGCGGCGTGCGGGCGGCCCCCATCGCACCCGCATCCCCTATCGCGGCGGTGTTGATGCGCGGAGACATTTCCATCGCGGCCATCGGAACCGTCACTTTTGTGGAGGGCAAAGACGTCTATGCCTTTGGGCACCCTTTTCTCGGAACCGGAAGGGTCAAGATCCCGATGGCGACAGCCTCGATCCTCAATACGCTCGCGACGCCTGCCGGATCTTACAAACAAGGAACGCCGGCCCTGAATGTCGGGGCCATCACCCACGATCGGCTTACCGCTATCGCGGGGCGGCTCGGAGACGTCGCCCCGATGGTGCCGGTTTCGGTTCGCGTGGGGGTCGCATCCGACACCCAGAGCGTTGCGCCGCGGACAACCAAGGTCGAAATTGTCAAATCTCTTGCTTGGCTGTCGCCTTTGTTGGAAAGCGCGGTTCTGGGCGCCGCGGCGCGCCGATTGGGGTACGAAGGGGGCGGCACCATCGATTTTCGCGCGCGTCTCCATGTGGGCGAGCGCACGTTGGCGTTTACAGACAGTTACAGCAGCCCGGCGCCAACCAATGTGGCTTCATTGGTCGCCAGAGATCTCAGAAATACGGTCTCGGTCATCGCGAAGAACGTTGTGGGTGAACCAGATTTTCGCGGCATCGAAATGGAACTGGACGTTTCACCGGACGTCGCCATTTCTCGCCTCGAAGAAGTCGTGCCTGACCGCGCACGCGTCCGCCCCGGCGACCAGCTTGGTTTTACTATTTTTTTGCGGCGGTATCGGGGCGAGCGGCGACCGGTTCGGATGGCCCTCCAAGTCCCCGAAGATGCTGAGGGCACCATGAGCTTGTTTGTGGGCGGTGGGGTCGACATGGATCGCCGGGACGCGCGTGTGCTCGGGCGACGCTATCCCAAAAACCTTGATGCGCTTTTGGGTGTGCTTGCCGACAGGCGGTCCGCCCGAAGCATCCATGCGGGCCTCTACCTGAAGCGGCCGGGCCTTCGCGTGGGCACCGAGGTCTACTCTTCGTTGCCCCCCTCGATGCGGACGGCGTTGCACAAGCACGGTGGCAAGGCGAGCCAGGCGTTGACGGAGGCCTTTGGGCCGTCCAAAGAGATCCCGTGGCCCGATGTGGTCCGGGGCGCGTTTGCAATTCCGGTAGAGGTTTCCAAATGGTAGGCGTACATCGCTTGAAGAGCACCCCAAACACCGCACAAAAGGGCGCTTTGGCCCCAAGGCTTTTGATCGGTGTGTTAGGCCTCTGGCCCGCGGGCGTTCGCGCGGAGCCCACCCTCAACCTGATTTTGAGCGGTCCTCGCGAAATCTTGGCCGGCGATCCCAAGACGGCCAGTGTGGATGCGTCGGGCCGGATTACTTTGGGTTGGCAATTGCAGGATCGGACCGAAGCGCTTGGCTATCCGGTGCTGGGGCTGAGCCGTGGGCCTCAAAAAGGAATCTACGTCGGCACGGCCGGTGGGGGACTGGTCCTGGTGTCGCCCAAAGGGAAAAAACGAACCCTCGATGGTACCGGTGAGCTGGCGATTTGCGCCCTGGCTCAAGTGGGCCGTGAATTATACTATGGGGCGAATCCCCGCGGGGGCATTTGGCGGCTTTCTTCCGGGAGCAACAAGTCGAAGCCATTCTATAAACCTACCGCGAAGTATGTTTGGGCCATGGCGCCCGACCCCAAAAACAAGGGCGTCTATGTGGCGACCGGCGAGCCCGGCGAGGTCCTCCATGTGCGTTCTGGGGGCCGGGTCCGCAAGCTCCTTGAGCCGAATGAAACCCATATACGGACCCTCCTGAATCACCCGACCCGGGGATTGATTGCTGGGGGCGGGCAAAAGGGCATCGTGTACCAAATTCGAGGCCATATGCCTTACGCCTTGTACGACTCCAAGATGGAGGAAACGACGGCCCTGGCGTTTGATCCCGAGCGCCAAGACCTCTACGCAGCCTTTGTCAGCGAGTCGAAACCTGGCGCATTTTTGCCCGGTCGCTCCATGGGCCCAGTGAAGGATGACGCTGAGAACAATGAAGGGTCTCCCATCAAGGGAAGCGAAGTGGTGCGCATCACGCCGACCGGACGTATCGACGTCCTTTTTTCGTCAAAAAGAGAAGGCGCTTTGGGGCTGTCTTTCGACCGCGGGGCCCGGCGGCTGTACATCGCAACCGGTGCCGGGCCCAAAGAACGTGCGCGGGTCTACGCGGTGGAAGTCGAGGACCGAGACCGATTGGTCTTGGTTTCTAGAATGGATGCACCGGTGGTCACTTCGATGATGATGGGCAACAAGAGCCGCCGTTTTGTGGTCGGGACTTCTCCCTCAGGGCAAGTGATGCAGATCGGTCCCGCACGTCGAGACGAGTCCACGTACGTGAGCAAAGAACAAGATCTGGGAAGCATCTCGGCGATCGGTCGGGTCTCTTTTGAAGGGACGGTCCCAGAGTCGTCGAGCGTCCGGGTATTTGTACGAACGGGGAACACCGAAAAACACGACAAGACCTGGTCGGCGTGGTCCCGGCCCGCGACGGAGCCTGAGGGCCGCGATGTCCGGGTCCCCGAGGGCCGCTATGCCCAGTTTAGGGTGATCTTGAGCGCACGTTCGCCCAAGGAACGGCCCTTTGTGAAGCTGCTTCGGGCCTCTGTGATGCGCATGAACGTCGCCCCCAAACTCAACGAGGTTTTTGTGCTTCCAAGGGGCATCTACATGCGGGCGATGCCCAAAGAGGTGGACAAGGAAAAGACTTTGACGCTGACCCCTTCCGCGCTCTCAGGGCTCAGGCGAGGGTCCAAATCGGGTGAATCGCGGACCAGGGTGCGCCAGGGTTTCGAAAAAGGCATGATGACGGGCTCGTGGCATGCCGAAGATGCCAACGGTGATGCCCTCCTCTACCGCGTTGAAATGCGCAGGCTCGACGGAACCGCTCGGCCTTGGGCGGTGCTCGAAGAGGCGCAGGAGCATCCCTTTGTGAGTTTTGATGCGCGAGCCTACCCCGACGGTCGCTATCAGCTTCGGGTGACCACCAGCGATCGGCCCTCCAACCCGCCGGATCGTGCGCTCACCGACCAAAGTGAATCGGAGCCCTTCTACCTCGACAACACCCCACCCGAGATCGTCGAACTCCACGTCAAGACCCAGCGGAGGGGGCGCGTCCGCATCGAAGCCAAGGTCCAAGATCGGGTTTCACCCATCAACGTCGCCGAGTTCTCGGTCAACGGCGGCCCGTGGTTGATGCTTCCCGCCCGCGACGGCCTTTTGGACGCCAAACAGGAAACGCTGGAAGTTGATCTCGGTTCCGGTCAGGGTCCCGGAGGCTGGGCGCCCGTGGCCGAACGTCAAACGGTTGTGGTTCGGGTCAAAGATGCGGCGGACAACCAGACGGTTCGGTCTGCCTTTTTCTCGCTCGACTGAGTTTTGCTTGGCTCCGCCTTGCGAACAACCGGAAGAGGGCGCCGGTCGGTCGCCCCTACTTCCGTGGGGCTTTGGCCGTTTTGGGTGGAGCAGGGATCAAGGCAAATGGGGGAAGCGGCCGCGCGGGGTCCTGGGCGCTTTTGGCCCGCGCTTGGGCAGCGGCTGCGGCGGCTCGCGAAGCGGGATCGTTTTGCCGCGCATAGAGGTGGTTCCGCATGCGTTCAGCCTCCGCGACGTGGCCTCTTGCTCCGAGCGCCACATGGGTTGCGATGTCCAGCGCGGCGGTGGACTCGCCGAGCCTGTCCAACACTTTGGCCAAGATCAACAAGGCTCGGAGGTCGCGCGCTTCGGTCGGTTCCGAAAGCTTGGCGAAGGCGAACAGGCCGCGGCTGGTCCAGGCGACAGGCCCCGGAGCCAGCGGGTTCGCTCGCAGGAGTTTGATCGGTCGGCCCGGCACGTGGACCCGTTCAGTCATAAGCCCGTCGCGATCGTAAAACACCAGATCCCCACTGGCGTACAAGACGGCGACCCCTGAAGAAAAGGCGTAGGCGTCGACACCTTGTTCGGGGGCCAAAAAGCGGGCCGTGATTTCTCCGCCAAGGACGTCAACAAGGTGGATGGTGTGCCCCGGCGACTCGAGGGCTGCGTACCGGCCGTGGGCTCCGAGAACACGCGTGGCTTTGGGAAGCGGCAATGGCGGACCCAATGGTTTTCCGTTATGGGCCCGCAAGAGGGTCAGGCCAGACGCGCTCAGGAGAAGAACCCGGTCGGTGGTCATCGCCACCGACGACGGCTCTGCCGAAATCCTCCAGGCCGGGGTTTTTTTCCCGGGCCGAAGGAGGCCCAGCTGGGAACCGGGCGGGCTCCGGCCCGGCGAGGTGCCTTTTTGCGCTCGAGAAAGAACGGCGATGCCCCCCGCGCTGGAGGCCAAAGGAACGACGCCGCGGGCCTCTTGGCCTTTGGCCCCAAAGCTCGTTTCGACCCACTGGACCTGATGGGTGGTCTTGATGCCGACCAGCCCGCTGGTCAGTTCGACCGCGGACGGTCTTGCCATGTCCAGGGAAAAAGGGAGGATCGCGCTCCACTGACGTTTCAGCTTTTCGTTGTACCGGATGAATTGGTTTTGGTGAATCGACAAGAGATCGGTGTCGACGATGGCCACCAATCCTTGGATGCCCCGCCCCCGCGCGAGCACCGAGCCGGTCCGTGCATCGATGCGCATGCGATCCTGGGGGCCCCAGCCGGTTTGTAGCACCCAGTACGCGTCTCCCTGGACAACCCGGACGTGCTTTTTGGCCAGGTCTTGCGCCAAACGCCACCGCTGGGCCCGAGCTTCGGTGTAGCGAAGGAACGATCGGAGCGCGCTCTTTGCCTCTTTGTCTCTTTTTTGACGGACGGCGACCTCCGCCCGCTGCCAAGCCGCTTGTGCGAGTTCGTCGCGTGCTCCGAGTTTGGCCTTTCCCCGGGCCGCCAGTTCACCCATGACGCGGTGACGACCGGCCAGCGCCTCAAAGGCCGTGCCGACCTTCTCCTTGGCATAGGCGCGGTCATACATGACCAGGGCCTGGCGAAAATCACCTCTTTTTTCGCGCAACCACGCCCGGCCCACGAGTTTTTGCACCGAGAAACTTGTGGAGTCCCTGCTCAGCAGTATCTGCTCCCGTACGTCCACTTGGCGGCCTGCTTTTTTCGCAAGGGTGAGCGCCAACGAGGTCGCAAGACGCTCGATGTGGTGGGCTCGGTCTTGGGCCCGGACCCGTTGATGCGCGCCTTGATGAAAAAGCGACACCTCCGCCTGGACCCGTTGGTCTCTTTGGGTCACGCGGTCTGGGTGAATCTGGCCTCGAACGATCGACCCACCGCGCGTCGTCTTGGACTTCGAACCCGGACCCTGCTCGATTCGAATGCGGTAGCCCAGGAGGCGCAGTTTGTGCGCAAGCAAACGCGACAAACGTGCCCCAAACCACGCGTCGGCGCCCGTTTTTTGGGGCCCGAACTCGTGAATCGTCATGTGCGGCTGGCCCTGTGCTTGAGGCGCCGCCAGCAAGAGCCCCACAAGGCACAGGCCTACCACCCGTTCGCACCCAAATCGAGATGGGCGGCCTCTTGTGTGGAGCGACAGCATGCGTCTTGACTGTGCCACGAGCGCGTGAGCCTGGCCAACGGATGTCGACCGCGCCCCTCTTGAGCGGCGTCACACTGGGAAGGTTACGGGCAGATGAAAGCGGGCTCGTCTGTTATGGTTCCTGTCGTGTCAGAGGGCGCATTTCGATTGTTCATCGTGGCCATGGTATGCCTTCTTTTGGGCGCTTTGGTGGGGGCTTATGCCCAGCGCGTGCTGTATGGCCAAGTGCGTGCGGAGCTCAACCCGGCCCCCGCACCCAAGCCCTACTGCCCGCCTGCCCCGGAGTGCCCGGTGTGCCCCGCGCCCCCGGATTGTGGCGAGCTCGGTGTCATTCCCAGAGAGGATTCCGCACCATCGATGCTTCCCGCCGAAGATGACACGGATCCCCCTGCCCCGGTGCGCGGTTTATCGCCTTCGGTGATCCCGGTGGCGAAAGCTGCTTTTTCGAGGGCCCGGGAGGGTTGTCTGGGGTTCGAAGATGGGCCCTCGGGGTTCGTCGTCTTGGACCTCACGGTCACCGCAACATCCGGCCAAGGGCGCATCAGCGAGCTGGCGCTTCGTGGTGGACCGGCGGTGCCGCCGACTCTGAGAGAGTGTCTCAAACGCGTGGCCCTTCGAACAACCTTCCCCTGGGCCGAGGAAGGCCAGTTGCGCCTCAAATACCCCCTTAAGATCGGAGGCCCATGATCCCGGCTTGCCCCGGAATCAACGCCCTTTACGGAGCAGCATCACCAGCGGCGTCTTGGCGATGACTTCGAGGTCGGTTTTGAGCCACTCCGCTGGGTTTTCAAGGATCGCGCTGTACGCCAGGTCAAAGAGCAACTTGTTGGCAAACATCCGGGCGTCCATGCCCTCGAGCTGCGGAATGTCCAGGTCGTCGAAAAAGCCCGCCAGGGCCTGCGCCTCTTTGCTGTTGGGGTTGAACGAGCCGTCGTAGTTGAGCTTAATCTGGGCCAGGCCCGTAATGCCGGGTTTGATGAGTCGCATCCGTTCTTGAAAAAACGGAACGTTTTCTTCGATTCGGGTCATGAGCTCAGGCCTCTCGGGCCTGGGTCCAACCAAACTCATGTCCCCCATCAACACGTGGACCAACTGGGGGAGCTCATCGAGCCGGGACTTTCGTAAGAATCCGCCGATCGGAGTCAGACGGGGGTCGTTGACGCTGGCCAGGACCGCGCCGGTTTTGGCTTCGGCGTTGGTCTTCATGGTGCGAAATTTCACCATGTTGAAGGTGTTCACCCCGCGGGTACGACGGCGCTCCATGTTGGGGGGGCGCGTCGGTTCGAAACCCGCACGGCGCTCGGCGGCGCAGCGCTTTTGTTTGTAAAAGACCGGGCCCTTGCTGCTGAGTTTGACGGCCGCAGCGATCAGCGGAAAGAGGGGCGCAGCCACAGCAAGACCCGTGGCCGAGACCGCCACGTCCAGCGCCCGTTTAAGCACACGGGTTTTCCAGTCCATGTCAGTTGTCCATCCGTTGACGGCGGGTGCCCCCAGCGCCCGAGGACCGATTCGGTATCGTTCGACCAGGCTCCCGTCAACCCGTGCTCGAGATGCGCGCTATCCCCTAATGCAGGAGGACCCTCGCTGGCCGAGGGGCTCGGTCGTCGCTCCTACCTTGCCCTGGGCGGCCTTCAAGGGTACGCCCGATAGGCAGATGGGGTCATCGTCCGCGACGGGTTCCCAATCCCGGGGCTCTCAGTCCCCGGCATCGGAGGGTGCCGATCGGTTCTTGTTCGTCGTACCCGGGAGGCTCCAGTACCGAGACGCTGCGCGCACGTTCTTGGCCTACGTGTGCGATGAGTTGTCCGGGCGTGGCGCGTTTCCCGAAGATGTCGGTCACCAAGTGGTTTCCGCCTTCGTCGAGGCTTTTAACAACGCGGTCATCCATGCCTACCACGGGATGCCTTCTGGTCCGGTCGAGGTCGCCCTTGAGGTCGGCCGGGGCGAGCTTGAGGTTCGGGTCACGGACCGAGGCCAGTCTTTTGCTCCCGAAACGGTTCCAGAGCCCGACTTAGACGCCCTCCCCGAGGGTGGGCTTGGACTATTCATCATTCGAAATTTCATGGACGATGTCTGTTATGAGCGTGTCGGAGACAAAAACGTACTGACGATGACCAAATCACTGTTGGCATCGACAACGCCCCAAGCCCATCGGGCGCCAAGAACCGATGCCGGTGGGCTTTCAGAAGAGGGTTAAAGACAGTGAACCTTTGTGCCATGGAGAGGAACGGTTAAATGCTGGACTACGCAAAAGAAGAACGAGGGAACGTCACGGTCTTCTCTTTAAAAGGGAACCTGGATGCGCTGACCGCTCCGTCGCTGAAAAAGGAGATCGAGTCGCTCCTGGCGACACGGAAGATTCACGTGGTCTTCGACTTGAAAAACCTGGAGCTGATCGACAGCTCAGGCGTGGGGGCCATCGTTTCCTTGTTCAAGAGGGTTCGAACCCTGCAAGGCGACGTCAAGATCGCGCAGCTTGCCGGCCAGCCCTCAGAAATCTTCAAATTGCTGCGGCTCGATCGGGCGTTCGAAATTTTCGAGTCCATTGAGGACGCGGTGACGAGGTTCGACTCATAAGCACCGCCGACACAAGACGGGGTTGGGCCGGACGCCTTCGAGAAATTGAGGGCCCCAATCCGAATGCGGTCTACGAACTCAAGGAGGTGTGTGTCCTTGGTCGAGCCTTGGATTGCCAGGTCCACATCCGAGATTTATCGGTTTCTCGCAGACATGCGAGAATTTCCTTGGTGGACGGACATTTTATTATCGAGGACCTTGGCTCGGGGAACGGGACGAAAGTCAACAATGAAACCGTCACCCGAAGGACCCTTCAACACGGCGACCTTATTGGGGTGTGTAGCGCCCAATACAAGTTTGAGCAGGTGCGACGGGTTGCCGAACAAGTGACGATGGTTGGCGCGCCCGAAGCGCGTATCGTCAAGACGGTCGACGCCAACCGCCCGTTTTACGAAGGGGGCGCCCTCACCGACCTGTCCACCCCTCAGGAGTTGGGCAAACTCACGTCCCGACTTCGGAGCGTCTACGCGGTCTCCGAGGCGATTTCGAACATTCTCGATGTGGACGAACTGCTGCCAGAGATTCTCAATCGCTTGTTCGAAGTTTTTCAAAATGCGCAGCGGGGCTTCGTTCTGCTGGTCGATACCGACGGTCAAAAGTTGATTCCCAAGGCGGTCAAACGTCGGGATCAGTCCGACAACCGGGAAATTTCGGTTTCAAAGACCATTCTGCACGAGGTGATGACCAAAAGGCACTCGGTGTTGTCCCATGACGCCATGGCCGACCAGCGCTTCAATTCGGGGCTGTCGGTGGCCAATTTTGGGATCCACTCGATGATGGCTGCGCCTTTGCTTTGGCGAGGCGAGACCCTGGGTACTGTGTATCTTGATAGCCAAGGGATCGCGGCTTTCTCCAAGGCCGATTTGGAACTTCTCACCGGGATTGCGGGCCAGGGGGCCGCGGCCTTAGGGAACGCGCGCCTTCACGGGGAGCTCATGAAGCGGCAACGCCTGGAGCAAGATCTCCGCTTGGCAGAACGGATTCAACAAAGCTTTCTTCCTCGTAGAATCCCCAAGGTGAAAGGATACGCATTCGCCGCACGCTACGACCCGGCATACGAAGTCGGTGGTGATTTTTACGATTTCGTTCGTCTGCCCGATAACCGCCTCGGCATCGTGGTCGGAGACGTGTCCGGAAAGGGCGTCAGCGCGGCGCTTTATATGGCGCGTCTTACGCGCGATCTCCGATACTTCGCCCTCGCGGAAAGCAACCCGGCACGGGTCCTCAAGTGGATGAACCGGGTGGTGATCGAGGGAGGCCAAGACGATATTTTTGTGACTTTGGTGTACGCCGTGCTGAACGCGGAGCGATCAGAATTGGTCATGGCCAACGCGGGACACATGCCACCCATCCTGCGCCGCCAAAGCGAGGGTGAGGTTTTGATCTTCGACCAGAACGCAGGTTTACCACTAGGGGTCCTCCCGGGCTCGGAGTATACCAGCGAGACCCTTCCGCTTGAGCCGGGTGACACCGTGATGCTGTACAGCGACGGGCTGGTCGAAGCGATGAGTCCGGCGCGCGAGATGTTCGGGATGGGCCGGCTCGAGGACAGCGTACGAGACGGAGCCTCGGGCGCCCAGACCATGCTCGATCGCGCCCTCAAGGGATGCCAGGAGCACGTTGCGGGCGCGCCCCAGTTCGATGACACAACTGTCGTCTGCGTGGGGATGAAGCCCGAGGACATCACGGATGTGTCCGGTATTCAAGACGACAGTGGAGGGGTTTCTGCCGATTCCGCCCGCATCGAGGCCATGCTTCGGATTCGCCGAATGAAATCGCAGTAAGGGCCCTCCGTTCACCCACGCTACGCAAAAGGGTTGGGATCAACACACATGATCCGTGGGATTCAATTGGCCTTGAGGACGAAGGTTTCTTCGTTCGGGCCTTTCTTGACCACGAAGGCGTTGCCACACCAGTTGCAAAAGACTTCGTCACCGATGTGAAAATCGTCGCCCGAAGGGTTGTGGGCGTCGCATTCGGGGCATTCGAATTCGTCCCACGCCGCATGTTTCGACTTCTTTCTCTGTTTTCTTTTGTCGGCCATGGTTACCTCAATGTCTTGTGAAATCTTAGTGTTTTTCCCGGGGTGATGTGAATGTCGAAACTGTAGGAGCGGCCTCCATTCATCTCGAAAGTAAGGACGTGTTTTCCGGCAGAGATCGGGTGGGGATGCTGGACGGGCGTGCGAAGCTGGGTGCGTTTGCCATCGATGAGAAGGGCCACACCGGGCGGCGCTGTGGAAACCATCAAAAAGCCACTTCGCTTTCGTGGGCTTCGATCTTTGCTCCTTCGTTCCGGGTGGGCGAGGCCGTGGGCTCCGCGCTCGGTTGCGGAATCTGGGCTCTTCTCTGTCTTTGATCCGCTGTCTTCGGGATCTTTAGGGGGCGTTGATGTTTTGTCTTCTTTGGGGACAGGCAGGGGCTCCGGAGGGGGCGGCGCATTGTGGCCAATCCATTCAAGGGGAATGACCATGGTGTGGGGCTTGGCTTCGCTTATCTGAATGGTCTGGGTGTAGACCTCGTACCCCTCAGCCCGCAACAAGAGACGGTGGGTGCCAATCTCCAAGGAATCGATGTCCACGGGGGTGCGGTGGCCCACAAGGTCTCCGTCCAGCCAGACCATCACTTCTTTGGTGGGGTTGGTGACAATCTGGAGGGAGGCCACGGTGGGCTGGTGCGTGAGGATCAGCACCACCAGCATCACGATGGCCAGGAGTCCAACCAGAGAGGCGATCAGCATCAGCACCCTCGGATCACGCAGGAGGCCTGCAGCGACCCCGATGGGCGCCGCATCGAGGATCGCCTCCGGGGGCCGATCCGGTTCGCTGATGGCCTGGTCTTCTTGCTCGGCGCCCGGTTCTCGCAAAAAGTTGGGTGACGTGGCCGGCCGGCCTCGCTCGAGCGGCGTCGGCCGCCGCCCCTCGCGTGGCGTGTCCTGACGCTCATCGTCAGAGCCTGGCTGAGTCCGGGGGTGATGGCTGATTTGCTGAAGTCGGTTGTCGTAGGTTGTCAGCGCCTCGTCATCGTCGTCGTCGGGAATCAGTTGACCGAGCGGAACCGTTCCGGCGGGGTGCCCGCGTCCCGACGTGGGTTTGCCGGTCGAGCGCGAGCCTTTGGGCTTGAGGTGAGCCTTGGTGATCTCTCGAGGCGTCCGGGCCATCATTTCCGTGGATGGCGGCCAGAGGACTCGGCCGCCAGGGGGAGGAGGCCCCTCTGGGAGGGCGGACGGCACGCCTTGGGGTGCTGAGCGGGGCTCTGGCTTCGCGGCGCGTGGCGGCACCGTGTAGGGCATGCCGTCTTGACGAAACTTCGGCCGCTCGGTGGCCTGGGCGTCTGGAGGTTGTTGGGCTCTCAGCGGTTTGGGGGTCGTAGACTTGGGCACACCACTTTCGTCGTGCATTTCCGAGGCATCGATGGTGTTCCCCTCTTGGAGCGCTCCGGCCTCATCCAGGCGCCGAATGAGTCTGGCCTGGGCGGCGCTCAGCTTTTGCTCAAGGAGGCCTTCGTCCTCGCCTTTGGACCTCGAGGAAGAAGGCCCGTGCGACCCTTTGGGCATATCGAGTGGAGTTGGGTCTCGTTCCGACGAAGGGGAGATGGCGATCGTCTCGTCGTCGTCTTCATCGGGGAGCGGATCGACGCTGGGAAGGGCTGAGATCCCCGAGATCGGAACGTTTTCGGAGGTATTGTTGGGTTGGACAGCGTCCGGAGCATAACGAACCGACGGGGGTGGCATCAGGGCCCCGGCTTCGGCAGGCACGACGCTCGGCGGTGTCATGCTGGTGTCGGTTTTGGGCTCGTCCGCGCTCGGGGCGCGTTGAACGACGGGAGGTGCGCTTTCGGGGCCGGTGTCTTCGGGATGCTTCAGCCGCATGAAATCGTCGAGTTTTGCGTTTTCAATGGCGATGTCGTGTCGGTACCGACTCTGCATAAAAGCCCGCAGCTGCCGGGTCTGATAGGGCTTGGATTCCTTCATCAGATGCCTGAGAAGGTCCTCTTGAACCTCTGAAGCCCACTGGTATCGATCTTCTGGTTCCTGGGTGAGCAGCTTGAGGACGATGGCTTCAAGATTGGGGGGGATTTTGGTGTTGTACTGGGTCGGCGTGGGGACTCGGGCGTTGCGAACTGCCTCTAGGGTGGAGTAGTCGCTTTCACCGAGGAACAAACGTTCACCTGTGAGCATCTCGTAAAAAATGACGCCGAGCGCGAACAGGTCGCTTCGGCGGTCGGTGGGCAGACCCCGCACTTGCTCGGGTGACATGTATGCGAATTTGCCTTTGAGTACACCGACTTGGGTCCGGGAAGCTCGAGAAGCAGCCTTGGCGATCCCGAAATCACACAGTTTGACCTCACCTTCGTAGGACAGAATCACGTTTTGGGGGGTGACGTCGCGGTGAATGATCTTCAGATCGCGGCCGGCCGCGTCACGTTTCCGGTGGGCGTGCTCCATGGCCTCGCACACGCGGGATACGATGAAACATGAACGCCCTATGTCCATGAGTTCTTTGGATTTTTTGTACTGATCGAGAATCTGACGCAGATCTTTTCCCGCCACGTACTCCATCGAGATGAAGTACGTGCCCTCGGTTCGCCCGAGTTCGTAGATCTGGACGATGTTTTGGTGCGTGAGGTGAGAGGCGATGCGGGCCTCATCGATGAACATGGTGACGAACTCTTCATCTTCGGCCAGCGCCGGAAGGATCCGTTTGACCGCAACGATCCGTTCAAATCCTTCGACGCCGAAGGACTTGGCCTTAAACACCTCCGCCATCCCCCCTACGTTGATGCGTTCGAGAAGGAGGTGGCGTCCGAAGGGAATCGGATAACGCAAAACTGAGCTCGCAACCGAAAATCGGTGGCTGACCGCGAGTTTATGGACCAGCGCCCCCGGAGTAAAGCAGTGGAATGGCTAAGCGCGGGTCCTTGCTGGACTCCCCTGCCATCCCAAGCACTTAGGCTGGCGCCTGGGCGACGACAGCACCCGACCTCGCCCATCGGAGGCCCACAAGCATGCTGGGACGGGATCTCGGCTTGACCAGGTTAGGTGCTCTCGCTATAGGCAGCGGGCGAGGACCAGAGAAAGTGGCATCAAACGCGAAAAGAACCACCGCGAAGCGAACCCGGAAGCAACGAACGGCGGGGCGCCGGAGAAAAAAGGTTCTGGAACGAAACGGGACCACCAACAGCGAGCACGCCCTTTTCGGGAATACGCTGTCCCCCTCGAAGGACTGATCCCTCCGCATCGCCTGCGATGCGTGTTCTGGGGGGCATTGTACCCCGTGAACGCACGTTGGTGCGCCGCCCCCTGGGGTGTGTGCGGAAGCGGCATCGAAATGAAGTGAGGACTTAGGACTGGCAGCGAACCTTGGAATGGTCGTACCATCAAAGAAGACGTAACCCGCCATGACGGCCAGTCGGAAGGAGCTCAAACCGTGACCGAGAAGAACGAAGGACAAGGCATCGACATTCCGATTCTCCCCCTGCGGAATTCCGTGTTTTTTCCTGGAAGCATTATGCCGATCTCGGTCGGGCGCCCCAAAACCTTAGCCATGGTCAAAGCGGTTGAGGATTCGGGCGAGCCGATCGGCATTGTTGCCCAAAAAGATGGCGCGGTGGACGACCCCGGCGCCGACGACCTTTACGGCATGGGTACCACCGGTCGCATCGTGAAGGCCCTGAAAGCGGGTGAAGAAGGCTTTCATTTGGTCCTCCAAGGCATCAAACGTTTTCGGGTTTTGGGTCTTACGCAGACGACCCCTTACCTGCGCGCTCGGGTGATCGAAGTTCAAGACATTACGGCCGATCCCCTGAAAATCGAAGCGCTGGTCATGAACGTCAAGAAGACGGCCCGTGAGGTCGTTGGCCTCATGCCCGAGATTCCATCTGGGGCCGCCCAGTTCGTCGAAGGGATCGACGATCCCGGCCACCTGGCTGACTTGATTGCGGCCAATATGGATGTGTCGGTTGAAGAAAAGATGGAGGTCCTCAATCTGGTTGAGGTCTCCCAGCGTCTCGAGACGGTTCTCGAATTGCTGCACCGGAAGCTCGAGGTGCTGAAGCTCTCCAACAAGATCGACTCTCAGGTCAAAGGAGAGATGAACAAGACCCAGCGTGAGTACTATCTTCGCCAGCAGCTGAAAGCCATCAAGGAGGAGCTTGGGGAGGCCGACGGGACAGAGAGCGACCTCGACGAGTTGGAACAGAAGCTCAAGAATGCGCAGCTGTCCAAAGAAGCCCAGAAGGTCGCACGGAAGGAACTCCGGCGGCTCAGACAGATGCCTTCCAGTTCGTCAGAGTACACTGTGGGGCGCACCTATCTCGAATGGTTCGCCGATCTCCCCTGGGAGAAGAGCACGACCGACACCATCGAGATTCCCAAAGCGCGTGAGCACCTCGAGTCGAAGCACTACGGGCTTGAAAAGGTCAAAAAGCGCATCGTGGAGTACCTGGCGGTCCGAAAGCTCAAGGAGGACATGAAGGGTCCGATCTTGTGCATGGTGGGACCACCTGGCGTAGGCAAGACCTCTTTGGGCCTGTCCATCGCCGAGACCCTGGGGCGGAAGTTTCATCGCATTTCGCTTGGCGGGGTGCGCGACGAAGCCGAAGTGCGTGGCCATCGGCGGACCTACGTGGGCGCGCTGCCCGGCCGTATCATCCAGGGGCTCAAGAAGGCGGGAACCCACAACCCCGTGATTGTGCTCGACGAAATAGACAAGCTCTCCCACGATTTTCGAGGTGATCCGGCTTCGGCTCTGCTCGAAGTTCTTGATCCCGAACAAAATTACACGTTTTCCGACCACTATTTGGAGGTTCCTTTTGACCTTTCCAAGGTGATTTTTATCGCCACGGCGAACCAGCTCGACCCCATCCCGCCGGCCCTCAAGGACCGGATGGAGGTGCTCGAGCTCCCCGGCTATACCCACGAGGAAAAAAGGCACATCTCGATTCGACACCTCTTGCCCAAGGTTCTTGAGCAGCACGGTTTGACCAGCGAGCTGATCCAGATCGACGAAGGCGCACTCGATTCGGTCATTGTGGACTACACCCGTGAGGCCGGGGTCCGAAACCTTGAGCGAACCATTACCAGCGTCGTTCGTGGGGTGGCGGTCGATGTCGCCGAAGGCAAGACCGATCTCACGGTGGTCATGAAGGAAATGCTCACCAAGTACCTCGGTCCCGCGAAGTATTTCAACGAAATGGCGCAGCGTACCGAACTTCCTGGGGTCGCGACCGGATTGGCGTGGACCGTTGCGGGAGGCGACATCCTTTTTGTCGAGGCGACCAAGATGGGGGGCAAAGGCAGCCTGACCCTGACCGGCCAACTTGGCAACGTCATGAAAGAATCGGCACAGGCCGCCCAATCGTATTTGCGGGCGCGCTCACCCGAGTTTGGTTTGGTGGAGAACTACTGGGAGAAGCACGACATTCACGTGCATGTGCCCGCGGGTGGGATCCCCAAGGATGGCCCTTCCGCCGGGGTGACGATGATCGTAGCCCTGACGTCGTTGGTCACCGGGATCAAGGTCCGCAGCGATATCGCCATGACCGGCGAAATCACCCTTCGGGGGAATGTGCTCCCCGTGGGGGGCATCAAGGAAAAGGTGCTGGCGGCGCTTCGAGCCGGGGTCAAAGAAGTCATTCTTCCCGAGCTCAACAAGAAGGATCTTTTTGAGGTCCCCGAAGAGGTGCAGCAGCAGCTCAAGTTCCACTTTGTCAAACGGGTGGACGAGGTTCTCGATCTGGCCCTCGAACGCCCCCCCGAGCGCTTCCCTCCGAAATTGGCACCGGCCAGCACCAAGAGCGAAGTCCCCCCATCCTAAGCGCCAAGCCTGTCTTTTTTTTTCCACACCGTGGTGTGCTCGATACGATGGATCGGTCTTGATTCCAGACCAATCGAGGCGCTTTCTGACGTGATTTCAGGCATTTGAGTCGGTTGCGGTCGAATGGCATGCAGCGTGCAGACGTTCGTGACCATGATGCTGGAAGTCAGGGAAAAAAATCACGCTCTTCAGGGTTGGCTGAGCGCCGTCAACGCCCACTTGGAGTCGGTGCGGTTCGAAAACCGCGCGGCGCCTCGACCAAAGCGCAACCGTGCACGAGAGCGCGCGCGGCGTGAGGCACGGCGACTGTTCCTTGAGTACTACACCGATCTCGCGGTCGCCGAGGCCCATCGATAGCTCTGATCCGCTTCTCGCGCGCTCGCGCTTCTTGAAGGCGGGAGACGGCCCCCTCCCCTCGTCCGAAAAAGCCTAGACGCGAGGCGCCAACGCCTCCAGACGCGTTCGGAGCGTGTCCATGCCAAGTACGTTTTGGGCACTGGTGATCAAGATCTGGTCACGGGGACGCTCGAGGGCATCCGCGATCGACCAAGCCGCTGGTTTGCGGCGGGCCTTGGGGAGCTTGTCGGCCTTGGTAGCCACCACCAGCACTTCCACGCCGCGCGGAGACACCCGCTCTCGCAGCCAAGCGTCCAAGCCCGCTTCGTCCTCACCGGCACCCCTTCGAATGTCGACCAGCAACAGAATGAGACGAAGTGGATCCCGGGTCTCAAGGTACGTTTCGATGAGAGGCCCCCAGAGCCGCGTCGTGGACTGTGGAACCTTGGCATACCCGTACCCTGGGAGATCCGCGAGTGTGAAATGCCCGGACCCGGTGAGGACGTCGAAGAAGTTGATGGTTTGGGTCCGCCCCGGGGTCTTGGAGGTCCGCGCCACCTTGGCATTGACCAGGCGGTTCAAAAGGGTGCTCTTACCCACGTTTGATCGCCCGGCCACTGCACATTCGGGTCGTACGATGTCCGGAAAACCCGCAGGTCCGGCGGCAGAGGTGATGAATTGGGTCCTCATCGGGGGGAAGAGTCTCCGGAGCCTACCCAAAAACGGGCACCGGGTCATCTTGGCAATTTTGCCGCGAACATAGCGTCCTTTCGGTGGTTTGATGGCCCTAAGCGCTTGGCACCCGCGGTGCTTTGGAGGCATCATAGCCTCATTCTCCACGTGGCGCGGTCCTTGCTAGTTTATTCGACGGGTCGCAGTCATTCTGGGGATCGGAGGTTTCGCGATGCGGGGTCAATCGGTGAAAATCGCTCTCTCCCTCTTGGTCATCGGAGGGGCTGCGACCTACTTGCTGGCAGACACCCTGGTCGCCGGTTCCGACACTCTGACCTATTTCCATCCCGCGGACGCGGTGATCGTGGATCCGCAAGCCTTTGTGGGCAAACGCATTCGAATGGGCGGATTTGTCGAAAAAGATTCTATTCTGAAACGCGAGGGCACCCTCGAGTACCGCTTCCGGGTGAAGCCCATCGAGGGCATGATGAAACACCCCGCGGCCAGGGGGCAGACGATCGCCGTCGAATACACGGGGATCGTACCCGACACCTTCAAAGACGATGCGGAAGTCATCGTAGGCGGGCAAATGCAGTCCGACGGCCATTTTGTGGCCCAGGAGCTGGTTGCCAAGTGTCCCTCGAAGTACGAGGCCCAGGAAAAAAACGAAGGCACGTACTGACGCCTGGTTTTGTCGGCCAACCGCCCGTTTTGGTCGCTGTACGCTTGACACACTGAATGGACCCGACCACGGTAAAGGCAGGAACTCGCCTTGGCGGACTTTGGATACATTCTACTCCTTGGGGCGATGGTGGTTGCAGCCTATACGGCTGGGGCGGCCATCGTGGGCCACCACCGGCAGTCTCAGCGACTGGCCACAAGTGCCCAGTACGGGACGTACGCCGTGTTTGGGCTCTTGTCGGCGGCATCGCTGTTAACGATTTATCTGTTTGTGGCCAACGACTATTCGGTCAAATACGTGCAGCACTACAGCGACCGGTCGATGCCGCTGTTTTACAAAGTCACCGCCTTTTGGGGCGGACAGGACGGCTCTCTTCTTTTTTGGGTGTGGGTGATGTCGATTTGGTGCGCGGTGGCGGTGTACCAAAACCGAGAGCGGAACCGAGACCTCATGCCTTACACCATCGTGGCGATGATGAGCGTTGCGCTGTTTTTTCTGGTGCTCATGATTTTCGCGGCCAATCCTTTCGAAACCTACTTGGCGGGGGCGCCCACTGATGGCCGGGGTCTGAACCCGCTCCTGCAAAACCCATACATGGTGACCCATCCGCCGAGCCTGTACCTCGGCTACATCGGATGGACGATTCCGTTTTGTTTTGCGATGGGTGCCCTTGCCCATGGCCAGCTCGACTACGGGTGGATTCGATCCATGCGACGGTGGTGTTTGGTGGCCTGGGTCTTCTTGGCGGTGGGGCTCACCCTCGGCGGTTTGTGGGCCTACGAGGAGCTTGGTTGGGGCGGCTACTGGGCCTGGGACCCGGTCGAAAACGCCGCGTTTGTCCCATTTTTGACCGGCACCGCCTTCATCCATTCCATTCAGGTCCAAGAGCGCCGCGAGATCTTCAAGGTCTGGAACATGGTGCTCATCATATTGACCTTCATGCTGACGCTGCTTGGCACCATGATGACCCGTTCGGGCATTGTGCAGTCGGTGCACGCGTTTGCGCAGTCCAGCATTGGGGACTACTTTTTGGTGTACATCGCGGTGGTCGGGGTCGTGTGTTTCGGTCTGGTGATCTACCGATCGCGAGAGCTCGCACCCAAGCGGGGGCTGGAGTCGATCTTAAGCCGCGAGTTTGCTTTTTTGCTGTCCAACTGGATCCTCCTGGCGGCTGCATTCTTTGTGGTCTTTGCAACCTTGTTTCCTGCGATTTTCAAGTGGATCAGCAAGGAAGAAGTGAATGTCGGCGCCTCCTTTTTTAACCTTTGGATGGTGCCCTTGGGGATTGGCATCTTGTTCCTCATGGGGGTCGGCCCGCTCCTCAGCTGGAGAAAGTCTACGGGCAAGACCATCCGCGAACAGTTCTCCATCCCTGCGGTGGTGGGGGCGCTGAGCGCGGGGGTGTTGATCCTTGTTTTTCAGGTTACGGCGTGGGCACCCCTGACCACGCTGAGTCTTTGTGCCTTCGTTTCCGCCACGCTGATCCAGGAGCTGCTGCGAGGAACGCGTCACCGCATGAAAACGAGCCAAGAAACGCCGCTCGATGCGCTGATGACCCTTATCGCACGGGCGCGGCGGCGGTACGGCGGCTACGTGGTGCACTTCGGGGTGGTGGTGATGTACGTCGGCTTTGCGGGCACGTCGTTCAATCTCGAAAGAGAGGAAACACTGGCTGAGGGCCAAAAAACCAGTATCGGACGTTATGAGGTTCGACTGGATGGCATCCGCTTCGAAGACGATGGCCAAAAGAACATGGTGACCGCCGATGTGACCGTATTTGAGAAAGGCACCGACAAAACCCTCGGTGTCTTGTCGCCCGGGAAGTGGGCTTACCGAAAGCCCGAAGACCAGGTCACCACGGAAGTGGACAAATTGATGAGTGTTCAGGACGACCTCTACTTGGTGCTCGGGGGCTACGACAGCAAGGCCAAGAGCGCTTCTTTGCAGCTCAAGGTGAATCCGCTGGTCAACTTTGTGTGGTTGGGATGCTCGTTTTTGCTGTTGGGCTTCGCCATCTGCGTGCTCCCGGAACGCCGGAAGAGTGAGCGAAGGGTTCCGGCGTTCCGGCGTTGGATACCCGCCTGGATGGGGGTGGGTACGTCCCTTTTGGTGGCCGTTGTCTCCTTGCTTTTGGCCTTTGTGTAGGGTGCAAAGGCGGCATGGCTTCTCGCATGAAGGGCTTGGGGGCGCTTGGACGAAGGGCGCGCGTGGGGGCGCTCCTTATGGCTGGACTCGGGGCAGCTTTGGTGGGCGCGACCTGGAGCCTTTCGGAGGCCCAGGAGGGGGCGCCTAAGGCTTCTCGCCTGGCAGAGGTCCTCGGTATTGATCTCGGACAAGAGGTGGACGTCTCCCCTGCCCTCAAAGCTCAGGCGAAGGCGGTCGGGCAAGACGCGGTCTGCTTGTGTGGAACTTGCCCCAGACGGACCATTGCTTCGTGTGAGTGCGGGTGGGCGGCCACCCACAAAAAAACCATCGAGTTGGCGCTCTTGAAGGGGCTTACGGGGCCGGACATTCTTGCCGGCTACCAGAAGGCGTATGGGCTCAAAGCCTTTCCCGAACCCCCCAACGAGGGGTTTGGTCGTGCGAGTTACCTTTTGCCGTACGCGGCGGCGGTGGTGGGCCTTATATTGGTCTTTGTGGTCGGGTTTCGGGCCCGGCGACGCGCAACCCGGGTGTCCGAGTCGGCGTCCGACGCCCCCTTGCCCGAGGATTCCGAGCGGGAAGAAGCAAAAAACATCTTGAGGCAAGAGCTTGAGGACCTCGATTGACGCGCGTCATGGAGAAATCGAGCCGCAAACGCGGCTTCTTTGAACGCGGACTGCTCTTGTTTGAGGTCGTTCTTGGCCTCAGCGTGGTGGTGTTGGTGATGGGTCGCGCTTACGGGACGGTGCCCGCGATTGTCTTTGTGCTCGCGGGCGCAGCCTTGGCGTTTACGTTTTTTGTCTCTTTCAAGATGGTCGCGTCTTTGTCGGATCCGAGCCTTGATGTTGTGGGTCGCATACCCAACAAGGAACGTGAAGCGCTCGACGAACAAAAGCGTCTCCTGCTCGAAGGCATCAAAGAACTCGAAGTCGATGCGGGCATCGGAAAGGTTGACGCCCAAGACTACGCGTATCTTCGGCGGTCTACCGAAGAGGCGGCGCTCAAAATTATCCGAAAACTCAAAGACGAAGAAAACCGATACAAAGCCGATGCCGAAGCGCTGGTCGGCGCGCCTCTGGTTGGGGCCGAAAGCCACCCGAACCCGAAGCCCAACGGGGACCATGCCGTGCACCGTGCGTCGACATCCCAAGCGAAGGGGTCCGCCCCATGCGCAGATCCTTCGGTCTTTTACCTCGCCTCAGTCGATCTGACGCCTTTGGACGACGGGTTGCGCTGCGACCACTGCCAACAAAAAAACCCTCTCGATGCGCAGTTTTGCATCGGCTGCGGGGGACAAAAGCGGTCGGACGCGCAGGGGACCGCGGATTCGGCGGCGTCGTCCTCTGGAGCGTCCCCATGAATGCCCCATGGTTCTTCAGCGTTGTTTTTTCGATTGCACAAGGCAGTCCCAGCACAGAGCCCAGTTCGAGGCCGGGAAGCGCGGCCATCGGGGGCGCGCATGATTTGAAGGCCGACGTGACACTGGCCTTTCGGCTGAGCGGGGAGCAAGAATTCACGATCGAAGAGTTTTGGAAGATTCAAAACCCAGATAACAAGCGGGTGCCTAAGGACGCGCTGACCATCAAACTTCCGCGAGGGGCGCGAAGACTGATATTGGATGAGCAAAGCGAGGGTTTTGAGGCCAGCGACGACGCCAAGCGCATTGTCGCGCGTCAAGACTTGAGCGCCTCATCGGCGGAGATCGGCGCGCGGTATTTTCTGGGCTTCCATGAGGGGACTTTCACCATGAGGCGGGTTTTTCCGGTTTCGACCGGCACCGTCCGGGTGATTTTTGAGCACGCGCCTGACCTCGAGCTCAAGAGCAGCCAACAGTTTCAGCGGCACGAGCGGGACATGGGAGGGCAACGCTTTACAGTGTACGTTTTTGGCGCACTGCCCAAGGATGCGCCGTTGGCCCTGGAGGTCAGCGGCCTGCCGTCCCGGTCCGCTTGGCCTAGGCATATCGCGATTTTGTTGTGCATCGCGGTCCTGTTTTGGGTCGCTCTGTCCCTTCGGAAAAAAGCGTCCGCGCCGCTTTTGCTCGATGGTCCCCTTTCGGCGCAGGCCCGACGGGACCAGCTGGTTCGCGCGGTGGGGGTCCTAAACCGAGATTATGAGGCCACACGGGTCAAGGAACGAAGGTACACGCGGCGGCACCGTGAGCTTGTTGAGGAACTTGGCCGGGTGCTTCAGGAGATCGAGGTCAGCAAGGACCTTCAAAAGTGACCGCCTCCTTCTGTCAGCCCTTTGGTGCCGTCGAGGCCCGTGAGGTGACGAAGATCTACGGGCGACATCGTGCGGTCTTTCGGGTCAATGTCGGGCTTCGGCCGGGCCGCGCTTTGGCGCTTCTCGGGCCGAACGGGGCGGGGAAGACCACGCTTTTGTGGATGTTTTCGACCCTTGTGCGTCCCACCAAGGGCACCTTGCATTTCGGAGGCATTGCGCCCGAGCGGGCGTCACTCGCCCGTCGCCACGTCGGTTTGGTGTCCCATGAACCGCTGAGCTATGGGGAGCTCACGGCTCTCGAAAACGTCGCATTCTTTGGACGGCTCTACGGGCTCGACGACCCCAAATCAAGGGCCGAGGCCCTCCTTGACGAGCTCGGCCTTGGGCATGCGATGCATCGCTTGGCTCGGGCTTTTTCCCGAGGAATGCGGCAGCGACTCGGTCTGGCACGGGCACTGATTGGTCAGCCCGCGCTCTTGCTTCTTGACGAGCCCTTCAGTGGTCTCGATCGGGCGTCTATTGAAACTGTGGTTCGATGCATTGGAGCCCTGCGCGACCAGGGCGCGATGGTGCTGATGGTTTCCCACGACATGGACACCGCAGCCCTTTTGGCAGACGAAACCGTGGTTTTGAATCGCGGCCAGGTGGTGGCGGCGGAAGACGGAGCGAAAAGCGCAAAAGCCCTTCGTGCTTTCTACCGAGAGGCCATCGCTTCGAGTCAGGAATCCACGGTCCTCCCCAAGGGCGGCACGAGCCGGCGGGCCATGGTGGGTGTGAATCCGGGTTCCCAAGAGAAATGGGCGGAGGCCGATGGGTCGCTGCCCAGAGTGCTCCTGGACGCGTGGACGGTGTTTACGAAGGACCTTCAGGTTGAACGTCGAAGCTGGGAAGTGGTGCACACCACCGGGTATTTCGCTTTTTTGGTGGTGCTTATCTTCGCCTTTTCGTTTTTTCACGGGGGGGCGCCCATCGCGCAGATCGCATCGGGAAGCCTCTGGGTGGCATTGGTTTTTTCCGGCACCCTTGGGCTCAGTCGGATTTTTGAGCGGGAGCGAGAGGGGCAGTGTATTCGGGCGTTGCTTTTGGCCCCGATGGTCCGCCCTGCCCTTTTCTTGGGGAAGCTCCTCGGGGTCCTCGCGTTCATGGGGGTGATGGAGGGGGTGGTGGTCGCGGCCGTGTTTTTCTTTTTCCCGACCCTTCAGGCCGAGTGGGCGGCCCTGTGGCGGCTGGGGCTCACGCTTTCGCTCGGTACCTTCGGGTACGCCACCGTGGGGACGCTCTTGTCAGCGATGCTGCTGCGCGCGCGATCGAAAGACGTCCTTTTGGCCATTGTACTCTATCCCATGGTACTCCCGGTCTTGATTGTGGGTGTGAAAGCGAGTGCCGCCCTCCTAGACCCAGCTTCGGATCTCGGTGATTTTGTCAGCTGGGTGCGGGTCCTCGCCTTTTTTGACATCGTTTTTTTTATCGCTTCATTGTGGATCTTCGAATCTTTGGTGGTGGAGTAGGCGGGACGTGAGCAAAGAGTCATTATCCGAAGAACTCTATGACACCAGACGCGGTTTTGGCGCTCCGATCCTGCTGCCCCTATTGACCGTGATCGCCGGTGGCCTTCTTTGCTGGGGTCTCTATCTGGCTTTTTTTTCCGCGCCCACCGAAGCGCAGATGGGCTTTGTCCAGAAGATTTTCTACTTTCACGTCCCCGCGGCTTGGGTGATGTTGATTTCGGCACCGCTGATGGCTTTTTCGAGTGTGGCCTACCTCGTGAAGAGGACCGAACGGTGGGACCGAATGGGCGATGCGGTGGTGGAGCTTGCGATACTCTTTGGCGCACTGGTGTTGATCTCGGGCCCCCTGTGGGGTCGCAAGGCGTGGGGGGTCTACTGGGTCTGGGACGTGCGTCTGACCTCGTCGCTGGTCCTGGTCTTGACCCTGGTCGCGTCTAAGATTGTTCGGGCCTATGCTGGGGAGTCCCGGAAGACCATTTTTGCCGGGCTTTCCGGGTTGGCGGTGTTAAACGCCATCTTCGTTTACGTCTCCGTCGACATTTGGCGGGGAACACACCCCGAAAAACTGGTCACCAAGAAAGGCGGCCTTGATCCGGACATGAGACAAGCCTTCTGGGTCTGCGTGGTCGCTTTTTTGGTCACGTTTTCGGTGATGCTTTGGACCCGCATCCGGGTGGGTAAACTGGAGACGGCGCTTGAGCGACTCCAAGGCAAGGCTACGGAGGCCGGCCTTTTTGAAAGGTGAAATCGAGGTAGCTATGCCCATCATGTCAATACTCCGTCGTTCGCTCGTATGGGGCGCTGGCCGTGTGGCGGGCCTCAGCTTCGGGCTGCTGTTGGTGGCCTCTTTGGTGGCGTTGGCGGAGGAGCCAGAGTCTCCAGAGGCGCTGATCGAACAGCAGCGGACGCGGGCCCACCAAGCGATTCCGCCGGGGTTCGAACGGGTGACCGGTGCCCCTGAAGAAGACAAGGCCGACGCCCCCACGCTGGTTGTTCTGGCCTATGCGGCCTTTTTTGTGGGGATGTTTGGCTACGTTTTGTGGTTGGGGCGGAGGCAGCAGGCGCTGGCCCGACACCTTGAAGAACTCGCGGCCAAGATGAACCAAGGGTCCCCGTCGTGAACGGGCTTCCGCCCATCAACCATGTCCTCTATATCCCTCTGATGCTCTCTTTGGGCTTTTACGTGGGCTGGAGTCTGGGCACAAAAAGCATTCAGAAGCGGTGGGATCGGGCCGAGCGCCGGAGGCTGCGCGAGGAAGAAGAAGCGCCCTGACGGGGTAGCCATGAGGCGCGGGGGGGCTTGACGGAAGTTGTCGAACCCCGTTGCGGTGGCTTTGGCCCCCCCGCTCGGTCCGGCGGGACTATTTTTCCGGACGCGGTCCCGGGGACCAGTCTTCGATGCCTTCGGTTCGGGTTTCTAGGAAGCGCGCCAGTTGATGGTAATCGCTGCCGGGCTCGACAAAACGCACCTCGGTGACCAGCGTTTTTTGGTTCACCAGCTCTTTGAAGGGCACGTACTGGAGATCGAGCTGACCACTGACACTGACAAGGGCGGCGTCTAAACCATCCTCGACCAAAGCCCGGTAGGCACCGATGCCCAGTTGGCTTCCCAGCATGACGTCGAACGCATGGGGCGGCGAGCATCGGCTCTCGTAGCCGAGCTGAACCCCGGTCAGCTTCTTTTTTCGTCCGAGTTTGGCCTCGTAACGCTTGCCCACCATCTGCGCGACCAATTTTCCGAGGTCGATGCGGCCGAGGCCCAAGTGACCGTGCTCGTCCCGGGGAAGGCCCTCGATGAACGAATTGGGAAGAAGCTCGGAAAGTCCTTCGGCGAGAACCACCGTGCCGTAGTGTTTTTGGTCGCGCGACTCGCGGGTCACAATGAGGTTGACGATGCGGTCACACAATTTGTCCAAATCGAGACAGCTCCGCTCCACAAGCTTTCCCGTTTTCTCGTCTTTTTGGGTCTCTTTGGTGGAAAGACTGTCGTCGATGTCTTCGAGTCCAATGACCAAGTTGGCTTCTCCGGCGATGGCCACACCGTAGGCCAGCCAACCAGCCTTTCGGCCCATGGTCTCCACGATAAAGTACGAGCTGGTGGCGATGGAGTCAGCCCGCAGGTTTTGCAGTTCTTTGGCCATGAAGTCGACCGCGGTGAAGAACCCGAAGGTGAAGTCGATGCCGCGATAATCGTTGTCGATGGTCTTGGGCACATGAACCACCTTGACGCGCCGGGCCTCCTTGGGAAGGCGGCGCTGATATTCGGCGAGGAGATTGGCGGTCTTCAAGGTGTCGTCCCCGCCAATGGAGATCAGGGCGTCAATTTCCAGATCGATGAGGGCACTGTACACCCGGTGCAGCGGCTCACACTTTTCTTGGTTTTCGAGATCGGACGGGACCTTGATCATGCGGCCAGGATTGCTACGGGCGGTGCCGATGATGATGCCGCGGCTGTTGCGCAACCCTCGGAGATCGCGCTCCGTGAACTCCCGGTAGTGTTTGTCCGGCAAAAGTCGGTGGGTCACGGGGTTGTAGTCGATGAGGTTGGAGTATCCGTGAAAAAACCCGATCACCTGCCGGCCATCCTCGATGAAGGAAATGGCTGCGGCGGAGATAACCGCGTTGGCGGCGGGGGCGGGTCCTCCAGAGAACACGATGCCCACTCGCCTGATGTTGTCGCCCTTTTTGGCGTCACGCTTCGCTGAAGTCATACAGGGCGAGGGGTGCCACCGACGGCCTCGAAGGGCAAGCGTTCTTGGCCGTTCTCTCTGTTGATCCCCATCCAAAGGCAAAAATGCTCTGTTTTCAGGGAGATGGGAGGGGTGAGGGCGCGTTTTGCGCCGGGGAATCGAGAAGCTTTTGAATCAGCGTCTCCAGGTGAGGCGCCTGGCCAAACGATACATCTCGGAGGATCCCGCTACGGTCTACCACGATCGAGGAGGGTGTACCCTGAAGAGCGTAGGTTTCGAAGGTTTCGGCAGTGTTCTTTTTCTCGCTGAGGTAGGCCTGGACCCGGGCCATGACTTGCTGTTGCATTTGGGGCGCGGCGTCCGCGAACCCAGGAACCCGTTCGCTCGAATACGCCCGGACGCGATCTTCGGTGACGGCCTCGGTGTCGGGCACCACGCGGTCCATGGCCACCGGGTACGGCAGCCGGTAGGGAAGCAGGCCGTCGTTCAGCCGACGCAACTCGGCAAGGGCCCGATGGGTTTCGCCGATGACCTCTTGGCGCCCGACCAGCTTCCTTAGGTTTTCGAGCGTATTTTTGTCGTAATCTTCGAATGCGGTCGCCAGACCGATGACCGAAAGCCCCTGTTCGGCATAACGCGCGTGGAGGTCGAGCGATTGGGGCAAACTGTAAAGAAAACATCCCGGGCAGTTCACCTGGAAGACCTCGACCAGGACGACGTGGCCACGCTGCTTGGCCAAAGAGGTCGGCTCCCCCTGGACCCACTCAGAGGTGGCGAGCTCGGGAGCGGGTTGACCGATGTTGGATACCATGGCGTTTGTCCTTTCGGGGGCTACGACTGAATCGCAGCCCGACTTCGCTCGTTCGGAGTACCTGACCGCCCTTCCCCACGGCAACGCTGGTATCGCCTTCGTGGTCGGTTCGTAGAGGGTTTGCGAGGCGAGAAGCATGAATCGCGCAGGGATCGGTTGACTCTCGGCCTTTGGACGAACGACAGACCGGCCATGCATCCTTTGACATTGCCTCGCCGTCCTTCTTTTGGGCTCTGTACCCTCGTCCTCTCGTTGGGCGTTCTTCTCGGTGGCTGTGCTTCTTTGAAGAATATGCTTGGGGGGGGCTTTCAAAAACCAACCCTCAAGTTCCAGAAGATGCATCTCAAAAACGTGTCTTTTGAGGCGATGACCCTCGATTTCGAATTTGAGCTTCACAACCCCAACCCGATGGCACTGACGTTCGCCCATCTGGAGCACCAGCTCGATTTTGACGGACACACTTTGTTTAAAGGGCGTACGGACAAAGGCAATCAGATCAAGGCCAACGGCAAGAGCACCCTGACGGTGCCACTGACCGTCGAATTCAAGGAGTTTGCCGAATCGCTGGTGGGTTTTTTGAAGGCCAAAGACGAGGTTCCCTATCGGCTTCAAGCCGGCTTTGGCATCGAAACGCCGGTCGGGATCATCAACCTCCCGATGGACGTGGACGGTAAGGTCCCGGTCCCCAAGCTCCCCAAGATTTCGGTCGCCAAGGTCGAAATGGGATCCCTGGGCTTCACGGGCACCGAAATTCGCTTTCGCCTCAAGGTCGGCAATCAGGGCAAGTTCCCTCTGCGCATTCGTGGTTTTGAGTACGACGTGGCCCTCGTTGACGTCCCCGTAAGCCAGGGGCAAGCCGAACTCGCCGATGTCCCTGCCGGCGAGTCACGGGAGCTCACCGTGCCGGTCAAACTCAACTTCCTCAAGCTGGGTCTCGCCGTCGTCAAGGCCGTCAAAAGCCGCGACATTCCGTACCGTTTTGGGGGCGCCCTCAACCTTGGCCCCCTCAAGCTCCCGTTCAAACTCGAGGGCCAAGCCTCCTTGTAGTCCGCTCGTTGACTCGTTGGCGGCGGTGCCTATTCGGTCATCCGGTTGTGAGGGCGCTCGCATCATTGAACGCCTCGTGAAGAGCGGGCAAACTGCTTGTGGTGACTCGAAAGCTTCGCTTCACGTTTTTGAGCGTGGGGGCCGGACTCAGCGTACTTTTTTTGAGTGTGCTCGTTTTGGCCCAGGAGTCTCGCCCAAACCTCAGCATCTTGTCTTATGTGAAAGCCCGAGACGATCTCTCGCTCGCGGTGCGCCGAGCATGGGCCCGCGAGGTGAAGATGCGATTCGGCGGCAGCGCGCTTTCGGCCGAAAGTGTGCGAACCCCCGAAATAGGCGTGGCAAAGGCTATTTTGGCGTCGGCCATGTTCATGGAAATCGACGCGAAAAAAGGCGTTTTGGCGGCCTGGGAGGGGTGGCGCGGGGCTTTGGGGTACGTTCCGCCGCCCATTGCTGTTCACTACCAAGTTCTCGCCCTCAAAGGACAAAGACCAAAAGGCCGGCCGATCGATCTCGCCTTCGATTTTCCGAAGTTTTACAGCGAAGAAATCGCGCCGGATTTGGTAGCCTACTGGGAAGAGGCGCTGAAAGACGGTCGAATTGGTCCACACGCATTGCGCGAAACCCAAGAAGCGCTTCAAAAAACGCGGGTTCGTATGCGGCCCCTGTTGGTCGACAAACTCCGCCTCCTGGCGCGCCTCGCAAAAGAGGAACAGCTGGCCCAAAACACGGCCCGAAAGCGAGACATTGCGCGGGACCGCCAAGAGCTCGAACATGAGCTGGCCCGTGCTTTTTCGAAGGTTCCGAAAAGCCCAGCGGTGGCCGATGCCCGACGGAGTCCTTTCGCTCGACTGCGGACCCAGCTCAAAGACATGCAGCTTCCGTTGTCAGACGAAGATCGTTGGCTCGATCCCCGGTCGGGACAACCTCCCCCGACTCTCTCGCCACCCGATCGTTGGGCTCGACCCCAAAAACCCTCATCGTTGACGCCGCCCCCCGACCGTCCGAGGACTCCGAGAAAACGGACCTCACCGAGCCAGCCGCCGGCAGATGCTCAAAAGCCTTCCCCAGAAAAACCAGCACCCCAGCTCCAAGTACCCCCGCAGGTGACGCTGGGGCCCCCCCGTCTGCCCCCCTCTTCCCCGTTTTGGGCGGAGCCAGCGAAGCTCGTCGGCGTGTACCGGTCCCAACTCACCTCGGTTGTCGACCCTTGGATTGGAACGCCCTACAAATGGGGGCGGTCTCATCGCGGTCAGGGGACCGACTGCTCCGGATTCACCCGAAGTGTTTTTTCCGAGGCCTTTCGCCTCACGCTTCCGCGGGTCAGCCGAGATCAGTACCGTGTGGGCCAACGGGTCGCATATCAGCAACTCAAGCCGGGCGACCTCGTTTTTTTCGACTTCAAGGATCGTGGGCGCGTGAACCACGTCGGCGTCTACGTCGGCGATGGACGTTTCGCCCATGCGGGGGTGAGTCGAGGGGTCGTGTACGCGCGGCTGGGCGCGAAATGGTTTCGAAAATCCTACCGGGGAGCCCGTCGAATTCTTGCCTACCCCTAAAACACCGCCTCGGCACGGTGGGGCGTCACCGACTTCGTTAGGGGGCTTCGCGCAGGCTCCAGCGGGCGTAGGCGGCAAAGCGATGAAAATGGCGCTCGAAGCTGGGATCGCCGTGGTGCTTGGGAGACGCACTCAGCTTGACCTGATCCCCGTCCACATCGATCCAAAGGCTGCCTTGGGGCCGGGCGCGGAGGACGGTCCCGATCAGCAGCAGCGCAAGGCCGGCGAGAAGCAGGCTTGCGCCGGGGGAGGCGGTGACGCCCTGGCCCGGAGGGGGGACGCGGTCGAGTTTGAGGGCGCGAATACTGAAGGCCCCACGGCGGTGGCGGTCGAAGCCTATCGGGGCGTTGGCATAGATCCAAAAATCTTCGGGCGGACGGTTGGCCTGAAGCTTTTCCATTTGGATGGCGGGGCCAAGGTTATCTTTGGCACGGACGAAACGCCGGATGCGGTAGCGCGCAGGATGCTGGAAAAACTGTACGGTCTCGTGTTCCGCCATGTCGAACACCCCAAAGGCTCCGCTTTGGGGGTGCGTGACCTCCAACACCGCGTGGGCGATCGCGCTTCCGGTGGCGCTCGGGGTGGCGATGATGCCCGCCCCCAGCACCAACAGCATCATGCCCACGTGGATCCAAAGCGGTGCAAACTTTGCACCCGGACTGGTTTCGAAGCCCATGATGACGCGGCTCTTTTTAACCTCCTCAGATACCGGAGCGCCTACAAGGGACCGGAACGTGGAGCGCAGCCGCTCCACGGCTTGCTCGGGCAGCGGCGCGTGGAGCACTTCGTGTAGCCAAGACGGGTCTTCGGAGTTCAGTCCGGCCAACCGGGTGGCACCCCCGCCGGGCATCATGAGCCAACGCGCGAAGACGGCCAAAAGGTGGCTGGCCAGAAGGACGCCCAGGGCCCATAGCCAAGGAGACCGAAAAATGTCGGTGAGTCCCCATGCGATCAGCCGGTGGAGCGTGACCGCTTGGGCGCTCTCGGCGATTTCGAGCGCGGTGTTTCCTTGGGGCACCAGCACCCCCACCAGGCACAGGGTGGCAAAGGTGGTGGTGAGCAATGCGGTCGTATTCAGAGAAGACCAACCGCGCCACAGGGCGTTGACCCAGTCCTTGTGCGTCTGGCCCATGAGGTTCAGCCCGGCGCAGGCTTTTGGTGCTGAACCAAGGTTACTTTTTCTTCAAAACGAAAGGGACGAACGCTTGGGCTGTCATGGGTATGGCAGGCCAAGCAGGTGTTTTTGCCGATCTCCTTCAGGCCAAATTGCTTGCGCAGCACTTTGTCCCGCATCACAAATTCTGGAGCGTAAAAACGACCCGCGCCGTGGCAGGACTCGCACTGGACGCCCGCCAACAAAGGGTCGTCACTCCTTGGGGCCATGGTGTGGCAACTTCGACAGGTGGGGTCCTTCTGTTGCACTTTGGAGAGACGGGCCAAGGACACGGCGTGCCCCGTGCTTTTCCATTGTTCGTAGGCTTGGGTGTGGCAGGAACCGCACTGTTTGGCTCCGAAGTACTCCGGCGCAGATAGGGCTAGGGCGGGCAGACTGGCTGCGGCCGCAATCAATCCAACCAGCAAGCGCCTGGTGGCAGGACCGCGATTCATCGAACGGCACCCTACATGCGTGTTCTCGTGAGTCAAGCGAGGGCACCACGCCATCCGTAAAACGACGGCGATTCGCCGGTGGCGAATCGGTGGGCTCGGAGGCCTGATTTCAGTAGGAAGGTGCGGGATTACGCGTCTACAGTGGGCCGATGAAGGTGGTGGCTTTGACCGGGGGAATCGGCTGCGGCAAATCGACTGTAGCCCAGATGTTTCGGGCGCTGGGCGCCACAGTCATCGACGCCGACCGGTTGGCCCGAGAGGTGGTGGCGAAGGGCCAGCCCGCCCTCCGCGCCCTCGAACAGGCGTTCGGTAGAGGGATTCTCCGGGAGGACGGAACCCTTGATCGCCCGGGGTTGGGTCGGCAGGTGTTCCGGGATGAAGCCGCTCGAAAAAAACTCGAGGAGATTGTCCACCCCAAGGTCCAGGCCCTTTTTGAAACGCGACGCCTCGAAGCCGAAGCCCAGGGCGCCACATTGGTCGTGTACGATGTGCCCCTGCTTTTCGAGACGGGAAGGCAAACGCGCTTTGAGACTGTTTTGGTGGTGTACGTCGACCCAGCCACGCAGCGGCAACGCGTGATGACCCGCGGAGGCCTGTCGCTGGATGAAGCCGAAAGCCGCATTCGCGCCCAGATGCCCCTCGAAGACAAGGCGGCCCGCGCAGACATCGTCATCGACAATGAGGGTTCGCTCGACCAAACCCGGGCCCAAGTCGAAAAAGTCTACGCGCACCTGACGAGCTCTTAAACCCCACACATTAGCGTTTGACTGTTCTTCGCCACAACCCCGCGCTCAGTCCAAACACAAATCCTCCGATATGGGCGAACCAGGCAACGCCCCCTTCGACATCTTGACCGAGCACCAAGTATCCGTTGAGGAGCTGCTGGAGCCCCCAAATTCCCAAAAAGAAGAATGCAGGCACCTCAATGAAGGTCAAAAAGATGAAAACCGGGAACAAGGTTACAACCCGCGCCTTCGGGAACAGGACGATGTAGGCCCCGAGCACGCCGGCGATGCAGCCGGAGGCGCCCACCACGGGAATCGTGGAGTGCGGGTCAAAGAGATACTGGCCGAGCACCGCGGCGACGCCGGACGCCAAATAGAACAGCAAAAAGCCAAGATGGCCGAACCGGTCCTCAACATTGTCTCCGAACACCCGAAGATAAAGCAGGTTGCCGATGATGTGAATCCATCCTCCGTGAAGAAACATCGATGTCAGGACCGAGACTAAGGCGGCGTAAAGCGCTTCTTGGTCTGCGCTCGCAAGCGCATTCGCCAGCCGTTCGGGGACAAAGCCGTAGGCTTTGAGAAGCCCGTCCACCGACTTCCCCAGACTGAGCTGAAACAGAAACCCGAGCGCCGAGAGGGCGATCAGGGCGAAATTGACGACCGGCACGCGGACCCTCGGGTTGATATCGCGGATCGGAATCAGAGCGTTTCGTTGGCTACCATGGAGTCAGCGTGTGTGCACCAAAGCTTCGGGTTGCCCGGGGGCTGATGGAAGTGCTAACCGGCGACAATGGAGGCGCTTTGGGGGGCACCCAGGGAAAGCACCGTGGCTCGGGCGAACCGACCGGGTAGACCCTGGCCTCGGCCGCCGACGTGGGTGACGTGGGTCATAATGACCGCCGGCTTGTTGGCCAGCTCTCGGGCCCAAGCCCAGCTTGTGACCTTGAAGACTCGGAGCATCTATCGTGCTTTCGATCTTCGGCTCCAGCCCGAAATCGACAGAGCTCAGACCCGCGCCCTCAACCAGTTTTATCAAACACTCGAGCTCACGGGGCTTAATCTCGATGGAAACGACCGGGTGTCCATGGTGGTGTCGCTTCGCTACCACACGGATTTTGGCACCGGATTCCATCGCGATACCCCGGACGGCGCTGGGGTGCCCGCGGTCGACGGACGCAATGATTTCGATCTGATGATCGCCTACGTCGACTGGGTGGCGCTGCCTGAGCTGCTTGAGCTTCGTTTTGGGCGCCAGCTGATCGTCGATGACCTCGATTGGTATAGCCTAGACGGCATCAGCGCGCATGTTCATCCCTGGACCCACGGGCTGGATGGGCTGAACCTCACCGTGTACGCCGGTCAACCGGTGCGTTTCGATGTGGGGTTCAACTCCGAAGCGCTCCTCGGCGATGGCACCGAAATCTACGACGGTGAGGCCCCGTTTCACGGCCTTACCGTAGGTGGACAAGCCTCGTTGCGTCTCTTTCGAGAACTTTCGTTGTCCATGTCATTTCGGCAGGAGTGGGTCAAACGAGGGGACGACCTGGCGGTGCTCTTTAGTCCCGAAGACAGTGCGCGTGCCGCGCGGGTCAAAGAGGCTTCAGGAGGGGACTTCAGTGTCCAGGAGTCCCTTTTGGGGGCTGCGGTGGGTTATGGATTCCGGTCCTGGCATGTCGACGTGTTCGGGAGCCTGACCTGGAATGTGCTTCTTGGCGCGCTCGAACAAGCCCGCGCAGGCATCTCCTACAACCCCAAGCCAGGCCTTCATTTTCAGGCAGAGTACCTCAGGGTGCGGCCCCGTTTCGTGGGCGACTCGATTTTCAATTTCTTCAACATTTTTGGGTACGATCGAGCTCGCGTAGAAATGACGGTGGATCTCTTCGGTGGCTTACGAATCGAAGGGGGCTATTTTATCCAGGCGTTTGGGGGTGGTGAAAAAGGGCCGAAGAGCACCGCGGATCCCGGACCCAATGAGGGTGCCTCCTTCGATGGTTCGAGTACCACCCAAGGGCCGAGTATCGGTGTTCACTATCGAGCCCCCCGCTGGAGCGTGGGCGCCACCTTGGAAGGCGGAAGCAACCTGGGGAGCGGCATTTCGTACGGCGGCAACTACCGCGCTGCCGCTCTGTTTGGAGATCTTGGGTTCTGGCAACGCCGCTTGGTGTTGCGGGGTCGCTTGGGGCTAACCTCCATTCAATCAGACTGGTTTGAAAGAACCGACTCCGGTGAGGTTGCTGAGGTTCGCACCAGCTATACCGCGAGCCTCGCGGGGCGGGCTAAGGTGACGGATCGCGTGGGTGTGCGTCTGAACTTCATTAAGAACTTCGACAGCTACCTTGAGGGTGGGCACCGCATCTACAGCGAGCTTAGCGTCGTCTATTGAGGATGGGAATGAAGTTTCGGACGCGGCATTTGATGGGTCTAGGGCTCTTTGGCATCCTCGTCACGGGCGCACTGGTGTTCGAGGGGGGTCCGGATGCGGTCATTTTCCCCAAACAAGACATCCCCGTTTTTTTTACGCACAGCTATCACACCCGCAAACCGGACAAAGCCCGGGGCATCGAAGGTGAAGGACTCGCGTGCGACTTTTGTCACGAGAACGTTTCCGATTCGAAGACTTCAGCGGACCGCGACATTCCGGGTCATGATGGGTGCGATAGCTGCCACGAGACGTGGATCGGCGATGGGGTTCAGGCGACCGAAACCACCGAATGTGGGCAATGCCATCGCGATCTCAAGGCCGGAACCTCCACGCAGGCGCAGCCGCTACGCATTCCCCCCCCGAACATCAAATTTCCCCACGAGCTGCACCTCAGCCGCGGTGTGGAGTGCAGTGACTGCCACCGGCACGTTTCTCAGAAGACGGTGGCCACTCGAGACGACTACCCCACCATGGATCGCTGCGTGGACTGTCACCTCAAGTCGGGCGCGAAGGTGGAATGCAAGACCTGTCACCTCACGGGGCCCAGCGGACGATTGGTGACCGATTTTGCCGAGGGTTCCTTGATGCCGCGCCGCTTTCACGGTTTTGCCATTCACGATGCGGATTTTTTGAGGGATCACGCGGTTCCGGCAAAACGAGATAGCGCCTATTGCCAAAAGTGCCATTCGACCACCGAGTGCCTCGACTGCCATGATGGTATCGGTCGCGACGTGCGGTACCACCCCGATGATTGGATGTCGACGCACTTCATCCGGGCGCGACGAGACGATATGCGATGCCAGAGTTGTCACCGGCTGCAGACGTTCTGCCTAGACTGCCATGTGCGAAGCGGCGTGGCCACCGTCGGGACATTGAGCAACACCTCCGCGCGCCGAACCATTCGAAGGGCCGGGGGCTCGGGTCCGGTCAACGGACCCCATCCCATGGCGAGCGACGGTTGGCTTGATCCGCAAAGCCGCAACTTTCATGGTTTCCATGCCCAGCGTAACATCCGTGCATGCGCCTCTTGCCATCAGGAGCAGTATTGTCTTGGCTGTCACACTTCCGCTTTTGGGACCGGGTCACCGGCATCGTTTGGCGGAAATCCCCATGGACCCAATCCGCAGCGTTTGCGTGGAAGCGCTGCCGCCAAACGCAATGTGCGTGCTTGCTTAAAATGCCACGATCCTCAAGATCCGGCGTGGCGCTAGTACCGTCCCAGCGTCTCGGGTCACATTTCGCTAGAAGTGTAGGCTTAGGCCGGACTACCATGTGGTGTGGCCTCACGCTCCCGGGTTTCTGACCGCCTGTCCTCGTTGCGAAAGCGTATGCGTTCCGAAGGCATTGACCTTCTATTGGTTCGTTCAACCGACGAACATCTCAACGAGTATGTTCCGACAGAGATGTCGGATAGGGTTTGGATTTCGGGTTTTACGGGCTCCACGGGTGAGGTGCTCATCACTGAGGCCGAGGCCTTCTTGGCGGTCGATGGTCGGTACTGGCTCCAGGCCGAAAAAGAAGTCGAACCATCGCTCTTTCAGGTGATACGGGTTCCATTTGGGACGAGCATCGATCAATCCCTCTTGGCCCAAATGGAAAGAATTGTGACCGAAAGGCCGGGGGGGCCAGCTCCAGTCGTGGGTTATGACAGCGCCTGTCTTTCCGTTGCGACTTTGGACTTCTTTCGGGAAACACTGTGCAAGACAACCATGTTTCGCCCTCTTCAAACTTCCTTGGTGAAGGCGGTGCGTGGTTTGAGAGCAGCCAAAACGGATCCCAAGATTCGGGTGGTTGATGACGCCAGCGTGGGGGTCTCGGTGGTTGATAAGCTCAGCCGACTTGCGGCCGAGCTCGGTGAAGGCTTCGATGGTTTCGCGGTGCAAAAGCTGGATGAGATCGCTTACTTAAGCAACCTCCGAGGAGAGGAACTCCCGTACCAGGCGACATTTCGAGCCAAGGGCTTCGCCACGTCAAACACGCTTGTCTTGGGGCTGGACACCACTCAGGTTCCCTCCGCAATTCGTAATCAACAAAGTTCGCTGTGTTTCGTGGATGAGCAGGCGTTCTGGGAGCAACTGGGCAAAAACGCAAACTGCGGGCGCATTGCGTACGATCCGAGGCAGACCTCCGAAGAAACGCGCCTTCGAATCGAGCAGGCGGGTGCCGAAGCGGTGCCGGTGTCGAGCCCAATAGAAAGAATGAAAGCAAAAAAAACATCAGAGGAGCAGCGGGCCATGAAGGCTGCCTTCCGAAGGGCCGACTGTGTGGTGTATGAGGCGATGGCCTGGCTTTGCCGAGAAGTGGTGGCCAAAAAACAGATTTCGGAGTTCGATTTTGCTCAGCAGGTTCGGGCGCTGTTTTTAGACGCGGGGGCACGCGGCCTGTCATTCAAGGTTATCAGCGCGGCCGGAAAGAACGCTGCACTTATCCACTACAGTGACCCGAGTCGTACGCGAATGATCGAGCGTGGCGAGTTGCTGCTTTTGGACACGGGCGCGTATTTCGATGAGGGCTATGCGACGGACCTTACGCGTACCTTTTTGGTCGATAAACCCGAGGCCCAAGGCACACCCGAGATGCAGCGGTACTACACCTTGGTCCTCAAGGCGGCGATGGCCGGAATGCGGGCGATCGTTCCGGTTGATACGCGGGGCGCTCAGCTGGATGCGCTGGTTCGTGCGCCTCTTTGGGCCCACGGGTTTGACTACCCGCACGGCACGGGGCACGGGGTGGGCATCAACGTTCATGAGTTTCCGCCTCGGGTTGGCCCCCAAAGCGTGTCACGCTTGGAACCTGGGCATGTGTTTTCTATCGAGCCCGGGCTCTACCTTCGTGATTTTGGTGGCGTCCGAATCGAGAACATCTGCACCACGACTCGTTTGGCGCATCAACCGGACTTCCTGAAGGTCGAACCGCTGACCTTCTGCCCCCTGGATGAGCGCCTCATCGATCGCAATCTTCTCGACGCAGAAGAAAAAGCTTGGCTGGCGACTTACCAGGAAATGAGTTCTATCAATGTGCAGGAAGCGCGCCAAAACCGCATGAATCCCTGCTGACCCCTCGCTCGAGATTCTCCAAAAGGGAGTCCTCCGCTGCGAGCATGGGGCGTCTCGTCCGAAGGGCGCCACCGCTCATGAAGTCCGCGGAGTTTCAAACCCCCGGTGGCCCACGGGACGCACTGCTTGATGCGGGTTAGCACTTACTTCTGATCTGTTGGAAGCCATCCATGTGACTGCTTGGGTGGCCTTTTGCTTCGTTTTGCGCGCAGAATCTGAGGACCTGATGGAGTGCGCGATTTGCGGGGAGGGTGTCGTCCAAGACGGCAGATGCGGAGCGTGCGGTACGGTGTACGAGGTTCAGCGCCCGCCCCCAAAGCCCTCGACACGAGGAGCGTCCCAACCGCCGGCTTTGCCCCCGACGCGCGCCGATCACGGAGACGCCCGTAAACGGGGTGGCCCGGCGACCGGCCCCATCTCCGGCGCTTCCCAGAGCAGTCGAGGCACGGGGTCACTGGGGGCTTCCCAGGGCAGTCGAGGCACCGGGTCTCTCGGCTCGGGAAACCTTGGTGAGTCAGGTCGTCGAGGCACCGGATCTCTCGGCTCGGCGCCCGGAGGTCAAGGTCGAGGCACGGGATCTCTCGGCTCCGGGAACCTTGGTGAGTCAGGTCGTCGAGGCACAGGGTCCCTCGGTTCGGGGAGCCCTGGAGGTCGAGGTACGGGATCTCTTGGTTCGGGGAGCCTTGGCGCGCCTGGAGGTCGAGGTACAGGATCTCTTGGTTCGGGAAGCCTTGGCGCGCCTGGAGGTCGAGGTACGGGATCTCTTGGTTCGGGAAGCCTTGGCGCGCCTGGAGGTCGAGGTACGGGATCTCTTGGTTCGGGAAGCCTTGGCGCGCCTGGAGGTCGAGGCACGGGATCTCTCGGTTCGGGGAGCCTTGGCGCGCCTGGAAGTCGAGGCACGGGATCTCTTGGTTCGGGGAGCCTTGGCGCGCCTGGAGGTCGAGGCACGGGATCTCTCGGTTCGGGGAGCCTTGGCGCGCCTGGAGGTCGAGGTACAGGATCTCTTGGTTCGGGAAGCCTTGGCGCGCCTGGAGGTCGAGGTACGGGATCTCTTGGTTCGGGGAATTCCCCGGAGCCTCCGACGGGCAGTTTCGGTGGGGAGGCGGAGCGATTGGCTGCGGGCCTGGCGGCGCCGTCAGGGGCATCCACGGATTCGACCGATCCTTCGCTTCGAAAGACAGAACGGCCCGACTTGGTTTCGGATTTGGGCGGTCAAGCGGGTTCCCGGGCGTTGGGGTTGGGCGAAGGACCACCGGGTGTTCGGGTGGTGACGGGCAATCCGAGCGGAGGACTGTCTGCCCGAGATCCCGAAAAGCTTAGCCAAGCACCCACGGCGCCCATGGCCTGGGAGGGGACCGGTGAACGCCGCGGCCCTCCTCCCCCCCACCGCCGGACCCAGAGGATCGGCCCCTGCCGGGTGTCCGGTTGGTGCAAGGAAACCCCGTTGGGCAAAAAAGCGGCGATCTCAAAGCGCCGAGCGGCTTTGAAAGCAACAACGTGTCGATGGGGTCTGAGGACGTATCGATTTCGGTTGACCTGCAGTCGGGGAGTGATCTGGTCCCAGAGGCGGCGTCGAGTGACCTCGCACCGCCCCATTGTCCTCGCTGCGAGGGGGCGGTCGCCAACCCGGAGATGATGCGCTGCGAGTTCTGTGGACTTGTCCTTCGCTACAAACGCCGAAAAAAACCTCTTTGCAAACAATGCGGCGCGGTTTCCAAAGATCGCGGAGGCTGGTGCCAAAAATGTGGTGGGGAAGTGGTCTAGGTTCGGTTTCTGGAGAGGCCTTTCCGGTTATTTCGGCTCATCGTTGGGCGTCGTCGTTTGCGTCGCGCGCGGACGTTGCGCAGGGGCCTGGCCCACTAGGCATGGAGCCACTCGCGAATGGACGCGGCCACCGCCTCGGGCGTCAGTCCAAAGTGTGCGTACACCTCTTTTGCCGGTGCGCTCTGCCCAAAGTCCTCTACCCCAAGATTAAGACCTTCTCGACCGGTCAGGGCCATCCACGGAAGCGCGCGGCCCGCCTCGATAGAGACCTTCTTCAAATGTGGGGGCAACACGCGTTCTTGGTACGCTGGGTCTTGGGCCAAAAATCGCTCGACGCTGGGCATAGAAACGACGCGAAACATGAGACCCTCTTTGTCAAGCAGTTGCGAGGCCCGCACGGCCAGACCCACTTCGCTGCCCGTGGCTATGATGACCCCCTGAGCTTGCGGATGGTCTTTCAGGATATAGGCGCCGCGCCACACGGATTCGGGATCAAAATCCGTGTCTCGCGCAAGCGGAGCAACTTTTTGGCGGGTGAATACCAGCGCATGCGGGCCTTCTTCGCCCTCCCCCACGGCGTAACTCCAAGCCATCGCGGTTTCGACGCCATCCGCGGGACGCCAGACCGTCATGCCGGGAATGAGGCGCAACGCCCAAAGCTGTTCAACGGGCTGATGGGTAGGTCCATCTTCCCCGAGCCCAATGGAGTCGTGGGTGAAAATCTGCAGGGCTCGAATTTTCATCAACGCGCTCAGCCTGAGGGCGGGCCGCATGTAGTCGCTGAACGCCAGGAATGTAGCGCCAAACGGAACAAAAGAACCATAGAGTGCCATGCCATTCACCATGGCGGCCATCGCGTGTTCGCGAACACCGAAATGAATATTGCGACCCGAAAATTCGTCGGGTGCTACGTGGGGGCTGTTGACGATGGTGTTCTTATTGGAGCCTGCAAGGTCGGCCGAACCCCCTACCAAGTAGGGTAGCTCAGCGGCCAGATGATTGATTGCCTGGCCGGACATGGCGCGGGTGGCCGCCGTTTTGTCCGCGAGCGCCCCGGCGGCTTCTTTGGCCACCTTCTTGAGCGAAGCGTCGCGATGCCAGTGCGCGTCCCACAGCGCACGCTGATCGGGTGCGTTGTTTTGCCAGGTATCGACCGCCGCGGTCCATTGAGCTCGGTCCGCTTGACCCCGCTTGATGGCCCCCCAAAATGCCTCGCGTGCCGCGTCTGGGATTTCGAAGGGTCCGTGGCTCCAACCGAGCTTTTCCTTGGTTGCACGGGCTTCTTCGTCCCCAAGGGGTTCGCCGTGGGCCTTGGAGGTCCCCGCGCGATTTGGGCTTCCGTATCCGATTTGGGTGCGGGCCAGGATAAGCGTCGGTCTCTTTTCCTCCTGTTTTCCCGCGAGAAGAGCGTCCTTGATGGCGCGGTGATCGTGCCCATCAATTCGAAGCGTATGCCAGCCGTAGGCCTGATAACGTTTCTCGACATCTTCGGTCATGGTGAGATCGGTGCCGCCATCAATGGTGATCTGGTTGTCGTCGTACACACACACCAGTTCTCCGAGCCCCAGGTGCCCTGCCAGCGACGCCGCTTCCGCCGTGATGCCTTCCATCACGCATCCATCTCCGAGAATGCTGAACACATGGTGCGTCACAGGGCTGAATCTGGGTCCGTTGAAACGCACCTTGGCCATACGCGCCGCCAAGGCCATTCCCACCGCATTGGCGAACCCTTGTCCCAGGGGACCGGTCGTGGTTTCGACGCCCGCGGTGTGACCATACTCGGGGTGGCCTGGCGTTTTGGAACCGAGTTGGCGAAAGTTTTTCAGTTCCTCGAGGGAGAGTGGGTAACCACACAGATGCAAGACCGCGTAGAGCAGCATCGAGGCGTGACCGTTGGACAGGACGAATCGGTCCCGGTCGGGCCATTCAGGGCAGGCGGGATCAAAGCGCATGACCTCCGCCCAAAGAACAACCGCGATATCGGCGAGCCCCATCGGTGCGCCAGGGTGACCGCTGGCCGCGCGATTGGTCGCATCGATGGACAAGGCCCGAATGCAATGGGCCGCCAGAATTTGGGATTCAGCGTCGGTGGTGCTCATAGGGCTTCCTTATTCGGCCCATAGTCACGGGCGGTCGAATTCCGCCTGAGTGCTCGGAAACATCCGAGCCCGCCTTGGTTCCGGCGCGGCTTCGTCGTCTGGCAGGGCAAGATCCACACGTTCGAGCGCTTGCGGATTAGTGCATCGGGAAGCCTGAGGCTAGTCCCCTTCTCGGTGTCCACAAAATGGGCCCTGGCCGCCCTGGGACGTGCATTCTTGTGGAAACTGGCGCCAAGTGTCTCCTGGCTCGCCCCCTAGGCCGGGGGGCGGCTGGCGTTGTCCGCCCAGACCGGGAAGCCCTCATGAGCCGCGGGACTCGGGACGTCGTTGGCGGTCACCTCGCGGCCAAAGACGTGAACCCGGTAAGGATCAACGATGTGAATGCATTGCTTTTTGTTGCAGTCTCTTACGACTGCAACACGAATGAGGCACCATGCACGCCTACAGGGTGCACAAAAGCATACATTGTGTGACCATTTTCATTGGTATGGGTTTTGCTTCTTCTTTCTCCCAAGCAAGCGCATCGGTAGGATGCCCAGCCCCCAGTCCGAGGATGGACCGGGGAAGCGCTTGAAGAAAACGACGAACGGACAGGATGTCGACCCGATAGGATTTCCGGGTGTTTGTAGGAGGTCTCTCCTCCCGGAGGGGCCAAAGTGGAGAGCCGCGAGACGATGCGGCTCGGGGTAGTGGTAACCCGTTTCATGGACGTTGGGGAGGCCTTCCTTGTGCAGGACGCACGAGGGGGGCCTGTTCCTAATGGTGCCTTCTCTTTGCCGCCGGTTCAAGGTTGGCTTTCCCATTCGCAAATGTTGAGTAGGCGCGAGGATGCCTCGGCTCCTTGTGTCCGCCGCTCACCACCTTCTCCAAGAGCAGGCCGCCTTATGGCTCCAGCATGTCGCCCCTACGAGCCAGGTCTTGGTCCTGGCCGAGACGGCGCGGGCGGCCCTGGATTTCGTGCGCGCCTCAACGCCCCCAAATGGTGGCTTTTTCGGGGTGCATCCGCGGACCCTCGGGCGCCTTGCGGTCGAACTCGCTTGCTCCCACTTGGCGACGAAGGGCCTGAGCGAGACGACCGCGCTTGCAGAACAGGCCCTCGCGGTTCGAAGTGCACATGAGCTGAGCGAGCGGAATCAACCGCTGACCTACCTTGCGCCGATTAAGGATACCCCTCGCTTCGGATGGGCACTCTCAGAGACCCTGAGCGAATACCGCATGGAACGCCTGCCGGCAGAAGACGTTCGGGTCATGGGGCCGGCCGGACGCGATCTTCATCGCCTCCTCACCCAATACGCGAACCAAATGGAGCGCGCAAAGCTCGCGGATCGCCGCGCAGTTTTTGATGCGGCCATTGAAACGGCTGGCCAGGGGGACCACCCTGCCCTTCGGTGCCCGATTCTGATTCTTGCGCTTACGCCCCAGTCCCGCACTGAGCGTCGCTTGGTCAAGGCGCTGCTCGAAAGGACCCCAGACGCCTTGGTGACGGTCCTGCATGCACAGACGACAGAGTTGGATTTTTTTTCGCGCGCCCTTCGGTCTCAGCCTGAGCTTTTGGTTGAGGATGTCGAGACCGCGACCTCACCCGCGTTGGCGCGTGCCAGACGCAATCTCTTCTCCTGGTCCCAACAGGATTTCCGGCCGGCGGCGGACGATCGCTTCGTGGCGTTCAGTGCGCTTGGTCAAGACGCCGAATGTCTCGAAATTGCGCGGCGGGCCCAGGGGCTCGCTCTAGGCGGCCAGCGCTTCGACGAGATGGCCGTTTTGCTCCGATCGCCAGAGCCTTACCAGGCCTTCCTGGAAACGGCCTTTCGTCGCGCTGACATTCCCGTGTACCTGACCCGAGGCACCCGAAGGCCGCACCCTGCGGGTCGAGCGCTTTTGTTGCTTTTGCGCTGCGCTCGGGAGCAACTGTCGGCCTCACGGTTTGCCGAGTATCTCTCCTTGGCGGAGGTTCCCGCGTTGTCAGACAGCGGTGCCCCGCTTTTGAAGCCTGTCCCCTGGGTCCCGCCCAAGGGTGAGTCACAGCTTGTCTTTACATCTTGGCTTCCGAAGGAGCCATCGGATCCCCCTCGAACCGTGGACGACGCGGCGCCCGTTCTTGAAGGAACGCTCCAGGTTCCCGAGCGTTGGGAGACACTCCTTACCGATGCGGCCGTCATCGGTGGGCTGGCGCGCTGGAAGCGGCGGCTCAACGGTCTTGCCAAAGAGTTCCAGCTACAAATTCAACATCTTACTCAAACCGACCCGCTCCGGGCCTCAAGACGGCAACGGGATTTGCGTTCCCTGCAAAACCTCAAGCAATTTGCGCTGCCCATCATCGAGCGCCTCGATGCATTCCGAACCCCAAGGCTCTGGGGCGATTGGCTCGAGGCCCTCTTCGAATTGGCTTCCCTGTCTTTGAAAGAGCCCGAAGAGGTGCTCCGCACCCTGGGAGAGCTTAGACCTATGGCCTCTGTGGGCCCCGTAGCGCTCGGGGAAGTGCATGACGTGCTTACAGAGCGCTTGGGTGCCCTCCGAACCGAGGAAGAAGGTCCAAGATATGGTCGATTGTTTGTGGGAACCGCCGCCGAGGCCGCCGGACGGGTCTTTGAAACGGTTTTTCTTCCGGGACTTCACGAGGGAGCCTTCCCGAAGAAAAGCGCTGAGGACCCCCTCTTGCTCGACGTCCATCGACAGGCTTCGTCCGATCTGCCCACGAAGCGACCGGCCTGGCAGGCTCGAGAGCGTCGGTTTCTTCGGCAGGCGCTCGGCGCGGCCCGGTCGCGGCTGGTCTTTTCCTACCCGCGTTGGGACCTCACGCTGGGTAAGGCTGCGATACCGTCCTTCTATGCCTTGGAGCTGATGCGCGCAGGTTTTGGCGAAGTGCCTACGCTCCAGCCGAACACGAACCATCGGACCACGGCGCACGATGACAAGGGCCAGGGTTCGCCAGAGAACCCGTGCAGCACCATGGCAAAAAACGTGGTTGAGGCGACACCGATGCGCCCTGAGCCTTACGCGGCCGTCGACGAGACCGAATACGATCTGGCGGTGATTCACCGCAGTGCCGCTCGGAGTCCAGATGCCGCCGATGGCTTCGGGCGCTACCTCATCGAAGATGCAACCGGCACAGCGCCCAACCCCATCTTGGCGCGTGCGCTGCGTACCCAAGCGCTTCGTTTTCGGAGTCCATGGTCCTCGGCGGATGGATTGGCGGATGCTAAGGAGACGGCCGCCCAAATCCTGAGGAAACGCTCCCTTCTTCAGGTGGCGTACTCCCCGACCGCGCTGCAGCACTTTGCGCAGTGCCCCTATCGATTTTTTCTCTACGGCGTTCATCGTTTGAGGCCACGGGATGAAATCGCCCCCCTGGAGGACGTCGACCCCTTGACGCGGGGGAGTTTGTTCCACGAAATCCAGTTCGAACTTTTTGGGGCGCTCAAAAAGGCGGGGCTTTTGCCGGTGAATCAAAGGAATCTTCCCGACGCGTTATCCCATCTCGGTCAGGTGTTTTCGCGAGTGGTGACGGCCTACGAAGAAGAACTGGCTCCCGCCATCCCCCAGATATGGCGGCAAGCGGTCGATGTTATCAAAAACGATCTCAGAAGCGGCCTCACGCTTGCCAGCGAGCGCGATACCGACTGGCGGCCGCTTTATGCTGAGCTCGCCTTTGGCCTAAAAGCAGAGACGGGGCGGGATCCTGAGAGTTCTGAAGTGGTTGCGACCATTCTAGATGGCTATTTGGTGCGAGGCGCAGTCGACCTGGTGGAAGAAAACCTAAAAATGAATCGCCTTCGCATTACGGATTACAAGACGGGAAGAGTTCCGTACAAGCGCCCGCTTCACGTGGGCGGCGGAGAGTTTCTGCAGCCGCTGCTATACGCCCTGGCCGTAGAGGCTATTACGGGTCGGCCAGTTGATAGCGGTCGCCTCTTTTACGCAACCCAGCGCGGTTCCTTTAGTTTGGTCGACGTTCCGGTGACCGAGACCTCCAAGCACAAATTGGCTCAGGTTTTGAGCACCATTGAAGATGCGCTTCAAAATGCGTTTTTGCCGGCCGCCCCCCGCGAGGGAGGATGCCGCTACTGCGACTACAAAATGGTCTGCGGATCCGGAGAAGAACATCGGGTCCGAAGAAAAGAGACGGCGTCCCTCTGCTCTTTGGAGCATCTACGAAGGCTACCGTGAACTTTGCTGTCGACATGAGTGATAAAGAGGCACGGCGCATCATCGCTGAGGAATTGGATGCGACCATGCTTGTGGAGGCTTCTGCCGGTACCGGCAAGACCTTTGAATTGGTCCGTCGGCTGGTGGCTCTTTTGGGTACCGGTCGACTCAAGGTGGATGGTCTTGTCGCCCTCACCTTTACCCGCAAAGCCGCCGGCGAATTGAAGCTTCGGCTCCGGCAGGCTATCGACCAGGGTCGGTGGGCAACAAGAACATCGCCGGCCTGGAAAAAAAACCTAGAGGTGGCTCTTGGTCAACTTGAAGCTGCCCGGATTTCGACGATTCATGCTTTTTTGGCAGAAGTCCTTCGAGAGAGGCCCGTTGAAGCCGCTGTTGACCCTAAGTTTGTAGAGCTTGATGAGCGGCAGTCCCGTGCGCTTTTCTCACAAGTTTTTCGTCGCTGGATGGAGCAAAGGCTTTTTAATAAACCGATAGCGCTTCAAAGAGCCCTGTCGCGGCTTCCGTCCGGTGCCTGGGACCGAAGAACGCCATTCGAGCGATTGGAGCAGGCCGCCTGGAGTCTAGCCGGATGGAGAGATCTAAGAGAGCCTTGGGAACAACGGCCATTCGCGCGTGATGAAGCGCTGCAGTCGATGGTCGCCCGCTGTGTTCATTTTTCTCAAATGACATCCACTTCATCCCACCCGCGTGATCCTCTGTTCTTGGCGACCGCCCCCGTAAGAAATTTTACTGAATGGCATAGCCAACAAGGTGCTCTGTTGGACGACCTCGTGGAGGGGCGCATCGTAGCCCTCCACGGCGAACTGTCCAAGGACAAACGCAGGGGCACGGGCCCCTATTCTCCTCAACTAGACAGAAGCGCTGTACTCAGCGAGAGAGCGGCTTTGATTGAAGGGCTTTCGACCTATGCTACCCAGGCCAATGCTCAGCTTGCAGCGCAGTTGAAAGAAGAGCTGTCAGAGGCGATTGACGAGTACCAAAAAGAAAAAAGAACGCTTGGTAAACTTGATTTTTCGGATCTTCTGCTGGATGCGCGAGCTTTGGTGCGTGACAATATAGACGTTCGCGCATACCTACAGCAAAAGTTTAGCCACATCCTGGTGGATGAGTTTCAGGACACAGACCCCATCCAAACGGAGGTGCTGTTTCTCCTGGCTTCCAATACTCCGGAAGAATCCGAATGGCGAAATACAAAACCCATGCCCGGCAAGCTTTTTCTTGTCGGTGATCCCAAACAATCAATTTATCGTTTTAGACGCGCGGATCTTGCGCTCTACGAAGACGTTAAGGACGTTCTTTTACAGGCCGGCGCCCATCTGGTTTACCTTCAGCAAAGCCATCGCGCAAACACGAGCATACAGGCGGCCATCAATACTGCGTTTGCGCCTGAAATCCGCGGGAACAGGCAAAAAGGTATGCCTCTTTACGTTCCCCTCTCTGGGGGGGATGAGGCGCCGAGCACCCAACCTTCGCTGGTGGCGTTGCCCGTATCGCGCCCCTTTGGGCGCACCCGCGTCACCAAGGCTGCGGTGGATGCATCATTGCCCCATGACGTCGCAGCCTTTGTCGATTGGCTGGTTCGAAAAAGTGGCTGGAAGGTCCGAGAACCGACCCATCCGGAGCACTGGGTTCCGGTAGAACCACGTCATATTTGTATCTTGTTTCGGAGGTATTCCGCCTTTGGCAGAGATGTCACCGCGCCCTACCTTAGAGCACTCGAAGCGCGGGAGCTCCCCCATCTGCTCTTGGGCTCGCGTTCATTTCGTGAACGCGAAGAAATAGAATGTCTCCTTGCCGCGTTTCGTGCCATCGAATGGCCGGGCGATGAATTGTCGGTGTTTGCCTGTCTTCGAGGCCGGCTGTTTTCGATCCATGACGATGTGCTTTTTTGTTTTCGGGAGCGCCATCAAGTTCTCCACCCATTTCGGCCCAAACCTGCCGAAGAGGAACCGAGTTTCGTTTCGGTTTGGGAAGCGCTCGCCCTCCTCCGCAAACTTCACACCGAGCGCAATCGGCGCCCTATTGTGGATACGGTTCAGGCGCTACTCGCTACAGTGAGAGCCTACACAAATTTTGCCCTTTGGCCGGCAGGGGAGCAAGTCTTGGCCAACGTACAAAGAGTTCAGGATTTGGCTCGAAGCTTTGAGGCGGGTGGTGGCTTATCCTTTCGAGGATTTGTCCAAACGCTTGCGCATGAACTCGAACATGAGCGCACACCGGAGTCTCCCATCGTGGAGGCTGGTAGCCAAGGTGTGCGGGTGATGACAGTCCATGCGGCCAAAGGACTCGAGTTTCCGGTGGTGATTTTGGGCGACATCAATGCCCCTTTGGCTGTTGGCGCCGCTGACCGCACCATCGATTGGGAGCAGCGAAAGTGCGCCATGCGGCTCTTGGGCTGTCGGCCTTGGGAACTGCTCGAAAACGAAGAAAACGAGAAGGAACAGGACCGACAAGAAGGGTTGCGGGTGAGTTATGTCGCGGCTACCCGGGCTCGTGACCTCCTGGTTGTTCCGGGCTTAGGACTTGGAATCGATACGCTTTTTCCGGGCGGGCCAGACCGGCGAAGCTGGTTTGGTCCGCTCGACAAGGTGATCTATCCGCCCGTCGAAGACTGGCGCCGGCCCTCCCCCGCCCCGGGGTGCCCGGCATTTCAAGCGTGCTCTGTTTTGGAGTCAGCCGATATGGGGCCGGACCAAAAAGACCGAAGCGTTCATCCTGGACAACATGTCGGTCTGGCGGCCGGACCGCCCGTCGTATGGTGGGATCCCGCGGCGCTCAATCTTTCTGTACGGCCCTATTTCGGCTTGAAACGCGAAAAGTTTTTGGCTGAAGATTCAACCAAGGTCCAAGTTCGTGCTGGCCGATCCCAGTATCAACGTTGGCGTGAGCGAAAAGCCTTGGCCTTAGAGCTTGGTGAACGGCACAGTATTTTCCCATTTCAGCCTAGTGAAACGGAAGAATCTCCACCCGAGGACTTTGTGTTTCGCTTTGAAGAAGAGGTCTTGGCTGTCGATGAGGGCAGACCACACGGCGCACGTTTTGGTTCGCTTGTTCACGCCGTGTTTCGGGATGTCCCCCTTCAACATACGCGAGGACTGGTCGTCGACCTGTGTTCGCATCATGGTCGGATTCTGGGCGCGACCCAAACGGAGATCACGGCTGCAGAAAGCACTTTAAAGCGTTTGCTTGGACATGAGCTGATAAAGCGAGCTTTTTCTTCCAAGCTTTGCCATCGAGAACTTCCACTGGTTGTGGAAGTGGAGGAAGGCCAGCTCCTTGATGGCGTCCTCGATCTGGTTTTCTTTGAGGATGAGAGTTGGGTCGTGGTGGACATCAAGACCGACAAAGAGCTGGCCGCTCATCGGGCCCGTTACCGGCGGCAATTGGCCTGGTATATGTACGGTCTCTCTCGACTCAAAAAAGCCTACGTCAAGGGTGTATTGCTGCGCGTCTAGTACCCAGTTGGAGAACTCTCGGTTTTGCCCGAGAGGCATCCTGAGTTTGACATTTCCGGGAGTCGTTCGGTCCTTTCGGAGTCGGAAATCTGGGGAAGAGCGTTCGACCACGACCACGACCACGACCACGTAGACGTAGACGCAGACGTAGACGTAGACGCAGACGTAGACGTAGACGTAGACGTAGACGCAGACGCAGACGTAGACGTAGACGTAGACGTAGACGTAGACGTAGACGTAGACGTGGTCGTGGTCGTGGTCGTGGTCGTGGTCGTGGTCGTGGTCGTGGTCGTGGTCGTGGGTCTGGGCGAAACCGAACCGAGACCCAACACCGTATGTCGGCACAATGTTGCAGGGCTCGAGGGGCACCCATCCTCATGGCGTGGCCGGCGGAACATGCTCAAACCCCCTCCGGTTTGGGCGCCCGCGATGAGGACTCATAGGCGCTTCTGTGTTAGTCCGCGTGAGACATGGATGCGAACAAAGAAGAGATGGTCCTTATCACCATTACCGGCCCGGACCGGCCGGGCATTACATCCGAGCTTACGGGTGTTCTGGCGGAAGCGAAGATTGAACTCCTCGACCTCGAGCAGGTTGTCATCCGTGGATTCTTGAACCTGCACCTGTTGGTCGGGGCATCGGAGTCTACGTCGCGCCGCGTGTTCGGAGAGCTTCTTTACAAAGCCCGAGAACTTGGCGTGCACATTGACTTTCAAGTCCGGCCACCCGTCGTCGATTCGAACAAACAGGGTGAGTCCTGGGCGTTGACCCTTGTCAAAGAACGGATCGGTGCGCACATGATTTCGGCAGCCACTTCCGCGGTCGCAAAAAGCCACTTCAATGTGGACAAGATAGAGCGACTTTCCCGTGGGCATCTGAGTTCCATCGAGTTTATCTTGGGAGGAATAGAGGGCGCTGACCTGGCGGGCCTGCGGGAATCTTTACTCGAATTCGAAAACACCTTCAGCTGTGATGTTGCTCTTCAAAAAGAAGGACTCCTTCGCCGCTCAAAACGATTGGTGATCATGGATATGGACTCCACACTGATCCAACAAGAGGTCATCGACGAGATTGCCCGCATATGTGGCGCCTATTCCGAAGTGGCCAGCGTCACCGAGCGGGCCATGAACGGAGAGATTGGCTTTGACGAGGCGCTTCGAGAGCGCTGCGCAAAGCTCCGCGGTGCGCCCGCGTCCGTTTTCGAAGAAGTTTCCGCAAAAATAGATCTGACACCGGGGGCCGAAACTTTGGTCCGCGCCCTCAAACGATTGGGTTACCGAATCGCGGTCATTTCAGGAGGCTTTATTCAAGTCGTCGAGCCCCTGAGGCAACGCTTGGGCCTGGACTATGCCTTTGCCAACGAGCTCGAGGTGAAGGATTCGCGTCTCACTGGGGCACTGGTGGGCGCTATCGTGAACAGGCAGCGAAAGGCAGACCTGCTTGAAAGCCTCGCGCAGACTGAGCGCATCGCCCTTGAGCAAACGGTCGCCATCGGGGATGGGGCCAACGATCTGGACATGCTCTCGCGAGCGGGCTTGGGGATTGCGTTCAATGCGAAGCGATCCGTTCAGGAGCAGGCGGAGTACACCTTGAATCACCGAAGGCTGGACGCGGTGCTGTTTCTTCTCGGCATCCCAGAAGATGAAGTTAGACGCCTCTTGGCGCCCTGAGTCTGCTGTTCCGAAGCGTCGTCAAGGGTCCCTTGAACCCGCACACTTGAGGCACGGGCGCCGTGAGCTGAGCTTCGGGATCATCCTTCGCTTACGTCGTGGTATACGGATAGACCGTCTGACTTGCCCGTGAGGCGAGCTATAACATGCAGTCTTTCTTACTAGGCCTGTTCACCGAGCCTACGTGAAATGAGATCGGAGAGGGCCATAACCGTCGCCTGCGGGTTGACCGCGCTGGGGCTCGGAAAAATGCTGGCGTCGGCGAGGTAAATACCTTCCACGCCCCTCAGACGGCCGTATTCATCGACCGCACCGCGCGCTGGGTTCTTACTCATTCGACAAGAACCAAAAATATGATTGGCGGTCATCGGCAGGTCTCGTATCCGAACATTCGAGTTGAGAATGGTCTCAGTGTCTCCTGCCCTGAGTTTCGGTTTGAGCCCCGGAATACCGGTGCTGACATAGCGCGCCCCCACGTTCAACAGCGCATCTGCCGCAAGCTTTGTGCCCCGAAGTACGACTTGGGTTTCGCTTTGCGGGATATTGAGGCGCACGCTCGGCATACCGTTTCGCTTTGCGCGAACATGCCCTTGAACCTTGGCCCGGTAAACGAGGGCAACCACCGTGGCATACTTGATCTCGGAAAGTGCGCGCAAAAAAGACTCCCCGATTTCGCCCCATCGAACGAATATAAGACTCGGGGGTGCCCACAAACATTCAAACTTCATGCCATGAATTTGCGGGCAAAAGGCGCCCCATCCTTGGGTAGCACCCACCCAGGGGTCTACACGTTCTTCCATGAAAGCCATGACACCAGTACCCAGGTGGGCATAGAAGCTTCCGCCGACCGTTCCGCGGGCACGGAGCCCACTTCGAAGCAAGATGACCGGCGTGTGGGTGGCGCCTGCCGCCATCACAATTCTTGGCGCTCTGACCGTGAGGGGCCCGAGCTTTCGCCGTCCCGTAGAATCAAGCACAGACCCGACGACTCCAGCGGCGCGTCCGTTTTCGAGGAGGATGCGGTCGACCTGCGCAGAAGTGAATATTTCGGCTCCCTGTTTTTCTGCCTCAGGCAAGTAATTTCTGTCGACCGATTGCTTTTTCCCTGAACTGCATCCCGTAATGCAGTCTCCGCATCCATCGCAGTCCTGGACGGCGCGAGGAAGAGGAGAACCCTTCAGGCCCGCGCGTGTGAGGGCATCACGGATGACTAGATTGCGCCTACCGAGGACCGCCATGGGTGTAGGCGTTACTTTGGTTCTCTTAAAAACGCGGTCGTAAGCGTCGTCAAGCGATGAGGTGTTCAAAAAATCCAGGCCGTCCCCATTGGCCCATTCTTGCCGTACCCAGTTCGGGAGCCTCAGCATGATGGCCGAGTTCATAACCGTACTTCCGCCCAAACATCGTCCCTGCATCGATGGTATCTGGGCACTCCCACCGATCGTTCGCAGTCCCCCCTCCCAGTAATACCGAGCAAGAAACTTGGGTGCGTCGCGCGTCATATCTTGTGCGCGCACCTGTGGTCCGGCTTCCAAAACAACCGTTTTCATTCCGGACGATGCCAAATTGAACGCCGCCACACTCCCGCCAGCACCAGAGCCTACAACCACCGCATCTGCGTTGATTTCAACACCAGTCGGAAAGTGTGAAGCATCTAACAAGGTTGATGAGGTCCTTTGGCCAAATGCGGCGGCTGCGATAGAACCCCTGGCAAAACGGTGACCTTCAGTGGGTCGTCGGGGTTGTTGCAGTTCTTATGGTGCCCAATATGCGTCAGTACTAAGGGGTGAGAAAGATACAACATGGACAGAACCGCTCGTTGGGCATCACCGACCAGTCGAAAAGGGTAAAGCGATGACGTAGCCCACCTCTCCATCAGAGCCTGGCGCTCTTTTGGACCCATAGTCGAAAATCGGCTGAAGCGACAAAAAAGCAAAGGCATCACAAGTTCTACAAAGACAAAGAGCAATCGCAGCAAATATTGCTGCGTTTCCGGGAGTTCCTCAAGGTACTCGAGGGCGCGCTCAGTGATCGCTGTTTGGCGCCAGTCTGGCGCTCCGAAGTCGTTTGCGGGAAATAGCGTTTTTGCGCTCGCCGTGATGCAATTCACAACCGTCTTTCGGGACAGTCGGAAGAACGTTTTGTGTATGACCCCTGATGTCTCCATGAGTTGCTGGTCATGATTCGAAGAGTTCTGTGTATTTAACCAAGACGGGATGATCCTTCTTCGAAGCTTTCTGAAGCGATGTTGGTCCTATAGGATTCCGGAAACAAGAGTCGGAAGCAGACCCACACGGGCTGCACTGTAGGTTGCCCTCGCCCCATGCTTACCTTGTATCTCCAATGACTCCTCAGAACGCTATACTCATCGCTTGGTTTAAAGGTGTGTGTCCTCGCTTGCTTGAACTCCATTTGCTCGATGGGACGGGGAGGGACCATAATGGATAAGACTCCAAACGATGTTCGCTCGAAAAAATTTCATGAAAGCACTATTGGCCACAAGCGCGATCCTAGCTTGGGAGGCGAACATTTCTTGGGCCGGGCAAAATTCTTCAAGCAACCTAGAGTCCAAAACCGAGATGCATCTCAGAGTACTCACACTCAACGTCTGGGGCATACCGTGGGTAACACCCTCGCGCGGCGACCGAATACATGCTGTTGCCGAGGAGGTGTCCAAACTCAAGGTCGACCTCGTTGCCATCCAAGAGGTCTGGGTAGACGAGGATGCCAAGGTCTTGGCCGATGGTTTCGCATCGATCGGCCTTCGGCATTGCCGAAGGTTTGAGCGTGGCAAGTACGGCAACAGTGGACTTATGGTGATGTCGCGCTTCCCAATACAAAACTCTTCTTTTTACGCTTATTCACAAGGCCAACACCCTGGCATACCGTGGCACCTCGATTGGGTTGCGGGCAAAGGACTCGCGTTGGTCGAAGTGCAAACGCCGCTCGGTCATCTGGGCTTTGCAACCACACACTTACAATCGGGATATGGAACAAGAGACTATCTTGCCGTTCAAATCTCCCAGGCTGTTGAAGCAGGAGATTGGCTAAGCCGTCAGCCCAAGGAGTACAACGCCATGCCGGTCGTTCTCGGCGGTGACCTGAACTCAAAGTGGAACGGATTACCGTTTAGGGTGCTGTCCTTGGGTTCTGGCCTTTACCCGGTGGACCCCCGCTCGGGAATCGATACGGTGATGTACAAGAGTGGTTCGTTCATCTCAGTCACGCCGGTATCTCAAAAAGAAGTGCTCCTGCATTCCGTATCCCTTCGAGACGGCAGCACCCAAAGGCTTTCTGATCACCCCGGAGTGTTGGCGGTTTTGAAGCTTGAAAAAGTAAGATCTGACCAGAACATTGCTGAACTTCAAACGGGGGAACTGTGGCCCGATCTGATGAGACGCATCGTGCCCGTTCTTCATAGCGAGCTTGAGCTTCGCGAGACGAACTTGGTGCGGGATCGGTGCTGTGCGTTGGTTCTCATGCTTGTGGGGGCAATGGTTTTCTTGCGCCGAAGGTCGCAACGGCTGCGGCTTAGAGGCACGGTTTTCGCTTCTGTTTCCGTTTTTCCCCTAGGGGGATGGTTTCTCTACTTGGCACTGAGCTACGGGCCGGCCCACTTGGACGGCGTTCAGCAACTCCTGAAGAAAGTCCACCAGGAACAGCGTGCTGAGCGTGTCGCCCGATTCACAAAAAAGATCGTAGACTCGGCAAATATGGAAGCCCCCTGTGTCCCTACGGCCAGTGGTCCCTCCTCTTGTCTCACGCTCACCAACGCCGCGAGCACCAACCCATGAAACCCATGGCCCATGAAACCCGTGGTTCAGCTGCCCCAATCTTGTGCCTCACGCATCCTGGAGCCGAGGCCAACGCAGGTAGGCTCCGGTATCAAGCGAGCCCGTAAGGAAACGGGTGGCGACATCCGTTTAGCGTGCACAGCGGCTTAGGGAGTCGCGGATTCTCATCCGAACAGAACATGTTACTTTGGATTCGAGGCTATGGCCTGCGGGCCCCCTAGGTGATTGCTCCGCACGGTTAGGTTGCGGTTTATATTCGGTGAAGGTGTAGCTGGATGGCTCAAAGGCTTAAGATTTCACATCCTTCTGTGGGAGAGTTCGCGGTTTCTTTGGGGCCTGCCGGGGTTGTTGTTGGGCGACACGGCGGTTCTGTAGACCTGGAGTTAAACTGGGATAGGTTGGTTTCTCGAAGCCATGGACGTTTTTGGCTTCAAAACGGTGAGATATGGTACGTCGATCTAGACAGCGGCAATGGGAGTTGGCTTGCCGGAAAACTCCTTGACGATGCCGTTCGTTTGATGTCGGGCGACCGGATCTTGGTAGGCGATACTTATCTGACCGTAGAAACGAGGTTTAACGAAGACGAATCTGTTGACACCGGCGATGTCAATAGTGACAGCATCCAGACCGGCGAATACGCTGTGCTTCCCGCACCGAATGCTTCCAGTTCTGGCGCGAAGGCCGTCCCCCCTGGTCCACCTACCTTGGATCTCAGTGGGGTGAAGGAGTTGAGTGAGGACCTCGTTGTTCAAGACCAGGATGGTGCCGAACAAGGCTTTGTAAGACAGCATCCTCGGTTTGTCGTTTCGGGCCTCTTTGAGGTAACGCTCAAAAGTGGCGACGTGTCTCGGACGTTGCCCCTAGAAGATCTTTCACTGGGTGGTCTATTTGTGCGCACCAGCAATCCACCCGAGCTTCAAACAGAGTTCACGGTGTTTTTGGAGGGAGACCACGTTGAGGTGGAGGCACGCGCGCAAGTTGTTCGGATCGTAACCGAAGAGGAGGGAAAGAGATTGGGATGCCCACCCGGCATTGGGCTTCAGTTCGAGGATTTGGCAAGAGACGAGGAATTGGCCCTTGAGAAGTATCTCCGCTGGATCGTGGGCAGCGTGACCGACGACCTCAAGTTTACAAGGGCCGAGTCGAAGCTTCTAAAGGCGCTCCAAACGGCAAAGAATTTTTTGGACCTGCTGGACACCAACAACCTGTATTTGGCCGTAGGTCTCACGCCCAAAGCTTCCAATACGGCGCTGCAGGCGCGCATTGACGAGCTCCGTGAGGTTCTTCGGGTGGAAGGCCTAGATCCGACACCGCCCCAAAAAGCACGACTCGTTGCGGCCTCGAGGCAGCTGGAGCGGATCAGCAAACTCTTCAGTTCTCCCGAACGTCGACTGGTCTACGATTTTCGGAATGGGCACGAACGCGTCCTTGAGAGAATCGAGGAATCACGAGGCAAGGGTCCCCCCATTTCAGTGCTTCGTGAGGTTTGGAGTCGAGAATTTCCCGATCAGGTTCGCATTGCGCAGAACCTCAGCCGGAGGGCCTTTAGGGCGCGGCACAACCAAGACTTTATCGAAGCGCTGATCGCTGGACGACAGGCGCTTGAGCTTGATCCCTTTTACGAGGATTTACGCAACGCGGTGGCAGCCTGGCAGACCATGGCTTAGTGCGGCCAACGAAGGTTCTTTGGTTCGTCCCAAGGCCAAGAGTAACTTGATATCAGGATGGATGTCTGGTTTTTCGGGTCGGTGCTGCCGCACCACCTTGGCACACAAACCCACCGATGTGAGGATTTCGTCCTCTGGAACATATTCGGCGAGCCAGCGGTAGAGCAGTTCGGATGGCGCCCGATTCTGCCGCATGACCCACAGAAGCTGCGCAAGGGCCGACGCGGCCTGCCTCAAGTCCCGGCCACGGATAACTGGCAGCAATTCGAGGGTACGCAAAACGAGCGGCCGGGCGTCTTCCACAACCGCGCGGGCGAGGGGCGCATTGCCTTGGCTAAGGGCGAGACACCGGTGATAGATGCGCCGCAGCACGAGCCGTGCTTCTACTGACTCCCCCGGCAAGTTTCGAACCTCGTTGTTTGTTGTCTGGTCTTGTGGGTCCATGTCTTCGATTGTGGGGCACTGGGCGACCTTCTGGCTGTGATTGAAACCACGGACGGCTTTTTGTCTTGAGGCCGTATCCCAAACGACGGGCATTACAGATATTTGTGCTGCCTTTTTCGATTTGTTTGTGCGCGACGTTTTGACCGAGGGCGCAAGCTTAGCGGATGACGTTGCCACAAGATGTCCAGTTGTGCCGATGGTAGGCGGTGGGTTTTGAACGATGGTGGAGGACAGCGACCGCTTAGCAGCACTTTCAGAAGCCCTGGGCCTCGGCCCTCGGCCCGAGCACCGGCTCGAAGAGCTTTTTGCCCTGTACGACGAAGTCGATGCCGAAATTCAAAGCTCGACAACTGGGCTCGAGCTTCCGTGCCGATCCGGCTGCAGTGACTGCTGCTATGAAGCTGTATTCCTAAGCGCACCCGAGTTTCTCGGTGTAGCCAGCGTCTTCTTGCGCAACCGTGCCGAACCGGAGCGCCGGACGGTTATCCAAAAGATGCGCGAGCTGTACATTCAGCATCGCGACGATATCGAGCTGCTCGAAACGATCCACCCAGGCAAAGAACGCGACGAAGTGGCCATGCGGATTCAGTTTCGCTGCCCGCTCCTGTCCGATCAAGAGCAATGCTCGGTGTACGCCGGAAGGGAGCTCAATGCCCGCACCTTCGGGCTGACCTGGGACGCGGTCCGCGCTGAACCCTATGGTTGTGAGCGAACCCACGACCGCCTGAAAGTGCTCCCAGATAGCCCAAGACCGCAACTGTTCGACGCGCGGAAGGCACGGGCGAACCTGGCCAAGCGCCTTCCAGGAACCGCGTTTGTGCACGTCTTTCCCTGGTGGTTTAATCAGTACGAACGGTTTTTACGTTGACCGACGTGAAGGCTTCAGCATGGGCGCCATCACGCCTCTGTGCAAAACCTGCGTTGGTGCAGCATTCGCACCATGCCAACATACGCGCCCACAGGGACTCGAACCCCGAGCCTTTGGATTCGAAGTCCAACGCTCTATCCAATTGAGCTATAGGCGCACACGCGGGCGGGAAGCTATCAGGCCCCGCTAAGGATGGGAAGCCCGAAAAACCACCGCAGTCTTGGGAAAAGCAGCTGTCTGTAGGGCAAAGCGATTGCCAAAGCGGGTTTCAGGCGCCACCTTACCGATCTGGTGCGATCGGTGTTTGATGTAACCCCCGACGAGCTTTCGGTTTGGTTGGAGAGCCCCGCGCGTTCCAATGCAGTGTTTCGCCTGCTTCGCGAGGGTGAACATCCGGCGACGGCAAAGACGTTGGGCCTCGGAACCCGTGAGAAGCTTTCAGCCATGGCCGCGCCGGGCGTGACCGTCACCAGCGCCGCGCTTTCGGCGGACGGAACGGAAAAGCTCTGCCTCAAGCTTGATGATGGTCATTCCGTTGAGTTGGTTCTGATCCCGACGCGAACCCGAACTACGGTGTGTGTGTCGTCCCAGGTTGGTTGTGCGCGGGCCTGCGGGTTCTGTCGAACCGGGATGCTTGGCCTGATCCGAAACCTGAGACCGAGTGAGATCGTTGCCCAGGTTTTCTTGGGCATCGAGCGGGCGCGTATGCGTCGGCTTCCGAGGGTTCGCAACCTTGTATTTATGGGCATGGGCGAGCCCCTCGACAACCCAAGAGCTGTAAGGCGCGCATTGGACATTGTGGTTCCCAACCGGGGTTTTGCGCTGGGGCCACGGCACGTGACGGTCTCCACCGTGGGGCCTTCGCCCGCCGCAATTCGAAGCGCCGGGGATCTTCCCGCCTACCTTGCGTGGTCTTTGCATGCCGCCGATGAAACGACGCGAAAGCGAATGGTCGCCACCCAAAGGTATTCTCCAGAGGCTCTGCGGGACGCTTTTGCCGACGTGTTCTCTGAGCGTCGTGCGCCTTTTTTTGTAGAGGTTGCGCTCATCAAGGGCCTGAACGACAGCAAGGAAGCAGCATCTCGGCTCGTGGAGCTCTTCCGGGGCTTTCCGAGTGAGGTTCGTTTTAATCTCCTTCCCATGAACCCCGTACCAAACACCTCCTGGGAAGGAAGTTCGGCCTCGTCCGTGCGTCGTTTTTGGTTAACCCTTCGTGCTGCCGGTTTTATCACCATCGTTCGTAGGGCCCGAGGGCAGTCGTCCTACGCGGCGTGCGGACAGCTGGCCGGCCTGGGGGATGCCGCCTCGAGGCCCATTGCGCCGAGGTCAGTCTCTGACTAAGGATCGGGTGCGTGCGTGTTCGGGAGGGCGGCTCGGGTGAGGCCGAGGAGCATATTCAAGGGGGGGCTCGGGTGCGGCGCGAAGCGGGTGGACACCAGGCCGCGAAAAAGTACTCGGTCGCTCGGCTTTCGCCTCAAGGGTCCCACACCTGGACGACGTTGATGCGCACCCATCCCATGGCGCGGGCCATCGTGGTGCGTTGGGACGAGGTCGTGGGCTGGGCAAGCGAAACCTTCGGTTTGTATGCGGAGGGTCGCTTGGTGGGTGGAGCCGTGCTCTCCGTTCAGCGTATCCCGTATCTTCCTTTTTCGCTCAGCCGAATCAATTGCCTTATGCCGGACTTAGAAAATCCCGCCCAAAGCACCCGGGTGCTCTTAAAAGCCATTGCTCGATACAGCCGCCGCAGCCTCATCGTCGAAACCGAACTGCGATTGCGAATTCCCGAAGGCCTCGAATCCACAGCCGTTCCGTCGCTCCCGTCCTATGGCGCCGTTTTTCGTGAGCTCGGATTTCATGATTTGAGCAAAGTGGACAGCACGTATTTCGTTCGAATTGATCGCAGCGATGAGGCGCTTCTCAAATCCTTCAAGCCGGAGTACCGAAATCGAATACGCAAGGCCAAAAAGAACGGCGTCGAAATCATCACCACAAAGGAAGAGCACTTTTTGCGGGCCTTTTATCAGGCCTACGTAGAAATGGGCGCCCGCAAGAAGGCTCCCGTTCCCGCGGAAGTCATGATCGGTCGTGCCCTCAGGCCGCTTATCGCACGAGGTGAGGTCGAGATCTTTGTCGAACGGTACCAAGAAAAGGTTGCGAACATGCTGATTGTCGACACGCTTGGCATTCCTTGCTACGTCCTCGGCACGCGGTCTGAGGCGCATGTTCAAGGCCAAGTGCCTGGCGCGGCGCAGGTGCTGCACTACGAGATCATGCGCAGCCTGCGCGACCGAGGCCATCGCTACTACGACCTTGGAGGTTGCGAGGGGCCCGTGCCTGCCAAGGACCATCCCAACTACGGTGTATGGCGCTTCAAACACGGGTTTCGCGGCGAATATGTTCGTTTTGTACCGTTTATGAGAAAGATTCAAAGACCCCTTGGCCGGATCTTGACGCGGGTTCATGTGCTGCGGGGCGACTACGTCTAGATGTGCCCATTTGGCTATTTGGCCACGAGATTGAGGATCCTTCCGGGTTTGTAGATCACCCGAACGATGGTTTTACCCGCGAGATGCCGCTTCACGGAGGGCTCCTCAGTGGCGAGGGCAACGGCGATGGATTCCTCTGCGTCAGGTTCGAGCTCGATTTCTCCCCGTGTTTTGCCCATGATCTGGACACCCATGCGAATCAGGCGGTCTTGTGCCAGTTTTTCGTCTGCCTCGGGCCAAGGCGCGAAGCTGATGCCGTCCTTGTGGCCTAAGGCCTCACACCATATTTCTTCAGCGATATGGGGCGCAAAGGGCGCAAGCAACTGGGTAAAGGGTTCGAGCGCCTGCCGGGATCGGGTTCCCATTTGCGTGAAGGCGCGGGTGGCGACGTGTAGGGCCGACACCGCGGTGTTGAGCGCCAGTTTTTCAATGTCGCCACTGACCTTTTTGATGGTCTTGTGCAGAATTTTCAGCTCTTCGGCGCTTGGCGCACTGTCATCCACCCGCACCCGATCGTCGTCGCCGTCGAAGAATAAGCGCCACACGCGTTTCAGCCAGGAACCTTGGGCTTCGATCCCCTGAGGCGCCCACGGTTTGTCCTGATCGAGTGGGCCCAAAAAAGCCAGATACACTCTGAGGGCATCCGCGCCGTGTGCTTGGATCACTTCGTCGGGGTTGACCACATTCCCCTTGCGTTTCGACATTTTCTCAATCTTCCGGGTCAGAGGCACGTCGCTGCCCTTGCGAAAGTGTTTTGTGGCTCGGGTTTCAACCTCGTCTTCACGGACGATCCGCCCTTCGGGGTCGTAGTACGTGAACGCCTGAATCATGCCCTGATGGCGAAGTTTCAAGAAGGGCTCGTTGTCGCGAACCAAACCCTCATCTGCCAAGACCTTTTGCCACATTCGCGCGTAGAGCAAATGGCCCACCGTGTGTTCGGGACCACCGATGTACAGATCCACCGGCATCCAGTAGTCGGACTTTTCTTTCGCGCAAAAGACCTCCTCGTTGTGCGGATCGCAATAGCGCAAAAAGTACCAGCTCGAGCCCGCGGACCCGGGCATGGTATCGGTTTCACGTTCGACACGAGCGCCGGTGACGGGATCGTCGAATTCTACCCAATCTCTGGCCGTGAAAAGCGGAGACTCTCCGGCTTTGGCAGGCCGGTAGTCGGACACCTCGGGGAGGCGAAGTGGCAGTTCGTCGAGACCAAGGCATCGCACAATCTTGCCGTCTTTTTTTAAGACGGGGATGGGCTCTCCCCAGTATCGCTGTCGCGCAAAGATCCAGTCGCGCAGTTTGTAATTGATGTGGCGCTCACCAGCCCCCTTCTCCTCGAGCCACTGGATGACCTCCTGGATGGCCTTGTCTCCTTGGGTGGGCGTGCCGTTCAGGGGACCGGAGTTGACCATGGTCCCGTGGCCTTCGTACGCTTCTTGCGCCGGGTCGCCCCCCGATATGACTTCTACGATCGGAAGGCTCATGGCCACTGCGAAGGCGTGGTCACGCGCATCGTGGGCGGGCACAGCCATGATGGCCCCCGTGCCGTACCCGTAGATGACATAGTCGGCGATCCAGATGGGAATGGCTTTGCCCGTCGCGGGATTGATGGCTCGGGCCCCGGTGTCGACCCCGGTTTTTTCGTTGGTTGCCTGCCGTTCGATCTCGCTCATGCGGGCGGTCCTCTTTTGATATTCGAGGACGGCTGTTTTCTGACTTTCTTGGGTGATGGATTCAACCCAGGGGTGTTCAGGCGCCATGACCATATACGTTGCGCCAAAAATCGTATCGGGACGGGTGGTAAAGACAGTCAGTTTCTTCGACTGGTTTTCAATGGCGAACTCGACAAGGGCCCCTTTCGAGCGACCGATGCGTTCTTTTTGCCTCGCTTTTGTGTCGTCGGGCCAATCGATAAGGTCGAGGTCGTCGAGGAGTCTTTTGGCGTACTCGGTCATGCGGATCATCCACTGCCGACGGCGTTGCCGTTCGACGGGGTGCCCTCCCCGTTCCGATTTCCCGTCGATGATTTCATCGTTGGCCAGGACGGTGCCCAAGGCGGGGCACCAGTTGACAAAGGTATCTGCCTGGTAGGCGAGGCCTCGCTTGTGCATGAGGCCAAAAATCCATTGCGTCCAGCGAAAGTACGACGGTTCCGCCGTTGAGAGCTCGCGCGTCCAATCGTAGGAAAATCCGCACATTTTGAGCTGGCGCCGAAAGTTGCTAATGGCCTCCTCGGTAGACGCCTGGGGTGCAACGCCCTCGTCTATGGCCTTTTGCTCGGCGGGAAGCCCAAAAGCATCATACCCGATGGGGTGCAGGACGTTGAAGCCTTGCGCTCGACGCTTTCGTGAAATGACGTCGCCGGCGATGTAGCTCGCAGGGTGCCCTACGTGAAGCCCCTTCCCTGATGGATACGGAAACATATCCAAGGCGTAGAATTTTGGGAGCTCAAAATTGTCTTTGGCGACGAAGGTTCCATGGTCTTCCCACCACTTTTGCCACCGAGGTTCTACGCTCGAGGGATCGTACGGCATGCTCCGGGCTTACACACTAGGCGGATTTCAGTCCACCCTCGCGGCCGGGCCGGTGTACGTGGCTGGCGTTTGTTCTCTTACCCTCGGCGTAAGGGCGCTCAGAGAACAAAGGGATCTTCGAGTTCGATGTCTTGACCCCTTCCTGGGCCGAGGGACAGAAGGACGGGCTGTACACCAAGTTCTAAAGAAATGCGTTCGATATACGCCTGAGCCGCAGAAGGCAGCTGCGCAAGCTGGGTACAACCGGTGAGGTCACCGAAACCAGGCATCTCTTCATAGATGGGCTCCACCCGTGAGAGGTCGCGGGCATCGCCTGGATACGTCTTCTGCTCGCGGCCACCGATCTTGTAGCCCACACAAAGGCGCAGGGGATCGACCCCCGAAAGAACGTCCAGCTTGGTCACCACCACCCGCTGGATACCGGAAGTACGGACTGCGTATCGAAGCGCCACCAGGTCCAACCATCCACAGCGCCGCGGGCGCCCGGTGGTTGCACCGAATTCGCGCCCGGTTTCTCGGAGCCGCTGCCCGGTCTCATCGTGGAGCTCGGTAGGAAAGGGTCCTCGGCCCACCCGCGTAGTGTAAGCCTTCATGATTCCGACCACGCGGTGAATCCCGCAGGGACCGAGACCGGTGCCGGTCGCCGCGCCCGACGCCACCGTATTGGAGGACGTAACATAAGGGTACGTACCGTGATCGATATCCAGAAGAACACCCTGCGCGCCCTCAAAAAGGAGAGACGCGCCCTGATCGTGTGCCGCGGCGAGCCGTTCTCCCACGTTCTCCATGAACGGAGCGAGTTGCTTGCCCTGCTCAAACAGCGTGGCCGCCATCGATGCGATGTCTTCATCGGTGTAGGCCGGACCGTCATGATGAGCCTCTAGAACCGCATTGAGCTCCACGATCCGCTCTCGGATGAGGTCCTCGACCCGCGCTTTGTCAAAAAGGTCCGCGAGCCGGACGCCCCGTCGCGCAATCTTATCTTCGTAGGCCGGCCCAATGCCGCGTCCCGTGGTGCCGATCTTGTCGACGCCTCGCGATTTCTCGCGCGCATGGTCGAGGCGTCGGTGGTACGGCATGATGAGGTGCGCCCCGTAGGAAACCCAAAGCCGCCCCTCGGGCTCGATGCCCTTGTTGCGCAGCATTGCGATCTCTTCGAGGAGGATGGCCGGATCCACCACCACACCGTTTCCGATGGCGCATTGGGTTTTGGGGTGCAGAATCCCGCTCGGCACCAGATGTAAAACCGTGGTCTCCCCGTCAACCACCAAAGTGTGGCCGGCATTGTTGCCGCCCTGATAGCGAACGACCCAGTCGGCCCTGGATCCATAACGATCCACAACCTTGCCCTTTCCTTCGTCACCCCACTGGGCCCCTACGACGACCACCCCTGACATCGCGCTGGACGCTACATCGGGGCGTTGGCGGTTGCCACCCCAAAAAGAGGCCGTCAGCGTCGACGTCGAAGGTCCACGGCTACAGTTTTTTCCTCACCAGCGACGATGTGCACCATCAGGGTCTTGCGAGCCCGCGTTTCCCCGTTGGAAAGCGTGACCGTATGGTGACCGGCTTTCAGGGGGATCGCGCTTTGGGGGGTTCGATTCGGCCATTTCTTGCCGTCGATGACGATCGTGGCCCAGGGTTTGGCGCTCAGAGTCAAAAAACCGTGGTCCTTGGTGATGACGGGCGGTTTTTTTCGCCTTCGCGGCCGGCGGCGAGATCGTTTCAAGGCTTTTCGAGGAGGCTCCGGCCCAATGGGGCGTGTAGGCAGCGCAGCGGCCGGGGTACGCCCGGCGCCCTCGGTCTGGGCGGCGCGTGGTGCTTTGACCCTTCTGCTCGTTTTTTTGCGGGCGGTCGAGCCCTGCTTGCGGGTGTGCCTCGAGGTATCGCGTTTGGCTTTCGGTGCCGGGGCAGTTCCCTCCTCGGAGCCAATGACGATGGGGTCGATAACCCGCGCGGGTCCCTCTAGGTCTTGGCCTTCGGCATGCCCCTTGGGTTGGTCTTCGGGTCCCGGCCGAGCCACCCAAAGACCCGCAACGAGCAAGAGCGAGAGCAAAACCACCACGGCTGCGACCCAAAGGGGCTTTTTTCGGTCGCGTCTCGGCCGGTCCGCTTGGACTGCCTCGTCCGGCATTGGGGCGACGGGCTCGTCCACCGCAAAGCCTCTCAGGCGAGCGTCCCCGGGTCCCAGATGGCTGCCCGAGGAAAGCGGTACCGGAGGCGGCGGACGCTGCGGTTCGGCCGGCGACGAATCCGGTTCCACGGTGGAACCGTGTTTGGGCACCGGGGTCTCGTTCCTGGCTTGTTCCTCGGAGCCGGCATCCGGCAGGAGACTGGGTTCATGGACGGTCACGTCGTCGATGAGATCGTCTGTGACATCAAAGACTTCGTCGTCGCTGGAGGATTCCCCGTACGTCCTCGCCATAGAACGGATGTCCGCTTCCGACGCTTCCTCATCGGTGGAGACCACCACCCGGGCGGCGTCCAGCTTGGTTTCGTCCATGTCCTGAAAATCAATGACCGCGAAAAGCGCAACTTCCTCTTTTTCGCGAAAGAGCTCACGCTCTTCTTCCTCTTGCTCCCAGGAAAAGTGTTGCCGCATGAAGCGCTTGGCCAGTTCCGCGCCTTCGAACGGTCTGACCGAGAAAAAGTCTTCGATGGCGTCATGAACCCCATGGGCATCGGCGAATCGCTTTTTTCGGTCTTTGGCGAGGCAGCGCCCGAGAATTCGATCGACTTCCTTGGGCACCTCGCGATTGATTCGGCTCGGGGGGACAGGCCGAAGGCGTTGTACCCGCTCAAGGGTCGCGATGGGGTTGTCTCCGCGGAAGCAGTTGCTCCCGGTCAGGAGTTCGTAGAGGACGGTACCGAGTGAAAAGACGTCACTTCGGGCATCCAAGTCTTCACCCAGCGTCTGCTCGGGGGACATGTAGGCGAACTTGCCGCGCAGGGTTCCGGTCTGGGTCCGAACGCCCTGGTCTTCGTTAAGACGTGCGACTCCGAAGTCCAAGACTTGAACTCTGCCATCGTACCCCACCATGACGTTTCCCGGGCTGACATCGCGGTGGACGATGCCCAACGGGGCGCCGGTTTCCCCAGTGGCGTTGTGGGCGTACCCCAAGCCGCGTGCGGCCTCCATGCCGACATAAAGAACCAGCTCGAAGGGCAGCGGCTCCGTCGGGTCCTCGCGCTCGAAAAATCGGGAGAGATCCTGGCCTCGAACGTACTCCATGGTGATGAATGGTCGCCCCTGCTCCCGTCCGGCGTGGATGACCGGAACGATGTTCGGATGTTCGAGGCACAGGGAGATTCTTGCTTCCCGAGCGAACAGCTGTTCCCGGAGGGCGTCGTGGCCCAAGGCGGAACGCATCATCTTCACGGCGACCCACCTGGGCTCCCGTCCAGAAAGCTCACAGGTCTGCGCTCGAAAGATCTCGGCCATCCCGCCGCGCGCAATCCGGCGGGTAATGATGTAAGGGCCGAAGGCCACCGGCGAGCCGGATTTAGCCATGGACGGCCCGCGGTCTCTTCTCGGGACCAGTCGCATGCATGGGGACCACCGGCGGTCAGGGTACGCGGCCTCGAACCCAGGGTCTATCCCGGCCTATGCGGGTTCAACCTCGGTGCGCATGGATGCGGAATCATCTCCCTGTGTCGTTCCTCCGGGGGAGGCGCTCTTGGAGCGCAGCACCCGGCTTGATCAGGATCCAGGCGTGTGTTACCGCGTCCCTATAGTGAATAAGCCTCACATTTCAAAGGCTTGAGGGGTCGATGAACAAGACGATTCTCATCGCAGATGACAGCAAGACCATCCAAACCGCGGTCGGCATGACTTTCCGGTGCACGGCGTTTGAAATCGTGCCGGTCGGGAGTGGAGACGAGGCCATGAAAAAGATCCCAGATCTGAAACCAGATCTGGTGTTGGCCGACATCGTGATGCCCGGGCAAGACGGTTACGCGCTTTGCCGCGCGATCAAGAACGACGCGAACATGTCCGGGATACCGGTGGTTCTCCTGGGCGGCGCGTCTACACCGGTCGACGAGGCCAAAGCGCAAGCCGCCGGGGCAGATGGGCACATCCAGAAACCCTTCGATTCGCAAGCGCTGATCGATCGCGCTCTCGAACTCACCGGAGGGAACAACGACGCCAAGGGTCCAGTGAGTTTTGCCCAACAGTTGGCGCAACGGCAAGGCGCGCCGTCCACCTCGCCGACTCAGCCCAAGGCACCGGCTGCCCCGAGTCTTTCTTCGTCCCCGGGCCAAGTCGAGCAAGCTTTTGTGCCGCCGAGTACCGCCGCCGGCGGGCCATCGCTTGAGCCCCCGACCCCGTCACTGACTCCGAAGGGCTCCGACAAAGTTGATGTCTGGTCCCTTACGGACAGCCAGGACAAAGGGGCACCCGCGGCGGCGAAGGCCGTCACGGAGAAGGCTGCGGCCCAAGTGGCGGCGGCCGCCGGTGCCGCTGTTCCCGGATTGCCCCAGGACGAGCTCGTGAAAATCGCCAAGAATGTGATCGAACAGATCGCCTGGGAAGTGGTTCCTGATCTGGCAGAGAACATCATTCGTCAGGAATTGACGAGATTGCTCAAGGAGTAGCGCCCCACGGTCGCCGGGTCGTGGCTGGGCCCAATGGGCACGGTTTGGCGCCGGGGTTGGGTTAGGCCGAGGGATCGGTCGTGTCGACCTTGGCCCCACGCGTACCGAAGCCCATGCCTCGACCCACCCCTTCCTCTCCGCTCACGCGACGAGGATCCGGATGCGACGTAAGGGTGCCGAGGGATCAAGCGGACGTCGTTTTTTGCTTGGCCCGCAGTACGCAGTGGTATGCCTCCTTTCGCGTGAGGCCATAGGCGCCGGCGATCAAGGTGGCGATTTCTTTCGCGCTTTCTCCTGCCTTCAGCAGTCCTTCGATGTGACGGTTGATCTCGTCGTCGGGTTGCGTTTCATCCCCCGAGGAGGGGGCTTCGGCGACCAAGATAACCACTTCTCCTTTGACCGGTTTTTCGAACCGAGTCCGAAGTTCACTCAGCGACCCATGTTCGAACGCTTCAAACTTCTTGGTGATCTCCCGGGCGACACAAGCCAAACGATCACCGAATACGGCTTTAAGGGTCTCGAGGGTCGCCGCAATTCTTCGAGGAGACTCATACAAGATCAGCGTACCGGGTACGGTTCGAAAAGGCGCAAGGACTTTGACTTGAGCGGCGCTGGATTTCGGTAAGAAGCCCAAGAATACAAACTGCTGGCCCAAAAACCCGGACGCGGACAACGCTGCGATCAGCGCGCTCGGGCCGGGCACGGGAGACACGGTGATCCCGCGTGCTCGAGCCTCCCGCACCACCAGACTGCCGGGATCGCTGATGGCAGGCGTGCCTGCATCGGTGACCAGCGCGACATCTTTGCCGTGTTCGAGGAGATCACAAAGGGTGCCCAACACGGACTCGGAGCTGTGGGCGTGATAAGGACGCGTCGGCGTCTCCACTTCGTATTTGTGCAAGAGCCTGCGTGTTACCCGGGTATCTTCGCACGCAATCAGATCTACGGCACGCAGAACGTCGATGGACCGCAGACTGGCGTCCTGAAGATGACCAATAGGGGTGGCAACGACGTACAGCGTTCCTGAGCCCAAGCACGGTACTATAGCACGCATCGGTTCGATTTGGTGCCCGATCGGGCCGTCTCCGCGGGGGGTTTCGAAGACCACAAACAGCGCCTACAGGGCAACGGGTCCGGCCGAGGCAGCGTCAAATGCGTTTTGGATGACGACGATCTCCGGGGTTTTGTCGCCACGATCGATCACCGAAACCACGTCGAACCGAATCATCGGCACGGTTCTTGGATGATGCTTGACCACGTACTCCATGGCCGTACGAACCAGGCGTTTCTGCTTGCGGCGATCCACGGTGGCGCCCGGCTGACCAAAGGCCCCGGTTGCTCGACCCCGGACCTCAATGAAACACAAAAGCCCCCCGTCCCAAGCCACCCGGTCGATTTCACCTCTGGGAACCCTCCAATTTCTGGCGACCATCCGGTAACCCATCTGGATCAGGTGGGCCTCCACAATGGTTTCGATTTCTGCGCCCAAGCGCTGGGTCGGACTCGGCATCACCGGTTGTGAATGCAGGATTTGTACCATTTCGACGACAACCCAATCATTGGGGCCTTCTTCGTTGACGGGCTTTCTGCATTTCGCCGACCATGTCTCGCGTGGCCGGCCTGCAAATTTCCGAGTCGCTCGAAGCGGTGGTGCTCGCGCGGCTTCGAGCCTACGGCGCGCAGCTTCAGGGGCACCAGGCCGAGAACATGTACGAACTCATCATGCCCCAACTCGAACGCCCGCTGGTCCGGGTGGCGATGGAGCTGGCAGAGGGTAAACAGGTGCAAGCGGCGCGAATGCTCGGCATTCACCGCAACACCCTTCGCAGTCGGCTCAAGCTCTTGGGGCTTCCAAGTGATGTGGGGCGACCGGCTTCCGAACCGTGAATATCCGCAACAATCTTACTTCTTTGGCTGGAATCTACGGGATTCTCGATATCGGCCCGCGGTGTTCCTTGGAGGATGCGCTTCGGACCGCCACCGGGCTGCTCGCGGCCGGTATCCGCGTACTGCAGCTTCGGGCCAAGAGCACAAACGACGGCGAGACGCTGGCGCTGGCGCGGGACCTCCGTCGCGTGACCCATCGCTATGAGGCGCTGTTTTTGGTCAATGATCGAGTAGACTTCGCCGTTTTGAGTGACGCGGACGGGGTTCATCTCGGGCAAACGGACCTTCCGCCCGATGTGGCTCGTCGGCAGCTCGGCAACCGCAAATTGGTGGGCCTATCGTGTCACTCGGAGGCTCAGGCCCGATGGGCCTGGCGACAGGAAACGGTGGACTACATCGGCTTTGGTCCGGTTTATGCGACCCAAAGCAAGATGAATCCTGATGCGGTGGTCGGCGAGGATGGCCTTCGGGCGGTATGTGCCCTGAGGCCCGCGCAGGCGATCATCGCCATTGGTGGCATTGGGCTCTCCCGGTTGTCCGGAATCCGGGCCGCGGGTGCAACCGGCGCCGCGATGATTTCTGGTCTTTTGGCCGCCGGCGACCCAGCCGATGCGGCGCGAAAAGCCATCGCCGAATGGGAGCACCATTGAGCCAGAAACCGCGTATCTTGGTGACCCTTGATACCGGGGAATCGAAACGTCGTGGGGTGGGTTTTCCGGCCGTCCACCTGAAAGCGGCCTATGGGAATGCGGTCGAAAAGGCGGACGGAATCCCCCTGCTGGTGGGACCAAGTGACCGTACGGACGTCGTGGAAGCTCTGATTGAGCTTGCGGACGGGCTGGTGGTGACCGGCGGCGCTTTCGACATTCATCCGCGCGACTATGGCCAGAAAATTGAAGCGCGCTTCGACGAGGCCAAACCGGCGCGCACCGCCTTCGAAGCCGCGCTTCTAAGGCGGGCGTTGGCCCAGCATCTGCCCGTCCTTGGGGTATGCGGGGGCATGCAGCTGATGAATGTGGTGTGCGGCGGGACCCTGATCCAGGACATCGCGCAAGGTCTCCCGGCCGCGCTCGACCACGAGCAACCTCACTCGCCCGAAGAGCCCAGTCATCCGGTGGTTCTCGAGCCCCAGAGCCTCTGGGCGAAGACCTTCAGCACGACGCGTTTAGAGGTCAACTCGACGCACCATCAAGCCGTGGATCGACTGGGCGACGCGGTGACAGCGTGGGGGCACGCTCCGGACGGAGTGATCGAGGCGATTGCGGTGGCGGACCATCCGTTTGCCGTCGGAGTGCAGTGGCACCCGGAGCTTCTTGATGATGCGGTCTCTCATCGTTTGTACGAACGGCTCGTGGCCGCCGCTCGCAAACCCTAATCAAGAATGGAAAGCTTGACCTCCGACGAAACGCCGACCAAGGAGTTTTGAAGCGCTGGCCCTTAACCAAGCACCTTCAAGGCGGGAACCCTTATATGAAAAATCGGATGATCTTCTTGGCTACCTTCTCTTTGTTCGCTTTTGCCTCCGGGACAACGCAGGCCAACGAGCAGGACGTGGAGCGCATCACCCCTGACTTCGAGCGGGTGATGGGCAGCAAAAAAGACGCCAAACACACGCCTAAGATTGAAGCCCCCAAAAGCGTGCGCGCGGGGGAATGGTTTGAGGTCAAGATTTCCATCGGCAAGGATAAGCAGCATCCCTCTTGGGTTGAGCACCATGTGCGCTGGATCGCGCTGGAGGCCGACGGTGTGGAGATCAACCGTGCGTATCTGCACCCGGTCATGTCCAAGCCAGAGGTCACCTTTGTCATCGCCCTGCCGGACAAGCGGCGGTTCAACAAAGACGGTGAGGTGACCCGAAGACAGGGCCGCATGGTGACGCTGCGCGCGGTGGAAGCCCCCACCCATGCGTCCCAGTTTTGGTCGGAAGTGAACGTTCGGGTTCAGCCCAAAGCGAAGTGAGCCGAGTCCCTGGAGTCTTGGCTGGAGGCCTGCATGTCTCGGCGTTTTGGGTCGGGGCGCTTTGTTGCGGGTCTTCGTTGGCGCGCGCATCAGGCGCAGGGACCGGCGCATTGGTGCTTGAAGTGGTTCTCAAGGGGCCCGCTTCGCCCCCTCAAAAGATCACCCCCACCACCGACAGCGCCATCTGTGGCCTCCAGAATCTGGTGACCGAAGATCTGATCGTCGATCCCAAGACCAAGCGTGTTCGCAACGTGGTGGCGTGGGTCGAGGGATCCTCTGGCCCAGTGGGTGAAGGGGTGGTCATCGATAATTTTCGCTGCCGCTACGACCCTCACGTGTCGGTCGTTCAAGTGAACGAGCCCGTAACGGTCCGCAACCGGGACCGTTTTTTACATACCTCGGCGGCCAAAAGCGAAGCCGGTCGTACCGTGTTCAACGTCGCCTTGGCCACCCACAATCAGGCCCGAAAAAAGAAATTCAAAGCCATTGGTTTCTATCAGCTCGGTTGCGACGTACATCCCTGGATGAACGCCTGGGCGGTTGTGTTGCAACGGGAAATCGCCGGCATCAGCGACAAAACCGGCGAAATCCATCTGCGTGGCGTACGTTCCGGGCAACGGACCCTTCGACTCTGGCACGAAAAACTCGGTCAAAAAAGAGTGCAACTGAACGTGCCTATCCAAAAAACGCTTCGCCATCGAGTCGAGTGGCCGGTGGTGTTAAGCACCCCCTAGATGTGAGGTCCTCTTTGAGCTGAGCGGTCGCCTTGGTCACCCGCTTGTTTTGTCCGGCTTTTGTTCGGCGTGCGGACACGGGATTCGGATTTCGGAGATCCGACCCAATGAATTTCTTGCAAAATCAACGAAAGACGCGTTGGCATAGAGCTTGAAGAAGCTTGGTGAGAACTTCGGGCCGACCCGTGATTCGGCCCCTTTTTAGGTGAATGGCGCGTTTGGTCCGTTCATCGATGGCGACCTACAGGAGGGTACCATGGCTATCTCACTAGGACTTCAAGTAAACGATCTTCTTGGCAATCTCGGGATTCAAGGCGGGCTGATTGGCGCGCAAATCGATCTTTTGGCCGGCAACAAGGTCGGCACCCTGAAAAATCTAAAAGATGCGTTTTCTGAGGCTGCGCTCGGACATGCAACCAACGGGGCCGCGCGCAGAGCATTGGGCGGAATGGGGCGTATCCCCGGTTTTGGGCTGACGCTCGCCCCGGGCATCGCGGCTCGTCGCCTCCCCAGAGCCGCAACACGAAACTACTACCGCCGCATGGATTTGGGTAGGGGAGCAAGCCATCGGGCGTGGTTTGGTCACTACTTGAACCCCAAACGTCGAAGCGCAGCGAAACTCGAGCGTCTGCTCAAGAAGAACCCCGCGGTTCGTGCAGCATTCGAACGTTCGGTGGGGGGCAAGTTTATCCCAGATGGCCGAAACGACGGCCGCATTACAATTCGTCGCTCGGTCAAGATCATCCCCCGTTTCCCGGGGCTCTCGCCCCTGCACAACAGCGTGGCCGGGTTGGTGAGGAACGCGCAAGCGGGCATTACGAGGTTGGCCAAGCAACTCCAGCTCTTGCAAAACGGCGGCGCAGACAAGAGTTCCGCCTCCAAGTCCACTTCCCAAAGCTCTTCGAGCAGTAGCAAGCTTCAGGGTGCCACATCGTTTGAAGACCTTTTGTTTATCATCATGATGAACCAAATGAAGAAGCTTCAGGCTGAAATTGGCAAAAAAGGTGATGAGCTCAAAGCGCTTCAGAACAAGAAAAAGGGCAAAGGGGGCTTGCTCGGGGGGTTGGGAAGCCTGGGTGGTCTCGCGGGCAGCCTCATCGGTGGTCCCGTGGGCGGAATGCTGGGGCAGTCCCTCGGGGGGCTCGTCGGAGGCGCTCTTGGCGGCGGCGGTGCCAAAAAGAGTGAGGAGGAAGTCACGAAGCAACTTGAGCAGCTCACGAAAAAGTATGAGCGGTTTTTGACCTCCATCGACAACATCATGAGCACGCTTCACAAGACATCGATGAGCTCCATCCGAAAGATTGGTCAATAGACAGCTCAAGAGGCACAAGTTCGAAGCTAGGCGTTTCGTAAACGTAGACATGCGCATGCGCGCGCTATTTCCGGGCGAGCTTTGTCAGAAATAGTGCCTGGATCCGAACTCTGTGGGTTTCTGTTGCGCGGCGGTCTCGAGCCAACATCTATACGAGGCACGTCTCCTCAAGGACTCTGGAGTTCTTGGTCGGGACCCGACGAACGCCGTACGCCCGGAGCAGACCTGATGGATGCCCCCCTACCTCGTCTTCTTGCGGTCCTCCCGGATCTTGAAGGACAAGGTACGGGGGGCAGCCTTTTTCCATGGGCGTCGCTCACGGAGGCAGGCCTGCAACCGGCTTTGTCCCGAACGATTCAAACGGAAGAAGCCTCAAAGAGCGCGCGAGGGTCGCCCAGATGACCGGTGACCGCGGCGGCAGCTGCGATCGAGGGTGAGACGAGGTACACGGGGCCGGGCGCCCCCATACGACCCTCAAAGTTCCGGTTGGTGGTGCTGACAGTGGTTTCACCGGGGCGCGGCACCCCGGGGCCGTTGCCAATGCATGCCCCGCACCCGGGTCCGGTCACCTCGGCACCGAAGACTCGAAAGAAGTCCAAAAGGCCTTCAGAGTGCGCTGTCTCGGCCACTCGTGCGCTCGATGGTGTCACGGTAATCCGCACTTGGGAGGCCCGGACACGGCCTTGCCAAACCTGGGCAACCTGACGAAGATCGGCCAGCGAAGCGCCGGTACAGGACGCCACCACCACGTTGTGGACCGGGCGGCCCTGGATTTGGGAAAGCGGCATCCGTCGACGGGGATCGGGTGGCACAGCAACGGTCAAGGGCACGTCATCGAGCCACAACGCCATCCGGTGCGCGTAGTGCGCGCCCAGGTCGGCGCCCACCAAGGAGGTCTTTTTTGCCGGTTGTCCAGATTCGCGTCGGGCATCAAGAAAGGCTTGAATGGGGGCACAAGGTTCTACGACGCCGGTCATCATCCCCCCTTCAACGCTCATGTTGGTCAGCACGCTGAGCTCATCGACGTTCCAGTGAGCCAAAGCCGGCCCTCCGAACTCCAACATGCAGGTGTCCGTGTCTCGACAACGCCAGCGTTCTTGCGTGAAATACGGGTCTCCGATGAGGTGCAAAATCAGATCTTTTGGGGACAATACTCCGTGAGGTGTTCCGAACAACTCAACCCGCACAACCTTGGGCACCGTCACGGGGATAAGGCCTGTTTTAAGCGCAAACGCCATTGCCGTTGAACCGACACCAAACGCAAAAGCATTGAGCGCCCCTGCGGTTGGACTATGACTGTCCGTCAAGATGACGATCTGGCCTGGTGCGGCATATTCCTCGAGAACCAAACGGTGGCAGATGCCTGGCTTGTGGACCCGGCCCGGTCCATGAACCTTGATGTTGTGTTCAAAAGCCCGGCTGGTCAGTTCTTGGGTCAAGCGGCCAGCAAAAGCCGCACGATTTTTGTGTATTTTTCTCGGAACACTCGGCAGGTTGAGGAGCACAAAATGGTCCTCGAAGGCGGCGACGGCCTCCGGTCGAAACAGTGGGCTATCACCAAAAGCGTGTTCGTAGAGTGCAAAAACCATTCCTGCTGTGTATTCGTGAAAACCGCGAAAACCGCACTGGACCAGGACTTGCTCACCAGGCCTGACCGAATTCACGCCGAGGCCCTGGTTTTGGCCTCGCCAAACGTTTTGAGCGATAAGTTTCTCCCCCAGATTCATTTTTTGCCGCGGCCGCTCGATGGCATAAGGAGGTGCCCGGCGTGTGAAGAGGGCCTTTGCATACTTGAGAAGGCCTCCGGAGGCGGCAATGGCACGAAACAACGGGGGCAGGTTGGCCTTTATGGCCTCGGTGTCCACTTCCTTTTGGGCTTCGAGACGTTCCAGGACCGAAAAGTCGGACGTAAAAGGAAGCCCCGCGTAGACCATATTTTCTTGGAAGATTCGCTGAAAGCTCCGAGCGACCACCAGTTCGATCCCCGCGCCCCGATGGGCGACCACGGCCGCTTCACGACTCGATCCTGAACCGTAGGCCTCCCCCGCTACGAGAACTTGTATCTTCCTTTCACGAAGACCATTTTTTGGGATAACCTGCCGAAAACCTTTCAGGAGATGAGGCCCCAGGGTGGCTTCATCGTAGCCGAGGGTGCACGCGCCGGCATCGATGATGTCGTCCGTGCTGACTCCGTACGCCAGCCCTTCATTCGTTTGAGGATCGGTGCCCCGATAGGCCGCGGCCATTCGCGCGGGATCATGGTACAGGCGCAACACGCGCCCGGTGAGCTTCATGGCACGGCCTCCGGAGGGGCGCATTGTGCTTGGTGGCGAAGGCTGTGGTCGGCCAGGACCAAGGCGACCATCGCTTCGGCCATCGGAACGAAGCGCGGCAGCAAACAGGGGTCGTGCCTTCCTCGTGTCCTCACGGTGGTGGTGTTTTTATCCTTGTCGACCGTTTCTTGGGGCTTGGAGAGACTGCTTGTCGGTTTCACGACAGCCCGAAGCACGATGGGCATTCCGGTCGAAATGCCACCGAGCATGCCACCATGACGGTTGCTGGTCGTTTTGATGGCATCACCATCCACAACAAAAGTGTCATTGTTTTCACTTCCCGACGCGGTGGCCGCAAGGAAGCCAGCGCCGTATTCGACGCCGAGCACGGCGGGTAGACTGAAAAGGGCCTTGCCGAGGTCAGCCTTAAGCTTGTCAAAAACGGGTTCACCCCATCCCGGAGGCACGTGGTTTGCAACGATTTCTGCCACCCCGCCCACCGAATCTTGTGCCTTTTTGGCCTGTTCAATGCGAGAGATCATATGGACCGCTGCGCTGTGGTCAGGACAGCGAATCGCGTTGGCGGTGCCATCTTCAAGAAACTCGACCTCGTTTAAGCTCACTGCACCCGGATCGGGTACATGGGCTACAATCTCCCCAACCTGACGAACGTAGGCGACGATAGAGATCCCGAAGCGTTCAAGCAGAAGCTTTTTGGCAATTGCGCCTGCAGCAACCCGCACGGTTGTTTCCCGCGCACTGCTTCGCCCTCCACCCCGATAGTCACGCAGCCGGTATTTGGCATCGAAGCTAAAGTCTGCATGCCCGGGTCGATACACGTTCTTGATGTTTTCGTAGTCTCGCCCCCGTTGGTCTTGGTTGCGAATCAAGATAGCGATGCTCGTGCCCGTGGTCTTTCCCTCGAAGACACCCGATAAGATCTCCGGCTCGTCGGCTTCGTTACGCTGGGTGACGATTTTGCTCTGACCGGGTCGTCGCCGCCGGAGGTCAGGCAGAAGGTCTTCAATACCTAGGGAAATACCAGGGGGGCAGCCGTCGACAATCACCACATTCGCCGATCCATGAGACTCGCCGGCGGTGGTAATGCGAAACAGTTGTCCAAAAGTGTTCCCTGCCACAGTCGTCTTCCTCTATCTTCTCCGCCCAGCTCGGAGGTTTTTCCGCCGTCGCCTGAGAAGATCCCGAGATTGACCTCGGAGTCAATGGCGCTTTAAGGGTGCCCCCAAAGACCGCCATGATCTGCCTTGCTGACAGCGTTTCGTGAGTTCTGGTGAGCATGTGTTCGGCCGGTCCGTGACACCCCTCCTTGCCTCAACGGGATGGATTTTAGGCCTTGTTTTGGGGTTGGCTCCGGTCTCTCCCGCGATGGCCGCACGGCCGACCAAACTTGTGTTCCGTGGCAACTCGGTGCTCACCGAGGACGTCTACCGGACCGTTCTCAAGCTTTCCAACGTGACCGACGGCCGACGCCAAAAAGGGGGATACGCAGGGCGTATTCGAAGAAAACTTCTGGAGTTCTTGCGGGCCAGTGGATACAGCCTCGCCAAAGTCGAAACCAAGGTAAAAAAGTCAACCGTAGAGATCGACATCGACGAAGGCCAACTGGATAAAGTCATTTTTGTCAGGCAGAGCACCTTCGACGCCATTCAACGTCGGTTCGAATTGGATCTCCCGGGCAAGATATTCAACCAGCCCTTGCTGGAACGCAAACTTGACGAGCTTGCGGACAGCGATGACGTGCGTGATGCCTACTACAAACTGGTGGCTGTGAACCCCGTAGAGCACAAAGGTGTGCAGCTCGAAACAAAAGGCTTGTTACCGACCATCGCTGAAATTGACCAGGCTCGGACACACGAACTCCACATTTACGTTGAGCAGGAGCGTGGCGCCGGGCGGTTGCACCTGGGCGCAGGCTTCCACCTGCCCGATGGATTGTTCATCCGGGGACACTACCCCTTTGAGTCCTTGTTTCTTGAGAAGGATCGGTGGGTCATCCGCGGACTTTTCGCTTCGCGCGTCACGCGCCTTTTCGAGATACCGAAAAACGCGCTGGGGATATCACGGGCGGCTTTGGCCTCTAGCTGGTACACCCCGCCTTTTTTTGGCGATGTTGTCCAGGCCTTTGTGTCCGTTCGTGGCGACCTATGGGGGCGACAACGGCCTGACCTGGACGTGGAGAACTACTTTTACGCGCCCGTGTTCTTTTCACTCAATCTCGAGTTGTCCATGACCGACTACCTCGTAGTCAGTGGGGGTTTTGGCTTTGAACGTACACAGCTTTTTGGTCTGGCCAGTCTTCCGAGCACCAGTCCCGCGGTGTTTCAAGCCCCCGAAGACCAGTGGAGGATGGCGGCGCGTGCCCGGATGCGTATGACCCTTAGTCCGCGAGAAATTAGAAAGGATCGAGGGCATCGGCTTCATGTCGAGTTTATGCAGCGCTTTCGCGGCGAAAAACAGGCACCGGCAAACCGCCAGTTTGCGTTCAACCTTCGCTCCGTGATTCTTTTCGGATGGGATGAATTCGTGTGGGAACTCAAAGGCCTTTACCTCACGAAGGATACACCGTTTTTCCAAGAACGTTCACTCACCGATGGTTTTGTTCGGGGGGTGTTCTCATCCGAGTTTTCGCGGGAGCTTGGAAGCTTGGGTGCAGAGTACCGTCTCTCGTTGACCAGGGATATCCTCAAGGTGGGATTGTTCCATGATCTTGCGACCTATCTTGAGCTTGAACGAAACAGTCGCGCACCCGAAAAGCGCCGAGTTGCCAATAGCGTTGGCCTCAGCATCCACATCTTGTTCCTCGATGGTTTTCAGTTTTCTGCCTACGCGGGTCTCGGATTCAACACAAACAGCGACAAGGATGCGGGTCTGAGAATCCAACTGCAGCAGGTGTTTTGAAGAAGGCAACCGCCGACTTTACCAAAGGGGTATGGGGCCGCTGGGCGCCGGCCCTTGGCCTTCAAGAATGGCTTTGGCGCGGGCGCGCCGCTCGTCGATAAGCTTTCGCACAAAAGCCATGGCATCCGGGCGACTGTTGACGATTTTCAAGAAAAGATCTCGGTGAAGTTCCAAAAGAAAGCACTTCTTGGCGGCACGGACGGTCCCCCCAGCTTCTTCGTTGGCCAGTAGCGCAAATTCACCACACAGATCTCCGGTCTTCAACCAGCCGACCCGCACCGATTGATCGCCTGCATCGCGTAGAACCTCGGCCTCTCCCGCCAAGACGATCAGCAGACGAGAAGGGCGAGTCCCTTGGCGTACAAGAGTCGCGCCGGCGTCTGCTTCGATGAATCGAAACCGACGTCGCAGTGCTTGGCGATCCCGGGCAGAGAGTACGGTGAACAACGGGTTGGTTGCCAGAACCCTGTCGACCAGGCGATCTCGCAAAAACCGAAGGAGGACCGGAAGGAACTCAGCGTGGGTGGTGATGAGAGAATGGACAATGGTCCGGTCAATGGAGATCAGCTGAGTCTTGGTGAGGGCCACGACCGAAGCCGTACGGGGTTCGTCGGTGAGGAGTGCGATCTCACCAAAAAAATCTCCAGGGCCGAGCTTCGCCAGTCCCTTGCGTGGGGGGCCTTCGTCAACGACGCCAACCTGTCCCTCGGCGACCACGAAGAGGGCGTGTCCGATCTCTCCTTGACGAAACACGTAGTCGTCCTTGTCCAACGTGATCAGTTTGGCGGCGACCAACAGCTCTCCCAGCGCCGTCTCCCCAAGATCTTGGAAGAGGGAAGATCGGGTGAGTGCAGCATCCGCGCGCTCCGCCGTCCGTACCTCTTGGGCGACCAGGTCCATGAGTTCGTCCTCGGTCCGATCCTCGGTGTCCACGGCACTCCAACCTCGAGGGGGCTGGGCTTTGCGCGGAGGCTCGAAACGACCCTTTTGGGGCTCCGGGCTCGGATAACCTCCACGGTTTTCGCCGGCAAAAGAAGGGCGACGGGGTGTGGCGTGTGGCGGTGGTGCTTGTTCTTGTCCCCCCGAAGTTTGCGACGACGCCAGTTCTAGGGGCTCTTCGTCCGCGATCTCGTCTTCTAGGGGAATACGGTGAAACCCGGAGTTGGATGACGCGCGCGCCCTTTGCGGCGCCCCCTGGAATACCTCTTTTAGCCGGAGACCGGCAAGCGCGTCTCCTTGCCGGTGCACCCAGGACTGCGCACGCAGGATGGGGGCTTGCTGAGGGCTGTTCTCGGGCGGGCTTTGGTGCCCCATGAGTCTCCTGAGCTCCCGGAGACCCCGGACGGCATCTGTTTGGGTCGAGTCGACCCGCAGAATTTGTTTGTAAAGCGTGGCCGATCGAAGGAGGTCACCGGCCCTGCCATAGCCGATGGCAGCGCGAAATAGCGCGTGAATCTCCTCCGGCGTGTTGCCTAGGCGCCGGTAGGCCTCGGCGCTCCTCCTGGCCCATATCGGGTCGGCGTCGAGTCGCTCAAGCGCACGAAAACACTGCGCCGCTTCATCGTTATTGCCACCCTCGACGGCGCGGACGGCCTTGTCCCTCCATCGCGCTACCTGGGAAGAGGCCATTGGGCCTCACACTATATCATCTCAAACGCTTTTGAGGATCATCTGGTCCTTGGGGGGGCGGTTACGGACAAGTCACGGGTGGGTATCGGGCCTACTTGTATTTGGCGTTGTACTTCCGGATGACTTCGTTGGTCACGTCGAGGTGAGCCTTGGCGTACAGCAAACGACTCTCCTGGATTTCCAGGATCAGCGTGTATTTTCCCTCGGTTCCAATCTGACGGATGACGCCACGCATTTTTTTCGTGATGTTGGCCAGCTCTTTTTGCTCCAGGGACTGGAGCGCTTGCTGCTCTTTGACAAACACCTGCTGGAGTTCGAGGAGCTTGTTTTGGAACTCCAGTTTACGCTGTTTGGTGGCTGCATCGTCTTTGACCACCGATTCTTTTTCGATGGCCGCCTGCAGGGACTTGAGTTCTTTTTCGCGCTTGCTTAGGGCTTGCTGTTTCTTTTCGAAAGTCTTTCGGAGCGCCTCTTTTGCGCGCTTGCCCTCCTCTACCTCCAAGATCGCACGCTGAAGATGGACATAGCCGAGCACCGGCTCCTTGGCTTCGGCTCGAATCCCAACGAAGCCAAAGGCCAACGTCAAGAAGAAGACGACTGGGGGATTGATTCGCATTTGCTAAACTCCACTCCTATGACGGGGATGAACCCGCGGTATTCACGAGGCACCCTGACTCGCCGAGCGAGCGCCGTCAAATGGAACCATTCAAAGATCTCACGCTCTCCCGGACCGCGGGCCCCGACGTTGGGACCGCTCCGCGATCGCGCAAGCGCCTCGGGTAAATACCCCTAGCTCTCCAGGCGGCCAATCTTCTCCAAAAACAGATCCTTAAGCTCCACGGTTTCGCGGTCCACGCTTCGAATCTGGCCCACCGCGTCCACCAGCGCACGGTTGGGGCGCACACGGCCACGGTCATCAAGCTCCAGGAGTTCCTCAAGAGCGAGTTTCGTGAGGGTCTCATCGCCGAGTTCGACGATCCGGATCAAGAGGTTCTGATCCGGGGGAAGCTGGAACTTGTGTGCCAATTCTTGAGCCGCCTCAAGCGCCTTGCTGTCGCTTTCCGCCAGTCTCAAAGCGGTCGTCAGGCTGTCCCGGTGGCTGATCCGCAACTCGAAATCCGACTTATGGTGTCCTTGTCCGGCCGCGCCCGATGGTTGCGCCGACGAGGTCGCCGGCGCCGCTCGAACGCCCACGCTCACCCCGCCGGATTGGTCTTTCACTTGGGTGGACGGTGTGAGTTTCTTAAACGCCGCTTCCGCGACCGCGCGGTTCTTCGCGGCCACCGACATGGTCGCGGGCCGCGCGGGAACCCCTCCGGCCACGGCGCCCAATGCGTTGGCGGCCTCGCGAACGGAAGCGCGGCTCGCGCCCGACGATTCGCTTCCGGGAAATGCGCGCGCGGCGGCGCCTTCGTTTGGCGCCCATGCCGTGCTCCCGGGTGAGCCCGCGGTGTTACCGGGCCAAGGACTGCCACCCAGTGACGAGGCTCCGCTACGGGCCCCCATCTGTTCTCGATAGACCTGGCTTGGGCGTCTTTGGCCCTTGGCAATGCGAAGAACCTTGGGCCGCTCTTTCTTCGCTTCCTCTAAGAGGTCTGCCGCATTGGCATTCGGTTTGGAGTCCTCGGTGTTCTTGGACTGAGCCTCACCAGAGTCGGCGTGGGCACTTTTTGCCGGATTGGGGGATCGTGCTTTCAATTCTTTTCTATGACTCGTCTTGCGGCTTTTGGGCGAGCCCTTGGACAATAGCTTTTTCGCGCGCTTCGGTCCCTTGGTCACTTTTTTGCGTCGGGCCTTGGTCTTCGCTCGAGTTTTTTTCCCTGAACCTTTCGCGGTACGGCCCGTCCGGGACGCGGCAGCACGCCCTCGTTTGGGGGCCTTACGGGCGCGTTTTTTGGCGCTGGCTTTTGCCGTTCGTTTTTTAGCACTGGCTTTGGTCTTTGCCGTTCGTTTTTTAGCACTGGCCTTGGTTTTTGCCGTTCGCTTTTTGGCGCTGGCTTTTGCCGTTCGCTTTTTGGCGCTGGCTTTGGTTTTTGCCGTTCGTTTTTTGGCGCTGGCTTTTGCCGTTCGTTTCTTAGCGCTGGCTTTGGTCTTTGCCGTTCGTTTTTTAGTGCTAGCTTTTGCCGTTCGTTTTTTAGTGCTGGCTTTGGTTTTTACGGTCCGCTTTTTGGTGCTGGCTTTTGCCGTTCGCTTTTTGGTGCTGGCTTTTGCCTTTGCGGTCCGCTTTTTCGCGACTGCTTTTGCGATCCGCTTCTTAGCAACCGCTTTCGTCGTTCGTTTTTTGGCGCTGGCCTTGGTCTTGGCTGCTCGTTTTTTAGTGCTGGCTTTTGCCGTTCGTTTTTTGGCGCTGGCCTTGGTTCTTACGGTCCGCTTTTTGGCGCTGGCTTTGGTTTTTGCCGCGCGTTTTTTAGCGCTGACTTTCGCAGTCCGCTTTTTTGCGACCGCTTTTGCGGTCCGCTTTTTTGCTACAGCCCGCACCTTCGCATTCTTTGGACCTGGGCTACGCGCTTGCGAGGCTGAAGATTTCGCTTTTCTGCCCCCCGCGCCGGGTTTGCCGGAGGGTCGGCCGCGTCCACGTTGGGTTGTGGCCTTCACTGTGAGGCTCTTGGAACTTTTTTGGCCCTTCGAACGGCCGGTCGCTTTTGCTTTGGGCATCTTCTTGTTGCCTTCCCTGCGGCAGTTTGGCTTGCGCCATGAGTTTTTCTACGCTTGGTCGTGCTCGGGGGGCCCTCTGTGCTCATTGCCTCTTCCTCCAGCGCGGCTTCTTGCTAAGCGTGGGCTGTTATACAGGCCGTCAGAACGTATCCCTCTCGACCGTAGAACTAGGGGTTCATAGGTCAAGGGCCTTTTCTAGGCCGCACTTCCAAGACTCGATCAATTGTCCTACAGGCTCTCTCAGGTACCCTTCGATGACCATGTGATCACCCCCCACGTCCCCGATGAGCTTAGCTGGAGCCCCGCAACTCGTCGCGGTCTCCAGCACCTGTTCTACCTCATCTTGGCCGACAGACAAAATGATCACGCTCGGCCCCTCCCCAAAAAGAGCGCTTAGCGCTTTCCCTCCCAGAGCCGGCAGGTTGATTTTTACCCCGAGGCCCCCCGCACAGCACTCCGACAATGCAACCGCGAACCCACCTTCGGATACGTCGTGGGCGCTTCTCAACAACCCACGTTGGGCGAGGTCAAGACAGGCCTTATGCACACAGAGGGCGTGGTCGAGGTCCGGTTCGTCCGGGCGTCCCGCGAGACGGCCGGTTTCCAGGCGGTAGAGCTCACTCCCTGCCAACGAAAGGGTTTCGAGGGTCCCGAGCAACACCACCCGATCCCCCTCGCCCTGAAAGGCACTGGGGACAGCACGTTCAATGTTTTGAACAGTACCGACCATTCCGATACCGGGCGTCGGCAAAATGGGGCGCCCATCGGTCTCATTGTAGAAACTGACGTTCCCGGAAACGATCGGCGTTTCGAGCCGGCGACAGCCATCAGAGAGTGCCCGAATGGACTCCACAAAACTCCACATGACATGGGGTTTTTCAGGGCTGCCGAAATTTAGGCAGTCGGTCACCGCCTTGGGCTCCGCACCCACACACACGAGATTTCTCGCGGCCTCGAGAAGCGAAAGCAGCGTGCCGCGGTAGGGGTCGAGTTCCACCAAGCGACTGTTGACGTCGACGGTCATGGCCAACCCCCGCTGCTCGCTTGCGGAAGGGGACAGGTCCGGCCCGGGAAGTCGGATCACCGCCGCATCGCCTTGCCCGGGCCCTAGGACGGTTCCTGCGCGAACCCCCCAATCGTATTGCTCGTAGACCCAGTGTTTGGACGCGATCGTAGGCTGCGAAAGAAGTTCTCGTAATCTTAGCCCCCAAGGTCTTTCGGTCAAGGGAGGCATGACCCACCGCGCCTCAAGGTCTGGCGGCGGATGATGCGGGCGTGCATAACAAGGGGCTTCATCGACGAGAAGCGCCACCGGAAGGTCCGCAGCCACTGTGTTCCCGTCGCGGATCACGACTCGGTTGGTGTTGGTGACTTCGCCGATGATTTCCGCATCGAGGTCCCACTTGGAAAAGATCCGTTCCACCGTAGGTTCGGCGCCTTTCTTGACGACGAGAAGCATCCGTTCTTGGCTCTCGGAGAGCATGACCTCGTAGGGGGTCATGCCCCGCTCTCGCCGAGGTACGCAAGACACATCGATATCGATGCCCAGCGCCCCTTTGGAAGCCATTTCGCAACTTGAGCTGGTCAGGCCCGCCGCCCCCATGTCCTGGATGGCGACAATGGCGTCTTCTCGCATCAGCTCCAAACAAGCTTCCAGGAGCTTTTTTTCAGTAAATGGGTCGCCGACTTGGACCCGCGGGCGTTTGGCGTCGTCGCTTTCGGCGCCGAACTCTTCAGATGCCATGGTTGCGCCATGGATGCCGTCTTTGCCCGTTTTGCTTCCGACGTACATGACCCGGTTGCCCACGCCCGCCGCACCGCTCAAGAAGATGCGGTCACGTTTCATAACGCCCAGGCTGAACGCATTCACGAGAATGTTTCCGTTGTAGCTCGAATCGAATGCGATTTCTCCGCCCACGGTCGGCACGCCCATGCAGTTTCCGTAGCCGCCAATGCCCTTCGCCACGCCCTCGAGGAGGAAGCGCATTCGGGGCATCTCGAGGGAGCCGAAATGCAGGCTGTTCAGATTGGCGATGGGACGCGCACCCATCGTAAAGATGTCTCGAAGTATGCCGCCGACGCCAGTCGCCGCGCCCTGAACCGGTTCGATGAAGGATGGATGATTGTGCGACTCCATCTTGAAACAGGCCGCAAGACCGCCGCCGACGTCGATGACCCCCGCGTTTTCTCCGGGACCGTACAGCACCCAATCTGCTGAGGTGGGGAGCCCCTTGAGATGTTTGCGCGAGGACTTGTAGGAACAGTGCTCGCTCCACATCACCGAGACGATACCCAGCTCGGTCCATGAGGGTGTGCGTCCGAGGGACGTGAGTACACGCTGATACTCGTCCTCCGTCAGGCCGTGCTCTTGAGCAAGGACAAGGTTGACTTGAGGTTCTGTCACCCGTCCTTCCTTTCCGCGCCTGAGGCCTGCACGACCGACCGAAACAGACCGAGACCATCTTCGCTACCCAAAGCCATTTCGGACACGCGCTCGGGGTGAGGCATCAAGCCCATAATGTTTCGTTCGCGGTTGACGATCCCCGCGATGTCGTGAAGCGATCCGTTCGGGTTGTCTAGGTACCGAAGGACGATCCGGTTTTCGTCGCGGAGCTGATCCAGGATTTGTTGCGGGGCAAAGTACCGACCCTGGTGATGGGCCACAGGAATCTCAAGGACTTGCCCGTTCTTGAGCGCCCTCGTGAAGGGCGTTTTGTCCGTCATGACCTCAAGCCGTACGCGCCGGCAAACGAATCGACGCGAGGCATTGGTCAGCATGGCCCCAGGAAGGAGGCCGGCCTCCAACAGGATTTGGAAACCGTTGCAGATGCCCAGCACGAAGCCACCGCGACGGGCGTGGTCTGCCACCGCGCCCATGATCGGGGAAAAACGCGCAATGGCACCGGATCGCAGCGCGTCCCCATAGGAAAAGCCTCCGGGGAGGATCACAAAATCCGTTCCTTGAGGTAAAGAAACGTCCTTGTGCCATACGGCAAGGGCCTCCGCACCGAGGATGTGGCGCACGACGTGTACCGCATCCTCGTCGCAATTCGACCCGGGAAAGGTGACGACTGCAACCCTCACATCAATTCAACAGCGAAGTCCTCGACGACCGTGTTCGCCAAAAGCTGCTTGCCCATGTCTCGCAGTTTTGCTTCCGCCTGCTCCGCTGTCATGTCCTTCAGCTCGATCTCGATGATCTTACCAATTCGAACGTCTTCCACCTCGGAGAACCCGAGCTGATGGAGACTTCCGCGAACCGCTTGACCACCAGGGTCGAGGACACCTGGTCGGAGCGTAACGAGTACTCTCGCACGCATTGACCTCGCCGGCGGTAGCAAGGACGGGGGACCTCGTCAAGCGAGGACTGCCCCCACCCATGCTCCATCCACAACTTTTTGGCGCCCGTCCCTCTGGATGTCGCCCACCCGGACCAAACAGCCGCTGCAAGACCGTGAGGACTTCTGCCGGCGACATCTAGCAGGGGTGTTTTTCAACACCCTACGAGGCCCTAAGAGGCACTCCGCTGAGGTTCAGAAGCCGCTTTTGCCTCTGCTTCCTCTAGGTTTTGCGGTGCCTTCTTGAGAATCGTCTTTTTCTTGGTGGTCTTCTTCTTGGTGGTCTTTTTCTTGGTGGCCTTTTTCTTAGTGGCCTTTTTCTTGGTGGTCTTTTTCTTGGTGGCCTTTTTCTTGGTGGCCTTTTTCTTGGTGGCCTTGGGGGCTTCACCCTCTCCTTTCGCTTTGGCGCCCCCTCTGGGCGGAAACTCGAAGCCGTGTCGCCTGGTTTCTTTCCGAAAAAGGATCGCTGAGAAAGGGCGCCCCCGCTGCGAAATGAAGTCCGTAAGAAGCTCCGTGCGTCCGTGCTCCATGTAGTGAAGCATTTCTTCTCGAGTGAGCTCCCGCTTGCACACCGTCCGCGGCATCAGGAATGCGCAGTAGTCCATGCCGTCCGGGAGCGTCTCGAGCTCCTTTTTTTTCACGACCGGTAAGGTGGTTTCATCTCGACCGAGCTTTTTCAGAACCTCCAGTCCCCGGGTGCACAAGAATGTGGACCTGGTTTCAACCACTTCACCCTCGTGGCACTCTGGGCACGATCCCAGCGGAATTTCACTCACTTCATACTCGGGAACGGCGGCCACCAGATCGCTGTCGTCACCTCCAGCGTCCCTTTCCATGACAATTTCGCCGTCGGTGATCAAAAGATGCCCGCGGAAGGAGCGACCCTGTCGGGTCAAGAAGCCGTCGAGCACTCGAGAACGCGCGTTTTGGAGAAGCTCCACGACCGTGGCGCGGTCTACATAGCGCCCGGATTTGTCCTTCCAGATGCGAAACGGGCAATCCTTGATTTCCGGCTCTTCGGGGGGCTCACCCTTCTTCTTCTTGGGGCGCTTTTTGGGCAGCCCGGGCGGCTCTAGGCAACGGTAAAACCAGGAGCGTTCATAGACCGGCTTTTGGCATAAGGGACAGGGCCCAAGCGGATCCTCATTGGGGTACACATCCTCGAACTCGAAGTTTTTCGCCCGGTCAACCACGTCGCTGGCGTACTCATAGACCTCATCCATAAAGGCCTCAGGTGCCCGCTCACCTTTTTCGACCGCGGTCAGGTGGTGCTCCAGTTCTCCGGTCAGCGCGGGCGAGGCCAACCGATCCGCCTGCATCCGTTCGAGGATATCAATGAGCCGAATGCCCTTCACACTTGGTCGGAGGGCTCGACCGGCTCGCATCACATAACCCTTGGAGATCAGATTCTCGATGGTGTCTGCCCGGGTGGCGGGGGTTCCGATGCCTTTTTCTTTGAGGGCCAAGGCCGCTTCTTCGTCCTCCACGTAGCGTCCTGCGTTCTCCATCAAGGAAAGAAGCCGCGCTTCTGTGATCCGCGGCGGGGGCTTGGTCTCTTCTTCCTCGAGATCGAAGCGTTCGGTGCCCACACCTACGTCCGTCGATTGATCCTGGTTGGACACCAGGTGAGGCAGCGACGGGGCGCCCTCGGCAGCGGCCTCTCCTAGGACGGCGCGCCACCCCGGCTCCTGCAGAATCTTGGCCCGTGATCGGAAGGACTCGGACTCGACGGTGGTGATGCGCTCCACCCGAGACCAGAGCGCAGGCGGGTGAAACGCAGCCAAGAAGCGCCGGGTGACCAGCTCGAACAGACGTCCGTCGTCACCATCAGGTTTTTCCAGCAGAACCCCGGTGGGCACGATGGCAAAGTGATCGCTGACCTTGCTGTCATCAAAGATCTTATCGGTGTTGAGCAGGCCCTGCCGCTTCAAAGTCTGGCAGCCCGCCCGAAACCGGGGATCGGCTTCCAGCGATCCGATGACCTCGTCCACGACACCACGGTAGTCGCTCGGAAGCGCGCGCGCGTCCGTACGGGGATAGGTCAAAACTTTGTGACCTTCATAGCATCGCTGGGCCGCATTGAGCGTTCTGCGTGCCGACCACCCAAACCGACGATTGCCCTCCCGCTGGAGGCTTGTCAGGTCAAAGAGCGGGGGCGCCGCCTCCTTGGATGGTTTGCGGGTCTCAGAAGCCAACGCCGGCTTCCCGGCGAGGCCTTCGGCCAAAGCTTTGGCCTTCGCCTCGTCAAAAATTCGGTCTTCGCGCGCAGCGTCATCGTTTTCTTGGCGCCGAAACGTGGGGTCAAACCAGACGCCCTCATACGCGACCTCCCCTTGGAGAAAATGGCCGCGAATCCGCCAAAACGGGACGGGACGGTGTTCAAGGACCTCTACTTCTCGCTTCACGAGCATGCCGAGAGTTGGGGTTTGGACCCTGCCAGCGCTCCATGCTTGGTTTTCGCTGCGGCTCTTAAGGCGACGGGTGAGCGCGCGGGTGGCATTCATCCCGATGACCCAGTCGGAGTAGTTTCGACAATGGGCGGCCCGCGACAATCCTTCGTAGCTTTCGCCATCTTGGAGGGCCTCGAACCCTTTGCGGAGCGCCGCCTTGGTCATCGACTGAAGCCAAAGTCGCTTAATGGGCCGGTCGGACTCAAAGTACGCCACGATCTCACGAAAGATCAGCTCCCCTTCCCGCCCGGCATCACAGGCGTTGATGAGGCCGGCGATCTCGTCATTGGAAAGCAGCTTTTTGATGGTTCGCAGCCGCTCCGAGGCTCCCTTCTTGGGACGAAGGGGGAAAACCTTAGGTAGGATCGGCAAGGTGTCCAGAGTCCATCGTTTGTACTTGGGATCGATGTCCTCGGGCTCGACGAGCTCAAGGATATGACCGATGGCGAAGGTCACCACATAGTCGCTGCTCTCCCAGTACCCGTCATGCTCCTCAAACCCCCCGAGTGCGCTCACGATGTCTCGCGCAACGCTCGGCTTTTCTGTGATGACCAGGTGCTTCGCCATTTCGCGCGAGAGAAGACACACTCTCGAAGCGCATGCAAGCCAAGCGCGGCCGAGAGCGCTGAACAGCCGCAATTCCCGAACGCGCAATCCCCTGAGAGGGGGGCCATATGTCCAAAGGTAGGAGGTGGGTTTACGATTTGCTGAGCGAAATCCGGCGCTCGGCCACATCGACATCGGAGATGGCCAGGTGCAAGACCTCTCCGGGCTTGATCAACGAGCTCAGGTCCGCCACACCGCTCGAGTACTCGGCGGCTGCCAGCACACCCTCAATGCCAGGCTCCAGTTCAACCTGGGCTTCAGTGGTACCGACCTTGAGAATCCGTGCATCCACCTCTGAACCCGGCTGCAAGCGATCGGGCATGGCGCGCCACGGATCGTCCGTCAGCTGCTTGACGCCAAGCGAGAAACGCTCGTTCTCCACATCAATGTTGAGAACCACCGCTTCGACTTCGATCTCCGTCTCGTAAAGCTCCGAAGGGTGTTTGACGCGCCCCGACCATGAGAGATCCGAAATGTGCACAAGGCCGTCGATGCCCTCCTCGACGCCTACGAAAACGCCGAAATCGGTAATGCTCTTGATCGGTCCTCGAATGACCGTGCCCACGGGATACTTCTTGCCGAGCAGCGTCCAAGGATTCGGTTCTGTCTGCTTCACACCCAGCGAGATACGCTTTTGGGAAATATCGATATCGAGAACCAGCGCCGTGAGCTCGTCGCCAATAGAAACCAGCTTAGACGGATGCTTCACCCGTTTTGTCCAGGACATCTCAGTCACGTGGACGAGTCCTTCGATTCCTGGTTCGAGCTCAACAAATGCCCCATAGTCGGTCAGGCTCACCACGCGGCCACTGACCTTCGTGCCCACCATGTATTTCTTGTCGGCCTCGGTCCACGGATCGTCTTGAATCTGCTTCAGACCCAAAGACACACGCTCGGTAGCGGCATCGAATTTGAGAACTTTCACCCTCACGGGGTCACCAACTTTGAACATCTCCGACGGGTGGTTCAATCGACCCCAACTCATATCGGTGATGTGAAGCAACCCATCGATCCCGCCGAGGTCCACAAATGCGCCGTACTCTGTGATGTTCTTGACCACGCCGTCCAGAATTGCGCCCTCTTGGAGCCGCTCAAGGGTCGCACTTCGCTGCGCCTCTCGTTCCTTTTCAAGAACCAGCCTTCGGGACAACACGATGTTGTTCCGGCGTCGGTTGAACTTGATGACTTTAAACGGAAATTTCTGGCCGATCAGCTTGTCGAGGTTTCGCACCGGGCGAAGATCCACCTGGGAACCGGGAAGGAAGGCCTTGACGCCAATGTCGACGGACAGGCCGCCCTTGACTCGGGCGACGACCAAACCTTCGATGGTCCCGTCGGAATCGTGTGCCTTAGCGATATCCTCCCAGATTCGCATCCGGTCGGCTTTCTCCTTGGAAAGGACGCACAGCCCCGATTCGTTCTCTTCCTTTGATTCAATGAAGACGTTGATTTGGTCGCCCTCTTTGACTTGCGGCTTGCCTTCAATGACCGGGAAGTGTCCGATTGGCACCAGCCCCTCGGACTTGAAACCAATGTCGACGATCACGTGGTCTTTGCGGACGGCCACGATGGTGCCCGCGACGATCTCGCCTTCTCGAACTTCCTCACTCTGGAAGCTTTGCTCTAGGAGGTCCCCGAAGGACATCTCATCTTTAGATTGTGTGTTCGTTTCGGACATCGATAATGCTCTAAGGGTTCCAGTGACTCCGCAGTCACCAAAACTTTGTCGCGCGAGCCTTGCAGGGCTGCGAACCGGCCATTCTCCAGTGCTAAAGAGTAGAAAACGGGTACGAGGCCAAGCAGCCCGCCGACTACAGAACGCTAAGAGCCGAGCCATGGGTCTGTCAAAGGGATTCTTTCGGGGGCATCCCTGCAGCCCTGTCAGGACTTCGTGCCCAGGGGCCTCCAGGAACAGGAAGAGACTCTTTATAGGGTATATATTCGATCGGTTACCCTTTCTAGGCGATTCCTCTTCAGCCTCGCCGGGCGAGACCTACGACTCATCAGGTGAGACCCGTGGTCGCTCGTCCCATACCGACCTACCCGAGGAGAAATCAAGCCCCCCGCACAAGTGTATGGAAGGCAAGAAGCGCGAGACCCTGCCCCGGGGCAGGCCGGGGTGGTCATTCGGAGTGTCTCGACCGCAGCATCGCAACACTTTGCGGGTGAACCGTTGTGGGTGTTCGATTCGGACGATGTCGGGCGCCCCCCTGGTTTTGTCTACAGCAGGTGTCGTCGTCGTGTCTTCGTTCCCAAGATCCCTAGTTTGACAGCCGATTTGGACGCGGCTAGATTCTCTCAGCTTTCCGGGCAGCCGGAGCACAGGACTTAAACGAGCCACATTAAAGGGGGCGCCTGTGCTGCATATTTACTAGCGAAGGCAGGAAGACAGAACGACATGTTGGGAGAATTGGGCAACTTCTTTGAATCCGGCGGCTGGGTCATGAAAATCAACAGCATTTTCTTGATCATTGGCATCGCGATGGTCGTGGATCGCGTGATCGCGGTCTTCTTCAAATTTAATCTGAACGGCGAGCGATTTATGGCCCAGGTCGAAAAACTGGTGGTCAGTGACAACATCGACAAAGCCGTCAAACTCTGTAACGCGGCACCCAAGGCTGCGCTCGCCAGGGTGTTGCGGGCGGGCTTAACAAGGGCCAACCGTGGCGTCCTGGAGATTGGCAATGCCATCGAGGAGGAAACACTGTCCGTCACACCGCTTGTCATGCGGCGGGTGCCGGCACTTTGGTCCATTGCGAATATCGCAGTGCTCGTGGGCTTGTTTGGGACGGTCCTGGGGCTGATTGAAGCCTTCGGCGCCATTGGAGCGGCCGCCCCCGAGCAGAAACAAGCCTTGTTGACTAAGGGTATTTCAGAGGCCATGAACAACACCGCCTACGGGTTGCTGATCGCGGTCATTTGTATCGCTGGGCACCTGGTCGTCGGTTCGCAGGCGAAGCGAATCATCGAAGAGGTGGAGCTCCATAGTCTTAAGCTCGAAAACATGCTTGCCCGCCGTGCGATGGCGGAGCTTCCTGACGGGCGATAGCCCAAAGACGGCTTCTTAGGTTTTTCGACCCATGCCAGCAAAGACCAGCGAGAGTTCACGATACCAGGCCTCGAGTACGGGGACTGGCCAGTATACCCACGCAGATTTCACCTACGTGAGGCGCAAACGCGGCCCCATCGTGGAAGAAGAAGATATGGGCGAGCTCAACATCGTCCCGTATCTGGATATCGTGATCAATTTGATCATGTTCTTGCTGGTTGCCCAAGCGACCTTGGTCCACCTGGGGCTCATCGACGTGACGGCCCCCTCCTATGCGTCGGCGGCGGTGTCGCCCGGCCAAAAGGATCCCCAGACCAAGGCTCTGCATCTTACAATTGGGATCGCGCAGGAAGGCTTTTTCATTGCAGCCAAGGGCGGCGTGCTTCCCGGTTCCGAAAAAGAGGGTGCGCCGGGGCAGACCGCGGACGGTGTGGCGCGCCGAGAACCCACGATTCCAAGAAACTCAGATGGCACCTACAATTTCCCAGCCCTCAGAAGAAAGCTCCGTGCGATCAAAAATCTGATCAAGGCGGAGCATCCAGCGATGAAGGCTCAGTCGGTCTATATCGCAGCGGATGAAAGAACCACCTACGAAACCATCGTGAAGACTCTAGACAATTCGAGGAGCGATAAGGAAGGGCCGTTGTTCCCTCAGGTCGCCTTCACGCAGATCAATTAGATGTTTGCGGCGGAAGTCATATTGCTTTTGCCTCATGCCATCACCGAAGGGCAGCCCGAGGTGCGGGCAACGTCTGAAACACGGAGCCAAACGCCACCATGACGACTACCTCGTTCCTCAACAACAATGGCCCAACACCGCAGGCGATGTACGACGCGACGCGTAAGCGTCGGTTGTCCAAGCGTCGCCGGCGAAATGGTGAAGGCGACATCGCGCATCTCAACATCACCCCTATGCTCGATATGATGACGATCCTCCTCGTCTTCTTGCTCAAGAGCTTTTCTGCCTCGGCTCAGGATGTCAACGTTTCGAACTTGGTGCTCCCCCACTCGGTCAGTAAGCTCAAAGTTGACGAAGCGCTCACGGTGATGATTACCCAAAACGAGGTCCTGGTGGATCAGAAGTTTGTGACCGCACTGTCTGAAAAGGGTGCGGTGAAAATCGAAGATCTCCCCGAAGGCCCTCAGGGCTATCTCATCAAACCCCTTTACGAAGTTCTGGAGGCGAAGGCCAGCTACTTCAAGCGAATCGAAGAATATGGCGGAACACAGTTTGTAGGAAGGGTTGCGGTGGTTGCAGACAAAGAAACGAGCTACAAAACTTTGTTTAAAGTTTTGTACACAGCCGGCCGAGCTGAGTTTGGGTTATTTAAGCTCTTTGTACAGACCATTCCGGGTTGATGTCTGCCCTTTCCGGTCTACCCAATTTTCGCATCGATGATGCCCATAATGTCTTGAATCACTTCGTCTGGGGTTCGGTCAGTGCTGTCCACGACCCGTGCGTCGTCCGCTTGGCACAACGGGGCCTCAGTGCGACTGCTATCCTTTGCGTCACGGGCTCGAATTCGCTCCAGGACTTCTGAGAATGGCATAGGTGTTCCTAGACGCTCCAGTTCTAAGGTCCGCCTTTGCGCGCGTGCTTCGTCGCTTGCCGTCAAGAATATTTTCACTTCGGCATCTGGAAAAACGACCGTTCCGATGTCGCGGCCCTCGAGTACAGTACCCACGGGATGTTGTCGGCCAAGTTTTCGCTGAATGTCGAGAAGAGCGGCGCGGACGGCCCTGTTGGCCGAGATTTGACTCACGGCCTCGGTGACCCGGGGAGAACGGATCTCAAGCGTGACGTCTTGTGATCCCACAAAGACCTTGTTGCCAACGATTGAAATGCCTGCTCGCGGGGCAAAGGCATCGATGGCATCGTCTTTAAGCTCGGCTTCGAGAATGGCCCAGGTCATGGCTCGATACAGCGCCCCGGTGTCCAAAGTTCCGAGCATTCGAGCGTCGGCTACGCCCCGAGCAATGGAGCTTTTGCCGGCACCAGCGGGCCCATCGATGGCGACCACATAGGGCTTTTTGCGGGGAGCGCTCACTCCAGAGGTGTCAGCCTTTTTGTTTCTTTTATTCATTGAAGCAGATTGACCTTCCGGAGGACGCGGGCACCGGGCCCCACGGTGACCGAAAACTTTCGATGCTGGCGAAGCCCCGCATGGGACACCGTAACCGCATGGTGACCAGGGACCACTTTCAAGAACTCCACCGGGCTTCGAACGGCCTTTCCATCAACTTTGACGGTGCTTTCGGGGGGTACGGTTTGTATTGTAAGGTATCCGAACACCGACGGCTTAGGTTTGAAGTTGAGGACATGGCTCCGCCCTGCACGGACTCGAACGGTACGTCTGGACTCGCGATGGTACGGGCACTGCACGCGAAAACGATGGGTGCCCGGGCGCGCCAACAGTCCGTCGATAGGCGACTTTCCAAGCGCGCGACCGTCCATGTTCACTGTACACCCGGTGGGCGTGGTACGTATCGTGATCTCCCCAGCCTTACGGGCGGCCGGATCACGTTTGAGTTTGATCATCAATTCCTGCACGACGGCATCGAGGATCTGCACCTCCTGTTGTTCGTCCACGTATCCGGGTTTTTGGACCTCGACACGAAGTATCTGGTCGATGCGGAGCCCGCCCACCTCAAGCGGGGTCCGTTCCGGCTGCCAGGCTCCATCAATGGCAACCCGAGCTCCAGCGGGATTGGTGACGATTCGTACACCTCCGCTTTTGCGCACTAGGTTGAACTCGAGCTCTCGAAGCCCTTGTTTGGGCTTAAACGAAAGCTCCTCGCTGTGCTTGCGGTATCCGGGCAGCCGCAGTTCGAGCCGAATTGGAACGCCTGCGGGGAGGTCGGTCAGGTCGTGGGGCGTCACCGCCCCCAGTCCGATGCCGTCGATGCTGATGGCTGCACCCGGTGGATTTGAACGGAGGCGAAGGCCTCGAGGCCCTGCTTTGTGCTGGCCATCTTGGTTCGGATCCAAGCCGATGCGCGTACGCATCTTTTTGGCGCGTTCCCCCCATCCTCGCACCCAGCCGGTCTTTGAAACAAAGACCGAGGCCGAAACAAGAAAGGCCAGCGCCAACAGGATCAACCCGGCCCGGGTGAGTCGTCTACGGTGGGCAAGGAAGCCCGCGCGAACGGCTGCCGCTGCTTGAGTCCACCGCTCAGGTTTGGCTTCCCGCTCTTGATGAGGTTCTTCGACGTGCGGCGATTCCGATGTTTCCAGTGGGGTTTTTGCGGAGACCGCCGGAAGGCCTTCGCTGGTGATCTCGAGCTTTTTGGTGCCCCGACGCACGCCTGTCTGCATCATGCGGGTCGCATCATTTCGCTCCTCATCCTCTGCCGGACTCGAGCCCTCGAAGCCTTCGACGAGGCTTGCTGCTTTCGCTTCCGCCGGCGTGGGGGCCAGAACACCTTTCCCAGCGTCTATGACCGACGAATATTTCGGCGCGCCAAACAGATCATGGATAAATTCTTTGAGCCGCGCGGCCCCCGGTGTGGGGCGTTCTCGTTTTGCGTACAACAACAGGGCTTCACGCATCTGAACGGCGCTTTGCCACCTCTCCCCCACCTTCTTCTTGAGGGCCCTCATGACCACCGCTTCGAGATCGGGGGGATAGTTTCGGGACCGATCCGAGGGTTTGGGAATCGGTTCGTTGACAATGGCCCCCAAGATGCCCCCCGGCCCCTCTTTGTCGAACATCCGGGTGTTTGTGGTGATCTCATGCAGGATGATGCCTGCTGAGAAGAGATCCGATCGACCGTCCAGGGTCTCCCCGCGTGCCTGCTCGGGGGACATATAGGACAGTTTTCCCTTCGTGAACCCGGTTTCGGTCTGGGTCAGGCGCGCCCGCGCCTTGGCGACCCCAAAGTCGATGAGTTTCACCTCACCGCCGTAGGAAATCAGAATGTTTTGAGGCGTGACGTCTCGGTGGACCACACCCAATTTTTGGCCGTGTTCGTCCTTGGCGTTGTGGGCACAGTCAAGGGCCGCGAGGACCTCGGCCACAATGTAGCTGAGTAGACCAAGGGGCAACACGATACGCATCGATTTCGCACGCTCAAAGAGGTCTAACAGGCTATGCCCCTGAATGAACTCCATCGCGATAAAGTAGTAGCCGTCGACCTTTCCTTGATCGAGGACTTGCGCAACGTTCCGGTGCTTCAGCTTGGTGACGATGCGCGCTTCGTCGATGAACATCCGAATGAAGTTTTCTTGGTGGGCCAGGTGGGGCAGGATGCGTTTGATCGCACAGACTCGGCGCTCTTGGTCCTCTGCTAAAAAGACCTCGGCCATGCCACCTTGCGCTATCTTGCGAAGAAGGCGGTACGGTCCGAATGCTTTTGGAAGGCTTTCCTTCACGCTCGGGCGCCCGCTAGGACGGGGCGTGCTCCTTCCCGTCTTCCACGCACAAACGAGCACCCAGGCGCAGCATTTCGGCGGTAAACGCCGGATAGGATACGGCGATGCATTCCGCCCCGTGGACCACCGTTTCTCCCTCGATTCCGAGCCCCATGACCACCGCCGTCATGGCAATACGGTGGTCACCAAAACTGTCCACTTCTGCGGGGCGCAAAGAGCCGCCGTCGATGATCAACCCGCCTGGGGTTTCTTGGCTTTTTGCGCCAAAAGCCTCAAGCACCCGCTGCATGGCCGCCAGACGATCGGATTCTTTTTTTCTCAGATCTTGAGCGTCTTTGATCACCGTGCGGCCGCGGGCAAAAGCCGCGAGTCCCGCCAAAAGGGGAATCTCGTCGATGGCCTCGACGGTTGTCTTACCCTCGATCGTCGCGCCCCGAAGATCCGCACGCTTCCCGAGCACCCGAAGTTCGGCAACGGGCTCGCCTCCCGCTTCGGGTAAGGCTCTTTTCTTGACCGAAACGCCCATGGTCTCGAGTGCGGTCAAGAACCCGGTCCGCGTTGGGTTCACGCCGGCCTGGGCGACCAAGTCTGGGCTGTCTGCGACCAACGAAGCACCCAACAGGAATGCCGCCGACGAAAAATCGGGGGCCACTTCGATGGCCTCTTGGCGCCACGGTTTTTCGATGGGAGAGACCCACAGTGTTCCGTCAGAGCTTTCGCGTACCGGCACACCGAGCCGCCGAAGCATGCGCTCTGTGTGATCACGGGAACGCGCGGGTTCGTGGACGGCGGTATCGCCGCGGGCCCAAAGGCCAGCCAATAGGAGCGCAGACTTGACCTGGGCGCTGGCAATGGCGAGGCGGTGCTCCTTGCCAATCAGTGGGGCCCCCCGAACCGTCAGGGGCGGGAGGATGCGGCCGTCCGCTCTTTTCGCACCGTCGATTTTCGCACCCATGTGACACAGGGGCAGAAGACGCGACATCGGGCGCGCGCAGAGGGAAGCATCGCCCGTGAGGGTCGTGCAAAAGTCGGTCGCGGCCAAAAGACCCGTCAGAAGGCGCATCGTGGTGCCGCTGTTTCCGCAGTCTACGGGGCCCTCGGAAGGACGAAGACCAGATGGTCCTCCAACGCCGTGGATCCTGGCCGCCCGCCCGTTGTCCTCCAGATCAATCCGAACGCCCAGCGCTTGAAGGGCCCTGAGGGTGGAGCGGTTGTCTGCCCCGTCCGAAAGGGGAGAAACACGGGTTTCTCCGGTTCCAAGGGCAGCGAGCATCAGCGCTCGGTGCGATATCGATTTGTCGGGCGGCAAAACAACCTTCCCCTGAAGCGAGGATTTGCCGAAGATGCGGATGGTGGTCATGTTCCGGCCACAGGTTGCCGCGACGGGCCGCGTTCGTCCATCAGAACGACTCTTTGGTCGTCGTTTCGCCCGTCAAGCCTTAGGGGTCGCATCCGCTTGCGGCTGCCGGGCGACCCAGCAATCTTCAAGCGCGCTGAGAAAACGAAGGTTCATAGCGCGTGTGCCCACGGTCACTCTGAGCGCCTCTGGCATATCGTAGGGCTTCATGTCCCGGACGATGATCCCCATTTTTTCAAGTGCCTCCACGATCGGGGCGGCATCGCACGGGAAGCGGATGACCATGAAGTTGGTCGCACTGGGGATCGGCTCAAGGCCCAGCCGTCGGGCCCCGGCCAGAAGGTCGCGACGACCCTCACGCACAACGCGAACGCTGTTTCGGACGTGGCTTTCGTCGTCGAGCGCAGCCAAAGCGGCGTGCTGCGCCACGGTGTTCACGTTGTACGGTTGCCGTACGGCGTGCACATGGTCAGCCAACACCGGGTCCATCACGCCATAGCCAATGCGGAGCCCAGCAAGCCCGTACACCTTCGAGAATGTCTTCAGAACCACCAATCGCGTCCTCCTCGGGAATGCCCGAATGCCCTCCGGGTAATCATCAGCGTCAGCGTACTCCGCGTAGGCCTCGTCGAGAACCACGATGACCGACCGCGGTATGCGGTCCAAAAAAGCAGCAAGGTGTCGCTTGGGCACATAGGTTCCGGTAGGGTTATTTGGATTGGCAATAAAGACCAGTTTGGTTCGACGGTCCACGAGGGCCGCCATGGACGCCAGATCGTATCGGTCGTTGCGCAAGGGCGCGAAAAGGAGTTCGCGGCCGTGGGCCTGGGTTGCCAGGCTGTACACCACAAACGAAGGCCACGCGGTGACCACGGTTTCGCCCGGACCGACGAAAGTGCGGACCAAAAGCTCAAGGATTTCAGTCGTCCCGTTGCCGATGACAATACGGTCCGGGCTCACGCCGTGCCGCGTGGCCAGAGCTCTTCGCAGATCGTGCGCGCCCCCATCGGGATAAAGGTGGACGGTTTCCAGTGCCGAAGCCGCGGCCTCGAGCGCCTTTTCCGATGGCCCAAGAAGGTTCTCGTTCGAGGCCAAGAGCAAAAGATCCTCGGCCTTCACCCCGAGGATCTTTGTCAAATGGGACACCGGTGGGCCGGGACGATAGGGCGCAAGCGCGTCGATTTCTGAAGAAACCAGCGTGGGGTCTCGGGTGCCGGGCGTGCTTCGCGCGGCCTCGAATATGGCACGCTCGGCTTCAGCCTCGGTGACGCGTCTCCCCTCTCTGGCGCGCGCGCGCTTCTCTTCTCTTGGATTGAGTCCTTCGACCGAGCTTTCGGCGGAATCTCCGTCCAGTGGGCTCACGGAGTCGTCCTCTTCCTCGTTTTCTTCCGTCCCTGAGCAGCCGCTGGTTTTTTCCGCGGTGCCTTTTTCCGTGTGGCTTTGGACGTCTTGGACCGGGGGCCGTCCGCTCGGCTTGGGGCTACCTTCTTAGGCGTGGGCTCCCGGCCCGCTTTTTCTGTTTGGACATCGTCGCCGGAAAGTGCTCCGAGACGACGGAATCGCTGGTAGCGGTCCTCGCGCAGAGCAGCCGGACCGAGACGCCCGAGCTCACTCAACGCGCGATATAGGGCCTCGCGCAGCCGCTTGGCCGTTGCCGGAGGGTCACGGTGAGCGCCGCCAAGAGATTCTTTGACGACTCCGTCGACGATGCCCAGGGACCGAAGATCTTCTGCCGTAAGCCGCAGTGCATCCGCGGCCCGCTCGGCGTAGGAGGCATCCTTGAAGAGAATGGACGCGCACCCCTCGGGGGAGATCACCGAGTAGGTTGCGTACTCAAGCATCATGATTCGGTTGGCCACCCCAATGGCCAGCGCCCCGCCGCTGCCCCCTTCCCCGATGACCACGGTCACCACCGGCACCCGAAGGGCGGCCATACCTTCTAACGATTCTGCAATCGCTTGCGCTTGGCCGCGTGCCTCAGCATCGATGCCAGGATAAGCGCCGGGCGTATCGACGAAGGTGACGATAGGGTGACCAAAACGCTCGGCCAGACGCATGAGCCGAAGCGCTTTTCTGTAGCCCTCAGGCCTTGGCATCCCAAAATTCCGCCTTAGATTCTCTGCCGTGGTGCGCCCTTTTTGGTGACCGATCACCATGACGACATCGCCCTTGAGTCGAGCTAAGCCACCCACGATGGCGGGATCGTCGGCGAAACTTCGATCTCCGTGAAGCTCGATGAAGTCCGTAAACGCGTGGCGTATGTAGTCGAGCGTATAGGGCCGTTCCGGATGCCGAGCCAACTGAACGACCTGCCAGCGGCTTAGCCCTGAAAAGATCTGCTGTTTCAGCTTTTTTGCCCGATCTTCCAGTTCGAGGATCTCGGCCTCGAGGCGGTTCTCTTGGGTGGCTTGCGGCGCAGGGCCCTTGGTGCCCTTCTTACGAGCACCCGCTTTGGGCTCATACGGCCCACGGGCCACCATGTTGGCCAGCTGATCTCGCCCGGCTGCCATGCGGCGAAGTTCATCAATCTGCCGTTCCAGCTCCAGCACTGGCCGCTCGAAATCGAGTTCGCGACTCACGAGGACAGGACCTACACCGCCCTGAGCCGGGCACGCAACAGGCACGCTACCGCATCCTGCGTCTCTTCTGGTGAAATCCAGTGGACCTCCTTTTCGTGACGAAACCAGTTGCGCTGACGTTTGGCGTACTGCCGGGTGGCGATCGCACTGGTCTCTACCGCCGCCTCGAGACTGATCTGACCTTTGAGTACGCGCACCGCATCCCGGTAACCGATCACCGACAGCCCCGGACTTTCCGGCAAAACCCCCCTGGCTAAGCAGGCTTCGGTCTCGTCAAGAATGCCCGATTGGAACATGTGCTCGGTGCGCTTTTGGACCCGCGACCACAGCGCAGGCCTCGGCCAGTCCAGGGCAATACCCAACAGTCGGTATCGGGGTTTCCGGAATCCGTGGGCATCCTGGAAAGCCGTAAGGGGTACTCCCGTCTCTCGATAGACTTCGAGAGCCCGGCCGATGCGTTGTGGGTCCTGCGGCTGGATACGCGCAGCCGCTCTTGGGTCAACCGATTGAAGGCGCTGATGGAGTGCTGGCGCCCCCAGTTCAACCAGCTCTCGACGCACGGAGGCACGAATTTCGGGCGAAATCGCCGGAACGCTGCAGATTCCCCGAACCAGCGCCCGCATCCAAAGCCCAGTCCCCCCACAAAGGATGGGTGTTTTCTTGCGCGCACGGATGTCCAAAATGGCGCGATCTGCAGCCTGGGCGTACGCCCGGGCATTCCATTGCTCGCTGGGCTCAACCACATCGATCAGATGGTGCCGCGCCCGCGCTTGCTCCGCCCTGGTCGGCTTCGCGGTTCCGATGTCGAGGTCGCGGAACACTTGTCCCGAATCGCAACTGACAATTTCTCCGTCCAAGCGCTCCGCCAGCGCGAGGGCGAGCTCGGTTTTCCCGGTCGCGGTCGGACCGACGACTGCGAGGAGGTCGAGCATCAGCGTCGATGAAACAAGCTTTCCAGATCGCTTTGGGCAAAGTTCACAAAAACGGGACGGCCGTGGGGACAATGCCGGCCAAAATCAACCGCATCCATCGCCTCAAGGAGCGCCCGGACCTCCTCGTTTTGCAGTCGGTCCCCGCTGCGCACCGAGCGGTGGCAGGCTGCGCGCGCAAGGAGTGAGACCTTAGCGTCTTCGAGTGCGGCGGATACATCGAGCGAATGAAGCTCATCGAGCAGGTCAAAGACGACCGGCGCCATCGCGGTCCCATCAAGAACGATCGGGCAGGACTTGACGAGCCAGGTCGTCCCCCCAAAAGGCTCCAAATCGAACCCCAGCTCCGAAAGAAGTGCGCCGTGATCCTCCGCGGTCGCATGCCGCCGTCCGTCGAGCTCCAGCGAGAGCGGAACAAGCAGCGGTTGTCGCTTCACGCCCGAGGTTTGGGCTTCAGCCCGCATCTTTTCGAACGCGACACGCTCGTGCGCTGCGTGTTGGTCGATGAGGACCATGCGGTCCGGCCCGGCGCAAACCAAGTAGGTTCCGAGAACCTGGCCCACCGGCATAAGCGATCCGAAGGGACCTTTCTCTACCAGCATCTCGGGCTGCGACGGGGACGTTCGGGGACGTTCTGGTTCTACGAAGCGTCCCAAAGCCTTTGCGTACGGCCTCGTTCCGGAGGGCATGTTCAGACGCGAGCCCCCCCCGGGCGCGGCCCCTGGCGCAAAGGTCCGACGCCCAAGGGCATAGGTCTTTTGGCGTGCCTGGTCTGCTTCGGGGCCGAGGCCGGACTCGGCCTCGGTTAGGTCTCCGCTTGAAGCTTGCGGACCCCAGGTTTTTTCCTCCACCCCGTGCTCGTGGGCCTTTTCGGCTGAAGAACCGCCAAGAACCCCACCGGGAAGGAAACCCGGGACGCGGGACGCCTGGTTTGCGCTCGGAGATACGTGGGGTTGGGTGACCGAGGTGCCATGACTGTGGCTCCGGAGCGTTCGCTGAATCGCGCTGCTCACGCTCCGGTGAATCTCGTGGCTGTCGCCAAAGCGCACCTCTGTTTTTTGCGGGTGCACGTTGACGTCCAAAAGCCCAGGGTCGACCGTGAGAAAAAGAACCACCGCCGGATAACGGCCGCGCTCCAAGAGCGTGCGATAGGCGTCCTGGATGGCGTGTTGGATGATCCGGTCGCGCACGAAGCGACCGTTCACGAAAACATAAAGATTGCGCGCGGTGCGTTCCGAAAAGCCGGGTAGAGAGACAAATCCCCGGACTTGGGTATCGCCAAACGCCACCTCGGCTACAGGGACCAGTGCCTCCTGGATTCTGCGACCTAAGATTCGCCCCAGGCGGCCAACGGGGTCCGTTTTGGCTTCTCGCGGGACAGACAGCAACGTTCGTCCTTCGGTCAACAAACGAAAGCCCACATCGGGCCGCGCAATGGCCAAACGGACAACCGCCTCCTGGATATGGCTCATCTCGGTGGCTGGTCGCTTCAGAAACTTGCGCCTGGCCGGGACGTTGTAAAAAAGTGACGAGACCTCAAAACAGGTGCCGGGGGGGGCCCCAACGCGCCGAGCATGCTCAACTTTGGAAGCGGCAACCACCAACTGGGTTGCTTCTTTTTGTCCCCGCACCAAGGTGGTCAGCGTCAGGCGACTCACCGAGGCGATGGAAGCGATGGCTTCCCCGCGAAATCCGAGCGTCTGTACACTTTCGAGGTCTTCCGCGCTTCTGATTTTTGAAGTGGCGTGCCGCAGCAGGCATCGTTTCGCGTCTTCAAAGGTCATTCCGTGGCCGTCATCGGTGACCTTGATAAGTTCCGTCCCCCCTCCCGCGACCTCAATCGAAACCTCGTGGGCATCGGCATCGATGGCATTTTCGAGGAGCTCCTTCACGACGGAGGCCGGGCGCTCAACCACTTCTCCCGCAGCGATTTGACATATCACCTTGTCATCCAGCTGCACGATCCGACGCGGATTCAGCGGTTCGGGGGCCAGGGGGCTCGCGGCTTCGCGGAATGGGGCAGGCACGTCCATCTCAGTCCACAGTCGGTATGGGGCGCCTCTGGAGTCAACCACTTGACTACCTGGCGGCATTGGTTCGAATCATTCTTTGTGCAGCAACCCACGCGGGGGCCACCAAACTTCGGGCACTTGCATACGCCGCGTGCGCCCACCGGGGACCCCAGTAAGCCTCTACGCGGAGCGGAGCGCCCCCTCTGGATCCTGGCCGATCCTCACGGGGGCGAGACCCCAACCGCTGACGATGCCCTGTTGGCGCTTTTGGCGCTGGCTCGAGGGGTATCGGCCGATCTCCTTATTCTCGGCGACCTGTTTGTTTCGTGGCTGGGTGCGCCACGGTTTTGGACCTCGTTTCAGCATACCGTCATGGCTGAAATTGGAGGCCTCCGGCGTACCGGAGCCACGGTACAATTTGTGGTGGGCAATCGGGATTACCTCGTGCCATCGCGTCGAGCGCCGGGCCTGTTCGATGAGGTATTCGAGGAAGAAACCGTGGTTGATATCGCGGGAGTACCGACCCTCTTGCTGCATGGAGATGGCCTCGACGCGCGGGACCGCGCGTACCGCGTCTGGCGCCGGTTGTCGCGCAATCGACCGGTGACCTGGCTCCTTTCCTGTCTTCCGGGGGCGGTGGGCCGCGCCCTCGCCTTGCACTGCGAACGGGGGCTTTCGCGGGTCAATCAACGCCATAAGCGGGGTCCCCTACCGAAGGCCCAGCTCTTGGATGTTGCGCGCCGCGCTTTTGAGCAGGGGGCTTCCCGAGCGCTTCTTGGTCATTTCCACGAACCCCTCACGCTGTGCGATGCGCGCGGAACGGAGGTCCAGGTGGCACCCGGCTGGTGCGAACACCAGGAAATTCTGGTCGCAGGATCATCGGGTGTCCTCCGACGCATGCCCTTCGCCGAGCTCAAGGCCTCGTGCCAAAAACGTAATCCCACAGCGGCGTCGACACCCCATACCGCGTAGGCTCGTTTTTGAAGTGATGGGCCAAGTGGTAGGCCCGCAAGAACTTGAGTGGCCGACTCTTGGGCACGAAATGGTGGGTGTAGTAGTGCAGCATGTCGTACGCAAGGTATCCGAGTACCGTGCCCCCAAAGGCCGCGTAATGGGCACCCGCATCAAAGATTGCACCGTAGGCAAACCAGACCAACACCGCGAGCGGAATCGAAATGGCGGGCGCAAACACGAGACGCAATTTGTCATGCGGCCAGTCGTGATGAACGCCGTGTGAGAGCCAGATGAAACGCTTCCCGAGTTTACTCTTGGGCTCATAGTGGAACAGCAGGCGGTGGGTCCAATATTCCATCAAAGTCCAGTTGATCACCCCAAAGAGCACCAGTAGGCCGAACGCCCAGATGCTGCTTCGAGCCACAAAACCTTGATACAAAGCCCAAAGAATGACCGGGCCAAAAATCACTGGAGGCTGCCACGGGGGGATCCTCGAAAAGAACTCGAAGAAGTCACTTTCGAACATCCGTTTCGATTCGTGCTCTTGGCTGACCTTGACTGCCCGCATCGACCCCGTACCATAGGCACCCGATCCGGCCGGTGCAAGCTTTACTCTTGGGGAGGCCAGGACTGGCGCATAAAATCCGCCCGGTCACTCTAGCCCTTTTTGGCAGGCGCTCGCCCGGACAGCCGCGGGCCGTTTGGTGCGACAGCTAGGGATGACCCTCAACTCCAGTAGCGAGGAGACCGAGGGAGGCTGCCACCGGTGGGGCCGAAGCGTGGCGCCCAGAGTTCGCTCGCCACAGCCTGCTCAAGCCCCGTGGCCGCTCGGGTCAGCTTCAATACCGCTCCGTTTGCGGTCTCGACCATCGAAACCAAAACGTGGGTAAGAGCCAAAAGGGCACGCTCGCCCGCCACAAAGGCCGCCTCCGGGTTCAAGCCCTTCTGGAGCGTACGACGGAAGCCATCTTCAATATGAGAACAGCCCTCGTCCCGGTTCAGGGGAGGAAGGAAGCCGTCCACAAGAATGGCGTTGGCCAGGTGCCCCCCGGGCCCCGGGCCCTCCACCGGACAAAGTCTTTCGAACATCGTTTGAACGCGCAACCCAGCACCATAGCAAGACTGAACCTCGGCCGACGAGACCCGGGTACGTCGCGACAGGCCCTGTAGATCCTGGACCCATCCGGTCAAGGCAAGTGCCAAAATCAACTGGGGCTCCCTCGAATCGGGAAAGATCGCCCGCAGCGTCGCCCGCCGGGAGAGGGACGCAGTGGCCTGGGCCTGGGCGTAGGAAATAGGAACCTGGCCACCGGCGCCAAGCTCAGGATCCTGGCCAAAGACCGCGTGCTGCCCGATGTGCTGTGCCCTCCGCTCGAGATCTCGCCGAAGTCGGGCCAGTCTTCGGTCCACATCGACAAACCGGTGCGCAGCTTTTAGAAGCGCTTTTCGAGGCAGACCGAGTCGGCTTCGAATCGTCTGGGGGCTCGGAACCGGCTTGAGGTGGGCCATCGCAAAGAGGCCTATACTCGGGACAGCTGCAAGAAAACAAGCCGCTTCGGCCGCGCCCGTGGGCCGATACGACCGCCGCGGCGCACAGAACCAAAATGGCAACCAACAGCGTCCCGAGCGCGATCCATATCCAACGAAGCGTTTTTTTTAGGGTGCTCGGCCGTTCTCGAATGAGCATGGGAGGCTACGGGGCTCTGCCGTCGGCCATCGGCGGGATTCTCTGTCCACCGCCGATGCGGGCCGAAATCAGCGTTCTTTGTGTTGCGTGAGCTCACGCACGATCTTGGTCTTCTTGTCTCGCGAGGCTTCAAGCCCAACCTCGGATCTCAGTTCTTTCAACCGACCGCTCATTTTGAGGGCTCTCAGTTCGATCTCTCTCAATTTCGCCTGTGTGGCCGGATGCCCCTGCCCCACCGTCTCAAGCTCGATGTCTTCAGAATCACCGAGCCCCTGCCGCATCCGCAATGCTTTTTCTTCGATGGGGTCCAACACCGAGGACAGATGTTTCCCCGCTAGGGAAGACTGGCTCGTCGGAGTTGCTACGACGGTTCTGACACCTGACTTTTGTCGTTTCGAGGGAGATCGCTTGGTCATGGGCAATCAAGGTAGCGAAAGCCGCCACGACCGTCAAATTATCGGTAGGCGACAAAAAGCGTTGTGCTTTCGAAGGGCTACCGAGCGCAGCGAAAGCCAACGGTGTTGTTGACCTCGGTAGGAAGCTGGCCGCGCCTTGCCGAGACCCGCAGCCCAAAGGCAGGCTCGCGATAAGACCCGCCCCGGACGACACGCTCCCGGCCGCGTCTTGGGCCCTTCGGGTTTTGGTGCGTTTTGTCCGTTTGATAAAAGACCGGATCGAAGTAGTCGGCGACCCATTCGGCAACGTTTCCTGCCATGTTCAACACCCCAAAGGGGCTCTTGCCCTCTTCATAGGCGTCGACGGGCGCGGTGTGCGTGTGGGGATCATCCGGGCTGATGCTGTTCGCGCGCTTGGGATCAAAAGCCCCACGCCACGGCCATTTTCGATGATCTTGGCCTTTGGCCGCATACTCCCATTCGGCCTCCGTCGGAAGACGGCGTTTCAACCAGCGGCAAAAGACCTCTGCTTCTTGAAAAGTCGCGCCAACCACCGGGCGATCATCCTTTCCGAGGCTGGGGTCATCGAGGTACGCGGAGGCATCACACGCCCGGGCCCGCACACATCGGCGGTACGCGGCGTTGCTCACCTCGGTCCGATCGATCTGAAACGCATCCAAGTAGATTCGACGCTCCGGGTGCTCCTCCGGTGCGCCGCTGATGTCCCCCAAGGTAAAATCGCCGGCCGGGATAGACAACATCTCTGCCGATCGCGCTTCATCTTGTGAGGGCAGTGGCGCATCTCGGGTGACGTGCTGATAGCAAGACAAGACGCCGGCGAGCGTCACGGCACCCAACACACTGAGCCTTCGCACAGACCCGAGACTTTAACTCAGTCGGGATCCACTGGCAATGTTCGCCCGCCCACGCTCACCGGGATGTTGCATCGACGGCGCCCGTGTCAGAGCTCAAAGAGCACGTGCCCCAAAAATCGATAGTCGACGTGGTCTGGATCGGGCAGGTCGAGGACCGCAGTCTCGAGCGCTTGGAGGCTGCGCTTCAATCGATGTTCGACCGACAGTGGCATGGGTTGACCGGCGGCGTCCCTCGCACAATCTCGAATCGTCTCCCAGGCAGTGGGCGAACTTCGCAGCTTTTCCAGGACCTTTGGGAGGTCGGGATTGGAAGCCCTCGGCAAGGGCGCAGGCGAAAATGGCCGACCCGACAAGGCTTGGATCGCAGCGGTTGTGAACAACATATCCACGTTGCGCTCGCGGGGGCTTGGGGGGGACACGCCTGGGCCCATCTCTTGGTTCTGGGAGCAAAGCTTAAGGAGGCCGGCGAACGAACACAGTTCCTCCAGGGTGTCGAGGTACGCATCGGCCGCGTGGAGATCGGCCGCTCGTTCAAACGAACGTTGAGAAGAGGCGCACTCAGAGGCCAAGCCGTGTTGTTGCACAAACGCGATCGCGCGCTGCTTTTCGTCGCCGAATGGGGCTTGGCTGACCGCAAGGCTGACGCGGTCAAGAACTCGAGAACACAGCGGTTGTGGGCGGCGCAAAGCGTCTAGGATGCCCCGGTCAACGTCGGGCAAGAGCCCGAATGGATCGTGGCCAACCGAAAGCGATCCCGAAGCGGCAAGCGTACCCACCCGAGAAGACAATCTCAGGCACAGTGTGTGTCCCACCCGAAATAGATTTCGCACCGGGTGCCTAGACAACCGCTCCACCGCCACGTCTAAGGTCAGCTCCGGCACGCTTCCCCAGGTGAGACCCAGTTCCAGGGTGTTCCGAACCCGGGTGAGGACGTCACGCAAGCGCTCGGTGTCGCCCGCCTCGGTGCCGTCCACCACCAAGGCCGCATTGGCGAGCGCAAGCAGCTCCCCCTCAAGCCGCCGAATGGTTCTCGGCGCCCGTATCGCGGACAGCGCTTCATCGAGGATGCCCTGTGAAAGGGATTCGGCGTGCAAAACCGGGAGGGCTGCGTCTTCCATAAACCCGGTCACCAACGGAGCCGTGTCCAGGACCCCAGGTTCGAGCGGGCCATAGATTTCGATGGCACGTTCCCTAGGAGGAAAACCGAGGTCTTCAAGCCGCGCGTTTCGAAACCGGAGGGCATCTTCCTCTAAGCTCGAGCTCAAATCGGAAAGCGCTAAAAAGAGCAGCCGTGCGGCGGACTCAGCACCCTCTTCTTTATAGAGGTCATCGACCAAACGAAGAACGGCCTTCCGATCCTCCTCGTCGAGAATTTCACCGGCTTCAAGCTCGTCTTCGACGCGTGCGGCGATCAAAAAACGGCGGTCGGGGGTCTGGATGATGGGCTGGATGGTGTCCGGTGGATCGACCAACCAATCCGGTAGGCCGGGGTCGTCGTGGGCCTCGTCGGGTCGCGGACGGTGCGCGATGAACAGACGCCGCCTGAATAGCAACGCCAAAACCTCTGGGTCCAGTGCTCGGGTGGCGCCCCATAGACGCTCAAGCCCAGCCTCGCGAAAGCTCTCGAGCCAAACGAGAAGGTCGGCAGGGTCAAAACGCTCTTTGTGCCACGTATCCACGTCAAAAAGCGCCTGTATCTGCTCGTGCCCCATCACCGCCAGAAGGGGAACAGCGTCTTCGGCACCGAGCGCCTTCGCCGCGTAGTACACTTCGAGGGGAGACAGTCCCTGGATGACCTGGTCGGCGTCCTCACGCGACAGAAGTTGTGCGGTTTGGCTTCTCGCGTTTGCTCTTCGGACCGCGAGTTGCCAGGGCAAGAGATCGACGACCTCCGCACCGGAGGGCTCGCGGGACCCAAGATCAGACACAGACAACGCCCAGCCGGAAGCCGTGAGAGCTTCGCACCAGGCGGGACCCTACATGCCTTGCGTCAAAGTCCCAACGATTTTTGCCCCCCCCCCTCGCCTTTATTCTGCCCAGATTGACGGCACACCCGAAACGCCCCCGATTCACGGGGCACTGTGTAACCCCTCACCCCCCGCCAAGCACCGTATCCACCCCAGAACCCAAAGCCTCTCCACCCCGAGCATGCCCCACCCCCACAGCCCCGCCCTCGACCTCGCGCCCGCAAACCCTCCCCCCCAGCCAGCGTTCCCCCCCCTCCCACCGCGTATCCCCCAGCCAGCGTCCCCCCCTCCCACCGCACGTCCCTCAGCCAGCGTTCCCCCTCCCTCGGCGCGCCCCTCAGCCAGCGTCCCCCCCTCCCACCGCACGTCCCTCAGCCAGCGTTCCCCCCTCCCACCGCACGTCCCTCAGCCAGCGTCCTCCCCTCCCACCGCGCGCCTCAGCAAGCGTTCCCCCTCCCTCGGCGCGCCCCTCAGCAAGCGTCCCCCCCTCCCACCGCACGTCCCTCAGCAAGCATTCCCCCTCCCTCGGCGCGCCCCCCCAGCAAGCGTTCAGCCCCCAGGGGGGGCGGGGCGCGCGCAGCGCACGCACGTGCGCGAAGATGGGTGGGCCGGCTTTGCCGGACCGGGCCCCAAAGACCGCCCCAAAGACCTGACCTAAATTCTCTTGACTCGAGCCATGGGCGGAAGCCAACAGTTTGGCCGCCCAAAGGGCCTGTCGCATCAAGACCATGCGTCAGAAAGATCCGATTCCTATGAATGCATCCATTCTCAAAAAAGTGGCCATGGCGGTGACCGGTCTTGCATGGTTTGGATTCCTCCTGAGCCATCTATCGGGCAACCTGCTGTTGTTTCGCGGGGCAGAGACCTTCAATGCCTACGCCGAGTTTCTCGAAAGCCTTGGGGGGCTGCTCTACATCGCCGAGGTTGCGCTTATTCTCTTCTTGGCGATCCACGTCTTCAGTGGGATTCGGGTGACGATCGAAAACCGGCGAGCGCGTCCGGTGGCCTATCGGCAAAACCGCAGCGCCGGGGCTTCGAGCGTCGGGTCCAGAACGATGATCGTCGGCGGGGTCATTCTGGCTGTATTCATCGTCATCCACGTGAAGTCGTTCAAGTTCAGCGACCACCACGGTCCCATGGGCCTGTATGGGGTGGTGAACGCAGCTTTTGCGGATCCGCTCACCGTGGCGGGCTATGTGCTTGCCATGTTGGCCCTAGGACTTCATCTAAGTCACGGCCTTTCCAGTGCATTTCAGTCTTTGGGTTTGGTGAAGCCCGCCTGGCGAGAAAAGCTTCGGACCATGGGGACCGCACTCGGCTGGTTGATCGCTTGTGGTTTCATCAGCATGCCCCTTGGGCTTTTTTGGCTCGGCCGCCGCTGACGCAGCCGCGAAGAATACGGAGAACGGATGACCCTTGACGCCCAGGTGCCGGCAGGCCCTATCGAACAAAAATGGGATAAACACCGTTTTGATCTCAAGCTGGTAAACCCCGCCAACAAACGCAAACACACGGTCATTGTGGTCGGGACCGGATTGGCGGGCGCGTCGGCGAGCGCGAGCCTGGCGGAGCTCGGCTACCGTGTACACACCTTTTGTTTTCAAGACAGTCCCCGGAGGGCCCACAGCATTGCGGCCCAAGGGGGAATCAACGCGGCCAAAAACTATCAAAACGACGGCGACAGCGTCTTTCGCCTCTTCTACGACACCGTCAAGGGCGGCGACTACCGCTCCCGCGAGGCCAACGTGCACCGGCTCGCCCAAGTCTCGGTGGATATTATCGACCAGTGCGTGGCCCAAGGTGTGCCCTTCGCTCGAGACTACGGGGGGCTGCTTGCCAACCGATCCTTTGGGGGCGCCCAAGTCTCGAGAACCTTTTATGCCCGGGGTCAGACCGGCCAGCAGCTCTTGATCGGAGCCTACAGCGCGCTTATGCGCCAAGCATCACTCGGTCGAGTCACACTGCATCCCCGCCAAGAAATGCTCGATTTGGTGGTGATCGATGGCCGAGCCCGAGGCATCGTCACCCGTGACCTGGTGACCGGACGCCTCGAGTCCTGGGTGGCGGATGCGGTGTGCCTCGCCACCGGTGGGTACTCAACCGTCTACTTTCTTTCGACAAATGCCAAAGGGTGCAACGTCACAGCGGCCTGGCGAGCCCACAAGCGGGGCGCTTTTTTTGCGAACCCCTGTTACACCCAGATCCATCCCACATGCATCCCCGTCGCGGGTGAGCACCAGTCCAAACTGACCCTCATGAGTGAGAGTTTGCGCAACGATGGTCGTGTCTGGGTCCCCGAACAGGCCAAGGACCCGAGACCTCCTCACGAGATCCCCGAAGCCGCGCGAGACTACTATCTAGAGCGAAAATATCCGTCGTTCGGAAACCTCGTTCCACGAGACGTCGCATCCCGCAACGCCAAAGAACAGTGCGATGCGGGTAAAGGCGTGGGCGCCACGGGATACGGGGTCTATCTGGACTTTAAAGATGCCATCGAGCGCGACGGGCTGGAAACGATTCGGGCCAAATACGGCAACCTGTTTGATATGTACCACGAGATTACCGGGGAAAGTGCGTATCAATCACCCATGCGCATCTACCCCGCGCCGCACTACACGATGGGCGGGCTCTGGGTTGACTATAACCTGATGAGCAACCTCCCGGGCCTCTTCGTCCTGGGCGAGGCGAATTTTTCGGACCACGGCGCCAACCGGTTGGGCGCGAGTGCATTGATGCAGGGACTTGCAGACGGTTATTTCATCATTCCATACACGATCGGCGCCTATCTCTCTCAAGGCTGTGAGCCCGTGACCACCGACCATCCGGAGGCCGTGGCTGCGCAAAAATTGGCTGAGGAGCGCTTGACGGCTCTTCTTCAGGTTCAAGGAACGCGCACGGTCGACAGTTTTCATCGCCAGCTGGGGCGTATGATGTGGAACGACTGCGGAATGAGCCGAAACGAAGCCGGCTTGGAGCGACTCCTGACAGAAATTCCCGCACTCAGAGCCGAGTTTTGGGAAAACGTCAACGTCGTCGGCAGCCAGGGCGGCTTCAATCAATGTTTGGAGCGCGCCGGCCGGGTTGCTGACTTTCTTGAATTTGCCGAGATCATGGCGAAAGATGCCTTGAATCGTCGCGAGTCGTGTGGCGGTCATTTTCGCGACGAGTTCCAAACCGAAGAAGGCGAAGCAAAACGTGACGACGACAACTTCCGCTACGTGGCTGCGTGGGAATTTCAAGGCGTTGGCCGCCCCCCCACCCTGCACCAAGAACCTCTTGAGTTCGAAAACGTGAAACTGACCCAGCGGAGCTACAAGTAATGGAGTTCATTTTACAAGTTTGGCGGCAGGCCAGCCCAAAAAGCGCCGGGCAATTTGTGACCTATGAGGCCAAGGGCGTTTCGGAAGACAGTTCGTTTTTGGAAATGCTTGATGTCCTGAACGACGCACTTGAGGCCCGAGGCGAAGATCCGATAGCCTTCGATTCCGACTGCCGCGAGGGTATTTGCGGCATGTGCGGCATGATGATCAATGGCCGCGCCCATGGGCCGGGTGTAGGGACCACGACGTGCCAACTCTACATGCGGCAGTTTCGGGACGGCGAGACCCTCGTCCTTGAGCCCTTTCGCGCCGCAGCCTTCCCCGTGACGAAGGATCTGGTGGTCGACCGCTCGGCCTTCGATGACATCATCCAAAACGGGGGCTACATCTCGGTCAACACCGGGGCCGCGCCCGATGCCAATGCCTTGCCCGTCCCCAAAGATGTGGCCGAACGGGCGATGGATGCGGCCGCATGCATCGGCTGTGGTGCGTGCGTTGCTTCCTGCAAAAACGCGTCGGCGATGCTTTTTGTGGGTGCCAAGGTTGCCCATCTCAAGGAGCTGCCCCAGGGTCGGCCGGAGCGGAGCCGCCGCGTCTTACGTATGGTCCAAACCATGGATGAGAAGGGCTTCGGGAATTGCACCAACGAATATGAATGTGAAGCCCACTGCCCGAAGCAGATTTCAGTGTCCAACATTGCTCGGATGAACCGCGACTACCTTTGGGCGAAAATCGTCGGCTGACCAGCCGTGGGTCAAAGTTTGGCCCCCTACGTCAGAGGACTGGCCCTGGTTCCCTCCCAGTTTTGTGGATGGGCTTATCGGAAAACTACGGGAAAACTGAAGATCCATGGTAGGAGGGCCGGCCACAGCCATGAATCCAGAGATTTCAGACGTTGCCCTTAGCGAAGAGGCCCGCCGCCTGTACCTCAACTACGCCCTAAGCGTCATCACCGCCCGCGCGCTTCCCGATGTGCGCGACGGCCTGAAGCCCGTCCAGCGGCGCATTCTGTTTGCCATGCACCACGAGCTGCATCTGCGTCCTGATGGTAAACCCGCAAAATGTGCGCGCATCGTCGGCGACGTCATCGGCAAGTACCATCCCCACGGAGATACGGCGATCTACGATGCCTTGGTTCGCATGGCCCAGGACTGGGTGATGCGGGTCCCGTTGGTGGAAGGGCAAGGGAATTTTGGCTCCATCGACGGGGATGCTGCGGCCGCCTACCGGTATACGGAGGCCCGGCTTCAAAAGATTGCGGTCGAGCTTCTGCTCGAGCTGAAGGACAAGACGGTCGACTACCGGCCTACGTTCGATGCCACGCGGTTTGAGCCCGTGGTTCTCCCCGCGCGTTTTCCCAATCTTTTGGTCAACGGCGCTCAAGGTATCGCGGTCGGGATGGCGACCAGCATCCCTCCGCATAACCTCGGTGAGGTTTCAGACGCACTCGTCGCTCTGATCGATGATCGAGATGCAAGCCTGCCGGCTCTCTTGCGCCGCATTAAGGGACCCGATTTTCCCACGGGCGGGGAGCTTTTAAGTTCCAAGGCGGAGCTTCGGAAAATCTATGAGACGGGCCAAGGCAGCGTGCGCGTGCGTGGGCAATGGAAGACCGAAACCACCAAAGGTTCGACTCACATTGTCATCACCTCCATTCCTTATTCACTCGAAAAGCAATCACTGGTCGAAAAGATTGCCGACGTTATCATTCGCAAGAAACTTCCGAGTTTAACCGATGTAAGGGATGAATCCACGGATACCATCCGCATCGTGCTCGAGATCCAAAAAAGCGCGAACCCTGAGCTCGTCATGGCGTACCTCATGAAACATACGCCGCTCATGAACAATGTTGGCGTCAATCTGACGTGTTTGATCCCCACCGAGAACCGTGAACTCACGACGCCCGCGAGGCTCGGCCTCCGGGAAATCCTACTTCAATTCCTTGAGTTTCGGTTCGAAGTTGTCACCAAACGTTTGGAGCACGAGCTCAAACAAAACGAAGACCGCCTTCACGTCCTAGAAGGCCTTGAGCAGGTTTTTGATGCCCTCGACGAGATCATCCGGATCATTCGGCGGAGCGACGGGAAACAAGACGCGCAAAAGAGCATCATGAAAAAGTTTGGCATCGACGAGGTGCAAACCGATGCGATTTTGGAGCTCAAGCTTTACCGTCTGGCTAAACTTGAGATTTTGCTCATTCGAAAAGAGGCAGATGAGAAGCGGTCTGCCGTCAAGAGGCTGCGTGGCCTGCTCAAGAGCCCGACCAAGCGATGGAAGGTCGTGCGTGACGAAATCATGGAGATTCGATACGCCTACAAGGACAAGAGGCGAACCAAGGTTTTGGGCGCGGTCGATGAGCCCGAATTTTCGGCGGAGGACTTCATCCACGATGAAGATTCCATGGTCATCGTGACCCGCCGCGGCTGGGTTAAACGACAGCAAACGGTCCGGGACTTGGCAAGCACCCGAACCAAGGATGGCGACTACGTACTCGCGTGCCTTGGCGGGTCCACCAAGGCCACGGTGCTCTTTTTTTCGACACACGGATATGCGTACGTGACCAGAATTGCAGATTTGCCGTCCTCAACGGGGTACGGAGATCCACTCCAAAAGTATTTCAAATTTGACGATGGAGAAGGCATTGTTGGGGCACTCAGCCTCGATCCGCGCATGATTCAGCTGCCCGAAGAAGCCACCGATTTTGATGGAACCCCCATGCGCCCATACGCGGTGGCCATCACCGAACAGGGTATGGCTTTGAGATTTCCGCTGGCCCCTCACCGGGAACCTTCTACCCGCGCGGGTAGAAGGTTCATGAGGCTGAATGACGGCGATCGGGTGCTCAGTGCCTTTTGTGTAGAAGGGTCGCACTACCTGATCGCGTGCGCGGACGATGGGCACGCGCTTGCTGTAGCCCCCGAAGAGGTGCCGCTGTTGGCGGGTCCAGGAAAGGGCGCCACCCTCATCAAATTGGCCAAGAACGCCCGATTGATTGGGGCTGCCGGTGCGCCATCGCTTCGGGTCGGGCCCCTGGTTGTCAAGACCGAAAAAGGGAAGGAACATGAACTTTTTGCGGAGAGCCTGTTGGGCAAGAGAGCAGGACGCGGCAAACAGGTCGTCAAGAGGTCTAAGTTCCAAGAAGTCGTCCATTTTCTCCCTGAAATTCCAACCTTGAACGGTGGAACAGCATGAGTCAGCGACAGAGCCCCAAAAAAGCGACCAAGTACGACGCCGAGGACATCAAAGTCCTTGAAGGCCTGGAGCCGGTGCGGATGCGTCCCGGCATGTATATCGGCGGCACCGATAGACACGGGTATCATCACCTGCTGCGCGAGATTTTGGATAACTCTATCGATGAAGTCATCAATGGCCACGCAAAGGCCGTAGTTGTGGTCCTCGACGAGGATCATCGAGGGGTCAGCATCGAAGACGACGGACGCGGCATCCCCGTCGCGGTCATGAAAAAGTACAAGAAGCCCGCGGTGGAAGTCATCCTCTGTACGCTGCACGCTGGAGGCAAGTTCGGCCAAGACAGCTACGAGGTTTCAGGGGGGCTTCATGGTGTCGGCTCGTCGGTGGTCAATGCCTTGTCCGAAGAAATGACGGTGTGGATCAAGCGTGACGGCCACGAATGGACGCAAAGCTACGCACAAGGAAAGGCCAAGGGACGCCTCAAGAAGCTTTCGGCAACGCGCCGCCACGGAACGAAGATTCATTTTCGCCCCGATCCCGCCATCTTCAACATGACGGCGCGTTTTGATCCCAAACGCGTCACCGAGTTGCTCGAAAGCAAAGCGTACCTGCACGGCCGAGTAACCATTCGATACAAGGATTCCAAGTCAGGTGAGGAACGTACTTTTCATCACCCCGAGGGCCTGAAAGAGTACCTTCCCAAGGTCATCGAAGACCGAAAGCGGCAGCCGGTACACAAGGATACTTTTCACTTTGAGCATGAGGAGCATCCCCGGACCCAAGTCATCCTGGCGTGGACAGATGCCACCGATGAATTGGTTTTGAGCTTCGCCAATGGGGTACGCACCCGAGACGGAGGTACCCACGAATCGGGGCTCAGACAGGCGGTCGTCAAAGCGGTTCGAGCCTATATGAAGGCCAAGAAGCGAACGCCAAAAGGGGTTACGATAAGCGCTGACGACATTCGAGAGGGTCTGACATGCATCTTGTCAGTCTACATTCCAGAACCCCAGTTTCAGGGCCAGACCAAGGGCCGCCTCAACAACCCTGAAGCACAAGGGCTCGTAGAGAATCTGATAACCCCGAAGCTCGAACAATGGCTGCTGTCCCATGGCAGCATTGCCGATGCGATCAGCGATCGCGTCGAGCTCGCTGCGAGAGCGAGGGCCGCGTCGCGGGTGGCGGCCCAGCAGGTTACGCGTAAGTCTGCCGTATCCCACCGCCTCAACCTCCCCGGAAAACTGGCGGACTGTTCGAGTACCAATCCTCGCAATTCAGAGCTTTTCATTGTCGAGGGCGATTCCGCCGGGGGCTCGGCTAAAAAGGGGCGCGACCGGAAAACGCAAGCCATTTTGCCCCTACGGGGAAAAGTGCTGAACACCATGCAGGCCTCACTCGCCAAAGTGATGGAAAATAAGGAGCTTGGAAACATTGTGTCCGCCCTGGGATGCGGGATTGGGCCCAAGTTCGATAAGGTGAAGCTTCGATACGATCGGGTCTTCTTGCTGATGGATGCAGACTCTGACGGGCATCATATCTCGACTTTGCTTCTGACGTTTTTTGTGAAGCACATGCCGCAACTTGTGGAGGGAGGACACATCTACCTCGCCCAACCGCCGCTGTACCGTGTAGATGCCGCGAAGGAGACGTATTGGGCGCTCGACGAGGCTGAACGCAATCGGATCATCGAAAAACTGCCCAAAAATGCTCGAGCCGAAGTCAGTCGCTTCAAAGGCCTGGGCGAAATGAACGCCGAAGAGCTCAAGATGACGACCCTCGACCCCAAACGCCGAAGGGCCGTCCGGGTCCTCTTGGACGATGACAGCGGCGAGACCATGCAGGAATTGATGGGCCGAGATCCCGCGGTCCGGTATCGATTCATCATGGAGCACGCGTCACTGACGGATGCAGCGGCCCTTGATGTGTAAGGTTATGAAGGTTTGTCGGACCCCTTTTCGGCCTCGTACCACACCATTTCGCATGCATGTGCATCAGGTGCGAAAGGTCATGAAGACCCTTCGCTCTGCCCTGCATCTCTGACCTTTCCCGGCATGGCCCCACCCGCCGAACTTCACCCAAGTTTTTGCATCGAAACGTCCGGTTTTATTAGTGTGTTTGACTTCACCCTTTTTGGCGCTGCTTCTGGAGTTCCGCGCGAGATGACGGTGACGGGCCCCGCCGTTCGCGCGAAACATCCTTCTTGGGGCCTTGAGCAGATTGTGCCGGGGCGCGTTCTTGACAGCATCTCCTATCGGCTCCATGATGCGCCAGTCACGCTGCAGTATGTTCAAGTAAATTCAGGAGCTACAAAGACCGATGGCGAATACTGATAAACGCAAGCAGTCCCTCTATTTCCCTGAGGAGATGCTCAAAGAAATCCAGGACGAGGCGAACCGCCAGGACAGGTCGTTGTCGTGGATCGTTCAGCAGGCTTGGCGGATCGCACGCACGGAGATCATGAGATTTCCCTCTGTGAACGATGTGCTCGAGTCTGGCAGGAGCGACGACTAGTCCTCCGTTCACACCCTTGAAGTGACCAGCCGCTTTGCGGCCAGGTGTTTCGTTGTGTGCACAGAGAACTGTCATCGACAGGAGCCACTATGAGCGGCGGTGTAAAACAAAGTCTTTATTTTCCCCGAGAGATGCTCGAGGAAATGCAACGTGAGGCCAGAAGGCAGGATCGATCCCTTTCGTGGATTGTTCAGCAAGCCTGGAAATTGGCAAGGGGGCAGATGAGAAAAATTCCGTCCGCCAACGATGTCATTCAGCCCAGGCCTCGAGAGCCCTGAGCCTCTGGCCTCCTTGTGGCCTTTTTCGTGTGTACCCCTTCTGAGCGGCGCCTAGATGTGGTCAGCGTGTAGCGTTTGCGCACGCGTCGGTGTCGGGTGAGGTTCAGAAGGGCTCAGCCTCAACGGCTCGAGAAATGTTGGCACCCCGCGGGTCCGTACCTTCGGGAGACCAGACAGAGACCTTAGCCTGAACATGGCGGGGCATGGCACCCGTGCTTCCCGCGGGTGTTGTGCGGGTTCTCAGAGCTCAAACACGTGTTGGGCCGCTCGCCACCGGCAGCAAACCCTACATGAAAGGCGGCCGTATCGCGCCCGCGGCTGGAGCCCGTTGACCTCAGCGTGCACCGTCGATAGTGGAAGTCCGCGGATGGGTACCGCAGACGATCGGGACCGAAAAAAGAATCAAATCGAGAGCGATCGCTACAATGCTCGAGGTATTGAGGCGGCTGATCGCAAATGGTTCGACGAAGCTATCCGGGCGTTCAAACGGGCCATTGAGCTCGATCCTGAGTCCGCCCACGCCCACGACAACCTGGCCACCGTCTATAGCGAGCAGGGCGAGTACACCCTGGCGCTGGGGGAGTACCTTGAGGCCCTGCGTCTCGAACCGGACAGCGCGACCGCACACTACAACCTCGCCTGTTTCTTGTCGGGACAGGCTCATGAGATGGCCATCGAGGAATATTTGACCGCGATCCGGCTTGATTACGACTATCCGGATGCGCACGTGAATTTGGGGCTTTGTTATGCCGAGGCTGGCGAGTTTCGCAAAGCGATCAGAGAGTTTCGTTTGGCGTGCGATCTAGACCCCCAGGATGCCGGAGCCAAGCAAGAGCTCGCCGCTGCCCTCATCGATATCGGTGAGTTCCGAGAGGCCATCGTCCACCTCAAAGAAGCGGTCCGCCTCGACCCTACAAGTGCTGATGCCCACACCGATCTTGGCATTGCCTACGCAGCCCAAGGTTTTTACCAAGAGGCAGAGAGGGCGCTCCAGCGCGCCCAAGAGATAGAGCCCGACGATGTTCTGGGAACCTATCACCTTGCTGCGCTGTATGCGGCCTGGAACCGCAAGGACGATGCGCTGCTTCTTTTGCAGGCCGCCTTCGACCGAGCGCCCGAGCGTGTTCAGTTTTGGGCGGAAGCCGATCGGATGTTTGACGGCCTCCGAAAAGATCCCGATTTTACTGCTGTCCTTCGATCGGGCACGAGGCAAGACCCCATATCTTAGGGCTCACCGCCAAAAGAGAGGCCCGGCTTTTCGGTGATCCTCAGTTCACAGACTCTACGCCCGGAACCGTCCCGCATGGCACCGAACCCACTTTCGAGGTCTGGGTGGGCCCTGGCCTCGTTCAATCCCTATTGCGGAAAACGATCCGCAGGTTCACAATAAATCCATGGTTCCTGCCATAGCCCGTCAAGATGTTGGGGGGCCCAAAAGCCCTGCCCCCATATCTGGGGTTGCGTTGTGCGGGAGCCCTGATTAGACAGGAGCCCCGATCGATGAAGATTCGCCGCATTGAGATCCAAGGCTTCAAAAGTTTTGCGGATCGGACCGTGCTCCGATTCGGTGAAGGTATTACTGGAGTAGTCGGGCCAAACGGCTGCGGAAAGTCCAATATCGTCGACGCCATCCGGTGGACGATGGGGGAACAATCGGCCAAGCATCTTCGGGGATCGGGCATGCAGGATGTGATTTTTGCCGGCTCTCAGTCGCGAGGGGGCAGCGGCATGGCCGAGGTTTCACTGACCTTCCAAAACGACGGAGCCCTGGTTGCGCCCGAGTATCAAGACTACGAGGAACTCGAGGTGACCCGGCGCCTTTTTCGCGATGGGGCCTCAGAGTACAGCATCAACAAGACGCCCTGCCGCCTCAAAGACATCGTGGACCTCTTTATGGGGACCGGCGTGGGCCGAAATGCGTATTCGATCATTGAACAGGGTCGAATCGGACTCATCGTCACCGCGAAGCCGGACGATCGTCGAAGCCTGATCGAAGATGCCGCGGGGGTCAGTCGATACAAGGCACGCAGAAAGCAAGCCGAACGCCGCATTCAGGCGACCGAACAGAACTTGGTTCGGGTATCCGATATGACCGGTGAGCTGAAGCAGCGACTGGGAACCCTAGAGCGCCAAGCCAAAAAAGCGGAGCGGTACAAAAGGATCAAGGCAGAGCTTCAAGAGTTGGACCTTCGGGCGTGTGTCCATCGAGATCTCGAGCTTCTGGTCTTGCAGCGGTTTCACCTTAAGGACAAAAAACAGCACGAGGGTCATAAGGAGGTTCTCGAACAAGAGGTCGAGTCTGAAGAAGAAGCCATTTTGGAAGTGCGTGAGGGGCTGGTCGAACGGGAAGACACGCTGAGAGCCAGAGAGCAGGGTTTCGCTGACAAGAAACAAGCCCACGCCCTCGCCAAAAACAATGCGGAGTTTCTCCAAAGAGAACATGAAAAGCTCCGCGAGCGGCGCGCGGAGGCGGAGGCGGAGTCCGAAGAAGCCCAATCCACGGTCGTCGCACTGGAAACCGAGCGCAGCGAGCTTCAAAAGCTCGAACAAGTCCTTGAAACCCGAGAAGGTGAAGAGTCGGGTGCGCTCGAGGCCCAAGAAGCGGACCTAAAGCGCCTGAGTGAACAGATAGACGACGCACTTCAGGCGCTGGAGGCCAAGAAGCAGTCGCTGGTGACTGCGCTGACGTCGATGGCCGAGGAACGAAAGCACCTCGAAAATGTGGAGCAGGCCAAGGCCGATTTGGCCACGCGTATCAAGGAAGCCATTGAAGCCAAAGAACACGCCATTCAGAGACGCGATGGCTCAGCAGCCAAAGCAAAAGGGGTGCGCGACGTTCTTGAGGGCGCCCGCAATGAACACACTCAGCTCGAGCAGCAGCTGGCAGCGATAGAAACCGAACGCACCGCCCTCCAAATCGATCTAGAGACGCGAGAGAAGACGCTCAGGGACGCACAGCAAAGCTTAATGGAAAGCAAATCCCGACTGAACTCTCTGCTTGAGATCAAGAAGAATTATGAGGGGTGTGCGCGTGCCGTTCGCGCCCTCATGACCCAAAAGGAGGCCGACGGGGGCCTTTCTACTGCCCTACACGGCCTGGTCGCAGATTTTTTGACCTCGGAACCGCAATACGAGACCGCGGTGGAAGCCGTGCTCGGGGACCGGCTACAGTCCATCGTTGTCGGAAACCAGACCGACGGCATCACCTCCATGAATCACCTTAAGGAAGGAGAAGACGGACGCCTAAGCTTCATTCCGTTGGACCTTCGCGAGGACCACGTTTCGTGGGCCCCAAGACCCGCTCCCGGAACCTCGGCGCCCGGGAATGGGCCGTTGGCAGCGGTCACCGGTGCGCCCGCTGAAGGCCAGGGGGTTCAAAGCGCCCTGCCCGTCCCTGAAGTAGCCGACTCGCACATCGTCGAAGATCCTTGGTGGCCCCCCCTGTCGGCGCCCGGCGTTTGCGGCAAGATGGTGGACTTGGTGGCCGCTCAGCCTGGTTATGAACATGTGGCGCGGGTTCTGCTCGGGGATGTGGTGGTGGTTGAGGGACTCGAGGATGCGCGGCGCCTGTGGGCAGAGAACGGTCATCGCAAGACACTGGTGACTCTTTCGGGCGAAGTCCTCGACCCCGTAGGCATTCTGACGGGGGGATCAACGGAAGGGGTGTCCTCAGGGATGCTTGCCCAAAAACGCGAGATTCAGGAGCTCTCGGAACAAACCGAGCACCTGGAGCAGACTTCAGCAACGCTGAGCGAAGAGGTCCGAGCCTTGAAGGAGCGCCTCCAGGCGGTCGAAACCACCAATAAAGCCCTAGCCAAAAAGGTGCACGAGCAGGCTCTCGCGGTTCTGGGTTTGGAGCAGGACCTCCAAAGACACGAAGAGGAAGCGGCGCGGGAGGCGCTGGACATCGAACGCCTCGGTCAAGATATCGAACGATGGACTCAAAAAGAGCAAACGATGGTCGAGGATATGGCCGCTTCCAAGGCCAAGCTTGGCGCTCTTGAGGCCACCCGAAAGGAGACCGTGGAGGCTGCGGACGAGGGTGCCGTGACCGTGGAGTCCCTTCGCGAAAAAGCCCGAGAAGTGTCTCGGGCGTTGACTCAGCTCAAAGTTCGGGTCGCTGCGAATGTCGAAAAACGAGATAGCTCCAAACGCAATCTCAGCCGGATCGATGAACGCATTCAGACCTTAAACCGGCGACTGATCCGACTCAGCGAGATTTCACAAGAAAGCGCGGACGAAATCGAGCGGATAGAGGACCGAATCAAAAACGCGAAGTCCGAGGGTGTTTCCTTGGCGGAGCTTCTGGACGAAGAGTCCGTTGAGTTGGCCTCGCTTCGGGAGAAGCTTGATGCGGAGCAAACCGCCCTCGCCGCGCAAGAAAAAGCCATCCGCGAAAAGCGTAAAACCCTCGACCGGACAAAAACCGAACACAACGAGGTCTCGGTCAAGCTCAGGGAGGTCGAGCTGGCCCGTGAGGCCTTGCGGCAGCAGATCCAAGAGCGTTATCGAACCGAGCTCGACGAGGTCTTGTACGACTATCATCTCAGCCCTCCCCTGACGCCAAAGGACCAGGATCGGACCGTAAAACTCCGGCGCCAGATAGACAACATCGGGCCCATCAACCTGACGGCACTGGACGAGTTCAACGAAGTGAAAGAGCGCTACACTTTCCTGTCCGAGCAAAAAGAGGATCTTGAGGCTGCCATCGCTTCCCTGCAGACCGCAATCAAGCGCATCAATAAGACCAGCAAGGAGCGCTATATCGAGGCTTTTCGGCTGGTAAACGAGAAGTTTCAGCAGGTGTTTCCGAAGCTTTTCAAGGGAGGCCGTGCTTCGTTGGTGATGACCGACGAGGCCGACCCGCTCGAGTCCGGGGTGGAGATGCTCGCTCAACCACCTGGGAAAAAGCTACAAAACGTAAGTCTTTTGTCCGGAGGCGAAAAAGCGTTGACGGCGGTGGCCCTGATCTTCAGCGTTTTTCTCATCAAACCCACTCCGTTCTGCCTGCTGGACGAGGTCGACGCGCCGCTCGATGAGAGCAACGTGGGACGATACAACGAGTTGGTGCAACAGATGAGCAGCGTGTCGCAATTCATTCTGATCACCCACAACCGCAAGACCATGGAGCTTCCGGATCGTTTATATGGGGTGACGATGGAAGAACCTGGTATCTCGAAGATTGTTCCGGTGGACATCGTCGATAAGCAGCCCCCGCTCAAAGCCGTTTCCTGACCCGCGCGAGCGCCGGCATGCTTTGAACCTCACGCCCGTTTGTGCCTAAAGCCCGCAGCATGGCCCAGGTCACGAAACCGCACCGATACCGGTTTTGGACCGGTCCAGCTATTGACCAAGGAATGCGGTGCCGGATACTTGCCCTTCCATGGATGTGGGCGCCATTGCGATCCTCGTCGCGGCCGCGGGTTTTGTCCTTTTGGTCCTTCTGGCGATCCGTCGTATGGCACGAGGTTCGCTCCATGAGGGCTCGACCGCGCCTGAGGCGCTCGAGGAAGACGCGCCGCCCACTGAGGAGGAGCCATTCGAGCCAAGATCGACCCTGCCGTCCGATGCGTCCGTCGAGTCTTCGGCCATGGTTCGGGGGCTTGCCAAAACCCGCCAAGGCCTGATTCAACGCATCAATCAAGTTCTTTTTGGAAAAAAGCTCGATGCGTCGCTCGTGGACGAGCTGGAATCGGTGCTGATCACCTCCGACATTGGGATTCGTACCACCGAGAAGCTGCTTGATGGCCTGCGTACCGATCTTTCGGGACGCGAGATCGGTGAACCATCGGTGGTCAAGGAAAGACTCCGGTCCCGCATTCTTGAGGCGACCCGCCTGAAGCTCCCCCCCATTTCATGGGAAACGCAGCCCACGGTCATGATGGTGATCGGCGTGAATGGGGTCGGCAAAACGACCACCATCGGAAAGCTGGCGTCTCGGTTTCGTGCGGAGGGCAAAAAGGTTGTACTGGCGGCCGGGGATACCTTTCGGGCGGCGGCCGTCGAGCAGCTCGAGGTTTGGGGGCAGCGAAGCGGCGCTGAGGTTGTGCGTGGCACCGAAAACCAAGATCCGGCGTCGGTTGTCTATGAGGCGATCCAACAAGCAAGACGTCATGCCGCGGATATTTGCATTTGCGATACCGCAGGCCGTCTTCACACCAAGGTCACCTTGATGGAAGAACTGAGAAAGCTACGGCGGGTTATGGGAAAGGCACTGCCCGGCGCGCCCCATGAAGTGCTGATGGTGTTGGACGCCACCACCGGGCAAAATGGTATTGCGCAGGCAAGGCAGTTCAAAGAGGCCGTCGAAGTCAATGCCATTGCACTCACCAAGCTCGATGGGACCGCCAAAGGAGGGGTTGTCGTAGCCATTTGCGAGGAGCTGGCCCTCCCGGTGCGATACATTGGTATTGGTGAGGGTATCGAAGACCTCCGGGACTTCGATGCTGAGGAGTTTGTGGACGCCTTGTTTGCCGAATCTTCGCCTGTCGAGGGGGCGCCTTCAGTCCCTGCCGTCCCGTAGGGCGGGCGGAACGGGGGAGGCACCAGGCCCGAAGGCCGCCTTCGAACTCCGCTTGACTCAAAAAAGCGTCACGAATGGCTGACGGGAAACGGCCATTCAGGGAGTTTACGGGTACCGTTGACCCCGTGGTTCGATAGCCCTTAGAGTACAGAAGACGTTGGCTGACCTCATCTCAAGCAATGGTCGTAGTCCGTATGACCACCCCAAGACCGGAAAACGGAGCTTGGAGCTCGAAATCTTCGGGCATCGACTGACCGTGGTGTCCGACAACGAAGACGCCCATGTGAGCACGTTGGTCCAGTTTGTTCACCAGAGACTCCAAAACATCCAGGATGCATCGGGCCGGGTAGAAACCGACCAGATCGCCCTTTTGGCGGCGCTCAACATCGCCGAAGAACTTTTTCGCGAGCGCCAAGCCCACGAGGCCCTCAAGGCTTCGGTCCGGGCACGCGGTGACGAACTTTTTGGGCTTTGTGGATCGCATTTCCGATCGCTTGAATCTCGTCGAGGGCTCCGGTGCGCCGTGAGTTTGCTCCTTATATCTGTACCCTGCCGGGTTGGCGATGAACTGCACGCACATAGTCGTGAACCAGTGTCCTTTTACCCGGGAAACGTTCCTTCTGACCTCGCGCGAACTGCCGTCAAGCTGGGCAGAGGCAGGGCGTCAGGATCACGTTGCCCACCTGCTTCGGCAGGTTCCGCAAGCGTCGGTTCACGCGGCCATAGCGGGGTTCGGTCGGACGAGAGGGGGGCTTTTGAGCCCTCCTCTCATCCATTTTGGTAGTCAAAGAGCGGTTGGGCGCCATGCCTAACGAAAAATCGTGCCTTCGCAGTCGGCTTAGAACTCTCCGTCAAGGACTCGGCGCCATCGAACGTGCTCGGCGCTCTCAAGACATCGCCCAGCAATTCTTTGACCAGTGGGCCGTTTTTCAGTCGCCGGTGCGTGTGGCCCTTTACGCGGCCATTGGAACGGAGGCCGACCCTGGTCTTCTCGAACCCGGCCTTCGGGCACGCGGCTGTGAAATTCTTTATCCTCGGGTGGTCGGCGACGATCTTTGCTTTCACGCGGCGCAATTGGCCGAGCTCTCGCCTCAAGCGCCATGGGGGATTCCGGAGCCTCGCGCGCACACCCCACCAACACCTCCTGAGTCCATCGATGTTTTTGTGGTGCCAGGCTTGGGGTTCAGCCGAACTGGAGCACGTCTGGGATACGGTAGGGGTTTTTACGACAAGGCGCTCCGTATGGCGCGTTCCTGTGAAGCCGTAGTGGCTGTGGGGTATGCTTTTGATATTCAAGTCGTGGACGTCCTGCCCGAAGGCCCTCACGACGAGCGCGTGGACGGTGTTGCTTTGCAAGACGGGATTTGGTGGTCGTCACGGTGAGCTTACGCATTGAGCTCTGGGGCCCGTCTCGCTACAGATGGGCGTGAATGGTGCACATTCCAACCGCAGAGGCACAACTCGAGGTTCTGGGCCGGGGCGTGGTCGAACTTCAGCCCAAAGCCGCTTTTATGGAGGCCCTTGGGACAAGTCACGCTCGAAAGACCCCACTTCGGATCAAAGCCGGCTTCGACCCCACGGCCCCAGACCTTCATCTTGGGCATCTGGTGCTGATCGAAAAGATGGCGCAGTTTCAGCGAATGGGTCACGAAGTGATCTTTCTCATCGGCGACTACACGGCCCTCATTGGGGACCCGACGGGACAGAATTCCATGAGACCCCCGTTGACGGAGTCGGAGATAGAAGCCAATGCTGCGACCTACACCGAGCAGGTGTTTAAGGTGCTCGACCGTGACAAGACCCGAGTGGAGTGGAATTCTCGTTGGCTCGCCCGCTTGTCTTTTAGCGACGTGGTGAAACTCGCGTCCAAGTACAATGTGGGCCGTATGTTGGAACGACGAGATTTTAAGCAGCGTTTCGAACAGAACAAGCAAATTGCGGTGCATGAGTTTCTTTACCCGCTGATGCAAGCCTACGATTCGGTGGCCTTGGAAGCCGACGTCGAGCTTGGCGGCCAAGACCAGATTTTTAATCTCTTGGTCGGGCGACACATCATGGAAACCTACGGCCTGAAGCCCCAAAGCGTCATGACCGTGGGCCTGCTTGTGGGGCTGGATGGCGTCGAGAAGATGTCAAAGAGCAAAGGCAACCACATTGGCATCACGGAAACATCAGAGAACGTTTTTGGCAAAGTCATGAGCATCAGTGATGAGACGATGTGGCTTTGGTACCCGATGCTGACGGACCTCGAGCCCGATTCGAAGACCGAGGACCCCCTGGAAGCGAAGAAAAAACTGGCCGTGGAGGTCGTTTCTCGAACACACGGTTTGCAAGAGGCGAACGACATACGTGCTTGGTGGGAGGCTGGGAGGCCTCCGAGGACACTGAACACCGTGCGGGTGCCATCCGGTCCCCTGTATCAGGTTGTTTTTGCTTCGGGGCTCGCTAAGAGCGGAAAAGACGCCCGACGCAAAATCGAGCAAGGCGGTGTATCTTTGGAGGGGGCCAGACACACAGACGCTGCTTTCGCCGTCAGCCCGGGAACGTACCTTCTCCGGGTGGGTAAGAAGTCGATGGCAAAGCTTGTCGTCGAGGAGGAGGGTCTTTGAGACGAGTCCCTGAAGATGCGGGCGGCGCGCCTCCGACCGTGTTATTGGTCGGGGCCCGCTACAGTCCGTTTATTCAGTCTCTTGCAACGGAACTCGGAGCCAAACTGGTTTCGCCAAAACCTCGCCAGGTTCGGCGGGAGATCAAGAAGGCGCAACAACAGGTGGGGCCGCTGGTCGTCGTTGTCAGTTCCACGAAACCCTCGCTGCTTATCCTAAGTGCGCTTGAAAAAGTGGATCGTCTTGCCGTCTTCCACGCAGCATCCTTTCGGCCACGTGGTTTCAAGCGAAGGACGCTTCGCGCGGCGATGGCACTCGTTGATCTGACCATCGTGAGCGATTCGGTGGCCGAGAAAAACGCGATAGAGCTCGGCGCAGATCCGGACCGGATTGGGCGCATGGGACGCCCAGTCATCGAGAGACTGGTTCTCGAGCCCAAACGTAAGACCGGTCTACGTGCAGCGGGTGAACTTGCCGCCAGTCTCGGCCTCGATGCGCTTGAATTGTCTGGATTCCTTCGACTCGTCGAGTTCGCAACTCCGGATCAAGGGGTGAATGTCGTCAACTATCATCGAATCTTGCCGCTCGACGAAATTGGTTCGTATTGCCGCCCTCAAATGGCGCTCGCAGAGCCGGTGTTCGAGGCACAAATGAAAACGATGGCAGCGGCTGGTTTTCTTCCTGTCGATCGACTCAAAACGCCCTCGGCCAAAGGACATGTCGCGGTCACCTTCGATGACGGCTACGAAGACAATTTCCGCGTCGCTTTGCCCATTCTCGAGCGTTTTTCAGTTCCCGCGTGCGTTTTTGTGGCGACGCGCCTGATCGGCGCGCCCGAAGCGCTGTGGTGGGACCAAGTGGGTCTTGCCCTTTTTGCCTACTGGAAGTCGGGGGCCCAGGCGCCGATCCCTGGCGCCCTGCCCCCTCGGACCCATGCGCTGCGTCGGGCCGAAAGCTACGAGGACGCGCGAACACTCATCTCGGATGTGCTGACAGACCTAAACCACGCGTCTCAAGAGGAACGTCAGGCGGCGGTGGCTGCCGCCAAGGGCCTGGTGCCCGGCTTAGACCTTCCGCGAACCATGCTCTCCTGGGACGAACTGAAGGCCCTCAAGGCAAGGGGTATGACCATCGGTTCTCACACCCGAAACCACGTCCCACTGGATGAGCTGGCTGAGCTTCAAGCCAAAGAAGAGCTTTTTGGCAGTCAGGCGGATCTGGAATCAGAACTTGGGGATGCCATACCTCGCGTGGCGGCGCTGCCCCGAGGCCGCATGGGTCCCTTGAAGGAAGACGATCTTCGAAAGGCAGGTTTCAAGGCGGTGATGACCACCGTGCCCCGAGTCAACCGGACCGACGATCGTTCTTTGTTCATCCACCGAAGGGACGGCCGCATGCTGACCTTGAATGGACGCCACCATCCGGCGAAACTGCGGCTTGAGCTCACTGGCGTCGTGGATCATCTCCGAACCCGATGGGGTGCAGAAGAATGAGCACCCAAACGGCAGTCAGCCCCTGTCAAGGACAAACTGAACGGGCACATTGATCCACATTCCTTGGGCCAGCCCGCGCACTGTGCCGGGCTGAAAACGCCACTTTCTTTTCGCCCAATTCGTTGCTGCGGCATCGCATTCGGGAAAAAGGGACCGGATCACCCGGACCTCTCCCACCCGCCCGTCCGGCTGCACATAGGCCCGCAAGAGAAGCTTGCCTTCGATACCAAGGCGACGCGCTCGTCGCGGATATGGGGGTGTGCGGGCCCTCCGAGAGGACAGGAACACCGGCCGGGTCATGTGCTCCTTTGGCCCGATGCCGTTCTTGGTGTCGGGGCCCCATGCCTGTGGCCCCTCGTGCTCAGCGGCTTTCCCGACGGTGCCCCAAGAGGTGCCTCCTGTCGCTGGTGTGCCTCCCTCGAGTCCCCCGCGGTCCTGCCCTTGGGTGACTTGAGAAAAGCGCTGTGACGGCTCATATCCGCGTGGCTGGCGCACCAGGTCCCGCTCGCCTACACCGCTCTGTCGCCTTCTTGCCTTGGGTGCCCGTTTCCTCGGGGCTGGGCCACGCCTTTTTGGCATGGGGCCCTTTGGGTTTGTGAAACGACGCCCTTCCGTGGTCGTCGGCCGTGCTGCCGCTCCAAAGCCACGACTTTGCCCTCGTCCCGTCCCGCGGCGCGATGGCTGTGGCCGAGCCAGGCCACGGCCAGGGCCCCCGCTGTATAATGTGACCGCGACACGGTTTACTCGAGCGGGCGGCGGATGTTTTTGCAAAGGGCGGTAGGCGCCAAATCCGAAGAACAAGCCGCCATGAAGAAGGGCACTTAGGGACAGAGGAACCCACAGATCCCTGGTTCTGGACCGATGAACCCCCACGGCGGCCACCGTGCCGGCGCCGAGGAGAAAAGGTCAAGACTAGTCTAGTTTGTCTAGCAGGTTGCTGAAAAAGTCGCGGAGCGACGTTTCAGCGGCCTGCTCCCGTGCGCGTGCCCTTGCCCGTTCGCGTGCCCGCTTTGGAGTCCATCGCTTCAATCGCCAGGGAATACGGGACTTTTCCGAAAAAGGGCGTGCAACAAATGACCGGCGTCGAGTTCGGGTACGCGAACGGGCAAGGGCACGCGCACGGGAGCAGGGTGTTTTTCAACACCCTGCTAGGTCCAGGTCCAGGTGGTTATGAGATGTGCTCAAGTACCGTCCCAGCGTGAAATGGGTCTGTTCTGGCTGAGCAAGTCTCGCGCCAGATTTTTCGCACGAGGAAGGAGCACGTTCTCTATAGGGGACTGACCAGAGTCGAAGGCGATGCGGCCCATCCAAAGGCCCCCACCGCGGGCATGCGGGCGTCGCCGGATCAGGCGGCGTCTTCTTCAGGAATCGAGCGATCGAGGGGAATGACGATGGGACCGTGGTCCTGTGGCTCCGACTCTCCCGGTTCGTCTTTGTGATTATCCACCGGAAGCTCTAGCCAGATCCGGCCACGGGCGCGCTCTCGGCGCGCACGTTCCTCCTGGTGGATTGCGTCTATGATGTATGCGTCCAGCATGGGTCTCCCCTTTCCGTCGCCCTCTCCTGGCGATCCGTCCTCTGTGGGGGTGCTTGGAGACGCGAGAACAGCTCTGCCCCGGCCCACCCCGTTTACGCTATGCCACCCCCTCATTGATTATTGTCCTTCCTTGGAGGGCGCTCCGCAACTCCGATTCCCCTGGATCGGGTTTTTGCCCGTGGGCGCCCGCCTCGACGCCTCTATTCACAGGTGCCTATTGCCCGTCCGTTTGTGACACCGACAAAGCTAAGAACCGGCGTAAGGCCGTCAAGTCATTCGGAAAAACCCAAGATGAACCGAAGGTTGGCGTGATGCCAAACACGTCACCCGCGCGGTTTTCTTGCCAACACGTTCCGCTCGGCGTTTGTTGGTCCTGTTGTCGTGATGAAAAACACAGGTCTTCAATCCGTCTTCATGACGTCCGTTCTGGCCCTGGCCACATGTACGGTGGTTGGCGCCGGATGCACGTCAATGCGCTACGTGGGCTCCGTAGGTCGCGACCGAACCTACAGCAACCGCGGCTACGGCCTTTCGCTCAGGCTGAATCATGGTGGGCTCGAGGATCGATGGCATGTCCTCGATCCCAGCACCCCCTCTCACTTGCCGGACGCCCTGCGTCGCCAGAAAAAGCTGGTGGCCTTAGATCTCAACGGCAATGGTGTTCTCGAGCCCGCGGAGCTCACCCGCTCCTACCGGCCCATGCTTCAACTGGTCTCACGAAGCTCCACAACGACGAGGGTCATCGTTGATGTCGAGATCCTGGGCGGAAGCGATCGCCATGCATCTTTGGACCGTCTCCTCCAAGACGAACTCGAAAGACTTCCAGCCGTCTCTCCGGAGGCGAAAGACCAAGCGTACCTCAAGCGAACCTCGCGGAGGCTGGCGCCCGATTTCGAGGCGCGCCTTCTCGAATTGCGCCCAGAGCGCCGAGACTCGACGTATCGGAGAATCGCCTTAATAGACCAAGGGCATTTTATGGCCGAAGACAACACACCCCGTCGGCAGGTGGTGAAAGTCGTGCTTGAGGGCAAAAGCCTTGAACCCAGGTTCCAAAAAGACCACGAACTCTTTTTGCGCGGTTTGGTCCTCAACCGAAGGGGCAGCAGCATGTCCATGCGTGAACGCTGGTAACTTTAGGTGTTCGAACCCAACACACCAGACCCTGTGCACTTTGCGCTGGCTCGCCTGATGACTTGTCTGCCTGATCGGGGCGACGAATTTTGGCGACGAAGTCTCGCGGTCCAAGACTGGGCCGAATTGGCAAAAACCGCAGCGGAGCAAGGTCTCGCGAGCGTGCTTTATCACCACCTCACACAAGGCGCCAAGGAGGCCCCCGCACCACCACGTACCCAAAAAGACCATCGAGCCGCGCTTCGTCATTTGAGGCCCTACCACCTTCGGCAGCAAGCGCTCTCGGTGCGTCTCGAAACCACGTTGGCTGACGTGCTCCGCACTCTGCATAAGCACGATGTCAAGTCCGTGGTCCTAAAAGGGCCTGTCCTGGCGTCACGTTTTTATCCCCACGCGGGAATGCGTGCGGCCTCAGACCTCGACCTTCTGGTCCGCACCGAAGACCTGAGCCGCGCCACAGATGCGCTCCACACACTGGACTACGCACCGCTGACAGGGGTTGATGTCGATGCATATCGCCGGTACCATCACCACATCCCCTTGGGACGCAAAGGCTTCCCGCCCATCGACTTGCACTTTCGGCTCCAAACGAATTTTGGCCGCGGACTCGCGGCCGAAGCCTCTTTCCGACGCGCAATTCCTCACACCTGGTCTTCCACTCTGCAAGAAACAAACATTCTGCAACCCGAAGACGAATTTTTGTACCTCGCGGTCCATGCGGCTGCGCATCGTTTCGAACGTTGGTCCTGGCTCTATGATCTGAAGCTCTTTTTATTCAAAGAAGGCCTGTCTCTGAGCGCAAAACAGATTCTGGCCCGGGCCAAGGATGAAGGGAGTCTGTCGGCGCTGGCCTTGACTTGCCTTTTTCTCGAAGATGGTCTTGGCGCAAGCCTTCCGTCGTCCCTGCGCGCCATCGGAGCCAATGCACGCATGCGTCTTGTGCAGCGATGGAGCCAACCCGGCCAGTGGGGATGGTTTCGCAAGCGCTTTCCGCAGGTCAGCAATCTGGCCTTTGCCCTTGTGTTGTCAGACAACGCACAAGATGGGATCCGCTGTCTAAAACGGCGTTGTCTCTATCACTTCTTTTGGGAAAAGCGCGGCCGCGGGTCCCCCGGTTCGGCGTCGACCTGAGTGAAGACCAAAAAGGCCATCGAGGGCCGGCGGCTACTCTCTCTCATCGCGAATTGCATTCCATCTAAAACGAAACCCTTTTGAGCCCACTCGTTGAGAGCCCGTTCGATGGATTCGTCGGTGACCGTAGACAGTTCTACGACCTTATACACGGACGAGGCTTCGTCGGAGGCATCGTCTTCTATTTCCGAAGCCATCCCGCGACCTCCGTGGCCCAATAGCTGAAGATCATATCTGCCCCCGCTCGACGCATCGACAATAAGGTTTCCCGAATGGCGCGCTGGCGATCTATCCATCCATGGCGGGCGGCGGCCTCGATCATCGCCATTTCACCGCTGACGTTGTAGGCTGCAATGGGAAGATCGAACTCCTCACGGAGATCACGAATAAGGTCGAGGTAGGCCAAAGCTGGTTTGACCATCAAGATGTCCGCACCCTCAGCCACATCGAGTGCAGCCTCGCGAAGCGCCTCGCGTCCATTCGCGGGATCCATCTGGTAGCTTTGCCGATCGCCGAAACTAGGCTGAGAGTCGGCGGCTTCACGAAACGGGCCATAAAACGCGGATGCAAACTTCACCGCGTAGCTCAAGATGGGAACGTGCTCATGATCGCTCTCGTCCAAAGCCTCCCGAACCGCCATGACCATGCCGTCCATCATACCGCTCGGAGCGACCACGTCTACGCCAGCCTCGGCCAACGAAACGGCCTGTTTTTGGAGGTTTTCCAGCGTGGCGTCATTGTCCACATCTGCATCAACCACCACCCCGCAGTGCCCGTGATCGGTGTATTCACAAAAACAAAGGTCTGCCATCACCGAGATCTGATCGTTGGCCTCCTTGATGGCCCGGACCGCCCTCTGCACAACCCCGCCGGAGTTCCAGCTCGACGAGCCTTCTTTGTCTTTTCTCTCGGAGATGCCAAACAAGATGATCGAAGAGATGCCCTGATCAAAAGCCCGTTTGGCTTCGACCACGGTACCGTCCACGGATCGTTGAAAGACACCCGGCATCGATTCCACGGGGCGCGCAACGTTGCTGCCCGGCACCACAAAAAGCGGCTGTATGAGATCGCTCGGCGAGAGCTCCGTTTCGCGAACCAGGCGCCTGAGCGCAGGGGTCCTACGAAGCCGTCGGAGCCTAACAAGCGGAAACTCCATGTCCCTACGATGTTCAGATCTGTCGTTTCGGGGCAACCCATTGCCGCGCGAAAAACGTGCCCAAATCACGAACCGATCCTGTTGGCCTTTCGGGGTTATGGCCCAAAGTGATCACAAAGTACGTCTACGAGCGCCTCCAAGCTGGCCTCTTTGGGCATCAGATCCACGGTGACGCCGAGCTTGGCGGCCTTTTCTTGGGCCACCGGACCAATGACGGCCACGGCCATCTTGTCTAGAAAGTTGCGTGCTTGGGGGACGATTTCGAGAAAACGGCGAAGTGTTTCTCCCGACAGGAACGTGATGGCATCGGCTCCGGCCGCTCGCGTCACCAGGGCCGGATCCGGTGGGGTCGCGGATCTCACTTCGTAAACGTTGACGCTGTGAACGTGGGCACCCTCGCGCTCAAGGCGATCGCTCAGGTGGGTGCGACCTCGGGGCGTCCTTGGGAGCAAAAAACGCATGGTCGACAGACGCGTGCCGTAGGTTTCTACCAGATGTTCGGCGAGTGCCTCCGACCGAAACTCAGCCGGCGATGTCGTCAGGCCCTGAAAGATTCGCCGCAACTGGGCATTGCGCGTTAGGCCCTGCTGCGTTTTTCTGCCTACGCAGGCGACCGGGAGATCAATGGAAAGCTTCCAGAACTCGGCGCGTTCGGCGAGAAAACGGGCGGCGTGAAGCGAACCCAACAGAACCATATCAAAAGAAGACAGCATCTGAAGGGCTTGGTCTGCGTCCGTCCAGTCGTCGGTGGGAAGGATCTCAATGGCGGGCAGCGACAGCACTTCTGCGCCGCGGTCCGCGAGCAAAAGCTTAAGCGGATCACCGCATGAGGCTTCTCGGGTGACCACGATTTGGCGACCGTACAGGGCGCTGGACATGCAAACTTGCCTCCCGTCAACCCCCGCTGCCGGACGTCGGCCACGCAGCTTTGCGCTTAGGCCAAGAATCATCGCCGGAGCGAGTCCGCCAGCCGCGAACATGGGCTGGCTTCACATGCATCTGGTTTTCCCTAAAGCGCATCGAGAACGTTTCTTGCGCCCTGTTCAAGGAGCGCATCGGCCACACGAACACCGACCATCGCTGCCTCTTCGCATGGGCCGGAATCGGTTTTTTCATAACGCTTTTTTCCGTCGAGGCTCAAGACCAAGCCTCGAAGGGTCACGTGGTCGTTTGTGACAGATGCGTGTCCCGCAATCGGCACTTGGCATCCCCCTTGCAGCCGATGCAAAAATGCTCTCTCGGTGACGGCCATGACACGCGCGTCCCGGTCGTCGAGTGCGGCGAGTTGGGTCTTGGTGCGATCGTCAGAGCTTCTGGCCTCGACCGCGAGAATGCCTTGGCCGATCGCAGGAAGACAAACATTCGGGTCCAGGACCTCGCTCGCCAGCGAGCCGAGCCCGAGCCGTACCAGGCCCGCATAGGCCAAAACTGTGGCATCAAAGCCCTCCTCTTTGAGCTTTTTCAGACGGGTGCCAACATTTCCTCGAATCGGACGAATCTTCAAATCGGGACGCTGATGAAGCAGCTGGGCGGCCCTCCGCAACGAGGACGTGCCGACCACGGCACCCCGTGGCAAAGTCTCGAGGGTATGGGACTGTTTGGTAATGAGAGCATCCCGGGCATCTTCCCGCTTGGGGTACGCGACAATTTCGAGGCCTTCGGGGAGCTCGGTGGGCATGTCTTTGAGCGAATGGACTGCAATTTGGGCGCGGCCACCGAGAAGGGCGTCCTCAATTTCTTTCACAAATAGGTCTTTGCCCCCGACCTTCGACAGAGCCTGATCGAGAATGCGATCCCCCCGGGTACTCAAGGGAAGAAGCTGGACATCGAGGGTGGGATGAATGGCGGCGAGCGCACTTTGGATATGCTCCGCTTGCCAAACCGCCAGCGGGCTTTTTCGGGTCGCGATAGAAAACATGGCCACCGTTACTTTTTATCGGCACTTTGGACCAAAGGCACAACCTTGTCGGCCTCAGGTGGTTCGGGACTGTCAAGGTCCCTGGTGTCGAGGGTCTGGGTGCTGTGGTCGGGCTCGATGGGAAACAACTGCACCAGGGCGTCGATGAGAGGCCCTGGATCGCCATCTCGCCCCTCCCGCTTGAGTTCGTTCAAGACGGGATGAAATACCTTGTTGACGATGGATTGGGCCATCAGGATCACCCTTTGACGTGCCTTGGGATCGGGGCTACGAAGCCCCCCCACGGTGCGTTCGGCTTCGCGCTCGGCAATGTCGGTCGCATAGCGCCGAAGCGCCTTGATCACCGGAACGACCTCCTGCGACTTCGACCAACGCAAAAACCCGAGGAGCTCCTCCTGAATGAGGCCCTCGGCCGACGCGGCTTCCTTGGCACGGGCCTCGCGGTTCAGCTCGAGCACCGACTTGAGGTCGTCCACGTCATAAACAAAAACATTGTCCAGTTGGGAAACGAGAGGGTCGATGTCGCGGGGAACCGCAATATCCACGAACAAAATGGACCGGTAGCGCCTCTTTCGAATGACCCGCGCCATCATTTTTCGGTCGACGATGTAGCCTGGAGCTGCGGTCGACGAGATCACGATATCAGCACCGTTCAAGAGCATGGGGAGATCGCTGAGGCTGGAGGCCGCGCCGCCGATTTCTTTGGCAAGGCGTTCTGCAGTGGCCAGGGAGCGACTGGCAACACGGACCTTCGATACCCCGTAGGCACCCAGGTGCTTCGCCGCCAGGGTTGCCATCTTTCCTGCGCCTATAAGGAGAACCTCTTTGCCTTCGAGGGAGTGGAAAATTTCTTTGCCAAGTTCTACGGCAGCGAAGCTCATCGAAACTGCGTTTTCCGCGATACCCGTCTCGGTTCGGATTCGCTTGGCGACAAAAAACGCCTTTTGGAATACCCGATCGATGACCGGACCGACGGCTTGATGTTGGGTTGCAGCTTGATACGATTCTTTCACCTGCCCGAGAATCTGAGGCTCGCCGAGAACCATGGAGTCCAAAGAGGACGCCACGCGGAACAAGTGGCGGATACCTTCGGCCCCAGAGCGTTGGTAGAGGTGGGGCTCCAGGTCTTGCGGCGGCAAACGCGCGACCGATTCGAGGTATCGTTTCAAGCGCCGACCCAAAAGCCGTGGCTCTTCCGACCCGGCGATGTAAAGCTCGAAACGATTGCACGTACAAAGAACGCAGGCCTCCTCGACCGAAGGGATTGCACGAAGACGCGCGAGCAAGGGGCCGAGCGGTTGTGTTTCTTGAGCGAAGCGTTCTCGAAGCTCGATCGAGGCGGTATGGTGTGACAGGCCGACGATGGTAAACTTCACGAGACCGCCCCCGAGGGCGTCACGTCGGTGTGAGCGCCCTGCCCCCTTAGGCCAAGACCGGCAAAGACCACCAGCGTGGCCGCGACGCCGAGGAGGGTCAACACGGCCGCCTTCCGCCCGCGCCACCCGATGGTGAGCCGAACGTGAAGCAAAACGGCGTAGAGGAGCCAGACCAGAGCGCTCACCACGTTCAACGGGTCCCAGGTCCAATATCGCCCGCGTACTTCGCCGCTGTAGATGACGCCGGAGATCAGTCCAAGTGTCATAAGGGGAAATCCGATTTGGATCAACCGCACACTGACTCGGTCCAAAACCTCGAGGGCGGGGAGCTTTTTGAGCCCCACCTTGGCCCTTTTGAGTCGACGCTTCTTCAGTCTGAGGCGGCGCTCTTGAATCAGGTAGACCAACGAGACCAGACCCGCCACGGCAAACGCGGCATCGCCGAAAAAGGCGAGCCCGATGTGAACCGGGAGCCAAGTTGACCGCAGCGCCTCCGAGGACTCAGGGCTTGGTCCCAACATAGCGGCGCTCGCCACCAAGCCAAACACCAAAATGCTCGCCAGCGGAACGGTTTGCGGTACGCCGGCCCGCCATGCGATGCCCATCGCCAAAAGCGCCACAAAAAAACCGCAAAGCGAAAGCCCGTCGTGAAGACCGGCCACCGGCCAACTTTGAAGCTCTACGCTTCGTCCCCCCAAGGCCAATGCGTGGGTGATCACCGCAAACATGAGGCTGAAAAGCACGACGCGGGCCCCTCCCGCTTTGGAGCGAACCAACTGCACAACGCCAAGGGCCGCAACCAGCCCATAAAACGCGGCGCAAACCTTCAGCAACGTCAGGGCCATCTTTGAACCCTGCCTCGCTAGGAGGCGCTGTGCTCCTCGAGGGTCCCGATGAAACCGGGCTCGACCTGAAACGCCGCCTCCCCAAAAAGGACGGAGTCCCCCAGTATCTCGCCGCCGAGTTTTTCGATGCGGTCCTCGCTGATAACCTTGCCCAGGACACCGGGAGAAGCATCTTCGGGGATCGCCGACAAAAACCGAACCGCAGGTTCGAGTCGGTACGAGCAGTCGTGCCGGGTCATTTTGACGAAGGTCTCCGAGACTTCTGCGTTTCCGGAGTCGATCCAGCTCTCCAAGGTGGACTGGGCGATGAACATGCGCGGGTGAAGCGTTCTCATAGATGCATCCAACAGGGTTCACCAGTCTGAGGCGAAAAGTCTAGGTGCCAGCCAGAGGTCAATCTGATACACGCACGACGCTGGAGGGAAACGATCGGCCAGGCAACATGGGGTGTGCGCCCGCGTAAACGGGAGAGCCCGGGAATCTCCGGCCGCTGCACCCTGTTGACACGGTACGGCGGACTCCCGCGGTCCGACCGTAAAAACCCCTAGCTGAGAGGAAACAACACTCATGTCTGTACAGACGTTCGAAGACGGCAATTTCGACAGCGAAGTCCTACAATCTGACGTACCGGTCCTCGTGGATTTCTGGGCGCCGTGGTGCGCGCCGTGCCGGGCCATTGCACCCTCAGTGGAGGCATTGGCCCAAGAGTACGAAGGGAAAGCCAAGGTGGGCAAGGTCAACATCGACGACAACCAAGGGGTGGCGTCGCGGTTCAATGTCATGAGCATCCCTACCCTCTTGGTGTTCAAGGGAGGGGCACCCGTGAATCAGGTGGTGGGCGCCGTCCCTAAAGAACAGATCGAAGAGATGCTCAAAAAGGCGCTGTGATGGCACCGGAACCTTGGTCGAGGCCTTCGTAGCTGTTGCCAAGCAAACCCGGGTACGCCTACTGTGGTTCATGGCGGTTGTCGGACTTCTGTTCGGGGCCTTCGGCTTCGGCATTCTGCTGATCGTGCTCATTTCGGCGACCAGTCCGAAGATCGCTTCTGAGTCCCGTCAAGAGGCGCCGGACTCGTCCATTTCATCACTGGACGCGGAGCACTTTGGGCGGCTGGTGGCTGCTCTCCTCGAGAAGATGGGACTGGAGATCGAACGGATACAGGGGGGCCAAAACGAGATCATCGAAATGGCCGCAGTGAATCCTACGCCGATCACCGGGGGCCGCGTTCTTGTGCATTGCGTAGCGAGGCCTGAAGCGAAAACCCTCAATGGCCGCGATGTTGGGCAGTTCATTCGGGCGACTCGAAGCGCCTACGTCGAAAAGGGGCTGTTGTTCACGACCGGCGTTTTTTCGTCGGACGCAAGGCTGGAGGCCGAAGACACCCCCATCGAGATTTTCGATCACCACCAGATTCAAAATATGGTCGACCAACACTTTTTGACATTGGCCGATGAGCGGCCCTCTGCACTGAGCAGCGCCAACGCCTAAGAAACCGAAGGATTCTCGCTAGAGGTTGTCGTACAAGGCACGCGCCTTGGCCGAATATCGCAGATTGCTTCCAGCCTTGAGATACCGGCCGCAAGCTCGCTTGGCTCGTACTCTGTCCGTTGCCGACCCGCTTTGGGCGAACACAATCGCCATCCGGTACCATCCTTCGGCCGAACCCAATTCCGCAGCTTTCTTGAAGCTCTTGATGGCGGCCTCTCGCTCATGGCGATCCTTCATGACTTTTCCGTAGGAAAGAAGAACCGCCGACTGGACCACCGGGGGATGGCTTTCCATGTGACCGATGGCGACTTCGAGAACGTCTTGTGCATCGGGGAGCCGCTTGAGCGAACGGTAGAGGCGCCCCAATTCCAGGTTGATTTCGACCTTCGCGCCTGGCCATTTGCTGAAGAGCCCCTTGAGGTAAGCCTCGGTACCCTTTCGTCCGGTTCGGCGCATGAGGCGCGCCATCGCGATGGCCGCGGGGAGGTAGTCTGGCGAAGAGCGCAGCGCAGTTTGGATATGGGTTTCGGCCGAGGTGTAGTTAGAGAGGTGCATTTCGGCCTCTGCCAACTCCACCAAGAAGGTGCCCCTCGTTTTTTCCGCCTCAACGGCTTTCTTGAGGTAGGGCAAGGCCGCTTCCGCTTGCTCGCTCTTGAGGAGCCTTCGCCCCAGTCCGTAGGGGAAATCAGCATTTTCCGGATCCAGCCGCACCGCGCGGTCGTAGGCCGCCTCAGCGCGGGCGTGCGCGCCTGCCGATCGGTGGATGACGCTGCGAACAAACTCGGCTTGGGCCGTGTCCTTCAGGGATATCTCCTTGGGGCTTTCTTTCACCAGCGCTTCGAAACGCTCGAGATCTTTTTGAGCGCCATTCAGATCGCCCCGTTCGAGGCGTGCCAACGCCAATCCCACGCGGGCCCCGGAATGCTTGGGCTCTACCCGCAATGCGGATAAAAATCCGGCCTTTGCGACCCCGTATCGCCCTTCTCGGGCGGCTGCACGGGCGTGCCAAACCCGAGCCCGTACGCTGCCGGGCAACAGCTCCTTGACCTTCCGAAGCCGTTCGGTCGCGACTTGGTACCGGCCAAGAACCATCTCGATGATGCCCAACGAAAGGTGGGCGTGGGTCATCGCGCCGGCATCCTCTGAACGCTGGACGAGGGGACGCACCGTATTTTGGGCCACGGAGGCCGACTCGCGCCGATCTTTGCCCTCGTATAAGCCCGCCAACCCGCGAGCGGAGGCGGTATGCGATACCTCAGGGGCATAACGGGCCGCACGCGCCAAAAGCTCGTCGAGTTTCGGCTTGAGACCCGTTTCGCCGTGCTCCCCGTACAGAATGGTGTAGACGTGCGCCAGGCGCCCGAGGGTGAGGGGGTGCTTTTCATCGTGGTCTTCGAGGATCCGTTCTAGATGGGATGCGGCTTCCTTATAGCCCCCATAGGTGTCGCGGTTAAAGGCGGGAAGCGCTTTGGCCGTGAGCGCATCCATCGCTTCGACCTTTTGCTTGTGCATCACACGAAGGGTCACGACAGCCCCCCCCACGACCAGCAAGACCACCGCCAAGAGGACCGTGGTTATCGGTTTTCCTCTGGGCGGCTCAGCTTCGTTGAGTTTTTGCGCCAACGCCTCGAGTTCATCCTCTCCCTCAAGTCGTTGCGGACGAACGGTCAGGGGGCGCGGCTTTTCTTTGGGAGCTTGGGGCGCTTGAGGGGCGGCTGCGGATCGAATCGGCGCGCCGCCTGGTGGCGCATCGTGTTCAGCTGCAACCGGCTCCCTTGGCACGGGAGGTGGGGTACGTCCGGTCGTCGGCACCCGGGCGGGCGCCTCCAGGTCGGGTGCATCGAACCCCGGGGGGGCCTCTGCTGCTTCGGGGACTTCAGGGAGGGCGGCGGGGCCATCGCTGTTTTCAGGTATGATGGGGGCCTCTGGGCCGGCGGGCTCAGGAGACGGCGGTTCTGGGTACACAACCCCCTGGTCCGCCAGCAATTCGGTGGCTTCGCCAAGGCTCCCGTCCAGATCGATGGCACGCTTGAGCGTTTCGATGGCCTCGTCGGTTTGCCCGCTTTCCAGTTGAACCCGGCCCATGGCCAGGCGTACTGGGGCACTTTCGGGATGTTCCTCTAACAGCGTCGTCAGTTCATCGAGCGCCCGCTTGTACTTCTTTTGTTCTTTGTAGACGCGAGCGAGGAGCAAGCGACCGTCCAACGCATCCGCGTGAACTTTGATCCCTTTTTTGCAAACAACCATCGCTTCCATGAAGCGATGCTGGGCAAGATAGGCCTCCGTCAGCTTCAGATAAGCGTCGGACTCCGGGTCTTGGGCGAAAGCGAGTTCAAGTTCGGTGACGGACATCGCGTTTGTCGTCCGGAGCATCCCCAAAGGGCCCTGTCCCCGAAACGGCCGCGTCCAGAGCGGCAGATTCGGGGGACCGAGGACCCGAGCCTCCGGACATCCTCATGGGATTATCAGACCTCTTGCCCCTCCGTCAAAATCGGGCGATTTTCCTTGCGAATCCGGGGACTCCCGGGCTAGCAGAGGCGGCAGGAACGGGGGAGTAGCTCAGTTGGGAGAGCGCTGCGTTCGCAATGCAGAGGTCGTGGGTTCAAATCCCATCTTCTCCATCCTTGTCAGTCTCGGTGGCGGTGAAAACTTCGATGCGCCCAGGCCAAAAAGCTGAGGAAGAATCCGGTCATCGGCCAACCGCACAGACGGAGTTGACCAAGGCCGCCATCGAGGCGTCGGCGCAGATCACCGCAGCGATGATTACCGTGACCCAGGAGAAAAACCCGGCCAAAATCAGCGAAGCCTACCGGGTGATCTACAAGACGGTGGTGGATGTCAGCAAACCGAAGCGCTGAAGGGCGTGCTTCTCAACCGGGTGGGGGTGGGTCGCCCGTTTCACCGCCTCACCCGACCCCGCCGAGTGCTTTCAGGGAAAAACTCCTCGATGGGCTTCATCGAGGCCAGCGGGCCGCGGTCTTGAGCGATGCCCGGCGGATCTTGATCATCGCGGGCGCGGGGACCGGCAAAACACGAACTCTGACCCGTCGCGTCGCGAGGCTTATCGGCGACGGGCTTTCTCCTGAGCGTATCATTTTGGCGACCTTTACCCATCGCGCCGCCGAAGAAATGGTCGCCCGTATTGAACGGCTTTTGGGCCCCAAGGTCCGCCGGCTTCGCGCCGGAACCTTTCACGCCTTGGCTTACGCGGCATTAACCAAAGGTTTACGAGCGCGAAAGCTTTCGCCTTTGAGGGTTCTCGGGCCCGAGGATCAGCGCGACTTAATAGCAACCGCACTCGCTCAAACCCAAACGCCAAGCAGCCCGCATGCCTCCTTGCCATCGGCGCAGCTTCTGAAAAAAGTGCGCTCTATGGCCATCAACTGCCAAACACCGCTGTCCGAGGCGCTCCTAGCGGTTTGCCCGGACTACTTAGGTCAGGAGCAAGCTTGTGAACGTGTTTTCTCTGCGTACGAAGCCCTGAAAGCGAAGATGGGCGCGCTTGACTTAGACGATCTACTGGTCCGCTACAAAAACCTCCTGCTCCAGGCCGATTCTCCAGAGGCGGCAGCCGTCCGCAATGTGGCACACGTATTGGTCGATGAGTTTCAGGATACCAACCGACTACAAGCCGATATTGCGCAGCTGTGGTCGCAGCAGTGTCGGAATTTGTGTGTTGTTGGCGATGACGCGCAGTCTATTTTTGCTTTTCGTGGCGCCCGATTCGACAACATTTTGGAGTTTCCGAGAATCGCTTCCACACAGATTCACACCCTGACGCTGAATTACCGTTCGAACCCCGAAATCCTCTCCTTGGCCAACGCGGTGATTCACCAAAACCTAAAGCAATTCAAAAAAGATTTGGAGCCGACGAGGCCGGCAGGAGGCGTGGTTGTCGTCGTTCCCGCACGTGACCCACAACAAGAAGCAGACTTTGTGGCCCAACGTTGCCTTGAACTCTTCGATGAGGGTGTTTCACTCCACGATCAGGCGGTCCTGTTTCGCGCGCATCGCAACAGTGTGGAGTTGCAAAAAGTTCTAGCGCAAGCCCACATTCCATTCAGTACGCGAACCGGTTCTCGGATGTTTGAAGAAAAGCATATCAAGGATCTCTTTGCCTTTCTTCGACTCTGTTCAAACCCGAAAGATGAACTGGCCCTTCGTCGTGTTTTGCACCTGTTGCCCGGAATAGGAAGCCAGACCCAAAGTCGAATTGTGTCCGCAATGGGCGCCCAGGCGGCAGTAAGCACAACGAATATTTCTCGCTTCGATTCATCACCCCCCCCCACGGGGCAAAGTGTCGACACCAAAGAAGAAACGTTCGGTCCGTTGGCAAGACCCGCTCTTCTCAGAACCCTGCCTGCGCGCGCCCGAAGTGCGTTGGTTCGGTTGAAGGCTGAACTGGTTGAAGGGTGTTCGGTTCAAAACCCAGCCTCGCTTATCGCCCACTTCCTTGGGTCGTCTCGGCGCCCCTACAAAGACCAGCCTACCCTCCTTCTAGAATACGCGCTCAAGGACACAAACAACACTTCGAACCGCCTCCAAGAACTTCGTCTTTTACAAGAGATTGCACAGGCATATCCGAGCGTGGATGCTTTTCTTGCAGACGGTATCTTTTCTGGAAAGTTTGCTGGAATGGATAAATCACATGCAAACAACGGCGCTCAAGCGACGGACAATGGGCAACTTACTCTCTCCACCATTCACCAGGCCAAAGGGCTCGAGTGGCCAGTCGTTTTTGTGATTGGCCTCCAAGACGGTTCTCTCCCGATCTACAGCGCCCACGGGCAACCCGACCAAGAAGACGAAGAACGAAGACTTTTGTATGTCGCCGTGACCCGCGCAAGGGATCAGGTCTACCTTTCCTACCCTTGTTCGCGTAGATCGGGTCATGGCCGCCAAATCGTTGAACGGCCATCGCCCTTCTTGTGCGAGCTTCGACCCGAGCTTTACGAAAAATGGAACCTTGAGGAGTCTGACAGCAAGAATACCGAGGAACAAACACCGTAGCTTCAGAAACCCAGTCTTAGCGGCTCCCGGTTATCGCGGCCAGGCCTGGTCGGGACCGGCCACCGCACGTATTGCCAGTCTTTTGTAGATCTCATCGTAAGCCATCACCGCGTGTTCGAGCGAGAACCAGCGTTTGGCCGCAAAGTGGGCGCGTCTTTTGATGTCGTCCTCGTGGACGAGGTGCGCGAGCGCCTTTGCACCCTTCGCCACGGACTGGGGATCAAAACGCTGGAGTACAACACCCACCTTGGCCGTCGAAAGGATAAGGGGCAGGTCTCCGACCGTGCTCGTCGCCACCGGCAGGCCCGCGCCAAGCATTTCTCCGACTTTTGTGGGCGCTCCACCCCGGCGCACAAACGCGCTCGGATGGAAAGACACGGCCGCCCTGGACGACACCAAGAAGGCGGGAACGTCGTGGTGGGGCACGTTGCGGTGAATCAGCTCGTGGCAGACACCAGCCCGCTCAAGCACCGTTCGAATCTTTGTCGGTTGCTCGCGTGAAAGAACCAAAAAACGTGGCGCAAAAACGTGACTCCGGAAGGCCAAATAAAACTCCGCCATCTGTTCCGGTAGATAACGTGGTCCCAAAGAGCCTACGTAGGCCAAAGCGGTGGTCTCTCCCAGGGCGCGGGCGATGGACTCGTGTCGCTCAACATCTGGGTGAAAACGCTTCAGATCGGTACAGGTTGGAATGACGCTGATCGGCGCTGTGATTTTCCTGGAGTAGGAGAGTTCATAACGCAAATAACGCCTCGCGGAGTTGGTCACCACCGAGATGGCAGAGGCCCCGATCAAAAGTTGTCGCTCGATCCCTTTTGCTGCCGAATAAAAGGCGCCCCGCGGCCCGCACAGGCCGTCCTCCACGCACTCTTCGGGCCATAACCCCCGAACATCGAACAAAAGGGGGCGCCGCGTCCATCGAACAAAAGGATAGGCAAAAATGGCCGGCGCATAGGACCGCACATGTACCAGATCCGCTCTTTGAAGACCCGCAAGAATGCTCAACGCGGTCAGCCCTTGCCCGAGGTCCAGGGCAGTCAAGGGATCACGAGGCTTTCGATGGTCCCTGAGAGCCGTCCAGTGAATGCGCGGTCCGACGGGTTTGCGAAAATGCACACGGTGTGGGCGCTTTTCGAAGCTCAGGAGCTCAAACGTGTGGCCCAGCTCTGCAAGCCCCCGGAGATAGGGCATCACTTGGCTTTTGCCGAGAGGCTCATGGATGCCGTCATAGCTGACATAGGCAATACGAAGCCCCCTCCGTTTGCTCTGGAGTCTGGTCGGTCGGTTCATCGATGCGTCACCCGAACAAAGGCCCGAATTTTGGCATAGAGCTTCGGTCCGATACCACGAACTTCTTGGAGCTCTTCGGTTTCGACAAAAGGCGTCTTTTTACGACGGGCAACGATCCGACGCGCCAGCTTGGGCCCCACGCCGCCTAGCATGGTCAACGTTTCAGGGTCCGCCTCATTGATATCCATGGGGGTGCCCAGAACAAAAAGCGCGCGATGGGATACCGATTGCTGAGCGACTCCATCCTCACGATGTGCTCTAGGCGCGTTGGGTACCCAACAACGAATACGACCACCAAAGCGAGCGGCACCATTCAAGCACAACGCTGAGGGCAAAGTTTGGGAGCCGTCGCGGGTGAGCGGCCAAAAGAAGTGGGCAAGACCTGCCGCAAGTGCCACACATACCGAAACCCACTCTCGGGTCTGCTTTTTTGGAAGGCGGAGGGGGCCTTCCGGCCTTTTGGTTTTGCCGACCTCAGACATCAACCCACATTGCTCATTGCGGTCGGGCAGCGCTTTGGGCTGCTCACGTCTCGGAACACCGTAGCGCGGGCGTTTTTTGCACGCTGATTAGCGCGCAACCTTCTTTGCACCCCGTTTTTTTTGACCGCCGGTTTTCTTTTTCGCACCAGTTTTTCTTAAAGCAGTGGTTTTCTTTTTCGTCGCCTTCTTTTTGGCTCCGCGTTTCTTCACCGTGACGGGTTTCTTTTTGGCTCCGCGTTTCTTCACCGTGACGGGTTTCTTTTTAGCGCCGCGTTTCTTGATGGCGGTTGTTTTGGTCGCCTTGGTGCTTCCTCTTTTCCGAGCGGCGCCCTTGGTCCCCGCAGACGAACCCTTGGACCCTGAGGCCTTGGCGCGTTTGCCCAGCTCGAAAACCCGATGAAGGGCGCGGACGGCCAACTCTGAGTATTTCTCCTCGATAACCGCACTGATCTTGATCTCGGAGGTTGAGATCATTTGGATGTTGATACCTTCGGCTGCAAGACAGCGAAACATCTCTGTGGCCACACCGGCATGGGATCTCATGCCCACGCCGACGATCGAAACCTTCGCAATTTTCGCGTCGAACTCTACTTGCGAGACATCGAGCTCGGTGGCGACAGACCGAGTGAGGGACACCGCTTCGTTGACGTCCCGCCGCGGACAAGTGAACGTGAGATCGGTCGTTCCATCCACCGAGGTGTTTTGAATAATCATGTCGACCACGATGTTGGCCTTGGAAAGTGCCGTAAAGATTCTTGCGGCGATTCCAGGTACATCGGGTACTTGTCTCAAGGCGATCTTTGCTTCATTTCGATCGCACGACACACCAGCAACAACGAACGCCTCCATTGAGGGCTCCTCCCGAACCACCATCGTTCCCGGTCCACGGGTAAAAGTGGACCGCACCCGAAGGGGTACGCCATACTTCATGCCGAGCTCAACACTTCTTTGTTGCAAAACCTTTGCGCCGGTGGAGGCCAACTCGAGCATTTCTTCATACGAAATTCGTTCCAAACGCCGCGCTTCACTACAAATATTCGGATCTGCAGTGTAGACACCGTCGACATCCGTATAGATGTCGCAATAGGCGGCACCAAGAGCCGCCGCGATCGCGACCGCGGTGGTGTCCGATCCTCCCCGACCCAGGGTGGTCACGTGCCCCTCGGGATCGATACCCTGAAAACCAGCCGCCACCAGCACGACGTCGTCCTTGAGCGCGCCGAGAAAGCGCTCTCGATCGAGATTCAAGATCCGGGCCTTGGTGTGAGCACGGTCGGTCTTCATGCCCATCTGAAAACCGAGAATGGACCGCGCGGGGATCGCACGATCGTTGAGAATCATCGAAAGCAATGCCACCGAAACTTGCTCGCCCGTCGCCAAGAGGCAGTCCAGCTCGCGCGGCGTCGGTTGACTTGCTGCGGAATCGGCCAGGGACATGAGGCGATTCGTTTCTCCAGACATGGCACTGACGACCACGATAACGTTGTTGCCGGCCCGATACTCATGGGCCACAATTTCGGCAACGTGACCCATTTTCTCTACGGTCCCAACGGAGGTTCCCCCAAATTTTTGAACAATGAACGGCTTTTTGGGCATGTTTCGAAGTCTCATTTTCGCCGAACGCCGGTCAGCGCTTGGATGCGCAACAAGGCCGCTTCGCGGCGGGGCGCGGTCGGTGACAGCACAAGATATCGGCGAAATGCATCCAGGGCTGCCTCTTTGTTTCCAAGCTGCTCATACTTTGTACCCAGGTTCCAGTGGATACATGGTGCCTTAGGGTGCTCCCTCTCGAGCAGCCTCAGTGCGTGAATGGCGCGTTTCGGGGACTCCAGATGGGCTCGAAGGATCTTGCGGCAGGCCTGCTTAGGTGAAAGCGTCGGTTCCTTCCGCTTGGCTTGAAGCTGCGGCTTCACCTTGTCGCCAACAAGGGCGCTGGGTTCTTGAAAGCCCAGTTCGGCGAGCGCGACCCGCGCATGCTTAGCCGCCTGAGATCGGGGATGATCCGCGAGGACTTGGCGATAGCGATGAATGGCCGCAGCCTGGTCACCACGAAGGCGGATCACATCCCCAAGACCGAGAAGCGCTCTGGCACGCACGCGCTTTTTGCTCCCCGACGCCCGAAGGGCTCTCCCAAACAGCTGTTCGGCTTTCTTGAGGGCGCCCGAGGTCCGGGCCGCTTGAGCATCGGCCAAGAGTTCAGGCGCGGACCTCAGCCGCACCAATTGGGGTTCGTCGGTTCCTGGCACAGCCCGCACCCCGGTGCGGGCTTCAATCTTGGGGCCTTTGTGCATCCGGGCGGGCGCCGGGGGAGCAGTAGGGGCAGGCGTCTCAGTCTGCATCCTTCCAAGAAGGAGACCGAGGGCGACCGACCCTAGGACCGCGGCCGTCGCGATGACTGTTCGTCTTCGCCCTTTAGCACCTTCGAACCATCCCCCCCACCGGTCAAACGGGTTTATGGAGTCCCCGCCTCGGCCGCCCAATCTTGGGAGCGCATCAAAGGTGTGCCGGGCGACGGCCGCGCTTCCAGTTGGCGTCACCACGTTGGAGGTGAGGCGCATCGTGGGAAGGGCGGGCCCCCCATGACTGCTTCGGGCGCGGGTCAGGGAGCGTGAAAGGCGAAGCGTGGGTTCGGTGCGCGCATTCTGAGCCCGGGTGCTTTTGGTTCGTGCACTTGGACTTTTGGGTCGACCGATGGGGGCTTTAGACGCCGAGGCGCCACGCAAGCTCGACGTTTCGGTGGGCTGAGGTTCATCTCCTTCTGCGGGCGTTTGGGCTTTGGTGTCCACGTCCGTCGTGTGGGGTTCAATGCCTGCGCCAGGCGGCATCTCGCCGCGCTCCTCGATTTCGCTTCCAAGGCCAAAGTAATCGTCTTCGACCACCGTCTCGTCGTCGTGGGCCTCGGCAACAAGTTCAGGCACGTGCCCCGGCTGGGTCGCCGCACCTTGAAGCCCCACATGCGTGTGGTCCGACACACGCGCGGAGCGTTGGGTCACAACCGCGGCCAAAGTCGCCTTGGCCGTAGGCTGGTCGTGCCCCTCTTCGTTGGCGGGTAACGCGGGGTCCGTGATTTGCCTGCCCAGATCAGCCTCGTCGTGGAGTTCGGGACCACTGGCCAACGGCCCGGTGTCTTCGTCCTCGATGGGGACAACCTCAATGGCGCCCGGGATCGTGATGGGCGCCCCCGCGCCCAGCGCCTGCTCCGCCCTGGAATCCTCGGCGGACCGTAAGAAGCGCTCCACACGACGAAGCTCCTCAGCGGCAAGCCCTGCAGATGCGTAACGATCTTCAGGGCGCTTCGCCAGGAGACGATCCAAGACCTCGGAAAGAGCCCGGCCACTCGGGGTCGCGGCCGCCAACCGGGGGTGCGAATCTTGAAGAATGCGTTCAATGACCTCGTAGGGATTGTCACCGGCGAACGGCGCTTTGCCCGACAGCATGATGAATAGGAGCACACCAAGGGAGAACAGGTCGGAGCGCCCATCAACTGGGGTTTCCTTTTCACGCAACCGCTCTGGGGCAAGGTAGTTGGGCGTCCCAAGAATCTGATCGTGCTGAGTGAGAGCCGCCTTGAGGCCCTTGGCTATTCCGAAATCAAGCAATACAGCCCGCTCCGCCGCGGTGCTCAAAAAGATATTCGAGGGCTTGATATCGCGATGAATGATTTGAATGTCATGGGCCGCTTGCAGTGCTTCTGCGATATCCGCTGCGATGGCCACCGCCTTGGTATCCGGAACTGTCGACCGCTCCGCAAGCAACGCCGCCAAAGAAACACCCTCGAGGTATTCCATGACGTAAAATTGAAGTTCGGCGCCGTAGGAGACCGTTTGTCCAGCGTCAAAGACCCGTACGATCGAGGGATGCGACAGCCCAGCGACCATTTTTGTTTCACGACGGAAACGTTCCTTGGTTTCCTCACGCTCCGGTTCGTCCACCCGCGCCAGTTCGAGGGTCTTGATCGCGACCCTTCGATCGATGACCGGATCCCATCCTTCGTAGACGACGCCCATCCCACCACGCCCAAGCTCATGAAGGACCAGATATCGGCCGACGAGCAACCGCTCGTGCCCCTCTGCCCAAGCTTCCCATCGACGCATCACCTCGACGGGGACTTCTGTTGCTGGCGGCAGCGCCTCCAGGGCTCTTTGGATCCTCGGATTCACGGATTTCTCGCTGGTCTCGTCTGCGGGTCGTAGGCCTTCGCCCCTACACCTACACTATAAGGGTCTCCCTCGTTTCGGGTCAATCCATGGTTTGCTGCATTGTTCTCGATCGGTGTGGCTTTGACGACGGGCCAGCCCGGCCTTGTGTCCCCCGTCACGCGCTGGTAAGCAACCGGAGTTCTTGGCGTGGCAGCCAGAGGTGAAACCTCGCATGTACCGCGGGTCTCCAAGGCCCGCCGTTTGGCTGTGCTTCCCCTCGAAGAACACCTCGGGCGCACCCATCTCTTAAACGCGCGCACCGGCTGCATTTTGGTGTGTTTGCTCACACCCGCGGGCGTCCTGCTCGACTACCTATGTCATCCGCAATTTTTAGGTTTTTTTTTGGTCATCCGTCTTGCGATCGCAGGACTCGCAGTCGTCGTGTGGTGGGCGTCTCATGGGCCTCGGGCTGAAGCCTATCCCGTACTGCTTGGCGCCCTTTTGGCGATCGCGGCCGTCGGCGGCATCGAGATCATGATCACAAAACTTGGCCCCTACTCGTCGGGATACATTGCCGGCCTGAATTTGGTGATTCTAGGCGTAGGTGTGGTGTACACCTGGTCATGGAAGCAGTGCGCCGTCTTCTGTCTAGGGACGGTCGTTCTGTGGCTCACCTGCGGTGTTTTGTTTGTTGAGCGTGTTTCTTTTGCTGTCTTTTTCAGCCACTTGTCCTTTTTAGGCCTGATATCGGTTGTTGCAACGTATTCAGCCGCCGCGCGGCAAAAACTGACCAAGGCAGAACTGACCGCGCGCTTCAACCTCGCGTCAACCTCCCAGGAACTGGAATCAACCCTCGATAAGCTTCGAGGTGTCGAACCGTTGAAGAACGAGTTCTTTCAGAATATTTCGCACGAACTCAGGACCCCGCTGACGTTGGTCTTGGCGCCACTTGAGGAGCTCATTGGCCGAACCGAAGACGACACGATCTCCAAGATGCTGAAGGTTGTGCGCGAGAACGCCAAACGCCTGCTGCGATTGATCGATGATCTGCTCGATCTGAGTAAGCTCGAGACCGGCGGGTTACGACTCGCAGTGGCTCAGGTCGATCTACCTATTTTGCTCGACAAGTTGGTCGAGATCTTCGCGCCAACCGCAGCAACTCGTGGCGTCCGCTTATCCTTCGAGAACCAGGGAACACCCACAAACGCCTATGGTGATCCCCACCGACTGGAAATGGTCTTTACCAATCTGTTAGCCAATGCCCTCAAGTTCACGCCCAAAGACGGTCACATCAAGATCACCCTCGAAAGCAACGGGTCAGGTATCATCATTTCCGTGGCCGACAGCGGTCCGGGCATCCCCGCCGAGGAGTTGAGCCATATCTTTGACCGCTTCTATCAAATCAGGGGGGCATCCTCTGAGCGTCTCGGCGGTGTGGGCATTGGTTTGTCTTTAGCCTACGAGTTGGTCCAGCTTCATGGAGGAAAACTGACCGTTGAAAGCGCGTTGGGGCAGGGCTCGGTTTTTCGCGTTGTCTTGCCTACCGGAAACACCCATTTCCCGGACGCCATCGTAGAACGTCGTATCGTCCAAAGAGACCATCACAAAAAGCGCCGTGCGGAAGACCGCTTCCAAAGCGAAATCCCCTCAACCGACACAAGCGATTTGGCACAAGCGGCCCTTGATCTTCGTAAGCTTGTTCTCGAGCATGGTCGAACCCCGACGATTTTAATCGCTGAAGACAACGTACCGCTCCGTGAGTTCATGGAACAAATTTTTGAGGACGCCTTTGACGTGAAAGGCGTATCCAAGGGCAGCGAGGCCTTCCACTTCGCTCTCGAGACTGCGCCCGACATCATTGTTTCGGACGTCATGATGCCGGAAATGACGGGCACAGAACTTTGTCGCAAGATTAAGCAACACCCCACTTTGGCAAAAACACCATTTGTACTCCTGACTGCGCTCACCGGAACGGAAGCTTACATGCAAGCAGCGAGTGCAGGAGCAGATGAGTTTTTGACCAAGCCTTTTCACCCTCGCTTTTTGATCTCTCGAGTCACCCATCACTTAAGAGTACAAGCGATGACTGCACAACTTGTAGCCCAATCCAAAATAGCCACAGCGTCCGTTCTGGCAGCCGGTCTTGCGCACGAGGTAAAAAACCCTCTCAATGCGATCATCAACTCCGCGCGGGCGATCACGGGCTCGGAACCGCTGCCCCAAGAAGCAATCGACAAGCTCAAACGACTCATCCTAGAGGGCGCAGAGCGTATACTCGATATCGTTTCAGCGCTCGACAACTTCGTTCGGCCTGCCGATGGCTCCTCGACCAACGTGTGTGAAATCGCTGAGGGCATCGAGTCGGTCAGGCGTTTGCACGAACCTCGCCTTCGCGAAGTCGAGCTCCAAATCACCGTCGACGGCTCACCAAAAATCATGGCGTCGTCAACAAAGTTACATCAAGTCATCAGCAATCTCGTCGACAACGCAATCTCGGTAGGTGCAAGCAAAATCTGGATCAATGCAACCACCCGAGATGCCAAAGTACATGTAGTGGTTGCGGACAATGGCCCGGGCGTACCACCACAGCTCAGGGATAAGATCTTTGACCCCATGTTTACGACCCGCCCAGTGGGTGATGGTCAGGGTTTTGGGCTTTCCATTTGTAGCCTCATCGTGAGGGAGTTCGGAGGAACAATTGCTGTCTCTGAACGACAAGGTGGGGGTGCCGCATTCTCGTTGGCATTTCCGGTCGCCCACGCCCAGGACGACTGTCCAAGTCTCCCACCAAAAGAATAGGTCCATTTTCATTGGGGATCTTGGGGCAATCTTTTTTGAAAACCACACGTTGGAAGCCCCTTTTCAGGCTGTTGAGACGCGCGACCGCAAGGTGCGGAAATGTCGGTTCGCGACTTTTTGCCAACCTGTTAGAATTGATTCAATGAAGCGGTTCTCTACAAACGGCCTCATCGTGGAGGTGGGGGTTCGGAACCAAACACGGTACGTGGATGTGCGAGGACGCAGCACGGACCGCCAGTTTCCCAACCATCTGCTAGACGTATTCCAAGAAGCCCTCGGTTTGTCCGAGAATGTGCTTGCAGTTGAATTTCACTTCGAACACCTCATTCAAGCGAACTCGCAGACCATTGGCTACATCATTTCAGTGGTTGGACGCACGTTCGAACTCACAAGACAAACGAAATTCTTTTATAACCCCGAACGTCGTTTTCAGAGGCACTTATTTTCATCGCTGGAGCCGATGTTGCTCACCCATCCGCATGTATCCTTTGAGGTCGCATAGGTAGGCTCCCGGCCCACGGGGCTGTGCCCCGTTTTCGCAAAGGGAAACATGAAAATCATTTAAGTGTGTTCAGTTTGGCCAATTTTGATTGACCAGGTTCGATGTATTCCTTCATGACAGATGTCAGATGCGTGTCGGCTTCAGCATTTTGATAAAATCCGGGGTTGATTCCATGAAACAGTTTCGTCGAGCCACCCAAAGCCAAGGCGCTTCAAGCGCGCACCCAGCCGTACTCGAACAGGCACCACATGGTTCCATGCTACGTGGCGTGTGGATTCGAACCCGTGTATTTCTTTTTGATGCCCAATGGGAGACTCATGGCCTGTAGACTCAAACGCGGCAAAAAGCTCGGTCCGTTTGTCTTGGGTCGGCAGGTCGGCGTAGGCGGAACCGCCGAGGTATGGAGTGCATTCCGAGACGGCTCGCAAGGCAAAGATACCGTCGCGCTCAAGTTTTTATTGCACGAACCAGAGAACGATTATTCACTGTATACGTGCTTTATCGATGAATTGCGCGTCGCCAAGCAACTCGATCACGAAAACATCGTTCGCGTGCACGAGTTGTACCACCTCGGTGGATATTTCGTACAGTCGATGGAGTTTGTCGACGGCGCAAGCCTAGCGGATATTCTTTCGACAGTGGTGAAGCAGGGCTGCCAGATCCCCCTCGATTGGGGGCTCCTTGTCGCGAGCGATATTGCACGGGGACTTTCCTATGCGCACGCCTTAAAAGGAAACGACGGAGAAGACCTTTGTGTGGTGCACCGAGACGTCTCACCGCACAACGTCATGGTGAGTCGAAGTGGCATCGCCAAACTTGGAGACTTCGGAATTGCCGTCTTCGAGGATCGACTCGATTCCACCTTGACTGGTCGCGTCAAGGGAAAATTCGGGTACATGGCTCCAGAGCAGATCCTCGGAGAGACGGCTGGGCTCGGGGTGGATATATTCTGCGCGGGCATCGTTTTGTGGGAGCTATTGGCGACGAAGAAACTGTTCGCCATGCCTGATTGCGAAAACCTACTCGAAGTGATCAATACCGGCAAGACGCCCGACGTTCGAACGTTTAACGCAGCCGTCCCGGAGGATATCGCAGACATGATCGCCAGAATGTTGTCCGCATCCCCAGGCGACCGACCTCGATCCATGAGGTTGGTGGTGCAACTTTTGGATCGCGCGGTGCGAAGGCAGTTCTCGGACCTTCTGCGGGCACGTCAAGACTTTGCCGCGTGGCTCGCCCACTCAGGGCTCAAAAAGACTGAGCATACGCGCTCGAATTCTTTGGACAAGACGGTCAGGCAAGATTTCGGTAGCGAGCACACCACCAAGGTTGCGGCTCAAATTTCAAACAAGGATCGCTAAGGCAAGATATTTTCTGGCGTATGAACAATGGCACTCGTACCGTCCCAGCGTGAAATGGCTCTGTTCTGGCTAGGCCGGTACTAGTCTTCGGCGATCGGGGGCTCTTCGACAGGCCGATGACCCAGCAGGAGGTCCTGGTAGGCGATGGCCATCTTCCAGCGAGAGGCTGCGCTTTGGTTCGAACTGTCCTGACGGCGACGCTTTCGCACCTGTTGCGCGGTCTGCTGCGCAATCTGCGAAGCCCGGGAAAAATAGCGAACGCTAAGCCGGCGCGGCATAGCCCATCCGAGCATGAATAGAGAACGGTGTCCCCCTTTTCGATTCCGAAAATCGTTCAAAAGGTACCCCAACGGCTGCCCTCCGCTTCTTGAGCGACGAAAATCGTTCCGATATAGGCGTTTGCCCTAACCAGGGAATAGCTCGGTGGATCACTTCCGGGTCTTCCGTAGTTGGCCGAACAAGACCGGTCGAACCGAGAATTCCCCGCAGTCTTTTTTCAGTAGTCTAAAAAAGGAGCGGGTTAGAAGGAAAATCTGCAGAACGCGCGCCGAAGCGCGGTCAGATTGATCGACCATAGCGAGGTATTCTTGCAATCGTCGTCGGCGTCACAGCCCACTTTGGAGTCCGCACAAGCCGCCAGGGCCCCACGGGACTTCCCCCAGGTCCATAGACTCTGGCCGCCCTGGTGGCGGCCGCTTCATAGGCCGCGGGACCGACGTTTCCCAAGAGAGAAGCTTCTGATGCTCAGCCCAACACTCCTGCGTGGTCGCACCAACGTTGAGATAAGCTCGGCTTCGCCTCACCTCCCCCCCCGTGGGTTCTACCGGTGCCCCAACCAAGCACCATTTTCAAAAATGACCCCATCGTCCAGGAGCACTCTCTTGGTGATGGCGAAAACATCCACGTGATATTTTCCATCCTTACGGCGAAAGTTGGGCTTGTTGTACACGCCATGTTTGCGTCCCAAAGACAGATGAACCCCACACATACGTTCGTAAATGCTCACAGCCGAGACCCTTCGGTTTGGCGTAAAGGCGCGGTTCATTCCAAACCCCAGTTCACGAACCCAAACCTCGCCCTCATCCCTCCGAATGGCCTCCAGGACTTCATCGAATTCTGCGGTAGAATTGAGGACGTTCACCACCACACCTTTTTCAACCACCATCGTCATCGGTTCCGCTTCGGCCAGCCGAAAACGAGTGTTGCCGAAGGCGAAAATCCGGGCCCTCCCATTCACCGTGGTGAGATCTTTGGCTTCGGTGAAGACTTCACCGATGGGAAACTGACCGCCGATATTACGCATGCCCGTATAATCACCGATGTTGAGTTTGGCTGGCTCAAGTTCGGAACCGTAAACCAGGAGGGCGTCACCGCTGTCGACCGTAGCGGTCTTGGCGTCTGCGATACGCGCCTGGAGTGCGCGTCCCAAGACACGGTAGTACGTGGGATCGTAGGCCAGGGAATCGACGTAAGCATCGACTTCCGCCGGCAGGACCTCTTCGAGATGGGGATGTTCGATAACCTTTATGGATCGTTTGAACAGTTCGACACGAATGCGAAACGCCACCAAACGAAAACTTGAGGACTGAATCAAGACCACAAAATCACTGGGCTTCAGCGCGCCAAAGGCCGCCATGATCTCTGAGGGCGGCACCTCATCAAAGTCGATAAATTTGGCATGGGGCAAACGGGCGCGATACGCGACGGTCAAAAGTTGTGCGACCTCGGAACGACGGTCGAAGACCACGAGCGCGGATTCACTGCTCTGGTGATTTACGCAAAAAGAAATGATATCGTCGACGTGTCTGCTTAGGTCTTGTATGCGCGTGGCCATGGGATTCACCGCAGTGCACCATGACATACTATGAGTCTCAGGAATCCCAGATTTTCGCTGTGCTTTCGACACGAATAGCTTCTTCTCTTGCGTAACAATACAAGTTCTAGGATCCCGTGGACAAACGAAAGACCTCTCCTCTTTGAGCAAAGGTACCAGGCCAAGACGAACGGGCGGGACATTGCTGTGAACGATTGGGTGGCCTGCCGCGTGCCCCAAGCAGGTCATGGGTGAGACGCCCACCGGACTTGGTAGAAGACGGCAAAAAGACCAGTTGGCGTCAGTTGGTATAGGGCTTGCAACTTCATCATGAAAACCGATCGAATTCCATGGTGCCTCGTCTGGTCGGTCCTTTCTTGTCTCGCGGCCTGCCAAATGGAGAACGACCAAGGCGTCCAGAGGCAAGAACCAACTCCTGAACAAAGTAACCCCACCCCAGACCTCGAAGGTCATGCGAATCGAGGAGAATCAACGCCGAGCTTTCCGGTCGCTACCTCGACCTTGGGGCAAAGTGATTTCCTGTCGGCCGACGCTCAAAACGGAGCACTCAGCATACAACCGACCCCCATCAATACCTCCGCGATAGGCTCGGGACTCCGACTCGATTCGGCAACGGCGTCAGCGCCCGAACCGCCGTCACCACGGAGACCATTTATCACGCCAAGAAGGCCCAACCGCTACCATCTGCTGCCTGGCCAGCGGCGCACCCTGAATCTTAACAGAGATCGCGGTCTTGAGATCATCGATTTCGATGATCCTGATCGACCAAAAATCGTTGGTCAGGCTTCATTTTCAGGTCAGCCCGTTCGGCTCCACGCCCAGGGTGACCGAGTCTACGTACTTCTCAACCAATGGCGCGGGTATCATGGAAGTCGGTCACGGCTTCGTCCAACCTCATACACGGGGTGGGGTAGTCCTTGTCGTAAGCATCAAGGATCCAAGCTTCCCGTTGGTTCTCGAGCGCGTTCCAATTCCTGGCCACATCCAAAACAGCCAACTTCTCCAAGAAGGAGCAAAGCAGGCCCTGTTTGTCGTCGCTATTGACGGGGATCAAACCTACGTGAAGGCCTTCGACACATTGACCGCTAACGGGCTTGCGGCCAGAGAGGAAATAAGACTGGGACACCTAAGCGCCATTCGAACGGAGAATGACCATCTGGTCGTTGCTCGAAACAATGGGTCTGAAAGTGAGATCGCGGTCGTCAAGTTCAGCACCCATGATGTCCTCATAAAAAAGAGTGCATGGGTGCCCATGGATGGTCTCGTCACCAAAAAAAACAGTATGAGTTTCGAAAAGGACGTGCTTCGAGTTTTTTCGTTCAAAAGAGAAGCTGGGTCTCCTACAATCAACCGTTTTCAAACTTTTGATTTCTCTCATACCTCGCAGATCACACTGATTGATGAGCAAACTGTCGCCACCGGGGAAGGCGTACAGGCCACGCTGTTCTTAAGAAACAGGGCTTACTTTTTTCGTTGAAGCCTCGATCAATCTATTGACGCTTCGGAATCAACGAGCCCATCTGGATGGCACCTTGCGTTTCCGAGATCAACATGTGCGGGACCTCAAGCTGGATCAGGCTGGACACCTATTGCTTCACCATGCGCGTTCATGGAATTCACCTCCACTGCGCTTGAATTCAGATGGTGTTTATCAACGTAAAGTAGAGGGCGTACTTTCGGCTATCGATCTGACCTCGAAGAAGCCGGTGGAACGCGCGATTCTGGATATCGACGATGACGCAAAGCTGGTCCAAGGCTTTCCGGGTCAAGCAGTACTCCAAACTCCTGAGGGTGTTCTTGTGCTCAATATCGAAACACTCGACCAAGCTCATGCCCAGCTATTCTTTCCGCACCCTTCAGGGAAGGTGACGCCCGTCCTAGGCACGATCCCCGAGCCCCGCATCTATTTGCCTGCGGGGGCCCACGGAATCCACGCATTTCGACTCAGGTGACTTTAATCTGCTCGAAACCCCCGCTCCCTAGTCACACGCGGGCACCGCGTATTCGGATCCTAGGGTTCCACGTTTTCGCGGTGTGGAGCCAAAGCTTGCGCCATTCCGCGCACACCGGTTCGATTGCCCGACAGGCCTTGTTACTCAGGGCGCATTGAGCGGGCCTCAGACCACCCTTTGCAGAGGCTTTGGGGGCGCGGTGCGGTCAGCCGAGCAAACCCGCACCGTCGAGGTTTTGGGCAATTCGGCCTACTACGTCGGGCGAAACCGCAGCCTCAAAAGGCTTACCCGTTAAGAACGCGTAGGCTTCGAAGTACCGTTTGGTGAGCGTCGCTCGAATCTCCTTACTGAGCGGTGGGGCCTCACCCTCTCCTGTGAATTGGTGGTGCTCGATGAGCCAACCGCGCAGATTCTCCTTGTCAAGCATGGCCTGGGCCACACCTTGGTCAAACCGAGTCTGATAGGTTTCTCCGATCCAATACCGGGAGGAATCTGGCGTGTGGATTTCGTCGATAAGCGTCAAGCGATCGTCGGCCGCCCGCCCCAGTTCGTACTTGGTGTCGACCAGAATCAAGCCCTGTTTGCGCGCTTGCTCGGATCCCCGAGCAAAGAGTTGAAGAGCAACGTTTTCGGCTTCTTCAAGCTGGGCGCGGGTCAAAAGTCCGCGTTCCACGATTTGCTCCCGGGAAATCGGCTCATCGTGCTCGCCTTGTTCGGCCTTGGTCGTAGGCGTCAGCATCGGGGCCGAGAACCGCTCGTCTTTCCGCAGACCAGAAGGAAAGGAAAGCCCGTACTGAGCCGCCTTTCCCGACTGGTAGTCGCGCCATAGGGACCCCGTGATGTAGCCGCGAACAATGAACTCGACGGGGTACGCTCTACAGGCCTTCGCCACGACAACGTTCGGGTCCGGCGCACTCAGCAGATGGTTGGGCACGATGTCACGCGTGGCTTCAAAGCCGTGGGCCGCCATCGCATTCAGGACGGCGCCCTTGAAGGGAACGGTACCCAGCACCCGATCAAACGCACTCACGCGGTCCGTGGTGATCATCACTAAGCGATCACCTTGGCGATAAACGTCCCTTACCTTGCCCTGGTAGCGTTCCCCGAGCTTTGGGAAGTTGGTGGTTTTCAGCGTATGGTCTAGCTGGCGTTCGATGATGTCATTCAAATTCATGGCAATGCTCACTTTTGTGGGGGCCTCCGCCGCCACACGCCATGCGCATGACGCACGAGGCATCGCGGCCCAAGGCCCCTAGGCGCTAAGGGATCCCAGCGGGCGTGTCAAGCGAACGGATGGCTTGGCCGTCGAATGAAGGCCATTCACGGGGTTGCCTCGCACAAAGCCTTCTCCGGGCCTTGCCAACCCGGGGTAGGCCATGATTCCGAGGGGGCATTATGTGCCGAGGCGGCGGGTGAACCAGCGCGACGACGTCCACCAGACGGTAGCCCCCGAGCCCGCTGACCTGCAGCCATCGAGCCCACCAGGTCCAAAGGGGGCCCGAGGCCCCGACTCGGCCGGACCGCCTGCGCGTGCGCAGGCGTCAGATTCCGGTGAAGCCCCACCAAGTGGGCGGCCCCCCTCGGCCAAGGCGACGGGCAAACGACGGCGACCGAAACCTCAGGAGCGACAGGAGACGGAGGTCGAGAGTCTGCTGGGTCCAGGCGTCAAGACCCCCTCCGGTATTCCCCGGAGCTACAGCCCCATGGACGCGTCGACCCATGCCATGTTCCGGGTGGAGCTTCCGGACTTCGCCGGTCCCTTGGATCTGCTCCTGTATTTGATTCGCCGGCACGAGCTGGACATCTTCGACATTCCCATCAAGTTCATCACTGAGCGCTACCACGCCATGCTTGATACCCTGATAGCGCTTCCGGTCGATGTGGCCGCAGAATTCTTGGTGCTTGCGACCGAGTTGACGCACATCAAGTCCAAGATGCTTCTTCCCGCGAAGGAGGGGGTCGTCGTTGAGGACGACGATGAAGAGGAAGATCCTAGGGAGGCGCTCGTACGCCGCCTCTTGGCGTACCAAAAGTACCGAGACGCCGCAGTTGCACTCGAGCAACGCGATCAATTGGGACGTGATGTCTTTGCCCGGGTGGCTCCGACTCAGGAGTCTCAGGAGGAAGTGGATCCCGGACTGAAGGGTGTCAGCATCTTCAAGCTGGTAGAACTGATGTCCCGCATGATGCGACGGGTGCCGGAACACCACACGATTTCACTCGATCCGGTACGAATCTCCGATCGGGTCGAATACGTCACGGGGTTCGGCCAAGCGCGGGGCGGTCGATTCAGTTTGGTGCAGCTTTTCCAAGGAATGCTCAGCCGCGCGGAGCTGGTGATCACTTTCATCGCGGTGCTCGAAATGGCCCGACTCGGCGTCATTCGCATCACCCTAAATCCCCAAGAAGGCGCCCTCGACAACCCGAAAGCCCAAAAAGAGACGAAGCGCGTTGAAAGCGCGCCGCAGAACAAGACAAGCGCCGATGATCCAAGCGCGCCACAGAACAAGACAAGCGCCCATGACCCAGGCGGGCTACCGGGCACCGGATCCGCGGAAGACATTGCACCGATGGGCGCGCAGGAAAGCACCGATCGTCGGGAAAAGCCTTCAGCGGAGGAGCCCCCGGAGCTGAAGGCCACCGTGAGTCCCACGGACGCCCAGGAAAACCCGGAAGGCAGTGAAGAACCCTTGCCTGATATTTGGATCGTGCTGACCGGCAAAGAAACGGTTGGTCCGGTGCAAGACGACTATCGCTGAATCAACCGCCAGAAATCGAGACCCATGGCTTGACGCGCCGTGGAGGGGGTCTTATCACGCCCGCGCCGATGGCCCTGGACGAGTCACAGTTGCAGAGCGTGATCGAATCCTTGCTGCTGATGTCGCCGGACCCTGTGGCCACGGCGCGCATCGTGGAGATCATCCGCATCGAAGACCCCCAGATCGAGGACGAGGACGTTCAAACGGCGATCGAGAACCTGGTTCAGGCCTATGAGGACGACAAACGCGCCACGGGGCGAGGCTTTCGTGTCGAGCAAGTATCGGGAGGCCTCCAGTTTCGAACGGTGCCCGAAAACGGGGCCTATGTACGCCGGTTCTTGGCCGCAAAACCCCAGCGGTTGTCCAAAGCGGCACTCGAAACACTCGCCGTAATCGCCTACCGGCAGCCGGCCACGAAGCCAGAAATTGAGGCGATTCGGGGCGTGGATGTGGGTGCCGCAATCAAGGGTCTATTGGATCGCGACCTCATCCGCATTTTGGGCAAACGAGAGGAAGTCGGTCGCCCGATCATCTACGGCACCACGCCCTACTTCCTCGAATTCTTTGGGCTGGTGGGGCTCGATGGGCTCCCTACCCTCCGAGAATACCGAGAGCTGGACGACGAGCATCAGCACGAAGTGGACGCACTCAGCGGCAACCAAAAAATCTCGGAGCTGGCGGCGGCGGCTCAATTCCTGGTCGAGCGAAAAGAAGACCCCGAACTCGACGCCCTCGATGCCTCGCTCAAACAGGTAGACCGAGTCCGACGCGCTGCAAGCCATGCACTGGGCGAGAATTCCGAATCGACCGAAGCGACCGCGTCACCACCCCAAGCAGGCCCCACCAACGAGTCGGCGCCCAAAAAGCCTGAGGCGCCCGAAAAGAAACCGTCAGACCCGAAAGTCACGTCGTGACCGAGATGCGCTTGCAGCGCTTGCTGGGGCGCGCTGGAGTCGCCTCTCGTAGGCATGCAGAGACGCTGATCGCTGAGGGACGCGTGGCCGTCAACGGCACGGTTGTCCGAACACCGGGTCAAAAGGCAGACCCCGAACGAGATGAAGTCACGGTGGACGGTCGCCGTGTGGGGCCTCCGGAAGAGGCCGCGACCATCCTCCTTCACAAACCGGCGGCTGTTCTCAGTACTTTGAGTGACCCACAGGGACGAGAAACGGTCAAACAGCTGGTGGCCGCGGAGTCTCTGCATTTTCGACCGGTGGGTCGTCTGGACTACCACACGGAGGGTCTCCTCTTGCTGACCACCGACGGGGAACTGCTTCACCGCCTTCTTCATCCGCGGTACGAAGTCCCCAAAGTATACGTGGCCAAAGTTCGTGGGAGGCCAAAACCGCGGACCGTAGCCCAGTGGGCTGACGGCGTCCGGCTTGAAGATGGTCGCACGCGGCCATCCAGCGTGGAGGTGCTCGAAGCGACCGAACGCGCGACCTGGCTCCAGTTTGTGGTGACCGAAGGTCGAAACCGTCTTATTCGGAGGATGTGCGAGCATCTTCACCACCCGGTGCTCCGCCTGATGCGCACCGAGTTTGCGACCCTTGAACTGGGAACGCTTCGGCCCGGGCAATACCGGTATCTCGAACCTCGAGAGTTGGTGCTGCTCCACCGGGCCGCCGGCTTGGCGCGCGCGCCCGAGCTCCCTTCGGGCGCCGAAGCCCAACTCGGACGCCGCCTGGGGACGGCCCGCAGGCGAAAAGCCGCCCTCCCTGGCGAAAAACGCCGCGTGAGCGCACCACCCTCGCGAAAAAGCGCCAAGAGAGGTCGCACGCGCACCGACGAAAGGCCGACACGAGAGGGCACCAAGCGGGTCCCAGGAACGACCAAAAACTCGGCCCGGGGCCTCAAACGAAGTGCTGACGGCGCCCCGCGGTCGGAAAAAGAGCCCAAAAGGGACGGTCGGAAAAAAACGCGCCAAACCGCAGAAACCAAAGAGGCCCGCACCGCCCAGGGATCGAAACGAGCAAGGGGGCAGACAAGCCTTAGGAAGGCCCGCCGGGCCACGAAACAGACCGCGGGGGCACCGAAAAGGACCCGCGGCCCTCAGGGGACTGGCCGGCCCCACAAGGGTTCCGGGACGGAGGGCCGAGCATCAAAGCGAAAGACACAAAAAAGAACAACGGCCAAAACCCCCAATCGAAGGCCCAAGAAGAAAACCACCCACCGCTTGGGCAGACCGAAGCGCTGAACCGAGCACGCAGACCCAACGCTCGGGACCAGGCCACATCAGCTCAACACCGGCGAGGCGGCCGCCAGACGTCCCAAAGGCGCGCCAGACTCCGTGCAGATCTGGATGAGCGCAGTCCTTGCGTCTGTGTGGCCCGTGGACCAAGCCGCACGTCGCCGGCCTCTCGGGTTGTTCCCGGAGAGGCGCCAACCCCGGGACCAGCGGTCCGGGGGTGATGGGCGGCGTCTGTCCGTAGCGCTCAGTTCGACCATTGACGTGTTCGGTCGGGCAAGATAACCGCTCGACACAATGTCTCTGCCCGCAATGTCCGGTCCGAAACTCATCGAGGCGCAAAAACGCTCCCACATGTGCGGGGACCTCCGTAAACCCCAGATCGGCGAAGAGGTGGTGTTGATGGGGTGGGTCCACAACTACCGAGATCTAGGGGGGGCGCTGTTCATCGACTTGCGCGATCGCTCTGGCGTGGTGCAGGTCGTGTTCGATGCAAGCGCAAGCAAAGAGGCTCATGCCATTGCCGATCAGCTTCGGACGGAATGGGTTGTCGGGGTGGTGGGCCGGGTAAGGTCGCGCGGAGACAATGTCAATCCGGCGCTGCCCACCGGGGAGATCGAAGTTTTGGTCTCCTACGTACAGGTTTTCTCAAGGTCTGAAACGCCGCCATTTGCCATCGACGACCAACTCGATACCGCAGAGGAAAAAAGGCTTCTTTACCGCTATCTCGATCTGCGACGTCCCAAGCTTCAAAAAACCCTGATGATGCGCTCGAAGCTAAACCACATTGCGCGGAAGTCACTCGTTGAGCAAGGCTTCGTCGAACTCGAGACGCCGTACATGGTCAAATACACCCCGGGTGGCGCACGCAATTTTCTCGTTCCTTCAAGGCTCAACCCTGGGCGTTTTTACGCACTGGCCGAGAGTCCTCAACTCTACAAGCAGCTCTTCATGATCGCGGGATTCGATCGCTATTTTCAGATCACGAAGTGCTTTCGCGACGAGGACCTTCGCCAAGATCGTCAGCCAGAATTCACCCAGATCGATGTAGAAATGTCCTTTGCCAACGCCGATGACGTACACCAAGTCATGGAACGCGTTGTCAAAGCCATGATGCACGAAGTGCTCGGTGTTGAAGTGGCTCAGCCCTTCCCTCGCATGACCTACGACGAAGCCATGCGTCGTTTTGGCACCGACAAGCCAGACGTTCGCTACGGACTAGAGCACGTCGTATTGACCGACCTCGTTCAGAAGCATGAAGGGGGTGGTGTCCCGCTATTCAAGCAAGCCGTCGAGCACCAAGGCATGGTCAAGGCGCTTCGGGTTCCGGGGCAACACAAACTGAGTCGTTCAGAGATCGACAAACTTGAAGCCGAAGCCAAGGGGGTTGGTGCAGGAGGCCTGGGCCGAGCCAAGGTGGCTGCGGGTGGGCAGTGGACACAGTCCCCTTTTGCGAAGCTCATCAGCGAAAAACTGCGGCAAGAAATCAATGAAGCCTGCGGCGCCGAAGAAGGCGATCTCATACTCTTTCAATTTGGCCCAGCGAAACTGGTCCATGTGGTTCTGAGTCACTTGCGAACACACCTGGCCAGGAAGTTTTCCCTGATTCCGGACGGAGAGTGGGCCATCCTTTGGGTTGTGGAGTTTCCTTTGTTTGAAATGGATGAGCGCAACGGGAATGCGGTCGCAGCGCATCACCCTTTCACCGCACCGCGACCCGAGGACATTGTCCATCTCAAAAGTGACCCCGGTCGCTGTCGAGCGCGCGCCTACGATCTGGTCCTCAACGGGAATGAAGTCGCGGGCGGTTCGGTTCGTATTCATGAACCTGACGTGCAGGCCAAAGTTTTTGAAGCGCTCGGCATCACAAAGGAAGACCAGCGGTCAAAGTTCGGTTTTCTCTTAGATGCACTTTCTTACGGCGCTCCGCCGCACGCAGGCATCGCCGCAGGCATGGACCGGTTGGCCATGCTCTTCGCGGGCGCCAGTTCGTTGCGGGATGTTATTCCCTTTCCAAAAACCCAGCGAGGGGCAGATCCCATGACCGGGGCGCCAACCTCGGTCGACGCCGACCAGTTGCAAGAGTTGTTTGTGCGCTCTGTCCCACCTGAAAACTAAACAGGCCTGGATCCGGACTTGTGCGTTTCTGTCTAGCGATGTCTATCCAACTTGCGCTTGGCAGCCATCACCAAACGCCGATTGAGTTGTGTTCGTTTCGCGAGGCTCACCAACTCTTGTTTAGGCAGGCGCTCAACAAGACGGATCGCCGTTCGCACCGGTGTTTTGGGGTTGTACACCAGAGCCCGTGCCACATGTGCGTGCTGCACATACGATCCATTGGACGCGATGGCTTCCAGGACGTCAGGATTGAGCGACGGAAGGCGAGCCATAAACGCGACCTCTTCTGTCGTGAGACGGGCGTTCTTGAGGATATAGCGATGAACGGCCCGGTTGGAATCCATGGCGAGGGCCATGCGCTCTTCGCGGTTGCCGGACAGCGCCAAGTTGATCTTCTCTTCCATGCCCATGCGCGCTAGGCGGCGTCGAATGGGCATCTTGTCACCGTCTTGCTCCGGAACCTCGTCGGTGAGACACAGGATGGTCAGCGGCGCCCTATCTTCGTCGGTCTCCCGTTCACGGCGAGATCGCGCAGCGGTGGTGCTCGAATAGCGCAAAAGCTTCGCAAAAGAAGGCTGGTCGCGCGGTATCGCCAGGACCAGTGTCGGTTGTGACGCCTCCACCACCGCCCACATCTCAAAAATGTTGTGTCCGGGGAGCTTAAGTCGAAGCTGAGCCGCTTGACCTCTTGGAAACACACCATCCTGTGCGGGCAATCGAACGCAGGCTTCCCGCTTGAGCTCGGGTTCCATAGCCTCAAAGTCAAGGTTCGAAGCGACACTGACCACAAAGACCGGGTAGGTCTCTTTGGGGCCAGGTCGATGAAAGGCAGGCGCCTTGGCGTCTGAGTTGTCATCCGCACGCGTGGTTTCTTCGACCCCCGGTGGCCCTTCTTTGCTTTTGGTCGGGCCGGTGGCCTCTGGCCTCTCGGCGGTGGTCCCCTCCTCCGCATTTTCAGCGCTCTTGGCCTCTTTGCTTTCGGCCGCCTTCATCGAGGCCGCCACTGTCTTTGAGCCTCCCCTTGCCGCGGCCTCCACGGTTTCAGCGCTTGTGTCCACGGGAGCCGGCTGGGGCGTGCGCACGACACTCGGGGCAGGCGTTTCACCTTCGGGCTCCTGTGCTTCGGACGCGAGGAACGCCGCACTGCCCACCAGTGCATCAAGTTGCTCAAGGCCTGGCCTAGCCCGCTCGTCGAAGCTCACGATGAAGCCCTGATTTGGAATCAAATGGCCTACCCGGGCAGGCCACTCGGCCGTGGTCCCTTCAGGGCCGGTGACTGCGAGAAGGATTTCGTCATTGGGTTCGGGGCCATCCGGCTCCAACCAGGGCACGATCATGCCCCCTTGGACCCATTCTTTGCGATACGCCGCACCAAACGACCGGTACGCAGCGTACCGAAGCGCGAAACGAGTCCGATCCGCAGCGGCCACCGGGATATCTTGGCATGGGGAGACCCAGTCCTTCAATATGCGCACACCTTTACCCCCCCGTGTGGGAGCGCTACGCTCCCGTCGTTGACTGCGACTGGGTTCAGCCCTCCAGACACCTCTTTGGTCGTTGATCTCGCGCGGATCGTCGGGGCCTCGTCCGTCTCGGCTCTGGACGCGGATCGACTGGCCTACAGCCGAGATTGCTGGCCACGAGATCTCCTTTCGGTTCGCGCCGGAATCATCCCGTCCCTGCCAAGTTGCGTGGCGTGGCCAGAAACCCCTCAAGAAATCGCCCGGGTCCTACGCTATGCCGAAAAGCACAACGTCCCGGTTGTTCCCTATGGTGCTGGCTCGGGTGTCGCCGGGGGCGCAAGACCCTCACCCCGCGCCATCGCGCTCGACCTGAAGCGCATGCGACATCTCAGGCGTCTGGACCCGGACAACCTCAGCGCGGAGGTCGAGTGTGGGATCATCGGAGAGCGTTTGGAGCGAAACCTCCAGGCCCGGGGCTACACCCTTGGCCATTTCCCCTCATCGATCGGGTGCTCCACCCTCGGCGGATGGTTGGCCGCCCGAAGCGCGGGCCAGATGTCGACGGCATACGGAAAAATCGAGGACATGTGCCTGGGCCTTGAAGTGGTCTCTCCGGGGTGCATACGGCGCCTAGAAACGGGGCCGAGACCGCTCGGCGGAATCGACTACAACGCGCTGCTCATTGGGTCTGAGGGAACCATGGGCGTCATTTCTTCTGCCCTTTTGCGCATTCACCCTCTCCCGGCGGCACGTCGGTTTCGGGGGTTCAAGTTTCCCAGCGTGGAAGCCGGAGTAGAGGCCATCCAGTCCATTCTTCACGCCAACATCCGACCCGCGGTTGTGCGGCTGTACGACGGTCTCGACACTTGGATCGCGCGAACCCACACCTCTAAGAAGGCGGGCCCGTCCACGCGTTTTCGGGTGCCCTTCATCGAGGCTCAATGGTCAGAACTTCAAAAGCACCCCAAGGTTGTTGAGTGGGCCCATCGGATGTCGGAAGGTCTGAGGCAAAAGACCATAGACGCAGTCCTCGGCGCAAAGCCGGACTGGCTCAACCGAGCGGCGGAGTTCTTACCTGGGGAGTGTTTGTTGGTCCTCGGATTTGAAGGCCAACCTGCAAGGGTCATCGCCCAGGCCAAAGCCGCAGAAGCGTTTTGCCTCAAAACCGCCAAAGACCTGGGCCCGGAGCCCGGCGAACACTGGTACGCGACGCGCTACAATGTGTCGTTCAAACAGTCCAAAATGTACGCGTCCGGCGTTTTTGTGGACACCATGGAGGTTGCGGCCACGTGGGAGCGGCTGATGCCGCTCTACTTTCGGGTGCGCGCCGCCATTCAAAAACACGCTTTGGTGATGGCCCATTTTTCCCATGCGTACCCCGAAGGCTGCTCCATCTACTTTACGTTTGCGGGTGCCGCGACAAACAAAGAAGATCCGCAAGCCGCCATCGCCCGCTACGATGCGCTTTGGCGGGACGCTTTGGTCGCGGTCCATGAAGCCGGAGGAACCATTTCGCATCACCATGGCGTGGGTCAGCTCAAAGCACACGCCATGGCCCAAGAGCACGGTTCGGGAGGCATCGCGATCCTCAACGCCCTCAAGGGCGCGCTGGATCCCAAAGGCATTTTGAACCCCAACAAACTGGGTCTTGGCCCGGTGTCTTTGGCGCCGGACACCAAAAAGCAGCGCGTGAAAACCACGAGCCCTGTCGAAGCCCTTATTCGCGACCTGAACCCGCAAGCCGTGCAAGTCTTTGGCCGTCGAGTGTCTATTTGCCCACGCGACGAGCGCACCGTGATGACGGTCTTGCGTTTGGCCACCCGTCTCGGCGTACCGTTGACCAGCGATCAGTCGGAAGGGCGGGCACCGCGCGGCGCGGTGCGGGTGCACCTCGACCACCTAGAGGGCATCACGAAGCTGTCCGAAAAGAGTTTGATCGCCGAAGTTGAAGCGGGGGTGCCCGTCGAGCGGCTCGAGCGCCTGCTGAATGGTCACGATCTGACCTTGGGCGATGTTGACCCCCGGGCTCGGCGGCGAAGCATTGGGGCCGCGGCTGCACGCAACCTCTTGATTCGACGCTCGGTCGCATACGGAGCGTTGGGTAACATCTGCCTGGCAGTTCGCGGGGTACTGGCCAATGGCACGCTCATTGAGACGAGGCCCACCCCTCGGTCCGCGACCGGTCCTGAACTCGACCGGGTCTTGGTGGGCGCGGGAGGAAAACTGGGACTCATGACCCGGCTCACCCTACGGCTGGCCGCCCTTCCTGCCTACCATGAGCCCCGCACCTACGTGTTTGGGACGCTTGCGCAAGCACTTCACTGCGCCAAAGAAGCGCTTCGTCACGGCCTCCATATCAGTTCGGCGCGCGTGACCCAGGGGTCCTCAAACGCCTACTTTGCTGCAAACTTGGTCGCCAGCACCGCGGAGCTGCTCCGCGCGGAGCGTACCGTCCTCGCGGCGACAGCGACCCACCACGGTGGCAAGGTAGAGCAGCCTGGCGTGGCGAGCGATGGAGGACACTTTGATGCCGTGGTGGAGTTCACCTGTGGCTGGGGGCAAGCCGAAAGCCTTCTTTGTGCACTTCAAAAAGCGACCCAAACCGAAACGTGGGCCGACTTTTTGACACCGCAGGGCGTCACCATCGTAACCCGGGTCGTCGATGGACCGAGCCGCCGGAAGGCGCTTTTGGCTGGCCCAACCCAAGGAGGCTGCCTGCTGGATCGGCAGGCTCAGCGATTCGGACACCCGCACTTCAACGTCCAAACGGTCGTAGACGGGGATAACCCAGAAGCAGTGGCTGGCTCCACCGGTGCAGATATCAGATCTGCATACGGGGACCTTGGTGCGGCTTTGGCCCGTCGCTTGGATCCTTCCGCCGTGCTGCAGTCCCGGGCCGCCTCACACGTGTTTGCGGAAAGGCCTCAGAAAGAGTAACTCCTCCGAGGTGCCCCACCGAGCTCCACCCGCCGTCACCGAGGCGCTGAACAAGGCTGAGGACCAGGGTCTCGAAACCTGCCTGACGTGCCCCAAGCTTTGCCGATGGGCATGTCCGGTGGCAGAGACCGAAGCCCGCGAGTCGACATCCCCGCACAGTCTTGTCGTTCTCGGGGGCTTGCTGAAAAAAAAGCGCATCGAGATCGAATCGGTCCGCGACTTCCCCTACCACTGCAGCGACTGCGGAGCATGCACCGAAGCGTGTTTGCACCATAACGATGTTCCACTGCTCCTCAGCATGGCCCGGCAACGGGTCCTGAAGGGACATGCGGCGCCCACCCCGGTAGAAGAGCTTTGTGGTCATTTTGGGGTTTCCGGAACACCTCAGGGTGAGCCGCTGGATCATGCCTTGACCGAGGTGACCGCCCGCGCCGGCAAGACCATCGAACGCGATGGATGCAGCGTGTACATTCCGGGCTGCACGACCCTCGAAAAAGCCCCTGAGGTCGCGGTGAGTTTCCTTCGTGGTTCGCTTCTTTTGGGGCTGGAGGAGGTGACGACCACCCCCTTGTCGGGCCATTGTTGTGGCCTCCCTTTGTTTTGGGCCGGTGAACTCGAAGCCTTTCACGCTCACGCCAAGCGCTACGCCAAAGAAGTCGAAGGTATAGAGCGTTTGGTGGTCCATGAGCCGTCTTGCCTGAGCTGTTTTTTGCACCGTTATCCCCAGTTTGGAGTACCGCTCAGCGCCAAAGTCGAGCACGTGGCCGACTTCGTCACGCGAGGCCTCAAGCGCGGTCACACCGAACAAGCGGGGACCCAGCGCATGGAGCCCTCGATCGCGGTGGATTTCAGTTGCCATCTCAAACGGAGCACAAAGAGCCAAGAGCGGGCCCAACGTTTGATCACCCAGCTTCTCGGGTACGCGCCGTCGGGCGAGGAAAACAAAACCGGGATGCTGGATTGCTGTGGCGCCTCCGGGCTGTTGCCCTTGGCGGCGCCCGAAACCGCACGGGCCATGGCCAGGGAACGCATCCGGGCGTTTCGAAGCTCAGGTAAGACCTCCTGGCTGATGTTTTCGCCGCAATGCGAGGCCCATCTCAAAACCGTCGACCCGAGCCTTCCGCTGCTGGATCTCGCAACGCTTCTTGAAAAACCGTAGGAGTCCGGATGTCATCTTTTTACACCTCCGTGATCGTGAATCCCGCCAGCGCCGGAGGGGCTACCGGTCGACGCTGGCCACAAATTCGACGCGCGATCGACCGCAAACTCGACCGCTGGGACAACCAGTTCACCCTCGGCCCCAAGGATGGGACCCGCCTGGCGCAAGAGGCCATTCGCGCGGGCTACGAGATGATTGCATCCGTTGGCGGCGATGGAACCACCAGCGAAGTTCTTGCTGGTTTTTTCGAGCCCGCGTCCAGTGGGACCACGATCTCGAACCGTTTGGTCGACCCCCGACCGGTGCTGGCCGTCGTTCGCCAAGGCACCGGGGGCGATTTTGCCAGGCACCTGGCCCTGCCCGGCCAGCTGCCCCAGGCCGTTTCCCATCTCGCCGGCGAGGCCATCCGGGTCTGCGATGTGGGGTTGGTAGAGCAAAACGCGAGCGAGATCTGCCGGGCACCGTTCCTGAACATCGCGAGCTTTGGACTGTCGGGTTTGGTCGATGAACTCGTGAACGATACCAGCAAAGTTCTCGGGGGGCGCGCCTCATTCATCGTCGGTCTGGGTCGAGCACTTGCGAGCTATCGTCCCAAAAAAGTCCGGATCGTGGTCGACGAAGCCTTATTCTACGAAGGCCCGGTGGTAACCTGCGCGGTGGCCAACGGGTCCTATTTTGGTGGTGGCATGCGGATTGCCCGCGACGCGCAAATCGATGACGGGCTTTTTGACGTGGTGGTTCAGACCCGTGTCGGAACGAAGGAGCTCTTCGGGATTCGGGACCTGTACAATGGACGCGTCCTTGATTGGGACAGCGTTCATCACACCCGGGGCAAGACGGTATACGCCGAGCCCGTCGACGCCGAAGACCGCCTGTTGCTCGACATCGATGGCGAACAGCTCGGCCAGCTACCAGCGACCTTCCACATGCTACCCGGTGCCATCAGGCTCAAGACCTGAGGAGGGGTTACGGGCAACTTTTTGCTGTTTTCAGCGCACGGTCGAGAATCGGACTGGCTTGAGCCAAATGGCGGTCTAGGTCAAAGGCCTGGTCAATTTCTTGTTTGCTCAGGTGCGTTTTCAGTGCCTCGTCCTCCAAGAGCGCCGATTTGAGGTCTAGGCCTTCATCCCACACCCGCATCGCACAGCGCTGGACAATCACATAGGCGTCCTGCCTCGCCAGCCCCTTTTCCGTCAGGCGCAAGAGAATGGACTGAGAGAAAACCAAACCTCGCATCAATTCGAGATTCTCTTGCATTCGCTCGGGGTAAACGACCAGGCCTTCCACGACCCGGGTCATTCTTCGCAGCATGAAGCAAACGGTGATGGTCGCATCCGGTCCGATAACGCGCTCGACCGACGAATGGGAAATATCCCGCCCGTGCCACAAGGCAACGTTTTCCAAGGATGCATGGGCATAGCTCCTCACCAAACGCGCCAGGCCGGTCACGTTCTCGGTCAGAATGGGATTCCGCTTGTGAGGCATCGCGCTCGAGCCCTTTTGGCCTTTGGTAAAAGGCTCTTCGGCTTCGCGAACCTCGGTTCTTTGAAGATGCCGAACCTCAACCGCAAAGCGCTCAAGGCTGGCGGCAAGCCCAGCCAGAACCGAGAACAAAAAGGCGTGCCGATCCCGCGCCACCACTTGGGTCGCCACCGCTTCTGGAATGAGCCCTAAGCTTTCGAGGGCATGGGCTTCGATGGCCAAGGACAAGTGCGCACTGGTGCCTACGGCCCCGGACAGCTTTCCGACCCGGATATCGTCGCGCGCAATCAACAGACGCCGCTTGTTGCGCGAGAGCTCGGCGTACCAGCTGCCGAGGACGAGGCCAAAAGTCGTGGGTTCGGCGTGGATGCCATGGGAACGCCCCATCATCGGGGTCGCACGGTGCTCTTCGGCTCGTCTGCCCACGGCGGCTTGGAGCTTGTCCAAGTCGGCAATCACCAAATCTGTCGCCTCCAGAAGCTGAAGGGCAAAGGCCGAGTCAAGAATATCACTCGAAGTCAGGCCAAAATGAACGTGCCTGGAAGCAGGACCCACGAGTTCTTCGAACGCGGTCAAAAAGGCGATCACATCGTGTTTGGTCGTGGCTTCGATTTCGAGTGCCCGTTGAGCCAGCGCGTCGAAATCACATTTTTTTTGTGCCTCCTTGAGGGTTTGGAGATCTTCCGGCGGAACCTGCCCAGCCTGGGCCATCGCCTCACAGGCTGCAATTTCGACGGCAAGCCAAGTTTTGATGCGGTTGGCATCGGTCCATACCGCCCCGATGTCTTCGGGTGTGTAGCGGGGAATCACACGGACTCATTACCGGTCGGCTCAGAGGGGAACAAGGCATTCTTTGCCACGGACTTACCCGTGTGCCCGAACCCGCCAGCCCCCCTTGCTGTTTCACCCAAGGACGTCACCCATTCGAGCTCCGCCGTCATCACCGGGACAATCACCAGCTGCGCAATGCGGTCGCCTGGTCGCACCACAAAAGGCTCTGGCCCGTGGTTGATCAGAAGCACGACGATTTCGCCTCGGTAGTCGGCGTCAATGGTTCCCGGAGCGTTGAGGACTGTGACCCCATACTTCCGCGCGAGACCCGAACGGGGACGCACCTGCGCTTCGGTACCAGGTGGCAGTTCGATAGCAAGGCCGGTGCCGACGCCGTCAAAAGCCCCAGGATTCAGAACCCTTTCTTCCGAAGCAGGAAGATCCAGGCCCGAAGCCCCCTCAGTCTGGTAGCGCGGAAGAGGCAAAAGCGGCCGCCCCTTCAGCGTTCGGACCCGAACCACTGTGTGGCTGTCTGTCATTTCGTCAGTCCTGAGACACCTTTTGGCCCACCGCCTCTTTTCTGGAGAGCCGAATCTTTCCTTGGCGATCAATATTGACCACCTTGACCAGGACCTCGTCCCCTTCTCGGACGATGTCCTCTACGCGGTTCACTCTTTTATCCGCCAAGTCCGAAATATGAACCAATCCATCGGTTCCAGGGAAGATCTCCACGAAGGCACCGAAGTCCATGATTTTGCGTACGTTGCCGAGGTAAATCTTACCGACCTCTGGTTCTCGGGTGATGTCTTTGATCATCTTAATGGCCCGCTCGACCATGTCGGGTTCACTCGAGGCGATGCTCAGGGTGCCATCATCGGCAACGTCGATTGAGGCCCCAGTTTTCGCCACCAAATCCTTGATCACCTTGCCGCCCGGGCCGATGACGTCCTTGATGCGCTCCGGTTTGATCTTCAGTTTGGTGATGCGCGGTGCCCATCGTGAGATTTCTGCCCGCGGCGCATCGATGGTCTTCGACATCTCGCCCAGGATGTGAAGTCGCCCCACCCTCGCCTGCTCGAGCGCACGTTCGAGGGTTTCTCGACGTACACCGGTCAACTTGATGTCCATTTGGACAGCCGTGATGCCATTTTTTGTGCCGCAGACCTTGAAGTCCATGTCCCCCAGGTGATCTTCGTCGCCCAGGATATCGGAGAGGACCGCTATTTTCCCCTCTTCTTCAATCAAGCCCATCGCGATACCCGCCGCCATAGACTTGAGCGGCACACCGGCTTCCATCATCGCCAAGGTGCCACCGCAGACGCTGGCCATGGAGGAAGAGCCATTCGACTCGGTGATTTCGGATACGATGCGAATGGTGTAGGGGAACGTAGCTTGGTCCGGGACGAGGCCTTCGAGCGCACGCTCGGCCAGCTTCCCGTGCCCAATCTCACGCCTCGCAGGCCCCCTCAGAAACTTGGTCTCGCCCACACAGTAGGGTGGAAAATTGTAGTGCAAAAGAAAGCGCGCAAACGAGAAACCCTCAAGCGTGTCGAGTTTCTGTTCATCTTGACTCGTTCCGAGCGTTGCGGTCACCAGGGCCTGGGTTTCACCCCGCTGAAACATGGCGGAGCCGTGCACCCGCGGAAGCGACCCCACTTCACATAGAATGGGTCTGATTTCATCGGTACGGCGACCATCGATTCGGCGCCCCTCATCGACGATCATCTTGCGTACAATGTTGGCTTTCAGGTCAGAAAACGCGTTCTTCGCCAGCTTTTCCTTTTCGAGGTACGCCTCTTCGCCAAGCGATGTCTTCAGTGCGGCAAGGACTTCGCTCTTGGCAGCGTCAATGGCCTGATACCGTTGGGCTTTTTCGGGGACGACCACCGCCTTGCTCAAACTGGGGGTGGCCAACTCATGGACTTGGGCGGCCAGCGCATCGTCTCGCTCCGCTTCGGGCACGGCGCGTTTTTCCTGGCCGACTTCCTTTCTGAGCGCGTCTTGAAGGTCGATGAGCGGCATGCACGACTCATGGGCAAACAAAAGCGCATCGATGACAGCGGCCTCGCTGACCTCCTGCCCTCCGCCTTCCACCATGGTGATGGCCGACCGACTGCACGACACAAAAAGGTCGAGATCCGATTCGGTTCTTTGTGCCTGGCTCGGGTTGGCGATGAGCTTGTTGTCGACTCTCCCCACACGAATGGCCGCAATGGGCCCGGCAAAGGGAATGTTCGACACCGTAAGCGACATCGACGTGCCTACCAGGGCACACACATCGGTGGGGAAATCCGGGTCGTAACTCATGACCGTGGCAATGACCTGGGTCTCGGTTCGCCACGTCTTGGGAAAAAGAGGTCGTATGGAGCGATCGATGATGCGAGAGGTCAGCGTTTCGTGATCCCGAGGGCGACCTTCCCGTTTGTAAAAACCACCTGGAATTTTCCCGGCTGCGAACGTTTTTTCCAGGTAGTCACAGGTTAGCGGCAAGAAATCCATGCCGGGTCTCGGTTCTTTGGCACCGCAAACGGTGCATAAAACCACCGAGTCGCCAAAATAGACCATCGTCGCCCCATGGGCTTGTTTCGCGATATGGCCCATCGAAAAGGCAAATTCCTTTTCGCCCACCCGTACTGTTCTTTTGATGTGTTCCATAGGATCGTATTTCTTCCTGCTCCTATTCGAGTCGTCATCGCGGGTGTGGTGACGAGGGCTGCGCCTTCAGCGGGCCTTTACCCACACCGACGATGCTCCTTAGAAGCTCTTTCGAGGCGCGTCACAAGAGAACGGACACGTTCTTCCCACGGGCACCTTCGGTTTGTCGCGGGAGCGCGCTGCGAAGGTGGGTTGGTCGAGCAATGGGCTGAACGGATTTAAAACAAAAGCGGTTCGGATGGCTCGTCAGAAGACGCAAAAATAAACCGCTCAGCCCATTGCTCGACCAACCTACACACGGCGCTTCATCGAAAGGCTGAGGCATCATCGAACATCCGGACATCCACGTCTAGCCCGACAACCCCTAAACCTCTACGATGGCTCCAAAAAACAGAAAACCCTTCTAAGTTAACTACTTACGGAGCCCTAATTCCCCGATAAGCGCCTTGTACCGGGCCACACTTCGGCCCTTGAGGTAGTCGAGAAGCCGCCGTCGACGCCCGACCATCTTGAGGAGGCCTCGGCGGCCGTGGTGATCTTTCGCATGTGCCGAAAAATGCTTCTGGAGCCCGTTGATCCGTTCCGTGAGGAGCGCGACCTGGACCTCCGGACTGCCGGTGTCGCCCGGCGCGATCCCGAAGCGCTCAATCAGCTGCGCTTTTTGTGCCTGGAGCAAAGACATGAACTTGTTCCCTTCCGTAAATACTGACTTCGTTTAGAATTTTGCGGCAATCTAGGACCGGGGTTCCCAGGTAGTCAATGCACGGTTTCTCCATGTTGGTCGGTTCTCAAATACCCATGAACCCTAGATGGACTGCGATAGGACGCAAAGGTAGGACACCGCCCGGGTCCCAGCTTCGGTGTTTTCGAGCGTTTGCGGGTCGACCTCATACCGGGCGACGGCAACCACTTCACCGCCCGGCGCGACCAGCACAACCGGCTTTTCAAATTGGAGGTCTCCCTTACAGGGTAAATCGCGGATTTGGTGCAGCCGGAGGGGACGGCCATGCGAGACGTCGACTGCTTCTTGGGCACCGAGTTGAATCGACGGGAAGTGGTTCAAGCTATCCCTGATCCCCATCGGTTGCGCCTCCTTGAGATCATCGAGAGCGCACGCATCATCCACGCTGTGGGGCCCGACTTCCTGCCGCCGAAGGGCCGCCAGGTGGGCGGGAACCCCGAGACCTCGGCCAAGCTGAACCGCGAGACTACGAATGTAGGTCCCCTTGGAAACCCGGGCGACGACGTCAATGTACGGAAGCTCGAACCGGGTGAGCTCCAGCTTTTCAATGTGAACCGTACGCACCGGCAGCTTGACCGGCGCCCCTCGCCTTGCCCGCGCATACAGGCGTTCGCCGCCCACTTTGACCGCCGAGAACGCTGGAACTTCTTGCTCGATGTCTCCATGTAAGCCCGCGATGACCTGGAGGACATCCGCCTCGGTGAACCCCGAAAGCGCCCCCTCAGCACACACTTCGGTCGCTTCGCCTTCACGGTCCAAGGTTGTGGTCGCACGGCCGAGCATTATGCGCGCGGTGTAGGATTTGTCGTGGGCCTCCATGAACCGGCTGATTCGAGTAGCCCGCCCCAGAGTGAGAACGAGAAGGCCGCTGGCCATGGGATCCAATGTACCGGTGTGGCCGACGGCGCGCTGCCCCAAAACCCGCCGTACACGGCGGACAACATCGTGGCTGGTGGGCCCCTCTGGTTTGTCCACCAAGAGCACCCCCGAGCAGGACGGATTCGGTGAACCGCCCAAAGAACCCGCTTGGCCCATCACGGCTCATCCTCCCCGCTGTTCGTCGCCTCGGTGCTCGTGGAAATGACGGCATCGCTTAAGTCTGATTGTTCACGCTCTTGTTGGATAGACCGCAGCAATCCCTCGATGTGCGCGCCTTGCGCAATGCTTTTATCGAGATGAAACTCAAGTCTTGGCGTAAAGCGAAGTCGCAAACGGTGAGCAAGTCCCTTTTGCATTTGCCCGCCAGCGCGTGTGAGTCCGTCCATGACCGTCTTCAGGATTGCGGGTTCGTCGGGATACACGGACACGTATACTCGGGCGAGCTTCAGGTCTGGGGTCATGCGTACATCGGTGATGGTGAGCATCGAGGCTTGGCCCAACCGTGGATCTTTGATTGCGCCCGACTCGACCATCTCGCCCAACGCGCGGCGGACTTCTTCGCCCACCTGGACCGGTCTTGAGGATGGACCGCGCGCATGTCGTTGTTTTCTTCCCATGTTTCGCATCACCTACTGCTCCTGGCGCCCCACCTTGCGGTTCGGCCAGCATTCAAAAATGTATCAGCTCGAGGCGGGTATCTACGAGCTCAGCGCGACCTGCCGTGCCGCTTTCTACCGCATCCAGAACTTTGTCGAGCACTCCGTTTACAAATGAGGGATCGTTGGCCACTGCGCCCACGCCGATGACCGCGCGGCCGTGCTCATCGTTGGCGTCTACCTCAGCGATGGACACATGAAAGCGATGCCGAATTCTTTCGATGATGCTTCGAATCACCTTGCGCTTTTCTTTCAGTGAGCGGGCCGCTGTCAGCGCAAGCGTCATTTGAAGCACCCCTACAACCACGTCCCACCTTGCTTCCAAGCGCCATGCGGACCCTCAGAGTTCAAGACGCGAGTCCGCTGAGTCCCTGATCCCTTGCATGAGTCGATCGGCGATTTTTTACCCCAGGTCGTTGAGCAAAATGCGCGCATATACTCAATATGTAAGCATCTTAAGCCGAAGGCGGTTCGGTGAGCTGGGGTGAAAGGCGCCATCGAATTGTGTAAGAGACCACAGACTCAAGAGGGGACTAAGCGTGGGCCTCAGGCGCGCCCCCAGCACCCGTCGGTTCGTCAAGGACCGCCTCCGTAAGCACGATTTCAAAAGCTTCAATGATATCACCCTCTTTGATGTCATTGAACTTTTCAATGCCCATACCGCACTCCAGGCCTTCCTTGACCTCTCGGACGTCGTCCTTGAAACGCTTCAGGCTGGAAAGTTTGCCTTCGTAAATCGGCTTGCTGTCTCGAAGAAGCCGAATGTTGGCACTTCGGGACACCACCCCATCCACCACCGCGCAGCCAGCCACCGTGCCCACTTTGGGCACACTGAATGTCTGGCGTACGTCAGCGCGACCGAGATACTTCTCTTTCGAGACCGGGGACAGAAGACCACGCATGGCCAGCTTCACTTCATCCACCGCCTCGTAGATGATGTTGTAGGTTCGAATATCGACGTCCAGCGCTCGCGCGGCTTTGAGCGCTTTGGTGTCCGGCCTTACACCAAAGCCGACCACAATGGCCTCCGACGCCCTTGCAAACTCGACATCGGATTCCACGACCGCACCCACACCACCGCTGATCACCGAAACCTTGACCTTGGGGGTAGACTGCGCCGTAAGGGCGTCCCGCAAGGCTTCGACCGAACCCTGAACATCGGCCTTGATCACAATCTTGAGCTCTTTTTGTGCGCCGGTCTTGATACGAGAGAACAGGTCCTTCAAGGAAACCGTAGACTGGCCGGCCAGTTCCGTTGAGCGCCTCTTCTCGACACGGTGCGCCGCCAAGGCTTTGGCGCCATCCAACCCGGTGGCCACCCGAAGATCGTCTCCTGGTTGCGGTACACCATCGAGCCCAAGGACTTCTACGGGAACCGAAGGCCCGGCCTCTTTGACCGTTTTGCCGCCGTCGGTCATCATGGCCCGCACCTTGCCCACACGCTCCCCGACAACGATGATCTCGCCCTTCCTGACTGTACCTTCTTGAACCAACACGGTGGCCACGGGGCCGCGCCCCTTGTGAATGTGGCCTTCCACCACCACACCCACTGCGGGCGCATTGGGGTCGGCACGAAGTTCCATGATTTCTGCCTGAAGCGCGATGAGCTCCAGTAGGGGATCAATCCCATCGCCCGTTTTTGCCGAGACCTGGCGGTTCAGCACGTCGCCACCATAGGTTTCGACCAACACACCGTGCTCCGCCAGTTGCTGAAGAACCCGATCCGGGTTCGCTTCGGCCTTATCGATCTTATTGATGGCCACGATGATCGGAACTTCTGCGGCTTTGGCATGCTCGATGGCTTCGACCGTTTGCGGCATGACCCCGTCGTCGGCGGCAACAACCAACACCACAATGTCCGTGACGTGCGCACCCCGTGCTCGCATCGCAGTGAAGGCAGCATGGCCCGGCGTGTCGAGAAAGGTAATGGGCCCCTTAGAGGTATGCACCTGGTAACCCGCGATGCGCTGCGTAATGCCTCCGGCTTCGCCGTCGGCCACGTTGGCACTCCGAATCTTATCCAGCAACGAAGTCTTACCGTGATCGACATGCCCCATAACCGTGACCACCGGCGCACGAAGCGGACTGCTTTCGTCGTGGGCTTCTTTGGCCTCGGTCAGGGCCTTGCCCGTAAGGAAGGCCTCTTCCTTGAATTTCGTGGAGACGGTCTCATACCCAAACTCTGCGCAAACCATGCCTGCGGTATCGTGATCGATGGGCTGGTTCATGGTGGCCATCACACCATTTTTCATGAGCCAACCGATGACCTCCGCCGCCTTCCGACTCATCTGCTGGGAAAGTTCGGCCACCGTAATGAAATCGCCGATCTGAATCGGGCGCTTGACCAAAGGCTGGGTCGCTTCAACCCGCTTCACAACCTTCTTGCCTCGGGTCCGCTTTCGGGTAACCGCGGGATAGTAGACCTGCCCACGCCGGTGTTCCAAAAGATCCTTGGCCGACATCTCTTCTCGGCGCCTAGCCCCTCGAGTTTTACCTCGAGCAGCCTCTTTTCGGACATCGACCAGTTCTTTGCGCTTGCCCGACGCGTCGGTTCTCACCACCAACTCCGTCACTGGCGAAGCGGCAAGCTCCATCGGTTTTCCCCATTCCTTGGGGGGCTCAGGACGTTTGGACGCCTTCAACCTGGCCTTCAGCACGCTCGGATCGATGGTCCGAACGATCTTCGATTGGGCGGCTTCTTCCTTTTTGGCCGCAGCCACGGTGGATGGGGTTGGCGGTGCCACCCGGGTGCTCGATTTCTCCATACGCTCCGCACTATCCTGCGTGAAATCCGACACAGAGATGCCGACGTCTTCAACCTCAGGTTTTTCGTCTTCTTCGTCGTAAACGTCGTCTCTTTTTCGGTCTGGGCGCGCGGGCCTTGCCTCGCGCCGCTCCCGCTTCTCACCATCGGACTCAGCGCTCGACGCGGCTTCGTCCGCTTCTGGGCCAGGCGCCGAAAGCGTCTCCGACGCGCTTGCCGTGTTACTAGGCTCCGAATCTTTGGCGTCAAGCTCGACCGGCTTGGCCGTGGGTCGCGCGACCCGCGCGACCCGCTTGGCCGGCTTAGGCTCGGCCTTCGGGGGTGGGGTTATTTCAGGTTTTTCGGGTGCGGGCGTCTTTTCTTCGGGGGCCTTTGGGCGCGCCACACGCTTTTTGGGGGCCTTCGTCTCCTTGGCGGCGACCACCGCAGGCGGCGTTTCCGTGGGCTGAGGCTCTGTCTTGATCTTCTCTTCGCTGGAAACAACCACCTTTTTTGCGGTGCCTGCGGTCTTGGCCAAATCCACCGCGGGCGGCGCTTCTTCGGCGGCCGCCTTGGGGGCGGCCCGTTGCGCCGCGGCTCCGGGGCGCCGAATCACTTGCGGCTTGGCGTCACCCCCGCGTGGTCGGCGACGGATAACCCCGCGGCTAATGCGCCGTTCTTCGGTGCGATCGCGTCGCTCGTCTTCTTCACGCTTGAGCGCCTTTTTGACCTCTTGGTCGTCGACCGACGAGGAGTGAGACTTCACCTCGAAGCCCAACTTCTGCAGCTTGTCGATCAAATCGCGGTTCGTGTAGCCCAGCTCACGCGCGAGCTCAAATATGCGCTTCTTCCCCATCAGTGCTTGATCCTTGCTCCCAGAGTTCCTGCTTGTTCTTCCGGACGCGCCAAGCCCTCCAGCCGCCGTGACTCCACGCGAATGCGCCGAGCGAGTTCGGAGGCGCGAAGGCCCACAGTACTCACTTCATTTTTGCCAAGAACACGACCAAGTTGAGCTTTGGTCAGTTGTGACAACCAGCCTTCTCTTCTGCCCTCGGGACGTGCGTCAAAAACAGCCGCCTTGGTGCGTGCGCTGGAGTCCTTGGCAACCACCACCCAGCCGTCGAGAAGCGACCCTTGGCTTTGCAGCGCGTCCACGGTGGCCTCGGTGCCTAAGACCACGTGGCCCGCGCGACGGGCGAGCCCCAAAAGCTCAAGGAGTCGTGCTTGAAGCCTTCGTTCGGTTTCTGCCAACAGACCGGTCATTTCCTCAGACGAAAGGGGCGACAGCTCCATTCGAAAAGTTCGTCGAAGCCCCTTGGCCGAGAGCGCCGCCTGGAGAGTCTTGCGATCCGACGCGAGGTACACCCCTCGGCCCGGCGCTCGACCCAAGATATCTATGAAGGGTTTCTTATCGGCCCCAAGACCCAGTCGGAGCAGATGCTCTTTGGGCGCACGCCGCCGCGTCCATGCACATTGTCGCATGGACACCTTGGTCGCACTTCCTTTTCGCGCTCGAGCCAACACCGCGTTGTTCCCATCTGCTCACGCACGTTTATGCGGTCGCTTCGGACGAGGGTTGGGCCTCTGCCAACGCTTCGTGCGCGGCCTCGACAAGTTCTGAGGGTTCATAGTCATCTTCCGGTCCTGCGTCCTCCGTGGAAGGCTCTACATGTATGCCTTTGCCTTCTTTGTCCAGGTAGACCTTCGCCGCGTGTCGAATCTGGTCGAGCTTTTCGATGCTGAGGCCGGTCTTCTCCGCCAAGCTGGACAGCTCGACCATCTCGGCCACACTCTCCACGGAGTGGAGATTGGCGGTTTCGAGCTTCTCGATGAGGTTCGGGCCAACGCCCCGAATGCGTGCGATCCGGTCCACCTCGGGCAGCAGATTTGCCCGCGATGCCGCGCGCTTAAACATGCTTCGGGCCTGGGTCCGGGCCTCGCGCTCCTCTTCTTTTTTCTGCTCCTCGCGCTCTGAGGCCTCTTCCTCGACCACCCGCTCCGCGTCTTTTTTGAGGCGGCCTGCCAGGTCCTCGCCGATGCCGGGAATGCCTGAAAGAAAAGTCACATCCGTCCTTAAAATGTCGTCCGCGGAGCGAATCCCGTAGTTGTATAGGGTCTGCATATGGATGTCGTTCACACCCTTGAGACGTCCGAGCGACTTAAACGCCCGCTCTTTGATCTCTTTGACTTTCGACTCTGAAACGATATCGAGCCGCCACCCCGTGAGCTGCGAGGCTAGCCTGACATTTTGCCCCCGTCGACCGATCGCTAAGGACAGCTGGTCATCGGGTACTATGATTTCCATGGAGTGGTTCACACTGTCGACGAGAACCCGGCTCACCTCCGCGGGCGCCAACGCGTTGCACACAAAACGTGCAGGGTCTTCATCGTAAGGCACAATATCGACTTTTTCGCCGCGAAGCTCTTGGACCACCGCTTGAACCCGCGAGCCCTTCATCCCCACACAGGCACCCACCGGATCGACATCGCGATCCGACGAGGACACCGCAATCTTGGAGCGTGCCCCCGGCTCGCGTGCTGCCGCTTCAATTTTGACAACACCTTCATAGATTTCAGGGACTTCCATCTCAAACAGCTTCACGAGAAGGCCGGGGGAAGTGCGAGAAAGGACAATCTGCGAGCCCCGAGCCTGTTTGTTGACGTCCAGCACGTAGGCCTGAATACGGTCCGATGCCCGGTAGGACTCACGCGGGCACTGTTCTCGAATAGGGAGGACCGCCTCGGCGCGACCGAGGTCGACGATGATATTGCCCCGCTCGAAGCGACGGACCACGCCGGTGGCCAGTTCCTCTTTGCGATCGGCGTACTCGTTGAAAACGTTTTCGCGCTCCGCCTCTCTGACCCGCTGAATAATGACCTGTTTGGCGGTTTGCGCCGCAATCCGGCCAAGATCGGCGCGCTCGATGCGAATACCTAGGGAATCTCCGATCTGACAGTCCGGGTCCAACGCCTGAGCTTCTTCAACCGTGATGTCGACCGCCGGATTTTCAATCACTTCCGCGACCTGGCGAAACTCAAATATTTCGACATCGCCGGTATCCACGTTGAAGTGGGCTTCGATATCCCTGTCCATACCGAAGACCTTTCGGGCCGCGGTCAGCATCGCGGCCTCGAGCGCTTCGAGAAGAATGGTTTTGGCAATGCCCTTGTCCCGGGCGACCTGTTCGATGATGACGTTGAGATTGTCCAATTCTATGCCCTGCCTGTTCCGAACGCTTTGAGCCCCTGTGTCCCTTCAGAGTGTGTCCTTAATTGCTCCCTTTCGATCCTTCCCATATCGCCGCCCTACTTCCAGTCAGGTTCCAGGTTGGCTTTGGCCACCGAAGTCAGCTCAAGGTCAACCGGAAGGCCATCCACCTCGAGGGTCAAAACCCCGCCTTCCACCTTCTGCAAGAACCCCGTGAACACTCGCCGATTTGCGATCTTTTGGTAAGTCTTCAACCGGATTCGCTTCCCGACGGCCCGTTCGAAGTGGACCGTCTGCCTCAGCGGACGAAAAATTCCGGGGGACGAGACCTCAAGCCGGTAGGGCCCAGACACGGGGGCCTCCACATCCAAGATATCGCCCAACAGGCGTGAAACCCGAGAACAGTCTTCCACCCGAACCCCTGGTCCCTCAGGAGGCGAAGGGCAGCTATCAAGGTATACCCTCAAGATCGATTGTCCACGATCCGTCAGCTGCTCGACATCGACCAATTCGTAACCCTCAGCCGTCACCACACGCTCGATGCACGACCGTACTGGTTCCGCCGTTGATTCACCGTTCGTGCGCTGCGCCATGTTCCCTAAAAACAAAAAAAAGGTGGAAGGCCACACTCCGTCGGCCCCCACCTTTCCCTTCAGCACGAAGCCAAAGAAAAGGTTTTCCTCGGTTCATGGATCACCGATTCCCCCACGACATGCAAGAAAAAAAGTCTAGTTGTAAACCCTAGGTAGTCCTGCTAATCCCAGAACCATGGATGTTTTGGACGCCATTCGCCTTCGCCGCTCCATCAAGCCGGAAGCGATGAAACCCGACCCGGTTGACGTCTCGTTGATCCATACCGTGCTGGACGCCGCCAATTGGGCACCCTCTCACGGCCACACCGAGCCCTGGCGATTTCAAATTTTTACCGGGGGCGCAAAAAGACGGCTGGCAGAGGCCGTCTGTTCGGTCCTGGCGGACGACCCCCGCGTACCACTCGGCCCGGATGATCCCCGTAGACAAAAAACGACACGCAAAATGGACCTGGCTCCGGTCGTCATGGCCATCGTCTGCGCCTCAAGCGATGGCCCTAAAATCGTTCCCCACGAAGAGATCGCGTCGACGGCTATAGCGGTTCACAACATGCACTTGGCCGCCCGCGCGTACGGCCTCGGCGCTTTTTGGTCCTCAGGCACCAAGGCCTTTCATCCTCGCATGGCGACCTTTTTGGGCCTTGGTCCGAACGAACAGTGTCTCGGCTTTTTTTACTTGGGATGGCCGCGCGTGCCTTGGCCCGGTGGCACACGACGCCCCATTCAAGACAAGCTCCAGTGGTTTGATGACATCCCAAGCGACTGATTTTTGTGCATTTTTCCAAAGATCGAAGCATCGTCTGTGAAGCGTCCGTTTTTTTGAATCGCCCGAAGCGTTCTGGTCGCAGTGAAGACTTAAGTTTGCGCCAGGCGGCGCGGTTCTCGCACATCCCATTCGCATCGGACCAAAGAACGTACGCATTCCTCAAGAAGGGGTTCGCACCCCAGAACTTTTATCTCGCGAGAAATCGATCTAAGTTAGGCCCACTGACGTTCTTTCAGATGGCTCGTCATTTCACTCGGCCCCACGCCCTAAACCCGCGTGGGGCTTTTTTTTGCCCACCGCCATTCTAGCGTTTTTCGGGCACACCCAGATCGACAAGTTTGAGTGTCAGGCGCTCGTCCTCGATGACCAAGGTCTTCTCTTCGCCTGAGCCGGAGTCTTCAAAAAGCAGCGTTGTCGCCAAAGTCTCTTGTTTGAGCAGCTCCGCCCGAGACTGGCAGATGGACACCAGCCGCGAACTGCCAAAGAGCGCAAGCGATATTCTCGCCGCGTAGTCCAGCTTGAGATCCTTCCTTAACCCTTGGACCTTCGAAAGCACCTCGCGAAACATGCCCTCCTCGATAAGGGCCTCATCGAGTTTTGTATCCAAAACAACGACGCCGACCCCGTCGCCAGCAGCCAAGAAGCCCTCTTTTGCTTCCACCGCAATCACAAGCTCGTCGGGGGTCAGGGTGACCGATTCACCCCCGATAGCCAATACGACTTTCGCATTTTCTGTCAGTTCAGCCTTCAGCTGGGCCGGATCGGCCTCACGAATCGCGGCCTGGGTCGCTTTCATCTTGCTCCCAAGCCTCTTTCCTAGCGCTTGAAAATTGGGCTTGAGGCGATAACTGACGAAGTCATCCGGTCGATCGATGAACCGGACCGATTGCGTGTTCAACTCCTCCCGCATGATCTCCAGATAGGGCTTGAGCGAAGACACCCGCGAACCATCCGCCAAGACGAGCTTGGCCTCCTTAAGGGGCTGCCGAATCTTGAGTTTACTTTTAGCGCGGACCTGAAGCCCTAAAGAGACCAGGCTTCGGACCTCCGCCATGTCCTTAGACAGGCCCTCGTCGATACGCGCCGCATCAAAGTTGGGGTAGAGGCGAAGATGCACGCTATCGGCTTGGCCGTCACCATACTGTTTGTACACAAGATTCTGATAGATTTCCTCGGCAGCAAACGGCAAAAAGGGCGCCACCAACAAACACAAATCCGTAAGCACTTGATACAGCGTCCAGTACGCGTCCAGCTTGTCTTGGTCACGTCCTTCGGCCCAAAAACGCTCTCGCGAACGGCGGACGTACCAGTTCGAAAGACCTTCTACGAACTCGTTCAGCACCGAGGCAGCCTCATAGGAGCTCAGCGCGTCCATATGTTCGACGACCTTTTTCTTGGTCTTCTCCAATTCGCTCAAAACCCAGCGGTCCAAGAGGCCCCGCTCCATCGGCAAACGTTTAGATTCTTCGTCTTTGAGTGGGTCAAAACGATCGATGTTGGCGTAGGTGACAAAGAACGAGTACACGTTCCGTAGCTTGAGGGGCAGCTCCTTTTGCAAACCGCGCACGTTCGACAACGCATGGCGAACATTGTTCCATGGCGGGTTGGACGCATAAAAAAACCATCGAAACGCATCTGCTCCCGGCGCGGGCGTTTCATCGGCTTCGATCATCACCCGCTCATCGGACGGGAGCTTGGGCACCTCAGCAGGCACAAAGACGTCGGTTGGACCAAAAGTGAGGCCAAGGGCTTCGCGATCCTCCTCAGAAAGGATGACCACCCGGCGCGGAAGATGCTTCGATGCCACGAGCCGAACCCGCCTTTTCTCGGCTGGTGTTTCCTTGCGGTAAAGGGCAACGTCGTTTTTGGGCCTCAGATCGAGTCCATCAAAGTCTTCTTGTCCAATGAAGGCGGTCCCCTTTTTGGGGGGTACGATCTTGGCCTTCGGGAAAGTGTCGCTCGGCACCAAAGAAAACTCCATACGCACCGCGTCCAAGATGACCTCCGGCGGCGTGTAGTTTCCCGCAGACTTCGATTCCTTCTTGCCCGCCTTGTCGAGCACATGTCCGAGGACGATGCATCGGCGATAGGGATGGGGTTGCGGACGGTCTCCGAACACCAGATTGGAAACCGTCATCAAAGAATAGAACCACCCTCGGGTCTGATCGATGGCCTCTGAAATGAAATCGGCCGGAAACGCGCGCTCAAAGGCTTCGCTGCTGCCCTCCTGGTGGGGATAGCCGAGCTGGGCGAAGGGCATGCAGCCGGAATCAAACCAACAATCGATGACATCCGGCACCCGCCGCATGGTGCTCCCGCAGGCCTGGCAGGGCAACTCGACTTGGTCGATCCATGGTTTGTGAACCAGGAGGTGTTCGGAAAGGCTTGGATCCTGGGCCCGAGCTTCTTCGAAGTGCCGAAAAGCCTGCGGATTCTTTTCTTCGATTTCTCTGACCGAACCAGGCGCGCACATGGCATCACAGCGGTCGCACATCCAGATGTTCAAGGGCGTTCCCCAGAACCGCTCCCGAGACAGAGCCCAGTCGACATTCCCGTCGAGGAAGTCGCCAAAACGGCCATCGCGAACGTGCTCTGGAGCCCAAGTGACCTGTTGGTTGTTTTCGATAACCTGGTCGATTTTTGCCGTGGTCTTGATGAACCATGCCGACCGGGCATATTGGATCAAAGGATCTTGCTCTGAACGCCAGCAAAAAGGGTACTCGTGGCGATAGGTTTCCTGATGCACCAAAAGACCTTGCTCTTTGAGCGCCCTCACAAGCCGTTTGTCGCCATCCTTTACAAACGTCCCCTCGAGGGCCAGACCGCTGAGTTTGTCGTCAAAACACCCGTCCGGGCGAACGTGGCAGAAAAGTTCAATGTCTTCGCGCGCACGCCGCTCGTTCCGCCAAACCTTCCAGTCGTCTTCCCCAAATGCGGGCGCAAGATGCACAATGCCCGTACCGGCATCCAGAGTCACAAACCACTGCGGGGGGCCCGCCGTCGCCCGATCGCCCGCCACCACTCGAAAGTAGCGATCGTCGTCTGGCGAAAGTGCTTGGTTGTAGCTCTCAAAGGGGGGCTCATAGCGCTTTCCGATAAGCGCTCGCCCCTGAACCACTTTTTGCACTTCGAGTGGGGTTCCCCATTTTTCGCTCAGGGGCTCAACCAGGGCCTCGGCCACAACCAACAAAGTGCCGTCTTCCGCCCTCACGTAGGCGTACGGCAGCTCGGCGTGGACGGCGGCAAACATGTTCGAGGGGAGCGTCCACGGCGTGGTGGTCCAAACCACGAGCGCTGCATCCTCATCTTTGAGCTTAAAACGAACGTAGACTGAGGGATCGTCCACCGTCTTGTAGGCATTGCCGACCTCACCCGATGACAGCGCGGTGCCCCCCTGGGCCCACCACCACACCACCTTGTGACCCTGATACAGGAGTCCTTGTTTGAACAGCAGGGATAGCGCCCACCAGACGGACTCCACATACGTCTTGTGAAAGGTCACATACGCAGTGTCGAGATCGACCCAAAACCCAATACGTTCCGTGAGGTGCTCCCACTCGGCGGTGTACCGAAACACCGACTCCAAGCACTTTCGAGCAAATCGATCCACACCGTACTCGAGGATGGCCGATTTTCCCTGAATCCGCAGGGCTTTCTCCACCTCCACCTCCACCGGAAGTCCGTGGGTATCCCAGCCGGCGCGGCGCTCCACGTGGTAACCACGCATCGTCATGTATCGGGGAAATAGATCCTTGATGACCCGGGTGAGCACATGCCCGTTGTGGGGCAAACCGTTGGCCGTCGGGGGCCCCTCGTAAAACACAAACTCGGGGCGGCGCTCAGAGTCGCGCAAGGAGCGCGCGAAAACGTCGCGTTCTTTCCATAGTTTCAGGATCTTGGCCTCAAGGGCCGGGAAGTTCGGGACCGCCTGGTCAACCTTATCAAACGCCATGGGCGCCGGGACCCTATCCTCAAGCGGCTCCTTGGGACAACGCTTGTGGTGACTCCAGAACGAGAAGAGGGGTTGATCGCTGGCCGGCCGCGCGAGGCCCTTCGGTCTTCGCCACCCAGGGTGCTGGACATGGGGGACAAAACAGAGGTGCTTTGCCCATTCAGCTGCGGTACGTCCAGACTTCATGGGTTTTCTTGCCGCAGCCATCCAGCTGACCACCAATCACGATCCCCAGGCCTCGCTGTCGGCCGCAAAGGCGCTCGTGGACGAAGCGGCAAAAAGGGGCGCGACGTTCATCGCCCTCCCCGAAAACGTCCACTTCATGGGTTCGGAGCAGGAAAAACTCCGCCTCGCAGAAACCCTCGATGGACCGACCTTCCAACAGCTGGCCCGCCTCGCCCAACACCACGGGGTGTGGTTGCTCGGCGGCACCCTTCCCGAGCGAGGCCCCCACCCCGGCGTGTCTTACAACACGTCCGTCCTGTTTGGGCCCGATGGCCAGCGACATGCGGTGTACCGCAAGATCCACCTCTTTGACGTCGCGCTCGGTCAGGGGGCAACCCATAAGGAGTCCGAGTCGGTTGCCCCTGGAGATCGGCTCGCGTTGGCCAAAAGCCCTCTTGCCACCTTCGGCCTCTCGATTTGTTATGATCTCCGCTTTCCGGGATTGTATCGAACCCTGGCGCGAGAAGGCGCTGAAGTCCTGACCGTCCCCGCTGCGTTTACCGTGCCGACCGGAAGAGACCATTGGGAGGTTCTCTTGCGGGCGCGCGCCATCGAGAATCAATGCTTCGTCATCGCACCAGGCCAAGTGGGCCACCACGGTAACGGGCGGCGGACCTTCGGACGGTCGATGATCATCGACCCCTGGGGCACGGTCCTCGCAACTGCGCCCGACCGACCAGGCGTGATCTTGGCTCAAGTGGACCTCGACGCACTCCACGCCCTTCGCACGCGCCTGCCATGCTTGGCGCACGAGCGCCCTCAGACGTATCGAGTGACATAGCCGGCCGCCGCGGCATTGTGGGCAACCGACGGCGGCAATGGGGCCCTAGGATTTTTTGAGCCGCTCCGAAAAATCCGTCATGATCACGGTTTCGGCAAGCGCGTCCACGCCCGGGCCTGTAGCCGCAGGACCAGGGGCCACAGAGCCGTCTCCAGGCGCAAAACCGTCGAGTATGAGTGTATCTGGACACCGCTCGTCGTCGGCGGGCTCGCTTTCGCTGGGCACGTTGGAAACATAGGCGTCCGAATCCAATTCAATAGGCACAAGCGCGCTCGGGTCCAGTTCGATGGGTTCGGGAGGCGCATGTTTGGAGGTTGCGGGTATGGGCTTCCCTCTCAGAATCGGCAACGAAGGCATCACGTCCATCTTGGGAAGGTCGTGGCTCTGAATGTCCGCGGTGGACGCAGCCAAACCCACCGCGTCAACGATCCGTTTTAGCGGCGCCGCAAAGGATTCCGCGGTCTGAAAACGCCTTTCGGGTTTAAGCTCTAAGGATCGCAACACAAGTTGATCTAGCGTACTCGGAATCGCCGGATTGAACTCGCACAGGCTCCTCGGCACGGTATTTCTGTCCATACCTTCGAAGGGCCGTTGACCTGCCAGCATCTCGTAGAGCGTAACCCCTGTCGAAAACAGGTCCGAGCGTGCGTCCACCTGCTGTCCTGCCATCTGCTCCGGTGGCATGTAGGCCGGTGTTCCGGCGACCATAGAAGCGTCTGTCCCGGCTTCGACCGACTTCGCCAACCCAAAGTCCATGAGCTTCAGGATCCCCGTATGGCTCCGCATGACATTGGATGGTTTGATATCTCGGTGAATGATAGAACGCTCGTGCGCATACTTAAGCGCGTCCAGAAGTTGAATGATCGCACGAATGCTTTCCAACACCGGAAGACGCGTGCCCGCATAGATTTCATCTTTCAGGACCACGCCCTCCACGTGTTCCATGGCAATGAAGGTTCTTCCCTCAAGGGTTCCGAAATCATAGATCGTGACCACGTTGGGGTGGTTGAGCTGAGCGACAGAGCGCGCTTCTCTTTGAAACATCTCGGCCACATCCGGATTGGCCGCGTACTGGTCCGATAAGAACTTGAGTGCCACATCCCGCCCAAGCACCTCGTCATAGGCCCGATAGACAACGGCCATACCGCCCCGTCCGAGCTCACCGTTCAGCCGATAGCGCGATGGTTTCTTTCGATCGGGGATTTGGGTGCCCGCAACGTCAAGCTCACTCAGATTGGGTGCCAGATGGCCCTGCCAGCGCTCAATGTCTTCGGCTCGCTTCGCCGCATCCCGATACCCGGGCGACACTTCTTCAACTTTTCGAAATGCCGATGCCGCCTGATCCCACTCCCCCGCGCCCAAATGCGCCAAACCCACACGATAGTGGGCTTCGATATTCTGAAGGGTACAACCGTCCTCTCCTACAAACTGAAGCAAGCTTTCTACGGTTGGCCCTCTTCGGGCCGCCTGCACCACCGCGTCGGCCAACAGCGGCGGCACCGGTTCTTTGTTCAGAGAAATCTTCGCCCGAGCGCGAATTTCACGTTTGCTGAGTGCTTGCGCAAGTTGCTTGGGAGCCGGTAGCAAATCGCTGCTTTTCTGCGGATTCGAGCGTTCCACCCGATCGCTTATACCCTCCGCGGCGTCCATGGCCATCGCTGCGATTTCGCTTAAATCCAAGCCGAACTCACCCCCCTGAACGACTACCGGCTGAAGCACAATTTGGGGGTTTTGTGGGATAGACGGCGAAACTTCTTCCGCCGTCTTGGGCGCCTCCAGAGCAAGCGCCCCTTCTTTCGCGCTAAATTCATCATCCGCCAAGGAGGGCGCGCCATCATCGGCCAAGCGTGGAAGCGCAAGCGCTTCAAGGGCTTCGGCATCCAACGGAAGCTCAAGCTCTGGCGGCAAAGCGGCATCAAAGGGGTCTGCGCCGGGCGAGTCCTCCGCGAGCGCTTGCGCCAAGTCGCCCGAATCTATGGCTGGCGCTTCGGGTGCGCTCGGTTCTCGGGCGCGTTGGTCTTCTTGTGAAACTTCGTTGTTTTTGGGGGCTGCGGCTTGTGTTCTCCAAACCTGAAGTTTGGCGTCAACGTCCTTGTACTCTCCAACGGACTCCTGAATACACACAAAGACCTTCACCGCTTCTTCGCTGTCTTGATGCGCCTGGTATGCGAGACCGAGCTGATAGTGAAGTTCGGCGGTATTCGGGCTCAGCGGGCGTGCTTGAGTCACGTCTTTCAAAAATGCGTAGACCTTTTCTTCGGAGTTTTGCCGGATCCTTTCGAGGTACATCTCTGGGCGACCTGCCCGGTGGGCCACACTGATCCAAGAATCGGCCGCGCGCTCAAGCTGCCCTGCCATTTCGTACAGTTCAGCGGCACGCTCGTGATTGCCCTGCCGAGAAACGATCACCGCAGCTTCTCCTGGAAGCGCCAATACGTTTACGTAAAGATGAATGGCCTCATCGTGTAGATCTGCTTCCCGGTAGGCATCTGCTGCCTCCCGGATCTGGCCATTGGCGAGCATACGATCGGCCAGTTCTCGTCCGCGCGCTTGACGTTCAGCAGCATCTCGGATGTCTTTCAGATCCATCGATGCGGGCACATCCGGGGTTTCGGAACGGGCCGGGCTCGCCGTTTTTGCTGAACTTTTCTTTTTGCTGATGGCTTCAAGTGCTTCCGCCTTTTGGGTCATCCCGCTCGCGCGGTAGCAGCGGATTGCGTGCTCCCTCTTGCCGGCCTTTTCATAGAGCTCGGCGGCCTGCCTTATCTGCCCGCCCTTGGCGGCAGCCTTTGCTGCATGGACAGGCTGCTGGGCACGAAGAAAATAGTCGATGGCTTCGGTTGTTCTTCCGTGTTCGAAAGCAAGCCGACCCGCTTCGCTGTAGCGACCGGCCTTGATGAGCTTGTCCATCCCGGGGATGCTGTGTTTCTTTTTCTTGCCGGGGCCATATTTTTTGCCCGACATCATGCGAAACAGCAGCAGAAGCACGAGAAAACCCGCGGGCCCGATGATCTCAATAGGAAGATCGTTCATGATTGAACCCTCGGCTCACTTGCGCCACAACTGCACGAACCACGGCGGTCGCGGCATAGGGCCATCAATGGGCAATCGCCATGAGCGCATCCGCGCCTGAAATAAGTTTTCGGGCCATGAGCATCGAGGCACATTGTCGAAATGGAACCAAATCGCGACTCTCATTGGCCATCTCTCGAATCTCGGAAAAACTCTTGTCCGCCATCAGGGCAGCCCGAATTTCGTCGGTCACCTTGAGAAATTCAACCATAGCGACGCGGCCCTTGTACCCGGTGTTGTCACACGCGTCACACCCTACAGGCACCGGGAGCTGGGCTTGGGTCCCTGTCTCGAGCAACCGGTGTTTGGCCATGCTTTCAACCATGATGGGCGGCGGGGAGTCGGTGGTTACGCACGTTGCGCACAAGCGAGCTCCAAGCCTCTGTACGACAATAAGCGACAAGCCCTGCGCCATCAACGATCGTGCGCAGCCCAAGCTCTCGAGACGCTGGAGGGTCGAAATGGCGTTGTTCGCGTGAATTGAAGTCATCAAGAGGTGCCCGGAAATGGCTGCTTCGAGTGCCATTTGCGCGGTCTCTTGATCTCGCGTTTCTCCGACCACGATGACATCCGGGTCCTGTCGAAGCATCGCTCGAAGCACTTGCGGAAAGCCTAGCCCCACGGCGGCATTCACTTGAATCTGCGTCGTCCCCGACAAACGGTATTCGATGGGGTCTTCTACGGTCACAACATTGGTATCGGGGCGTGCCTTAATGCGTTCGTGAAGCACAGAATAGAGACTGGAGCTCTTCCCAGACCCCGTGCCCCCAGCCACAACGATCGAACCCGAATGCTGGTTGAGCGCCACCCGCACAGCCTGCAACGCACGAGAATCCAAGAAGGTCTGTTCCAATGGACGCAATATGGAAGAGGCTTCGCACACCCTGAGAACGATCTTTTCACCCCGAGAGGCAGGCACGGTTGAAATCCTGAGATCGACCTCTCGAGATCCGATGGACAGCCCCACCCTCCCATCCTGGGGAAGCCTCTTCTCGGTGATATCCAGGCCCGCAAGAACCTTGACCCGTGCGACCAGTGCTTTGGAAAAGGACCCTGGAATGAAATCAGGCCAGTCTTCCAGCATGCCGCTGACCCTCAAGCGAACCCGGATCGCATTTCGATCGGTTTCGATGTGAATGTCTGACGCCTGCCGCCGAATGGCCACCGCGATAATGCGGTTTACGACCCGCATCACTTCTTCGCCAGCAACCCGGATTTCCTTGTCTGCGTCACGTTCCGCGTCATCGGCATCAAAGGTCATCTGCTCTTCCATCGTTTGTCCCGATGCAGATTTTCCTGACGGTTTGCTGCCCGGCTTGAGTCGAATCAACGACGCACCAAAGTCGTCCATGGCAATCGCCACAACCTGAATATCGACGGATTGCAGAATGCGCTTGACGGCGGCGAGAGCACTGACATTGCGGGGGGAGACCATCCCCACGGTGAGCACCTTGCCCCGAAGCTGAAGCGGAAGAAGACGATGTTCTCGAATCACCCGCAGCGGAACCATATTCAAAACCTTGGGATCGACAGTGTATTCCGAGACTTCCACATAGGGGATGACGTCCGGGTTGGCACTCTGGCTGACGGGCGCCATTCCGACTTCGCACGTGGTCGGGGACGGTGCGGCTACGGCGGTCGCCGGTCTCATACTGAGAATACTCAGCTTAACAACCTTCGTTGCCAACAATTTCGTCATGGCATGCCCAACGGCGGGCACCCGTGCGAGCAATTGTTGAATAATTTCCCGCCGAACCTCAAGGATCGTTAAATCACCCTGCGCGACCACCGCATGCTGATAAGCACCTTCCAGCACGGTCCCAATGACCGCGGCCACATCCCCCTCACGCAGGGACTCCACCTGAGAGGTTTCTCCGGTTCCGTGATTGACCGAGAGGACACTCGCCTGGCCGCGAAAAACGATACCCATCTTGTCCGCACTCTTACCGGCTTGGAACACGGTCGTGCCCGGCGAGTACTCTTTGGGTTTAAAGTGCCCCGAGACCTTGCCCAAGACGCTCGCGTCCGTGGTCTTGAACAGGGCAGAAGTGGAAAGAAATTTCTCGATCGCGGCGCGGTCCATAGAAACGGTCCGACCCGCCGATGAAACGTTTCTCGCGGCGGGTGCCGTGCTCGAATTTTGCCTTTGTGTCCCCGTCGAAGTCGACGTTCGGGTCGCACCCTGTGCCGCCGCGGCCTGGGTGGCGCTGCTTCCTCTTTTGTTCCGGCTCAGTATCGACGACCCCATGCCACTGACGATAACAACGCAAGGTTCGGTCCACAATCAGCGGTCTAGGGCTTGTGTTGCGCCTCTCAACCCCCAAAGACACACCCTGCAATAATGCTGTGCAATTTGCGTTTTCAAATCGCTACAACGCCTTCGGGTTCAAGGCCTGCGGAAGACATCATCACACACCGAGCGCCTGTGCACCACACGCGCTCCAAAAGGACTTCCAACTCAATCGCTCCGGATCAGTTCGGTAGCAACCGCGTCGGCTGTCGAAGCACATGGAGCACAGCCTCTACGTGCCTCTTGGTCGCCGTGACCCTCGCGCGCCGCTCAGGGGCAACGTGCGTCTCGGAGTTGTACCCCGGATGTCGCTGCCTGGGCCCGACAACGGTCCCGTTCCTGAGCCTCAGGATCTTGGGTCGGCGGAGGGCCCAACGGCTCGCGATGAACACTGGCCGCGGTTTTTCTCGGTCTTACACACAAACCTGATTCTCGGTCGCATTCTGTTGGCGGACTACAGGCCGAAAAGCAGCCTCCCAGTCCGCGATTCACCGCCGAGGAAGCGGCGCCAATTCCGGCACCCCACGCCGCATTCTCAACCGCCTCCGGGGCCGCGCTGCATGCCAGCCACGCAACACAGCCCCACGCTACGCATCCGGACCTGAACAAGAGCGCTGCCTTTGTGGGTACGTCCGCTTTGGCTTTCTCACAGCCCAAAAAAGCCCCTTTGGTCATCGACCGCATTAGGAAGGAAGCCACCGCCTTTGGTCAATCGAGCCCCAAGTCGTAGGTGACTGTGCGTCGACCGCCGACACGGCGTCAAAAGAAGTGAACCGCGGGATTACGGCTTGTCGAACGTCAACTCCATGGCTCGGACGCGGTTGTCGTGCCCCCCGCGCTTTGGGCGGCCGTCGGTCAAAGGAACGCGGTGACTGCCCTTGTATAGGCCGGCGTGGATACCCATACGCCGAGCGCCGTAGGCCGGCGGGATCCAGATCGCAAAACGATCACGCACGATTTCACCAACCTGCCACACGTCGGTGGGATAGCGCCCCCCTGCCGGGAAGTGGTCACCGTGGATCCGGGGCGCGCGGCCCTCCAGGGCGTCACCGTGGACAAAGACCTTGTAGTCTTCATCGGCAAGCTTCAAGACCTGCCAAAAAAACGTCACCTCCACGCGGCCCCGTTGGGGCCTTGGAGGGTCGAGGGTGTAGGCAGCCAGTTGGATGCTTTGTCCAAAAACCGCCCCCACCGGCTGTGCACCCGGGGGGACCTGTTTCAGGATGGTCCCATCGGCCAACGCCTCGCGGTCAAAATGCTGGCGTCGCTCGCGAACAGACTGCGGGTTGGGCAAACAGGTTGCCCACAAAAGGGCCCACAACCAAAGCAAAGTCGCGGCGCCTCGCCTATCAGTCAAAGATCGACAGCCTCAATCTTGGGCATAAGGATAATTTCCAGGCGCCGGTTGGCGCGCCGCCCTTCGTTGGTGCCGTTGTCCTCAACGGGATCAAACTCACCGTAGCCGGCCGCGACCAATTGCTCTGCCGGTACCCCCTGCTTGATCATCAGCCGAACCACCTCGACCGCACGCGCGGTCGAAAGTTGCCAATTGTCTCGGAAACCGCGACGCACGGGGACGTTGTCGGTGTGACCCGCGATAAGAAAGTTTCGCCCGTCCACTTCTTTGAGCGCTTGGGCCACTTCGACCAGCGCCTTTTTCCCGGCGCGCTTCAGGTTTTTGCTTCCGGATGGAAACAACACGTTGTCGGGAAGTTTTACGGAGATTCGACCTTTTCTTCGAACCACTTCGAGTTGCCCCGCGTCGACCATCGACTTGAGCCGCTCCGCCAGGTTCTTGAACTGCGCGGCCTCTTCCACGGCACGGGCGCGCATGCGACGAAGTTGTTCAACTTCTTGGGTTGTTGCTGCGAGCTCCGACTTCGCGCTGGCCAGCTGGGTGACGCGATCCCCAAGCTCGGTTCTCACTTGCTCAAGATCGCCCCCCATCCGAGAGACTTCGGTTTCCAGGCCCTGGATCATGCGGTCCTTGCTCTTGATGGCTTCTTCTTTTTTGGCCAGGTCCGCCGCCTGCGCGGCCTGCATCTTTTTCATCTCTTGGTCGTAGGCGCTGCGCTCTTGGTCCAAGGCGCGCTGATGGTCCTCCTGAGAAATACCACAGGCCAACAGCGGGGCGGCGACAAACGTACATAAGGCGATTTTGGCGTGCATCAGA
>CBDCWQ010000008.1:0-11973 GCA_965223435.1 Myxococcota bacterium
TCGGCGGGACGTGATGAGCTTCGTGAGTTTTTGGGGCTGCCTTGGCCTGAGGGGGCTTGGGGGTTGCTCAAAGTTTCGGTCAAGGATGTCCGGGCCTGGCGCTCGAGGATGGTGAAGGACAGCTTTTCGCCCATGACTCTGAACCGAAAGACTGTCTTCGCTCGGGGGGTTTTATCAGTTTTTGAGGGAGGTGGCGGCTGAAGGGAGGCTTCCGATTATGGTGCAGAATCCGGCCCATCGAGACTTCATCAAAAGGCCGAGCGCCGAGCCGGTGGATGAAACCAAAGCGCTTTCGCCAGGAAATGCGCGCAAATTGATGGAGCTTCCTCGAGGGGATGGTGTCTTGGAGGTTCGCGACCGGGCGATTTTGAAGTTTTACCTCTTCACCGGAGCCCGGATTGCCACCGGGTGCAGGCTTCACGTCCAGGACCTCCATTTGGAGGAGGAGGATGCGACCATTCGCATCCAAGAAAAGGGGCGGGGGACCGCCAAAAGAACCACTTTCTGGGGCGCCTAGGCGAGCGTGATCGCATGCAGCATGCTCGGGACATGAGCGAATCCTACTTCACAAAGGCGGATGGCAAGGCGCTTGTTTCTGAATGGCGAAGAAGCGGGTTGAGCAAGGGAGAATTTTGTCGAGTTCGAGGTGTGTCGAAACCGAAGCTGGTGTACTGGACGAAGCAGGTCGGGGTCTCGCCGAGCTTCATTGAAGTCACAGTACCGTCCCGTAACAAGAGGAGAGAATCTGACAGCCTCGGTTTTGAGGAATCCGTCGAGGTCTTGATTGGAGATGCCTTCGTTCGCTTTCCGAGTCAGCCGGGGGTTGTGGGGGAGATCCTTGATATACTTATGGGTGGCGACCGTTGATCCCTTCCGGTACTCGGGTCTTTTTCGCAGTCGAGCCGGTTGATCTTCGTCGTTCTTTCGACGGACTGGCAGCAACTGCGCTTCAAGACTTAAAGATTGATCCGCGCCACGGAGGCCTGTTTGTGTTCCTTAACAAGCGATGCAACCAAGTGCGCGTGCTCTTTCATGATCCGCACGGCTGGTGCATTCTTGCGAAGCGACTCGACCGAGGACGATTTCGTCGTCCCCGGTTCGAAGATGGTCGGTTCTGTTGGGAAATGGACACGAAATCGATGCTTCGTTTTTTAGATGACATCGACCTTTCGTCGATGAAACGAGGACGGAGAGCACAAACATCGCCGACGCTGAAGCTTTTGCAAACTTAGCGTTTTCTGCTTGCCTCGTAAGCTTTGAGCTTGTAACTCCAATTCATCTCGAAGACGCGTATCAAGAAGACGACTACCGAGCTGGTCAACTTCACGGACCTCATCGAAGTCCTTTCGAACAAGGACGGCGAAATGCCCTCAAAAGAGGCGCTTGCGGCCGTTCTTCAGACCGCTCAGAAGGTCATCGAAGATCAGGCTGTCGAGATCCACCATCTACAAAAGCAGTTGTTCGGACGGCGCTCGGAGAAGGTGCTTTGTGGCCAGCAGAGTCTCTTTGTCGACACGCTCGAAGCTGTAGCCTTGCGAACGCCGGAGCCTGAGCCAGAAGAAAAGGAAACGCCCGGGCCAAAGAAACGAAAAAGGAAGAAGCGGCGCGCCCCCCTCAAGCCCACACGCACCGAGAAGCTCTGTGTTGCTGACGATGACCGGCCCTGCCCTCAGTGCGGTGAGTCTCGGTGCACCATCGGTCACAACCGGAGTCTCGTTGTCGAGTATACACCACCGAAGTTTGAGGTCATCGAATACCTACGTGAAACCATCGCGTGCAGGTTGTGCGAAGGCGAAGTGAAAAAAGCTCCAGCGCCCTCAACCCATGCCCGGGACGGCGCTTGGCCGGGGCCAAGGCTTCTCGCTGCTCTGATAACAAACAAGACGGTGGACGGGCTACCACTTCGTCGTACGCAGAAGATTTTCAGACGCGCCGGTGGCGATTTCGCAATCTCCACGCTCAGCCGTTGGGAAAGCTTTGGGCACGAAATCCTCAAGCCGCTCTGTCATCGTATCACCGAGCTCGTCCGCAAGTCCGATATGATTCATCTCGATGATACATCGATTCGCGTCCGAGACCGAGACGTCGAGGGCGGCGTGGTGAACGGGAAGATGTGGGTATTCGTGGGGCGGTACTTCGATCCCGGAGGCGACCTTTCGAAGACTTTGACCTATGTGGCTTACCAATACGCGCCCACGTGGGAGGCAGAGCATCCCGAGAAGTGGCTTCGTGACTCCAAAGCAATGCTTCAGGGCGATGCCTATCGCGGCTACGAACGGATCGCCGACGCGAACAGGGGTGATAAGGTTGGACGACTGCTCGCGGGATGCTGTATGCACGCACGTCGACCGTTCGTTCAAGCGCTCGAATTCGGAGATACCGCGGCGCGTCCTTTTGTCGATGCATTCCAGCGTATCTATCGAATTGAAGCACAGTGCAAAGAACATGCTTTGCTTGCGCCTCAGCGGCTTGAGCGACGGCGCACCCAGAGTCTCCCCATTATGGAGGAAATCCTCGAGCACGCTGAGGCACTCAAGGCTATGCCTCTGCTCAAGCCTATGAAGCAAGGGGTGACCTATTTTATCAATCAGTGGGACAAGCTCAGGCTTCCCTTTGCGATAGACGGCCGCCTCGAGATTGATAACGGGGAGGCAGAACGACGACTCCGTCGCATTGCCGTTTTGGTTTCATTATGCGGTACCTCCTTAAATACCTGGAATCTCTAAAGTTCGATCGTCACGGGAAATTCGACACGGGCGCCCTGCGCGCCTTTGCCGGTTCTTGAGGGCCTCTTGTACCTCGGGTTTTTCAAGATCAGTTGCCTGTATCTGCCAGGGAGCATCGAAGACGTGTTGCTTTGCGGGGAGAATTTTCTCCTGAATAAGCTTTCTGACCGCATGGGCACTGACCCCTAGTTTCTCAGCAGTTTCTGACATCGTGAGGCATTTTCCGTCCTTGATGGCGGATTCGTATCCTGGAATGCCTTTGCTGCGACGGAATTGAGATACCCTTCGTGCGTTCCAGGTGTGGCCGTACGGAGTCTTCGTCCCCATTCGGTTCAGTGTGGCTGCGATATGATCATCGGACCACCGGGTGCCCATCTGCCGAATGGTTTCCTCCACTTCAGGAGAATTTCGCATGGTGTGCTCTCCCGGTTTCGGTTTACGGACACGAAGCTCCGAATGCCTTCCGCCACGCCAGTGAATAACAAGGACAATCTCCCTTGTGGAGTCATCGACGTCTACTAAGATCTCTTCGATGAGCGTTCGTATAAGTCTCTGTTTAGTGCGCTGCTCCGTAGTTGGTGCGGTCCACACTTTTTGAAGCTCATCGGCGAGCTTTAGGAGTTCCTCGCGTTTTGGTGGCACTATCGTTTGAGAACGCTTCTCGGTGATCTTTGCCTCGCACGAACGCAGTTTTTCGATCGCCGTATTCCATCGCGCCTCAAGCTCGGATGCGACAAGTCGATTGTCTGGATCTACGGATTGATAACGACGCGCGGCGAGTCTCTCTTCGTATTCTGCTTGCTGGCGTTCCAGCTCATATGCTCGATGCCTCTCTTGGATTTGGAGCTCCGCATTCTGCTCGGCCATGATGGCCGCTTCTATCGCGAGTGGCTGGACCACGGCAAGGATCTCAGATCCCACTGCGAGATCCGGGCGACTGGCCCCAAATGTAATGCACGGCTTAAGTCCCTGCATTTCGTTTCCACGCCGGCATGAGTAGCGGGGCTTGGGGATGCCTCTGCCTCCGTAGGAGACCTGGAGCATGCGACCGCAGCGGCGGCAGCGAAGGAGACCGGCCATAAGTGCCAACCCGCCACGGGCGGATTTTGCGGCACCGGAAGACTTCGAAAAACTGTTCTGAGATAGCCTCTTCTGAATTCCTTCATGCTGCTCCCAGGAAACGTAGCCTTCGTGGTGGTCCCGAATAATGATCCAGTCTTCACGGGAGCGGGCCCGGCCGTATGACTTTCGGACCTGTCCATCCACGATTCTGGTCTGCACCTGAGATTTTCCGTACGCATACGCGCCAGCATAGAACGGATTCTGGAGCACCGAGATTACGTTGCGGTAGCACGGAGCGCGCCACGTCAAACGAGTGAGTTGCTTTGCGTCTGCGGGGCGAGGAAACACGATCCCCTCCTTGCGCATGTGGAGCAAGACTTGTCGCGCACTACCGTGACGCTCAAACAGTCGGAAAACGGTTCGAATGACCTCCTGCACTCTTTGATCCGGATCCATAACCAGACCAGTGTCTCGCGGCCAAAGATACCCAACAGGAACAGGCATTCGCAGTTCACCGCGTCGAGCCTTGGCCCTCGCAGCATCAAGAAGCCGACGTCGGAGCACCGTGAGTTCGAACTCACTCATCGTTCCTTTCAGTCCGAGGAGCAGCCGATCGTTGGGCATCTTTGGATTATAAACCCCGTCGGCATCGATGACGCGGGCATCAACGAGCGCACATAGTTCCATCAAGTGATGCCAATCGCGTCCATTGCGAGCCAAACGCGAAGCTTCGAGGCAGAACACTGCGCCGACGATGCCTTCGCAAATTTGGCCCACCAAATTTCGAAAACCAGGGCGCTCTACGGTGCCGCTGGCAGAGACACCGAGATCGGCATCGATGACAGCAACGTCCTTAAAACCATAGCTTTTTGCCAAGTCGACCAGCTCGTACTGCCTACGTTGGCTCTCGAGATTTTCGCTGACCTGAATACTGGTTGATTGCCGCACATAGACGATTGCTCGACGTCGAACGACATCCGAGGGAAGTTCACGAGGCTTCATTGCGCACCTCCGCTCTTACTTTGAATCCGCTGGCCTCCAGCAAGAGCCTCGCCAGAACTTCGACCGTCATCTTTTGGTATGCGAAATCCAGATTTTCGATAGGGATCGTGGTGTTGAACAGCGGAAGCTGTGTTACTTTGTTCCCCGCATGATTCGCGGTGGGTTGATTCGGCATTGGAGTCCTCCTTCGGTGGATTCTTGCTCCCTGCCGTTCCCGGATCGAGTCTTACGGCCGACACCAGCTTCTCTAGCTCCAGCAACGCGACCAGCGAGGCCTGGCGCCTCCCTAGCTTCATCCCCTCGCAGGTCGCTACCTCGAACATCCAGCGCGGAATCACCACTCCAGAGTCGTCTGGAAGGAAGCAGACGTAAACTCTCTCTCCTCGCCGTACCTCCTCGTAGGCAACGTCAACTTCATTGCCGAACATTGGGTGCCACGGGTACGTGACACGTGCTCTAAATCCGATATGGGCACAATGGCCTTGGACCTGCTTCCGGAAGAAAGTCCTGGCTCTTTGCTGGCTCCAGGGGAGGCGCCGAGCGATTCGCCGATGTCCTTTCGGTTGTCTCCACCGCCGACGCGGCAGGCGTCGATTGTGGAAAGTACCTTCCTAGCATCATCGCCAACATCGACACTTGGCCGAACCGGGAGCTCGATCAGCTCTTGCCAGCCAACTGGCAAACCGCGCTCGAAGATTTCCTTCGCGAGAATAACCTTCAGAACTCCACACCTGCTGCACATTGAGCGCAGACCCCAAAGTTACACCATGAAGTGGGCCTGACCAGACGCCCCAAAATGAACAGTTACTCGCCAAACAGTTTAGCCCGCAAGTTGGGCTGGTGCGCCTCTTGCGATCAAAACCCTAACCCATCACTGCGATCTCCGGCCTCTTCTGGTGTTTTAATCCTGATAAAATGACTTATCTCTCATAAAACGGTATAGAGACGGCGTGGCCAAGACGCAAAGGATGACCAGAACGAGCCCGGTGGGGAGAGGAAAAGAGGCAGGGTTTCCGCCAGTGCTCCTCGGGCAGGGCGGCGGGGCTCAAGCGAAGGCCAGGATCGAGAACTTCTACGGGGCGGTGGGCGACATGTTCGAGGCTTGGGTGGCCCGGAGTGAGAACGCCCATACTCAGAGGGCGTATCGGCGGGACGTGATGAGCTTCGTGGAGTTTTTGGGGCTGCCTTGGCCTGAGGGGGCTTGGGGGTTGCTCAAAGTTTCGGTCAAGGATGTCCGGGCCTGGCGCTCGAGGATGGTGAAGGACAGCTTTTCGCCCATGACTCTGAACCGAAGACTGTCTTCGCTCGGGGGGTTTTATCAGTTTTTGAGGGAGGTGGCGGCTGAAGGGAGGCTTCCGATTATGGTGCAGAATCCGGCCCATCGAGACTTCATCAAAAGGCCGAGCGCCGAGCCGGTGGATGAAACCAAAGCGCTTTCGCCAGGAAATGCGCGCAAATTGATGGAGCTTCCTCGAGGGGATGGTGTCTTGGAGGTTCGCGACCGGGCGATTTTGAAGTTTTACCTCTTCACCGGAGCCCGGATTGCCACCGGGTGCAGGCTTCACGTCCAGGACCTCCATTTGGAGGAGGAGGATGCGACCATTCGCATCCAAGAAAAGGGGCGGGGGACCGCCAAAAGAACCATTGGCATCCATCCTGAGCTTGCGGAAGCGCTCGAAGAATATCTCCAGGTGGCGGAAATCGGGTCGGGGCCGCTTTTTCGGGCCAGAAGGGCGCCAAGAAGCGATGAATTGGGTGCCAAAGCCATCGCCCCAAGCAGCATGTATCGGCTGCTTTTGGGGTACTTGGAGCAGCTCCCTAGAGCCAAAAAGAACGTGGAAATGACCGACGGGAGCGTCGAAAAGCGGGTGATTTATACGTAACTGTTCTTTCTGGGGCGCCTAGGCGAGCGTGATCGCATGCAGCATGCTCGGGACATGAGCGAATCCTACTTCACAAAGGCGGATGGCAAGGCGCTTGTTTCTGAATGGCGAAGAAGCGGGTTGAGCAAGGGAGAATTTTGTCGAGTTCGAGGTGTGTCGAAACCGAAGCTGGTGTACTGGACGAAGCAGGTCGGGGTCTCGCCGAGCTTCATTGAAGTCACAGTACCGTCCCGTAACAAGAGGAGAGAATCTGACAGCCTCGGTTTTGAGGAATCCGTCGAGGTCTTGATTGGAGATGCCTTCGTTCGCTTTCCGAGTCAGCCGGGGGTTGTGGGGGAGATCCTTGATATACTTATGGGTGGCGACCGTTGATCCCTTCCGGTACTCGGGTCTTTTTCGCAGTCGAGCCGGTTGATCTTCGTCGTTCTTTCGACGGACTGGCAGCAACTGCGCTTCAAGACTTAAAGATTGATCCGCGCCACGGAGGCCTGTTTGTGTTCCTTAACAAGCGATGCAACCAAGTGCGCGTGCTCTTTCATGATCCGCACGGCTGGTGCATTCTTGCGAAGCGACTCGACCGAGGACGATTTCGTCGTCCCCGGTTCGAAGATGGTCGGTTCTGTTGGGAAATGGACACGAAATCGATGCTTCGTTTTTTAGATGACATCGACCTTTCGTCGATGAAACGAGGACGGAGAGCACAAACATCGCCGACGCTGAAGCTTTTGCAAACTTAGCGTTTTCTGCTTGCCTCGTAAGCTTTGAGCTTGTAACTCCAATTCATCTCGAAGACGCGTATCAAGAAGACGACTACCGAGCTGGTCAACTTCACGGACCTCATCGAAGTCCTTTCGAACAAGGACGGCGAAATGCCCTCAAAAGAGGCGCTTGCGGCCGTTCTTCAGACCGCTCAGAAGGTCATCGAAGATCAGGCTGTCGAGATCCACCATCTACAAAAGCAGTTGTTCGGACGGCGCTCGGAGAAGGTGCTTTGTGGCCAGCAGAGTCTCTTTGTCGACACGCTCGAAGCTGTAGCCTTGCGAACGCCGGAGCCTGAGCCAGAAGAAAAGGAAACGCCCGGGCCAAAGAAACGAAAAAGGAAGAAGCGGCGCGCCCCCCTCAAGCCCACACGCACCGAGAAGCTCTGTGTTGCTGACGATGACCGGCCCTGCCCTCAGTGCGGTGAGTCTCGGTGCACCATCGGTCACAACCGGAGTCTCGTTGTCGAGTATACACCACCGAAGTTTGAGGTCATCGAATACCTACGTGAAACCATCGCGTGCAGGTTGTGCGAAGGCGAAGTGAAAAAAGCTCCAGCGCCCTCAACCCATGCCCGGGACGGCGCTTGGCCGGGGCCAAGGCTTCTCGCTGCTCTGATAACAAACAAGACGGTGGACGGGCTACCACTTCGTCGTACGCAGAAGATTTTCAGACGCGCCGGTGGCGATTTCGCAATCTCCACGCTCAGCCGTTGGGAAAGCTTTGGGCACGAAATCCTCAAGCCGCTCTGTCATCGTATCACCGAGCTCGTCCGCAAGTCCGATATGATTCATCTCGATGATACATCGATTCGCGTCCGAGACCGAGACGTCGAGGGCGGCGTGGTGAACGGGAAGATGTGGGTATTCGTGGGGCGGTACTTCGATCCCGGAGGCGACCTTTCGAAGACTTTGACCTATGTGGCTTACCAATACGCGCCCACGTGGGAGGCAGAGCATCCCGAGAAGTGGCTTCGTGACTCCAAAGCAATGCTTCAGGGCGATGCCTATCGCGGCTACGAACGGATCGCCGACGCGAACAGGGGTGATAAGGTTGGACGACTGCTCGCGGGATGCTGTATGCACGCACGTCGACCGTTCGTTCAAGCGCTCGAATTCGGAGATACCGCGGCGCGTCCTTTTGTCGATGCATTCCAGCGTATCTATCGAATTGAAGCACAGTGCAAAGAACATGCTTTGCTTGCGCCTCAGCGGCTTGAGCGACGGCGCACCCAGAGTCTCCCCATTATGGAGGAAATCCTCGAGCACGCTGAGGCACTCAAGGCTATGCCTCTGCTCAAGCCTATGAAGCAAGGGGTGACCTATTTTATCAATCAGTGGGACAAGCTCAGGCTTCCCTTTGCGATAGACGGCCGCCTCGAGATTGATAACGGGGAGGCAGAACGACTCGGACCACCGGGTGCCCATCTGCCGAATGGTTTCCTCCACTTCAGGAGAATTTCGCATGGTGTGCTCTCCCGGTTTCGGTTTACGGACACGAAGCTCCGAATGCCTTCCGCCACGCCAGTGAATAACAAGGACAATCTCCCTTGTGGAGTCATCGACGTCTACTAAGATCTCTTCGATGAGCGTTCGTATAAGTCTCTGTTTAGTGCGCTGCTCCGTAGTTGGTGCGGTCCACACTTTTTGAAGCTCATCGGCGAGCTTTAGGAGTTCCTCGCGTTTTGGTGGCACTATCGTTTGAGAACGCTTCTCGGTGATCTTTGCCTCGCACGAACGCAGTTTTTCGATCGCCGTATTCCATCGCGCCTCAAGCTCGGATGCGACAAGTCGATTGTCTGGATCTACGGATTGATAACGACGCGCGGCGAGTCTCTCTTCGTATTCTGCTTGCTGGCGTTCCAGCTCATATGCTCGATGCCTCTCTTGGATTTGGAGCTCCGCATTCTGCTCGGCCATGATGGCCGCTTCTATCGCGAGTGGCTGGACCACGGCAAGGATCTCAGATCCCACTGCGAGATCCGGGCGACTGGCCCCAAATGTAATGCACGGCTTAAGTCCCTGCATTTCGTTTCCACGCCGGCATGAGTAGCGGGGCTTGGGGATGCCTCTGCCTCCGTAGGAGACCTGGAGCATGCGACCGCAGCGGCGGCAGCGAAGGAGACCGGCCATAAGTGCCAACCCGCCACGGGCGGATTTTGCGGCACCGGAAGACTTCGAAAAACTGTTCTGAGATAGCCTCTTCTGAATTCCTTCATGCTGCTCCCAGGAAACGTAGCCTTCGTGGTGGTCCCGAATAATGATCCAGTCTTCACGGGAGCGGGCCCGGCCGTATGACTTTCGGACCTGTCCATCCACGATTCTGGTCTGCACCTGAGATTTTCCGTACGCATACGCGCCAGCATAGAACGGATTCTGGAGCACCGAGATTACGTTGCGGTAGCACGGAGCGCGCCACGTCAAACGAGTGAGTTGCTTTGCGTCTGCGGGGCGAGGAAACACGATCCCCTCCTTGCGCATGTGGAGCAAGACTTGTCGCGCACTACCGTGACGCTCAAACAGTCGGAAAACGGTTCGAATGACCTCCTGCACTCTTTGATCCGGATCCATAACCAGACCAGTGTCTCGCGGCCAAAGATACCCAACAGGAACAGGCATTCGCAGTTCACCGCGTCGAGCCTTGGCCCTCGCAGCATCAAGAAGCCGACGTCGGAGCACCGTGAGTTCGAACTCACTCATCGTTCCTTTCAGTCCGAGGAGCAGCCGATCGTTGGGCATCTTTGGATTATAAACCCCGTCGGCATCGATGACGCGGGCATCAACGAGCGCACATAGTTCCATCAAGTGATGCCAATCGCGTCCATTGCGAGCCAAACGCGAAGCTTCGAGGCAGAACACTGCGCCGACGATGCCTTCGCAAATTTGGCCCACCAAATTTCGAAAACCAGGGCGCTCTACGGTGCCGCTGGCAGAGACACCGAGATCGGCATCGATGACAGCAACGTCCTTAAAACCATAGCTTTTTGCCAAGTCGACCAGCTCGTACTGCCTACGTTGGCTCTCGAGATTTTCGCTGACCTGAATACTGGTTGATTGCCGCACATAGACGATTGCTCGACGTCGAACGACATCCGAGGGAAGTTCACGAGGCTTCATTGCGCACCTCCGCTCTTACTTTGAATCCGCTGGCCTCCAGCAAGAGCCTCGCCAGAACTTCGACCGTCATCTTTTGGTATGCGAAATCCAGATTTTCGATAGGGATCGTGGTGTTGAACAGCGGAAGCTGTGTTACTTTGTTCCCCGCATGATTCGCGGTGGGTTGATTCGGCATTGGAGTCCTCCTTCGGTGGATTCTTGCTCCCTGCCGTTCCCGGATCGAGTCTTACGGCCGACACCAGCTTCTCTAGCTCCAGCAACGCGACCAGCGAGGCCTGGCGCCTCCCTAGCTTCATCCCCTCGCAGGTCGCTACCTCGAACATCCAGCGCGGAATCACCACTCCAGAGTCGTCTGGAAGGAAGCAGACGTAAACTCTCTCTCCTCGCCGTACCTCCTCGTAGGCAACGTCAACTTCATTGCCGAACATTGGGTGCCACGGGTACGTGACACGTGCTCTAAATCCGATATGGGCACAATGGCCTTGGACCTGCTTCCGGAAGAAAGTCCTGGCTCTTTGCTGGCTCCAGGGGAGGCGCCGAGCGATTCGCCGATGTCCTTTCGGTTGTCTCCACCGCCGACGCGGCAGGCGTCGATTGTGGAAAGTACCTTCCTAGCATCATCGCCAACATCGACACTTGGCCGAACCGGGAGCTCGATCAGCTCTTGCCAGCCAACTGGCAAACCGCGCTCGAAGATTTCCTTCGCGAGAATAACCTTCAGAACTCCACACCTGCTGCACATTGAGCGCAGACCCCAAAGTTACACCATGAAGTGGGCCTGACCAGACGCCCCAAAATGAACAGTTACTCGCCAAACAGTTTAGCCCGCAAGTTGGGCTGGTGCGCCTCTTGCGATCAAAACCCTAACCCATCACTGCGATCTCCGGCCTCTTCTGGTGTTTTAATCCTGATAAAATGACTTATCTCTCATAAAACGGTATAGAGACGGCGTGGCCAAGACGCAAAGGATGACCAGAACGAGCCCGGTGGGGAGAGGAAAAGAGGCAGGGTTTCCGCCAGTGCTCCTCGGGCAGGGCGGCGGGGCTCAAGCGAAGGCCAGGATCGAGAACTTCTACGGGGCGGTGGGCGACATGTTCGAGGCTTGGGTGGCCCGGAGTGAGAACGCCCATACTCAGAGGGCGTATCGGCGGGACGTGATGAGCTTCGTGGAGTTTTTGGGGCTGCCTTGGCCTGAGGGGGCTTGGGGGTTGCTCAAAGTTTCGGTCAAGGATGTCCGGGCCTGGCGCTCGAGGATGGTGAAGGACAGCTTTTCGCCCATGACTCTGAACCGAAGACTGTCTTCGCTCGGGGGGTTTTATCAGTTTTTGAGGGAGGTGGCGGCTGAAGGGAGGCTTCCGATTATGGTGCAGAATCCGGCCCATCGAGACTTCATCAAAAGGCCGAGCGCCGAGCCGGTGGATGAAA
>CBDCWQ010000009.1:0-338645 GCA_965223435.1 Myxococcota bacterium
CGGCGGCGTCTGTTGCGTGGTCACCGTCGGAGTGGACGGCCACGGGTGTGGCTGGCCCCGCCCAGCGTACGAGCAATATCGCTTCAATTATTCAAGAAATTGTCAACCGACCCACCTGGACAAATGGAAACGCTCTTGCAGTCCTTATAAGTGGTTCTGGTTTTAGGCGAACGGCCGAATCTTTTGATGGAACAAAAGCGCCGGTACTTCACATAGAATTTTCTAAACATTTAGATTAGATTGGCTATCGTCTCGCAACCAGCAGAGGGTCCATTATCGACTCTTTATGCCAACACAACCCTTCTTCGCAAGGCGACCCAATGGTTCTCGGATAGCGCGTTCGGCTCAGATCCTTTGCTGCCGAGGCCGAACATGTCACACGATGAAACATCCGCGTAATCGTTGGGCCGTACGAAGGGCCATGAATCTGATTCACAGAAGCTATGATTGGCCCTCAGTAGACGAGCGCGCCTCGCGCGCGTTCTAATTACAGGCAACCTGACCGAGGATAAGAACGTACGTCCACGAACGCGTACGCCTATAGTCAACAAACGCTTCGGTCTTATGTAAACGCCCATAGGCGAGAAAGAGCTGACGCTGAGCGAGCTCTTGGTCGGCCATGGGTGCCATATGAATCAACGGGAGTAGGATAATATGTCCGGCAACTTTTTTGGAAACAGGATTTTGGTCACAATCTTGATGCCTCTGACGGTACTCCACGCTTGTGGCGGCAATGGGAGCAGCGAGCGTGTGAGCGAAGAAGCCGCCGTTGCAGGCACATGGACGGAGTGGAACAGTGTTACCGAGCCAACGAGCACCGGAGACTATGAATCTCGGCTAGCGCATGAACAAAGTGGACTGATCCACTGTGACGAACCCATTCGTATTGAGTGCCGAGCGAAAGGCACCCAAACTCCATTTTCGGAGACCGGACAAGTTTTCCCGTCATACGGGGACTGCCGCCTTCCACGGGGTTTCACGTGCCTCCATCATGAGCAAAGCAACGGACAGTGCCTGGACTATGAAGTACGTTTCCTCTGTCCAGCCGTGCCCGACCATGATCCCTTTCCAGACCCGTACAACCCAGACCCCGATGCCGAGCCCTTGGCAAACGCCGTGGGGACCTTGGAGGGAGAGCTTTCGGTCGACCCCGGGGGACAAGCCAACTATCGGATGAGCTTGCGTGTGCCCCCGGGAAGTGGTGGCGTGACCCCGGATCTGGCCCTCGCTTACCAGAGCGGCGGCTCCGACGGGATCTTGGGTCGGGGCTGGAAACTGGCCGGACCTTCGGTCATCAGCGTCGCGCCCCTCACAAAGCACCACAATGGCAAGATCGAACCCATTGCGCTCACGAAGATGGGCGCCTATGAGCTCGACGGAGAACGGTTGGTGTCCGTGAACGCGAGGGGTGATGAAGATTACACGATATTCGAGTACCGAACCCGCATCGAGAGGCGGGTCCGGGTGTTCGCGTACCGTCCCAGAGAGCCCGCGTCCAGCCAACCTTCCCACTTTGTGGTGGAGGGGCCCGATGGATCCAAACGCTTCTATGGCGTGGACCCAAAAGCCCGATTGTCGGGTGAAAAGGGCATCATGGCTTGGTACATGAACGAATCTCAAGACCTTGCGGGCAATACGGTCGAATACAAGTATGAGGGCAATCTGCTTCGGTCGATCGACTACACAGGAAATGCCGCAGCCAATGTGACACCATACAACCACATTGAACTGATCTATGAGAAGCGCCCCGACGTTCACGTGCTTTATGCTGCGGGCATGGAGGCCAGGCGCCAGCGGGATCGTCTCAAGACGATACGCATGCGCGTAGGGCCCCACCGGCTGGTCCGGGACTACCGATTTGCCTACAAACGAAGCAAGCTGACGGGAATAAGCCAATTGGTCTCCATCCAGGAGGTGGCGGGACTCAATGCCGATGAAACACTCACAGCCTTGCCTCCAACCAAGTTCGTGTGGAGACAAGACGACAGCCAACCACTCTTTTTCGAGGACGCGCCGCCTATCAAGGGAGCCAATGAAGCCAGCCAGCAAGTCGTTGCCCAGGGCGACTTCGACGGAGACAGTCGAACCGACTTCGTGATGGGCGCCGTAGATGGACACGGCCGTATCAAGGCATCCGCAACCGCCATCCATCTCTACCTTTCATCCAACAACCACACAGTTTCGCCCACCGGCCTGGCGCTCCCCACTGCAGTCCACGCGGATTCCAACGGCAGATTCTCGCCAGCAGCGACTTCGACGGCGACGGCCTTTCCGACCTCTTCCTCGCCTATACCAACGACCAGGGTGAGTGGAGACACGAATCCGACCCCCTGTTGTTCTTCTCCACGGGCGACGGCACGTTTCAGCAGCAGACGATGGAATGGAACGCCGGGCCGGAGTGCAAAACGGATTCCCCCAAGCTTCGAGGCACGGGCGACTTCAATGGAGATGGCGTGGCTGACCTTCTGCTTCAACGCTGTGTGCTCTTCGCCAATCCCGGACCTCGGGCCGAGGCCCATCGGCTGACTGCGCACAAGCAGGGTATTCTCGGCCAAAATATCAAGGAGCCATGGAAAGTGTACGTCGGTGAACTCAACGGCGACGGCCGAGCGGATGTCATTGTCGAGCGCACCGGAGAGTTCTGCGATGCCCGGCAAGTTACGCTCGAAACCTACACCTATGAAAAGACCGAGAACAACACGGTGGCGGTGTTCGCGAAAAAGGAGACGATCAACGCAACCCCGGGAACGAGAGTCGTGGGTTTTGCCGACTTCAATGGCGATGGATTGAGCGACCTCCTCTTCGGATACTCATCGGAAAAGGAAACATGGTGTCAAGACAAGGCCAAGTTCATACAGTTCCATCTCCGTCCATCCAAAGGGGATGGGACGTTGGCCGACTGGAGCGACACCACAAAAACAGAGACAACCCCTCTTCGGGTGCGAGGCATCGGCGACTACGACGGTGACGGCCGGGGCGATTTCCATGTCGGAGACAAACTCTACGCCTTCGATGGTGAAGTTTTTGCTGAACGCCCCGCGATCCCGCTGTCTGAACAACAGGACATCAAAGTGGTGGGGGACATGAACGGGGATGGCATGCCTGACTTCCTAGTAGCCCCGGTCGACGCCAATGGGTTGATTGCAGCCAATGCCCAGATGCTTCCGTTCAAGTCGATCGTGGGACATCCTGACGAAATTACGTCGATCGTCAACGGTCTTGGAAGTGCGACCCACATCAAATATGGGCGACTCACGCAAGGGGATGTCTATACCAAGGGCGAGGGTGCGGCCTATCCACAAAGAGATTTTTTTGGACCATTGGCCGTCGTTTCCGAAGTGAGTTCCGACACGGGAATCGACGTGAGTTCTGGCACGGCGAAGGTTCCTCAGTTCCATCCCATATCCTATCAATACGGGAAGGCGCTGATCGATGTGTCGCAGCAGAGGTTCCTCGGTTTCAAAACAATGACCACCACGGACGCTTTGCGGGGCATGTCCATCGCGGAGACCTTTGCTCAAGGATTTCCGTGTATGGGCATGCTCAAACGCAAAGAAGTCTTGGTGGGCGAGCAGATTGTGAAAACAGAGGCCCACGATCCTGCCTACTGGACCAAAGGGGGCAAAAGCACCGGGGGTGAAGGTCTCGACGCCCCCGCCGCGTGCATAGATCTACCGTCAGGAGGCCTGACCTACGCCCCGTTTGCCCGTTCCGTCACTGCAGAACGCTGGGAGCTTGGCCAGGAGACACCCTGGGACACCCAAACCGTGAGAACGGAGATCGATCGCTACGGCAACGTCCGAGTCAAGGAGACGACGTTTGATGATGGAAGTACCGAACGTGTCGATACCGAGTATGAATACAGTGATGACTACCTTGGTCCACCTCAAGCATGGATTCCTGGCCGGACCAAAAACACAACCACAGTCTCCACCAAGGGTGCGGATCAACACCAGCGCTCGGTCCGCTATGACTATTTGAACGGGCGTGTTCAGTTCGAGACCAGGGACGAGGGTACGGACAAAGAGATCGTCGCCGAATATAGCTACGATGTGTTCGGAAACATCACCACCAAAGCACTGGGCGGTCGACCAGAAGCCGCCTACACCTTCGATTCCAGAGGTCGCTATCCGGTCTGCACCATCAACGCCGCGGGTCACCTCGAAACCCGTGAGTACAGTCCGCTTTTTGGGGCGGAGACCCGCGTGGTCGATGCGAACACGCTTGCGCACAACAACATCACCGCGTGCCCGACGGAAGCAGTGTCGGACCTCTTTCCGTCGACCGAAATTGAGTATGATGTATTCGGTCGAAAGACAAAAGAACTCCTACCGTCGCTCGACGCAAACCAGCGGCCCGAGAAGGGCTACGTCACACTACCGGATTCAGGGAGTGGTATTGCCTATCGAACGGAGATTGTCGCAACCGGCGCCCCCCACGCAAGTTCGCTTCTTCGATCGCCTTGCTCGGGAAAAACGTGCCCTGACCGAACGGCAAGTCGACACAGAAACTGCCGGAGCAGAGACAGCCGGAGCAAAGCGATGGAGTGCAACCGCCACCGAGTATGACCTTTTCGGCCGCGTGATACGCAAATCCAACACATTTGCCTCCAAAAACTTCGGTACTCCGGTGGACACGACGCTCTGGCAGGTGTCTGAGTACGACGCCCTGGATCGGGTGACCAAGTCCACCGCGTTTGATGGTACGGTCTCTACACAAAGCTATGACGGGCGAACCCATACGCTTATCGACGACGCTGGCCCCGAAGGATTGGCGGTCATTGAGACCCGGGTGTCGGATGCCCGAGGCAACGTCGTTCAGGTGGAGGACGACGCTGGAGGGATGCTGACTTTCAGCTACGATGCGGGTGGGCGGCTGACCCAAAGTACAGCCGCCGGTTCCGGCAAATCTGTGGTCACCCGCATGGAGTACGACGTGGCAGGTAACAGGACTGCTCTAAATGATCCGAATCTTGGGCAGCGCCGGTACGAGTACGACATTTTCCAGCGCATGACGCTCCAAGTGAACGGGGTCAACCAGACCACCACCATGAAATACGATACGTTAGGTCGAATGACGGAGAGGCAGAGTCCCGAAGGCCTCGAAGAATGGGTGTTTGACCGTGTGGAGGGTATGACAGCCATCGGCAAGCTGATGGAGGAAAAAGGCACCATCATCGTCAGTCATGGCTCCAGGCCGACCAAGAGTTACCGCTATGATACCATCGGTCGGCTGACGTCCGTAGACTCCGTCGTGAAGGACACGAAGGCCAGCGTGCATCATGGTTACAACGCCACCGGTCAAATCAGTCGCCGCGCCTACAAGACAGAATCCGAGACTTTGTATCACGTCGACTACACCTATGACGCCCGAGGCTTTCTCGTCACCGCCACAGGTTCCGACGGAAAGGATTGGTTTTCGAATGCCAAGTATACGGCAAACGGAGACGTACGTTCATTCATCGACGGCGCAGGCGCATTGACCGTCAAAGATCACGATCCGGCCACCGGCCACTTGAACGCCATCGATGTCACCAATCAGGACAAGCGGGTAGTCAAGCTCGGCTTTGAATTTGACTCCACCGGGAACATGACCAAACGAACGACCAGTATGCTCGACCGGACGAAGCCGGCCACCCAGAAGGATCCGATCCAGCCAGAAATCGCGCGGGTTGAGGATTTCAAATACGACCGACTCAATCGACTCACAAGTTATCCGACCGGTGTGGTACGCTACGACGCACTCGGCAACCTGACCAGTCGAACGGACCTGCCATCGGGGGCGACCACAGACTTGGTCTACGGCGCCAGCCAGCCCAACGCGGTCAGCCAGGCAGGTTCTCTTTCGTACGAGTACGACGCCAGCGGAAACATGACAAAACGTGGCAGCACAAGTGTCACGTGGTCCTCCTTTGACAAGCCCAGTCTCATGATGTTCGGAGGAAACGATTACACTGCCTTTGAATACGACGCCGGGCGCAACCGAGTGCACCAATTCTCCCGCGAAGCGGCGAAGGGTGGTCAGACGCTGTATGAAGACGCCGAAGACGGCAGCATTGCTAGCTGGGGGTGCGATCGGATGCAAGTGGTTAAAGACAACGGTGGGCTGGCCTTCTATGACCCGAGCAACAACGCGGAGTCGTGCAAGCTGAGAACCGATGAACACACGCTCTGGGACGGCAAACAGCCCGCCTTGAGTTGGATGTACAAAGACCCCACGCCGCCGGACGACCCGCTAGACAAACCGCCACGCTTCTTAGTGAGCGTTGAAACCACGAAGGGCAATCGAACCCTGGAGTATGGTTCTGACCTCCTTCCTGGCCAATTCGACGTTCCGCTGGAACCGGCTGAACCCTCAGCCTTGGGATTTTTCACCGTCGTCCGCGATGTCGAGGCCGATCTCAAGCGCTTCGAACCCGAGGCGGAACTGATCAAGATCGTCAGCTTCCAGGCCCGGGGCGCGGTGATCATGGACAACATTGGTTCACCACATCCAGAGAGCCAATGGACCCGGCGAATCAAGGAGAAGTACTACTGGTTTCAGGACTTTGAAAAAACGGATGTCTACGGAGAACGATGTATCACAATAGCGACCGGCCAGACCAATTGCAGCGGAGAGTCGAAGCAAGGAGCGTACGTCGTACGCATTGCAGGGCCCGAGGCGACTACGCTCGGAAGCATCGCGCTGACCGAACCGCACAAAGGCAAAAGATCGTACTACTACACGGATCACTTGGGATCCGTAGTCGCCCGAGGTGATGATACCGGTACGATCGAGGAACGGTTTCACTACGACCCGTGGGGAAGGCCGCTCGAGGGGGCATGGAGCCAAACGACGGCTGGTCCCGTCAAACGATGGCCGGACTATGGTTTTAACGATCGAGGGTTCAGCGGACACGAAATGCTGGGGGTGTCTCAACTGGTTCATATGAACGGTCGCATTTATGATCCCGCGATCGGACGATTTTTGAGCCCTGACCCTCTTGTCAAGGGTGGTTTCAATCTTCAGTCCCACAATCGGTATTCGTACGTTCTCAACAACCCCCTCGTTCACATTGACCCCAGCGGCCACTTCTTCAAAAAGATTGGGCGATTCTTCAAGCGGGCGTTCAAGAAGGTCAAGCGATTCTTCAAGAAGTACGGAGCCTTCATCCTGAGTGCGCTTGCGGCCGTTGTCACCGGCGGATGGGCTTTGGCCATTGCGCCCTTGAGCTGGGGCGCGGTACCGACCGCGGTGTTTGTAGGCGCCGTTTCTGGCTTTACCAGTGGATTTGCGGGGTCGCTCATCAGCGGTCAGGGTTTGAGTACGGCGCTCAAGGCGGGTCTCACTGGCGCAGCCATTTCTGGTGCGCTCGCAGGCGTCCAGGCTTCGGTGCTCAAGTATATCTACAAGCGGTTTACACCCGCCGATAAGATGGAAGTTGAGCTGTTCCACGTACGCCACAACGGGAGGCAGCTGCGCCTCAGAAGTGTGTCCCCGAGTGAGGTCAGCGGACAAAGCGCCGACATTTTTATCAACGGCCAGTCGAACAATCCATTCAAGGCTGCGCGGCTTGGCTTCGAGCGCGTTCAAAAGGACGAATTCTACCTGATCCACAATCCCGAGGTGACCGGATTCATGGACACCGTCGAATCGATGGTGGGTAAACTCACAGGGCGTACGCCCGTCTCTGAAGGAACGGCAAAGATTCTCGCGAACTTCGATCTCACCAACTCCCACATCTACGCCCACAGCCAGGGCGGGATCATCACCCGAAACGCCCTGGTGCTGCGCCACCGCCTGGGACAAGATCTCGCCGGGCTCCGAGTGACCTTCGACGGGGCGGCCGTCAACTGGGCGTCGACCAGTGCGCTCTTCAAAACCATGGGGGTCAGCTTGCCTTACCGAGCGTTCACCGCCCACCCGTGGGATATGGTTCCGAATCTTACGGGTTACAATGCGCTGTTCCCCCTGCCCAACCCCTATCGACTGATCGGCTCGGTGCTGAACGCACCGTGGGTCTTCAAAGGTGGGCCCGGCAGTCCCCACACCCACCTCGGAGGCGGAGAAGCCGTACGGTGGGCACCCCAGCTTCTGTTCCGTCCGTAAACCGGCCGTGTGTGTCCTGACGAAACCGAATGTTCCAACGGTTGAATCAGAGCCTTGGTTAACGCGTGCCGGGATCGTGAGGCTTCGCCCAAAGATACCCCTGAGCGAACAACACCCCGGTATCGCGAACGATGGCGAGGTCATCGCGATCTTCTACGCCCTCAGCAACCACTTCAGCCCCCAGGGCTAAGGCCGCCTTCACAAATCGACGAAGGATAGCCTCTTTGCGGGCGTCCTTCGAAACCCCCCGTACCAGACCAATGTCTATCTTGACCAAGTCGGGCGCAAACAAGACAAGGCTGTCTAGGGTCCCGTTCCCGCCTCCGAGGTCGTCGATCGCCAACGAAACCCCCATGGCACGGACGACGTCCAAACGCTTGACCAAAAGGTCCGGGTCGCCAAAATACTGTTGTTCACTGAGTTCCAAAACGTAGGTCGCTGCATCAAGTTTGGGCTCAAACAACGACTCAAGGGTACGTATCGGAAGCTCCATGAGTGTTGACGGCAACACGTTGAGGTGAACCTGCCCTTTGGCTTTGAACTCTCGAGCACTATCAAGCGCCAGCTTGAGGCATTGAAGATCCAGTAAGGTCAGAAGGTCGTACTCTCGGGCCAAACGAAACAGGTCTTGAGGGCTCTCAAATGGTCCCTCTGGACCCCGTACCAGCATCTCACATCCGAATTTTTCTTCATCCGAAAGACGCACGATGGGCTGCCACTTCATTCTGAGACCAGTCCCTGAGGGCAAACCTCTGAGCAAACCTTCAACCCTTGCGGGAGCAGACGCCCGAGCGGGCGATACTTCTTCGGTAGCGGGACTCTGAGTGGCGCCGCCGGTTCGCGCAACACGCACACACCCAAGCGCCTCTTCAAGCGAACTTAAGTGCGGAGAAAGCTCCGCACAACTTGCGGTTGCTGTAAGGCGAAGCGGTTGGGGTGAGTAAAGAACAGGTTTTCCTTCAACCGCGAGCCGAAGACGCTCGGCGATCACTTCCGCGGACGCCAACTTTGTGTCCGGCAGCACGATAAGAAACCCACTGGTACCGATCCGACACGCCAAGTCCGTATCACGGATCGCCTTGCCAACCCGTTTGGCAACCTCCACGACCACGAGGTCGCCAACACTGTGACCAAATGCTTTGCTGATTTCCCCGAGCGACTCGCAATCGATGTAAACGGCCGACATCGGTAAGCCACTCACCAGCCGATCGGCAGCTTGACTCATTAACGCTCGTTGTAAACCGCGGCGGTTAAAAAGACCGGTGAGCGGGTCCCGGGTCAGTAAGCGGTCTATGTTGAGCTTCGCCTCCAGCAACTCCGACTGAAGCCTTGAAATAATAACTTCTTTGGAACTCAGCGTGTCTACGTCGGCGCCAATATCTAGAGTCTCGATGTTGTCATTTTGAAGTGCTACCAAAGCATTCCCCCACCCCCAGAGCCATGCACCATGATAACCCATCGCCGGACAGGCGGGAACGAATTCTTTGAACCTACCCGCCTCCCATTTTGTGGATGGGTAAGACAGACCGAATTCGGCGACGCACACCGCCACTGCACAGCAACAGACAAACCATCACCAATGGGATCGTTTCGGTACCTGATGCTCCACTTGCGCATCGGCAACCACCGTAGCCGTCGTCGGTCTCAAGAAGGGCGTAGCCCAAATCTTCGGGTTCGAAACATTGGACCGTTTCTTGCCCGGCGGGGTAAATGGCGCAAAGGCCGTTGATGTCGTCTTCGGCAAGGCTCCGTTTTTTTGTCTCACATGCGGGAGCACTCGCGAACATCGTGGTGTTTTGATAGCGCGCCAAGAGAGGTGGATGGTCCAAGCCTACAACGTGCCCAATTTCGTGCGTCAAGACGTTGCGAAAATCCATGGTCGAAGGACTACGCCGAAAACAAGCGGCCGTAGCCACCCCAAAGGCAAAATGCTGGCCATTGAACTCGATATCGGAGTCGACAACGACGCCGGTCCGTGCATCAAAAATGTTGGTGGTGACCGCGATAGCACCTTCTTCGTGCTTCCAATCAGACGTCACTAAGACAATGACATTTTGGTTGACACCAAAGGGTGTGTAGCCGGCCCCCACCCCATCCAGGGATCCCTGGTATGGAAAACGCATATCCGAGCACCCAACGTCTTCCCAAGTCTCGAAAGCCCGGCGAGCCTCATCTTCCGCAACGCCTACATCGTCCACAAAAGCGAGAAGGGCTCGGTCCGCGTGCCAAGGTATTTCGCGCGTCGTCCACACCAAAGACGGGCCGAAGCCCGGCCCCGTTCGACTGCACCGAAAAGCCCAGGTGTCACCAGGCCAAAAAAGGCCAAGCGACACCAGAAGGAAAAGACCCGCGCCACAGCCGGCGAAAGCGGCCTTATGCCGCGAGGCGCGACCATGGGCCCGTGTGACAGGCTCTCGCACCCGGGCTACTGGGAGACACCGGTGTTCTGGCCCTTGGGCGAGCTCGGAACCACGCTCTTGTGTTTTCGGACCGCCTCCTGGACCCGCTTTCTCAGCACGCTCAGGGCGATTTGGCCGGGTGCGTGGGCGGTTCTTTGAATCACCATCGCACCGGTCTCAGCGTTCGGCCGCGCAAAGGAAAGCCCCGCAAGCCCCGGCACCGCCACCGGATCTTGACCGCCGGGGCGCTCGATTCGGTACTTCCCTTGACTCATACCAATCACTTGAAACTTGTCGGCTTGAACCGGATCGGACCGGACAAAAACCAGCACCTCTTCGCCCACCTGAAACCGGGCGGTTCCACTGACCGACATCCCGATGTCTCCCACTTCGCCCCCCAAAGCCCGGAGTACAATTTTCGCCGGAACCTTGGCCTCGTCATGAATGCGGTCGAGGACTTCAATTTCCGTATCCGTATAGATCCGCTTATGGGCTTCATCCCAGGCGGAGGAACGCTTAACGACCCGGCCGCAGACCACTGCCCGCGCGCGCACGGCCATCTCTTCGATGGTCAAGGGGACAACAATGGTGGCAGCCGCGGGCAACGCCGCCATCAGACCGCACACGGCGGCGGCGCCGGCTATCGCTCGGCGTGGACGGATGTCTCGCAACTTCATCCGTAGAGTGTAGGCCAAGCACCTCGACCATGCCATAGTGTGTTTCAACGCCTAGCGTTAACCTCTAAGAACCCGGGTCGTTCAGGCCGCACCACGGCCGCCTACCAGACTTCCTGAGTTATGCCAGCCACTTAGCCCGACCCGATCCCGCAAGGAACAGTCCGCCTCCCCTGGGAATCCCGAAGACCAAAAAGAGGTCCTTTGGCGCGGACCATGGGACTATACACCCAAGCGCATGCGCCAAACCCCTGACGGACCAAGGCCGGAGCCGCCAGCCCAAAACGGGCCCCAACCATCCACTTTGAAGCAGCGTTTGGTGTCCCGATTTCCGAGTTTTGAGGAAGCGCTCTTCGGACTGGACGAACGCGCGATGGCGATCATGACCCTCGCAGCGGTGGTCCTTCTTCTGTTCAGAAAATTCGGTAGCTCAGGTTTTTTTAGACGAAGCCTTCAGCCAGAAACCCTAGCGCGACACCCTTACGCTTCAGTCTTCGGTGACTACTACTGGTTCGCTTCCTGCTTCCTCTTTCTCGGTGCCATCACTTTTTTTTGTCTTCGGAGCACTTCGCTTGGCCCCAAAGAGATGGGCACCGGGCTCGGCGATCGGCGCTTCGGCTTTCGCTGGGTGGCCATTCTATTTGTGGTCATGGTTCCCATCGTTTTCATCGCCAGCCGCAACCCAGCATTCTCACGGTACTATCCGATGAATAAGTTGCTTGGCGGACAAGCGGTGACCTATTTCAGCGGAGGAACTGTTCCAGATTCCTTTGTTCTTTATTTTCTCCTCTACGAGTTCTTGTACGCGGTCTATTTCGTGGGTTGGGAGTACTTCTTCCGCGGGTTTTTGACCTTCGGCCTGTACGAACGCTTCGGAGTCAACGGTATCTTCGTCGCCAATATCCCCTTCGTCTTGCTCCACGCCGGCAAACCTTTCCCCGAGGCCTTAAGCTCGGTCCTCGCCGGCATCGGCCTTGGCCTATTCGCCTTGAGGGCCCGTTCGTTTTGGTATTGCTGGATGGTGCACGCAATGGTTGCCTGGACCATGGATCTTTGCGCGCTTCAACAGCGGGTGAGCCAAGCCGCGCGGGCCGTGACCCCTTGACGGTGGTGCCCACCGTGCTTTCGTCTGATAGCCCTGCTTTCAGCTAAAGAATATGATAGCGTGGCGGGGCATGGGCACCCTCCTCAAATGCGGATTGCTCCTCTTTCTCGTCGGCCCGGCCTGTAGAGCCGCCCATCCACACAAAAGCACCACAACCACAAACGAGTCCGAACGCCAAAGTCCAACCTCAACGGCCATCGCGGCGGCCACCGGTCACCGCGAAGACATCCTCCGCAGTCAAACTTGTGGATGTTTTCACTGTCTCGAAGTGTTTGCCCCCGGGCAGATCTCAGAATGGGTTGATATCGTTGACGGCATTGGAAACACCGCTCTTTGCCCGCGCTGCGGACTTGATTCCGTTCTAGGCGACGCATCCGGTTTTCCGATCACACCCACTTTTTTGCGTGCCATGCATCAGCAATGGTTCGACGACGAGTGACGACCCAAGATGGATGAACGATTCAAGCGGGCCAAGGCGGCCTTCGAAAAAGCCCATGCCGAAGACCCTCGGCAAATCGACCACGAGGGCCATACCGTTGCGCGCGCCACCGTGTACCACCAGCGCCTGACCCACTGGCTGATGGTTATCGAGCCCAACCCCAGCCTTCCCCTTCGCCTCGCAGCCCAGTGCCAACATATTCGCCGATGGAAGATCGCACGCTCCGAATTTGCCGAAGGCCGCCGGGGCTATCTGAGCTGGCGGCGAGCGCTCATGAACCACCATGCCCAAGAGGCCGCGAAAATCCTCGAACCCCTGGGCTACGATCCGTCGACCGTCGAACGCGTCCAAGCCCTCCTCAAAAAAGAGGGACTCGGGCAAGACAAAGAGGTACAGACATTCGAGGATGCCATCTGCCTGGTGTTTTTGGAAATGGACCTTCTCGAACTGGCCCGAAAAAAAGATGAGGGTGCGCTCAGCGCGATCCTCCGAAAAACGGCGGCCAAAATGTCTGCGAGCGGCCGCACACACGCGCTCGCCCTAGGTGAAAAGTGCCCAGCCCCCCTGCCAAAGCTCCTCCTCGAAGCCGTCGACTCTGTGGGCCCCCGCTCATCCAAGTCCTAAGTTCTCCCTTCTTCGTCCATTTAACCTCAATCGTCGGAATCGAGCACAGGAACACCCGTGCACCAACAAAAGCAGTGAAACGGTGGAATTCCGAGGCATCGTCCATCGAAACGCCCGCGCCCAATACGCCGGGCCTCAGTCCACAGACCCTGTTCGGTTGACAGATCCGGACATTCGCCGGTACTCGTCCGCCCACCTTCCGCGGGAGAAAACACGATGCGACCTCTTCAATCTCTGCCTTCTTGCCTCCTCAAGCTTGCCCTTGTGAGCACCCTGGGCCTCACGTTGGTCGCCGCAAAACCGCATGGGGTCGAATACCCAAAAGGTTACCGTGACTGGACCCATGTCAAAAGCATGGTCATATTCAACAAAAGCCATCCCTTATTCGAGGCCTTCGGCGGGATTCACCACGTCTACGTCAACAACAAAGCGCTCAAAGCATTGAAGGCCAAAAAAGCATACCCCAGGGGTTCCGTCTTTGTTTTCGATCTCCTTGACATCGACGACGCTTCAGGCGCCTACACCGAAGGGGCACGAAAATTTGTGGCTGTCATGTACCGCGACGCCAAGAGGTTCAAAGATACCGCAGGTTGGGGTTGGCAGGTCTTCGAAAAAGGCAATCCTCGCAAAAAGGCACTCAAGGATCGCGAAGCGCAAAAAGCCTGCGCAACGTGTCACTTTGAAGTCGGCGCCAAACACTTCGTATTCACCGAGTGGCGCCCCTGAACGCGGCAGTGACGTCCTCCCCCCACCAAAGCCGGGGGCTTCATTCAGGATATGGGGGCCGCTCAAAGCGGCTATCCGAATGAACGAACAGCGGTACTCACAAAACGCGTACATGACTCGGCTCCAACTGGGGACTAGAGCGCATCTCATAACCTCATTTTCCTGGACCTGGACCTGGACCTGGACTTGGACCTGGATTCCTACCGGCGGGTTCGAGGGGGAAGGCACATCTTGGAGAGAATGCGAACGATCGGGTCGAGTATCTTAACAGCCTCCCGAACCGATGCTTTGTCGATAAAGCCAGGAGCAAAACAGGCGTCGACAATTGCTCCACACTCCATAGCGGAGCCTCTGGCGATTGCGTAGAAGCGTTTTTGGTCCGTTGGCCTAGTCTTTCCAGAGCCTTCCGCGATATTGAGCGGGACAGACAACGACGCTCGCCGGATTTGGTCCGCAAAACTTGCGTAGCCGGGGGGAAATCGATCCGTGAGCTGCGATGCGAGAGGCAGGAAGGCGATGGCCAACCTGTAGACTTCGAGATTTCGGTAGTTCATGCGCCCAGGTCCAAGTCCAGGTCCAGGTCCAGGTCCAGGTCCAGGCTATACTCGCGCCAACGGATAGCGCAAAGAAGTAGAACTTGCGCAACGATTTTCAGTTCGTTTCACCCCGGACGAGGTCAATATAAATTTCGTAGAAGGATAACAATGCATCCAAGATGTAGAAGGCCAAGAAAATTGTCCGATTTGTATTCCCAGCGAATGGAAAGCCGGCGAAACTGCTTGAGCCAAGCGAAAAGCCTCTCGACTTTCCATCGGCGCTTGTAACGTCGGAAAGAGCGGCCATCCTGCTTTCTCTTACTCGGCCTTTGCCCTCTGCGTTTTGGCGCTATAAGCTCAATTCCTCTTCCGCTTTTGAGTTCACCCTGTAGCTTTCTGCTATCCCAGGCCTTGTCGCCGATGAGCTTATTGGGAAGCTCATCGACAAACGCAGCGTCGAGCACTCTTTGAGTGAGAACAATGTCGTGTCGGGAGCCCTCTGCAATAACCACAGATAGTGGAAGACCATTGCTGTCTGCAATGGCCATCACTTTCGTCGCATTCCCGGCACGACACTTCCCGACACATGTTCCTTTTTTTGCCTCTACGTACGTGCCATCTATGAAGGCCTCGGCATCCTCGCTCGTCGCCAAAGTTTTCCTAAGTCCAACGAGGATTTTCTCAAACACGCCCTTTCTTACCCAGATCTGAAATCGACGATGGCAGGTCTGATAGGGGGGATAGCGACGCGGAAGATCTGCCCAGGGCGCCCCTGTTCGGAGAACCCATAACACTCCATTCAGAACACCTCGCGGTTCTCGCCATGGCCGCCCTCCCTTGATGCCTGTCTTACGCTTTTCAGTTGTAGGAAAGTGCTTCCGAATAGCCTTCCACTGATCATCCGTGACGTCCATCGACCACGTTAGATCAAATCCTCGAACCCATGTCGATCCCCCTTTGGCGAGGTTATGAGATGCGCTCTAGCTCAGGACCACTGTTCGGTTTTCGTAGACGAGGATGCGGTGCTGAAGGTGATGCCAAATCGCTCTGGCCAGCACGACCTTCTCTAGGTCCTTACCCTTTCGAATCAAGTCTTCGACCGAGTCACCGTGGGTGATTCGGGTGATGTCCTGCTCGATGATGGGGCCAGCGTCGAGCTCGCTGGTGACGTAGTGGCTGGTCGCGCCGATGATCTTGACACCGCGCTTAAACGCAGAATGGTACGGCTTTGCTCCCGGAAATGCGGGAAGAAACGAGTGATGAATGTTGATGATTCGATTCGAAAAAGCGCTGACAAAGTCGCGGGACAAGATTTGCATGTAACGCGCCAACACGACAAAATCGACTTCGTGTTCGTTAAGGAGCGCAATCTGCCGTGCTTCTTGGGCCTGTTTTGTGGCTTTGGTGATCGGAAGAACGTGGTAGTCGATGCCAAAACTTTCGGCCACAGGCCTTAAGTCTTCATGGTTGCTTACAATCAACGGAATCTCGACATTCCACTCTTTGGATTGGAACCGAGCCAAAATATCATAAAGACAGTGCGGCGCTTTGGACACAAAGATGGCCATGCGAGGCACTTTGTTCGAAAAGTGGAGGGTCCACTTCATCTGAAAACGTTCGGCCAGGGGCGAAAAAGCCTCTGTGATCTGTTCGTCCTCAAGGTCGAATCGAGCCAAGTCCCACTCCACACGCATCAGCAAAACGCCCACCGCGCGATCCACGTGCTCCTCTAGATCGATGATGTTGCCTTGGTGTTCACTGACAAACTTGCTGACATTGAAAACGATGCCCTCGCAATCTGGACACGAAAGGAGAATCGTCGCGGACGTCGGCCGACTCGCCGAAGCCAACTTCTCGTTTGCAATACTCACGCTATCCTCATAACCCCATGGTAAAGCGAGGGTCACTTTTTGGCAGCCCCACAAAGTCGAAGAACGGCGCGACACTGAAAGAAGGTTCAGTCGATTTGGGGGTTCAACCACGCCCCTCAACCGAGCGCACACCCACACAGCGGGCGATGGGGTGAGGCACCAAGCGGGCGAAGTACGTGGCCTATGGATGGATTCGCAAACAAACGTGGTTGAAGGGCTTCAGCCTCGTCAAGCGCCTTCAGCAAAAGAGGGGGAGGGGCCGCAGGGCGAGTCAATCGCCCTGCGGGGACCGCCTACACGGTCGCGATCGAAGTGAACCGAGGGATTAGAATTCACATCCCGCGTAGGTCGGGTCTTCGTCCGAACCGTCGCTACAATCGATCTCTCCGTCACAAATCTTGGGGTCGCACACCATGCCTTCGGTTTGTTGGCAGGATATGCAACGGATCCCCGTTGCCCCGCATCCGGCATGGGTCGGATCTTCATCAGAGCCATCTGAACAGTCTGATTCCCCATTGCAAAGCTTGGTCCCACACACCTCGCCGTCTCCGTTTTGGCATGGGAGGCACACTTCGCCAGTGCTGCCGCACCCGGCAAAGATCGGGTCTTCATCGGAACCATCCGCACAATCGGGTTTGCCATCGCAAACCTTAGGCGCACACACCTCTCCGTCACCATTTTTGCATTCCATGCAGGACTCGCCTGTTTCTTCGCACCCGGCCCAACCCGGATCTTCGTCCGACCCGTCGGCGCAGTCGGACTCGCCATCACAGACCTTCGGCGCGCAGACCATACCGTCGCCGTTTTGACAGGTCATGCAACCCTCACCGGCCCCCCCGCATCCAGCGTGGGTCGGATCCTCGTCGGAGCCATCACCGCAGTCCGCTTTTCCGTCGCAGACATTGGGGGCGCACACCTCTCCTTCACCATCTTTGCACTCGAGGCATTCGCCGCCGGTCACATTGCAGCCAGCCCAGGTCGGGTCTTCATCGGAGCCATCCGCACAATCCGTTTTGCCATCACAAAGGTTGGGGTCACAAACTTCACCGTCTCCGTTCTGGCAGTCCACGCACCGTCTTGGCCCATCACCGCCACAGCCAGCATACTTTTCGTCCTCGTCGGAGCCATCCTCGCAATGCGGTGTGCCATCACAAATATCGGGCGCACAAACTTCCTGATCACCGGTTTCACACGGCATGCACCGAATTTCGCTGCCGCCGCATCCCGCGATTTCCGAACTTTCGTCTGAGCCATCGCTACAGTCTGGCTTGCCGTCGCAAAGAAGCGGTGCACACACTTCTTCTCCGCTGTCTACGCAGCGAATGCACTCAGGGGGACGTGTCGTGCCACATCCTGCCCACGTGGGATCCTCATCAGATCCATCCTGGCAGTCCTCCGTGCCATCACAAAGCTGCGGCTCGCACACTTGGCCTTCCTCATTTTGGCATGGGAGGCAGCGGGGCCGGGTAGAACCACATGCCACAAATTCGGGATCCTCGTCGGAGCCGTCTGAACAATCGTTGACGCCATCACAAATCTGGCCACCACACATCGAACCCTCGCCATCTCGACACGGGCGGCAATCCCCTCCGTCCCCTCCGGGAGTGGCGTCTTCATCTTGGCAGGCATCTTTGTCAGAACCGACGCACACGTCAATTTCGCGCTCGCCGACCTTGACCCCTGCCCTGAGGAGGCCACGAACGTTGTTGTCGACGGCCGTGCCAAACACAAACGCGGGGTTGAAGGACTGGTTGAAACGAACTTGGCTCACCTGAATCTCATAACCCTGGTTGCGGTCAAACATCGGAAGCGCGGTTGTCGCAGTCTGGGGAAGGGACAGTGCTGCAAGGTCAGGAGGCAAGAACATCGTCCATTCGACATCATCGAACTCCTGTCCCCCAAGCATAGAGTCGCTTCTGGCCCGAATCTGCACAAAGAAGAGGTCGGCGCCACCCGCACCAGGCGTCCATGCGAGCTCTAGCGCGTTCATCTGGGCCAACGAAAGGAGCATGTCGGCCCCAGGCTTCGATATTTCGGGCGGCGCAATGAGCCCGAAAGTGCCGTCCCCCGTGGGCTCAAACGGTCCTTCGTAGGACTGCCCGGCCCCATTGGGTCCTTCCACCCGCACTTCGTACCGGGCATCGGCGCCAGGCGGTATCGCATCGATCCAAGGCATGCTTTGAGGCGGAACAACACCATGAAAGCCAGGGAAAAACGTGGCGTGCCCCGTCGGCCCAAAAAACAAATTGTGAAGATCGACCGCAACGGGATCAGGAATGAGATTCTGGAGCGCCAAGGGGCGGTCGTCAAAGAAAACGGTCGTCGCCGGGTCTGAAAGGGAGATGAGGCCCAAATCCACCAACTCGCCGCTGAGAACACTGACCGAATTCGGCAATATCGTGCTCTGCAAGTACTCATGCAGCTTGTCCTCACCCTCTCTGCCGGCCCCATCAGGTCCGAAGTCACCGCCGTCCGTTTCACCGCCCGGTCCAAAGTCACCGCCGTCCGTTTCACCGCCCGGTCCAAAGTCACCGCCGTCCGTTTCACCGCCCGGTCCAAAGTCACCGCCGTCCGTTTCACCGCCCGGTCCAAAGTCACCGCCGTCCGTTTCACCGCCCGGTCCGAAGTCACCGCCGTCCGTTTCACCGCCCGGTCCGAAGTCACCACCGTCCGTTTCACCGCCCGGTCCGAAGTCACCACCATCCCCTTCGCCATCGAGGCCCGGAGAGCCCAAATCATCCAACCGGCGCACATCGACGCGAAAACGGTAGTCACCGGGAAACGAAATCGGAATTTGGAAAGGTATATCACCGATATCCATCAAGGGCTCACGCGACAGCGGAATCTGGAAGCCAAAAGGATCGGCCACGCCAAGAAGCCCAAATCCCGGCGGGGCATCGGGTACATCTGTGAGCGTGCCCGTCACCGTAGCCGGCATCCGATCGGGGAAGCCGGGGCCCGCCGTGGCATCCGAACCACCGCGTTGGTTGCCAAAGATCAGAACGCCCACTCTGCCGCTGGGCGACTCTTTCAAAAACACGGTCGATGCGAAGCGGGTGCGCGCCCCTTCTTGGGAAACGTCCAGCTGAGCCGTTGCCGAGAACGGTGGCTCTATCCCAGTGAAACTGGCCACGCCGTCGCCATTGGTCGTTTGGGAGCGAACCTGCCCGGTCGAATCGACCACCGTCACCGTCGCTTTTAGGTCGGAATCGTTAGCCTTTTTGGCCAGTCCGGACGGGTCGGGGCTGTCGTTGTAAAACACGTGAACATCGAGTGCACCGCCCACCGCCGCTTTTTCAAGAAGAATGGCTGTGGTCTGCGAAACCGCGATGCTGAACTTTACAACGGTGGCATCGGTGTCGCCGGCAAAGGTCGTCGATGCCGTGTAGTCCCCGGGCGCCAGCCCAATTGCAAAAAAGGAACCATCAGCTGCATTCGGCACCAAAGAGGACGAAAAGGCATTGGGCCCCGCGATCACCACGGGTGCGAGCGAAGGACCGGTGGGACCAAGCGCAACCCCCGTCAGGTTGCCCGTCGTGGGTATCTCGATCGGAATCTCCCCGAAATCGGTCATTCCTTCGGGAACGCCTGCTTGTTGCCGAGTGACGGCGGCACCGCCCAGGTGAACCGGCGCTGTCAAATCTAAGACCACGGGATCGGTGGTCACGCCCTCGATCACAAACGCACCCACGGAGCTGGTGGCGGTCCCTTGGCCACTGTTGGTAAAAACGTACACGCCTGGGACTGGTTTTCTGTCTCCGTCCACCACAACCCCCTTGACCTGCGTGGGTGCTCTCGGGGGCAGTCCGCGCGGGCCGTGCCAGCCACCCTTGACGATAACTCTGGACGCCTCGATGAAGGCACCGGTCGGATCAACGGTACCGAAATTCCCCGTTTCGACCGAGCGATTGACCCACATCTCCACGTCGTGATCGAAGGAATAGATTGCGATATTTGTTGTTCCTGCGGGCAAATTCTGGGAGTTCGGCACCCGCAGATCTAGGGGTGGATCAAAAGTCGCGTTGGGCGGCTGAATGCTCACAAAGTCCGCAAGATTCGCCTCTGTGCCATCCCCTGGAATGGGCATAGGCAGATCCTTGAGCGGGACGGGCACTGCCGCAATCTCCACTGGGACTGTGGCGATCTGACCCGCGATTCGAACAACGGTCCCCATGTCTCCGGAAAGCTGGATATCCCCGTTGGCCGCCGCAATCGGAGCATCCGACGCCCCGTTGGCGTCTACGGTGACCATGGCCTTGGCGGTGGCCGCATTCTCGAGGTTGGGAAGCACAATGACCTGCGGAAGCGTCGCTGTCGCATCCTGAACATTGACCAAGACTGCCAGCGTCCCGTACGCCGTTCCGGTATCTCCGGACGCGTTCCTTCCGTCGAGCACCAAAACATGTGCACCGAAGGCTACTTCGGGAATGATGAATTGGCCCAAGCTATCCGTGCGCGCATTCTGGCCAGTCGTGGGAATCGAAACCAGCGCTCCTTGGAGAGGAGATCCTGTCGACTGTCGAATGATACCACTGACCGAGGCCAGTCCAGTCGGACTCGATCCCGTAAAATTTGGGCTGGTCCCAGTGTCGTTGTTGGTGTTGTTGTTGGTGTTGTTGTTCTGGTTATCGTTGGTATTGTTGTTGGTATTATTGTTGGTATTGTTGTTTGTGTTGTTGTTCTGGTTATCGTTGGGTGTGCTTGAACATCCAACCATATAAGCAAGCGCGACTGCACCCACGAGAACTTTCACGTCTCTCATCGCTGGTACGACTCCTAGCCTTCTTAGTATCTCGTTGAGTCCAAAGAGCCGACCCAACTCGGAACCAATTTCCGCGCCGGACCATAACCTCGGTCTCCAAGGCCTTCAACGTAGGCGTCAGCACCACAGTGTAGGAATCAAGTGACCGTCCAGTCGCCCCCGCCGAATCTTTCCCGCATGCAGTCCATCCACGCAGATTCGTTCTGTTATCGCCTGGCCGGGCACGAGGGGAATTACGAGATGCGGTCTCGAAGCGAGGACAATGACGGCGATTCTTGAAAAGTCACGTGCGCGTTCATGGGGCGTCGCGAATCACCGTCACAGCGCACTACGGGTGCGGAGCCCGGGAACAAACCCAAAAAAAACGCCTCGAGCTCAGGCCCCAAAGCCAGGGCAGCCTCTTGGCTGTTTTGACTTTCAAGCCGGCTTTGAATCTCAAGCTCTATCTCGCCGGTACCAAACTTCAGGCTGTTCTTGAAATCGGGTTCTTCTTCGAGCAAGACCCCTGCAGTCAGGACATCACCGAGGGCCTCGGTCAAACAATGTGAAAGCGAACCCCCTGGGTCGCGCTTGCGCGCGTAACGCAACCCCAAACGACCACCGGACTCGTCCATCGCATAGTGCGCCTCGTGGGCAATCAACATCACGCCTGGCCCATGAACAACATGCCGGTAATCCGCAACATCGATAAGCAACTTATTGGAGATCTTGTTCTCGCGAATCCACCGGTGGAATACGGGTATAAAGGTCTCCTGGCGAACCGTAGACTCGTCTTTTGCAAAAAGTTTGACACTAAGTTGACGGACATTCATCGCGTCTCACCTCAGGCTGTGGCCATGGGTTGTTCTTGCATACGATCGTAGCAAGCGTGAGCGGCCTCAATAAACAGGTGCGCCTGTTCGATCTGTCGGCGAGCGGTATCCAGATCGACATTTTGAAGCGGGTTCTCGTGGGTCTTGATCAGATAACTGCCAAACTTACCGCCCGCAAAGCGGTCATGAAACAGCTTCGTCGCATCAAAGCGGGTCTTAAACTCGCTTACGATTTGGTTGGGATCATCGCTGATGTCGATGTTCTGAACCTGGATAAGCGCCTTGGCCGCGCTGAGCATCGCCTGATAGGCAAGGCCCGCAGCTTTGTCGGGCGCTCCAGACTCCAGTTGAAGCTGAGCCTCGAACACCTCGCGTTCACTGTTTTGGAGTCCAAACTCCGCAAAGCTCACCACCTCGCCGGCACACTCACCGACCCCCATATCCCCGATGGTGTATTCTCTGGCATCACCCCAATCGGTGTAAAAAGAGGGATCGGCTTCGTACTCCGGCACATTGCGTAAGTCGTCAAGAACGAGCTTCAGCTTGGCCCGACCGATTCGCTGAATGAAACTCTGAAGCCTTTCTTCAGGGTTCCGCTCTTTGGTCCAAAATGCCGTCACCCGATCGACAACTTCCGGAATACGTTTGGCTGGAAACGCGCCGATCGCCAAACCGTAGGCACCACCGTTGTTCGCGCGCTCACCGCCAACCACAAGCTGAAAGTGCGCCACCCGGCGACCGCGCACGTTTCGGCTGACGCCCAAAAAACCCAAATCCGCGACGTGATGCTGGGCACACGAATTGAAGCAGCCACTGGCTTTGATACTCAATGCGCGCACCTCAGGTTTGATGTCTTGCGCGCCCAAACGCGACTCCAAGACCGCGGCCAAGCCCCTCGACGATGAAATCCCCAGCTTGCAGGTGTCAGTCCCTGGGCAGGCGGTGATATCCGTAATGCTTCCGGCGCCATCACCGTGAAGCCCCAGCGCCCGAATCGCTTCATAGAACGCTGGCAGCTTTGCATCGGGCATGTACCGAAAAGAGAGGTTCTGTTCTACGGTCAAGCAGAGGGTGTCGCCCGTGAAGCGTCGCGCCAAATCCGACAACTCACGCGCCTGCGACGACGTAAAGTCCCCAAGAGGAAGCCGAACCGTAGCCACCGAATAGTGGGCCTGCGGCTGAGGACGCGCATTGGAGCGCATCCATGCGGTGAACCCAGGGTCTTGTCCCTCGTCCACAAGTTCCTCGCCCGGAAGCTTTGGCGACTCGTTGGTCACGTCGAGATCGTCGAGATAAGCGGTCCACCGATCATCTTTAGGAATCTTTTGTTGCTCCTCGAGCACCAAACGCCGGAACTCGTCGATTCCGAGCTTCTGGACCACAAACTTGAGTCGCGCGCGGGCCCGGTTCTTGCGCTCCCCGAGGCGAGCAAAGACCCGGCACACCGCTTGAGCCAAGGGAAGAAGTTCTTCTTCTTTCACAAAAGGATCAAACAGCTTGGCCTGGTAGGGTACCGCGCCGAGCCCCCCACCCACGTAAAACGCAAACCCGCGCTCCTCTTTTTCGCCCTGCTTTTTCGTGACCGCCACACAACCGATGTCGTGGATTCGAGCCAAACCACAAGGCTGCGTCGCGCAGCCCGAAAACGAGATTTTGAACTTCCTGCCGAAGTCTTGTGCGTCTTTATGACCCAGCAAAAAATAGGCCATCGCCTGGGCATAGGGACTCACATCAAAGGCTTGGTCTTTGCACACCCCCGCAAACTGGCAGGCGGTCACGTTACGGACCGAGTTCCCGCAAGCTTCCCGCGTCGTGATGCCGACGGCGGCAAGGCGGCGCATCAGGTCTGGCGTATCTTCGATGTGCACAAAGTGAAGCTGAATGTCCTGCCTCGTGGTCACATGAAGAATACCGTCTGAGTACTCCTCAGCCAGCTCGGCCAGGCAGTCGAGCTGATCCGCGGTCAGTCGCCCCATGGGAATCTTGATTCGCATCATCCCGGGAGCGTCCCACACCGTGTCTGGGCCTTTTTTCAGCTCCGACTGGGGAAACTCGAGAACCCGCGAACGGGCCCCATCGTGACGCTGGCCGTTGTCATAACGCTGTCCATACACCCCGCGCCGCAGTCGCGTTTCGGCAAAAATTTTCTCGTCGACCTTGTCTTGGCGCCGAAGATTGATCTCCGTTTCGAAGATGTCAATCTCTCTTGCCAAAGCTTCGGGCATATCGCCCTTCAGCCGATCTTTCCAGGTGTGCGCGCTCATCGATTAGTCTTATATGGATAGTAGCTGAAAGCTTGCTGGGTCAACAGATTCTTGACCCACCGGGGCGGTTGTTTCGCGGGTCCCCGCTAGAGCTTCGAGCGCTTCTTGTTGAGGAGAGAGCGCAGTTCATCGACCGAGTACGCGCGGGTTTCATCCCCGGGAATGTCAGAAAAGTCTGGCGATCGGCTGTCGGCATCGGACCAGGGCGTCGCGGATGCCACCTCAGGGTCGGCAATGGCGCTGGGCAATTTCTTCAGATCCGGCTGCGTCGACTCATCAGAAGCATCCGCGAGCGAGGCAAACGGATGGGCCTCATCAGACCGGAGGCCATCAACCCGACGAAGCGCCGCCGGCAGACCCGGCTCATAGGCGGTGGCCGCGCTCGGAATGTTGAAACGGGGCCTGCCTTTTGGCTCAGACGGCGGGGGAGTGGCCACCTCAGGAAGTACGCGGGGGGCGGAGGGATCGTCGGGAAACGACAGCATCGGCATCAGCTGCGTTTGATCTCCGCAGTCCGCGAGCTCGTCACCCATGGCCACCATCGTCGCGTCGGCCGAGGGCAGATCGGGCTCGTCATACCGATCGGCCACTGCGGGCTCGGAAGCTTCCGGATCTGGCGAATAGGCCTCTTCGGGAGCAATCGAGACGTGGGCCGGCAAGGATTCCGCCTCGCCCAAACCTTGGGTCATCATGGATTCCAAATCGACCTGCCCAAAGTCCATCGACGCCGCCGTCATCTGTCCCGCGAGGTCGGCCTCGGCCGGATCCACTCGACCCGGATCACTGGGATCGACGGCGACCACCATATCTTCTTCGCGAACCCCGGCCATTTCGCCGGTCATGGCGAATCCAGTGAATTCGAGCGGCTCATGGTCGTCCGCCACGGACTCGACCGTTCGAGGTTCGAGGCCGGGGGGACGCTCAGGGCCGTCGTGCCCGAGTTCGGCCCCCGGCATGGCCGCCCCTGCCGCAGACTCAGGGCCGACGGAATGGACGGGCATCTCTTCCGCAGGCAACTCCGCGGCCGCGTCAGGGTCCAGTCGACGCATCCGTTGGCTGAGCCCCGGCATGCGCGGGTCCAGCGCCGCACATTTCTTCAGTGCCGCAACCGCCTTGTCGGACTGGCCGGTAGCCTCGTAGAGTTCCGCACACCGGAAGCTCGCATCGGCAGCCTCCGCCTTGCGCCCAAGGTTTTCGTAGCACCGCACCAATTGCCCGACCGTTTCCACATCTTCTGGTGCAAGCTTGAGCAATTGATTCAAGACCGCGGCAGCCTTTCGGTCCTTACCGGTTTCCATGTAAAAACGCGCTGCTTTCGAATACGCGATGATGGCCTGCTGCGGAAAACCTCGACGCACGGCTTCTTCCGCCACCCGGAGCATATCGCGATCCCGTTTGCCGAGATGGGCAACGCGGTCCGCGAGGGTCTGTGGAGCGGGAATCCCGCGGACCCCGCGACCTCGGCGCCGCGAACGCTGAAAGGGCCAGACCAAGGTGTGCCACAGTGAACGGAAGAAGGTCCTGCTCTGTGCCTGAACAGCCACACTCTATTGGTAGTACATCTGGTCCTTCTTGACCACCTGTCGATCGAAAATCAAGAAGAAGGCCATCGCCGGACACTCTCGTAACCCCCTGAATCTGAAAGATTTTTGCCGAGGCGTTTCCCCGTAGTGACAAACCAAGCTGCGACCAGGGCCCCGCGGCAGCATGTTGACCCCGCGCACAACCGACCGGCGGCGCCCAAGCGCCCCCCTGAGAGCCCGCCAAAACCGACAGAAACCGTCAGGAACCACGAAGCGATCAAGGCGCCTCGAAGCCTGCTTCTTTGGGTTCTTGACACCAGCGGCGACAGTCTCTACCCACGGCCTCGGTGAAGGGAGCGACGTCATGGATTCTGGCCGCGGGCCTCCTCCTCCCGGTGCCCCTGGCAAGCGCTGCCTCCCGCGGACCCAAAGTCTACGGCGCGGCCATCCTCAAGGAGGTCCGAGAAATCGAAAAGGACCGCTTCAAAAGCCTCAAGGACTGGGGCCGAACCGTACGCTTTTTTCGGCGCGCCTACGGCCGAGCTCCAGGCATCGTCTGGCTCCGCCCGGAGGCTCCGCCCTCGATCCGGTTCATCCATTTGGCCAACACCCGTAAGAAACGACGGTGGGATGGCATCAATCTTTACGAAATCAAAGGGACGGTCTTTATCCATGTGCTGAAGGCTCGACCCGAGCCAAGCTCGGCAGCCCTCCGCCCGGACCCGGCGGGTTTTGCCCAAGCCCGACGCGCGCTCTTTGCTTTGCAGCCGGGTCGCAGCGTGTCACAATGCATCCGTCGTCGAAGCCGGAACGGACGCACGCTTGACGCGTGCCCGCGGCCGACGACGAATGGCTTGCCAACCGCTGGGGTATCGTCTAATTGGCAGGACACCGGATTCTGGTTCCGGCAGTCAAGGTTCGAGTCCTTGTACCCCAATGAATTCATAAGGCCCCATCGTCTAGCGGTCTAGGACGGCGGCCTCTCACGCCGCAGACCGGAGTTCGAGTCTCCGTGGGGTCACTCTCAAGACGCGCACTGCTTGCTCGCAGGCAGTGCGCGTCGTTCGTTTGACCCGTCTTGTTGCCCCAGCAGAAGTCATGGCCTTTGCGTCGGGACCATCCGGTCCGGCGGAGGAGAGGGGCATTTTGCTAGGCGCTTTTTTGAGCCTCTTCGTAGGTCAAAAGGGGCGGTTCATTCTTTTCGATGACCTCTTTGGTGATGCGACACTCTTTGACCCCCGGCAAAAAGGGAACCTCATACATGATGTCGAGCATCTGGGTCTCTAAGATGGAGCGCATCCCCCGCGCCCCAGATTCCCGCCGAATCGCCTCCTGGGCGATGCCAGAAAGCGCCGCCTTGGTGAAAGAGAGTTTCACCTCCTCCAAGCGAAAAAGCTTCTGGTACTGCTTCACCAACGCATTCTTGGGCTTGGTGAGAATGGTCACCAAATCGTCTTCGGTCAGGTCTTGAAGGGTTGCTACGATCGGGACTCGGCCGACAAACTCAGGGATCAAGCCAAACTTCACCAAGTCATCGGATTCGACCTTGGACAGAATTTCGCCGAGCCTTCGATCTTCTTTGGATTCGATCTCCGCACCAAAACCAATGCCCGTTTTCCCCGTTCGGCGACCGATGATCTGATCTAAGCCGACAAAAGCTCCCCCCACGATAAACAGAATGTTGGAGGTATCTATCTGGACGTACTCTTGCTGAGAGTATTTCTTGGTGCCACGAGGCGCCACACTGCAGGTGGACCCTTCGAGAATCTTGAGCAGGCCCTGCTGAACGCCCTCCCCCGACACATCTCGCGTGGCCGATGGATTTTCTCCTTTGCGGGCCACCTTGTCGATTTCATCGATGTACACGATGCCCTTTTGGGCCCGCTCGATGTCGTTGTCGGCAGCCACCAGCAGGTTTTGGATAATGGACTCCACGTCCTCCCCAACGTAGCCGGCTTCGGTGAGCGTCGTGGCGTCGGCGACCGTAAACGGCACCTTCAGGAATCGGGCCAACGACTGAGCGAGGAGCGTCTTTCCGGTGCCCGTCGGACCGATAAGAAGAATGTTCGACTTTTGAAGCTCGATGCCTTCGGTGTGCTCCCGAAAGCCCACACGCTTGTAGTGGCTGTATACCGCCACCGACAGCACCTTCTTGGCCCGCTCCTGGCCGATCACGTACTGATCTAAAAACGCCTTGATCTCGGTGGGCGGCGGAATCCGCTCTTTGGGGCCAAGCGCCGTATCCTTCAGCTTCTCCTCAGCGATGATGTCGTTGCACAGCCGAATACACTCATCACAAATATACACCGTGGGGCCCGCGATGAGCTTCTTGACCTCGCGCTGGCTTTTGCCACAAAACGAGCAGGAGAGGTTGATGTTGCGGTTGTCTCGTCTACTGGGCACGCCTCCCAAGCCTACAGGCTCCAGGCGATAGGTACAACGAGATCGACGTAAAAGCCCCCGCGGCCGGGTCGTGCCCATCCCTTTCATTTCTCGCGGCAAACCCTCAACAACCGGACCCTCGTTGTTTCCCCAACCCAAAACGGTGGCGTTCCGCCCAAACCGCGCCTCCGAGCCATGCTTGCCTCTTGCCCCTGCTCCGGACCATGCTGGCGGCCATGCCGACACGCACGCGAGCCGCGGTGGGACTTCTTTTGGCACTGGCCGCCCCCGCGTCGTGCAAAGACGCAAAGTCCGATGAAGACCTCGTGAAGGAAGTCGTGCGCCAGGCCATTGAGGCCGCAAACGAAAAAAAGGCGAAAGGCGTCCTCTTACACGCGACGGAGGACTTTCGCGGGCCTCGAAACCGCAATGCCCAGGAATGCCGACGCATTCTTCTCGGGTTCTTCTTTCAAGAGAAGTGGCTGTGGGTCTTCGAGCGCAAGCTTGACGTCGAGGTCAAGGGGAAAACCGCCACGGCCGCCTTGGAGGCCATTCTTGCCCGGGGCAAACCGATCACCGAAGTGAAAGACATCGTCCCGACCAACGCCACCAATCTCTTGTTTGAACTGGAGCTCAAAAAAACAGACGAAGGCTGGAGATTTCACAAAGCAAAGTACCATCAAAAGCCATTCGAACTCTAAACAGGAGGCTACGGGATGGCTGAGGAACAAGGCCGACGACGCAACTGATTCGCGGGTTTAAGCCTTGGTAGGTCGGTCTGTGCTCCGACGTGTCGCCCGCTCTTGGTTGATTCGAATGACTTCGGCCGCCATCTGCTCCACAGAGCGCCCCGAAATGTTGACCACCGGCCAAGTGGGATGCTGCGCATAGAAATTCCGACACCAGCGAAGCTCACCGGCGATGCTCTCCCGAGAAGCGTAGTCTGCATCGGTCGGCAGTCCCAGTTGCTCCAGCCTCGCGTGGCGAACTTCGGTCAGCGAGTTGAGGTCGACGATCAGCCCAAAGATTTTCTCCTGGTCGATTTCAAAAAGCGCCGGTGGAGGCGAGATCTCTGGGGTCAGAGGCAAATTGGCCACCCGGTATCCCTTGTGCGCCAAGAGCATCGAAAGCGCCGTCTTCGACGTGCGGGACGGCCCCACAAAGACCAAGTCCGCACCATAGAAGTTTTGCGGGGATCGCCCGTCGTCGCTTTTGACCGCAAACTCCACGGCCTCAACTCGACGAAAGTATTGCGCGTCAAGCTGGTATTGCACCCCAGGCGCCATCAACGGCTCCGCGCCCAAAAACGAAGTCAGCCGCCCGACCAACCCGCCAATCAAGTCTGCAACCTCGACCTTCAGTTGGAGCGCACATTGCTGGATATACTCACGATGCTCGGGGTCGATGACGGTATAGACCACAAACGCATGCTCCCGGGCCGCATGATCCATGATTTCTGAGATCTCCAGCTTGGACCGAACCCGGGTAAATGCCAGGGTACGCGCGTTGATGCGAGGAAACTGGGTCAAAGCCGCCGTGGCCACTTTCTCAGCAGTCTCCCCCGTCCCATCCGCCAGAATGAACACGGTCTTTGCATTGTCAGACATGGCTACCCCTCCTCGTTCTCCAATTCGCCCACCCCACACAGTACCTGTTGAGTCCGCGGGCCGTCTCCCATAGAGTTCCGCGGTCATGATGCCTGCTTTGCCCAAAACCATGTTCCAGTCCAATCCCACGCTACAACGACGCTTCCGCCTCGGCGCCGTGCTCCTCACGCTTACCCTTGCCCCATCGATCACCGAAGCGGCGTCAGGTCTGTACCTACAGCTGGGCGTGGGTACAGGTTCCTTCACGGGGAATCAACTGGTCACCCAGGAAGATCCCAATATGGACAACGATATCCCTCTGACCGGTGACGGGTGCTGCCCCAGCGCGGGGCCTGCGGGCGCATTGCGATTAGGGTTTTCTCTGTTCGGGTACGGCGGCCCCGAAGTGCTGGCGTTGGCCAGCGGCTGGGACATCGGTTCCAACCTTGGCGGCACGGGGTTCTTCGGGGGAGGCGTTCGCGTTTTTCCCCTCAAATTCATCGAGCTGGGTGGCCTCGACATGGACGGATTCCCCATCGATGTCGGACTCGGCGCAATCTTCGGCTACACCGTGGTGGGCAAAGACTTCGCCTACAAGGGCACCTTTTGGAATTTTGACCTGAGCGTCGCCTACATGCTGTCCGACTACCTGTCGATCGGCGCCCAAATCAACGTGGTCCGCCCCAGCTACGACGACTTTGTGTTCACCGACTTCAAGAACGACCGAGGTCGATGCCTGGACGGGAGCGGCAATCAGGTCGGAGGCACCCCCATCGACAAAGGGGACGCAGCGTGTTCAGGCAGCGGCCCCAGCACCACATTCCTCAGCCCCCAACTGACCGTCACCTTTCACCTCGACGTCTTCGACATCTAGAGCACATCTCATAACCTCCCGCGACCTCTGGACGGCGCTTTTGCCGTCAGCTTGCCGGATCGGCTCTGCCTGTCGTCGGTTGCATATAGAGGATATGCGCTCTCCTCCTCCGGTAACCTGACAGCAAAATCGCTCGCCCAGAGTCTCACGCTAGGTTATGAGATGTGCTCTAGTACCGGGCCAGTGTGATATTGACCCATTCTCGCTGGCGATTGTCGCACCAGTTTCCCGCTCCGCCTTCGGCTCTCGTCAGTTCCATATAGAGAATATGCGCCTTCCTCGTGCGACAATCTGGCACGACACTTGCCGAGCGGGAATAGATCAATATCACGCTGGCCCGGTAGTAGAGGGAAAAACAGGCGGCGCTGGGCCTCATCGCGCAAGCTGAGCCAACTGCTTTCCGGACGGCGACGCGAGAAGCTCGGGGGCCAGCTCTCGGTAGGTGAGTGACACCCGCGCCACGTTCTCCTTTTGTTCTCGAGCAGAACCGACGCGGCCCAACTGAATCCCGTGCAACCATCGGTTGCGAACCGTGCCAGAAAGAACGTACCCCGCCCTTCGGGGCATGAGAACCTCGACCGCAACCGGAGGCGTCTCGCCATCGTCCGGCGGACAAAAGAGCATCCAGGCCTCCGCTTGCAAACACACGCCGGCAATCCGGTCTCCCCAAACCCACGTGTCGTCGATATGAAGCGCCATGTTCGCCCCCTCCGACGGACGGTACTCCAGTGCCACCTGCTCGTGGGGCCACCAGGGCGTAAGCACCGGAAACGCGCTTTGGAGCCTGGGGATCACGGTTCGAGAAGAATACGCGGGAAAGCCGCTAAAGCCGCCCGGCTTGGCGGTGCGCTTCTTGAAGTTCACTTTGGGCCCAAAATCCTGCTTCTTGCGTCCGCTCTGGCTCTTCACCCACGGCCGCGCCAAGATGGCCGCCAGGCATGAAGACTCTTCCTCCATCGAGAAAATCTCCGTCCTCAGCGCCAAACCAGGGGGCCACAGCGAAAAGACCTTCTGTGCCGCCTCCGAACGACTTTTGATCGGACAAACCGATGCCAAGTCGGCAACCCCGTCCGCCACATCGGCCCAATGGACCCGAAGCGCCTCGCGTTGGGCCGCATCCCGTGCATCCGCACCGGCGGATGCAGCCCGCACCGCGACCCCGGGCGCCGCCCGATGCGCGCGCCCCGTCAGAGGACCCGCCCGAAACCGACGCCCCGCCTCGTGCCCTTCTCCCCAATCCGTTCTTGGGGTCGCCGGCTCCGCCCCAAAAGGGCCGCGGGTACCGGTCCGAACCGGGGAGGGACGCACCAAAAGGAGTCCGGCTACGTGCCGAGGGAGGCGGCCCGGAGACACCGTATGCATATTGTGCCGGGCCTGGCGCACCGCCGGATGCACGCAACGGGCACAATACCTTGCCCCCGTGCAGACGCACAGATCAGGGGGAAGCTTCAAGGTAGCGATTCGCCAAACGCACGTACCGCTCCGCCAGTGCGCCCATTCGTTGCTGTTCGTCTAAAGAAAGGCTTCGGCGCGGACGAGCGGGCACCCCCGCGACCACGACACCCTCGGGAACAACGGTACCCTCCGTCACCACTGAGCCCGCGGCCACCACCGACCTCGGCCCGATCACCGCTCCGTCCATCACAATGGCGCCCATTCCTACAAGGGCGCCCTCCCCCACGTCACAGCCATGCAAGATCACCCGATGCCCGACCGTGACATCATCGGCGATCGTCGTGGCGTGACGGCCCGTCGTGACGTGCACCACCGAATTGTCTTGAATATTGACACGAGCCCCGATTCGAATGGGATACACATCGCCCCGAAGCACCGCCCCAAACCAAACCGAGCTTTCGTCGCCGATTTCAACGTCCCCGATGACCATCCCCGTCGGCGCCACAAAACAACGTCGGCCCAAAATCGGTCGTTTGTCTTCAAAAGGAAGGATCGGCATCCGTCTTCACTCGCCGGTTTGACACGCGAGCAAGCCGACAGCAAGGCGAAGGGTACCCCGGAAACAACCATAGGGGTATGCTCGAATGAATAAGAGCGCCCAACCATCAAAAACAAGAAATGGTATGCAAACTTTTCAGGGTCATACCGCAGGGGAAAAATCAGTCATTGAAGCGATTTATGTGGATATGAGGGTCGTGGGAGGCAAAAGAATAATGGCCCGAATTATGAAATTTATCGATTTCGGGCCCCTATTTTGATACTTGCTCTGAATGGCTCAGAACGCATTTGTGGGCCGAAAGAGAGAATTGGCACTTCTTCGGGAACTTCGGGAGACCCGAAGTGCAAGCCTGGTTGTGCTCAGGGGTCGCCGGCGAATTGGCAAGAGCCGCTTGGCCGAGGAGTATGGGAAGACATTTCCACGGACCGTGAGTCTTACCGGTATTCCGCCGGCGCCAGGCGTAACCGCAGCCGCGCAAAGGCAGTCGTTTGCTGGGCAGCTCGAGCGAGTCCTTGGTCGACCCGTCCCTGTGGATAGGAACTGGGGGAGTCTTCTCAGTTACCTCGGTGAACACGTACAGCGGGGCCCAAACTTGGTCATCCTTGACGAGCTTAGCTGGCTAGGGGGAAAAGACCGGTTATTCTTACCAGAGCTTAAAACGGCCTGGGACTTGAGCTTCAAACGAAATTCAAAACTCGTGCTGCTATTGTCCGGCTCACTATCGGCCTGGTTGGAGAAGAACGTATTATCAAGCACTGGCTTCTTCGGACGTGTATCGCTAGACCTCTTCCTCGATGAACTTCTCCTTCCTGAATGCCGGCATTTTTGGCCGCAATCCGGTAGGGGCATTGCGCCATTCGAAATGCTCAAGCTTTTAAGTGTGACCGGTGGTGTGCCCCGATACCTGGAAGAGATCGTTCCTCGTCGCGAAGCAGAGTACAATATTACCCGGATGTGCTTTCGACGAGAGGGGCTCTTGTTCGCCGAGTACCAACGTATTTTCTCCGACCTCTTCGACAAACGTGCACCCATTTATGAGCGCATTGTTCGGGCACTCGCCAGTGGTCCTAAGAGCCCCAGCGATATTCGCTCTGCTGCGCATTTTGAGCGCGGAGGTCGTTTCACCAGGACCCTTCATGACCTCGTGAGTACGGGGTATGTGAGTGAAGAAGGCGGATGGAGTTTTGGTGAAGGAAGGGCCAGCCGTGAACGAAGATACCGGCTATCGGACAACTATCTCCGCTTCTACTTGAAGTATATCGAGGGGGTTCGAAGTCGCATTGAAAAAGGCGGTGCGCGAGCACTACCCAATTGGCCAAGTGTGATGGGGCTTCAACTCGAAAATCTGTTCCTCAAGAGCACCTCGGTCGCCCACCGAATGGTCGGCCTAGACCCGAGCGAAATCGTTGCTGCTGGTCCATTCGTACAAACCGCAACCAAACATCGGCGTGGGTGCCAAATCGACTATCTTGTGGAGACCCGATTCCACACTTTATACGTATTCGAGATCAAGTTCGTTCAACAACCTGTGGGCATGGAAGTTGTTCGAGCAGTGGAGGAAAAAGTCGATCGGCTTGCGGTCCCACGACGTTTTTCGGTTCGTCCGATACTTGTCCATGTCAACGGCGTTACGGACAGCGTCATAGAGTCTGAGTTCTTTTCCGCAATTTTAGATCTAGGCGTATTCTTGAGTCCGGAGGAGGGGCCGTGACGAGGCATGATCCCGGATTCTAGGGTTCTATCCCCCGGCTCACTTCGATATCCCACGTGTCAGCTGTTGATCGGCATTGCTTCAGTCACCGCCCATTCGGCCTTACGGGGCCCGGTCCGAAGTGAATTCGGCCCACCCGTGGCCCCTCGGCTCACGCGCAAATCAGGTGGTCAATCCGTGGGCAACGCAAGTGAGCCGAGGTATAAAACGCCCTTCGCACTGTGAATTTTTCTGCGGCTTGAGGGTCATTCGTCGTAATCGGGGTCTGCCTGCTCTTGCTCCCGGAAATCGTCTCCATCGTTGGAAGCTATCTCCCAAGTGATTCGGGTCCAATCGGGGTGCACTTCGGCGACCTCTAGCCTCATCGCACAATAGCGGCCCCTCCGCTTGCCTTCGGGGGCATAGTCTTGGGGCCATGGAAGAACGTAGCCAAGTATCTCGCTCTCGGTGCGCTTGGCGACCACAAAGATATGCTTAAGGCCTTCTGTGAGGCCTTTCTTCTCCCAGTGAGACAGTTCCTCCCAGCTGTTGAAGATGCGTAAATCCGGGAAATGTCGTTCTTGGAACCGGTTGGTCATGTGGGTTTCCATAACCTTTTCAGGCGGCACGTCAACCAGGATGGAGATGAATGCTGGGTCGTCTTCAACCCGCTTTGCCCCAAATATACCCCAGTCAGTCCGCTGAACCTCGGGCGCCAGCTCCATTCGGAGACTCTCAACGTCCGTTTGATACGCGGTGCCGGGGTCGGATTGTAGGGGCGTTTCTCGGACGATCTCAAACATGCCGTTGTAGTACCGAACTTCGGTTTCACCGACCACCCGAAGAAATGGCGGAGCGTCATGCTCAACAATCAGGTACGTCCACAGCTGTTGAACCAGAGCCCTTTCCTCTTCACCTTCTCCTCTAAACGATACGCCGACAATATGGGGCACGAAGTCCAGATAACCCTTAATGGCCTCGTCATAGATGTTGACAACCGTATACATCGGCTCGTTGTGAGGACCGTCGTCGGAGCGTAACTGCAAGACAATTCCCTCGGGAAACCGGGCTTTGTGGACGGCTTTCAGCTCATCGTCGGTGAGGGCCACGGGATGGCGGTAGACCCCTTTGGCGTTGAATCTCTCCAAGGGTGGTTTGGAAGCGATGGCTGGAGTCTGGGAGAACGCCCGGGCGGTTTCGACGATGCCTTTTTGGTAGGCCGCCAGAGGATCGCTCGACCAATGCTCATCGGGTGGGCTGTACCAGCGAAGTTCGCGGTTGTAGTAGCGGACGCTTCCGTTGGGCATCGCAGAACGGATGTAGGGCAGGTCGGGTAGCTTCTCAAATGCTGCCTCCATGTTGAAGTTCTGGCCGTTCTTGTTGGCAATCCCCGTGTAGCTGACCAATACGGTCTCGGGTCCCCAATTCTTAATCGAGGCCCAAGCTTGCTCATCGGTGAAGGCGAAGGCAGCGTATCCTTTTTGCGGATGGTACGCCAAGAATACCGTCGGGCGCCTATACGTCCGGGTCTTGGCCTCGAAGAGGATCCGATCCGAAACCGGCGTGGCTGCGATACGCATGGGTTTCGAGCCGAACGGCGTCTTGACAAACTCGTCGAGCAAGCTCGGGGCGTCATCTTTGAGGCCAAATTGGTCCAAAATAGGGGAACCATCGAAGCGACCGGCATGATACATGGTGATGCGTGTCTGGCCTTCGCTGGAGGTTGGGGACAGCTCAAAACGGGTATATTGGAAATTGTTCATGGCGGGCACCGCGAAGCTCCGGCCGACCAGGCCTACCCTGGCGCTCTTTTCGTTGAGAATGAAAACCAGCGATGTTTTTCGATTGAATTGACCCGCGCGATGGAGGGCCTCGAGGTTCTCGAGCATGACGAGGCCAGGAAAAAGCTTGTGAAAGCCCGTCGAAGTACTCATCGCTTGGTAGGCCTGCTCTGTCGTCATCTCTGTATCGGTGTGTCCCGCATACTTCCACGGCAGGTCCGAAGGTATGGCGCCCAGGACGGGGGCCGGACTTTGCGGCGCGTCGGCTCCCGTTTGCGGACCGGAATCTGCCAGATTGCCGCCGGCACCCACACGCCCGGTGACGTCCGGCGGCACCGGGTGCGCTTGGTCCGCGTGGGGCGTTTCGGTATTCTCCCCGGCCGTTTCCCTTTCTTCGGAAGATCCGTTTTTGGGCGTTGGTGATTCAGAGGGGCCGTTCGTGGTGGCAATACAGCGTCCGGGCTGGCGACTCGACTCAGGGACCCAGTCCACTCGGACTCCTGGGAACCGGGAGGCGTAGGCAGACCCCACGGTGAGGCAGGTATGCTCATCGAGGCGCTCGAGGTCGTTTTGAAGCGCGTCCCAAAGAGAGGGCTGGCGGTCAGGTGACGGCACTACGCCAACCTGCGGGGCGAGTACCGTCCAGTAGTAGACCGAGGCTCGAAATTCTTCCGGAACTTGGTCGAGCCATGGTGCGCTTAAGGGCGTATCACCGGCAGACTGGGGCGGGCGGATGCTTCCTTGAGTTTCTATGGAGCGAATGAGTTCCGCGAGGTCGATGTTTCGAAAGTCCGGGGTCAGCGCAAGGTCTTTGACGTGATTCCACAGCTCATCAGCGAAGGTCTGAGCGTCGGTGCCCTCGGGGGCTGGCTTGAGCCAGGGGTACTGTAGGTCGATAACGGCTTCGACGATTTGTTCAGGGGCGAGGTCGGTATCGAGCCGGTACACGGCGACGGGCTGTCCGGTGGGGAGCCCAATGCGGTAGAGATCGTGAAGCACGCCCCCTTCGGGGCCGTAGACCTCCTTGACCAATCCGTAGATGGCGTTGTCGTCGAAGGCCAAGGTCGAAGTTTCGAAGCCACCTTGGACGTGGCTTTGGCTGATGCGCACGTCGCGCCGGATAAGCCCTTCATCTTTGAAAAAGAAACCAGAAAAGGTGACCTCGCTTTCGGGGACATGACCGACCAAGGTCCAGGGTTCAGTGGATTCATTGGGGGCACTGTTGAGGTGGATGAGGGTGGTCCAGGTCTCTACTTGCCCCGTGGATATCGCAACCAAACTGGCGAGCGTGGTTCCCGCGGCCATAAGCTGGGTCGCTCCCGCGGCACCGGGGTGAGCGAGCGCGTCGAAGGAGGCCGCGCCTTTTTTGACCACGTTAGCGAGAATCGTACCCGGTTTGGCGTGGCGGGATACGGACCCCACCAGGTTTTGGGTTTCGGGGCGTGCCCGCTGGGTGTGCTCGAGGCTGTTGGTGTTGACCCAGATGGGTTCGCCGTGGTCTTGGATGCCGACGTAGGCTTGGCCATCGCTGCTGAGCCCGTAGGATAAGATGGGTCCCCGGGGTCCAGTCGCAACCCTGTCGTCCACGTGAAAGAATCCAAGAAGGATTTCCGTCAAAGAGGGAACCGTGCCGTCTTCTTCGAAGGTGAAGTCCACCTCGGAGGGCATCGCCACCACTCGGTTCCCGTCGAGGCCCACCAAAGAAAGAACCGCGCTCAACTGCACCTCTTCGCCCACGGTCTCCAAGAAGGTCGTGAGGTCATCCCCGTTGGGGGTACTGAGCGAATCGTCGGCCAAAAACGTCATTTCACCCGGTTTTTGCCAGGAAGCGGTCTGGGTCATGACATCTAGGATGTTTCCCGCGTGGTCCTTCTTCACCAGATTCAATGTAGCCTCCTGAATGATATCGACACCTTCTGGGGGCGTGAATCTCGCTACGATCTGTGCCTCTTTCCACAGCGCGGTGACCTCGAGTCCCAAGTCTTCGGCTCCATGAGACAGGGTCTGAAGCAAAGACGGCAAAGAAACGAGACGGAGCCCAGCCACAACCGCTTCTTTGAAGGCGCCGCAGTGAAGGTCTTGGTAGAAAGCATCGTGCGGCTTAAAGGGCCATACGGTTTGTTTGAGGTCTTTCGCTTGAAAGCGTCCGTGCAAAACGTCGGGGCCCGCCTCGTGTTTGAGGCGGGTACTCACAGTGCGCTCTTGAACGGGTGCAATCCAAAGTTTCCCATCCAGCTGGGCCAGCGCGTCGACCGAGGGGTTGAGCCCCCGGGACAAGAGGGCCCGGTCTGAAGCACATGCAACAAAGATCTGCTCCCCGGGAAGCACGGGCGCCACGTTCACGTCGAAATGGCCCCCATGGGCGGGGTGGAGTTCGAAGCGAGTGGGGGCGCTGGGACTGCCCTCGGGTAGGTCCCGGACGAGGAGGATGTCGGCCATCATACCCCGGGGTCGAATGAGCTGCATGCGATGTGCCGGCTCTTGAATGACGACCGGGGAAAATAGGGAAATCGACGCAACGACGGACGTTCCAGCAATGCTTGGATAGATCACCGAAGCGAGTGAGGGAAAAGGATGTTCGGCGCTCCCCAGGGTCTTGTCGCCAAAGTCGAGGGGCACCGAATGCCGGTTCGCGGCATCTTCTTCAGTGGCCAAAACGTGGACCACGCGCCACGGCGTTTGCCAGCCCTGGATGTTGCTCAGGGGCACCGTGGTGTGCGTTGCGACGAGTGAGGATATGGCGTTGAGCCACGCATGGTCTTGGAGGCCAAAGGCGTCTCCTTCGGGGATGAGTCCAGCCATAAGAGGGTAGAGGACCAAGGCCGCGTTTGGAAATTGCCTCATCCAGTTTGCCAGCGACGGCCGGTGGCGTTCTCGATAGACATCGATGAACCAGATGGCCGCGGTACTGGAAGAAAGAAGCGTGGATAGGTCTTGAATGCGTTGGCTGGAGTAACGAAAACCGTGATCTTGGACAAAGGCCTGTACGCCGTCCCAGAGGACTTGTGCCTTTTGGGCAAAGCGTTTCGAAAGGGGGTGCTCGGGGTACGCGTTGGCAAAGCGATCCAGACCCAGAATAAGGCCGGTGGTGGCTTCGAGGTGAAACGAAGACTCCTGGAGCTGGCTGGGTTCGATGTAAGGGTCTCGAAACGCGTTCTGAAAATAGTGGGCACCCAGGTACGTCTTTGCGTAAAAGCGAAGCGGTTTGACAAACTGAAGCTCGGTATAGAGAAGGCACTTGGCCAGACGATCAACGGTTTCGGAGGCAGGCGCCAACCGGTCGTAGTCGACGGACAAGGACAGCCAACTGCAATTGTCGATGGCCACGTGGGGACTGGCTTCGAACACCTCGGCCCCCTTCTCGGTGCTTATCTGGCCTCCGGTGATGATGCGCCCGAGATCTTGTTGGGCGAGGGCCTCTTCGAGCTCGGCGCGTCTGCCTTCCCCGATCGCTTCGCCTTGAAGGGTGTATTCGAGGTCTGCCTTCCAGCCTTTTTCATCCCACAGGAGGCTGAAGATGCCTTCACGAAGTTCGTTCCGCCAGCGCTCGAGTTCGGCAACCTCGGTGAGACCGATTTCTTTTTGGTGTTTGAGGGCGTGGTTCAAGACGCTGAGCACGTCGAGGTTGTGTTCGGTGACCACATTGTTGGCAAGAACACGCCTTCTGAGGATCTGATGTTGGGGCTCGGTCAGAACCCATGGTGCAAGCTCGGCCAGGTGGCCTTGGGCGTTCGTGTGCAGGCGCTGAATTTCGGGTGGCCGGTCCTCAGGTAGGTCATCATAGCCGATGGCGTCGAGCACGCTGTAGTACCCCCAACGCACTCGGGGGTCCTCTTCCTCGATGATCTCAGAGGGATGCTCAACGACGCTCAGCCCCTGCGCGGTCCAGCCCGCGGTCATGAGGGTCACCGTGTTTCCGGTTGAGGGGTCGATAAGTCGCCTTCGATGTTCTTTCAGCCCCCGGATGGCCTGCTCATAGCAGAGAAGTCGTTCGTCTTGCTCTTTGGCCTCCAGGCCTTCAAACGCCTTCGATGCCACAAACACACCCAGTCCGTGAATGGCCCACGCGTTGGCTCCGGTCACCAGCCTTCGATCTTCCCAGTTGTCTCCCTGAGTGTTCCAGGAAAATGGCCACCCGCGGATAATGCGTTCACCCTGCACCTCTGTTCTTTTCGCTTTTGCGCAGAGGTATCGTGCGATGCCCTGGGCATCAGCGGCGGCCTGTGCATCGTGTTGTTTCGCAAGCTGAGCCAAAGCGATGCCCTGAGTGTATACCCACACGCGCTCGTAGTCGGAGAGGTATTGGGCGTCAGTCTGCAAACCCTCCTGCATCGCATCCGGCGTTTGGCCGGAACGGGTGTGGGGGGGTTCGGCCGATGCGTATTCGACCTGAAACACCCACGCCTGCCCCGTCGCCGCATCGACGACCGTACGTCGCATGCGATCTCTGGCGTCCACTGCTCTTTGGTAGTTGCCCTTCTCTCCTTGCGGGTAGGCAGCCAAAGAGGTGGTGAAAAACGGACTCCCCAAAACTTCGGCCGATTGAACCGAGAGCGCGGCGTTCGGTCCATCGGGTGCCCAAATGAGGGTGGCCTGTCCGTTTTGGAGCGGGATCGTGGGCAGAGGGGCGAGGGTTACGCGGGCGTCCGAGTCGTCTGGGTTGCGGGCATCCACAACGGCGGCGGGTGTGGACATGGCGCCTGGCTGGGGCGTGCCGGAGGCGTTTTGAATGCGGACGGCGTTTTGGTCGTTCACCCGCATGTCGTACTGGTTGACCGCGGTGACGGTGAATTTCGCATGCTTGCCTACGGTCAGAGGACCATGATGGTCGATTTGGTACCGGCGGGTCTGGTTCACACGCGCCGCTCGGGAGGTCACGACGCGGGTTCCTTCTTGCCCACCTTGTCCCCATTGAATCCACGTGGCGACGAACAGGTCCTGATGGCTGCTGATCGCGGGAACACCGATGCGCCCGGCGGCGAGACTCTGATGCGGATTCCAGTGAAGGGGTGCGGGCGGGCTCCGGTTGAGGGTGGTCTGATCCCACGTATTGAAGTCCCGGCTGCGGAACATCTGGATCTTGGGGGCCGAGTTTGTGCCGGAGGCCTGTGGGGCGGGCTGATATACGAGGAGGCCAAGTTCGCCATCGGCTGTGGCTGCGGCATCGGGAAGGTACCCGTGGGTGACGAGGGTGCGCGGTGCCCACGTGCGGCCTCCATCGAGGGACTGCTGGATGAAAACCGGATTCTGGTCGGGGGTGTATGCGTTGTCCGAGGGGCCATCGCTGTAGACGGCGATGAGTGAACCATCTTGAGTGGCGACCAGTTTGGGGGCTGCTTGTCGGTCTTCATGGAGGGGGTTTTCAAGGTGCGCGACCACGGAGTAGCGCCAGTCCTGTCGAACGCCGTCTCTGTAGATGCCCTGCCTAAAGCCCTCTTCGACGGTGGTTTCAACCTTGTGCCATTCTAGGAGTCCTCGGGTGATGGGCCAAATGGGCACTTCACGAAGGGCCTTGGCAGGTTGGGACCAATCGCCCGCCACGAGGGGTCTTTGGGCGACGCGAATTTGATCTTGTTCGTGCCAAGTACCGTCGTAGAGGTACTGATGGTGTGGTGCGTCCGGGGCTGAGGCGGGCGCCGGGCCTTGGGCCCATTCCACCTTGGCGACTGTTTCGCGGCCTTTTGCAGGGAGGATCTTTTTCCCCTCTGGGGTCGGTTCAGGTTGCCCTCTGCGGCGAACCCAAACCTTCTGGAAACCTTTTCGGCCGATTCGATCGCCCTCTTCTGGGCAGCTTGATGTCTCCGACGCGCCAGTCCAGTCTGGGTTGGGGACGGGCAGATTGTCCCACATCCGGTCTTGGTGAACGACGATGCTCAGAGTGTTCTCATCGATTTCGAGGGAGGGGTTGTACACCCATGCTTCTTCGATTCGGTCAAGGAAGGGACCAAATGGCCTGCCGGTACTGGGGTCGTTCTCAATGGCATAGCTATAAACCTCGGGCTGCCACTCGATGCAATCACAGGGGTTGAGTGCGCGGCATTGAGGGTCTTGGTAGGCTCGGTTGTACTCGACCACCCGTGTATTCTTATCTCGCCGAACGCGATCAAAGACGTTTTGAGGTTCACCATCTAGGTTCTTCAGGTAGTAGGCTTTGTGGGCTTCGCCCCATACGATGTGATGATGGCCGAAGCGGTCGTAGGCCAGATCAAGTCCACGCTTCCACGCGTGGTTTTCGCGCAGCGTTTCAGGTTCCAGAAAATGCTGACCGTGGTCATGGCTTAAGGCGACCCGAATCTGGCTCTTGGCGTTTTGTTTTTCTTCGCCGAGGGGGCTCAAGATCCAGGCGATGGAGACCTTGTTGTCACGTGCGGTCATCGCCAAGTCGGTGAAGGTCCACCCTGGGCCCGGACGGGCCAAGGTCTGCGCCGTTTGAAAACTCTGTGCCTGAGCAGCCTTGAAGCTCCTCGCGTAGCGGAGTTCTTCCGCCCCGCCGTCGTGGTGCCGTACGACGTAAACCAAGTGTGCCCACGTTCGGTCCGTGTGTGCAGCAAGAGCCACTTTGGGAAGGGCCACAAAGAGTCCGCGCGGGCTTGCGCCAGCCGGAACTTCGAAGGCGCCCGGCTCTGGTGGAGGTGTAGTCTGTCCAGGTTCGAAAAAACGCCGCTGCAAGACATCGACGAGGTGTCTCCATGGCTCGCTCGCCTGACGGTCGTCCGCGGTGATGCCTTCGATGGCCTCCGCGCCTGTGCTCAGGTTCGCGACCAGCTCGGTGAGCCGGATGACGGCCCCTTGGGGCGGGGGGGCAAGGGATTGGGCGGCTGCAGCACCTTCACGATCGTAGGTCTTGACTTCGATGTGGACGATGGGGGGGAGCGCTTCGGTCAAGGGCTCACCGACCTCGATCTCCCATGTTCCCGAAGGCGTTGTCGTGATCAGAAAATGGCTTCCATTCCCATCGCTTCCATTCCCATCGCTTCCATTCCCATCGGAACGGCTGCCTGGGGGTTCTTTATCTTGGTCACTCGAACCGCGAACAGGAGATTCCGCTGATTCTTGATGGATAATGATATGCGAGGGGAGGAATGGGCGAGCCGATGTCGATGCCCCTTTTGCTGAAACGGCATCTTGCCCGTTCTTCGGTCGCTGAGAGGTCGAAAAAGGGCAGGTCTCCATGAGGGTTCGTGCCGCTTCGAAGGTCCAGGTGCCTCCGAGACAGCTGTTTTGCAAGGGGACATCGGCCTCTCGGAGGTAGGCCCGGTAGCCCACCATGGGGACGAGGCGTTCGCCGAGACGAACGGTCTCGTATTGTTGGGTGCTTGGGTCCCACCGTTCGATGCGCTCAATGTTGGGATCACCAAAGATTGTTTCTCGCCGGACGCTCACAAAGCGCCACCCCGCGGCGGCTTTCGACGCGCGGACCGGGGCAAAGGCGGGAAGTTCGATCGCTTCCGGGGCAAAAACCCACAGCGCCCCGGCGCTCGGCTCCTCTGCCGATCCGTCCTCTGGCTCGCGTCGTATCGAAGCACAGGACGGGGCGTCTTCGATATCGCAGCTTTCCAACGCTTCGGCTTCAAGTTGCAGAGCCTTTTGCACGGGTTGCAATATCTCTGTGCCATCCTTAGGGCTCTGCCCCCACCATATCGAGAGTCCGAGTGCCTCCCAGTCGTGCAGACGCTGGCGTGCCGCCGGTGTAGCGATAAGATTCCACCCCGCCTCCATCACAACTGAAGAGGCCTGCGCCTCGGCGTGGGTCGCGAGTCCCAAGCTTAGAACCGACACAAGTCCCGCCCCTTTGAGCCGAGTAAGCGTCTTTTGTGTCCAGGTTGCCCGAGCGCGAGCCAAGTCTATGTCACCCATCTTTTTTCAATAGCTGAGGTGTTGGCGCGGTCGGCCACCCCCATATCCCCGGCCGCATCCAATGAAATTTGCGCCAAGGAGTCAATCGAGTCTTACGCAAATTAAATTGCATGTGCGATTCTGACCTCTTTCGTAAAGTGCGCTTAGACCTGGCGCGGCCGGCCTGTACCCCCACACGGAGGGTATACGCTAATTCCGGCTCAACCACCGAGGCGCAGCAGGCTTCGAAAGCCCTCTCGCAAATCGAGATCCGCCACAAAACAACGTCGGCCCAATCGGTCGTTTGTCTTCAGCAGGAGGGATCGGCATCCGCCTTCACTCGCGGGTCTGATGCGCAAGCAAGACGACGCGGTCGAAGCAGAAGGCCTCCGACCTTTCCCGATCTTCGAAAGCATCCGGCGCCTCGAAGCCCCCAGCACGCCAACAGGAAAGACCACGCGCTTTCCATGACGCGAAAATCGCGCCCTCGGCGTCGCTTGGGCTGGCGATCAAATTCCAGCCCGCTTCGATCCGAAGCTTGGTTGAGCCTGACCTCCGCTCAAAAGATGGCCCGGCGCCAAGCACATGCGAAACCACCACAGCCCACGACCAGAGGCCCCTCACTGGTCTCTGCGGTCCAAGAGCCGCAGCATCGTTCCTGTCCATGCTCCCCCGGACGCAGACTCTCGGCAGAAATACACAACCGATCTGAGACGCGCCCGAATAACATGTAAGTCCATCTCACACGGTCAACAGATTTGTGTGCCCAGTGACGTCTTCCCCCTGGAAAAGCCGGGAGCTTCAGGATATTGGGGCGGCTCAAAGCGGCTCGTTTCTCCCTAGGTAATCGCTCGGAATATATCCTGAAGCGTGATGATCGTATCGAAGTAGCCACTGTTGACGACGGCGGGGTCGGCCCCGTAGGCACTGATGAGGACCTTGTGGAGTGTACGCCCCTGAGGGTTCGGAAAGAGGGCGAGTTTTTTTTCAAACGCATGGATGACCGCCTTGTTGGCTGGCCGTCGAAGAATACTTAATTTCGGCGATGGTGAAGACACGATCGGCCCGATCGAATACGAGATCGATCTGGAACCCAGGGTCTTCTTTGGAGTCCGAGCGATTGAAGAAACTCCCAGAACGGTAGGCCACGGACGCGAAACTCAGTATTTTCGCAAATAGTCGGTGTGACCGTCGGCACCACCGCTCAAAGGCGTTGACCGAGCCATTGGTAGTAGTTATCGCTGGATATCGCACGCGCCGGGTCGCTGTTAAAAATTCTTGTTTAGTTTTATGGACTTAGGTTTCATTGTATATTGTCAAACCAGCCAATAATAATAACCAAATTATCTTATTGGCTGATAGCAGACTTTCCCGATTGAGCCAATGAGTAGACATAAACACTATTATTGGCCTTCTAGTGTTGTGCGGTATACCCCTATACAATAGAGACAACGGGTTACTCAGAGCGCTGTCCCTCTTTAGAGTAACTGTTCATTTTGGGGCACCTAGAGCGTGAACACATGCATCAAGCTCGGGGCATGAGCGAATCCTACTTCACTAAGGCGGATGGCAAGGCTCTTGTTTCAAGCTGTAGCCTTGTCACCACCGACCTCGTTGGGTCCCATTTCCACCAACATCACCGAGGCCCGGGTCCGGCGAGATCTGGTTGATCCGAGGACCGTCGTCGTAGTGGTCGATGCTGGGTGACGACACGACGTAGCCCTTGGACGCAGGGGCTGGCTCGATTCTCCCGGAGGGGGGTCTGGGGGGAGACTCGAATCCTGTGAATCCCTGTGGATGGATTGTGGAATGTAAATCTTCCAAAAAGTGGCGGGCGATTTTGGAATAGGGAATCGTCTCGTGAGGTGGATGAGACGGGTGACCCGGTCTGTAGCCAGGTCACCCTCGGCGAGTGGAGCCGTAGATCTCGATGTGATCATGTTCGAGGTCGTGCTCCCTGTCCAGTCTTTGTCCGTTGGAGGAGAGTGGAGCTCCGAATTCGATTTTGCCGATGGTGTTTTTTACCATTCGCCATCCACCGCAAGTGTGATCGTGGACAACGGTACTGCGCCCGTAAATGCTCGGAATTAGGACGCGAGTCGAGCAAACGGGCGGCGCGTCGCCGGTATCGGGACAGCCCGGAGGGTCGCGAAGATCATCGGGTGCGTGAACAGGAACGGCGTAGTCGAAATCGTCGCGTGGGAGATCACAGTCGAAAAAATTTGACGAGTGGGGCATCCATGACTTCGGAGCAACGAGATGCTGAAACAGCGGCTGCAACTAAGACTTCGACGAGGAAACGATGGCGCCACGACATGGGTGTGCTTCTCCGGTCCGTTGTTGGAGCTGTCAACCGTGGCTCGAAATACTATGCTCCGTCGACTGGTCGCGCTGTTGGCCCGATGGCATGGTGGGCCTCTCTGCGCTGTATTGTCTGTGGACGCAGAGGACGCGTGGTCCATGCGTTGGAATGAGTCTCTGGCAGCGTTGCCTCGTGATCTCGTTCGACTCCGAGTCCGTAAGCCACGAGCGACTTTGAGTGCAGAAAGACAGCTCGAGAAGTTCAGAGAATCGCGATGAGCGAAGAGATATCCGACAAGCTGACTGAAGTGCTTCGTCTCTCGATGGTCGAAGGTCTCTCTATGCGTGCGATTGCTCGTCGACTTTCAATGAGTCGAAAAACGATTCGGAAGATCCTTGGCCGGGCATTGCTATCGGAACGACCGCGAGCCAAGGAACCGCGCTACTCCATACTGGACCCATACGAGGACACGATTCGCGCGATGCTGTCGGATATGCCTGACCTATTGGCGCCGTCGATGCTGGAGCGCTTGCGTCCACTTGGCTACACAGGTGGGATCAGCATCCTCCGCGAACGGATGCGCACACTTCGGCCTCACTCACCGAAAGAGGCTTACCTGACTCTCGACTTCCGGCCAGGCTCTGTGCTTCAGGTGGACTGGGCCGATTTCGGATTCGCAATTCCTGGTTGTCCGCGCCGGGTGAGCGCTTTCGTTTCTGTTTTGGGCTACTCACGTCATCTGTACCTCGAATACACGCTGAGCCAGCGGATGGGCGCTTTTCTGCGTTGCATGGAGAACGCCATCTCTTTCTATGGTGGCATCACGCATACCGACGTGTTCGACAATATGAAGACCGTCGTGTTGGAGCGAACCAAGCTCGGCCCGGTTTTTAATCCCCGATTCAGGGACTACGCGAGCGTCCGTGACTTCGCGATCACGGCATGCAACCCGAGGCGGGGAAACGAAAAAGGTATTGTAGAACGAGGGATCGGATTCGTCCGCCGCCGGTTCTGGCCGGGTAGGAAGTTCCGAGATCTACTCGACCTGAACCGCCAAGCGGTGGAATGGCGCGAGGATTATGCCAACAACCGTATTCACGAAGTGACAGGAAAAGTCCCTTCTCTGGTGTTCGACCGCGAGGAACGGAAGCACCTAAAACCCATGAATGGCCGACCATTCGACACCGACGATGTCGAAAGCTGCGGCGTAACCAAGTCTTTCCGGGTTCGCTTCGACCGAAACCTCTATTCAGTGCCCTGGAGACTCGTGAGCCAGCAAGTCGTAATCCGGGCCAATACAGAAGAGTTTCGTGTCTTTCTCGAGCGCAAGCAGGTTGCTCTGCACTCGCGCTGCTGGGACGTCGGTCAGGACATTGAGCATCCGTCACACAAAGAGGGTCTGCTCAAACGAAAACCCAGAGCCGCGGCAGGCACGCTCCCGTATGCGCTGAGCGGTCTCTCGGAGGTCGGGAAAGAGTACTTCAAAGTCCTGGGCGCCGGTGGTCGGTCCATCCATCGCGAAGTCGTGCGGCTTGTCCTCTTGGTCGAACTCTTCGGTGCGCAGCATACCGTCGACGCCATTCGTGAGGTCATGGATACTGGGCACGTCGGGGCAGAGTACGTCGAGTATATTCTACGTCACAAAAGGAATCTTGACCCCGCACCGCCGCTCTTGCGGCTCGGTGCCCCAGAGCTCGACGATATCCGACTGCCCGAGCCGGATATGAGTCTCTACGAACCGTTGAGTTCGCCTAGGAAGATGCTCGACCCTGGCTCCTCAGCCAACAAAAGAGATGAGGATGACGCCCATGGAACGTGACGACGAACTTGAGCTTCTACTCCAGAAGCTCCGATGGCTACGACTTCCCGGTATGATGAGAAGCCTTCCAGATATCGCCAAGCTCGCATCGAGTCAGAACCTCACCCTCTTCGAAGTCCTCCATCGTCTCGTTGATGAAGAGAAAACGAGCCGAGTCGACAGCGCGATCAAACGGCGGGTTCGTGATGCCCGTTTCCCGGAGGTCAACACCATCGATGCCTTCGATTTTGAGTTTTGCCCTACCAGAAAAAAAATCCGAGCGAAGTATCTCGCCCTTCACAACCTCGACTTCCTAGAGCGCGGCCTCAATCCAATCTTCATCGGAACACCGGGCACCGGAAAGACGTTCCTCGCTCGGGCGCTTGCATACCGAGCCTGCCAGGCAACTAAGCGTGTGGTTTTCACCACGGCCCCGAAAATGCTCAACGAGCTCGCCGGTGCCGAGATCCACGGTAGCATCGAAAAGGCCATTCGTCGCTACCACCGAGCAGATCTGCTTGTTGTCGACGACTTCGCCGTGCTCGCAATGGACGCCGCGCAGGCCAAACTCGCATTCCAGGTCATCTCAGAGCGATATGATTACCGACGCTCGACGGCCATCACCACGAACCGGGCGTTTAAAGACTGGACCAAAGTTTTTCCAGACGCGCTCAACGCCCAAGTCATCGCTGAACGACTCACCGAACGCTCCGAGTGCTTCGTCATGGGTGGGAAAGGATTCCGACAATCGGCCAGCTGAACTGAATCCAATGGTGCTGCCGGCGACCATGAACCGCCGGGCCGGTTGGCCCAGATACGTCGACCACGCGGCCTTGCGTCCCGAACCTACGCTCTCCACCGCGCCGATAGGTTTTCGCACCACCGACTGGGCTCCTGGCGACCGGTGATGTCGTTGGAACTGGTACCCTCGAACGTCGGTGGCGACATAGCCTTGCGAATGCCGGAGCCTGAGCTAAAAGAAGAGGATACGCCCGGGCCAAAGAAACGAAAAAGGAAGAAGCGGCGCGCCCCCTCAAGCCCACACGCACCGAGAAGATCTGTGTTGCTGACGAAGACCGGCCCTGCCCTCAGTGCGGTGAGCCTCGGTGCACCATCGGTCACAACCGGAGTCTCGTTGTCGAGTACACGTCACCGAAGTTTGAGGTCATCGAATACTTGCGTGAAACCATCGCGTGCAGGCTGTGCGAAGGTGAAGTGAAAAAAGCTCCAGCACCCCCAACCCACGCCCGGGACGGCGCTTGACCGGGACCAAAGCTTCTCGCTGCTCTGATAACGAACAAGACGGTGGACGGGCTTCCACTTCGTCGTACGCAGAAGATTTTCAGACGCACCGGGGGCAATTTCGCAATCTCCACGCTCAGCCGCTGGGAAAGCTTTGGGCACGAAACCCTCAAGCCGCTCTGTCATCGTATCACCGAGCTCGTCCGCAAGTCCGATATGGTTAACCTCGATGATACATCTATTCGCGTCCGAGACCGAAACGTCGAGGGTGGCGTGGTGAACGGAAGATGTGGGTATTCGTGGGGCGGTACTTCGATCCCGGAGGCGACCTTTCGAAGACTTTGACCTATGTAGCTGACCAATACGCGCCCACGTGGGAGGCAGAGCACCCCGAGAAGTGGCTTCGTGACTCCAAAGCAGCACTTCAGGGTGATGCGTATCGGGGCTACGAACGGATCGCCGACGCGAACAGGGGTGATAAGGTTGGACGACTGCTCGCGGGATGCTGCATGCACGCACGTCGACCGTTCGTTCAGGCGCTCGAATTCGGAGATACCGCGGCGCGTCCTTTTGTCGATGCCTTCCAGCGTATCTATCGAATCGAAGCACAGTGCAAAGAACATGCTTTGCTTGCCCCTCAGCGACTTGAGCAATGGCGCACCCAGAGTCTCCCCATTATGGAGGAAATCCTCGAGCGCGCTGAGGCACTCAAGCCTATACCTCTGCTCAAACCCATGAAGCAAGGCGTGACCTATTTCACCAATCAGTGGGTAAGCTCAGACTTCCCTTTGCGATAGACGGTCGCCTCGAGATTAATAACGGGGAGGCGGAACGACGACTCCGTCGCATTGCTTCCGGAAAAAAGTCCTGGCTCTTTGCTGGCTCCCGGGGAGGCGCCGAGAGATTCGCCGACGTCCTTTCGATTGTCTCCACCGCCGACGCGGCAGGCGTCGATTGTGGAAAATATCTTCCTAGCATCATCGCCCATATCGACACTTGGCCGAACCGGGAGCTCGATCAGCTCTTGCCAGCCAACTGGCAAACCGCGTTCGAAGATTTCCTTCGCGAGAATAACATTCAGAACTCCACACCTGCTGTACATTGAGCGCAGACCTCAACGTTACAGAAACACACAAGTTCGAAACCAAACCGGAGGAGTCCCAAAAGGACAAAAGAAAGGCCGGAAAAGTTAAGAATTAATCATCCGTTCGCAAGAAATATATCGGTATACTTGTCGGTATGAAACACACATCGAATACCCAGAATGGGATTGAAATCCACAAGCGCAGCGCTAGGAAATTGGCGAAACGAAGGATTCGCGAGCGCAGGGTCAAGATTGTGCAACAAAAAGTGCATATCATGCCCGCACGCGGTCCGTCGTGGTCACTGGCGAGGCCGTACCGTCTTGGCAGTCTAGCCCCTATCTTTGCGCTCGTTGCAGGTGCTGCATGTGTCGCCCCAGGCGACACTGTTGCGCAAGACTCCAATCGGCTTACGACCGCTCCAGCGTCGTGTGTGCCGAAAGAGTCGGGTCTTCTGGCTCACTATCGCCTTGATGGACAAGATAACGAAAGAACGCAGCTGCAAATTCATGGGGCGACGGCGATAAAAGGGCGGCTCGGCTCCGCTTATGAGTTCGACGGCGGTGATTACATTGCACTTCGGCAAATTGTTTTCGATGAGATCGGGGCTTTGCCAACTATGACGGCGTGTGCGTGGTTTCGCACCGGCCAAGAGAAGTTTGACAACTTCTCACTGTTTGACTTTGACCGATCCGAGTACTTTTCGCTCTACATTGAAGCCAAAACGGGCAGAGTCGCATTTGGGACGGCCGCGTATATCCCCGAGGAAAATCGATCGCAGGTTCATGACCTCGTAGGTAGCAATTTCGTTGCCGATGGAGAATGGCATCACGCGTGCGTTGCATACGACGGTCGGGATAAGTTTATCTATCTTGACGGGAAGCTCGACCGTAAGTCATTGCCGCTCCCGCATGATGGTCGACCCTTGGGGACCGGCAAAACCCGATATGGCTTCATCGGGGATGGTTCCGAGGCTACAACTTTCGACGGACACAGAAACAACTTGTACTTTGAAGGGGCCATTGACAACGTAAGGCTGTATACGAGCTTCCTAGAAAGCCCGCAGGAAGCAAGCCACAGGCGCCTTTTTGTGAAGCCACCTCAGCCGCCGCCGTACGAGGTTTCTTCCGGCGATGGTAGCAGTTGGGATACGGCGTTTCGATCCCTTCAGGAGGCTGTCGATTCCGCAACACACGGTGACAGGATTTGGGTTCAAAAGGGGACATACACCGCGGCTGAAGCAGGTCAGCCCGTGATAAGACTACCAAACGTTGACAGTCAGATTGTTCTGTTTGGAGGGTTCGTAGGCACAGAAACTCGTCTGGACCAACGACCCGGCTTCCAAGCGAATAGCCCCCCCAGTGTTTTCCTTGATGGCGGCGGCAAGAGCCCGCAGGTGGTTACAGCCGACGATATTGAACGGGTCTCCATGGAAGGCTTCACCATCCGTGGCGCGACTCAGAGCGGGATGAGGGTCACTCGCACAAAAAATGACGCTGGCGCCCTGTCCCTTCGTCATGTTTGGTTTCTCGACAATCACGGGATGAACGGTGGTGCTATGGACATATTGTCTGACTCAGATGTTGTTCTCGAGGACGTTGTGTTCATCGGGAACTCAGCTTCGGAGAATGGGGGAGCTATCAGGAGCTACGCAAGAAACTTGTTGATGAGCGCTCGATTTGAAGACAACGAGGCCCGTTTCGGCGGCGCACTTGCGAATCATGGGCGGGCCACGTTGTTCCGGTCCAACTTTTTTGTGAACAATAGGGCCTTAGAAGGGGGCGGTGCTCTATATATTGCGGAGGACTCAGGCGACGTCGGGATAGCGGATGCTGTTTTTGAGCGCAACAGCGCACAAAAGAACGGCGGCGCAATCATGAATCTTCGTGAGACCGCACCCACTTACGACGACACTCAGGAATGGCGCAACGTCGATTTTGTGCGAAATCGGGTAACCGTGTACGGAGCAGGTGGGGCTGTTTTCAATGCCGGCCTTGCGAAGACAAAGATTGTGGACGCGACTTTCGTTGGGAATGAAGCCATCACATTCGGGGGCGCCATGTACAACAAGAAATCATCGGCAGAAATTGTCGAAAGTGTGTTCGAAGACAACAGCAGCCAGCAAGGTGGGGCAATATACAACCGTGGAGGACACCAAAAATTCGAGCGCCTACGGTTCGCCCGCAACACCGCTTGGGGGCTAGGATCCGCAATATTCAACCTAGACGCCTCCCCGACCCTTGTTGGCGCGCGATTCGAAGAAAACAGGACAGTCCAGGGGCAACAGGACGGTTTCGGTGGTTCAATTTCGAATATGGGCGACTCCTTTCCGCGTTTGTCAGATGTGATATTCGATGACAACATTGCTTTCGAGTGTGGGATGCCGTCTTCCGACTAAGCCATGGGTTAAATGCATCGACTGCCCCGGACGTCATCCTTGACGCGTCCGATATGGAAGGGACGGGTCCTTTGGGGCCGTGGCGCAATTTTCCCGAGATTCCTGCGGTGCGAGACCATCGAATCCATGCGCTCCCTGTCGCGGGTTCTTTATCTTGGTCGCTCGAAACGCGAAGAGGAGATTCCGATGATTCTTGATGAATGATGATATGCGAGGGGAGGAATGGGCGAGCGAGGCTTTGATTGCTTGTACTCCCTGTCGGAGGACCCGACGTATTTTCGAACCGTATTTCGACTCATCTTGAGCTCACGCGCCACCGCACGCACGCTCTGTTTCTCGACCAACACCTTATGTCGGACGACGTGGATCTGATCCATTCTCAGCATCTCCCCTCCGGAACCCGCCACATGTAGCAGATGGCATAGACTCCCGGTTTGCCCGATGGGGTGGATCAATTTTCGAGCGCGACTTGGATCACCTTCTTAGCGCGGCGTGCACCTCCGAAGGCCGCTCAAAGATGTGCTCGCATGTCTGGAGCAGGCGCTACAGAGCGATCAATCCCTCACTTCACAAGGGCTCAAGCGATGTGTTGCACTTATCGATCTGCAGTGCTTTCGTCCACCGATCGTGTTGCTCAAAATTCATGCCTATATGATGTGGCACGAACAGATCCACCGCGCCCGAGCCCATGCATGGCTCAGGGAGTTGATCGTGGACCCCATCCGGAAGCGAGCCGTCGCAGCACGCTAAAAAACAGCCGAGTTCGATACAATTTCCATAAGGAGGGAAAGGTCATGAATTCAATTCATAGACGCTATGGTTGCCATTCAATTGATCATCCCATCGCGCGGATGTTTAAATAGAAAACAACCCAACAGGATGAAAGAAGGCCTGCAGAATAGAAGAAGGCCTGCCAAAAACGAACCGAAACTCGTCGACTCAAGGCCAGGAGAGACTGCATGTCGCTACATCAAAGACAAACTCAAAACATCCCATCCCCGCTGCGTGCGGCATGTTCTTTGCCGGGTCTTTCTGCATGGGTGGCCTTAACGATGGCTTGCGGCGCTCCTCCTGGCCAGGGTGAGCCGGGAGTTGAATCCAATGAGCCCTCAGAAGGTGTCAACGCCCAGTACGGGAGCGCGGACCATGAGGCGACCTCCGACGGACCGGCGCATTGGTATCGTCTAGAGAACGACGCCGTGGATTCAGCCCGCGGACTCGATGGTACGTTGCGCAATGGTGCAATATTCTCGGCCGATAGTGCGCGGGGGGACTACGTACTGGTTTTGGATGGCACGGACGACCATGTCGAAATCGCCGACAACGCCAGTCTCGACGTTGGTCTCGGCGATTTTTCCGTCACGGTTTGGTTTCGACGACAACCCTCGCAGACCGAAAACTTGCGGATTGTGTCCAAGGGAATCGAATCGGGATACTCTATCTGGGCCAGCGATACCAAGGTCCATGCTTCGCTGGGAAATGGCACATCACGGAAATACGTCGGCGGTATCCACGGTGGTGTGGGAGCCTGGTCCCACGTTGGCCTCTCGATGGATCGCGATGGCGCCCTGCAGCTCTACATCAACGGCAAAGCAGCGAAGACCGTCGAGATAAGCGACTGGGCCGGCGCCAACCTGGATAGCACGCACGAGTTCGCCATCGGTCGGGACAGCGTCACAAACGGACTCAACTGGCGGGGCTCGATTGACGACGTGCGCATCTACCACAGAACCCTGGATCCGCTCGAGGTGGCTGAGATGGCGGCTGGGGCGCCGACTAGCAATTCAACCACACCCCCCGGCGACAGGATGAACGTTAAGGCACAACCAGCCGTTCGCCCGGCCGGCGCACCGAAATACTCCGATGTCAGCTTCCGCTACGGTTGGACCCGAGAAGTCTTCCCCACCGTGGAAGACGCGAAAGCGGCGCTCGAGGCCTTCCATGCAACCCGGGTGGACTGGTTCTACCCTGGAGCACCCGACTCCAGCGGCCCCACGGTAACTCCGCGAGCACAGGAGTTCATCGATTGGGTCCACGCCAACGATATGGAGGTCATCGGTGCCATGAACCCGCATACCCGCAACGAGGCGTGGAGCGTCGCCATGGGCAATTTTGGCCGCTTCATGGGTGACCCAGCGAACGCGGATTACGTGGCCGAAGCTGTGGCCTGGGGGCAAGCGCAGATCGCTGCCGGGGTCGACGCCCTCCTGGTAGACAATTTCTTCAACTATCGTAGCAGCGAGCATCAGAGACAGTTCCGCGACAATGTCGTCCGAATCATCAAAGAGACAAAACCGGGTTTTCAGATCGCAGCCAACCACGGCCACCACATTCGCACTGATTTCGTCACCGGCTACGACTTCGATTTTCATTTCTCCGACTCCAACTTCGAGCCCGCGCCGGGCCAATGGTGGCGCGAAGCCGGAAATCACCGGCAAGTCAACTCCGCCATCATCTCCCATCCAAACATACTCATGAGCGAGACACGGTATCGCACGCAAATCGCGTTGGCGTACGCCAACGGTGCGCACGTCACGGCCCCATGGGACCGGTTTATCGACGGCGGCGGTGACCGCGAATTCGGCGCCCCGGAGAATTACGCAGACGTCTACGCCTTTGCTCGAAGCCTCGGACAGCACGGCTTCCTCGATGGTTATGAGGACGCGGCAGTTGGTGGCTACGACTTGAGCGAGACCCGTTACGCGGTGCCACCGCTGGAAATCGTATCGGGCAATTCCAGCGTGAGCTTGTTTGCCCGAGCCCGACCGGGCGACGCTTCGGCAGCCGTTGTGGTACATGTCGTGAAATGGGCTGGCAGCGGCGACACAACGCTTCGCCTGCGCAACGGCAATTTCTTTGGCGGTGCACCGCTGACTTTGCGACTGTGGACTCGCAAGCCGTACGACGCCGCGGAGCACGCCCGTGTTGCAACCAACGAGGATTACACATCACTGAAGTGGGATCGAACCTCGGCCTTGACGGTCACAGGGGACGGCGAGTGGACGACCGTGGTTGTCCCCGAGCTCTATCCTTGGGGTGTGCTGGTGGTTGGGGGCTAGGTGCTGGGCGATGCCTCGGCGCTGCGGGTAGCCAGGAAGGGTTTTAGGCGCTCAGCAGCCTCACCTCGCACGGAAAGACAAACCCTTTGGGGCTCTTCGCGTGATCCTCTAGGAGCAAGGACGATGTGTGCCGCTGAAAGAAGTTGATAGCGCCGCATTTTGTACCCGGAATACCGAGCTTCTTCGCTCGCTTTTTCATAGAACGAAAGACGGTTCCGGTGCAAAAACCCACAGCGCCCCGGCCCTCGGCTCCTCTGCCGATCTGTCCTCTGGCTCGCGTTGTATCGAAGCACAGCGCGCGGCGTCTTCGATATCGCAGCTTTCCAACGCTTCGGCTTCAAGTTGCAGAGCCCTTTGTACGGGTTGCAACATCTCTGTGCCGTTCCCGGCCGCATCCAATGAAATTTGCGCCAAGGAGTCAATCGAGTCGTGCGCAAATTAAATTGCATGTACGATTCTGACCTCTTTCGTAACGTGCGCTTAGACCTGGCGCGGGCGGCCTGTACCCCCACACGGAGGGTATACGCTAATCCCGGCTCAACCACCGAGGCGCAGCAGGCTTCGAAAGCCCTCTCGCAAATCGAGGTCCGCCACAAAACAACGTCGGCCCAAAATCGATCGTTTGTCTTCAGGAGGAAGGATCGGCATCCGCCTTCACTCGCGGGTCTGATACGCGAGCAAGACGACGGGCACCCCGGAAGCAATAGGGGGTTTGCTCGAATAAATGATGGCGCGGCCTCAACAATGATGCGCCGAAAAACCAGGAGAACCCAAAGCGTCAAGCGTCTTTCATTCCTTGCTCGACAAACGAATTGACACGGACTTCGACTGATCTATTCATGCCCTATCTTGAGAGACGCCCGTTCTAGAGGCCTAAAGGTTTACGGCGGGCGGCCACCGCTGGGCAAGTGCGCGAGTTTCTTGTGCACACTTGGTGTAGCGGCAGTTCCTGCCTTCGCATTTGAACCGCCGATCCAAGACTACGCATACCAGTTCAGAGCGGGCTGGAACTTATCGGTGTTTCCGTTTCGCACGTCCGGCCCGGTGATCCGCACCCTAAGCGAGGCGGGCTTGCTTGCCTTCCCTTTGCCCCCTTCAGCGTCCGGCGGCCCCAGCGCCGAAGAGACCACGGCATGCCAACAAAGCCTATGTCCTCGGGAGGGATACTGGGTCTACGCGCCCACGGCGACATCCTTTTCGTTTTCGGGCGTGCCCCTGGACAAAGCGGTCGGCACGTCCACCAGCGCCGTCCAGGGGTGGCGTTTGTTCAGCGCAAGCTCGACAACCCCAAAAGCTCAGGCCGGCTTCGATCGGATCCTTCGGTGGGATGCGCTTCGCCAGCGTTACGTTGAAGTGCCTCCAGAATTTCTCCCCCGACTGCAGGAGGGCTACTGGGGCCTGAATGCCAAAGCGACCGAGCGTGTCCAGACACCTCCATCAACCCTCCTCAAGCGGCCGCGTGCTCCACCCCGACTCTCAGCCACACGCGCGGGATTGGCCATGACGTTGCACTGGAAAAACCGCATGGTGTTCGAAGACGGCGCGACCATCCCCACTTTCGTCAGCACCGGTACAAAGGTCTATCGCAATCACGAGCTCATCGCTGAGGTGACCGGCGCCAACACCTACGCGGACGACTTGTCCTTGGGACAGGAAAATGTGTCCTACCATCTCACCGCGTTCGTACGTGACGCCCTCGGAACCGAAAAAGAATCGGAGGCGTCCAGTCCCATTCACGTCGACGACACGGCTCCCTCTCCCCCAAGACCGTCCGGAACATTCGAAGTCCCCTCTCCTTTGACCCATGATCTTGACACCCAAGCCCTGCCCAAGACCGCAATCGCCGCGTTCGACGACCGCCTTCGCGTTCATCTGGTTTACGTTGTTCGGGGAACCCAAGACGAGGGCGACACCCTTCAGGCCTTAAAAAGCGATAAGGCCGGAAAGCCCGGCAGCTTTGGTGACCGAATCACACTCAGACGAACCGGCCCAAATCGCACAATCACCGACCTTGCGATCGCAGCCCGCGGGCCCCTGGTCTCTGTCGCGTGGATCGAGCGCTCCCTTCAAGCGGCCTCGGACCAAGGCCACAGCCACCTCAATGTGGTGATCAGCCAAGACGGAGGGCGGCGGTTCGAAAAACGTCAAGAGCTCAGAAGCGGTGCATCCTGGAAACGAAGCGTCAGTTTGGCGTACGACCGCTTGGACCACCATCATTTGGTGTGGAATGAGGCCAGCAAGGTCTATTATCTCAAAGATTTACAGGGCGAAGCGTCAAACGTATTCGATCAAATCAAGCGCCGCGTTGATGATCGGGTAATGCACTACAAACGCGTCTACGCTCCCAAAGAATGCGACGCCGATCCCTGCGGTTGTCCGGTGGTAGAAAACGAGCGCTACCGGCTGGGAGACGAAGATACCGCCGCCCGCCCACGATTGTGGGCTGGCCGGGAACGTGGCCAAACGCCTCGGGCCCCGCGCTCGGCGCTCAAGATTTCGAGGCTCTTAAACAGGTCGTGGCTGCCGAGAACGTCGTCACTGAACACAATCTTGATGTGCTGAGCGTCCTGAACCACGCTCTCGACCACCAAGATGCGCTCGGGCTCTCGAACCGCCCTGGGCTTGAGGCGTGGCGGGACGAGCTTCGGGACGGAATTTTCGGTCTCCTTTGGGATCCCCACGGGTGGCGCGATGATCTGTTGTCCTCGCTTTCTCGGCCCAGCATCAACCCAAACCAAAAAGCCCACATCGAAAAGCTGCTCGACGACCCACAGATGGGCCGCATGATCACCGGGGGCACGCTTACAAAAGGCGGCGGGTCGCTCTTTCGGTTCAGCCCAAGCCCCCATGTGGCCATCGACAACTGCAGCTGGCTGTCCCTCTCTGTGAACCACCAGCACCTGATCCAGTTCCCGGAGTATGAGGACAAACTGGCCTACTGTCTGCAGTACACGACGCTCCGCCCTGCTAGACGAAACAGCATACCTTTTTGAACGTGAGGGCCAAAACCACACGAAGCCACCAACCATACGGGCGTCCATGGTGGCCGCCTTGGCACTGGGGCGTCTTCTTGAAACAACGGCCCCTGAAAAATCGTCATTCGAAGGCCTCGTCCTCAAAACGATTCACCAGTTGCTCGACACCCAAATCGCGCACACGCTCAAAAAAGACCTCGCCCAAGGTGGCGCGCTCTTTTTTCGAGACGGCGTACAAGGCGATGCGAACTCACCAATCGCCCATGCCGTCGACAACATCTACGCCTATTTTGCCCTCGAACAGGCGGCCCTGGTCTTCGGTGCAGCCGAGGATTCGGGCCTCGCGAAGCGCTTTTTAACCCTTAAGGATGCGCTCAAGACGGGACTCACAGAACACCTTTGGCATGCGGAAGAAAACCGCCCCCGCGCTTTTTTCCCAGCGGTGGCCGACGCGTGGGGTGATGAATCGCCGAGCCACGTGGCCAGCTGGTACGCGCTATTTGCCACCGCCATTCGGGATCCTTATCAGGCAGAGCAGGCCCTCCAATTCGCGGCCTTGCACCTCGATTTGGGCGCGGCCATACACATGCATTCGAACTCGCCTTTGCCAGTCCTCGACGACCTGGAATCGACCGCTGTTCTTGCCCTGGCTCGGCGAAGCGCTGCCGCCTTCGACCCCCGCCTCGACGACCTGGCACGCCTGGATATCGCCCGCCTCGACAAAGACAAACCGACAGCACCCCTCGTCTTGTTCAAAGCCGCCATCGCCCATCGCCCCGGGGGCATGTTCGGTGCCTTCGGCGACCTCGACCGCGACCAGCCGCCGAAAGCACCGCCACTGACCGACATCGACGGAGGTAGGTTTCAGCACTTTTTGGATCAAAGCTATGCCGAAACCCTTGGCACCCTGCTGGCTTCTGAGCCCGAAGCCCATGTGTTTGACCACCAATTCACCCGCATGGTGTACCTCAGAAGTCTCCGCGAGCACGTGACTCGCGGCCTACACCCCGAAACTTGGTTTTTCACGCAACCACCCACTTTGTTTCAAGACGAATCGCGCCAAACCGCCAAACGTTTGCTTGCCGCCTGCCAGGAAGCGCCCCGTATCCGCCAAGCGCTACGCGTGTACACTGGCCTCGATTGCCCCCACCTCGCCCAAGCATTCCGCAGAGCGCTGCGCGCAAGAGGGATAGACCCCGAAACTCTGGACGGCATGGTGGCGCTTTTTGTGGGACACCATGGGCCCGATGCGCGGATCCTCCTGAAGGCCCTCCATAAAGAAATACAAAGCTACGCCACGCCTCAAGTCCAAAACCCTGCGCTTCACTTAGGAAGGCAAGACCCTTTTGTGCAAGAGCCCGCGCTGAGCACCTGGAACGTTCTTCGAAAAATGCCTGTGACTGCGTTCAACACGCCAGCCACCACCAGAGACCTCCGAGATTCGATCCGCATGCGGCTGCAACAAGCGGTGAAAAAGGCCCTCAGCGGACAGCAAGGGAGATTCTATGCCCTGGATGACCTCGATCTCATTTCCGTTTTTCACCCCGAGTCGTCCCATTACTGGAGCCGAGCGGCTTTGGAGTTCCGTACCCTCCAGGACTCAGCTTTGTCGGTGCAGTATTGGCTGCGAGGAGGCCCCAGTCGGGCGCCTTCGACCCCACCCACGCCAGAACTCAAAGAAAACCGTCGTGCGCTGAGGCAACTGATCAACCGCGTCGGCGACGGCGACCTTGTGACCCTAAGCACCCAAACGGGCATGCCCGCTGATGTCCTCCACGCCATGCTGAAAACAGGCGTCATTTCCCGGGCCAGTCTTGAGGCCCTCCTCCTTCCCTACCCGCTGGACTCGGTCACCAGCGATGCGCTTCGAAGCGCGTTTTGGTTGTCGGCCGAAAACAGTGCGTACTCCGAAGAGGACCCGCCGCTTCTCGTGCCGCGCTTTGGCACGTTCTCCTATCTTGGGGGACTGGCGTGGGGCACAGGTCTTCTTCAAGCCCTTCGGGAAGTCGGCAGATACTTTCCGACGCTGGTCCCCACCCTGATGCCTGAGCCATCAGAACAAAATGTCGAAGACACGGTGTCAAGCCTCGCACCCCCAAGCGATATCGACCCCTGCGGGGTGGGCAAGGCCGGTTTCACGGATCCGGATTTGGGGTGGACCGCCCTTTGTGTTCGAGCCGCAGACAAGCACGGGCCGGATCTGTCGTGGTCTTCAGCCATCCCCACGTTAGACTCCGTTCAAGAGGCCCTCGACAAACTGTGGTGGTACAGTCCTTTCTCGCCGGCGCTTATCCTCAAAGAGGACGCTCTCGAAAGGGGCACCGTGCATCCACACCTCAGGCCAGGGCTCCTGGGCGACCACATCGTCGACATGGTCGTACTTCCTGACGACGAACTCGGTGCGTCCCGCACCGGCGGGCATCCCCCCCTCCCCGTTCCGGATCTCGCCAACATGATGGTCTTTGAATCGAGCGAGATGCGTGCTGCTGCCGAACATAACGCGCTTGGCGGTTACCTTTGCAGCCACGACGAGCGCCTTTTTGACCTCGAAAACTGGGATGCGAGCAAATTCATCGACCATTGGCTCAAACAAGATCGCGACTTGTTTTACCTCAAATGGGGGCAGGCCGGAGCAGACAAAACGGCCATTGGGCTCTACCGAGATTTTGCTCCGGTGCTCTCCGCCAGAAAGTGGAAACATCCCCCAAAGTCATTCATCCGCCCCCCCAAGCCACTCAGCTTGTTCCCCTACCGATTGCGCCCCCTTCCGGGCGTCCGCCTCTACTGTGTGTCTCTGGCAGATCTGAAACGCGAAAAGAAAGCACTCCACCGAGGCATGCTGCGAACGCTCTTCACCATTGAGCCTACGCTCATCGACGACCCCATTGTTCGTGCACAGGTCAAAGAGACCGGCCGACTCTTCAAAGGCAAGAAACTTTTTCTAACCCTCCGTCTGCCTTACAGCTTGGTTCGAAACCCTCACGATTCTCTCGGCCAGGCTTATGTCACGGTCTTCAAAATGCGTAAGTCGCAGCTTGGTATTCGTGAACCCAGGGACCGCATCTCCCAAGTGGTGGCGATCAAGGACGGTTCGGTGTTCGAAATCGATTTTGTCAAGGAGCCCAGTCGGCTCGGCAAGAAGGCGAAAGCTTTTTGGGAAGACCGAGAACCGGGTGAAGACTTCTTCGTCGCCGTGGCCTTTGATATTGCCACCACCGATTCCCTTCCCGATGCCTACGCCGGCTCCTTGGCGGGTCCCCCCGTCCAGTTGCGCTTAGACCACGGTCTTACGCCCAATAAGGACCCGCGCGCCTTTGGCAAAACCGCGCTGGCCCTGGTTACGCCTGCCGATCTCCTCGAAAAGAGCCGCAGCCTATCCCCCACGCTCGCCACATACGAACCAAAAGCAAATGACGCCGACCTCCATGAACCCGAAGTCGGATCCGAAGCGTGGGAGACCGCAATCCACGAGCTCAGGGCCTACAGCAACGACCTGTTTGCGCTCACCCGAGCGCTACGCGACCAGTACCAGGCCAGCTGGTGGGACATTTCGAGGGTCCTGAGCTCCGAAATTCGTGAAAGCACAAACCTTGATGTCGAAACACTGTTGATGGTTCGGGAGCTCAACGACATCGAAGACGAAATCGATTGGCTGGGCCACAACACAGTGCCAGAGAGTCCATCATGGCTGCGCAAACAAGCCGAGGGCCTTTCTCCCCTCCGGGAACACCTCGCCGCGAGGACGACGACCATTGCCACCCTCTGGGAGCGAGCCGCCTTTCTTGATGAGGCCCTCCAGAGACGGCTGGAGTACACCTCCCTAAAGGGCCTCGAAACAGCCTATTGGTTGCCCGAGCTTGAGGAGCATGAGAGCCTCTCCGAAGACGATCAAAACCCCGATTTGGGCCCCAATGCCCCTCCAGAGCTCGTTGAACTTCGGGCGTCGGAAGAATTCCTTCGATTTGGCAAAGCCGTCTATCTTGTGGCAACCGCCGAAGACCCCGATAAAGATCCATTGTTCTATGAGTGGACAACCGGTTGCACGGCAGGTGACCTAAGCCTCGCCGACCAAGCACGGGCCGTATTTCGCCCCGTCAACAGCGAGCCATGCACCTTCAAGGTCACGGTTCGCGACAGCCGCGGAGCCCAAGTGCAAGACACCCTGACCATCTCAGTCCCGCGTTGCGCCCTTCCCGCGAACAGCCTTATCAAAGGTCGGAAACCTGGAAAGGCCTTGAAAACCTGCCGTGGTGGATGGAGCAGGTCTTTTTCGAAGAAGGTGTCGACTACCACATGTATCAAATCCCACGAGGTGGCCCCTGCCCGGACGGGGAGCTCCTGGTTCCGGTCACAACCGAGAACTACGAGGCCCTCGACCTGGCCCTTGAAGACTTCGACTCACCCTACCTCTACCGAGGCCGATGGAGCCACTTCAAGCTTCCGGCGTCGCGCGAAATCGCGAGGCTTCCTGGAGGCTTCATCAAGTTTGCGGCCTACGCCGCAAAACCCTGGCTCACCGAACTCGCCCAAGGCCTCTTCTACATTTGGGCGGGCGATGGCCAAGATCTAAGGACGCTCGCGTTCGAGCGCGGCGAAGCCTGGGGCCGTGCCTTGGCGCTTCGCGAAAAACAGGGAGAATCCTTGATACACGCCCTGACAACCCTGTCACCGGGTGCGTCGACCCATGCGCCCACCCCGGACGACGACCCCGCTGTTTTCCACACGGTTTTCAAACAACTCGAAACCCGGCGCGGACACACGGAGGACGCCGTACAAGCCATGGAAACCGCGATGTACGATGAGGGCCGAGGCGTAGTGGGGCGCGTTGAGACCATCGATTTTGCGCGCTACTTCATCGACGCCTCCATCGATATCCTAGGGGCATACAGTCAGAATCGGCTCCAAGACACCATCGAGATGTACGAACAATTGCTGTTCCACGGCGTGCAGCCCGAGTTTCCAGAACTTGAAGAAATGAGGCAGTTCCACCCAGAGCCGTTTGTAGAGATGTACTTCGAAAAAGTTGAAGAGGGCTTCCAGGCGGGCATCGAGTCGGTGTACCCAAGCATCAAGGCTTACCAAGCGTCGCAAACGCAGTTTCGGTACGTACACATTCTCCCGAGCGAAAGCGAGGGCCCCTTTCACATCGATGCCACCCAAGAAGACGCTGGCATCGTCTTTCGCGTCGTAAACCTAGGCCGCGGCATGGCCACAGCGTACCCCGAAGCCGATCCGGCCATTGTCGACGTCGGCACCTATGTGGTTGATGTGCCCACCTCCAGCACCACGCTGGGCTGGTCTGACATTCGGGTGACCGTAGATCACGAGCGGTGGCGCCCAGAGGCCGAACCAAAGACCGTGCATGTTCGCTTCGACGTATTCGGCCCATCCCCTCGCTACCGGCTCGACGAAACCCGAGCCATTGTGATCCACGGAAAAACCCAACGCTAACCCCCTCTGAACCGGCGGCCGGTCTTTCAACCGTCTCCCCACCAGGGCCCCGGACCAAGTCCGAACCACAACCCAACCACCAAGGATGCCTGCCGGGATGGCGGACAACCCGTCCGAAAGGGCAAACACATCACTAGCCCCCCCCTTAGAGCTGTTCTTTGGGGTCTCGTAGCCTTCGGCTCCCGCAAGAACCCAGGGCAGGCTCTTCGCATCCCGTGTTTTCAAAGGACAACACGGGTTCCACTTGTTTCCCAGACCAAGCAAGCGCCAAGACGATGTGTTGTGCGGTCAGGGAACAGCAACAATGGCACGAGGTGTGCATCGCTGGCGTACATGAGACAACTTGGCTCGTTTCCACAACGCGTGCCGGCCTTGGGGCCCAGGGCACCGATTCTGTACCTCACAATGACCTTTTTGGGCTTGGCGTGTCACCCTGTGGGTACAGAGAACTTCAACAGCGAGATCGATGGACTCTCTCAGTCTTGTCGGAGCACGCACCACTACCAGGGAGATTGCCTTATGGACAAAGTCACGGACTGTGGCCAAGGCATAAAGACCAAGAAGTCAGATGTCAACCCGGACGACGCGGCTTGCCAGGGCCCCCGCCGCGTTCTGGAGTACCAAGACCAGGTGCTTGTGCGCACTCGGAAATATTTCAAAAAGAGCGGTTGCCTGGCCGAAGAAACCTCACAACAACCCTACAGTGCTTACCAGGTCGAAACCAAATGTTACGTGCCGCCCCAAGGCACGATCTGTGAGGAAGACGAGCTTGTTTGCCACAAAAATCGCATCAAGCGCACCATCACCCAGCGATACCCATCCAGCGCAATCACAAGAACCTGGTCTACGACTTACCGAAAGGATGGAACGAAATCCTCGTTCGTTCGAAACTACGACGGAAGCAAAAGAACCCAATTGAAGCTCACGTTCGAAGAAGACGGGCAGCATTTCTCGAACCGGACCGACTACTCGGAAGACGGTCAGGTGATCTCGGTGTGGAAGTTTAAGCACGACAAGAAAACGATGGCTTGTCAAGCCGTGTTCAAAAAGGATGTCCAAAACGATGGGCCCAACGGCGAAATGGTGCCGGTGGTTTCGGGACAAACCGTGGGCGGTTTTGCGCGTTGCGACGCGCTCAGTCGAGACTGGAATATGCTAGAAGTGCCCCGAACCGGAAGCAGGCTGAACATTCCGGGAGTCAAGGTAGCCAACGAAGTGGAGGTCGTCGATGCAGAGTGGGTGGGCGCTCAAGATCTCACAAAGGTCAAACTGAAGATCAAGTTCTCAAGTTCGAAACCGACGACGGTATACACCCAGGTCGCAACGGATCAGAATGGCAACCATGTTGTCGCGAGAAGAGCGCGAGACGGAAACCATCCATCAGAGACCTGGAAAACGTCGAAGCGCGTCCACTATTCGGGCCTCAACATTCGAAGCGACTCGGTCGATACCCAAACCATCTCGGTTTTCTACCACGATGATGGCATCCGCGGTGACCGGAGCAACGATCGTGTCACCGTACGCCGGGCTCAGTGGGATCGCATGGAGCGTGTATGTAAGATGGGTTCGAACCGAAAATGCCTTGGGGGCGCCCGGTGGAAAGGGCACAGGCACTTTCGCGTAGTCCATATTGTCGACCGTCGCCCCGAAAAAACCACCACGGTGTACTCCAAGTACCAAGAAGAAACCGGATACGGTGGCACTGCGAACGGGCACTACACCCTCCGTCAGGTCAAGGACAAACGAACCTCCACCGAACGGATCGGTCAGTTTCCGCTCTGCGGGCTTCAGCCCGTTCCCGGCTCCATCTTCCAACGCGCATCCATTGCCCACAACGTCCGCAAAGGGTTCGAGTGTCAGTAGAAAAGACAGAACGGACGCACGACGAATTCCCCCAGCCAAATTTTTTGTTCAAAGAGCAGCCAGTCTATAAAATGGGACGAAGACAGTACAACAACAGCATAGAACGAACGCCCGCGCGTGTTTATGGTCTGTGTTGCTATCGACGGGCAGTAGCGATCCTTACCATCGTGGCCTCCGCCTGCGGGCCAAAAGCCACATACATTGACAATGCCAACAAAGCCGAACAAAAGCCCCCCCAAAGCAAGAGCCCCACACAAAGCGAAACCAAACCGACCCATACCCATCAAGGGAAGAACACGGCCGCGAGTGTTCCTCTGACGCGTCACTTGGAATTTCCCGAGCTCCGCATGACCGCCCTCGGGGCCCTTCCCATGGGTGCTAAGACTATGGAAGGTGAGCCCACGGGAAACGTGACGGTCACCAACCGGGGCCGGACAATCTGTTTGGCCGGAAACAATCTCCGAGGTCTGCGCCTCGCCAAACCATACGCTCTTTCCGCATCAACCGTTTTGGAGTTCGAATATCGAAGCAATGGCGGACCCGCAAAAGTCCACGCCATTGGGCTCGATAACCAAACCGGAGCGGTACCGGCTGCCGACCGTGGGTACCAGATCTTAGGGACCCAAACCTCAAGCTACCGGGACACCCATCAAGAATACAAACAAAGTGGAGCGTTTCAGCGCTACCAAATCCCCGTGGCCGAACTCCGCTCAGCCGGGCTTGAGCACGCAAGCTATGTGTTCCTTGTGAATCGAACCGACCGAGGCATTCAAGACTCGGCTTGTTTTCGCAACATTCGGCTGCGGGAACCTCTGCCCATCAAGGCCAAGCACCTGGTCGCGCACCCGCCGCAGGACGCGAAACCCCCAGATGAAACAAGACCTGATGCCTTGTCGTTTTGCGTCTCCGGAAAAACCGGGTCTGCGGTTTCGCTGACGCCTGCGTACCAGGTCACGCCGCGTACCGTCATCGAGTTTGACGTAGCCTCTGTCGGACAAGAAACCATCACTGGAAGGCTGGGCTTTCACACCGCCCTTGAGGAAACGCCCCATGCCGCACGCACAGTGACTTTTGATCACCCGGTTGGCGACCCATTCCAACGCCAAAAAGTGGCGATGGGCAAGATGATCCCCAAAAGCGATCACCGTGCCTTTCCCAATCTTTTCTTTTTCGGCGATTCCAAGGCGAGCCCAAACTCGAAGCTGTGTTTCAAGAACGTTGAGATCTACGAGGCCGTATCTCGCCCCATAGACTTCAGCGCTTCACCGATTCTGCCCTACGCGCCTTATCCCGAGCTGGGGGATAAAGACGGCAGCGCAACCACGCAACTTGGGGGCCGCGCAATATGTCTTCGCGGAAACAGCTGGAAGGCACTCAAGCTGCTCGATTCCTACGAGGTCACGTCCCAGACATTCATGGAGTTCGATTTCAAAAGCGACGGTGCAACCGCCGAGATCAATGGCGTCGGGCTCGACACCCAAACCCAAAAAATCCCTCCCAAGGGTCGTACGATCCAGGTCGCCGGGTCTCAAGCCCTCGCAACCAGCCTGAAAGGCCACTCCGGCTATTCTATGAGCGGGCGTTATCAGCGCTTCCGAATCCCCATTGGGCAATCGTACGCAAGCCAGGACATCAAGGTGTTTGATCACATCTACTTTGTCAACGACGGTGACCTTGGACAAAAAACCTCGGTCTGCTATCGCGATGTCCGGTTGTTCGAGCAGGGAACTCCAAACTACCCCGACACCATCGACACCTTGACCGTCAACTTCCGAACCGGCAGCCATCAATTCGCAGGAACGGATCACCGTCACGATCTTCGGGTCTGCCTGAACAATAACTTTTGCCGAAGGCTCAGCCTTCCACAGATGGAGGCGTGGCGAAACCGTGGCGATGCCCGAAAAGGCGAATTTGACCCCGTCAAAGAACCCGTCACTGGCTTCCAACCGGGAAAAGTGGGCGTGTACCATTTCAAAAACCTCGGCCTCCCTCGCTCCGCCGTGGACCGAGTCGAGATCCGATCCACAAACGGGACAAACGCGCTCAACGCCGCATGTATACAGCTCAGCTTTGATGGGCAGCCGGTCTATTGCAGCAAAACCATGGAGTCCATATGGTTTGGCTCCGACCAAAACGAACACCAACGCTGGCGCGACCCCCAAGGTCTGCAGACGACTTGCAACAGCTGCAGCGATACACCCATTTCCCATGGTCCGATGCTCGGGGCCGTAGATACGCAAGTGGCCCGCATATGGCTGAGGACAGACAGCACACGACGCGTGACCATTCGAACCTCGAAAAGCCCCGATCTGAAGCACAGCCAAGCGGTGGCCTCGTCGTACCCATCACCAAACGACGACTTCACAACCGTGCTCGAAGTCCCCGCAAGCCCGGACCCCAATCAAGAGATCTACTACGGCATTGCCATCGACGGGAAACTGCACGGTCCGACTCGCTCGCTGCCGCGTGCCCCACGCAAAGGTGGCATGGTGAACCGCTTTGCGTTTGGCTCCTGCTCACGCTTTCCCGAACAACCCATATTCGATGCCGTCGCCGCCTACAAACCGGACCTCTTTATTTTTGGCGGTGACAACCACTACGCGGACAGCAGCAACATCGAAGCCCTCCGCTGGTTTTACCGTAGGAGCCGAGACATGAAAGAGCAAGCCAACGTCATGGAGAACACACCCACGCTTGCCATTTGGGACGATCACGATTTTCTCGGTGACAACACCACGGGCCTCACGCCGGGCAGGAACAAAACCTTGCGCGTCTTCCGGGAGTATTGGGCGAACCGAACGTATGGTGGGACCACCGCCAAGGGCGTATTTGGTGTGCACCGCTGGGGCGACGTCGAATTCTTTCTGCTCGACAACCGTTACCACCAAGGGGTCACCCCGGGTTCGATGTTTGGCCCTGAGCAACGCACCTGGCTCCTAAGCGCCCTACGCGCATCGAAAGCCACCTTCAAATTCCTGGTCACCGGCGTGGTTTGGTCCCGTGACCACGACTGGGACAAACTGGGGCTCGAGGCAGATCGCAATGCCGTTCTCGAGGCGGTGGCACAAGTTCCAGGAGTCGTTGTACTGTCTGGAGACATCCATCGAACCCAGATCACCCAGATTCCAAAGTCCAGGTCGTACCGCGTCCTGGAACTCACTTCTTCCGGTTTGGCCAACTTCCACAGCACGTGCCCCGCCCCCGCCCGCCAAGAAGAGATCTATTGCACCGACAAAGACAGCTTTATCGGCGTGGAAGTCGACACCACCCGACCCGATCCGGAGCTCCGTGTTCACGTCTTCGATATCCATGGCGATGTCCTGCATACCAATACCTTCCGACATTCCGAGTTTGTTCCCTAGCGTCGGCCTTCGGCCCCAACATGCGCCAAACTCGACCCCCGGGGAACCTCAACGTCCCGTTCGGGGCAGGTCCAACCCACACCCATACCGTGACCTCGGTGGAGTGCTGAAAGGACCTGCCCCGACAGGGTGACAAAACCACACCCAAACCCCAACCAACCGCAGCGACTGAAAGCCCTCACAGGGCCGCGGGAGCCAGCAGTCTATCTATCTCACGGGCGTCCTTCACCGCATCGTCCCCCAACCCTAAGCTATCGGGACCGGGACGACGGACCGGGACCAGGACCGGGCAAGTCGGATCTTATCTCTTGTGGACCGGAACTAGCCGCCGGTTGAAGACGGTTCCAGTCGGGGCCGGAGCGTGTTGCGTTTCCGAAGGATGTTTCGAAACTGGTCGCCCGCAAGACCGGTTCGAATGGAGCTTACCCGTTGCTTGACCGTCAGTTGAACCCGCTGGGCACCTCGACCGACGGCGATCGTGCTCTTCAGTTCCGCCGGTTTTTCCACCACGAACTCAGAAAGAATCTGCGCCGGTCCGGAAATGAGGGGCGACATGCGCACCACGGCCCCATCGACCTCGTAGGCCCCGACCAATACTTCGCCCTGAAAACCATCGCAGGTGGTGAGAAACCGAAAACGCTTGTTGGGTGAAAACTCCCAGACCGCGTACGCAAAGCGACAGGTCTCTATGGCGGCCAAAAGAGAAGCTTGGCGGCTCTGTTTGTTCACCAAAACCTCAGGAAGACCTTCGGCGGTGATCGTCAGTCCTTCGGCCGTCAAGCGCCGAAGAGCAGGAATGTCGGGCGAAGCCTGTCCGGAGGCGAACACCTTGGGCCGCTTCGTCTTGGGAGCCGCGGCCAAGGGCTTTGGCGTCGGCGCGCGAGGGGCAACGTCGGCGCCCTCGGTCTCGGGTAGGTCATCCATGAGCAGATTCGCGACCGTTAAGGCCACGGTGGCCAAACCGAGAAGCAACACCAAGACCACTTGCACAGCTTTCTTTTCGGCACGCGCATCTCGAGCCCGGCGCTTCGCTCGATACGCTCTGTGAGAAACGGCAGCGCCATCGGTCTCGCCGCCGGAGGCCACCGCATGTCCATAGGCCTGATGTCCAAACGAAGCCCCTGATGATGTCTCGCCCGGTGGACCGTCCGGCACCGTGGTGAAGTGCACATCTTTGGACCTGGGTTCGGTGGCAGCACCGAGGTCCAGATCTTGGCGCTCGGCGCCGGGCACGCTGTTTTCAGGTTCATCCCGGCGACTATCCGATCGCTCTTGCGGAAGATGCGCCTCCCCCGCAAAGGCACGCGCCTCGCCCGACCCTGGATCGGAATCAGACGGATTGTGGGGAGCCATGCGGGCATCGTACCGGGGCGTGGTGGGGAAACCAAGAACCAAACCCCTCCCGGGGCCACCGCCCGTGCCCAACGCGCGTATCCCCGGCCCTCCGGGCGGACAGCGCCCCATCGGCGGGTCTGGACCTGACCGAAACGGACTTTATTCGGGCGGGCTTGTATGTTCTTTTGCGCCCCGATGGACACCAAAAACAAACTCTTGGTCGTGGCGTGTATGGGCCTGGTCTGGTCTTCAAGTGCCGAGGCGCAGACACCCCAATCCGGCAGACGGCACACCGGATTTTTTCTGAGGCTGAGCGCTGGCCTCGGGGGAACCCACGCTTCACTGAACACCGAACCCAAGATCACCCTGACCGGGCCGGGCCTGGTGTCATCCGTCGCGATCGGAGGCGCACTCACCGAGAACTTCATCCTCCATGCAGATTTCTTTGGGGGCACAGCGTTCTCCCCCAAGATCAAGCAGGGCGGACGAGAAATCGGAACCATCAATGCCGATCTGTCTCTGTCGGGACTGGGTATCGGCGTGACCTACTACGTGATGCCCATGAACCTCTACCTATCTGGTTCGGTCGGTTTTGGCGTAGGCACTTTGGAAGTCACCCTCGGCGAGCTCAGCACCGACGTCGGCTTTGCGGGTTCAGTGATGGTTGGCAAAGAATGGTGGGTCAGCGACGAGTGGGGCCTCGGGGTCGCCGGACAATTCATGTATATGCGCCTCCCGGACCAAAACGTCGACGTCGATGGTCTTGCGGGCGGAATCCTTTTTTCGGCAACCTACAACTGACTTTGTGTTTTTTTGTACCCGCGAACAAGCAAAAAGAGCCCGAGCGCGAACAGCGGGATGGAGATGATTTGAGAAGTGGATAACGCGCCGAGCGCACCCCGTTCGGCATCGCCCCGAAAGCTCTCCGTCAAAAACCGAAGCGGCGGGTACATCGTCAGCAAGAGCGCTATGTTCTCCCCATCAAAACGCCGCCGCCCAAAACGCCACGTCAAAAAGACCGCAAGGGATAGAGCCACGAAGCTATCGTACAACTGGGTAGGATGAACGGGACCCGGTTGTCCGGGAAAATGAATGGACCATGCCAACTCCGGCGCCGCAACGCCGTAGCAACAACCCGCCATGAAGCATCCCATACGGCCCACCGAAGCCCCGATCATGATCGCCGGGGCAAAAGCATCGGCGTACCGCCAAGCCGTCAAATGGGGGGCGCCTTCGAAAGTACACCACCGCAACCGAGAGTGCCCCAATCATGCCCCCGTACCATACGTATCCCCCCTCGCTGAGTCGTGCCCAATGCCATGGGTCGGCCTGAAGAAGCTCAACAAGATTGTCCACGCCCTCATGGCCAGCAGCCTCAAACAAGACGTGGCCCAGCTTGGCTCCAAATACGGAGCTCACGACCATCACCACAAACAAATCCCAAACCTGCGGCCAGGAAAGGCCCTGACCTTCTTCTTTGGGCGTCCATTTGGTCACCCCGAGCAAAAGCCCAAGGGCGGCCACGTACCCCAAAATCATAAAGACCAAGTAACTGTGGACCTTCAGGCCCATAAGCTCAAAAAGGATCGGCTTCACGAACGCTCCGGGGGCCACGCACCCATACCACGAACGGCCCTCCTTCTTCAGGGGTGGTTACGCTCTTTTGGGCCGCGTGACGTGAGCTGAGACGCTTCTGGAGAAGAAACGGCGTTTTTGGACAGCGCGCTCACCGTTTGGTCAAGACGAAGGCGCTCCACCTGCCTTTCAATAAACGAGGTCAGGGAAATGCGTCGAAATTTGTCGTTGACCACCCGAATGGTCTCCGCACCCAAGATCGGAATGGTCACGATTCGCCCCACGAGCATAAAAGTGTCCCAAAAGGCGTCCCCTGGATGCTTAAACGGATTGGCGATGCTCACATACTTCCAAGGCCACAAGCGTTCCCACTCGAAGGAAGCCCGAAGCAGATTGTAAGAAATCGACACATATCCGGATGTCGGTCGCACCCCGATGCGCTCAGATCGCTTGATCGCAAGGACCGTTGAGCTTTCTTCCTCTCCAAGCGCGCCATAGATACGCTCCAACATGGCACGGCTCACACGAGCCAAGTCGATTCGCCCGTTCAGCGCTCGGTCCCGCAGGCCAAACTGAAGGTCCATGGTTGCGGTGGTGGTAAACTCTTGTTTCTCGTCGCCCTCCACAAAGGCGGTGCCCCGAGCCAGCGCGTAGGGTACATCCAGATTGATGTCGGTGAGCGTGGCCCGAAGTCGGGCCCTCAAGTCTCCGTCAGCCGTCAGCTGGACCGCAAAGTCGCCCATAAAGTCACCTTCGTAAACGTGGACGGCCAACCGGTCGATCCGAAGGACCCCAGAGTCCCAGAGCCCTTCAAAGATAATATCCTCAAAAGCGTGTTGCTCGTAAACGATGCCCTCCACCGTCATCTTCGCACCGGTCTCCCGGTAATAGGGCCGCAAGGCGTCGTAGTCCGCTGTCCGCGGTGCAGTCACCAAAATATCTTGGGTATCGAGGTGGAGTTGATATCGCAGAAGGCGGCGCCAGAGTTCCTTCAGGCGAAACTCGAGATCATCCCCCAAAACCCCTTCCAAGACCCCCTCCGCACCCGAGGCGGCGGGAGGCGGAATCGAAAAGCGTTGGGAAACCGGAATTCGCCCGCTGGCGCCCCTCACCAAAAGTCCCTGGCGCGCCCAGGTCAGGTCCTCAAAAGCCACCGAGCCGGACAGATCAAACACTTCATCGCTCACCGGCGAGGCCTCGACGCCAACCTTGAAACCACCGACCAGCCCCTCGAGCCCCGGGAGCCACTGTGCCAACTGGCCCAGGTCGGCCTCGCCCTTCGCCCAAAAATCGGGCCGCATCACCCCGTAGCGCCGACGAAACAGGCCCCCCGCGCCATCCAGGGTCAGTCCGCCAGAGGGTAGGTGCACCGCCAGCTTTTGAAGCTCAAAATCACCGCCTCGGTGATAAACCCAAGACAGCGCAAGCTCCGCAGCATCCACCGGACCCGAGCCCACCTGAAAGCGCTGGGACGACAAACGGAGGTCGGAGCCCCACACCGAATCCTCAAGACCCAATCGCACATCGAGCGCCACCGACTCGGTGCGGCTTATGTGAGATGATGCGCCGTGGTGGAGACGGTCGAGCTGAAGCGCGGCCTGGAGCCCACTTTTTTTCTCGGCCCACCGTAGCCCCACAGAGCCTCTCAAGTTTTGACATTCAAATTGCCGGACTGCACTTTTGGCCGACACCCCGTCGAGCTGAAGATCGGCCGCAAGCCGAAAAGGAAGCCCACGAAATTCAACGCGATCGTAACGATGGGGCGCCCGAGGCGTCCCTGTGAAACGAACCTTAAGACCCGCGCGGCCCGACGCCTCTAGATCTGCGAGCGAACCCCGCCATCCCTCGGGTACCTTCGTCACGATGCGTTTCAAGTCGCTCAAATCGAGGGTCGCCGTGCCGTCGAACCAAGGCCTGTTGCCAAAAACCCGGCGGCCGTGACCCGAGACCAAAAGGGCAACGCCCTTTCCCAGCTTGAAAGAGAATCGTTTCAAGCGAAGCGTCCCCTCCCGCGGACGACCCCGGAGCTGAAGCGCAAGACGAAGCGAAGACGCCATGTGCCCCGCTTCGTTGCCGACCTGAGCCTCAGGCGCAGAGCCCTCAAGCTGAAGAGAAAAGTCGCGCGGCCATGCCGAGGAGGCCCCTGGCCGAAGGTCGAGACCCGAGGCCGCAGCCCGCAAGGTCAGACCGGTCCGAGACAGCGCCCCCCCGGCGAAGCTGGCCCCCAAGACCGAAGCCTTCAGCTGACCGCGTACGTCGATGGGCTCCCCGCGGCGAGGATCAACCACCTCGGACTCGAACGTCAGCCGCAACCCCCGCATTTTGGTTTGGGGTGGAAGCGTCGCTTTTTGAATCGAAAGGCGGGCCTGAACCGGAATGGGCAAGCTCGCCGACTCGACCACCCGGTCAGGCAAAAAAGACAAGGCCAGGCGAAGGCCTTCGGCGCGCGTCCACGTGGTACCGGTCAAAACCTCGGCACGGGCGGCCCCCACATCCATCGAAAGTTCCACCGGCGGCAAGGCCCCCCGATTGCGAAACAAAAGTTTAGGGCCCCGGGTTTTGAAACCAACCGAAACTGCCTTTGCCCGAAAAGCCTCAGCGTTGAGCCGAAGCGCACTGAGGTCAAGCGCCAACTCGGTCGAGCCCGAAGCGTCCAAAAACAGCGTATCCGTGTGGAGCCGTCCCTCAAGGCGCAGCCCCTGAGCCTCACCTTGCGCATGAGCCACACGCCTTAGCGTGGTGTTTCCTTCGAGCACATAGGCCGGCGCGACCTCGGGCCCCCCATGGGGGGACTCCTGAGGGCCGGCCAGCACCCACATCCCTTCGACACCACGGAGTTTCAGTTTCGCGCGCCGGTCCACAACCGATACGCCGGCGACCTCTAGCCGCGCGCCAACCTTTTGCGGTCTACCGACCTTCAGAGCCTGAGCCGTCCCCACCCATTCCGCTTCCGACAACCGTACATTTCCTTCGAGAGAAAGGCTGGGCTGCAGAATGCGGGCGTAAGGCCCCAACACCGACAAAGGGGCAACACATTCTTTCACCCGAACCGATAACAGACCCTGGGCCGCGGACTTTTCGGACCCCATCAACAAGACCTGGGCCCCATCGAGACCAAGCACTTCAGAGACAAAAGCCGATGCGCCCACCAGCTTGAGCGAGGCATCCAGAACGGGCGCCTCGTTCACAATCAACTTCAAAGCCGGAACCGCAATCACGTCATCCGGTGCCTGCCTGGCGAGCGTGGCATGAAACCGCGAGCGTGTGGCCGGAAGGTCGTGGCCTCCGAGCGCGCCCTCTACCCTTGATTGAATATCGGCTCTGCCCGCAACTTCATCCAGTCGAAGCCCGTGACCCAAATCGCCAGACACGTGAAACTCGGTCCAAAACCCCACCCGGCCACGCAATCCATCTTGATTCGTCGACGGCTTTTGGCCCAAAGCCCGATACCGAAAGCGTGCAAAAGAACCGAGGGCAAGCAGATCCTCATCCGGCGCGCTGGCCGCCTCCGGTGCGGTCCACATCCGGAGCCCCCCCTCAAAAACGTCGTTTTCAAAACGGCCCTCTAGACCAACATGTCCACCCACCCAGTGAAACTCAGGACCTTCACCCGCGATGATGAACGACAATGGGCCCAAGGTGACCCGCTCAACCACCACGTCGACCGGGAGCGAAAAAGGTTGCGGGTCAGACGGGTCGTCCGCTTCAGGAGCCGAAGAAGGGGGCACAATCCGAGCCAGCAAGGCCTCAACGTTCGTCACGCCCCCTCGACGTTCCAGCACAACCTCGGGGGCATCCAGAACCAGCTCGCGCACCACCAGCCGACCGTGCACCAGTTCATCGAGGTCATAACCCAACTTGAGGCGCTCGGCCTTGAACACATCCAAAAGAAATCCTTCAGGGGGCCCCACGCGAACCTGAGAAAGTTCGAACCCGGTCAGGGTGTGGTATTTGAGCCCCTCGATAACGACCTCGGCCCCCAATCTCTCTGTGAGGGCGCCCACAAGCTGCTTGCGCAGGCGCTCTGAACCGACGATCTCTGGTAAAAGAACAGAGGTGGTGACCAGCGCCATGAGCACTGCTACGGGCAAACACAGCATCCCCAGGATCGCCCATTTGACGAAACGGCGTTTCTTGGACCGCACCACGGCTCCTTGGGTGTCTGTGTCCTCCACCGGCATGGGTCTAGGGAACCACCCGAGGCTATGCGGCCATGCCCTCGGCTGGCAATCGCCAGGTCCCGAAGGCGCGCATTCGCAAACGTCATCTGTTGGGGAAAGGCCTGCGTGACCGGACCTCTCGGACACCGCGTTGACCGCGATCGGAGGCCGTGTGAATGTCTCGAATCGGGGGATCTCGCAAGAGGGCCGGAGTCCCTGGTCGACGCCCCAAAGGAGAAAAGGAGCAGTCAAGCACACATGCCGACGCGGTCATTTATCTCAACACCGGGTCTCAAGCCCCCTCACCGAGCACCACTTTGGCTCAGCGCGGGGCTCTTCCTTGCGATGGGGTGTGAAGAGACGCCAGATACCCAAAACCCGAACCCCACGTGCCCCACGGTGTTTCCTGAGGCGACCATCACCTGCGACGAGGCCGATTGTCAGGCGACCCAAGGGCTCAAAACCTACGGGACAGCACAGCTGTCGCAAGACCAAGCAAGCTCGTGGCTGGTCCTCAGTTGGGTCAGCTCAGACATTGTGGATACGGGGACTGTGGACCTCGACTACACCCTCGATGTTCCGGGCGCGCTGGTGGTCGATCGCACCGGCCCCCCTCGCCTGAGGCGTCCCCTTCAAGACCGAATCCCCAAGACACTTTACGAAAACCTTTTTGGAGCCAAGGCCCTTTCAAGAATCCGAAACGAACGCACCGTGCGTTCCTGGAAAAACGTGCGCGCCACGCGGTTCATCGGAACAAAACAAGAATCGCTCAACGACGCCCAAGCCCCGAGACGAACCCAAGGCATTGCCTCTGGCCCGTCCTGCACCCATGACCCATCGGTCTGCAGCCAGGCCGCCTTGTGTTTTCACGGAACCTGCCGAGAAACACTTGACCTCAAGCTTCGCCAAAACGCGAGCACCGTCCTCAACTTCTCGGGATCGGTCCTGAAGCGGGGCACGTACGGCGCCATTATTGTCGACATTCAAGACACCGTGTCCGAGGCCGACGCCGACGAACTCCTCAAGCGCTTTGATGAACGCATCGCCCCCTTAGACCACATGTTTTTCGGCGAGCCCAAAGACAGCGCGGACCAAGACCGTGACGGCAACGGCGTGACCATCATCTTATTCACCTCGAGAGAGGTCTTCGACGACAATGGAGACCCCATGGATCTGGTGGGTTTCTTTCAAGACTGCGACCTCAGGGTACCTTCCGACGCGTGCGGGGCTGCCGAGAGCAATGAGGCCGAAATCCTCTATATGCGGCCCCCCAGCGCCAGCATCACCCTGGACAGCATCAGCGGCACCTTGGCCCACGAATACGAGCATTTGCTCAACCGTTACGCCAAGGTCATTCGCCAAGGCTCAGAATCAGAGGCCATCTGGCTCGACGAGGGCCTCGCAGGATTTGCGGAAGACGTTTTGGGATATGGCCAAGACGCCTTCAAGAATATCGCAGCCTACCTGCAAGTCGTGTCGCAAATCTCGTTGACGGGAAGCGACGTCGCGGGCGAATTCGAAAACGACAGTCCCCCGCGCCGCGGGATGGCCCACCTTTTGGTACGATATCTGTTCGAACAAGGTGGTGGAGCCACTTATGGTCAAGGCGCTTCCGAACTCACGGACGACGGCGGCATTCAGGCAATTCGCGCGCTGGTGGACAATCCGGACACCGGAACCGAAGTATTCAGCCAAGACCGCACGGGAAGAAGTCTTCATCGGTGGTTGGGCGACCTGTTGACCGCCGTCGCCATCGATGGCGCCAACTACAAGAATGTGAGTTGCAATCCCGCTCTGACTTTTCAGGCGCCCGCCGTCGACGCGTACACCGGGTTGCCTCGAGGCATCGACCTTCGTCGTTCGATGATCGAAGGCAGCAGCCCACTGGCAGGACCGAGCCTCGACCAAAGCTTCGAAACCGAAGAAGGGGTTCCCGTCCCCATCAACGGCGGCGAGATTCGAACCCTCGATGTGACCGGAGCCACACGGATCTCGGTGCGAGGCCCCGTCGATGCCCACGACGTAGGCCTCCGCGCCATTCCCATCAGTCCCTAGGGGCGAAAGGCAGGCCAACATGTCGTTTTTTGGTTTATCGGTTGTACTCGCCCTGGTGGGCCAAGCGTCAGGTCCGGCTGGCCCCGAGCTCAAAGACGCCCCGTCATCTGTAACCCTGACCGGAAAAGTGAGGGAGCAAAGAAGCGGGCCCGGTGGACGAATTGAACCGACGTTGGTCACATCCGGCAGGCGTCAATACATTCTTCACGGGCGTGATGACGCGAGCCGAAAAGAACTTCTTCGTCTCTCGGGCACCAAGATCCGGGTGGATGGCTCGGCCATCCTCGGAACGACATCACCCAAGCGCCACATCCATGTGGACCGGTACCAGATCATCGATGTCGGGGGGGGCAAACAGCCTCGAGTCGGCATCCTGGCCTCCTTGACCCTTAAGGGCAAAGCCCGGATGGTCTTTGTCGATGAACGCGGACAAGCGGATCTCTTGCCTCGAAAATGGGGAACGCGAATGGCGCGCCACGTGGGCGCAAAAATGTGGATGCTCGGAACCAAAACCGCCCGGGGCTTCAGACCGGGGCGATATGCCATCCTCCGTAAACGTCAAGAACCCAATTTAAAAGAAGAAAACCATGTTCAAGAACCGTAGATTCCACACCGTCCTTTGCCGCCCGGTCATCGCATCGATGGCCCTGTGTCTTGGCCTCACAGCGAGCGACCACCCCGCCTTCGCCGACGCCCTCGTGGTCATGAAAGGCGGTCGGGCCCATCCCGGCATCGTCACCTCCTGGACCGGATCGGGCCGACGCATCACCTTAGGCATCAAGACCGGCGAAGATGCCCACGCCGTCGCCGACGCGATCCGCGACAATTTGGAAAGAGCGAAGGTCAAAGTGCGGGCCGGCAAGATTCTGGTCATCGGCAAGTCCGAGCGCGACCTTTTGCGCGCGTTGGCCGACATCGACTTCGGCAAAGACGACCTCGGCGCCGTCGCGGCCGCCGCCATGGACTACGATGATTTTGGCTCCGGGTCTTCCTTAAGGGCCAAAAAGACAGCCGACCTTGCAAAACTCTTGGGTGATCGAAAAACCACAGCGATGGGCAGAGTACGTTCCGTGTCTTGGGGGAAAGTTTTTCCGGCCATGGTCGTCGAGGTCCAGATCTTGAGGGGCCCCGTGGGTCCGCTCGGAAAACAGCTGCGCAAGGGGAAGAAAGTCAACTTCATCCCCGTTCTCAAGACCAAGGGTGGAGCCATCGACTGGACGGACGAAAACACGCAGATCAACCTGGGTGCGCGGTACCTCAAACGAGGAGACAAAGTGCGGATCAAAATTGGTGCCCAAAAAAAGAATGCCTACGAAGCCGAGCTGATCAGCCGCTAAGGCGCCCCTTTGAGAAACGAGAATGGCGATGAAATCCGAAGAACAGCGCACCTGGAACACACCGCTAAAACGACACGTCAGTGTAGTGACCCTCATGCTCCAAAGCCTTTTGCTCGCATCTTGGGCATGGGCAGACCCCGTCATCGCCCCCGGTCAAAAACCGGGCGTCGCCACATCGTGGTCTGCCAGCAAAGACAAGGTGCTCACCCTTCGCCTATCCTCAAAATACGAGCCGGCAGAGGTTGCCGATGCCATCGCCGATGAGATCTCTGGCATCCGGATCAAGAAGGGCAAAAACAGTCTCACCATCCGCGGCATGGACAGCGCCAAATTGCTGCGCGCACTCGAGCGTGTCGAAATCAACGCGTCCGACGAAGTGGACGACATGCTCGCCGCACTGCAAAACCCTGGCGCTGACGACGCCGATTCCGGATCTTCGATTCGGGCCACGCAAAAAACGAGCCTTCCACCAAGCACAGCCCCCAAAGGAACCTCCGTGGTCGGCCGCGTCACCCGCGTGCGCCGGAGCAAGTTCCCGTGGGTCGTCCTGACGGTGAAGGTCCAAGAGCTGCCCAGCACCGCAAGCACATCCGATCTCCGCCCCGGCCAAACCATTGAAGTCGTTCCTCGTGTTCCGCGCAATCGCTGGTCCGTCAACAGCGCCGACAAGATGTCCAAGATGAATATCGGCGCCTGGTACGCTCAGTCGGGCGATCGCGTCCACCTCCACCTTGAGCCCGCCCGCAAAAAAGACGTCTGGGTCGCCGCCAGCTTCAAGCGCCAATAATTCCTCGATAGAGCGAGGAATTAAAGTGAGCCAAGGGTATAAGGCTCCCGTGTCGATGCGGTACCCGGCCGGCCTCGGGTGTGCGCTTGGCTGAGATCAACAGACACCGCGCTCAGAACGATGGATTCTCGAGGCTCATGTCGTCGATGTCGAGGTCAACGAAGTCGCTTCGAATGCCCACCGTTCCCCATCCGAACGCTTCGTCGGTCACGGTGATGGTTCGTTCGGGGCCATCGGGGAGCGCTTTGGCCGTGAAGCGGATCCGGTTGCCGTTGACCGACATCTCGAGCATATACCAGGCACGTGCGGGAAGAGTCTTGCAGCCAGAGGCTGTTGTTCCCAAAAGACAGACAAACGATTCCGAGTTTTTGGCCGACCTCAAGACGTGATAGGCGGCCTTATTGGGCCTCGGGTCGTGTTTGTCTCCTCTTTTACGCTGAATTTTTATTTCCCCCGTGCGCCGAAGAACGCCCACGTAGAGGTCGTCCTCTGTGCGGTAGCGCGCAAATATGGAGAGCCCCTGATAGTCGCGTGCTTTTGGCGTCCAGGCATTGACGTAGGCCGCGTAGGAAAACGTCAGGTCCGACCATCGTGCAACCTTCGCTTCGTCCGCACCGGATCGCACAACCGGGTTTAAGACCGCCCGGAAAACGTCCTCCGCAATATGCCCAACTTGGTTTCCTTCCTTTTCCCGAACGGTGATGGAGCCTGCGGTGACCAGAAGGTCAGGGATCTCTTGTTTTTGGTTCCCATCTCGGTTCCTTGCGCCTAAGCGTGCCGTTTCGAAATCTTCGGAGCGCCAAGTGTCGTACGAGGTTGGTCTTGCCAAAGGCGTGTAGCGCCTTTCATCGCTTTCTTCACAGCCCGAACCGTCTCCTGAGAAAACTGAAAACGGAGGCTTGGCCATCGCCCAGTTGTCGATCCAAAGGTCTGCATCAACGCTGCCCATTCCGGAGGCGCCCCATGCGATGTCATCGTCTTCGACCGGCGTCTCCATTACGGGCACACCGTCGAGGTAGAAATCGAGAGTGTTGCCAACCGTTGACAAACGAAGATGATACCATCGGTTTGTCTTGAGTGTGCAACCATGGTCTGCGCTCTTGTAATAGCTCGCGAATTCCGGAACGTCACAGAGTCTTCGGATCGCCAGCGTAGACTGGATACCGTCCACGCTCTTTTGGATCTCGGCACGTCCGTCTTTACGAAGACGGGCGAGGTAGTAGGTTCCGCTACCGCGATAGCGGGAGTAAAGAACGGGGCCCGCGCTTTTGGCACTTTTGGGCGCCCATTTGTTGATCTTGGTGTCGATTCGGACATTCTGATCGGTCCACTTGACCTTGGAAACGTCATATCCGTTGCTCTGCACCGAAAGAAGCGTCAACCTGCTGCTGGTCGATCGGCCTCGGAGCGCAGACCCGTCGTATTCTTGATAAACCTCCCCTTCCTCTATGGCGACATGACTTGGAGGGACCGATGACCATTCATAGAAGCCTTCACCGTTCGCAAAACGCGTTAAGTGTCCGGTGGAGCCGGAAGCGCTACGATCGCTTGTCCAAAACTTGTCTTTGCCGAAAGCTCCACAAGGGTAGTTTTGGGTGTCGAAGAAACTTATCAATGCGTTTGGGTCCGGGGTATGCGCGTACGAACTCACCAGGTCTGCCGCCGGAGCACCACACGCAGCGACCACAAGACTTGTGAGGGCAATAGCCACACCCTGCCATAGAGTACGGGTGAAAGTCGCACAACGTGGGGATGGTTGACGTGACGATTGATGAGATGCATCGCCTCTGGAAGCAAAGGGCACTGAGGCGCGTATGGAAGCAAGTTGTGGGCAAGGCCTGGAGCCTTACAGAATTTGAAACGCGTGAGGTCTGGGCACCTCCCGAAGGAACGCTCTTCTGTCGGGCCAAGGGCAATGGAAATCACGGCTTACAGGCCACGGCCCTTTCCCACCACCGTGAGGGGTCTGGCCCCCGGTTGGTCCGAATATGATTTTCAGGTTTGGCTAGGGAACTTTCACTTTCGTGATGGGTCGATGTAGGGTTCGCTTCAAGAGCGCGGAGACAGGGCGCGACCCAAAAAACATTCCGTTGCGGCTACAGATGAACCGGTACTTCGTCCGGATCCCTCAGGCGCGTGGCCTCCGCCTCAGCCACCGCCCCAGCAACGGCCGTCGCCGACGATGACGACAGCACTCGAGGATCCACACCGTCGCGGTCCGCGGCCTGCAGCGTATCGTTCACCGTGTGGAAAAACCGCCCACACCAGTCTTTGGACCGGTTCCGGTTGGCCGCAATTTCTTCAAGACTGGCGAACATCACGCGGCGAAGCTTGTTCAAAATCGCCTTGGCCAACGCAACCCGGTTTTGGAAACGTGCCTCATCGACCTCAAGATGGGTCCGCTCTTGAAGGATGCTCTCAAGGGGCACGCGTGTATCCTGAAGCCTTTGAGCAAACTCCGCCAGAGGGGCTCGCTCTTCGTGTGCCAGGACCCGCTCCAGCTCTTTGGAGATAAGAATCTCCGCGGCGTAAGAAAGGCTGGTGACGTGAGAAGGAATGTCGGAAAAATACTTCCGATACAGATCTGCGTCCACGCTGTTGCCAGACAGGTCGAGGAGACGGCGCTCAAAGGCGAGCATGGTGTCGTCCCACGCGTCGTCCGCCGTTTCGACCATAGCCTGGGTCTCAATTTTTCGAAGCTCGAGGCGCGCCGCTTCTTCTTCGAGGAGCGCAAACTTGTCCGCAGCCTCCTCAAAGTCACGAGCCAAGTGACGGGTTTCGTCGAGCGCACCCAATCGAGCCGCCGTGTAGTTGGCCTCCAAGCGAAAGGCGCGAATCGAAAGATTCTCCGAAAGCTCCAGCATCGGTACTCGAGTAGCGCGGGGCCCAAAACCGGTCAACCGTCAGGCCCTTGGGTGCCGCGTCCACGCGTCGGTTTTCACCAACCAGAAGTCATTGGGGGGCAATGCCTAGTCAGAGACACCAGCGCGGACAAGCCCCAACTGAGCTGCTGGGGAGGAAGCGATGGCCCCAGCGGGGCATGCCCGGCCGGACAAAACATCATGGGTTTCAGTGATTTAGTAAATATCAACCCAAGATGGCGGTCACGCCTCCCCAAGCGCCTTGTTTGGGCCGCAACGCAACCGGTATGGACACCCGAGGATGGTTGCAACGTGGGCACCGCTCTTGGCCTTGTGCGGCATGTGGCTCGGGAACGCGGAACCGGACCCCTACGAATTCTCCGAAACCAGCCTCGAGCTCTTCGATGACGACGAAGACGACAGCTGGGGCGCCAGGTCCATTCGGCGTCTGCCGGTCCGGCGGGCGTTGCGCCCTTTGACCCTGCCGAAAGACCTGTTCGATGTGGGCGCCCGCGCACGCTACACCACGATCACGCAAGACACGCCCGTCCTCGGCGTGGCGCTCGGCGCTGCGTACGGCGTGGACGACAACCTTGAGGTGGGACTCACGCTCCTACGGGTCGATTTTTCCAGCCACCCCGAAACCGGTCTCGAGCCCCCCACAGTTTTTGGACGCATTCGACTTTCAGAGGGCGTCTTCGAATGGGCCCCGACGCTGGGGTTCAGTGTCCCCCTGGGGGATCACCATGAGGCTTTTTTTCAAGTATCGGCGCTTCTACGCTTGGGCGACCTCGGACGCTTCGAACTCCATCCCGGGGTCACCGCGTTTTTGAGCGGTGACATCCTCTTTCAGCCTATGCTTCCGGCAGAGCTTTCGTTTCAAATAGGAGACCAGCTGTCCCTCTCGCTCATGGGCTCCGCGTCGATGCCAGACGCGACCGAGAACAACATCGTGGGACGCATTGGGGGAGGCCTTTCATGGACGACGCAGGAGAAGGGCGGCGCAGGTATGGAAATCAGCCTGACGGTGATGAGCGCCAATATCGCCCTCAAAGGAACGCGTGCCGACGATCCTTCGTTTGGCAACCACACGGCTGTTGTCCTCCAGAGTCGCTTTTTCATCCCGAACCCGTACGACAGCTACGGAATGGACCGCACCGACGCATTCTAAAACAGAAACGCACAAGTCCGGATCCAGGCACGATGCGGCATTGGACCCTGCGGTGCCGGCTCACGTACTTCCGTGTACGCTCCCTTGGCTCCTCGGGCCCGGCTTTGCCTAGCACCTGGCTTCGAACTTGTGCGTTCCTGTTTTAGAGCACATCTCATAACCTAGCGTGAGCTCTGGGCGAGCGATTTTGCCGTCAGGTTACCGGAGGAGGAGGGCGCATATCCTCTATATGCAACCGACGACAGGCAGAGCCGATCCGGCAAGCTGACGGCAAAAAGCGACGTCCAGAGGTCGCGGGAGGTTATGAGATGTGCTCTAGTACCGCAAATGGGTTTCTTAGTCGGTATAGAACGCAAGTGAGCCAAGGTCTCACGCGCTTCGGGACTTCAAGACCACGTCCGCGTTTGGTTTCGTGCGTTTTTCGCGCGAAAAGCGCTCTCCATGTCGATGTCGAGGCGATTGGCCAACGCAAGCGTGTAGTTCAAAACATCCACAAGCTCCTCGGCCACAGCGTTTTTGAGCTCCTTTTGGGGTTTGGTCTCAGACCCCTCCTTGAACAAGCGTTCGTAGCGACGAATCGCCTTGAAAAGCTCCCCCATCTCTTCACCCAACAGAAAACAGTTGTGCACCAGGTCAACATCTAGCCAATTGTGCATGGCCTCGAGTTCGTGGATATACCGTTGGTAGTCTTTCATCGGCGCGTCGTTGCCGAGCACAATTTTGGGTTTCATAAACCTGACCTCCAGGCGCTACGTCTATCACGGACCGTGAATGAGCAGGTGGACCCGATCTCGGAGTGACTGCGGAAACTTTCGTTCAACTTCCGAACGAATCTCGGCCTCCGCATACCGCCGAGAAAAATGGGTCAAGAGGATGGCCTCGTTCTTGAAAAGGTCGGCGCGCTCTGCGATTTCGTCGAGGTGGATGTGACCGCTTTGGCGCGCCTTGGCAGCACTGACCCGATCCCCCAAAAACGTACACTCCAAGAGGAGGACCTTGGCCGTCGTCACCGTGGGCTCGGACTCGATCACCTCGGCCCGGGTGTCTCCGGGGAAAACAGATTTCAGGCTTGCTGACCTCGGTGGAGACCACCTCTCCCCTTCGCGCACGTTCGGCAATCGCTTCAGTGGATTCTCCGATCAGTTCCGGCCTCAGCTTTCGGACCCGCCGAAACAGCGTGTACCCCCACACACTCCATGCGATGGGGCGAACGAAAGGCCCGGGCGAACCCGTTCGAGATTTGAACCTCGTCCCCGGGCGCAACCCCCTCAAGCGTACAGCGCTCGCTATCAGACTGAAGCCGGGACCACGCCTCCAGCACATCCGACAGAGGCTCGAGTGCCGTCCGGGGGACAATAGATTTGCGGAGGCCGCATCCCCAACATCCCGCGGAGGGAAGCGTAATAGGGCAACCCTGCGGCGTGGTCGATGTGACCGTGGGTCAGGAGAAGCGTACCCAGTCCTTCGGCACCTGGAGGGCATCGGCCGATATCCAGGCACAGCCCAAAGGCAGGGACTTGAAAGCAGGTCTCAACGCCGCCCACCGAGTGGGCGTCTAAGACGTATCCCCCGAGCTTGAGTTTCACGGCAATAGGTGACGACCCGGGCGACGCCCAGGCCCAGTCAAGCCTGGCCTAACACATGACTTCGAACCCATGCGTTCTGGTTTAGGCATCCCGCGCAACGGCGACTTCTTCTTTGGGCCGCTCCTCGGGGGGGAATCGGGGGAAGGATTGGACCTTCTTCCATGGGATAGTCGTCAAACTCGACTTCTGCCCGATCGACCTCAAGCTGCAAGTAGCTGTAGTTCGCCAAGCCGGTGCCCGCCGGAATCAAGCGGCCCATGATGACGTTCTCTTTCAGACCACGCAGATGGTCGACCTTCCCACTGATCGCAGCCTCGGTGAGAACCTTGGTGGTCTCCTGGAAGGACGATGCCGAAATGAAAGATTCGGTCGACAGCGACGCCTTGGTGATGCCGAGCAACATGGGCTCACCGGTGGCCGGCTTGCCGCCCAGCTCAAGAACCCGCGCGTTTTCTTCCTCGAAGGTGAACTTCTCCACCTGTTCGTCCACCAAAAACCGGGTGTCGCCGACCTCTTTGACCCGCACCCGACGGAGCATCTGCCGCACGATAACTTCGATGTGCTTATCGTTCAGCTTCACACCCTGCAGACGGTAAACTTCCTGAATCTCGTCGACCAGGTAGCGCGCCAGCGCCTTTTCACCGAGGACCCGCAAAATGTCGTGCGGATTGGCGGCACCGTCCATGAGGGGCTCACCGGCCATCACCCGATCCCCTTCATGAACCGAGAAATGCTTGGTTTTTGGAATCAGATACTCATGCACATCGCCCACATCGGGCTTCACTAAGATTTTTCGTTTGCCCTTGGTGTCTTTGCCAAAGGAAACCACGCCATCCACTTCTGAAACCACCGCGAAATCCTTGGGTTTTCGGGCTTCGAACAGCTCTGCCACCCTCGGAAGACCACCGGTGATGTCCTTGGTCTTGGTCGTTTCCCGGGGGACCTTGGCGATCACATCACCCGGTCCGATCTTCTCCCCGTCGTTGACCACAATGTTGGATTTGACCGGCAAGGTGTACTGCGCCGGCGTCCCTGTGGAACGGAGCAAGACCGGATTCCCTTGCTCGTCTTGAATCAAAAGCCGAGGACGAGCCTCTGGATCTCTCGACTCAATCACCACCTTGCGAGAGAGCCCGGTCACATCATCGAGCTCTTCTTGAATGGTCACCCCGTCGATCAGGTCCCCGTACTTCACGACGCCGCCCATTTCAGACAAGAGCGGCATGTTGAAGGGCTCCCACTCGGCCAGCTTCGCGCCCTTCTTGCAGGAGGCCTCGTTGGGGAAACGAATCTGAGCACCGTAGGGAATTTGATACTGCTCGCGATCCAGCCCCATTTCGTCGCAGACGTGAAGTTCACCGTTGCGGTTCATGGCCACAATGGTCCCGTCCGCCCGCGTGACCGTATTCAAGTTCACGTACTTCACGACGCCACCGTACCGGGACTCGATGTCAGACTTGGCGCCGCGGGCCAAAGCCGCCCCTCCGACGTGAAAGGTTCTCATGGTCAGCTGGGTTCCCGGCTCGCCGATGGACTGCGCCGCAATCACCCCGGTGGCCTCGCCCAAGTTCACCTTGCGCCCGCGAGACAGGTCACGCCCGTAGCATTCGACACACACCCCGCGGGTGGCCGCACACGTTAGCACCGACCGGATCTTGACCTTCTGGATGCCAGCCTCTTCGATGATCCGAACTTTTTGCTCGGTGATCTCCTCGCCTGCTGCCGAAAGCACCTCATCGGTGTGCGGGTGCACGATGTCGTCCAGCGCCACCCGACCCAAGATGCGATCGCCGATGTGCTCAATCACTTCACCGGATTCGACCAAGGCGGTCATCTCGATGCCATCGAGGGTCCCGCAGTCGTATTCGGTGACCACCGAATCCTGGGCCACATCCACCAGACGGCGTGTGAGATACCCCGAATTGGCGGTCTTCAGCGCGGTGTCCGCGAGGCCCTTACGGGCACCGTGGGTGGAGATGAAGTACTGAAGCACCGAAAGACCCTCGCGGAAGTTCGCAAGGATGGGTGTCTCGATGATCTCACCCGATGGCTTGGCCATCAGACCCCGCATACCCGCCAGCTGACGAATCTGCTGGGCCGAGCCTCGAGCACCCGAATCGGCCATCAAGAAGATCGGGTTGAAGGTGGGCATCTTTCGCTTTTTCTTGCCGTCAGGAGACGTGATCGACTCCGTCGAGATCCCCTCCATCAGCGCCTTGGAAACCGCCTCACCAACCCGGGCCCAGATGTCGATCACTTTGTTGTAGCGCTCACCATCGGTGATGAGACCCTCGACGTACTGCTCTTCAATTTCTGCGACTTCGGCCTGAGCCTCGCCGACGAGGATCTCCTTTTCTGGAGGAATGCGCATGTCGTCTATCGAGATCGAGATCCCTGCGGAAGTGGCCAAGTTGTAGCCCGTCGTACGCAGGCGATCGCTCAAGATCACCGTCTCCTTCTGACCGCAAGCCCGGTAGCAGGCATCGATCAGGGAGCCGAGGTTCTTCTTGGTCATCACCATATTGAGGAGCGAGAAATCGACCGCTTTGGGGATGATCTCGGCCAGAAGGACCCGGCCCACCGTCGTCTCCTGGAGATCTTTGGTGAACTTCCCATTGACCGGACGCCCAGGGATGCGAACCTTGATGCGTGCCCGAAGGTCGACCGCGCCATGGTCATAGGCCACGCGGACTTCCTCAGGCGCCGCAAAAACCTTGTCCTCACCCTTGGCGAAGGCCCGCTCGCGGGTCATGTAGTAGCAGCCCAAAACGATGTCCTGCGTGGGCACAATGATCGGACGGCCATTCGCAGGGCTCAGAATGTTGTTGGTGGACATCATGAGCACCCGAGCTTCCATCTGCGCTTCGATGGAAAGGGGCACATGGACCGCCATCTGGTCACCGTCAAAGTCGGCGTTGAAGGCGGTGCAGACCAACGGATGAAGTTGGATCGCCTTCCCTTCGATGAGCACCGGCTCAAAGGCCTGAATGCCCAAACGGTGAAGCGTGGGCGCACGATTCAAGAGGACGGGGTGCTCCTTGATGATATCTTCAAGAATATCCCATACTTCGGCCTTCTCTTTTTCGACCATCTTCTTGGCCGACTTGATGGTCGTGACGTAGCCTTTTTCTTCGAGCTTGTTGTAGATAAACGGCTTGAACAGCTCGAGCGCCATGATTTTGGGAATGCCGCACTGATGGAGCTTGAGCTCCGGTCCCACCACAATCACCGAACGCCCAGAGTAATCGACCCGCTTTCCCAGAAGATTTTGACGGAAGCGCCCCTGCTTCCCTTTCAGCATGTCGGAAAGAGACTTCAACGGCCGCTTGTTGGGCCCGGTGATCACCTTACCCCGTCGTCCGTTGTCAAAGAGGGCATCGACCGCTTCCTGCAGCATGCGCTTTTCGTTGCGAATGATGATTTCAGGCGCGTTCAACTCCTGCAAACGCTTGAGTCGATTGTTTCGGTTGATCACCCGGCGATACAGGTCGTTCAAATCTGAGGTCGCAAACCGACCCCCATCCAGCGGTACCAACGGACGCAGATCGGGGGGAATCACGGGGATGACCTCGAGCATCATCCACTCGGGTTTGTTGTCGCTCTCTTTGAACGCATCCACCACCTTGAGTCGCTTGGCGATCTTCTTTCGCTTGGCTTCCGAGGTTGTGGCCTTCATCTCCGCCCGCAGCTCTTCGGCTTGGACGTGTACATCTAGGCTGCAGCCCTTGTCGGGCCCTTTCAAGAGCTCCCGAATCGCATCGGCGCCCATGCCGGCGTAGATGTAGTCTTCGCCAAACTCATCGAGCATCCGCTCGTAGCGTTCTTCGGAGATGATTTCGCAACGCTGGTACTCTTTTTGCTCTTTGGGATCGATGACGATGTACGCTTCGCAGTACAGGACCTTTTCGAGGTCCTTCAACGTCACGTCCAGCAAGTTGCCGATCCGCGAGGGCAAAGACTTGAGGAACCAAATGTGGGCCACTGGGGTAGCCAGGTTGATGTGACCCAGTCGCTCTCGGCGCACCTTCGACTGAATCACCTCCACACCACATTTTTCGCAGACCACGCCACGGTGCTTCATGCGCTTGTATTTGCCGCATAAGCACTCGTAATCTTTCACCGGTCCGAAGATCTTGGCACAAAAAAGCCCATCTCTTTCGGGCTTGAATGTTCGGTAGTTGATGGTCTCCGGCTTCTTCACTTCGCCGTGCGACCACTCCCGAATCTTCTCCGGCGACGCGATCGAAATACGAATCGCCGAAAATGAAAGTGGATCTTTGGGCTTTTCAAAAAAATTGAAAATGTCTTTCACAGACTCATCCCTTTTGGGTCCCTAACGGGAGCCATACGTTGGTCACCGAGAACCTTGTAGAGCAGCGTGGGCAAACCTTAGTCCGCACCCGCCGACTGAGACGCCATGGTCCGATTTCGAAGACCATCACGCCGCTGAATCAAATCTTGAACCGCCTGCTCGTCCAGGAGCTCAACATCCAACCCCAGTGATTGGAGTTCTTTCATCAAAACGTTAAAGGACTCGGGCAAACCCGCCTCCAATACGTTTTCTCCCTTCACAATGGCTTCATACATCCGGGTACGACCCAGGACGTCGTCCGATTTCACGGTCAGGAATTCCTGGAGTGAGTAGGCTGCGCCGTAGGCTTCCATCGCCCAGACTTCCATCTCACCCAGCCGTTGACCGCCAAACTGCGCCTTGCCTCCCAGCGGCTGCTGCGTCACCAAAGAATACGGGCCGATGGACCGCGCGTGGATCTTGTCGTCCACCAAGTGGTGTAGCTTCAGCATATACATGACGCCCACGGTCACATCTTGGTCAAACGCCTCGCCGGTTCGGCCATCATACAGAATGCACTGAACGGTTCGACTCGACTGCGTCAGCATTTGCCGAATATCGGCCTCGAGGGCACCATCAAAAACCGGCGTGGCACAGTGGACCCCGCCGCGCACCTTCTTCGCCAGCTCGTAGAGGTCTTCAGGGGCCATGGTGTCGATGAGCTTCGACATTTGCGGCCCATGGTAGGCCTTCTTAAGCAAAGCCTTGACCTCGGAAGCCCGGTCCTCCTGCTTCAGTGCCCAGGCGTCGTACAGATCGCCCAGCTTGCGGCCCATGCCGACCGCCGCCCACCCGAGGTGGGTCTCAAGAATCTGCCCCACATTCATACGGGAAGGCACACCCAGCGGATTCAACACCACATCGACCGGGGTGCCATCGCTGAGGTACGGCATGTCTTCTTCAGGCAATACCCGAGATATGACACCCTTGTTCCCGTGGCGGCCGGCCATCTTGTCGCCGACCTGCAGCTTCCGCTTGATGGCGACGTAGACCTTCACCATCTTGATGACGCCCGGAGGCAGTTCGTCGCCTTTCTTGAGGCGCGCGATCTTCTCTTGGAAGACCATCGTCACGAGCTCCGTCTGGTCACGCACAGACTCGGCGACCTTCTTCACCCGCTGTTCGGTGATTTCGTCACCGACCTTGATCTCAGGCCAGTACTTCTGCGGTACAGCCGCAAGCACCTCTTCTTCGATCTCCTGGCCCTTTGTCAGAAGCTCGGTGCCCTTGTCGTCGACCAGTCGTGCGGACGCAGATTTGCCAAGCAGCAGCTGGCGAATCTTGCGCCGGCCCGAGTCCTGAATGATCCGGATCTCGTCGTTTTGGTCCTTGAGGAGACGGGCTTCTTCTTCGTCTTCGATCTGTTGGGCTCGCTCGTCCTTGTCGACGCCCTTCCGGGAAAACACCTTGGCGTTGATCACCGTACCCACAACGCCGGTGGGAACCCTGAGCGACGTATCGCGTACATCGCCCGCTTTCTCGCCAAAGATGGCCCGTAAGAGCTTTTCTTCCGGAGACAGCTGCGTCTCACCCTTGGGGGTGATCTTCCCGACCAGGACATCGCCCGCGCGAACCTCTGCCCCGATCCGAACAATACCGGATTCATCGAGATCCTTGAGGGCCTCCTCGCCCACATTGGGGATGTCTCGGGTCACTTCCTCTCGGCCAAGCTTCGTGTCACGCGCAATGCATTCAAACTCTTCGATGTGCACCGAGGTGAAGACGTCTTCCTTCACCACCCGCTCCGAGATCAAAATCGAGTCCTCGAAGTTGTAACCATGCCAAGGCATGAAGGCCACCGTGCAGTTTCGGCCCAGCGCCAGCTCGCCCATCTCGGTCGACGGGCCATCGGCGATGACCTCGTTTTTCTTCACGGTGTCGCCCACCTGGACGATCGGCTTTTGGTTGATGCACGTATTTTGATTGGAGCGCCGGTACTTGTGGAGGTTGTAGATATCGACTTCGGCCGCCACATCGGTCGACTCCAAAGCCGTTTCCACTCGAACCACAATTCGGGTCGCATCGACGGACTCGACGATCCCGTCCCGCTTGGCCACCACCGTCACGCCGGAGTCTCGAGCCACAATGGGCTCCATTCCGGTCCCCACGAGGGGCGCATCGGTACGGACCAGGGGCACCGCCTGGCGCTGCATGTTGGACCCCATCAGCGCGCGGTTCGCGTCATCGTTCTCGAGAAAGGGAATCAACGCGGCCGCGACCGAAACCAGCTGATTCGGTGACACGTCCATCAAGGTCACTTCTTCGGGACGCCCCATCACAAAATCACCACCACGGCGCACCGAGACCAGTTCTTCGGTGAACTTACCGGCCTCGTCCGTGGCCGCATTGGCCTGCGCGATGGTGTGGTTCTCTTCTTCAAGCGCCGAGTGAAATTTGGGCTTCTTGGCCACCACGGCCTCGGTCACCTCGCGGTACGGCGTCTCGACGAAACCGTACTCATTCACCCTGGCGTAGGTGGACAGCGAAGAAATCAACCCAATGTTCGGCCCTTCAGGCGTCTCGATGGGACAGATCCGCCCGTAGTGGGTCGGGTGCACGTCACGAACCTCAAAACCGGCCCGCTCGCGCGTCAACCCGCCCGGCCCAAGGGCCGACAGGCGACGCTTGTGGGTCACCTCCGAAAGCGGATTGGTCTGATCCATGAACTGTGAAAGCTGAGAACTGCCAAAGAACTCTTTCACGACCGCCGACACGGGTTTCGCGTTGATCAGATCGTGCGGCATCAGGGTTTCGGTCTCCTGCACCGTCATTCGCTCTTTGATCGCACGCTCCATCCGCACCAGCCCGATCCGGTATTGGTTCTCGAGCAACTCACCCACCGCGCGTACGCGCCGGTTCCCCAGGTGATCGATGTCGTCGATGTTCCCTTTGCCGTTTTTGAGCTCGATGAGGTAACGGACCACCTCTAGGACGTCGCGCTTGGTCAACACGCTGGTGTCCAGCGCCTCATTCAAGTTGAACTTGTAGTTCAACTTAAGACGACCCACCCGGGACAGGTCATAGCGTTCGGGATTGAAAAAGAGATTGTTGAAAAGGTTGCGCGCCGTCTCCTCAGTCGGTGGCTCACCGGGACGCAGACGTCGGTAAATTTCGAGGATGGCTTCGTCCGCCGTGTCCATGACGGAGCCCTCACCCACCCAGGATCGGCGACGCTCCGCCAATTCGAGATTGATGGTCGCCCGCAGGTACGGCCCGACATTGAGATTGTCGATGAACAGAATCTTAAACTCTTTGACCCCAGACTCGCGAAGCCGGGCCAACATTTCGGCATCGACGTCGTCATTGACCTCGGCCAAAACCTCGCCGCTGGTTTCGTCGATGACGTCGGCCGCGACCACCGCGCCCAAAAGCTCTTCTTCCTCGACGGGAATGGCCTTGATCTTAAGCTTGGCGATCTTGCGGACCACCGCCTGCGTGAACTTACGGTTCTTACGAACCAAAATGTCCCCACTTTTGGGGTCTTTCAGGTCCCGCGCTGCCCGCTGCCCCAAAAGCAGATCGAGGTTCACGTTTTTGGCGTACTGCCCGCCCTTATCGATGAAGACGGTCTCTTTTTCGTAGTAGTAATCGAGCAGTTCCTGGGTGCCGTAGCCGAGCGCCCGAAGCAGTGTGGTCGCCGGCAACTTTCGGCGCCGGTCGATCCGCACGTAAAGAACGTCTTTGGGATCAAATTCGAAGTCGATCCAACTGCCGCGGTACGGAATAATCCGAGCCGAATACAGAAACTTTCCCGAACTATGGGTTTTTCCCCGATCGTGGTCAAAGAAAGCCCCCGGCGAGCGGTGGAGCTGAGACACAATCACCCGCTCCGTTCCGTTGATGATGAACGTCCCGTTCTCGGTCATCAGCGGGATCTCACCAAAGTAGACTTCCTGCTCTTTGATCGCCTTGATCACCTGGGTGCCTGTCGCCTCGTCTTTGTCCCAGGCAACAAGGCGGATCATCACCTTGATGGGCGCCGCGAAGGTCATGCCCCGTTGGTGGCATTCCTCGACGTCGTACTTCGGCTTCTCCAGATGGTAAGAGACGAACTCAAGCGCCGCTGTTCCCTGGAAATCTTTGATCGGGAACACGGACTTGAAGACCGCCTGAAGACCGACCTCTTCCCGCTTGTCGGGATCGATGTGGGCCTGAAGAAACTTCTCGTAGCTCTGCTTCTGAATCTCGATGAGATTCGGGATCTCAGGCGGGGCAACGAGTTTGGCAAAATTCTTGCGGATTCTAAAATTCGTCTGGACGACCGAAGGCATCGGTTCCTCTACCCCCAACGCAAAGCAGCTCCCAGCTTCGCATCCTTAATCACCACCTCGACGTCGCGCGGTTGCTCGAGAGCAAAAGTCACGCCACACTCGGCCGAAATGACGGGAAACGAGCCCGACATGGTCAGGTCGTCCCCGGAAGTCAAGCAGAAATCGCGTTTCGCGCGTATACCCCAGCTTGGCCCCAGAACCAAATTCATGGCCCTTCGTGCGGCAAAACCAGGGTATCCGCTCGCAAATACCCTATGAAAGACAGCCCCCTCTTGCGGACGCCGTCTCGCAGTCAAAACCGTTATTTGACTTCGACTGCAGCCCCCACTTTTTCGAGCTGTTCTTTGATCTTTTCAGCCTCATCTTTGGGGACATCCTCTTTCACCGGCTTGGGCGCGCCGTCCACCAGCGCCTTGGCCTCTTTGAGACCCAGCCCGGTGATCGCCCGAACCTCTTTGATCACTTTGATCTTCTCATTGCCAAAGCTGGTGAGAACCACCGTGAATTCGGTCTTTTCAGCCGCCGCACCGCCACCGTCAGCCGCGGGGGCCATCATCACCGCGCCGCCGCCTGAGGCCGCTTTCACATCCCATTTTTCCTCGAGTTGCTTCACGAGGTCCGCAGCCTCCACGACGGTGAGGGCGGAGAGGTCTTCCATTATCTTTGCCAGATCTGCCATTTGTTACACTCCCTTGTGCTGATTGTTTGTTTATGAATGTGTGGTTACGCCGCGTCCTTTTCGGACTTGGCCTTGATAACCCCGATCACGTGCGACGCCGGTGCATTGATCTGCGCCAAAAGCTTTGCCGCTGGGGCGTTGACGATTCCGAGCAGCTGCGCCCGGGCTTCGTCCAAGGTTGGCAACTTGGCCATGGTCTCCACAAAGTCGCCATCGAGAATGTCGTCCTCGATGAACCCCGCCTTGAATTCGAACTTCTCGAATTTCTTTTTGAGGGCTTTGGCGGCCTTGCCAAGCTTGCCGTACTCTTCGTCGTACTTCAGGGCGATGGCGATGGGGCCACTAAACGCCTCGGCCAATGGTTCTCGGGCCGTGCCCTTCAAGGCTCGGCGAACGAGGGTGTTCTTCACAACCTTGTATTCAACCTTGGCCTCTCGGAATTCTTGCCTGATTTCATTGACCTGAGCGACGTCCAACCCCTGATAGTTGACCACCAGCCCGGCCTTCGCCTGGCTGAACCGATCTTCGAGGAACGACACCATCTCTTCTTTGGCCTGACGTGTCATGCTCATGGCTTCATGCTCCTTCTCCCGTTGCCTTGCCCCGTTAAGGGCTTCCCTGCCGGGGCGCCCCCATGGGCCTCCCTCATGCGTTTGTTCAAGGCTCGAACTTCGGTACGGGTCGGAGTTCGGAGCCATCTCGACGGGTTCTTTTCATCATTAAGGCCGAAGCCACCCGTGGTCTGCGACGGTCCATCGCGTCGACGATTGTGATGGGTCAATTCCTGAATATGGTGCGTTGATCTCCCCTGATTTACCCTAAAACGCGCCATCCGCAGGGTCGACCTTGACCCCCGGTCCCATGGTGCTGCTGACCGTAATCGATCGCATGTAGACCCCTTTTGAGGAGGCTGGCTTGGCTCGATTCAGCGCGTCCACCACCGTGACGAGGTTGTCCCGGAGTTTCTCCACGTCAAAGGAGGCCTTACCGATGGGCGCGTGGACAATGCCCGCTTTTTCCGTTCGGTATTCAATTTTTCCTCCTTTGGAATCGGCAACCGCTTTGGCCACGTCCGGGGTCACGGTGCCCGTTTTGGGGTTTGGCATCAAACCACGCGGGCCGAGCACTCGGCCGAGACGGCCGACCAGGGCCATCATGTCGGGGGAGGCCACCACCACATCGAAATCGAGGAAGCCTCCTTGAACCTTTTCCACCAGATCCTCGGCCCCCACAACATCGGCACCCGCGTCCTTGGCAGCTTGTTGCTTTTCTCCGCGGCAAAACGCGGCCACGCGTTTGCTCTTGCCGGTCCCGTGAGGGAGCACCACCGCGCCCCGAATCATCTGGTCTGCGTGCCGGGGATCAACCCCGAGCCGAACCGCGACTTCAACCGACTCATCGAACTTCGTGCGGGCAGTCTTTTTGACCAACGCACAAGCCTCAAGCGCACCCAGGCGCTTGCCACCGTCCACGAGCTCAGCAACTTTTTTGTATTTTTTTCCGCGTTTCATCTTTATTCCCCGTAGTACAAACCACCCTGATAGGGTGTCCTACAGTCTGGCGAGCGCTGTCTACTTGACAACATCAACGCCCATCGAGCGCGCAGTCCCCGCGATAATGCTGGCCGCCGCTTCGACGTCATGACAGTTCAGGTCGGGCATCTTTTTTTGACCAATCTCTTTACATTGATCCCACGTTATCTTCGCCACCTTCACCTTGCCGGGCTCTTTAGATCCCGACGCCGGTTTCTTGTTCAGGTGCAACCCAACCGCCTTTTTCACCAGCACCGAAGCAGGGGGGGTCTTGGTGACAAACTTGAAGCTCCGGTCCGCAAACACCGTGATCACCACCGGTATCAACAGCCCTTCAGAAGCCTGCTCTTGGGTGCGGGCGTTGAACTGTTTGCAGAAGTCCATGATGTTGACGCCGTGCTGGCCCAAAGAGGGTCCCACGGGGGGTGCGGGATTGGCCTTCCCGGCGGGCACCTGAAGCTTGATATACGCTGAAATCTTCTTAGCCATTTCGTTACCGCGGCCTAGTCAGCCGATCCTTCCTCGGCCCCTACCTCGATCACTTCCAGTTGATCCAGGACCTTCTTCAACTTTTTGATGTCTTTTCGACGCGCCGAGGTCGATTTGAGGCGACCGAGCGTATGGTGCACGGTACGAAGCCCCTCATTGACCTCCGCAACCGCGTCTTCCACGTCCGCCAACCGCTCACTCAACAGACGGAGCGCCGCCAAAATGGACTCGTTGCTGGGCGCAACCTTCTGACCATAAGCCCCAGACAGGGATTTCGGACCGGGCGAACCCGCACCCTGAGATGCCCCACCCCCGCCGACCAGCGGCGGCGCCGCGACCGCAGCACCACCAGGCTCATTCTCAGAAGAGCCTGTCACTTCGCGGTCTTCTCCACTTGCCCGAAATCGAGCTCGACCGGGGTCGCACGCCCAAATATCGACACGAGCACCCGGACCTTCTGCTTCTCTTCTTTGACCTCTTCGACCGTCCCGTTAAAGCTCGAGAACGGCCCATCGATCACCCGAACGGTCTCGCCCTCTTCGAATTGCACCCTGGGCTTGGTGGTCATGGTCCCCTGATCAATCTGCTGCGTCAGGCGCCGAACCTCGGCCTCGCGAATGGGGACCGGATTCCGTGCATTACCGACAAACCCTGTAATCTTCGGGGTCTGCTTGACCAAGTGCCAGGTCTCATCGGTCAGCTCCATTTGCACAATCATGTAGCCTGGGAAAAACTTGCGTTTCGAAGTCCGCTTGCTCCCACCGAGAAGCTCCACCACGTTTTCCGTCGGCACCAGAATCTCACCAAAGAAGGACTGCAGTCCCTCGAGCCGCATGCGCTCCTCAAGACTCTTTTGCGCCCGGTTCTCAAAACCGGAATAGGTGTGGACCACGTACCACTTGAGCCTGGGATTCTTTGGGGGCGCGTCGGCGTCGGACGCCTCTTCGGCCCCGGCCTTGGACTCATCAACTTCTTGGTTTTCTACCGTCATCGCTTTCCCGCTCCCGTCTGAAGGCCCTCCGACCGGATCGGGTCTACCCTCATCATCTGGGTTTTGTTCTTCGGCCACCTGCGCTCACCACCTTCTCCCACGGCCGGTACACGTTCCGCGCGGCTACCCTCACCCGAGACCGCGGGGCGCCCGCTACGTGTAGATCAACCCCGTCAGTTCCGCCCAAAAGAAATCAAAAACCCCCAACATCACGGCGATCACCAAGGTCGTCACAATCACCACCACCGTCGATCGTTTGGTCTCTTTTTTCGAGGGCCAAGTCACTTTGGTCACCTCAGCCACCACCTCATTAGAAAAGGTCAGCGAGGGCTGATGCCGAGCTGCAAACAGCACCGCACCGACCGACAGGGCCAGCCCCACGGCTGAAGTGACCGTGAACGTGCCCAAAAGAGGCGGATCGGCGATGTCGAGCGCATACGCTATCGCACCAAACAACTTGGCCAGCGTTGCCCACAGCAAAACCCCCGCACCAAGAAACGAAGCCAAAACAAATCGTTGGGTACCGTGCACCTTTTCATCCTCACCGGGTTCAACCTTTTGCGACGGATCGAGCAGGGCAGGAGGGATTCGAACCCCCAACATGCGGTTTTGGAAACCGCCGCTCTACCGATTGGAGCTACTGCCCTTCCCCAGCCTGCAAGTCCCAGAACCCGCTACGAACAGGCGTTGTTAAACGATCCCAAAGCCCGTGCCAACCCCAAAAACAATCAAGGGCGTTCCAAAGCCTACAACCAGACTCGAACTGGTGACCTCTTCCTTACCAAGGAAGTGCTCTACCGACTGAGCTATGTAGGCGATTTACAACCAGAAACAGGATCGCGCGCCCCCGATAAACAGGGAAAGCCGCCCTCGGGCGACCCAAAGAGCGGGAGACGAGGCTCGAACTCGCGACATTCAGCTTGGAAGGCTGACGCTCTACCAACTGAGCTACTCCCGCTTGCAACAACTGTGTTCATCAACATTCACCCGCACCCGCCAACCCGTACCCCCCAAAACCCCCTACCCCCCGAGAAACCTACAACAAGACCCCGAACCCGCAAAGCCCAAAGGCCTCGCCGACCCGAGGAAGACGACGCCCCTCGCAAACCCCAAAGCCTCGCCGACCCGAGGAAGACGACGCCCCACAAACCCCAAAGCCTCGCCGACCCGAGGAAGACAACGCCTCCCAAACCCCAAAGCCTCGCCGACCCGAGGAAGACGACGCCTCCCAAACCCCAAAGCCTCGCCGACCCGAGGAAGACGCCCCCTGCAAAGCCCGAAGGGCACGCAGCGAGGCCTCGCCGAGCGAAGAAGGCGAAGGCGGACTCGCTCCGCCGTTAACGCCGCTGAATTCTCCGCCGTTAACGCCGCTGAATTCTCCGCTGAATTCTCCGCCGTTAACGCCGCTGAATGGAGGGAGAAGGATTCGAACCTTCGAAGCGCGACGCGCGCCAGGTTTACAGCCTGGTCCCTTTGGCCACTCGGGCATCCCTCCGATATTCCCCGGTCCATTCTGACGACGGCCCACCTCATCAAAGCGCTCGCCGAAGCTGGCGATTGGACTCGAACCAACAACCTGATGCTTACAAAACAACTGCTCTACCGATTGAGCTACGCCAGCAACTCGCCAAGACGCCGCGGCCCCCCCCATAAAGAGGAGAATGGGCGCGGAGTCAAGATGCTGTCCCCCTCGACCGGCCGTCCCCCCACCCGGTTCCGCAGAAGACACCTGCACTCGGCGCAAACACTGACCACAAAAACCCTGTCAGCCACCGCGCGCGCGCTGCCGTCCAACTTCGTACAGCAAGATCGCCGCTGCGACCGACGCGTTGAGGCTCTCAAAACCGAAAGACATCGGAATCGAGACCGACCCATCACACTGCCGCTCCACGCTCGGGCGAACCCCGCGAGCCTCACCGCCGATGACCAATGCCAGGGGGCCCGTCAGGTCGGCTCCGTGCACCGAAGGCCCCCCGGTGGAGGCCGCAACCATCCACACACCGTGGTCGCGAAGAACCGAAATCGCCCGCTTGATGTTTCCCACCCCCGCCACCGGCACGTGAAGGGCTGCCCCCGCGGAAGCCCGGATCACGGCGGGGCTCATTTGGGCGGCGCGCCGAAAGGGAATGACAACGCCTTGGGCACCTAGGGCATGCGCACTCCTAAGGACCGCTCCAAGGTTCTGGGGATCTTGAATATGATCCAGCAAGAGCAACAAAGGCGGCCCTTCGATTCGCTCCAGAAGCTCTTCAAGCTCCACCCCTCGAAGCGATTCCGACGAAAGCATCGCCCCGACACCTTGGTGCCCGTCGGAGCCCACCAGTTTTGTCAATTGTTCCGTCGACAGGTCGCGAACCGGAACCGAACGCTCTAAAGCGGCTTGGCGCACACGGTCGGTTTGTCGCCCCGGGCGCCTCGCCAGGCAAACAAACTCAATCGTTGCCGGGCTCCGCAAGGCTTCAAGAACCGGCTGCGCGCCATAGATGGGGCAAGATTGGTTCACACCCGGGCCCGGTCAATGTCTTCGAGAATTCGTTTGGCTGCTTCCACCGGGTCTTTGGCCAGCCGGATCGGACGACCCACGACCAGATAACTTGCTCCGGCCTCCACTGCAGCACGCGGGGTCATGACCCGTGTTTGGTCCAAGGCCTCGTCGCTTGGACCTCGAATGCCGGGGGTCACAAAAACCGTGTGATCGGGCAGAATTTCGCGGAGTCTTCGCAATTCATGCCCACTGCTCACAATCCCGCCGGCCCCGTTCTCGACCGCGACCCGGGCCAACCTGGGCACCAATTCCTCGATGGGCAAGCTGACGCCCAGTTCTTCAAGATCGTGACTGGCATGGCTCGTCAAGATGGTCACCGCAAGACAAAGTGGCGCCGGTACGCCGGGAATCAGAGTCCCTGTATGGAGCACCTCAAGCGCGCTCTGAAGCATCCGGGCCCCACCCAATGCGTGAACGGTAAACATTCGAGCGCGCTGCCGGACAACCTCCCGAACCGCACCGCCTACCGTCGCCGGGATATCGTGGAACTTGAGGTCTAAGAAGACACTCGAACCCATGCCATGGATGAGATCAAACACCAGGGACCCCGCCCTCGTGAAAATCCGCGGCCCCACTTTGAACATGCCCACATAAGGCGCCAACTTGTTCACCAGGCGCTCGGCTTCGCCCACGCTCTCGACGTCCAGGGCAAAAATGAGGCGGTCTTTCGGACTTGATGGTTTCACCAAGCCCACATCCTAAGCACGAGGACCTCTTGAGTGACAATGATTTCTCTCAGAGAGACGCCAAAGGCTCTGGGATACCTATCCCCACGGCCGCGGGCCTGGACACCCACCGGGCGGCGCCAAAGAGCCCCTCGAAGGGCGTCCACCAGGATTTGTTGGTCCACTTTCGGGTACACCATCGACACCGAGGCTGGTCAGGCGGGGGCGCTCGAAGCGACCCCACCCCGTAGCCCTCGGCCCACGCGCCACCAAGCGGCCTATCCGGATGCGATACAAGGGCATCCTGGGAATAGTGCTTCCGGAGTCGCCATGCTCGGTGCTAGACCCGAAGCCCGTGCAGGAAATCCAACAAAGCCTTCCCGTCTACATGATGATCGGCATCATCATCATCGTTGGTGTATCCCAGATTCACCGAATTCTAGGTGGAATCCTCGGCGTTGTGTTTTGGCTCGGAATTGCTGTGGTCGGCATGGCCGCCTACGACGGTGGCCATGGCATCGGTCTTCGGATCCTTGATTTGCGATTTCCACGCTGGCTCTTTTTAGCGATGTGCCTGCTTTTCGTGGGCATCAACGTTTTTGTCATCTACACCGCCCATGAACAAAAAAAACGGCAAACGCTTCGAAGGGCGCTCCTTCGTGATGATGCTGAGACCGACTGACCATTCTTGAAACTCGGCCGGCTTCGTGCCCGCCGTCCCACGGACTTTGACATTCAACGCGCGCCCGCGCTGGGGCCGCCCTTAAGAAGTGAGAAGGTTGCCCACCATGCGGGGTGTGGATAATAGCGGCGAACACGACGTTGCGCCTCACGCAAGGCTGCCGCCACCGGAAGGCGTTTGGACGCCCGATAGAAGTGTTTCATAATCAAAGACGCGGCCAAGTCGTGCACGTGGGTCGTACTGGCCAGGACCCGAGAGACGCCGGCCACCTGAAGGGCCTGCGCAAAAGAAAGAATTTCTTGCCCTGAAAGTGCGTCCTTGGAGGGGTTCTGGGCCGAAGAGACCATGCTCCAGCAAGCCGAGAGGACAACCAAGTCAGCATGCGACCGCTTACCGAGAACATCCAAAATCTTGACTGAGCCATCGCTGGCCACCAACTCCGTCCCCAATGGATCGCGCGCGCCTGACCCAGAAGAGACCGCACCCGCCAAAAACGTATGCCCGGAAAAATGAAAAACACCACGGCTTCCAGCCAGCCCGGCCAAAAGAGACTGCTTGGTCACCGCGGGCCCCGATACCGTCGTCGCCCTCGGAAACTCCTCCTTGATAAGCTGAAGTTCCTTTTGGGCGAAAGGCAGAGGCCGCGTCACGGCCATGGGTGCCTGACTGGCGGCGCCAAAGGCCACGATGCTCGAGCCAACGATGAGCCCGAAACGCTTCTTGAGCGCGCGAAAAGCAGCTGCCGTGTCCAGGGCTTGCACCAATTCGAAGCGATCGATCATTCGTGCACGAGTAAATAGGGCCTCAGGAGACCGCGTTTTGGTGTCCGGGACCCTCAGCGCGGCAAAGGCCAAGTATCGTAAGACTCCGTGCTGCACCAAGGCCAAACGACGTTTTCCCTCGAGCAAGGGCATGATCGGTGTGACCAAGACTTCCTCCAGGCGTTCGTGAACCTCATGGAGATCGGAACGGCTCGCCAGTCTCCGGGTATAGTCCGCAACCAATGCACGCATCGCCGCCGACGAAATCGGGTGGCGACGAACATGAATGCCCCCCTTATCGAGCACAAAGGCGACCAATGCGTTCCCCGTCAGACGATAAAAGACGATCGCATCATCGGGCGCCAGAGCCTCGAGTTGTTTCAGATCAAGCGCTTCAAAGATCGAAAAAACCTGAGGCTCCAATCGAGCGAGTTCCGCCTCTTCGGAAGACACCTTGCCACGATTCTTCTGGCCGTCCCCTCCTTTTCTCTTGATCGCGCGAATCAGCTCCGGAACCCGCGGCGAGGCAAAAGGAATACGGGTGTCATCAAGCAGCGCGACCCGCTCGAGGGCTTGAATGCGGTTGGCGATTTCGAGTGCTTCCCTTTTTCGGCCGGTGTCCAAAAAGAGCATCATCAGATCGTCGAAGGCAGCGTAGCGATAGAGCCCCGTCCCCACCGTACCCGAGCGACCGGTAATCATCCCCGCAATGCGCGTCGCCTCACGCAGCTCAGCCTCGGCTGCGTCGAGTTTGCCTCTTTTTTGCAAGATCAGTCCAAGAGATCGATGTGCCTTCCACGCAATTTCTTTGATATCAAGTCGATTGGCCAGGGGAATGAGTTCTGTGTATCGCCCGTGCGCAGAATCGAAATGACCACGTTTTTCTGCCAATGAGGCCAGCGCGAAACGCGCCCTGAGCTCATTGTTCAAGTCGCGCACCTCAAGCGCATACTCGAGCCCCTTGGTCAACGTTTCCTCCGCGCGGGCCAGGTCTCCCTCAAGGACCAAGGCCTCCCCCAGGTTCCGAAGATCGTAAGCCATGGCATAGCGGTCTTTGAGCGACTGGTCGATTTCGTAGGCCGCACGAAAGGCGTCTATTGCGGTGCCCATTTCTCCAAATTCGAGATACACCCGCCCCAGATTATTGTATTGGGTCGCAACCTCCGATTGATCACCAAGCTCTCGTGCCAGTCTTTGCGCTCGCTCTAAATAACGAACCGCCTCCTTAAAATCGCGGACACTCATCGCCATAAGACCACACACCGACAGCGCGTAAATTCTGCTCTTTTTGAGGCTCCGGATCTGCTTGCGGGTTGCATCTCGTTTTTCGAGCCGCTTTTCTTGAGTCAAGCGCAGCCGAAAGGCACGCATGTTGTCGTTCACCACGGCCAGACTCTTGTCGCAAAGGCCCTGTCCATGAGAGTAATCGCCTTGATACCACGCGACGTTGGCCGCTTCGACCAACGACTCCAACTCGAGAATGCGCAGATTTTCGGCCCGCGCAGCGAGCTCAGCCTCTTCGGCCCGCGCCAGAGCGGCCTCAAAGTCGCCCCGCCGCCTCGCCACACGCGCCAAACTCAAGGTCGCCGACACCTTTTTCGCCTCTGACCGGGCATGGGTCTTAAACCGAAGGTACGCCGCCTCGGCCCGGCCAGGGTCGCTCAAACTATTCAGGTAGATGGCACCCAGTCGGTCCAAAACGAGCATCGCTGCGGGCGGTCTTTTTTGGGCGCTGTATACACCGCTCTCGGTAAACGCGTTCACCGCACTTTCGAATGTCTTTGCGGCCTCTTCAAATTCTAGTTTTTCTTCGTAGTGGCGGCCCAGCGCCCAAAGCCCAAGGGCCACACTTTTGGTCTCGCCCATGTTTTCAAGACCTTTGATCGCCTCAAGAAAAATGCGCTCAGCAACCTTGTCATCTTTGGCCTTGCTATAGATGGTGGCCAAACCCACTTCCGAGTTCGCAATCACCGCCGGACCTCGCCCTGCCTTGCGCTGGTAATCAATAAGACGCCGTTGCGCATCCGCCGCGCGGCCTGGATTGGCCGGCTTCAATCGACTGAGATACGTTGAAGCAAGCGCGCTGTACGCGTCCTCAATACCCTTCGTCATGTTGGCGACGGTTTGCACCCGAACCAAACGCTCCAGCTCAAAAACCAAAAGCGGGTAGTTCCGCTTTCTGATGGCCATCGAAGGTCGACGTCTCAAACGTGGAGCGATGGACCGCGCATAGGCTTGACGCCCTCGATCGTCTAACCCGGGGTGCCCCAAAAACGCAGCAAGGCCCACTTGAGGGTGCGTTTTTTGCGCCTCACGAATTGCGTACTGAAACGCTTGTGCGGGGCTCAGCTCTTGAAATCTGGATTGAAAGGCCTTCACAAAAGCGAGAAGACCGGGTCTCGGAATCTCGCGGGGCATCACAATGATGCTGACCGAACCTCGTGGAATCAAAGCCAAGTCCGCCGGAACCAGTTTGTGGGCTTCAGCTTCCGAGACCCCGCTCAAGATCAAAGTCCGCGCCGGAAGGTGTAGGTCCTGGAGCGCAATTTCGCGGTCAAAGGCATCGGCCATCGAAGTTTGAAGCGCCGAGTCATCGGGCTCTTTTTTGCCCGGCAAACGAAGGACGGATCGCTCTACGGCCTCTGGCTCTACGCGAAGTTCGAGGTCGACGACAACCAGGTCCTGGGGCACATCTCGCAAGGCCTCCACCAAAGACCGCTCCGAAACACGAGGATCATCAGAAGTGCCCCCAGCCCTCGGGCCTCGAAACTGAAGCAGGGTACGGTCACCGAGAACAACTTTGCAGTCCGGTACAGTCGATGGATCCGTGCCAAGCAATACGCAGCCCAAGGCACCCACCTGCTGTCGCTCTTTGAGCAATGGCCATACGCTGGGAGCACTCACATGGGCGAGCTGAATGCCATCATGGGGCGCCACCGCCTGCGGCAGCGTTTGCTTCAAGACACGACCTGCGACGAGCACCCGCATCTTCGGCCCCATCCTCGACAAAAAAGGGCTCCACAAGACCTTACGAAGCGCAGCCACGCTTTTCACGGGAGGAGCTTCACCACGAAGCATGGCGGCTCTCACCCCTTTTAAGAGCGCTTGCACGTCTTGGACTGACATTTCGCTCGCGTGATGGACAAAAGCCGTTTCTGAGACTGTGGAACCATCAACCCAAAAAAGGTGAAGATGGCCACCGACTTCACCGAGTGCCAATATGGCCTCGTCTGCCTCGAGCTCACTCGGAAGGTCTTCAGCTTCGTAGGGCACACCAAAGAGTCGCGCGCTCGCCAACTCAGACTGCCGCAGGCGGTTGGTGGCGACAAAACGCTTGTGGCTGCGAGCGACATCCGCCTTAAGACGCTCGAACTCGTCGCGTTCAGTTGCCCCATCGGCCGCAAAAAGCAACCGCCTCGCCTCTCGAAAGGCCTTCAACCGACGCCGCATTCGCGCCGAGAGCCGCACGTCTGTACTCTGAAGAGGATTGTCGACTTGTACGATAGGACCAGACGCGACCGAAAAAAGCATCGAGCGATCCAAAGCCTGAAACGCACCATGCAGATCCCCGAGGCTTAACGCAGAAGACGCGGTTTGAGCGTACAATCGCTTAACGATTCCCCGGTGATTTCTCAAAAGCTGCGGAGGGATCTCACCCACGCGTTCGGTGACCGCCGTCAAAGCAGTCGCGTTGTGCGGCTGACCCAGCACATCTCGAATTTCAAATGACAAGGCCATCCCTATGTGGCCACTCGAGACCGCGATGCGCCGAGCCAACTGAGACAAGGCGTTGTTGACCGCATTGCTTCGATCTCGCAAGATCCGGGTCAGTTCCAGTACCGCATACAAGCCCTGAGCGAGTATGCTCGCCCCAAGACCCGAACCCGCAGAAACCGCACGCTTCGCCGCCCTCTCAAACGCCGTACGCGCCCTCCCAAGCGCCACCACCGAGCCATCCAGTTGCTCCAAATAGGCCTGAAATCCCGACGCCCGCTGGGGGCTCTGTGTGGGTCTAAACGCCCTATCGAGCAGCAAAAGTCCCGTCGCGTAGTGAAGCCGCGCGTCCACCGCGCGCCCCCGCTGATGGGCCCCGGTGAGCCGGGGACCGTAGGCTGCGACCGAAGCCGTCGTCGCAATGGCGACGGTCGAACTCAGCGCGCTCGGCAGTGCCGATAGGACCGGCATACTCAACCGATCGTACGCAACCGTAGAGCTTTCGGCGTCAGCCGCCAAAAAGGCGTCGTTCATTGCGGTCCTTGCTTTGTGAATCGCATCTTCATAAGGCTGCAAATTCACACCAAGACCTTGTCCACGGGCCCGGGCGTAGACCAACACCTCCGCGCGAATGGCGGCGCACTGAGCGCGGTCCATGGTGAGGGCGCGCCGGTCCCACGAAAAGTCATCGCTGGTAGACCAGCCTTCAAGGTTCTGTTCTATCTCGCGAAGGAGATCATCTGCGCCAGGCCAGTCACCCGCGCGCACGCGCTGCCAAGCCAACGTGCCATACAAGCCAAAGCGTTCCCTCAAATTGTTCAGGGTCAAAGGTTCGGCATCGACCATCAGCTTGGTGGGAACATCCGCCATGATTTGAGTGGAGAGCGCCCGACGCCGCTCATCAATGGAAACCGAGCGTGAAATCTCTCCCAAGGCCGCATGAACCTCAGAGCTCAACGCTAGATTGATGTTCAGCTCATTGAGTTCCGAAAATCCAAACGGAGCGCGGGTCACGTTTGCGTCCACCGGGCGCCACACGCGGCCCGACCGCTGCACGACGTGCTTGCGAATAAATGTACGGCCCTCCTTCAGCCGAGCCAAGATGCCCTCAAGCGCGCGAGGATCCCAGGCCTTTTCCGCATGAAACTCTGCTCTTGCTTCCTCCCGCTTGGCGATCACCAAACGCTGGCTTTCCTTTTGAAATGCCAGTCTGGCCCCGTAGGCCTCAAGGGCGGACTGGGCGTAGCTATCCTCTCCCGCCTGCTTGTACGCAAGCGCCAGTGTTCCGTAGAGTTCAGGCAAGCGGGTGGTCTTCTCGTATTTTTTTGCCAAACGGATAGCCTCTCGGGTGGCCCACGTGCTGACTTCCCATGCCTCAGACCACGATGCAGCCCGGCCGAGGCGCTCCCAAAAGACGAGCTCCGAAATCTCACTCAAACGGCCTAGCCCCAGTTTCCAGCAGCTCAGGTAATTCCGCAAAGCCAAGCCCATGTTTAGAATGTCGTTGGACACGACGGCCAAACGATAGTGGGCGTTTCCGAGATTCAGGGTGATCTCCGCTTCCGTTTCTGGATCCGATGCCTCGGGATTGAGACGCAGTGCGGTGCGATAATCGGTTATCGCGGACTCCAAAAACACATTCCCCACCGTCTTCACGCCCAAGATGGCACCCACCCGTTGGATGGCGGCGTCCAAAAAAGACCGTAAACGGCCTGGCTTTTGTAGCTCTTGCATTTCTCGGATCCAACCGCGAACGATGTATGCTTGCGTGAACTGCGGGTTGATGCGTATCGCGTGGTTGACTTCGTCGAGGGCGTCGTCCAAACGGGGTGGCTTCGCCCACGTGAGAGCCAAGCCAAATGCGTAGCGAGCAATGGGACTGCCCGGTGATGCATCTTTTTTTCGCTCGGCGTCCTGAAGGACCTCATCTATTTTTCCAAGCTCCGCGCTGAGCGCCAGGTACCGGCGATAGGCGTTCACCTGAGTCGATTCATTGTCCACAACCCGCTTGTAGGACTGTCGTGCCAACGCAATGTTGCCATCTTTTTCTTCTTGACGCGCATGTGCAAGACTGGTGCGCGTAATGGCATCGCGGGCTTCGGCAAAAAAGCCCGGCAGATCCTTGAACTCCTGCCGAAGCTGAGTCCACGCGAGACGCGCGTTTTCCAGCTCTCCCAGATCTTCGTCAATTTTGGCCAAACGACGAAGCGCATTCGCTTTTCCGACGCGGTCAGGGGCCTCCTTGACCAAACGACGAAGCTCCAAAGCCGCATCTTCAGACGCCCCGTTGGCCGTGAATATCGAAACCAGCTTCCACCTTGCCTCCACGCCAACCAGTGAATTGCCCCCTTGCGGCTGAAGCCGGCGCAGCACATCGACCCGGTCTCGCCAAGTTGCGCTTTTGGGGAGCGCCTCCAGGTGAACCTCGATCACCCGGCGCGCAGCCTGGGTCACCACCTCGTGGCGGTCTGGAAACCGCGCCAAAACCCGAGCGTAGGCTTCTCCGAGCGCGTGAGGGTCGTGTGTGATTTCAAGAAGCTCAATCTTTCTGAGCGCCGCTTTAGACGCCGAAAAAGAAGCTTCCGGGTAGTCTTGGGCCACCCGGTCAAACGCTTCAATGGCCTCGACCCGACTCCCAGCATCGAACTTGAGCTCCGCCACTTCGAGGGCAACGCGGGCACGTACACGCGTGGACCATGCATAATTCGTGCTGATACCGAGGAGGTCGGTACGCATGTCTTCTACCCAAGACGCCCTCTTCAACGTCCCCGACGGCGCACCCGTTTTTGCCCGTCGGTCCAAGCTCACCAGTTCAGCTTCTGCGATCCCACGAAGCTCAGCCCTTGGGGTGTCCACGGAAGCCCCCTGCGTACACGCCCGAAGACGCTCAAACGCGATACGCGCGTCTTTGAGCCGCCCCCACTCGAGGTGAATATTGGCAATGCGCAAATACGCCTGGGCATGAAGCAAGGCACTCGGCGGTGTTCGTGCAACCAACGTTCGGTAAACAAACCAGCGGCGACGAGGCTCGTCTTGGATGCGTGCAAGCTTGAGGTAGTCTTCTGGTTCCTTATACGCCGGAAACATGCCGTGCATGGGTAGTCTGGCCACATCTTGCTGGACGCGACCTTGCGCAAAATACAAAAAGCCGCCGCCAAAACGTGGGAAGAGTTCGTCCTCACTTCCGTCGGTGAGCGGAACGGGCGCGCTCGGTTTTTGGCCCAAAAAGAGGCCGTCGAGGTCCACGTCGAGCCGCCATAGACTTCCCCGGTCGTTGCCGTCGAGAACGCCGTCTTCGTTGTCGTCGTCGGGAAAACGGACGTAGGCAATGGTGTAAGGTACGCCGCCATCAGCCGCAACGCGAGGCATAAAGCTGGCAAAGCCCTCCGGCCCCGCACTCAAAGTCAACGCCGTAGTCGCGCTGTCCACCAGTCTAAGGACCACCAGATGGGGATGCAAAAGCCCGCCGCGGCGACCAGGCTCCGTGTAGACCAGATATCGACCGTCCCCAGACGGAGCCGGCTCGAATCCGGGCCCGGGAGAGACCCGTTGATTGTGACCAGAATCGAGATCAACCTGATGAACGTATTCGGGCCCCGTACCCGTCGAAGAAGTGAAAAACAAGCTTTGACCATCCGGCGCAAACACCGGGTACCGGTCGTGGGTTTTCTCGTCGGTGAGCGCGCGAATGTCCGTTCCCGATTCGAAATCTTCGGCAATAAAAATATCCCCCTTCGCATCAACCCGACGTGAAGCGAATGCCAAACGCTGACTGTCGGGCGATACCGCAGGATCAAAGTCGTCGGCGACGTGCGGAGCCAGAGGATACAAAGACCGCGTCGCGAAATCGCGCACCCACACCTCAAGCCTGCCCGATTGCTCGGTCATGAAGGCGAGAAAACGCCCGTTTGGCGCGATGGCCGGCGAGAGATCGTCCTCGGGGGTGAACGCAACCGGCTCCGGGATGCTGATACCATCAACCGGCTTGTCCGGTCGCTCTTGCGCAACCCACTGCACCCCACCGCAGCCGAGCGCGAAATAGCTCATGCACAGGACGGCCGAGACTTGTGCAAAAGAGCGCCACCATCCACCAGCACTTGCGCACATCTCAGTTGAGCCACGCACGTTTACATCGTGTGGGTGGGCGGAGGGTAACGGATGGGCCGAATTCACTTCGGACCGGGCCCCGTAAGGCTGAACCAGCGTTCGAGGGGGCTCCGCTGTTCGTGAGGCACAAGTGGATTTACTCAAGGCTTGACCTCTCGAAAAACGCCGGGGCGCACCTCGAGAACGTAGCCTGGCTTCGCGGTGTCGTGAAGCAAACGCCGATAAGCTGCCCGGAGCTCTTTAAGGCGGGCGTCGGTTGGTTTGTTGTGCCCTTCTTGGCGCGCCGTCTCGTACGCGATCCATAACAGAACGGCTCGGCGAGCTCGGTTTTCTTCGCGTGCAACCCGTTTTCGCCGCTTTTGGATCGCCATATCGTGGGTGACAAAAGCGCAAGAACGGACAACAAGCTCCGCTCGAAGGGACTCGGCGAGACAACCCTCACGTTTGAGCTCGTCAAGGTCGTCTTCATTGAAGCGTTGAATGGCCCGGTGGGTTAAGGCTTCGGCGCGCAAAGAGGCGTAGTTCAAGGTGCCCTGCTGATTCACGCCCCTGACCGAAGAAGCTTGCACCCATTCTTTGTCGAGCTGTTGATACGCGCCGAGAAGCTGGTTCTCGAGGACTGTAGGACGCGCCACCGTTCCGACGCCCGAGATACAGCCCAACCAGAGGCTCCCGATCGTCACCCAGATGGGCCTCCGAACGTCTTTCAAGCCACGGCTCACGCGTGCCTCGGGTTTCGGAGTAGGCGAAAAACCACGAAGAAAAAGGCGATGGCGAGCACACACGCAGACAAACCAAGGCCCACCAGCGAGTTCTTCTTTTTGGGCGCCTCGAAGGTGGGCGGCGGAGCCATCGCCGCGTCATCAATCACCGAGCCCTCTAGGCCATAGGCTCGAAGCGACAAGGCACCACCGGACGATCGGAGCATGACCCAATTGTAGGTAGACACAAACACCTGCGAACCTCGGGTCACACCGCCGCGCTGGTAGAGAGGCGCACCACCACCACCGGACACCACGTAGGTCACCCCATCTTGAACAATGCGCTCGTAAAGATGGTCGTGTCCTGAAAGGATTCCGGTCACCTTGTGCCGCTTGGCCAAATCAACCAACACCTGCCCCTGAGGATGCCCACCGTGCATGCCTGACGACCGGGGACCGTGGTGGAGGGCAAAAAGCACATGTTTGGCGCCGTGTGGGCTTTGGAGGACCCGCTCCAGAAAGTTCATCTGGGGGCTGCCTTGCTCCATCGAGGTGTTGCTGTTGAGCGAGACAAACAAGAGATCACGAACCCGAACGTGGAACGTTGAAGGTGCTACCCCATGGGTTTTGGCCAACGGATCTTGGGGTGGAGGAATCCGGTGCATCGCCTGACGCTCACCCCCACTGGGATCTCCGTAAAGCTCGTGGTTCCCCAAAGCAAAAACGACGGGGACTCGAGCCAGAAGGGGCAACGTGGTCGCGAGATGCCGCGTCCAGCCGTCGACGTCGTTGGCTCGATGGATCACGTCCCCGGTGTGGACCACAACGTGGGGATCGGCGCGGGTCATCGCCTGGACGATGGCACGGTGAGGACCCGCGCCATCACGGCTGTCGCCGTAAACGGCGACCAACAAGGGGTCCGTACCCCCAAACGGTTTCACGGTGAAGCTTCTGGGTGCCTCCTTTGCCACGCGGAGGGTGTAGGTCAAAGCTTCGGTCTGTGGTGCCGGCAGCCCGCCAAACCCGTGGATCTCTTTGGCCTCAGGACTTGAAAACGTGCGCTCACCCCAGGTGAGCGCGACGGTCGCACTCTTGGTCAGCGAAACCGTCAGCTGAAGCGTCTGACCGTCGACGGTCCCAAAGGTCAAAACCGCACCCAAAAGCGTCGATGCCAACGACATTGATCACCCTACCCTCTGGCCAGCCACCCACGTGGGTTCGGACAAAAGCACACCGATCATCCCAGCCTCGGTCCTCATTTCGGATGACACACCATAAGCCTCGGATCGTTGCCGGTACGAATCTTGTCTATCATACAGTCAAATCCCTCAGGGCAGGCAAAGTGTTCGTAGCCTGGGAACGTACCACAATAGGGGATAGGCTCGCCTTGGATCACCCGATCGCGGCACAAGAAGTCGCCGAGCGCGCCGTCCCCCAAATCGATGCTGTGGGGCAAGCAAACCTGACCCGGGTCACACTCGTCAGACGATGGGTCACACACCCGGCCGACGAGAAAATCGCTGCGCTCTTCGACCCCGCAGCCGACGGTTCCCAACAAGAAGGCGCTCACCACCCAAGCAAAAGCCCAGGCTGCCCTACCAGTCAAAAGCGGCCTCCGCGATCCCGGTGGGTGCGCTTTGAATCAACGCCCCCTCCAAAGCGTGGCGGGGCGGCCTCTCGACCGGTCCGCCGACCGCAGAATGGCTCACGGCCAAAGGGGGAGACGACCCATCCGCAAGCAGATGGTCGAGCAGGATGTACACAAACACGCCCCCCGCAATCACAAAGCTCGAAACCGCAACCACCGAGCCCAGTCGATGCTTCGACTTCGCGCTGTCGCGTGCATCGCTGGCGGCTGAGGCCCGCACCGCATCGGGACCAAAACGCATTTCTTGCGCGACGGCATTGTAGTCGTCTTGGGCCGACTTCATCAAAAACACTCCGCCTGCCCCAACGGCCATGGCCCCACCGGCCACAATCCAGGGGACGGTACGGATAAACAGAGAAGGCCCCGTAGGTTCAGGGGGGGCTCCAGACGATTGGGCGCCCAGCCCGTGCCCCAGAAGACCGGCGGGAGCCGGCGTCGCGACCACGCGGCGGAGCCGAACGGAGACCTCTCGCACCGTGTTGCCCGGAAGCACTTCGATTTGCTGGACAGAAGACTCATACCCATTGGCCTCCGCCTCAACCTCGTACACGCCAGACCAAAAGGGCATCGGTTTGCCCGCCTGCACCGCCACCGGTTCCCCGTAAACCCGAAGCTCAGCACCTTCGGGCGAAAGTACCCAACGCACGCGGGTGTCCGGAGGCAAAAACAAGCGTCGCATCGCTGCCCATACCGCATGACGAATGACCGTTTGGGAGCCCGCGGAAATCTGCCACTTCAACGTAGCGCCGAATTTCACCGCTGGCACATCGATGATTTTGAAACGCAGCGTCTGAGGATCAAACGCACCCGCGGAGACCCCCGCAAGGACCACAGGCGAGATCATCCGATCCGCCTCGAGAATGTCTCCGAGCTCAACCAGGCAGTAAAGCTCGAATGCACAAGCATTGACCCGCTCCGCCAAAGGGGCTCCCAACAACGCTTTGGCATCCTCGGCTTCCACCAGCTTCACCCCTGGTAGACCTCGCAGCGTTTCCCGAAGCGCGCGCAAAAGATGCGCGGGAGACTCCTCGACCACGCCTTCAACCCGCACCGGAAGGACCACCACCCGCGTCGGCGCCGCCCAAAGCGGCCGGGCGGCCAACAGCACCCCGAAACAAGCCACCGCCGCAAGCCCAAAAACCGCCCATCTACTCACCATGGCTGCTCCCTTCGAGTTCTGCGCCTGACACCCGCTGATCGAGCGGTTTGATGCCCACACCGTGTTCGTACACCAAAACCCCTCCGCTCCTTCCCACCGAAATCACAAAAACACCGGCGAGCACGCCCAAGCCAAGCGCGAAAGCATGGGCGGGTTTGCCGAACTTTTGAACGGATACCAGCCGAAACACAAGCACCAGCAAAAATACCCAGGGGACCAGATCGGCGTTCTCCCGATGGGTATTGAGGAGCTCCGGGCCAACCTTGGCGACGACCGCGGCATCGTACGCAGCTTGCCCTGTCACGGTGGACAGAACGCTGGCGATAACCCCCAGCACGAGGCAAAAAACACCGGCAATGCCGAAGTCTTTGCGGCCCGTGACCAAGCCGAGGGCATCCAGCAGCGGCCACAAGAGCGCCAAAACGATGGGAAAATGGACAAAAAAGGGGTGGTAAGCACTCATCTAGGAACTACGCCACACACGAATCGCCCGAAGATGCGCCTCATACTCGCTGACCCGCGCATCGCGCTCGGCCGGGTCCCAGCCCAGGAGCCCCATCATCAGGTCGGCCACCGCCCGAGCCGCACCCTCAGCTTGGTCTCGAGCGGTCAATGCCAAGGACGTACGGCGAACCAACACGTCCTCGACCGACAAGGCAAGCTCCTGCTCAACCGCGTGAACCACTTCCGCAAAGATCACATTGCAGTCGGGGCAGACCCTAGATTTTAGGCTCGGGTCCCGGGCCGCAATCGCGAGAACCCCTGATGCTCTGGCGCCGTAGACATGAGCCAGTCGAAGCGTAATGTCCTCGCCGAGACCCGAGGCTTCAGCCATCTCTTCCGCAAAACCTTCGAGCTCACTGGGCAAACCGATGGCTCCGGGAAGCGGCTCGTCCAAGGTTCGAGATTCGCCGCACCGAAAACCACCCACCTCCATCGCCACTTCCACGGTTTCTCGGGCCATCCGCCGAAAGGTCGTCAACTTACCCCCGGCCAACGTGATCAAGCGGCCATCGCGGTACAGCCGATGCTCGCGAGGAACGTCGGAAGCGTCTTCATGGCCCTCCGGCCTGACCAAAGGCCGAAGCCCCGCCCACGCCGAAAGCACATCGGCACTTCGAAGCTCCACGCCGGGAAAATGGTGGTTGGTTGCAGCCAGCAAATAGCGCACATCGGACCGGACCACCTCGATGTGCGCGGGGTCGCCCTCGAAGTCCGTGTCTGTGGTCCCTAAGACCGTACGCCCATTCCAGGGAATAGCAAAAAACACCCGTCCGTCCTGCGGGGCCAAGAGCGCCACCGCGTGGTGAATCGGCAGCCGCTCGTGGGGGACCACCACATGCACCCCTTTGGTCGGCCGGATAACCTGGGACTCAACCCCTGCCAGATTCCGGGTTTGGTCCGTCCACGGCCCCGTGCAATTCACCACGACCTTGGCCTGAACCTTATTCATACGCCCCGAAAGCGCGTCGCGAAAATGGACCACGGCAGGGGTTTTGGACCCGCGATGACCTTCCATTTGAGTGACCAACGCACGCGTGAGCACGGCCGCTCCATGCCGAGCGGCTGACATGGCATTCTCCAGCGTGAGGCGAGCGTCGTCGGTCATGCAGTCGTAGTAGATAATGCCCCCCGTCAAGCCGTGCGGATTCAGCAAGGGCTCACGCTCCAACATGCGTTTTGGAGATCGCAACGTAATATGCCGTTGCTCCACTTTAAACAAAGACAGACTGTCGTACATCCACAACCCGACATCCACCAGCCACAACGGATGACGGGCCTGTTCATATACGGGCAAAGCAAACATGATGGGCCGCACCAGATGAGGCGCAATCTTTCGGAGCGCGGCACGCTCGTTGGTGCCTTCGAACACGAGCTTAAACTGGTAGTGCTCTAAATATCGGAGGCCGCCGTGAATCAACTTGCTCGAGCGGCTGGAGGTGCCAAAAGCCAGGTCCCTCGACTCAAGCAACAGAACACGAAGCCCCCGCATGCTCGCGTCGCGCGCAACGCCCACGCCATTGATTCCGCCCCCCACAACCAGTAGGTCGAACTCCTGACCCGAAACTGCGTCTAAAACTTCGGCGCGGCGGCGCGCATCAAACTGTGTCTCAACGCCCAACATGAACTCAGGCTTTCCTTTGCCACAGGGACAGGTTGCCTGTCACCGTGGTTATCCACGAAAATCTCCCGCTGCCCCGAATCGGCTCCGCCCATCATCGAATAGGAGGCTATGCGCCCGCATCCTCTACCAACCTGACACAAACCACTCACCCAGAGCCGCACGCGAGGCTAGGAGATACGCTCCAGCGCCCTGTCCGGTGGTTCATCCATATACCACGCAAGTAAGCCGAGCGATCAAATAGGAACGCACAAGTTCCTGTTTAGCGAATGCGCAACGTACTGGGACCATCTTCGAGAATCTTGATCGGCTGAATCGCCATGACCTTCATGAAAATTCGAAGAAGCACGGGATCAAACTTGTACCGGAGTTCACCAATCATCAGAGCGAGTGCGATCTCGGGGCCGTAGGGCTCCCGAAATGGGCGCTTCGAAGTCAGCGCATCGTAGCAGTCCACGATCGCGATGATCTTGCCGTTGATACCCAACCCCATTTTGGGGGTCACGAGCTCGATATCTCCAGTGGAAAGCTTCCTCGGAATGGCAAAATCGACACGGCTCTCGTAGGTCGCCACAATTCGGCGCATCGAGGTACGGTCAAGGCCTCGGGCCCTCAAGATCAATTTGGCCGAGCGAAGCGGATAAAGATCGACCAAGGCACGTTCCTCTTCGCTAAGACCCCCTTTGCGGACGAGGATTCGTTCCGGAATCGAAGTGAGGCCCATCTGCGAAAAAAGAGCGGCCATCCCGATGTCGTGTACCTGCCTCTTATCCAGGCCGAGCTCTTGGCCAAACACAATAGACAACAGACAACAATTAACCGAATGATAAGGAAGGTAATCACTTTCGCTTTTGTTGGTTGTCATACCCAGAAAATGAATCCTTTGATCGAAGCTCAAGTCGACCAAATCCTGAACAAGACGACCGCTCTTCGAAATAGGAATAGAAAAATCACCTTCGGCCACCGCGGCAAAGTACCTACGCATAAAAAACACGGCGCGGGCGTAAACGGTCATGAGGTACTTTTTGCGATCGATCTTCTCGTCGAGATCGGTTTTGGTTTCGAGAATCTTATCAAGCAGTTCTTTGACATGCGCGTAGCGCTTAAACCGAATGGACGGCAGGGGCTGGTCGCCGTCCGAATCGTCCGGAATAGAGCCCCGGTAGTCGCCGCCAAAGAGGCGCAAGAAGTCCCGGATTTCTTGGGTCGTGACCGGGCGTTTGGTATAAAAGCCACCGACGTTGCGTGCCTGAAGCTCAGAGCTCAAGTACGTCACGCTCTCAAGAGAAGCAAAATCAAACTTGAGCTGCGTTTGATTGAGAAAAATATGGGTATCGACCGCTTGTAAATCGAAGGCGCGTTCGGCGGCGATCACTGTATTGATGGCCTCGCGTAGTGATTCGATCGGCTTCAAAAAAATCGTATTGTCGGGCGCATGCAGTTTGACGTTGCGTACAAGCATGTACAGCGCCGCAACGATGGCGCGCCCGCGCTGCTGTCTACGGGTACCCCGACGACTCGCCATGCCGTCAAAATCGACCGCGCCTTTATCCTCGCTCACGTCCCCGCACCTTTTCTATTTCAAGCTTGAGTCGAAGGGCCATCTTGTGGGCCGCTTCGAGGACCTCCTTAGAGTTGTTCCGGTTTTCGACCTCCTCGGCCAAAACCTTGAAGGCTGCGACCGAACCGTGGGCACCAAGCCCAACAATGGCGGATTTCTTCAAGTGAACGAGTCGTGCCCGGCCAAAAAGACTCGTTTTTTGCTTAAACACACTGGAAAGAAACCCCAGCGCCTTGCCGGTCTTTGTCTCACCAAGAGCCGTGGCGATAGACAAACACTCCCGTGGATCCTTGGTATGATAATCGTCCGCTCGCATGATGCTGATGAGAATCGGCGCCGCCCTTTCTGGCACCCGCGAAGCCAAACACCGATAAGCCGCTAGGCGTATCTGCAGGTTTTCATCTTCCAGCGCTTTTTCTATGTAGTGGACGGCCTCCATGCCCGGCGCACGGGCCAGATCTGTTAAGGCCGCCAACCGGATCATCATGTTCGGGTGCACAAGGCACTTTGAAGTCAGGTTGACACGGTTCGGCGGATTGATCTGTTCAATAACCGCCAGCATATCGCGCACCATGTTCGAGGAATTGTGCAGAAGATGGCGCGCAAATACGTTGACAGAGTCTTTACCTATTTTCGCCAAAACGTCCACGAGGATCCGCCGCCCTTCCGAGCGTTCCATGCGGCTTAGCATCGCCACCAAAGGATCAACCTCGTTTTTACTACATGCTGACAAGTAGGCTTTGACCGCGCGCTCATCCAGCTCTTTGGACAGAGCGAGGTACTGGCCTACAGACTCAAGACGCTGCGTTTCAACCATGAGCCGACGAAAGTGCTCAACAATCTTGCCCAGCAACTGGAGCCGTGCAGGCGCCATAGGTTTTTTTTGCATGGCCTTGAACCGCTCCAGGAGCGCCACCGACCCTTTGACATCTTCGGATAAGAGCAAGGTATCGAGCACATGCGCAAAGGAATCCCGAAGCAGCTCGAAATCACTTTCGCTGCTGTCGAGCTCCAGGACCTGAAACAAGATGAGAACCATCTTGGCAAAGAGACGTTGCTTTTCCTCGTAGTACAGCTCTTGCTGAACCCATTCATGGTCCTCTTTGGTGGCTGGCCGTCCAGAAACGATGCCACCTCGTACCTGGTCGATATCACTGAGCTCGAGTTCTAAATCCTCAAGGGACAGACGAGCGAAACGGGTCACATCTTCGGAATTGGCGGCGAGCTGCTTACGGAGATAGCCGACAATCTTTTCAACCTCAATTTCGACCTCGTCATCGGCCAAGTCTCCAAACGCAAAGCCTTCAACAACGATGTACTCGATGTAACGAAGCTCAAGCTTCCAAAGGCGAGTGATCATGTCCTCTTGAAACAGGCTGCGCTGGGACACATTCTCCATGGCAAGCAGGACAAATTTCAGGAGCTCGTCGACCGGGAGGTCTTCGCGAAAAATGAGGTATCGCATGCCATCCCGGTAGAATTTGTATGTCAGATTCTCTTTGTCCTGATCTTCGTAAATCACCTCACCTTCGTACTGAAGCGTAAAGGGGCCGAGTTTGAGAGGCAGCGAGCCGCATGCCTCCAAGAACTGCTGAAGCGCGTGGTGGGTCGGCTTCAAGTATTCTTCGAAACGGGAAGGGTCATGCCGATACAGGTTGATGGTCTTGATCCCCTTCAGCAGAAGGCGAAAGATTTCGGCCACCTGCTCCGAGCCGAAGGTCTCCAGCGCGGGGACGTCGGGATCGGTGATCGGCCCCTCGGCGGTCATGGCATGCCCGGTCCCATACTTGGTGGGCTCAGCCTCGGTTGACGCGACCGGTGCGCCGTAGAGGGTAAGAAGGTTATAGGGGAACTCTTAGGCATGGCGGCAACGCTAAATGCTTGATCCTCTGGTGGAACCCATTTATTCCTGCCCTCTCATGGCTCTACACAGGTCCGGATACAACGCCGGCGACGAAGTCGACTCTAAGTGTACCAAATGCAAGCTGGTTTTGGCACATGTGATCGTCGCCATGGTCGGCGACCAAATCGCCCGGGTCAAGTGCAACACCTGCGGGGGTGAGCATGCCTATCGGCCTCCGCCCAGCGCAAGTGAGGCCACGGCCAAAAAACGCAGGCAAGAGCGAAAAGCGACCGGTGCGGAAAAGATTTCGCGGGCCAGCGCCTCGGACTACGAGATGCTCGTACAGGGTAAAGACTTATCCAAACCGGTCGGCTACTCGATCAAGATCGATCTCGAGCAAGATGCGGTGGTCAAACACGCCAAATTTGGCATCGGGATCGTGACCGCGCTGAAAGAAGGCAAAAAGGCCCATGTGGCCTTTCCCGACGGTGGGCGCATTCTTGTCTACGGACGAGCCTAGAGCACATTTTATAACCTCCCGCGCGCCGCCCCAAGACATCCAAAAGCGCCCAGAACGTGTCACTGCGCACCTTCCCGGCTCTGGAGGGCGCTTAAGTGCATCGCCTCATGACTTTCATGTCAGCGAGCGCTTGGCCTACGAACCAAAGGGGTTGGGCGATCACGTCTTTGTTCAGATTCAAAAAACCGATCTGAACACCATCGAAGCCGCACACAAGCTCGGCGTCGCCGCAGGCCTCGTTCATGAAACGCAAAAATCCCTCCCTCCCAGTATCGGTTTTGCCGGTCTCAAGGACCGCCATGCGGTCGCCGAACAATGGATATCGCTTTACTGGCCCGAAACCAAAGGTGCGCCGCCACTCCATCTCGCTGAGGGAGAACAACTGAAAGTTTTGCAAGTTCACCGTCATCCGCACAAGCTTCGGAGAGGACACGTCAAGAAAAACATCTTTCGAATCACGGTCAAGGACTGCCTCCCGAAAGGCTTCCAAAACGCCGAGACCATCGTCCATACCCTCCGGCGAACCGGTATCCCCAACCGTTTCGGCCCTCAACGGTTCGGACAGCGAGGGGACAATGCCCGGCGAGCCCTGGCGTTCATCCGCGGTGAGGCACGCGCGCCGAAAAACCGAAAGCTGAGGGATCTTCTGACCTCAGCCCTACAAGCAGAGGTCTTCAATCACACCTTAGATCTCAGACTGCAAGAAGGCGTCTTTGAAACTGCGCTTGTCGGGGATTTGATGCAAAAACACGACTCGGGTGGTCTATTTGAGGTCACTGACCGCGAGGAGGCGCAACACAGGCTGGACCGGTTGGAAATATCCCCCACCGCGGCCCTTCCGGGGAAACGCACCATCAGCCCCAAAGGTCTCGCGCATGAGCTTGAGGAGCAAGCCCTCAAGATTGTGGGCATCGGCGACCGCGAGCGACTCAAACTCCCCGACGGCTGCCGACGCGCACTCCGCTATCCGCTGGACCCCGAGATTCAATTGAGTGAGGGCCCGAAAGATTCCCTTCGGCTTGAGGTTACGCTTCCGAGCGGAGCCTACGCCACCGTTCTTTTGGACGAGATCGTCAAACCGGCGAACGGCCCCTTCACCAGAACGCTTCCGCTCTAAACAGAAACGCACAAGTCCGGATCCAGGCCCTATGCGGCATTGGACTGTCCAAAAGCCTTCCGCTCTAGAGCTTGCGAACGTTTTCGCGATTCTTGATGTCTTTGGTCGCGTTTCGGGTGTCGATGATAAGCTTGCTGTACTGGGCGATGAACTCCCAGTCGTAGGCTTTGTGGGCGGTCAGCACGATCACTGCGTCCTGCGATGCAAGCAGCTCGGGCGTCAGCTCCACCGACTGCATGGACAGGTCGTAGTGCCGGGTCTTGCCCAACACCGGACAGTGGGGATCGTTGTACAAGACGTGCGCACCTTTGGCTTTCAAAAGGTCGATGATCTTCAGCGAAGGAGATTCTCTCACGTCGTCCACGTCGGATTTGTAGGCCAGTCCCAACACCAAGAGCCGCGAGCCGTTCACTGAGCGCTGGCGCTCATTCAGCTCACGCATGATGCCGTCTACAATGTGGTACGGCATTTGGGTGTTGATTTCGCCGGCGAGCTCAATAAAGCGCGTCGCAAAATCATGCTCTCGTGCCTTCCAAGTCAGGTAAAAAGGATCGATGGGAATGCAGTGCCCACCCAAACCTGGACCAGGATAAAAGGGCATGAACCCAAAAGGCTTTGTGGCTGCCGCATCGATCACCTCCCAGACGTCAATGTTCATCTTCTGGCACATGAGCTTAAGCTCGTTCACCAAAGCGATATTCACCGCGCGAAAGGTATTCTCGAAAATCTTGCAGAGCTCCGCCGCACTCATGGACGAGACGGAGATGACACGCTCAATGATCGATTCGTAAACCGCGATGGCCGCCGCCTGAGACTTGGGGTCGCCAGCCCCCACCACCTTCGGAATGGTTCGCGTTTCGAACCGAGGATTGCCGGGGTCTTCGCGCTCGGGCGAGTAGGCCAGATAGAAATCCTCTCCGGCAACCAAACCACTTTTTTCGAGGATCGGTCGGCAAACCTCTTCGGTCGTACCGGGGTAAGTGGTCGATTCCAAAATGATCAGCTGACCCTTTCGGAGTTTCTTGGCGATCTGTTCGCACGTTCCTCTGACGGCCCTCAGATCTGGCTCGCGCGTTTTGGTCAACGGGGTCGGAACCGCAATCAAGATGACGTCCGGTTGATCGATTTGGGCAAAGTCTGCGGTCGGCAAGAATTTCTCTTCGGCCACACACTGCTTCATGCGTTCAAAATCGATGTGTTTGATGTAACTTTCGCCCCTCGTCAGGGCGTCTACCTTGCCCTGATCGATATCAAAGCCCCATACTTTGAACCCGACCCTCTCGAATGCATTGACGAGTGGGAGTCCCACGTATCCGAGGCCACACACGCCCACGGACGCGCTCCGATTGTTGATTTTTTCGACCAGCTGTTCGCTCATTTTCGTTCTCCAGAATTTGAAAGAGGCGTTTGTTAGCACCCCACTCCGGCAGTACGCAAGTGTACAAAAAGCTTCTTAACCGTGCAGAAATAGACGGAATTTTGACCAGAACGTCCGAAGGTGTGATTTATCTCACATCACTGGGACTGGGCTTTTTCGTAGCGGTCAATGATCTGGCGTACTTCGTCGGCATCTTGGGCATTGGGCTCTAGGTCAAGATACCGACGGTAGTGTTTGACGGCCTCCGCCCGCTGCTCGAGCGACGCATAGGCAATGGCGAGGCCGCGCTCGGCACCGGACAGTTTGGGTTCCAAAGCGAGGGCGCGCTGGTACGCGGCGATCGCCTTGTTGGCCTGGGCCTTCCCTTGGAGCGCCCAGGTATGTCCCTCTTCCAGGGCGGCCAAGGCTTTCTCCCGCTTTTTCTTGGCGAGTTCGAGTTTGGGATCCACCTCGACGGCGCTTTCTCTCTTTTTCTCTTCGAAGTGGGCGTAGACCGCGGCAAGGCCGCCAAGAACGCCGAGCGCAAGAACGGATATGATGAGCCATTCAGGAACACGACGGGGTTTTGCGGCGGGGACTTCGGGCGTGATCTCGACTTCGGCAATCTCGGCGCCCATGTCCTCCTCCAAGTAGGCCTGGGCGCGCGCATCTTCGGCCTCGCGCTTTTCCGCCTCCTCGGCTTCGAGCTCCGCAACCAGGAGGTGTGCAGGCTTCACCTTGCCGGTGACGTCACGCGCGGGGGGAGCCGGCTCGGGTTCCTTTTTGGGCTCTGGTTTTTTGTCGGCTGCAAGTGCGCTGACAGCCATCGGGCTGGTCTGCTGGCTTCCGGCGGTAAAACGCTGTACGGCCCGGACCCGCGCAGACCAAGTGGCGGGGACAGTGTCGTCGATCTGACGACGTCGAACCGGAACCGAGGGTCCAGCGGTGGACACCAATCGCTGTTTGGGCGTTTGAGCCACCTCGAGGAGCGGATCCGACCCACCCGTCTTGAGCACGGCCAAATGGTGGGGATCTGGGCCTGATTTGGGAGCCGGAACATCGGCGCTGCCCCCATCTGAGGCCCGCGGGGACTCAGCGAGCTCCTGCCCGCAGGATGGGCATGCGGCGGCTTGCTTGGCGCCATAGTCATGGGAGCAGTGGGGGCACTGCGGCATGGCTTTGAGTGTACAAAGAGTTGGCCACCAGACACACCTCCGACTTTGCCCGAGTCTGTCCCCAAGGTCCCCCACGGGGCTCACCCAATCGCCGCTTGGGTAAAAAGCGGTTTTATATCCACGACTTATAGACGTATTCGATCAGGCCACCAGGCGGCCTATCCCCAAACCTTCCGTGGCCACGAAAATCCCTCAAACGGCTACCCGAGGGGTATATATGCTCATGTTTTCCCGGACATAGAGCGGCTCGGGTTTCAAGCAAGGGCCCAGGGTGGTAGCCACAAGCCCTCTGTGGCCAAGGAGGTCCCACGTCGAAAAGGCCCCCTCACGATGGGCACCGCCGGCCACATCGACCACGGAAAAACCGCTCTCGTTGAGCGCTTGACCGGCGTGAACACCGATCGTCTGGCCGAGGAGAAGCGCCGAGGAATCACCATTGTCCTCGGATTTGCGCCACTCCAACTTGATTCCAAAGAGATCCTCGGGGTTGTCGACGTACCTGGCCATGAACGCTTCGTGAAGAACATGGTCGCCGGGGCCGGGGGTATGGATTTGGTGCTCTTGGTGGTTGCTGCGGACGAGGGGGTCATGCCCCAAACCCGAGAACACATCGAGATTTGCCAACTGCTCAACGTGAAGCACGGCATCATCGCCCTGACCAAGATGGACCGCGCCGGTTCCGATCTGCTGGAGCTCGCCCAAGACGATTGCCGGTCTGCGGTTCTCGGAACGTTCCTCGAAAAAGCGCCCATGATTCCCTGTTCGAGTATCACTGGCGAGGGCCTGCCCGAACTCAAACGCGCCCTTGGCGAATTGGCGGCCCGTATCGGCGCACGCCGCGCCTCCGGCCCGGCCTATTTGCCCGTCGACCGAAGCTTTTCCGCAAAAGGGTTTGGTAACATCGTCACCGGAACCTTGCATCGGGGCCAACTTAGAGTGGGCGACGCGGTCAACGTCATCCCCGAAACCGACGGACACCCCATCGACCGGCCCGTGCGAATCCGAGGCCTCCAAGTGTTTGGTCAAGCCGTGGAAACCGCGTTCGCGGGCGCACGAACCGCCGTCAACTTGCAAGGCGTTCAAAAAGAGCAGCTCTGTATGGGCCAAGCCCTCGTGACCCCTGGATCCGCCCGTCCGACCCGAAAGCTGGCCGCGCACATCCATCATCTCAAGAGCCGAAAGAATGCCCTGAAATCAGGCGCATCAGTCCTCCTCCACATCGGAACGAACCTGGTTGAGGCCAAGCTCAGCCTCACCGACCGAAGCCTCGGGCCTGGCGAGCGCGGCTACGGCATCATTCGGACCAAGGCGAACATCGCCGCCTTGCCTGGAGCGCGTTTTATCCTCAGGGGATTCGACGCCGGCCTTCAGGGAGGACGCACCGTCGCCGGCGGCGTCGTCCTCGACCCCGAACCCGACAAGATACGCCTCAGCGCGCCCCAAACGCGGGATCTTCTTACGAGCCTGGACCAACTTCAAAAGTGGGGCCCCAAAGAGGGTCGACTCCATCACGCCATTTGCCTCCTCCTCAAAAACACGGGCACCACGGGATTGTCGCTTCTGGATCTGGCGCGACGCCTTGGAACCACCCCGCCCAGTTGCAAGGAGGCCATCGAGGCCGGCGACCCGCATGCGCAACAAGCCCTTCTTCTGGACACCCGCGCTGTACACAAAGAACCCCTAGAATCGCTGGCCGCGCTGATTTTGGAGCACGTCGCCGCTTTTCATCGCGAGTTCCCTTTCCGCGAGGGCATTTCGATCGCCGAACTCACCACCCGGGTCGGTCGCGGCGTCCATAAAGACCTGGTGGAGCACGTCACCCACAAACTCGCCCACGCCCAAAAGCTCACCGCCCACCGGGATCTTTGGCACCTGCCCCAGCACCAAGCGACCCACGCCAGGCAAGAAAAGAAGGCCAAACTCATCGCGCTTCTACACCGTGCCCAGCTAGAGCCCCCACCCATTCAAACCCTCGAGGCCGAAAGCCCGCTCAAGGGCCGCCCATTTCGAGAACTCCTCAGCGCCTTGGTACGAAGCGACGAACTCATCCACGCCGCCCCCTCCATCTACTTCGAGGCCGCAGCCTTCAAACACGCACAAGCCAAAATCATTGCTTTCATCGAAGCCCACGGCAGCATCAGTACCCAAGAAGCCAAAAAACTCCTCAACATTTCACGAAAGTACCTCATCCCCCTTCTGGAGACCCTAGACCGCCGCGGCACCACCATCCGCTCCAAAGAGGTGCGAACCCTCCCACCCCACTAGCCCCACCGGAAAAACCCGCCACGCCTCCCCCACCCTACCCAAACCCCAAATTCCCCTGGACCTTAACCCCCACAACCTGGACCCTAGAACCATCTGATGAAAGGGGCCGACTTGGTTTCGACGAGGGTGGTGCACTTTGGGACGCGTGTCCGGGAACCGTGCTTGCCGGTCAAAACGGTACGGGTCTTTTAAAAGCCGACGAGCCTATGCTCATGGCAGCGTAAGAACTCGCATAGAGTCTTCTTGCGCCGTTCGCGCCAACACCCCGCCCATGGTGTTGGCGTCGGGCGTGACCAAAGTGGGCTGGCCCTCGGGTGGCGCCTCGGCGCTCGAGGGTAAGATAAACTGAGGCTGGTTTGTCTCCGGTCTGCGCGTGAGCCGAAGGCAAACGAGAAAATTTCACGACGCTACGCACGTAGTGTCCCCTTGGAATCCACTTTCGGACGCGGGTTCGATTCCCGCCGGCTCCAACTTTTCCATCAGTGATTGCTGGCACCTGGCTGACTGTCAGTGGGGTGTCAGTGTCAGTGTTCTGGACGCGGGTTCCCGAGATTCGGTACTTCGCCATCTCCCGGCAAAGGGCCGCCCACGAAGGGCGCGTATACCCCGCTCGGACCGTGTGCTGAGGGGCATGCGTAACTCGCTCCAGTATGGGGGAGCATCCGTCCTCCTGGGTGAGGCTGATGAACGTTGCCCGTCCGTCATGCGGCGAGCGACGACGCCACCTGAAGCGTTCGCAGTCCTCGTAGCATCGCTTCCGAAATGTATCGGAGGACCAGTAGGTCGTCGGCCCGCCAATGCGCCGCCCCTTACCTTTCGTTAGCGGGTACGGCACAATGAGATCGGCGCTATTGGGATCCCTTCCGAACATTCTCCGCCAACCTGTATCCCGCCATTCAATGAGCATCGCAGCGAGCGTTGGATGAACCGGAACCTCACGGGCGGTACGAGTCTTAGTGCTTCCCAGCCGCCTGCGCTTCGTATCGTAAGAACGTGCGATCAACAGCATGTCGAGCGGTTGCCGTGCATGAAGATCCGACCACCGAAGCGCAATAATCTCACCAATGCGCGCACCAGTCAGGAATAGCAACGCGTTCAGTACGCGGCGGTGTTTGGGGATATGAGTGTCACAAATCAGGTGTTCAACTTCACAACGCTCAAATACTGCACCGGATCGCCATGATATGTCCTTATCGACCTTCTTGGGCAGCTCAGACTTGTCGAGGTTGCACGGGTTCGAATCAATCACCTCGTCACGTACTGCACGTGAGAACATCATCTTCAGTGTATTATAGACATGTAACTGTGTTCGAGGTGCCAGGTCTGATTGCTTCAAATGCGCCACGTGGGCACGGATATGCCGCGATTGGATCGCCTCCGGGCCGGTCAAGCGCATGTGGCCAAGATGTGGGAGTACGTGCTTCCTTAGCCTGGTCTCCTCATCAAGCGCGGTCGCAACCGTTCCCTTCCGCTCATCAACCCACCCTTCAAAATAGTCCGACACCTTTGCGTCAGCCGGCGTCCCGTCGACCTGAAGGCGCCCTTCGAATTCCGCCAGCATCTGGGTCGCCTTCACTCGATTCGGAGGACTGTCCGTCAGACCAGTACTTTGCTGCCGTCCGGTGCTCAATTGGAGGTAAAGCCGCGAACCGCGCTTGAAAATTCCCACACCCTAAGACTGACTCCCTCGGACGACCATTGGTCAATCGGTAACGGTCCTCAGAACCTCGGGGCATGGTACCGTTAGCCCGGTAAGAATGCCCAAAGGCCTACGAAACATTACGATTCGGCATCTCGAGGCAAGTATCGAGACACTAACACTTGCCGCAGTCGGGCTGGCGCTGCCTCGGAAACACAGTTTGCGCCAATCCGCGGCCATGTTTGCGCCTCAAGCCGGCCTGATTGGCGCTGCCGCCGAACTAGGATTGAGCGCATGCCTCGTACAAGCATATGGAGAAAAAGCGCTTGAATGCACTCCCGGCCGATTCAAAACGGGAGCCCAGATCCTAGCCGAATTTAGGTCTAAGCTCAGCCTGAATGACAAAGCGTTCGCTTTCTTGACCGCGGGGGTAGACGACCGAGACTCCCATCTTAATGATATTCGCGAGGCAACGAGCACATTCAGGGGGTTGCTAACGGCTCGTGCGGCAGCTTTGCACGCCGGCGTAGGGCCGACATACGAGGCTTGCGTAACAGCGTCCCGCGACGTCCGCGGTTTTTTGCGAAGGCTCGCAAGATCGAAGCGCATGGCCCCTTATATAACGGGTGTGCCCAAACTTCCGAGATCTGTCGGCGAGCGAACAGTGCTGATCGAAGATCTGGCGCGCCAGCTTTCGGAGGGGAGTGGGACGGAGCACAAGAAGCACCTCCTATCGTCCGTGTACCTTGTCGTGCCCAACATTCCAGATCACGTTCCAGATGGGTTTGAGATCATGAACAGCGTTTCCGTTCTACCCCAGGATCGGGATATTAGGCTTCTCGTTCGCAGTCTTGAAGGAGCGCTACCTGTTCAATTAGTCCGAACGAGTCGGCATGGCCCCGGAATGTCGGTGACTGTTAGACCCAATGACAAAGCTGCACTGCCGATCGCACCCCAGTTTCTTCATCGTTCGATTACCGATTTGGTTCAGAAATGGCATAGTGATGTCGGCACCGCAAATGGTCGGCTCGAGAAGGGAGTGCTAGATTTACCTCCTGTCGACTTCATCTTCGACTTGATGCTGCTCGGGCCAGGACAACTCAGCCAGCGGCTTGGCAAGACGATGCAGTTCGCTCACGAGATATGGCCATTTGTCGCCTCGAGCCTGGTACGACCAGGGACGCCGGGACCCTATTGGTTTCTGATCAGGATGACAAACGACCTGGGGCAGTTGCGTTCGCTGCTGCGGCAGGCTTCGACCGTTCGCGGGGCATCGAAAATCGCGAAGAATCTTAGCGAGGTACGAAGGGGCATCGAAATACTGCAGCAGAAACGCACCAGCACGTCGTTCTTTGAAAAACTACAACAGGAAATTCATAAACCAGCCAAATCGCGCGAGTCACTTACAGCCAAACTGAGGCGACACACGGGTACCGTGAAGGCACTCGGGCCCCTATCCGAAACGCTTGAGGTAGCCCTGCTCAAGAACGAGTCCCTCGGCGGAATTATGACGGCGATCGCCGTAAATTCGTCGAGCCTCGGCCTAAATGCTCGAAGGTTCTGGGCGAGGGTACTGGCCGAAGCAACTTCGGAGGTAGGAGACATCGAAGGTTTAGTTGGAGTTCTCCGATGCGAGGAATTGAGTATTGCTCATTCGGCAGCAAAGAAAGCCCTCCGCTACATTGACATGGTTACATTTGGTCCGGCAGCGAGGGGGTCTGCGGTCGCGGCAGCGCTCAGTCAAAAATCCTCACACGGATCTTGTCAGGAACACCAAGATGTAGGACGTGTAGAAGCGAAATCCGAGTCCCGAGAAGTTCTTCCTCAGCTTCGCGGCCAACCGAAAATATGGAATACGGTGTGGTTGCCTCGAATCCTATGGGCACTTGAATGGGCTCGTGGGAGCGGAAAAGGCCCGATCCGCGCATCGGAGATCGCAGTCATCTTCTCCGAATATGGAGGTATTCCGGTAGCCAAGCCGAATGTCGCAAGGGCTTTTCGAGAACTTCGGAAGAACGGCCGCGCACCAGTCTGGTGGTGTGAGGAGCCGGCGGGTTGCTTCACTATTACGCAGACAGGTACTGGAAAGTTGATGGAGCTTGTGAAGTTGAACACCTGATTTGTGACACTCATATCCCCAAACACCGCCGCGTACTGAACGCGTTGCTATTCCTGACTGGTGCGCGCATTGGTGAGATTATTGCGCTTCGGTGGTCGGATCTTCATGCACGGCAACCGCTCGACATGCTGTTGATCGCACGTTCTTACGATACGAAGCGCAGGCGGCTGGGAAGCACTAAGACTCGTACCGCCCGTGAGGTTCCGGTTCATCCAACGCTCGCTGCGATGCTCATTGAATGGCGGGATACAGGTTGGCGGAGAATGTTCGGAAGGGATCCCAATAGCGCCGATCTCATTGTGCCGTACCCGCTAACGAAAGGTAAGGGGCGGCGCATTGGCGGGCCGACGACCTACTGGTCCTCCGATACATTTCGGAAGCGATGCTACGAGGACTGCGAACGCTTCAGGTGGCGTCGTCGCTCGCCGCATGACGGACGGGCAACGTTCATCAGCCTCACCCAGGAGGACGGATGCTCCCCCATACTGGAGCGAGTTACGCATGCCCCTCAGCACACGGTCCGAGCGGGGTATACGCGCCCTTCGTGGGCGGCCCTTTGCCGGGAGATGGCGAAGTACCGAATCTCGGGAACCCGCGTCCAGAACACTGACACTGACACCCCACTGACAGTCAGCCAGGTGCCAGCAATCACTGATGGAAAAGTTGGAGCCGGCGGGAATCGAAGAATCGACCTCGCCGCGGAGCCCGCGGACTCGCTCAATTCTTCGTCGCGTCTTCACCTCACACTTGGGGCTCGTAGGATGCTGCGAAAGTCCCTCGAGGCAGCCCTTGCTTCAGTCCAAGGCGGATCACCAAGACTCGCGGAAAACATCATCCGCGGTTTGATCGCCGAGGTAGATGTGATGGATGCCGACGACAAGGTCGAAACCAACGTGGTTGAGTTGAAAAAAAGTCGCGATGGGACGGCCAAAAGTGAAAAGTGAAAAGCCCCAGCCGCCCGTGCAGAATGGCAGAAAGTTCCTCGACCGTCGCCCGCCACCCAACTTTATTGCCACCTACCATTGTTTTGCTGAAGTATTCACTTCTCACTTTTGAGTCTAAAGGACTGTATGACCTAAGGATTCCCCAAGTGAGGACGAGTGAAAAGTCAGTCCGGTTCACGTAGCCGCACATACAGCAGCGTGTCGCCGACTTTACCGTCTTTAAAAACGTTGCGCTTGAGTCGGGCCTCCAGGTGATAACCGGCCTTCTCGAGCACTCGACATGAGGCAGGATTCCAATCGAAGACACCGGCCTGCAATCGGTCAAAGTCGAATTGCTTAAATGCGTACTTCGTCAGCCACTCGGTCGCGGCGGTCGCCAGTCCTTTGCCCCAGTGTCCTCACCCACCCAGTAGCCGACTTCAGCGGTCCGCCGGTTGACGTCCGTCAAGGGCTCGAGCCCCACGCACCCGACCGATTCACCGTCGACGACGATGGCAAAATTGATGGCCGGATCACCCTGTTCCTTCGTGAGGGCGATCCACGCCGCCGCAGCGTCCGTGGTGTACGGGTGCGGAAAGCGGTCCCTGAGGTTGAGCCAGATTTTCCGATTGTTGGCATGGCGGACGAGTGCCGTCTCATCGCCCGCCTGCCACGGTCTGAAGACCAAGTTGTCCATCAGGGCACCTAATGTCCCATCCGGGGATGCTTGAGATCCCTCGCCTTTAGGCGAAGCCTTTAGGATGCTTGCGGTACTTGGGTACAATGCCGCCATGAGGCACTACCGTAAGTCGTCCCACACCGTCTACGAGTTGCACTACCATTTTGTATTCGTACCCAAGTACCGCAAGCCTATGCTGCGTGGAGACGTGGCACTTCGGTTTAGGGAACTGGTTCGGGAGATATGTAGTCGGAACAACATCCAGATTCTGAAGGGGAACATCAGCCAGGACCACGTGCACCTCCTCTTGAGTGTACCTCCGCATCTGTCGCCGAGCCGTGTGATGCAGGCCATCAAGGGAAAGACTTCGAATCGGCTCATGGCTGAGTTTCGGGCCCTGCGTAAGTCCTTCTGGGGTCGGCACCTTTGGGCTCGGGGTTACTTTGTGGCGTCGAGCGGCAATGTGACCGACGACGTCATTGCGAAGTACATCGAGTTGCAAGGTGCCGTGCCCCAGGAGGACGAGGATTTCAAGATCACGGAGTGAGATGGCCTGCATTGCAGGCGAGCCTTTAGGCGACTTTAGTCGCAGGCGAACCCACCGCCTTTAGGCGGTGGAGTATTCAGTCAGGGCCGGCGCTTCAAGGCCAATACTGAGGGGCGCCCAGCGGGCCAACCGCCGATCCGATCGGCCCCGCGAGTGCCCGCAACTATTGGTGCCCCCTGGCGGTATCCGTAGACGCTGGCGTGGGCGCGGTTACTGACCCTTGGCGCGCCCCAGGCGACGCTCATCCTTGGCCAGCTGGGCCATCAGCGCCTCGTAGCAGTAGGACCCGAGCTTGGGCTTCTTTACGCCCTGAGCCTTCAGGACGGCGTTTATGCGCCGCTCGTCGTCCGCTGAAATCCGGACCGCCACCACGATTGTCCTTTTGTCCTTGGTCTTGATCTTGGTGCCCCAGGGTCTGCCGGGTCCGTGTGTCGCCATGGTGGTTGGATCGCGCACGCTGTGATTGCCGTCAAGTTTCACGTGTAACTAGTAACGAGTTACTAGATCGATTACCCCGATAAATCGGCCAGCGTATCTAAAAGGGTCCTTATCACTACGCGAATCAGGCCTCACCGTGCGACAATCAAGGTATCAATTCGACCGCACCCATCAACGCCGTAGCCTACGCTCGCGTGTCCACTGAGGGCCAAGCCGAGCAAGGTGCCTCACTTGCGGCGCAACAGCACCGCCTACGTGCGTACGCTGACGCTTTCGGGATCAACGTGGTCGCAATGATTGAAGACCCAGGCGTGAGCGCCAAAAACTTACGCCGCCCCGGACTCACGCGTGCACTGGCTATGCTCGACGACCGCCGCGCCGACACACTGCTCACCTGCAAATTGGACCGTGTCACGCGCTCAATTCGTGATCTGACCTGGCTCATTGAGACCCACTTCGGTGACGGCAAGGCTTCACTGGTGTCCCTCAGCGAAAGCATAAACACGACGACAGCATCGGGCAGGCTGGTGCTGCATGTGCTGATCAGTATCGCCCAGTGGGAGCGTGAAGCTGTCGGCGAAAGGACGCGCGATGCGATCGCCCAACTACAGCGTGACGGCGTGCGCATTGGGCGCCCGGGCCTGGGCTGGCGATACAGTGATCGCACTGACGACAACGGTCATCGGATCATTGTCGAGGTCCCAGATGAGCGAGCTACCGTTGAGCGCATCGTGGCGTTGCGCCAACAAGGGCTCAGCCATCGCCGTATTGCAGCGGCCCTTACTGCAATTGGTGAGCGCACCAAGCGGGGCGGTCGCTGGCACGCCGCCACCGTTGCGCGGATTCTGCGACGCAACGCTGCGTAGCGTGGCCCCAAGATATAGCAAGGCCCCCGCCGGGCCGTGGCCCGGCGGGGCCGCCGGAGGCATTACTCCGACATGAGCGCTTCGCATGGCCAATCACTTTGCTCATGACAAGCTCGTCAGACTCCCCGGCGCTTTGGCATGCTCAACCGCCGAGCACCGGTTATCACCCGCGCACCACGCGCCCCAAAGTCGCCGCGCCGGTAAGCATCACTGACCTTCCACGAAGCCGCAAGCTTACCGCATGCCCAAGTCATCGTGGATGCTCAATAAACTGTCCTTGGGAGGTAAGGTGGTAAGCTTTTTCACAAAACTTGAAGAATAAGACCCAAGATATTTTGAGCGGTAGGTGGTGCAAAAATATCGTGTGTGTACTGCAAAAGTTTTCGCCAAAAACCTTACCCTTACCTCCGAACCGCCGTTTCACTTACGTTTACAGTAGCTTGCGCTGCGGTAAGCTATTTTGGGCTTACCGCCCCTCGGTTGGGGCTTGGTCGGGTGCGTCGGCGGGGGGCTACTGGGGTGCGTCGGTTTGGTTGTCAGACTTTTAGCCCGCAACTTGAACACCGCCAGCCACCGATCTTGATGGCGCAGAAAATCCAGACAAAAACCCAAACACCCATCGTGACAAGGCTCATCAGCAAGTGGAAAACGTGACTCGTCCCGGGCCGACGCACAAGCATCCTACGGTCACAGGATCGACAGAACTTGCTTGCTTCTTGATGCGCCATTGGAAGCCCCTCATGCGCCTTTTACACGCCTCCAGCCCATACTTTCAAGATGTTTCAGCCATCGCCCAAGGCCTGCCTGAGCCTTAGGCGTAGACGCCCAGTCCTCGCGGAAAACTGCGGCGCCATCGTCGTCGATGGCTTGAACGATAAATAGGTCGTCATTGGGGTCGGGCCCCCACTTGATCACAGCGCCGACGGTCGGTGGTCCCGATGACACTGGCGCCGGGCGCGTCATCACGACCGTTGGTTGGCCTGGAAGAACGTGGATTCGCCGCAATATGAAGCGGCCGCCCTCGGCCGCTACTTTTGGCATATCGGACATGGCTGTGAAGTCCCTGCGCAGCTAATACAGAAGCACGCGGCGCAGTCCTTGCAGTGGATCGTGAGCATCTTTGCATCACCACATTTCATGCAGGTCCCCCCCGCGGTGATGGCCAGCGTGAATGATTGCTCGCTGCGCTTCGGCTTACCTGTTCCCATTTAAGTTTCCTTTCGCTTCTTGGCGGACCGTACCGCCTTTCTCGCTATTCGTATTCATGGGTGGTGTCATTCTGGAAACCGTGCGACGAAGCTTCCCACCATCGTTGCCCCTATTTGGGGATTATCATTGCCACCGAGCATTTCAGCCTGAATGTCCCCGGCGATGTGTCCGCCGTGCTCAGCCGACAGCTCGGTGATCGTGATTGTTCCATTCACAGCCTTGTACGTACCTCGCAGGCGTGCCGGCAGATCTCCGTTCGTCGTCGCTTCCGTGATGCTCCAATGGAATGAGTCACCGAGCTGGTAAGTTCGGCCGACTTCGGGCTCGACCATGCTCCATTGCCATCGAGTGCTTCGATTTATGTTTTCATCGCCGGTGGGTCGCAGGGTCCACATATCAATCAAGATGGATTCGCGGCCGTCGTTCAAGAAAGCTAGAACACCTTGGCAGGTGCTACAGTGACCCGGTTCAATAACCAGGGTGTCGTTAACCATCGCTGAGACATCCGTCCACGAAGGTGAAGCAATGCACATGCGCATCGAAAAATCACACTGCTGTTTTACCAGGGGGCAGTGCCAATAAAGGTGGCACTGGACGCAATTACCGGCATAGCAATAGTTCTCACATTCCGTGTTGTCGACGATATCGAGATAACCATCATCGCCTACGCGGCACTCGAGCAGATTCCGTTCATCCTCGCACTGGTACCCATTCCACAAGCACTCGTGTTGGCCCGGGGGATTGTTGTTGGTTTCGGTGTCCGGTGGTGTTTCACAGCGCGCGCCGGTGTAGTTATCGATGCAAGCACACTGTCCGCCGGAACAAGTTCCGTGTGCGCCACAGTCAATCGCCGCGCAAAGGTTGCCCACCTCGGCATCTTCGTTTTGGTTGGTGCTTTGAGTTGTGTTCTCGGTTCGCGTGTCGCGATCTGGTGAATCGTCGATCACTCCGCCGCAAGCACCGGCCAAAACGAGGTACGCGGCGAGCAGGATGCTGGGCAATGGCAGTCGACTCACGAAGCACCTGCCAGCCAGCCGACCAGGATGCCCACCGTAAATGCGGCTGAAGTCCAGAAAATGAAAGACATCGCCAGATCGTTCAGCACATCCGCAGCGCGGCTGATTCTTTCGAACGTTTCTTCTGCCGAGATTTGGTGCTGGAGGGCTGATGTTTCGGTGACCTCGTCGCGGCTTGTCGGTCGCCACTTCGCCACTCGCAGTTCCTCATTGACGGCGTGTCCAACGATTGATCCCATATTATGACAATACAATATATTTGTTTAATTGTCCTGTCGGTTCTGAGGTGTCCTACAGCGTACTAAGGTGTGTGCGTACGTAGCATGCGCAAGAAAAGATCAGCGAAAACAAGATCCGACATCGAAAAAAGACTGCAAAAGCGTGTACGTGAACTCCGACGCGGCAGTGGCTTCACTATCGCACAGTTGGCCGAGGAAGCCGGACTGTCCACGGACGCGGCAACACGAATAGAAGGTGGAGATCGCGTTCCTACGTTGAACTCCGTGGCTGCAATCAGCAAAGCCCTGGGCGTGACCGTGAGTGAGCTGCTTGATGAGCCCGAGCCTCAACATTCCCCGATAGCGTTGAGACTGGTTCGAATGACTGAGGCCCAACCTCCGAGCACTCAAAAAGCCATTGTTGAACTCGTGAAGCTTTTTACGGAAAGTCTCGAGAAGGCTCGGTAGCCGCCGGTCATTCTTCCGCAACACCATGTATCTTCATCTGGGCGCTCCACAACGATGTAGATGCTGGGCAGACAACGGTGGCAGTCCACATACTGTCCTTTTGTCCTAAGGGAGGAAGACCTACGTGCGGTCGTTTGAAGACTCAGAACTAAGTTCCTGCTTACGCAATATGCATGGCCTATCACCCATCACCAGTCATTCGTTTGCGAGACAGGCGCAGCAAACACACCCTGCCGCCCTGTGTGTGGGTGCCGCCCGTCCCGCAAGTCAGTTTGCGCGTCAATCGGTCCTCAAGTATCTTGTGAAGTACTGACTTCCCGAGGGTACTATGGATTTGATTGATAAGATTCGCGTAATTGCTGAGCGTGTCCGCAAACAGGCCGGCCAACTTAAGACTGAGGAGGCGACGAAAAATGCATTCGTTATGCCTTTCATACAGGCCCTCGGCTATGACGTCTTCGACCCAACGGAAGTAACTCCGGAGTTCACGGCCGATGTCGGTACCAAGAAAGGCGAGAAAGTCGACTACGCGGTGCTGCGCGACGGGAAACCCATCATCTTGTTTGAATGCAAGTTCAACGGGGTGGGTCTGCAGGACACCCACAAGTCACAACTGTTTCGGTACTTCTCAGTGACCGACGCGCGGATAGCCGTCCTCACGAATGGCATCGAGTACTGGTTCTTCACTGACATCGACAAGCCCAACATGATGGACGACAAGCCATTCTTAGAATTGGACATGCTGGACATACGCGAGCCTTTGGTCGAGGAGCTCAAGAAGGTCACTAAGGAATCGTTTAACCTCGAGGACTTACTTTCGGCGGCCAACGAGCTTAAGTACACTAAGGAGATCAAACGCATCATGCTTGAGCAGCTCGAGTCTACCGACGACGGCTTCGTTAGATTTTTCGCTGACAAAATCTACTCAGGAAAGAAGCTCACGCAGTCTGTCCTCGAGCAATTCGCAGGGCCGACGAAGCGGGCATTGAGACAGGTCATCAACGACAAGATCAACGAACGTCTGAAGCGAGCCCAGGTTGTGGAGACAGCCCCTCAGGTTCCTGCAAATTCAGCCGACGATTCAGAATCCGAGGCAGATGGCGATCCTCGGATTGTTACTACCGAGGAGGAGATCGAGGGATTCCACATTGTAAAGGCGATCCTGCGCGAAGTGATTGACTTGAATCGTGTTGCCGATCGCGACGGGGTTGCCTATTTTGCCGTTCTGCTGGACGACAACAACCGCAAGCCGATATGTCGGCTACACTTTAATGGCGTTCGGAAGAAGTACTTGGGGCTGTTCGATGCAGACAAGAACGAGGAGAAGGTCTTGATAGACGATCTCAATGAGATTTACGACTACTCCGACAAGATCAAAGCCGTAGTTCAGCACTACGATAGGACTCGAGGCGACTCATCACCTGGGAAGAATCAGCAAACAGTGAACGGGGATGCCACACCTCGCAATGGCGTAGCAAAGGACACAGGTCAGCTTTAGATAAATCGCTGCCCCCCTTGGGTTTGACCGCAAGTTAGGAGCAACCCATATCCTTTCTTCGAATTCCTAATTTGTGCCGGTATACGACCCCAACAAGCACGGCGCTCGCCACCAAGATGTACACCTGGAAAGCAGCGTTCTCAATGTTCCAAACAGGGATGGCCGGCAGCACAAGAAGGGCGCTCAGAAAGCTCGCGATGAAGGTGACACCAGTCTCAGTTTCAGGATACTGCCAAGCTTTGCGAACCGTGGGGAACAACGCAAACCCGTCTCCGACCGCCGCGAAAAGAATGGCGAGCTGCGAGGAGTCGATGGCTACCCACACCCAAATTGCCGCCAGCGAAAATGCGCCGCAGATCAAATCAAACGACGTCAACTTCCAGTAGCCTTTTGGGTTCGCAAACGAGGCGAGAAACACAAGAAGTGGCAGGAAGCCGCCCATAAAAGTCCGAACGGTGGGCCAGGGATCTGCGTGAGATGCCAGTGCAGCACCCGTCGCAACCAGCGGTGCGAGTGCCCACATCGACCAGGACACACGGTTGGGCTTAGTCTTCCCTGAAAGGGTGTCACGGATATAGGCGTAGGCACCGGCGGCGCCCACGAGCACACTGTAACCAGTGCATTGAGAGGCATCCTCGAAAACTCTTAGCGCGATGGGCTCCGGCGCCATCTGAGACCCAACAGTCTACCGGCTTCGAAGGTGCATGTGGAGCGACGAGATGCCTGGGTAGCTGGGCTCAGATGGGTTGCGCGAGGCCAGGTTTGCAAGCCTGAGTGGGTGTCGTCGGTCCACGCGTCGGATTCCCGGTTTTCTACTTTGTGCCTGGCTGAGGTCAAGGCCGTGTGGATCTGGCGGTGGTTTGCCGGTCGTGGTGCTTTGCGAAGATTCGGTCGGCTCAGGATGGGAGACTACGACGTTTCTTTCGGTTTGCGACAACTCCAAGCGAGGGGTGTATAACGTTCCGGATACTTGGCAACTAACCCAGGATCCGTTTTCATGACATCAACAAGGTACGCGTGAACCGGAACTCTGGCCGCAACCGAAGTTTGTACAATAGTGCGTAGTATATCAAGGACAATGCGTCCCTCTGTCGTCCTGCGAAAGAGGGAACTTTTCTCAATCAGTTTCTCGATTCGGAGGAGGCGTTCTCGAAGGTTGTTCGTTGCCTCGAGCCTTGGGTTGCGAAGATACGCGGTAAGTTTTTCAAAGTGCTTGATGATGTACCTTGCAGCCGTCCCGAGGGGTGTCGCCTTGGACCAAATGGTTGCGATCTGTTGTGCGAGCACCTTCATATGTTCCCAGACTTCCCGACTATCATTGCTTCTTACTGCGGAAACATTATCGTAATTGCGGCCGTAAAGGTCGAGCAAATGCTCGTGCAAAGCGAGCTCCCTGAAAAGATGGAGCATATAGGCTGCGTGTGTGGGGTCGTGATCTTCGTATTGAGCAAAGGGGCGTCTGGCATGAGCAGAGCATCCAGCATAGTCGATGTCGAAGTTTTCGGTGAATTTCTTCTCTCTAACGAAGTTCGAGCTGCTGAGGTCAGCTTGTACGGTGAGTTGACGCGCATCGGGGTTCCTTATTTCGAAAAGCATAGCCAGCAGGTCTCCGAAACTTCCGAAGTGGGTTCGGTAGAACGTGATCATACTTTCCGGGCGCTCAGGGTCAGTTCGACCCGTCGCGACCGTAACATGCAGTCCCTCTTTTGAATTTTTTCCGTCGCGCTTCATCGATTCGAACGCAAGCATCCGGCCGACCAGAACACAAAGGGATGGCTCCGTGAGTGGTCTGCGCTTAGCGGCTCGGTCGCCCTCTGCTCTGTGTTCGAGAATTCTATCCCTGTCTTTCATGCATTCGGCATAACTGTTTTCGGCATCCTCTGTTGTGCGATAACCTGCCCATGGAGGCGATGTTCCCCTTCCGCCCTTTCGCTTCGAAAAGTACGATGAAACCTCAAGTACGCGGCATGAAGTGTCGTCGCCCGCCAGAATTTCGCAGTCCGCAAGTTGTTTGGCGAGCTCCAAATAGATCGGAACAAAACGCTTAGCAATATAATGGGCCATGCGACCCAGGCCTCCAGCCGTGAACCGTTTCGCATTCGTCGTCAGCATTCGGGCAAGTCGGTTGAGAGGCGTTGCGTACTGGGCAATCATCACAGCCAATGTCGCCAGTGCCTGCCAGGTTACGGCATAACGCGGCGGACCGATGTCAGCCGTTGAGGCAGAAACGACTTTACGGTCACCGCTCTTTGTAACTACGATCTTCTTCTCTATCTCGAGTTCGACCCGAGTGACCGCCACAGAGAAATCGTAGCGCACCCGGGACTCGTTGATTGTGTCTATTACGCGCTCCGCATCGCCATTCGGCAGAAATTCAACCGGTAGGGTGCGTTGTTCAACACTCGGTGACACGAGGCTGGTGTTCATCAGCGTTTCGGTAGACGATTTCAAGGCAGGCTCGTCTTCGCCGCCGACCTCTAAGTGCTCGATGAGAGCAGTGGCCTCGGACTTCGATTCAGCCTTTTCTTCATCGGAAAGCTCGATCTCCTCGACCGGTACGCCCGATTTTAACGCGCTCACGATTTCCGTACTTGGCCATTCTTCAGCGAGATTAGACAATTTTTTCTTCAGTTTCTTGGCATTGGACATGTGCTTTCTCCTGAGTGCTTTGTGGCGTTCCGCCAACGCCTCGGCACGGTCATGCAATTGCAAAAGCCGCTCCCGTTTACTCAACGCATCAGGCTTAGGCGTCGACTTGACCCCCTTGAGAGGGTCCCCGCTCGGACGTTTTTCACTCGACGGAACGATTCCCAACGCACGCCCGAGCTCTCGTGAATACCGGCTATACTTTCTCTGGGACCCGCAACCCGAAATCAGATCCTTCAAAACCGTACTCAGGAACCGTTGCAGGGGCGCAGGCGCTGTCTCTACGGTGCGGCCAAGCCACTCAATAGCCACCTTACGCTGAGCATCACTGAGCTTGCCGACGTCACCAAGCTCCATCGCAAGCTTAAGATCGTGCCGGGATCTCCGTGTCAACGCCTTTTTTTTGGAACGCCGAATGCTCCTTCTCGCTGGGTAAGCACCTGCGGGCACGCTTGTGAACTGTGAAAGTCGCGCCCTCAAGAAGCAGCGACAGCTCTGCCGTCGATATTGATGTTCGTGAAGGCTCCTCCGCGAAACGCAGTAGAGTGCGGAGGCGACCTCCTTCAAAACGTCGACTCACCAAGTACAGGCCCACGCTGTCTCCCACGATAGCTCGAAGCTGTGTATGGTCTTTCTTCACAAACAGTACGCAGTCGCCAAGATATGGATCTGCGCCTAGGCGATAGGATTCACCGAGAAGACCGTTCATCTGCTTACGAAAGTCCACCCGGTGCTGCGCCATGAAGACGCGACGAATCGTAACCGGAATCATACTACGCGAACCGTTCGTCGATCCGTCGAAGCGTAACCGACCAGCCGTAGAGTCGAAGCTCTAACAGATCGGTCCTTCCTTTCTCGACCGGAATTTCGTCGCTGCGGTCCAAGGAGAATATACGCGCATCGTTCTGAACGCCCTTCGAATCAAGCGCCCCTTCTTCATCTTGCTTTTCCCACACATCGAGCTGCTGCGATGACACACTACAAACACGCCGGACCTTTGTCCGGCCTGCACCCTGTCGAATCGCTTGCACGACCGATCTTCGAAGTTCGTCTGGAATTCGCGTCCGGGGACGATGCGTGTTCCGAAACGCCGCGAACTGTTCTCGCAGCGCTTGCAAATAGTCTTCAACATCTGGACGACCCTTGGACCGGCGAGCTGGCCCCTCCGAATAACGTGATGATTCTTTTCTCATTGCTCTCTGCCTCCTTGCCGGCGGTCACGCCGTGCGAGGCAAATATGGCGCCGGTCATCAGGCTTGTCGTGGGCCCGTCTATGCACTGCTTACAGCACACTCAGGACGACCAGCCAATGAACAAGGGAAAGCCCGATCAATGTGGCATCCGCGGGCGTCATACCGGCCGGGATAACACAACTCGGTGCCAAATGCTGATCTCAGTCGACGCGGCGAGGCAGCTTGGACGCAAGATCACTCAGGGCGCTCGCAAGTGCAAATATTTCCGGCCGAGGTATCGCATCTGGGTCGAAGCCCGCATTGGACAGCGCTTTGCTGGTCTTGGTCAAATTGCGGCCGGCGTCGACACCCAGGTTGAAGGCCAAGTGTTTATCGGCGGTGTTCACACTGTTTATGAACATCTCGAGCATTAGCCAAGCATCCTTGAGTGGGCGGGGCAGCGCGGTGGTGAACCTTTTGCTCAGCGTCCGCATCTGGCGTTGTTGTCTGCGAAGTGCCTTGATTCCATTTCGGATCTCGGCGATCCGCTGATCAAGCGGGTGTTCTTCTCGGTGCTCATCATCGAGCGCCTCAAACCAATCGTGGTCGAATGTGCCGGACGGCGGACTTAAGGACATTGGTGCATCCGCCAGCGATTTAGCAGTCTGCTCAAGTCGGCGCATCGCGCCCATGTCGCAGCCCTCCAGAAAACTGATGAGCTGTCTGACTCGGGCAAGGCTAAGCGGTTGGTGGTTGACGCGAGACTGCCCTCGCGCTTTGGATTTCTGCATGGTCCTTTCCTTTCGTTGGAAGGTTTGGGCCTAGGGGTTCGTCGCTGCTCGTAACAGTGGCGTTCCCCGCCTTTGGTTATTTGTTACTTCGTCTTCGTTATCCCCCTTGGGGGATACTCAGTGTACCATACCCAGCGGTGAGCGTTCTGCGCTTGCCCGGCGAGCTGCCCCAGTGCAATGAACATGCCCATGGTGGCTGGCCACAAATGGACGTTCCCAGTCCGGTTCCGTGCGCGCGCCTTTAGCTGGAAATCTTCGAAGTTGGCCTGTCAGCGTCTGAAGGAAGCCACCTCCGAGATCAAAAGTGTGGCCCGCAAGGACCCAGTTCTGGCCGGTGAAGGCGCCGTACGCCTCATGGAAAAGCTATGGCCAGCGCTCGAGCAAGTGGACAGTTCGTCGGGTGCACTGGGGACGGCAGTAGGCCGCGCGATGGACGTTCTCGTCCAAGTTGTCATTGATGCCCCAGCGGATCCGAAGACCCGCGCGAAGTGGCTTGAGCGTTTGTGGCAAGCGAGGGAAGAAGATGGGGTCGATTACCTGAGTCGGGTAGGCGATCGGTGGGGCGAAGTTTGTGGTTCAACGGAGGTTGCGAACGAGTGGGCTGATCGGCTCATTGGCATTGTTCGGTCCTGCTGGAATGATCCAAGCCCGGGCGCCTACTTTGGTGGTACTTCGGCGTGTTTGTCATGTCTGGTCGTCACTAAGCGATACGATGAATTGCTGGAGCTTCTCGGCCAGTGCAGATACTCGTTTTGGCACTATCGCGAGTACGGGGTCCGTGCGCTGCTCGCGATGGGCAAGCGTGCTGAGGCACTCAAGTACGCCGAGGCCTCACGCGATTTGAATCAGCCCGACTCGGTGATCGATGAAGCGTGTGAGAACATCCTGATCTCATCCGGGCTCATGGACGAGGCGTACGAACGATATGGCATAACAGCCAATCGCCGTGCCACTTACTTGGGTTGGTTTCGGGCGGTGACGAAACGTTACCCCGACAAACCAAAAACCGAGATCTTGGCTGATCTCATCGCTGCAACCCCCGGCGACGAGGGCAAGTGGTTCGCCACGGCCAAGGACCTCAAGATGTATGAGTTGGCCCTCGACCTAGCGGCCCGCGGGCGCTGTGATCCGAAGACCCTGAACCGTGCGGCCCGCGATCACCTCGAGTCCAACCCTAAGTTTGCCCTAGGCGCTGCAGTTGCCGCCCTTGAACACATCGACGACGGCGATGGCTACGAGATCACAGGGCTCGATGTCCACACGGCTTACGACTACGCGAAACAGGCCGCCACGGCGCTGGGGGTGGCCGACCAAGTCGGGGCCGACATTCGTAGGCATATGGACCAGCACCCCGGCGGTTTTGTGCGGCAGGTCTTGGGTAAATATCTCGGGATGGGGGCGCACCAATGAACGAAGCACGCCTAATCGAGAAATTGCGGGCCATCGAGGCCCTGTTCGCGGGTGCGACCACCCCAGGTGAGCGTGATGCCGCCGATCGGGCGCGGCAACGCATCACGGCCCTGCTCAAAAAACGGGCGGCCGAAGACCCGCCTGTCGAGTACAAGTTCAGTATGGGCGATGCTTGGAACCGTCGTGTGTTCATGGCTTTACTACGCCGGTACGGACTCAAGCCCTACCGGTATCATGGGCAACGCCACACGACAGTCATGGTCAAAGTGTCTAGGACATTCGTAGATGACACGCTATGGCCCGAATTCCAGAAATTCAGCGATACCCTTGAGGAGTACCTTAGCGAAATCACCGAGCGCGTGGTCAAACAGGTGCTCAATGACGATGGCGCCGACGCCCCAGTGGTTGAGCGACCGAAGCAACTGCCACCGGGGGATAGGCCATAGCGTATGCGGGTGGCAAGCGGCTGCGCCGATCCAAACTGATTGCCTGGTCGACGCTGTTACCACCGGCCACAGGGTCAGACGGCCTCGGAATCAGAACCATCGTCCGTGACATCGTCCACGGCATCAACGGCTTGGTCGTTACTGTGGATATCGACGACATTGCTGACGCCGGTACCGGTGCTGGTCTCCGTGTTTCGCCACACAAACTTGTACCTCAATGCATTGCGGGAGGCTTTCCCCGCAGGGCGGCGTTCCCACCCCGCATCCGCAAGCACCCCGGACTTGGTGGCCGATGACATTCTTTGTCCGAGTCCACGCGCCGACTCGAACGGCTGCTGGTGTCCATATAGACCCATGTCCCGCGCCTCAGTCTTGAACGCCGCATGAAGCGCCGAAGTTGTGGCGGGCCCAATCTCGACGCGCCCGTCACGGTCTACCCGCGCCGGGATCCGATGAACCAAGAAAGCGGCGTTAGGCTTTAGCGAACGAGTCCAGGCCTCGATGGCCCGTCGCCGGATCGCATCTAAGTACGCGACGCATTGGTTAGACTCGGCGGCCGCCTCCTGCTGGATTCCCGTTTGGCGATCTAGCCATTCAAGGAACTCGTCCCGGGTTCCCCCAAGTGTTTCAAACATCAACAGCATGACCGCCAAAAAACTATTCATGCGCTGCTTCGCGTGGTTGGGCCTTTGATTGCGAATGTACCGCTCAGCATCAATTACGCGAACTGAGTAATTGGGAAGCACTTGTCGCGACAATTCTTCCAGAATGCCGGACAACATCTTGTCGGATTCAGCCTCAAGAATCTGTGCCCGCTCGGTTTCCGTCAGCCCATGGGCTTTGTGGTGCGCCTTTGAGAAAAAGAACTCCAGTGATCGCTGAAGTTCTTCTTCAGCAGTGAAGCCTTCGACGGCGGTTACCACTAGCGAACCCTTTGGTTTGTAGACCACTTCATCACTGTTCGTGTAATACTTGCGGACCGTCTTATCCCCTCCGGTAGCAGCCAGCAGGTAGTCATTCTTGAACGGGCGGCGAATTTCAGGTTCTGCATTGTCGTGATTGGTGACCGGCCCACCCGAGGCAAGTCCTGTCCAGATCGTTGTTAGATCCAACGCGCCAGTTCTGTTCCTACTGTTGACGATGTATTCCCAGTTCTTTGCCGCTGAGGTTTTCCCAGAACCCGGTGGCCCCTGGTTACACTTTATCGGTCGGACTATGTGACCCGGAATCAACGTCGCAAGGTTGTACGATGTTGATGCCAAGCGATCGGTTTCATCTAGGGCTTGGTACTCATGGATGACTTCTAGGAAACGTTTCCATCCGACGGATCCAGGATGGTACTTAAATCTGCGTTGTCGAACCGTAGGACACCGGAAGGCGAGACCATCAATGCCATTCTCGACGACATCAATGAGCGGCTTTCCGTTTTCTGCGGGTCGAACACGCACTGTATGCTCCCCATCTGGATCCAAACACATAGACAGCGTGCTGGTCTCGAAATTCAGTTCGCCCCAGCCGGCACCCCCGATATCGGTGCAGTCATCTAGCCTTTGGATTGCGACGTTGATTGCAGCGGCAAGCTCGACAGCGCGAGCATCATCTGGACCGAACAGGTCGACTTCTCGGGCTATCCAATCTCGGAACTTGGGGTCCTCAAGACACACTGTGTATTGAGCACCATCGATAACGAACACAATATCCTTTGTGTCGTTATAGCGATAGAATTTCGCGTTTTTTTCCCGAAGCCACCTGAGTATAATCCTGGCCTTTTCGCTGAGCGGAACTCCGGTTGCCTTAACGGGTCCGTTTTTCCCTTTGCGATAGTACAAGGGCCAAAGACGGCTTGCTAAAGTGTCGGGCAAAAGGCTTTGCGAGACCGCCGTGGCGTCATCTGGCTTGGCTTCCTGCATGATGGTCGACACAAGTTCATATAGGTATCGTCTCGAGACCGCCTTACCACGTCGTAGCCAAACTGCCGTTGCAAGCTCGTCGGTTGTGACATTGCCTTTCAATTGCTTAAGCATTAGCTTCGCGAAGGCCGTGTCGTAAGCTTCAGGGGTTCGCTTAATCTCCTGACCACTAGCGTCGACGCCGATCATCCCGTGTCCTTGAAACAGTCTTGCCAACCGACCATTTATTGACTTGTCCATCAGCTCATGAACCCGTTTGTGGATTTTGTCGCCGAGCGTGAGAAGTGGCTTTTCCAGAAAGGCTGACATCTTCGGCATGGGTTGAGCGACGTACGCACTCGTGACGCGGACATTGCTGCTGATTACGATTGAACCCTCAAGCCCCAACACATCAATGGCTACGCCATCCGAGGTGATCCCGCTCATCACGCGGGCCCTGAACTCGTTGAGCCGAACGGATATGTCGTCTCGATTCTCCTCAGTCAGCGTAATTGGGGGGATTTTGGCCACCACATACGCGACGCCCTTAGCGACGATCATCGCGGGCGTTCCGCCCAAGCTAACCATCCTGCCCACGAGCGCCTCCGCTTGCTCGTGAGCCTCGGGACCCGTCAATCTTAGCGCCACCATCGGTAGGGTGGTGCCATCAGGACCGGACTTGGATACCGGAATTTCTATTTCCTCGTCACCGGCCGCCCTACAAATCGCCTCGAACTCATGTTCGTCAGCAAAAAGCTTCGTCATATCCCCGGGCTGTACTTGAACCGGGGTCTCAGGGCCGCCATCCAGAAAATGCCAAAGTGCCCCCAGATTATGTTCAGGATCTTCAAGCAACGCCCTTACTGCTTCCGGATCGATACCTCCGTGCTCATCGAGGGGTACGCTGACGCCAACAAGGTTTCGTTGAAACCAGCCTTCGACTTTGTCGAGGGCGGCGTTCTGCGGCCCGTGTTCGTCGTCGTTTGTCCAACCTGCGGCGACATCAGATGCGCTTATACCCGTGAGCGACTCAACGAAAGCCCATCCTGGCGAAGATACCTCGCCCGAACCGGGCACGGAGATTCGCAACTGGCGACCGTCATCGAAATGCAACACCAGCTCGTAAAGGCTATCGGGATCAGACGGATCTCGTTCACGCCATGCTGACTGCAACGTTGCATTGTTATTGAAATTTGAGCCGGAACCGGCTACACTTAATATATCCATTTATTCTTCCTCCAAAGAAGATTCGGTTACAAAGTTTCATGACTAATCCTCCGTTGTTCGACCCCGGCGCTCCCAACGAGCGCCGGGACAAAGGTTTGAAATCGCGACTCACCCCTGCTTGGTAGTCTTCAGCTGCCAAGCAGGCTCCACTTACCGCTTAGGGCCTCACGCGGCTTCCTGACGGCGACACGATGCCAGCCAAACCTCGAGTTCACGGCGGTCGAATCGGACCAGCCGTGGCCCCAGGCGGAAGTGCGGAATTCGGCTTTTGGCAACCAGCCACTGAAGGACGGTCACCGGAATTCCGCTGTGTAGGGACGCCTCCCGATATGTAAGAAAGCGGTTCTTCGCGTTTATGGGATTAGCCATACAATTGAGATGAAGCCACAGGCGGCCAAGGACGAATAATCCGGAAGCGGAACAATTCCGGACTGTACAAGCCCGGCCAACTTGTGGCTGGGAGGCGGCCACAATAACCTGGTGGCGCAATGCCGGACCCGGCCGACAAGGCGCCCCTTCGCGACATCGACCGTGCCCTCAACAAGCTTCGGGAACGGCACGAAGCACTTGATGAAAAGGACAAGAATCGTACCCTCGCTGACATCGTAGGGCTTTGCAAAAAGCCCAACCCCGACTTCGAGAAGGTTGGGATGGTCCGCGGAAGGGACGCCGTCCTGAAAATTGATCTCATTTTGTACAGCCTTGCGGAACGCCTACGCGAACTCATTGATGAACGTCGAGGCAGACGAAAGACACGAGCAAAAATGGCGGCCGACCCAACATTGGACTGGGATCAAATCAAGCGAGACGTTGTCGGTTTCACTCGCGCCCAGTTCGCGATGATCGGCATTGATGTCCCGGTGGAAAAGATAGCGCAGGCTGTGAGTAACCCTATTGGAAAGACGAAGGTCGAATGGCTCGTAACCAGTGCATTGAGAGGCATCCTCGAAAACTCTTAGCGCGATGGGCTCCGGCGCCATCTGAGACCCAACAGTCTACCGGCTTCGAAGGTGCATGTGGAGCGACGAGATGCCTGGGTAGCTGGGCTCAGATGGGTTGCGCGAGGCCAGGTTTGCAAGCCTGAGTGGGTGTCGTCGGTCCACGCGTCGGATTCCCGGTTTTCTACTTTGTGCCTGGCTGAGGTCAAGGCCGTGTGGATCTGGCGGTGGTTTGCCGGTCGTGGTGCTTTGCGAAGATTCGGTCGGCTCAGGATGGGAGACTACGACGTTTCTTTCGGTTTGCGACAACTCCAAGCGAGGGGTGTATAACGTTCCGGATACTTGGCAACTAACCCAGGATCCGTTTTCATGACATCAACAAGGTACGCGTGAACCGGAACTCTGGCCGCAACCGAAGTTTGTACAATAGTGCGTAGTATATCAAGGACAATGCGTCCCTCTGTCGTCCTGCGAAAGAGGGAACTTTTCTCAATCAGTTTCTCGATTCGGAGGAGGCGTTCTCGAAGGTTGTTCGTTGCCTCGAGCCTTGGGTTGCGAAGATACGCGGTAAGTTTTTCAAAGTGCTTGATGATGTACCTTGCAGCCGTCCCGAGGGGTGTCGCCTTGGACCAAATGGTTGCGATCTGTTGTGCGAGCACCTTCATATGTTCCCAGACTTCCCGACTATCATTGCTTCTTACTGCGGAAACATTATCGTAATTGCGGCCGTAAAGGTCGAGCAAATGCTCGTGCAAAGCGAGCTCCCTGAAAAGATGGAGCATATAGGCTGCGTGTGTGGGGTCGTGATCTTCGTATTGAGCAAAGGGGCGTCTGGCATGAGCAGAGCATCCAGCATAGTCGATGTCGAAGTTTTCGGTGAATTTCTTCTCTCTAACGAAGTTCGAGCTGCTGAGGTCAGCTTGTACGGTGAGTTGACGCGCATCGGGGTTCCTTATTTCGAAAAGCATAGCCAGCAGGTCTCCGAAACTTCCGAAGTGGGTTCGGTAGAACGTGATCATACTTTCCGGGCGCTCAGGGTCAGTTCGACCCGTCGCGACCGTAACATGCAGTCCCTCTTTTGAATTTTTTCCGTCGCGCTTCATCGATTCGAACGCAAGCATCCGGCCGACCAGAACACAAAGGGATGGCTCCGTGAGTGGTCTGCGCTTAGCGGCTCGGTCGCCCTCTGCTCTGTGTTCGAGAATTCTATCCCTGTCTTTCATGCATTCGGCATAACTGTTTTCGGCATCCTCTGTTGTGCGATAACCTGCCCATGGAGGCGATGTTCCCCTTCCGCCCTTTCGCTTCGAAAAGTACGATGAAACCTCAAGTACGCGGCATGAAGTGTCGTCGCCCGCCAGAATTTCGCAGTCCGCAAGTTGTTTGGCGAGCTCCAAATAGATCGGAACAAAACGCTTAGCAATATAATGGGCCATGCGACCCAGGCCTCCAGCCGTGAACCGTTTCGCATTCGTCGTCAGCATTCGGGCAAGTCGGTTGAGAGGCGTTGCGTACTGGGCAATCATCACAGCCAATGTCGCCAGTGCCTGCCAGGTTACGGCATAACGCGGCGGACCGATGTCAGCCGTTGAGGCAGAAACGACTTTACGGTCACCGCTCTTTGTAACTACGATCTTCTTCTCTATCTCGAGTTCGACCCGAGTGACCGCCACAGAGAAATCGTAGCGCACCCGGGACTCGTTGATTGTGTCTATTACGCGCTCCGCATCGCCATTCGGCAGAAATTCAACCGGTAGGGTGCGTTGTTCAACACTCGGTGACACGAGGCTGGTGTTCATCAGCGTTTCGGTAGACGATTTCAACGCAGGCTCGTCTTCGCCGCCGACCTCTAAGTGCTCGATGAGAGCAGTGGCCTCGGACTTCGATTCAGCCTTTTCTTCATCGGAAAGCTCGATCTCCTCGACCGGTACGCCCGATTTTAACGCGCTCACGATTTCCGTACTTGGCCATTCTTCAGCGAGACTGAATACTCCACCGCCTAAAGGCGGTGGGTTCGCCTGCGACTAAAGTCGCCTAAAGGCTCGCCTGCAATGCAGGCCATCTCACTCCGTGATCTTGAAATCCTCGTCCTCCTGGGGCACGGCACCTTGCAACTCGATGTACTTCGCAATGACGTCGTCGGTCACATTGCCGCTCGACGCCACAAAGTAACCCCGAGCCCAAAGGTGCCGACCCCAGAAGGACTTACGCAGGGCCCGAAACTCAGCCATGAGCCGATTCGAAGTCTTTCCCTTGATGGCCTGCATCACACGGCTCGGCGACAGATGCGGAGGTACACTCAAGAGGAGGTGCACGTGGTCCTGGCTGATGTTCCCCTTCAGAATCTGGATGTTGTTCCGACTACATATCTCCCGAACCAGTTCCCTAAACCGAAGTGCCACGTCTCCACGCAGCATAGGCTTGCGGTACTTGGGTACGAATACAAAATGGTAGTGCAACTCGTAGACGGTGTGGGACGACTTACGGTAGTGCCTCATGGCGGCATTGTACCCAAGTACCGCAAGCATCCTAAAGGCTTCGCCTAAAGGCGAGGGATCTCAAGCATCCCCGGATGGGACATTAGACAATTTTTTCTTCAGTTTCTTGGCATTGGACATGTGCTTTCTCCTGAGTGCTTTGTGGCGTTCCGCCAACGACTCGGCACGGTCATGCAATTGCAAAAGCCGCTCCCGTTTACTCAACGCATCAGGCTTAGGCGTCGACTTGACCCCCTTGAGAGGGTCCCCGCTCGGACGTTTTTCACTCGACGGAACGATTCCCAACGCACGCCCGAGCTCTCGTGAATACCGGCTATACTTTCTCTGGGACCCGCAACCCGAAATCAGATCCTTCAAAACCGTACTCAGGAACCGTTGCAGGGGCGCAGGCGCTGTCTCTACGGTGCGGCCAAGCCACTCAATAGCCACCTTACGCTGAGCATCACTGAGCTTGCCGACGTCACCAAGCTCCATCGCAAGCTTAAGATCGTGCCGGGATCTCCGTGTCAACGCCTTTTTTTTGGAACGCCGAATGCTCCTTCTCGCTGGGTAAGCACCTGCGGGCACGCTTGTGAACTGTGAAAGTCGCGCCCTCAAGAAGCAGCGACAGCTCTGCCGTCGATATTGATGTTCGTGAAGGCTCCTCCGCGAAACGCAGTAGAGTGCGGAGGCGACCTCCTTCAAAACGTCGACTCACCAAGTACAGGCCCACGCTGTCTCCCACGATAGCTCGAAGCTGTGTATGGTCTTTCTTCACAAACAGTACGCAGTCGCCAAGATATGGATCTGCGCCTAGGCGATAGGATTCACCGAGAAGACCGTTCATCTGCTTACGAAAGTCCACCCGGTGCTGCGCCATGAAGACGCGACGAATCGTAACCGGAATCATACTACGCGAACCGTTCGTCGATCCGTCGAAGCGTAACCGACCAGCCGTAGAGTCGAAGCTCTAACAGATCGGTCCTTCCTTTCTCGACCGGAATTTCGTCGCTGCGGTCCAAGGAGAATATACGCGCATCGTTCTGAACGCCCTTCGAATCAAGCGCCCCTTCTTCATCTTGCTTTTCCCACACATCGAGCTGCTGCGATGACACACTACAAACACGCCGGACCTTTGTCCGGCCTGCACCCTGTCGAATCGCTTGCACGACCGATCTTCGAAGTTCGTCTGGAATTCGCGTCCGGGGACGATGCGTGTTCCGAAACGCCGCGAACTGTTCTCGCAGCGCTTGCAAATAGTCTTCAACATCTGGACGACCCTTGGACCGGCGAGCTGGCCCCTCCGAATAACGTGATGATTCTTTTCTCATTGCTCTCTGCCTCCTTGCCGGCGGTCACGCCGTGCGAGGCAAATATGGCGCCGGTCATCAGGCTTGTCGTGGGCCCGTCTATGCACTGCTTACAATGGCTCAGGTGTACGTCCGGAAAAATGAAAGCAATCGAACTGATTGCCGATCTTCTGCGGGGCACCGATGAAGGTCGGTCACGTACGTCCATTTCGAGCGTTTCGAGTTATTTGGACCAGGAAGGTGATGAAGGTCGTCGCGAAATGCGAGAAGCATTCCTCGATCGGTATCGCCGTCGCGGGGATTTAGGTAAGATAGGCCAGTGCCTCCAAGATACTCGTTTTAGGCTCCACATGAAACACGGAGATGTGAACGCCCGTGGGTATGCCAAGGCATGGATTGGTAACAACGGCGGGATGAAGCATGACACTGACCTCCTTCGTCTACTGAGTGGTCTCGAGGTCGAGCCAGGTGATATCGAATTGGAGGGAATTCCAGACATGTACGCCGTGCGTCTGCCGAGGGAAGAAGATGTGCGGATTATCTGGGAAGACACAATAGCATCGTCCCTGGTCGACTTTCAGTCGCATGCAATTGCACCATCGATTTTCGCCGATACGATCTTGGATGCTCAGATTCCGTATCTTCAGAAGCACATGGAAAAGTTGACCCAAATCCATTGGTTTGGCCATCGGGGTTTGGAACTTCCTGCCTCCATGAAGACTCACGGGGCAGACTTCATTTGGACACCAGAAGCAGAACTAGATTGCATCTATAAAGGGGGAGCAGTTCGATTCGCCGTGCATGTTATTTCCGAGAAGCAAACCCTTGAGGATTTCTCGAGGTTTCGAGATCGTCTGAAATCTTGGTCGGAAAGCCAACCACAAATGGCATACGTGTGTGCACTTGAATGTGTCGTTTCCGGCCCTGATGAGCAAACGGCAGGAACGCTGCCGATGTTTCGCAAGCGACTACAGACCACCGGCGCGAAGGCCATTCCGGGCGCCGACCCATTTGCCACGACAATCCAGCTGAGACTTGACGACGCAGAATACGAGGCGAGGGTCTGGCTGTTCCACGTCCACAAGGACCACCCAGCCGACACACACGCGCCGTAGCCCCCCACCGCACCCACCACGCACCCAGCCCCAACCGAGGGGCGGTAAGCCCAAAATAGCTTACCGCAGCGCAAGCTACTGTAAACGTAAGTGAAACGGCGGTTCGGAGGTAAGGGTAAGGTTTTTGGCGAAAACTTTTGCAGTACACACACGATATTTTTGCACCACCTACCGCTCAAAATATCTTGGGTCTTATTCTTCAAGTTTTGTGAAAAAGCTTACCACCTTACCTCCCAAGGACAGTTTATTGAGCATCCACGATGACTTGGGCATGCGGTAAGCTTGCGGCTTCGTGGAAGGTCAGTGATGCTTACCGGCGCGGCGACTTTGGGGCGCGTGGTGCGCGGGTGATAACCGGTGCTCGGCGGTTGAGCATGCCAAAGCGCCGGGGAGTCTGACGAGCTTGTCATGAGCAAAGTGATTGGCCATGCGAAGCGCTCATGTCGGAGTAATGCCTCCGGCGGCCCCGCCGGGCCACGGCCCGGCGGGGGCCTTGCTATATCTTGGGGCCACGCTACGCAGCGTTGCGTCGCAGAATCCGCGCAACGGTGGCGGCGTGCCAGCGACCGCCCCGCTTGGTGCGCTCACCAATTGCAGTAAGGGCCGCTGCAATACGGCGATGGCTGAGCCCTTGTTGGCGCAACGCCACGATGCGCTCAACGGTAGCTCGCTCATCTGGGACCTCGACAATGATCCGATGACCGTTGTCGTCAGTGCGATCACTGTATCGCCAGCCCAGGCCCGGGCGCCCAATGCGCACGCCGTCACGCTGTAGTTGGGCGATCGCATCGCGCGTCCTTTCGCCGACAGCTTCACGCTCCCACTGGGCGATACTGATCAGCACATGCAGCACCAGCCTGCCCGATGCTGTCGTCGTGTTTATGCTTTCGCTGAGGGACACCAGTGAAGCCTTGCCGTCACCGAAGTGGGTCTCAATGAGCCAGGTCAGATCACGAATTGAGCGCGTGACACGGTCCAATTTGCAGGTGAGCAGTGTGTCGGCGCGGCGGTCGTCGAGCATAGCCAGTGCACGCGTGAGTCCGGGGCGGCGTAAGTTTTTGGCGCTCACGCCTGGGTCTTCAATCATTGCGACCACGTTGATCCCGAAAGCGTCAGCGTACGCACGTAGGCGGTGCTGTTGCGCCGCAAGTGAGGCACCTTGCTCGGCTTGGCCCTCAGTGGACACGCGAGCGTAGGCTACGGCGTTGATGGGTGCGGTCGAATTGATACCTTGATTGTCGCACGGTGAGGCCTGATTCGCGTAGTGATAAGGACCCTTTTAGATACGCTGGCCGATTTATCGGGGTAATCGATCTAGTAACTCGTTACTAGTTACACGTGAAACTTGACGGCAATCACAGCGTGCGCGATCCAACCACCATGGCGACACACGGACCCGGCAGACCCTGGGGCACCAAGATCAAGACCAAGGACAAAAGGACAATCGTGGTGGCGGTCCGGATTTCAGCGGACGACGAGCGGCGCATAAACGCCGTCCTGAAGGCTCAGGGCGTAAAGAAGCCCAAGCTCGGGTCCTACTGCTACGAGGCGCTGATGGCCCAGCTGGCCAAGGATGAGCGTCGCCTGGGGCGCGCCAAGGGTCAGTAACCGCGCCCACGCCAGCGTCTACGGATACCGCCAGGGGGCACCAATAGTTGCGGGCACTCGCGGGGCCGATCGGATCGGCGGTTGGCCCGCTGGGCGCCCCTCAGTATTGGCCTTGAAGCGCCGGCCCTGATTAGGTGCCCTGATGGACAACTTGGTCTTCAGACCGTGGCAGGCGGGCGATGAGACGGCACTCGTCCGCCATGCCAACAATCGGAAAATCTGGCTCAACCTCAGGGACCGCTTTCCGCACCCGTACACCACGGACGCTGCGGCGGCGTGGATCGCCCTCACGAAGGAACAGGGTGATCCGGCCATCAATTTTGCCATCGTCGTCGACGGTGAATCGGTCGGGTGCGTGGGGCTCGAGCCCTTGACGGACGTCAACCGGCGGACCGCTGAAGTCGGCTACTGGGTGGGTGAGGACACTGGGGCAAAGGACTGGCGACCGCCGCGACCGAGTGGCTGACGAAGTACGCATTTAAGCAATTCGACTTTGACCGATTGCAGGCCGGTGTCTTCGATTGGAATCCTGCCTCATGTCGAGTGCTCGAGAAGGCCGGTTATCACCTGGAGGCCCGACTCAAGCGCAACGTTTTTAAAGACGGTAAAGTCGGCGACACGCTGCTGTATGTGCGGCTACGTGAACCGGACTGACTTTTCACTCGTCCTCACTTGGGGAATCCTTAGGTCATACAGTCCTTTAGACTCAAAAGTGAGAAGTGAATACTTCAGCAAAACAATGGTAGGTGGCAATAAAGTTGGGTGGCGGGCGACGGTCGAGGAACTTTCTGCCATTCTGCACGGGCGGCTGGGGCTTTTCACTTTTCACTTTTGGCCGTCCCATCGCGACTTTTTTTCAACTCAACCACGTTGGTTTCGACCTTGTCGTCGGCATCCATCACATCTACCTCGGCGATCAAACCGCGGATGATGTTTTCCGCGAGTCTTGGTGATCCGCCTTGGACTGAAGCAAGGGCTGCCTCGAGGGACTTTCGCAGCATCCTACGAGCCCCAAGTGTGAGGTGAAGACGCGACGAAGAATTGAGCGAGTCCGCGGGCTCCGCGGCGAGGTCGATTCTTCGATTCCCGCCGGCTCCATTTTTTTCGCAATGATTCCGGAATCTTCTGAACTGTCAGTGACAGTGTCAGTGGATTTCGGTCCTCCAGAACTGTCAGTGCCCGGGTCGTCATCATCCGCGGGATCCTCATCGAGGTCGATTTGGAGCTTGGAGATCTCGGCGCAGAGCGCCTTCCAGCTCGGCCGGGTGTACCCATCGCGGACCGTGCTTTGCGGGGCGTGGGTCACGCGTTCCAGGATCGCACTCGCCCCATCTTCTCGCGTGAGGGAAATGAAGGTCGCTCGACCGTCATGAGGCGATCGGCGCCGAAGTCCGAGCATTTTGAGATCGTCGTAGCACCGCTTCCGAAACGTGTCGGCTGACCAATGCGTCTTTGGCCCGCCGTTTCGACGGTTTCTCCGCCGGTCGAGGGGCTGGGGAACAATCAGGTCTTCGGCCTTGGGTGGGCGCCCGTAGCGCTCTTCCCAGCCATTCGCCCACCAGGAGTCGAGGATCTTGCGTAGGGTACGGTGGATCGGTACCTCTCGCGCCGTCTGTGTCTTCGTGGCCGTGACCTTCTTCTGCTTGGTGTTGTAGCTCCGAGCGATCAAGAGGCGGTCCAGAGGCTTTCGCTCTTCGATGTCGTTCCACTTGAGCGCGGTGACTTCTCCGATCCGTCCTCCGGTTAGGAAAATCAATGAGTAGACTACGCGTCGATCGTCTGGAATCCCCTCTGCGGTGATCAGTTTCAAAACCTCGTGTCGACTAAAGACTGCGTTCGCTCGCCACTCGGGGTCCTTATCCACTTTTCTCGGAAGTTCGGTTTTATCTAAGTTACACGGATTGCGGTCGATCAGATCGTCACGCTCCGCTCGCTTCAGCATCAACTTGACCGTCTGGTACACATGAAGCTGGGACCTCGGCGCCAAAGGCCCCTCTTTAAGCGCATCCACCATCCGGCGAATATGGCTCGACTGCAGTTTGCTCAGTCCAATGTCCCCAATGTGCGGCAAGGCATGTTCACGAATCCGGGTGGCCTCATCCTTGGCTGTGCTATTTGTTCGAGACTTGGTCCACTCTTCGAAATAATCTCGGACCGCTCTCCGCCGGATCCGCTTCCCTTTGGCCTCTAGATCGGCGAGCTGCTGCTCGACCTTCTTGAGGACTTGTTCCGCCTTGGGTTTGTTTTCGGGCGCCGCCTCTAGACCAGTGGATTTCTGTTTTCCGTTGGCAAGCTCGATATACCACTTAGAGTTCCGGCGAAAAACGCCCATCGTTCTTCCATATTACTACAGTCGTTGGCAGGTGCGTAGGGGGACCGGCAGTAGCCCCGGCCAGCTAGCCTTCAGCTCGTGTCGCCGGGGTCGAGCTGCTCCATTGAATGCTCGGGGATCGGTGATGTGTGATCCTTTAGATGTTTCAGCAATGTCATCACTACCCCGTCCTCTGGTGGCGGTCGAGTGGCAAAGTTGTAGGCCGACATAGGTTTCCCCAAATTGGTGTCCGGTTCGTACTCGTTTGCTTGCTCGAAGTTCGGCTGAAAGACGAATCGCCAAGCCAGGCCGTCCTCTAGCTGGTTGGCCTTCGTGATCCAGTTCCAAATTGTTTCGTTGTGTCTCCAAGCTGAATTCTTTTTCCGTTCACCAGATTTTTTCCTGCGGTTGGAAAACTCAGTGTCGGAATCGTGGACCACGACATGCCGGATTCTGAACTCTGTCAGAACCTCCTGGAAGAATGTGATATTCGTCTTGGAACCGGCATTGAGCACAAAAATGTCGTCCTTGATATCCTTGAGCAGCTCCCGAAACACAATTGCTTCAGTGTCACCTTCCACTACTGAATACTCCACCGCCTAAAGGCGGTGGGTTCGCCTGCGACTAAAGTCGCCTAAAGGCTCGCCTGCAATGCAGGCCATCTCACTCCGTGATCTTGAAATCCTCGTCCTCCTGGGGCACGGCACCTTGCAACTCGATGTACTTCGCAATGACGTCGTCGGTCACATTGCCGCTCGACGCCACAAAGTAACCCCGAGCCCAAAGGTGCCGACCCCAGAAGGACTTACGCAGGGCCCGAAACTCAGCCATGAGCCGATTCGAAGTCTTTCCCTTGATGGCCTGCATCACACGGCTCGGCGACAGATGCGGAGGTACACTCAAGAGGAGGTGCACGTGGTCCTGGCTGATGTTCCCCTTCAGAATCTGGATGTTGTTCCGACTACATATCTCCCGAACCAGTTCCCTAAACCGAAGTGCCACGTCTCCACGCAGCATAGGCTTGCGGTACTTGGGTACGAATACAAAATGGTAGTGCAACTCGTAGACGGTGTGGGACGACTTACGGTAGTGCCTCATGGCGGCATTGTACCCAAGTACCGCAAGCATCCTAAAGGCTTCGCCTAAAGGCGAGGGATCTCAAGCATCCCCGGATGGGACATTAGAACAAAATCCGAATAGAACGCCTCACAGACATGTGGGTTGAATCTATTAATCATGAGAACCTGGTTCCGTCGATCCTCATTTCCACCAAATACGTTTTCTTGAAGTTGTCGGACCTGAGAATTCGAATCACTACGACTCATTCGTGCTAAGGACACGTGTGGCTTGCTGACATCGATGAGCTGTGGATTATGGGTTGCACAGAGCATTTGAAACGGAGACGAGTCGCACAACTTGTAAAGTGCCTCTCGAAACCGTTGCGTGGCACCAGGGTGCAGGTAAAGCTCCGGCTCTTCAACCAAAAGCATAAAGTCTTTGCCAGTAGTCTCCGTCCCCTGCTGAGAACCCAAATGCGCCCGTGTCATGGCAACGCCGTGAAACATGGCCTGACGAATGACCCCATGTCCGTGCAACTCTACAGGTAGTGTGTCTCCTTCCTCGGACTTGATCGTCACCTTGATGTCCTGCTGAATTGCTTTTAGAATCGCTTCGTTCGCGGCGCCAAGCGGCTCAATTGTCATGATAAGATTTTGAAATACTTCGCTGAAGGTTCCATTGACTTCCTTTTCTAGGTTGGCCAGAGTCTTGCGCCCAAGGATTCTACTCTGCAGATCTTTTAGTCGTTCGAGCGACGACTCGAACTCGGTCCGCTCCTTCTCATCAAGACTCTTCAATGTGACGTTCTTCAGTAGTCCTGTGAGCCAGCCGTCCAACTCGCTTTGCTTTGGCATAGCGGGAATGTAAATGGCGGTCGGGGCGTGTCTTTGGAGGTGAGAATCAAAACCTCCAAATCCGTTTGGCACAAACTTTTGCTGCTTAGGACAGTATGTCTCCTTTTCTCCGTAGCCCTCTTCCTTCCATACCTTTCTGAGCTTCAACGTGCCATCGGCATCTACCCACTTATCAAGACTCTTCTTACTGAAGGCATTCTTGTCGGACTCCTCTTCTTCAAAAACTCCGGTCAAGATGATCGGTTCTGCCACCCTGTTCCCGTGGAAGTCCTTGAGTTCAGCCTTTCGTTTGGAAGTAACGAATGCACTGTAGGCCTCAAGAAAACTTGATTTGCCGGAGTTATTGGGCCCAATCAGGAAAACGATGTTGGAGTCTTTGAGCAAGACCGAGACCTCACCCTTAATCCCCCTAAAGTTTTCTACGGTAAGAGAAATCAAGCGCATTGATTGCGGATCCTACCGCTGTCTCGATCAGCGCGTACAACCATCGAATGCCTACTTACGACGACCTTCGCCTGCAACGATATGGTGTACGCACCAGACCCACGGCACAATGCCCGTCACAGCGGCCCTCCTGATGGTGATGCGCGATCGGTTTGGTCAAGCGATGCTTCCACATCGTCACAGGAACCTGTGTGTGCATTTTTCGCCTAACGGCGCACAGACGTGGAGCCGCACAGCGTTTGCGGCTGTTGGCATGGGGTGACCTTCCTAACGAAACCCTGTCGAGCGGGCCCAGAGACTTGGATTCGGATGGCTGGCCATCAACGGCGTTGGACTTGGATCGTCGGATGCGTTTGACCTCGTTGTTACCGTCTCCGGGTGACTCCCATTGTAATGGGCGGAATCGGTCTGACGCGGCTCAGGACGATTTTGCTGGCGCTTTTTGGGCCCTCGCGGTACTGTCACTTTTCCAGGGAGCTCCATTATGTCTGTCATCACACATAGCCCCGAGGTGGGCGTCGAGACCCTGCTAAGCCCTGCCGCCTAGCGCCGCCGCCCTTTCTTTTATTCGGATATAGCGAGCCTGTTTTTGCGGGTACGCGGGAGTTTGTGATGACATCCAATAGGAAGTCGCGAAGGCGTAGGTCTTCGCTGCCCGAAAATTCGGGCGATTTGTTCGGCCATAAGACCGGACAGGACCGAAAGGTCTTTCAGTTGTGTGCACAGGCCGAACGGGCACTCGTTTGCGCGTTCGGTCAAAGTCGAGAACCACTGGTCCTGGATCTTCAGGTCCACGCAGTGCAGCCTTGCCCAAGTGCGTCGAGACTGCTTGTCCTGGTTCAGCCAGTGGCGAAAGCCGGTGCTGTGAATCGTGGCGAGATCCTGGACGCCCTCGGGCGCGAGAAAGGTCGGTTGCGAACGGCGGTGGCCCAGACAGTGAACCGTAAGCGAGCACCGGACCTGCTTTTTGAATTGGCACCGCCGATGGAGGAGGTGGCACCGTGGGAGTAGCCGACGCGAGAAATCTTACAATCTGGTGCGACAATCACCCTCCGGAGGACGTCCAAAGAGCCCTACTTCGGCTCTCTCGCGCTGAAGACGTGATTCGCGTAGCCGCCATGCCCGATGTCCACCTAGCAAAGGACGTTTGTATTGGAACGGCATTGGCCACGCGGCGAACGCTCTACCCAGCAGCGGTGGGCGGAGATATCGGCTGCGGCATGGCGGCCCTGAGAATAGGGGGCGATGCAAAGCTTCTTAGCGATCGAAAGATTGCGGAGGCGATGTTATGCGGTTTTCAGGAAGCAGTTCCCGTGCTTCGCCATCGCGTGGACGCTGGCCTACCAAGAGAGTTGTCTGCGGAGTTAAGTGACGAAGTGCTCGAAAAGAAGAAGGTTCGGACCGGTGGCGTTCAACTTGGAACTCTAGGGCGGGGAAATCATTTCCTGGAGATTCAAGCGGATCACGATGATGATCTCTGGATCATGGTTCATAGCGGTTCGCGGGGAATAGGGCAGGCTATTCGCGACCACCATATCGATCGTGCGAAGCGTCGCCGAGGAGGACTCTTCGGACTAGATGTCGAGTCTGAGTTTGGCCGGTCTTATCTGGCTGACGTGGCGTGGGCACTCGAATACGCCGCCGAGAATCGAAGGCGCATAATGATGGCGGCCGTCGGGGTGTTGGAGGAACACTTGGGCGCGAAGGCCGAATATGACACCTTCTTTTCCTGCCACCACAACCATGTGCGTCACGAGATCGATGACAAAGATGGAGCGCTATGGGTTCACCGGAAAGGGGCAATCTCAGCTCGCAATGGTGAGGCAGGTATCATCCCCGGATCTATGGGAAGTGCGAGCTTCCACGTGGAAGGACGCGGATGCCGAGAGGCGTTGTGTTCCAGTTCCCATGGCGCTGGCCGTACTTTCAGCCGAAGTGCTGCCAGAAACCGAGTGACGGTCGATGATCTCAAGCGTCAAATGAGAGGCATTTGGTTTGATGACCGGCTCGCGTATCGACTGCGTGACGAAGCCCCGTCAGTGTATAAGGACATCGGAAAAGTGATGAAGGCGCAACGAGAGCTCACCCGAGTCACTCGACATCTCCGCCCGGTCCTCGTGTACAAAGGAGCATAAGGCTGGCGCGACAAGATTTCTCGAGGTTCTCTAGGGGGGCGTCGCTGTTGGCGCAGTGGCGTTCCCCGCTTAGTGTATGGTTCAAGTCTTTTCGAATCCCCTGAAGGGGATCATCTCATGGTACGACAGTGCACTTGGATTCACTCCAGGGTAACTGTTCATTTTGGGGCGTCTGGTCAGGCCCACTTCATGGTGTAACTTTGGGGTCTGCGCTCAATGTGCAGCAGGTGTGGAGTTCTGAAGGTTATTCTCGCGAAGGAAATCTTCGAGCGCGGTTTGCCAGTTGGCTGGCAAGAGCTGATCGAGCTCCCGGTTCGGCCAAGTGTCGATGTTGGCGATGATGAGTAGGAGCACCAAAAGTGAGGGGAAAACGACCTTTTCTGATCACGAAATTTGAGGTCTGGATAAAAAGCCCCCTCAAAGAATTTGACCAAACCCTCTGAGGAGGCCGATCTCCGACGTTGCTAAACCAACGGAGGAGATAATGCTGACTCAATGGCGCGGCGATGCCAAATTTTATAATGATCTTTTAAAGTTCGATGAGAAGTTTCTTGAGCTCGGTCAGCAGAAAGGCTGCCCCCATTGTGGCGGCCGGCTAGATCGAGCGGATTACCCCCGAAAGCCCCGAGGCCTCCCCGAAGAGGTTGAAGAAGCCTATGCCCTACGATTGAGTCTCTGCTGCCGAGAGGATGGCTGCCGCCGTCGCCTGACACCTCCGTCTCTCCGATTTTTTGGCCGGAGAGTCTACGCGGGGGCAGTGTTTCTTTTTATCAGCGCGCTTTTTTCAGACCCGGTGGAATCGATGTCTTCGGCCGCGAAGAAAGTCGAGGTCCCCAAGCGTACGGTGGGGCGTTGGCTTTTATGGTGGAAAGAAAAATTCAGGGCGACTCTCTTTTGGAGAATCGCCGGTGCACGATTCTTGCCACCGATCCCAACATCCAGTTTTGCCTATTCCTTGGTGGCCCGTTTTTACGACACCTGTTTTTCGGAAGCGATGAAAAAGACACTCCATTTTATTGCACCGGTGACCACGAAATCGTCACCCAAGATGATGTTCGCTTGAAGGAGGCCCATTTCACGCAGAAGATGGCTTTTGCTTAAAAAACAGGGTCTCGCTTAAAGGTCCGTTTCACAGCGCATTAATTTTTTCATGCGCTCGAACGAGAAACCTCATGCGAGATTCCACTTCTAAAACCGCCTCTATCCGAGTCCGTTGGGCCCGTTTGCGATTTGCGATCATCGGCCCTCTTTTGGCGGCGCCGCCCAAGTCGGGTGCGCTCAAAAGCACCCTAAAAGCACTCTCTGAGAAAACGTGGCGTCATCCCGTGACCGGAGACCCAATTCAATTTGGGGTGTCGACCCTCGAGCGGTGGTTTTATCAGGCGCGCCGCGAAGCCAACGACCCGATCCAGGCATTGGCGCGAAAAATCCACAAAAACGCGGGGCACCCCCCTTCCATCAATGAAGTCCTCCAAAAAGTGATGCACGACCAATATCGTGACCATCCAACCTGGAGCTACCAGCTTCACTACGACAATTTCCTGGCCCTCGAAAAAAAGGACGCGTCGCTTGGTGTCCCGTCCTATCCCACGGTCCGCCGATACATGAAGGCTCAAGGCCTTCACAAACGAAAAAGAACAAAAGGCAAAGGACGAAAGGAAAGTGAAGCGTTTGAAGCGCGCGAAAAGCGCAGCTTCGAAGTCTACTATGTACACGCCCTATGGCACAGTGACTTTCACGAAGCCAAACGCAAAGTGCTGACGTCCGAAGGCGTCTGGGAAAAACCGGTCCTCTTTGGCATGCTGGATGACCGGTCTCGGCTTTGTTGTCATCTTCAATGGTACACAGCGGAAAATGCGCAATGTTTCGTCCACGGCTTGTCACAGGCGTTTTTGAAAAGGGGGCTGCCTCGCAAGCTTTTAACAGACAACGGGAAAGCGATGTTGGCCAAGGAAGTCGAAGAGGGACTTTCGCGGCTCAGTGTTCTTCACGACACCACGCTACCGTATACCCCTGAACAGAACGCCAAGCAGGAAGTCTTTTGGGCCCAAATCGAGGGTCGACTCATGCCGATGCTCGAAAAGAAAAAGGCGCTCACCTTAGCCCTTTTGAATCGCGCCACCCAGGCCTGGGTCGAACTGGAATACAATCGAAAAAAGCATTCAGAAATTGGCGAGGCGCCCACCGCGTGCCTCCTTCGAGAGAAAAGTGTGGGCCGTCCGCCCCCTGAATCGGAACATCTAAAACGCGTTTTCCGAATGGAGACCTTGAGAAAGCAGAGAACATCGGACGGAACCATCTCCGTAGAAGGTAAACGATTCGAGATCCCCACCCCCTACCGTAGCTTGATGCGACCCACGATACGGTACGCGCGATGGGATCTATCTCACGTCGCATTGGTCGACCCGCGGACCGGACAATTTCTCACCCACCTCTTGCCGCTGGATAAACAGAAAAATGCAGACCGAAAACGACGCCTTCTGGGAGCACCCCATTCAGAAGAGCACCGCTCAGTCGAGGTTGAGAACTTGAAGGAAGACTCCGACGGACACATCGCCCCGCATCTCAAACAACTCATGGAGGATTACGAACGAAGTGGTTTGCCGCCCGCTTACATCCCCCTTTTAGACAAGGAGAACGAAACGTGAATCAAAAACTCTTATCTCTTTTTGGGCTTAAATTTTATCCTTTCCGGCCGGATGTGCCCATCGAGGCGCTTTACCCGGCGCCCGACCTGGATGCTTTTTTTCGGCGGATTGAATTTACACTCACCGATGGCGGCTTTGCCATGGTCACCAAAGACCCCGGCACCGGAAAGTCTGTCGCCCTCAGGCAACTCAGTCACCGTCTCAAGCAAAGGCGAGATGTCATGGTTGGAACCGTTGATCATCCCCAAAGCCGGGTGAGCGATTTTTACCGGGAACTCGGCGACCTTTTCGGGGTGCCCTTAAAAAACAACAATCGGTGGGAAGGCTTCAAGGGCTTACGGGCCAAATGGAGTGAGCACATTGTGGCCTCCCTTCAAAGGCCTGTCTTGATCATTGATGAAGCGCAAGAGGTCCTTTCCGCCGTCCTCAATGAGCTGCGTATTCTCTCCAGCAAAGAATTTGATTCTCGGTCTCTCCTCTGTGTCGTCTTCGCCGGGGATAGCCGATTCCCCGAAAGGCTTCGCCATCCGGATTTAAGGCCGCTCGAAAGTCGTATCCGCAGACGACTTTGCCTGGAGTATGCGCCACGAAAGGAATTGTCCGCTTGTTTGGATCACCTCTTGGATGTTGCGGGGAACCCTGCCCTGATGAGCTCGGAGCTCAAAACCACCCTCGCGGAACACGCGGCAGGAAATTATCGGATCATGATGAATCTCGCCGATGAACTTTTGGCCGTTGGCGCTGACCGGGAGCTCACCCAACTCGACGAAAAACTCTTCTTTGAGATATTTCAGCCCCCGCAAGCGAAAAAAGCTGCAAAGCAAAGGCGATAAACATCGTCCTGTGTCCGTTTGCCTTTCCTCAAAACTCTGCCTCCCGGCTGGTCCGCCTAAAGCCGTACTTCTCCTAGGGGCTGACCCCCAACGGATATTTCTGAGATCATCAGCGGGCCAGCCGGGAGGCAGAGTCGCCAAGCGCCCTCAGCATCGAAATGGACTCGCGCGTGCATGCGCGCGGCTGTTGCTGCGGCCCTCAAAATTCGTGATCAGAACACCATCAATTTTCGTGACCGTGCTTAGAATATGACACCTTCTTTTCCTGCCACCACAACCATGTGCGTCACGAGATCGATGACAAAGATGGAGCGCTATGGGTTCACCGGAAAGGGGCAATCTCAGCTCGCAATGGTGAGGCAGGTATCATCCCCGGATCTATGGGAAGTGCGAGCTTCCACGTGGAAGGACGCGGATGCCGAGAGGCGTTGTGTTCCAGTTCCCATGGCGCTGGCCGTACTTTCAGCCGAAGTGCTGCCAGAAACCGAGTGACGGTCGATGATCTCAAGCGTCAAATGAAAGGCATTTGGTTTGATGACCGGCTCGCGTATCGACTGCGTGACGAAGCCCCGTCAGTGTATAAGGACATCGGAAAAGTGATGAAGGCGCAACGAGAGCTCACCCGAGTCACTCGACATCTCCGCCCGGTCCTCGTGTACAAAGGAGCATAAGGCTGGCGCGACAAGATTTCTCGAGGTTCTCTAGGGGGGCGTCGCTGTTGGCGCAGTGGCGTTCCCCGCTTAGTGTATGGTTCAAGTCTTTTCGAATCCCCTGAAGGGGATCATCTCATGGTACGACAGTGCACTTGGATTCACTCCAGGGTAACTGTTCATTTTGGGGCGTCTGGTCAGGCCCACTTCATGGTGTAACTTTGGGGTCTGCGCTCAATGTGCAGCAGGTGTGGAGTTCTGAAGGTTATTCTCGCGAAGGAAATCTTCGAGCGCGGTTTGCCAGTTGGCTGGCAAGAGCTGATCGAGCTCCCGGTTCGGCCAAGTGTCGATGTTGGCGATGATGCTAGGAAGGTACTTTCCACAATCGACGCCTGCCGCGTCGGCGGTGGAGACAACCGAAAGGACATCGGCGAATCGCTCGGCGCCTCCCCGGGAGCCAGCAAAGAGCCAGGACTTTCTTCCGGAAGCAAGCCCAAGCTCATTCTGCCCATGCCGAATTTAGCGCTCGTATTGCGTATCCATGGCATCCGTTGTTTGGCAAGAAAGTTGATGTCGCTTATGAAGAGGCGCGCGGAGCAGAACGAGTGTACATCTGTTTCCTATCGAACGATTCTGGCGCAGCTATACCCGCTTGGATGTCCGATTCGGGGGCATGTAGTCATATGAAGCTCGGGCCGCCCCGGGTGTCCGTTTGCGCGTTGGAGGAACTAAAGAGAATCCTCGCAGAAGTAGAGCTCGATCAGTCTTCGACAGTAGGCAAGAGTCGTCTCAAGGAGGACGCCAATGCCGAATCAAGCCCGCAAGCCGAAACTGGTAGCACAGCTTCGACTGTTTCAGAGCCCGATCCATCTCTCGACTCTAGATCCCAAGTGGCGCACAACAGCGGTCGAGCTCCTGGCTCAACTTTTGCTCAAGGCGACCGGGTTCAGTCTCGCCGACGAAGGCGAAGAGGGGAAGCGCGATGAGGCCTTGTGAGATTCCTGGTAGTGTCATTCAACGTCGAGCGATTGTATATGTAAGACAGTCAACCGGTATGCAGGTGACTGAGAACCTTGAAAGCCAGCGCCGGCAGTATGAGCTTTCAGACCTAGCCAAGAGCTATGGCTTCAAAGACGTTGCTATCATTGATGACGACCTCGGCGTCACGGCGAGTGGCACCGTGGAACGTCCAGGTTTTCGGAGTTTGGTTGGCCAGATCTGCGAAGGTGTAGTCGGTGCCGTATTCTGTCTTGAGGCCTCGCGTTTGGCTCGCAATGGGCGCGACTGGCATCATCTCGTGGAGTTGTGTGCTCTTGTTGACGCGCGTGTTATTGACACCGATGGCATCTACGATCCGAAGATGCCCAATGACCGACTGCTTCTCGGACTCAAGGGTACAATGAGTGAGTTCGAGCTAACGGTATTGAGGCGTCGGCTTCTGGACGCAGCTCAGGCGAAAGCACAACGTGGTGAGCTACGCATGCCGGTGCCCGTCGGATATCTTTGGCCTAAGGATACCGGCTTGACCATGGATCCCGATCGGAGAGTGCAGGAATCAATTCGAATCGTTTTTCGACTTTTCGAACGTCATGGCAGTGCTCGACAAGTCTTACTGCACATGCGGAAAGAAGGAATTCTGTTTCCTCGGCCCGCGGACGCCAAGCAGTTAGTCCGACTCATTTGGAGAGCACCTTGTTACCGAAATATCATTTCCGTATTGCGGAACCCCTTCTACGCTGGTGCCTACGCGTACGGAAAATCGAAAGTCCAAACAACGATCGTAGACGGTCAAGTCCGAAAAATATACGGAAGAGTACGCTCAAGAGACGAATGGCTCATTATTCGTGATCACCATGAAGCCTACGTTTCATGGAAGCGGCATGAAAGAATCCAAGAGAGGCTATCTCAGAATAGTTTTTCAAAGACGGCCGGCGGTGCAAAGTCGGCACGAGGTGGCCTCGCCCTGATGGCAGGACTTCTTCGATGTCGACGATGTGGCCGAATGCTTCAGATACAATATGGGGGCCGAGGCATCCCCCAACCACGTTATTGTTGCCGACGCGGTCATACGATGCACGGTCTTGAACCTTGTATCTCCTTTGGTGCACGGCGGCCTGATCTCATCATTTCTTCTGAAGTCCTTGCCGCCGTCCAGCCACTCGCGATTGTGGCTGAGCGGGATGCGAAGAATCAACTCGACGAACGCCAACGTGCGTACGAACTGGAGCTAGAGCAGGCTGGCTACGAAGAAAGAGTTGCCGCACGCCGTTATCATTCTGTTGATCCTGATAACCGTCTTGTTGCTTCCGAGTTGGAAGCGCGCTGGAACGTGGCTTTGGAGAATCTTCGCAAATGCGAGGCCAGACTTGGTCGAGAAAGTCCCAGAGTGCCTTCAGCGCCTGACCGCGATGCGCTTCTTGGACTAGCGAGCGATCTTTCGTCCGTCTGGAACGCTTCAACAACAGACCAGCGAATGAAGCAACGTCTCATCCGAACGCTCATTGAGGAGATCGTGGTCGACGTAGATGACTCAACAAGGGAAGTTGTACTTATCATTCATTGGCGGGGTGGGCAGCATTCGGAGGTGCGGGTTCGCAAACCAAAACCGGGTGAACATATGATGCAGAATCCTCCCGAGGTCGAGGAAACCGTGCGCCAAATGGGAGCCCGCTGGCCCGATGAGCAGATTGCGGCCACCCTCAACCGCATGGGCAAAACAACACCTTATGGGCATACCTGGAACGCACGGCGTGTCTCACAGTATCGTCGAACCAAAGGCATTGCGGGATACGAGTCTGCAGTCAAAGATGGAAAATGCCTCACCATGTCAGAAGCGGCCGAGAAACTCGGCGTAACTGCTCACGTCATCCGCAAATTGATCGCCGATGGCGTTCTGCCAGCGAAACAGCATGTCTTTGATGCTCCGTGGCAGATCTACGCCACGGATCTCGAAAAACCGATGGTGCGGGACGCGATACATCGCCGACGTCTGCGAAAGGGGCGCCCGTGTCGAAATGATAACGACAATCGAACTCTTGAGATTCCAGGTATTTGAAGAAGGAGTGCACAATGAAACCAAAACCGCAATGCGACGGAGTCGTCGTTCCGCCTCCCCGTTATCAATCTCGAGCCCTCTGTGCCAACGAACGTGAGACAGTAACCTGTTCCGAAACTGAATACTCCACCGCCTAAAGGCGGTGGGTTCGCCTGCGACTAAAGTCGCCTAAAGGCTCGCCTGCAATGCAGGCCATCTCACTCCGTGATCTTGAAATCCTCGTCCTCCTGGGGCACGGCACCTTGCAACTCGATGTACTTCGCAATGACGTCGTCGGTCACATTGCCGCTCGACGCCACAAAGTAACCCCGAGCCCAAAGGTGCCGACCCCAGAAGGACTTACGCAGGGCCCGAAACTCAGCCATGAGCCGATTCGAAGTCTTTCCCTTGATGGCCTGCATCACACGGCTCGGCGACAGATGCGGAGGTACACTCAAGAGGAGGTGCACGTGGTCCTGGCTGATGTTCCCCTTCAGAATCTGGATGTTGTTCCGACTACATATCTCCCGAACCAGTTCCCTAAACCGAAGTGCCACGTCTCCACGCAGCATAGGCTTGCGGTACTTGGGTACGAATACAAAATGGTAGTGCAACTCGTAGACGGTGTGGGACGACTTACGGTAGTGCCTCATGGCGGCATTGTACCCAAGTACCGCAAGCATCCTAAAGGCTTCGCCTAAAGGCGAGGGATCTCAAGCATCCCCGGATGGGACATTAGAGAGTCAGTTGTCGTTGTCGTAGACGACCTACTCGTCCGCACCCGTGTGATCCATAGCACATCGTGAACCTCCAGGAGGTGGTGGGGGTGCGGGGGAGGAGGAGACTACAAACCTGTGACCAGGTTGTTGGTGACCTGTGGAGAGCGGAGATGAGATTGTGAAATGCAGATGGCAATCAAGAAGAATGGTAAAGCCGATCCGGAAGTTTTAGAGCGGCCGAAACGTCGGACCTTCACGGCCGAGTACAAGATGAAGATTCTCAGGGAGATCGATGGGTGCAAGGAAGCCGGTGAGATCGGCGCTCTCCTTCGGAGGGAGGGGCTCTACTCATCGACGATCACCCATTGGCGTAAACAGCGGGACAACGGTGCTTTCGTCGGGCTTGGACCCAAGAAGCGGGGCCGTAAGCCAGGGCGACGAAAGGACCCGATGGTGGTCGAAAATGATCGGCTCCGTCGGGAAAATGCTCGGCTTCAGCAGAAGCTTGGACAGGCTGAGGCGATCATCGAGATCCAAAAAAAAGTCTCGCAGGTTCTGGGGATTCCGCTGAAGACGATCGACGAAGAAGGGAGCGAATCATGAACGCAGCCACCGAGTTTACCAAGGGCAACTCAATCGCCAAAGCCCCGCTGTGCGCAGCACTCGCGATTCCCCGGGCAACCCTCTACCGTCGCCTCAATCCAAAGGTGACAGTTGAGCGACCTCGGCCCACTCCTGCGCGAGCCCTTCGTCCTGAAGAGCGACAGTCTGTGCTCGCTGTTCTTCATAGCGATCGGTTTGTCGATAAGGCGCCAACAGAGGTATATGCCACGCTTTTAGATGAAAGAAAGTACCTGTGCTCGGTCCGAACGATGTATCGGATTCTCGCCGCGAACGAGGAGGTGCGCGAACGCCGCGATCAGCTTCGTCATCCGGCGTATGCCAAGCCGGAGCTGCTTGCCACGTCGCCCAACGAACTATGGTCGTGGGACATAACCAAGCTGCTCGGCCCCGAGAAATGGACCTACTACTACCTGTACGTCATGCTCGACGTGTACAGTCGATACGTGGTCGGCTGGATGGTGGCAAATCGTGAATCGGGTACACTGGCCAAGCGTTTTATCAAGGAGACCCTGCAAAAGCAGATGATCGAACCAAACCAACTCACTATTCACGCTGATCGGGGCACGTCCATGCGCAGCAAGCCAGTCGCCCTACTCATGGCCGATCTTGGCGTCACGAAGACACATAGTCGTCCGTACACCTCCACGGACAATCCGTTCTCGGAGGCGCACTTCAAAACGATGAAGTACCGACCGGAGTTTCCGGAGCGTTTCGGGTGCCTGGAAGACGCCAGGCTTTTCTGCCGCACATTCTTTGCCTGGTACAATGACGAACACCGTCACTCGGGTCTGGCTCTTCTCACGCCCAGCGACATTCACCACGGTCGCACAGACACCGTGCTCAACGTGCGCCAGAAGGCGCTACTTAAGGCCTACGAAGCGAAGCCAGAACGCTTTGTTCATGGCCCACCACGCGTGGCACATCCGCCGCAAGAGGTCTGGATCAACAACCCAGCACTCGCGGCCTCACATCAAAAACCAACCGAGCAGTCGCAAGAGGAGGTGCTACACTAAATTCAAACAGGGACTGTCTCAAACTCGTTGACACGTTCCGGCTGAGGTTGAGCTGATCGATGCGATCATCAGTGAGCTCGATGAGACAATGGCGTATTATGGCTCGATTGATGACGGGCAAAACGGAGAAAACAAAGCTGTATCTCCAGAGAAACAGAATCCAGAGATCTCGAGAAGCCAGGAATATCTAAAACCTAAAGAGGCCGCCTTAATAGCTGGAACGACGGAACGTTCGATTCGAGAAATGATTCTGGATGGCAGGCTAACGAAGTACACGATCAGCGGTCAGCCTAACGGAAAACTCCGAGTGAAGCGCTCTGAATTGGCTGCGGCAATGAGAGTCAGGAATGACAAGTCCGAGGATACATCGTTAATCGCCGAGCAGATTCTTTCTGATCTGGTCGATGAGCAGGCCCGAAGAGCTCTTCGTCACTCCATCTTTCTTCAACGTCAACACGGGCAAAGATGCGAAAGGCTACTTATCAATGGAGCGACAATCTCTTCACGGCATACTCGCAAAGTGCGCATGTAATACTTTGCCGCGTTGGTTCCGTTATTTACGAGACGGAGCATTGATGAGACGTACAGGTTATTTCGTTCGAGGCCCGAGTACGCTCATTCTGGGAGGGGTTTATTGAGTCTCTACTCATCAGTGGTTGATGTAGGAGTTTTTTGGAAGAAATTGTTCTTGATTTCTCGAACGCTCTGTGCAACGCTCTTTTAACCTCAAATGTTTACGCCCACACAAAAACTGATAGCGAGATGCGGCAGGACCGAACTCCTGCATGGCGTCGCCCCACGTTTTTCGGCGTTGGATATTTGGTTCAATTCCGGGAGCGAGGCTCAATATCCTAATGGGGGGCTAGGCCCGTAAGATCTTGACCTAACAAGGGAAAGACTTAAGGCCGGGCCCGCAAGGAACCCGGCCTTTTTTCGTTTCAGGGGCATCTGAAACGCATAATTTAGACACTACGCCAGGGGCATCTGGACGTTTTTGAAATCGCTACAGAGCGAAACGGAACTCGTGCGCCTTGTGCGGACGAAGACACAATGGAGTGGACTCCAGAATTGGTGCTGGTGCCTGGCTGTAACCCGGGATCGCTACGGCGTCTTGGGGGTTCGAATCCCTCCCACTCCATCGATTCGGAAGCTTCGTGCGTCCGAATTGAAAGACCGACTCGAAGGTAATGGAAGACGGTATCCGTCCCGTGAAGCAGTGTTTTCCGTGATGTCGAGGTGTGATGTTCTTGTCGGATGGTTAATCGAATCCAGGACAGCATCGAGAAACGGCGAGTGGTCAAAGAATGGGACGAGAGTGGGTTGAGCGCCTCTGCGTTCGCGATGTCACGTGGACTTCATCCGACGACCCTGAGCTCGTGGGGTCGTGCAATCCGTGGCCCGGTTGGGCATCGGTGCCGAAAGCGACCGGCGCCCCGAGAGGTGAAGGTCGTGGAGGTGGCGAATGAGAAAACGAGTGATGGTGATGTTCGTGTGGAAGTGGAGCTGGGAAACGGTCGTCGAATCATCGTTTCTGGCGAGGTGACGACGGATACGCTCATAGAGCTCGTGGCTGCAATCGACGCGGGGGTGGAGCAGTGATTCCGTCCAATGCTCGAATCTTTGTCGCCACGAAGACGGTCGACTTTCGCGGTTCATTCGATCGCCTGGGGGGTATCATCCGGGAGCGCTTGAACGATGACCCTCGTTCGGGTGCTTTTTTCGTTTTCTTCAATCGTGGTGGTAACAGGATCAAGATCTTGTTCTTCGATCAAACGGGGGACTGCATCTTCTACAAGCGTTTGGACGCGTGTACTTACCGCGGCATCATCGATCTGGATCCGGCAAAAGAACGCGTCCAGATAGATGGAGAACAGCTTCGCGCGTTACTCGTGGGAATCCCAAAACGGAGACGCGGGCAAAAAATTCATTGATGGGAATGTAACCGGGTCGGCGGTGGTTTAGGAAGTGAGCGTGCGCTCGCCCCGGGATGAACAGGAGCTGAAGCCAGCTCCCCTTGCCGTTGACAAAGAGCTCGTCGAGCTCAAAAATAAGCTCGCAGCCGTCGAACGTTCTCGGGCCCGTTTTGCGGAGCGGGCGCAGAGGCTCAAATCAGAACTTGACGGGGCCCGGGCTCAGGTGGCCTGGTTTTTCCGGCAACTGTTTGGTCAGAAGTCCGAACACATTTCGGCAGCGGACTTGGAGGCGGCATTTCTGCGCTACCTCGCGGAGCAAGAGTCGAAGGCTCACGGTCAAGCCGTGGTCGATGAAGAACCGGTCGAGGTCGAGCTGGCGAGCGTTCAGCTCCTGATGGAGTTTGGTGCGCCTTTGGCATCCAAAGAGCAGGAGACGGAGACGGAGACGCGAACCGAAACGAACCAGGTTGTCGAGGCCTCCGAAGACGCATTCGCTGGGAACGCTGATGCACCATCTGACCCACCTCCTCCACCAAAGAAGAAGGGGCATGGTCGCAAACGCATTCCGCCGACGCTTCGCGAGGAAACCATCATCATCGAGCCGGATACGATCCCCGAAGGTGCTCGCCAAATCGGCGCCGAGGTCAGCTATCGAGTTGGAATGCGAAGACCAGAGCTTATCCGATTTTCCATTGTTCGTCCCAAGTACGAGGTCGACAGTGATGAGAATGCGGTATCAAAAATCGTCGTCGCAGAGCCTCCGTATGAAATGATCCCCCGCGGCTTGTTTGCCCCAAGCGGACTCGCCCACATCATTGCGAATCGGCACGACCGCAGCGTACCCTACAACCGGATGGAACGATTTTTTGCCGAATCCGGGTATCGGATTCCAGTCAGTACGCTGTCTGGCGTGGCCATTCGCGCCGCACCTCTGGCGAACGATCTTGTTGGGGCGATAAAGGCCTACGCGCAAGATGTCGCTCCGTACCTAGCAATCGATGCGACCGGCGTCCTCCTACAGCAACCGAAACGGTGCCTCCGAGGTCACGTGTGGATGCGCTACATCGAGGATGTCTGCGTCCTTGTGAGCTTCACCAAGAGGCACGACTCCCAAAGCGCTTCTGACCAGCTCGATGGCTGGAATTGTCCAACACTCGCCGACGGTGCTCAAGTCTACGATGCAAAACATCGTCAGACGAAGAATGAGCGGGCGGGGTGTTGGTCGCACGCCAGAAGAAAGCTTGTGTATGCAGCACCGACGGATGGACGGGCGCTCGTCGGTGTCCGATGGATCAATCAACTGTTCGCAATCGAGCGTGAAACCGACGATGCCTCACCAGAAAACCGGATGGCTTCCAGAACCAAACGCTCCACACCGGTCGTCGAACAGCTCTTCAGGTGGCGAGACGACTTACTGGCCAACGGAAATCTCGGTCGAAGCATGCTCGCCGGCGCGCTTCGTTACCTCCGGAATCAGGAGCTCAGACTGAAACTCTTCCTCGACAACGGTGAGATTCCTATCCATAACAACGCCACCGAGCTCCAAGCCAGACATCTTGCGATAGGAAGGAAAAATTGGCTCTTTTTTGGCTCCGAAGATGGCGCCGAAGCGGGATGCACATGGCTGTCGCTCGTATTATCCGCACGGATGCACGGACTCGATGTCGAGCAATACCTCCGCGATCTTTTCCGTGTGCTCCCCCTATGGCCAAGTCGCCGCGTCCTTGAGCTTGCCCCTCACTGCTGGAAATCCACCCGCGCTCGCCTCGACACAATCGAGATGAGCCGAGAGCTCGGTCGACTCACGATCCCACCCCCACTCGCCTCATGACCCGGCCCCCTATCCGACACAGACGAAACGGGCCCAGTTGTAAACACCGGTTCACGGGATGGTTACGAAGACGAGCTTGGCTCGCACCTTTCGCTAAGCCGGAAACGGAGCCGGTCATATGTCGATCTTTGAAAACCGAATATGGGCATCTCGGTGGTCCTCGCCAGACCACCATTTCCCCTCTTAGCTCACACGGGAGAGCAGCTGGCTCTTAACCAGAAGGTTGAAGGTTCGATTCCTTCAGGGGGGACTTTATAGGGTCGTAGCAAACGTTGGTTTTGCAGCGGACTTTTAATCCGTCGAAACGCAGGTTCGATTCCTGTCGGCCCTATTGCTGACCGGTCGTCTAAAGGCAGGACGGCGGTCTTTGAAGCCGCTTATGGGGGTTCGAATCCCTCCCGGTCAATGAGGCGTAGCCAAGCGGTAAGGCGCCGGACTCTGACCCCGGTATGCGCAGGTTCGAATCCTGCCGCCTCAGCGCCCGCCTGGCTCAATGGTTGAGCGTTCGCCTTGTAAGCGAGAGGGGACGGTTCGATTCCGTCGGTGGGCTTCCACAGTAGCTCAATTGGCTGAGCAGCCGGCTGTTAACCGGAAGGTTGCAGGTTCGACTCCTGCCTGTGGAGTTTTTCGGGATGTAGCTCAGCTTGGAAGAGCACCTGGTTCGGATCCAGGGGGCCGTTGGTTCGAATCCGACCGTCCCGATTCGTGGAGATTTCGCTTGCTGATGTGGCTCAGCGGAAGAGCACTTCCTTGGTACGGAAGAGGTCATCGGTTCGAATCCGATCATCAGCTTTGTGCCTGCGTGGCTCAATTGGATGAGCGTCTCTTTCGTACGGAGAAGGTTGAGGGTTCGAATCCCTTCGCAGGCTTGCAAGCTGGGAGGGCGCGCAGCGCCGACTGAAGGTCGGTGCGAAGAGGCGGCTGGCGAACTTGTTTCGCCGATAACCGCCCTGACTGGATGGTTGCCCGAGTTGGAAAGGGTCCCGGTTGCTAACCGGAGGACGACCGAAAGGTCTCGGGGGTTCGAATCCCTCACCATCCGGATTGTCCCTGTCGTCTAGGTGGCCAAGGACGCAGCCCTCTCAAGGCTGAAACCGGAGTGGCGGCTGCGTGCTCCGCACTTGCCGAGTTCACGGAGTTCGCAAGCTCACTCCTTAGTGCAAGTCTCCGGCAAGCCAAAGGCGCGCAGTGAGACGAAGTCGAACGTAGAAGGGGCAGGCGAACTTGTTTCGCCGTTAACCCCTCTAACCGGACGTTTGGGTGACGTGGCCAAGTAGGAAAGGCATCGGTCTGCAAAACCGACAAGCGCCGGTTCGAGCCCGGCCGTCACCTTCATGCTCCTGAACGCGAAGTGGTACGAGCGACCAGACTTTCAACCTGGAGAATAGCGGGTTCGAGTCCCGTCAGGAGCCTCGCGGGGTAGAGGAGTTTGGTCGTCCTCGCCGGGCTCATATCCCGGAGATCGTGCGGTTCGAATCCCACCCCCGCAATTTCGGGATGTAGCGCAGCTTGGAAGCGCGCCTGCTTTGGACGCAGGAGGTCGCTGGTTCGATTCCAGTCATCCCGACTCTACGAGCTGTGGTCCAGTTTGGAGTGGACGCCTGTCTGGGGGACAGGAGGCCGCTGGTGGCGGCTGCGCGCTGTGCGCTTGCCGAGTTCACGTAGTTCGCAAGCTCACTCCTTAGTGCAAATCCAGCCAGCTCGACTTATGCAAAAAATACATCACCCATCGGGTTCAGAACGCATACCTCGTGTTCGCGTTGGCGTCTTGGGGCGGGGCGACCAGCGGCATTTGGTACGAACTCGGTCCAACCGTTAAACCGCCCTATTCCCGCGCATCGTCTACTGGTGTGGACACTCGTCTGATAAACGAGAGGTCGAGGTTCAATTCCTTGTGCGCGGATCCCTCGTTAAGGAGGGCGAGTCTAAAAGTATTGGTCGGACAGGAAGTCCGACCCATTCGAGGTGTGGCCGGCTGGTTGCTGGCGGCAGTCTTATAAGCTGCGACGCACGGGCCTTCGAGGTTCGATTCCTCCACCTCGGACCATGCAGGTGTAGCTCAACTGGAAGAGTGCTTCGTTGCCAGCGAAGAGGCTGTCGGTTCGATCCCGATCACCTGCTCTGTATGGTGCATGAAGGCGAAGTGGTCGAGCCGCCAGTCTGTGAAACTGGTGAAAGTCGGTTCAAGTCCGATCATGCACCCTGTGTTTTGCCTCCTCGGTCCAGTCCGGAGTGGATGCCGCGTTGTCAGCGCGGAGATCACGGGTTCGAATCCCGTAGGAGGCGTGGTAAGTCTCGTTTGGTCTCGGACCCAACCAAACGAGGGAAACGCAGGGTGCCCTGGATGTCTCGAAAGAGAGTTAAGCCATGATTACGGCAAACAAGGAGCATATCAACGTAGGGACGATCGGACACGTCGATCACGGAAAGACAACGCTAACGGCTGCAATCACAGCAGTTCAAGCGGCCAAGTTGGGTGGTTCGGCATTTAGGTTCGACGAAATCGACAATGCGAAGGAAGAGCGAGAGCGCGGCATCACGATCGTTAGCTCGCACGTCGAGTATGAAAGCGAGAAGCGGCACTATGCACATATCGACTGTCCCGGTCACGCTGACTACATCAAAAATATGGTCACGGGCGCCGCGCAGATGGACGGCGCGATTCTGTTGATCGACGCATCGCAAGGTCCTCAGCAGCAAACCCGTGAGCATATCCTGCTGGCCCGGCAGGTTGGCGTTGAACACATGGTGGCGTTCGTGAACAAATGCGATGTGGCAGACCCGGAGCTCATCGATCTCGTTGAGCTCGAAGGTCGAGAAATGCTCGCAAGTCAGGGGTTCACGGACGTTCCGGTGATTCGAGGCTCCGCACTTCTCGCCTTGAAATCGGCTGAGGCTGGTGAATACGAGCGTGCGGCGTGTCAATGCGTCACCGAGCTGGTTAGCGCGATGGATCGCCAAATTCCGTGTCCATCAAGGGATCTGGCGGCACCTTTTTGATGCCGATCGAGGATATCCACTCGATCGTCGGTCGAGGCACGGTGGTCACCGGTCGGGTCTCGAGAGGGATCACTAAGGTCGGAGACTCGGTTGAGATCGTCGGATTGGTTGATGAAGAGGAAAAGCCACGGAAAGTCGTCGTGACTGGCGCCCAGGCATTTCACAAGGATGTCCCACAGGCGGAAGCCGGCATGAATGTTGGCCTCCTGCTCCGGGGTGTTGCGAGGGAAGAAGTGGTCCGCGGGCAGATTATTTCTGCTCCAGGATCAATCAAACCTCACCGTCAGGGTTCCGCGGAGTTTTACGCACTCGGATCCAAGGAGGGCGGGAGAAAGAAACCGTTCTTTCCTGGCTATCGTCCCCAGTTCTTTTTTGGGACAACGAATGTCACGGGAACGGTGTCGAGTATTCATGATGCGGAACTTGTCGCTCCAGGTGGCCGCGCAACGATCGACTTTGAGCTCCAGAAACCGGTTGGAGTTGAAGTCGGCATGCGTTTCGCCGTTCGTGAGGGCGGCCGGACTGTGGGTGCCGGCGTAGTCACGTCGGTCTCTTCATAGACTGAGCTGCGGGGGTGGATGTCACCCCCGCAGCATTTTGGCTCGGTAGCTTATGCGGTACAAGCGGCGGTTTGAAGAACCGAAGATCTCCGTTCGACTCGGAGCTGAGCCATGGCAAGCGCAGCGCGCAGTAAGCGTAGCGAACGTAGGGTGGCAGGCGACAACTTCGCCGTTAACCGCCTAGTAGGGGTTGCAGCTCATTTGGGAGAGCGTCTGTCTGGCAGACAGGAGGTCAGGGGTTCGATCCCCCTCAACTCCATCCCGATCGGTTCGGCTCGGTCATGCCCAGCCGAGTCGTACTTCGGTACGGCCAAGCGTATCGCGGTCACGATCTTGGAGCCCTTTGTCGGTGGGGGTCTGGATACTACAGAGTCGGTTTGGCTTATGCTTCACTCCGGGTCGAGAAACATTGGGAAGACGCTCGCCGAGATCCATATTGGTCGGGCGAGAAAGCTTGCGCACAATGCGAAGTTGCCGGACCGCGATCTGGCCGTCTTTCTCGCGGGTACGCGAGAAATGGAAGCGTATCGTTACGATCTCTTCTGGACCCAGAGCTACGCCAAGAGTAATCGTGAAGTTATGCTGAAGCTCTACCAGGATGTGATTCGCAAGATGTTCCCGCAGGTTCGTTTTGATGACGCGATCACCTGCCACCACAACTACGTCGCCGAGGAAGTCCACTTCGGCGAGGATGGAAAACTTACGAAATCTGCACCGCGTGAATGTCTCTGGTCTATTCTTCGGTTAGCTCAAGTTTGAGGGTATTGGACGTGATGGGCCGAGTTATCGCCGAGGATGAATCATTATCCCATTGAGAGATCGGCCGAGAGGCAGTCAAGAGGTACACCCCTGAGGTGGTCATGTCGAAATAGCGATTGAGGGTGATTTCCCATCGGAGTTCTCGACCCGGTTCAAGCATTCTTCCAATGCACCGTTCGGACATCGCTCCGGCGGTCATATGGTGCCCAAACCGGGTCAGAGGCACCGATTTTCCACCAAGGGCCAAACAGTCTTCGTCGAGATCGAGGTGATACTCAAAGTCATCCCATTCATCTCGGAGCTCGACGTGTACCGCGCTCTCTCCGTTATTTTTCATCCACAACGTAACAGGGATCGGTTCAGCGACGACAAATGAAGGCTTGAAGGTCAACACACAAAGTTTAGTCCCCCAAACTATTTCCCCGCCCGCAGTTTCCTCGGTTGTCACTTCAAGCTTTTCCTCTCGTTTTTCCGCTACATCATGAGTTTCTCACACTAAGCAGAATGACTGACTCATCTCGCCCCCGAGATTGCACTTTGGGTACTCCGGAGGCAAGCCCGTTTGCCAAGCGCTCACCTCTCGAAGACAAAAAAGCCTAGGATACAGAGGCATGTAGTCTACCTGAAGCAACCGGTATCTGTGACGATGATCACCGCTTGTCTCTAGGTCTACTGAGCTGCGCGTCGGTAGGCGACTCGCCCACCTGAGTGAACCAACCGCACGCGCCTATCGTAGATTTGGATCGAATCGGCGCCATCGGCGCCGCCATCTTCCGTTCTTTACGAGATCATCGAAAGACACCCGTCGCCCATCACCGTGTTGTAGTGGATAGATTCCATCGCCATTTTGGCGCGCATCGTGCCATATCGCCCCGCGCTCAGGCCCCGAAACGACGAGCAGGTAGTACAGCTCGCAGCCCATATTTATGATCCGCATCGCGCCGGTCCAAACCTGGACGGACCAACACGGGCCCACACCCTGCTCGTTCCACGGAGCCACATGCGGAAACGGAGTGACTAAGAAGTCGGCAGGCATTTCCTCGGGTTCATTCGGATCGCACCAGTCAGAATAATGGGATACCGGGTTCTTCTCAGTCCAAGCGCCACCCCAGCCAAATTTCACCAAGTGGGCGCGGTAGGATTGCGGCAACTTGATACCCATGTGACGCTCGAACGCATCAAGTTCAGCCTCCGAGCAGGTATCCACCTCCGACCTAAGTTTACTCATCATGCTCACCAGCTTTCGTCGCACCGCCAGATTCGTAGCGCTCGAACTCGTTCGAGGAGATGCCCACACACTTCGACATTTTCCATTTCTGTGGACCCTGCAGCTCTACATACCATCCGAACTGTTCCTCAGAGAAAACCACGTAGACCATCATCGCCCCGCGGGTCTGAGCCTTGGTATTTCCGCTGTACCAACATAGGACTCCGTTCTTAGTCAGTTTCCTGGCGAAGCGATCGATGTTGTCGCTACTCGCCTGCTCGAAATGCAGTGGAGTACTTTCGACCGCCGCCCAGGCATCGGTCTCCCCGCGGGCGTAAGTATGTTGCGCCAACACTCGATTCGGGTGGAAAGGAGGGATCACGAGCTGCTTCGAATGTACGCCTACGGCACCGGCAATCTTTCCGGCAAAGTGAAACCACCGTTCGCCGAACCAGTTATCAAGCTGGATAACATAGATTTCACCTGGCCGTGATTCTTGCACTACACCATTGAGCGCCAGCCGCACGCGGTTCACGAACTCGGGGCAATCCGTTGACCCGGCACCCAATGCAATCAATTCGCTCATCAAACACCAAGAATCCCCTACAGCACCCCCTATGTGTCAACCCTTGGAGACCTTCCAAAGCCCAGCCATAGATGGTCGCCTGAAAACCCGAAAATGATATAGTGTGTTCCCCAAAGCCAGCGCAAAAGCCACTTCAGTGGGCTGAGGCCAGCTGCACAGGCCCAGCATCTCGGTTGGCAAGGAAACGCCGCGACGTCCACGTGCCCCACCCAGGCCAGTTACAATGCGCGAGCCCCGGCCCTGCTTTGCGTTCATGCCCTTCATCTCCACCTGCCCCGAAAGCCATTGGCCCTGGCTGGGCTTGCAGCGATAATCGGTGAACTAGAAAAGGTTCTCACCAGGCAGCTTTGCTGCCTGCTTGAACCATCATCCCCACAGCTTTTCATCAACCTCTTCTCCCTCATTGATGTGGTAGTAACGCACATCCGGATGCTTCGACTTCACGGGCGGGACCGGGTCCAGCGAGGAGCCGTTGTGGAGCATCAACTTGATGTATTTGGTGAAAGAGCGGAACGAGAGGAACCAACCTTAACCTTCTAGACCGTAGAATGGCGAGTTCCAGCGAACCGCTTTCTTCACTTTGGGGACCTTTTTCTGAACGAGCGCGTCTAAACGCCGCCCGATTTCGGACTTCCAGCCGGGGGCATTGCGGCAATGTAGGCCTGGACCGGTCATCCCCATTGCCGGGCCCTTTGGAGACAAGCTACACTTCAATCAGCGTTTCGAATCCGCCGTGGATCAAGCGCTTGCCATCAAAGGGCATTGGATTGTTCTCGGGCTTCATTCGTTCGTCGGCAAACACTTTTTCCATGCCGGCCTCTCGCGCCTCTTTGGAGGGCCACACAATCCAAGAAAAGCACACTGTTTCGTCGTCTTTCTTCTGCACCGCCTTCGGAAACGAGGTCACCTTCCCGTCGGGGACGTCATCGCCCCAACACTCGATCACTTTCAGTGCCCCATGGTCTTTGAACACTGCAGTAGCGTAGACTACATGTTCTTTGTATTTCTCGCGGTTTGCCGTGGGGACCGCGGCTACAAATCCATCTACGTACATCATTCTGCTTCTCCTCAATTTCCGGCAAAAGCTGCTTCGAGTGCAGCGATGTCGATCTTCTTCATCTTCATCATTGTCTGCGTGGCTCGCTCGGCGGCTTCGTAATCCTCAGCACCACGGACCATCTCGGCCACGTACGAACCAGTTGGCATGCTCGTCAAGACTTCCTGCTCCACCCATTACCGTGGTTGGGATTCAGGGCTGTGGTGCCATCTCGAGTCTTAAACTTGATTCTCCGCCGCCCTTTGATCTGCTTTTCAATGCCCCAAAAGATGCGAATCCGTCTCCCTTCGGTAAAACGCGCGACGAAGGTGCCAAAACCAAGGATGTACACTCGGTCCCCTTCATCAAATGTGGTCAGGATTCGATCGAACACCTCCACCATCAACTCTGAGAGATCCAACGTCTCTCTCGTCCCGATGTCGAACTCGGCGCCGATCATTTTCTCAAAAAGCGCCCACAGCTTCTCAGCCACTGTCGGGTCTTTTGAGTACTCCGTTCGATTTGCAATGGCCGGGAACCCCTTCATTTCGAGATATCCCTTAAGCCGAAGTACTGGCCACCCCTCACAGCGCCAACCAGCCCAGCAAGCAACGTCGGCCGCAGCCCTTGCGGTGGAATGAAGGGCCGCACAAAAGAAAACCCTAAGAGCGGCTGGTCAACAGTCGAAGACAAGGGGGAACTGGTCGGCGGACGTGCTCGTTTTTGCTTGGCACCACTCAGGCGGCGGGGAAGAACAACAAAGGCCAAGTCTCGGGGCTTCGGTCCAGGACGCGGCGGTGAGGTAGTCATGTTGGAACGACTTTCGCAGCTTTTGTCGGAGCGCACGGCCCTTGTGAACGGCATCTCGACGCTGGTCCTTCTCGTAGGAATCATTCTGCTCCGGTGGATCATATCAAAGGCGATTCGCAAGCAAGACTTTGCCACGGACGTGAAGCGCCGGTTCATCGTGGCTACGCGGAACGTGGCCTTTCTTGTCTTCCTTTTCTTTTCGGCGATCATCTGGGCATCCGAGCTTCGCACAGCGGCCCTTTCATTGGCCGCCATCGCCGCCGCCATCGTGATCTCGACCAAGGAGTTGATCCTCTGCCTGAGCGGATCGATCCTGCGAGGAACATCTCGCGCGTTCGGTATCGGCGACCGCATCGAAGTGAAAGGCCTGCGCGGCGAGGTGATCGACCAAAGCCTCCTCACAACCACGATCCTTGAGGTGGGCCCGCACCGGACCTCGCACCAAAAAACGGGCCGCGCGATCGTGATGCCCAACTCTCTCTTTCTGTCGGAGCCGGTCACGAATGAGTCATTCACCGAGCAGTTTGTTTTTCACACCTTCACGGTTCCCGTCGAATCCCATCGGTGGAAAGAAGCGTCGTCGGTGCTTTTGAGCGCGGCCAAAGAACACTGTGAACCTCACCTCGAGGAAGCGCGGCGCCATTTTCGTGCGCTGGGCGAAGAATGGGGACTCGACACGCCAGCCCCAGAGCCGCGGATCTCGATGGAGCTCCACGAGCCCAAAACGGTGCATCTTGTGGTCCGGATCGCGGCCCCGGCCGCGCTCAGGGGTCGAACGGAGCAGGCCATCATTTCCACTTTCCTACAGCGGTTTCCGTCCGAACCCCGATTGTCGGGCTGCGAACATGCGAACCAAAGGGCAGCAAAGACGGAATGAACTAAGGCTTACCCGCTCAACCCATCGTGGCCAGGGAATACGAGCCTTCTGTCATTACCATCTGGTAATGCTGCCGGTGTTCGCGCCTAAGTTTCTTCCCTAAGTCAGGATGAGGAGAGGGACGCGTCGCGCTCGCGTGCGGTATACGAAACGCCGGAGTTTTGCTTGGGAAGCGCCAAATCCACCGCGGCAGTGCCGAGACACCCGCTCGAACGGCTTCATCCCCGGTCGCTGAAATTTCTTAGTGACCGGCTTCAGGATCTTGTTCGTCGGCGGCTGTGGATCAAGGTCCTCGTCGGAATGTTCTTGGGCATTGCCAGCGGTGTGCTGATCGGCCCTTCAGTCGGATGGATATCATCAGAGACAGCCGCTACGATCGGAAACTGGCTTGCTCTCCCCGGGCAGCTTTTCTTGGCAATGATCCAGATGATCGTTGTCCCGCTTGTGTTCGCCTCCATTATTCGGGGCCTCGCTGCAAGCGAGGACCTGGAACAACTGCGCCGCATGGGTCTCCGTACCGTTTTCTTCTTTGTCGCAACCACGACCGTCGCCATTTTGGTCGGTATCGGACTCGCAGTCGCTGCGAAGCCCGGCCGTTTCGTCGATCCGAGCGTTGCACGTGGAAGTCTTGCCGCGGCGCCAACCCTGCCGTCCGGAGGGGAGTTTCTCGCGCGTCCGCTGCCCGAGACGATCATCAATCTTCTGCCCAAAAACCCTCTCGGTGCCATGGTGAACCTCGAGATGCTCCAGGTCGTATTGTTCGCGGTGATCGTTGGTATCGCCCTGGTTTCTATGCGCCCAGCCCAATCGCGTCCTCTCCTCGAATTGCTGGGTTCGCTTCAGCAGGTATCCATGACGATCGTCAAGTGGGCAATGCGTCTTGCACCCATCGCGGTCTTTGGATTGATGGCCCAGCTCACGGCCAAGCTCGGGCTTGATGCGCTGCTCGGAATGTCGGTCTACGTGGGGACGGTGCTCGCGGGACTTGGCATCGTAATGATCGGCTACGTCCTGATTGCGATCCTTGCCGCTGGCCAGCGGCCTTTCGAATTCCTTGGTAAGTTAAAGGAACTTCAGCTTCTTGCCTTTTCCACTTCGAGCTCTGCCGCCGTGATGCCCCTCTCGATCAAGACGTCTGAAGAAAAGCTTGGTGTGCGACCGTCGATCTCACAGTTCGTCATTCCGCTTGGAGCGACGATCAACATGAATGGCACCGCGCTTTACCAGGGCATCGCGACAGTGTTTCTGGCGCAGGTATTCGGCGTAGATCTCGATGTGGGCGCCCTGGCCCTGGTGGTCATCACGGCGGTGGCCGCATCGATCGGGTCTCCGGCCACACCTGGTGTTGGGATCGTCATTTTGGCTATGGTCCTCAACTCGGCGGGCATCCCGGCAGCAGGCATCGGGCTCATCATGGGTGTCGACCGCATCCTCGACATGAGCCGAAGTGCCGTAAACGTCACCGGCGATGTGGTGGCCGCAGTGCTCTTGGACCGTTACGCCGTCGGAAAGTCCACGGCCGAGGAGCAGCTGGCGGCCGAGGCCGCCAGGGAGCAACACCGAGCGGCAGCGGGGGTCGACGTAATCATCTCCGGCGACAAGGCCAACGATTTGCCGGGTCGTACCATCGAGGCACATCCGTAGCAGGCAGTTTCTGGAAAGTCACAGTTCGGTAACTTTGTTTGGCATGATTAGGGCGCACCGTCCAAAACGCCGGAATCAATACCTTGGCATGCATGTTGCTTTTAGAAGGAGTAACCCATCCCCCTCTTTGGGGGATCGCAAAGGGGGCGTATCATGATGGAAAGTATCGCAGAGCTTCGAGGCATATTGGTCATCGAACTCGAAAATGGAAGCATTCTTGGAAGTGTATCGGGAATGACGGTGGATCCCCAATCGGGAACCATCGCGGCTCTGGTCTACAAGACCAAGAAAGGGACGAAGCAAGAATTTTTCGTTCCGAGAGAACAGGTCGAAAAGATCGGCCGTGATGTGGTCTTCCTCAAGTCGGAGGCCGGCAAAGCGATCGAAAAGATTGAAGAAGCCCCCGGAATAAGTCTCAAGGAACTTCAGGGATGCCGTGTCATTACCCTCCAAGGAAAACACCTTGGAACCCTGGTGGACATCGACTTTTCAGCTTCCGACTGGCAGGTATCTGAACTCGAGCTGGCCGAGGGCAAGCGCGTGTTGGTCGAAGCCAAAGACCTTAAAATCGGAGACGACATTCTCGTGCCCGTCGAATACGAGAAGCGTCTGAAAGAGATGCCGAAGGAACGCTACGGTGCGATAGGGCGTCTTTTCGGGCCGGACCGCATCGATGACCTTCGACGCGCCGTGGAGAAGACCCTAAAGAGAAAGGAGAAGGCCGAGAAGAAGCCCTAGGAGGGGGCTACCCCAACGGCCTTACGGGGACGGTCCGTAGGGGCAGAAGCCATTCTAGCCAGGACCTTGAGCGTTTGCGCGATCAAGAGAGGCAGGAGGCTCATCGTGGCGATGAGCAGCCACCCGGTTCCATTCGGCGGCGTAATCGAAAGTAGCTTGGCCAGTGCCGGCACATAAGTGGCAACCAGCAGGACGACCACGCAGAAGCCCAGCGCGCCCCAAATCCAGGGGTTCTTTGTAATCTCGTTTTTCATCAAGCCGCTCCTTATCCGGCGCATGTTGAAGACATGCCAAAGCTGACCGAACGCGAGCGTAAGAAACGAGATGGTCACGGCGCGTTCGGGGCCTATTTTTGGGTCCCGAAGCGCGAGGCCAAAGGCGAGAAGGACGCTCGCTGTCATGAGCGCGCCGTAAAGCGTAATGGCCCGCCAATGTCGTCCCGTGATCACTGATTCTCCTGCATCGCGCGGCGGACGCTGCATCAGGTGCGCTGAGCCCTCTCCGACGCCGAGCGCCAAGGCCGGAAATACGTCAGTCACAAGGTTCAAAAACAGGATTTGAAGTGGCAAAAGCGGAAGCGGAGCCCCCGCTACCGTGGCCAGTGCGACCACCAATACCTCGCTGATATTGCACGACAAGAGGTAGACCACGAAATTGCGAATGTTTGCGAAAATGCCGCGCCCCTCACGGATTGCGACCACGATGGTGGAAAGATCATCGTCCTTGAGCACCATAGCGGCGGCCTCTCGCGCAGCCGCTGTACCCCGGCCCCCCATCGCGACACCGATGTCGGCCTTTTTGAGCGCCGGCGCGTCGTTCACACCGTCGCCCGTCATGGCGACAATAGCACCCGCCGACCGATGAAGCTGAATGAGATCCAACTTCTGCTTCGGACTCACCCTTGCAAAGATCGACGCGTTCAGCAGGCGCCGCTGTTCGCCCTCCGTGGCGGATGCGATGAACTCTAACTCTGCGCCCTGAACGACCGCCGGATTATCGTCATCGACCAGTCCAGTGGCCCGCGCGATATTGCTGGCCGTGACGGGGTGGTCTCCCGTGACCATCACCACCCGCACCCCCGCTTCCCGGCAGGCCAACAGCGTTCCTTTCACCTCGGTGCGTGGGGGATCCAACATCCCCACCAGGCCAACAAGGCCGAGATCGGCATAAACATCTTCCTCTAGGCGATCCACGCTGCGCTCGGCCAGGGCCAGAACGCGTAAACCTCTTTTGCCAAGCTCTTCCGCTTCACTCAGAAAATGGCGGCGTTCGTCGTCGCTGAGTCTGGCCACCGAAATCACGGCTTCCGGTGCGCCCTTCACCGCGACGCGATACGGGGCTTTGGCTCCGTGAACGGTGGCCATCATCTTGACCTCGGGGTCAAACGCCACCTCCCTTTGTTCGGGCCAGACTTTCAAAAGCTCGGCTCTTTCGATGCCTTCCTGGAGGGCCCGGGCCAAGAGCGCCACTTCCAAGGGATCGCCAACGCCGTCCTCGTTGTCTCAAAGCGCGGCGTTGTTGCAGAGCGCCCCGATTTCCAGGGCATGGCGCTTTGATTCCGGAGCCGAAGCGAGCCGGTAAACTTCCACCCGAATACGGTTCTCGGTGAGCGTGCCTGTCTTGTCCGTACATATCACGCTGGTCGCACCCAAGGTCTCTACGGCTGAAAGGCGGTTCACCAAGGCATTGTGGCGAACCATGCGGTGCATCCCTCGTGCCAAGGCTAGCCCCGGCTTCGACCCACTCACCGAAGGCCATCGCAGCCACTACGGCCGCGGCCAGAAGTGCCACAAGAAGACTCGCAAACTGGGCTACCAGAATCGCCCAGATGCTTCTTCGTCGGATTTGGCGCAAAACGTTGGCACCAAACCTCATGAGGCGGCGCGAGACTTCGCTCCGACTCAAACCGGCCACCGGATCTACCCGAAGCGCCTTTGTGAGGTCCGAGACGGATCGAGCCCAAGGATCCGCGAGGGTTTCGATTTCGTCTACCGGCTCGCGGCCGCCGCGAGCCGTGAGGGTCGCCGGACGAATGCCGGAGAAAGTACTCATGACGCCTCCCTGAGATGCTCGGCAAAGGCAAGAACCTTGCTTCGCAAACGCTGGTGGATTGAAAGGAAATCTGCGAGTTCAGCACCCTCATCCTCGGTGCGCGCGAGTTCGATGAAGCGCTGGTAACATGAAGCCAAGGTCGTTCGGAGCTCCGCATCAAGTGTGGACGAACGCTCAACCGGCGTGTCAAACGATTCCGCAAGCGCTTCGATCAATTTCGCCGTGAGGGGATAGACCCGCTGAATATCGAGTAGCGCGTCCATGCTGAAGCGGGTTGCCCGACTCCGGAGAACCTCTCCGATGCGCATGAGATCCTCCAAAGAGTCGGTCATCTGTCGAATGTGATCGAGCGTCACGACCAACCGCAACACCTGTGTAGATTGCTCCTCGGACAACTCGCGTCTCGACAGAAGGCCCACAAGCGTACCACCTTCTTCTAGGCCAAACTGGATAATGGCGGTCATACGTGCGGCCCGGTTCTCTATCTTCTTATCCTTGGTCTGAAGCGCCAAGACGGCCGCCGTGTAGCAGGGCTCGAGCCGATGGACGATCCGGGCCACCCATTTTCTACTCTGAGCCAGTGCCTGGTTCATGTCCTCGTCCAGTTCCTTGGGCGGGGGTTCGATCGGATCGGCGGCGTCCTCGTCACGCACGATCCGCTCAACCAGTGCCGCAAACGGACGAAGGCCTGCCAAGAACAACACGGCGCAGGTGGTGTTAAATATGAGATGGGCGGTGGCCAAAGTCTGTGCCGGAGACTGGCCGAGCCGTCCGAGCAGAGCCTCAAACGGAACCAAGAACGGTAAGAAGAGAAGGACCCCACACACGTTGTACAAGAGATGGGAAACCGCAGTTCGCCTCGCAGATGTATCAAAGGACGCAGAGGCAATCAGTGCCGTCACCGTCGTCCCGATATTCGCCCCCAAAACGATAGGGAGCGCGCCTTCCAATGGGAGTACGCCCTGGTGGAGTAGTATGATGGCCAGACCGGTCGTCACCGAGCTGGACTGAACCACTGCGGTGAACGCAGCACCGGCGAGCACGCCCGCGATGGGGCCCTTGACCTCAGACAGAATCGCGATCAACGTCGGGTGGGTCCGAAGGGGCTCCACGGCGGAGGACACGAGGTTGAGGCTGAAAAACACCAACCCAAAGTAAAAAATGGACCGCCCCAGCACCCTCCAGCGAAAGGGCATCAGCCCCAAAAAGAAGCCGATCAAGATCAGAGCCGGGGCAAAATCGGTCAACTTCAGGGCGACGAGTTGAGCGGTGACCGTTGTTCCAACGTTGGCGCCGAACAGGATTCCGAGGGTGTTGCGAAACGAGAGCACGCCTGCGTTGACGAGTCCCACCGCGATCACGGAGGTGGCGGTGCTCGACTGAATGAGCGCCGTGACCCCGCCGCCGATCAAGAAACCGAGTACGGGGTGCTTCGTGCTCCTGGCTAAAGATTTGCGGAGAGTGGCACCACTCACCGCCTGAACCTCCCGACTGAAGTGTTCGATCCCGAAGAGGAAAAGAATAACGCCGGCAGAGACGGCGATGACTATCTCCAGAGCGCTCACCGACCCAAGGCTACCACCATGGTATTCCCGTTGGCGACTCCAGGATTACTTCTAAATGGCCGTTTTCTCCGGACGAAGATGCGTGGTGGCTGATGTGGCGCCACCCTTCTGCCGCAACCAACGACCGAGCCCAATCCAAAATGGACTTGCCAGAAGACTCAAGGCGATGACGCCGATGACGATCTTGTGGGCAACGTCCGTGATGTATCCAGTCTGTTGTCCGACGGCAGCCAAAACGAAGCTAAACTCACCCACTTGGGCGAGCAAGGTTCCGCCATAAAGGCTGTCCTTCCAGTTTCGTCCGAGAACCCGAAGAATGCAGGCATTGATCAGGGTGTTGCTCAAAAGGACAGCAATAAGAAGACCACCTACGACGGCGGCGTTTTGGAAGAGAAATCCAAAGTCGAGAAGCATTCCCACTGAAACGAAGAAGAACGCCAGGAGCAGGACGTAGAACGAGTGGAGTGCCTGATGGACCCATTCCGTTTCTTTGGCGGCACCTACGACGATGCCGGCCACAAAAGCGCCCAGCGCGGTGGAAAGTCCTGCCGCGCCACTGAGAAGGGCAAAGCCGAAGGCGATAAGAAACGCACTGAAGACTTGGAGTTCATGGTCAGAACGCAGCCAGTGCCCAAACGGAAGTCGTATTGTCGGATGCCGCGCGACGAAGACCAAAAGAAGAATCACTGCGATGCCGCCCAGCGCCTGCGTCAAGACCGTGGTCAAGGATGGAGATTCACCACCCAGAAGATTGATGGTAATCAGCATGGGAACGATGGCGATATCTTGAACCAAAAGAATGCCCACGACATCACCGCCCACGGTCTCGTCGGTCTCGTTCCGATCTCTGAGGAGTTTGAGAACGACACCCGTGCTGCTCAAGCTGATGACAAAGCCAAGCAGAACACCCCGTGCCAAGGGCCAGCCGAGGGAATAGCCCAGCGCAATCGTAGCCCCCATGCTCACGGCGATCTGCAGGAAGGTTCCGACCACGGGTACTTTCCAGCGCGATAGCAGACTGGGCAAGGAGAACTCCATGCCCGCAAAGAAGAGAAGGAGCACGACGCCGATTTCTCCGAGGCGAACGATCACTTCGCGGTCGTCGATGAAGCCCAACCCGCTGGGGCCCAAAAGTGCTCCCGCCACGAGGTAGGCCACGACGTGCGGTTGATTGAATCTTCGCAAGATAATGCCCAGAATCAGGATCGCGGCGATCCCGCCAACAAAGTACGGCATCATCGGATCCATATGCATGGCGAGCTTCCTCCTACGCGTCGAACTGAGCGATGTGAACCACCGCGTCGCCCCGATGGACCAAACCATCGGTGGCACGGCCGATGACCAGCCCGCTTTCTTTGGTACATACAGACGACCGCGTTCCCTCTGCAGGATTAATAACCCAGCCCAAATGGTCGCCCTTGTTGACGGGTTGGCCCAGGTCCACATCGATACGACACAAGCCACTTTGGTGCACGCGGGTCCACGTGCTCTTTCGGAACAGCTGAACCGCCCGCTCCTTGCGCTCGCGAGTGGTCTTGCGCATCCCGAGATGACTCATGACTCGCAGAGTCCCCTCCACACCGACATCGATGGCTTTGGCACTGAGCCTGGATGCCTCGCCGGCTTCGTAAAGGAGCAGGGGCTTCTTGCATTTGACGGCGTATGCCCTAAGCGAGCCGTCTCGAAGAGAGGAGTGTACGGCAACCGTGGCGCCGAAAACTTCGGCCAAGCGACTCGTCTCGGCGTGATCCAGATCGCACCGAATCTGTGGTAGGTTCGTTCTTCCGTTTGAACCGGTGTGAAAATCGATCCCCACGTCGGCCCGATGTACGATCTCATCACAAAAAAGGTGCGCCAGCCGTGCCCCAAGTGAGCCGCGCCTAGAACCAGGAAAACAGCGATTGAGATCTCTTCGATCGGGTAAGTACCGCGACCCATGGATGAGACCAAACACGTTGACCATTGGAACGGCCAAGACGGTCCCCGAAAGGCGCTGGGGGTCAATCTGGCGAACGATCTCGTCTACGATCGCCACGCCATTGATCTCGTCCCCATGGATGGCCGCAGACAGCCAGAGTACTGGTCCCGGCTTAGCCCCGTGGAGCACGATAGCCGGGAGCGCCATTTTGGTCCCGGTTGGGAGCCGCGCAACGGGAAGCTCAACCCGAGAGATCGAACCCGGCTCGGTGACGCACCCGGCGAACTCGAACGCCATAAGCGGGCTGGCCTCGGAGCCTAAACGATCTAGCGGCTCGTCTCCTCTAGCTCTTGACGCGATCTTTTTTGTTTCCTTTTTCCGCATGCTTTTCCAAGTATTCAATGATCGACCCAGCCACGTTCTTGCCGCTGGCCTCCTCGATGCCCTCCAGCCCCGGAGATGAATTCACCTCCATGACCAGCGGGCCGTGGTTGGATCGCAACATATCGACCCCAGCCACCTGGAGTCCAAGTATCTTCGTAGCGCGCAACGCGGTGCTTCGTTCTTCGGGGGTTAGCTTGATGGCCCTTGCCGAGCCGCCTCGGTGGAGGTTCGATCGGAACTCACCCTCGGGCCCCTTTCGCATCATGGCCGCAACCACCTTGCCACCGACCACAAATGCCCTAATATCGGACGCTCCGGCCTCTTTGATGAACTCCTGTACCAAAATGTTGGCATCCAGTTGTCGAAACGCAGCGATGACCGATTCGGCCGCTTTCTGGGTCTCCGCCAACACCACACCAACCCCTTGGGTCCCCTCCAATAGCTTAATGACCAACGGGGCGTCGCCCACAACGTTAATGAGCCCATCGATATCCTTGGTGGAGCGGGCAAAGCCGGTGACGGGAAGACCTACGCCCTCTCCGGCGAGAAGCTGCAAAGTACGAAGTTTGTCGCGAGATCGACTGATCGCCTGAGAACCATTGACTGAGAACACGCCCATCATTTCGAACTGCCGAACCACAGCCGTGCCGTAGAAGGTCACTGACGCCGCAATTCTCGGAATAACGGCATCAAAGACCAGCGGTTCTCCTTTGATAAGAATGCTGGGGCGGTGCGACGTAATGTTCATGTAGCATCGCGCGTAGTCAACAACCGACACTTCGTGCCCTCTTTCCTCGGCTACCTTCTTTAGGCGGTCCGTGGAGTACAGCGATGCTTTTCGTGACAAGATTCCGATCTTCATAGTTCACCGTGCCTTCTTTCTTTTCTTGCTCAGCAGAAATGACCGTCCCGGGTCGACCAAGTATCTTCGCCTTACGGCTTCTCGTCCCAGCAGGACACGAAACCCCATGGAGGCGCGACTGGCAAGCGTGACTTCGATGTCCCACTCATCTCCGCCCAACGCCACAATGGGCTGGATGATCGGGCGCAGTTCTTGTTTCCCATTGGAACTCCGAACCAAGCGCTCATCCACAAGCGGAGCCCGTACCACGATTTCTTTTCGCGAAGACCGTTGTTCGGGATGGACGACAAATTCGATCCATTCTCGCTTATTCTTCTTGAACACCTTGAGACGAACCGCATGCAAGGAGGAGCTTCTCGCACCGGTGTCGACTTTGGCCTTGACCACTTGAATGCCTAAACGGGGAAAGGCAATCCATTCTCGCCAACCCACCAAGGGTAACTCCCGAGCTTTCATCTTTTTGCCCTCGGCGCGGAAAGCCTCTGGAAGTGCCGAAGCATCTGCTGCTGAGAGCGTGGCACGTGATCGCCGCCCGATCCGGAGTATCCAAAATGAATATCTTTTCGCAAAAGCTCATAGGCTTCCCGGGCGATTCGCGAATGCGGGTAACGCCGAATGACCTCTCGTAGGTAGTGGCTCTCAGACCAGTAGCCCGCGTCGGTCCAGGTGCGCCTCCGGATGTCTCCCATCATCAAGAGGGCCTCGCCAATTCTTCGGTCTTGGTCGTAATTCACAATAAAAGGAATGAGGTAGGTTGTCGCAATATGAAAGTATCCATTCCCAGAATCGTCCATCGGTGATTCCGTCTCCTCAACGCCCTTGTTGTAGAGCGATCGTCCGAGGTCGAAGAGCTCATCGGCACTTCGCTTGGATGGCCGAAGCCGTTCTGATCTTTTCCAATCATGTGCCGCCTGAATCCACCCTTTGATCATGTCCATTTCAGCTCCGGTAAGACGTTTGTCGTCCTTGATCCGCGAAAAAAACGCGAGAGCCCCGTCCGGGTCACGGTGAACTTTAAGATGAATCTGACCGATCTGGTCGATGACCCAAAGTAACCGACGCCGTCGATAGGTCTGGGTCTTGGCTTCGCTAAGGTATTGCGCCAAGAGCGCGAGTGCCGTGCGGTAGTTTTTCCGATGAAACTCGCGCTGGGCCCGGTGGTACAGCGGGTTGAGGGGAAGCTTCTTCTGCTCAACCGGGGGTGCCGCCCCCACGAAAAAAACCACGAACCAGGTTGCTAAGAATCTTTTGAACGCGCCAACCAGTCGGTCGACCGTGGGCTCGAAAAGCCACGCTCGTAGCTTTTCTTCGTCGTGCTTGAGGTTCATGCGGCCTCCTGTTTGGGTCTTGGCATCTGAATGGATTCCATGTTGAACCGTTCGACGACCTGCTCGGTGACGTCGCTTAAGAAAGCCTTTTCGTGTCGAGCATCATAGACATACGCCTTTGCGACCAGCTTCAAGTAGGCCAAACCCTGGTCACTGACCTCCATGCTGGTGAGTACGGTAAACGGTTTGCTTAAATACAAGTAACGGGACGCGAGCACCGCCTCGTGCACAATATCTTTGGCGCGAACATGATCCGCGCGCGCATCCACGTACAAAGGAATCACCACCATGCAGTCGAGTGCCCCCGCGTTGGCGCTGGCCACCGCCTCGGTCAGAAATTTGTTGCTGGGAATGGTCACTTGGTTGTCGTCCAAGGTAACCAGCCTCACCGAGCGGAGACCAATCTCAGTGATCTCGCCGTAGTACTCTCCAAAGGCCACGCGGTCCCCGACCTGGAAGGGTTTGGTAGCGAGCACGGTAATACTGGCTAGAAAGGATGAGGCCACGTCTTTGAGTGCAAATCCGATGGTCACCGCAGCGCCACCCGAGAGCGCCAAGACTGCCTGCGAAGAGAAATCGATGAGACTGACGGCCGCAAGAACAACCGCGATGCCATAGATGGCAAACGACAAAAAGGTCGATCCCTGCTTGATCAGAAGACGCCGGGCGGCGAACCGTTCGGACAGCATGCCCAAAAGGCGTGTGCTCACGCGAGAAAGCACGTAAGCACACAGAAGGGCGAAAAATGCGGTCGGTATGGCGTTTGGATTGAAGAAGGTCAACACGTTGTCGCTATTCATGACTTCACCTCAAACAGTAGGTGCTTCGCCCGAAGCATCTCTAGAACCGACCGATAGTATTTCGGACCGACGCTGACCCGGTCGGTGGCGCCTTCCTTGAGTTCAAAGATCTCCCGTTCTCGCAGAAACTGAAGCGTAAAGCTCGCCGCTTCCGGTTTTAAGCGAAGGGCTTTGGAGAGGTCTTGGGCGGAGAGATTTTCGTGTTGGAAGGCCGATGCAACAACAAACATCATCTCGTCGGTAAGCCCCCCGTCATGGCTCAACTCCGGCGGCCGGATCAATACGACCCGTAGGGCATGATCGCCGGCTGGGACCAACGACTCGAGCCAGTAATAAGTTGCGATCCGCGGATTCCCACCGCTCCGTTCACGCAATAGACGAAAGAAGCTCTCTCCTCCCTCTACGAGGCGAAGATCCTGGGTGTCATTTTTTCCGTGATCGACGATATCCTCGTCAAACTCGACGGTATACCCCGAACGTTGGTTCCTCCGCGAAATCAAATCCTGCAACTCCGCCGCAGACCAGTCTTTGAGCTCCAAGAGGCGCCTGAAGTAGCGAGTCCGCTTTCGGCTCTCATTCAGGAATTGCCATGCAAACTGGTTAAAAACGAGCACCCAAAAGACCTTCTCGGACGTTTGGTTCACCAGCCGTACCAGCGCATCAAACCCACGATAGCCGTCGATGGTGCGCAAGAATACATTGTGGACTTCATCCAGAAGCACCACGCGGTCCGGACCCTCAGAAAGCCGACGCACCAAATCAGAAACCGTGTGCTCCTCGAAGGAGAAAATCGGACACAGTTCGTTGAGGAGGTCTTCTTCCGAGAGAATTTTAGTGTGAAAAGTGTGGTGGTGGGTCTCGAACGCGGTAAGCTTTCGCCGGAGCAGGCCGACGAACGTCGTCTTTCCCATCCCCTTTCCACCCACGACAACCAGGGACCCATCGGTCCGACTCTTCTGCCAAGTCTCGATCTGCCCCACCGCTTTTCCTATGCTGTCTTCACGGGGAAGCATGACTGGGCCGTGCTCGCCCAGGACGGGGTAGAGCGGAAACTCGCGCACGTAGTCTTCGGGCAGAGGGGACCCGCCCCCTTCCGTGCGCATTTCCTCCCGGTCGGCCAACCGCTTGAGCGTCTGGGCTCGAAGATAAGAAATGACTCCACCCTTCTTCAGGACAGAGAATACAATGCGGTAGAACTTTGTGATGGCGACTCGGGAAAAAGCCACCGGCGAAAGGGGCGCGCCCCACCGACTGTTCTCCATCCAGGTCGGCAATGCCCGCTCCCAACCAACTTCTGACACAACACCGAGCCACGCGGCCGAAAGCAAGAGACGCCAACGGATCATCGCCCAGAGTCCCCAGCCGAAGACCCACGCGAACATCACGGTATCGATCAGCGTGTGAAGTCGCCCGAGCCCGATCCACCGGAGGCCGACTTCGTTCGAGGCAAAGGCCAGCGCGAAAAAGAATCCCAATCGACGGTAGGTCGTTTGAAGCAGATGCGAGGTCTCACCATCGACCGACCACAGCGCCGGACGACTTCTGGATACAGGCTTGGTAAGGCCGGCTACGAATTTGAGTCCGAGCACATAAGCCCCAAACCATCGAACCCACACCTCGGCGAGCTGGATTTCGGGGTGTTCCCAGCCGACAAAAAAGAATCCCAGGTAACATCCCAAAAGAACCACGAGGGTCGGGGCCAAGGCGTGGGCGAGCGTGGCCAGACGGACCAAGGTGCCTACGCGCCCCCGAAACATCTGTTGGCGAGCCGACCAACTCACTAAAAGAGTGACAACACGTCCGCTCTTAGGACGAAGCTTCAGGGACACCCCAAGAACCAAGAATCCGAGGATCCACCCGAAGACTTCAGACCAAGCGTCTTTCCTCTTGTTGGGACTCAGGAATTTTCTGAACAAATCGATTTTGCTTTGGCCCCAACCGACGATGCGGCGGGAGAGCTCCGCGACTTCGATGGCAATTTCACTCAAAATTTCGGTTGAAATTCGAAACGTACGCTCCTTGACTTCTTCGGAGGCTAGCTCGGTAAAAAGCGCGAGTACTTCACGCTCGTAGGCATGCTGAAAACGCCCAAGCACAAAATCCAGATCCGCAGGCAACCGGGCGCTCTGCTCCTGGACGAGCGAAAGCTCGGCAAGCGCTGTTTTGGCTTCCGCATTCGTGGACAGCGTCTCCGGAGTCTTCAATACATCGGTGATCGACCGCGCTAAATCCTTTAGGTTCAGTGCGGTTTCGGTCACCCGAACCGTCTGTTTCAAATTTGGACGTAGGCGGCGCTCTATCTCAGCCTGTTTGACGAAAAGCGCGTCCCAGGCCATTCGGCGTTGTTTTTGAGCCACCGAAGTCAGAATCCGAATACGGATGTCCGAGCCCTCAGCTTCTTGGCGTTCGACTTCAGTCACCCAGCGGGTGATGGCTCGCTCCAGCTGAAGACCGGTTGCGGACAGATCTTGGCGATGTCTCTGGAGGTCCGCAAGGATCTCGTTCTTATCGACGGCAAAACCCACTAAGCGTCCCGCCTGAACAATCTGCTCGAGCGCGCCCAGACGAGTCCCCAGTTCACCCCACGATTGATAGATTGTTGTGAGCGACGCGATCCGTTGACGAAGCGCGACGCGCGGATGCTTCAAGTCTTGGAGCGTCCGCCGCGCAGACTCCGGGAGTGCTTTGAGCAGATCATGCACCAAAGAGGCGTAACGAAGCCGTTTCTCGACGATCGCCTTTCGCAGTCGAACCGATGGATCCTCGATGGCCTGGCCGTCGGGAAGGCGGACCACCGCGCTTGATGACGTCTGGGTGGGCTGGTTTTCGAGCCGTCGCTTCTCTTCCCGCAAACTAAAAAGCAGCGTCTGTACGTCGGCGACGGACGACAGCGCGCCGCCCGCCAGCCCCTCCAGATTCCTTTCAGTCGTGGCGTCGCCAAGCAGAAGAGCATTCAGCCGCTCATCCAACGCGGTGAGCAACGAAACTTCAGCCGGAGGCGACGTCGGCTCCGCCGCCCAAAGAGGGCCGGCCGCCAGGGTCACGAAGAAGTACGATGGCCAAGCCATCGCCCACCGGCGCGGGGCCATACGTGCGTCGCATTGACCGCGTGCGCGACGACTGACGTTGCCCGGAAAAACCACTAACGCCAATGCATCGCATTTTGAGACCCCGGTGTCATCGGCATTTGATGCCTCAAACGGCCCGAAAACGGCCGGTCCTGGTGCCAAGCCTAGGGGTTACTATTTACGGCACCAGTCCCGTTCCACTATAGCGTCCTGACCATGAACCAAAGCTGCGGAGGTGGGCGATGATCGGTGGAACGCGCGGTCGTTTCGTCGGTGAACAGTTGATCGGATCGGCGGCCACCGCAATCCGAGAGATCACCGGGTTCGGACTGCGTTTGGTGGCCGGCACGAAACGTTATCCCACGCCCGGAGAGCCCGCAGGGATCGATCACCTGAAGGAGATATCGGCCGCCCCTGACCCCGAGAGCATCACCATCACGTGCATAGACTACTCAAGCGAGCGCGAAGAAACCCAGCGGGTGGATGATCTCGATAACTTCCTGGCACTTGAACGGCCCCATTGGAGCGAAGTGCGGTGGCTCGACGTGGGTGGTCTGCACCCCCACGTCGTCGCCCAATTCCGTGAGAACTTTGGGTTTCACACGCTGGCTGCGGAAGATGTCATCCACATTCCGCAACGTCCTCGAGTGGAGGCCTATCCCAATCATCTCTTCCTCGTTCTGCGAATGTTTAGAATCGAGGAAGGCGCGCTTGTTTCTGAACAGGTGAGCCTATTTCTCACCGACAAGACCATCATCACGTTTCAGGAAAGAAGCAAAGACGTCTGGGATCCGGTCCGCATCAGAATACACACTGAGAATTCCCGTATTAGGCAAAGAGGTGCCTCGTTTCTTTTGTACGCACTCTTGGATGCGATCATTGATCACAGCTTCCCCGTTTTGGAGCGATATGGCGATCGCCTCGAGGAGATTGAAGAACTGCTTTTTGCGCAACCGACGACAGTCATTCTGCATCAACTTCACGCCATCAAAAGAGAGCTCTCGATCCTTCGCCGGGTGCTTTGGCCAACCCGGGAGCTGGTAGACCAACTCCAGCGCGGCGAACAGCCCGAAATTCATGAGGAAGTGCGCGCTTATCTTCGAGACGTCTACTCCCATACGGTTCAAGTCCTCGACATCATCGAGATGCAGCGCGATATGGCGGGCGGACTGGTTGAACTCTACATGAGTTCCGTTTCAAACCGTATGAACGAGGTCATGAAGGTCCTCACGATCATGGCATCACTGTTCATTCCCATCACCTTCTTAGCCGGGGTGTACGGCATGAATTTTGAGCGCATCCCTGGACTTAAGTTCAAGTACGCATACGAGGTGTTTTGGGGCGTATGTTTGACTGTGGTCTCGGGGCTCCTCGTGTATTTTCGTCGAAAGCGCTGGTTGTAGGTTTGAACAGGTTCCCAGAATGGGCCGGCGTTTCGGCCGCCTGCACCCAGAAAATCCCCACTTTGGCTGCGATCGTTGTTATCGCCCTTATCGTCTATACGACCGCATCACGATCGCTCTGACTCGTGGACAAGAAGGGGCCCACACACTGAGGCAGACCTCAAAAAAGTTCATTTGGGTGCATATGCTCCTCTGGTTCCGTCATGGCCCGGTCGAGCTTCTTCTGCGTTTTCCAGGCGACACGCGAAAGAATCCTGACCCCGGTGACCGGGTGACGTCTGACAAATTGCCAAAATGCACTACGCTCGATTTCGAGCGCTCGGGTGGGTTGGGTAGCCATCACCGTCGCTTTGGCGGGGCTCGCCTCGAACAGGTATCGACGACCGATGAACTCATGAGAATCGACTTGCCCTACTTTTTTATCATCAACCCGAAGTTCAAGCTCGCCTTCTAAAACGATAAGAATTCGGTCGACCGTTTCACCCTGCGCGCAAAAAACCTCTCGTGGATCGAGCTCTCTCGCTCGTGAGATGTTGAGCAAGCGTTGGATAGTTCGCAGGTGTAGATCGTCGAACCCAAACGCCCCTGCGATCGCCACCACCTTGAGATGGAGGTCTGAGTGAATATCGATGAGCGTTTCGCCGTCATCCTCGATCTCTGCGCGAACAACAATAGCGCTGATATTGTCCTTGCCGCCGGCCGCATTGGCCTTGTCGACAAGGCTTTTGGCGATCTCAGAGAAGGCCCCTTGCAGGAACTGCTTGAGTTCAGACCGCTCGAAGACATATTCCGTGAGTCCATCGGAGCAGAGCAAAAAACGATCGGCTGGAAGAACGTCAAAGAGGAGGGTGTCCACCTCGACCGCCGGCTGAATCCCCACGGCGCGGGTCAAAAGATGGGCAATGGGCATTTTCTTGGCTTGCTGTTCCGTCACCGTGCGGGCCCGGACCAATTCCGCGACCCCCGTGTGATCGCTGGTCATCAGATGCAACGCATCCCTTCTCAGCAAATAGATTCGGGTATCACCGACATGTGCCAGGACGCCTTTTCGCCCCAAGAAGAGCAGTAACGTCAGGGTGGTCCCCATTCCGCTCAAACCGGGCGACTGCGCGAGTTCGAAGACCTGACGGTTTGCGGCCTCGAGAGCCTGCCGTGCAATGTCAACCGCCTCGCGCGCGGGCCGCTGACCACTCTGTATTTCTTCGATCAGAGAGCGGTGTCTCAGAATCTCACGCTCTGTGACCCTGCAGGCCGTCGCCGAAGCCACCTCTCCCCCTCGGTGGCCCCCCATGCCATCGCACACGATATAGAGTCCTAGCTCGTCGTCTGCCGAGGTGGAGTCCTCATTCGATCTCCGCCTGAGTCCTAGGTCCGAACGCACTACACTCTGCCACCGCATGGTCGCTTGTCCACTTAGATCACTTGTACGGCAGCGCTCAAGATCAAACGGGGTGCGATCGCCTTTGGGGCGCTGACACTCTTTTGTTTGCTGTTGGCGATGGATTGATTCCGCGGTCAAGACCCTGGTTGCCGGGCTGGCTCATCTTTTCGGGCTCGACTAAAATCACAGAACTTCCCCTGAAAGTGAGAATCCTTGAGGGCAAGCTCTTCCACTCGGTTCGGCGCGCATCTTAAAACTCTTTGTCCACGACCTATGTGGATATTCTCAGTCCTAGGTGAGTTTGTTTTTGCGGATGGACGTGGTAGATCCCGATTTATCCCATCCGAGGCGGCCTGAGGTTTTTTCGACATGTCTGATAGGCAGCAAGATATTGCGGTCACCCAACCGGCACCGCATGAACTCAAAGTTGAGTGCATTGAACCCCAGTCTTTTGTGCCCGAGCGGCACTTCTACCCCAGGGTGATCAATGCCCAAATTCACGCTCTGGTTCGCTATTTCTTGAGCCTCCGACCGGACCGTATCGTACAGCGGTATGTGCACCTTCACCCCAACGTGGATGCAGGCGTCTTGAGGGAGATCCTCGCGTATCAGCCCAAGATCTTAAGATGGGCGGGCTGCGACCTCATGCATGTGACCACCGCGTTAGGACAGCGAAAGATGGTGATCATTGAAACCAATTCTTGTCCTTCCGGACAGAAGTCCACGCCCCTGTACGAAGAACATGAAGAGCACGGAGGGTACTTGCCGTTGGTGCAAAACCTTTTCGGAAAAAGCAAAGCGAAAAAGAGGACCTCGGGCCAAGAAACTGCTGTGCTCTACGACAAGAATCGTATCGAGTCTTCGGGGTATGCCGCCACCCTTGCAGACTACTTGGAGCGCCCCGTGTTTTTGGTCCCCTGTCTCGACCAAGATGAAGACCCGCCCTATCGGTTTGAAAATGGCGTTCTTTCCATTCGAAGTGTAAACAACCAGTGGCGCCCGGTGGAGCAAGCTTTTCGTTATGTCACCCAGCGCCCCTGGAGCCGAATACCCCTTCACACCAAAACGCGAATCTTCAACCCGGTCCTCGGCTGCCTAGCCGGGGGGCGAAACAAGTTGGTCGCCGCCAAAGCCTATGACTTCATGAACGCAGATCTGGCGGACAAGGGTCTCACGATCGAAACGCCCTTGACCTACTGGGATGTCGCTAAGGAAGAAATTCCTCTTTGGGTCGAGCGCTTGGGGGGGCTTGCGGTGGTCAAGGTCCCCTACGGAAATGCCGGCCAAGGTGTATACACCCTGACCAACGAGATCGAGCTCAAAGCGTTTATGGAAATTGAGTTCGAGTACGATCGGTTCATCGTCCAAAGTCTGATCGGTGACTACGGTTGGAGTCAGGCGCACCCGGAGGAGCGGCTCTATCATGTCGGCACGGTGCCAAATAAAAAAGGGGCAATTCACGTATTCGATTTGAGAATGATGGTCTGCGCCAGCGACCGAGGACTGAGGCCCCTGGCCCTCTATGCGCGAAAAGCGGAAGAGCCTCTTTCCAAAGAACGACCCGACGGCCAAACAAGTTGGGACCAACTCGGAACCAATCTGTCCCGCAAACGAAGTGATGGAGGCTGGAACAGCGAGACCGAACGTCTCATTCTGACCGATCGCCGGGACTTCAACACCCTAGGTCTAGGGCTCGACGACTTGATCGATGCCTATGTTCAGACGGTGCTGGCCACGGTCGCAATCGACAAGATGGGTCAACGCCTTTTGAATCAAAAGGGAAAGTTTCGCCGTCGCCTGTTCGCCTCGCTGAATGAGGACCCCGGTCTTCTGAATGAGATTTTGGTCTAATGGAGATTTTTCAGAGCAACTGCGCTTTGGTGCCGGAGCTGAAAGTGAGCGAACTGGCTCGGGGCGAAGTCCATCGATTAGCCTTGGAGTTGGTCTACGACGCTTTGGGACGCTCGATACGGATTCCGGTCATGGTGGTCCGAGGCAAAAGCGAGGGACCGGTATTCGGCATCACCGCAGTCATGCACGGCAATGAACTCAACGGGATTCCAACCATTCACCGCTTGTTCTCTCGTCTCGACCCCCAGACGATCTCCGGGACGGTGGTCGGCGTTCCCGTCATCAACGTACCTGCCTACCTCGCCAGAGCACGTACGATGCGTGAGGGAATGGATCTCAACCGGGTCATGCCCGGTGACGAGAAGGGAAATTCCGGGGAAATATATGCGTACCGATTGATGGAGCGCTTGGTGAGTCGGTTCGACTACCTCCTCGATCTCCACACCGCGAGTTTCGGTCGCGAAAACGCGCTCTATGTTCGCGCGGACCTCGACAACGACGTGACCCAGAAAATGGCCCACCTCCAAGATCCAGATATCATCGTCCACAACGAGGCGAAAGACGGCACTCTTCGGGGTGCAGCTATGGATCAAGGAATCCCTTCGATCACGGTAGAAATCGGTAGTCCCCACCGGTTTGAGCGAAAGCTGGTTCGAGATTCGATTCTTGGAATCGAGAGCGTACTGGTTGAATTCAATGTGCTTCCCGAGCAACCCAGAACACCTGGGCTTGCCACCGACGTCGACGCTTCCAATAATCCCGTAGTCTGTCGCCGTTCGTCTTGGCTCTACACTCAGCATGGCGGGCTTCTTGAGGTCATCCCCAAGGTTACAGATGTGGTTGAACAAGATGAAGTGATTGCGAGAGTTCGAAATGTGTTCGGCGACGTACTCGCACAATACAAGAGCCCAGCAAAGGCGATCGTCATAGGAAAAAGCGTACACCCAGTTGCAGAATCAGGGAGCCGGATTGCGCATCTAGGCTTTCTGGACTCGTGACCGGCCTTGGATCTCCATCGGGTATCTGGACGAGCGGCCTCACGGTGCAGCATCTCTGATCTTCTCACCAGTAGGAAACGCCTACTCCGATCTGTATTTCATTTCTCGCGGAACTTCCCGAGAAATAGTGGCGATATCCTGCGCTGCCAAACATCCCCCAGCCGTTTCCAGCCTTAAGGCCAAGGTCGACCCCCGACTCAACAAATGTGCCGCCGTTCAAAGCGACATCCTCGGTTCGACAGTTGATACAATTGCTGATTGAACGACCGCCTGAAATCCAGGCGTTTCCATAGCGGGCATATGCCGAGATTCCGAGAGGGGCGCCCGTTTCTGAACGCCATAAGCAGAATTCGGGTGTCCGCAATCCGGCTGATAATCCAATAATAGTAATGTTAAGCGAAGACTCCTTGCTAAACGTACGACCACTGCCGTCGCGAACATTCTGTTCGAAACCTTCACTATCGCCTACGAATATTGTTCCCATCGAAATCGAAGTGGAGATGAGATCATAGAGATCAAAGTGGACTCTAAAGGCCAGGGTTGGGCCGTCCTGTCCGATTTGTTGTGATTCGGCAGTGGCCCCCTGGAGTCGACCGTAGCCAGACCCGATGTAAAGGCCTGCGTGAAAGGGATCAAGCGGACGAAAAGAGCCCGCCTCGACTTCTGCTTCGCTCGCGTTTTCTTTTGCGCCGTGTTTATCTTGGACGGTGAGCGCGCCTCCCCGCAAGGCGTCGACGCGGGCTCCTTTTGGTCTTTGCGGATGTGATGGTGGAGTTGAAGAGGCGGCATTATACTCTTCGGGCTCAGGCCCGGATAGACTGTTCTCTTTTGACGGACTGGGGCGGAGTGTTTTCACCACTCTCAAGAGCTTTTTTTGCCATCGACGGTCCTTTACAGCGACCGATGCCTCAACCACGAACAGTCCTCGGGGAATATTTTCGTCATCAGCGTTGACGATTGCCCGCAGATGTTTCCAAAGGACTTGACCCTTTTTCTTCACTTGAAAAGTCATTTCAGAGCTATCGTAGCTGTTGTGCGTGCCTCTACGAATTTCTGCGTTCTCTTTGGTGCCGCTCTCCTTCGTCAGAACTTTGGAGATGTAGGCCGCCATCGAAGAAGAATCCACGGGCACCCTTTTGGGCCATGCGCTGTATTTAACTCGAATCTGAGGCGCAGTTGTTCGATTGGACTTTCTGCGACGTCGATGATGGTATTCGGCAGCATTGAGCTGACCTCGATTTAGACGAAGCCCTTTGGCAAGACGGATGGTAATGCCCAGCATGCGTTGCGCGTCGAGGCGAGCCTTCTTGTCGACGACGACCGACTGCAGAATCTTGTCAACATCCTTCGAAATGAGCGGCCCATGAGTCGTGCATTTGACCTGTGTGATCTCATCTCCCTCGGTGAGCACACGACCCTTGAGCGACCCTACTTTTGTTTTTCCGAAGAACTGTATCTGATCTTCCGTTTTCATCACACGAAGGCCCATCGCTTTGTAAGCTAGATGTAGGACTTCCGCAGTACTCACCTTGGCCCCTGGTTCGCCGGTCAGCTCCATAACCTCAACAAGCGTTCGTGTATGCGGATCAAACCACGCCGGCTGGTGTGGAACCCGGCGAAATCCGGGTGGAAGCCAAATCTTGGCGCGACTCCCGGGTAGTTGTCGGTTTGCTATTTTACGTTCCTGAGCACGGGTCGTCGCGAACATGAGTGGGCAGCTACTCTCTCGCCCGAGCTCGCATGCCATGGAAAATAGATGGGCGGCCATGAAACTGGTCGATGCGTATTTCTCTTCGGGGACCTGGGCCGACATCAAATACTGGGCTGCGCGCTCGCAGGCGGCCGGATGTTTGGCCGCACAAGATCGAATATTGGACGCGTACGCGATCTTCTGCACGCGAGCCATTGCGGTGGACCGGTCCTCTGTAGGCTTGATACATACAGACTGGTTTCCTTCGCAGGCAGCAAGCTCGCTGGCGCGCAGTTGATCCACGCGTTCTCCAAGTGCGACACACGCGGCTATGTTTCCCTGAGTGCATGGGTCGGGCGCCGGCCTCTGGACATGCAGGCAACCGAGGGAAGTACTGGCAACTAGAAATGGCAGATAAATGGTCAGCAATGTGCGAAATTCAGGCATGAGAACGACTGCTATCGTAGCCGGAAACATCGGGCCGACAAGGGAGAGTCCTGGAGTTCCGACGGAACGGCAAACGCTGTAACTTGCGATGACAAAAAGAGGTATGACAATTGCGCAGCTTGACCGACAGCCTCGAATAGGGGAATCGAATTCAGTCCCGTTTGGCCTCAGAGAACTATTCCCGACGGGCTACGTCGGGGATTGACTCGATTCCACACCTGGCACGAACGGTCTCCATTCAAATGTTGACTTGATTCGTGGGACTTGACTGCCTGGGAAAAATCACCCGCCACGCATGGATTCAGCGTGCGCCCTCTAGTCCACCTTCGGGAACCATGCCCGTAAGCTGTTCCAACACGAGCAACAAGCGAGACACGTCGTGTTTGTCCACCACGGAGCGAGACACGACGAACAAAGGCTCACACGTATGGAGAGCCAAACCAGCACGCATCAAAATGAAGTCCAGCACAAGCCGAGCGGATCGAGCATTCCCGTCTTCGAACGGATGGAAAAAACAAACGTCGAGATAGGCGCGAGCCGCCCGTATCGTTGGATGGTCGTCTGGGTTAGTGGCCTCCCGCAAGCAATCCTCAAATCGGGTCATGGTCGAACGCTTCCAGCCGTATCGCTCTCTGCCTCCTTTGGCGAAGGCTGGACCGCTCCGAGTGGGCGCATGATCGACGCCCAGGACCAACGCTTGCCAGCGGCTCAACATGGTCAAGTCAATGGGCTCGTCGGACTTGGCCGCTTCCCGGCACGCTTGAAGGGCTGCGTACATCCGCTGGGCTCGCGCGTTGCTTCGCTCTCCATCTACGCGCGAAATGAATTCGCGGTGAGCATCTCGTTGAACGGTGAAGCGCATCGCAGATTCGGAGCGCGGCATCAGCGCTTCTTCTCGGAACTTTCGCCAACGGGTGAGCGCATCTACTTGTTCTGGATCGGACTCCGTGACCCGTTCTATTTCTTTCGCAATAGCTGAAACGGCAGAATCGACCGTTGCCTGTTCCGGTTCAGTCCAGCTTTCGAACCGCCCACTGATCACTTGGGTGACTTGGGGGGCGACGTCCTGATGTTCGTGTCCTTCGGACTCAAGAAACCAAGTCAAGATCGTGCTGAAGGTGGAGTACCAGGCATCTTCGGCACTCGTTCGCTCCAAAACAAAGGGTAGGAGTTCGCGGGCTGCGAGCTCCGCGCCCTCCCCAATGGACAATCGCTGAGTTTGATCACGGAGTGTCTCGAACCGGACGTCCACCTCCCGCAAAAAAGCCTGCCAATCCTTCGTAGCCGCCACGATCCGATCCACCGATGCCTCAACGGGATTCTGTCCCTGCAACAAGCTATCTCGGGCGCAGCAGTATGCGCGAACTGGGCCACCGCCCCCAGGCTCGCTGGCGGCCCAGTTCCATCCGGCGATCCAAGAACCCCATTGAGCGACGAACTCGGTGTCGACACGTCGCTCGACAGCGTTGCGGTCGGGACGCCCTCCGCGGGGCACAGCCTCCAGACATGCTCTCGCAATCCGCCGCACGCTGTCCTCGTCGACAGGCACCCTGCTGCCTTCGAGATCACGCCATCTAAGGTATTTGATCAGAGCCAACATTTCACTTGGGCGCCCTAATCGACAGCACCCCCCTCAATTTTGAAATTGTCATGGCTTTGCTTTTTGTATCTGTTTTTCAAAACAGAGACCAGAGGAATCGCACCAAGAGGTGAGCTTGCGAACCTCCTGAAACCGCCTGTTAAAGCGCCCCACAACTGGCCTGAATGGCTTTTGAAACCGTGGCCTCTACCCCATGGGCCACACGCAGCTAGAGGTTTGATGAGGCGATCACCTGTCACCAAACTATGTGGCTGAGGAAGTTCACTTCGGCGAAAAGGTCCTGGTCACGAGAAAGGGTGCAATCAGTGCTCGAGAAGGGGAGCTAGGCATCATTCCGGGATCCATGGGAACCCGTTTCATACATTGTGCGCGGGCGCGGAAACCCACACGCGTTTCACTCGGCGTCCCACGTTTATCGGCTAGAGCACATCGCATAACCCCCCGCGATCTACGGGCGGGTTGCTCGAAAGAACAGTTGGAGCTCTCCCGAGATTTCGCTGGTCACGACCAATTTCGATTGGTCGGGCAAGTCCGAGAAGACGATGGGCTGGCTCGCGCCCGAAAGTCGCACTCCTGGCGGAAGCTCAAGCGTCAGGTCCGCAATAGGCATGGGAACGTGGAGCGTCACCTGCAAGATGTCTCCGTGGCGAACGCTATGCATTTCGACGGCGTCTCGCCTTTCCCACCAGCGTCCAAACTCGCCCACCGTCGTAAACAAATATTTGTCCTTGGACTGATCGATAAAGTCCTTCACAAACTCAAGTTTTGCCCCCAAGGCGTTGGGGTGAACAAGCATGACAAGAATACCCCCATTCCGACTGATCTTGTCGGCGACCGCAAGCGCATCTTCTACACGGCCCATGACAATGGGCGAATCAGGCCTTTCGTCCTCGATGGTCACGGGAAAATCGAACACCTGAACCTCTGCTTCAAAACCCCGGTCATAAGTCATCTTGTGGGGAAGATGGGTCAGCGCGTTGCTGGCCGAAGCAATCGAGCCATATCGGTAGCCTACGGCCTTCATCGCCTGCGAAAGTGCGCTGGGCTGCCTGAGATGTCCAGGCCGAAAAGAAATGACCCCAACATCATGGACAAAGTCTTCCAGCAAGAACTTGCTTACCCGAAGCTCCCCCAAGACGGTCCCGTTGACAGCCATGAGACCACTATCGGCATCAACATTGACCGGGCGGTAGGACTGATATTGTTCGGTGCCATCGCCAAGTTCGAATTCGTTGAAGTTTCGAGCATGGGCAACCGAATGGCTCGCAACCTCCATCCCCAACGACCTCATTTTGGCCAGCGCTTCGAATGCGCCCGTGCCCCAGAATGCGGACTCTTGCGCATCACTGGTATACTTGGTCTGGACAAAATACGTTGCAGGGACTCCCGCCACGTGTTCAGCCTCAGCGTACAACATCGCATTGCTCACCGAGTCGCTGGTATCGATGTCGTGGGTCAGCATCACGGCGAGCGAATGATCGCCTGGAAGCGTGGCCACCGTCACGGCCCATTCTTGGGAGCTGACATAGATCTCTCGAACCAATCGAAGCAAGACATCGACCCCGGGCTCGAACCCATTGATATAGTTGCGGGCGATCCCGCCACCTCGACCGTTGAAGTTTCGGAGCACGTAGAGACCGAGATCGAGTCCAAGCGCGTAGGCGTTACCGGAACCGAAACGATTGTACGTGATGGCCACATTGTTGTGGACATTTTCCGGGACCTCACCCACTGCGTCGTCATAGACCGCAACCGCTGGCTCGGCAGTCCCACCGTACCGCCACCCGGGCACGTTGATGCCCAGTTCCCGTCGGAAAATCGGAATTCGTCGTTCGCGTGGATCAACCAGATCCCCCGTCAGGGCCGGATAGGCATGGGTCAGGTGAACACTCGAGATCTCTTGTTTTTGATAAAACCGGCTGGAAGCGGGCACAAACTCAGCCTGTTCGAACCCAAATACGTCTTTCAAAGCCGCGTTTTTTGCCTCTCCTGCGAGAAGGGTGCCACCGTCTTGTACGTGTTCTCGGAAGGCCTGTTCCAAAACCGCATCATCCGGAATTCTTGGGTATGCGAAAATCACCTTGTGCTTGAGGGCTTCACTCGGATCTGTCGTCACCCGGAGGGGCACCCCCAGGGCCTTCATCCCATGGACGACCCCGAGCCATTGAGCGCTGGCGTCACTCACAAAAACGGCAAGCCGCTCGGCAGTTCCCACGTCGAAGGCGCCAATAGAGGCTGGAATCTCGGGTTGAACCGGAGTGTTCGTTTTCTCTGTAGCGTATTCCGCTAGGAGCCACTTGTCGGTGAATCGCAGCTCATCCACGTAAATGGCAGCCTGCTTATTCGTCCCTACCGTGCCGGGTTCGATCAGCATGAGAAACTGAAGCGCAGAGACCTGGCGGAGATCAAACTGCGTATCATATCCACCATCTGTTCGCTCAAAATCGTCGCGATTGAGGGTCAATAGGACCGTCTCAAAGCCACCGGCAATATCCGCCATGTTCAGTTGCGTATGCACACGTTGTCGCCATGTGCTTTCATTTTCGCCGCCGGAATCAATGAGTACCTCGAGGGCAACCTTCACGTTGGGTGTCGCATGATTGCTTCGAACCGCATAAGCAATGCGAGTAAAATCATTTATATCTTGGTTCTCTTTGAAAATCAGGCGAGCGCCTATACCAAAGCTTCGGGTAAGCCCATTTTTCCCCGATATGAGTCTGGCAGCGCCGATACCAGCTTGTTTGGGACTGGTGACAAAGCTGAAATCGCCCGCGTCCAGGCCGAAAAACAGCGTTCCGTAGTTTGCGATACCGAAATCGTGGAGGCCCAAATCAAACGCATCGCGTTCACAGCCTCCCGAACCCAGCGCAGCCGGCGTATCGTCAGGGCAAAAAGACGAGTGTCCAGAACAAAACTCGGCCACATCGCAAGCATTTTCCGCATCCTTAGGGCGACATGCCCTGAGCTGAGAAGCAAAAAGGTCGGGCGGACAGAAGGGCGAATCTCCCGAGCAAAACTCGGCTTCATCACACCCTGCTCCCACCAGAGCCGGGCGGCAAACCTGAGTGGGCGGCGCGAATGAGTCGGGAGGACACATTGGAGAGTCTCCAGTACAAAACTCCGGAACATCACATTTGACAGAAGGATTCGCCGGTCTACACGCCTGATTGCGAGCCGCAAACGTGTCACCGGGACATTCAGACGACTCTCCCGTACAAAACTCCGTTGTATCGCAGGGGTGGTTCGGCTCTGCAATTCTGCACGCGAAATCCCTGGGCCGGAAGTAACCATCATCGTCACAACAAGCGCCTTTTGCACAATCCACGGTGGCCCGCCCTATCGGCTTACGAACCATTTGGACCGCATCGATCAGGTCCAGAATGCTGAGGGCGTCCGCTTCTTCAGCCTTCACGCTCTCGTTCTTGGATCCGGCTTCCTCGGCGACATTTGGCGCACACGCCACCGCAGCCATGGCACCCAAAAATAGCGTTAGTCTCTTCCATGTCAACATATCTGGAATCATGATTTTCTCCTGTGACCAATGTCCTGTGCCACCCAAAATATCGGGCGGCACCAGAGTCCTCTCGTCAAATATGAAACGCGTGAAGTTTCACTCTTTGTCATCCCCAAAATCCACCCGGTAGATAGGCGGATAACTTGCGGAAGATGATGTCGCATGACATTCAGCTCTAACCCCAAAACCAACTTTCTGTTTTGTAAGGTAGGCTGCAGTTATAAGGGAGAGGGCGTTTTTGTAACCCAACTCCTTGTTTGAAAGGAGCAGGCGATCCGGTATCTTGCATCCTGGATGATCCGAAGCTTCGAGAGGTCGATCCAAATAGATAATGGCATAGCTCTTGTCGTGATAAACGGAGATGCGCTTGATCGTGTACTTTCCAACCGCTATCTGACGGTTCGCGGCCAACGCAACGCCGCCCACCAGCGTGGAAAAAGCAAGACCTAGAACAAACAAAGTTTTCTTCATGATAAATTCTCCTTGAACAAACACCGAAGATCCTTTCGACGTTTATCTTGCAATGGCCTAGAGCAATTTGCGGACCAACCCATTTCAAAGCAGAGCGAACCGAAATGGGCTCAACGCCGTAAGGTAGAGGCGACACCCACAGTCATGCGGGAAGTGTCCCTATGCGCCTCATCGAGCCCTCTTAGCCACAAGATGGTCCTCATCCCATAGGCCAACTGCAGGCGACATGCTCCGCTGAGTCTCTCGGAATACGCCGAAATTTCATGCGACATGCCCCTACATCGTATCCAACCGGCTTTGCGCAGGAGAATTTGATTTCGAAACACTTCTTTACTTTGTGTATGTATGACGCTATGGTTCGTGTATATGTTACGCATAAAAAACGCCCAAGTAGAAAGCCTTTTGACTTCAGAACTCGAACTCGGAGTCTAGCGAAGCTGCCATCGTCAAAATGAGCTATACCTACGAATATGCCCGACCGGCGGTTACGGTTGACTGTGTCGTTTTCGGACTGGACGATGAAGGTCTCAAGGTACTGTTGATTCAGCGTGGCATTGCGCCCTTCGAAGGCTACTGGGCGCTTCCCGGCGGCTTTGTGCAGATGGAAGAAAGTTTGACGGACGCAGCCAAGCGAGAACTGGAAGAAGAGACGGGCGTCTCTCGGGTATACCTGGAGCAACTTTACACCTTCGGTGATCTCAAGCGAGATCCCCGTGGGCGTGTCATTTCGGTCGCCTACTATGCGCTTGTTCGCCTTTCGGATCACCGAGTACGATCCGCGACAGACGCGCGGGATGCGGGCTGGTTCTCAGTGTGGGATGTTCCTGACATGGCCTTTGATCACCACGATGTTTTCGAAACAGCGTTTGATCGCCTGAGGTCGAAGCTGCGGTATAGGCCGATCGGCTTTGAGCTCTTGCCCAGGAAATTCACCATATCACAGCTGCAGAACGTCTATGAGATCGTCTTGGATCGCCAACTCGATCGACGCAACTTTCGCAAGAAAGTCTTGGCAACAGGGGTACTGACCGCACTTAAAGAAGTACAACAAGATGTCGCTCATCGTGCTGCTCGATTTTACAGTTTCAATCGAAAAGCCTACAAAAGATTGGAGCGAGACGGCTTTGGGTTCGAGATACCATGAAAGCAATTGTCAAAGACCAAGGAGGGGCCTCCCTTGCCCACCTGCCGCGCCCTACGGCAAAGTTCGACGACGACGTTCTGATCGACATCGTATGTGCTGGAGTATGCCGAACCGACATCGCGGTGGCCAACGGGCGGATCCCAGTCCGGGAGCCCCGGGTTTTGGGTCACGAATTTTCTGGTGTAGTGCGCGAAACAGGGGACGGGATTGACCATCTGAAAGCCGGCGCACCCGTGACGGTGATGCCATGGATCGGTTGCGGAACATGTGCGGTATGCCGCAACCAAGAGCCATCTCAATGTGCCCGTAGCCAAATGCTCGGCGTCGATCGGGATGGCGCATTTGCGGAGGCGATCGTTGTCCCGGCTCGTGTGGTCTACCCCGTGGCCCAGGCCGTTCCGTTTTGCCATGCGGCCTACGCCGAGCCCGTGGCGGCCGCACTGGCGGCCCTTCGAGCGGACATCTCGAAAACCCAACACGGCATTATTTGGGGGAACAACCGGATCGCGGAGCTCACCCGGCGCGTATTGATCGAAAGCGGTATCCGACGGCTCACGATGTGGGATCCCAAGCTGGATGAAACACCACCTTTGTCGGCATTTGACTTCGCAGTCGAGGCTTCCATTTCTCAAGCGGGCCTCCGTGCGCTCATCAGCGCCGTTCGGCCCGGGGGTAAGATTGTGCTCAAGAGTCGGCCCGCACACACCGTAGCACTCGATGTTGCTGCACTCGTCCGTCGAGAACTGACTTTGCGAGCAGTGCACTATGGCTCATTCGATCAAGCCGTCCAGTGGATCTCTGAAGGACGCATCGAGCTCGAGGACCTCATTGGCCCCCTCGTTCCGCTATCCGCCTTCTCCTCGGTGTTCAAAGATGCAAGCGATTGTGAGCAGCATAAAATTTTTTTGAGTCTCACACCAAAGGGCTGCGTGTGATGTGCGGACTCATTGCTGGCGTATCACGGTCCACGCCACTGCAGGCACAGAGGTTCCGCAGTGCGCTCAACGCCATACGCCACCGTGGTCCGGACGGACAAGGCATGCTCCTCACACAAGACCGTCGTGTGGGTTTAGGACACGTGAGGCTCGCCACTGTGGATCTTCAAGGCGGCACCCAGCCTATTGAAAACGAGACGGGCACTGTCTTCTTGGTGGTCAATGGAGAATTCTATGACGATGCCAAAATCCGTAAAGACCTAGAGGACAAGGGCCACCGGTTCCGATCAAGAAGCGACAGCGAAATCGCCCTTCATCTTTATGAAGAATTTGGTGATGCCTTTGTGGAGTACCTTCGGGGGGAATTTGCGCTTGTCCTGTGGGATGGGACCAGACGGAGACTGATCGCTGTGCGCGATCGATTTGGAATCAAACCGTTGTTTTGGTCAGAGGTTCGCGACCAGGTGTTTTTCGCATCTGAGGCCAAAGCGTTATTTGAACTCGGTGTAGAGCCGAGATGGGACCGAAAATCCTTTCTTCACGCTGCCACCCACCAATATTTGCCGCCCTCTCGAAGCCTTTTTGCCGGGGTCAAATGTTTGCCACCGGGGTGCGTGATGACTGTAGAGGACCACCTGGACCACCCCAAAACGAAGCGGTACTGGGACCTTCGACTCCCCCCTTTTGATAAGCTTGGCGCCCCCTACGAAGACCAAAAAGAACGTGTTTTTTCTCACCTGGAACAAGCAGTCAAGCTGCGGCTTCGGGGCGATGTTCCGATCGGCGTGTACCTCAGTGGCGGCCTCGACTCTGCATCCATTGCCGCCGTCGCCCAACAACATAGCCCTACACCCCTCCGCTGCTTCGGCGTAGCCTTCGAAGACACCGCCTACGATGAGTCAGAAGCCGCGGCTGAAATCGCAGCGTCGATTGGGGCAGAGTTTCAAAGCGTGCGCGTGTCACAGTGTGCCGTGCTAGAAACACTGCCCAAGGCGGTCTATTTTTCTGAGGGGCTGGCGATCAACGGGCAGCTTTCGGCCAAGTTTCTCCTCGCTCAAGCCGTCATGAACGAAGGCTTAAAGGTTGTACTCACCGGAGAGGGCGCCGACGAGGCATTTTTTGGATACCCACACCTCGTTCAGGATTGGCTCAAGACCTCGGCAGCGCAGGGCTTAGATTTCGGCGCAGGCGTCTTAGAAGACATGACCGTCCACAATCGAGCATCTGTGGGGATCATGCTCCCGGACGAATCTCCGCCTTCTCTCCCGATGATTGAAGCCAAACTGGGTTTCGTGCCAACCTGGTTGGAGGCAAAGTCCCTCCTCGGGCTTCGTTTGGGCCGCTTGCTCAATTCCCAGACGACGCATGAACGTTCTTCCTGGGACCCCTTCGAACAACTCCTCGGTGAACTCGACATCGAGGGACAGCTCCAAGACCGCTCGCACCCGACGCGGTCCGCGTGGCTATGGACCAAAGTAGCCCTCCCGGCTTACATTCTTAAAACTCTGGGAGACGGCACGGAGATGGCATCCTCCATCGAAGGCCGAACCCCATATTTGGACCACAGGCTTTTTGAACTGGCCGCACAGGTGCCCCCTCATCTCAAAATCAAGAATGGCCTAGAAAAATCTATCCTACGAGATGCGTTGCGCCCACTTTTGCCCCCAAAGACCGTCCGCCGCCGCAAACATCCGTTCTTGGCACCTCCGGTCACGCGCTTCGAAGCCCAGCGGATAGCTTCAATCGTGCAGGACACGCTACGCGGAAACGCCTTTGCATCGATACCTTTTTTTGATCGCGCGAAGGTATACGACTTTCTTGACAGGCTTCCCTCTTTGGCGCCCAAGACGCGTATCGGCGCGGACGCTGTCCTGATGATGCTGCTTTCCTGTGCGGCGATACAGACACAGTTCCGAATGGGAGACCCCTAAATTGAAAGAATCGGATACAAAAATAGGACCTTGGTGGGAGGACCTCTATGATGATGTGTTGGCCGAAGTCCTCCTCACGCGTACGGACGATAGAGAGATAGCGCGAACCATCCAGTTTTTGACCGAGAAGCTTCAGCTTGAGTCCGGCGATCTGGCATTCGACCAGTGCTGCGGCATCGGCAGTTTGGCTTTGCCCATGGGGGCTGCGGGCATCGGTGTCATCGGCGTTGACCAGGCTGAAGCCTACGTGAGAACCGGACAGACTCGGGCCCTGGAGGCCAAGCTTCCCGTAAAGCTCCATACTGGGGACGCAGGTTCATTTGTGCCCGAAAAAGCATGTGATGCTGCATTCAATTGGTGGACAAGCTTTGGCTACTCCCCAAGCGATGAGCACAACGCAGAAATGCTGCATCGCGCCTTCGAATCGCTGCGGCCGGGGGGCCGATTCGCGATCGACACCATGAATCTTCCCGGCGTCTTCCGCGGGTTTCAGCGAGACGTCATTCTGCGAAAGAAGACACCTGGGGGCGAAGTCGTTCTTTTGCGGGAGAGCAAAATGGATTTGCCTCGAGGCATGCTCAACAAAGTTTGGACCTTCGTGCTCCCCGATGGAAGATTGATTGTTCGGGAGAGTTCCGTCCGCCTCTACCTCCCCCACACGCTGTCCGAATTGCTGAAAGCCGCGGGGTTTGTGGATGTCACGCTTTACGGAAGCGTACGGGGGGAGTTGCTCACACTCGACAGCCCGCGCTGCATTGCCGTGGCACAAAGGCCCATGTCGTGACGGCTGTTCATCGTCAGTGTCCAACGGATGCCAGGGAGCTGCGCCACAGAGTCTACAGCGGGGATATTTTTTTGCTACCGTCCAATTCTGCATCGAATAGAATTGCACGGGAAGCGCGCCAACTCTTGTCGGAGGAATTGCGCATAGAGGTCATTCGCGAAGCGCACACGATCTTGGACGACGACACATTTTTCGAGAGAATCGGTCGCATACGCAAAACCATCTTTTTGGACCCAAAATGGCATCGTGCGGTTTCAAACCTGGTCTCAGAAATGGGTCTTGATCCTGACGAGTTTGCCATTGATCCGATGCGGCTTCGGGTCGTCGCACCCGGAGCGCACCACAACCCTAGGGCCCAGTCTGTTTACTACGCCCACCGGGACACGTGGTACGCACACCCGCAATCGGTCATTGCGTGGTGGATTCCGTTGGACGACCTCGATGAGAAGGAGACCTTTGTCTTTTACCCCCAGAGATTTCGAACCAGCGTTCCCAACGACTCGGAGATCTTCGCGTACGAAGCGTGGGTGAAAGATGGATGGGATCTGAAAATCGGGTGGCAGGACCAAAATGCAGGCCGAACGGCAAACTACCCGAATCCCGTGGGCCAGATAGACTTCGGTAGCCCTATGGGTTTTTCGTGTCGCGGGGCTGAGAATCTCCTTTTTGCCGGAGCCCACTTTCATCAAACGCTCAAGCGGGAGACCGGCCAGACCCGATACAGCCTCGACTTTCGAATTGTCCACCTTCCGGATCACGAGAAGGGCATGGGAGCCCCCAACGTAGACAACCGTTCCCAGGGCTCAGCGCTCGTAGACTATGTTCGGCTAAAAGGCCTAAGATGAATCTTCATTTCCTAGAACGCCTGGGCATCACCGCAAATGACGCCCCACAAGCACCCGCGATCCTCCTTAATGGCGTGGTGGTGCTCACCTTCGACCAACTGTTGTCGAATGTCGAACGTGTCGGGCGTCAGTTGCAAGCCGCTGGGGCAGGCTCCGAACACGTCGTCGCGCTCTCCATTGAAAAGTCGCCGGAGTGGGTCGTCGGAATGCTGGCAACCTGGTGGTGTGGTGCTGCATGGATGCCCCTTGAGCCTTCGTTGCCTGTGAACCGCAGGAAACAACTTCTGGATCAATCGGGTGCGCAATTTATCTTGCTCACGGAAAGCTCGAACGATCCACACTTGCTGGGGATGCCTGCTATCCGAATTCATGTGGACCCGAAGCCGATCGAGGACGATCGAAAGGCCACACCTCGCGGCGCCAAAGAGGTGTCCATGGGCCCCGGTCCCTGGCGCCATCAACCCAACTCAAGCCTGGCCTATGTCATCCCCACTTCAGGTTCTTCGGGAACCCCCAAACTCGTAGCGATCACCCACCGTGGTCTCGTGCCCATGCTCACGATTCAGATCGAGGCTCTTGGCCTTCGGCCTAAAAAGCGTGTGCTCTGGGCGTTGTCGACGAGTTTTGATGCTTCGGTCTCAGACGTGGGAACCGCACTCCTTTCCGGTGCGGCGATTTGCATTGAGCGTGACCCCCTTTTTTCTTCTCCCAAAGCAATTTTTGAAGTGCTTCGTCTTCGTCAAGTGACCCATGCAGATCTTGCTCCGGCAGTGCTGAATTGTCTGGATCCAAGACAAGCCCCGGACAATCTCGAGACCGTGATTTTTGGCGGAGAGCCATGCAACGGAGCAGCCGTACGTAGCTGGGCCCAAAAAGTGCGCCTCCTGGTATCATATGGCCCAACCGAAGCGACGGTTTGCACAAGCATCGGTCACTGCAACCAAGACCAATGGCGAGACCCATTGCTAGGAAAGCCCCTTGCCGGAGTCCGCTATGTTGTGCTCGACGAAAACGGCAAAGAATGCCCTCCCGACGTCCCAGGCGAACTTCACATCGGTGGAAACCAGCTTGCTCGAGGCTATTTGAACTCACCGGAGCTCACGGCCGCGCGTTTCGTAACCAGAGATGGTGACCGTCTGTACCGGACTGGCGACAGAGTCACCCACCGCCCCGACGGAGAGTTCCAGTTTCTCGGAAGAATCGACCGAGAGATCAAGCTCCGAGGAAAACGCCTTGCCCCAGAAGAAGTTGAGACCCAGCTCGGGCACCATGCCTCTGTCGCTCGCGCAGCCGTGCTCAAACGCAAAGTCGGCAAAGAGGATGCGCTCGTCGCTTTTATCGAGAGCAAAAGCAGCAGTGGGTGTTCGGTTTCGGACCTAAAAAAACATCTTCTTCAACGGCTTCCCCCATGGATGGTCCCTGCTCACTACCAGCACCTGGGCGCCCTACCCTCCACCCCGAATGGAAAAATCGATTTCAGTCGCCTGGAGCAACGCGCCCTCAACCTTAAGAGTTCAAGTACCGACAAACCACGTACCTTCGTGGAAAAGCAGATCGCTCACTTGTACGAAGAAATACTCGGTATCCGGAATATCGGCATCTACGATGACTTTTTCAAACTCGGTGGCGATTCCATTGCCACGCTGCAGCTCGCGACCGCGGCTTTTCACCGGGGCCTCCATCTCAGTCCCGAACTTGTCACCAAACACCCCGCGGTCGAGCAACTCGCCGCTGAGGTGGAGGCCCAGACCAAGCCGGAGACCCGATCTGCCAAAGACCTCTGGACCGACGTCGCCCAAGGCTGTGCATGGCTCCGGTCGAACTCGATTCCAGACAAAAAGCAGGTTTCATGCGGCCATACTGCCCGGCTCGGTACACAAATTCTGTTGACCGGTGGAACGGGTTTTCTGGGCTCCCTCTTGTTAAAAAATATTTTGAGCGCGAACCGAGCAAGGGTAACCTGCCTCATACGCGGGAGCGACTCAGAGGAAGCCCGCTCTCGTCTGTATTCGGCGATAGGACAACACGGCAACTTTGACGAGGAAGAAGCTGGGGACCGCCTAAACATCGTTCTTGGTGACCTTTCACGACCTCAGCTCGGCCTCGACGCATCAAAATGGTCTCAACTTACTCAAAAGATAGACACCGTATTTCATGCGGGAGCGGTGGTTAATTTGTCTCAGCCCTACGAACTGCTTTGCGCGACAAACGTGTACGGAACGCGCTCGGTCCTTGCTTTGGTAGGGACCGGCAGACCAAAGGCGCTTCACTACATCTCGACCCTATCCGTCTTTGTATCGACCGAACGCAACACGGGTATCGCCCTCGAAAAAGATGACCTGTCGTCGACCCAGTCCGTCTATGGAGGCTACGCTCAAAGTAAATGGGTCGCAGAGGCCATGGTCCGATGCGCACCGATCACGTCGCCCATCAACATCTACCGGTTGGGTCTTGTGACCGGAGATCGCCGCCTCGGCTATGTTTCAGATCGGGACTGGCTTGCCTATGTGGTGCGCGCCATCGCTCGAGCGAGGTGCATTCCCATCGAGTCCAATCTCGACCTGGCATTTGATGTCACACCGGTGGACTACGCCGCAACCGCATTGCTCCATCTTGCAGCCCGAGCGCAAGAAAACAAGAGGGTACTGACATTCCATGTCGCGGGCTCTCAGCCGGCCACCCTCTCTCGGTTGATCGACGCCATGCGGTCCGCCGGGGTCCCTGTCTCCAGGGAGCCCCTTCAAACCTTTCGAAGACGCCTTGAGGGAAGCGGTGCGCTCATCGATCGGGTTGCGGGGTTCGGACTCACCCAAAACGCCGCCCCCACCGAGTCGAACCACTTTTACCGCCCCATCGACCTCTTCCAGGCAACGCACGTGCGCTTCGACGATGCCGCTACGCGCAAGGCGCTGGCGGGCATACCGCTATGCGCACCAACCCCCAGCCACGAACTCTTGAGCATGTATGTGCGAAATATCTTGGCCGGAAGGACATCTCGATATGAAAACGCCACCTAAAAGAACCACGGGCATGGTGCTTGGAAAATTCATGCCGCCGCACCTCGGCCACCTCTATCTCATTCAATTTGCCAACCACTACGTGGATGATCTGACGGTCGTTGTCGGTACCTTGAAGTCGGAGCCCATTCCGGGCGACATTCGCTACCATTGGATGCAAGAGCTTATACCACACGCACAAGTTCTGCATCTGACTGACGAGAATCCTCAAGATCCAAGCGAACATCCCGACTTTTGGCAGATCTGGCAAGAAAGCCTCCGGCGGATCCTTCGCGACAAGCCTGACTTTGTATTTGCCTCAGAAAGCTATGGCAAGAAGCTCGCGGAGGTCCTCGGTTCAACCTTCGTTTCGGTCGATACCGCACGAACGATTGTCCCTGTCAGCGGAACGGCCATACGAGAGGATCCCTTAGGAAACTGGGCGTATGTTCCTGAATGTGTGCGACCCTATTTTGCGAAGCGGGTCTGTATCTTTGGGCCCGAGTCCACCGGAAAAAGTACGCTGGCCAAGAACCTGGCCCAGGCGCTGAACACGGTGTGGGTGCCCGAATACGCCCGTACGGTCATTGAAGACAACTCCGGCAAGATCACGCCAAAAGACATCCCTCGAATCGCACTTGGTCAAACCGCTTCCGAGGATGCTTTAGTCCGGTTCTCCAACAAAGTGCTTATCTGCGACACGGACCTGCTTTCGACCGTCGTCTGGAGCGAGGTCCTTTTTGGCGAATGTCCTCCCTGGATACGCGAAAAAGCCAATCATCGTCACTACGACCTCTACCTCCTTTGTGATGTTGATGTACCATGGGTCGACGATGTCGCCCGATACCGACCAGACGACCGGAAGTCTTTTTATCAACGCTGCAAACAAGAACTCGAATCGCGCGGGCGTCGGTACGTCGCAATACGAGGCTCCTGGGAAGAGCGCTTTGAGACTGCAATGTCCGCCATCGCGACACTCCTCGACGCCGGTTGATCCGAAACGGTTTGCGTGGTGTGCGTGAGCGGACAGATCAAAATGTTCCGTCGAGGACCACCTCTCCGTCGACACCCACTTGGTAGGCCGATACGCGTCGCTCGAAGAAGTTCGTAACCTCCTGAACATCCTGCAGATCCATAAATGAGAACGGATTCTTTGCGCCGTACTGCTTGGGAAGCCCGAGCGTCACCAGGCGTTGGTCGGCGCAAAACTCCAGGTATCGGCGCACGTCTTTCGTGGACATGCCCACCACCCCGCCCGCGAGCAAATCCTCCGCGAACTGCGTCTCGCACTGCACCGCCTCTTCGAGCATCTTTGAAACGGAGCGAAAGAGTGTGTCGTCAAAGAGCTCTGGCTCCTCGCGCCGAACCGTCTTCACAATGTCAAACCCAAAGGCCATATGCGCACTCTCGTCTCGAAACACCCAATTTGTGCCGTCGGCCAACCCGTGGAGCAACCCCCTGGAGCGCAAAAAATAGACATAAGCGAAAGCGCCAAAGAAAAACAGTCCCTCGATGCAGGCGGCAAAACAAATGAGGTTAAGTAAAAACTGACGGCGTTGCGAAGGGTTTTCGAGCCGGTCAAGGTCTTGAATCGAGTCTAACCAACGCATACAGAATGCGGCCTTCTTGTGGATCGATGGAATGTTTTCGATCGCAGCGAAGGCCTGATGACGCTCTTCGGCGTCCGGGATATAGGTATCCAACAAGGTCAGATAAAATTGTACATGAAGCGCTTCTTCGTAGAGTTGTCTCGACAAAAACATTCGCGCTTCGGGCGCATTGATATGTCGATAGAGGTTAAGGACCAGGTTGTTGGCCACAATCGAATCACCGGTAGCAAAAAACGCAACCAGCCGCTGCACCAGGTGACGCTCGGCGTCGGTCATCTTCGTGTTTAGGTCGTTGACGTCGGTCGAAAAATCGACCTCCTCGACAGTCCAGGTGTTTTTGATGGAATCGCGGTACATATCAAAATATTGCGGATAGGCCATCGGTCTTAAGGTTAAGCAAAAGCCGGGATCGAGAAGTCGGGCGGGACGATGTATCTGGCTCACTGGCAGGCCTCGCAACTTTCTGGATTCTCCAAAGAACAAGCGGTGGTTGGCGTCGCATCCACTGCTGCAATTCGAGTCGCGGGCCGCGACCTCAGATAGTAGGTGGTCTTGAGGCCCTTTTTCCAGGCATAGAAGTACATCGAGGAGAGCGTACCCATGTTCGGACGCCGAACAAAAAGGTTGAGGGACTGGCTTTGGTCGATAAATGCGCCTCGGTCGGCCGCCAAGTCGATGAGGGCCCGCATCGGGACCTCCCAAGCCGTACGATAAATGGCTCTTAGATCCGATGGCAGTTCTTCGATTTTCTGGACGGAACCTTCAGCGCGCTTCAGTCGCGATTGCATCGACTCCCCCCAAAGGCCAAGCGCCTTCAGTTCTCGAACAAGATAACGATTGACCTGAAGAAAATCACCAGAAAGCGTTTCTCGTTTGAACAGATTCGACACCTGGGGCTCCATGCATTCGTAGCAGCCCGCAATGGAAGCGATGGTCGCCGTGGGGGCGATGGCACAAAGCAAAGAGTTGCGCAGACCATGCACTTGAATGGCGCCACGTAGATCCGCCCAGCGTTTTGGATTTTCGGGTGTGATGCCCCAAGAATCGAACTGCAACTCACCGCGAGCGGCTCGCGTCTCATCAAATGCGTCGTGGGGACCCTTTGCTTGGGCCAGTTGGCATGAGGCCGAGAGGGCGTGAAAATAGATCTCTTCCGAGATGCGTCGTGACAAAGCTCGAGCGGCCGGTGAATCAAAGGGAAGACGCATCTGAAAGAACACATCTTGTAGCCCCATAAGGCCGAGACCAACAGGCCGCCATCGCTGGTTGGATTCTCTGGCGGTCAAGATCGGATAATAGTTCAAGTCGATGACTCGATCGAGCTGGCGTACGGCTACAGCAACGGTCCGCGCCAATCTGTCAAAATCAAATGAAACGGTCCCATCCTCGGACTGGGTGATGTGCCTTGCCAAATTGATCGAACCGAGATTGCACACCGCCGTTTCGCCCGTCGAAGTCACCTCAAGAATTTCTGTACAGAGATTGGAAAGATGAACCGTGCGCCCCGGCAATGCGGTTTGATTGCAGGCACGATTGGACTTGTCTTTGAAAGTCATCCAACCATTCCCGGTCTCAGCAAGGGTTCGCATCATTCGTCCGTACAGGTCTCGGGCCTTAACTGACTTCACCGCAAGCCCTGCCCTTTCGGCTTCCTCGTACCGGCGCTCAAACTGGTCTCCGTACAGATCGGGCAGGTCGGGAACCGTCTTGGGATCAAAAAGCCCCCACATCCCGTCGGCCTCAACGCGTTTCATGAACAGATCGGGGATCCAGTTTGCAAGGTTGAGATTGTGGGTTCGACTGGCGTCGTCGCCGGTATTGTCTCGGAGCTCGAGGAACTCCTCGATATCGGCGTGCCAAGGCTCTAAGTACACCGAACACGCACCCTTTCGTTTCCCGCCCTGGTTCACCGCGGCCACGGAAGCATCAAGGGTTTTGAGCCATGGTACAATGCCGTTCGAGTGACCGTTGGTGCTCTTGATCAAGGATCCGCGGGATCGCACGCGGTGATAGGCAAGCCCAATGCCACCCGAAAACTTTGAAAGCATGGCCACATCGGCGTAACGCTGGTAGATGTCCTCAAGCTCATCGCGCGGGGAATCGAGCAAGAAGCAGCTGGAGAGCTGCTCATGACAGGTTCCAGCATTAAAAAGCGTCGGTGAGCTCGGAAGATACGTCAACGTCGAGAAATGCTCGTAAAGCTCCAGCGCTTCTTGAACCGACTCCGAAAGGGCGCACGCGATTCGAAGGAAAAACTGCTGTGGCGTCTCGACCACCAAACGAGATGTTGGGTGTTTCAGCAAATATCGGTCATAGATGGTTCGTAGCCCAAAATACTCAAATTCGCTGTCGCGCTCGGGAACAACCGCATCGTTGAGCTTTCTCGCGTGAGCCTTCACGAAGTCCTGCATGCGTTCGTTGACCAAACCAGCCCGAAAACCCGCAGCCACCGACTGTGAGAAAGCGTGGATCTCTTGGTTGGCTACCTCCTTTTGGATGTAGGTTGCGAGCAAGCGGGCCGCAAGCCTCGAATATTGGGGTTCTTCACCGATCAGAGACGCTGCGGTTTGCATGGAAAGTTGATCCAGTTCCTGCGTGGAGGCGCCGTCGTAAAGCCCGCTGATCGTTTTGGTTGCAACTCGAAGTGAATCGACCTCGGGGAGACCAAAGCAGCATCGATTGACCGCACGGACGATCTTGTTCACGTCTACGGGTTCAGAGGCGCCGCTGCGCTTCGTGATGCGCATCGAGGTCTGAGGCGGCGCATCCGATGATGGATGAGGAGTAGGCGCGCTAAGCGCCCAGAGCGGCCCACGCGGCCCTATTCGGGCTATCTTTTTTTTGGACGCGCCGTTCTGTCCGGTCGCAGTTTCGCTCAGCATGAACCTTCCTCCACGTCGTGGCGGACGGTCGCGCCCGCCAGTTCACAATCCGTAGAGAAAGAAAGTCAGCCAACCCAGAGCACCTATGGATAGAAATCCAAAGCGGTACCGCTCCCAGGACCAACCTTTTACCCCCACGGGTAAACGGAAAGCATCGTGGGTTGGGGTCGGGCCGAAAGAGACGCAAGGTGCCGCGTCCGATCGGACCTGGCCGTCCCCCTCGAGATCTCCAGGCCGAACCGATCCTCGGATTTCTCCCCGGAACCGGGTGCAGGCAGGTCTTCGGACTCACGAGCTTTCCGGCGTAGCCGGCTTCCTACTGTTCACCGCTTCCCAGCCTTCATCCCTCGATGGGCCAGTGCGTATGGTGAATGTCGTTCTCGTACACCGCTGCGGGGCAGCCCCGGATTCTCACCGGGTTCCCTTTTCAACCCCACGCGCAAAACGCATGGAGCACCCACACAACATCCACATATTGTGGGTCATGCGCTGTGTCAACCGTAGGTATTGTGGTCAGTGAAAACCATGCTCAAGGCTCATCTGTGATTCCTGGCAGATTCCACTACCCCAATACCGGTCAACCTACTCTATATTTTATTTTCCTGTATTCTATTGCATGATTTCTATCTCATGTATATAGTCCACATATGGGTGACGCCACCTGGACCTTTATGACGAACCATTTTCACGTTCTGTACTGCCTGTCTGAGGACCCAGACATGCGGCTTCGAGACATTGCGCAACAAGTCGGCATCACGGAGCGCGCCGCTCATCGGATCATTGCGGAGCTTGAATCGAACGACTACATCACCATCGAAAAGGATGGGCGCAGGAATCACTACGCCATCCATGAAGAAAAACATCTCCGCCATCCCCTGGAGGAGAGTTGCACCATAAGGGATGTACTCGCACTTGTACGGAACCGCTCGAAACGAAAGGGGCGCGCCTAGTGAATGCGAACGTGAGCATCCCTCAGGGCACGCTGAACACCCTCGGGCGAGTGCTCCAGGATCAATTTGCGTTGGCGAACGCTCCGAGCCTTGGTGGTTCAGCCGCTCGTTTGCCCACCCCAAAGACGGCTGCCGATGGAAAAGACCATCATCCACCAAAGCTTGGTGAGTGGGCCATCAAACATGGCTACTGGATTCGCAGGGTTCCTGAGTTTGGATTGAGTCTAGCGACGAGCAACCAGCTTTATCTGGTCTGGGACAAGGACGCGCGCTGCTTATCCCTTCTGTGTCCAAGCGGACCGCTACACTATAAGGTCATTCACACAAACGAAAGCCCCGACGCTCGACTGCACCGCAAGGCCGCGCGCAGTTGGATTCAGAAATGGTTAACCAAGAGTACTCCGGTGTACACGGTGACCCTGCTGCGTCCGTGGGACGTTCTGGCAGGGGCAGACCTCACGCCAGTTCAAAGGGTTTTTAGACTCGTGAGCAGCGAGCGTGAGGATCTCTTTAACCTGTTGGTCTACGCTAGTGTCATTGGCCTGTTGTCGTTGGCAACGCCGATCGCGGTGCAATCACTCTTTAACACGGTTGCGTTCGGAATGATGGCGCAACCTCTTTTTGTGCTTGTTTTTGGTCTTCTTGTTTGTCTCAGTCTTTCCGCAGTTTTTAGAGTCTTTGAGCATTTGATCGTTGAGGCGTTGTCTCGACGTCTATTCTTAAAAACCGTGATCGACTTTTCGGAGCGGGCGGCCGCGTGGTCGGGCGGCAAGAGCCAAAATCGAAAATTGGCGCCAAGATTATTCAACCGTTTCATGGAAGTTGTCACCCTCGAAAAGACCGCGTCGGCGCTCCTTTACGAGGGGCTTTCCTCCTTGCTTCAAATCCTCGTGGGGCTCCTTCTCTTGGCCGTCTATCACCCACTGCTCTTACTTTTTGCCCTGCTGATCATTTGCGGCGTTGCCGGGTGCATCTTTGGTTTGGGCCGACGGGCAAACAAGACCGCCATCAAGGAATCGAAAGAGAAACATCGCTTGATGGCATGGATCCAAGACCTGAGCGAGGGGACTCTTAGCGTAGACCACGGGCCTTTTCGGGAAAGAGTCGAAGACATGGCCGACAATTGGATGCGAGCAAGAAAAGCACACTATCGTATTCACCTTCGCCAACTGGTCTTCATGTTCGGCTTACAGGCCATCGCCGGTGGAGCCCTTCTCGGTCTGGGCGGAGCCCTCGTCATTCGCGGACAGCTCACACTGGGCCAATTGGTGGCCGCCGAGATTGTCTTGGCGATGACCACCTCGGCCCTCGGAAAGCTCGCCAAGATGTTTGGCAAATTCTATGACCTGGTCGCAGCCGTCGACAAGATTTCGGAGGTCACCAATGCGTCCCTAGACGACCCTGCGCCGTCCACGCCCCCTCCGGGCGACGATCCAATCAGCCTGCAGGCCAAAGTCATGCCTGCCGCCGCCCTTGGAGGCACACGATGAGCCGAAGTCTTGCCCACGCAGTCACCCCCCCCTGGCTCCGAGTCCCTGTGCGTCTGTTGTCTTTGTTTATGCTCGTTGTAGTCCCCATCTTCATGTTTTTGCCATGGCAGCAGAACGTAATTGGGCAAGGCCGAGTGACGGCATTTCAACCGAACGAACGTGAGCAAATCATTGACGCGCCCATAGGCGGCCGCGTCTCGCGTTGGCACGTCGTAGAGGGCTCCAAGGTCAAAGCCGGACAAAAACTCGTCACGCTTGCCGACGTCGACCCCAAGTATGTCGAACGATTGAAGGAGAAGCTCCGCGCCACCACAGCCGAACTCGATGCAGCCCAGCGCGAGGCCATCGCCTACAAGAACCAAGAAGAAGCGCTTCTGAGCGCGCAAAAACTTGCGGTCCGGGCCGCTGGTCACAAAGTGACAATGGCTGAGCAGAAGATCGCCGCCGCGCAAGAAAAGCTTAGAGCGAGCGAAGCCAACCTCAAAACGACTCGCCTGAATCTGTCTCGAATGAAACAACTGGTCGACGAGGGGCTTCGTTCCCGACGAGACCTGGAGCTTGCGGTTCTGGCTCAGGCCAAATCAGAAACAGCTGTTAATCAAGCAAAGGCTGGGCTGTCCGAAGCAAGAGCGCAAAAAACAGCTTTGGGCGCGGAGCAAATTCAAAAAGGCGCCGAATTCGACGCCAAGATCGCTTCTGCCGACGCCTACCGTCGTAAAGCCAATGCCCAGTCAGAAAAGATCAAGAAGTCGCTTGCAGAACTCGAAGTCAAACTCGCAAGACAGGCGGCTCAGGAGGTCGTCGCACCGCGCGACGGCATCATTCTGAAGGTTCTTGCAGATCAGGGCGGCGAAGTGGTCAAAGAAGGGGAAGCACTGGCCCGGCTGGTTCCGCTGACGGAGTCCCGAGCAATCGAATTGTGGGTGGACGGCAATGATGCACCCCTGATCTCGGGTGAACGTCGCGCCCGAGTCCAGTTTGAAGGCTGGCCGGCCGTGCAGTTTGTCGGCTGGCCATCGGCTGCGGTGGGCACTTTCGGTGCCAAGGTCGCCTTCGTCGACGCCATGGGACGAAAAGATGGGCGATTTCGGGTTGTGTTGGTGCCAGATCCCGGGGACAAGCCCTGGCCCGAATCGCGGCTCCTACGCCAAGGTGTTAAGGCCAAAGGCTGGGTGTTGCTTGATGAAGTATCTGTGGGCTTCGAGCTTTGGCGACAATTCAATGGGTTTCCGGTCTCAATTGATCGAGACGACGACATGCACGCAGGAAAGGCCCCACAATAGTGCGAAAACTGAGAACCATTTTGTTGTGTGTTTTACTCGCGCCAACGGGTGCCGTCGCGAGCCCGACTGTGAGTGAAAAGCGAGTCGTGCCCCGTCCCTTTGGTCTCGAAGCTCTTCTCACCTCCGTAAAACGCCACCTGCCCGCCCTTGAAGCCGCGATCCTGCAACGTCAAGCGGCACAAGGGGCGCTTCTTGAAGCCCATGGCGCATTCGATTTTCGACTGCAAGCGCAACTTGGGCAAGCACCTACGGGGGCATGGAAAAAGCGCTCGGGGACGCTGGGCTTTCAGCAAGCAACCCCTCTTCACGGCCTCCGGCTCGAAGGTGGATACGATTGGGGCGACGATTTTCCGACCTATCAAGGCAGTCAAGTGACCAGCGAATACGGACGCGGACGACTGTCTTTGACCCTTCCCCTGCTCCGCGGTGGCGGGATGGACAAGAACCGCCTTCGGCTAAAACAAGGCGAACTGGGAATTGCAATCGCAGAACAGAAGCGCAAGAAGAAACTACTCGGCCTTCTGTCAAAAGCGAGTTTGGCGTACGGCAAATGGGTTTCGGCCTACCTCAAACGCAACATTGACAAGCGAAACTTGTCGCTGGCAGAGGCCCGCTCTCTTTACATTCAGTCTAAAATCGAATCCGGGGATGTTGCACGCATCGTTGGCGTCGACAATGAGCGCATGATCCGCGAAAGAAGGGCCGACCTTGCTCGATCCAACCTTAACTTTCAAGCAGCGTCGATTCGACTGTCCCTCTACTATCGAAAACCATCGGGAAAAAGAGCGGATCTTTTAGATAAGTCGACCGGTCTGCATTTCGAATACATAGAAGTCCCCCATTCGGTTGAAAACGCAGTGCAGCTCGCGCGCTCGGGCCGCCCCGAGATTCAACTGCTGAAAGAAAAAATCAAAAACAAAAAAGCAGCACTGAATTTCTACTCGTGGGAGCAACGCCCCAAACTCGACGCATCTTTGGATGCGCACCAGAACTTCGGAACCCCATCGCTTTATGGCCCGTTGCCAGAATTCGAAACCAAAAACGAATTTCAGGCGAAATTGAGCTTGAAATTTGAGTGGCCGCTCCAGAGGCGCACGGCCAGAGGCGCACACGCAAAAACAAGCGCAGAAATCCGCGCGCTCGAAGCCGATCTGCGTTGGTTCGAGGACCAACTGGAGACAGCAATTGAAGCCGACTACCAAGCAGTCATCGGCGCGCGGCAGATCGTCAAGGAGTTGCGAGCAGCCTTCAAACTGACGGTTCAAGTTGAAGAAGCAGAACGCAAACGATGGAAACTAGGAGACTCATCACTTCTAGACGTCAATCTGCGCGAAGCCAACACAGCCAAGATCGCCAAACGAAAAGTAGAAGCCGAGGCCGTATTGTTTCTGGCGGAGGTCAATCTCGTGCTCTCAACAGGCAAGTACCTGGACTAGAGCGTAGCTCAACCGCTCGGACCTGGACTGACTGAACCCGGACGAACCTGGACCTGGACGACCTGGACCTGGATAGCTTTTTATAACTATGCGGTCAAAAACAGGTCCCACTTTGCTGATCGCTCTCAAGGAAAAAGGGGAAACAGTCCCTCACCGTCCCCTCGCATAGGGAGCAGCAAAAAGGCCTAGCACACATGCAACACATAGTGCATCAATCTCACCCCCCGAAATCGCCCAGACCACACGCAACTATAGTTGCCCACATCAAACTTCATCTCAGAGACCACCTGCGTAGTCCCAAAACAGGTTTTTGCGATGTGGGCGAGCAGAGGGATACAGCACACACCTCACACTCGCAAGAATATGAAGACGATTTCAACCAATGCGGCTACACTAACGGTTTCGCGAAGTCTTCCAGATGATAAGTAGCCGATTCATTTTTGAGAGAACGCACCTCCCTATTCTTCTCACCTTCGTCTTTTCGGGTTGCACCAGTGAAATCGGCTCCCATAGCGAGGCCCAGAACCCGAAACCACAATCAACGCCAGGCGATTTAAACACTTCCCAGACCAATCGCCCCAAGGCGCTCTGCGCCGCTGACCGTCCAGCAGCCGCCACCCATATGCAACGCCTTACGCGATACGAGTACGTCAACACGCTGTCGGACCTGCTCGGGTCGAATGTTTTGGGTGAATTGGAGGGTGGGCTTATGGAGTTGCCTCGCGATCGGATCGGCAAGGAGTTTGACCGCCTGTCGCAAGATGTGACGGCCACCCACGTTCGTAGCTACTTCAACCTGGCGGAGGCCATTGGTGACTACTATGCAAACAACCGGGCCGCACGGACGGCCTTGTTCCCTTGCCTAGGAAACAATGACCCAGGCGACGCCTGCATTGTAGAGTTCATCAACGCATTTGTGCCGCTTGTGTATCGAAGACCGCTCGAACATGACGACTCAGACACGCTCAAGAAGAGCTACGACCTCGGACGAGAAACGGACCATGCGACCGGTGTGTCCTACCTTATGGCGACAGCATTCTCGGCACCCGATTTTCTCTTTCGGATTGAAGTGGGTGACGATGTTCAACCCTCAGGGTCCCTCACCGATTGGGAGTTGGCAAGCCGGCTATCCTATTTTGCCTGGGGACGTCCTCCTGACGAAGACCTCCGAAACGCGGCTGCTCTCGGTGAGCTCAGCACCCCTCAAGGACTGGAAAAACAAGTCAACCGCCTGCTGGCTCACCGGCATGCCAAGGCGCACCTCAAGCATTTTTATCGACAGTGGCTCGGCTTGGACCACCTCTCCGGGATAGAAGGGGTTCCCGAGCACATCATTGCCAAAGAGCAGACGGCCGGCCTGGACAGCGCCATGGAAGAAGAAATGAACCGCCTTCTGGACTACATCATCTGGGAACAAAACGGCTCTTTCGCGGATTTGATGCGCACCAACGTGTCGTTCATCTCATCACCCAGCTTGGCCGAAATCTATGACGTTCCATTCCCCAACAGTGCGGACACACCCGTTCTACTCGATGAGAGCAAACGTAGCGGCATCCTGACGCGCCTTGCATTCTTGGGCAACGCTGAAGCAACAAACCTCCCGATTCATCGAGGGGCAGGCATTCGTATCAACTTTCTTTGTAATAACCTTAAACTGCCCGACAACATACCAGACGAGGAGTTTGCCCCCCCACCCTTTCGCCCCACCGACACGACCCGCGATCGAGTCAGCAAACAAACAAGCCGGGATGCATGCATAGGGTGCCATTCACTCATCAACAGTGCTGGGTTTGCCTTCGAAAACTTCGACGCCGTTGGACGCTATCGCACCCATGAGGCGATTTTTGATTCCAAAAACCAAATGGTCAATGAGCTTCCCATAAACGCGACAGTCGACACCGAAGGCGAACTGAGCGAAACATCGATCGCGGGCGCCGTCGAGTACAGCAGAGCCTTGGCCGACTCACAGGCCGCAAACCGGTGCTTCAGCACCCGATTGTATGAGTTCAGTATGGCTCGAAAGGCCGCTCAAGACGACAGCTGCGGCATCCAGGAGCTTACCCAAACCCTCCTTACCAAAGACGGCAGCATCCTGGAAACCATGAAACGCTACACGCTGCTGCCAGAATTTCGAAGCCTCGAGCGAGGGGAGTGACCATGGACAGACGATCTTTTGTACGCAACTTGGGCGGACTCGTACTGGCAGCACCCACCCTCGAGCACCTTCTCGGTCGAAGCGCCTTGGCCGTTCAGGAAACCAAGCCCAAAATCCCTAAGAGGTTTATCGCCATTTGTACCCCCTTTGGGGTCGTCGGCCACGATTGGTTTCCTCGAATGAAAAACGGAGTTCGTTCCGGACAGGCCACTGTGGGAGAACTTTCAAGCTTTCATGGGATGGACATGTCTTCGGTCTTGAAGCAAAGCCACTTCGATTCTATCTCAGAAAAGATGCTCATTTTGGATGGTTTGGACGCCAACCCCAAAACCAATCATTCAACCGCGTTCCCGCTCACCGGATACACCACCATCAGAATGGAAGACGTTGTGGTCGAGTCCATCGACCAGCTTATCGCCCGCAGGTCCCCTATTTACTCGACAGTCCCCAACGTACGTTCCATCAACCTCTCGAACGGCACCGGAACCCACACTTCTAACGGGTCGACGATGTCGTTCATTCGCGAAGGTTCCAAGACCATACTGAACCCGGAAATCTATGACCCCGTTGTCGGCGCTCGAACGCTGTTTGAGGGCGTTGTGGCAGCAGGGGGGGATGCCGACCGCCAAGAAGCCAAAAAAAGGCACCGGCTCAACAAGGCACACCATATCCATGAACAATTTAAACGCGCACTCGCCCACCCGAGGCTCGGACAAGCCGATCGGCGAAAGTTTGAAGCCTATATGGCCCATCTGGACGATTTCCAAAATGCTATCCGAGCGCAAGAATCGGTGGTCTGTACCCATCCCAAGGCCCCCGACGACCCATACGAGACCAAAGTCAGCAGATTCGATTCAAACCGAGCGCGCGATCATCTGAGCGTCATGGCCCACGCCATTCGATGCGACCTCACCCGTGTTTATACGTTTAACATGGAGCCCGTACACTACCGGTATCCAGACCTCCAAGTAGGCACTTCGAACCACCACGGTATGGCCCACCGGTGGTTTGAAGACGGGGTTGCGTCTGCGCGCACAGATATGCGCAACATTTCGATGCTGCACTCAAAGCTTGTATCGGACTTCATCAAGTCCATAGATGTGGTTGAAGACCAAGATACCGGATACACCTACTTGGACAATTCGGTCGTGGTTTGGTTGAACAACATGGGCTCAACATGGAACCACCACGGTTCCCGGGTACCGTGTGTGCTTTTTGGCGGGAGAGATTTTCTTAAACAAGGCCTCCTAGTGGACTACCGCACAGACAAGAAAATCACTCACCTTGGCACCAGTGAACGAATCGGGCGGTCGTACAACAATTTGCTGATCACACTGTGCCAACTGTTCGGCTTGACACCGGAACAATACGAGCAGGAGCAAAAAGGCATTGGCAACTATGGCTCACCCGGTGCCTTCGCCAAAGGATTCGGCGACAAAGCCGCCTACGAGGAATACGCCTTTGGTGACCGCCGCACATCTTTATTAGAAATCCTCAAGTAAACGCTTCATCCCCAAAGCTCACCGGCATCAATTCGAACCGGCCACCATTCCTCCGGAAGAACGCCGGTCGCCATGCCTATAAAGATGGCCCATAGGGCCGTACCCAGAAGACCGATCACCATCGAACCTTGGGGAATGAGAGGACATGACCCGTCATACCCAATATCGGCCGGCCAGCCCAACAAAGTGCGACCTAGCGGGGTTCCCCGAATGTTGTTTCTGCCTATCCAAAAATGTCAAGGTGTATTGCTTTGTGGATTTATCCAGGAACATCCAAGATTCCCGTGGATCGACTGCCGCCAAGGCGATAGAAGGCAAAACCGGTCACCCGAGATGGACGCCTTGGTCAAAGACTCTTCCCTTAACCAGATTGCCCCAGCGCAGAGGATTGCAAGCGCGCCTAAGTATCAGCCGAATTTCTTCCCCCGGCCCCCGCCCGACACGCATCCCAAGGAAAAGCAATGAACCGATCCCGATCAAGAACGCTTGAGTTCCGTTGGCTTGTTGTGTGGAGCAGCGTACTCCTCGCAACACCCGCTCTGGCGGAAGATTCTCAGCCCAGTCCCGTAACCCAACAAACACCGGTCCAGAATGCGCGTATGGACACTCGCCAGACCCGGGCCGAACCAAGCGCCTCGGTGATTTCGTGGCGCAGAGGATGGAATTTGGTCATCCTCCCGAACCCCGCGCACACGTCCGCTTTTCCGGAGGACGTTCAGATTTGGCGTTATTCCGGATACGGCTCCTTACCGCCTGAAGGTGCGCCCGAAAAAGTACAAAGCGTGAGTGCTTGGCACCATCAGCTGAAGGGTGGGCAACAGCGTTTTCACGAAGATCAGCATCCGCATGCGGCCGCTTGGCTCTATGCAACCGAGCGTGGCTCGCAGGTTTTTGATGCGCCCCCTACGCCGGCAACAACCTCCACTTCAGGGTCAACGGGCCGTGATACCCTTGGCTGGAAGCTTTCTCACGAAGCCGCCATTCGAAGTGGCAGCGATTTGCGCCACCAGCAAGTACAGGGCTGGGACCCCGAAGCGAAGCGCTATCGATCCATCAACACCAAAGAGGAACTCGAACGAGGGAATGCATATTTTGTCCGGATAGGCAGAGAGCCTGAGGTTTCCCCATCCCCAGCGGCCCCCTCAAAGTTGATCATCACCCATACTCAGAGGAAAGTTTTCTTGTCCTGGGACCAGCCTACCGAGTGGAGCGACGGAGGGACCATGCCACCGGATACCCAGATCCGTTACGCGCTCTACCGGGATGGGGCCCTTCAACAGGGCGAGCTCACCGCGACCGAGGCCCAAGATGAGGTTCCTGAGCGCGAACGCATCTACCACTACCATCTTCGGGCCTTCATCCAAGACGGAACGGGGCAGACGGCCTGGTCAGCGGATTCGGCGAAGGTCGCCCATTTTGTGGGACAGCCCGCCACCCCCCTTCGACCCGGAGCCTTTGAACCACCGCACGCGGCCAGCCCTCCGAGGATCGCGGCCTTTCAACCCAAACTGCTCGTGACCCAAGAAGGGCGGCAGACCATCACCCATTTGGCGTACATCGTGAAGGGTGAAGACCAGCAAAACGATCGCATCCACTACCGCCGGAGCCAGCGCTTTTTGGCGCCCGACCCCCAAAGCTTTCCCACCGAGCCGATCGTGATCGAAGCCACCGGCGCCGACACCAAGATCTTAGAATTGGCGATCGCCGGCCATGGGTCGACCATTGACCTGGCGTGGGTAGAATCATCAAGGCAAACCGACCCTCGGGGCAAGGCCTCCAGTCGAATGGTGCATATGCGACGCAGTCAAGAATGCACCGGTCTCAGCTTCTGCATCGAGAACGACCCCGTGGTGCGTGACGGACCAGCCTACAAACGTGAGCTCAGCATGGCGTACGACCGACATGGCCACCATCACATGGTGTGGAGCGAAGCCAACAAGGTCTATTACATGAAAGACCTCGTTCTAGAGACCGACCAAAACGGGCAGCCCATAAGCGTCTTCGACGCCCACAAGCAAAGTGTGAAAGCCGAGTGGATCAAGACCCAGGTTCAATACGCAAAGGTGAACGGCGAGTGTCCGTGCGGCGATTGCTGGTGCGACGATGTCTACCTCGCAGAAGAACTCGACTCGACCGGCCCTCACATCCAAGGACGGCAAGATGCCTTTGTGTACACGCCCTCTTTACACATCAACAGCAAGACCGTAAGTATCGTCGCCCGCCGAACCAAACTCTGGGATGATTCTCCCGTACCCAACCCCCTCTGGGACCGCATGTACGAAACCCCCATCTACAGCAGTGAAGTGGTCTTCGGACTGAGGCCGACCAAACACGTGGTCGGCTGGCGAAAAACCTGGAAGACCGCCTACGAACCGGGTGACGACGCGCTCTACAACGACCTCGGCATCCGGTACCAATATCGTTACCAAGGCACCTGGCACCACGAAGATCGCATACACATTGCCCAGCGCGCGCTGACCGAGCATGAGGGCGCCCATCTGTCCGAAGGCTGGCAAGACACGACTGAACCCGGGTGGCGCATATCGGTAGTCGACGATGCGTTCGGACCTGAGATCACCGACAAGGTATCCTACCCCACACTCACAACCACACCGTCGGGACGCATGATCGCCGTATACGAAAAAGGCGCGTCCATGGATCCAAACCGACCGGCGGGCAACCCCATCATACTGCAATACTCAGACGACGGCGGTCAGACGTGGTCATCGAACCCTGTACCCCTTAGCCACGGCCATCGCCCCGTGGTGGGCGTCGCCCAAAAACCGGATGGCACCGAAGAAATCGTGATCCTCCACTACACGCCCGTGCGTGCAAGCCATCCTGAGACGGGTAGCGTGGGCACCGTGCGCGTCTCCCGCTCAACGGATCTGGTGCACTACAACACGGAAGCGCTTAACCACGCAGAAACACACCCGGCTAAACCGCTTCACTATTCCGGTTACGGCGAACATGCGGATATCTTTTTGGGCTTGCCCTCCTTGGCCACCCATCAAGACTTGATCTTGGCCGCGTGGGTCGAGGAAACCGTTCACGGACGCGATCGCATTATGCTCACCCGTGCTTCATCGTCCACCGAGGTCCGCGGGCTGTCGGTCACCCCCCCCTCCACGACCTTAACGGCGGGCACGAGCGTTCAAGTCGAAATCCGTGCGGAAAACCAATACCACATGACGGTCAAGCCCATCGGTAGAACGGATTCCTCCCCGACCGCCCCGATGGCAGGCGATACACCCACGGGATCGGCGCGGTCTCTCCCCATCGAGACGGCGGCCGAGCCAAACCGCACACCGGCGGCCGACGAAGCAGCGACACCTCATCCCCTGCGCTTCGATCTCGTGGAAGGCGTCGCCCTGGCCTCGGTACCGGTCGAATGGATCTTGGACCCTCCACGTGTTGATGGAAGCGATCTCGCGGTGTTTGTGCCCAAAGTGCGTCTCGTGCAAGGCCTTGCTCAAAGCAACTTCGAAAAGGCGCAAGCTCTCCGAAAAGCACTGCTCAAGCCCCTCGACCAAGACCGTACTCAGTGGGTACAGACCGAATACACCCCGGCCTCAGCCAATCCACCGAGGTGGTTCGGGTCGAAGGAACCGCCTTCGGCCACCACGCCAGGCAGCCTCGAGGGGGACGACCTCGACGCCGCCGTGCTGGCAGGCTTCGAGCGCGCCTGGGTGTACACCCAAGGTATCGCCCTGACGCGCGCCGTGCGGCAACACGAACACCTTGAGGCCGCGGGGCTGGCCCGACGGTTGTGCGACCGCAAGAACGCGGTGTGGGCCGGCGACAAGATCCTTGGCTGGCACTTTTCGCGAAATTCCCAAGACGATACCTGGAAAGATGCTCGCTTGGTAACCGGCGCCAGCGCCTGGGCCGTTCATGGGTTGGGCACTTTCTTGGTTTCGAGCGCGTTCCAAGACCTCGATGAATCCGACAAGGAGCATCTTCGGACCTGCTACCGCGGCGCGCTTGAGGGCCTGCGGGATCACCGGGTGTCCGTCGGCCTGAAGGATCGGGTGCGAAAAAGCGCAGGCGAAATCTGTGCGACCGAGACATGCGCTTATCTCATGACTGCTGGCTGGACCACCCAGGGCCTCAAATACGCCCACCAACCATCTGCATTAGGTCTGACCCAAGATCCCGATGAAGGCTGGTTCTACTACGACGTACTCGACGCCATCGGGTACGACCATTTCGCGGAATCAAACCCGCCGAGCATCCGAAGAACACGCCGCGCGGGAGAACTGGGCAATACCACGCGATTCGAGCTTACCGCGAGCGAGTTTGCGGTCCTTCAAAAGAGAACTCGGGCCGAAAACGTTGTGACCGAACACAATCTCGATGTCTTGAGCGTCCTCAACCATAGCCTGAGACACATCGATAAGCTCTGGCCCGAAGCTTCAGACAATGCGCAACAGACCCGCCGCGCAGGCCTCCAAAGGTGGCGAGATGGCGTCCAAAGAGGCATTTTTGAGCTTCTGTGGGATGAACCGCCTGAAAAGAAAGATCATACCGAGCGCAAGGCCCCCAACGCTTGCCGCACCGAGGCCAAAACCATCGCCATGACAGGGCGGGTCATCACCGGCGGAACCTTCGGCCAAGACGGACGTTTTTTGGTCAATCCGGAGGTGGCCATCGACAACTGCAGCTGGCTTGCGCTTTCCGTCGACTACACCGATCTCCCGCCCGAGCGGGTTGAACAGCTCTTCACTTGCCTCAACTATGCCGTCGACAAGTTTGCAGACCACATGCCCTTCGGATCCAAAAACCAATGTTACTACGGAGCCCACTACTTCCCCAACAGCTTCCAAGATGCGTACATCAATCCCAGCACCCAACAGGAGGTGTCCTATCACCTCGAAGCCACCACCGGGCTTATTCTTGGACTCCATCGTTTTCACGAAGCCCATCCTGAAAACAGTCAGACCCTCGAAGAACACGCTAGGGCCCTGTGGTCTGGTGTGCAATCTTTTGTGCGCGACCACGGCCTGATGTACTCCAGTCAGCGCATTCAAGATCTGTCGACCCGTCTGGCATCCAGCACCGCAGCCATTTGGTACCTCGATACCTATGATGCGCTCGAGGGGCCCGCCACCGACCTGGCCGCACGCGAAACAAGCCTCCCGCGACCGTTGACCGCCTCCGTCTTTGGGCCTCACCCAGAGGCGGTCGCGCACCTCAGCCTGGCGCTCGAAACCGTGAAGCAAGTGGGTGCCAAGGAGGCCTTCAAAATCGCCCTTCTCGAAATTTCCCACATCGCCGCGATGAGCTCGATCGTGACCGCCATGAACGAGGACGAAATCGATGCCCTCGTCGACCAAGTCTTTCTTGAGGAGGACCACAACGTGGTCCTGGTCGAGGAGCACGTAGAATTCACGGTCCCCACCGACTTCGAGTTCATCGGTTTTGAGAACACGTTTCCCCCCGAAACCGGAAAAGCCTTGTACGACTGGCCGCTCCAGACCATCATCGAACGCCCGTCCGAATGGAACGACGCTTTCGCTTTGAGCGTCATGGAGGGTCTTGATTTGGTCCTGGGGCCTGAGCTTCGCCAACAAGCGGTGCAGGGGTTCAGTGCGCTGCTTGAGAGTAAGACCCCCCAGCACATCATCTTAAAAAAGGTCGGTTCCGGGGTCGAAATCTATCGCAAAGTGAGTGGCGATCTATGGTCCGGCGCCGCACCCCGAGGCATTGTCCTCCACCTCGACAGCCCCGAAAACGGGCCCGCTCTCGTTCATCGGCAACCGGGTTCTTGGAGCCGGTGGTTTGAGACCCACGTCGAGACCACCGACCTGTCAGAAGAGCACCAAAACGCGTACCTCCGCGAAGTCGGTGCGTGGCTGCTCGACGGTATCCTTCAGACCCCGGGCCGCCCCAGTTTCGACGCGGTTCGCGCGGCCATCCGAAGCAAGATCACCGGCGAAGACTCCGAGATCAAATACGTTGGGGCCAACGGATTTTCTGAAAAAGAGGCTGCGCCCCCGGTTGGCAAAACGTTTACCCCGGCTGAAGGCACCGGAGCCTTCGCCTATTTCGGTCTCCCGTTCGAAGCATACGTTGCAGGGGTCCGGGGAGCAGGAGAACTCGCTTACTATGTGAGCAGCAAACCACCCAAGGAGATTTTCGTGGGCATTGAACCCGAAGGAACACACGACAATCTTCTTCGACATCTCTTCGTTGAACCTGGAAGTTTTATCACTCTCACCAAAGACCCCAGCCTTGAAAGCGGAACCATGCCCGAACTGGCGGAGGCCCTTCGACAGGGCAACGGTCGAGCCTGGGTTTATACCCTTCGACCACCCGAAGCCACCGTCGACGTCCCGAGCACCCTTCAGGCACTGGGCATTGAAGTCTCCTCTGCCCACCAAAACCGCCTGCTCGCCACCTATGAGATTCTGTCGGACAACGTGTTCAGTGCCTACCAGGTTGGTCCAGGCGGCACCCCCATTGCGGGCACCGGGAAGACCAGTCGAGGTTATCGTAAGAAGATTCGGACCCCCGACGGCATAGAGGCAAAAACACTGATCGACGCTCGGCCCCTGACCGATCTTGAACTCGCAAAACAAGCCCTCACGCTCAATCAAGCTTATCCTGACACGCCTTTTACCATAGCGGAAACCAACCGGGCCCGCCTTGCTACGCCGACGGTGGTCCTCAGGGGAGACGAAAAGCAACCCACCGGGCAAGATGGCGCTTTTGTCACCGGTCTCGGGCCCAGCCGCGACACCGACGGCACCGCCAGCCCAGGAACCTCGGTAACCAATGCGCTCGCGACCGCACACCTCTTTCGTGGTGGCCCCTTCAAAGCAACACGAACTTTTATCTATTACATCGAGAACAACGGCCGTGCCTACAATGTCGACGCGATTTCCAAATTTGGGGAGCACGGGGAAATTGTCTTCTTGGGACCCATCGATCCTGAAGAAATCATCGGCGCCCAGGAATACGTTCGGGACCCCAAAACCGGCAAAGAAACCAAGGGAGAATACTTCGTAAACGAGCACTATGTTCCCAAGGGCCCATTTTCGCCTCCTTCCCCCATTCTCAAAGACGCCGATCTGAAAGCGCTCACCGTCGTCGGCACGGAAACACACCAATCGGCCTTCTACAAAGGTTCGTACGTCGGAAGTATGAGCCTGGGCGCAAATGGCTTTTTGGAGCTCGACCTCCATGACGGTATCGCCGAACAGCAAAGCTTTGCATTCGTCCGGACTGCGGTTGTAGCCATGCACAAACACGCCCAGAAGCGGGCTCAAGAACGGGGGTGGCCCATTCAAGGGCTGATAGACCAATGGAACGGCTCCTCTAAATCCTTAGCTGCCTTTCGCACCAACCGAGCGCAAGGGAAGTCGCTTTCCGCCTCCGCAGAACAAACAGAAATGGGTGAAATCGCTGCCCTCCTCGGCTACCCACAGGCCCACGAAGTCCGCCCCTATCAAGAAGGCGGCGCTCAAGTTTCCTTCACTCCGAAAGGAAGCACACCCCGATCGGTCCACCTCCGTCTCACAGACTCGCCCGAAAGCCGCTTCACGCAGTCCTTCGTTCGAGACGGCCTCCGTACCGCAGCTCACAATTTCGCCCAAAAGAACCCTACTTCGACGCATATTGAGGAGCTTCGAACCTACGCGCGTACGGTTCGCGTCAAAATAGAGGCCGGATCTAAAGAAGAATTCGGAGAAGTTCGTCTTCCGTTCGACGGCGCCCTCAAGGATCTACCCGAGACCGAACGCCTCAACTTTCTCCTCGAGGTGATTAACACCACCCTCCACCGAAAACACTTCCACATTCTGCAATTGGATGGTCTCTCAGCATCTTCCGATTTGAACGAAAGGCTGCGCCGCGCCCTCCTTCGCCTGCGAACGGGCCTCCTCGAGATTGAAAGCCAAATAGATCAGACCTCATACGACAGTTTTGTAGAGAAACAACGAGCCATCCTAAACACGCAGCCCATTGTCGTACAGATCGTCAGCACCCGTGCACCCAGCCAATTGAAAGGTGGTCTTCGGCCCCGAAAAAAGCATAACTACAACGTTGAGCAGGTTGCCAACGACCTTTGGACCGAGACTTCCTTTGTGAAAGCAACGACCTCGCCCCATGAGATCCAAACCAGCCTCAAATGGGTCGACAAGCACGCATGGCTCTACACGGCGGTAGTCCCTCCAGAAAGGGCCATCGACCTCTCTTCGTGGGCGAACAAAGACAATACGAACAGAACGTTCGAAAAAGGTGCCCACATCCTCGTCGCCGACGGCATCGAATGGGAAAATGTCGCGTCCTGGGCCCCGATCGACCGCGAAGGGCCGGTCAAACCCGTCGCCAATCAAGACTTCACGTCCGACGTATACGACGCCCAAACCCTAAATGAGGTGGACCAAGCCCTCGCCACCACCATCGCCTACACTGGGACCGCACTGTCGGACCCCATTCCGCGTTGGGGGGACAGCTTGGACTGCTGCGGCCCCATAACCACTACGCTTTCCTTCGAACTGTTTACACCACCGATTCCACGCAAGAGCGGTTTTGCAGACGTCATCGTGTGGAACCATACCCGGGGGCGCGAGCTGGGAAGAGCCTGGGTCGACGAAAGCGGCACCCTTCACTTTTACTTCCAGAATATGGACTACAAGGGTTCCGAGGAGGGTGCTGAAGAGCCGCCCAGCATCCGCAGCCGCCGAAAAAGAGTACTCCATACGCTCCTCGAGCAGATCTTGAAGCAGGAGGCTCGGGTGGGAAAAAAAGTGGTCGCCGGCGTGGCCGACTGGCTAGAAGGTGACCCAGAACTCAAATCGCTGTCACAAGCGATCAGTGAGGAATCACGCAAGCTCAAGCACACGCCGGGCTCGCCCTTGAGCCACCACACCACAGCCAAGTACAACGCCGTAGCCAACTCTCTGGTGGGCCAAGAGTTTACAGACCACGGGTTCGTCTTGAATTCGGTCCAAAAAGACCAGGTATCCATGACGGCTGGGTTTTTGCGAACGACGGGCGTGGCCCCTGGTCGCAAGGCCGCGCTCGAAGACCTACTGGGGTACAGGTTCATCAACGCCGACGTTCTCGAGCTTGCGTTGACCCCCGAGGCCACTGGGTTTAACAACATGGAGTATCTTGGTGACGCAGTCTTTCAAGTCGCTGCCTTGCAAGAGATGATGGAACGATACCCGGAAACGAACCCCAAACACCTCTTGGATCTCACCAGCGACGCCGTCACCAATGCTTCACTCGATCGCCTCGGCCGAAAACTAAAGCTCCACCTTGCCCTCAACCTCTCACCTTGGGCCGAGTCCAATAACTGGCGCGACAGCACACAGAAGGCCACGGCAGACAGCGTCGAGGGCCTTGTCGGCGGGATGTTTCGCGATCAACACAAGCTTGAGCCCGTACACAAGCACATCGCTCCGCTCTTGAACACGCCACTCGAACTTCCAAGCCCAAACAACCCGTGGCGCACCCTCAGACTCTGGGCCGAAGAGACCTACGGCGAAGACACCAAGGTTCGTCAGGAAAACGAGCTTGAACCCGACGGGCGGATCACCTCTCGGGTGGTCGTTGGCGACGAAGTGATCGGCAAGGCCACCGCGCCCACCACCGAGGCCGCCCAAAAGTCTGCGCTTGCCGACGCCTTCGTGAGCCACGACACCCTTCTAAAAAGGGTCCTCCCCACATATGGCGAACCGTCCAAGAACACACCACTCAAACAGCAGTTTCCTTCGACCCGCGTCACCTTGAGTCCGGATGAACAAGCGTTCGCACAGTCTTTCGCTTCCTTGATTCCTGACGCTTCGCTTTTTGCGTATCTGTTCCGGCCCGATGTTCATCCGAATGAACACGGTCGACTCAACCTCCTTGGGCGAGCCGTGCTCTCGCTGGTGGGCCGAAACAACGGCATCGACCGTTTCCCGTTTCCATCCCAACATGTCGAGGCTCAGGAAACACAATACGCCGCATGGGCCTTTCGAATCGGCCTCGGAAAAGTCGTTGCTTCATCCGCACCGTACACCAAACGGTATGGCGAAGCACTTCGACATTCGCTCCGTGTTTTCTTGGGACTGGTATTTTTGGTCTCTGGTCTTGATGGCGTGAACGGCGTTGTCGAACCGATGCTCGACTATAAACAGGCTCCACCCCAGATCGCAGCTCCTTCCTCACCCCTACACCTGCGGCTGGCCCTCTTCAGCATGGAGGTATTCGGCCACGAACCCACCTATCTGACCGAACAAATTCGTGAAGATCAGTACTACACCGAGATCCGCTCCGGGCGTAGCGTACTCGGCTACGGCGAAGGAGCAACCCCTACTGACTCAGAATACGAAGCTCTTTCGGACGCGGTCTTGCGAAACGAAGTGCCCGGGCAAGACCTACAGCATGAAACGCGCTGGATTCGTAAGCCCAAGACTCCATCCGATTCCCGCGCCCTGCCGGCGTCTTCCAAGTTCGAGACCCCTTCGGTGTTTTCGCGAAAACTCCCGGCACATGAGGGGGGGGCGATGCGCCCGCTGGAGGAACTGAGCGACGCGATTGGCTACGACTTTCCTAAGACCCGTATCATCGATCACGCGACGACCCATCCATTTTTCTTACAGCTCTCGAAGTTCGGGCTGCTCGGTTTTGTGGGAGACCCAGTCCTTAAGCTCCTTTCCACCGAAGATGCCATGGAACGGTTTCCCGATGAGGATGTCACCAAGGTGTCAGGGTTCGCGAGCCAAAGAATCTCAGAGCCCCAACTGGCCATGGCGGCAAGGGGAATGGACCTCCAAGATTGGCTGAGGCTACCCAAAAGCAAGCAGAGCTTGCGGAACGATGACGCCACCCTTGCCCGAACTTTCGCTGCCCTCACGGCATCGATGTACTACCACGAGGAAGGCGAGGTGAAGACCATTCGCCCCTTGATAATTCCGCCGCTTTCCCCACCTAAACAGTCCATGCCACCGGTAAAACAGTGGGCACTCTTGTCAGAACACGCCCCCACAGCCCTCGGACTGGATGGCGCGTTGCGGTACGATACTATCCTCGAGAAGGATGGCACCCAAACCACGACGGTTTGGATTGGCGATGTCACCATCACCGAAACCGAAGGACAACGCTCGGAAGCGCTGGCGCTCGAAGACATTTTCCAAAAAAATGACCGTTTGGCCAAAATCCGAACGGAGCGAGAAGCACAACTTCCGAAGCCGGCCCCCCTTTTAACCCAGCTGGAACCACCGGCAAACATCGACCTCGACAGCAAAGAACGCCAACTGTTACAAAAACTCCCGATCGTCATGACTGCCCCCAGCCGATTGGTCTACGTCACCCGGAGTCATACATACCCGCTTCAAAGTGGCCGGCTGAGCTTGCTCGGCGAGCGGGTCTTTAGCCTCCTGGTGACCGAGCGAACCGCAGCTCAGTACCCGAACAAGAGCGACCAAGAACGGAAAAAACGCAAGGCATACGCGAAGACCGGACTCGCTTATTATGCGTGGCAGCTCGGCCTTCATGAAGTGCTCAGTACCGCGAGCCCTGAAAGGGACTACGCTTCCGGGCTTCAGTTCACCTTTCGTGCGCTCATCGGCCTGATGTACGTTGAAGGCGGCATGTCTTTAGTCCGCACGCTGGTCGGCCCCGTCATCGAGTTCAAGCTCCACACCAGTATCACCGAAAGCCCGCGTTCCGAGCACGCCCAGCGGGTGGGACATTGGGTCCTAAAAGAATATGATTCGCCGCTCCGGCGCAAAACAGAACAAACCGGCGGAGGGTATGTGGCTCAGCTCTTCGCGGGAAACAAGGCACTCGTCGAGGCCGAGGGCGCAGACGAAGCCGCCGCAACCCAGAACGCCCTTCAGCAAATGATAGACGCGCACCAAATCCCATAAGATGGGCCTCGAGTCCACGCAAACGGATTCAGATCCATGCCGGTGAGCTCCGGAATCAATCGACCGGGCTAGAGCACATCTTTCGCTTTTGAATCACTTCCTGCGGAACGAGACCGAAAGTAGAGCCAAGACAACGCGAAACCAACGCTTCCGATAGCTGACGTCCATATACTCAAGTGCACAAAGAACATGATCCAGGACAACTGAGGCGTAAAGAGGTCCTTGTAGAAGAGCAGAACTACGCTCCCCAAATAGCCAAAAGCGTCGGTCACATAGATCAAAAACCCAGCAGTGCCGACCGTTCCCGTGACTGCGAGTAGCCGGTCAAATAGCATGCAGCCATAGGGAACGTAGGCGAGGTAGAGCCCCAGTCCGACACCGATCATCCAAAAGGCGGGACCGACCAGCTTCGCCACGTATCCCCACGTGCAAAGGCCGATGAGCGTCGTCCCCGACGCCATCAAGACATGGACCGAAAAAAGCGCGGTGCGATTGTCGCGGATCAAGAACAGGAGGGCGAGGGACACCAGCACCAAAAAAGCAATGGGAAGCTCAGCGATGGCAAGAACCTCGGGTGCCCCCCGAAAACCGAGGGCTCCCCATATTTCCACCGCAAAGTTGTCCCGAAAATCCCGATAAGCCGTCAAAACGACGTAGAGCATGGTCAAGGCCAGAATACCGGGAAGATATTGCGCGACAAAAGCCCAACGCGCCGACGAGTCCATCGGAGCTCGACGCGTGCGAGACCGTTCGTCCTCCAATGTAGGCGGGGGTAACTGGGAAAGAAGTCTCACAGAAACGCCAAGAGGCAGGACAAAAACAAGCCCGGTGACAAATGGCATCCATTCTTCGGGAACACCAGCTTGGATAAGCGCCCGCCCGAGCGCTTTGACCACCCCGCTGGCCACAATGTAACTCGCGCTCAGGCCCGCGCCCAAGACTTCAGACAGCTGGCGGCCTTCCAGGAAGCTAAAAACCAGGCCCCAGACGAGACCCAAGGGCAGTCCGTTGAGAAACAAACACAATGCATTCCACGGAGAAGGTACCACCGCAAAAAGAAAAAGGGCCCCCCAGGCGACCCCAATGCACTTCACGATCATCCACGCACGAACCTTCTGGCCCGCTTCACTCACCACCCGAATGCCGATGAACTTTGAGGCGCAGTAACCCAGAACTTGGCTTATAATGAGGACGCTCTTGTAGGAAACGACACCAACCCAGGGCCACACGAGCTCCCCGGGAAACTCTCCGGCAGCAAAGGGCTTCCGAAATGCGTACATGCTGAAGTACGTCGAGAATGCCGCTGCGATGGCGTAGACCGAAAAATAGAGTGGGCCCCGGGCGAACATCTGCGGTCGTCTTTCTGCCCTTCCTTCACCAAAAGGAGGGGAAACGTCTGGCCCTCAACTCACTTCTTTGGACACCGCATGGAAGCGTCGAACGACTTCCTTTTTTTTGGTTTTGACGGCCCAGACGTCGGCGTCGACCTCTTCGACGCTTTCTTTGGGGTGGTGAATCACGCAAAATACACAATAAATCGCCGCATCCTTTGACTGCAGTGTCACGTATTCACCCTGGGATGGGACTCTCGAAAAATGGAGTCGCACCGGCTCGGTTCGGCCAAGCTCAGAGCCTTCGTCTGTGTGCTCAACCGTAAAGACTCTAAGTTCTGGCATGCAGGTGTTCTCTAGCATACCACCCTAGGCCTTGCCAGAGACCGCTGCGATGTTTGGTCCACCCCCCGCGGGGGCTCCCGGAGGAACCTCCTCAATGGCCGTCAAATGGACTGAGGGGACCCTATGGAGCGGGACATCGGGCAGAGGAGGATGCATGACCGAACACAACATGACGAATGTCGCTCACGCCGCTCGAATTGTCGTTCGGCAAGGCCACCCACTGTTTGCCGTCATCGCTGCGATAAAACTCCGGGCCTCGCTTGCTGGCGACGATGTAGTAGCCGTGAGGTGAATAGCCGCCTGCGGAGAAACGAAACTCGGCTGAAAGGTCTTGACTTTCCCACTCAACAGCGTCGGAGCTGTAAAAGACCTGTCGTCGCCACTTGGCGAAAGCAAGAAATCCTTCAGAAGTAGGAACAATGGTGGCAAAAGACTCTGCGCTTCGGTGAGCGCTCCAGCTGAGGCCTCCGTCCAACGACAAGCAGTAGCGCTCACCGCCATTGGTGATCAAACCCAGGTGCGCATAGAGCGTTTGTCCTCCGCACGACAGATCGAAGCCATCGTCTGGGGTGACGGGCGTGAAGTTCAGGCCACTGTCGGAACTTCTTCTCATCCATTGCGTGTCCTTGCCGGAGTTTTCACCCCGCATGAAGAACCGACCCAAGTGCTTTTGGAAAGAATGCTGACGAATATGGAAAAGTTCAGGGTCAAGCCGAACCCCTTGGTCGTGCCAGTCCATGCCATCGGGAGAAAAGAAAACACGTCGGTCCCAAATGATCACAAATTGTGAGCCATCATAAAAAACAACCGGTATGCCCTTGTTCGCACGGCCTGTGGTTCCGTCCGCGAGGTGAAACCGGTCTTCGTCCAGATCGTCCCAATTGAGACCATCGGTTGAACGCAATACCCGCCCCGGCGCGCCCCAACCCATGGCAACCACAAAAACCCCGGCGCCGAATGCGCCTCCCGCGGCCGCAGCGTAATCCGAATGGTCCGACGCGTTGGCATCGATGATCCAATCCTCGGCCCAAGACTGTCCTCGGTCACAACTTGTCGCTATCCGTCCGTTTCCGATGGCAAGGGCCACCGGAACCTGACCCGTAGGGGGCATCTTTGGCACCAGAGGCCGAACCTCCAGCTCGCCCGTGGGCTGATGGCTTGTCGTAGACCCACTGTCGCCCGTAGAACCGGTATTTGACCCATTGTCGCCGGTAGAGCCACCATCTTCGCCCGACCCGTTGTCGTTCGTAGAACCGGTATCCCCGCTGGACCCATTGTCGCCCGCAGCCCCACCATCCTCCATCGATTCACCACCTTCGGTAGAGCCATGGTCATCCATAGCACCACCATTGGCCGTCGCCCCGTTGTCGCCGGCAGCGTTCTGTCCCCCCAAGGAGCCATTGTCCTCCGTGGAGCCATGGATTCCGGTTTTGCCCGTGGAACCGTCGCTCCCAGCAATACCGTTTTCGGTATCCGCCTCGCCCACCAACGTTGCGCCACACCCCATCACAAGACAAATATGAACACACACCGAGTAGAAGAAGCACCTACGTTGCATGACTCGATGGTAGAGAGGGGGTCATCATTTGACAACCTAAGTTGTCATCGGCAACTCCCCGCCCTTACTCCGTAGAGCCCATCCCAAAAGGACTCCTCGACAGTTCCCCTGAAAATATCGCCTCCAACCAGGTCGTGAAAAAGCGGACATCCGCCATTGTCGGTAAGCGCCCACACAAGTCATGTTGTCCACGCCCCAATGGAGGGCCTACCCAAAAGCCTACTTTGGTCAATTCAGAAGCCTCTCGGGCCGAAGTGGCCGGTCCGCCGTTCGCTCCGCTCACGTACACCAGGCAAACCGGTTCGGGAAAGACGCGGGTGAGCTCCGGGAGAACCAAAGGCTACGCGAGGAGATCGCGCAGGTTTTCGGTCCATGGAATCGAAGGGCCCAATGCAGCTTCGGTTTTTTTGATGTCGAGAAGATTGTGCGCCGGCCGCGGAGCCGGGCCCGGAAGCGCGTGGCTCCGAACCGGCTCGATGGAGGCCCGGGAGCCCGTCTGCTTCGCCACTTCGCAGGCGAATTCAAAGCGCGTGCAAGATCCAGCATCGGTCACGTGGTAGATCCCACGTGCCTTTCGATCCAGAAGGCGAAGGGTCTGAGCCACAAGATAACGCGCGCTCGTCGGTCGGCCACGGGCTTCGTGGTCGACACGAAGCGAAGCGCCTGATTGCAGCAGATGAGGCAACCGAGAAAGGAAATTCTTACCCCAGGGGGCGTAAATCCAGCTCGTTCGAATAAGCAGATATTCCGCACCCGACAGCTCCAACCGACGTTCGCCCTCTGCTTTGCTCCGCCCATAGGCACCCAAGGGGCCCCGAGCCGCGTCCACAGCATGAGGGTGTACGCCGGCATCGGGGAACACGAGATCCGTGCTGTAGTGCACAAGACAAGCACCCATCTCGGCCGCCCGTTCCGCCAGCGCCGAAACACCTTCGGCATTGACCCGCATAGCCTCCGCCTCGTTCTCTTCAGCCGCGTCTACTTGACTCCACGCGATGCAATTGAAGATAACATCGACCTTGGGGGCCATCGCGCGAGCGAGACTTGCCTTTTGGGTGATGTCGACCTCGGGCCGGGCCAAAGCACAGTGCTCGAGCCCAAGCCTCTGAAGCGTACGCTCAAAACTTTGCCCCAGGAGACCGGTTCGACCGAGCACCAGATACCGCATAGATGTCTCCGATAGGAGACACGTCGTCTTTTGGCAATCCTCCCCCGAGGCAAGCCTGAACGCGGTGCGGTCCTTTCAGCCTCGCCGGGGGTGACAATCTCCCCCAGTTCCTAGACGAAAACGGGGGAGGGCCCCCCAAAACGGCCGAAGTTCGCCCGCCTCCTGACTTGGCCCGAATCATGCTTTGTACCCGCCCATGCTCGACAAAAAACGCTCATGGGCCGTCTTATTAGTCCTTGTCGCCGGGTCTGCGTGCGGGCAAGCGCCAGACAACGCCTCTCGCGAAGCTGCGACCACGCGCCCCTTTATAGACTTCTCAAGCAACCCACAGGCCGGCACCTCATCAGAAAACGAGCTGCCACCCGTCGACGCAGAGAATCAAGACGCCACCGAGGGCTCCCCTCTCCCTGACGGCGCAAAGGACCAAGGCCAGGAAAGCGAAGTCGACGCAGAAGAAACAGACCAAAAAGACCAATCGGACCAAGAAGACCAGTCGGACCAAGAAGACCAGTCGGACCAAGAAGACGAGGAATCTTCAACGGCGCCTTTGATCTTCTTGGAAGAAAATGGGTTGCTCGTCATGGAAACCGAATCGATGCCTCCTCAGGGGGACTGGGCCCTCGAAACCGAGATCACCAACTTTTCGGGGAAAGGCTACTACAAAATGTTGGGCAACAGACCGGCCGGCGCCGGGAGCCAACCGAACGGAATCATCACGTACACGTTCATCATTAAAACCCCCGGGGTCTACCGACTGCTCCTGAGAGCAGCTAAAAACGACAGCGGAACGGGACGAAGCGACTACGGGAACGACGCCTTTGTGCGCGCATCCGGTCAATCGGACGCACGGAGCAAGTTCATCAAACTGTATGGTGGGCGAACAGATGCGTGGGGCTGGGCCCAAAAGTTCGATCACGCCGATTTCGACCATGTTCGGGCCGAATATGTCTTCAGCGCCGGCACCCACACCTTCGAGCTTGCCGGTCGCTCCAAAGGATTCTCAGTGGATCGAATCGTTCTCTACCTCAAAGGCGAAGTCTCGGACGCCGACGCCAAAGCAGCGGAAGTCGAATCTTTGCGTCAAGAAGCACCCTAGTCACCGCGTTCCCCCGAGGCCTTGGGAGCCTGAATGGGGGCGCCCTATGGGGGCAGCCATTCAAGGAAGGCTTGCCCACAAGGGAACGGTCTGCCACGATGCTGGGCGTATCATGCGAGGCCACTTCAGCACCACCGTCCTTTTTTGGCCGCTGGCCGTTTTTGCCTGCGTGACCGCGACGTGCGTAACGCTTTTTTTCTACGAGGATGCCTTTCGTGTCGGACGAGGGTTGACGTTCCTTGTTCGCGTTTGGACTGGGCCCGTGCTTGTTGTAATCGTGGCCTCCATCACCCGCGGCGTGCCAATTTTCGGATCTTTCTTCAAAAAACGGTTCACCAAGGACCCTTCCCGGGGCCACTCATCCCACAGCTCCCTGCATTGATCCGGACGCGTTCGGGGTCGTGAGGGGTTCGGGAGCTCCTCAGCATCACGCAAGGCTTCCCTTGACTCCACGGCCGCCCCAGCTATTAGGTTGGGCCGGCATGTACACAAAGAGGACCTACCGTGCTCTGGATATGGTGCGATGGACACGGTTCGAAACGGTGCGGTTTACGACCATCGCTGCGTTCTGGGTGGCCGCTTACGTATTTCTTGATTTACGCTGGTTGACCGTACCATGGGCACCGATTGCGTTGATCGGTACGGCGGTTGCGTTTGTCATCGGTTTTCAGAACAACTCGGCCTACGGTCGTATCTGGGAAGCACGCAAGATTTGGGGCGGGATTGTCAATACTTCGCGCACATTCGGGGTTTTTGTGCAGGACATGCTTTCCCACGAACAAGCCCAAGACCCCATGACCGAGACCGAGGTTCAACAAGAGGTCAAGACGCTCATCTATCGGCACATCGCGTGGATGACCGCCCTACGCCATGCCATGCGCGTTCTGAAGCCGTGGGAAACTTCGATGAATCTCAAGACCAACCGAGAGTGGAATCTACACCCTCCTGAGCGAGAGTCGGATGTTGAGACGGACCTCAAGCCGTACCTGCCCCCGGACGAACTCGCTTACGTGCTGGACAAGGACAACAAGCAGACCGCAGTGCTCTATCTTCAGTCCCGTCACCTCAATGCCCTGCGGCGTCGAGGCGTTCTGTGGGAGTTTTCTTTCCTCCAGCTCGAAAGCATCATCCAAGAATTTTTTTCGCTTCAGGGCAAAAGTGAGCGCATCAAGAACTTTCCGTACCCGCGGCAATTCGCCAGCTTGAACCATTACTTTATGTGGCTCTTTGCGCTTCTTCTTCCTATGGCCTTGGTCCCCCAGTTTGCAGACATCGGAATCAAGATCGTCGAAACCAATCCCACGCTCGGCAGTTTGTTTGTGTGGTTTTCGGTGCCCTTTTACGTCGCGGTCGCCTGGGTCTTCCACACGATGGAAAGAATCGGTCGCACGGGCGAGAATCCATTCGAAGGCACGGCCAATGATGTGCCTATTTCCACCATTGCGAGAGGCATTGAAATCGACTTGAGACAGAACCTCGGGGAACCGAAAGATTCTATTCCTGCACAATTTCCTACGCGTCGCAACACGCAATTCTGAGGTGGCCACCGATTGCGCGCCGCTCAAACGTTCTCGGCTTCGGCCAGTTACCAAAGTATTCTTTGGGCCGCGGGCCCCATCATCCTCGGCAACACCACCGGACCGATACTCGGCCTCGTAGACACCGCAGTCATCGGTCAAACGGGCACCGTGGCGGACCTTGGCGCCATCGCTCTCGGGTCGATGATCTTCAGTTTCGTATACTGGGGATTTGGCTTCCTGCGAATGGGGACCTCTGGTTTTACGGCGCAGGCGGCAGGCGCCGGCCAAGAAGCTGAAATTCGGGCGACCCTGGGGCGCGCGCTCTTGCAGGCCGGAGTCATTGGCCTCGCGCTTATCTTACTCCAGTGGCCGATTCGCAGTCTGGCCTTTTGGCTGCTCGAGGGGAGCCCCGAAGTTGAGTCGATAACCCACACGTACTTCGGTATCCGAATCTTGGGCGCACCGGGCGGCTTGGCCACCTACTGCGTGATGGGCACCCTCGTGGGCCTTGGCCGGAGTCGGCACATTCTCGCTCTTCAAACCTGTCTCAACGGTCTCAATATTGCGTTTGATCTTCTCTTTGCGGGCGTTTGGGGGTGGGGCGTTGCCGGCATCGCCCTCGGAACGGTCCTGGCCGAGTGGCTGACACTCGGCTTCGCCCTGGTGCTGGTCATTCGCCTACTCCGAGCCCGACAAAGAGACGACGAGCCCCTGTGGCCATGGGCGCGCATTCTCGACCAAGACCGGTTTCTTAGGGGCTTGAGTGCCAACTCCGATATCTTGATCCGAACCTTGTCCCTCCTTCTTGGCTTTGCGTGGTTTACAAACCGAAGCGCCCAATTTGGCGATGTGGTTCTTGCCGCCAATCATATTCTTCTTCAGTTTCTGTCGTTCAGCGCGTTTTTTCTCGATGGATATGCACTGGTGGCAGAATCACTGGTGGGTTCTGCCGTCGGTGCGCGCCGGGTTGACCTTTTTGACGGTGCCGTACGTCGGTCGACCATCATCGCGGGTTGCACCGCACTGGTGTTGTCGCTGGGCATCCGGGTTTTCGGCGAAATGATCATTCGGCTCTTAACCGACTCCGAGGCTATTGTGGCCACCGCGAGGGGTCATCTTCTCTACACCGTCATCTACGTTCTTTTTGCGTTTGGCGCGTTTCAGCTAGACGGCATATTCATTGGGGCCACCCGCACCCGCGACATGCGAAACGCGTCTTTGCTGTCCATGTCGGCGTTTGTTCTGGCGGAAATTGTGTTGAGCGCAAGATGGGGCACCCCCGGCTTGTGGACCGCTTTCATCGTCTACGTGATCGTACGAGGCTTAACTCTAGGATTTCGCTACCCAAGCCTGAGAGCCTCGGTCTCTTCGTGAAAACGAGAGCTCGGCTCACTCGCATCGCATTCAAACGGACCCCGTTGGTTGCCCCTGAACCGAGATTCACGGGGTGGGCCGAAGTCACTTCGAACCGGGCCCCGTAAAGCCGAACCCGCGTGGGTTTGGGCAGGGGGATGCGTAAGGCGCAAGGTCGACGCAACGGATCCGGGGACTGAACCCAGAAAGTCAGGGTCTTTCCGGGGCCGTCGGGGCATGGATGGCGGAAAACACCCAGACCGTCAAGCATCGAAGCCGGCATAAAAGAGTACGTACGCTTTCAGTTCGTGCCAAGACAGGCGGCGCCCTTCCCATCGCGCCGGGAGCCCCAAATGTTCGACCCGAAACCTTCTCAAGGAGGACTCGTTTCCCTTGTCAAAGACGACACAAAGTGCAACGAAAACAGCGGCTTCTTGCATGCATATTCAAACCAGCATCACGCGAAAGAAAACACCTCACCTTTTGGTGAAAGCCTTCTGCGCGCCCCGGATCGAGCGGGCCGCAGGCGCGTCGGCAAGCCGGAGGGTCTGTGGTCGATTGCTTGGCCTGGCGGGCATCACGCTCACTCTACTCTTGGGAGCCAACCTCGACGCCGAGGCTGAAACAAAGGTGGGTGCCCAAATCGAGACCCATGGGACGTGGACACTTGACGCAGGCTGGAATCTACTTCCACCGCCCAAAGACCCAGACGGTTCGCTTTTTCGCAGATATGAAACAAAGGACTTGTCGATTTGGGGGCGAACCGAAAACGCCCTCGCTTGGCAAGAACTTCAAGCCTTCGAGGGACAGAAGAGTATCTGGGTTTTCGCCGAGAAGCCGACAACCATAGATGCGCCGCGGGCAACGCGTTCAGGCGACCAGAGCACAAACGCGCTCGGGTGGTACGTGCTGAGCGTGGAGCGTTCAACCATGGCCGACAGCCTGAATGTGGCCCGCCTCGTTGAGTGGGAAACCACAACCGAAGAGTACCGTTTGCTTGCCGGGGATGATTTCTTGGAGCCGGGTCGAGGCTATTGGGCCTACAGGGACGAGGCCGACGCCGCCCCGGATGCGTCTTATCCACCTCCTCCTCCCGTGGTTCCGGGCGCATTTGAAGCCCCAAGTCCGGTCGGCCCAGACGTCGGCTCGGTGGCCCTTCCGAAGGTTGCCCTTTCAGCCCAGACCCGCGGCGCCATGGCCCACCTCGCCTATATCAAGCGCGGTGAAAAACCCGAGGGTCCGAGATTACATTACCTTCGGAGTCACCAGGCGGCCAGACCCAATAGCTTTGAAGTCCACCGCGCGCTGGCCAACCCCGGTCCCGATTGGCAAATCACCGATCTCGCCATCGCGGCTCGAGATCAAAAGCTTTCCATTGCTTGGATTCAGACCCTCCGTGACGCCCCGACCCCAAAAAACGAACTTTGGGTGCGCCTCAGCGAGAACGCGGGCCAAAGCTTTCTTGAGCCCCAAAAAGTTGCGGACGGCCCTTCGTGGAAACGAAGCCCCAGCGTAGGCTTTGACCGCCTCGGACACCATCACCTGGTATGGAATGAGGCCCACAAGGTGTACTACCTCAAGGATCTCCACGGCGAACCAGAGAATGTCTTCGATGTGGTCGTTCGCGAAAAGAACAACCACGTCGTCGACTACTTGTTGGCCTACAAAGAAAAGTCCTGCGACCGAACTTCGGCCTGCGCATGCATCGCGTACGTCAACGAGTATTACAGTTATGCGCTCGTCGAGGACTCAAGAACCGGTGCCCCCCACGGCCCCTATGTCGAGCGAACCGAGGAAGCTTTTGTGTACAACCCATCCTTGGAGCTTGGTGACCATCACGTCAGCATTGTCGCGCGCCAGGACCGCATGTGGGACAACCGCCCAGTGCCCAACCCCGCGTGGAGGGAAGCCTATGGGAAGAGCGCCGGGTGCGACAAAGAGGGCACCCGGAAACCGAGAAAAGGTTTCATGCGGGTTTGGCAGCCGCGGCGCCACCCCACGAGGCCCCACGCCCTCGGCGAGACGAAGGATCGAGACGGACACTATTACCTTCACGACGGGACCTGGCACGAGCAAGACCAAATCCGCGTGGCTCAGCGACCTCTGGTCTTGGGAACCTGGTCGAATCCCCAAAAGACGGTGGTCGAAGTTTCAAACTGGCCCATCAGCAGTGGCCTTCTAACCTGGACCAAGGAGACCCAAACCACGGAACAAGGATGGAGCCAGGGAAGCTGGCATAAAAACCGACTCCAATCGTGGCGCCTTTCGGTGGTCACCGAGGTCGGCTCAGACCCGCACTCGGGCACAACCTCGCGGCCCAAGCTGATCACCACCCCTGAGGGCAAACTCCTCGCCTTGTATGAAGATGGCCCCTCTGACAACCCCAACATGCCAGGCGCCAACCCCATCTGGCTCAGCGTCTCGGAGGACGGCGGCAACACGTGGATGCAACCGTCTCGGGTGGGCCAGGGCTACGTGCCCGATGCCGCTGTGACCGACGAAGGGGAAGTCGGCATCGTCTACTACCAAGCCTCGGGACCTCCGGGCCCTGCTGAGCCCCCGCCCGCCTTCTCTAAAATTCAGGTCGCCCGAAGTTTCGATCTCAAGAAATGGACCACAGCCCCCCTCAACATGGCCCCCCCGCAAGTGATTCATTTTGAGACCCATGGCCCAGGAGCGGACACCCTCATCGGTGTGCCGTCGCTCGCGGCGGTCAAAGACTTGTTTGTGGCCACCTGGATTCGAGGCGCACTTTCGACCGTGGGGGGCGATCGCATCGTGACCAGCCGTGCATCAAGGCTTGTCGATCCCAGCCACACCCTCGTCGCACCCGAAAAAGCCATCACCACCGGCCGCAAGACGCGCCTCACGGTGACCGCAGTCAACCAGTACGACATGCGCATCAACCACCATGGCCCCGTAGCCCTAAAGATCACCCCGAACTCAGGCTCCGGCCCCGCCGGCTCGGCGGACCATTCACCCCATCAGGGCCGTTCCGGGCACGGCACCGCTTCTGGAGCACCAACGGATGAACCCTTGGTGGCGACGCAAGACCTGCGCTTGGTCAACGGACAGGCGACCCTCTTCACCCAAGTCCATCACGCTGAGGTTCAGCTCACTGTGAGCGGCCCCGAAAACAGCGGCCTAAAAACAACCTTGGTGTCGCTCGATGCATACACGGATGATGTCGACGGAAACTACAAAAAAGCCGTGGATGCGCGAGACGGGCTGGTTCGAACCAAAGTGGGCAACGATGATCGAATGTGGACCTATCAAGTCGAATATCAACCCGCGCCCGAAAACATGGGCGGTATCGCCCAAACCGAGGGCTACCAAAACGACGCCCACCATCTTGCCCACTTTGAACGCGTATGGGCGTACACCCAGGGCATCGCTTTGGCGCAGCTTTCCAAAAACCATGACCTGGCCTCCATCGAAAAAGCCCAAGGGATGGCACGCTTTCTGTGTGACCATGCCAAACCGGGGACGAACCAAGGCGAAGACGTGCTCCTCGGCTGGCCTTTTTCTTGGAACACCTCGGGCGACGCCTGGGCGGACGCCCGTTTGGTCACCGGCGCCAATGCCTGGGCGATACATGGTCTTGGGGTTTTTGTCGCTTCGAAGGCCTTCTTGGCGCTCGAAGCGCTCGAACAAGATGGCCTTCGCCAGTGCTACCAAGAGGCTCTCAAAGGACTCGAACAACACCGCCAAACGGTCATCGCCCCCGAAACGGGCACCACCGTGAGCCTCATGACCGCGGGCTGGACAACCCTTGGCCTTGAGCATGCAGAGCACCCCAGTTCCCTTTCACGACCAAGAGCCGGCCCTTCAGCAGGTACACCCTACGAGAAAGACCCCCAAATCCAGTGGGGCTACTACAGTGTGCTGGACGCGATGGGTTACAGCGACTTTGACGAAGAGCGTCCTCCAACAATCAAACGGGTTCGAATCCAGAGCGGTACCGAAAGTCTAGAGCTCGAACCCCTGATTCTCACGGAGGCCGATCTTCGGCACTTCAAGACGGTCGTCCGGGCAACCAATGTGGTCACCGAGCACAACCTCGATGTCTTGAGCGTCCTCAACCACGCCATCGACCACCGCGAAGCCGCCGGCATCGCCGACGTCGAGCATCTCGTCACTTGGCGAAACCAACTCCGAGACGGAATTTTCTACGCCCTTTGGGATGCAGAAGGATGGAAAGAAGATCTTCAGAACACCCTCACAGACCCCACGGTCGACCCAAAAAGAAAGGCCCGCATCCTCGCGGCCCTCGAAGAGAATGCACTGGGGCGGGTCATCACCGGTGGTCAGCTGAGCGGCACCCATCCCCCCTACCACTTCACCCCGAGCAAACACGTCGCCATCGACAACTGCAGCTGGCTCTCCTTGTCGGTAGACTACAAAGACCTGGCCCCAGATTCGGTCTACGTCCGGCGCTTGGCCCAATGCCTGGCCTTCACCGAGCTTCACTTCACCAAGCGCCTCCCATTCCAAAAGAAGTCGTATTACGGTGCACACTACTTTCAAAACACCTTCCGCGATCCGTACATCGCCCCCAGCGAACGCCAAGAGTCTTCTTTTCACCTGGAGGCGACCACCGGTCTGATTCTCGGCCTCCACCGCTTCGGCCGCGCGTACCCGTCAAAGACCAACTCACACCACTTTCGCGCTGAGTCCCGTACGCTTTGGGACGGTGTCCAAACCTTTGTGACGGACTTCGGATTCCCCTATTCAAGCCAACGCATCCAAGACCTGTCCACGCTTCTATCATCCAGCACCGCAGCGATTTGGTTCATCGACGTCTACAACGAACTGAGCGCCTCAGACGCCCGGGTCGCCCTCGCTCGCCTTCCCGCATGGCATGCCATTCTCGCACATGCGCAGTTGGCACAAGCCGACATCCCTGGATGGATTCGCAACAATGCGGGTTGGTGGGCGAATGAAGAGATCGGCGATAAGGAGTTCATTCAGGGCATTCAATATCTCATCGGGGAAGGTATCCTCAAAGTCTCTCCCCCCGAGGGCGAAGGCACCTCAAGTCCCGATATTCCATCGTGGGTCAAAAACAACGCCCGTTGGTGGAGCGAGGGCGGGCTCAGCGACACGGAGTTTCTGCAGGCGATCCAGTATCTGGTCAACGAAGGGATTCTCTCGGTCGGTTCTACGCGTCCGAACAAAGACATCCCGAACGAGACCATGACCGAAGTACTCCTCGAGGGCATCCAAGGACAAATCTACACTTCAGAGGAGCTCGAAGTGGCCTCCGAGTCCTCGTGGACTGCGGAGTGGCCAGAGAAAAGCTGGCTTCAGGTTTCTCCCTCCGAGGGTTCAGAAGTCATCCGCTTTTCGGTGGACGCCGACCGAGCCCTCTTCCTTTCGGCCGAAGTCGAGCGCCACGAAGAAGTGGTTCGCCTATGGTCACCGGAGGGCGAATGGATCGCGTCCTATCGGGTTGTACTCGAACAAAAGCCGGTGCCGCACGCCCTCTTCGACGGCTGGCACGGGGGCAAGTTCGTCCCAATGCAACTCAGCGTTACAGCGCCACAAGCCTGGCGAGCCCAGTGGCAAAGCGAATGGCTCAAGGTCTCACCCGCCGCCGGTCCCCCGGGAGAAGCGGCCCTTAAGGTGATGGTCGAGCTCGACGTCGCCTTCGGCCTAGGCCCTCGGGTCGAACCGTATGAGGACATCCTCAAAGTCGTGGGGGAGGACGGCACACGAATTGCTGCCATGCGGGTCACTCTGGTGCAACGCGGGACCAAAGCCTCCACCGATGGTGGATCGTTCGACATGCCCCCTGGACTGTCGTGGTGCGTTCCGGAGGACCACGCGTTGGCACTCGGGGAGGCAACATGCCGACCTGGCACGACCCACATCGACGCCTGTCCCGACGGGGGCTGCAGCGACAAACACTCGATCCGGCTCAGTTGGACGCTTAACGGCGCCCCTTTTTCCGGTTTCGAGCCCAACGCGGCCCTCGGCATGGCGAACCTTGGCACGTCCTTCGAACTTCTTCGAGAAACCGCCGAGGCCTGGGTGGACATGGAAACCGGCAAAGCAATTCCAACCCCAGCGGGCTTGCTGTTTCGCGACGATCTAGAAATAGCTTACGTGGGTGAATCAAAGAACACCCAAACTGGAAGAGTCACCACCGTCGTCCCTGAATCAGACCACCGGCAGCTCTCAGGGCGCTATGAAACCATTGCCCAACGCTTCGACGACATCGTTTCCGCCGAAGCAAAGTTCTTGGGCGTTGAATCCCTTCCCGACCATCATACATTTATCTTACCTCACGCCCTTTTTCTCCCGGCGGTGGATGGTGTTACTGGGCGAATTTCCGAGTTCGCCCTATTTGCCGGCGGCTTCACGACCCGGGCCGGCATCTATCTCCCAATGGAAGGCGCCGAAGTAGCCGGCGTCCCCAACGAATCAGCCTTCGCACACGAATACGTCCATTGGGCCTTCGATCGCCCACCGCTTCGTGCGGCATTTCTCGAACCGGACACTGACGCTGTCGGTTGTTTGGAAGAAGGCCTCGCCGAACTCCTCCCGCACCATCTCGGCCTCGTGTCGGTGAGCGACCTCGACGGTGGCGAGATCTTCTCCGATCACTCCGAGTGTTCCGGAGACGAAGACGACTCCCTGAGCTATCACTTCACCGGCTATTGCATCATGTGGCATCTTCAACAAAGCGGTTACTTTGCCGGTGATGCGGGTGATGCTTTCGTCCGCAACCTCTACTTCCCCGAACGCCCCATTGATTTCGACACCTGCGCGCTCAAGGACAAAACCGCGGGCGATGGCTACCTCGTGTACCTCACCGAGGCGTTTTCCAAAGCCACCGGTCAACGCGAAGACTTGACACCAGCTCTGAAGAACATGGGAATCAACCACTCCGGTTCATACGAGCGCGCCCTTGAACACCTAGGGTTGACCTCAGCGATTTCGACGCTGCTCAACACCGCGGCCCCACGCGACACCATCGGACCTGAGAACCTCCAATTGGCCGGCATCGGTCTGAGGGCCCCACCCAAGACGAAGACCAAAACCGGCCGTATGGGATGGAGCCGGGGGCTCTACAATGGCTTCAAATCGATGCTCAATATGGAGCCCGAGGCCGCCGCGCTTCTTGCTCCGATCACGGTGACCACGGGGTTCACGGTCAGCCTCGCCAGCGAGAATGACGTCGCGCTTGAGACCATGGTGACGCTCAATGGCCCTCCTGCCCAAGAATGGATCCGTGTCGGCACCGTGGCCCCCAACCAGGTCATGCACGAGGTGGGACCGAACACCGGTGTTTACGCATTTTTCTACGACGAAACCCAGATCCGCGAATTTGGCCACTTCACCACCTCGTCGGGTGTTTCAGAGCCCTTTGATGACCACAAAGTTTATGCATTTGATCTTCGAGACCTGCCTGACCTTCTCCCCCTAGAGCAAATCTCGGGTGATGGGAATGCGGGCGTAGCCGGCCACCAAGGCACCGAGTTCCTCAAAACCAATCCCGAAAACACCGCGATGGGGGTCTTTGTGCTCGACACCGAAACCGACCGTACAGAAATGGTTGACCTCTTTTTGAGCCGTCACCTTTGGTGGCAACACGTACTCAATGTGGCAGCCTTCATCCCTGGCGATGGCTCCAAGAACGCTTGGCTACGCACCATGCGCAGCATGTTCTTGGGTTGGTTTTTCGACGACGGGGTTGCAGCCCTACTCGTACGAGGCGCCCCGAGCGGCAACAGCTATCCGGTCTGGTGGAACCCATCGCCCACCCCCATCAGGACCCTCGGCGCCTCCCCCAAAAGCCCCAATCCGGAGGACGAGGCCTATTGGTTTGAAATCACCCAAAAGCCGGTCTACTGGTATCGAGACCGGGGCCCGAATGAAAACGAAGGCCCCCAGAGACCCGCCCCTCCAAGAAAAGCATGGTCGACAACTTCAATGATGAAGTCTTTGTAGAAAATTTTATCAAGAAACTTTTTCTCGGCAAGAAACCGATGAGCCTACACCAAATTCACAACCTCGCGACCGAAGCCATCCCCCCCCACCTGGAAGTCAAATTCATCACCGGCGTACCGAAAGTCCAGGGCAACGATCCAGAGTCCATAGAACTCGCCATGGATACCAAGCACCTCAACGAATCTCTTTCTATTGAGATCACGGTTCAAGACCTCGATGGCTGGGTGGAGTCCAACCGATTCTACAACCCCAAAAACTCCATCGAAGAAATGGAGAGACTCCACCTCAGTTCTCTCGAAGAAAACCAAGAGGAGCGCTTCAATACCATCCACCATCAGCTCAGGCGATAATGGCGCAGATTTCGAGAGTGCGCTCGATGGGTTTCCCGGTCGAGTCATAAGCAAGGAGCGACGTTGAGTCGAACATGGACGGTCGCGCAGTTCGGCGAAACATCGTTCAGCCCCTCTTTTGTCGCACCGCAAGGGAATCGTCCGGTGTCTTCGTTCCACAATTTTTTGTCGCTCAAGGCGCCGGCCACGGATTGAAAAAGAATGTTGGCTCCGATGTCCCCTCCACCGACGCCGGCACCGCTCAGCGGACTTGCCGCCGGTACCGAGATCAAACAACCGGCGAGTGACGGTTGGTCTCGAGCCGTTTCGAGGGCGCCGTTGTCGGGAAATTTATAGGAGCGGTCCGATTCGTATCCAAACACGTTGGCGTGACTCAAACGCCAATCCTGAAAACCCGACACCTCAATCCCAAACGCAGATCCGTGAGAGGTACCGGTTGAATTGACCGAGATGTTCGAAAAGGCAATCGACTGCGCCAAGAGCCCAGCGTTGTCGCCCGCCAGCTGGGTTTTCACACCAAAAGCCCTTTGGCCAAACGCACTCAAATTTCGGGCCGTCACTTCCTCGCCACCGATGAACAAAAACCCACCGAGCGCAGCGTCAAGCGAAAGATTGTCTTCCACGAGCACGGCACGACTGATGTCACTTTCGTTGCATGGGACCACCCCGCGGCAGCTGCTTCCTATTCGGTAACCCATCTCGGAGGCCATGGCGATGTTCCCTCGGAGAATCACGTTCTTCGCCCCGAACTCGACCCGCAAGCCAAACTTGTTGTTGCCTTCAACAATGTTGTTTTCGATCTCTACATCCTGAGCAAAGCGTACAAAAATGCCAGAACCCGGCGCATCCTCCGCCGCACTGGAGACAGAACTTCGGTAAAGATAACTCCGCCTGATCTGTAGACCCTCCACATCCCATGCACCAATACCCGAATCATGGTAATCGAGTACCTCAACTTCGCTCAGCTCGACTTGGATGGAGTCTTTGACGAAAATGCCAGCCGCGTCTTGGTGGCGGTTTGGGCGCAATGCCAAAATGCGGCTCACGGTCACCTGGCTGGAATCGTCAACAACCACCGTGTGTCCGCTCCGGCGAGAGAACTCAGCCGGGTCCGGGATGCCCTCCTCGTCCAGGTTCTCAGCCGTCAATCCGATAAACCGCCAGTGCGCGCAGTTTCGGATAGAAATGGGAGAATCGGGCGCACCCTTCGTCCGCCGAAGATGCGCCTGCCGCTCGTGTTCAGCCCGCACCGTGATCGGTCGACCAGGGGCTCCGTTCCTGCAGGCCCGCCCATCACAAATCGGGTCTTGGCAATCTGCGTTCAGCGTCCCCGTCGCCGCGGAATCATAGGAACCACTCTTGACCATGAGCGTGTCCCCGGGCCCCAGCTGGCCGAGCGCAAACGAAAAGGTACCGAAAGGCGCACTTTTTGATCCCTCGTTGCGGTCACTGCCGCCTACATCAAGAAAATAGCAGCAGTGATCGTCGTCGCAGGGTGCCTCACGTCCACACAGAGGGTCGACCGGGTTCTGAGTCTGGACCTCATCCTTGACGGGGACCACGGCCAGCGACATACACCCGAGAGGCGCCAAACAAGCCAGCAGCCCCCCAACCCCAAACCGTGTAGAGACCATGCGTCGCAACGTGACTCAAAGTTACCTGAGGCTTTTAGGACGAGGCAAACACCCCACCGCCCGCCGGGACAAGGCACGCCGCCTGGCCCCGGGTAGGCGCCCTTGTGGGACCAAGTCGGAGCACCGCACACCCTGGGTCTACCACCTGATATGCCCCTCGGGCTATTCTGTCATACAGGTTGCGGGTCTGTCCCAAGTGCAACGCTATCTATACACGCGGGGCCACCGAATTTTGCGGAATCGACGGCGTACAGCTCGTCGAGCAAGACCACGATCCCGTCCTCGGTCAAACGCTGGGCCGATACACCATCAAAGGCCGCCTAGGATCTGGAAGCATGGGTACGGTCTATCGGGCAAGCCACGTCTCGCTCAAGCGTGAGTGCGCCGTAAAGGTCTTGTACGGGGATATGTGCTCAGACCGACGCATGGGGGATCGATTCGAAAGAGAAGCAGATATTCTCAGCCAGTTGAGCCACCCCAACGTGGTGTCTATCTTCGATGCGGGAACAACCAAGGCGGGGTTGAAATACATTGCCATGGAGTTGGTCAAGGGGCCCACCCTTGCAAAAGTTCTCCGTAAGGAGGCCCCCCTCAGCCCGGACCGCGCTCTGAATATCCTGCACCATCTGGCGTGCGGGCTGTCGGCCATCCACCGTGCAAACTATGTGCATCGGGACATCAAGCCATCGAACATCATCTTGCAACCTCAGGTGGGCCGCGAGCACGCCAAGATTCTGGACTTTGGACTGGGGGCGCTCGCCGACCGGAGCGTGGAACTGGACCGGCTGACCCATGTTCATGTTTCCATGGGAACGCCGCGATATATGGCCCCTGAGCAGTTTGCAACATCGCTGGTGGGCCCCGAAGCCGATCTTTATGCCCTCGGGGTTATTCTGTACGAGATGATCGCCGGTCGGCCTCCTTTTGTGGGGTCAAGCGCTCAGGCCAAAAAACTGCGTTCGCCCCCGCCACCGCCCCCCCAGGCCGGTGGTCTTGGCCCCCTGGCGCAGCGTCTCATGCAGGTTCGGCCAGAGGACCGCCCTCAAGGCGCAGAAGCGGTCATGAACGAAATAGCGGATATACAGCGTAACGGCGCCCTTCGCGGGCTTTTGGCGCCGCTCCCATCTTCCGAGACCCAACGTGCGCCCCGAACCCAGGTCGTCGCACACGACGACACCAAGGAGCTCGAGTCCTCAGGCACGGCCGACACCGTCAAGCCTACAGACCCCACGCCAAGTTTTTGGCAAAACCCACGCCACCTCAAACGCAGCGCCTACACGGCCCTCCTTTTCGGGTTGGGCGGAATCTTAGCCCTGGTCCTGTCTTCCGTCACGGCGACCGATGGGGGCGGGCCCTCGAACAGTTCAAGCCAAAAACCAACCGCCCAAAAACCCCCCACCCCGCGCCAGCCACCACCGGCCCTGGCGACCAAGGCGGCCCATCCCCAAGATGGGCCCTCGATAGACGATCAAGTCCTACCCCGTGGCATTGAGGAGCCCTCTTTGCCTGACCCTAGGCCAAAAACTCCGGTCGCGGCCGACCGAAAGCAGCCCACCCCCGAGGCAAAAGCCCTCACCACAACCACCCACACCCCCGTACGACGGAAGATTCGCGCCCCCAAACGTCGCCGCCGACTGAAGAAGTCATCGAAAGCAAAAGCCACCTCGAGGACCAAAACCCAAACCCTCGGCTTTTTGCGGATTCGAGTCCGAGGCCCGGGCGCAGGGAGCATTCGCGGCGTATCCGTGAACGGCGAAATCATGGAACCCACAGGTCGGCACAAGATGCGACCTGGCGTGCACCGTGTTCAGATATGGACGAAGCATGGTAAAAAACTGCAAAAGGACGTGACGGTCCAACCCGGAAAAGACAGCGTGGCCGTTTTTACCATCCAAGATTGAACCTGCGAACCCAACCGAAACGCACAAGCTCCAAGCCACGTGTAAGGCGAAGCCAGATCCGCAACACGGATGCGTCTACGGAAGTGGTTAAGCGGGCACGACAGCGTCGAGCATGGCCTCGCGCCGGAATCGGGGCCTACGCATACCGGTGTACAATCTCACACTGCTTCACGACCCTCCTCGCCCTCAGCGGCCTTTGCCCAAACGCGATGGCTTCAAAGCGGCCGGCTTTTGACCTGGGTGTCGAGTCCCTTAAAAACAAAGACTTTGTGAGTGCCGTCGCAGAATTTACCGCCGCCGTCGAGCTCGCCACCACGCCCGCCGCACGTGCCGAAGCACTGAGCTATCTCGGCATCGCACAGCTTAGGGGCAGCGCGCCCGTCGACGCACTCATTAGCTATGTGAAAGCACGGCGTATTTTTCCAGATCTTTCCGTCCCCCCAGGTTATGGCGGTGAGAACACCCAACAAATCCTCCGCTGTGCCTCGTTTTTCGCCGATCGGATTGTCGGTGACGCGTCCATCCGAAAAACCGTAGGTCCCGACTACGGACGCACCCACTGGCGCTGTGAACCCACCCTCGAACCCGAAAAATACCCTCCGCCACATAGGCCACTTCAAGAAAAGACCATCCCGTCGATTCCGAAAACGGGCCCGCCGCCGCGTGAGCAGGCCTTCCCATCGGCCTTGCCTCCACCTGCGGTCGCCGCCGAGTCTTGGTCGGCATGGAAAGTAGGCGTACTGAGCGGCGCTGGCGCACTCATCGTGACCGGCGGCATTTTCGCCGCACTCGCGGTGTCCAACCGGAGCCAATACAACGAACTGCCCGCGGGCCAGCGAGACGGTGAAAGAAAAGCCATCCAAACTCAAGCGCGATTGTCCGACATTCTCCTCACCACTGGGGTCATCACCGGCGTTCTCGGATTTCTCTTCATCGATTGAATCCACGAATCAGCTGCGTCGACCCCTTGTGCTCTCTGAATCCCGCAGCCCAAATGAACGCCGATTCGGCCTTGCGGGGCCCGGTCCGAAGTGAATTCGGCCCACCCGCTCCCCTCCGCTCACCTCACACCACGCAAACCGGTTCGGATCGACGCACGTGAGCTCCGGGATTGAACCCACGAATCAGCTGCGTCGACCCCTTGTGCTCTCTGAATCCCGCAGCCCAAATGAACGCCGATTCGGCCTTGCGGGGCCCGGTCCGAAGTGAATGCGCCCCCCTTCACGCATGCGGTAGGTCTTGGGACTACACACCCCAACCCACGGTTCAGCGTACAAACCTGCCGTGGTAGGCTGACGCCATGCTGGGTTCGAGCACCCATCGACTGGAGACCCCCCGAGTACCGGTCCGAACCCTCAAAGCGACCGTCGTCGCCGGACCGGATAAGGGCAAGGAAGTCGTCGTAACCCAAGAAAAACTCAGCGTCGGAACCGCTCAAGGCAATGACCTGATTCTCAGCGACCGCTCCGTTTCCCGCTATCACCTTGATATGATCGCCGAGGATACCAGCATCTTGGTGATCGACCACGGCTCGACCAACGGCACCTACGCCGGCCCGGTCAGAATCAAAGAAGCTTTTGTTCGCCCCGATACGCGAATTACGATGGGCAATACCAAGCTCATCGTCACCGACGCCGAACAGGTCGATGTCCTTATCCACGACCAATCGTGTTTAGGGGGCATCAAAGGAAGAACCCCAACCATGCGCCGGCTTATGGCTCAGGTCCTCCGCATCGCGCCGAAGAACATCGCGGTGCTCTTGCAGGGAGAATCGGGCACCGGCAAAGAAGTGATTGCCCAAGCCATCCATGATTTCGGCCCGAGGAAAGAATCCCCGTTTGTCACCGTGGATTGCGGGGCCTTATCGCCCACCCTCGTAGAAAGCGAGCTCTTTGGCCATGAAAAAGGCTCCTTTACCGGGGCGGGCCGTCTTCATATCGGAGCTTTTGAACGTGCCAGCGGAGGCACGGTTTTCCTCGACGAGATCGCAGAACTCCCCGCATCGTCACAAGCAAAACTGCTTGGAGTCCTAGAAAGAAGGCGCCTACACCGGGTGGGTGGGCAAACAGAAATTCCCATCAATGTTCGGGTGATCAGTGCAACCCACCGAGAGCTCCGGGCAGAAGTGAACAAGGGAAGATTTCGCGAAGACCTGTACTACCGGTTGGCGGTCTACACCATGCAGATCCCACCTCTTCGGGCACGCGCGGACGACATCTTACTCCTGGCCAACCATTTTCTGGCCGAGAGCGACTACCCAGAGCCCCTCGACACCCTCCTGGCCGAGGAAGAAATCAGAAACCTATCTCGGCATCATTGGCCGGGAAATGTTCGCGAACTGAGAAACTTTATCGAGGTGGTCGTGGCGATGGGGGAGGCACCAGACCTCGACGGCCCCCGCCGAAACTCACTACCCGGTGAAGACCCAACGAATCTCAAGCTGCCCTACAAAGAAGCCCGAAAGCAAGCCATCGACAACTTCGAGATTCGCTTTGTTCAATCGGCGGTCAAGCGGGCGGGCGGCAATATGTCGCGTGCCGCCCGAGAGACCGGCATCGCACGCTCCCACCTTTACGATCTCGTGCGTCGACACAACATCGATTTCAACGCGTCCGCCAGCGACGACTGACCCCACCCACCTCAAGAGATCAGGAACTGAGGCTGCACCCATCAACGAGCTGAACGCATAGGATATCGAAGCGAGCCGAGGGATTGGATTAGGTGCCGCAGAAAGTACGGTAGGGTACGCTGCTTTTGGGCGGCGCCTCGGCAAAAGCCTTAAATGCCTCACGGTCGTCGTAGGGCTGAGACAGTGCCGCATGAAGGGTCTCAAAAGGCCTGTAGTCGCCACCCTCAACCGCTGCCGTGAGCGCCTCTTCGACCCGATGATTGCGGGGAATCAGAGTCGGGTTTGCTCGCCGCATGGCTTCCACGCGCGCACGGGTTTCGAGGCCATCGCGCGCCAGGCGCGCCCGGTAGCGCAAGGCCCACGAATCATAGGTGGAAGGATGGTTGAACAGCGCGCGGATCGGGGAATCGTCGCCTTGTGCAGCGCTCGAAAGGTGTCGGAACGCCAAGGTATAGTCGGCCTCATTGCGTTCCAGCATGTCCAGAAAATCATGGGCGAGCGTCAAGTCAGCGTCTTCTTGGTTTGACAGCCCCAGCTTGACACGCATGCCATCCAACCAAAACGTTTCATAAGATTCTTGGAATGCCCTCACGGCGTCAGTCGCTGCCTCAATGTTCCGGTCCAGGTCATCGCCCATCAGCGGCAACAAGGTTTCTGCGAGTCGGGCAAGATTCCATTGCGCGATGGGCGGCTGTTGGCCGTAGGCATAGCGTCCGTGCCTATCTATTGAACTGAATACCGTTTGCGGATCATACTGGTCCATAAACGCACAGGGGCCGTAGTCGATGGTTTCGCCGCAAATGGTCATGTTGTCCGTGTTCATGACGCCATGAATAAACCCGACATGCATCCAGCTCGCAATGAGGGCCGCCTGGCGATCACGCACGGCGCTCAAGAGATTCAAATAGGGGGTCGGCGTTGTTTTGAGTTCGGGAAAGTGACGGTTGATGACGTAGTCCGCAAGCTTGCGCACGTTGTCAACCTCACCCCGTGCGGCGAAAAACTCAAAAGTGCCCACACGAATGTGGCTGGCGGCCACCCGCGTAAGCACGGCGCCGGGCAAGACACGCTCACGGAGCACCCCCTCTCCCGTCGTCACCGCGGCCAATGCGCGGGTGGTCGCAATGCCGAGCGCATGCATCGCTTCTGCGATCAGGTACTCCCTCAAGACCGGCCCCAGGGTCGCTTTGCCGTCTCCACCGCGCGAAAACGGGGTCGGCCCCGATCCCTTGAGCTGAATATCCACCCGCCGCCCCGCTGCATCGATGATCTCGCCCAAAAGCAGAGCACGCCCGTCCCCGAGCCGGGGCGAAAACCCACCAAACTGATGCCCAGCGTAGGCCTGCGCAATCAAGGCGGCCCCATCTGGGGCAATATTCCCCGCAAAAATAGCCGCACCTTCATCACTCTCGAGAAGCTTGGCGTCGAGCCCCAAGGCTTGGCCAAGGCCGTCGTTGAACTTCACGATTTCGGGCCGAGCCACGGTATCGGCCTTCCACGAAGCGTAGAAGCCCGGAAGCTGTTGGGCGTAGGTGTTATCGAAGGCAAAAGCGGCCGCAGCGCGGGCTGTTGAGATTTTAGTCACCAGAACGGTTCTCCTTCCTTGGGAGCACCCTTTTGCTCGCCAAGCTTCGTAGACCTGGAACCCCACTTTGGCAAAGGTTTTGCTACAATCGGTCCGGCGCGTGTGCCATCGTGGGGACATGAAAAGTCGAATGGTCGATTTTCATCAGGACGAAGAGGGGCACTGGGTAGCCGATCTGGCATGTGGCCACACCCAACACGTGCGGCACCGTCCCCCTTGGGAGCTCCGTCCTTGGGTCGTCGACAAGGCCTCACGCCAGGCCCACCTAGGTCACGCTCTAGATTGCCCCTACTGTGACCTCCCTACCCTTCCCAAGGATTTGACCCAATACAAAACAACCCCCGTGTTCTCTGAAAAGTCCGTGCCCCAAGGACTCCTGCGCGCACACCGAACCAAAACAGGGACTTGGGCCCGAGTCTCGGTCCTTGAAGGAAAGCTTCTCTATGGCCTCGAGGGCGGACCATCGTGGGTCCTCACCCCGAAGGTCAGCGCCATCGTCGAACCGGAGTCCGCGCATTTTGTGACCCCCATAGGGAAGGTCCGGTTTGAGGTGCAATTTTTCCGCAAGCACATCGACCCTTCGTAGGCCGCGCCCCGCAAAGCCCCCACGCGCACAAAGACGGTCACGGACCGCGAATCAGCGGCACAAAGGCGACCGGCAGCAGCCGTTTCCTTTGAAAACCGTCTTCGCCGGTCTTGTGAACCAAGATCAGCCATTGCGCACCGGGGCCCCCTACCGGGATGACCAGACGACCATGGACCTTAAGTTGATCCACGAGCGGCTGTGGGATTTCGGGCGCACAGGCGGTCACGATGATCGCGTCGTAAGGTGCATGCTCCGGCCAGCCCAGGTACCCGTCTTGGTGACCGAACCACACGTTCTTGTACCCCAAATCCTTGAGCCGCTCCGCCGCTGCCCTCGCCAGCTCAGGAATGATCTCGATGCTGTAGACCTCCTTGACGAGTTCGGCCAGCACAGCGGTCTGATAGCCACAGCCGGTCCCGACCTCCAAAACGCGATGGTCGGGCCCCAAACCAAGCACATCGGTCATCACGGCCACCACAAAGGGTTGCGAAATCGTTTGGCCATACCCAATGGGCAAGGCCCGGTTCGCAAGCGCAAGCGCTCGATGCGATGGTGGCACAAAACGATCCCGGGGCACCCTTTGGATGGCCTCAAGAACCTGAGGGCTGAGCTCAGCCCGGCCCAGGAGTTCTCTGGCCGCTCGGGTTTCGGCCACCAGCTCGCCCGTCAGTGCATCCATACTCGACGACATGCGTCATTTCCCGCAACCACAACCGCGCCAGCGTCGCGCCCAACCGGCGCCAAGCCCGCACAAATACGAGGCTACTATTTCTTGTTGAGACCGTTCTCGGCGATGGCCGCAGCGTTCCTTTCGTCGGCCCTCTTAAGGGCCGGGCGTTCTTCCAGACGATTGACGTATGACGTGAAAGCCGGCCGCGCTTCGATGATCTCAAACTGAAGCATGAAACGAATCGTGCCTCCGAAGATGACGTCGACCATAGTGAAACTCTGTCCAAGAAGGAACTCGTTACCGCCAATCGCGGATTCCATCGTCGTGAGCATCGCCTCGTAGTTGCCCCAACCGACGGTACTTTCCTTGCCCTCCCATCCGTTCACTTTGGCGGTGGCACCCGGTTCGATCACCGATGGTGCGAAGAGTGACCAGCGATAATAGGTTCCGCGCCTGGGGTCTTCTAGTGGGGGCGCAAGTCTGCCCGCGGCGTACCGGTCGGCCAGATACAGTCCGATGGCCGCTGACTCCGTGACGACCTGACCGCCGTCCTCGAGTGTGGGCAGCTTACCCATGGGGTTCATCTTGAGAAAGTCGCGTTCTTTATGAGCACCTGCAAATAAATCAACGAAGCGAAGCTCATAGTCCACGCCAACTTCTTCGAGCATCCAAACGACGCCGGCCGCGCGGGTGAAAGGATGATAGTGAAGCGTAACCATGGCCGGAACGTTGCAGCATTGCCAGTCTTGAGTCAATTCCAACGGCCAAAATCGAAAATATCTCCACTCTCCAATCCCGTAGGGTGCAAAAAGCGGGCTAGGGCGGACAAACGGGTTGGCGCCGCCGTCTCATTCCATCGGCCTAGCCCATCTACATCTGGTCGGGTCATCAGAGCTTCATTCCCCGTCTTCATTTCCATCTTAAGATCCGCTTCACTGACCTCTTCGCCAGTTTACTTGGTTTAGCAATCTCGTCTGCTCTATTTCATAAGGTTCTTCATCAAGGTTAAGAATCGACTTTGAGAGCAGCGCTAGGATTGCGATGTGCTCCAACTCACATTTCAGTGCGGTGCCGTTGGCATACAAAATCAAATTATATTGGCCCACTTCCAGACCCTCTCGTAGGTGCCTTTTGTGAAACACAGGATCACGGCAACTCGAGCTGCGCTGTCTGTAGCGCAGATCACTTGCCCGGAACCCGAGGATATACTCTGCACCGAACCGAGGCAGCACTCGTCGGTAACACAGAGAAAGCTCCGTAAGCGTTCCGCAACATCTACTAAGTCCCATAGGAAAGCACCATGAAAAGTCATTTCGAGAAAACTCACTATCGGAACACCCATCGAATGTCTCGACGCCTACTCAATAACCGGAAGCTGGAGTGCATATCAGCTCTTTTCTTAACGGTAGCGGCCTGCGCGTCTCCCGAATCCACAGCAAACAGCGTCGAACCCATCGTCGGCGGTGAAGACGTTGATATTCTGAATCTGCCATGGCAAGTATCATTGCAGATACGCTCGTCCGAGGGCAGCAAACCATTCCACTTTTGTGGTGGTTCGATTCTCAACCAGTTCTGGATCTTGACCGCAGCGCACTGCGTAGACGGGCTTCAAGAAGACGAGCTCCGAATCGTGGCCGGCTCGACGAGAATCAGTGAATCTGACACCGTAGGACAAGTTCACGACGTCTTGCGTGTGGTCTCTCACCCAAGCTATGTCACAGCGTCCGAGGGAAACGACATCGCCTTGATTCGACTTCGAAAACCGTTGAATCTGGGTGCCGGAATTGGCGCGCAGGCCATCGCCATGCTGACATCTAGCGATGAGTCTATCCTGTCAGATCCCGAACTTCTGGCTACCGTATCTGGTTGGGGCACTTTGCGGTCCGGCGGCGACGCCCCCGACAGCCTCCAAAAAGTCGAGCTTCCGATCATTCCCAATGCCCAGGCTGAACAGATGGTTCGAATGGAGCCTACATACAGTGAATGGAGAATGACTCTCGACCAGTTGGCTGCAGGCTACGCATACGTAGGGGGAAAGGATGCTTGCCAGGGCGATAGCGGCGGTCCCCTCGTGGTCCCTAACAAAGATGCAAATGGTTATCTTCTAGCCGGGGTCGTGAGCTGGGGCATAGGTTGTGCGGAGCCCAGCTTCCCCGGCTTCTACGCCCGAGTTTCACACTTCGAAGATTGGATCCAAGAAACGCTTGGAGCCCCGGTGGTTGTTCTTCAGGACCCCATGGCGAACAGCGTTGTTGCTGGGCAAATCACCGTGTCTGCCCAAGCCGAAACGGAAACGGACTCCATCTCAAGAGTGGAGTTCCTGCTTCCAGACGGGGAGACCATCGTCGATGATTCGGCGCCGTTTGAACTTCTTTGGAACACGACTTACGTCCCCGACGGGTTCACTACCATAGAAGCTCAGGCGTTTGATACGTTCGGATCAAAGAGTCCAGAAGACGTTGTTGAGGTCCTGGTTCTCAACGGCGAGACCTGCAGCATGGCTGTAGATTCGACCCGTGTACCGGCACCCATCCCAAACAATGGTTTCACCGCGCTTTCCACAGAGATCAATGTCGAAGACATCGACCAGGTCGTCTCCGCAGAGCTATCGCTTGAGATCCGCCATGAGGATGCTTCTGAACTGTCAGTATGGCTGATTTCTCCAGACGGAAACTACTATCGTATCTCGCCAAAAGACCATACCGATGAGGACGGAATTCATCTTGTAAGCTACCCGATCGAGGGCGTGCGCGGCAAAGTGGCCCGAGGGACTTGGGAACTCCACATCATTGACTACTTCCCCAAAGACTTTTTGTTCCCCACAGATCCCGGCACGCTTGAATCGTGGTCGCTCAACTTCCACAGCGCATGCAAAGATGCAGATCCAAAGCCCCCCGGAGGCCAAGAACCGGACGTCGAGGTTGCCGGCCGATGTGTAGGCCGCACCACGCCCGGGGCTTCTGGCTGGAAGAGGTACAATTCCATGGGATTGGTACTCGACGTGGATACCTCGCACTGCGGGTTCAAAACGACCCCACAATACACCACATCGCTGGGAGGCAACGGAAGACATTGGGTCGCTGAGGGTCAAAATGCCATCTACATTCCAACCCCGACCGGCTTTCGCATCTATCTGCTCACGACGGCGACCCCTGAAGAAGCCGAAAGGATAAAGTGGCACATCAAGTGGGAAGCCATCGCCCAAGAAGCCGCTTTGGTCGACCAGTGCCAAGGTCGAACCATCCCCGGCGCAACACGATGGGTGAAATATCACGACTCGGGTTTCTATGTAGACATAGATACCAGCGGGTGTGGCTTCGATACCGCGCCCCTCTATTTCACCTCATTGGGAGGTTTCGGCAACCACTGGCGCGCACTGGGAGAAACCGCAATTTACAAACAAACCGCGAACAGTTTCCGCATCTATGTGTATGCTCCCGGCATCACCCCCGCGGCCGCCAATAGCATGGGGTGGCACATCAACTGGTCGGCGGCCAAAAACGAAATTTCTTCTCCTACGTTCTGCACCGGACAGACCACTGAAGCAGACTGGCAGAACTACGGAGTCACTGGGTACTATGTCGACGTAGACACTTCTCGGTGCGACTTCACTGACACGCCTGAGTACTTTACTTCCATCCAGGGAAATAACCATTGGAGGTCTCAAGGAAGCACTGCGATCTATCTCCCGACCGAGACCGGCTTTCGGATCTATCTCAAAGGCGCCGATGCCAGGCGTACACGCATCAACTGGAAAGCATCCCCCTCGGGTCTATAAAAACAACCAGGTACAGCCAACCCGAGATCTATACCCACCCTGGCGACGTTTAGTCGATGCCTGAGCCGGACATGTCGATGTCGTAGTTCGGATTGGCGATCTTGCTGGGCTGTTCGAGGGCGGTCATGACGAGGGGAATGACTGCCAGCGGAGGTGCCGCAAAGGAAGCCGCGCCGAACCCAGCCTTACCGTAAGACCAGAACACCCGAAACTTCTGACCGAAAGTGGCGCCGCCTTGGAGATTCTCCGCAATGGTGTAGTCCTGAACCGCGTCGACAAAGTTCACGGTATCCATCACCGCGCCCGACACAGAGCGCCCGAGGCCTGCGAATTTCGGGAGGCTACCGCCGCCCAGTTTGATCACCTGTTCGCCGAGCCCGATGGCCTGATCCGAAATGTGGGCGACGTCTTCGGCCGTATGAGCCTGATTGTTGTGCTTGTTCACGGTGAAGCCCTTCGCAAATCCGTTGGCGAACTTCCCGCCACCGAGGTACTCGGCGGTCCCGCCCGCGGTGCCCGCGATGACATTCATGGCGAACTTTCGATCTTGGAGGGCCGGCGGCAAACGATTCAGGCCGAGATGGCCGACCAAACTGGCGGCGGCCCCGGCGAGGGCCCCCGCGGCAAAACTTCCTTGTCCTGAGATTTCGTTGTAGGCGCCCTGCCAAACCCCGTGTGCGGTCGCTCGAGAGAGCTCGGCGACCAAGCCTTCTGCTTTAAGGAACGCCCGCCCGATGCCGCGGGTCACGCCCATGCTCGCCAGAGAAAGGCCGGCGCTCACTGCGAAGTTCCGGAAAGCCGACCGGATGTCCCCGGTTTTCGCGTACGTCATTCCAAACTCGACGACGGGCATGGCCACCGCGACGATGGGCGCAATCGTGGAAATCGCCTCGAACAAGGCCGCACCGACCATGAAGAGCTCGGCGATGAAATATCCACTCGGATCGGTAAAACTCAGCGGCCGATTGAGCACATAAGTGTAGCGATTGTGATTTTGAAGGTCGAGCTCTGACTGAACAAAGGGGTCCGCGCTCAAGAAGCGTCCCAACTTCGGATCATAGATCCGCCCGTTCATGTGGACCAGCTGATGCGCCTCCAGCATTTCGTGACTCGTAAAGCCTCGATCGACAGAGGCAAGCGCCACCATGTTGTCTAAGCGACCGCTGCCTCGCACGAGAATGCCGGTGACTTCTTCGATCTCGAGGTCCGGGAACTTCGACCGAAGGTCCTTGCGCACATCTACAGTGAATGTTTTCCACGTGCCATCGGCGCTCTCTTCCCCGAGCCCACGAGCGACATAAAAAGAAGCCGTCACAAGATTCGGCTTCTTCGGAGCCCGAGGTGCGTAGTAGACATACTTTTCGCCGGCGGAGGTCTTAAGCCGGAAGTCGATTTGAAAAGGCGCGTCAAACTTCGACTGCCAACGAAAAACGTGCCGACCCCGAATCCCCAAAGAGCTTCCGTTCGAACCTTCGAGAATAAATGGGTGGAGAATGCCCCCGCCTTGAAAATCAACCACACGGCTGCCCTGACCTTCGTCTTCGACCACCGAGGCTGTCAGGTCCACGTGGTCGGGGTTTAGGGCTCGCCAACGGTAGGGCTCTCCCTCCGCGTCTTCTACAACCCGGATATCCCGACGCTCGCCCCAAGCGTCGTAGTCAAACCGTTCCACCACCTGACCGGCTTCAGATACAACACCCACTACGGAACCGAGGTGGTCCTTTAGGAAATATCTGCGGGTGCCCTCTTGGGAACCCAAATCCTTTTCAAAGACCCCGAGCAGACCATCGGGGCCCGAAACGTGAATTCGAGCCGTGGCCACACCTGAACTTTGATTACTCTCGCAGACGCGTACACCTCCGGTTTTGACGCAGACTCCACGCTCCGTTGGGAGCTGGATTTCAACGCCTCCGCCCATGTAGAGTTTGGTGCGTTTTCGAAAACGCCAACGGTCCTCGGACTCATGTGGGGCCTCGCGGTCTTCAACGACTTGTCGCACGCGACGATGACTGCCGTCGTACGCAAACGATGTGCTCGTTCGGGGTCCACCGATCCAACGAGCTTTGTTGAACGAGGTGTAGATAAGCTGCTCCTCACCGCGCTCGACCATATTGCCAACTTCGTCGTACACATAGCTTGTCGCGCCCACCGCGGTGACGGCGTGAGGAAAGCGACGCAGGCCCGTTCGGTCGGTCTGTCCGTAAGCATAATCGCCGACACCCTCTTTGTAGGTAATGTTGCCGAGAGCATCGTAGGCAACCGTCGGGACTGGCGCCGTGGCTGTCCCGCGGGTGCTCGTCAATCGGTTGAGCGCATCGTAGGCAAAATACTCGTCTCGCCGCGAAGGCTGGAACCGCCGACGCAGTTTCAAGTTGCCAAAAGGATCGAATACCAGTGCCTGATGATGAAAGACTCCTGAGAGGCCGGTGCTCACAACCCCAGTCGTGAATTCGCCTCGGTACGTCTTGTCCACCGTCACAACCGCGCCGTTCCCATCGGTGTCTCCGCCCATGCGGTAGCGAATCGGACGATCTCGCGCATCATAGGCCATACGAGCGAATCCAGCGTCCGTGGGTGTTCCGGGATCAAACGCTGCATCGTACCACACGCGCCCCTCGTCATCCTCGACCATCTGGAGGTCGTTGGAAAAAGTATGGTGGTAACGAAGCCCGAGAAGCGGGTCGACACTCCCATCCGGCTTGACGACTACGACGTCCTGTTTCTCAAGCCGACCGATTTTGTCGTAGCGCCTGATGCGGCGAACCGGAAACACATCCGAATCACGGTACACCTCGACTTCGCGGCCGTGTGGGTCATAACGGTAGAGCGTCCCGTTCGGTGGGGTGAGATCTTCATCCAGGGGAACGAATTCTTCGAACACCAACTTACCGAGCCAGGTGCTCTCAGGTTCGTGGGCGTGCACCACGTGGTCGTACACCCATCGGTCGGTACCTTCGGGTCGAATCCGCCGGGTGAGACGCCCAAGAGAATCGTATTGCAAAGTCGTCACCTTATCATTGGCGTCGGTTTGCGAAATCATTTGACCGTGACCATCGTAGTCGTAGGTCCAGTACCCAAGGTCCGGATCTTCCATCGCGGTGCGGTGACCGTAGGCGTCATAGAACATCTTCTTTTCCAAACGAGCCTCAGGGGCGGCACCGACAATCGCGGGGGTGGTACGATCGAGGGTCCCGAACGGACCGTATGAGAAAATGAGTCCATTCCCAAGGGCATCATAGGACTCGACGACCCGGCCCCGGGCATCGAGAACGGTGATGCTCTCACGGATATCCTCCGAATCAGGACCCGGTCGTCGTTCGATGGTCGTCGTGCGTCCGTCATACTGGGTGACAACTCGAAGTCCACTGGTGTGGTCGCTTAGGGTCACCCGGCCCAGGCGATCGTATTCCATTCGGTTATAGCGCGGAGCCACCTTGTTCCGTTTGTCATAAGGATCACTCCGTAGGGTGATACGCCCCAACTTATCGTATCTTTGGTCGACGACGGAGGCTCGAGCACTCCAAACCCGATCCTCTGACTTACGCAACTCCCGCCCCAGCCGGTCCATGACTTTAGCCTCAAAGATCCCCGGTATACTCGACGACAGCACTTCGTAGGCGCCGTTGTAGACAACAAGATCATTGGGTGGACGTTCAAAGAACTCGATCTTGGTTTCCGTCGTAGTTCCGTCGGTTCTCGTTTCAAAGCGTTGCATTCCGAAGGGGTTGTATTCATAGCGTGTCGACATCACTTCGTCGCCTACAGCTTTGGGTGCGGGGCAGGGGGCGTCCACTGAAACAAGGCCAAGGGCTTCCATCGTATTGGCGTCGACAAAACGAGTCTCCGTTCCGAACCGCCGGTCGTGTTCACGATACTCGGTGTGCCCCAGCGCGTTTTGACGGCAACGTTCGAATCGGCCTCGCTCATCAAAAAAGAATTTTTCGACGCGGGTTTTGGCTCGGTCCGCAAGCGTCGTTTGTCTGCTGAGGTTTCCGAAGACATCGTAGACATAGTGAATTTCCCGCTTGCGATGGTCTCCGTCGACTTCGGAGGAAAGCAGTTTGCTTTTAGGATGGTAGGTAAAGGTCGTCGCGCGTTCGGTCTTTCGCCCATCGGCACTCTCTGAAATCACAGTGGTCGATCGAACTCGCCCGAACCTGGCATAGTCCGGTCTGCTTTCGGGCCAGGTGAAGTCATTCAGGACATCCTCGCTCTGCTTCGTTGACTTGCCTTCGTCCCACACCGTGAAAATACGAGTCTTGTTGCCATGTGGGTCGATCTCATTGATGGTCTTGACCGCCTCATGGGCACCAGATTCTTCCGCCGAGCCACAGGCGGGGCCTTGACCCAGTTCCCATTTGAGTTCCTTTGATTCCGAAATATAGGGAAACGCGAGGCCTCCCACAGCAAAGGTCTCGCAGAAGAAACGAACCTGGTAATCATGATTGCATGCTCCATCCGGTTGTTCCGCGTTGAGGCAGAGCATGCCCGTTTCCGTATTGCAGGAGATGACCTCACCCGTGGACGCGGCGGGCTGACCGGTCGTAGTTTGACATTCCACCCGCGTTCGGTTCTTGCAATTCATGATCGCTGGAATCTGATGCGTCACCGTCGTGTGATGAATCGTCTCAAAATCGCCCTTTCCGCCCGGGGTGTCCGAGTTCACCCACGGGGTCCAGGCACCGTTTTTGACGTCAGTATGGATCGCCTTGAGGGTATTCGACTGACGGCTCAACAGCTGGCCGGGGTCACCGGGATCGGCGTGGATGCACGAGCGCTTCTCCCGACTAAAGCCGACATGAGGATGCGCCTGAGAGACGATCTCAGAGATCGAAATACTTTGCTCCACGTCGTAGGATTCGAAGAGACCGAACCCCAAGAAGCCGCGACCGGTCCGGTCCGCCCGAGCTTGGGCATAGTTGTAGAGCACCTTCCGAAACCGTGGACTGACCGGGGCGGTGAGACTTCCGTGGAGCCCAGTGTCCTCGCTGACCGCCGTGACCACCGGCGTCGATGGCGTGATGTCCACGATGGGGTACTCAGAGCCTTCTCCTTTCGTGTACACCGCGGGATCTGCATCGGACGCTGGGCGAGTGGGCCTCCGATACTTCACTCTCGAAATTCGGCCCAGTCCGTTTTCGATTTCGGTCACACGATCGATGGGACCCTCCTTGGTGCCAACAGCAAAAGCCGGGCCGCGGAGGACGCCAAAGTGATTGCTGCTGCCAGTGAGCACCTGCGAACGCCCGTCACCGTTAAAGTCGCCGATGCCTTGCACCCCGTCTCCGTCGCGAAAGGCCTGAAAGCTCTTGCGCGCAAATCCTCCGTGTCCATTAGACAGATGGAGTGTGGCGTTGGCCGGCATCATTGTGGCTGCGGCCCCGCGGCGTTCGGTCTGTAGGTAGTGAAACTTGCGATCTAGGGCCAGTCGGGCATCACTGGTCAGAATATCAGTCTTTCCATCCCCGTTGAAATCGCCCGTTCCCGCCACCACGGTACCGTGGTACCAGGCGACGCGACCGGTATGCACAGAGGTCGTGCTGAGACTGAGCTGTCCGTTCCCGAGCGAGAACAGGATGTACGGGGCTCCGATCATGATCCCATTTCGGGCAAGAAAGTAAGCCCCATCTCCGTCCTCAAGATTACCTTCCTGCTGGGCAAGAAAAAAATCGGTGAGGCCATCTCCGTTGAAATCGCCGGCGCTCTGGATGCGGAGGTATTGATAGCCATCCAGGGGCAACCACTGGGTGCGTGTGAACCCGCCTAGACCATCACCGAGGTGGGCCGTGACCAAAACACGAAACCGTTGCGGCCCATGATCTTTGAAGTTCATGGTGCGCGCATATTCAAAAACCAGGTCAGGGACACCATCACCATTGAGCTCTGCAACAAAGAAGTTCAAAAGGGTCAAAAACCGCTTGCTGGTTCCCCGAATCCCGGCGTGTGCGTGCGGCGCGGTACGAAACGCCCCCCAGAGCGCGCCGTTGGGCCGGACTCGAAACGCGCTGCCACGCCCTTGCTTGGGCCGACTGAAGGCAATACACCCTGTGTACAAGAGGTCGACGGTTCCGTCGACGTTGAAGTCAGCCGCGCCACGGATTTTTCCACACCCCTTGGGGCCCGTGGAGCCGAAGGTGGAGTACGGCATTGAGGTGAAGGTTCCATCTCGATTCGCGTAGTAGATGGCGACGTTACTCGGCCAGGGCCCGTCGCTCTCATAGGATTCTTTGGTGGCAGTGACGCAGGCGAGCACGAAGTCGGTCAATCCATCACCGTCCATATCGCCTGAACCGAGCACACGTCTCGGACAGTTTGAACCGAGCGCCCGAAAATCCATGGACGCGCCCACATATTTTTTGGAAGAAAGGTGTACGCTCGCAAAATCTCCGATGGCCCGGCCATACTCGTTGTTCTCTGCCGCGGAAACGATGAAGTCGGTTCGGCCGTCGCCATCGAAATCCCCCTGAACCTGGACTTTTCTGTACCCCGCACCCACGTCGGCGAGATGCTCCCGGTCTGGGCGAGGGATCGCCACCGACCCATTTCGCCACTCAAAGCGGGTCGGCCGAAGCGCGTAGAGCTTCGAGTCATCCCCGGTTCCCGGCGCGATTTCCCGAATCGTGGTCAATTGACTCACCCCGGAAACTGGGCTCTGGCGGTATTCAAACCAGTAGATGCGCACGATTTCTCCGCCGGCTCGCACAACGATCTTTTTGACTCGCTTGTTGAGATGCCCGATCTCACCGGCGCGGATGCGCAGCTCCGTATCCGGTCGCGCTTCGTAAACGAACTCGACCTCGTTGTCAGGAAAAATGCCTTCAGTTTTGTGGCCGGTATATTGAATGGCCCTGATATACCGAGGATTTGCGGCGGGTTGGGGCAAGTAATCGTAGCTCATGTAGTTTCCAACAGAGTCTTCAACTCGGTTCAGGTACCAAGCACTCGCGCGGAGCCCACACCCGCTGGTGCGAGAAGAGTGGGTGTTGCCGTATGTTTTCGTGAGCCCGCTCTTGGTCTGTACGTCAAAGAAGGTCTTGCGCCGCGTGATTTCCTGAAAGTTGTCGATTTCCGCGCGGTATTTTGATCCCGTTTGCCAGTAGTCTCCTTCGACAACCTGAAGCCTCTGCCCGTCCAAACTCAGGCGATCGTTCAGATCGAAATGAACGGGATCAATGAATCCATCATGAATCTGGGTCGAAGGCACCCGAACCAACTTCGACAAGCCCTCGAGACTAAAACCAGAGCCCAATATCCCATTGGAGGAGGATGCGCTGTCGTAGCGAAGCGCAAGCTCGGGCGCCATGCCCGCACCTTGAGCCCGATCACGTAGGACGCTGAGCCCGTGTTGTTAACCGACAGACTACCCTCTATGGTTCCAGGAAAGTCTTCGACCTCCGGTAGGGGACCATCACCAGTAGGATCGGGCTCGCGGGGTGCAGGGTTCGGATCGAGCGCCGGTTGAGCGCCACAATCGGCCTCCACAGAGAGGGCTCCTTGCTCCTCGAACTCCTGCCTCGGCGCGTCAAGATCGCCCAGCCCCGAAGTACTGCAGGCAAGGACGAGGCACGCGGACACAGCGAGCGCGTGCTGCCGGCCCATAGGGCGCCGACGCCGTCTTTGGCCCAATGATTCTGGGGTGTAAAAACGCAGTTCCTGAGCGTTGAAGAATTCCATGGTCTCGAACATGCGCAATCGATGAGCCAAACGTTGGTGGGGTAGCCCGACCGAATGTTTTCAAGCCCCTACGAACTCGCGGCCGAAAACGGGCGCCTGCGGGGGGTGTTGGGTTCTGACGACGCCTATGACCTGGGACTTCACAGGCGGCGGATGGGCTGGAGACCACCGCACCGCGCCGCCTTCCCAGATTCGAGGCTTGGGGCATAGAGTTACTGGGATGCACGCTTGCCGTCGAGGCGTTCATAGAGAAACGCCTGACGCGCGTCGTTCAAGCCGAACTGGCCCACGATGCGCTGAACTTCCAGAGTCCATGACCGGCGCCGCACCCGCTCAAATACGAGGCGACCACACCGAAACCACCCCGCAAATGCAAACCCCCATAGGGACTAATCCGCGCGCGCGTCAGTGATGCTAAGACGCATCTCTTTTGAGTTCGCACCGAGCTCCGGCGCATACATCGCAAAACCTCGCGCGGGCATGGCGTGAAAGGCGCCAGGAATTTCAGCCCGCAGACGATACTCAAGTTTCAGCTTCCCTTGTTCCAAGGTGCGGAGAAAAAAGACCACCTTTTCGTCGCGAAGCTCCATATGGGTCACCGCCTCTTGATGGTTAGAACCACTTCGCAACAAGATAGACTCCGCCCCCGCGGGTTTCGGGTCCTCAAAAGCTAGAAAAGTATAACGATTTTTGGACTCCAGCATCAATTCGACCAGTATGAGATCACCACTTGAAACCGTATCCTGAGAGCGAAGGAGCGTCTTTTTGTAAGCGGCCTCCTTCAAATCAACCCGCTGCCCGCGATGACCGTGGACCTGGTGAACACGATCCTGTCGTGTGAGCCGGTAGTACCGGCGAGCCACCTTGATCTCTAGCCCGGCGTCACCAACATCTTCTTCCAGACTAAAATACGACAAGTAGGCGTTGAAATAGACCGCACCACGGCCCTTGCGCCGAATCTTGAACACGTGCTGGCCGGGTGTCATCGCCACACCGCTCAGCCTAAACTCGCCATCAAAAGACAAAAGATTGCTGCCATCGATGTGAACCGTCTTGACCTTTTCACCATCCATGTAGAGCTCGAGGTCATAGTCCGTCTGCCCCTCCAAGGCGCTCCTCATATAATGCGCAAAAGCGGCAACGGTCACCGCGGTGTCTCTTGTCGATCGCCAATACCATCCGTTTTGACGGTGATTCAGCAACCATTTGACAATCTTTGCCGCCCGTGGGTCCCGAGGCCGAATGGTCACAAGCGCACGCAAGAAAGTCGCATTGGTTTCGACGTCGTTGTTCCACCAATACCACCACTGGCGACCATCGCCCTCGACCCATGCGGTCTCATTTTCATGGTCTTCCTTGAGAAACTGTAGCCCATTTTCTAGCAAAAGCTCGGCATGCTTCGCATCACCAAGATTCCAAAGTGCCATCGCCAAAAGGCTTTTGCCGTACACGGAAAGCTTCGCGCGCCGCGCGATCAGATATCCATTGAGGACATCGCTTTTCTCTTCGGCCAAGCTCATCACATAGGCAAAAAACGCGTCCGTGTTTGAAACCCACTCGTGTTTTTCATAGTGCGTTAGGTGTTCGGCGACCAACGTCCGCATCGCGGCCAACCCTCGAGAGATCATCGCCTGCGGAACCGAAACACCAGCCTCTTTGGCTTCGTGTAGTCCAAAAAGGACATAGGCGCTGGTATAAAGAGAGGGTCCATCACGCCCCCACCACCCCCACCCACCCGATGCATGCTGCATTTTCTGGAGGCGCGCCAAGCTGGTGGTGATGATGTCATTCATGACCGATGTGTTGTACACGGGATTTCGGTCAAAACGTTTGTACTGCCGTGCGCGACGCGCCCTCACCTCCTCGGATGAAGAGGATAGGTGCTGAGGGTTGAGATCTTGACGAATCTTTTCGATGTCCTCAAGCGTGTACCCACCAGCAAGCTCCAACGCCCGCCGCGTCAGTACCGCCGGCATAAAACGACTCATCGTCTGTTCGGTACAGCCGTAAGGATAGTCCAAGAGAAAGGGAAGCGCATCGATCATGGCGCCCGCCAACGAGGGGGACCATCGCACCACAAGTTCAGTTTGGTCCTTTTTGATCGCTTCGGGTACATGGAGCGTGAAAGTGCGGTCTACAGAACCGGCCCCTTCGGCCCCCGAAATGCTTCCCACCTTGGCGATCGTCTTTTTCACACCGTGAACCAAAGCAGCAAAACGAAGTTCCTTGGCGTCTGATTCTTGCTCGGTAAGCGCCAAGACCTTGACCACGGCTTCGCCCTCGTCTTTGACATCAACCCAAAAATCGACCCGCTTTTCCTCGTCATGCGGTACGTTAATCCAGGACACCCTCGGACCGTCCACTTTGAGGAGTTTGTCGGACACGCTCAGTTCAACCTTCACCCGCTGGTCGCTTCCGAGGCGGTTGTGGACATTGGCAGAAATCATCACGCGGTCCCGCTCGCGGAAGAAGCGCGGTGCCTGAAGACGGACCAAGAGTTTTTTGGTCGTCACCAGCTCGGTACTGCCCTCACCCACCCGGGTTTGTTTGGTCATGCCCCACGCTTTGGCCCGCCAGGTCGTCAGGTTGTCGGGAAAGGTCCACTTGACCGTGGCCCGCCCGTCCGCGCCCGTCTTCACGGTTCGAAAGGCGGCGGTGCCTAAAAAACGCCGCCGCACCGTAGGTTTCGAAAAGCCCCCACCCTCCAAGGGCGCCTCAGCGACCTTGGCCTCAAGACTGGCGGGAGCCCGAGCGCCAATCGCCTTTTGGCGATTCCCACGTTTGGGTTTATTGTTGGAGTCGTCCTTCAGTGAGCGCTTTTTGGGAACAAGCTCTCGTTGCAAGCCGAGTTGCCCATCGGCATCCGACTCGAACAGCTCGAGGCGGCTGCTCGTCGATAGAAACCCCTGTCCCAACACGGGCGGCTCATCCTTTTTGCCCACGAAGTCAACTTCAGCTTGCATCCACGACTGCGTCGCGTATTGCAAAACCCAAAACGCCTGCTGGTCCGGGCGCGGCAGGCGATGTCCCGTCGCATACGATCGCTTCAAATTGGTCCTCGAAGCGATGACATGGCGACGCTTTTGCGCCCAAAAGTGCTTTCGAATATCCGGCGTAAGCTCCGGTTGAATATAGAGCACCGACTTATCAAACACCGACAACACCACTTGGGCTGCGGTCGGTTTTCCCCCCAAGGTGGTGGTAAGAACTTCAAGATCCGCTTCGCGGCCGGCCCGAAACTCAGAGCGCGTCTTTTTGAGAGAAACCAAAATTTCAGAGTCTTGGGGCGGAACCAAAAGCTCCCGGGCTTCTCCTGAAACCCTTCCGGCCCCCACCAAAGTGGCCTCCACAAAAAAGTTGGGAACATGGGCCTTGGTGATGGGCACTCGAACGACCCTGGTTTTGCCCTGAAGCCGAATCACCTTGGGTGCAAGGAGCGCGCCTCCATCTACTTTGTCCGAAAAAAGGACATGGGCGCCAGCAACCTCTGAAGAAATCAGCAGCTTCGCGGTCTCTCCGACTTGGTAGGTCCGCCGGTCAGCAATGACCTCAAGATGATTGAACCGAAAGCGGCGACCATTCAAGTCTCGACCCCATACCCAGACGAGCGTGGTGCCCAAAACCTCGCCCCCCCATGGGTCTTGCGTCCGGTAGGTGATGCGGTACTGTCCCGACGCGGTGGCGTCCCATCGGAACGCCCCCAAGCCATCTTCGCCCGTCTTGACCACTTTCGTGACCAGAGGTGTTTCCTCGAGGGTGTCCCCGTTGTCGCCAACATAGGCTACACGCGAAACCTCGACGCGCCCTTCGGTCGCGAGCGGGGTTCCATCCGGAAGAAAGGTTCGGATGAGGCTTACGACCGTTTCCCCGGTTCGGTAGTAGCCATGCTCGACCTCTAAGCTTGCAAAAAACTGACTTCGCGTAGCCAGCACCTCGCCTTCGCCGCGAATCATGCGACGAGATGCATCCGTCACTTCGGCCTCGACAATAAAACGATGATCCGTATCCGAAAAATGCTTTAGAACTGGGTCCGTATGGACCTTAAACGCCAGCCGGCCCTCTCGGTCCAGCCTCGCCTTTCCTTCCATGACCAACACCCTGGGCGGTTCGGGACGATGACCAAACCCCAACCATTGCCCCGAACCGCCCCATCGTGCCCACCAAGAAAACCAGGGATACGCATAAAAAGCCCGCCCGTAACCCCGTCCGTAAAGCCAATCCCACCGGCCCGGCGCCAACAACGAAGGCGTGTAGGTCGTTCGGTAGACCTTGTAGCGAACCTGGGCATCCGGCACCGGCCCCCCAAAATAATACTCGGCTTTCACCGAGACCGAAAACGGGTCACCAAGCTTGGCCACGTCATCCTTGGCCTCTACCGTGACTTCAAATTCGGGCTTTTTGTATTCCTCAACACGAAACTCTGCACGCCCGGTCGTCAAAATCCGCCCATCGACTTTCAAGCGCACCATATACAGCCCGAGAGCGGCCGTTTTCTTGAGAACCAAGTCAAAAGCCACACCACCGTACTCGTCGGTCTTGTGGGCCTGTTCGTAGATCTTGGTGTTCCTCGCGTCATAGATCTCAACACCGACCCGCAGGTTGGGCAAAGGAGGCCGATAACGCCCCTGCCTTTTTTGGCGCAACCAGGCGTGAGCCTGCACTTTCTGAAGTGGACGATAGACCGGCCGATCGGTCACCACCATGGCGGTGTAGCCTTCCTTCGTGTGGGTTGGTCGATACCCGGCGTAAAAATAGCCATCCCCCGAATAGGTGTACCGACCTCCATGCTTTACGGTGATGAGCTGCTGATGGTTCGACGCACCGATCTTCACCAGACCCGCTCGAGACGTTTTGCTTTTGAATGACTTGTGTTTGATGTGCTGCTCGCCACCTTGATAGTCAATCCAGTACTCAAAAACATCGACTTTTGCCCCTCTCACCGGCTTGCCGGACTCTGCATCAACGACCCACAAGATTCTCCCATCAGGCCCTCTTTTCTCAACCACCGCGGTCGACTCCAACATAAGAAGAGCACGCGAGAGTTCTTTGGAAAGCGCCTCATCGCTGTACGCAAAAATGGCCCAGAGTCCTTGGCCAGATATCGGAATATCGGTTTCGCTCTTTTGTCTGCGGCGATGTTCTGGAGCAGCGAGCGAAAAGCTAAAATGCTTAACCCCGGGGCGCGCAAACTTTTGATAGTTTTGCCCCTGGTCTTGATAAAGCAGATAGCTGCTCGGCTGCTGCAGCGAATAGTGAATCGGCCGATATCCCGACTTTTTGTGTTTGATCCAGTCGGCCTTAAAAGCCTTGGTAAACCGAGGCAGATCGATTTTCACCGCTTTTGCGTACACTTTTTCGATATTCCGATGCTCAATTTCAATCTGCGTCTTTCGCCCCGCCAAAAGAGCGCCGGGGATTTTGAAATGCGCGCCCGGCTGCTTGATGACGCGAAGCTGATGAGCCACTTCGGAGGCGAATTTCCCCTTCGGGAACTTCTTCTCAAGCGCCTCGTACTCGGCGATGGCCCGCCCATACTGTTGCCGAGTCTGAAAATAGACTCCGCGGTAATACCGCGCAGCCTCGATGGAGCCGGACTCAGGATACGCTTCAACCACGCGGCCCAACAGGTGAATGACGTTTTCGTCCTCGGGTACGCGATAAACACCGATACGGGTAGCGATGAGACCAAGTACTTCATCATCCCCCAGAGTCCACAGCGAATGACCCTCTATTTGCTTAGAAAAAGGGCGCGCGCCTTGGTGCCACCAACCGGACAACCGATTGAGTCGCTGGGCACCGTCTCGTGCATTGAAGAGCAACGCCTGGCGAACAAGAGCCTGCGCCGCAAACGATTTCTTCGCGGTCTTATCCATCTGGCCAATGTTGCTCAGCAGGAACTTGATTTTTTGCGTGGTGGAAAGGCCCTCCGCGTACGCGTCAGGCAGAGATTCAAAGATCACATTCCCGTCTTCGTCGACCGGGAGACCCTTGGGATGGGTTTGGTGAAGAAGTTGGTTCTGGAAACGGCCATACCCACCCGGGGTTGGCTCACTGACCAGATCGTCGTCTGCAGTCTCCCATGCGTAGTACCAATACGACCACCGATCGTCGTAGGGCGTAAAACGTGCAAGCGCCGCCACCAAATCAAAGTCGATGGCCACCTGCTCCGCAAAATGTTGAGCCGCCTCCGCTTGACCCGAAGGAACCGCCGACCGCGCAAAAAGCATTCGGGCCGTCTCTAGGTGGCGAATCGCATGGGCCCGGTCCCGCTTGTAGGTTGTCTGCCGGCGCCCTTGCCGGTACACACCCCGATGAAACGTCCCCCCCTTGGTTGTGCCCCAGTGGGGAATGGCGAGGTACACATTGCCCATCACCCGACGGAGCCGAGCCCGATCTCGGTCATCGGTGAAAAGGGAAACCGCATCCTCCAGCCACACCAAACCTTCTTGATACGCCTGGAGTCGAAAACTCGAAAGCGCTGCGCGGTGCGCAGCAACAAGGGCGCGCTCATCATGGGTGTCATGAAGGACAAAAGCCCGAAAACCATCGCGCGCCTCCTTATAGTTCTTGTTGGCGTACGCGTCTTGGGCCAAGATCCACCACGCCTCAGCGCTTCGTTTTTCGAAGCCCTGTTTCAGCGCGCGAATCCGACGCTCGCGGGCCCTGTTTTCCTCCGCCTGGGCCGCATACTCCGCCCCGGGCACGCTCGGTTCATCCTGTGCGCCCTTGTAACCTTTGGGTCCGCAAGCCGCACAATACACGGCGACGCTGAAGACAATTCGGGGTCTCCATACACGCATGATTCAATCCCCTGGTCCGGGAGGGACGATACGATGGTAACGCCCCGACAAGTATTCATGAATAAAACGGTCGTAGCTTGGCGCAAAACAGGAACCATCGACCCCACCGGGAAGACTCGAATAAGCGGCGTCTTCACCAAGGTCACAGACAAACCGATAGGCCGGAGCAATCACAAGCCTTTGCCCCTGAACCCGAAGGGTCGACGCCTGAGACACCGTGGCCGGGGATCCGGGCAACGGATAGGGTCCTCGGTTCACACCCCATGCACCCGGCAAAAACCCAAACAGAAGATGCGAAAACTCAAGGGTCTGGACCTCGCCCCAAGGCGATGGGCACACGTCCTTCACACCCGCCAAAGCAGCCATGAGCCGCTGCCCCCGGTCCCCGACCCAAGAAGAAGGCGAAGCCAAAAGACGGTCCAGCCCATTGGACCACCAAAGCCCCACTTCGCTGTCCTCGAGCGCTTCTTGAAACCACGCCCCTCCAAGCTCCGCCCCAAGCGCCTGCAGCGCCGCGCTGTGGGCCACACAAAACGCATGCGCCCCTTTGCTCTCGGCATCGCACCGAAAATCCCAGCCCAAAAGGGCATCCTTGAGAGGACCCGCGGGCAAGGCCTTCGCCCAAAACGACTGAAAACGGAGCCCCTGCCGAGAATACAGGTCTCGCTGAATCGCCTGAAAGCTCGCCACGTCGTGATCCCCACGGGCAACCAAAAGCTCGGTGATGCGATTCAAGCGATAGGTCGGCTGAGCCAAAGTAGAGAGCACGCGACCATCCCGCGACAGGCGCCCCTCGTTTGCGGTCACTGCCCACGGCAAACCGGCCTGCCTGGGAAGTGAAGCCGGTGGAACCAGGCCCGCCCATCGCCGTTTGTCCCCAGAAGACACCGGAAAGAGCCCAGACCAACCTCCGGTGCGCACCGGCACCGCGCCCGCCTGACAGTACCGAACGTCTCCACTGCGGTCCGCCAAGACGTAGTGCAAGCTGAGGGTACTGGCACTCCTGAGGATCTTCTCGGCCTCCTCAGCGCTTTTGGCCCACGGCAAGCGCATGTAGGCGTCGATGGTTGCGGGCGCCGAGTCCAAAGCGGCCCACCGACTCGAAAGCGCCAGGCCATCGTCTTGGCCGTTCCAGGCGACCACGCCGCGAGGCCCATCGTAAAAACGAAGCAAGAGGGGGGGGCGAAACCGCCGCCGAATCTCTATCACCCGCTCATCGAGTTTCCGGTCCCCCCCCTCGGGCTCCCGCGTCGACGACGAACGGATGCTTTCAATCGAAAAGTCTACGTTGTCGGCCACCGAGAAGGTCCCGCTCCAAGCCACGTCCCGATTGCGCCCCACGGCCAAAGCCGGAAGCCCGGGGATGCTTGCCCCCAGCCAGATTTGTTGGCCCACGCGCGCCCGGACCTCGATAAACAACGACGGAATCTGGTTCACCTGCAGATGGGGATCACCGGCCAACAGCGGATACCCGGAGCGCGTGCCGCCCCCTCGCATCGCAAAGGCATTGCTCCCGCCTACGGCCGGCTGACCGCCGTAGCCCGGAAGTCCCAGGCCATCGACGCGAGGCACCGCCCTGAGAACCCGAGGGTCCCATCCCGCGAGGTGCGGTGAGAACATGGCTTCCAAACATGCCGGATCTGCCCCCGCGCGAAGGGCATCGACCAATGCTTGCTCCATGCGCTCCTGCCCCCCAGCCAGGCCCAAATAGGCCGAAAGCAACAATCCAGAAACGAGGGTTGCAGGGTCTGGCGCCGCTAGGCGCGCCACCAGGGATGCGCGCTCAAGCGACGTCGGCGCTTCACGAACCCCACAGGCCAGACCACCAAGGTACTGGTCCACCCGCTCCCGAGCAAACACGGACAGCTGCCGAGCCCCCGTTTCTCCGCGCCGAGGGAGGTCCAAACGATGGGACAAAGCATCCAAAGACACCAAGGCGGGAAGCGGAAACAGACGTTCTGAGAGCTGGCCGCGGCCGGCGGTCCCCAGCAGCAAGGACTGCAGCGGGCGATGAAAGCCGTGAAGAAACCCGAGACTCCAATAAGCCTCCATGTCCGTATCCACCCGAAACCCCGGGACGCCATTGCGGTCGTAACTCAAGCCTCGGCTCACTTGCTTCGACCCTCACGCATCCCTCAGCCCAAACCAACGCGGGTTCAGCGCTGCAAGGCCCGGTCCGAAGTGAGCTCGGGGATGAATGCGCACGTTTTTGGGCAATTACAGCGAAACCTCTGCGCGGTTGGACACGCCGAAGTTCAGGTACCACGACTCACTGTTTAAGTCTTTCATCAGCGCCACCGAGAGAAAAGGCACTGCGATGAAATCAAAGACCCGAGCGATCCCCTCGACGCCTCGGTCCCCCGTCACCGACTTTGCGCAAAACCTCTGAAAACGAAATCCCCAGATGCACCCCTAAGGACCGGCGTCGTTCTTCATGGATACGAACGGGGGCGTATCGGTCCGTTCCGTAGACCACGCCCCCCATGAGGTACCGCGTGAGACCGGGCTCCATGCCCATCACTTCCACAAGGCCCTTCATCTTGAGATCAAAGTAAAAGCTCATGCCTGAAAAGTCGTTGATCCACTTGACCCCTGTCTTTTCGTTCTCCAAAAAATCCGAGCTTGGGACGTACCCGAGGCGCATCCCAAAAACCGAATCGACAACCGGAAACAATTGGGTGACCACGCCGATGGCAATACCCAACGTATTCATGACCACATCGCCGTACTCGAAGCCAAATTCCGTGAAGCCATCAATGACTTCAAAACCGTTCCACAAAAGCGCCGTAAAAATACCCGCGAACCACACCGCGCGATCGTGGGGAACACCCAGATATTCATACAAGGGGGCGACGATGTGCATGCTCACGTAGCTCGAATAAAGGTGCCCCAGCTTGTCGGCCCCACCCGCATAAGTCTCATGTCCGGCGAAGCCAGTTTCTCGCAGTTTGAAGGGCTGAAGCCCATCCTCCCACCAGGCCTGCGTTCCCCAAACCAGCACCCCTGCCGTCAAACCGGCAGAAACCAAGCCGATGACCAGACTGTTGGCCCCAGAATCCTCGGGCGCCTGAACACGCACCTCCTGGCCGTCGGCCCAAGGCGCCTTCTCGGTGTCAGGGGTCGCCGAGGCGCCCCCAGCGGGCAGCGCAGCCATCAGCGACACCACAAAAATGGGACACGACGGAATCAACAAAGCTCCGGGAATCAAAAGGACGAGTTTGGGGTCTTCAGAAAAGCCAATTCCTCGTCCGTCGAAGGCCGCTTGAGGATCTCGTTTCGGTGCGGAAAACGTCCAAACTGCTGCACAATGTCTCGGTGACGCTCCGCGTAGCCCACGTAGCCTAGGAACATTTCCCGAAGACTCTCCGGGACTTCCTCAGCCAATTTTTGGAAGGTGCGAACACACCGTTCTTGGATCTCGATGTCCTCCGAATGCTCGAGGGGCATGTAAAAAAAGACACGCTCAAAAGGCGAAAACCCACTATCCCAGCCCCGGTCCAAGCCCTCGAGACACAGTCGCACCGCCCGTGCATCCTGCTGAAAGGCCTCTGGTCGTCCGCGGTAGGCGTTTCGAGAAAACTGATCGAGAAGAATGATCAGCGCCAGGCAGCTTTTGGGCTCGCGCTCCCACTCGATATACCCACCCTCTTGGGCCACCGAAAGCGCGGTCTTGAATCGGGTCTGAATCTCAGCGTCGGTCCGGTCGGATTTTTTCCACCACAACCCCTCGGTGGTGGGAACCGCGTCGGGGCGGACCGATGGGCCAAACCAAAAATCGAGCACGTCGCGCGCTTCAGCCGATATTTCGGGCACCGCGCGACTGTACACCTCGGAAGCCAACCCGTAAACGTTGGAAGCCGGAACCCAAGGACGCCCTTCTTCACTCGTAAACCCCACCGCCATGGGGCCCGCATTCCTCCCCTTGTGGTGACTGTCGTTCCCCCGGACCGTACCGGTTCGAAACACCCCCGCACCAGATCTCGAGAAACGTGATTCGGCACATGTCTTGCTCAGGTTCATGGTGGAGGAATCGCAGCGGTGAAACCCATCCGTCACATCGAACTCTCAGGCACCCGCTACGAGATTGGGGGCGTGTTGCAGCGGGATTTGCAGACCGAAATTCTGGCGGCCTCGGCAAACAAGCGCGGCATTCCACGAAAAGTCCTGATCAAACGCCTGAGGCCACACCTTCAGGGCGACCTTACCCTGAGGTCACACCTCATGGACGAAATCAACGCCTGGCGCCAATACAAATGCGCGCAGGTCGTCCGAATCCTCGGGTGGACCCACCAGAAGCCGGGTCCTCTTCTCGCGATGTCGTATCTCGACGGCGCAAGCCTGGCTCAACTCATGGCGTACGGTGATGGGGGACGCGCCCTCTTTTCGTCCGAACTGGCCCTCTACATCACCATGCGGGTCGCCATGGCTTTGTCCATGATGCACGCCTCCGCGGATAGGCACGGTCGCGGACTTCGTGCCCTTCGCGGTGACCTCGGCCTAAGCAACATCTTGGTCTCATGGACCGGCGAAATTTGTCCCGCCGATTCCGGCTTGGCCCTCGCCTACGACAAAGCCAACGGGGCAGATGCAAGCCGCCCCAACAAGGCTGGGCCTGACCTCCCTTCCGCGCATCAAGGTCCTCCTTCACCGAAGGTTGGCCGCGGGGGAAAAGCGAGTGTCCGTTCACTCGGGCACATCTTGGAAGCGATGGTGAACACCATGCACGACCACGGCGCCCCCTTGGTTCCCGACGACATCCGTCCCATCATCCGACGAGCCTGCCGATCGTCTCTGCAAGACCGCTATCAAAATGCCGACGAAGTGCTCGAAGCGTGTTGGCGAGCGCTGGTCAAACGAACCCACCAGAGCCCGTACCCCGCGCTCAAACGATGGCTCTTCGCGGTCCAAGCCCATCGAGCCGCTTCTTGGACGCACCAGGCGGCGCCCCAGCCCTTACCGGGCGTTTACAGGAATGCCTAGGGGGACCAAGCACCCGACGGGCGCGCCTGAGCGCCGGTAGGGTCTTTTTCGGTGAGATCACAAAGTTCTCAGGGCTCACACTTGACTCCTGCCCCTCAGAGGGCCTTTGAGGGGCAGGCGCCATGCCGGTCGCCGTTTTTGCCCTTTTGCTTGTATTGTCGGCCGCCATCCATCCTGGTTGCTACCCCAAGAACTGGTCGGGCGCCCCCGGAGCGTACCTCGAGCTCGATGATACGCCGTTTGATATCGGACCCTACGTCGTCTTCATGGATCCCACCCGGACGGCCATCGTCATCCAGCACGCGCTCCCGGCACCGCCGGTGGTCGATTGGTGGGAAGCACAAAAAGAAAACGCCAAGATCCACACCACCGCGGCCCACCGAGAGAACGAACTTTGGGTTGCCGTGCTTGAGCCCTTGCCCAAACACCAGGCCATCGCCTATCGGGTGCGAACCGGCCAAGGGATCACCGGCCCGTTTATTTTTCGCTCCGGAAGGCCACGAGGGACGCGCTTTCGTTTCGCCGCCTTTGGGGACACCCGAACCGGCCATCAGGTCCATCGCGCACTCATCGAAGCGATGGCGAGAGAGAAGGTCGATTTTACGATTCACTCCGGGGACCTGGTTGAGTTTGGCGGCATCGAAGACCAGTGGCGGCTTTTTTTTCAGATAGAAGCCCCGCTCATCGCCCAAGGTCCGTTGTTTGCGGCGGTCGGTAACCACGATCAATCACCCCGTCGCAATTTTCGACGCTTTTTCCTCAGCAACCGGTGGGCCGGCGACAAACGCTACTATGCCCACGACTGGGGAGACGTCCGCGTGGTGATCGTCGACTCCGAGATCGAACTTCGACCGGGCTCAAGGCAACACGATTTTTTGCGCGACAAGCTCGCCGAGGGGCGCGATCAGGACCTGATCATGGTGCTCTCCATGCACTATCCACCCTATTCGTCAGGCTTTCACGGCTCGACGCCTGAAGTCCGAGATGCGATATCCCAGCTCGCGGCGCGGTACGGTGTCGAACTGGTGTTGGCGGGCCACGATCACAACTACGAGCGCACCAAAAAAATCGACGGTGTGACCTACATCGTCGCCGCGTCCGGAGGCGCGAACATCCGGCGAATCACGCCCAGCACATTCAGTGAGGTGCTGAGAACCGAACCTCATTTTGTCATCTTTGACGTGGAGCGAGACAGTTTGGTCGGAAGAACAGTCAACCTCATGGGAAACACGTTTGACGCGTTTGTGATTGGCAAGAACCCCCCACAATCTGGCTCCCCGGCCAAGCCAAGTCCAGGACCCGCCCCGTGATCATCGCCTTCTTTTGGGCCACCCTCCTCCTTGCGGGGAGCCCAGAACCCCAAGACAGCGAGAGACCAGATGCGAAACGCCCCCAAGGGGCCTCCACGGGCGCCGGTCAACAAGGCCTCACGACACAAGAAAACGCCCCACACGACGGGGAACCGCAAAATCCACCGCCCGCGCCCCTGACCACCGAGGTCCGCGCCATCGGCGCAGAGCCGCTCGATATTCCGATGCTTGTGCTCAAAGCCCCCGAGACCATGACCGAAGCCTTGTTCGTCCCGCTGCTTCCCCTGATTCTCGCCCTGGAAAAGTGGAAAATCCACCGCCGCCTGTTCGACTTTCTGACCAACGATGAGCACACCCTTGCGGTCCTCCCCATTGTAGACTTCTTCAATATCTCCGGCCTGGGGGCAGGCGCCGCGCTGATTCGCAACCGGCCCCTCGGCAGCGAAGACCGCATGATCCTCCTCGCCATGATGCGCCAAAACCGTGATCGCGTTGCGTCCTTTTCGTACAGTCGACGGCTGCGCGTTCTCAGTGGACGGGTCTACAACTTGAAGCTTGGATACGAAGTGGACCGAGACGTCCGCTACTTCGGCATCGACGGGGCGCGCGACCAACGCCGACTGCTTCGTAGAGAGTCCATCGACATCAGTACCGGGCTCGGTCTTCGCAAACCCCTCGATGAGTGGAGCATTGATGTCACGGTCGCCTATCGACAGCGGAGTCTCGGCTCCGGGGTGGGCAACGGCATCGGGGTCACGCTTACCGATGAAGTAGGGCCACCGCCCGGGTTCGAAAGACGGCTGGACTACCCCGAGCTCGGCGTCTCCTTTGGGTACGATTCCCGCGACAGTTTCGGGCGAACCACCCGAGGCGCCAGACTCAATCTGGAAGCCTTGGTCACCCAAGACCTCAACGGCGCCGAGACCAGCACGTTCCGATCGACCGCCAGAGTCGCCGCTTTTTTGCCGCTCTTTCCCCTCGGCCGGGTGCTTTTTTTCTCGTTTGGCGTTTCCTTGAACCGAGCCCTCGTCCGGGGGGGACAGGTTCCTCTGCATCGACTGGTCACCCTCGGTGGTTCCAGAAGGCTCAGAGGGTACCCAAACGACCGCTTTGTCGGGCTACACGGCTGGTGGAGCACCCTTGAGTATCGGTACAAGATCTACGAATACGGCAACTCGGGGAACGGCCTTTCCACGTCCTTGTTTGTGGACACGGGGAATGTGGGCTCGTCCCTTGATGATTTGGTCTCGCGAAAGCTTCCCTACGCCGTGGGCGTCAGCCTGAGGGCGGAAAACAACCTCTTTCTTCTCGGCCGGTTCCAATTTGCCGTCTCCCCTGAAGGCGTGCGCATCAGCTTCGGCATCGGAGAAGGGATATGAGTCGGACTCAAAAAGCAGCCATCCTTCTGTCTTGGCTTGTGTTCAGCTGCAAAACGGCAACGTGGCGACAAAAGCCTCACGATGTTCTTTACCAAAAAGTGCCCCCCCCGGTCCTCCACGAGCGCCCGGAGGTCAAGCTGCACTCGAGCGGATGGCAGGCATGGACCCACGGCCTATCACGTCCCCTCGGCGAAACACTCAGCCCCGGGCACTACTACGAAAAGCTGGCGGGTACCCGACAAGCGCGCGACATCAACGCCTTTGGAGAAGTGATCGACTCGCCGTGGTTCGAAAACCGCATGGGCAAGACCAAAATGACCCCCACCGCAGTCGCACGGGGCCCCAACCAGCTCCTCGGACCGGCGCCGGGCAAGTTTGTGATTCTCGGCGGAAAGCTTGAGGGCGCGACCCCAGGCCTGGTGGTCGCAGACAGCCAGGGCATCCGCTTTTTGGCCAAATTCGACGCGCCCGCCTTTCCCGAGCTTTCTTCGGGCGCAGAGGTCATCGCCACCAAGATTCTCTATGCGGCCGGGTATCACGTGCCAGAAAACTATCTCATGCGCTTCAAGCTTCAGAACCTGTGGCTGTCGGGCGATGCCCAAACCAAAGATAAGTACGGGCAGACGACGGCGCTCGACCGATCCAAACTCGAAGCACTCCTCACCCACGTCAACCCCTTCCCCGACGGGACCGTTCGGGCCCTCTTCAGCCGGTTCGTGCCGGGTGAGATCGTGGGTCGATTCCTCTTTCGTGGTGTCCGCCACGACGACCCCAACGACCGCCTGTCGCATGAGCGGCGGCGAAGTCTGCGCGCCCTCGGGGTCTTCTACGCGTGGCTTCACAATGTGGATGCCGGAAGCGCAAACACCCTCGATGTGTTCATCCGGCCATCCAAAAGCTCGGAGCTCGGGTATCTTCGCCACTACATCATTGACTTCGGCGACGCCCTCGGCGCCGCGGGAACCAGGCCGAAGTACATCGGTGAAGGATACGCGCATCGAGTCGACTGGTCCGAGATCGGCCGCGCTCTGTTTTCTTTGGGCGCGTACTACCCCAGGTGGTTGCCCGTTCTTCGGTCACCCTTCCGCTCGGTCGGCGTCTACGAAGCCGACATTTTCGAACTTGAGCACTGGCGCCCCAACGTTTCCAATCCCGCCTTCACCCAGCAAAACGACCACGACGTCTACTGGGCGGCGTCCATCATCAGTCGATTCAGCCCCGACCACCTCGCCGCCGTGGTCAAAGAGGCTCAGTACAGCGAGCCGGGCGCCACCGAGTGGGTCTTGCGGGTCCTCACCGAGCGTCAGTACAAGATTCTCAACTACGCGTTCTCGCGGGTCCTCCCCCTGGCGCGCCCCCGGAGCTCCGGATGGTCGGTCAAATTCACAGATCTGGCGGTCAAGACTGGCCTCCGGCGGAGGAAAAACAGCCGTTACACGTGGGCGGTGCGCTGGAATCGCACCCAAGCAGACGACCTGAGTCTCGGCCATGGGGTCTCGAAGCGTCCGCGGCTCGATTTGACGGCCCTGGTGGACGACCTCAAACACCTTCACGGGCCCGAGCTACACAAGGAACCCTTCGTGTCCATTCGTTTTCGGCGGGCTTCTGAACCCACCGGACCCGCGACGGACCTCCACGTCCGGGTCGATGGTTCAAGGGCCCTTTTGGTGGGGCTCGATCGCCTGCCCGGCTCCTGAATGCCCTTGGGTCATCCGACGGCGTTCTCGATAAGGGTTTTTTCTAATATTTGCGAGCCTCACTCCATTGGACGGCCCCGACGTTCTTCGCTATAGGAGGAGCCCCGGAGGTTAATGGATGAAATTCGCAGTACGAGCTGCCCCACCCCTTGCGCTCTTGACGGGCCTGGCGGGCTGCGTGGACCCCAACGAGATCAAAGAACTCAAAGCAAACCAAGACAAGATCTTGGAAAAGCTTGAAGAAGTCGCCAAAAAACAGGCGGCCCCCCCAACACCCGCAAGGCCGCCACGGCCAGGACGACCAGACCCGTCTAAGGTTTACGCTTTCGACGTAAGCGGTTCCGCGGCCAAGGGGCCCAAAGACGCATGGGTCACCATCGTAGAAGTCTCGGACTTCCAGTGCCCGTTCTGCTCCCGAGTCAACCCGACCCTCAAGCAGGTCAAAGAGAAGTACAAGGACGACGTCCGAATCGTCTTCAAACACAATCCCCTGAGTTTCCATCAGCGGGCCATGCCGGCGGCCAATGCCGCTGAATGCGCCCACGAACAAGGAAAGTTCTGGGACCTCCACGACAAGCTCTTTGCCAACGCCAAGGCGTTGAGCGACGAGCAAATTGAGGGCTACGCCAAAGACACCGGCCTGAACATGTCCAAATGGAAGGCCTGCTACAAAGACAACAAATACCGAGGCAAGATCCTAAAGGACCAAAGCACCGCTGCAAGACTGGGTGCACGCGGCACCCCGGCATTCTTTGTCAACGGACGCTTCCTGAGCGGCGCACAGCCCTTCGCCGCCTTTGACAACCTGGTCGGCGAAGAGCTCAAAAAAGCCAAAGCCAGCGGCGTATCCAAAACGGACTACTACGCCAAAGCCGTCCTCGCCAAAGGCAAAAAGAGCCTGTAGTCCCCACCTGCCTCCTCTCCCTCAGGCTCCGGGAATTACCCGAGGGCTGTCCGGAATATAGAACACCTGGGATCCCACCTTCCCGGTGCGGATCCCCAGTCGCCATTTTGATTGACAGCGGCTCTGCGCCTCGGGTCAGTTTCTTTCCTCGCTGAGGGGTGGTGAGAACGCCTGGCAGGCGAACCCCGCGGTTTACCTGCATAGTCGTCCATCCGTCCCTTGCGAGTGGAGAGGGACAAATGAACCGGTCAACTCGATGGAAACCGACCACGGCCCCATGGATCGGCTGGGCGGCCCTGGTGGGCCTATGGACCCACAACGGGCCCGTCCATGCGGGCACCGAGACCACCGAACCCCAAAGTTTTTCACTCTTTGCCGGGTGGAATTTCACGCGCTTGCCCGAGGCATGGGTCCATGGCGTACCGTCATCGGTCCAAGACCACCCACTTTACGTGTTTGCCACCGACTCTGAGGAAGGGGCGCTTTCGTCGTGGTCTGAGCTCGCAGTGGACGCAATCGGGCGCACTTCCGACCCCAAAGAGACCTATTGGATCTGGTCGGGCAAACCGCTCGACATCGAGGTCGAAACATTCCGCGAAGCCACACCACGCATTTCATCGAGCCACACCGAGGGCTGGGGCCTATTGAACGTCACCCAAGAGGTGGTCTACGACGATTCAAACGCCGCCTCCGTGTTCCGGTGGGATCCCGCAAGGCAAATCTATGTTCGTCTGCCACCTCACGACCGGTCCGAAACCCCGTTCAACGCCGTCGCCCAGGGACAAAACAGCGACGAAGACTTTGCTTCGCGCGCACGCTTGATCGCCGCAAGCGCCCGCGGAAACTACCAAGAAGCCATCCTTTTGCTTGAAACGCTTCTCACCCAAAGCGTTGACGAGTCGACCCAAGAAGAACGGTTCTATCAGGTCGAATACCTTGCGGACGGTTTCGATACCCAGTCTGACAGCGAAGAACACCTCCCCGCAGGCCCATCGTTGTCGGCAACCCCCAAACACCGCGACGCCACACATCTGGCTGGCTTCGAACGGGTCTGGGCCTACACCCAAGGCATTGCCCTCGCCACCCTCTCGCGAAAAGCCCACATCTACGCGGTCGAAGCCCAAGGCCTGGCCCGAACCATCTGTCACCACGCCATCCGAGACCCCCAAACAAACACCATCCTCGGGTGGCCCTTTTCCTGGAACACCAAAGACGACAGCTGGAAGGACCGGCGACTGGTCACCGGCGCCAACGCCTGGGTTGTCCATGGACTGGGTGCGTTTTTGGCATCCGATGTTCTCAAAAGCACCGACGAGGGCTGGACAGCAATCAAGAATTGCTACCAAGACGCCCTGCTCGGACTTCAAACCCATCGAAATGAGGTGCTGACCCAGGACGGCAAAACCGTCACCCTCATGAGTGCCGGATGGACCGCCCAGGGTCTCAAACAGGTCCAGACCCCATGGCAGATCAAGACCAATCTTGGCGAACCCTTCGTAGAAGGAGGGCGCCTCGCATACTATTCCGTTCTCGACGCCATCGGATACGACCACTTCTCCGCGACCCACATCAAAAGCTGCACACCCTCCCCGGGCCTGGACTGCCGCACCATCGGTCCCCAAGATCCAGCCTGGCAGCGCACGCCCATTGAAGACAAAGAAACCTGGCAGGCACTCAGGCGACGGGTGCGCGCCGAAAACATCGTGACCGAACACAACATCGATGTCCTCAGCGTACTCAACCAGGCGCTCAGACACCCCGAAGTCCTGGGCCCCGAAGACCGAGACGCGCGAAAAGAATGGGGAACAGAGCTTGAGGCGTGGCGAGACCAGGTTCGGGACGGAATTTTCTTCGCCCTTTGGGACGATCAGGGCTGGAAGAAAGACCTCGAGCACACCCTCCACAAGGCAAATCGCCCACCCAAAGGACTGACCGAGGACCAAACCCGTCTTTTTGAAGCCCAAGAGCGTCGCCTGCAAGAGGCCTTGGACAGCGGCGATCTCGGCCGCGTCGTGACCGGCGGCACCCTGAAACGCAGCCCCTCGGGAACGCTCCGCCTGGTCCCAAGCCCGCACAGTGCCATCGACAACTGCAGTTGGCTCGCCATCGCCGTCGACCACCGCAACCCGAACACCACCACGCCGAACGGCCGCTCCGCATATACCGAGCGCCTCGCAAAATGCCTCGAATACACTGTACTCCAGTTTGCCAAGGACCTGCCCGTCCAAGCCGACACGTGCCAGCCCCAAAACACCCCATGCGTCCTCGAAACCAGCTACCGCGGAGCACACTACTTCCAAAATTCCTTCCGTGATCTCTACATCGAACCGAGCGCGCGCCAAGAATCCTCCTATCACCTTGAGGCCACGATGGGCCTCATCCTAGGCCTGTTCACATTCGCCCACGCCCACCCCGAGCGGCCAGAATCGGCCATCCTCAGAGAAGATGCCCTGGGCCTGTGGGCCGGCGCGCAAGACTTCATTCGAGACCACGGATTCCCCTATTCCAGTCAAAGAATCCAAGACCTGTCCACCCAGCTCGAATCCAGCACCGCTGCCATCTGGTTCATTGACGTCTACGACGACCTCAACAAACGTCTACCCGCTGGCGATCTCATCGACCTTGATGCCCATGTGGACCCGACGTCGCCCGAGTGGATATCACTCGTCGACCGGCTGAACCTTGTCTCATCCGAGATTGCCGTTGAGCAAGGTGAGCCCCTCTTGACCCAACTGGGCCCGAGAACGGTCCTCATCAACGGAAAGGCCCGCACCAAAGCCACCCAAGCGGTGGTCAAGTTGGTGGACGAACTTCTGGGCGTTCCCGCTCCGTTGGCGGCCGCCGCCCTGGGCAGTATGGCCGGTGCCGGCCACATCTTGAGTGGCTTCACAGAAGTCGACGCCGGCCTTGAAACCCTATTCTTGGGCGGAGACCAGCCGCCGGGCGAGGACTGGGAGCGCGTCGGCTTCGTCGTTGCCGACGATGTCTTGGCCCCGCCCCTCGGAACGTATCTCAAGAACGAGACCGAAATCCGAGCCACAACACCGCTGTACCCAGAATCACCCTCCCTGTCTTCTCAACGAGAATCACCCACATTCTTCGACGACAACCGCATCTACTCCTTTCAAGTCGATCGCCTAGGCGTCGACGAAAGCCCCCTGGGCGATGTTCGCCTCCTCACCCCCAAGAACGGCGCGGTATGGCCGGTCTACGCCCTCAAGTCTCATTACCCACGGCACGAAATCCTCCAGGCCTACATCCACACCCACCCCCGTTGGGAACGCGCCAAGGACGCCGTCGCTTGGCTGCCCCCTGTACTTCAGTCTTTGTGGTTCTCCTTGGTCGAAATCTCGATACGCGCCGAGTTCGGCCAAAGCGACGCGCAAGAATTCGCCACGGATCAAGCGACACCCCATCGCGCAGGGGATATGGGTCTCCTCACAACACCAGGCTTCCAGCACGATGCGGACGGCATTCCGCGGCCGATCATCGATGAAATCTATTGGAAGCAGAACAAAAGTGGCGCACAGTTTGTTGTCGAGTTCGGGCCTGGCTCGTACTCGGAGTACGGTAAAATCTATGCTCGGGCTGTCATCGAATGTAGCTACAAGAAAAAGGATCTCCCCAAGACACCCGAACACAAACAACACCCCGGCAACATTCGCAAAGAAGCCACCCTCAAAGTAACCAACTACGGCCATATCCCCCCACTCGCGGGGAGACCCAAACTTGGCGCGAGAGAGACCGCGCCGACCACCCAAAGGCGTGGAGCGCCACGACCAATTTCTACGGTGACGGCATCGAATTTCCCCCAAGAAACGACGATCTCTACTGCCGATTGTGGCTCCGAAATATCCAAGGTGAATGGACCGAATACGCCGACTTCCCTCTTCGCCCTTGGCGCGACTGGACACCAAACATCGGTGAGGAGAACCTGGTTCCCACCATCGACATTCCTATAAACAGGACGATGGAGGAAGGCGTTATTTCGGTGTTTGATGGCATCCCGTCGGCCGCCAAAATCGGTGTTCTTTACACCAACGTCATTGACTGCGACCCCAGGCAAGAAGAAAGAAAGCCACTGGCCTCATTTAACGGCATACCGCCTTCATATGGATTGCGAGAGAAACTCAGATTGCACGAAAGGCCCCGATACCTCACACTGGACTACGACAGTCGAGGCCGCCCGTTGTTCGAGTGGGACCACACCTACTGCATCGACCTTTTCGTTCATGTCACTGGAGGTGGCCCGGAGTTTGGATACATCTTCAGAATGCCCGAGAAGCGCATCACCATCCCACCGAGAGAATGACCATCAGAACCTCCCAGTGGGCTGACCGACGACCCCAAAAGCGCGTGAGCCAACGTTGTGATCGGTACCAGCCCGAATGATCTCTTCGCCGGAACTCAATGGTCATGCCGCAAGCCACGGAGATGGGAAAGGTTCTCAGCGCAAGACGATTTTCTTTGCGGGGGGTGCAAAAAGCTCCGAAACAACGGCAAGATCGCCCCGACAAAGAAATCCAGGGCTTCCGGGCTTTTCTGCAGGATGTCCCTCGCGTATACTGTCCTACATGGTTCAGCCGCTTCGTCCGCCACCGGTAGGGTTTGACGATCTATCTGTTGAAGATCAGATCGATTACATACAGAGTCTTTGGGATCGGATAGCCGCTCATGGTGATCAGGTTCCACTTCGAGACTGGCAGCAAGAGATCCTTGAAGAACGGCTCGCAGCTCACAAGGCTGCTCCGCAGGATGCCCGTCCGTGGGACGAGGTGCTGGATCGCTTGGAGAAGCGCCTGCAAACCCGAAAGTGATAGGCTCGGAAGCGATTTCCTGAAGAAGATTCGGAGGACGCTCCGGCGGATCGAAGAGTCGCCCCTACAGTTTCCAGTGGTTTCATCGAACATCCGTCGGGCTATTCTGAAAAAGTTTCCCTTCGGGGTCTTCTTCGTTCTCGAGGACCGCCGACCCGTTGTTATGGCCGTGATGCACCTCCGTCGGCATTCCAGAACATGGGAGGGCCGGAAGTGACTCCCACGAGCCTGCTCCGAATCGGTCGTGAGCACTAGGCTGGCTAGGCTAGGCTTCGCCGGGCTCGGGCTCGGGTTGGGGAAAGGGCTCGAGCAGGCTCTTGGGCTCGGGGCGCTCGCGCGTTTGACGCGCCTTGTTGCCCTTTTCCCGGTACTCTTCGGGGGTCGACAGGTGCCGTTGCTCGGGCTTGGCTCGGCTGATTTCTTCGCCGGCGATGAGCTGGTCGACTTCTTTGCCGTCGAGGGCTTCATATTCGAACAGCGCATCGGAGATGCGATCGAGGGCGGCGCGGTTTTCCTCCAGCATTTTGATGCAACGGCTGTATTGGGCGGTGACGATCCGCCGAATTTCACCATCGATCTCGACGGCCGTCTGCTCGGAGTAGTCGGTTTGGGTCGACATCTCGCGGCCCAAAAAGATCTGTTCGTCCTTTTTGCCGAAGCTGACGGGGCCCAACTTCTCGCTCATGCCCCATTCGCAGACCATCTTATGGGCGAGCTCGGTGGCCCGCTCGATGTCGTTGCCCGCACCGGTGGAAATGGTTCCGAAGACCGTCTCTTCGGCGGCCCGGCCTCCCATGAGAATGGCGATGTCCGAGGTCACCGCGTCGCGGTCCATCGAATACTTGTCGTCGACCGGGAGCTGCTGGGTCAGACCGAGCGCCCGGCCGCGTGGAATGATGGTGACCTTGTGCACCGGATCGGTGTTGGGAATCAGACGGGCGATCAAGGCGTGACCCGCCTCGTGAACCGCGGTGTGCCGCTGCTCGCGTTCGCTCATCACCACGCTCTTGCGCTCTCCGCCCATCAGCACCTTGTCTTTGGCCCGTTCGAAGTCGGACAGGAGCAGCTTGTCGCGGTCCGCATGGGCGGCCATCAAGGCGGCCTCGTTGACCAGATTTTCCAAATCCGCACCCGAGAAACCCGGGGTGCCGCGGGCGATGATCTCCAGGTCGACCTTGGGGTCTAGGGGGGTTCGGCGGCTGTGGACCTGCAAGATGCCCTCGCGGCCCCGCACGTCGGGCCGCGGCACCACAATGCGCCGGTCAAACCGACCCGGTCGCAACAGCGCCGGATCCAGCACGTCGGGGCGGTTGGTCGCGGCCACCAAGATGACGCCCTCGTTGGACTCGAAGCCATCCATTTCGACCAACAGCTGATTGAGGGTTTGCTCCCGCTCGTCGTGACCGCCTCCGAGGCCAGCCCCGCGATGACGCCCCACCGCATCGATTTCGTCGATGAAAATGATGCACGGCGCATGCTTTTTACCCTGCTCAAACAGATCACGAACGCGGCTGGCGCCTACGCCCACAAACATTTCTACAAAGTCGGAGCCCGAGATCGAAAAGAACGGGACCGAAGCCTCACCGGCAATGGCACGCGCAATAAGCGTTTTACCGGTACCCGGCGGGCCCATCAGGAGAACACCTTTGGGAATGCGCCCGCCGAGGCGGGTGAATTTCTTGGGGTCGCGCAAAAACTCGATGATCTCCTCAACGTCTTCTCGAGCCTCATCCACCCCCGCAATGTCGTGAAAGGTGATCTTATGCTGGTTTTCGCTCATGAGCTTCGCCTTCGACTTGCCGAAGCTCATCGCCTTGCCCCCGCCGGACTGGAGCTGGCGCATGAAGAAAAAGAAGATCGCCACCAAGAAAATCATCGGCAGCCAGGTGATGAACACCGATTGCCAAAACCCCCCCTCGGGCTTCGGCTCAATGGAAAACGGGTCGACGTGCTCCTGAAGGGCCGCCAGAACGCTCTCCGAGAGAACACCGGTGGTCTTGAACGACCGGTCGTCGCTGTACTTGCCTTCGAAAACGCCCGCGTTTCCCTGGCCAGTCAGCACCACTTTGACTTCTTTGACCCCGTCGGTTTCCACTTTTTTCAGAAATTGAGAAAACTCTGGGGCCTCTTTGGGGGACTGCTCCTGGGCGATGATCTGATAGATCGCCACAAACATCAGAATGAGCAAAACCCAAAGGGCTAAGGTCTTATGACTCTGCCTCATGAAAACTCCGCTTCGAGATCAAGATCCGTTCTGTCCCGAGTGCTAAGGTGTTGGAAGGCCGAGCCTTCAAGGCTGACCTGGGCCGTGCCACGATACAAGTTGTCAACCTCAACCATCCAAAACCGCCAAACATGCCGCGTTTTTTCGCTCAACGCTGCGTGACTCGATCGTAGCACACCCGGTACCCAAAGAACCTCACCCGTTCCGTCCAGTACCAGAGGCCTACCCTGACGGGCTTCGGCGGGAATCCCGGCCTCCCGCATCACGTCGGCCACCTTTCTGTGCCCAAGCATACCAAAGGGTTGAAGACGATCCCCCGCCCGGAAACCCCGAATGACGGGAACCTCAACCAGATCTGCATCAAACAAGGCAACCTTGCGACCATCAGGGATGGCACCGCCGGACCAGGGAATGCGCGCAGTGGCGATCGCGGGCAAACCATGAGTAGGCGCGTGATTGGGCGCCGGGCGTCGGGGCTCCCGTGCTGTGGCCTGATTTTCCTTCGAAAACGGAACCCCCGCGCGCGCACCCGCTTCTTCGGCCAAATGGGCCAAACGCCGGCGAATACCGGACCGATAGCGGGACTCCAGGAGCGGCAATAGCTCCTTGCGGATGCGGTTTCGGAGGTAGCGCGGCTCCCGATTGCTCAGGTCTTCCCGCCACGTCAAACCACGGCGCACCACGTAGGCACGAACCTCTCGGCGGGGTACCGACAGCAGCGGACGAACGACCACCCCTCGTCGCCTGGGGATCCCGGCGAAGCCCCTCAGGCGACCAGAACGGACCAGATTGATCAGAACCGTCTCGGCCTGGTCATCTTCGGTGTGCGCAGTGAGCACACAGATACCTGAGATCTGGCGAAGGGCCTGAAACAACGCCCGGTAGCGCCCACGACGCAACGACGCTTCGTCGGACGTCCCGGACTCCAGGCGGGTCACCAAGGCGGGCACCCCCAGGTCGTCCGCCACCGTCCGCACAAAGGCGGCGTCGGTCGCCGACTCCGGGCGAACACCGTGATCAACGTGCGCCAAGACCACCTTCTTCGCCCCAAAGAGCTCGACGGTCCCGTGCGCCAACGCCACCGAATCCAGGCCACCCGAGCACGCGACCAAAAGGGGTCCACCCCCGGGCGCCAGGCCGTAGGTGGTCAACCACCGTTGGAGTTCAGCGAGCAGCAAGGAAGACGCAGGAAAACACACCTGGCACGCCCAGGCCACGATTTGTGGGCCCGACGACCGGGGTTTCTGACCGATGCCAACCCGGGCCAGGCTCTTTCACCCGAGCGTCCCGCTCAGTCGTCGTAGGTGTAAAAGCCGCGCTTTGACTTGCGTCCCAGCCACCCCGCATCGACATACCGGCGCAAGAGGGGCGCGGGGCGGTACTTTCCATCTCCCAGGCCCCGGTGAAGGACCTCCATGATGGCCAAGCAGGTGTCCAAGCCAATCAGATCCGCCAACGCCAACGGCCCCATGGGGTGCCTGGTCCCGAGGGTCATGCCCGCATCGATATCTGCTGCCGTCGCAACCCCATCTTGCAAAAGAAAAACGGCCTCGTTGACCATGGGCATCAATATCCGGTTCACCACGAAGCCGGGCTCGTCCCGGGATTGGATCACGGTCTTGCCCCAACGCTCGGCCCATCTTCGGGTCTCCCGCAGCGTATCTTCACTGGTGTGAAGACCTGGTATGATCTCAACCAATGCCATGATGGGTACGGGGTTCATGAAGTGCATCCCGATGAATCGGTGCGGGCGGCGGGTGTGTTTCGCCAAGCGGGTGATGGAAATAGAAGACGTGTTGGACGCAAAAACGGCCTCGTCCTGAACCACTTCGTCAAGCTCTTTGAAAACGCGAATCTTGAGGGCTTCATCTTCGGTGACGGCCTCGATGACCAGGTCGGCCGACGCCAAAGAAGCATGGTCGTTGACCGGTCGAACCCCTGCAAACACCGCTTGGGGGTCAGCCACCTTGCCCTTCTTCGCAAGCCGATTCAGACTTTTCTCGATGGCGAGGGTCCCCCGCTCCAAACTGGCCGGATCCCGATCAAAGAGAAAAACGGTCGCGCCGTGCTGTGCCGCCACCTGCGCGATTCCGGCCCCCATCTGCCCAGCACCCACCACTGCGACCCGTTGCGGCGCCCCCATCACCGCACCTCCGTCGAGGGCACCGGCACACCCAAGAAACCAAGCGTACGCTGCCTGCGTACCCCGTATGCCTTCCCGGCACCCATCGGTTCAGCGTTGATCCCCGACCCGGTTTGATCAACCACCATCACAGCACCTCCACCACCAGAGCCACCGCTTCACCACCCCCAATACACAGAGAAGCCAACCCCCGTTGCTGGTTGCGTCGCTTCAGTGCGTAGAGCAGAGTCGTCAGAATCCGTGCCCCCGACGCGCCGATCGGATGCCCGAGGGCCACTGCACCACCGTGGACATTCGTTTTTTCTCGATCCAGACCGAGTTTTTGCTCGTTGGCCAAAGACACCACGCTGAACGCCTCGTTCACCTCAAAAAGGTCAATATCTTGGACACCGAGCCCCAAGTGGCCGAGCGTTGTTTCGATGGCCTTGGCCGGCGCGGTGGTAAACCACTCCGGCGCCTGAGCGGCCCCACCGTAACCCACCACCCGTGCAAGCGGCGTACATCCGGCCTCTTGGGCGAAGCCAAAAGAAGACAACACCAGCATCGAGGCTCCATCGGACAGCGAAGAAGCATTGGCCGCTGTGACCGTGCCGTCCTTGCGAAACGCCGGACGAAGCGAAGAAAAGGCATCCAGCTTGCCGCGACCCGGCTCCTCATCTTGGTCGACGATCGTCGCACCTTTTTTTTGGGGCACACTGACCGCAACGATTTCGTCTTTGAAAAACCCCTTCTCCACCGCGGTCAGCGCCCGGCGGTAACTCTGTAAAGCGAAGGCATCCTGAGCCTCCCGCGAGATCTGAAGCTCGCGCGCGCAAAGCTCGGCGGCTTCTCCCATGTGGTAATCGTTGTAGACGTCCCAAAGGCCATCCTTGATCATGCCATCCACAAGCTTTCGGTCCCCGAAACGAACCCCGCTCCGGGCGCCTTCCACGTAGTAGGGCACGTTGGACATGGATTCCATGCCGCCCGCCAACACCACCTTGGCATCACCGGCTTTGATCGCTTGGGCCCCCAGCATCACCGCCTTGAGCCCAGAGCCACACACCTTGTTGATGGTGGTGCACGGCACCGTATTCGGAAGCCCCGCCCCCAGGGCAACTTGACGCGCCGGCGCCTGGCCCTCGTTCGCGGGGAGGACGTTGCCCACATACACCTCGTCAATCTGATCGGGACCCATCCCCGCGCGCGCGATCGCTGCGGCGGCGGCAATCTTTCCGAGCTCGGTTGCAGGCACGGTCTTGAGGGCCCCCAAAAAAGCACCGATCGGTGTCCGCTGGGCCGCCACAATGACAACGTCATTCGCCTTCATGGACCACAGGGTCTAAGGCTTCGGCCTCGGTGTCAACATCGGGCGGAACCGCATGCAACCCAAAAGCCACCACACCCGGGGGCCAGTGACTTCGGATCGGGCCCCGTCAGACCGAATGGGCAGGGACCAAAGCAACGCGCGTCGACAACCGACACGGTCGCAAACGACGTGAACCCTTGCTCTATTGCTCGGCTCACTTGTGTCCCATGCTCAGGAACTCGCAAGAAGGTCCCCAAGGCCAAAAAACTCAACCGCTGTCTCCCGGGTCTGGCGGGCAACATCCGCTTCTTCGACCCCACACGCCTCGGCCACGGCCTTCACCACATGCACGAGGTGCGCGGGCTCATTTCGTGTGCTTTTGGGCTTGGGCCGAATCGTTCGGGGGAGAAGGTAGGGGGCATCTGTTTCGACCATCAGCCGGTTGGCGGGCACCTTGGACACCAGGTCCCGAAGGGTCTGCCCCCTTCGCTCGTCGCAAATCCATCCGGTGACGCCGATGTAAAAACCGAAATCAAGGTACGCCTCAAGCGCCTCGGGGCCTCCAGTAAAACAATGCACCACGAGCTTAAGCGATGACACGTCGAAGCCGCGGACGATCTCCACAAAGCGCGTAGAGGCATCCCGTTCGTGGCAAAACAACGGCATGTTCAGCTCTTGAGCGAGGGCAATCTGGGCTTCGAACATCGCCTCTTGGGCCGGCCGTGGCGAATAGTTCCGGTGAAAATCGAGACCGCATTCCCCGATGGCCACCACCGGTTCCTTGGCCGCAATCGCTCGCAGACGATCCATCGCCCCCTCCGGCGCGCTGGCCGCGTCGTGAGGATGAATGCCCGCGGTCGAAAACAAGAGGCCTCGCCGAGCTTCGGCCAGCTGGGCCGCGGCTTCGCTGACCGCCACATTGGTCCCGGTGACGATCATCGTTTGCACCCCACGCCCCTCTGCGCGGGCCAGGACCTCGTCCAGGTCGTCACGAAAGGACCGATGCGCAAGGTTCACACCAATATCCACCATTCTCATCAAGATCTCCTCGCCCATTCCGGCGGCTCACCGGGACAAATCGCCGTGACTTTACCCAAAAGGACCGCTACAGAGGGCTCACGACGAGGCTCGGTGTGCTTCCTCCAAAGAAGTCTGTCCAATTCTACTTCGACTTTCTCTCGCCCTACAGCTACCTGGCAAGCGAGCTTTTGGATCACCGCGCCGAGCTCAAGGCCCTGTCCCTTCAAGTTCGACCGGTGGTCCTCGGCAGCATCTTGTCCCACAGAAATGCCCAAGGACCGGGAGAAATTCCCGCACGGCGACGACTCGGGTTGGTCGATGTGCAGCTTCTTAGCCAACACTACGGGTTTGCTTTTCGGGGTCCCCCCAGTCATCCGTTCAACTCCGTTTATGCCCTGCGTTCCGTCTGTGCGATCGAAGACGAAAAGAAACGCCGGGCGGTGACCCACGCGTATTTTCGGGCCGCTTGGGCGGAGGGGCAAAACCTCGAAGATCTGCTTGTGCTTCGAACGTGCCTCCGTCAACACGGCATCGAACAAGACCCGGAAGAAGCGGCGTGCACCCCCGCGTTTCGAAAAGCCCTCAAAGATAACACCCGAGCCCTTCTCAGCCTAGGGGGGCACGGCGTGCCCGTCTTCGAAGTAGACGGCCTTGTGTTCTACGGGCACGACCGCCTGGAGCTCTTGGTCGCATACCTGAACGGCAGCCTCAAACCCAACATGGACGCCATCGACGAAATGCTCTCCCGGCCGCAGCCCAAACGCCTCACCTGACCCCGACGTCGCGATGCCGACAAAGCGCGTCCGGAAATAGCGCGCGCACGCGCATGAGGCCGGTTGTGGTCCCAAAGCGGCGCTCTACGTCCCGCGGCACTGGCAACGTTCTGAAAGGTTCAAATTGATGGTTCCACTTTGGTGAACCACCATCGGTTGAAACAGAGGGCCCGCGTCGCCGTTTTCACAGAAGACGTGTACTGCGAGCACAAACTCCCCGGGAGGAAGCTTGGCCTGATGCGAGAGTTGTCGCTCCCCTTGAAGGCGCGCCTCGAAGCCTCGAATGCGATCGTCTCCAGAAAACACGTCAAGGCTCATCCCGGAGACACAATCCCCCGTGGGAAGCTCGTACCGAAAAGACACTTCGTAGCGCCGAAGTTTTGGCGCAAACCAAAAAATGCCAAGCGCCGCCATCGCCAACGGAACAAGTCTGCTTTTCAAATGCTTTCGCCAAGTCATGGTTCACTGCCGATTCAAGAGTTCTTCGCTCGGGATCCACCGCTTCATCGTCAACGTTGAGGTCAAACCGGGGCTTTACCGGCTCCCGGATCCTCTTGGTCTGCCTCTCGGTCCTCGCTGGGCTCGAGGTCGCGTGTGATGTCCGCGGTGCCCGTTTGGCCGTCCGGCGGTGATGATTCGACAAAGGATACTTGCGCCTCGGAGTCTTCGCTGACCTCCGGGCGAGGCAGACCATGCTCAGACGGCCGAAACCGAAGACTCGCCTGAACGTCTACCTGAACACTGGTCAGCACCTTGCTGATCTCAGACGCAAGGTCGACGTGCTTGAGAAAATCGCCCACCTCTCGAGCCACAATGCGGACGACCTCACGCTTGCCTCGATCACCTTGCTGGAACAGATACTGAATGGCATCCCGCGACAGGCTCCCCGTGTTCTGCACCGATCCGACCGTATTTTCGATGGCGCGACGGACAAAGTCGGACACCCGAGGGGTGCCGCGGCCGCGCCCACTTCGCTCACGGCGCTCAAACATTTCGTCCGCAAACAGATCATCATCGTCTGGGTCATCACCCTCATATCCCGAATCTCGACCCATACTCAGTTCCCCGGTTCTAAGGCCTGGAGCACAACCGACGGCTCGTTCGACATCCGGCCGTCGGCGTCTTCGAGGACGAAGCCTATCCGAAAACGCTCGCCAGGGGGAACATCTTGAACCGATACCGGGATCTCGAGCTCACCACGGGTCGCATCCAAGGCCAGGGGCGGGTCCTGCCGGCCAAAGACATCGGCACCCTCGAGGACCAGCGAATCGCCCCGGTCTCGATGGATACGGACCTTCCCTGGGCCCACGTTGCCGTCGGTGTCCTGGAATCTGAGCAAAAACGCCAGCTGCCCGGGCATCATCGGAATGCCTTCCAAATACAGGAGTTCGAAAATCAGAGGCCTGCCCGAAGGCCAGTTGTCCGGCCCCTCCCCGCACGCCAAGCCACCGAAACCCCACAGGACAACGAGGCCAACCCACAGTCCCCTGGCCGACGGGTCCAGGCGAAATCGCCACCACTTCATGCCCTGATGTCCATGGATTTTAACTTCCGGGTGGATGCGACCACATCACACCGCACCGCACCCCGCGCGAAACCCGGTGCCTCACTCGAGGTCGCGAATCCGCCAGGTTCCGCCCTGTAAAACAAACTGTACCGTCTTTTCGGGCCCGTAGGCTAGTTCGGCCGTCTTTCCCTTGATTGCGGCCCGGAGCCGGGACCAGTCTTGGAGGAGCGCCCGAACCCGTTGAATCCGCGGCCGAAGACCCTGCACGTGCCGCGCCAACGCTTCGTCCGATGCGAGCCTGGTTTGGTGCTCATCGGGGATCATCGCCCGGACCAAGGCCCAGTGGCCTCGTTCGACCGCCCGAAAAAATTGGGCCAGCACCGCCACCGGGCTTCCAGGCTCGAGGGGCGAAAACCCACCCGAGGCCACTTTCCACTGGCCGGACTCTCGGATCAGCACCACGACACGCCCATCGGCGAGCACAAGCTCTGCCAGGTGACGCACCGAGGTGGGCGGTACAGCCAACGCGGCCGCCAACGCGTCTCGCCCCGGGTGGGCACCGAGCACCTCTCGGAGCACCTCCGGCGAATGACGGGACCGAAACCCGTGATCGGACGCGCGCCGAAGCCCCTCGGCGTCACCGCGCACCAGTGCTCGTTGATAGCACCGCAAGGCTTCCTTGGGATCTCCTTGCCCGTGACGGCAGGCCAGACCCCAAGCGAGGATTGCGCCTACAAGAATTCGACGCACGCGGGTGGTTTCACTCGGCGCACATCGCCAAAAAACGTTGGAAGTGGTCGCTTGCGTCATGCGGACCCGGGGAAGCTTCCGGGTGATACTGAACGGCCAAAACCCGATCCTCAGGAACTTCAAAACCCTCGAGGGTTTGGTCGTTCAGATTGATCTCGGTCACCACCGCGCTTCGTTTGGATGCCACCAGCGAATCGGGGTCAATGGCAAAGCCGTGGTTTTGAGAGGTGATCAGCACCCGACGCGTGGACTCTTCGCGCACGGGTTGGTTGCTCCCTCGGTGACCAAACTTGAGCTTGAACGAACGGGCCCCGTAGGCCAGCCCCAGAATTTGATGTCCGAGACAGATCCCGAACACGGGTCGTTTGCCGATCAGCCCCCGCGCCGCCTCCACGGCGTAGGTGCACGGCTCGGGGTCTCCGGGTCCGTTCGACAGAAAAATACCCGCAGGTTTGAGATCGAGGACATCTTTTGCCGACGTGCCTCCCGGGACCACCGTCACCCTGGCGCCCGCCTCCACCAGCCGCCGCAGAATGCTTCTTTTGGCGCCGAAGTCGTAGGCCACCACGTGCGGCCTCTCCTGACCGGCCCGCGAACGGACCCCAGGGAGGCGCTGTAGGGGCCCCGGCGGCTGGTCCCAAGCGTAGGCCTCACGACAGGTCACGGTCTTCGCCAGATCTTGGCCCTGCATCGACGGGGCCGCACGCGCTTGGGCATTCAAGGTTGCTTGATCCACCGGCTCGCCCGCGATCACGCCCATCTGAGCCCCTTGACTGCGGATGTGGAGCACCAACGCACGGGTGTCGATGTTTTCTAGGGCGACCACCCCACGGTTTTTGAGAAAGCTTTGAAGACTGCCTTCCGATCGCCAATTCGAATGAAAGGGGCGCAAGGACCGAGCCAAAAGCCCCCGAGCCTGAAACCCGTCGCTCTCGAAGTCCTCCTCATTGCACCCTACGTTGCCGATCTCGGCAGAAGTCATGGTCACGATCTGCCCCGTATACGACGGATCGCTCAGCACTTCTTGGTAGCCGGACATCGAGGTCGTAAACACCACTTCACCGGTGACCACCCCCGGCGCCCCGACCGAGCGTCCTTTGAACACCCGTCCGTCCGCCAGGGTCAAACTGCCCTCCTGGGCGACGCCAGCTTTATTCGATCCCGTTGCCTCCGCTGTCCTTTGCATTGTGTTTGTCATCCTCTTAGTGCCCGTCCGCCGCGCGTTCGTCGTGCGCAATCTGCCCACCCGCGATGGTCAGAATTGCTTTCCCCCTGAGTGTTTGTCCCAATAGGGGGGTATTCGTCGAGCGAGAACGGGCCTCTTTGCCGTCGAACAACCACTCCCGGTCCAGATCGATCAACACCAAATCTGCCCGGGACCCCACACGCAGGGTTCCCAGGTCGGGACGCCCGAGGACCTGCGCCGGCCCCCGCGTCACCGAGGCGACCGCCCGCTCCAGGGTCAACTGCCCATCGTACACCAACCCGAGGAGCACGCTCAGGGTCGTCTCCAGGCCCACCGCGCCCGCCACCGCGCGATCGAACTCCACGTTTTTCTCCAGGTAGGTTTGGGGGCAGTGGTCGCTCGCGACCGCATCGATGGTGCCGTCGCGCACGCCTTGGACCAAGGCATCCACATCCGATTGGGGACGAAGGGGCGGAAACAGTTTGGCGCTGCTGTCGTAGCCGAGCACGGCGTCGTCAGTCAGAATCAAGTGCAAAGGCGAAGCGTCCGCAGTCACCCGAATCCCACGCTGCTTGGCCTGCCGGACGAGGTCAATCGCCGGCCGGGTCGACACGTGTGCAATATGAAGCCGCGCTCCCGTGAGCTCGGCCACCGCCAGGTCCCGCGCGACCCCGACCACTTCAGCCGCGGAGGGCACGCCCTGAAGTCCAAGACGCGTCGATACGATGCCCTCGTGCATGACCCCGCCCAGCGATAACCCCTCATCCTCAGCATGGGTCACGATGGGAAGGCCAAGGTCTTTGGCCGTTTCCATCGCATACCTGAGAAGCTGGCTGTCCCGAACTGCGCGATCGGCATCGGTGAACAAGACACAGCCCGCAATCGACAGGTTGGCCATCTCGGCGAGGCGTTCGCCCTTTCGGCCGAGCGACAGCGCACCCGCGGGCAACACTTGAACCGGGCTGGCAGCCCGCGCCTTGGCCTTGATGAGCTCCACCACCTCGACCCCATCGACCGTAGGCTCCGTCGTGGGCAAGGCCACGACGGTGGTGTAGCCGCCGGCCGCAGCAGCCCGAAGACCGGTCTTCATCGTTTCTCGCCGCGAAAAACCCGGATCACACAAATGCGCGCGCAGGTCGATGAGCCCCGGGATCAAGACGGCCCCTCGACCGTCCACGATGCGCCCCCCTGAAACATCCCGCGGGGCATCCAAATCGGCGACCAGCCCCCTTTTGACGACCACGGTCCGCCCCTGGGCTTCGATGCCTGAGCCCGGGTCAAAAATGCGAACGTCGCGAAGAACGATGGTCTCGCTCACAAGGCCTCCCGGATCACAGAGCCCCCTGGGACCGGGCAAACGCACCGACCTTCATGGCTCGCTCCAGCACCGCCATACGGGCGGCAATGCCATTGCGGACCTGATGGGCCACGACGGAGGTCGGTCCGTCCGCGACCTCAGGATCGATTTCGATGCCTCGATTCATCGGCCCGGGGTGCATCACAAACGCACCCTTTTTCATTTTTCGAGCCCTGGCCATCGTCAGCCCAAAGGTGCGGGTGTAGTCGGCCAGGCTCGGAAAAGGCGGGGGGCCGACCAAACGCTCAAACTGCACACGCAGCATCATGACCGCATCCGCCGCCTCGATGATCTCATCGATATCGCGGACGATCACCGCCCCCAGAGTCTCCAGACTTCGGGGCACAAGCGAACTCGGCCCACTGACCAGGACCGTGGCGCCCAGTTTCTTCAGCAAAAACAGATTCGAACGGGCCACCCGGGAGTGCACGATGTCGCCAATGATGGCTATGGTTCGGCCTTTGAGGGTCTCGAGGCGATCCAGCAGGGTCAGCGCGTCCAAAAGGGCCTGAGTCGGGTGCTCGTGTGAGCCATCACCCGCGTTGACCACCGCCGTTCGCCCCACGCTCTCCACCGCGCGCGCAAGAATGTGTGACGCTCCGGGACTTTGGTGCCGAACCACAATGACACCCGGTTCCATCGCCGCCAAGGTGCGGCCCGTGTCCCAAAGGCCCTCTCCCTTGGTCACGCTGCTGACGGAAGACACAATGCTCGTCGTCGACGCGCCAAGCTTGTGGGCCGCCATCTCGAAAGAAGCTCGGGTACGGGTGCTGGCCTCATAAAAAAGAGTGACCACCGCAACCCCCGAAAGCGAAGAAGGCACCGCCCCAGAATCCATAGAACGCAGTGCTCGCGCTCGTTGCAACAGACACAGGATCTCCTCGGAAGATGTCGACTCGATCCCCAGGAGATGCCGGTCTAGTTGCGTAGGAATCAAAGCGACCATAAGACCTCAATCAGCTTCGGTTCTCCTGAGGCTCACACATGTGCAGTCCTGATGTTCTTTTGCCCAATCCACGTTTTCAAGCGAACCGCGCACCTCTCGCTCCCAGGTAATGTCTGTCGTCGTGCCCACAAGCGGCCACTCGATCTCCCCTTCATGGTAAAGGCGAAGCACACATGTGCTGCCCCTTTGAATCATGCGGTCATTGGCGATGCCCTTCTCGCGAAGTTCGATGACCTCATCATCGGTAAAGGGGATACGCTCAAACTCAAAGCTGTCGCGGGTGAGGCCCAGCCCCGTCCGCTGGCTCTCCGCAAGAAGGCCATCCATGATCTCTTTGTCGTCGATGCTTCGGTAGGCCGCATTGCAGGCCGCGCGCATAATGCCGTTCATTTGGAAAATCGGCCACCAGGCCGGGAGGAAGGCCCACCCCAAATAGCCGGTCGTCAAGGACAAAAGCGTCACTGTCACTGAGAAAGAATTGATCCGCTTCGGCTTCCGGTGAAGATAGATATTCACCGGAGAGCCTCCCTTTGCAGCCCCTTCTCAAAGACTCGGGTCAGATGCACTATGCGGCCTCCAGCGCCCGTTTCATCGTGCTGCCCAGCTCCGCCGGCGTAGGCGCAATCAAAGCACCTGCGGACTGAAGGGCCTCAATCTTGGCCTCCGCAGTCCCCTTGCCACCGGCGATAATCGCGCCGGCGTGCCCCATCCTTTTTCCGGGCGGCGCAGTGGTCCCAGCCACAAACCCACAGACCGGCTTTTTGAATTCGGACTTGATAAACTCAGCCGCCGCCTCTTCGGCCGTGCCACCGATCTCACCGATCATCACCACGCCGTCCGTGTCGGGATCTCGGGCAAAGGCCTCAAGCACATCCACAAAATTGGTTCCATTGACCGGGTCACCACCAATGCCCACGCAGGTCGACTGACCAAGACCGAGCGCCGTCAATTGCCCCACGGCTTCGTACGTGAGGGTTCCAGACCGGGATACCACACCGATGCGCCCTGGAAGATGGATGTATCCAGGCATGATCCCAATCTTGCAAGCACCGGGCGTGATCACCCCGGGGCAGTTGGGTCCGATCAGCCGGCTCGCCCGCCCTTTCATTGCGCGGGCGACCTTCACCATGTCGCGAACCGGTATACCCTCGGTAATGGCCACCACAAACTCGATTTCGGCGGCCACCGCCTCCAAAATGGCATCCGCAGCAAACGGTGCAGGCACGTATATCACGCTCGCATGCGCGCCGGTCGCCTCTTTGGCTTGGGCTACGGTATCGAAGATCGGAACGGTCTCAGAAAATCGCTGTCCGCCCTTGCCGGGCGTCACGCCACCGACCACGCGGGTTCCATATTCGAGCATCTGCTTGGCGTGGAAGGAGCCCGCGCTCCCCGTCACCCCCTGAACCAGAACCTTGGTTTCCTTACCGACGTAGATGGCCATCGCCTCCTAGTTCCCTTCCGCGCCCGCAAGGGCGACAACCTTTTGAGCGGCATCCAGCATATTGTCCGCCGACGTCAGCGGAAGCTTGGAGTCCGAAAGCATCTTTTTGCCGAGCTCGACATTGGTCCCCTCAAGACGCACCACCACGGGCACCTTGATTTCCGCCTCTTGGGTCGCGCGAATGACTCCGCGGGCAATCACATCGCACTTCATGATCCCGCCAAAAATGTTGACCAAGACGGCCTTCACTTTCGGGTCTCGCAAAATGATCTGAAACGCGGCCGACACTTTGTCCGCATCGGCACTCCCACCCACATCGAGAAAATTGGCCGGCTCACCACCACAATGTTTGATGATATCCATCGTGGCCATCGCGAGCCCGGCACCATTCACCATGCAGCCGACGTTCCCTTCGAGCGCGATGTAGCTGAGGTCGTGCTCCTTGGCTTCACTCTCTCGCGGATCTTCTTCATCGAGATCTCGAAGGCCCACGATATCTGGCTGCCTGAAGAGTCCGTTGTCGTCGAAGTTCATCTTCGCATCGAGCGCCAAAAGGTCTCCGTCTTTGGTCAATATGAGCGGATTGATCTCCACGATGCTTCCATCGGTGGCGAGAAGCGCCTCATACAGGCCGTGGCACAGCTTCACCGCTTTTCGCACAATCTCTGGCTTGAGCCCCATCGCAAACACCATGTCCCGCACCTGGTAGGGCATGAGTCCGGTGGCGGGATCGATCTCGGCCCGATGGATCTTGTGCGGGGTCTTTTCTGCGACTTCTTCGATATCCATGCCCCCTTCGCTGGACATCATGAACACAAAGCGCTGGGTATCGCGGTCGAGGACCAAACCCGCGTAGAGCTCTTTTTCGATGGCGACGCCCTCCTCGACCAACAGGCGCCGAACCTCTTGGCCTTCGGGGCCGGTTTGGTGGGTTCGGAGCATCATGCCCAGCATCTCGCCCGAGCGTTCACGAACCTCGTCCAAGGTCTGGCACAACTTCACGCCGCCACCTTTGCCACGACCTCCGGCGTGAATCTGCGCTTTGACAACAACGGGGAGGCGCCCAAGGCTCTTCGCCATTTCGTATGCGCTGTCCTTGTCGGTCACCATTTTGCCCGCGGGGGTAGGGACGCCGTAGCGCTTGAGCAATGCCTTGGCCTGGTATTCGTGGATCTTCATGTCGAAAACTTGGCGAGCCTTCTACGCTCTCAGCCCGCGGGACGCAATCTGCTTGCCACCCAGACTCCACCTAGAAGAAACCCGCTAAAAGAAGACCCGGGCCAGGAGAACCGCGGCCACCACCCCAGTCACGTCCGCCGAAAGGCAGGCCACCACCGTATGGCGGGACGCCGCAACCCTCACCGCCCCGAAATACAGCGCAAGCACATAGAATGTGGTTTCCGTGCTCCCATTCATGACCGAAACCAAATAACCCAGGAAAGAGTCGGGACCGTGGGTCTTCATGATCTCGGTCATGATGCCAAAGGCGCCCGTGCCCGACAGGGGCCGAAGAAGCGCCATCGGAAGGGCTTCCGCCGGAAAACCGACCCAGCGGGTCCACGGCCCGACCGCCCCGATGAGGGCATCCAGCGCTCCGGAAGCCCGAAACATGCCGACCGCCACCAAGATGGCGACGAGGTATGGGATGATCATCACCACCATATTGAAGCCCTCTTTGGCGCCTTGGACCACGGCCTCGTACACCGGCACGCGCCGACTGAATCCGAGCAGCACAATGACAAAAATGACCAGGGACAGCGTCCAATCCGAAGAGAGCGCCTTGACCACTTCCAGCCCCCCGAGCCCCTCGCTGAGGTGCGCACCAAGGGTTCGGACGAGCGCCGCCCCCACCAGGAGCGTCAACCCCAGCGCAATCGCCGATCGGGTGCGGTCCCAGGGCTTGTCGACGCGCGCCAATGCTTCGGCATCGTCAAGACGATCGATAGCCTCCGGCGTCTTGTCACCGTGCGGGTCCTCGCCTTGCACCGCACCGAGCGATCGTTCCACCCGAAAAAAGCGCCGCCGCTCAAGGAACTTGGCCACAAAAATGGCCACGAGCGTAGAACACATGGTGGCCAGCACCGACGGCACCACAATGCCTCCCACGTCTTGAGAACCGAGCCCCCCGCGGGCCGAGATCACCCCGAGCGGCAAGACGGCAACCCCCGACGTGTTCATCGCCAAAAACAGAGCCATGGCGTTGGTCGCCACCCCCTTGTGGGCGTTGAGCCGATTGAGCTCGACCATGGCCTTGAGCCCAAACGGGGTGGCCGCGTTCCCGAGACCCAGCATGTTCGAGACCAGGTTGAGGATCATCGCCGACATCGCCGGATGGTCCGGAGGCACATCCGGAAACAGCCGAACCATCACCGGCTTCAGCAGCCGCGCCACGGTGGCCATCAGCCCCGCCTCGCGTAGGACATGCATGACCCCAAGCCAAAGAGCCATTTGCCCGAGCAGTCCCAAGGCCAGGTCCACCGCGCTCTTGGCAGAATCGTTCAATGCCTGCGTGACCGCTTGAATGGTCCCCGTCCAGGCTCCAGTCACCACCGCGCCCGCGACCAGCATGAGGAAAATCCAATTCAGCACGTCGGTTTCCCTGCCCTGCCGGGTAACACGCTTTGCGCTGCCATACCAAAGACCCTGGACGGAGGGGGACAGGCACCCCCGTCTGCAAGGGGGACGGAGGGGGACAGGCACCCCCGTCTGCAAGGGGGACGGAGGGGGACAGGCACCCCCGTCTACAACGCCGCGCTTTCCTTCTGACGCTGCGGTGGGGGGTGCCTGTCCCCGGTGCCCCGGCGCGACTGTCCCCGTGCCCCGCGCGACCACTGACTGCCTAGACGTCGGTTCAAAGGCATGCGAGAGAAGCTGGGTATGACGCGTGTCACCTTGATCCGTGGAGACGGAATTGGACCCGAGATCGTAGACGCCGCTGTGGCGGTCATCGAAGCCACCGGCGCCCAGGTCGACTGGGACGAACAAGCCGCCGGTGCCAGCGCCATCAGTCCATTTGGGAGCCCACTGCCTCAAGAAACCCTGGAGTCGATCCGAAAGAATGGGTTCGCCCTCAAGGGGCCCCTGACGACCCCCGTCGGCAGCGGCTACCGAAGCGTCAACGTGGGCATTCGCCAAGAGCTCGACCTTTACGCCAACGTCCGCCCATCGCGGACCATGCCCGGCGTCAAGACCCCCTTCGATGATGTCGACCTCGTCGTGGTTCGAGAAAACACCCAGGGCCTCTACACCGGCATCGAACACTATATCGACCCCAAAAAAGACGCAGCCCAAGCGATTTCATTCATTTCGCGCCATGCTTCAGACCGAATCATCCGTTTTGCCTTCGAATACGCTGTCGCCAACAACCGAAAACGCGTCACCCTGGTCCACAAGGCAAACATTCTCAAGCTGACCAACGGTCTGTTCCTGGACGTAGGCAAAGAGATCGCTCAAGACTACCCCGACATCACCTTCGACGACCGCATCGTTGACAATATGGCCATGCAGCTCGTGCTTCGCCCTAACGAGTACGACGTCATTGTGACCACCAATCTGTTTGGCGACATCCTGTCAGACCTCACCTCAGGCCTCATCGGGGGCCTCGGGCTTGCCCCGTCGGGGAACTATGGCGAAGAAATCTCGGTGTTCGAGGCCATCCACGGAACGGCCCCAGACATTGCCGGCAAAGGCGTCGCCAACCCCACCGCACTGATTCTTTCCTCGGCCATGCTCCTGAGGCGCATTGGCTTTCCCGAAGAGGGAACACGAATCGAACAGGCGGTGCGTACGCTTCTCAAAAACGGCGAGTCTTTGACACCGGATCTAGGCGGTAGTGCAACCACTGAGCAGTTCACCGGTGCACTCAAATCGCGCGTCTAAGCAGTCCGCACGACACAATCATTCGCCGCTCAGCGCCCACCGAAACTCTGGTGAACGCTGCCAAAAAACAAACACGCAACCCTTTAGCAATCTCGGCCTGTACGCGGGTCCGTGTGGGGATGACTCAACGGCAACTCGCATGCTAAGCGCTGGCACCAATTCGAGGAAAAGAATGCAACACAACGGGGGCAAACACACACAAACACGCGTGACGACGAACCGGCCACCAGCCGGTCCCAGTCGTTCAGGATCCGGCCAGGCGCACTTGTGCACCAACGAAAGTGACCACCGAAAGCGCAGCGTAGACCACGGACATTCCGGTTCAAGCCGCCAAGGCCTCAGCGCATCGAACAGAAACCTCAACGCAAGCCACCGGTCACTCGGCTTGGGCCTTTCGCTCGGTCTGTGTACCGGCCTCTTTTTTGCCTGCAGTGACCAAGGCAACACGTTGGCCGGGAGCCACCGTTTGGCGCTGAGCGCTCGGATTTCGAACAGTCAAGGGCAAGACGTCTCCTTGGTGCGCTTCATCGTTTCTCAAGAAGGGCGCGCCATTCAGTCCGAACCCATTGTCCTCCAAGCCGAGGCACTTCCTTCGAGCCCGAGAGCCACCGACCACCGCGTCGCCGATTGGTACGTGGCGCTCGCTCAGGGCACCTATCGCCTACGGGCCGAACCCCTCACCCAAGAGGGCAAAGCGTCCGCGCGGTGCCTTCCGGCAACGGGTACGGTCACCGTCACCGAGGAAGAAGCCCTCGAACTGATTTTGGTTTCTGAATGCATCGCGGCGCAGTCCGGAGCAGGGGACCATGCGGTCACCAAAAACCGGTCGCCACACATTGCGATGCTCGAGCTCAGCGATGATGCCTCCATCTGCCAAGACGAACATATCACCATGACGGCCACGGGACTCGATTCGGGTGCAGACGATGTCACCTGGAAGTGGTCGGTTGCCGCTCAGCCCAGCGGCAGTGACCTCAGCAGTTACTGCTTGGCCGCAAGCGGACCCACGGCCGCATTTTCTTCTCTGGTTCCGGGCGACTACACGCTCGTGGTCGCCGCCCAAACCGGTGCGGCACCGCCCACCGAGCTTCGTTTCCCCGTCGTTGTTGCGGGCTGCGGCGCCGATGCCGACCACCCGGGCACCGCGCCGCTGAGTGCCGTACCGTTCCCCAAGGCCACAGAAGGCATGTGTTTTTGTGAAGACCACGTTTGCGGCGCCGATGGACAATGCGCCGAGGCCGCCTACTGTGTTCGAGAGAACGGTTGTTTTGACGAAGGCCTTTGCGCCCCTCGTCCCCGCTCCTGCAAAGACGACGGTTCTTTGGTGTGCGGCTGTGACGGGCAAACCTATCCGAGCGCTTGCTCTGCGGCCCGTTCCGGAGTGAGCGTAGCCGCGGCTTTGCCTCCAAAAAGCTGTGCAGGGCGCGAACTCCAGCCCCGAACCCTCACCGAGGATTTTGAGGCGTATCAGACCCTCACGGCGGTCGAAGACCTAGACATCCCCCTGGCCACATTCAGTCACAATGGCACCGGCAGAGTGCACGCCATCAACGGCATGCTTGAAGTTCGCGAGCAGGGAGCGGCGTTGTCCATTCAATACGCCCGCGGAAGTGCACAGGCGCAGTTCAAAATCACCAAACTCGGAAACTGCGATCGCATGAGCCGGATCGACTTCTTCAACGGCAGCGCCCGGGTCCGCACGATCCCACTGGTGGGCTGTCCCGTGAACCGTGCCATCGACGAGTTCGTGTTGCACGATCGGTTGCTCATCACCGTCGAAACCGGCACCAACGTCGAGGCCGTGCAGATCGATGACCTCGTGCTCGGATTCGAAGTCGCTTGCGTAGATGCCTGTGAATCAGACGGTGCCGACAGGCCCGCCCGCTGTAGCGGCGCTTGCCAAGATGAGCCCACAGTCATGGTCGATTTCGAAAGATACGTCGAACTCACGCCCTTCGACGAAATCGATGAGCCCCTGATGCGTTTTTTGAGCAACGGTGTGGGCCGCATCCACGCCGTCGATGGTCACCTTGAGGTTCGAGAGGTCGATGCCGTGGCTTCAGTCCTTTACGACCAACGGGTGGCGAGCACCCGATTCAACTTCAGCAAGCTCGGAAACTGCGACCAAATCATCCGCATCGAGACTTTTGAACTTGGGGAACTCAAGGACAGTGAGGTCCTCATGGGATGCGCACTCGACGCAACCTTTGTCCAGGACCAGACCCATGATCGCATCGATATCATCGTGCAAACGGGCAGCAACGTCGAAGTTCTCGAAATCGACAACCTCGTGGCCGAATTTGACGATACCTGCGAACCCGACTGCACCGACGAAGGATGCGCCTGCACCCTCACCGCCGAGTCGTGTGGACCGGGACTTACCCTCGACCCTGAAGCCTGTCAGTGCATCTGCGGATAACCCGCCCGAGCGCACGCGCGCGGTATACGGCTGGACCTCGAAGAATGGTATCGCTGGGGTGTGAACAAAGCGCTCTTGACCGCCCTCTTGACGTCGCTGTTTCTCGCAACACGCCCGCCGCTCAGCACAGGCCAAGAACCGTCCTCGTTCTTCGCCTTTGAAAGTGGCCCCGTCCGGCCGCTCGCCCTGTCAGACGACGGAACCCAAGTCTATGTGGCCAACACGCCGGCCAACCAACTTGAGATCTTCGACGTATCTGATGGGCTGAAGCAAATGGCCTCTGTCCCTGTCGGCTTGGAGCCGGTGGCCGTGGCGGTCCGAAGCGCTGAAGAAATTTGGGTCGTCAATCATCTTTCAGACAGTGTGAGTGTCGTCGACATCCCCTCGGGTCGCGTCAAACGAACCCTATTGGTGGGCGATGAGCCTCGGGACATCGTCTTCGCGGGCCCAGACAAGCGCCGCGCCTTCGTGACCACCGCACGTCGCGGGCAACACCGAACCCACCCCTCGCTGGCCCAGGTGCCCGGCGCCGGAGACCCACAGATGACCGAAAGCGGCCGACAAAGAGCCGACGTCTGGGTTTTTGACGCGTTGAACTTGGGCGACAGCCTGGGCGGCATCCCCATCCGCATCGTCGAGCTGTTTGGGGATACGCCCCGCGCGCTCGCCGTGAGCCCAGACGGTCAAACGGTGTTTGTAGGGATATTTCACTCGGGCAACCAAACAACCATCATCCCCGAAGGTGCAGTCTGTGATGGTTTTGATGCCGCCAGCCCCTGCATGGTCGACGGCAACACCAGTCCCGGAGGCAACCCCGGCCCGTCCACCAACCACGCCGGGGATCCAGCCCCAGAAGTCGGACTCATCGTTCGGTTTCGCGATGGGGCCTGGCGCGACGAACTCGACCGCGACTGGAGCGGAGCCGTCCGCTTTGACCTCCCAGACTGGGACGTCTTCGCCCTCGATGCCGACACCCTCCAACCTCGCGGGACGCCCCACGCCCACGTCGGAACCACCCTTTTCAACATGGTGGTCAATCCGACAAACGGTGCCCTTTACGTATCGAACACCGAGTCCCAAAACCATATTCGGTTTGAAGGTCCCGGTGGGTTCGTAGACAGCACCGTCCAAGGACGGCTCGGACTGGCCCGCGTGACGGTGATCCACGAGACGGCCGTCACCCCAAGACACCTGAACCCCCACATCGACTACCGCGTTCGTCCGGCGCCCGAATCAACCCCCAGCCATAGCCTCGCCACGCCGCTCGACATGGCCGTTTCCAGTGATGGCGCCACGCTCTATGTGGCGGCCTTCGGCTCTCAGCGCATCGGCGTCATTCCCACCCAAGCCCTCGAAGACGGAAGCTATGACCCAACCGCCGAAAGCGCGAATTTCTTGCATTTGAGCGGTGGCGGACCGGCGGGCCTGGCGCTCGATGAAACCCGCAGCCGCCTGTTTGTCTTCACCCGCTTCGACAACGCGGTATCGATCATCGACCTCGAAAAGAGGGAAGAGACGGCAAAAGTGTCGCTCTTGAACCCTGAACCTCGCCACATCCGCGAGGGGCGCGTATTTCTGTACGACGCCCTCAAAACCTCATCTAACGGGGAAGCCTCTTGTGCCAGCTGCCACATCTTTGGCGACCTCGACCACTTGGCATGGGATTTGGGGGATCCGGACGGGGACGTCACCACAAGCCCCATCGAAATCCGCCTCATCCTCGCAACCCTCTTGTCCACGACCATCAATGGAACCGGCCGCGCCGCAGACTTTCATCCCATGAAAGGTCCGATGACCACCCAAACCCTTCGCGGTATGGCCAACAGCGGAGCCCAACACTGGCGAGGCGATCGCGCAACCGGCTTTTTTGGCACCGATGCCCACGATGCCGAGCTCTCCTTTAAGAACTTCATCGTCGCGTTTGAGGGGCTCGTGGGCCGAAAAGAACCCATCTCCGAAGACGACATGCAAAAGTTCTCTGATTTTGCCCTCGACCTCGTGCTGCCGCCCAACCCGGTGCGAAACCTCGACAACAGCCTGACCGCCGAAGAACAAGCGGGACGAGACTTTTACGTAGGCCCGAGGATCTCGGATGGCGCCGACCGCGACGGCTTGGGATTTTCGTGTGAGGGCTGTCACCGCCTCGATGCCGAACTGGGCTTCTTTGGCACCGACGGGCGTCAAAGCTTCGAAAACGAACCCCAAATCGTCAAAGTTCCGCACCTGAGAAATCTGTACCAGAAGGTGGGCATGTTCGGGATGACCAATATACCCTTTCTCAACCGGACCGACACCTCTCACACCGGACCGCAGGTCCGAGGCTTTGGTTTTCTTCACGATGGCAGCGTCGACACCATCTTTCGTTTCTTTCAAGCAACGGTGTTCAACCCAAACGGTGGGGTTGGGTTTTTAGGGGGCGACACCGAACGCCGCAACATGGAACGCTTCATGCTCGCGTTTGATAGCGACCTTGCGCCGATCGTCGGCCAACAAGTAACCCTCACCGCATCCAATCAACAGGCCGCAAGTCCACGAATCGACTTGTTGATTGGACGGGCGCAAACCCCGTTTATGTCGAAGCTGGTTGGTCCGGGTAAAAACGAATGCGATCTGGTCGCGCGGGTGTCCATCAACCAGCGAAATCGAGGTTACCTCCTCCGGCCGGATGGACGCTTTGAACCTGACGATGGCAGCGCCCTTCTCACCGATGGCGAACTTCGGAACCTAGCCCTGGTCCAAGGCCAAGAAGTCACCTATACCGCGGTCCCTCCGGGATCCGGGAGGCGCCTCGGTCTGGACAGCAACGAAAATGGTATTCTGGACGGCCTAGACTACTGCGCAAGCAACCCTACGAGCCCAGCCTGCGTAAGCGATGACGACACCTCGAGCTGCGGCTGCAACAGCTTACCGGGCGCGACGCCCGGCATGGGCGTTCTCGGATGGATGGCCCTTGTGCCCTTCCTTTGGCTCCGCCGTCGGCGCGGATGATTCCGCGCACATAGCGGAAAAATGCCCCACATTTTTCCCGCACCACCAGCAACACCATCCCCAGTCTCCGGCCGGAGACACTTGTCCCAAAAACGACCCATTGCCCGTCCAAATCGTCCACTCTCCTGCCCCAATACGCCACCGTCGCATCGGGCCCATCTTTTGCTCGTACTTCTCACGACCCAGTTAGGGCCTAGGAGAAACACCATGATGGACACCCAATCTGCCTCTGAGCCTTCAGAGCCCAATCATCAGCCGTCGGGCGCCAAGGCAACCCCTTCAATTCCAAACAGACGTCAACGTTTTTGCGGAGCCTTTCTCGCGGCTGTCGCCACCGCCTGCGGCACGGGCCTTTCAGACCACAAGGCCAACGTGAGCACGCCCCTTTCCGCGGTTTCACCCGTAAGCGACACCGTGCGCCACCGCTGCGTAGGCGGAACCGAGCCCGGCCGAACCGCATGGCGAGACTACCTTCCACACCGCCCGGGACTCGGGCTTGTCGCAACCGTCGACACGTCGGCATGCCGCTACCGCGGCACACCCCTTTACTTTGCATCGATCGGCGGCAAAACCCATCACTGGACCGCACGAGGCTCCGCATCGATCTACAACGCAACTCCGGAAAGTTTCGAGATCTATCTCGATACCCAGATCACCGCGGATGAAGCCAACAACACCGCCAACACGGATGGCAAGATGGCCCTCGCGTGGAACCTTCAATGGGAAGCTTATCCTGAAGGGAAGGTCAGCCCGTCTCAGTGTGCGGGTCAAACGACTCCGGGGGAGACCCCGTGGGTGGCCGACTCCGCCGGGGTGCTCACGCTTCACGTTGACACCCAAGCTTGCGGTTTCACCCAAGGCAGCGCCCCGTCCTACTTTACCTCCCTCGGGGGAGCCTCTCGGCACTGGAGGGCCGTAGGCCATCAAGCGATTCTCGAAGCGACCGCGACCGGGTTTTCGGTCAGCGTTCACAATTCTGGGCTTACGGCAGCACAGGCCCAAGACCTATGGCACCTCAACTGGAACGCGCGGGTTGCGAATACCAGCGAAACGCCGAGTGCCATTTGTCACGGCCAAGCAACGGCATGGAAGCAGTATCGGCACACCAACACCTTCTTCATGGACGTGAAAACCTCGGACTGCAACTTCCAAAAAACGCCCCGCTATTTCACATCCCTCGGCGGAACGGCGCATAGCCAGGTCGAAGGAAGCAACGCAGTCTATTTCCCCAGCGCAAGCGGTTTTCGGGTCTACGTGCGGACCCAGGGGCTTTCGCCCAAAGACTTCCGACTCCATTGGAAGGCCGTTGTAGAACCCGAAAAGAAAGCCATGTGGATTTGGGAACAAGACACCACAAGAATGCTGAATGACGCACCCTATGCCAAGAATGCACTCGAATTCTTGGCGGATCGTGGCTTCGGAACCCTCTACTTGTATGCCGGTGACCAAATCGAGAACGGAATCCGCCGCGGACTCGACACCGAGGCCGGCAAATACCGAAGACTCCTCCGCCAACTTCATGCCGGGGGAATGGAAGTTCATGCCCTCCTCGGTTCAGAGCGGCTCCAATCTGATAGATGGGCACTCGACAACAACGAGCTTCAGGGCGCAACGCACCAAAGAGCCGTCGACGCCGCACAAGAAATCGTGGCCTACAACCAAGGGCAAGTTCGGGATGAGCAGTTCGATGGTGTACATCTTTCTATATTGCCCCACCGAACCACAGCTTGGAACGACCCCGCAGGCGGGCCAAACAGTCAGCAAGCCATTCTCGAACAATACCTCGCGATGAGCGCTAAGGTTCTGAGGGCCCTCACGCCAGAATCGACCGGCCCAACTGGTGTAAGCATTCCCTGGTGGTACAACCAAACGGTTGAATTCGGGGGAAGCAATCGACCCATCTATGAGCACATCATGGGTTTGTACGACTACGTGACGCTTTTGACCGCTCGAGACAGTTGGCAGGCCATCTATTCATTGGCAAAACAACCCATTCGATATGCTCAACAGTTGGGGAAGCCCATTGTCCTCGGCGTCGAAACACGAAGAGCCCGGGAACTCGCCAGTGGTCCAGATGGAGAACCCGCCTCCGCTTCGCACATCACGTTCTGCGAGGAAGGACCAGACACCATGCAGATCCACCTGGATCGTGCCGGAGCCCACGCCTTTGCCATCCACGATTTTCGTTGGTACCAAGCCCTTGTTGACGAGTTCGTAGACCCCAAACACCGAGAACTCTTCGGTGAAAATCTAGAAGAACGATGCGCGCTCAATCTGCTCGACGTCCACGGCGGAAAAGAACTCAAAGAAATACCCGGCGCATGGCTGGTTCCGGCCCACGTGCTCTACCTGGGTCTTTATGGTTTCTCCAAAACCGGAACCGAAACCACGTCCTTTGAGCCCCAAACACCGGTTCCGGGACCAAACCCCAGCTACTCAGCTGGATTTCGCCGACCACTGAGCGCTGAGCACACAACCGTCTTCGAACTGCGCACCCTTCCGTTCCACAGAGTAGGCTACCTCGCAGTGGAGACCTTTGGTCCAGCCCCAAAAGTAGCCATCATCGCTCCATTGAACGGGCTGAGAGACCAGGTATTGGTGTTCACCAAGGAAGCCGCGACCGCGGCCAAAGAAGTCGGGCTTTCCACTTCTACGACTTCTTTTGGCGTCGGCGGCGCGAAAGTCCAGCTCACAGAATGGACCAAAGAGGGCTCCGTTGTAGTCATCGAATAAGCCTTGAGAACCAACCTCACACACACCCGCCCTAGCTTCTCAGCCAGGTAGCGCCTTGCCCGCACGCCATGCGTTCGCGTACGATGCCAAGTGCGCTCTCAATCGCGGGGAAACGGGATAAGGCTTGGACTGGCGTACATAGGCACAATACTGGTCGTGGGCGGGATCATCGTATCTATTCCTGGCTACCTCCTCGGCTCCATGGCCAAGTTTGGTGCAGGCGCACGAATCGCATCTCTCTTGCTGGGTTTGAACGCCGTACCCCTCGGATTCCTCCTCATGAGCTTCCGGAAAAAGTTCTGGCGATGGTGGGCTGGTGGATCTGCTGCGCTCAGCGCGCTGTCCGTTTTCGGCCAAACGTGGTGGGATCAACATTTTTGTGGATACCCATCTTTTCTTAGTCGCCTGTGTCGCGCTTCCAAACACGATTGTCTTTTCTGCAACCACAGTCCTTCAGGTTCTGGAACGCAAGTAGCGACTTTTCGGCACGTCAGTTCCATCGAAGAATGGTGATCGAGAATGTTCTCGACCACGACCACGACCACGGCCACGTAGACGTACGTAGACGTAGACGTAGGATTGATTCGGGACACCCCTGGTATCAGGCCCTTGGAGGGGAGCCGCCGCTGGAGCGATGTTTATGTGTTGACATGACTCAAATTGATGTATAACATACCCAAAATAAGGAGAAACCATTCCATGCCTGTTTTGGACACCCAGCGACTGATCGACAACCGCATTCACGCCCTTCGCGACTTTCACGAAAAGGCCCGGACCCAAAGAGCAGAACTCGATATCTCTGGCGGCGTCGACTCCGCAGTGATGCTCGGACTGCTCGAACGAGCCCTCGGCAAGGAGAACATCACCGCGGTTCACAGCCGTATTCACTCAAGCGACGAATCCCTCGCGCGCGCCCAGGAAGTCGCAAGTGTCTTCGATGTACCTTTGATCACCATTGACCTTACACCTCACTTTGAAGCGCTGCTCGATTCGATGTTGATGGCCGCACAACAGGCAGGCTACGCGCTCTCAAAGATTCGGACACGAATACAAGAAGATCCCACCATCCTCGGGTCAATCCGATCCTGCCTTCGAGCACCCCTGGGAAGAGGATTCAATCGGCTCACCGGAGGCGGCATCAGACACGGCACCGGCAACGAATGCGAAGATCGATTCTTGCGGTTTTACCAAAAGGGCGGTGACGGCGAAGTCGATAGCAATCCCATTGCCATGTTAAGCAAGGGTGAAGTGTTCCAACTGGGACGGGCACTCAAGGTGCCTTTATCCATTCTGGAAGCCACGCCAACCCCTGACCTCCAGGGCGTCGGAGACAGGCACAACGACGAACAGGAACTCCTCATGCTCACGGCCGTGCCGTGGACCTACTCTCGAGTCGACGCGGACACGGGCCAATACACGACCGTCGGGAGCATCGAACGTATGAGCCGATTTTTGGACTTTCAAGCACCGGGGAACAAGCCCGTCTTCGAGGTTCTCTTCCAAGATCGCGTCGACGAATCCACGCTCGAAGAGCTCACATTGCTGGCCGCACCTTTCTTCGACCACTCTGACCTCGAGGAGGTCCGGGCCTTTGTTCACTCGGCACGAACGATTGAGGCTCGAACCCGACACAAGATGAATCCCAACTGCCCCAGCCTAGGAACCAGGGAGGAACTGATTCGAGAGGCCATACTCAGCAATGAACTTCCCAAAGGGACGCCGTCATGAGCCCCCGCGTTCACCTCGTCATCATCGACCCACAAAACGATTTTTGTGACCCCAACGGATCCCTTGCGGTTCCCGGTGCAAAACGCGACATGGAACGCCTAGCCCACATGATCGAACGGCTCAAGGCGCAGATCGGTCAGATCCACGTCAGCCTCGATGCCCATCACCGGCTCGACATCAGCCATCCTTTGTGGTGGCAAACCCCGGGCGGCCACGCACCCGATCCGTTCACCCCAATCACGGCTGACGACCTCGTGAACGGACGGTACCGGACCCGAATGCCAGACGCCTATGACCGAAGCCTCAAGTATCTTGAGACACTCGAACGCACCGCTCGGTTTGGCCATGTTGTGTGGCCTTTCCATTGCCTCATCGGTGACGAAGGCCAAACCATCGAGCCGGTCCTTGGCGACGCAATACATGCGTGGGAAGAGCGCCTGGGTTGGGTCAATCACGTGCACAAGGGTACCAACCCTTGGACCGAGCACTTTTCCTTGGTCCAGGCACAAGTCCCCATGCCCGAGGATCCTAGCACCCATGCCAACCTCGCGCTGGTACACACCCTCGAAAGTGCAGATATCATTCTCGTGGCGGGTGAGGCCCTGTCCCATTGTGTCGCCCATTCGGTGAGGGACATTGCCAAAAACTTCCGCAATCCCGCATCCATCAAGAAAATGGTGCTCCTGTCGGATGCGACGCAAAGTGTTCCCGGTTTCGAACCCGCCGCAGAAGCCTTTGTCCGAGAGATGAAGGCCCTCGGGATGCACACTGCAACAACTTCGGATGTTCTCAAGTAGGCGCAAACATGCCATTCAGTTATCCGTACCCCCGTCCCGCAGTCACCGTCGACATGGCCGTTGTGACCGTCGCCCATGAAGCCCTTCAGATCCTGCTCATCAAAAGAAAGGCCAAGCCCTACAAGGGCCGATGGGCCCTACCCGGCGGATTTGTGGACGTGGGCGACAACGACCGCGGCGAAAGCATCGACGAAGCAGCACACGCGAGCTGAAAGAAGAAACAAATCTAGGAAAAAACGATGTGTTTCTTGAGCAGCTGTACACCTTCGGCGCGCCTCATCGAGACCCACGAGGCCGAGTCATATCGGTGGCCTACTACGCTCTGGTTTCGGCACATCTTCTTCCTAAGGTTGAAGCGGGGGACGATGCTGCCGAGGTTCAATGGCTCCCGGTCAACGATGCGCTCCAAAAAAAGCTGGCGTTCGACCATAACAAAATCGTCCGCATGACTTTGGTCCGAATACAAGGAAGAGCCGACTACGATCCCCGCATCGCGGCCGGCCTTCTGCCTACCGAATTTAGCCAAGCTGAGTTTCGTCGCATTCACGAAGTGATCATGGACCGAAGCTTCGACCGCGGAAACTTCAGCAAGAAATTTCGGCGCATGATGGAAAACGGGAGCATTCTTCCCGCTTCCGGGCGCCGCATCCTCCGTGGAGCGGGCCGACCGCCCAAACTCTACACCTTTAGCGGAGCATCCTCATGACCCACCTCAAAACCGTCTACCGAGAGTCCCTCTCTTTGCTCACAGACCTCTACCAGCTCACCATGGCCTACGGGTACTGGAAATCGGGCCGCAGCGAAGATGAAGCGGTCTTTCATTTGTTCTTCCGCAAGGCACCGTTTTCTGGAGGATACACGGTCTCTGCTGGGCTTGGGACCGCCATCGAACTCCTCAACAATTTTGAGGTGGATGCGTCTGATCTGGCGTATTTGTCAACGCTTTCAGGCAACGACGGCAAACCCCTTTTTGAACCCGCATTCCTGGACTACCTGGAGAATCTTTCTTTTGCGTGTGATGTCGATGCGGTCCCGGAAGGGACCCTGGTGTTTCCCCACGCACCTCTTCTGAGAGTACGCGGTCCCCTTCTCCAAGCCCAACTCATCGAGACTTTTCTTCTGAACATCATCAACTTCCAAACCCTGGTTGCAACCAAGGCAGCACGCGTGGTTCGCGCCGCCAAAGGCGAACCGGTTTTGGAGTTTGGGCTCCGACGAGCGCAGGGCATCGATGGTGCATTGAGCGCAACCCGAGCGGCGTTTATCGGTGGCGTGCGGGCAACCTCAAACGTCCTCGCGGGAAAGCTTTTTGGCATCCCAGTCAGAGGAACACACGCCCATAGCTGGGTGATGTCTTTTGGGTCCGAAACCGAGGCCTTCGAAACGTACGCCCAAGCCATGCCCAACAACACGGTGTTTTTGGTTGATACCTACAACACCCTTGACGGCGTACGGAATGCGGTCGAAACAGGCCTTAAGCTTCGCGCGCAAGGACACACACTGTTGGGGATCCGTCTCGATTCGGGCGATTTGGCGTGGCTGAGCGCACAGGCCCGGCAAATCCTCGACGCCGCAGGTTTTTCAGACGCCAAAATAGTCGCGTCCAACGACCTCGACGAACACCTTATCGAAAGCCTTAAACGCCAAGGCGCAAAAATTGGCGTGTGGGGCGTGGGTACCAAACTTGCCACCGCGTACGACCAGCCTGCCCTCGGGGGCGTGTACAAACTCGCGGCCCTGCGCCGGCCAGGCAAAACATGGGAATACAAAATCAAACACTCCGAGCAAGCGCTCAAGACCTCCATTCCCGGTGTTCTCCAGGTCCGGCGATTCCGCGATGACCAAGAATACTGCGGCGACCTGATCTTCGACGAAAATCAATCCTTGGGCAAAAGCCCTACGGCCGTAAGCCCACACGACCATACCAAACGCAAACACTTTGCCCAAAATCTGCGGTACGAGGACCTCCTGGTCCCCATATTCCAAAAAGGGTCCCTCAGCTACGCCCTTCCTGAACTTGAGGTCATCCGCAAAAGGACCGAAGATCAGCTTCGCATGTTCCACGATGGCATCAAGCGACTCGATAATCCCCACGCCTATCCGGTAGGACTGGAGGCCCAACTCCACGAACGAAGGAGCCAGCTGATCCTGGCGGCCCGGGCGGGCCACCGATGAGCGCTCAAGCCCCTTTGCTGATCTCTCGCCCGGAGTACGCGTACCTCGCCAAGGAACTGGCGGCGGTGGGCAGTTTCGAACTCGGTCAGCTCGAATGCGATCGCTTCCCGGACGGCGAACAATATCAGCGCATTCTCAGCCCCGTGGCCAAACGCGATGTGGTATTGCTCGGAGGAACGATCAGCGAGGAAAGTACGCTTGCCATCTACGACCTCGCGTGCGCCATCGTCAAATACGGCGCAGAACGACTCACCTTGATGATACCCTATTTCGGGTATTCGACCATGGAACGAGCGGTCAAGCCCCAAGAGGTTGTCGCTGCCAAAACCCGGGCCCGGTTGTTCTCTTTTGTGCCACCCGCAAGTCACGGAAACCGAGTGGTCCTCCTCGATCTCCACAACGAAGGCATTCCTTATTACTTTGAGGGCGGCATCACCGCCATCCACGCCTACGCCCATCCCATCATCGTGAAAGCCGCCCAAGAGCTTGGGGGGCAGAATTTTGTCCTCGGGAGTTCGGACGCCGGAAGAGCCAAGTGGGTTCAATCCTTGGCAAACACCATGGGCGTCGACAAGGCATTCATCTTTAAAAAGAGAATCGACGGACAGACCACGGAAGTCACTGCGGTCAGCGGCGAAGTGAAGGGGAAGGACGTCATCATTTACGATGACATCATTCGCACCGGCGGCTCCTTGATTGGCGCGGCAACCGCCTACCGGAACGCTGGCGCCAAAAAGATATCCGCCATTTGCACCCACGGCGTATTCGCCGGCGATGCCCTCAAGCGACTGGGCGACTGCGGCTTGTTTTCAAACATCGTCGCCACCGATAGCCATCCTCGCGCGGTCGCAGCAGCGGGCCCAGCCCTTGATGTTCGATCCGTGGCTTCGGTACTCGCTCCGATCCTGTCTCCCAGCACGAGCGCCTGAACGCATGCACCGGTACGAGACCCGAAAAACGAGGGAGACAAGGCAGTGCAGCCGGACAAAGTTGACTTCGACAAGGCCCCCAACCTAAGCCAAAATGGGTGCTTTGCTTGGGCCACCGATGGCCGCTCTTGCTCGCCTTCGGCTCGTCGTTTTGGCACTGCGGCGAAACGGAGCAAGGCCGCGACATCGGCAGCCCAAGCGGCAGCAACAGTCCCGCCATGCCCCACGCACCGGGGCCCCGCGAAATGCCCCAAACGCCCGTAGATCCGCGCGTAGTCACCCAGCGCCTCGGACCTCCGGACCTCCTTCGAACCGCGGGCCGGCATTCATGCCTTTTGTGGCCAGACGGTACACTCCGCTGCACGGGCTACGGCCAATCGGGACAATTGGGACTGGGTGACCAACAAAGTCGAAAGACGCTCACCCCTTTGCCTGAGCTTCAAGTTCGCGATGTCAGTCTGGGACCGCATCACAGCTGCGCAGTTTTGGAGGATACAAGCATCCGCTGTTTTGGCCAAAACACTTTTGGGCAACTGGGCATTGGGCTTGATCATTTCAACGCCGTTGACTGTAGCCCAAAGGAGGGGCCCGACGCTTCGTGCGTCCTCACACCCACGCGAGTCATGCACGAAGACCAAACGCCCCTTTGGGGCGCAAAAAGCGTTGCCACGGGCGCCCGTCACTCGTGCGCGCTCATGCAAAACGGAGACGTTCGCTGCTGGGGCTCAAACCTCGAAGGCACGCTGGGTCTGGGGGGATTTGATCCCAACCCGCACCCCTTCGTTTCCGCTGCTATCCCCCACCTCGAGGCGGTTGAACTGGTCGCGGGTTCGGGACACACGTGTGCACGAACCCGCGAAGACCGGGTGTACTGCTGGGGAAGAAACGCCTTCGGACAACTGGGCAACACAAGAAGGCTACCCGAAGCGTCCCCCCGTCCGGTCCAAGGGCTCGAGCAGGTTCAGGCGCTCGCGGCGGGGCTCGAACACAGCTGTGCACTTTTGAGCGACTCTTTGGGCGGACAGGTTTTCTGCTTCGGCCTCAACGATCGCGGGCAACTGGGGGATGGAAGCCAACGGGGCTACGCAGCAACCCCGACCCCCGTGCTGCGCGCAGGGTCTCCTCCTCGTCTGCTCGAGGACGTCGACGCCCTCGGCTCGGGAGGCAAACACAATTGCGCGCCACCGAAAGGATGGAAAGTATTCTGCTGGGGCGCAAACGACTTCGGACAGCTGGGCTCAGGCACCATAGACCGCGGCCGACACCCCGTAGCCCAGCCGGCAGTGGTTGTCTCTCAAGCGCAAGCCCTTTCGCGCGGTCACGGACACACCATGTTCGCCGTTTCCCAATCGGGTGAAACCCTCGCCTGGGGTTCCAACGAGATGGGCCAGGCGAGCCTCAGCAGCCTTCAAAGCTACGGCGTCCCCACCGCGGTGCACAGCATCAGGTAGTGCTTTTCGGCCGCGCGCGCTTCGGGACCGGCACGCGCCGGCCGTCACGTGCGGCCACCACGTTCGGGTGAATTCGACGCGCTTCTTCCAAAAATGCCTCGGTGTACTGATAGCGCTGCGAAAAATGCGTCAGCACGAGCTTCTTTGCACCAGACTCGCGCGCAACGGTGGCCGCCTGTTCGGCCGTCATGTGGCCATGATCTTTGGCCTCTCGAGCCTCACTCTTGAGATAGG
>CBDCWQ010000010.1:0-12350 GCA_965223435.1 Myxococcota bacterium
AAGCGGCGGTTTGAAGAACCGAAGATCTCCGTTCGACTCGGAGCTGAGCCATGGCAAGCGCAGCGCGCAGTAAGCGTAGCGAACGTAGGGCGGCAGGCGACAACTTCGCCGTTAACCGCCACGTAGGGGTTGTAGCTCAACTGGGAGAGCGTCTGTCTGGCAGACAGAAGGTCAGGGGTTCGATCCCCCTCAACTCCATCCCGATTGGTTCGCCTCGGCCATGCCCGGCTGATGCGTGCTTCGATACGTCCAAGCGTATCGCGGTTACGATCTTGGAGCCCTTTGCCGGTGGGGGGCGGGAAACACCGGCGACCACGCATCTGTAACTCAGAGGCGGAGTGACAGCGTGACATGCTGTTGGTCGGAGGTTGCGGGACGCCTTGTCAGGCGTCTCCGAGTTCACGCGGTTCGCAAGCTCACCTCTTAGTGCGAGTCCTCCCAGATGCATTCCCTGTATGGGGCCGTAGCTCAATTGGGTGAGCACCTGGCTTGCAACCAGGAGGTTGTCGGTTCGATCCCGATCGGCTCCATCATTTTTGTCGGCGTAGTTCAGTCGGAAGAACGCTTCTTTGCGAAAGAAGAGGTCAGAGGTTGCGGGACGCCTTGTCAGGCGTCTCCGAGTTCACGAGGTTCGCAAGCTCACCTCTTAGCGCGAGTCCTCTCGTCGGCGTTACCCGCTTAGTTCAATGGAAGAGCGCTTGGCTTCGGACCAAGATGATGGGGGTTGCGGAACGCCTTCCAGGCGACCCGAGTTCACGAAGTTTGCAAGCTCACTTCTTAGTGCGAGTCCCTCAGCGGGTCCTTTGCTCCTGTCGTTCAATGGAAGGACATCGGTCTTCTAAACCGAGAATGGAGGTTCGAGTCCTCCCGGGAGTGCTACTCTCGTGGCGCAATGGAAGCGCGGCGGTTTCCTAAACCGCAGGTTGCAGGTTCGAGTCCTGCCGAGAGTGAATGGGGTGTTCGTCTAGCGGCTAAGACGGCAGATTCCAAACCTGCTCACGGGGGTTCGAGTCCTCCACACCCTGTCTTCGCGGACGTGATGTAACGGCAGCATGTGAGCCTTCCAAGCTCTTCGTGAGAGTTCGAATCTCTTCGTCCGCTCTTGGCGGTTAGCGGCCGGCGAAGCGGGACCTGCCGCCTCTACGTTCGACTACGTCTCACTGCGCACCCCTTCGGGGTTTGCTGTGGAGAACAAAGCACGAATGCCAAGCGAGCCAGCAAGGAGAAGGCGGCGGTCTCATAAGCCGTAAACGCCCGGTTCGATTCCGCGCTTGGCATACGCAAGTCCCAAAGGGACGCGCAGCATCGGCGACTCGCCGGTGCGAAGAGGCGGCAGGCGAACTTGTTTCGCCGATAACCGCCAAGTACGGACGGCTAGCTCACGCGTAGAGTACCTGCGTTACAAGCAGGGGGTTCTGGGTTCGAGTCCCAGGCTGTCCATACGCCCGCGTACGCTAATTTGGTAAAGCGGCCGTCTTGAGAAGGCGGTGTTTGGTGGTTCGACTCCACTCACGGGCATGTTCGCGCGCTTAGCCCAAATGGTAGGAGGCACTCGGCTTAGAACCGAGACAGTGGAGGTTCGAATCCTCTAGCGTGCATCGGCTGTGTAGCCCAATCGGTAGAGGCAGCCGGCTTAAACCCGGTAAAGTAAGAGTTCCGGGGCGCCTGGTCAGGCGCCTCCGAGTTCACGAAGTTCGCAGGCTCACTTCTTAGTGCGAATCTCTTCACGGCCAATGCCCCCGTAGCCCAATGGGTAGAGGCAGCGGTTTCAAAACCCGTTCAGTGCCAGTTCGAATCTGGCCAGGGGCAGAGTTAATTGGAATGTAGACCGGCAAGCCCGACAGGGTGCGCAGCGAGGCGTAGCCGAGCGAAGAGGCGGCAGGCGATTTTACATCGCCGATAACCGCCAAGAAAGGAAGGTGATGGAAATGGATACGTTGGTTCTGAGCCACACGTGGGAACCCATCAATCAGATTAGCTGGAAAGATGCTGTCTTGGCGGTGCTCGGCGACCGAAATGTTGAGGTCATCGAGGAGTACGAAGATCGAATGGTCCGCTCGGTCACCTTCGAAATGAAGATGCCGGCGGTCATCCGTTATCTCGCGAAGAAGACAGGAAAGAGACGTGGTGTCCGTTTCTCGCGCGAAAACGTGTACACGCGGGATAAGGGGCGCTGCCAGTATTGCGCCAAAAAAGTCTCGCGTCCCGAGGCCACCTACGACCACGTCGTGCCTCGCGCCCAGGGTGGGTTAACGCGGTGGGACAACATCGTCATTGCATGCGTGCCCTGCAACCAAAGAAAAGGTGGCAGAACGCCCGAGCAGGCAGGTGTGCGGCTTTTGACTCAACCTCAAAAGCCCAAGTACTTGCCTGAGACGCTCCGGCTTACGTTCACACGAAAGACGGTGCCGGGCCAATGGCGAAACTATCTCCAGTCAGTCGTGTACATGCATGGTGCGCTGGAGAGTGATGAATAGCGGCGGCGAGTCTGGGACCTGGCGCCGGGTCCTGGGCCCGCCTATTGGAGAGCAATCAGATCTGGGATCTGGCCCGGCTCGAAACCGGTGCGCACCTTCGGGTGTACGGTTGCGGGGCGCCTTGTCAGGCGCCTCCGAGTTCACGAGGTTCGCAGGCTCACCTCTTAGTGCAATTCCGTTGCTCTCCTTTTGGATGGTGGACCTGTACGGGATACAGGGCCTGCCTTGAAAGCAGTGCGCACAGAAGTGTGGGGTTCGAATCCTCCGCCATCCGTCAAGTTGGAGAGCAATCAGATCTGGGATCTGGCCCGGTTGGAAACCGGTGTGCACCCTTGGGTGTGCGGTTCGATTCCGCTGTTCTCCGTGTGATTGAGTAGGATGCGATTGCGATCACAGCGCCCCGTTTCGCCGCGAGAACAGAGAAGTTTTTTCGCGGCGTCATTTTCGTGCGTCCTGTGCAGTTGGCGGTACTCTTTCGCAGCTAAAGGATAGCTCAAAGGTAGAGCAATGGACTGATAACCCATTAGTTGAGGGTTCGAATCCCTTTCCACAAGAGCCGCTGGAGGTCGGCCAATATCCTCCGCCGGGTGGTGTTTGCGGGCCGTCTTTGCTGTCGGCCGGATACGGTAAGCAACCGAATGGGACGCTCGCTTTTCTGCCGAGGCGTCGGCCATGTGTGGTCCTCTGACCGAACGCACCGCCGATGCTTCCGCAGGATGAGCCAGCTTCTGTTCCGTTTCCTGCCCTTCCGGAGCGAGAGGACGACGCGAGGCCGTCTTCAGGCATTCACCCACTTTTGTTCGATTTTTGAAAGGAGGTGGATCTCATGAGAATCCACGTAGCGCTCCAAGAGCGAATCTTCGTTTACGAAGACAACATTCCAACCAAGTACATCGGTCCGGGTCGGCACCGAATCTTTCGGCCGCTCAAGAAGCTGGCCGTCGTTCGGAAGAACGTTGATCGGATCGTAGCGGACTTGCGACCTGAAGAGGCTGCCTTGGTGCCTGCATCAGATCTAACCTCCTTGAAGCTGGGCGTGCATGAGCGCGCCTTGGTCATGGTGAAGGGGCGACCGTTCACCTGGCTTGGTGAAGGTGAGCATCAGGTTTGGACGGTCGATCCATCGGTCGAGATCAAGACCTTCGACGTCTCAGGCGTTGAGGTGGCTCCGCTTGTGGAGTCAGTCAAGGCTGTGGTCCCCGACCGCGACTACACCGAGGTCACGGCGCCCAAGAATAGTGCTGTGATCCGCTTCGTTGATGGTGATATTCACGAGGTCTTGGCGCCCGGCCGCCACGCGGCTTGGAAGTCCAGGCAGAAGGTGGAGTTCTTGATCCTCGACCTCAGGGAGCGCCTCCTCCACGTCAATGGCCAGGAGGTCATGACCAAGGACCGAGTGACCTTGCGGCTCAACCTTTCGGTTGCGTTCCGGGTCCTCGACCCGGTGCGGGTCGCGACGGTCGCGCGTGAGGCCGATGACGTGCTCTACCTTGCGGTTCAGTTCGCAGCCCGGGAAACCGTGGCCACGAGAACGCTGGACCAACTCTTGGTGGAGCGCGACGCGATTGCGGAGACCATCTCGCCGGAGGTCCGGGCACGGGCCGAGGCCGTGGGGCTTGCGATTGTCACCTTCGGTGTGAAGGACGTCATCTTGCCCGGCGAGATGAAGACCCTTCTCAACCGGGTCATCGAGGCCCAGAAGGAAGCGGAGGCGAACGTCATTCTGCGGCGTGAGGAGACCGCGGCCGTGCGTTCGATGGCCAACACTGCGAAGGTGATGGCGGAGAACCCCGTTATCCTTCGACTCAAGGAGCTTGAAGCCTACAAGGAGCTCGCCGCAAAGGTGGACAAGGTCCAAGTGGTGGTGGGCAACGGTACGCTGCCCAAGCTGAACCTCCTCACTTGATCCCGGGTCAGGGTAGAAAGGCTTGATTCGGGGAACGGGTGGAGCGTCGTGCGTTCCTCTCACGCGCGACATTTCACCCACTTTTATCTTCATTCTGAAATAATGTGTACAAGGAGAACGCCATGTCGATTTCAAGATTAAAAGGGGGCAAAGTTCCGATTCGGCTCTGGACCAAGGTCGAAGAGGTGGAGAGCTCCGCCCTCGACCAGCTGAAGAACATCGCCGCCCTCCCATGGGTGTTCAAGCACGTGGCGGTAATGCCGGATGTCCATTTCGGTAAGGGCGCGACGGTTGGATCGGTCATCGCCATGAAAGATGCGGTGGCACCGGCCGCAGTCGGTGTGGACATCGGCTGTGGGATGGCCGCGGTGAAAACGCACTTGTCGGCTTCCGATCTCCCGGACTCGCTGGCGCTTCTGCGAAGCCGAGTGGAACAAACGATCCCGGTCGGCTTCAATGCCCACGATCGAGTGAGCAAGTATGCCGAGAAGATGCGGCTCTGGAAGTCATTTCACGACCTCACCGAGAAAGTTCACGACCGCCTCGGCAAGGCCCGCAAACAATTGGGCACGCTCGGAGGCGGGAATCACTTTATAGAACTCTGTCTGGATACTACACAGTCGGTTTGGCTCATGCTTCACTCTGGGTCGAGAAACATTGGGAAGACGCTCGCCGAGATCCATATTGGTCGGGCGAGAAAGCTTGCGCACAATGCGAAGTTACCGGACCGCGATCTGGCCGTCTTTCTCGCGGGTACACGAGAAATGGAAGCGTATCGTCGCGATCTCTTCTGGGCCCAGAGCTACGCCAAGAGTAATCGTGAAGTTATGCTGAAGCTCTACCAGGATGTGATCCGCAAGATGTTCCCACAGGTTCGTTTTGATGACGCGATCACCTGCCACCACAACTACGTCGCCGAGGAAGTCCACTTCGGCGAGGAGGTATTGGTGACTCGAAAGGGAGCGATCAGCGCCCGAGAGGGGGAGCTCGGCATCATCCCAGGGTCGATGGGAACACGGTCGTACATTGTGCGAGGACGTGGAAATGCGAACGCTTTCCACTCGGCATCCCACGGCGCTGGGCGTCGGATGAGTCGCGGCAAAGCCAAACGGACGTTCTCCGTAGCGGATCTTGAGGCCCAGACGGCCGGCGTCGAATGTCGAAAGGACCGGGCTGTGGTTGACGAAATTCCAGGTGCCTACAAGGATATCGATCAAGTCATGGAATATCAGCAGGACCTGGTCGAAGTGGTGGCCGAGCTTAAGCAGGTCATGTGTGTGAAAGGCTAGAGAACCGCTATGAATTTGTCGCAAGCAAGCCTGAATCCCGATCGCGATCGCTTTCGTCCGTATGCACTAGACGGCGCCGTTCACTACTTTCATCCCCGAACCGCTACACATGTTAGGATGACCAATCAACGAACCCGGGGGGTACGAAGACAAGTGCCTCGTGTCATCATGTTTGGCATCACGAACGCCTGTAATCGTTCTTGCTCTTTCTGCAGCCGTGGCCTTACTGCCGAAAGTTTGTGGACCGTCGATTCAGCCTTTCAAGTTCTGAGAAACCTCGCTGCCGCTGGGGCTTTGGAGGTGGCGTTCGGTGGCGGTGAGCCTTTCGCTTTCCCTGGATTCGCCGGCCTTGTGGCGCGGCTCTATGAGCATACACCCCTTGCGTTAAATGTGACGACCAATGGTGATCTTATCAATCACTCCAGCTGGAGCGATTTCACTGGCCGTTTTGGCCAAGTTCGCGTCTCCATCTATGATGATACCACTTGGCGCCGTTGCGCAGATGTCTTTTCGGTGCATCGACAGCTTTGGGGAGCCAACGTCCTCGTCGATGACCAAACGCTGTCATCTTTGCCTAAGATCCTCTCGGATTTGTCCGAGTCGACCTGTCACGACGTCTCCATTCTCTCCTACGTGGGGGAGGCCAAGCGCACGCTCTCGACCGAAGGTCGTCGTGTCCTTTCAGATATTGTCCGAGCGAGTCCAATCCCATGTCGGGTATCGGTATGCTTTGGCGAGGAATTGGCACTTCCGCGTCTCTTTTTCGGCTTTGACAATGCCGGCGATTGCGGGGCCGGAAGTGATTTCGTGACGGTCACTTCCGATCAGCGAGTTCAGGCGTGCTCGTTTCAGGAACGAGGGTTCCCCGGTTCAACAGCCTCCGAGATCTTGCATTCATGGAGAACAGAGCAGGAAGTACTGGAGGAACCGTCACCACGGACGGGCTGCGCCCGACTTGCTTGCCAAAACAAACCTCCTCAGCCCTTGCCTGAGATCGCGATTTGGCAGGGGTTTTCGGGCAACAACAGTGGGGAATGCATACTTGTTGCGAAATTCCAGACGGTGGAGGGCGCGCAAAGCTATCTCGCCGAGCTTCTGCCGGGATGGCGACCACCTGAGGCAAGCGATTACAGTGAGGAAGAATTTTCTGCGGAATGGAAGGAGCTATTTGCGCGTGAGCAGGTCGCGTCAAAGAGTGTCGACTGCGGGCTAGCACCAGATGAACTTGTACATATCGGCAAGAGCGTTATCGCCACCGGATATGGTGTTGACGATAATTTCCCAGAGGTCCGCGCCCTAGCCTGGAAGCGCGGGGCTTTCGTCGTTCCGGGTGGTATCCATGTTCACGAGTCGTCTACGTTGTTCGCAGCGATCCGTGCCCGCGATAGCGACGATGTAAAAGTGCTTTCCTCAGCCGCTGAAGGCCAGGCATTTGAAGTCTTTCCGTACGGACACACAGTCTTTCTTAGGGTTCAGCACTCTGAGGAGAACGGAGGCCTGGCTAATATCAAAGAGCAGTTGCTTAGACTGTCCGGTGAGAGACCTCTTGCGGCGGAGCTTTTCTACCAACATTGGACGCGTAGCGATATTCTAGAGGCGCAAAAGTGCCTCGGCGAAACTCCGCCAACCAGGCAGAGGCTTTGGATTCAGTTCCCCGACTATGATCAAGGCGTGGAAAAAGCTTCTGCGTTCGCCGCAACGTTGACCGATCAGACGGTGTATCTTGGCTCAACCTGGCTCATGGTGGATCCGGTGCGCGGACGGAAGCACGTCGCCGTCCTCGCCCATCGACGGGGGGCCAACGTTACAGCTCTCGAAGCGGAGGAGGTTTCGGTTGAGGCGTACTTCTGGCGACCCCGGCCGCTCCCACGTAAAGGCCGCAAAGCGGAACGTCGGTCAATGCCCGCCCTACAGACGGTCGAGGCAGAATTGAATAGCGTGGGCCCTCTACTTCGCGGGAGCAAAATTGACCGCAAAAAAGATCACAACGATGCGGTCGTTGCGAGACTGCTGACATCAGATCCTGGACAAGCACTCAGCGCCATGGAAACCATCGGTAAACAACTTGGTCTGAGCCTGTGGCCGCATATCGCCGATCCGAATCCCGTGGCCGCATTGCTTCGCCGCCTGCGCAGTGACCTCACGGTAAAGCGGTGAAAGACGTCCCCCAATGGAAGCCACAGAGCTGCCCGGTGCCCAAAGGGAAACACGGGAGGATTTCTAGGACAGATACCGGTTTCTTGGATGGTGAACCTGTATGGTCTGGATGGCGTGGAGTGAATCTTTTGTGCTAGGAGGAGATGTGATGCCATGGAGTAGCTCAGTAGCAAGAGCACCCGGCTTCGGACCGGGAGGGCGCTGGTGCAATTCCTGCCTCCATGTTTACCGGGGGTAGCTCAAGTAGAGCAGCCGGCTCTTACCGGCAGGGTGCGGGTGCAAGTCCCGCCCCTCGGTCTTTAAAGCCATGAATGAACTAAAGTACACGATCGGCTCGAACTACGCCCTAGGGCGTCTTTCGCGTGCGATCGAAACCCTGAGGAATCACGCCGATCCGGCTGTTCGAGAACGAGCCAGCACCAAAATAGACAGGTGGATGGGGGTGCTTGAGGGCATGGCATCAGGAACGCTGACCGTCGGATCGAGAACTCCGGTAGCGGATACACCTCCTTGGGTGACGCTGGAAGTTGCCCACGGTGGATTCGCGACCGGTCGGTATTTGGCCGAAAGCCCCCTCGACGTGGAAGAGCAAAGCCTCCTGACTGAGCTGAGCAGTCAGATCCAAGGTGACACAGATAGAGAACGCCTAAACTTGGCCTTACTCGGTGACAGTGGTCTCGAGCTGCTCTTGGATGCACTGCGCGACGGGCGATACCACACCGAGGTACCTGAAGAGGGTGCTCTCCTGGTCATCGCTTGGTTATTCGCAAACGGTCACGAGGAGGAGGCTCTTGATCTCGTCGATCAACTCCGGCCTCTCATGCATCGACTCCGATTCTATCCCCGCCTTCGTCCTACGCCTCATTCTAGCGGCTCGATGGTTCGTGTCGCTACTGTGGAGGAGGTTGCGGCCCCCCTCCGCAACGCCGAAGAAAACCTGCAGACCAAGAAAATGAATGAGGCATTGAAAACTTGGGCACCACTTTTTGATCGGCTCGTCGAACTGTGGCTGGATACGGTTGAAGGCGACGCACCTAGACTCAGTGACAAAGGCAAGATCTCTGGTGGTTGGCCGTGCAAGCGATGGCCCCACGACTGGAGTAAGCGACGCAGCCAATGGGCCGATGAATACTCCGAAGCGTGCGAAATAGGCACGTACTGCAGCAAGCACAAACACCCGAAGAGTAACTTCAGTCGCCTACGTAATGCGCTGGAGAAATGTGAGAACGGCAGTTCCGCTTTGACGAGTAGAGAAGTGGGCTGGATCCGTCGGGCTCTGGCGAATACCATTTCTAAGTCCGGAATACCCGGCTCAGACCTTCGTGAGTCTCTTCGCAAGACACAGGCGGAGGTTGTCGAACGGCCTACGCACGCACAAATTGCGCGGCTCGTCGCGACACGACTGTCGAAGTATCCACGCGAGGGTGGGGTTCCTTCTCTAGATCCGATCGAGGTGGATGTTTCTGGGGCCGAGGGACTTCCCGCCGGCACGTCCATCCCCCGGCACATCGTAAAAAAGGCTGCGCGGGCGTTGGAAGCTCCGGTTCAAGACTTGATTGAAAGAGGCGTAATCGGTTCCTCGGAGGTGCTCGCAGCAATTCTTCCCCAAATTACGGCTCAAGTGGCGTCGGCCGGCATCGAAGATGCTGCTCTACGCGGTCTTTTTAGCCAGATTTATGCGGCGTTCCGTCGCCGCCGCTCCCTACTCCTACTCAACTTGGAACATCAGGTCACGCTGGATGAACTGCCGTGGATTTCGGCGCTAACCGGACTGCGTTCCGACAACTTGGGCACGAAGAAGCAAGCGAGGCAGTCCTTGGAGGAGGTAACCAGGATCGCATTGTCTGCATTCCCTGCGACTATTTTGCCTAATCCGTTGGTACGCGAGATGGGCGCGCTGGCAAGCCGCGGGGGGTTCGAAATGCCGCTCGTGGAGGAAGTTGCGGCCGATATTTTTATGGGAACATTTACGGCTAAGTGGCAGAAAGCGGCCTTGGTAGCTTCCGATCTCCTGGACGGAACTTTGTATGCTCATTACTACGATTTGCCACCGAGGTCGGCATATCATGATGCACCTGGTGGACTGCTTGCGCGCATGAGATCGCGGCACCGCAAGAACACGGCAGATGGTTTCGTCAACATCTGCCAGGTAAGAGCCCGCGAAGCGGGTGTTGAGGGAGGGAGTTGGGTCGCCCAAAACGGCGCTGTCATCGAACAGAGTCAGATCTTGACGACGCACAACCTGGCTGTGCTCTGTCAGGGGCTTGACCTGATGGACCACCTGCGCCTCGTCGCACAAGAACTTACGGAACGGTGCTTTCGGTGGGTTCTGCGTCGCCACAAGCAGCCGATACGAATGTCGCATGCTCGGCTACAGATGCTAAAGAATACGGCGTACGCTTGGCGACAGGCGATCTTCTTCCTCTCATTCTGCGATGAAAGGATGCAGGCGAGAAAAATCGAATTTTTGGAATCCCTCGTTCATGAGGCGGATCTGGAACACGGAGACCGCCTCCAGGCAGCAGTGAACGGCCTTCAAAGGGTCCATGGGGGCGGAAGGTTCGATGAAAGCGGCAGACTGGGCAATGGTCGACGGTTTCTCGGCTGGTCCGTGGGACAACATTGGATGATGGCACCAAACGATCGGTAGGCGGCAGAATGCCGTGCCGCCCCTAAGGGAGGTCCAGATCTTACTGCAAAGTGGGCGAACTCTCGAGCTCTGCTCGCATTTGCTTCAAAATCACTCGCTGGCATCACGGCTAATGTCGTTGTTGCCGAAGAGTGTCTGGAGCAGTTGGCGGGCAAGTGCGACTGAGCCGGAATCGAGGGCGAGCAGGGCCGCCCGAACCACCGCCCTGAACAACTGAAGGCGCTCTTCCGCCGTTTTCCGCGTTCTTCCGTCAGCTTCCCACCGGGCCGATTTTGTCAGTAGGCGCAGATCTTCATAAGTGGCTGGAACGACAAAAGATCCGAGAATTTCATGCGATCCTTCGATTCGCGCCGGCTCCAGTCAATTTCCGCTGCAACATCAGATACTTACAAACCGGTGTTGCAGCGGTATTGCAAATTACCCGCGTCCAAACTTTCCGTAATGCCCTTCTTTTTGGGCGTTTTTTTGAAGTCGGCGGGGCTTTGACCCGCGTCCAAACTCACTCAAATGCAGAATTCGGGCTAGAAACACCGGTTTCCTGAAAATCGGTTCTGCAACACCTGCAACACCGAAAACGACTACAGCCTAAAAGGGTCTTTCCAATTGAAATCCTTAAAACGCCCATCAAATTGCAGTATTCGAGGTCGGTCCACGTCCATTAGATTGCATCCAAGAAAGTGTTTCACGCGACCGGTTTTGGGTTCGATCCAGGCGGGGGTAAGTGAATCCGGGGCCGCTGTGGGTGGAATTTTATGTGCTACAAGTTAGACTCCTAAAACTCATGTCGTCGCGCCGTCATGAATTGCTCGCCAACGCTCGAACAGGTGATCCTGAAGCCCAGTATGAGCTTGCATGTGACTACGATTTCGATCCGCCAAAGGACCGACGGCGCGCCATACGGTGGTATCGCCGCGCTGCTGAACAGGGACACGCGGAGGCACAAAATCTCTTGGCCGAATGTTTGCGTGATGGGGCTGGCGTTCGAAAATCACGAAAGGAAGCCGTTGTTTGGTTTCGCCGTGCCGCCGAACAAGGAATTGCCGATGCGCAACTCTCATTGGGATATGCTTTGTTCTACGGCAAGGGCATAGGAAAGGATCGACCCCAGGCTTTGTACTGGTATCGCAGGGCGGCTCGGCGGGGTCATAATTCCGCACAACTTAATATCGGGCATATGTATCGCAGGGGCGATGTGGTTTCCCAGAACTGGCAACGGGCAATCATGTGGTATCGAAAAGCCGCGGACAATGGCAACATCGCTGCCATGCATTGGCTTGGCCGTATCTATGGGGGGGAAGAGAATCACCCGGCCAATCCTTCACAGGCCGCCCGCTGGTTAACACTGGCCGCCAATGAGGGCGATGCTCAATCACAGTGTTCTCTTGGTGTTTGTTACATCAACGGCGACGGTGTCGATCGTAACAGCAAGCTGGGAGCATATTGGTATAGAATGGCCGCCACCCAAGGTGATGAATGGGCCTGCTATCTTTTGGGTTTGTGCTACCGTAATGGTATGGGTGTTAAACGCAATTCACGATGGGCTCGGTACTGGTTTCGTAAAGCCTCTTCGCAGGGCGTTAAGGAGGCTCGGAAGGCACTTACCGCACTTGAACGTCAAAAGTAGAAGCCTGATGAGCGCCTGGCCATGTGCCTAAACCGGATGTCGGTGTGGCATGATTTGCGGCCGTGCGTGCTCCAACTTCCGACTTCCTGTTTTCGAGCTCTACGCCCTGGCGATCCGCGCCTCAGTCGTCTCGTGTATCCTGATGCCACGGCCCCGGTGCCGCCCAGTGTGCGGTAAAGTCTTGCTCTTCTACAATGGCTTTAGCCGGGCGGAGCAGGAAGTCTCGAAGGGGCTTTCGGATTTCGTC
>CBDCWQ010000011.1:0-51245 GCA_965223435.1 Myxococcota bacterium
TCGCTGCGTACCCTCTCCGGGGTCAAACAGCAGGCCCTCGTCATCCCAGCGAAGAAGGTAGCCGTTGTGGTTGCGGTACCGCGTAGGGACCTGGCTGGATGTGCCGAGAACGACAAGCTCCCGTTCGGACATAGGGCGTCACATGGATGATACAATGACCACCTAGTCAAGTCTTTCGGCCACGACGGGCGCTCAACTCTTGAGAATGAATGGATACTTGACGATGACGATGCCGCCACCCTTGGGCTTGGGGAACTTCCAGGTGCGGATCCTCGCGGTGATACACTGCTCGACCGCTCGATTCTTTAAGGTGCTCTCCGAGACCTGGGCGCTTTGCACGCTTCCACTGGCCGAAATGGTAAACTTGGTGGCGACCTTGCCAAAGAGCCCCGGCGTGCGCTGCAACTCTCTTTCGTAGCAGTACCGAATCTGCGAAATGTGTTGTTTGATGACCCGCCGAATGATCTCCTTGTCCAATGACCCCATAATGAGGGGTGACCCTGGACGGATCGTCACCTCGTGCTCCACCTTGCCGCCTAAGCGACCGGCGCTGTCGCCGTAGCCTCCTCGACCCCCACCGCCACGGCCCCGGGTCCCGAGTGAACCGACACCGACCGAATCCCGAGAGTGTCCGCCACCGCCCGGCCCGCTGCCGCGGGTCCCAAGTCCACCAAGACCTTCCGCATCACCAATGGTTCTGCCCTGAACGCTGCCCACCGCAGCTTTCAGCTCTCCTCCGAGTCCACCGGTGCCGAAAAGGAATGAGCGCCGCGAACCCCTGCTCCCAAAGATTTTTGCCAGAGTACTTTTGGCCAGATCTTTTTTGCTCGGATCGCCCTTGTTGGCCATCCGACCATTTTTGTTCTTGGCGTTTTTCTTGCCCGCCTTACCCTCTTTACCGCGCGCCCTCGCCCCCGATTCTTCTCCTTTGATCTGACTGAGAAGGGATTTCGGCTTCGGCCGGTTTTTGGGCGGGGCCAACCTCCTGATTTGCGCCCAACGGTTCGGGTTCTTAAAAAGCTCCTCGGTCAGATCGCTTTGGGTATTGGGCGTGGAAACAAAACTGACAATGGCGACGGCGTGGATAAAAAACGCCAAAATGAGAATATTCATCCAGGCGTAGTTCATTTTCTCGAAGAGCGCGACCGGAATGAGCCCCGTCCGCCGCACATATCGAATTTGAAACACGATGTGCCCATGCTGCAAAAACAAAGTTTCGGCGGGCTGGAGCAGGTACGCCTTGGAGGCCACCACATCCGAAGGCTCCATGCGATCTCGCAACGCCCCCAAAAGAACGACTTGCCCGTCTGCACGCTCCAAACGACCATCGCTCGAGTCAGGAACATTGATTTGGTAGTTCGCTCCACCTCCGGAGCCAAGCGCTTCGGCGAGGGGGTAGCTTTTTTGCGGAAGGCCTCTTGAAGGGATTTCTAAGTCACAACGAACGATCTTTTGAAACGGACCAAAACCAGAAACCCGGCGCTCATCGCCCATGGTCACCACCGGCCGATCGGTGACGCTCACCGTATCAAGCACTGTTTGGCCCCACATCGCCTTGATTTCCAGCGCCCTCGCATTGTCTGACACGCTCGCGCTCGCCAGGTTACTGGGCACACTGCCCCACGGATCTACGGGTGCCGGCTGTGCCCCTGGGCGCGCGGTTGAAGAAGCCATCAAACCCGCAGGCACCGCCACCGGGACGGTCGCCAAACTGGGGTCCATCGGTGGAGGTACAGGCTCTGGGGAAGACGCCGATTCCAAGCTCAAACTCGGCGCCGCAGGAACACCCGGACGCCCAGAAAGCGAAGCCTGACTCGCCTGGGGCGCGTAGCCCATGTGAGGCGCCTGACCCGATTGAGGCGCGTAGCCCATTTGAGGTGCTTGTCCCGACTGGGGCGCGGGGCCCATGTGAGGCGCCTGACCCGACTGGGGCGCGGGGCTCATTTGAGGCACTTGCGCCGACTGAGGCGCGGGACTCATTTGAGGCACTTGCGCCGACTGGGGCCCGGGGCTCATTTGAGGCACTTGCGCCGACTGGGGCGCGGGACTCATTTGAGGCACTTGCGCCGACTGGGGCCCGGGGCTCATTTGAGGCGCTTGCGCCGACTGGGGCCCGGGGCTCATTTGAGGCACTTGCGCCGACTGGGGCCCGGGGCTCATTTGAGGCACCTGCCCCGACTGGGGTGGGGGGACATGCCCCGTGGGCTGAGCATGGCTGAGGGGCGCCACCGGATCGGTCGACGGGTGTGCCGGGCTCTCAGTGACCACGGTTGTCTGTCGATCCAGCACGGGTGCTGCTTGTGCAGGCTCGCCTTCGGGTGCAGGCGATTCATACATCACCTGGTCGCTCGAAACGCCCAGCGATTCTCCGGACGGAGGATGAAGAGACCCTGACAGCCCGTCGACATCGACCGTACGGGTCGCCTGCGCGAGCTCTTGCGGGTCAGGACGCCACAATGCTTCTGGAGCCCCAGAGGCATCGGTCCCCACAGAAGGCGCGGCCGGTGCGTTGGCCGGTTCGACCACCCCTTCTCCAAGGGAAACCAAGACCACACAATCACCCATCCTCAGCTGGTCACCGTGTTTGAGCTTCTCTTTGGAGACCTTCGCCCCGTTAAGATAGGTCCCTTCGGTGGAACCCATATCGATAATCGCATACCCCTGTCCGTCGGTAGACGCCTCCAACACCGCGTGAATGCGCGATACTTTGGCATCATCAAGTTTGAGGTGTGCCGAGGCTAGGCGACCAATCTTGATGATGTCGCGTTCAAACAGCTCCTCAGAGATGAGCTCCTGGCCCTTGTAGATCGTCAGCTTAAGAGGGATTGGCATCGCGTGGTCTTTCTTAGATCTTCGAGATCGAATCGAGAATCCTATCGCGGAAGTTTTCTCTGACCTTGATCAGATTGGAATGACGGCCCCCGATGCGCGTTTCTACCAGGGTGCCGTCGGGCTTGGTCAGATCTCCGTCAATGGTGTCGTCATCAAAGGAAATGACCGTCTTCTTTCGATACACGACCCCGGCTTCGCCTTCCTCTTGCGCAAAAGCGCTCGCCGCCAGGAGCACGCCCTGGCTGGCTACGGTCACCACGATTATCCACGGTCTTAGTCTTCTCATGCGCTGTCCTCTTTGGGCGGAGTCCGGTCACCGGGCATCGCCCATTGACCCATTATACCCCTTAGACAAACAAAACCTGAACTGGGTTCCGAACATCCCCAACCATCGGTTTCTCCTACATTTCCCCGCATGCCCCGACCTATTCGAAATCGTCGTCGGGCACCGTAATTTTAGGCGGCGCTGGGGAAGGCGGACGTTTAGACCGAGAGCGCTTGCGCCGGGCCTTTTTGGGTGCGGGCTTTTTTGCGGGAGGGGGCGGCTCATCCGGGGGCTCGGGTTCGACCGCGCTCGATTCGGCGTCTTCGGCAGGTGCGGGTTCTCCCGCTTCAGCGGCCCGAGCCTTCTCACTTTCTTTGAGCTTACGTTCGATTTCCGCCTCACGGGCAGCCTCTTCTTCGAGCCGCTTTTCTTCTTCCGCCATCGCCTTCAGCTGGTCGATTTCTTCCAGCATTTTGAATGCAGCCTCGGTATTGGGACCGTCGGCAAGTTGCAAATAACGTTTCAGATGCTTTTGGGCGTCATCCATCCGACTGAGGTGGCGCAGGTAGAGCACCCCCAGGTTAAAATGAACACCCGCACTGCGCTCGTCTTCGGCCAGTTTGAGCGCGGTCTGGTACGCGCCCTCCGCCTTTTCAAACTGACCGCTTCCTTTGTAGGCCACTCCAAGATTCACAAACCCGGGCAGACTCTTGGGATCCATTGCCGTCAGCTTCTTGTAGCTCTCGATGGCCCTCGCAAAGTTCTTGTAGCCCATAGAGATCTTCGCAATCTGTAGATAGGGCTCGACCAAGCTTCCGTTGATCTTGATCGCTTGCTCGAAGGCCTTGAGCGCCACGCCCTGCTCCTTCTTCTTTCGAGCCATAACCCCCATGACCACGTGCAGGCATGCGCTCTTTTTTTGGATCTTCAAACCCTGTGCAATGAGCAGCCTGGCACGCCGATACGCTTTTCTCCTGATAGAAGCCCGACTGAGGACACAATATGCAGCGATATTCCTCGGATCATAGGCCAAGGCCTCTTTGGCCAACTGCTCAGCTTCGTCGATGTGTCCTCCCAAAAGCCGATGCTTGGCCAGTGCGACCCTTGCGTGGACGGCACCCGAGTCTCGGGCAGTCAGATCTTGAAGAATCTCGACAGCTTCACCCCGGGCTCCTCGCTTGAGCGCAAGGGCCGCCAGGTTTTCTTGTGCTTCTCTGAGCGACGGCATCGCCGAAACCGCCCGGCGATAGGCGCGGGCGGCATCATCGGGGCGGGCTAAATGCTCGTAGGCGACCCCGAGGTTATACCAAGCAAGCCCATAACGGGGGTGCGCGTCTGCCACCGACTGCATTCGAGCCGCAACATCTTCCCAGTCAACATCTTTGCCGTCGGCTTTGATCGCATCGGCTTCCCTTTGAAAGGCAATCGCATCCCGACTCCTCTTTGGCCTTTTCTTCGCCTTGGGCGTACCCGTCGAAGACCGCTCCTTCTTGGCGCCCCCATGCGCACACGCCCCCAGCAGCCCCGTCGTCGAAGCAAGAGCAAGGAAAACAACCAACCTCATCGCGCAGGACCGCCTTTGCCGGCCTGTTTCGCTTGGCCTGCCATGCCTCGGGCCTGCATAAAGGCTCGATCTCCTTGGTGATCTAGAATCAGCGGATTGGCCTCCAGGGTCTCGATTTGGCTAGGTGCTTCGTACTCCGCCTGAAACTCAACGATGGGTGGATGCGCATCGGGTGCTAAGGCCCCGAGTGCCTTGACACAGAGGCTCGAGTACGACGTAAACGTGTTGAGTTCATTCGATTTTTCGACGCAAGCCTTGTAACCCGCATAGGCGGCTTCACGCGCGGGCGCGGCTTTTTCTTCCATCCCGCCCTTGATGTAGGTGCAGACCTCGCTCGACACCCCCCGAGGACACGGCACGCGCACAAGGCTACCCACAAAGACATCCCAAGCCTCGGCAATCCGATACAGCGACGCAATCGTAGACTCGGCCTGGCCATAGTCCTTGACTACCTTTGTGTACCGCCGAACCAGAACGCTTCGCGCCCGCGCCTTTTCCTCTAGAGACTGTTGAAACGGTCTCGGGTTTCGGGTGCTGGGGGTACGAATGCGGAGCCGTTTGTAGGCGCGAAAGTCTTTGTCCACCGAACGAAACCCAACTTGAGATGCGTAGTAGGCCGCGTCCTGAGGGAGCTTCTTGTTTCGCTTTCTCCGGTGCCAATAGGTGCCAAGAAGCGTTTTTTCGATCTTTTCCGCCTTGGTTCGGTGTCCCAAGCGCCGCCGAAGTTCGGCTTCGCGCCACCATGCTTCGAACAGTTGAGGTGCGTTGGTGAACTTCGCCGAAAAATCCGCGTAGGCACGCGCCGCCGCGCGATACTTCCCCGCCGACTCAAGATCCCGAGCCATCGCAAAGTTGATGCTCGCCGCCTCCCCTCCGGAGCCCTTCGTCTTGCTGTAATTCTTCAGATAGTTTCGTCGCACCTTGTTCGCGGTATTGACACTTCCGACACCGGCGAACAAAACCGCGGCATTGTAGAGCGCATCGGCAGCCCGCGCATCCTTGGGATGTTTTTGTGCAAAACTCAAAAACGCTTTCGCCGCGCGCGCGTACTCGGTCTTTTCTTCGTGAGACTTCGCCACGTGGTACCGAACATCTGCGCCGAGCGGCGAATCTTTAAAGTCACTCAAGAGCTTTTGACGCAAAGCGTCGGCTCGGGCTCGATCACCCTGGCGATCCCAAACCACCGAAGCGTTGTAAAGGGCCTTGTCCGCGTTGGGACTCGAAGGAAACTCTTGGTAGAACTCCTCGTAGGCGGTGGCCACCTTCGCCAGAGTTTCCCCGTTTTCCTTCGCTTCTTTTTCAAGAATCTGCACCATGGAGAACTTCGCGTACTCACTGGCCTCGCTGAGATGCCGACTGAGTTTGGCTCGATCGGACACCAAGGCTTCGATCCGCTGGTAGCCCGTGGAATACTCGTACAGCTTGGGCCAATCTTCCTGAATATTGAACACGTCAAGAACCAGGTTTGCCGCAACCTCAGCCTGCTTTGATTCCGGATAGCCCTTCACGATCTTGTCAAAGCGCTTCACCGCCTCATCGTAATGGCTGTAGTCGTAATAGATCTTGGCCGCCTTGAACCGCACAAACACGAGCTTCTTGGCCTTCTTTTTGGGAACCAACTCAATGTAACGCTCACACGCCTCCAGGAGCCGCTGCACCTGGGGGTGAATCTTCACGGCGCTTTCGGAATGTTTCGGGGCTTTGACGCGAAGATCCTTGATGTGCTCATCGAGGGCGAGAATATTGTCATTGGCAGCACTCACCAGGTACTTGCCCTTAGAATCGGACAATACCGTAGCCTTGTACGTCTTTGCCGCGTCATCAAACATCTCCAGCTTGTAATACAGATCCGCAAGCTGGAATCGCATCTCGTAGGCGGGTTCTGCCTTCGGAAACAACCGAAGATAAGTGCGATACAACGCCTTTGCATCCTTGTAGAGCGGTTGGCTTCGAAGCTTGCGCGCGTCGCGATTCCACACCTGTGCCAGCTTACGAACGGTGGATTCCGCGAGCTCTTTGGCCTCACTCAGATTTTCTTTTGCAGTTTTGAGTTCCTTTTGACCAAGTCCTTTGTCACTGACCAACGCTTTTGCTTTTTCGTACAGCTGCACCAGGTGGTCGATTTCACGAATGACACGCTTTCGATCGCCAGACCGAGAAGCAACATCAACGATACGTGCCTGAAACAGGGGGTTCCTCGAGCTATTCGGATTAAGACGAATAATCTGTCGGTACACGGAAGCCGAGTCCTCGAAGTTCCCCTCGTCAAACCACAAACGGGCAAGCTGCTCGACCAGCTTTTGACACCGCTCCTTTTTGCAGTCGTCGTCGCCCAAAAGCGAACCTATCTGGTAGCGCGCCCTCCTTGAGGTCCCGATATGAGAGTAGGTGCGCACGTAGTCCTTTTGCGCTTCTCGACCAAGCGCAATCCGATTCTCTCCGCTCAACTCTTGCGCCAAATCAGCGTAATAGACCGCGGCCTCGAACTTTCGGAGCGCCTTTTTCCATTCCGATAGGTTGTAGTAGCACCACGCTTGCTTGTAGAGCGCAAAGCCGTAAACGCGAGAGCGTTTGTTTGCTGCCGCCTTTTTGTAGCTTTGTAGTGCGTCTTTGACTCGACCTTCGTTAAAATAGTACTCACCGAATGCGATATACGCCTCGGATACCTGCGGGCTTTCCGGATAACTTTTGATGAGATCTACGTAAACCTTAATAGCAGCCCCAAAGCGGTTTTCATTCCAAAACGCTTGCCCCAACGCAAACAAGACCTCGGGCATTCGCTGGTACTTGGGGTAGTCTTCACGAATGCTCTGATACAAGCGCATCGCCTGCTCCAACCAGGACTTCGATGCCTTTCGGCTTTTTTTGCTCTTGCGCCTAAAAGTCGCCTTCTCCTTTTTGCTGGTCGCTTCGATTCTCTGTCCTTCCGCCTCTTCGGCCTGAAAAAAGTAGGCGCGGGATTTCTCGTAGTACAGCTCGGCCAGCCGGTATTTAAGATCCGGTACTTCTCGCTCCTCAGGCCCCAGGCTGATCAGCTTTTTGATGCCCTTGATTTGCTCTTCTCGTTTCTGTGCAACCTTAAGCGCAATTTTTTTGCGGAACTGCTCATAAACGAGCGTAGGTCCCCGAGGGGAGGGCCTTTTTCGCCGACGCTTTTTGGCCCATGCATCCGGAGCCGGTGCAAACATCCAAAGGGCAAACAGAAGTGTAAAACACCGAACCCAAGCGCGCGTTGTCACTGCCGAACCACCCACCCTCACACCTACTCTCCTGGTTTCGTCGTTGTGCAAGAATGCGCGAGGGTCATCTCATAGCTTCCGAGTTCGTCCCACCAATATTCGTCTTCGAAAGACCACACCAGCTTTTCGTCGTCTGTCCATTCCACGTATTGGACCGCCGCCTCCTTGGGGCGACTTTTCACCTCTTTAAGGAGTGACTGAATTCGCTGCTGCTCCGCGCGCGCGGTTTCGATGCCGATGCGAACCGCTTGTTCTACCAACGACTTGATATGATCCCGTTCTTTGTCGAGTTTGTGTCGAACCGCGGTCCCGGTCTCGTTGGCGAGCTCTTCTCGCACGCCGGCCAGAATTTCACTCAGCTCGTCCTTGAGCGGCGATCCAGAAAGGTCCGTTTCGTCCGAAAGAGAGCGGAATTCTTGGTCAACCTCTTGGTAGGACGCCTCGAGCTTCTTTAAATTTTCGTCGGTCAGCGCAATGTTGAGAACCTGCCGCAGAATCTTCTCCTTCTCGGGGGTTTTAGCCCCTTTCCCCTCGCCCAGCTCGTCAAAGATCTGCCTGTATTTGGCGGGAGCTCGGTTGCGCGAGGTGAGCTTGTTGAGCTCCTCGAGAACCGGCTCGTAGCGGCGCGAAAAGTCCTCGAGAATTTCCTTGGTGGCCTCATAACGACAGTTCTCATAGTAGACCACCGCCTTGAGAATCGACGATTCGGGATAGTATCGATCCGCAAAAAAAGGCGCGTGAAGGGTCACCAGGTTTCCCAGAGCTTTTTCGTAATCACCCAATCGGTATTCGGCCCAGGTCGATTCGTACACCGCGTCAAGCCAGCTCCAAGAGTCGCGATCGACTTTCTCGTAGTAGTAAACCAAAGAATAGATCAGTTGTTGGGCCCCAAAATGGGAGCGAGCAAGCTGAAAGAACGCCAGCTCTCGCAAGCGTGGGTCCTCTTGGGGCTCACCTTCCTTGGTGGCGTGGACCACCTTCTTGAATGCGTCCAGTGCTGCATTTTCCTTCTTTTGGCGATACAGGATCAGGCCTTCCAGGAACTTTGCCCGGGCACCCCACTTGGATTGCGGCTGAACCCGGAGCACAAATTTTTCTGCGAGCGCTAAGTGATCTTTGGCCGACGAGGCCCCTCCTTTTTCAGGCTTTTTCTTCGGTTTGGGCGCGCCGAAGAGGTCGTCGCCGATGGAGAGTCCACCACCGCGCCGCCTCTTGACCTCCGGCTCTTCAGGTTCATCATCGCCACCAAAGATGTCTCCCGAGAATGATTTTCCTCCGGTCACGGTGTCTTCAATGCGCGTTTCGCCCAACGCACCGGCCACCGCACCCGACTCTATGGAACGCATTTTCACGTAGTGGTACCGGGCCAAGCGAAACAAAAACTCGTCGCGATAAGCTTTGGGAAAGTCTGCCCCCGAGTGGGCTGCAATGACCCGATCGACCGCATCCTCATCGACCATCTTGCGAGAGAGAAAAAGACACCATTCCAGCGAAGAACGATGATATTTCGACTTCGGGCCCTTCGCCAACATCTTGGAAAAGTAGTGAAGTGAAGAATGGTACCGGCCCTGACGGTACAAGGCCTTTGCCAGCACGTAGGTCGCCTCATCCTCGTGGGCCGTGCCCGCAGCCAGTAGATCAAAGAGCTCCACGGAGGCCTTTGCGTACGCTTGGCTTTTCATGTGCCGGAGCGCGGCATCTACCTTGTCTCGGTTTTTGCCTTTCGGCTTGGAGATCATCTTTCCCACCGAAAGATCCGTCCCCTGAAGCCGGATTTTCTTCCTCACCGGAACCAAAGAGCGCTTGGGAACCAAAGAGCGCTTGGGGAGGGACTTTTTTTGGGTCGGTTTGGTGGTCCTCTTCTTCCTTTTGGAGGAGCGAGATTTCTTTTTCGAGCGAGACGTTTTTCGTCGCGATCTTTTTTTCGATCGCCTCTTCTTGCGCTTCCCAGCTTTCTCCTTCTTGAGCTGCTCGATGATCTTTGAGGCCTCATCTCCGTAAGAGATGGACCCGGGAAGTGAGAAAACCAACAAAAGGGAAAGCGCAAGGATCTTAAGGATGTGCAATCTTTTCACCGAACGTGCCTACTGAAACTCATAGTCGAAAGAAGTCGGCAAAAACCCGGACACAGAGAAACCCAGCACCAGGAGGTTTTGGAGATCCGATTGCCCCGCGCGCTTCTCAATGAAAATGTAGTCCCTGATCTCGATACGTGCCACCAGCCAATCGGTTATGAAATACCGTTGGCCAATACCCACATTGACTGCGGGATTCGCCCCAGAGTCGGTCCCAAACACGCCAGGTCCGACCGTGACATAAGTATCGAAATGGAGAATGGCGTCACCAAACAAAGAAATCTTACCGTAGATGGGTGCCCACAGCACGTCGATGTCTGCGTGGTACTTGAATTCGGGAGGGTCTTCCAACAACGAGTCGGTCTCTTGGCGAACAAATCGAATCGCCTTTTGGTTTAAAGACTTGAACACAAAACCTGCCCTAGCCTCCACCGACAAGGAGTCTGCCAAATGGTACCCGGCCGCGGCGCCAACCAGAAGATGCTGAAAAAAAGGATCGTTGAGATCCAGGCCAAAAAAAGGAAAGAGCTCAAATCGACGCTTTTTGAGAAAGACCTTGCGCTGCACCGACTTAATCCGGTCAGACAACTTGCGACCTCTTTCTTTGTCACCAAGGCCTTCGGTGTCTTTGCCCTCCTCCGAGGTTTCGGCGTCCGCGGCGTCTTTGGCCCCCTCCGAAGCTTGGGCATCCGATCGCTTGGTGGACGCACTGCTTTCATCATCCTGGGCCTGGGCATCTAGGGCCGTGCCCCCGATCAGGAGGGCAAAGCAAAACGTCATTGTGCTGAACTGTCGTACCGTCATTTCAAAGCAACGTGGCTGAACGAGGCAAATGCTACGATCATCCCGCCGGCAAGAGCAAACAACCAGCCGTTCTTTGCCATCCGCCCGAATCCGCGGCATGCTAGGAACCCGTGGCGGAGCTCCATCACCGACATCCCCCTACCCTATTCCCTGACACCGAGCGGCCCCCGCGTTTGCTCCGCAAGAGCCGTAAGCTCTGCGTGTTGAGCTTGACCGCTCTCATGCTCTTGTCGGGTGGCTGCCTCGGTGACGATACCGGCAAATGTTGTTCGGTGATCCCCGGACAAGACCAAAGCTTGATTCCCATCCCCGTGGGATCGGGCCAAGAAACGGTCAACGACATCCGTATCCACCCCGCGTTCGATTGCGGCGCCGCCGCCTGTGTGACCTATGAAGGTGCGGCTGCATACTGCACCACCCAGTGCACCTCCGATTCCAGGTGCCCCGAAGGGTTTTCGTGCCGTCCGATTCTGACATCCGATCCCGGACCCGATGCCCCCATTCGACCAGATGACAAGTTCTGCGTGAAATCCGGCCACGTCTGCCAAGACTGAAGCCCACATTCCACGTCTTGCTCGAATCCGGTCGATCGGGCCCCCGGCCTCACGCGCTGCCGAAACGAACGGAATAGCCGCCGGACCACGCCAGGTTCCTCCTTCGTGCCCTTCGGCCTCAGCCCACGAGCGCGGTGCCAGCCGGATGCGCAGATCTTTTTCGCCCCTGGGGCGTTTGGGAAAGAACCATGCACAAAACCCTCATCCTGTTTGCCCTAGCCGCCGGTATTTGGACCCTCGTATGGACCCTCGAGCCCCAAGACCGCCCCGTCCGGAACCCGTCCCAGGCCGCCCACCCGGTTCCCCGGCCGCCTACCGACGGCCGCGTCGCCCTTGGAGTCCGGCTCTCGCATCCCGTGGTCCTTCAAGCAGACCCGGGATCGGTGGCCCTCATGCTTGACGTGCGGGCACCGCCCAACGGCGCGTCAAAGAAAAGCCCGATGGCCATCGCGGTCGTCATGGATCGCTCCGGCTCGATGACGGGGCACAAGCTGGCCGAAGCCAAAAGAGCCGCGAAAAGACTCGTTTCTGCGCTGTCAGACAACGACCGCTTTGCCCTTGTCAGCTACGCCAACGACGAAACGCTAGAAGTACCGTTCGGATCCGTCGGCGGGCGCCGAAAAAACATTGGACATCGCATCGACGAAATCTATGAAGGCGGCGGCACCCACCTCAGCGCCGGTCTCGTGGAGGGACTCAAGGCTCTTCGCAACGCCGGACCCGAGACCCCGGTGCGACGTTTGATCCTCATCTCGGACGGACACGCCAACCTCGGCATCCAAGACGACGGCGCGATGGCCCGTATCTCAGAACAAGCCCATCAAGAGGGCATTTCGATCTCGACGCTGGGCGTGGGTCTGGAGTTCAATGAAGACCTTCTCAGTCTGTTGGCCGAAAACGGCGGAGGACGATACTCCTACGCAAAAGACGCAAGCGCCATGGGCGACATCGTCGACCAAGAATTCTTTGAGCTCAGTACCTTGGCGGCAAAAAATGTGACGGTCCACGTGAAACTCCGGCCGGGCGTCAAACCGGGGCAAGCCTTTGGTCCTCTCGCACGTCAACCCCAAGGGCAGTACGCCCTCTTCGTCGGCGACCTGAGCGCACACCAGTCCCAGCGCGCGATTTTGGAGCTCTACGTTCCACGCGAATCGCTGGGAACCCACGTCCTTGCGGATGTTGAGTTGGTCTATACGACACCGAAGTCTGGCCGGTGCCAAAGACACAAAAGCCAAGTCTCGTTTCAGGTCACCACCGACCCCGAACGTGTCGCCCATGCAAGAGACTGGGAGGTGGAAGAAGCGCGAGAATCCGCGGTACTCGCTCAGGCTCGAAACGCTGCTGCCGTCGCCTTGTCAAGCGGCGACAAAGCCACCGCCATACATACCCTCAAAAAAGAAATCAGCAACGCACGAGCCAAGCGCTTTGGACAAAGAACAGCACACTTCGAAGAGCAGATTGCGAAAACCGAGAAGGCCCTCGGGCGATTGTCGAACTCAGCACCGGGAAGCAACGAAGCCAAAGACTACATCAAGTCCGAGAAAATCCGGGCCCGGAACATTTTCACCTACTGAGTGCACACCAACCAAGAGAAGGAGTTCATCCGATGCAACACGACGCGCCCCCCTCTGTACACCGTAAGACGTGGGACATTTTTGGATTGAAGATCCAAGATCATAAGACTTTTCATGGAACGGTTCTTCGGACCACACTCGGGGCCGCCCTGGGGGTTTTCTTGCTTTGGGTGTGCCAAAAAGTGGTCGGACCAGAAGCCTCATCGCTGGGCCTTTTTCCCCTGTTCGCGCTGGGGGGGGCTCTTGGCGCCACGCGAGCCGAAACCAAGCGTGTCACCCCAGTAGTCCTCGGCGCCTTCCTCGGCGCCTTGGGCGGAGGACTATACGTTGCGACCCGAGCGCATTGGGCACCGTTCGGTGCGGTCCTCATGGGCCTCGCCGGCGCGACCGCCGTCGCCCGCGGTGAAGGGCTCAAAAAAGTCGCCGTCACGGGGGCGGCACTTGCCGCCGGCGGGCATCTCGGCATTCAGCTCGCAGAGACCCTCTTCTATGGGGGATGGTTCGCGCCATGGGTTCCGCCCCCCATGGCATCGCTTGGATGCGGGGCCGTATTTGGTCTTTTCTTCGGATTGTCATCCTTGCCGCGATACCTCAGAAGCCAGAGGGATCCGGTCGAAAACCAGTACAAGACGGTCTTGGACAAGGATGCCGACGAAACCCAAGAACTCTTGAGTCGCGCGCTGAACACCTACCGTTTGATCAAATCAGATCTTCAGGATCAGACCAAAAGGGATCCCAAGGGTGAAATCAGTCAAAGAGTCAAAGAGCTGATGATGCGCATCCTCCGCATTGCGGAGGAATGCCGCCGGATAGAAGGGGACCTGAACACAACATCCAGAACCGAGCTCAAAGAACGCAAGGACGCCCTCCTCAAAAAAGCGGAGGCAGCCCATGATCCTGCCGCAAGACGAGCCTACGAATCCGCCCATCGAGCCATTGAGGAACAGGAGCAAACACTCAAAGCCATCGAACTTGGCCGCGAGCGCGTCCTCGCGCGTTTGTCGGGGCATGTCACCTTGCTCGAAAAAACAAGGTTATCGCTCCTTCACCTCAAAAGCGCACACACCGAGCGTTTTGAGGAGCAAAGTTCGCCAGTGGCACGCACGCTCGAAGAGCTGGGCCAAGAGCTCGACGCAACCTCCTCTGCGATGAGCGAGATATTCGGCGCAAACTTGTAGGCCCGAGCGTCCGGCTACTCTCGCAGACAGACAACGCCTGACGATGGGCGGCTGAACCGATAACGCTGCCCCCCCATGGGGAATTCACAGGTCTCACCCACACAACTTTCGACGCGGCAAAGGCCCTCCTTGCAGGGGGGCAAACCGACCGCAGCTTCGCCGGTCGGGTCTTCGATGCCTGCTCTAAAGTTTAGCCGCTCGGATAGCCCCTTGAACGCGTCTTCTTGGAAGCTGATCATCAGTTGCTCTGGCGCGCTCAAAAACTCAACCCACGCAACCGGCAAAGGTTGATCGCCGTAGGTGATGTCTTCCAAAACAACGACCACGCTGGAACGTTTGTTCCGCTCTACCAAGGCCCACGAAGCTCGTCCGACCCGGGTTGAAGACGACCAATACACGGCCACAACCGAGTTCGGAAGCTGGGGGTCGGGGAGCGCCTGCGGCGCATAGCTTGCGGCCTCGGGAAGAAAACTCAAATAACCACTGGCGTGAACCAATACGCCCCAATAAACCCGTCCGAAATATTCGAACCCGAAAGGAAAGGGGACCAAAGCAAAACCTCCTTGATCACCGGGTGGCTCGGCAGGCTCGTCTTGGGTGTAGGGAACAAAGTCAAGCGTGACAGCACCCTCCAGCGGACCAAAAGACGCTCTTTCTTCGAACACGCAGTAACGAGGCGACATCCGGGTGAGCGAGCGGGTCGGGATACTCAATGAAAGCGCGTCCAAAAGGCGAAAAGTCCCCGGAGGCGACTCCCGCAAAGCGGCCAAAGCATAGGGCGTAAGCGGCCTTGCCGTGGGCGCCACCAACCAGCCCCCTTCCTCAGCCTCAAAGGGGGGCGTGCCGCTCGCGTTCCAAAAAAGCAGCACACTGTCAGAGGGTCGCACGACTTCCCCCACGCCAGGCACCGCCGCCCCCTCAGGGGTCACCAGCGCAAATGCGCTCACCGCCGAGTTTGCGCGCGTTGAAAAAGAAAGAAGTGCAGTATCTCCCAGCTGCGAAATGCCCTCCGAAGCGAGCTCAAAACGGCAAACCGACTTGGGTGTGACCGACACCATTTGGGTATCTTTGGCCCCACTTTGCCCCACGGCCGTCAACTCAAACGAGACGACGTCACCGACATCGACAGTGACTTGGCCGGTGTCGGACGACAAACACTGCTCGAAACCCGTCCCTGCGAGAAGGAGAGCACAGGGTTTAGAGAAATCTACATTCCTTGCCGACCAAGCCACGACCGCCTGCTGGCAGTTTTTGGGCTGGGCTTCCAACCGCTCGATAGACGGGTCGACCGCATCCTGGATGCGGATCGTGAGTTCTTTTGTTTGCGCCTGCCCGTCGCTTTTGCGAGCGATGATCGTCAAAGTGGTGTCCTGTTGGATGGTGAAGGTCACCGTGCCCTGAAGAACATCCGTAGGGGCGAGCACGTCGGGAACGACCGCGACGGTGTCCGCAAACACCGCCTCGTACACGACCTCAACCTCCTGCCCAATGCGGGCGGTGGCCTCCCGAGCAAAAAAGTGCGTGATGACCGGCCCCACTTCTGCCTTGGGCTCACAGCGCCCGTTGTTGCAGGTTTCAAAAAGGAAACACGCGCTGTCGTCACGACATTCAGCGCGACAAACATTCCCCACCAAAACGCTGTTGTCAGGGCATTCCAACTTTGCGCTGCCGCATGCCCATTGGGCCAAGAGCAACACCCCACCGGTCCCCATTCGCCAAACTTTCACCACGTCCATGAGCCCTCACAAAAGCATAGCAGGCTTCGGGCTCAAGCGGAGGCTTGTGACGAGTCGGGCGAGGCCGCATCATTTTCGGCGGCGTCCCCTTCCCCTTCGGTCAAGGCTTCGAGCGAAGCCACCGGACGCGGCGGCCTCGTCACCAACAGCCGCCAGCGCGCCCGAGGCACGCCGCACACCGGACAGTGGGTGGGGGGGGAGCCCTCCGACTCTTGCCCACAGATGATGCAGCGATAGCGTTCCTTGTCGGCCACATTTCCTCCCGAAAAACACGTACTCAGAGCCCCCGGCATGGGGTGCAGAACCTCAGCGCGGGGGCAAACTGGACCGCAAAAGGGCACGAAGGGTTTCAGAAGACCCCCTCGGTATCTTTTGGCAAATATCCTGGGGACTCGATGCGCCCATATAGGCACTCATGAACTGTACACAAGCACGGGGGTCTAGCTTGACGAGCACTTGGGCCCCAGCCAATGAGGCCTCGATGCGCGCTTCGCTTTTTTGGCCTTCTTTTTCTTGTCGGCAGGCTGCTTTGAACACATCGAGCCACGCTTGGGCGCTTCGTTCCTCGGCGTCGAGGTCCTTCGGCACTTCGCCGCTCGGCGATGCTTTACGATTTTGGGTCAGATAGCTGCGTACAGCCCGGCTCCATGCGCGCTTACAGTCGTCCTCATTTCTCGCGTGCGCTGGGGGCGCCCACTGAAGCCCCAAGAGCACAAGCAGGAGCGTTTTCAGCCCAGTACGTCCGCCGCCCTTCACAGCATCGTCCTCATGAGCCTAGGCTGGCAGCCTTCCCGTCCGGAGACAAGTTTCCATCTTTGCCGCTTTTTTGCTCTGAAGGGAATGCACCCCCACCATGAACCGAGCGAATGGTCTCAAACAACGAATACCCCGGGCTAAAACCCAATTCGCTGCGCGCGCGCTGGCCGTCTACGATGCAGTTGTACTGCACGTGGCGCAGCTCAGAGGGTCGAAACCCCGCCACGTGGAAACGCCAAGTCCCCCGAAGCAGGCTTCGACCCACAAACCAGGGCACCCATCGGGGCGATTTCCCGAGCACCTTCAACAAGCGGGACAAAGGCGCTTCCCCCGGCCCGACGATGTTGAACACACCCTTGTTGTCGGATTCGAGCGCCAGAAGAAGTGCGGTCACCGCGTCTTCCTCGTGGATGAACTGGACCATGGGATCAAAGCCGGTGAGCATCCATGGGCGCGGAAGACGAAGATAGTTCGACGCAGCGTTCCGCACCCGAGGTCCGATGATGTGGACCGGCCGCAAAATGGTCGTCTGAACCTCAGGCTGACGGTAAAAGAAACTCTGGACGATCCGGTCCGCTGCCACAAGGTCACGGATTTCGGGATGATGCTCCGCGCCCAAAAGTGGCGTGTGCTCATCAAGAAAGTACGAATTGTCGGGGTCGGGGCCATAGATCGTGGCGCTCGACAACATCACAAACCGGGCCACCTTATATTTGGCCGCCAAATCCAAAAGCCGCTCGGTGCCCACCACATTGAAGCGATAGCGGTCAGGCTCCCCCCGTGGGTTGTGCTCAAGCCCTTGATGAACGATCGCTTTGACGCGGTAGGTTCGGAACACATCCTCAATCGCGCGGCGCCGCACGTCTGTGACCACCGGGATCACCGAATCGGGCATCGCACGCATCGGCCTTCGGTCCACCGCCACCACGCGGTGTTTGCGCATCAGCGCCCTGGCCACAATGCCGCCGAAATTGCCCGCCGCACCGGTGGCAATGATCACTTCTTGGCCTGCGTCCAAAGGGGACAACGACGCGCTTTCCTTCGCCCAGCCCAAACGCCGAGACAAGGGTCTGAGAGTCCAGAGTTTTCCCAAAAAGGGAAGTCATAATTCGCCCCACCAAGACCGGCCCAGTCCTCCGGTCAGGGTTAATGACAGGATCGCACCCGCCGCGAGAGCCCGGAAAAGGGAATGATCGAAATCCTCAGTGGACCCACAGAAGACCGACTGGGCCTACGGACGGTGGTGCTGCAGCCGCCGCGCACATCCGACCGCTCAAGCGCGCGCCTTCTGAACGCGCCCTAGGGGCAGTCGGCGGGACAATAGGTGTTGCTCTCGCTGTATTCGCAAACGCCATCTCCGCAGTCTTCTAGGATCGTCATGCGCGTAGGAGAGAGTACAGAAGCGGTGCTGCTGTATCCTAAGCCAAGTTGGCCGTATTGGTTGAATCCCCAGCACCAAACGGACCCATCGGTTTTTTCGGCGCAGGCATGATTCGCGCCCGCGAGAACATTCCGGACGTTGGTCATCGGTGCGCCACCATCCATCACAGCCACAGGCAACAACCGGCGGGTGGTCGTACCATCGCCGAGCTCGCCATGCGTATTTTGACCCCAGCACCAGACGCTGTTGTCGTCGAGCACCACGCAGGTCACGTAATGGCCCACACTCATAGACTTTGCAGGATGGGGAAGGCTGGTCACTTCGGTGGGTACATCCTTGCTGGATGAAGCACCGTTGCCCAGACGATCGTAGTGGCCCGAACCCCAACAGAAGATACGCCCATCCTCCGTCAGCACGCAGGTGTGGCTGTAAGTAATACCGATGTCGATGACCGTAGGCAGTGCAACTTGTACAGGCAGCGTTTGATCCACAGTGCTCCCGATACCCAGCCGCCCCTCGTAGTTTTTGCCCCAACACCAAACGGTCCCGTCGTTTTTGAGGCTGCAGCTGAACCCACTGCCCAGCTCGGTTTTCACAACCCCACTAAGGTTGTGAACTTCAACCGGCTCCGAGGAATCGACGAGAGTGCCGTTGCCGAGACCCCCAAAGTTGTTTCGACCCCAGCAGTAGACTTTTCCGTCGGTTCGCGTAGCACAAGCATGCTCTTTGCCCGAAGCAACTTGAGCGATGTCGGCCCCCACATCGCCTCCTACGGCGACTGGCGTCCTTTCTTTCAGCAACGTCGTCGCAATACCCACCTGCCCGAAATCGTTTTTGCCCCAGCATGAGATCGATCCGTCGGTGAGCCGGGCACAGGTATTCTTGTGACTGGCTACAATCTGTTGAACGGAGCCTAAACCTTGTGGCTCGACCACGAAAGACTGACTGGTCGTTCCACCGTAGCCCAGCTGCCCGCTGGTGCCGTTCCCCCAACAAACACTGCTTCCGTCCCTGAGATTGGCGCACATATGGTGGCTTCCGGTGCTGATATTGCTTTGCAGAGGCAAGAAGATATTGATCACGTCCATGGAACCCTCGGCACCACAATTGACATAGTTGCCATCCGCATCCTGACCAGCGCAGGCCGTATCACATGGACCTTCGTCGATGAAGTTACACTGACCTCCCGTGCAAATGCGTCCGGAAGGCCCGTCGCCCTTCACCGAGCAGCTGTAAATCAGAGGATTGGGATCAAACATGTTTCCCCAGAAGGCCCCCTCGTGGTGGGTATAGGCTCGCTCCTCAGTCATCGTTGTCGGAATGCCCATTCCTCGAATCGAAAGCTGAACAGTCTTACGGTGAGGGTTGGTGCGCGAAGCCAGGCACGCAGACACGCGGCGCTGTCCGTCCGGATCGCTGTCAAAGTCTGGATTGCTCTTCCAGCTTGGCGCAAGGCCAATGGCTCCATAATACTGGACCGTCTCGGTGCCACTTGGGTACAGCTGGTAGGTCACCTCTACACAGCCCGGATCTTGGGCACAACTGCCACCTGCCGATTCGGGAAGCGCACAAGAAGCCGAGTAGCTGTTGAGGTTGTCGGCATAGGCCCGAAAATCACTGTTGAGTTGAACCAAAGTAGCGTCAATACAGGCATCTACACTGGCGACCACCGTCGGATTGCCTTGGTCCGTGCCCAGCCCACTCTTGCCGGCCACGTACAGTTCATTCCCATCGCAGTCGGTCACAACCCGACAATTGGGGTCCGTTGCGCAGTCGATCTGCTCCATGCACGCCGTATCGTTCTCGGCGCAGGGGGCGGGCAACGCGCACTGTATCGTGGCCACGTACACCATGAACTCGGTCATGGCTGCGCTCGCATCCACAGCGCTGGTGCACGCAGGCCCCGCAAGCGACGTATCGATGAGATTCGAAATATCAAGACTGGCCACCGCCAAGTTGTCGAACAGCATCCCGTTACCCCAGGTGCCATTCCCCCAGCTCCCGTTGCCCCAAGAGCCATTCCCCCAAGTCCCATTGCCCCAGGTTCCGTTACCCCAGGTCCCATTCCCCCAAGTCCCATTGCCCCAAGAACCGTTCCCCCAAGTCCCGTTGCCCCAGGTCCCGTTACCCCAAGAACCATTCCCCCAAGTCCCGTTGCCCCAAGAACCGTTCCCCCAAGTCCCGTTGCCCCAGGACCCATTGCCCCAGGACCCATTGCCCCAAGACCCATTGGCCCAAGAACCATTCCCCCACGACCCATTGTCAGACGAAAGCGTGGCGACGTCGGTGGGGGTCTTGGCCGAATCCTGACTTTGACACGCCGAGAATCCAAGTGCACTGATGCCAATGGGGAGAATAAGGCGAAGCTTCATGCATCAAGGAGGTTGCAAATCGCGAGCCAAGACGAAGAGGCCCCAAAGTAAATGTAAATTGCATCGAACCCAGTCACAGAATGAGCTCCTGCCTGCTTTTGGGCAGCCCCCATCGCCCAAATATCGGCATCGCTGCTCAGCTGGGTCTTTTCACTACCGATTCCTTCAAAGTCAGACTCGTCTACGCTCAAAACCGAGGGCGCGTGAAAGTCATTCATGCCAAGCCAGGGGACAAGGTGGTTATTGAGCCGCTCACCGCCATCGAGTTTGACGGCCTTTATGAGGATTCCTTCTGGGAAATCAAAGGGTTGAAATATCGGGGCGAGAGGATTCGAACCTCCGACCCCTTGACCCCCAGTCAAGTGCGCTAACCAGACTGCGCTACGCCCCGATCGAGCGCGGAGTGAAGCCCAGGGGAGCCGACCAGTCAAGCGGTGACTATCGGTGGGTATACCTCTAGTGAGGGCCAGGGGAAGCCCAGTCGGCCTCCCACTAGACGAGGATCGCTTGCGGGGGGATGCTGGATACGCCGCGGGCAAGGTTGATCGACTCGCGGGCATCAGAGAGCTCGGACACAAGCTCAAGGACCTGTGGGTGGGTCATGATGACCTCGTCGAACCTTTTTTTGCCAAGCCGCAACACAAAACAATCGGACTGGGCGGTGACCGTAGCGAAGATCGGGCGATTGGTGAGAAGAGACATCTCTCCGAAAATATCACCGGGAGAGAGCGTACCCATCTGCATCACGTCTCCGTTTTGGGTGCGTGTCACCACGGCGTTACCGCTGAGGACGATGAAGAGGCCAGAACCCTCCGCACCCTGCTGGAGGAGGACAGAGCCCGCTTCAAAATGCCGACTCTTGAAGAGCTCCATAAGCGCTCGGCGTTCGCTCGTACGAAAGGGGGTAAAGATGGGGTGGACCGCCATCGCGGTGGACAGCAGCCTTTGTTTGTAGAAATTATCGAGGACCCCGGCCACGCGCGGATACTGAGCAACCACATTGTCGAGCACCGCTCGTTTGAGCTCAAACACCTGGCAATCTTCCTCTGCGGTCACCGAAGCGGTTCGGGGGCCCGCCTGAAGGAGCGCCATCTCGCCAAAAAATGCGCCATCGGTCAGGTAGGCCAAGATGACCTCCTGGCCTCCGTCCCCACGCCGCGACACCCGGACGCGGCCGGACACCAACACAAAAAAGGAGTCACCATTTTCACCCTCACGGATCACCTGCTCGCCCGGCGCAAACTCGAGCATGCTCATGCGGACCAAAAGTTCGACAAAGGCGTCCTTGGACAAATCCGAGAAGAGGGGAATATGGGGCTGGGCCAATGCGTCTAGGGAGTGATTCCTGCTGGCCTGAGACTTGCTTCGGGTGAGCTCTATCGGTGCACTCAAATCGGGCTTTTTGACCACCAGTTCGATGGGCTCATCCTCGGTGCCCACGCCGGGATCGGACGGGGAGGTATCACTCGCTTCAACCCGCAGAACTTGTCCGGGCTCCACTGAAAAAGCCGAGGTCGGGCGCTCCGCGGGAACCGAAACCGGCCATGAAACCCCGGCCGGCAAAGCACTGGCTCCTTTCGCCACCGCCCCATCGGACACCGGTGTCCCCGCCACGATGGGAACCTCCTTGGGCGAAGCGGCCGCCTGCGATAGGCCTCCGGTAACACGACGTCGCGAGTGGAGGGTCTCGAGCATGTCACGCACCGGATGGTCGGGGCGAATGACCAAAACCAATTTGCACACGGCGATCGCTTTGAGAATCAGACCATCCTCCGCGTAGTGCCGCGCCACGGGCTCATAGGCGGCAATCGCTTCCTCTTTTTGCCCCAGCTTTCGGTGGATGTCTCCGATCTTGAGAAAGGTTCCAAGCTCCGTAGGGTCCTCTTTCACGACCCGCTTGTAGAGTTTGAGCGCATCTTTGAGCTTTCCGGCTCGATAACTGCTGGAGGCTTTGTCCTTCAGCTTTCTTTGTTTCTCACCCATGATACGCCCCCTTCTCACGCTTCAATTGTTGGAAGAGCCCCTGAGACCGTCCGAAACAGCTGTTCCGCGAAGTCCCTCACCAAGGATGCGGCCTGCACCCGGGCCCTTTCTACGCACACCGGCTCAGGCTTTCGGGAACCAAATCTTTGCATCCGCTCACGGGCCCATACGCGCTCCGGGACTTCACCGTCTGGCCCCTGAGACAGGGCCTCCACCGCAGCCTCCGGCTCGCCCCGAACGACCAAGGCCAACGCCCGCGTCCGCGTCATGACCCAGCCCAGATCCCCACTCTTGTCAACCAAAGTCGTGGAAGGAACCTCACCCTTGGTGGCACCCACCACCGCCCCGAGCACCTCTTCTATGGGAAAAAAGATAGGATCATACGCCGACCCCTCTTCATAGATCCCTCGATCGAAGATCGCGTCCATGGATTCCTGCAGGGTCTGTGAAGCATCTACCCCCAAAGAAAGCTCTCGCAAACAGCCGAGGTCCGGCGGAAAAGGCGCCTTCGCCACCCGGGCTCCCATCGTAGGAAGGCGCATCGACAAGATTTGACCGCTTCGTGCCACGGCGGTCCCGCGCGCGTGGCACGCCTTTCCCCACGCGCGGACAAGCATTTCGTCTCGAAACGACAATATCGTTTCCGGAAGCGCCCACGTGACCGGGTTGGGTGTGGGAAACGGCGCATGAGGCTCTGGTGCCTTGGTCGTCGCCGGATCAACCGCCTCTTCGACAATCTCCAAGACATCATCGGTGTAAGGGTCTTCAACCTCCCCAGGCTCACTGGTCTCAACCATCTCTAGAACATCATCGGTGGCATCGGCATCCTCCGAATCTTCAGAAACTGCCGCGTCTTGAGCCGAGGCCTCGGCCTCATCCAGCAGGGCGGCCTCGGTCTTTGATGCTTCTTCCCCCAAGGCCGCGCCCGAGCCCGCAAGAAGCGCCGCCTGCACGCGCACAAGGCGCCGTATGCTCTTGGATACCAAGGCGGTATCATCCTCGCCGAAAAGGTCTGCCGCCCGCTCAGGACACCCCAAAACAACCGCGGTTGCGGCCAAACCAAAAGCAGAACCAAAAGACTCCGGCGGCAAGACCGGAAGCAGCGCCCGTACTTCTATAAGAAGCCTTGCAGTGGTCGCAATTCGATCCAGGCAACGCCGACTGAAAGCAACCTGACAGAGCGCGGAATTCCGCTCACTTCGACTCAGACTAAGCTCTGCAAGCCCAGCGATCACCGACACCCCCAACCCATCGAGTTCGGGCGCAAAGTCCGGGCTGGGGCCATCCCAGTCTCCCACCAGCGCCCGAGCACGTCCGGGAAGCAATCCCCGTTGAACCAGCGCCTCTCTTAGACTGTCAGCATCGAGCGGCGTCGGACGAAGTCCCTGGTCCGCTCTAGGCACCCGCTCCACGGCCAGTCGGGCGACCAAAAATGCGGCGGCGCTCGCGTGGTGCCGATAGTCGTCCATGAGCTGATGGGGGCGGAGCATACGCTCGATGACCTTGATGCGGGCATCCAACTCCCCCGGACCCACATCCGGCTCTCGCACCATGGACAAGAGCGCCAGGGCACGCGCCAAATCGCGGCAGTCCAGCGACACCGAAGCCAGATACGAAAAGCCCCGAGGCGGTGGCGGCGGCGGCGTACCCGGCCCCGCCTTACCAGGCTGGCCCTTCGGTTCGCCCAAATCGGTCAAAGACACCATGGGCGACCATGCTAGCTCGCCTCGAATCTCTCGGCGACCGATCCAAGCTTGGATATACCCGGGCCCAGCCCCCTCAGATCCCGGTAAATCCCCGGGGTCATGTCCCGTGGTTGCCCTCAGAACGCATATTTGAGCGGAACACTCACGGTCATGCCGGGAATCAGTCCTTCCCGCAGGACCCCCACGAACCGGACCGACAGCCCCACAGAAAAGTCGGTCAAGAGCGTGTAATACTCCACGCCAGTGCCCACCCCAAACGCGGGCGCCCACCGCGATCCACCCGCCCCCGATTCGAGCGCGCCCAGAGCTGGATCTGGGCTGAGCACGGCCCCCCCGCCATCGACCCGAAACTTCCAGGCGATGCGACGGCCGAGCATCCAAGCGAACGCAGCGTGAAGGCCGAGCTCCCAGATCAGAAAATCGCTTGGTTTGAGACGAATATTGGGGTCTTGGCTCCGTTCGCTGTCCGAGACCCGTCCGGCGCCTCCATTCAGCGCAAATGCGGTCCGAAGGCCAAGCGCAAAGCTATAAAAAGCCCCGTGGGCAAGATCCCATCCGAGAACGACACCCGCATAGGTTTGCGGGGTCGAAAACGTACGGGTTGGAAGATCAACAGCCCTGGTATTGACGCCGCCAAAAGAAACGAAGGCCCCAAAATCGGCCTCCGCGTAGACCCCCCGTTTGACCAAAAACTCGGACAGAACCGGTGGCTGCTCACGGCGCCCCGATGTCCCCGCATTTTTCCCTTCGGCCGGCACACCCCAGCACGGGGCGGACAGGAAAAAGACCGTCGCTGCCACCAACATTGTCGTCGTGCCCCGCAATCTGGGCGTGAAACCAGTCAGAGGAGAGGGCCTTTTGGCAAGGACTTCTGAACGCGATCGCCCCGAGAAACCCTTGCCCGCCGGGGCCACCGACCCCGCAATCATGCGCCCTGCCAGCCCGCAGGCAAAAAAGGCTTCAGGTACCGGGCGAAATTCCCGATCGCTTGAAAAGCGCATAAAGCGCATTCCGTGATAGGCCGGCGTCGCGCGCTGCCGCGCTCATGTTCCCTTGATGGCGCGCATAGAGGTCCTTCGCATACTGTTTCTCGAACTCGCTGACCAAACGATCCTTGGCTTCGTGGAAAGGGTGGGTCTCACTCGCCGAAAAAGACTCATCCGCAAGAAGCTCTCTCGGGCCAATTTCGCCTCCGTTGGACAAGAGCACACCCCGCTGGATCACGTTTCTCAGCTCACGACCGTTTCCGTTCCAGCGATATCGCTTGAGGGCTTCGAGCGCTTTGGGATGCAACCTCGACTTCCCTTGGCTCAAAGTAGAGACAAGCTCAAGAGCGAGATATTCGATGTCCTCCGGCCGGCTGCGAAGCGGCGGGATCTGACACTGCACCACCGCGAGCCGATAGTAGATATCTTCCCGAAAGTCGCCGGACTTGACCATCGCGCGTAGATCCCGGTGGGTGGCCGCGATAAACCGTACGTCCACCGGCCGCTCCTTGACCTCTCCCAAACGGCAGATGGTTCGCGCCTCGAGCGCTCGAAGCAACTTGGGCTGAAGCGCCAACTCAAGCTCTCCCAGCTCATCCAGAAACAATGTGCCCCCGTTGGCAGCTTCAAAGGCCCCCTTCCGATCTTCAACAGCTCCCGTAAATGCGCCTTTGGCATGACCAAAAAGCTGGCTTTCGAGCAGCGTGCTAGACACGGAGCCACAATCCACAACCACAAAAGGCCCCTCCGCTCTCGCGGAATGCTGCTTGATGGCGCGCGCCAAGAGCTCCTTGCCGGTACCCGTCTCGCCCTCCAGCATGACCGTAGCATCCGTCGTTGCCACGACCTCGAGCTGCGCCAACAAGGCGCGCATCTGGTCTGAACAGGTTACAAAATCTCCAAACCGTCGCGGCCCGTCTTGAGGTTCGAAGCCCATGCGCTCATCCACGCAGGAGACCCGCAGCCGACTCCGACCCACTCGAATTTCAGAATCGGGTGCCATCAAAATTCGGTCGATTTTGGTCGAACCAATTCGGGTTCCATTTCGACTGTTGAGATCGACGGCCAAGACACCCTCGCTCAATAACCGAAGCTCGGCGTGATATCCTGACACGGAGGGATCGGTGAGTACAAAATCAGCATTCGAACTTGCACCGACCACGATCGTGCCACTCTGTCGGACGATGGAGGTCCCTTGATCGGGGCCGGAAACGACATCGATTCGCCAGCGTCGGGTGATCAGCCCTCCCGTCTGCGGCTCGGTCAGAACAAGGGTACCCGTGCCCACCGGCCTGTGAGAATTCTGCCCACTCATCGCAACCTCCGAGAGCACCAAAAAGGCATCAAGGCCAAAATTATACCTCGGCTCCCTTCGATCTACTACGCGTCCACTGTTGACGCACGTCGCTTCAGCCGCAGCCCATTCGGCCCTACGGGACCCGGTCCGACATCACCCGCCCACCCGGGGACCCTGGCTCACACAGAAGTCAGGTCTATGTGTAGACCAAGCAGGCGAGCCGAGGGATTATACCCCGGTCATTTCGGTTGCAACCGCCCGATAAAACAGCCTCCCTATCGAAGCCCTCCGGATTCGTGCATCATTCACACTGAAGTGGGAACCTACTCTTTGCCCGTCCTTAGAGGGATTTGTGCTCTGGGGCTCACCGTGGCGCCCTGCGTGTATGCAAACTCCGTACAAGCAGCCGAGGACGCCGCCGAGAAACTCATTCGCAAGGCTCAGCGATTTATCACGGTGGAGCTCAAATTTGCGAAAGCACAAAGAATCCTTCAGCGAGCACTCGAGCACCCCGAACTCAGCTCAGAACAATCCATCGAGGCCCATCGACTGCTGGGAATCGCCCTCACCGTCAGCGGCAAAAAAGAACAGGCCGAAGCAGCATTTTTGGAGCTGCTAAGACGAGCCCCAGACTACCGAATGGACCCCCTGACATCGCCCAAGATCCAAAAAGTCTTTGACGGCGTGAGGCAATCCGCTCGAAACGCGATCAAGTTTTCAGAGCTCCACGTTGCTCAAAAGAAAAACCGCCTCCGGTTTTCGGGCAGTTTACACGATCCCGGTCTTCTCGTCTCAAGCGTCGCGCTCCACATCAAAAACGCCGACGCCTTCGAAGAGACAAGAATCGTCCCGAACCCTTCCCGAGAACTTAGAGCCAACATTCCTATTCTCAATCCTCACCAACCCTATATCGAGTACTACGCTACAGCCAAAGCACACGACGGAACCCCTCTCACCTCGTTGGGGTCCGCCAAACAACCTCGTCGGGTGATGCTCACAATCTCCCCCGAGGCATCCTCTCGAGCCGATACCAGCGAAACCGAATCCCCTCGGTGGTACAAGCAGTGGTGGGTTTGGGCCATCGGCGGCGCCGTTGTCGCCACCACCGTTGCCGTCGCACTCAGCACCACGGGGTCCTCAAGCGACCCAAACAGCCTCGAACCCATTCGGGTCACGCTCCCCCTCTATGAGCGTCCTTAAATCCGAAAAAGCAACCGCTCGATTGCGGATCGCCGTCTTCGGCTCGAACATCAAACGCCCTCATCTCGAGAACAAACCATGAGCGCCGGTATTCCATTCGGCGAATACGAGCTTATTCGTCGCCTGGGCACGGGCGGCATGGCGGAAGTCTTTCTGGCAAGACGCGTCGGTCCTGGTGGGTTCGAAAAGCAGCTGGTCATCAAACGTATTCTTCCTCATCTGAGTAAAGAAAGCCGATTTACCGAGCTCTTCTTGAACGAAGCTCGTCTCGCCGCACTCATTGAACATCCGAACCTCGTGCATGTATCTGCGTTCGGCCAAGTAGACGATCAGTACTATCTCGCGATGGAGTATGTCAGCGGCCTGACGCTGGCAGACCTGCTCACGCGGGTCAGGGTACTGGATGCCGGGTCTGCCTGCCGCATCGCGGTAGACGTTCTTGATGCGCTTCATGCCATCCATATTGCACGTGACCACCACGGTGCGCCTCTTAGAATGGTCCACCGAGATGTCAATCCTCGAAACGTCATGATCGCGCAAAATGGGAGTGCCAAACTTTTGGACTTCGGCATCGCGGTCTCAAACAGCAAAAAAACGAAACAAGTCATGGGGACTCGAGAGCACATGTCTCCCGAACAATTCCGCGGGGAGGCAGTCAACGCACGTTCTGACATTTTCTGCGTGGGCGTCTTGCTATTTGAGGCTCTGACCGCGGAGTTGCCCTTTCGCGGGTGTCCCGAGGGCACCGCACCCCATCATCCGAGAATCAGCGCCGAATTGTGGGAGCTCATCGCACCGGCGCTCTCGATTGAACCTCAAGACCGACCGGCGGACGCCAGAACCTTTCAGCGCAGCCTTGAGGCTTTCCTTGCCACCCGGGGAATCGAAGGCGCCAGGAGTAGGCTGGCAGATGTCGTATCCTCGGTGGCCGCATCGTCTTCAAGCAAACCCGCGGGGTTGATCGCGCGCATCACCAGGCTGACAAGGCTTACTGGGATACTCGATGACAGCGATTCCGACCACAACGGTCAAGGCGCCACAAATTCAGGCCGCTTGGTCCCTCTTGCAGGTTTGGTCGCCGTGGGTCTGGGGGCCACAACTTTGGCCTTTGTGTCCTTGAAGTTCATGATAAGGAGCGACCAAGTCGAGTACCAAAGCATCACAAGCGAAATTGCCCCATCGCCCGGCACAAAGCCAAAGGAAATGACCCCAAGGTGGGTCGACCACCGGTCGGCAGCAGCCGCGAGCCCCCTCAGGCCCGCACCGAACCCACGCCGCACCCAAGGACCTACACCCGCTGACGCCGGACAAACGGAGTCGGCGCCTCCTCGCGCCCGACAACCACAACCTTTGGCCCGTCAACGACGTGGCACAGCGAAAAAACGTGCGGGTCCGGCCAGGACACGAACGAAGAAGAAACACGGGCGACTCACAATCGACACCCAGCCGTGGACTGAGGTCTACCTGAAAGGGCGCAAACTCGGCATGACGCCTATGGCGGGTATCAAACTCCCGGCGGGCCGACACGAACTCTTGCTCAAGAACCCCGCTTTGGGCGTCGTTCGGAAAATCCGAGTTCGGATCCGATCCGGGCGCGTGACCAGAATAAGACGCTCGCTGTAGCGACATACCACACGAAACGCCCCCTCAAGATGCTAGCGCACGCAGCATCCCTCGATGCACTCGAACGGAAAACACCCCTCGACCTGATCGCAGGGCGTACGGCAAACGCACACGCCTTCACTTCTTAGGCAGGTTTGGCCCACCCCGGCGCATTCCTTCTCTCTTTCACACGGGTCGCGACACGCCGCCCCATAACAAACCTGGCTTCCTGCACACGGACGAGGACTATCGCCACACCGATTCGGATCTACAGCCGGACAGTCGAGCTGGCCAGGCACCTCGGCCCGCTCGTCGTCACAATCCGGGCCCCGGCACCCCAGACCTACGCCGTATCCGTCACCATCTCGATCGATGCACGCGCGGGGAATTTCAATGGCAACCGTCTGTACACCCCCGTCTGGAAACATCGCGCTCGCGGTGGCAAACGCCACCGTCTCCGATGGCCCATCTTGAGTCGTCTGCAGTTCAACCACGAGTGAAACCGCATGTTGCCGTGCACCCACGCCAATGATGGGGACCAGCATCGGCCAAGCGTCTCGCCCCGGCTCCCCAAGCCGATAGCTTTCACCCCCGATGGCGATGGTTCCCGTATAAACCCGCACAACGAGCTGATCGGCCTCGCCCGGAACCGAAAGAGGCGAAACAAGGCGAAGTTCCAGACGAGAAGTGGACTCTCCACAGCCCACCACCCAGGCGGCAAGGAGAACCGGACCCAAACCTGCCTGAAAGACCGACCGCACCACCGTCAGTATTTGTAGCGACTCTCGACGCAGTCAACACGCGCCTCCCACATCGGCGATGATCACCCACATTTGCACCCTACGGATCCAACCGGGGAGCCGAGCCATCACTGCGCAGTCCGGTGCACAACCCTCCTGAAACCAACGACTTCACCGCTGAGCCAAGTCCATGGTTTTCACCCCCCTTTCCTTCAAATCCCAGGCGCTCGGCCGGATTTCCCATCCGACCTACCCGCCACGCCCTGACTCGGGCCTCTCACCCAGAAACCAAAAATCGACCGAGTCGTCATGTCAACTACACACCCTTGAGGCACGAAAGGGACAAAATCGGGGTCCCAGTCAGGTGGAACGAAAGTTGCTGTGACATAGCGTACCGATGCCGCGAGCTTCGGAAAATTTGAAACCCGGAGAAGACCCCACATGAGATTATCAAGACCCACTGGATTGGCCCTGTTTCTGCTCACCGCTTCGTGCGGCGCCGCGGAGTTCGAACCGTCCCAGGACTCCCTGTCGGGGACAGAATCCTTTGGGCGAATGACCCTCTCCTTAACCGCAGAGCCCACAGACGAGATGGCGGCCAAACAAGAACATGACAAGCCCGGCAAATCCAACGACGTCTCCGAGGTCATCGTCCCCATCCTGAAGGTTACCGCGCAGGCACCCGGCAAAGGCTGGATAACACTCGAAGAAACGCCACAAACGATAGACCTCTTGCGACTCGAAGAGGAGGCATCGAATCTCGGCTTCGCCCATCTCCCCACTGGAAAGGTCAACCAAATCCGGCTCTATGTGGATGAGAGCCAAGACGCCTATGCCACCATCAACGGGGAACAAGTCTTGCTCAAAATTCCCTCAGGCGTTCAAAGCGGTATCAAACTCAAAGGCTCTTGGAACATCGGCCCCTGCGAAGAACTCACGCTCGGTCTCGTCATCGACGGGCACAAAGGCCTTTGGATTCATCCTCGGGGCAAAAAAGAGCACATCATGCGGCCGGTGGTTCGTCTAAAAGACCACACCACGAAACCCATCGAAAACTGCGACGCGGGCGAAATCAATGGGCCGGGCAACCCAGGCGATGGCGATGACGACTCCGACAACGGCGACAACAACGACGAGGACCCAAACAACAATGATGGCGATCCAGCGAACAATGAAGGGGATCCGGGAAGTGGCTCGGACGACGATGGGTCCAACAACGGTGACGACCCCAACGCTGGTGACGACCCCAACGCTGGCGACAACGCCAACCCTGATGGCGAAGATTCATCGGATGGACAAGACCCGGATGGCGATTCGGACGCCGGCCAAAGTGACCCGAACAACGACGGTGACTCGGGCGATGGCAATGAAGGGGGCGACGGAGAAGGCAAAGACCCAACAACCTCAGATCCAGACAACAACGATGGCACAATTTTAGAACCAGGCTACTGTGAAAGATCTGAGCAGTGCGAAGAATTCGAAATGTGCAAGAATCAGCGCTGCGTCGAAGCGAGCCTGTAAGTGCACTCGACCCACGGATCACCGCAGATGAGCCGAGGGAATAAACAGGAACGCACAAGTTCGAAGCCAGGTGCTGGGCAAAGCGTTTCTGTTTAAGTTGAAGCAAAAACAAAGGGGTAGGTGACCACCACGATGCCGCCACCCCGAGGCTTTGGGAACCGAAGCGAGCGCATCACTCCGGTCACGCAGCGCTCGACGGTCGGTGCCCCCATGGTGGTCTCCTCAACACGGGCTCGCGCCACACGGCCGGTCGGCGCAATCGTAAAGTTCACCGACACCTTGCCCGTCAGTCGATTTTTGACCTTGAGTTCCTTTTCGTAACAAAACTTAAACCGCGGAAAAGCCCGACGGATCACCCGATCAATCTCGGCGCTGGACAGCGAGCCTTTGACGATTCGTTTGCCGGGCACAATTCGGGTCTTCGACTTACCCCGTCCCCCTAAGGATATGCTCCCTTCCCCACCGCGGCCGGGACCGCGACCGCGGGTACCCAGGCCGCCGATACCCAAGGATCGACCGCCTCCCCCTTTTTTTGTCCCGCGGGTTCCGAGGCCCTGGGCCCCCTCAGCATCTCCCATCGCCACCCCACGAAGCCCGCCCATCGCTTCATTGATCCCCGTACCGAGTCCTCCCGGCCCCAAAATGTTGGAAGTCGCGCTCCCGCGCGCCCCCTTTCCCCTCAGGAGGGCCAGTAAGCCAGAATTCATGGCGATTTTCCGATCTCGCTCCCGTTTTTTGGGGTCGACGCGCCTGGCGCCCGGCTTAGAGGGCGCTGCGTCCCGAAGTCTCTTTTTCTTTTTGCCCACATGCCCTTCTTCGCCTTGGTGCCGAGCGCCTTCTTTGGCCCCAGCCAACACGCGACGCGCACGCGCCTTTTGGCGCTCTGGTTCCTTCCGCACAAACTGGGCGAAACGGCCTTGGTGCTTCAAAACCCGATCCGGACTTTTTAGATCAGGTTTTGGGGTAAAAAGAGCGGTCATCACAAAAAGCACATGGAGAAGGGCGGAGATCACGGCCACGCACGGAAACCGCAAGTCGAATGCTTTTCCTGGCCCAAGAGCGACCCGCCCCTTCACAAACTGCAAAACGAAGGTCAGCTGGCCGACCCGAAAAAGGATGCGCTCTCCCACTCGAAGTCGGTAGCCCTTCGCCGCGAATCCGGGGTTCGAAGGAACCTCCTCTAGATCACGCGCAACCGACCCATCCCGCGACCGCATCCCCGAAGGCGAGTCCTCTGGCACCGTCACCACCGCCTCACGCTTGCCCACAACCGCCAGCGTGAAACCGCCCGGAGGGAGCTCCGCGTCCACCTCCAAGTCGAACCCCCCAGGGCGCCACCACCGCCCCCGGACTCTGCCCCCGACGGTCACCGCTCTCGCTTCCCGAACCCGTACGGAATCCAAACAAACGTCGCCCCAATAAACCGATGCCTCAAACACATGCTCTTCGGGGGACGGTCTCGCGTCATCCGAAAAGGGCAAACGAAGACGCCGTTCATCGCTCTTCAAAAGCCCGCTTCCAGCCAGCGGCCCCGAAAGCACGGGGGTGGCAAGGCTTGCGCTTTCGGATCTTCTCTTCAGATGCGATACCTCCGCCAGCGCGGTAGGCATCAGCTCGGGGTCCTCGGACTCCACAAGCCTTGTGATGGTGATCTTGGTCTGCCCCAGCTGAAAGGCATCCCCCTCACGGACCGAAACCGGATCCCGAACCGGCGTTCCGTTCAAAGAAGTCCCAGAACCCCCTCCGAGATCAATCAGGGTAAGCGCGCCAGCAGCGTTCACTTTCAGGGCGGCATGGATGTCGGCCACATCCGGATCTTCGAGTTTGACACCTGCGCCTGGACCCCGACCGACAAGCAGGCTCTTAACCTCATGAACCGAGTCGCGAACCGGGCGGTCTCGCTCTCTAATCTGAAGCGTGATCTGGAGCACTAAAGATTGTCCATCGAGTTGAACAATTCGGGCAAGAAATTGGCGCGAATCTTCAAAAGCAAACGGAACTTGGTCCGCTTCCTCTTCAAAAGGTAAGACCCTTGAGGCTTGGTCAGCTCTCCTTGAATCGTCACCTCAGAGAAATCGATGACGGTTTTCTTCTTGTAAACGGTCTCATCCGCCTCGCGAACCACCGTCTGGGCACGCGCAACCCCTGGACCACACAGGTAAAGACCACAAGCCATCACGGCCAAGATTCGAATCATGCCCAGCTCCTCGTGACGCCCCTTTTGCCCCTACGCCTTCCACCCTCAGATTTTGCCATTCCCCGCGGTCTTGGCAAGGACTTCTTCGGCGGGATCACTTTGCCATCTTCTTCATCAGGCGAATCCCATTCAGACGCCCACAAAAACCCTCATAATCGTCAGACCCGCAACGGATGCCCTTCAAGTCCTGGTACTTCTTGGCGTATCCCAGGGCCTCGTCCACCGCACCCATCTCCTGGGAGACCACAACCAGTTGGTAAAGAAGTTTTGGATCGCGTGGCCGTCCCTGCTTTCGCAAAATGTCCTGCGCGTTCTTGAAGTGTCGGGAAGCATCCACAAACTTCCCCTGTCCGTGGTAGGCTGAGCCCAGAAAACCGACCACCTGAGCATCTTCTGGCCAGTGTCCCTTGGCCTTCAAGAGCGACAGAGCGGCCAAGACAAAATCCTGGTGGCGAAGCGCGAGCAACCCCCGATTGTAGTGCGCCCACGCATGGTCGGGCTCCTCCTCGAGTGCCGCGTCGAAGGCCAGCATCGCGCCGGCGTCATCTTGAGCCGCCAGACGAACGAGACCGAGTTCAACCGAAAGCCCGGCTCGCTTAAGCCCCCGCTCCTTGGCAATCTGCCGCGCCCTTTGAAGCAAGGTCACAGCTTCTGGGAGCCTACCTTCAGTCCGCCTCAGCGCTCCAAGTCTTTGCAGGGCATCTACATTGTTTCTATCCCGCATCAAGACTTGTTGAAGCACGTCACCCGCCTTTTTGTATTGCTTGTTGTGACGATATAAAAAAGCAAGATTCACAAGCAGGTCGGCATCAAAGAGGTGCTTTTTCAGTGCGCCTCGGTAAAGCCGAATGCCCTCTTGGGTCGCATTGAGCTCGTGGAGTGTGATTCCCAAATTCAAGACGGTTCGCTTGTCGTCCGGTTCGCGGGCTAGGATTTTTTGATAGGACTGCTTCGCTTCTTCGAATCGCCCGAGCTTCTGTAGTGCCCTTCCTCGGTTGTACAATGCCTCAATGTGAGTTGGTTTCCTCTCAAGTACGCGGTCCCAAGCCTTGATTGCACCCGCAAGATCTCCAGAAGACGTCACCGAAAGCGCGGCATTCAAAAGCTCCGAAAGAGATGTTTCTCGCTTATGCGGTAAAGAAGGACGGGGCTTCTCTTGCACCGCCGAGCCAGAAGAGGCGCAGGAAAAAAGCCCCCAAAGAAGTATCGACAGCCAAGACCGAGTCAACGGCTTACAGGACCACCTGGGTCCACGAAAGATCGGTGTCATGGACTGACCTCTCGAAACGCAGCGAGGCGTGGGGCATCCCGGCCACGAAACGGAAGCTCCTCGAAGTTAAAGAGACTCTTGACCGAAAGCTCTTCGAGGTTTTTCTGGGCCAACCGGGTCCATTTCCCGTACACATGGAGTTCGTAGGCTTTGGTTAAGGCCCTTTGAAGCGCCTCGATGGCTTTGGCTTCGGGTCCAAGAGCAAGCTCATCCACCTCAGCCCGGTAGATCTCCAGCGCCCCGCCGGTCACATGACGAGGCACCGGGGCGTTCCGCAAAGCCTCCGCCATATTCCGAAACACCATGCCAATGCGGGTGAGCGCAGCGATTCCAAAATGGGCGTCTTTGTATTTCAAGACCGAAAGGTACCTACCCGGCCTTTTGCACTCCGCCCCTCCGCTCCCGCCCACACACGCCAAGGCCAACGCCATATCCCTCTTTTTTCGAAAGACCTCAGGTTTCAGCGTAATGGGCGCCTTGACGAATCTCAGATAGTCCGGCTCTATGAGCAGAAACGCAGCCCGGGCTGCCGCCCTTCGTACCAGGGGAGAAGCCCTATCCGATGCTGAAAGATTGGGAAAGGAACGCCGCAGCCGTCGGTAAATTTTTCTTGCTTCAGATCGCTTCTTCATCCGCTCCAAAACCAGGGCGTACTGCTCGCGAAAAAGAAAACGCGACCCGGACGGTAGTTTTTTGAAGCGACCAAACAACTGCCGATAGCAAAGCGCAGTCTCTTTATTTTTTTTGCCCTTGCCCAATAACGCACACACCCTTCCGTGCACTTTCCACGCATCGGAAACACTCGGGAACTTCGCAAGATACCGCCTGAACTGTTTGATCGCTTGAGCGGTGCGCCCCGAATTCTCGAAAAACACACCAGCGTTATACAAGGCATCTTGAGCACGCTTGTCGTTTGGGTGATTTCGAGCGAAGGCACGATACGATTTCGCAGCCTCCTCAAAGGCGCCTACATTCCCGTACCAACCCGCGGCCAGAAAATCGCTAGACACCCGGAGCTCAGACTGAGGGTAGCGTTCCTTGAGCGAGGCTGCGGCCTGAAGAGCATGGTCAAGTTGCTCTGCCTGATCGTACAAAAGCACAGCGTTCATCAGGGCTCTGCTCGCAAAGTTCGTCCGCCGGTATTTCTTTTCGTAGGCAACAAAAGCCCGAGCCGTTTTTGCCAACAATCGGCGGCGCACCCTCTCATCCTGGTGCGCCCGCGCACTTTCTTCATGACTTTGGATCAACTTGAACTCGGCCCCGGCAGCCAAACGAAGAAGCTCTTTTTTAAACGCCGAATCTCTACCCACGAGCGCACGGTTTTTAGAAAATTGATACGCCGTTTTCGACAGCGCCTTCCACCTTTGTTGTACGTTGAGAGCGTCGATAATGAGGTGTGCACTGCGTTTTGACAACGAATGTCGCGGCCAATGTGCAATCACTTCGTTGTAGCGCTCAGAAGCGGACGCAAAGTGATTGTATTTGTAGAGAATATACGCTGCCTTGAACTTGATTGCGGGCAGGTCTTTATCCTTTGAATCGGCCAGCTTGAAATACAGATCACAGGCAGCGGACAACCGTCGTTCAACCTCCGGAATGGTCCTCTTCTTGTACTGTTGCTTCTTATCGAGCTTGCGGTCCCGGCGGCGAACCACCGCGAGATTTGCCCGCCCCTTTTTTTTTCCGCTCTTTCACCTTTTTCTTGCGTCCCAGCTGCCCTCTCGGCCCCTCCACGACGATTTTCTCCCAAGCCAAGATGGCATCGTAGGCGGCACGCCTCGTATACTTACCGGCCTTTTTGCCCTCCAGGTCGCGCTGAGCCACTTCGGTGTACTGCTCGGCAGCGGCTTTCCACTCCTTAAGCGCCCAAAGCACCTCAGCATAGAAAAACCGCATGGACTGCGACGCCTCGGCATCGGGGAAGGCTTTGAGATATCTTTGATAAATGTCGCGAGCCAAGCGGTAGGCAGAGACATTTTTCCGCTCTTGCGCAAACCGATGATACTCGGTCACCAAGTCCCTCAACCGAGACTCGGTGAGCGCGTAGCGCGCGGCAAGAGCAGCCTCTCCTGCTTTTCCGCGGCCTTTTTGCCTTTTGTACCACGGTGTCCCAGGAGCGTAGGTATCGACAAGCCGTTCGACTTCTTGACGAACCTTCTGGTTATCCAGAAGCTTAGAATAGGCCTCCACGATGTCCGCCTGAAGTCTGGGTGCCTTTTCGTGATTCGGATGGCTACGCAGCAGCCGCTTCGAAACCTCGATTTCAAGCTTCCACTTCCCTTGCTCTCGGTAAAATCCGGCCAGGCTGCGGCCTAGAGAATGAACCCGCTCTCTTTTTGCAACCCGCTCGAAGGTCTTAAGCGCGCCACCGACTTCGTTCACAAACGAGAAAAATCGCGCGAGGTCACGAACCGCTTCCGCCTTAAGTTGAATGGCGTTCCCTGAAGCAGCCTCGCTCGCCCTCGCAATCACCTGCTTAAGCTTGTCCAACCCAGCCGTATAATCTCGGGCGTTGTAGTCACACCAGGCCAGCTTATACAAAGCGTAGTTGAAGACACGATCCGCACGGGTCTCCAACGCACGCTGATACGCAACCCTTGCCGGTTCGAGTTCGTTGTGATTGAAGTGATGTTCTCCGAGCTGCAAATACACATCGGGAATAAGTCGACTCTTGGGAAAGTCACGGGTCAAACGCGTATAGTGTTCAACCGCGGCGTCACGGTTTCCCGCCTGATATTCGTTGTGCGCCAGATAAAACAACACCTCATCGTTTCGGGCATACTTGGGATCCTCTTCGAGCACGCGTCGATACAGCTTGAGCGCATCCACTTTGACGAGCTCCGACGCTTTGGTTGCCTCCGCCAAATCTATCGCTTCTTCATCCGCCCGCCGATGAGCCCGAGCCCGATGCTGAGCTTCATAGCGTTCCATCTCCATCGCATGCAGGTATCGCGACTTCTCCCAAAACAACTCCGCAAGCCGGAAGATCATTTCCGCGCGGAGCTCGGGGGGGGCTGTGTGAATCAGTTTTTTGAGTTCCCGAATCGCTTCATCACGCTTGACGGCTGCTTGGCGCGTTCTCGCCACGGCCTTCTTGTCGAGCTCCGACTCGATGGCAAAAGTAGCGGCGGTGGACCGATCTTTTGGAAGCGCCGAAGACGGTTGCGCATACGCCCAAGAACCCACAACAAACAACGACAGCATTCCCACTGCGGGGGCAGCCTTCGAGATGGCGCAATCGTCCATGGCGTAAGCGTCTTACACACCTACCTTGGACCCACGAGGAACACCAGCCCTCGCACACCTTCCGCGGTTCGCAGCACCAGGTGGTGCGCCCACAAACTACCGGTAGACCTCGGGCATACACTCGTTTTTGATGGCGTGCTCGTAGTAGCCAAGCTCATCGAGCCAGTATTCCCCCTCGAAGGCCCAGTATTGGTACTTCGCGTTCGAGACGGTCGGGCGCGCACCCCTCACCCTTTTTTGGGTCTTCAGATCCCGACCGGCCTCCAAGATTCGGCGCTCCGCATCGGCGCTCTCGAACTTGATGATTTGCCCGTGATTCAGAAAATCCTTGAGCCAAGCAGCCTCACGCGCAAGCTGCTCATGAACGAGCTTCGCGGTCAGCGCCCTGCGCGCGGCGCGCTCCTGTGAGAGCTGCACCAGCAAAGAGGCCTTAAACGCACCTTCCGGAAATGCCGTTGTCGCACGCTGTATTTCTTGTTCCGCCTGTTTCACTTGCCCCAAGAATTTCTTGAACCGACGGTTCCGAGCGATCTGACGCCGAATCGCCCCAGGAAGCCCCGGGCTCCCCTCGCCGAGTGCCCTGATGAGTTCACTGGGCTTTCGCGCTTTGCTTCGCCACGCCGTGAGCGCTTTGGCCATGGGCTCGTGAATTCGAAAGAACTCCGACAGCGTCTTACGCACCCGATCAAAGTGGCACATCTGAAAGTACGTGGTTGCCTTGAGCACCCATACCTCAGCTCGGAGCCGGTCATCGAAATAAGGCGATAAAATCGAGTGCGCCATACCAAGCGCGCGCCCGAAACGAGCGTCCTGAAAGTAAGCCCAGCCCGACTCAAACATGGCGTCGATCCAGTCCTCAGAAAAACGCGGCACCCGCTCGTAAAACTCAATGCTTCGTCCGAAATTGCCCTGGGAATAGTACGCCCGAGCCTTTCCGAGAAGAGCCAACCGAAAAAGCTTTTTGTCCTTGTCCGAAGAGGCCCCTCTGAGGGCCCTCTCCACTTCATCGAAATATCGAATGGCCTCCGAATAGTCCTCGGCGCTTCGGTCCTCCGCCGACTTGAGTGCAAGAACGCCAAGGATGTATCGAGCCCTCGCGTGGTACGATGATTCAGGAAACACACCTTTCAAAAAACGTTTTGCGTCCTCGTATTGTCCGTGGCGCTGGCTGACCACTCCGATCATGTAGTTGATGGCAAACAGTTCTTCGGGATCGAGGCGCTGAAAAGCCTTGGTGTAACCACGGTTCACCAGCTCTGGGATGAGGACGTCATCGCCAATCTTGTGAGCCACTTTGAGCAACCCGGCGGTCGCGTTTAGGAAATAGGGGTGTTCCTCCCCCGCGTTGAACACATCGCCATAGAACTGATACGCGGCGAGATAATACCCGTCTTTAAGAAGAGCCTGCGCCAAATAGTACTGGGCTTGAAGACGTGCCTCACGGCTGTTTCCGCGCGTAAGAACACCGTAAAAAAGGTTCGCGGCCTCGGCAAAGTGATCCTGATTGTAAGCAATCACCGCACGGTCGATATCCGCAGCCAAAAGGCTGCCAGAGCCCCCTGTCAGACCCCCGAGCACGGCCAACAGCGGGATCGCTGACCGCGTCCGCAAAGCTCGAATCGCTGAAGTCGTACGTGCGCGCATACGCCCTTTACCCGTCGCCATCTCCCAAAAGAACACTGATACCCAGTTGGACAAAAAAGTTGTTCCGGACAGCGTCGGAAAAAACCGGGGCTTTGGTCACACCGTCTTGAATACGCTCGGCTCGAAACACCCGAGAGACAAAAACCCAATCTTTGATCTCAAGTTTCACACCAAGCCATTCCGAGAAAAAAAACCGAACGCCGGTGCTCAACGTCCCCATGGCCCGCAAGGTTGATGGCTCAAAGGAATCCCCCCCGTCTTCGGAAATGAGACATTCTGGCTCCGAAAGGCCCCTTTGGGGATCAAATCGGTCGCCCGGCGTGCACGAAACCCGGGTCTGCCCCATCCCCAGCCCCATTCCCATGTAGAAGCTAAAATTTCCCAAGCTGTGACCAAACAGCTCCATTTTTCCGTAGATGGGACTCCATTGCGCACCGAGCCCGACCGCCCACCGCATCTGGGTGAGCTTCGCCAGCTCGGGGGCCGTTTCCGCCCGATCCCTGAGCTCCTTGGTTGCACTCGAATGCTCCGGAAACATGAACGAGCCGAACACTTCGAGGGCAAAATTCTCAGACAAATGATAGCTGCCGCTGGCTGAGGCGGCGAAGGTCTGTACAAACTGGTCGGTAAACGATGCCGACACGAGCGGGCTCAACTCAACGCGGTGACGAACCAGATAGGCCTTGCGCTGAACCACGTAAATGGTTTCGTCGTCGTCGACCGTACGCAAAAACCGCCCGGGGGACTCGCCCTTGGCGCTTTCCTCGGCCGCGGCACCAGAGGCGCCACCCATGTGCCCAAGCACCACCAAAAAGGGCAAGAAGCCGCATCTCACTGGGCACCACCGAGCGCAAATTGAAGACCCGCCTGGGCAAAGAAATTCCAGGTCAGGCCCCCATGCCCCTCATCAGGTTCGGGGTAAAATACCTCTCGCAGCTCAAATCGAAGCGCCATAAAACGTGTCAGATAAAGCCGCATACCTGCACCTACATTGAAGCTCATGACGAGCTTGCTCCGGGAGCGCCCCTCTTCGGACGGGCCGAGTTGCCGACGCGTGGCCGCGGCCCCCACGCCTGCTAGGGCAAAAAGATCAAAGCCCGGATTGAATTCGGAGGCGTAGGAAATCTTGCCGTAGATAGGCACGACGACCACATCGAGACTCACCGATGCGACCAGCTGATGGAGGTCCGAAAGCGCAAGTTGGTCCTCTCTCAAGCGGCGAACCGCATCCATGATGTCCGTTTCGCTGGCGAAAAAATAGGCGCCACTCAGTTCAAAACCGAGAAAATCACTTAGGTTGTATTGGTAAGCCCCAAAAAGGCCCCGCCCTTCTACAAACTTGGGCGCCAGCGAAGCAGATACCGCAAGAGATAGCTGATGACGCCCACGTTGCCCGTGATTCTTGTGAATCAGCACCGGGAGCTCCGAAGGATCCTCGCCGCCCTGAAGCGCATAAGCCGAATTCAGCGAACCCAAGAGCCAGGCCCCAACCAGAGCCCCCAATAGCCGACGCAACCGGGCATCCGCGGGCCGCGGCTTTAGACCACGCCTTGCAAGATGTGCCGCGCATCGCGGGCGGACCAGAGCCAACACGTTGCTCAACAATCTCACGTCGCCCACGGGTGCGGTTAGCACGCTGAATCCGCGCGAGGCAACCGCGAATCCGACCGACCGCTCGCCACCACGGCCAGTGGCGAAAGGCCCATCCTCGCCGCCACGTTGGGGGCGGCCGAGGAGCGTCTTCAAGGACTCTACTGCCGAGACTCTCTTAGAATTTCAATCATCGCCCGACTCGCGCCCTCCATGCCGCAAGACATCGACCGCGCGACCACGCTGTGGCCGATATTCAGCTCGATGATCTCTGGGATGCGAGCCACCGGCACGGTGTTGTGGTAATGCAGTCCATGTCCGGCGGCAACGCCCAACCCCAGCTTCGAAGCCGCCTTGGACGCGTCTCGTATCCGGTTCAACTCCTCGCTCCGCTCCTTGAACCCATGGCACTCAGCATACCGGCCGGTGTGAATCTCAACCGCATGGGCGCCCAGCTTATGGGCGGCCCGCACTTGATCCAAGTCAGGGTCAATGAACAGCGAAACACGGATCTTCCCGTCTTGAAGAAGACGGATGGCGCGCTGAACGTTGTCGCGGTTGGCCACAACGTCGAGGCCTCCCTCAGTGGTGAGCTCTTCACGCCGCTCCGGAACCAGCGTGGCCGTGTCTGGGCTCACCTTGAGTGCAAAGCTGAGCATTTCTTGGGTTCCGGCCATCTCCAGGTTCAGTTCGGTTTTCACAACGCGGCGAAGAATCTCAACGTCACGCTCCTGAATGTGTCTACGGTCCTCGCGCAAATGGACCGTGATTTGGTCCGCGCCACCCCGTTCTGCGTCCAGTGCAGCCTCGACCGGATCCGGGTAAGTGGTTCGCCGTGCTTGGCGAATGGTTGCAACGTGGTCGACATTGACGCCGAGGCGAGGTCTCAATTCAAAGCTCCAATCTCGCTCGAAAGCGTATCGGCGATTTCCTGGGCAAAGGCCTCAGTCTTGTCGAGGGATGGCCCCTCTACCATCACGCGGGCCTTGTTCTCTGTCCCACTGTAACGAACCAGAACCCGCCCCTGTGACCCCAGTGCCTCTTCGATGCGTCGGATCAAGGCCTGTGTCTTTGCCAAATCGGCGATCGGAGGTTTCTTGCGGACATTGACATTGACCAAATGCTGCGGCACGCGCTCGAAGACCTTGGTCAGCTCCGAAACCGTCTTTGAAGAACGTACGGCCACCTCAAGCAGCATGAGCGCGGCGACACAACCGTCTCCAGTGGAAGTATGCTCCATGAAAACCAAATGACCGGATTGCTCGCCACCAAATCCGTAACCCTCGGCGCGCATGCGCTCGACCACGTAGCGGTCCCCAACGGGGGTGCGCACAACCTTGGCGCCCACCTGGGCCAGCGAACGCTCGAGGCCGATGTTGGACATCACCGTGCTGACCACGGTGGCCGCCGGCAGCTTTTCTTTGGCCAACAGATCGCGCCCGCAAATGGCCATCACCGCATCACCGTCTACGACTGAGCCGTTTTCATCAACGATGATCACCCGGTCGGCGTCACCGTCGAGCGCAATGCCCGCGTCGGCGCCGTGCGTTCGCACCATTTCTTGGAGAAAAGCGGGATGGACCGCGCCACAGCCTGCGTTGATGTTTTTACCATCGGGAGACACTCCAACCGCGATGACCTCCGCACCCAACTCTTCAAAAACCTTAGGCGCAACAACGTACGATGCGCCGTGGGCACAATCAACGACCAATTTCAGCCCATCGAGGGAGAGATCGGGGTCAAATGCCGTTTTGACAAACTGGACGTAGCGCCCTCGCGCATCCTCCATTTTTTGGGTCTTGCCGATATCGAGCGCGGTGGGCCGAATGGCGTCGATCTCCCCTGAATCCAGCAATGATTCGATGGTGGCCTCGATCTCATCGGCCAGCTTAAAACCATCGGCACCAAAGAACTTGATGCCGTTGTCTTGAAAAGGATTGTGGGAGGCACTGATCACAATGCCTGCGTCGGCGCGCATGGTTCGGGTCAAAAAAGCAACCGCGGGCGTGGGAAGGGGCCCGACCAAAGTGACATCCACACCCAGCGAGCAAACCCCGGATGAAATGGCAAACTCCATCATATAACCCGAAACGCGGGTATCCTTGCCAATGACAATACGGTGCCGGTGGGCCCCCCTCTTGCTCAAGTGGGCAATGGCGCGCCCCAGTTTGATCGCGATTTCCGCGGTGAGGGGGTGCTCGTTGGCCACGCCACGTATACCGTCCGTGCCGAAAAGTTTGCGTTCGACCAAAGCCCATTCCCCCTTTGAGAGTGTTTCATTGGAATCGCGGGCACGATTCGATCCAGGCTTTTAGCACCCACGGAGCGGAGGCGGAACCTCGGTCCGGGTGACTACCCGTCTCGTGGCCGCACCACGGCGTCCGCCACCTTGAGGACCTCGACGGTTTCTCGGACATCGTGGACCCGAACCAAATCTGCTCCATAGGCCGCCGCGAGCACACATGACGCCACACTCCCAAGCAGACGGCCCTCGACCGGCCTTCCCGTGAGCGCGCCCAAAAATGACTTTCGACTGGCGCCCAGCAACAGGGGGCACCCGAGGGCCCCAAGAGATCGGAGGTGGCGAATCAAGAGCACGTTGTGTTCGACCGTCTTTCCGAAACCAATGCCCGGGTCGAGGATCACCGCGTCACGCGCAACGCCTGCCGCAACCGCAGCCTCGTAGGCCAAAGACAAAAAAGCCGTCACTTCGGACACCACCCCATTCGGATACGCCAAGTCACCCCGCTGCATCGACTCTGGCGGCCCGCGGGTGTGCCCAAGGATGGTCGCAGCCTTAAAGGACGCCACCAGCGCCGGCATCGCCGGATCAAATCCAAACCCGGAAATATCGTTAACGATTTCGGCACCCGACTCCAGCGCCCTTCGAGCCACCCCCGCTTTGGTGGTATCCACTGAAATCGGTGTCACGCCTCGATCACGCAGCCGCTCGATCACCGGCATCACCCTCTTGAGCTCTTCATCCTCTGAAACCGCCGAGGCGCCCGGCCGCGTGGACTCCCCCCCCACGTCGATGGCGTCGGCCCCCGAATCCATCATTTCAAGCGCCTGATCGAGCGCCCGGTCCGGTTCTAGACTGCGCCCGCCATCGGAAAAGGAATCAGGGGTCACATTCACGATCCCGAGCACCAAAGTGCGCTTGCCTAGGTCCGGAAATAGCCGTCGAAGCACGGTCTTTCGATGAGAACCCTATTGTTTTGGCGGACTCAAGCCAAACCGCGCTGTCGTGTCGTGTCAGGTAAAAGCGGGAAAAGCCCATGAAGACAAAGGGTGGGAAAAGTAGTACATGTAGGATGTGGGAATAGGATTGAACGTCCCGCTCGCGGACGTAGAGCTCAGGAGAGCGGCGCACACGTTGGAGCAGTGGGTGCCAGGAGGCACCGAGCGCAGAGAAGCCGGGTCGATGTCGAAGACCGAACTCAGGCTTGCCGCCGATCGCATTCAAGGCCAGGTACCCAGTCCTGCACAAAAAAAAGCGATCGCGCACCTGGTCGAAAAAGGTCGGATGCTCGAGCGCATGCTGAACAAAGCCCGCCAAAGACTCATCTACGTAGACCCGGCTGTCTTTGCCCTTCGATCTCGTCTCAAGAACGTCGCCATCGAAGTCGATTTTGGCTTCGGCGACCGAGACGGCCAGGTCAGCCTCGAAGACCTCGACAAAGCCCGAACGCACTACGGCAAGGTACGAGGCCCCGTCGGCTGGAACCGATGGCTCCTCACCGACGAACTCGAACGCTGCCTGTTCCCCTCCCGAACCCTCCCCACGAGCGGCGGCCAGCGGCTGGTGCCAGAAGACTGGCTGATGGGACCACCCGACCCTCTGTATCGCCTCAAAAAAGTGGCATCTTACCTCGACGATGCGGCCCTGGCTCGAACCTACGCCGACATCGCCGCCCGCGTCGCCACCGTGGTCCACGAAAACCCAAGCCGTAAACTTCAACCGGTCTTTGAGGGGGCACTGGTCCTGCTTGGCCGCGAAATCCGAAAACGCGACGGTATCCGGCCGACGATCACCGACATCGCACGCATCGGTTGCGAAGACCCGGATGTCAAAGCATGCCTCCGGACCCCCATCGAAATGTCACGGCGACTCACCGCCTCGAACCTGCTCGATAGGTACCTGCGACAGACCCCACCGCTCGCATCCGACCCACTCCGGTCGTAGTTGCAACGCCCTTACTTCGACCGGAGCCGCGTCGGTCACCGCCCATTCGGCCTTACCCCTTGGCTACGCGGGTGCGGCATTGGCGGCCGCCTTGGCCGACTCCGCGGCCAGGGCTGCAGCCTCTGCCGCCCGCTCTGCCGCGTCTGCCCACGCTTCGGCCACTCTCGTTTTGAGAAGCTCGGCCATCTCTTGGGCCGCCTCTGCCGCTTCCGCTGCCGCCGCTGCTGCGGCCTCCGCCGCTTCGGCGGCACCGGCCGCCAGGCGGGTTCGAAGCTCGTCCGCAAACTGCGCCGCGGACTCGGACGCGTCCTTGGCGGCCGCGGCAGCCCGCTCCGCAGCTTCGAGTGCAGCCTCCGCCAAGTTGGCCCGGCAATCGGTCACCGTCTCATCGTGACCCGCCTCGGCCGAAGCGTGCGGCGAAGCCACCAAACCCGCACTCTTGGTACGGCTGGCAACCTGGGCCCTGAGCTCGAGCACCGAGGCCATGGCCTGCCGCACCCCTATCGGTAACAGCGGCTGCGCTTCCTCTCGCACCGGGTTGGGCCGCTTTCCTTCCAAGACCCAGTCGGGCGGAGTCCTCAAGTCCCTGACAACCCCGATCCACGAGAGCGCCTTCAGAATGTAGTAGCTGCAATCAATCTCCCACCAAAAGAAGCCGTTGTTCGCGGTCGATTGGTAGTAGTGGTGATTGTTGTGCCATCCCTCGCCCATGGTGATCAATGCCAGCAGAAAATTGTTTCTCGAAGTGTCCCCAGTCTCGTACCGCGTAGAGCCCCAAACATGGGCCAAAGAATTGATGGTAAAGGTCCCGTGCCACAAAACCACCGTCGACAGGACAAAGCCCCAAAAAAGCCACGACCAACCACCGATCAAAAACATGCCTACGCCGAGAAAAACGGGGCCCGTGACCCAAAAACGGTTCAAAAACAAAAGCTCAGGATAGGCGCCAAACTCGCGAAGCTGAGATGCGGGTGTCGTCTCGTATTTCGGCGCCAAAAACCAACTTTGGTGTGACCACCAAAAGCCTTTCTTCGGAGAATGGATGTCTTCCGGCTGATCCGAAAACTTATGATGGTGACGGTGGTGGCCGGACCACCAAAGCACACCTTTTTGACAAGCCATGGTGCCAAGCCAGGCAAGCACAAACTGGAAAATGCGGCCGGTCTTGTAACCACGGTGGGCAAAGTACCGGTGATAGCCCGCCGTGATCCCAAACATCCGCAGATAGTACATGCCGACACAGAGCGCGACACACGACCAGGAAAACGGCACAAAAAACACGCCCAAAGCAGCCACATGCATCATGTAGTAAGGCAAGGCAGTCCAGGGCACTCGCTCGTCGGCTGACCGCGTCGTCACTTCCATATGCCGCCGAGAGTTAACCCAGGCCGAAAAACAAATCTATGCCAAAGGCTATAGTTTCTTGGCACTTACATATGCCTCCCCCACCGTCAGCCGCCCACGCCAGCGCACCCGCAAACCCGAAGGGCCCCGAACAAGACCATCGGCCTAGCGTGTTTGTACCTACAAGATTTGAGCAGCTGGGGATTCCACCTAACGAATGGACCCGGAGCCGTTCGGGGACGACGTCGGGTTGCCCGGTGCCTCCAGTTTCCGGCCCCAGTCGGGGCCGTGTTCCGTGAGAACCTGCGTTTCGGCAAGTTTTGCGCACTTGCCGAACAAGCAAGGAACCTCTAGGGCTGGCCCTTCGAAAACCCATGCTTCAAGAAACAAGCGCAGGCATCGGATTGCCAAAACCCAACAGCATTCTCCACCGGCTTGGTTGGCGCTTCATCAACGTCCTTCAAATGGTCTATTTGGCCGTTTGGTCCGTGTTTTGGATCAGCCTCGCGATTTTCGCGATTCCGGTGACGGGGGGACGCAAAATCCCTCTGGCTATGGCTCGCCGATTCTGGGCGCCGGGAGTCCTTCGGGGCGCGGGGGCACGGGTTGAAGTGCAGGGTGGAGAAAACATCGATTGGTCTCGCGCCTGCATTTTTGTGGCGAACCATCAATCGATGATCGATATCCCTTTGGCCTTCAAGGTTCTTCCCGTCAACGTCCGCTTCGTATCTAAGGAAGAACTGAAGTGGGTTCCGTTCATTGGCTGGTACCTGTGGGCCATGGGGATGATCTTCATCGACCGAGGCCAAAAGCACCGAGCTTACGCATCGCTCGAGCGGGCTGCAAAGCTGGTTCGATCCGGAGTTCACGTCTTTGCATTCCCGGAGGGAACCCGAACCCGAGACGGCACCATTGGTTCATTCAAAAAAGGATTGTTCCTTCTGGCCATTCGGGCGGGCGTGCCCGTCATCCCGGTCGCCATCGAGGGCGCACACAAGGTGGTGCCCTCCCAGACTTTCAGGGTCCGTCCGGGGACGATACGTGTCGCTTTCGGAAACCCCATCCCCACCGAGGGGCTGGCCGATGCCGACCGCGGCACGCTTTCAACCCAAGTGCGCGCGCATATCGTCCAGCTTCACAAGAGTATTGGGGGAGCGGGATCGCACGCCTGATCATTGCCGCGCTTGTCCGTTCCTGTTTGGTACCCCTTGCCGGTGCGGAACGAACTGCTCGCAAGGGGGACTAGAGGCTGCTTGTTATTGGGTTGCGCACGCGCGGCGACGCCAACCATTCGCGCGCGGCGCGTGCGCAAGAACGTGACCGGGAACCGTGCTTCACTTCGACTTCGAGGTTCGAAGATGCATGTCGTCACAGCCACCACGGGCCCGACGGCGACCCCTTCACGTCCAACCTGTGACTAGACCATGTCCTTAAGGCTCTTGAGGGGACGCACCTTGACTTTCGTGCTGGCGGGACGGGCCGCGATGTCCATCAATTCGCCGGGCTTGAATGGGTTGGGGACGCCCTTGCGCGCTTTGCGAGCGGGCACCTTTTTCTTTTCGATCTTCACGAGCCCGGGAATCGCGAATACACCGGGACCCCGCCTTGAAAGACTCTTTTTGATTTCGGTGGACAAGGCATCCAGGACGAGGGCCACTTCCTTGCGAGACAAGTCGGTCGCCTCCGAAATATTGGCCAGAATCTGGCTCTTCGTGGGCGCCTTCTTCGCTGCTTCGGCTTTTGGCATGGTGGGTGGTTTCCTTTCTCTGTCGGTCAAAGTTGGAGCGGAGCAATTGCCGCCTGTTTTCGTTCGTATACAGGGCCGCTTTTTGTCTGAAACATGCGACCTCGGGCACCCTCCTACCACTAAAGAGCCAAGCCACAAAGCATGCGAAAGCCCAAAATGCTTATTTTTAGCGGAAAAAATGCGTTTTTGGTGCCCAAACACCGCCATTCGGGCCCCGTCAGCCCCCAAGAGCACCAAAAAACCGGGGTCAAAGCCCCTCGCCAGCCGATGCTCAAGGACCCGTTGTCGCCCGGCCTGGAACGGCAAGCACACGGATCTCAGCTGAGAAATGGCGATCCCGGACTTTTCCTTGTCGATCCCCACAAATGCATGCTACTTTGCCGCACATCTTCGATTCGGACTGTGTGCCTGTCGAAGAAATGACAATATGGATTCATCAAGAGTGGGCGAGGGACGAGGCCTGACGACCCCACGGCAGCCGGTCTTAACCAGACACGGTGCCAATTCCCGCACGAACCGGAGCGCCGGGATCGTGGGAGATGATTGAGTTGGTCGCGACTGACCCATCCCATTTCCTCAAGCCGGCCTTCGATACCCCGGACACGCTCCGGGATTGAGGAGGTTTCACTATGGGCGGCCCATTGTCGCTTGCGTGTCGGAGCTGTGGCCGACCCGAAAAAGTCATCCCGCGCTCATACTGCGAAGAGTGCTTCGGCCCACTTGAGGTCCAATACGACCTCGATGCCCTGCGCGCCTCCCTGACTCGAGACGTCATCGACCGAAGGGAAAACGGAATCTTCAGGTTCCTAGAGCTTCTGCCGCTCGAGACGGCACCCGAGTTTGGGCATGACGTCGGTGGTACGCCGCTTATTAAGGCGACGAGACTGGGCAAAGCGCTCGGAATCGATGACCTCTACCTCAAAAACGATGCGGTCAATGCCCCCACCCTCTCATTCAAAGATCGGGTGGTGGCCGTGGCTTTGGCCAAGGCCAAAGAGTTTGGCTTCAAAGCGGTCGGGTGCGCATCGACGGGCAATCTCGCCAACAGCGTTTCGGCGCAGTCGAGCCGTGGGGGCTTTCGTGCGATCATCCTGATCCCCACCGGCCTTGAACGCGCCAAGATCCTGGCGAGCCTTGTCTACGGTCCTACCCTCATCGAAGCCGAAGGCAATTATGACGAAGTGAATCGGCTGTGTTCCCAAATCGTCGAGCAATACCGCATCGGCTTTGTGAACGTGAACCTACGACCATACTATGCTGAGGGGAGTAAATCTCTGGGGTATGAGGTGGCCCGCGACCTCGGATGGCGCGCCCCAGACGCCGTGATTTGCCCCATGGCCGGCGGTTCGCTCATCGGCAAGATCTACAAAGCGTTCCAAGAGCTCTCCAAGCTGGGCCTCATCGAAAAGACCGCCACCCAAATGAATGGTGCCCAAGCCTCGGGCTGCCAGCCCATCGTGAACGCCTTCCGTGCCGGAAACCACGAAATCAAGCCGGTCAAGCCCAACACCGTCGCCAAAAGCCTCGCCATCGGGAACCCTGCAGACGGCTACTTCGCGTCAAAACTGATCACCGAGACCGGTGGAGCCGCGGTCGGCGTAAGCGACGAAGCGTTGGTCGACGCCATGCGCCTCCTCGCCGAAACGGAGGGGATTTTCGCAGAAACCGCCGGGGGGGTCGCCGTCGCCACCGCCAAACGACTGGCCGAGGAAGGCAAGCTTCCAAAAGGCGGCACCACCGTCGTGGCGATCACCGGAAACGGTCTCAAGACCGCCACTGCCGTGGAACCCAAGCTGAAGGAAACCATTCGAATCCAAACCAAGCTTTCCGATTTTAAAAAACTCTTCCAAGAAGCCGACTTCTAGCCCAAAGGGGCTGAGGCCCCCCAACCATCCGGCGCACAGTGGCCCACCAGGCGAAGACTCAGAGTCTCAGCCTTTTAGGTTCTTACCCCATGGTGTAGAATGGCTTACACGTCATGGTTCAAGTGCCTTTGGAACAGGTCAACGCGGAGGCCCCAGGCTCAAATGCATCTGTCGACATCCCCCAAAAAATCCGCGGGCTTCGAGAAACGTTCAATCAAGGCCACACCAGAAGTCTCGAGTGGCGCACCAAGCAGCTGAAGGGGATCCAGCAGATGCTGTCCGAAAACGGCACTGCGCTCAAAGAAGCCCTCCGGAAGGACGTCGGTAAAACCGAACTTGAAGCCCATCTCACCGAAGTTGCGTACATCGCCTCCGAAGTGGATTACGCACTCGGGCACCTCAAGGCCTGGATGAAACCCGATCGCGTGAGCACCCCTGTTTTCACGCAGCCGGGTACCAGCCGCGTGTACAAAGACCCACTGGGCGTCGTTCTCATCATCAGCCCCTGGAACTATCCGTTTGCACTGGTGGCCGGGCCTCTTATCGGCGCGTTGTGCGCCGGCAACGCGGTAGCCATCAAACCGTCCGAGATCGCACAACACACTTCTTCCTTCCTCCGTCACTTCTTGCCTCGGTACCTCGATGCCAAGAGCGTGGCGGTCATCGAGGGCGGCATCCCCGAAACCACCCAACTTTTGCGGGAGCGCTTCGACCACATTTTTTACACGGGCAGCGGGCGGGTCGGAAAAGTTGTTCTCGAAGCGGCAGCCAAGCACTTAACACCCGTCACC
>CBDCWQ010000012.1:0-87500 GCA_965223435.1 Myxococcota bacterium
TGCGCTGTGGCGAGCGCCGCCACCTCCCGTGCTTCATCGTAGCGCTTGAGCTTCAAAAGCGGCCACGCGGTCAAAGACCGGTAGTCCATCTTCAGCCGAGCCCAAAGCCCTTCCACGTACCGAATTTTGGCCTCGTGGTGATCCATTTCCCCGTGGACATACACAAGCTCGAGCAGCACGCGATGGTACACGCGCCAAGGACTCTTCTCGAGCACCGGGTGGACACCGTAGTCTTGGACAAACAAACGTTCTGCCTCTTCTAAATGGTGAAGCGCCTTCGGAAGATTCCCCTCTCCTTGGTGCTGGGCCACGCCCATCAAATGATGGGCGCGAAAGGACTTCGCGTTCTCGGCCACGGCCCGGTCGGCAAGGGTACGCAGGGACACATACCGCTGGGCCTGGTACGCACAAAAAGCACGCCGTTCGAGCTCGGTGCCCCCATAGACCTCTGCGCCGCGACAGTCCTCCGAGTCCTGGGGCATGCCCCGCATAGGCAAGGGCGCCTCGGCTTCCTTGTGACCCTCGGCGACATCACCCTCTTTGCCGCCCGAGGCTTGAGGAAGCTCAAAAAGAATCAAAGCGAGCCCAAAAGCCGCCTGCCGCGCACCGAACCCGATCACGGCTGAGAAGGCGCCCCATCGAGACGCAAGGTCGCTTGGGCAAGCCGCTCAATGGAGGGTTTCATCATCGAAGCCAAGAGCCCCGTCTTGTCTTCTGCACCGACTCCTAGCTCAACGCGATGCCCGAAAATCTGGGGTACAAGGGCTTCTAGGTCTTCGGCGTTCACATAGTCTCTGCCGTAGATCATCGCCCGGGTCTTGAGGGCGGGGACGGCAAGAACCAAGGCCCGCGTGGATACCCCCTGCCTGACACGGCGATCGCTGCGAATCGCTTGCGCCATATCCACCAAGGCCTCCGCGATAAGGGGGTGGACCACCACGTGGCGATCGATGGTCTCGCGCGCCCAAAGGACCTCGTTGCGGGTCACACACGGACCTTGGACGTCCTTCCGGGAGCCGAGCGTACGCAAGACCTCGAGCTCTGAGGCCCGGTCGATGTGGGTCATACGAACCTTGAACAAGAATCGGTCCAGCTGCGCGACCGGGAGCGGATAGGTTCCCGCCAAATCCAGCGGATTTTGCGTCGCAATGACAAAAAATAGGCCATCGAGCGGACGGGTCTGGTTGTCCACCGTGACCTGTTTTTCCGCCATCGCCTCGAGCATCGCGGCTTGGACTTTCGGAGAGGTACGATTGATTTCGTCCGCCAACACCACATGGGCGAACACCGGGCCCGGCCGAAATGAGAACTGCCCCGTCTTCGGCTCAAAGACCGTCGTTCCGGTGACGTCCGAGGGCAACAGATCGGGGGTGAACTGGATCCGTCGAAAAGCACGCACAACCACCGCGTCACTCGCATCGGGCGGGGGGTCGCGATCGTCCGCGATCGCCTCGCCTAGGGTCTTTGCGAGCGTCGTTTTCCCAGAACCGGGAAAATCCTCTAAGAGAATGTGTCCGTCCGCAAACAAGGCCGTGACCACCAATTCGATCACGGAATCTCTTCCGATGACCGCGCGCCGAATTCGTTCGAACAGTCGCTTGGCGATCTCCTGACTTCTTATGAGGCTCTCAGGCCCCGTTGTTTCGACCGAATCCACTCTGCTTTCTCCTATGCCGACCACCACCAAGATACCGGGTTTATCAAACCGAGGAGCCAGCGCCATGGAGGAACCTCTCGGCGAACTTCTCGGCGAACCCTCTGTGCCAAGCGGCTCGGCGATGCCGCGTGGCCGGATGTGTGAACCCGCCGAGAACCAAGGCAGGCGCCCATATGGGCGTGGGTCAACAACTCAAAAGAGGGACTCTTGGTCCGAACCCGGACGGCAAAACGCTCCCGGCCCTCTCCGGGGCGGCGGCAGAGCCCTGCGGCGGAAAGCGCATCAAGGCCCGCCCGGTACGCGGGCCGGAACCGCCCGCGAGAGAAAATCATCGGGGCAAAGAGTCGCCACACCTTGATAAGATAGGCAACCATCAAAAAGCCCATGAGAACACCCGGAATCCACCGCTTAATGCCGGCCAGAATACGCCGCACGCCGAACCCGGACGGCAGCGTCCGCGTTCGCCGCCCCTCCCGGCGCGCCATCTCTCCCAAGAGCTGCTGCAAGTCTTTTTCGCGAAATGCATTGGGTTCCACGTCGGATTTTTCGGGGGACACTTCGACGGGAACCCACCCCGCCTGGTCGAGGTAGATCTCCGCCCACGCGTGGGCATCCCCGCTCTTGATCAACAGCGAGGAGCCCCCGCCGAGGTTCTCGGCAGGGACCGCATAACCTGCGCTGACCCTGGCCGGCACCCCCATCGCCCGGAGAAGAAAAGCCGCGGAATGCGCAAGATGCACACAGTATCCAAGCTTTTCTTCACTGAACAAGAAATCACCCGTGGGATCTTGGCTGCCCTCGTAGGTTTTCCGAAATGAGTAGGTCGCTGAGGCCTCCAAGAACTGCTTTACGGTGAGCGCTTGCGCCAACGGGTCAGCCGCAAATTCGCTCTTCAGGGTACCGACAAGCTTGGCCGCCAAGCGGTGGTATCGCGGGTCGCGGGGCAACTCTGTGTAGTGTTCCCAAACTTCGTCGGACCAGGACTGGAGCCCCGGGGCTTGGCCCATCAACGCGTTGAATTCACCCTCGAGCACCGAGGAAACGGCCCGATACGCCAGTCGAAAACGGGCCGGCTGGGGATTGGACAGCGGCCTTAGCTCCACCGCGTCCGTCAGCGCGAACACCCGCCGATGAGAGGACAACAGGGCAACATCCGTGGCGACCAAGGTCCGACCTGGTGTGCCCTCATCGGGCCCGGGCACAGGTTCAACCTCAGTCGGAAATCCGCCTGGCACATCGCGGTCTACGTCCTCGCGCGCGGCTTCGACCAGTCGCACCCCATTGTACTGCGAAAACGCGGCATGCCGAAAGTAGAACACCCCACCGCTCGGCCGGACGTCTCGGTGAAAAATGACCACCGCGCGCGGCCGATTTTTTTGATGCGCGTTTCCCGGCTTCGGCATGTCTTGATCAAACGGTGACGCCTTTGCCCCTGAAGCTTGTCCCTGTTGGTCTTTGGATGCTCGCCCAGAGGCCTCGGCCTTCGAGCGATCATCGCCGGGCGCGCCTTTTCGTTGTTCGCGTTCTTCCGAGCGGTGAATTTCGGAGCCCAAAAAAACCCCGAGCATCATGAGCCAGAACAGGGGAAACAACGCGCGCCGATAGACCCGTCCCGACGCCAAAATCCCTGCCAGGAGGCAAGCGGCCAAAAGCCCCATGCCCAAAAACGCAATCACGGGATCGAGTCCCTCGGTCCAAAACCAATCTGAGACCTCGAGAGGACGCGCGATCATGCCATCCCGGTGGGACGACACGGTGCTTGCGAGTGCAAAAACCACCACCGCTCCCTCCAGCACCAAAAAAGGGCGCGCCACCAGCGACAAGGCCCGCAGGAAGCTCGCCAACCCGAGAGCACCCAGGAAAAACCGGGTCATCTCCGCGGCCCACAAAACGCCGCCTGGAGAAAACAAGAGCGAAGGCAAAACGTGGCCGACCAGGGCCCGGTACACCCCTGCCCCCCCGAGGACCAAAGCGGTCGCCAAGAGCAACGCCCCGCGCAGTCGAACCCGGCGGTGTTGCAACCAAGCGCCCAAAAACGAGGCCCCAAAAGCCCCGAGCGCCGCAGCCCATGCACCAGCGGGGCGGGTCAATGGCCACGCCAGCACAAAAAACGACGCCGCCATCAGTACCCCGTGAAATCCGGGTTCCATTGCGCGCGACCATCGTTTACTCGGCGCGGCCCGAGTCTCGGCCGAAGCAGTCCATCCGGTTCCGCTCATGAAACCCTCACCGCGACGCGTGGGCCCCGGTCCTGCCGCCGGGCACCCCAAGGCCTGGCCTCCATGGCCGAGGGCGGGCGTGGACTCTTCACGAAGCTTTTGCCGCTTCGTTTGATCACCCGTGGGCCCAGCGGCCCACGATCACCGCGTGGGCCGGTGGCGGTGGTCCCGGTCGGCCCCCCGTTCACGACACACGCTCCTCAGCAAACTGGGGGTCGCCCGGGATTCCAACCGCCCCGCTGGATGCATGAACCACCGTCCCGTAGCGTCGATCGACCACGGTCACCTGTGCGCCAATCGACAAGAAAACATCGCTGACCGCCCTGATCTCGTCCAAAGAAGCGCCGCCTTCCTTGGGTGCTGCCGGCAATTTGAACCACCGCTCAAATCGAGACTGCGACGGCGTGGCCGCGGGGTCCACCGCGATCACCACGCTGGTTCTCGCAGCCAGGTCTCGCACGGTCCGAACGCAGGTCTCGAGCCAGGGGCCGCGAACGCCCGGGACAAAAAGAACCCAGCGGGCGGAAGCCCCCGCCTCCGCCATGGTTCGAAAGGGTTCAAGGCCTGCGCCCTCTCCTTGGGATGAACCGCGAAAACGTCGCGACGCCATGATGAGCTGTAAAGCCTCGGCAGGCGTGGTGGCCCCGCGGCCCGCGCCGTCGGTCCCCAACATCCAGGACCCACCGAGCAAGCCGCGTTCGATCGCGACCGAAGCGGCAGCCGCCGCCGGCTCATCCCCTTTTGCCGCGGGCAAATAGGCCATCACGCGTACCCTGGGATCCATCGCCGTCTCCGGCGTTCGCACCATGAGCTCGCCCGTTCGCCCATAAAGTTTCCAAAGGACAAGACGCAACGGGTCACCCGCGACGTAGCGCCGCATTTCGACTCGGTCCCCGAGGGGCTCACCGAAGGGGTGTGGCGCGTCGGCGCCCCCTGCGACTGAAGGGAGGAAGGAGGCCCCCGTCAGCGATCCTTTGCAAGGCTCGAGCTCAACCGATCGGCGTTCTACGCGGCGAAGGCTGAAGCGCGCCAGGCCCAGGCCGTCTTCCACGACAAAACGACGTGCGACCTCGCTCGCCAGGCCCCGCTGGTCGGCAAACAACCGCTCTCGCAGACCACCGCTCGTCTCCTGGTTGACCACGCGAACGCCCGCGGGCGCTTCCCAAAACCATCGTACATACACCAGGGCGAAAAACAGGCGCCGCGGCACCTCGAGCCCCTCGTCGAAACCCACATCGGCCTCGAGCCGGATGGGCTTGGGCCGTTCGGCCCCGTCATGATGCACACGATCAAGCAAGCGTCTGAGAACAAGCGTCCCTACCCCGGCAGCCCCCAAGCCCAAAGCGACACAAAGCGCAGCCAAGAGCGACGCCATCTGGATGACGTAGTCCCCGCGAGGTGCCGCAAACGCCCAATAGGCAAAATGGGCGCTGACCGCGACAAGAAGCCCCAGGTTGGTCAAAGGAACCCAGCGCCGCCTCAGTCTCACGAGCCTCTTCCAACCTTGACTGCACAAAGCTCCGACCCGGCGCGCTCTCGGGCCGAACATCGTCAGCTTACGCACAGGCGCCCCCAAAACCAAGACCCGCGCCGTGCATGGCGAACAGGATGTAGGGAGACTTGCAAGCAGTCGAAGAGCATCCTACAGCTCTTGCGGAGTCGCCTTGACCAAGGCAGAAGGCCACGACAAACCCGATGGGACAGCATCACCGCGAGCAACCGGATCATACGCACCAGGGGTGGCCACCGGGGATCGCGTACATTATCGGCAACGAAGGGTGCGAGCGCTTCAGCTTCTACGGAATGCGTTCGGTCCTGTTCATCCATCTGGCGGCCCTGCATACCTCAGCCGGTGTGATCGGCGAACGGGCCAAAGACTTGGCGACCGCCGACGTCCACCTCTTTATCATGGGGGTATACGCGCTTCCGGTCATCGGTGCCATCCTCGCGGACCGCTACCTGGGAAAGTACCTGACGATTATGGCGCTTTCCTTGGTGTATTGCGGGGGGCATGCGGTTCTGTCGGCGGGCGAAGAGTCGCTCGTGGGAAGCTACCTTGGACTGGGGCTGATAGCCATTGGCGCCGGCGGCATCAAACCCTGTGTGTCTGCACACGTGGGGGACCAATTCGGGCGCGGGAACTGGTTTCGGCTCCGTCGAGCCTTTCAGTGGTTCTACTTCATCATCAACTTCGGTTCGGCGTTTGCGACCATCTTGATTCCTTGGACCTATGAGGCCTATGGGCCGGGCGTCGCCTTCGGTATCCCCGGCGTTTTGATGTTCTTGGCCACCCTGTTCTTTTGGCTTGGCCGTCACCGCTTTGTGCATATTCCGCCGCGACCCGGCGGACGCGTGGGACTGTTGGATGCCGTCAGCTCGACGGCGATTTTTTTGGCGTTCGGTCACCTGTTTGTCACCCACACCATGCCATGGTGGACGATGTTGGGTGCCACGGCAGGTTTTTTGGCCGTCGGGCTCTATGTCTTCGCGCGTCGCCAGCGACTGGAACAAGACGATGGCTTTTTGGCCATCATGCTGTGGATTCTGCTCAGGGGTCGCAACCATGAGACGGTCCAGGCGCCGGTCTCGTCGCAAAGCGACAAGGGCGACGATCCTCTCGGGCTTCGGACCCAGCGCTTTTGGGCGTCCGCGGTTCATCGCTTTGGGGTCGAGGCGGTCGAAGGACCGGTCGCGGTCCTGAAGATCATGAGCACCTTCTTTTTGATTCTCTTCTTTTGGGCACTCTTCGACCAGCAGGCGAGCTCCTGGATTCGGCAGACAGAAGCCATGTATCTTCCGCGACTCGTGGAGCTCCCGCTCATCGGTGGAGTACTCGGACTCTTTGTGGATCCAAACGCCCGGTTGCTTCCTTCGCAGCTTCCCGCGCTGAACCCGTTTATGGTCATGGTTCTGATTCCGTTCATGAACCAAGTCTATCGCCTCTCCGAAAAGTTTGGCATCAAAACCCCCGCACTTCGCCGCATGACCGTGGGCATGCTCGTCGCCGCGCTGTCTTTTGTCGCCGCGGCCCTGATCCAGACCGAAATCGATCGGAAGGGCCCGGGGATCGTGCACGCCCTGTGGCAGGTTGTTCCCTATCTCATTATCACTGTGGCGGAGGTGATGGTATCGATCACCGGACTCGAGTTCGCCTACACCCAGGCCCCCAAGCGCATGAAGTCGACCATCATGAGTTTTTGGCTCCTGACCGTCACGCTGGGCAACTTTCTCGTCGCCCTTTTTGCCCTCCTCGCCCTGGACCAGCTCCCCTTGGCCCAGTTCTTTTGGGTTTTCGCGGGCCTTATGGCCCTGGCCGCGATCTTGTTCGGGGTGCGGGCCCGATTTTACCGGCAACACGACTATCCCCAATGAGTCCTACCCATGGGGTTGCCCGGGGTTCTAGGATTTGACTACGGCTGCCGACTTCGGGGACGCTTCACAAGGCATGGCCTCCCAAAGTCCGGTGCCCCTCAAGATCGGCCGCTACGAGGTGATCGACAAGATAGCGACCGGGGGCATGGCCGAGCTTTTTGTGGCCAAATTCCATGGACCGGGCGGATTTGAAAAACGCTGCGCCCTCAAGCGTATCCTTCCTCAATACGCCAGCGACGACGTTTTTAAACGGATGTTTTTGAATGAGGCACGGATTCAGTGCCATGTTCGATCACCCCAATGTGGTCCAAATCTTTGAGCTCGGTGAAGATGAGCGTGGGCAGTTTTACATCGCCATGGAGCTCGTCAATGGCATCAATTTAAGACAGCTCATCACTTTGAGCCAGGAAAAAGCCCGCCGGTTTCCTCCAGAGCTGGCGGCCTACATCATGGCTCAGGTTCTTGAGGGCCTGGCCTACGCGCATGAGTTTCGAAACCGAGAGGGCAAGGCGCTCAAGCTCGTTCATCGCGACGTCTCTCCTCAAAACATCTTGCTGTCCTACGATGGCGCCGTAAAACTTGTCGACTTTGGCATCGCCAAAGGCACCGCGCACCACAGCGAAACTCAAGCGGGGATGCTGAAAGGAAAGATCGCCTACATGTCGCCGGAGCAGGCATTTGGCGACGCCATCGACGCGCGCTCCGATCTATTTTCTGCCGGCGTGTGTTTTTATGAACTTATCACCCAAGAGCGTCCCTTCCAGGGGCGCAAACGAAGTGCTGACCTTGAAGGCCATCCTCGAGTCTCCGCCCAAACCCATTATCCACTGGGTTGCGGACTGCGCATCCAGTATCGAAGCCTGCGTCTACCGCGCGCTCGAAAAACCGCCGGATCTGCGTTTTCAAAGCGCGCATTCCTTCGCGGAGGAACTCGGGGCGATTCTCAAAAAGTGCCCTGTTTCCATCGGGCGTCCGATCTTGGCGAGCTTCGTGGCCAGCCTGACCGAAGAAGGCGCACCCCCCATCGACCGTCAAGCATTTGCCATGCCCCCGGAACCTGAGGGCGACGCATCGACTCGTCCGAAGCCATCCCAACCGGGCTTACGTGCCCCCGAGCGATTCCGATGGTCACGGCGCCGCGTTGTCGTCGCAGGCGAATCGCCCCAACCCATCGGAGGGTGCCCCGTTTCGTGGGGGTGATCCGCGCCCAGCGGCTCAGGGGTCGCCACCGGCGCCTTTCACGGAACTCACCGCCTCCGCGAGATCCATCGGGGACGAACCGGACGTTTCCGTGCACCCAAGACGGCACCGGGTGATCACATTGTTCTCTTTCGTGCTCTCCTTGGTTCTCGGCGCCACCGTGGTATTCGCCCTGATTCGGCACCACAACACCATCCTGATTGAGCCGGCGCCGTTTGATTCGGAGCCCTTGGGCCGACAAGACCGGGCTGCCTCGTATCCGACAAAGCACGACTGCGGTTCGGGTTCCCCACCCTCCAAGGGCCCATGTCGCACCCGCACCCAAAAATGCACCGGCGGAAACCATCGGTCCCGGTGTGGCCCCGTCCAGCCCGAAACCTGCATTAAGGACAAACCGAGAGGTCGACGAAAAGGCGTTTGGCAGAGTGCGGGTCGAATCCGTACCCAGCGGGCTGGTGGTTCGCGTCGGGCGCAAGCGCCTTGGCAAAACGCCCCTGACCTTCAAGCGGCCTGCGGGGCGTCACCGACTCGATCTGTCCCATCGAAGTTTTGGGATCCACCGTACAGTCACCGTGGAAGCCCACCCCAACCGCCTCGTCAAAACCCGCGTTGTTTTCGGACGGGGTTCCTTGGTGGTTCAATCGAGGCCCTGGGCAGAAGTTTTTGTCGATGGCGTGCACAAGGGAAAGACACCGCTGACGGCGCCGATCTACGAAGGCGATCACACCATCGTACTCAAAAGCGCGCAGGAAGGCGAACAGACCCGTCGTTTCAGCCTCAAGGCTGGGGAGACCAAGACCATCCGCGTTCGCTTCTAAACAGAAACGCACAAGTCCGGATCCAGACACCATGCGGCATTGGACCCTGCGGTGCCGGCTCACGTACTTCCGTGTACGCTCCACGGGCTCCACGGGCTCCGCGGGCCCGGCTTTGCCGAGCACCTGGCTTCGAACTTGTGCGTTCCTGTTTATGCAGCCCACGACCCCCTATGGGTAATCGAAGAGCTCGACGGAAACGGCGGCCTTCTCCCCCTCGCGCACTTGCACATCGTTGGCGCACCCGAAGCCAACCCGAAGGTCGTCGGCCACCGCCCAGATCACCACCGCGTAGACCCCTGGCCGGACACCGCCCAGCGTGCCGGTACCCTCCGTATAGGACACCTCAAGCTCGTGCGCGACGCGTGCTTGTGGGCTCGCCCGCGCAATCTGGCATCGCGTCGCACCAAAGCGGTCGACATCCACGGTCACCAACCGAATGACGACATGACTGGGCTCCACCGTGAGCGCTTGCCGGATCACTTCGACGTGCATGGCCTCCGTCCCGCCCCCACAGCCTGGAAGCGACCAACCCAGGACGCCGAAGAGAACTACCGAAAGGAAACGGAAACGCACCCGCCCGCCCCTTCACACGCTTGGCCTCCGGAAAGGGCCACGGCCAACACCACCGTCAGCGTCACCGCGGCCGCCCCTCCGATTCCGATCCAAAGCCAAGGAACCCCTCCACCGGAGGTCGGCTGAGGATCGTTTTCAAACGCGGGCTGCTTCGCTGGCGGCGGCAAAGGATTGACCGCGGGCGGCCCCAGCGCCTCCCCAACCCCCGTCTTGCCGGTGCGCGGGGGCTCTGGCGCGGGCTCGACCGTGGGGGGCCCGGCAGGCTCCGATTCTGGGCTCGCATCGCGCACGGCATCCTTGCGCAGCGTTTCTACCGCGGCGACAATCTTCGGTGAGGTCCCAGAGGGAATCGCCACCTGAGGATCGCGCGTCAAGGCCTCTCTAAAAGCCAGGTCGGCGAGCGTCCGCTCACCGATCTCAAACCGAAGAAACCCGAGGTACAAAAAGGCGCGGGCGCGTTCGCGTGGGTCGAGGTCCGTGGCCTTCGTGGCGGCTTCGAGACGCGGTAGGGCGCGCTCGGTATCCAGGTTTTCGTAGAAGGCAATGCCGTCTTCGAGTGCTTGACGACCACTGACCGAAGCGTGGGCTGGTAACCCGCCAAGAAAAACAGACAACCCTACCCAAAGCCAGCGGGAATCACCCATCCAGGAGGCTAGGTTGACCCACTTCCTCCGCGTATTCAAGCGGGGGCCCATGACGATCGGGTGGTCATATTTAGGGGTTTATCCCTCAGTATCAACGTTGACCGAGATCCGTGGGCGCCTTCTCAGCGCGTCGAAACGGCTGGTCGCACCACCAATGACCTCACCCGAAACCTCGTTCGCATCGCCTATTGTGGGCGAACGGCACCTGAAACCGGACGCGGACGCCACCCCAACTACTTCAGCTTTTTCTCCACGAATTTCACGTGCTTTCGGATTTTCGGATCGTACTTTTTCAGTTCCAGTTTGGAGGTCATCGTCCGCCGATTCTTGTCGGTGACGTAAAACGTTCCCGTCCCGGCGGTGGACTCCAGCTTGATTTTTTCTCGTCCGCCTTTAGCCATAAGCTCTCATGTAGTCGCCCTGGTCAGCCCCGTCAACGCTTGAATCCGCGCCGGCCGCTCGAAACGACATGGACCTTCGCTGTTGGGCAACGGATCAACCGGAGCTTGATCCCTCACCCACCCGAGTCCCTAAGAACCCGCTCGATGGCGGCGAGCGTGTGATGAGCCCCCCGGGATTGGGCTTCTCGGTGCGCCCGGTTCAGATCTTTCGAGTCGTCGATGTCAAAACCCTCTTCAAGAACAATCACTTCGATGCGGGCTGCCCGCGCGCGCTCTCGAGTGACGCGGAACAGCTTGGGCGTTGACCAAGGCATGTCGCGAAAAAGAAGGGGCTCGGGCTGGGACAACCCAATAAGGTAGTACCCCCCATCTTTTGAAGGCCCCAACACCACCCTCCGGCCCGGCCCAGAAGACAGCGCACCAAACGCTTCGTGAATGCGTGCTGGCGGCATCGTGGGGGCATCGGACCCGAGCATCACGACCTGGTCCGCGTCCGCATCCGCCCGCGCGGCCTCGAGCCTCTCCCCCAGGGAGTCACCCCGTTGCAGAACCAGCGACCAGCCCTTCGGCGTCAGGGCCCTGGCCTCGTCCTTGGATCCCGCACACGCGAAAACCTTGCGGTAGGGCAAGACCCCCTCCGCCCCCTCAACGGCACAGAACACATCCTGGAGAAAAGCCGCGTACAGCTGGGCGGCCGCTTCCGGGCTCAGCGGCGGCGTGAGACGCGTTTTGACACGGCCCGCCTGGGGGACCTTCCCCATGACCACCACTGCGCGCCTCACCATGGGCGCCCTTCGAAAAGCCTCACAGGCCCCGTCTTCCTAGAAGATCTTGCACATCGAGCAACCCTACCGGGCGGCCCTCCTCCACCACCGCCACTTGATCGACTCCGTGTGCCTTGAGCAGAGCCGCGGCGTCCTTGGCCAAGAGATCCGGGGGTACGACCTTGGGCGCTCGAGTCATCGCCTCCGAAACGAACTGCTCCAGCCTCAAACAACCCCCTTCGACGAGTCGCCGAAGATCACCGTCGGTAAAAACGCCCTCGAGCCTTCCTTCAGAGTCTACAACCAAAGCGACGCCTGGGCGCCCCGGGGTTGTGGTCATCACCGAAATCACCTCTGACAACCGCGCAGACGCCCCCACCAAAGGCACCATCGTTCCGGTCCGCATGAGCTCACGCACCCGCATCAGCTGGCGCCCCAAGGCTCCTCCCGGATGAAATCTGCGAAAGTCTTCCGCGGTGACACCCTTTTTGTGCCAAACGGCCATCGCAATCGCATCACCGATACCCAGCATCACCGTCGTAGAGGTCGTCGGTGCCAAACCGCTTCCGGCTTCATGCCAAGATCCCATTTCGAGCGTCAAGCTAGCCCGGCTCCCCAGGGTTGACGATTTGGCGGCCGTGACGGCAACCACTTTGATATCCCTTTGCATGAGAGGTTCGAGCAAGCGAACCATCTCTTCGGTCTCCCCAGAGTGCGACAGCGCGAGCAACACATCTTCCGCCCGCAGTCTGCCGAGATCGCCGTGGAGCGCATCCGCAGGATGTAGAAACAGGGAGGGCACCCCCATCGAGGCAAGGGTTGCGGACACCTTTTGGGCAACGAAGCTCGCCTTCCCCATCCCGGTAACCGCGACGCGACCTCGGCAGGCTTCAACGAGGTCCACCACCCGCACAAAGTCGCCCGACAACCGTTTTGCGGTTTCTGTGAGGGCCTGAGCTTCACTTGTCAGCAGGCGGCGGGCCACACGCAGAAGCTCATCGGCTTCCTCCTGCTGCGCAGGGTCCTCCGGCATAGGCTCCTCCGTTTTCGCCGTCACCACGTCCACCCGTCATGGCCTCGCGGGTGCTTCATGTCAGCGTGAGCCAAAAATGCGGTCCAACAGGGAGCGCCCCTTCGCACCGTCCGCGCCTTCGGCACCGGTCTCTAGATGCTCCGCGTCCCCTTCCTCTCGAGGCGGCCGAGGGCGCGTCCTTGCAGCCGGCCGCGACCGAGACACTTTGGTCCCTCCACCAGAAACGCCCTCTTTTCGCACCAATCTTTGAGGCTTTGAGGCTTTGTCGGGCGGACCTCTTTGTTCGGACTCAGCCCCAAGCGCGACAACGCCTTGGGTCTCAGGATCGGCCACACCGTTGGTGGACGCCCTTCGTGCCCGCCGAGCCAAGCGATCGCTCTTGAGCTTGGCCAAAAGTTCCGGAGGAGGCTTCCCAGTGAATGTCGCCCCGCCGGGGCCCTCCGCCGGAGGGCTCGGCGGTGGCGTTTTGCTCTTCGGCGGCGCGCTACGACTTGCATCTTTTTTGCGTGCGCGTCTCTTTTTGGGTGGGGTGCTCTCCTCCTGGACGAGCTCGACCCGAGACGACGCCGCACGCGTCTGTGCACGCTTCTTTCGCTTTCGTTTGCCCCGCTGAGACCGCTCGAGCCGCCGCTCCTCGCGCGGTGGAAGTCTGTCGGTGATCTCTTGCAGGACCTGCCCTTTAGAAATGTACGTCACCTCGTCTTTTCCGCGGTCCAGCTCGGAACGGGCCTGAATGAGGATACGGCACTCGAACTGCCGCTCGAGCGCCAACAACTCCCGACGCTTGAAATTGCACAAATACTCCGCGGTTTCGCGGTGCGTCACCACCCGAACCTCACCCACTCCGCCCTGCGCGAGACGCGTCTCCACCCGGCGAAGAAGCGACAGCGAATGCGACTCGGGCGTACGACGCCACCCCGTGCCCTCACATACCTCACAGCGAGCCTGAAAGGCTTTGCGCATGCCCTGACGAATGCGCTGCCTGGTCAGCACACAGAGGCCTTTGGAGTTGATTCGAGAGATCTTGTAGCGCGCCTTGTCGTGTTTCGCCGCTTCGGCCACAACTTTTTCGACCTCTCTTTTGTGTTTGGCCACCTCCATGTCGATGAAGTCGACCACCACGATCCCACCCAGGTCGCGCAACTTGAGCTGCTTTGCGAGTTCTTCCGCCGCTTCACAGTTGGTTTTGAAGACGGTATCTTCGTGCCCTTTTTCGGAGGTCATCTTCCCCGAGTTGACATCGACGGCGACCAGCGCTTCGGTTTCGTCCACGACGATCGAACCGCCGCTCGGAAGTGGAACTATCCGCTCAAAGGTCGCTTCAATTTGCTCTTCGACACGATGATAGGCAAAAATGGGTATCGGATCCTGAAAGCGATGCAGCCGATCCGCAAACTTAGGCATCACCTCTTCGAAATATGCGCGTGCAGCTTCGTACTCCTCGCGGTTGTCAATCCAAACCTCGTCGATGTCTTCGGTGAAGTAGTCTCTGAGGGTGCGAACAATGAGATCGGGTTCGCAGTACAGGAGCGAGGGAGCCCGCGCGATCCCCGCCGCCGCGGCCATTTTCGCGTGCACTTGAACCACCGCATCGAGGTCTTTTTGGATTTCTTGGCGGGTCTGGCCGAGGCCGGCAGTGCGGACAATGAAGCCCATGTTCTCGGGCCGCTCCACTTTGGCGGCCATCGCCCGCACCCGTTTTCGCATCTTTTCGTCGTCTATTTTGCGAGAAACCCCTCCAGCATCGCTGTCCGGCATCAGAACGGTGTAGCGACTGGCGATACTTAAGTGCGTGGTGAGCGTTGCCCCTTTTTCACCGACCGCATCCTTGGCGACTTGGATCACAATTTCTTGTCCGCGCCGCATGACGTCGGTGATTCGAGGGGGGTCGTCGGAAGTCCATTTTCGTGCGTACTGAGAGGGCGCAATTTCGTCGAAAGGGAGAAAACCTTGTTTGTGGGCACCGAAGTCTACAAACGCCGCGGCAAGAGACGCTTCGACGTTGTGCACAACGCCTTTGTAGATATTGCCTTTGATTGTACTCTGTTCGGTGGCCTCAATATCGAGCTCTTCAAGTTCTCCGTCGACAACGATCGCGATCCGAAGCTCATTCGCCACGTTTGCGTTGACGAGCATCCGCGTGGTCATAAGCGTGTTGTCTCCGAGAGCCAGGGGGCGACGGGTTTATCAGGGTTAATACGCAATGCGTCACCCTCTTCATGAATCCGCACACGTGCTGCAGGTTATTACCAAGCTGTCGCGCCTTTCTGTTCCGGCTCTCCAGCCCATTGCTTCCAAGGGTTTATCACTCGGGAAGCGGCTGATGAATCTTGGTGATTGGTGCGACCATATACCCATTCTCGCTTCCATTGCGAATCGAAAGGCCTCCACCGACGAAAAAAGCCCTCGGGACCACTTTATTCCCTGGGTTTACTCTGATACACCGAAAAACCCGGACCGCATCTCTCCTGACGACTTGACTGAGCGGCCGCAGCCCGACGAGACCTCCGGTCCAAGTCATGCCTCTCGATGATTTTGAAGACGGACTCGCATTCGACGACGTCCTCCTGACCCCCGGATACTCGGACACACTTCCAAAAGACGTGAACATCGAGACCCGCATCACGCGATCCATCTCCCTGAAGATTCCGATCCTGTCGGCGGCCATGGATACCGTGACCGAATCGGAGTTGGCCATCGCTTTGGCCCAATTGGGCGGGCTCGGCGTCATCCACAAGAACATGCCTCCGGCCGTCCATGCCGCGGAAATCAGGCGGGTCAAGCGCTTCGAAGCCGGCATGATCTCAAATCCGATTACCGTAGACTCCAACATGCGGGTCGAGGAGGCGGCTCAACTGGCCCGTGAGCACAAGTTTAGCTCGTTTCCTGTCGTGGACGGCGGGCGCCTGACCGGAATCCTGACGGGGCGTGATATTCGGTCCGCAGAGGACCCGGCGTGCCCGATCCGAGAAACCATGACCCGCGAACCGATCACCGTACCCGAGGGGACCGGGCCCGACGAGGCCCGACGGGTCATGCATCGCCACCGCAAAGAAACCCTTCCGATCGTCAACCTCCGGGGAGAGTTGGTCGGACTCTTCACGCTCAAGGATCTCGAAAAAAGTGTCCGCAACCCCAACGCATCCAGTGACGAGCGCGGCCGCCTCCTGGTCGGTGCTGCCGTCGGCGTGGGGCCCGATCGCCACGAACGAACCCAGGCCCTGGTGGAGAGCGAGGTCGACGTCCTGGTCATCGATACGGCACACGGCCACAGTCGCGCGGTTTTGGAAGCGGTTCGAGACACAAAAAAGCAACACCCCGGCGTGCAGCTCATCGCGGGCAATGTCGCCACTTTCGACGGCGCCAAAGCACTCGTCGAAGCTGGCGTCGATGGTGTGAAAACGGGCATCGGACCGGGCTCCATCTGCACCACCCGCATCGTCGCCGGGGTAGGCGTTCCCCAGTTTTCGGCCATTCAGGCGTGCGCCCGAGCCACTCTCCCTCACGATGTGCCGGTTATCGGCGATGGTGGCATCAAATACTCGGGAGACGTGGTCAAGGCGCTCGGCGCTGGCGCCAGCGCGATCATGGTGGGCTCTCTTTTGGCGGGCGTGACCGAATCCCCCGGCGAAGTGGTGCTGTATGAGGGCCGTGCTTTCAAAGCCTACCGGGGCATGGGCTCACTCGCCGCCATGCAGCAAGGCTCCGCGGAGCGTTACGCACAGAGCCAGGTGGAATCCAAAAAGCTCGTCCCCGAAGGCATTGAAGGCCGTGTTCCTTTCAAGGGCCCCCTCGAGGGTACGGTGTGGCAGCTGGTCGGTGGACTTCGTGCCGGCATGGGTTACGTCGGGGCCGAGAACCTGCGCGACCTGCAAAAAAAGGCGCGATTTGTGCGCATATCAGGCGCGGGTCTTCGAGAATCGCACGTCCACGACGTGATCGTGACCAAAGAAGCACCAAACTATACGCGATAGCGTTGCCCGCAAAAGCCGGCCTTACTTCTTACGAATCACATGCACAAAACGACGGCTGGGAAGAACCATGTTGCGGGCAATCCGCAAAGGGTCATGAGAATCCACCGCCTTCGCCGCCCGTTGGAGGTCCGAAAACCGGTACCGCGTGGAAACAAAAAGCCCCATCAAAACCGAATCCTCTTTCTCTTGATCGACGGGGTAGTGAACGGCGATCACCTCACCTCTCGGATTCACCCGATGACCGAAAGAGGCATTGCCCTCCAGCGTCTCGGGGAGCACAAACTCAAGTTCACCCGACGGGCGCACCCGAACGATCCAAAGGTAAAGATAGCGCGTTTCGCCATAGAAGAATTCCAGACGATCTCCGTGCTCCAGTCTTGGGTTTTTGCCGAGGGGAAACGGGTCTGCCCCGTTTGCGGGGAGGACGCGAACGTGAAGGATCACCTTGCCACGCTTCCAATCTCCGGCACCAAAGCCCCGACCAGGAATGATACCCAAGTCCGCGAACCGCGAGATCAACATCACCCCAGAAAACAACAAGACTGAAAACGCGAGGTGCATAAACGCCCTGGCCCGCTGGCCACGTGACGAGGGTTTATCCGGTTCGGCGACGTCGTCAACCCCGCTCACGGCGCGGCCCTTGCTTTTGGCAACGGTCCCGAAACCATCAGCAAACGAACCTTGCCCTTGGGAACGATCCCGAAACCATCAGCAAACGATTCTTGCTCCTGCCAACAGCGCTGGCCGTGGCGCTCACGAGCCGATCCATTCTTCCCCAGTGAGAAGGACTTCTCCGCGGAACACCGGACAAGCTTCCCCACGCATGGTCGCTTGGTACACGGCATCCGTCGACGTTTCTTCTGCGGCAATCTCGAGGTCTCCTCCCGGCAACTGGACGATCCAAGAAGCTCTGGGGTTGGGCAGCCCAAAACGAATCGCTGCCACCGTTGCGGCCCCGGCGCCAGTCCCGCACGCCTCGGTGATTCCCACGCCTCGTTCGAACACCACGAGCTTGAGCTGACCGGGCGCGGCCGCGCTGAAAAAACCCACGTTGGCGCCTTCAGGAAATCGCGGATCACGCTCCAACACCGGGCCATGGCGCTCAGCAAGGGCCCTGAGATCGGTGCCGACATCAAACGGCTTCAACACAAGATGCGGATTGCCGAGTGAAAGGCCGATGCCTTGCCTGGACTCGCCGTCCAAAGACACCGATAGGCCAGGATGGAGCACCAAGGCCCGGCCCAAACTCGCACGGACTCGGCTATCCGCCTCGAACCAGCCCTCTCGGAGACCCCCGTCAGTCTCGAGGAGCACCGAATCGAGATCGCCGCCCTCGGCGAGAAGTCGCACCGCGCAGCGCAAGCCGTTGCCGCACATTTCCGCGACCGAACCGTCCGCGTTGTAGATATGCATGCGCCGCACCGCTTCGCCTTGGGTAGGCAAGAGTAGGCTGAGAACCCCATCGGCCCCGATGCCTCGGTGGCGCGCACACAAGCGGCGCGCACCGGAGGCGGTCACCCGACCCCCGGCTTCATGCTCGTCGATCAGGATGAAATCATTTCCGAGACCGTGGTATTTCGCGAAAGGCACGGACCGCATCGCCCCATCAGAGACAAAAGCACACCTCCAGTCAAAGCCATTTGATCGGTTCTGGGGGCCCCCGGGCGAACTTTCACGAAGTCGGGTACCATCTTCACGCATGAGAACTCGGTACCCACGTCCCCAAGGAAGACCGCCCAGACCGAGAGCCATTTCGGCGCCACGCGCCCTGGTGCTGGTCGCCGCGTGTTTCGCGGGCTTCGGATGCGATTTGCTCAAGTCCGCGACCGCCACGACGGTGGTCGCGGGCTTGGTGGTCAAAACCCCAGGCGTTGGTCTGGCCGGAAAGTTTGCGGTGTCTCCTGAAGTTCTCACGACCGTGTGGCTGGGAGAACGCGAAAGTGGAACATCCACCGAAGCGCCCGAACCCCTTGCGGGCGGACACCTCCAACTGGTTTTTGCGGGCAACATCGTCACCCTCAAACCCCATGATTCAGAGGCAGGGCTCTACGAAACAACCTCGCTCGTGGAGCCCAATCTCGTTTACCAGGGCGGGACATCCTATGCGTTCGTCGCCAGAAGAACGCCCACGGACGACACCAATTTCGGGGGCTCGGTGGTCGCGCCCGACGAAGTCACCGAAGCCAACCTGGTCACCACACCCATCCTCGCACCAAGGTCGGATATCCCCTCGGTCAAAATCCACCATGTGAATACCGACCTCCGCGTTCGGTGGACGGCGGCGAACGGACGGTTCGCGTATGTGACCGTGTTTCGATCCGACGCCAACAACCTGACGAACCCCGAGGTCGTCTTCGACAACCAACCCGAAACGGCCCAAGAGTACTTGGATTTCATCGTCGGCCCCCCGCAAACGGAAACCACCATCGCCGGGAGTCACTTCGATCGAGATGGGGTCTACGCGGTGGTCATTGTGGTCCTGGATCGGGGCACTGCGAAGACCAATACGTTTATCGGATCGCCGTTTTTGGCAGGCTCCGGCGCGGCGATCCTCATGACCATCGGAGAGATTGAGCTGTAGACCCCACGTCACCGCCGCGCACAGGCAACGGGTCTCATCCAAAAAGGCTTCTGGAGAAAAACGTCAGGGCGGACAAGCACCAGTCGAAGCAGCGGGCTTGGGGGGGTCCGTTGTGCGGCCAATGCTTGTCCAGCCTGACTCAGTAGCCACCATAGGCCATCCCGCGCGGGCGTTGGGGGGAACACCATATGCGCAGATAGGCCAGGCAGCACATAGGTCAAGACTCTTGCAAGTTGCTAGCCACAATATAAACGCTGGCGATTTTGTGGAAAATGCGATCTGCCGCGGTCACCATACCTCATTTTTCGAGGTTTTTTTGCCTCACGGAGAAGAATCGGCTATGGAACGCCGAGATTCTGCGGGCCTATGGCTGCGGTCTAAAAACCACGCCCAGCCCCGCCGAAGGAATGGAGAAGTGACGCGTCCAAGTCCCATTCGCGTTTTGGTGGCCGATGAAGATCACCGGAGCCAATACTTGCTCAAGATTTTTTGCCGGGACCGTCCTGAAATCGCGCTTGATTTTGTCGTAGACGGTCAGGAAGCGCTCGCTCGAATTGAACATGAGCCCATCGACATCCTGATCAGTGATATTCGCATGCGGACTGAAAGCGGCGATGATCTGTTGAGCGCCGTCAAACTTCGATATGGCAAACTTCCTGTCATAATAATGACGCCTCACGGCTCGCTCGAGGGAGAGGTCGACTACCTGCACCGGGGTGCAGACGACTACCTCACCAAGCCGATGACCAAAGAGGTCTTCAGCCATCGCTTGGACCGCGTGATTCAACGCGTTTCCTTGACCAAGGAGATCGAACGGCTCCGGGAAGTGGAAACGGGAGTCAGAGTTTCGGTCCTCATCGGACAAAGCCCAGCGATGACCGAACTCAAGGCGCAACTCCCCACTTTGGCCCAAACCGATGCCTCCGTGGTGATCTATGGAGAATCCGGCACCGGCAAAGAGGTCGTCGCGCGGGCCATTCACGACCTCTCCAAGCGAGCCGATCGGCCGTTTGTCACCGTGAATTGTGCCGCTTTGCCCGAGGCCCTCTTGGAGTCAGAACTCTTTGGCCACCGCCGTGGCGCCTTCACCGACGCCCACGCCGATACGCCGGGGCTGGTGGACGCAGCCCACACCGGAACCCTATTCCTTGATGAAATCGGCGAGATCCCCCTTGGCGTACAGGTCAAACTCCTTCGGTTCCTCGAATCCAAAGAATACAAACCCCTTGGCGCCCCCGAGAGTAAGATCGCGGACATCCGCGTGATCGCTGCGACCAACCGAAACCTGACCAAGGCCGTCGAAGACGGACTGTTCCGAGAGGACCTTTATTACCGTCTGAACATTGTGCCGGTGCTTCTTCCACCCCTCAAGGAACGTGCGGGGGATATCGCCCTCCTCACAAACCACTTCCTTGAACGTTTTAACGCACAGATGAACAAAAACGTGAGTCTTTCCCTCGCGTGTTTCAACCGTCTTGAACGTTACGCATGGCCGGGAAACGTCCGCGAGCTGGAGCACAAAATCGAGCAACTGGTGGTGATGTCAACCGATGGCGTTGTTCGGCCCGAGCTTCTCCAGCTGAACCCGCAAAGACCACGCCGCCGCGATTCGGAGTCTGGCCCCATCGGAACCTTTCGACAAGAAAAGGCGACCGTCCTCCGACAGTTTGAGCGAAACTACCTGGTCCGCGTTCTTCGTGAGGAGTCCGGCCATCTGACGCGAGCCGCAAAGCGCGCGGGCCTCGATCGAAAAAACCTGTGGCAACTCATGAAGCGCCACAACATCATCGCGGATCACTACAAAAGCCCACGATAGGAAAGGAAGAACGCGGTGGCGCGTTCGGGGCGCTCGGACGCGTGGTGTGTTCGGGTCGTCCGTGGGTCCCCTCCGACCTACCCTAGACCCAATGTGCGCTCTCAAAGCCGTCGGTGTAGAGTCCGGGATTGTAGCGTGAACACGCCTCGTCGCCGACAAAATCGAAGACACGCATTCCGCCCAGAATTTTTCCCCGGCCGTACTAGGCGGCCGCGTTTCTTTATGTTTTGGTACATGGGTGAGCGAACACCGCACCGACTTCCTTGTCGTGTACGTCACCGTGCCTCCGAATCAGGCACGTGAGCTCGCCCGCTCATTGGTCCAAAAACGTCTGTGCGCGTGTGTTCAAATTCTCCCGAATGCCCAATCAATCTATCATTGGGGCGGCAAGATCGAGGAAGAAACGGAGGCGCTGCTCATGATCAAGACACGGCAACAACACTTTGAACAGCTCCGCTTGCACGTAGCCGCCAAGCACCCCTACGATGTCCCTGAAATCATCGCCGTGCCCATAAACAAAGCCCACCCGCCCTATGCGGCGTGGCTCGCGGAAGAAATGCCACTTCGGGAGAGCGTGCGTTGAGGCGCATCATGATTGTAGCCGGGGACCGGGCGTTGACACGCTTCGTCACCGAGTCCTTGTTGGGCGGCCCACTCGACGAACACGCCCAAATACGAAACGCGCACTGGGACATTGCCCGGGCGCATTCGGGCCTCGAAGCCCATCTGCTCTTGACCCAGAGCGGGGCCCCGTTCGACGTTGCTTTAATCGATCAAGGGCTTCCTGACCAGGACCTCCTTGAACTCATCGGCAAGTTCCGACTGGCGCCCGAAGGCCTCAACCTCGTGATTTTTGTGATGACAGAACGAGGCCGCGATCCGCACTTTCGCCGAGTCGCATCTGAAGATTTTGGTGTCGCTGGGTTCATCGAAAAACCGGTCACGGCCAACAGCCTGCGCGACTCTTTGCAGACCACGGACCAAAAAAAGCGTGTTCTCTTAGTGGACAGCGACGTGGCGAAACGACAGGGCTACGCGCAAGTACTGACCGCCGCTGGGTACCGCGTAGACACGGTCGGCAAAGGGGCGGAGGCGCTTGCCCCCGCGGACTTGTGGCCAGAAATCGTCCTCATCTCTTTGGATCTCGAGGATCGACGAGGCATCGACATCTGCATCGAGCTCAAAAAGAACCGCAATCGACCACCCACACCCGTGGTGCTTTATGGACACGTATCTTCGCTTCCAGGTGAAGAGGTTTCAGACAACGCCCATCGCGCCGACGACTTCATTCAGGCGCCTTTTGATGACGCCACGCTGGTTGAACGCGTGGCCGCGCTCATCGGGCGAGGAACAAGTTCTCTTCCCCCTCCTCCACCGAAGCCCACGCCGAAGGCCCCAGAACCCGTAGAGCCCGCCTCGCCGGTCCGAAGACCTCCTGCGGTGACAGAGACAGACCCGATCGGTCTCAAGCGGCCCGACTTGGGATCAGGATCGCTTCCACGACAGGCATTGATGGAGCACACCCCGGCGCCACCCCGCTCGGCGTCCCCAGCTCCGGTGGGTCCCACCCACCGTTCAACCCGCCGCGTGCCCTGTAACATCTCCATGTCCATCCGAAATGCGGGCAGAGTCTACAACTCCAAGACCCTCGATATCTCCCATGGCGGCATTTTCTTAGCGACCGAAGAAACGATGGATATTGGGACAGTCATCGATATGTGCTTCCAACTGCCTGACACCAAACGAACGGTCCGCGCGGTCGGCAAAGTGGTCTGGGTCCGCCGCGTCGGAGGCGGTGGAGGCATGGCGGGCGTGGGTGTGAAATTCAGCCGCATCGAGCCCAACGATCTGCAGTTGATCGTCGACTACGTCAACCGCGTATCGAGAGTCCTCTACTCCTCGAACTAGCTTGTGCTTAAAGCCGCGAGCCCTTGACGCTCCCAACTTGGGCTCGCATGCTGTGGAACATGTCCAAAACGATGAAAGCCTTGGTGTACGATCGCCGAAAAGCCTGGGAGACATCCAAGGGCCTGTGGCTTCAAGAGGTGCCAGAGCCCACGCTCAACCCCCAAAAAGATGTTCGTGATGCCCATCAAGCGCTGGTCAGGCCCCTATTTGCAGGCTTTTGCGGCTCCGACAGAAATATTTGGTTCAGAAGAGCCTTCAAAGACATGATCGTCGATTCGCTCGACGCCGAAAACCAAGACCTGCGGATCATCGGCCATGAGCTTGTCGGCCGCGTTGAGGCTCTTGGACCAGAGGCCGAGCGGGCTTTCGGACTGAGGCCCAACGACATTGTCAGCGCAGAGAGCCATATCATCTGTGGCGTGTGTTATCAGTGCAGGCTCAAGGACACCCATGTTTGCGCCGACGACAAGATTCTGGGCATCAGCCAGGACGGCTGTTTCGCGCCCTTGGTCAAGCTACCGGCCAAAGCCCTGTGGCGAACAAATGTCTCGAAAATTCGGCTCGAAGTTGCAGCCACCCAAGAGCCGTTTGGCAACGCGGTGCATGCGTGCACCAAAGTCAACCTACGTGGACAGTCGGTTGCCATCATCGGGTGTGGCACGATCGGGCTCCTATCGATAGTCATTGCGCGCGCTCTAGGCGCACGCAAAATCATTGCCGTCGAACCTGGGAGCAAAAACCAAAGCCTGGCAAAAAAGCTGGGCGCAGATCTGGTCTTGGCCCCCCAAGCAGACCCGCATGGTTTTATTCACGACCCTGAGCTCGACCGAAAGATCAAGGACGTCACCGACGGCGTCGGCGTCGACGTCGCACTCGAGATGTCCGGTGTCAACTCAGCAGTCAACAACGCCATAGAAGCAGTGCGCCGAGGTGGCAACGTGATTCTTTTTGGCCTCAAAGCCGGAGCCTGTATTATCGAACATTTCGACCGCCTTATTGTCGACGGTATTTCCCTTCATTCCGTCATCGGTCGCCGTATTTGGGAGACATGGCACATCACCCAGAACCTCCTGGAGGGTCGAAGCCCCAATATCCACGACGCCATTTGGGATACGCTCTTAGAAAAAGGCCAAAACACCGTGTTTTCATTCCACGATTTCGAGCCGGACCGTTTTGAAGAGGCCATTTCTACGCACCCGAAGGTGCTGCTAAAGTTTGAGGAGTAGACGATGTTTGAACAGGCAAGGTCCGTGTTTCGCGACGAACTTCAGAACATCCAGCAGCAGGGGCTATTCAAGAACGAGCGAACCCTTTGTTCACCGCAAGGTCGAACCATCTCGATTTCCTCAGGGGAGCATCTCTTGAATTTTTGTACCAACGACTACCTTGGGCTTGCCAATGATCCCGATGTCGTCAAAGAAGCCAAAGCCGCCCTCGACCGCTACGGATACGGCCTGGCATCGGTGCGATTCATCGCGGGCACCCAAACGATTCACAAGGCCCTCGAGCAAACCATCAGCCGGTTCTTGGGCACCGAGGATACCATTCTCTATTCGAGTTGCTTCGATGCCAACGGCGGCCTTTTCGAAACGATCCTCAGCGACCAAGACGCCGTCATCTCAGACGCCCTCAACCACGCATCGATCATCGACGGCATCCGTCTTTGTAAAGCCAAGCGGCTGCGTTACAGCAATGGAGACATGGCCGCGCTCGAAAAGGCACTTCAAGACTGCCGAAACAGCCGCTTGCGGCTCATCGCCACCGACGGTGTCTTTTCGATGGATGGCTGTTACGCCAAGCTGCCAGAGATTTGCGCACTCGCGCGCCGCTATTCGGCCATGGTGATGGTCGACGACAGCCATGCAACGGGCTTCGTTGGGGTCAACGGCCGGGGCACACCCGAACATTTTTCGGTAGAGGGCCAGATCGACATCATCACTTCCACTTTGGGCAAGGCCCTTGGCGGCGCGTCGGGTGGATTCACCAGTGGGAAAAAAGAAGTCATCGCCTTGCTCCGGCAACGTTCCAGGCCGTACCTGTTTTCCAATGCCGTGCCCCCCGTCGTCTGCGGCGCGGCTTTGTCTATTCTTGGGCGTGTCCAAGCAAGCACCAAGGCCCGTACAACCTTACATGCCCACGCACAGTCGTTTCGAACAGGGATGATCCAGCGCGGATTTCGCATTCCGCCCGGAAGTCATCCCATTGTGCCAGTCATGATTGGCGACGCCCGTACCGCACACGACATGGCAGACGCCCTCGGTACACTGGGGATTTATGTGATCGGATTTTCGTACCCTGTGGTGCCCAAAAACCAGGCAAGAATCCGAGTTCAGCTTTCTGCCGCACACCGCGCCCCAGATCTGGAGCGAGCCATGGACGCATTCGAAGAAGTGGGGAAGCGTCTGTCTTTGACACCCGCTCGATAGGGAAGTGATCCATGGGATCCTACCTCGGCGCCCTTGGGGGGCAACGCAACCGACCCGTAGGTTTAGATCATCGCGTCCGCGGTCACTCGAAATACTTCTTCGTAGGTCGTGTGGCCTCGTGCCAACTTGCGAATGGCCCCCTGCCTGAGTGACGTCATGCCATCAAGCTCAGCGGCCTTCGCGATCTCTTTGCTGTCTTTCCCCTCTGCAACCATCTTGCGTATCTTGGGCGAAACATCCATCAACTCAAAAATGCCGGTACGCCCAAAAAGGCCTGTATTGCGACAGCGCACACAGCCTTCACCGAGCTTCACAGGCAACTTGCGCGTTTCGCCCGGCTCGAGCTGAATCCCCAGGGCGGCTATCTGCTCCTCGGTCAAAAAGTGTTCTTTTCCACAATCTTTGCAAACTTTTCGGACCAATCTTTGGGCGATAACTCCGGTCATGACGGACGCGAGCAAAAACGGTTCCACCCCAAGATCAAGCATTCTGGTCACCGACGATGCGCAGTCGTTGGTGTGTAGAGTAGACAGCACGAGGTGGCCAGTCAGCGCTGCTTGTACGGTCATCTTGGCGGTTTCTTCATCTCGAATCTCACCCACCATGATGACATCCGGATCTTGACGAAGAATGGTCTTCAGCGCAGAGGCAAAAGTCACATCAATCTTGGTTTGCACCGCCACTTGATTGACCTGCTCAAAAACCATCTCAATGGGGTCTTCTACGGTCAGGATATTCACTCCGGGTTTGGCGAGATGCCGGAGGGTAGAATACAAAGTTGTTGTTTTTCCACTCCCGGTGGGGCCGGTGACCAAAATCAGTCCGTGCGGACTTGAAACCCATCGTTCAAACATTTCTCGCTCGTGCGAAGCAAACCCGAGCTCAGTCACGTCGGCCAGCAGCACCTGGGGATCGAAAATTCGGATCACAATCTTTTCGCCAAAAGCCACGGGTAAAGACGAAACGCGCAGCTCAATTTCGCGCTCTCCTTTTTGGGTCTTGATTCGACCGTCTTGAGGCCTTCGTTTTTCCGCGATGTCCATCCGGGCCAGGATCTTGACCCGCGCGGTCATCGCCGGATGAACCACGGAAGGAATCTCACCGATATCGTGGAGTATTCCATCGATGCGAAGACGCAGCTTGGATACGTCGCGTTTGGGTTCGATGTGAATGTCGCTCGCCCGATTGTCGAAGGCCGCATTCAGCAAGTATTCGACCGCCGCCACGATCTTTTGATCTCCGGGGTCGATTTCCTCGGAACTTCGTACCCGAACCAGTTGTTCGAGATTCTGGAGATTGACCCCACCCCGAGCATCCAGCGCCGCACCGCTGACCGCTTGGCGAAAACCGTAGACCTGCGTGATGATGTTCACGATGTCCCGCTTCGCGGTCACGATGGTCGCAACGCGCTGGCCTGTGGCCAGTGCAAACTCTTCCAGTGCGTGGGTGTCGTAAGGATCTGCGATGGCCACCGTCAGCTGACCACCCTTGTCGGAAATCGGGAGCATCAGGTGTTTGCGGGCAAATCCTTTGGGAAGTGCTCGGGTGATGAGCCCCATGTCGAGCTCGAGGGGGTCGATCTTTTTGTAAGGAACCCCGGAGGCCTGGCTCAGAAGCTGGGCGAGGATGTCTTCGTCTACGGTCCGTCCGGGCGCGTCAGGATGAGGGATGCGGGCCGCATCGACCATTTCGGTGGGGGCCACCGAATAATCCTTTCGCCGGGCCCCCTGAGGCCCAAATTTCTCCCGCAGGAATTTGGTTCTGAGCGTCTCTTGCTTGCCGTACAGATCCCGAAGTTGGCTGTCCGAAATGGCGGACGCCTCCCGGAGAAGTTCGAGCAAGAACTCAAAACTTAATCGATTCCCCGGCGGAGACCGACGAAAATGGCCCGCCCTCGGTCGATGGACCGCCTCATTCATGGGCTGATTTTAACTTAAAATCACCGCAGCACCACCTCGGGTTCCCGAAGCCGGGTCACCGTGCGGTCAACCGCCGAGGATACCCCGTCAGAGATCGCGGCGGAGGTGCTTTCGAGCAGGAGGTCCAAAAGCCCAGGGCCGGACTTCTTAGGGTACACCAACATGGGCTCTTCCCCGGGCGAAGCGCTGGTTGTGGAAGTCGCCGTCGCGGCCCCTTCGTCTTTGGCCTTCGCGAGCGACACGGCCTTGCGCGCCGCGTCATAGAGCCCCCCGAGCTCATCGACGAGGCCCACCTCGTGGGCGGCCCGCCCCGTCATGATACGCCCGTCCGCCACCCGGCGAACGGCATCAAGGGGCAGCTTTCGGCGGGCGGCGGTCACCGCCACAAACTGTTCATAAATGTCCTGGATCAGGCCCATGAGGAGAGCCTCGTCGGCCGAGGTCGCCTCCCTGAACGGGTTCCCCACGTCTTTGAGGGGCCCCGACTTATAGGTGCGGACACGCACCCGCAAGAGCTCGGCAATACCGCGCAAGTCGGGGCTCTGCGTGATCACCCCGATGGAACCGGTCACCGACCCCGGCGATGCATAGACCCAATCCGCCCCGAGCGACGCCCAGAACCCTCCAGACGCAGCCACACTGCCCATCGACGCGACCACTGGCTTTGCCTTAGAAGCCTCGCGCATCGCAGAAAAGATTTCCTGAGAGGGCGCGACGGCCCCACCCGGGGAATCGATGCGCACCACAATCCCCAACAAATCGTCCCGAGACGAAAACGCGCGGATATCGCGAACCGTCTCTTTCGCGTCCATAATGGGTCCGAGAAGCTCGACCACCCCAACCCGATCACCGCTTCCTACAAACAACCCTTCGGTGCCACGAGAGGTCGTGGTGACGCAGGTTGCGCAGGTCCCCCCGAGCCCCATACCGACTGCCAGCGCACCAAGGGCCCAAAGCGTCTTCGAGGATGATTGCGGCTTCGTGGGTCGCTTCGGGCCCAACCGAGGTCTTGGTGCGGCCCCCTCGGGCCTTGGCCCCGGCGGTGGATGCATGGTTGCCGGCACTAGCGCACCCGCACTCCAAGGTCCAGGGTTTCCGGTGGAGGCGCGCTTGGCCTTGGAGGTTCGGCGCCCTCTAAGCCGTGCCTACTTCGTGTGGCGGACGGAGGCGATCCCGAATTTCGGCGAGAAGTTCGTAGGTCACGGAGGGCATCCGAACCAAATCTTGCAGCGGAGGCAAAAGATAGGCCTGCTCGACCTCAGCGAGCCCGTGGCGGCTGGCGTCGACGACGTCAAAAGCAAAAAGGTAGGCCTCGCCGAGTTCTTCCTCCCGCGACAACACACGGTCAAACATCTCCAGAATTTCAGAGCGGCGAATCACAATCGGCCGATCGCGCTCGTCGTCCTTCGACTTCGCCTGGCCACGTGCCTTGCCCCCTCGGTCCACGCTTCATTGTTAGCATTGCCGGGCAACAAGAGCGAGGTGAGCGCAGCAACGACACCGTCACCGGGCAAAAAGTGGGCGGCTTTTCTTAGACCGTGTTGGCGGACAGACCCACACGGGCGCCTTTCTTACGACCTTTCTTGAAAGGTGCCTTGACCTGCCTCGAGCCCTACAAGCCGCTCGAAGCGATGTGAAGAAAAGAGCGGGAGACGAGATTTGAACTCGCGACTTCGACCTTGGCAAGGTCGCACTCTACCACTGAGTTACTCCCGCTTACCTAAGCAGCGGGATTGCTAACACCGTGAGGCCAGGCGAGTCAACAACGCTCAAACCGAAAAACCCGCGGCAAAACCCAAGGGTGCGTGAGAGGGCTACGAGGCCTTGACCCCGATAGAGGGGCTCACGCTTGGGTGTCGCGCGCGCTGCTTGGGGCTGCCGAGATCGCGGGTGTCATGGTGCGGTTCGCGGAGGGCGGGCTTTTGAGCAGAAACGCCTCTGAAGAAGGCCACAAAGTACTCCACCGCGGACACCAATGAGAAGAGAATAGAAATGTAAAGAAAGTAGGTGCCCAACCGGTGAAAATCGATCTGCCCTGGGCCAAACAGCGCGATCGGGTACGGGTAGTGCACGAGCAGGGCCCAGATGCCCACCATCTGGAACGCGGTCTTTTGCTTGCCGAGATCTCGGGCCGCGATGACCAGCCCCTCGCCGGCCGCAATGGTCCTCAAAGAGTTGATGATGATTTCCCGCGCAAGGATGATCAACACCACCCATACCGACGCTCGACCAAGATGAAGAAGCATCAAAAGAGCGCCCATCACCAAGAGCTTGTCGGCCAGCGGGTCCAAAAACTTCCCGATCACCGAAATCATGTCGTAGCGGCGAGCCAGATAGCCATCGAGAAAATCGGTCACGGAGGCCATCGCAAAAATCATGGCGGCGATGAATGCGTTGCGGGGTGAGTCGAACTGCATCACCACGAGCACCGCGGGAATGGAGAGTATGCGACCATAGGTGATCAGGTTCGGCACAAATACCGCCTGTCGCCCGATGCTCCTTCTTGCCATCTCAGTCTCCTCGAGAGCCTTCCTGATCACCATCTTCCTCTTCCGATGGAAGAGAAACGAGGACATATCCTTGCCCCGTCAACTGAATCAACCGAACGTTCTCTCCTGCGTCCAGCGGCACGGGTGAGCTCCCCGACGACCATGCGACCAGCGCATTTTCGGCCACGACCATCGGAACCTCCCCGTCGAGGGGGACGAGGGTCGGCGGCCCCTTCGCGTCGACGAGAAGACTCCCGCTCCCTCCGAGAAGAATGGCCCTGATGCCCTCCCACTCAACCAGCTGTGGAGAAAACCCGTCGTCAAAGCCCATCAGTGCATTTTGCAGGACGTGGAGGTCACGCACATCCCGCAACGCCACCGCAAACCGTGGAACCTCAAGCACCAAACGCGCGGGGCCACGAACGCGCGCCAACGACGGTATCGTGGAAGGTTGAACATCAAGCTTCCCCTGCGCCGACACCACCGCACGAAGTCGAAGGTGCGCGGTCGTTTCCAGCCGAAGCGCCGCCCTCTTTCTTGGCCCAGCCCGAAAACCGAGCGGGGCCTCCTCCATCGGTTCGTCGTCCTCAAATTCGTCTTCATCCTCCTCTTCGGTGAACGACGAGGACGGCTTTTCGGTCAGTCCTTCTTCGCCTGGAGGCCCCATAGACAGGGCCCCGCCCTCGACTTGGACCTCCGTGGGCTCCCCCCCCGGAGTAGACCCGGGCATATCGGCCTGAGGCGAGCGGCTCAATTCCCACTCCGGCGCAAGAGACGAGGCCGGCGTAGCGGGATCCAAAGAAGGGCCGGCATGGGCCACTGAGGTTTCCCATGCAGCCTCATGGTAGTCTTGCTTCGGCGCAGCCTCTCGTTCCGACTCGATGTCGCAAAACGGCTGGTCTTGCCCCTCGATCCCCAGTAAACCGCCCTCCCCCACCTCCTTCAGAATGTCTTCCCGATTCCCGGCCCCTGGCTCAGGTGACTCTGACAAGCGCAAGTCGATTTTCTTGACAAAATCATGGGCACCCCCCTTTAGGAAATGCCCCCGAGCCTTTGCAAGTTCGCCTTGACGAAACAGTACGAGGCCCAAGTAACAGTGCGCACGGCCATGGTCATCCGAGAGCTCTATTGCGCTTTCGAGCATCGTCTTGGCGTCCGGTAGCCGTCCTTGGCGCAACAGCACCAGCCCTAGGTTGACACGAAGGGAAGAATCGTCGGGACACGCTTCAATGAGTTGGTCGTAGATCCCTTTGGCCGCTTCGAACAGCCCCAACTTGAAATACACCAGCCCCAGAAGATTTTGGGCCCGCAAGCTCTTTGGTGAAAGCCCAAAGGCTCTTTCGAGTGAGACGCGCGCCTCCTCGTTCTGGCCCGCCTGGAGAAGATCGGACCCCTTGTGCAAATAAAAGAGGAAGTCGTCGTCTCGCGTAGACTCTTCTTTGGCGTCGCCGTTGTCTGCAAGTTCCATCGTGCTCGAAAAGCTTGAGGGTCCGTGCTCCACCAGTCAGCTCCTTTTTTGATAGTAGCGATACATTTGGAGAACGCGTTTCACATAACGCTCGGTCTCACGAATTTTGGGAATTCGTCCTAGCTTCTCAACCCGATGAGGCCCCGCGTTGTAGGCCGCCGCCGTCAGGGCCATGTTCCCTTCGAACTTGTTGGCCAACAGGCGAAGATACCGCGCGCCCCCGAAAATGCTTTGACGCGGGTCGAAGGGATCTTTGACCTGCATGGCTTTCGCAGTTGCGTCTATCATCTGCATCAGTCCTTTGGCCGATTTCGGAGACACCGCTTTGGGATTGAAGTTGGACTCCACCTTGGCGACCGCCTTGAGAAAGGCAAAGGGCAGACGGTAGTGCTCGGCGGCCTCCTCGAAGATGGGGTCGAAACGGTTCACATCGACCGGAAACAGCACGCGCTCGCGTCGAGGCAGATTCATTACTACGGGTTTTTCCCCACCAAATCCCTCCCAATGAGGGCCTCGGTAGGGGCGGTAAGGGCCTCCACGCTTGATATTCGTGAGGTGAATCACGCCATCGTCATCGACCCAGCTGTAAAGCTCAGCCCAAACGACCCTCCCGAACCCGACCGACGCGAGCAACAGCGCCCACGTCAAGCACCCTCGGGCTGGCATGCGCCTTCTCACGATCCCATCCTAGCAGCTCACGGGCTCCGGGCAACCTCGCGTTCGCCAGGGGAATAACCCAAAAAATGAGGCCAGAAACCGCTGGCCCGAAGCAACCACCCAGATCTAGCGTAGGGTTGGTGCGACATACCTCGGATGCCCTGGTGATCGGCAGCGGGCTCGCTGCCCTCAGCTACGCGCTCGAGCTGGGGCACCGCGGCTACGACGTTCTGGTCGTCACCAAAGGCCGCACCGCCGACGCCAATACCACCTACGCCCAAGGGGGGATCGCGGCGGTCATCGGAATGGACGACTCCTTCGAGGATCACATTGAAGATACCCTTCGTGCCGGAGCGGGTCTATGCCGCCCGGATATCGTGTCCGAAACCGTACGGGCAGCCCCCCAAGTGATCGCGCGTCTAACCGACGCGGGCGTTGCGTTCGACCGGAAAACGCCCCCTGGCGGTGCAGGGGAGGCTTCACCGGAGCCCAACCTCAGCGGCTATGACCTGGCCCGGGAGGGCGGGCACGGCTTTCGCCGCGTTCTCCATGCAGGAGACATGACGGGGCAAGAAATCATGCGTGCGCTGGTCGAATCGGTTCGGGCGCTGCCGAACGTGCGTGTGCTCGAACACGACTGCGCCATTGATCTACTGACCACGCGCAAAGTTGAGGGCCTTCGGACCGGCGCCTACCACCGCGCGCCTCAGGAAACCAATCGGTGTTTAGGCGCCTATGTCCTTCACGAACAATCGGGTGAGGTTCACACCCTTCTGGCGCCAGTGACCCTCATCGCCACCGGCGGTGCCTCCAAAGTGTACCTCTATACGTCGAACCCGGACGTCGCCACCGGAGACGGTGTCGCGATGGCCTGGAGAGCCGGCGCGGACATCGCCAACATGGAGTTCATCCAATTTCATCCCACGTGCCTGTATCATCCCAAAGCCAAGTCTTTTCTCATCTCGGAGGCCCTTCGAGGAGAAGGCGGTATTCTGAGACGCCTCGACGGGACCCGCTTCATGGGCGACTACGACACCATGCTCGAGCTTGCACCCCGAGACATCGTCGCTCGGGCCATCGATAGGGAGCTGAAGCGAACCGGCGACGACCACGTTCTGCTCGACGTCACCCACCTCGACGGAAGTTTTCTGACCAGCCGATTCCCGAACATCCACAAGCGCTGCCTCGAGTTTGGCGTTGATTTCACCCAAGAACCCATTCCGGTTGTCCCCGCCGCGCACTACGTGTGCGGTGGCATCCGAACCGACGCCCACGGCGAGACCAACATTCGCGGTCTTTTCGCAGCGGGCGAAGCCGCATGTACCGGAATGCATGGGGCCAATCGTCTGGCCTCCAACAGCTTGCTCGAAGCCGCAGTATTCGGCTACCGCGCAGCCCTTGCCAGCGAGCCCTACCTGAGGAGCGAAAAGCCACGCTTCGATGATGTACCCGATTGGAACCCAGGGGATGCGGTTCCCTCTGACGAACTGGTTGTGATCACCCAGTGCTGGGACGAGATCCGACGCTTCATGTGGAACTACGTAGGCATCGTTCGGACCGACAGACGGCTGTTGCGCGCTCAGCGACGCATCGAAACCATCAAAGAGGAGATACGCGAGTTCTATTGGAACGCGACCCTCACAAAGGACCTCATTGAGCTCAGAAACATCTGCACCGTCGCCGAACTGATTGTCACCTGCGCGCTTCGAAGAAAAGAGTCGCGGGGGCTACACTATACACTGAACCACCCCGATCTCGCCGACAACGAGCCTCCGTGCGACACGCTCATTCGCCGGCGGGACTTGATTGCGTAGCCACCGAGCTCTGTTGACGCGCCGGTTCAAGTTTCCACACGAGCTCTGCCTGCCCAAGGGCCGAAGTCACCCTCATCGTGAACTTCTTTGAGGCCCCGCTGATAACCGCTTCGCCGGCCTCCGTGGTCAACGGGAAACGAACGCTATAGGTTCGGGCAAAATCGGTGATGTGGGGATAAATCACTCGTAGATTGGCCGTGGTCTTGACCTTTTGGACCTCCCCTTGCACCGCCTGTACACCGTCGCCTTCGAGGGTCACCCGCCAGATGGAGTTTTCGCGATCCAGATCGTTCCAACTGGGTACCGCCGTCGATACGCTCACAAAAAACTCGTGAAACAGCTCGGCATCGGGCCTGGTCAAAAGAAGGCGACTCGCCTCTTCGCTCCCTGGACCGTAGACGTTCGGATGTCGGACCAAAAAAGCCCGACGGAATTCGGGCGAATGAAACGTAGCCCAGACAAAGAGGATGCTATCAAGCGTGTCGTAAACCTTGTCGGAGCGGGTCCACCGAGAAAGAACCCCGTTGTAATCCGATGCTTTGAGTTCGCGCCGCGGCTGAAGCGTCAAGGGGGCCTTAGCCATCACCCGGCAGCCCACGAGCCCATTCACCCCTTGAACCGCCACCACAACACCCAAAAGCCACACCAAGCTTTTGGGCCAAAAGCGCGTCATGGGTCCTCCCCTAGGAAGTCACGCCGACAAAACAAGGTTCGAAGCTCAAGCCCGCGCTCCAGAAGCGCTTCTCGTCCGCCCTCCTCCCGATCCACGAGGGCCAGCGCCAATTCAACCTTGTAGCCTGCCGTCCGAACGCGATCGGTGGCGAGCATGGCAGATCCCCCCGTGGTAACGACGTCCTCAACCACGGTGACTTCTAGGCCTTCTTCGATGTTCCCTGCCCCTTCGATGAAGGCATTGCTCCCGTGCCCTTTGGCTTCTTTGCGGACCAGGAAAGCCGGAATCGGTTTTTCGGCCAAGGCCGAGGTCATCGAAACCGCAGAAGCGATTGGATCTGCACCCAGGGTGAGTCCCCCGACTCCGGCGATGCGACGACCGCTCTGTTGCTCGAATTGACTGATTTCGTGAAAAAGAAGTTGACCCACGAGAACATGCCCCCGGGCCGACAACATCACGTTCTTGCAATTGATATAGAAATTGGAGACCCGCCCAGACGCCAGGGTCACCCGCTTTCGCTCAAAAGCCTTCGCCCGCAGCAGCGCAAGCAGTTCTTTACGTGCTTCCTCGATACCCACGCTAGGCCCCGAATCTTTGCCGACGACCCCTCACCGTCTTTTCTTGACCACGACGCGGCGTCGGCGCCGCGCATTCGCATGGGGAACCGCTGCGCCGGGGACCACGGATTCCGGTAGGGACGTTGGGCGATCTGTGTTGGAGGCCCGGATTCTGTCCGGCCGATGCGGTTCTATCAAACTGACCGCCGCCGGGCGCTCGCGGGGGACCCGGCTCTCGTGACCCCGAGATGCCTCGCGACGACGCGTATCTGGCTCGAACGCACGCGCTTTGCCGTCGCGCGCGGCGACCACCACCGCGCCGCTCATTTGCGCGCCTTGTGCGACGGTCAGTCTCGGACTTTCGATGTCCCCGACCACCCGAGCGCTGTCACGCAAAACCACGTGGGTTCGGGCACTGATGTTGCCTAGAACCACGCCCGCAATCTCCACCGTGTCCGCCACCACATCCGCCTTTAAGGCGGCACCTTCCCCAACGATGAGATCGCTTTCGAGCGCAAGTGCACCCTCTATTCGACCATACACCTTCAGGTTCTCGGACCCACTCAACTGTCCGCGGATGGTCGTGTTCGAACCGATCTCCGTCCATGCTTCATCTGCCCGCATCGCCCTGTCCTCCTTGTCTAAAAACCCATACCGGCCCGGGGCCGGCGGAACAAGCCCACGCTAAACAGAAACGCACAAGTCCGGATCCAGGCACGATGCGGCATTCGGCGATTTTTTGCCGGGGCTAGGCCATGTCGATGTGGCCACTGAAGCGCGCACCGTCTGCCATCAGAACCCGTGGAGCCCGAATGTCGCCCTCAATCTGACCTTTGGCACCGATCTCCACTTTGGAATCGGCGTAGATCTGACCCGTCAAACGTCCATGGACGACCGTCTTCTCTGCGTGCACTTCAGCTTCCAGCGTGCCTGAGGACTCGACCGTGAGCTCCTCCCGGACCGACACCCGCCCCCGGACATTGCCCAACACCACAACGCTGTCTTCTCCCAGGATATCGCCCTCTAGGACCATGGAAGCCCCAATCACCGTTGTTGCCATCACCCACCTCGCTCAGTGCAGCATGCCTTCAGGCCAAGACGGCTGCTCTAAACAGAAACGCACAAGTTCGGATCCAGGCACGATGCGGCATTGGGCGCTGCGCTGCCGGCTCACGTACTTCCGTGTAGGCTCCACGGGCGACTCGGGCCCGGCTTTGCCTAGCACCCAGCTTCGAACTTGTGCGTTCCTGTTTGTTTCCATTTCACAGATCTTTTGGCAGATCGACATCCATTCGAATGCGACCTCGAAATTCGGCGCCGTCTTCGACCACAAACACATCGGCTTCTACGTCCCCCAACAGAGTTCCTGTAGAACGGAGATCGACTCGACCGCGAGCCCGCACATTGCCGTCCGCCCGGCCATAGATCGTAAGCGCATCCACGTCCAAATCGGCCTCGACCACACCGCTTTGGCCGACCGTCAAATGGCTGGACAGCGATACCCGCCCGGAGATCTCACCCTCGATGGACAAAGGGACCGACCCTTCAAGCTCTCCTTTGATGCGAATCCCCTCCGGAATCACCATTTCAGACTCCCGCACAGCTCACAGCTGTAGCGCCGGCGAATCGCTGAAAGCAACCTCAATCTCCGCACTTTCACGACCGGGCGCCCCCATCCCAAGCCTCAACCGCGAGGGAGGTTTCACCCTGCCGCCCCCACTTAAGCGCTGAAGAGGTCTAGAACTGTTGAATCCAAGGTGGCCGGGCGGGCCCTTCGCTTGGCCCAATCTCGAAGGGCTTTGATCTGCTCTTCATAAGTTTGGTAAAGAGGCACAGTCTTTTTCAGCGCCAGCTCCAAGTCTTCGGCATCCAACTCTCTTTTTTCGCTAAACGCGCGGTAAAGGCCAGAAACCACAACCTGCTCGAGTTCAGCACCAGAAAAATGCTCGGCCCTTTGTGCGAGCTCCTTGATGATCGGGTAGGCGTCGGGGTCTCGCTGACGCTTTGTCAAATGGATCTTCAGGATTTCCAAGCGCTCATGCTGATTGGGCAGGTCCACAAAAAAGATCTCGTCGAAACGGCCCCGGCGGAGAAGCTCCGGCGGCAAGCCGGAAACGTCGTTGGCGGTGGCGACCACAAAAACCTCCGCGCTCTTCTCCGCCAGCCATGTAATAAAACCTCCGAATACCCTCGATGCACTGTCGCCACCACGTTGGCTGAAACCCTTTTCGATCTCGTCGATCCAAAGGACAACCGGGGCCAGGCTCTCGGATATTTTGATCGCCTCGCGCAGTGCCGCTTCCGGAACCCCTCCAGCGCCCGAAAAAAGCGCACCGACATCCAAACGCAACAGGGGAAACTTCCAAAACTCAGCCACCGCTTTGGCCGACAGAGACTTGCCGCAACCTTGAACGCCCAAAAGGAGTAAGCCCTTGGGGGACGGGAGACCGAAGTCTCGGGCCTCTTGCCCAAAGGCCCGGGTCCGAGCCGCAAGCCAGCGTTTCATTTCCCCAAGTCCGCCCACATCGCTCAACGCATCACCCAGTTCATGAAACTCGAGCACTTCGGTCTGGCGGAGAACTTGTTTCTTTTCCTCCACAACGAGTTTCAGATCCTCCTCCCTAAGCCCCCTTCGAAGGACCATCACCTTCCGAAACACCCGGGCGGCTTGATCTGAAGACAAGCCGAGCGCGGAGCGAATCGCTTTTTCGGCCACCACCGGCTCCACTTGGACGTGCTCCGTGGCCATGACGTGCTTCAGCGTCTCTTGGAGCTCTTCCGGGCGCGGGAGCGGCAAGTCGATGACCGCCGCGTCTTTTTCAAGCTCAGGAGGAAGCACCATCACCGGAGCGGTGATGATCAGGGACTGCCGTCGACTGGCGGCGACCGGCAGCCGATCGCGAAGACGTCGGACCACACGGGCGTCCCCGAGGTGCGGATGAAGGTCAAGAAGGGCGACCAGAGCGGGGGCCTCTTCCGATCCCAAACGCTCCAGCGCCCGAACCGGGTCTCGCATTTCTTCGGTATGATCCCCCTGAAACCCAACCGAGCTGGACCAAATGAGGAAACCCTTTTTGGCAGCCCGCGCCGCGTGATCAATGAGGTTGAGGACCCGCGCCTCCTCGTGGGTCACGAGGTAGATGAGCGGGTAGCCTGCGCGGGACAAAACCGCGAGCTCTCGGGCGATGGGGTGAATCCGGCTAGACGCCATGAAAGCGAGTCTAGCAGGTGAAGCACACGACGCCACCATTGGAACCGCGTTCCGAAACGCTCTTCGTATGGGGCTTAGCCCTTCACAATGATTCGGCGCGGCCGAGAAGAAGCCAGCTCCTCCTGTCCCAAAGACACCCCCGGCCGAATGATCACCTTGGCCTTCTTGGGATCTTCTTTTGGGTCATCGGCGCTTTTGGATTCACTTTCATGCGCGGCCGCCTCTTCTTCGCTGTTTTCCTCGTCGTCATCGGACCGCTTGGCCTCAAGCACGGTGTCAAAACTCCGCTTCGGAGGGCCCTGAATCGCACGGGCGTGCCGAGCTCGGCGTTCCTCCAGCGCCTGGATGGCCTCTGGCTCATGAAGCTCTCCGGTGCCTACTCTCGACTTCCTTGGCACGATCCGCTTCATGATTTTCCACTATGAACCACGGTCTCGGCCTCTGACAAGCCGGCGCCCCTCAAAAGCAGGGAACAAGGTGCAAAGGCGTCGCCATCCAGCCCAAACCCGGGCGGCTAGGCGAGTACTCGCAATCGGTCCGCTCGGGTGCGGACACCGCCCCTCGCGCCCGATCCTTCAAGGCCATGCTTCGGATTCCGTGCTTTTTTGTAGGCCTCACCCGGACAGAAGCGCCGCCCGGGTGTCCCCTCTTGAACGAGGCGGGCCTTGATGTCGGTTGTCACCGACCGCGCCTCATCCGCCGCGGCCCCGGTCCAAAGTTGCCCTAGCGAATGGGTGTGGATGTTCCCCAGGGGCTGGCGCCAATCGACGCAGGGAAATACGCCACCCACAGGGTCCACAGCCAAGGACGCGGAGGCGGCCCCGCAGCTTTTGCCGTTTCTTGAAAAGACTTGGAGCGCTGCCCTTCCTTGCTCCGGCCTTCTTCCTGCCCCGCTCGGCCTCGAGTTTTTGCAAACGACGAACACCTTCAGGGCTCGCGGACAACGTAAGAGGCGATCTATCCCCATTGTCCCGGGGGGTGAGCTTGGAGTCGAAACGCAGCGGCACACCCAAGTTGTCGGCCAGCGCAAACATCTCAGAGACCTCGCCCTCATTGAAGTGCGTCAAAGGTGCGTTCAGCCCCAGCCGAAGCCCCATAGAGCGCATCGATTTGATGTTTTGCACCAGCCTGGCAAAGCTGCCTCGAACGCCCGTCAGGTGATCGTGGGTGCGCGGCGACCCGCCGTGAAGACTCAACTCAATCAAGAAGGGGTCTATTTCATGTTTGACCCGCTGAGCCACAACGGGCGTCAAGGCATGCCCATTCGATTTTATCCGAACCAGAAGTTCGAGCTCTCGGGCTTTTCGCCCCAGGGTAAAAAAATCAGGATGAAGGAGCGGCTCACCCCCGGTGAGGAATCACCATCATCGCACCCAACGCCTTGGCCTCTTCAAAGACGGACATATACCTCGCAGTACTCACCGAGCTGCCTTTTAGCCCTCGGTCGTTGTAACAAAACGAGCATCGCCAATTGCACCCGATACGTCAGTTCAAAGAGTACTGACAGCAGTACGTTGGCGTCCCAAGCCGACTGCACAAATTGAGAAAAACTCACCCTTCACACCTCTCAAGAGACCAAAGAGAGCCCTTTCATGGTGCCCCGCCAAGCATCGGCCAAATGGGTTCATCCAGGCAAAAATGAAAAGCGTAGGTGGGCGCAGCGCTCGTGAGTCGCGTCAGGTTGCGAACCAAGATATCCAAACGATGCGGGTCTGCGTTCACAAAGGGGGAAGCTGCAACCATGGATGCCAAAGCCTCGGCCGGGCGCATGCGCTCCAAACGGTTCGAGGATCCTTGAATCAGCCGGCAAAGCCGAAAAAGCGGACAAACCATCGTAGACGACGTCGCCCCTCCGTAGTCGCCCGCAAACGGCACCTTGCGGACAAAAACCGCACCTTCACGAAGCTCAAGAGCGTTGAGTTCATCGCTTAAGACTTCTCGGCCGGACCGGCGACTGAGCGTCGAAAGCGTAGTCTTGCCTGCACCCGAGTGGCCAAAGAACACCGCCGCACGACCTTCCTGCACAATACCAGCGCTATGCAAAAGAGCACCCCCGGCTTCCAGAAGGCGGTACGACGCGGCCACGCGAAGAAAGTTCTCCACCACCGATACGAATTCTTCGCCCCCATCCAGGCAGGTCCCCAAAAAGGCTTCCCTTGCTGGAACGTCGAATGCCGCCAAAAAATTAGGGCCAGCGACCTGAATCGCGTACCGACTGGGATCGAGATCAAGTCGATACTCCCACCCCCGCGTGTCTATCGGCTTGAAAACACTTCGAGCCAAAGCGCAACATTGCGTTCGCATCGCCTCGGGCGAATGTTCAATGGCGGGGTAGCTCATACGGTAGAAGCGACTTAATACGCACTTGGCCTGCAACCGGCTCAGACCCGAAAAGTGGTACGGCCCGCCGGCGAACGCAATTTCCACTCGCGATCCGCCAAAACTGACCTGCCCTCCAAGCGTGTGTGAAACATCGTTTTTGAGAAAAGGCATTGGCACGGTTCATGCGAGCCTCTCTTTGAGCTTCCTTTTCGCCAACAAGGTATAGGCAACGAGGGATTTCGCCCTGGCCGAAAGCGGCACGCCCCGGCGGATCCCATCGATGGTCGAAACCCGGCCCATCACGTCCCAAAGGTGCGCAGGAGGGTCTGTTCGTGTGCTTCTATCGGCTCGAGTCACCAAGCACCATCGCCCCTCATACCAGCGGTAGCCGAGACTTCGATGGACAACGGCGTCGCCATCCTGCTGACGAACGGCAACGATATCGCCGGGCCAGTAGATCCCAAGGAACGGCCTTTCGAGGGCAACAAGAGCACCATGGGCATGCTCCGGGCGCATGCAATCTCCCCTGACGCGCAAGGAAAGCACACCACCCTGAAGGAGCGCAGTCACAGCAGCTTTGTGATGCCATCGACGACTCGAACGGCGCATACGCCCCACGAGACTACTGCCACCCCTCTCAAACAGCAACGGGTCGGACCGGAGGTGACATCACCCCCTATAGATGTGCAATTCTTGTTTCATAAAGCATCAACCGACCCCGAAGCTCACCTGCATTATTCCGGACTGTCTTGGGTGAATGGAGCGTGAGGCACAAGGTCGGCAACAACCGTCCTCTGGGACAAAAAGCTGAAAAAAATATTGCAACCCTCCACGCATCCAGCCCCAACGGCGCGCCCTTCAGGCAGCCCCAAAAGGAGGTGCAAACAAAGCGCGTCACCTACCCTGAACAGGGTGCACATACCTCTGTGCACCTTGGGCGATGTTTGACCATCACTCGGCTCCCATCGCACTGTTGCTTCTCATTCCTCACACCAGGCAACCTAGCCGTACAGGCCACGCCGTCAACGTTTCGAAAAAGCGCCGCCGGGCCGAAACAACGAGTTCCTCGCCCCCCGGCAGTTTTCTTGTGGTAAAAGCACCCGTGATGTCGATGCGCCCAAAGCTCAAGGCGGTCCCCGCTACGCGACACGGCATCGGGCGCAAGAAAGAATACGAACGCCCTCAGATCATTTACCGAGAAAAGCTCGAACTTTTTGCCGTCGCTTGCGTTCCCGGAAAAGGAAGTACGATTGACTGCCCAGTGGGTCCCGTAAAATCGTAACGAACCCGCCCGGGGCATATTCTGCCGCGTCTCGCTGTCACTTCGAGGCGACTATCATCTCGTTGAGCATGAGGCGCCTGGGCCAAAACAAGGTTGGCCCAGGGCGTTGGGTTTCACGGGTCGCGCACCACGCAAAACCGGTTCGGAATCCATGCGAATGAGCCCCGGGATTAGGTCACTCTGAGACCGCGCTCCCCTTTGAGCTTAAAGGTCTTGAACTCTTTTTTGCCTTCTTCGAGGAAGTCGAGAAGGCTCTTCACGTACTCATCGCGATCGAAAAAATTGGGGTCGCAAACCTTGACCAAGTCTCTAAGCCGCTCGCCTGCGGCGAGAACCTGCTCTCCGAAGGCTTCAAGCTTAAACGCTTTTTGATCGAGGAAGCTCTCTTCCGGTTCGTAAGGATCTCCGGCAAAAAAAGATACCAGGACTTCGTCCCCTGATGGCTCTAGCAAAAATCCATGCTCGCTCTCGGACAGAAGAACCGTTTCGGGCTCGTTGTCGATCACGTAGCGCACAGATTTCACAAAGTTCGTCACCAGCGGTATCGCAGGGTCTGGTCGCGGTTCGATCAAGGCCTTACCGTCTTCAAAGAGCGTGATCGCACCGTACACATCGGGGAATGCCAAACGCCCCTCTTGGGCGGAATCAAGCATGTCTTGGCTCGCAAGCGTCTGGGCGCCCTCATCGGGATCGCCGTCATAAACCACAAAATCAAACAGGAGGCCCTTCATCGTCCCCCTCGGTCTCGGCTAGTCATTTGCTTTGGGGTTAACACAGGGGACGGTGGCTTACCAGCCGTACCCTCCGGCTTGACCGCCTCCGCCAGCAGATGAGGAATAATGGTCTGCCCCGCCCGCTCGAGCGACCTTCGCGCAAGGGCCATCACGGAGGGTGGCCGGAGAAATAAGCAGAGGGCGTAATCCTCGGGCAGGGGGCGCACCAAAACCTGAAACTCCGAAAAGTTGAGCTCGAGCCCCAACGTGGGACCGGCACCGGTCCCCGTCGCCAGGCCCTGAAATCCGTGGGACACGGCCCTCCATTCGGACCCCATCCACCGGATCAGACAGGCGGCGGCACTGACCGGCCGGGCCAGCGCGCGCGGGAACTGAGTCTCCACCCGGGCCACAAGACCCAAGGGAGGCGGTTGACAACCCTCATATAAAGCGACCGTTTCCCCCTCCTCGTCACACAAAACGGCCCCGAAGGCCGCGGGGGTGGATTCCGCCAGGTTTTGGAGCACACCATCAAGCCGCTTGATATCCGTCATGCCCTAAGGCGCGTACTGGAAGCCGATTTTTTCGGCCGCCTGTTTAATACGCGCGCCTTTCGCCCTTAAGACCCCATCACTGTCCAACAGATGGAGCTCATCAAAGTTGACCTCCGGCTTCCTGGATAGCCTCGAGGGCCCCTACCGCAAACGCAAACGCACGACGCTCCACCGATGGCGACGCGCCGGGCGGAACATTGGGAGGCGCCATGGCGACGGCCCGCACGCCCGCATCACGAAGAACCACCGCGGCCTGCTTCAAATGCCTCAGGAAACTTTCCTTGGGCTGTTCCGGTGCACCCAACCCCAGGAGAAAAATCCGCTGGGCACCCACCCCGCCCGCCGAGGGCATCAGGAGCGCCTCCCCCGCCTGGCCGCGAAATCGACGACGCTTGATGAGACGGCCGAGCGCGCCGGCTAGGCGCCAGTCCACAAATCCCGGAACCTCTTGAGGCTGTGCGTAAACGGCGTAGAACAAGAGCGCCAAAGCGTCCACCCGGAGGTTGTCTAAACCTTTAAGATCCCCTTCGACCACCCGGACCAAGCCGCTCACGGTTCTTTCCCAATGCGATCCAAGATGCCATTCACAAAGGCCCCCGGACTCCAAGGTCCCGAACCACCCTTCGCAACGTCAATGGCCTCGTTGATCGCCACTTTGCGGGGAACATCTCCGGACCTTTCGGTCAGCTCAAAAGCGCCCAGTCGCAAGATATTTCGGTCAAGACGCGCCATGCGATCCAGGCGCCAATGCCGAGAAACCTCGCTCAGAATCTCGTCGAGGCGCGCCTTGTGCCCGTAAACGCCGTGGACCAACAACTCGGTGTACGCCCGAGCTTCCGGATCACTGGCCGGGCCCCATTTGGGTTCAAGGCGGCCCACCTCAAACGAAGGGCCGGGGTCCAACGCGTCGCCCGTACCAAAAACACCGAAGAAACGCTCTATGGCCACATCGGGTCCCTGACGCGAGACGTCCATCCCATAGAGAATCGCCAGCGCGCACTCTCGCGCCCTTCTTCTCTTGCCCATCGAATTTACCCGAGGCTTTTCCGAAGGCTTGCCATTTCCAGGGCCGCCTCCGCCGCCTCCCATCCTTTATTCCCGTGTTTGGTCCCGGCTCTCGAGACCGCCTGTTCGATGGTATCCGTGGTGAGAACCCCCAATGATACCGGGACGCCGTGCTGCTCTTGAACCCGCGCAATACCCGCTGTCACCGCCTTGCTGACCATCTCGAAGTGAGGGGTCCCACCGCGGATGACGCACCCCAACGCGATGAGCGCCTCGTACTTTTGGGATTGGCTGAGCCACTTGGCCGCAAGCGGGATCTCCCAGCTTCCTGGAACCCGCACGATCTCGATATCCTTTCGAGACGCGCCGTGCCGGAGCAAGCAGTCCAGGGCTCCCTCCAGCAATCGACTGGTGATCAGGCTGTTGAATCGGCTCACGAGGATTCCGAAGCGGAGCCCTTGAGCTTGAAGCGTTCCTTCGTACTGCACTGTTTCCACGGGTTGTTCCCCTTACTTGGAGACCGACAGCGGAGGTTGGCCGCCTCCAGCAAACGTACCTAAGGGCAGCGGGACCCTCTCCGTGAGGGTGAGTCCGAAGCCCTGCAAACCCACCATACGAAAAGCGCTGTTGGTCAGCAATCGAAAGCGCCGAACCCCCACGGCCTTGAGAATCTGCGCCCCGGTGCCAAAAGCCCGAAGGTCCATTCCGGAGCCGGTTCGCTGATGCGGATCGCCTTGCGGCTCAACACCTTTGAGCTTCTCAGAAAGACACACCTCCGAAGCCGTCCGCACCAAATACACAAAAACCCCGCACCCCTCGCGGGTTATCTCAGCCATCGCCGCTTGCATCTCGGCGCCGCCTTCGAACAGCGTGAGACCCAAGAGGTCGGCCGGCAGTTCGATCGACTGCACCCGTACCAACGGCGCATGCTCAGGCCGAATCTCACCCTTCACCAAGACCAGATGCTCTTGGCCGTCCACCAACGACCGCATGGCTCGGACCGTAACCGGGCCCCACGAACGGGTTTGAATCTGCTTTTCGCAAACCGTCTGCACCAACGACTCATGGGCAAAGCGGTGGGCCACGAGCTCGGCGACGGTGACGATCCGCAATCCATGTTTTTTGCCAAATCGCTCGAGCTCCGGGCGACGGGCCATGCTGCCATCGGGGTTCATGATCTCACAAATCACCCCCGCAGGGACAAGGCCGGCCAAACGCGCGAGATCCACCGAGCCCTCGGTCTGCCCGGTGCGAACCAGGACGCCTCCGTCCCGGGCACGAATGGGAAACACGTGGCCCGGCGACACCAAGTCCTCGGGGCCCGCATTTTCAGACACGGCGGTGAGAATGGTTCTCGCGCGATCCGAGGCACTGATGCCAGTCGAGACCCCCTCTCGGGCCTCAATGGAGATGGTGAACCCGGTTTGAAACGCCGAATGGTTCTCGCGCACCATCATCGGCAACTTGAGCTGAGCGATGCGTGCCTCAGTCAAAGTGAGGCACACCAGGCCACGGCCCTCGGAGGCCATAAAATTGATGGCCTCCGGGGTAATCTTCTCGGCGGCCATGCAGAGGTCGCCTTCATTTTCGCGGTCCTCGTCATCCATCAGGATGACCATGCGCCCATCCGCGATGTCTTGGATGGCTCCACGTATATTGTCGAACGACACGCGCCTGCTCCTATCCTGAGATTGCAGTACAGATCGGCAGCGACGTTTTGCAACCCTTTCCGTAGGTTACGAAAACCCCTGAGAGGCCAAAAACCCCTCGGTGAGCCCTTCTTCCGGGTCCGCGCCCTCCAACAAGCCAGCAACGTACCTGGCGATCAGATCAACCTCGAGATTCACGGCATACCCTGACTGAAATCCAGACATGGTGGTCACCCGCCAGGTGTGGGGAACGATGGAGACCCGGAAGGTGCTGCTCTGTCGGTCTACGACGGTGAGGGATATGCCGTCCACGGCGATCGATCCCCTAGGTATCGCCAGACGGAGAACCTCGGGCGCAGCCTCAATGTCGACGTCGTATGCGTTTTGCCGCTGGACGACCCGACGAACCCGGCCAAGACTGTCCACATGCCCTTGGACCATGTGGCCCCCGAGCCGAGCGGAAAGGGTCAGCGCCCGCTCGAGATTCACGCGCTCACCAGGCGCCCACCGTACCACGGTGGTTCGAGCCAGGGTCTCGGGTCCGGCGTCAACCTCGAAGGTGCCGCCCGCCCGCCCCGTCACCGTCAGACACACCCCGTTGACCGCAATCGAATCCCCAAGGTTCATGGTCTCAGGATCAAACGGGGTTTTGATCCAAAGGCGCCGTCCGCCCCCCGTGCCGGGCTCCGCCCGCGCCACGGTCCCCATCGCCTCGACAATACCCGTAAACATCAGCAGCCTACAGGGTCTATGGGGTGTTTCAAGAGGTCAACGAAAAGGTCCTCGCGTGGGTGACTTTCGGGCCTTCACCGACGCGGTGATCATCAGGTCCGGACCCACCATCTTGGCATCCATGCGCGCCAAGTCGATGGCGTCCGAAATGTGCGCCACCCCCTGACCGTCCAAAATGCCAGGGGCGTCCCTCCCGCCAATCAACTTGGGTGCGACGAAAAACACCACTTTGTTGACCAAACCGAGATCCATCAACGCGCCTTGAAGGGTGGGCCCACCCTCCACAAGCACCTGATTCAACCCAGCCGTAAACAGTGCGCCCAAGAGCGCATCGAGCTCAACCCGACCGTGGGGATCGCTCGGAAGAGTCAGCACCTCGACGCCGAGCCGCGCCAGTTGGGACTTCTTTTGGGGCGGCGCGCGCTGGGTTGTTGCCACCAAGGTTCGTACGTCGTTGGCCGTCCGAACGATGCGCGCCTCGAGCGGAACCCTCAGCCGACTGTCCACAACGATCCGGGCCGGATGGGCGGCGCGCGGAACCCGAGCGGTCAACCGAGGATCATCGGCAACCACAGTGCCGAGGCCTACGAGAATGCCATCGGAAGCGCTGCGCAGGTGATGCCCCTCCCTCCGTGCGGGCGTGGACGTAATCCACTGACTCTCTTTGGCTCGGGTTGCGGTACGACCGTCCAAGCTGGCCGCGGATTTCAGAACGACAAAAGCGCGCCGGCGAAGAATCGCGTAGTTGTACGCCTCGTTAAGCTGCCGGCAAGGCGTCCGCAAGACGCCCTGAGTGACCTCGATGCCCCAACGCCTCAGCTGGCGCACCCCTCGGCCGCGGACCAGAGGGTTGGGATCGGCCGCGCCCACGACGACTCGAATGATGCCTGCACGCTCGATGCTGACCGTACAGGGCCCCGTCCGGCCCTGATGATGGCACGGCTCCAATGTGGTGTAGAGCGTCGCCCCTGGTGCGGAAAACCCAAGCTTTCTCAGGGCCGCCACCTCCGCATGATCCCCACCCGCAGACTGGTGAAATCCGGTCGCGATGATGTTTCCGCGGTGGGCCACCACCGCGCCTACCGCGGGGTTTGGTGCGGTCTTGCCGAGTCCCAGCCGAGCCAAACGATGGGCGACGCCCATCAACAGTTCGTCCTGCGAGGCGGCAGACCGAGCGTCATCGCCCCTGCCACGTGGCGCTCCTCGAGATTTCTGCGCGCTCACGAGAAGTCGGTGCCTACCTTCCAAAACCCAAGATCATGACCGCGGTCCAACCATCTCTTGGCGCCGGCGCATTCGCTCATCGAGCATGGCGTTCAGTTCCTTGGCAAATTCCCCGAGATCCCGGAAGTTCCGAAAAATGGAAGCGTAGCGGATGTATGCGACATCATCGATTTCCGCGAGGCGAACCAACACTTCTTCACCGATCAACGATGAATCCACTTCCTTTTCACCCGTGTCTTGGAGCTGTCGTTCGATGTCGTCAACCAGCTGCTCGGTGACACTCAGCGGAACCGCACGCTTTTCGCATGCAGCGCGAATCCCAGCCACCACCTTGCTGTGATCAAACACCTCTCGGCGCCCATCACTCTTGATAACCATCGGGAGCACCTCTTCGATGCGTTCATAGGTCGTGAATCGTTTTCCGCAGTCATTGCACTCCCGCCGACGGCGGATCACTTGCCCGTCTTTGGACAAGCGCGAGTCGATCACCTTGTTCTCCATGTTGGTGCAAAACGGACACTTCATGCGAACCTTTGGGCGAACGGATCGCCCTTCTCCCCATGGTCAGCAATATGGCGCGATTGCCCTGGGTGCGCAACAGAAAGGGGTGGGTCGCAACGCAGACCACAAAATATAGTGGCTAGTTTTCCCTGAGTGAAGAGGGGCTTCGGTGTGGATAGAGCGGAAAGCCAGCACACAGCGCGTGGACGTCTTCTCTTACGGAGGCCAGAATGCTTTCGTCGTCGGGCGACTTGAGGGCGCGATCGATCAAGTCCACGATGGTTCGCATCTCGGACGCCTTCATGCCTCGCGAAGTGAGCGCCGGCGTACCAATTCGGATGCCGGAGGTCACAAAGGGAGATTCAGGGTCACCGGGAATCAAGTTTTTGTTCACGGTGATATCCGCTTTGACCAAGGTTTCTTCTGCTTTTTTTCCCGTCAGCGCCTTGCTTCGCATGTCGAGTAACACCAAATGGTTGTCGGTGCCCCCGCTCAGCAGGCGGTAGTCCTTCGACAGAAAAGCTTCCGCCATGCTTTTTGCATTTTTCACAATTTGCTGCTGGTATTCTTTGAACTCCGGCTTGAGCGCCTCCCCAAAAGCAACGGCTTTCGCAGCAATGACGTGCATCAGCGGCCCACCTTGCATCCCCGGAAAAACGCGACTGTTGATGCTTTTGGCTTCCTGGGAGCGCATCATGATAAGCCCACCGCGGGGCCCGCGAAGGGTCTTGTGGGTGGTCGTCGTCACAAAGTCTGCATGAGGAATCGGAGACGGGTGTTCGTCCGCCGCAACCAATCCCGCGATGTGGGCGATGTCCGTCATAAATTTTGCGCCCACTTCTTGGGCCATCTCGCCGAGACGCGCAAAGTCGATGACCCGAGGATAGGCGGATGCACCCGCCACCAAAAGCTTGGGTCGGTGCTCTTTCAACAACCGGTGCACCTCATCGTAATCGATCCGTTCGGTCTTTGGATCGACCCCGTAGGCAATAGGTTGATAAAGTCGACCCGAGAAATTGACGGGGGAACCGTGCGTAAGGTGCCCCCCAGCACTGAGCCCCATGGTGACATAGGCATCTCCCGGCGACAGAACGCTAAAATAAACAGCCATATTCGCCTGGGCACCGGAATGGGGCTGAACGTTGGCGGCGTCGCAGCCAAACAACCGTTGCACCCGCTCAATGGCGAGGGTTTCAGCCACATCGACGTGCTGGCAGCCCCCATAATATCGCTTCCCCGGAAGCCCCTCGGCGTACTTGTTGGTCAAGGGCGAACCCATGGCTTGCATGACCGCTTCAGAGACAAAGTTCTCGCTCGCGATCAACTCAAGGCCCTCGGCTTGGCGGACCGTTTCTTTCTCGAGAACGGCGAAGATTTCAGGGTCGGTCTTTTTGAGGGCATCCAGCATACCCCCTCCTTGCAATGGGATTCCTCGGGGATCAAGGGATTCGTGAGCCCGCGCCCAAATCCTGCGCCGTTCACCGGGGCCCGGTGGGCGCCAGCTCACATCGGACATGCGCGAACCGGCGTTGTCGGACCGGCCCGGCCCGACATGAATTCGACCCTCGCGGCCAGCTCAGTCGTCGGCCCACCCGCGCGCCAACCGCCTTTGGGTTCGTTGTCGAACGCGGGTCACGAACCGCGCGCGGGCCGCCTCGTCGCCAAGCGCGAAAAGCCGGTGCCGTTCCATGAGGCCCTCGCTGCCAAGAATCAGTGCTTCCCCCGGCCCCTGCACGCCAAAAGCGTGGGCTACGATCCCAAAACGATCCCACACGACCGGGCGCGTGCCGTCTGCCGGCAAACCCGGCCTTTCGCCACGCGACGACGCCAAAACGACCGTGATAACCATCCCTCTGCTGCCCGAGGCCTCGCCCAGCCCCTTTAAGGCATCCGCCCATCGCCCGCCATCCCGAGCGCGGACGCCCTCCTGAGCGACAAACAGCAGCACCATCACGTGGGGCTTGGGGAGGTGCGTCATGGAGGCCGGTCGGTTCTTGCCAATGATGTCCTCCAAATGAAGGACGCGGTGCCCTCCCGTTGTTTTCGGATTCAAAACCCAAAATGTGACCGACGATGGAACGGGTTCGGCGGCAAATTGGCCCTGACCCGCCAAAAGCCACCCCAACGAAATCCAGGCCCACGGGCCCATCACCGGACCCTCTTCGAGGGTAGCCCCCCCGGCCGACCTTTCCGTAGCCCCAGCCGACGGAGGTTCACCCGAATCGTCGTGTCCCGCGCGGGCCGCACCAGCCCCCTCCAAATAAAAGGCTGGTAACCCTCCTGGCGAATCTCCAGCCGATGGCGACCAGGTGTGACCCGAGAAAGCTGGCCCCGAGTCACCGCGGAACCGTCCAAGCGAAGGCGGACATGCGTGTTTGGGAGCGGCACTCCACTCGGTAAGACCAATTTGAGCGCGCCCGTCAGCGGCGGCCCCTTTCCCATCAGCGCCCGCTGAACGTGCCAGCCGAACTCTTTGTCACTGCCTCGGTCCAGGGCAGTCATCTCACCTCGGCTGATCTTCGCGGTTCGCCGCTTGACATCAACCTCGGTGAGCACGATTCCAGCCCGGCGTAGATCTCCAGTAATCACCACCCGGAACACACTCGATGCCCCCACCGCTTGTCCGATGTTCGCAAGACATCGCGCCCCTGCGTCGTCGCACCCGGCGGCCAGCTGCATCGCGTCGAGTCCCAAAACCGGACGCGGCAAGACTTTGTAACCAGGGCGGGCCGACTGTACGGCCTGACGCATACCGAGCTCCAAACGGCGCGCGATTCCAGTCGGGAGTTTTTTGTGTTCCAGACGCAAGACCAATATGGATTCCTGAGCCTCGGCGGCCAGACCCGGACACCACACGCCCATGCCTACGGACAAAACCCAGGCACACCATAGACCTCGACGAACCCGAGATGCACCCCCAAAACCATGCCGGCTCTTATTCTGAAACGGGCGCACCAGATTCAACCTCTCGGACCACCCACGAAGGATCGAGTCGGGCTTGAAGGGCGCTCAGCGCGCCAAAGAGGGGCCCCCGATCTCGGCATTCCAAGGTCACCTTGACCTTGTAGGGCCCGTCGTCGAAGCGCGGATACGATCCAACTTCGACCTCCGGGAACGCTTGCACCACCTCTTCCAGGAGCTGAGCGATGCGATGCTCTTGGACCGAAAGCAAGATTTCTTGGAGCAGGATAGGACGGGCGCGAAGATGAGGCTTCAAGACTTCAAACTTGTTTTGCAAAAAACGAGGAACGCCTGGAAAGACATAGACGTTTCGTACCTTGACCAGTGGGTACTGCAAGGTGTCGCCCCCCACCAACTCTGCCCCCTCCGGCAACTCGGCCATGCGTAGGAGCGCGGCGTTTTCTGGACCCCGCGCGACCGGTGCTAAAAGAGACCACAGCGCTTCATGCCGCACCAGCTCTACACCAAAAGCTCGGCCAATCGCACGCATGGTGACGTCGTCATGGGTCGTGCCCACACCACCGGAAGTGAACACGTGGGTGTAAGCATCGGACATGGTCCTTACATCTTCCGCAATGGTGTCCACTTCGTCGCGTATGAACACCACGCGTTCCAGCCGAACGCCAAGCGACCGAAGCGCTGGAATCAAAAACGCTGCGTTCTGATCCTGGACCTTGGCGGACAACACTTCGTTGCCGATGACGATCACCCCGGCGTTACTCACCCGATCCAACATACCCCGTAGACCCACCTCGCGTCGACCGTTCGTCACCGATACCCAGGGCGATCAGCGCATGGCCGCCCTGGTTTTCGGGCGACAACCGGCTTTGTCAGCGTTTTCGGGCAAAAGCCGGTCCCCTGAGTCCGTCATGCTTTGCATAAGTCGGTCGGCGATTTTTTGCTCCAGGTCGTCGAACAAAATGCGTGCATATACTCAATATGTAAGCATTTTGAGCCGAAGGCGGTTCGGTGAGATGGGGCCAAAAGCGCCAGCGATTTCGGTAAGAACTTACGGACTCGGGGGACTACGCCTTTTGGTTGTGGCCTTTCGCACAAAGCGGGCACTTTTTGCGCCCGTGTTTTGGATCACAACGGGCCAGTGGTCAACGGGTCCATGTATCGGGACCATCGTCGGTCACGGGGGCGGAAGGCGCCCCCGCCCGCGCTCTTTTGGTTCCGCCATCCAACGAATATCGAAGCAAACTTTGCCGCGTCTGCGGAATCACACCGCGACCTTGAATATCTGCCTCGGTCTCAATCTTGACCAATCCAATGCCTCGCGCCCAAGTCCAACGAATACGAAGCGTCACGTTCTTGTCCCGTCGCAAAGATGATTCGACAACCAAACAGTCGCCAAAAGTACCCGCTTGGCTGTCGCAAGGTCCACCCACCGAAGCGATCTTGTAGTGCTCCACGGCACTCGGGCTCACGATGCTCTTCCAAGTTCGGCCGGCCACCAGCGGGGTCCGAATCAGAAAACGGCTGCGGTCTCTCAGACCCGAAGCCGTGTGTTTGAAGGCGCCGTTGCGATCGTCCACGAAGAACCCATCCTTCTTTTCGACCACTCGAACCGTCATCTCTCCCCGTTGACCCGGAAACTGCATGGCATAAGTCCAAGAAGCACCCACCGCCAATGGGGCGTACGCCTTGGTCTCGAAGGCAGGCGAAGGCGAAACCGCAGCTTTTTGGCCAGCGCAAGCGCCCCCCCACACACTCAGCCAGACCAAAGCGATGGCCCAGTGGGCGTGGATTGCTCGACCCTGGTGCTCCGGTTCCGTGGGACTCCCAAATCTCGTTCGCACGACAGAGGCAACCTGCCCGGGTCAGTTGCAAGCCACAAGTTTTTTCTTCAGTCCGGGCCAACACCTTTTTCGCGCTCAAGTTCTTCCAGGGCCTCTTTGGCCACCTGACGAACCTGACTGCTGGCATGCCCACTCTTCACGGTAAAAAGGTAGGCTTCGGCCTCACGTCCACCAAGGCGAGCGATGGCAAAGAGTATTTGGGTCAAATAAGGGACCCCTTTTTGTCGCCCCGCGTCGATAAGTGCACTGACCGCCCGCGGATCCCCGATCGCAACCAGAGCACCCATCGCAAGGAGGATCAGATTCTGGTCTTCCTCCGCATCGGCCACGATGCGCATCAGCTTCGGCACCGCCGATCCCAGCTTCCGGTCCCGGGCCACTGAGATCGCACGCGCCCGGGCGTAGGACGCTCGACTGTCTAGGGTTTGCACCACCTCGGATTCTGGTGCCCGTTGAAGTTTGAGCGCGAGCTCTACATCGGATCGGGCCTTTTGGAACCCTTTTTGAATCAGGGCTCGAACGCTTGCACTTTGCTTGACGACCTCGGTCACCAGGACCTCCGAGTCCGTGCGCTTGGGCCCGCCGGCTGCCCTCCCCAGAGGAAACAAAGACACGGTCAGACCAAGGGCTCTTCGGACACCGGGCTCGCCGTCCACGACCCGCTTGCCTGGCTCATCCGGCGTCCGCTCGTTCCACATTTTGACCTCGACCGTCAGCTGAAACCGGACCTCGTCCTTTTTCGCCTCGCCGACACGAAAGCCGGGCAGCGCTTCCACCACCCGGCGTGCTTCCGCCTCCAGAGTCTTCTTATCGAGTGCCGAGCGAGAACCCCGCCCCGAGACGCGGTCCACGATCTCCACGTGCACCACGGGGTGTTCAACCCTCGACCGACAGCCAAGCAATATCGCCACGAGAACAAACGGCGCGGGTGACAACGGTACTTTCGTCCGTACGCCGTGGATTCTTGGCCTCACGCCGGGTTTCGAACGTTTCTCCCTAAATTCCGAGGAGGAGCCGGGTCCCAAAGTTGTGCGCCAATCCCGCGTTGGTGATCTTTTGGCGTTGGGCTTCGATATCGTATTCGACGCGCACATACTCAAAGCGCCGGGCCTCGGTGTCATAAAGCCCCGCGCATGCGCGGGGATCGTAGTCCCGGGGCTGTCCGACGGAACCTACCGTGACGATGTACCGCATGTCTGGCTTCAAGGTAAACCGCGGAGCCACCACATCGAGCGCATTGTCTTTTGTGAGCGCAAAAACTTTCGTGAGATGGGAGTGGCCGATGAAAGTCACGTCCGCAAGATCTTCTTTTTGTTTCAAGACTTCCCGCGCCTGATCCAACGCGAAAATGTAATCGTATTCTTCGGGTCGCCACGGCGAACCGTGGGACAGTTCCACCTCGCCGAGCCGGTGCGTATACGGAAGCCCTTTGAGCCAAGCCATGTTTTCGCTTGAGAGCTCACTTCGGCACCAGTCCAGGGCTTCTCGGGCGGCATCGTAGTAATATGAATAATCCATCCGACCGGCGACGGCTGCATCGTGATTGCCGAGCAGGGTCACCTCTGTAAGCTCACGTAGCCGTGTACAACATGCATCCGGGTCGGCGCCGTACCCTACGATGTCCCCAAGACAATAGTACGCATCGATGTCGCCCATCTCGGAGAAGCGCGAGAGGACCGCCTCGAGCGCTTCCATGTTGCCGTGCACGTCCGAGAGGATGGCGTAACGCATGAACACCAACCGTACTCGGGAATAGGCACTTCTTGCAATCTTCCAGCCCCGCAAAGCCCGAAAAGCCGCGTCCTCCGCCGGTATTCCACGTCTGGGAGTGCGTGTATGGGTCCCACTTTTGCGCCGAGATGCGCCTAGGCCCTAGGGCCCACACGACCTCCGAAACGCTTCAGCCCCCTTCGGAGCATTGGGCTGTGTTACCCTTCGTGGGTATGGGGAGAGACCTAGACCCCGCCTGGTTTGGCCTCGTAGATGGCTCCGAGGATACCGAGCCTCGTGCGACACAATGGCCCCAACCCACCGACGAGCGTCCCGAGCCCCCCCCGGACGTCGAGGCGACGCAGCCTAACTTCCGGTTACCCGCGCCGGCTGGCCCGGCTCCAAAAGCGGGCCTTCGCACCTCACCGAGTCAGCCCTTGGCCGGTTTCGGTTCAGTGCCCCCCTCTGAAAAAAGCAGACTCCAAGAGGCGGCGAAATCGGGGGCCACCAGCGACTTCTTTGCCTCATTGGGGCCAAAGGAGCCCATGCCCGTTCAAAAACAAGGCTTCTTCCACGAGTTTCGGGGCGTCCTGTGGACAGTCGGTGTGGGGCTTCTGGTTTTTGTGGGGACCGTCCTCTATTCCGGCCGGTCCAACACCCCCCGGGAGGCCACGCCCCCCCCTATGACGCCTGCGGACACCGCGCAAAACCACCGCAATGCCCTCGTTCCACCCAAAAAAGACGAAGCCGGCGTGCCCAGCCATACCCCCTCCACGCCAACCCCAGGTGGCGAAACGACGCCAAATAGCACCGTCGAGCCGATGATGTCCATTGTGACGGTGCCCAAGGGCGCCCTGGTGGAAATTAACGGGACATTGTACGGCCGCACGCCCATCATTAAACCTGGCCCCAAAGGCGTCGACAGCCTATTTGTCAGCATCAAACTTAAGGGTCACCGGCGATGGGAAGGCCAAGTCAGCCGAAATAAGGCAGGACACTTCAGTATCCAAGCCACGCTCCAGCCCCACAATCCATCCCTTCGCTGAACGGTGAAACCCCTTTATTTGTCTCGTCCCGCCATCTCATCTTCGGTGGCTTCGATCTCGTCAGCCTCCCAGACTTCGCCTTCCCTGAGTTTCCACGCATCAGGGATCTTGAACTTCGTCCATTTGAGGCTCGACGTCTCAGCCACGCCGTGCTGCGTCACCGTGTACGTATACTCGATGTCCACAGAAGTGGCTTGCCGAGGCATCAGGGGCAACCACAGAATTCCAACCGAAACGTTGGCGGGAAAATCTGCGATGTATTTTCCCGGATCTTGAATCATGATTCGAGGCTGGGACTCACCATCCGCGCGGCCCAATACTTTGTTGCCTGTCTCTCCGCCCCAGTACAAAAGACGCATGTCCCCCCATCCCATGGAGCTTTTGGCGTCTACGCCCCAAAAAAGGAACTTCGCCTCGAGCACCGGAGGCTGGGCCTCGGTCCTCGACACGCTGTAGATATCCAATCGTGTACCGCCTTTACCAGCCGAGGTGAGGACTGGTCTCCATTGCCCCAGACGAACAACCTCGTAAGCGTCCTTAACAAAGCCAAAGCCTTCTAGACGCGCGGCCAGTTGCGCAGCATTGATCTCCCCGTCGTCGAGAAGGCGTTGCGACTGCTTGCGATAGGCATCGGCATCGCGCCCATCGGGGTGAGCCCCATACACTTCCTTGTTGAGCCCGTCCTCGTACGCTTTGAGGGCCCCTCGGATCGTTCTCAAGTACGCGGTCTCTTCCGGCGCCCCCACACTCGCTTCCACCCTGGCCCCGAATTCTGAGCGCAGCGACGCCCTTTTTTCAGCCAATCGAAGCTTCGCCTCCTCCTCCTGTCGCTTCAGGAGAACAAAGCCGCCCCACCCAAGAATAATCGCGATGATGGCAAAAACACTGAAATATCGCCGTACCATGCCCTCAAACACATATGTCAGTTTGGCCCGAAAGCGCAAACTGTAGCCTAAAGGCGCTCAAAAATAGCCGTACTCCAGCGCCGAACCACGTACTCTGCACGACTTTTCGATACACCTTTTGGGGCGAACAGCCAGGCACGCATCCCAGCGGCGATGGCCCCAGCGACGTCCGCGTCTTCGCGATCTCCGATATGGACCACCGCCTGGGGCGCAACGTTCAAAGACTCCGACAGACGCTGAAAACTTCTTGGGTGAGGCTTGAGCGCACCGGAATGGTCCGCTCCAAAAAGCGCGCTAAACGGAAGATCATCGAGCCCGAGGAGCGCGAGTTTTTCCTTGGGATCAAAATCAGAAAGGACCGCGAGTTTGAGCCCCCGCGAGGCGGAGGCTTCGACCAGCACCCTGCGCAGACCAGGATACGGCAAGGCGTTGCGTGTAAGGGCCCTAGGCATCAGTCCCCGAAGCCGCCTCAAGTCTTCAACGGCAGCGGCCTTGTCCAGGCCGCTGGAAGCCGCCACCAAAGCAGCCTCTCGCGCTTCAAAAGCCTCAAAGTCAGGAAGCGCAGGCTCGCGACGCATTTTCTCCCGAGCGGCCAGCATGCGCAAAAGCAATCTGCGGTCTCCCCTCAGGCGCCACAGGATACGCATTTTTCGAAGACGGTACATGGTGCCGTCCAAATCGAAGGAAATCGCCAGGACCGAGTTTTGCTGAGCGCGCGCCTTGTTGCCCACAATCTCGTCTCGAAGAAAAAAGCCCCAAAGTCTCTACCACGGACGCCCAAGCGTTTCTTCAAGGTCGCCGACATGCAACCAAAAATTGAAGTGACGCTTCTCGCCAGGTGCCACTCTCAAAGGCCACGCACAAAGAAAACATGTCCCCTGGTAGGTGCGCTCGAGGCCCTGTTCGGACTGGCTCACGGTCTCGACAGGGTATCGGTAGAGCCTCCCGGGCTCGTCCATCCCGAAGTTGGCCCGGAGCTTCAACCATTCATCCACAAGATCCACTGAGCGGCAGTGCTCCGTGAGCCCCTCGCTCCCCAGGAGAAACCGAACATCACCCTTGTTGATCAAAAGATGACGGGTCCGATCGTTTCCGGCAAGAAGCGTCAAGTTCAACTCGGTGGCAAAGTCGACTTCTAAAGGCTGTTCTCCCTGATTTTGCACCGTATAGCGCACGCCGACGCCTGCTTTGTCTCGGTGCATGGACAGTTCTTTGTCCACCCTCACCGGCCAGGTGCGATCCCCCATCGTCACCCGCCCCACACGCCACATGTTCAGTCGAAGGAAGCCCCGAGCGCCGTCCTCGTTGACCGGCTCGTGGCGATAACGCGCGCACGAAAAATCTCCTTGGTCATACGCACGGCCCTCCCTTACCCGGTCAAGCGGTGTCCCCGGAACCAAGAATCGGTCCACAAATGAAGCGCGCGACCGGTCGTCGTACACCAGATCGCGCTCGAGTCCCTGCACCTTGAACTGGATGCCATCGTGGATCGTTTTGGGTGCACCGGAATGATCGCCCGGCGCGGCGTCCACGCCCTCGAACAGATGACGGTGATAGGCCTCCTCCCGCCTGGTGAGCACATCCGTAAGGTGAAACGCACGAGCCTTATCGTCGATCTCAAATACCGTCCCGCCGCGATGGGGTTGAACGTAGACATTGAGCAATCGGTTACCGAGCAGGACCTCGTCGTGACCGTCCAGGTCAAAGTCCGTCTGGCGACTCGCTATCCAGTTTGTTTCCCCGTGCGCAAGGGTATCCAATTCACGTTCGGCGCTGAGAAGCGACCGATAAAGGGCGGATCGCAGGTAGTTCAAATACAACCCACCAAACAACCCATGCCAATAGGCACAGCAACACTGTCCTTGATAAAGCGCTCGTTTGGCGTTCTCCAGTCGCTTCAGGGTTCGTTCATCGGGTGAACGGCCTTCTATTTTCTGTGCGGCACGTTCGAGGCGCTCTGAAACCAGGAGCATCTTCTTGTGAATTTGGTTCGCTTCAGGGTATTTCGCCAGGAAACTTTGCCAGATCCCCCCCCGAACACATGCGACTTCTCGTTCGCTCGCACCCGCGTTTTTTAAGCGCGAACGAACTTGCTCCAGTCTCTTCATCCCGGCCAGAGGCAGCGCCCACTCCATCATTTCTTCGTAAGATGCGTTGGGCAAATAGATTCGGCCGTGGGCCTCGTTCTGTCTGACGTAGGCGCCAGGCAGGACCGTCTGTACCCTGCCCTGCGCCTCAGCTTCCGACAGTTGCCGAAAAAAAAGTTCAAGCCACTTTTTTTCGTAGACCCATTCGTAGGTATTGGGCCAAACACCAAACTTTTCTCCGTCGTCACCATAGGTGAGGCATCCGGTCCCCGGGGCGTTCTCAATGTACGCAAGGACCTCCTCCGGCATCGCGAAGGGAATGCGGTAGCGAAGCCCCTTATCGATAGGCAAAATGGCCATCGCGTGCCCCGCCTTTTCGGTAAGATAGTACCCGGAGATCACATCCTCAACCTCGCCGGCAGCGTGAAAGTGTGAGTCGTCGAGCAACGTGTAACGCACACCGGAAGGCGCAAGCACGCGCGGCAGGTCCGGATCCCAGACCCTCTCAGCCAACCAAATACCCTCCGGCCGAACCCCAAAGTTGTGTTCGCAGAAGTCTGCCATCATATGCACTTGGCCACGGGCGTCTTGGTCTGGGAGCACCGACAAGATGGGCTCGTAAAATCCGCCCCCAAGGATCTCAACGCGCCCTTCCTCGACCAGCTCTCGGACCTTTTGAACAAAGGGCTCCTGTTCTTTGGCGATCCACTCCAGCAAGGGCCCCGTAAAATGAAGCCCCACCGAAACGGATGGAAACTGGGCCATCAACTCGACCACTGGCCGGTAGCAACGTGCAAACGCATCCTCAAAAACGTGCCCGAAGTTCCCCACGGGCTGGTGGTTGTGGAGCACAAAAACGAATGGTCGTGGCCCCCTATGGCGTTCGCTCATGCGGACCCGGACCATAGGCAGCTCCGAGGCTGAGCGCAACGAAGGAAACGGGGGACACGGCACCATCGTGATATGGACCGCACCCAGGCCCTACCCTCGCCTCAACCCTGGGTGCGTAGAGCACCCTCGAAAACCACGAGAAAACATTCAAGGCCCAAGGATGTGGGCGAGAAACATTTTCAAGAGAGAGGAGATCTGGTCGGCCACTTTGGCGCCCTCGGCCTTGACTTCGTCATGGGACAGCGGACCGGGCGACAGACCTGCGCCCAGGTTTGTCAGGCACGACAAACCCAGTACCCGAGCACCCATATGACGCAAAGCGAGCGCCTCGAGCACCGTCGACATCCCCACAGCGTCGGCCCCGAGGGCCCGAAGCATGCGAACCTCTGCCGGCGTCTCATAGGCCGGCCCCAGGAGCCCCGCATAAACGCCCTCGCTCAGGGACCACCCCAGTTTGCGCGCGCACTCACGCGCCACGCGTCGGTAAGTCGAATCGTAGACCTCCGTCATGTCTGGAAATCTCGGACCAAAGCGGGCTTCGTTGGGCCCCAAAAGAGGACTGGTGCCCGTGAGGTTGAGCTGGTCAGACAGCAACATCAAACCGGGGACCTCCAGGTCTGGATTCACCGCCCCTGCCGCGTTGGTGATCACCACACTGGTCACGCCCAGCTTCACCATGGTCCTGACCGCAAACACCACCGACGATGCGGTCACGCCTTCGTACAAGTGCGCCCGCCCCTGCATCACCCATAGCGGCCGCCCGCCCAAGCGACCGAACACAAAGCGTCCCGCGTGTCCTTCAACCGTGGGGACCCAAAAACCGGGAATATCTTCGTAGGGGACCACCTCTTCGATGGCGACCGCATCCACAAACCCGCCCAACCCGGACCCCAGCACCACCGCCACCGAAGGCAGCCCGCCAGGGATCCGATCCCGCAAAAACCGACTCGCTTCCTCAATACGATCGTATTCCATGATAAAAGGCCCCTTCATCCCAAACGGGTGTACACCAGCGGCAGACCAGGCCCTGGCTCTTCCGAAAAACGGACCGCGTCCTCGAGCATCGCGCGGGCGCGTTCGAAGCGTTCTGGGCTATTGTAGGCCACCGAGAAAAGAGGCTGTCCTACCTGAACCGCATCCTGAAGACGAATCAGCACCTCCACCCCCACCGACACATCAACCGGGTCCGCGCTTCGTTCACGTCCCGCCCCCAAAACCATGAGAGCGCGACCAAGAAGCGCCACGTCAAATGATGCAACATACCCAGCCTGCTTGCTGACAATCTCGTGGCGCAACCGAGCTACTGGTAAACGGTTACGGTCATCGAGCGCCCGTGGATCCCCGCCTTGAGCTTCGACCACACGCCGAAACTTTTCCAGACCGCGCCCGTCCTTGATGGCGCGTTGAATACGCACTTTTCCATCCTCCACCGACTCTGCGCCTCCGCCCATAAAGAGCATCTCACCGCCAAGCTCAAGGGTGAGCGCCACCACATCTGGAGGACCTCGATCCTTGAGCACTTCCAAAGCCTCCCATGTCTCGTTCGCGTTTCCGCAGGCCCTTCCAAGGACTTGGTTCATATCTGTAACCAAAGCCCGAATTTTCTTATTCATCCTCTGCGCTATACCGATCATGGTGCGGGCTAGGCGGAGGGCTTCGTCTTGGCTCTTCATGAATGCTCCAGAACCGCATTTCACATCCAAGACCAGGCCATCGATGCCCTCCGCAAGCTTTTTGGACATAATTGACGCCGCGATGAGAGGGATCGATTCGACCGTTCCGGTGACGTCCCGAAGCGCATAAAGCTTTCGATCCGCCGGGGCCAGGGTCTCTGTCTGCCCGATCAACGCAAGCTGGTGTTCGGACACCAGTCGTAAAAAACGGGCATTATCAAGATCCGTGCGGAAATTCGGAATCGCGGAGAGTTTGTCTAGAGTCCCCCCTGTATGCCCCAGAGCACGACCAGAGATCATGGGCACCGCAACCCCGCAGGCTGCAACCAGGGGCGCAAGACAGATAGAAATCTTGTCCCCCACTCCGCCCGTGGAATGCTTGTCGATTTTCAAGCCGGGTACCGATGACAAGTCCATCACTGAACCCGACTCAAGCATTGCGGCGACCAGCTCGCTGAGCTCCCGTCCGCCGAGCCCTCGAAAGAAACTCGCCATCAAAAACGCGGCCATCTGGTCGTCGCCGACATCCCCTTGGGTGTAGGCGTCGATCAGCCAGCGAATTTCTGGGGCGCTCAGCTCTTGGCCGTCCCGTTTTTTGACGATGAGGTCTACCGTGCGCATGACAACCACAAGCACTTCCTGATTCGGCGGATAACCGCAACTTCTCGCCTCAGGTGGCATACCATCGCACCCACCCGCTTTCGGGCGCCTCGGCTGACCCGGGAGGGACTGTGCCACCCCGCCGCCACGCCCAGGTCAACGGCCCGCCGGACCACGGGGATGTGGCCGGGCAGAAATCCTGAGCCGGGTCGCGATTTGTGCGTTGCCGTACTAGGCTTCCCCCATGACGAACCGGACCCTGCTGATTGGTCTTTTCCTGGCGCTACCTCCTTCCCATTCTTTTGCTCAAGCCGAACTGCTCCAGCTCGACGAACAAGAACAGCATCGGGTCAAGTCCCCCTCCAACATCAGCGCGGAGTTCCTTGATCCGGCCGGACGCTCCCGTTTTCACCTGGTCACAAGAATGACCTTTGATGACGGAGACAAGCTGTTCTCTTCGAGCTCCGCCTGGGCATTCGAGGCCAAAGTCGCCATTCAGGTCACTGAGGGTTTCGCCATTACCGGCGTTCTCCCTTTTGGCCTCGAGGCTGCGAACCAATCTCCAAACAACTTCTTCATCGGCAATATTCGCTTGGGCGTTGCGGGGGGCACCTACTTCAGTCTCAACGCCAAACCCGGCCAGACCGACGGACCGCGACTCGGGGTCGGCGGCGCCATCGACGTGTACCTTCCGACAACACCTGGATTTGATGGCGACGATTGTGGTCTTCGACCCTTCTGCGATCCCACCTTGATCCTCAGGCTCATGCGCGCGTACGAACCGGAGCTTTACATCCCCGAAGCCATGGCTTTTAAGGCCCGCGCCCATGTTGATCTCCAGCTTGGAATCTTTACGGCCGCAGCCGAACTCGGTTTCGCCCCCGCCTTTACGGTCACCAACAACTCTCAGTTCATCGGCATCCTCAACGTTGGGGGCCGGGTGAGCGTTCGCGCACTTCCTTCGGTTGAGCCCTTCGCAAGCATCGCCAGCTCGGTGGAAGCCATCGCCGACGAAGGAGAGGACCTGGGCCTTCCAGCACTCCTGACCACCGGAGTGCGATTTCACTTTTCTTCTCTTAGCCCCGCCATTTTTGCGATCTTTAACCTTGATCAAAGCCACGTAAGCTTCGGCATTGATATCGCGGGCGCCATTCCCGAGTTCACGCGCGGCCACAACAAGGACTTTCTCAATGATGGGTTCGGCGACTTTTAGAGCACACCTCATAGCCTAGCGTCAGGCTCCGGCTGAGCGAGTTTGCGGTCAGGTTTTCGGAGGACGAGGGCGCAATATCCTCTATATGCAGCCGACGGCAGGCCGAGCCTTCCCGGCAAGCTGACGGCAAAAGCACCGCCCAGAGGTCGCGGAGGTTAGAAGATGTGCTCTAGCACTACCTGATCAGCCTCCGCGCAGCGTTTTCACTGAACTTCCTGTGACAGGTGGGACAGCTCCCCAACCAGCGCATAAGCACCACAACAAGGGCACGGTGAAAGTCCGCCCACGTCCACGGGTTCTGATGGCTCTTTGGGGGACAAAGCCTCTCGGGCGGACGGCGTCGAATTCGGACGGCGCCTCGGACGCTGCGTCGAGCTCGAACGAGCCACCGGTCACGATTCGCCCAAGATCCATATTCTTGAAGGCGCGTCGACTTTCATCGAGATCTTGGTGCCAAGTCTCGTCGTCCCACAAGAGGTGAAAAACACCCTCGCGGAGACGATTCCGCCAACTCAGAAGCGCCTTGGTCCATCTTTCGTTTTCGGCTGCGTCCTCGGGGCCCAAAGCCCCGGGATAACGAAGCGCCAAGTTGAGAAACGCCAACACATCGAGGTTGTGTTCGGTCACCACATTTTTGGCTTTCACTCTTCGCTTGAGCAAAACCCTCCGGGCCGGACCTTTGCCACACGCCCTGGCGAAAGCCGCGCTCGGCCCACGCTTCGGATTCGACAAGCGTAACTTTCCCATCCAGCACCTGAGACACAACTCGGGTTTCGGGACCTCCATCTGACCAGGACCCCGCGACCACCGGGCGCTGCGCAACCTTGATGAGGTCGTCTTCGTGCCATCTTCCGTTTGCCCGAAATTGCTACCACTCGGCCGAATGGCCACGGCGCCCGTCGTACCCGTAAAAATCTTCCTTGGCCCATCCCCGCGCGCTTTTGGAATCATTGTCTGCACGCACCAGCTCCTGAACATTCGGCGGAATAGCCAAAGGACACGCATATTGATCCGCCTTCCACGCCTGCCTAAACCCTTGCTGAAACGCGGTAGCATCGACGGCGCACCCGAGCGGACGCGCACTCGGGGCCGGTTCGAGCAACGGAACGAGGGGGCCAAAAAAGGGTCTCGCGATGCCCACGCCAATCTGGGTTGGGGACCGGGTAGTTGTCGTACATCCGTATCTGGTGCCCCACGATCGTAACCCGCTCTTCATCCACGTGGAGCGACGAGTTGAGTACGTATGTCTCCTCGACCCGATGAAGGGTTGGCCCAAAAACCGCGCACCTTGACTCATCCGCCGCACAAGCGCTGGGATCTTCTATGTCGAGAGCGAGGCTGTAGGCATCCTCATACGGACTTTTACAACACCCCCCTTCCTCGCTACACGGCTTCGACTCGTTACGACGGTCCAAGATCTCCGCGTATCTCTATGCGGCAGGCTCCTACATAAAATGCGCCGGACCGCGGGTTTCAGAAAAGGTTTGTATGCCACACGATGGAACCCAAAGTCCTTGGCTTCATCGATGACGTGTGCGCCTTGCCAATCGTGCGCAGGATGACATTCATCCACGATACGTCGTTCTTTTGTCCTAACTTGTTGGAAAAGCGCGATTGACCTTCAACAGAGTAAGGGAGATCATAGAAACCTACATTGCGCAAAAAAAACTACTTGCAGGATGCTGTTTTAAGGAAGGACAAATCGATGCAATTCATCAAATATGCAGGAGCACAGAATCACAGTGTGCATGCGTGGGCCATGCTCTTAGCCCTTGCCGGCTCAGCCTGTAGTGGCTCCTCTTCGACCGAAACTACTTCAAGTATAACCACGACCTCAACGTCAACTTCATACACAGCGACTGATACGCCGCTCGAACTCTCACAGACGGTTGCGTTTTGGGGCGAGCTCGAGTCGACAATTTCGGTTCCTGATGCCCTCTCGGTATCTGGTGTATTTCTTGACCTTCACGCAACCGTGCCACACAAAAATGCAACGATATCCCTTCGTTCGCCGTCAGGAAAGTCCTGGACGATCAAACCCAAGGCACTGGATACCGGTGAAGTCAAAGAGAGCTTCAGCTTTTTGCTTCGGGAAGGATCCAGTCGGGGTCTGTGGAAGCTCCGCATCACGGCGCCTATGAGCCCCACGAGCACTGTTCATGCATGGACGCTGAAACTCGCGCATGAGCCCGCTCTACCCGGTTTTGATATCGAGGCCTCCCCCAAAGAGGCAGAGATAGTCGGGCCCTCTGATCTCGCTACGTTCGACATCGATGTCGGTTCAACCTTCGGCTTCTCCGATGAGGTAGCACTGACCTGGACCGCGCAGCCCAACCTAGACGCAGATGTGAGCCTCAGCGCCAACGCTCTGGCTCCCGGGTCATCAGCGGTGATGGGCATTAAAACCCATGCCGACACGGCTCCCGGAAGGTACATCGTGACTGTGGTTGCAAGCAGCAACGGCACGGCGAAATCGGTCGATCTCAACTTGACCGTGGAAAACAAGATGCTTGCATCTTACGAGGGCCAAGACACGCCGCTAGGACTCTCGCAGACAGTCAGCTTTTGGGGCGAGCTCGAATCGGAAATCTTGGTTCCTGATGGTCTCATGGTATCTGATGCGATTGTTGAACTCCACGCGACTGTACCACACAAGAATGCGTCTATATACCTGCACGCACCATCGGGAAAATCCTGGGGTCTTAAGCCAAAAGCGAAAGTTGCCGGTGAAGTCCGGGAGAGGTTTCGCTTAGAGCTTCCTGATGAACCCGGTCGGGGTCTGTGGAAACTCGAGATAAGGGCGCCTCTAAGGCCCACAAGCACGGTCCACGCCTGGACCCTGAGGCTGGCGCATGAACCCGTTTCGCCCGGTTTTGATATCGAGGCCTCCCCGAAAGAAGCCGAGGTTGTGGGGCCCTCCGACCATGCAACGTTCGACATCGACGTAGGCTCAACCTTCGGCTTCTCCGACGAAGTGGCGCTGACTTGGACCGCCCAGCCTAACCTCTACGCAGATGTCAACTTGAGCGCCAACCCAGTGGTTCCTGGTTCATCCGCAGTGATGCGCATCAAGACCCATGCCGATACAGCGCCGGGAAGATATAACATCAACGTCACAGCAAAAAGCAAGGAAACAACCAAGTCGGTCGATCTCATACTGATGGTTGAGGACAACGCTATGGCAACCTACGAAAGTCGAGATACACCGCTTCAACTTGTACAGACGAGTCGGTTTTGGGGAAGACTCGAGTCTGAAATCGTGGTCCCTGATGATGGTATCGTAGCGGGCGCGGTGATCGATTTCCATGCGACCCTCCCGCACAAAAACTCGACGATAAACCTTTATGCGCCTTCGGGACGTTGGGTCTGGAGCGGAAAATCTTCTCACACCGGAGAGAAGCCGTTCCACGAAACCATCCGCTTGAACTTTTCTGACCAACCCAGTATGGGCCCTTGGAAAATCGTGGTGCTCTCACCCATTGAGCCGATGAGTACGCTCCATAGCTTGACTCTCAAACTGGTCGGGGCGCCTCGTTCACCGGGCGACGCCACCATAGTGTCGGTAGGGACCACAGGCCCGCGCGTGAACCACACATGGAGTCCGGTGTTGTTCCCATCCCCCTTCGATGCGACCCCTATTTTAGTAGCAGCAATGCAGTCCACGATTGGAAATGAACCCGCCGGCCTTCGAATCCGGAACCACGGAGCGGTGAGCTTTGAGGTTAGGGTTGAGGAAGAAAACTCAACCGATGATGACATCACCCACCCCCTGGAAGAGGTCGGATACCTGGCGCTTGCGCCGGGGCCCATTGTTAACCAGGTGGGTAAGATCATCGGTGAGGCCGGTTCGGTGAATCGAGGCCATTCGACCGCCGCCGAGGATTGGCATCGAATCGAATACAAACATGGCGCCTACCTCAATCCGGTAGTCATCATGAACATGACCACCACCAACGGAGGACAGCCCGCGCATGTCCGTCTTCGCAACGTGAAATCGGTTTCAGACACCGGCCTGGCGTCATCATTTGAGTTCAAGATTGAGGAGTGGGACTACCTAGACGGCGCACACTATGTGGAAAGTTTGAGTTATACGGTTATTGAAGAGGGGACTCATAGCCTCGCCAATAACCAGCAAATTGTCGCAGCGGTGCTCCCAGTTGATAATATGATCGACCGCACCGATCCGAACTGGAATGAGGTCGCTTTCTCGTCCCAATTTGCAGCCACGCCAATCGTGTTCAGCCAGGTCCAAACCAACGTAGAAGGCGAGGCAGTCGTAACCCGCCAAAGTAACATCAACGCCTCTGGATTCTTGGTTCAAATGCAAGAAGAAATGGGGAACGATGGTCAGCACGACTTCGAAGCTATTGGCTACATTGCGATCGGTACACCCTAGCCCGACGCCAGACTTCTCAATCTGTGGGTTTCATCTTCCCGGACGAGCGTGTTGAACGCAATCGGCGAGTGCGTAGATGTCGTTGCAACAACGACATCTACGCCCAACCTTCAAGCTAATATTCACCCCCGGCTCCCACAGTTGCCATGTAACCCCAATCGACAACAAAGCGCACGCGCAAAGACGGTGCGGTGGGAGTGGATGGCCAGACCGCGGAAGAGTATGCAAGCAATCTCGAGGATTTCGACCAGGTCGGTCGGCTCGCATGGCGCTTGAGGCGCTCTGGAAGTGGCGCCGTTGCTGATGCCAAAGTGGGTCTCTCAGATGAAAGACCGAGGTGGTCAAGCAGCGTGCGAATCGTATTTCGAGCAATGATCACGGCGGCCAGGACGGTGAGACCTGGCACACCTTTGCGTGCAAAAAAGAAACTGCAACCGAGAGCACCCGCCGAAGCTGCGCCGGTTGGAGAATCGTGCACACCTACGCGCCCGAGGAGGCCATCCCGATCGATCCCGAGCTCACTGGGGGCGACCCCTTCGATTTGCACGAACTCGGCGTTCAACGCACACGCTTCGTCCGAATCGAGGACCTCACGACGCAGAATAGGAAGCGCGAACGTATGGCAGACAAGTATCAACGAGTGTAGGAATTTCGAGGGTAACCAACTCCGACGCGGTTCACACACCAGCGTCATACAGCTCCGCAAAGCCATAAAACAGTTCATCACGGTCACAAACGACGATCCGAAGCCCTTCAATGTTCATATCACCCTTTGAGGCAGCTTCGGTTTTAGATTAGCCAGTCCCACGCCTCACTTCGATTGCATCTGGGTCGGCTATTCATTCAGCACCAGTTCCAAGGAGGCAGACGCACCCAACCGATTTGCTCCAGCACTCAAAAGACGCAACGCATTTGCACGATCACGAATGCCGCCGGACGCTTTGATGCCCATGTTTGGCCCCACAACCTTGGCTAAAAGAGCCACATCTTCCACCGCAGCAAAGCCCCCCCCAAAACCCGTGCACGTCTTCACAAAGGCGGCCCCCGCGGCTTTCGCAAGGGTCGCTCCCGAGATTTTTTCTTGCTCCGTCAGCTTGGCCATCTCGAGGATCACCTTGACCACGCGACCCTGACAAGCATCGACCACACCACGCACATCCTCGAACACCGCCTGGTACTCGTGCGATTTAAGCCATCCGAGGTTGATGACCATGTCGATCTCTTGGGCGCCCTGAAGCACGGCTTCTTTGGCCTCGCAGATCTTGGCCACAGAACTCACGGCACCCGAAGGAAAACCAACCACCGAAACGCGACGAACATCCGTCCCCAAAAGGTGCCGGGTCACGCGTGCGACATGGGAACTGGCGACACAAACCCCGTAGAAGCCATGTTCGATCGCTTCTTTACAGAGTCGACCCAATTCAGCGTCATTGGCTTCGGGTTTGAGGAGCGTATGCTCTATCACCGAAGCCAGATTGGGTGCATCCTCGGTCGTCATGGACGGGCCCCTTGGGAGTCCGGTCGAGCGCCCAAAGCGGGGGATTCAGGTGCGAGCCCCTCGCTCGACACGCGCCCGCGCATCGAGGTTTGGGGAATGCCAAGACCGGTTGTTCGCCAAAGACGTGGCAGCGCGTTCGACAAGGCAAACGATGCCAAGCTCAAAGCGCGTGGACCGCGAAGCCCTACATAAGCCAACACGGAGGCCAGATCTTGGGCAAGAACCAATCCCGCAGCATCAAGCATGTATGCCCTCCCGCCCGAACTTGGCACGGTCACAAAAGCCCGCCCTTGTACGCGCGACGCCAAACTCCGCTCCTTCAAAAGAGCCGCCGCGCGCCCCACACAAAACCGCAGGATCCAAGGGGTCAGGTGCTGGGCCGTTTTGGGCGCGACAATCATCGGCTTGTCGCCAAACGCCAGCGTCCACTCAGGTGACTCATCAAAGGCAACCTGAATATTGGGAAGATCAAAAAGGAGCTCCGCCGCCTCAAGCGCGGATTCGAACACCTCCGAAAGCAATGGCGACTGCTTAGGTGTTCGCTTCATTGTTGGCGGCTTTCGCTGAGAAGAAACCGCGTGTCCATATCGCATCTTCTGGAACTGCTCCAACAGCCAGCTGGAGGGGAGCGGCAGCCGCGGACGCAGTCTTAAGCTCACACGGGTTGATGTATACTCCAGTTCTTCGTCCGAATCGGCCTCTGACCAAGCATGAAGAAGCCCCGAGGACAAAAAACTTTCATTGCGCTGGCCCGAGCAAAGCGCGGCATGGCAAAGAGCCTTCGCGCTGTGCACCATGAGCTTCCGGTCGGCCATCGCGCGGCCGAGCTCAAAACACTGACGGGCAAAACGGACACTTGGAGTCCTTCGTCCAAGCCACGACTCCGCATCGCACTTCGCGTCCTCGTGCCGACCGACCGCCATTTGAACACGAACCCCAAAAAGCGCGCGTTCCTCGGTCTCGGGACCAGCCTCCCCCGACAACTGTTCTTTGAGGCGGAGGGCGCCCTCTACATCCCCGGCGTCGAGACATAAGGTGAGCAAATGTTCCCCGAGCCGTGTGCTCGGTTCAAGCCCCATGGCCGTGCCAAGCCACGCCCGTGCTTCCTCGGCCGCGCCCGACTCGGCGTACAAAACACCTATCCTTGCTGCGAGGTCTCCGTCCCCCGTAGCCCCCAAAAGGACAAGGGCGTCAGCCGCGTCTTTTTTGTGGCCAAGGCGTTCGTAAGCCCCCGCCAGCCCCAAAAGGGCATCTTGGGCAACGCGGCCCTCGGGGGCACAAGCGCGGGCTCGCGAAAAACTTTCAAGCGACTCTGCGGTGCTTCCGACTCGAAGCAAAAGCTCACCTCCGAGCGCCAGAATCCGAGCATACGCGTTGCCGGGGATGTGCCCTCTTTCGAGATCAAGAAGATCAAGCGCGGCGTCTTTGTCACCGGCCTGTATTCGCTTTCTAAGGTCACGGGCAACCTCATCGGTCAATTGCCGCGAAGCCGCTCGCGCCTTCTCCGCCTCAACTTTTTCTTTGAGCATCTTCCCGAGCTCGTGCTCGGGGGCGATCTCAAGACCTGCGCTGACCAGAAACTCGGCGGCCCTCAAGTCCCTCGCAGCCAGCCGTTCATCGCCCTTGGAAAAAAGCTCGTCGGCCAATAGCACAATCGAGTCGGTCCCCGTCAGGTTCTTGTCCCCGACCAGTTGGGTCGAGGGCTCATCGCCAAGAGGAGGCCAAGGCAGAAGTTCAGCGGGCTCGACCACCCCCTCTCCGCGCAGCACCCTATCCACTTGAGCCAAGCGCGACTCCGCTCGGGTCCGGTACTCTTCCTTTGCGCTGGACTGAAGCACATGAAGATACAGCTCGCGCGCCTCAAGGGGCCTTTGAAGACGCTCAAAAAGCACGTCGCCTCGGAGCAAAAGCAACGCGCTGCGAGGCTCCACGCGATGGGTTGCCGACGCCGCCAAACCGAGCAAACGATCGAGTTCACCCCAGTCTCCGGCCTGGGTTGCCAGCTCGCCCAGTCGCCACAAAGCGGATCGGCAGTAGGGGTCTCGTTCGGTGGCCGCCCGCAATATTCGAAGCGCCCCAATGTCGTCGCCCAGCGAACCGCGGACAATGTCCGCCGCGCGAACCAAAAGCTCCGCGGCCAACTCGCTACCGAGGCCCTCGGCCGCACGCTCCAGTTTTTCGACAAACCGAATCGCTTCGCGGCGCGCACCCTCGTGCCTGAGTACCTTGCGTGACGCCATCGCCCGTTCGGCATACCACGACCAAGGACCGCCTGGCTCGGCAAATCGAGCCAGCGAACCGGCTAAGACTGTGGCTTAATCCCACGGATCAGCGCAGGTGAGCTCCGGGATTAGTAGGCCGCTTTCGTGAGTACAAATGGAACCAAGTAGTTCCTCGGACCACCACTGAAACTTGGGAAGACCCAGGCTTTGATCTTCTTCAACATGCATTGGCCCATTCTACTGCCCTTAAATCGATTGGTGTGGATGGACGCCCGAGAGACGTTTCCTTTGGGCGATATCGTCACTTTGAACTCGACCTTGCCCTTGAGCCCATCGCTGGTCCTCAAGGCCTTCTGGTAGCACATGGTCAACGATCCAATGCGCGACTTGATGACCCGTGCGATATCCCCCTCGCTCAACGAGGCCCGATCGACCACCGGCAAGTCCACGCCGCTTTGCCCAAGGCTGTTCATCGGCAGTTCCGGTTTTTTGATGGTTCCGCTGGGCATGTCCTTGAATTGAATGGGAACCGCCTCCCGCCCGAGGCCGGCGCCACGAGGCCCGTTCCCGGAGTCCTTGTCGGTGATGTAGTCGCCGGTCGCGGACGCCACCTGCGTACGCCGTCGATTCGGCCGAACGCGGGGTTTTTGCTTCTTTTCGCGACCCAGAAGCTGCCCGAGCTCCGCAGGGTTTTCTTCAGGCCCAAAAACTTCGGGACCAACCTCTGGAGAAGTCTGCTTTTGGGCGAACGGCCCTGCGCCCCAGGGCGGCGTGAGCTGTATATCCACCACGCCGGCAGCCCAAAGCCCACAAAAAAGTAGAATGGAGGCCACGATGCCAGCACCCACCATGTAGCCCATCCGGCGCCGAGACCGCCGAGCATTGACGCCCGCGGCCTGAACAAAAAAACGGGTATTCTCGCTGACGCGCTCTTTCTCGCTGGCCCGAGGAACGTTGGCGAAAATGTCGTCGCTGTCAAACGCCAGCAGCTCATCAAGGCCGCTTTCCTCCGCCGCACCATCCTTGCGAACGCCCGCGGTTCCCGCCACGGCAATGGCGCGTTCGGGCGCCTTGGGTGCCTCGTCCGCCACCTCGGTCTTGCCGGTGAAGGGCTCATCCTCCGGCTCGCCGTCGGTTGCCGGCAAAGATCCCACATCGCTCGACTCGCTGTCGTCGAGATCGAAGGTGCCGATGTCGGCATCCCCAGATTCACCCGCGTCGGCGCCTTTGAGTCGCTCGGCCCGCCTACTCGCGAAATCGACCACATCGGCCCCACCACCGCTGTCCACAATCTTCGGGTCCGTGGTGGGCGGAGGAGGTGGGGGAGGCTTTCTTTTCGCTTCCGGCGGCAAGTGGGCGGCAACGTCTGGCACTTCGTAGACGCGCAGCCAGTTTTCCATGCCATCGTGCCAGACGTAGTGGCGACGCCGAACCTCGCCCGAGCCCACCCGGCGCACCAATTCGCTGAAGGCGTAGGGACCATGCTGTTGGCCATCGATGGCCACGTACCACTCGGCTCTGGAGTCACGCGACTTAACTGGAACGCCTGAGGTCGATTCTCGGTCCGTGCGCCGCTCCATGGCCAGATCGAAAGCCGACGGAAGCGCCTTGGCGGCACCCCGCTGGCCGTGGACCACGGATCGTTCCCGCGAGGCCTGACCGCTTGCCTCGTCCACCAGGGGGGCGATCACCGTTCCACCCCGGGCATCACGCCTCAAGGACTCCCGGACGACGATCTGTGCTCCACACTTCTTGCAGCGAATCGTCAGAATTTTCCCTCTGACCTTTGCGTCAGAGAGCTGATATTTGGTTCTGCAACCACCGCAGAGGAACTTCATTCCATTGCCCCAACCCCCCTTGGCCCAATCCTGTGCCTCGGGACGGCCCGAATCGCGATCGCGTCCGGCCGTAAGTGGTAATCAGTGTACCAGATCTCATCCAGCCGCGCAGAAGACGATGACTCCCTCATTCTAGGATATCCACCTACAAGAGGCCGATCAAATGGGCCTTGATGGTCTTCCTCACCGGCTCACTAGGGCTTTCGTCCATCGCCCGCATCCACATCTCAACCGCTTTTGACTTGAAACCCTGCCTCTCGTACAGCACCGCCAGATTCTTGAGGGCACTGAACTCGCTTGGTGCCAGTTCGACCACCCTCTCGTACTCGGAGATGGCTTCATAGATTCGGCCGATCTTGTGGAGTGCAACCCCTAAGGTGAAATGGCCTCGCGGATCCAGTGCATCGGCGCGAACGGCACGACTCGCGGCCTCCACCGCATCCGCGGCCCGGCCCCGCTTTAAGTGTTCGGTGGCCTGAGACAATGCCTGTGCTGCTTGTTGGCGCGATGCCTCAACACCGCCGCCAGCCCCCGAGCCCTTCTGGCGTTCCAAGATGGCCTCAACCCTTCTGACAAGCTCGGAAACCTTAAATGGCTTGGTAATGTAGTCATCGGCGCCATGGATGCGTTTGACGTCCTGAATAAAGTTGAACCCCTTATAGATGGCCGAGATCATGATCACCGGAATATTTCGGTACTGCTCGGATCGCTTGATGTTTCCACAGATTTCGAAACCGTGGATCTCAGGAAGCATGGCATCGAGCAAGACCAGATCTGGACGGGTTGAACGCAGAAGCTCAAGAGCCTGCCTTCCTCGGCTCGCCCGAATAACCTCCATACCCCGGTGGGTAAGCAACGTATCCAGAAGTTCGAGGATGTCCTCCTCATCGTCGACCGCGAGAATTCGAGGCTTACTCGAATCTCTCTCAAGGGGCGCGGGAGGCGCCTGAGTGAAGGAGCCAAAACTGCCTTCCGGAAGTTCGGAATCGAGCTCCACGTCTTGCGGCGCGCCCGGCTTGCCGGTCAGCGGACTCAATACCTTGACGAAGGGTTCTTTTTGCGGCCCCGCCTGGGGCCCGTGCCAAAGCCGTTCTCCCTCTTGGTAGGCCCGATAGGCGCCGTCGGTCATTTCTTCAATCGTTTGGCGCAACGCAACAAACGGGAGCACGCTTCTTCCGGTGGCGAAGGCGACTTCATCCAGAAGGACTTTGTCGTTGGGCGCGGCCGCCGCCAATCGGAGCGAGCTCCCTTCGAACGCAAGAGGCAAAATCTGGTGCGCCCTCGCGATTTCGTACGGAATGACGCTGAGCACCTCCGTAGGCACGACACAGGCGCGCAAATCCACCGCGGGAACGCCCCATTGCTCTGCCAGGGCGGCGACGATCTGCAATTCATCCGCCAGACCAAGACGAACGATGGTCGACCCGAGCGGAAGGGGCGACGCGCCCTGAGCATCCACCGCATGGGACAGTTGCTCTCGGGTGAGAATGTTTCGACGAACGAGTATTTCGCCGAGCTGAACCTTTTCTGGAAGTTCGACGGGCATACGTAATGTAGTCGAAAACTACCGCGGCTCGCGTTGGCCCGAAACCCTGTCCGCAAAAAAAAAGGCCTCAGACCCGTTGTGTGCCCTTCGCGCGCTTTGTCTTACTTCGGGTTTAACGACCGCGTACCGTGATGGGGTACTCCACGTTTCGCACCTCACCCCGGTATTTTCTCCATCGCACCGCACCGAGTTTCCTTTTCATGCAGGCGGCCAGCGGGCTCCCCCGCAGCGCCCGGTTGGCCAACCGAATGTTCCGGGGTATTCCGCCATTGGAAATCGAAAAACTCAGCAGCAGCTGCTCGGGCACCGAGTCCGGATCTCGTTGAATCTGGGCCACGATACAGCGTTTGAATCCCCCGAAGGCTCGCCCGACACCCTGCATAATCTCTCTTTTTGACAGCTCGCTCTTGCCTGAAAACCGTGCGAATGCGCGACGCCTTTTGGGCTTCTTTTTGGTCTGCCTTGTCTCTTTGACTGGGGTTTTGGGTTCAACCAGAGGCATCAACGGGGGCTGGATCGTGACCCGCGCCAAAAGCCCGTCCAGCTCTTTTTTGAGTGCGGCCTCTTTGGCCTTGACCTCTGCAAGTTCTACTTCCGCTCGCCAACTCTGCCACCAGAACACACCCAGCGAACAAATCCCCAACAAGGCAACCGCCGCCGCAACAAAGCGGAGGACCCTGAGCCTCCAGCTGCGGGTGGCCTTGGAGCGTGCCGCGTGTTCTCGCGCGACGCGCTCTTGGTGCTCTTTGGCGCGCGAAAGATGACTACGAAAAGCGCCAAAAAGCCGAAGGGCGCGGTAATCCCCTTCTTCGGCTGCGATCAGCGTTTCCGCACCGATCGTACCCTCGTAGAGCAGCTCGAGGAGCGCTTTTGACTTCAGAGGGCCAAAAACCTCGCCATCAAGCTGATAAAGCCACTCCGATTCGAGGCCAAGGACCTGATCGGTCGTCTCACTCAAGAGACCGGCAAACAGCTCTCCGTCAGCCGCAATCCCCTCCCCATCATCGGATTCTGGGCCATCCCCCTCCCCTTTCTCGGGGGCATTTGCCGGCGTTGTCGCACCCATCGATCCAAAAACCATGTTATGCGAGCTCGAAGAAGCCGTCGAGTGCAGTCCCTTCTCGACCCAGGTCTCACTGTGTTGACCGGAGCCCCGCATGGGCCGCAAGCCCGTCGCCCACGCGCTCGGCGCTTTACCTACCGTGTGGGCATCGCGTACGATGGCGCCCCGTTTTACGGCTTTGCGCGGCAGCCGGGCCTACCGACCGTAGAATCCGCCCTACTCGCAGCCCTCCAGGTCTTGGTGCCGGAACTCCCCGGATTCGCGGTGGGAGGCCGAACCGACAAGGGTGTGCATGCCGTAGGTCAGGTCATCTCATTTTATGCCCATAACCCCCTTGATCCCGCTGCGGTCATGGCCGCCATCGACTCCGCGCACGCGTCGATTGTCGGCCTGTCCGTGACCGGCGTCTCTCGGTCCTTTCACGCACGGTATTCCGCATCTTGCCGGCGCTACGCCTATTTTCTACCTGATCCCGAGCGCAGCCTCGACCTGGGTTTGCTCAACCGGCTCCTGTACGCCCTTGTGGGCCGGCGTTCCTTCTCCGCCTTCGCAAGGGACACCCAGCAAAACGCCAATCTTACACGAACCCTGTATGAAGCTCGGGCCCGCCAAGTCCGGTACAAAGACAGGCCCGCGATACGCTTCGACTTCAGGGCAAACGGTTTTCTTCGGGCCCAGGTCAGAACCATGGTCTCGACCGCGGTGCGCGAAGCCCTTTTAGGGGCGGACGACGCCCGATTGGTGTCCATCGCCGCCACGGAAGACCGCCGCCAAAGCGCGCCCCCCGCCCCCGCCCATGGTCTTTACCTGTGCCGCATTGGCTACCCGCCCCAGGCTCCGCGACGCGGCTAGCCCCCAACAATCACCAAGGCCGAGGCGCGAAGGCCTTTGCCCGCAGGACTGAATGTCCCTCGCTGCGTCACAGTGGGCCACAGTCGCCTAACCGGGACGGTCGTGGTTCGCAGGAACACTTTGGTCCCCCTGGCGGCGCCTAAGGTCTCATGATGTAACGCTCTGAACACAATTGGCTGCAGCGCAACGAGCATTCAAATATGAGACAATCATATGCATACGTGAAAAAGAACTCAGACCTGAACAGCCCCGCTCACCGCACCCAAGGGTTCAGCCTCATCGAACTGATGATCGTTGTCGGAATCATTGGCATCCTCGCTGCGATCGCCATCCCGAGCTACACAACCTACAGGTTGCGCGCAAAGTCTACCGAAGCCAAGACAAACTTCGGCGGTATCAAAACCAGTCAAGTTGCGTTTCTTTCTGCTTTCGACAATTTTGCAAACGTCACGACGGTGGAAGGCAATCTGGCTTTGTCAGGCAACAAAGCGGCGTGGCAAGGCGTTCCATGTGACCCGGCCTGCAGCCCGACCAACACCGCGCAGTGTAACCAATTCAATTGCATTTCCTTTAGACCCTCGGGCTCCGTGTACTACCGCTATCAGTCGCAGCATTCACTCGCGGCCCCTGGGGTCCGCGCAGAGTTCTGCATGGCAGCGGAAGCGGACCTCGATTCTGACGCGGTACCAAGCTCAATAGAGTATCAGTCGGACTACGGCAACGGGGGACTCGGAATCGTCGACTGTGCGATAGGTGCCTGCCCCGGGGGAATTGAGCCAGATTCGGTCGTAGAGTGCACCCGCGGCCGATACTGAACCCGCACCACCTCCAGCGGCATCACGTCGCCGAGTGTGTACCTCAGAACACGGGTGCCCCGTGTACTTTCGACCACCAGACGGCGATTGACCAATCATTTCAGTCCCCACACACTTGTGCACGGTCGTTGCTCTTATCGTGGCCATGCATCCACAAACGCAAGGCCCACCGAACAACACCGAAGCCGCACAAACACGCCATGCGCGCAAACGGCGTGACGCGCAACGGGCGCGCCGTCGGCAGAGAACCGCACGCGCCATTCGAGACAGGCCAAAGCTTTGCCGGTCGCGACTGGCCTCGATTCGAAAGGTGCTCGAAGCCTACACAAAAGGCTTCGCCACGCCGCGTTGCCTAGCCGCCCATGTCGAGCGGGTAGAGTCCGAAGTGGAGGAACTTGAACAGTGGGCCAAAATGCGTACCCCCGAAACCCAAACCGCCGGCGCAACGGTTCGCCAGGCGCTTGAGTTTCTGCGAAACTTTGGCCACATCACGACCTTAGATTTCTCGCCCGTCCCCCAGGAGCATCGTCATTGTCTGGTGAAACTACTGAGCCTGGAGCACCGCTGGTGTTACGCTGCGGCAGGAACCACCCGTAGCCGGTTTAAGGCGGCGACCGGGAGAACCGGGGCCCGCTAAACAGGCCTCTCGTTGGCCTTGTCGTGAAGTTTGGTCAGGGGTGAATCTCGACCACAACACACGTGATGTTGTCCTTGCCGCCGCGTTCGTTCGCAAGATCAATGAAGCGCTGACAGCTCTGTTTTGGGCTATCGCCTTGGAGAACCGGTGCTATCTCATCCGACTCGACATACCCGTGCAACCCATCAGAACAAAGTAGGTAGCGGTCACCGGATTGGATCGGAACCACAAAGGTATCCACTTGGACATACTCGCGGGGCCCAACCGCCCGAGTGATGACATTGCCGCGTGGCGATTTTTTGGCCTGCGCAGCAGTGATGAGCCCCGCTTTGAGCTGAAGCTGAACAAGCGTATGGTCTTCAGTCACCTGCCATGTCTGGTCCTCTCGGACCAAATAGGCTCGGCTGTCTCCAACCGACCCAATGACCGCGATATTCTCAACAATCAACATGGAGGTGATCGTGGTTCCCATCCCGCGGTGCTCTGGATCTTGTTCGGCGATCCCAAACACCATGTAGGTCGCAGCCTGAATCGCACTTTCCATCAATCGGCGCAGGCCACCAATGGTCTCTTCCGATGGGTGTTGCCGATAAGCCTCAATTTTGGGGTAGGCCTGCCGAACCATGCTATGGGCCGCCTGAACGGCTTCCGCCGATGCGACCTCTCCCGCCGCATGTCCACCCATGCCGTCAGCCACAATATACAGCCCGAGCTCGTCGGAGTTGAAAAACGCATCCTCATTGTGATCCCGCTTCATCCCCACGTGGGTCAAAGACTCGGACACGTACCGCACAGGAGAAGATTATAATTGGCCCTCCCCGCTCTCAACCCCTTACCGGTTTCCCCGGCCTTGGCATCCTCCCCAGCCCCCAAGTGGGTCCCAAAGCCACGATCGTTTTGCGTCGAACCATGGAAGGCTGGCGCTCACCGCGGTAGGATTCAGCCGCACGACGGTCCCTATCGCCCCACAAGAAACCGTGTTACCGCCGGGTCATGGTGGATCGTACGCTTCTTGGACTCTGCTTGACGGTGGCGGTTCTCGGACCCGACATCAGCCTCGCTGAGGAAACCGCCTTCGAAGAAGCGCCATTTGACACAGACAGTCCACCAGCGGCAGATCCCCGCCACAGCGCCTCACTGGGGATCGGACTCAACACCAGCCTTGCCCCCGATCTTGTGGCCAATTCACGGCTGACGGCGGTCAGCCTACGACTGTGGCTGAGCCAGCTCATGGTGGAGCCGCTGCTGGGGTTTCGATTGGTCACCGGCGATGTGGACACCCGCTTCGGACTGGGGGCGGGCGCCCTTTTGGGCTTCGCCCTCGCCCGCGGAAACCTGCGCCCCATTATCGGCGGGGGAATGGTCCTCGCTCTCAGCACGGGTGACGGAACAAACACTGCGTTTTCGCTGGGGCCTCTGTTTGGCCTTGAGTATCGGTTTGATGATTTTCCGAGTCTGGCGTTTGATGCCTCCATTTTTCTCCCGATCCAGATCTCCAACGAGCCATTCACGTTTAGTATGGGAACCGGAGGCGGCGCGCTCGTGGGCTTCCACTACTATTTTTCGATGTAAGCCTTGGCGGGCTCGTCGCGTCGCGCTTTGGCAGGTATGGCCACGCGTTGTTCCCAACACGGGCTAAGGCTGCGCCATTCGTGGGGCACAAGGTCGAGGCAACGGATCCTTGGGATCAATGGAGCCAGGCTCCGGGATCAATGACCGAGATCGCTAAGTTTCTGCACGCGCCGCTGGTGGCGACCGCCCTCAAAAGGGGTCGCGAGAAACGCAGCAAGAATCTCGTCGGCAGCAACATCGCCGAGGAGACGACTGCCCAAACAAAGGACGTTGGCGTCATTGTGGGCCCGCGACAGCCGGGCTTCTGTCACCGTGGACGCGGCAACCGCCCTTACACCTAAAAACCGGTTGGCTGCCATCGCCATCCCCACGCCGCTGCCACACACCAAGATCCCCCGATCGACTTCGCCGGAGGTTACCGCCAACGCCACCTTCTTCGCAAAGTCGGGGTAATCGACGGAGGATGCATCCCCGGGACCATAGTCTAAAACGGAGTGTCCGAGCGCCTCGCAGGCAGGTCCTAGCCTACGCCGTAAGGCCCACCCGGCGTGGTCAGATGCCAGCGCAAGTTTCATGCCCCGCCTTGTCTCCGTTCAGACATCGACCGTAGTGAGGACCAAAGAGCTATTGGTTCCTCCAAAGCCGAACGAATTGGTCAACACGACGCGCACGTCTTTGGAAACCGTGCGGCCCGGTACGAAGTTGAGATCGCAACCTTCGGATGGGTTCTCAAGGTTGATGGTGGGCGGGACCTGTCCCGTCTCCATCGCTTTCAAACTGATCACCGCCTCCACAGCCCCCGCCGCTCCCAGCATATGACCGTGCATGGACTTGGTTGAAGAGACCAACAAGTCTTCGCACTTCGCTCCGAAAACCTCTTTGATGGCCTCGACCTCTTGCAAATCCCCCACAGGCGTCGAAGTGCCGTGGGCATTGATGTAGTCCACCGCATCCCGTTCAAGGTCGGCATCCTGAAGAGCCGTCTTCATGCACCGCACCGCGCCCTGCCCGTCGGGCTGCGTGATATGAAACGCATCCGCGGTCGCGCCATACCCAGCCACTTGGCCATAAATGCGAGCGTCGCGGCGAAGCGCGTGATCCATCGACTCAAGCACGACGATCCCCGCGCCTTCACCCATCACAAAGCCATCACGGTCTCGATCCCAAGGCCTGCTTGCAAGCGTGGGCTCGTCGTTTCGGGTCGAGAGGGCCTTCATCGCGTTGAACCCCCCCACACCCAGCGGAGTAATCGTCGCTTCCGCGCCTCCGGCGATCACCACATCGGCTGCGCCCCTTCGAATCGTCTCCGCCGCTTCTCCGATCGCATGCGCGCTGGTGGCGCAGGCCGAGACCGGCGACCAGTTGGGTCCCTTTGCCCCAACGCGAAGCGAGATCTGCCCCGGCGCCAGGTTCACAATGAGTCCCGGTATAAAAAATGGGCTGATCTTTTTCGGACCGCGCGTCTCGAACACCTTGGCCGTGGTTTCGATGCTCCCGAGCCCGCCCAGACCGGCGCCCACGACAACGCCTACCCGGTGAGCCGTCGCGGGATTCACTTGGAAAGAAGCGTCCTTAAGGGCCATTTCCGCCGCCGCTATCGAAAAGTGGATAAAGCGGTCGTTTCTTCGGATCTCTTTTCGGTCCATCCATTGTGCTGGATCGAAATCCGAGACCTCGCCGGCAATTCGGGTATCAAAGGCCGAAACGTCAAAACTCGTAATGGGTTTGATTCCGCTGGTGCCGGCGAGAAGCGCCGCCCAAGAACGCTCCAGATCCACGCCACATGGCGTAACCAGGCCCATGCCGGTCACCACGATTCGCGGTCTGCCCTTCCTATCGGTTGTGCTGGTCATTCAGGGAGTCCCCGCCATGGCGCGTGGCTAGGCAGATTTGTGCTGGTTGATGTACTTGATCGCATCACCGACGGTCTTGATGTTCTCGGCCTCCTCATCGGGGATTTCGATCTCGAACTCTTCCTCCATCGCCATCACCAGCTCCACGATGTCTAAAGAGTCCGCTCCCAGATCATCAATGAAGGAGGCCTCCGGCTTTACTTCGTCCTCTGAAATGCCGAGTTGTTCGACAATAATTGACTTAACCTTGTCTTCAATCGAAGCCATTGAATTTCGCCTCTCGTTGCTAAGAACCCGTGTGCATGCTTTCGCGTAAAATTTTTGGTTGTCCCTCTAGGGTACCGGGGCTCAGCTCCAGAAAAAGTGGCCGCGTGGTATCCCAATTCCGCTCAAGGAATCAACCCAGAACCGGCCTTAGGCACCCGGCCAACCTACCCTTGTCTTCCTGCCCCCGAAATCACCGAAGGTCACGCTTTTTTATTGGACCCGTGAAATATAAGGGTTTTTACGTTGATCTCATGGACCGCTGGGGGGTGGTGCTTGTGGCCGCCGTTTCCCCGCGGGTGGGTGGCTCAAGCGCGCCAGATTTCACGGCTTGCGGAGGGATAGAACCCACAGCGGACAAGATGTCGAGCGCCCGTGCAACCGCTCGAGCCCTCGTGTCACCATCATTGTGCCGACCGCCACCCCCTTGGGACGATCCCTCAAAGAGCTTCTGGGCCGTCTTCAGGCGCTTGAGGCCCTGGCGCAGATGGCCAACCGCTTCCACATACTGGGCATCGCGCCCCAATCGCATGAGCTCGACCTGCTGCTCGACGCTTACGCCCGGCAGCGCTTTGATCTGTTTAAGGTAACGGGCCGTGAGTTCGGGTGCACGCGCAGTCCCGGACGCTATCGTAAACTCGGTCGCATCCTTCAAAAGGCGATAGAGCGCCTGATCGAGCTCTACACGATCGCTAAATTGGGTCTTTCCTCGGGGCACACCCATTCCGCCGGGCAGCGGGAAACGCTCGTAGGCCCTCCGAAGACCGGGATCTCGCGGAATAAAAGGCTCCTCTCCCACCGGCAACATGCGTCCCTTGGCCACCCGAACTTCGGTCCGATCTACGATCAAAAAGAAACGCTTCGCATTCAACCACGAAGCGAAATAACCACCACCGGCAACGGCCCCAAGCAGAACGAGAACAACAAAAAACCGCGTCCAGCGCGACGGACTTCTCGCTTCCGTCATCGGTCCACCGAGTTCAACGTACGATCCCGATGTACGGTAGGTTTCGGTAAAGACCGCTCACATCGAGACCGTATCCGGCGACAAAATAGTCTTCAATCGTGAACCCAAGGTAGTCGATAGAAACGGAAGTCTGACGGCGAGCCGGTTTCGAAAGCAGCGCGACGGATTTTATCGATTCGGGATGTCGCGTCGAAAGATTCTCAAGAAGGTAGCTCATTGTTAAACCGGTATCGACAATGTCCTCCACAATCAGGACGTGCTGTCCTTCAAGAGGCTCACGCAGGTCTTTGGTAATGGCCACCACACCCGACGATTTGGTTGCCGGTCCGTAAGATGAAAGGCCCAAAAAGTCACAGCGGAGAGGCAAGCGAAGGGCCCGCACCAAGTCTCCCATGAAGATGAAGCTTCCGCTCAGGACACCGACAACGGTCAGGTCTTTACCCCGGTAGTCGGCCTCAATTTCACCCGCGAGTTCCTCGACGCGCTGGGCGATGGTCTCCGCGTCGATAAGGACGCTGGGCAGGGGCTCGCTCTGCTCTTTCATCGCGCCCGACCTAACAGCCCCCGCCAGACCGTTCTCACGAGGGAACCATTCTACAGGGCACTAGAACACGGCTTGTCACAGGGTGCAAGAACAGAGCCCGACGGCTGAACAAATCCGCCCATCGTCTACAAGCGAGCGTCCCGTGGCGAGATACAGCGTCAACATGGGCGGAACCGCGCTCTGCCCGATTCGAAGCCGTTGACCGCGATGAAAAGCGCGTTGGCTTCACCGTGACAAAAAACTGAGCACCCCAGCCGCTCAGCGCAAGTCAATGTTTGCGGGGCCCGGATTGTCATCAACCATCTGTTCGGAAGAAATCATCAGGTCCGTCAGCCCCCGCGCGAGGGCGAGCATGGCCAGCGGAACCAAAATAAGCACCATCACCCGACGCCGAGCCCGACGCTCAAAGGGGTTCGAGTTGTCTTGGCGTCCCAAGGACCCAAAGCTCAAAACCGTCCCAATCTGCTGGAGGCACCGCGCCACACGGTCATCATTGGGGCGCTCCAGCCTCAAAAGGCGGTACCGTTCAAAGGCAAATTCCAGGCGTTTTCGACGAATGCATTCGTGGATGAAGTCTTGGTGGTCCTGATCAACGTCCAGGTTTTGGATGACCAGTTTCCACATCTTATGCAGCAACTGATCGTCTTCCCCGCCCCTGTCCTCGTCCTTCGCTCCCCGCCTATCAGCCCGGGTAATCACAACCTTGAGTTGGTGGTTGGGCGTCTGCGCCGCTGTGATGAATGCCCACCGAAAACGCTGCGTGGTATCGTCGGTCGAGAGGTAGATGGCCATCTCCTCCTTCGCACAGCGGATCACCCGCGCCGGCACCACAACCATCTTGTGTCCGTGGTGGAGCTCAACGCGGATGTCCGCACGAGCCGGCAAGAGCGCATCTGCCCTGATGAGCATTCCAGTAGCTGATGCGTTCACCACCCGACCGGTGCCTGCCTGCCCACCTACGCGTTTCCACACTTTGACGGGCACGTTGTTTTCAAATACGTCGTAGCGTTCAAAGGACCGCTCTCGCTTTTGCTCCCCATGAGGCCTCGACAACTCGAGGTCCTGCGTCGCCAAGGTGCCAAGACGGGTGCTCGTCGGTACCGAAGAGGCTTGGGCCACCGGCCCGGGGGACGCCTCATCCTGGTCAGAAAAAGCAAGCGCGGCCAGATCTCCCGTCCAGGAGCTTTCGTCTTTCATCGGTTCCCCAGCGACCCGCATTGAGCCTTATTCTCCAGCGTTACCACTCAATGTACACGATGAGCGGGTAGGGATCGCGGTATGCCCTTTGCTTACAGCGCTCGGCCGGGTTCGAGGTCACCTCATTCCACAGGATACCCGCTCCCCCCAAAGCCCCTCAAAGCCCCTCAATGCGCCAGGTCCCTACACCAGGCAGGCTCGAGTGAGGGCCCTTGAAGTGGAACCATTGCACCCGAGTTCGGGACTTGGGATGCTTCTTGTCATGCAGCCCTGGCCAGCATTGGGTGTGTGCCTCAGCCTGTTATGGAGCACCCCGATCCTGGCCAAAACGGACGCCGCGCCCATCGTTGCGGCTTTCAGGGTCCAAGACACCCGGCCCCCCGCCGAACGCCTGACGCCTCGGCAGCTCGATGGGATGACGATTTATCTCGCATCTCTTTTGGCTCAGAACAACGCCTTCCGGGTCGTACCTCAACCCGATCTCAAAGAAGCCATCGCGTCGAAAAAAGCGGAGTCCTACGATGCCTGCTACGATGAAACGTGCCAGATCGAGATCGGGAAATCGGTTGCGGCGCAAAAGATCCTCACCACAAAAATCATCCATCTCGGATCCCGATGTGTTCTTACGGCCACCATCTACGACCTCGAAAAAGAAGTGACCGAAGGATCCGCCTCACAAAAAGCCGCATGCGATCCGGACGCGCTGGGCACCGCGCTTGAGCACATGGTGGCCTCACTGAAGTCACACCTTCATCCGCACAGAACGGCAGACGTGCAAAAGCAGGGCACCACCGTCAAAGTCCCCGGCATTGGCCAACTCCGCGCGGGCGAACTTCACACCTTCGCGGCTTTTGGCGGGACCCCCACCGAGTGGGCAGCATTCAAAGAAAAAGCCAAACGCCAGGTGAGCCACACCAAATACCTCGGCTATCTCGGTTCAGGTCAACCGTACGCCGACTGGGCGGCAGAGCAAAACAGCGAATCCTCGTGGCTCGAGTACACCAAATGGGGCACGGCCGGCGGAGCCCTCTTTTACGGCCTCATTGGCATCGGACTCAGAACCTCCAGCGACGACCGTTTCGACACTGCGTCATCAGCCACCCTGGGCATGGGCGCATTTTTGGCGGTGATTGCGGGCGGGCTTTTTGTCGTGGATGCCCTCGACATAGGATCGGTCCCGTCTGCAATCAAACGCTGATCCTTTTGAAACCACGTACGCTGCAACCCGCGCCACCCCAGCTTAGCGATAGAAAAAAACAAAAAAAAACGCCCTGAGGATTAACTCCTCAGGGCGTCCAAAACCAATCCCGGCAACGTCCTACTCTCCCACACGGCTTCCCGTGCAGTACCATCGGCGCTGTGGGGCTTAACTTCCGAGTTCGGGATGGGATCGGGTGTGACCCCCACGCTATAGCCACCGGAAACTTTGAAGATGTGATGATTGATTGATGTCTCAGCGATGCGGATTTCGCTTGTGCCACCCGACTTCACGCTTTGTCGTAGTGGGTTCGGCTGATTCACCGAACCCTAGCCTCGACGAATTGCGCATGGTCAAGCCTCACGGGCGATTAGTACCGGTCAGCTTAATGGCTCACACCACTTACACCTCCGGCCTATCAACGTCGTAGTCTCCGACTGCCCTTCAGCGGAACCCGAAGGTTCCGAGGGACACCATATCTCAGGGGGGGCTTCCCGCTTAGATGCTTTCAGCGGTTATCCGTTCCGCACGTAGCTACCCAGCTATGCCACGGGTATGACAACTGGTCCACCAGCGGTGCGTCCTTTCCGGTCCTCTCGTACTAAGAAAAGCTCCCTTTCAAGTGTCCTGCGCCCACAGAGGATAGGGACCGAACTGTCTCGCGACGTTCTGAACCCAGCTCGCGTACCACTTTAATCGGCGAACAGCCGAACCCTTGGGACCAACTTCAGCCCCAGGATGTGATGAGCCGACATCGAGGTGCCAAACCTCCCCGTCGATGTGAACTCTTGGGGGAGATAAGCCTGTTATCCCCAGAGTACCTTTTATCCGTTGAGCGATGGCCCTTCCATACAGAACCACCGGATCACTATGACCTACTTTCGTACCTGCTCGACCTGTCGGTCTTGCAGTTAAGCTCCCTTATGCCATTGCACTCTAAGGCTGGTTTCCAATCAGCCTGAGGGAACCTTCGTGCGCCTCCGTTACAATTTGGGAGGCGACCGCCCCAGTCAAACTGCCCACCAGACAGTGTCCCTGACCCGGATAACGAGCCGAGGTTAGACATCCAGAACAAACAGGGTGGTATTTCAAGGTTGGCTCCACCGCACCCAGAAGCACGGTCTCATAGCCTCCCACCTATCCTACGCAATCTATCCCGAAGGTCAGTGCCAAGTTGCAGTGAAGGTTCATGGGGTCTTTCCGTCCGTCTGCGGGAACGCAGTATCTTCACTGCGAGTTCAATTTCGCTGAGTCCCTGGTAGAGACAGTGGGGAAGTCGTTACTCCATTCGTGCAGGACGGAACTTACCCGCCAAGGAATTTCGCTACCTTAGGACCGTTATAGTTACGGCCGCCGTTTACCGGGGCTTCGGTTCATGCCTTCGCTTGCGCTAAGCAGTCCCCTTAACCTTCCGGCACCGGGCAGGAGTCAGCTCCTATACGTCGTCTTTCGACTTAGCAGAAGCCTGTGTTTTTGGTAAACAGTCGCTACCCCCGCTTCGCTGCGACCCTTCGAGGCTCCCTGCGTGCGCAGTTCACCTCTAATGGGCACACCTTATCCCAAAGTTACGGTGCCAATTTGCAGAGTTCCTTTACCAGGGTTCTCTCAAGCGCCTTAGTGTTCTCCACCTACCTACCTGTGTCGGTTTGCGGTACGGCTACCGATACTGCTCCACCCGCAGCTTTTCTTGGAAACATGGGATCGACGAGTTCCCTCGCAGCCGAAGCATTGAAGTCTCATCACGCCTCAGAGTTGTATCCACGTTTTGATCCTATGGATACCCCCTACACGCTTGAACCGGCATAACCAAAAGCCGGCTCGCCTACCCTTTTCCGTCCCTGCTGGCTTCTCAACAAAATCGGCAGTGCAGGAATATTAACCTGCTATCCATCGCCTACGCCTTTAGGCCTCGGCTTAGGTTCCGACTAACCCTGGGAGGATAAACCTGGCCCAGGAAACCTGAGGTTTTCGGCGAACGGGTTTCTCACCCGTTT
>CBDCWQ010000012.1:92500-156182 GCA_965223435.1 Myxococcota bacterium
TCGGAAAGCCCCAAGAACGACGCAAATTGCTGCGTATGGCTCTCGAGCCGTTCGAGCTCCTCAGTAAAATCACTGCGATCCACCAAGATGGAAACCTCCTGAGCCAGACGGATCGGATCGACGCCGTACTCGTGGTTCAGCTCACCCAGGCGCCTCTCGAGACGCTCCTTGCGGGCGAGTGTCGCCTCAGGCACCGAGGATCTCAGCTCAAGGACCATTCCCTCAACCGTAGACAAATGCTCCCGGAGCTCCTGCCCCAGCGCCTGTCCCTCCCGGTCACGCATGGTCATCAATGCGTCCAAAGCTTGCTGAACCGTAGCCTCGGCCGATGGCCTCAAAGCCCCAGGGTCGACAGGTGACTGAGAAGGCCCCACAACCCCCGGAAGTGAAACAACCGTGCGTAGGTCAATCTTTGGCGGAACCCCTAAGTCACCCGCGAGCCTGGTCAGCATCGTATGATACCCCTTGGCCAGGTCGAAATCGATCAGGGGCGAACGAAACTGGCCCGATCCCGCGCCCAAGGTCATCGTCACATCAACCCGCCCACGGCTGATCCGCCTTCGGACCAAGGCCTCCAGCGCAAAACCGAACGACTGAAATTCACTCGGTATCCTGAGGCGAACGTCGCAGTAGCGGTGGTTCACCGATCGAATCTCGGTCAGCAGCTTCTGGGCACCGCTCTCGACCGTAGCCGATCCAAACCCTGTCATGCTCCTCAGCACGACTCCAACGAACCTTCCCCCTCATCCAGAGTCAAGCGAGCCCACCACACGAGACAATCGCCTTTTCCACGCGCGATGGGACATGGCAAAAAAGGGTCGCCCTCGGAAGGTTCATCACGCTGGATGCCCACCGGATTGCGGAAAAAGGAACACCCCAAAAATGCCGGAGAAGCGCATGCACGGCACCCACCGTCCGAAATAGCCGTCACACCTCGCCCTCCTTTGCCCCCAGCGAGACCCGTGATACCCTGCCTTTCGGTGCCGAGCCGTTGTCCATCATGCGGAAACTTCGCGGTCGAAGAGCAACGGTGTACTTACTGCGGGTTCCAAGTGCAGGTTTTCCAAAGGAGCCCCGAAGAAAACCAAACAACACGCCCCGACACGCGACAGGGGGGAGCGCAACCTGATCCGTCGAGAGCACGCGCCGGGCGACAGCGCAGGCCCACACCCCAGGCCCGAACCACGCCTAAGGCCCGCCCCGCTCCCAAGCCCCGGCCCGCGCCGCGACCCCGGCCATCGCCCGCACCCAAATCCCGGCCGGTGAAGGCCCCCTCCGTACCCTTGAACGCTCCGCCGCCCACAGCCGTGCGAGATCCCGACCACCCCCAAGTACCCCAGCCACCCTTTTCAACCGTGGACGAGCCCCCAACGATGGTCCCCTCGCAGGCGCGCATCCAGCGGCAACCATTGCCTGCAGCTGACCCACCTACGACCGTTCTGGGGCTCCCCCAACCACCCCCGCAAGGGCAGATTCACGCCACCCCCGTGCCGCCAGGCAACCCCGAGCCACATCCGTCCGAGAAACCCGGATCTCACCCGCGCTCTTTGGCCCCAAACCACCCTCCGCATTCAGCGGGTCCGCTCACGCGGACCAATCCGGCCGCGGCGTTTGCGGACCCACAGCTTCAAGTCCCCTCGTACCCGATGCCCGCCGGCGCGCGCACCGAAGAGATCCCACCCCAGGACGGCGACACCCAGCCGATTTTAGAGCTTTCGGAAGAACACATCCTTCCCTACGACGAAAACGGTTCAGACACTGGGCCACTCGAACTCAGCGTGGAAAGTACTGCGCCCGATATGCCGGTCCTGGAAGGGGCCCTGTTGGTTGAAATTCCAGCCGAAGACCCAAGCGGCCCAACCCTTGATGGGTTCGAGTCTCACCATCTAGGGGAAGGCGCCGGATCCGAATCCTTGTTTGACCCTCCGACCGAACCAAAGCTCGCGGCCCCATGTCCGCGGTGCCACACCAAACCATCCAAGGCCAACGCAGTATTCTGTGAACATTGTGGCACAAAAATGAGACGCGTTGCCCGACCCAAGGCCGCCACACCAAGCCATGGGCCAAGCCCCTGCATCCAATGTGGCGTCGCCATGCCCTCGGATCTGAGTCTTTGCCCGAACTGTCACGCGCGCCAAAGAATGTAAGGGCCCGGCCCTCGCGCGTGTCAGACACTTTCCGTACCGAGGTCGTCTCGTTGTGCATTTCCGCTGCGAATGCCCCCTATCAGAGCGCGCCGCGCATCCGCAAACACCTCATCCAACGGGCGCTCGGTGGCCGTGATCGCCCGGTGGGGCGCGCGATCGTGGCCCCAGCGCTGAACGTCTGAATTGAGAAAAAGTCCTACGGTGGGCGTCCCGCACGCCACGCACAGGTGCATGGGACCCGTGTCGTGGGCCACAACCACCCGGCAGTGGCGAAGAAGGGCGGCCAAAGCGGCGAGATCCGTGGGCGGCGCAATGACGGAAGCATCAAGCTGACCTTGCACTTCCTTGACCAAAGCCTCCTCGCTTGGCCCCCACAAAAGGAGCACCTCGGCACCAGCCTCGAGCGCCACCGCACCCAGTCGGGCGAAAAGCTTCGTCGGAAGCCGATGGTTCGCTTTTCGGGCTCCGGGATACAGACCAACAACCACGCGCTCTTGAAGGCCGCGGCTTTGAAGCCAGGCGGCCATCGTGTCCTTTTCGACCCCGGATGCGCCCAACGTGGTCTGCATACCCTCCAAAGAAGCCTCAAACCCCAGAGGCTCCAAGAGTCGCATCTTGCTGAGCGTTTCCGGTTCGCGACCGGGCCGCGCCACAAGGACATTTGCGAAGCGGGCGGCATCACCCCGGTCATGGGCAATCCGAACGGGCGCCCCAGTCCACAAAAGGAGCATCGCCGAGCTCAGGCTAAAATGATGCCAATGGGAACCATCGATGACCACGTCGTAGCGTTCCCGGCGAAGACGAAAGATGAGCGATAAAAAGGACCACGGCCGTACGAACAACGTGCGTTTATCGAAAGGGATGGTCTCCACGGTGCCCTCGAGCAGCCGAGACTTCGAGCGAGCCACCAAAGCGCGCACCCGAGCCTCGGGAAGGGCCTGAACCAGCTTATCCAAAAGCGGGATGGTCAACAGCACATTTCCCACGCGCTCGTCGATTCGAAGGACCAACAAGCGCTGTATTTTTTGAGCCTCACCAGGCAGCTGAGGGCGAACGCCGATAGACAAAGCCCATGCCACCACCCGTCCGAATGCCCTCCGAATCCAGCGCCGGAGCCAGACTCGACCGGTCGTCCGGCCGAAAGAACCCCGTGAACCCACGTCGAAACCTCAACCGTTCTGAAGGCAGGCGGAATGACCCTTGGCCATTTTCCGCGCTTCAAACAGATGTTGATAAAAAGCCGACACCCTTTCCGCCCTCTGCTGGTCCGTGAACGCCTCCAACACACGCTTCCGGCCTTCCAAGCCCATCGCGCGAAGAACGCTTCCTTCGAGGCTCGCCCATCGAGAAATCGCTTCCGAAAGCGCACCAACATCGTCCGCAGGGACCAAAAATCCACCCGACCCGGGACCTAGGATGTGCTCCACCGCGGGAAGAGATGCCCCAATCACCGGCACCCCGACCGCCATCGATTCGAGGACCGCGCGACACCCTGCATCGTTGCCCTCTCGAAGAAGAACAGTCGCATCGCAGGCCGCGATGGCCTCCGGCAAATCGCCATCTCGAAAACCGAAAAAACGGGTTCTGGCCCCAATACCCGCGCGGTCAACGTCCGCTCTCAAGACGTCCACTCCCTCCCCTTTGCCGACGAACACCAACCAGGGCGACCGCCCATTGACCGAAACCCGTCTAAACGCGTCCACCAACAGCGCGTGCCCTCGTCCAGCTTTGATCCGGGCCACCATCCCCACCACAAAAGCGTCCGCGGGAATGCCGTAGGCCTGCCGCAATGCCCTTCCATCAGCACTCGGACCAAATCTTTTCGGGTCCACCGCAGGCGAAACGACCGCGGTTCGATGCTCGGGCACCTCTGGATACGCGCTCAAAAAGGCCCTTCGGTGTGCCTCGACCACAAAGATGAACCCGTCGGTCCGCCGGTACGCGAGCCCCTGGAATCGACGCCGCACCACCGACCGCGGATGATGGATAGAGCGGACGAGGCAAGGTCGATTTCGCATCCACGCGGCGAGCGCGTGGTCGTGAGAAGAGTGCACGTGGATCGCATCGTACCCACGACCCAACCGAGACAAAGACCACCAATCCCGAATCGCACGCCCTACACCACCCTTGGTACACAAAAATAGCGAGGGTTCGCTCGGCACCTCCGCACAAGCCACCTTGCGCGCCATATTTCCCGCGCGAACACGGTCAAACGCAAGCCTGGCATCAATGTCCGTGTACTGACGTTGACCACGCACCAATCCCAAAGCTGGATCCGCAGGACCGGTCATGGTGGCGGAGGAAACAAGATGAAGAACTTTCACCGAGACACCAACACACTGCCATCGCGAACCAGAAGGAAGAAACCTATCAATTACCCGACACAGTCTCCCGAAGGTCGACCCGCGAAAAGACCGGGTTATCGCGAAGCAAAAGCATCCAAGGTCGTTTCCGTGGCCGCGATCAGCGCGGAAAGGCGCGCGTCTGCGGCCTGGGCTGAGTCACGGACGCCCTCGAGCAGCGCGCCGCCCGCCGGGCTCAGTGCGCCCACCGTGGGGACAGGCGAAAAAGTACCCCGGAGACCCTCCAGATGAGACTGAAATTCGCGTTCAAACGCTTCGATACCTTGGAGCTCCTGGAACAGGCTCAACAGACCCGGCACGCTCTTCAAGGTCACGGAGGCCCCCTGAAAGATCCGCCCGCTCGCATGCACCAACCCAGAATTGCTTTGGCTGAGCGCGACAGCGCCCCGCTTCGCCCGTTCGGCGCTTCGCACAAAAACCGACCCCATCCGGAAAAGGACATCGGTCGCATGACCAAGTTGGTTTTCCAAAGGAGGCTTGGGCAAGGTCTGGGCGACCTCCTCCAACCCACGCACCAGGGCGGACACGCGAGAACCAAGCTGAGCAATGGATGCTTCTGCCGACTCCATGGCCGCATGCCCCTCCGCCATCCACTCACGCAACTGGCTTCGAAGCTCGAGCCCTCCGGGCGTCTGAGCGCCCTGCCCTGCCCGTCTCAGCGACATCAGCGCCCCATGCAAACCCTCCCGCCGACCGCACAGACTCCGAGCCTTGACCAGCCCGGTGTGGACCATCTGGGCTTCTCGCATCAACACCACGAGTCTGCGACGCGTCTCCTCAAAACCCCGGCGCTGCGCTTGACCCATCGCAACCAAACCCGAAAGTGCCCCCTCGAGCCCCCGTTGTGCGCGTCTGATTTCAAGGCTCGTCTGGCCCGCCTCTTCAGCCAGCCCTTTCAAAGCTTCTTGCTGCGCCGAAAATTGAACTCCGAGTTCTTGAGCACCCTCGGCCATGCCTTGAACAGCGACACACAACGCTTCTGCCGATGTGGTTTTCGCCGCCAGAGTTGCTTGAAGATCTGCTTTCGTCTCGTTGATGCGACGGGCAAGCCGCTCCAGCCCCGGACCCAGGTCGAGCCGAACCGGCCGCAGGTCACCCTGCCCCAGGCCTTTGAGCGCCGCCTCTGCATGCACAAGACCTTCTGGAGGAACCGAAGCCATCCCCCGCTGTGCCCGCTCCGACTGCAGGTTCAGCGCATCTGCAATCGTCCGCGCCAACCGCCCACCTTGAGGACGAACAAAACGCCCGTCCCCAGGACGAGACGCGCGCGAGGCGAACACCGCCAAGCCCAAGGGGCGAACGGTCCGCCACCAGACCCAAAGCCCAGCAACCCATGAAAGACCGCACACCACCAAGATGGCCTCCAGCCAAAACCCTCGGTACCCACGGCGCGGCCGAACGGGGGCCGCCATGCCGCCGAGCACCCGCCTGACGTCCGCCAAAGCCAAAGCTTCCTCGGATTCCTCCGAGAGCGAACCCAAAAGAGCACGCCCAATCGCCTCCCGCTCGTCGAGTTCACTCCTGATAGCCGACAGTTCTTCTTGAAGCTCGACTTCAACCTTCCATCCGAAGCCAAGCGCGAGCGTGCCGACCATGAGCGTCGCACCCGCAACCCACATCGGAAGGCCGAATCCAAACCCGTTCCGGCGTAGCGTTCTTGTCCATCCCGGCGACCTCACCGGAGTCACCATACCTGAGTTTCTCAAAACCCACGAAAAGACGGCCATGCTGTTTTTGGGTGGTACCTTCGACTCGACCCAATTTGAGCCAACAACGGAGTCGCCGCAGAAATTCAAACCGGCCTGCGCTTTAGGCAGAGCCTACGCGCACCATGCAGGAAACAAGCTCGCGCCCAATGAGGCCACGTAAAAGGCTCAGTACTTCAAAGGTCGGGCGCTGCACCTGCCTTACAACATCCTCGATGGTTCGTGCACCATCCACGTGGTCCAGCACCGCGCGGTCGTCGGATGAAAGGGTTTTGAGGACACCGTCCTCGTCTCGATGGTTGACTCGGGCGACCACCGCTCCGAGATCGCCCACTTCTTGCACAAAGCGCTGCCATTCATCGAGGCGCCGCACGCCCTCGAGCAGGAGGTGTTGCACCGGAATCGACACACAGGCGGCCTCGGCTGCCTTGGGGAGCTCGACCCCTGTCATAATCTTGAAGCGACCACGCGCGAAGCGAATCACTTCGTACACCAGTTCCTCGGTCTGCCGCGCAAGCGCCTGCCTCAGATCGCGTTCTCGGATGAGGGACTTTTCGACCAAGGTCTCTCCAATAAAACGCTCTGCGCTCGAGTCTGCCAGCGCGCCAAGCGTCTCCGTAAGCCCATCTTCGCCAAGCGCACCCGCAGCCACCAAAAGTCGGCCCAGCGTGAATCCCTCTGGCAAGTTTTGCTGGCTGGCAAAAGCGACGTCGTGGCCTCGAAAGAAGACTTGGACAGACGCCTCTCCGTGCTCAAACTGACAACACACGGGGCCCGCCAATTGGGTCGCCAACTGGAACACCTGATCCGGGGAAATGTGCTGCAAGGAACCCTCCGCCGCCAGCTGCCCCAGCGACACGCCGAGTGCTCGAGGGGCCAATCCGGAATCCGGCCATGGGGATTCGCGACCACTCAAATCTCCGAACTCCTGAAGCCGAACCCCATCGGCGGACTCAACCGCGTCCTCCAGCGGCAGGCTCGAAACGAGCGTCGGTGTAAAGCTGGGAGAGCGTACGGAGCTGCCTACGGGCTCTCCCGGCCGCCCGAGAAGCTGCTCGAGTTCTTCCAGAATTTCGGCGCCATCCCGTTCGAGCACTTCGATTTCTTGTTCGGACTCCAAACGAACAATATCGCCTTCGTCTACATCTAAGGACGGAGCTGGGTCTTCAACCTCTGCTTGCTCGAGGTCCAGGTAAAGCGGGGCCGCAATCTCGGGGGGGCGACTGGGCGCTTCCTTGGGCTCGGCGTCCGCCACCGCTGGGGCTTCGGATTCTTCTTCCGATTCGGTCCCCTGCCAAGCCGCTCGGGATCGGTTCGAAAGCTCTTGCGTAGCTTCCAACCGCTCATCGCGTTGACCAAAGCCCAGCAACTCAAGACGAGTCATCTGCTCGGTCACCGCACCGCTGACCCCGAGCGCCTTCGGCCTTCCGCGGCGGGGTGTCGTGCGCGCCCCGTTCTTTGAGGGGGCAGGTCGCTCCGAAGGCAAAGCTTGTCCCGTGCTCGGCTCACCGACTTCCTCGTGGGGCCGCCGCGACGGCATCGGTCGTTTTCTGCCCAGCGCGGGACGGGTGCTCGGATTTCGTTTTTGAATGTTCCGAGGGCGTTCTACAATCTGGGTTCCGCCCCCCTCCTCGATCACGTCGTAGAGATCGACGAGCTGGAGGACGCGGCGCCGCTTGGAAGAAAGGGGCTTTTTGAGCCGCGAGCGCTCTAGGGCTGCACAAAGCTCACTCTCCACAAAAGGCTTCGTCAGGACGCGAATGATCTCCAGGCCCACATCAGAACGCCACCGCTCGATAGCCAGAGCGGTCTCGGGCGCGACAGGCTCAGAAACCGTTAAAATGATTGGAATAAGATCGCTTCGTTTCTTCACCAAGCTGAGCATGCCGTGGCGGTCTGCCTGCCCCGCATCGAAGATGATCAGGTCGACCGAGTCCTCGACCACATGCCTGAGCCCCTGCTCGGTCGTCGATGCGGGTAAAACCCGGTGGCCGTTTTTGGCAACCAGCAGTCTGCCCTCGCGGAGCCACTGCGGATCGGCCTCCACGACCAGAACCGTCCCCCTTCCAGCCTCTGACTTTTCGCTTGCGTGCCCCAAGAATACCCTGCGAGCCACCCTATGGTTCACCCTTTCGAAAGGGTGGAAGGATAGACAAGTAAACATGCTACCTGAAACGACACGGGGCCACAAGCAAAGAGGTCGGGTTTGACCGGGGGTGACGACCCCCGAAAGGGCCTTCGTTTTCAAGGACTTATCCGTGGCTAGGCGCAATCGACTGAATATCGAGCTGACCATCCAGGGAGATCGTTTGCCCTGAATCCATCGCGCGCCAGCCACGCTCCTGGCGTACATTCTCCGTCACAACCCAGGCGCGAAACCGCTTGAGGGCGGTCGCCAGCTCGCGAACATCACCGACATCATCCGTTCCCGACGAGGGGCCCTCGAGCCCTTCTTGCAGGCGCCAATAAAGCGGCACTCGCCGGGTGCTGGCCACGACGGCGCGGCCGTTCGTCACTGTAAACGCGGCCTTGAGCCCCTCGGGCGTGGTTTCAAGGAGAAGGCTTTCGATGGTCTCCACCGTCTTGTGCAGCGTGGCACCCAAACGGGGATGCTCAATGAGCGGGTCGTCGACATACCCACATTTGTGTAGCTCGGCCAGGAACATCCCAAACGCGAGCTGCCCTCCGCTGGCTTCGGCACCGACTTCGGTCCGCACGAAACCGGGGAGGCCATCAAGAATTCGCTCTTTGAGCCTGGTGAGAGGCTCGAGATCGCCCGTGTGGGCAAACAGCCACCGATGGAAACGGTAGGGAACCGGCACCTGCCCCTTGGGTCTTGCGCACGCCAATACGATCCGACTTCGCACCTGGGGCGCGAGTCCATGCACCGACCGCTCCGAGATCAATTTGGAAGGCTTCTGAATGATGAGGGGGCGGTCATCAGCGTAATAACCCACCGCCCAAGATTCGCCCTTGGGGTCGGGCGGGGGAACATCCAGTTCGCTCCCGAGCGATTCGAGAAACGTGGGCATATGGTCGGAGTCGGTGGCGAGCGTGGCAACAAGGTAGACCATCAAAACACCTCCGCAAAAAAACGCATCAGGCCTTGGTCACATTCCCGCCAAAGAAGGCGGCCAGCTCGAACCCAAGAAAGCCCGGCATCCCAAAACGACCACGGCGTCGCCGCTTTGGACCCACCTGCGTGCTCTTCGCAAACCATGACCAACAAAACAACGCCCAAGGGAACGGTTTCTATTGTAGCGCTCCTGGTTCCTCCCCCGCAAGTTGATGGTTTTTGGGTGTGGTCATAGACACCCGCATGTGGGGACAACCACCACCACGCCATGGCTCCACGGCAAAGTCCTGCCCTTGGGGGACCTTGCGGCCGAGTCCCAACACATGCCATTTCAAGCGGGTGAGGAGTATCTCGTGACCGAGCTTGCGATGGGTATTGATTTGGGCACCAGCTACAGCTGCGTGGCCGTCATCGAAAACGGCGTGCCCACGGTGGTGCCCAACGAATGGGGGGAGCGAACGCACGCGTCGGTGATTTCGTTCATGGACGATGGGCGGGTACTGGTCGGGAACGACGCCAAAAAGCAGATCATCACCAATCCCGTAAACACGGTGTATTCCTCCAAGCGTCTTATCGGTCGGTTCTTTTTTTCCGAAGAAGTCCGCAAGGCCCGAAGTGTGATGCCCTACGAGATTGTTGAGGGCCCCAACAACGCGGTACGGGTACAGATCGGGGAACGACTCCTTCCACCGCCGGAACTTTCAGCGATCGTCCTCAAAGAGATGAGGCAAATCGTCGAGAACCACACCGGCCAAACGGTCAAAAAAGCAGTCATCACCGTACCCGCATACTTTAACGACAACCAGCGACAGGCCACCAAAGACGCCGGGAAGATCGCCGGACTCGAAGTCTTGCGGATCATCAACGAGCCGACGGCTGCAGCGCTGACCTATGGATTCGGACAAGGGTACAATCAAAGAGTCGTTCTGTACGATCTGGGCGGCGGCACCTTTGACATTTCGATTCTGGACATCGGCGACGACGTTTTTGAGGTCATTTCCACGGCGGGCGATACTTATCTTGGGGGCGATGACTTCGACGATCGAATCATGCACTGGCTCGCCGACTCCTTTCAGCAACAACAATCGGTGGACCTGCGACAAGACAAGTTTGCTCTCCAAAAGCTTAAAGAGGCAGCGGAAAAAGCGAAAATAGGCCTTTCGGAGCATGAAGTTGTCCAAATCCACATTCCACTCATTCATACCGATGAAAACGGCTATTCCCTCGACTTTTCGACGACCTTGTCCAGGGCCGAGTTCAATCAAATGGTCATGGATTTGGTGCAGCGGTCCTTCAAGGTTTGTGACGAAGCCCTGCAGTCAGCGAGGATCACCGCCTCAGACATCGATTGTGTCATCTTGGTGGGGGGGCCGACTAGGCTGCCCATTCTTCGGAGCTCGGTCAGACACTACTTTCAAAAGCAACCCCTAACCGACGTCGACCCGGACGAAGTGGTCGCCATGGGCGCCGCCATCCAGGCCCACGCGTTGCTTGATACCCACCAAACCACGTTCCTGCTCGACGTCACCCCGCTAACACTCCGTTTGGCGACCGTGGGTGGTTACACCGAACGCATCATCGACAAAAACACGCCTATTCCCATCGATCGCACCCGTTGCTTCACCACCGCGACGGATTTTCAAGAACGTGTGAAAATCAAAGTGTTTCAGGGCGAATCGAACCTCGCTCTGGAGAATGTCATGCTTGGGGAGTTTGAGTTCTCTGGGTTTAGGATTGCCCCGCGGGGAGAAGTCACCATCGAAGTGATCTTCGAAATCGACACCGATGGCATTGTCAACGTATCGGCCCGGGACGTGGAGACGGGGGCGGAAGCCAGCACCGCCATCACCCTCGGCTCAGGAATGAGCGACGACGAACTTGAACAGGCGCAGCAACGCGCCGAAACCATGGTGCTCGCTGACCGAGCCTGAGAGCAATACCGTGCCGATAGATCCCAATGTTCATCCCGAGTGGGCCGCCGAGACCAAACTTATTGCCCAATCCTTGGACCAGCTCGACTACTACCAAGTTCTTGGGGCCGAGCATGACACCCCCCCTGCCGAGCTCAAAACCGCGTACCACGAGCTCCAACGAAACTACCACCCAGACGCCTTTTACGCGTCCCCAGATGCAGAGCTCAAAAGAGCCGTCCACTTGATTGCGAAGCGCGTCGCCGAAGCTTACGTCATCTTGAGGGATCCCAACAAACGAGCGAAATACACAAAAGATATTCTGGGTCCGAACCGCGAAAAGAAGCTGCGCTACACCGACCAAAGCGAACTCGAGGCCCGGCGCGAAAAAGAGGAGGCGTTTGGGAAAACACCGCAGGTGCGCCAACTTTGGACCAAAGCCCTTGAAGCCGAGCGTCAGGGAAACCTGAGCGCTGCCGAGCGAGACCTCAAAACCGCGCTTATCTTCGAATCGGACAACGAACATTTCATAGAGAAACTCAAGGCCATCCGCGCCCAAAAAGAATCCCCATGAAAAAGGCCCATCCCCCGAGGGATGACAGGCCGCCACGGGGCCGAGGACGCGGGCACGCCGGCAAAGCCACCCAGAAACGCTTTGATACCGAGAGGCACTTGTTCCGCCGGGTACCGGCCGGTATGAACCTCAGGTCCAAAGCGATGCGATATGGCCAGATTCTAGACAGAAACGCACAGATTCGGGGGTGGATGGCCCTGTTGCCGGCGATTTGGGTCTTGGGTTCGTGCGCTTCCAACACTGGGACACCGTTTTTCGAGCGTTTCGACCCCACGCTCAGTCCAGTGCCAGCCGATCACCCCGATTCGCCAGGGGTGGTCATGGGCGATCGAGGTGTTCTTCGGTTTATTCTGGAGCCCCAACGCACGCCGCGAGGTCAGCTGAAGCGCTATCGACGTGTCAAAATCTTGAGGGCCAACGGCCTGAGCTTGGCGACCCCACGCATCTGTCACGGGCCCTTTGCGCGTATCCGCCAGCTCCGAGCGCGCTTGGTTCACCGCTCAGGGCAGACCACCACTTCGAAAGCGATTCGAGAAACACCCCATCCTTCCGGAGGCAAGTGCCTCGATGTCGCGTTTTCGGGTGCCCAACCGGGAGACATCGTCGAAGTCACTTATCTCCTCGATATCCCTGACCTTCGCTTTCTTGAGCCGTGGACCTTCCAGTCCGCGCTGCCGACACTTCGCTCCGAGTTCGTCGCGGTGGTCCCAGGGCGTTTTGACGTCGATTTTCGCGCCTCGGCGCATGGCCGTTTTGTCGACGACCCTCCGGAACGCTTCTCGACCGACGAAGGAACCCGCTTCGTGTGGACCAAAAAGGACCTCCCACCGCTCTTTTATGAGGATGACATGCCTGAAATCAGTCTTGTCTCGCCCCAGGTTCACGTCCTTTTTTTGTCCGCTCAGCTGAAAACCGGTCGCTTCTCGGGTTATCGCACCTGGGCCGACCTCAAAAGCTGGCTGACCACCCTCACGACACCGAGGGCTCCCGAGCCCAAGGCGCCAAGGCACGCTTCGCAAACGGTGAAAACGGCTCACCTGACCTTGGCGTCGGTCCAAAACGGGACTCCAAACCACCGCTTCCGGCAGGGCGAACAGCGACGTTGGGGGCCCGAGAACGATCCCGTGCCGGGCCCCGCGAACACCGCCATTTCGCTCGGCATGGAGCTCATCGCCCAACTCCGCGCGCGCGGAATCACCGCCTACCCGGCGCTCCACGGTGACCGCCGTCGGAGCCTCTTGATGGCGGACCGCCCCAACACCGCGGCCATCTCAGGGGTCCTGGCGTTCGTTCCTGAAAGCCCCCCTCTCCTGCTTGACCCGCTGACCCTCACTGCAGACCTCAGCGTGGCCCCCCCGGTGGTGCAAGGCACCCAAATCGTCGTCTACCAGGGGGACAAACCTCGGGTGTACGCCGTCCCGCCATCGCGGCCTCAAGAAAGCCGGACGACACTCCAGATTGAGCTCACGATGGACGCCGACGGCGCATTTGCTGGGCATTACCGACTCCAGGCCAGCGGCGCAGAAGCAGGCACCCTTCGGGCCCGCCTTTGGGGCGCAAAAGGGCGCGAAAGAGAAGCCGTCCTGGCCTTCCTGAAACGGCGGAACGCCCAAGCCGGCGTGGACACGGTAACCGTGGAAAACCTCAGAGACCCTGGGCGCCCGTTGCGGATTCGGGGGCGGGTCCAGCCCGGACGATTGCGACGGGACCCCACCGGCGGACTATACGGAACGCCGGGCGCTCTTTTGGGTGAGACCCCGGCCCCTGCCCGAACCCGGCGACGCACGCCACGGGTCTTCCCGGCGCCCAATCAAGTGGAGGTCACGTGTCGTCTCAAACTCCCACCGGGCTACGAACACGGACCTGGCTTTGCGCCTCTCACCGAGACCTGGGACGGCGGCGGCCTGTCGTTTTCTTATGACGCCGCGGACGATCAGGTCGCCATCAGCCGGTTGAGCATACGGCGCACTCTGTCGATCGGTGTCTCCGAGAACAAGGACTACCGCCGATTCCTGAAGGCCCAACGGTCCATCGAATTGGCAGAAATTCTGATCGCCAAACCGACCGGCGGTGCCTCGGACACACGCCCCGGGCCGAGCGGGGACGGCGGGCCTCCGTGAAGCAACGGCCGTACCGGGACACCCAGCACCCAATGCCCGCGGTGCAAACAAGCGCTGCCTCCGTGCGGGGCCCCCTCGGTGCGAAACGCGCCCTGCCGTGGACGGGTCTTTTCCTGTTGGGCTCGCTCTGGAGCGCGCCGGCCGTCCGTGCGGACGAACCTCAACCCCCTCTTCGGGTCGTCACTGCAGGCTCCAAGCCCTTTGTCCACAACGCACGGAAAAAACCCGTAGGACTCAGCATCGAGGTGTTCGAGCGTTTGGCCCACAGGGTCGGACTCCACTACGTTTTTGTGCCCACCAAGACCGTCTCCGGTGCCCTCGACATGGTGCGTCGGGGGGAAGCGGACATCGCCGTGGGCCCCATCAGCATGACCGCGGAGCGCCGAGAAAAACTTTCCTTCACCGTGCCTTACTTTCGTTCGCGCATGGGCATTCTGGCCCACGAAGACAGCAGCGTTCTTTGGGGGCGAATCAAACCCTTCTTGACGACCGCATTTTTTTTAGGGGTCACCTTTTTGCTTTCGGTGCTCTTGGTCGTGGGCACGTTGGTCTGGGTTGCGGAACGACGACAAAACGCAGACCAGTTTCCGGCCTCCGCCTTGGCGGGGATCACCAGCGGAGTGTGGCTTGCCCTGGTCACCATGACCACTGTGGGTTACGGCGACAAAGCGCCCGTCACGGTGGTCGGCCGAATTATCGTGGGGCTTTGGATGGTCCTCTCGATGCTCACCGCTTCATCTTTGACCGCGAGCATCGCCACCGCCCTGACGCTCGCCCAAATTTCCCCGGGCGAGATTCGAGACTTTGCCGCGCTGCGCCGGCGTCGAACCGCCGTGGTTCAAGGAACCACAAGCCGAGACCTGGCGGAAAGCTACGGTGCCCGCCTCCTTGAGACCCAAACCGTGGAAGAGGCCCTCAAGCTCGTAGAAGAAAAAAAGGCTGCGGCGATGGTGTTCGACCTCCCCGTCCTTCAACACCATCTTCATGAAAACCCATCGTGGCCCTTCGCCCTCGTGGAATCCAATGTCCAAGCGCAAAACTATGGGTTTGCGCTCAAAACAAACCATCCTCTCCTGACCGACATCGACGTCGCCCTCTTAGAAATGGGCCAAGAGGGTGAACTTCGGTCCATCGAGGACCACTGGTTGGCCAAGAATTAAGCGAGGCGTGTCCTCGAGGCCTATCCCCCCCTCCCACCGGTACGGCCTGAGTGGGCCAATGGGCGACGAAGCAACACAGGGGGGGGCTGTAGGCGACCAACGAAGCGCATGCCGAAACGTCGTCGGGTCGGCGCCGCATTGGTCGGTTCTTCGGCACGCTGATAACACAGAAAGGGTCTACCCCATTTGTTTTCAGGGTTGTGGGCCTTGGCACAGAAACTGCTTCACCACCGTGCATGAACCAAACCCGAGCGTTTCTTTTCGGCATCTCTATGATTGGGCTCGCAAGCTGCGTAGACGAGCCCCGTGAGAACAATCAACCCGTTCGCGCCACACTCTCTGCGGACAACGGTTCTTGGGGCAACGGTTCTTGGGGCAATGGCACCTGGGGCAACGGCTCTTGGGGCAACGGCTCTTGGGGCAACGGCACCTGGGGCAACGGCTCTTGGGGCAACGGCACCTGGGGAAACGGTTCTTGGGGAAATGGCACCTGGGGCAATGGCACTTGGGGCAACGGCTCTTGGGGAAATGGCACCTGGGGAAACGGCACCTGGGGAAACGGGACCTGGGGCAATGGCACCTGGGGCAACGGCTCTTGGGGAAATGGCACCTGGGGCAACGGCACCTGGGGCAACGGAATGCTATTCAGCAACCTTTCGGTGCCCAGCCTCGATATCTCAAACCTCGTCGACACCTCGCTTTCTAGTAGCGGTTGCGCAGCCGGTATGGACCCGGCAGCAGCGATGACGGAGTTCATGGTCTACGTGGCGACCATTCGCTGTGCGCTGCCAGCCTCCTGCGCGGAGAACGACACGGCCTGCATGAGTCAAATCGATTGCGCAACCGACAGCAATTGCCGGGTCATTACCGATTGTGATGGGAACGAACTTTACGTCTCCGGCCGCGATGGTCTCGGAACAAACCAATCCGATCCAGGCGTTGTTGCTGCGGTCGACGCCTGCATTGATGCGACCCTCGCAGAGCTCAACACCGAGTTTCGGGCCTATGCCGATAACCTCAATAGCTATGCTGCTTCTTGCGCATTGCCAGCCTCCACCGGGGGAAGCTGCAGCCAAGATCCCGGCTGTGTGGAAGTCACATATCAATTGTATCCTTCCGGGACCGAGACCAAACAATACTACGGCGGTGTGGGTCTGGCTCCGACTTGGAAAAGCAATCCTGATTTCGACCAAGATCCGGTCGGGCAGCGCCGGGTATCGGCGTGTCTTGCCGCCCGCACAAATCCCCACAAGAAGAAGGTTCAAATTTCAATCCGGGGCTTGGGCATTCCGACAACCGAGACCGAAAAACACATCTACGGCCAACACGAGGGAGCGTTTTGGGGCAACCGTTTCGGCGCAACCCCGAGCGTGCATGTTTGCTCTGTGGATGGGGGCGGGATTTCTGGGCGGCTTTGCTCGGGTGGCGAATGCGGTTTTGTAGACCATGGCGATTGCGCCACAGCTTGTACGTCGACCGACAGCGAGGGCAACTACACGGAGTGTGACGGTCAAACGGACGTGATCAACACCTTTTTGCCTTTCATGAGGCGACTCTCCAACGGTTGGGACCACCGGTGTGTGGTGCGCGCCGACGATACGACTTGGTGTTTTGGTTTGGGCGACACCTATCAACTGGGCAACGGAAACAGATCCAACTCAGCGACGCCCGTTCAGGCTGCTGCCTTGGGGACAAGCGCGGTGGAACTTTCTGTCGGGAAAAGACATAGCTGTGCGCGAAAAGATGACGGCTCGGTGTGGTGCTGGGGTTCGAACGTCTACGGACGGGTTGGCGACGGTTCGTCTGTTACCGAAAAGCAACAGCAACCAAGCCACGTGGCAGTCCTAGGCTACGATGTGGCTCAACTGAACGCCGGAAACGAGCACAACTGTGCAGTCAAGACCGACGGTACGGTGTGGTGCTGGGGACTCAACGAGTTTGATCAACTGGGTGGCGCACAACCACAAAGCTGTGTTCAGACCAATCGTACCTGGGAATGCAACAAGACCCCCGTTCAGGTGACCGGACTGACCGGAGCCATTAAGGCCGACGTGGGTCAGAAATTCAGCTGTGCGCTCAAAAATGACGGCAGCTTGTGGTGCTGGGGGGCCAATGGCCAAGGCAAACTTGGGACGGGCAATTACAACCGCCAAAGCACCCCTGCGCTTGTTGGCCTGCCCGGCTCGGTGGTCGACTTTGACCTCGGCCACAAACATTCCTGCGCTCTCGACTCCGCCGGTGGTGTTTGGTGCTGGGGCCAAAATGATGAGGGTCAAGTCGGGGACAATCAAGCAAACAGCGACAGCAAGGGCAACGTTCTTTCCCCGGTGTTGGTGACCGGTCTTCCGTATGGAGCCACCCACATTGAAACCGGAGCATACCACACATGTGCTACCCTGACCGATGCATCCGTGTGGTGCTGGGGCGACAACGTCAATGGGCAGCTTGGCGTGGGTGACACCGATGGTCGCCTGGTCCCCACCTTGGTATCCTTGCCTGGCTTGGCGACCGACATGGTCGCGACCGACGAGCAGAGCCAGGTCATCCTCGAAGATGGAAGTGTTTACTCTTTTGGCTCCAACTTCTACGGTCAACTGGGTACGACCACGACTGAAATCTGTTCCGGGAGTGGTTACCAAGTGCCCTGTGCCACCTCGCCGCTCCGCATGACCGTTCTTGACAACTGTGGCGATGGAATATGCGACTTCGGCGAGAGCCATGCCGTTTGCGCGGCCGACTGCCCGGCCAACTAAACACTCTCACATTGAAATCCGAGCATCGAAATCGAGCAACATGTGCTCCAATGAGTTGAGGGAGTCGCTGAAAATCTCTGAAGGTTTTGCGAAGCGCAGTGTCTCGGTCCTGCGTGGTGATGTAGAATCGGTTGTGCGTCGTTCTCTTTCGAGTCTGTTTCCAGATGGGCTCCATGGGATTGAAGTCCGGTGAGTAAGGAGGGAGACGATGGAGTTCGATCCTATTGGCGTTGCGCGCAAGCCAATCTCGACCGGTATCGTCAAGCCAATGATACGGCGCATTGTCGATAATGAGGAAGACCTTACGGGAGGCGAATCGACGGACCAAACGCTTGAGGAAAGCCCAAAACGTCTGTGCATTGAATACGTCGGCGAACTGATAGGAAAAGGCAGCCTCATCCAGACTCACGGCACCGAAGAGATGCGCGGTCTTGCGTTGTCCTACGTGTCGATGCGGGGTTGAACACCCACTCGGGCCCATGTCCGATGCAGCGTTCCGTCTAGCCAGACTTCTGGCCAATATCGGGCCAAGAGTCCTTCGAGCATACCGTTCAATCTCTGATGTTGCGTTTCAAAAATCTCTAGGACATTCATCTTTGCCCGAAGTGTACGTTGCTCATCACTCAGGTTTTACTCCATTCGGAACTTTTTCCTATTCGATGGAGCTCCGCAACGATAGCGGCCGACTTTCTCAGCTCTTCTTCGAGTCAACCGCACGCATCCCTGACGTTTAGTTGTATCGAAGCATACAGGCCTTGAAGGCCACCGTAGAAGTCGCCGCCATGACACACTCGTAGCCATCGCGCTCATAAGTGTCGCCATCGGCACACTCCTCAATATCATGGTCTAGGGCGCTCTTACGATGGGAAGCGTTCTCGAAATCCCACCCTGCATAGTCCCCTAGTTCGTAACTTCGATAGATAAGCTTCGAGCACTCCGCTTGCGTCAAGGGCGCTCGCCTCTGATTTGCGCGCCTCATCGCACGAAGCTCGCCTATCGTTTTCACGCGCGAGTCGTTGCAGCCAACGAGAAGCATGGAGCTCAAACTCAAAAGAAAGAAAGCTGCCTGAGTAACGTGGATCACGAGCCAGTATTCTCCACCCGGACGGATGTAGGCCTCAATCCACCAAAGTGGACTGCTGTTGTAGCCTCCTTGAAGACAAGACACTCGAGAGAGGTATCGAAGATGGAAAAGCAAGTCTGTATTGAGCCGGCCCGAGTCGGTGGTCGGCGAAGATTCACAGTGGAGCACAAACGGGCGCTTCTAGACAAGGCCACGCTCCCCGGCGGTTCAATGGAGGTGATGATCTCGCCATTCGGCCCCCCCCCTTGCTAGCGGAATCGATAGCGACTCTTAATGCGATCGCCCTTCTTGTCCAGAATAGACTCCTTGACGCCAAGGAGTAAGTCACGACTAGCCGTCGCCGACGAGATACTTCGATGAAGCTCCATGTAGTCCTTCCGCGAGAACCAATCACCTCTGAGCTCCGCACGAGCACGATCCAGACGACTTCTTGGACTGCTGCGCTCCGGCCGGACCGATGCCAGAACATCCTGAAGCGCCTCAAGCAAAGCAGAAGCAACAAACTCAATGAAAACAGTCGAGTTGGCCGCCTTGTCCGATTTCCTCAGTACTCGATAATATTGCTTCTGTTGAGCCCGAATAACGGACTCCAAGGGCACCCAAGAGAAAACCAGCTCACTCGAGGACAACGCCACATGCTGCCAAAGCCTCGCCAGCCGACCATTTCCGTCGGAGAAGGGATGAATGAAGGTCAGCTCGTAGTGCAAGACAGAAGATCGAATCACAGGATGAACGTCAGACTTGCGATAAAATACCAGCAATTGCCGGACAAGCTCCGGAACACGTTTAGCCGGGGGCGCGACATGAACCACTTTTCGGCCATGAAATATTCCGACGCCTCCTTTCCGAAATCGACCCGCCTCAGGCAACAACCCCGTCATGAGCAGCTTGTGAGCCTGAAGCAAATTGCGCTCCGAGGTCGGCTTCCAGCCCGGCGCCTCACGATAGGCTGTGATGGCGTTCTGCACCTCAAGAATGTCGCGCTTTGGTCCTGCGACGCGCTTGCCGTCAACAAGTGCTGTGACTTGGGCCAAGCTCATTGTATTTCCTTCGATACCCAAACTCCCATGAATGGTGCGCACGGTGCTGTTCCGACGCAATTCCGGCTCTGGCGCGGGTTGGGCTAGGGCATCATAGCGCCCCACCAATCGCATGACCTCACCCACGATGGAGAGCACTTTCGGGGTAATTTGAAACGGAGGTCGATACACCTCCAAGATGCTATCATATGATAGTATCACTCCCCTAAGAATCGACAGAGCCCCTCGGGCTCAATGCTCGAACCCCCACACTGTGAGCCTGCCTCGAGTTCATAGAGCCGTGCAAGTGCGAAAGCAAACGGTATCGAATCTCGTTCAGCCGGTCTTCGCTAAGTAGCCTAATCAAAACTTCATCGACTTGGGTCGTGCTCAGCGTGACGCAGACCATGGGAAGCCCTGGCGCAAAACCATCGGAAACATAGAAACCGCGATCTCGATCACGTCCCTCGGTATGTGGATGATCGATGCGATGAAAATCATAGAAGAGGTCGAATCGTCCGCTGCCGCGTGGGTGGAAAAGCGGAATAAAGATGTCGTGTTTGTGCTCGTGAAGCACTTTTTCGAGTTTCTCTGAATCGCCTGGGTCAAAGTCGAACATGTTTGGGTTGTGACTGCAGAACACCACAAAGTCCTCTGCGGGTCCGAGATCGCGGGCCAAGAACACTTGTGCTCCACCCCGCTCCGTGGGCAACATGTTCATGGCTGGACCATAGGTTCTGCCATCCGATGATGCTGAATGACTGACGTTGCGAACAACAAAGTGATCGAAGGGACCTTCGGGCTCAAAACGGGGTCGAAAATGGCGCTCAGTACCACCAGGTTCAAGAACGATAGCCGGGAACTTCGATAGATCATTCGACAGACCGAACAGGCCACCGACCTCCGTCGAATCTCCTACCGAAAAGAACTTCAGCCAGGTGTGGGCTTCGTCTTCGCTCCGAAACGGATGCGCAGGACTGCCGTTTCCCCTGCGTACTCGCCCGGGCCATGGATCTTCCAAGTCTGCTTTCGAAAGATCCATGCAGCCCCACAAAAAGCCATGGGTGACCGCGGGGAGGGTGATCGACCGATCTCGACAATAGGACTCGTGGGCTTCGAGCATCGAGACCCCGCCACGGAGTTGTTCGGCGATGACTGAGCCCGTCGTGGCGCTTCCAAGTCCCAACCACGCTCGCCATGCTTTGACCGCTGGAGCCTCCTTGAGAGGGGCGGTTAGATGTTGTCTCCAACCGGTCAAGATGATCGAATCATTGCGCTCCACAAGAACGGCGTTCTCGAGGTCCTGCCCAGGTGAGAGGAGCGTGATCGTCGAGTCATTCTTGGCGAAGTTCCTATAGACGTCTATGAACCACACCAGCGCAGTGCTTGACACCATACGGGTGGAGAGGTTCTGGATGCGTTGGCTCGAGTAGACAAAACCATGGTCACGAACAAACGATTGGGCTCCGGTCCAGAGTTGTCGAGCCTCTTTGAGAAAAGCGAGCGCCCTAGGGTCATCAGGGTGGGCACGGGAAAACTTGAGCAGGCCCAAAATCAAACCCATGGTGGCTTCGAGGTGGTAGGATGATTCCTGCAGCGCACTGGGCTCGATGTAAGGGTCCTTGAAGGCGTTTTGAAAGTAGTGGGTACCGCGGTAGGTGCGCCGGGGTGGGCACTGGGCTTTCGCGGGATCGCAGTCTTCGTCGCCTGCACTCAAATCTTTGACAAACTGAATCACCGTGTACTGGAGACAGCGGCCCAGACGCTCGGCGTAAAGGCTATCGAGATCATCCTCCACGGATAGAGCGAGCCAGCTGCAGTTGTCGATGGCGGTATGAGCGTTCGCTTCAAAACGAACCCCCTTTGCACCATCGGAATGAAGGGTACCGCCCGTAATCACCCTGCCGAGGGAGTAAGCGTCGAGGGCCTCTCGCATGGCTTGGATTCGAAGCGCCTTCCGTTCGGCTTGTGCTTCCGTGAGGGGGGCGGGGGATGCCTCGCCTTCGAGCTGAGCGAGGGTGTTGGCGAATTCTTCCCGCCAACCGTGGGCGTCCCAAAGCAGGAAGAACACGCCATCTCGAAGTTCGTTTCGCCAGCGCTCAAGTCTTTGGGTCCAAGCATGTCTGGACTCGCGGCCCTTGGGCCCTAAAGACTCTGAATGGGTGAGCGCGTGGTTCAGCACCTGAAGGACATCGAGGCTGTGCTCGGTGACGACGTTTTGGGCGGGAATCCTGGCCTTCAGCACCGCCCATTCGGCCTCTTGGTCAATCGCCCGCGTCTGCCAAGCGGCACTATGGAAAGGGCGGCCATCGCAGTGGGCTCCCCGCCCGCAAACCAAGATCTGGGTTGGGCTGAAGGCTTTATATCCGATGGCGTCGAGGACGCTGTAGTACGAGAATCGATGGTTCGAATCGAGGTCTGGAAACAAAAATTCACCCGCGTCCTCATCGCGCAATCGATGAGGGGCACCCACGTTCTGTAAGCCTCGCGTGGTCCATCCGGCTGACATCAAACTGCCCATTCGGCGTTCGTTGACGGGCAAGCGGCGGCGGTGTTCTTGGAGACCGTCGAGGCCGTCGTGGTAACAGGCCTTGAGCATCTCCTGGTCTTCGAGGGTGGCTTCGCGGTACGCTTGTGAAGCCAAGAACACTCCGATCCCGTGAATGACCCATGCGTTGGCCCCGGTGACCAGTCGGGCATCCTCCCAATCGTCATTCTTGGTGTTCCACGAAAAGGGCCACCCCATGATGACCTCACTGTTTGGTTTCCTCACTGCGCGGTGGCACAAGTAGCGCGCCATCCCACGGGCCTTTGGCCCGTACCCACTGGGGCTGGTGGCGAGCTGAGCCAACGTGATGCCTTGGGTGTACGCCCATACCCGTTCGAAACCCGCAAGATGATGTGCGTCTTGAGCGGACAGGTTCTCAGAGGGTTCGGAGGGCCGGGCTTGGGCCCCAAGGGTGTCATCGGGGACGCTCGGAAGATACTCCACCTGGTAGTAGAATTCGGCCGGTTCTTCCATGGCCGCCTGGTGCCGCAGCAATCGGTCACGGGTGGCGATTGCTGTGGCATAGTTTCCATCGGCGCTTTTGAGAACGACATGCTTAAGGGACGTGGTTTCGATGCCTTCTTGCGCGTGTGTAAAGCGCACCGAAAGAGCGGCGTTGTTGGGCCCGAAGCCTCTTTGTCGTTGCGCAATCGGCAAGACGGCATGGCCCACACCCGAATGAAGAGAGAAGCGTAGGTCCAATTCTTCAGAGGGATCCACGTGGGCCGCGCCATGAGACAGCTCAACCGTGCCTTCCGCGGCCACCGGCATGAAATAGTTGTTTACGGCGCGCACGGTCATCGACACCCTTTGACTGGTCGAGGCCTTCCCTTTGAGTTCAACCTCCAGGTGCGAAAACGACGAAACCCGCGACGCCCGCGCGGTAACGATCTGGTCTTGAGACCGGTCGTTCACTCCCTTTTTCACCCAGGCGGCGAAAAAAAGCTCGGCATGGGCGCTGAGGGATGGTGGGCCGTCATGAGCAACCTCCCCGTGTTCTCCCCAAAGTCCACGCGGAACGGTAAGCGCGGGGGCTTGGCTCAGGGTGACTGACGGGTCAAAGTCTGGTGCACCCTGTTTTTTGTGCACCCATCGGATGGCCTCCCGCGGGGCGCCGGATTCGGGCCCATAGAACAGGACGCCCGTTTCGCCCCCGGCAGAGACGGCCAGCTGCGGATCGTGACCAACCCCAACGGACTCGGGGGCCGACCAGGTCAGTCCGCCGTCTCTGGAGAATACGACCTCTAGAATGGCTGGTGCACGCGCTTCGGCGACCCGCGAGGGAACCGAAGGACTTCGTTCGAACACCGCCGTCAAAAGGCCTTCACGTGATGTGTAGACCTGGGGGCGGGCCGGCCTGTGCTCCCACTCAGTGGCCGCGCCCGAGACCACGGTGGAAATTCTCCAATCTGTCAGCGTTTCTGTGGCCCACCGGCCTTGAGAAAAACCACCCTCGCTAGGGTCGGTCCATGCACCTGGAGTGAGAGGGCGTTGCGCAATTTTGATTTCGGGTTATGGTGCCACGAGCCAGGGTAGAGGTATTGGTGTTGGTGGCCGATGCTGGTGATGAGATCATGGTCACCCTCAGCAAAATCTGTTTTCCACACGCTCCGCCATCCAACGACCAGCCTGATGGGTTGTTGTCGTTGCCCGACCACATCGCTGTAGATGGGGTGCTGGACCATGTCGACCCATGCCGGATTCAAAACCGGCTTGTTGTCCCACATCCGTGACCGACGGGCCACGATGCTTAGCTTATCTCTATCGATGTGCAAAAACGGTTCGTACATATCGCTTTCTTCCGTGCGTTCGATGTAGCCGTCTTTAACCCTGACGCTCCTCGGCTGTTTTGGAGAGTCGCTCAAAACGGCCGGTCCGGGATGTCCGTCCTGGCTCGTCGGATCGCCCAAACGATACGATTCTTCGCACCAACAGTCTTCGCAAGTGCATGGTGTATTATCGGGAGGTGCGTAATATGCCTTGTAGCGGACGATCTCGGTTGCCGCTTCTCGCTTGCGGACATCGAAGACGCTCGAGGGTACGCCCTGGAGGTTCTTGAGGTAGTACACTTTATGGGATTCGCCCCAGACTAGGTAGTGATTCCCGAGATGGTCATATCCGACGTTTGGGCTACGCTTCCACGCAGCGTTGCTTCTCACTCGTCGCGGAAGGCCAAAGCTTTGACCCCCATCTTGGCTTTGCACAACAAAAATTTCGCTCTGACCTCCCCGTGACTCAACGCCCTCCTCCACCCAAGCAAGCGAGACCCAACTCGCGTGGGCTGCGAGTGCGAGAGAGGTCACTTGTCGGTTTTCGGCCTGGGTTGAGGCAAGCAGTACCGAACGAAAGCTAGCGGCCAGTCCGGCTTTTGCGCTTTGGGCGTAGTGTATTTCGCTTCTCCCTCCGCTGGCGCTCTCGGTGACAAACGCGACATGGGCATAGGTTTTTCCATCTCGAGTGGTGAGTGCTGTTTTGGGCATGCTTGCTCGTTCCCGCCCATCGGTCAAAAACGCGGGGGCCTCAAAGTCCCCTGGCGACGATCGCGGGGACGGCAACACGGATGGGCTGCGAGCGAATGGAGGCCAGTCGTTCTCCCAGCGGGTCCTCGATGACCGCTGAAACCTGGTATTTGTAAGGCTTGGCACGTACCGTGACGGCCTCGTTGTACTCCAGAGCATGGACATCTTTGACTGGCTCACCGTCGCGAAAAATACGAAACAATAGGTTCAAGCCCGAAGGTGTGGGGGTGCCATCATCAAACCATGTGGGCTGGCTCCACCACAGTCGAACCATACCCCCCGAAACCGCTGCGCCTATCCCGCTGGGCTGGCTTCGTCGCACGGGACGGACCAGTTTACCCTCTGGGGGGGCGCCACTTTCGGGACGCGATGCTCGAAGCGCTCCAGCCTGGTCAGAGAGGGCCGTATTCGGTGCAATCGCCTGTGCCCAGTCTCCGTTTCCTGGTGCCAACAGTCGATTCACCTCCACGCGCTGAAATCGTTGACGGTGTGCATTCCACACCAATGCCTCCTGGAGATTCAATGTTTCGTACGGCGTTGAACGGCTGACGCTGAAGAACCGCCACCCAGAGACGGTTGAGGTCGCAACCAGATGGACTTTTGTTTGACCATACCAGGGCAGTGCCGTGGTTTTTGAAGACCAAACCCAATAACCAACACCCGCTTGGGCCGCAGCTGGGCGAACCGGATGCTGTGGCGCATTTGGTGTCGGCGGCCGCACGGGCCATAGCTCAAGCCCCCCCGCTTCGAGGACGTCCCGCACGAGCGGAGACCCCGAGAAGCTCACGAGATTCCAGCCTGGCTGGAGGGTATATGGAGGCGATTCGGTTTTTGTTCCTGAGGCGACCGGCGACCCCGGCAGAAGAAACGAAGCGCTCAAAAGAGCCTGCAGAACCTTGCGATGGACTATCTTGACGAACGAATAGGTTCTTACACAATCGTCATGGATGTTGCGATTCAAGCAAATGCCTCTCTCACGACAAACGAGATGGGAACGTCGTCGGACCTGCAGCTTGTTTGACGCTCTTCAAGGTCTTATCCCCCGGCCCTGTACTCTTTCGCCGATGCTTACCTTCCCGCTACGCTCGCCGAACCCCCAAGTCAAAGAGTTTTGGTCGAAAAGGACCATCGACCCAGGGGTTGAACCTAGCGGGCCATGCGCATGGATTTGCTCGCATCGAGCCGGTCGTATTCGGTGCAGCTTGTGTGGCAATTGGGGGACCAAAGGTCGTCATCGGATTGTCGTACAGGGTTGAAACAAATCTCAATGACTCGGCGGACGGCACACGAGGGGCGCCCGCGGGCGTTAGAAGCGCAACATGAAGTGGACAATACGACGTGACCTGAGCTCGATCACGATAAAGATGTATACGACGTTGAAGAAGACCATGCCACCGGCGGTGTGTTGAGCGCAGGCGTGACCAGCTCAAACCTTGGTCAAGGAGCCTGCGAGTACTTCGATCCGAATCGGGGCAATAAGGCCCGTTCGGCCCCCCAGCAGGCTGCTGAAAAAGTCGCGAAGCGACATTCAGCATCCTGCTAGACTTTGCGGCCGATGATCGACGGGACGGCACGGACTGCGGTCTTGACGAGAACGTCACGTTGGGGCCTGACCGCATTTCCCAAACCTGAGTCCATTGTCCAAGCGGTGCTGTCCCAGGACATCAGTAACGAATCGTTCCCAGGAGATAGGTCACGGATCGTTCTCAAGACATAGGTGACACTGGAATAAGGGGTTTTATGCCCTGGAAGGAAAACAGTGTCGTGAACGAACGAATGAGATTTATCACCCGGCTAGAGAGGGGTGAGCGGATGAGTGAGCTTTGCCGAGAGTTCGGCATCACTCGGAAGACTGGTTACAAGCTTCGAAATCGCTATACGGAGTATGGCCCAGAGGGACTTTTTGATCGCAGCCGCAGGCCTGTACACAGTCCGCGCCGCCTGGGGTCCGAAGTCGAAGCTATGATAGTGGAGACCCGCAAAGCCCATCCGACTTGGGGCCCGCTGAAACTAAGGGAGTATTTGTCGAAAGAGAAACCAGCTCTGCTGGCCTGCAAAGTCGTCCTTTGCTCGCATCTTGTTGAGAAACGGGCTGGTGAAGGGGAAGAAGAAGCGCCACCATGCGCGTAGTCCCGGTACGCCGTTGTCACATGCTACGGCTCCGAATCGACTCTGGTGCGCGGACTTTAAGGGCCAGTTCAAGATGAAGAATGGCCAGGACTGCTATCCATTGACCATCACGGACGCCTATAGCCGTTTTATTGTTTCCTGCGAAGGGCTCGAGAATACGCGAAGCGAACCCGCCCTGGCTGTATTCAAGGAAGCCTTTCGGAAATATGGTCTCCCCCACGCGATTCGAACGGACAAGGGGGTCCCCTTCGCTTCGAGAACGCGTTACTCGCTCAGTCGATTGTCGGTTTGGTGGATTCGACTTGGGATCCACCCCGAGCGCATTCAGACTGGGCGCCCTCAAGAAAATGGTCGCCACGAAAGGATGCACAGAACCCTCAAACAGGAGACGACCCGCCCCCCCCGGGACCAACCTCTTGCAACAACAGGAAAGATTCGATGCTTTCGTAGAGGAATTCAACTATTCTCGACCTCATCAAGCCCTTGACCATCGTCGACCAGGCGACTTCTACCGCCGCTCGGAACACCTCTTTGATGAAGCCCCCGACCCCATAAACTACGACCTCGATGACATGACCCGAACGGTCTACCCTGATGGTCGCCTGACGTTCCGAGATCGGAAGCTATTCCGCCTCACTCCAGCTCTAGCCGGGGAGAACGTCGGCCTTCGCGAACTTGAGGCACACCGATGGCTCGTGAGTTACGCCCAAGTAAAGCTTGGCTGGCTGGACGACCGGACCATGAATTTTTAGCCCCTATCAGCTGATGGTGTGTTACCTATGTCCTGAGAACAAAGTGTCACCTATGAATTGGACACCACACTTCGCACTCGGTGCGAAGAGGCTCACCCCAATCAGGAACCGGGCACCGCGAATCAGAGCCGAGAATACTAACAGAGAACAGGGAATCCGTGACCTAACGAACGCTGCACGGCTGGGCTCAATGTCCGGAGATCAATGAGATCCTGTTTAGACGGTCAATGCAACCTACCCCTCCCCTATTTTCGGTAGACTCTCGCATACAGTTCAGGCCTTCTTCAGCGGCCGCGTCCGCCACCGCTTGTGTGTCCAAAACCACTGCGCAGGGTTTCGGCGGATCGCCGTTTCGACCACCTTGGTGTAGTGGGCCGTCATCGCTTCCGTTGAGTTTCCACACGTAGAACCATATTCGCAGGCCACGGGCGGACCCAGCTGGAGCACATGCTCGCTGGGCTGCTCACGAAACGCCACCGCGGATATTACTTCGGCCCCTGTCCGTTTTGCAATCACCGCAGGCGCGGACATTGTGCAAGCCTTTTTGCCAAAGAAATCAACAAAGACGCCGATCCTCCGGGTGGCGTTTTGGTCGACAACAAACACCACAATCTCGTTGTTTCGAAGCGCACGCACGATGGGCTGGAGCCCCGCTTTGGCCGAAATCACCTTGAGTCCAGAAGACCGTCGTATGCGGGTCACAAAACGATCCACCCCTTTCGGAAACGGCTTCACCACCAAAGAAACCGGGACGTCCACCTTGAGTGCGCCCGCCGCAACCGCGAGCTCAAAAGAGCCCAAATGCCCCGAAACGCAGAGCACACCCCGACCTTTGGCCACTGCCCGGCGCACGTGTTCAAGCCCCTCCACGCGAACCGTCCGAAACCCCTCGCGACGATGGCGAGGCAGCCGAATGAATTCGACAAACGTCTGGATGAGGTGGACACACGCGTCTTGTGCCAAACGATGTCGGGCAAGAAAAGATTCCTCCGGGAAGGCCTGTAAAAGGTTCTCGAGAATGACCCGACGCCGATAGCGGATCACAAAAAACCAAAGCCATCCGCATCCCCGGGCCAAAGCGGACACCCACCTTTCAGGGATCAAGCAGGCCACAAAAGACATCCAAGACAGAATGACATTCATCCGCCGGTCACCTCGTCCAGCGCACCGAGCAGGGTGGCCTGTCCCCGGAAAACCTCAAGTTCGATGACCAGGGCCGCCAAAGTGGAGGGGGCGCCTTTGGGCAGCCGCACCGCATCCTTTTCCGTGGTGACAAAACGCTCGGCGCCTCGGTCCTTGGCGACCATACAAAAACGCATCAGATCACGGTCGGTGAAACGGGCATGATCTCTATGCCGATGATGCAGAACCACCTCAGCCCCCAGCGCTTCCATCGTTTGCCGGAAGCGAAAAGGACGCGCGATGCCCGACAGCAGGGCAACCCGGCGCCCCTCGATCCAAGAAAGGGGTTCGGAATGACCGTCGAACAACGAGACAAAACGTCGGGGCCGTACCCCAATGTCGATTTTCGGAATATCGGCAGCGGAGTGCACGAAAGCGGGCGGTTGGGGTTCAGCATCGTGGGAACCGAGCCACAACCCATGGTTGAATGCCAAAAGATCCGCACGCCCGAGGGCTGACGGAAGCTCGCGCAAATTTCCACGCGGCAAGAGCTTTTGGCTCCCGAAAGGCCTTTTCGCATCGAGGAGGACGATGTTGAGGTCCCGCTTCAGGCGCCGATGCTGAAATCCATCATCGAGAATCAACACATCCGCATCCAGCTCGTGGACCGCTACCCAAGACGCCTGGCACCGATCCGACGAGACCACAACCCGCGCTGAGGATTTCTGGGCGATCATCACGGGCTCGTCTCCACCTTCAGTGCTCGAGACCAAAGGACCTTGCCCTTCGGAGACCACCAGCGGCGAACGCTTCGCGCCCTTGCGGCCGTAGCCCCGAGAAACCACGCCCACCCGAAGCCCCATGGCGCTCAACCGCCGCACGAGGTGAATCACCAATGGCGTTTTGCCATTGCCTCCAACGGTCAGATTGCCCACGCTGATCACCGGGCGATCGGCCGACCGGGCTTCAAAAAGCCCCGCGGCGTACCCCCACTGTCGCGCCCAAAGGCCTCCTCGGTAAAGAAGGGACGCGGGCGCAAAAAGAGGCGCAAGCCACCAAGCTTCATGCCAAGAAATAGGCTGGTCTTCAGGCACCGCTTCCGCCTAAAACATCGAGCACAACCTTGAGCACCGTCTCTGTGGACAGCGCCTCAAGGCACGCGTGAGACCGGTCTGGTCGAGGGCATTGCGGACCACCAAAATTGCTGCATGGCGAACAATCCACCGGGTGTTGCACCACCCGGTGGCGCGTACCCAGAGGCCCCCACCGCGTGGGAGAAGTCGGGCCAAAAAGCGCCACGACCGGCACGCCAAGCGCCGCGGCGATATGGGCAGGACCGGTGTCCACGCTGATAAGCAAATCGAGCGTAGCCAAGGCATCGACCAAGCCTTCGACGGGCAAGTGCGCGACACCCAGATCATCGAACTGTGCCTCGGTGGCGCCCCGACCGACACTCTGAAGCGCGCTTTGGTCCTGAGGACCCCCGATGAGCACAAAAGCGGGTCCACTCAGATGCCGCGACAAGTGGTCCGCAAGGACAGAAAAACGTTCGAGCGGCCACCTTTTGGTCGCATGGGTCGCACAGGGGGCCAACCCAATGCGGAGCCCAGGGCCAGGGGCCGATGAAAACCGAGGCCATCGAAACCGCGGCCGCCGATCAAAACCGTCAAGCTCGATGCCTAAGCCATCGAGAACCGAAAGATACATGTCTACGGCGTGCCTGTTCGCGAGGGGGGGTTCGCGCCCGAAAAGCGACTTCAAGCTATTAAGCAGACTGCGTTTTTTTAGGATTCGCCGGTGACCTGCGCCCACCGAGCGGGCCAGCAATCGGCTCCTCAGCTTGCCGGATAAGTCCACGACCAGGTCGAAGTGGCGCGCCGAGAGGCGCTGGCGAACCCGGCCGGGGCCCATCGCGCCCTTGTCCTGGCCGCGCCGGGGGTAGGCGACCACCGCGTCCGCCGCGGTGGCTCGAGCCATCATCTCTGCGTAAGGTGCATCGGTCACCAACTCGACCCACACCTCGGAGCTCCAGCTCTTCAAAGCCCGGATCACGGGCTCAGTAAGCACCACGTCGCCCAATTGGGACAATCGAATCAGCAGGACCCGACGCAAGACATGCCCCCATACCACGGGCTTCCGTCCAGGAGACCTGTCACTTGGCCTGAGTCCGGAGCGCGCCGACCCCATGAAAGATGCCCTGGGGGCCAAGGGTACACGCGCCCAAACAAGCCCGCGCCCGCTGGATGCGTTTTTGACAAGAACACCCCCTCACCCCGCCAACCGCCTCCATGCCGGTCTTGGCCCAGGACTTTTGCCGGTTTTCTCTGAAAGGCCCGGAGAAGGCTTCCCTTATTCCTTAAGCTGTGGCTCTACAGAAGCCCTATGAGCTCCGGGGGAAGGATTGCCGAGCTGGCCTCGTTGGTCCGGCGCATGCTGGGACACCGGATTGCAGTCCTGGGGGATCCCGTACTTGACTGCTACCTGTACGGGCATACGCACCGGATCAGCCGCGAAGCCCCCGTGTTGGTGGTTCGAGAGGACCACCGCGCCTACCGTCTCGGGGGTGCCGCCAACGTTGCGGCCAACCTGTCGGCGCTCGGAGCCCGGGCGCAGTTGATAGGTCTCGTAGGGCACGACGAAGCCGGCCGAGAGCTCACCGACCTGGCGCTCAAGGCACAGATCGACACCTCGCGTCTCGCGGTAAGAAACCAAGGTTGTACCATCACCAAGACCAGAGTCTTGGCCGGAGGCCTTCACACCCGAAAACAGCAAATGCTTCGCATCGACCGCGAGAACCCAAAGTCAGCCCACGCGCAAGAGGATGAAGGCCGCATCCTGCAGAATGCCACCGACGCTTTTGCCCACGCAGACGCCGTTGTGGTCTCAGACTACGGAGACGGCAGCCTTACGCCAACCTACGCGCATCTGGCGTCCCTCGCGCGCGAATCCGGTCGCATCGTGGTGGTGGACAGCCGGCATGCGCTCACCAACTATCGGGGCGTCACCGCCGTCACGCCCAACGAACCCGAAGTCGAAGAAGCGTTGGGGATCTCGTTGGCGGATGCCCAGGAGGCCAAACGGGCGGCGGTGCGAATCACCGAAGATCTTGGCCTCGACGTGACTTTGTTGACCCGCGGCCGAGAGGGCATGATCGTCGCCGCCCAAGGGCAAGGCCCGGTGCAGCTCGTCGCACACGGCGGGCACGAGGCAGTCGACGTCACCGGTGCGGGAGACACCGTCGCCGCAACCTTTGCCTTGGCCCTTACCGCAGGGGCGCCAATCCTCGATGCCGCCATCTTGGCGAACTGCTCAGCGTCGGTGGTCATCAAGACCGTCGGCACCGCGACCTGTTCGCTCGGCGAACTTCTGGCCGCACTCGAAGAGTTTCCTCAATGAAATCGGCCCTCCCAAGCATTCAAAAGCGCCTGACGCTTGAACCGCTTCGAGGCCAGGTGAAAGAGGCGCGTGCGGACAACAAGACCGTGGTGCTGACCAACGGGGTTTTCGACCTCCTCCACGTGGGACACGTTCGGTACCTCGAGGCCGCCGCTCAGTTGGGTGATGTCTTGGTCGTGGCGATCAATTCCGATGCGTCGACACGCATGTACAAGGGGCCCGACCGGCCCCTCGTCCCCGAAAACGAGCGGGCAGAGCTGGTCGCGAGTCTCGGGTGTGTCGACTACGTGATGATCTTCGATGAACGAGACGTCAGTGCGGTCATTCAGACCCTCAAACCAGACGTTCACGCCAAGGGAACCGACTACACCGAAGATACGGTCCCCGAGCGCACCCTGGTGCACGCCTACGGGGGCCGGGTTGCGATTTGTGGCGATCCGAAGGACCACGCCACCACCAAAACGATTCAAGAGCTCCGCGGAGGTGATTCCGCGGATTCATCCGAGGGGTCACTGGCGTCGCCCCCTTGTTCCCCGCGCGTCCCGCAGCCCAAGTGAACGCCGGCTTTTGGCCTTACGGGGCCTGGCCGAAGTGAATTCTGCCCACCGGCGGACTCGGCTCACACCAACCAAGGGAAGTGAACTCAGGCAGGAATGCATGATACCACGTGGCGCGCCCGGTCCCGGTCCCCTTCCCGGGCGCGCGACATCGCAACGTTGGAGGCGAGGCACCATCCCTCAGCTCACCTGCGGGTATCCGGATCGTTGAACCCCGCATTCCTGCGAATCGTTGCGCCATCGGTGGCGTATCAGGGTTTCATCGAGCTCACGCCCCAAAAATCGCGCCAGAAGTTGCCAGCAACGGCGCTTCGCGGGATCTTGGCCCCTCATGAGCACTCCATGCGCGCGCTCAATCGTGGAAATCGGGCAAGAGCTCGAGCGTTACATCGGGCAAGAGGTCACCCTCAAGGGCTGGCTCTATCAAAAACGCTCCTCGGGAAAGATTCACTTTCTTCAGCTGCGAGACGGCTCTCAGGTGCTTCAGTGCGTGATGGGGAAAAACGACGTCGACGAAAAGACCTTCGTCGCGGCAGGCAAGCTTTCGCAGGAATCATCGATCATCGTCCGAGGCAAGGTGTCCCAAGACCACCGCTCACCCCTTGGTTTTGAGCTCCACGCCACGGGGCTCGAGGTGGTCAGCGTCGCAAAACCCTACCCCATCAGTCCCAAGGAGCATGGGGTCGCCTTTTTGCTGGATCACCGTCACTTGTGGCTTCGCTCATCGCGCCAGCACCGCATTCTTCGGATCCGGCACACGTTGATACGGGCTATTCGAGACTACTTCGACGATCGCGGTTTTGTCTTGGTCGACGCACCCATATTCACGCCCAATGCGTGTGAGGGCACCACAAACTTGTTTGGTGTCGACTACTTCGATGACCGCGCTTATCTCACCCAATCGGGGCAACTTTACGGAGAAGCGGCGGCCATGGCCCACGGTCGTGCCTACTGTTTTGGGCCGACTTTTCGGGCAGAAAAATCCAAGACCCGAAGACACCTGACCGAGTTCTGGATGGTCGAACCTGAAGTCGCGTACCTCGACCTCGACGGCACCATGGATCTCGCAGAGGACTTTCTTTGCCACATTGTCGAACGGGTGCTGGACCGCCATGAAGAAGACCTCGTGGCGCTCGGCAGAGACGTGGGCCCTCTCAAACGTGTCAAGCCGCCCTTCCCGCGCATCACCCACCACGAGGGCGTCATGAAGATCCGGGAAGCCATCGATTCGGGCCAGGCCAATCCCCGTCCATTTGGGCAAGCTCAGAGCGACTCGGGGACCGAATCTCCAGCTCACGAAGCCGCGCTGAAACACCCGTCGTATGAACGTGATTTTGGAGCGGAGGACGAAACCATCCTCAGCCGGCTGTTCGACCGGCCGGTCATGGTGCATCGGTATCCGGAGGCCGTCAAAGCCTTCTACATGAAACGCGACCCGCAGGCCCAAAATCTCGCGCTCTCGGTCGATGTCATTGCGCCCGAAGGCTACGGTGAAATCGTCGGCGGAGGCCAGCGCGAAGAAGACCTCGCGGCATTGGAGTCCCGGATGGAGGCCCATCAATTGCCCAAAGACGCCTTTGGCTGGTATCTGGACCTTCGGCGCTACGGATCCGTGCCTCATAGCGGGTTTGGCCTAGGTGTAGAACGGGCTCTGGCCTGGATCTGCGGCCTACACCACCTTCGGGAAACCATCCCTTTTCCCCGAATGCTGGAGCGCCTCACGCCCTGACCGTGTGCTTTTTTCGAAAGGCCACTGGTGGGTCCAGTGGGTCTTTCTGCTACACTCGGAACCGTGGCTTCGTTCCCGCAGACATTTGGGGAATACCTACTCCTCAAATCCCTCGGCGTCGGGGGCAGCGGCGATGTGGTGTTGGCCCGCTCGCTGAAGGCAGAAGGCGAAATGCCGCGGGCCGTCATCGTGAAACGGCTGCATCGCCAACTCGCGGAAGAAGAGGAGTTCGTGCGGCGCTTTCGGCACGAGGCCGAAATCGCGGTCTCGGTGAACAGCCCCCACGTCGCCAAAGTCTATGACGCGGGCCGGGTGGATGACACCCTCTTTATTGCCATGGAGTACATCTCGGGCTGGCCATTGGCCCGCCTGGTGAACCGGCTTCGCAAACAGAATCAACAGCTCCCCGTCTCGGCGGCGTTGGACGTGGCCCGTGACGCGCTCCGAGGCCTCTCAGCCCTCCACAACGCCCGACATCATCGGACGGGCGAGATCCTCGGCATCATCCATCGGGATGTCACCCCGCGGAACATCATGGTGGGCGAAGACGGCGTAACGCGCCTCATTGATCTCGGCCTGGGCAAGTCCACGCTACAGGACTGGAAAACAAGCACGGGTGTGGTCATGGGCACGCCCGGATACATGGCACCTGAGCAGTGCGTGGCCCGGGCCGTAGACCATCGGGTGGACCTATACACGCTGGGCATCGTGTTGTGGGAGTGCCTCGTCGGGAAAAGCTACATCAAACACGGCCCGGTCCCGGTCATGTTGCGGGCGCAAGTTGCACCAAAACCACAACCGCCGTCCGCGTTTCGAAACGATGTACCCCAAGCGCTCGACGCTATTATTTTGCGAGCGCTCGCCCTCAAACCAAACGATCGTTTTGGATCGGCCGACGAGTTCTTGCATGCCCTAGGCGAAATCCATCCATCCGACGACGGGCAAACGGCGCTCGGAACGGTGATCGGAGACCTCTTGGTGTCCGAACTGGCCGCCCAAAAAACCGAGGTCACCCGGTTGGTGGCGGCCCACCACGAAAGCCCCAAAGGGCAGCCGGATCAGGAGAAGATCGTGATCTATGCGCAGCGCGCGTCGGGCCCTTCTCCTCGCCTTGTGGGGGACCGGTTGCCACGATCGCCGGCGCCAAGACCCGCGCCGGATTCGCGTCATCCCTCTGCTTCAGGACCACAGCCGACCCACGTCACTTCGAGCCCGATGTCACCGAGCCTCGGACTGGGCCTGAAGATGTCGGAAGCCGTGGTCATTTTGGCGCTGGCGGTTCTGGTGGGGATAGGGGCCCTGTGGATCGGCTTTCGCTCTGGAACCGAAGTCCCGCTCGGCCCCACGGTCCAGGAAAATACGCCGACGGTCCGCCCCACCATTCGCCCCCGTGCCGACGCCCGCAAAGATTTGCGTGACGTGCCCACCGAACCCCAAAGGCACAGGCCAGATGCGCCAAGCGGTCGGTCCAAAGAGCTCCGAAAGACGACCCCACCGACGAATGGTCCCCGAAACGGGCGAAAACCGGTGAGGCTCACCCCCATCGAATCTCCGCCTGAAACATCCGGGACCCCGGTGAAGGCCATGGATGGCGCTGAGGGCACGAAGCAAAACCCAGCGCCCCCGGCCCTGTCGGCTCGCCAACGGGTCGATGGGTTGATCAAAAGAGCCCAAAAACTGAAAGCGAGCCTGCCGCCAGGTTCGCCCAAGGGCCCCCATCTTTTGCGCGTGATCAGCCAACTGATGATGGAGCGGAGCTCCAAAAAGATCGAAGAACGAACAAACCGGATCCTGGATTTGGAACACCGGCTAGATGCTTTGGCGTCCGCCCCCTGATATCAAATGCGGCGATACCAGAGGACCTGCGGCCCGCGGCTGCCCCGAACGATGATGGCGTAAACATCGTCCCCGATCACCACAAGCCGGTGGTCACCCGAAGTCACGGACATCCCCGGCTCAACCCGGGGACACAGTTCCCGGGCCGGCACAAACTCTTCCATCATCCCGGCCGCATCGAGTGCAAGGAAACCGGACCGGAAGGGCGCCAAAGCATGGATCGGAGCACCAGAGGATGACCGCGCACGCAAGGTCCGCCACCCTCGGCTTCGACCAAGATGCAGGCCTCCCACGGTATCACCAACGACCGTACCGAGCGCAGCTCCATGGGCCACTGCGGTCAGTCCCGATCCCTCGAGGCCCGAAATGGGCTCCAGGGTCCGTTCGCCATCTTTCCAACGGAGCACCGTGTCCCGCTGGTCCCAGACGCTGACGACTTCACGGGAATTGACGTAGGCGATGCCCGCCTGGTTAATGACTCTGCCACCGGACAAAGAATCGATCGCGGCCCAGCCGTCCGTCGGATCGAAGCGCTCAAGTGAACCGTTATCAGCAAGCCCGAAGAGCGCCTCGGTAGGCCCTTTTTGGGGGCCCACCAGATGAATAAGTTCGTCCTTCAAAGACAACAGGCGGGCGAGGTCCACAAGCTCGAGGGTCGCGCACGGAAGCACCTCGGAGCCGCAGCCCGCCGGATTCAGTAACCCGCGCCACGTTCCCCCGTTTTCGTCGCCGATCCACAGAGGACCATCGGGATCGGCGAAGGCAGAAAACATGAGCGGCGCGGCCTGTCCCGCCATCTGAGCCGCCTCGATGGAAACGAAGCGCTCTTGGTCGATATGGAAGACCCGCTGACTGCCTGCGGTGTTCAGATTCTCGCCGTTCCAGGCGCTCACCACAAAGCCCTGACCGGGCGCCGCAACCGCAAAATGTGCCCTGTGACGGCTGGACAAACCCAGGTCCAAAACCTGAGCCATCCATTGGGAACAACGTTCTACGGCCGGGATCGGGAAATTGGGCAACGCATCCGGAGTCACCGAGGTTGCGGACCACGCGGGGTCCGCGTGGGTCCGGCGGTGGATCGCAACCGGGTCGGGAAGGGGCCGCTGGGCGACACCCGCTCCTGCGGGAGAGAGCTTTCCCGGCAACACCGAAAGATCGACCAGATCCACCGGATACCCCAACAGCCTCACCTCGTAGGCGACAGAGACATCCACGGAAGAAAGTACGGGCTCCATGCTGCCGTCGGGCTCGATGGCCCGGGCATGGACCTCTAGAAGGGGCTGGCCCGATGCACCTTCGGTGCCCTCGACGACCACGATGGCCGAAGAAAAATCAAAGCCCGGCGGGAGCTCCAAACGCAGCGCACCCGGGTCTTCGGGGGCCTCCTCACCACAGGCCCCAAGCCCCCAAATGGACGCGCACCACAGCGCACCGCACCACACGGCCCACAGCCGCGCCTCAAGGAAAGATCCCACGGTCTGCACGTTCCGCCCAGCCTCGGGTTCCAGTCAACCCTAGCGGAGCCGTCCCGGCCCAACTTCTGGTGTGAAAGGGAATCACACGAAACGTCAGTTCGAGGCCCGAATACACGGGCCTTGCGTTTGGGACTTGCAAGCGCCCTGCCTCGATAGTAGGCGAAAGTGTTCGCGTGAAGGGATCTCACCTGGATGTTTACGGCCCCCAAACGCATGGGGCACCTCTCGTGTGGGCGACGGCTCTCGTGGCCTTGCTCGGACTTTGCACATCAGGTCACGCCTGGGCCGACGAACGAAGCCCGTTTGTGGTCGTGGCCAAAAACAAACGTGCCCTCGCCATTCTTCCGGCAGTCATCGACGGCCCCCACGGCGCCATGGAGGCGAGCGCGGCCTACGAGGCGCTCGCGCGAAGCGCGGAATTTGTGCCTGAAATTCGCGTGGTTCCCTATCACCGCCTCGTCCTCGACGGACAAAACACCGTCTCCCGCCGGATCGGAGACTGCGGTTCGGACCTGACCTGCGTCAGCCAGGCCCTCGAAGATGCCGATATCCCGCTGCTCTTGCGTGCCATTGTCAATTTTGCCCTAAAACCCCCGCTGGTGAGCCTCAACCTCATCGACAGTGCTTCCGGCCGACTTCTCGCAGAGGCGATTGCCGAACTCCAAACCGAGCAGACGCTCCCGAGCCTGCTCAAGACCAGCGCGTACCGACTCTTCGCCGATGGAGGCCTCAGCGTGGTGGGACGGCTGCGGGTCACGACCTCACCCGAGGGCGTTCAGGTCCGTATTGGGGGCAAAGCCCTTCCGCCCCGCCCTATCCAGCGCGCGGTCTCTATGCGACCCGGAACCTACGAGGTGATCGGCGAGCATGATGGCTACACCGCGGCCAAACGCACCATCCACATCGAGCCGGGGGCTCCGAGCGAGCTTCACCTGAGCTTGAGCGAGACCCAGAGCTTTATGGGCTCGGCGTGGTTTTGGGGTTTGGTCGGCGCCGCTGCACTCGGTACGACGGCCCTGGTGGTGGTTGCCAGCCAAGGTGGGGGAGACCAGCCCGATGGCCCCCGATGCCTGTGTATCGCGGCCCCAGGCTCGGTGTGTGGGCCCTGCCCCTAACGTCGGGTGTCACGAACGGGGGAGCGAACGCTCAAAGCAAAGGTTCCAGGCCCTCGAGCCATCGGCAGCGAACACGCCAGCCCGGGAAGCGACCACAGTGAAGCGCGACAGCGCCCACGTGACGGGACGTCGGTCGAATTTGCAAGAGGCGCCACCCGGCCGCGTCATCGCTAAGACCAGAATGAAAAGCGATGTCCACCGGATTGCGGTCTGGGCATACTGTGAATTGCCTCCAGGGCAGAGAAAGCCCGATTCCTTTGGCTTTGGCATAGGCCTCTTTGAGCGTCCACACTTCAAAGAACCGAGCGATCTTTCGCGGCGGGTCGACACGACGGAGCGCGGCCAACTCGTCCGATGAAAAAGCGTAATCCGCAATATCTTGCCAATTGACCCGAACGCGCTCCACGCACTCGACGTCTACACCCACGGCTTTTTCTCGCGCCACCAGAACCGCGACAGCGCCTTCGGTGTGAGAGATGCTGAAGCCCAGCGATGAATCGGGAACAAAAGGGCGTCCATACGCATTGCGCCCAAAGCGCCAGGCCTGAGGCCGGCGGTCCTCGTAGCGGGACAGAACGAGCCGCACCAGGGCCCGCGTCGTGAGATCTTGGCGCTGGAGCTTTGCGCCCCGCAAAGCGCGATTTTTGCAACGCTCCTCATCGCTCAAGAGCGGCTCAAAGCTCACCAGTGCCTCATCAGACATCTCGTCGGGATCCACAAGCCAAAGATGCGCGCCCCCGGGCGCGAGGGCTTCGAGCCGCCGCAACCGCACCACCTGAACCCAACCTCCGGCCCGGGGTCAAGCGCTCCGGGGTCAAACACGCCGCCATGGGGCCGGAGGCGCGGTCAGGGGCACGCCCCAACCCACCCACACGGGTCAGGCTCCCGGCCAAGTGCTCCGGGTTGGCCTCGTCGTGCGAAGGGCACACCAGACCGGCGGCGCCAGGTTTGTCGGCCGAACCCCAGGCGCATCGTCCAATCGACAAACGCCGCGACAAAAAGACCACGTTCTGGGGTCAACCGAATGACGGCCCGGACCCGCGCCCCGGCCCCGTAAGCCCGGCTTCAGGGTCCCGCACGGGGTCTCACCCGATCTGCTGCCCAGGAGGGGAGAAACCTTTCATCAAGACCGGTGACATTAGATCCCCAACACTCGGATCAAGCTGGTTGTCACACAACCGCCTTTTGCGCACATGTTGACTGGGCGCTTTTGGTGCGGACCGAAGCCGAGGTTGATGCTGTGAACAAATACCCGTTGTCTCCCCTTCAGCAGGGCATGCTGTTCCATACCCTGTCGGAACCCCAGTCCGGCGTAGATATCGAACAGATTCTGTGCACGCTCCCCGATCCGTTCCGGCCCACGGCACTGAGCGAAGCATGGCGACGGGTCACCGAGCGACACGAGATTCTCCGCACGCGTTTTCAGTGGGCGGACCGCGAGATTCCGGAACAAGCCGTTGAACCCCACGCAACGCTCCCCATCACCGTCCACGACTGGCGACACTTGGACCAAAGCACCCAGGAAACACGCCGGCGCGCACTCCTTGAGCAAGACCGTTTCACGGACTTCGACATGGACCGCGCCCCTTTGATGCGGCTGGCCGTCCTGCGTCTCAACGAGAACAAGCACCAGTGGCTATGGACCTTCCACCACGCCCTGCTCGATGGGCGGTCTTTCCCCATTGTGCTCAAGGAAGTCTTTGCCTTTTACGACGCTCACCAAGAACCCACCTCGCCGGTGCTTGCCAGGCCCAGACCTTATCGCGACTTCATCACTTGGCTTACCGGCCGAGACGCCGAACACGATCGCGCTTACTGGACCCGCACCTTAAAAGGATTCCGCGCTCCGACCCCCCTCAGAACTCCCACTCCACCCCCTGACGCGCCCAAAAAACGCGGGACGAATTTGGTCTCGACGCGCCTACCCAACACCGAATGCGAGACGCTGGAGCACTTCGCAGCCGCACATGACCTCACGCTCAACACCCTGATCCAGGGGGCCTGGGCGCTGTTGCTCTATCACTACAGTGGCGAATCGGACGTGGTCTTTGGCGCCACCCGTGCCTGTCGCCATACGGGACTTGAAGGCAGCCAAGACATGGTGGGTTTGTTTATCAATACCCTACCCGTACGCCTGTCCATCGCGCCCGAAGAACCGTTGCTTGCATGGCTCAAGCGCCTTCGTGCGCAACACGTCGCCCTTCGCGCCCACGAGCACGCCTCCTTGGCAGACGTGCAGCGCCTCAGCGATCTGCCGCCCGGCACACCCCTATTCGACACCCTGGTGGTGTTCGAAAAGTATCTTCTCCAAACGCTGCTTCGCACCCAAGGAGGTCCTTGGACGGATCGCGCGTTTGTGTACCGGGGCCAAACCAACTTTCCCCTCACCCTGGTCGCAACCCGCGACGACGGACTCCTTTTGAACCTGGAGTACAAACCAGAGCGTTTTGGTCGCACCACCATAGAACGCCTGGGCCAACACCTGAGCACCCTGCTCCGCGCCATGCCCTCCTCCGCCCGCACCCCACTGGCGGCCGTTCCCTATATGCCCCACCAGGAGCGGCGCCAACTGGTCGTAGGCTGGAACCCCCCTTTTGAAACACCCGCGATGGAAGAGACGCTCCATCGGCGTTTTGAGCGACAGGTCGACAAACATCCGGAAGCGATGGCGCTCAGTTTCGAAGATCACCATCTGAGCTACGCCGAACTGAATCGTCGGGCAAATCGCCTTGCCCACCGCTTGCGCGCGCTGCGCGTTCCCATCGGACCCGACAGCCTCGTAGGCTTGTGCGTCGAACGGTCCTTGGACACGGTGGTAGGCATCTTGGGAATTCTGAAGGCGGGCGCGGCCTATCTGCCCCTGGATCCCGACTACCCCGAAGAACGCCTTGCTTTCACGCTTTCAGACGCCCACGCCGAGGTCGTCGTGACCCAAAAGCGGGTTGTCCACAAACTGCCCCAAGAATCTGCCCACGTGGTTCTCATCGACGAAGCGTCCCGCGAATTTCCGGACCACAACCTCGATGCGGGCGCAACCTCTGACCACCTCGCTTACGTGATCTACACGTCGGGATCGACGGGGCGACCCAAGGGGGTTTTGATCGCCCACGAGCAGGTCCTGAGGCTCTTTGATGCCACCGAGTCCTGGTTTGGTTTTGGCAAAGACGACGTCTGGACCCTCTTTCACTCCTTTGCTTTCGATTTCTCCGTTTGGGAGATTTGGGGGGCCCTTTTGTACGGGGGACGGGTGGTGGTGGTCCCCTATTGGGTAAGCCGCTCTCCCGACGCGTTCTACACGCTCTTGCACAAAGAACGCGTGACCTCGCTGAGTCAGACGCCCTCGGCCTTTAAACAACTGATCGCTGTAGACGCAACCAAACACCAAACGCACCCGCTTTCGCTTCGAACCGTCGTGTTTGGGGGTGAGGCGTTGGAGCTTCAAAGCCTTGCCCCGTGGTTCGAACGACACGGCGACGCCCAGCCTAAGCTGGTCAACATGTACGGCATCACCGAAACAACCGTGCATGTCACCTACCGCGCGCTCCAAAAAGACGACCTCAAAGACCAACCCGGCAGTCTCATTGGAAGACCTATTCCGGACCTCTCGGTATATGTGCTCAACCCTTTTATGCAGCCCGTTCCGGTCGGCGTACCAGGAGAACTGTTTGTGGGCGGTGCGGGACTGGCACGGGGCTACCTCGGTCGCCCGCGTCTGACCGAAGAGCGTTTTGTCTCCAACCCATTCAGCGACCGCCCGGGGAGCAGACTGTACAAGACCGGCGACCTTGCCCGCTTCTTGCCAAACGGAGAACTCGAGTACCTCGGCCGCACCGACCACCAGGTCAAAATCAGGGGTTTCCGAATCGAGCTTGGTGAGATTGAAGCGTTGTTGAACGGCTTTCCCAAAATCCGGGAGGCCCTCGTCCTGGCGCGGGAAGATGCCCCGGGTGACAAACGCCTGGTTGCGTACTTCACGTACGACAAAGACGCCCCCGGTTCGGATGACCTGCGGGCGTATCTTAACAAAGCCTTGCCGAGCCACATGATTCCCGCAGCCTTTGTCGCGCTTGACGCATTTCCCCTGACCTCAAACAAGAAAAAAGATCGCCGGGCACTGCCCCCGCCCGCCAAAGTGGCCCCCGGACACGCGGAAGATTTTGTACCGCCGCAAACCGAAAAGGAACGCATTCTCGCCGACATCTGGTGCGAGGTTTTGGACTTGCCGCAAGCAGGTCTAGACGACAATTTTTTTAGTCTCGGCGGAGACTCCATTTTGACCATTCATGTCGTCACCAAAGCACGCGCCAGAGGGCTGAAGTTCACCCCCAAGCAACTTTTTCTTCATCCTACACTTCGGAGCCTCGCCCATGAAGCCGAGCAGGTCTCGGACGGGCAAGGCAGTCAGCAAGGCCAAGGTTCGGTGGAAGGCACCTGTCCGCTCACCCCAATTCAGCATTGGTTTTTTGACCAGCAACTCGCCGACCAAGACCACTACAACCAGGCCTTCTTGTTCGAATGCAACGAACCGCTTGAGCGCGATTTGGTCGAACGTACCCTAAGACACATTGTGGCCCAGCACGATACCCTGCGCCTTCGGTTTCACAAGGTGTCCAGCACGTGGGTGCAGTCCTTCCAAGATGCAAAAAGCGCCTATGTGGTTGAAGAAATTTTCGTCTCAGAATCTCAAGAACCGGCGCGCGGTGCCCTCATCACCCAACATGCGGCCGCATGCCAAGGGCAACTCAATATCCACGAAGGGCCACTCATCATGGCCGCCCTATTTCGACTCGGCAAGGACGAGCCCGAACGGCTGCTCTTGGCGATTCATCATTTGGCGGTGGACGGTGTCTCGTGGCAGATTCTCATGGAAGACTTCGAACACACCTATGGCGCGCTCCGGGCAGGCAAAAAGCCCACGCTCCCCCCGAAGACCAGCTCTTTCAAAGCATGGGCCGAGGCACTCACCGAGTACGCAAAAACCGATGGGCTTCACCAAGAGCTTCCGCATTGGTCCGCCACCGAATCCACGACCCGCCTTCCGGTAGACTATGGCGAGCCGAGGGACAACACCGAAGCCTCTTTGGGCACCGTCACCGTAAGCTTGTCAAAGGAGAAAACAGAGGCACTCCTCAAGGACGTGCCTTCGGCTTTTCAGACCCACATCAACGACGTCTTGCTGCTCGCCCTTCTTCAAGCGCTTCAGGCGTGGACGGGCCAGGAGTCCATCGGAATCGATCTCGAAGGACACGGACGGGAAGATCTCTTTGAGCACATTGACCTGTCACGAACCCTCGGCTGGTTCACAACCATTTTCCCAGTCAAACTTTCATACAAAAAAGGCCGACAACACGACCGTTCTTTGGCCCGGCGCGAGGCGCTGAAGGCCGTCAAGGAGCAGCTTCGCAAAATCCCCAAAAAAGGGCTCGGCCATGGGGTGCTCACCCACCTGGCCCCGCGGCGCGCGGCCACAACGCGGCTTTCGGCCCTTTCGAGGCCCGAGCTGGTCTTCAACTACCTCGGGCAATTCGACCAAGTTGTTGCCCGTTCACAGATGTTTCGCTTTGCCAAAGAGAGCACCGGCCCATGGCACAGTCCCCGTGCCCAACGGAAGTACCCGCTTGAGGTTCTCGCCGTCATCAAGAATAAAGAGCTCGTCGTAGAATGGGGTTACAGCCGCAACATCCACAAGCCTGAGACCATCAAAAGGGTCGCAGAGGACTTTTTGACCCATCTCAAAGCCATCATCGAAGACTGTACCGGTGACGCTCCCCGGGGCTTTACCCCTTCCGACTTTCCTCTCGCCAAGCTCGATCAAAGGGCCATCGACGCCTTCCTCCGTCAGTCACCAAACCTCGAAGACATTTACCCGCTATCCCCCATGCAGCGCCTTTTTCACTCGCTGGATTCATCAGACCAGGACGTGGGCTTTGACCAGTGGTACTATACGCTTGAAGGGCCCCTCGATGTCCCAGCATTCAAAGAGGCTTGGAACCGCGTCGCCCACGCACACACCATCTTGCGGTCCTCTTTCGCCAGCCAAGGCACCCAAGATCCGCTGCAGATCGTCCACCGAGATATCCGCATTCCTTGGACGGAAGTAGACCTACGCGAACGCCCCCCAAAACTGCAGGCATCAAAGTTCGCAGACTTTCTGGAAAAGGACCGAGCCCAAGGATTCGATCTCTCAGTGCCACCACTTATGCGTATGGCGCTTATCCGAATGGGTGACGAGACCACCCACGTGGTGTGGAGCCACCATCATCTGCACATCGACGGATGGTCGTGGCCCATCGTCCTGAATGAGGTTCGCGCCGCCTATGTCGCTCTGAAAAAGAAAAAGGACGTGAAACCCGCCACGTCGCAATACGGTACCTACATTTCATGGCTCGACGCCCAAAACGAAGAACTGGGGGCCGCCTTTTGGGAAGAATTCCTGCGCGGGTTTTCAAGGCCCACACCGTTGGTCGGCGCCCGGCTCGAGAGGGTCGTCCCCGCGAGCAAGCCAGGGCCCACCCAAAAAGCTCGTTTTGGAACCCTCAGCCGCGCGCTGACCCAAGAGCAAAGCGAGGCGCTCCGAACGCTGTCCAAATCCGCGAGGGTCACCCTCAACACGGTGGTTCAGGGCGCGTGGGCGCTCTTGGTGAGCGCCATGAGTCACACCCGCGACATCGTTTTTGGGGCCGCGTTTTCGGGGCGGCCCCCCGAGCTTTTGCGCGTGGACACCATGGTAGGCCCCTTCGTCAACAACCTCCCCCTCAGAACCAAGATCCCTTCCTCGGGCCCGCTCGTTCCCTGGCTGGCGAGCCTCCATCAGACCCAAATGGAGGTCAGCCAGCACCAGCACACCCCACTGCCAGACATTCAAAAGGCAAGCCGGGTCCCCTGGCGAAATCGCCTTTTCCAAAGTTTGGTGGTTTTTCAGAACTACAAGATCGATGACGCGTCCATGCGACTCTCCGAGGACGTTCGTTTTCTCGATTTTGTAGCCCCCATTCGCACCAACTATCCCCTCACCGTCGTGGTCAGGCCCCAAACCTGCCTCGCAGTCGACCTTCTGTTCGAGACCGGAATCTTTGACCAGGCCACGATGGAAGCCGTCCTTGAGGGCCTGCTCAGCACCCTTTCGCGCATGGCGCGCCATCCGACGCCAGCCCTGAACACGCTCATGGAGCAACTTCCCGCTTTTCGTGCCGGACGCGTCCCTTCTACGGTTGAACAGCAGCCCCGCGGTGGACGCCCGCTCGCGAAACCCCGTTCAGAGCTAGAAAAAACCATCGCACAAGTGTGGCAAGAGGTATTTCAGCTGGAACAGGTTGGGGTCACCGACAACTTCAGCGACTTCGGCGTGCAATCCATCGTCATGCTCGAGGTGCTTCGGCGACTCCGAACCAAACTCAACCGAGACTTGTCTATCGTAAATCTTTTTCAGTACCCCACGGTCCAGAAGCTGGCTACATTCTTAGGGCAAGAGAGACCGGGCGATATGGCAAATGAGAGCAACCAAGACAGAGGCGAGCGGCAGCGAAAAGCGCGCCAGCGTTTCGCCAGAAAGCGGCGGTAAGACGTGCAAGAACAAGAAGACCAAGACACCCTAGACGGCGTTGCCATCATTGCCATGAACATCCGCGCGCCAGGCGCGCCCGACATCCACACGTTCTGGCGCCATCTTCTGGAACGAAAAGAGCTGCTCACCCGCTTTGCCAAAGATGCCCTGGACCCCACCGTGCCCGAAATCGAAAGAAACGATCCCGACTATGTTCCGGTTCGGGGGGTGCTCGACGGTGTAGAGCTGTTCGACGCGCCGTTTTTCGACATGAGCCCCAAAGAAGCAGAAATGCTTGACCCTCAACAACGCATCTTTATGGAGATGGCTTGGCAACTTTTGGAAGAAGCCGGCTACGACCCCGACCGCTTTTGGGGATTGATCGGCGTTTACGCCGGAATGAGCAACAACACCTACTTCTCTAACAACCTCTCGTCGAATGCAGAGAAAATAGCACAATTCGGGCCTCTCCAAACCATGATGGCCAACGAAAAAGATTACTTGTGCACCCGCCTGTCATACAAGCTCAATCTCAAAGGTCCCAGCATCAACGTCTACACCGCATGCTCAACCGGACTGGTGGCCGTATCCGAAGCGTTTTTGGGGCTGAGCACCTACCAGTGTGACATGGCCCTGGCCGGCGGCATTTCGATCACCCTGCCGCAAAGCCGCGGATACCTCTATCAAGAAGGCAGCATTCTGTCCGGTGATGGTCATACGAGGCCGTTCGACCACAATGCCCAGGGCACCGTTTTTAGCAACGGCGCCGGGGTGGTTCTGCTCAAACGCCTGGAAGACGCGCTGAGAGACCGCGACCCGATCTACGCCGTGGTCCGAGGCGCCGCCCTCAACAACGACGGCGCACAGAGGGTCAGTTTTGCCGCGCCGAGCGTCGAGGGCCAAAAGGACGCCATTACCCTTGCCCACGCCAGCGCCGGGGTGGACCCGAGGAGCTTGTCCTTCGTCGAAACCCACGGCACCGCCACACCCCTCGGGGACCCCATCGAATTTGAGGCTTTGACCCGCGCTTTTCGGACCGGCACCCGCGATCGAGGTTTCTGCGCCCTCGGCGCGCTCAAGAGCAACCTTGGGCACCTCGATGCCGCCTCAGGAATTGCAGGATTGATCAAAGCGAGCTTGGCGCTCCACCACAAGGTGCTTCCAGCCACCCTTCACTTCGAGAGCCCCAATCGAGAGATCGATCTCGAGTCGAGCCCCTTCTTCGTCAACGCCGAAAACCTGGCCCTCGATGACGCGAGGGAGCCCCTTCGTGCGGGGGTAAGCGCCTTCGGGTCTGGGGGAACCAACGCCCACGTCATCTTGGAAGCCGGCCCCGAGCGGCCCGAGTCAGGCCCTTGTGGCCGCCCCAGGCAGCTTCTGGTGCTCTCGGCCAAGACCAAAACCGCGCTCGATGCCCAGGCCCAAAACCTCAAGGGGCACCTTCAAGCCCACCCTGACCTTTCGCTGCCGGACGCCGCGTACACCTTGCAGCTTGGGCGCAAAGCCTTTTCCCACCGAAGGATGTTCGTCGCGAAAAATGTCTCGGAGGCCATCGACGCGCTGGACACACCGCCCGCGGGAAAAAGTGCAACCCGCCACCTGAAAGACGCCCAAGCCAATCGACAGGTTGTGTTCATGTTCCCCGGACAGGGGAGCCAATATGTCCATATGGGGCAGAACCTCTACGAAAAAGAGCCTCTGTTTCGAAAAACGGTGGACGATGCCGCGGACATCCTCGAACCGCTGCTGGGCCGAGACATTCGGCAGCTCATGTATCCACAGCCCGACGACACCAAGTCCGCTGCCGCCCTTTCGGAGGAAACCTTTTTTACCCAGCCCGCACTTTTCACCGTCGAATACGCACTGGCCAAACTCTGGCTCTCGTGGGGCGTGAAACCCAGCGCCACCATCGGCCATAGCATCGGAGAATTCGTCTCGGCCTGCCTGGCGGACGTCTTCAGTTTTGAAGACGCCCTCAGGCTCGTGGCCACCCGGGGACGGCTGATGAGGGACCTTCCGGGCGGCGGCATGCTCTCCGTCCGACTCCCGGCCAACGAACTGGCTTCACAGCTTGGGGACCACGTGGCCATCGCCGCCATCAATGGCCCCCGCCTTACAGTGCTCGCTGGTCCGAACGACGCCGTAGACGGGCTCAAAGAAAAGCTCGAAAGCCAAGGCACGGCCTGTCGCCGCCTCCATACGTCACACGCTTTTCATTCCCCGATGATGGACCCCGTTGTGGAGCCCTTCGGTGAAGCGGTCCGAAAGGTCCCCCTGCATCCGCCCAAAATTCCGTTTGTCTCCACCGTGACGGCGCAGTGGATCCGCGAGGAAGAAGCAACCGATCCTCACTACTGGGCTCGGCACCTTCGCGCGACGGTCCGCTTTGGGGATGGGGTTCAGACTCTGCTTGAAGAACCGAGTCGTATCCTGCTCGAAGTAGGTCCCCGGGCCAGCGCGGCAACGCTGGCCCGTCAACAGGTGAAAGATCTGAAGAACCAGGTGGTGGTGTCCTCACTCTCAGACAACGCCGAGAACAACGCAGAATGGGATGCGCTCTTGTCCGCGATGGGGCACCTGTACACCGCCGGCGTTTCCCCTGACTGGGAAGCCTTTCATCAGGGCGAGCAGCGCCTTCGGATTTCGTTGCCAAGCTACCCTTTTGAGCGATCACGGCACTGGGTCGAACCCCAAACGCCAAGGGAGACGCCACGCACAACGGAGGCGCGCGTCGCACCTAGGGCCGCCCCACAATCGCCGCTGCCTTCGACGCCTGCTCCCACAAAGTCCGTGCCCCGCCAAAAAGCCCTCATCCCGTTGATCCGGGAGCACCTCGAGGAAAGCTCGGGTCTAGAACTTTCGGAGTTTGACGAATCCACAACTTTTTTGGAAATGGGCTTGGACTCGCTTTTTTTGACCCAGGCAAGTCTGGCACTCAAGAAGAAATTCGGCGTCAAAGTGAGCTTCCGTCGGCTTATGGGCGACTGTTCCAGTCTCAGCGCACTCGCCAGTTTTCTCGACCAAGAGCTCCCACCAGAAGTCTTGGCCCCCGAACCCCCGCGGCCCGAGGCCCCTTCGTCGGTACAGGCCTCCCCTCAAGAAACCGCCGAGTTCCCTTCGCTCGCCGGGACTTCGGTTCTGGAGCGCGTCATCGGCGAACAGCTTAAGATTCTGTCTCGACAACTCGACATGTTGCGAGATGCGAACACCACAAAAAATACGCGCATCGAACCCCCTGTCTCGCAACAAAAAGAAAGTCCCAGAGCACCGCCCAAGACTTTTGGGCCCGGACTCAAAATTGACCGAACCCAAGCCCAAAAGCTCGAAGGGCCCCGGCAACAAGCCCTGTTGGCGTTTGTCAAAGCGTATACCCAAAAGACAGGCGCGTCGAAGCGTTTTACTGAATCCAACCGAAAGCAACTTGCCGACCCCCGGGCGGCCGCCGGTTTTAGCCCTGAATTCAAAGAGCTGGTGTATCCCATCGTCGTCAATCGTTCTTTGGGCGCGCGCGTCTTTGACCTCGATGGCAATGAATACGTCGACGTCACCAGCGGGTTCGGTTCCAACCTTTTTGGGCACCGGCCCTCCTTCGTCATGAAAGCCATCGCCCAGCAGCTCGAGCAGGGCATCGAAATCGGCCCGCAGCACCCCCTGGTGCAAGATGTCAGTGGACTGATGTGCGCGCTCACCGGAGCTGACCGGGTGGCGTTCACCAACACCGGTTCTGAAGCGGTGTTGGCGGCCACGCGCATCGCGCGAACCGTGACCGGCAGACACAAGATTGTAGTCTTTTCCGGCTCGTACCACGGTCTTTTTGACGAAGTCATCGTGAGGGGAACCAAGCAGCTCAAGTCACGGCCGGCAGCCCCTGGCATTCCGCCCTCCATGGTCGAAAATGTGATGGTCCTGGAGTACGGCGATTCCCAGTCCTTGGAGACCATCGCGACCCATAGCGAAGACATCGCCGCGGTCTTGGTAGAGCCCGTGCAAAGCCGAAATCTCAGCCTTCAGCCTCAGGCCTACCTCGAAGCCCTGCGGAAGGTCACACAAGACAAGGGAATCGCGCTGGTCTTTGACGAAGTGATCACCGGCTTCCGCACCCACCCCGGTGGTGCCCAGGCGCTATTTGGCATTCGGGCAGATCTTGCCACCTACGGTAAGGTCATGGGCGGAGGCCTTCCCATTGCGGCAGTCGGCGGCAAAGCCGCCTTTATGGACAGCCTGGACGGCGGTCCCTGGAACTTTGGCGATGCTTCGGTACCCGAGGTGGGCGTCACCTACTTCGCGGGGACCTTCGTACGGCACCCCTTGGCCCTCGCCGCATCGAAAGCTGCGCTCGAGCACCTCAAGGCTGAAGGACCGGCCCTACAGCAAACGCTGACGGACAAGACCCGAAAAACCGCCGAGGCACTCCGTGCATGTTTCGCCAAAGCCCAGGTGCCCATTACGGTGACTCAGTTCAGTTCGATACTCAAAGTGCACGTTTCGGAAGAACTCGGTTGCGCTCCACTCTTCTACGCATGGCTGCGCAAAAATGGTCTCTATATTTCCGAGGAACGCTTGTGGTTCTTCACCACGGCCTTCTCGGAAGCCGACTTTCGTTTTGTAGTCGAGGCTGTGCAACAAACACTCAAGGAGATGCAGGACGCCGGTTTTTTCGCGAACCCCAGCACCACAAGGGCCGAAGCATTTCCCACCATCGAACACCGTGACTACCCCCCCATGGAGGGCGCCCGCATGGGGCGCGACCCCCAAGGAGACCCCGGCTGGTATCTGCCAGACCCCACGCGACAAGGAAAGTATCTCTTTGTAAAACCCGGAGCCATCGCATGACGCCATTCCAAGAACATCCCCACGATCTCACCCTCGAGCCGGTCGAGTACAACCCGTTTGAACATGGCGAACTCCTGCTGAGCGCCCCCTCTACCGAAGCCCAGCAGGAGATTTGGGCCTCAGTTCAGATGGGCGAAGACGCATCGTGCGCATTCAATGAGTCGCTTGGCCTCAGGCTCGAAGGCCCCTTGGATAAAGAGGCCTTCGAGCGTGCCTTTCAGGCCTTGGTGACACGACACGAGGCTTTGCGCATGAGCCTCAGTTCAGATGGTAAGCGGCTTTGCATCGTGCCAGACCTTAGGACCACACTCCTGTTTGAGGACCTGAGCCAAGCGGCCCTCGAAACCCGTTCCGCACGTATGGAGGCCATCAAAAAAGAAGAGGTCGAGACGCCTTTCCCTCTTTCGTTCGGCCCCCTTTTTCGGGCAAGGCTGGTTTGTTCTGCGCCTCAAGAGCATGCATTTCTCTTCACCGTCCATCACATTGCATCTGACGGATGGTCCAACGCGGTACTGCTTCAAGACCTGAGCGCGCTGTATACTTCTTTTCGCCAGGGGCTGCCCCACAAACTCGAGCCCGCGGAACGCATCAGTGACTACGCCACCCACCAAAACCAAGTGCGACAAAAAGGTGAAAATCAGGCAGACATTGACTATTGGCTCAAACGCTTTGAAGGCGAAGTTCCTGTTCTCGATCTTCTGAGCCTCGAGCCCCGAGCCCCGGTCCGAAGCTACAGCGGGGCGCGCGAAGACCGGCTCTTGAGTTCCGACATCGTCGAAAAGCTCAAAAACCTAAGTTCGCAAACAAGCACCACGTTGTTTGTGACCCTCCTCGGCGGATTTCAAGCCTTTCTGTACCGGATCACTGGGCAAGATGATCTCGTGGTCGGTATCCCCGCAGCAGGCCAGGCCGCAGAAGGACACACCCGGCTGGTGGGGCACTGCGTCCATCTTTTGCCCCTTCGACACCAAATTCAGGGCACGGCATCTTTTAAAACCCTGCTGGGGTCGCTCCAAGAAACGATGTTCGATGCCTACGATCACCAGGCCTTCACCTTCGGCAGTTTGGTCAAGGCCCTTCGGCTTCCCCGCGATCTGAGCCGTATTCCTTTGGTGCCGGTGGTATTCAACATCGACCAGGGCACCCCGCCGCTAGAGATGGGCGGTTTACAGACCCGATTTTTCTCAAACCCCAAACGATTCTCAAACTTCGAGCTCTCCTTGAACCTGGTCGAGTCGGGAGACAGCTTCGTTGTGGAGTGCACGTACAACCGGGATCTCTTCGACCAAGAGACGATTCGCCGAAGACTCGCAGAATTTGAAGCCTTGCTGGGCAGAGCTGCCGACGAGCCAGAAAAGCCGCTCGGCGCTTTGACGCTTTTGCCTGATGACGAAGAAGAGCTTGTCCTCCGCACGTGGAACCGCACCGACCAGCCCCTCGATTCTGAGGCCACCATTCCAAAGCTCTTTGAGGCTCAGGCGCACCGCGTGCCGAGCAAAATCGCCCTCGAGTGTGGCTCCGTAAAGCTGAGCTACGAAACGCTCAACCGTCGGGCCAACGGTCTTGCCCTAAAATTGCGCAAAATGGGTATTGGCCCCGAAAGTCTGGTCGCCATCTGGATGGAGCGGTCGACACAAATGGTGATTTCCATGCTCGCTATTTTGAAGGCTGGGGGCGCGTACCTTCCCCTCGATCCCCGATATCCAAAAGAACGTGTCGCCTTCATCTTGGAGGACGCCAAGGCTTCGGTGGTCTTGACTGACGCACGCATGGCCGCCTTTTTACCCGAACACCGAGCCAAAACGGTGGCCATCGATGACGACGCCCGCGGATACGATAGCGAAACGGCGCCCGTCTCTTCGCTCCATGCCGACCATTTGGCCTATGTCATCTACACCTCAGGAAGCACCGGAACACCCAAGGGCGTCGAGGTGCCCCAAAGGTCCCTGGTTAACCTGCTGAAGAGCGTGGCGCGAAAACCGGGCCTCGCTGAGAACGACCGCTTGTTGTCGGCAACAACCATCGCCTTCGATATCTCGGTGGCGGAGATTTTTCTGCCACTCACCGTCGGCGCAACACTCATTGTCGCGGGCGAACCCGCGATGGAGGGCGGCGACGGATTGATAGAAGCCATCGAACGTACTGAACCCACTTTTCTACAGGGAACACCGGCCCTTTGGCGGGTCCTGGTCGACTCCGGGTGGAAGGGTTCTCAGAAACTCAACATCGTCTCGGCCGGTGAGGCGCTCCCTCTTGAGCTGGCCCAAGAACTCCTCACCCGAACCAACCGCGTTTGGAACATGTACGGGCCTACCGAAGCGACGATCTACGCGACCGGACAACAAGTCAAAGAAACCGACAGCAAGATTTTTATCGGCCACCCCATCGACAACACCCAGATCTACATCCTTGACTCAAACCGGCAACCCACCCCTATCGGCATTCCCGGCGAGATCTATATTGCGGGAACCGGCGTGGCGCGGGGCTATCTCGGGCGAAAAAGTCTGACGGATGAACGTTTCGTTCCGAATCCCTTTTCATCCACCGCAGGAGCCCGCATGTATCGTACCGGAGACATCGCTCGGTTTCGACCAAGCGGAAGCATCGAGTATCTCGGTCGCAGCGATCATCAAGTGAAGCTTCGGGGCTTTCGTATCGAACTCGGCGAAATCGAAGTCGTGATCGGCGAGCACCCTGCCGTCGCGCGGGCCGTGGTTATGGTGCGGGAAGACCGCCCCAAGGACCAGCGCCTTGTGGCCTACTACGAAACCGAGTCCGGCCAAGAGGTTTTGGACGCCCAGCTGAGGCTCTTGTTGGCCAAAAAACTGCCTGACTACATGGTGCCCCAGCATTTTGTTCCCGTCGAGGCCTTCCCCCTCACCCCCAACGGCAAAGTGGACAAAAAAGCCCTGCCCTCGCCCAAAAACCAACATGCGGACCGAAAAGCCGACGCAAAACCGCCCCAAACCCCCACGGAAAAAGGTTTGGCGAAGATTTGGGTCGAGGTTCTCAATCTCGAACATCTTGGCCGCGAGGACAGTTTTTTTGAGCTCGGGGGGCATTCGTTGAGCGCGATTGGCATGCTCAAACGCGCTCGAGATACTTTTTCGGTTCCGCTTTCACTTCGGGATGTCTTCGAAGCCCCCTCGCTTTCGGGGCTGGCAACCCATATTGATGCGATCAAGTACGTTCGTGAGCAAAACATAGAAACCACGCCCGCCGAAGGACGCGAGGAAATTCAAATCTAGGTTGCCGAATCAGAGCCGGCATAGGAAGACCGCAATGAACTCAATCGAAGAGACGCCCCGACCCCTTTCGACCTTGCTGACCGAGCTTTCTTCGTTGGGCGTCAGCATTCGACGCGAAGGCGACCGGCTTGTGATTGGAGCGCCTCAGGGCGCACTCACCGCACCGCTTCAAGAGGAACTACGAAAAAGGAAGCCCGAACTTCTGGATTTCCTCGCCAGAGCACAAGAAAAACTGCCTCACCCCAACGAAGGTGCATCCGTCAAGCCCATTTCTCGCAACAGTGACCTTTTGCTGTCGTACGCACAAGAGCGACTCTGGTACCTAGAGCAACTCACGCCAGGCACGCCCGTCCACAACGTGCCCTTTGCCTTCGAACTCAGCGGTTCTTTGAACAGTCGTGCGCTCGAGCAGGCCATCAACCAAATTGTCGACCGGCACGAACCCCTAAGAACCTGTTTCCAAACAAACAAAGGCCAGGTGGTCCAGGTCATCGGTGCACCACAGACCATCGGTTTGCCTCACACCGATCTGACCCACCTTACCGATCCCGAGGAACAGAGCCGAGCCCTCAAGGAAGCGCTCACCCAAAAGATTGCCCAGCCCTTCGACATCACCGAAGGCCCACTTTTGTCTTTAGACCTCTTCCGTATGGGGCCCGAGAAACACGTCTTGCTCGTCAACGCCCATCACATGGTGTTTGACGGTGCCTCACTTTCCGTCCTGCTCGATGAACTCTCTGAGTCCTATGAGGCAGCAGTGTGCGGGCGCACCGCAAATTTACCCGCCCTTCCCTTTCAGTACGCCGACTATGCATCTTGGCAGCGGACCCGCTCCGAAGAAGAATCTGGAAAGTCCGATCTGGAATACTGGGAACAGAAACTCAAGGGTGGCCCCGATGTTTTGGAGCTCAAAACCGACAAGGCGCGTCCACCGGCACGATCATCGGACGGCGCAGTAGAAAAATTCACGCTCGATGGTACCTTGCTTCAAGCGATAGAAACCCTCGGAACTCAGAACCAGGCCACCCTGTTCATGACCCTCCTTGCAGCCTTCAAGCTCACGCTCTACCGACTTACGGGCCAACCGATTCTGAGAGTGGGATCGCCGGTCTCCGGAAGGGCACCCGAGCAAACCAGCGCCCTCATCGGATATTTCGTGAACACGTTGGTTCTCCAGACCGATCTCGGTGAAAAACCGAGCTTTCAAGAAGTCCTCGCCCGCGTCCGTCAGACTTGCCTCGAGGCATTCGGTCACCAAGACCTCCCTTTTGAGCGCTTGGTGGAGTCACTGCGTCCGGCCCGGGATCTGAGCCGCACGCCCGTGTTCCAAGTCATGTTCAACTACATCGACAGTTCGGCTCAACGAACCGCAGTCGGAGATCTCAGCTTGACGCCCGTTCCGCTTGTGGCTGGGGTCGCTCGAACCGACATCGCATTATGGGCTGAGCGCACGGAGCGCGGCTTAGAATTCGATTTGGAGTACAGCACGGATCTGTTCCACCGAGAGTCTATGTTGCGCTTTTTTGAGAGCTTCGAAACGGTGCTTCGCTCGGTGACCGCCCAGCCTGAACAGTCCATCGTTCATACCCCCATTCTCCCACCGCTCACGAGGGCGCAAATTCTTAGGACTTGGAATCAAACGGAGGCGACCTACCCCCACGAGGCCACCATCACCGAATTGTTTGAAGCTGAGGCCAAAAGAGCGCCGGAAAAGGACGCCCTTATTTTTGAGAACACGCGGCTTACTTACAAAGCCCTGAGCGAACGGGTTGACGCTTTTTCGAACCAATTGTCTCAGCTTGGTGTCGGCCGAGAGACGTTGGTCGCGGTGTATATGGACCGCTCTTCGGACATGGTTGTGGCCCTCTTGGGCATCCTCAAGGCAGGCGGAGCATACGTGCCCCTGGACCCAAAATACCCCCAAGCACGCGTCGAGTTCATCCTCAACGACTCAGAAGCCGAGTTTGTGTGCACCGAGGCCCACCTCGTATCCAAGCTCCCCAAGAGCAACGCCAGGCAAGTCTTCATCGACGAACCCGGCACCGTTGGTTCGACGGGCGACATCATGCCCGCGAGCCCTATGGCCGCGGCAGACGGCCTGGCTTATGTCATCTACACCTCGGGAAGCACGGGCCAACCGAAGGGCGTGGAGGTCTTGCATCGCAATGTGACGAACTTTCTCACGAGCATGGCCAAGTGCCCCGGGCTTTCGGAGGAGGACCGCGTTTTTGCCGTCACCACGATATCCTTCGACATCTCGGTCCTCGAACTTTTCTTGCCACTGGTCGTGGGGGGCACTGTAGTCGTCGCCAGCAACGCCATGCTTGAAGGCCCATCCGCCATGATGGCAGCGATTGAAGACAGCGGCACCACCTTTATGCAAGCCACGCCAGCGACCTGGCGCCTGTTGGTCGATGCGGGGTGGTCGGGCAAGAAGGGACTGAAGGCTGCGTCCGGAGGAGAGGCCCTCTCTCAGCCACTCGCGCGACAGCTGCTTACAAAAACCGAGAGCCTTTGGAACCTGTACGGCCCCACGGAGACCACGGTATGGTCGACGTGCCACCGCGTGGTCGACGCCGAAGACCCCATCCCGATTGGGCGCCCCATCGCCAATACTGCGGTGTACCTCTTGGACAAGAACCAACAACCGGTTCCGGTCGGCATCCCCGGCGAGCTTTACATCGGGGGCGCTGGCGTGACCCGCGGCTATCGAAAGCGTCCCGAGCTTTCATCGGAACGCTTTGTGACCGTCGCCCTCGAAGATGGCGGTCCCAAAGAGCGTCTGTACCGGACCGGGGATTGGGCACGATACCTCGCGGATGGCACCATTGCCTACGAAGGTCGCCTCGACCATCAGGTCAAAGTCAGGGGCTTTCGCATCGAACTCGGTGAAATCGAGTCCGTGCTTCGCAGCCATAAAGCCATCGGGGCCGCGGCCGCACTCATTCGAGAGCCCCGCGCTGGGGACAAACGCATTGCGGCGTATTACGAACCCCAAGGGGATCAGTCGCTGACGGTCACCGAACTTCGCACCTTCTGTCGGCTCAAGTTGCCTGAATACATGGTTCCTCAGCATTTTGTGGAACTCAACGCACTCCCCCTTACGCCGAATGGGAAGATCAACCGCACCGCCCTTGCATCACAGTACGGCGTAGGGACCACCGCTCAGGAAAGCTTTGTGCCTCCCAAAACAAAGATGGAGCGACTCCTTGCGGAACTATGGCGCGAAGCTTTGGGTGTGGAGCAAATCAGCCTCACCGACAACTTTTTTACCTTAGGGGGACACTCCCTGTTGTCCATGAGTGTGCTCATGAAGCTGGAACAAGCGACCGGCACCCGGGTCAGTCCGCGGGACATCATCTTTCAAAACCTTGGCCAAGTGGCCCAGGCGATCCAAAACAAGGGCGACGATTTGGCACCACCGGCCTCCCATCCTTCGGCGAAACCGCTGCCCCCACCCGCTTCGCGCGGTGGCGCCGATGCCCCGCGTGGTCTGCGCCGAAGACTCTTGGCCTCGGTGCGGGCTAAACTCCGATTTCCCTGAATCTTCGGGACATCCCCTCCTGTTCTGTCGCGCACGGGAATCTGAACTTGTTTCATCGGAGGGTCCGGTCCCGTACCCGGCATTCTCATATTGACCTTCCACGGACTCTCCCCGCTAGATACACCATGCTTCCGTTCACCCTGGGTACCGCAAAAAGGCCCCTTTTCGGTCTCTATGAAGGGCCCGATTCCGGCAGTCTTGAGCGGCGCGATGGGGTGGTGTTGTGTTATCCGATGGGGCACGAATACATGTCCACCTATCCCGCGTTTAAGGAGCTGGCGCGCGGTTTGGTTCAGTCGGGGTTTCATGTGCTGCGTTTCGACTATTTCGGGACGGGGGATTCTCCCGGAGGCAGCGACGCGGGTGACCTCCTCTTGTGGGAGAACGACATCGAAGCCGCCATCGACGAACTCAAAGATACGGCGGGCATTCAAAGGGTATGCTTGATGGGCCTTCGGCTCGGCGCAACCCTGGCACTTCAAGTGAGCGCACACCGGTCAGATGTAGAGCACCTCGTCCTCTGGGAACCCATCACAAATGGGCGAGCCTACGTCGCCGAGCTGAAAGACTTGAGGTCGCGCTACCTTCGCCAGGTTCTTCCGCGCCCCAAAGCCGCGATCAAACATGGCCACCCTTTTGAAGTGATGGGCTTTCCCTGTTCGGAACGACTCCGAAGCCAACTGGAGGCCCTCAGCACGAGTGAACTGTTGTCGGGCGCCAAAAGCGCTTTGATCGTGGCTGAAAAAAGCGCCAGCCTTGCCCGCCAGCTGGACCAAAAGGGAACCCAAGTGACTGAGGTCCGCTACGATGGACCGCATGTCTGGGACAAAGAGAGTGAAGTTTCGGGCGCGCTTATCCCGCGCCAGACCCTCAACCACATCGTCGACTGGGCAAAGGCCATCTCATGATGCCGGACGCCGTCCATTCCAAACCGTCCTCCGAGGGCCCTGTGGTTCAAGCCTGTCGGCCACTTCTTCTCGGACCCAAGCGAGACCGCGTGGGGCTCTTGACCCTCCCTCGGGTTCAACCCCAAGAAAAAAAACCTGGCATCTTGCTGACCAACGCGGGGGTGCTCCACCGCGTCGGCCCCCATCGTCTGAACGCCCGACTGGCGCGCCTTTTGGCGGAGCTTGGATTCACCTCCTTGCGTTTCGACTTGGCGGGGTTTGGTGACAGCAAAGCGGACCCCGAAGGCGGCCCTTTCAGGAGCTTTGCCGTGGCCCAGATGAAAGACGCCATGGACTTTTTGGAGACGAACAGAGGTCTTCAGACGTTCATTCCCATGGGTTTGTGCTCGGGCGCAGATGTCGCGCTGGACACCGCACTGGCCGAACCGCGCGTGTCCGCAGCCATACTCATCGACAGCTTCGCATACGACAATCCCATTCACTTTGTGAGAAGCTACGGCAAACGGTTAACCCAAGCCGACAGCTGGAAAAACCTCCTCGCTGGAAAGAGCGATATCGAGCAGCGGCTGATGGCCAAACTTCGGAACCTGGCGCGCGGCCAAGAAAACCCCGCGCCCTCGGGCCTCGACGCCGACCTCTGGGAAATGCCGCCGACAGACGAAATCATCGATGCCTTCACGGCCGTCCTGCGTCGTAAGACACCAATATTATTGGCTTATTCTGGGGGACCGGCATACGACAACTATCTTTTGCATTTTTATTGGGCGTTCAAGAAACTCGGCGCCACGGGGCTCTCCATCAAACGTTTTGCCGAAGCGGACCACACCTTCACCATGACGTATTACCAAGACCAGCTGTTGGACACGATCGTGGCTTGGCTTCAAAAAGTCCTATGATGGCCCGCACCTTGCTGGATTGTGCAGTTTTCGCCATTTTTGGCGTGTCAAGCTGAAGGCCTAGCGCTATACTGGGTCTGCGAATCACGAGGTCAAAGCCTGGAATTCGTGTTCTGCCTGAGTCATGTCGGATGTTACAGTTGTTGGTGCTTATCTTAAGCTGTTGATCGATGGCGCAAGAAAAGCAGGCATTTTCGTAGACGATCTCGCAGCGATGCCCGACATCGCCCGCGCCATGGAAGAGCCTGAGAGCCGCCTTCACTACCAAAGAGCAAGGTTTCTATGGGAAGAAATTCCTAAGCGAAGCCAGAACCAATACGCCACCGATCTCATCGATAAGCTGAACGTCAATAAGGGGCTCTCCGCACATATCCGTCAGAAAATCATCGAAAGCATTCGAAATGGACAGGGCGGCGCATTGGACGTCGTTGCAGCCTCCGCCAACATGACCGTGCGCACCCTTCAGCGGCGCCTTCAGGAAGAACAGCTTTCTTACCGAAACCTCCTCGATGAAGTCCGAGAAGGATTCGCCAAACGCTATCTCGGCGAGGAATCTCTGTCGGTCACGGACATTGCCTTCCTCCTCGGTTTTTCGGAGCAAAGTGCGTTTAGCCGTGCATTCAAGCGCTGGACATCCTTAAGTCCAATCGAATTTCGTCGCAAACTTGATTCCATGCCCTCATAGCTCGCCAAATTTCTCGAAACCGCTCTCACTGGGCGGGTACCCCTTCGGGCCTCCATCAAGGGCGAAGACCTCCCGTTCGGTTGGTGGTATATCCGCGCGGTGAAGGGTGACGGGCAAGGCCGGCACACGCGCTGGGCGTGGGTGACCGGCTGTCTGGTCTTGTCTTCTGCCTGCGCAACAGCCAAGACGCCCACCGTCCGCCATATCGTGTTCGAAGGCCGGCACGCCATACCCCGTGACCGCATCACCGAGGGTCTCGCACTCCAAGGTGAAGGTGCCTGGCCGTGGTCCCGCGGCACGCACTATCGCCGCAGTCTATTTGATCTCGATGCACGGCGAATTGAAGCGCTCTACGCCGCACACGGCTACTTTGACGCTCGGGTAACTCAGAAGGCAGCAACGCCGGCCAACAAAGTGGTGGACCTCAGGCTGGTCATCTTTGAAGGAAAACCGACCCACATCAAAAGCATCCGCATCGACGGGCTACCGGATGAAGGGGAACCAAGCGAACGGACCGCCCTGCGTGCGCTCCCCGTTCATGTGGGAGAGCGTTTTCATCACGCGGACTACGAAAAAGCCAAAGAGGACCTCCTCAAGACCCTGCGTCGGCACGGATATGCCCACGCTTCGGTGACCGGGGGCGTTCGCGTACATGCACACAAACGGACTGCGAACATCCTGTTTAAGGTCCGTGCTCGCACACGGGTGCGTCTTGGTGAGCCACACTTCTTGGGAAGCACGGACGTGCCGCGACTTAAACTCAAACGCCTGGTCGCCTGGGAAGCCAAGGACCTATACAACAAGGCGCACATCGATCAAACCCGCCAACACTTGCTTGAGACGAACCTGTTTTCGACAGTTCAAATAGACCTTCCTCAAGACGAAGGGGCGCAGAAGGTCACCATCCGCCTCGAGCCCACGCATCGACGCGAGTTGCGCCTGGGCGGCGGGCTTGGCGTAGAACGGCGTCGACACGAAGTCCGGCTCATTGGCCGGTTTGTATGGCGAAACTTCTTAGGGGGCATGCGCATCCTAGAAGCCCGCGTTCGCCCGGCCTTTGTCACTATCCCCAATGCGTGGGCCTCGAGCGTGAGCGGGCCGGCAGTCGAAAACACGCTCCGCCTGACTCAGCCCGACATCTTCTCTACCGGTGCATCATTGTTTGTGGTGGCGGGCTACGATCTCGGCATTCATGAAGGCTATCGTTTCCACGGCCCGCGGGGTCAACTTGGGGTCGAACGCTCCTTTTGGGGTCGTCGGCTGACGGCCCAACTTTCCTGGAACGCAGAGTTTTTTGACTTCTTCGCCCAAGTCACTGAGGCCTTCGACGAACAGGATACCCCCTTGGGTTTCGGGTTCCGCGACCCTTACCGCCTGACCTGGCTTGAGCAGGCCCTGCAACTCGACCTACGCGACTCCGCCATCGACCCCCGAGCTGGCATATGGGCTGAAATTCGTTTTGAAGAGGGGTTTGCTTCCATCGGAAGCGATTTCAGTTACTTCAAGGTCCTGCCCCAGATCCGAGCATACATTCCGCTCGGCACCAAACGCTTGATCCTGGGTTTGCGTGGTCAGTTCGGCCACTTGATTCCGAGCACCTTCGAAAGCCCTGACGGAACCGTCAGCGTCCAAGACAGTCCCGTGACCCGCCGCTTCAATTTCGGCGGCCCCACCAGTCATCGCGGCTTCGGCTATGGTCGCTTGTCACCCCAGCAAGCCCGTCAGTCAGATGGACGTCGGGTCCCACTCGGCGGAAACGCCGCTTTTTTGTTGTCTGCCGATTTGCGGCTGCGGCTCATCAAGTTTCACGGAGGCTGGGTTAACATTTCCGCCTTTGTCGACGGAGGTGACGTCACCCGCACCCTTCCCGATCTATCTTTCGATGATCTCCATTGGGCGGTTGGGGCAAGCTCGACCTATGAAACACCCATTGGTGCGATTCGGTTCAGTGTGGGTGTACGCGTCGTACGCGTTGGCGAAGACCTTGCATCGTCGTCACCCGATCCGAACGACCGATTGGCATTCCATCTGACGCTAGGAGACGCGTTCTGATGTCCAAGGGCCCAGCATCGCTCGGCATTCAAAACCGCCTCCTGAGGATCGCCGCTTATGTCCTGCTCGGCCTCGTCCTTGGCACGTTTGGGATTTATGGAATGCTTCGAACCGACCGAGGCCGCGAGGCGTTACTCGATGTCATACTCCAGCAAGTACGGCCCACGGTGCCAGGAATCTCCGTCGGCGCCCTCAAGGGAAACTACACAAGCAACCTATCTTTACACAACATCACCATCGCCACCCCAGCAGGCGATCCAGCCATATCTGTCGCTCAACTCGATATTCACTACGCGCTTTTTTCTCTTTTTTTTCGCCGCCTCGAGATCACACAGCTGCGCCTGAGCAAGCCAGAAGTCTACTTGCGGCAAAGCGCCGACGGCAAACCTAACCTGCATCAGCTGGTTAAAGCTTCGCCATCCAAAGACAAAAACAGCGACCAAGCATCAACCTGGTCCATCGTCCTTCGTGCCTTCAGCATCACGGAAGGCCGAGTCGAGCTGGAGCTTCAACCTTCACAAAAAGGTTCCCTAGAGTCCCTCGAACTGGCGGCAAGCGCTTTACTCAGCCCCGACCGCATCCGGGTCGATTTGGACACGCTCACGTCCACGGTCGCATTCGAAAAAGCGCCCCGGACCACCCTGACCTTGCACAGTTCAGCAGACTATTTTGTTCACGAAGAACAAGGAACGCTCAAGATTCAGGCAAGGGCCGATGCCGACGGCCAGACAGCCGACCTCAACCTTTCCTTGTCCGCAAAAGACCAAGTTTATGAGGCGCGCCTAGACACCCGTCTTCCCCAAAATGGAACCCTAGACGCAACCGTCGCCGCAGAGGTCTCTGGCGAAGGATACCCAAGCTATAAAGCGAAACTCAGGGCCC
>CBDCWQ010000013.1:0-85349 GCA_965223435.1 Myxococcota bacterium
GCACGAACCACCGGCGGGTCAGGTTCGTCCGACGAGGTCCGCGCCACGTCTCGCACGATCGTTTTTTCAACCCTTTGGCGCAGTCCGGAACGGCTCAGCACCGTGAATACGATCCGGTTTTCGCCAGGTGCCAGTTGCACGACCTCGTGAAAACTCCGACTCTGCGTGGAGACCAAGAGCCCATTGATGTAGAACCCGAGCAGGTCCCCGCCGAAGACCTCGCCCCCCACCGTCAACCAAGCGTTCTCGGTGTAGACCACGTCCTCAGAAGGTTCGAGAACAAGCAGCGTAGGTGGGTTCACGCCCTGTAGCCCCTCTGGGTGCTCGGGCCGGACCTCCCGGTCTGCCAGATCGCCCCCCGGTCTGAGCCCCAAGAATCGCGCATTCAGGGCATCGACCAGATGCGTCACGGCCACACCGGGGCGAAGGGGCGACTCCGCGACGAGGTTCTCGACTTCGGAAAACCCGGACAGATAGGCCACCAACTCCGACAACCGCAAAACCGCATCTCGGGGCGGCTGCTGCCGCGATGGAGGCGCGCCGGGATCAAACCCGTATAGAGTCTCTTCGTAATGCGCCGCATCGATGGGTTCATAGGTCCCCATCAGGGCAATGCGAATCTCCGTGGGCAGCGCCCGTCCGTGGGCCCCAGGCGCCATGCGTTGGCCCTCGTAGATCTCCCAGTCGCCCCGTGGGCCGGGCGCCACGACAAAGTGGGCATCGAGGTCAACCTTCTTGCGCTCAACCATCTCACGCGCCTCGAACGCACCCACCGAAGTCCGTGAGGACGTCATGGTCCGCGCAAGCACAATGGTGCGGGGCTGCTCACGAACATCGGCGACCCCTGGGGCCGGAGTCCGCCGCACGCTCCACTCGCTCCGCGCCACAATCCGCGAACCGTCGTCCACCACCGGGCACCCCCGCACGACTGCCACCGCGTCCGCAAAGTCCCAAGCATGCGGAAGGCAGCTTTCTTGAAAGGGTTCCTCGTGGGTTTGGGTTTTCGCCCAGTAGCCATGGCCCGGAACAAAAAAGGCCCCCACCCGAAGACGTTCGAAAAATTGATTGCTATTGTTCCAGCGCACAACCCGTGTGAGGTTAGGGTCTTGGTACACCGTACGCTCGGTGACGCTGATGAACCGCCACCCAGCGTCTGCCTGCGTAGAGGAAGCCACCGGCCCCAAAACCAGCTCACCTTGCAGCCCAATGCGTGTAGGCTCGGGCGCCCAAACCCAATAACCGGACTCCGGCTCTAAACTTGTCGATGCGACACGCACCGTCTTCGGGCGAGACGGACCACCTGCGTGCAATTCCCAAACCGAAAGTCCCTTGTTTTCGAGGATCGGCAACAGATCCTCGTCGGCCACGACGGGAAAACTCACAAGGTTCCATCCGGCCTCAAGCGAACGCTCGAACCTTCCACCCTCAGCCAACGGCGAGAAGGCTGGCCCCTCACCGCCGTAGGCAGGTGAACCGTCGCTGAGCAAGAGCCCACAAAACAGGGCGAGTGCAAAGCGCGGGCTCAAACGGTTCCACAGCGCCGAGCACAATACATTGCGGGTATCCACGGTCGAGTTTCCCTCCTCGAAATCCCTCGTCGGTCCGCCAAACCCGCAGTCCCAGAGCGCCGGTGCGGTGCAGCCGAACAGTCACGCTCGGGACACAGGTATCGCTGCATCCACGAAGCCGCATCATAAGCGTTTGCGAACCAGGTCGTGTCAAACGGTTTCGACTCCGGTCGTCATGCGATCCGGATAAAACACCGCTCAGAGCGCCTGGACCACACCGAGGGAGACCTATTCACGACAACTCGAATTGTCAGCATCGGAGCCTGCCCTCAAACCACCTCAGGGTAAAACGCAGGGCATTTTGAGGCCACGGGCTGGCGGTGGCCATGGGGTATTTTTCAAAGGTGAGAAAAGGCTGAAGAATGTTGCGAACGAGCGCCGTGCCACCGTGGACGTAGGCGAGGCCCACGAGGCGTCGCAAGGTCTAGCGTAGCCCAGACGAAAACGACCGGCTCGGGGCCGATGTGTCAAGGAAACCTGCGAGGCCAAGTTGCCACACGTGGCGTGCGAGGCTGCTGTTGAAATTTCCAATGAAGGACTTGAGTTTATTAACGCTCGTTTTTGGGTATCGAGCTCTACAAGGATGAGGCTTGGGTTCCAGAAAGATACTCGGACCAAACAAGGTACCAGTTGGCGAGAGCCATGATATCCGTGCACGGGTCACACGAGGCAATTGATCACTTAATGCGCTCAATCCAATATCTGGGTCGCCTACGTTGGTGGGCGACCGCAATGACGAACCGGCTGTCTCTTAGCCTTGCGGTGACGACGGTGTACGGAAAGCGGCTTAGCACGAATTGTCGGAGATCATATTTGTCATCAAAGCCCGGAATGAGAGCGCCGCTCTGCGGGAAATTGGTCGCCCGATCGACTTTTGCCATCACCTCGCGGAGAAACAGGCGACCGTATCCTAACCGCTCCTGCTCATAATAGACGACAGCCTGCCGCAGCTCATCGGCGGCGTCCGATTGAAATGGCAACCGCATCAATCAGCGCTGAGAATTTTATGGATTTGGTCTTCCAGTTCGTCGCATGGGATAAGGCTGGAATCGCCACGCTCGACGGCTTCGATTCGTCGCATGATTTCGCAATGCCATTCGGGGTGTAGTTGCGCGCCCGTTTCTTCCAGACTCTGGTTAAGAGCCTCGACAAGGGTTGCTCGTTCCTCCCGCGGAAGCAGAAGCGCCTGCTCGAGGAGCTTTTTGGCGGCGGACGACACGCGCATAGTCTATCGCCCCACGGCCTACTTTGTCATCCCTAAGCGTCCGAAATTTATTCGGAATAGGGATCTTGAAGACTTAGGCACAAATCCCTCCACGTCGGTACGGGATCGGGGAGCCCCTTCATTTCGCGGGTTAGGCCAGTGTTATGCAACAAGTCGCTCGCATGACGGGCTTCCCTGTTCCCCCTCCTCTGGTGATTTCATTTTCGCAACAAGAAGGATTTTTCGGACCGTGCTACGTTGATTTCTCTCCCACAAAACCAGCACCAGAAACGCCTTGGTGAGCGAATTGGGGCCCGGATGAGCGCGAATGAAAATGCCAAGCACCCGACGCCCTGCTCCGCATGTATGTCCTGGTTCAATTCGATTCTCGTCGTGACTGAAGGGCAAACGGTGTAGATCCATGCTGCGATCGTCGTCCTTAGGAGCGATGCACGATACCATCAACATCTTTGGGACTTTCGGAAGCGCCACGGACATCCCTCAAGGTAAGAAAATCACGGCTTGGCCGGCAGGGCTTGTCCATCTCGCCGCCCGCTTTGAAGGCGTTTGGATCTATACGCAAGGCATCACGCTTCACCAAGTGGCTCGGCGCAAAGAGAACGCCGAAGCTCAAAGCCTCGCACGATGGCTCTGCGACAAGTAAAATGCGGTCTGGGTCTGGCCGTTTTCGAAAAACACCAAAGAAGACACCTGATCCGACGCGCGCCTCGTGACGGGCGCCAACGCTTAAGCGGTACATGGACTTGGCGCCTTCTTGCTGTCGGAGGCGCCTGGCAACCACAGGGATCCTCAGCACACGCCGAAAAGGCCACGCGGGTAATCAGATATGCATGGGTCACCCATCGAGACCACGCGCCAAATTCGAACGCGCGTCTTGAGAGATTCAATCGGAGTCTATTTTGTGGCCCTCTTTGCCACGATCGATTTTTCGCGGAGTACGAGCAAAAGTAGGGTCTTCTTCACAACGTAGTCCATGAATTTGGGCGACTTGGCGTCTTTCCCATGGTGGTTTTGCCCCGTTCAGCCTCGTGGTTTTGCGCCCTCGATGATATCGCAATAAAGCTAGCGAAAACCATTGACGGCACTCGGTAAAACCATGGTATGCGTGCGCGGGAATGGGAGTCCCGCCACGACGCGACGGCGTACACGCACGCCCCAGTCGACCAAGACCGTCCGGTGGGGGACAACCTGACGCGGGGAGCGCATGAACGACGCACAAAAAGCAGGAGCCACGCAAAACGAACCGCCGAGAGGCCGTCCCGTGAGGGTGCCCAAACTTTGGAAACTCATGATGGTCTTCGTGGGGTGCATGGTCTACGGCCAGCACGGATGGGCTGAAGAGCAACCCGAACATCACTACACGCTCGACGCCGGATGGAACCTCGTTGCTTTTCCGTTTGCTCCCGAGTCGGATGTCAGCGCCATTCTCAAGCACCACGCGACCGAGGTCTTCCCTGCAACCGTAGCCGAGCCCATGGGCGAGCTGGGCGAGGGGTGGGACGGGCGCGTGGACCACCACCGCCCGTACTGGGTGCACGCGGAGCGAGCCATCACGCTGAGCTTCAAAGGTTTCCGAAAGAACGAATCGCGGGTCGCGCCTTCAACCGGTAAGCCAGGCTGGCAGGCCTTCCACGTGTTTCAAATGCTGACAAACACCGATCCCAAGATGACCCGTGTGCTTCAGTGGGTGTCGCACGAACAACGTTATCGAACACTCGGCCCGGAAGAAACCCTCCGCCCCGGCCAGGGCTACTTTGGGCACCTAACCTTTGATGGCCCTCTTTTTGCGTTTTCGCACGAGACGACACAAGCGGTAGGGGCCGCGCACCCGAGCCAAAATCGTGACCTGACCGAACCCCAGCTGACCGTTTTAAGGCCGAGCGCTAAAATCCTTTACACCGCAGATCCCTGGCTACGCATTGAAGGGCACGTAGACGACACCAACCTTCAAGGGCTCTACCTCAATGGCGTACACGTGGGCGCCGCGAACAGATCGTTTGCGCACCTTCTCTCGCTCTCGCCAGGGGTCAACGATGTCGAAGTGCTGGCCCTCGATGAGGCCCAAAACCGGAGTATCATCACACGCAGAGTGGTCTTTGACCCGAACCCGCCCGTGTTCGAACTTTCGGCATCCACACCCACCTCGGACACCGCCGTTGAGCTTGAGGTGCACATTGATGAGCCTCACTTGTTTGGCCTCTGGGTAGACAACAAGCCGGTGACCACCGGGCCCTCGTTTGTCAAACGTTGGTCCATTGAATCAACGCCTTTCGGCACATCGTACTTCTCTATGACTGCCGTTGATCGCGCCCACAATCGTGCCGAAAAAATGGTTGCCGTCTATCGCGATGAGCAGGGCATCATGGTGCTCCTCGAAGGACTCCCACAAAAGGAGGACGGACCGACCTCCTCACCCCGGGCCATCGCCCACCCAAGCTTCAGGGCGACGACCGACCAAGGCTTTGAGACGCCGTCCATTTCGCCGCTCCGTCTAGACTTGGACTCTCCAGAAGAGGCGCTAAGCTATACCGATCAATCCGGCCTGCGCATCTCGGGCACCACCCACTCCGTTGAGCCCATCATGTTAACCGTGAATGGGCTTTTGGTCACAACCGCCACCGGCGCGTTTTCGATCCCCATTCAACTCAAACCCGGACGAACAGAGATCGTTGTCCGCGCCGAGGCCCAGGCACACGAGCGTCGTCAACAGTCCCGCGTAGTCATTTACGATGCCGACGCGCCCCACATCGCCATTTTGGGTCCTCAAGAACAGACGGTGTATGAAGAGCAGGTTCTTGTGCAGGGAACCCTAGATGAGGCGCATCTCGAAAGCCTGCGCATTCGAAAGACGGGCAGCCTTTTGGCAGGGACACCCATCGAGGTCGAAAACGGCCGCTTTTCGGTATCCCTCCCACTCGACCCGGGTACCAACACGTGGACTCTGGAGGCTGTGGACCGGGCCAAGAATATCTCGCGCGAAAAGCTCGTCTTCGGGTACGCCCTCGATCCGGTTCTCGAAAAACCGCCGATGCCGCCCACCGAGCTCCTCGGGTCCGAGGCCGATAAAGAAGTGCACCTCGTGTGGCACCCACCGGCCGCATTGGCCGACGGCGAGCCGCTTCCTGCAAGGGCTCCGCTGTATTACCGGGTTCACCGTGAGGAAATCACGCACCACGGGGTGGTTGAAGCCACAGCGCCTCTCGCCGAAACCGAAGACCACCGCTTCTTAGAGACGCTCCCCGCGTACGGCGTGTACCGATATTTCATTACGGCCGTAGCCAAAAACGCAACAGGCCAAGAACTGGAATCGGCGCGATCGCAGTCGGTCGAAGTCCGCGCGCTTGAGCCCTCTCCGGTTCTGTTATCGGGTGAATTTGAGTCACCGGCCTTTGTGACCAGCAGCGCCCTCAACGCGAGGCTTCCAAGAAGCACCGCCACCCAAGATGGCAGCAAGACCTTGATTCATCTCGGGTTCGTCGCTCGCGGGGCAGACGACCAAAGAGATCGCATCGAAGTCCTTCGTTCCGAAAAAAACGGTGCGCCCGGCTCATTCGCTCCGATCGGAACCAAGCCGGTCTTCGAAGTGGAGTCCGGCTGGACAGTGACCAGCCTAGACATCGCGTCACACGACAAAAAGCTGTCGGTGGCCTGGACCGAACGCTCGGACCAGAGCCCCCCCAGATTTCGTATTCGGCTACGGAGTCTCAGAGGCGAAACCTTTGAGACAACCCCATGGGACGAAGCCACCAGCACCCGCTACAAACGCGATGTGCGTATCGCCCTCGATCGATTCGGCCAACACCACATGGTCTGGAGTGAGGCCAACAAGATCTACTACGCACGAAACCATCGGCGTGAGTGGGATGCCCAAGGACACCCGCTCAATGTGTTTGATCGCCGTCGTCGCATTCCGGCCACGGAAGAGGTCAAGTACTTGGTCAAGTATGACCCAGACCCTGATTGCGACTGTCCGGATTGTTGGTGTGAAGAATCGTATCCGATGAGCCAAGAGCTCAACCCCAAAGACGGACTTCGCCCTTATGGTTCAACCATCGATTGGTGGGAAGACAGTTACGTGTACACACCCGCGCTCCACGTCAGCGACAACACCGTCAGCATCATCGCCCACCAGTCGAAGAACTGGGATGGAAGCCCGGTCGACAACCCCGGCTGGGTGTCCATGAGAACCACGCCCGTCTTCAGTGAAACGATCGTTCAGCGCAAGCAGCCCACCAGGCTGGTGGTGGGCTGGCGAGAAGCCTGGAAAGACGCGTACGAACCGGGCGACGAAGCCCTGTGGGACACCCTAGGCATCCGCTATCAGTATCGCTACCGCGGCACCTGGCACCACGAGGATTCGATTCAACTCGCACAACGTCCTCTTGACGACGGGCCCCCCTCCGAAGCCCATCCAGAAGGAGAAAAAGGCGGCCCAAAAGAAGGAGACCGCAATCGGTGGCACTACCAGGTCGTGGATACCTTTGCGCCCTCCCGACCCGAACGCCCCTCGTATCCCGAGCTCGCTGAGGGTCCTTCGGGAGTTCTCTATACGGTGTTCGAGAAGGGCCCTTCAACAGACCCGAACCGACCGGGGGCGGGCGCGCTTTTTATCGCGGCGTCGCAAAACGGGGGCAAAAGCTGGAACGCCCCGAAGGCCCTCGTCGCGCAGAAGATACAACTCAAAGGGTATATGCCCAGCATTGCGGTCAACGCCCTCGGAAAAATAGGCGTCGCGTTTTATCAGCCCGAAACCCAAGGCCCAAATTCCGGTGGGGTGCTGCTTGTGGCCGAAAGCGAAGACCAGGCAGACACCTGGACCACCCAAATCGTCAACACGGACCGCAAAAGCCAACGTCGGCATCCTGTCAAGCGCCTACACCCGTCGCGCAGCGAAACCCAAGAGCTCCAGGATCCAAGCTCGTATGCCCCCACGGTCCCCGGCGCACCTCAACTTCTGGCGCTCGAAGAGCTGTTCTTCTCGGCCTTCATCCGCGAACCCATCGCACCCTCGGACAGCGACCGTCTCATGAGCACCCGAGCTTCCTCGGACACCACAACCCAAAAGCTTTCGATTGAGGTCGAGGCCCACCACGCCGGCGCGAACAAGCCCGTGCCCGTCAGGCTGCGGATCGTCAACAAACACGACATCAAGGTTCACGAAGAACCATCGGATCTGACCCTCCCCCAAGTGGCCGAGCTTTTGCCCGGCGCCTTGGCGACCGGGGTTGCGTCCTCGGTTGCTGCCGACCTCATGCAAGCAGAGGACAGCACACCCCATTCGATCGCGCCGTTGGCCATCGACGCCGCCCTCCAGTCTAGCAGCACCGTCCCGCTCAATTTTTCCCAAGGGGAAGCCGTCCTCACGGTTTCACCAACCACCGAACAGGGCTTTGTGTTGCCCGCCCGTGACCGTGGCAAACACAAACCGAGCAACTATCAAAAGGCCATCATGGCCAACCACACCATGATCCGCAGAACCACGCTCGAGCCTGGTGGGGCCGCACCCTATTTTTACAAGGACCATCATCCTCCGATGAATTCAGATGGGGCATACCAAGTCGAATATTCTGGAGGCCCCGAGGGGATTGATCCGATGGAGGCCGAAGCGCTTCAAGATCCCACCTTCAAGGCAAGCGACAGCGATCAAGACGCCAAGTACCTGGCCCGATTCGAGCGGGTGTGGGCTTACACCCTCGGCATCGCCTTGGCGCAACACGCCCGAGGGCAAGGAGGCACCACGCGAGGGGCCGAAGCCCACCACACCACGCGGGCCCTCGCCCGCTACCTGTGTGCCCATGCCGTGGTCGATCCCCAGGATCCGAGCAAACTTCGAGGATGGCACTTTTCATGGAACACCAAAGGCGACGACTGGCGCGATGCCCGGCTCGTGACCGGCGCCAGTGCCTGGGCCTTGCACGGCATCGGAAGTTTTATCACCTCCGAAGCCTTCCAAACCCTCCCCTCTGAAGCGGAAAAGACCTGGTTCAAGGGGTGCTACCATGGTGCCCTCAACGGCCTTCGCGATCACCGGCGCGCCCACACCATGAAAGATGGACGGGTTGTGAGTCTCATGACCGCCGGCTGGACAACCGAGGGCCTCAAACACGCCCACGCACCCCATCGCGTTTTCGGCGATAACCGCCATGCCTCGGCCACGAATCCCCAAGAACAATGGGCCTACTACAGCATCCTCGACGCCATCGGATACCCAAACTACAACGAACCCACCGAAATCCAAGTGTGCGTAGAAGGCCGCGCCCAGTCCTGTGCTTCTCAGTCGCGCACCAGCTCAGTCTGGAGACTCCAAGCCATCGACGAGAAAACGTGGAAAGCACTCAAGCGCCCGACCATGGCTGAAAACGTGGTGACCGAGCATCTGCTCGACACCCTAAGCGTGCTGAACCACGCCCTGGACCACCGCTCAGAACTGGGGCTTGCCGACCAAGAGAGCACCCTCAGCCAGTGGCGAAACGAAGTCCGTGATGCCGTTTTTTATAGTCTCTGGGACGAAGCAGGCGGCCGAGAAGAACTCAGGCAGGCCCTCGAGGCAGACAACGCCCGCCCGAAAAATGCAAGGGCCCTAGACGCTGAAAAACGAAGATGGATCCATGAGGCCACCGCCGCGGGCAGATCCTCAAGCGTCGGCCGGGTGGTGACCGGAGGCACAATCGACGCTAAGGGTCATTTCCAGATCAGTCCGCACACCGCGATCGACAACTGCAGCTGGCTCGCCCTCTCAGTCAACCACGGCGCACTCAAAGCATCTTCTGATTCGGTCTACCTCGACCGACTTGAGCAATGCCTGCAGTATACGGTGGTCCGCTTTGCCAAAAACCTCGGGTACGACAAAACCGCTTGTCATGCCGATGCCTGCCCACCACGGACGACCTACTACGGGACCCACTATTTCCAAAACGACTTCAAGGATCCGTACATCCTCCCAAGCAACCTTCAGGAATCTTCGTACCATCTCGAAGCCACGATGGGCCTCATCGGTGGCTTACTCCAGTTTGCCGAGGCCCATCCCGAGCGGGCCTCTTCGGACCGGTTCCAAGGTGAGGCTCTCAAACTATGGGCCGGTGCTCAAGCCTTCGTCCGCGATCACGGGTTTCCGTATTCGAGCCAGCGCATCCAAGACCTCTCCACACGGCTCCAATCAAGCACCGCGATCATCTGGTTTATCGACGTGCATGAACTGTTCAAAGCACGGGACGGTGACCTCGACCAAAGCCTTAAAAACTACGCCCACGACGTGGATTTTGATGCGCTCGGCGACCACTACGAGAACGCATGGCAAAAGCTTCAGGGGGCAAAGACCTCGCCCGAGGCGCAGGACTCAGCCTCGGCGACCGAACCGAGGGCTCCGAACGAGGCTTCAACCCTCGCACTCACCCCCCGTGCCTTCGCGCTGGTTGTTGCGGCAAACCGCGCACACCAATCTGAGGAGGACCGAGCGACGGCAACCCGATGGCTCAAGGCATTGCTTGAGAGCGCGGTCTACCAAGACGACGAAGTCGACGGACTCATCGTGCCGACCATCCGCTTCTTTGAGAATGGGCAGGCAGAATCTGGCACGGATGCTGAGCCCTTCCACGACCTCGCCGCTGAAATGTGGGTACACTACGCCCTCGCCTACACCTTGGCCAAACTCGAAGATCCGGCCCTCGACGATGCATATCCCCTGATAACCAGCGGAATGCGATCGTTGGTCCGAAAGGCTTTTGCCCAAAAAGGCCCGACGCGGGGTCTGTTCACCCGCAACCCACCGGGGGCTGAGCCAGAAGCATACATCGAAGACAACGTCGCGGCTTACTTCGCACTCAAGGCCCAAGGCACAGGTTCCTGGGAGGGGCCCTTTGCCGAAGAACGAAATCAACTCGCCAACCATATTGCGGTTCGCCTTCTTGCTCGGTGCGGAGAGTCGGGCCAAAAAGGCATACAAGACACCTTGCTCTGTGCCCTTTTTGCCAAAGACATCGGTGACGTCGACTTGGCCTCTGCCCTCCTCGATAGGGCCTATCTCGCCCGCTCTCAAGAAGAGTATGCCGAAGACCACCCGTGGATGGAACAAATTCTTTTCCCCCTGGTGAGCCGCGCACTGGCGTCCCTGGATCCGCGGCAAAACGCTCTGGCCGCGGTCGAGCTTGCCCGCCTGAGCACATCCACGGACGCGCCGCCGCCGCCCCTTGCCATCCTCATCGCGTCCAACCCCCAAGGCGCGTTCGGGGTACAAGCCGGTCCCATTGTCGTCCACCCCAGCCTCAAGAGCTTCCCTGGAGCGACCAAGGGTCGTGGCTCCCTTTTAAGGCACCGCATCGTAAACCCGTTTTTGAGTACGCTTGGTGCCCTCTTGGCCTCCGATTTTCAGGTCCAGCGTTTCGATCGTTTATTCATCGACCTCTTACGACTCCGTTTGGTCGGCATGGTGTCCGCCACGTCTTCGAGCGGCCCCCTCGAACCCCATCGATGGCTCGAAGCCATAGACACCATGTCCTACGAAAGCCTGGTTCGAAGCACCGTCCATGATCTGTCTACGCTCTGCCAAGCAAACGCGAAACACTTTCGAATCGAACGCACCGAACTGGAAGCGCACCTCGGCATTCCGTGCGACCTCGCCCAGAGCACCTTTGCCCATCTTCTGCGAACCCGGGAAGGACCCGAGGCAGGCGCCCTCGCCCAACTTCTGGCATACGACCCCCGCGACGAAGCATGGGCCATGGCGCGCCTGGCAGAAAGACTCACTTCCGGGCAGGACGACGAAGCGCTCTTTTTGCGGCTTCAAACCGCGCCGCCCCTCTCCCTCCATGCGTCGGCCAGTCCCAGTGAAGTGAAAGAGGGGCTCAGGGAGCGACTCGAGCGCGCCCTAGACACGGACCGCGCACCCGCCGAAACCGCATCGGAACCGGCCTTGGCCGCGGGCCTAGGCCCCGCGCAAACCGATCCCATCGACGCCTTTCACCCGGCTTCGCCCTATTATTACACCGTGGCGTCGGTTGCCCTTCGCGGGTCGCGGGAGCCGCCAACTCCGGCCCAGAGCAAGGGCACCCAATCGATCCGGCGCTTCATCAATCAAGTGGCCGATGGGAATCTGACTTGGCTGGCAACCGCCGCCGAACTCGAGCCCGGGTGGCTGCACCAATCGCTTCAACGCGGAGCCCTCCGTACCCGCGACTTTGTGCGACTCACTTCGGCGCTGGGCTTGAGTGACGCCACCACCGATGCCCACCAAGAACAACTGAAAGAAGCCCTCCAACGTTCAAATGACCCGTGGCTTTCGCTGCTTTCATCCCCAGCCGCCACCGCTCTGGCCTCTGGCAGCGACTTTTCGAACCTCACGCTCGTCCAGGGAATTTCAGATCCGGGTTCGACAACACCTCACACGCTCCCTTGGAACGCCTACGGACTTCACAAAGATGCCGCAAACTTCCGTGCACCGACAGAAGTCGAAGAAGACCGTACACGGGAGCCTTGTGACTTGTTCATCAACCTCAACTGCTTTTTCGGCTTCAGCACCCCCGGGGGCGCAGAGGTTGTGGTCGAACCCGCGGTCCCCCTATTGCTCGCTTTCTCAGATGGCGACCCCACAAAGGACAACCACAAGGGGACGTTTCAGATCCGCAACACCGGCTCTTGGGGAGTCAACTACGAGGTCTCGGTTGACCCGCCAGAGCAGAGCTTGATCGTGCTTGATCGGTCCACGGTCAACGTTTCCCGCGGCGACACCGCGTCGGTCTCTGTCGCCCTCTCGGGCGATACTGCCCGTACCATGTCGCCCGGGATCTACAAGATCACCGTGCAATTTGAGAACCGAGCGCAAAACTGTACCCTTTGCCGCTTCAGACGTGACGTTTTCATCGAGCTGGGTGGGAGGCTGCTCTTTGATGGCTTTCGCGACTCTTGGCCGGTAAGCACCTCAGCGGGCGCATCCAGCACGTTTCAACCGGTGGACGAAAGCAACGCCCTTGTCCTGGTCACCCACAATGAACCGGCGGGAAGCCAAGCCCCCAAACAGGCCCAAGAAGGCCCTGACACCACCGGCGCACCATGGGTCGTGTCCTTGTCGAATCTGCCTGACCTGTCCTCGATGGACGGACTGGTGTTCTGGGTCAAAGCGCTCCAAACCCAAAGCGCAGGCAGCACGGTTCGGGTACAACTCCAAGGTGAAAGCAACACCCCCGCCTGGACATCGCCGCCCTTTGCCGTGACCGCAAACTATCGGCCGGTTCACGTTCCGCTGGCTGCCTTGACGCCCGACCGGCCGGCTGACGCCCTGGATCCCGCGGACCTCCAAAGTTTGGCGCTCGAGTTTTTCCCCCCACAAGGCCAACCGTCCGAGGAACATGGCTACGCCATCGACGCGGTGCGCACACGCTCTTCGCGCGACAGCGCGGGCCCAACCGCTGGGCGTCCGGCGCTCGAACACAGCGCCATCGCTGTGTACGACACCGAGTTCACGGACTGCACCGAGGTCTACCGCTTTGTGTCGCACGCCTCGCTCCTCACCGAGGACGCTTTTTTGGCCCTCGGCCCCGACGTTGCCCAAAACCACTTGGTTGGGCAACACTGCGGCGCGTCACCCTACATCGATGAAACCATCATGCGCGTGTACGCCGAAAACGCGGGGCAGGACGCCCGCGTCTTTTACGTGATGCTCCGGCGCGATGGGGATACCAACGAGTGGCCCGGGGACGTCGTTCAGGGACGGGTGCTCGTACCCGCCAATCCATTCACGGGTGCCGGCATCATGTTGGTCCCCATCCCCGCATTCTCGGACACTCTTTCTGAATACCCGCCCGAGGGCGAACCCCCTCCAGGTGCCGAAGCGGTGTCCGTCTTGTTCGAGGTCTGGCAACTCGGACTCACCAGCATCGCCCATGAGCACATTGCCGACGCGCTCGGGGATCGCTTGCAATCCAACGCGTATCCCGATGAGGCCAGAGCCCAACACATCCGGGCCCTCCGCGACGATCTCTTGGAAGCCAGTGACCGAGACTTTGATTTGGGACGCGTCCGGCTGGCTGAAGCCTACACCCAGGTTCCAGATGGAACCGTGACCGGACGCAACACATCGTTTGTGTTCAGCCAAGCCACCCGAAGCGTATTTCCTTATGGCACCCTCGGCCTCTCGTTGGATGTCAACATCGAGCTGCCCCAGTCCGCGTACGCGCCACCACCCCCAACGACCATCGCGCACCCATCGCCAGCGCCCTCCACGGACGCCATCACCCGGGTGTTCTCGGTTCAGCCGGACCAGAGCCCAAGCCTCCTCGATGCGATCCAGATGATGGCCGACATCCATGCCCAAGATCCAGTACTGGCGCTTGACGAGGTCAGACTGAAAGCCCCCAAAGGCACGGTCAACGTGGGCAAACTTGTCTCGCAGTCAGGGAGCAAAGCCACCAGGTGGGTCACGGAGCTGTTCAAGCTGCCACCAGAGATTGCGGCCGCTTCCATCGCGGCCAGCACCGGGGTCGGTTTTTTTGCGAGCCTCGAGCACGACGTCGCTCTCGAGACCATTTTTGTGGGCCGAGAGGAGCCCACCTCGGAACTTTGGTCGAGGGTGGGGGTGGTGGTGCCCGAAGATGTCCTTGTACTTTCCAAGGCCTACTTTGTCAGCGAAACCGAGATTCGAGGCCACGCTCCCATCTATGTCGAGGGCCCCTTCGACAACCCGCGTCTCAATCAGATCATCTCCTTCGAAAACGATGCCATCTACTACATCAAGGCCAAGACCCTCGACCTTGCGGGACGCGAGTTTGGGGACTACAGCTTCCTCGTCCCCGAAGAAGACGATCTTTGGGAGATCTTTGTGCTCAACACCGACCATCGACGCGAGGCGTTGGTCGACGCATTCATTCAAAACCATCTGTTGTGGCAATCGGCAGAAGATATCACCCAGGCCCTCCCTGAATATCTTCGAGAGGCGTGGCTCAACATCGTAGCCCTCGCCATTCGGAGTGTTTTCACGCTGAACGATGCCGAGAGGTTGGCCAGAGCCGGCGGCCATCTCCCGGGCAGCGGACTCGGCGAGCGCGGTCTCACCGCCAAGCAGGTCCTCGAACCCTTCTTTTACTTCGAAAAGAAAACAGCGACGCCCCCGGGCGCCGACGCTCCGAAAAACAAGCCCAAAGCACCCCTCGAAACCCTTCCGGCTTCGTTCCTTCAAACCAAACGCCCAAGCGCCAACGCCCTGTGGGCCAAGGCCGCAGAATTCGGGGGGCCAGCGATCTGGGGCACCACCACCAACCCACCGGGACACGTCATCATCGCCCTGGACGAAGCGCCCCTATTGACCGCACAAGGGTTCCAGGCGCGGCTGGCCACCGCATCGGACAACCCAAACGGCGCCCACAACACCCGGGACGCAATTCGCCTTGCCAAGACACTCAAAGACCAGCGAACGAAAGGAACCGGCCTTCTTCCGATCCTCGTAGACAAAGAAGAAGTGCGTCTTTACAATCGCGACGGAACCACCGCCTCAGCACCGGAGCTCACCGTCAACCTCCATAAATCCAAACGGGACGCGCTGGTCCAAGCCAGCGCACCCGAGCGGCTGGCGCAACTGGAACTCATCGATCTTCAGGTGTTTGTCCTCGGGTCCCCAAAACGAATCCTTTCCTTTGTACGTGACGAAAATTTGGCCGAACCCGAGTACCGCTTTGCCTCGGTCAAAAGTGGGCAAGCCCAACGTACCGCAACTGCAGCCGTCGGAGTCTTGGCCCCCGTGTGGCCCCAACACCAGACCTCGGTCGAGGTCGCAAATCCCTACTTCGCCACGTATTTCGTCGATCGACACGGGGCTTGGGACGCCCTCACCACCGGATGGTCGAGCACACCGCCCACCCTCGAACAGATTTGGGCATGGGCCCACGCGTACAACCGCGTCGTCGTATGGGGTGAGACCTCAAACCCGCCTGGTCACGCGGTCATCCCTCGAGCAGAGCTCCGGCACGTCGACATCAACAACTTCAAGGTCAAACTCGCGACCAAAGCATCCCATCCCGAAAAGTCCCCAGAAGCCCAGATCGTATCCACGGTTTTGGACTACGCGCCCCATCTTGTCCATCTTCCCGTGTTGGTCGACGAGACCACCATCAGACCCTACAAACGAGGCGGTTATTTGGTGTCAAAGAAGGGCCTACCGGTACACATCGACTACATTGAGGCCAAAGCGCTTCTGAACAAAAGCAGCGGCACGCCATGGATTTCCATCTATGAGAAGGGAAGCCAGCTCTTTTACATGGGCTCTATTCGCACCATCAAAGAACACGTCACCAAACACCCCGGGTCGTACCAGATCGTTGCCATCACCAGCAGCGACAGCGGTCGCACGGCCTTCAGGACCCTTCAATCCATTCGAAAGACCTGGCCCGATGCCCCCCTCGCGCCATGGCTTGAAGTCGCCCACCCGAGATATCCGCCCTATTTTGTGGATCAAAACGGCCAATTTGACCCGCTTCGACACGGCTGGTTGCCGGAGGCACCGAGTCGGGCTTTTTTGATCCAGAAGGCCAAAGACTACAGTGGACCCGTGGTGTACGGACTATCCCATCACCCCGAGGGCCACACAGTGGTTCGCGTTCGCGACCTCGCCCATATCAAAAAGAGTCATTTTGAACCCAAGATGGCCACCGCCGCCAGCCACCCCGATGAAGCCAACCGGACCCGCGTGGCCATGACCGGCGAACAAATCAAGGACCACACCGGCGACACTTGGACAACACTCCCCATTCTTTGGAATGAAACCAAAGCTTCGCTTTTTCACCGTGACGGCACCACAACAAACATTGAGGTCGAAGTAAGCGCAACACCCATTGATGAAACAGCGCTTTTTGGGTTGTCGAATGTTCAGCAGGCTGCATTTCAGATTCATGTTCCCCAAATGGGTCTTTACCTTTCAGGCCAAGCCAGCGCCCTTGCGTATCACCTCGACACCTGGAACATCGGCCGAGATGCGTACAGGGTGTACGCAATGACCAGCCGCGACAAGCTTCGCACCGCACGCATCGCGATGGAGCACCTAGGCGATCTCAAGCCCAAGGATCAAACCAGCTTTCAAGTCTGGCATCACCGCTTGAAACCCTACTACGTAGATGCAGATGGAGAGTTTGACCCGGTGAGCACCGGATGGATGGCCCGACCGCCCACCCCGCAAACCATGTGGGACATGGCAAAATCCTTCAACGGGCCGGCGGTGTGGGGGAGAACAAAGAATCCACCGGGACATTCGGTCATTCCGCTTCGCTACTTCGACGAAATCAACCTGGACAACTTCGCGTTCGAAATGGCTACCGCATCCAAGACTGAAGAAGCCGAAACGAATTCAGAAAGCGCCAATAAGGTCGCCAAAACCATCGTCGACGCGACCCCTGAGACCGTTTATCCGATTCCGATTCTCCTTTCCACAAATGACCCGGTCGACTTCGACCGGAAAGGGCGCATGTTGCAATCCCCCATTCGGCCGCACGGGGTCGAAGGCGAAGTCAAGGAACTTGGGCCTCAAGGCCATACAAAGGAATCATTTCGAACCCTCGCAGCGACTTCTGAATACCCCCTCATGCAGGTCCGAACCCGTAGTACACAATATTTTCTCATGCCGGCCCACTTGGCCGAGTTCTACCTCAATGCCGCATTCTTGGGGGAGGGTTATTTCGTAGAATACGTGTCCGCCCCGGCCCCCAACGGGCATCGAGAAATACGCAAACTGGCTCGCTACATCGACCCCACCCAAGACGTGGTTGAGGTTGTCTTCTTTGACCGAACCTACAGCAACCACTACGCCCTGAATGCCGACGTCACGTTCGAAGACGGCACAACCGTTTTGAAAGTCGGCGGCCAACCCTTGGGTCAATCGGCGCTGCAGTCGAAATTCGACACCGTTGGCTTTCATATGATACAGGCCCAAAGAGTTGACGATAGAGCTTTCTATCTCATCAAGCGGACCGAAGCCCCGGACGTCATGGCCCGCGATCAATACACAAACGTGACCGTGACCGCGACCGAATATGACCACTATCTTCGACAGCCCTACCCTTTTCAAAAACACTTATCCCCCGGTACGTTGCTCGACGTGGCCATACTCAAGGCCCGAAGCAAAGAGCCACCGTCGACAAAGCAACCCCAAACCAAATCCACAGAGACGCAAGATGAGACATACACCATTCCTCAGACAGAACGCCCACCGAACGAAGTCTTTCTTTCATGGTCCCCCCGGGCCAAGCGAGAGCTGGACCTCGCCAGTCAAGCCGAACAAGAGAACATGGATCTCGTTCAGGCGACAACGGCCACTGGGCTCGGCGGAACTTATATCTATCCGTTGAGCGCATGGGAGCAAGCACGAGCGTTGTTGAAGGTACCGGTCCAAGATGTGCTCATCGCGTACCGTGGACAGGATGCATCGAAGCTGGCCAAAACCTTCTTGAAAGAACATCCAGAACTTTCTTACGTGAAGATCCGAGACGACGGCGTCACCAAGTTTTGGAGCCCAGAGGGCGAACGCATCTACCCGAGCTTCGACAGTCTGGGCGATGCCACCCCCAAGGGCGAATGGCTTTCCGACCTATTTTTCCAGGGAACCGAGCCGCCGGACGAAGGTGTGGTCCAAGAACGAGCCGACCATAGCGATCGCCATATGGTGGTGGTTCATCTAAAAGCCCAAAACCTCTATGTCACCTTCCCTACGAGACAAGGCCACCTTTCTTGGAATCAGATCAAATCTAAAGGCCCTCACCACATCAGCTTCGGCGTCCTCGTGAACCGAGATTCGGACGAGACCGAGAGCAACGCAGCCATTTTCGCCCGCAACATGCGGCCTCACTTCGGGGAGAAGCAGGATTACATCAAGGTCATCGGTGGTACCAAAATCAAGAATCGCCCTCGATTCGTCGACAAGCACGGGACCGCAATTTATCCGTACACAAGTCGGCTACTTTTGGGAGAAGAGCGTATTCAGCTTGCGGTTGGCTATTTTTACGGCACCAAAGAGCCGAGCGACGCCGAGATCAAAAACGTATCCAAGGCCCTAGATGACACCAGCATGGTCAAGGCTTTTCACGTTCAAAAAGGCGTCTATTCGGTCTATCCTGCGTACATGGGCATGGCGCCGCTTGCCGCCGCCGAGGGCCCCGTTCGCGTCGAATATGTTTTCGACACCAGCAATCACCCAGAGCACCACGCCGCAGCACTCCAAGACTACTTTGGGCGCCCCTACCTGGAGATCCGGCGCCCCAAGGGCCTTCCGATATTCCTCGACAAAAAGGGGTCACGTGCCTACCCCGTCATGCACAAACCAGAAGCGAACGCCGGGCCAGGCATTTGGGTGGCCACCGGCTTGTACCACGGAACAGAAGAGCCTTCAGACACGGACATCCTTGAGGCATCCATCAAACTCGGCAAAGCCAACATGATGAAGGTCTATCACCCAGAGGAGAAGTTTTACTCCGTATTCCCCACCAGCCAGGCCGATGGTTCGTTTCGAGCAGCCAAGGGAAAAGTCGAAATTCTCTACCTGCTGACCAAACACAACGCCAACAACACAAAGCGAAAGCTCGCCCTGCAATACAGTTCATACTTCGAAAACACCTTGAGAATCAGAGACCACGTGGGTCAAGAAGCCTTGTGGAACAAACAAGGTCAACGAGCCACGCCCTAGTTCAAAGAATCAAAGCCTGAACTGAAACGCACACGTTCGAAGCCAGGTGCTCGGCCAAGCCGGGCCCGAGGAGCCCCGCGGAGCGTACACGGAAGTACGTGAGCCAGTACCGCCGGGTCCAATGCCACATAGGACCTGGACCCGGACTTGTTGCGGTCCGGTTTAGTGAAGTTCGCCGCTGTCGTGGCTACACCAGCCCCCGTCTCGGCTCCAGTCGGTACCATCAAAGTGCCCTACATCGTCGGCAAAATCGATCCACTTTTTGCCCGTCGCCACGTCATGACACAAAAGATCGTCTTTGGTATCTCCATTGAAGTCGCCCCACCATCAAACGGGAACCGTTGTGCTTGCACCAGTTTGCGTCGCGGCTCCAATTGGTCCCCCCAAAAATGACCGGAGGCGTTGGCGAGGTCGATCCATTTTTTGCCCGACGTCACGTGGTGACACAGAAGATCATCGCGCGCGTCACCATTGAAGTCTCCGATAAAGAGCTGAGCGCCACTGCCCCGACACCAGTTTGCTGCTCGGCTCCAATCGGTGCCCAAAAACTGACCTGATGCGTTGGCGAGGTCGACCCATTTTTTGCCGGTCGAGACATCGTGGCAAAGGAGGTCGTCTCGGCCGTCGCCGTTGAAATCTCCCACAAAAAGGCGACCGTTGTCGTGCCGGCACCAGTTGGATTCTCGGCTCCAGTTGGTACCCAAAAACTGACCGGAGGCATTGGCGAAGTCGATCCACTTTTTGCCGGTGGAGATGTCGTGGCACAAGATGTCGTCGCGCGCATCACCGTTGAAGTCGCCCACCAAAAGACGCCCCGTCGCGTGGTTGCACCATCCAGCGTCGCGGCTCCAGTCTGTTCCGCCAAAATGACCCGCGCCGTCTGCAAGATCGACCCACTTTTTACCGGTCTTGTTGTCGTGGCAGAGCATATCTGTTCGTCCATCGCCGTTGAAATCGCCCTTGAAGAGCTCTGCGGCATCGTGGTTGCACCACCGGGCGTCTCGACTCCAGTTCGTTCCAAAGAGGTGGCCCGAGGCGTTGGCAAGGTCTATCCACTTCTTCCCGGTCACCACGTCGTGGCACAATAGATCGTCCTTTCCGTCACCGTTGTAATCGCCGGCCAAGGGCCGGTCCACGTACCTGGCCCCGTAGGCAAAATCGGTGCCCGTGAGGTCGATGCCACTCAATTCAGAAGCCCCCCCGCAGTAATTCATGATGGACTTCCCGTCCCACGGTCCATACGTGCTGTCACCGTTGGTCCCTTGGGGCGCCGAGGTACACGAGTCTGGGGTGTCGCTGCGATTGTGTTCGTGGGCAAAACTGAGCGCGTGCCCAAATTCGTGTAGCCCAACCGTCGTAATGCAATCCTTGCGACTCAAATTGTTGACCCGACATCTTGTCCATCGGTTCTGGGGCGCGGCGGTAAAGTCCAGCTCCACGGTCGTCCTCCAACCGCTATCTCCCAAAAAGCGCGCCACCATCGAGTCCCCGGGCACCAGCCGAATGCCACGCGCCCAAAACGAGCACCGGCCCCATCCCACAAAGTTCAAGTCTCCCGAAGAGGACCATGAACGTTGACCACGGACCGCGGCCTTGACCCATGCTTTTTCTTGATCAAAGCCTCCCTTGGTCCAACACACCCGAATGTCCCGCGGGTTCCACAGTGTGTTTTCGCGATAAAACAGATCGTCGGCCTCCTCTATGAGTGTTTCATCGCCGGGCTCCATGCCGCATGCAGACAGCATCAACCCCAAGCACAAACCCAGGCGCACGACCGAGCGCTTGGGCCGCACCAGGCCGATATGGCGACGCCATCGGGTCGGAAACAGAGTGGTTTGGCTACGGTAGATCTCCATGAAAACTCCTTTGAGGCAACGGTCTATGGGGCCAGTTGGGCCTTAGGAGTCGATGTAGCATAATGTGTGCCATCCCGTTTTGGACACCGGGCGCTCTGAATCTAGGACGGAATCGTCAACGAACGGCTGTCGCGTGACGTCACGCGTATCGCAACAGAGAGAGCCTTACATCTTCGAAAGAAAGCGGCGCCATTCGTAGTGATACTGAAAAAGGAGCTCGGAGCGAAGGTGATACCGATAGCTCCCCGGTCTTCCCGTACGTTCGACGATTTTCGCGCGCAACAAGCGCTCGATCATCTGGCGAAAGGAGTCCCGCGATATGGGAAAGACCGTCTTGAACTCCACGTAGCTGAGGGACGTGTATTCGATGAGCAAAGACACAAAGACTCGGAAGCGCTTCACACCGAGGACCGAAATCAAAGGTTCCCAATGTTCATTCAACCGTTCCGCAAGCTCGATCTGCTCGATAAATGATGGTGCCTCTGAAGACAAGGCGGTCTCGATATCGGCGGCGCCCGACCAAAAGTAGTCGACTTCGGTTCGGTGGAGCGCGTGTACGCGAGCCACGTCGAGAACGTAGTATGTTGTTTTTTCATCCTCGGATTCGGTTGACAGCCAACCGGACGACACCAGGTCCTCCAGAGCCCTGCTTAGGGCACTCGAATCTCCTTTGATCTCTTTGTCCATTTGGGCCCGGGTGGCCCGATCGACTTGATACAGATGAGCCACAACCCTCCGCCGAGTTTGGGTATTCCAAAGCTGACCTTGCTCCAGGATCTTGTCGATTTGCTCACCTCGCTTAGTCGAGAGCCCCACACCAGCGGTTGGGGGCTCGACCTGCGTGAGCTGTGGAACCGCAGGAGGAACATGAAGTGATTGAGCCGAGTCAGACTCTACCGCGACCTTGGGGTTTGGGAGCACGACCCTGTCTCTGGGGTTCTTGGACGTTCGCGACAGACTCGAATGGGTACGTTTGTAGAGGAAGCGATGGAGATCGAGATGATACTGAAAGAGAACCCAATCGTTGAGGTGATAGACGGACTCGACCGGCCGTTGCTCCCGCACCACCAGGCCCACCTCGACCATGCGCTCGAGGGTCGACCCGGAGCCCCTCGGGAACTCCAAGATCTTCGCCAACTCCCGGACACTCAAAGCCCCATACCGCTGGAGGACATACGCATGGGCCTGGACCACGGGGCTGTCAAGCACGCGGGCCAAGGGCCACCACGCCGTCTGGAGGCGCTCTTTGAGAACGTTGTGTTCAGCAACCGACGTCACCGGGTCTCCGAGCGCTTCTTCAAGCCCGGACGCTTCGCCCCAGAAACGCTGGACTTCGTTGTCGAAGATTTGATGGAGCTGAGCCACGTCGATGAGATACGAAGTGAACGGCGGCTTCCCTCGGGTAGAAACCAGCTCCGACTCCACGAGGGAAGACATCGCAGAATGGAAGCTCTGGTAGTGCACACCTTCGGGCCTGAGGTCTGTGGAGAGCAGTTCTTCGGGGTGGTACAAACGAAGCCAAGAAGCCCACATCAGCTCCCCACGCCCCCAAGGATAAGTCGAGTGACCCCTTTGGCTCATCAGACGTCGAACCAACTGCTGATCCTCCTTCGTAAGCTTCACGCCACTGGCAGGTCGCCTTCGCTGTTTGACCTTCGGCACCTGAACCACCACCGCCGACTCGAGGCCATCACGCCCCCCAACCACCGAGACTTTAGGACCTGGGCCTTCGGTCACAAAAAATGGCGCGTGGGGCTTCTTCTTGGTGCTACCGGTCCGACTTCCTTTGGAAGCCCCCGCCTCGAGGCCCTCGCCTCTTCCCAAGGCCACAAGATCCAGACGATTGAAGTCCCCCCGGATCACGAGCTCGACAAGGTAAAGAAAGGCCGCCCGCTGGCCTTCGGGAAGCGACTCCGCGTACGGCGCGATCTCCTTGAAGAACTTGTGGTTGTGCACAAATTCGTCAAGAATGTCGGAGCGAGGGCGTTCGCTCTTCAGTCGAAACACTGGCCACAGCGCATCCGATCCGGGCGTAAGCACGCCAAAACGACCAAAGGGGAGCTCGAGGCCCAGCCAAGTGATTTGAATGAGGTAGATGGCGTGATCCTCAAAGGGAATCGGCGGGTTCGCCAGCGGTCTGTTGAGAACCGGGCCCTCGGGATAAATGGCGAGCTGACTTCGAATCTCGGCTTCGCTTCGCATGTGGCTTCCCGCGGGCTGCGTGACTACAGCCTCCGACGGGACCACCCCGACCCTCTCCCACAAAGCCTCAGACGGCACATCCGCAGAAACAAAGATGGTCTCAAGCCCGAGATCGACCTGTGCCGTGCTCAAATACAAGGCACTGTTGACCCCCACCATGGCACCGAGCGCCCACTCGCGCGGCAACCTTGCCACTTCATCGAACCACCGAACGACCCGGTTGCCATGCCTTGCGATCAACCGGGGTGGGGCGAGAAGCAAACCGGCACCAAACTCTGCGATCGCGTCCTCCGAGACGCCTGCCTCCGCGAATTTGCCGGTCAAGATCCCATCGACGGCGTGACGCACCGCAAGCTGAAGATTTTCGACCGAAGGTGCAGGCGTAGGCGAATCGAATCCCAATGCCTGAGTGCGGAGCAAGGGTTCCGCGGGACGGTCCGTTTTGTGAAGGTGCTCATACACATCGATAAACCACAAGAGGGCCGTGCTGGAAGAAAGCTGGGCAGACAGGTTGTGGATGCGCTGGCTTGAGTACGGAAATCCGTAGTCGTAAACAAAGCTCTGCGCCCCGGCCCACAAAAGATGCGCCACCGTCCTCAGCCTCGCCGACGACGGGTGTTCCGGATAGGCTTCGGCGAAGTCGAGGAGGCCCAAGATAAGCCCCATCGTCGCTTCCAGATGGTACGACGATGCTTGCCGGTCACTGGGCGATATGTAGGGATCGTGAAAAGCATTTTGGAAGTAGTGAGCACCCAAATAGATTCGCGGCGGCAAACACGTTTGCTGCGCCGAATCACACGCGCCTTGGTCAAAATCCAACCCCTTGACAAAATGGCGTACCGTGTACTCGAGACATGCTCGAAGACGATCGCGATAGAGCGTCCGGCCAAAAGACCTTTCGATTTCAAAGTCGCTGTAGTCCACGGCCATGGACAGCCAACTGCAGTTGTCGATGGCGGTATGCGGACTCTTCTCGAGCGAGAATCCATCGGGGCCTTCGGGATGGAGCTGCCCACCGGTCACGACCCGCCCCTCATCGTTCCACAGTCCGTGGAAGATCCCATCCCGCAAGCTGTTTCTCCATAAACCAAGCGCGCCCGGACTCAATGCCCCGGAAGCGGGAAGCCCAAGTTCATCCGCGTGATCGATCGCATGGTTTAAGACACTCAAAACATCGATGTTGTGTTCGGTGACCACATTGCGGGCACGGACGGGTACCCGCATCGCGGACCAGACCTCCTCGCGTTCGATCGTTTTTGAGACCCATGCACGATTCCCTGAATCGGGCGAACCGCATCCGCCATGTCGGCACACCATAAGCTCAAAGGGGGCGAAGACGTCGTAACCGATGCCGTCGAGAACACTGTAGTACGACCACCGCTCACGCGCATCGTCCACGACCGCCTCGCCATCAGGACCGCGTAGCGCCCCGGGATCATCGGCATGTGCGAGACCGGTCACCGTCCACCCAGCGGTCACCAGGCTCACCAGTCTTCCATCTTGGAGATAAACATTCCGCCGGTGGTCTTGGAGCCCCGACAGCGCCGCCAGATAACATGCTCTCAGGTCTTCTCGCTCCCCGCTTGACTCCAGCGCAAACGAAGCCTCAGAGCTCAGAAAAAGACCAAGTCCATGGACCACCCAAGCCGTCGCACCGGTGACCAAACGCGCATCCTTCCACGGGTCCAAGGTGTTCCAAGAAAACGGCCAGCCCAGAATCTTGCTCCGGTCTCCATTCCACTGTGCGTGCGCGCAAAGGAACCGGGCGAGCCCTTGCGCCTCGTCACCCTTTTGGCTCCAGGGACGCGAGACTTGTGCCAAAGCAACCCCTTGCGTGTAGGCCCATACCCGCTCAAACCCCGCAAGATACCGGGCATCTTCACTCGCCGCTTGAATCCACCCTGGCTCAGCTTCGGGAGGCCCCACACCCGATCCTTCGCCGTCCAGTCCGACCGGTTCGTACTCAACTTGGTAGTACATTGTTTGACCATCGCCGCCCTCGCTGAAACGCATGTGGCGCCCCCGCGCTTCAAGCGCCCGGCCATAATTGCCAGAAGCATACCCCGCCACCAGCGTGCCTGAGTTTTCAAGTGCGCCCACGCCCGAATCAGCTGAACCGAAATCACCCGAATCAGCTGAACCGAAACTACCCGAATCGGCTGAACTGAAATCACCCGAATCAGCTGAACTGAAATCACCCGAATCAGCTGAACCGAAATCACCCAAATCAGCTGAACCAAAATCATTCAAGGATGGGGAACCGGAGGACTCACTCGGAAGATCCGAGACCGTTTCATCAACCCAACCCACCTCCGCACCGAGCGCCAAAGACGAGACGCCGTCAAACGAAGCCAAGTAGCCTCGGCCCGGCACAAGCGGAGCATCAGGCGAAAACGACACGTAGATCTGGGCATCAGAATCCCAACGGAGCAGCCGATCGGCCGGCTCACCCGCACGTTGCTCAGAAGCGCTCACGGCAAAAAACCACCACTTCGTTCCCACGGCGGCCTGTGAAAAAACAGAGCGCGAGGGCCAGGGACCTTCCAGCGCAAACCGCACGGCCTCGGCAGACCAAACCCAATAAAAATGGCCTTCATCCCATTCAGGAACCGCCAAGGGTGTCCATTCAGTGGCTGTCTCAGAACCCTCCACCAAAAACCAACGAAGCTTCGCTTCTTCCAAGGCATGGAGCCAGCGCGCTTCCGTCAGACCAACTTGTTCGACGCCCTCCACCGGAGTTGCCCGCGGTCCTGAACTGAACGACGCCGGGGATCCAAAGGGAAAATGAACGAGGGTCCACCCAGGCCCTACGCGGTACACCACACGACGCGTGGTTGACTCTCCCGGCGCTCCAGATTCAGACGCCCAACCCGCAAAGGAGAGAAGAAACGCCACCAAGAGACTGCCCACCAGTCGCCCGCAGCGGATGATCCTGTTTTTGTTCCAAGCAACTTCGAATACTGTCAACCGCCTTACCTCACCCCAAGCCCTAGCCATTCGGCCGTGGCCACGTAGCAGAAAGCCGCGGAATCTCGCAAGCGCGATTTCAGACATTTCATGGTTCTCGGCCGTCTCTGGCCGGAGCCTGGGCCATCGATCGGTCACCGTCGCGGCATTGTTGAGGATTTCGCCCCTTCACCGCTGCCGAGACACCCTCGGAACCACCCCGACCAGGTGACGAAGAAGCGCCCAGTAGGGTGTTGACAACCCCCTCCTAGAGCGCCCCTGGACGGGCCGCGGGCGCCAAGACTATGATGCGGCGTGTCTGACTTCGATCCGCCTATCCGATGCTCGGGCTGCCAGGGGCTGATGCAACAGATCAAACGTCGGGGCGTTGTCCTCGACCGTTGTGTGCCGTGCGAAAGGCTTTGGTTCGACCGCGACGAGCTGAAACGTTTCTTGGGCCGGGTGCCCAACTTTCCCGAGATGGGCCCCAACCTGAAAACAAAACAAAAACAGCTGACCGCCTGCCCCCGATGCGATAATGCGATGACCCCGATTCAGCCGAACCACATTCTGGTCTGTGCCCAAGACGGTATGCTTCTGACAAGATCCGCCCTAGAGCTTCTCACGGGTGCGCAAAAACAAGCCATCACCAAGGAAGTATTCAGCGCAAGACTCGACCCGAATGCAGCGCAGGTTCGAGAACGACGCATAGACATCGCAACCCAAGTTGGTGTTCATTCGGTGGAGGCCGCGTCTGAGGTTCTGCTCCATGGCGACGGTGTCACGGAAACGGTCGCCGAAGGCATCGCAATTGGAATTGCCAACACATCAGAACTTGCGGAAGGCGCGGTTGAAGTGGGCAGCAGCATTCTTGAAAGTGTATTTTCAGCCATCGCCGACGCGTTTTGAGCCTCAGTCGAATAGAGATCACCCACAGACATCCCTTGCGGAAAACTGTTGACGTTTCGACGCCGACGCCCCCCTCCTTAGTTGAAGCCTTGGAGGATCAGGTGCATTTTGAATGGGAACTCCGAGGGTAGGAGCACGATCAAAAACTTCTCGGCATCTTTTTGTGGGCTCTGGCCCGGGGGCGTACCGGCACCGCTGATTTCCGCCGCGGGCAAATGGTGTTGGACAACCACCACCGGCTCCCACTTGAAGGGCGTTTCTCGAGACTCTTCTTGGTCCCATACGATACGGGTGTTGGGCAGCCATAGCTTGACTCTTTCTGGATCCAAGAAAAACGTAAAAACACCTTCGGTCGTCGAACCGATCACCTGCCTCGACAAACGCGGTCGCTCGCCCCCCAAAAGCGCCAACAGATGCTGGTCAGGCATGGTCTCAGGGCTCTTTGGGAACAGTGCAAAAAGAACCTTTTCGATGGTGTGAACCGCTTGGAGAAATGCGGTGGCGTCCTTTTTCTTCGTACGGGGGAGCTCTAGCCTCGGAGTCGTCTCCGGATCAACGTTCACCAGTGCGTGATCGATGCGGGACACCAGGAGGTTGATCGCACTTCGGAGCCTTTCGAACCACTGCCTTCGCGCGAGTGTCTCGATTTCCTCATCGATGTCTCCCGGGAGGTGAGCCGGCACACCCTGAAGAAGACGCGCTCGGTGGTCGGCGTGAAGCAGCCCCGAGAGGAGGTTATGGGCCAAATCCGGTTTCAGTTTGCGCTCCATTCTTGCTTCCTCGCGTTCGCCGTCCAAGGCCAGCCGGTGGGAAAGCTCAACCAGAAGTCGGCGCAGTTGCGGTCTTCGCTTGAGCACCGTCCAGAGCCAGAGGTCGGAAACGGTGGGGTTGGGTTTCGGGCGCAGGTTTTCGGGGATCTGGACGACCTTTCCGGAAGAGTCTCGGGGGATACCGCCGGGGTGCGCCTTATCGGCGACCCGAGTCCAATTTCGGTGGCCAAAACGTTCGGAGAAACGCCGGGTGAAGGTCTCCGTATCCGACGGAGGGCCATCATGGGCCAGAGCGTAAAGCGAATGAGGAAGTTTCATCCGGGTCCACACCTCAGGATCTGTTCCCACAAAAACGGCGAAAAATCCGTGGGCCTCAAAGTGCACTTCAACCAGGGGTAGACCAAGCCGCTCGGAGGTTTCGTAGAGCTCCTTGACCGGAATCGGAGACGCGCCGCTATAAAACCCTTCGACCCGCCACGTTCCGTCCTCACGAAGGACATCGTAGCCTTCAAGGAAGCCATAGTTGACGCTTCCTAAGGAGATATGACTCCGATCCTTTCGCACCAGCCGGACACGCCCGTCCGGCGGCGTCACGACGGGCACCCCATCGTTGGTACCGTAAACCGCGAACGTCGTGGCGATGGTACGAATTGAGCTGCTCGTTGTACCCGCACCGCTCAAGACAAAAACCCCCTCCTCAAAGCTTTTCCACACTGCGGAAAGGCGAACCGGGAACACGGCGTAGGAACCATCTTTATGGACGATTTGTGCTAGGTTTTCCTGCACCTGCTCCGCTTCTCGCCCCAAAGCGGTCAAGCCCACCGGCTTCACACCGCTGTAGTAGCCCGGAGCCCACCATTTTCCATCACCGTGTTTGGGGTCTGCTTTATCAAGAAAGGGCGTCGCCTCGCCCCGAAGGTCGTATAGGCTAGACTGACCGTCTGGGTTGTCTACTCTGATGAACGTCTGTCCCTCACCAAGGTAGTTGACAAGAGAGTCAGAAATCGACTTCGGAGTCCAACCCTTTGCGAGCTGGGCCAACTCGATGTGGTAGAACTTTCGGGTCTTGAGCTCGTGAAGCGTCGGGGCCGCAAAAGGGAACACCGAATAAAAATCGCCCTGTGTGTGGTGGACCCGAATCAATCGTTGACCTAAGGAAGCAGCCATGGCCCGCAGCACATCATCAGAAAGCTTGGTCTTGCCGCTATAGTACCCGTCCGCCCATTGGGTGAGCCCTAGGTCTCCCGAAGGGTTCTCAAAAAATGGGAACCACTCGCCGCCACCCCTGGAGAAAAATCGAACGGCACCCGGCTTGTTCTTGGCCTTGAGGGCCAATTCGATCACCTTCACCCGCTCCGGCATGCCCGAATGCCTAAAGGTTTTCACCGCCAGGGCTCGCGAATCTCGTTCCGGTCCGAGATTGGTCAACAGAACATCACCATAACCGTGGGGCATCCGTTTTTCCGCTGCCTTCCAAGCCTCTTCGTGGTCCCAGAAGAACACGAGGGTGCCCTCTTCTTCGTTTTTTCCCTGGACTCGAACGAGTGTCGGCTTCTGCTCATAGGCCACTGCTCTATTGAACAGCGCATAGTCACGAACATGCTCTGTGCCTTCGTACAAAAACGGCGTTTCATCGGACGCCTCCATGACCATGTTCCGGGGGCCAAGCAGCTCTTTCACCAAGTCCGGAACCTCGACCTTGGAATCAGAAACGGCCGAATCCTTGAAAAAGCGCGGGTACGTTTGAACTCCGCCCAAAGCCCCACGCACGCCGGTCGCGTAACGTTCCGCCCCGGCCCGATCAAAGTCGCCGCGGATAGCGAGTTCGACCAAAAACAACCAAGAGTCTCGAAAGGGCGCGGGCAACATCTCGCTGAGGCCTTCCGCCTTCTGCCACAAGAGGTGATGTTTAATAAACTCGGCGAGAATGTCGGCTCTCGATCGCTCGCTTCTCAGTACATACACATCCCACAAGCGGTTCTCGGTTTCGGCAAAAAAACCCACTTGTCCGGTCACGTCGGTTTCAAGCCCAACCCAATCGCTCCGAATATAGTAGATACGGGCATCATCGAAGCTCGGTTGTTTAACAAATGGCGCGTTTGTGGCAAAGAGTCCGCCGGTCAAAATGGGAACTGAACGCCGAATGTCTTCTTCATCTTTGAGATAGGTTCGGAGCGGCTCCGCCAAGACCGCATCTGAGGAAACCGTCCCCACGCGGCGCCAATAGGTGTCCGGTGGTACGTCTCGCCCTACAAACATCGTTTCCAGGCCGGGGCCGGTCTCAGTACCCAAGCTCAATAGATGGCCGACCCCAATCGATCCCGCAATCGTGGTCGCCGCAAGCTCCGGGGGAAGTCGCAGCATGTCATCGACAAAGCGGGTGGCCAAACTGGCCGCTTTACTGACCGTCTTCCCCTTCAGCAACACCACGCGCGAGAGCGCTCCATCCACTGCCGTCACGGCCCCCTCTTGACCAAACGACGACGAATTTTCACGGGTGCCTGCACTCAAACCCTCGATGGACACCGACTCCGAGTACACAATCGGCGCGCGATTCGGACGCTCTTTCGGTGGGACCGTGCCAACGGGCGTCTTGTACGCCAATTGATCGACAAACGTGTTCAAAAGCTCTCCAAAGAGAGCTTTGGGGTGGGGCAACGTATCGCCCGCCGGAACTTCGTCCGGTCTAATCTCGACCGTGACCGAAATTTCCTCACCGTCATTTAGGCTTCTAATAAACTCAAGGAGCGTCTCTTTCGCTATCCGGCTCTTGACCCAATCGGAGTCCACAATCGAAATAGCGCTTTTGGTCGAGACCAGCGTATGCCCATCGCTTGCCAACCGTTGCGCGTCCAGGAGGGAAACAAGCCGCTCGAGGGGCAAACCACTGCCCCCCAGGTTGAACTCAACCGCGTTTCGGGTCCTGCTGACCTGCCCATACCATTGTGGGTTCCAGACGGCCGGATACAACGTGTCGCCATCCTCCGTACGAAAAACATACTCGATATGATCTCCAGGCCGGCCCCTGCGCTTTTTGTATAGAGCCACAATCACTTGCGCTGGCCCAAATGGATGGTCCAAAGAAACCATCACCCGCCTCATGGCCGCATCAAAGCTCGCCTTCAGGTTCACGAAGGTTGTGGGCAATCGGAAAGGAGGCAACCTCGCAACCGTCACCTGCTCGTCGAGCGGAATGCCCTCAATTTTTCGATTCAGGATATCGATGAGCTCAGGAATGCTGCCCGCCGACCGGTTCAAGTCCTTTTTGAACTCGTTCTGAATCGCAGGATGCACAGAAAAAACCTGCCCCTGTGGAATCCACTGCCGAAACGCGGCAAAAAGGCGGTCGAGGTCTATCTGACCTTCACGCTCAAAAGCAGCAAAGCCTTGCACCGACAGCGAGTTGAGAAACGCGCGAAAGGTGACCGCCCAGTCCCGCAGCGCGGCCAGCTCGCGCTTTCGCAACGAGCGCAACACGTAGCGACAATCGATGTCGAACTGGTGAAACGGGAATACGCCCATTTCAAAGGGCGTCAGTTCTTTCTTCTTGCTGAGCTCTCGTCGGTTGCGATCGATGATCGCCACGTGCGCCAGACGCCCCTGCCTTTTGAGAACATCGCTTTCGACGCTCCCGATCCTGATCTGGTCAAGGATCTGAGGATCTTGGCTGCAATAAAACACCAGAATTTGATCCGCAACAAATTGGAGATCCGACTCGATCGGAAAGTAACCCGCGATGGGATCAAACGGCAAAAGCCGAACGCCAGACGAGGCACCCGCCGTATCCATGGGGCCTTGGGCCCGAACGATGGGCGCCCCCTCGCCTACCCGAAAAGACGCTGGATCGGCTGCAATGCGCTCGGCTTGCTCCAGGCCAAACTCCCCTTCGATGCTAAGCCCAACCCAAAACAAGAAAATCGACTGCATCGATTCGGGAAGCCTCAAGACCCAACTTTCGGCCTTCTTCCACCGGGGGTGATTTCGAATCGATGCATCGATGAGCTCGAACCGCGTATGGCTGGTCTTGAGCGCGTGCACCTCAAAAAACACATCGTCTTCAGACTGAAGCACGCCATAAGATCCCAAAGACGGGTCCTCGACGCCAAACCAATCGGCGGTCACATGGTAGATTCGGTCGTCATCAAAAGCGACCGTCGACGCTCCGCGTGAATCGACACCCTCGGCTCTGCCGGTGATGATCTGGACCTCGGCCCGAATCTTGTTTTCGTCTGCAAACACACCGCCGATGGGACCAAGCAAATCTTGGCTCCGTACATGACCCACGAACTCCCATCGTTCGCTGTCCGGAGGCGCTCGCCCGACGAAGATGGACAACAAACCTCCATCGATCTCAAGCCCAAGGCTCGCGGCATAGGAAAGTGCCGGCACAATGGTGGCTGCGGTGGCCAACTCGGGCGGTAATCCCAAGAGCCCATCGAGCTTGTTGGCCAACGCCTTCAGTGCATGGGTCGCGGGCTTGGTGCGAAAAAATGGACCCCGCAGATTCATCAGCGCGGAAACGGGCGCGTGCTCACCCCCCACGACACCTCCTTTGCCCATCAAAGCGTGGTGGCGCGCCAAGGTATCCTCAGAAGACACCGGGGACCGTGAGGTCTCTTTAATGAAATACGGACTTTCGGGGGAGACAAACACAAAACCAGACTTCGCACCGGCCAGCTCTTCGGGCTTCAGAAAAGCCCCTTGGGCCATAGAATCAAACACCGCTTCGCTCAGCTTCCCGGTTCGCATCATCAGATGGACCGAAAACGCGTCCAGTTGAGATCCGCCTCCGCGGCCCATCGCCGACGCCACCGCCAGCAGGTCGCCCCCGTAGTAGGTATTGATAAACCGACGCAGTAACCGAACGTTTTCTTGCAGGTCCCAGGGCTCAACGTAACCCGAAGCTTCATCGTCCTTCGCTTCCGACGGTTCCCTCGCCCCATACAGGAGGGTGGCGAAGTCAAACGCCACGACCCGGTCGTTCAGGACCACCTCTTGGGCGAGTCGGCCACCCAAAAGCGCTCTCATTTCAAGACCCAAGCGGCTCCAGTATTCCGGAGCACCGCGGTTCTCGAGGTCGATGAGATCGATACCATCCACCGCATATCGGCCCAGACGGCCGTCGGTTGCGGCGCCAACCGCGTCTTGCCACACCGCTCTGAGGGACAACGGGCTTGATCCCATCGTTGCGGCTTGGCCCTTCGAGAGGTGGTCGTAAACCGAGGGGCTCATCTCGCCTCCCAGCGCGTCCAGGTTCCCAAGGTGAGTGAAAGACCCGTCTGGCGCGGGCACCCGCAGTGGCCCGGTGGTCTCAGCCGGCCGCACGACTCGACGACCCCACCACATCAAATCAAATTCGTCGTCAAGGTGCTCTATGTCCATGGCCAGCGCCGAGGCCTCATTGGGCCCCAGGCGCTCCTTCAAAACGGTGGCAAAACGGTCCTGAGCAACCTCGCAGCCAAAGCCCAGGGCCGTAGCAACCTCGTCGCGCTTGAGGAGACTCGGCGAGCGCTGGCACAGGTTTTGGAGCAGATCGACGGTTTCGAGAACCCTCTCTTCGTAAGGAACCGCCCTAAAGGCCCTCGGCCACTCGGCCAAGGGCACCACGTCGCGGTACTGCCCAAAGACAAACGCCATTTGAATCAGACGGTGGAAGAGCGCATCAAACACGTGCGGGTGGTCGTCGGACATCAACAGCGCGGCCAGGGTCTCGGCATAGTCCCGCTGGAGCCGCCCTCGAACCTCTATCATTGCGGGACCACCGTCGTGCGCCATCCAACGGAGGCGGTCGCGATTTTCAAAAGTCATCGGCCCCCCACGGACTCCGAACACCCCCGCGGGATTGTCCACAAGTTGCCTGCCCGCCCACGAAGGAATATCGGAACCCTCCGACTCCGGCCACGCTTCAAGCGCGCGCCACGCAAGTTCATCAAGACGTGGGTCAAACGCCGCCGCCGCTCTCAGCGCCAAGGCCCTGAAAAAGAAGGTCTGCGAGAAATCTCGCCGAACCGAGGTCGATGTTAAAGGCGCGGATGGCCGATGCCATTCTTGGAGCAGACGTTCCAGCGACCGCCGGGTTCGATCGAAGTCCTTGGGATCCCCAAACTCGAGGCCATACAGAAGATATAAGGCGGCGGCAGCCGCCTCGTCGGGGCCTTGCGCCGAGGCGGTAGGCGGCGCCACCCGGCCATCGTCGTGAAGCCACACAAACGCAAGGGGACGCCCTGCGCCATCCGAATCCCAAAAGTGGGCGGCAATGGCCTGCCGAACCTGAGCCAATTGTTGTTCAAGAAAAACGCGGGTGTTCTCATCGCCCCACCACACGCCCAAGAGTTCGCGAAGGGCAAACGCGCCATAAACGTGATCTTGGAGGGACAGAAGCCTGAACCGAGGAAACGCAACCTCCGAAGAGGACGACGCAAAAGCCTCGGGAGGCACACCGAGCTGAAAACCCATTTGAGCAGGATCCCCTCCCCCGCTCAAAAACAGCCCTTCTTCCCCACCTACCCCGTAAAGACGGTGGATGGATCGAACCACATCCGCCAATCGTTCGAGCACGGAGCCTAGGGCGTAGTCCGGTCCACGCGCCGCCTGACGACTGACGGCGTAGATGCTCAGAAACTGGGGACCAACCTGGTAGTAGGGAGCCAACGGTTGGCCTGTTGCCGAAAAGACCGCAAAAGGAAACTGATCAAAAGTCCCGCCGGGTGCCGTAAACGAATGTACAGTCGACATCAATCCCTCGACCCACCGCCCATAACGCCCCGAAACGCTGGGTGCACTCAGTCCGGCCATAAGAGCAAGCGCCTGATCCTCAACAAAGGTGACCGCGTCAACGCCCCTCTCTTGGGGGTCTTCGCCAAGTTTCGACACCAGTAAACCGCTCGAGATCTCACCCTCGTCGGCCGAAGCCACCACCTTCGGCGGGTCGACGGAAACATCGACCAGCTCATAGCGATGCCGCCCCCCAAAGCGGTGGTTAAAGGACCACCCCGGTCGCATGGTGTAGCCCCAACGCCCGGTGCTCGCCACCGCCACACCCCGAGAGATGTCGACGAGGCGGGCGATAGGCCGGCCGGACACCTCCCCTTCATCCCCCGTCCACCCCACAACTTCTAGACTCGGATAGCCCGGGTCACCTTCCGTGTAAGAAAGGCTGAATCCTCCGTCGCGGGCTGGCAAGGTTTCGCCCACGAACCACTCCCGGTCATCCATCAGAACCGACAGCATCACCCGATAGTTCGGAAGCTGAGCCGCATGAACCCGGCCTTCGAAAACAAAAGAAACCTCGTCGAGTGCCCCATTCCAGTTCAGCGCTTGGGTCCAGCCCTCGGGCGGGCTCCTTTTTGCGCGGACGGACACTTCCATCCAGTCTTTGTTGATCGGGACATCACGAATCTCGGTCAACGTAGGTGCAGTCGCATCGAGGGCGTAGACCTCGGAGATGGCCAAGCGCTCTTCGCCCCCACTGTCCCGAATCCACAAGCGAACCCGAAAGTCTCCGGTGTATCCAAAAAGGTTGACAACACCATCGGACGGCTCTCTTAGACCGTCTTCAGCGCTTCGCTCCCCAAAATTGGGCACAAACAAGCGGTCCGCCCCCAGACCGTGGGTCGCCGCTTGGAGCTTTTCCCAGGCGTCCTTCACCGACGCCGCGTGCTTTTTGTAGTCAACCCCACGCGCATAGTTGCCCAAGGGTCGATCAAGCGATCTTTGCCGCTCGCGGTCATCATCAAACACGTCGATGTACCAGATCACCGCAGTGCTGGACTCGAGCAAAGTCATCAAGTCTTGAATGCGACGGCTTGAATACGGGAAGCCATTGTCCCGAACGAAGCGCTGCATATGGAACCACAGAGTGTCCGCTTCATCCAAAAATGCCTGGCTCTTCGGGTGCTCCGGAAGCGCATCCACAAACCGCCGGATCCCGAGAATCAATCCCGCCGTAGCCTCCAAGTGATAGAGCTTTTCGTTTTCGTCGCTTTGGCGAATATACGGATCTGAAAAACTGTTGGGGAAGTAGTGGGTCCCTCGGTACACGCTGCCGTTAAAGGGCAGCTCTTTGACAAAGCTCTCGACGGTGTATTCGAGACATTCGGCCAGTTGCGTTCGTTCTTGCTCATTCAATTTATTGTAGTTCACCGACAAAGATAGCCAACTGCAGTTGTCGATGGCCGTATGGTTGTCGGCCTGAAATGTGTTGTCCACAAACACACCACCGGTCAAAAACCGCCGCTTTTGAGGGTCCCACAGCTTCTCGAAGACCGCGTCCTTTAAGCTTTGACGCCAATCATCAAGTTGTTCGAACAAATCGTGGTCTTCAGGGGGCAACCACGGCCTGAGCTGTGTCCGGTGGGTTAGCGCGTGATTGAGGACACTCAGAACGTCAAGATTGTGCTCGGTGACCACGTTCTCAGCCCGCGCCGTTTCTTTGAGGATCCCAAACGCATGCGCGCTCAAGACCCTGGCATCGATCGGCGTACAGGTCCCATCGTCTTCCCGAACGCAGCGAGCCACTTCTGGAGGGTTTTTTTCGTCTATTTCCGCGTAGCCAATGGCATCGAGAATATCGTAGTAGGCCCATTCAATGCCGGTGTTCTCCTCGAGCCCAAGCCGATGGGGCGCCTTTGCGTTTTTCAGACCCTCGGTGCTGTACCCTGCGGTCATCAGACCCCCACGCCGATGGGTCTTGAGCCCGCGAAGCGCCGAGAAATAGCAGGATGCAATACGGGACTGGCTGTCGGGGTCAAGCCCTTGAAGAAAAAGCCGAGAACTCAGGTACGAACCCAGACCATGAACCGCCCACGCGTTGGCACCTGTCACCAAACGGGCGTCTTCCCAATTGTCGCCGTTGGTATTCCAAGAAAAAGGCCACCCTAAAAGTTCGTAGGGCTCTCCCGAAGAGGCGCTTTTTGATCCCCCACCGGTTTTTGCGTGTGTACACAAAAAGTCGGCCAACGGGGCCGCTCGGGCGTCGTTCCGCCGCGCAAACTGCGCAAGGGTGATGCCCTGGGTATAGGCCCACACCCGGTCAAATCGGGCCAAATGGGCCGAATCGTGATTCTCAACGTCTCCGCGATACTCTCGCTGCGCGCCCAAGGTGTCGCTGTACAGTTCATCACGAAGCTGTATCGCTCGAGCATAGTTGCCCATCGCGTTGGGCGCGCGCAAAAGCTTCGGGGCAGAGCCGAGCTCGGTCGAAGCAGGCTCAAGCGCTGCGAGTGAAGCCAAAAGCGGCGTCCCCGCTTCGGAAAACTCTGACCAAATCACCTGGCTGGGCGAAACCTCGCTCGCCGCGCGTTCAGCCACGACAGCCGCGATGGACTCCGTAGCCGAGCCGCCATAAGCAAGGTCCAAGGTCGTGCCCGTGTCTCCTTCGCCGCACGCGGGGCTCAACATCGAAAACGGGTCCACACATTCGAGCACAACCGGAGCAACCTGATGGGCAACCACATCATCGGGTACCGTAAGAACCAAACGACTCTCCCTTGGTCCGGATGCCAAGGCCCGCGCACTGACAATCTGTCTTTCATCCGGGCTGCCGTTCGAGTCCACCCACGTGCTCAAAAAGAGGGCGCCATGGCTCGCCACCCGAGGCCCGCCCCCTAAGTTGTCAACGCCCCTACCGTGTTCTTCTTGCTGGATGACGCTCGGTGGACCTCGGCTGACGGGAATCGAAACGAAACCGTGTCCGGTCGGGCCTGAAACCTCTTCATCCGGCTCCGACGGGGCATCCCCCGGAGCCGGCGGCGGCAAAGCCTCGAACTCCGCATCACCGACCGAGACCAGTGCGCCAAGGGTGTCCAGCGATTCGCGCACCACCTGGACCTGTCGGCCATTCGCCAACCCTTGGCGGTACACAACCGCAAAGGTTCCGTCGTCGGCAATACTGAGATCGGGAAGATGGCCGGTGGCCACCGTGACCGGAGACGACCAAAAGTCGTCCCCCGGCCTCAAAAAGCTCATTTCTATAGGGTTGCCGACGGCGCTGTGGGTATCATCGGATGAACCCTTTTCGTACACCACCACAACCGTGCCATCGGACGCGGAGCCGATCCGCGGAAAGGACAACCCGGTCGCAGCATCCTTTCGAAGGGCCAAGGACGCATCGTCGCAACCCCGAGCCTCATCGGCCTCCCCTAAAAAGGTATCGACCGTGTGAATGCGCCACTTTTGGAGGACCCCGTCTTGCCAAGTACCCTGCTTCCAACCGGTCTCGACCCGCACATCCTTCGGCTCAAGCTGGACGAGGTCGTCCACAAGCGTGGGAACGAGACGCCTTTTTTGCTGCTCCTCAGACCACGCGCCTTTTTCAAGGGGCCGCTGGGCCACTTTGATTTGGTCTCGTTCGTCCCAAGTGCCTTCGTACAAGTAGGAATACCAAGCTCGGCTGTGCGCCCGCGTGTGGTCATACGAATAAAAATCCTCGGCCTTCTGAAACCCCTGGGCATAGCCGGATTCGCGCAATTCGCGCGCGTAGAGCGCTTCTTCGTTGTCCGGAGGAGACGGAGCGCATGCATACCCATCCTTTTTCCAGGAACGCCTGAACCCGCGTTGGTGGGCGATGGACCCAGGCATCAAACAACCATCAGGAACGTCCGGACGCCCACGCGGCCTGACGTAGGGCCCTTTGGCCGCCGTCCAGTCTGGATTGGGCACCGGAAGGTGATCGAAAAGCCGTGTCTGGTGCGCCACGATACTGATTTTTTCGTCGTCCACTTCCAGGGAGGGGTTCTCGACATAGGCCCGCTCTGTCCTCAGAAGGTACACACCAAAGGGCCGATTTTCGTGGCTGGAGTCCGGCTCAAGGGCCAGCGAATACCGCTCATCGATGGGCGGTGCACAAACACAAGGGAGGCCCTTACACTTTTGCTCCCCGTATGCCCGGCTGTAGTGAACCACTTCGTCATTCACCCGCCGTTTGGTTTCGTCAAATACGTTTTCAGGCGGGCCCTGTAGATCTTTGACGTAGTAAACTCGATGGCTTTCACCCCAGACGAGATGAACGTGCCCGAGCGAATCGATGCCTACGTCAATGCCCCTCTTCCAGTCGTTGTTTGCCCGGACGGTCGTGGGCGACGGATGAAAGCTTTTGCCACCATCCTCGCTGACCACAGCCCGTACCCAGGACCTGCCGGGCGATTCGGTAGACCCGAGCTCCCTCTCGATCCAGGCGGCGACCACGTGCTCTTTGTGCGCCGCCACCGCAACCTGTGCGACCTGACGCGTCGGTAAAAGCGTAATCAGTGGTCTCGTTTTGCTCCAAGAACCGTCCTTGCCCAATCTTTCGCTCTGTACGTAGCGAAGCTCGTCCCCAGCCGTCTTGTGGTCTTTGCGACGGATGTACACCAGGTGGGTGTCGACGCCCCCCGGTACCGATGTCAGCACAACCGCGGGCCGTTGTGCGATTTCTTCTGGGGGGGTGACTGCGCCTGGCGTCTCAAAAAATCCTGCCGGAGGCAAAGAAACCGTTTGAGACGGGGTCAAGGCGACAACCTTGGACGGTTCTGACTCCAGCCGTTGCCCCTGTTCGCCCAACAAGAACGCAGTCACGGAAAAACGCAGCGGCGCAGACGACGGCGATGCCTTGGGAGTCGGCGGACCGTCGTAGGCCGGTTCGTCCGTCTCGAACCCACCGAGGGGGGCGCCCTCGGTCCCCTCCGTCGAGATGCGAACAACCCGGTACCGAAGCGAAACACCTGGAGGCAGGGCCTGACCGGTGCTGAGAAGCCGCGGCGGGGTCCACCGAAGATGGACACCATGGGTGTCCACCCACGCCACGAGCCCTCGCGGGGGCAAAGGAGAATGGACCGCTACAAACGGCTCTGCCGCAAAGAAGACCTCCTGCAGGCGCTCGGTTCGATTGCCGGCCTTATCGCTTGCCACCACCGAAAACCGATTGAGGCCTTCCTCCAAACGAACCCTTGCCCAAAATGCCCCGTCGGCAACCGAGAGAATTTCTGAAACGCCCTTTGGGTGGCGAACAAGCGCCACCCCTTCGAGGTGTTGGTCTCCTACCAGACCGCTGATGAGATATTCACCGCTGTACACCTCTTCAAGGGGGGGGCGGTCCAAAAACAATAGAGGCGCCTTTTGGTCCAAAACCACCGACCGCGAAACAACCGTCTCGTGGCCAAGCACATCCTGCGCCACGACCGAAAGCACATTGATGTCGGGTTCGAGGTGGACCGACGCGGAAAAGGCCCCATGAGCCCTTCCCACAACCAGCCCATTCACCTGCACGGACGCAAAATCCTCGTCCCAGGCGTGACCGGACACTTCAAGCCATGCCTCTTGCGTATACCGCCACGCATGGGGAGGCGTATGAACCCTCAGAACGGGCATCGAACCGTGAACGAAGCGGGAGGCCACAGCCCGCTCAGACGCTGCCGCGTTGTGGGCCGCGCCCAAAGCCGGCTCCCGTACCAGGGTCCTCTTCACCGCGCTCACCCGACCCTCGCTGTCGCGCGCAACCAAAGAAAAGTGATTGTCCCCGACCCGAAGCGCAGCCTTTTCGGAAAAAGTCTGGTGAAGCACCCTGGCCGCCACCCCGTTGATGGTCAACTTGACGGCGTGCCCGCCATAAACGCTGCCACGCAAGAGAACCGATGCGCTCGAGGTGCGCGTCACCTCGCCAAGGGGCGTCGTGACCAAAAGAACCGGCGCCGGACCTTCCTCGGCAACGCCGTCCAAAGACCCGCTGCCGTGCTCGTCTGCCCCCACGGTGCCCATTTGAGGAACCGCTGGGATATTCCCTGCAAGGCCTTGCTCAACCGGCCGGGGCGCCTGGTACCGACCGTCGGAAGCAAAATGATCGGGCTCGCCTCCGCCACACGCCCACCATGGCGCCAGCAGACAAAAACCGAGCACCGAAGCACCCGGTCGAACCCGTTCCCAATCAGGCCAGCGCGCTGAAACCCTCCGCATCTCCCCCCCTTGCCCAACGCCCACGGGATTGCCCCAACGAAGCTTCAGGCGGCCGCAACCAGACTATGGGCACCACACAGGTGTCAACGTCGTTTGGCAACTGTGTCCCTCATCGGGAACAACCTGTCGCAAAAGAGGGACAGAGCCAGCTTCCATACAATGCCTTCTCCGCTGCTTCTAAGACGTACGATGTGGCATACTTCCTGCGACACAAACGGGCCAGTACGACATCAACCTAGGAGAAACAGACATGGCCCCGTATCTACCCATCACAGGATTGAATCACCGAACTCTCATCACCTGGCTGTTAGCCCTTGCGGCTTGCGCTAAAGAGGCGCCCCAAAACCATATCGATCAACCAGTTTTTTCGGTCGAACCCGTGGGGGCCTCTGTCCGGCACCGCTGCGCCGGAGCCACTTTGGCCGGACAAACCAAGTGGCGTGACTACCGGCCGGGCAGACCTGGCCTCGGACTGGTCACCATCGTCGACACATCCGCTTGTGGTTATGACAAAGCGCCCATCTATTCAGCATCGCTCGGTGGTCAAACCGGGCATTGGTCACCAAAAGGCTCGGCGTCCATCTACAACGCGACCGCTGAAAGCTTCACCGTCTACCTGGATACCAAGATCACGGCCCAAGAAGCCAACAATACCGAAGACCAGGAAGGGAAACGCGCTTTGGGATGGAAACTCCAGTGGGAAGCGCATCCAGCCAGGCCCTTCGAGTTTGCCCAATGTGCGGGCCAGACCATGCCCGGTCAGACCGAGTGGAAAGATGACGGCAAGGGGGGCCTGACGCTCCGCGTCAACACCCAAAAGTGCCTGTTCAACCGGATCAGCACACCATCCTTTTTCACCGCACTGGGCGGGGCAACGGGACACTGGAAAGCCGTCGGGCATTCGGCCATTATCAACCCTTCCGCTGCGGGCTTTTCCATCAACATCCCCAACAGCATCGTGACGGCCAAGCGAGCGAAAGAGATATGGCACCTCAACTGGAATGCGGTCAGCGATCGTGTCCACGAGAAGTCGGAGTCGGTATGCATCGGACATGCAAACAACTGGAGAGAGTACCGTGTCAAAGGCAGTTTTTACGTCGATGTCGACACCTCTCACTGCAGCTTCGAAGAAACGCCGCACTATTTTACGTCACTCGAAGGCCAAAACCACAGTCAGGTGACCGGGAGCAATGCGATCTATTTCCCCACGCCAAAAGGTTTCCGAGTCTACGTCCGGGGAAACGGCGCAAAATCCGAAGATTTTAGACTCCGCTGGAAAGCGGTGCGAAAACGAACGCCGCTTCGAGATCTGGGCGTCGTGTACCAATCAGGAATACCTGCAACGCCGAGTGGATATGTTCTCATCGACCCCATCCACCGCATCGAGTCGATTGGGTTCACGACCCGGCAAGACCACACACTTCGTTTCGAAAAACAAATCGCCCCCGACGGTCAAGTCACGTCGGTTGCCAAGTTTCCTGAAGACATCCAAAACCGCACCCAAGACGAGATGGTTATCTTGATCGAAGGGGTTCGCGGATATCCCATGACCGCAAATCTTTTTGGCTTCGGGCCCAAACCTCCTGGCGGAGACGATGTTCTGTCCTTGGACCTTGAGTCTCCCCGCGGGCGACCGACATCGGTCGGTATCGGCTTCGAAGGCCTCACGGCAAACCGAGCAAGCGTTCGCCCCTTCTCCTTAGCGGTGGAGTACGCCGATGCAAACCCCGAAAACGACAAGGTGCGCGTTCGAGTCTTGACCCGTAGGAAACTGGGGCAACCGGAAGCGGTATGTGAAGTTGTGACGCCCATCGCGATAGACGATGTCAGCCAGCATTTTGCCGGCCGGATGACCTCAACAGACGGTTTCGTCAGCGGAACATGCGGCGGAGGAAACGGGCCCGAACAGGTCTTCGCGTTCACCGTCGATGAGCCCACAGACCTCTATGCGCGTGTATGGGCAAGCAACATGACACCCCTTCTGTACATTCGGTCGAACACTTGCGAAGGCGAAGAAATCGCGTGCCAGACAGCTCCTTCCATTTTGCGTTCGCCGGCAGAAATCTCTCAAAGACTGGAGCCCGGTACCTACTTCTTGTTTGTGGACGGTACCCGCCATCTCGGTTTTTGGGATCGAGAGCTGCCAACCACCTACACGGTTGATATTCAGTTTGCGCGTGATTCCCAAGCCTGTCGCGGCATTGACGCGGTTGAGATCGATCCCACTCCACAACAACACACCGGTGTCTTGAGCACGCCGTTCTGGATGCACGGCGTGGAAGCGGGTGTGGCCGAGCCCACCGACGTGTATACCTTTACTCTTGAGGAACTGACTCGGGTCCGGGCCGAGGCAACGGGCAAAGCTGACGTCCTCCGAATCCGCAAAAGAAGGATGCCAACTGGAGGACCGGGTCGCACTGGCTGAACCGGGCTTCGGCAACCCCCTCGTATTGGAGACAGCCCTCGAGCCTGGGACCTATCACCTGCTCATCAACGCTCATCACCCCAATTCCGAAGCGGAGCCATACAAACTGAGTCTGGACTTTGCGCCGACCAAGGAAGCATGCGTGGGTGTCCCAACAACGGATGTGGAGCCCCATTCCCAGACGATCACTGGAGACCTTCGCGGTGAGGAGAGTCAGCTCACAGGATCTTGCGGGGGCCATGGTTCGGAAAGGGTCTATCGAATCGTTCTCGACGAACCCAAAGAAATCCATGCCGCGGTTGAAGGCCAAGACGCGGTTCTTTATATTCGTAACGAGGTATGTGACAACGAAGACAAAGAAATCATGTGTGATCGCTTTGGAAGGGAGCTCGTTGGCTCCTTTCCTCCAGGCGTTTACTACTTGATTGTCGACGCGTTCAGGACCTCCGAAGACCCGCTTCCGTTCTCGCTTCACCTTGAATTCAGCGAATCACCCGTTCTCGCTTGCGAAAACCGCTTCGACGTTGTCAACGTCGATCCGGTCTCGCAGACCTTCGGTGGGCGCTTGGCCTTCGAAGGCCGAGACGATTCACAGCTGTGCCCCGATGCGATATTCGGGCCCTCGTCAAGCGAAGATGTCTATGGATTCATCATTGAGCGCCCTACTCGTCTACACGCAAGCCTATTCGCAAACGAAGAAGTCACGGTACTGTATCTACGCAAAGACAACTGCGCGCGGAGCTCAGAAACGGCCTGCGCAAACAACAGCCATCTCATCCCGTTCACACAAATGGTCGAGACCTTGCAGCCCGGGCGCTACTTTCTTTTTGTCGACGGTGGCACTTCTTTATCGAACCATGACTATCGCTTGGTGCTGGACTTCAAGGACGCGGAGTAGAAAGCACATCGCGCCGAAACGCGAAAAAGCCACGTCATAGTAGGCCGCCTTCAAAGGATGGACCTGAGCATCGGCCTGCTCATAACGAACATGCCTAAGACCTGCCTGGCGTCGCTCCTCTTCAGCGATATCCAAGAAGGCCTCGTGCAGCCCAGGCCATGAACTTCTCCGCGCTCAGTCACCATTTGGCCCATTTGGAGACAGGTTTCGCCGAAGCGAAACGCTGCTCGCCAGAGCCATCCTTGTTGAAGCTCAACGGCAAAAAGGCGTCGACGTCTCCACACCGCTTCAAGAGCTCGTCGGTGAAGCCCGCTTCCCCATTTCTAAGGATGTACTGGTCTTTGTGAACGAAATCGCACGCAAGGTAAGACCACAGACTCCGGTGTCAGAGATCATGCGCCCCGAAGGTGGCTCAGCGGCGCACGTTGCTTCGCCGCCAAAGTGATGCGAACATACCGGCCGCTCATGAAGACGACGTTCTGGCCGTCTTCAAAAAAGACCCATTCATAAACCGGAGGTAAACAGACGGTGCCTAGACTCATGTGGACAAACTTCTTGCTGGCGCTCATGGCTTTAACGGGCTGCGCATCAACCACCTGGAACGGTTATGCCGAGGGAACCGTCAAATATAGCGCAATTCGCTACAACTATACGGCCCAACCTGCATTGACCGATCCTCAGGGCAAAAAATATCAGCTTCAAGCCGACGAATCCCTGGGTAACGTCGGATCCGTGCAAGGCTTGGAAGCGCGCGGTGTCACCCGCTCCGACGGTGACGCAGACGTCGTGGTAAGCATCACATCGGGGTCGATTCACCATGAGCCCGGAAGCTTCGGGCTTGGGGGGAGCTACGCACCGGCCCTCACTTCGACCATGCCCATTGACATCAAGGTCAAAAACAAAAACGGGCAAGTCATCCTCAAGCGGCGCGTCAAGCACGAGGAGATCATGGCGATAAGCGGTGGCCAAAAATTTAAGACCCGAGAGGAGGCCAAACAAGCAATGACGTCCATCAGTCAAATGGCCAAATCAAGTGCCGATCAAAAGGTGCGGCAGGGCGCTCCAAAAACCATCAAGAAAAGCCTCGATCTCATCGCCAAGAACCTGCTCGAGCCACGGGATGTCAGCGTGACCCTCCCTGCGATACGCTCCGCCGGAGACGTCGACATGGAAGCCGCTTATGCAGTGCTTTCAAAGGCCGAAGACGAGGAGCAGGTCAAATATGCCCTCGACGCCTATCTGGCCCTCGGCACCGAACACAAAAAGGCAGACGGAAGCAACGATGTGGTGGGCATCTATGGCGTCTTGTGCGGTTTGGCTTCGGCCAAGATCTTAAGTGGGGATCTCACGGGTGCGTGGCAAGATACAAAACAGGCCTGGCAGACCTTCCCCACCGGAAACGAGCACCGCATGATCGCGCGGGTTCTCAAGCAGCAAGAAGAGCAAGCAGGCATCAAGATCATCCCCAAAGAAGACTACAACGAGATGGTCAACGCGGACACGAAGGTCGCCGTAGACCAACTGAAAAACCTCTTCGGCGGTGGCAGCTAGCGTCCGGTTGCGAAGAGGCGCTCCGCGGACACCCACTCTCCAGCAGCCTCGGCGCCCCGAATCATCGACATGATGGAGGGCAAACCCCTACTGCCTGATCTCTGCTGTCGACCCCAAATTGCCCCACTCAGGGCGCCTGCCCTCGGCATTTCGTAGCTTGAGCCCCCCCAGGCCCCCGCGTGGGGTCGTTGACCCATCGAAGGTGCACTGGGCAAACGATCGTCGAGATTTTGAACTGGACGGTGTCGCTGAGGTCGTGGCGTTCTCTCGCCCCAGGTGAAAAGGGGCGGTTCTCGGTTGATTTTGGTCAAGCAGGCTTTGAGACCAAGCAAGAGTCTGGTGGGCATACGGGTCTTCTGCGCGCTCGTGTCCGGATTTGTGGCTTCCTGCAAGTCAGAACCCTCTTTGGTGCTCCAGTTTCCGAGCACCGAGACACAGCAAACGATCAAACGAGTCACGATAGGCTTTTACGCGCCCAATTCGCTGGGTGGCGCAGGGGGAACCGGTTGTGATGGGTTCCTGGGATTGGCGGCCGATGGATCTGCGCCTAATGCGACGGCGGTGAAACAAGTTGCGTTCAAGTACCCCTTTGAACAGACCGCAGATGCTCCAGGTATCCCGGAGGGGCCTCAACTGGTCTACGTCGTGGCGTACGCGGACGAGAGTGACGATGTCGCCATCGTCGAGGGCTGTAGGGCAGGGTTCGATGTCGGCACATCGGCGCAGAACATGCCTGTAGCCCTTCAGTTGGTTTTTCCCGAGACCGCGCGGCTCGAGCCGGTGCGGGGGAATCTTGTCCTTGGACGACCGGGCGAAGCCTTGTCGTCTCCGTTTCAGGTTCGGGTCGTGGCCAATGCACCCGTTGGCGCGCGGGCGGTCTATTCGATTCCAGGTGTGGCGCTGAACTTCGCAAGCAGCCTCCCGGGGCTTCAGTTCTTGGGTCCAAACGGATCCCTATCCGATTCCCTCACGGTATTATCAGACACCAACGGACTGGTGCGAGTCGGTGTGCGATTGCCCGAAGAGGTGGGCGGGGGCGAAGTCACCGCCTCATCGCCCGCGCTGGAAAGTCTTTCTACAAACCAGCAGCACACTTTACGCTTTTCGATCACGATTCCGCCGCCCAGTCGGTTCACGGTGTCAGAGCCTTTTTCGATTCCGGATATCGGGCGCCCCCAGGACCTGGCTATTGGCACAATCGTGGGTGGACGGACCGCAGACGCCGTTGTTCTCGGATGCCGCGGAACGGAAGAGACATGCGTGACCGGACGCCAAGCCAAGGCGCCCTTTGGACAAAGCGCGCTCGCGGTTGTGAAAGAGGTTGGGACCACCCCCGCGCTTGCGCCAGTTATCTTGCCCCCCGAAGGGCTTGGCATTCTGCCCGCAGCCCTCGCCGTGGTCGACCTCCTTGTCGAGTCTGGCGCTGAAGTACCCGAGATTGCGGTGGTCAACAGTCGCCGCGCCGACTGCCAGAACCGCGTGTGTCCCGAGGGAGAGCCATGCCCGTGTTTTCGGCCGCTGGGCCCACAGCGCCGGTGCCCGTGTGAAACCTCAGAAGTCGTGGTGCTCAAGCGTATGGGTGCAGGCTTGAGCTTCGATAACCGGTACCCCATGACGGGCAAAAACGCCGTGGCCCTGGCGGCATTCGAATTCGATACCCGGGCCGGTCGACGCTCGGGTTTGGCTGTGGCTGCGCAGGGGCGGAGCAAAGCCCCTCAGAATCAAAGACCGTGCTCTTCTTCGCCCCGATGCTTGTCGATCCTCGATGACTTCTGCAGCGATACACCAGAGAAATGCGGCTGTCCACCCGGCGAAAAATGCGAGAACAAATCTTGCGAGGCCCGAGACACGATGCTGGATTTCTTGGCAGTCGACCCCTCCGACGAAATTCTTAAAAATCGGGAGGGCTGCCAAGAAACGAGGACTTATGCTTGCCAAGGCCCCGGAAGCAAGCAGCCTTGCAAGGAAATCGACCCGAACGACGTCGCCATCCATACCTGTCTGGCATGTACCGACAACCCCAGGGATACAGCACTTGATGGCTGTGGCCGTTGTGTTCCAGACAGCGTTCGCATCGGAACAGGGGACACCGTGGCCATTCCAGAGGGGGTGGCCGCTGGGACGCTGAGCGGCCGCGCCGGCACGGACTTTTTCGTGGCGACCCAGGTTGGCTTTGGTTTCGTCAGGAAGCAAGGTGACTTCTACTGGCGTTGGGACCGTTCGCAGCCCTTGGTCAACGCACAGATCGACGGCGCCGTGGTGGCCGATGTCGATTCGATTGTAGACCTTCACCCAGATCTCGTCTGGTATTCACGGTCACCGTGTTCAGCTGGCGCGTTTGATACCTGTCCGGTTGTAGGAATGGTGTCAGATGGCCAAAGCAAGGGTTGTTTGGGTGTCTACTACACAAATGCGGCCCCGAGCCTGGTGGCCGTGAATTCCCCCGATTTAGGAGGATGTGCCAGGTACCAGCTGCCCTTTGAGCCCCACGACCTTTGTGTAGGCTTTTTAAACAATGACGCAACCTTCGACGTGGCCCTGGCCCCCAAAGATTTGGGCGCAGTCGCGGTCCACTACGGCGATGGCCGCGGTGGATTGTTGTATCCTGCTGAAAATATAGCATTGCCCGGGGGCGCGGTTTCAGGCCCCATGGCGTGCGGCGATGTCACGGGCGACGGCACTGACGATCTGGTCACCATCGACCCTCACACCGCTCGCCTCTTTGTGCTGTCCCAGCATCGCTAAGGGCACCTTCAGGCAGCGCGAGTTCTCACCCGCTAGATATCTTGCTCCCGGACCCAGAGCCCTGGTCCCTGAATCCTAGTAACCAGTTGGAGACCTCCGGCTCCGCCGGGGAGACACTCTGAGTTTGACATTTCCGGGAGTCGTTCGGTCCTCTCGGAGACGGAAACCCTCCCCCCATTCTCCCAACAAGCCCTCTCGTGAAGGCCGCACCCTACATCGTAGCCGACGAAAAATCGGCGGCACGTGCCCAATTCTTGGCAGTTCCAAAAAACAAGGTGCCGAATCCCACCCATGGGTTTTCTAACCCTTAGCCATTCACGACAAGAGGCACACTAATTGCAATCTAATGGACACAATGAAACTCAAGTCCCTGATTCTTGCCAGCACCACCCTTTTCGGAGCCGTCAGTTGTACCGAACGGAATCCCGAGCCAGAAGCGCCGACACAAGTTTCGAGTGTCGTCGGCAACAACGGCAGTTGGGGCAACGGCAGCTGGGGCAACGGCAGCTGGGGCAACGGCAGCTGGGGCAACGGCAGCTGGGGCAATGGGACTTGGGGCAACGGCAGCTGGGGCAACGGGACTTGGGGCAACGGCAGCTGGGGCAACGGAACTTGGGGCAACGGAACTTGGGGCAACGGCAGCTGGGGCAACGGCAGCTGGGGCAATGGCAGCTGGGGCAACGGCAGCTGGGGCAACGGGACTTGGGGCAACGGCAGCTGGGGCAACGGCAGCTGGGGCAATGGCAGCTGGGGCAATGGCATGGAGTTCAGCACCCTCTCAGTGTCCAGCCTCGACATCTCCAACCTGGTGAACACCTCGCTTTCCAGCGCCTCGTGCTCCACCGGGGTGGACCCTGCCGCGGCAATGACCGAGCTTACGATTTACGTCGCGACCATCCAGTGTGCCCTCCCTGCTTCGTGCGCGGCGGGTGATACCGAGTGCATGGCGCAAATCGACTGCGCCACCGACCCGAACTGCCGAATCATCACCGACTGCGACGGGAACGAGCTCTACGTCGGCGGTCGAGACGGATTGGGCACCAACCAAAACAACTCGTCGGTGGTCGCTGCGGTGGACGCCTGCATCGACGCGACGCTCCTCGAACTGAACGAAGAGTTTCGGGCCTACGCGGACAACCTCAACTCCTATGCGGTATCATGTGCTCTACCCGAACCGCAGGGTGGCACCTGCGCCAACGACCCCGGCTGCGTCGAGGTCACCTATCAGCTCTATCCGAGCGGAACCGAGACCAAACAATATTACGGCGGGATTGGCCTGGCGCCGAGCTGGAAGACCAACCCGGACTTCGACCTCGATCCCCAAGGTCAGCGCCGGGTCTCCGCCTGCCTAGCCGCCCGCACGAACCCCCATCGCAAAAAGGTCCAAATCTCCATCCGCGGCGTCAACATCCCCACGACCCAGACCGAGGAGAACATCTACACCCACCACGAGGGCGCCTTTTGGGGCAACATGTTTGACGCCGACCCTGTGATGCATAGCTGCTCGGTGAATGGCAATGGCCCCTCCGGCCGAATTTGCACCGGTGGGAACTGCAATTTTGTGGACGAGGGTCACTGCGACTTCGCATGCACCGGCCAAGACGCCGATGGCAATTACACCGACTGCGGCGCCGAAGGTTCTATGGACGTCATCAACACGTACTTGCCCCTCCGAACGGCCCTTTCCAATGGTTATGACCACCGCTGCACGGTCCGCGTAGATGGCACAACCTGGTGCTGGGGTAAAGGGACCAGCCATCAGCTCGGAAACGGGACCGCGCAAACCTCCGCGTCACCGATTGAAGTCACTACGTTGGGCACCGGTGTGGTCGAGCTGACCGCCGGGCTCAAACACACCTGCGCCCGGAAAGCTGATGGCACCCTGTGGTGCTGGGGCTCCAATGTCTACGGCCGCGTTGGAGATGGAACCTTCTCGACCCGGAGCACACCCGTGCAAATCACGTCTTTGGGTTCGGACGTGGCCCAAGTCAGGTCATCATCGGGCCACAACTGTGCGGTCAAAACCGATGGCACGGTATGGTGCTGGGGCGTCAATGACAAGGATCAGCTCGGTGCGCCTTCGAGCCAAGTTTGCTCATACGCATGGGGGGATTTTGATTGCAGCCCTAACCCCACCCAGGTGGTCGGTCTCCAAAACGCCATTCTCGTGGATGTGGGGACCTCCTTCAGCTGCGCGATCAAGACCGACGGCTCGGTGTGGTGCTGGGGTGTGAACGGCTATGGAAACCTCGGCAATGGGACCTATAATTCATCACAGACCCCGGTCCAGGTCATCCTGCCCAGCGGCACGAAGTCCATCGCGCTCGGCGACCACCACGCATGTGCCCTCAACGAAAACGGTTCGGTGTGGTGTTGGGGCAAAAACGACGAAGGAGAGATTGGTGACGACCAGGCGGGAAGCGATTCTTTGGGTAACGTGACGACGCCGGTCCGGGTTTGGGGCCTACCGGCTGGAGCGACAGCTATCGACGTCGGCGAGAACCATACCTGCGCCATTGTTGCTGGCGGCAACTTGTGGTGCTGGGGCGGGAACAACCGAGGCCAACTGGGCGTAGGCGATACTCAAGACCGCCTGGTACCCACCTGGGTGTCTTTGTGGGGCCCGGCGACGAATGTTGTCGCCACTGACACCCAAACGCAAGTCGAGCTCGAAGACGGAAACGTCTTCGCCTTCGGGTCCAACAACAACGAGCAACTCGGTGTCCCCACGACTGAAATCTGCGTGGTGGGTTCGGAGCAAGTCAATTGTGCAACGACGCCTCTTCGCATGACTGCCCTCGACAACTGTGGCGATGGGGTGTGCGATTTCAGCGAGAGCGAGAACTGGTGCAGCGCCGACTGCGCACCAACCGTCCTTTTCTTCGACGACTTTTCGAACGGTCTAGGCAACTGGACCAAAGCAGGATACGGCTCTTGGAACACCGAGTCCATGCAGGAGACCGCGAGCTACCCTTCGGGCGGCTCCGCCGGTTCGGTTGCCAATGCCGACACGTGTTCGCCCTACTGCAACATCACGATGGATTCTCAACTTGACCTTACGGGCTACACGGAGGCCACTTTGACGTTCTCTCGCTTCCTTGACAAAGAGCTTGGTGCTCCCGATTGGCTCAAGCTCAAGGTGAACGACGGAAGCGGATGGAAAACTGTCCGTGAGTGGTGGGGTGGCGGCCAAAACGACGACAATGCTTGGCACGAAGAATCGTTCAACCTGTCGCCTTATCTCGGCTCTTCGAACTTCCGCATTCGGTTCACAACCCGCGTCAACGACGCCGTCGAGCACTCACAGCTTGACGATGTCAAGATCACCGCGAAATAGTCTCCTCACCCACCACCAATCAGCCACCCACACCCACATTGTCGCCAGAAGCGCCTGACATCGATACACGAGAAGCGGGCAACACTCTTGCTTGGCCTTGCCAAAACAGAGCTGCTAACATAACGGGCCTGAGAACCTCAAAGAACTGTGTATTCGCCCTCGGTTTGGCCTGGCTCTCCATCAGCGCCTGCATGGGCAATGTGAACCCTGCGTCTACGGGCGGCGGAACAAAAAGCGGGAGCCACGACACGCAGGCTGCGGATGGCCCTGATGGAGGCTCGGATGCTGCGCGTGATGCGACGCAAGGTGGCGGTGAAGACGCGGGAATAGACGCCAGTACCATGGATACGGGTACGCGTGATGCCACTGGACCGGCGCAAGTTCAAGGCCCCTTCCCACCGCTTTTTGTCACGGACCAATTCGATACGTCTCGCGATCTTGCTTTCGATGGGCTCGGCCACATGGTCGCACGCAAACACGTTGCCGTGCTTCGGCTTTCGGCACAAAATATTCAATTCCAGTGTGTGAAGGACTCCTGCGACGACAACTGTTGGGGCGGGGACGATGTTTGTTTGCGCTATCTCAAGGATACTGCGCACAACACGACCGGCCTTCGTTTTCGCGCCGACGGAAGTTTTCTTATCAGCATGCCGTTCTTGCACCCCACCACACCTGACGGAAAGCCTCGAAACATGGAGCAAGTCGGTGTTCGCGCGGTCCCATCGGAGGGCGGTCGATGGACCAATATCGTGCAGTGGAAAGCGCCACAAGGGACCTTCACCGATCGCGCGGGCAACATTTGGTTTCCCGGCCACAGCGGACAAAACACCGACCACCCCTCTCTCAATCGTATTGGACCAGCGCCCGAAAACAAACTCGACGTTCTCGTGGAAGGGGAGCCGCTCCAAGCGCCGTACGGCATCGTTTACGATATCAACCGGAAGATGCTTTTCTTCACAGAGCCAGAAAGCAAAAGCATCCACCGGGTCGCCGTGAACGGCAGCGTGGTCGGCGCCGTCCAGCCGGTCGCAACCACCACAACCCCTGGGAAACCATGGAGCCTCGTTCTTGACGAACTTGGCCGCCTTTACGTGATCACGGGCACCGAAATCGGTGACGCGCAGCAAGACGGCAATGTCTTGCGCTTCGAGCTCGACGACCAAGGCGACAGCCTCGGGCCGCCCGTCGTCATGAATTCTGAGCCCATCCCAAGAGCCCGAGGTGCCCAGTTCGGTCATGGACCAGGCTTTGAACGCCACAGTCTATACATCATCAGCTGGCCACGCGAACAGCGCCAAGGGGGACCCCACGCTGCTTATGACAATCTTCCCGAATATGTATCCCCAGTGGTTCGCCTGGAACTGGGTGTAGGAGGGGATCCCAATTCCCTGATGGGTCCCCTCGAGTAAAGACTCCTTGTCGGCTTCGCGTGAGTCCAAAATTGGTCTCACGATCGGTTTTACGGCTGTATTCGAATATCATGTGAAACTGTCCGCCGGCTCGGACAACAACCTGTCGGCTTCCAAGTACGACAGCGCCTCACCAAGCCGTGCATACCACTAAGATCGACACCCGACCCCAACGAAAATCAATTGGCGCATGGCTTGCACTGCTCGTTTCACAACAAGGTTATGTATTCACGAAAAGAAACGAGCGAAAACAATCTCGAACAAAAAAACATCGAGACTCCCGCGTCCGAGAACGAAGCCGTCACGTCGACCGACTTGGAAATATCCACGCCTTGGAAGCGGGAGTCCACTCAATGCCCATCTCAACACCCTTCAGAAAAACCAGTCGTCCGCTCCTTGAGCACACAAAGTTTCACTGAGCGTGTCCGCCTGGCCATCGGTGAGGAACTTCAACGAGGGCAAGCATCACGGCTGCGCATCGCAAGATCGATGTCAATCTCAGAGCGTTCACTGCAAAGAAGACTCCAAGAAGAAGGGACATCTTACCGGGAGATTTTGACCGAGATCCGCATGGGCCTAGCCAAAGACCATCTTCAAGAGCCAAGGCTCAGCGTTGGCCAAATAGGTCACCTTCTTGGCTACTCAGAGCACAGTGCCTTCACCCGCGCTTTTAAGCGACACACTCGGATGTCACCGGCAGAATTTAGGCGGTCGGCCTATCAAGGGTGAACACGAGACAATGGGGCTTCCTTGTCTATACACCTACTTCGTAGCAGCGGGCGAACCAGTCTTGGTTTTGGCAACCCGACCCCGACCTCGCCCGCTGATTCCGAACTCGGCCATCTTGGAAGCTAGCGTTCGTCGAGAAATGCCCAGGGCTTCGGCCGCCTTCGTCTGAATATGATTGTGTTCTCGAAGGGCATCCAAAATTCGGCGCTTCTCGGCTGCAGCCACATGGCTACGAAGGTCATCGGTCCGCGAATAAGCCACATAACGCTTGGTGGGGCCCTCTAAAGGACCCGGCCCATCCATTCTTAGATTGAGGCACGAAAGCGGCGCGTCGGCCAAAAGAAGCGAACGACGAAGGACATTTTTGAGTTCTCGAACGTTCCCCGGCCAATCGTGTTCGAGCAGCATCTCCAAAACATCACCCGAGAGTGGATGGAATGTGCGTTCAAGTTCTGATGCAATCGATCGCATCAGCCGATTTGCGATCGCCGGGATCTCGTGCCGGCGCTCACGCAAAGGCCTGAGCTCTATGACATAGCCCGCAAGTCGGTAGTAGAGATCCATTCGAAACGCCTGCGACTTGGCCTTTTCGCGGATGTCTTGATTGGTGGCTGCAATGAAGCGGGTGCGAACGGGGAGAGCTTCTCGCCCCCCCACGCGCATAAAAGTCTTCGCCTCAAGCACGTGCAAAAGCTTGGACTGTAGCGACAGCGGCAGATCTCCGATTTCATCCAAGAACACCGTTCCCGCTTGAGCGGTTTCCAGGAGACCAGCACGGTCAGATCTGGCGTCGGTAAATGCACCCTTGTTGTACCCAAACAGCTCCGATTCGATAAGATTTGCCGGTAAAGCGGAGCAGTTGACTTCTACAAAAGGCTCATTTTTGCGCGATGAGTTTTGGTGAATGAGCGCGGCCATTCGACTCTTGCCGACTCCGGTTTCCCCAACGAGCAACAAACTGATGTCCGATTGCGCAACCCTCGCCGTGTCTGGATCAAGTGTCTCGCCTCCAGGGCCCCTCTCACGACGCTCCTCAATTCGAGAAGATGGGCATCGACGGCCCCTCCGGACCTCCGGAGGCGAGTCCCGCACAACGATCAACCAACTCTGACCCACCTCGATGCGATCGCCCAGCTTGAGCGAAACCCAGCCCGACCTCAAAACGCCATTGACCAGACTGCCGTTCAGACTCCTCAAGTCGCGAAACCGGAGTCCATTTCGAAGCTCAATCTCGCCGTGAACCCGCGACAAGGTGTGATCGCTGGGAATGCATATCTCGCAATCACCCCGCCCGAGACGAAGCCGCATCCCCTCTTTGAGCGGAATGCTTCGTGACCGCTCTTTGGGTGTCAGAAGATGAACCTTCAAGGCTTCTGGCTGGCGGGGCACCGGAATGGACGCCATGGTGATGGCAGCACGAGACTTCATCAACCCGCTTGACCGCCTATGTGTGGTGTTTGCATGCCTCCTCCCCCGTCTGGCCTCCAAGCGCCGGACACGGGAGCATTTTGCAAACACGATGCCAGAGCGATTTGCAAATGAAGCAGCTCACAATTCACCGCCTCGCGATGAAATTTGGGAATAGGAGTCACCATGGGTGGAGTCACTCGATGCTTTCCACGTACCGAACAAGCGCCCGTATCTCTGAATCACCAAGAGCGCTGGTCTTTCCGTGCACATCAAAACGTCCACGGGCGTCTACTGCCCACCCCGTCTCTGTTGGCCCAAGGTGTGGGTGTCCCGGGCCAAGAACAGCCTCTTTGATGGTTCGAGCCAATCCGTGGTGAAGGAGATTGCCCTGGCTCCACACGCCTCGAAGAGACGGGGTGTTCACTTGTATCGCGCCCCGCACATTTCCCGGGATAAATCCGCGGTCCTCATTGGCCAAATTGACATCAATGAGAAGATTCAATCGACGGGTCTCCTCTGCCTCATTCCCTCTGACCGCGAGGGGATCTTCAAAGCTTAGGCAGTCGGTGGCATCAAAACACAAGGGAGTAAAGAAATCCAATGGGTCCACGTAAACGTTGACTTCGCCATCGGGCGTAGCCGGCCGACTCGCGCTCAAGAGGGTCTCCGAGAATGTGCCTATGGAATCGATGATTCTTGGGTCCGAAAAATAGGTACGCACAAAACGCTCGGTCCAGTCGGCCCCACTTCCATGGTTAAGACCATCACTGAAAGGGCTCCTCGCGTTGCCCGGATCGTGGCAGCCCGCACAGCCGGAAGACCTGAACAGCGCTTGGCCTCGTTCGATTTCAGAACGGGCTTCCTCGCCCAAGAGGCCTAGCTCGTAAAGCTGTCGGCTGGGGTTCGGCGGCAGTCGAAGCTCAGAAACCGAATAAAAGTCCAAAAACTTCGAGACTTCCTCCGCCGCAAAGCCCGTCACACGTTCAATGACCGCTTTTGCCTCAGACTTTCGGGCAGCCAATATTTGATTCACTGTACCTTCGTTGGCCAGTTGGCTTAGACCGATGGTAATCGGCCTACATTCGGTATCTTCTTCGTCGGTGACGAAGTTGTTCCGGTCGCCAATGCGCGTATTTGGATCGGACCCCGGACCATCGATCAGCCCGAACAAGATCAATTCGCAATTGGTGCGCGTCTGCGACGCAAAGGCAAGCGACGTGTAGTCTCCCGTCGAAAAGGAGCCGTTCCAAAAGTATGCATCGGTCGTCATGAGGTTGTAGTTGGGCTTCACCTGATGGTAGGCAGTGGGAGTTGTCACGCCATTCGAAAAACCCAATCCGTCGGTGAGAAGCTCATCGAAGTGGCACGTCGCGCAGCTTTTTCTCCCGTTGTTTGACCAACGCGTGTCGTACCAGAAAAACTCACCCCGCTCGATGTTGGTCGCTGGATACGCTGGCTCTGCATAGCCCAAGTCGATCGTGGCAATCGGAATCTCGTTGTTCAAGTCAAAGATCTGGAGGGTCTCCGATCCCCAATTCGAGACGTAGATTCGATTGGCTTCTTCATCCAAGGCGAGACCATAGGGTCTGAACCCGGTGCGGAACAAACGCCCGGGCCGGAGAACAAACGGACGACGGCTGCGATCGATAAGAAACTGTTGGACATTGTGGGTGCCCCCCAACGTGACGAAGAGCTGACTACCCGCGTCGTTTCTTACAATGGAGGTGGGCATTCCACCCGCCACGATTTTCTGTTGGTTCACAAAATTGGGCTCCGAGGACACGTCATCTGTGTAGTAGACTGCTTGCCTCCCCGCCCGGAAGAAGGCATCTGTTTGGAGGAGACCATTTCGGACGTCTTCAAAGTTGTAGCTGTGGGTACCATCAAAAATCGCCCCGGGGTGGGCTTCATGGAGCGCGCCATCAAGGCCCGAAACACGAACGGGAGCGGCCAGTACTTGACTCGGGTGCTGATCTTCGGCCGCGAGCAAGCCGCGGTCCACGGTGGTCGTGGGAAAAAACAAGAGGTCCTCTACATTCACCACATCGGACGCCGGCGCATTGATAAACTGGGTTGCCGAAACCGTGTCTGACCTGAGCTCAATACGCGACACCACACCACCGCGCACATTCGCAACAAAAAGCGCATCTTTTTGCTCGGAGAGTGCCATCCGGTGGGGCGTCACCCCCACGCCCAAGATTTCCGTCACGGGGGTATGGTCCGCCCCCGCACCCGAACCCTGACGAACATCGATGGGGCGATCCGTAATCGGGTCCCTGAGAACCTCCACACGGTACTTGAGCACACTGTGTCGCCATCGATTGGCCACATACAAAAACGCCCGGTCGTCGTTGCCCGAACGAGGGTCTTGTGGCACGAGAACGAGGTCGCTGCAATAAACCTCTGTTTTGATCTCAACGGGTTCGCCATCTCGACGCAGGAGCTGACTAGAAGCCGCGTCGATGACGGAGACAAAATTGGAAAACTGGTTACAAACAAAAATCAAGCCGGATGGATGAACGGCAAGACGCTGTGGCCTAAGCCCAACAGCAATTCGCGTTTCCGTTCGGTTGTTGGCAACCACCGCGACCTCATTTCCCGGCGTCATCAAGTCTCCGCCGAGCGGTACAAAGATCTTTTTTTGACCGTCTACGGCTATCCACTTGACATCGGTCGGATTGCCACGAAACGGAATCTGAATCGCGCGCTGCCGATCTTCGGGCTTCGCAATGATGTTCTGGCCTTTCACGAGCAGCGCAACCTGGTCCATCTTCTGAGCCGCCGAGGTTCGTACCCGTTGTGCGGTGAAGTCGCTGTCGGACATGACATCACCATCGACGCGCCTAAAGCGGGCGTACTCAGCCCTTGGAGTCAACTCATACAAGGGCTTGAGGGACGCTCTGGACCACGTGGAAGAGCCCGAAGATGCAGGCCCCCCTCCTGGCTGGTCGGTTGTGACCGGTGGCGTAGGCGCGGGCGTCGGGTCCGGCACAGTGGTGGGTGCAGGGGTTGGCGTAGGGGTTGGCGTAGAAGCCACCGCTCGAGGCGACTCTGAGCCCGGTACCTGAGCCGAGGGAGGGCCTTCGGCCTTTCGGCAATTCAGCCCAAAACCAAGACCTGCGAGAAGAATACATAAACCCAACATATTCGGCTGATGTTTCATGGTGAGATGTCTCCTTGGGGGGCAAGCTTGATGATGAGTTCCTCCGACTGGTCTGTCAGTCGGCTGCCGAACTCATCAATGAGGGTCAAAGAAAAGCCCAAATTCGGATCGCCTAAGCGCTGGGCCAGTTTGATAAAAAGTCGAGTGCTTTTGCCGTCCGCTGAGTACGGAGGCAAACGCGCAAGAGCGGACACCCCATTGGACGCGTCCTCCGACTGAAGCAAAGGGGCTGCATCAACGTACAGTTTGACTGCGTTTTCTGACCGAAGATTGATTTCGGCCTGAATCGGGTTTGCGGTCATATTCAAGACGTAAGCCGTAGCATAGACGATCCGCTCCGTAGGTTCGGCCCGAAAAAACACCGCCCCCAGGTCAACAAACCCGTCACCTTCGTCACCCTCCAAAAAGTCCCAAATCCCGTCGTTAAACGTAAAGGTTCCGCTCGGATCAAAAATCTTGGGCCGAACATTCGGCTCGTCGATGACTGTTTGATCCGCCAGATTCACACCCACATAGTCCCCCGCCACCAGCCAGTAGGTCTGGCGCCCTTGGGCATCAGGCCTCAGCCCTCCGGCCCACGTGAGGATCTGCCTGGCCTCCGACGAGTCTGCAGCAAAGAGCGCACCGCCCGGATGTGGCAGTCCGGTCGCGTTCCGATTCGCCAAATTGGCGACCTCATTTGTCGGGTACAAAAATAGGGCGCTGGACTCTGGATCCACAACGTCCACAAAGTTGAGCGCAGCAGCAAAATTGGAAGCGATCTGTGCTGGTCCGGTCGCATTCGACAGAATGGGAAAGTTCCCACCATTGGGTGGGCGTTGACCCGCTGAACCCACACCATGACAATCGGTGCATCGACGATTCTGAATTCCAAAAGAAGCATCGGCAAAAATGGGATTCACACGGCGGGCAAAAAACGCAAAATCGGCCGGTCCTGGCGCATCTTTGGTCGCGTACAGGTACGACAAGATTCGGCGATAGTTTTGGTCTTGGGCACTCGAGAAGACCGGACCGCCAGGGTGCTTGATCCGACAAGCTGGCGCATCCAATGGACAGCTCAGTATCTGAGAACTTGGTGGATTTTCGATATCCACAAAACACGCAAAACGCTGTAGATTTTCGAGCGCACTGACCGTTTCTTTGAGAACAAAAGCCCCACCACCTCGGTCTTGTCCATGGCAGGGTCCTCGCGAACATCCAGTTGTCACCCGTTGGTCCTCAAGGTTGTTCAGGTCTCTTTTGCCAAACAAAATCGGCAAAACCTCTTCTTCGAACACACTTTGATTAAACAGGTCCACAGACGGGCAAGCCGGATCTGCTGGCTGAGGCGGGTCGTCAATCTGGTTTTCTGCCTCCATCCAGGACACCAACACTTGGGCCTGAAGATCAGATACTGCGGTGCTTCTTCCGCCTCCATGAACGTTGGTTGCTTGTCTAAAAAGCCTCGAGCCGGTTGGGTCTACGCTATCTGAGATTCGTACAACCGAATCAAAGTTTTCTTTCATTTCCTCCGAATCAATGGTCGGGGAAGCATGAAGTTTGAACCCCGCAATGCCTCCCGCGGAACCATGGCAGTTCCCGGCGGTGCAGCCTACGGCATCAAGGATGGGTTGAACCTGTGTCTGAAAGGCCAAAAAACCATCTGGAAGCTCGACCGGCGGAGGCACCTCGTTGTCTTCGGTAGGCTCGCTCCCCTGGGGCACCTCGGGCTCCAAGAAGTTGAGGAAAACATCAAGCTCACTAGAGCCGTTCGGAAAGACGAAGGGGTGAGCCGGGTTGCCACCAGAAATCGCGGCGTAGACCGCGCTGTCCTCTGGGTTCTGAGGATCTGCGTGGTCGATGAGTGCATTGAAGGTTTTGGCGTAGTCACAAGTACCCGGCTCCGATTCTGTCCAAATGTTGTAACCTCCGAAACCGCGAGGGGCCGCGTGGCAGGATATACAGGTGGTTGTGAGAATAGGGAGGATCTGGTTGCGAAAAAGCGAGAGGTCATAGGGCCACCCGGGGGCCCTCCCTTCTTCAGCGCGAAGCTCGCAGAGTTCGTCTGTAGAAGCCCGCACCCTTGGCTCCGGCGGTACAGGATCGGAGCTTTTTGTTTCTCCAACGTAAGACTCACATCCACTTAGGCCACACACCGTGGCGAGACAAGCGACAAACCGGACTCCAACACCAAAAGCGTTCACGGAACCAGAAGGGGTGTTTCGTTTCATTGAAAACCAACGATCCAAAAACCATGCCACGCCCTGCCCTCAAAAAAGCACTCGGTGCGCAGCAAAATGACGCCCGTTAAATGAGATCAACCTGCGCATTTCCGGGTCGAAATTGGGTAAACTCGCGCGCTCGAGAACAATGGGTGTGCGTCTTTGTTGTGACAAGTTGGCGCCAACGCCGTATACAAAGCGACATGGGTAACTCCTTAATTCTGGGGATGGTCATCACCGCCATCGGCCTCCCCCAATCTCCAAAAATGCAAGCCGAACCCGCCGTCCAAACCATACTCTTGAGTTACATGACCAAAATTGGACCCATCCCGAAAGGCCAAGGTCCCATCGATGTTTTTGTCCCCCTCGCACCCAACGACCAGCGACAAAAGGTTCTGTCCTACAAAGTCACAGCCTCCATCCCCGGTCGAGAAGGCACGGAGCACCGATACGGCAATCGCTTTTGGCACGGCCATCAAAACCTGTCAGACGGTCAAACCATCAGCGTGAGAGTAGACTACCGGATTCGCCGGCGCGCATTTTTGGGCAAGCTCCGGGGCTCGGGGGCCCCTCGTCCGTATACTTCAGAAGAGAAAGAGCAATATGCAAAATATGTTGCACCCAACAAAAGAGTACCCGTTTCGGGTCCGCTGGTTCGATCGCTGGTACAAAAGATCGCCCCGGATGAGACATCACTCCTCAAAATTGCACGTGCGACCTACGACTACGTTGTCGATCACATGGAGTACAAAAAGGTCGGCACGGGATGGGGCAACGGCGATACTTTTTGGGCCTGCAGCGAAAAATACGGCAACTGCACCGATTTTCACGCTTTGTTTACTTCGCTCGCCCGCGCTCGCGGCATTCCTTCACGTTTCGAAATCGGTTTGCCGGTCTCGCTCCACGAGCCAAAGGGTACGGTCAGCGGCTACCATTGCTGGGTCGAATTCTACCTGCCTGGCACAGGATGGTTGCCTATTGATGCGTCCGAAGCCAAAAAGCACCCCAAAAAGCGAAACACATTTTTCGCGGCCCAACCCGCCGACCGGATCAAACTGAGCGTAGGGCGCGACCTGAATCTTGGGGAGGGGCACCGCACCGGCCCACTCAACTACTTCGTGTATCCTCACATCGAGGTGGGCGCCAAACGGTATCATAAACAAGAAAAGTACTTTAGCTATCAACTTTTGCCCACACCACACAAAGCTGCTCCGAGCAATGAGGGCGCGCTCCGGGATTAAACAGTTTAGCTGGCTACTCAAACTGCTTGCGGCGCATCACCAGCAATCGAACCCACCGCTGGGGACTTATTCGCCCGAGGCGGATTCGCACCTCACTATTTTGGATGGTTATCGGAAACAGGTAGGCACCACGAAGATTCCCACACACGCCTCCCGTAATCTCCTCGACCCGTCGTTCGGAAAGATACCTGGAGCACGTGGGGGCCGTCGAGTCTTTGAGAAAGGGGACGTTGGGCGTTCCGAGGTATACGAGATATTCGTCGGTCCTGGGGGCCACAAAGGTGACCACGCCTTCGTTCTGTCCATCGACGGCCTGCAGTCGAACACCATAGACCTGACCGACCTCAATACGAGGAGCGGGCACGTCGCCATCGAAGGTTCCCGCCCTAAGAGGGATTGATCGTTCCGCGAGCGAGCACGCATCTGAAAGCGTGCTTTCGAGCTCAGCAGGTGTGCATGCCGGAAAGTCAGCCAGGACGTGACCGGGGGGATTGCCACAGGATGGAAACGGCTCAGAACCATTGTCCACACAATCACACCCAACTCCCAAACGGGTCGCCAACGCCTCAATTTCACAGGGAGACAGAAGGTCATTGCCGGTCACGCGCAGTCCATCACCCACGGAAACCAAATTCTCCAAGGCTCGAAGGTCTTCGAGCTTTGCGTTACCGTTGATCGACAAGGAGCCCGTCACCGAGCCAAGGCACTCGAGCGCACCCAGGTCAGTCGCTACCGTATTTTCGACGGTCAAAGAGCCATCAATGGAGCCGCAATCTTGAAGCGAAAGGAGCTCGGCTTCACTGGTCACCACCCGGTCGCCCTCGCATCGGACTGCGACACTGCAGTCGCTCCCCTCCATCGAAACAATCAGAACCACGTTCTTGGACCGTTCGGTGATCACCAGCTCCCCGGTGGGCAGCACCGCGACCCCCGATGGTCTATGAAGACCGGCGGGAAGCGGGCCAAGTTTCAATTCAGACTCACCCTGCACCCCTACGATCGTACGAACCTCACCCGACGGCGTAATTTCTCGGACCGTTGTTCCATCAACCACGTAGATGTGGCCCGTCGGGGCCACGGCCAATGCCGCAGGTTCGGTAAACCGCGCGAAAGCGCCCACACCGTCGCGGTGACCAGATTCTCCAGCCGCACCCGCGACGGTAGAAACCACACCATTGGGGGCAATCTTCCGAATGGTGAAACTCTCGGTATCAGCGACCAAAATGTCGCCGTCGGCATTCACGGCAACCGCCCGGGGGTGTAGAAAACCACCGGGGGGCTCGGGCAGCACAGTCATCGTACCGTTGGGCTCTAGCTTCAGGACTCGATCATTCCAGGTATCGGCGATGTAAAGATTATCGTCGGCATCGACCGCAAGCCCTTCAGGGTGATTGAGGCGGTCCGGGCCGTCCGTACGAAACAGCGTTCCAAGAACCCTTGTTATCGTTCCATCGGAATCGATTTTGTCGACGGTGTACACATTGTTGTTCGCCACGAAAACGGACTGATCGCTATCGACCGCAACACCGCGCGGATCAGGAAAGTCTGGCGGATCAAAGCCATAAACCGGCAGCTCCGCAACGGTCGTGACGACACCGCTCTGGGTTACTTTGCGGACCGCAAGATCTTCAATCATAAACATGTCGCCATCGGCGCTGCTCGTCACCCCAAATAGCCTCGAAAACCGAGCCTCAGCCCCCACCCCATCGACGGTTGCCAACTGGCCAACCGTCCCCGCAAGCACCAATAGCTGCGGGGCAGAGGAAGTCGCCTCTTTAGTGAGCGCCGGTGGAGGCCCCCCAACAAAGGCGTTTTCTGCGCCCGGAGCACAAGCAGCCATCCAAAGGAGCCCCGCCGACAGAAAAAGTCGAACAACGGATATCGTCCTGCGAAGGTGATAAAAGCCCATCCTGGGCCCTTACTACTTTCAGAATCTAGGCGTCAACGCATGGCCCGTCCACTCCAGTTCCAACGGCGACGCTCACCAGAACAAACGCAGACCACAAAATGGATGTTTTCATGATGTAGGTCACAGTTGGTCAAAACCGAACCAAAATCAAACCGACAGCAGCGATGCGCTCGATCTATAGACCCTGCGATAGCTCTTGTGAAACTTCGGTTGGTGGGACAACATCTGCGCTTCGCTCACAACACGTCTTTGAACCGGCCTGGCTACAGGGCGTCCATCCATCTGGACAAACCCAGGCATAGTCCGAAACGCAGCGAATAGCCCCATTGACGTGGGTGCAGTCCAGAGCACTGTTGTCGGGCATCGCGGAAAAATTTATGTTCCGTTGAAGGTCTTCATCGAGGGCGGCAATCTGCGAGATGGCACTCATTTGATAAAAAGACGTCACTCTTCGTGCGCGCAGCGCCTGAGCATCGGTTTGGGATTCGGAACTCGAACCCCCGCAAGCCAATAGACTCATGGTGGCTAAAAGGACTACGCCGAAAACACTTGTGTTTTTCATGTTTGCTCTCCTTCCGTCGAAAACGGGTTTCAAAAGGTGTGGTCAAAAGAAGTGCAAGTCGTAGACCAACATCTATACTCCGACATTTCCTGCTTAGGCCCGCGTTTTCACGACATTCGGACGTCACAGGTTGCGCAACAAACCATGTGTTCACGGTCCGTGCGCTGCACCATTCGGTACCCGGGGCCCAGGACCGTTTCCTCCTATGCCTGAGCTATCCGCCACCTCCGAATACGACATTCGACCGATAAACGTTCCGGCCAAAAACCCGAGCGGGACGGTGCAAGACAAAGACGTCCCCATGCTTCCATGTACGACGTCTCTATGTGTCTTGGTCAGTCCTTCCGACCTTGTGCCACAAGCGATTGCTTCCACGGACAAATTCCTTCGAGGAATTCCAAGTGGTAGCATGGGCCGCCATGACGCGTTTCACCGCGAGCGTGCTCTTTGTGGTTGGCCAAGTCTGTTTCGTAGCCTGCCAAAAAGACTCAAGCGAAGTTTTCGAGCGTGCCAACAAAGCTCTTGAGCAAACGATGGCCCGAACCGGTGATGTCACCTACCGCCACGAAGACTTTGACGCTGTGCTCCTGATGCTTCGAGCCGTTCCTCAAGATGACCCAAAACATGGTCTGGCAATGACCATCGCCGATGAAATCCAAACGGCCCGCGAGGCGGCCAAACGCGATCGCGCATCCATTCAGCGCGCGGCGGATCGACCGGTGGTGGTCCCCAAGACCCGGGACAGGCGAAAAAGACGACGAGCGTTCAAACCAACACCCGAAGCAGCAAAACCCACCACCGGCGGGGGCAAAATAACGGGACTGCCCAAAGCCGTAAAAGAACAGCAAGCCCGCGAGCGAAGAGAATTCAAGCGCGCCATGGAGCGCGAAGCCAAACGCCAAAAAAAGCTCAATCCAAGGCGCTGAAATCCTTAAGAAAAGCCTCAGCCTAACCCATGCTCTGGGGCTAAACGACAGCTCATCTGCATCTTCCGAACCCGTTTACGTGTGAGCCGGTCACTTCGGCCCAGGCCCCGTAAGGCAGCGTGGAACCTTAGGCAGAACTCTATCCACCAGACGCGCCGCGATGTCATACGTTCGTCTGCTCGCACAGGAGGGGCATGCACCTCTGGATTTGCACGAGAACGGCAAGAAGGAATCGTCTGTGCAGTCGCCCCATACGAGCCGAACAAATCCCTCGGAGAAGAAACCGCACGAATGAAATGCTCGAAACTCAGTTTCGACGAATGCCCGCAGTCCGGACTCGGGCTCGTTCGGATCAAGCTCGTGGAGGTGCCGGGTAGACGCAGCTCGTCAGATTGTTCTGACAACAGGGAACCTTTGGAGTCCGATATTTCGGACAAACAGAGGAAGCTCACCGCTTCGCCATGTTGGCTCTGATCGGAGAACCAACTCGTCATTCCGGGCGTTTACAGATTGAGGGCGCCTGAATCGGCCCAAGTTTGTAGGTCTGTATCACCCATGGCCTAGAAGTTGCTACCTCGTCTGTGAATGAAGACGTGTGCACCACAACTGCAAACGCCGAAGGAAAATCGGCAAAGACTCAGGAGTAGAGTTTGCGTGATGGGGCTATGTCTCCTCTTTTCACTTATCAGCGCCTGCGAAGGCTCCGTCAGGAGAGGGTCGGAGCCTTCGCATGGGGCCGAACTAAGCCCGATCGCTTGCGAAGGTGAGCCACTGGCAGGTGAGGACGGCTATTTCGAAACCGAAGAGATCTCAAAACTCAGCGTCGTCCGCCCGCGGCCGGGATCCCTCATTTCCTTGCCGATCCAAGGGGGAGAGATTTGGTTTCGGTGGAGTGCGGAGGCGGGAGCTGATACGTACGTGGTGTCTTTTTCTGGGGGCCAAGTCCTGGGGACGGTTATCAACAACCTCAACGTGGGATCCCGCACAGCGGTCGGCGTACGTGTGACGCCCAACACTTCTGGAGCCCTCTACACCTACCTGCCCGATGGTGGAAGCCATCAATTCAATCATGATCTCAAAGACGACATTGGGAGCGGCAACATTGCAGTCGTCGCTTTCGCCTCGGGTGTGGCGATCGCGACGGAACAAGTTCAGTTCAATGTTTCTGTCGGCAAGGGCACCGGTAAGAATGTGGCCATAAGGCGAGTGGTGAAATCACATCCCATCACTTTGGAGCCCGAAGATGAATCCACTCTATTTGTCGAGATCCATCGTGAAAGCCAGGTACCTAAAGAGGCTGGCCTCCATCGGTTTGTGTATCAGGAAGCAGACTGGGAAGGTGGCGCGGTTCCACTCAAGTCGACGGATATTTTTGATGCACCGGGAACTGATGAGCTCTATCCACTCTCTCGATACGTACGGGTTCATTCCCACGATGTGCGTTTCAAAGACGGCGATTTCGTAAGTGTGTATTTTCACGCGCCTGGCAGGGACGCCGTTTTCTACGATGGCTTCGTAGGCCCAGACGGGCTCCAGCCGTAGCCATTCTCGTGGGCAGTCACACCACCGAAGTCCCACAAAGCAGCGAAATCTCCCTACCCAAGATCAAAGGACTTGCTCATGTATACCCGCAGAATACGGCCTTTCGCCGCCCTCCTCGTTGGATTGTTCTCGACACTCGCCCTGGTTTCTTCGGCATCCGCCCAAGAAGCGGTGGACGCTCCCCCCGATGAGTTTGTCACACCCGAGTCCGAAGCGGGCACCACCACGGGGAGCTTCCAGACTAAGATTCCGATTAAGGTTCCGGCGTTTAGAGGCCTGGAGCCCTCGCTCGGCCTTCTCTACTCGTCTGGCGACTCCAGGAATGGGTGGGTCGGGCGCAGCGTTCAGCTCCTCGGAGCGTCTTTCATTGAGCGCAGGTCTTTGGGCCGTGGCGTCCCCAACTACTCAAGCTCGGATCGGTTCTACCTCGATGACCAAGAATTGGTTCCCTACTCAGGCCTGGGCGGAAACTATGGAACGCGCGTTCAAAGCTACCGCCGCATCCGAAAGGACTGGCCGGCTGCGGATCACTGGACCGTAGAAGATCCAAATGGGACGCGGCGAGTCTATTCGCCGGTGTTGTCGAGCCCCCTGGGTGTTTATTCGTGGGCGCTTTCTTCGGTTGAAAGGGATGCAAGCAGCAGTGTGACCCACCGTGTAGAATACACGTACGTTTCTCTGGACGGCCCCAGTCACGAGGTTTACTTAGATCGAATCTCGTACAATGGCACTGTGGTTCAGTTTTTTTGGGAGGCACGCGCCGATGTGGGTCTTCGTGTAGCGACCGGTGGACAATGGATTCAGATGGGCCATCGTCTGCGGTCTATTCGCGTTGGTCGTCAGGGCAAGCTCTTGCATGTTTATGGTTTAAGATACCTCGAAGCAGCAGGAGAGGGAGAGACAGGACTCGCTCAGGAGATCGCACTCAATAGCCAATCTTTGCTCGAGACTGTTCAAGAGTATGGTTCGGACGCTGTAGTTGACCCTACGAGCGGCGCAATTTCCGGTCCGACTCACGTGCCGCCCGTTCGCTTTGTTTGGGAACTTCCGCCCGCTGAGCTCGGAAACTACCGTTCTATTCATACTGATATCCCCGGTCGATGGGGTGCCATTGATCTGCGAAACAATGGTCGAATGAGCATCTACTACTCTGATTATGCAAACGGAGATTCGTACGTGCTGGAAGACGCTGGAACCTCGTGGCACCGGACCGAGGGCGTAGGCGCCCTCATACCGGTGGTCGACATCGATGGCGATAACCGCGCGGATACGACTCCGGTGCCACTTCCCATCGACCGAAGTTCAGATGGATTCCCGTTTGAGTGCAACCGGTTGCGTGGGGATATCGATGGCGATGGACGAACCGACATGCTGATGCAGCCCGGCAAACGCTTCAATGGCGAAGACTGTGGCGACTACGACACGCTGGTCTTTATGTCTAAGGGCACAACTTACGAGCAGGTTGCTGCCCTCGGGAGTATGGATATCTCGGCAGGTTACAACCCGGTGACTGCGCTCCTGGCCGATTTTACCGGGGATGGGCGTATGGAGCTCCTGTCCGTACCCGAATACCAGAATGGGGAAGCCTACGTTCACGACTTTAACGGAAATGGTGGGAATCAAAGCAGTTGGGGCAAGATCGGTCCGGGGTCCTTGCTCTATGCTTCCATTGGCATTGCAGACATGAACGGAGACGGGCTCATGGACGTCATGAGTGCCTATGCGGATGGCACCGTCCACATCGCGCTGTCGACGGGCCGCGGATTCAAGAAACTCGGTAGCTTCCACAGTGACTATCCCTCCCATGTCGCGCCTTCCCCGGTCTTCTTCAACAACTATCGATATTTGCCCCGAACCCTCTTCACCGACATGAACGGGGACGGCATGGGTGACCTCGTTTACAACCGGGCGGGCACCCGCGAACTTCGCGTTCGCTTGAGCACTGGAAGTGGATTTGGCAAGGAGAGGAAGTGGGCGGATCTCCCTTGGGAGATCATGCGCACGACCTACGGCACTGGCGACTTTACTGGCGATGGGAAGCAGGATTACATCTTTTTTACGCGGGAGGGTGGCAATCGCTTCGTTGGCATCGAATCCAAGGGCGCCGCATCCTATCGCGTGCAGGAGGTTGTAAACGGGTACGGCGGCCGCACATTCGTGGAGTATGCCCCGTCTTCGAACTGGAACCACCATACGCCGACCGGCGCGGGACTACCGCCCGGTATGGTTTTCGACACTGTCCGCCGGGTGAGCACGATCGATGGCCGGCCGGGGACTCCGAAAACCGTCAAAGAGTACACCTACGCTGGAGCTCTGTACGACGTGAAGGAACGTGCCTTCTTGGGCTTTCGGGATGTAACAGAAACGTCGGTGTGTGACGGAGAGCCTTGCGCCAACGTGGTGCTGGAGTATCGACAGACGTTTGGGTTTCACGACCAGCTCCGTAGGATCACGCGCCTGGACGCAAAGAACACGCCCTTTTGGCAACAAAAGTACCACTATCGCGGGCATTCTGACGGTCAAGTCTTGGTGTCCATGCTCGAGTCGGTGGAGACGCTCTTTTTCGACGATGAGCGGTCGACAACCCATGAGATTCTTTATCTTTATGATGAATTTGGAAATGAGGCCCGCACGGTTGATCTCGGAGGCCCTGGCCCTCACGACGATCGCCTTACGGTGTCAGAATACGAGCACCAAGTTGCCTCGAATATCTACCGCGTTTCGAATGAGGTTCACCGGACCGTTTGGAACGCTGGGAAGAAACTGGCTGAGTCGGAGTCTGACTATGACCCATGGGGCAACCTTAAACGAACGCGGGTGCTCCGTCTTGATGATCTGCCCGGCGGGAGCAGCAATACTTGGGCGGAGACCCAATTCGAGCACGGTGATGGCCACGGAAACGTCACTGCTGAGATCGACCCTCTGGGTGGGCGAACAACATGGAAGTACGATTCCTCTTTCCATCAGTACCCCATCGAGGAAATCAACGCCGTGGGGCACGTTGTGCAAATGAGGTGGGACGAAGGCTGCGGGACACCATCTTTCTCAAGTATTCTGAGCTTCGAAGCCGGAAGCAGCCAGCCGGGTACGACCACGGAATATGACTCGCTCTGCCGCGCGAGCAAGACGATCTCACCGTCGGGCATCGAGCGATCCTTGTCATACTGTACGATGGACGAACACGCATCGAATCGCTGCGGAGATCCCGAAGCGCAGCATATCAGTGAACGCATTGTGGGTCCGCTGGGTTCCACGCTTTCGAGCGCGAGATTCTTCGATGGGCAGCAACGTGTCTGGCGGGCCCAAAAGGCAGGCGGACACGGCCGATTGATTGTCGGCGATCTTGGTTACGATGCACGAGGTCTCACCGCGTGGAAAACAGAACTGTACTACAAGGGTGAGGCGCCACAGAGGCGTGACTACCATTACGATGCGCTGGGGCGTCTAACAAAGGAGATCCTCCCAGGTCCGGAGGTTGATCGGCCGGAGCGAACCACGGAACATCGCCTCCGAACAGTTCGCGCCGACGCAAACCTCGATCCCTCCTTGCTTGGTCGAACTATGGCGTATGACCTTCAGATCGATGAAGAAGGCCACGCCAACGAAATCATCCGAGATGTGCGCAATCAGGTTGTATTCACGCATGCACCCGGCGTTCGAAAGGATGAACGGCTGCATGACGCGCTGGGAAGGGTGACGCGCATCCGGCAGGCCGAAGGGGTTGTTTTTGACTATCGATATGATTCAGAGGGACGATTGGTTGAGGAGATAGACCCGAACTCAGGCCGAAGATGGTTTGGCTACGACGCGAAGGGCCGAAAGCAATTCGAAGAACAAGGGGGCCAAACCGGCGACACTACGCAGCGCATCGAATGGGACTACGATGCCATCGACCGCATGACGGAAAAGCGTGTGCTTCGGCGTCAAAACGCAGAAGAAGACTGGGAGCTCGAGTCCCTGAGTCGTCTTGGCTTTGACGCGCCTGCGCCCGATCACCCTCAGAGCTTCAACGTAGGTCGACTCACTTCGGTGCGTGATCTATCAGGTGTTGTCTCTGCGGCCTACGATCTCGAAGGCCGAGAAATACACCGAACGCGGGAGCTGTCTGAGGGACCTCTTGGCCCGCACAGTTTCGCTTCTGAGTATGATGATTTGGGTCGCCTTCGGTCTCGGAGCTACGATGAGGTTTGGGTTCTGCACGGATTGACCTATGACGAAGCCGGTCGCACCCGGGCCATTCCTGGGATTCTCCAAGATGTGGTGTACTCCGCACCGGGCCGGGTCCTGGGGTACACGGGCGCGAACGGGACCGTGACTCAAAGAACAGTTGACCCATACCGAGGACACATCGAGCACATCTCGGTCAAGAACGCTACAAACGAGCTTGTTCAGGATATGCACTACGCCTACCGCCGGGACGGTTTGGTGGCAACGATGTTCAGCGCAATCGACAAAAAGAGTTGGGCCTATGAGTACGACAGTGGGAAACGTTTGAAAGTCGCACACAGAGAAGAGGGCTCTGAGTCCTTTTCCTATGACGCCCTGGACAACATGGTCTTTAGCTCCAAGCTCGGTTGCTACGTTTACGGCACACATATTGTAGAGATGGACAAGGAAACCCGTCGAGTACAGCCCCATGCTGTCTGGCTGGCCGGAGACCGGAGCTACCAATACGACGCGATGGGCAACATGACCCGACGCGGCCTCGAGTCGATTGCCTACGATGGAGAAAATCGCGCCGTGCGTGTGGCTGGTGCTCGTGCGGTCTACGACTATCAAGGCCAGCGCCGAGTCTACGAAGATGCTGATGGGCAAGTCGTCTACTACCTTGACCACGGGCTAGAAGTCCGTGGCAAGAACGGAGGCGAAGCGACGGTACAGATTCGCCTGAACAATCACTTGGTCGCAAAAACGTTGCTTCGGTTTGGTGATGGGGGAAAAACAGAACTGCCCACCAAAGATCGGAAGCCGGTGCCCATACCCAAGAAGGGTACCCCACCGTGGTCCAAGCATTCTCAGCCCCAACCAAAACTTCTCTGGAACCACGGTGCTCAAGGTCTCGGCTCAACTGAGCTTCCGAAGAACAAGTTCGGTCACGCCCTTCGTACGCAGGGTGTTGAGTCCGCCCAGAAAGTAAAGCACAATATCAAAGCGACGCTGGAAGAGACCCGTTGGCTCCACACCGATGTCTTGGGGTCCGTCCGTGCGGTCACAGGAATAGACGGTAAGCTCAGGTTGACCCGAACGTATGAGGCGTACGGTGATGCGTCCGAATCGGGCGAGCAGGGCGATCTTGGCCTGGGATACTTGGGCGAGCGCGAAGACCGGGACACAGGACTCATCTATCTCAACGCCCGCTACTATGATCCTGCGATCGGTCGCTTTATTTCGCCCGATCGCACTCATCCACTCGAGCCAGGCGTTGGCCTCAATCGATACGCGTATGCCCAAAACGACCCGATCAATCAACTCGATCCCAGCGGGCTTGCAAGCTTTCCTTTCGATCCTCTGGAGAAAGGCCGTACCCGGTCCAGTTCTGAGCTATCTTCCTTCTTCAATTTGGCTCAGGGCTTGAGCACCCTAACGCCGGAACAGAACTCACCGGTGACCGACGCCTTCAAGAAGATCCACGGCCTAGCGCGTGCCACAAAGGGCCTTGATTCTGCTGCACGGCTCGCCGCGACAACAGCAGAAGATCCGACCCGAGAAAACCTGCTCGAGAGCACGGCCGGTGTCGCTAAACGTCTGTCAGGATTCTTGCCTAAGAACTCGCCCCTGACCGTTCCCCTTGAGACCACATTGGCCCTTCATGAAGCCAACAAGTTACTAAAACCCGGCGTCGATCGCCGAACCGGTCGTGTGAGGTTAGGCGCCTCCATACTTAAACTCTTTGGCTCCACTGTTCTCACCGCAGCATCAACCACCGGATCTGCGACGCTACTCCTCAAAGCCGCGGGGCCAGTCGGTCTCGCGACTCAGGGCATCTTGTCGGCCCCAAGCGCTGGTCAATTCTTTGTGGAGCTGCCAGGCACAGTGTCTACGGTATTTGGCGCCGCGAGTTCGCAAACCAAAGCCTACCTCGGCGCGGTCAACCGCCAAGCACGACAACAAAACGCCGTTCGGCAAAGTCGATAGGAAGTCCATACGGCATTGGCGAAGCCAGCTTGACGAACTTCTTGCAGAGTGAGCGACGTGAGGGCGCCGGCCACAGGCTTGTTCAGATGTGGGATGATGTCGCCCTTTATGGGGGCAGGCAGCGGGCGAAAATGGGGACCTAAGCTACGAAAAACAGCGCTGCCGAGACGGCCGCCTCACGCGTCAGAGGAGAGGCGTTTGGCATCGGTCAAACCGTATTCTAGGGTCGCCGAAGGACATGCACAACTACACTGAGATCTTCGACAAAAGCTTTGACCGAATTATGGGCAAAGAACAAGACGCTTTTTTTGATCGCTTCTATGCAATTTTTACGAGCAAGTCGGGCGCAATCAAAGAAAAATTCGACGCCGTGCCCCCAAACCGCCGGAAGCCCATGGTGCGCTCCTCGTTGGTTGAGCTCATGGATTACTATTGCACCCAGAAAGTCAGCGACACGATGGAGGAAATGGCGAGATACCACAGCAAGGGCGGCGCCGACATTCACCCCAAAATGTACATGCATTGGCAGGAGAGCCTTTTGCAGGCAGTGGAAGAATTCGACCCAGAATTCTCTTCCGATGTGGATGCTGCTTGGAGAGTCATTGTTTCTCCCGGAATTGCGTTCATGATCCACAAGTGGGCTTCCTAGGCCGCCCCAAAAACCAAAAGCAAAGGCGATCTGTGGTCAGGCACCCGGTCACTGTGGTCGTTTTGGCCCTCGGCGCGGCCCAATGCCAACAGCACCACGATAGCTCCGAGTCCCTAGACTCCGAAGAAACAGAGTTCACGACCGCGCCGACAAACCCCTCGCAACCCAACGGACAGTCTCTTCAGCTCGGCCCCCAAGGACCGTTTCATTGGTATCCAACTTGGGTACTCGAGGGCGCACAGGGGGCAAAGCGACGGGTTGATACGCTGAGCAGACAAGGTGCGCTGGCTCTATTGGTGTTTGGTCCCCATGCCGGAGTGGCTCTCGGCCGACAGGGCCGAGTCGAGGTTTTTGATGGCCGAGCATGGACACGAAAAAAGACACCTTGCGGGGGCGCCTCGGGCCGCTTTGTTGCCGCTTGGGGAAGAAGCACCGATGACTTTTGGGCATCGTGTCGACACCGAGATGCTCAAATCGAAGGGCTTTACCAATACACAAAGGGACAATGGACAAAACGAGCGGATGTTGGGTGCCGAGACCTATGGAAAGCGCCCGGAGGACCGCTCTACGGTATCCAGGAAGGCAAAGTCGGAACCATAGGAAGAGGCCGCTGGGAAGAAATAGGCGTCGATGCCGAAGTGACCTTTAGAAAAGTCCATGGGACGTCGAAAGACAATATTTGGCTCTTGGGAACGCCCCGAACAAGGGCCCTTCCTGGGGAAAAAAAGACAAACGTTCTCGCCCATTTTGATGGCCGACGCTGGACAAAGTTCCACCACGCTTCGTTTCGCCTGAGCGACGTGTGGGCCGCAAGCCCAAACGAAGCGTGGGCGGTCGGGGCGCGGGGCTCGGCCATTCGGTGGGATGGAGGGCGCTGGCGAGAAGTCGATGTTCCCACCGAAGCGAACCTGCTCCGCATCTGGGGAAACGCCGCCAATGACGTCTGGGCGGTGGGGAGCCAAAGCACGCTGCTTCACTTTGATGGCCGAGCTTGGGCCGCCGTCTCTTTGGGTGAGGCGCACACTCCAAAACCGCGGCTGAAACCTGAGTTCACGGCCATAGCCGGCCTCGGCGATCATACCCTGATCATCGCAGCATCCACGGGCGCATTTTTTCACGGGCGCATGCACCGACCCAAAAGCTGGGTGCAAGACGCCCACATCTCCGCCCAGGCCCTGGCCTTTGAAGGCAAACAATCGATGCTCGCGGGCGAGTGGGCCCACGCAAAGGAGGTCCTCAAGCGATGTGTACAAACGAAAAAGGACCCACGTTGTGGTGAACTGCTTTCGGCCGCCTACTCACTAGGCCCTCAAAAAGACGGGCGACGCGCGATGGAGTCCCTGCGGGCAGTACAAAAACAAGCCCCCCATCGGGCGGGCACCTACCGCCTGTTGGCGGCCGCCCGTGCATCCGGGCCAGAGCCTAAGCCGTGGAACTTCTTGGAGTGGGTCTTGGATGAGGACCGCCGCGTACTTCCGGACTCAGCCGACTATCCAGGAGCACTGTCCCAAACCTTTGAGGCCATTTTGGAGGCTCGCGCATACCTTCTCGGAGGACACATCGCTCGAGCCCGATCGACGTACAATCAGTGCATCCATCTTATGGCCTGCCCCAAGGTGCCGGGACGTCTCCTCGTCGAGTCCATTGACTCAAGGACCGGGCGCTACAGGCGAAGAAGAGGCCGGCCCACCCGGCCGCGGCCTGGCAGCTGCGGCGCGCTACCGCTCCACCCCGCTTGCCAAGAGGGCATCGACTTGATCAAACAGCTAGAACGAGACGACGCCGTAAGGCGGCTCGCCCCCAGTGCGCGTAAAGGCTACCACGCCGATTGGCCGCTCGACATGGAGCGGACCGACTGGATTCGCTGGAAACTGAGCAAACGGCCAAACAACCGCTTTTTTCATGAGGGCGCGTGCACCGGATACTTTCGCGTGTATGCCCACACGCCCCTGACCGCCCCACCGGGGGCGGAAGTGACGCTCAAAGGACGCGGCTTTCCAACCTCAGAATCGAAGGGCTCTGGCCTCGAAATATCCCTGGGAGGCAAAATGGCAAGCTTTCACCGCCAAAGCGCGACCCGTTTGCGCTTCACCGTACCAGGCTCTGTGCCTGGGGGCGCAATACGGGTCCGGTTCGGCGACTGCATGGCCGTATGGGCGCGCTTTTTGGTGAAAAAAGCCCCAAGCACAAAAAACACCCCGCTGGCGGCCCAATTGAAAATTCTTCCTGATGGCAGCGGCCGAGCAGCCGTCAACCAGCTCCGCGTTCGTTTTCGTTCTAGCGTCACACGCGCCAGAGTCAACGCACTGGTCAGCAAGTGGGAGGCTCAGGTGGTTCGAGCCGTTGTGCGCACGAAAACCTATACGCTGCACTTCAATGTTGAACCAGATTCCTTTTCAGCGCTTGAGAAACGGAGGCAACACATCGAGTCTGCCCCCGAAGTCGAGATCACCATGCTGAGTCAAATGACACGCGAGCCCTAGTCCCTGGTCTCACTTCAACGGCATCCGCTATCGGACGCGTGACCTTGGTCCATGCCCATTTGCCATTACGGGACGCGGGCCGAAGTGGTAAGGCTTCCACGTTCCGCAAGGCACTGCGCCACCCGGAGCAAGCCTGCGAAGTCACAGAACAACCAGGGTGTCTGACTGACACATCAGGGTGTCCGCCGGTACGGCACCCCCTGCTGTCGGATATTTGTGGTTTGCTTCAATCGCGCAAGGATCATGTTTGGCATACGGCGTGCTTTAGCGAGCACCCATGACACGACAAACCTCGATGGGCCAAAGGCTCCAAAACACGACACCCTCACATTCTCGACGAACATCACATATGCGCGCCAAGCGAACCCATCACGGCTGCCTCCGTTTTGCGTTTGCCTCTTCGATGGCATGGGCTCTGGCCGTGGCCTGTGGGCCACAGGAAGGCGAAAATCCCACGGTTTCTGCCGAGTCCGCGTTGGTCGACGCTTCCCGTTGCGTCGGCAAAACCAAACCCGGAAGGTCCGGCTGGAAGAGATCGAAGAAGGGCGGTATCTTCCTCCATGTCGATACTTCGAAGTGTGGGTTTGAGACCACACCGATTTACCTGACTTCGCTCGTGGGAAAGGGCCGACCGACAGGCGGGAGGGGGCGCTTGATGGACGAAGGTGTCACTTCAATCCACGCACCCACGCGGAAGGGGTTTCGCATTCACTTGCCCGGCACGACTACCCCTGCGATTGCAGAGAAACTCAAATGGCATGTGAACTGGGAGGCACTCCCCAAGGGCAAGCCCGGGAAAGCTCAGTGCGCCGGCCGAAGCAAACCCGGTCAGTGGACCGACCACAAGAAATCGATGATTCGTCTGGATATCAAGACCAAGTGTGGGTTCGATAAGGTCAAGGATCCGGTGTACTTCACTTCCCTGGTAGGCAAGGACCATGAGAGCGCTTTGGGCGAAACATCTATCTTCGCAGCAACCGAAACGGGTTTTCGGGTGTTTGTCTCGAAAAAGGGCCTGAATGCCCAGCTCGCAAGAAAACAGGGTTGGTACATCAATTGGTCCGCGTCCGAGCGTAATGCAAGGTCCGAAGAGCTGTGCTCCGGAACGGCAAAGGGTTCCAAATGGAGACGGGTCAACGCCGAGGACAACGGTTCGATGTACTACATGGACGTTGACACCACCGGCTGCAATTTCGACTCGACGCCGATCTACATCGCTTCGGCCGGTGGACGTGGTCACCTCAGGGCTGTCGGCACAACGTCCATCCAACAAGCCTCGCGGAAGGGATTTCGAATTTATCTTAAGGGCGTAGACCCCAAGAACACCCATATCAACTGGAAAGCGTCCCCCTATCTACAACCAGAGTTTCAGTTCGACGAGACCGAAGATAGACCGATCATTCGAGGGCACGAAATGGTGCGTGCAATCGGTGTACAGAGCAATCAGCAGGTTTCATTTCAGTTTAAGAATAAGGAAACATTCGAGACCAATGTGTTCGTAGTCAGCAAGCCTCCATACAAAATTGGTTGGCATAGGGTAAAGCTCCCCGACGGCCTGGTGGAAGTCTCCATTCAACGAGTGGGTATTGATGACTTCTTCACGCAAAAAGAAAAAGTCTTCCTGCTCGACAAGAAAAAGGCATGTCGTCGCGAGACGGTCAAGTTGCGAAACGAAGAACTGAGGGACGGTAGGAGCACAATTGATAGTCCTCCGTTTAAGAACGCAAAGGGTGATCGCAAGGTCATTTGGGTTTGGTCCGAGCTCGAGGTTTCACTCCCGACGACGGAAGCGGTGGATCATTCGTTGAGCGTCTTCCTCAAGTCCCGGGAGTTCGACTCGGCACGTGAGGAGTTTCCGGTCTACCCGCATTTTGACGACCCGACCCACAGCCCACTCTTGATCGAGCGTACCTTCGAACCATTCCAAGAGATACCTGAGGGTGGCGTCTGGCAACTCGACGTAGGCAATTATACCGATGATACGGGCACCCTGGACAGCTGGACCCTGGAACTCACCTCCTGCGGCTCTTCATGACAGACAGACCGCTGAAAAATCTCCTGCTCTCGTGCGCGTTCCCGGGCGCGCACGAGAACGGGGTGCGGAAACATCGCTTCGCGACTTTTTCAGTCACCTGCTAGACACGCCCTAAATGATCTGTCAAAACGGGCCATGCCCCTGCACTCTATGGCCGGCAAACCGGCTCCGCGTTCGTTCTTGATCGAACCCGATCAGCTTCTGACTGCCTACAAAGACCGCTCGCCCAACCCGGACACACCTGAAGAGCGGGTGCAGTTTGGTACGTCGGGGCATCGCGGTTCTTCGCTCAAGAAGAGCTTCAACGAGGCGCACATCCTGGCCGTGACCCAGGCACTCTGCGAGCATCGTCAAGAGCGCAACATCGATGGTCCGCTGTTCCTCGTCATGGATACCCATGCCCTCTCGGAGCCAGCGCTTTTCACCGCTTTGGGTGTTTTGGCTGCAAACGGGGTCGACGTCATGCTCGACGCGAAGGATCGCTACGTGCCCACGCCAGCGCTCTCCCACGCCATACTTGCGCACAACCGGGGAAGAACGGCTGGTTTTGCGGATGGCGTCGTGATGACACCTTCTCATAATCCTCCAAGCGACGGAGGCTTCAAGTACAATCCCCCACATGGAGGTCCCGCGGGTGCCTCCGTCACGTCGAAAATAGAAACCCGGGCCAATGAACTTTTGAAACGCTCAAAAGAGATACCGCGCAAGACCCGCGAGCAAGCCCTCGCGGCACCAACCACACGACGCTATGACTTTGTCACGCCCTACATCGACGACCTCAAAAACATCGTCGACCTCGGCGCGATCTCGAAGGCCGGGCTCAAAATGGGCGTCGATCCGCTTGGCGGCGCAGGAGTCTCCTTTTGGGGGCCCATCGCCGAACGCTACCAGCTTGACATCACGGTGGTAAACGATTCTGTGGATCCGACCTTCTCCTTCATGTGCGTCGACCACGACGGCAAGATTCGTATGGATTGCTCTTCGCCCTATGCGATGGCTGGCTTGGTAGCCCTCAAGGAGCATTACGATATCGCATTTGGAAACGATGCAGACGGCGATCGTCACGGCATTGTGACCAAGAGTTCAGGCCTTCTGAATCCCAATCACTATCTCTCTGTTGCGGCTTGGTATCTGCTCAAGAACCGTCCCGACTGGAGCCCAAGCGCTTCGGTAGGCAAGACCTTGGTGACCAGTTCGATGATCGATCGCGTTGTCGAAAACTGCGGTCGGCAGCTGTACGAGGTCCCGGTGGGCTTCAAATGGTTCGTGGATGCGCTTCATAGCGGACGCTGCGTTCTCGGCTGCGAAGAAAGTGCGGGTGCATCCTTTCTTCGAAACGATGGCACCGTGTGGAGCACAGACAAAGATGGCATCATCCTTGCGCTCCTTGCCGCCGAAATCACTGCAAAATGTGACCGCGATCCTGGGGAAATCTATCAGACCCTGACCCAAGAATTCGGAGCGCCCATCTATGCCCGCATCGACGCACCGGCGTCGCCGGCTCAAAAGAAGGTACTCAAGGCGCTTTCGCCGAATGACCTCAGGCTCACAGAGCTCGCCGGCGAACCGGTCCAGCACACGCTGACCGAAGCACCAGGAAACGGGGCCGCGGTCGGTGGACTGAAGGTTATGGCGAAGAACGGTTGGTTCGCGGCCCGGCCTTCCGGGACTGAAGACATCTACAAGATTTACGCGGAGAGCTTTATCGATTCTGCCCACCTTAGGCAGATCCAAAACGATGCCAAGCAGATCGTAAGTGGCGCCTTCGCCGCGGCCGGCATCGAGGCAAACGTTTGAGCTTTTCGCAGATTCGGCGACCGACCCTCGCTTGACACTCGCTCTGGGGTTGTCGAAGACAAGGGCGACCTCCACCATGCGGGATTCGAACGAGAAGGGCAAAAGTAAACAGGAACGCACAAGTTCGAAGCCCGGTGCGAGGCAAGGCCGGGCCCGAGGAGGCTCGCTCCTTGCCGTCATTGGCCCCGGTCTTTTGGTTGCGGCCACTGGCGTAGGGGCCGGCGATCTCGCCACGGCCAGCCTCGCAGGTAGCCAGTTGGGGCTTCAGGTGCTTTGGGCCGTCGTGGTCGGAGCAGCTCTCAAGTACGCATTGAATGAGGGTCTGGCCCGCTTTCAACTGGAGACGGGAAAGCCTCTTTTGGTGGGGGCAATCGCATTGGGGCGCTGGGTCGGCTGGCTCTTCCTCCCGTACCTCTTGTTCTGGACTTTCTGCGTGGCCGCGGCCCTCATGAGCGCCTGCGGAGTGACACTCTATGCGTTGATGCCCATTTTCCCGGAGCCCCACCAAGGCAAAGTGGTCTTTGGTATCGCCCAGAGCCTGCTGGGCGTGGTGCTCGTTTGGCTCGGCGGGTTTCGGCTTTTTGAACGGGTCATGGGCCTCTCCATCGGGGTGATGTTTGTGGTGGTGACCGTCACCGCAGTCCTTCTGTGGCCCGAGACCGGCGAAGTGATGAAAGGCCTCGTCGTACCAACCATCCCCCAAGAGAAAAGCGGCGGCTTGGCCTGGACGGTGGCCCTTTTAGGCGGCGTAGGAGGCACAGTGACCCTCCTTTGTTACGGTTATTGGATCGCAGAAGAAGGGCGGACCGGCACAGAAGCCCTTCATTTGTGCCGAATCGATTTGGCCGTGGCGTACGTCATGACGGCCCTTTTTGGCCTCGCCATGGTCATCATTGGAAGCACCGTTGAAGTCGACGGACGAGGGGCGCGCCTTCTGATCGTCCTTTCCGAACGGCTCGAGGGACCTCTTGGCCCCATAGGCCGCTGGTCTTTCCTGGTCGGCGCCTGGGGTGCGATGTTCAGCAGTCTTCTCGGAGTCTGGCAGGCGGTTCCGTACCTCTATGTCGAGCTGTTGCGCCTCCTCACCTCAAGACCAGCCCCTAAGGCTTCGAATGCCCGCGCCACCGGTGCACTCTATCACCGGGTATTGGTCCTTCTTGGAGTCGTGCCCATGCTGGGCCTCTTCGTGAGCTTCAAAGAGATTCAGAAAGTGTACGCGGTGCTCGGAGCTGCTTTCATTCCTCTCCTGGCAGGAACCCTCCTGAGCCTCGACCAAAAAAAAGACGTCCACTTTCGATCTGGTTGGCTAGGACGTCTGGTCCTCTCGTTTGCACTTCTCCTGTTCGGATGGTTTTTTTGGTTGAAGGTGCGTGAAATCTTCTGAGGGGACAGGAACTATTATTTACCCCTCATCACCAGCGCTCGTACCCAACCGAGCAGGCCCGGTTTTCGATCGAGAACGTGTCCTGGCTTCACCCGAAACACACTGGCCTCAACTTTGCGGCGTCTTGGTGCAAGCCCCGCCGCAGAGAGTTGGCCTATTTCAAACGCCGGGTCAGAGGCGTGCCACTTCGCGGCGCACCAGAATTCAGAAACTCAGACCGGCCCCGGACTCGCGATAACCTTTTTCGATGTCCATTCACACACGAGGTCTGCCACCTTTCGGGGTTCGACTCTCTTGAAGCTGTGGTCTGCGCGTTCGAAGACCTTGAGCGTCGCGCGGTCACCGAGACGCGTCATCACCGGCTTCAGAAGCTTGAGATCACAAAGGGCGTCGCGATCCCCCTGAACAAAGAGCATTGGGCAGGCGATGTGGGGCAAATGCCCATCGCGAAGTTTCGCTTTTTGCTTCGCGGGATGAAGCGGGTAGCTCAAGAAAACCAATCCAGCGACAGGTGGGTCTTCAGAGGTGTTCTCGCTGGCAAGCATCGATGCCACGCGTCCCCCCATCGATCTTCCTCCCAAGACAAGGCGCCGCGCGCCCACCCGGGGGCGACTCTGAACCTCATGAATGGCTTCACGCATGGAGGCAAGGAGCTTCGGCATGCGGTCTGGCATTCTCCGACCCTCAACCCGGTAGCGAAACCGAGCTCGGACGCTGAGTGCACCAGAGTCGCAGAGCGCGGCAGCCACCGCCTGAAGATGGGGTTGGTCGACATCACCGCCGGCCCCGTGCCACAGCATGACCACAACACCTTCAAGAGGGCCCTCGCCGGTGGGCTCGTGAAAGAAAAGCGCTTCGCTGCTCACGTCCTGAGGACTTGAAGCTGGAATCGCCGCCTGTCAATCATTTTGCCCCGGTAGTCGCTGGCCCTAGACCTGTTTTCTTCATCTTGCGCCACAGGTCTAGGAGTCAAAGGCCCGGGTTGGGGCGCCAACGCCCACACGGTGGGCTCCAGGAACCCCCATCGAGCTCAAGACTGCATGAGGTTTCACTGAAGCCTAGCCCCCGCCCCTAGTGTCAACGGAAACTGACGAAACAGAACACTGAAATCGTTGACTACCTCTATTGTGCATGCTCTATTGCGTCGGTTTTACCTGTTTTTTTGGGATCTCGAAGGAGCTCCCGCCAGGAAACCCCAACGCAGTCGCCCATGCGCCAGCATCGTTGGCCATAGCGAAGGGCATCCAAGCGTGCAGAAGAGAAGCACACGATGAGGATAGACGAAATGGTGAGGACCAACCAAACCGCAATTCTGGTAACAAAGGTCAAACGACGAATAGGCCCCAAGGGTTTGGCGGTTTTTGTCCTGTGGGCAGGCCTTGGCTCCCGGATCATGCAACCGGCCTTGGCGGCGGAACCGATCAGGGATTATCACTACACCATAGGATCTGGTTGGTCGCTTGTGCACTTCCCGTTTTCTGCCGAACCTCCGGTTCACACCGTCCTGGAGATGCGGGGCCTCAGTTTATGGACCGCGACCTCGACCCACGCTGCAAAAAACCGACTGGACCCAGAAAAAGGCGTGGCTCCGGGCCGTGCCTACTGGGTGCACGCGCCCAAGGCCGCCGCGCTCAGTATGCAGGGCACGCCCACGGGGTTGGAGGGACCCCGCGTGTCTTCGGGCTGGAACCTTGTAGGCGTATCCCGAGCCACAGCGTATGCGGATCCAAATATCCAACAGATTCTCACTTGGGATCGTTCGCGCCAAAGCTACCGCCGTCTGCCTCTGGGGACAGTGCTCGAACCCGAAAGAGGATACTGGGTGCTCGCTGACAAAGCTCGGTTAGGCTTCGATACCAACTGCCTTCCGAACGAATGGACGTTCTTCGATGCCGTGACCGTTCTTGATGACTGCCCTTTTTCCTTGGACGCCTCGGAAATACGGTCCCGACAGGGGAAGAGAGGTTTGGATGATGAGGGTTTAGACCTCGCCCCCTCTGAGAACCTTCGGGTCACGCTGGGGGGCACAGGGACCGAATCGAACCTGCCTATCGAAGCGCTTCAGGCAGTCGACGCCCACTACGTCATCGCCCAAGACCAAGAAGGCGGCTGGCATATCTACGGAGAACCCCGTACACCCAGCGTATCCATTCGCATTGTGGTTGCCGGAACCTATGAGCCCATTCGGGCTGCCGACTACGAAGAAACGCAGTTCGGTTTTGACCTTCAAGCGCCGGAGGCGGCCAGACAACCCCCACGCCCCGCACTGCTTCGCCTTGCCGAGTTGGTTTCTCATCTGTCCGCCACCCACCCCCATCTTCATCTGGATCCCTCGGACACCCGCCCCCTTCCCGGTCACATCATCGACGCGCTCCGCGCTCGGTTCCTGGCACAGCCAGGCCTCGCAGGCAGCATAAAGCCACCCGGCGACGAACCGGCAAAGAAACCCCACATGGTGATTCGGTACCCGAGTGCTGCCGAGTTTCATACCCGAGCACCATCGGTATCGATTCGGGGCGAGGTATCCGGTAAAGACCCCGTCCGCCTCGCCCTCAACGGCGTGACCGTGAAAACCTCGACCGGGGGCTTTTCGTCCCTCGTCTTTCTTGAACCGGGCGAAAACCTCTTTGATCTCTCCTTGGTCGATGCCTCGGGGCGCGCGCGGCATGCCCAGCGCAAAATCGTTCGCGACGTCACCGCACCGGTCGTCGATGTGGTGGCCGATGCCCACGCCAAAGGCCCTAAGGGCCAGCCGGTCCTTCGATTTCACCTGCGGGTTCGAGAACCGCATCTGGAGCGCCTAAGTCTGAACGGCGAAACACTCCCCACACGGCACACCCTGGTTCACGATGTTCTTGCAAGCGCCCTTCCTGCGGGCCAAACCGTATTCGCATTCCGCGCATCAGACAAAGCGGGCCACAACGCCGAATCCCGGCTGACCGTCAACAAAAAGACGTCCGGCGAAATCACGGTCCATACCCCGACGGTACCCCCGTCAGCGTTGGTGGCAAAAGAGCGCCCGGGCGCGCAAGGCCCGATGCTGAGCCTCGATGGAGAGTCCCAGACTCACTATCTTCAGACGCCCACGTACAAGGTACGAGGCCACGCAAGCGGAACCGGAATCCAAGCGGTCGCGGTCAACGGCGTACACATCGGATCGACCGAGGGACCTTTCGAGGTCACCCTGCAACTCGACCGGACCCACGCGGTTCTCGAGGTCGCTGCGTACGATCGATGGGGTCAGAAAACCCACGCCACAGCCGAACTCATTTTTGACCCAGACCCGCCCGTCATCCTCATCAACGGAGGCGAATCGCAGCAGATGTACCACGCCAATCCTATCATCTCGGGCCTTGTTGAAGACGCCAACCTAGAGGGAATCTGGTTCCGAGCTGGGGCTGAAGGGGACCTTGAACCCTTACAGATAAAAACGGGGCGCTTCGAGTTCCCGGTCGTGCTTCACGATGGCGTGAACACGTTTGAACTTGTCGCTCGAGATCGGGCCGGCCATGAAACCATTGAGCCCCTGTTGGTCCAGTTCGAGTCGGTGATGTCCGAACTGAAAACGCCTATGGCCCCGTCCCGACTCTTCGCCACGTTGAATGCTCCTTCCGTACGTCTTCACTGGAGCCCACCTTTGGTTTTCGACGATGGCACACCGATTCCCGAGGGTGTAGCCGTGGCGCACCCGAGTCTACCGGGACAACATTTTGGTCGCTGAACTCGATCAGGCGAACACCTACGACGACCACGCCCCCGCGCGC
>CBDCWQ010000014.1:0-186333 GCA_965223435.1 Myxococcota bacterium
ATTTTGTTCACGAAGAACAAGGAACGCTCAAGATTCAGGCAAGGGCCGATGCCGACGGCCAGACAGCCGACCTCAACCTTTCCTTGTCCGCAAAAGACCAAGTTTATGAGGCGCGCCTAGACACCCGTCTTCCCCAAAATGGAACCCTAGACGCAACCGTCGCCGCAGAGGTCTCTGGCGAAGGATACCCAAGCTATAAAGCGAAACTCAGGGCCCGTCGAGTCAACCTAAGAGCATTGTGGCCACTTTGGCCCACAAGCCATCTCACTGTCACAAGCACGGCCCAAGGCACGGGCGTCCCGCTGTCCGAAACCAGCCAGTGCCGCGGCACCCTCCACGTAAAGAGTTCTACAATCGCCAACGTAGCGGTCGATCAATTCCTCCTTAACGCATCGACCACCGATTCCTCATGGCGATCGCACTTCTCGCTGGCCATGTTGGGCCTCAAGTCTCATGGCAACGCTCAGGGAACCACGCAAACGCTTAGGAACGCCACCGTAGAGGCGACAAGCTCCGATATCGCGCCTCTTCTCGCAAAAATTCAGCGTCGGGGGCGGGGAAGCTTCGCACTCAAAATGCAGGCCCGCGGACCTTTTGTGGGCCCGTTGCAGCTCGGCGCAGAGGTTGAGGGCCGCGGGGTTGCCTTAAAGGACACCACTCTCAAGCACTTCACGATGAAACTGTTTGTTTCAGATCTTGTAGCCCATCCGAAGGGGCACGGATCACTCGAGGTCAAAAACCTTCGTTTCAAGGAAATGGTCCCCTCGATCCAAAGGGCGAAGCTTCGCATCGACGGCGACACCAAGAAGGCTCACATCACCCTCCAAGCAGCGGGAAATGCCGCCCACGCGTCGATGAAGGCCACAGTGAAGCGGGCAGGAAACACCGTAGACATTCGATGGGCTACGCTCGACCTTTCCTGGAAGCGGCTTTCCTTGGGACTCGCGGCGCCCGCACGTTGGCAGATCAACCTCGACCAGCCCTCAGTCGTTCTGTCCCGAACCCGACTCTTGGCACTCGATGGGGCCGTCGATGGCAAGGGCGTACTTCATCCTAAGGAGTCGAATTTTCGCCTGGCTATGCGCGGTCTCGACTTGGCTCCCCTTCACGTACTCTTTTCGGGGCCGGCACCGAGCGGACGGTTGTCGCTCACATCGACGGTCGTGGGCCCCCTACACAATCCGCGCCTGCAACTTCAGGCAACCCTTCACGATGTCAAAGCGCCGGGAGCACCAGGCCCCATCAAGGGTGAGGTGACCCTTTCGTCCAAACCTCGCAACACATCCATGAAGGCCGCGCTCACGGTAGCCAAGGCACCCCTCAACGTCGCAATGCTTCTGGGCCGGAGTCTCCCAGCCCTCAAAAAACGCATCACAAGCCTACGCGGCGACGCCACGCCACTCTCGCTGCATCTTAGTCTCAAAGATTTGCCTGCAGATGAGCTCCAAAAATATGTGCCATCGCTCGCCTCTTTGCGTGGCCATTTGGGGATCGAGCTTTCCTTGGACGGAACACTGGCTCGGCCCAAGTTCGCCAGCAGCACAACCCTTTCTCGCGCCGAGGTGAACGGTATTGCGCTCAAAGATTTGAAGGTCCTCGTCACCACCCGAGGCGCCAAGAGCGAAACGAAAGTGGCTATGGACCTGGAGCAAAAGGGTGAAACTCTTGTGCAAGCCAAAGCGCATATCAACGCGCCCTGGTGGCTCGTCTTACGAAACCCCAGCCAGCCCACATTTCGTGCAGAACTCAAGGTTCCGGAGTTGCCGATGGACAACATTCGGACTTGGATGGATGAAGCACCGCCCATTCACGGAAGGCTCTCAGTCCACGCCCATGCAAGCGGAAAGCTCGACAAGCCAAAGCTTAAGGCAAAGCTCTCGTTCAACAAGCTTCGACTCAAAGATGTACCTTTGGGCCACGGGCAAGTGTCTACCCAATACCGCCCCGACCAAATACAAGCCGAGCTTAGGTTCGAGCAACCAGGGGGTGGTCACCTTGTGGCGGGCGGTCGTCTCGAAGGCCCAAACCTAGAGCGCCTTTCGGCGCATGCCCAAGGAGAAGGGCTGCGTCTAGCTGGACTCCAATATGCGCTGACCGCGATAGAAAACCTAGGGGGAACGCTCAGCCTAAACGTGAAGGCGTCCGGCTCTCTTGGGCGCCCTTCGGTCGTGGGCAAAATGGAGCTCATGGATGGGGCCGTCGACGCCGATTCCGCACCCCCCATTCGAAAGATGCGCCTCAGTGCAAAGCTGACGCAAACGAAGCTTACGCTCCGCGCGCTCTCGGCTCACATCGGCGACGGGACCCTCGCCGCCCACGGGAACCTGAAGATCGCCGGGCTCTCTGCAAAATCCGGAACCTTTCACCTCAAAACCAACAAGATTCCGCTTGCCGGGCCCCTTGCTGATGCAAAGCTGACAACAACCGTTGATGCTGAAGGAGCTTACGCCCCCAACGGCTGGACCGTCCGAGTGAAGGCGAACAAAAGCGAACTCCGCGTGCCAAGGCTCACCGAGGACGACACACTGCACCCCATCGGAGCCCTTCCCGACGTCACCATTGTTGTGGATGACGAAGGTTCTTCCCCCGACGAAACCCACAACCAGCGCCCCACCAAGTCCTCCGCACTTGCGGCGTTAAGCGCCAGGTTATCCTTCGATCCACTGTTTGTGCGCGGTCAGGGCGCCGATGTCGAAGTCGCAGGAAAACTTCAGGCGACCCATGCCGGCGACCGTGGGGTTCGCATCGGCGGCCGGGTTTGGATTCGTCGGGGAACCTTACGACTATTCGAAAACAAGTTTCTCGTAGAGCGAGCGACCGCGACGTTCGACGCCGCATCAGATCCGGACCCTATCCTCGACGTTGAGCTCAAACGCAGGACCAACGATACAACCATTTACGTATCGGTTCGTGGTCCAGCATCCAAACCCACCCTGACGCTTCGCAGCGTCCCAGCGATCTACGATCGGTCGCAAATTCTTGCCATCTTGCTTACGGGTCGCGCGGATCTCCAATCAGGAGGAGATTCAACAGCCTCCTCGGCCGTCGCAAGCGCCGTATCCCAAGCCCTGCTGAGTAGCCTAGCCTCCCGTTTAGCACCCAAACTCGGCATCGACGTCGCGCGTATTTCAGTAGATGATGTCTCCAAAGACAAAGAAGGCGGCGGCGGTCTTCGCGCACGAACCGAACTGGGGAAACAGCTGAGTCAGCGTGCGTATATCGGGTACCGTCATGTGTTTGGTGCCGACAGCACCGAAAACGCCAACGAGGGAATTTTTGAGTACCGCATCTCACCCCGTTGGTTGCTCAGCACGGTTTTTGGAGACGCCGGCGTCGGTGGGCTTGACCTCTTTTGGACCTACCGTTTTTAGGCGTCGCTCCAAACACGCGCCCCAAGTATCAGTATGCGGTACGTACACGAAAGAGCGCGTTCCCGGTATCCGAGCGGTCGCCTCAGTGTGGTCTGGACCCCGGTTCGTTGCGTTTTCCCAAATGCGACAAAGCGGGACCTTCGAGCACCCTCAACGTACCCGAGTGATCACCGCCAACCGCTGCCACGCTGTCAGAATCGAACCGGACGCGGATAAGCTAGCCATCTAGGAGTTCGTGAAGCGGGCTGAGCTTGTCGTGCCAGGCATACTGTTTGTAGCTGTACGCGGGGTCCTTCCACTCCCAAGCATATCTTGGCTGGAACTCTCTTCCGTTGTGGCGATTGTAGATTTCGTAGGTACCGATTCCTACTTTCCCTTTTTCTTGTTCGCAGTCTTCGACCCGCACCCCGAATAGATGGAGAATGGTGTTAAGCAAGAGGTTGTAGGCGACACCGCTTCGTCCGGGAAATCCGAGATCATCAAACCGGTACGGAGATCGAAAATCGATGAGATGCCCGTTCCGGATACCATTTTTTCCGCCGCACATCACGATGGGCATCCCCGAGCCTTGATGGTTGGAGTGGGTGCCCATGTTGTTCGTCCAGAGGACGACGGTTCGATCTAAGCAGGTCCGACCCGACCCGTCTTCGACTTGATCGAGATCCTTTACGAAATCGGCAATCATCCTCCCCTGGAACTCTGCGATTTTGACGTAGTCATCTCGACCCGCTGCATCATAACCGCCTGTCCCTTTGGGCACGAGGTATCTATGTCCACAATCGTGAGAACCATATTTGTAATTGATGTACTTGTGAAATCCGCCCGCCCCCCCCGGCTTCAGATTGACAATAAAAATCCGAGGCGGCAGTCGGCACTTGATCGCGTGGGCCACAATTTTCAGATGGTCTTTCGCTCGACTTAGGCTAAACCGATTGTGAAGAGAATCACGGTACCTACGGAGTCCCTCCTCAGGTGCTTCGGGGCCTTGTTCTCCTAGCAGTGATGGTTTTTCGCATCGAAGGACGCTTCGCTGTTCAATGGTTTTTCTGAAATCGTTCAGTTGGTCTAGATAGGACTCAAAATCAATCTTCTTTGCTGCGAAGTGCCTATTCTTTGAGGCAAGGCTTATCACATGGTCGATACTCTCCATGTTCCTTCTTTTCTGCGCCTCGAAAGACGCCAGGCCTTTGTCATCACTTCTGACATTCTTGAAAAGCTTACTGAGCACGGTATCTGGATCGTACTCGGGGATCACTGGGACGACGCCGGCACTTGTTTGGGCAAAAGAAATCGCTTGACCCTCATTTGCGGTTCGCTGGGGCCCACAATTGATGCTGAGCACGGGCGACTGAATATGCCTCGCAATGCACTGATCGATAGATACTTTGGGGCCAGCGGTTCCGCTGACCTCATCTGGTGCGTATCCCGTCAGAGGAAGACCGTTCACATGACTACTCCTGTAGGTGGCGTCAATTCCTCGCAAAATCGTCAGTTTGTCTAAGAGGGAGCCCCAGTTTTTCTGCGTAAATACCTCACTCACGTCCCGGCCGGAATATTCGTCACGAAGTGAATAAAGTTTTACCTTTCCGTCCCGAGCAACATTTCTGTCGCTGGTTTTCGGGGTTCCATCCTGCCCAGTTTTGTTCTCGAGCTCTTGGTCATTGGGAAAAAAGTCCTGACAATTCCCATTGGCTGTAAAAAAAACCACAAGCGTCAGGTCGTTTTTTGCGCGCTCCTGAGCCAATGCGAGCTGAGACAGGGCCTGGGGGAAGATGGAACCTCCAAGGAGGGCGCCGCCGGAGCCCTTTAGAAAGAATCTTCGATCGAATCTTAGTGTCACTTCTTTTTCTCCTTAGGCGCTACGATGTCGTAGAATGCGAAATCAAAGCACCGAACCTACTCGAAACAGGGACTCAAAGAGCTGCAAGCGAAGTGCCAATAACCGGCCCACGTTTTTCCGTCCAAAACCCATCATCAAGTGCCCGATTGGGGTCTCGAGTCCCGACGATTCGTCCACACATGGCGGACAGTGGCATGACTTGCTGTGCCATACCGTAACGAGTCGCGCCAAACGGGGTGATTGCTCGCATGAAGCAACCTCTGAGCTACTCAAGAAGACGAAGATGGTTCAATGGTTGGGGAGCGAGCGCTTCGGGGGTGAGGGTGAGATTTAGACCGGCGGTGTCGGGTGCGAGCCCACGACGGTGCTTTCAGGCGCTTGTGGTCCACGTTCTCTCCGGTGATATTTTGCCCTGGTGATCGTTAGGAATGGGTACCGGTTGGCGCTTGGCTTCCTTCTTGTCGGTGGACCCCTCATTTCGGCTTGTGGAGGCGGGGTGGATCCAAGGGTGGCTGCAGAATGCTTTATTCGCAGCGAGCCGGTTGAATTGCCGGATAACTCGGGGACAAACTTGCCGAGTCTTTTTGCGCTCCCTACCGGGCAGCTAGACTCGATTGCGCTTGGAGACTCAAAGTCGGCCTCTGTGAAAGAGGGTGGCCAGAAAAACTATGGATTTCTTGCATCGCCTCGAGCAACGTATACGGCGATTGTATCGCCGAGCGACGGTGTTGCCTATCTACGAGTCTTTTTAGGCAAAGAGCAGATTGCCAGCGCCCTTGAGCGTGGCGACAATGCAGCTCATTTCAACACCGAAGAGGCCGGGTGTTTTGTTCTGTCCATTCGCGGAAACACCGACGCACGTTTTAGTGTTCGGATTGTCGAGGGGTTCGTAGAGGTTCGAGAACCCGAACCGCCACCCGATTCGGTCTCTTTTTCTTCTCGGTCTGTTTCTGTGGGCGCGACCCGCGGGGGCCGTCTTCCAGAATCGTTTGTCGTCAGCGTGAAGCATACCGGCGGGACTCTACGCGTGGTCCCCGAAACGCTCCCTGATTGGCTGAATGCGACGGTGCGGGCAACTCAAGACGCCCTGGTGGATGAGCTCGAAATCTCGGTTCTTGCGGTTGACCACGAGAAGGGGGATTGGGTGACGGCCGAACTCGTTCGCGATGGGGCGGTAGTGGCAAAAGACAGGATCTATGTCTCACTGAATCTTGAGTGGCCCATTGTGATTTCAGCGCCCGACAGCAAAAGATCGTCCGGATATTCGCTCGCGACGAGTTACGAGGTGGCATCGTTTGCCGGCAGCACCACCACAGCCGTCGCGGTGTTCCGACTCAACACCGGTACGACCTCCTCGGAGTTCAAGGACCAAGGAAATCGAATCAACTGGACGGTGGCCAGCGACAAGCCATGGGTGGCGGCAGAACCGATCTGTGCCTGTGACGTGGAGGACAGCACCCTAGATCAATTCCGCTTGACATTCGCCGGCTTTGAGTCGCTGACGCCCGGCGTGCATACCGCAAACATCATCGTTTCGGACCAATATGGCCATGCGGTTCCGTTTTCGGCCATTCTCAATCTTTCTCCGAATCGAATTTCGGTCCCGAGAGGTGTGGCGTTCGCTCAGGTGGGTGTTGAATCAAGTCTCGTTCGTACGCTTTCTATCGGGAACTCGTCCCAAATAGCGATGAGCTGGACCGCAAATACCAATACGAACTGGATACAGATCGCAAAGAATGCTGATGAGCTGACCCTAACCGCAGATCCAAGCGGGCTACAAAAAGAGGTATTGCACTATGGCACTGTGGTCGTGAGCTCGCCTTCCGCAGCGCAAGATGAACTCGTGAACGTCGGGCTCTACATTTCGGATGCTGGGGTCAGCACCAGCACCCAAACGATTGTTCGATACGACACATCGACTGCCAATCATGGGGAGCAGGACATGGTGACTGACCCCATTCGACCCCATCTTTATTTACACCGACGGGGCCCAGAAGTGCTGGTCTTCAACATTTATACAGGCCATCAAATCGCGAAGTATAACATTGGAGCAAAACTTGAGCGTGATTTCCAAGTTGGACACCTCGAAGTGAGCATGGACGGTAAGACACTCTACGTGACTGAGTTCCGAAAACCTAGGCTCGTCATGGTAAGTTTACCGGATGGCGCGGTCTCCGAGCTCTACAATCTGTCTATTCCAGAAGGCGCGGACTTCGTGATGTCTCCGTGCCACACGATCGTGGACGGTCGTGAGGTCTTGGTTGGAAACATCTATGACAATCGATCTCTCGGCTTAGGCATCTACGATGGAACCACCGCAGAACGTATTCTTCTGTGGGAGAAGAACCATGCAACAAATGTAGTGGGCGTAGACTGTCGCCCGTCGACTCCAAGCGTGCTCTTTGCCGAACGCGGATACAGCAACCAAATTGAACGGTACGAGTTGCGCTACTACTCCGGTTCAGAACTCGTCCAGGTCGAGAGGACACACCGCGGATTTCACGGTGCGACGGTCCGAGACGCTTATGTCCCCAGCATCTTGGACGTCGCCGGCACCGGTTTCTACACCGTCGCGAACAAGACCTCTATCCTCCACATCGGGGCGTCGAAGCAGACGATCGTCGACTTCGTCGATAAGGAAGTTCACCAACTTGCAGTGGGCCCATTTGAATCCAAACTCTACGCCTTTGTGCGTCACGACGAAAACCTCCGGTCTCTTTGGGTATACGATTCGTTTGCTCGCAAAATGGTGACATCTGCTGCTTTTGCCGCGGAGACCCCTCATGTCATCACCCAGCTGTCATCCGATGGACTTCGTATTGTAGCCCGAGGTCGCGTTCCAGCGTTCCCCACATGGGAAACGTCCAAAGAAGTGGTCTGGACGATGAAAACCCGTTTTTGAAATGGGCCTAAGCGGTCGCTTGGGCAACAAGCATGCAGAAACCTGCATGCTTGTTGCCTCATGGTGTGCGGCGAATGGCGCTCGGGCGCATGACTTCGCATCGGTTTGATGTTGGCATGAAAACTGCTTCGGTCTGGTCGGATGGAGACGGGTTGGTGGCCGAAGGAGTTTATCATGAAAGCGCAAATCAAGAGCCGCACTGCCGTGGCAGTCGGACTTTTCCTCTTTGCGGGCAGTGGATGCGGAGCCCCTGAAGACCCCATGGCGACCGAGGAAGAAGCGGTTTATGCCGACGTAGCTAGGTTGTGGCGCGGCGGTCAGATCCCCGTGTGCTGGGAAAACCCAAAGGTGTCAAATGTCAGTGAACGAGGATGGGTGCAGCAAGCGGTACAAGACAGTTGGGTTGCGGTGTCTGGCCTCGAATTCACGGGATGGGGTGTCTGTATGAGCGGCAGTGATGGAATTCGAATCTTGATCTCAGACCAAGGCCCACACGTGGACCATCTGGGCAGGGACTTGAATGGCGTCAGAAATGGGATGGTTCTCAACTTTACCTTTAAGAATTGGTCTTTGGGGTGTCAGAACAATCGCCGGTTCTGCATCGAGGCCATTGCGGTCCATGAGTTTGGTCACGCGATCGGGTTTTCGCACGAACAGAACCGGCCGGATACACCGAGCTGGTGTGACGAAGAGCAAGGCGAAGATGGCGATACGTTGTTTGGCGCCTGGGATCTTCAGTCGGTGATGAACTACTGCAATCCGAATTGGAATGGTTCCGGAAACCTGAGTGCCACCGACATCGCTGCCGTCCAACATTACTATGGGGTTGGCTACCTCAAGGAGTTTGTCAGAAGACCCTCCGTGACCACCGGGAACTTTGACCAAGACACTGAAGACGAAGTCGTCACCGTGGGCGTCGATCACCAAGGTCGAACGGCAGTCTTGGTCTACGATACGCGCGTTGTGGGACAACGGATCGTGATCGAGAATAGAATCGGCGACCTCCGCGTCCACGGCACCCATCCAGCCGCGGCTGCTGGGGATTTCGACGGGGATGGACGTGACGAGATGTTGGTGGCGGTTCAGGACCATCTGGGGAGAACTGCCGTGCTGGTTTACGATGCTTTGCAAACCTCGGCTGGCCTCGATCTGAGTGAAACGCGTCGAATCGGTGACCTTCGGGTGCACGGTCTCGATCCCGCGGTGGCGGCGGGCAATTTTGATACCGATTTGGCCGACGAAATCGTCGTGGCAGTCAAGGATAACCAAGGCCTAACCGCTGTTCTGGTCTACGACACCCAAGATGCCAACGGAAACTTTAGCCTGATTGAACAAAGACGAATGGGGGACCTGCGGGTCCATGGCCGGCATGGGTCCGTTGCCACCGGAAACTTTGATTTCGATGGTACGGATGAGCTTGTGGTCGGCGTACAAGACCATTCTGGTCGGGCTGCCATCCTGATCTACGATGCCAAACCGCAAGGAAGCGGTGTCGACTTGAGCCAAAGGATTGGCGATCTTCGTCTCGAGGGCAGCTATCCGGTGGTCTCCACCGCAAACCTTGATGCCGACGGTACCGACGAGCTGGTCGTCGGCGTCCGCGAAGCCCACATGGCTCGACTTGCAGTCCTGGCGTACGACCCGCCCCCCAGGGCAGGCTGGGTTGATCTGGGTGCCAACCGCGTACTCAGGGACCAAAGAATCGAGCGAAACCCCGTGATCTATCTGTTCTACCCTGAATGTTCCGTAGCGACCGGACGCCTAGGGCACGCTCGCGGCCCTGATCTCATTGTCGCCTGCCCTGAAGGCCTCACCGCGGGCGCCTTCACGAGCGGATTCCAGATCAGAACCTTCTGAATTCGTGGAGCACTGATGCGAAAATGCCTGCAGTCTCCTCGAGCATTTTGTCCACGTTGAGCCGACCATATGCCTTGAGTAGGCCAGCCGCGAGGACTCTCATGGCCTCTCCCCTTTGGGGCCGATCGTAGGACTCTGTGGCGATTTCGATCTGTTCGGCATCGCTCCAAAGGTTGAACGAGATCCAGAGTCGGTACCGTCCTTCCTCCGGTAGACCGATCCCAACTTATGACCTCACCTCGCCCGAGGTACACCCGAGGCGTCTCAAGATGGTCACGAGCCCGCAATGTGCACGCAGGCGGGAGGATGGGCTACCTGCGTTAAAGGTTGGGATTAAAAGAAGAAACGAGATGAGGGTGGAGGGAATCGAACCCGCAACCTATGGATTAAGAGTCCATTGCTCTGCCAATTGAGCTACACCCCCGAAAACAATGTCCGGGCCTCGGCTTACTGCGCCGAGGGCAAAGACACAACGAAAATAGACAGGCGTGGTCTCATTCTGTTCGGTCTTTACGGGCTCTGACTAACCCTAGGAGCCAATGAAGGGGCCGGGTTTCATCGAGCGTTTTGAGGGTGGCTGACGGGGCTTGAACCCGCGACCTATGGAGTCACAGTCCATCGCTCTACCAACTGAGCTACAACCACCATCCAGGGCGCCCAACGGGATGCCACATTTGTGAGGCCGGAGCAACTCCGGCGCCACCGGAGCATGCATCCGGTGAGGCGAACCGACTTTCGGCACGCGCCAGAGAGGATTTGAACCCCTGACCGTCGGCTTAGAAGGCCGCTGCTCTATCCAACTGAGCTACTGGCGCTTACGAAAGCGAATGATCGCGGCAAAGTGTCACATTTTCCCTAAGCGGGCAACGATTTCGAACGACCCTCGCAGCACAAGGCCCTCACAAAAGCCCAAACATACCCACAAAGTCGGGGCGAGAAGATTCGAACTTCCGACCCCCTGCTCCCAAAGCAGGTGCGCTAACCAGACTGCGCTACGCCCCGTTTTTCTTTCTGGCCTGCTGACTGCGCCAGGGCCCTATGGTGAAGGAATCTGCGTGATGTGTCCAAGAGAAAAATGCGTGCGGACCATGGGGAGGATTTGGCGAAGGGCCGCGGCTCGGTGGGAGCATGCGTTTTTTTCCTCTAGGGAAAGCTCGGCCATAGACCGGGTGTCTCCCTCGGGCTGAAAGATCGGGTCGTAGCCAAAGCCGCCCTCCCCTCGGCCGCCAAACAGAATATGCCCCCAGACGACGCCCCGCACGACCTCCGACCCACCGGGCCATACGAAGGCCAAAGCACAGACGAAGCGCGCCCGCCGGCCTTCAAGCGAGCGTACGCCGGCCAAGTCCTTGAGAAGTTGCTCACAGCGATCACGGTCACTTCCGGGCGCGTACCGCGCAGACCGCACGCCGGGGGCACCCGCCAACGCATCAACCTCCAGGCCCGAATCGTCGGCCATCACCGAAACCCCGAGGGTCTCAGAGACAAACTGGGCCTTGGCCAGGGCATTGGCCTCGAAGGTCTCGCCCGTTTCGGGGGGCATGGTGAGCAGAGGGTACGCGGCCAGGCTTTCCACGTCGAGCTCCGGCAGCAGCGTACGAAGCTCGGACGCTTTCCCCTCATTCCCCGTAGCAAACACCATGCGGTGAAGCTTGAGCGTCAATGGGCGGCCTCCAGCGCCTCGCGTTGTTTGGTGCGAAGCACACTCATGCCTTGGTCACCCAACTCGAGCATGGTCAAAAGCTGCCCCCGGTCGAGCGCCTTTCCTTCTGCCGTCCCTTGAATCTCGATGATCGCGCCCTCGCCGTTGGTCACCAGATTCAAATCGGTGTCCGCCTGTTGGTCCTCATCGAGCGCCAAGTCCAAAAGCACTTCGCCATCCACAACCCCAAGCGATACGGCCGCGACTTCCCCGGTGATCGGATAGCTTCGCAGGATTCCCCGGGCCGTCAGGCGTTTCATCGCAAGGGCGAGCGCCACCCAACCCCCGGTGATAGATGCCGTCCGGGTCCCACCTGCCGCCTGCAAAACATCACAGTCCACCGTGACCGTTCGGGGGCCCAGTTTTTGGAGGTCTACGGCTCCGCGCAAGCTGCGACCGATCAACCGGGAAATCTCGTGGGTCCGGCCGCCCACCTTGCCCCGAAGGGATTCACGCTGCGTGCGCCGATCCGTGGCCCGCGGCAACATCGCGTATTCGGCCGTCACCCAACCACCACCTTGGTCCTTGAGCCACGGCGGCACCCGCTCTTCTACCGACGCATTGCACAAGACATGCGTGTCGCCGCAGGCGATGTACACGGACCCTTCAGCCCACTTGGTGAAGTCCGTCCGGATTTCTATCGGTCGAAGCGCATCGAAGCGCCGACCGTCGTTTCGTGGGGTTCCCATCAGTGCGGGGCAAGCTAGCGGATAGCCTAGCCCTTGTCGTCGACAAACCGTCGTCCCAAACGGATCGCTGCCGCAAACCCTACTTCGAACCCGCGGCATAAGGGGCCTGATCTTTGAGAAATCGCCAAATTCCAAAGAAGAGCGCCCGCGCGGATGCGCGCTGCCCCGCAGGGGAGGACAAAAACGCGGCCTGAGCGCGATTCGACAGATACCCGAGTTCAACCAAGACCGCCGGTGCCTGCACCCCTTTGAGCACCTTGAACGGGGCTTGCCGAAGACCACGCCCTGGCCTCAGCCCCAAAACCAATTCAAGCCGGTCCTGGATTCGACGGGCGAGGCGGGCGCTGCCCTCATGGGCTACACCTCGGCGCAAGTCGTCCAAAATCAGATCGATATCCTTTGTGGGCAACTTCCCTTCCCCGCGGGGGCGCACGTCCCCACCCTGCGGTGGGGACGCGCCATCTTCCTCGTTCTCACGCACGGTCACGGACCGCGCCACCTCGTCGCGCGCCAGCGCGGACAAGATGTAGGTCTCCGCCCCCCGCCGCTCGCCGACCGGTGCGTAGTTCGCATGGATAGAAACATACACATCCGCCTCCGCCCGGTCCGCCACGCGGACGCGCTCATCGAGACTCACCGCAAGATCGGCCTCACGGGTCATGACAACCCGAACCCCCTTCGCCACGAGCATCGTGCGAAGATGTTTCGCCACTGCAAGCGCAATTTTCTTTTCGGGAACACCGTCTTCGCTTCGGGTTCCCGACTGGTGGCCGCCATGCCCCGGATCGAGGACCACCGACCACTTCGGGCGGGCGAGCACATTCTTGGCGTAGTGGAGAGCCAAAAACAGACCCAACGCGAGCCCAAACAACCTACTTCGCCCAAGAGTCATCAATTTTTGCTTCCACCTCCATCGACACCACACCCACGAACTTGGCCCCAGCCGCCATCATTTCCTGAACCACAACTTCCTTGGCCGCCTCCGCATCCCCTACCGACGCCTCGACCACAAGTTCATCGTGCACCATGTTCACCAAAAATGCGTCGAGTTCCCGCGCCTTCAACGTACTCGGAATCCGGGCCATCGCAACCTTCGTCATGTCGGCGTTCGCGCCTTGGATGGGCATGTTTTTGGCCACTCTCAGTTGTACGCCTTCATCCTTGCCGTCTCTCCGCATATCGGTCATCCAAAACTTCCGCCCCGACATGGCTTCCGCCCGACCTATCCGAAGCGCACCTTGGGCTGACCTGTTCAAGTAGTCCTTCACCCGCGGAAAAGACCGGAAATACGCTTGGAGCAACGACTCGGCCTCTTCGCGCGGCACCCCGATCTGGTTCGCAAGCCCTTGGGCACCCATCCCGTAAGCCAATCCAAAGTTGATGGCCTTGGCCCGGGCCCGAAGCTCGGGATGTTCGGACTTGCTGACCGACTTCTTGAACATCCTTGTGGCCACCAGGGCGTGAAGATCGCCGCCCGACCCAAGGGTGTCGATAAACAATGGATCCTTGGAAGCCTCCGCCAAAATCCGAAGTTCGGCGCCGACATAGTCGGCGGTGATCAGTTTTCGACCCCGAGGCGCTTTAAAACACGCACGAAAGGCAGACCCCGAAGGAATGTTCTGTAAGTTTGGCTCCTTGCAAGAAGCGCGACCGGTGACCGCACCCATCGAAGCGAACCGCGGATGGATCCGTCCGGTTTTCGGATGCACGTGGGCCAAAAAAGCATCCCCGTAGGTCGACACAAGTTTTTGCTGTTCTCGATATTCCGCCAGAGCCTCGGCCGCCGAGTGCCCCGAAGCCAAAAGAGCCTCCTTGCGGGTTGAGGTCAGCACCACTCCCAGGGCCCGAAGGGCATCCAACACCTCCTGATCGCTGTCGTAATTCAGCGTTGTGCCCCCAAACAAATCCCGGTCCGCGACCGTCCAAAACTCTCGATCCAGCTTCTTGCGCGCCTCCTGCTTTTCGGCTTTCGCTTCACCGACCAGCCGACTCCACCCATCTACATCGAGCGGCGCGCCGTGAAACTCCATCTGCGCAAACCCCAAAGTCGCCGCCCCTTCAATGGTGGCCGCTCGAAGCAACCCATCGCGCTCGAGAAGTACCAGCTGCTCCGCAAAAACCTTCCACGTGGCTTCGACATCACGTTCGGCGTAACGAAGCTCGGCTTCGCTTAGCTCATGCACCGACTCAATGCCGTAGAACCCTTGGCGAATCGACTTGTCGAGCTCCATCCCAGCGTACCGCATGGCCAGCGTACTGAGTGCAAACCCACGCATCGCCACGTCACTTTGCCGCCCGTTTCGAATCACCATTTCAGACAACAAGGTGTCCGCGACTTTGCCCTCGCCCAACGCGATATCTTCGCCAAAGGTGCTCCAGAGCATTTTGAGATCAAAACTCGCGTTGTGAAGAACCACCAAACGGCCCGGATGGAAGATGGCTTGGATGGCCTCCTTCGGCACACATGCGGCGTCGATGAGGGCCTGACGGTCCCCGGTACCCACTTGAATCAACACCACCCGGTGACTGTGGGGGTCCAGCCCAGAGGTTTCGGTATCCAGCGCCAAAAAGGGCGCCTCGGCCACCGACGCCAAAAAGTCGAAAACCGCTTCTCTTGTTCGCAGTAAACGAGGCGCGCCCATCGCCCCAAAAGGCGCGCCATCGACCCTACGAGTCAACCAAAGGCACCCCAAGCCGCATGTTTCCCGGCGACAGGAACCTATCGTTAACCCTCAACCCACATCACAGCACATCTTTACGTCATCTCGTGGCGATTCTACGCTCGGTGCGTTCGGGCAACCCAAAAGCATGTCACGGATCATCGGAATAGACCTCGGAACCACCAACTCCTGCGCGGCCATTGTCGAGGGAGACGACCAGAAGGTGAAGTTGATTCCCTATCGCGGCGGGGAGTACACCATCCCATCGATCTTCGCCATCGACAGCAAGGGCAACGAGCTCGTCGGCCACGAAGCCAAACGGCAGTGGCAGCTCAACCCTACAAACACGGTGTACGGCGCGAAACGTTTGATGGGAAAGCAATACGACCAGGAGACTGTCAAGAAGATTCACGACTACTTCAAGTACGGAATCCACGAAGCGAACAACACTGAAGTCCTTATCGAGGTGAACGACAAAAAGTTTGCCCTCCCGCAAATCTCGGCAAAGATTCTCCAGAAAATTCGCGATGTCGCGGCCGACTATCTGCAGACCCCCATCGAACGTGCAGTGGTCACCGTACCCGCCTACTTCAACGACCGCCAGCGCCAGGCCGTTAAGCTCGCAGGCAAGATCATCGGCCTCGACATCCTCAGGATCATCAACGAGCCCACAGCAGCCGCCCTCGCCTTCGGTGTGGGCCGCGGCCTCAACAAGGAGACCATCGCCATCTACGACCTCGGCGGCGGTACCTTCGACATTTCGATCATCGAGATCCGAGATCGCGTATTCGAGGTTCGCGCCACCGGCGGCGATATTTTCTTGGGGGGCGTCGACTTCGATTTTCGGATCATCGAGTGGGTTCTTCGAGAATTCGAAAAGGCTCACCCCGGTGTCGACCTTAGGCAGGATCCGATCGCGATGCAGCGAATCAAAGACCTGGTCGAAAGGTCTCGCATCGATCTGACAGACCGAAAAGAGTGTGCCTTCAGCTTGCCCTTCATTACCATGACCCCCGAAGGGCAGCCTTTAGACATCGACCTCCGACTCAATCGAGAGATTCTCGAAGAAGAAACCAAAGACCTCATCGACCGCACCATGGTGACATGTATGCAGGTCTGTGCGGACGCCAAAATCGATCCCAGCGAAATCAACCACATTCTCCTTGTGGGTGGAATGACCCGCATGCCCGCAGTCCAGTCTGCGGTCACGCACTTTTTCGGACAGCCCCCCTCTCGCCAAGTCAACCCGGACGAAGCCGTGGCCGTAGGCGCCGCCATGTTCGCCTACTCGCTTGAAGACAGTTCAAACCTCAAAGTCCAGGTGCTCGATGTCATCCCGATGGCCATCGGCATCGAGAATGCACACGGTGAGCTTCATCAAATCTTCAAACGGAACGAGTCGGTGCCCAACTTGAAACAGTTGAACTTCACCACCAGCACCGACGATCAACAAGATCTTCAGATGCGTATTTACCAGGGCGACGAAAAGGTCGCTCCCGAAAATGAGCTTCTGGGTGAGTTCACCTTCTCCGGGATTCGCCTTGGCAAAGCGGGCAGCGTCAAAGTTCAGGTCGATTTCGACCTCACCCAAGACGGAATCCTCACTATGTCGGCACGCGACAAAGACACCGGGGCCGAGATGGAAAGTTCCGTCAACCTCGGATTCAAAGAATACCGGTAGTTCGCCCCCCACGGGGCTGAGAGTGCACCGCTTTTTAAACTTCCGGGCGCGTTGTAGAAGCGACCACGCTCTTGCGCAAAAGGCTCAAACGAGATGAGCCTGAGAACGTTCGACTTCGTCGAGAAGCTTGGCGGTATCTACTCCCAAGACAGCGCCGCCACGCACCCGAACGATCCCGTCGATGAAGACGTCTCTGACATCGGAGCCTCCGAGGGCGTACACAAGCATTGCGTAGGGATCGTGCCAGGGCGCTGCATGGAGGCTTCGAGCATCCACCACCACCACGTCGGCCTTCATCCCGATGGCGAGGGCCCCGATCTCGGCTTCCAGACCCAGCGCACGCGCCCCTCCCAGGGTCGCCATCTCAAACACCCTTTCGGCGGGCATGGATGAGGGGCCAAGACGCGGATTTTGGATCAACGCCGCGAGCCTCATTTCCCTAAATATATCCAAATTGTTGTTGCAGGGCGCCCCATCGGCAGCAAGCCCAACGTTGATGCCTCGCTCGAAAAACTCGGGAACCTTTGCGATCCCTGAAGCCAACTTGAGATTCGAGGAAGGACAGTGGGCCACATGTGTCCCGGACTGCGCGAGCATTTGCATCTCGTCCTCGCTCACCCACACGCAATGTGCGAGCACCGTGTCACACCCCGACAGGCCCAGACGGTCAAGGTAGGCCACATTGTCAAAGCCTGTGGTTCTTCGAACCACTTCGGTCTCTTTTGGGTTCTCGGAAGCATGGGTATGAAGCAGAGCACCCAACTCACGAGCCACCTTTGCCGTTTCCCGCATCAGGTCGGGGCTCACGCTAAGCGCAAAGCGGGGCGCAAAAGCGTACCGCAACCGGTCGTTTTCTTCCGCGTGCCATCGTTCGAAAAGCCGTATGCTTTCGGTCATGGAATCGTCGGCCGTTTCCATCAGTCCAAGCGGAGCATCTTGGCCAAGGTCCATCATCGCTTTGCCGATGGTGGCCCTCAGGCCAAGGACCTTGCAGGCCCTAAAAATGGCATCGGTATGGTGCACCGTTCCCATATCCAAGATGGCCGTCGTCCCTGAACGAAGGAGCTCCGCCCCGCCAAGCAAAGCACCAAGGTAAAGTGACTCATCCGTGTGGCTCGCTTCAAACGGCCAAATCCGTTCCTTGAGCCAATCCAAAAGTTCAAGACCGTCGGCCGAACCGCGAAAGAGCGTCTGACAAAGATGCGTGTGCGGCTGAATCAAACCAGGTATCACCAGGCAGCCATCACAATCAACGATGTCCGCGCCGGGCCATGCACCATCGGCGGTCTCGGTGATCTCTACGATTCGGCTATGCTCCATCACCAGATCGGCGATGCCCAGCGTACGATCTTGATCCATCCGTACCACAAGCCCACCGCGAAGAACCGTGAGCTTAGCTTCTTGCTCCGAGATCAAAACATTCACCTCAGAGCGAAAAAGCATAGGGGAGAAGGGTCGCCAACGACGCCCTTTTGTGCTCCCCGGTTGGCAAAGCAGACACCACCACCAGTTCGCTTCCAAACTCAGCGAGTGTTTGGCGGCAGTTGCCGCAGGGCCACGGATAACCGCCCTGAGACCCCTTACCGCCCACAACAACAATCGCTCTGAAACGGCGGGCACCTGCTGCGATGGCTTGACCAACCGCACTCCGCTCCGCACACAAAGAGGTCGGGTAGGCACTGTTTTCGACGTTGGCACCAACAAACACGCGATCATCCTCCGCAAGAAGCGCTGCACCTACTCGGTATTTCGAATAAGGAGCATGTGCTCGCTCACGCACTTCCTGCGCTCTTTGCAACAGTTCCCCTAAAGTGTCTTCAGCCAAGTTCCGCAATGCTTTCTCCTTCGGCGCTACCCCGAACACGATACGACGGTTCCAAGTTCGGGGACAAGATATCTGCCCGCACATCAACCATCTCTATGCCACCGGGGTGCACAACAGCATGGATGGTAAACCTATCGGGACCTGGCCCGACTCCGATACCCTAGAAGGACACCGTCTTGCTGCCTCTTCTTTATCGTTCGGTCCCCTGGGTGATTTCTGCCTTCATCGTCGCCTGTGGTCGTCCAAGCGGGGAAGCGGTCACCCTCTTGCATAGCCCCGGGGAGGCCGGCGTGTTGCTCGATGCCCAATCGAGCACCTCTTTGGTCCTGAGCGAACATTCAGACGCTTGCATCCATCGAGGCCGAGCCCCCATGGGCCTGCTTTCAGGCACCATCATCCTAGACGATGAGGGACAGTCGATGCGCGTGGGCTTCGAACTCCCGGAAGGTGCTTCCAGCATGACCATTGTTCTTGAGGGGCCACAAGACGTACACCTTATCGCAAAGAGCTTAGAAGGCCCGCGAGGCATCCTGATCGACGACGACGGGGATTTGTACGATGCCCAGTTTGACAGCCCCAATCGAGCCCTCGCATCGCTCGGTCTTGCCGCTGCCCTGTTGCCCAACAACCCGTTGGTGAACGTCGACCCCGGTGCTTACATCCTTACCGTTTCGGGGGCGAGATCGGGCCGCCCCTTCGAAGGCGAAGTAGACGTGAAGATTCTGTACAAGACCGACCGGGGACGTTCTCCTTGCATCGATGTCCATATGTACCTGACCGGGGCCCTCGAACTTCAGGCAAAAACCGCCCAAGACAGTGAACTCCTCGCCCAGACCATCCAGCGCCTCCGCACGATTTATCGCCAAGCCGAGCTGGAAATCGGCCGCATCAGTTATCATGACATCGACGCCAAATTCCAAACCCGCAGCTTCTCGCTGACCGGCAACGCCGAAGAAGACGACTTGGCGGAGATGTTTGAACTGTCAAGCCTCGGAGGCCCGGGCCTACACGTGTTCTTGGTCGAGCGGCTCGAAAGTGGTGCCCGAGAAGGCATCCTCGCCGGGGTCTCTGGAGGTATTCCCGGGCCCCCCCTCAGCCCAGGCTCGTCGGCGACGGGGGTCGCCATCGCTGCCGGGCTCGCCAAAAACAACCCACGGCTCTTGGCCCAGCTTATCGGCCATGAAACCGGTCACTACCTCGGGCTCTTCCATACGGTCGAGGGCATCGCAAGCGAGGCGTCTTTTGCTCAGGACCAGATTCCCGATACGCCTGAGGGCGCCCGAGGGACCTCGTTCTTGATGTACCCTGCCCTCGCCGGCGGCGAAGACATCAGTCCACAACAGGCAGAGGTCATCGCCAGGCATCCCGAGGTGGTCACCCAATAGCTTCGGGCGAAAAACACGTTTGCGTGGTGTGGTGAGGCTGCCCCCATTCAGAACAAGTGACGCCGCATGCTCACGTTCGCAAGAATGCCGATCCCCACCAATACGGTCACGACAAAGGAACCCCCATTGCTCCATAGAGGAAGCGGAACCCCCACCACTGGAGCCAACCGAAGTACCATAAGCATGTTGACCACCGTGTGCCAGAAGATCATGGCCGTCACCCCAACGGCCAAAAGAGTGCCAAAGCGGTCCCGCGCTTGCCGCGCAATGCGCAAGGAGAGCAACAGAAGACCCATAAACAACGCCACCACAACCACGCACCCCAAAAAGCCCTGTTCCTCCGCCCACACCGAAAAGATAAAGTCAGTCTGTTGCTCGGGAAGAAAAGACAACTGGGTCTGAGTGCCTTGTCCGTGACCTTTTCCCCAAAACTCTCCACTCCCGATCGCGATCAACGACTGGTGTTGATGGTAGCCTGCTCCGGTGAGATCGCTGGCAGGGTTGAGAAAGGTCAGTACCCGCTCCTTTTGGTAGGGCTTAAGAAAAGTGGACCAAGCGACCACACCCCCCACCAAAGATAGGCTCACCAACAACACCGCCGACGCCGGTCGCAACCCCACGTAGAGGATCATCGAAAACGCAATCAAAAGAACCACAATCGTGGTGCCCAAATCTGGCTGAATGAGGATCAAAAAGCTGGGCAAGGCCACCCAGTCGATGGGCGCTACTGCGTCCCGCGCCGTCCATTTTGCTGATTTGAACAGGAGATAAAGCGAAAGAAACAACCAAAGCGAACCGAACAAAGCGATCCACGGAAACGCGGGTTTGAGGCGCTCGAGCGGCGCGCGGAACGTCAGCTGCGCACGGTGGTTCAACCCGAAACGCAGTTGATCTCCATCGTGGAGTCGCTCTTCGGTCCCAACCCGGGTGCCGTTGACATAGGTTCCCGCCTCCGTGTCGAGATCTTTGATCACGTAGTGGTTGTCCTCAATTCTAAGAATCTCCGCGTGACGTCGGCTGACGCCGCTCAGCACAAGGGGGACCTGAACGTCATCGGATTTTCTCGAGCCCACGACCACCTGGGGCTGGGTCCCCCGAAGCTCGGCCACACGGCGCGCTTGACGGCCCGAACCTCGGAGCAACACCGGCGGCTTGAGGGCATCACCCCAAAGGCTCAGCGCCAAAACCACCAGCACGATCAACAGCGGTCTCGACACATTGAGCGGCCGAAAAATCTCGCGCAGCATGAGGCCGCCACCATCCCAGCCTTCGCGATGAAAGATCCGCGCAACGATCAAAATCACAGCCAGTTTTGCAAGATCAGAGGTCTGGACGTTGACCGGGCCCAAGACCAACCAGCGACGCGACCCATTGACGATCTTCCCGAAGAAAACCGTCGCCACGAGCATCAGGACCGTCAGCAAAAAACCGGGCGTCGCCAATCCCTCAAAGTGTCGATAGGGAATGGCTGCGATCACCGCGGCCACCAGGACCCCGACCAAGATATGGGCCCCATGGGTCACCTGGAGCGCTTGCCCCAACGGCTTTCCCGCAGATGCAAGATTGTACAATCCGAGAACGGACAACGAGGCCGTGACGGCCACCAGCCCCCGGTCGATTTGCGCGATCAGTCGACGGGCCACGATGTTGCCTTGCCTTGATGCGCTTTTTTGCGCTTTTGATGCCACGCGTCAACAACCCGCATCGCAATCGGAGCTGCTGCAGAACTCCCACCGCCACCGTGTTCGTTGAACACCACCACCACGACCTTGGGATCATCAGAAGGCGCAAAAGCCGCAAACCAAGCATGGTCCCGGAGTTTGTACGGAAGGTCTTTGGTCTTCAAGCGTCGCTCACCAAGCTTCGCAACCTGCGCGGTGCCCGTTTTTCCCGACACCTCGAGGTCTTTGAGTCTCCGCCTGTATGCCGTACCGCCCGGTTCGTTCACCACCCGGCGAAGCCCCTCTCGAACGCCATCCAGCGCCGCTTGCGGCAAGCGCACACGTCGCAGAACTTCAGGCCGAATATGACGTACTTTCTTCCCGTCCATCGTTTCAATGCGAAGCGCCAGCTGCGGTCGGTAGACCGCGCCACCATTCGCAATGGCAGCATAGGAGACAGCCAACTGAATGGGCGTCACCGTCACTGCCCCCTGGCCAATCGAGGCATTGACGGCTGCGCCCAGCGTGTATCCTTCGGGCCGATTTTTTCGATACCACACGCGCGTGGGCAGGATTCCCTTCGATTCCCCTTCGATGGGGATCCCGGTTGCGGAGCCAAACCCGAGCTCCAGACCCAGCTCCGCAATGGGATCAAGCCCAAGCCGCGCGCCCATGGTGTAATAATACACATCGCAGGAATGGGCGATGGAGCCGTGAAGGTCTACGGGTCCGTGGCCCACTTCTTTCCAGCACCGGAATCGACGGCGGCCCAGATAAAAGGCACCACCGCAAGAAATGGCTTCGTGGGCATTGGTTTTTTCCGCCCGTAAGGCCGCCAGCGCTGTGACCACCTTAAACGTCGACCCAGGCGCAAAGTGATCCTGAATCGCCCGATACCGCCACGGCCTGAGCGCCTGAAGGCCGTCAAGGCGCTTTTTCTCTCGAGGGTCAAAATGCCCGGACACCTTGCTCGGATCAAAAGAAGGCGTGCTGGTTACGGCTAAAAGACGCCCACTGTTCACTTCCATCACCACCACCGCACCCGCTTGACCGTCAAACGCCTGCTCCGCGGCTCGCTGCAAGTCCAAATCCAGCGCCAAAACGATGCGATTGCCAGCCTCTGGAGCCTCATACACGCCCACCTGGTCTTTGAGCTGAGCCGCAAAATCCGAACCTTGGGAGCGACCGCGAGAATCGACCACGATGGTCTCGCGGCCGTCACTCCCACGCAACTCATCCTCATAGGTGCGCTCCACCCCGCGCCGCCCAATCACGTCTCCAAGACGATAACCGAGCTCGCGTTTATTTTCGAGTTCGCTTTGGGAGAGCTCGTTCACGTACCCCAGAAGGTGCGCGGCCAAGGGCCCAAAACGATAATCCCGAGCGCTGGCGTGCTCAACCGAAACCCCCGGCAGTCGCCCTATCAGAATATCCAACGAAAGCGCTTCCTCGACCCGAGGCCCCACATCCCGGCGCACCAAGATGTCGAGATATCGCTCCAAGCCGCGGACCTTTCTCACCCGCTTGTCCAGCGCCCGAAACGCTCTCGGGGAAAGCGACAAAACTTCCCGCAACCGCTGTAAAACCTGGCCCGCGCTGGGAAAAATCTCAGGATTCAAATAGGCCGCAAACCTGGGCTCCCCCTGTTCGTGTGGGGCTTCGATGATCGGAATAGCCAAAAGCGGCAAGTCCAAACGGCTTTGGGCTCGCCGAAGAGCGCGGGCTTTGCCGGAACTCAGATCCCGGGCCAGCAGAATGGGCGGGCCGCGTTCGGAAACCACCTTCGTAAGAGCCTGGGAAACCGTCGTCGTCTCGCGCTCGGACAAGCCCACGGCTGCTGCGAGACGCCTGAGAGTCCGGTTGGCAGAAGGAAAAAACGCGGGGGTCAAATACACATTGACCGAAGGTCGGTTGGTGACCAGTACTCGGCCTTGCCGGTCCACGATCTCCCCACGGTCGTGCTCCAAGCGTTTCACATGGACAAAATTTCCTTCCGATTTGTTTCGAAACTCGGGTCCCCGTCGAATTTGAAGCCCCCAAAGCCGAACCAGTATGAGCAAAAACGCAAAAACGACCACGCCTGGAATCACCAAGTCTCGATGCCGTGCGGGCCCGGCGTCCGTGGCCACTTGGCTCTTGATCCTCACGGCCTAAAAGCCCTAAGCGACGATGCCGGGCCGCAGTCTCGCCCCCACCACGGAAACGGCCCGGTCACTGGGTTAACCAAAAAGCACATCGGGCCGCCCCTTCAAACGCGCTTCGACGGCAGCCAAAAAGCGGTAACAAGGGTAGCTCAACACCCCATTCAGCAAGACCAGCACCAAAAACCCCAAGGTGATGCCCTCCAGCCGCGCGCGGTCCGGCCCAACCACTGCTTCGATCCACAGCCGCAAAAAAAACGCGACCACCGTCCCCAAAACCCCGAGACCGATGACCCCAGGTCCTCGCACGGTGACAAAACGAAGCGCAATGATGCGATTCATCAGAAAAACAACCACCAGCGAAGAGACATAGAGCCCGCGCCCCTCGCCGGAAAAGACGTCTCCCAGGTAGGCCACCACCACGGTGAGCAGTAAGCCGCCCACAAACTCATGTTCGAGCGCAAAATACACCACAAAGAGAGTCGCCACATCGGCTCTGAGCAGTGGATGACGGGCCGCCACACTTTGGGCGCAAAGGGCCACAAACGCAGTCGCGAGAAGCGCCAACGAGGACCCATGGCGCCCTTCGAGCCCCAACCGGGAAAGCCAACTGGCTGTGGGTCTGCCCAGTTCCACAGCGCCTCACTCCACTTTTTGGGGCGACCGACCGTTGGCGGCAGAAGATGTTTTGGCTTTCGACAGCACACGCCTCTTGGGCCGTCGGAGGGTTCTCCGCGCGGCCGACGTCGTGGAGGTCTTCGAATCACTCGGCTTCTTCGACGGTGCCGACAAAAGTCGTCGACCCATGGTGCTGCTTGGCTGGGCGCGCCCCACGGGCGCCGAGACCCCTCCGGACGGGGGCGAGGCTTTCGCCTTGGGCGGCACCGAATCCGGAGGCGAGCCCCTGTTCTTTGGAGACGCCGCCGGCGTGGTCGTTCGCAACGATGGCGCATCCGCGTTCAGAGGTTCGCCCGAGTCAGACCGGTCTTGAGGTCCGGGACCGCGACCATCCTTGGACCGACGCCGTGCCCCTTGTTTTTTGAGGGCTTCGGGGACCACAAAACCTCGCGAACCCGCCAACGGTTCGGGCGCAGACGGAGCAGACAGCGGGCCCAAATCGAGGGGGCCCGGCCCCGGTTCGATTCGGAGCGTTGCCGGGAGCAAAGGCGTGGGCGTGACGAGCGGAACCTCGGTGTCGGGGGTATGGATCACGACCGAAACCCACTCCAGTCGCGCGAAATCGACATACGGTTCCACTTCAGCGAAACGGTGCTTCGCGACCCGGTGATCGTGAATGGCGGTCACCACACCCACCGGGACGCCGGCAGGTAGCACCCCCCCAAGCCCGCTGGTATGAATCCGGTCACCCACCTCGACATCCCCACCGCGCAGCGCTTCGGTCAGTACAAGCGAGAAGCTCGGCCGCAAACCAGAACCGCGAAGACGGCCCCGGGCCCGCGACCGAAGGACGACCGCGCGAAGCGAAAAGCGTTCGTCCGCGACCAGGACAACCTCCGAACTCACCCAACCGGCGCGGCCCACCACCCCGACCAAACCTTGGCCCGACACCACCGGCATACCCGCAGTGACCCCCGCCAGCGCCCCTTGGTCGATTTCGACGGTCCGGGAAAGCAATGAGCTCCCGGCCCCTACGACCTGCGCGGCCAGGAGCTTCGACGTGGGGTTGTTGCGTTTCAGTTCCAGGAGACCTCGCAACCGCCGGTTTTCCGCCGTCAGCGAAGCGTATTCATCGCGCTGACGCTCCACCGCAAGCAACCTTCTTCGGAGCGCACCGTTTTCGCGCCGAGCGTGGACCACATCCACATAGTGCGCCCAGCTGTCGCTCATCAGACCAGTGGTCCAAAGCATCAGTCGCTTGAGTGGAAGGGAAGCACTCAACACGACCTTGTCTAGAAGGTTTGCGTCCTTGGCCTCTATCGCATTCGCGCGGTACACCAAGAGCGGCAACACGATGGCCGCGAACACCACCAGGGGGGTCCGGTAACGCTTTCGGATACGCAGCAAATCCAGCTCAACTCACGGCAATGTCCCGAAGAAGGTCGAGCTTGTCCAGGGCAGCCCCCGCGCCGCGCACCACCGCAGCGTCGGGTGCATCACTCACCATGACCGGAAGACCGGTCTCTTCTCGGAGCAGTTGATCAAGATTCTTGAGCAAAGAGCCGCCCCCCGCCAACACGATGCCCCGGTCAACAATGTCGGCGGCGAGCTCCGGGGGCGTCTTTTCTAGCGACACCCGGACGGACTCGACAATGGCATTGACCGACTCCGACAGCGCCTCGCGAACATCGTCGGAGTTCAAAACCACCGACTTGGGCACCCCACCAAGAACGTCCCGGCCCTTGATTTCCATCTCTTCGCGTTGCCCGGTTGAGAGGGCCGAACCGATCCGCTTTTTGACTTGTTCTGCCGTCTGCTCACCGAGCAAGAGGTTGAACCGACGTTTGACGAACTGCACGATGGCCTCGTCCATCTTCTCGCCGCCGATTCGGAGCGAGTTCGAAAACACGATCCCACTTAGACTGATGACCGCAACCTCGGTGCGACCACCACCAATGTCCACGATCATGTTGCCCGAAGGCTCCGTGATCGGCAGGTGAGCCCCAATGGCTGCCGCCATCGGCTCCTCAATCAAATGGACTTCCCGCGCCCCTGCGTTGGTCGTGGCCTCCCGAACCGCCCGCTTCTCGACTTCGGTGATCCCCACCGGAACACAAATGATGATCCGCGGGGCCGAAAGCCCGCGGTTTCCCTGTACGTTTTTGACAAAGTACCGAAGCATCGCCGAAACGGTCTCGAAGTCGGCGATGACACCGTTCCGCATCGGCCGAATCGCCTCGATACCAGTAGGTGTCCTCCCCACCATCTCCTTAGCGGAAGCCCCAACCGCGCTCACTTTGCGCGCCCCGGTGTGATCCCGGGCGACGGCCACCACCGTCGGCTCGTCGGTGACGATCCCCAGGCCCCTGGCGAAGATCCTCGTGTTGGAGGTTCCCAGATCGACTGCCAGGTCGTTCGAGAAGTAGCCTCGGAGCCAATTCAGCATGTTAGGACGCACAAGGACTTATCAAAGGCCTTTTCAAATCTCAAACCTTTCCGCTAACAAGGAGCCATGCTCGGCTCTATTCGGCGCAGAAAAAACAACCCCATCGTCCTGGTGCTCCTGGTGGTCGCCTGCCTTGCGATGGTGCTCCTCGGTATCACCTTCCAAAGCGGGCCCAAAACCGGCAAAGCTGCCACGGTCAATGGCGAAGACATCTCGGAGGCGGCCTACACCGTGCAGTACACGACCGCCTTTCGAAGCCGGCAGGCTCGCGACCGGACCTTTGACCGGACCAAGGCCAAACAAGAGAAGCTCAAAGAAACGATCCTGGATCAGATGATCACCACCAAGCTCTTGTCGCAAAATGCCCGAAGCCGCGGCCTTGAAGTGGATGGCGACGCACTCAAAGATGCCATCATCAAAAACGAGATCTTCCAAACCGACGGGAAATTCGACCCCCAAACCTATCAGCGCGTGCTCAACAACCTCCAAACCACCGCGGAACGCTTCGAGGCCCAGGAGCGAGAGCGCCTTTTGGCGAAGAGCGTCCTCTCGTCCGTCCTAGGTATGGGCGTTTCGGACCAGGAACTCAAAGAGACCTTCTACCGCGAACGTCGAAAGATCGTCCTCAACTTCATCGAGGTCAAACACAAGGGCTTCGAGTCGCAAGTAACGGCTATCACACCGGATGAGGCCAAGACTTGGGCGGCCAAAGAGGGCTCCAAAGAAAAAATTGCCGCGCATTACAAGCGCTTTAAATCAACCGAATACGACGTGCCCAAACAGGTATGCGCCAGACACATTCTGGTCCGGGTGAACAAAGCGACGCCCGAAAAGGAGCGGGCGCAAAAAAGGAGCCGGCTTGTGGCCGCCCAAGCGGCACTCAAGGCAGGAATGGCCTTCGAAGACGCCGCCAAGAAGTTTTCTGAGGACGCAAACAAAGAAAAGGGCGGCGATCTCGGCTGCTTCAGCGCCGGTCAGACCATCGCGCAACTGGAAGAGGCCGCGTTCAAACTCAAACCCGGCGAGACCTCAGGCATCGTCGAGAGCCCCTTCGGGCTCCACATCGTCCGCGTCCACGAGACCAAAGAACCCGTCCGCAAGAAGCTTGAGGATGTCGAAACCGAAATCGCCCAGAAACTGGCCATAGTCGATAAGGCCAAGGTCCTTTCCAAGGCCCAGGCCGATGCCATTTTTGCCAGCGCGCAAAAACACCCGACCCTGGAGGCCGCCCTAAAAGAGGTCAAAAAAGACGCCAAGGACCTCAAGGTCAAGACCACCGATCCCTTCCCCCAAGGTCGAAACTTCATTCCTCCTCTTGGAGTCTCCAAAGAAATCGCGCGGGCCGCCTGGCTTCTGACCACCGACAAACCGCTGCCCGAAACGGTGTTGTCCACCCAGGACGCCTGGGTCGTCGTCCGGCTCAAGGAGCGTCAAGAGCCTTCCAAGGAGGAATTCGAGAGCCAAAAGGGCCCGCTCACGTATCGGCTGATCGCGCAGAAACAAAACGGCGTCTTTGACGCGTGGTCCAAGTCCCTGAGAAAAGAGGCCCAAGTGACCACCGTGCCCGCCTTGCTCAAATACGACTGACGCCGGACGACGACCACGACCAAGTAGAGGGAGACGAAGGCGCTTCCCCTGATTTCCGGGCTCCGAGAGGACCGAATGGCTCGCCCGAAAAGAGCCTCCCGGCAGAGCCGGGGGGATCTCCAACGGGTACGAGCGGCGGCTGGAGTAAGGGGTATCTTCAGTGAAACGGCGCGTGTTTCCCCTATCATCTGAAGGAACCTCGTTTGATCCTGGACCTGGACGACCTGGACCTGGATTCGACCCAAACCCATGTCTATCGAGGTAGGCAGATCTTCGAGAGAATTTTAGGTGCCTTGCTCCGGGTGTTCAGGCCACTTGCCCGGTGCGGCCCCTGCGCGAGGGGCGCCCGTGTTCAGCCACGCCATGAACGCCTGGGGGGTGTAATAACGACAACTCAGCGACCCGAAACATAGGGCCATTCCCGGGGCAAGAGAAAGCTCACTCCCCGGCGCAAGCCGCTGACCTTCCACGAAGGTCCCATTGCGCGGGGCCACATCGATCAGCGTGCAGGACTCGTTGGCGGGCGACCAACGAAACTCCGCGTGCCTCCGGGAGACGGTTTGATCGACCAAAATCACATCCGACTCCGGGGAGCGGCCTGCACTGATCGTTGCCGAATTCGGGACCCGAGGGCGCACCTCAAGGCACAGTGCGTCCAAACTGGCTCCCGCCATTTCGGGCGCCATCAAGTCAACCGTCATTGTCGGTTTGTGGCCGTCACGAATCAGGGTGTCGCTGGTCTTAAGCTGACGAAGAACTTCGGCGCTGGGCTCGGGAATCACCAGCATGGGCCACGGGTAACGTTCTACGAACCCCTTGGGCCCAAGGAACGCGGCATCCGCGAGATATGCATCCAGCGGGGCAAGATTTCGCCTGAGCATCGCCCTCTATCATACCCTCTATTCGCCGGGCTTCCAGGCCCCCGAAAACACGCGCGAAAACCCGCGGTACGGTCACGTAGCCAGAGCCCCTCCACTTTCGACGTGCTTCGGCTTCAGGGGCCGGGTACGGTGGTCGGTGTGGGTACCGAAAGCGGTGGCGCGAAACCACAAACAAGCTACACCTTTCGGCGGGCAACCGCTCAAGACCTCCCCTCCCTGGAGCTTCTGGTCCGTGAGACCGGTTTTTCTGGCTGGCCCCAGTCCGCCCTCGCGCACGAGCTCAGGCGCCCACACACCCTGAGCCTCGTAGCCGCAGAAGCCGAACAGGTCGTCGGCGTGGTGCTCGCGTGGCTGCTGCCCCCCACGGCAGAAATCCTGCTGCTGGCGGTGCGTCGCGAACACCGGAGCCGCGGACTCGCGCGCCGGCTTCTTGCTGGCCTCGAGGGCACGGCCCTTCGCCGAGACCTTGATTTCATCGTCCTTGAGGTCGGTGAGAACAACCGCCCCGCCCGAAGCCTGTACGCCCAGCGCGGGTACCACGAAGCCGGACGCCGGCACCACTACTACCGGGGAGACGAAACGGCCCTGATTCTCAAAAAAGCCCTCCGGCCCGACGGTCATCTTTCAGCAGAACTCGGGGATTCCAACCCACACGAAAAACCGGCGGCCGAGGGCTCCGATGCGTCGGCGTCCGCTTGTTCAAAGGATGCGGCGTACTGAATCGTCGCCCGAGCTTCAAGCCGCGCCAAAAGGGCTCTAAGGCCCTCCGCTCGGTGCTCGACACGAAGTTGCTCGACCACCCTCGCGCGCGCTTTGGTCCAGGCCCACCCCGAGAAAAATGCGGCGTTGGCATCATAACAGGCGCTGATCTCGCGTTCATCGGGCGAATCTGCAGCCTCCAGCCGAACCTTGAGAAACCGCTCCACCAGAAGTTCCGCCCGCGTCGTTCGCCGGAGAAAAGGGGTGGCGTCTGAATCCACTTTGCGGGAGACCGAGGGCCGAAAGCCAAGATCCGCCAAAAAGCGATCGTAGGCCTTCGCACTCAGAAATCGGGCACGCAGGGCTCGAAGCCTACGACGGACATCCTCCTCCTGAACGTCCCTCAGCTTCAAACGGCTGATCTCCCCCAAAAGCAGTGTCCGGCTCACCATGGATTTCAGGACCGCGTTCAGTAAGGGCTGCTTGAGGGTTGCGGTTCGGGCCAATTCAGGCCCCCCTTTTTGAAGCAAGACCAAGCGAGTCTCCAAAACCAGTTCCGACAGGGTGATGGCCGTCGCATCAACCCGGGCCACAACCATGTCGACCAGGCGAAAACCATCCTTTTGTGGCGGACCGGCGCCCATGACGATCAGGCACCCGGCCATCCACCCCATCATCCAGACCGATCGACGCATCCGATGATGGAAGTACAAGAGTTTGCGGCCCGGTGAAAGTCGAGTTCTGGCGAAGGAGCGGGCACGAATCGGCCTTCCCTGCTACGCTTCGTACGCGTGCGGTTGTCCTTGGCCACCAAAGTGTTTGTCGGCTTCATCGTGATTCTCGGCACCTCGGCGCTCCTGGCCGTTCTCAGCGTACGAGAAATCAGGAGTGTGGCCCGTGACTTGAGGGCGATCAAAGAAGGTCACTTGGCGTTGGCCCGCATTGCGGCCCAGTTGGAAACCCATCAGCAAAACCGGTTTCGTGACCTGAGGCGTGCCCTCGAAGAACCCGAACGCCGAAACCAAGAGGTCATCCTCCGCATCGCGGTGGCTTACTTTCCGGAGGTCGTGCAGGCCAGCCTCCGCCAGCTGCGCCAGGTCGCCTCTAAGCAGATGGCTCGGAGCCAACAAAGCGGTGCCGACCGAGAGGCGGCCGGCACCGGCGATTTTTACCACAGTGTTCTCCGGAGAATCGACGTGATGGCCAGCCACCATGATCGCATCGACGATCTGGCCCGGGTCACCCTCCGCCGAGTCCAAACCCGCCGCACTTTAGCGGGTTTGGTCGACCAGCTGGACCGGCTCGAGCGTATCCTGCGGACCGAAGCCAAAACCCTCAACCAGCGCATCAACGCCGAAACGGATCGGGCCGTCCGCCGCGCCGAACAGAATGAGCGCCATGGCGTGTGGAGAATCATCGGCATGACCACCCTCGCGGTGATGATCGGCCTGCTCCTGACCATTCTGTCGGCACGTGCCCTGGCGCCCATCGGACGCCTGGTCGAATTTGCCCGAGCCATCTCGCGCGGCGACTACCACAAAACCATTACCCTCAGGAGCAACAACGAGTTGTCCTCACTCGCGGACGAGCTTAAGCTGATGGCCGAAGCGCGACGCAATCGGGAAGAGGAGCTGGATCGCCAAGCACATGCCCTCGAACAAGCCTACCGGCGGGTTCAAGATCTGAAGCGCTACCATGAAATCGTCATTCACAGTCTCAAGACCGCGGTAGTGGTGACCGATCGCGCTCTCAAAATCACAAGCAGCAATCGGGCCGCCCAAAGCAGTTGGCAGCTGGACTCCCAGGCCATCCAAGGCGCAACCCTTGAATCCCTCCCGCTCGGCCAATCCCTGACCAACGAGGTGGGCCCCTTGGATTCGTTGGTGAGCCACCAAGAAACCATCCATGCCAACGCAGTTCCTCTCGGCGACCGCTTGGCGGACGCCACCATCGCCCCTCTTGAAAACGAAAAAGGCGATGTGCTCGGACTGGTGGTGGCCCTTGAAGACGTCACGGAGGCCGTTCGAACCAAAGAGGCCCTGATTCGGTCCGAGCGCCTGGCCGCCATCGGACGGATGAGCGCCCACGTCACCCACGAGATTAGAAACCCCCTGTCCTCAATCGGCCTCAACGCGGAGCTCCTCGAGACCCTTATGGCCGAGTTTCCCAACGCGGATCACGACGTAGACGAAGGGAAGAATTTGTGCCGAGCCATCATCCGCGAAGTGGATCGCTTGACCGGCATCACCGAGGAATACCTCAAATTCGCACGCTTGCCACGCCCAGAACTTCATGACGAAAACGTCGAAAAGCTCCTTCAGGCCATCGCACAGTTTGTGGCCCGCGACTGTGAAGCCGCCAACGTATCGATGGAAGTTCACGTTCAGGATGAACTTCCCCCGGCACACATTGATGTCGACCAAATTCGCCAAGCCCTCCTGAACCTGGTTCGCAACGCCAAGGAGTCGATGCCCGAAGGTGGGCGGTTGGTCCTCGGCGCGAAGGGAGACGGGGAGGAGATCATTCTGTTTGTCCGCGACACCGGAGGAGGCATCCCCCAAGAGCGCCTCGATCGAATCTTCGATCCGTTCTATTCCACCAAGTTGACCGGAACCGGCCTCGGCCTTGCCCTGTCGCAACAAATTGTTGTGGAGCACGGCGGACGCCTGGAGGTGAGCTCGAACGAGGGCCAGGGCTCCGAATTCAGAATTTCCCTAACACCACCTTCAACCCGCTGAAACAACATGGGTTTTTGGCATATTGTCGACAACCGGCTGACATTGCAGCAGTTTTTCGCCGAATGTAGCCAGACCACGGAGACTGTGGGACAGGCCCTTTACAAATGACCGTCCTGGCTGATGTTCAAACGCCACGCGCTTCGAAGCAAAGGGGAATCGAGGGGGGGGCAACGAAAAAACCCTGCAAATACGAAATTCATTTTAAAATCATATACTTATAATATTGGATTTGACTTCCAGGGGCCCCCACTGCTGCTCTGAAGGCTGTGTTTCAGGTACGAAGCAGAGTGCTCTCAGGCGGTCTGCGGGTGGTGGTCATTCACCTCCCGCATGCCCACTCCGTCACCCACGCGCTGTTCGTGCGCAGTGGGCCCCGTTATGAGCAACCCGATGAGAACGGCATTTCCCATCTGCTTGAACACCTCTTGTTTCGCGGAACCCGCAGCCATCCCACAAGTCTCGAGTTCAACATCGCGGTCGAAACCCTAGGGGGTGAAGTGAACGGCATGACGCAACGGGATGCCACCGCCATCCACGTCACGGTTCCGCCCAAAGCGGCCGCCCGTGGTCTCGAACTTCTTGGAGAAGTCTGTACCGAGCCCTTGCTGTCGGGCATCGATATTGAACGTGACGTGGTGATTGAAGAGATCCTCGATACCCAAGATGGCGAGGGCCATGAACTCGACATCGACACCATCTCCAAGCAGATCTTATGGGAAGGACATCCGATGGGGATGGCGGTCGCTGGAGAACCTTCGTTGGTCGAGCATCTGAGCGAAGCCGCTTGTCGGCAGCATTTCGAACGGACCTTCGTGGCCAACAACGCTGTCCTCTGCATTGCTGGGCGGGTCGATGAGCAAGAGATGTTCGAAACCGCCCATCGCGCCTTTCACCGAATGCCCCAGGGCCGCGCTTTGGTTGAACCCCCACCGCCCGTACCCCAATCCCTTTTGCCGATTCACGTCCAAGCCTCCGAGGACTCTCAGGTGTGTGTGCTCCTCAGTTACCCGGCGCCTCACGAAAACGACCCGGAATTCGGCGCCTTGCTGCTCCTCAAACGAATCTTAGACGACGGCTTCGCCTCACGCTTGCGGCAGGCGATCTGCGAGCAAGGTGGCCTTGCTTACTCCCTGGCAGCATCCATCGATGCCTACCGCGACCTGGGCGCTTTTGACGTCGAACTGTCCTGTGCCCCCCAAAAAGTGATGGCCGCAGCCCACCGGATGCTGGTGACCCTCGATCAGCTCGCCCAGGGTGCCATCGACGACGAAGAACTGAAACGGGCCAAAACACGCCACCTTGCTGAATTGGAGTTTGCCCTGGACGACCCCAATGAACTGGCCGCCTGGTACGGGACCAGCGAACTGATGGACTGCCGCATCGGCTACAAGGCGCGGCTGGGCGAAGTGCTCGCCACCCAGGCATCCGATATTCAAGCGCTGGCCAAGAAGATGTTTACCCGAGAGGCGGCCCTGCTCACCTTGGTGGGGCCAGTCGAAGAATCCGACCTCCGACAGCTGGAAATGCTCCTGGGAAGATCTCCCCACAGCACCGTCTGGATCGGGACCGATGAAGAAGACGACGAGTCCCCCCACGTAGCCCTGGCCGCAGGCCAGTAAACCCGTGGGCGTGGGCCAATCCACACGAGGTCTTTGACCTCAAAACCCCCATCAGTCAGTTCCAGTGGCTGTGGCCACCGCCATTCGGCGGGGGCTTGTCTTCGCCTCCACCCTGAATGATGCGTAAATCTCGTTCGATTTGCTTCTTTCGTCGCTTCAGCCACAACTGCTTACCGAGCGCGGCGACCCGACTGGGGCGCCATAACCCGCGGCACAAGACCCAAGCGGCGATCATCCCCCCAAAGTGACTCGTGGAGGAGATCGAATCGAAGGAAAGCGCCACCAGAAGTTCAAACGCAACGATGAGGGCCACGAAGGTCTTGCCCTTCATCTGCCCCAACAAAAAGAGGTTCAACTCTTGGTTCGCGAAGGTGAGTCCCCAGGCGATGGTGATCCCCATCGTCGCCCCCGAAGCGCCGAAATGCGGTCTGATCCAAAATCCGCTCAAAATAGAATGAAAAAGTGAGGTGGCCGACAGCAGACCAAAGAGTAGGGTCAAAAGTGCCCCGGCCAACCCAAACACGACGTACGCCCTGAAAAACCGCCGTCCCCCCCACCACGACTCCAGCTTCGGGCCGAACATGAACAACCACAAGAGGTTAAAGAGCAGGTGTGTCGGGCTGTCGGGCGCATGAAGCCACATGTACGTGAAGGGCTGCCACAGGTAGGCCCTCTCGAAGACCGATAACGGCGACACTGCAAACCAGTGAAGCACATCAAAACCAAGCCGCATGAAGACCAGCTCGAGGACATAGGCCACCAGATTGGCGATCATCAGCCCAAAAACCACTCGCCCTGGCTTCTGCATGGCCCCAATCCCGTGCATTCCACGCAAACTCACTGGGCTCCGTCCTCCGGGGGGGCCTTCTTCACGCCGTCCATGGTGGACGATTCTGGCGGACTCGGATGCGACCCGTCCACGCTTTTGCTGCGGCCTTGCGAAACCCGTGGCGCGTGGGCCTTCCGGCCCCGCAGCAGACGCTGCCGAACTCGGCTTCGCTGCCTCGCCTTGTACAAACCGTGGCGGTTCTCCCCAATTTCGTTCTTTCGCGCCGTCCTCTGATCGACCACCTGAAACTCGACCATCACAAACACCACGCGACCCCGCCCTTTCAGGCGCGCGCTATCGAGGGGAAGCACCCTATCAACCCTCAGCGGCACATCGGCGACAAAGTTCACCACGCGGTAGTCCGGGCCAGAAAAATCGTTTTGGTGCGGACGAGAAACGTCGGCCCTCAATGTTTCGTTTAAGCTGGTGGTCTCACTTTTGCGGGCGCGAATCGCATGCAGATTGCCGGCTCGAGCCAGCATGTGCCCAATGTCGAGGAGCGAGTTTTCGGCCTGACTCGGTACCAAATAGTTGAAGGGCGCCAACTCCCTCATCATCGCCACCAAGAGCGGCGGGATGTCCTCGCATCGTTTCACCACAAACCGAAAGCGAAGCTTGTCAAACACCTGCGCAACTTGGGTCTCTTTTTTGGCAAGGAGCTTCGATATCACCGAGTCGCGGGGCTTCTGGTTGCCTACAAACTCCACAATGGGGAAGTTTCGCTCCATCAAACCCCGGACGCTGTGCTCAATTTTGGCGTGCATCAAAATCCCGATTTCAGCTGGAGAAATGGGCAACATCGAAAGCAACTCGTGGGCTTCCACGTAGTGCATGATGTGCATCACTTTGAGCGTCATGCATGCCTGAGCCCGCTGCCCCCTGCGCCCCGCTTTCGAAGCGTATTCAAAAAGCGTTTTCACATCCGCATTTCGAACCAACTCTGAAACCCGAAACTTCAAGTGATGGATGAGATAGGTCACGGCCTTGTGGCGAAGGTCAGAAAGGCGCGTGCGGTCTCTCTCATCCGAAAGCTCGAGCTCGTTTACCCGCAAGAATGCTTCGATTAAATCTGGGCTCTCAAAATGAAGGTGGCTCCAGTCCACCACCGAGCTTCCTGAAAGAAGCAAACGCAAAGCATCCAAGTCTTGTAGCCCCAAACGCGCCAGGGGCATTACCTGCGCCGAAGGGTGAATGGGTCGAACACTCAGCACAAACCCGCCCCAACATGCCTATCTATATGACCCGTGCCCGAGAAGGCCAACGCACCCGGCCCCCGGCAGGGTGAAACGTTGACCAAAACACGCAACTGATCACGTCTTTCAGCGGACCGCGACCGGGAAGTCTACGGGAATCGGGCGCCCGCGAAATCTTGGAAATTTCCATGTCTTGACGGACTTGATCAAGCACCGCCCCACCACCTTAGAGGCAAACTTGGAGGGCAAGACGCGAACCTTTTTGGTTCTTCCACTCCTCTGAATCACAAATTTCACCGTCAGTTTGCCCCTGACTCCTGGGTCTGCCTTTTTCTGCTGCGTCAGGCAAGCCATGACGTGCCGCTTGTGCCTCTTGAGCACGGAAAGGACCTCCACATCATCCAGCTGTTCCGGCAGATCGCGACGGGCGTCTCGTTCACCGAGCGCCTCCAGGGGATCAACCCGGTCGCTGCGGCTGCTGGACTTCGCACTGGGCTTCGGGGGCGTTCGCCGGCTTCCTCGACTCCTGGACTCTCGCGCCGCCTTTCGGCTCCGTGCCTTTCGGCGCGATGCGGACGCCGCAGCCTTCTTGTCCCTGCGCCGTTTGGCGGGGGTGCGCACCCGAGGTGGCTCTTTGGGCGGCAACGCGCGGGCCGCCGCCGCGGTGTCAGCGCCTGCGCCGGTTTTGGCTGCCGGTGTCACCGGATCACTGGGCGGTGGGGCCGCCGCCGAATCGATCGCTCGTGGGTGGCCTTCAGTGCCCGGCGTTGCCCCGGGCGCGGGCCCGCCGGGTGGACGGCCTTGAGCCGGGTTCGCTTGTTTGTCGGCGTCTTTCGGGGCCCACTCACCCCCGCCATTTTGGGTATTCTGCCGCGGGGCCGACGGGGTGCGAACCACCGGTTGATGGGCGCTATCCGTATCCCCCGGCCGGTTCAGGAACCACCATCCAAAGGAAATCAAAATGACCGCGACCACCACCGCCACCGCCATCATGGGGCCGGATCGTGCGGGGCGGGAGGGCGCGCCCCCGCGAAGGGGTTCGGAGGTCACCGCCTCGGCAGGTCTCGGAAGGGCCTGAACCATAGAGGAGTTCGTGGCCCCAAACATTTCGGCAGAATCTTTCCCGTCTCCGTCGAGAAGTTTCGCCAGCGCATCGCTGGTCCCGGAAAGCGCCTCCGACTTCTTGCTGGACTTGGGTTTGGCATCCGAAGCCTCGGCCATCTCTTTTGCGGCCAGCGAAGCCAGCGCACTTGCCGCCGAAGGTTTCCACCCCGGATGAGAAGACGCGGCCCGCTCCGGGGCCGTCGATTCATCGACGAGAGGGGCATCAAACACCGGAGGAGACTCGACCTCAGGCTCCGGACTCGGGGGCTCTGGGCTCGGGGCCTCCAGGCCCAGCACCTCTACGTCGGCCGATGCTTCGGGTGTGTCACCGGCGGTGTGGGCCGCCGGAGTCGACAGATCGCGGGTCGGTTTGGGGGCGCCGCTCGAGAGCGGCCCCGTCGCCTGGGCCACGAGATCCGTGGCGGCAAGCGGCACGGAGGCCGCCGAACCGGCGCCGGGAACAGGGTCGTGAAGCATGTCCTCCGAGGCCGCCACCGGAAACGCAACGTCCTTCGAGTCCCCAAGCTCGGAAAGCGCAGCCACCACCGTTTGCACCTCGTTTTGGGGCCGCGGCCAAAACTCACCGAACTGCTCGAGGGCACCCATGGGGACCCAATCGTCCATCCCTTCGGTCCAACACAAGGTATCCTGTCCGAGCTCACCCGCGGCCCCCCGAGCCTGTACTTCGGTCAGGGCCAAAGGGCCGACCTGCTCGTCGTCGATCGCAATGTACCAACTCGGCCCATCAAAACCCGCAGCGACATCCTCGCTTCTTTCGTCATCGACCGGGCCACCTTCCCCAAATGCCCCCGAACCACGTTGTTCTTGGTCTCCGCCATCGGGCCCCCCAGCCCCAGCCGGTGAAAACATTTCGTCGAGCGCATCTCCGAGCGCCGACTGCAGCCCCAGATCTGCGCTGCCGGGGTCCATGTCGGGTTCGGCGGCACCTTCGGACGCATCGGCGTCCAACAGATCGCTGGAGGAGGGCGCATCGTCAAACCCCCCATCCTTTGTCCACCCGGACGTGGAATCAGGATCCCCCGAACCCCAGACATCCTCCACCGCGGTCACGCCGCGGCCGGCGGCCCTACCGTTGGTGGCGCCCGACGCACTGAGGGCGGGTACCAGAGATTCGGATGCCGCAACTTGAGAGACGCTCACGGCGGCCGTGGGTTCGTCGAAATCAAAAAGCCCGTTCGAGCCCTCAACCTCGGCGCCTATTCCGAACAGTTCTGGCAGGTGATCACCCGCACCCACCAGCGCTTGTTCCGAGCTCTCTAGGACCAGGTCCGCTTCCCGCTCAACACGCTGCTTGACGCGCGCAAGTTCGTCATCAAAAGCACGAAGTACGCCCTTCAGGGTCATCAATACACCCTCGTCTTCGTCTGGGGTCGACAGCGAAACCGACCGTTTGGACTCCGAACCCGATGGAAACAGACCCACCGGGCGCTCGCCGACCAAGGTCGTTTCCTGGATGTCCAGCTCCGACGTCGGGTCCCCCTCAGGGTCGGCTTCCTGCACCCCAAAACCAGGGGGGCGTACGACGATCACAAATGCACACTTCCGACAGCTGACCTTGACGCCGCGCTGACCGAGCTTGGAATCGGCGATGAAATACTCCGCACCGCAGCTGTCACAAGAAAACTTCATCTGTTCGGTAAACGCGTAGAAACGCTCCTGGATCCTAGAAACCCCTCAAAAATCCGTCAAGTCCGCGGGTTCACGAAAAAAAATCACCTCACCGTCAAACCGAGCCGCTCTCTCAGCCGGAAGTAGTCGCTGCTCAGGGCAAAGAGCATGAGGGCGCGGGTTCTCGCATCCACGGATACCCCAACAAGTAGGTCCGATTGGTCCTGAAGCCCCGCCTCCGCGACTTCCACATCCCCACACATCAGAAGCGCTGCCCTCGACGCTGTGTGTTCCGCACCCTCGATGAACTTCGAAAGCCGCTTCATCTCCTTTTTCGCGAGGCAGCGCTCCACAGGGGCTTTGAGGGCCTCCCTGGCAGGCGCGCCCAAACGGTGGTTCAGCTGGGCCCGCCAATCCTCGACGGCCCGGGCATCCAAATGGAGGTCAATCCCGCTCCCCTTCGGCTGCCAGAGGCGAATGGCGCCCTCGAGGGCCGCGCCCACCTCCGCCGGGTGCCTCAAGGCTCTGACCGGGGCGAGTTCGGGTCGTCCCGTAGCCATTTGGCGGGCCAGCTCCCAGACCATGCGCCGCGCAGGCAAATCTTTGAACACCTCGTGCTCGGTCCCGGCAACAAGCGCAGGCACCTCCCCTGGGAAAAAACGCGGCGCCAGGGTCGATCCCGGTCGATGGTAGTGCTCCATTTGGCCCACATGCATGGCGTTGGCCAGACGACTCCAAATGCTGAAATAGCGCAAACCAGCCCGCGCGTTTTTCTTCTTCGAGCCGAGATCAACGTACTCTTTACGGCGACTCAAACGAAGCGCCTTTTGCTTTTCGCCGAACAATTCCGGAGCCCCCCGGTAAACAACACTACATATCTGTGCCAATGAGTTCCGGCAATCAGGGTGGAGCACCGTCTGCCACAAGTGATCCGTGATGGCGTTTTTGGGCGTGCTGGGCACACGCTTAAGCAGCTTCCGATGCGCTTGCCGTTCTTCGTCAGAGGCCACACGCATCAACCGAAGGGCAGCCAGCGCGCAAAAAGCCTGATCCAAAAGCTTCATCTCGTAATAGAGTTTGAACAAAGCCCTTGCGGGCCGCGAAGGATCACGCACCAGCGGAAACAAGTGGTGATAAATATCCACCGCCTTTCCAAGCGAGTCTTTCTTACGGCTGCAAATGTCGGCGAGACGGAACGCCACCTCATGTTTTAAGGGGTCAAGTTTGAGCACCACCTCGTAGGCGATGCGTGCGTCCTCACCCCTTTTCAGTACGCGATCATAAAGGTCCCCCAAAGAATTCCAGAGAATGGCTTTGGCCTCCCTTTGATCTTTGGGCAGACGCTGAATCATCCGTTGATAGTTGGCTTCCAGTCCTGACCAATTTCGCTCCTTGGTGAGAATCTCCTCGATACGACCAAAGGCGCTGAAGTCTGACGAATCGATATCTAAGGCACTGTTCAGGGCCTTCACCGCTTTGTCGGGTTCCTTTTGGTCCGTCAAGAACAATCCGGCCAGCTTCAGGTACACCTCACGCTTTTCGCCCGCATCCTCAAGAGCCCTGGCCAAGTCCTGCAGAACCTCGATGGCCCGATGGGTCTGACCGGAATCCGCAAGAAGGGGAACCATCGCACGCAAAATGGACACATCCTTCGGACGAAGGCGCCTAGCACCCTGAAACGCATCGATGGCACGATACGGCTCACGGATTCGGTCTCGACAAAGCTCAGCTTGTTTTACAAACTCGTCAAAGCGCTCCTCTTCGCCGAGTTGATCGAGCAGGCGCTCCCTCAGATCGTACGCCTCTTCCCATTCTTTCTTTTTTTCGAACAACCCCGGCAGTGCTCGAAGTGCTCCAAGATGGCGGCGATCGATATCCAAGGCCCGCTGAAACGACTCCTGGGCGCTTTCCAACTCGCCGAGCTCGGCCCCCAAACCTCCGAGCTGATAGTGGAGATCCGCAATCTCCGCATCGGTCAATGCGGACTTATGGTGCACGAGGATGCTTTGTAGTATTCGCTGCGCCTCACCCCAGCGCTCTACCCGAATGAGAGCCGCCGCCAAGCCCTCAAGCGTGGGCAAGTAGGTGCTATCAAGCTCATGACTCGCACGGTAAGCCTTGAGCGCTTCCGCATCCTTTCCAAGTTTCTCGGCGATATATGCGAGGTTGTAGTGTTGGCGGCAAAGTTCTTCTTGGTCCGTTTTCGGATCGAGGGCCTCAACCAGCCGCTTCATGAAACGTTCTGCTCGCGCCCACTCTTCCCGAGCGAAATGAAGCTCGGACAGAGCCCGTAGCGCCGGAACATGACCGGGGACCACGCTGACCGCCGCCCCGTAGAGTTCCAGCGCCCGACTGGGATCATCGAGCGCATCGAGCGAAAGCTCTCCCGCCTCGTAGTAGAGCTCCGCCCGCGCATCGCCGTCCTCTACCGCTCGTGCGTGCTTTTCCTTCAGTTCTACGACGCCTGCGCTATCGCCTTCGGCTTCGTGAATCGAGGTCAGTGCAGCGAGCGCCGGCACAAATGCACCATCGAGCTCCAGGATTCGACGATATGTATTTTTGGCCGCCGAACGTTCACCCAAACGAACGTCGCGAATGTGGGCCATCCGGAAGTGCAGCTTGACAAGTTCAGGACCTGAATCCACGAGCTCTATCTCGCGATCGATCATTTCGAGGGCAGACGGCCAATCCTCTTCACGTTCATGAAGTTCTCCCAGCGCGCGAATCACAGAACGCGCCACCGGATCTACGCCGAGCGCGCGCTCGTAGGCTTCCTTCGCCTTTTCAACCTGGTTAAGGCCTTCAAGATACACGCTTGCGATCTCTGCGAAAAGCCCTACCCTTTCGGTCTTATCATCGACCAATTTCAAATGTCTTTGGTAGGCTCCGACAAGCTGTTCCCACTCTTCTGCTTGACGCCAAACCCTTTCCAGTCCGCGAATGGCAGGCAAGTGGTCTTCACGAAGTTCGAGCACCCTAACCAAGGTATTGCTCGCGCCTTCAAGATCACGAAACTGGTCTTCCCAGATGCTTGCAACTCTCATGAGCAAACGAGCCGTTTCGTCACGATCCGCACTAAGCGCAACTTGTCTTTCAAACACATCTACAAGTTCGGTCCAACGTTCGTCCAAAGAATACAGACGCTCAAGCGCCTTAAGAGAAGGCAGATGTCTTTCATTCAGTGCCAGAACATCGCCATAGGCCTCGATGGCTTGATCGGTATTCTCAACACCTTTTTCCCATATGCCCGCCATGTCATACAGGATTTCGAGTTGGCTAGACTCATCGGCCTTTTCATACTCGCGCTGCATGACCTTCAATAGAGCGTGCCAACGCTCTGTTTCCCTGAGAATTCGAATCAGCTCACGGGGTGCATCTTCATCGCTGGGGTCTAGGTCGAGCACCCTTCGTATGCTCGAAATCGCGCCATCAATGTCGTGAAGTCTCTTTTCTTGGACTTCGGCGACCCGTCTATAAATGGCCTTCTTCTTGTCAGGCCTCTCTTCTCGTGCAATTCCGTCGTTGAGGTGGCTGATCAGATCTTGCCACCGTTCTTGCATTTCAAAGATCTCGCCCAAACGCGCATACGCGGCCGGATGGCCCGGTCGCGTCATCAGGACCTTCTCGAATTCAGACTCCGCACCCGCCCAATCCGCCAAGTGATCCGCGTAGATCTCGCCCAGACGACACCGAAGTTCAGCACCGCGTTCAAGACCTACTCTTTCAATCTGTTCACTGTAGACTTCAGCCAGGATCTCCCAATTGTCTGTTTCGCCCGCGAGCCGTTCTGCCAAAGTCTGAACCGACTCGTCGCTGCCTTCTTCGCTCAGAGCCCGACAAGCCCCACTGAAAGCCAGTTCGGGCAGCCCAAGGCGCGTTTCCTGGATACGCACCACTTCGAGGAGCATTCGCTGCCGCTCGGTAGAATCGTGTGTGGTCGCGATTCGACGGTTGTACAAATCTACGAGTTTTCTGTAGTCCCCATTGCTCTCATAGATTCGGTCAAGGGCATCGTAGGCCTTCGTACTGGAAGGAGCGAGTTTTAGAACCTCTTCGTAAGCCGCAATGGCACCCGCACGCCTGTGCAACTTCGACTCATATACAAGCGCCACATCAAACAGGATATCAATTCTCGTTCCGTCGTCCTCTGCCTGCTTTGCGCGCTCGTTCATGACTCGAACCACTTCACCGAACGCCCCGGTCTGTGCAAATATCTCTTCCAGCCGAATCAACTCCATCGGCGTATGCGGCTCTACGTCCAAAACACGCTTGGCAGATTCAATGGCGTCATCGGGACGATTCAAACGGGTCAAAAAGATCTCAGCCATCAAGAAACGAATTTCTTTGATGCCTGTCGTATCGGATTGGAGCGGAATAAGTTTACGAAGGGTGTGAGCTGTCTCATCCCAGCGTTCAGCTTTTTGGTACACCTCCGAGAGCGCTGTCATGGCCTCAAGATCATTCGGATTTCGTTTAAGGATCTCCTTCCAGGCCTCAATGGCATCGTCAAGGCTTCCAAGCCTCGTCCCCTGAATAAAGGCCAGTTTGCGCTGAAGCCTCGTAACAAGTTCATCGCTTCGCGCATGCTTGATGCTTGTCTCCAAGTGGTCCGAGAGTTCTGCCCAACGAGCCGTCTCTTCGTAAAGAAGCTCAAGTGCCTCAAGTGCATCTTTGTGCTTAGGCTCAGCTGCCAGGACTTGCTGCCAAAGCTCGATCGCTCGCTCCTTCTGGCCAAGTGGGTCGGCCGCTAACTTGGCCATTTTGGCCAACAACTCCGTCTGCCGCGCTTCATCTTTCGTATTGCCGTGCAATATTTCAAGCACTTCATACAACTCTTCGCCATCCGCGGGTCCGAGCAGGCCAGCCAACGCCTTGAGCGTTGTTTTGTCGTCGGGTTCAAGCAGCCGAGCCTTGCGATAACACGCCACGGCTTCTTCGGGTTCATCGAGACGTTTGTCCCACAACTCTCCAAGCCTTACAGTCAACGTGTGCTTGGCGTTTTGATCTTCACCGCACAGTTCGATTCTTCCTTCAAGAATGTCCACCAGCGCGGCCCATCGGCCCAGCGCGACACACAAACGATCGAGTGCTTCTAAAGCCTCTGGATCCCTCGGGCACCGTTGAATCACTCTTTGCCATGCGCCAAAAGCCCTCTCGCGATCCTTAATTTCATTTTCGACCAAATGCGCAATCTCTCGTGAAGCCTGAAGGTAGGCTTTTGCGTCCTCGATGCGTTCGACGCCAGACTCCAAAACATCGGCCAACTTATCCTCAAGAAGCGCTTCGCTTGCCACTTGATGGAGAAGTGCACGCACATCGGAATGCGCTGGATTCTCGAGAAACGCCTGACTCAGCGTGGAAAAAGCGGGCCCGGGTTGTTTCAGTTTCTCCTGATAGATGGTGGCAATTTCAAAAAAGAGTGGCGTTCGCTCCTCGCCTGAGGGCAAAGAACTGGCCCACGCACGAAGAACAGAAATTAAGACGTCCCAGTCTTCACTTTGCCGGAGGGCCGGAACCAAGATCTCACCCGTGGACTGAACCAAAAGGAGATCATCTTCCGAAAGCGCATCCTCAAGTCGGTCTTGAAGATATTGCCTAGCCCCAACATGAAGCGGGTCATGTTCAAGAATGGCCCTCAGCATTTGGTGGGCACTTTTCACGTCGCCAAGACGTTCGGCTTTCAGTTTAGCCAGCTCAAATCGAGCACCAATCTCGGTAGGCGATTGTTCGTCCGCAACTTCGATCATGTGCTCAAGAATATCGGCCAGCTCCGAGTTTCTACCGAGTTTCGCGCAAAGACCGCTTAGTTCTTCAAGCGCAGCCAAATCGTTGGGCTCGACATCAAGAAGCTTGCGCAGACTGGTAATGGCTCCAGGCGCATCCTTGAGTTCGTTGGCTTGTAGCCGAGCAAAAGACCGCAAAAGATTTGCCCGGGCGTCCGGTTCATCGGTCTGTGCGATTCGCTGGCGATAAACATCGGCCAGGGAAGAAAATGACCCCAAACTTCGATACAGGGGCTCCAGTGCTTGCAAACCTTCAGGATCGCCTGGCTGAAGGTCCAAGATCCGGTTGTACTCATCGATAGCAGACTGGTGCTCCTCAAGATCATCTGCATAGATTTTCGCAATGCGCCGCCGAAGAAAAAGCTCCAGGTCTCGCTGCGGAGCGAGGTCAACCTCATCTTGATAGAATGCCAAGAGCTCTTCCATCGCGTTTGTTTCTTTGGCCAAGCGCTCCACTTCACGCCGAACCGTCTCGTCTCGCGGCTCTTCGTGAAAAGCCCTTCGGTAGTAGGCAAAGGCCAACTCTCGTTTTTTGAGATCAACCTCATAGACAGTGGCTATTTGACAGAATGCATCCTTTCGAGCCTCGGAATCTTCACTCGAAGCGCTGGCCGTCTCCAAGCAGGCGATGTACTCCTCAAAAGCCCCACTTTCAAGCATACAAAGGCGCGAGAGCGCGGGCAGCCGCAACCTGCCCCTCACCTGGGGTCTTGGCCAAAATCGAAAGACCTGACAAAGCGCCTTCGTCGTCCTTTCTAAGCTCGAGCACCCGAACATAGGATTCTACCGCTTCTTTTGGCCGTTCCAACCGTTCTCGATAAACGGTCGCCAGACGCAGGAGCAGACGAACCCGCTCCTCTACGCCCAAAACGAGATCAACCTCTTCAGCCAAGGCCCACGCGAAGTCATCCATCCGGTTGGCTTCTTCGGAGACGCTGGCCAACAGCTTCAAAGCCTCCCTGTCTTTTGGATCCAGTGAAACCAGCGAGCGGTAGGCTTCAATGGCCGCTTCTGGGTTCTGAAGTTCGTCTCGATGAATCCTTGCTATTTTGTGAAGCAGCTCCTTTTGTACAGAAGGTTCGTCGTCCCCCGCACAAAGTCGATGGCGGTACACCTGAACCAAAGCCTCCGCATCCCCACCATGACGGTAGATGCGCTCAAGCGCTGTCCAGGCCTCAACGTCTGCCGGTACAAGCTCCAGGGTTCGCGCGTAATAGGGGGCAGCTGAAGTCCCCTGCTCAAGCTCAAGGTCATAGATGCGCGCGACATAACGGAGCATGAAAAGCTCGACTTCAGCGCCACGCACGGAGGGGAACGCATCCTCAAAGACTTTGGCCAGCTCCTCTTCGGCGTCCGCCAGCTTCGCGAGGCGCACAAGTGCGCTCGCCAGAGCCTCGTCGTCGGGCTTGTTATTGTGCGCCCGAGCCAACTCCAAAAAAGCCATCTCGGGCTGCCCGAGTTCGTTTTCGTAAAACGCCGCAAGCTCCAGCGACAAGGCAAACTTCTTCTCGGCACCAGACTCGGCGCGAAGAGCCAACTGTTTTGAAGAAAGCACACGATCAAAGGCCTTCTTTTTGTACCAGTGGGGTTCAACGATCTTGGCTGCGTCTGCGGCCAAACGGGGCCGCTCATCACCCAGACTATCGATAAGATCATCTAGAGCAAAAAGCGCCCCATCGTAAGCGCCGCCCGAAAGTTCAGGGCCTTGCTCGAGAACTTGCGAAAAATGCGCAATGGCCTCGGCCTGCTTGTTCAGCGCATTGCTTTCAAGGTGTCCGAGTCTCAAGACCAGCCGGGCGCGCTCTACCCCTGCTGTCTTTCCTATTTGCTCCTCGAGAATATCGGATAACGCGTGAAAATTCTCGAGCTCGGTGTACAGGTGCTCAAGCTTGCTGAGCACCATCTGGTTGTTGGGTTCGAGTTCCCGAAGTCCCTCGTACACTCTTGAAGCCTCTTCGGGATCGCTGAGTTTCGTACCCAATATGTCTGCGGCTTCAGCCAGCCGCGCGAGCTTCGCTTCAGGTTCGGTCTCAAGCACCGAAATCTCGCGGAGGACCTTCACCAGCGGCTCGGCGTCGTCGGCTTCGCGATGCAGCCGTTCCAGCGCCCAAAGAGCGTCCAGGCTGTCTTCTTTTTCTTCTACGACCCGCGACCAGGCAGCCACTTTGAGGCTTTGGTCATCGAGCAGACGCTCACTGAGCCTCGCAATCTCCATTCTCAGCTCGTGGCGCGCCGACTCACCCACAGCGATGGATTCCGCCTGGTCCTCAAGCAACGCAATAAAGTCGTCCTCCATGCCCGCGCGACTCGCAAGATGCTCCAGGGTATGGAGCAACCCCTTATTGCTTGGGGCTTCTCGATAGGCCCGCACCGTCGCCGAAAAAGCCTTATCGTATCGTTCCAAACGTTCCTCGTAGATGGACCGTATGGCCAAAAGCCTTTCCACCCGATCCTGCCGTTCGGTAGAAGCATCCAGGAGAATCTCATAAATCTCGACCAGCTGGCTCCAGTCTCCTTTTGCGCGATAGACCGGTTCGAGCGCCTCGGCCGCCGATCCCGCCACTTCAGATTCAAGCAGTGCCTCAAGCCCTTCTTTCGCGGCTTGATTCTGGGGCTCCAAAGCAAGCATCACTTCGTACTGACAGACCGCTTCTGAACGCTCGTCGAGATCTACAAGGCATTTGGCCAAACGCCCCAGTACTTTGGCTCTTTGATGAGGCTCCTCCAAAAGGGCAAGTTCGGCCCTCAGTGCTTCTCTCAGATTCTCTTTGCGGTTGGTGCTTTGGTATAAACGCTGAAGTTCCTGCCACACCGAGCGCTCGGTGGGGGCTGCGTCGCGTACCTTTTCCATCAAGAAGATGGCTCTATCCAAGTCTTGAGCTGCCTCCTCGTAGATTGCAGAAGCCCGTTTCAAAACTTGAATTCGCTCCTGACCTTCTTTTGTTTCTGCCTGCGCGACCAAAACTTCCCCAAGCGCCAAGGCATCGTCACCGGCGCCATGGATTCGCTCCAGTGCACTCAAGGCCTCGTGGTCGCCCGGTTTTCGCTCAAGCAGCCGCTCCCAGCCGGTCCGCGCCCGACTGGGATCCACCGCCACTCGATCGTAAATGCGGGCCAGCTCCCGAAAGAGCTCCGCGTCGCCTCTTTTGGCCGCATCTTGAAGAACATCCTCGTAAAGTGTCATGAGGGCACGAGCTTGGTTGGACTTGAGCGCCACCTTAAAGAGCCACGCCCGGTCTTCGGGCGTCAGCAAAGACTCCCGAAACGCACAAGCCAGTGTTTCAAAAGCAGCGTCTGGATCTTCCAGCTCTGTTTCTTCCACACGTGCGATACGCAAGAACAAATCGCGACGCTTCTCGGTCTCGACCAGAGCCAAAAGCTGGCTTTCAAGAGCCAAGACCAAATCCCGGTGGCGCCCTAACCTCTCGTACACGCCCTCCAGGAGTGCACCTGCCTGGGGACGGAGTTTCATGTCGTTTTGGAGCGCCTCCAAACCACGGACCGCCACCGGACCATCGTCTTTGTACTCTAAAGATTTGCGGTAGCGTATCAGCGCGCCCGCGCCGTCGTCCATTTCGATTCTTAAAACGTCGCCAACCTTGGCTTCGATTTCAGCCCTGGTATCGCGGTTGTCTGCAGCTTCCCCAATGCGATCCAAGACGGAAATCCACTCGCGAAACTTCTTTTGCTGCTCCAACACGTTGGCCAGACGCGCGAGTGCGCTTCCCTCTTTGGGTCTGGCCGCCAGAACCTTTCGATAGGCTTCGATTGCGCCTTCTGGGTCTGAAAGGTGTCGTTCACGAACCTCTGCGAGGGCTAAACCCAACTGAACCTTCGCTTCTTCCTCCTCAGAGACGTCCAATCGGCTCTCGAGGAGCGCCGCCATCTCGTCCCACCGTTTTTCTTTCCCGAGGAGACGCTCAAGGGCCACGATGGCAACCGCGTTGCTACCGTGCGCCTTCAGGGCCTGTTGATAAAGCTCAATCGCACGGCTCGGCACCCCTAAGCGTCCTTCATAGATCTCCCCAAGGGCCGACGCAGTTTCTGACAGGGACTGGCCGGTAATCCGTCCCTCGCCAAGATGTGCTCAAGAATTTCCGCAGCCCGCGAGAAATCGTCTGACTCGAAAGCCAGGCGCATGAATGAAGAACGCAAGCCTTCATCCGAGGGGTCTTCACGAAGCGCGACTCCGGCCAACTCTAGGGCCCCCCGAAAGTCATGAAGACGGTTCTCGGCTATCTTTGCGCCTCGGCGAGCCGCGAGCCCGCGAACATCACTTCGCTCTTCCTGTTCAATAATCACGCCGAGCATTTCCATCTGCCGCCCGTACTGACCACGGTGCGCGTAGATACGCTCGAGCGCTTGCGCGATACGACACGGAAGGACGCCTGCTTCCAGCAACTTCGTCAATGCGAGGACCGCCTCGCCCCGTTCTGGGAATTCACCTAGAACCTCTAAAAACAACTCGGCGGCCTGTTGCTTCTCCCCCAGACGATCGGCAAGCACCCAGCCTCTTCGGCAACGATGATCTGCGCGCTCTTTTTCTGTCTGGGCCAGACTCTCCCGGCGCCTCAAGATGCCGTCGAGCTCGCTCCACTGCTCCGAACGACGGTAAAGATCCTCCAGGCTCTCAAGGGCTGGTCCGTTGCTGTCGTCCTCCTCCAGCACCCGATGGAACATCTGAATGGCTTCCGGCAAGCGTGAGAGGTCCCGGTCAAGAATCGAACCGAGTTTTCCAGCAATGATTGCCGATTTTTCGGACTCTTGAGTCTGCGCAAGCTGCACCTTGAGCGCCTCAACCAGCGCCTGAGGGTCATCTTGGTCACGAAGCAATGCCTCCAGAGCATCGTGCGCCACCTGATTATCTGGCTCGAGCTTCAGAGCTTCTCGGTAAGCAAAAATGGCATCACGCGGTCGAGGCAAATGCCGGTCGTACACTTCGGCGGCGCGAACCCAAAAAGTGGCCCCTGCATCTTTGTGCACCGTCTTGGCAACCCTGGCATAGGAACTTGCGAGGGCTTGATACCGCGACAAAGCCTCGGCGACCTCCCGAAAACGGCGTTCAACCCCTTCCGCACTGGCGTCGAGCTCGAATATGCTCCTGTACGCAAGGTATTTTTCTTCTTCTCCCACTTCTTGAGCGACACGCGCGGTCTCATGAAGAACCTCGAGCCGGCTGAATAGATCAGGGCAGTACTCAACAAGCACTTTGAGAACCCGCAACAGGAGTGGGTATTCACGCGCGTCCTTGTACAGCGCTCTGAGCGCACTCGCGGCCTCAAAATGCAGAGGGACATGGGCCCAGACCGCCTCGAAGTGTGCACGAGCCCTTGCAGAGTCGCCAAGCTCTTCCGCATAGATCCTGCCAAGCTCCAAGTGCGCTTCGACCTTGAGATACTCGCTGGCGTGGGCCGCCAGCTCGCCTTCCAGGATCTGTGCGCACCCTTCAAAATCGGCCCTGTCTCTCAAGATAGCCGTGGCCGCGGTGACCGCCCGCCGGTGTCCCGGCTGAATGGCCAGCGCTCTTCGATATGCGTTGACCACCTCAAGCGCGCTCTTTTCTTGGTCCTGACTTCGCTCCAGCAAGCTTGCCACTCTCAACAGGATCTCAACCTTCGCGTTAGGGTCCCGAACGGAAGCAGCCATGCCATTGAGGCGAGGAAGGAGATCCAAGGTTCGTTCCTGTTCTTGGTACATCCATTCCAGGAACTGAAGAGCCGGCCCGTAACCGGGGCTTAGAATCAAACAGCGATCCAGGTACTCGTCGGTCTTGATTCTGTCCTGTCCATACACGTGGTACAGTTCAGCCACTTGAAGGTAAAGATCCGCGGCCCGCTTTTTATCTCTCGCCTCGAAACCTGCGTCACGCCGACGCGCAACTTCCCCTGCCCAATCATTTCGAATATGAGCCAGCTCATCCAGTTTCGAGAGAGCCTCCTTGTCTCCCAGGGCGCGAGCTCGGTTAAAACACTCCTCCGCGAGAACATGTTGGGTCGCACTTGAAAGGAGGCGCACTCCGAGCAGACGGTAAGACTCAGCGATGGTCTTAGTGGCCTCTTTCGTGGGCTCGACGCCCTCCTCTTCGAGCGTAGAAGCGGCTTCGTCGTCGAGGACCCATTTGGCGTCCAGCCACCGTTCCTCTTTGATAAAAATTTCGCGGGCGCGCGTCAAAATGTCGAGGCGTGTAGGCGACTGTTCGTACGCGTAACGCAAAGCATTAACCGCCCGATCGGCTTGCCCCAAATGGTCGTACACGAGGGCCGCCAGCTTGACCAAGGCATCGGCGCGGTCCTGAGGAGGTACAAGCTCAACCATACGGCCGAGCAAATCCGCAGCTTCATCGTAGCGCCGAGCGCGTTCGCAAATCGCACTGAGGGCACTCAGTGCATGGTGATTCTCCGGATCGGATGCCAGCGCTCGACGAATCAAGGGCTCCGCCGCTTCCGGCTCGCCCAGCTTTTCGAGCCACAAAAAGCCACCCATGAGCCAGAGCCGGCGTCCGACGTTGGGGTCCGGCGCTCGACTCGCGACCTCTGCACACAGACTGGCCAAGGCGCCCCAATCGCGCGCCTCAATCAAACGTTTTTCGACGTCGTGAAACTTGTCCTGGTCCAAAACGCCGTGCTCACCCAGCACCTCTCTGAGCACCACCCCCTCCTCGGGTTCTGGGTCCGCGTGGCTAGCTTGCGTTCTTGCGTCCATCGCCTGATTCAGCATCTGGTCACCCCGGGCCGCGTCCTCAACGGAACTTTGGCACACCAGGGGTCTTCCTCCTTGTGCCATTGACGATAGCTGTGGTCCGGAGGGGCGTCTAGCGCCCTAAGGCACGAAGCCGTGGCCCGGGACCAAAGGTGACAGCCCTATATTTCAGAAAGTATATCGAATGGTTGGTTGGAGAAAGATGGCGACGCCAAAAGACGGTTTTGTCAGCGCCAGGGCACCCAGTTCGACGCCAAAAGCAAAACGACGGAGCTTCGTGAACCGCTCAAAGCCGAGGGAGACGGCAAAAGAGGGCCCTTTGCCCCCGTACGAAACCCCCTGAAGCTCGTTCGGGCTACCGATGGCGAAGCCAGCCGCGCCACGCGCCCACAAAAAGTGTCGCTCGGTCGTCACCAGCGCGAACCGCCCGTACACCGTGGGAATGACAAAAAACAGATCCCCTTGCGGGCCAGGCTGGTTCGCATCCAGAGAAACCGATGCCGTCAGCCCCGTTACGCCTACACCCATGTTGAGGATGGGCAGCAGATCTACGCCCACATGGAGCCCGACCTTCATCCCCAAACCGTAGCTTCGTTCGTCCAGCTTGGTCACCATAAAGGCCGGCCCAAAATCAGAGCCGATGTAAAAACCACGCTCGACCTTTCGTATTTCAGGCGCCTTCCGTACCGTCTGCGCAAAGAGTGCCCCGGAACTGGCCACCATCGCGAAAACCGCAAAAAGCACCACTTGTGTGGCTCGCGCGGCGGACCGCTCCAAAATCGGCAGACCGCGCCGGCATGACATAGGGATCACGTGTTCAACACCGTGGCGTGTTCCAGCATTTTTTTCAACTAAGTCAGTGGGTCCCGGTCCGGCAAAGCCGGCCCACCCATCTTCGCGCACTTTGTGCGCTGCGCGCGTTTTGCCCTCTAGGGGCCGAACGCTTGCAGGTTAGATGTTCCCAATCTTTCCCGAGGCCCCCCAAACGTGTCGCCCCCTTCCGCACACAAACCCGCCTCGCCCCAGAACGTGCTCGCGGAAGGCAGGCCTGGTATATACCCTATATCATATATGGAAGCCTGTCCGACCGGGCTCCCCCGACGCACTAGGCAAGGGTTCAGCCCCACCTCTCCCCCGGCCACTATCGAAAGGAGCGCACTAGGCAAGGGTTCAGCCCCACCTGTCCGTATCAAAATGCAAGCGTTCAGCCCCAAGAGGGCAAAACGCGCGCAGCGCACAAAGTGCGCGAAGATGGGTGGGCCGGCTTTGCCGGACCGGGACCCACTGACTGTTCAGCCCCCAGAGGGCAAAACGCGCGCAGCGCACAAAGTGCGCGAAGATGGGTGGGCCGGCTTTGCCGGACCGGGACCCACTGACTGTTCAGCCCCCAGAGGGCAAAACGCGCGCAGCGCACAAAGTGCGCGAAGATGGGTGGGCCGGCTTTGCCGGACCGGGACCCACTGACCTTCAGCGAACGAGTTTGGAAACCGCTTTGAAAGGATCGGTGCCGGCCTTTCCGAGCATGTCAAAGAGGACCGTTTCGGTGGAACTCACACGAGCGCCCACCCCATGAAAAAGGCCGAGCGCCACGTCGACGTTGCTTGGGGTGCGAGAGGCGACGGCGTCGGCAAGGACGTCCACCCTGTGGTTTTGGGCCAAATCTCGGACCGACTGGTACACACAGATATGGGCTTCGATGCCGGCGACGACAATGTTCTTGCAGCCGGTTTGCGCGATGGCGTCCGCCAGCTGGGTATCATCGGCGACGCTGAAGCTCTGTTTGGGGAGGGGCTCGACCCCACAAAAAGCTTCGCGAAGCGAGGACACTGTGGGTCCGAGCCCTTTTGGGTATTGCTCGGACATCACCACGAAAAAATTGAGCACCTTCTGAGCCCGGCCAAGAATGCGCAAGTTGTCGAGCATGCGATCATACAGCGCTGGGGCCATGACCGGCGCAAGTCGCTCCTGGACATCGATGACGAGCAGTAAAGTGTCGCTGGACTGGAGTCTCCTGTCTTCGTGCATCATGGTCTCCTGGTTTCTTTCTTTGCTAAATCGCATAAGCACCCCCGCCTTGGCCGTCGAGGGCCAAGCGATCCAAGACCACGTTCACACAAGATACGGTATCTGACTCTAGGGCCCGTTTGAGCGTCGGCTCCAGTTCGGCGGGTGACTCCACGTGAAAGCCCACACCACCGAAGGCCTCGACCACCCGATCGTATCGCGTAGGCGCAAGCAACGTTCCGACCGCACGCGACGTTCCATAAATCGCCTTCTGCGGAAGCCAAATCTGGCCCCAAGCCGCATCGTTGCCCACCACAACCGTGACCGGACAGTCAAAACGAAGACAGGTTTCATAGTCAAAGCCGTTGAGCCCAAACGAACCGTCCCCTTGGATCACCACAACCTTTCGCGCGGGATAAAGGAGCTTGGCCGCCAGCGCAAATGGGGCCCCTACGCCCAAGCATCCAAACGGCCCCGGGTCCAGCCAAGTCCCCGGTTCGTTGCGAGAGACCACTTTGGCGGCAACCGAAACCACGTTGCCACCGTCCGCAACCACTATCGTCTTGTCGTCCAACACATTGGCCAACGCCTTCGCCAAACGAAAATGACCAATAGGCGTCGAGTCTTGCTCCTCGCGCAGCGCCTGCTTCTTGTGCGCCTGTGTTTCCAGTTCGCGAAGCTTCGCCAGCCAGGCGCCATGCTCCCGAGTCTCGCTGGCATGAACACACTGTGCCAAAACGCTCTTGGAGTCTCCGATCAACGGGACCTGAACGTCGCGATTTTTGCCGATCTCCCGCCCGTCGATGTCGAGCGAAATCACCGTCGCGTCCTGGTGGATGGTCGTTTGTGCGCCGTAGCCTAGACGAAAATCGAGAGGCGCACCGACCAAAAGGAGTGCGTCACATTCTAGAAGCGCCTTTTTGCGAGCCTTCTTAAACACGTGAGGATCGCCCAGCGAAAAACACCCACGCGCCATACCATTGAAAAAGATGGGCACATCAAGTCTACGGGCCAGCGCCAATACTTCGCCCCACGACCGATCCCAATGGACGGCATTACCCGCCATGATCACCGGTCGCTCGGCGTCACTCAAAACCCGCACCGCCTCCTTGACCATGGCTTCGTCCGCCAAACGCCCACACTTCGGGCGATACATATTGGGCAGCGGAGCTTCATCGACTTCCACCGGCGTGGCCAACAAATCCCATGGAATTTCCAAAAACGCGGGTCCGGGACGACCGGTGGTCATCGCCCGAAAAGCGGAAGCGATATGCAAAGGAATGAGTTCAGCGCGCTCCACCCGCGCCGCCAACTTCGTCAAGGGACGAAAAAGAGCCACTTGCTCGGTCTCCTGCAAAGCCCCCTTCGTGCACAGCGCCTGAGGCGCCGCGCCCCCCAAGAGCAACACGGGCGATTCTGCATGAAAGGCATTGGCGATTCCGGTCACGGCGTCGGTGACGCCTGGTCCCGCCGTCACCACCGCCACCCCAATGCCGCGCGTCAGACGCGCATACGCATCCGCCGCATGGGCCGCAGCCTGCTCGTGCCGGGTGTCAACCACTCGGATATTTTCCGTAAGGCAGCCATCGTAGATCGGCGCGACATGAAGCCCAGACAACGTAAAAATATGCCGAATCCCCTCCTGGGCCAGCATGCCCGCAATCAGTTCCCCACCGGTCTTGGTGCTCGATGCCATCCCGAAAACCATGACACACCCCCCGGATGACCGCCAATCCAGCTCCAGAGCCCCCCCCAACGCTGGGCTCCGATGCGGTGCTCCATCCCGACCCTCAGTTTCTTATCTTGACGAAAAGCCTTATTAAATCGCCTGTGCAACCCGGGACATCCTTTACGTTTTGGACCGGAGACCTGCTTTACGTTTTCCGCACTCTATAGAATCGGTAGCTCAATAACGCTCTTTGTTGAGATATCGAGATAACCGAGGTCTGTTTCCATAAAAGTAATTGACCATGTTCCATCCTCAACGAGTCGAAGTCCGATGTATTCGCCAGCGAATGCAGAGCCAAAGAAGATGGTTCCAACGCCGGCGAGGCAAAAGTGGCCACTCTTAGCCACCCGGCAGACGGCGTCATGAAAAGGGTATTCGAGGGCCGGGAGTATTTCCGGGATTTTCCTCTCAGCCTTGGCGTACGCCGTAACAGGAGTTTTCATCGCAAGCGCTTCATGTGGACGCTCTTCGTTGTAGGTCTTTCGAAAAAAATCGAATCTTTGCTGCTGAGCGAGAAAGTTGGCTTCGGGAGGCTTTGTGCACTCAGCCTTCAAGGTTCGATGCATGCGTTCGTGGCGTCCATTCTGCTGAGGGTGGCCGGGTTGAATCCGCTCTACCTCAACACCCAGCCGAAGTAGCCATACGGCGAGTCGAGAGAGTCCGAGACGACCTCTTGCGGCGAATGGTGAACCATTGTCTGAACGAATGGCATTGGGCAGTCCGTACTCCACGAAAATGCGCCACAAAGTTTGTTCTGCGTCCAAGCTGTTTGTATTCTCCAGGGCCTCACAGCCAAGGAGAAATCGACTGTGATGATCGGTGACCGTAAATGGATAGCAGTACTTGCGGTTCCCCAGCTTAAACTGCCCCTTGTAGTCCATGCACCACAGCTCGTTCGGCGCGGAAGTGTCTCGAAGTCCCGTTGGATTCTGTGGCACCCGTCGACGTCTCTTTCGTTCTACGACCACTCCCGCCTTGTTCAAGATAAGACCCATTGTACTTGCGGCGGGCCAATGAACATCGGGTTGCAGAACTTCGAGCCGTTTCTTCAGCTTTTTTGGTCCCCATGTTGGGTGCTTTTTACGCAGCGCGAGAATTTCGTCGACCTTGAAACCAGGCGTCTTCTTGGGGCTTCGGTGGGGTCGGCTCGAGCGGTCTGATATTCCAACCGCCCCTTCCTCCTTGTATCGGCGAACAAGTGCGTGGCCTGTTTGACGGGAAATCCCGTACTCCTTGCTCAAATCAGTGATTCGCTCGCCGGCGAAGTACCTGCTCAAAAAAACCATTCTTTCCGACACTTTGTCGCTCTCTTTCCACGGCATCGCCGTATTCAAGCGCGAAAGTGTAAAGCGGGTCTCCGGTCTATTTCGTCAACCATGTCCCCGGTTCATTTCGTCAAATAGGTACCCGGTCTGTACCTCTGCGTGGTCGTGGTCGTGGTCGTGGTCGTCGTCGTGGTCGTCGTGGTCGTGGTCGTGGTCGTCGTCGTGGTCGTGGTCGTGGTCGTCGTCGTCGTCGTGGTCGTGGTCGTGGTCGTGGTCGTGGCCGTGGTCGTACCACGCACTCATGCCAGGATTCATTCAGGCTCCCCTAGTACCCTCGTCCACGCTCAGCTCGAGCCATTGGCCAGAGCAGGCCTGGCCGTGAACCACCCACATCTTGCGCTCCCCAGGCGACATGATCACGCTTCCGTTGCTGCTGATGCCCCCGAAGTCGTGCCGGCAAAGCGCGTTCCCTGCGCCGTCATGGTCGGCGAGAAAACCACCCAGCCGGGTTTCATCGAGACGGCCTTCGTGGCCCTTCAGCAAAGACTCGAGGCGAGATTGACGGCAACGCGAAGAACTGGAAGACACGTTGACTTCCAAGTCCTGGAGCGACTCCGACATCACGTGATTGCAGTGCACCATCCATGGCCCCTCCGTGGCGATCACCTCTGCTGTTTCGGCGGTACATTCCATACAGGCAAACTGTCCTCGCCCGTCCATCAGGTAGTAGTAGTGAGCCCCCGCCCGCGGAGCATCCGAAATCACCGTCTGGGCGCTTTCAAGCGATGTCGTGGCCAGCACTTTGTGAATGATGTCGAGATACCCCACACCGAGCCGAGCATCCCGGGTCCGGATGTTGGTCGTACCGATGGCGATGCCCGCCTCGTTCATCCCGATGAGACTCAAGCAACCCACCGTGGTTAAGGACAGCGTCGCTGGAGCGTGGACGGGCTTACGACGGACCATCAGCACATAGGGCATATTGTCGGTCGCAAGATCCCAGGTCTGACCGAGCATTCCCGCACCTCGGCTCACGTGTTTGGGACCGAGCACAAAAGAAGAACATCCTTCTTCCAAAGGGCGCCCCAAAAGCCCCGGATCCCCAAACGCAAGCACATCACGGAGATCCGTAAGCGCATTCATCGCCCAAACCTTTTCCAGTGAAAGCCCCGCCCCCCGGCCGATGCCTAGAAGCTCTTCGTAGCCATCCTGGTCAAACTCCGCGCGAAGCTTGAGACAAGAAGCCGAAACCTCGAGAACTTCGGCCTCCGAGACCGTTCGCCCGCCATAGCTTTGTGCCTGTTCTTGAGCATTGGCCAAGCGAGCCTCGTACAGCATCGCAATCTCTTGTCGGCAAGACTCACCAAAGGCCTCACCCATCGCCTCGTAGGTACCCTCAAAAGATAACACGCGCATGGGTGTACTCTGTACCATCGAGGGGCCACCCTCAAAAGGAATTGCCGATACTGAATTCGAACAGGGGGCCTGTGGGATCGCTGGGCCTTCGGGTAAGCGGAATGCCCCATTCAAAGCGCAAGGGACCGATGGGCGAGAACCAGCGAAACCCAAAACCTACCGACCAAAACAATCCGAGCGGCAGATCGAGATAATCGAACTCGGGGTTGTCAATTTGCGGTTCCCGGACCTTATCGCCGATGTAAAAATAGTTCTCTTCTTCGCCAAATACGTTGCCTGCATCCAAAAACAGAACCCCCTTGATGCCTACGGCTTCGAAGATGGGAAACTCGACCTCTACGTTGGCTAAGAACTCCTTGTTGCCTCCTTCGACAAACACAAAGGTGTCGGAGCCGGGGTCGTAAAGGTCCGTGCCTCGATCATTCCTGGTCGCGCGCCGTTCGGGACCAATGGTGAAGGGCAGGTAACCACGTATGGTGTTGATGCCCCCCATGATGAACTTCTCTGACGGCGAAAGCCCAAGATCCGCATTCGATTTGAGAAAACCACCGCGGAGCGAAACCTTGCCCACAAACCCCCAAAACAAAGGATGGTAGTATCGAGAGAACACCCGATATCTCTGAAAAGTTCGTGAATCGGACGCACCAAAGAGGTTTGCGGACAGCTCCGCGGATGCCGAATGAAACATCCCCTTGGTGGGAAAGAGGCGGTTGTCACGGGTATCGTAAGTGACCGTCCCTCGGAGCGACGAAATTCTTCCGGTGTTATTCAACGCGGCAAAGGCCGGCGAGCGGGCTGAAACTCCATCGGACCCTTGGCTCTTCACAAACTCGAGGGTGTAGGTCAAAAACACGCGAATCTCGTCCGTGATCGGGTGCCCTAGAGTCAATTCCCCACCAAACGCGGTGCGCAGGAAGTCCCGAAGCTGGGTTTCGGTGTTGAACGCATTGAGCGTCAAGGACCACCGCGTATCGAGAAAGTAGGGCTCGGTAAAACGAAGCTGAAACAGCTGTCTCAGCGAAGAAATCTGAGCCGAGAGGGCAACCGATTGACCCCGACCGAGAAAATTCTCTTGCGAGATCTGGGCCGTAGCAATGAAGTTTTCTGCCGACGAAAAGCCAGCACCGATCTGAAACGTTCCGGTTGCACGCTCCTTAACCTCGACTTCCAGAATCTGTAGGCTGTCGTTCGCGCCCCGACGGGTCTTGATGTCCACGCTTTCGAAGTACCCAAGAGCCGTCACGCGGCGCCGCGACAACTCCCGAAGAGAGGCGGAGGTCAATTCGCCCTCGTAGACCCGAAGCTCCCTTCGAATGACCTTGTCCCGCGTCTTGGTGTTTCCAACAATGTTGATGCGTTCGTAGTAAACTTTTTGGCCCTTCTGCACGTCGAAGGTCATATCGACGAGCCGCGTTTTCTGATCGATGGAGTGAACCGGCGTAATGTTGGCGTAGGCATAGCCATCGTCTTCATAACGGGTTTTGAGGGTCAGGAGATCTTGGGTCAGCGTGCTACGGTTGAAGACCTCTCCTTCCTCAAGCTTGGTGAGCTCTCGCAGCCGTTCCTCAGAATCGACAAGGTCACCGCTAAATCCGACTTTGCCCACCGAGTATTGCTCGCCCTCTTCAATGCGGATGGTGATGTAGATGTATTTCAGGTCGGCTGAGATCTCGATGTCCGGAGTATCGATTTTTACATGGATATACCCATGATCGTAGTAATGAGAGCTGATGCGCAGGATATCGAATTGAAACGCGTCTTTGCGATAAGTGCCCGCCCCCGAAAGGAAGGACAAAAGACTGCCTTCTTGGGTCTGCAATCCACTTTTCAGGAGCTCAGAATCCAAGTTTCGGTTGCCCACAAAACGAATCGCCCTGACCTCCACCTTGGCATTCTCAACGATGGTAAAAACCACAATGACTTCGTTCTCTCCAGAAGTCTCGATGCTCGAGTGCACCTCTGCCAAAAAGAAGCCTTTTTCATCGTACAAGTCTTGGATCTTTTGGACGTTCTTCTTGACCTTGGCTTCACTCAAAATGGTGAACGGTCGAATGTCGACGACGTCTTGGATGTCGCTGGTAGAAATGTCGTCGTTGCCACGAATGTCTACCCGCCTGACCGCCGGCTTTTCTTGAAGCTCAACCGTCAGAATCACCGCCTTTTGGGGGCTCTGTTCTCGGTAGACCGCAATGTCGTTGAAATAACCCATCGCATAGATGGCCCGAATGTCCTCCCCAACTTTTTCCTTGTCGTACGCCTCCCCTTCCCGGCTGCTCATCACCGCCCGCACCGCCGCGCCCTCGACGCGGCGCAAACCCACCAGTCGGATGGCCTCGATGGTCTCCGAGGAGGGGGGAGACCCCATGGCGGGCGCTCCGACCAGCACCGCAATCACCCCAAAAACCCCAAGGCAGATCCACCTCTGGGCCGCGGTCCCGAACACTGAGATCAAAGAAGGAGGCCTCGTCATGACTCCGGTTCTCCCCTGAACCGACAGAGAACCGGGTCGCCCTATAGCAGGAAGCCCCCTGAAAAGACACGGATCATTCCGTTGTGAGCGAGCTCAAGCGCACACGCCTGCGCCATACCATGCACGGGTTTTCATGGATCCGGGACGACCCTGAAAATCCCCCTCCACCCGACTCAAGAAGGCGCCACCCGGCCCCGCGCACCTCGGAGGCGCTGGATCCGGCCCCGAATGTCGTCGAGAACACTGTACATCGTCGGCACCAAAACCAGCGTCAGGACCGTAGCCACCATCAAGCCAAAAATGACGGCGACCGCCATCGGCCCCCACCAGTCCGCGCTCTGGCTGCCGACAATCCACCGAAAACGCCTAAAATCGAACGAGACACCCACCGCCATGGGGATGAGCCCAAGCATGGTGGTGACCGCAGTCAGCATGACCGGCCGAAACCGCGTCAACCCCGCAGCGATGAGTGCCTCGCGTTTGCTTTCGCCGCGGGCAACCAGTTGTTCGACATAGTCGAGGAGCACGATGGCGTTGTTGACCACTACACCGGCGAGCGAGATGATCCCCAAACCAGTCATCATGATCCCAAAGGAAGTCTTGGTGATGATCAACCCCCACAAGACCCCCATGAGAGACATGATCACGGAGGCCAACACCACCAGCGGCAGATCCAGGCGATTGAACTCGGTCACCAAGACCAACGCAATGAGACAAAGCGCCACCAAAAACGCATTGGCCAAAAAGACCTGGGCATCTCTTTGCTCGTCGTCGGCGCCCCCAAGACGAGCGCGAAACCCCGCCGGGGTGTTGATCTCCTCAAGGCGGCGTTCAACCCGCCCCCGAACCTCGTTTTGGTTGTACCCTTCGGCTACGTCCCCCTCGATGGTCACCACCAAGTCTTGATCAATGTGGCGAATGGCCCCCCGGCCGCCGACCAGCGCAAAATTGGCCACAGAGGACAAAGGTACAAAAAAACTACCGATCGCATTGTCGTTGCTTCCGGGTACCCTCATCGAAAGCACGCTTTCCAGATCGTCTCGAAACTCAGGCGCGAGCTCCACCAAAATGTCGTACTCGTCGTCGCCATCACGAAGTTTCGAAGCCTCGGCCCCCGCAACCGCGGTTCTCACCGTCCGCCCGATGTCGCGGGTGCTGACGCCGACGCGCTTGGCGGCCCCGCGCTTGATTCGAAGGCGCATTTCCGGCCGACCCACCCGATAGTCGTCTGAAAGATCTGTCACCCCCTCCACCGAAGCCAGCGAGCGACGAACCGCAAGGGCAAAGGCACCCACCTCGTCAAAGTCTTTTCCCGAGACCTCAACCGAAATGGGTTTGCCCACCGGAGGCCCCATGCGCTCTTTCTCCACCGAAATCTTCGCCCCCGGAATGTCGACAGCTCGCGCGCGGATTCGGTCTACGGTCTGACTTGTCGGCTCGACGCGCGCCTTCTCGCCCGCCACTCGGGTATTGTCGTCTGCGGGAAACTCCACCGTAATTCTGGCCAAGTGGGGCGCGGCCTGGGCCCCGGCCATGGGATCACCACCACCGCTGAGACCGGTCTCGGCCACAAAAATATCGACGTTCGGTTCCTCGCTCAAAATAGCCTCAACCTGGCGAACCACAAGGTCTGTGGCATCCAGGTCCGTGCCGTCCGGCGCACGCACGGTAATGGTCGCTCGATTCGGCTCGGTTTCGGCGAAAAACTCGGTCCCGTGGTTCCAAAACCCATACGCGACAAAACTCCCGATAAGAGCCAGGGTTCCCGCAAGCAAAGATCGGTACCGGTGGTCGATGGACCACTCTAAAACGCGGCGGTAGAAAAAAATCACACGACCCGAGCGGGCTTCCTTGACCGGGTCGGCTCGCCGCTTCATCAGTTTGGCACAAAACACCGGCAGAGCAACCACCGCAACCACCAAGGAAGACAGCAAGACAATGATCACCGTCTTCGGCATATAGCCCATGAACTGCCCCATCACCCCCTCCCAGAAAAGAAGAGGAAAGAAGGCCGCCACAGTGGTGGCGGTCGAAGCCAGCACGGCACCCGCGACTTCCTTGGTTCCGCGCACCGCCGCAGTCACCGCATTTTCGCCCAGCTCCACATGCCGGTAAATGTTCTCCACCAAGACGATGGCGTTGTCGACCAACATCCCGAGAGCCAAGATCAGCGAAAAAAGAACGATCATGTTGAGGGTCATCCCAAAGGCCCAAATGGCGAGCATCGCAAGAAACATCGACAACGGAATCGCCGCTGCGACGAACAGGCTGTTTCGCACGCCCATCGAGAAAAGAATGACGCCCACGACCAAGATCAACGCGGTCATGATTCCGTTTTCGAGCTCACTGACCATGTCTTGAACAAACTTAGATTGATCGCCCAAAGAACGAAAACGCACGCCCTTGGGCCACCCTTTTTTGTGTCGGGCGGCCTCCGCTTTGGCCCGGTTCGCAACTTCTAAGATATTGGCACCGGTTCGCTTGCTGATCGCAATCGACACCGCGGCCTCGCCATTCATTCGAGCGTAGCTTTCTCGGTCCTCGTGGACGTCCATAACCCGGGCGAGGTCGCGCACAAAAACCGGACGGTCGCCCACACGCTTCACGGCTACGTTTTCAATTTCGCTTGCCATCGAAAACTCGCCGGGCACCCGTAAAAGAAAACTTGCTGAACCCACCCGAAGGTCGCCACCTGGGATATTCACATTCTCGCTGGCTATGGCTGCCAAGACGTCATCTAAAGAAAGCTGATAGTGCTGAAGCCGATAGGGGTCAACTTGCACACGGATCTGCCGCTCTCTGCCACCCGTCAAAACCGCATCCAACACGCCGCCGTCCTGACGAATATCCTCAGCCAGAGACTCCCCGAGGTCCTTGAGCACCGTTTCGTCTACGGGCCCCGCGACCGTCAGAATCAGGATCGGAAATTCGCTGAAGGAGATCTCGGTCACCTCTGTTTCCAAAACATCGTCGGGGAGGTCGGGACGCACGCGGCTCACCCGATCGCGCACCCGTTGAAGCGCATCTTCGATCACCACCGAGGGTGAAAACTCGAGGGTGATGATGCTCGCCCCCTCCGCGGAGGTTGACGACATTTTTTTCACATCGGTGAGCGACGAAAGTTCGTTTTCGAGAGGAATCGTGACCAGGCCCTCGATGTCCTCAGGGGAGACGCCGATGTACGGCGTGCTCACCAGCACTACAGGGATTTCTACATCCGGAGAGGCTTCCCGAGGCAAGCCGGAGTAGGTTTTGAGCCCAAAAACGACAACACAGAAAACCAGTAAAATGACGGTTGTGCTTCGCCGGATAAGCTCATTGAGCATGCCCGACCCCAAAAATGACCCGACCGTCGGTGCAGCATACACCTTCTCGAACCGCGACCACCGGGTCTTTATCGGCAAGCGCACGCTGCCCGGTGACGATCATTTGCACCCCGCTTTTCAACCCCTCGCTGACCACGATCTGGCTCCGCGCCACGCGCCCCAACTTGAGCGGCCGCCAACGGGCCAGGCCATCTTCGAACACAAACACGCCATTGCCTTCGCGTCGCGTGACCAACACGTATTGCGGAATGAGCAAACTTGATTCTAAAAAGTGGGTGGTCACCCGAACCCTGGCGATCATCCCGGGGCGAAGAAGCCCCTTTTTGTTCGGAGCCTCAGCCACAACTTCGAAGGTTCGGGTGTCCAGATCGGCAGCAGGTGCGATGTGGATGATCTTCCCGAGCACCGACGATCCATCAGCCTCGGTCCGGATCTGCACCGATTGCGCGGTTTTGAGGTGCACAACATCTCGGTCCGAAACCGAAAGAGAAACGTGGATGGGATTCACTTTCACCACCCGGACGATGGGGCCTCCCGGGGGAACCACCTCGCCCGCTTCGACCATCACTTCCGCAACCAAGCCGTCGAACAACGGCCTTACCTCGGATTCAGTCAGTCGGAGTCTGCGCAGGGTCTTGTTTGCTTCGGCTCGCCGGAGGGCAAATTCGGCAGATTCGCGACGGGCTCCACCGAGAGCGCTTCCCGCAGTTCGCACCCGAGCCAGCGCCGCATTGGCCTCTTCGTAGGCAGCGCGTGCATCCTCGAGGCGAGCCACCGAAAGACTTCGGTCGACCCAGGCGAGACTCTGCCCCTTTTTCACGGTATCGCCCACCTGAACCGAGACCCGCTCCACATAGCCACCGAGGGAGGTCCCGAGCGTCGCGTCCCTTGAACCCTCAACCTCTCCTGGCAACTGCAAGACCCACTCCGGTTGGGTGGGTCTGAGCGTAGCCACTTCTACGCGAGCCGCCCGGACCGAATCCGCGGGGGCCGGTTTGGGTGGTGGCGGCTCGCCACCCGCCTCAGCACAAGCGACGAGGCCGAGGCAAAAAAGTCCGGTGGTGCCCACACGATTCACGGAAGAACCCCCGCTTCGACATCGTCGATTAAACGTCCAGCGACATGGCTGAGTCGGACCTCGGCCACACGCAAGTCAAGAAAGCTCTCAATGTGCTGAAGCTCTGCGCGCCTCAGGTCGGACTCGCTGTCGAGGAGCGCCCGGGCGCTCGACTCCCCCGCGGCCACCAACTGCTGACGGGCCTCAAAACTCTTGGCTGCGGCCTTCAACGCCTGCGTGGCCGCACCAATGGAGCCCCGCGCCACCTCATGCATGCTCACCCGCTCTTGGGCCTCGAGCAAAAGCGCGTCCTCCGCCCCACGAAGGGCCGCGCGCGCCTTCTGGAGCCCTCGGTTGGCCTGACGACGCGCATCTTTGCCCGACACGTAGTCGTTCGGAGACCAGGACAGCGAAGCCCCCACCTCCCACGTGGTGTGAAAGACGCTCTCTTGGGGGAAAACACGAGGATTGGGATTGGACTCTTCGACCCGTCCGTCCAGCGCCAACTTGGGAAACAAGTCTCCGGACGCAAACTTCCGAAGCTGACCTTGAAACCGCACCGCCTGGCGGTGGACCTCGAGCACCGGGCGCCGATCTCGTGCCTCTCGCACCAACCCTTCAACGGAAGGCCTTTTCACCCTCGCTTGACCAAAAAGCTCTTCTTTGTGCCAAAGCTCTTGCCCGGGTCGATCATCCAATCCAAGGAGACGAAGCACCGAAGCGACCCGTACCCGGCGCACCCCACGCGCCCGCTCCAATGAAACCTTCGCCAGCGCCAGCCGCGCTTCGACCTCCGTGCTTTCAGCCTCGGACACAAACCCCGCCTTAAAAAGCCTCCCCTCCTCCTCAAGCTTTTGGCTCAGGACTTCGACCGAAGTGCGGGCCACAACCCGAGCGGCTTCGGCGCGAACCGCGGCCAAAAAGGCCTCGATGGCTCGAAGGGCTGTTGCCTCCCTTTGTGCATCAAGCTCGGCCCGACCCACCTGACGGCCGATTTTCGCCGCGCGGTACCCATGAATGGTGCTCACAAAGTACGTACTGATCGGTATGGAGACACTCGCCGCGAAGCGAATGCTGTCGAGGATCTGCGGAAACGGACTGTCAGCGGACATCCCTCCAAAAGAAAAATCGGGGAGCGCCACCCGCGAAAGCCGATTGTAGCCTACACTCAGATCCACGCGGGGGACAAACGCAAGGTACGCGGTGTCGGCTCGGGCATCGACAAACCGATACTCGGCCCGGGCACCATCCAGCCTTGGATCTTGCGCGAGGGACCGCCTGACCACGTCCCCAAAACCCAGGCCCCCAGGCCGAGGCTTCATCGCGTCCAAGATATGGCCATCCGCTGCGGGTGACCCGAGGGCGGTCCCTAGCACCGCGTACGCCAAACTCAGCGTGTTCATCGCCGCCCCCTACGCAAAAACAGAGACCACCTTGGGTGTGCCGCCGATGTCTGTCCCATGCATTTGCAAGATGGAGGGCTCAGCTACCGAACAACGGCTGGTTCAGTCAATATGGCAACCGAGTACCCGGGCCATCCTACCGGGTGGTAGCGCCCCTCGAAGCTTCCCTACCAAAATGTAGGAATGCTGGACCCCTTGGCCAGCCCGATGCAAGCAAAAGACTGTCCACGTTCAGTCACTTAGAATCTAAGCGTGGGTCATCGAGACCTTTCTTCGCCGGTGGCACGCCCTTTGCTCTCTACTGCCGCACGCCCCCCATCGACAGCGGAGCCAAACCCATTCTCGGGGAAGACTCTCGGTTCGTTGCGGCTCGGCCAAGGAGGAAGTCGCTCGTGAAGCTCATCATCGCATACATCCAACCGGAACGCCTAGAAGCGGTCAAACAAGAACTCTGCCGCGCAGAAGTCTTTCGGATGTCCGTCATCAACGCCGTGGGTTGCGGCCAACAACGCGGCTACCGCGAATCGTATCGAGGCGTGCAAGTCGAAGTGAATCTCTTAAACAAGACGCGGCTCGAGCTCGCAGTCTCCGACAACTTCGTCGAACCCACCATCCAGGCAATCGTCAAGGGCGCTCAAACCGGAAAGATTGGGGACGGCAAGATCTTTGTGCTCCCACTCGGTGAGTGCATTCGCATCCGAACCGAAGAGCGCGGCGACCAAGCCATCGGCTAACTTCTGCGAAGCCAGGCGGCTCAGGCCCTTCACGCGTCCGGCGTGGACGCGCGGTGCCTCAGACTCACCTGAAGTTCGTCTTCCGAGACGTCGACCTCCACCAGGCGGACGTTGGCGTCCGGGCTCGCAAGCAAAAGCTCGGCGAGGCGATCTACAAGTTCGGTCTGAATCACCCGCTTCAGCGGCCGGGCCCCGTAGTGGCAGTCGTAGCCCCGGGCCGCCAGCCACGCGATGGCCGCTTGTGAAACTTCAAGTTCTGCGCCTCGGTCCAAAAGCCGCCGCTCGATATTCCTCAGTTGAACAGGCACAATCTGGGCCAAGTCTTCTCGCGTGAGGCTACGAAACACGATAAGCTCGTCGATTCGGTTCACAAACTCCGGGCGGAAGGTTTTGTGAAACACCGCCTCGACTTTTTTGAGCATCTCACCGCGCTGCTCCTCAGCGTAATCGAGCATCAACTCCGAACCCAAATTCGAAGTCATGATCAAGATGGTGTTGCTCATATCCACGGTTCGACCTTTTCCGTCTGTGAGTCGACCGTCATCCAGAACTTGCAGGAGCACATGAAACACTTCGGGGTGCGCCTTTTCGATTTCGTCAAACAGGACCACGCTGTACGGATGTTGACGAACAGCTTCCGTCAGATACCCGCCCTGGTCGTAGCCGACGTACCCCGGGGGGGCCCCGATCAGTCGGGCGACCGAATGTTTTTCCATGTACTCGCTCATGTCGATACGAATGACCCGGTCTTCGCGGGCGAACATGAACTCGGCTAAGGCCTTTGCGAGCTCCGTCTTTCCCACACCGGTCGGTCCCAAGAACACAAAGTTTCCGATGGGCTTTTGGGGATCTTTCAGGCCGGCGCGCGCCCGACGGACCGCCTTGGACACGCTTTGGACAGCCGCATCTTGGCCGATGACCCGCTGGCGGAGCACATCTTCCATGCGCACCAGCCTTTCTGACTCGCCCTCAAGCATCTTGGAGACAGGTATGCCTGTCCACCGAGCCACGACTTCGGCGATTTCTCGCTCCGTCACCTCTTCGCGCAAAAACGAACCCTCGCGCGTCGTTTCGGCATGCTGCGCTTCTGCCTCCTTCAAGTCGATTTCAAGCTGCGGGAGCTTCCCGTACCGAATTTCGGCCGCCTTGTTGAGATCGCCGCTGCGGGTCACAAGCTCCTCTTCGGTCTTGAGGCGATCCAATTCCTCTTTGATCGTCGCAATGGCCTGAAGAGCATCCTTTTCGGCCTGCCACCGGGCCTTCATCGCCCCCGCCTTTTCTTTGAGCCCCGAAATCTCTCGATCGATCTCTTTGAGACGCGGCTTAGAGCCCTCACCCTTGTCCTTCTTGAGCGCCTGACGTTCGATCTCAAGCCGAATGGCGCGACGCTCCAGCTCGTCGATGGGTTTGGGCAAAGAATCCACCTCGATACGCACCGCCGAGGCAGCCTCATCCACAAGATCAATGGCCTTGTCGGGCAAAAAGCGGTCAGAAATATAACGATCCGACAAAGAAGCCGCTGCCACCAAAGCGCCGTCCCGAATTCGAATGCGGTGGTGTACCTCGTACCGCTCCTGCAACCCCCGAAGGATCGCAATCGTCGCCTCCACGGAGGGCGGTTCAACCAAGACCGGCTGGAAACGACGCTCCAAAGCCGCATCTTTTTCGATGTGTTTTCGGTACTCCGCGATGGTCGTCGCCCCAATGCAATGAAGGTCGCCGCGCGCCAGCGCAGGTTTCAGCATGTTTGAGGCGTCCATAGCCCCCTCACTCGCCCCTGCCCCAACCAGGGTATGAAGCTCATCGATGAATAAGATGATTCGCCCCTCAGCCGCCGTAATTTCCTTCAGGACCGCCTTGAGGCGCTCCTCAAACTCGCCCCTATACTTGGCACCCGCAATGAGGGAACCCAAGTCTAAAGCCAAAAGCCGGCGTCCCTTAAGGGACTCGGGCGCGTCATTGGCGGCAATCCGTCCGGCGATGCCCTCAACAATCGCGGTCTTACCCACCCCGGGCTCACCGATGAGCACTGGATTGTTTTTTCGTCGCATGGCGAGAACCTGCATCGTTCGGCGAATCTCCTCATCTCGGCCGATCACCGGGTCGAGCTTGCCGGCGCGCGCGCGCTCCGTGAAATCGATGCAGTACTTGTCTAGGACGCGAAATTTGGAGTCCGGATCTTCATCCTGAATGTGCTGATTTCCCCGGATATCCTTGAGGGCCGATAGGATGTCCTCCTTCTTGAGGCCGTGGCGGAGAAAGAGGTCCCCGTGTTTGCTCTTGGAATCGACCGCGCCGAGCAAAAAGTGCTCCGCGGAGATGTATTCATCCTTCAGGGTACGCGCAGCTTTTTCGGCCAGCAAATAGAGCTTTTGAAAGGAGTCACCGATGTAGATCTTGTCGGCACCGCCGCCCGAGACCTTGGGCGCGGAATTCACCTGCTCTTCGAGCTCCGAACGGAGGCGCCGGTCGTCCAAACCAATTTTCCGAACCAGAGCCCCCGCCATACCTTCAGCGTCTTCGAACAACGCGAAAAGCAAGTGCTCAGCCTCAAGCTGTTGGTGACCCCGTGCGCGGGCCACCCGCTCTGCTTGCTGGATAGCCTCCCTCGATTTCACCGTCAGTTTCTCAGGATTCATCGTCCATCTCCCCCTATTCCCGATTTACCCTCATCGGGGCCTCATCTCCTGATAGCGTAGTTGCCAATCCGCAGCCGTCAAATCGAGGTCCGCAGCAAAGCGCAAAACATGTAGGCTCCGGGCCCATGCAAGATCTCTTTGAGCACGCCCAAGAGAAGCGCCCCACCCACGCTCCCCTCGCGGACCGCATACGCCCGCGCACCCTGGATGAGGTCATCGGACAAGAGCATATCCTCGGGGAGGGCCGCCTTCTTCGCCGGTTGGTGGACTCCGGACAAATTCCGTCGCTTATCCTCTGGGGCCCGCCGGGCACGGGAAAGACAACCATCGCCAAGATTTTGGCGCACAGCGGCCAAGCGCACTTCGAGTCCATTTCTGCCGTGCTCTCAGGCGTGGCTGAACTTCGCAGCGTACTCGGGCGAGCCCGAGAACGCCGCGCCCACTACAAAGAACGCACCCTCCTGTTTGTCGACGAAATTCATCGATGGTCGAAGTCTCAGCAGGACAGCCTGCTTGATGCCGTCGAACGGGGCATCGTGACGCTCATCGGGGCCACCACGGAGAACCCTTCCTTTGAGCTGAATGCGGCTTTGCTTTCACGAACCCGTGTGATGGTGCTCGAGCCTCTGACCGAGGAAGCGCTTGTTCAGATCCTCGAGCGCGCGCTGGCGGATCCCGAACGCGGGTTGGCCCATTCAGGCGCCAAAATCGAGGCCGAGGCCCTGGCAACCTTGGCCCACTACGCCTTTGGTGACGCAAGACGCGCGCTCACAGCCCTTGAGCTGGCTGTTCAAGACGCAACGCTCGAAAACCCAGGCGACGCCGCCCCCTCCATCGGAACCGCAAAAATAGAGGAAGCTCTGCAGCATCGTACCTTGCTCTACGACAAGTCCGGCGACGCCCACTATGGGGTTGTATCCGCATTTATCAAAGCCATGAGAGGATCCGACCCGAGCGCTGCAACCTATTATTTGGTTCGGATGCTAGAAAGCGGCGAGGATCCAAAATTCTTGCTGCGTCGTATGATCATTTTTGCCAGCGAAGATATCGGCAATGCAGACCCCCAGGCGCTTGGCGTGGCCACCCAGGCGCTTCAAGCCTACGAAATGATCGGCCTTCCAGAAGGTGTGCTGACGCTTACTCAGGCTGCGACCTACCTCGCATCGGCTCCAAAATCAAACGCCGTACTCAAAGCCTACGGCAGGGCCCGAAAAGACGTCCAAACCTACGGTCCCTTGGCGGTCCCCAAAAAACTCTTGGTGGCAAAAACCGGCCTCGACCGAGCCCGAGGCCACGGGAAAGACTACCGCTACCCCCACGACTTTGGGGGCGTCGCCCCCGGCGAGACCTATCTGCCCGACGAGCTAGAGGGCCGAATCTACTACGAAGGCCCCACTGAGCCGAGCGTCCAAAGTCACCCCAAAGAGCCTGAACCGTCTACGAGGTCCCGATGACTTTTTGCTCGATGAGCTGGGCCATAATGCGAAGGGTATCGAGTCGTGACATACCGGACAACGCAACGAGATCGTCATAACAAACAAAACCATCGATTTGCGATAGAATGAATCCGGCGCGGTGGTTGAGATTGAGCCAGATGATTTCCTCGGTGGAAATCAGCACCTTGGGAACCGCACTGAAATCCCCTATTTTGGAGGCGTACATCTTAAGCAGATTTGCTTGCGCGTCTCGCGAAAGGGACTCAGCGGCTTTGGCCACCGAGGAATCCTCAGGGATGCGCTCGATGAGGTCCAAAGCACCATCAAAGTCGTGTAGTTGAAACCTATCCTGAGCCTCCCGAAAAAGCAGCTCTGGCGTTTCCTCTTCCTCAAGCTCGAGTTCCTCTGGGTCAAAGACCTCCCCTTCCACCGGATCGTCGATCAGAATATCTGCAGGGTCTATTTGTGGAAAATCAAGATCACCTTCGTTGGGGTCAACGAGAAACTCATGCTCGGTGGTTTGTTCATCTGACGACAGAGCGAAGAGGGGAGCCGCTGCTTCCGACACCACATGCACGGAAGGAACAATATCGGCACTTAGGTTGCGAACCGCGCCGGTGGAAGGTCCTTCATCCCATGGCGTCGAAGTGTCCACAAGATCGCCTGGCGCCAACAAAGCCTCGCATTCGGGACTTTCGCCGGTTCCCTCCGTCGCAAAGTCGAGGGGATCCACAGAAGGAGACCTCGACTTGGGCAGCACGTCGAGCATGGGCACCGGCACGGACACGTCCAAGGCTTCCTCGTGAGCAGACTCAAACATGGGCGCCGCGTTCGGCACTGTGGGGTCTTCTAAAAATACGCCCGCGGGTTCCTTCGGTTCAAGCCACGGGTTGTCGGCGGGAAGCTCACCCAAAGCGTCGCCGATGGCGAATGGGAACGGCTCGGCGTCTTGCCCGTCTCCCCCCGAAGGCCCGGTGTTTGGTGAGCCAAGAAGGGTCGGTACGTTGGTTTCAATCACCGGATCGCCCGTCGACTCGTCCGGCGAACGTCCTAAAGCCCCTCTTTTGAAGCCAACGCTCGAGCTTCGTCTCAGAAGTTTCAGGCACTGCCTGGCGCGCGCGTTGTCGGGCTCGAGCTCGAGCGCACGGCGCCACCACGCCTGGGCAGCGCTCAGGTCACTTCTTCCAAACCAATACATTCCCGCGCGGATGCAGCCCTCAACCGTGGATCGGCCAGTGCCCCCTTCCTCGCTTGCCTCATGTTCCATCTCGGGGGGTCGTCTTAGCCCATCTTCTGAGCGACGCCTCGCAGCATCCTAAGGGTGCGCTCCAAAGGACCTTGAACCGCCTCAATGCCCTTTAAGGAGCGTGCTTCGACCGCACTTTTGGCGCGGGTCATGGCCGCATCGGCCTTGGTGAGTGCCTCTTGTCCGAAACCAGACCCACTCATGAACGTGCGAACCTGGGGCAAAATGGTCTCAATATCGCGAATCGTCGCCTCGATGCGGGCACGTTTTTGCTCAAAGGCATCACTGGCCTTGGTATTGACCGCGTACTCTTCGGCCTCTTTTGCCATCTGACGCACTTCTTCTTCGGTTAGGCCCGAAGTCGCGGTCACCGTGATGCTTTGCTCCTGACCAGTTTCCATGTCTTTTGCCGAAACCGATACAATACCGTCCGCCGAAATCTCAAACATCACCTCGATTTCGACCTCACCCCGTGGCGCTTCGCGAAGGCCAGACAAAATGAACTCCCCAAGGAGCTCGTTCTCCTCGGCGTGCAAAGAGTCGCCTTGAAACACCATGATGCGCACCGAAGTTTGGTTGTCGCGCACGGTGGTGAACACATGCGAGGCATCGGTGGGCACCGTTGTATTCTTCTCAATGATGGTCTGAAACAGCCCACCAAGAATCATGATGCCCAAATTGTGCGGCGTCACATCAAGCAACAGCACACTGCTCTTTTCTTCGACCAAGGCCGCACCTTGAATCGCAGCGCCCAAGGCCACAACTTCATCGGCGTTCACACTTTTTGAGGGCGTCAGGCCAAAATACTCGCGCACCATCTCCTGAAGCTTTGGTGTCCGTGTCTGCCCACCCACGAGCACCACGTCGTCGAGATCTCGTTTGTTGATGCCCGCATCTCCGAGCGTCTTTTCACAGATCTGAACGCAGCGCTCACAGAGATCGATCACCAGATCTTCAAACTTCTCGCGCGTCAGGGAACGCTGTAAATGCAAAGCATCGTTTTTGCCCGTAGAAATGATAAACGGCAGATTGATCTCTGTTTGTGGTGCACTCGAAAGCTCGCACTTCGCTTTCTCTGCGGCATCACGAATCCGTTGGAGCGCCATTCGATCTTTGCGCAAATCAATGCGGTGCTCTTTCAAAAAACCAAAAACAAGCCACTCGATGATGCGATTGTCGAAATCTTCGCCTCCAAGATAGGTATCCCCAGCGGTCGCCATCACTTCAAAGACGCCGCGACCGATCTCCAAGATAGAGATATCGAAGGTCCCCCCGCCTAGGTCGAACACCGCCACTTTCCGCTGGTCTGTCTTTCCGTAACCGTAGGCCAATGAGGCCGCCGTCGGCTCGTTGATAATTCTCAGAACGTCGAGCCCAGCGATGCGCCCCGCATCTTTGGTCGCCTGCCGCTGGCCATCATTGAAATAGGCAGGCACCGTGATCACGGCCTTGAGCACATCCTGCTCAAGATGCTGCTCCGCGATGAGTTTCATTTCGCTCAGGATCATGGATGCAATTTCGGGAAGGCTATAAACCTTGTCTCTTAAGGCGATGCGCACATCGTGGTGGGGCCCCTCGGTCAGCTTATAGCTATAGGTTTCAAGCGCAGCCGCCACCGCGGGTGAATTCCACTTGCGACCGATCAGCCGCTTGGAGGCGTACACCGTCCCCTCCGGGTTTGTAATCGCTTGGCGCTTGGCGATGTGCCCGATGAGACGCCGACCACTTTCGGCCACCGCCACGATGGACGGGGTCGTCAAATACCCGGCACGGTTCGGAATCACCTTGGGTATGCCCTCTTCGACCAAAGCCACGACCGAGTTCGTGGTGCCGAGATCAATGCCGATGATAGGTTCAGACGACAAACGCTCGCCCCTCCCGCGTAGTATCAAGTTCCCGCGCCACTGGCTTTGACGGGGAGACGTCTTGGAAACTTAAAAACCCCACTTGAGCTTCTTTAGGCGCTTCTTAGCATCGGTGTAGTTTGGCTTGAGCTCAAGAGCCCGCGAAAAAGCCCGAATGGCAGCCTTCTCCATCCCGCCCTTCTCGTAACACATCCCGAGGACAAAATGAGCCTCGGGCTCGTCGGGGAGCAGGGACACCGCTTTTTGGGCCTCTGAGCTCGCCCGCTGGGGATTTCGCCCTGCATTCACCATGTTATAGGCAAGACGAAGCCGCGCCGGACCGAAGTCCGGAGCCAGCCGCACGGCCTCCTCAAAACACTCGATGGCGAGCGCCCAGTTGGTGAGCTTCTCCTGGGAGATTCCCCGCTTCACCAACGGCCCAATCCGCATCTCCTGGGCGCCGGTCTTCAGCTCTTCCACCAGCTTTCGGTGGATATCCCTGCTGTCGAAGGCTTCCGCCGTTTGGGCCGCACGCAGGGCACCCATCAGATCCCCGGTGTCCTTCTTCTCCAGCGCCTCTTGGTACAGCTTTTTGGCCTGGCCGAGCCTTTTTCGCATCGGATTTCGACGCTTTCGCCGGCGCGAACTTTCCTCGCTGCGTCTTTGCTCCCGCCGCTTCCGGTCTTGGTTCAAATGCATCTCGGCGATTTGCTCTTCGTCGGGAAGGTGGGCGATGGTCCCATCGTAGGCCGCCCGTTTCCGCTCATGAGACAACACCGAATAGGCCTGCTGCACTTTTCTGAAGTTTTCTTTCACGAGCTGCTTGAAGGCCCCGAGCGCTTGCCGACCAAAGCTGTCCGGATGCCATTCTTTGCTCCGCTCGAAATAGCCCGCTTTGATTTCTTTCGCGTCTGCTTTGCGGCGTACCTGGAGGATTTCATAGAGCGTCCATTCTTCTAAGTGCTCGTGAAACCAGATGATCCGCTTCTTTTCTTCCAGGCTGAGATCACACGTCTCCTGGATGAGGTGCACCGGAAAAACAAAATCGCCATACAGCAGGACATCGTCGGATTCGGGCTCGAAACCGCTATCTTGGGGGTCGACCCCCTCCATCACCACGACCTTGAGCTGAACCAGGCGCCTCAACATCTTCTGAGTCTGTTCGACAGGCTGGCCCAAGAGATGGGCGAGGTCGACGACATTGGTGGCGCCGTCCACCCGAACCGCTACAAAACCCTCGTCTGGGGTAAGATTCCGCTTGGTCAGGTCAATGCCATCGACCAGTTGGGGGATCACGGATCCCGCCGTCGTTGGCTCGCCTTCAACGCCTGAACGTCCGCGCTTTGTGCCGCGAGCAGCCACAATCCCTACGAAGCCCGAGCTTCGATGTTCTCCGGTGCCTAAAATGCCGTCAAGGTGGGAGTTCGGAAGACCCGAGTTCCGCCAAAACCTCTTTGAGCACGTCGAGGGCCGCATCGACCTCTTTGGCCTCCACGACCAAGGGCGGGACCAACCGAACCACCCGAGGACCGGCAAGATGCACCAGGACGCCGCGGTCCCTCGCGGCCAACACCACCGCCTTGGCATCAAACGGGACTTCGGGCCGAAGCTCGGCCCCCACCAATAGGCCGCGCCCCCGAACCTCGGAAAATACGGAGAGCTCTCTCGAAATGGACTCCAGCCCTTCGGCCAGCCGAGCCCCTAGCTGGCGGACGCGCTCCAAAAATCCCGGCTCCGAGATCACATCCAAGACCACGTTGCCCGCCGCACACGCCACCGGGTTTCCGCCGAAGGTCGTAGCGTGGGTACCCGGAACCAGCACACCCGCGACCTCCCTGGCCGCGACCATCGCACCCAGGGGCAGACCACCTCCGAGCCCCTTCGCCAGGGTCATGATGTGGGGCACCACACCATCATGCTCGTGACAGAACATCGTACCGGTACGCCCCACGCCCACCTGGACCTCATCAAAGATGAGGAGGGCTTGGTGCGCATCGGCCAGCCGGCGGCAAAGTTTCAAAAACGCAGGCTTCGCCGCCCGCACGCCGCCCTCTCCTTGAATGGGCTCGACCAATATGGCCGCGGTGCGGTTCGAGACGGCCGCCTCAAGGGCGGCTTCGTCGTTCAACGGAGCATGCCGAAAGCCCAAAGGCATGGGCCCAAAACCTTCGTGGTACTTCGGCTGTCCCGTAGCCGCCAAAGCACCATAGGTCCGCCCATGAAACGACTGGGCAAACGACAGAATTTCTGTTCGTTCGGGCTCTCCTTTTTGGTGGGCAAATCGTCTCGCAAGCTTGATGGCGGCCTCGTTCGCTTCGGCACCTGAGTTGCAAAAATACACGGCGTCCGCAAAAGAATGCGCCACAAGCTTTTCAGCAAGCGTCACCGATGGCTCATTCAAATAGAGGTTCGAAGTATGGAGGATACGCCCGACCTGGGCCTCAATGGCACGAAGCAAACGAGGGTGTCCGTGTCCCAAAGCGCTGACCGCAATGCCCGACACCATATCGAGAAAGCGACGCCCGGATGCGTCGGTCACGTAGCAGCCATTGCCCTGGCAAAGGACCAGCGGTGCAGGCTGGTAGTTTGGCGTAAATACCGCTTTGGCCCTCGCGGCCAAAAGTTCGTCTGAATTCTTCATGGCTACAATACAAAACGAGAGAGGTCCTCGCTTTCAAGAACCTTCGAAAGCTGTTTTTGCACAAACGGGCGATCGATCACCACCCGCGTCTCAATCTTCTCAGGGGCGTGAAAGGAAATTTCTTCCACCAATGTTTCCATCACCGTGTGCAACCGGCGGGCACCGATGTTCTCACGAGACTGATTCACCTCAGCCGCAATATTCGCGACCTCTTCGACCGCATCTTGAGTAAACTCCAGCTCGACGCCCTCCGTGCCAAGGAGTGCGACATACTGCTTTATCAGGGAGTTTTTGGGTTCGGACAAAATTCGAACAAAGTCGCCGCCCGACAAGGCATTCAGTTCGACACGAATCGGGAAACGCCCCTGCAGCTCGGGAATGAGGTCCGAAACCTTGGCGGTGTGAAAAGCGCCGGCCGCGATAAACAGAATGTGATCCGTGCAAAGGCGTCCATACTTGGTGTTGATGGTTGACCCCTCGACGATGGGCAATAGATCTCGCTGGACGCCCTCACGCGACACGTCCGGTCCCCCCGCCTTATGGGCACCCGAAGCCACTTTGTCTATTTCGTCGATGAAAATGATGCCGCTGTCGGCGGCCAAGCTGAGCGCGTCCCGGTGCACTTGGTCCATATCGAGGAGTCGGTTAACCTCCTCTTGAACCAGAATCTCGCGCGCCTCTTTGACCGTCACCTTTCGCCGGTTTTTGGGCCCTGAGCCCCCTCGCATCCCACCGAGCATGTCCTGAATCTGGAAGACCATATCCTGGACACCCTCGTTGCTGAAATTCTGAACAAACGAGACCGGCGGCCTGGCGCTGACTTCGATCTCGACCGAACGATCGTCGAGCCTGCCCTCGCGAAACATGCGCCGAAATGTCTCTCGGGTTCTCGATTCTGAATCCGAAGGTGGGTCTTCTTCCGCATTCGACTCGAAGCCGTGCGTAGCCTTACCCGGGAGCAAAAGGTCGAGGATGCGCTCTTCGGCGGCGACCTCCGCTTTCGCTTCAACCTCACGTTTGGCCTCTTCTCGCACCAAATTGACCGCGGTCTCGACCAGATCCCGGACCATCGATTCGACGTCTCGACCGACGTAGCCCACCTCGGTGAACTTAGAGGCTTCCACCTTGACAAAAGGCGCACGAATCAACTTCGCCAGCCGTCTTGCAATTTCGGTTTTGCCCACACCTGTGGGGCCGATCATCAGGATGTTCTTGGGAACAATCTCATCCCTCAAATCGTCGGCTACCCGCTGGCGGCGCCACCGATTCCTGAGCGCGATGGCCACTGCGCGTTTTGCTTTGTCTTGGCCGACGATGTAGCGATCGAGCTCGCCAACCGTCTCCCGCGGCGTAAAAGCCTGCCGCTGAGACCCTACCTCATCCATCTTGTCCGAGCTCCTCCACCGTGATCTGGTGGTTGGTATAAATACAAATATCCGCAGCGATCTGAAGCGATGCCTCGACAAGGGCCTTCGGCCCAAGATCGCTATGGCCCTTTAGGGCCCGGGCCGCCGCCAAAGCCATGGGCCCCCCGCTCCCTATCGCCGTCAAACCCTCGTCGGGCTCGATCACGTCCCCATTGCCTGAAAGGACAAGCGTCTTTTTTCGATCGGCCACCACCAGCATCGCTTCGAGCCGTCTTAAGTAACGATCGGTACGCCAATCTTTGGCCAGAGCCACCGCGGCCCGAAGAAGCTGGCCCCCGTGCTCCTTAAGCTTCTCCTCAAAGCGCTCAAACAGGGTAAACGCGTCGGCTGTCGAACCGGCAAAACCCGAAAGGACCGCGCCGTCGTACAGGGTTCGAACCTTGCGTGCACTCGCCTTCACAATCGTTTGGCCCAAAGTCACTTGCCCATCGGCGCCCATCGCCACCCACGAACCGCGGCGGGCAGTGACCACTGTGGTTCCATGAAAATCTAAACGAGACTCGCCTGACCCCATGATGCGCCTACTCATCAGCACCATCACCCCGCCGTCAAGGACGTCCGAGGCCATTGTCTTCAAGGAATGGGGCCAACACCCTGCCGCCAGCGCACACGCAACCCCAGCCCGGCCAAGGCTTCATCCCATGGTTCCGTTGCGTCGACCCCTTTTGGGCCTCCCGAATCCAGCAGCCCAAGCGCACGCCCGTTCGGCCTTCCGGGGCCCGGTCCGAAGGGGCCGGCCCAGCCTTGGCCCTCGGCACACGACAAACAAAAGCGGTTCGTGCGGATGCTATACACAAGTGAGCCGAGCAATCGTTCGAAGCGAAGCGAGCGCCCCGCGCCCAGCCATCCCATGACGGAATCCCAGGGGCCTCTACGCGATGGGCCCTCCGGCGGCAGGCCCTCGAGCGTCGAAGACCCAAGCGTTGCTCTGAGCAACGCTTGGGTCACGTCACGCTATGCAAAAAATAAGGCATGCCTCTGACACAACGACCCCCCCAAAGGCGCAATCATGCTTTCGACGCCGCGCATTTGCCATAGCGAAGCAACCCTGTCAAACGCTTTTCAGAACTCTGGAGCCTGGAACCGCGGTCAACGGACGATCGCCCCATCGATTTTACCTGAACACTACGAATCGTGGTCCTGATCTCCTAGGGGATGGGCCGCATCGTAGACCGCGCGCAGGCGCTCGACCGATACCGCGACGTAGCGCTCGGTGGTCCCCAAACTGGCGTGACCAAGCAAAGTCTGAATGCTCCTGAGGCCCGCCCCCCCATCAAGGAGATGGGTCGCAAAGCTGTGACGCAACATATGCGGCGTTACGCGGCGACCAAGGCCGACCTGCTCCACGCGCCTGTGGAGTCGGCGACGAAGCCCTCTAGACGAAAGCCGGCCCCCGCGCACATTCAAAAACAGCGCGGGGCATTTTTGCCCTTCTTTGGTGAACTTCGCGCGCACCGCAAGATAACCATTCACAGCATCGCAGGCCTTTTCTCCAAAGGGGACCATACGCTCCTTGTTGCCCTTTCCCACCACACGAACATGCCGTCTTTGAACATCCACGGCCTCAACATTCAGTCCAACCAGTTCCTGAGCCCGAAGCCCAGCACCATAGAGAAGCTCGAGCATGGCCACATCTCGAAGAAAAAGCGGTGTCGTGTCCGCCTCGCCTTCCAGCAACCGAAAGACCTCGTCCACGTCGATGGCCCTCGGCACCGCGGAGGGAAGTTTCGGGGAAAGGATGTCGTCGCCAGGATTGAGCGTCGAAAGGCCCTTTTTCGTTAAAAAACGATAGAAACTGCGAATCGCGGAGAGTTTTCGGGCGCGCGTCCGGGCGGTCGTCTGGGCGTGGATCTCGACCAAGAAGGCCCGCACGACAGCCGCGTCGATGGTTTGTGGACCCGCTTTGGCGCCCATCCGAACCGCGAAGCGGAAAAAAGCGCTGAGGTCTGAGTGGTAAGCCCGAATGCTTTCGCCGCTCGCCCGTCGCTCTTTTTCAAGGTAGCGGCCAAATGCGCGAACGTGCGGAAGAAAGTCTTCGGTAAACCGCCTTTTTTCCTCGGCAGAGACTTCCTCTGCCTTCGTGAGCTCTGGCCCCATCGAAGCGCCAGAGTCTAACGCCACCGCACGAGAGCAGCAAGCAGCCGCGCCCAATCTCGAACCGGTCCCGCGCGCCTTTCGCATGTCCGAACCACGATATCGGTGTCTGCGATGGCTGGAGCACCGAGAGTTTGCGTGGGCAGAGGGTTCTCCGCAGGCAAACATCGCCAGCCGCAACAACGTTTGTCCAGAGCGTACGGGCCTGGTGAGCACAGGAGCTTAGATGTCACGACAAAGGGCGAAACAGACATTGACGTTCCGCATGAAATCGCGTTTTATGCCGGGGTTTTCCAGCCGGGTTTTTCGGTGGCGGCTGGGGTTTCTGGTTCAGGAGGGAACATGGGCAGGACACATCCTGTGGAACGTGACGTACGCGCCGTCGCTCCTTCATTAGGGTTTCAACCAATTTCACGGTATGAAACGGCTGCTTGCGGGGGTCGCTTCGCCTTCGGGAAGAAGATTTTACAGATATGCTCGATCCTTATTGCGTTTGTGGTGGCGGGTCTCGGACCTTCGCACGCTGGATGGGCGAGCTCCGCTCGGTCTGGTCTGAAGCTTGAGGCTGGCTGGAACCTGGTTCCGAACCCGCAGGACGACGATGGTTCTCTTTTTCGGATGTACAAAGCCCTTGGACTGACCCTCTGGCGCGCAACCGTTTTTGATGCGCCCGGGGAGGTGACCGTTCCCCATGCCGGAGCATCGACCGAGCTCGAGGCCTTCGACGGACAAGGTGGGGTGTGGGCCTTTGCGCCAAACCCGGTTGAGCTTGTTCAGCCCGAGAACCCCACGCCCTCAGTGCATCCTGCCGGCTGGAGTGTGTTGCGGGTGGCCCAAGACATCCAGCTCACGGATCCCAACATCGAACGTGTGTTTCACTGGGATCGCGTTCACCAGGCCTACAGGCCGGTGGGCGCCGGTGATGGATTGCGACAAGGGGAGGGCTACTGGATAGAATTGCGGCAAGCGAGTGTTCCTTTCGAGGTTGTAGACTTTTTGCCGCCGGCCCTCGTCGTGTACACACCTTCTTCCGAGCGGAGCCGCCGAGTGCGTCCCTGGGTGGCGGTCGGCGGTGAGGTTTTCGACGATCACCTCCAAGGGCTTTACTTGAATGGCGTGCAGATTGCGGACGTGAGCACCAGCTTCAATGAAATTCTTGCCCTCGAGCCCGGAGCCAATCGATTCGACCTTGTGGCTACGGATGCGGCGGGAAACCAAACCTCGGTGTCAAAGACCGTCGTCAGAGACCTACCAGACTCTGCATCCAACGAATCGAGCGACGACGGCACGCTGGTGGCTTCCAGTGAAAACCCACAGGAGCCAAAAGTCGGTGTACTCGGTGATGACGACGCTTCGCCCGAACTCCTTGTCCATTCTCCGAGTGCGGGCCTGATCTACTCCAATGACCGCAACTGGGTGGTCAAAGCGCAGGCCGTAGATGAAGATCTTTTGTCCGTCAGCATCAACGGCGTGGTCGTGTCCACATCGAATACACCTTTTTCCCATGCGGTTCGGCTTGCGGGTGAGCGTACGGTGCTCACCCTGGTCGCTCGAGACCGAGCGGAACATCGTACCGAGAAAAGCTTCGAGATCCGCTACGACGACACCCCACCGGTCTTGAGCTTGGGGCACGCGCAAGCGCAAACGGTCTACGCGCCTTCGTACCGTCTTCATGGTCGGGTGACGGACGCGCACCTCGAGTCGCTCCAACTGGTGAATTTTACGACCGGTGAGGCCTATCCCCAGACTCTGACTGAAGATGGGCATTTCTCACACGAAGTCGCGCTCGCAGAGGGGGCCAATTCTTTGACCGTGGTCGCGACCGATGCTGCGCAGAACCAAAGCTCGCGCGCTGTCGTTTTGACGTACGCGCCTGAATGGGAGGATGCCCGGCCGCCGAGGGCTCCGTCGCGTTTTTCGGCCACGTCGCGTGGCGACGTCGTCGTGTTGTCATGGGCGGCACCGACGCGCCTTCAGGATGGAACGGCGATCCCCGAGGGGGTTGACCTGCGTTATTCCGTCACGCGGGATGGTGCCCAAGTCGGACAAAGCGCCGACGTGGTCTTTCACGACGTGGTGCCTGAAATGGACCGCGTGTACCGGTATGAGGTCCACGCGGTTCTAAAGACCGGTACGGGGCCCGGACTCGAATCGCCTCCCTCGGACACCATTTCATTGGCGCTCGCCGCTTCCGGCGACGAGCCCTTGCCGGGCACTTTTGAGGCCCCGAGCATCGTTCCCGACGAAGGTCTTTTGGTGGCGTTGCCGAAGGTGGTGCTTTCTCAGCACGAGGCTCGGACCCTGGCGCACCTCGCGTATGTGGCCCGCGCCCCCCAAAAAGGGGGCACCGAACTTCGGTACCGCTCAAGTTCTAAGGCCGCAAGAGCCCAAAGCTTTGAGGCCCCCCGGCGTATCGCCTCATTGTCTTCTGGCTGGCAAATCACCGATCTGAGCATGACCGCGCTCGAAGAGAAGCTATCGATCGCCTGGATTCAGCAGCGTGACCTCAATGGCGAACGGCAAAGTGAGATTTGGGCTGCCGAAAGCGAAAACGCCGGCGGCCATTTCAGAGATCCGAAGAGGGTGCGGACCAACGCATCGTACAAACGCGGTCTTGACGTGGGCTATGATCACCAGGGGCACCACCATCTGGTGTGGGGAGAGGCGAACAAGGTCTATTACGTGAGGGACCTCGGAGAAGACATCGAAAACGTTTTCGATGTGGTAGTCCGTGAGAAAAACGACATCGTGGTCAGCTACCGCATGCTCTACAAAAAAGCGTGTGACCAATTCGAGGATCCTTGTGGGTGTTTTGAATCTGCCGAAGAACAGTATACGTACGCACTCGAAGAGGATTCAGACTCCGGTGAGCAGATAGGCCCCTACCGATACCGGCTGGAAGAGGCCTGGGTCTACAACCCCTCGCTCAAAATAGATGCCGAGAAAGTCAGCATCGTGGCGCGGCAGGACCGCATGTGGGATAATCGTCCGGTCCGCAACCCAAATTGGCGTGGCGCGTATGGTCCCGTGGTTCCGCCCCGTCCGCCTTCCACTGAGGTAGAGGGCGCCTGGTGTGATGAAGAGGGCTCTCGCCGCAGCCAGATGGGCTTCATGCATGTTTGGTCGTACCGGTCCGGTCGCCCCGCCCCCTATCCTTTGGCCCACGTCACCGCTGAAGAACATGCACGTCGGCTTGCCCAAGAAGAAGACCCCGCTGCGGCGTTTGCCTATTACTATGGCGAGGGCGAACAAAACTTCGTGTCCTACGATCCTCGCGCGGCACACGACAAAGATTGGTACTTCTATCTTCACGATGGCACCTGGCACGAGCAAGACAAAATCCGCGTCGCCCAGCGACCTTTGGCTTCGCGTGCCTGGTCCAAGACGGCGACCACCTCCGTCGACGTTCCGGTCTGGCCCATCGACAGAGGGCTCCTGACGTGGACCCATGAGACGTTGTCGGTTGAGGAGGGTTGGCGCCGAGGAAGTTGGAAAGGTGATCGCTATCAGAATTGGCGGTTTTCGGTGGTGTCTTCCGAAGTGGGAAGTGCCGACAACGACGGCCATGTGGTTCGACCTCAGCTGGTGGGGAACGAAGAGGGTCTTTTGGTTGCGGTCTACGAGGACGGGGCTTCAGACGATCCGAATCAACCCGGTCATAACGCCATCAAGATCAGTGTATCGAAGGATGGCGGGGTGCTGTGGTCTCGGCCCACGGTGGTTGGGCGAGGATACATGCCGGATGTCTCCCTTCTCGCCGACGGCGAGTTGGCCATTGTGTACTACGAGGCCCTCCATTCAGATGACGGCTTTTCCCGGATTCAGCTCGCCCGAAGCCACGACCTCCAACATTGGCGCCGTTCCACCCTCAATGGGCAGGCCCCGCGGGCCATTCACTGGAAGACCCATGGAACGTCGGTCGATGCCTTGGTCGGCGTGCCTTCCCTCGCCGCCCACGACGACTTGATCGTGGCCTCCTGGGTCCAGCAAGCCAAGGGCGCGCTCGGAAGCGACACCATCGTGACCACGCGCGCATCCAAGGACACCGAGGCCAGCCACTTTGATCTGTCGCACAACGGCGATTTGACCGTGGGCAAGAGCACTCGTTTTACGGTCACCGCGGTCAACAAGTACGACATGCGGGTGAACGCGGAGGGCGCGGTGAGGGTGGCCGTGGGTCACGGGTTGGTCTCCAGCGGAGCCTCCCACGCAGGGTCCGCAGTTTCTGGTTCTTCGATCGGAGGGTCGCGGGCATCGGACTCTTCCTCAGGAGCTTCCGTTTCTTCCTCGGGAGGTTCCGTTTCTTCCTCGGGAAGCTCAGATTTTTCCTCAGGAAGCTCAGATTCTTCCTCGGGAAGCTCAGATTCTTCCTCGGGAGGCTCGGGTTCTTCTGCGGGTGCCTTGAGCGGGTCGAGCGGCAGCCACGGTGGAGCCGGCGGTTTGTTGGCGGCTCAGGGTTCGGGTCCACACGGCGGGCCTTTTGGGGCGTCCGCGGTTCCATCTCACGTCCACAGTGCCGAGGGACTCCCCGGCTTGGCCCTTGCATCCTCGCAGGCGGTCTATCTCGAGGGGGGCGAGGCCCAGCTTTGGATGGTGGTGGATGAAAAAGAGAGCACGCTTTGGGTTCAAGATCTCGATGGGGCTCAAAGCGCGACCTCGAAAACGTTGGTGGCTTTTGGGACGGACGCTCTGGGCAACTACGACAAAGCGCTTCGCGCGCGGGATGCTCTTCTTCGTTTTGACCAAGAGAAGAAATGGGCCTATCAAGTCGAATACGCGCCCGACTACGCAAACCCGGACGTTGCTGCCGACGTTGCGCGCTATCTCGAACCGACCGAATGGGCGGACGGCCATCTCCAAGACGCGCGTCATTTGGCAGGTTTCGAACGGGTGTGGGTCTACACCCAAGGCATTGCTTTGGCGCAGTTTTCGTTGAAAGGCGATGCACATTCCATCGAGATTGCGCAAGGCATGGCCCGCTACCTTTGTGACCATGCGCGCCCGGGCGTATTTGAGGGTGAGTCGATCATTCGGGGTTGGCCGTTTTCCTGGAATACGCTTGACGATACCTGGGAAGACGCTCGTCTGGTCACCGGTGCGAATTCGTGGGCGATTCATGGCCTGGGTACGTTTGTCGCTTCCGAGGCCCACCAGCAGCTCGGCGAAGCCGATCGGCTGGCCATCCAGTCCTGCTACCACCGGGCGCTTCGTGGCCTGAAAGAACATCGGCGGCCGGTCCGGTCACCCGCCACGGGTGAGACGGTGAGCTTGATGACCGCGGGCTGGACCGCCCTCGGTCTTCAGCGCGCATCCACTCCGGCTTCGCTGCCTCGGCCCTTCCAGGAAGCTGAAAATGCAACGTGGGCTTACTACAGTGTCCTCGATGCCATTGGGTACGATGGCTTTGATGAAACCCAGCCGCCGTATATCAAAAGATGGCAAGGGGGCCATTCCATCGAGCCCTTGGAGCTGACGAGTGAGGGACAACTTGTCCTCAAACGGCCGGTCTTGGCCGAAAACATCGTCACCGAGCACAATTTGGACGTTCTCAGTGTGCTGAATCATGCCCTTTTGCACCATGAAAAAACCGGGCTCACCGATGTGGAAGAGCTGCGGGCTTGGCGCGATGAGCTCCGGGCCGGCATTTTTGAAGTCCTTTGGGATGACCGCGACTGGAAAGAGGATCTCCTCGGCACCCTCGGCAGCGAGGGTGTCAGTGCTGAGCGCCGAGCGCACATCGAGCGTGTCCTCCAGGAGGATGCCCTTGGACGGGTCATTACGGGAGGCGAGCTCGAAGGCAACGCCGAGCCCAAGACTTTTGCAGCGAGTCCACATGTGGCCATCGACAACTGCAGCTGGCTTTCGCTTTCGGTTGATTTTGAAGAACTCCCGGAGGTGTATGTCGACCGTCTCGCGCGTTGTTTAGAGTTTACGGAGCTTCATTTTGCCAAAGACTTGCGTTTCGGATCTCAGAGCTACTACGGAACCCACTATTTTCAGAACGCGTTTCGTGATCCGTATATCGATGAGAGTGAGCTTCAAGAGTCGTCCTTTCACCTTGAGGCCACCACCGGTCTGATTCTTGGTCTTCACCGGTTTGCTCAGGCGCATCCATCCCACGAAAAAGCTGGATGGTTCCGTGCTCGGGCCAACTTGCTTTGGGACGGCGTCCAGTCTTTTGTGACCGATCACGGCTTCCCTTATTCAAGTCAGCGCATCCAAGATCTGTCTACCCTCTTGTCATCGAGCACTGCGGTCATTTGGTTTATCGACGTTTACCAAGCACTCGGCGATCACGGCGATTTGGATCGACCCCTCAAAAACTACGCGTCACACATCGATTTTAACCGGTTGGCCGCCTTCATGCACGAGGCGTACCCTGCGCTTCGGGCCAAAGAAGTCCAGCCGCCGGATGGCGTGAACCCGTCGGATACGGGCCTCATTCGTTCCATGACCGAGCCCACTTCTGGCGAGCCGTTGACCCTTGTGGAGGATCAGGCCCTGGCGGTCATGGCCGCGGTCAACGAGGGTGACTTCGACACCGCGGCTGACTGGGTCCAAGGTCTTCTCGATACGCAACAAATCAGTTCTAGGACCCAGACGGAGGAGGGCGCCGCCGAAGACCCAGATTTTTCGGGTTTCGATTTCGAGTTCCCGAGCGGTGTGAAAACGTGGAGCAAGACAGCCCTCAATCCAACGCGAAACACCGGTACCCAGCTCTTGGCGTATTACGCCTTGGCTTGGTTTATCGGGCGGGTCGAGGGCGACTATCCGACCATCAAGGCCGCGGCAGAGGAGGCCCTCGAAAACGGCCTTCGCACGATGTTCGCCAAGTACTACCAACACGAAGACGTCAACACGTCGGGCTTATTCTTGGCGGGCCTGGCACGCCCCGGACGGGTCTTCCGCTATGCCAAAGTCGAGGACAACGTGCTCGCGTACTTCACGCTATCTGAAGTTGCCTCCGCGATGGCCTCCGGCCCGGACGACCTCCGGGATCTGGTCCTCGAAGCCAGGTCCCAGCTCGAAAGCCGCCTCCCGGATCTGTGCTGGGACCCCAAGATGGGTGGTCCCCGCGCCCACGTCCAAGAAAGCGCCTCGCCCCAGTTCGAATCCGGCGACCCCACCGACGACCTGGGCGTGGTCTCCCTTTGTGCGTTGTTTTCAGCCCATACCGGCAACACCAAGGTCGCGTGGACGCTTATGGACATGCTCAACGCCGCCCACGGCACTTTGGATGCCTTAGAGCCATCTGGTGTTCACTTTGGAGACGGAGCAGGCACCTACCTGTCTTCGGGTTTGGTGGACCGAGCGGTGGCCGGCATCCACGAAGTGGGTCTTCCTGCAGTCCTGATCCCATCCCTGCCACAAGCCAGAGTGATCAGACTGGCCATCTTCTATACACCAGACGTGCTTCCTGCGGCCGAAGAGGGGGCAAGCAGTGATGCAGGGGCAAGGCTGGACGAGGACACAGCTAGAGGAAAGCTAGAGGATATGCTTTCTGAGGCCATAAAGCGCGCAAACAAGGTTTTGGCCCAAAGTGAAGTTCCTTACGTGCTGGAGGTGCACGTTTCGGGGCCGATCGCACTTGAACCGGAGATTCGTAACACCAGCGGGCTCACCGATCTCAAGGAATTTTTGTCCGAAGCGGACACGGGGTCAATATATCTCCGACACAAAACTTTCCGTGATCTTCTCAGAACGGAGCGAATCGATGTGGTGATGATCGTCGATGGGTCTACGGCGAGTGTGTTCGACGCCAATTGGAGTGGTGTCGAGGGCAACCTTGTTTGGAAGCCCGGAAGTGGTTCCTTCGCTGGCGGGGCTTACGTTCCTGAGGACCTAAGCGCGGTGGGTCTTGTTTCAAAAGAAGATCTTTTGGCGCGGCATCTCATCGTGCGTAGCTTGGGTATCCAGCTTGGCTGCAAGCCAACTCAGCGGTTCCAGTCTTGGGAGCCCATAACCGGTTTCGTTTCGAGGCAGCTTGAACGTTTTGGTCTGTTGCTTCCGGTGATTGACGACCTCTTCGAAGATGATTGCCGCGACAAGATGATGACTGGTCTCGCAGGACTGACGACGATCGACGGTCGCATGCGCTACGCCCAACCGGTGTCGCCGCTCGTTTTGGCGGTCGATGGACGGTACGAAGACTTCGTGGTTCGTGGCCCACCCTTCACGGCGCTTGAGAAGACCTATACGTTGACCAACAACTCGGACAAGCCTATCGAATGGGCGGCCGGGGTTTATGACTATCAAAACCGCCGGCGGGATGCCGCATTCTTGAGCCTGTCTGAAACAAGCGGCCGGCTTGAGCCCCGCGCTTCTACACGCATCACCGTCCGCTTGGATGAAACGCGTATCAGCGCCTGGGGATCTCGAGAAAAGCCCTATTTCGGAGAAGTGAGCGCCGTTGTTATCGAAGACGGTAAGGAGATTGTTGAAACCTACCAGGGCTTCGACGTGGTGGTCTACGTGGAGGGTCCCAGTGCACCGTCACCCCAAGAGACGGTCCATACCCCCGAGACCTCGGGGCTCTCCTTTGTCTCTTTGGATGCTCCCACGAGTCACGCCGCGTTTTCGTCTGGATCGGATTCGTCTGTGGCGGATATTCACAAGACGAGGCTTTTGGTTGCTTCCGGGACGGCGGGAAGCTCAGCTCCATCGGACAAAACAGAAATTGATATATTGGTCTTGTATACGCCAAGTACGCTGCCTTCGTTTGAGGACGAAGTTACAAACGGTGATCCCGAAGCGGAGGCAGCGTTTATTCAGAAGAAACAAGCCGCGAGAAACGAGCTCTACGCTCTTTTGCAGAGCGCCAGGTCTGAAACGAACAAGATCCTGGCCGAAAGTGGCTTGCCCTATGTACTGCATGCGACCCTCATGAAGGTCGATTTCGGAGACCAAAAACCTGAGCTTGGCACCATCGCTAAGATGAAGCAGTTTCTTGCCGAGACCCACGGCGATCTGCTGCGATCCCGGCATGTGGATGCGGTCATGGTTGTGGATGGGTCTATGGTGTCTGTCTTGGATGCGGACTGGGCCACCGACGGCGCTGCTGCCATGTGGATGCCAGGAAACGGTGCATTCGCGGCCGGGGATTTTTATTCGCCCGAAGATCGTGATGTACTGGGTTTGGTCTCGAAAAAAGACCTCGTGGCGCGCCACCTGGTCTTGCGTAGTCTCGGCATTCAACTTGGCTGCGAGCCGAAAAAGCGCCCTTCCGAGAGCTCCGGTGGTTTACCGTCGACACTCCTCATGAAAGAACTTCTTAAGCTTGGGGAAGCAGTCGGAGCCGTTGTTCCGACGGTGGATGATTTTTTCAAGCCGGGTTGCCGCGAAAAGATGGCCAGTGGTTTGGCGCATCTCGCCAAGGTTGACGGTAGGATGGAGTCCATTCGCGCTTCGCGAACGCTCGAGTTGTCGGTCAATGAGAGATATGAAAACTTCGCCGTATATGGCCCACCGTTCACTTCGCTTGAGAAGACCTACACGCTGACAAACAACTCGGACCAACCGGTTCAGTGGGCTGCTGGCGTCTACGACTATCAGAGTCGCGGTTCGGAGGACGCATTTTTGAGTCTGTCCGAACGAAGTGGCCAGCTCCATGCTGGTGCTTCGACAGACATAACTGTCCGCCTCGATGAAGCTCATCTCAACGCCTGGCTGCCTCGCGACGATCCATACTATGGCGAAGTATCGGTGGTGGTGGTCGAGGACGGCAAAGAACGGGTCGAGACCTACGAAGGCTTCGACGTGATGGTCCATGTGGAGCGTCAAAGCGTGCCAGTCCAAGAGACCATCTACACGCCCGGATCCTCGGGCCTTTCGAATGTTTCTTTTGAATTTCCTAAGAGCAACGAATTGCTCATGAAAAAAAGGGCTCTTCGGTCTCATTCGAGCGGGCTTCTTGGCCAAGGGCGTTGGGCTCAGCGGATCGGCGAAGCTCTGGCACGGAGGTCATCTTCCTTTGTCGACCCCCGGCAGGAGGATTTGGCGGTGCTGGCCCTCGACGCTATGCGGGAGGCATCTTTGGCCTCGCCGCTTTCGGTGTCGGGACTTGCGGCGGCACTGCTTCTTCATCGTCCCGATGGTTTCTTGGGCGCCGAGGTGGGTCCCCTTCTTGGGATGCCGAGTGCGCACGACGACACGGGGTATGGTCGCATCACAGACGGCTTTCAATCGGCCTTGGACGAACCGCGTGTCCCGCTTGAGGCCCGTCTGTCCGAGATGCACCAGGATGTATTGCGAGCGCTCTTGATTTCCCCTTATCGTCCCGATCGCTTCGATGCGCTCTTTGGTCGTCTGACGATGCTGCGTTTTGCCTTGGGCGAGGCCCAGTCCCAAACTCCGCTTCGCGCATGGCCAGTGGGATTGAACCGAGTCTATTCCGATGTGGTGCACGAGACCGACGCCGCTCTCCAAGATCTATGTGGCGACCATGTGTCCACTTCGCCCCTTGGCCCCCATGCACAATCCTTTAGCGCCTTCTTCGGTCTCGCCTGTGACGAAGCAAGCCATCTTTACGCCCAGCTTCGGACCGCCCGATTTGGCGATCATGCCCAAGACCTTGAGCGCATTGTTGTCCAGCCGGGTCTTGGCGAATGGATCGTCTTGCTCCGAAGCCTTGCGCTCGATAGCCGAGGCTCCGCCCCCGGTCATGTCAAACGGGCGTCTGGTTCCGGCTGCTTGACCTGCGTCCAAGGCCTTGCCCCGCTGGCGCTTTCCCCCGACCTCAGCATGGCCCAGGTTCAAAGTGCGCTTCAGGAGGCCCTGAATGAGAGCCTCACGCGCGCGCTTCAACGCGACCCGAACGGCCCCCTCCTCCTGTCGGGCGTAGATCCCGTGTCTGCGTTTCATCCTGAATCCCCTGACTACTGGACCCTTCGCGCAATCATTTTTAGGCTCGCGGCCGGCCGCAACGCCGTACATTTCGGTCGCCTCAACTTCGTCAACCACATCGACTACCCCCGAACAGCCGAGGCCGCCCAAAACGTACGCGCCCTTAGGCGAATGCTGAACCACGGGTACGCCGGTTCGCTGGGCGACTCCGCTCTATCCCCCTTTGGTCTTCCCCAAATCCAAACGATGCTCAAAACAGGCATCGTGCATGCGTCCACGTTCGACCTCTTGGTCCGTGCCCAAGCGCTGAGCGACGAAGCCCGAGCGCAACGGGCATCTGAGTTTGCATTCTTCCCCGAACTCAGTCCGGCCGCCGAAGCAGATGCCTCGCAGCTTAGCGGTCCGGCCACAATGCCGTGGGCCAACAATCAGGCCCAAGTTGCTTTGGCCCTCGCCCCCGTCGGTTGGACCCATAGTGGACAAGCGCCGGCTTCGTACCTCCCAGCGGGTCTCGTTGAAGTCACGGAACTCGGCCCCGGCTCGGGAACGCATGGGCAAGACGAGATCATCGATCTCGGCTTCGATGTGAACACCAAGTACGTGGCCGAAGAGGCGATGATCCTGTGCTGTCCTCCTAGCGATAGGGAATGCATGAAGAAGATCGACGAGCACGAGTATGAGCCCATCCACGAAAAGCCCTTTCCCCTGGACACCCGCACCCTCAAGCCTAGGGAGGTTTCCTTGGGCAAGTGGAAAGTATCCTTCCGTCGCTCCGATTTCATCTCCGGACAGATCCTCTATCATTGGCTTCAGAACCCAGGGAGCGCCGTAGAGGTCTGGTGTCGGCCCAAGGTCAAAACCACAAACCGCGAAAAGCCCGACAAGCTCGTCGATGAAGCCTGGGAATTTGCCATCGAAGAAGACACGCCCACCTATTTCTTGGCGCCCGAGACCACCCAGATTCTCTGGGGTCCTCCGTCGGTGCCTGCCGAAATCATGGATGAAACCGACAAAGCCGTACGACTTCGCGTCTCCATCGCCGACATCGCATTGTTCTTTGGGATGATGGCCGACCTCGACGAAGGCGACCTCCGCTCCGTCAAGGTGAGAGTAAGGTCGACGGGTCTTCTTGGGAACACCAACGTCGTCGTTGCGCTGAAGGCCGATGGTCAGCAGGAAACTGAAATCGTGCTGGACCGCCAAATGAACAAGCACACGGAGTACGAAGTCACCTTCGAGTCGGACGATCTCGAAGGCCGCAACAACCACCAGCGTGACTTTCAGGGGGACTATCGCTTCAAATTCAAAGTGCCAAGCGCGGAGGAGTTCACAATCGAGAAATGGGATGCGCGCGGCGGCAGCCCAGAAAAGATAACGCTATTTGGGTTCGAAGTTCCGACCGCGGCGGCAGAAGAACTCTCGGGCGCGAAGAGCCCAAAAAAATCGATTCCAGACTGGATCAAGACCAATGTGAAACTATGGGCGGACAACAAGATCGACGACCAGACGTTCATTCACGGCCTTGAGTTCCTGATCCAAGAAGACATCATATCTGTTGATCAGGTCGAACCTCAGGGCGATGGGCCCTCGGGCGATGGGATCCCAGAGTGGATCAAGACCAATGTGAAACTATGGGCGGACAACAAGATCGACGACCAGACGTTCATTCACGGCCTTGAGTTCCTGATCCAAGAGAGGATCATCCGCCTCGATATCGACCCCGAACAGGAGCTTGAGGAGGCTGGCAAGAGGCTCCAGTCGCTGTACGTGGACGCGGGCATCGAACTCGGGCTCGTTGTTCTGGTGGTCGACTCCACCGGTGATTCGAAGGCCGACTACACGCTTACCGTCACCGTCCCTCTCAGTGGGGCGGTTGGCTGGAGGTTGAACAAGTATGACGAGAATGGACCGGACGTCCCAACCGATCAGGCCATCGCTGCGCGAACCATCTCGGAGCATATCGGAGACGTGAGTGCCATCTTGCCTGAAACACATGAGAAAAGTGCTTTGGAGGTCGTGCGATCGGGCCTCGAGTTCCTCGTGACAGAGAAATCGTCTGACGGGAGTCTTCAATGGGCGCTCCAGCGTTTCCGCCCAGGGGTCGGTCACTTCTCAGCCCATGTATCGGAACTCGAATGGCAATTTTCTCAGGTCCAAGAAACGCTTGGCCCACTGATCGAGGAAATTCTGCAGAACCCCACCCTGGACTCACAAGATTTCGTGCACATAGAGGGCATCTACAAAAACTTTCTAGCCAACATCGAGCTGGCGAGCGAACTTCGACACCAAAAGCCACGTCGCTGGGATCTGCTCCAGTTGCTTTGGGTATGGCTTTCACATGATGTTTCTCAGTTGGCCAAAGTTGCACAAGTGGCCTTTGATGCTGCTGAGCAACAAGGACTGCGCTAGAGTCGGGGCTTGCCCGCGCATAGAGCGTGGTCTAGCCCTTGTTCGCGGCCCACCAGTCGTTCAGGTCCCGGAGGGCTCGCTCACCATACATTCGCTTTCGCTCGCGTTTTTTTGCCCGGACCGACAACGAAGGGCAAAGCCCCCAATGCACGTTGGAGGGCACATGTTTGGACCGGGCCCCTGGGGCCTTCGCACGCCCCAAAGTGTGCGCATACAGAGCCCCAAGCGCGGTCGTTCGGGGGGGCGGAACAAAGGGCTCGCCCCGGCGCTTCTTGGCGATCATCAAACTCACCAAAAGTCCTGAAGCCGTCGACTCCACATAACCTTCAACGCCCGTGATCTGCCCCGCAAACCGAATGTGCGGCGCAGCCTTGGCACAAAAGTGCTCGTCTAAAAGCGTGGGTGAATCGATGTAGGTGTTGCGATGCACCGATCCCATGCGCAAAAACTCCACATGCTCAAGGCCAGGAATCATCCGAAAGACACGCGTTTGGGCCGGCCACTTCATGCGCGTCTGAAAACCCACGAGGTTATACGCGGTACGGTCTACGTCTTCAGCCCGAAGCTGAACCACCGCGTGCGGAACCTGTCCCGAACGGGGATCACAAAGACCGACGGGCTTCATGGCGCCAAAACGCAGCGTCTCTAGACCGCGCACCGCCAAAACTTCAATCGGCAAACATCCCTCAAAATAACGCGCCTCCTCAAACGCTTGGGGCGCAACTTTCTCGGCTTCAAGAACGTGGGTAATGAAGCGCACGTACGTGTCTTCATCCATGGGGCAGTTCAAATAGTCGTCACCGTCCCCCTTTCCGTAGCGCGACGCCCGAAAACAAATGTCCATGTCAACGGTCTCGGCATCTACGATGGGCGCAATGGCGTCATAAAAATAGAGGCCATCGCGCGCGCCAAGCTCCGATTGAATCGCCGAGGCGAAAGCTTCGGTGGTCAGCGGTCCGGTGGCCACCACCACTTCGGGCGCTTCATCGACGCTCGGGAGGGTCTCCAACGCCTTTTCTACAATGTCGATGTTCGGCGCCGCGCGAAGGGCCTCGGTCACCGCTTCTCCAAAACGGGTTCGATCCACCGCAAGGGCGCCGCCCGCCGGAACGCGGTGGGCATCGGCAAAGCCCATAAGGCGACCCCCCATAAGGCGCATCTCTTCTTTGATCACCCCCACGGCGGAATCCAGTCCGGAGGCTCGAAAGGAATTCGAGCACACCAACTCGGCGTAATGGTCAGCCACTTGAGCGGGGGTTTTTGCGCTCGGCTTCATGTCGAACAACCGAACCGGAATGCCCCGGGCCGAAAGCTGAAGGGCGAGTTCCGAACCGGCCAGTCCGGCACCGATCACCATCACCGGGGTTTGACGCTGCATCGCCCGCCCCGATCATCGCAAGAACACTCTGGGTCAAGCCTCAACTCAGTGCCGCGTCGGTTCTCGCGCAAAACCCGAAGCGGGCCCTTCCGCGCTCAAACGCCCGATAAACACCCCAATGCCCAAAAACAAGAGCAATAGCGCAGCGCCCAGGGCCGCGAGGGCCCAGGTTTTTTTGGTTCGCCACGCAGGGGGATGCACTTGCCCCCGAAACACAGAGGAAAACCGACTCGCCGCTTTGGTCGAAACCCGGGCCATGGTGGAGCCCCCCAAAAGACCGTCCGACATCAGGCGAGGCAACACGGGGACACTTTGGGCCGGACCCGCAAGCTCGGTGGGCGCCGCGCCCGGTTCGGCCTCGCAAGGCTCTGGGTAGGGCACTTTGGACGGGGCTCCGCCCACCAGATCCTTTTCTACCTGCGTCAACGAATAAAGCAGGGCGTCGGCGCTTGCCGGGCGCTGGTGCGGATCTGGGTGAAGGCAGGCGTCCATCGTCTTCGCCAGCTTGTCCGGCAAAGCGCCCGCCATTTCTGGCGGGCCCCCGAGTTTTCGGAGGATCACCTGCGAAAGCGATGCCCCTTCGTGGGGCGGGCGTCCGGTGATCATCTCGAAGAGGAGCACACCCACGGCAAACAGGTCGGTACGGCCGTCCACCGCCCCCCCGGCGACCTGCTCGGGCGCCATGTACTTCGGCGTTCCGATAAAGCTGTGGGTCCGCCCGCGGCGAATGGGCGCTCGCTTGTCGGTGATGCGCTCCGCAATCCCAAAATCGACAAGCTTCACCGGCGCTCGAGCGTCCTTGGGCGCCAGAATCACGTTGGAAGGCTTGATGTCGCAGTGCACAAGCCCCGCCTCATGCAAAGACTGTAAGATGGTGCACAACCACCGGGCGATTTCCACCGCCTCGTAAAGCCCCAGCCCTTGGTCGAGCTGAAGCCGACGCCGCAGCGTCCGGCCTTCGAGGTACTCCATCACATAGGCCAATCGGGGCGGCCGAGCCTCTTCGACAAAATCGAGGACCCGAGCCAGACCCGGATGTTCGACCAAGCTTGCCGCCCGAACCTCGGCCAAAAAACGCTCCGCCAGACGAAGCCCACCCTGGCCTCCGAGGGTAAGCACCTTCAGAACGACCGGATCGCCGCCGGCCACGGGAATGGCCACAAACACGCCCGTCCCGGGACGCCCTCCGAGCGGACGCACCAGTCGGTACGCCCCGACACACTGTCCGGCTTCGAGGCGCTCGTTGTGTCCTGAAACGTGTTTGGCCACCCGATCCGCTGCCCTGCCCTTCGCCACTGGCTTCCTTTTAGCCCCTTGGATCCCCTTCGATATACCACGCATCCGTTGTGGACGGGCGTCGCTTCAATCACTGCCCACGCGTGTCCGGCCTGAAGTGACCGGCCCACCCATACCCTCCACCCACCCCAAGCCCACGCAGACCTCGGATCAATGAGGGTGCGCTTCGGGTTCAAACCAAGCGCTGAAAAAGGCCGCCGGGGCAGGCCTTGATTTGGCCTGAGAGCTCGAGCGAGGTCAACCGGCCGAAAACCACCGGCACCGGAATCTTCAAGAGGCGCACCAGCATCTCGCCGCTCTTCGGCGCACCGCTCAGGGTCTCAAGAATACGCGCATCGAGCGGATCTCGCGGCGGCAGCACGCCGTCGCCGGGCGGCACTTTTTGACCGTCTGCGACCGCCCCGCAAGTAAGCCCCCCAGGCACGGGGCTCGCATCCGACGACAATCCCAGCAAACCCAGAACCTCCGACGGCCCCTTCAACAGGTGCGCACCCTGATCCAGAAACTCGAGACACCCCTGGCCTCGGGCTTCATCGACGGCCCAGGGAAAGACCGCCAAGCCGCGGCCGAGCGCCCGGGCGGCGTCCACCGTGTACCGCGTACCCGAGCGCGCATGGGCCTCAACCACCACCACCCAGTCGGCCAGCGCGGCCACAATCCGGTTTCGAAGCAAAAAAGCCACCCGAGCCACCGGTCCGTTGTTTTCGGTCAGCCACGTGCCCTTGGCGCGGAGGATTTGGCGAAACAAGGTTTGATTCACCCGCGGCGACGGATTCGACAGCGCGGTCGGCATCACCACCACGGTGGGCGTACCCCCTCGAAGCGCGCCGCGATGGGCGGCAGCATCGATGCCCATCGCCCCCCCACTGATCACCGTAGCTCCGGCGCTCGCCGCCAAAAACGCCACCCGCTCGGCCAGCAGCAGCCCCCGCTGGGAGGCTCTGCGAGAACCCACGATCGCGAGCTTGGGCGAAGGACTCAGGGGCCATGCCCCGCGGACAAAAAGCGTTTTGGGAACGCGCTTCAAATCCAGGAGCCGACGAGGGTAATCTGGTGCGTCACGGGGAACCCGCCGCTCTTGGAACACCTCTTTGTGCATCCTTTCGTTGGACGGGGTTCGCCCCTTCATGGTCAATCCTTGCGCATCTTCCCAACGATTTTCGGGCCCCGTGGCTTGCCGGGTGCCGAGGTATAATCGATTTCATGAGCGCCCTGCCCCCAACCTTCGTTGGCCTTTTCGGTCGTGCGCGCCTCGCGGAAATGATGGCGCCCACCTACGCTCGGGTGCGAAACATCGATCCCAACGAAGCCTATACGCGACTTGAAACCGCCTTGAGGGCTGAGCCGGTGATTTCTCGACTGCAAACCGCGCTCTGGCGCGCGCTCGAGGAGGCCAAACCCAAACTCCAGATCCCCCAGCGGATGACCCTCCTGGTCAAGAAACTCGAAAAACCCCGCCGTTTCAAGGCGGCAAAGTGGTCCGCCAGCCAAGAGGGCGCTTGGGTCGCCCTCGCCCTCCATTTCGATTGTTTTGCCGGCGTCAGCGATGGCACGGCCATCGAGCTCCTGGAAACTCCGAACGGCCGCATCCTCCTCGACGAGGGGATTTTGTGCGCGGGGCGCCACTTGGCTCGGGAACTCCTCCGCTGATCCAAAGTGCGACGATACGCCGCATTCCCACCGAGGACCCCCTTTGGCACAGTGCGTTCGCATGCCAGCGACGTCGCCGCGTGCCCTGGCCCTCCTCGCGGCCAGTGGGCTGCTTTTGGCCGAGGCTCGGCCGGCCCAGGCGTGCGCGACCTGTCAGACCGGCGATCCCACGCTGGCGACCATGGGATCGGAGGCCGCGTTTGCGGGCCGTTTGCGGTTTTCAACGACCCTCGCCCTCCGAGGAGATCGAAGCGGACTTCCCGGCGTGTCGGAGTTGAAAACCCACGAACAGCGTTTGAATCTCAGTGTGGCCTATGCCCCCAACGCGTGGCTGATGTTTTCGTTCACCCTGCCTCTTGTTCGGCGCGAGGTTGAACACCCCAATCTCGCGCAGGATCGGACCATGGGCGTAGGCGACGCCGACATCCGAGCCAAATTTTTCCTCTTTCGCGATCGTTCCTTCGGCGCCACCCACATCGTATCGACACACGTCGGTCTCGAGTTTCCTACGAGCCCTACCCTCAAAGACTCGACCGGCGCACCGCTATTGCTTCAAGCCCAATCCGGGAGTGGGTCCTTCGATCCCTTGTTCGGAATCGCGTATGCATTGCGCGCAAACCCCTGGTCTTTGTACGCGGCCACGACGCTCTTGGTGCCCACCGTCGGTCACATCGATGCGCGCACGGGCCGAACCCTTCTGGGTACAGTGATGGGGCAGTTTCAAGTCTTGTCCTCCTTGGGTCTACGGGCGGGCATCGAAACCAGACTTGACGAACGTCTCCAGGAAGCGACAGGACCCGACCCGCACTCGGGTGGATTCGTGGGCTTCGCTTCGATGGGCCTGGTGTTGAGTCCCACCGACGACCTCGTGGTGGAAGGCAGCATCCAGATTCCCGCCATCGCCGCCCTACACGGAAGCCATAAAGAATCACCGGCGTTCCTTGTGGGCGCAAGCTATGATTTGTGAGTCAGAGCGGGTGCGAGACGAAGGGTCCTAACCATGTGTTCGGTTCAAAGCCTCCGCGGAAACACGGCATGAAACCCCGAGGCCTCCTACAACTGGGCATCTTGCTCCTCGCCGGCTGCAACACCCAAGAACCCGGCATCACCGTGGGCATCGAATTGATGCACGCCCCGTCTGGTGCCCATCACCCCATCGAGAGCCGCCAAGAACACGAAGGCATTCAAAACGATCTGGGTTACACGATTTGGTTCGATCAAGCCTTTGTCACCATCGCCTCGGTTGAGCTACAGCCTTGTGCCACCGGCCAAGGCACGCCGCTCATCCAAGAACTCGGGCAGTGGCTGCAACCCATCGGCACGGCGTACGCGCACGTCGACAGCGGCCCTGCCGGACTTGGTTCTCCGGTGGTGAGCAACCTTCTCGAATCGCCGCACCTTTCCAAGTCTTTTGGTGTACTCACGCCTCCCCCCAACGCGTACTGCGCGCTCGAGTTGGTGTTTGGGGCCGCGGACGACGACGCCATCGGACTGCCCACCCACGAAGAAATGTCCGGCAAAACCGTGTTGATTCGCGGGCGCCAACAACTGGACTCAGGGACTCAACAAGCTTTTGTGGTCGAGTCCTCAGAACAAACCGCCGTCCGTTGGTCCTTCGATGAAGGAGGGAGCGAGCCGCTTCAGCTCCAAGAACCGGGTTTCGACATCACCTTGGTCTTATCCTTGTGTCACGAGCACGCATTTGACGGGCTTGATTTTGCCCACAGCGAGCCCCAACAACTCGCGACCCGCTTCTTAGAAAACCTCGCCCGATCGCTGACTGTGCACGCCCGCAAGCCTCTTTAAGGTCAGTCGTCTTTTCGCATGGCGATCTTGTCGCCCACCCGCAGTTCACGGGTTGCGAACGTCACCACCGCCGTCGCGGCCTTGTCCTGAACCTCAACCACCATGAGCTGCCCCACGTTCTCGTTGGGCAGTCCCCGGGTTTCGCGGGTCAGTCGGTCCCCCCGGGCAAGCACGGTAAAGGTATTTCCTCGTTGAACGCCGTGGCTTCGGCCGCGGTCGATGAACACAAAATGATGCTCGCCGACTTCGGCCAGAACATCCCCCATGGTCTCGACGATGTATCCTTTGATCTCGGACCCATTGGGGACGGGCGCAATCCGCGTGCCAAATCCCTCGGGCCACGGCCCCACAAAATCCCCTCGTTCGATGGGCCGAAACGCCTGCGAAACCACGCCCGTGGCCACCACCCGCCCGGTCTCAACCACCCGCGTGCCCCCAATGATCTCTACGGCATAGCCCAGGGTATGACCATCGACGGGATGCACGATCGAACGGATCGCGCGGTAGACCGCCATGTCTTGCCCTTTTCGAGGCGCCGTCTTGAGACGCATATACACGCGGTCGTAGTCGGACAGCATCACCGCCTCAGACTCAGAATTCACGATCTGCCCCGCCTTGGCGTGCTGCGCTTTGGACACAAAACCCACGTGTGCGCTCCAGATCGAATCGGGTGCGATGCGACCCACTTCGATGGCCCCGACCGCCTGAACCAATTCGTCCGGATCCACTTCGTCCGGAATCTCGAGATCATCTCCCTCAGGGAGGGCAATCGCCTGCGCGATCTCTACGTTTGTGGGCAGATTTTCGTCGCTCGGGTAAAAACGCAGCTCATTGCCCGGATAGATCCAATGCGGGTTCGTGATTTGCGGATTGTAGCTCCATATCTTGGGCCAATACCACGGGCTATTGAGGTAACGCGTACACAGATCCCATAGCGTGTCGCCAGATTGCACCGGATGCGTTTCCCCAAGCTGAGGAGGCGCACCCTCGCCGCCCTGAGCGACCTCTGCCCCCTCACCGGGTTTGCTCCCACCGAAGGCATCACCGCCGCCGGCCTCTTCTTCACCCACCGCCGACAGGGGCCCGCCGAAGCCCACAACCGCGGCGAAAAAACCGGCGACCAATGACCTCCCTCTGTAGACCGACCCGAGACCTGGATGGCGTGGTCCGTTGCACTTCATCAGTTTATCCCCTTTTGTTGTGGCAGAGCATTGGCGAGCAGCTTGCGTGCCCGCAAAGCCGCATCGGTTTTTGGATAGGCGTCGACAACCTTTTTAAGCGCAACGTGCGCTTCGGCGGTATTTCCCATATCAAGCAACACCTCTCCGGTGCGGAGCAAAGCATCGGGCACCTTGGAGGAACGCGGAAACTTCTTGACCAGCGAGGTCCAGCCCTCGATTGCAATCTTGGTTGCACCCAAAGCCTGCTGACACTCCGCCAGCCAGTACATGGCATTGTCCCTAAACTTGGACGAGGGGTGTCTCGCCAAAAAAGCACCAAACAAGAGCGCAGCCTCCGTGGGCCGCGCCTCCTCTCGATAGATCCTCAGTGCTTTTTCGTACTCGAGGCGAACTTCAGCCTCGCCGGGTTTTGGGGGCGCCGCCTTCTTGGTGCCCAAAACTGGATCGGGTTTTTGCAGGACCTTACGATCCACCGGCAGGCTCGGAGTCGTCGGGCCGAGTTTGATCAGGACCGGGGGCCCTCCGTTGTCGGCGGCCCCCACAAACCCGTCCGAATTTTGGGTCTCGGGCGCACGCCGAAGTCGCACCACCGGTAACGCACGGGCCGGGCCCCGCTGGCTTTGGGCTTGGGGTGTTTTCTTGGTGGCCTTCAACCCCGTGGGGTGTAAGCGCCCTCCAGACCCGGCTTGGGCAGAGACGGGCAAAGCTCGGCCGTCCGCACCAAGCGACAACAGGGTCATCCGGCTCTCGAGCTTCGCAACCCGGGCCGATGCATCGACCAGCTCTTTTTTTGTTTGGTAGAGATCCCGACGCAGTCGGCTGACCTCTTCTTCGAGGCGTACGCTCGTCGCACAACCCGCCGTTGTGACCAGCGCCCAGGGCAAGGCGGCGAAAAACACACGCATCGCGGCGATTCTAGGCGACTGCCAGTCCGAGTCAAGAAAGCCCTGGCGCAAGTCCCCGACGAAAACGGATTGCCCCGCCGCCCCTCCCGTACGGCAACCTTGCGGCTCTATCGCGGGTTTAACCCCCTAAAATCCAGCAAACCCTACAGCCACCCCGGGTCAGGACACGGCGACCGTGAACCGCTTGAACCGCACACCGGGCGCGGGCATGGTGATCGCCAGCGTGGCCAAAACCCAGGAGCACCCACAAACCCTGTGGCATCGCATCGCCGGGGCGAACCCTGGACGGCCGGTCCTCGCCCTGGCTCCGATGGAGGGTATTTCGGATGCCATCGTCCGCGCGCTCTTGTCCGAGCTCGGGGGGATGGACTTCGCCGTGACCGAGTTTATCCGAGTCACGGATCGACCGATTTCTCGAACCGTCCTGGAAAAATCGTGTCCCGAGCTCAGGAATCACGGTCGCACCCTCTCGGGCATACCGGTCATGGTCCAGCTCCTCGGGGGCGCGTGCGGCCCCCTCGCGGAATCCGCGGCTCTGGCCGTGGAGCTCGGGGCCCCCGGCATCGACCTCAATTTCGGGTGCCCGGCCCGACGGGTCAACGGAAGCGACGGGGGCGCCATCCTGCTTAAAGACCCCTCGCGGGTCCAAAAGGTGATTCGGGCCGTGCGGGCTGCATGCCCCGCTTCGGTCCCGGTCTCTGCGAAAATTCGCTTGGGCTGGGACGACCCCAGTGACGTGCGCACCCTTGCCCAGGCAACCGAAGCCGGCGGCGCGAGCTGGCTGACCATTCATGCTCGGACCAAAGTTCAGATGTACAAACCCTTTGCCGACTGGCACCGCATCCAAGAAGCCAAAGCGTGTGTCTCTATTCCCGTGATTGCCAACGGCGACATCTTCACAAAATCGGACCTTGCTCGGTGCCGCGCCGCCACCGGGTGTGTTCATTTTATGCTCGGCCGAGGGGCCTTCCGAAGTCCAAACTTGTTTCGCTGGATTCGTGGCCTCGACCAAGAACCGTGGTCCGTGCGGCGAGCCGTGCTCTTGTTAAAAGAGTTTGTCGCCATCGCCCTTCAAGACCCCAGGCCACGCGATCCACAGCGGGTAGCCCTCAATCGCCTGAAGTGCTGGAACAATGCACTCGGGCACACATACGCTGAGCTGAAGGCATGTTTCGAAACCTTAAAACGCATGCAGCGAATTGAAGACGCGCTGCTTTGCTTGGACCAGATGTTTGGACCTGAGCCCCCACGTTCCCGACATCCGGCCGTGGGGCCCAAGGGCACACACCCACGCGTGACCTCTCGCACACACACTTGCCTCTAAACACCGCCTCCCCCCGACAACCCATTGTGCGTTTCATCACAGCGCAAGTCTGTTGACAGTGTGAACCCGGCTCGCCCTTTCGTCCGTGAGCGCTAAGCGCTACTATGAATTCTCGACTATGCGACTTAAGCCCACGATATCTGGTAGAAACCGACCCCGCGGGGGATCGGGCGCAAACGCCAACAGTTTCTTCGCCTCAGCTTTTATCGAGGCTCCCAGGAAGAAATCCCGCGGGACGCTGGTTGCATCTATGTGGGCCTTGCCTAGAGGCCTAGGAGGTTTCAAATGAAGTTGGGTGCAACAGTTCCTCGGTCTACCATCGCAGCGCTGGAGCGACGGGCTACTAAATTGGCTGCGCTTATCGACGTCGCAACGAAGGCATCGACCAACCGCGACATTCGCACCGGCGGCGCCCAACTCATCGATCGACTGAACGAATGGATTGAAGAGATCAAAGAGCTCGTCGACATGGAAGATGAAGACGTGCTCGAAATGGTCAAAAGCTTTCACTTGCGACTTCGAATCGCCGAGGGGAAAGTGGCACGCTGGCAGATACCCGCGAACCTCCGGAAGCAGGCCCTCGGGTCCGAAACCAAAGAGCGACGAAGACGCCGCCCTCGCAAGCAAAGCGCCGCGTAGTCTCATCCGTCAAATCCCTCCGTCACAAGCCCCCCACCCTTCCCCCAGCTCACCGGCATCGATCCGAAGAACCCGTTTACGGGGGCGCAGAGGGAGCGGGTGGGACCGGACTCCGTGGGGCCGGTCGAACCGGCGTGCCCCAAAGACAGCAAGGCCAGCCACGGACCCCTTAGGCGCAGCGGGCGTGCATGCCGTCCATCCGGAGCATCCCGCGGCTCTATTCGCGGGAATTCACCACCCCCGGACACACCCGTGGACACCAGCCGCAAATCCTGTACAACCCTGGTAAGCAACGGGACCGTGCTTCCATGCACGGCCCAAGTGGCGACAAAAATGGAAGGAGCCCGCTCAGTGGGCTCGTCTCACGGAGCAGTGGAGGAATCATGAGGGACCTGGAAATCACGAAAAGCGTCTATGCAGCCATGGGCGAAAAACATCGCATCACAAGGGCAAGCCTAGGTCGTGCACTCACGCTCGCAGAAAAGATACTGGTCGCCCACCTCGATCAGCCCCAAAACGCCACGCTTGAGCGAAAGAAAAGCTACGTGGATATGCGCCCGGACCGCGTCGCCATGCAGGACGCCACGGCCCAAATGGCGCTGCTTCAGTTCATGCATGCCGGCAAATCCAAGGCTGCAGTCCCAAGCACCGTCCACTGCGACCACCTCATCCGAGCCCACACCGGCCGGGAAGCGGATCTGCTCAAGGCGGTGGATGAGAACCAAGAAATCTACGCTTTTCTGCGCGATGTCTGTAACAAATACGGCATCGGCTTTTGGAAACCCGGCGCGGGCATCATCCACCAAGTCGTTTTAGAAAACTACGCGTTCCCGGGGGGGATGATGATCGGAACCGATAGCCATACCCCCAACGCGGGCGGCCTTGGCATGATAGCGGTCGGGGTGGGTGGAGCCGATGCGGTAGACGTGATGGCGGGCGAGCCATGGGGACTTCGCTGGCCGGGCGTGATTGGAGTACACCTGACCGGCACCCTGAAGGGCTGGACCTCCCCCAAAGACGTCATCCTCAAGCTTTTGGGTATCTTGAGTGTCAAAGGCGGTACGGGCAGTATCGTAGAATTTTTTGGGGAGGGCACAAACAGCATCAGCTGCACGGGCAAGGCGACCATTTGCAACATGGGCGCCGAGCATGGCGCCACCACCTCGGTCTTTCCGTTTGATGATGCCATGGCCCGCTACCTTCGAGCCACAAAGCGAGAAGACATCGCGGACCTCGCCCAGGCCCAAAGTGCGGCCTTGTGTGCGGACCCAGAGGTGCTGAAAGAGCCAGAGAAGTACTACGACCGCGTCGTCCACATCGACCTCAGCACACTCGAACCCCACTTGGCGGGCCCCCACACACCCGATCTCGCAAGGCCCCTGAGCGCCATGAAGGCCGCGGTCAAAGAGGAAGGTTACCCGGACACCCTCAAATACACGCTCATCGGTTCGTGTACCAACTCCTCCTATGAAGACATCGATCGGGCAGCGTCCATTGTACGTGTCATGAACACCGCTGGTGCAAAACTGGCGGCCCCCCTGATGGTCACCCCTGGCTCAGACCAAGTCATGCAGACCATCAAAAGAGACGGGCTCATGGAGGTTTTCGAAAAGGCGGGTGCAACCGTCTTGGCAAACGCCTGCGGCCCTTGCATCGGACAATGGAAACGAGACGACATCGCCGACAAAGAGCGAAACTCCATTGTCAATTCGTACAACCGCAACTTTGCCGGCCGTAACGACGGCAATGCGGAGACCCTTTCGTTTATTGGTTCTCCGGACATCACCGTGGCCATGGCCTACGGGGGGCTTCTATCGTTCAACCCCATGACTGACGAAGTCCAGATAGGCACAAAGACCAGCAAACTTCCCACCCCTGAGGGTCGCGAGCTTCCTGAGAACGGCTACGAGTTCCCGATGGACGGCTATCTCGCCCCGGCTCAAGACGGCTCAGAACTGAAGGTTGAAGTCGATCCCAAAAGCGACCGCATTCAGTTGCTTGACCGATTCGAACCCTGGGACGGTCAAGATCTTGAGGATCTGGTTGTCCTTCTCAAGGCAAAGGGAAAATGCACGACCGATCATATCTCTGCCGCGGGAAAATGGCTCCGTTTCCGAGGACATTTGGACAACATCAGCAACAACATGTTCCTCGGCGCCACCAACGCCTTCAGTGAAAAACGGGGCACGGCGGTCCATGTGCTGACCAAAGAAGAAAAGGACATCCCTTCAGTCGCCCGGGCTTACAAAGCCCAAGGAATAGGCTGGGTCTCAGTGGGTGATGAAAACTACGGTGAAGGCTCAAGCAGGGAGCACGCGGCGATGTCGCCACGATTCTTGGGCGCAAAAGCAGTGATTGCGCGAAGTTTTGCGCGCATTCACGAAACCAATCTTAAAAAACAAGGTGTACTCGCACTGACCTTCGAAGACCCAAGCGACTATGAAAAAATTCAGGCCACAGACCGCATCAGTGTCACCGGTTTGGCTGCGCTGGCGCCGCAAAAGCGACTGACGGTGGTTATCAAACATGAAGACGGAAGCTCCGAGTCCATCCAAGTGAAACATACGATGTCCTCACGCCACATCGAATGGTTTAAGGCTGGGAGTGCCCTCAATCATATTCGGGCACAAGCGCATACGTAGCGTCCCCAGTTGGACACGTTGTGATTTCCACCGCCTAGGGGTGCATATCGGGCGACGCAGACTAAGCGCTCGACTTTGATCGGCCTCTCGGCTCAGAAAAACGCTTTAGACCTTGGCGCCAACCACTCACCAAATCGGCGTGTAGATGCCGGTTGGCCTCCCGGTCAAAAGCGTAGGCCTCTACCTGTATTTTGGTGACCCCATCTTGCTGCCGGCAGAGCGACAATCGGGGCGTGACGCCCAAAACCGCCCAGGGCGAACTCGCGGCGACCTCCATGGCAAGCGCCATTGCCTCGCTGGGCTCCAAGCTTTCGGGGACGTCCAGGTCGAGGACCACCGCATGCGCGGTGCGCTTGCCCCCGGTCCTGACATCGGTCACCCCCACCAGATCTCGGTAGGGCACCCGCAGCAGGTGCCCGTCCACCGTTTCCAACTCAACAACCCGGGCCCGAAAAGCCCGCACCTGCCCCGAAGCGGCTCCAAAACGGACAAAATCACCGACCTGAAAGGGACGCTCGCTGGCCAGGACCAAGCCTCCGCTGACATCACGAAGCGCGTTCCATGACGCAGCAACCAGCATACAGGCCGCAAAACCAACCAACACCGACGCCGGAATGGCCCGACTGTACTCCAGCCTCGTCAGCGACCACATGAACATCAGCACCCAAACCACGCCCTCGATGAGAGGCCACCCTCGCTGAAGGACTACCCACCGAGGCCGTGCGCGCCGTCCCAGGGTCCGGACCATCCAGGAGCCCAACCGAAGCAAAACAAAAACGACAAACCAGGCCCTAAAAATGGCAAAAAACGCGCTGTCGAGGCTTCCCTGCCAATCGGCAAGCGGACCGCGCTCCACCAAAGGGAGCGGGCCTTCAGGCCCTCCGCTGTCTGGCAAAAACGGGCCGTGCACCCGTCCCAGCTCCACGGGCACCTCGGCGCCCGTACCCTCAACACGCAAAGAAGCCCCTTCATCTTTTGGGGCTGAGACGCTCTCCTGGGACGGGACCGGAACCTGAGGCGCATGCTTTTTCGAAGAACGAGACCGATCTTCACGGCCCTTTCGCTTGCCCCCACGTGGAGAAGACCGGGTGGGCGAAGCGCGCGCGGCGTCGTGTGACTGTTCGACCTCGGATCGCTTCGCCGGCGTCGGCTCCGCCGGAGGGCGTTTCACCGGCGGCGAAGCTTTCATGGGCCACAGCTTCTCCAGCCAGGAGCTCTTGAGCCACAGCTTCTCACTCTCTGGTTTTTCGGGCGACGTCTTCGCAGGCAACGGCTCCGCTGGCGGCTTCGCTGGCGAAGGCTCTCCCGGCAAAGGCTCTCCCGGCGAAGGCTCTCCCGGCGAAGGCTCTCCCGGCGAAGGCCTCGCGGATGAAGGCTTTGCTGACGACGCTTTTTTCGGCGCCTTGTCCAACGGTTGAAGCTCGGATCGTTTGGATGGCGGCTTGGGACGCGAGGGCGGAGGCCTCGGAATCCGCACGCGCTCAGGCGCCTTGGCCGACGGCTTATCCGGTGGTCGGGACGACGACCCAGAACCGGGCCGACCTTGGGTCTTGGGTGGAGGCCTGGCGTCCTTTTTCTTGGCGGCCGGCGGCTTTCCCCGAGGGGTCGTGCTCGAGGTCGAAACCGGCGATGGCGCACCGGGCTCTGCGTGAAGGCCCGCGGCCCACACGAGACTGAAAAAGAGGACAGAAGCGACTCGAAAGCGCTTTGGGATATTCACAACAAGAGCCCCCGTTGCCTCAGCGCCCGAACGATGGCCGGCTCCAAAATGGTGTCCAAGCACCAAGCCCCCACCTGGTCGGAGGACAAAAGCCCCGCCCTCTCGAGGTCGACCAATAGCCCGGTCGCCTCGTCTCGAGGCAGCCGCATGATCCGCGCCATCCGGGCTACCGTGACCGAGCGGTGCACCGCAATCCCCACCAAAGCGGCGTACCACCTCAGGGGCAATTCATTAAGAACGCCAATGTCCGGCTCAGCACGAACCGACAAGAAAACCTTTCGCTCGGTCACCCCCGTAATGGAACGTCGCCAAAGCTCCAACGCATCACCAATGTTCCCAAAAGATCGTTCATGGAGCCGTGTAAAGTGCCGGGACTCGTTCCCGAACAGGAAACCGCGAATGCTCCATGCCTCGCCACGCTCAAACACAAGGTCGAAATCAGATGTTCGCTGCCTGACCAGCAGCAAATCTCGAAGCGCATTTCGCGATACCGGCGTACAGACCGTAGTCCCCAAAAAACACTGGCCGAGCTCCATGAGCCGGTCCGCATAGGTCCAAGTGTACGGCGTAGAGGTCAGCACAAAAAGGTGGCGCTCGCCCAGCCGGCGCCACAACCGAAGCCACAACGAAAGAGCCGCCATCCCGCCCGGCGCCCGCTCCACCCAACGACCCAAATCGTCAATCAAGATCACCGCCCCCGGAGGCATGGAGCGCAAAGCCCCCTCCGCGCTTTGGCCCTCTCGAGCCCCCACCGCGCGCACCACCGCCCGATTCAAGTCTTCGGAAAGCTGCGCGCCCCCCTGGGGTGGAGCGACCCGAACGATGGTGCGGTCCTGCAAGAGTTCTCGGGCCACAATCGATGCGAGGGTACTCTTGCCCGAACGGGGATCGCCGATGATCCCAATCGGGCCACCGGTGCCAGCGCCCCAGCGTTCCACCATCCGACGAAGCGCAAGAATTTGTTCATCTCGTCCTCGGACGAGCGCAGAGGTCTCCAGCGCAGCACGACCAAAGATCCGACGATAGATGAGGGGCAAAGCCCCCTGAACCTCCGCGTTGAGCAAATACGCCGCGCGAAGCTCCATCACCCTGTCTGCGAGTGCCCCTTTATCGGAAAAACGTGCCTTGCGCCTCAGGGAGGGCGCTGGCAAATGCGCGAGGCGCCGGATCTTTGTCACGCCCTGTTCGACCGTCCCCAATACCTGTCGAACCTTTCGTGCCCACACCTGGCTTTTGGCCCGAACCGCTTCGGTGCCCCCCGCGCTCCCCAAAGACGCGCCCGGCCCCTGACCCACCACCGCCTCGCGGGAGAGCTCCAAGGCACGCACCGCGTCATGGAGGAGAATCGTCCTCAGTTCTGTGAGGTACTCCGACAATCCTGTGGACGCACTTTTCACCCGGAGCATGCGCTCACCCAGGGTGGTCCCAAGCGCAAGCGCTTCATCCGACCCTTCGCTTTGCTCGTTGCCCAAAACCGTTTGCTCAAGCTCAAACGCAACCAAACGCACCGCATCGACAAGCGTGCTTTGCGAGGCCTGCACCCGATCGGGCAGTGCTTGCAGAATACTGCGCGCCGGCTGCGCAATCCGCTTTTCCAAAAAACCGTGTGCCAACCTCCGGGTAGGGTGCATGGCCTTCGCGCGGCTTGGTGTGCCTTGCTGGGCGGCATCGAAGGCTGCCTCACCCAACAGCTGGACCGAATCCGGTAGCTTTTCAGCCGCCCTTCCGAGTGCGAGGAGCAATTGGTCGATAAACTCTCGAGGCACGGGACGATAAGGTTCTTCCCAGGTCGACCTCAACTCGTCAGCCGCCGCCAGCCTCGTTTTCTTAAGATCTTGCGTGTCCTCACTATTTTCCGAGCCACCCTCCTGGCCTTCACCGGGCACCGCGTCGGACGCCCCCCTGACACCAAGATCGGGTGCCTCATCAAGTTCTTCGTTTTCGGTCGCTTCTTCATCGCCAGGGGTTTTGTCGTTTTTGGCCGCTTCCTCGTGTTCTTCGAGAGCCCGTATTCGAGCCATCACCTCGACAGCCCTGTCCATGGTCGCAATGGGTCCCTCAATCAGCTCGCTCCGGACGCGCTGATACAGCTGGTACAAGCCTCGCCTTACATCGACGGCAAAGCTGACCACCTGAATGTCCAAAACCAACGCCAGCGCCAAACTTTCGATTTGGTCGGCCCACAAACTGGGCAACTCGCCCAGGGCATCAGAAGCCCGGCGCCGGGCCCTTCTGACCGCGGCCGGCGCGCGCTCATACCGATGCCCTTCGAGCTCTGAAAGTTTTGCAACCCCCGCCTCCGCCGCCGTCTGAATCACTTCCTTGACGCCAACCGTAGAATACGCACTGGCCCGCTCAAAACGCTCGACCACGGAAGCGGCTTCGGCCTCGAGCCCAGACAGCTCTCCAAGGACCACTTCTTTGAGCCGCGTGGGATCAAGCTCTTCCTCGGTTTTAAGGTCCAGCTCCGCAACCAAGTTCTGAAAAAACCGCTCCACGTCCTGAGTCAGCCGACGGGCACGGTACAGGGCGTCAAAGCGCCGAACCCCGAGAGCCCGAATCGCGCGCTCCAAGGCAGGAAGCAGGTCGGAGCCCAACGTAGCACCGAGAATATCCCTGACCCGCACCGCTCTAGACGGCGGTTTTCTTGAAAAAAGCCGCATGCCCAGTCGGACCCAAAACCGACGAAGTCTGAGGGAAAAGCGATCTTGTGCACACGGAGCCCAATCCTCTGGGCGGGTGGCAACCAGCACCGAAGCGGGCAACGCGCGAATCGCTTCACCCAGATCTTTTCGAAGCCTTTGGCTGGCGTCGGCCATCCGAATTTCCCACGCCGTGAGCGGTCGGCCGTCTTGGGTTTCTTGCTTCTTCACCCGGACCGGAACGACAAAACGGCGTATGCGCTCCATGGTGGCGGACCCAAACCGCCCCCTCGCCCAGTTGAGCAAACTTCGCGCCGCTTCGCGCCGGTGGCCGCGCTGCTCGAGTCTTCGCTCAAGCTGGCGAATCTGCTTGATTTCGGCCACCAACCCCTGGATCAGCGCCCGTTCTTCACCCAAAGAGCTTATTTGGGCCGCCTGATGGAAACGATCGAGCGCTTCTTTCAGCCGAGATTCCAAGCGGTGAACCACCACGCTCAGCTGGGGCACATCACTGGCTTCAAGATAGAATCCAGCCGCTGAGACCATCCGAGCCTCCTCTTCTTCGCGCGGTTCAAAGATCGCAGGCGCGTGGGCAAACACGCTGTCGGGATACACCAAAAGAACCGCACCGGTGAGAGAGGCGATGACCTTGTCATTAAACGCAACGAAGTTTTCCGGTCCACCTTCGGTGGATTCGAGCGCGTGAATCATCAACAGGTCGGCAAATGCGGACTCCTGCCGAATTCGATCCGCAAGATTCATCTCCTCAACCAAAGGTGGAAGAACCACACCCTCGGCCGGAATTCGGGCTTCGGTGATGGCATCGACGAGACGTTTCCGTGCCATTTCGTTGTCCTGGTTTCGGCGCCCGTTCACCAAGACCCGCACCCTTGCGCTTTTCCATGACGAATGGTTGAGCAAGAGGTGAGCCAGGGTCAGCATGAGCTGTCCTGTGGGTGCAACCCCATCCCACCAAATATCGATTCGCTCTCGCTTTCCAAAAGCCCTAAGGGGCTCGTATCGAAGCATCAGCACACTGAGATCTAAATTTCTCAGCTTTGCGATCATCGAAGCGTAGGCCAGGTTTGTGCCCGCATCTTGCGGCCACCCAACAAGAACCACGTTGCTCTCCATGCCCGCCAGGCCAAAGTTGGCAGCCACATCGGGAATGGCCTCAAATACGTCCTCACACCCCTGGATTCTCGCGAACATGCCAGGATACTCGGATTCCAGTTGGGCATCCACGCGCGGCCGAGGCAACTCACCTTTCACCAGATCGAAGTGCGTCATGATTCCCCGATCCCCGACTAACATTCGTCCAAAATCGATAACACCGCGTCCGGTGGGGCTGCGGCGCCCCATGGCGATCATGTTTGGCCGCCAGTTTCGCTGATGCCCCTTGGAGCTCGATTCCCTCAAGCGCATCAGCCCCAAACGAACCACAGCCGACCAGACACCACCCCATGTGTCGCCCGAGCCGAGAACCAGCTGTCGCCGTTTCAGCACCAGGTAAAGGACAAGCATGATCACGATCGCGCCCGCCATCGCGAGGGCATTGATTTGAAACATCACCAAAAAACAGGCCACGCCGCCAAGAAGACTGACCCACACGGGGACCCGAAACTGGGGTCTAAAGTCTGGACTCGCCCACCGCTCTAGACCACAAGCCCAGCAAAGAAAACCGTAACAGGTCAAAAAGAACATTGTAATGATAGCGCCGACCTTTTCGAGCTCTCCCACCAAGATCCCGAGCTCCGCGATAAAAAGGGTCAGCAAGAGCGCAATTCGAGGCTCCGTGCGCCCCCTGGAGAAGATGCGCCAAACCACACCGTCCATGGCGAGCGCTTGGAGCGTCCTCGGTGCTCCGAGCAAGCTGCCAAGCGCAGAGGATAGCGTCGCAAAAAAGACACCCGCGGTGACAAGCTCCGGTACCCAAGCCATTCGCAGCAGGATGTTGTTGTCTGTCTGTAGGGCCTCAACGCTGGCAAAATTTCCGAACCCGAGATACACGGGCAGCGCCAGGTAGATAACCAAACCCGTGAGTATCGCTGCCATGGTGCCGAGAGGAATTGCACGTTTTGGATCACGAAGATCACCCGACATGCCCACGCCCGCAGTAAACCCGGTGACCGCCGGGAAAAACACCGCAAATACCGTTGCAAAAGATGGTGCCCCTTCGGGCGGCCCCAACGCGACCGCCGTTTCACCTTCGCCAAACGCAATGGGTGAACCCAAAGCGATGGAAACCAAGGACAGACCAATGGCGCCCATCACCGGTAGCTGAACGCCCATGGCGATGGATGTCCCGGCAAAAGTAAGCGCAGCCAAGCCTGCGCAGGCCACGGTCGCCACTAAGCGAATATTGTCTTTTTCGTCGGCAAAATAGGAAAGGTCGTCTGTCACCGCCAGGACGGCCTCCGCAAAACCAATAAGGTAAAGGCTCACCCCAAGTGCCAAGGCCAGATAGAGCGCCAGCCCAATGGCCCCTCCAATAGAAAGACCGAGAGAACGGGAGATGATGTAGTAGTTGCCGCCGGTTCGCACGGTGTGATTGGTGGCAATCGAAGCAACCGAAAGGCCGGTCGTCAGCGAGATGACGTGGGCGAGCAAGACCACAAGCAGGGTCCCCACAAGCCCCGCATTGCCCACCACCCAGCCAAAGCGCTGGTACATGATGACGCCAAGAATGGTGAGGATGGAAGGCGTGAAGACACCCAAAAATGTGCCAAACTTCTTTTCGACGAGCTCCTCTCGCGGGGCCCCATCTACCACCGTGTCGCGCACGCCTGCTGCACCGTAAAGAGCTCGTGGGCGAAAGCCAAGTTCACCGTCAGCCGCCCACCCCCACAAACATCAAACACCACAGGTTCCTCGGGACCGGCTGAGGGACAACATCGACGGACCAAAGCGCATCTCATCACCTGCCGCGGCCTCTTGGACGACCCTTTTGCCCTCAGCTTGCCGGGGAGGCTCCGCCTCCTGCCGGTCGCCTAGAGAGAACAAGCGCCCTCATAGCCTCACGCGCGGTTGTGAGATGTGCTCTTAGCGCCAGTGGTTTTCGCCCCCGTCCACGACGCCGGCCATCTTTTGGACAACCCTCGGTAAATCACACTCGGCGACCGTGACTTCCGCCTTGGACTGGGCATCGATGACGACCGGCAACCCTAAAGGCGCATCCTCGAGCCGTACCCGGAGCATCTTGAGGCTTGGGACGCCTGTTCCGCCAACATGAATGGCCTGCCCCCCTGAGGCCTGGGTCGCACGACTCTTCGCAATGGTCATACCCTCCAGAAAAACCCTAGCATCGCCTTCGATGGAAATCGCGCCACCCAGACGCGCTTGGCTTTTGGTAATCTGCGCGTCCCTGACCCGGAGGACGGCAGAGCCTTCAGCCGAAAGCGCACCACCCCACTCACCCTGCACGTCGTGGGCACGAAGACGCGTTGCGTCCAGCTCGCCGCCCTTCACATGAATGGCCCCGCCTCGCCCTCCGTCGGCGCGACAATCTCGGATGTGAACGTTGTGAAGTCGAACCTGACCGGACAAGACCTCGAGCCCACCCCCATCGGCGCTGTTTCCACCCTCAATGAGCAGCGAGTCCAGGGCCACCGACCCCTCATCGGGAAGCTCGACCGTCAAGACCGTGCCCTGCCCCGGCGAAAAAACCCGGGTCAAATCCCCGGCGCCCTTCAAGGACACCGGGCGACAGATTCGAATGGGGCCCTCATAGCGCCCCGGAGCCAACTCCACGACCGCGTCTGCCTCGCAGGTGGCCAAAAACTCAGAAAGAGGCTGGCCACCGGCCTCTGAGAACCGAATCGGCTGCGACTCCGTTTTGGACGTCAAAACGATGGCTCCACCGTGTCACGAGTCCGGCCACCACACCATCCCCCCGGGCGAACACCTCTCAGCATGGGGTAAGAAAGAGGCCTACTACGCGAGCACACGGGCGATCCTCCGACGCGCACCTCCAGGGTACCAAGACTCCACGCGACCACGCTCGATGACCAACGCGGCGCCCGGTTCGCCGGGATCACCCAAACCCACATCACTCATCAGGAGGCGTCCCCGGTGACGCGCGAGCGGCACACCGGTCTCACCCTTGGGCGCTGAATCGGTCCGTGTATGACCCACCACCATCTGTCTACAGTCGACCAGGGTCAGCGCATCCACCAGATCTTGGGCCACAGCCCGCGCGCTGGAGACGCAGTAGGCCCGATGCCATAGGGGCCCGAGGGGGTCCCGAAGCACCCCTTGGGGATCGAGATCTTGGTAAAACTTCGGTTTCCTCGCCCAGGCCTTGCGGGCAAGCCGCGAAATGCCCTCGAGCCCATACGCCGCCCAAATGGGACTCAGCCCACCATGGACAAAAAGAATCCGCCCAATGCGAACCACGATCGGTAGTTTTCGAATGATCTGCCCGTAGATCCCACCAATGCCCATGGCCGCATGATAGGCAGCCTGCCCGGGCGCATGCTCTTCTTCCCAGGCTTGGAGGCGCCCCCCAAAGGGTTTGACTGGACCGCGATCCTCCTCGCAGCCCAAAAGACGGTAAAGGGTCCTTGTCCGCTCTTCTTGGAAGCGTAGTTGCTCTTCCTCCGTTGCGAACTCCAAATACTCATCGGCAGTGACGTAAGCTTCGTACCGAAGAACCGACATGACTTCGTGGTTTCCAAGGAGCCAGATAACCCGACCGCCGGCGGCCTCGGCCTCCGGCTTCAACTTCAAGAGGAGCTCCATCGACTCGCGAACGCCATATCCGCGGTTGGTGATGTCCCCCATCTGAACCAGGACGCTACGTCCTCCCCGCCAATGGCCGTCCTTGCGGATCAGGCGCAGTCCCACCAGGATTCGGTGCAGCACTTTGGCGTGGCCGTTCAGATCGCCGACCACCACGATGCGCGCAGGCATCGGCAGCTCTTGGTAGTGCGCGTCTCCCGGGCAGGGGGCGTCGTCTCGAGAATGGGAATCGGCCGACATCTTCGTTCCAAGCGTCCCTATCGTACGCCGCGTGCCACGGGCCCAAGCCAGCCGTCGACCCCAATGCGCAAACAAGCTACGCTCGGGGACCCATGGCGTTCTACAACGCGCGGAACCAGATTCGAATCGTCACCGCGACGTCCTTGTTCGACGGCCATGATGCCAGCATCAACATCATCCGACGTATTCTTCAAGAAGCCGGCGCCGAAGTTATTCACTTAGGGCACAATCGCAGCGCCCAAGAGATCGTCAAAGCGGCCATCGAGGAGGATGTACAGGGTATCGCCGTCTCCAGCTATCAGGGTGGGCACTTGGAATACTACGGCTACATTCGCCAGCTGTTGGACGAGGGCCACGCACCCCGCGTCCGCATCTACGGGGGTGGCGGTGGGGTGATCGTTCCTCGAGAAATCCGCGCGCTTGAAGAAAAAACCGTCCAACGGATCTTCAGCCCCGACGACGGCCGAACCCTGGGTCTGGAAGGCATGGTGAACACCATACTCGAGGGCTGTGACTACTCTACGCTCAGTGCCCCCCCAAAATGCCCCGAAAAAACCGACAACCCTGACGACCGGCAGAAAACATGGCCCGTAGGGCGCCTCGTGACCGCGGTGGAAATGTCGCTCGCCAAAACCCTCCCCCCAAGCTGGTTGCCCTGGATGGAGGTCCTCGAAAGCACCTCCCGAGATGCGCCGACACTCGGCATCACGGGCCCCGGAGGGGCGGGCAAGTCCACCATGACCGACGAGCTTGTTCGACGCTTTTTGGCCGACTTCCCCCACAAGAAGATTGCGGTACTTTGTGTGGATCCGAGCAAACGAAGAACCGGAGGCGCACTGCTCGGCGACCGGCTGCGGATGAACGCCATCCACTCGCCGCGCGTCTTCGTGCGGAGCCTCGCCACCCGCCATTCGTCCACGGAGCTTTCTTCGGCCACCGAAGGTGCGGTCCGGGTGTGCCAAGCCGCTGGTTTCGATCTGATCGTGGTCGAGAGCGCCGGCAGCGGACAAAAGGACTCCGCGGTACACGCCCTGTGCGATGTCAGCCTCTACGTCATGACCCAAGAGTTTGGAGCCCCGACCCAACTCGAAAAAATCGAGATGATCGACATTTCGGACTGTATCGCCATCAATAAGGCAGAGCGGCGGGGCTCACAAGACGCCCTTCACCAAGTCCGGAAGCAGTACTGTCGCAGCCGCGGCATTCGTTTTTCCATAGAGGAAGCCCATGGTCTCCCCGTGTTTGCCACCAGTGCACACCGGTTCAATGACTCGGGTACCGGTGCGCTTTACCAGGCCTTGCTTGAAAAACTCCAAAAGAGCGCGCATGCATTCAGCAAGGGCCCAAAGGCCCAATCCCCAACGCCGTCACCCCAAAAAGCCAACGACCCCAAAGAGCTGGGTCAAGGCCTTCTTGACGTGACAAAAACGTTAAGGCGCTACCAAAAACGCGCGCTTGAAGCGAAAGCCAGCGCCAGCCGCGCCTACACGCTGTTTGAAGTCCTCAAACACGCGCACACCCACTTCAAGGATCTTGCCCCTCTGGAAAAAGCGCCAGCGCCCTCTGATACCGAAGCGTATCTGACCCTCGTTCAGGCCTACAACACCGCCCTCGATGACCTTGAACCCGACCTCACCGCGTACCAGCGCGCCTTCCGTCAGATACGGGCCCAACAAGGCCAAGAAGAGCTGAGCTACAAGGTTCGAGGCCGCACCATCAAAAAGCCTCTCTACTCCAGATCTTTGTCCGGCACCGGCATTCCCAAACTGGCCCTGCCCCAGTTTTCGGACTGGGGAGACCTTCTCCTGTGGCTCAAAAAAGAAAACCTGCCCGGCGCCTTTCCGTTCACGGCCGGCGTCTTTCCCCTGAAACGAACCACGGAGGAAGCCCCCACCCGAATGTTCGCGGGCGAAGGCCCGCCTGAGCGCACCAACCAACGCTTTCACCTCTTGTCTCAAGGGTTCAGTACGGCGCGACTGTCGACCGCCTTTGATAGCGTTACGCTGTATGGCGAAGACCCCGATGAGCGACCGGATATCTTCGGGAAAATCGGAGAATCCGGAGTATCGGTCGCCACCGTGGAAGACATCGAAAAACTCTATGCGGGATTTCGCTTGAGCGACCCCAAAACGTCGGTTTCGATGACCATCAATGGTCCTGCACCGATCATTCTCGCATTTTTTATGAATGCAGCCATCCGGCAGGACACACGCTTCTTTTTGAAACAGGATGGGCGGCTCCCCATATCGGATGCCGATTGCCTCCGCCCCGACCACGAAAGAGGGGACAGTTGGGCCAACGTGCGGGCAAAACTGAGTGATGAAGAATTCGAGAAAATCTCGTTGACAACTTTGGGGTCTGTTCGCGGAACGGTACAGGCCGATATTCTCAAAGAGGATCAGGCGCAAAACACCTGCATCTTCTCGACCGGTTTCGCGCTCAAAATGATGGGTGATGTCCAGGCCTATTTCATCGAACACAACGTCCGCAACTACTATTCCGTGAGCATCAGCGGCTACCACATCGCAGAAGCAGGCGCGAACCCCATCACTCAACTCGCATTGACGCTCGCCAACGGCTTCACCTACGTCCAGTACTATCTGTCCCGCGGAATGGCCATCGACGACTTTGCGCCCAATCTTTCTTTTTTCTTCTCCAATGGCTTGGACCCTGAGTACGCGGTCATCGGGCGGGTCGCCAGGCGCATCTGGGCGGTCGCCCTTCGCGATTTATACGGTGCCAACGAACGGAGCCAAAAACTCAAATACCACATCCAGACATCGGGCCGCTCCCTTCACGCCATGGAAATGGACTTCAACGATATCCGCACTACCTTGCAGGCGCTGATGGCCATTCAGGACAACTGCAACTCGCTTCACACCAATGCCTTCGACGAAGCCCTCACCACCCCTACCGAAAATTCGGTCCGGCGCGCCCTCGCGATCCAGATGATCATCAACCGAGAACTCGGCCTGAGCCAAAATGAAAACCCCCTACAGGGCAGCTTCTTTATGGAGGCTCTCACCGATCTCGTCGAAGCCGCGGTCCTTGAGGAGTTCGATCGCCTCTCGGAACGGGGCGGCGTATTGGGCGCGATGGAGACCCAATATCAACGAAACAAGATCCAAGAAGAATCGCTTCACTACGAACGCCTCAAACACGAAGGCCACCTTCCAGTCATCGGCGTGAATACGTTTGTCAAAAGCGGCACCGATTACGCCCGCGAGGCCGACAAGGTGGAGCTTCGGCGAACCGACTACGACGAAAAACGCCGGTGCATCGCACGGCTCAAGGACTTTCAAGGCCGACACAAAATGACCGCCCAAGAAAGCCTGACCCGGCTTCGAGAGACCGTTCTGAATGGCGGCAACATTTTTTGCGAACTGATGGAGACCACCCAGTACGCGAGCTTGGGCCAGATCACCCACGCCCTCTATGACGTCGGCGGAAAGTACCGACGCAACATGTGAGCCATGTCGCTGGCCGCGTCTACTGAGGCGACGCGTCCTCCCACACCAGCGAAACCTCTTCGTCTAGGGTACCCAAACCTGCAATGTCGAGGACGTAGTCAACACCCCCGATAGAAAATGCGACTTGGATGCCTTCAAAACTTTCCGTCAGGTCGACCGAGGCTGAAGCCTCTGCCAGGGGCCCGATTCCAAAAACGGTGGCAAAAGCTGCGTTCTCTGCAGTGCGGCGGTACTCCAGGGCATACGCGGGCGCCTCTTGTTCGTAACGGCTTGAATGCCAGCCCTGCCGAGGAGCGGTTTCTCCCTTCTTGAACGCCACCGCCAGAGGGTCCAAAGAGGCCTGATGGATGCCCAGCCAGGTCTTTTGCTTCGCGTCTTGGACAAAAACTTCGGACGAATCGCCACTGACCACGGCGTCGGGCGCCAAATGCCACGTTTGAGTATACTCGTGCGCGGTCTGGCTTTCAAGGCGATCAACGACCACCAACAGACTCCGCCCAATGAGCGCGACCCCGCGTGCGTGACGAACCCCTTCGTAAAGCTCGTGGAAGCCTGACTGGTAGGACCAACCGTCGGCCGCAATGGTGCGCCCCGCAACACCCGTCCCCTCAGGTTGGTCGAGTCCATCCACGACCACGGTGTTGTGGGCACGCGTACTCCAGTAATAGTCGTGTCGGTCGCCTCGCTCGTAGGTATACAGACCGGGGTCCTCCAGCACCGTTCGACCAGCCCCGTAAAAATGGATGTTCAAGGCATCGAGATGACTATGGGCCGTTCGGTACGGTCCGATATCAAAAATGAGTTGAGCTTGATCCTCGAAGTCCGACACCGGACCAAAACCAGATCGCAAGATAGCCTGGCCGGAGGAAGGAAACAAAACCACCTTCTCACTGGGTTCAATGCCCTCCCGGCCTGCACTCCGCACATATCGAAACTCGGGCTCTTGCAATTCGAGCCGGTCGAAGACGGTCCGCTGATAGGTTCGAATACTCTGTTGCACACTTGAGCCCAGCATGGGGACCAGACCATTGGGCTGGGCGATCAGCGTTGCATATCGAACCATGTTCGCGATCCGCTCATCAAAAAAGGGCGTCAGCTTGACACCGGTCACCGAAGCCCAATCCTGGATCTGCCAAAAGAAGACAAGCACGTAGAAGTGGTAAAAAGGAGACTGCTCAACTTCTACGCCATCTTCGTCTACGGCGACAAACACGAGGTTGTTGAGACGCTCAATGGCCACTTCGCGCCAAGCCTCCGATTGAGAGAATTGGGGGAAATTGACGGCAATCAACAAGAGCGCCGCAGCTTCCGTGACGCCGTGGTTGAACGATGCCTCGAAGTTTTTGGGATCAAAAAGGAAGGTCCCGGTCTCTTCAATGATGGCGACCAGCCCCGCGTCCAACTCTGCATCGAGATCACCCGAAGCACGGAGTTTCTGGACGATGTTGACCAACGACATGCCCCTAAAGGCGCTGGTATGTTTGTCCCAAAGATAACTGTCGGGCGTGTTCGGGGCCCCCTGAACAAAGGATTCCAGAACGGCAAGCAGCTTGTCACGATAGCGAACGTCGCCGGTGCTCCGATAGGCAAACAGAAGGTGCCTGAGGGGCCTAAGGCCGTAAAAGAGAAAGCGCCAGTACTTTTCGTTGAAGGGATTCTCTTGCCAAGTCGGCAGCCCCGGCAAACAGGCGGGCGGCGATCGCGGCAGATCCCAGCAGTCTTCCAGTGCCTGGTTCGCGACGGACAACGTGCCCGCATCCAAAAAGTCGTAGATGACCTCCGCACCGAGCGTTCCCTCGGGCAACGCGCACGCATCGTAGCCCCTAGGCAACCCGAATGCCGTACCGTTGTTGTCACCACACACCAATCCGCCGTGGCACTGATTGTCGGCATCGCAATCACCCGCCCCATACCCACAAGGGAACAGGACGCTGCAATGATCTGGTCCACCAGATACGAGGCTCTCAGGGCGACGGCAAGCGCCGCAAGCCCCCCCACAGTCGACCGCGTCTTCGCCTGGGTCCAGTTGGCCATTCAGACACCGCGGATCCACACACGCATCGGTCGACGAGCTAAACCCAAACCGGGGGCCGTTGTCAGACCCGCACACCAAACCGTCGGCGCATTGCCCCTGCTCACAATCACCTTCGCCGGCCAGACAGAGAAAACCATCCTGGGCACAAAAATCGGCGTGGCCAAAGGCCAACATGGGCACCCGCCGCTCACAAGCATCGTAGCCCCGAGGAAGACCAAAGCGCGGACCGTTGTCGTCGCCGCAGACCAGCGAGCCGCTACACTGAAGGTCGCTGTCGCAATCACCCTCTCCGTGGTCACAAGGGAACACCACACTGCAAAAATGGGGGCTTCCCGAAACAAGCGTCTCGGGGCGGGCACATGCGCCGCAGGGGCCGCCGCAGTCCGAAGCCTCTTCGCCCGGATCCTGAACACCGTTGGTGCACTGGGCATCGACACAGGCATCGGTGGACGAGCTCAATCCAAAGCGCGGGCCGTTGTCCTCGCCGCAAACCAGCCCGGCACGGCATTCATCTCGCTCGCAGTCCCCCTCTCCGACATCACAAAGCACCCCCTCTTGGGTGCAGAATTCAGGGTCGCCCGGCGGCAGCGCGGTGGGCCCACGCTCGCAGGCATCATAACCGCGTGGAAGGCCAAAGCGGGGCCCATTGTCCTCGCCGCAAACCAAGGTGCCCAAACACTGTGAATCGGCGTCACAATCGCCCTCGCCAAGAACACAAGGAAACAGATCGCTGCAAAAGTCTCCGCCCCCGGCCACCAGGCTCGCCGGACGCAGACACGAGCCGCACGGGCCACCGCAATCGATTCCCTCTTCGGCGCCGTCCTGCACGCCGTTGACACACCGCGCATCGACGCAGGCATCCGTGGAGGAACTGAAGCCAAAACGGGGTCCGTTGTTTTCCCCGCACACCAGGTCGGGCGCGCAGTGATCTGCCTCACAGTCGCCCTCCCCGGCTTGGCATAGCCTCTCGGTGCTGCAGTAATCGCGGTCCCCAACAATGGGTACCAGCGCGAGGCCACGGGCTCCAGTCTCGGTGACCGAAGCCCCATCAGACTCCGCCTTGTTTTCGGCGCAAGCGGCTCCAATTCCTATGGAAATAAGCAAGACCGCCGCACGATGCCCTCCAAAAAAGACACGTGGGCGCATGTTCTCGAATCCAAAGACGCTCGGGATGACTTGCATGGCCCCTTGCATCCACGTTCGGGTGTTCAAGATCAACCCTTGAACGGCACCATTTCTTCACTTTTGTCAGCGCACACTGCGCGTGGGCACGACCGCCTGAACCGCAACCCCAGCAAATGTCATCAGGATGACAGTATCGCCCTACGACGTTTGCCCGATCCCCACGCCCATGGCCCCCAACCGCTGGGCGAAACCCGTGATACGACCCCGCGACGTCAACTCCAGCGTCAAAAATATGCCATTCACGCTGGAGGTCACCGCCTTCAGGGGCGACGCCCTACCGCCGGTCGAAAAACCGAACGCTGGTGATCGAACTCCAGGCATTCTCGGTGTTCCCACGGCCCACAATGCGAAGGTAACGCCCCACTGCACCTGCACCCAGCCTATGGAGTTCGTGCGCGTTCGAGCGACCCAAACTCTCACGACCACGCAAGACCGAATCGAAGTGAACCCCATCAATAGAAGCAAGCAGATCAAACGTCGCAATACGCTTGTCCCCTCGATACCAGGCAATGGCAACCTTCTTGAAAGACAGAACCCTGCCAAAGTCGTACTCAATGGATTGGCCGGGCGACGGCGCCGACCATCGGGTCTTCAGATCACCATCAAGGGTATTGCTGGCCACGTTTCCGTCGTCCTCTGTGGCCTGAGCCTCGGCCGGAAAGACCTCGCCCACCGAAGCCGCAGGCGTCACCCCCAAGCGCCGGAGACTCGGTTCTGGCGTCTTGTCGGTGATGACCCGGTCTATTCTCTTCAGAACAATCTTGTCGAGCTTGAAGCCCTCCTCTCGCACCCGCACCGCAAGCACATGTCGCCCGGGTCCATCGACTTGTACGGTCGCGTGCGCACCCGTCCAAACCTCGTCGCTCCACACCCACCGCTTATGCGGCAAAAAGCCCGACATCTTTCCCGCACCGGCCGACTCCACCCCATCGAGGTCAACGTGCAAGGAATCTGCCGCATGACCACGTCCAAAACCACGGACCAGTACGCGATAGGTGCCTCCTTTCTGGAGGTTCAAACGATAGCGAAGCGCACCCACACGACCGACACAGGGCAGCTCGTAGCAGGTTCCGGAACCGTTGCGTGTCTCCATGTACCCGTCACCCCTATAGCCCTTTGTTCTCACGCCAAACTGCCACTGCGAAGCGCCCACACCCACGTTTTCGTCAAAGTCTTCGGCCTCCACCACAATGACGTCATCGCCTTGAAAACATGGAGGGCCAAGCCGACGCCGAACCTGCGCTTCGTGAATGTTCGGTGGCCTAAGAGTCCGGGCATCAATATGGGCTTCGCTGGTATGCCAGTCCAGTGCCGAACACGTGCTGTTTGTAGGAAAACCAACAATATTAAGCCGACCTCCTCCGAACGAACACCCGACGTTGTCGAATTTCCCCGCGCCGCGAATATTCCAGAAGGTATTGTAAGCTCCCGAATGCGGACCTCGTGACTCCGACCCACCGCTCTTTAGGGCCCGAAGCGGATTCCCAAGATCAATGTTTGTGAAAAGGTTCTGATGGGCGCCCGACCGATGGTGATCCATCCCCAGTTTTTCACCGTGACCATTCGAGTAGACGTTTCCCCGGTCGAAACGCGTCAGGGCTAGGTCATGAACAAAAGGAACTTCAACGCTGAAGTGGGTTACAAGGTTGTCCGCAGCCGCATCAACAATGAGCGCATGATGCCCATGCTGTGCGGGCGATTCGATGGAGCTTCTGGATCTCGAAACCCCGATACGAACGTCGGTCACAGTGCAAAAACGTGTATCCTGGCTCAGGTCGATTCCACGGTCCGCATTGATGATATCGACGTTGCGGACCCAACAATTCGAAACATCTTCGAACCTGAGGGCGTTGTAGCCGGCTTCGTTGAGGTGACCGCCATAGATGGCGTGTTTGAATTCGATAGACAAGTTCTCAATACCGACTTCCGTCACCGAGGGTCTTGGTTCCCTAATCTCGGGTTGCCACCTGAGCTGAACATCCACGGGCAAGGGTCTTTCCAACTCAATCCGTCTTCCCGAAACGCTGGTCAAACGCGATTCGAACCACAGCATGGGCGCACCGTCATACTCCTCGGCAAGTGCACCATCATCGGTATGGAGGTGCCGAAACAAACTCCCGTCACCGGGGTCCGTTTGAACCAGACGAATCCAATCTCCGGGTCGAAAACGACTCGAGGACACGTCCAACAAGCGTGTGCCTCGGGCCTGAGAATCGGTGACCCGTGCAAGCCTTTCACCGCGTTCTTCGTCAGCCGCGCGTCCAATCCACAAAAACGCGCCCTTAAAACGCCAGTCTGTCTGGGGCCAAACTTCTTGTCCCGGGCGCTTGATGTACAAAATCGTGCGTTCTTTGCTCTGCCCCTGCAGAACCCAAGACCCCTTGTTCGTTACTCTGATAATGTCATCGATAAGATATCGGCCGTTGGGCACAAAAACAGCTTGCCCTGGTTTGGCCGCTTTTATGGCTTTGCTGAATGCGGCAGAATCGTCGGTCCGGCCGTTTCCACGGGCCCCGAAACTTCGAACATTGATTCGGTCCAACACATCCGGAATCGGATATTCGCCCGAGCGGTACCCGGCGAAAGAAAAATCAGAAAGGCGATGATCCGGATCCTCTGTATCCCACAACTCCCCTTGCCTTCCCCAAAGGGTCGAATAAGCGATAGGAGGGGAGGCTTCGAGCGGCTGGGACGCGACTTTCGCCGACCGCACCTTTTGACCCTCCCCGCACGAAATCCCCACGAAAAAGAGTACTACAACCGACAACAGTGTCGAACCTCGAACGGAATTTGAAGATGATTTCATGTCGTTCCTCACCCACAAAGACGCCTCATACAATGCTGCGTGCGCAGGCTCGCCCTGAGACCAAAACCCAAGGACCCAACTTCTTCACGGCCAAAGACGGAGACGAATCGTTTGTATCTTTGCTTAGCTTGTCACTCGATCGATCGTTATCGATGAGTTTCTTTTCGGGACGGAAACCTATGCGATGAAACGCGCTCTTCGCAAGTCACGACGTCCAACGTTCGCAATTTCGCTGTTCATGCACAACAATCAAATGTCGTCCCGTCGTGCTGACACCCATTCACATCAACACCGCAATCATTACGCCAAAAAATGCGATTTTCACAAAGAAGACATTCAAAACAACAAGGCCCAATGACCCCTGAAACAAAACCTGACAAAAGGACGAAACCAACCTCACGAAAAGCGCAACATTTTGGCCGGCAAGGATATAGACATTGCAACAAGTACAACTGAACGACACTTCAAAGGAATAAATCGCAAGCCAAAAAAGATACCCCGGCTTATTATCGCATGACAATTTTCGCGAAGTCAGTACGTCAATTGACGGTTCCGGCGTCCAAGAGTCTCCCCAGCCGTTTGATGACCCACGCTCAAAAAATGGGTCATCAACGCGCACCACAGAACCCACTGAACGGTGCAACAAACAGTCGAAAGAGCACGCAATGGATCATGCAGTCACGAGGAATATCGTAGGCAGCCGGAGTCGGTGCCAGACACTTTCAAAAGATGTAGCACGCCAGTCGCCGAGCAAGATGTGTTGTCGGAAAAAATGCAAGAAGCCGCTTCCCTCTTTTCGATCCCGTTTTCGAGTGTGAGGAACGAAGCGGACAGCCGACGCACAGTTTAGACCGATGGTGTGTTGCCCATAGAGAAATTGCTCAAAACCCAAATTTTGAAGCCCATCCGAGAGGACAGAGGGGGGCTTGAACGTATTCAGGGCGTGCCTTTGTCCCTTTGGAGGACAAAGTTGTAGCTTGCCTTGAGTTTGCCTGCTGGGATCATCTGCTCAATCTTCACGTAGCCGCCAGCTTCGACCGTGATCTTGTGGGGCTTTTTGGGATCCAGGTTGGCCAGCTTGACCGAGCGCTTTCCGAGGGCGATTTGGTCATCGACAACGATTTTCGACGCGATGGGCGAGACATCGATGGAGACCGTAAGGAGGCCGGGTTTGCTGATGGGAACCAGGTCAACGTCTTTTCGCACTGACTTTTCACCAGGCTGAACTTCCACGCTCATCTTGTGCGGTTCGTACCCCTCGAGGCTGAGCACAAATTCATGGGTGCCGGATGGAAGCGTCAGCTTCACCGGTGACTGCTGGGGTGAAACTTTGCCGTTGATCGTCACCTTGGCCTTGGGCGGCGTCGTGTACAGCTCGATGATTCCGCGCTCTTGCGAACTCATTCCCGCAAACACAGCCGCCAGAACCCCGACAATCACCAACACAAAGACCGCAGTCTTCAAGAGCCGCATGGCCTTGTCCTTGGGGTTGGCCTGTCCCATCAAGTCGCCGGTGGTGATCATGGGCGCGGCGCCACCCGGTGGGACTTTAGGCGGCGCCATCCAAAGCAGCGTGTTTTCACCAAAGCCAGGTTGTCCCGGCTGAGGCGGACCGTCTTCTTTTTTGTCTTTGGCACCGGAACCACCCGAAGGAGCGGGGCCTTCCGCCGGCGGCGACCGAGCCTCGACTTTCGGGGCCGGAGCCGTCGGAGCGGCTCCATTGCCCGTTCCGATGGCTTCGAGCGAGATACCCGCGTCGAAGGACGGCAGCGCCGGCATCGCACGCGTAGGGGCGTCGCCAATGTCGTCACCAGCATCGGGACCGATCACCACTTGGTGAGCAACCGCGCTTCTCTTTTTCTGCTGTTCCATCCGCTGACGCGCTTCGCGCAATGCGCGCAACTCGTCGGGCTTGAGCGGATCAAGCAGGGTTCTGTCATCGGGGGGCGGCTTTTCGCCCCCACCTTGTCCGTGGCCGTTGGTCATGAAGCGAGCTCCAAGACCCCGATCGGTACCACAAGTGCTGGTCATGGAACAGGTTTCCGTAAAGACCTCATGTGCCCAACACCGAGGCCCGCGCACATGGACCCCGGATTTGAAAGCCCCTTCGCTAAGACCCGTCGAACCCGCAAAACGTTCCTAATGACAGGCCATTGGCGCCCCCCGGGTGCACCGATTCAGGCCCGCTCGGCGCAGGGTAAACGAACCGAACGCACGCGCGGGGCCGAGCGACATCGATGCGCCCGCATGTCGGGTGCCCCACCCACATCCTCAACCCTTTTTCCGCTCGGCACGTCACTGAACTGAAGGAATGATGCGTTCCCAGCCCCGCCATGCGGCGCGGGCTGGGGACCACTTCCCGAACCGGATCTTGACGCCCAGCCAACATCTCAGGGCGATATCCCGCTGCCGGTCGTTCCGTTGCGCCCCGGCCGAGTGATGGGAAACGAGCACCGTAACTTGCCCGAGGCCCAGGGCCAAAGCATTGAGGTGCAGGTCGAACGCGTCGTATTTTGCAACCCGGAAACCGCGTGGGCTGTTCTTCGGTGCCTTGCCCCTGGCAAGGCGCCAGGCCTCACCGCGGTCGGTCCCCTGGTGGGCATCAAACCCGGAGAGCATCTTCGCCTGCGGGGAGAATGGATCGTCGACAAAAAATACGGGTCACAATTCCGAGTCACCCACTACTTGAGCCTGAAACCCAGTACGCTCGCCGGCATCGAGCGCTACTTAGGCTCGGGCCTCGTCGAAGGCATTGGGCCGGCCATGGCCAAGCGCCTGGTCGCACACTTCGGACGACAAACCTTGAACGTCATCGAGGAACACGCCGAACGCCTGACCGAGGTTGAAGGCATTGGCCCCGTTCGTCGCGACCGCATTCACGATGCTTGGCGGAGTCAAGAAGGCATCAAAGAGATCTTAATCTTCTTGCAGGCTCACGGAGTGTCCACCGCGCACGCAATCCGAATACACAAATGCTATGGTGAAAACGCGATGTCTATCGTCCGGGAGAACCCATTTAGGCTCGCTCTGGATATCATTGGAATCGGCTTTCAGACGGCAGACGCCATCGCAAGCAGTCTCGGCATCGAAAAAACATCTCTCAAGCGCGCACAGTCCGGCGTCCTCCACGCACTGGCTGAGGCCGCGACCGAAGGCCATGTTTACCTCCCACAACGAGCGCTCCAAAAACGCGCACGGGCCATTTTGGCGATTGAAGACCATATCGTCACAAAAGCCATCGACCTGCTCCTGTCTGAGGACAAGCTTGTCAGAGAAGACGCGCAAGCCTCGGATGCGATCTATTTGCCCGCGCTTCATGCGGCTGAAGACGAATGCCACCGGGGCCTAAGAAGAATCGCCGACGCCCATCAGGGCACAGCCCCTGGCGAGATCGAACATGTGATCTCACGGCTCGAAGTGGACATGGGCATCCACCTTGCTGCCGCTCAAAAAGAAGCCATTCAATTTGCGGTCACCGGCAAGATCGTGGTCATCACTGGCGGTCCCGGAACCGGAAAAACCACCATCGTAAACGGCATCATCAGAATCCTCACCCAAAGAGGCTCTCGAATCGTCCTTGCAGCGCCTACCGGAAGGGCCGCGCGCCGTCTGAGTGAGTCGTCGGGACAAGAAGCAAAAACGATTCATCGATTGCTTGAATTTGATCCGCGCACCAGCAATTTTCTGAGAACCAAAGAAAGGCCGCTCCCGGCGGACGTTTTGGTTGTCGATGAAGTCTCCATGCTGGACGTCCCACTTCTCAGCCACCTCTTGCAAGCCGTACCGAGCTTCGCCCGTTTGATCTTCGTGGGAGACGTGGACCAACTCCCGTCGGTCGGTCCAGGCAACGTTCTTCGGGACGTCATCGCGTCCCAAGTGGCCAAAGTTATCGAACTCACCCAGATTTTTCGCCAAGCGGAGCAAAGTCTGATCGTGAAGAATGCGCATGCGATCAACCGAAGTCGAGTAGAGGACTTGGATCTATCCAACCACACCTCTTCAGACTTCTTTTTCATTGAACGCACCTCGGCCGAAGATATTCTCGATACGATCAAGACCCTGGTGAACACACGCATTCCCCAGCGCTTTGGCTTTGACCCCTTTGACGATCTTCAAGTCCTTACTCCGATGCATCGAGGCACTCTTGGTGCCCAAAACCTCAATGAGACCCTCCAAGGCTGTCTCAATCCCGCGGGCCCCACCCTCACCCGCGGCCAACATCAATTCCGGCTCCTCGACAAAGTCATGCAGACACGCAACAATTACGATCTCGGTGTTTCCAACGGCGATATCGGTCGCGTTCGCAGCATCATGGAAGAGGAGCGACGGCTCACCGTCGACTTTCAGGGTCGCCTTGTGACCTACGAACCCAGCCATCTGGACCAGCTGGTCTTGGCCTACGCCTGCTCAGTGCACAAATCTCAAGGAAGCGAGTACCGGGCGGTCATCATCCCCCTGTCCACCCAGCACTACGTCATGTTGAGACGCAATCTGCTCTATACCGCAGTCACCCGCGGTAAGGAACTGGTCGTCCTTGTAGGAAGCAAAAAAGCACTGAAAATCGCCATAGACACCGCCCATGTGAAAACAAGACATTCTTTGTTGGCGGAGCGCCTGGCGGGGGCAGTCCCCTAGAGAGGGCGTTGAAAAACACCCTGCTGACAACGAGAAGCCTCTTTAAGGACTCGAGCCCCCTTGTGTTCCCTTCGCCCACCGCGACAAAGCGCTGGGAACGCAGCCCGAAGCAAGGTACAATGCCCGACGGGCGTGTCAGCATGTTTTCACAAAAACTCGAAGAAGCACTCTCTTTAGCGAGCACCCGGCACCACGGACAAACGCGCAAAGGAAGTAGCGTTCCCTACGTCACGCATTTGTTTCACGCCTCCATGATCCTCGCCAGGCACGGTGAAGCTGAAGACGCGATGATCGCGGCCCTCCTTCACGACATCGTTGAGGACACTTGTCATTCTCAGAACGAGTGCCTCACGCTTCTCGAGCACATCGAACAACGCTTCGGAACAGCAGTGAAGGAAGCCATCATCACTTTGAGTGAGCCCAAGCGAAACCAAAAAGGGGCTACCCTTTCATGGAAAGAGCGTAAGATGCGCTATCTCAGCCAGCTCGAAGCCGGCAGCCAGCTGGCGCTGGTCGTCAGCGCCGCCGACAAGATCCACAACCTCTCGACGCTCCTCGAGGATCTCGCCACCCGAGGCGACGTCGTTTGGCGCATGTTCACGGGAACCCAAGATGAGTCGCTGTGGTTTTACGAACGGGTCGCCGACGTCCTTCGAGACCGACTCCACAACAAAGTGCTCATGGGTGAACTCAGCGATCTCGTGGAACAGCTCCGGACGCGGCTCAGCATTCCCGACCTGTCCAAGTCAAAAAATTCGGTCGATAAGAACCCACCTGATTGAACGAAACAGGAACGCACGTTCGAAAGGTGCCCGGATCCGGACTCGTGCATTCTGTTGAGTGGTGAAAAGCCTGGTGAAATCGGCCCCTCGCACGTGCAGTCGTGTACGCGTTTCCGTAGGCGTGCGCGTGCGCGAGCTATTCCGGGTGACCTAATCTGAACCAGCGAGGCGCCAAAGGGGCGCAACATGAGAGACAAAATATGAGTAGGCGCCCTCTGACGCGCTCTTGTCGGTTACAGATTTGATCGCCGCATCGGTGGGAAAGCGACGCTGAACCATCCAATAGAGCGGGGCATGATTGCGGTCTCCAGGATCCGTTGAACGATACGCCGTGTGGGCCCAAGGCGCTCCAGTCGTAAATCCGCGTTTCAAGCGTTCGCCCTGGTATGCCCAAGTGTCAAAACCATTGTGTGAAGCGGCCTCCGCCGCTGGAATGTACCCCATCAAAGCAAAGAAGTGATAGTGCTGCCCTTCCCCTTTGTTTTCTCCACCAAACCCGTTGACGGTCTTGAATCCGTAGCTTCGTTTGTAACCATCATAGGTGTACCCACTGGGATAAACCTGGCCTTGAATGAGGTTCCGAAAGGAACGAATTTCGCCCTTACTAAGCGCCGGGTCGGTGATGTTGTAGATCAAGTCCGAAACACTGGTCTTAAAAATCCGATCAACGGCCTCCTGAGAATGAGAGACAAAAGCGAAGACCAGCCCAGCGGTTTGATCAAGCGTATAAAAATTCTCGTAGCCCACGCGGATGGTGTCGGGATACTTCTTGAGGTCACTCCCCTGCACCAGGCTTCCGTCGGGGTGGCGCAGCTTGTTGCCTGCTCATCCAACGCATTCAGCAGATCGCCGTGGGGCTTTACCGTAAGAATGCCCGCGTATTTCCGCATGAAATCATCGATATCCTCTTTCTCCGAGGTACTGAGGACACCAGAGTTGTACAGGAGGTCATACATGAACGCGATTGGATATTGCATGTGCCCACCTCGTTGCGCGCGTTTGGCCCAACTCTCGCCTTCTGCGCCCAACTTTGTCCAACTGAGAAGCGCAGACTTCATCGCCTTTGCTTTGCTTGATGTTGGCTCCACGAGATAACTCATCGCCGCATCCATGTTGCGCTTGCTAAGCGGCTGGCATACCTTGTACATTTCCTTCCATCGAAGGGAGTCTTTCGCAGACGCTGGTTTGCCAACGGCCAGAACCGACTTGATCTTGCTCCAAGCACGAAGTGCGGCTTCGGGCGCAGTGCGGTTCGAAATTTTTCGTCGAATGCGTTCGATCTCGTCTTGGTTAAAGTAGAGATTGGGGTGCTGGGATGGTGCGATCGCGGTCACCTCTCCCGGAGTCGGCAAGTTTCGTGGTTCGACGCTAATTCTTACGGTTCCGGTATCTTCACCTCCGCTTTTCGCTGACAGGGCCCGAATTTCATTTTCGGACAGTGCCCGGCCATAGATTCGCACATCTTCAATGGTGCCGTCCCAAGGCCGGTCGTTCCGGTCTGGCGGATTGGCCCCGATCCAACAACCCTCCGTTTGAGAAATGGTGGATGAAAGCCACCGCGGAGCCCTCTTTGCTGAGGAAGGGGCCCCATCGAAAACAAAATTCTCTTTGCGCCAACTACGGAAGCTTTTCAAGCTCTTCCACCAACGCCGAGAGTACAACTTTGATTCTCGGGCCTAGCCCCACTCGCTCTTCCGGCATCAGGAGAACTCCTAGCTCGTCTTGCACAGTCTCCTCAGACAAAACGCTGATCGCGTGCCGCAAGGCTGAAGCAAACTCTGCTCTCGTCATCTGTTTCTTCTTCCTAAGCAGAGGTAAGCGAGACTCGACACGGACCAATCTCTGGTCGAGCACATCGAGGTCCGGTTTCGCCTTTGCCCTCCCAAAGAGAAAGTAGCAGTCATACAAATCTCGTAGAAGACGTCGTTCATTCCAGGCAGCCAATTTGTGGGCTAGGGCAACGCCCGGTTGCATGATTCTGACGACCTGTGAAGGGACACCCGTCGACCGCGCAAGGGCGCCCGTAGCCATAGGAATCGACGCGCATTCGGGCATGACATTGGCTTCGATCTGAATCGCGGTATTCTCCACACGAACGTCGGCACGAATCATTTTGGAGTGAATCCTGAGTTTAACATCAGCGTTTTCGATCTCGTAGAGCACGTCCTCGAACCGAGGCAAAATCTGTTTTTTTGAGGTGTACGGAACAAAGACGTAGTCAATATCGGTCGTTGAGCGTGGGCTATCGAGAAGCCGTAGCGCTATCCCACCCTTGATGATGGCATGGTCCTCGAAAACTTCCGAGAAACGGTGCATGACCCACACGAAGAGCTCATCGTCGGTCATCCGTTAATCTCCAACGTTTGCCTTGCGAACGTTACGAACCGGGGATTCTTGTAGCGTCCCAAGTATTGTTGCAGCCGAGATCGGTTGAGCTTCTCGAGCGCGATGTCAGAATAGATGTCGAAGGCGTAACGAGCACCCCGAAGGTGATAGTAAAGCACGTCGAGAGCCGCCTTTTCAGCGTTTGCATACTGAACCCCGTCTTCAGCCTTGTCGTACCCGAACATGAGGCTCGCCGTAGTACTGAGGTGCTGGATGACAAAGCCCAAATTCTGATATCTTCGGGGCCTGCCGATCTTGACAGCGCGAAGTCTCCGCATGGGCTTGGGTCCAACGACAAGCTCCTCTGCGAGCACCCACCCAAAGCTCACGTAGGAGTTCGGTGCGAGCCGCTGACTCAGCGTGGGGAGATGAAACTCCTGAGCCACATACCACCCGCGGACGAAGCGCCGTAACACTCCAATTTCCTCCAAGCGCCGAAGCCTGCGACCAAGTGCAGAAGGATGTGGTTCTCCAAAGGCGGTTTGGAGGTCAGGCTTTGAGAAAACACCTTGCTGGGCCGACGAAAGCGCTTGTATCAGCAAGATATCATTATCCTTTTTCATACTGATAAAAACTATACATTTATGTTGTTTTTCTGTCAATATGAATAAAATACCCTGGTCAGGAGGCCCTCTCCACGCGCGTGACGACCAGGAGCAAACCTTATGAGGACCGACCGAGCCTTCGGCCCGCAACGTACCGGCTCCCACGCTGCGTCCGACCTCAATTTCGTTGTCGACCAACCATAGAGCAAACTCCAGTTCTGCGACCTGAGCGCAACGCCCACGTTCGCTTTCCAAGCGCAACAACAAGCGAGTCGGGCCGGTGTCACCGGTCCACCCGCTTTCCTCTGCTCACCCTCACCACGCAAACGGGTCCGGATCAATGCAAGTCAACTCCGCGGGGGAGGCGCATCAGGCGGAAGCCACCGATGACCCAAGCATGCTGGTCTTTGCTGGGCGTGGGTCCTTGCCCCATAGTGACTCAATGCGCTTCAGTTTGTGCGGCTTTTGTCTCGCTGAGCAGCATTCGAATCTCGTCATTCGTAAGCGCTTTCGCTTCGTCGTAGGCGATTGGAAGCGCAACTCCTGCGCTTTGGAGATCAAATGCGACGTTTCTTTGGGCAGCCTCGGAGAGAATCAGAAGGTATGAAACGCCTGTAACCGGGTCGTCGAAAGCACAACTGTCAAAGCTGTAATCCACGTCCGAATGAAAGAAGCTCTTGGGGTCCATGGAAATGGAAAGATGGGAAAGCAAACACCGGCCCTTCGCCTTGGGTTCGCTTAAAGCTGGGCAATTGGGTTGAGCGAGCGGAATAGGGACAAGGGGCACAACCATGCTTGCTATCAACTCAGAAAGACAGGTTCCGGGCTGCGCCACATTCTCGAGCGAAAGGAGGAGCTCCACGAAGCCATGCTCGAACAGACTTACGAAGGTTGAAGGCTCCGCGTGCGGGTTTTGATACCCGACCACAATACGGCGCCCGTTCACTTCGTGGTCGGGGAAGTCTGCGGTGCCCTTCGGCTGGAGCGCGGCTGCCCACGCCCGGGGAAGATACCAAATCGAAAACGCCCGTGGCAACACGTCTAGCCGCGAATCCAAAGCAAGAGAGACACGGGACAACTCGCGGTGTATTTCGGCGTAGGTCTCCATAGAAAAAGCACCGTCCGGGGCAACGAAGTAACTATCTCCCCATGCTGAAGACAGACCAATACCTTGGTACGCGAAGGTCGTCGAGCCACTCCCCATGGAATGCGGATTGAATGGGCCTAAGGGGTAGAGCCATTCTGAGATAAAGGCCTCATCCACGGTCACCTTGGCGGCATCAACAACGCTATAGCGTGGTCCGGCCTCGACGGGTCCCCACGTCTCCTGAAGCCACGGCACGTCCGCATCCTTTCTTGAAGCAACGGGAACAAATGGACGAAACGGACGAGCATTGATCGTCCATTTCAGGACCCGCTCCGTTTGTCTGGGACACGCTTCATCACCCGCGCAGGCCCTAATTCGAGCAGAGGGGCGATCGCAGTCGTCGCTTTCACAGCGTACAAAAGGCGGAGGCAATGTGAACGGTATCAAGTTCACATGGCCACGGAGTTCCTCGCTTTCACCGATTGCGATCTCAACGTCTCGATAGATCGACACCCCCGTCCACGGGTCACGAAACGAAACGCGATCGGTATGGACGCCTGGACCAAGACTCGCCATACGCTCAGCTCCTACGGTAACCTCGACCGAACGCACGTCCCCATCAACAAAGTCACTTTGGACGGCGACCAGACCACGCTCACTCCTCACCTCGAGCCTCTGAAGCAGGTAGGCCAATTCAACATGATATATTTGGGATACACCTTCCGAGGCACCTTCGACCGCATATTGATGAAACACTTCGTCGGGCTCAATCCGAGGCATGTTCCGATCGCCAAAGTAGACTCGAAACGGCATCGAGGCCCCGCGAATCTCTTCAAGACTCATGTTTTCGGCTTCATCGTAGGGAAACGGCAACGGCACCTGAGCCGCCTTGAGTAGCTGACTGGTATTCCTCCCCAGGGCTCCTGACAAATACTTGAAATACCCCAAACCGGTTTCTTCGGTTTCGAGCTCGCACGAATCGAAATCGGGGATGGTTGCCGGGTTAAAGAGTTTACGGAGCACCTCTTCCGTGATTGCGGTTTCCGCCTGTAAGAACCAAAGAATGCATTCCCCCTTGGTATGATTGCCTGTAAGCCCCTGACATCCGCCCGAAAAATTGAGCCTTGACCCGCTGTGAGGATTGAGATGACGCCCCGACTCTGGTGCGTATACCAGAGCCATCGCGTCCGCGAGCCCTTCGTTGAGACAAGAGAGCTTAGCTTTGAAGCGGTGATGAAACAAATAGTGCGCGTACTCGTGAACGAACAGGCCTCGCATTTCATCCAAATAGCGTTCCTCTCCCAAAACATGCGAAATCCGATCCCCATTGAGGACGATTCCCCGATCCGCGCGAGAATAGTGACTCAACCCGCTGGGATAGAACCCGCGAAGAATTTCCTCTGGAAGCATCCACAACCGGTACGGTTCGACCGTCACCCCAACACCTTCCATTGCGGTCGCCAACGCATCGAAGGCGGCGTGAACACGGTGGTGCTTCGCGGGAACCACACCAACCCCCGGTAAACGAACGACATGCGTCGTCCCCTGTTCTGACTTGAGGGATTGAGATTGGTATTTCAAAACCCGTAAGCCCGGCCCCAACGTAAGCGAACCACTGGTTCGCCCCAGGTAAAGCCACCGCTCGTCGGATCGGAACTGTACCGAGCCCCCGTGCGCAACGAATCCCTGTAAATTCTGGATACTCACCAGGCGGTTGTCCAACGACTCGAGCACCTCGGACCTTTGCCAGAAGTCAAACACCCCCACATGGAGCGATTGAAACCCGCGTCCGTTGAGTGTCCACTGAAGGCCAAAGGTGTGTGGCGCCCGGCAGCCACTCTTCGTGGAGCACAAGAGAAACCCATCTTGACGTTCTTCACAATGGGCGTCGGTACACCAGGACATGTCTTCGAGCATGTCGAATTCAACCGGTTCGAATCCAGCTTCTTGTGCGCCCTGTGCGTCTTCGAGCTGAGACAGCAAGACATCAAGTTCTTGAATCAACATCCGCGCCTCGAGCCGACTCACCGAAACCTTGAGAAGAAGTTTGTCCAGCCGTTCCATGCGGTCCGCAACCGCCGCCATCGAACTCGATTCGGAGCCATAACCCGTCGCGGTCTCCAACGCTTTTTTCCGCGCGCGGAGCTTCCGTCTATCCTCCTGCATCAGCTCGGCAAAGGCCGAACGGGGGTGAAAGACTTGGGCCTTGCTCAGCCCGTGGATGGCTTCCTCGTTCGCGAATTGAAGACCAGCTCGGACAAACGCCCCCACCGTCACGGGCGCAGCCCCTCCCAAGCTCTCCAGCAAGAGGCCGCGGTCTCGTCCTGAGCCCCGACTCGCAACCGCATCCAAAAGATAGCCGTTGTTGGTGCTCCGATAAAGGTCCCACGCAGTGTTTTCTTCGTAAGGATAGAGAAAAAGTGTGTACAACTCGTCGGTCGTGTCCTCGAGAGGCCGCACCAAGAGGGTGGGCAGGGGACGTCCCACCGACCGATATTCGGCCTCAAAGGCATCAACCAACGCCTGCAATTCCGCTTCCAAACCCCACCCACAATGCGCGTCTAGGAGCGCCCCGTCCAAGTGCGTTTCCGAGACGCCCTTGACTTGAATGGCTTGGCCGATGGATTCGCACCAATCCTCAACGTTCCAGATTGCATCGGGGTACACTTGCTTCCAAAGATCGGGCTGAAAGTACCGGGTTCCTGGAAGACCATAGGTCACCACGTAAAGGTCGTCGGTCGACGGGTTGCCTCCGGCGCGATACCCGCCGGCCCGTGGATAAATATGGGAAAGCGTCACAGAGCTTGTTTCGAAACTGTCGACAAGCCCGCGGATGTCTTCGGGCGTCGGAAACGGCGACCCATTTTGGTCTTGGTGAAGACGCCCTAACAGGACGGCCTTCCCATCGCCAAACATTCCTTCATCGTGGGACGAGTTGGACCCATAGGGTACCAGCGCAAACTTCGCGGGCAACGGGCTGTCTGTTCTTGAAACGGCGTACAGGGCGTATCCAATCTCCTCCGGGTGGCCGTTCACCATCCATCCCTCCTTCCCCTTTTTCTGGATTTGACAGAGGAGCGGCTGACCATCGGTCCAGATGGTGCCATCGGGCACCCAAGAAAGGCGCAGGGGATTGAGGTCAGAAAGCGCTTGTAACGCCGGACAGGTATCGAGTGAAGGCGCCAAAACGCGCTCGAAGGTGTGGCCAAGCGTGCGACCCTGCTCGTCGACCACAAGCAGGTCGTCACCATCTTGGGGATGCAAAAAGGATCCTTGCCTTGCAAGCCCACTCCCTTCGGCTTCCATCGGCGCCTCACGCGTCAAACACGGTCTTTGAAGTTCTCCGCCGCAAGGTGTCTTGAGCCAAACGGCCTGCTTCGAATAAAGATGAAGGTCCCCTCTTGGAGATTTGCGGTAAAGGACCACTTCGTAGATCCCTTCTTTCAGGGGTCCTCCTCCTAGGTCATCGAGCACAAAACGGGTCTGCCCTTCAGAAAACACCTCGTAGCCCAACACGTCCGGCCAGGGGCGCAATTCTTCGCCCAAGAGCTCCTCAGGAACGTCTCGTTCGTCTCGAAAAGAGCGTCCGTCTTGACGCCAGAAGTACGCGTAAAGGTCCCCAGGCGGCCTCTCACCGAACTCAACGGCAAGACGAAGCGCCCCGTCCACCCACTGGGCCTCATGAACGCCCTTTGCCCTCACACGGTCGAAGTCCTTGTCGTGCCACCAAAAACGATTGGAAAGGGCAACCCAGCCCTCTTCGGTCTCGGTCCCCAATTGGCAGGGATACGAAAAAGGAGGCGGAACAACGGCCCGAACGGGTCCAGAGCTCACCAGGTTTGTGGGGTTCTGAGACAGGATAGGAACCGACGGCAGCCACTGAAATCCATCAAAGTCAGGGAGGGGCACCTCAAAAAGAATGCGATTTTCATCCGCGTGATCTTGCCGCGGTTCGTAACACGCCATTTTGAGAAGCAACCCATCCGTCACCGGTTGATCCCAGGAAGCTTCCAAGGCACCCGTGGGGTCAATCAGCCCCGCAACCATCAAACCCTCGTGCAGTCCATGGGCATCTTTCTTATCGACCCCTGCCAAACCCGCAACGTCTGCTCCCGGCGTCGCGTCGCTGTCGGCGGTGATGAGATCAGGGAGCCCCCAGACGGAGTTTCCCGCTGGGGAGGTCGACCACGCCAACCCTATTTCACTCGGGGACGGATACCATGCATCGTGAACATCAATAAACCAGACGACGGCAGTGCTCGAAGAAAGCCGCGTCGACAAATTGTGAATGCGCTGACTTGAGTAGGGGAAGTTGTGGTCTTGCACAAACGCCTGGGCCCCAGACCAAAGACTTCGCGCGTCTTCTAAAAAGCGCGCCGCGCTCGGATGCGCGGGGTGCGCCTGAGCAAATCGGAGGAGGCCAAGGATCAGCCCCATCGTGGCCTCAAGGTGGTATGAGGACTCTTGGAGTTCGCTCGGTTCGATGTACGGGTCTCGGAACGCGTTTTGGAAATAATGGGTCCCCCGGTAGGTCTTGGCCGGAGGACAGTGAGCCGAAGGCGCCTCGCAGCGCGACACCTCGAAGGGCAGATCTTTGACAAACTGTATGGTGGTGTACACGAGGCAGGCCGCAAGCCGATCGATATAGGGAGCAGTCCCCTCGCTGCGTAAAGACGTCAGAGCCTGGTGATCCACCGACAAGGAGAGCCAACTGCAATTGTCGATGGCGGCATGTGGACTCGGGGCCAAACGGTATCCTTTTTCTTGGTCGGCCACCAAAACGCCCCCGGTCACCACGCGCCCAAGGCGCCCGCCATCGAGCGCTTTTTGGATCACGTGTTTGCGTTCTCGAAGAAACGCGGTTTGCGCTTCGGTTCGGGGGCGCCCCTCGAAGGCGAGCAACCCATCCAGTTCGGCATGCGCCTCGCGAAGCTCCGCCCTCCAGCCCGTTCCGTCGTAAAGCGCGTAGAAAATCCCATCCCGGAGCTGGTCCCGCCAGGCCCCCAAACTCAAAAGCTCCTCCGAAGCCAACCCAAGGGCCGCGCCGTGCATCAGCGCGTGATTCAAAACACTGAGCACGTCAAGGTTGTGCTCCGTGACGACGTTTTTTGCAGCAACCCGCCTTCGAAGCGCCGCCCATTCGGCTTCCTGAACGATGGGCCTTTCCTCCCAAAGACCAGGTTCGCTGGTCCTGCAGGAATCGCCTCTTCGAACGCGGTCCCCCACACAGGACCGAACGTGGGTTTCAGCGAACGCGTCGTACCCAATGGCGTCGAGAATGCTGTAGTAGGCCCAAACCTCATTGGGATCTCGGGCCAGGGGCTCACCTTTGGCCGTCCTGAGCTTATGGGGCGCATCCGCAAACACCAGGCCCTCGGTGGTCCAGCCGGCGGTCATCAGCACCACCTGCCGGCCCTCCACCTCGAGGACTTGTTGGTGGGCCCGAAGTCCGTCGAGGGCGTCGCGATAACACCTTTTGAGGGCGTCCTTGGCGGCCCCGGCCGGCATCAGACGGTAGGCTTTCGAAGCCAAGAACACGCCAAGGCCTTGAATCGCCCAGGCGTTCGCCCCGGTCACCAACCGCGCATCCTTCCAGTTGTCGCCTAAGGTGTTCCAGGAAAAGGGCCAGCCCAAGATCTGATTCGTCGTTTCGTCGCGCACCGCATGCTGACAAAGGTACCGAGCCAGGCCCTCTGCTTTTTTTCGATAAGGCGCCTGGTCCTGCCTCGCAAGTTGCGCCAGCGTGATGCCTTGGGTGTAGGCCCACACCCGCTCAAACCCTGCGAGATGCTTTGCATCCTCTGCCCCCAGCGACGTCGACGGATCCACACCATACTCAACCTGGTAGTAGAGATCCTGAGGCGTCGAACCGACCATGGACTTGAGAAGCGCGTCCCTCTGGTTCACCGCCCGATCGTAGTTGCCGCGGATGTCTGCAGGGAAAAACTCCGCGCGGGACTCGAAATAGCGATGGTCCGAGGCAAAATCCCCGGTGGCCGCAAGATCCACCCGAAATGCGCCCAGCACGAGATCGTTCATCAGGCCCTCTTCCGTAGGCGTGGACGCGAAACTGGTCACAAAACTGGCAGCCCCCCCCTGAAGGGTGAGTTCAAGGGATGATGGCGCCCCATCAGGTGCCTCAAACCAGAGGTTTGGTACGGACGGTCCCTTCGTAGACCCCGAAAGCGGTCGACTCGAAGACCGCTTCACCACGCGAACGGCACCCCCATAATCCACCCGCATGTGGAACTTGTTCTCCGCCGATACCGTAACCCGCACGCTCTGGTTCTCGGTGACCCGTTCGGGCAGCTCTACGTTGATCTTTGCGACGTCCACGACCCGCGCGGACCGAGACACCGCGATGCGGTCACCCGCCGGTACCCCAACGCCCTTTTTGACCCAGGCCACAAAGACGAGCTCGTCTAGGGTCGATAGTGAGGGCTCCTGAGCCGCCGCCTCAGTGCCCTCATGGGCTTCAAGCGGCACCGGGTTGATGCCCGCCATCGACGAAAAAACCGTCGTCCCGATTCGCTGAACCGCCTCGATACGCCCACCATCTTGGTCAGCCGCAAAGTATGCGACGACCGTTTCATGTGGAGCCGCCACCGCGACTTGCGGCTTGCGGCCCTCGGCCACCACCACCGAAGGCGACCAACTCAGGCCTCCGTCCCGCGAAAACGAAACATGAATGGGATTGTTGCCGGTGGATACGGACCCCTCGAAAAGCCCTTTTTCGAACACGACCACCATCTCCCCACCCGGGGCCGTGTGTACCCGGGGGTGACCGAGCACGCCCTCCGTTTGACCCTCTTCGTCTTTGTGAACGACGGAAATGCGAAACGGCTGCTCGACGTCATCCTTCCAGGCGCCTACCCGAAACCCAGCCCCCGGCGGCTCGTCCGCAATCTCGGTCCCGTGCGAACCCGGACTGGACCACGCCCCCGCGACCAGCGGACGCTGAGCGATGGTGATTTGCGCCTGTTGATGCCACGTCCCGCGATAGCGATACTGAAACTGGATCCCGAGTCCCGGCCATAAGGCTTCGTCGCCGGCCTCGTAGGCATGCTTCCACACCGCGCGCCACCCCACAACGCGCCGGATGGGTGGATCGCCAGGAACGATGAGGTCGCTGTACAAGGGATCGTCGGCCATGATCTCCCAGGCATCGTGCGGCACCGGCTTGCCGTCCCATAACCGGACCTGGCGGCCCACGATGGTCAGTTTCTCTTGGTCGACGTGAAGGGATGGCTCAAGGACCACCGCTTCCTCGGTCCGAACCCCATACGGACCCGCGGGCGTCCCCCCTCCATCTCGGTTCGGCTCGTCGCTCAAGACGTACGATTCTGGGCACCAGCAGCCATCACACGGGCAGCGGCCCTGCAAGTCGGGTTCATATTGGGCCAGGTACTTCACGGTTTCGCCCTTTGGGCTCCGCTTTCGCTGATCAAAAACGTTGGCGGGCGTCCCCTCGAGGTTCTTGAGGTAGTAGACCTTGCTCGCTTCACGCCAAACCGCGTGGAGGTCATCGTATCGATCGTACGCCAGCGAAAGGCTGCCCTTCGCTGCCGTTCCTTGCCGGACCTTTGTGGCTGCCCCAAAAGTCTTGCCCCCATCTACGCTTTGTCGGGCATACAGGGTGTCTTCGTTTTTTTGCCCGTCGCTTTGTCGCTGGATCCACGCAACCAGAACGCGGCGTTTCCGAGCGGTAAGGTTCCATGAGGTGAATGCACTGCCGGGAGGCAGCGACGCAACGGAAGCCGTTTTTGAAAAGCTACCCTGCTTTCCCGCCTGGCGACTTTGCCGGTATTGAAGAACCGAGCCACCGCTGGGGTCCCGCTCCGCATAGACCAGGTGGGCGACCACGTCTGTCCCGTCCTTGGATAGGGCCGTGCGGGGGGACAAGGCCGAGATTCGTCCATCACTGGCCTCACTCGGAAACTCGAAGGCATCGGGCACGGGGGCGAGCCTGGACGCCGGGACCGAAAGTTCGACGGCGGTGGAAGGTACGGACTCTAGGGTATCGTCGCCGTGCGGGTTTTGGACCATCGCGGTGACGTCGTACCGGTAAGCCTTTCCGAGTCTGGGGGCTTTGTCGTCGTAGGCCGCTTGGTTGAGGGTCGCGATAGGCCATCCGTCTCGAAACAGCCGGTAGGACACGCGCATGCCTGATGGGATCGCTGACCCATCTTCGAACCAACGCGGCGCCTGCCACCATAGTCGAACAAACCTTGCCTGGGCCGTAGCCGAAAGCTGCGTCGGAGCCCGCGGGCGCATGGGCCGAGGCACAGGACGCCCCAACGGATTTGAAGCCTCGAGGCTCGCTCTCGGCGGTCCAGGGGGCCCTTCAGAGACCTCCGCCTCCCAAAAGCGCGCAAAATAGCCCTCGCCGGGCAAAGGCGCCAGCGGGAGGTGTACCTGGACGTAGTCTTGGGCTACGCGGTCCCATCTGAGGAGACGCTCCACTTCGGGATCTGAATCAACACCCAACGCGTCCGCGCTTATGAGCTGCCAGCCAGACGCGGCGCCACGAGAACGATGCCGCACTGCCCACGCGCCGTCCAAGATAAGAAGGCGGCGGGACTCGGAGTAAGCCCAGTAGCCTTGCCCAAACCCCGCGTCGACAGGCCAAAGCCGAAGATCCTCGCGTAAAGCCGCCCGCTCGAGTTCCGGAACGAGAGCGCCAGGAACAGCCAAAAGATTCCACCCAGGGTCCAGCACCACCCGAACAGATCTTTGATCCTTCGGATGTTCGGCAATAAGCCCGTCACCCCAGGCCTCACCCACAGTGCCCGCCGCAAACACCAGCACCGCCAAAAGATGTCGGACAGTGCCGGCCCAGCACGGAATGGACATCACCCCCCAGAGTCGCGAGGCCCGATCGCAGGAGAGGGCTGGTTTACCGAAAAAAATACGCCAAACAATCCGCACGAATTTCCGAAGCATCTATGACCGAAACGGCTTCGTTGTCAATTCGATTGGCGTCCCCACACATACCATTCCAAGTCTTGTATTCTTCGTTGCTTGCGCTTTCGCGTGGGGATTCTTGACTTTCGACGCCTCTCGTAGCCCGGTTTGAGGCTTACTCTTGATATACGCGGGACAGTTCACCTTCGAATTCGGAGATCTTCTTCACAAGCCATTGAAGCTCTTCTTTGTCTTCGCTTTGCTGGATGCGCCGGTAAAGTTCGCCGTACCGGGTTTCGAAGGACATCGCTTCATCGCCATCCAGCTTGTCACGAAGACCGGCCACCAATTTGTCCTGTCGGTCCAATTTTCTTCTGAGAAGGCTTTGGGAGAGTTCCGCTTTTTGGACGATGGCGATCAACCTACCGAGGGCCGCTGTGGCTTGTTTTTGGTCCTTAGCCTGAAGCGCTGTCTTTCGCCTTTCAACCCAGGGTGCGGCATCGGGCAACTCGACCAGATCGAGTGTGGTCAGTCCCCGCGACTCGAGCTCATACTCAAGAAGCGATTCGGTATAAATGGGTCGCGCACTTTCGGCCTTGGACTCGGGCGCTGACGTTCCATTCGTATGGGTGAACGCGATGACGGCCCAGACCGCAAGCCCCGCGAGCGCGCCCCCAACGGAGGCAAGAACCCACCGACTCAGCGATGAGGGACGGCGAAACTCACGCGAGGCTTCATGGGTCTCGGATGCCGACCGGAGATCCCCCGAGCGAAAGCCACCCGAACGCGAGGCTTCTGACCAAGACCCAAGCCCCTCTTCGGCCCGCTCGTCCTCCGAAAGCGATAGATGCCCACCGGAGAGTTCGGTGAATGCGCGCGCCTCAGCGGAGGCGCCACCGGACTCTTGCCCGTGCGGGCCGGGTGCCGAAGCCCCCGACTCGGAGCCGACGGCACGCGTTTTTACACCCGGTTCCGAGCCGTCCGCGCGTCGAGCTTGGGACGAAAACTCAGGCACCGCGGGTGCGCTTAGGGGCGACGGCGCACGCGACGCGTGCCGAACACCGCCCGAGGAGGCGCGCGCGCCGGCCAGCGAAACTTCAAGCCCCTGTGCGTGCTCGACGACCTCGCTGGCGCTTGCGGGCCGCTCACGAGGCTCTTTGGCCAAAAGAGACTGCGCCAAGACCTCGAGCCCCCCGGCCGGCTCCAGAGGCGGAACGGGCTTTTCGGCGTGGAGCATCATCAGGCCCCCGGCGCTGTCGGAGACGAAGGGGCGTTTGCCCGACAGCATCTCAAACAAAATCACCCCAAGCGAGTACAGGTCCGCGGACGGGCCAACCTCAGAAGACTTGGCTTGCTCAGGCGCCATGTAGGCCGGCGTCCCGATGACCAGACCCATTTCTGTCAGTCGCGTGGCCTGTTGGTCCTCTTGGGTGAGCCGTACGATGCCAAAGTCCACCAGCTTGGCGAAGTCTTTCCCCTCTTCCTCAAGCACCACCACATTCGCCGGTTTCACGTCGCGGTGCACCAGACCCGAACGGTGGGCCGCCGCAAGCCCGGTCGCAATATGCGCGGTGATGCGCGCCGCACGGGCGGGCGGCAGGGGCCCCGCTTCGGCCATAATCCGGTGGAGCGACTTCCCTTCCACGTATTCCATGCCCAAGTAGGTGAGCCCCTGAGGCGTGGTATCGAAGTCAAAAATTTGGACAACATGCGGGCTCCGAATGCGGCTGGCGGCCTTGGCCTCCCGCTTGAAGCGGCCCACCAGACGCTCGTCGGCGCCGAGGTCCCCAAACAAAACCTTCACCGCCACCGCGCACTCCAGCTCGGTGTGGACCGCACGATAGACCGACCCTGAAGCCCCTTGCCCCAGCTTGGCCACCACCCGATAGCGACCGATGGCCTCTCCGATCAGCGGATCTTCGGACTGCTCCACGAGGCGTGCGCCATCGATTCCACAAAACTGGTACTTCCCAGCGTAGGAAGAACGGCAGCGAGGACACACCCGCATCGCGTTAAGAACAACCTCCGGCGGACCCACCCGCCTGGGATGGACGAGCCACCTCGTCCCCCACCGCTTCACGCTCGAGCCAAAGGGTCACCGGACCGTCATTGGTCAATTCAACCGACATGTCCGCACCAAACCGACCCGAAGCCACGGGCCGCTCGAGGACCTCGCTCAACGCGGCGCAAAAGCGCCCGTAAAGCGGTGCCGCGAATCCGGGCTCGGCGGCGCCCACAAAGCTCGGCCGATGGCCCTTTTGGGTATCTCCGTACAGTGTAAACTGACTGACCACCAGGACCTCCCCCCTTATGTCTCGAACCGACCGATTCATCTTTCCCGAATCATCGGCAAATATCCTCAGCATCGCACACTTTTTCGCATGCCAACGCAAGACTGCTTCGTTGTCGGAGCTCCGAATGCCAACAAAAAGCAAAAGCCCCGGGCCAATGGAGGCGATCGTGACCCCGTCCACCTGTACCCGAGCGCCCAGGACCCGCTGGACCAGAACCCGCATGCGGCCAACAGCCTACCGTCTATGCAAGCGCCCGGCCAAACCATGGTTCGATCCGTCCCTCGCGTTGTCCCTAGGCCGCGTCCCGAGCAGGCCGCGACGATGCATAAATGCCTAGAATTATAGAGCATTCTATATCTCTTTCACCGGTCACTGGGCACAAAAGACCAAGCCTGCTACCAAAGCGGGCCATGCAACCCATACCCACCCGAGAGGAAGTGTGCGCCCACATCGGCAACGAAAGTCATCTCGTGGTTTCCGTAGAGCTTCTGGCCGATGCCGAAACCCCGATATCCCTTTATCGAAAGCTGGCGGCCGAGCGTCCCTTCTCTTTTCTGCTCGAAAGCGCGGAGGGCGGAGAAACCGTTGGCCGCTATTCCTTCATCGGGTTCGACCCGACGATACGCTTCCATTTTTCGGGCGGCCACGGCGTGATCGTCCGCAATGGCGTCGAGGAAGACTGTCAATTCGAGGACCCGTTGCGGGTCATCAAGGAGCTGCTCCAAGACTATCACGTCGCTTCCCAGCCAGGACTCCCTCCATTGCAGGGAGGCGCCGTGGGGTATCTCGCATACGAATGTGTGCGGTATTTCGAGGCGGTCCCCACACCCGGAAATGAAAACACACCCCTGTCGATTCCCGAGGGGTATTTCATGCTTTCCGAGCAAATGGTCGTGGTTGACCACCTCCGGCACCGGGTGGTCCTCGTCGACCACGTGCCGCTGGGCGGCGATCGGGCAAAGGCGTACGACGCCGCCCTCGCCCGCCTCCAAAAACTCTACGACCAGATGGCACGCAGCACCGCGATCTCTCTGCCCCGTTGTCTGACCTCAAACGCCCCACAACCTGAAAACAACACTTCGAATATGACCCGCGCCCGCTACGAAGATGCCGTATCCCAGGCCAAAGAGGCCATTCGTGCGGGTGAGATTTTTCAGGTGGCACTCAGCCAACGGCTGAGCACCGCAACCGACTTGTCTTCGTTCGAGCTCTACCGCGTGCTGAGAGCGCTCAACCCATCTCCTTACATGTTCCACCTCAAGTTTGGCGACTGGGCGGTGGTCGGCGCTTCCCCCGAAGTTTTGGTCCGGCTCGAAGGCCGAGACGTTCTTTTGAGACCCATTGCCGGCACCCGAAAACGCGGATCCGATGCGGCCGAGGACCGCGCGCTGGAAAAGGATCTTTTGAGCGACGAAAAAGAGCTCGCGGAGCATATGATGCTCGTCGATCTCGGCCGAAACGACGTCGGACGTGTCTGCGAAATCGGAACCGTCCGGGTCGAAGATCCCTTGCACATCGAACGATACTCACACGTGATGCATATCGTATCGGACATTCGTGGAACCCTTCAAAAAGACAAAGATGCGTTTGACCTCCTGCGCGCCTCATTCCCCGCAGGCACCGTTTCGGGTGCGCCCAAAATTCGGGCGATGGAGATCATTGCTGCGCTTGAGCCCACACCCCGCGGCCTGTATTCGGGGGCGGTCGGCTACTTTGACTTTCAACACAACATGGACACGTGTATCGCCATCAGAACCATGGTCGTCAAAAACAACCAGGTAGATCTACAGGTCGGTGCCGGAATTGTGCATGATTCTGACCCGCCGAAGGAATTTCAAGAATGCCTCAACAAAGCGCGCGCAGGGCTTGTGGCAACATCCATGGCAAAAACAATGACCGGTGAAATCCCATGACCGTCCTTATCATCGACAACTACGACTCGTTTACCTACAACCTCTATCAGTACCTCGGCGAGCTTGGGCATGAAGCCATCGTGCACCGCAATGACCAAATCGATCTTGAGGGCGTCCAAAGCCTTGCGCCAGACCACATCGTGCTCTCGCCCGGACCGGGAACGCCAGAGCGCGAACGAGACTTCGGCGTATGCCGGCAGATCATCACCGAGCTGTCCGCCAAAATCCCGACCCTGGGCGTTTGCCTTGGACATCAGGGCATCATTCATCATTTGGGCGGCCGAATTGTACGCGCACCGCACATCCTTCACGGGAAAACCAGCATCATCAAGCACACCGGCCATCCCCTGTTCCACGATATCCCCGAGGAATTCGAAGCCATGCGCTACCATTCCCTCCTCGGAGAACGGGACGCCCTTCCCGAGTGCCTCGAGCTCATCGCAGAATCGAAGGACGACCGCCTGGTCATGGCCGTCAGGCACAAAAGCCAACCCCTCTTTGGCATTCAGTTTCATCCCGAAAGCATCGGAACACCGTGCGGCAAGCAAATCCTGCAAAATTTCATCAACTTCGGGACGAACGCCCAGTGAAGTGCTAACATGGGCTTTCGAAACCCATGTACAAGCATGCCATCGACCTGTTGCTACAAGGTCAATCTCTGCCGGAGGAAAGTGCGGCGGCGGTCATGACCCAAATGATGGAGGGGCAGCTCTCGGACGCCCAGACCGCTGCCTTTCTCACGTTGCTCGCCGTCAAAGGTGAAACCGTCGACGAGCTCACGGGGCTGGCGCGGGCCATGCGGAACCATGCCGAACCCGTCGAACTCGAAGGCACCGTCGTCGACACCTGCGGCACCGGCGGCAGCGGCTTGGATACGCCCAATACCTCGACGATGGTCGCATTCATCCTCGCCGCGGCGGGCCTGCGGGTAGCCAAACACGGCAATCGGGCCAGCACCGGCCGATGTGGTTCCATGGACCTTCTGGAAGCACTCGAGGTTCCTATCGTGCTTGGCCCCAAACAAGTCGTGAAGCTTGTCGAATCGTGCAACATCGGCTTCATGTTTGCGCCGCGATACCACCCCGCGATGAAACACGTTGTCCCCGTTCGAAAAACGCTTGGTTTTCGAACGGTTTTCAATTTTTTGGGGCCTTTGGCCAACCCAGCGTCCGTCGGCCGACAAGTCTTGGGTGTGAGCGACGCGAAAAAGGCCCCTTTGATGGCTGAGGCACTCGGCCGGCTCGGCGTCGAACGCGCCCTTGTGGTTCACGGCGAGGATGGCCTCGATGAAATCACCCTCACCACGCGGACCCAAACCTATGAGGTCGCAAAGGGCCAAATCAAGGCTTCGGCCGTGCATCCCGAAGAGGTCGGCCTGAGTCTCAAAGAAGCCGCCGAAATTCAGGGCGGCGACCGCGAAAAGAACGTCCGGCTTTTTTTGGAAGTCCTCCGCGAAAAAAAAAGGGGCCCGGTTCGCGACCTCGCTCTGGTCAACGCAGCCGCGGGCCTTTACGTCGGGGGCGCTGCCGCCTCCATCAAGGAGGGCGTGGCCCTGGCCAACGACATCATCGAATCGGGCGCAGCCTACAAAAGCTTTGAAAACTACCGGCGAGAGGCCCAGGCGCTGGCGGTAGAGTGATGGTGACCTTCAGCGCACTGTGCACCTTACCCGAGGACAGTACACTCGGCCGAATCGTCGAACAGAAGATCCGTGATGTTCGGGCCCGCGCCGAAAAAGCGCCCAGTCGGCCCCCACCCAAAAAGAGCGACCGAAGCTTCCTCGAAGCGCTTCAAAACCCCGGTCTCTCTCTCATCGCCGAAATCAAACGCCGTTCACCATCGAAGGGTGCGCTTCGCGAGGACCTAGACGTGCATGCGGTCGCACAAATCTACGAGGAGCATGCGGCAGCCATCTCCGTGGTCGCAGACACACCTTTTTTTGGGGGCAACCTCGAACTTGTCAGCCAGGTGCGTGCCGCGGTCACCCGACCGGTTCTCTTAAAAGATTTTGTGATCTCGGAATTTCAAATCGACGAGGGGCGTCACCATGGAGCCGACGGGGTGCTGCTCATGGCGTCCGTGTTGGCGCCCGAAGCGCTCGAACCGCTCATTCAAGCCGCCCGGAACCATGGTATGGAGGCCCTGGTCGAAGTCCACGACCCCGAACAGATGGACGTCGTGCTCGAAACCTCGGCTAAAATCATCGGCGTCAACAACCGCAACCTCAACACCCTCGAGATCGACCTCGACAACTTCCACCGTCTTGCTCCACGGGTGGGGAAGGGGCGCGTGATCGTCACCGAAAGCGGCCTCACGCACAAGACCGAGATTGACCGGGTCCGATCTCAGGCCGACGCTGTTCTCATCGGGAGCCATTTGATGGCCGCCGCCGACATTCGTGACGCCATTCGGGCCTTGGGATGGTGAAGATCAAAGTGTGTGGGGTGCGCTCGCGACAAGCGGCGGACGCCCTAGAGAAAGCCGGTGCCGATTTTGTTGGTCTCAATTTCGTACCTTGGAGCAAGCGTGTTTTGGACCTGGCCAAGGCACAAGCGGTTCTTTCGACCTTGAACCATGCGATTCCGGTCGGCGTATTTTGTGATCAAGACCTCAAAGAAGTCGAAAACATCGCACAAGCCCTCGGCCTCCGCTGGATCCAACTTCATGGAAGTGAGCCGGTGCACTACGGACAAGTGCTCCAAGAACATCACCGCCTCATCAAGGCATTCTCGGTGGACCACACGCTGACCCCCGAATCCCTCGAACAATGGGCCCCCTACGCGACATACTTTCTCTTAGATGGCCCGCGTGCTGGGAGCGGAACCACCTTTGATTGGAGCCAGCTGCAAGGCCTATCCCCTTCTCGCCCATACTTTCTCGCCGGAGGCCTGAACCCTGAAAACGTAACCCTTGCGATTCAAAAAGGACGCCCTTTTGGCGTCGATACCGCATCAGGCGTCGAAGTCGACGGCGCCGAGAGTCCACAACGTATTCGGGACTTCATCCAAGCGGCCCGATCTTGCGACTGACCGTGGCCTCCGGGCGGCCCAAGGGAGCGCCACCCACGGCCGCCAGCGATGATATGGGTATTGCGGGCGGAGCCAGCTTGGATGTAAGAGTCTGAGGGTCACCATGAAATCCCCAGGCAAATTCGGTCCGTACGGTGGTCTTTTTGTCTCCGAGCTCCTGATCCCTGCATTGGAGGAGCTCGAAGACGCCTACCTCAGCGCATCTAAGGATCCCCTGTTTCAAGCCACCCTTGACGACCTCCTCCGAAACTACGCAGGACGTCCAACCCCCTTGTACTTCGCGGAGAACCTGTCGAGCGACCTTGGCGTCAAGGTTTACCTCAAACGCGAAGATCTCCTCCACGGAGGCGCGCACAAGACCAACAACACCCTCGGTCAGGGCCTTCTCGCCCGCAGAATGGGAAAGAAGCGCCTCATCGCGGAAACCGGCGCGGGGCAGCACGGCGTCGCAACCTCGTTGATCGGCGCTTTGCTTGAAATGGAAGTCCTCATATTCATGGGCGCCAAGGACATGGCCCGCCAACAGCCCAACGTCGACCGCATGGAATTGTTCGGAGCGAAGGTGGTGCCGGTCTCGTCCGGTGGAGCGACACTCAAGGAGGCCATCAACGACACCCTTCGCTACTGGACCGAGCACGTTCGCGATACCTTCTACGTATTCGGGACCGCAGCCGGACCGCACCCCTATCCAACCATTGTCCGAGACTTTCAAAAAGTCATCGGCCGCGAAGCGAAGGAGCAACTCCTGGCCGCGCAGGGGCGCCTGCCGACCGCAGCGTTGGCCTGCGTAGGAGGCGGAAGCAATGCACTCGGTTTGTTCAGCGGCTTCATGGACGATCCCGAGGTCCGGCTGGTGGGCGTAGAGCCCGGGGGCAAAGGCATCGATGGCAGAGAACATGGTGCCACCTTGAACCGAGGGCGACCGGGGTGCCTTCATGGGTCGATCTCTTATCTTTTGCAAAACGAAGACGGACAAGTCCACGAAGCCCACAGCATTTCCGCGGGCCTCGACTACCCGGGTGTGGGGCCCGAGCACAGCTACCTCAAGGATACGGGCCGAGCCGAATACGCAACGGCCACCGACGCCGAAGCCCTTGAGGCCTTTCGCTGGGTGACCAAGCGAGAGGGAATCTTGCCGGCCCTGGAGTCATCCCACGCCATCGCGTACGCCAAGAAGATGGCTCCGAAACTCAAAGAGCAGGACATCCTGCTCATCAATCTATCGGGCCGGGGCGACAAAGATCTGCTGCACGTCAAGGCCGCACAGGAGGCCTAGCCGTGAACCGCCTGAAGACCTGCTTCGAAAGTCTGGCCGCCAAAAACGAAGCGGCCTTTGTCCCCTTCCAGGTGATTGGTGACCCGGATCTGAGTACAAGTTTTGCCATCACCCAAAGCCTGATCAAGGGCGGTGCCGACATCCTGGAGTTCGGTTTCGCCTTTTCCGACCCTCCCGCGGACGGACCGGTGATTCAAGCCGCGGACGGCCGTGCGCTGGCAGCTGGCGTGACCACCGACAAAGCCTTTTCGTACCTCGCCCGGGTGCGGGAGAGCACCGAACTGCCGATCGCCCTGCTCATCTACTACAACCTCATCCTCAGCGCTGGGGTCGAGTCCTTCTACCGACGGGCGCGCGAGGCGGGTGTCGACGCCATTCTCGTTGCCGATGTGCCCATTGAGGAAGCCCAGCCCGTCCTCGAAGCGGCCCATCAATACGAGATTGCCCCTATCTTCATCGTCAGCGAACTGACCTCGGAGGCGCGCCTAGAGAAGATTCTGGAGCATGCTCAAGGGTACCTCTATCTGGTGGCCCGCATTGGCATCACGGGACAAAAAAAGAACGTGAATGACGGGATCCGAGGTGTCCTGAGCACCCTTCAAGCGAAGACATCGATCCCCGTGCTGGTGGGTTTTGGCCTGGCCACGCCGGAGCACGTCGCCACCGTCGTCAAAGCGGGTGCCCAGGGGGCCATCTCGGGAAGCGCCATCGTCGGACGCATCGCTCAGCATCACGACCAGCCCGAGACCATGCTCTTTGAGCTCGAAAGCTTTTGCCGAAAGATGAAAGCAGCCACCACGGCCCCCTCAAACTCGTGATTGCCCGCCCCAACCAGGCAAACCGGTTCGAGCCCATGCGGCAAAATTCTCGGTATTAACCCTTATTTACAGCCCTCCGTTCAAAGAATCTGTGGAAACATGGGAACCCTGATGGCTATCCTTGTGAGGCCTTTATCCGCTCACGAGAGTGCAACTTGGAAACAAACGCCGGCAAGATCCTGAAGGACTATGTGGCCCAGCACGGGCTGAAGTTCACGCGCCAACGAGAGCTCATCGCCGAAGTCTTCTTTAAGTCCAGCGAGCATCTGCGCGTCGAAGACCTTCTGGAGCGCGTTCGCGCCCTCGACCCCCAGGTCAGCCTGGCCACGGTATACCGAACCATGAAACTCCTCACCGAATGCGGGCTGGCGTCGCCCCATCGGTTTGGAGACGGCCATACGCTGTACGAGCCCAGCGAAGAAGAGCACCACGACCACCTCATCTGCACCAGCTGCGGCACCATCGTGGAGTTCTGCAACGACCAAATCGAACTCTTGCAGGATCAGGTCGCCCGCGAAAACGGCTTTGTGGTGACCCGACACCGTATGGAGCTTTACGGTCTGTGCAGCGACTGCGGCCCCCCAGAAGAATCCCCCTAGAGTAAGAGCTGTTCAACGCCGACCCAACCGAACGCTCGCTCGACCGCCGTTGACCAATTCTGGGCAACGCCTTGGTCTAAGAACCGACCATCCACGGTGGCCAAACCATGCTCCGGCCAGGTGTGAACAACCACCATGAAGTTCACACCCGAACGACCGAGACTCACGCCGAAGGGTCGATAACGGTGTTCGAAGTGCCCTTTGCACTCGAGACCGCACGCCAACAACGCGAGGCTCAGCGCGTCCTTCACGCGTTCAGGGTCGAAGCTCGCATCGTGGGCCAAAGGCCCCCGATGGGTTGACAGCACACGGGCCCAAGGACTCACGCCGGGGGCCTGGACCTTTGGGCGAACCCGAAGACTCAAAACGGCGCACCCGAGGCACCACGCACAACCATCGTCTCTCGGAAGGTCTCAAAGCCAAATGCCGAACGCAAATAGGTCAACGCACGCGCGTCGTCAAAAGGGCAACAGGAGAACAAATCCGCATGAAGCACCCCAAGGTCAGGAAGCACATGTAAGCTCAAATGGCTTTGGGCAATGAGCACCAGTCCGGCGATCGTATGCTCTTGTGCACCGCCCCCCCGGTGTTCGAACAGCTGCGGCGCCCCCACGGCGGTCAGCCCCAGTCTTGCGGGAAGCTCCAAAAGGGCCCGCTCTAGCAACATCGATGGGTTCGATGCGCGCCCACAACCGGTCGCATCCAGCATCCAGTGATGCCCTAGAGCCGCTCCGCCAAGGCCTCGCACCAAACGGCCTGCCGATTTTTCTTCGCTCGAACCCTGAGGATGCCCCGACATGACCTGAACCCGGGTAAGGCACGGCCACCAACGCTGTCAATCAACCTTTAAGGACCCGAGGCATCGAGGGACCCCGGAACGGATGCGCGTCCAAACCCAGATAGAGCCCCATCGACTCTGTGGTTTCGAACAGAGCACCCTCAACCACCCCCTGGGCGACTATGGGCAGCGAGGGGGCTCCCCCCTTTAGACACCCACGGCGCCCCACACGCCGGGGGCGAGAAGAGCGCGAAACCACCGGATAGGCACACCCACACCCACCGGACTTTCCCATCACTTCGGCACACGGTGCAGTGGGCGTCGCCCCCGTGTTAACTTTTGTGGGTCATGAGGAGCCCTTTTCTTCTCCCATCTGTCCTGGCCGCAGCCTTGGGATCCATGGGCGCAAGCGCCGGGGCAACACCGGGTCACCAGGGAGGCAACGCACTCAACGCCCTGCCCGGGGTTCGATCCGTGGGCTTCGCAGGACGTCTTGTGCGTGGATTCAGCTTTATGCAATCCACGGGGTACGGATTCACAGAATCTGTTCTTGGGTCTGACGACAGCCACCATCGGGTCTTCGGCTCCATCGCCGCCAGCTTTCGCCCCACCGACTGGTTCGGTTTTGCCCTCGAGTTGGACGGTCGCTACGACCAACACAACAATGTGCAAAACGAAGGCGACGACGGCTTTGTCGGAGACCCTCGCGTCGTTCTTTTGGCAACCGGTCCACTGGGCAAAGGCTTTCATGCAGGGTTGCGGACGTCCGTCTGGTTCCCGGGCGGGGAAAAACCACCCTCGCTTTCGGGCACGGCCATATCCCCCGAGTTCAGCCTGCTGTTCACGTACATGGCCACGGGGTCTCCTTTATCCATTTCCGGCAATGTTGGCTTTCGCGTGGACCGAAGCGCGAAAGCCATTTCGGATGTGGATCTTCTCAGCCGGGCAGACCGCCTTTCGCTGGGCGTGAGTGACAGCAACGCCATCCCCATGGGCGTGGCGGTCACCTACCGGGCCGGGCCGGTTGCACTCTTGGGAGAATGGTTCTGGGACCTTCATCTCGGAGCAGACGCCCCGCCCTCTTCCCAGTCGCCGATGCTCGCCTCTTTGGGGGCCCGCTGGTTTGTTCCCAAAACCAACTTTGGCGTGGACCTGACGGGCTCGTACGCGGTCAACGCTCGACCGGTCATAGACGTTGGGCAACCCTTGATCAGCCAGGAGCCACGTTTCAAGGTCGCCCTCGGCCTTCACTATCTTATTGACTTCACAAAAAAGGCGCGAAAAAGCCCCCCTCCCGTACTCGACGGACCGCCACCGCGTCTTCCAGCCAACATTGGGGGCGTGGTACGGGCACCTTCTGGGAAGCCGCTTGAGGGCGCCACCATCCGGATAGGAACAAGCAGCACCAGCGTCAAGAGCCAGAGCGACGGTCGGTTTCTGCTTCGCAATATCCTTGACGAAGAGGTCGTCGTCCACATTTCGGCGAGCGGCTTTCAAGAGATCGCGCAAAACGTCACCATCCCGGCCTCCGGTGATCCCGTGAACCTAGACATCACACTCGAGCGCCTTTTGCCCGACGGCGAGATTCGGGGGACCGTGCGAACCTACCGCGGCAAGCCGCTGCCCGCGAAACTCACCATCCTCCCAATCAACATGGAACTGACCGTCAGAGCGGACGGACGGTTTTCAGTCATCGTTCCGCCGGGGACCTATGAGATCAAGATCGAGGCAAATGGCTACAAGCCGCAAAGCCGCCAAATCACGGTTGAAACGGAGGGTGTCACCGTGCTCAATGTGGATCTACGCAGGAGACGCTAAGTGAAAGGCCCCACCGCGCCAGTCCTCAGATGCGCGCGCTCAACGCTTCATCCCACGGATCCGTTGCGTCGACCTTGTGCTTCACGAATACCGGAGCCTAAAAAAACGCCGGTTCGGCCTTACAGGGCCCGGTCCGAAATGAATTCGGACCACGTGGACGTGGACGTGGACGTGGACATGGACGTGGTCGAAGGCTCTTCCCCGGATTTCGGGCTCCGAGAGGACCGAACGACGCCCGCGCATCTCAAACTCAGGGTGCATCCCCGACAGAGCCGGGGGGGATCCAACCGCTTCAAGCGCAGAGCTTGGTGCCTCGCAATGTTGCTTGGGTGTTCGCCCGCCTGTACCCCCAAAGACTACGTTGCTGAGCTCATGAGCAAAAACGGTTCGGTCCAGGGGTTGTCCAAGGCCCAAGCAGCCACCTGGAAAGCGACCGATGTGGGCCATCGCTTCACACTCGGAAGTGGAGTACGGACCACAAAAGGCGCCCGGGCAACGATTCGCTTCAAGATGGGTGGCGGCCTAAGGCTAGGCCCCGAGACCACTGTCCGCTTCCTGAGCAAACTCAACCAGGGCGCACCCGGCGTCGAAATTGAAGCGGGTGAGGCAGAAATCGACAGCTCTGAGGAGCCCATCTATTACGAATCGCGAATTGGAAAGGCAGTCATCGCACCCGGCGCACGGGTGAGACTCAAAAAAAACAAGGACGAAAGCGGCGTCGACGTCCATGTCCTCATGGGTTTTGCCTCAGTCACTGAATCCGGGAAAAGCCAAAAGCAGTTCGGGCGAGGCGAAGTCATTCGCATCGGTGCCGCCGAAATTGAACCGGCGCCCGACAAACCCAAGGCCCAGCCCCCGGACAAACCGAGCATTGAATTTCGACTCAAGCGGGGGCGAGGCCGCGTTCGGCTCGACGAGGAGGCACGATGGAAAAAACTCACGGCTCGAACCTCCACCTTGCCTGAGGGCGGGCAAGTCCGGCTCTGGGCGAAAGGACTCGCCCTCGCGAAGCGAGGCCAAGCGTCCGCCGAGATCCACGGGCCGGCCACCGTGACCATCGGAACCGCCGAGATCCTTCTCAAGACCACGCAAGGGCGACTGGTGCTCAAAGCCGACGACAGCGACGTTGCCATTCGGGTACCTGGCGGCGTTGCACTCGCCAAAAAAGGAGGGACCAGAGCCAGCGTACGCGTCGACAAGCGAGGCAGAACCCGCGTTTCCGTGGATCGCGGATCCTTGGTCCTTCAAGGCAAGGACGCTCGCGACTCCGTAGAATATGGCGAGGCGGGGACCTTGACGGCAAATGGTGTTGTCAGCATCGCTCGCCCGCTTCCCACGCGGTCCGACTTCGCTGTCGTTGCAGGTGAGTCGCTGACAGCCCACCACCCCACAGTGCCTACACCTATCCGCGTTCGTTTCAACGACATCTGCCCGGATCAAGGAATCTTGGAGGTCACAAGAAGCCGCACATCGTTTCGCAAATCTTTGACGCGAGCTCGCGGCTCCGGGAGCGCCATCGTCCTCATTCCGCAAGGTTCATTTCGCTATCGAGTTCGCTGCGCTTCGGGTGACAAGGTAGCAAAACGCGCAAAAACGCAGGGTTCTATCCGTCTCATACGTGACCGCGGGACCAAACGTCTCCCCCGCTCACCGCCACAGAACACATTGGAGGCAGATGGACGCCACTATACCGTCTACTATCAAAATCACCTCCCCGCACTCACGTTTACGTGGCCCGACGCACCAAGCTCGGGGGGTTTCACCTTGCACTTACAACCAGAACGCGGAGCGAAAAAGAAGTATAAGATCAAAAAGGCTCAGCGAGCGTTCAAATCCGGGAGGATACGCGAAGGGGTCTACCGGTGGTGGTTCGAAAGTGGTGAGCAGACAAAGAAGCAATCCGCTACAACTACGCTCCGCGTTGATTTCGACAACGCTACGCCGGCGCTCTATCTGCGATCGCCCAAACCGGGTGAGCGCATCCAGGGCGATACGGTGCGCGTTTCAGGGGCCACCATCGAGGGCTCCATCGTCAGCGTGGATGGCGTCGTCCTCGACCAAGATCGCCACCAACGATTCAGCGCCGAGGTCCCATTGCCCAAAAACGAAGATGCCCTCGCAGTTCGCATCGAGCACCCTCGAATTGGTATCCACTACTACCTCCGAAAGCTTAGCGCCTCACGCTGAACCAGAACCCACAAGTTCGAAGCCAGGTGCCAGAGAAAGCCGAGGAGCCTCGGGAGCGTACCCACAAGTACGTGAGCCGGCACCAGAGGGTCCCATGCTGCGTAGCGCCTGGATCCGAACTTGTGGGTTTCTGTTTAGACCAGGACATCGCCTTTCAGCATGGGCCTGGGATGGGCAGGCAGCTTTTGGCCCCGCAGACGAAGAGGCGATGCCATGACCGCCTTCGTTTTTGGCAAATACGCAATCCTACGGCGGCTCGCCATCGGCGGCATGGGCGAGATCTTTCTCGCCAAGCAGACCGGTCAAAGCTTCAATCGTTTTGTGATTCTCAAACGGCTCCTCCCAGATCTCGCCGAAGTCCCCAAGGCTGTAGATGAATTCCTGGACGAGGCCCGAGTCATCTCCACACTCAACCACCCCAACATTGTCGCCGTCTACGAAGCGGGGGTGTGGGAAAACATGCATTTCATCGCCATGGAATACATCCAGGGCGAAAATGTGGGGAACCTGATCAGGGGTACTCGCGAAAACCAGGAGCAAGTTCCGTTCACGGTCACCGCTCAAGTCATCCATGACGCCGCACGTGCATTGGACTACGCGCACAACGCCAAAGGACTAGACGAACAACCTCTGCACGTCGTGCACCGTGACATCAGCCCCCAAAACATCATGGTCCGCACGGACGGCGTGACCAAAGTGGTCGACTTCGGTATCGCCAAAGCAAACATTCGCTCCACGCGCACCACAACCGGCATCCTCAAGGGGCGGCTGCGATATATGCCACCCGAGCAACTACGAAGCGAAGATCTCGACCACCGAAGCGATCAATTCTCGTTGGGCGTCGTCTTTTGGGAAATGTGCACAGGAAGGCGCCTCTTCAAAAACGACGTCCAGCTCGCCGAAAGAATTGCGAACAAAACGCCCCTCTTACCACCGTCCAGAATCCGCAAAGAGGTGCCGCCCGAACTCGATCTCGTTGTCGCCCGGATGCTCGAGTACGACCGCACGGATCGTTTTCCTTCATGCAAGGATGTGGCCGACGTGTTGCATGATTTTCTGAGCGAACAGCCTAAACCGCTAGGGAACGCCAGTGTAGGAAACTTTGTCGAAGCCACCGCTGGTGAAAAAATTCGAGACCGTACGCGCGAGCATCTGGACGCCCAAGAACGGCTGGACGCGATGACCGCGCGCACCGGTAGCATTCCCACTTCGAACAAGGCTCCTCCAAGCCATCCTTCGGCGCCCACCCACAACCCACAAGAAGCGGAACAGAGGCGGACCGCCTCGTTGGCCCGGCGAAAAAAACGCCAAACGCAAAGGCGACTCGCCATTTTTGCCTTTCTCACGTTGGCAGTGGCATCGACCTACATGAGCTACAGCCTCTTGAGCCCAAATGAAGATGCCATCGGTGCGCGTCCCTCCAGACCACCAGCCCCAGGCCCAAGGAGCGGAGCAGACCCACGCCCACGTGGTCCTAAGGAAATTCTAGTCATTGTCGACGGTGAAGCTGAACCCTTCAAAAAGCCATCGAGCCCAGACGAGCCCTTGAACGGCAAACCCCAGCCGACCACCGAGGCCCCCACAAACGACAAACACCTCGCCTCCAACCATGAGCCTCTCCCCGCGCCGAGAGCCGTGCCTCGAAAACCGTCGCCCCCGCCCGGGGCCAAAAAGCCGAAGCGACCTCCCCGACGAAAGCCAACCGCTGAACGGCTGACAGCCACCTTCGGAAAACGAAAGGTTGCTATTCAACGTTGCACGCGCACCCACAGTGCCGCGCTCCCGCGCTCCCGGGAAATCATTGTGCATTTTGCCATCAATCGACAGGGCCGAGTCACATCCGCTGGCGTGGACCCCGCAGCCTTCGGGGCCACAACGCTGGGACAGTGTATTCTTGGCGTGGCCAAAGCCACTGTATTTGGCCGCCAAAAGAGCCCCCTGAAGTTCAAGATTCCGCTCACCATCGGGCCAAGTTCAGCCAAGAAGGCAAGTCTTAACCCCAAAGCTCAGCGGCCTTAATTCCTCGGCTCACTTCGATTTGCCGGTGGTTCGAAGCTCACCTGCATCGTTCCGAGCCGGCTTGCGTATCGGTGAGCGGATGACTCCGCGTGTCGAACCCGACGGAATATCTTTCGCTGAATCGAACGTACGGCCGTTTCGCGCACGTTCGACCGACGTGCGCACCGGGCGCCTACACGCATCAACCGGCCCACAACCGACTGAAGGGTCCCACCCCTATCAAAAGGCCTGGCATTTGCCCAATTTTTGACCCTATCCTCCTTCGATTCCCGGTCGGCCCTGAGGCGCCCTCTACAGCCCAAGCGCGCGCCCAAGCGGACCAAAACATGGGATTCAAGTCGCGGAATTGACAGCAACAATGGACCGAGCCAGAGTGCGCCCCCATGTCGGTAGCCCACCCCCCAACCAGACACGATGCCGGGCAAGTCACCATCGTGAATGGCCCCTCCGCGGGCACGACCGTGTGCGTAGGAGACAAACTCACGGTCGGACGTCGACCCGAAAACGATCTTCGCTTGAGCGACGACCGAGTGTCGCGATTCCATGCAGTGATTGAGCGAAGAGGTGACTACTACGTCATTGAGGATCTCGGGAGCAAAACGGGCACGACTGTGGATGGTTCTACTGTGGAGACCGCAAGAATTCTTAAGGCGGAGTCCCAGTTGGTCCTTGGGGAGACGATCTTGCACTTTCGCACACCCTTGACCGATGGAGTTTGCTCCAGCACCCACGGCCAAACGCGCGTCCAAGAACCTTCGGCCCCCTGCATCGCATCGACCTCCCCTTTTCAACTGTTGCCGTTCAGCGCCGTCCATGTAGGAACCAGCACCGAGAACCAAAGAACGTGGGCGCAACTTCAAACCCTGCTCTCCCTGAACACCGCCATATCCACTGAGCTTGATATCAACTGTTTGCTCGATCGCATTGTGGATGCCGTCATGGAGGCCTTCCCGGCCCATCGGGCCATTATTTTGACGCCATCAGAGGACTCCGGCGAACTGACGGTTCGAAAACGACGCTCCGCTTCGCCCGACGCGCCCGAACCCCGTTTCAGCCGAACCATTGCAGAGCAGGCATACGCACACAGAAAGGGCATCTTGACGCGCGATGCCGGTACCGACGAACGCTTCGGAGCGCGAATAAGTATCGTTCAAGAAAATATCCGCTCTGCGATTTGCAGCCCCATCACCCATCAGGGCGATGTTGTGGGGGTGATCTACCTGGACACACTGGGTGTCTCCCACGCATTCAAGGACGATGACCTCGGCCTCCTTTCAGCGATTGCGGCCCCTTTGGGCGCCGCCATGCACAACGCGGTTTTGGTTTCGAGACTCAAAGATACAGCCATCGATACGGTTTTCAGGCTCGCAGCCGCAGCCGAATACCGCGACGGAGACACCGGCTTTCACATTCATCGAATGAGCGACTACGCCCACGCCACGGCCCGTGCCCTAGGTAAAAGCCCTGTCTTTTGCGACCAACTCAAACTCGCCAGCCCCATGCATGACATCGGGAAGATCGCCATTCCCGACAGCATTCTCAAAAAAGCTGGAAAGCTCAGCCACGAAGAGTACGAGGTCATGAAACAACACCCGGTGAAGGGCGCCGCCATCTTAGCCAACCCTCAATCCGAACTCATGAAGACTGCGCACAACATCGCGCTCAGCCACCACGAAAAATTTAATGGCGCTGGTTACCCTCATGGACTCAGCGGGGACCACATCCCCCTCGAGGCGCGGATTGTCGCCGTGGCCGATGTTTTTGACGCACTCAGCTCCCCGCGCTGCTACAAGCCGGCGTTTGATCAGCAAAAAGCCTTCGGAATACTCCTAGAGGGACGCGCCACCCACTTCGACCCAGAAGTCCTCGACGCATTCATGGACCACCAAGAAGATATCCTTGCCATCCAGGCACACTACCGAAAGCTCGAGTTCCAAACCGAGGTCCCGGGCGAAGACGGGGGCCCCTACGATTTTGGCCACCGAAGCTTTCATGCCGCCCGCAGCTACGAAAGGCGCTAGCGCCTACCGGAACGAAGAAGCGCCTCTTCCAGCGCCCGCACAAAACTGGAGACGTCGGGGTAGCGTCGCGACCGGGCGACGGCAGTCGCGCGCGCAACCACGCCCGCTGCGCGCTCGCTTCCAGACTGGTCGAAATTTCGAAGGATCTGTCGTGCGAGAGCCGCCGTACCGTATTGGTCGAGGGCCATTCCCTCATTGGGCCCTGGCTGGGCTTCGGGGGCGCGGCCCTCGCGGTTTTTCACTTGGGCGTGGTTGAGAAACCCCATCTGAAAGCCCATCAAGAGGACCCGGTGTTCTGCCCCGGTCACCCAGACGGAGGTCGCATCGAGCGCACCGTGGTAAAGACCGCCCTTGAGGGCCTCTTCCACCGCGGCCATCACCGCAAACAGCAGCGTTTTTGCCGCCTGAGCACTCAAGGCCCTCGAACCCATCAAGTCGTGCAGGGTGCGCCCCTCAGTCCAGGGCATCAAGGCAAACACAAAGCCATGCGCGGCATCCACTTGCCACACGGGCAGGAGACGGGGATCGGCGAGACTTTCGATGCGATCCCGAGCGTCTCGAGCCGCATTCAAGAAGGGTCCTTCGTTGCCTCCGACCCGCCAAACGCGAAGCAGAGCCCAACTTCCGGAGTTCTTGTTTTCCACCTTGTGCAAGGATACCCCCTCGGACTCGTACAAGGTCTGCACCAAACGATAGGCGGGGGGCACCCACGGTCTAGGCTCCCAAGATGCCTGCCGCACCCACCATACTGCCAGTGCCAAAGCGAGGACCAAAACCAAAAGACCCAACCGACGGGTGTTTCGTCGCCTTTGTCCCACCCAGGCATCGGCTTCCGTCTCTTCTTCGTCCACGGCCCAGCGGGGCTCCAGTTCGGAAAAAGCCTGCGCCCCGGCCGAGGGGCGGTCCGGTCCTGTTCGTCGGTTCCGAGCGCTCGAACCCCAAGACCCCAGCTCTCGCACCACACTTTCGTCGAGTTGCCCTCCGCCCAATCGATGGGCCTTCTCAATCACCTCCTGGGCCACACCGTGGGAGCTCTTTTTTGCCTCCCGAATCAAAAGACTTGCCTGGTGAGCCTCAACGAAGGTCCGCCGGAGCCAGTCACCCACCCGATGCCGAGAACCATTTCGCGTGGCGAGCCATTCCTCCAGCCGGTCCCCGAGCTCTTCTGCGGTCGAGAGGCGCCGCCCGGGGTTGCGCATCAGGAGCTCCATACAGAGCTCGGCCAAAACGCCATCGACATCGGCGCGCACCGACCGAACATCCGGAATGTCGGCATGCAAAACCCGATGAAGGGTCGAAACCGGATCGCGGGTGCTGAAGAGCTTTCTTGCCGTCAAAACCTCAAACAACACAATGCCGAGGGAAAAGAGATCGGCTCGACTGTCAAACGGGACATTCGCAACCGCTTCTGGTGCCATGTACCCAATCTTGCCCTTGAGCTCCCCGTACTGGGTCTTGGCCAAACTGCCCTTCAACTTGACTACGCCAAAATCGAGGATTTTGGTGTGGCCCTCGTAGGTGACAAAGAGGTTCTCAGGACTCACATCCCGATGAACCAGGCCCAGAGCGTGGCCTCCTTCGTCCTTGGCCGCGTGCGCATACGCCAAGCCCCTCGCCACATCGGCGATGACCCGGGCGGCGACCTCTTGGGGCACCGGGTGCTCATTCCAGGCCGCGTGTTTCACCAGATGCGCAACGGCCTGCCCTTCGAGGTATTCCATCGCGAAAAAAAGCAGACCCTCGCCGGTGCGACCCAGGTCAAATACCTCGACGATGTTGGGGTGATGAAGTTGCGAGACGACGCGGGCCTCGTCCACGAACATCTGGCTGAAACGAGCCTCCGTACAAAGATGTTCAAGCATGACCTTGAGCACGACCACGTCGTCGAACCCAGACGCGCCCTTCTTTTGACCAAGATAGAGCTCCGCCATGCCACCTCGGGCAATATGCCCCACAACCTCGTAGGGCCCCACCTCTTCGCCAGGGTCTAGTCGAACAACAGCCTGGCGCATCTCGATTCATGATCAATGGCCACGCTTGGCACGTCAAACACACCCCTACGAAACGGCGCCTGATTCTTCGTGTGGGGCACCGAGCCACACGCGACTTCATGCGTGCTTCTCGCACGCGCCTGGGCAAAACCTGTCGGGCCCTCCCCCGGCCTCTCACTTTTTTTTACGAGCGTGATCGGGCGCACATCGTTCACCGCGCACGTCGGTGATGCGCCAGACCGTCTATTTTCTGACACATCAACCTTGTCTAAAGGGCGTATCCTTCCGCTCTTGCCCCGACATCGGCCACCTATGGTGGGGGTTTATACGCCAATCCGTGTCGCGCATCCGATCACTTCGTGCCATATCTTTGGCGATCGCGAACCGTGCGTGGGTGGCAGGGAGACCACAGACAGAGCTTCATCAACCATGCGGGTGCTCACACCCACGATCCGCCGGTTTGAGCACAAAGCGAACTCTTGACTTCTCTGAACGAAGGCCTGTAAGCCGTGCCCACTTAGGTTGGCCCGTCGCCATCGAAGTTGCGAAAAACGAGGTCGTAGGAAACTGACTCGCTGGACGCATGACACGCGTCAGCCGCGTCGGAACGCGGAGACCACGCAATAGGATTTGTAAACGAGCGTTGCAACGACAAGGGGCGGGCCGCGAGAAGGTGATGAAGCTCACACAGACACAACGCGGCCCCGAACATGATGCAGATCACATTTCGGTGAAAGTCGCAAAAAGAACAAGAGGCCCGGTGAGCGAAGGACCTTCTGGTCCTGGAGCCTTGGGGGGAATGCACACATGTCACTCATGCCTATCCACCTCTTGATTCTGATCGTTTTTGCGAACCGCTACCTCGTGGGCGTGTTCATGAAGTTCGTCAAGCGCAGTCGCTTTGAGGTTCCCGAAAACGACTACGAACCTGAGATCTCGGTCGTTATTCCTATGTTCAATGAAGGTAAAGGGATCTACCAAACCCTTCACAGCTTGCTCCGTCAGGACTACCCGCCAGAGAAGCTGAAGGTCATTGTTGTGGACGACTGCTCTAAGGACGACAGTTACGAGTGGGCCAAGCGCGCCGAAACTGAGTGTCCTGACCGCATCTTGGTCATCCGTAACCCATACAACATGGGCAAGCGCAGAGGCATCAACAATGCGGTCCGAAACACGGACAGCGAAATCATCGTCTCTGTCGATTCCGACGTCGTCGTAGAGCCCACGGCCATCCGTCGTCTCATTGGTGGCTTCACCGACCCGGACATGGCGGCGGTCGGCGGCAGCGTTCACGTTTCCAACCCGCACGTCAACTGGCTCACCCGCATGCAGACCATCAAGTACTACTTTGGTTTTGAGTTCCTGAAGAGCCTGGAGCGTGCCTTCTCTTCAGTCATGTGCCTATCGGGCTGCCTCACGGCCTACCGGCGGCACGTCCTCATTGAGCTCGAACCTATTCTCGAGAAGCGCAACATCCTGGGCGTACCCATCAAGTACGGTGAAGATCGGTTTCTGACCCGACAGATCGTGAAGTCGGGGTACAAGACAAGCATGATCTTGGACGCAATGTGTTGGACGGTCGCCCCGGACAGCATTTCGAAATACATGTCGCAGCAGTTGCGCTGGAGACGATCAAACATCATCGACTTCATCTGTGGCCTAACCCACGCTTGGAGACTGCACCCGGCGGTCGCCATCCATTACATCTCCCTTGCGGCTCTCCTCGCAGCCTATCCCGTTGTGGTTTTGCAGAACCTCGCGATCGGCGCATTTTTCGACCTCGCGGTGATGCACCTTGTGGTTCTCGGCTTTTTTGGTTTTGTCTACTGGGCGGGCACGCGACATTTGGCGCCAGAGCACCGCGTTCACCCAATCTGGTTTCTACCTCTTGGGGTTCTGATGCCGATGACCTATGTCCTTTTTACACCGCTCGCGATCTTCACCCTTGATTCGAGCAGCTGGGAAACACGGGGGCACCAAGGCAGTGAAGAGCCCGTTTCCGTCGCCACTCAAGAAACACGACCAGAGGGCGAAGCGAAACCCGTCGCCGTCAACGGCCCCTGGGCACTTGGAGGAAACAGGCTATGACCACCGGATCCGAGGCTTCTGCTGATCCCCGTGAACTTCCCGTAGGGGCGCGTAGGGCACCGCCCGCTACCTTGCCGGCCGTGGAGCGCCCCCATTCCGTGGTGGCTGAGGCCACCCAGCCAACCAACGTTCACGAGTGCCCCGAATATTTTCGGAACATCGTGATGCCCGGCACGCAAGAGCCAGTGCCTGCGGCCCCCGCAAGCAAGCTCCAAACGTTGTGGTCGCTGAGGCCCGAGATAAGGCCAAAGGACTTTATCATCTCTTCGTATCGCATCGTCGGCTTCGTCGTCCTCGCTGGGATTTTGTTCGGCCTAGGCTCCTATCTGTCGGTGCACCTGTTTTACTTGCTCAACCACAGCTGGGTTGCCCCGGTTATCCTCTCGCCAACGGATGAACGGGTGCTCACGCTGGTGTCCCATTATGCGCGAGAATCGGGCCAACGGGATCTCCTGGTCGCGCAAAAACTAGAGCTCGAAACGCAGCGAAGACAAGCGGAACGCACCCTGGCGAACGAACAAGCCTTTCAGGAGTCCTACACCAAGGCCATTGAGGAAGACTTGGCCACCAACGCCAAGGAGCTCGCGCGCTTCAAACGGCTCCAAAACAGTTTTCGCAGTGCCAAGTATCGAATCTCGAATGCAAGTGGTTCGTTCGGAAAGATGTCTAAACAACAGCTCAAGCGCGACTACGAAGCGCGGTTGATCGACCGTGAACAAAAGATTCAGGGGGAATATCAACTCGCGAAGATCGCGGAGACGAAGCTGGCCCTCAAGCGCGAACAGGTCGAGCTCGATGCCCGAGTGGCGGCACTCCGAAGGCAGGTCTCGTCTTTGGGGGCGGTCGCGGCGTCCAACAAAGAGGAAAAACCCCAAGAAGGCTACAGCTACGACGTTCTGAGAATCAAAAGAGAATTCGAACGCTCGGTGGTGTCAGCGCAGCAGGCCCAGGATCAGCGCGATACCATAGAAAGCGCCATCGCGATGTTGGACAAGACCATCGCAACCTACGAAGAATCGCTCAACGCGATGCAGGCGTCGCCGTATATGCTGGCCGCCAACGATACGGTTGTGGTCGCTTTTTCGCCGTACGACAACCTCGACGCCGTCAACGAAGGGCTTCCGGTGTACGCCTGTCGGTTTAGCTTCTTTTGGTGCAATGAGGTCGGCACCGTTGCTTCCTCCTTTGAGGGGGAGTTTAACCAACAACACCCCACCCTTCGTCACGAGCTTCGCGGGGTCATGATCGCCCTTGAGCTGACCGACCTTCGCGGGGCTGAGGCCGATGTGCTGCACCTTGGGCGAAAACCCCTGTGGTTGTGAGCCAAACAATCGATGTTCACCCAGACAGACTGCGGCACGACCCGAAAAGGGTTGCTGCCCACGACAATCATTGCCTTGTGTATGGCAGCCGTCGATGGCCGCGCCCAAGGCCTCGCTGAGCCGAGCACCCAACCGGGAACCTACGCCCGAATTCGCACCCCAAAAGAGGACACGCGGGCGTACTGCGCGTGGGTCGAAGCGGTGGCCGACAGCGAAGCCGCCCTTCTGTTTTCGCCCACGCTCTTCGGCACCGCCACCTTGGGGCGCAACACCGGCGTGGGAAACGATGGCGGCGACCACAACGCCGCAGCCAACACCAGCGGGTCTTTGCTGCCCGAATCGGGGCGCGTGACCGTAGGACTGACCTACAGCCTCGCCGGCCTTTTCAGGGGGTTTGCCACCCAAGATCGCGCCCGGGCCCAGTGCGAAAGCTACCAATCCACAAGCCGCCTTCAGGGCTTTGTGCTCGCACACAGCCGGGGTCAGTCGGCGCCAGGATTGCGCGCCCAGCTCGCCATTCTCGAAAAAGCGCTCCCCACCGCGGACGCCGCCGTGGTTCGTACGGAGTTGAACCTCAAGGAGGGCACGGCAACCCTCGACGAACTGTTGGCGGTCGAACGACGCGCCGAAGAGCTTCATGCCCAGACGAGCCGGGTTCGCCGGGACCTTCAGCTGACCACCGACCAGCGCATTCCGCCGGTCGAGGCCGTCCTTGAGGAGATGCGTGCCGGCGGGCAAGCCCAGCGAAAATTGCATCAGGAAGAATCCGCCCTGAGGGGGTTACGCGGCTGGGATTTCACCTTCGGTGCGGGCTATGACCAGATAGTAGGCATCGACAACAACAACGTGCCGCTGTTCGCGACGGCCACGCTCTCGTTCAATCTCGGTCTTCCCTTTCAGGGTTCCTCGGAGCGCCGCGCGCTGAACGCTCGGCTCGAGCGGGGCAACGCAACCGTCAACGGCATCGGCGCCCGAATCGAGCAATCACTCGAGCTTCTGCGCATCATCTCAAAGGAAGAGACCGCTCGTCACGCGCGGGTCAAACTGAGGCTCTCGCGCCTACAGGCACGTTACGAGAATTTTCAGAAGATGGCCGATAGCCGCGCCCGGCGCCGATTTTTGCGCGCGCTTTGGTTCGAGCTGACCATGGCACGGGCTGAAAGTGCCTATCTTGAGCGGCACCTGGACGAGCTTGCGAGCCTCTTCAGCCGATCGACGGAATAGACCCGTGAAGGCCACCGGATCCGCCCAAGCCCAGCGAAGAGTCTATCCGCCGAGTGCAAAGACCGGGTGGCTGATCTTCTTCTTTGCCGCGACCCTCGGTGGGTGCCGGGCCCGTACCGAGACCCAAACCACAACCACCGCGCTCAAACGCCCGACCAAGGCGCACGCGCAATCTGCCCGGGTCTCGCCGGGCACTGGCGACGCCCCACGTTTCGAGCTCAAACCCTCAGGACCGAAAGGCGGCACCGAAGGCCTGAGGCCGGTTTCGCCGGACGCTCTGTGCGCAACCCAAGGCACACTCCGCGTCGCCCCAGCCGGTGGAAGCGTGGTCACGGTACGCGACAACAAGATGCGCGCGGTTGCGCCAAACAGCGCAGGTGATCGAGCGGCCCTAAGATTCATCTACCACGGACCCACACGCACCCAATCGAGGCTTCAATCGGGGCGCAAGCGCACACAGATTGGACTCAAACTTCAAGCATCCAACGGGTGCAACCTGATCTACGTCATGTGGCGCATTTCTCCGGATCCTCGAATCGCCGTGTCGCTGAAAGTCAACCCCGGAATGCAGGCACACCGGACGTGCAAAAATGGTGGCTATCGTTTTCCGACCAGCGCCATCCGAAGACCTTCGCCCAAAGCCATCGTAGGCCGAGAACACACCCTCGTCGCCGAGCTCACGGAGAACCGACTCAGCGTGCATGCCAACGGCACCTTGGTGTGGAAGGGCACGCTGGGCGACCAAGCCGGAACCCTCAAGGGGCCGGTCGGACTTCGTACCGACAACGGCATTTTCGAGGCTGAGCTTCAAGCATCTGGACCCGTCCGTCCCCGCGCTGCCAAACACCAAGCCGGCGACAAAGTCCGCAAGTGCACCCGGCAAGAGCGAGGCCTATCTAACGGATAACCAGGAGACCCACCGATGATCGTTGCAGCACATCAGCCCGCCTACTGGCCTTGGCTTGGCTACCTTCACAAGATGGCCAACGCCGACCTTTTTGTCGTCATGGACGATCTTCAATACGAAGCTCAAAACTTTCAAAACCGAAACCGGCTCAAAACGAATCAAGGCGGCGCATGGATCACCGTGCCTCTCATCAAAGGGGGGCAGCGCGATCTGATCTCTGAGAAGCGGATCAATAACCGACCGGACGGCCGGCACCATTGGCAGCGAAAAACTTGGCGAACCATCTTGTGCAACTACAGCAAAGCGCCGTACTTCAAAATGATTCGCGATGACCTCGAGGCGCTCTATACCCGCCAATGGGAGAGTTTGCTCGCCCTCGACCTTCGCACCATGGAACTTTTGCGAGATTGGTTCGATATCACCACCCCGATGGTGCTCTCTTCGGAACTCATGCTTTGCCATCAGCGTAGCGAACGCATCATCGACCTGTGCCAAAAGGTGGGCGCACGGCACTATCTGTCGGGCAAAGGGGGCTCACGCCAATACCTCGAGCTGGATCGGTTCCGGGAAAACGGAATCGAAGTCATTTGGCAAGAATTCACCCACCCTCGCTATACCCAACGCCACCCTGAGCTCCCGTTTATTCCCAATCTGAGCGCCCTCGATTTCTTGATGAACGCCGGCCCGCCCCGCGGCGGATGGCAAAAACCGGTGCCGGATCCGCAGCACGCTTCACCCGCTTCCCGGCTCAGCCTCTGAACGCTGGCCTGGGGGTCGTTCCCCTTAGGCGCCCGAGCTGCGGCCCCAAAGCACCCGAAGGGTCGCCAAAGCCACACCCCTGGCGGGGTCCAGTTCACCACGGCCTACCGACAAAACCCTCATATATGTTAGGAATTTGTACCCCTTGGACGATGTTCCTGAAAGGTTACGATTCTTGCTTCCCTAGGCTTGGTCCATGACACACGACGAGCAGCATTCGGAACAGGGTGGGCCTGAAGAGGACGCCGCCCACGTCCGCGACAATCCCAAAAACGGCATCAAATATGGGGGCCGAAGGCGCCTATGGCTCGTCAGGCTCCTGCTGACCGGGTCCATTCTTTGTCTTCTCGGCCTCCTGTGCGTGGTGATCTTCATGGGCGTGGTCGCCCAAGACCTTCCTGAACTCAGAAGCCTTGAGGACTACCGCCCCCTGCAAGCCAACACGGTTTACGGCAGCGACGGCCAGCTCGCCGCGCGGTTTGCAAAAGAGCGGCGCACCGTGGTCCCGTACGATCGCATCCCAAAGATGATGATCCAAGCGGTGGTGGCATCCGAAGACGCGCAATTCTTCGAGCACGAAGGGCTCGACTACCTGGGCATCCTAAGATGTTTTGTGCGCAACATCCTTTCTAGACGTATCGCTTGCGGTGGATCCACGATCACCCAGCAGACGGTCAAAACGTTCTTTTTGAGCTCAGACAAAAAGCTCATACGTAAGCAAAAAGAAGTCATTTTGGCCAAACGTCTTGAAGAGTCTTTGACAAAAGATGAGATCTTATACCTCTACTTGAATCAGATATACTTCGGACACGGAGCCTACGGCATCCAAGAAGCGTCCCGCGTGTACTTCGGCAAAGACGTAGCCGATTTGGAATTGGCACAGATGGCGCTCCTGGCAGGGCTTCCACAGTCGCCTTCCCGCCTCGACCCTTATCGACACAAAAAAAGAGCCATCCAACGACGAAGTTACGTTCTTGGGCGTCTCAAGACCCTGGGCATCATCGATGAAGCAAGCTACCAGGCCGCCCACGCAAGCGACATCGTTCTCGACCACGCCGAGCACGAGCGAACCCTCGATAGCAGCAGTTTTTACGCGGCGCGGGTCAAAAGTGAGCTCGCCCGCGTAGTCGGAGAAGAAGAGGCAAAACGAGGGGGCTACAAAGTCTACGCCGGCATCGACCCCCAACACCAAAAATGGGCAGAACGTGCGCTGAGAAGCGGTCTGCGCGCGGTAGACAAACGACAAGGCTTTCGCGGCGCACTTCTTCATCTCGAACCCGACCAAAAAGTGGCCCTCTTCAAGCACCTCGGACAGCGATTCAAAAGTGCCGGCGCTACCAGCACCGAAACCACCGCATCCACCATCTTTGACCTTGCCGAAGCCCAAAAACACCGAAGCCCGCGGCGCATCGCCGAACACGCTCGACCGGATCATCTCGAACTGGAGCGCATCTATGGCGGCATCGTGGTAGCCGTCGACGATCCAGGCCGAAAGGCCACCGTGGGTTTCGGCACCGACGTCCGCGTCCATCTGCCGCTTGGGACCGGCCTTTCGTGGGCACGGAAGTTTCATACCGGCCGGTCTACACCAAGGCCTAAAAAACCGTCTGACGTGCTTCGGGTCGGAGACATCGTACTCGTCCGCGCGACAGCCCAGGCCCAAGCTTCGCCCAAGGGAAGCACAAAGCTGGTCGGCACCGATTATCTTGGCGTGCTCGAGCAACATCCCCGCGTGCAGGGCGCATTGGTGGCCATCAGTCCGATGACCCGTGAAATTCGCGCCCTGGTAGGCGGCTACGGAAAGGGGGCTGGCGCATTCAACCGGGCGGTTGTGGCGCGACGCCAAGCGGGGTCAACCTTCAAGCCGATGGTGTACGCGGCGGCGTTCGAAACCGGCCAATACTCTCCCATTTCCTTGTGCCTAGACGCACCGCGCGTCTACCGAGACCCCTGGACCGGACGCACCTGGAAACCCGAAAACTACGATCGCCGATTTGACGGTGAAATCACCCTTCGGACCGCACTCACCCGCTCCAAGAATCTGTGCTCCGTAGAACTCATCGACAAGATCGGCGTCCAAAATGTCATCGCCCTCGCCAAACGCATGGGGATTCGAAGCGCCCTGCCCCGTACCCTGACCCTCGCGCTTGGCTCCGGAGATGTCACTGTGCTCGAAATGGTGAACAGCTACGCAACCTTGGCCGCTGGTGGCGAATATCAGGAGCCGGTTCTCATTCGCAAGATCATCGGACCGAACAAGGAGGTTGTGTACGAAGCGCCCACAGAGAAACGACAAGCGCTCAAGCCTGAAATTGCCTATCAAGTCACCAGCTTGATGCAGTCCGTGGTTCAGGATGGCACCGCGAGACGGGTCAAGGCCCTCAAAAGACCGGTCGCCGGAAAGACCGGAACCACCAACGAAGCTCGGAACGCGTGGTTCCTCGGCTTCACCCCCCAGTTGGTTGCCGGAGTTTGGGTGGGCTTCGACAACAATGATCCCTTGGGTCGCTCCGAAACCGGGGGGAGAGCAGCCATTCCCATCTGGCTCGAATTCATGGAAAAGGCAGTCAAAGGCACGCCACCAGCCGCTTTTTTGGCGCCTCAGGGCATCGTGTTTGCGGTGGTGGACCCCAAAACCGGGAAACTCGCAACGCCAGACCTCCCCCATGCGCAAACAGAGCCCTTCGTGGAAGGGACCGAACCCACCGAGTACACGGAGCCTGGCGAGGCCGCTGGAGACTTCGGTTTGGACGACTACGAGTAAGCCGTGCGGCGCTATAAACACACGGTGTGGTTCATTCTTTTTTGCGTGGGTTGCGTGCTCTTGTACCAGTACGGGTGGCTTCCTTTTGGCGGGCCACCCCTTCGCCTGGCCCACATTGAAAGGACCCCTCTATCTTCAGGGGTAGAACTCGTACGGGCTGACCTTGTGCGAGGCGCAAGGTCGGTAGGAGAATTTGTCGCGGTCTACAGCGATCCCGCACATATCCACGCCGAGCTTCATCTCAACCCAGATAAGGACCCCCTGGCGAGCATGCTCGGACCAGACACGATGGCCGTCCTTAACGCTGGTTTTTTTACACCCGAGCGGCGGCCCACAGGGCTATTGGTTTCCCATGGCCGTGTGTTGAGCCCTTTTGTGCCCGAAGCCGGCGGGGCCGGAAGCGGCGTGCTGATCCTTGAAGAGGGCCGCGTTCAACTCCTTGAAAGAGACGGTGTGGGCACCCGCGATTTTGCCCGCACGACGTTGGCCATTCAGGCGGGTCCCCGAGTCATCGAGTCCACGGGGCAAATGGGTATCCTTTCCGACGACGGACAGCGCGCCCATCGCACCGTAGCCGGAGTAGACGACCGGGGACGCCTTGCCCTGGCGGTGGTTCTTGGTTCGCGCGGTCCCAGTTCTGGTCCCACCCTCTTCGAGCTGCAGAGTCTCCTCAGCAACCAGAGTTTGGGCCCGCTCGCCTTTCGTTTTGCCTTGAACCTCGACGGTGGTCCGTCGACTGGTCTGCACCTCAAAAGCGCCTCTGTCCGCATCAACCGACCGGAATCAAGCCCCGTCCATAGCGTCCTCACGCTGAGGCCCAAGCCATGAGCCTCACCGCCTTGGCCCTCACCTGCGTTCCCTTCCTCGTCCACACCGCGCCGTCAAACCCGTGGACAGACACAACCCAGCGCCTCGTAAACCAGCTCCACCTAGAACGCTTACCTCCCGGCCAAGGCCTGGCGGTCACCATTTTGCCGTCGGGTTTTTTGAGCAGTGAGCCGCTCCACTTCCTCCGCGCGCTCCAAGGCAGGTTGAGAGACACCCTGAGCGCCTACGGACCTGAAAGTCTTTTCTTTTTAGAAACCGATCCCAACACCGACGCCCTCTATCACCGGGCGCGCCTCGAGGGCGCCGAAAACCTCATCCTCGTCCGCGTACAAAAAATAGATGCTCAGACCATCGAAATCGTCGCTGAGAGACATGTGGTCGACCGAGGGCTTTGGGCACCAGCCCCCACGGCCCAAAAGCCGTTCATTGCGGCGCTCGCCAAGACCACCCTGCCCCGTCAAGGCCCATGGCTGAGCACGCACGAACCCGAGCGCCCTTCGGATGAGGCAAACGCGAAAGGCCAAGACATCCGCCTCAAGTTCGGCGCCGCCCCCAAACTCCTCGAGCGCTCCTCGGGTCGAGTGGTGGCCATGGCGCGCTGCCCGCACCCACGAAACGCCCCCCAGCTGGTGGTCCTTTTAAAGCGCCACCAGCTTTCTCTTCATGCCTATCGGGCGGGCACCTGGGCGCCGCAAGGAATCTTCAGCTTCAACGGGCTTCCACGCGCCCAAGAACCCGTTCGCGAAGGGATGGGGTCCGTCCAATGTTTTGGGCGAGGCCAAGATTCCGTACAGTTGGTGTTTGGCCATACAGACCTCAAGCATGGCTATCTTTTGCACGCCCACCCGAGAGGGGACGCCCAATACACGCTCCGCATCAAACAAACGCTCGAGGGAACACCCATCTTGGCGCGCCCCAAACAAACACCATCCCCTACCGAGTCGGTTTTTTCCGCGTTGGTCCTCGGCCATGCAGACCTCGGGCGAAACCGATGGGCAAAAAAAGTTCTGCTTCTACACACCCAAGAACCTACGAACCAGGTGTCAACGGCACCCGTGACGGCATCGGTTTTCGAACCCACCCACAGGAGGCAAAAAGAACTCCCCCAACCCATCCTTCAAGGCGCCGCAGTACCCCCTCGAAGCCCTTTTGCATTTGTTGTTCTCTTGGAGGACTATCAACTGGCAGGCATGGGAGCCGACCTCACCGCACAAAAAAAACTGGGTCCAAGCGGCGTAGGCTTTTCATTGTTCACCTGGAAAGGGTCCGTCTTCCTTGTAAAAACCCAAGACGACATGAACCAAGATGAGCAGCTTACCTTGGCGACCCTCGACGGGCGTCCCATGGACAGGATGCGCCTTCGCACCCCCGCCCACGCCACATTGGGCGTATTCGGAGCCAAGCCGGGCATCCTTGCCGCAACCTGGCCAGACGACAACCGCACCGATCTGTACTTCGTTCCCATCACCGACGGAACCAGACCAGACGAACGCGATGCAGACCCAGTTCCAGGGAGCAGGTAGCCTTATGAGGCGCCCTCATGAACGGACGCTCTCAGCTCGCTTCTTTTTGAGCCGCGTCCGCTGCCGGTGCGCGCTGCGAAGATTCACGCTGAAGACTGTATTGCTTTTTACAGTGCTTTTTTGCCCACTCAGTTACGGAGCACGAAGGACGCCCTATGGAGGCCAGATTGACGTATACACGTTTGGGCACGAACTCAACGCCCATCCATCGCAGACGACCCATGCGGCCGAGGTCTTCTTGTCCACCCTTCTGTACGAAACGCTTTTTGAGCGAAGCCCACAAGGACACATCGTGCCGATCCTCGCCAACGAGGTACCCGATGTGAACGGCCAAAGACTCACCATTTCCCTTCGCCAAACCCGCCACCACGAAGGAGAGGTTGTGTCCGCATCCGATGTCGCCGAGGCCCTTCAACAATTCCTCGCACCCGGCAGCCACAGCGCGCATATCGTATTCCCGGTGGTGAGGCGAAGCGACGGCCGTCTGGACGTTCGCGCGAACGACGACGCTCAAACCGTATCCATTGGGCTCAAAGCGGTCTATCCCAGCTTTCTTAACCTCTTGGCCAGCCCACGTGCCGCCATCGCCCTTCACCCAAAGACCCCACACGAAAACGGCCCCCACCCGGGCACCGGGCCCTATCGGGTCATCTCTCGCCGTCCTCGCTCCACCTTCACGCTCGGCCCCTTTGTCGGCCACTGGCGAGGTCGACCCTTCCTCGATCGGATCAACCTCAGTCCCCTCGCCTCTCGCTTCGCAGTCCAATCCAAGGTTAAAGACCAAAAAGCCGCGCTCGTTTTCGGCGTTCCCGACAGCGCCTCCTCGGCCCCTCGCCCCATCGCCGGGGTTTCAGGCGAGCCGATGGCGAAGGAGCTTCTGCTTCTCTCGGTAGGAAACCACCTCCCAAGCCTTCACGAAGCCAAACATCTCGATCGCATCGCAAACAGCATGCGCCGGCAGCGTTTGGTCGACCGTTACCTCGGCAAAAACGCCCAGGCGACGACCACGCTCAGCGGCGGCCCCACGGATGAACATGAAACCTCTGGGACACCCACAACACACCTTCAAGCGACGCTTCTCATTCCCAAGGACCTCTTCGCCAAACGACGCTTTGTCGGTCGCATCCAGCTTGACCTCCGCCGCGCGGGCATCTCAGCGGTCGTGAAGAGCATCAGTCGACAAACGCTGAAGAAGCGTAAACGAGATGGTGCCTACGAGCTGATGCTTGACTCGGTTTTTCCTGAATTTGTGGACACCAAAAGCCCCTTCGATAGGCTGCACACCCTGTTGTTCGTAGCCACCCTGTACGGTCGGCCCGAAGCTTTGTCTTTGACGCGCTTCGCCGCGTTCGCCTCAGCGCCCGATGACCAACGGGCCGAGATGCTGCGGTTGCTCGACCGGGAACTTCGCCACCAGCTGAGATTGATTCCCCTGGCCAAAAGAACGCCCAGCATTGCCTTTGGAGGCTTTTTGCGCGGAATCAAGAGACACCAAAGCGGCCTTCCACGCGTGGACGACGCCTACCTCCTTCCCGAGGCAGCGCCCCCTGAGTGACCCATGCCGGTGGCTTTCGGTTTCAGGCGCCTGCGATCGCGGGTCACGTTTTTTTTCTTGCTTGCGGCCTTGCCCGTACTCCTCATCAGCCTCCTCGCCGTATGGGCACTGGATGCGCTGATTGCAGACGTCATTCACGACCGCGCCAAGCGCATGACCCAAGCGGCCCAGCGCATCCTCGAAGACGAGTCTCGCGCCATCGCGCACAAAATTGATGCGCTGGCCGAAGCCGAATCTATGCGGCACCTACAGGTTCACCCCAATGATGCCCGCACCCTTGCCCGCTACGAAGCGCTGGCCATCGGGTTGGCCCAAGAACGCGGACTCGACCTTCTCGCCATCGCACGCACCACGAACGGACAAACCGAAGTGTTGTCGAGTGCCCATCTTCCGGAGTCCGTGGGTGACCCGGCGCCGCCTTACCTTCGGGTCGCAAGCAGTACGACGACCCAAATCGGCTACGCCCACGCGCTGGTGAGCGGCAACCCGCCCAAAGTGAGCCCTGCCCTGGTCGCCATGCGCCGCCTCCCCCCAAACGAAGACGGTTCTCTCGTCACCATCTACGGCGGCACCCGACTTGACCAGCACCGCCTGCTCGACATCGCCCGGATGGGCGATGCCACGGTGACGCTTCGCTCACCGGGGCTGCGCCCACGCACCTTTTCCACGGGCAAAAAGGTCGGGGACGCCAAACACACCGCCATTTCCCTCAAGAGTCTGCCCCACGCGCGAACCCTTACCCAAATCTCGCCCTCGAATCCCGGCGAACCTACAGTTTTAGAATTCTGGGTGCACGCAGGACGCCTGGAACAAGCCCGCAAGAGAGTCTTGGCCTGGGCCATCGCATTTGCGCTTTTTGCCCTCCTTCTCGCCTTCTTTTGGGGATCCGTGCTCTCCCGTCGAATCACACGACCCATCTTGGCTCTTTCCCGCGCCGCTGAGGAGGTTGGCCAAGGCCGCCTCGAAACCCGCTCCGAAGTCACTTCCCACGACGAAGTCGGCACCCTGGTCCGGGTCTTCAACCAAATGACGGTTGAGATTGCAGAGTCCCGTGACCGGCTTCGCCGGGCAGAACGCATCGCCGCATGGCAAGAAATCGCACGACGGGTCGCCCACGAAATCAAGAACCCGTTGTTTCCTATTCAGATGTCGATGGAGACTTTGAGAAAAAGTCACAAAAAGAAACATCCGAAATTTGATGAAATCGTAGAGGAGTCTACCCGCGCGGTGCTTGAGGAAGTTCAGTCCCTGAATCGCATCGTGACCGAATTTTCTGACTTCGCCCGATTGCCCAGGCCCAAAATCGAGCCGGTTTCGGTCCGGGCGCTGCTCGGCCACGTGCATGAGTTGTACGCCAACCGAGGCCAAGATGCTCAGGAAGGTGCCCCATCTGTCACCTTTGATGCCAAAAAGTGTGAGGATTTGGGCCTTCCGCCGCTTTCGGTCGATCGCGGGCAAATCAGTCGCGCGCTCATCAACCTCATCAAAAACGCACTCGAAGCGCTCGACGGACCTGAAGGCTCTGTAGCGCTCGACGCAAGACCGCGGGTGCGCGGGGCGGTCGAGGGTGTTGAACTTGTGGTGAGCGACAATGGACCAGGCATCTCTGAAGAAATCCAAGAACAGCTCTTTACCCCCTACTTCACCACCAAATCCGAAGGCACCGGACTTGGGCTCGCCATTGTGGAACGCATCGTCACCGAGCACCAGGGCGTCATCTCGCTCGACTCGGGGCCCGCGGGAACAACCTTTGTGCTGTGGCTGCCCTCAAACCCCACAAGACCGAGCGAGCCCGACGGCTGAACCCAAGCTCAGCGCGCGAAAGGTGGCCGAAAGCTTGCGGTTCGCCCCGGGGGGCGCATCAGGGCGTGTTGATCGGTTTGGCGCCGATCTGTGCACAGGTTTGGCGCCCCAAAATCTGCCGCCTCAGGGACTCTATCTGAGGAAAGCGTGCGTGCGGGACCGGCTCTTTGCCCGAACAGGGTCCCCCGGAGATAAGCGCCTTGGTTCCGAGAATGTTTTCGAACTTGAGATGCCTGAAGTCAGAGCCCTCTTTGGCACGCATCGTCAGGGACACCGAAGCATCCTTGTCCCCTTTCACCCGAGCAATGGTGGCCGAAACCGGAGGTCCTTTTGCACACTGGACCTCCACTTCGTCCAGCAACACCAGAATCCGAACGGGACTGCGGGCGCACCATTCTTCGGGCGTCAGGGTATCGTCGTTCAGTCGCACGATCTCGGTTTCGGGAAACCAGCGCCCCACAAGATTGTGAAGGAGCGCCCGTGCATTGCCCCCCGTCCAGGCCATGCCATAATTTGGAGGGCCCGCATCCACTTCGGGCCCGGCCTCGGCGGAGCAACCCGCGGCGAAGAGCACACCCGCCACCCCCAGCGCCCGGGCAAAGCCCCAAAAGCGACGTGGCCGCTCTGTCACCTGCCCCAGCGCCACGCGGCCCACCGGCAACGCGCTTGTTTCGACCATGCGCCTGCCCGGTCGCCGCCCGGCTTGGCTTCGAACTCGTGCGCTCCGGTCGAACTCGCCCCCGTCGCGCATCAAGTGCTCTTCCCCGGCCGTTCTTCCGTCCTGGCTGCCATTCCTCATCACGCCGTTTTACTCCGAATCCGGTTCCTCGGCGTCGTCAGAGGACGCCGGGGCTTCGTGGTCGCCGGACGGCGCCGGTTGCTCGTCGCGCGGTGCCTCAGTCGAAGGCAAAGTTTCACCCGATGGGGCTTCTTCATCCTCCTCTGCCTCTTCCAGGTTCGCCAGCGCACGAACCCGATCCTCATCGTCCAAGCGAACCAATCGAACACCTTGGGTGTTGCGCCCCATACTGGAAATGTCGCTGCACAGCATCCGGATCACGACGCCGCGACCCGTGATGATCATGACATGGTCTTCGTCCACAACCTGACGGATGCCCACCACCGAACCATTGCGGCTGCCGGTTTTCATGAGAATGATACCCCGGCCGCCCCGCTGCTGCGCACGGTACTCTTCCACCGGAGTACGTTTGCCGTACCCGTTTTCGGTCACCGCGAGGATGGATGCATCGGCACCGAGCGCTTCCATGCCCACCAGGGCGTCATCGCTATCGAGTCGAATGCCTCGAACGCCCACTGAAGGCCGCCCCATCACCCGGACCTGACTGGCCTTGAACCGAATGGCCATGCCGTTTCGGGTCCCCAAAAGAATATCGTTGTCGTCGGTGCAAAGGCGGGCCGCGATGATTTCGTCTCCCGGCGCAATCCCTGCGCCAATGATGCCGTTGGCCCGCGGGCGTGAATAATCCCGAAGGGCACTCTTTTTGATGGTCCCCCCGCGAGACGCAGTCATGACAAAGAAACCCTCGTCAAACGCCCGTACGGGAAGGATGGCGGTGACCTTCTCGCCTTCGGCCATCTGGATCATGTTGACCAATGGCCGCCCGCGGGCGGTCCGGCTGCCCAAAGGCAGTGCATGCACCTTGATCCAGTACACTTTGCCCGTGTTGGTAAACACCAAGAGATAGGCGTGGGTGGAGGCGCTAAACAGCCGCTCCACAAAATCCTCTTCTTTGGTGTCCGCCCCGGCAACCCCCCGCCCCCCGCGTCTTTGGGCCCGATACTCGGTGGTCGGAGTGCGTTTGACGTAACCCGCATGCGACAGGGTCACGACCATTTCCTCTTCGACGATGAGGTCTTCATCGGTGTACACGCCGACCTCACCGGTGATGTGCGTGCGGCGCGCATCGCCGAAGTTTTCGCGAATTTCTTTGAGCTCGCCTACGATCTCTTCAAGCAAGAGCGCGTCGTCGGCCAAAATGGCCCGAAGCCTCGCCATCGTGTCCCGAAGCTCACCGGCCTCTTCGCGAAGCTTGTCACTCTCGAGCGCCGTCAAGCGATGCAATCTAAGCTCAAGGATGGCTTGCGCCTGCGCTTCGGTGAGGTGCACCACGCCGTTTTGCAGGCCGTCCTTGATCTGTTGGTCTTCGGCCTCAACCAGGCGCGCCAGATTGCCCATTTCTTTGAAGGGCTCTGCTTGAAGCCGAGACCTCGCCTCCTTGGGGTCTTTGGAGCTTCGAATCAACACGATGACCCGATCGATGTTGTCGAGCGCGATCAACAATCCGACGACCAGATGAAACCGCTGTTCTGCTTGGGAGAGTTCGTAGGCGCATCGGCGGGTCACCACCTCGCGGCGGTGTTCGACAAATGCCTGGAGACAGTCACGCAGGGCGCACAGCTGCGGTTGGCCATGTGAAATCGCCAGCATGTTCATGCCAAAGGTCGATTCCAGCGCGGTGTGGGTGAACAGCTGGTTCAGCGTCACCTGCGGAACCGCATCACGCTTGAGCTCGACAACCACCCGCAAACCTCGCCGGTCAGACTCATCCCGCACATCCGAAATGCCGGTGATGCGTTTTTCTCCCACGAGCTCGGCAATTCGCTCGATCAACCGGGCTTTGTTGACCTGGTAGGGGAGCTCGCTGATGGCTATTTGAAATCCGCCCTTCTTGCGGTCCTCGATCTCCGCGACCGCCCGCACCCGGACGCTCCCTCGGCCGGTCTCATACCCGCGGCGGATACCGTCACGACCGCAGATGATGCCCCCGGTCGGGAAGTCCGGCCCGGGAATGATCCGCATCAGCGCTTCGAGTTCAATGTTCGGATCTTCGACGATGGCGATACAGGCATCGATGGTCTCACGAAGGTTATGAGGGGGGATGCTGGTCGCCATACCCACCGCGATGCCCTGCGCCCCGTTGACCAGAAGATTGGGAAAACGGGCCGGCAAGACCACGGGCTCTTCGGTGCTGTCGTCAAAATTCGGAATGAAGTCGACGGTGTCTTTGTCGAGGTCTCGCAAAAGCTCGCTGGCAAGACGCATCAGCCGCACTTCGGTGTACCGCATGGCCGCCGGCGGATCCCCATCCACCGACCCAAAGTTTCCCTGCCCGTCCACCAAGGGCTCACGCAAAGAAAAAGGCTGCGCCATGCGCACCACGGTGTCGTACACCGCGGCATCTCCGTGGGGATGATAACGCCCCAGCACATCACCGACGACGCGCGCCGACTTTTTGTACGGCCGGTTATGAAAATTGCTCGCCTCGTTCATCGCGAAGAGGACGCGTCGGTGCACCGGCTTCAGGCCGTCGCGCACGTCGGGAAGCGCCCGACCGATGATCACGCTCATCGCGTAATCGAGATACGAGGCCCGCATCTCATCCTCGAGCTGGACCGGCAAAAGCTCGCCGGCCCCGTTTGATCCATCTGAGTCCCCCGGGGGGGGCGTAGGGGGTGGCTCCTCGTAACCCGACATTGACGCCTAGCTCTAACGCGAGCGGCACTTTTCGGCAAAGCGTTTTTGCCGAAGCGCATAAGGATTTATGCTTGTGATTCTAACCACTTAGGCTTTTTGTAGGTCTGACGGCGTAGACCCCGGGCAATACCGCCCCCACGCGCTGGGCCACCGGACCCCCGGGCGGGCCGCCTCGAGCCCGTCTCCGCCGATCACGGGCCGGCAAAATCGCCCGGCCAGAGCCTCACGCGAGGTCATCAGATGGACTTTCATCCCGCGGCGCACCGGCGTGGTATGCGGACGGACCTGAGCCAAGGTATAGTCTCCGCCCAAAGATGGACACGCTAGACCAGATCCGTGAACAATTTACCCGGCACCACATCCGACGGGTCAAACTCGGGGGCTTCGATGTGGATGGCGTGCTTCGGGGAAAATATGTCTCGCTGGACAAGTTTTGGTCTGCAGCGAAAAGCGGCTTGGGTTTTTGCGACGTGATTTTTGGGTGGGATTCTGCGGATCAACTGCTCGACCAGACCAGAGTCACGGGTTGGCACACCGGCTATCCTGATTGCCCCGCCCAAATCGACCTGTCTACGTTCCGGGTCATCCCCTGGGAGCCACACACCGCATGTTTTCTTCTGGATTTCGAGGGCCCTGATCAAACCCCGGTGGAAGTGTCTCCAAGGCAACTGGCCAAGAAGCTCTGTTCGCGCGCCGAACAACTCGGTTTTTTGCCCTCCTTTGGCATCGAGTACGAGTTTTTCATCTATAAAGAGTCCCCCTGGGCGGTCGAAGAGAAAAACTACACCAGGCCCGTGCCGCTCTCTCCAGGCATGTTCGGTTATTCGTGGCTACGCACCTCTCAATCCTCAGAACTGGTGCACGCTTTGCTCGATGGACTCACAGATTTTGGCATCCCGGTAGAGGGATTCCACACCGAGACCGGGCCGGGTGTGTTCGAAGCCGCCATTCAGCATGACCAGGCTCTGGCCGCAGCCGACAACGCAGCCCTGTTCAAAACCGCCGTCAAAGAGATCTGCCACCGGCACGGCATGATGGCCTCGTTTATGGCCAAACCGTCTCAAACACTGCCGGGATGCTCTGGCCACATCCACCAATCCCTGTTGACGGCCAACAAGACGAAGAATGCTTTTTTTGATCCGAGCCAACCGCACAGCCTCAGCAAAACCGCTCAACATTACATCGCCGGACAACTCGCTCTGATGCCCGCCTTGACCGCCTTGGTTGCACCCAACGTAAACAGCTACAAGCGCATCGTGGACCAAAACTGGGCTCCCAACGCCGCCACCTGGGGTATCGAAAACCGCACGTGTGCGCTGAGAGCCATCGTCGGCTCACCCAAGGCGACGCGCATCGAGTATCGCCTGTCGGGTGCCGACATCAACCCCTACATCGCGATCTCGGCCCTCCTTGCATCGGGCCTGCATGGTGTCGAATGCGCGCTTGAGCCCCCCCCACCCACAAGCGGCAACGCCTACGAAGCCAGTGGGGCAACCGCCGTGCCCCATTCGCTCAGGGAAGCGGTGGAACACCTCAGAGCCTCGCCCGAAGCCAAAGCCCTTCTCGGCGAAACGTTTGTCGACCACTACCTTGTCACCAGGGCCTGGGAAGTCCGTGCGTCTGAGCGTGCCGTCACCGATTGGGAACTCAAGCGTTATTTCGAACTCGCGTAAACTTCGGCGGAATGGGGAGATTCAGCGGATCCAGCCGGGGGGCACCCCGGCTTTTCGAGCCTCTTCGGGAATGGTCACTTCCGTCTCTTCAATCAGCGCATCGATTTCACCCTCGAGCGCCTTAAGTTCCTTTTTGAGCTTTTCCTTTTCTTCAGCCTGGCCGGGAAGAAGCGCATACCCAACGGCCGTCGCCAGGCGTTTGTACTTCTCTTGTTTTTTTTTGAAGGTATCCATGCGTTCTTTGAGACGTGCGCGCGCATCCTTCATCCGTTTTTGCCACTCGGACCGTTCCTCTTCTTTGATTTTTCTTTTGGCGCGTAGGCTCGCCAAAAGCTTGTCCAGTTCACGCATTTTGCGGAGCCGTTCGGCCTCGCTCATCTTCGCTTTTTTCAGGGCCTCTTTTTTCTTTTTGGCCTCCTGGCGCGCAAGTTTCTCTTTGCCCACACTTCTTTCGAGGCGGCGACGCTTGGCCTCTCTTTCGGCGCGCAGACGGTTGTAGTGGGCTCGCCGAGCCTTCGGCAGTTGAGAAAGGTTGTCGGTATACACCACCGTCCCGTCGGGGCGCGTGTACTTGTATACATCCGCCGCTGCATCCGTTGGCCCAAGAAAAACCGCCCCCAAAACCAGAATGCGTCCCGGCCAAAAAGCGGCACGAGAGGAGGCCAAACCAAGCGGTGAAGAGCGCATTTGCATCGCTTGAGTATGGCACGGCTGAAAAATGAAAGAAAAGCGACCCTTTGGGCCCGCCAACCCAGAGATGACGCGCGCCCATGCCCCGGCTGGGGAGAACCAGCCCCGGTTCACCGGCTGCGCCAATCCCCTTTTGCCCAGACCCAAGTAAACCCAGGGATTGAATCAGTCACTTCTTTGAAAACCGCGTCGGTCGTCGATGCATGGAGCTTCGGTCACTGCCCATTCGGCGTGAAGGGGCCCGGGCCGAAACGAATACGGTCGCGCGCCGAGGGATTAGACGTGGACGACTGAAGTCTGGGAGGGCTAGTATCGCCGGAAGGTGCCGCAACTTCCCCTAGGCTATCGGCAGGCAGGCCGGGCCCGCCCTTTATCTCGCACGCAGAACCCCCAAGACCCATCGGAGGCGATCCCCGCGCGTTCACCGGTTCTCACGGTCTACGAGCTTCAGCGAACCCTCCGCCAAGAACTGGAAGGCCACTACGCGAACCTTCTTGTGGCCGGCGAAATCTCCAATCTTCAAATCCACCTCCGTTCGGGCCACGCCTATTTCACGCTCAAAGACCGTAGGGCTCAACTGAAGTGCGTCATGTGGCGGGACAACCTGCGCATGCTCCGGTTTCGACCCAAAGACGGGCATGAAGTCATCGTGCGTGGCCGGATCACCGTGTACGAACGCGGGGGCACCTTGCAGTTGTCGGTTCTGGGCATCGAGCCGAAAGGACTGGGCGCACTGCAGCTGGAGTACCAAGATCGCCTCACCAAGCTTCGCGAAGAAGGCTTGACCGCCCAAGACCGAAAAAGACCAGTGCCGACCTGCCCCCAAACGATTGGGGTCGTCACCAGCAAGAGCGGCGCCGCACTGAGAGACATCCTGCGAACCGTGTATCGCAGGGACCCCTCTGCCTCCGTCATTTTGGCCCACGCGCCCGTGCAGGGCCGAGGCGCGGCCTTTGCGCTCGCGTCGGCCCTTCGCAGAATCGACGCGCTTCAGCGGTGCGACGTCATCATCTTGGCTCGCGGGGGCGGAAGCATCGAGGATCTTTGGTGCTTCAACGAAGAGGTTGTGGCCCGAGCCATCGCCTCGACAACCGTACCCGTCGTCACCGGTGTGGGTCACGAGACCGACACTACGATTGCAGACTGGGTTGCAGACCAAAGAACCTCAACACCCACCGCAGCCGCACAGCGTGTCACCCCGGTCCGAGCTGAGCTCCACCAACGATGCAAAGAGCAAGAGACCCGCATCTCAAGGGCCTTGCTCGCGCGGGTCCGCCACCTGAGGCAAGATCTGCTTCGGCTCAGCGCGCGCCTTAGCCACCCCGAGGCAGAGCTCAAACGCCGCGCCCAATATCTCGACGAGCTGTCGACCCGCCTCGAGCGCCGGGTGCGCGAAAACCATAACCAGAGGCGTTTGCGCTTCCATGAGCTTATCGTTCG
>CBDCWQ010000015.1:0-19648 GCA_965223435.1 Myxococcota bacterium
CCAGACGCTGAAGCGTGAGGAGCGCGATAAGTTGGCCGCCTGCTTGGACTACACCATCAAAAACTTTGTGAAGTCTTTGTCTTTCAATGGACGCTCTTATCTCGGCACCCACTACTTCCCGAACAGCTTTTCCGATCCCTATATCGATGCCAGTGACGAGCAGGAAGCGCTGTACCATCTGGAGGCCACGACCGGTTTGATTTTGGGGCTTCGAAGGTTTGTGGATGCCAATCTAGGGAGGCCTGAAGCAACAGGGTTCAGCGACACTGCAGACGCGCTCTGGCAAAATATGCAGGCTTTTGTTCGAGACCACGGATTCCCGTACTCGAGCCGCCGCATTCAAGACCTTATGACTCTTCTGCAATCCAGTACGGCGGTGATCTGGTACATCGACGTGTATGACGATGACGCTCTGCGTCGTGATCTTGACCGCCCCCTTCAAAACTATGCCCGCGGCGTTGATCCGGTCAGGCAGCGCGAGATCGTGGATGAAGCCTGGAACACGTTGCTCGAACGGGGTGGACTCACTGGTCCCCGTCCCCGATTTCGGCCCCATTTTATGCAAAGAGATGAAGATGGTCTCAGGGACCCTGGGTGGGGCGTGTTTGAAGCCGAGGGCCCTCTTCAGAATTACCGGGTCCGCTTGGTCAGCAAGGAAGCGTGGAACCAGGTTGTGGAAACGACCACGCCGATTCACTTGGCCGATGGGTCTTTGCCCTCGCCTCTGACCGAAGTGAGAGATGTTCCGGTCAATATCACCTCTTTAAACGTAGACGTGACCGCAATGCGGGTGACACTGGGCTCTGAACATTGGCGGGCGGATCGATGGGCTGAGCCTGAGCAGGTTCGCTACAGCTTTTCTGGGAAAGTCGACGTCAGTCCGCTAGAGGGCGACTATCACATCATGCTGTCGATGATCGTCGAGGGCAAAGAATGGTTCGTCGGAGAAACCGAGTTTGATGATACGACCGGCGAATTTTCTTTCTCTTTTCAAAAGGGAGAACGAGGGTATCCGGGCCTGGGGGATGTGAATTGGAACGCGGCCACACCGAGGCCCGCCGGTACACCGGTTGCTCGTTTGATCTCACGCGAGCGGTCCAGGGATTTTGCCACTTCTTTGCCTCCAGCTTTGGAACAGGACGCAAGAGGTCCTTCGACGGGTGTGCGCGGCGCCGGCTTTTGGTCTTTTCAGCATCGATTTGCCGGAAAGTTTCAGCAGTACGAATTGCTTGATGTCTCTCGGGACCCCCCGAAAGTCATCGACAAGATATGGCACTACGAGCGGGGGCTGGTGTTTGGCTCGGCTCCCGAAGAGTTTCCGGACCCGGAGCCTTTGGTGTTCGCCCAGGATCAAGCGTGGGCTATACTGGCGGCCTCCACCCGTCCCCCCGAGTACGATCCGGACTACCTCGGCCAGGTTCCGTTGACGGAGCCGTGGGTGGACGGGCTCTTGCACATGCTGCAGGGCCTCCAAACACGAGGAGAGAAATACCTTCAGTTTTCCGTTTATCACCCTGGCGGACAACGGGCACGCCCTTGTGGACTATTACCATACGGGCACGCAGCTGCTTTCGGTCTACGCCCTGGCGCGGTACTTCAAGGCGCACGATCCCGAGAACCAGCACTACCGAGAAGCCGCCACTGTCCGGCTTGTGGAAGTGTTGCGCACCGTTCAACGGCTGTGCAGCCTGGAGTGGTCAAAGGGTCCCCTGCTAGGGGGCGTTGGGCGCCCGACTCATCTGGCCGGTTCTTTAGGGTTTTCGTTGCCCACTCCCGGCCATACATGGGACGTCCGCGAAGGTGACTCGTTGATGCCTACGTTCTCGATTCGGGACCACTTTTACGCGCGTTTTGCCATTGCTGCGGTGTTGGATCTCGAAGGGGTGTCCAAGGCGGATAGAGCCTTTCTCGAGGAGATGCAGAGCCAGGTGCGGGAGGCGATGCACCGCCATTTTTGGGACCCAGACGAAGCGGGACGCCCTCTTGTTCTTCTGCGCGCATTTCAGGATGGGACGAGCGCGCCCTTTGAGGGCACCGGTACGAGTGCGGAGGCTGCAGCGTTGTTTGCCTGGCTTTTGGTCACCGACGGCCAGGCAGATAGTCCCCTTGGCCAGCGTTCGCTGGCCCTCTTGGCCCAGCATTGGCCGGTGGGCCCACCAGAGCCCATGCTCACCCTTCGGCAGGACCTGGCCGACCCGACGTGGATGACGCAGCTCATTCTCCGAGGACTCGCGGGTACGGATCCGCGCCTGAGTGCGCTTGGGTGGCAGGAACATCGCCGGCTCGCCCAGCGCAATCCAAAGACGGTGGCAGAACTGGCACAGCTTCAGATCCTCATTCAACCGTCGGGCGTATTCGGGATAGAGGCCTCGCCTATGTTTGGATCCAACGCCTCCCCGATGTCTTCCCGTCTGGATGAAGGGCGTCCGGTTGGGGATGAAACCATCGCGCGTTCACGACTCGGTCGGCGTTATCGGGAGACCTTGGGGGCGCTCCTCATGTCGGATGATCGGGCCGACACCTTCGACCCCTTGCTTCATCGGCTGGTACGGCTTCGTTTCGTGTACCACCAGCATGTTCAGGGCGTACCGAGTCATCACTGGCCGCGGCTTTTCGCGTACGAGATTTATGCCGATGCGCTTTTGGAAACCGTGCATCACCTCAATCATTGGTGCGAAGGTATGTCTGAGTTTTCCGATGTCGACTCCACGGCGCACCTGGGTGTCGGCTGCGAGGATGTCGAGCAGGCCTTTGGTGCCCTGCTTCAACAGCGTTTGGGGGGCAGGACCGCCGGCGACCCGGTGCCTGAAATAGATCGTCAAGATGATGCCTTCGAACTTTTGCACTTGGCTTCAGTCATCGAGGCCAAAGGCACGACAGTCGACGACGGCCACGTCTATTTCGGGAACCTGGATACCGTATCCGGGAACGCCCCGCCGCGTTCTTCATACACCCACTTGGTCCCCGTTGAGGCGAGCCCTGGGGTGGGTGGGGGTGACCGCGCTTTGGAGGTTCGCGTGGCGCTTCGGGCTCGATGGGTGGGGGCGGTTCGAAGCGCTGCGGGTGAAGGCGCGTCGGTCTACAACCTTGAAGGTGTGGACCTTGTCTCGGTGTTCAACCCTCTGTCGCCAGACTATTGGACTCGGGCGGCCATCGAGTACAGAACCCTGTTACGCGACGAAACGTCCTTGACCATCCTAGGCCATGGCCTTGGTCGCGGCCCGGTCCCGGGACCCGCCTCAGAGCATAGAAGCAACGTCGAAGGGTCGCAGAACATCCGTGAGCTTCGGCGTTTCATCAATCGAACCTACGGCGGCGACTTGACGACCGCTGCGGTCCGATCCGGCCTCAGTGAGATGCTCGTCCACCACATGATGCTGAGCGGTGAGGTTCCTCGAGGTGCTTTTTTGAAGATGGCTCGGGCCGCGCGATTGTCTCCTGAGGAGGTTGAGAAAGCCGAAGCCCTGTTTCACTTTGCCCCTGACGTTGATCCCGCGGGGGGCACGCCCATGGCCCTCGATTCGTTTGTGCTTCACGTTTACTTGGCGCAGCTCGGCGATGTTTTGGAGAGCCCGTGGTTGCCCAGGATGCGACGCGGCGAGCATTGGGTTCCCGACGACCGTCGTGGGCTCCGCTCCGGGCTCTCCACTATTGCGAGTCTGGTTCCTCGCGGCCCGGTGAGGCTGAAGGGCGGAACGCAGGCGCTCAAGGTGCTCTCAAAAAAACTGGATAACCTCCTCCTTCTTCCACCGGAGCTGTCGGCGGCGGTGGCCGCCCTTCCTTCCGCCCTTGCCTACGCGGGGAGTTTCGGGCTGGAGGTCGACGCGGGGCTTCTCACGATGTTTGTCAGCAGCCAAACGCCTTCACCGGAGTATTGGGAACCCGTAGGCTGGGTTCGCGGTGAAGATTTGCTGGCGCCCTTTGGGACCTACCTGAAAGATGAGGAAGAGATTCGGTCGACGGTACCGATTTACGCTTCCGCTGATTTTATCGAAAATCCGTTGATCAGCCCGACGGCCCTCTTTGAGGATCGCAAGATCTACCGTCTTACCATTGACCTTTTGGGCTTCGAGACCCCTGGTTTTGGTACCACCGGCGTTCTTGATTTTGATGATGGGGCAGCCTTTTTGGTGCACGCGCTCCGGAGCGACCATCCCCGATCCGCCATTGTCGAGGCTTCTACCCGCAGTCACCCAAGGTGGCAACGCGCCTCTGAATGGGCATCGTCGTTGCCCGAAGAGGTCCGGGAGATGTTCCTCTTTTGGGTCGAACTCAGCATTCGGAGCGAGTTGACCTGGGAGCAGGCCGAGCGTGTCGTTCGGGATCCGGTCTTCTACCGGTTGGGCGAGGGCCTGGGCGTGCGAAGCTACACGGCGAGTCCTCCCGTGGGCGACGAAAAAGAGCCACCCGAAGACGAACCCGTGGCACCCAAGAAGCCGTTTGTGCCGGTTACGGTGTCCGCATCATTCGTCATGGGTGGCCCTCCAGGGCCTCTGACAGGCGATGGGTACAGCTACCCCGCGCGCTACAGCCTCGAAGAAGTGGTGAAGAGAACCGGCGCCTTCTACTACGGCCAATGGATCAAGAACATCAAAGAAGCGATCGGCCTTTCTACACCACCGGAACAGCAGTTCGAAAAGCTTGTCCTTCCGAATGAAGAGGCAACCCTCAAAAGACGCGGTGTTTCCGTCGAGGATATCAAGTCACGCCTCGCCGGTGCACATGACCTGGCTGACACCGCCGATGCCCCAACCGTATTTGGCGTTCACGCACCGAGTGCTGTCTGGTACACTGGTCGATCAAATTTTCACGAGATAGGCGACAAGTTGCGCAAGACATACGACACCAACAAGGAGGCCTACCCTTCGGAAGCCTACGGGCCGTGGCAGTGGGCGCTGCTGTTTGGCCACGGCAAGCAATACGGGTTGGTCCATTGGGCCGAGGAAGTGTTTGGGCCATCCGTTCGGCCCACGTACGGGCCCAAGGGGATGGAGCAGCGCTCGAAAATCCCCGGCCCGGTTTGGATCGAGACCGTCGAGTCTGACACCTTCAATGGTGCAACCGGTGCCGTCTTTCAGTTACGGTACGCACTAGACCAGCCGAGCCCATTTTTTCGCCTCAGTGATGTTCACGGGTCCTCTGGCTGGTTCGGTTCACAGCTTGCACCAAACTGTAGCACCTGTGCCGTATCGATCTCCAACAAGAACGCCATCGCGATCGTTGAGGCTATCCAGGAGCAATTCGACAGCGTCGTTGGACAGGGCGTTGAAGTGTTGGATCAGGCGTTCTCAAAGCAAAAAACGCTGGACCTTCGGTATGAGGTAAAGCGGGATCCCGATCGCGCTTTTACTTACGCCGTGGGAACACTCGGTCCCGCGCTTTTCGGAGACGCCGTTCATCTTCGTTTCATTCCGGAAACGGTCATTCAAAAAAATGGCGGCGTCGGATTTCAAGCCACGGCCATCCGAATTTATGTGAACTCAAAGCAATGGCGGGTGACGGGTATCGTACCCAAAAAAGTGTTTAAAGAGGGGGGACCCTTCACCTATGCGGATGTGGAGGGACGTCAAATCGACCTTGTCTCTTATTTCGACTTTCTCAGAAGAGCGGAAAAAGCGTTCGACGACGCAAACCAACCCATCTTGGCTCGCCGGAGCACCGAGCAGGGCTTCAACCCCATTGACGCGGTGATCAAAGAAGCGGTCCAAGACCCCGACCCGAGCGCCTTTTACGTTCCGTTAATCTCCGGACCCAAGACTGTTGAAATCGTTCGGTTCTCCCGTGCGGACGGGAAGCCGCATGGGTTTTCCAATGCGATGCCCTATATCGGTCACGAAACCGGTACCGATCCTTGGCTCTTGAGCATCCCCGTGGGCCTTCGAGGGATCGAGTTTCGGCGCGAATAAGTTGGTCAGCTTGTCGGCTTCTACGACTACTCTACCCGCCTCGAAAGAGACCACGTGTGGATATCGGTGGCGCAAGATCGAGACGCGGTGGCGCACCCCGCGCTCACAATCTGGTCCCCTACCATGACGATACTGAGGGGCTTGATGGAGACATCTTCTTCGTTTGGGCTTCCTAGCTTTAAGACTTCTGCCCATCCCTTTTCATCTTGGGCGAAAACATAGAGGTTGCTGATGTCACTTGCGAGAAGCGTCCCCTGGGAAAAGAAAAACCGTTGACTGAAGCTGCGTTCGTCGGTGGGACTTTCTACTTTGGTCCGCTCCGTTGTGCCTTCGGCGCTTTTCGAAAACAAATAGATCTCACCGAGCCTGCTCGAATGGAAGGGTTTGGGAGACGAGGCGATGATCGTATCTTGGGCGATTTGGACCCGTTCACCGAGTGCGCCGAGGCCGATGGGGTCCGAAGCCACAAACCGTTTGTGTTGTTTCCAGCGCGCACCATCGTATTCAAAAACATATAAAGCGCCGGCGCCAGAAGCTCCAGACACGTTCTCCCCGCTTGCCCCTACGACGAGGGTTTGGTCCGAGGCATCCAAGGACTTGCCAAAAAGTTTTGTGCGTTCCGGCTGGTCTGGGATCAGCGCAGTTTGAATCGACCAGGATGTCGAAGTTCGCGTAAACGGGAGGACCACACCAGCGGATCCGAAGAGCCTCGAGGACACGTGAGGCGCGCCCACAAGGGCTCCGGTGGCATGAAGGGCAACCGAAAACCCAAACAGGGCGTTGCCATTCAATGAGGGTTCGTCCGGTCCTGAAAGCGTTGTTTCTTCCGTCCAGACGTTGTTCTCCTTGCGGTAGACGTAGGCCGTGTTGGACCCTGGACTCCCCACAATGATGCGTTCGTTCAGGATGTCTACACTGAAGCCGAATCTTTCGGACTCCGCATCGCCTTGCAAAAGGGTTCCCTCATCCCAGCCATGCGCGTCTCGAGCGAAGACGACGGCCTGATTGCCCTGGGGCGCGCCCACCACCAAGTGGGTCCCGTCATAGGCCATCGCTTCGCCAAATGACGCCACATCTCGAAGGTCCGGATGGCTGAACACGAAGGAAGGTGTGAGGGTGTGGCGGATGCATGGTCCGTCGGCGCCGGTGGTGCTGGTGGCGGTGGTGCTGGTCTCGCACAAGCTTTCCCAAGCGCACATTGGGCGGTCGGTCTCACAGAGCAAGGGATCTTGTTGGGGCACGGGTTCGGTGTTTTCTGGAGGGGGCTTGGGCTCAGGGCTACCCAGTGGACTCTCGTACTGGTGGTTGGAGATTGTGGGACAAAACGCGTTGGGGTCGGCCACCGATAGCATGGTTTGGGCGGTGAGTAGGTCTGGGAGTTTGAGGATTGTGTTTCGCACTGCGGATGGTTTGAGCTCCCCGGCCGAGGTGAGGTCGTACTTGAACCGTATTTCCATGAGGCATCCTTGGTGCTCGGCGGTCTCGCCTTGGTCAGCCTGAAAGCACGAGGCTTCCTCTTCGGTCAGCGGCAGGCAGTCGTCGCCTTCGGTGACAAAGAGACGGGCGCTTAGGGTGTTGGGGACGGATTCGGGATGGACAAAACGAACGCCTTGAATGCCTGTTTCGCTGGGGCATTCAGGATGGCTGTTCCATTCGGTGGGACTACACGAACCGCCAAGACAAGTCGCCGGCCACGTGCCGACCAACGGGCAAACCGCATCCTCGACGGCCAGACAGAGTGAAGGTTCGGCGACCGAAAGCCCCTCGAGGTCGGCCAGGCATCCTTGAATGTCCGGTTCGAGCAGCGGAATGGCCAGCGCGGGCTGGTCCTCAAAAGTGGGCGTGCACGCCAAGAACCAAAGGGGAAGCCCGGCGAAAAAAAATGAGGGGCGGGCGAAAAAAAAGCCTGCGAAGGCGGTCGAGGTCCGAGGCCTTAGCTTCGATGAATCCATGGGATGGCGCTCCAAGCCTAAAACGCGAAGGCCGCGTGGGGACCGCGGTCCCCGGCCCAGTACAAAGGTCGTTCGTAGTCGGTCAAGGTTGGCAGAATCCACAACACGAGCGCCGTCAATGCCCCTGCGCCGGATAGGGCGTACGCAACGTTGGCTCGCGTCGCTTGTCGGCGCGCGCCCTCTTGGCGTTGAACGCGAAGGGTCGGATGGGTGGTACGGTTCGCTTCGTCGGTTCGGATGTTGGCTGAAACCGAAAACGCAATGCCTACAGCCAAAGAAGTGGCAGACACCCCGACCGCGGTCCAAAAAGGCCAGGTGGCCGGGCGATCGCGGTCGATGTGGACGTGGGCCGACGATTGTTCTCGGGCCGAAGCTTGGGCCGGCTTGGCTTTGAGCATGGGTGCAGCCAGGGGTTTGGGGACCAGCTCAATTCTGAGATGAATCGGCTTTTGGGGTTCGATGTCGAAGTGACGGCTGGCACTTTCGTGGCCCGGCAGGGTGACTCGGAGCATGTAGGAACCCGCCCACTGCTCTGTCGATGAGGGCGTCTTGCCCAGTTCGTCCTCGTTGAGAAACACCGTTGCCCCCGTAGGCACGGACTCCACGTTGACCTCGGCGACACACTGTTGGCGGAGTGCGTCGAAGGTATCTTTGGCGGCGGCGCTCATTTCACAGTGCTGACAGACCGCGAAGAACCGGTCATAGGTGCTTAGGGCCTCCTGGCAGCGTCCCATCCGTTGCCCGTAGACCAGGGCGATATTGAGCAAAAACGTAGGATGCGGGAAAGCACGATAGGCGCGTTCGAAAGCCTCGATGCCGAGCTGCAGGTTGCCCGACCTGATGGCTCGAAAAGCGTCTCTTTTGTGCCGTTCTGCTTCCGCTTGTTTTGCTTTCTTGGAGCGCGGGAGTTGGCTCCGAATCCTTGGTTGGTCGGCCAGCGCCTTGCGGGCGATCAGCGGCCCCAGTCCCATCACGCCGATACAGACGGCAAGTCTCAGCTTTTGTCTTCTCTGCCCCATCATATTCCGATCCCACTCAGGTGCCTCCGGGTCAAACCGTGGTCGCGCCGTTCTCTGGATGCCGTAGCAGCAATGTTCATGCCAGTTCCGGTTTATCGTCTTGGTCATCACGATCTCCGGGCGGAACCGCTTGAGGCTCTGCTTTGTGAGACCGTCCATCGCGTCCTGTTCTGGAAGGACTGCTGCTCTGGGTCTGGGGTTTGCCCTGGGATCGTTCTGGCCCCGACCCGTGACTGTCACGTAACCACAGTCTATAACCGAGTCCCTCTGGGGTTCGACAGACATGTGGGTTTGTAGCCATTGTGCAAGCTCTCACCCGCGCGCGGAAACGATCTGTCCCGTGACGCGACGGCCGAGCACCGAGATGGGGCCCTGCGGGAAAGTTATCGATCGCTATCGAATCGAACACTGGCTGGGCGGCGGAGGCTTTGGTGCGGTGTACCGCGCCGAACACACGATGACGGGGCGGAAGGTGGCATTTAAACTGCTGCGCCCCGAAATGATGGACCAGTTTGGCATCGCCGAACGCCTTTTTCGCGAGGCTCGCATGGCTTCTGCGATCGGGAGCCCCCATATCGCCTCGGTGCTCGACGCTGGTCTTACCCCAACGGGCGTGCCTTTTTTGGTGATGGAGCTTGTGGAGGGGGTCGATCTGCGAAGCGAGCTCGAACAGGTTGGCCGCTTCACCGAGGCGCGGGCGGTGGCCATTGTGCTGCAGATTTTGAGCGCGCTGAATGCGGCGCACGCGCAAGATATCGTGCACCGTGACGTCAAACCCAGCAACGTGATGCTGCTTCAGACCCCTCCGCCGACCGCGCCCGACGGGCTTTGGGTGAAGCTGCTTGACTTTGGAATCGGGAAGCTTTCGAGCGCCCAGGAGAATCCGCTGACCCAAACCGATATTGGAATGGGGACCCCTGGTTACGCGGCTCCAGAGCAATTCCTCTCGGCGCGTGACGTGGACCGAAGGGCCGACCTCTATTCGGTCGCTGTGGTCCTTTACCGCCTGCTGGCGGGACGACTCCCATCGACCTTGGAGTCCGACTCCGAAACCCGGTCAGGGCTTGGGCCTGCCATCCCAGTGCCGCTTCGCGTGGCTGCCCCCGGTGTATCCAGCCACGTGGCATGGGCTGTCGACCGCTGTTTGTCCGAAGACCCCGCCGGTCGCTACGCGACTGCGGAGGAATTCGCAATGGCCCTGGCTGGTGAGGGGGCGAACATGGGATTTGCGTCCGGTGACCAGCCCACGCGTTCCCCGGTGAACCGCGAGGTTCCAAGCGATGAACCCCTCACACCGGCTTTGGCTGAAGGACTCGGCGAAGGGTCGGTGGTCCGAGGGCGCACTGCGGGGGTGCAACGACGCTGGTGGAGCCCACGATGGGTGCTGGGTCTTTTGGGCTTAGGCGCTCTCCTTTGGACGTGGCGCTTCCTGGATGTTCGGTTTGGGCGCCCCGTCATCATACCACCCTTGGCCCCCCAGGATTCGGAATGGGCGGACAGGCCGCGCGTATTGAATTCAGGGGCGTCGTCCAGGGGGGGGCTGGCGGTCTCACCCCAAGAGCGTTCTTCACCGCCGGCCTCGTCTGTGCTTCACGCTGAACGCCCACCGCCAGGTTCCGAAGGACCGCTTGCAACTGAGCACCCCGCAGGTGGCTCACCGGCTGCAGAAAACCTCCCCCCCGTCAGACGGCGCCCTGCTGCAAAAAACGCGGAAGGGGCCTTCTGAAACGCCCGCGTCTGTCACAAAGACCGCGCCGCCGAAGAAGGTGCGGCCCAAGGTTAGGAGGCGCTCCCTGCCCAAGGAAGGTCCACCGCAAGGGTTGTTTGATGTGGATTACGAGCGCTTCTAGACCCTCGGCTCATTTCGACACGCCACGCGTGAGCTTGTTGATCGGCGTAGGTTCAGTCACCGCCCATTTCGGCATTACGGGGCCCGGTCTTCGGTCACGGCCGTGCCGCCGAGCTCAACATTCCTCGCGCCGGATTCCGAATTGGTTCATCCAACGATAAATCTGCTTGCGGTGGCGATCGAAGTGCCGCGCCACTTGGGCGACGTTCCAATCGACGGCGTCGAGGGCGCTGATCAGTTCGTCGCGATCGGGTGTAGATTTGCCGTCGCCGGCTTTCGCAATGCGAGCGAGGTCTCTGCCTTGGGACCAAAGCCATTCCGGGAGATCCTCGCATTCGACCGCCTCTTCAGGGTGGGGGGAGAAACGCCAGGTGATGCACCAGGCGCTCCAGGCCTCGAAGGTTCTCCGGCCACGCCTGCGTCAACACCGCTTCGCAAGCCTTGGGGGCGAGCGCCAGAGGCTTGGGGGCCACAAGGCCACGCTCTTTTTTCCATGTTTCGTAGAGGTGGTGGACCCACCCCAGAATGTCCGCCCGCCGTTTTTTTAGCGGTGGAACCGAAATCAAAAGACGGCACAATCGGGCGTACAGATCGCGCCGAAAAGCGCCCTCTTCGACCATTGTGGCCAGATCTCGGTTTGTGGCCGCGATGATTCGCGTGTCCACAGTGTAAGGTCGGGAACCGCCCACCGGCGTCACCTCGCGCTCCTGGATCGCGCGCAACAGCTTGGCTTGATGTTCCGGGGCCAGGTCTCCGATTTCATCGAGGAACAAGCTGCCGCCTTCGGCCGCTCGAAAAAGACCAGGCTGGTCGTCTTGGGCGCCGGTAAAGGCGCCCTTTCGGTGGCCGAAGAGTTGGCTCTCAATGAGTTGAGGACTCAGCGCCGCACAGTTGACCGCGAGAAAAGGGCCCGAACGGCTGCTTTGGTTGTGGACCTCACGGGCGAGGAGCTCCTTGCCCGTCCCGGTGTCTCCGATGAGCAACGCCGGCGACGGATCGGCGCTAAACCTCGCAATCTGCGCCCGGAGAACCCCGGCCGCGATGGACTCTCCGGGGATTGCGGTACTCGCTGGTGCGGGTCGAAGGGAACCGGTGTCCGCTCTTTCGTAGATCATCAAGATGTCGGCCATCCGGATCACCGCATTGTCTGCGAGGGGCGTCCACGTGTTTTGGACGGTGGCGGCGTCGAGCCACGTTCCGTTTCGGCTCCGTTCATCTTTGAGGCGATGCTGCTTTTGGGCTTGGTCCCAGGCGATGGACAAATGGGTCCGTGACACCGACGATTGGGGAAAGGCGATGGCTGAGGGCGATGGCGGTTCTCTTCCCAGCAGCAACGGGGCCTCGGTCAGAGGGATGATTCGGGCAAACTGAGGCGGGTGTACGACGAATAGCCGTGCGTGTCCCGAGGGCGCGGCCCTTTTACGGGAGGCGCCGTCGACCAGCGACACGGTCGGCAGTCCTGGAGTCGTACCTCTGTTCGGCTTCATGATAGGAACGCTACTGATACTGCCCCTATTCTGCAAGAAGGAGCCGACGGCCCTCTCGGGAGCCCCGTTTAGGGCTCGTGGTGGTTTTCGCCCAAAAGGCGGTCCGCTTCGGCCTCGAGGGATGGCATTCGATGAGCGACGGAAACGGAAAACAGGGCTTCTTTGAATCGGATTTCCTCACCGGTTGGAAGACCGCGATAGTTGCGCCCCGATTCGATGAGGCTCCCAAACAGGGCGTCAAGGGCGTCTGAAACAAGCCCCCACGGCTCGCCGCCGTTTTCGCTCCTGAGGTATCGAATGGTGATTTCGTAGTGGTGCTCGGGGCCTTTGAGCAGGAGGGTCCAGCCGGGAGGGTCTTTGAGGGCCCGAGCGAGAAGACTTTCTTGGGTCCCAATCGGGTAGCGTTGCCGGAGGAGTTTTGCGACTGCCTCAGCTTTTGGTGGACCATCGCCCTGCCCTGCCATGGGTTTTCGCATGTCGCGAATGATCTTGGGGGTCAAGCTTTGTGGCGTCCTCAAAAGGCCTGCCGTAACAGCCTGCTGAGCTGACGGTCGAGCGGCTGGCTTTTGTCGCGCCGGCTCAGGGCTTGGAGCAACGCAGGCACCCATAGGCTGGGTTCGGTCGCCGTTTGGGGTCCGGCCCGGTGTAGTCTTTTGGCGCCACGGGCTTGAAGCGTCGCCAGCGCCAACGTTTGCGCCAGGCTTTCCTCCAAAAAACGGAGGCCGCTTTTGAAGTTTCGCCGAATGGCGGGGCGTTTTTGGGCGACGCCCCAGGCCTGCTCAAGTTCGGGGACCGCCTGCCAACTGTTGCGAACCGCCTGTCGCACGGCGGATTGTGCGATGACTTTCAAAATGCGTCTCCGGCCGTCAGCCAGCGCGGGTCCCACGACCAGCACCTGCTGCCCGGGATGCTCAAGACGAAAAAAAGCCCCGAAGGCGTCTAGCGGGTTGGGCACCACCGCGAATTTTGCGGGTTGGGGAAGGACGGGCTTTTTGAGGATTTGCTGAAGAGCCGCAAGATCGCGCTCGAGGGCCCGCCAGAGCGCTTTCGCTTGGAGCCGGCGATCTTCAGACAGGGCGCGGTGGGTCTCGACGTAAAGGGGCTCTTTGGCCAACGACGCGAGCATCGTGTTGGCCGCCTGCGTTGCTTGGATGTGTTGCCGGGGGACCCCGGGGGGTTCCCAGAGCCCCCGAAGGTACACGCCGGTGGACAGGGCGTTGGCTTCAAACAGCGTGCGGAGGCGCTTGAACACGGGGCGTTCGGTCAGAGCCATTCGTTTGGCCCTGAGCTTCGTACGCACGGGGTGAAACTGGGGGGCCGAGATCGGGGGAGCGCCCATTCGCGTTTCTCGGCTGTAGCCGAGCATGTTGAGGGCAAAAAACAGGCAGAACACCCGATCGTCGAGGCGGATCTCGAGGCCCTGTTGGGTAAAGAGCTTTTCGGGGGCCAGGTCGAGGGCGGGGGCCGCCCACGATAGCTGCAGGCTGATAAGGGCCAAAAGACTGGTCACGCCGATTCCCGGATTCCTCAAAAGGTGCTTTGGGCGCTAGGGCCCTGGTGGTTCGGTGGCGTCCCGAGCGGAAATGGGCTCGGTTTCGCCGGCCAGTTCCCATTGAACCGGGGTCTCAAGACCCGGCTGGATGCGAACCGTAGCTTGGTATCGGAGCCCGCGGCTCCGGTTTTCGAGGGTCACATGATGAACACCTTCGTGAAGGCTGATCCGCTCCACGGGCGTCGGGCCGTAGTCGGTTCCGTTGATACTGACCCGGGTGCCATCGATGGCGAGAACCCGCACCCATCCGGTTCGGGCTTTGACTTCAAACTCGTAGACCTTGTTGCCTTCGACGGTGATCGTTCGCTCCCGCTCGAAGCCGAGACCGGAGTGAACCACCCGAATCAACGGCCGCCCCGCCGGAAGTCTAAACGGACCCGCGTGCCCCTCGGGGCCGGCGGCTCCGAGCCGGCGGTGTCCCGAAAAAATGGACGCACCCGGCTCGGTCACAATGGTCACTTCGGCTTGCATGGCATCGGGGAGGCCGTTGCCGTGCTCGCGCGCGGTGAGGCTCTGCACGACGCGGGTCGCCGCGGTGCCTACCAAGATGGCGAGCAGGGTTGCACCGACGGCGGTCGCAACGCGCCATCCGAGGTGGCCGCCGTGTCGGCCCGTCATTTCTGCTGCGGGCCACGCCCCCGCCGGGCGCGCGCGCACTTGCTCGGTCGCTTGTTGCGCTTCGTTCAGTCTGGTTTGGGCGGCCTGAATCAGGGGAACGGTTCCGGCTTCTAAGCCTTCGGGCACGTGTGAGGTGGCCTCCACCGGCGGGTCGTTTTCGGTTTTGGTGAGGGGGGCTCCGACCGACCCGCCCCATCGTTCCGTGTTCTGCGCGGTGGGAATCGCGACCAGCCGGGTGGCGGCTTCTGAGCGGGGGCGACTGCCAGGTTCTGGCGATGGGGCGAGACTCCTGTCGCTTAAGACGGTTGTGGCCGCGGCTGCGATGTCGAAAGTCCGCGGGTCGTTTTTTTCAAGAGAGCCTGGCTCGCGCTCCATTTCTGCGGCCTCCTGGGGCGCGTCCGGTTCGGTTTCGGCGGGCGGAATGTTTCCTGACCCGTGTTTTTCGGCAAACCCTGGCAGGTCTCCAGAAATGGGGGTGGATGGAGGCTGAGAATGCAGCCTTTGGACCGACGTTCTTTTGGGCGGCACCGATTCGCCGGTGGCGGCAAGGTATCGCCCAGTGGTGCGTTCTTGGCCCAGGGTTTCGCCGAAAAGGCTGCGCATGAAGGCCGCAATGTCTTTGGCCTCTACGTACAGATTGACCCGATCGAGGAACCCGAACAGATCTTTGCTCATGGCTTCTGCGGTCTGGTAGCGGTCGTCGGGTTCTCGCGCGATGGCGCGTTCGACGATTTTCTCTAGTCCCTCCGGGTAACCTTCGAGCACCTGGCTTGGGGGCTTGTACCGTCCCTTGATGATGGCCTGGAGCGTCGCGAGCTCGTTCTTTTGTTTGAAGAGCCGCGTGCCGGTGGTCGTCTCGTAAAGGACCACCCCTAAGGCAAAGATGTCGGATCGGTGATCGAGGTCCAGACCCAGGGCCTGCTCCGGCGACATGTAGCTGTATTTTCCTTTGAGCTCACCTGCTTGGGTCTTGTTGAGCTTGCCTTCCGCTTTGGCGATTCCGAAATCGACGACTTTGACATCCCCATCGTAGGTCACCACAATGTTTTGTGGAGATACGTCCCGATGGACAACGCCCATGGGGCGTCCCTGAGAATCCTTCATCGTGTGGGCATGGCCGAGACCGAGAGCCGCCTCAGCGACAATGCGAATCGAATGGGAAAGAGGCAGTGAACGTTGCAGCTTGTACGCTCGATTGTACATGCGCCGAACATCCTCACCATGGAAGTACTCCATGGTGATGTAGTAGGCCCCGTCAACTTCCCCGACGTCTTGAATCTTGACCACATTGGGATGGTTTAAGCCCGCGGCGATGCGGGCCTCGTCCAAAAACATGGACACGAACTCTTCGGATCGCCCGAGGTGGGGCAGGATTCGTTTGACCACCAGCGTGGATTTTGGCTCCGCCCGCGGATGGGCGAGGAAGATTTCTGCCATCCCGCCGGTGGCGATACGCCGAACCAGCCGATAACGCCCAAAATCTATGGGAAGTCTCTCTTCGCCGATGGCGAACACCGCCCGCCACGGTACCATGTCTTTTCGGCCTAAGATGAATAGGATCACCAAACTCGTGATCTTGGCCGTGGCGACCGAACTATAGTTTACCCTTTATGAGCGCGCAACCTTCGCCGCGAGACCCTTCTTGACAGGCCCACGGTCGGGCGAGTACCCGCCCTGTTCGGCTTCGGCACGGCTTTCTCGAGGGTGCTGAGGGTCAGGGGAGGATGCTTGGCGAGCGCGCAAAAAGCCTGCTTGAGCGGGAACCTAGAGGGCGATCCAGTCGACCGAACAGAATACCCACCGGGTCGGAAAAGATTCCTCTTGCCCAAGGAGGTCGAGTCCCTCCTTGATGAGGCTGAGCGCCTGACAGGGCGATGTGCCCAGGACGTCCTGCAGGTGGCCTTGGAGCAGTTTGTTGAGCAGCAGCGGTTTATTCTCTGGGTTGGGTCCGAGAGCGAAAAGATGCAGGCGTTGCCGTGACTGTCGATGATTCTCGCCGGAACACGGGACTGACCTACCGGGATGCAGGCGTAGATATCGATCGGGCCGATGCGTTGGTTCGCAAGATCAAGCGCCATGCGGCCAAGACGCCTCAGGCCGGTGTGCTTGAGGGGGTCGGTGGGTTCGCTTCCCTGTTTTCCCTGAGTGAAGCCCAAAAGTCGCTTGGTGGCGCACCCCTTTCGGACCCGGTGCTGGTGTCGGGTACCGACGGTGTGGGCACAAAACTCAAGCTCGCGCGCATGGTGGACCGCCACGACACCATCGGCATCGACCTGGTGGCCATGTGCGTCAACGATGTGCTGACCACCGGGGCTCGTCCCTTGTTCTTCTTGGACTACTTGGCTACCGGACGCCTCGAGGTCGAGCAGGCCGAAGCGGTCGTCCGGGGCGTTGCCGAGGGATGCCGCCTTGGTCAATGCGCCCTCGTAGGGGGCGAAACGGCCGAAATGCCGGGACTCTATCCCCCGGGCGAATACGATTTGGCGGGGTTTGCGGTGGGGGTTGTCGAACGCGATGCGATCGTGGATGGGCGCTCGGTCGCGCCGGGAGACTTGGTGATTGGCTTGGCCAGCCATGGACTCCATAGCAATGGTTTTTCACTGGCGCACCGGGTGTTTTGGGAGGAAGCCGGCCTTTCGCCCCAAGATGCCGTGGACGGCGTGCCGGGGCCCTTGGGCGCGGCGCTCCTGACGCCCACCGCGCTCTACACCAAAAGTGTCCAGGCCCTCATGCGACAAGCGGCGCCGAAGGCTCTGGCGCACATCACCGGTGGGGGCATTCCGGGCAATTTGGTGCGGGTCCTTCCTGAGGGTTGCCGGGCGTCCGTCGACGTCAAGCGGTGGTCGACGCCGCCGCTTTTCGCACAACTTGCCCGCCTGGGGAACGTCGACGCCGACGAGATGTTCCGAACTTTCAACATGGGCATTGGCTTCATCGCGGTCGTTGATCCCGAAAACGCGCCAGGCGCGTTGGAGGCGGTCCGTGCCTCCGGGGAAACCGCGTGGATCATTGGCGAGATCGGTGGGCACCGCGGCGAGGCCGGGGTCGATCTGGTGGGGCTTTTTGGCTAAAGGCGATGTGATGGGCACGGGTTCCCGGGTAGCGGTGTTGGCCTCAGGCTCCGGGAGCAACTTGCAGGCTCTCATCGACAGCGATCTCGGGCCTGCCCACCTTGCGCTGGTGGTGGTCAACGTCGCGGGCGCCGGGGCCCTGTCACGGGCTCACAAGGCTGAGATTCCCACCCGATTGCTGGAACATCAACGTTTTGCGAACCGGGGGGCGTTCGAGAAGGCCCTGCTTCAGGTCCTTGGCGAAGCCGGGATCGATTGGGTTGTTCTGGCGGGTTTTATGCGGATCCTGGGGACCGATGTTGTTCGGGCTTTCCCGGATCGCATCCTGAACATCCACCCCTCTCTTCTCCCTGCCTTTCCCGGGATGGATGCGCAGGCTCAGGCGCTCAAGGCCGGGGTCCGATTGACGGGGTGTTCGGTGCATTTGGTTGATTCTGGCGTCGACACCGGGCCCATCCTGGCGCAAACTGCGGTACCCGTGCTGCCCGACGACAGTCTTGACGTGCTCCGGCGCCGCATTCTCACGCAAGAGCATCTGCTCTTGCCCGCGGTGGTTCGTGCCGTGGCCGAGGGGCACCTCCGAGAGAACGAACAAGGTCAGCCCTACCTTGAGGGGTTTGAGACCAGGCCGGGCGCTACCCTTTCAAATCCCAGGCTGGCTTTGTTTCCGACATGAGTAGGCACTTTGACGCAGTTGTGGTCGGGGGTGGATTGTCCGCTTCCATCGTGGCCGCTCTGCTTGCCAAACGCCAAATTCGAGGCCTGCTCATCGATCAAGACGATGCAACCGATTCGGAGGGTGTGTTCCCCGATCTGTTGCTTTCTCAGGGCGCCTCGCGGGCCATGCGGTTGGTTCACACCGAGCTGGGTCTGCAAGAAGATTTGCGTGTGCGATCTTGCCAGCTGGATCCCAGTTTGCAAGTGGTGTTCCCCCATGCGCGCCTGGAGATCTCCCAAAATCGCGATCAACTCGTAGAAGAGATCGACCGCGTGTTTCCGGGTGAAGGCGAGTCGTTTCGTGCATTCTTGACTCGGCTTGACGCGTGCGAAGACCAAACGGGCGCATTTATCGACCAAGCCGGGGTTCTTCCGCCGCGGAGTTTTCTTGAGCGCCGACGTCTGACGCACGCCCTTCGCCGAACCGAGGATGCCATGGGTTCGCCGTTGGACGACAGTACGCTGCTTGAGGGACTGTCGCCGTCCGTCGAGGCCATGCTCTTGGAGGTGCTGCCGTTTTTGACCTACCTCGATGGCCATGCCCAAGAGCAGCCGACGGTGATCCGTTTTGCCCGGGCCATTGGGCGTTTCTTTCGCGGTTTTTCCCGAGTGGAAGGGGGCCTTCGCCCGCTGTTCCTCGATTTCGCGCGTCGACGAGGTTTCGAGGTTCGAAATGGTCAAATCGAGACCATGCAAGCGCGCGGCAAGGCGGTGTCGGTCCAACTCTCGGGCCATCGAGATCCGGTGACCGCCAATGCGCTGGTCGATGCTTCCTCAACCTTGTCCGGCCTGGAGGGCGCCCCGGCAAAGGGGCGCGGAAGGCGCTTGCAAACGGCTCGGAGCAAGAGTCAGCTTTTCGGACACCTTTACGGCTTGTGCATTGAAGTCGACCGAAGCGTGATCCCCGCGGGGATGGGACCCCATGTGTTGCTGCTCAACGGCCGCCGCGAACCAAAGGCCGCGGATCCATCGCGGATGGCCCCGGACGCGCCGGTCTGGCTCACCATGCGTGACGCCGCCACCGACGGGCGGGTGGAGCTTTCGGCGTATTCACCGGTAGGGAACGGAGGTGCGGGCCCCAAAGAAAAAGATGCGGTGGAGCGTTCTATCACCGCCCGCATGGAGCGCTTGATCCCGTTCCTGGAGGAGGGGCGAAAAAAGCGGATTCGCGCCCTTTCTCAGGCGCGCGCCCACCCGATCTTCGCTTTGCAGGTTGACTCGGTGCTGGGGTTGACCGGAGTTCCCAATCGAACACCGGTCAAGAACGTGTTTGTCGCCGGCCCCGCGGTGGTCCCCGGATTGGGGATTGAAGGCGAGTATATTTCGGCCCTCCAGGCGGTGGACGCCTGCCTCGGGCTCAAGGGCCCAGGACGGCCTTCCCCGGTGTTGTCGACCCGACCCGTTTGATCCCACGGAACAGTCGTTGGGTTCCGTCTCAAAAATGGTGCCCGCGGGGCGCATCTCTTAGGAGACGGCC
>CBDCWQ010000016.1:0-100225 GCA_965223435.1 Myxococcota bacterium
GCTTCTTGTTCGCGCGGGAGGCCTTCAGGAAGAACCGACCCATAAAAACGGTCACACTCTTCGATACGCGTATCAAAGATGTTGTCGAAATCGTCAAAAACGGCTTCATGAGCACGTTCGCTGTCCTCGAAGAAGCGTAGCCGAACCGAAAAGGTGCCGCCACGCGGTGCGACCTCGGACTGGTACGCAAACGCAACCTTTGTACCCACTTGCCCGGGATGAACGGCATCGATGCGGCCGTCTACTACAAACTGATGAAAGGCATCTTTGACATAGGGGTGTTTGTTTTTGACTTTGAAGAGCCGCTCGAGATTTGTCTCGTTGTCCGTAAAGAGGAGTCTTGGCATGGATTGATCCGACGCCCGATCACCGTGCACCAAAAAACGTCCCAAGGACCCCTGCTCTGCCAGCACCGACGCGGATGCCATCCGTGAAAACCGCGGCTTCGTCTCATAGGCCTCGCCTTCTCGTCGCTGAGACCAGGTGTTGCGAAACCAAAAACTGGGGAGAAGGTGAAGCACGGCCGGCTCCGGTCCTCGATTGACAGCGGTCAGCCGAATCAGCAAGTCGTTGGGGGCTGCCTTCGCGTATTCGACGATGATATCGAAGTAACAATCGTCTTCAAAAACACCGGTGTCGGTGAGCTCATACTCACGCTCATTCTTGCCCCGCCTTCGGTTCTCGTCGAGCAACTGCGCATAAGGAAACGCGGCTTGGGGATACTTATAGAGAGCCTTCATATACGTGTGGGTAGGCGTGGATTCGAGATAGTAGTAGAGCTCTTTGACATCCTCTCCGTGGTTGCCCTCAGGACCAGACAGTCCGAACAGACGCTCTTTGAGAATTTGGTCCTTTCCATTCCATAGGGCCGGCGCAAAACACAGACGGGCCTGCCGGTCGGTGATGCCAAGAAGACCATCCTCCCCCCAGCGGTACACGCGGCTGCGCGCATGATCATGGGGAAAGGAGCGCCACGAGTCGCTATCCTTGGAATAGTCTTCACGGACCGTGCCCCATTGTCGCTCGGCCAAATAGGGCCCCCAGCGCTTCCAATTCTTCTGGCGAGCGCTGTCCTCTTCCAGTCGAACCCACTCAGCCAACCGAGCCTTCTTCTTCACGCCCATCTAGTCCCTCGCCTCGCACTTATCCATCACAAAGCTCCTTTTCTCGGATGGGGTCTTGCGTGTCCAGAAACTACGCCGCAATGGGCTTGATCATGGTGTGGGGGCAAGCCCCCTAAGCTGTTGGTGGTTCCGGCAGGCGTTGACCCCTCGTCCCAGAGCGCCCTACAAGCCTGGCATGGGCAGCCACCAACGCGTACTCGTAATTCAGCACTTGGCATTCGAAGATCTTGGACTCCTTGGACCCATTCTCCAAGACCGGGGCTTCAATGTTGAGGCGCGGCAGGCCGGTGTGGACCGACTCGACGACCAGGGCGCCAAGAGTGCGGACCTGTTGGTGGTCCTCGGCGGACCGATCGGCGTCTACGAAGAACACCGCTATCCCTTTTTGAAGCAGGAACTCTCTTTGATCGAGCGACGCTTGGCCCAAGATTTGCCCACCCTTGGGATCTGCCTTGGCGCCCAGTTGATGGCCCGGGCGCTCGGTGCCGAAGTCAAACCCGGCCCAAAAAAAGAGATCGGATTTCTGCCCTTAGAGCTTTGCACCCCCAAGACCAACAAAAGCTCCGTGTTGGCGCCCATCGAGACATCCCAAGATCGCGCCGTCTTACACTGGCACGGAGATGTCGCCGGACTCCCCGAGGGCGCGGAGTGCCTCGCAAGAACAGCGCCATGCCCCAACCAAGCCTTCACGCAAGGCAAAAAGCAACTGGCCCTCCAGTTTCACCTCGAAGTCGACTTTGGGCATTTCGAACGATGGCTCATTGGGCACGCGGTCGAAATCGGCCAGGCCGGTCTCGACCCCGCAAAGTTGAGAGCCGATGCCTGCCGCCATCGCGAGACCCTCGAAATGGCCGGCCGTGCGTGCTTCAATCACTGGCTCGACGGCTGGCAAACCAAACCATAACGTAGTGGGTAGGCTTGCGTGAAAAGGAAAGTGCCCGCCGTTCACTCAGCGTCGGAGAGCGGACAGCTTGCTCCAAGCGAACCCGGAGGACGCGGCGGATCGTTCACCTGCTTCTTTCGACTCACAAGAAATACTGATCAAAGCAATCAATGTCCAATTGCCAAAAGCGGACGTTCTTGACCCACCGAGAACTTCATACCAGTCGCCGAATTCGACTCGTCTGTGATGTTGTTGCGGAAGAACTGGCACAAGAGCTACTCAGGCGAGGCATTCCATTGCCTAAACTCCGAAATTAATGTTGCTACTGAATCCAAGGATTGCCAACAAAGCTATCTGACCAAGACTCGTACTGTTTCAGGATGTGAATCATTCTCGAAAAAGGCGGGGTTTCAGAAAAGGTTGTATTCGAAGACAGCCACGCGATCACTTGGATCGGAAGGAATGCAATCGAAAAAACGATGCCCAGGGCACCAAGGACGCACCAGCCGGGGACAACAATGAGCATCACTCGAAGTGCATACTTGATGTGCTTTATCTCGCTTCTTCGCACCGAAGGAACCTATGCTGATAATATCAATATTCTACTATGAAATCCGATAAACGATTCGAGGCCCTCTGCCACTTGCACGATTCACGGGTGGTATTGAAAATGCACCCCAAGCCCTGAGTCGAAGGTGTAGCCAGTGTCGACCAATTCTTGCCGTCATAACGATGGGCGGCCGAACCATTGCCGACAAACCAAACATCCGTTTCAGAAAAAGCCCAAACATCCGTCACAAACATCAGCTCAGAAGCCGCAGAGACTTGGCCCCACCCACCCCCACCGTTACACGCTATGAGACTCGAGACGAGAACTACCCACATCCACCGATAACGCAAGTACATCAAAGAAGCCTAGCACTTTGCCGAACCGTTCGCGAATGGGGGACGGCCACCCGGTCAAAAAATAGTGTAAAACACGACACCTGGGATAGCGGCCGAAGAAAAGTTCGCGCCCAGGATTGCACGTCATACGCCAACGCGCGCTCCAGTGACGATACACCTTGTCTCTAAGCCGCAACAACTCTTTGCTTGAATGGGTCGATTTCGCGAGTCATTTTTCGCCGTGCCACGTTGGCTTGTTTCCTGCGTTTCTATCAAACCGTGACCAATGGCGCTGAATAGACCCTATTCGGTCAAATGCGCCGCGAACCCGACACCATGTTGTGCTTGGCACAAGCCTCGGTTCAAAACAAGGAGATGTAAATGTTTCATTCACAAACCACGCAGCGCTCGCAAGTGTTCAGACGACGGTATCAAAGTCTACCGATCGTCGCTTGGATTTGCGCCGCTGTAAGCTTGGCGAGCTGCGGCGTAGAAGATGCTTCCATCGACAAAAGCTCCGCATCCGACACCCAGCTGCCAGAGAAAAAAACGCTGTACTGGAACAACAGTGGTCGCGACGGGAACTACGACCTGTTTCGGATAAACATCGACGGCACAGACTACCAGACGGCGGGCATTTTTGACCTCACGGGGTTCGCGGTGGACCCTGAACTAGACGTGGTGTATGCGAATTTGGCCTTGGAGGGGTTGGAAGCTTTCACCCTTGCTGACTTCGGGCGAGTTCAGCCTACCAGTTCTGCGTTGGCGGGCGTTGATATAGACCTCATCCTCGACCGTGGGCCGGTGCTCAACCCCGTCACAAAAACACTGTTTTGGGTCGACTCAGACTTTGAAACGTTCCCCCCCATACGTCGTCTGAGGAGTGTTCGACTCTCCGATGGCGCACAAACGCCGGACTTAGCGTTTGTCCCTCCGGACCTTGTCGATGGCGACCATGGTTCGACGATCTTGGACCTGGCCGTCGATCACAAACGGAACAATGTCCATGTGCTTTTCAACGTACGAGAGTTTGGCGCAAACAACAGCGGTCACCACATGATCGTCTCTGTAGACATGGACGCGGCCACACTCGAAGCCAAACCGTTATACCAAGCGGCCCCACCGAATGTACTGCTCAGCATGAAGTACAATGCTTCCATGGATACACTGCTCGTGGTTGAAGGCGTAGAGCAGCGCGATGAAGATGGCTTTGAGGTCGGCCCCCCTGAGTTTCACATGCGCGCCATCGACCCCGTGCTTGGCACCGCGAAAGTCATCCACTCCAATGTCCCGTTTACGAAATTTGACGTCGACGTGGCCGCAGATCGCATCTACTACTACGTTGCCAGCTCGGAGTTTGCCTTTGAGGGCTCCATTGTTGAAGCCCAATGGTCAGACCTTACCCCCATGAGAACCATCATCGATGAGGTACAAGAGGTCGGTGATTTCGCGTTGATCGGCAAAGAAGACAGCATATCAGAGCCCGTAGCCTTTTGGGACACGACACAAGACGTTGACATACAAGACGGTGGAATCTTTCGCGCTGAGCCCGGAAAATGGGGAGGCGCGGTCTCCGAGCAATCCGTCCTCGACGGTGAAAGCTTTCGTGTCCGAGCGACCCTCAGCTCGACAACCTCAGAAGGCGGCGCACCTCGACTCCATGTCGCGTGCGGGCTCGCAGATCACGCGGACGCTGGGTTTGCTTGGTCCGACCAAAAAAGTGTGATTTGGGCAAGAAACTTTGGAGACCGCCGCTTTGCGGTCACAGCCTTTGATAAATGGCAACCGCCAGCAGGTGATCGTCAGGTACGTTCAAAGAGAATGTATTTGACCAACACCTCCACGACCGCTGAGTTTGAGCTTCGCCGAGAAAATGGGGAGATCAGGTTCTTCGTGGGCGTGCCCACGATCACGCCAGAAACGGAGCAAGAATTGGTCTTTGACGACTATACGCCCGTGCCCACCAGCGACGAACTGTTCCCACGTTGCGCGATCTGGGAGTCCGATTTCGTCATCTCCGTTATCGAACCAACAGAATAGAGATAGTCGCTTCGTGAGAATAGCGAAATGGGCGAGCGCGCATATCCTCTATATGCAACCGACGACAGGCGGAGCCTATCCGGCAAGCGGACGGCAAAAACGCCGCCCAGAGGTCGCGGGAGGTTGTGAGATGTGCTCCAAGCCTAGAAGAGCCCGGATTCTGGTGCAAGGCGGATGATGTAGTCACCCATTTCGAAGCCTTGCGCGCGCAGCGTATTGAGAGGCTCCGCCGGGTCAAACAACTCAAAACGCCGCGTTCCGGGTATGGAATCAGACGGGAACGGACGGTGAAAGTACCATTCTCCTTTGTGACCAATGTACAAAGGAGTCTCTTCGAACAGGTCGTATCCACTGATAGATTCCCCGGTGAGGCGCCCGGTGGTGGCCACAATGCGCCATGCCTGCCGATCTTCACCCGGGACATCCACTTTCTTGACCAGCCGAGCCACAGGTACGGCGGCCCGAAGGTCCGTCTGATAAATCCACCATGAAGTGCGGTGCGCCAACCCTCCAAATAGACCTTCGCTGCTCAACTCGCCGACTCGATCCCGGAGTAAGATTTCTTGTTGGCCCAAAAGCATCGAAGTGATCACACCGTATTGCGAGAGATCGGTGATGCCCTCGATGTCAACCATCACGACAAAAGATACTGCGGGACGACCGAACTGGATTTTTCCGGATTGCAGAGCCATCGATACTTTGCGCTCGTTGACCGGGACCGAGTCTACCACGACACCAGACGAAAACAGAGATCCCCAACCCGTTTCGAAATCGTCCGCCCGCGGAATCTTGTAGCCCATCTGCACGGCATGGCCATCCGGATCGACCTCTAGGACGCGCACCGCATGCTCACCAACGAGACGAGACGAGCCCCAAGCAAAGGCATCGTTGCCTCCAGGGGTTTCTACAGAAAAGGCGCCTTGCTCATTGTACTGAACACTGTAGATACTGGGAGAGGATACCGCGCTGATTTGCGGCCCGAGTACATCCCACGCGGACTGGTCGTAGGCCATAAACTCACCATCATCATCGGCAGGTCGCTTATAGTCGACCATCTGTGTCGGGACACGGTCAGGCGGACCGGCATCGTCACCCTCAGCGACCCGGCCTACGGCCACGACCACTTGCACGGGGAACATCAACGAAGATTTCAGGCCCGACGACCAAAACTCAAGCTTGCCGGCCGAGTGTTTGCCGGCACCCATCACATCGCCATCGCCCATGCTGCACACATACAGCGTTTCACTCTCCTGAACACCCAGCGTCAGGGTACCAAAACCGCTGGCAATTGGCCCCGTGGGTCGCCCCACCGATACCTGCACCTGAAAGAAAGGGTCGGAGGGTCCACTGATCTTCCAGTGTTCTTCGCCGGGACCGATGTTTCGAAGCCTGATTCGGCGGCAGGCGTCGGGCGCATCGGACTCTTGGCCGCTAAAGGGCTTCAGGCGAAGAACACCGTCGGAGTCGGCTTCACTGACGACCTCCACTGTATCCCCCTCGCTCTCTGGTTGGGAGCCCCGCGAACGTGTACCGATGGCTTCTGGCTCTGGTGCCTGGCCGGACTCGTACATGCGTAGCTTGAAGCGAGGGATTCTCGGGATACCTCGTCCAAGGGTCGTCACGAAGTACTTGCCTTCGTACGTTCCGGGTCGACGCACCCGGGTACGCTTTGGATCGATGCGAACAACCACCTCGGCTTCCTCACCGGGTTCGAGTCTCCCGAGCGGTGGATCGGCCACCACCCAAATCATGTCTTCGGCCTGATCACCCACGGCGCGATTGAGATCGTTGAGCACTTTCCATACCACCGGCGCGTAGTCGATGTTTCGGACCTTGTAAATCACCTCACCATGGAACGTACCGTCAGACTCACCCACAAAATTATCCGGCGAAATGCCGCCGATTTGCTCAACCTCGAGCACCGGCCGCAACGGATTTCCATCAACATGGCTCACAGCAGCAGCCGCATGCGCGATCACCTGGGCGCAATCCGCTGCCTGCGGCCCCGAGTCGGCTCCGAGGGGCATATCCCCTCCCGGGTAGGGCACCCGGGGATTGGAAAAATACTCCACCTGGGCCCTTTCACGAGACATCGTCAGGGCTGCACCAAGCCCAGAACGCGGCCACCCTCCCATGGTTTCGAGTGGGTGTCCCTCGACGGTTTCAAACTCATAGCCTCGACCAAGCGGGTACATGAAAAACCCATCCGCCAGATCCGGCGAGACCACCAACCCAGAATCAAAGCAACCCAAGTACCGCGCAATCAAGGTCGGGAGGAAAGTGGGACGCTCCTGAAGGATGTCTTCGGTCAGCGTGATCTGCCCACCGGACCGGCCCCATGACAACTCATTCACATGGGACCGTGGTCCGATGTTGAAGACCGAGTCCGCGCCCACCACGATACCGATGTCCGCGCGGCTGGCCCGATACCCTACCGCGAACCTATTACCGGATGGTTTTTCCCGAAGAAACTTCTGGACGAAACCCGGCAGCTGCTCCGTTCGAAAACCGATTTCCTCCGCCGCCACACGTCGAAGCTTGACCGGTATCTCACTTTCTCGAAAAATCCGGTTGGTCCGGTCGAGCGCATCCTCAACCGTGTGTAACGCATCCAGACCAGCGCCACTCGTGTAACCCACCACCACATCAAGTTCCACGGGGGTCGGTGCGGGCCAATCGATTCGGTGATCGTTGTTAAAGACAACCTCTTCGTCGTCGCGTTCCGACGGGAGTTTCGGTAGGCGTCCTTCGAAGAAGCTGAGGAGCTCAGCACGCGCCTCCGAAGACCCGAGATTGGCCTCCAATACCAGCTCAGCGCCATGTCGTAGGTCTTCGAGGAAGCCCGATTCCGAGTCGGAATCACGAGATTCCGATGAGCCCTCCTCTACTTCTTCGCCCGACACCGAGATCACAGACTCCCCGGTCTGGGCCGGCAACGAGGAGACCGCCGCCCCTCCGAGTGGAGCGCCCGGCCCCACGACCGTTCCCGCATCGGTCACTTCAAACGCGCGCAGGGTCTGGCCGCGCTCACTCATTTGCGCGTAGAGCTCAAGGCTCGCGTGTGTCTGCCCCTCGGTGTGAAGATGCCACGTGGGGCTTTCGGGACGCGAGAAGTGAAACTGGCTGGTCCACTCGGCCAAGACCGCGTCGCGTTCGGGGCCTTCCTTGGGGTGAAAGACCATGGACACGAAGTCTTCCTCTCGAATCTTGCCGGTTCGCATCATGCGATGAAGCTCAGCTTCGAAGATGCCCGCGCGGTGCGCAACGTAGGGGAGGTTTCCGTGGGCGGTGAGGTTGATGAACCGTCGAAGCTGCTTGACGTTCTCCTGCATCACCCCTCGCGTGAGGCCACCGGGCTCTGGGGACGACACCGTGAGCGCCCACGCTAAAGAACGGTCGGTGACCACTGGGACGCCACCCAAAGTAAGCCACACCCGGTCCGAATCGAGACCGGATAAGTACCTCAACTCGATGGCGGGTCGCCGCCAGTGAGCGGGATCGGCGGGATTCATCGTGCCCACAAAATCGATGCCAGTCGCTTCGAAGGTGTGGTGGGGTCGCCGCGCAGACGCGTGCCTCAAATGCTTGGTCCAAATCTCGAAGAGCGCTTTGGCAACCTCATCGAAGCTCGCCTCTTCTTCCAACGCGACCAGGGACTCATCGTGGACGGTGCCAAATTGCAAAAACGGAGGCAACTGCTGAAGCGCGCTGTCGTCGCCTTCATCGGTTTCATCCAAAATCACTTCGGGGCGATTAAATGCACCGAGGAGATTGTCACGTGCAGGCAATCGCCAAGAGTCACGCCCCAAGTTTCGCAGCAGGCGGGCCAGCACGAAACCCGAATCACCATGTTCCAAGACAAAACGGAGAGCTCCGGGAGCGTTTCGGCCCGTTCTGCGAACCAGCAGGCGCTCGAACTGGGCAGCCGCCGCTTCGCACGTGAGCCCTATGGATCGAACGCTGAGAACGGGCTCGTTGGTTTGAATGAGCCATGGAATCGACTCCCGGCACGGGTTCATGAGACGACCCGCAGCGAGCAACAGGTGATCTTCAAAGGCGCCGTGATAAGTGGCGTGCCAATGCTTTGGAGCCCATTGTTCGGGCGCACCCTGAGTACTCTCACGAAGCGCGCGGAACGCGAACTCGATGGTGGTCAACTCGGTCATCAAGGCATCAAAGGCATAGGGTCTGTCCCCCGCCACCATCAACGCCGCAACGACATCGAGATACGCCACCTGGAGCCATCTTTCGGTTTGCGGATCTACCGAAATAACCGGTGCGACCCCGAACATGGGTCCAGAAGCCATACCAAGAAAATCACGAGGGTCTTGAACAATCAGGGTCCACAGAGACCGAGCGGTCCTCCCCCCGACCCAAGCACGCGACAGACCCTGCTCCTCCGCATCATCAAACGACGCCTCATGGGCCAGCGCCGCAAACCCATTCCATGCAAGTTCTTCTTGTCGCGGATCAAAGTCCGCGGCGGCACGCTGAGACAAGACCACAAAAGGCTGAGTGAAATGGGGCGGCGCATCACGGCTCTCATTTGCAAGCCGAGTCACCAGATCTGCACACGCCTTGGCTCGCTCGATCAGACCCCTCCGCTGGGCAAACAACTGATACATGGCCGCTCCCCGAATGGTGTCCGCCGACGCAGAGGGTGCGTGATGAGGCCCCACAAGAAGAACCGGGCGTTCCACGCGCTCCAGTTCAGGCGCTGTCGCCCCTTCCGCCGCCCGACTCTCCCAAAAATCTTCGACGAGGGCAGACCGAACCGCGCGGCTACGGGCATTCCACTTCTCGTCTTTAAACAAAGTCCTGGCCATCTTATAGACGAAGTAAGCCCAAACATGGTCCTCCAAAGAGGACACAAGGAAAACGGGCATGTCGGTGAGCGACCGATGTTCCACCGGTTCGCCCGAAAGGGCCTTTTGCACCTCGGATGGCCAACCTGCCCCAGCGTACAAACGGCCAGACGAGGACTCCACATAGAGACCTTCGATCGTGTTAAGAACGTGCCCGAACAACCCGGTGATCGATTTCTTCTCGTGCGGGTTGAGAGGCGCCTTCTGCACGTAGTAGCCCAGTGCGTAGAGCGCCATCAGCTGCGATCGGGTTTCATAGTAGGGCGCGGCCGCACTGAGTTCAGCCCCGGTAGAACTGCTCACCACGTACGGGAGTTGCCAGAGGGCAGAACCGCCCACATGGTGTACGGCGCGGCTGTTCGTCAATCCCTGAACCCAGTCGCCGGCCCGGGAGAAGTCGCCACGATTGACGGCAGCCACAATGGCGAGTGCCTGGTCCTCGAGCAAAGTGAAGGGCGCCTCACTCACCGGATCGATCCCTGACAAGACGCGGCTTCCTTCGTCACGTCCCTCGTCAAGTCGCGCCTCCCCAAGAACCTCATTGGGGTTCATCATGTCGATCAGCTTCACGGCATTGGTGGGAAGAAACCCATCCCGGCCCCGAAAATGTCGGTGAAAATGCCATTGTCCAGTTTCGGCCGTGACCTGCCAGACGTTGCCCTCTTCACCGATGGGCTCCAAGCTGTGAAGGCTCGTGGTGGCAACCAAATGCCGATGGGAGGGCCAGATGGGACCCGCAAAAGCGGGTGTCTTTTTGTAGACCCGAAGAGCAGGGACACCCTCTGGACGACGGTCATCGCTTCCCACCTCGATTCCGCCCGAGAGCGCAAACGCGCCGGAAGACCCCACATCGCTCGCGGCGAGAGCCCATTCCGCGTGGTCGGTGACCAGCGTGAGCATCACATAGTGGTCTTCAGCGCCGCCCACGAGGGTGTGCACGTCGACCACACCTTTTGCGCTGAGGCGAACGGCTTTGCCCAACAGAGCGAAGGGTTCAGTACGCACCACCTCGGCCCGAAGGGAAGTGCTGTTCACCGGCGTGTAGTAAAGGCTCATGGCCGAGATCTTTTCGCCCACGAGCTCTTTGAGGGCAGCGTTTGCCTGATTGGCGATTCGAATGTCGTAGCTCGGAAACTTGATGGTCCCATCGGGTTTCTCGACCACCCGAAACACGGCACCGAGCTCACCTTCCAAGAGCGTCGCGGTTCCACTCGGGGGGAGGCCGTCCGCCTCGCGGCCATAGCTGGTCACCCGCAAACGCGATGGCCTCCGTCCCTCGACGGTCTCGGTCACGGCAGCCCACGTGTCGTCTACGAAGGTTCGCATGCCCGCCAGCGGATAGTTGGTCGGCTGGGACCCAATTCGACCGTCGTAGGGGACATCGTGGGTGTAGTTCTTCAAGGGCTGATCGATGTGGCCGTAGTGATCCGCGTAGTAGTCAAACACATCGATGTACCAAATGGCGGCCGTTGCGGAGGGAAGCTCCGTCATGAGGTTGTGGATGGGAACTGTTGAGTAAGGCAAACCGTGGTCGTTCAAGAACCGCTGCATGTCGGCCCAAAGAAGTGCCGCCTTGACGCGAAAGGCCTTCGAATCCTCCGGGAACTCGTCCCCAACACTATCGGAAAACCGGAGCAGGCCCAAGACCAAGCCGGTGGTCGCCTCGAGGTGGTAAAGTGATTCTTGCTCTTGGCTTTCGTCGATGTACGGGTCTTTGAAGTTGTTGGGGAAATAAAAGGCCCCGTGATAGACGTTGCCATTGAACTCGAGGTCGTCGACAAAACGAGAAACCGTGTAGTTCAGGCACTCGGCAAGCTGAGCTTTGTACGCCCCACTCAAGTTCTGATAGTCCACCGAAAGAGACAACCAACTGCAGTTGTCGACGGCGGTGTATACACTCGCCTTGAAATCGCCGATGGCGTCGAAGGCCCCCCCCGTGACAAAGCGGCCCATTTCCTCACTCTTTTCTTCTTCCTTTTCCCACAACGAGCCCTCTCTCCAAAGATGGGTGAAGATGGCGTCCCGCAACCCGTCGCGCCACTCGAGGATATCGGCCTGAGTGGGCGACCGCGCCAACACCGCTTTCGACAAGCCACGTGTGATCTGAGGCCAATGACTGAGCGCGTGATTGAGCACCGACAACACATCCAGATTGTGCTCGGTCACAACGTTTTCGGCTTTCACGCTCGTCTTTAAGAGCCGGAAAAACGCTTCGTCGTCTTCGGTCAGGGTGTGGACTTGCTCATCCTGTTTTTGGCCATCTTCCCCCCGAACGAAACTTCGAATGATGGGGCCCTTTTCGGTATTGAGACTGTCGTATCCAATGACATCTAGAATATCGTAGTATGCCCACTCACGCCCGACAGCGCGCGAAGCCCACGGCTCCTCAAGCGGCAGCAAACTCGGGCGCTCGGCGTTCTGGAGCCCCAACGTGGTCGTACCCGCGGTCATCAACCACGGCGCAGCCTTGTTTTCCGAACGGTGGAGCGCCAAGTCGGCGAGCCCTTTTAGATAACACCTTGAAAACTGCGTTCGCGCCGCGCCCGGCCCAAATTCATCGGAGCTCACATACACGCCCAGACCGTGAAGCGCCCAGGCGCTGGCCCCGGTCACGAGGCGCATATCCTTCCAGTCATCGCCGTCCGTATTGTACGAAAAATGCCAGCCGCCTCCTGAGGAACCAGAAGCTTCGATCATTTGGCTACACAACTTGACGGCAACATCAATGGCCCTGGGATCTCCTTGGCGCGTCAACTGCGCCAGCAAGATGCCTTGGGTGTACGCCCAAGTGCGCCCATACTCGGCAAGATAGTGCGAATCGGGGTTGCTTTCATCCTCTTCATACTCACGGATCGAGCCGAGGCCCCCGTCGTACAGCGAATCCCGGAGCATGACCGCCTTCCGGTAGTTTCCGGCGGCGTTGTCTTTCAACACCTCGGGGGTTTCGACAGGCAAACGTCGACCCCCCGCGACTGGGGCCATATCCTCCACTTTCTGGAGTAGGGCGCCCATCTCAGGGTCAGGAACAATAGAGGCCGGGGACACCAGGGCGACCGAAACCCGAGACGCGGACCCCAATCGGGGCGAACTTGGCTCTTCGAAGACGCTCCCCGAACCCACAGACGCCGCCCCGCGTGAATCCTGGCCTCCACCTCCGAAGCCCTTCGAGGAAATGTGGATGGTCTGGGCGCCGCTGAGGGTCTGGCCATCGGCGACCACGCTCGCAAGGGCCTGAGACGACCGGTGGCCGACCTCAAGATGCGTCGACAACACGTCGCACCCGCTCTGGAGCACTTGGTAGGTATTCACGCACTCCACCGTCGCCGCAAAGGCTTGATGGGCGACCACTTGGTCCGGGACAGACAACGCAAGCTGGGTTTCCAGGGCCTCGGGCGCGTCAAGCGCCACCGCGCGTGACACCGCAACCCGTGGCGAATCCCCATCGTTTTCTGGGTATTCAATCCAAGCTGCAGCAAGCAGGTTGCCCGTAGACCGAAGCGTGGGAACACCGACATAGGCAGCGGCTCCACTCCCGTAGGTAGACCAGTGGATAGGGTTCGCTGGTCGATCCACAAGGAGGCCCGAGGCGCCATCGTAGGCCCGACTCACAGTGCCTTGGTCGAAATTGACGCCGTCCAGGCTTCGCGCAACCTTGATACGGCCAAGAGCCTTGCCGCTGGGCGTCAGGCGGGTCACATCGGGTTCGTAGTAAACGACGGCCCACTCGCCGTTCGCAGTCACCGCGGGTGTTGGGTGGTAGCCTCGGGCGATCGGATCGGCAACGTTCGTAAAATGGCGACCCCCGTCGGACGAATACGCAAGATAAATGGGATTGTCGCCCGGTCGATTGGGATCGCTGCTGGTTCCCTTCTCGTACACGACGTAGGTCAGGTCGCCCCGGCTCGCCACTTTGGGGTAGGAAGGGCCCGTGGGACCCAAGGCCGGGTTCATGGGCTCCCCGCAGCGGGCGTAGTCGCCCTCTCGTTCGCACCCAAACGTTTCCACCGTGGTCATCCGCCACCGGGTACGGGTCTCTTCGAACTGTGGATGGTCCGAATCGGTCGCCGAAGCCATGGGGCTTCGGCGCCAGGCGCCCCGCTTGAAGCCGTACTCGACCGCGCGCTCGACCTCTTCGAAGACAATTCGAGCTTCCGTGTCGGCCTCAAACAACTTGGGAACGACACGCGGCTCGACCCGCACGTCGGACCACGCACCCGCCTTGAGGGGCCTTTGCGCCACCACAATCGAATCGTCTTCGTGCCACACACCGGCGTGCTTGAATTGGTACCAGCTTAACGGGTGACCCCAGTTTTCGCTGTAGCTATAGAAGTCGCCGCGCCGGGTGCGTCGCGTCTGCGGACCGGATTCTTGGTCCGCCCGAATTCGCTCCGCACTGTCCGACGGTATTTCGGGCGCGCACGCGTATTGGTCCGGAAGCCAGCTTTGCTGAAAACCCATCTGGTAGCGCTTGCTGCCCACCGCACACAAGACCCCGGCGGTGTTTGTCGCCGGGTCAGGCACCAGGGGACCAAAAAACGGATAACCGCTGTGCCCCTCAAGCCCGCCCCAAAGCGCGTTTGGGTCCCGACGATTGTCAAATCGACGGGTCTGACGCGCCACAATGGTGACCTTATCGTCGGTCACTTCGAGCGACGGTGTCTCGACATAAACCTGCTCCGTCCGCGTCGAGTATGCTCTCGATTCGCGGTCACAGTCGCCATCGGCACCACAACGTTCATCCTCGTTGAGGTCGGCTGCAAAAGCGTATGATGCAGTGTAGGGCGCGGTACAACACGCATCCGATTTGCCGTCCTGGCACGGTCCTTCTGCCACGTGGTGGTACGTAAAGCGCTGATCGTTGATCCAACGTTTTTCCACATCGAACACCGATCGGAGCTGCCCATCTGGATCTCGTTCACCCTCGAAATCATTCAGGTAGTAGACCTTATTCGCCTCGGCCCAGATCAAGTGATGATGGCCTTGTTTGTCGAACGCGCTGTCCAAGTCGCGCTTCCAAGCGCTGCCTTGCCGCATAACGCGTCGCTCTTTGGAAAAGCTCTGACCGCCATCCTCACTGTTTAGAACCACAAGGCGGCTCAGTCCCCCGGTTCGGGCGACCTCAATCCAGACCACGGCCACCTGGGTGCCCTGGGCCGCCAGGCTGAGTTCGCTGATCTGCCAACCCTCATCGGCCCGGACGAGGGCTCTGTCTGAACCCGCCCATGAATCTTTTTTTGCGTACCGATCGCTCGTGAGATAGCGAATGCGGTCAGGATCGCCCTGACGGCCTCGAACCACAAAAGCAAGATGGGTCCGAACGCCATCGCCGGTTTCACTGAAGTCCACAACGGGGACAGCACCGCCCTCACTGCCCGCCACGAGGCTCCGGGACTCGAAGGCCCCTACCGCCGGTGGGGGCTCATCTAAGCCAACCTCGAGGGCCACGCTCGCTGAAGGCCGAGAAACATGGGCCCCGCCGTCCTCGCCGTATAGAATGGCCTGCACGTGAAAATCGTATGCTTGACGCGCGAGGGGAGTGACACCTCGGTAGCGAACCGCCGTCCCCTCGTAGACCGGAATCTGATCACGAAAAACGCGATAGATGATCTTTGCCCCCGCGGGCAACGGGGTGCCGTCCTTGAGCAACGTCGGCGGGTCCCAGGAGAGCTCGACCATCTGGCCCTGAGCCCAAGCCACCAACCCCGTCGGCTCTTGCGTCGCCACCAAGGCGTGATACGCGTCGGCATTGTTGACCTCGACCACCCTGGTGGTCCGATTACCGGCCTGGTCTCGAGCTTGGATAAGGAAAGTATTTTTGCCGCTCTCCAGGGGCACGGTGACCGAAAAATGGCCCCGTTCGTCAACGGCAAGCGAGACCTCGTCCAAGTTCGCCGAGCCTCCGAGAACCACGTCCTCGAGGTACCGATCTGAGACCCGTCCAGAAATTCGGTGGTCGCCCATGGTATAGACCGTTTCCTTGACCGGCGTGAAAAGACTCAGCTCAGGAGGCTCCGGATCATAAAAGACGACACGGGTCTCACGCCCTCGGTGATGGCTGGCGTCGATCGCCAGAACGTTTAAAACGTTACGGCCCGGCGCAAGAGAAACATCTGCCGAAAACGCCCCACTCATGGTGGAGGTCACGACCCCGTTGATATGCACCGCACGCATCGAATCGCTGTACGCATGCCCCGTCACCGGCAAAACACGCTGGGCAGTGTACAAAACGCCCGATGAGGGCCGCTCAAGCGCAACCCTAGGTGCCTCCATGTCATCGTTTGCTTCGTGAGCCGACAGGTCCAAAGCGTCGGCGTCGTAGATGATATGTTTTTCAACAATGGTTTCGTTGTTCGCGCCATCAACGGCAGTGAGCCGCACGATGTTCTCGCCCGGCTTCAGCCAGAGTTCTTGGCTGAAGGCCTGGTTCTCGCGGCCGATGACCATCCCGTTGATCGAAAAATGGGCAAGGTCTTCGTCATACACCGTGCCCCCGACAACAAACCACGGCGTAGCACTCGAAACCCGCTTGTCGCTTGGCACCACGTACATCGCAGGCGCGATCTCATCGCCCCACGCTGCGTCGTGGGCGTCATGCCCCAATGAACCACCATGTTCATCGAGACGATCGTCGTCTAATGCCACCTTGGATGCAGCGCGTTCACGGCTATCGGCTACCCCATCGCTTGGGGGCTCTAGAGTCGCCACCTCGAGCAATTCGTCAGGAGCCGACACGTACACCCAGTAGCGCTGGCCCGGAACCGGGACTTCAATCAAGCGGTGTATGTGCCCAGCCACATCGACCTCTTGCTCATACGCAAAAAAATACGACGCGCGTGAGGTAGAGCCGCCAACGATTCCGGCATCCCATCGCGTGGAATCACGACCTGGTGCCAACCGGGCGCGAGCGTGCCTGCCTGCGTACCCAGTCTGGATGGTGTGTCCTCGCTTGACGATCCCCCCCCCACAGGAAATCGCCGTCAAACAAAGTAGCGTCAGACCGCCAATGCCGACCAGCCGATAAATACCCCCCGAACAAAAACCCTGCGAAACATCCATGTTCGTCCCTTCGGGATGCTGCGTACCTGTTCACGACGAGCCTCAACCACACCCACCGCAACGACATGACAGCACCGCGGCCGATCCAATACCTCGAACGCAATGCGCTTCACAACCAGAAAAGCCGGCTTTTCAGAGTCGTTTCTTGAAAGTGAAGAATCGGACCAAAACCACTGAAATGAACCGGCTCTACCCCGCGCAGTCCCTGCTAGGCATCCGCTGAAGCCGAGACAACCTGTCTTTCCATCATCGTTTTCAATTATCAAGAAACGGGACGTTACCGCGTGGGCGCCGCGTACGGCTCAGGCGCTGTACGACAGCGTCTAGAGCTTCCGAAAGGGCTTGTTTTGTCACAGAAGAGCCGTCAATATACGGCAGGATTCATTGACATCAAGCGATCATGGGCCGGGTGCAGCCTCACGACTCATGCCTTTGGGGGAGAATGCATCCGACAGTGGCAGCCAAGGGCAAACATGCAGGTTGCGCACAAGTCTTGGGGTGCACGCGCCCATGGCGTCGTTCGGGACAACGATCTATGGTGCGGCGCACCTTTCCCAAAACTGTTCCATGAAACATGGTTTGGCTCCACCATGGGTTCGAAAACCGGCAGCCTCCGAAAGATCGGCCAACAGATCGGCCATATTCTTGGTCATTCATCGAATTATTCTTTAGATTTCAGTACTTTACAACAGATTGTTATTGGCCATTGCGCCGACATGGCCGGCCCGGTTACGATCGGCGATCCGATCGGCCTAATTCATCAATAACTGCATCGAATATTACGTGAATTCATATAGATACATGGAGGCAATATCGGCCAAGGAAACTGCGGAAAGTCCGAGTCGCATCGAACCGGCGAGACTTGAACAGGCGAGCGAACGTATTGCCAATTTGGGGAAGTCTTTCGCTGCGAGCCCTGACGGAGTTCACTGAATGGTTTCTCAAGGTCTGTCTTGACCAAGTAAGCTTTATGGTCCAGCTATTCGATCTCGACCACTTGGGCATGCGCCTCCACCGCTACGTGGAGCACCACGAAACTTTGAAGCCCCAGACCTTCGATCTGCTCCACGAGGCTTTGCTTCGTGGCCGGTTCGAACGGGGTGAAGCGCACCGGATTACCGGCCTACCCGAGCGCACTGCGCGCCGGGTACTCCGCAACGCAATCCGTGACGGACTGCTTGCGTCAGACACCCCTAAGGGCCCGGTCTCTTTGCGATTCCCCAGGCATGCTCTGGAGACACTCTTCCCAAAACTCTACGCCGAAACTTAATCGGTTTTGCCGGATGTGGACCCCGTAGTGAACCATCGCTGGAACCAGATCGATGCGGAGCCTGCCGGACTCATCATCATGGATGGAGGGATGGGCTCGACGCTGCAGGCAAGGGGTGCGGCCGTAGACAATCCTCTATGGAGTTCGGCGGCCCTTTTGACCGAATCCGGGCGACAACTCAATGATGCGGTGCACCGGGCCTTCGTGGAGGCCGGGGCCAGACTGTTGATCACCAATACCCACAACGCCTCGGTCGACGCCTGTCGGGCCTATCTGGCCGACCGAGTGAGGCGCGAGACCCTCGAGCCGGATGTGGTATCCGCCCTAAGGGGGGTCCCACGCAAGCATGAACCGGAGGTCCTGTGTCGTTGGCTCCACACCGAGGCGGTCAAAAGCGTTCGTCGGGCGGCAGCACCAAGGTCGCCAGAGCCAACGGCGTGCCGGCACCGGCCCGCCGCCGCCGCCGACAGCAAAAGGGCAAAAGGGAGACGTTTTTGGGCTCAGGGGCCAAAGGAACCCACCGTGCGGGTTGCAGGTTGCCTCGCCAGCCCTGATCACCCCTATGCCACGCATGCCAGCCTCGACAGCCAAGAGGTCGAACGAAAGATTCGGCCCCAGGTCGAAATCCTTGCTTCTGAACCCTTGGACCTCGTGTTGTTCGAAATGATGACGACCACATCGGACCTCGAGGGTGTCAAGGGCGCATCCTCCGAGCTCGGTATCCACATGCCGTTCGGTGTCGGACTGCCGTGCGGACCAGATGGTTGCACGCTGGGCGGCGTATCCATGGCCGACGCCGTACAATCATTGGCGCCAGCGGGCCCCGCAGCCTATTTTGTTCAGTGCACGTCGTTTCCCTGGGTCGACAAGGCGCTGTCGGCCCTCGTCGGCGCCCTCCATGTCAGGTCGGACAAGAAACCAGCGCATGAAGAACCGAGCGTCATCGGAAGCGGCGTCGGTGTGGGGGTCTATGCGAATGACGGTCGAAAATGGACCCACGGCAAGTGGCAAGGACGGGCGACCACACCGGCGGAATATGCGGCCGCGGGCAGGCGGTGGTGGGCAGCGGGGGCCGAAATCATCGGAGGCTGCTGCGGCATCGGGCCGGCCCACATTCGGCAACTTCGACAGCAAACGATGCCCTCCCTGCAATGGACAAAAACGTAAACCCCCTCAGTCGCTTACCTCTATCGGACATTTGTCGACCAGAGAGCCTGTATGGACGCCCCCCGAGTCACAGATATCCGCCACGCACATACCCGCCTCACATCTCGCGTTCCCCAAGGAATCGCAAACAACATGGTCCCCGCCTTCGAGCAAAGTGCCTTCGGCCTCGAAGTCGGCGGCACCAGTGACGTCGTAGAAACCCATTTGGCTACACCTGATCCAGCGCACCGGCTGAGCCGCACCCACCACGCCTAGTCGAAGCGACTTTCTTCTACGCGTATTGATGTTCGACAAGACCGATGTCGAACGCTGCAACACCGGGGAAAAACACCATAGTCCCGTCTTGAATTCGCAGAGAACCGCGTTCCAGGGGGCTCGTTTTGCAGAGATAGGCGCCAAAATGAGTAAAAAAAATCTGTTTTGGCGTTGATCTCTCTCTAGATAAGCGCTAAAACTATCGAAAATAATCTGTTTTGGCGTTGATCTACGATGCGACAAGCCTCTTCCAAAGAACCCTTGATCGGCAGAAAGTCCGAAAAAAAGATCCTCACCCAGGTGCTTCAGTCCTCCCGAGCGGAATTTGTTGCAGTATACGGTCGGCGCCGGGTTGGAAAGACCTTCCTCGTGCGTTCCGTCCTCAATCGAGCCGGCGTCTCTTTTTTCCAGTTAACCGGCTCCCATCGGGGGACGCTTCGGGAACAACTCCAAAACTTTTCCGACGCATGGCAGCGAGCGTTTTCCGAGACTGTTCCCGCTCCATCGAGCTGGCATGACGCATTTCGATTCCTCAAAAGTGCGCTCCCAAAAATCTTGCAACGCAACTCATCTCCGGTGGTTCTTTTTTTCGACGAGCTGCCTTGGCTATGTCAAAAGAACCACCGTTTTCTTTCCGCTCTCGACCATTTTTGGAACGATTGGGCCGAAACTCAGCCAAGACTAAAAATTGTGGTCTGCGGGTCAGCAGCATCATGGATGGTCAAGAAGATCATTCGAGCGAAGGGCGGTCTACACAATCGGCTCACTCGTCGCATCCAACTTCAAAGCTTCTCCGTCGATGAAGTCGATACATTTCTCCAACACTTCCGCATACAATACACGCCCTACGACATCGTCAAACTCTACCTCGTTCTTGGCGGCATTCCCTATTATCTGTGGCAACTTGAACGTGGTCTGTCGGTCGACCAGAACATCCAAGCGCTGAGCTTCGACCAAAATGGTGCTTTGTATACGGAATTTGACGACCTCTATGATTCACTCTTCTCATCCGGAGAAGCCTACAAAGCTATCGTTTCAGTACTGTCACGATACCATCGTGGTCTCACGCGAACCCAACTGATCGACCAACTCCCCGAGGGATCGGGTGGCGGCCTAACCCAAAAACTTGAAAACCTGGAGACCTCCGGCTTCATCCGCAGGATACCCTCACTCAATACCCCGGTCAAAAACAGCCGCATTCGACTGATTGATGAGTTCAGCCAATTTGCGCTCCGGTTCCTAAAACCTCGCCCCCGCAGGCATTTTCAGCTCGTCGCCAAAAGTGCCTCCTTTCGAACGTGGGCAGGATTGGCCTTCGAGACTTTTTGTCTTCGGCACGTTCCCATGCTGCGTGAAGCTTTGGGCATCGCCGGTATCGTGATGCACACCGCTCAATATTGGCAGCCGGGAACGAACCAACGTGAAGGACTTCAAATCGATCTGCTGTTCGATCGGGACGATAACATTATCGATTTGTGTGAGATGAAGTTCTCGGTGAGCCCATTCGCGATCAACAAAAAATACGCGAATGAACTTCGACGGAGGACGCAGAACTTCTCTGAATCGACCAAGACAAGAAAGAGCGTCCACAACGTGTTCGTGACTATTTTCGGGATCGAGAAAAACCGCTACGCACAGGAGCTGGTCGACAAAGAGGTCAACTTCGCAGAGCTTCTTACGAAAAGTAGACAAAGATGAATGGACTCTTCCTTTTGTCTCACCTACCGCCACAACGCCACGCTGGGCCGGCGGGACTTCTTTAGAACCCGACCTTGATTTCTGTTCGCGAAACGCCACTCCCATCGTGGTTTCGCTCCCGGATGTCCCCATATTGTCCATGGGCGGTGCGTCCGAAGCAGCGCACCGAAGAACGGCCTTCTCCAAGTTCGTAGGCTTCGGGAGTCAATCCCGCTGACTTTGGCACACTTTTCGTTCATGATTTGGCTGTGTTTTTCGGCTGGCTCAAGAAAAGAAAAGCCCAGGACTGGGACAGCCTCCTTGCACTCTCCTACCCGCCGCCATGCGAGCGGCAGGACGTCAACACCAGCCACGAGTGGATTTCGAACAACGCACTCATGAAGGGATATCGTTGTGTATTCGTCTGGGTACGGTTGCGTGGAGGTCAACAACAACGCCAGATACCGTGACGGCGTCAGGAACAGAAATGCTCGACTCAATCTCGCGCCAATACTTGCTGGTCTTCGTGAGTTCAAGCGGCATATCAGTACTTGTGTATGAAAGTAACCCTGGGGTCGTGGTTAGACTGGCATGAGATTCCGTCGAAGGGGTAACGCCACACGCTGACCTGCCAAGGGCCAAAATCACGGCCATCACGTGCGTGCTGCGCATTTCTGTTCCTGTATCGTGAACAAATTGCATCGATTCTACCTTCCTTAAAACAGGACGCCACAAGCAGTATCTTTGTAGCACACTGTAGTTTTTATCGTTCTTTATGCATACGCGTAGGTCAACCAGGCTTTCTGAACATGTTGGAACAAAAGGACGACACATCGTGGATGAATGTCGTCTCGCGTACGGATGAGCGCGCACTCTATCGTGTCGATGAATTCTTGAGTGGAGGCACCTTCCAGATGACGTCGTCTTGTGGCGCTGAGGTATCGAACACGCGGTTTTCAACCTCAAAGTGAATATCGAAGTACATGGGGTCTTGGGACTTGCTGATGTTGTCGATATAGAAACCGGCATCTTCGCCGGTGGAAGTCACGGCATCGAAACGATTGGTGTAGTTTGGCGCCGGGTTGTCTAGGTAGAATGGATCGGTGTTGTCGCTGAGGGCATCGGCGTCGGGTAGAGACTCAAGATCTTGTTTTTCCGACGCCTCAATCAGGTCGAGCCATGCGCCGATAAAGACACCTTCGTCGTTCTGTACGAGTCTTCCCGGCATCACGTGCCAGATCAGGAGCCCACTTCCCGGGAGGCCTTGATCGACGCCGACCTTTTGCCGATTTTCGAGCAGAAAGTACTCATCGGTGTCCGGGACTCCGACTTTTAGAACTTCGCCCGCCTTGATGGTCCTTGTGCCGCTTTGGTTCAGCATCCGGGGCTGTGTCCAACCAAGTTCGATACGTGACCAAGCCGAAAATCCGAGGGGCGGCCAGGTGCCGTGTCCCATGAGTGCGTATTTCAGTCTGGGCGCTTGGTCAAAATGCCTGTCGAAAAGGCTTCAAAGTGCTTTACCGAAGAGCCCCAAGGCTCTTTGATGAGTTGCGCCTCGCCAAAGCCACAGGAAAGTATGCGCGAGAGCTCAAGAAGATTGCTCGCTTCGACATGCTCATCATTGATGACTGGGCGATTGCTCCCATTAAAGACACCGAACGTCAGGACATCCTCGAAGTACTCGAAGACCGCTACGAAGCTCGGTCTACGGTTATTGCTGGACAGCTCCCACCTGAGAGACGGCACGCCTACCTGGGTGAGCCCACTCAAGCTGACGCCATTTGCGACCGGATTATGCACAACGCCCACAGGATCATGCTAAAGGGGCCATCACGCAGAAAGGAGGCCGGAAAAAAAGCTAAAGCGTAAACCCATGGCAGGGCTATCCAGCCGTCGCTGGCTCCGATCACGTACACCGATCGAGCGATCACGACCAGCGATCAAGATGATCACGTAGACCGGAATACGCATAGATCCAATTGGACCGCCGGTGCAGGTCCGCTACCAACGACGATTTGCTTGGTCTTGCTTTGAGAGCCTTTTGGCGAGGCCGGGCGTCTTCGGTCGAAATCCGGACCTACCTGGTTGGGCGCGAGCGCTGGTGGATGAGGGTAAATAATAGTTCCTGTCCCCTTTTCCCTGTCCCCTTTTCCGTCCCCTGGAGTCCATCGCTGGCTCGATTGGCTTCGGTTCGAAAGTTTCGAACCGTATCGCTACTCTACCCGAAAAAGCGCGTCCTCCAATTCCACGGCGGCGACGTCGTCGGAATCCAGGCTGCTGTTCCAACCGACCGCAATGACCCCTTGGTCGGTGTCAAAGCTGGCAACGGTCGGTACACCACCGCGAACGACCAGACGTAGATTGGAGAGTTGCAGATCCTTGGTCTTGGGATTCAGTGCGAACCACCTTCGGAGTCTCTCCATCCACCACTCACGGGAGTGAAACAGTTCAACAACCGGGAGATCTTTGTTGTGGAGCTTGAGCCTGGGGGGCGCCTGAAGCACGATGCCAGGAAAGCGGACATGCGTGTAGCCGAGCTTTTTGGCTTCGTTCAGTTTCTGCGGATGATTGAGTGCATTTCCGTTGCCCCTCGATTTATGAATACGAACTTGAATTTCGAGGTCTGCTGAAATACTCCTGTAGGCTACAAACGCGTAGTGCTGACGATCGAGGCTCCTCAGGGCATTGCGGGGAATCCAACCGCGGGCGTCATCGGTTAAGTACATGATAACCCGGTGGTCGAACTCTTGGACCTTGCGCCAAAGGTCCGAGTTCGATTTGTGAAAGAGTACGTAGCCGTACTCCTCGGAATACATGTAGACCAAAAAGGCGCGCAGCTCGGGCCGCAAATACGACACCAGCGTTTCGAACGACAGCGGTTCGTCGCTTTGGAACGCAAAACGCACGGTGTCCTTTTCTTCGGGCACTGGTTCTCCGTGAACATCATAGTGATGGGGTTTGGACGTATCGGCCGCGAGCAGGAACCAAGACTCCGTCTGCTCTTCTGGAATGTGCCCAACGACAGACCGAAGATGCTGCCTGAGGTAGCCCCCGCCCGACATCACGACATGGGAAGTCACGACACCCAAAAACTGGTAGTGGCGGAAACGCGAAACGAAGGAGCCCGTTTTCAAAGCATCCACAACAATGAAATACGCGCCATCCGGTACGAAAATGACATGCGCCGTCTTCGGCAGCGAAAAACTCGCGAGGCTCACCAAGGCCCGCAACTCAGGCTCTGAAAACGCAGTTCTCGACGCGGCGACGATAGGCATGGGCCTCAACCACTCCTTTGCGGGGAAACGTGTAAGGATTTCCAGCGCCACCAGGCCCAATTGCGCTTTGACGCGTTCCGAAAGAGCCTCGAAGTTCTTACTCGCGGCGGCCTTCATGGCATCAGAGTTGCCACCATGCAGAACCGTTCGGCGCGGGGTTGTGATCGACCATTGCTCTTCTTGGTTATCAGGCACGAGCGTGCGTGCAGTCTCTTCCAGCGACTGCCTCGCCCGAACGGCTTCGGCGCCCTCCTTGTCGGTAGCCGCACCCAAAAAAATGTAAGGCATCAGCAAAGGCGCCAGGTGTTGGGCTGCGGGGAGTGAGGCGGCCCACGAAAACTTTGTAAGCCCATGAATGGGCATAAGAAAACCGAACTGCTCCTCGTGGGTCTGGGCCGCCAGCTTCGGCAACATCCCGGAACTGGCAGCTTTTTTGCCCGCGTGCGAAATGTCTTGCACGTCGATCCCTGCGCCCTCGGCCATGGCTTGCTTGAGCGTCGGCTCGAGCCATGGCGCATGAAGCATGACGGAATAGACGTAGGCATACAGGGGTGAGACCGCGTTGACGAAGCTTCCATCTCGCACGCTGTACTGACGCGCCCAGCCCTCACCCACCACGAAGAACGTCGGGGCATCCTGAGAGCCGGACCGCCGGGGGGCAACACTTTCCTTAACCCAGTTGTCGATATCACGAATGGACTCATCCCCGTCTTTCGCGTAGTGCACGAGCACAAGCGTCCAGTCTTGTGAAGCCTCCGTGGTCTCACTATCAAGGGGAAATACAGACAAGCTTTCTTGGTTTTTCAAACGAACAACTACCGCGTGTTCTTGCAGCAAAGACGCCCAGATCTTGCCGACCCCGCCAAGTTCGGGGCCTTGGTAGACCCGAGACCCCCTGGTCAGCGACATGAACTCTCGCAACTTCGATTTCGCAACCTCTAGCCGCGAGGGGATGTAATCTTGAAAATGGCCTTGCTCAAGACGGCCCTCAATCTCGGACAGCTCCGCAATCACCACCTGGATGACATCGTCATACTCAGAGATGGTGCGCATCTTTGTCTCTCCAGCTTTCGTTTGAAGTCGCAGAAGGACAGGCTCGAGCGCCAAGATCTGCTGGGCTGCTTCCGACCATCGTTCGTACCCGTTGCCATAGCGTTCGAGCCGTTTTCGGACCAGCGTAACGTCGTCTTGGAGCACGTCGGATGTGCTTTTGGAGCTGAGCTCCCCCGTCTGGCGACCATCCGTGGTCTGGGCTCCGCCGGTTTGGGGCGATGTTCCAGTTGAGTTCAGGCGCACTTCCCAACCGCCTCGGTCGTAGTGTTGGGTGGTCTTTGCGTCGTACAAAAACCAAGGCTCTTTTTGGTCTTTTGGTACAAAGCCAAGCGCCACCTTTTTCGCCGTGTTGCGAGGCTGGATGTTCGTAGTGACACCTTCAAATGTGTAGTTGTCCATGTCAAAGATGAACGTCGAGGTTTCCGGAACGACCACAAACAACCCTCCATCGAGAAGTGAAATCACATACGAAATGACCGGACCACGACTCTTCCTCCACGACGCCCATCCCAATTGGTGAGCCACCTTGGGTGTAGGTTTTTGCTTTCGAGCATAGGCGATGGCCTTGGTGTCCTCACCACCTGTGGGGAGTTGAAAGAGATTGTTCAGCAATTCAATCACCGAATCTTCCCTGAGTTCACCTTGTTGCTCCAGCTCAAGAAGCGCCTCTTCGGCAAACACTTCCATGCCAACAAAGTCGCCTTTGGGTGTATACTCGCGAAGCCAGCGACCGCCGTTGACCTTAAAATTGAGTGACTGCGCTTTTGGAACCCAATGTTTCACGGCCTCCGCACGGGCAAAATCATCGGCTTCGCCAAACGGCACCGACCCATTCGGATGCGTGATCATGTGGAGGTGTTCGTGGGGCTCGGGACGCTTCTTAGCCCCTCTTGTGTACACCACGTACTCGCCCTCGTTGATATCGTAGACCACCGCTGCCGGCGCTTGAAGGAGGGCGCCAAGGCGAGCGTGGGTCTTCCGGCCCATCGGCCTGATCGCCCGGTCCAAAGCATCCTTCTCGGTCACCAGCAAGAAAGTGGCCACCGTCGCCTCCACAGCGTCGAAAGACTTCTCCGCATCAATTTTCAGGGTATCGTGTGCGAGCTCTACGCGGACTGTCTTGATTTGGTCACTGAGCTTGTCAAATACCGGGACTACAGTCTCCGTTTTTTCCTCCGTACCGCCAGGAGCACCGGTCCACACCCCAAGGTGCGCGCCAAGCGTATGGGCGAGGTCAGTAAACTCTTCCGAAAATGTGTAGGCCGCACCATGGGCTGACAAACGCACCCCAAGAGTGGCCAACCCGGTGTCGAGAGACTTCAGGCGATCACGCGAAACAACATCCACCGCGGTGAGCCGCTTGGATGGGACCTCTTTTTTTGGCGGATCAGACTTTTTTGGCGACGACTTCTTTGTCTTGGCCGTCTTCTTAGCCGCCGCACTGTAGGTTCGAATGTTGACAAAAGTGTCCACTTCATCTGGAGGACCATAGACGTACCAGTCGGTGTCTGGCCAACCACGCCATACGTAGCCGGGCTGCTGGACATCGACTGGAAGCGATGGCTGCTTTTGAAAAACCAGGTTCTGAAAGTGACCACGATCCCCATCCCAAGCGTAAATGCCGGGGCGATCGTACCCGATCTCTTTTTTAGATTGCGCCCCACCCTCACCGAGGCCAGGCTCAATAAAGAGTGTGTAGTAGATCGCGTAACGAAACTCGGGCGGAAAATCGTTAAGCCAGGCAGGGAAGGTACCGCCGTTCGCCAAAGCGGAATCCACCGGGCTCTCGATACCCACCCTTTCGCGTCGCTCCGCACTCAGGCTAAGACTCACGGTGCCCTCGTATCGGTACACCGCCACCTTGGACGTGATGTCGTGTCCAAAAACCGGCACGGCGGGGTCCAAAAGCGGAAGGCGAGGACCGTTATAGACCGCGGGTTGAACCAAGGCGTAGATCGCCTGGTCCACAAAGCGATCGGTGATTTCCCATTCCCCGGATACATTGCGATTGTATATCGGCAGTTCTCGAACCACCGCTTCGCTCTCCACAAACACTTCCCAAGCGGGCACCCAACCGACCGCAACCCACGCGCCGCGAGGCGGATCTCGAAGCATGCGAAGCCCCTTCCAGAACAGATCGCTGACCTCGGACTTCATTTCATCCGAAGCCTGAAGGAGCGATCCCGCCCCGGTCACGCCCCCCACAAGGCCCAACGCTTGCTCCAACGATAAACCCGCGCTTGATGCGCCCTGGACTTTCTCTGTCGTTCGCAGAATCTGCTTCGCGGTTCGCAGGCCACGAACCATTTGAACGGCCGAAAACGCATGGGTAGAAGACAACTCAAAGCCAGAAGATTGCGGCGAACGCGGCTGGAGCATCAGGCCGTCGCCACAGTCTTCGCTTTGGTAGGCGCGAAGACCCCACTCGTTGCTGGCCGCCAAGTCGACCGCGTCCTCCGAAGAAACCTGTTCGCCAGTTTGACAATGGGCCGCTTCTCGAACCGGAAAACGAAACCAAAAGGATTCGCCTGTCACCGTATTTTTGACTTCGACTCCTGACTCGATAGAAACATTGCTCGGCACAAAGCCGCAAAGCTCGATGCTCGCGGGGAGCGAGCCCCCGGGTCGCCTGGTTCCACCCACAAAATGCTCCGCAAGGAGGTCATCGAAAGGCCCCGACGCATCAGCCAGGCCAGGAAGCACCACCGCCTCACCGAAGGGCACGCCATCGATGTAGGCCTCGTAGCGAGCCTCGGGCGCACCACGGTTCTCAAGGTGAAACAGGCATTGAGGCCGGTCTCGATACACTGCGTGGTTGCCATGTTCACCCGCCAAAGGCGTGATCATGACATCCATCTTCTGCACCGAACCCAACAACCATTTTTCACCAAGCGCGCCCCGGTCTTCGCTCTCATCGTGTACCGGGTCGAGGGGATTCCGGGCGTCCGCAAAGCCTTGACGGATACCCCACCAAGGCTTGTCTCGGTTCAACGAGGCTTGCCGAAGCTCGGCCAACCCCATGACCCCCACCTGAGGCCCAAAATCCAGCGTAAAAGGCTGCTTCCACTGAGCGGCCTCATCCGCCTCGAGCCCCAAGCCATCGAGCAAGCCGTTGATGTCCCGCTCCGGTAGAACGCCGGTGCGAAGCATGCGGTGCATCGACGAGAGCCACGCACCGCGGTCCGGAGGCAGAACCCCAACCTTTCGAGCCAAAACACCCAAGTCGCCCCCGGCTTCGGCATTGATCCACCGACGAAATTGGCCCACGTTGTTTGCCTCAACTGCACCCAAGGGAAAGTGTGGAGCTACCGTCTTGATGCCGCGGAGCGTGAATTGAACCCGTCCCTTGAGGCGCGGTGACAGCACCGCCCGGAGCTCGAGTGCGCTTCGTTTCCAAAACGCCGGTGAAGCTGGATGAAACGCCTGTATCGGGTCGACGAAGCCCAGTTCATACGCCACGCTTTGATTGGTGTCCAATGAAGCCAACCCCCGCTCTAGACCAACGGTCAAACGGCGGCGGAGGGCCTCCCGCATCTCAACAAGCGAGGCTTCTGGGGACAACTCCAGCGGCTCTTGGCCTTCCAAAAAACGGTACCGCGAAGGCACCGAGCCTGTGAGACCACGATCATCGCCAAGGCGAATCTCAACCGGCTCTTGGCCTGCCCATTGACCCGCCTCCAAGACCCCATCCAGCACGTGAGACCAAGACCGGCCTATGTCTGAAAGTTCTACCGAAGCCAGCCAAGTTCCGTCCGTGAGACTTCCTCGCGCCTCGAGCACCCGACGCAACATCAAAACGACGGTGCCACACTCCATCCCCAAGGCCTCGCGGACGCTTATCGAGCCTTGGTGCACCAAACGATGCGTCTCGCATAGACCTCGAGACAATATGTCCTGCATGGAGACCCATCGAGCCTCGTCGGAGGCCGCCGTCGATACCCGAAACGCCTCGTCATGCGCCCGCTGAAGCGTCACCAACTCTGAGAACAGCGTATCGAAGCGCCCTGTACGAAAATCTGATGCCAGCAAGGCCGTCAACACGTCTAAAAATCGGTCCGCCAGCGCACGCTTCACTCTGCCGAGGTCCTCGCCCAAAAGAGCCCCTGGCTGGAACACCGACTGTCGGCCCGTAAGCGAACCGCCATAGGCCCCAAACACCCCCTGAGGATCGTCTACCAGCAGAGTCAACAGCGCCGTGCTCAGTGTGGGTTCGTTTTGGTCTGAATCGCCCGCATCAGCTTCGCCCACAGCGGTGAACGCAACGCGCGCGATTTCATCCTGTCGGGGATCCACCATCGACAGCGCGCGACGCGCAAACGCCCCAAAAGCGGCATGCACATCCACCCCGTGGGTCTCCCATTCACCTTTCGGAGTAACGGATCGAAGCGCCACGCCGCGGCTCGCATCCAGCAAATGGAGGGCCTGGTCGTGGACTCCGGTCGAAGCCGCAAACAGGCTACACGGCATCAAGGCATGAAAACCGTCCACAGCACTACGGTCCACGCCCCACTCGCCGGCCCAGCGAGCCGGCGTTGCGCCGTCGGCCAAACCGCAAAGCGATACGAGCCCCCCCCAAAGCTCTTCTTCATGCGCCTGCAACACGGAAACAACATCCAGATCCCACTCGGACGAAGCCTCGGTGACCACCTTGGATGCCAAAGACAACACATAATAGGCCAAAAGGTTATCTTCCAACTGGGCCACGGATGGGTCTTGCGGTGTTGGAACCAGTCCCGAAAGCGGGCCGCCACCGAGAACAATTTTGGATTCCAGAAATGCCAAGAGGGCAGGAACCAAGGCCGCCTCGATCGTTGAACGGCCCGCATTCCCCGGGAACCGGTGCACAAGCCACGCGAGCGCGTAGTAAGCCAAAAGCTCAGACGCAAGGCTTGGCCGCCCCACATCCAAGGCTTCACCGCTAGACCGAACCACCGCGTGGCCTTGCCCCAGCATCGCGACCAAGCCTTCGGCACGAAAAAACGCTTGTTCTTCATGCCCCTGGTTGCTCGAAACCAAGACCGACAGCGCTTGGTCCGCAAGGAGCGTGTACACCAGCCCATCGCTTTGGGTTCGACCAGAAGCCACAAGCCCAGGCTCCATCGCCCCATAGGCCGACAGCGCCTCATCCACCACTTGCCAAAGCTGCCCTCTTTGAGCCCATGAACCATCGTACGGCAGGAGCGGACGGTCCAAGTCGTTGTCCCGTTGTTCGAGGAACTCGTAAACGTCTATGAACCACACAAGGGCAGTGCTCGACACCAACCGTGCCGACAGGTCTTGAATCCGCTGACTCGAGTACACAAAACCATGGTCGCGTACAAAACCCTGTGCGCCCGCCCACAGACTGTACGCCTCTTGAAGCAAGTCGTCTGCACCAGGATACTCCGGATGGGCATCCACAAAACGTAATAAACCGAGAATGAGACCCATCGTCGCCTCCAGGTGATACGAAGACTCCTGAAGCTCGCTCGGCTCGATATATGGATCCTTAAACGCATTCTGAAAATAGTGCGTGCCCCGGTACGTTCGCCTCGGAGGGCAACTCGCCGCCTCAGGTGAGCATCCGTCGACTCCGTAGCCCAAATCTTTGGCGTACTGGAGCACCGTGTACTTTAGGCACCGACCAAGACGATCCACATACCCATGCTCACCCTTCGGACCATCCGCACCAAGCGTCTTGTAATCCACCGAAAGCGAAAGCCAACTACAGTTGTCGATGGCCGTATGACGGCTGGGAACAAAAGCATAGGAGCCTGTATGATCATCCAAAAGTTCACCGCCGGTCACGACACGACCGAGGTCGTTGGACAAAAGCGCAGCCTCCATACCGCGGATGCGGGCCGCGCGGCGCTCGGACTGGACCTTCGTCAACACTTGATTGGATGGCGCATTTTCCATGGCCACCAAGGCTTCTTCAAACTCGGTCCGCCAGCCCTCTTGGTCCCACAGAAAATGAAACGTACCGTCACGAAGTTCATCACGCCACGCCTTAATTTCGTTGAACCAAGTGCGGTGTAAAGCCCCTTGAGGCCCTAAGACCTCATGGTGGGCTAAGGCGTGATTCAACACGCTGAGCACATCGAGATTGTGTTCGGTCACCACGTTCCGTGCCTTTGCCCGTGAACGAAGAAGGGCCCACTCTTTTTCAGTGAGCACATAGTCCTGCCAAGCTGGATCGCTCGGCGTCAGACCATGGCAGTCTATGCCTGGAAGCGCCTGACAAACGCGTATCGAGGTTAGCGAAAAATCCTCGTAACCGATGGCATCCAGCACACTGTAGTACGAAAACCGATGGCCCTCACGGAATGTCGCAAACGCTTCAGAACCCGGGAGCGACAGCAGATCCGGACGCTGAACACGCTCAAGCCCCTCCGTCGTCCAACCCGCGCTCATCAAAATCACCTCACGCCCGTCCTCCGTCCGCACTCGACGACGGTGATCTTGAAGACCTGACAACGCATTCAAGTAGCAAGACTTCCAGGAGCCAAGCTCCGCCTCAGAGCCCTGATAGGCCGAAGAGCTGATAAACACCCCAAGGCCGTGGATCACCCAGGCCGTGGCCCCCGTCACCAATCGTGCGTCGCGCCAACGGTCTTTGTGCGTGTTCCATGAAAATGGCCAACCCTTGATCACCCCGCCCTCTTGAACTGCGTGATGACAAAGATAGCGCGCAATCCCACGGGCCTCTTCACCGTACGCATCGGCGGAACGAGAAAGTTGCGCCAATGCAATCCCCTGCGTGTATGCCCAAACACGGTCAAATCCAGCCAGATGGCGAGAATCTCGGTATTCGGGATCGGCAAACACCGACGCGTCCAAACCCATTGAGGGCTCGCCTGGTTTCGGTTCATACTCCACCTGGTAATAAAATGGGCCGCCCCCCTCGCCCGGCGTCATTCGAAACAAGCCATCCCGAAGCTGGACCGCGCGGGCGTAGTTTCCACGCGTGTTTCCTGGCATCACGCTGGCCTGAGCCGCAAAAGATGCCGGATCATCGCTTGACACCAGCGACGAAGAAATACCGACCTCGAGCGCTGAAGCTTCAACCAAGGCCAGACTCGCGCTTCCGGGCGCTGCCAAGACGACCTGCCCCACGCCTTCTGCCAGACTCAAGGCAATCGGAGCCTCAAACGATGCCAAAGAGCTCCCATCCCCGCCGGGCCCCGCGCTTGGGGCCGCAGCGTCACCCGCAAAAGACGAACCAGCGCCTGACAAAAACCCAAGGTCGGTGGGTTCAGAATGATTCAAGGACTCGGACGGAGGACCTTCGCCAAAGGTGCGGAGAATCTGAACCGTCTCGTCTGCCTCGACCCGCATATGGAACTTGTTCTCGGCCGTGACCTGAAAAGATACACTTTTTCCCGCAGTCACTTCCCGCGCAACGCCGATGTCCAGGTGCGAAAACACGGCGTCACGCGAGGCTCGCGTGGTCACAATGTGATCGCTTTCGCCTGGGGCCTCGCCCTTTTGAACCCAAGCTACGAAAACCAAGTCCTGGTTGGCGCTGAGCGAAGGCGCACCTGGCAGACTGTCGCTATCCGGCCCGTGGTCTTGCCAGTGCACAGGGCGAACCGGACGGGTATTCAACACCGAGGGTACGCTGAAGTCGCTGCCGGTGAGGTTTCGTACGGCGTAAATATCTCCGGGGCCTCGAGCGGCCCCCGGGCGATAAAAGACCACGGTGCTTTCGCCGGTCGATGCCACCGCCAGCTGGGGCACATAACCACGACCCACACGCTCGGGGTGAGACCAGTGCACGCCACCATCTTGAGAAGAGGCCACATAGATCCCGTTGTGACCGACGGTATTCGGATCGGACGAAGGCCCATCTTCGTAGCTTACCAACATCTCGCCGCCAGGACCCGTGAACACCTGAGGATGAGACGGACTCTCCGAGGACCCAGCGCCAAGAACATTGGCGACCACAACGATGCGCCACTCAGAGGCGATGTCTTCGAGCCACTGACCGGGCGTCCAACCACCCGCTTCTGGCTGCGACCACGCGCCAGGCACCAACGGCCGCTGGGCCAACTGAATCTGATCTTCTTCGTGCCAGGTTCCCTCGTATAAATATTGGTAGCGGTGGCCCAGGGATGCCAACAAGCCGTCGTCCCCAGCCTCTTCTGACACCTTCCACGTTTCGCGCCAACCCACGACCAACCTCGTAGGCAATATACGTTGCACGACCTTCTCGCTGTAGATCGGATTCTGCGCCATCGCCACCCAGCCCGGGTTCGGCACAGATTGATTGTCCCACATGCGCTGGCGCCGGGCTACGATGTTGATCTTGTCGGCGTCTATGTGAAGCGAGGGCTCAACCATGTAACTTTCTTCAACCCGATACACATACGGGCCCGTCGGGCGGCCACCATCTTCGGGGTTCGGCTCGTCACTCAGCAAATAAGATTCGGGGCACCAGCACCCTTCACAGGCACAGCCCGTTTCCTCGTGTGGAGCGTATTGCGCTTTGTATTTTACCCGCTCGTCCGCCGATTCTCGTTTTTTGACGTCGAACACGTTCGACGGAGTCCCCGTCAGATTGCCGAGATAGTAGACTTTGTTTGACTCACCCCATACCAGGTGATGATCACCGTTCGCATCGTACCCCATATCCAGACCGCGCTTCCACGCACGATTTGATCGCACGACCTTCGCCGCACCAAAACTCTGGCCTCCGTCCTCACTTTCAAATACTTGAATTTCGGTCAAACCTTCGCCAGGGGTACGCGGTTTGCTCGTAAGACCCACCGATACCCGAGAACCCCGCGCGGTCACCGAAAGCTCGCCCACGTATCGTTTTGAGTCGAGCTCAGCCAGGGCTTTAAAAGACGCAAAACTCCCTGCCTTTCCCGCCTCTGGGCTACGAACGTAAAAAACTTGGCTTGGGCCCGCCGCATCGGCCCGGGATACAAAGGCAACGTGCGCATAAGTGCGCCCATCGAACATACTCAGCGCTGTGGCGGGCTGTTCCTCGGTGAGCTCTTTGCCCCTCAGTACCGCCGGCACCTCAAACGCGCCGGGGCTGGGCGCCTCGATTCGCGACAGGGCCTCCACCTCGACTGGCTCGGAAGGTGTCGACTCCTGTACGCCTCCCGAAGCGTTCCGAATCAGCGCAGTCACATGGTAGCGGTACGAGCCAGAGGCTTCAGGAATCTTTCCTTGATAATCTACGCCGGCGACTTCATCGACTTCGACCCCTTCTCGATACACCCGATACGAAAGTTTCGCACCTTGGGGAATCGGCTGGCCGTCGTCAAACAGCCGTGGTGATTTCCACCACAAACGAGCCGTCTGAGCCGCTGATGTCGCCCCCACCGCCCACGGAGCCCGCGGGCGGCCCAAAGACTCCAGTTCGCGCACATACCGGATCCGAACCGCCTGGGTGCGCTCGTTTCCCGCCAAGTCACGCGCCCGAAGAACAAAGGTGTTTGCGCCTTCTTCAAGAGGAACGCGTTTCTCGAAAAAATCGTCTGATACCGCCAAAGAAACGGACTCGCCGGAGTCATATTTCAGCTCGACGGCGTCAAGATGTTTTTCAGACACCGACCCCCGAAGCACAAAGCTATCCTCGTAGGTCACAGCCGAAGCCCCGTGAGATAGGAGAATCTCAGGAGCCTTTTGGTCCAAAATGAACTCCACGCGGGCGACGCTTTCATTGAAGGCCCCATCCCGAGCGACCACCGAAACCACCGTCGATGGCTGAAAAAGCCGAAGGGAATAAGAAAATGGCCCGCTCTCGACCGCGACCTGCAACCCACGAATACTGACATCCCAAAGATGCGCATCCACCACCGAGCCTGCGATGTTCACCGACGGCGAAGCCGTGTACACCCGCTCGCTCGATGGGGTGTCCAACACCAACTCGGGCGCCACCCGATCTGCGGTCAAAATCGGCGGCACCTCATGCGCCCGAAGCAGCCCCCACGACCAAGACACCGTGCTTGTGCTCGGTACCACGTCGGTCACCGAGACCGAGCGGACCTCTTCGAGGGTCATGCCCCCCAGCGACGCCCCATCGATCCAAGCACGCTTTGGTCTCTGAGAGGCGCCACCTTCGACATGCTCGGAAAAACGAAACGACGAGGCGCGTCCCCGCGCATCAGAAAAGACCACCCTGAAATCCGTGTTCGCCTCAGACGACTCCGCGTCTAAGAATGCCCATACCGGACGCTCGCTCGATTCGGGACCGGTCGTCCACGCATTGGTCACCCTCGCATTGCCCTGGTCGTCAACATAGATCCCAAAGGCCTCCCAGCTCTCACCGCCAGACCGATCCCAAGCGCGCACTTCAAAACGAGATAAACCACGCGATAGATCCGCCAAGACCAAGCGGCGCTCAAAACCGCTGACTGCTCCCAAACCAACCCCTTGAAACGAGACACCGGCCAGCCAGTGGTCCGCAATTTCGGCCGAGACCAAGACGGCAGGATTTAAAACACCGGCCTCCGGCTCGGTCACCGACAGTCGGATTGTAGGCCGAGACACATCACGAATAATCGTCTTTTGAACCGTGTACTCGATACCTCGTTCGTTCAACGCGGTCACCTTCAGGACGTTTTTGCCCGGCCGCAAAGACATCACCTCGAAAAAACTCCCGCTCGTTTGGGAAATTTCCACGCCGTTGACGTAGAGCCCTACCAGCGCAGGGTCGAACACTTCACCCCCCAGCAAAGCCCAGCTTTCCTGCGTGTAGACAACGTCTTCCGAGGGTTCGACAACGCTCAGCCTGGGTTGCGAAAATCCCCGTTCGTCGTCACCCGGGCGGTTGTCTGATTGCCCCTCGAGCCCATCGTTCAAAAGAGCGCCTGCCGTGGCGGGCTCTTTTGCCAAAACCCAGTAACCAAAACCAGGAACAAAAGACGCTCCCACCGCCATCAGCACAAAAGACTGCTTCTTGGCATCCCAGCGAAGCGCCCGCATCGCCTTCGCATCACCGTACACAAGCTCAGACAACACACTGAAAAACTGCCAACCCGGTCCGAAAGAAGGCACGGGAGCATCACGCAAGGACGACGCCACACCTTCTGAAAGAGGCAAGACATCCCGAAGCCCGCCTTCCAGCGCATGATCATCGCGACCAGCGCCGATTTTGAGTACCCGCGCCCTCGAAGACCACACCCAATAATAGCTGAAGCACGCACGCCCCAAGCGCCCCTCCGAGCCCAGGTCCGTCAGCCCATCCACGGCCTGCATCGACCCATTCACGGCTGGCGTCGACCCATCCGCGGCCTGATGGGTCTCGGTGCGGGCGTTGCTCATGGCGGCCTCACCCAAGCGATGAAAAGCGCTAAGATTCTCTTGATTGTTCGAGGTGCAGGTGGTTTGACTGCTCCCCCGGCACCTGCACGCCCGCATGCCAGTCACTTCCCAAAAGGTCAGCCCCTCGGATCGGGCCTGAAGCTCATCAAGTTCGCTTGCAGGAGGAAGGCTAAGGAGATTCCAACCCGGCTCAAGCGAAAGCGAGGGGACCTCGCCGGCCCGAGCTTGAGCCGAGGCCAAGAAGGCGACAAAAAACGAGGACACGAGCCTGTGCCACTCCCCTTTTCGAAACCGCCAGCCCCGCGAGGCCATGATGTGTGCGCTAACCGGTGACTTCACGATTCAACATCCCTTTTCAAACAACCACTCAGCTATGTATATGCTCTCTAGGAACCACGCGCGCGCATCTATATCCCATATCCACGCATCGTAAGGCGGCCAACAGAACCGTCGTCTTTCCTTTTGGCGCCCATGCTTTTGAGCCATCAACGCCCTCCTCTAGTCAGCCGCCACCAACGCTACTGTCAACCCGATTTGTGAAGCGCTCTCTATTCAAGCAGCCAGATAAGCTGCAATGTATGCTGCAACCCGAGACAACTCCATCGGGACACGACACCAAGCCACGCGCGCGGTTACGCCGGCTTTCCTCTGGGTAGCCCGACAAGCTCAGGCCAAACATATCGGGTCAAAACCCGTCCAGGCTGACCCTATGCGGGGGCAACCCTCTCGACATTCAGCGCCCCGCGCACCGGCATAGACCACAACTGGGAGAGGCGAATCCCGGCATTTGTACGGAGGTGCAGAGACATATATCGGCTCAGATCTGCGAAAGCGCAGCCACGCGCAAACCGTGGATCATGATGATGGGGAGGACTCCTAGCGAGCCCGGCTCAACCGATGTGGACGACAAGAGTGGAGGTTGGCCAACGGGGAAATCGTGGTTTGTGTGGTCGAACGCGAGCAGCCGCAAGACCGTAATCGCGGGCGTGGACTGCGACGGGGGCCTCTAGTACCGTCCCAGCGTGAAAATTGCGCCATTCTCGCTGGCGATTCTCGCACCAGCTTCCCGCATCGCCTTCGGCTCTCGTCAGTCCCATATAGAGGATATGCTCCTTCCTCGTGCGAAAACCTGGCACGAGACTTGCCTAGCCAGAACAGAGCCATTTCACGCTGGGACGGTACTAAAATTTAGTCGAGCGCAACCCAGTTGATCGACCACTGTCGCTCTTGGGCCCGTTGGGCACTAACCCCCACGCCTCGAATAAGAACCCGAAACCCAGTGGCTGTGGGCTCAACTGAAGTCACACCCTCGACGATCCAATGAAGAGCATGACCTTGTAGGGATGTGAGGAACAGACTATTCTCTGAAGCGCACTCTGGACTTTCCACATTGATGCTGATGACACCGGGAGCATGATCTTCCCAACCTTGTCCCGGAGGCGTTTTGCCGGCGCATTCTCCCGAAGCCTCTGCGCCATGATCGGATGCGCGCCACTGGATGAACCAACCCCGGCTGTTTGCCTCAGCAGGAGTGATGGGACCAGTGTTTTTGATGTAAGTCGTGAAGCCATTGGCTTTCGGGGAATAGATCGAAGATCCGCCTTTGGTGACCCAATGCTTGGTTCTTCCACCCAGTGAGGTCAAGAACTGAGGAGGGGCGTCAAATCCGCACTCAGACGTGTCCACATCAACGACAAGACCATGGGCTCCAAACTGCCGCCACGCAGTCGCGCCGATGGGCGTGTGCCCGCTGCAGAGACCACGACCATTCTGGCCCTTCTTGAGGGCCTGCCACTGTACTTTCCACTTCCGGGTCTCGGCCTCTTTGGCACGAACGGGCGTTTTGAGATAAATCGTAAACCCGGTAGCGGACTGCTGATAGATGGATGACACACCCTTGTTTTCTACGTCCAAGTCCTGGCCATTGAGAGATGTCAGGTACACGGGCGTTGATAAGAATCCGCATTTCGACGTGTCAACTTCAACGTAGATCCCCGAATCACCATAGTTGATCCAACCGCTCGAACCGCCAGCGGTTTCGCCCGTACACGTAGTCCGTTCCACAGAGAGGAGCGCAATATTGTCGATCTCGACTGTCCCGCGAACAAAAATTCCTTTCACCGAAAGCAACTCTGCCCCGGGTGCCTTCCTTGACAAATCCAGAGGAAGGTCACGCAAGAAAGCGTACCAACGCCCATCGGCAATGTCACCCAAGCCTATGTGCAGGGCGTTTCCAGAATCGGGAAGTTCATCGCCATCATGATAAACGAGAAATTTGTTTCCTTTTGTGGTCTCCACTTCGACTAAGACATTGCCTTGTCCGGGAGCCTCGAGGCGCATAGAAAACTCGAACACTGGCTGGTCCGTATTGTGCAAAGGCTGACCATCCACAGCGCGAAGTTCGAAAACATCATTGGCCGCGTTGCCCACAACACGAATGGCGCGGACGCCGGGTTCGGTTCCACCTTCAATATTCTCAACCGTGCCACTCGTCTTTCGGATCCAGTCTGAAGTGGTCATGTCTTCAGCATCTTCGTAAACCGTTCGCGAAGACACCCGCCCTGGATAAACAACCTTAGAGCGGAGGGATCCCACCCTGATTCGACCCAGTCGTCCGAGGTCATCTGGTTCGTAGGTGAGAGCGGTCTGTCCCGGGAACGTCATCGTTTGTACGCTCCCAAACTCATTGTAGGAAACCGTTCGAACCAGGTCTTCTCCAAGTGGTCCCGCGTTTAGAACCGTCGTCCGCTGCGGCCGCGCAATGTCATCGTATTCGTAGGTCGTGACCCGACCGAGACGGTCCTTGACACTCGCAAGACGCAGAGTTCTTGGGTCATACGTGTATTCGATTTGCGAACCGTCGGGGTAACGCATGGTGGTTACACGATCGTGCCTGTCGTAGCCGTACTCGATGTAGTCGACGGAGCCGGTAAAGGTTGGCACGTGAACCCGCCAAATACGATCGTGACCATCGTATTCATAGGACCACTCGACACCGCTGGCGCTGGCTACCTTGGTGACGAGGTCGAGCGAATTAAGTTCGATGGTCGCTTCTGCACCACTTGGATCGGTAAGCACAATTCGGTCGCCCGCCGGATTGGGAGTACGTTTAACCAGCGTGACATGAGGGTTGCCACGATGGTAACGAGTGATAGTCTGAATCTCGCCTGTTTGGGCTTGGTAGGCAAATTCAACGCGGTGCCCAGCGGCGTTGACCAGGGCATAGGGCTTTCCGATATAGCTCTGGGTGACAAACTCACCGCTTTCATTTTTTTGGAGCCACTCGACCTCAAGGTCTGGCGCTCCGGCAGCTGCCAAGTTGTTGGGATTGATAACTTTCACAACCCCATCCAGACTCCGCTCCGACCGAAGCGCTCCCGTGCCAGGGAACGGCGATTGATAGCCGCTCGGAAGGGAGCTCGAGGGCGTATCCCACAGAATTTGATGGGCCTGCCCGTTGTTGTCCACATACTTATTCAGTCGTCCAAAACCGTTAAATTCACTCCGCCACTCGACCGAACCCAGTTCGCCTGCGTTCATGACCGTGGTGACAGACTGGATGTCAGTTGACACGTCGCGATCAAAGGTAAATTGCCATGCTTTGGTGTTTCGCTCGATCGAGCAGGTACGGCCTAACCCATCGTCGCAGCAAGGAGGTGGATTCACACCCTCACAGATCGTGTTGTCGCGAACGGTTTCTTGACCGTCTGCGCCCACACGACCGATCAGACGACCGCGGGCATCATAGCGATAGAGCACCGACACGCCCGAACGTACGTTGGTCACCTTGCTCAACCGACCGTCCGTATAGTCGTATTCGATGCGCGTATTTCGATCGTCCCCAGCCCTATACGGTCCTTCGCAAGCAATCGCCACCCCGACTTCATCATAAAAGACTTGTATTTGCCGTCCAGAGGCCTCATCAACCATGCTTTCGAGACGTCCACTTGTGTATTGATATCGAAGTGATCTCGAACGTGCGTCTTCGGACACCATGAGGAGTCCGCGGGTGTCGAATTGGTGAACCGTTCCGGAGGGCATTCGCAAGGTGTAGCCCTGATCCTCTGGAAGTTGCGACAGTGTTGCGCCGTTTTGCTGTTGGGCAGCGAGAAAGTCTGGTCGCCCCTCATTGTTGAGCCCAGCCTTAATTCCGTAGTCGTCCCATTCCAATGTGGAGTGAAAATCAAGCACTGCCCCCGTCATGTGATTCACGACCCGAGCGCGCCCAACTCTGAGATGAGTATCCATGTTCCGGTCTCGCCAAACCCGCATGCTCCTTCGGGGGTCGCGTAGGGATGGTTGCTCAAACTCCAGCTTGAGCGGCGCAAGCGTCCACCCGCCCCCGAGACCCTCGTTGCTGGCCAGCCGTGCACCATCATAGCTTCTCGTCAATTTAAGCAGGCCACCCGGCCGCCGGAACGACAGATCGACTTCGGAGAGACGCCGTTTGCCTGCGCGCTGGGCGCCATCAGTGCGCGCACTAACGGCCCGTCCTTCTTCCGTCTCCCAAACCGATGGATCTACATCGCTTCCGGCGGTGTCTGGCCGAGCGCCTAGCGTCCTTTCATGGGTCGTCTTTGCCGTCTGGCTCGGCTCATAGTTGGACGGCCCCTGGTCTCCGGCCTCCCGGGGATTGTAGTCAGTCTTCAACCGTCCTTCAACGCCACCGATCACAGACCTTCGGTCTTCGAATGTATTCACGACCGTGGGGACCGACCGGGGAATGTGAACTCGTTTGGGTCCAGCTTGCTGCGACCAGGACATATCAATAGGAATCGCGTTGTCCCTCAAGAACCGGGCTACGGCCACTGCTTGCACGACCTTTCGGAGTTCATCGAAAATTCGTACAGACTTCGTCTGCCCTGGCCGATCGGGATCGGATACCACAAAGCTAAGAGCTGAGAATCGGTCGATGTTTGCGTTAAAATGATTGATAAAGTCTGTACTTGCAGGGCCTGGCGGACGGACTACGCCAAAGACCTGGCCGGCCGAATACAGCTTGAACGAGGCTTCGTCCCAGGTTACGCTGGTTGTCCCGTCATCATCGACAAAGCGACGCATGACCATATCGTCGACGGCAAACCAGAGCCGCGTGCTCACCCCCTTGATCTGATTCTCAGCACTTGGTCCCTTGTCTTCCGAAAGTTCCACGCGTTCCGCTAGGCTTTGGAAGCCAGGTACGGGGATGGTGCCACTATTGTAATCCTTGATGACTCTATTTCGATCTCCAGCTTCATAACATCGGCCAATGGCTAAGCATTTTAGGATGCGATCGGCTTCATACATCACCCAACCGATGCGCGTATCTTCCACTTCGCCCCTAAAAACACGGTGATGTTCCGGAGAGTATACCGTAAATTGTGATCGAAAGTAGAAGTACTCTGGGTGCATGTTTCTGAATGTGACATCGATTCTTGAGGGATGGCGTTGGCTCGCAAAATGCCGAGCCACACGAGCATCTACGACCTCGATTCGGGCGTCTTCGCCGTCGGTGAGGGTGCGGCCCTCACCCGCGGTCCATATCGTAGCGGCTCTTCCATCTATGCGGTAGACGTCGTCTTCGTCTCGTTCCCACCAGAGGCCTCCTCGCTTGACCCGCTGAAGTGGCTCAAGACGGTCAATAAGCATTGACTCCCCCCTACAATTCTGAGCGTAAATTCGGCCAGGGACGCAATCCTTGTTCAAAGTAATGCTAAGAAGAGGCAGGTCGTCTAGGTCAGCAACAAGGCACGAAGATGCATTGACGCTATCGGGACAGTTCGGAGCATAGTGAGAATCTTCTAGCGTAACTAGCACATTGCATTTTGCACTGGGCCCACTGGCTCGGACAAGCTCAGGCACGAGATCTTGTTCAAAGACAAGTTTTCGGTGACGAAAAGCGGCTTGCAGCAACATGTTGATTGTGATCTTCGTCTGAAGCGTGTCCCAGACCGGCTTGTACTCCACGGTGGCATGGAAAACCTCCCCCTCCTTGATGATATTGTCGATCTCGCTCGTTAAGGGGGGTCGTATGTCCTTTAGAGAAACCGGAGACTCCAAGCTCAAGAAGGCTGGAGAAACAGAACGATAAACAGAGGAGAGCGCACCTTTGATGTAGTCAGGGTCAAGACCGGGCACGCGATCGTCCGATCTTTTGCCCAGAAAAGTCAGTTCCCCAGATTCCGGGTCAAAAAAAGCACCTTCAACATCGGACACATTGTGCCCGATGAGTGTTGCCGCCTGGTCGATAAGCACACCGCCGGGTGTCCCCAAACTATTGGACAGGTTTAGACCGGCCCCCGAAAAGCCGAAACCAAAGTCTAAACCTCCGGCGAAAGGGTCCGTCGTGAGGTCCAACGTAAAGCCTCCAAAGCTGAACGTAGATAGCGGCCCTGAAGCCCATTGTGAAGAAAAGTAGTCGAAAGACCCCAAATCGAGTTTGAGTCCACCGTCAAAGTCGAAGAAGTCAAGGCCAGACAGTGGGTCAAAGGGCTCAAAGCCAAAATCAATTTGGGGAGAAACAAGGGCACTCTGGATGGACTGAGACAAACTAGGCCTCGCGAATGGGTTCTTGCCATCTTTTAGGATACTGGTTCCAAGATAAGACTCTTGCCGATCTTGGACAGCAGCGAGGTCGCCAATCAGTCCGGGCAGGTCTTCCGCAAAGCGTTCGGAGGCTTTGGCAAAGAAGTTTCCAAGCTTGAACCCCCCAACACCAGTTCCCATGGCAAGAGGAATGACGGGTATACTTCCCATTCCGCCCGCTCCCAAGAGCCCGAGGGAATCGACTGCCCAAGTCACACCAGTAGCAAATCCGACGTGCCCGGTCACGCTTCCGGCGTACGAGCTGACTGCCGAATAGTCTCCCGTTCGCCACGCCTCGCTACTTAGGCTCAAAGGGTTATTTGTAAGTATGGTCTCTACATTGGCTGGTTCTTTGATGGCCGAGTCGATGAGATTGATGACGCCTACGGTGTTGGTAAATTGCTCCGAGGGCACCCAACCGTTTGCTTGGACAAAATCGATGGTCGTGTTGAGCCAATCTTGAGCTGTACCCAGCACATTCTGAAGATCGTCCCCCCTCACCTCAACACGGCCGGAGGGGTCCTTCAAATTGATGGGATCGTTACGAACGTAGCGGTACATGTTGCTTCCCCCCTTGATGCCGGAGGGGTCCTTACTGATGAATCGCCCGATAGCTGGATCGTAGTAGCGCGCACGCATGAAGACGAGGCCGGTTTCGGCGTCAAAGCGTTCTCCAGCAAACCGATAAGGGTTCGGGGCGTTGAGGGGGCCACTGGGGTTACGAAAGAAAGGGTCGTACTCGTATCGTTCCTTCACCGCGCCATCGCGGTCTGACAGAGCCCGAATCGAACCCAGGCGATCCGACAAAAGATAAGACAAACGCCCGGCGTGCATCATCGAAAAAACGCGAGAGCCTAAGTAACCAAACGAGCTGACGAGGGCGCCATCGTGGTCCCGTTCCTCGAGGACTCGGTCCTGTGGCGCATTCGGATCCACGACGAAAAACGTTGATGTTTCCGTGCCACTTTCGTTTCGGACCGTCTTTGACACCCTTTGACCGTCGCCGTTATACATGAATCGTACTTGCTGGCCGGATGTCTCATGATAAATCGAGGTCGCCAAGTTTCGATGGTCATATTCAAAGAGTGTTCGGTGATCTCCAGCGAGTTCTTCCGTCGAGTTTGTCTCCGTGGACTCGACCCGGAGGACCCGTTCTGTCAGGTTTCCGGCGTAATCGTATCGATAAGAAGCCAGCTGTTGGTCATTCTCGTCGGTGACCGCCGTGAGACGGTTATCCTGCCCGTAGATGTAACGACGGTTTTCGATGTGGGATGCGCTGTCAGTGAGCGAGGTTCGATTGCCTGCGACATCGTAGCCAAAAGTCAGCACCCGCCCGTCGCCGTACTCCACCGTTGTCAGGTTACCAGAGAGGTCATAGGCATAGGCTTCACTTGTTGCTCCATCTGGGGTTACCGAATTCATGGATATCGCCCGCCCAATGGCATCAAGTTGGTAGGTGTATTGCGCCACGGTATTTTGAGCCAGAGAGCGGTGGAGTATGCCAGTCAATCGCCCTTGGTTGTCGTACGTGTACTGAGTTTCCAGGTTCGGATGCACAACGCGTTCGAGCAGTCCCGTGGACCGCTGATAGAACAGAGTCGATGTTTCGTTTACGCCGTTGTCGACGACCTGATATAGGTTGCCACTTTGGTCGTATTGGTATTCTAGAATTCTTCCGCTTGGATAGGCGATCTTTGTCAAACGATTCGATGCATCATAGTTGTAGCCAATGGTGTATCCCTGGGGCATTTGAAGTGACTCCAAGCGATTGAGATCGTCGTACAGATATGTGGTTGATCCACTTGGGTCTTTCATAAGGGTGCGATTGCCGACAGCGTCATATTCATAGTATGCAAGGCAGTCGTCCGCCGCTGGACCGCACCCCGTTTGATCTGGCGTCTTGAGCTGTCGAATTCGACCCATGGCATCGTAGCCAATGTGGACAATCTGCCCATTGGCGTTCTCGAACCGCGTCACCCGATGGAGTACATCGTACTCAAACTGCTCGCCCCCCGACGCCGTCAGAGAATCATCTGGATTCGGAGTCCCTTGGTCCTTGTTGCCGCAGGCGAGCAGGGCTGGAATAAGCAGACAAGGCAAACTCATTTTCACCAAGACAGGTATGCATTTTAGTTTTTGTAAGGACATTTCGCAGTCTGTTCGCATGGCAATTTTCCTTTTCTGTGGCTCGAAAACCTTAAGACCCGAGACAAATGTAAGAGATGTTCGGGCAGTTTCCGCCATCAATGCATCTGGCGCGCGCCAAATCTGGTGCTGGGCTGATAATAGTAGCCGCTTCACACGAACCTACGCCCGTGCACTCGATCTCGCACGCCTGGTTCGGGGCACATGAGATGTAGCTCTCTTGGCATGAAGCTGCGCCCGTGCATTCGATGCTGCATGGCTGATTCTCGGGACAATGAACGACTTGGTCACGACAAGCTGCGCTTTCGCTGCACGCGATGCGACAAACGCCTCCGGCGCAGCCCCCGGTACATGTCGGGGGACAGGTTACGGGTGGAGCGTCAACCGGCGGTTTGCGTTCAATGCGAACTGCGGGACAAATCTGTTGATTCACAGCACAGGAGAGTGGATGGACGCCGGAAAAGACAGCACCATGGTTGGAGATCAAGGTCGGTGGCGTCGAGGGGGGGGCGAGGTCCACTTCGTCGGGTTCTTTTGGCCAGCGCCCCTTGCCGCATTCAGAACCGCAGGACTGACCCTCTTCACAAACCAGAGCAACGTCGCGGCACATAAGAGCCCCACAGAGAAGAGAGCAAGACATTCCCGCAGGGCAGGTAAACGACTTATCGAGGCACGCCGTTTCTGTGTCTTCTCTTGTACAGTTAATCATGCAGAGATTATCGTGGCATCCGCCATTGCAAACGGGTGGACATCCACTCGTGGACAATGGAGATCTAGAATTTGTGGTCTCGGTGCCTATACATGATTTCTCGACGGCGCAGTGTGATGAGCCGGCGCAATCGACCAAGCCGGGCCAGTCGTTGTTGGAACACGTCGTCAAGCAGGCACCATTTCCGCAAACAAGCTTGGCCCCAGCGCTGGTGTCGGATGCAACCAACCTACACTCTTCCTCCGAGTCACAGACCAGCGTACTTCTAAAACAATCCTTGCATCGAAATTCGCAGGCCAGCCCAGAGGGGCATTGTACAACTTTGCCCTCGCACGCATCTCGAGCATCGCAGTCGATGGCACAAACGCCACCGCTGCACCCACCCGTGCACTGACTGGGACAAGCATCCGAGTCTTCGGGCGGCTGTGCACAACTGAGTTCAACCTCCGAGGCGTCTACAGGAGGAGTCACCGCATCGAATGGATCAAGGCATTCGAAGACGATGTCTGGGCAATTCGCCTCGTCCCCTCCATGGCGGCACCAAACAGTCGTCTTTTCCGCGTCAAACGCATAGACCTTGGAGTCCTGACACTTGTATGGACCCGTGCAGTGAACCTCACACTCGGCATCGGGCGGGCATAGGATCTCAGCTGGACAGCCATTCGTTTCAGCACATAAAACGCGACACGGCATACCCTTGGGACATTCCAATCTCTCAACGGGAGGGAACGCGCCATACTTGCGGTCCAAGATGCAGACACCATCTTCGCAACCCCCGCTGCATGCTGGTGGACAGGAACGAAAGGAAGATCCACCCCCCTCGTTTACGACCTCTGCAAAGAGACTGCACTCAGAAGCGATGTTGCAGTTGGAGGAATCAGCGCAGTCTATCTTGTCGGGAAAGCCATGCGGACACGTTGCGTGGCAAGGTCCTGAGCCACATATCAGTTTTTCTGCACCACAGTTGTCACAATTCAACTCACATGCCCGATTCGAACCGCAAACCAGTGTACTATCCTCACAGGAGAATTGGCCAACACAGAGAAACTCGCAATCCATACCCTCGGGGCATACAAGCGTGTCGTCGCGACAGTCGTTTTCTCCGCAAAAAATGGTGCACTTGTTGTTTTCGCAACCTCCTGAACAAACATCCGGGCAAGCGCTGGCGGCACACCGGCCGTCATCGCATCCAAGTTCGCAAAATTCAGGACAGTTGTCTGGGCCGTATTCGGCAGGGACACAAGCCACAGCGCCCAGTCCTACACTTTTCTCTCTTGAATAACCTGAAACAATGCCTTCCCTTTCCGCTTGAACTCGGTAAGTTACTTCGCGGTCGCCAGAAAGGTCGACCGGGGCATGAAGCCATTCCGTGGCCGAACCATCTATGGAAGCGACACGCTCAAATTCTTCTGAGTCAGCAAAACGGCACTCAATGTGAATGGTTCTCAAAGCGTCGTGGCTCGAAAAATCTACCAAAACGCTTGATTCCTTCAGATCTCCTGAGGTTCTTGGGACGACTTGAAGAAGAAGTGGGGCAGACACTGGAATGTGCTCCTGGGAAACGACTTGACTATAGGGCCCTGGCACACCATTTCGCGTGACTCGCATGCGGTAGTAATAGATGCGGCCAGGCTCTAGGTCCTCGGAGTCTGTGTACGTAAAGCCCGAGCGTCCCTTAAGCTTCGGAACACGATAGGTCCAGTCGAAGGGGCCATCCGGTTGGCTCGCGAAAGCAGCCACTTGCCTAAACGGGCCTTCGGGGCTTGTCGCCTTCTCCACGTGGTGGAGCTCAACATCGGCCCACCAGACCGACCACCTGATTTCGATGCCTTGGCCCACTCCGTCTTTCACAGCCATTCGTGCCCAAGGGTTCTTGATTTCGCCATCGATACTTGCGGGAAGTTCCGGACCTCGATTCAGGCTTTCGGTTCCCTTGATGCTGGAGTAAGATGTGAGGGAACCGTTGCTTGTGGCCCGAACTCTGTAGTAGTAGGTCTGTCCAGGAGCCAATCCTTCAGTATCGAGAAAGTTTGGATGCGTGTACGACCCTTGTGGGGCGTCCGGAACTTCGGCAGGATAGTTTGCAATCTCAGTAAATGGTCCGTCAGGAGAAATGGCTCGTTCGACATGGTAGCGTTGCGCATCACAACAAACGATTCCCCACGAAAGGCGAACTCCGTGCACCGTGCGGTCCGGATTGACGTCTAGGTAAGCAGAGAACGAAAACGGACCTCCGTTCCCAAAAACAGCACTCACATCCGGAGCTTGAGCTTCATGCTTGGGTACCGAGCAAGCGATACCGATGAGCAACGGAGTTAGGATGACAGCCCCTCGCTTGGTAAAATTGAACATGGGTGAGCTCTCCTTTTTGTTCGGTTAAGAACTTTCAAAGATCGACCTTAAGGGCCGAACCGCATACGCCATGCTCATTGCTCGATGAGGTGTTCGAATGCTTTCCACCTATGTAGCAAATCGTGTGCCACAGTGTGCTTGCATGCTTTCCAATGAGGAGAACGACAAACGGGTGTCTGACTGAAACGACACCGTGAACTACAAGTGCGCAATCCGATCGTGAGGGGCATGACGGAGCGCTTTGTGTACAGCCAAGCTCGTGCAGCAACCCATCCCGCTTCGGCTGTCAGACGCCCGGAACTGAAAGTGTTGTAGTCGCGCCATCGCGAATCAGCGGCTCCGCCCCCTCGTCCGGCTCAGACAGTGAAAAAGAGGCATCGAACCTAAAACTCATGACGGAACGGGGTGGCTTCTCACAAACAACGCGGCCCCCCTTTCGCAAGCTGAAGCGTCATTGGTGGTCTAACCGCAAACACGTGGGTCAAAACCCGCCCAGGCTGACCCTACCACTAGTCAACTTTCCCCGCGTCCGGCCCTCCCAGGGCGCCCCCCGGCCACGAGAAGCCCTGGCGCAGGCAGGGGTTCCACCCAAATTCCGTTGCCCTCTGAAGAGCAACCGGAATACAGATAGGGTGGAGTTCAGGTGAAGCCTGCATATTCAGTTGACACGGTCATCGTCGGTGCGGGGCCAGCGGGTCTTGCAGTCGCGGCCGGACTCCAGCAAGCGAAAATTCCGTTTACGCTTTTAGAGCAAGCCACTGAACTCGGCGCTTCGTGGAGGCAACACTACGATCGGCTTTGCCTCCATACCGACAAAACCCGGTCCCAATTGCCCGACTTTCCGTTCCCCGACGACTGTCCTCGGTACCCGTCCAAGACGCAGTTCATTCGGTACTTGGAGGCATACGCAGACCACTTTCACATTCGTCCCCGCTTCGGCCAACCGGTGAGACGGATTCGCAGCGTCGAAAGAGGCTGGGAGGTGGTGACGGAGAAGGGCTGCTATCGGGCCAAAACCCTGGTTCTGTCGACCGGGTACGCCCGCGTTCCCGTTCTTCCTGCGTGGCCTGGCCAAGACACCTACCAGGGCCCCATCATTCATAGTTCGCAATACAAAAACGGCGCAGAGTTTCAGGACCAAAAAGTCTTGGTGGTGGGCCTCGGCAACTCGGGGGCCGAAATCGCCCTGGATCTCGTCGAGCACGGTGCCTTTCCGGCGATTGCGGTCCGGGGGCCAGTCAACGCGCTTCCCCGAGAGCTTTTTGGACGACCCATCCTCGCCCACGCCGATTTTGCCACGAAACTACCGATGAAGCTTGCGGAGTCCTTGATGGCGCCTCTTTTGCGCTGGAAAGTTGGCGACCTGAAGAAGCTGGGGCTCAAGAAACTCCCCTACGGACCTCTCACGCAAATCCAAACGCGTGCACAGATTCCGCTCATCGACACCGGCGTGCTCAAGAGTATTCGGGAAGGACGCATCGAAACGCGTTCCGAACCCGAGGGATTCGACGGCCTCGAGGTTCACTTCAAGGACCAACGCCCGGAGCGGTTTGAAGCGGTGGTTCTTGCCACAGGGTATCGACCCAAAGTGGGTGACTTCTTTGAAGACGCGGGCGAGTTCCTGGATCTCGCCGGGACACCGCACACCCATGGGGCCGAGGTGGCTCCGGGGCTCTATTTTTGCGGATATCGGGTGTCACCCCGAGGCGCGCTGGGTGATATTGCCATGGACGCCAAAGCGATTTGTCGCGCGATCCAACGAAGCGCATCCGCCTCCTCCATCGAAAGCTCAGAGCCAGCCCCGGGCCAGCTGAGCGTTCGCACTTCGTAGGGCCGGGCGTACACAAATGCATGGACAGCGGCCCATCGATTTGGTTGGCTGCTCAAGTCGCTAGGGAGAGACAGGAGTGAGCGGAAATACCGGGCAAGCGGGTTGACCCCGCTGACAACCGCGTCAGACCGCCTCCGCTCCTCAGGTTTCTTTGGCTTCACTGGTGCGCTGACGCACGTCGGCGCGAGAAGGAGCATCCACGATGGCTTGGAAAATCGGATCGTTTCAAATCCCAAAAGTTCGCTTTCGTTTCAACTCCGCAGCCATACTGGTTGCCTTGTGTGTGCTCATTGTCATCGGCGAATTTTTCGCCGGAAGCAGCGGGTTTGTCGAAGTGGAGCCAGGCGAAGCCGCCGTCATCTACAACAACACCGGCCTCGGTATTTTCGGCGACCGCCAGCGAACCATCATCGAGCAGGGGGCGCTGACATTTTTGCCCGGGCTCCAGACCGTGAAGGTCGTCGAACGCCGCCCGCAAGTGTTTGTGATGTCCACCGAAGAAGTCGCCCGCTCAGCCGAATCGTCGGGACGCATCCCCGGAAACCTCGCCCGGTCGCTGACCGTAAGGGCGAACGACGGCTCAAACTTCTATTTTGATCGACTGGAGATTCACTATCAAGTCATCGCCAGTGAAGCGGCCACGGTCATCGCAACCTCCGGACCCAACGACGCGTTCAAGCGGCATCTTTTGGCGGCCCACTCCCGAGAAATTCTTCGCAACGAGTTCGGGCGTTACGACTTTTTAGAAATCGCCAACCCCACCACCTATGGCGCCGCCACCACCGAAGCCAAAACCAGACTCAACGAACGCCTCCTCCCTTACGGCATCGAGATCACCCAAATTGTCACGCCCAAGCCCAAATTCGAAGACCGCGTGGAGCGCGCCATTGAAGACCGGCAAAACGCGGAACAAGAAGTCGAGGTTCAAGAAGAAAAGCGCCGCAAGCTCGAACTCGAAAAGGGCCTCAAGATTCAGAGCATCGCCCAATCTAAGAATGCCGAGTACCAGAGCCTCATCGCCGAACTCGAGTCCCAAAAGAAAGCAGCCTCCAACAAACTCATTCAAGTCCAGCGAGATGCAGACAAATACTACATTGAGCACGTAGCCTCAGGAAGCGCCTATCGCGCTGAAAAGACCACCCGCGCCAAAGCCAACGAAGAAGCTTACCGAAAAGAGGCCCAAGGCCTGGTCGCCAAGATCACTGCGGTCGGCGCCGCGGGGCCTGATGTGCTCAATCGAGTCATCGCCGAAAAAGTGTTCCCCCAACTCAAAAACATCTCGGCGACGCCCCTCGTCAAACCAAGCTCCCCCATCGACATCCGTCACGTAGAATCGCGCGCCCGTTCATCGCAGTGATCACCGGAGCAGACCCCGAAGCCTTTGAGCGTTCCCACCCAATCGAAAGTAGACTGCCATGAAAAAGCTTATCAACATCCTATGTCTTGCGTTCTTGGTCTTGTGGTTTACGCCCAAGGTTTTCTTGGCGCGCATCGAACCGTGGGAAATTGGCGTACGGCGTTCTTTGACGGGCGGCATCTCCGAAGAAGATTTTCACCTCGGATACCATTTCAGTCTCCCTCTCATTCACTCCTACTACCGGCTACCGAGAACCGTTCAGTACCTCAACTACAACGATAACCCGGGCGCAGAATCGAAATCGCTCGAGATTCGTACCAGCGGGAACAACGTCATCTTCGTCGACGTCACCGTCCCTTGGCGCATCAAGGACGATGGCGCCTGGCGAATCATCCGCGAGGGTTTCTTGGACACCTACCCTGCCAAGGTACAATCGACGGCTACGGGCATCCTTCGCGAGACGCTCGCTGCCATGAAGAGCCTCGACATCTACCAAACCGACAAAAGACAAGAAGCCACCGAATCGATCCTCCCGAAGCTCAACAAGGCTCTCGCTCAGTATCACATCGTGGCCGATCGCGTGGTCTTGCGGGCCATCCGTTTTAGGCCTGAATACGAGCAAAAACTCCAAGACAAACAATACTACGTGGTTCAAGGGCGCCTCGACGAAGCCCTGCGTAAAGAGTCCATTGCCGTCCAAGAAACGCAAACCTCAGAAAAGACCATCGAAAAAGAGATCAATCTCAAACGTGAGGAATGGAACCAAAAAATCGAAGAACTCAAAACCAAGTATGAGCTCGAAATCGCAGCCATCGAAGCCCAAGCAGTGCAATACGACCGAAAAAAGAGGTCTGAAGCGGATGCCTTTTTCTCCAAAGCCAAAGCCGCGGGCGACCTCGCCGAAGCCAAAGCAGAAGCCCTAGGCGAGCGGCTCAAAGCACAAGCACTCGCATCGCGTGCCGGCCGAACCTTTTCCGCCATTACCGCCGCAGAGAATTTTAGCTTGGGTGACATTCAACTCAACTCCAATGACCCAACTTTTTTGATGCGCTTTGGCAGCATGAAAGCCTGGCGTAGATTCTTTTTAGGGGAATAACGAACTAAAGTCACACCATGTTGTTTCGTCTTTTTCTCTTTGGGTTCTTGGCCAGCGTAGCCTACTCGCTTTTCTACGCGTGGCGAAAAAGGCAACAAACCCCCTCCCTCAAACGCACCGAGGGCACCCCCATCAGCCTGGAGTCCTCGACGCACCTCAAAAAGGCCGAAGCCCTCACGAGCAAGATCCTGACAGTCGCCATGGCCCACGACCGAAAGGCCCTAGAAGACCGCATCGCAGAAGTCACCGAAGAACTCCGTGGTCAACTCTCGGTCCGTGCACGCATTCTCGATGCCCTGAACGAGCTTGACCCCTCGGAGCTCGAGCACCAACTCCACACCGCGGAGTCGGAAGCCGCCACCGAGAAACTCAAGCGCCTCCGAGCCAAAAAGATGCACCGCACCCGACTCAACGAACGGGTCCAAGAGCTCGAGGGTGTCGCCGACCGCATCATCCTCGATCTCGAGAATCTTCACCTCGCACTTCTTGACGCCTCGTCCTCTCAAGCTAGGCTTTCCGACGCCCAACTCCAAGAACTTCTCTCCCCCCTTCGCCAAACCGGCCAAGAGCTCCGGCACCGTGCCACCGCCCAACAAGAGCTCCAAGACCTCCTCCGAGAAAACGGCCGCTGAGCAGCGCCAACCCCCTGTCGGTACAGACCGCCGGCAACAACGTCCCGAAACAAAGTGTGTCCACCTTGTATACCCAAGTCATTCTGAGTATTTCAGGGCGACAGCCAAAACTCGGTGTCGAGCCCATGGGCCGGCATGAGCCTTGCTTGTGAGAAACCATACCGATGAGACCCTTTGAACCGACAACCCAAACCAAGGCCACCTACACCCATATGCCCAGATTTCGACGGCGCAAAGCCGCGCTGATTTTGTTCCTCGTCGCTGGGTTCCTTCCCAGCGTTGCACGGGCAAATAAGGTGTTCACCGTACTCGCCTCCAAGGCGAACCTGCGCCAGGCACCAAACCCTGATGCGAAGAGCATCCTTCAACTTGGCATCGGGACCGAGGTTCGTGTCGTCCGCACAAAAGGTGCCTGGATCGAGGTGAAAACCAAAAAGCAACAAGGGTGGGTCTTTAGATCCTTGCTGACCGATCGCCCGCTCACAACAGAATTTTTGCTCAAAGAGTATCGCCAGGCCGACAATCTGAAGACAAAGCGTTCATGGGCTGAGCGGGCTGTCGCCTGGTCCCCGAAAGACCCACGCGCTCTAGGTGCACTGGTCGCCACCCTCAAGAGCAGCCAAGACTCAAAAGCACTGCGCCAAGCACTCGCTGGAATCCAAACGAGCTACCAACGCCGCCTTGGATCAACCAAGAACGCCCCGGCGCAATGCCAAGCCGGCGAGTGCCCCTGGAAGCATCAGCCCCAAAAGGCCGATGTTGGCCTGTCGTCATGGCTAAAGCGAGGCCAACTCGAAACGATGTTCGGCGGCTCCGTTTTTGTTGATGAAAAAGAACGTAGACAAAACACCGTCCGGAACCTTCGGCCGCTCCACCCAAAATTCATCGCCTGGGCCGCTGATTTTATCGATCTCCCGCTCGACCCTCAAGCCCGGGCTTGGGCCAAGACTCTATACGTTGACCACCTTCAACACGTAGCCAGAAAGTTGTACCAAGAGCTTCACAAACTTCGTGGGGCATCCAGCGAAAAGTTGGCTCTCACGTTCCGTTCCGAATTTGCCCGAGGACACTCCAGACCCAAGTGGGACGACTTTTTTGGGGCCATCAAGAGATACAAAAACGCCAAGGAACGGGACCTCCGTGGGTTCTGGATCCGTCGTTACCTAGAGGGCACGGGGGAAGCAGTAGCCGCCCTCTTGGAGAAAGTGCTCGTCCTTTATGATGAACAAGCGCTTTACGATGTTTTGGGGACGGCCAAAGCACCCACACGATATTTTCCGAAAGACTCCAAATTTGGAATCATCGAATTTGGCTTTCACGAAAAATCGGAGCCTGCAATCTTTCACACCCCCGGATTTGTGCTTGCCGAAGACAAAACCGAGCTCGCACCCGCAAACCTCTCTGTTGATTTCGAAGACATCGGAATAAGCTATACAGCCAAATACAATTTGCAAGAAGACACTGCGTTCAAAACCGCGCAAGACGGTCTCATGCTGTTTGGACCGTATAAGGCAGGTCCACTCGAACGTTTCAACCCTACCCTGGGTGACAAGACGCAGAAGCATCAATTCGCGGGTCATTGCGTCCAGATCACCCAAAAGAGCAGCAAGAAGATGATACGAAAACACACCTGCGCGAACGCCATGCTTGAGGAGGGTCAAGAACGGACACCCGACGAACCCATCGAGGTGTTCGATCTCGAAGTCAACGTTGACGGCAAGCGTATGGGTACGCTTCGACGTGTAGAACATATCCATTTTTCGGGCGACCTCAATCGCGACGGCTTTCCGGACTTCATCATTACTGGGCCAAGCAAGACCGATTCGAGCCGACGTCATCGGCTTTTTCTCTCGCGCGACAACGGTGTTCTTTCCATCGCCGCCAAATACAAAGGAGAGTTTTCCTGCGGGTGCTGATCCCGCTGTTCCGTGTTATATTGCCCTTTAGGAGCCGCGGTCTCCACGCGCACGGCTTGTGTGTGTGGCTCGATGAAACGACCGGGTCAAAAAGATCGCAATGGATTGCGTACATACTCACCGCGCCCGAAGGCGCTTTGCCACCATCAGCACGCTGCTCTTTTCGGTCGCCGCTCACTCTCCTACGAGTGAGGCAGCGGATCCCCACACTAGGACTTTCCATCGCTGCTATCGCCAATTGATGCATAGGCGCCCGAGCCCAGATCACCCCATCCTTCAGAAGGTTCGAACGAAGGCGCTCGACGGCCCAAAAGCCTGCATTCAACTTCTCGAAAAGGCGAACCTCGCGGGAAGCGGCACCGCCCAGAGGCTCCGGGTCCCGGAACGAAAAGCGGAGGGCGCACGTATCCTCAAAACCATGAACGATTTCCATCGTACGGCGTTCACAACAAGCACTCGGGTAGAAAGCGGCAATACTTTTGCCGACTACGAACTACTTGATACGGGCGAAGTAGGCTACCACTTCACCCGTGCGCTTTTTGATCCCCGGGCGGAATTCCAAGAAATTTTTACCCGCCCGCGATCGCTCCGAGCCATCCGTGAGAGCAAGGGAATGGACCGAAAGGACTACCGCCTAGGTGCAGGCATTGACGATCGGCGCCGCGGCATACCCCGAAACATCAAAGGATGGGACCCCGTACGGGTGCAAGCCGGAAAACTCATAGGCATTCAAGATCAAATCAAAGAGGTCATGGCGGTGCGCGCGGCCAAGGAACCGAACGACATCCACAAAAACCATGGGGCCGGATTCCTGGGTTCGTCGACCTATCTCAAGCTGAACATCCAGAGCAACCTCAAAGCACCAGACGGAGGCCTCGCCATGCACCGGCGGCACATCAAGAACCTCTTCAAGGATTTGCTCTGTCGCGAGCTCCCCGTTTTGCGGCCCGAAGACGTGGCCGGCCAAACCGACGCCGATTCTGCACTCCCCTTTCGGCATCAAGAGAGCTGCATGCAATGTCACGCCACCATGGACCCCGCGGCCCGGGTCACCCGGAATCTGCAAGAGAGTTTCACCTCCGGGAACCACTTGGTGATCATCGCCTACCATGAGGTCAAATGGCCCGCCATCGAAGGGTGGCCAGACCGAGACTTGAAATTCAGCCGGCGGCCACCCACTGGCCATCTGTATTTTCGGACCATTTCCGGAGAGCTCATCGACGAGCCCTTAGACAATCTTCAACACCTAGGCAATAAGCTGGCAACGCTTGACGACCCCTATGTGTGCGCCGCAAAGCGGTACTTCCAATTCTTTACGGGGGTGAACGTCGAGTTGTTCGACGACACCGCGCCTCTGTCGCCGGTACGAACCGATAAGGACAAGGAATATTTCAGTTTTGTCCAATCTTTGGGACGGGAACTCAAGGAAGACCAAGATCTTAAAGCGATGATTCAAAAGATCTTCGCATCGACCTTCTACCTGAACCCACTAGGAAGAGACCGATGAAAAAGCTCACTCGACGCAACCTGCTCAGCCGGATGGGCCTTTCCGCCGGCGCCCTGACGAGCGCATCACCGATTTCCATGCTCCTCGGAAGCGTCATCCAATCGGTGGCCAGAGAGGTGCAGGCCGAAGAACTCAACGCCACGGACGTGATGAACTACATGTCTATCTTTCTCAATGGTGGAGCCGCTCGATGGACATTTGACCTTCCCTTGAAGCTGTACCCAGACGACCCATTCGAGCACTACCCCATGGTCAGCACGCGCCTGGTGAAGGGGACCAAGAATGACTCGCTGGAGTACGCCACAACCCCGGTTGGCCCATATCAATTCCCATATTTGTGGGCTTCTGAGCTTCCCACAACGGGCGACTCATGGGTCCCGATGAGCGAAGTTGCGGATCACATGCTCATTCTGCGCGGATACCGTTCGGGGAGCAACGGGCACGGCGTCAGCCGGCTCCGCCAACTCCAACCGGTCCGCGGGATGCCCTCGCTTACCGGCATGGCGGCGGACCAAGCCGATACCCCCATCCCCGCCATCGCCGACCGGAGCGGGGCCGGCGGTTTCAAGTCAGGCACCGGTCAGGGCCTTCTTCTATTTGATCCCAAAGATCCCGTTCGCGCGCTCACCGGCCCTCTTAGGGACCTGGAGCTTCGCTCGACAAGGAGCGAAGATGCCGAAGCGTACGTTCGCAACGTCATCACCGAACTTCGAAATCTGGGGCCGGACAATCACCTTACACGTGGTCTTTACCGCAGTCGCGAAAACGCCGTAGCCCTCTTTAAGATGGGTTTGGCCGGGCTGAGTGATGAGCTCCCGAAGATCATCGAGAAATACCAAAACCTTTTGTACCAGCTGACAAAGAACGTCAATCTACCCGGGGTTGATGACCAAGAACTCATCGCAAAGGAAACAGACGACTGGCGTTATAGCTACAGTGGAAACAACACGCCTGCCCCTGGGGAAGACATTCGAAACACGTTCAAAAAATACGCCCGCTGCGCCTGCCCAGGAATCGTGACAGCCCTAGCCATGGCTGAATTCCTCTTTAAGAACAAGCTGAGCAACTGCGTGAGCACAGCCGTCAGTGGTTTCGGGCTCGCCTTCGACAATGTCTACGAGCGAATCCGAGAGCGGATTGTGGTCGCCAACCCAAGGGCCCCAGCTTCGTTCAATTTTGACAGTCATTTCACCGGATCAATAGGCCACATGTACTATCTGTCGATGTTCTACCGCGTGTTGAGTACCTCGATACGCGAGTTCATCCACCAAATGAAGAACACGCGTGTCGACGGGCGCCCAGTCTTCGATAGAACCGTGGTTCAGCTCAATTCAGAGTTCAATCGCTCGGTCAGCAGCGAAGACAACAAAACCGGCCACCTCGGCAACGGCTGCTCCACCAGCTTCTGGTCCGGGCTCATCAAGGGGCCGCTGGTCATTGGCAACATCTACACTTTGGAGCGAAAAGGCGTACGGTCGCCCACGGTGGGCGCCGGAAATAGGATTCCTGAGCTCTTTGACCGCGTTCCAGGGGTGAAAAACGTGGCATCAAGTGTGGCGGTTCTTCTCAAGACACGCTCCCCTGCACCCAACGAAATGCCCCTCATCCGGCTCGAAGACGACACCGTGGTTTCAAACGTCACGGAAGACCCAAAGTCTGAGATTATCAAGAGATAGCCATGAGCATTCGAAACTTCATTGGGCTAGCCCTGGTACCCTTTTTGGCTCATTGCTTCCTAGAGGAGAGCCAAATCGACAAACGTATTCCTCCCGCCGTCGGACAGACAAAAACGCCGCCGCCGACGCCGCCTCCCGCGACCACGCCCATCGCCACGCCCATCGCCACGCCCTTGCCTCCCGATACGCCTGCCATCCCGCCCACCGAACCGGGAGACAAAGAACCTGAAAAGGAGCCCCTCTTTGACCGGTTTTCGAAGCTCGTTCAATCGAGATGTGTATCGTGTCATAATGGGCAGGTTGTCTTGTCAGACTTTAGCAGGTTTCAAACCGAAAGCGCATGGATCAGCAGCAAAACTTACGTCGCGCCGGGAGATCCACTGGAGTCCCGCATCTACAACAGCCTAAAAAACTCAGAGGGGCAAAGTGGCCGCAAAAACATGCCGCCAAACCTAACGTTATCGGATGAAGAGCTGGGCCTTGTGAAGAGTTGGATCCTCAGCCTCGAAGACAAAGTCATCGCCCCTCCTCCCGAGAAGCCCCCTGAGGGAATGGCACTTCGGACCACATCGATTGCCCCTCGACTCGGGGACCGCTTCTATCTGGCCCAAACTCTTCTCGACATCTTTGGTCCGAGCACCGAACCGATCGTCACCAACAACATCATCAAAAGAATGGATTTCTTTGGTGGCGGTTGTGACATTTACGAACACTCCATGAAGAACAAGAAGCTCGAGTATCCAAAGAGCGAATGCACCGGAACCACCCCGGACGGCTCACAATCGATGAGCCCGAGCACCATGAGCGAGGCATACCGAACGCGATCGTGTGAACTCATCGTACAAACCGACGAGGCCATCTCCTTTGCGCTCGACGCCATCGACATGTCCCCAGAAGACCAACCCGATGCCCCGTCGCTCACCCGCGCTTTTCGGCTTTTTTACCCCCTGCAGGAGGCGAGCACGAAGATCGTTGAGGCACTGACGCAAAACAGCGGCCAGCAAGGGGACGCGTCTGATCGGTGGCGAGACATCTTTTTGGCCCTTTGTCTTAGCCCAGAATGGCAGATTCCTTAGCGCTGCCAATACAATAATAGTCCACACGTCCACGTCCACGTCCACGTCCACGTCCACGTCTACGTCTACGTCCACGTCTACGTCTACGTCTACGTCTACGTCTACGTCTACGTCTACGTCTACGTCCACGTCCACGTCCACGTCTGCGTCCACGTCCACGTCTGCGTCTACGTCTACGTCCACGTCTGCGTCTACGTCCACGTCTACGTCTACGTCTACGTCCACGTCCACGTCCACGTCCACGTCCACGTCCACGTCCACGTCCACGTCTGCGTCTACGTCTACGTCCACGTCTGCGTCTACGTCCACGTCCACGTCTACGTCTACGTCTACGTTGTCGTGGTCGTGGTCGTGGTCGACGGTCTGGGCAAACGCACATCGAGGCATTTACGGGCACCGCTGTTCGTTCATGCACACAAGCCGCTTTGAGCGGCCCCCATAGCCTGAAAGCTCCCGACTTTCCGGGGGGGGATGTCACTTTCGACTGTGGATGGCGCGAAGCCCTCGCAAAAAGCGAGCGATGCGACGAAGTCCTTGGGTGACGGGCTCGACTCCGGCGGCATAGCTCAACCGCCAAAACCAATCTCCGGAGGCACCAAAAGCGGTGCCAGGCACCACGACCACATCTTCCTCTTCGAGCAAGGTCATCGCCAGCGCCAGAGGATCACCCTGAGCGTACTGAGACACATCGATGATCGCATAAAACGCACCATCGCCGAGGAACAACGGCGCGTCTTCGGGAAGGTCTTTTGCCGCCACCCTCACCGCATCACGAGCCGCCTGGTAGTCTCCAAGGTGTGCCCTCAGGCGCCCTGGCTCCCTAAACACTTGAGCGGCAGCAAACTGCGAAAGGGTTGGCGCACACGTGACCATCAGCTGGTGCGCGAGCGTCGCTTGCTTGATAAAGGCCGCATCACCCACCAAGTAGCCAAGCCTGAGCCCCGTCATGGCGCAGGACTTAGAAAGCCCAGAAACAAACAAAGCCGATCGGGTAAACTCACAAATCGAAGAAATCTTTTCGCGTCCATAGTAAAGATCGCGGTAAATCTCATCGCTCACCACGACCAACCCTCGCGACTCGCAAAGCTCAGCAATCGCCTGAAGTTCACGAGGCTCGGCCACGGCCCCAAAGGGATTCGAAGGAACATTGAGGACCACCACCCGAGACCGCGCCGTAAGCTTGGCTTCAAGAGCTGCTCTACGCGGCCCAAACCCGGTTTCGCGACTAACCGGGTACCCTACTGGCACCCCGCCCACCAGCCGCGCCACACCTTCGAAGGCCGGATAGCCGGGGTCGGGAAACAAGACCTCATCACCGTCGTTCACACACGCGGTCAGCGCAAGATACAGCGCCTGCTCGCTCCCCACGGTGACGATGACATGGTCTGCCGTCTCCCGTTCAAAAAAACCATAGTGCGACGCAATCAGACCTCGAAGCTCCCGCAAGCCCGCATTCTCGGTGTACCCGAGAGGTTCGGATTTCGCCCGTTCGATGCTGCCCGTCAGCAAGTCATCATCTATCGAACGCGCGGGCTGCCCCAACGAAAGGTCAATGCTGGTCGCTTTCTTTCGCCCACTCATTCCGCGAATGATGGACGGGGCCAGCCGAGCAACCCGTGACGACAGCATTCCCTGAGAACCCACCGAGTCTCGTGCTTTCTTCAGATCCACATCTTCTTGGCCCCGCTACCGAAGCGCGTCTTCAAGCGTCGCTTTGGCATCGGTTTTGCCGTCTCGGTACTTGATGATGAGTGGCGTCGAGATATGAAGCCCCTGGCTCTTGGCGTACTCGTTTTGCACCGGACGACTGCCCGGCACCACCACGGCCCCCTCGGGAATGATCAGCGGCCGATCGCTCTCCCTTTGGTAAGTACAATTTCGCACCACATCATAGACACGGGTTGAGCCGTTCAGGATCACGCCGGTCCCGATAACGGCGCGAGCACGCACGATGGTCCCCTCGTAGATCCCGCAGTTTCCGCCCACAACCACGTCGTCTTCAACCACCACCGGGAGTTCCCCGACGGGCTCCAACACGCCACCGATCTGAACCCCAGCCGACAGATGGACCCGTTCTCCAACCTGAGCGCAAGACCCGACGAGAACGTGGCTGTCCACCAAGGTGCCACTGCCCACGTACGCCCCAATGTTGATGTACGAGGGGGGCATGATGATCACCCCTTCTCCAACGTAGGCGCCATCGCGAACCGAGGTGCCCCCGGGAACCACCCGAACTTTAGACGTCTGAAAAAAAGTGCGCGTCGGAAGGGTATGCTTGTCGAAAAACGCGGTGCGACAAAAACCCTCTTGCTCGAAGTTCTGCCCCAACCGAAAACCAGCGAGCAGGGCCGTTTTGTACCAGAGATTGACTTTCCACTCGCCGTCCTCGCCGCATTCGGCACATCGGATCAACCCTAAGTTGGTGGCTTCCCGAAATTCTGCGAACAACGCTCGGTCTTCGGCCTGATATTGCTCGGCCTTCTTGTCGCCAAGCTCGGCAAGGAGCGGAATCAACGTCTTGATTGGTCTAGGCATCGGACCTGTCTAACCCAGCCGGCCGCATCAACCAACCGCCAACTTCAAGACTTCTAACGAAGGACCGTGACCTCTTCCAACACCACCGGGCTCAGCGGTCGGTCTCGGGCGTCGGTCTCGACGGCCTCAATCTTTTGGACCACATCCATGCCCGCAACCACCTCTCCAAATACCGAATGGCGGTCGTCAAGGTGAGGCGTCGGCACCGTGGTGATAAAAAACTGGCTGCCATTGGTTCCCGGGCCTGCGTTGGCCATCGAGAGGATACCGGGCCGATTGTGCCGCAAACGCGGGTGAAACTCGTCCTCAACTGATAGCCAGGCCCGCCGGTTCCGGTCCCGTCGGGATCCCCACCTTGCAGCATAAACTGGCGAATGATGCGGTGAAAAACCACGCCCTTGTAGAGTGGACCCGAACCCGGGGAACCGTCTCTTTTTCGCCAGGGAATCGACCCCTCTGCCAAGCCCACAAAGTTGCCCACGGTCTTGGGTACCAGGTCTGCATAGAGTTTTACCTCTATCTCACCCACATTGGTCTTCAATTTCGCGCCCTTAACATCGCTCACATCGGGAAAATCAGGTCGGGACATGCCACGCCTCCTTCTGGGGCCGAGCCTGTAGCCTGTTCAGCCGAACAGATCCAGTCCAGCGCGACATCACCACTCCATGGGAACCCTGCACGGTCCAGGCCCACAGAGGAGGCCTCCAGCCTTCGTTCGCCGTGAAGAGCATGGTACCGGCAACGCCTCCATGGCCCTTGCTGAGTCGGTTCTGACGCGCATTCGCTCCTCGAAGACGCAACACCTCTGTATTCCCCAAGCCCCCAAAATGGTGCGGGCCTACCTCGCCGCAGAACTGGTCCACAAAGGCCAAGTGCCGGTCCTTGTCGGCGAACACCGAGAAGACGCCGAAGCCATCTACCGAGACCTGACCTTCCTCCTTGGGACCAACGACCAAGAAGCAAAAGACCAAGGCATCTTGTTTCTCGGTGTCGAAGAAAAATCACCCTACGAGGAGTATTCGCCGGACAGCGCGACCACCATGGAGCGCATCAACACCCTGTACCGGTTGGCCAAAGAACCGTCCGCGGTCAAAGCCCTGGTGGTGACCCCCTTCGCGCTTTGCCGTCTTCACGTGCCACCAAGCTACTTCGACCGATTCAGCGACTACCTGTTGGCCGGTGAAGAAATCGACCGGGACGCACTGCTTCGCCACCTGACGGCCACAGGTTACAACCCCGTCAGCGTCGTCGAGGATCCGGGCACCTTCAGCGTCCGGGGCGGCATCATTGATATTTTCAGCCCCCACCAATCACGACCTCTACGGGTCGATTTATTCGGGGACGAAATAGAGTCTATTCACTTTTTTGATCCGGGTTCTCAGCGAAACAAAGAAAAACTGGAAGACGCAATCATTCTTCCAGCCAAAGAAATCGCTTTCGATGACGAAGTGGCCGAACAAGCCAAAAACACCATTTTGGGGCTCGCCGAAGAAAACCTGATCCCCACGAGACGAATCAATGCCATGGTCGAAGACATTGAGAACCATCTGCATTTCTTCGGCATCGAGTGTTTGCTGCCTTTGTTTCATCACCAAGGCCTGAGCCCCCTACAGACCTACCTTCCGACCCAAGACGCCGTCTACCTTGTCTCTGAGCTCGCCCACATCACCGAGCAGTCAGAAACCATCGCGACAGACGGCCAAGCCGCCTACGACCGGGCCGTGGCCAGCCATCAGGTCGCCCTACCCCCTGAGCGCCACCTTAGTCCGGCTGAACCCTTCCTCACAAATCTGGCACAAAACACCGCGACCATCGAGTTTCCGGAAATAGAACTCAGCGGGCAAGAAAAGGTACCCTTGCGCTGCCAGACCACAAGCGAAATCCGAAGCGAGATCCTCCGGGCAACCCAGGGCGCGGACAAGGGCGAGGACGTACTACACCCCATCGTCCACCGCCTCAAACGGTGGAGAAGCGACCGACTCACAACGATCATCGTCTGCAACTCTCGGGGACAAGCCGAACGCTTGATCAAGCTTCTGGAGCCCAAAGGGGTCGGCGTACGCCTCAGACAGAAAGCCTTCAGCCTTCAGGCCTTTAGCGAGGCCAAACAGGATGCGAGAGCCGGCGGTCTCCGAGACGCTTCCGTCCACGCTTGGCTCTCGCTCGGCGAAATCTCCGGAGGTCTAGAACTCCCCGACGAACACCTGGTCTTTGTCACCGAAGAAGAAATCTTCGGCCAGCGTAAAAAACGGCGCAAAAAACGCAGTTCTCCCGCAGGCGACTTTGTATCTGACCTTCGTGATCTGGAGTCCGGCGACTACGTCGTGCATGTAGACTACGGAATCGGCCAATACCACGGGCTCACCAGGCTCGCCATCAATGGCGTCGAATCCGACTACCTGAACATCGAATATCGAGGTCACGACAAACTGTATCTGCCGGTCCACTCCCTTAGGCTCATTCAGCGGTACGCCACTGCGGGCGAGGGCAAAGCTCCGGCCTTAAGCAAACTGGGGGCGCAGACTTGGCTCAATACCAAACGAAAGATCAAAGACAGCCTCCTTAAGATAGCAGCCGCTCTTTTGCGACTCTACGCTGCCCGAGAATCCATAGAAGGTTTTGCACTGCTTGCCCCCGACGAAAGCTTCCGGCAATTTGAGGCAGAGTTCCCCTTCGAAGCGACAAAAGACCAAGCCAAAGCGATTGAAGACGTGTTGGCAGACCTTCAAAAAGCAAGTCCCATGGATCGCCTCGTATGCGGAGACGTCGGCTACGGAAAAACAGAAGTCGCGATGCGCGCCGCAATGCTCGCGGTGCTGTCAAAAAAGCAGGTTGCGGTCCTCGCTCCGACCACCGTACTCGCCGCGCAGCACTACAACGTATTTTCGGAGCGATTCCAGAACTTCCCCATCACTGTAGGCATCGTGTCGCGATTTCAGACTCGAGACGAGATCAAAGAGACTTTGAAGCGAGCCAAAGAAGGCCAAATCGACATCATCGTCGGCACCCACCGGCTCCTGAGCAAAGACGCAGCCTTCAAAGACATCGGCCTCTTGGTCATCGACGAAGAACACCGTTTTGGCGTGAATCACAAAGAGCGACTCAAAAAGTACCGAACGACAGTCCACGTGCTGTCCATGTCTGCCACGCCCATTCCACGCACCCTCCACATGGGCTTCATGGGCGTCCGCGACATGTCACTCATCACAACCGCACCCGAGGACCGTCTGTCGGTCAAGACCGAGGTTCACAAGTTTGGTGAAGAGGTGATTCGAGATGCGATTCTTCGAGAGATCAAACGCGGAGGCCAGTGCTTCGTTGTGCACAACCGCGTTGCGTCCATCGACGCTTTTGCCCGATTCTTGAAACGCCTCATCCCCGAGGCGCGCATCACCGTGGGGCACGGACAAATGCAAGAAGACCAACTTGAAAAAGTCATGGTCGGCTTCATGAATCGCGAGTACAATGTCTTGCTCTGCACCACAATCATTGAATCAGGCATCGACATTCCCAATGCCAACACCATCGTGATCAACCGCGCCGATCGCATGGGACTGGCACAGCTCTATCAACTTCGAGGCAGAGTCGGCCGGTCCAAAGTTCGCGGCTTTGCCCATTTTCTTATCCCCGCAGGAAATCTTTCCAAACAGGCACGCAAACGAATCGCCGTCTTACAGCGATTTACTGAACTTGGCGCCGGGTTCAAGGTGGCTTCCAAGGATCTAGAAATCCGAGGCGCAGGCAACATTCTCGGGAAGCAACAATCGGGCACCATCGCCCAAGTCGGTTTTGATATGTACCAAAACCTCTTGGCCGAAGCCATTGCCGAGCTACAAGGCTCGGGTCAACGCGCGCTGAAAGAACCTGAAATCAACCTGCCTGTCACCGCGCTCATCCCTGACAACTACGTCAAAGACCCCAAGGAACGCCTGGCTTTTTATCAGCGTTTCAACCGCGCCGATACCGACGGCAGCACCTACGACCTTCTACAAGAACTGACCGAGCTCTACGGCATACCCCCCGCCCAAACCGAAACGCTGGCAGATCTGATGCTCGTCAAACAACGCCTGGTCCGGCTGGGCATCCTTGGCCTCGACTTCGGAGCCAAAACCAAAAGCATGCCCCCTCGCATTGTGTTGCGTTTCGACCCCGATGGCTCCGAGCTTTCCCCCAAGCAACTTGTAGATTTCGTGCAGGCAAGACCTCAAGAACGAAAGCTCACCCCTGACGGCCGACTCATGATTCACCTCCAACCTTTTGAAGATCCACGCGAGATCCTTCATAAGACCCAAGACTACCTCAACACCCTCCTCCGCCTCCGGCGCCCTGATGCCCCGTCTTGACCAGGGGCAAAAGCCGCTTGGCTGGCGACAGCCGCACAGCCCTGCTATGATCCCTACGCGGCAGATTCGACCCGCCCCAGACGCCCAAGAATACCTCATGCCTGGAGAAATCCCTAACAAACGCGGCCACTTGCACCCACGGCCTCAAAGAAAGGTCCACTCTTGAAGAAGCTTGCCCTGGTCGCTCTTGTCCTGTGCCTTGCCATCGGCGGGTTCGCGCTGAGCTCCAAGAAAAACATGCGCGCCGTCACCTCGACCTTCAGAAAAGCCATCATCGGAAGAAACCCAGGCGCCACCCTCACGATTGAATCGATTCCGTCCCAAGCCATGGTCTTCATCAACGGCGATGACACCGGTAAAAAGACCCCCCTCACCATCGAAAATATCGAATCCGAACTCGTCCACGACGTTCGACTCGAACTCGAGGGCGAAGCCGCCACAACCAGTACCGTCAGCCTCAAAGCAGGCCAAAAACACACCCTCACCCTGGCGTTCAAAGGCGCCATGTCCGCCTGCTCCATCAAGACCGACCCAACCGGCGCCGACGTCACCCTCGATGGCCGCAGCATAGGCCAGTTCACCCCCGCAACCATACAACTGCGCGTGGGCAAAGAAGCCAAAATACGAATCACCAAAGTCGGCTACCACCCGTACGAGCAAACACTCACCCCCGAGCGCGGCAAGGATATCAAGATAGATGTCGCCCTCAAAAAAACGCAAGAACTCAAAAAAGCCGAAGCCCTCGAAAAAGCCGCCCTCAAAAAACTGAAAAAAGAAAAAAAGAAAAAAAGAAAAAAGAGAAAAAGGAGAAGAAGACGCTAGTTTCGGTCCACAATAGATAAGATCCGACTTGCCCGGTCCTGGTCTGTCCTGGTCCCGGTCCGTCGTCCCGGTCCCGATAGCTTAGGGTTGACGTCGCTCATTCACCGAGTTGAAGACCTCAGCAAATTCCATTGACATCGCACATATAGGACCTATGAAATACGGATGACAAAAGACGACGTGGGAACCTGGTACCGCACCGTCCAATCGGACAGTGAAGCCATCGATGTGCATGTATGAAAGGGTGTGCCTCGACTGTTTGACTAGAGCACATCTCATGACCACCTGGACCTAGACAATTTACTGCATAATCTGACGAGGCAAACACATTTTGGAAAGCACACGAACAATGGAGTCGAGGGTATGGATGGCTTCGCGACGGCCGAGGGGCTCGATGATTTCAAGGATGCGAGCAAGACCCGCCTGGGGTTGCTTTGGCGGGATCACTTTGGCGGCCAGTTTGCGACGGCCCGCACCCAGTTGGCCCCGGTGACCCCTCGCCATCAATTTCAGGTTGCCACGCGTTGTGTGGCTTTTACTTCGGACACAGAGGACTCCGAATCCGTGGCCGGGTCGGTCACAAGCACGAGCAAAATGACCGTGGCGCCGATCATGAAGTAGTACCCCTGGCTAAGTCCCGTGAATCCCAAAATGAATGGGGCCACTAGAAACGTGGCCCCGGCTACGAAATCGGTAGCAAGGTGAAGTGGAAAAGAGATCAGACTCCGAACACCTAGTGAGTATCCGGTCAAGAGGCTGTAGGTTAATAGGGCCGCTCCGGCCCCCACGGAAAGCCATTTTTCGCTCCCCGAAAAGTTAAGCAAGAACGGGGCGACCATCAGAAGGACCGCCGTCGCATAGTCCAGGATTGCGTGATATTTGGCATTTACAAAGCGCATTGCTGTTCCTCCAGTTGGTATGAGGTCTAGGCGACCGCCCATGGACCTCGGTTCACCAGATGGACGCCTTGTCCCATCGGTTTCTTACGTCGAAGTGTTGATCGCCGGCTCGGGCCCCTTTGCGGTCCTCACGGCGCACAATGGACTCATTCGGAAAAACCTTACATTTCGGGTGATTTCTCTGTAGCCTGCCCGGGTGGCTGTCGGGTCTGGCGATCGGAGCAATGAGGGCTGGGTCCAAGACTTGCGGACCGGCGGTGAAACCACCCGGGTCGCTCACGCGGACCTTCGCGTCATTCTGCATCGCGCCCTGACCCGTGCCTTTGCGCGCCGCTTAGGCAATGCCATGATCGACGATCTGGTTCAGGATGCGCTGATCAAACTAACGAATAAGCTGGCCGACTTTCGCGGGGACAGTCGATTTGTCACTTGGGCTGTCGCCATCGCGATCCGAACCGCGTACACTGAGCTTCGAAAGGCACGTTGGAGCGAAGTGAGCCTGGAAGACCTGGGCCTTGGGGAGGCGCTCAATGATCTCGGCCATTCGAGCCCGGAGGGCGACATCGATCGCAAGCGGATCGTACAGGCCATGCATCGAGTCATTTCAAGCCAGGTCACCGAAAAGCAACGCACCGCGCTTTTGGCGGAGCTTGCGGGGATGCCGCAGAGCGTTTTGTGCGAGCGCCTTGGCACCAGTCGAAACGCGGTCTATAAGTTGGGCCACGATGCGCGCAAAGCGCTAAACGGGGCATGATCGAGGCCGGGATCTCCGATGCTCAGGTGCGATCGGCGTTTGAGTTGCAGCACCACGGGTGAGTATGAAATGAAGTTCGATGTTCAAAAGATTCAGACGATGGCCAAACTCACACTAGCTACGCGGCCCGAAGAGATTACCTGTGACGAGTGGCTCGTGCTCGTAGGGCGCTATGTTGATCTGAAATTATCGGGGGCGTCGATTCCCGAAGATCTGAAGCCGGTCGTGGAGCATCTCGAGTTGTGTTCGGATTGCGCCGAGGAACTGGCTGGACTCGAACGCGCGCTGGCCATGTAAAAGGGTGTCGGCAAATACCAACGTCGACACTGGTCCAAACCGAGACCTCGATCTTTAGCATACACAAATACTGTACACTAAGGCCGCTCGTCCACATCACACCACGAAAAGAATCTGGCCAGACGCACTAAGAGCAGTTGCTCGAACTTTTCGAAGGTAGAACACAGCCATGCTTTGGTCTGTGTATTGCCCGTGAAGTGTTTATCGAACCGACTCAAACCATTTGCGGCGTTTTTGAAAGCGGACAGCTTTCGCTCAATCGAAACAAAGCGGACAAACCATCGGCCCCATAAGGCAACCAATATTGCTCTATGTGCTCTAAGAAAAAATGCAGACACCTCACCCCATCGAGACAAAATCAAATTAAGTTGACATCCCACATGTAGGACCTATGAAATACGGATGACGAAGAACAACAAGGTTCTCGCTAAGCCCCTTCGTTGTTCGGCGAAACCAATTTTGGTTTCTGCAAAATAGGACGGTTTCTCATGGATGAGCATCTCAAACCCGCACCTGAACAGTCACGATGGAGGCTGCAGAACACCCCTCGGCTGTTTGCTTCTCTAGGCTGCATCACTTTGTCAATATTTATGGCGAATTTCGCCATCGCACAAAATGAGCCGGCCTCTCAAGGGGGGCCGCTTTTGTTTCCTGCCTACGAAGGCGTGTCTACGAAGCTTCCTTTTCGAAAGCTCTTAGGTGCAGAAGGTGGCGGCCAGCTAGACGAGTTTGAGGCCGTGTCCGATGCCGGTCGGGCAGAGCTCGCACGTGAACACAGTGTGCTCAACGAGCCCTTTGCGCCAGGAGACCGGGTCATACTGGATGGTACCGCAAGCATCGATATAGGAGCGCATGCCATCACCTGTTCTTGGCGCCAGGCGGGCGGCAAGTCGATTGTCGAGCTGGAAACGGCGGACCAATGCGTGGCGTCTTTTGTTGCACCAAGTGCCTTTGACACCCTTGCCTTCGAACTTGAGGTGAGTGACGGCGAATGGCGAGTCAAGGACACCCTTTGGGTAGAAATCGTCCCGGAGGACGGTTCTAAGCCAACACACACGCAGTTTGACACCATGGAAGAAGGTGGCGCGTACCAAGTTTGCTTGAAGGCCCATGAAACTTCGGTGGATACACACGAAATTGATACGGAGCTTCCACGCGTGGTGCAGCAAAAAGTCATCGAATTGGCCAAAGCTGAGGCTGCCGTTATAGACGTGTGTCGCGATTTGGAAGAACGGAGAAAATCCTCTCCCTCCGCAGACAACCTGGTTCTACAGCTTGGGTCAGACCTTGTTTCGATGTGTGAAATCCTCGCGGAGCCTATGGGCCATACCGCGGCCGTCTTGCTTGTCTTTGAGGATGACCGAAAGGGCGTGAAGGGCTTTTCAAGTGTTGAGGCAGGGCTGGCCGAAGCGAGAGCCGGAGACTTGGTCTATGTCAGAGATCCAAGGGCAACCCCGATTCCCGAGGGGACTTTGGTTCCAGAGGGCGTGCACCTGAAGGCCGCTCCCCAAGAAGGTCAAAACAGTGGGCACGTCCCAGAGCGGTCTGGCCTTCGGGTGGTTGAACACGTATTTCCGCCCGCTGCGCTCACCGGAAAAAGCCTCGCAACCCAAGGGGGCACGGAGGTTCGCCTCTCGGGCTCCCAAAGCTACAGCCTTGGGGGCCAAAACCTCAGCTACCAGTGGCGACAGGTTCAGGGCACTGCCGTTTCTCTGTCTTGTGATGATTGTCCCCAGCCCACCTTTGTTGCGCCTTCGGTCAAAGAGGACCAAAAACTGGTTTTTGAGTTGGTCGTCGACAACGGCTTTTTCGAATCCGCGCCTTCTTATGTTGAAGTTGATATCAACGGCATTCCCGTTGGCGTAGAGCGCGCCCTTTGGTCGACAGATTTCAGCACCGGGCCCGAGGGGTGGCAGTGGTGGGGTGATTCAGGCCTCAAACCCATTCGCCCTTCCGATGGACGAATGAAAGTACCGGCACGCATCAATCGAAAACGACTGGGCATTTCTCGTGTTTTTAGGCTTTCTGAGTTCGTTGAATCGGGGTGGAATCGAAAAGACCCTCTTGTTTTTGCTTTTGACTATCAAGCCATCGCCACCGGCGGCTCGGTGATAAACGGTACGGCCCCCAGGAATTTTAGGGCACACGCCCTTATTGGCGTCTATGACGCCAAAACCAAAGAACAACTTTTTCAAGGCAGAGCCATGGGGGGAGAAATCAACGATACCGGGAGGCAGCGTCACAGCATCGATCTGTCTTCCATCGTGGAAGATGGAACCGTAGAAGAACTTGAAATCGTGCTCTACCGATATATGACGCCGCATATCAATCTTCGCCTTGACTGGAGACAAACGCTGTACGTCGACAGCACCCGATTTTTCTCCGTCGACGGTCGAGAATGGAATCCACCTCCAGTCGCTCGGGCTTTGCTGAAGCGATCACGACAAGACCTTGGCACCAATAGCTACATCCAAGTCACTCAGGCGGACGATGGTCTTTGGTACACACCTCCAGAGAATTTCTCGGGAAATGACCGGTTTCGAATCTGGACCTGCGCCGGCGAAGACTGCGCACCAACCTACGTCAGTGTCTTCGTTTCGTCGACCGACGATGACAAACCGGTGGCCATATGCCCCCAAGTTTTGGGCGCGCTGGGAGGCGACCGTCGGGTAGAGCTTTCGGCCAAAGAGAGCTTTGATCCCGAGGGTCGAACTCTTTCCTACACATGGGTGCAAACCGAGGGACGACCGGTGGCCCTAAAAGACGCCACGCCGGCCTCGGACGAACCGGTCGCCTGGTTTTCGGCACCTAAATGGCTGTCTGACGAACAACTGACCTTTCAGTTGACGGTCTACGACCAAAAAGGTGGGAAAGGACGGTCTTCCACCTGCACCGCATCGGTCATGGTTCATGCACAAGATGGAGCCACACCCGACTTTGTCGTAGATCCCGACGATGTCTCAGCCTTGGCCTCGATTCAAGACGGTTTGAATCAAGCAGGAACCGCCTATGAAGAGACCAAAAACAGACAAGTGGTGCTCGTCAAAGGTCACCATGTGCTCCCCATCCCCTCCGTCCCAAATCGAGAACGCTGTCTGCTCAATGTGCCCGATGGCGTCATCCTTCGAGGCCTAGGCCAAAACAAGACCATCTTGGAGCCCTCAGCACCAGATCACGCTGTGTTGTGTGTTCGCGGTTCCGACGTCACCGTCCAGGGGCTCACCGTCAGGGGCTTGGGAAATGGTACAGGCATCAAGATACCCCACGGAGAAGTACTCCGCCGGACGCGTCGATACGTATGGGGAGATACCAATGGCTGGGTCACCTTTGTGACCACCAAGAAACCGTCGAGAATATTGTTCCAACAGAACCGCATCGTAGGCCATCGATTCGGAATTGGAATTTCAGGAAATGTTCGAGATAGGCTTAACCTTCGATATGCCCAGGACATCAACATCCGCGCCAATGAAGTCAGCAGCAACGAAGTGGCCATCGCCACCCGCGATGTTCGAGGGCTCAGGATTCAAAATAACCGATTGTTCCACAACGACTTGGCCGTCGACGTGTTCAACTACTGGTATCGGCGCGGGGTATTCGAAATTCGAGACAACCAGTTCAACAACGCCACAAACATTCAAACCCTCGTCACCATTCCCCGAACCAGATTTCGGAAAAGAGTACGCAAGGCCCGGCACTTCCGCGCGGGTGACAGGGCCTACCTCGATAATGGCTTCGGCCAGCTGAGCAATAGCCAAAAAACCAACGTCAGCGGGCCCCTCTTTGGCGTCGACCCCATATCGATGCCGGTAAACCAAGCCGCGCCCGTTCGCTGTTGGATGGACGCACCACAAGACCATAAGATTCTCTTGATCGTCACCAAGGCTCCATCCCATGGCCATCTGTGGGTAGGCGAAAAACGCATCAAAGATGTGCCCTACGAGGTCCCCGTTGAAGCCTGGGATGCGGCGATGGACGAGGGTGGGCTGCGGTACGAACCACTCACCAATTACTCCGGAACGCGGGATACCTTCCGCCTATTGGCCCTCGATCACACGACCGGCGGATACACGGAGCGTACGGTGGTTCCCCAAGTACGAGATCCAAAGGCCAAACAAAGGTCCAAGACCCTCAATATCGAGATGGGCGCCCAATCGGAAGAGGATGCACTGGTCATCGACGCCAAGCTGGTGCTTTCAGACATCGACAACAATGCCAAACAATCACCCCTAACCTACCGATTGGCGACTGCGCCCCGATGCGGTGAAGTCACCATTCTTGGTGGAGGGCTACTTCGATACCAGAGCACCTGCAGCGTCTCAAAAGACCAGTTCACCATCGAGGCGGATGACGGTGAAGCTTCGACAGCACTGACCATCTACATCACGCCCGAAGGCGCAAAAAGTTCCGGCACCGAGGCCGTTTCTTCAGAGCCGCTCCCGACTTCTTCTGAGCCGCCCGTCCGCAGTTTGGTGAACGTACACCCCGAGCTGCGCATGGGCGGCTATACGGTGCGGCTTCCCAGTACTCCAGACGCTGGGGTAGAAGTTGTGCCCAGTGGCACTAAATACGTCGCGGCCGATGGGACCGGAGACTATTTGACCCTCGCGGAGGCGATGTCAAAGGCGGTCGATGGAACCACCTTGTTTCTTGCCCCCGGCCGTCACGCCCTACCCCAAAGACTCACTCGATCGAGCTTGCGCTTGCTGGGAACCAAGGGGACCATTTTGACCGGTCCGGTTTCTATATTCGGCAACAACCTGACCTTCGAAGACTTAGAAATCGAGGGTTCTATTCATATGGATGCGACCTACACCGAGTACACGAGCTACCAGAAACAGAACCGAAAGAGCCGTAGACGTACCAAAACGACACACTACCGCTCCACCACCGTGCCTCGTGCTCGAAACGTTCACTTCAAGAATGTGGTTGTTCGCGGGGATGTCCGACTGCCAAAAGCCGGCCGGGTCCGAGAACTTGGTCGACATCCAAGATACCAACAGTACGTAGTCAAGAAGCCGACCAGGCCTCACCCCGTGGTTTTTCTAGAAGGCATGAACATATTCGGGCGTTTGATCGTTCCCAGCCCCGAATGGGTTTGGCAGTCTGGAAACCAAATAGAATCACAGACCAACAAGGCCGAGGGACCGGTGTTGGCTACGCTCTCATCGCTGTCTGTAACCGAAGACGTTCCTCACACGGTCCTCCTTCTTGGTGAGAACTCCAAGGCAAACCCGCTCGACTACTACCTCACGTCTTTGCCGGCATACGGTCACTTTCTTCTCGACGGCACCTTGATCTCCGCCACCGAGTTGTCTTCTTTTTCGGGATTCTTAGAAATCTACCCCTTTGGCAATGTCTTAACCTATGTGCCACCCCAAAACCTGAGTGGTGAAGACGTAGATGGCTTTTCGTACGCAGTGAAAAGCCGAGATGGCATGCCCCCAAGCGCCGAGAACACCGTGTCCAGCGTAGTCTCAATCACCATTCAGCCCGTCAACGACAGCCCCATTGTCGCCGACGCGAAAGCGGTCCGAATGGAAACCATCGGAGCGCAGGTCGCCATGCAAGGCGGACCGGAAGATGAGTCCAAGGCCGAGATTGTGAAAGAAGCGATACCGGGGACCAGCGTGCTGTGGGACTTATCTCGCTACTTCCACGATCCGGAGGGCGAAGATTGTTATGCCATCGAAGTCGAGTCCCCTGAGACCGATGAAGGGGCACGCGTGTGGGCCGCGGGGGCAAAGGTCTTCTATCACGCGCCTCAAACTGGGTTTGAGACCGATCACATCTCCATGTCGGTGCGTGATTGCGATCTCGCACCAGAAGCACCGGAAGAAGCTCTGGCATCGACCCCATTTACCTTGACGGTCCACCCAAAATCAGAACGCGATGCCCGGTCTTTTGCCGTACGCATGTCTACACCCCAGGAGACGGCCCTCCGTTTTGGCTTGTCCGAGGCGGAGGCACGCTTCGATGGCCAGGCCCACGCGTTAGGTGAAGGCGCCGTGGTGTTTGAAGAACCGGGTGCTTTTGATTTCTTAGTCGACGACGATGGCCCTGGCCTCTTTTCAGATTTGCCAAGCGCCTTGGTCTATGCCAGCAAAATCGACGCCACATACCGCGAGCAACACGGTGTCCGCATCACCGTAGCGCCTGGCGTATACCCCCTGGCTGAAGATGGCAAGACACTGTCATCCGATTTACCGCCTGGCGTATCCATCGTGTGTCGCGAGGCACTCATCCGAGGCACACTCAAGACTGTAGACTTGTGGCCGGCCAAGATTGCGGGCTGTCTATTCGAAAATGGGGGCATCCATGCGACCCGTTACCAATGGACCAGTCGTCACGGTGCGCGCAAAGGACGCGTGATTTACCGTGCCCAAACCTTCACGGGAAACCTTTGGGTCATGAGCAACGCCTTTGGCCCGGAATCATCTTTGGTTGTCGACCTCGTGAAGATGAAAGAACGACGCTATGACGGCCCCTATTACGACGAAATGCATGCGTGGTACCTGGCCGGGGCTCCAGGCGGTCGAGGATACCAAAGCCACAACAACCTACGCCGGTCAGAACTGGCCTTGACCACCTCTTCGTCTACCTCCGCAGACACCGTGAAACTCATGTCAGCCCCCTCTTCCGGTCGTTTGACCCGAGAAGACGGGACCGAGCTCAACGTGGGCGACACGTTGCCGCCTTCGGCGTCCTTGACCTACATGCCTGAACGAGGATTTTTGGGTGCCGACCAATTTTGGTGCGGACGCTCCGGGTCGGGCTTGAGCCCCGTGGCCGTCCATGTGGATGTCACGCCGCGCTATACGGATCTTGCCGCCAAGCCATTTAGGGTTCAGACCATTCGCAATCAGCCCATTTTGATCGATGTGCTTCGCCACATCACGGCGCCAAAGGGGGCCAAGCTAGAAATCGTCAACGAGGATTCGTGGACGAGCCTTCGTGGCGGTCAGCTATCCGTCTCACAAGATAGCGATAAACTTGTGATGTATGCGCCCAAAGAGGACTACCACGCCGACGAACTGGTGGTCGAACCCAAGGCCTTCTTGGACGAAGATTTTGATCTGAACGTGGGCGCCTGGAATCTCGGGAAAACCGGTCACCTAGAAACCCAAAACGGCCTCGGCGTGCTCTCGGGCACCTTTCACCAGAACACGCCCCCCCCGGTGATGTCGCAACGGGTCGAACTCGCGCATCGCAAGCCCAATAGTCCCCTTCTCTTTGAAATCGGGGTCAAGGACTCAACGCCTCGGATTTCGGTCACCATCTTGGACGCAGACACCGGAACCCGCCTCCTCAGCGAGGATGTTGTACGGGAGTCTACGACCACGTTCGACTTAACGGACTTGGTCAAGGACACCACCGCAATTTCGGTTCAAATTCATCTAAAGCAATGGTGGGCGGTTTCATGGCGTTCCAACTGGAGCGTAAGAAACCGCAGGGCAACCGGTTCGACATCCTTCGATTTCATCAAAGTGACCGGAGAAATAGAAATCCCCTATAAAGAAAAATCAGATGAATTCTTGTATACCGTGCGTGATCAGTCCGGCCGAACGGTCACCGGCCGAGTTATCGTAGACGTCGCCGAAGGCGCCAAAGTCCGAGACACACGACTCATAGCAGAAGCAAAAGCTGAGGCGGCAAAAGCTCGAGAGTTGGCGACCAACGGATTCTTTGCGCGAGAAGAAGCGGTTCTTTTTTGGGATAACATGAAGGCCCCGGCTGAATGGAACGACTATGAGGAAATTCTTCCGCCTTTGGAGGGTGATACGCTCGAAAGACAAGCCGACTACTTTTCTCAATACGCTACCTATTGGGATGAAAACAAGGGCGCCACCATCACAGCCAAGGGGTACCGTGCCCGGGGTGGAATTCAACGCACCGTCTCGTTAGACGCCTGGAAAGGTGGACCACTTGAACTTCGAGCCAAGCTTGTCTATGTGACAGCCACGAAAAATGACCCGGGTATTGCGAACTTGTACGCACAATTTCTTGACCCCTCCAATCCAGATGCTGAGGCGCCGGTGTTGACGCTCAGAAAGACCCCCACCAGTCACAACCGGCCAGCGACTTTCTCAGGCGATGTATCCTCGTACATCCCCGAAGGCGCAAAAACGATATTGCTCCGCCTCTTCATCGAGGATCTTTGGTACCAAGATCATCGTCAGCGGGCGACCATTCAACTTTTAGGACTTGTCCTTCCGGAGGGTTTTGCGCCCGAAACCCAACCCACCGACCTCGCCGCAGCGAACAGACTGCCCACCTTGGAAGCCATCGAAGGCGTGGTCGGCTACGTGGACGGTGAGACCGTCGTAAACGTCCTCGAGCTCGGAAAAGCGACCGATGCGGAGGGCTCGAGTCTTCGCCTCGTGCGCGTAGACGAAACAAGCCTAAATGGCGCCACGGTACACATCGAAGACCGCACCGGTCAGATCCGTATTGTTGCCAGTGACTATGTGGGTGTGGATCAACTCACTTACACCGTAGAAGATGAAGTCGAAGGGCAAGTCACCGGTACCCTATTCTTTGAGACCAAACATGCCGAAGGCGTACGCCCTGAAGCGAAGCCTCAACTCACCCAGACCCAAGTATCCCAAAGCGTTAAGATTAGACTCCAGGGCAGAGATAAAGATGGCGACCCCCTTTCCTACGAAGTGCAAAAGCCGCGTTATGGCACCGTTGCCCTCGAGGGCGCGGTGGCCACGTATACGCCGGATCCGTTTTTTGTCGGCCCCGACACATTCGTGTTCAGAGCCTATGATGGGACCCGATTTTCGGAATGGACACCGGTCACGATTCTGGTCAACGAGCTTTTGGCCCCAGGCTTGGCATCAAGGTCCGACCTATGGCACGCCATGCTCACCCGGTGGACCACCGAGGCGCTTCGGCTCGAGCCGGCGTCAGGCGAAATGCTTTCGCTTTCCTCAGCGCCTGCCGTTCCGGAGGCCAAGTCCTTCCAAGTCTATGCCGTTGAAGACACCGAACGGTCCATTCAGGTTGTGGGCTATGACCCCGACTGGATGGAGACCGACGATGCCCTCCTCGACTTTGACATACACCTCTCAGGCGAGCAGATCCTGAACACCTTTAGGCCCCAGATGAACGCATACCAGCCTATGCGCTATTACATCGTGTCTCCGCCCCAACACGGAACCCTCGAATGGGACGATGACGCCCATGACAATATCTTTGTGTACCGTCCTCACCCCAACTACACCGGCAACGATTCTTTTGTCTACGTGGCGCACAATCACCGAAGCACAAGCCGACCCGCGGTAGTCACCATTCGCGTACTCTCAGAAAATGACGCCCCAACCCTCGCTCTGGCTTCGGAAGCCCAGGCGAATGCATCCGAGGCTCAATCCGAGGCGGACATAGCCGAGGATCGAAGAAATACGTGGGCCAGCGAGAACCGGGTTTTGATTTCGTCCGACGATGAAGAGGAAAAGACGCGGGTGGAGCGGCAAACGCCAGTCTTCGACGCCAATATCGAGCTTCCTTCCTTCTTTGATATCACCAGTTTCGTAGAATCCCAGAAAAATAGCCAAACCGTGCTCGAGCCGCAAACGCTGACGAAGGTGGGCTACCTGGCGGAGCCATCGCAATCGATCTATGCACCCTACACCACCATGAAGGACGCCGCGCTCACACCGCCACTCGTTCTTCGCCGTGATGCCGATGGAACGGTGGCGGTTCGCAGGCCCATAGGCAAATACGTCGTCGAAGTCAGGGCCCAAGACGAAGCCCTTGCGAATGGAACAACCCGCTTGGTGGGGACCGAAAGCGTTTCCATTTTCGAAAAGGGCGAAAAAGACGACAATCTTATTGCAGAGGTCTCGGAAGACCAAGAGGGTCAGGTCGTCATCACCCGCATAGAAGAGGGGCAAGGCGAAGAGCAGGCTCGTCTAGAAGTCTTGAGCTTCTTACGGTCAGATTCAGGCCAAGCACGAATAGAAACACTCAAAAAGAGCATCTACGCGCTGAAAGACCACAGTCAAGAAGGCGCACGACCGCTCATCGCGCGCATGGGTGATTTCTTGTACGAAGAAGATCACACCGGTCGAACGACACACGCACCGGTAGATTCAGATTCGGATGGTGTGGAAGACCAGATGGTCTACTCCACCGTTTCTTCAGGCTTCACCCATTCGGGTGATGTCCACACCAAGACATTTCGGGCTTATGACGCTTCAAAGCAGACCGTGGGCGCATTCTTATGGGCCGAAAACGACGATGGCACCATCGACATTTTCAACCGCGTGCCCGCGGGCAAAGACCAAGGTGAAGATGTCTTGGTCGCTTCCCGCTATGGTCGAGATGCGGTGCTCGAAATGAGCGCCTCTGGTCCCCAATTGACCGAAGACGCCTATGCACTTTCCCGAACCGCTCACACGCTGGTCACCGGGGACAACGGCGACGTTTCTTTGGGGCGTCCATTGTCGACCGTGGTCTTCCACAAAGAACCCTTCTTGCCGCCAGCCTCGGTTGTCTTTTATCAAGGCGCCCAGGCATTCACGGTTGAATTCGACTACGAACTTTCCATTCATGGAAGTCTCCAGGTCACCAAGCGAACCGTAGAGATCACGGCTAGGCCCGGAGGAACACCAGTGACCTACACCATTCCGGTCGGAATGAGCTCGTTGAGCAATGTTCAGGTGGCGCATGAGCCTTGGGCCGAAGACGCATACTTACGCCCCGAAAACCTCTTGAACGACCTGGTGGCAAACCACATTGAGCCCTACTACCGGCTGGGGCGCGGAAAGTGGACCCAAAAGGCGTACTTCGTCGACGCGGATGACGGTCGGTGGATTCCAGCCAAGAGCATCGAGTCTGCCACCATGGTTGATACCACAACGTGGTCTCCACAGAAGGGAACGGCATCGATATCAACGCTGCCCCCCATGCCTCTCGACCTTATGCGTCAACAGCATCTCCTGGTCGCCGGCGCAACGGAAGAGGAGCCTAAAACCAAAGGCGCCCTGGTGGGCGAGTACTTTGTCAGCCAAAGAGACACCTCACAGGTCATCAAGTGGTGGCTTGAGCCCACCGAGGACCACGCCGAAGATGATCGTCCGGCCTGGGCCCAAATGGTCAAGGTGTACGGCAAAACGGACGGCTATCAAGATGCGGGTATCCGCCGGGCCCAAATCGTCACGGACCGTACAAAACTGGGCACAATGTTCCGAAAACGTAGAAAGGATAGCAGCAGCAAAAAATGTAGCGACGGCGCCCCAAACCTCACCAACTACCAAGAACCGATTGCGATCGCCTGTGACCCTGTGGCCAAAGACTATCGAGAAAAGTGCGTGGACTCAGAGCCTGAGGTCGAAAAGTCAAGCCAGTGCTTCGACACCATGAAGATTCGATACACCAAAGAAAACATTTGCCGAATGTACCAAAAAAGCCCGGCGCAGAACTACAACGGGTCCTTCAGCTGGGTCATCGACTACTATGGCAATATCGAGTGCTCTGGCTCGAACCACAAAACGTGTATGACTCAGGCCAATGGCCACAATGGCCGAAACCAGGTTTGCTTCTCACGAGCACTTTCCGGCGTAAAGGTAGAATACGCCGAAGTCGCCTCCGATTGGCTTCCATTTGGCATGAACAAATCGAAGTATCACCGTCCCCGGCCAGCAGATACCCACATCATTCGTACCAAGACAATGGGAGACGTCGACCAAATCATCAAAAGGGCCATCGCGTCGCGCTCAATTCCGGACGGCTACGGGCATTCGGAAGCCGTTGTTGAAATGCTGCAAAAAGACATGAAAGACAAACCCACCACCGAAGACCAATCATCGGTCAAAGAAGAAGCGTCAACGACCGAAACCGGTCTCGATGTCATTCACATTTATGCCGCAGAAGGCGAAGAAACGCCGATTCGGGTGCTGGTCAATAAGCCACAGGTGAATACCAAGGCACAAGAAGAGGCTGTTTTGATGCGCCTCTTTCAGACGTCCTATCCCAAGTCCGTAAAAAGAGGCTTCCGGGTCCAAGACAACAGCGGCCTCATCCTCGATGAGATCTACGCGTTGGACGCGGCGGGCCGCGATCCAAGAATCGAGCAATTGGTCGTGCATAGTGCCAAAGCGGATCAAGAGGAGGCCTACAGGAATCGTCTTTCTTCTCGATATGGACTTCCCAAGGAGGCCATTTTCTTCGAGCGATTCGAAAATGCCACAAAGCTGGAACTCGAGTTCGACGCCGGAGAAAACGCCGAGGGTGAAGCCTTGGCAGAAGCCATTGCCGTCGAAGAAGTCTATCGCAACGGTGTATTGGCCGAAGTACGGCTACAGGGCAACATGACGCCGTCCGAACGGCGACAAAAAACGAAACTACTTCGAACGCTCGATGCGTATCGAAGTGTGACCGTGACCGCCCCCGACGAGCTTGGAGATTGTTCATCACGAGAGGCGACGACCCTCTTCGGCTGGGACTTCAAAGAGTACTGTTCACCTGACATTCATTGGGTTTCGGTGGTCGAAATCACCATCGACAATCGCGGAAGACTCTCGGACAAAGACCGGGCTTCCTATTCTGACTTGGTCAGCCGCCTTAAACGGTATTCACGGGCAAAAATCGTTATCGTCGATGGTTCAGAAGCGGCAAAAGACTGGTCAGAGGAAGTCAAACAAGCCTTTCAGACTGCGGTCATCGCTGCTGAAGAAGGCACACCATTCGAAGGTCTTGGGACGTCCGGTTTCAATGCGCGCGTGATCAAAATTCGCCAACAGACGGCATCACTGAAGTCGCTGCTCGAAAACCTTCGTCAATCGGATCGCGCGCCCTATCTCGAGGCCTTCTTGGCGCTTGAAGGAGCGGTCAAGACGCTCGACTTGACGTGGAACAGAGCACAGCAGCTGCGTGACGTCGAGCCCTTTTCTCTATCGAGCGATGAAGCCCTTAAGGGCGCAACCGATGCGTTGACTGCGAAGCTTGGGCAAACCCATACGCACCTGGAAACGGCGGAAGCGCTGTATCAAGGGATCATTCAAGAACCTGAACTTCGGGCGCTTCTTCAGTTGCCAGACATTGAAAATGAAGAAGACAAAAATCACGTAGCCCAGGAAAAACACGGAGAAGGCCTGAGCTTTACGTTTGTGCCTGACCCCTTTGACCGAACCCGGGGAAAGATTCAAGTCACCGAGTCCACCGGCTATCTCTTGGGCGAAGCCCATGTCATTGTTCCGGAAAAAAGTCGGTATCAGGGCGCCAATATTCAGGATTTGGTCCATATCCTAGGCATTGAGCCCAGCGCCCGACTCGGATGCCCCGCCGGTCTGTGGCTGAAAGAGGCGCCACCCCTTTCGTTCATTCAGAGGCTCGCCCGTCTCCATGGCAAAGAGTACCTCCATTACGAAGTGGTGCGCACCGCCGCGACCGGCTCCTGCCCCGACGCCCATGTCTTGGTGGCGGGGACCGAGGTTCCCGGCCAACCGGGGCACTTCAGCACAGAGTTCGAGGTCCCGGAGGGGAACAAAGCGTATCTTCGAGGACATCTTCACTTTCTAGAGACGGCGGCTGTATTTCCGACACCGCAAGACATCAAGAACATCGTAGTTCGTAAAGAGGCCTCCTCGTGCATCTACCCTTCGGAGGGTCAGTATCAATACTGCTACTGCGTTCCAGGTTCTTCATGCGCCGAGGGCGAAGACGATCTGACGCTTTGGAAAACCGCCTATCCCTCGTCTCAATGGTTTTCGGATGATGCCAACAAGATTTATTGGTGGGGGACCGACGCTTTTGCTGAAGAACAAACGGGTTCGGATGGCGCCCCCACGGGTGGAGAAGACCTCATCTATTTCCAGAAGGGACCCAAGACCCGGGCGGAAATCGTGATTCGTGGCGTCAGCACCCAGGTCGATATCCCGGCCTTGTATTTCGTGGATCATCTGTTTGAGACCAAGCGATACAAGGTGACCATCAGCGATCATCCAGACCACGGCGATACGCTCCCTGTACCTCGGTACTCTTCCTGGTTAAAATCACGCCTGCGAGATGGCAAAACAGTCGAAACCGTGAACGAATCTTCGGCTCTGACATGGTACATCGATGCAAAAACAAAGGACGTGGATCAAGTGAACGCCTATGCGTTAAGGCTCGATCGCGACGAGTTTGTACGAGAGCTTTCGAAATATGATGGCCAATTGACTGCGAAAGTCATCATGGCCTTTGAGGACCAAGAAAGCCTAGAGGTCTATCATCGCGAGCTCTGGGTTCGTTTCGACCCCAACGACCCGATTCGAATTGACCCCCCTAGCCGTGTGGTCAAACTGGATTCTGAGTCGGTTGATTTCTCATTCACCATTCACAACGACAGCGGCGCTGACATCGAATACGACGCCCGTATCGATGCGCCTCCGGTTCTCTTCGATGCGTTCGGTCTAGAGATAAAATACATCCTCAATATGGTCAGTCAAACGCAGATGAGGTTCACGGTACCCGCATTGGGTTCTTTCACGCACACCATGACTGCCAATAAGAACGAATTTGAGAATGTGTATGCCACACCCAGCTTTAACGTGACCCTCCATGATACCTGGGGTCGGTCTATCATCCATCCTCGCTACCAGGTCTCTTTTGATATGGGCCTACCAGAAAACCCCATGTTATGGGGCGGATTCTCGGACAGCAGCAGTGCAAATGCGAGCCACGTAGGCCTCCTTGCAGACGGAAGCGTAGGTGAGGATGGAACTATTGAAATCAAAAACGATACTTTAATCCTTGAAGACGAATCGCTGGGACAATCGCCTGACTTTATCTCGTGGTGGCAAGCGGTCGACCGAGACTTCTTCGACTACGAATCCCTCATTTTCTTGATTCGCGGAGGCAACGAAAACAGCGTAGGCAAAAACGTCCAAGTCCGCCTTGTAGAGCACAATGGAAACGCTTGGCTTTCAAACCCCATTTTGGTGACCGAGACCGAGCAACGGGTTGTCATCGGACTTTCTGCCGACTACTTTTCCTCTGACGGCCAAGAAGCGGTAACCAATGAGCACTACATTGTAAGCGAAGGCTTCTTCACTCGAAACATTCGAGATTTGGCCTTTGTCTTCACAAGCCCTGAAGATGAGAACAGCCGTGTTCGCTTCGAGACCCGCCGTGTGGTCCTCAGCACCGCGAGCGTGGAAGAAGTGCAAGCAGCCCCCATTTTTGCCCTCGCACCTCCAGTCGTTGAAAAAGTGGAAGTACCCGATACCATTGAACCCGAACCTGAGCCTGAGGTCCTACCAGACGATGCGATCGTGTACCCGGATCCCCTGCTTCAGGTTCACCCGAAAACGGTTCCATGGCACGACATCGTTGCGAACCGAATCTCCATCGATGGAGAAAACAAGACCGGCAATCGGGTTATCTTTGACGTGTCCACAAAATATGGTCTTCTTGAAATCAATGCCCATGACGGCAAAGCCTATTTCAGCCCTGGCGCGACCTCGGAGATTCGATTCGAACCGAACATGACCACACTCAATATCCTCGAAGGCGATGAAGTCACGGAAGTCGTATATCTTGATAGTGAAGATCCGCCCATGCACGGTCAGGTATTTGTTCGACTCAAGCTGGGAACAACGGTTGGTCGGAATCCCGACATAGAGAACAAACCGGTGGTCTTTTTCAACGGTTTTGCCTCCGTGCCAGAGTGTGACCAGGCATGCGAGGCTTGGAAGGTTTCTCTTCCCAAAGGACAAGAACATCTCGAAGAGATAAGCGCTGCCCCTCAACAAGAAGCTAACGGAAGACGTCTGGTCTTCAAACACCCGCGCCTTTCCGACTGGGCCGCCATCTACAAAGCCTTCAAAGCCGATTTAAGCGACTTCGCAGCCATCAGTTTCGAAGTCCAGGCACTTCGATATAAAGCGCCCAAAGCAAATACCGCCGGGTGTGTCAACATTCGCCTCTCAGAGGAGGACAAAGATCACTGGGCCTCGGAACGATTCCGTATTGGTGCAGATAAGAAACGAAGGATCTACATTTCTCTCAAAGACCTAAAAAGTGATGGTTCGGATGGGTCTGAAGACAGCGCAAACTTTCGGACGCGTAACTTCGACCAGGTTGCGCAAATGGCGTTCGCTTTTTACCCCAACGTTCTTGAGAATCAGTTTGATTCGGTTGAGTTCTCCATCGACGAGATCATGGGCCATCGAGTACCTCCCGAAGAAGTGACAACACCAGACTGCGAGACAGTGCAAGAACACCCCCCCCCAAGCGAAGGAGAAATCGTCGTGGAGGGGAGCCGAAACCCGCGCTCAAGTGTGCAGGCGCTACTCAACAGTTCCACAACTTATACCGACAAGGTTACAAACGGGGTTCTTGATCAATTCGTTTCTGGAATATCTTGGACCAAAGGGGAAAAGACAAACGACGGCAAACCAATCCCCCACTGGAATCCTGGCTTCCCATTCCCGAATCGTTTTATCCAGGTTCACGAGGGTGCCGCATCGACTCCAAAACGGCTGATCGCGGAGATTGTACACCAGATCATCCATCACAAGGCGCACCAGGGTCGTTTTCATACCACTCCTTTGATGTGCCGCAGTGGTTCTATTCGCCAGTGCCCAGAAGAGCCACACGGCGACACCAACCGCACACCCAAGTCGGAACGACAGTGGCGAGAGTTCCAATACGGCTTGTGGATTCGGGCGGAAGCCGAAGCGGTGTTCAACTCCATGCTTGTCTTGCATGACATCTATGGAAACAATTTCTCTTTGAAGGAAATCCTGGATCTTAGCGGAGGAGACACGAGTCACGCCGAATCCGTCTTCCACAGCTACAAGGCAGGACGAGACGACGAAGAAAGGGTCATTCGTGCACTCATGGAGGTGGTTCAGTATAGGCGAGAATACTATGGTGCAGTTCTTGGGCCACGTCTGAATGAGCGTCTGCTCGATGTATGGGGCTACGGAACCGAGGAGCTCCCAACGACTTCAAACTCCGCGCTTGGGAACCCACAAGAAGCGTGGACCCGCATGCAGGCCCGCGACGAATACGGCCACTTCGACAGCACCGACCCCCGTGACCAGGATGCGTACTGGTACGAAACCATTGCCCCCGCCGGCGAAGGCAAGAAGCGGCATCAATACGACGATTTTAAGAAAACGGTAAACAACCTCGGCCTTTTCGATTCGTGCGGAACGGATGAAATCACGTATACACCGGTGCCTTGTTCCGGCGCGGAACCGAAGGTCTTCAAAGAAATGGAATTCTCTGGCTATCCACTGGAGGCACGGCAGAATATCCCGCGCGCAAAGATTGGTCCCAATGCCAACTATTTGAGCAGCAACAAAGAGAACGTGCGTATAGATGAAGATGGCAAGCTGCATCTCAACATCACCCAAGACGCCGAATATTCGAACATTTGGTACGCCGCAGAAACGATTTTGAAAGGCGACTTCGGATATGGTCGGTACACCTTTGTGGTCGAAGCAGACGTAGCCAACTGGGACAAGAACGTGGTCTTGGGGCTCTTCACGTGGGACGAAAGCGACGACGCGCTATCGCATCACAACCGCGAAATTGACATCGAAATCACCCGATGGGGAAAACAAGATCGCGCACCCATCCAATTTGCGATGCCCCCGTACAACCCCGGTTTTATCTACAATTTTGGGGTATCTGAGGAAGAACAGAAACGACACAACCAAATCGTGACCTATCAATTCGATTGGGCGCCCAAATCCATTCGGTTTAAGGCTTATTACGGAGACAGTCCGTCAAACGAAATCGATTCGTGGAACTTCCTAGAGAAGGAATTCATTCAAGAGCCTGGGAAAGAAGAGGTTCGTATCAACTTGTGGCTGCACCAGACGCCTGAAGACCAGGAACGAAACGCGGTACGCATGCCTGCCTCAGAAAAGCCCGTCGGGGTAATTGTCCACGAATTCCGATTTGATCCCGCGCAGTGAGCCATTCCCTGGTTTAGCGAGCGAGACTCCAGATCGGGGCTACATTGGAGAAGAAATAGGAGTAGGTGCTCTTCGATTCGCTCCGATCGATCACAGACTTGATCGTGCTGTTTGTGGGGTAGCGCCGGGCTACGATCCAGTAGAGGGGAGTGTGGTTTCGAACTCTGTTCGGATCCCCGTCGCCCTCACGGAAGGCGGTATGGGCCCACGACGCCCCGGTGGTAAAGCCGCGGAGCAGGAGGTTGCCCTCGTAGCTCCAGGCATCAAAGCCGTTGTGAAATGCGGCTTCAGCCGCCGGAAGGAGTCCCAGTAGCGCAAAGAAGTGATAGTGTTGACCATCCCCCTTGTCTTCACCCTTGAATCCGATGCTGGTGTTGAACCCGTAGTTTCGGCTATAGCCATCCCAGGTGTAGCCACTCGGAAAAATCTCCCCTTGAATCAGATTCCCGAGCGAGCGAATTTCCCTTGGCTTTTTGTTGAATCCAGGATGCGTGTACATATAGTAGTCGTCGGGTATGGAGTGCCCGACGATTCCATCTTCCATTTGGTTTTGGAAGATTCGGTCGACCGCCTCTTGGCTGTGAGAGACCAAGCCAAAAACGACGCCGGCGGTACGATCGAGTATAAAAAAATTGTCATAGCCACCACGCTTCGAGCCCTCTTTGTCGATGACCTTATTTGTGCCGTAAGCTTTTATGCTCAAAAGGCGCGCCCTATCTCGCATGAATGCATCGATATCGGTCTTATCGGTCTCACTGAGAACGCCTTCGTTGTAAATCAGATCGTACATAAAGGCCAAGGGGAACTGCATGTGTCCCCCCCGTTGGCCACCATTCGCCCAGTTGTCGCCGTTCGTGCCTAGCTTGGTCCAGCTGAGGAGTGCAGCTTTGATGGCCGATGCTTTGCTCGCGGTCGGCTCAATGAGATAACTCATCGCTGCGTCCATGTTCCGTTTGCTGAGTGGCTGGCAGACTTTGTACATCGCCTTCCATCCCAGACTGTTCTTCGCGGAGTTCGGTTTTCCGACGGCGCGTGCGTCCTTGATTCGGCCCCAGGCCGATAAAGCAGCTTGCGGCGCGGTACCGTTTTTCATCTTCTGTCGAATCGTCTCGATTTCACCTCGGTTGAAATAAAGATTGGGATGCTTCGATCTTGCGATCGTAGTGACTCTTCCCGGGATGGTACCAACGTCCTCTTCTTCAACCACGATTCGGACGGTCGCCGTGTCTACACCGCCGTTTCCGTCCGTGACTTGATATACGAATGAGTCTGTCCCAGTGGACTTGGGTGTGTAGAAGACCACGGGTTCGGAACGGGTCACGGTTCCTAATTTGGGATCTTGGATAATTTTGTAGACAAGGGTGTCTGAACGGTCGGAATCGGATGCGGACAGGGTGATTTTGATCGCCGTGTTGTTCGCGGTGGTGATGCTTAGGTCCCTAGCGATTGGGGGGCTATTTCGAGGAGGACGCTCCGTTTCGACGGGCTCTTGCCGGTCCATATCCGCAAGTTTTTGAATCTCGGCGTCAGTCAAAGCCCGATCATAGACACGAACGTCTTCGATTCTCCCGTTCCAGGGTCGATCGGTCTTACCGGAAGGATTTCCTCCGACCCAAGTGGATGGGGCCTCGAGGGTGATATCCCCCGATTGAGTCGTCTCGCCAACCAAGGCGCCATCCTTATAGAGCTTCATTTTGGCGCCGTCATAAACCGCGGTGACATGGACCTCATCCCCGTCAAAGATGTTCCCGTCACTCGACTGCCCGATGAGAGTTTTAGTTGTTCCGTTGGTTCGAAGGCGAAACCGAAGTCGGGTGAACTTTCCGTATCTAACAGTGCTGAGCATAAAGTCATGGTCTTGCTCGGCCACACCAGTTGCCCTCGAAATAATCCTGCAGTCATTGTAGACACGATCCTCCTCGTTACAGTTTTTGAGGTCGTCGGATTGAACGCGGGCAGCCAAAGTCATTGCCGAACCACTGACATCGACGGCTCCGAGGTTGACGTGCTCATCGACGCCATCGAAGTTCTTGGGGCCGAGCCAGTGCTCGACCAGGCCGTCCGAGAGCAAAAGATCCGCGTTTGAACTTGAGGTCTGAGCCGAGCCTTGGCACGCGAAGGCAAGGCTTAGTGAGAAATATGACAAGAGTTTTTGTGGGACGACCTTACGCATGAGCCCCTGTGTTGCAAACGGAATACCTAGCCATAACCTTTGTGAATGGCTCTTGTTGTCCTAAAAAGTAGAGGCTGCCCGCCCCGTCGGGGGCCGGAGCCCCACCAACTCGTCGCCATTCGCCATGGATCTGTAACCTCAGCGTCGCGGCGCACACCGAGTCTTCGAAGAGAGTCGAGATCGGGCGAGCCATGAAGTATTGAACGTCAATGTCCGATTTAGCCCGTCATGACATCTGATATCCGGTTTGTCTTAACCTCCCTCGATGAAGAAAGGCCCATTGTGGGAGGAGACACAACGGCTCCGCGGGAAAATCGAAGACTCACGGACGCGAGCCGGTCTCGATCCAAGTGGAGTCACCTTCGGAATGGGCCACCCAATTCGTGCCCACGCTTCGTCTCTTTCAGGTCCCCGTTTCCGATGCCCTCAGCCCACACCATCGATCTTTGAGACAACTCCGCTAGAACCCGGAATAGAAATGGGTCTCACGTGCCCACTGCAGTCAGCACATCTGGCAGAATATCGCCAACTAGAGTGCGCATTGGCGATCACTAAAAAAGACACTCAATACTCGATACACCGAATAGCGAGCCCTGTTGGACATTTTTTTCTCCGTGTCCGAGCGAAGACAACAACCGCCAACTTGCTGTCATTCTTACGCAGTAAGGACTGCACTGAAGGACAACCCGATTGCGTGCGTGTGTCGGTAACGAATTAATCGAGGCGCCAATGTCTTTTCATCGTGTAATATTTGTAGAGAATGTTCAATTTACGCACTCTTCAGATTCCCTCGCGGATGACCCGATTTGCTTTCACTGTTGTCCTGGTGTCAGCATGCGGCCATGGCGAAAGCGAATTCTACACTTCCGATAGAGTTGTCGAGGATCTCAGCGGGGTCGTTTACGCATCGCCTCGGGGTTCTGGCCTGGCGTGTACAGAGGTCGACCCATGCACTCTGCAACACATCTCAGTTCATGCACGAAAAACTGCGCCGATCGAAATACGTCTCAACCCCGGTGTCTATACTGTTCACAGTCCAAAGATGCCTTCGGCCTACGGGACAAGATTCAGGGGATTCAAAGCGGGGCTGATCATTCGAAAGAACCCAAACACGGTGGGGTCAGTCATCTTCGACGGAAGCATTCAGAATCTCAGTTGGACCAAATACAACACAGGCAGCACCGACAAACACACATTTCGAACCCCAACCGGTTCAATCAACCATGAATTGGTGGGCTGGTTTCAGGACGATCACAAGACCTGGCACAAGCTACCGACCTACCAAAGACGGCGCGACCTTTTATCGGACGCCGGCCATCATCGCCGAGGCACACCGGCCTCATCAATCCAAGAAGTCAAACCCCTGTACGCGGGGCCGGGCGTATGGTGGGACTCTATCAACATCAACGCGAGTGGAGCCAACCCCCGACTTGGTCTGCCTTCTGATTGCGTCAAAGACAGCAAGGGCCTAAACCGAGGTATGGGCAATGGCTGTGGCGAGAGAGCCTATGTCCGTCTATCCATGCCCCTGGCGAAAAACCTTCATGGGAAGGACTTCGGCCACCTACTCAGTTGTGCCAGAGAAAACAACTGCGATCCGGAAAAAAACAACCCGCCCCTGCGCCTTGCTTACGCGCACACCGTTGGCGGGTGCGGTGGAGGCAATAATCGATTCTATGGCCTCCATATCGCTGATTCATCCAATGTGGTTGTCCGCGATATTGACTTTAGATTTCTCGAGGTCGCGACACGATTGGTTGATACCGACAATGTCCGTTTTGACAATGTTCGCTTTCTCGTCTCACGAACTGCCATTTCTGGAAAGCGCAACAAAAACGTCCTCATCAACAACATCACCGCCGATGCGGCGATGCCACCCTGGGTCGCATGGACCGATATCAAGGGGAATGCGGCTAGACCGACGGTCTCCGAGTTCAATCGGGTATTCAGCGAGCGCAGGGGAGAACGAAACGTTCGCTACTGTAAACCGGATGGAAAGAGTACTCTTCTTGACTTTTTTAATGGAAAATCAGGACCCGGAGCCTCTTGTTCGTTCTGGTCCGATAATATTGAGGTGCGTAATTCTCGTATGCTTCGGTCCATGGATTCCATGGGAAGCATGTTTTGTGCATCCAACATTCGTATTCACCACAACTTCATCCAGAACCGAGACGATGCTGTGCAGCTTAGCCAGAGGAGCAAATATTTGGAGTTCCATCACAATTTGGTAGACGGCACGGCCGTGAGTTACGGCAATGCCGACGGATTAGAAAAGCCCGCCGACACCGGAAGAAAGTTTATTTACGGCAATGTCATTGTACCGCCGAAGACTCTGTGGACTCGGCGCGACCCATCCCAGCAAGTTGCCGCAAGCTACTCAGGATGGCGCTCCGGAAATGCGCTGGGATCCCACAGCACGCCGCGCCCGGGCCGGGGCGACCCATGGAAAATCTATGGCAATACGATGGTCGTAGACAACCGCGACGTCGGGGTTAAACTCTGGAAGCAGGTAGACGCGGCCACCGGTGCCGACCACGAAGTATACAACAACATTATTGTACAAAAAGACGGTACGGCCGCTTTCGAATCGGGCTTTGACGTCAGAGCCAAAGAGCAAAAATATTCGCACAATGTTTACTGGAGGCCAGGTCATAGCACAGAGCCCATGTGGCGAAAAACGACAACCGTAGATGTTTCTAAACAACCCATCGCTTCCCATCAATTCAGCCTTGTGGAATTCCAAAGTCTCGGCGCCGGCTGGGAATCCGTCGGCACGGTCTGGCAAGATCCCGGTTTTCGGTCATCGCCGCCAGATACCGACCCGCGATCCCGCGACTATAGGCCGATTAAGGGCATCGGCCGTGGGAAGAACCTAACTACGTGGAAATGGCCGGGGATAGACGGCCGCACATGGCGAGGAGCCTGTTCAGGAAGTCCAAGTAACGTCAACTGCCGATTGGTCGGTGCGAGGAGCAAGCGAACGAGTGCTGCGAGGGTTGCATTTTGGGGTTTCGACAAGGAGGACCTCACGGACAATTGGCAAGCGAACAACGGCGCTTCGCTGGGCGGTACATTTGTCAAAGGGCGTTTCGGCAGTGCGCTTTCATTTTTGGCTTCTGAGTCGTCGTACCGCCGCGGTTTCGTCGTACCAGACGCAGAGCGTCTCGATGTGGGCGAAAAGCCATTCACCATCATGTCATGGATCAAGGTCGACGATCGCGGCAAGTACGCAATCGCTGGACGCGGGTACGGTATCTCGAACAATTCCTGGAGCCTAAGAGTCTACGATGGCTTGCCGCGTGGAGAATTCATTGACACCCGAGGTAAGCGGGTCGTTGTCCAGTCCAAGCAGGCACTAAGCAAAAACAAATGGGCGCACGTCGCCATGACCGTAGACCGTTCGTCGGCATCGGGGCTCAAACTGTACATCAATGGCACTGAAACAGAGTATGCCCGGCGCGGAGATCCACGGGGTCTTGGGGCTGTGGGGGGGGCTGGCGACTTTGGCGTAGGGAGGCTGGGCACCACCACCACCAGTCAAACCTTGGTGGGTAGCCTCGACCATGTAAAACTATTTATGCGCGTGCTCACACCGGACGAGATCCAACACGAAGACTAAACAGCAACGCATAGGTTCGAAGCCAGCCAGGCCCCGAGGAGCCAAGGGAGCGTACACGGAAGTACGTGAGCCGGCACCACAGGGCCCATGCCGCATAGTGCCTGGATCCGGACTTGTGCGTTGCTGTTTAGAGGGCAGACGGTTTGCCGAGTGTGTTTGTGGGGTGATTCAAATACAATGCAAGTGAGTCGAAGGTTCGTGCAGCCGAGGATCGGAGTCCACTTCTGTGGCCCCTGGCAACAATGGCAAGAACAGCCATTTTCTGGTAGATTTGACGGGTTGGGTTGGTACGGAAATTACTTTCTTCCCCGGATGATCAATCGGTCACTGAGCACAGAGGAATGCACTGCGCTGCGACAGAGACTGCTCTCAGAGGCACACGGTCATGTCTTGGAGATCGGCTTTGGCTCGGGCCTAAACCTTCCGCACTATCCCAGCGCGGTGCGGAGTATTCAGGCGGTGGAGCCGTGCCAAGGCGCGCGTCGCTTGGCGAAGAAAATGATCGAGGACTCTGGGCGAATTGTACAGTTCGCTGAGCTTGAGGACGATGCCATAGTCATGCCGTCACATTCTGTCGACCTGGTGGTCTCGACTTGGACTTTGTGCACCATTTTGGACATCAACAGGGCTCTTCTCGAAATGCGTCGAGTTCTCAAGCCCGAGGGACGTTTTCTTTTTTTGGAGCACGGTCGCGCCGCCGAGAAAGACGTTGCAAAATGGCAAGACCGTTTGACGCCGTTTCAGAAGAAAATCGGAGGAGGATGCCACCTCAATCGCAAGATCGATCGGCTTATTCGCGAAGCACAATTCTCGATTGATAAGCTGGAAACCTTCTACACCAAAGGACCTCGAGCTTTTTCCTTTCACTATATGGGCGCAGCCTCCGTGATGGAACCCGAAGCTACGAACGGAGTCACGTAGAGCCAAACCAGCGCTGGCTGCAACGCGCCCTAAGCCTCCTGGAATCTTCGAGGGCTGGATTCAACCCTTTGGCGTTTCGCTGGGGGGCGCCGACTGCGGCTTCGCGGGAGGCGGCGGTTCGTCGGTCCGTTGCATCTCGAAGTACACCAAGCCGGCAAAAGCCAAAAGGAACAAGAGGACGACGACGCTGAGCGCGCGGCGAACCGACCCGTTGGCTGAAGTCGATACGGTCAGGTCACCGGTCTCGTGCATCCGAAGATCGTCGGTCATCCCTTGGGCTAGATCGGCGGTTTCAACCCGGACGGAGCTCGAACGGTGTGGGTTCCCGGCGGGCTGAAGCATGCCTGCCTGAAGGGCCGGGTCCGAGAAAAGGGCGGCCTGGGGCTTGGGGCGGGCGGCCGGGGAGGCCTTCGGGCGACCCGCCGTCGGTGAGCGACGGCGCGAAGAACGGACCGCAAGCGGCGTGGCAAGCCATCGGGTCACGAGCGTCCCCATCGCCCGGCTTTTGTGCTGGAAGTGTTGGTCCATAAGCCCGGTCAGCTCGGCCTCAAGGCTGAAGCTCATGCTGCGTGACCGAAGGTAGGTATTGAGGGCAGCCGTGAAGGAGCGAACGCTTTCGAACCGGGCTTTGGGATCACGAGCAATCGCACGAAGAACAAGGTCGTCCAGGTCTCGCCCGCTTCGAACCCCCTTTGAACTTGGCTTTGGGATGCGCGCACTCAGGGCCGCAGCAATCATCTCGTCGTCGGTCGTCCCCTGGATGGCGCGCGTTTGCGTAAGAAGCTCCCACAGGATGATGCCCAACGAATAGACGTCACAACGATCGTCGATGTTCGAACCGTGCGCCAGCCGCTCAGGAGCCAGGTACGCCGGATGGCCCACCACCGCTTCTGGCCCGTGACCGGCTCGAGACATCGCCAGGGCCACACCAAAGTTGAGCAATCTGACATGCCCGCCCTTGTACGAAAACATGATGTTTTCGGGCGATATATCTCCGTGGATCAACTCGAAAGGAACAATCGCTTGTTTACGGGCGGCCCGCGCGGACTCAAGCATGGCGCCTAAACGCTGGACAAGGGCGACCGCACAAAGACGTGAAATTTGTGAGCGTGCGGTTCGAAATACGATATCGAGTGTCTCGCCCCGAACAAAATCGCTCACCAGGTAAAGCTGAGAGTCTTCTTCAAACACGCAGTAGTTTTTGGGGAGACCTGAGTCGTCGAAAAACGAGGAAGCCCGCACGAGCGCGTCGAGCTCTTTGCTCACGTAGGAATCTTGATAGCCGAGCGCCTCAATGGAGAACAGACGCTTGTCTTGGGAGTCAGCGAGACTGCGGGCCGCGTAAATTACGCCGCTTCGCATTTGCGCCCACTTCCCTAAGATTTGGTAATCGCCAACTTGAGACCCCTGTCTCATTCAGAATCCTCCAAAGAGCCGAAGCCCCACTTTAAGTTTTCCTTATGAATCGGACAAGTTAAATCACGCGGCGGTCTCGACCAAGCACGCCGATAGGTGGCGCGTTCATGAAAAACGTTCGAGTATGCAATTTCCATTTCGGCAATGAAATACAGCAGGTGCGACATACGGTGGCCTCATATGTCCAAGAACGATAAATACGCCGAGGGGTTTCCAGCGAAAACGGGTGAGGACTGTGCGCCCTTTTCGCCTCTGAGCGACAGGTTGTCATCCGTGCACCACTCGAAAATCGTTGGACCCATCAGGATGACTTTCCTTACGAAAAAGCGTCTTTTAGGCGCCGAACCACGGCCATCACCGCCACCGGATCTTGACCGCGGACACCCGGCTCGATGGCTTTCACGCTCGCCACCAGTTCCGGCTGATCAACCCGCAAAAACGGATTGTACGTCCACTCTTCATTGAGGCTCGTGGGCACCGAAGGCAAACCGCGGGCACGCGCAGCCATCACGTCGCGCGTTTTGTTTGCAATCGCCAAATTATCGGGCTCGAGGGTGGCGGCAAAACGGAGATTCTTGAGCGCATACTCGTGGCCGCAATAGAGCAAAGTTGATCTGGGAAGGGCTCCAAAAACCCGGAACAGCGCATCAAACATCTGGGCCGCGGTCCCTTCCGTAAAACGCCCGCAACCCCCGACAAACAGGGTATCGCCGGAGAACAGGGCCGGTCCAAACAGGTACGCAACGTGACCTCGGGTGTGGCACGGCACCAAAAGAACACGCCCCTCAAGCGTCCCCACCGAAACCTGGTCACCCGCGTCCAAAAAGCGATTGATGCCCGGTATCCGTTCGCGATCTCGCGCATAGCCCGCAACCTCGAGGCCCGGTATGGCGCGAAGCAATGCCTCGTTGCCGCCGGTGTGGTCCCAATGGTGGTGGGTGTTCAAGATCTTGGTGAGCCGCACTTGGGCGCGAGATACGGCATCGAGAACCGGTTCGACCTCACCCGGATCTACGATGGCCGCTTCGCCGGTGGTGTCGTCAATAATCAAATAGCCATAGTTATCGCGGAGCAGGGGCACCGGCAGGATACGCATCTTGGTGTAGGGACTCCTCGAGACCAATGGTCACCTCAACCCCGGGTTTCTGAGGCTCCTGCGCGCGGTGGACATCCTTCACCGAGAATCGAAACCTCCACGACCCGCTTATGAGGCGCATGCCGATGCTCCCACAGAAACAGTCCCTGCCAGGTCCCGAGGCTGAGCGCGGATCCCCGGACCGGAATGCTCAAGCTCGTGGCCGTCAAAACGGACCGCACGTGTGAAGGCATATCATCGGGGCCCTCTTCGGTGTGGCGAAACCTGGGATCCCCGTCAGGGACCAAGTCGGTCATAAAGCGCTCCAAATCCCGAAGCACATTGGGGTCTGCGTTCTCGCTGATGAGCAAAGAGGCACTCGTGTGCCGGATGAAGACGTGGGCAACACCTTCAGACACTTCGCTCGCCCGAACGATCTGGTCGACCTCCTGGGTGATATCGACCAGCGCCCGTCCGGACGTCCTGACCCGCAACTGACGAAAGCAGCCTCGCACGCGCAGCCCCATTCGCACACGAATCAACCAAAATAAACCCTAATCGTCATCCAGAAACGCGGGCCCGGCCGGGCCCCGCCGCTATCGGATGAACATCCGATCACCGGGGTATGCACATACTGCGACACACCCGCGTGCGACGGACCCATGACGTCCACGGAGTGCGGGTGGCAACCCACGCACGAAAAATCGCGAAACGTGTCGAACGGACCGTGACAATCGTTGCAGTCGATCACATCGTGGGGGCCAGGACCGATAGGAAAACCGTGCAACGCTTTTGTCGTCGCGGTGAAGGCGAAATCAGGTCCTTCCTGCTGACACCCGAGGGTCCATACCAAACCGCCCCAAAGCCACCACCAGCCAGAAGTCTTCACTGCAACCATCATAGTGGGCACCTACGCTAGGAGCCATGCGCCACATCACGCTTGCTGACGATGCCGCAACCCGCACCTAAGAGCCTACACCTCTTTTGCTTGACTACATCAAGAACCAAAAAATGTAACGCCGACGAACCCAAACAAGAGAGTGCCCATGCCGCCTCAAGCGCTCTGGCCCGACTTGAGAAGATACGCCTCCATAAATGCATCAAGGTCGCCGTCAAGCACCGCGTCGAGGTTGGCGCTTTCGTGACCGGTCCGGTGGTCTTTCACCATGCGATAAGGGTGGTTGACGTAGGAGCGAATCTGCGAACCCCATTCGATTTTGAGTTTCTCGGCGCCGATCTTGGAACGCTCCTCGCTCTGAACGGCTTCCAGGTAATCGTACAGCCTCGACATGAGAATCTTTCGAGCGGTCGAGCGGTTTTTGTGCTGACTTCGCTCCGTCTGACACTGCACCACAATCCCGGTTTCGAGATGGGTCAGTCGAATGGCCGATTCGGTCTTGTTCACGTGCTGCCCGCCCGCACCGCTGGCGTGAAAGCGGTCTTCGCGGACTTCCTTTTCCCAATCGATATCGACCTCAACCGCGTCGTCGAGCTCCGGAAACACGCGAACCGCAGAAAAGGCCGTGTGGCGACGGCTGTTGGAATCAAACGGGGAAATTCGGACCAAACGATGAACGCCGCCTTCGGGCCTGAGCCACCCATAGGCCCAATCACCGCGAACGATCAGCGTGACCCCTTTCACCCCCACTTCTTCGCCGGGCTGAAAATCGGCCTGCTCCACCGAAAACCCGCGCCGCTCACACCACCGCACATACATACGAAGCAACATGTCAGCCCAGTCTTGGGCATCGGTGCCCCCTGCGCCCGCGTGAACCTCGAGGATGGCGTTTGCAGAGTCGTGATCCCCCGACATCATGCGTCGGAGCTCCAGCTGCCCAAGCGCCTGGCCGGCAGCCTTCAGAAGGCCAGACACCTCGTCCTCTACGGAGTCGTCGCCAGCCTCTTGCCCGAGCTCAACCAGAACCTCGGCGTCTTCCAACTGCTTGGCCTCCGCGTCGAGCGTCCGCACCACGCCCTCGAGGCGCACCCGCTCTCGCTGAAGCTTCTCGGCCCTATCGCGTTGGTCCCAAAACCCAGGCTGAGCCGCCATGGCGTCCAATTCAAGCAAGCGTTTTTGCTTACCCGCAACGTCAAAGATGCACCCGAAGCACGTCCAGACGTTGCTTAAGCGAGGAAAGTTCGCCCACCAGTTCCGCCAAAGCCATAGGCGCACGTACCACACAATCGACGGTGAGCCACCTCCCTTTCGAGCCCCATAGGCTTTGACTTTCTAGAGCGCACCGAGGGAGCGTGAGCCGGTGACCATGGACTATCGGCACGCCATCTACGCTGGGAGCTTTGATCCCGTGACCTTGGGTCATACGGGGATCATCGAGCGCGCCGCACGCGCCTACGATCAAGTCACGGTCGCCATCGGTGTCAACGAGGCGAAAAAAGGCCTGTTTTCGGTGGCTGAACGCGAGGCCATGATCTCGCAGGCCCTTCAGGAAGAAACCCGCATCCGCGTCCGGCACTTCAACGGACTCCTCGTCGACTTCTGCCGCAGCATCGGAGCGGGGGTCATTGTTCGCGGACTCCGCCTCCTCACCGACTTTGAGTACGAGTTTCAACTGGGTCTGGCCAACCGCGACCTCGCCCCCGAAATCGAAACGGTGTTCATGTTCACCGCATCCGAGCACGTATACATCTCAAGCTCCCTGGTGAAAGAGATCGCCAAAAATGGCGGCGACTACTCCCGCTACGTACCGCACTCCGTGCAAAAAGCCCTCCACCTCCGATTCCCGAGCAAGACGCCCTAGCAGTCCCCTGAGCCCGTAATTCCTTACCCAATTCGCTGGCGCTTTCACCCCAGCTCACCGAACCGCGGCAGGCGGGTTCACCCCGCCGATATCCGCGTCAGGACGCCTCCGCGCCCTCTGTTTTCTCCGGACGTGGACGCGCGCAACCGCGGGGTGGGGCGAGGAAAGCCCCGAAAAGTCGACTTTTTGAGGCTACGCAGGCTAGACTTCGCGGGCGTGGCCGTGAACGAAGACGCCTACAAAGCGCTGCCATCTGTCGGCACCATGCTCAACTCCGAGGCGCTCGCTCCGATCATTCAAGAGCACGGACGCCAGGTCGTCACCACGATCCTTCGCAGCTTGCTGAACGAGCGGCGAGTAGAAATCCAGCAGGGGCGGAGCGCCACGCCGGTGACCCCTGACGCAGTCGACAAAGCCATCCGAGGGCACCTCGCGCCCTCGCTTCGTAAAGTCATCAACGGAACCGGCGTAGTGCTCCACACGAACCTCGGCCGGCCCCCCTGGCAGACACGCCCTCAAGGCCATGCTTGACGTGTCCCGCTACTGCTCACTCGAACTCGAGCTCAGTGATGGCAGACGAGGCGATCGCCACAATCACGTGAAAACGCTGCTGACCGGACTCCTAGGTGCCCAAGATGCCATGGTCGTCAACAATTGTGCGGCAGCGCTTTTCTTACTGCTTACGGCCACGTGCAAACCATCGCGAGGTCATCATCGCCCGAAGCGAATTGGTAGAAATCGGCGGCGGATTTCGGATTCCCGACGTGCTTCGCGAATCAGGAGCCGAACTCGTCGAAGTCGGAACCACCAACAAGGTCTACGTCGAAGACTACCAAAACGCCCTCAGCGACCGCACGGCCGCCATTGTGCGAGTTCACCGGTCCAATTTTGCGATGCTCGGCTTCACCCACGAACCCACTTGGCCGGCGCTCTCGGCGCTCGCCCGCGAGGCCAACGTTCCCCTTTATGCCGATGTCGGCTCCGGCCTCCTCGCCGACGCCTCAGATCTTGAAAACATGGCCCACGC
>CBDCWQ010000017.1:0-332876 GCA_965223435.1 Myxococcota bacterium
CGGTGAGCCTGTGGGGCCTTATGTGTACCGCATCGAAGAAACGTATAGCTACGAACCGTCTTTACACGTCGATGACGAAACGGTCAGCATCGTGGCCCGTCAGGCGCGCATGTGGGACAACAAATCGGTCCCCAACCCCCATTGGGAAGCCATGATGCAGTCGCCGGTGTACAGCGATGACATCGTAGAGCGGCTGCGCCCCACGCGGTTGGTGGTCGGGTGGAGAAGCACGTGGAAAAAAGCCTACGAAGCCGGCGATGAGGGGCGCTATGCAGCTTTAGGATACACCCATCAGTTTCACTATGATGGCACCTGGCACCGCCAACAAGTCATCCAGGTTGCGCAACGGCCGCTTCAAGAAGATGCCTGGGCGGAACACGCGCGTGCGCCGTGGAAACGAGGCATGTGGTTGAATGACCGCGAGGCGAATTGGCGCATTGCGGTCGTGGACGATGGGTTTCCGTCAGAAGGTGTACCCTCCCATCCGAAACTTTCCAGTGCGCCGGGCGGCGTTTTGGTGGCGGTCTACGAAAAAGGGCCCTCATCGAACCCCAACGAGCCGGGACAGAATCCGCTGTACGCCGCGCATTCGGCCAACGGTGGACGCACCTGGTCGCCGCCTGTGGCGGTGGGTAAAGGCTATCTACCGGCCGTGGCCACCGCCGCCACGGGCGAGCTCAACATGGTATTCTACGCGGCCAAGGCCCAAGAAGCCGATTCCGAAATTCGGGTGGTTCGCAAACTTGAAGCGCAGGACTACAGCGTGGCCCAAAAAATCAACCGTGGGTCGCCTGCGCCCGTCCATTGGAAAAGCCACGGGGAAGACCGAGACCGCCTGCCCGGCGCGCCTTCTTTGAGTGCCCACGAAGAACTCTTTTTCGCCGCCTGGGTTCGGCGTGCCCGAGACGGACAATCCACGGACCGCATTGTGACCACCCGTGCGTCCGATGTGACGACGTTTTCCCACCTCGACGTTGCCCTTGCGGATCAATGGACCCGTGGGCAAAGCGCGTCGGTCACCGTCACCGCCCAGAACAAATTTCACATGCGGCTGGCCACCCAAGAGCAGGTAAAGCTTTCGAGCCCAAGCCAGGACCGCCAAAACGCAGGTTCATCGCAGGTTTCGCCCGCGCGCGGTGCGGCGAGTGGTGGTTCTTCGGGCTTCCAAGCCACCGGTGGCCGCGCTTCTCGCACCGCGCCCACCCTCAGCGCCTCGCCCTCCAGCAGGGTCGAGCCTGAGCCATCGTCCTTCGCGCTTCACCTTCACGAGGGCGTGGGTCAGGTGGTGATGACCGCCGGGGCAAGCGGTGTGTCCGGCGCCTTGGGTGAAACGTCGGTGTCGGACCTTTACTTCACCGCCGCGTTGGCCGAGGCGGAGCCGGGCGGTGGCTTCGGAGCGCGGGTCAGCTTGGTGCCGGGGCACGTGGGGGGCAACTACGAAAAGGCGGTGACGCTCCGTGACGGATTGCTCAGGCGAACGACGGATGAGGCTACCGGCCAAGAATTCTACTACCAAGTCGAGTATCGGCCCGACGAAAGCAAAGAGGAGGCCGTGCGGCAGATGGACGACCTTCTCGATCCGGGCTTTTTCGACCAACCCCAGTACCGCGATTCTCGCCACCTCGCCGGCTTCCGTCGGGTGTGGGCGTACACCCAAGGCATTGCGTTGGCCCAGTTCGCCCGTATGCCGGCGCGCTACGGCCGCGAGGCTCGCGGTCTGGCCCGGTACATTTGTCACCACGCCGTGCGGCAAGAAAACAGCGACGTCATTTTGGGGTGGCCCTTTTCTTGGAATACCGACGGCGATGATTGGCGAGACGCCCGCTTGGTCACCGGGGCCAACGCTTGGGTGATTCAGGGGCTGGGGGTGTTTGTCGCCTCCCCTGCCTACGAAAACGCAGACCCAGAAGATCGGGTTCGACTGAAGGCATGCTACCACCAAGCGCTGATTGGGCTCGAGGACCACCGTCATCGGCTTGTGGTGAGTGAGAGCCGGATGGGCAGCATCATGACCGCGGGTTACAGCACCCAGGGTCTCGAAAACGTGTCCACACCTTATCTTTTGGCCTCTTCGGGGGCGTTTGGTGCGCTCGACGGGTCGCACCGATTCTTGTACTACAGCGTGCTCGACGCCATCGGTTACGGCGCCTTTGCGCCGACCCACGTGCGGGTGTGTCACGAGGCGCCCGACGAAGACTGTTACGCGCTTTCTACCGCCGACCCCGCTTGGCAGGACTACGAGATAGACGAGGCCGAATGGACGCTTTTGAGGCGGCGGGTGTTGGCCTCCAACGTGGTCACCGAGCATAACCTCGACGTGCTCAGCGTGCTCAATCACGCGCTGGTGCACGCGGACGCCGTCGGGCCCGACGGCATCGACGAACGGCGTCGTTGGCGGCAGAAACTCCAGATTTGGCGTGATGAGCTTCGAGACGGCACCTTCGAGCTCTTGTGGGATGCCGAGGGCTGGAAACAAGAGTTTGCCGAAGTGTTGGCCGAGCTCGAGACCAGGCCTGCATCCCAGGCGCTCACCGATGCGCAGGCCAAGGCCCAAGAAAAAAGAATGGCGGCCATGGAAAGCGCGCTTCAGAGCGGGGGTTTGGGCCGGGTGATCACTGGGGGTCTCCTCTTTCAAGAAGGGGAAGGTCAGGGGCGTTTCGAAGCGAGTCGCCACACGGCCATCGACAACTGCAGCTGGCTCTCGCTTTCGGTCAACTACGATGATCTCGAAGACGGTCTTGCGGACGGTTACTCGCTGTACACCGAACGCCTTGCGCTCTGTCTCGAGTACACCATCCTTCAGTACGCCAAAGACTTGAGCTACGGAGAGGACGGGTGTTCACCCGACACCGCCAGCTGTCCGCCCAAGCGAACCTACCGAGGCACCCACTATTTTCAGAACAGCTTTCGGGATACCTATATCGAGCCGAGCGAGCTTCAAGAGTCTTCGTACCACCTCGAAGCCACCATGGGTCTGATCTTGGGGCTCTATCGGTTCGCCCACGCGCGACCCGACCATCCCGCGTCCGAAGCCTTCCTCGAGGAAGCCCAGAGTTTGTGGGCGGGGGCGCAGGCGTTTGTCCGCGACCATGGGTTTGTGTACTCGAGTCAGCGCATCCAAGACCTCTCGGCGATTTTGGTCTCCAGCACCGCACTGGTTTGGTTCATCGATGTGTATGATTATCTCGACGCCGAAGACCGGGGTCACGACGAACCGCTTAAGCCCTATGACCGGGTGGGGGAGGCGGCCCGTCACGCGTTGCGAGGGCTAGACGAAGCCCTTCAAACCTATCGTGCTTCCGGGGGCGAGCTTGTCGAGTCCGGCCTGACCCGAAGCGAAAAAGCGCCCTATACGCTTTTGGTCGACCAGGCGCTGGCGCTGCTCGTCGCCAGCCATACGGGTGACGAAGAGGGTGCGGCCTCTTTGGCTTTGGGATTGCTTTCGATGCGCGGCGATGCGTTTTGGCCGGCTGTTTATCGCGAGAGCCTTGAGCCCATCTTTCCTGAACGGCAAAGCCTCGAAGGTCAGATGGTGGCCCTCTATGCCTTGGCTCGCTTTATGGACCAAAACCCAGACACGGATCTGGAGGACGAGGTGGCCTCGGTGCTGGCCTCGGACCTCAACGTTTTGTTGGATCGCCATGTGGTCCTCGATGAGAGCCCCCTTTCGGGTCTCTTTCGGAGGCCTGAGGACCCCACGACGGCCTCCCTCGAAGACAACCTCATGGCGTATTTTGCCCTCGACCTGGTGGGAAGGCGGCTGGCGGATACGGCCGCCGGGCCATCGTTTGCCCAAAGCAAGGTCGATTTGGGTCACCGCTTGGCTGAGCTTTGCGGTCTCGAGGATGGGGCCATCCCCGCGCGATGGGTCGGCGAATGGGGAATGGATCGCAGCGCCTTGGACGGCTTTAAGGCCTTGAAGCCCTGTGCCTTGTTTGCTTTTCATATCGGCGCCAGCGAGGCGGCGCTCAGCTTGGTCGAGGCGGGCGAAGCGGTTCTTGCCCCCCAAGAGTGGTATCGAAGTGAGCCGGCCGAAGTCGCTTCACAAAGCGGCAGCCAAGAGACGCACCGTTTCTCGGTGCACCAGATCTTTGGGCTGTTGGCCAAGCGGGGGCTGGCATCGTTCGACCCGCGGCAGGATGAAATTGTGCGGGTTGAGCTTGCCCACCAGCGCCCGGGCCCGGGTGTTCTCAGCCAAGCGTTGGCCGCGATTTTGGTCGATGACCCCCGGGGCGTTTTTGGGGTGCACGCCGCGCCCTTGACTGGGGCTGCGGCCACCCGAGGGGCCTTTCGGTTTGCGCCTGCGCACTACGGCGCGGTCACTCGAGTCCTCGGCAATCGCTTCTTGGAGGCGGTGGCCGCTCTTTTGGCCGCCGATTATCGGGCTACGCGCTTCGATACCCTTTTGACCGAGATGGTCGTGCTCCAAGAGGCCTACGATGACGTCTTCGACATCCAGACGCCTGGCTCCCGAAACACGCGTTTTTCGATGATGAGAAACACCCTCAAGACGGGCCTGTGTGCGCCCCAAGCGTTGGTCCAGCGGGCCTCGCTGTCGCTCGAGGCCCGCCTGGGGTTTGGCTGTGAGACTGCGATGGTGATGTTGGGGCGTCTTTTTCGGGCTCGAGGCATCAGCGGGGGGACAGATGCCTGGATTTCGACCATTGAAGGCAACGAGGGCGGCTCGTGGCAGACGCTGCTCGCCAAGCTCACCGCTGTGCGTGAAGCGCAGGCGGGTGAAGAGCAGGCACTGGCTGGCGCCCTTTACCTCGGTGCCGAAAGCGCTTGGTTAAACCAAGAACCCGCGAGCTACACGTTCTTGCGAGAAGCGGTTCGGCCTGCGTTTTCAGAGGGCGTTTCGATCGTCGAGGTTCGCCGCGCGATTCGTGAACGCACCAAGTCCGCGCTCGAGTCCGGCCTAGGGCATGGGGAGCCCAAGAACCCGATCGTATATGCGCTTGGTGACATCGACCCCATTCACGCCTTCAACCCCGGGTCGCCTCACTACTGGAAACGAAGCGCCATCGAGCTCCGGTTGGTTTTGTCCCGCGCCCAGCAACGTGAAGTCGAGTTTGTACTTCGTGGCGCCCCCGTGCCTCAGCCCGCATTCCCGCTGAGTCAAACCCATGCCCAAAACGTTCGTTTTTTGCGGCGTTGGTTCAATACTCAGATGGGTGGCGATTTGGCCCACTTGGCCGAAGCGGCGGGTGTGGCCCCCGAACACCGGGCTTCTTGGCTGAGTTCGGTACACCGCATGCTCCGAACCGGTGTGGTGCCTCGGCCGGACGCCGTGGCGCTTTTGTCGGCGCTCGGACTGGGGGCCGACGTCTGGAACGACGAGATAGCTTTTGAAGCCCATCCTTTTGAGATGTTTCACGGGGTCGCCTCGGGCCAACGCCCGGGGCATGCGCGGGCGAGTGGCGGTCTTTGGGGTGAGCCCACGCTTGCGTTTGGCTACACGCAACCGTTCATCGGTCCGGTCCACGACACCAGCATTGACGAGGGCTTGCTGGGAGAGCGCAGGCTCTTGCAGACCGCAGTCGCCACCGACGTCATCATATCACCGCTGTCAGGTGGTAAGGGGCACATCGCGTTGGTGCAGGAACGGCACCAGTGTCTCTTTCGCCTCGAGAACCGCGGGCCGGGACGGGTTCGGTATCAAGTCTACGTGGGGGGTGTTCCTTTTGGTTCGGAGCTGAGCGTAGGCGAGGAGGAGACAGAGGTCGGGCTCGTGGGTGCTCGAACGGTCGAGGTTTGTGCTTTGGCGCCCAAAACCGGAGATCGGGAGGCTCTCATCGAGGTCAAGAACCTCAATACGGGCGAACGGTTTCCGTTTGTGTTTCCGGTCGAGGCCTCGGGTCGCTGCGAACCCGAAGCTTCGGTCTCCCCTGAAGAGGCTGTCAACATGGACGCCGGCGATGCGTGGCGACTGGAATCCTTTGCCACCACCGATTGCGGTGATAGCTGGGTGCTCCACCCGGTCCAAGGGGGCTCCCAGAATGCGTCATTCGTACCGGTTCGGACCGGTCTTTTGGGGGCGATGCGTGCGGTTCGAGCCGTGCGGAGTGCGAAACAGATATTGCAAGGCACACCAGGGGCCCACCGAGGTACGCAGGCCGGACTGTCGATGGAAGAGGTGATGGGCATCATTGCGGGCGTGGGTCTAGGAGGTGTTGCAGGAACGGCGGCGCCAGACCTCGAGAAAACGCGTTGGACATCCATGAGACTCTTTGAAAGTCCTCCAAAGGGGTCTTGGACCCTGGTCGGTTGGGTCTCGGCCTGGGATGTCTTTGTCGAAAGCGAAGAAGTTGTTCGTGGGCTCCCCTTGTACAAGCGAAACCGAGACGGTGAGTGGACTGAGTCTGGCCACTTTGAGGCGCGCGGTATCTACGGGCTCGTCCAGCCTCTGGTGTACTCCGGTCCGAGGCTTCCGATCGTCCATCCATCGATCCCCCTTTTTGGGCACGACATCCGTTCGAAGATGGCCGTATATGCCTATAGAGGTCGGGTCGTTGTGAACGCGGGTGCCTCACAGGCGGGGGGCGCGCCCAGTGAGACAGAGTCGGGCGAAACGAGTCCGGTCGTCTCGGCCGACGAGAAAATCCAGGCTGCGGTGAGGCAATTTTTGGCCGAACTGTACTTTAACCTGACGACCTCGCTGCTCACCAAGGAGGAGCTGAAGGCGCTCAAGTCCCAGCTTCGCAAAGACTATCTCAGCGGAAGAATTGACCGGCCGACCTTGGAGGCCCGGTTCTTGAAACTGGTGCGCGTGAATGACATCGTTGCCGAGCTCTACGGGAGCCGGCTGGTGCGCCGAACTCTGGCAACGGGGCAGATGAGCGAGACGCGACTCCTCGAAAGCATGGACGCAGAAGTCGAGCAACACCTTCGTGATGTGAAACAGGCGTTGCAGGCTTACCCAAATGGGGGCTCGCCGGACATCCCTGAGGATAAGCGGGTTTTGATGAATGAGCTGGTCGATGTTCTCGGGTCCATTAAAACTTGGCTGCCTGCGTCTGGCGAAGGTGCGCAACTTCCGGCGATACCTGAGGTGCTCCCAGCGCCTGTGCCGATTCCGACGGCCTGGTGGCACAAGGACTACCGTATCGCCGTTCCCTTTGATGCCCATTTTTGGAAGACCTTGGAACCGCATCTATTGAGCCACGCCGGCCCAGCCCATAGCGTTCTCGTAGACTTCTTGAACGGATTGAAGGCGCACGCGGGCTATCAGGCCTTTCTTGAAGACAATGAGCACGACATCATTTTTGTGCCCAACAGCGAGTGGCTGAATGACCCCCTGTTCACAGATGAGCAGGGCGGCGCAGTCATTTCTGACAAACATTATATGGCCATTCCTAAGTATGTCAGGATGCCCGACCGAAACATCGACTTCACCCACAACCTCACGCGCCTAGAAGTCTGGCTCTCCGTCGTTTTCTCTGGGGTTTTGACGGTGCTTGTCGAAAGACAGTTTATCAAGCTCCAGAAGGTGGGTCCTGCGTCCGTAGCGTTCGAGCTGGGCGGAATGAAGTTTAAGGTTGAAGAGCATCTCCATTCGGTTCATCGAATTAACGTAGAGGCTGCGCTCGACGGGCTTTTCAAGAAGCCCCATTGGTTCTCAAGACCACCTTCCGAAATCGATACTTCATCAGGCGATTGGGCGTCTCTGAATACCATGCTGGTTCGGGGTTTGGTGCCGGAACTCGATCTCCAGCGCGACAAGTTTGTGTACGAAGATTCCTTTTTGGTGGACGATACGACCCTCAACCGTGTGTATAAAGCGCCATTGGATCTCCGCATAGACTTTAGGGGCCGGCCCGGCATCGACTTTGGCAGTCTGGAGCAGAGCAACGCGCAGTTGAGAGGTCTGCGTGTTTACGACTTGAGCACCGTCTACGGAGCTGCGAAATCCCTGTATGCTCCCGTGTGGTACGCCGAGGCGACGCTCGAAATCAGTCGAGGGAACACGGTGACCGTATTCTTACTGGTGACAGACACTGAGACCAGCTCCCCGAACATCGCGATGCGTGTGGCTCCCAGTAAAAAAATCCGCGATGACGCCCTTTGGCTCTTCGAGCAGCGTCACGTGGGCTCCGATCTCAGACAACAATTGATTTCAGCCCTTGCTGACGCGCCTATGGTAAGAGACCCGGAGAAAGTGAGAGCGGCTTTGGGGCTCAACGCCGGGGACCATGTGAGCGTGTTGGCTCCGATTGCGCATGGGGCGATGAGCCGAGCGCGAATCGATGAACTCTTCGAAACGAATCTCTTTCTTTATCACTTGCTGTCTTCCACCCAGTTCTTGGATCGGGAAGAGGGCCTGGCCGAAAGCATACTGTTGCCGCCCATGTTTGCTCTTCAAGTGGGTCAAGGACCAGTCGCCGGAGGAGAGTTTGTTTATCTTCCAGAATTCGAAGGTATTCTCAAGGTCAAGCTCCTCCACGAAGACAAGATCTCCGACCTCAAACGCTACTACACCATTGGCTTGTACCATGAGATGATTCACGCTCTCCATCTGCGACTCCTAAGGCGTGACTTCAACTACTTGGAGATTGTGGAGCACTTTCGAGAGGACCCCTTCCTCCTCGAGTTCATGCTTCCACTATACTCTATGGCGGGCCAGAAGCTTGATCGAACCCACACCGACATCGAAGCAGCGCGTCTGTTTGCTTTGGAAGCGACGGCCTGGTACCTCGGCGCGTTCGAACAGGTGCTTCATGGCTCACCTGGCCGGACAGCACCGTTCGAGTTCAATGATGTCTCAGAACTTTTTGGCCTGAAAGACCTTGTAGAGAGTATGTTTCCCGGTGCAAGTCTAAAGCCCTGGCCCATTAAAATGGTGATTCGCCCGAGCTCGCTCTTGCTCTTCAGCAAATGGGGTTTCTTGCCGGCTTTTGTCGAGGATGTTCTGCGTGGCTTTGGCTATGACGAACATGACCCCGCATGGCACAGCACCGAAGAGCAGAAAGCCGTTCTTCGCGAAATACTTCGAATCGAGAACGAATGGAAACGGGTACGAGAACAGGAGCGATAGCAAGCGCGCCTATTCCCTCGAGTCCGCTGTTGTCGGAGGCGAAGCGCCCCAAAAGACAGAGGGCCGGATGCTACGGTCTGCGTTGGGCCCCGTCGGTCTTACAATACCCTTCATCCAGATGTGAAACCGGTTTTGAGGCCTTCTATCGGTGTTCCTAACGGTGTTTGATTCATGCGAGTGCGCAATACATGCGGCGACAAAGTGTGCGTTTGTGACAAGCTTTTTACTCATCGCTGGCCGGCTCTCGTGACAAGACGCGACGACTGAATGCACAATCGTGTTGTGCGTGTGGTGCTTCCCGGCCTATGGATGCTCATGGCTGTCGGCCTAGGGGGATGCATGGCATCGGCGGACCCCAACCGAAGCCGGACTGACACTCAAGAGGATGTGGTCTTTGACTGCGACGGGACCGTGCCCGCCTACTCGACTTGCATCCAGCCCCTCATGAATGAATATTGCACATCGTGTCACTCTGTGGACGCTTCTCCGGAAGAGCGCGCGCATGCGCCGATAGATGTGAATCTCGATACGGAAGCAGATCTTCAGCGCTGGAGCGATCGTATTCTTGTTCGTGCGGTCGTCGAAGGGACGATGGCACCCGGGCGACCATTTTCTAATGAGCAACGTGTCCACTTAGAAACGTACTTGGCAGATCTGGCTGATAAGCCGTGCCAGCCGAGTTGCGGGGGTCGAGCCTGTGGGGGGGATGGTTGTGGAGGGACTTGCGGAACGTGCATGGCTTCTCAGTCATGCACCGACGGGGTATGTACGGACGCGATTTGTACACCGGATTGTACCGGCAAGGCTTGTGGAGATGATGGTTGCGGTGGGACATGCGGCTCGTGTACCCCAGGCCTTGCATGTGAGCAGAATTCGTGTGTGTGTGCCCCAGAGTGTCTCCAAAAGGAGTGCGGCTCCGACGGATGTGGCGGGTCTTGTGGCGCGTGCGACTCTTCGGAGCGATGTTCCATTGACAGGCAGTGTGTGTGTGTTCCCGATTGCGCAAACAAGGAGTGCGGTGACGATGGGTGCGGTGGTTCCTGTGGGTTATGTTCCGCCGCGCTGAGTTGCTCGGCAGCCGGTCAGTGTGAATGCATTCCGGATTGTTCCAATCGTCGATGTGGAGGAGATGGTTGTGGCGGATCCTGTGGACAGTGTCCGAGCATGTTGGTCTGCAATACCATCGATGGACAGTGTGTGCAGAACTGCGTGAGGCAATGCACAGACCGCGTGTGCGGGGATGACGGGTGTGGGGGAAGCTGTGGCACCTGTGAAGTCGGTGATGCCTGTGACGCCGAGGGGGCGTGTCGGTGTGAGCCACAATGTGTCAAAAAGCAATGCGGTGACGACGGTTGCGGTGGCTCATGTGGAACGTGCTCCGCCGGCGATTCATGCAGCGTCGATGGCCGCTGCCAGTGCGTCGCCGACTGTACTGGTCGGGCGTGCGGCGACGATGGCTGCGGAGGCTCCTGTGGTTCTTGTGCTGACGGCATGACTTGTGGGCTTGATGGAAACTGCGGCTGCGTGCCCGACTGTACGGGGCTTCAATGTGGAGACGATGGCTGTGGTGGTTCTTGCGGTTCTTGTGGGTCGGCGCAGTGCCAAAGCGGACGATGCGTGTGGCCCACAACGAGTTTTGCTGCTGATGTCATGAGCATCTTCAATGCCTCCGGTTGCGGAGATTCTCGGTGTCACGGCGGCCGAACCCCAAAAGCTGGACTGGACATGAGCAGTACAGCGGTGACTTTTTCAGAACTCGTTGGCGTCCTTTCCTCTCAGTGTTCGAATCTTCAACTCGTCGAGCCGGGTTCGCCACAGCGTAGCTACCTGATCAATAAGCTGGTAGGCTCTGACATGTGTTCGGGCGCCAAAATGCCAAAGGGTGCTCCCGCCCTATCCGACTCCGACATGGACGTGGTGAGGGCTTGGATCGGAAACGGTGCGCCCAACAACTGACGCCGTGTGTTCGCCTCATGTGGTGATGGGGAGACGTTTTTCAAAGTGAAGGATGCCCCAGGTAAGGTCGCGCTTTTTGCCACCGGATACCCAGTCGAGGAGCCCTCGGGTCATTCGGTCGAGGTAGGTCCTTGAACAGACTTTGAGGAGTTCAGCCCGACGGGCAGAAAGCTCATCGTGAACCCGCTGGTAGTGGGTAGGCAGTTGATCCGAGAGGTCCAAAATCTGAACTTCTGAAAGCCCGGCGTCGATGGCGAGGCGACGGTATAGGCTAAAAGAGCCCATACTCTCGAGGTGAATGCGATCCAGGATGGGCTGAAGCACCCTCGGATCACAGTCGTCGGCCTGCATCGGATCTGTGAACAAGAATTGACCATTTGGCCGCAGGACACGTGCCACCTCAGAAAATACGCGCGGTTTGTCTCCGCTGTGGAGAATTGCGTCTTCGCTCCACACGATGTCGATGCTGTTGCTTGAAAGAGGGATGTTCTCGAAGGAGCCGTCGACCACATCTACGAAAGGCTCGAGCGCTTCTTTTCGTACCAAGGCACGATTCCGCTCGTTTTGAACCCGGCTCAGGTTGAGACATATGACCTTGGTACCAAACTTTCTGGCGAGATAGCGTGCGGCTCCCCCGTAGCCGGCCCCGATGTCAAGGATTCGAGTGGATGCTGTGACGGAGACAAGTTCCGCCATGCGGCGGACCGTTCGATGAGAAGCTTCTAAAATGGGCTCCGCCCCGGTTTCATAGATGCCCACGTGTATATCTTGGCCTCCCCAAACGTGGGCATAGAAAGCATCAGCGTCATGACTGTCATAGTAGTCTTGTGCGATCTTGGTGACGTCGTTTTCCTGCTTTTGTGTGTCCATGCTTCACCCCTCCTCGTTCCCTTCGTCTTGTACTGCAGCCGCATAGTCGGGGTGATAGTCGTCGTCGTACGACTTCGTGGCACAATGGATAAAAAAATCTGGCTCCTGAGTCTTGTATGTCTGCTGAAAATCACCATAGGTGGTCACGCGCTGAAACCCAACCTCATACATGAGCCGGCGCACATAGTTTCGTCGCAAGGGATACATGTTGAGGTGAAAGACGGAACGGTCGGGAAACCGGTACCGAAACCTCGCCAGACCCTCGTCAACATACTCGGGCTCCGCCAGAACGTTTTCGCCACAATAGTAATATTGGTGTTTGCTCGTAAATCCTTCATCCAAGAGTGCGTCGTAGTTCCGTTGATCAAGAATGAGAATACCGTTGTGGCGAAGAGCCGAGTAAAACTCGGCCAAAGTCTTGCGCCGGTCGTGCTCCGTGAACAGATGCGTAAACGAGTTGCCGAGGCAAATCACTGCATCAAACCGTCCAGACAGGTCTCGATTGAGCCACCGCCAGTCTGCGTGCACGGTCTGCAGGATATGGTTTCGCTTCCGAGCGTTTTCGAACGCTTTGGCGAGCATGACGGGGCTGCCGTCGGCGCTTACCACTTCGAAGCCCGCATTCAGAAGTCGGACCGAGTGATAACCTGTCCCCGTGGCGACATCTAAAACGCGAGCGCAGTTGTGTTTCTTTAAGAGCCGCAAGAAAAAATCCCCCTCGCCCTGGGTTCTTGCCCCCCAGTCGATGAGGTCATCCCACTTCTCGACGAAGCTATGGACATACTCCTTGGCGTAGTGGTCCGTTTTGCGAACGGTCGTGGGTTCTTGGCCGAACGATTGGCCGGTCGAAAGACTCACAGCCAGGCACTGTGACATCAAATAGTTTGAATACAAAATATTTCTTTCGATATTAAATGCTGATTCACCAATAGACATTGTAAAAACAATAACTTAGAGCTATATGCGATAAACCCGCAGTCGGCCTGACGGCGAAGCCGAGCCTTCGTATGGGCGAGGAATGCGACGGAGTCTCCTCCGCAGCACTCGAACACGGGTCTGCTTGCCGGAGGAAGGTTGGTGTCAAGAAAGGAGAGATTCGAATTGTTGCGGAAGTTCAGTCTTCTTCCACGGGGGAATCAAGAATTTCTTCCGGAGTCAGGGCGGCGGGACTCACCACCAGGACGGGGGCGGCCTTCAAGTCTTCGCTGGCCATCATCTCCACAATTTTTTCCAGGGTGTTCCGAATATTCTCTTGTTCCTCGCGCGGGGCTTTTCCCAGGCGATCCAGGAATTTCTCTTGAAGGGGATGAGGCGCGGTCTTGGTGAGATCATTGCCGGCGGAGGTAATGGAGACGGTCACAACGCGGCGATCCTGTTCACTCCGCGTGCGAGACACCAGCTGCCGAGCGACCAGTCGGTCGATGATTCCAGTCACCGTCGCCTGGCTCAAAGAGACCTCCTTCGCAAGTTTGCTGGGCGTAAGCTCAGCTCGCTGACCGATCACTCGTAAACACACAAGCTGAGGGCCGGTGAGACCAAACCCACTGGCAAGCTCACGACTGTGCAGATCGATCGCGCGCGTGATGCGTCTAAGGGACCGCAAAATCGAATCATGGAGATCGTCAGACATGAAGGCTTTGGGGATATTTCTTATCAGAACAATACATCCGAGTCACTAGGCATCCCCGAACCGCCCCTTCCTATTGGCCCTCCCCTCTGACACAAACCGGACTGGGGCTGGGCCACAATGCGTTTCGGATGCGCGGAAACTCGAACGAACTGTGGGACTCTCGCATCAAGAAGGCATCTTCTTGGTCACCGCATCTGCTTCGCATTCGTAGCATGGCCCACTTTAGCCGCCCTCGACTCGCTTTGTCTGGTGAGCAGCCTATTGACTGTCGCGGCGGCACGGCGCGCCAGTTGTTTTTACAGGCCAGTGGCCATCTGATCATGCACGGCTGGAATCACGAGTCTTTCACCCAAGCCGGCGAGCTTCTCAAAAAGAGCGCAGCCTTGGACCCGGGGTTCGCGTTGGCCCCCACACTTCACTCGATGCTCTACGGTTTTGGCGCAAGGATTGGCCTGGCCACAAGCCCAGAGGTCGCAAAGGCCGAAGCCCAACGAACCGCTGAACGCGCCCTCGCACTGGAGAGTATGGACTCTACGGTTCTTGGCCTCGGGCCCATGCGCTGTTTTGGGAATGATCCGCGGGGTATGGAGTCCTCCTTCGCGGGGGACTCTATACCCCACCGTTTCCCTTTTGTTTGTCCAGTGACGAGGTGGCGCTTTTCGGAGGCGATGCGAGAACATGACTCGTTTCGTGCCTTTGGGCGATCTCTTGGGCACCGAGCCTTGGTGCGAGTACCATTGGTCTACTTCTTGCTCTTTAGGGCCCTACGCAGGTCTCGGTGAATCAAAAAACATGCAAGTGGTCCACGCGTGACAAGGTTGTCTGATCTTGGGCCCGCTCGTCACGTGGTGAAGTGCACTGCCGAACAGTCCGGGCTGTACTGAAGTGTTCTGTTGACGCGTGCTCGCCTGTTGAAAGCGCGCGAACCCATGAGGGCGCGTTTTCGTATTTCCCGCATCTTCTAGAATTCCGCCTTTCGTCCAGGCGATCGATGCAAAGTCTTTGCGACTGAATAGTTTTTCCGTTGTTTCTTTTTTGGCGGCCCAAAGATACCCAGGTTCCGTAGTAGTCCGGTGAATGTCGAGCTGTTCGCTTTTGTGACGGAGTGGTTCTGGGTACGGCTCCAAGTCGGCCCCAGAAGTGTTTCCACCTTTCGCGAAGGCTCGGGGTGAGTCTCATACACCATAGGTCGCCCAAGGCGAGAGGATTCAAGACTGCATGCAGAGATACAAAGAGATGAAGAAGTCACACAATCTTATGACCCAGTTTGGGGTCGCGGCGGCGCTCCTTTGCCACGCTTGCGGAGGACCGGATGCTTCGACGCAAACGGCGTCTGCCTCCCTAAGCTCAGATTTGGGGGCCAGGATCGAACTGGACTTGGTTGGGCGCTGGGCGGGCTTTTCGTTCTCTGCCACCAATCTATCGCGTTCCGCCAAGCTGACAAGGGTAGAATTGGATTTGGGCCCGAATGCCCATTTTGATCTGTTCCCTTCGACTTCTAAGTTCAAAGTTGAGCCTCAACTGCTTAAAAGCAACGACGGAAACATGTCCCGGATGGTCTCGGTCAAGTTTGCCGGCAAGGGCATATCGGGCGGGCAGACGGTGAAGACCGAAAGGTCCAACGATATTGATCCCCGGCCCTGGTCATTGTCTGTTGCGGTTTATTTCGACACTGGGCATGTGCTTCGCGGCATGGCGCATGACCGGCCTGACTCCGACGACGAAGATCCGCGGCGATTTGTGTTTGAGGCCCATATGGCTCGGCCGGTTGAAGCCCACGCGGCCGAGGTGGTCGTCGACCTGATAGGTCGCCATGATCAGTTTGAACTGACCCTCTCCAATCGGTCCTTCGACACGCCGATTTCCCAGGTGGTTTTGGATCTAGGAGACGATGCCGAGTTTGACCTGCTTCCCTCGACCCCGGAGTTTAAGGTCTCTCCGAGTCTAGAAAAAAACAACGATGGGCACAAATCGCGGCGCGCCACTTTGCGGTTTTTGGGCAGGGGCCTTCGCCCCAAACATTCTCTCACGACCCATCGGTGGTCTGACATCGACGGAAGAGCACCTGAGGCCATCGCAGTTGAAGTCCATTTTCGAGACGGCAAGGTGCTTAAGGGCAAAGCGCGCAACATGAAAGATACGGATGACGGCAACCCGGCTCGATACGTGTTTTCCGACCGGTTGAAGCCAGCCACGCTTGTCCATTTTTCATCACCCCCCGATACTGCTCCAGAGCCTGCCGAAGAGCCAGAAACCCAAAGGCCTGAGATTCAAGAGCCCGAGGCTCAAGAGCCCGAGGACAAAAATCCTGAGGTTCAAGAACCCGAGCCGCAGGCAGACCCAGACAGCTTGGAGGACCCCGCAGAAGATGGTGCCGGATCTGGCTTCCCGGTGGTCCTTCGTAATGGGCAAGCGACGCCCAATGCACCAGAAAAGCGGGTTGTCGAGATCAATGTTGATGTCCCTCGGGACATGATTGGAGCGACCTTGGTGCTCGAGGACGTGTTTGACGCCGATACCGCCGACGAAGGGTACATGACCATCAACAACCGGACCTCCGAAGAAGACCGCATTCACCTTTTTGACTGGCGAGCAGATCCCTCCGCATACAACAACGTCACGCGCCCCGCCCTAAGGTTTTGGACCGACCCGAGCGTGTGGAGGCAGGGCAGCAACACCATTCGTTTTGTACACACACGAGAAGCAGGGTTTCGGGTTGGCAACGCAAGGGTTGAATTTGTTCGTGCCGATGGACAAAAGAAAATCGATGGACCGCTTGCGGTCTTGGGAACTGATTTTATTGATTCTCGCAACCGTGGCATCCAGTTGGCCGGTGCGGTTTTGTGCTGCAGCAACGATGACGAGAATGGAAAGGATCGAGGGTGGCCATTCGTCGATATCGATCTTCTCAAAGAAATGGCGGATCACAAGGCCAACTATGCGCATATTCGTTTGGGGCCCTTCGCGCGAGAGGGGACGGAGTTCATGGCCTACGCCACAAAAAACGGCGTGGCCGACCTCTCAAAATGGAACCCACGTTTTTGGAGACGCGCACGCAACATTGTTTCTGCGGCACAGAAGCTTGGGATCTACGTTGAAGTCGACCTTATCGACGCGTGGATTTTGGAGCGCCCCCCGCTGACGCCATGGTACAAAGACAACAATCAAAACGGCGTAGGAGACCATGAAGGCACATGCGAGATCATGGAACATGGACCCAACACATTGCACAAAAAGTGGCTCAGCAAGATCGTGAACGAACTCGGGTCCTTCCCCAACGTGATCTACCAAATCGGAAACGAAACCTTTGACTGCAATCTTGGAAACTACAAGGGGACGAGGTATCCCAGGGCGGAAGTGCAGCCCGCCTGGGAGCTCGGAATTGTCCGTTTTGTGCGAAGCCAAGGGGGTCACAAGGGTCAGCTATTGGGCACCAACTCTCACCGAGCCGAGATCGAAAACCATTCGGAGATCGACTACATTGTCAAACACATGAATAAGCTGCCTCCCAAGGGGCCCAAACCGGTGATGATCAATGAGTACTTTGGTGCCATGAGCCCGAGCGAAATCCGGTCCAAACTCGACGGTGCCTACGAGCGTGGTGTGACCTTCCACATCTGGCGAGGCCCCATGTTAGAACGCCACTACCAAGATGCGCTCGACGAGCTCATGGACTTTCATATCAGCATCGGCCAGTGACGGGCTGAGAGCCAGGCCATTTTGGCTGCCTTTACGCTCGAGAATATGAAATCGACTCGGCGGAGTGCCGGAGCATGACTATCTCTGACGGCGACCCTGCGATGATGTACTTGCACATGGTTGTCCCGATTCTGGAGGGGGTACTCCTGACGGGTATCCAACGATGTTGTCGATAGCGTAGTAACCACGTTCCCCCCCGGGCATAGACCCGGGTGGAGCGTGGAAGTAGATATGAATGTCGGACAACAGGTTTGCGGGTGCGATGACAAAACGGGTACACGAGTGACGCATCACTAAGTCTCTGGCATGTTCCTGTGAGTGTCGACCCTGGGTTCGAGAAACAGTGGCGACGCTTCCTAGGCCGATGTCATGGACGGCGGAGATATCTATCGAGAGTGCTCGAAACTCTCCCTCAACAGCGGGAAGCACCGCGTGCAGCGCCTGGTTGTCTATCGTGCCCTCCGGAAAATCCTCCTTGGCGCGAATCGCCGAATGGTCGAATACCAACGCGCGACTGCCGTTGATGCGCTCATAGCGAATATCGCCCCTCGGTTGGCCAGGCTTGCCTTCAGGGGTCCACCAATCCAGATCATCAGCTGGTTCCTCGAAATCTACGATGACTTGGCGCTCAGGCGGTGCGTCTCCCGCGTCTTGCTTGCTATCGTCTTTTTCCGGAGCGATCGTCGTCCTCGGCGGGATCGCCGAGTCGAATTCCTGAGCCTTTGGCTCTTCGATCCGGGTGTTGACATTTTCGACACCGACAAAGACGCGAAACGCGTCACAGGATTTTCCTGATTCTGGCCGTGGTACGCCAGCTCGGTATCCGATGATGTTGTCAATCGCGTAATAGCCGCGTTCCCCTCCCCGCCGAGACCCGGGTGGTGCGTAGAAGTAAATACGGATGTCGGACAACAAGTTGGCGGGTGCCATGACAAAACGGGTACACGAGTGGCTCACGACCAAGCCTTTGGCCCGTTCGTGTGAGTGTCGACCCCGGGTCCGGTCAACGGTGACAAGACTTCCCAAGCCGAGGTCATGGACGGTTGAAATCTCTATCGAGAGTGCTCGAAATTCTCCCTCAACAGCGGGAAGCATCGCGTGCAGCACTTGGTTATCTACAACCCCCTCGGGGAAATCCTGTTCGGCACGAATTGCTGGATGGTCGAACACCAGAGCACGGCTGCCGTTGATTTGCTCGTAGCGAATGTCCCCGCTCGGCTGGTTGGGCGCGCCCGCCGGGGTCGTCCAGTCCGGATCTTGGCTCGGATCTTCGAAATCAAGAATGACCTCGCCGTAATAGTTAGGGGCGGTGATCGCCTGTGCTTGCATCACTTGAACCAATCTTGAATCCACATCCTGACCGTCTACCGTGAAATACAACTCCGCAATCGCAAAGTCGGTGGCACCAGCCTTAACCAGAGCTTCGTCATCGACCGAAATGACTACAGGCTCCGTGCCTCCATGAGGCCCTAGCAAGACCCGCGGACGTTCCACCAACAAGAATGTGTCCGGCGACCAGATTTCTACCACCACCGGCTCACTCAAGGCATTCGACAGGGTGTAGGTTTGCGTTGGGTATCTCCCCGTCGACCAAGGCGTAAGATGAACGTTGTCCGCTGGTTCAACCACCAGACTCGGGGTCGTTTCCTCCAAAAGCCCCTCCTCCGAAGAAGCAGCCTCATCCCACTCCATGCGCCTCACCTCTACCGACTCCGGGACTTCCCGCGGTTCACCAAACGGTGTTGGGCCTTCACTTTCGGTGAGGACGCCGTGGAGGGCTGTACCGACTGCTGGGGCGAGCGCGAGGGCAACTTGGGGTTCTCCATTCTCCCAAGAAGTCTCTATCAAGGCTGCCTGCTTGGCTACACGGTAGACTTCGTTCTCGTCGAGCGCGTAAATGGTGATGCTCTGTCGATCAAAAAATATCATCAAGCTGTCGAGACCAAAGCCACAGAGCTCAAAAGGTTGCTGCATGCTCACCCGAAGATTCGGGAACCGGTCTTTAAAGCCGGCCAAGTAGTGGTCCTTCCACCGGTGACAATTGGCCGAGGTGAAGTACCCCATTGCAATAATCGCGGCGCGCAGTACCGGGTTTTGTTCCACGACATCACAGTGACCCACACATGGAACGTCATCGCTCGGCCCGGCGAGTGCCGATGAACGTTTGTTTACCTGGAGGTGATTGAACCCCAAATAAACATGCTCGTCAGCAGGCCCCGTAACCTCCAATCGGCAGTGCAAGCTCACCAGGGTTGCGCCCTCGACTGCATCGGAGGGATCGGGGCCGGGGGCTTCGACCATGACCGAGCCCCCCACACCCTCGGGCATCCTGACGGTACCGGGGCCACCCAGCTCTAGCGGAAGGCCTGCGTGTAAGTTGCGGCACTGGACTCGAATTTTCGTACTGTTTTCTGCGATATGTCGAAGCTCAAAGCTTGTGTCTCGATAACCTGATGGAACCTGAGAAAAGGGCCCGCCCCCAAGAATCGTCAGATTGTAGGTTCGGACCACATCCACGCCGGTCGCCCCTTCTTCCTTCGAAAGGCGAAGCACGACAACCCGCTGGTCGTCAATGTCGTGTAGAGAAATGGGTTCGCGTGAGCGCGCGACCGCGTTCGAGTCCTGAGTAAGCAGCCATAGAAGATTGGGGTCTTCCTCCAACTCGACAAACTGAGGAAGGTCCAGTTCGATGGAGTCATCAGAGACCTCCGTAAGAAGGGCCTCATCCCCAAGCGTGCGGAGCAAGAAACCGCTTGTTGGGTTCTCTTCCGTCGATGAAAGCTTTGTGGGTGGAGGCGGGCAACCAATACCATACCGTGCCTCACACGATGGATGAGCCTCCAGCCATGGATTATTCTCGGTCACAGCGGGCCCCAGGCGCTCGAAATGTTCGTACACATCGATGAACCAGATGAGCGCGGTGCTCGAAGTCAGTAGGGTCGATAGATTGATGATGCGTTGACTCGAGTACGGAAAGCCGTGGTCTAGGACAAAAGCCTGAACGCCCGCCCAAAGGGCGTAGGCTTCTCGAACAAAGAAATCTCTCTTTGGGTGCTCAGGATGAGCCTCAACAAACGCGAGTAAGCCCAAAATGAGTCCCGTAGTCGCCTCCAGATGAAACGATTGCTCCTGACGACTTGTCCCTTCGATATACTTGTCCTCAAACCCATCGAAGAAATAGTGAGCCCCATAGTATCGCTGGCCTTCAAACTCGATATCTTTGGCAAAAGCCAACGTCGTAAACTCCAAACAGCGCGCAAGTTGCTCGACCTCGTCCACGTTTGTGAGATCATCGAAGTCTACCGAGAGGGAGAGCCAACTGCAGTTGTCGATGGCCGTGTGGCGTCGATTGGGTATCACGGTAAAGCGCCCTCGAAAGAAGCCATCGTCGATGAGCACGGCATCGACTGCCTCTTTGTGTTCGGACTCGCTGGCCAGCACCCCGCCGGTCGCGACCCGGCCCCAATCCCCGCGCACCAAAGCCGCCTGAATTTCCGTTCGTTTTCTTGCCCCGGCACCCTCTGATAGGGCCGCATTTTCAAGATCGTGACGCCAATGATCCTCTACGTCATCCCAAAGCACGTGAAAGATCCCGGCCCGCAGTTCATCTCGCCAGGCCCTGATGGTACTCAGTTCCGGTCGACCCGGCTCCTGGAGGGATAAGGCCTCTTGGTGGTTCAAGGCGTGGTTGAGCACGCTGAGAACATCGAGATTGTGTTCGGTGACAATATTGGTGGCCTCGACCTCCTGTTTGAGGTGCGCAAAGTCCCTCTTTGTGAGGACCAGCGGCGGTAGGGATGACGGCGAATGCCCTCCCTCCATGGTTCTCCGCACCGCGGGTGCGCGGGTTTCATCGAAGTCGTCGTAGCCCAGGGCGTCAAGAACGTCGTAGTAGTGCCACGTCTCGCCGGCCAGGTGATCCTCTGTTCTGCGCCAGCCGGTTTGCAGCAGCGCTGAAGGATCATCAGCATGGGCCAAGCCCAGGGTTGTCCAGCCCGCTGTCACCAGGCTGATTCTCCGTCCATCTTCCATCGAACCCGAATGACGATGCCCGATCAAGCCGTGGAGCGCCTGGCGGTAACAGGCGCGAATGCGTTTCTGTTCGTCTTCAGAAAGACCCGAAAAAGCTTCTGAGACAACAAAAACGCCTAAGCCGTGGGTGACCCATGCGGTCGCACCGGTCACCAAGCGAACGTCGCGCCAGTTGTCATCGAGGGTATTCCAAGAAAACGGCCAACCCTGGATCAAGTCTCTGAACCCTTTTTTTCCCGATGGAGCCACCTTTGCCTGGGAACACAAGTAGCGGGCCAAGGCTCGCGCTCGGGCGAGGGACTCCTTGGTCCCTTGCCGCGAATACTGCGCGAGCGCGATCCCTTGGGTATACGCCCAAACCCGTTCGTGACTGGCCAAAGGCACCGAGTCTATGGCTTGACCCTCCTCTATGCCTCGGAGCCCGTCCGAGGCGTCCTTATCGTCTCCGACAGCTTCATACTCCACCTGGAATCCCACGGACGAATCATCGTCCGTGCCTTGGCGCCACAGCTTATCCCGCAGCCAAAGCGCCTGCTGGTAGTTGCCATGGACCGAGGCCGCAAAAGCAGGCACGACCGAGACTTCGACCCCGGCGGATTCCGCATCGCCCTGGACTCCAGGCACCGCCGCCACCGCAAGCGAGACCATGCCAGCGTCGCCGACCACTGCCCCGTCAAACAAATCTAAAGGCAGGCTGGCCTCTCCTCCCACCAGCGAGATGGTGCGGGGCGAAGTGGCTGGGGGGGCCAAAGGCGCAGCGACCGACGTAGGGGCGTGTTTTGGACCGCCGGGTGCCGGCCCGCCTGCCAGGTTTGTCAACTGGAGGCGAGCGTTGGAAGCAACCCGCATGTGGTATTTGTTTTCGGCGGTCACCCGAACTTGGGCCGCCCGACCCTCGGTGACATATTCGGGAAGGTCGACGCCATATCGCGCGACCTCAGAAGCCCGCGACGCGCGTGAAAAGACAATGCGGTCACGCGCTTCACGTTGATCCGATTGCTCGATCCAAGCCGCAAAAAACAGGTCCTCAAAAGCCCCCAAAGAACCTCCGCCTACCAGCGCATCAGCGCCGCGCCCATGGCTCTTCCAATGAATGGGCTTTGCCGGACCTTTATTCAAGCGAGTGTATCCGCCAAAACTTGTTGCGGAATCGTTACTTTGCACAACGGAAATCGCCCCTCCATCCAAGGCGTGGGGTTCGTAGTTTGAAACCACCACATCGCCACCATCAGCAACCGCCAGCGCTGGTTTATACCCCGTAGCCACCCTGCGGGGCTCAGACCATGAACGGCCTCCGTCGACCGACACCTGAAGCTGAATCGGGTTGGAGCCTACGGCGTTCGGGTTGTCTGAAGGCCCGTCTTCATACGCCACCACCAAGCCCCAAGGCGCCCCCGCGATCACCGGGTGGGAAGGCGTATCATCCCCTCCCTCCGTCCCGACCCACGCAAGTGTCGACAAGCGCCAAGACTGAAAAGTACCGTCTTGCCACGAGTCCCTGCGCCAAGGAGAGACGCCTGGCGCGCCTTCCTCTAACCCGGCCGTCGAGGTCGACCATGCGTTTGGGACCAGAGGACGCTGAGCGAGTCGAATCTTGTCTTGCTCGTGCCAAGTGCCCCGATAGCGATACTGATGCTGAATGCCGAGGCCCAAAAAGAGCAATTCGTCACCCGGTTCGTAGGATTCCTTCCACGTGGATTGGTAGCCCACCAAGAACCGAGTCGGACGAAGACGCTCCACGACGGTTTCGCTGTAGACCGGTTCGAAAAACATTTCGGCCCAAGCCTCATGCCCAACCGGTTTGTTGTCCCACATGCGTTTTTGACGCGCGACGATGCTCACTGTCTTGGCGTCTACGTGAAGGGAGGGCTCATACACGTAGCTTTCTTCATTTCGAAAAAGGTATTCGGTTGCGGTATTGTCCTCAGGATCCGCATCGTGGCGGGCAATATGAGACTCCTCACACCAGCAGTCCGGACACGCGCACTGTCCCGCGTCGTCGGGCTCGTACTTTGCCAGGTACTTGACCACTTCGGTTGCGGGTGTCCGTTTCAGAACATCGAACACGTTCGAGGCTTCGCCCGTCAGATCGCGAAGGTAATAAACCTTGTTCGCTTCTCCCCACACCAGATGGTGTCCGAGCATCGCGTCGTAAGCGGTATCCACACCGCGTTTCCAAGCGTTATTCGAACGCGCGATCTCCATGGGGCCAAAGGTACGCCCGCTGTCCTGGCTCTCAGTCCGCAAAACGCGAAAACGTGCGCCGTCCGTGGATGCCTCTTCGGGTGACTCCAGCCGCTCGATCCACACGATCGATACGCGATTTTCACGGGCCGCAATCGAAACCGAGATGACCGACGACGAAGATCCAGGAGCCGTCCCGGTCTGCGACGACTCAAAGGTACCGGCTTTTCCGGCCTTCTCACTCCGATGGTACCAGACCTGGTCCCCCGCGCCCTGGCCGCGAACCACGTGCACAACATGCGCGTAGGTGCGGCCGTCAAAGCCCGACAACGCCACGTCAACCTGGGAAGCGGAACCGTGAGGTGTGTACAAGACCTCCGCCGGCACAAAGGCGCCCAGTGGAGGCACGGCCCGTCCAAGCGCCTCTAGCGGATCCGTTTCTGCTGCGCGCTTCGCCTCGCTTGCCACAGGAGGTGATACGTTCGCCTTTTCTTGATGGCCGAAATACCCGACCCCGGGTTGGAGTACATCGCCGCCCCCGAGCAGCGCATAGTCGGCTTTTGAATCGTCCCAGCGGTAGACCCGGGAAAAGCGCAGTTCCCCGTAGGGTGTGGCGCGCGCCACTGAGAAAAACTGCCAACCCGGCGCAGCTGCGGTGGAGGAGTCCACCGACCACGATTCAATCTCGCGGCCAAGAATCCAGGAACCCGCCGCGCCCGACGGCGCTCCGTCAACGTAAATCCACCGGCCTCTACTCTCCCGCATCGGAGTGGTCGCCGGTGCGCGATCAGGCGAGTCGGCTCCATGGCCCGCGTCCTTCACTGGGACGGCGAGGAGGTTCCAGCCGGAATGCGGAGCGGGCTGAGTTTTCGCCTGCTCCTGGCCGCTGGCCGCGCCTCCTAAAAGGAGAACAAAGAAAAGCCAGAGCGACTTGAATCCCAAGCGAGAATTGCGCACGTTTTACCCTCCAAAACCGAAAATTGAACAGGAACGTAGACCTTGTGCCCGTCTTAAAGTCAATGAACATTGACCGGGGGAAACCTCGATTTCTGTGACGGTCTTCCCTCGGGAGGTAGATTCGATGATGAACGCCGCCTTTTGTGCTTTTCGACGAGGTTTGGGCCACGTTCTGGAGAGCGCGCGAGCAGCGGGGTTTCGGGTTGGCGTTGGTCGGTCACTCCATGGGGTCTAGAACCTGGTGATTTGTCTTGCCATGTCATAGGGCAGAGGCAGTGGGACCTGGGCGCTTTCGAGAACGTCGGTCACGTTCCATCCGACTGATCGAGAAAAATAGCGCAAGTACGCCATGCCGACTTCTGGGTCTTCAAGATCGCAACTGTCGAAATCTGTGGGCGGGGGTGGATGGAAAAGCTGATAGAAGAGCCCATGGCTCAGTCCAACGACTTTTTGAAGGTGCCACATCATGCACTGTCCGCGAGAGTCTGCCTCTACGAGGCTTGTGCAGCCATCAAAGAAGTGTCGCTTGGACTTGAGGTCTTCGCCTCGCGGGGACAGCTCCTTGCGCCAAGGAAACAAATAAGATGCGATGGCTTCGGCCAGGCCTTCTTTGAGGCAGTCTTCTTCCCGTGGGTTTAGGCCCTGCTCGTTGTAGATAAAGTGAACATACTCATGGGCGAAGCCATCAAGCACACTGACCTCTTTGTAGTACTCAAATTCGCTCGGTATCAGGAGCGAGTCGTGAAGGCTGACAAACAGACCCATGCTCGGGTCCCAGAAACTCCGTCCGCTGGGATTCAGCGGGAAGATGAGTTCGGGTGGGAGTATCCACGCTTCGTAGGGGTTGTTGATGGTTCCGGTGAGGTCCGTGATCTCTTGGGCCGTTTCATCAAGTTGTTGGTGGAGGGCGGCGTGATTGCTGAGTGCCTCGGGCCCCACGCCGGGAAGACGAACGAGGTGGGATGTGCCCGCGTTGGATTCCAGCGTTGTTCCTTGGTACGCAAGGTGGTGTTCTCCGGGGCCAAATCCCAGCTGTGTCGCTCGGTATCCGGCCAAATGCAAGAACGGAAGGTCCGACGAAACGCGTATCCCGTTTGTGCCGAAGCGGTAGTCTTCTGCGTCTGGGAAGTTTACGCCATCGTAAAATAGTGTGGTAAATGGTTCAAAGGGTTGGCCGTTCAGTGTCCAGCGAAAGTCATAGTGTTGGGTGGCCTCGCACTGTCCATCATCCTTGCAGACCACCATTTGTTCCGCGCTTGGTGCGCAATTCGCCCCATAGATGGAGCAGTCTAAGAAAACAGGATCACTAGGAAAATCCGCGACGTAAACGCCGCTGGGCAGGTCGTCAAAAAGGGTTTCCTGCATTTGACGTGCTGCATTCGCTACGATTTCAACGTGGACATCGCGGGTGTTTTTTGTCCCCGTGAGTCTGTCTTTGAAAACAATTTGGTCTGTGTACCGGCCCGGACCGAGGGCTTCGGCCTCTTGTGCCGAAATGGACAGATAAAGGGCGCCCTCTTGCGCGAACCACACTTCTTTGGGAGAAACGTCGACCAGTGACTCTATGCTCTCGACGTCAAATATTGTGAACCGATTGCTGTGGAAGCGATAGCGTCGAGTTTGATCCAGAGGACTGTTGAGATCGACGAAAAAATGGGCTTCTGATTGCGGAATCACGCCAAAGTCCATATCGAGCAACCACCACGGTTTTTCTGGCTCCGTCGCTTGGCCGAGGACGTCGATCTCCTCCAGGCTGAGGGTCTTGGCGTCTTCGTAGGAAATGGGTAGGGGAATCTTGGCGTCCTCGAGAACACCTGCAAGGTTTCGACCGGCCGCCTTGGACAGGTAGCGGAAGTACTCGAGTCCAACCGACGGGTAATCAAGGTCACAGTTGTCTTGTTCGACCTCCGGCGCGTGGCGAAACAGAGCTGCCAGAAGCGCTGCGTCCAGCTCGGCATGTTGTTGTAGGTGCCATAAGACACACTCTCCTTTAGAGTGGTCTACGACGAGACCTTGGCAGCCGTCACTGAACGGTCGTCGTGTCAAAGGTTCAAGCAGGAGGGTGAACCCGTGCCGAGGTCTTCCATAGGCGACCGTGAGCGCTTTCGCCAGTCCTTCTTCAAGACATTCCCCCCTCCATTCAGTGAGGAGATGATGCGTGTATTCGTGGATGAACATCGCCTCAATGTGGTTTAATCGATGGTTCACCGCCTCATCGAAACCGATGCTGTAGTTGACCACGATGCCGTTGCGATCTGTAAAGTACCCAGGATAGATGTTTTCAGACATCGCGAGCATGATCTCGTCGGGCACCAACCAGAGGTCGAAGGGCTCAGGGGACAGTCCGAGCGCAGTGCGAATCTCCTGAGCGCGCCGGTCGAAGATTCGATGAACGAGGCGATGGTCGACAACCAGGTCATCCTTTTGGGTGTCTAGGTAAATGTAGTGAGATATCCCTTCGGACGACCCGAGCGACGTGCTTTGGTAGCGCAGTTGCGGTGTTTGGGCCGACACACTCAGGGCCCGGTTGGAGAAGCGAGACAAGGAAAGTTGTTCGAGATCGGAGGAGATTTCAACTGAACTACCATGCATGCGAACACCGTCTTCGAGAAAATCGGCCTCTCCTGACAAAACTTCGATCGGTGTGGTCCATTGATTTCGTGGGAATCCGAAACCTGAAAACGGGCGTCCTTGAAGGGTCCAATGGATCACATGCCAGCGGATGGGTCTTGTATGTTTGCCGAAAGCCGAGAAGGCTCCGGCGCCGCCCTTCAAGAGGGTCTTGGCAAGCGTCTTGTGAATTTCTCGGGGGTGTTTCGGGCCCATGCTGAGCAACCCATGCGGGATTCTTGACTGGAAGGTTGTCCCAGCTGAGCCGTTGGTGTGCGGCTATGGTAATTCTTTGGTCATCAATATGAAGAGATGGCCGGGTGACGTAGTTCTCTTCACATCGGTAAAAGTAGGGCCCATACGCGAGCCCGCCGTTCGGATGCGATGGCAAAAACGCCCAGAGGTCCGGAAACTCTTCGTATGCGTCTTGGCAGCCCATGGCCTCTTCAAGATCCTCTGGTCGAATTTGCTCCTGACTCAGCGAGTAGACTTCGTGTTCTGTTTTCGTGCACGGGCACGGCGAGGGGTGATCGTCTGGCCAACGGACGATGTACTCCCGAAAATAGTCCACGGAAACGTCAACCGGATAGCGTTTGTGTTGATCGAAGACGTTGGAAGGCACACCATCCAGTCCTCCAAGGTAGTACACCTTGTTGGCCTCGCCCCACACCAGATGGATTTCCCCAAATTTGTCATAGGCCAGGTCGATATGCCTTTTGGATTTTTCGCTGGACCTCAGCGTCTTGGGTTCGTGGTCAAAGTTTTGCCCGCCATCTTTGCTTTTTACGATGCGCACCCGGGTTTTGAGTGGCTGGTCGTCCTTTTTCTGTTTGGCTTTCTCAATCCAGCCGATGGCTATGTTTTCACCGCGTGTGGCCAACGCGATATCCATCACGGACCATGATCCGCTGCTCTTGAATACCGCTTCGGTCTCGGGTTCCCGGCTGTTTTCGTTGGCGAGCCGGTCGCTTCGCCGGTACTGGATTTCGTCGCTTTCGTTTTGGGACGCTACGACTTGCACCACGTGGGTAAATCGTTTGCTTTCTTCGTTGGCGTGTTGAAATCCCCGTTTTTTGAACTGGCTGACCGAAAGCCGTACGAACTTGGTTCCGGGGCCTAGCTCTTTGGCAGCACCGGGTTGCGCAAAAACACCTGCCTGTAGAGACGTCGTATCCATATCTACCCGAGTGTCCGCATCTATGGGTGCTGCACGAGGCTCGTACCCCAAAGAAGCGCCCACGTTTCGGGTCTTGTCAGAAAAAAATCGCCCGCTGAGCGCCCTCAGAAGGTCATGGCTTGCTTCGCTACGATTCAGGGAGCCAACGGCTCGGATGGCATCGGATGCCGACGTAAAGGGCGCAACGCCTGTGATTTGGGCCCCCATTGAGCCGGAAAGGCTTTGAAGATGCGCCACCAATTGTCCAAGCCGCAGAACGGCACCCACCGGTGGCGGTTGCTCGTTTGCCGCGACAAGCACAACATGGATTTCTTTGGGAAGCGCCGGACTTTGGCCGAGTGGAACGCGTTCGTGTACTTGCCACTGTGAACGCGCATCTTGAGCTATGACAAAGTGGCCGGGTTGGGCCTCGAACATTTGTGCAAGAGGAGGGCGATGGGGCTGATGGTGCTGGACCACAATTTGAGTGCCTTGTGGTGGATGCAGAGGGCCTGTTGCTGCTGCCATCACCGAGGCATCGCTTTTTTGAGCTCTCATCAATCGAAAGGGTGCGTCGTCGAACGCGCAGGTCTGGACGAAACGAAGTGCGTCCGCATGATTCCAGTTCCCGGCCTCGCAGTCATCCTCGGCGACGAGCCAATAGGTTTCATGGGGATTGAGCGCGCCAGGCTCCATGCGCGTCATCGTCTGGCTACGCGCGTTCCATCGGTATACTCTGTCCGCCGCGCGCGATACGGTAAACCTGACTTCGCCTGGCCGTAAACGGAAGAACCGTCCTTCGGGGCCGAAATCGTGGTGAAGGTCCGGAGGAACAGTCTCTGCTTCAGATGAAGTGTCGACCTCACCCTGCACGTGAACCCAATAGCTTTCTTGGGCCGGCATTCTCGAGTGGGGTTCGTGTCCGGTCGATGGGTGCTCTTTTTGCCTCGCCTCAAGGTGTCCATGCGTGGGGAGGTACCGTGGTTCTAAGGCTCCGCGGTGCTTGTTGTACGCGTGATCGATTTGCCAGGCTGCATACGATGCATCGCCTATAAGAGAAGCCAGTGATTCTTCTGGCGTAAGCGTGAGCAGATGCCATCCGGGGCCGAGCCCCCTTTGTGTTTGTCCAGGTGTCGGATGATCGCCCGCTCGATTGTCGTGGGGCGCCGGTTTGCATGCCGGCCAGCCAGCCGAGATGGTCAAGAGGACCGCGATACAGGCTTGAATCTTCAAGACAGAATGCTGCCCCGTCATGGGTGGGACTTTTTTTTCAGAGTGTCTGGATCGCGTGTGTCGCTTGCCATGGCCGTGAAGCACAGAGAATCTCCTAGATCGCGACGGCCTAAGTTGTCTAGGCAAGAAGCATTGTCGACGGAAAGCCGGTCGCTCGGTGGACCTAGGGGCGGGGGCGTCCGTCTCAATGCTGACGGACAGCTCTGGCGCCAAAAGGCAAGGCTTTTGCTTGAAGATTGGTCGGTTGCCTACCTCGTGGCCTTGATGGCGTTGTCGATGCGCTGTTTCTCTTCCGGAGTTGCAATTTTGTACCACCGGGCTTGAAGGGATTCGGTGAGGCTATGATAGTTGTCGGCAATTTCCTTGTCGGTTGTCCCCGGAACAATGCCTGGTTCCCACCAGATGTAACGTAGGATTTGGCCATCCTCGAGCTCCACGGTCCACTCGTAGGCGCTGATGAGGCGCATCAGGGGATCGTCCAGGTTCCAACCATCAACGATTCGTCCGCGACGCGCTTTCACCTTTGTTGAGAGTCCCTTCTCCAAGGTTTTCTTCGACCACGCTTCGACCTCCTTCTCGAATCGAACACCCTGATCAAATTTTAGAACAGGTGCTTCGTCGTCTTCATCGGGATCTACGTCCTCTCGTGAGTCGTTGCGTGTGGCGAAAATCGATGGATTTAGGCTCCCCGACCGTCCTAGACTATTCCGATGCGATTCGAACTCGATCAGGGCGCCATCTAAGAGTTTGTTCCTTAGATGTAAAGCTACGAGCCCTGATGCGTTCGCCACAAAATCCTGTTTCTCCGAATCCGATAGCGCACGGTAGGCTTTTATCACCTCCGTGGGCGCCATATCGACAGGGTCGAAGAATGGCGTGTCAGTTTCTTTGACATACAAGACCTCATTCGGGATATCCAGGATGATCTCTTGTCCCCTGAACTGATTTATACCGATATACATCGTTGGCTTGCGACCGTCTCGAAGCATGGGGCCATCGGGTGCAACCAGAACATCTGCCGGTTCGATCACCCAAGCACCGATCTCCATCCTTTGCATACGGTGAGGAAAGACTTCGATTTCGCCAACCCGGGATTGAGCACGGCCATCGTTTTTGGCGTCGGGCACGAATTTTTCTGAAATCAACGTGCCCGCCAGACCAAAGTCCAGCTGGGCGCGCAGCTCCGTTCCGGTTGCGACCCTAATCGGAAGCCGAATCGACTCGTCTTCAACTTCAATGGGAATCGCCGTAAATCCGGAGATAGGAAGCTGGGCGGTGGCGATGGCATCCTTAGGGAAAAATCCGATCGATTTACCCACGGAATCGACGTAGAGAACCTGTAGAGACAAAAACGGCCAGCCCAAAATTCCATCAACATGGTATTTTTCCAGTTCGGGCATGCTCAAAATTGAAACCGGGAAGGAATCAAAGGCGCGGTCTCCGATCACGACATTTTTCAAGCGAGCCACGTGAGATTTACCCGAGAATTTGTGAAAACCGTGGTGCTTTACCCGAAAATCCGTTGACGTGTAGTCGTCGTCTTCATTGAGTTGGGCCAGCGCCTCTGGAGAAAGGATGGAGACCGGTGCTCCGTTATCCACCACGAATCGCATTGGAATCCCGTTCACTGTGGCTTGGACGATCATTTGCGGTGCTCCGGGAATCCGTTCGAATGGAAGCAGCCGGACCTTCGAGTTGGTCTTGGACGCTTCCGTCTCCGTGGGCTCAAAGAAACCATCGGGTGGAGACCTGCGAAAAGAGATCTTCGGCCAAGAAAACGCGGTATTCACGGGCAGATCGTTGTCGCCAAGAAGGATGGGGCCCTCGCCTGACTGGCGCCTTGGGACCCCCACGATCAGTTGGCGCATCCACCGCAAAAAGGCCGGTCGAGCCGCTTCGTCCAAAAGCTTGGCAAGCTCTTGGGCGCCGAGCCATCCCGAATGGTCTTTATACACCTCATTGAAGCGGGCATCGAACGCGGTCGGACTGGCTGGGGTCAACGTGTAGACGGGTACGGGGCTGTTGAGGTCGAAGGAGGGCGAGGGTGATCCGAACGACACCGGAACTTCGGTTTGGACCAGATCTGGAATCACTACGCCGTAGAGCCGGTTGGATTCGATGGCGACCGATTCGATGGCTGAAACATCGTCGAGCCATGCGACGGAAAAGGGTCGCTGGAATCCAGCGGATTCATTCAGGAGCAACGTGACCAATTCAGGCACTTCGCTGGGGCGAAGGTAGCCGTGAAGCGACCAGAACGCCGGGTCGGGCGGCTCAACCATGTGCAAAAGACCGAGCCAAGGGTCACGCTGCAAAGAAAGCCACTCTGCGGCCTCTGCCATCGCATTTTGTGTACTCGTCTTTGGTGCGTCCGGGGGAAAGTGGGTGATGACGTCTTCTTTGATTTCCTCAATTCTTTTTTCCGCATCCGCTGGACTGGCCGAGCCGAGCAAAAGCTCCGCCACAAAGGAAGCAACGAGACGATTGAAGGCACTTTTCTGTTCAGGCAAAAGGCCGGCGCTCAGCGCGTCGGTACCCTGAGGGGTCCAATCGAAGCCGGTCCCGATACGCTTATAGGGGACGCTTACGCTCCCATCGGGTTGCATCACAGCGACCAGCCCCGCCGGTGCGAATTCGGGCGAAATGAGTTCGGCCTCGGACGGAAAGCGTTGATACACATGGATTCCGCGTCCGGTGTCTTGAATGACAACGGTTTGGGGTATGTGACCACGCCAGGTGCTGTCCACGAACCGGACGAACTCTGCCAGGGCGCCCTCATCTCGGCTCGAGACCGAAAGTGAAGCGGGGTTTGTGTGCTTTCCCAGCAGTTTTTGGAGGTGGCGCACAGACTCTTCTTGAAAGACTTCGGTCATGTGGTGGTGAAGCTCCGCCGGGGACATGACCAGCAAATCTTGGGTACGGAGCGGATAGGGCATTTGAACGGGGTCGAAGGTGTCTGGGACTCCAGAAAACGGCGTTCCCCGCGGAATGACCAGGATGTTGTGAGATTCTGGGGCCAGAACACCCAAAGCGAACAAGAGCTCATCAGCCAGCGGCTGGAGTTCTTCCACCGGCAGGCCTAAGCCAGCAGCCCCCGAAAGCCAGCCGGCGATGATTTCTTTGGCCAGCGTACCTCCTGCGGCCTTGCCGCCCTGGCTGCCGGCAGCGCGAACGCCGGCCCCAAACAGGATCTCCATAAGTAGATTCTGTTGAACCAAACGCGGGTCTGCACCTGCAATCATCAACGAGGCGCCGGGCACGATGGCGCCAACAGGAGCGAGTGTCTGCGGGTCTTCGCCATCTTCCCAAGAAACTTGGGGTGTGGCCCCATGTCTTGCCGCACGGTAAACTTCGCCTTCTTCGAGAGCATAGATGGTTGCGGTTTGCCGATCAAAGAAAATCATCAACGTATCGAGGCCAAAGCCGCAGATCTCGAGAGGCAGCTGAAGGCTCACTCGAAGGCTTGGGAACCGGTCTTTAAAGCCGGCCAAGTAGTGGTCCTTCCACCGGTGACAATTGGCCGATGTGAAGTACCCCATTGCAATAATCGCGGCGCGCAGTACCGGGTTTTGTTCCACGACATCACAGTGACCCACGCACGGAATGTCATCGCCCGGTCCGGCGCTTGCCGACGAAGGCTTGTTTATCTGGAGGTGATTGAACCCCAAATAAACATGCTCGTTGGCAGGCCCCGTAACCTCCAATCGGCAGTGCAAGCTCACCAGGGTTGCGCCCTCGACTGCATCGGAGGGATCGGGGCCGGGGGCTTCGACCATGACCGAGCCCCCCACACCCTCGGGCATCCTGACGGTACCGGGGCCACCCAGCTCTAGCGGAAGGCCTGCGTGTAAGTTGCGGCACTGGACTCGAATTTTCGTACTGTTTTCTGCGATATGTCGAAGCTCAAAGCTTGTGTCTCGATAACCTGATGGAACCTGAGAAAAGGGCCCGCCCCCAAGAATCGTCAGATTGTAGGTTCGGACCACATCCACGCCGGTCGCCCCTTCTTCCTTCGAAAGGCGAAGCACGACAACCCGCTGGTCGTCAATGTCGTGTAGAGAAATGGGTTCGCGTAAGCGCGCGACCGCGTTCGAGTCCTGAGTAAGCAGCCATAGAAGATTGGGGTCTTCCTCCAACTCGACAAACTGAGGAAGGTCCAGTTCGATGGAGTCATCAGAGACCTCCGTAAGACGGGCCTCATCCCCAAGCGTGCGGAGCAAGAAACCGCTTGTTGGGTTCTCTTTCGTCGATGAAAGCTTTGTGGGCGGAGGCGGGCAACCAATACCATACCGTGCCTCACACGATGGATGAGCCTCCAGCCAGGGATTATTCTCGGTCACAGCGGGCCCCAGGCGCTCGAAATGTTCGTACACATCGATGAACCAGATGAGCGCGGTGCTCGAAGTCAGCAGGGTCGATAGATTGATGATGCGTTGACTCGAGTACGGAAAGCCGTGGTCTAGGACAAAAGCCTGAACGCCCGCCCAAAGGGCGTAGGCTTCGCGAACAAAGAAATCTCTCTTTGGGTGCTCAGGATGAGCCTCAACAAACGCGAGTAAGCCCAAAATGAGTCCCGTAGTCGCCTCCAGATGAAACGATTGCTCCTGACGACTTGTCCCTTCGATATACTTGTCCTCAAACCCATCGAAGAAATAGTGAGCCCCATAGTATCGCTGGCCTTCAAACTCGATATCTTTGGCAAAAGCCAACGTCGTAAACTCCAAACAGCGCGCAAGTTGCTCGACCTCGTCCGCGTTTGTGAGATCATCAAAGTCTACCGAGAGGGAGAGCCAACTGCAGTTGTCGATGGCCGTGTGGCGTCGATTGGGTATCACGGTAAAGCGCCCTCGAAAGAAGCCATCGTCGATGAGTACGGCATCGACCGCTTCTTTGTATTCGGATTCGCTGGCCAGCACCCCGCCGGTCGCGACCCGGCCCCAATCCCCGCGCACCAAAGCCGCCTGAATTTCCGTTCGTTTTCTTGCCCCGGCACCCTCTGATAGGGCCGCATTTTCAAGATCGTGACGCCAATGATCCTCTACGTCATCCCAAAGCACGTGAAAGATCCCGGCCCGCAGTTCATCTCGCCAGGCCCTGATGGTACTCAGTTCCGGTCGACCCGGCTCTTGGAGGGATAAGGCCTCTTGGTGGTTCAAGGCGTGGTTGAGCACGCTGAGAACATCGAGATTGTGTTCGGTGACAATATTGGTGGCCTCGACCTTCTGTTTGAGGTGCGCAAAGTCCCTCTTTGTGAGGACCAGCGGCGGTAGGGATGACGGCGAATGCCCTCCCTCCATGGTTCTCCGCACCGCGGGTGCGCGGGTTTCATCGAAGTTGTCGTAGCCCAGGGCGTCAAGAACGTCGTAGTAGTGCCACGTCTCGCCGGCCAGGTGATCCTCTGTTCTGCGCCAGCCGGTTTGCAGCAGCGCTGAAGGATCATCAGCATGGGCCAAGCCCAGGGTTGTCCAGCCCGCTGTCACCAGGCTGATTCTCCGTCCATCTTCCATCGAACCCGAATGACGATGCCCGATCAAGCCGTGGAGCGCCTGGCGGTAACAGGCGCGAATGCGTTTCTGTTCGTCGTCAGAAAGACCCGAAAAAGCTTCTGAGACAACAAAAACGCCTAAGCCGTGGGTGACCCATGCGGTCGCACCGGTCACCAAGCGAACGTCGCGCCAGTTGTCATCGAGGGTATTCCAAGAAAACGGCCAACCCTGGATCAAGTCTCTGAACCCTTTTTTTCCCGATGGAGCCACCTTTGCCTGGGAACACAAGTAGCGGGCCAAGGCTCGCGCTCGGGCGAGGGACTCGTTGGTCCCTTGCCGCGAATACTGCGCGAGCGCGATCCCTTGGGTATACGCCCAAACCCGTTCGTGACTGGCCAAAGGCACCGAGTCTATGGCTTGACCCTCCTCTATGCCTCGGAGCCCATCCGAGGCGTCCTTATCGTCTCCGACAGCTTCATACTCCACCTGGAATCCCACGGACGAATCATCGTCCGTGCCCTGGCGCCACAGCTTATCCCGCAGCCAAAGCGCCTGCTGATAGTTGCCATGGACCGAGGCCGCAAAAGCAGGCACCACCGAGACTTCGACCCCGGCGGATTCCGCATCACCCTGAGCTCCAGGCACCGCCGCCACCGCAAGCGAGACCATGCCAGCGTCGCCGACCACGGCCCCGTCGAACAAGTCTAAAGGCAGGCTGGCTTCTCCTCCCACCAGCGAGATGGTGCGGGGCGAAGTGGCTGGGGGGGCCAAAGGCGCAGCGACCGACGTAGGGGCGTGTTTTGGACCGCCGGGTGCCGGCCCGCCTGCCAGGTTTGTCAACTGGAGGCGAGCGCTGGAAGCAACCCGCATGTGGTATTTATTTTCAGCGGTCACCCGAACTTGGTCTGCCCGACCCTCGGTGACATATTCGGGAAGGTCGACGCCATATCGCGCGACCTCAGAAGCCCGCGACGCGCGTGAAAAGACAATGCGGTCACGCGCTTCACGTTGATCCGATTGCTCGATCCAAGCCGCAAAAAACAGGTCCTCAAAAGCCCCCAAAGAACCTCCGCCTACCAGCGCATCAGCGCCGCGCCCATGGCTCTTCCAATGAATGGGCTTTGCCGGACCCTTACTTAAGTGAGTCGATCCGCCAAAACTTGTTGCGGAATCGTTACTTTGCACAACGGAAATCGCCCCTCCATCCAAGGCGTGGGGTTCGTAGTTTGAAACCACCACATCGCCACCATCAGAAACCGCCAGCGCTGGTTTATACCCCGTAGCCACCCTGCGGGGCTCAGACCATGAACGGCCTCCGTCGACCGACACCTGAAGCTGAATCGGGTTGGAGCCTACGGCGTTCGGGTTGTCTGAAGGCCCGTCTTCATACGCCACCACCAAGCCCCAAGGCGCCCCCGCGATCACCGGGTGGGAAGGCGTATCATCCCCTCCCTCCGTCCCGACCCACGCAAGTGTCGACAAGCGCCAAGACTGAAAAGCATCGTCCTGCCACGAGTCCCGGCGCCAAGGAGACACGCCTGGCGCGCCTTCCTCTATCCCGGCCGTCGAGGTCGACCATGCGTTTGGGACCAGAGGACGCTGAGCGAGTCGAATCTTGTCTTGCTCGTGCCAAGTGCCCCGATAGCGATACTGATGCTGAATGCCGAGGCCCAAAAAGAGCAACTCGTCACCCGGTTCGTAGGATTCCTTCCACGTGGATTGGTAGCCCACCAAGAACCGAGTCGGACGAAGACGCTCCACGACGGTTTCGCTGTAGACCGGTTCGAGAAACATTTCGGCCCAAGCCTCATGCCCAACCGGCTTATTGTCCCACATGCGTTTTTGACGCGCGACGATGCTCACTGTCTTGGCGTCTACGTGAAGGGAGGGCTCATACACGTAGCTTTCTTCATTTCGAAAAAGGTATTCGGTTGCGGTATTGTCCTCAGGATCCGCATCGTGGCGTGCAATATGAGACTCCTCACACCAGCAGTCCGGACACGCGCACTGCCCCGCGTCGTCGGGCTCGTACTTTGCCAGGTACTTGACCACTTCGGTTGCGGGTGTCCGTTTCAGAACATCGAACACGTTCGAGGCTTCGCCCGTCAGATCGCGAAGGTAATAAACCTTGTTCGCTTCTCCCCACACCAGATGGTGTCCGAGCATCGCGTCGTAAGCGGTATCCACACCGCGTTTCCAAGCGTTATTCGAACGCGCGATCTCCATGGGGCCAAAGGTACGCCCGCTGTCCTGGCTCTCAGTCCGCAAAACGCGAAAACGTGCGCCGTCCGTGGATGCCTCTTCGGGTGACTCCAGCCGCTCGATCCACACGATCGATACGCGATTTTCACGGGCCGCAATCGAAACCGAAATGACTGAAGACGAAGATCCAGGAGCCGTCCCGGTCTGCGACGACTCAAAGGTACCGGCTTTTCCGGCCTTTTCACTCCGATGGTACCAGACCTGGTCCCCCGCGCCCTGGCCGCGAACCACGTGCACAACATGCGCGTAGGTGCCGCCGTCAAAGCCCGACAACGCCACGTCAACCTGGGAAGCGGAACCGTGAGGTGTGTACAAGACCTCCGCCGGCACAAAGGCGCCCGGTGGAGGCACGACCCGTCCAAGCGCCTCTAGCGGATCCGCGAAGCGACCCGCAACCGTCCCTGTGAGAGCCGCTTCGATGATGTTGTCCCCAAAGTCCGTTTCTGCTGCGCGCTTCGCCTCGCTTGCCACAGGAGGTGATACGTCCGCCTTTTCTTGATGGCCGAAATACCCGACCCCGGGTTGGAGTACATCGCCGTCCCCCAACAGAACATAGTCGGCTTTTGAATCGTCCCAGCGGTAGACCCGGGAAAAGCGCAGTTCCCCGTAGGGTGTGGCGCGCGCCACTGAGAAAAACTGCCAACCCGGCGCAGCTGCGGTGGAGGAGTCCACCGACCACGATTCAATCTCGCGGCCAAGAATCCAGGAACCCGCCGCGCCCGACGGCGCTCCGTCAACGTAAATCCACCGGCCTCTACTCTCCCGCATCGGAGTGGTCGCCGGTGCGCGATCAGGCGAGTCGGCTCCATGGCCCGCGTCCTTCACTGGGACGGCGAGGAGGTTCCAGCCGGAATACGGAGCGGGTGGCGTTTTTGCCTGCTCCTGGCCGCCGGCCGCGTCGCCCGAAGGGAGAACCAAGAGTAACCAGAGCGGCCCGAATCCCAAGCGAAAATTCCGCACCTTTTGCCCTCCAAAACCGAAAATAGAACAGGCACCTAGACCTTGTGCCCGTCTTAAAGTCAATGAACATTGACCGGGGGGAAACCTCGATTTCTGTGACGGTCTTCCCTCGGGAGGTCGATTCGATGATGAACGCCGCTTTTCGTGCTTTTCGACTCGGTTTGGACCCTGTCTGGAGCGCGGCTTGTTGCTTTGGGGCCTGGATCTGAATGGTTCTTTGGCTAGGCCGATTAGGTAAGAGGGGTGAAGCGAAAGGCCAACGGATAGACTTCGAGATTGCGATGGTTCGGGGTCAGGTCCGGGTTCAGTTCAGGTCCAGGTCCAGGTCCAGGTCCAGGTTCAGGTCCAGGTTCAGTTCAGGTCCAGGTTTAGGAGGTCGTGAAGCGCGGGCTAGTTGTCGGCGAGGTCGACTCGGTACTCCACATCAACGACGGTGGTTTTTTGGCCGGTGCTGATCCAGATGCGATCCAGCTTCTTCCAGGGGGCTTTGTTCTCTTGAACCGTGAACCACGGTCCTGCCGCAAAATGGGCGCCCTCCAGTCAGAAACGGCCCCAAAGGTGGTTGAGGCCGACCCGCTTGACGGTGCCGCTGTAGTCAAATGCTTGTAGGTCCCCAGTGGCCGGAATGCGAAGGTGCGCTTTTTGTCCCAACGCGACGCGTGTTGATTTCAGCTCGGCGATGACGATGCCGGCATCGCTGACGAGACGCATTTGAACCATGGCGTGGTTTTTTTGGAGCGCATTCTGAAGGAAATGGGCGTGGGCTTCGTCGAGCGGGCTGGTGCCCTTGTGGTTGAAGTGGGTGCGTACTTCGGTTCCGTGGTAGAGGAGGGTTTCGAGGGGGGTGTTTGCGGCCTGCGCTGGATCTGCCTGATACGCTTCGAGCCAGGCTTGAAGGGCTTTGTCACCCAGTTTGGGGCTGTCGTGCCTTGCGGTTTTGCAGCCGCCCGCGCACGCGTTGTCTGGCGCTGCTTTTGTGGGGGTGACCAACACAAATGGGGTGAGCAGGGCCGCGGACCATGGGGGAACGCAGGCGAGGGTGAATTTGATTCTCACGGTGGTGGAATATACCAACGGGCGAAGGGGCGCATAAGATCTACGGGGCTTTCTTGTGGGCCGCGCCTGGGCTTGGGCCGGTCCATTTTCCCTGCTCAAGGTCTTGAACCGGCAGAGGGCTGATCGAGGCCATTCGTTTTCTTGTCGAGTGCAGGGCTCAAAGGTTTGTGTCTACGCTGTAGGGCGGGAAGGCCTCGCTGACTACCTTTGTCGACCCCGCGTCTACGGAGACCATGAGCCTGGCGTGCCGCTCGGGTGAATTCAAGTGTTTAGCAAAAAGTAGGCGGCTCAAAGACCCAAATGATGGCCCGTGCGTTTGTCCTCTCTGTGTGCGGTTTTCGTGGCGTTTACTTGGTTTCTTTATGGCATAGACTGCGGGTTCCGGACCGCGGGTTTCGGTTGGTGCTTTGGCCCGCGGTCCGGCTCGTGGCGTTTTGGGAGGAGAACCGGTGAAAAGAATGTGCATTGTGGCCGCGATGGTCATGGCCTCGCTCGTTTTGGGGCTGAGGCACCCGCAAGCGGCTCAGGCCGAGCCAAACGCGTGGGTTCGTGACCTGACGGTAGATGAGAAACGAGAGGCCGCGATTCAAGCCCTGGTACGGATGGGGCCACGCGCCGTACCGTATTTGGCCGAAGCTGCGCGCGACGGCTCCATCGAGCAGCGCGGATGGGCGATTGTCTGTTTGGGGCGGGTGGGCACCAAAAAGTCGCGGGGGACACTCGAGGTCCTCCTTGCTTCTTCTACACCTTTGGTTTCCACCTGGGCGGCGGCGGCTCTCCTCGATTCGTCGCGGACCATGGATGAGCTTGTGGCCGAGGTACCGTTGGTCAACCGCTTTCCAGCGACGCTCCGGACCTTCGAAAAAAGGTTCGTGGGCCTATGGCCGCAAGATGCCGGAGCCAGCAGTTTGGACGCCCTCCTTGCGAAACTCCAAAGCAATCCCGCTCTCACGGCGCGTCTTGCTCCGGTCATGGCCTCGCTCGGGCCCGGCCCCCTGCTCGATGCGACGCTGGGTTCACCGAACAGCGGGTATCGCATGATGGCGGCTCGTTTTCTGGCGGCTACCCTTCAGGCCCCGGGGGGCCATCGAGACGTGGTTCTTGCCCGGTATGCGTTCGATCCCCAAGCAAAGCGCGTGCCTTGGGCGGGTGGTGCCCTGTACGTGCCCGGTATCCGGTGGGAAAAAGAAGAGTCTGTACGCCTCGCACGTCACCTCTTGGCCTGGCTACTGTGGTCAGATCTGCATTCGGAGCCGAGCGAATTGGCCAAGGCCGCGAACAATTTGCGCGTGCTTTGGCGCCCTTTGAACTGGCCGGCTCCCGGAAGGAACGACAGCGCAATTTCGTGGCTAACGGCCTATCAAAGGGCCGCGGGACCTTCAAAACTCCGATCTCTTTTGAAAGAGCAAAATGCCCTTCGAGACGAGCGGTACAGCGCCCTTGTTAGGTAGGAGAAACTCATGAAACTCAAACACTTTGGAGCATGGGCGCCCGCACTCACTGCCGCCGCTATGATGGCCGGGGCGGTCCACGCAGATCCCTGTGGCATGGTGCCCCCGCTTTGGACCATGAATGTTCCCCAAGCCATCACCCGAATCGGTGTGCAGCGAACCTATGTCTTTCATCGCCAAGGCATGGAGTCTTTTGTGATTCGCCCCGAGTTTAAGGGCAAGGTCGATGAGTTCGGGATGCTCATTCCTTTTCCTTCTCCCCCCTCGATTCGCAAAGTTCCGGACGACATCTTCGCCCATTTTGCCAGCGCGGCTGAGCCGCCAGAAGTTCGTCTCAACGTGGCGTCTCGTCGTCGAAGGTTGTTGCCGAAGCCTTCGATGGCAGCACGATCCGGGGTGGGTGCGCGCAAGAAGGTCAAGAAACTTCAGTTTGATGAGGTGCGTGTGCTCAATCAAGAGGCGGTGGGCATGTACGAAGTGGCGGTGCTCGAGGCCGGAAGCGCCTCGGCACTCAAGCGTTGGATGGAAGACCACCACTATCGGTATCCGAAAGGTATGGAGGATACGACCAACGAGTACGTGGCCGATGGATGGTGTTTTGTCGCCGTCAAAACCCGCGTCGGCAAGAAGGCAGGGGTCGACCCAAAACCCGGGATGCGTGCAGTCGATGCCCAACTTCCGAAAGGGGCGACCTTCGACGGCGCCGTTCAGGCAATGGGTTTTCGTTTCAAAAGCAAAAAGCTGGTGGTCCCGATGCGGCTCTCGGCCTTCAATGAAGGCGAGCTTCGCAACGTTGTCTTCTTGTTGAGCGAACATCCCATGAAGATTCGCCAATTCCCGGCGTCCATGGTTCGGCGCCAGATCCCGGGTAAAGATCTCATCCGCAACCTCAATGGATTGCTTCCGGTTCGGGTGGTGGGCGGCCCCATCAGCCGGGTGACACCCCAGCACCTCAAGACCATTGCGCCTCAGCGAGACCCCAAGCCGCACAACGGTTTTGCCCGAGAGGTGTTCTCTTCCGACATTCGGGCTTCACGCCGCAACCAGCTCATCAACCCCCACGAAGAAGCGGAAAAAGCACTCCTCAATATCGGCGAGGCACTGAACCTTAGAGGCAAGGAAATTGATGCCCTCAACCGCAAAGCGATCGAAGAAAAAAGAACCCAAGTGTACAAGGGGACGCTCAATGCCCTCCGCAAGATGACTTTGACCGTCATCGACGGTGATTTTCCGCGAAAGATTGTCGCCCGAGAAAACCTCCGGTTCGAAAAATTTGCGCTTGCGAGCGAAGCCAACACCCAAGAAAAGTATGATCCCAAGAGCCTTGGCCCTCGCCCCCAAGGGACAAAGAGCGCAGTGTTTTGGGGCACGCCAAAACATCTCGTGGTCAAGAAGAACTGGTGGAATCTCTGGTGAACACCCGTCCGTAGGGAACAGAGGAGGGCCGAAAGCTGTTGGGTCCTCGCGAAAGAGGTGCAAAAAGCGGTTTCCAGGTGGGAGGAGCATGCCAAACAGCTCGGCATCCCCCGGGGAGAGCGGGAGCGGATGGCAACTGCATTCAGGTGAGGATGTTGGCTTGCCGTCCGAGAAACCGCCGGTTTGGAGAACTCACAGGTCAGTAGGGGTACCGAGGAAAGTCGAACACGCTTCGATGTTCATCGCCCTCGTGGAGCGTAATGGGAGTTCGTCCTGAATAGTCAAGGTGGTTTCCGTCCAAATCGAAGAGCTCCAGGGAAACCGTCCAGGTACCGAGTCCGAGCCCTTCGTACACCGCGGGGCCTCTGGAGCAACGGATTGTTTGGGTGTCATGGGGTCTCCCTTGCGGATCTTCAAGTTTGAGTTTGACGGTGTGTACGCGCCCACAGGAGTAGCCGTTGCCGAACAGCCAGTCGATGCGGAGATCGGTCTTGACCCGAAGGGCATCGACGTCGTGTTGATGGCTCCCGTACCCATCAAGGGAGAAGTAGGCCTTCTCTCGTGCGAAAAGGAGCACGCCTTCATCCGACCAACCTTCGATGCGGACCTCGTAGTGTGTGCTCTCGAGGTCGTAAAAGTAGGCCTTCCCGCCGAGGATGCGACAATCGATTTGCTGCTCGTGGTATTCGTCCGTCCAGGAGCCCAGCAAGGACACGTGGATGAACGCGACATCGGCATCAAAGCAGTCCTGCCCTTCGAACGCGTAACGAAGGGTGAGTTCACGGTAGGTGACGTCGTACGCGTCCAAGTAGACGTCGCAGCCGGCGGTTCCGACCAAAGAGGCGAAGGCGAGGGGCATGATCTTCATGCTCATTGGACGGAGCAAGCTTTGGGCCATTCAAAGCGCTCGAAATGACAGCGAATCGGGCGAGGCCACTGTATCCCGGGTGCGTCTAGAACGGGAATCACCTGTTTCGGAAGCGCCACAATGTGCGGGGCGGGTACGGTTTCGTCAACCCGATAGGACTGCAGTCCAATCTGCGTTTCATGCCCGCTGGGCCAGGGCCGATGACAGGGTTGTCCCGAGCATCTCACGACGTTCGGAGCGGGCTCGGCGCACTCGACGCAGAAAAAGAGCCTGGGTGAAGCAGAGATCGTGGGCCGGCAGGTTGCGCCTGGCTGCGGGTTCTCCTATGCCTACCAACCGGGTCTATGAAGGCATTCAAAAGCGTTCTGTTTTCGGTTCACTCGCGCCTGCGTCCTTTGGGGGCCGCGTGCTGGCTTGTCATTGGACTTGGGCTGTCGTGCGCAACCCTGTTGTCGGCATGTGGGGGCGGTCGGCCTGAGGCCCAAGGAGAGCAAGCGGGACGCAACCAGTCTCTGTCGGCGCCTGGCTGGCATCTTTTGACCAATCTTGATGCACGAGATCTAAAAGAACTTATGTCGTTGCCGGACGCGCGACTTGCCGTATTCGAAGGCGTCCACGCATCCGGTGACACGGAACCGGCGTTCAAGCACCACCCGACCCTTACGGAGGTCATGGTGGGGCGGACCGTTTGGGTTTACGTTGCGAAGGAAGGCGAGGCCATCGATTTTGCCCAGCTTCAGCCTCCGCATGATGAGGGTGACTTCGCTTCGATGGAGCCTAGAGCCGTGTCGGCCTACCGGGACTCACCGATGTCATCGGTTGATGGCAAAGCCGTGGCCTCTGAAACCGAGACGGGGGTCTTGCGGGCACCACCTGACGGCGATGCCCTTTTGTTTGAGCCTCTTCCGCCAAGCGGTCTTGTCGCGTCTGCCGAGAGTGGACGGGTCCATCTTCGTTGGGTGGGGCCACAAAGATTTATCGACGGCAGAGTTTTGCCCGAGAACCTAAGTTTTCGAATTTACCAAAACGAGGTCCCGGTCGCGGACAGCTCGGCGTGGACCTACGCCGCTGACATGCCCCAAGCGGGCAAGAGCCACACCTATTTTGTGACTTCAGTGCTGAAGCTTTCTGGGCGTGAGTTTGAGTCCGATCGTTCAAGCATCGTCGAGCTCGACGTCGACGACCTTAGAGGCCCCCCACGGGGTACGTTTGGCGCCCCCTCCAACGTGGGTGTAGGCGAGGGCGTTCGTTTGCCGGCCGTGCCCAAGGTTGGTTTCGGGACACTGGGCGATGCGACCTATACCCATTTGGTTTATGTGGCCAAGGGCGCCGCACCCAGAACCGACGAAGTTCACTACCAGCGAAGCCTTGCGTTTGCCCGATCGGGATCGTTCGCAGAGGCGGCGCCGCTCGTTGAGGCACCGGCTTCGTGGGTGATCACCGAGGCGACGCTCGCCGCCCATGGAGCGCGACTGGTTGTAGGCTGGATTGAGACCCAAGGTGATGGCGCGAAAAGTCGAATCCGCATCATCGAGAGTCTGGCTGCGGGCGAGGTTGGCTCCTTTTCCGCGCCGAGGACCCTTCGAAAGGATGTTCGCGGATTGCGAAGCCTGGACATGGCTTTCGACCATCTTGGTCGGCACCACCTGATTTGGAGCGAAGCCAACAAAGTCTACTACGCACTCGATTTTGAGGTCGACGCCGACCCCCACGGCGTTTGGGTCAACGTGTTTGACGAACACAAGCGATGGATCAACCACGAGGAAGTCCGCTATTGGCAGGTGACCCAGGGGGACGACTGTGGCGATGCGTGTTGCACCGACGGGTACGAGGACGCGTACAGCCTAGGGCACGAGCTTGATCCGCGTACCCAAAAACCAAAAGGCCCCTACCTCAAGCGCACCGAAGAAACGTACGTTGAAAACCCGTCTTTGCACGTGGATGGCGACAAGGTGACCATCATCGCGCGCCAGACCCGTATGTTCGACAACTACCCCTATCGCAACCCTGACTGGCAAGGGGCGCATGTGAGCTTCTTTGGCCCCTTGATTGCCGTGGGGCAGGGGGATGCACCGGGAAGCAGCGGGCAAGGGTGTGCTTTACAGGGCGCGATGCGGTACCAAATGGGCTTTCAGTGGGCGCAGGCCAAGAGTCCCTACGCGTGCCTTCCGACCATTCCTCAAGACGCTCTCTTATTGATGCAGGCCGATGAAGACCATGCGCAAACGGCGGACTGGGGCAAAAACGACTTTTACGCCTACGATGGTCAAAGGGGTCATCCGCTTTTTTGGTACCAGCGCCGGTTCGAGGGCATGTGGTTTGAAGACGACCAGATCAAGGTGGCTCAACGCCCGCTTCACCCGGGTGCATGGTCACGACCCGAGACCGTTTCGCGCTCAGTTCCCGAGGTGGTCGATGCGAAGCTTGTCGTAATGGCGGTGGAAGAATCGGTAGAGCAAGGGTGGCGCCGCGGCGTCTGGAAGCGAGAGGCCTTCGACCGCGAGCCGGTGCCCGGCGAACGCGTGCAATTCGAGGAGGCTTTTCAGAACTGGCGGATTTCCACGGTGGATCGCTTTTTGAGCGAACGCGCCGGGGACTACACCCGCTGTCATGAGGGCCAAAACGAGGCCATGGGCGCTTTTGGGCCTTCGTACGCCTCCGTGTACACCGCCCCCGGAGGCCGCATGGTGACCGTGTACGAGAAAGGGACCTCGAAGAACCCCAATGAGCCTACCGGCAACCCCCTTTACGTCGCCATCTCCGAAGACGGCGGTGTTCACTGGTCGGTTCCCGACGAACCGATGGCGTATGGCTACTTGCCTTCGTTGGGCATCGCCCAGCGAGGTGAGGTCGGCGTGGTGTATTACCAACCAGAATCGGAAACAACCGCGGCGAAGGAGGTGGCTGCTTCTGGAAACCTTCGTGCGGTATCAGACCAAGGCCAAGACTCGGGTCGTATCGTGGTGGCGCGAAGCCCAGACGGGAAGGCGTTTACCCACGAAGTTTTGAATCAGCTTCCCGGCGATTCTTCGGCCCCCGGGGCGCTGATGCCCGCCTACCCTATCCATCCCCGGGTGTACGGAACCGAAGCGGACGCTTTTTTGGGCGTGCCGACTTTGGCCACCTACGGCGATTTTTGGCTCGCGGCCTGGGTGGGGGCTCCGGCCGGTCCTGCTGAGAAGCCCACCATTGCGCTGGCCCGCGCCAGTGGGGGACCGATTCAGCAAAAGAGTGTGGTCGCTTGGGTGCCCGAGGCGGTCACGGCCCAGGAGAGTTTCAAAGCGACCCTGGCGTGCGTGGACGAGCACCAGGTCTTGACGCGTGGTTGCGCCACGCAAACGATGACCTTTCGAGCCGGCGGGCGGGCCTTTTCGGGGCTGGCGGGGCTCACAGGCAGCGGTACGAACACCCTGAATGGCCAAAAAACGGTTTGGTTGGGGGGAACCACAGCCAATGCGCCGCTTTTGTCTTTAGCCCCCGCGGCCGCGTTCACGGTGTTCGACGGGCTTTCACCGGATGCCCAGCTTGCAGAGGGCCCCGCGTCCGTGGTGGCGTCGTCTGCACCCGAGAGCACGATTTCTCTTCAACCCACCGAGGTGATCGCTCCGGATGTGCACGGCAATCATCAGCGGGCTACAGACCTTCTCGACGCGCTTTACCGGCCGGGGATCCAGCGAGAGTACCTTGCGGTTGAGGGCAATGAAGACAACGACTATTTGGTCCGTTATGGGCGGGCTTGGGCATACACCCAAGGCATTGCCTTGGCCCAGCATGCCCGTCACGGAGACGACCGGGCGATCGCATTGGCCCAAAACATTTGCGATTCGGCGGTGGTGTCCGAGGGCGGCACGGCCATCAAAGGGTGGCCGTTTTCCCGAAATACCGAAGAGGATACCTGGGAGGATGCCCGACTGGTGACCGGCGCCAATGCTTGGGTTGTTCACGGGTTGGGAGTCTTTATGGTTTCCGGGCCTTTTGGTGCTCTTTCGGAAGGAGACCAGGCGTTTTATGCCGATTGTTACGGTCGTGCGCTCTTGGGTCTCAGCTTCCACCGCGCGGGTGTGGTGTTCGACGGTCTTTTGTCTGAGAACGCTTCGGCGCAATGGTTGATGACCGCCGGAACGACAACCGAGGGTTTGCAGGCGGCCCCCGCTCCGCATCGCCTCGGGTTGACCGAGGATCCGAAGCTTGAGTTCGCCTACTACGATATCCTCGACATCATCGGGTACGACACCTTTCGTCCGGACCTGGAACCCACGATCAAGACTTTTTACCGCGACACAAACGGCGACAAAATACCCGAAACCGAATCCGAGCGCCGTTTGGTTGAGGGCGACGAGGACGTGTTTGATCGGCTTCGGCGCCCGGCTGTGGCCAAGAACGTGGTGACGGAGCACAATCTTGACACCCTCAGTGTTCTCAATCACGCGCGGCACCACTGGGGGACGCTGTCGCCGCATTTGCCGGAGTCGGTCGTGGCCGAGCTCGGTGGTTTCGAAGGGTTGACCACCTGGCGCGACGGCCTCAAAGAGGCCATCTTTACCGAGCTTTGGCATGAGACCGATGGGCGGGTGGTCACGGGCGGAGGCATCGATGGTGGTGCTTTTGCGGCCAACGAACACACCGCCATCGACAACTGCAGTTGGTTGGCGATTTCCGTCGACTACGAGGCCTTGACGCCCATCGAGCAGCACAAACTGGTGCGTTGCTTGCACTACACCATCGATGTTTTTGTGAAACCGGACCTGACGTTCAACAAGGTCAAGTACCGAGGGGCATTTTACTTTCCGAACAGTTTCAAGGACCCCTATATCGAGGCCAACAGCGACAACGAGCGGCTTTACCACCTGGAGGCAACCGCCGGTTTGATCCTGGGCTTGGTGACTTTTGTGGACGCCCTCAAAGACGCCTTTCCTGAAGATACCATCCGGTTCGAGCAAGAAGCCACTCAACTTTGGGCTTCGATGCAGCGGTTCTTGGCGGACAATGGGGTGCCGTATTCGTCCATTCGTATTCAAGACGTGATGACCGAACTTCCTTCGGCGACGGCGGCGATTTGGTTCATCGATGTGTACGACTACTACGAGGCGCGTCAACAGGATCTCGATCGCCCCTTGAAGCACTACGCCCGCGCCGAATCTCTTGCACGGGTCGGCCAGTGGGCGGCGAGGCGACTACAGAGTTCGACCGCCGCGCTTTGGCAGAGGGATGGTGATTCACCCGCAAACGCGCCTCGCTCAGGGAACCGGGTTCGGGCGGTTCGGGCGCTTAGGGCTTCGCGGCCGGCCGCGTATCCGTTGGCGGCCGCAGGTGCTTTCACCCACGAAGCATGGTACCGCTTGCGGCAAAACGAATACCAAGGCGCAAACAATCGAAGCTTGGTGGTCCGGCGATCGAGAACGGATGTGCCGGCCTTGCATCAGGGTACGGCTTTTCTGGGTCAAGAAGAGACCAAGCAGGTTGTTCGTCTTCGCCAGCTGGTCGACGGCACCGACGCCAAAACCGGCATCGTGCACAACCCCGATCGGTTGCAGGGGGTCGACGCGAGACTGGGTGACGGCCAGTTTGACTACGCACCGGTCAATTGGACCAGCGTTCGTGCCGAGGTGGCTTTTTCCGAACCGCCTATCAGTGCACTCAGCCCGGTTGCGTACGAAAACCTGTCGGTCACCGGCCGCATCGACGACCAGTTTATCAGCGGGCCATCGAGCGAATACTATGTGCTTCTCAGCCACGTGAACGGCTTGGATCAAAAAGAGCACCTGCTTGCGGCCGCTTCGGTCGATGAAGATGGCACTTTTGGGTGGTCCAAAGATGCGTTTTACGTGTTTGGCCTCGGCACCCCCAACCAGGATACGTTGGTGATGCGCTTGTTCGAACGGGGCGGCCACGGACCGCACGGACAAGACCGCATGATCGCGGTGACTGGTTCGGCTTTGCCCATCGTCAAGGACAAACTCTACGATTGGCGATCGGGCGAGTGGGGCTCCATCGAGGACAGTCGGACCTATGTGGCTACGCTCGAGGGCTCGCGCGGGGCTTGGTATTTTCACCAGGATCCGGCCATAGGCGCCCCCAGTCCCACCCATGCGCTTTTGACCGGGTATGATCCCCAAAGCGCGACGGTGGCCCAAGTGTCGCTTCGTACTCATCTTTCGTCTCGGCTCTTGGTGTCTGAGAAGAGGTCGGTTGGAAGCGAGCGTGTAGGGTCATGTGAAGCCATGGGCGGAAGTTGCCTTGCTCTGTCAGGCGCCGAAGACGGCTGTCGTACCGAGGCCCTATGGCCCGTGGAAGCGGTCTGTCCGGCGGACGGTGATGGCCGTGGCACCCTCTGCTGTGGCCCAGCCGACCTCAGGAACGAGCAGTCCATCACATTTTTGGAGGACCAGGCGCTGGCCATTTTGGCTGCGCTGAGTCGGCGGGACTCCGAAATGGCCGCGGCGTGGGTCGAGGGCCTTTTGGCGACCGCCCAGGTTTCTGAGGAAGACGGCGTGCGCCGCACCGAGTTTCCCTACGTGGTGGATTCAGGGCGCGCGCGCGCGCTCAGCGCCTACTATCAAACCGGTGCCCAGATGTTGGCGCTGTATGCGCTAGGAGCCTACCTGAAAGAACCCCGCGGCGGCCATCCGGATGCGCGCCCCAATGCGAGGCGGATTTGGGCTTGGGATGTGCTTCAAGATGTCCTGAGTACCCTTCTCGATCGGTATCAAAAAGAAGGCCAAAACTGGCTTTTCAGCGGAAGCGGAGACCCTCAGGCCTTGGCCCGGGTCTTGGCAGATCCGGTGGCCGTGAGGGCGCCCGGGCCTCTCGATGCGGACGGGATGCAACCGGTGTTCGAGATGGGCAGTCTCAGCGACCAGGTCTATGCGTTTTTTGCCATCGACATGGCTCTGGCTGTCGCGCGTGATAGAGAGACCAAAGACCCGGCGTGGGTCTCGCGCCTGACTGCGGTGCGGCAAGGTCTACAAGAGGCGCTGGCCGTTGACTTTCAGGATGATGGTCGACTGAACCCGTTTGTGGGCGTCCATGCGCCCCCCGGAGGCTGGGGCGACCGCCTCGATGTCCACGTTCTTTACACCCTTTACAGCTTCGCCCAGGGCGACCCGGTCGGCGGGAGGGCCGCTTGGGACCGCGTGATTTCGATTGTTGCGGCGGGGGGCCCGCTTCAGTCCGTCTCTTTGGCTGAAGATGGCGATTCCTCAAGTCCACCCCCTGCTCCGCTTGCGCCGAATCAGGGTGTTTCGCCGTTCGCAAACGGAAAAACGGCGGTGCGCCTGCCCAACGTTGCCGGTTCGTTGGCCGGGGCCCTTTTGGCCAAACGCGCCGCATCGGTGTTGGACCCTCGACTAGAGGAGCTGGCTCTCAACGATTTCGGGCATATCGCAGAAATGGCGGGGAGCACCCGCGACTTCGCCGGGCTGCTTTTGGCCGAAGATCCAAATGGATTCTTGGGCGTGACCACCGGTTCTCTTTTGGGTCAGAACAGCTTTGCCCTTCAGTCGCTCGCGTTTTCGTCCCCTACCTACCTGCGTGACTACGAGCCGATCATGCATGCGCGTCTTCAAGATCGCTACTTTGATGCGCTGTTTTCATTGCTGGCCTCAGAATACAAGCCTTACGTTTTTGACGTCTTGCTGCGTCGACTCACGATGGTTGAGTTTGCCGTTGGCGCGGTCGAGGACCGAAGCCGAACGACGGTGTGGGCCGCCGAGTATGAGGCGCTGTTCGAGCCGACCCTGTTCGCCACTGTGGACCGGCTCAAAAATCTTTGCGACCTGGGCTACCCTGGTATCTCGGCGATACCGCCCGCAACCCACCCGATTCAGGTGGCCCTTGGACTGTCTTGTGAAGACACCAGCGCCCAATTTGTTCGCCTCCTCAAGCAGAGAATCGGGGGCCTATCCACCCCGGATTTGGCCTCCGTGCTCGACCACCCGCACGATGCCCTGGACATGACTGCGTTTTCGCGCGCACTGCACGCCGTGGGTAAAGAGGAAGGGGTCTACGATCGCGACGATCCCAATTTTTTGGCCGGTTCCCTGTTTTGGGGTCAACTGACCGGACCGGTCCGCACCCACGTGCTCAAGAAGCGAAGCACCGAGGTTCTGGCGCAATATGGGCGTATGTTGCCCCTCCTCAGCTTTTCGCCTGAAGTGAAGGCCGAAGACGTGTCCCAGGCGCTTCGGACCCGCCTGACCGAAATCCTTGAAAACGCGGTTCTAGACGCCTCGTCCTCCGGTCAAACGGTCTTCTTCGAACGTGCCGGCATCGACTTTGTGTCGTTGGCCAACGATCGTTCTTGGGACCACGTGAGCCGAATCCACACCGAGTACCAGACCTTGGACGAGGGCGTGTCTACACTCCAGCCCACGCTTCTCGGTCGCTCCATCCCCATCCCCGGGGGCGCGGCGCCCAAGCGTGCGCTCGATGCCCTTGCAGGCCCGCCAGTGGAGCCCGGTGTTGGCCGAGCCGAAATACAAGAAAATGTACGTCTTCTCCGCCATTTTTTGAACCAAGAGGCCAAAGGAGATCTCCCTGCGGCGGCGGCTCTGGCCGGGTTCACCGCCGACGAGCTTCACCGCATGATGGCCAGTGGAAAAGTTCGCCAAGCGGAATTTGCCGAGCTGGCTGAAGGGCTTGGCCTTTCGCAAGATGCCATCGAATCCTGGATGCCTCGGTGGACGTTCTTGCCGGCGGACAGTGCGACCTACCGCGTCGAGGTTCTGAAGGAGCCCATCGAGATCTTGGATGTCCACCAGGGTCTCTTAGGGCCCGTGGGCGCGCTTGCGGTCGCGAGCCCTGGCAATCCTTTTACAGACACCGAGCTTTCTTTGGTCGAGGCCCCCAAGTCCACAGGGGGCGCTCCGTTTCAGCTTCTTGCGGATGGCGTCACGATTTTAGAGGCCGGTGGCCGCTGCCTTTCTGAAGCCTACGGTGCCGAGACCGTGTGGGAAGGGGACACCTGCGTCGCCGCCAGCGTGATTCCCGGCCTCGATCTGACCGACCTCCCCTATCAGGGCCAGCTCGATTTGTCGGTACCCGGCTTTTCGGCCTCGTCGGTCCAGCTCGAAGTTCAAACCTTTGTCGAGGCGGATGAGCGCATCGCGTTCACCGCCGAGATTCTCGCTTGCGCTTCTAAGGAGGTAGCTTGTGACGCCCCCGAGGTGGATCGCTTCGCGATGGCCCAAAACCTTCTCTCCTGGCTCGCCCTCGACACGGTCCAAGGCGTCGTCAACTCTGGGATGGCTCAGCAAGGTCTGATAGACCAGCAGGGTGCTTCTGGCCGTTTTGTTATGACCAACGCGATCCTTTTGGGCTCAATCGTTATCCAAGACGCGCTGATCTTGGTGGGTCGCTACGGGTCCCTCGAGGGCAAGATCGCGATGATCGCTGTCCCGTGGGTTGTAGGAGCGATTGCCTATAAGGCGCTTCGTCCCCGTGCTCTTCCCAGGCTGACCAATGCGTTGGCCATTGCGTTTCTTTCGACCCTTGGAGGTTCAATGGTGAATCTGGTGTTCTCCGGTCTTATGGCTGAGGTTCCGGAGGAGGACCATCCGGAATTCGAGGTGAGGCGGGTTGGCGAAACGGGTGTTTCGCTTTCTGCCTCCATCCCCAAGAATTTTCTGGACCACCTCGAAGCCAAAATCGCCTCGTCCGTGGGCATTTCGCAACCCACGAACGCGGCATTTGCTATGACCGATTCGCCGGCGCCTTGGCCCTCATCCTCTGGCGGGCTTTCAACGCGCATTCCAGCTTCGGTTCAGGCGATAAAAGATACACGAACCGTAGGTTCCGTCGATGATTCCGTCCTGACGGGCGTTCTTCGTACTTTGATCTCGGAAGGTGTGCTCAGCACGCCGGCTGAATCGGCAGTGCCTGATGCCCCCTTTGCGACCCCGGACTGGACCCACACCCTCCTCGACTTCTGGACGGAAGCATCCATCACCGACGACGAGTTCGTTGACGCGATGCAGTACCTCCTGACCACCCGCGCAATCGATGTTGGGTCGGGTGCCGAGCCGGCGCTGATGCCGGAGCCGAAGCTGCTCGAAGAGCCAAGTACGCCGGAGCCGTTCCCGGTCAAACTCTCCATGGGACTTTCTCCCGTCTTCGAAATCGATCCCGCCTGCGACGAAGCCCCCGGTTCCGCCGGCCTTATCGAAGGCTGGACAGAATGTGTGTCCGCAGATCTGCTCCCCGGATTTGATCCCGATCGGATGCCCTACCGCACGCAATTTGACCTTTTACTCCCATGGCTGAGCATTGGGGGGGCTCAGCTTGAGCTCGATACCTACACCGACAGCGATGGCCGGATCACTTTCAGCGGACGTGTTCGCCCGTGCGACCCAAGCGTTACGGCATGCGACGCGCCAGCCTTAGACCAGGGGCTCCTTGCCCAAAAACTCCTTCAATTGTCGGCCCTCAGTCTCTGGGACTTTGCCGATTCGCCCATGACCCAAAAGTTCCCGGAGCTTGAGCAAGGCATCACCGGGAATTCCCGTTTGGTACTGCCGTCAATGCTTGTCCTGGTTCAGGTTGTCTACAACGCTTGGGTCTGGATTAATCCCAACCGAAGCACATTTACGAAGGCCGTATACAGCACTTTTCCCTGGATTGTAGGGGTGCTCATGGCCCGTAACAAGCTGCGTCCTTTCGGTCGTCCTGGGGTGGATGCGATTCTTGGTGCTGCGCTGTTCACTGTGGTCGGCGTCAACGTTGCAGATTTTGGACTTGATCTCGCAGGGTACTTCGATGTCCCCGAGGAGGACATCCCTTCCATCTCGCTTCGGTCAGGACCTGATGACGTTGTGTCGTTTTCGGTGTCGTTCGCCAGGGAGATTCGGTGGCCTGACCACGTCCCCAATGAACCCCTTCTTGACGAAACCACTCGCGCCGCGTTCGTGCAAAAACTCAACCAGGCTGAAGAGTCAAGTACGCCGGAGCCGTTGCCGGTCAAGCTCTCCATGGGGATTTCTCCCGTTTTCGAAATCGAACCGGCCTGCGACGAAGCCACCGGTTCGGCCGGTGTCATCGAAGGCTGGACGGCCTGTGTGTCCGCAGATTTGCTCCCCGGATTTGATCCCGATCAGATGCCTTACCACACGCGATTCGACTTTTCGCTCCCATGGCTGGACGTTGAGGACGCTCAGCTTGAGGTCGATACCTACGCCGAGAGCGATGGTCAGATCACCTTCAGCGGACGTCTTCGCCCCTGTGACCCAGGTGCTTCGGCATGCGCTGCACCAGCCCTGGACCAGGGCCTCCTCGCCCAAAAACTTCTTCAATTGTCCGCGCTCAGTCTCTGGGACTTTGCAGACTCCCCCATGACCCAAAAGTTTCCCGAGTTTGAGCAAGGCGCTGGAGGGATCCTTAACTCGGTGATGCCAGCAGTGCGTGTTGTGTTTCTCGCCGTGTACAACGTGTTCATTTGGCAGCTCGATCGCCCCACTTTTGTCAAAGTGGCATACAGTGCTCTCCCTTTCATTGTTGGGCTTGTCGCAGCCCGCAATAAGCTAAGGCCCATCGGCCGTTCGGGCTTGAACAGGATTCTTTTTGCGGCGGCACTCACCGCGATGGGTTTGGGGGCGACCGACTATGGGCTCCAGGCTTCAGGGTACTTCGATGTCCCCAAGGAAGTCCCCAAGGAAGACATCCCCTCCATTTCTCTCATAGCGGGGCCCGATGACGTCGTGTCGTTTTCGGTGTCGTTGCCCACGGAGATACTCTGGGATGGCCTGGTTCCCAATGAACTTCTTTTGGACGAAACCACTCGCAGCGAGTTTGGGCAAAAACTCAACCAACCGGAACCGTACTAAGGGGTGTCTTCAGTTGGATGACCGATATTTTCTCCATCTTTGACTCCCACCGCAGCCAATCGATACCTCATGCCAAGAAGAGTGGCGCTCAGCTTCTCATGGTGCGTTGCCACCGGCGATGATCTCGAGCGATCTGCTGTGAAAGCGGCCATGCGCAAAGCACCTTCGTCTCCCCTGCACCCGCGCCCGGGATGTTCATCCACTGATCCCTCGGTTCGCTTCTTTTGGCGTTACCTTAGGACAAAGCGGTCGGTAAAGGGTGTACCTTGGGTGGTGATGAATTCGACGCTGAGTTCGGCTTCGCTTGCATGCATGAGCAGATAGCCTTTGGTGTCGGAGGCTTCTTCGCCACACCAGTGGTGAGAAAAGTTGCCTGCCTCCGAATCTGAATGATCACACTTGGTCATGCTTCGGCCTGCGGTTCCGACGATTACAAAGACCGTGCCAGCGTGTTTCCTGTAGATCGCATCGTCTCCGCTGTCGGAGATGGTGCCGACGCCATTTTCCACAACCTTGGTGAGCGCGTGGGAGCGCTGGTAGTCGTGGTCGTGTCCTTGGAGCACGAGGTCGACGTGTTCGTCTACCAGGAGCTGTGCGAAAGATTCGCCGATCTCACACGACTTATTGCCCATTGTGATGCAGTTCTTGTGCATGCCAACGATGACCCAATCGCCTTCTGCTTGGGCGCTTCTTATCGCACTGATAAGCCATGCCTGTTCTTTGCTTCCGCTTCGGTACTTGTAGTCTACGCCATCGACAACCAGATCTGGCGCCGTGCCAATGAAAGTCACGGGACCAAGGTCTGAGGCAAAGTTGACCGTATACCCGCCAGGCCCCAAATCGCTTCCGAGCCGGTCTGGCATGCAGTCGGCGAAGGCCATAATGTGCCCGTCTACGCGGCTATCCTCTTCGTGGTTCCCGGCAATGAGCTGAAGAGGGTAGTCTTCAGCGAGGTAGGTATGAACCCAGTCGCACCAAGCTTTCTCGGGTACGATTTCACTGTACGAAACGTCCCCGAGAAGAAAGAAGGAATGAAGAGAACGGTTTTTGATATCGGTCATCACCGTCCCTGCTCGGTCGTCTTTGCCGCCGAAGTCACCGGCTGCGCCAAAGGTGATGCTTTTGGGATCCGGCTCTTCTGGGCAAGAGCCGCAGTCCTGACTGCAGGTGGCGCAGTCCTCATCGGTCTGGCAAAGGCCATCACCACAGGCTCCCGGGCAGCTACCGCAGTCGGTTGCGCAGCCGGTACAGTCTTCGGGGGGTTCACATAGTGCGTTCCCGCATACCGGGCTGTCTGGTGTTTCGCCTCCGTTTTGATGAAGCGCATCGATATAGGCACCATGGCCAGAGGCACTCGACCACTCCAGCGCGCTTTCTACCGACGTACCCTCACCCCACTCATTGAAAGAAGTTATGAGGTGCCATTCTGCGCCCGAGACGACCATGTCTCGAATATTTTTCTTAAACCGGTCTAGATCACGCAGCAAATAGGGTCGATCGCCACCGGGTTCATCGGCATCCAGTTGGTGCCAAAAGCCAGGCGCGATGTTGACCGACCCAGTGACAGAAGGATCCTCGGGGCGGTGTTCGTGGTAAGCGAGCGCAGGGCCATATTGGTGCCATCCATCGGGCTGGGTTTCACAATTTTCCCACCCCGGGAACACTTTCATGACTACATAGAAGTTGCGCGATGCGTTTGCCTTCATCCAGCGCTCGACCACCTCACATTGGGTATCATCAGCGTTGTAAACGAAGATGACCGGACGTGTCTGTACGCGGAGAAACGATGGATGGTGGGCGTAGTGCTCCAGGATGTAGTCAAGGTCGGGACCCGGATCGGGATCGTGGGTGCCTTCGATTTCGTAGTATAGGGAAACTCGAAATTGGGGCGCGACTCTTTGCGCGGTATCGAGAAGTGCCGGGAGCCGGGTGTCTTCGGATTTTTCTTTCACACCCCACCAAGAGCTGATCGCGGCATCGACTTTCCCATGAACCATGGCCTGAATATGGGCCTCGAGGGCCACAGGGTCGCCCGAATCGTAGACCCCGAGACTGGGTGTGTACTTGGTCCCCAAACCGGTGAAAAGTTCTGGAAACCATGGGTAATAAAACGCTGCCCGAATCGGAAAGCTGGGCTGATAGTCTTCTCCTGGCCCTGGGTTGTCTCCCGGTACCGGGTCATCGCTTGGCTCTGGGGGCGGCATGGATGGAGCCCCCTCGGTGATTTCGAGTACGGGGCCGTGAGGTCCGGACTCGCGGCTGGCAAATCGAAATGCGCTGCTGCTCGGGGTCGTGAGGCCGAGTTCGAGCGCATGGGTGCCATTGAGCAGTAAAGTTACATCGATGTAGACCTCGGTTTTTGAAGAGAGTGCACTCTCTTCAATCGCCGGGGGATGGATGAGCGTTGGAGCGTTCTGAAAGGTCAGCGTAGCCTCGTCAATGGGTTCACCGCTTACTTGGTGCACGTGCAGGGGCCCCGGAGAGTCTTCCTCGACAGTCAGACGGATGTACGCCGATTGCGCAGTCGCCAGGCGCGGGGATTCGAATCGCAAAAAAGCATCCTTCCTGCTCGAGGCATCGACGAGGAGGTACGACCGACTTGCGTAGTTTCGGTCCGGTCTCGTCTCCTTCACATATCCGTCGCTGTGCGCGGGAATCGCGGTGAACGATGTCTGTGTATCATCGGTTCCTTCGAGGGCCAATCTCGGGGCGTGGGAATCAGATTCTCTACTCGCAATGCGAATCGATGTGGGTCCCGTCGTCTTGACGGCGAAATCGACGACGCTTGCGCCTCGGACCATCTCGCTCACGTCAAACTCAATCCAGCTATCGGTTGACACCCCCTCGGTGTGCGCGACCAGATGCTGCACTGTGGAAGGCTTGTTTTCGAACGTGATGCTGTTTTCCGTCCATGGCCCATCCGTACGGTATACCTCGATACTTTGACGGCTGCCTGATTCGGCGAACAGAAAAAGGCGTGCCCGAGAAAAGGTTTGATCGATGGGCTCAAAGCGAAGATGGGCCACTTGAACCGGACTTTCATCAATTCTCAGGTAGCTTAGTTGTCCGGTATTCTGGTCGGGTTTGTTTGCGCTGACGTAGGCGTCAGCCACCGGAGTGATACCGGAAACAAGTGCGACCTGAGCCTCTCGCCCCTCACCGCCTCCGGAGCCACATGCCATCGCCAGGAGCGCTACCCCCCAGACTGGCACAAACAGGTTTCGTACCCCGTTGTTCCTCATAGCCTTATGGTTGTTGTCGACCGCTATGCCGGCCGGCGAGTAGCCCACCCGATCTCTAAGAATTATCTGCATTGAACCTCCCACGACACGACCTAGCAAACACTATGCCTTTCTCGGACCCTCCATCGGTCAGGTGAAACTAGGCCTGCGTCTGGGTCTTCAGGGACCCGGCCTGGCGTCCCCTGGGTCGTTTGAGACCCACGTCTATCCAGGAGCCCAGGGAATGATTAGGGCTTAAGCCGCAGTTTTTTGCGAAGCACACCCTGCTTAGGGACGTCGAGGACCACCGATTTTTCGATGCCAAATTCTTGGTTTCGAAGGACAAGACGTACGCGGCCGACGGGTAGCGACGCTTTGACCAAGGGGGTGGGGCCGAGGTTGGTGCCGCGATGGTGGACCGTTGCCCACGGAATGGTTTCAAGGGTGACTTGGCCGTATCCGGGGGCGTTGTGGGTGGAACTTTTGGTGCGTCTTTTTCGTTTGGGGACCCTTCTTTTTCTCACTTTTGGCCTCACCGAGACTCTTCCGCCTGGCTTGGGGTGCCTTTGTGAAGTGGTCTTGTTTTTAGGCTCGGGCGGAGGGGTAGGCTCTTTCGCTCGAGGGGGGGCTTGAGAAAATGGTGCCGCTGTGGGTTCGCGGGAGCCGGAGGCTCGCTCGTCGCCTTGGGTATCGGCTGGTTTCGCTCGCCTGGGTGTGGTCAGGGTGATCATAAGGCCAAACATTCCGAGGAAAGCGGCCATCACCATCAGAGCTAAACGAGTGGATCTTTGGCGTTTTTTCGCTGGTTCTACGGGGCTGCGAAGTGTTTTAGTGGGGGCGTTATCGATGCCATTCTCATCACGGAGCGGTTTGTGGGCGGTCAGTGTGCCTTGTTCGACAAATCCGTGGGCCACGCGCGGTGCGGTCTGATAGGACTCGGGCACATCCTGGTTGAAGAGCCGTTCGAGATATTGTGCAGTGGCTTTCGGCTCGTAACGGCGATTGACGGATGTTTCGATGTCACGGAGTGCGAGAGAAAGTTCTTGCTCCAGGATGTGGGCACTTTGAGGGCGGAGGCCAGGGCGCCACTGCAGGGTCTGCACCGTCAACGAAGCCAACTGCTCTGGGATAGCTCGGGTACGGAAGGGGGGGGCAACGCTGTATAGCTCCTTGTCACAAAGACGGCTGCTAAGACTGGCTTGCGGGAAGAGGCGCTTCGCGGACAGGAATTCGTGCAGTACCACGCCGACCGAAAAGAGGTCGCTTCGTCGGTCGACGTCGTGGCCGCTGAGAAGCTCCGGGGATGCATAACTCGGTTTGCAGCGAACGGTTCCGTCGATGGTCTCGTGGTTTTGGGTGGCGCTTTTTGCAATGCCAAAGTCGATCACCTTGAGGGCACCCTCGACGGTTACGAACAGGTTGTCAGGACTGATGTCGCGGTGGACGGTGTTGAGCTGTTCTCCCTCGTCTGACCGAACATTGTGGGCAAAATCCAATCCGCGGCAAGCGTCCCTCACGAGCCCAACTGCGATTTCTAGAGGCAGCTCAATCGCTTGCCGCGACAGCTCTTTTTGGATATCTCGAAGACTCCAGCCCACCAACCACTCCAAGGATATGTAGTGCTGACCGTCGATCTCTCCATATTCGTAGATACGGGCAATATTGGGGTGGACGAGGAGCATGCCGAGTCTCGCTTCGTCTTTGAAGAGGGACGCCACTTCGTCATCGACGACCAGGGTAGGCAGAATTCGTTTGATGACGACAATGCGCAGAACGCCTTGAGGCCCGACTTCTCGAGCTAAAAACACTTCGGCCATCCCGCCGGAGCCGAGGCGCTGCTGGAGCTCAAATTTCCCGAATCTTTCAAGCACCCCGTGTCATGGTACCGCATCGCAGCTGGCGGAGGCTGGGCAACGCTGGCGAAGCTCGGGAGAAGTTGCGTACCTTTGCCGGTTGGTCGCCTCGTGTGGGTTTTTCTCGGTCGAGGGCGCACACCGACACTGATGAAAGCGCTCAAGGACTGGATTAAGGTGGCGCTTTGACCCTGTTGCGTCTATTTACTTGGGTACTCGCTGTGATGTTGAATATTCTGCTTTCAGTGATCACGCTGACGCTAGCGCTCCACGGCGAGCCACTGGGTTTGTCCTCCAGCGAGCGTTTTTTGGGATGCTCGCCGTCGACCGAGCGAAAATTCTGGATGAATGGATATTTCTGTGTCTCGTTGCTGGCACGGCCGTCGGGTGGAGACTCAAAAGAGGGCATCCAAAAATACGAGCAGCTTGAATATGAGCGAGCCCGCTATTTTTTGGAACGGGCACTGATCGATCCGAATCTGTCTCGAGAGGACCGAATCCTCACCTTGGCCTATCTTGCGAGAGCTCACGCCGTCCTCAAAGAGCCAATCAGCGCCCAGAAAGTTTTTGTTGAGTTGCTGGCGCTGGCGCCCGGGTACAAGGTTTTGGCATCGGAGTCGCCGCTCATTCATCAGGCCTACCAGGCTGCGGTTGCTGAGCAGCGGCGGGACAGCGCACCAGAAGCAAAGGTGTCAGAAGCGACCGACCTCGCCCAAGTTGGCGGTTTGGCTCACGCGGGGGCATCGGGTCTGGAGGCTTTAACCCACGGGCCGACGAAGGAAGAGAACAAAAAGCCTGTCATCAGTGGTCCGATGATCTGGGTGATTGCGGCGCTTGCGGTCGCGGGTCTCACCGTCGGTGGGATTTTCCTGTTCCGCAACAAGGAAGATCCCGAGCAGGGGTATCATGTGCGCACGCACTTTTAGTCCCACGGCTCACCTTTTTTGCACCCGCGTCGGCTGTCGACGGGCGCCGTTTCGGTCACTGCCCATTCGGCCTTACGCGGCCCGGGCCGATGTGAATTCGGCCCACCCGTTCCCCTCTGCTCACGCCAGCCAAGGTGGTTCGTTCGGATGCGATGCAAGGGAGCCGAACGATGGTTTTCGCGCTGAGGCGTCCGGGGTCGCTTCCCAAGGCGCTCGTCGCGCTTTCATGGTGTCTTGTTTTGCCTTGTGGGCGTGTGGCTCCGAGGCTTCGCCCGCCACCATCCACATCTGCCCGAGAGGCGAGGTGGCCGCTTTGAAAACAAGGGTGGACAAGCAAGGCTTGCAAGCGCGGTTCTTGGACCAGGACTCTATGCCCCTGGGGACGAACGCCGCGGTTTCCGAAGCGAAGGATGGTGCATTTGTTGCGGGTCCGGCTCCCGCGGGCGCCGTAGCCCTGGAACTGGGGGTCTGGGACCAAGGCGAACTTTTGGCGAGGGGGGTGGCGTTTCTCGGTCGCGCAGACAGTTGTGCTTGCTTTTCTGCGGTCCATCACTACCAAGCGGTGTGCGAGAATATGGGTTGTCGTTTCCGTGACGATCAATGTGTGTTCGTTGGTTCAGATGGGGGTGAGCCGACCGAGCAGCGCCTTGTTGTCGGCGAAAACCCAAGTGATCTTTTTCGGGGCCGGACCCAAGACACCTTGATTCGAGAAGACGAGCCCGATCAGATGTTCTCAGCGGCTTCGAGGCTCTCGGTGGACTCCGATCCCTTCAAGGTCAGTTTGGTGCACTTTGACTTGTCGATGTTGCCGTCGGATGCGGTTGTCCTCGGGGCCGCGTTTTCGGTGGCGACCTGCGGCGTCGCCGGTGACTGCGACAGCTCAGGCTCCGTTGCACTGTATGAAGCGACCGAACGCTGGGATGAATCGGCATCTTGGCGGCAAAAAACGGCTCTTGATGCCTGGTCTCAACCGGGATGCACAGGCGTGTGTCGCTCGGCTCAGATTGCATCGATTCCCGGGCCCCTTGTGGTTTCTACAAGCTACAGCGCCGATGTGACCCGCACCGTGTCTGGTTGGGTACGGCAGCCGGATAGCAACCAGGGTGGGTTCTTGTTGAGCGTTCAGGGCACAAATGGTGTTGATTTCTATGCGAGCGAGGCCGGCGAAGACGGCGTGGCGCCCCGTCTTGAGATTCGCTACCGCATTCCGTAAACAGCAAGGAGGGTTGGATGGCGAAGAAGGATCCAGTGACCGTAACCATTGCCCCCCAAGACAAGGAGGCGAGTGGTCTGTCCGGTCAGGCTGCGCTTCGGGTTATCGACGGACCAGACCGCGGTCGAGCGGTTTCGTTAGGCGAGGCTCGCTCACGGACACCGGGTCAGGGCCGACGGGGTACGGTCCTTGTGGGAACCGGTGAGACCTGTGATCTCAGGCTCCAGGATACGACCGTTTCGAGACAACATCTATCGGTCGAGTTGGTCCCCGAGGGGCTTCTTATCAAAGACCTAGGCAGCAAGAACGGTACGTTTTACCTAGGAACGCGCGTTCTCGAGGCCACCATCCCCCTGGGTGCTATTGTGGAGCTGGGCGCGTCGACGAGAATTGTTTTTGATTGCCATTCAAAGGATGCGCAGTCCCTTCCTGCCCGCAGCCACTATGGGGCGCTTATCGGTGCCTCCATGGCGATGAGAAAACTCTACCAGCTTCTGGAGAAGATCGAGGCCGTTGAGTATCCGGTTCTCATTTTGGGAGAGACTGGCGTCGGTAAGGAGTTGGTCGCGCGTGAGATCCACGGCCACTCTCGTCGGGCCGGTCTGCCGTTTGAGGTCTGCGATTGCGCCAGTATGGCTGCCGGTTTGTCCGAGAGTGAGCTTTTTGGGCACGAGAGGGGCGCCTTTACCGGTGCGGAACGTCTTCATCGAGGCGTGTTTGAGCGGGCTCAAGGAGGCACCGTTTTTCTCGACGAACTGGGGGAGCTTCCACTCGAACTACAGCCCAAACTTCTGCGTGTTCTCGAAAATCGGACCCTGCGGCGGGTTGGCGGAGAACAGCAGCTGCCGGTCCAGGCTCGGATCGTTGCGGCCACTCACCGTGATCTTTGTGCCGAAGTGGAGCAAGGCAATTTTCGGAGGGATTTGTTCTTTAGGCTTGGTGTCGTGCAGGTGTCTGTTCCGCCGCTCCGGTTGAGGCCCGAGGATGTACCAGCCCTCGCCGAGCATATTGTGAAAGACCTCGGTGATGCCGGCTTTCGGTTGTCTTCCAGGACCATCGAAACGCTGAGTGGCGCGTATGATTGGCCTGGAAACGTACGGGAACTTCGAAACGTGATAGCGCAAACCATGACCTTGGGGTCGCTTCCTGAAACGCTCGCGAGTACGACGGGCGCCGGGGCTGTGGGGCAAAAATCGGATAGCAGACAGTCGTCTTTCCGAGAGGCAAAAAAGAGGGTTGTGGATGCTTTCGAGCGAGACTATTTGCTAGATCAACTGGAGCGCGCTCAGGGAAACATTAGCCTTGCGGCGCGCTCGGCAGGTATGGAGCGCAACCATTTCAAGCGTCTTCTCAAGAAGCACGGGCTTGGAGGATCATAGATTCGAAACGTCCTCCTGCAGAAAATCGAACCTGCCGATGTTCTCCGTGTTGCCCCGATTTGGCGTTCAAGGGATGGGATCCGACCTCGAATCGTCGGTCCCTGGAGTAAGACATGTAGGCGAGGTGCGCAGATTGACGCGGAGGTTTACACCGGGCTCACTAGGCGACAATGGAACGAGTTTCCCTGCTGATGTTGACCCCTTGGGTTCTTACCCTCGCGGTGGGTTGTGAACAAGAAATAGACGTGGCTGACGCACCGGTGGCCACGACAGAGAAGGCCCTTGTCAGCAGCACCGAAGACTCGCTGAACGTTTCGGCCGCACACAGTTTCGTTTCGGCTGCCGTGGATGGCGACCTTTTGGTGCTCGGAGCAGAATTCGCAACGGCGCCCAATCCAGGAGGTGGCTCAGACCTCGCGGCCGGAAAGGCGTTTTTGGTGTCGAGATTGTCCGGCGTTTGGCAAACCGATCCGGCTGCGATCCAAGAACTCTATTCGAGTACGGCGGCCTTCTTGGATAGTTTAGGGACCAGCGTGGCGATAGAAGGACAAACGGTGGTGGTTGGGGCCCAATTTGCGGACAGTCCCAAGACCAAGGGGACAGGGTGCCGGACCGGCAAGAACGATGGTGGCGCAGTCTACGTCTATGTGGGCAGCGGTGGCGCTTTTTCCACCACCGAGGACTATGTTCTCGGCCCGGATTGTTATGCGGATTCCGAGGACATCGACAACGACGGGAACACCACGGAGGTGTTCGACATGCGGGACGAAGATGCCGAGTTCGGGAACGCGGTGGCGATTGCCGGTGATCTCATCGTGGTCGGGTCCCACGCCAATCCCATCAACGATGGTGACGACTTCTTCCGCGACGCCGCCGGCAATGTGCTCTTCGCGGGCGATCCCACGACCGCCGAATGCATGGCGAATACGTGTACGAACACTCAAATCAGTGGATGTTGCTTTACCAGCGACGAGTGTAACGCTTTGTTGAGTGCGGGAAAGAGCGTCTGTACCAGTCGCCTCAATCACAGCGATGCCAACAACGGCGGAGCCGCCTTCGTTTTCGCCCGCAACAATTCGGGGACCTGGAATACAACCACACGTGCGAAGCTGATCGGAGGCGACACAGAGGCGTCAGATCAAAACGGCACTTCCGTTTCGGTCGATGGAAACACCTCCGAGGGTTATACGGTTGTAACCGGAGCGCCCCAGCACAATGCAGGCGCACTCGATACCGGTGCGGTGTACGTTTTCGCTGCCAACATCATGACCTCAGGCGGCGGGGCGCCTGGTGGGCCGGGCGGCCCCGGAGGGGCTGGGAACAACGAGGTTTCGGTGGGCTGGAGCCAGGTGGACAAGCTGGTTGCTCCAGACGCTGCCGCTGAAGATCGATTCGGCGAGTCGGTCGCAATCTCAGAAGGCACCCTCGTGGTGGGGGCACCGGACGACGACGACACAGTTTCGGACAGTGGTTCGGCCTACGTCTACGCGTACAACGGATCGAACTGGTCCTTTGTCCAGAAGCTTCATGCGTTTACGCCCCTTGAGAATGGTCACTTTGGACAGAGCGTCGACATCGACGGGGATAAGATCACCGTGGCGGAGTCTTCGAGTTCCGGATCCGTCTACGTTTACAAACGTTCGGGGGCAAGCTTTGTGGAGCATAAACAGTTGACCCCTTCCTCGGGGGGGACACCGACCGACGTGGCGATCGATGATACGACGGTGGTGACTGGGTTTCGCGCCAATTTGAGCCCTCAGGCAGGACTTGTTCACGAAGTCATCGAGATCGGGAACAGCTGCTCTTCGGCAGACGACTGCGACACCGGATTCTGTGTCGATGGTGTCTGCTGCCAAACCGCTTGTGGAGGCGGTGCGGTTGACGACTGCGAGGTGTGTAGTATCAACGCCGGAGGCAGCACCGATGGCCAATGCGGCCCAATCGTCGACTCTGTTGCCGCCGCGACGACAATCTGTCGAGCAATCGCCGGCCCCTGCGACCAAGCTGAAAGTTGTGCACCCAACGAGATCACGTGCCCAGAAGACGCCATCAAACCCCTCGGCGAAACCTGCCGCGAGATCGCGGGGGACTGCGATCTCGCTGAGGTCTGCGACGGGGTTTCGACCGCATGTCCGGCCGATCAATTTGCGGCTTCAAGCACGGAGTGTAGAGCTTCAGAAGGCCCCTGCGATATGGCCGAACTCTGTGATGGGGCGAACGCGGACTGTCCCGCTGACGCGTTCGTCTCGGTGGGCACCCCATGTCGTTCGGCCGCTGGGCGATGCGATAGCGCCGAAGTTTGCAGTGGTGCTTCAGCCGATTGCCCCCCCGATACCAAAGTCCCCTCGGGTATGGTCTGCCGCGCTTCGGCGGGTGATTGTGATGCCCCGGAAACCTGCGACGGCATGGCCGATACGTGCCCGGCGGATCTAAAGCTTGGATCAACGACAACCTGTCGAAGCTCCGCGGGAAGCTGCGATGTGCCGGAAGTGTGTGATGGCCTAAGCGATGACTGCCCGGCGGATGTTCTGATCCCGGCCTCGACAGTGTGTCGCCCTGCGGCCGGTGCTTGTGACGTGGAGGACGTCTGCACCGGAAACTCCGGGACCTGCCCCATGGATACGGTTGCGACCGTCGGAACCGTGTGTCGATCTGCGGTGGGGGACTGCGACCTCCAGGAGACCTGTGACGGAACCAGCACAGATTGCGGTCAAGACCGTAAGGTTGCGTCCGGAACGGTATGCCGCATGGCCGTAGGGTTATGCGATGCCACCGAAAGCTGTGACGGGCTGAGCGACGTCTGTCCCGAGGACAACAAACAATCCGTGGGGACAACTTGCCGCGAAGCAGCGGGAGACTGCGACACCGCCGAGTCTTGTGATGGTCTGACCGACGGTTGCCCAGCCGACAGATTCGTTCCGGCGGGAACCGAGTGCCGGGCCGCCGCCGGCGACTGCGATGTGGCGGAAGTGTGCACCGGTGACAGCAACACTTGCCCCGAGGACGCCCGAGCCAGAGCGGGGACGGTGTGCCGCCATCCTGAGAGCCTTTGTGAGCTCGCGAAAACCTGCGACGGCGTTTCAGTCAGCTGTCCGGATGAGACCGCCGGATGTGATGACGGACTCTCATGTACAGAGGACAGTTGTGATCCGAGCGCTGGATGCAAACATACAGTCGTAATCGGTTGCTCCGAAAACGGTGTGACCACGGTAGACGAGAACGGCGGGGTGGCGCAGTCGGCGGGTGCGGACACCGTCGTGAACTTCCCCCCCGGCGCGGTGGCTGCCGCAACTACCATCACCATCACCGAACTCGATGAAACCGAGATTTCGGCTGCGACCAACAACGGCGTTGAGGTCATTGCCAGCACGGTTGTAGACCTACACACGGATGGACGACAGCGCTTCAATACACCGGTTGAGCTCAGCATCGATGTTTTGCCTGGACACGTGGCGGCCGAGGCCGACGAGCTTCTAGCGCCTCTCCTCAGCGAGGAAACCCAAAGGGTGACGCTGACCGTGGAGGTGTTTATCGCCACAGTGAACGAACACGGAAACTGGGAGCAGGTGGACGGAACCGCGCAGCAGTTCACCATCAGCCTAGAACTCTCGGGACTTACCCCCGCGATGGTCGAAACCGCCATCAAGGAAGCCATCGAGCGACAAAGTTCCGAGATCGAATTGATGGCATCGCTCGCGCATTTTAGTGTCTATGCCGCCCACGTATTGATCTCGGACGTCCAGAAGACCCAAAGAGCGGACCCCGCACAAGAACCTCAAGACCCCTCGTCGGGTAACAGCTCAGGCTGCCGCTGTGCATCAGGCAACTTGAGGTCCACGTTTGGCCTTTGGGGTCTGGTGATGCTTATCCCGCTCTTGCTCGCCAGGGTTCGATGTCGGCGCGCAAGCGATTTCCTCCATACAACTTCAGATGGCCGCGGTGCCCGGGCTCGATGCGTTCCTCGAAAACTCCAGGATTCGGTCGTACAGCGCTTTCAACCATCTGACTCCGGTCGAACATGTGACTCGGCACACACAAAAGAGGGATAAACCTATTCAAGAACCGGATGCAAAGGGTAGTTTTGCGGACCCAATCCGGGACTGCTATAGAGGCCTGCTATGAACAGCGGTATGCAACGGGTCGCATGGGCCTGTGCACTGAGCGTGGCGATCGTAGGATGCTCATCTTTGAGTCTCAGTCGATGGCGCTCACAGGATAGCCGCTCGCACCAAGTTAGGGGTGTGGCGATTCTCCCCCTCTTGCTGGCGGGCGCGGCTCAAACGCACTCGGTCACCAACATCGGTTTTACCTGGATGAGTCAGTACTCATGGACCACGCAGCTGTCGCCCGCTCAGTATCAGCCGGCAGCTGAAGTGATGACTTCGTCGATGCAGAGAGCCTTTTCCGGTCGCAGGCTTGTCTTGCCGAGAGAAGTCAACAAAGCCATGGAGGGGCAAAATGTTTCTGGGATCCAGGCGGCCATCAAGGCGGTTGCCCAAAAGCTCGGAGTCGATGCGGTTTTTGTCTTTGAGGTGCGCGACTTCGTAACGCGGGCAGCCGGCTTGGAGCCCGCTCAAGCCGAGGGTCGAGCCGATTTGGTTCTTTACGGGAAGGACGGGGCCGTTCTGTGGACGCTTTCCGCACAAATCGTCCGCGGACCCGCAGGGTCTGCCGCGGCCCCAAGTCTGACTCAGTTCATTGAGTACGCAACAGAAAAACTCGAGCCCGAGATCCGAAGCATGCTCGATGGATGAGTTCCACCGGGTTCACCGAACCAACCTGCAGTCTCTTCCAGCACCAGCCTCAACGCGGACATCCCATAGGCTTGGGGACATCGAACGGTCAATCTTGGCAGGTGTCGTAGGCACCCACCGCATACACCATGCCTTGAAGCATTTGACTTGCTCCCTTCCAGTAACCAGATCCAGGACGAACCCACTGGTTGAGGTAATCATACACCTCAGACTCGTTGTAGGCTTCCTTTGTTATCTCGCAGAGCCGAAGCGTAGGATCAAGCTGGTGTGCCTGGAATAAAAGGGAGAGCGTGTGGGGCTTATTCGGCGCCCAAAGACTGCCGCGGTTATCCCCATCGGTACCGGCGTAACACCGGTCAACGCGACCCTCGGCATCAAAGTTGCACACCAACCGCGACGCAAAACCACTGGTCACGCTGATCGCTCGACCGTCGCTGTTCTTGTTGAGCCCGTAACGGTAGTAGAGTGCACCGAGGTCTGCGAGGCCGCTTTTCAGCCGCCCGCGAGTATCTTCAAAGGTTCTCAGGTAGCGATGAAAGAACTCGTAGTGCATGGAGTTGATCATGAACTGCTGTGGTTGGCTACAGCTCGATAAATTGGGCGCGTCCTCCGCACAAAGAACACCGTGACGCAGGTTGTCCTCTACCAGCTCTTCAAGAATATCACGCAGTCTGCTCAGACACGCGGTGCCATCGGGACCAGGAACAAACTGCGCACAGTTCATGAGCATTTCGAAGTGCTGCAGGACTTGGCGCGTGGGCCGAACCTCGCTCACATAACGCTCGCGTTCGTGCGCTCTAGACCGAGGTATTCGATAGCGATTCACCGTCGTCTTTCCCGCTTGCCTAAAACGCTCTCGCATGGCCGGTGATGGGCGAATGAGGTACGCCAAATACACGCCTTGGTTGTAGCCGTAGTCCGAAGATCCAACACCGTTCCGGTGCCACTGCCCCTCGCCGGTACCGCCGGAGGTGACCGCAAAGCCGTTGAGAATGCCGTGATCGTGGTCGCCTATGTTGTAATAAGCGGAATACATCTGGAGCCAACTGGCCGGCAACGCCATGTCCCAGGCCCACTTGGGATCCCCAGAGCGCATGAACTCGCGAAGCTCAAGACCTGCTGGATCCCAGTAATTCATCTTCGCAGGATTTGCGTAAGGGGAAGAAAAATCGACCGCGTAACGATCGAACACCGTGTCCGGCCAAAGCTGTGTGCCGAAGGTCTTGGCCCGATCCCACTGGCCGCCTGGAGAGACCGTATCTTGATGCAAGGTATTCAAGATCCTGACGTACTCGCTCTTAAGTCGTGACGCGGCGTCCGTGCCCATACTTGGAAACAGGCCGCTCTCATTGAGTTCTTGAAGAGGTACACGCACCAATAAACCCCGCTCCAACGCCAATGCGGTTTCACGTCGTACGCGCTCCTGGGCGCTCGTGTTTTGAGCTGGCCGGAGGTTCACCCGACCCATGTTCCAGATTCCGACAGCCTCTCCGATGATAAGAGGCTCACTGATGAACACCAATTCCAAAGCCGAGCCGCTTTTTCGTAGAGCCTGAGGCTCTCGTCTGGACATCCAGGGCATTTGAATCGATGCATAAAGCTCGTCATTTCCGACGGAGATGACCGGCTGCACCAAGGCCTCACCCGTGCTAAGCGTTCGGCCATCGGCTTTGACGTGTGCTCTTCTCAACCATGGAGAACCGCCTCCTTTGGCCTGGGTTACCGTCAACTGATTCGGTGATGCGCTCGGCGTGACAATGGATCCCATCGCTGCATACCGTGCCGTTGCGCCCGACAGGCTAAGCGGCAACGACCAGCTGACCTCTCCAACCGTTGTGGCCTCGTCGGTATAGCTTCGGCCCCCTGCGTCTCCGCACTCGTTCCGAAACTGGAACTGAAGTTGGAAATCACCACGGCCCCTGAAAAACGTCACAATGGTGGTAAAGCCGAAGCGCTCATACTCGCCGGTTGGACATTGCGTTTCAACGGAGGAACCCACAAAGTGCCCTTTTTGCATCACAACGACCTTGACTGGCCCGGACTCTACGATTTCGAATCCACCAGAATCGACCGTAACGGTCCCTTGCGATTCGGCATCCAAAGTACGACCACCAACCAGCGTCAGGCGAGGCCCACCGCCAGCCTCTCGGCGATACACAGGCGCGAGCGCACCGGAAGTACCCCGGACGTCGATTTTTTGAAACAGCACCGGATCGTTCGGATCCAGCACAAAAGTCGCCGCACCGGTTTTCACTATCACGTCGCTACCATCCGACTGCACGCTGACCCCAGAGCCCTGGACTACAGCACCCGAATATTCCCGGAGCGCATATCGAGCGACCTGGCCCGATTGGAGAGCGATGGGCACGCTCACTTGGATCCATTGAATGGGCGCGTTTTCATTGTCCACGTTTGCGTTCCATCGCCCGATCACATCAAACTGGGCGGGGACAATGGTCTCATTGGGGCCGACAACCAGGAGTCGACCGGTGTCTCGTAACCCCCGCTTGAATGGAACGGCGGAATATGCGATTTCATTCGTTCTTTTCACGTTGGTGTCGTTGCGGATCTCCAAACAACTCACAAGGCTGTAGTCACCCTGCGCGGTCCCGATCGCAAAAGCCGGCACCGGTCCATCAGGACAGTTCCCGGTCAACGGCGGCGGCGGAACTTCGGTGGTCGGGGGCTCCTCGGTCGGAGGCTCCTCGGTCGCAGGGGGCTCTTCAGTTGCCGGTGGCTCCTCCGTGTTTGGTGGTTCCTCAGCGTCTGGTGGTTCCTCAGCGTCTGGTGGTTCCTCAGCGTCTGGTGGTTCCTCAGCGTCTGGTGGCTCTTCAGCGTCTGGTGGCTCTTCTGTGTCTTGCTCTTCCTTCGGATCTCCCCAAGGATCGACTTCATAGGCCGCACAATGGGTCTTGCTTCCCGTCGCGCAGGCTACGAGCACCCCCCCAGAGACGGGTATGGTGATCTGGTATGCAAAGATACCTCTGGGATCGAGGCATCCACTCACCGTAAAAAGTCGACTTCCATTGGTCCATCGAGGAGCCTGTTCCCCAACCTGTGTCCCGATACGCTCGAAGTTTTTTGTTTTACCGGGCGCCAAAAAGAACTCATAGTTCACAAAGTCATCGTAATCCTGATCGCATACGCCACCCCCAATGGTATGCATGAAGAAAAAATCGACGTGATTCGGCCCTCTTGCTTTGTCTTGATGCCAAAAAGAAGTGGCGCCGAAGCGAAACTGCTCGCCCTTTTGCAGTCGGTGCGTACTTTCAGGCAGCGTACCCCGGGAAGCACTGTAGATAGCGTTGTAAGCCACGGGCTGGCCCATCCGAGTCTCTACGGCGAGGATCGCGTGCCCCATATCCTCCACAGAGTCGACGCCTGAATCACACGCGTAGAGCATGGTGGCACACAGCATCACCCCTAAGAAGTACTGTGCCTTAAACAGAAACGCACCAGTCCGGATCCAGGCGCTATGCAGCATTGGACCCTGCGGTGCCGGCTCACGTACTTCCGTGTACGCTCCACGGGCTCCTCGGGCCCGGCTTTGCCTAGCACCTGGCTTCGAACTCGTGCGTTCCTGTTTAGAATACGCACTTTTCACGGCGCGGCACGAATTCGTCATCCGTGCCGCGAACGCGTCATGCGTGTTCTTAAAATGGGATCGAATAAATTTAAAGTACACGTTCGTCAGAAAATACATGACAAGGTATCTTTCTATTGAAGAAATATAGAGAGAACCGCCAGCACTCAGCCCGCGGGATCAATTAAGGATGTCTTATCGGCGCACCAAAAAAGAAAAATCAAAGCACCAATGCCAAACAGCCTCGCATGAATCAGATTGCAGGCACTATCCGGCATTGGGCCGAGTGACTACAAAATCAACGAATACAACGGGGAATACTATAGGCCCTAAAGGCGGGCATACTCACCCTCTACGGTTCGAAAACGTTTGGGTAGGCTCGGCGGAGTTCGTCTTGTTCGTGGGTTTGTAGGGTCTCGAAATCGATGATGAGTCCCGGCATGGAGGAAATGCCGGTGGTGCGAAGGGCGAGGGCTGCTTCGTGACCCTCGAGGAAAACCAGTTTCCCACCTTTGAGGCGGAGCTGGAGGATCGGTTTGACGATGGTCTTGCCCTCGCGCAGCGCTTTGATGAGGGCGTCGACGCGGGTTTGGTTCGCGGTGGTGGGGGCATCTTCGAGCGAGACTTCAACGGCTTCGGTAGCAAAGCGATAGGTTTGGGCAAGAACGTCGGTGGCATGTTCGTGGATGATGAAGCGACCGCCGCCAGGCAAGACCCCCCAAATGTCGGAAGGGGACACTTCGCGGGGAATGAGGACCTCGGGGTTGAAGGGCTCAAGTCCAGGGAATATGGCGCCGAGGGCGATGCCGTCTTGAGGGCGCACGAAGTAGAAGGTGTCGCCAAACAGGGCGGCGTAAACATGGGAGAGGGTGGTCACGTAGGCGCTGTTTTGACCGCCGGTCCAAAGGTGTTTCATGAGGTGGGTTTCGGTTCCCTCCGCCTGAAACCCGTCGACAAAGATCGCCTCGGGCTGCTTTCGGCTGGGGATCAAGGTGACGCGATTGGCCAGGCGGCGCGCGTGGTCCAGCTGCGTTCGGGTGAGGCCAAGGCTAGCGTCCAAGGTGTGGTCGATGTGGTGCGGAAAGGCGCCGGGGTTGCTGCCGGGCCAGTCCCCAGGGCGGGGAACAAAGCGCGTCGGGACGGTGGTTTGATGGAGCGCCTTGGCGGCGAGAAGCCTGGGAGCGTCCAGGGGCCATACCGAAAAGCCCTCGGGCGTGTCGTATATTTTGATCGGATTGTTGAGGTCGAAACCTTCGGCTTGAAGGGTCTTCAGGGCTTCATCGAATGAGGGTGAGAGCGCCTGGTTTTCCGGTGTGCTGAGAGGGCTGGATTTTTGCACATCGATGAGGGTGATGTCCATTTCCGTAACGTGCGTGGGGTACTGGGACATCACGTTGACTCTTTGGCCGTGGACAGAGCGGCCAAGGGGCTCGTGGGCACCGGCGGCCAAGGCGCCAGGGTATGTTTTGGTCAGGGTGGTCTTTTGGGATGGAGTTAAGGTCTTCACGTCGATGATGGCCGCTCCCGTGACCGGCGTTGCGTGGAGGTACTCGAGGGCGTGCGTATCCACGATGCCGTCGATGACCACCGAAGACCCATCCTCATGGCGGACGATCAGGACGGGTTTGGCATAAGCTTTGCGCGCGAGGATCTGGTCTGCGCGTTCAACGACATCCACGGTGGGCACGGCCGGTAGGTTGAGGGTACGGATGGGCACATCTTTGAGTTCGGTCGCCAGGGCGTACGCTTTGGAGAGCGGCTCCTCCGCGGCGTTGTTGATCTTGAATACCCCTGTTTTGGCGTCTTCGTTGAGGGTGAACACGCCGAGGACGTCTTGGCCTGAGATACGCTCTTCAACTGCGATTTCATGCTCGAACAGGTTCAAACCGTGGGCTGTGTCCAAATCGACGCCTTCTCGGGGGCGGACCACGTACACCCGCCCGGGCCCATACTTCTTTGCTTTGGGTTCTTTGGGTCCGGTATCTCGGGCATCAGAAACGGTGTCGATGACCCAGGCCATTCTTTTGGTCGTGGATATCCAGCCGCTTTTGTCGCCGTCGTAGACATGTTTGGACAGGTCGAGCTCGGTTCCCTTCGCGGTGAAGCCATTCTTGAATGCTTGAGTGTGGGGCTTGGGATCAACGCGAAAGGTTGTTCTGAGAACCAGCAAGCGGCCGAGATCGATGCGGAGCGGATGAAGACCGAACCGGGTCCCGGGGGCGTATTCTGGTGTTTTGAAAGCAGCCAGGGCGCTGGGTTCGGTGGGCTGGCGAACCAACGCGACGGGCGCCTCGGTTTCACCCAAAAGATTCATGGCGGCAAGGCGTATCGCGCTTTCGATTTCCACGAATAAGCGCCCCGAGGGGTGGAGGTATACAAAAATAGGGTCTCCTAGGTCGAAGCCGTTCCGAACCAGTGCCGCGATTTCGTTCTTGATCCCCGAGTATGCGGATGACAGCTGGTCGAGAGCCCATGCCGAACGGACCAGATCTGCGATGGGGACTTCGGCGACTGTTCTTGGGTAATGGTCCTCGTCGGTCACCTCTTTGCCCCCCAAGAGGCGCCGCACTTTTTGCCCTTTGAGTTTGGCTTTTTCTTCGTTTGCGACGTCCAACACGCTGTAGTGGTGATGGAGGTCATCGGTGGTGACGCCGAGGGTCATGCCGTCTTGGTTGGAAACGGTTTGAAAAGAGGCATCTACCAGAAGATGCGGATGTTCGGCGAAAGGTTCGCCGATCGGCGGATCTTCGTCGAAGCCTACGATGAAATCATCGAGCCTTGGGAGGGCGTAGGTGTTCTGACCACTTTTTGTTTTGGGTGCCAGCGATGGCGCTCCTGGCCGGCTGAGGAACATCATAGGGCGACCCGGATCCATCGCAAAATACCCGAAGGTTGGCTTGTATTCAGGCAGCTTGCGGCCCATGGCATCGAGTTGGGCGACTATCTTGGTGATGTCAAAATTGTCCTCGGACTCCACAAATCCGTTGAGGCTGGCGGTGAAGCGGTGAATATGAAAGCCGACAACCTCGTCGAGATCCTCGGCATACAGCTTGTGGACTTCAAAAGCACTCACCGCGCTCGCCCGTGTGAGGTTGGTTCCGTGCCAACTTTCGATGATTTCATCGGGGGATTGTTTTTTCCGATGGGGAAACAATTGGACCAGATCAAGGGGGACATCAAAGTCCTCGATGGTGAAATGGTGTGTGGCTCCGACTTGCTCGACCTTGATCTTGTTGGCGATGGCGGCCATGGTCCAAAGATCGCGAAGCTGGGGGGCGCCAAAAGCATCGATGGAAACCGCCAGTTCGGTGATGTATCCCGAGCGCGCTTGGGTGGGAACTACTCGAAAAATGGGCTTAGAAACCGGTGTCTTGAGGTCACCGGCGCGCATGATGACCAGTTCTGGGTGGGAAAACGACCGGTCTTGGGGCGAAAAGCCTAAGACAAACTGCGTCACTCGATCCGCTCCTTGCACCTCGAAGAAGGATGCAAAGTGATGGGTGTAGGCCCGCGCGGCCAGATCGGGGTAACGCGAGTCTGGTCTCGCTTTGTCAGAAATGAAAGCGCTGAAGTTGATTTCGTACTTCTTGATGAAGACCCCGTCTTTTTCACCAAGTTTTTCTGCACGCATGTCATGGTGAATGGGCTCGAGCAGAACCTTGGCCCCTCCCGTGTTCAATTTTTCTTCTCCCCGCAGCTTTTTGAGGAAACCATCAGGAAAGTCGTCTGAGATGCCGTACGAGGCGATGTCCTCCGACGAAAGTCGGAGATTGTGGATGACGAGGTTGAATCCATCGATGTGGATGTCGACCCCCGTGTTTTGCCCTTTTTGTTTGAGGGCTTCAAACATCAGGGCGCGTATTTCGGGTGCCGGCAAGATGAAGTGGGTCAGGGGTATCCATTTTTCGGGAACGAAGCCTTTTGCTACGTGCGCCCCGATGTACGGAAGGTCCGTGAGTGCCAATGCCTTTTTCTCTACCGGGGTGACGGGATCTTCAGGAAGCCAGCCGGGTGCTCGGGGCACCCGGACGGGGATGTCGAGCATCTGTTCAATGGGGTCAAAGACCACGGGTGCGATTTTCATCGCCTCGTTGAGGCGACTGGCCGACAACCACCAAGCGAAGCTGTTTCGGACCGTTTGCACCAAAGGACGGCTGCTCAATTCAATGTAAAGCTTTGTAACCGTGTACTTGTCTCCGAGTTTCTGTACATCGTTGAGCGCATGCTCATTGCTTCTTACGAACCATGCATCTCTGATCCCGCGTGCGGTTTTCAAAGGATAGGCCGTTTTGCCTAGCATAACTTCTTCGGTGCTCGAACCTGGGCTCCAAAGGCCGCGCCGCAGTTTGGTGTAGTGGTCCTTGGGCATGTGGATCACGTCTGCGCCAAAGGCACTGGGCAAATCGACGATATAGGTGCCGTTGGGTTCTGTCTCAACGCGTATCGAGTACGACATCAGCTTGGGAATGATCTCGTGCGTTGTGGGTATCTCAAGGCGCGACACGAACAATTTCGGGGGGGCACTGCCCTCCATGACGAGAGGCACAGACGTGACCGGTTTGGCACCGGTCACCGGGACGTGTCGGAGGAGCGTCTGCGTCAGAACCGACAGGGCTTTAGGGGGCACGCGTACCATATTTTTGTCGGGCTCAACCGGTGGCCATGGGTTTGCCTTGGTGCCGGATGGCGCGTTTGGTGGCGAACCGCCGCCAGTCATCCCGACACCGACGCCTCCTTTGGTCCAAGGGCTGTAGAAGGGCTGAACGAGTTGGGGGCTCTCGGTGGACCCCACCCCGAAATGGTGATGAATGCTTGGGTAGAGGGGAAATGGACCGTAGGCCGACTGCCAGGGCGGGGCCGTCGCTTTTTGCGGGTTAGGCGGGTCTTGGCTTTCACCGCTCTCGGACACAAACTCGATCATCCGAGAGCCGCCTTGCCGGGGCTCAGGGCGAATTCGGATTCCGTAGCGCGTCGCGTCATGAATGAGCGTGCTGAGTGAAAGAAAAAAGGTCTGCACTGAATGTAAGAAAGCTTCTTCGTTGTCGCTGACCGATGAAAACTTGGTGGCGAGTTCTTGAAAATGCGCCCAAAACGGATTCTCGTCTTGGACGGTGGTCCAAAGGGGGTTGTTTGCAGACAGTTCTCGATCGCCGCGAAGGACAGCCAGTGGCTCTTCAAGAAGGCGCGCCCAAACCGAAATGTGATCGCCAGTGATATGCACCAAAAACTCGTGAGGCGCCAGAGTCGAAGCGGTGTCGAGTCGAAAGGTCTCTTCAGAGGCCACCCAGTGGGCGAGGTTGCGTTCGTCGAGCAAGTAGTCCTTCAGGCCCAAACCAATCTGGGCTGCGTCCAGCTCAGCGCGTGGGATGTATGTTGATCCCAGGGCATCCGTAGGTCTGGCCTCCCCGAGGCTGACATGAACCAGGGCCTCGCCAAAACGGCCCTGCTGGGGGACGTACAGGCTGGTCTTGGGTCCGAGCGCACCCAAAAAGGGTTCTTGCCTCACCCGAGATCCCACCGTGATCTGGTGGGAAGTGATGTAGACCTGAAACTCGTGGCGCGCCTTCGGTGGGGCGCCTGGCACCCTAAAGTCTTCTTCCCGAAGGATCCAGGCCGCAATCGCGTCGTCGTCAAGGGTGTGTGGGCCGCCGTCTTTGGCCGGCCACTTTAGAGACTGGGGGTCGAAGGAGCCTCGGAGCGCGAATCCGGGGGCGAAAGCGGGGTCGAGCCATTCATCGCCCCGGTAAATGTACACCACGGCTTCTCCTTGGTCGCTGCTCGCCGGGTGGTAGATAGAATGAACGCCCGAGTGCCCAATGGGGTCTATGATGAGCTTCCCCCGTGGCCTCAGGTACACAAACGCAAAGAGCTGCGTGGACTGCACGCGGATTTTTTTTGAGCTAAACGGGAGGACGAAACGGGCAACCCACGGATGGGAAACCGTGGATGCGACCGACAGGGGCGCCTCTACGCGGATGGCCAGGTCAGCCCCTTGGATGGGCGTCTCATCGGCGACAAACAGACGGACGGCGTGGAGTCCGGACTTTTTGGGGTGTACACGGAAGCGTCCCGGGGTTTCGGTCGGCGACAGATCGGCGACGATGGGGCCGTCGGAGCCTTCGGTCAGCACCTGGAGGTCGTCTAGGAGCGTGCTACCGGTATAGGGTCTGGATTCGCCCCCGACGATGGCACTGAGTTCGATGAAGCTTGTTTGTCCTTTTTGGAGTTCGAAGCCTCCGACCGTTCCAGTGCCATTGCGCTCTGCAAAAACAATGTAGGGCGAGCAACGGTGTCCATCTACGGTCACAATGTAGGGGGCGCGCTCGTCGGCCGAGCTTTTCATCTGAATCTCATAGTTTCCTTCGTGGGCGCCAAGACCTTGATCCAAAAGTTTGGCCACCGTCCACTCTGGGGGCTGCACGTCCTGGGGAAAGAGGGTGAGTGAAACCTCAGGAGGACTTCCGACGGTGGTACAAAAACGGGGTGGCGTTTCGTGGGCCTCATGTAGACGGCCGACAAAGACTTCTCGTCCGGGGTGGGTTTGGTTGTCGAGGACCAACCACAGACGATACACACCCGGTGTTGCGTCTGTTCCACCGACGACCAATTCATGCGCGCCCGCTTGGCGCGGGTGAAGTGCGATGCTGTGAAGCCCGCCTTGGTCCGCGACCTTGAGCTTCTCCCTCGGACTGTTTGGGCTTTTGGTTTGAAGACTGCCGATGGAAAACCGCGGCGGCTCTTGTCCGCTCTCGCTTTCGACGATGGCGCCCAAGGCCCGATGACCATCCAAAAAAAGCCGGGCAGTCCACACAGGTTTGTTGGCGGTCAGCGTGATGTCGACGGAGTAGGCAGTGAGGCCGTTCATATCTTGGGCTACGGGGTTGAATTGAGCTTCGTAGATGTGGGCGTCCTGGTGTAAGCGACCCCGGGTCGCCGCGTAGTCATAGACGTCAATAAACCAGATCAAGGCGGTGCTCGATTCGAGTTTGGTCGACAGATCTTGTATTCTTTGACTTGAATACATAAACCCGTGGTCTTCGACGAATCGCTGCATCCAGAGCCAAAGGTCATCCCCGACGGCTCCGAGGGCCTCGGCGCGCGCATGACCCGGATTGTGGTCGACGAAAGTCCAAAGCCCGAGCACCAAGCCCGCGGTTGCCTCCAGGTGGTACGATTGAGGTTGCTTGTTTTGCTCTTGTTCGCTGAGTTGAATGTACGGATCCCGGAATTCTCGTGGGAAGTAGTGTGTGCCTCGGTAGGTGGGGCCGTGGGCACCGTCAGGTACCCTAAGCGGCTTCACAAAGTGATCGATGGTATATTGCAAACAATCCGCAAGTTGATCACGTTCTTTTTGGACCAAGTCCTTGTAGTCTACAGAGATGGAGAGCCAGCTACAATTGTCGATGGCCGAGAACGGGCTTGGCCTGAAATGCCCGCGTTGGTCGAAGGTCCCGCCCGTGATTACTCGGCGTTCGGATTCGTCCCAAAGCTCTGTTAAGATGGCGTGTCGGACGTCATCTCGCCAGGTCTCAAGAAATGGGATGTCGAGTTTGTGGTTTTGTGGGTGGCCGAGTGCGTGATTGAGGACGCTCAACACGTCGAGGTTGTGTTCGGTGACAACATTGGTTGCGGAAATCATGGTTTTTGGAATCTCATCGTAACCGAGGCGATCGAGAACGCCGTAATATGTTTGGCCGTCTTCCATCTTCACCAGTTCTTGGGCGGTCATGCCTGCGCGCATGAGTCCCGAGTCCGTGCGGTAGCGCCCCAAACCAAGAAGCGCGGCGCGATAACAGTGGCGGTAGTCGTCTAAGTTGCGGTCTCCGTGGAACTCGGGTTCAAGCTGGGCGGCTTTGGGGGAGGCCAAAAACACACCGAGTCCGTGAACTGCCCACGCGGAAGCGCCGGTGACGAGGCGTACGTCCTTCCAGTCGTCTCCGTGCGTGTTATAAGAAAAGTTCCAGCCTAGGATGTGGGCGTCGCCAGGGTCGTCGAACGACCAAGTTGCATGATCGCAGAGCCAGCGCGCCATATCGCGGGCTTTTTCATGGTGGTGTTGGCGGGCCGCTTGCGCGAGTGCGATGCCTTGGGTGTAGACCCAGACCCGGTCGAATAGGGACAGCGTTTCACTGTCCTTGTCGTTGGGATCGTTTTGATACTCACGCTGCCCACCGGTCTTTGGGTTGTAGAGCGTGTCGCGCAACTGTAGCGCTCTTGCATAGTTGTTGCCCATGTTTGCCAAAAGCTCTTGGCCGGCCAGGGTGGCGTGAATTTCGGTGCCGCCGACGGCGAGACCGAGCGAGAGCGCTGTGGCTCCGTCGGCGTGGCGAGCGGTCCAGAGGGTCATGCCTTCTCCGGTTCTTCCCTGAAGCGCATCGAGGTCGCCCGAAGAGAAGGTTCTTTCGGTCTTCGGAACCGGGCCGTCGTGCGCATCCACCGACAGGGTAAAGGGTAGGGGCCCGTTTTTGGGTTCGACCGGTTGAGGAGGCGCCCGCATGTGAAATTGGTTGTCGACCGTGACTTGAAACCCGAGGGTTCCGCCGGTTGCTTTTGCCTGCTTGGGGGTGATTTCTACGTGTCTTCGGATTTCGTGCTCCGCAAGGATTGCGGCTCGACTGAGCATGATGCCCTCTTGTGGGTCTTGGCCGTCTGGCTTTCGAATCCAACTGGCCACCAGGAGCTGATCTAAGGCTGTGAGATCGGGTACGCCATACAGCCGATCCGCATGGTGCCCTAAGGCGCGTGGATGAATGGGTTTGGGGGCGTGGACATTCAACTTTTGGGGTGCTGACCACGACCCGTCGCCTTTTCGTCGAATGACCTCGACGCCTTCGGCGTAGTAGCCTAAGGCAATGTCCCCGCGGGAGGTTGCGGCCAGTTTGGGCATATACCCATGGGTGACCAGAGTCGGCTCGGACCATGTTTGGCCACCGTCGCTGGACTCAGTCATGTGGATAGGGTTCATGCCCGGTGTGCCCGGGTCGCTCGAAGGCCCTTTTTCGTACGCGACGAACATCTGTCCGCCTTCGGTGCTCACCACGCTTGGGTGGGACGGTCCGTAGACCTGAGACTCGGAAACGCTGACAGACAAAGGATCGGTTTTGAGGCAGCCATCGGGTTCGGGGGTGAAGCGGTCTAGACCCTCGAAGTGGTCCACCTCGACCACACGCCAGGTCTGAAAGCTATCGTCTTGCCATACACCTTGCCTCCACCCCGTTTCGATTTCGCCTTCCACCTCGACGGTCCGCACCGGCGAAACATGGTCGACATCAACGAGGTCCATGGCCTCGTTGACTTCAAACCGGGTCGTGGGTGCGCGGACGGGCGACGACCATGCTTTGGGCACGATGGGTCTTTGGGCCACCTTAATGGTGTCTTTGTCGTCCCACTGCCCCGCGTAGAGCTGCTGGTACCATCCGGAGTCATGGCTTAGGACTGGATCACAGGCGTCTCGATGGGGCTTCCAGGTCTCTCGAAAGCCAAGAAGGCGTTTTTGGCGCAGGGTGGCGGTGCTGCAAAGAGCCTTCGGGTCTCGTTCGGGGGTGGGTGGCCCGTATTGTCGCACCCACGCTGGGTTCTTGATGGGACGATTGTCAAAGCGGAGTGTTTGATGGGCGGTGATGGTGATGGCTTCGTGGTCGACGTGGAGGGCCGGGCGGCTGACGTAGTTTTCTTCGCAGCGAAAAAAGTAGGGTCCGAAGGCATGCCCGCCGCTTGGATGTTTGGGCAGAGAATCTTTCAAATGGGGGTACTCTTCAATGACATCCAAACATCCGAGCGCCTTGTTTTCTTTGTGCGACGGGATTTTTTCGAGGCCCAAAGAGTATACTTCCCGCTTGAACTCCGTACACCCACAGTCGGGGTCTTCGCCCGGTGGACACGGATTGGGATATTCGAGGTAGTAGTCTACGGTCACATCGATGGGGGCACGTTTGTGTTCATCGAATACATTGGACGGCGGCCCGCGCAGGTTCTTGAGATAGTATGTCTTATGTTTTTCCCCCCACACCAGGTGGTGGTTGCCGAGGTGATCGTAGGCCATGTCCAGGCCGCGTTTGAAATTCGGGTTGCTGCGTACCCGATGTGCCTGGACCCGCTCCGGACGCTCCCCCTTGCGGCCCTGCCACGTGTCCCCGCCATCATGGCTGGTGAGGATCTGCAGGCGGCTTTCATCGAAGGCGTTGGAGCTTTCTATCCAGGCCACGGCCAGTTTCTCCTTTTGGGCAGCCAAAGCAATGTCCGTGATCTTCCACGAGGGGTCATCCGGGACGTAAAGGGCCGTGGGTGAAGTAAAAGAGCCTGCTTTGCCCGCCTTTTCGCTTCGCTGATAACGAATCACATCATGGGGGCCTTCGCTCCCAGTCGAAATGTGTATCAAGTGTGCGTAGATTTTTCCTCGAGTGTGCACGACGCGGACCTTCGGAAGGGCCGCTGCGCGTCCGCCGTCGCCGACTTTTTCCGGTTCGTGGAAGGCGCCGGGTGGTCTTGCTCGGCGTGGGGCGTCGAGCGAAACCGTCATCGGCTTCGAAGCCTTGGATTCGATGGCGCGGCCGTCGGCCGTGACGGTGCGGCCCGTGACTGCGTATCGGTATGTGCCTGGGCGCGGTGCGGCGTCCACGAAGCTGGTCTCGGTGGTATCCGCTAGGTGTTCGCCGTTTCGGTAGAGACGATAACCCACCCGCATTTCGGGGATGGCCTCCCAGCTGGAGGATGGCACCCACTGAAGCCGGATGGCTTGGCCGTCAAACACCCCCTGAAGTCTTGTTGGGGCTTGAAGGTTGTACACCTCCTTGTGGGATTCCGGAGTCGCTGGTTGATGGATCCAGTACGCCTTTTGTGCGTCCAGGCGCACCCCTCGAGGAAGCTCCACGTAGCGGTCTTTGATGGGGTCCCACGACACGACCCTCAGGGTGTTGGGGCCGGACGATGGGTTTGACCCCGTGCCATCGATGAGAGACCACCCGTGGGGCGCCTTGGGAATGGGCGTGGGGTTTGCCGTCGGTTGCCCCACGAACGTGGTTTCAATGACAGCCTCTGCGTAAACCGCAACCGTTTCGCCCGGCCTGATCGCCTGGGCGCGCGTCGCCCGATCGTGAGCGGGGTCCAGCACCCATACCTCGGCCCCCTCTTTTTTGAGCACATCCAAGACCGCTTCGGCCGTGTCGAAGGGAAAGGTGACGAGCTGCCACCCTGGCGCCATCCGATAGGGAAAGGAAGACAACGCCTGCGGCATAGCCGTTTTGGATGCTAAGGCGGTTGTGAGCCCTATGACCCACAGCGAGCGAAGCGCCCATGGGTGTCGGTCCGTTCGTGCGTGCAACTTGTCCCCCAAGCTCCGCACCTATGAGTTTGCGGACACGAAGATCCACAAGGCACGACGCAGTGGAGAACCAACGTGAAAGCGCTCTATTTGGCAACCTTCATTGACGTCCCAGCGGTCTCGGTATCGACTCTTTGTGCACCGAGCGCCGGGCAACCGTAAGTAGATACCCGCTCTCCAGATCCGGTGGATTGAGCAGAACCCAGGAGGGCGGCCATTCAAGTCGCGGGGTTTGACCTAACTGAGTAGCCGGTGCTAGGCCACCTCTTCCTAGGCGGCTATGACAACGGTCACACCAGGCTCTGTCGACAACCGTCGGCCTGTGCGTGTGGAGAGGGGGGGCGACGCATCTGCGTTCGAGGATCTCTACAGCAAAACGAGTGGTCGCGCGATGGCCATTGCCACATCTATTTTGGGCTCAACCGCGGAAGCAGAGGAAGTCGTTCAGGACACGTTTGTTGCGGTCTGGAACAAACGTCAACGGTGGGACCCCAAAAGGGGCAACGTGGAGTCCTGGATTGCCACCATCACCCGAAACCGAGCCATCGATCGACTCCGCAGCAAAAACGCGACGAAACGAAACGAAACCCGCGTCATGGAGCACGAACCCGGTGCGAAACCGGGTGTGGCTACGCCTCTGGACGATGCCGAACAAAGGCAAAAGCGGGATCGGGTACGTGCTGTTTTGGCGGGTTTACCGGCTCCACAGCGTGCGGTCATTGAGTTGACCTACTATCGTGGACTCACACAAAAAGAGATCGCAAAGTGCACGGGAGAGGCGCTTGGCACCATCAAATCGCGGGTCCGGTTGGCCATGACTGCACTCGGCAAGCTTTTGCCCACGGTCCTGGAGGAAAGCCGATGAACACCCAGGATTTTCTCGATTTGGTCGATGCGTACGCCCTTGATGCACTTGAACCCGGTGAAAAACTTCGGGTCGAGCGGTTTCTTGCCAGCGACCAAGTGACGGGTGAGTGCCTGATGGCGCTCAAGCGGGCCCGCAGGGTCGTCGCCGGTTTGTCTGCTTCGCTCAGTCCTCTGAGGCCGGCGCCCCATGTTTGGGAGAACATCCAACGCGAGATCGGGGGCAAGGCTGTAGAGCAGCCCGAGGAACCGGTCGAGATCCCTTCCAACGTTGTTCCCCTCTTTCGACGTGTGCTCCCTTGGTGTCTTGCCGCTGCGGCTGCCTGTGCGAGCCTTTACGTGTACCACGGCCGCACTCGAATAGAGGACCGGTTGACGGAGATCACGCGCGAGTCCAAAGGGCTTCGGAATGACCTTGGAGCGATTGCGACGCTCGCAGAGGTCCCCGGGGCGAGGCTGGTGAACCTCCGCCCGCTGACCAAGGGCTCACATCGCGGTTCGTTGATCGTGGACCAAGAAAATCAGAAGGCGGTTTTTCTGGGGCGGGGGCTTCAGTCCGACGAGGAGCGTGAATATGTGCTTTGGGTCGTCAGAGATCGGAAGTGGCATGCGGTGGGCGCGCTCGCGGTGGCCGGCGATGGAACGGCGGTCCTGTCCATCGAAGACAAAACACTTCTGAGAGGCGGTAGCGAAGTCGCTTTTTGTATCAGCATCGAACCAAAATCAGGAAAAAGAGCCCCGAAGAAAAATAAGATCTTGATGAGTGAGCGAGAGGACTGGACCTAAAGAGATCACGCGGATACCCGAACGACGAAATCGGGAAACGTGAGCTTCAATGGGTTGGGGCCCCACTGTGTTCTATATCACCCGCGCGGATTTTTTTTTGGCGGGAGTGATCCAACATCTGGCTGTGCTCCGTGGGGGAGGCAAACACCAGGTAAAGATCGGTACCTCGGACCTGTCTTTACCTCATGAACCGTGAGGCACAGCATGAATCCACCAGGTCCCATTTTGAGCGCTCCCCGTTTTTTTACCTCAACCCCGTCCGCACGTTTGCACAAAGGACAAATCATTGCCGCATCGGAAGACATTCCGGCGAAAGAATCAAAACGGAGGTTCCGTCAAGCGGCTCCGCCCCACCCTCAGTGGCTTCGTCTATTTGCGGTGCTCGGCATCACAGTTTCTGGCTGCACTGCCGCGGCGGATGGGGTTGGCAATGGCGGACCAAAAAAGCCGCCCAGGATCGCGAAAAATCCAAGCAAGGGCTCCTCGATTGCCGTCGATGAGGCGGGAACCACCGTCGCCGTTGCCAACAAGGCGACCGGTGATGTGACCTTCTTTGACCGGGAGACCCTCGCTCAGCGAGCGCGTATCGTGGTGGGCGATGAACCGACTTCGGTAACCTTCTCTCCCGATGGGACGGTTCTTTACGTGGTCAATCGCGCCTCGCAAAATGTGACGGTGGTCAATGGTGCAACGACAGGAACACCTTCGGTCGCCGGCACGGTGGCCGTGGGTTCCGAACCGGGTCTCGCTGCCTTGTCTCCCAGTGGGGCGACCCTCTACGTCGCCAATTGGGTCGATGGCACGCTATCGCTCGTAGATACCCAAAGCCTTCGTGTTTCGTCCACCATCCGCCTGGGCGGTGCCCCCTATGCCGTGTGCGTTTCCAACGATGGCGATGACGATGATGATGACGAAACCATCTACGTCACTGATTTCTATTCTCGGCCCGTCGCGGGTGAAAACGAAGCCACGGACCGGAGTCGCCAGGGGCGCATTTTTCGGGTCAGCGCGCAAAACGGCGCGGTCTCTTCCATGACTCTGGACCCGCTGGAGGTGACGGGTATCGAACCTGACATCGATGCTGCCAAAACGGCGGCCTTTCCGAATCAGCTCTACGCCTGTGCGCTCAACGATGACTATCTTTACGTGACCGCGGTGGGGGCCTCCCCGGCGCCGTTTAAGAAGGGTACGAACTTCAGACAAAACATTCACGGACTGGTCTACGCCATCCACGCCCAGACCGGAGTCGTGAACGATACCCGAACATCGAACCTCAACCAACTGGTGACCCGGCAAACCGGAGAACGTCGTTTTGCTGCAGTGCCGGGTGACATCGCTTTCGTCGAGGGCACGGACTTTGGTTATATGTCGGTGATGACGGCCAATGCTGTGTTGCGGGTCGATTTCGGCCAAGACCCTCCGGCCGCCGGGTCTCCTTCCGGGGCAAACTTTCTCAAAACAGGCCCGTCCCCTACGGGCATCGCCATCAGTGGGGCCAATGCCTATACGTACAATGAGGTCGGCCGGTCGCTCACCCACCTCGATCTTGCGAGCCAGACCACCGAAAAACTCGAGGTTACCTCGTCTGGTTTGCCTGCAGCCAGTACCAAGGAGGCTGCGGCCTTGAAGGGGCAAAAGTTCTTCAATACCGGTCTTGCTCGATGGTCTACAGGCGCTTGGGTGGGGTGCGTGGGCTGCCACCCCTTTGGGACGACCGACAACGTGACCTGGGTATTTCCTGCGGGGCCGCGGCAAACCGTCGACACGTCGGCCTCATTCAACCACGATGGTTCAGTCCAAAGAATTCTCAACTGGACAGCCATTTTCGATGAAGTGCACGATTTCGAACTCAACACTCGGGGGGTTGCCGGCGGCGTGGGTGCCATTGTTTTTGACGAGGCTTTGGACGTCGCGAACCGGATTGACTTCGTCGGTGCAGGCGGAGTCCCGGACCCGAAAAACGGATTCAACGTGGGGTCTGTGGCTGGCCAGAATCTGGTCGACGGTGTCCTCGATGACTGGGACAACATCGAGACTTTCATTGCCGGCATTCGCTCGCCCCGAGGTGCGAAGCAGACTCAGGGAGATCCAGCTCTTGGTCGTATCGAGTTTGAGAAGGCCGAATGCCAAAAATGCCACGGCGGAGTTCTGTGGACGTTGTCCGAGCGCTACTACACCCCGGTCTTCAACGGGGATCTACGCAAGCGGACTTTTGAAGAGGAAGGAATGACTTCGCTTGCTCAGGTTCGAGCTGACCAAACGCCTCTTGCAAACAGCGGGTTCGACAGCGCGATCATTGCCAATGATGGCAATGGTGCACCGCAGCGTCATGTCTGTGTGGTGCGCAATGTGGGGACTTTCGGAGCCAGCGGTCTCGGTGTTCGTGGCGCTGAAGAGATTCGGCTAAATGGCGGTGACGCCCAAGGCATCGACGGATTCAATGTCCCTTCGCTTCTGGGGATCGGGATGGGTGCGCCCTACCTCCACAATGGGGCCGCAGAAAGCCTGGAGGAGCTGTTTGATCCGAAGGGTGAATTTGTTGCTCACCTCCAAGCGGGCAATCAAGTGTACGTCCCAGATTCGGCAGATGTTGCAAATTTGATTGCGTTTCTGAAGACGATCGACGAGTCGACGCCAATCATCGACGTTCCCGAAGGCCAGAAGCTCTGTCCTATCGGCGTCGTGCCTCCCACCCCTTAGCGGCTACCGAATAGAGTCGCCTGATACGCTCCAATGTATCCTTTGCGGCTCAGTCCGTTCTCCGCGATAACTTTATGGGATCCAATTAAGGGAAGCGACACGCTTGGTTCCAAGATGAATGTACGTACCGCAGAGGAACATAGCCCCATAGGCCAAAGCCGTCAGACCGAGAACCTGGGAACAGAACTCCGTGACGGGCGCGATTTGCTGCTGCTTAGGATGGATGCTCATACCAGCTCTAGAGAGCAAATTGCATACCATATCTACGCCGGGTCTTGTAGGTGTTTGTAGGCTTCGGGGTATGGCTATCGTAAGTATCTTGAATCTAAAGCTTTTCTGGCGGAAGTCGACGGTCTCATCACCAGGCCCCCACGCCCGGAGTCGTCGTAGGCTGAGTACTGTAGGCACCAGTAGCCACCCGGGAGCCTAACACATGACCCGGCCAGCCCCTCGGTCGAGGGGTGGCCGGGCCAAGGACTATTGTGGCCGGTTCACATCAAAAAAGATGCGAACCTCGCCCGCTTGATCCCACCCGTCGGGTGAAAGTGAAGGCATACCGACGGCGAGATCGATGAGGTTGTTGTTGTTCAGATCGCCTACCGAGAGCATCCTTCTTCCGGTGGTTTCCCAATACTGCTCGGGAATGGGAAAGTCGAATTTCAGGTCGAGGACGTCAAGGTTCAGTTGACGTTCGTGGTTTCGGAAAACAACACCCTGGTAGAACACCGCGTCGTCGAGACCGTCGCCGTTCCAATCCGTCTGGGTGATGAGGTCGCGAGGCCGAGTTGAGGCGTAGACTGCATCGCTTTGGTCTTGATGCCGCTGATGGGACTGAACGTCGAACGCGTAACCTTTGGTGAGAATCTCCGCATCTTTGTCACCGTCGAGGTCAACAAGGTGAATCCATTCGCCCAGCGTGGTCCCGTCGAGTGTCGATTCGATGAGATGACTTGAGGCCGCCTCATGGTCGTGCGTGCCTGACAGCGTGCCGGGAAATACCCAGATCTTGCCAGCAGAAGTCGCGGGACCGTTGTTGGTCCAGGGCTCTCCAACGACGAGGTCAGGGACGCGGTCACCGTTGGTGTCGCCGACGGCGATGGCTTTGGGCGTGGCTGCGATGCCTTCGATGATCAAATCGGCGTCTTCGGGGATTGAAACACCGCCTTGGCTCAGGTCTACGGGCCCATGCACAACATAAATGGCTTTCGGCCCGTACCCGGAGTAGATCAAGTCTTTGTGACCGTCTCCATTGAGGTCTTGGATGAGAGGTGCAGCCTCCTGTGTGGTGTATGAATCCATTCCGTAGATGCCCAGACCGGTGGTGCTGTTCCCGACCACAAAGTCAAGAGGGTTGCTTCGGCCGTTCACAAACGCGCCACCAAAACCAAAGAGGCGCCCGATGGCGATGTCTTGAATGCCGTCGCCGGTGATGTCGCCCGTGGTGAGGGAGATTCGGCCAGAGGCGAGGCCTTGGTCGGAACGCAAGTCGATGTGCATATGGGCATCATGGAGCGTCAATGGTTCTTCGTTGATGGGACCTTCGAACACGAAGACCTCAGGTTTTTCTGCGCTCGAGGCGATGACCAAGTCACCCACGGCGTCGCCGGTCACATCGGCGATGCGTACAATTTCTCCGAGCCTGATATGAATCCGCTCATCGTAGATCCTGAGATCATACGATTCTCGGTCAATGACCGGGGTATCGGGATGCTGTGGGTCAGTCGGTCCGAATGGGGGGTCAGGATCTACGGGTACGCTTGTATCGCCACCCGTTCCGGAGCCCTGGTTCCCATTTGCCTGTGAGTCGCCTCCCGTCGAAGAGGTGTCGACAAAAAGGGTGTTGATGACGTTGCTCCCTGCCGAGACCATCACGGCTTGGCTGATGGTTTTGAAGTCAGAACCACTTACCCGTATGAGCTGCTCACCGACGTGTATTCCGGCTAAATAAAACGCACCGGATGCGTCGGTTGTGGTGCTCTTATCTGCGATGCGAATTTGAGCCCCAAAAACAGGATCTTGGCTTTGGCCGTCTCGCACCAGACCGGATACGTCACCGACCTTGCGGACCGAAGTATTGAAGTCTTCCAGACCATCGGTGTTGAGGGCCCCGCACTCGCTGGCGCCTGTAGACAGGGCGCCAGCCAAAATCAAGAATGGGGCGTAGTTGAGTCGTAATTTCCTATTGTATAGCATAGATGACCTCCGTGATTGTCTAGCTTGTATCCAGGTACTACGAGGCAGGCGCGGCTTTTTGTCTCTTGGACGGTTTGACCGAGGTCACAGTCGCCACGCGACGCCTACGCGGAGCTCCGGTCGAATGCGAAGCTCTTCTCCATCGGTTACGCTCAAGAGGGTTCCTGACAGAGCGCCACTGACCTGGAGGGCCCATTTCGGGTGTATCCAAAAAGAAAGTCCGAGCCGTCCTCGGAAGAGGCCGGCAAGCGCATCCGTGCTTCGGTTCCCCTGGTTGGTGATTGTCACCACCGCGTATGCCAACTCAACACCCGCATGAAACTCGAAGCGTGGTCCGAGCGACTGAGAAAAGTCGAGACCAGGGGTCAGGGCAAAACGAAAGATGCCTCCCCCACCTTCGCGAATGTCACCGTAGCCGAGGTCAAGTCCAAGCCGCAGGCTGAATCGTGAAGAGATTTGAAGTCGTAGGCCCGAATAGAGGCTATGTTCAACCCCATTGTTTCTCAGGAGGGACGGTCCGAGTCCGTAGGCGGACTCTACGGAAAGCTTTGATTGTTTGTTTGTGGGCTCCACTCGTTTTGTGGTCTTGAGGTCCACACTGTGGAGTTGGTCTCGCCCCCTGACGAAGCCTTGATAGTAGGATTTACCGAAGGCGGTCGCAAATAGGCCTTGCTCAAACGCGTGGTTGACTGCGCCGCGTTTTGCTAGAGCATATTTTTGCTTGGGCGGTTGATTGATCTCAACGTTTTCGTCTCCACTGTCTATGGTTTGTTCACGTGTACCGTTTCTTAAGAAAAACAAAAGCCCATTGGGCACAACCAAGCGAAGCGATTCTCCAAGGATCTTGTTGAACTCAATCCAACGGGTTCCCGACTGGCTCTCAAGGTGGTAGCGCCCCGCCAAGCCAGGACCAATGTGAATCGCGCGTGTGCCCGGTGAGCTTCGGGTGTCTACAAGCGGGGTTCGACGATCCTGAAGAGGAGGCCAAGCAAAGGTTGAAATCGTTCGGCCGAGTCCTTCCATTTCTGCGTTGGCCGCATCAACAAATGCGGCGACCTCGCTGTACTCGATTAGGCCGTCCCGATTGACGTCGGCAGCGCCTGACAAGGCGGACCGAAGCTGATGGCTGAACACCCCAGCGCGGATGCGTGACCACTCATGAGTCTCTCGGTCTTCCGATGACGCGAAGAGCACGCCAAGGTTCGGGTAGTTTTCAAGATCATGCCCGTCTAAAAAGGCCTCTAAGGTGCTCCTTTTTTTGCTCTTTTGCTCATGGTCGCCGCGGCCAGCAACCAAAGCGTAGGCATTGCAGGCGTCTACGATGATATGTACCCGATCTGCCGGTGCACCTTCAACGATTTGGGCGAAGAGATCCCTTCGGGTAAAGCGTCCATCAGCCAGATGGACGTAGCCTTTGCCTTCTTCGTCTCGGCTGCCGTGTCCGACAAAGATGAAAGTGAATTCAACCCAGTGTCCACGTTGTCTTGCGCTACGGATATCTTTGTAGATCTTGGACAGCGCCTTGTCCAGCGCCATTCGAGTGGGGGGTAAGCTGTTCTTCGCTATCTTGGTATGGGTGCGCTGCGTATCGTTGTCGAGAACCGTAAGGAGCTGGACTTTGTGGCCCAGGGACTTAAGAAGTTCATGGTAGCGTACGCCGTCGTCGTCTGCATATTCGAGGTGCGGGGTCTTCTGGTCCACACTTCGGTTGTTGGCTACAATCAGCGTAAAACGCTGTTTGTCCATCTCGGAAGCAAGTGTGGGCGACGGAACCGTCTGAGCGGCGACCAGGAACATTAGGCTTGTGAAGATGCGCATCTTAGGGAGCCCCTCGGCTTGAGGGGAGTACGCCCTCCTTTAGATTTTGGCCCCGGGGGATGACCGCGATTCGGCGAACCCTAAATGTTGCGTTGAACGCTTGACGTAGGCTCTCAAGGCCGGAGCCCTCTTTGTGGTTCTTTTGGTACATTTCTTGAACTTTGCCTAGGGGGAGCGGTTCAGAGGCGAAAGCGATAAAGAACGACAAGTCTCTCTTTGGTGACGATGGAAGGTCTTGAATCGGGTATCTGAAGTGAGAAGGCACCAGACGGTGCGAAGCCTCAATCTTGAAGCCCTTGGCGCCCTGCTGGTCGTCAGGGAGAAGCCAGTGGAGCTGGCCTTCTTCTTCGTGAGCAATAAAAAGAAATCCACCTTCGTCGGCCTGGACCACAAACTCCAGGGTGGAGCCAAGAGGGCATGCACTGACCTCGTTGGGGCCGGGCTTGTTCGATAGAGAATGGACTCTGAGAGCGCTGCCGGAGGGCGTGGTACACAGGGTTCTGAGGGCAAGAGTAGGGGGCTGCTGTCCCCGAGCGGTCCATTGGTCGCGTTGCATCGAAGAGACCCCGACCCCGATCGCAACACAAAGGCTTGCGACCATGGCGGCGGTCCACCGTTGGGCACTGAAATGGGCAAGCGTCGCTTTGATTCCGGTTGGCTCGGGACTGGACACCAGGGGCTCCATCCAGGAAAGCTCAGTGTCGGATGGTGTTTTGAGGTTATGATTCTTGTTCTCGAACCACCGGTAAAACAACATCGTCCGGTCGTACTCGGCCTGGCATCCGGTACATGCCTTGAGATGCCCCCAGAGCGTCTGGGCTTCTTGGCGCTTCAGTCTTTCTGATTGGCATATCCGTCTCATCAGGACGGCGTGTGGGGCGCAATCGCGCATCATGAACCTCCTCCCAGGCACAGGCAGACGAGGTCCGCCAGCTTCAGCCATTGGTTGTGCGTGTAACCCTTTTGCTTCATGAACTTCGCCAATGCTTTGCGAATAAACTTTTCTCGGGTGCGAATTTTTCTTTGAGTGAGTTGGGTTTGCTCTTCGACCTCTCGACGAGAGGCCCCGTCCTCGAATCGAATGCGAAGCAGCTTTTGGTCCGTAGGACTGAGGGTGTCGACGAAGCTTTGGTACATGGCCGCGAACTGCCGATCCATGGCCTCTGCCTCTGGGGTCAAACAGTCTTCGTCTGGCGGTGGATGCTCCTGAAAATCGATTTCAGTGAATATCTTCGATTCTCGTACGGATTTCCGGTACCGGTCGATCACCAGATTCTTGGCAATCGAATAGAGAAACCCCGCGAATGGACGAACTCCGTCGTAGCTTTGACGTGCACTTTCTCGAAACGCCCGCAAGAATGCGTCTTGTACGATGTCGTCGAGTTCGAAGGGGCGGGCGTATCCAGCAAATCCAATCGAGCGTCCACGGTCCGAAAACACAAAACCGCGGGCAAGGCTGGTTGCGAGGGGCTTGGAGTAGATCCTATAGATCTCCCTCAGTATCTTTGGGTCTGCGGCCCGATATCCTTCGAGCCTCGTCCTTTGTTCGGTTATCCACGGCATGCCCGTTTTCGTTCCTTGTAAGAGGGACTACGCTTGAGCGAACGGATTTGGTCGCTTGAGTCGCTAAGTATCTAGATCTATGGGCGTTGTTCGTGCGCCCAGGGCATGTTGGGGTCTGCTTTGGCCGTCGTGAGGGGTCTGATCGTGGGGTCCGGCTCAGGGTCATCGCCCTCGGAACTCTGCTTGAAAATATTTTCGGCCCAAAGCCGGGACTTCTTCGTATAGGGGGTAAGGGAGTTGTCTGCCCCGCCTCTTGGGGCATGCGAGAGGATTCGCCGTCTCCGTTGTCTGGCACGTCTCGGTATTTCGGAAGAACGAGATTTACGAAGGGCCACAGCGCCGATGACCTATTGCTCTCGAAGGAACCCCTTCTGAGAGGAAAAAATGTACCGCACAAAACTGATTCTGTTGTTTTCGCTTTTTGCGTCCTGGGCGTGCTCGAGCACCCAACCGAATAACACCGAGGGCGCGTTGGCTGCCCTAGGTCAGGGCGTCTTGTTTGACTTCGAAGAACATATTCCGGTGATTCGCACCAGTGAGGCCGGTGATTGGCTGGTTTATGAAGGCGCTCTTTTGTATCGGCACGGGGTGAGCTCTTCGCCAGGCCGACTCGAAATCGAGGAAGAACTCGATCTTCGCGCCTCGCGAACCTTCAGCTTTAGAGCTCGGAATCCCAATACGGCCCCCGTCTACCTAGAGCTTGAGCTTGTTCCCACATCAGATCCGTATAAACGGAACGTGCGTTCGAAAACCATAGAAGTTTTGGGGCACACCGAAGAGCTTGTTTCGCTGGATCTAAGCACCAATGGCGACTTTCGGATTGACGATCAGACCCTAGACCGTGGTGTTGTTCCCAGGAACATGGCGATGGACCTCGAACTCAGCCGATTGGTGTTTCACGTTCAGTCCTCAAACAATGTGTACCTCGATGACCTCCGCGTCGATGGACAAAGCGAAACCCGAGTGGCAACCGGGCTTCCCTACGACATGTCACGCGGGGTGGCGGAGGTCCGCGCATTCGGGCGCACCTACGGTCCCGGCCTTAGGATAGAGGACGGTCGCCTTCACTATGTGAGTCGTGAGCTTCATCGCACGGGTGTGGTTCGGCTGCCTGTGGGGCCCGAGCTTTCGACGAACCGAAAACTTGTTTTTGAGGCCTACGATGCCCTCGGTTCCCGAGGGTCGAAGGTTGCGGTGTTGCTCAAGGAACGTGATGGGAATCCGGATGTCATGGAGGGCCTCACGGGGGATGCCTGGGTTTCCGTAGAGGTCCCCTTGACACACACTTCGACTGCGGTCGTCCTGACCCTCCAGGCGGACCAATTTGTGTCTTCCGAAGAGGCGGGTGATCAGGGGGGCAATCAGCGGTTCGAGCTTCATAAAGTCGCCTATATTGATTTTGTTTTCTTCGGGCCCAATTTTTCCGACCCGTACAATCTCGATGAGGCGCATTTTGTTCTCGACAACATCCGTGCCGAAGACCCCATTCAGATCGAAGATCCGTGTGCGGTGCACAATGGTGGATGTGACGCCCTGACAACCTGTACCCGTACGCTTTCGGGCCGCGTATGCGGTGCCTGTCCCCAAGGTTTTGTCGGCGATGGCGAGACCGGCTGCTTCGATATCGATGAATGTGCACAGGACAACCCACCCTGTGATCCACTGACCAAGTGTGTAAACCTCGTTGGCGGTTGGACCTGTGAGGCCTGCCCGCCGGGCTATGAAGGAAATGGGGAGTCCGGATGTCGTTTGGTGCGAAGCGACGTCGTGGTGGAGTTCAGCAAGCCTGCCGACTCTCGGTTTGAAATTCCGGTGAAAATCGATCTGTCTACCTATTCCACGCTTACTGTGCATGTGAGGAATCCCCATCCAGAAGCGGCACGCTTCGAATTGTACTTAGGACACCGAGGCATCGTGTCTCGGGAGGTGAGCTTGCCGGGGGGATCGGAAGAGCATATTACGCTCCGTTTGGATACAGAGCACGATTTTAGAGTCGATACCGGCTGGATCGCTTCGATGGAATTGGACCGCGTGGACACGATGTTTTTTCAGGTCGAGGGCCCTTCTTTCATCGAGATCAAATCGGTTGTGGCGGGCGGTGAGTCGACCCTTCGCCCCGACACAAGTCTCCCCTATCGTTTTGTTCGGGGCGCCATGGATATTGAAAGGTTTGGTGAGCCCTTGCTCAGCGTAGAGGAAGCCCAGCTTCACGTCACCGGAACGCTTCGTCGCCTTTGGGTTGTTGCGTTTCCCAACACCGAAAACTTGTCTTTGTTTGAGAGACTTCGTGTCGAGCTCCTGGATGTGGCGGGGCTAGAGGGGGCAAAATTTCAGATGGTTCTCAAAGAGGACGATGACGTGCCACGCAAAAGTGGGCAGATTCCTCAAGGGCTCGGTGACGGAGATGCCTGGGCATCCACGTTGCTGGATTTCGATGAGGGGCGGTCCGCCTATACCCTCCCCATGGACCTGGGGCATTTTCGACGCTCAGAAGAACCCGAGGACCAAGGCGGCAACGGCGTGTTTGAACCGCATCGCATCGGTTTTGTGGCTCTCGTCTTCTTCTCGCCTTCGTTCTTTTCGGGTGGAGAGGAATCGAGTCTGGCGCACTTTGTGGTCGACAATCTTGAGCCCATTGATCCGAAATCAGTTCCGGATACGTGCGGCCTAAACCACGGCGGTTGCGACCCCCTCGTCGAATGTCTCAACACGCCGACAGGACCGTGGTGTGGTCCATGCCCGCCACTGTATGAGGGCACGGGGGCGAAGGGGTGTGTGCCTCTGGAGCAGGTTTCTCTATTGGATTCGCCCATCATCGTGGGCTTGCCGACTGATGCGGATCCAGATCGAATACCTGAGGTGCCCATCGACTCGGAACTGTCGTCTTTTTCCGCCCTCGCGTTGAGTCTTGAGAACAGTCATGCCTACCCTGTTCAGTTCGAGTTTCGATTGGGTGAGAATGTGGTTTCTCGGGGCCTCTGGCTGGATGCGAGGATGAAAAAGACCATTGTCCTCAACCTCGATCTGAATGGAGACTTCGAGCTCTGGAACCAGAGAAAGAGTCAAGAGTTCTACGATGAGAACCCCGACGCAGTGGCCATGGGGCTCGACGTAGAAAGCATTCATTTTGATCCGATCCCCGGCGGTCAAAAGAGCGTCACCGTGAACGGGGTTTTCGGTGTTGGGCAGACAGTGGAAGAACCGGATCGGGCACTTCCCTATCGTTTTACGCGAGGGGTGCGTGGCGTCCGAAAACAAGGACCCAGGGCGCAGCTGAGTGTGCGCGAGGGTCGACTCCATTTTCGTGGGAATATCGAAGAAAGAAACGTGCTGAGCTTCCCCGCGGGCGAAAATTTGTCTTTGTTCCAAAAGCTCCAGGTGGAGGTCCGTGACCGGCTGGGGACGCGCGGCGCCCGCTTTCGCGTTGTTTTGAAGGAAAACGATGGGGAGCATTCTTCTCAGGCCGCTGGCGGCCACGGCGGTGGGGACGCGTGGCGCTCGGATGTTTTTGAGGTCGATGGCGTACTCAAGCTTTACGAGGTGCCCCTCGCGCTCTCTCATTTTGAGCGCTCCCAAGATTCAGACGACGCTGATGGGAACGGCCAGTTCGAGCTCCATCGGGTGCAAACGGTAGAATTGGTCTTTATGCTTCCCGAGGGTTTGGAGGGGACCCACCAGACTTTCTCCCATTTCGTGCTCGACAACCTGGAGTTGGTTGAACCCATTGATGGCATCGATGACCTTTGTGCGACCAACAATGGTGGCTGCGACGCGCGCACTGCGTGCGTCATGACGCCACAGGGGCCGTGGTGCGGGCCGTGCCCCGATGGATATACCGGAAACGGTCAAGATGGTTGTTTTGATGTGGACGAGTGCCTTTCCGGCGTGTGTGATGCCTTGACCGAGTGTTTCAACGAACCGGGTGGCTATCGATGTGGGCCTTGCCCTGGGGGCTTTTCGGGAGACGGCAACTCGGGGTGCGAGGATATCGACGAGTGCGCGGTCGACAATGGTGGCTGCGACGATCTGATGGCTTGCCACAACAGAGCCGGTGGCATGGAATGCGGGGAATGTGCCGAGGGTTACCAGAAAGCATCCGAGACAACATGCATTGATGTGGATGAATGCGCTGTCAATCACGGAGGCTGTGACGCGCTCCGGGCATGTATCAACACCATGGGCGGCGTGGAATGCGGGCCTTGTCCTTCAGGTTTTCTTGGCGACGACGCGGGCACCAGGTGTCAACCGGAGGCGCGAGAGCCGTTGATCACCCTCGAACATCCGTTCACGTTGGACGACTCGCAGAGGTTCGCTCGCTTCCCGGTAGATCAAGACCTCAGTGATCGATCTCACTTGAATGTTGTGGTCTACAACCCGACCCGGCACGAGATGGTTTTCAGGGTCGATCTTCGCCCCAAGAACCAGGAGCATCTGGTGATGCGCTCGCGTCGTTTCCGCGTGGGCCCGCTCGACACTTTGGATCTGGCGGTTCGTCTCGACAGCTACGATTTTCATTTGTGGAATGAGCATCCGACGAAGTCTGGGGCTCTGGTCATGGACTTCGACCTCAGCTTCGTCGACGTCGTACTGGACGACGAGTCATCTTACGCGCGTTTGGACGTTCTTTCCCTTGGTGTGTCGGGGTTCACGGAGCGCCGTCCAGCAGAAGACTTCCCGCTCGAGTTTCACCGCGGCACAGCCGAGGTCATCGCGCTGGGGAATTCCTTGGACGACCGCGGGCTAGAGCTTTTTGAGAGCCAGATACGCTACCACGTCAAGCCTCTTACCCAAGACGAAGATTGGCATCGGCGGTCCGCAGTGGTCGCGTTTCCCGTTGCCGGCAATCTCGCGGCTTTCGACGCCTTGAACATTCGCGCAAACGATTGGGGCGGGAACGGTTCGACGTCCATGAGGATCGTTCTCAAAGAGGACGACGGGGAGCCTAACTTGGGCGAGGTCCTCCCGAGGGGGGATGGCTGGGCGTCTCGGTCCGTCGAATTGCGCAAGGACATGGAGACCTACCGCTTTCCCCTTCAATCCAGTGTGTTCACCCGGGAGACCGAGCACGCGGGTGGCAATGGGGAGCTCGAATTTCACCGCGTACGGTGGATCTTGGTTGTTTTTTCCGAGTTTTATGCCGGTGAAGGTCGAACCTTCGGCATCGAGTCCCTCGATCTCGCTGGCGAGAGTGAGCTTTTTCGGCGAAAGGTGGTTTCTAAAGAAGGCATCCCCGTGCTTGGACCCTCTGACCCTGATGTTCTCGTCGCGTATCCATCGGCTGAGCTTGCCATTCGGCACATGAACCGTCGTGATTTTGCGCGGGCGCGAGAGATCTTGAAGCCAGCGGCCAAAGCGGTGTGGAAGGGGCAGGGGCGCTTGCCAAGACGGTACGATATCGAAGGCGAGCCGAGAAGCGACGACGCGACAAACGGGGACTCTTCGGTGATGTCGATTGCGTTCTCGCGTTACATTCGCGAGGTTCCTGACTTAGATCCATATCGAAAAGATGAGTTTACGACCATCGCCATCGACTCTGAACGTCTTCTTCAGGGGTGGCTTCTTGGTGAAGATTCGGTCGATACGCTCCGTGACGGACGGATTTGGATCGATAGGCCCCTCAGAAACTCTACCTTTCACGAACACTCGCATCTTGAGACATTTCAACCCGTGCGACCTCGCGGAGAATTCATTTCGGCCGAGAACGAAATTCGCCGGGCCATGTCGCTTTGGTTTGCCAACAAAAAAGCCGAAGCCGAGGCCTTGATTCGCGAGATTCGCTCTGAAATCCGAGACGACGAGAACAACATCTTCAGGTCTAGTATTGGGGGAGAAGACGAATGCTCCCGTGACGCCTTTTCCTTGCTGGTTTTGGCGCTGGATGGCATGGAGCTTTTAGGCCCCTTCAGCAAGCCAGAGCTGCTCGAAGCCGCACGCAAACGACCCTGCTATACGGTGGATAGCAACGGACTAAATCCCAGCAAGGTGTGGCCCTGGTTTGGGTACCAAGATGCTGCAATTCCTGAATTCATGTATCTCGATGCCAGCGCTTTGGCAGTTTTGGGGCTGGACGATTTGGCCGCCGAAGCCATCAAGGCCACCGATAGGCTCGTGTGGGCCATCGGCCATGGCTATAGCAGTGCCGAACACGAAGAGCCCTCAGCCATCACGACGATTTTCCGCCTCTATACCAAAATCAAAGGGCCGGCCTTAAATCCCTACTTCGCCCACCCCCAATGAAGTCTGGGATCGCCTAATAGGGGTTTTCAGGTCCTCGTTCGAGGGGGCCGCAGAAGACTTTTCATGGCCCAGGATGAGACGCTCGAATCCATGGGTATGGGACACCGGCTGAGTGTTTTCGCGTTGGGCATGGCCTTGGGCTTGTTCGGGTTGAGTCAGAGAGGTCTCGAGGCTGCAGAGGGGCCCCTGCACGGCTCAGACGGTGACCGCCGCTTCTTGCGGAGCACGAAGTCGGGCGCGCTTTCGGCACCGATGGCCATCACCGACTTCAAAAAAGCGAATTGGATCTGCCGAGCACTGGAGCGCCCCAGCCAGCTTCGAGCCGGAGTGGACGCGGTGGCGCGCGGCACTCAGCGTCACGCCCAAAAAAAGCGACGCGCAGAGGCGCTTCGGCGCGTGTATGTGGCGACGACGGACCCGGACGGCTTTCAGTTCGAGGACTACCGGGTGGAAGATCGCCTTCTGCCGCTCAAGGTATCGCGAAGTTTTATGAGTTTTCGGGGCGGGCTCCGCATGAACATTCTTGGCCGTCGTCTCATTGGTTTTCCGTCTGATGTGGCTCAGGCCCAATCGTGGGCCAAAAAGCGCCAAGAAAAATCGTTGCTGCTTCGTTTGGTTTTTCGAGTGGACGCCGAGCCCGATAACACCAGGGCTTGTTTTGCCCTCCCAAAGAGCGACGGGGTGGTGATGCACGTCGTGCCCATGTCTCTTGAGCTTATCGACGCCCATTCACGTACCGTTCTTGTGCGCCACGACACGCCAGAAAAAGAGGCGCTTCATGCCTGGCTTTATCCCGCGCCGCCGAAACTTCGGGTGTCCGTTGAGGTCACCAAGACCAAACACGCCGATCGCATTTCCACCCGGGTGCGGGATGCCATCAGAGGGCAAGCAGCTGGTCTTGAATCGTGTTTCGCTTCCGCCGGAAATGCGCGCTCGGGTTCGCTTTTTACTTTTGTCGGCCAGCTGAGTCTTCGGGGTCGCCTCACAGACTTAACACTTGCTCTGGCCACCAGCCGTGAAGAAGCTGTAGCCCCTTGTTTGTCGAAGGCTTTGTCTACCCTGGTTGTCGGCACCGTTCCCTCAACTTCGTCGCTTCGCATCACGCTGAGTCTCGCCAAGAACTAGCCGATTCGGTGTTTTGCGAAAGTGGACGGTTTGCGACAAAACGATGGCGAGAGGAGGCGCTTTGTGCACGGCAGCGAGAAAGCGGACTTAGAAACGTATGCTGACATTTTTGCTGCACACGTCGCTACCTGACTCGCAGAGCTTGTAAATATAGTTTGCTTTGCCTTTGCTTCCGATAAATTCATCGTAAGATCCCATGTTTGCTAGGGTTCGGGTGCGCTGGCCGTCTCGGTAGATGTCTACGGTTGAGCTTGTGGCGCCTTCCCACCGAAGTTGCGCATGGTGCGCACCGCGAACTTTGTACCCTGACACGGAGAGTTGAAGACCCGCCGGGGAGGGGGTGGTGACCGGTGTCGAAGTCACCGCCTCGGAAGCGCCCGCATCGTTGTAGGCCGAGACCCGGTACTGGTAGGTGGTTCCTGAGGTAAGCCCCCGGTCGACAAAGGTTGTGGTATCGGCCCCGACGCCGGCCAATTGGACCCAGTCCGTGGAGGCCCCGGTCCGCCTTTCCACAGTGTAGCCTTGCTCGTTCTTTGCATGATCCTCCCAAGTGAGGCGTATTTCCGACATCGAGATCGGGGTGGCCACCACATTGCTGGGGGCGGCCGGTGAGGTGGCGTCTGGCCCGAGGGTGGTGACGGTGAGCAACGCCGAGGCGGGAGAATCGTTGCCCGAGGTGTCGCGTGCCTTGATCGAATAGCTGTACCGCGTCTGTGGTGTCAAATCGATGTCGGTATAGGTCGTGTCCGTGGTTTGTCTCAGGTAGTTGCCATCGCGATAAACGAGATAGGCTGCGACCAAGACATTGTCCGTTGCCGCATTCCATTCGATGATCACGCGGGTGTCCGTGAGTTCCTTGGCGACCAAGCCCGTCGGTGTGGTGGGTGCCTCGGTGTCGTTCGCTTGGCCCTCGGTTTGAGCTGAGGAAACGGGTGTGTAGGGGGAAAAACCAGCGTCGTTGTAGGCGCGTGCGCGGTAGTGATAGAGGGTCCCAGGGTTGAGGTTGGTGTCTTCATAAAGCCAAGAATAGCGGGCTTCGCTTCGAGCGGACTGTTGGTGGACAACAACCCACGAAACCTCATCGGCAGACCGTTCGAGTTCAAAACCGGTTTCGTTGAGCGCGTTGTCGGTCAGCACGACGTTCAATTGTCGATCCGAGATGACGCTCAATCTGGCGATGCGTGGTGCTTCGGGGGGCACGGTGTAGGTCGGCATGGTCACCGACGCCTGAACATATAAAGATTGACCAAAGCTGTTGAAGGCAGACACGCGAATCGTGTATCGGCTCCCGGGTTCGAGGTCAGATGCGGCGTACGAGGTCCAGTTCATTCCGGTGTTGACGCTTGTCGGTGTGGTATCGCCCTCCCGCGATAGTTCGATTCGGAAGCCGTTTTCGTCCGATGATTCGTCGCTCCAGCGAGCTCGAAAAGCGGTCGGTGACCATATGCTGATCGTCAGATCGGTGGGGGCCTTCGGGGCCGAGCTGGAAGCAGGCGTACTGACTTGCGCCACGTTCGAATAGGCGGAGGTCCCGCCGGCATTGATGGCCGAGACCCGATAGAAGTAAGTCTGGCTGTGCGAAACCAGGGTATCTTCAAAGTCGGTGGTGTTGGCCAGAAGCACTGCGATCGTTTTCCAGAGTGTGCCGTCGTGTGAACGCTCGATGTTAAAGCGGTCTTCGTCGTTCGAGGTGTCTATCCATTGAAGGGAGACTGCTTCTTTAGAGGTGGCATGGGCCTCGAGGTTGGCCGGGGAACTGGGGGGAGGGACCAGAACTTGGGGCGCGAGGTATTCGGCCACGACCGGAGCGGTTTGGCGAATGGTTCGTACGGCGTCTGCAGAACGGGCAGGATCTTGTTCGTAGTCTACCCCTGCTGGGTGCCCGAGATAATTGAGTTCGGGGCTGGAGTAGAACGGCACTTCGGTTCGGCAGGCATACGACATGATGGTGCCAAAGTCTTCCGTGTCTCCCTCGCAGCGCTCGTAACCAAAGGAATATTCGAACTCGCCCGCGTAGTTGTAGGGGTCCGTTCGGGCGTGACTATTTCCCAGATTGTGTCCGAGCTCATGGGCTAAGCTGCCATAAGTAAAGCAGCCCCGGGAAAGCACACTGAACCCGAAGGATGCGGGCAGAAGACCCAAATAACCAAGCCCGCAGCCCCCGTTGTGGGTCATCAGCGTGACCAGATCTGCGCCGTAAGCGGCTCTCCATTCGTGTACTTCGTCCATGATGCCGTCGTCGATCCGACGAATGGCGGTCAAGCTTTCGCTCATGGTGTCTGCGCCGTCGTCGAGTGTTTCGCCCATATGGACCAACCGGAACTGGACATGGCCAAGATTGCTGTTGGTTAAAACTTGGTTGGTTCCCTCCACGGCGCTCAGAATCTTGGCCTCCGTCATGCTCTGGCCGAGGGACGCCCGAACCGACGGTGTATACACGACCATCAAGTCAATCAGGACGCTCGTCTCGAGTGCTGCGGCTTGCCCTATCAAGCTGTCCGCACTATCTGATGCCACTTCGCCGATCGCGATGGTGTCGTCGTCCTTGTGGTCATCGGCCGTGGGGGCGACTCGGTAGAAGAGCTGTTCTCCTTTGCTTTTGGCCATCAGCTCGTATGATTCGGTGCCGGTATTGATAGAGCCCTGCACGATTCCTCGATGAAAGGTGAAGATCACGCTGCTTGTGGGCTCTCCAAAGACTTGTCCTACCCAGGTGATACTCTTGTCTTCGTGCTCCACGAGCCTTTGTTGTTTGGCCGTGATGGTGTCACCCTCCGGCAGCTGGATCTGGATGGTGCTCTTTTGGAGCGCACCGCGATGGATCCGAACCGATCTGGCAGTTCCCGGGGCCGCCCGCGACGGCTGAGTCCGAGGGTCCGCATGGGTCATTGAGGAAAAAAGGCGGGCCTTCCGGCCAGAAACTTCGTCTTGCTGGGTGTGGGTCTCTTGCGGCGTACCGACGCAGGCGGCCAAGCACAGGGGAACGAGGAGCGGAGCGGGGCGTGGTGTCATGCCCGCGAGCTACAGCAACGATCGTACCAATGGAATTGCTAAGAGAGAATCGATGGACGGGGTCTTGGGTTTTGCTTCTTCGGCTTCACACCCCTGGGGAATAAAGCCCCCGCCTGTACTCGAAACATCGAACTTCTCCTGACCGGTGTGTTCTCATGGAAGCGCAAGGCCTACAGCAAGGAGCGGCACGTGCAGAGCTCGGTTCCGTCACAACTCAGGGCGGTGCGTGTCAAACAGTCGAGCCCGGAGCAGCAGGCCTCCGTATTGCAGCTTTGTCCGGCCGCTGAGCACGTGCTTGCGCTCCTCAGGCACTGACCACTGACCTGACCTGGGTCGATGGCGCACTTCAGCCCTACGCAACAGTCTCCATCTGCCGTGCAGGCTGCCTCGAAGGGCTGGCACGCCTGGCCCGGCGCACAACTCGTGTCGGTGCAAATACCCGAGCAGCACTCACTCCCGGACCCGCAGCTGTTCCCGTTGGCTGTGCACGAGGGGTCACCGGTCCCAGCGTCTGAATTCCCGCCCGCGTCTGTTTCGGACCCGGCATCCGAGCCTCCGACTCCGGCGTCGGGCTCGCTTCCGCTGCCGGGGTCGCTCGGATTCTGGGAAGATACGCAGGCGGAGGTCGTATTGTCCGCGCTGAGCTGACACACGGTTCCTGAACAGCATGCCTCGGGCGAGTCCGGCGATGCGTCCGGCGTACAAATACCGCCAATGGGTTGGCAGCCCGAAAGAACCGTGCAGCGCAGCTGGTCATCTGCGGCGGGTATGCACAAGGCATCGTCACAGCACTGATCGCTCAATTCGCACAGTGCATTGTTTTCGATACAGCAGTCTTCACCATTGTACCCGGCGGCGCATGCGGGGTCGCAATTGCCGTCTGGGCAACCGCCCATGCAGCGCGGAATGCCCGCGGAATCGAGTTGGCAGACTTCTTTTCTTCCGTCGCAGCAGTTTTGCGATGCATTGATGCTCTCGCCGTTTGGGAGCACGGGCGCTCCGCATATATTGCCCACAGGGTTGCATGCTTGTCCGTTGTCGCAGCGGCCGTTGGGGGCGCCTTGGCACACGACAGTACCATTGGGGTGGCTGCCTCCCCCGCAACATTCGTCGTTCTTGGTGCATGACTCTCCGGTCAGCCTACACCCCGACGCGAACTGGCAAACCGGCACGCCACCCCCAATATCAACGCAGGTCCGAGAGCAGCACGTGGAAGCCCCCCTGCGCATGGATTGCCTCCTTGAATGCAGCCGCCGCCCCCCGCGCCGGTGGCAAAAATGCAGCGTCCGGCGGTGGTACTCGTGGCGGAGCATAGATTTCCACAGCAGTCGCCATGGACCTCGCAGACGTCACCATTGGATTGACAGCTTGACGCTCGAACACAGCGCCCCTCTTGGCAGTTGGTTGAGCAGCAGTCGTCGCCCACGCTGCAAATCTCACCCACAGTACGGCAGGTTTCGTCTGCATTTGTTGCCGGCACGGTCTCGCATAAACCGCCGTTACAGGTCTTGGAGCAACACTGTTCCCTTGTCGAGCATGGTCCCCCAACCTGTACACATGCTTCTATTCCGCATGTATCGTTGCACTTGAGCCCGCAACATTCGACATCCGTGGTACATTTTTCACCCGCCTCCAAGCAGAAGACCGGCGTTGAACAGGTTCCGTCTCCGCAATGTCCCGAGCAGCAAAGGGGCTGATTGTCTCCGCATGGCGCCCCATTGGTCGAACAGGTGACCGCGCCATCGTTGCGGGTAACGATGGTACTCCCCGAATCGCCAGCGGTGCCCCCGTCGCCTGCATCCATCGTCGAAGCGTTCCCGCCATCGAGGATATCGTTCATCTGCTCGCCACACTCGCAGGCCACGAAGGGTAGAGAACATAGTATCCAGGTCCACACAGGAAGACGCGCCATCATATCAACCACTGTACCTCGGGTGTGTCGCCGAGACAAAAACCGATCTTTTGCTCCAGAGGATGCAGCCATCCAAAAAAGCGTATGTAGGTGTCCGGGTTTCCTTCGCCCACAGTGCTTGACCAAAAACTGGTGCCCGAGGCTCTAAAGACAATCTCCCAAATAGCTAACGACACCCACAAACTGACGGTGATGTTGCGCTGGAAGGCACCCCAGATGAAGAAAACCGCTCTGAAGATTTTCAAGAGCATTCGGTTCGGGTGAGATTGGCGCGGGCTCAAGGAAGAGGAGGAGGCTCTGAACGTGGTGACCGAGCACAGTCTCCAGGATCGACGTGTGCCAAGGGACTTGACCGGAGTGGGTGAGCCTATCCTACATGGCACCCGGATCACATACGTTCACCCACACAACCGACCTACCCCCACGCAATCGAAGGACCGGGACTTACCGGCTTTGGTTTGATGTAGGAGGCGGGAACGTTTGGGGTTTGAAGGCCGGACCTGGTCCTTGAGGTCGCTGGTGTCGAAGATTAGACACATTACTCGCGATCTGGAGCGATGATTGTCTTGCCAGCAGAGCAGGTTGCGTGCTGCCAATTTTCATCTCATAGGGAACTCGAATTTGCTTTGAATCCCTTGTCCGGTTGAGTACTTTTCGCCACCGTGGGCAGGTTTGGGTATGGCGTGGGCGCCCGAAAGGAAGTGGTTTGGTGCGAAGTCCTCGTGTCTATTGTGCGGTGAGCCTGGTGGTCCTTTTGGTCCCCCTTGTGGTTTGGAGCCAACAGACCGGGGCGATTTCTCTATATTTGTCCGATGATTCGCCCGAGGGTCAGCTTCCCTATGTGTTGTCAAAGCTCGCTGGGATGGTTGCCCTTTCGCTTGCGGCTTGGCAGGTGATCACCACCTTGTTGTGCCGGTTTGGAACGGTTCGACTCACAAGACAAGGCATGGTTCATGCGGTGTTGGGGACGCTTACGGCTGTGTTTGCCTGCTTACACTTTGCCTTGTTTTTTTTGGCATCTTCTTCAAGGGACGGAACCATGGCGTGGGGCCTTTTTGTCCCGAACTTTGTGGACTATTATCACACGCACTTGAGCCTGGGTCTCATCGGATGGGCGGTGTTGCTTGGCGTCCTGGTATCCGGCTTCTTACGTGCGAACCGAAAAACAATGGTTCGAAAGGTCCTTCACCGAAGTTATTGGGTTTCTATTGCGCTCGTCTACGTCCACGCCATGGCCATTGGAAGCGAGTCTCAGTCAACGGTGGGCATGCTGTTTTATTTTGGTCTTGGACTTGCCGCTTTGATCTTGGCCGTTTTGTGGAGCGCGAAACAGGCAAAGACGGTGTATCGATGGGGCGATTGATGCAACCGGCGGTAAGAAACGTCGTTCTTAGACTGGCTGCTCGCAAACATGCGATCGGCCGAAAGAAAGCAGTGAAGCCATGAAAGGGAAGCAATCCGCATACGGTGAATCTCGTGTTTTGGGCTTCGACAGGGTTGCAGCATTCTCGTGGAGTTTTCCTGGTTGCGTTTTTTTAAGCTTCTTGTCGGCTTGTTCCAGCGGCACCGATTCATCTGAAAACGACGGCCCAGGGGGGCCAGGAGGCGCGCGGGGGGCGTTGCCGGTCATCGAGTCGTTTGAAAGCAGTGTGCCGATTGTGTTTGAGCAGGGTGAAGTGGTGCTCAATTGGTCGGTGGACACCCGCAACCTCAATGAGGTTCAGTTGGTGTTGACGTCTACCGAAGCCGGCGTGGAGCAAAAGATCGATGCTGTGGGGGAGATGACGGTTCGGGTGACCCGTAGTTCGACATTTGTGCTCAAGGTACGTTTGGAACAAACGGAGATCACCAAGCGTTTACGGGTTCCTGTGGGACATTTTTCGGTTCGGCCGACCAGCATTCTCAGTGGCCAGTCGGCGCGGCTCATTTGGAATGTGCCTGGGGTTCGCACGGTGATCGTCAGCTCCGGACAGGGCGAGCTTCCATTTTCGGGAACCCGCTTGGTGTCACCCGCAGATCCGACCGAGTACATTCTTCGGGTGCCCGCGTTGGGGCCGGGTGTGGAGGCTTCTGTTTTCTTGGATGTGTTGCCGGTGGTGTCTACGGCCCTTGTCGCGCACCCCGTGGTGGGCGTGGCTCCTTTGGTGGTTCGCTTCAGTCCAGAGGTGATCAACAACAATACGGTCATCACCACCTACGAGTGGGATTTTGATGGTGATGGTGACATTGACACCATGGACACATTTGGTGCCCCGCAGACCTATACCTATACCGGTGACCCGGGTGACACGTTTACCGCAGTCCTGAAAGTGGTTCCTGCACAGGGGGAGCCGGTGATGACGACCAAGACCATACGCCTCGAAAATGCACCGCCGTCAGTGGAAGTGGTCCCGAGCATCACCAACGGCCATATCCCTTTGGAGGTGACCTTTTCGGTGGTGGCTCGAGATCCCGAAGGCATCGACGCCATCGAGGTGGACTACGAAAACGATGGCACGGTGGACGAAACCCAGTCGGGACAAAGCGCTACCTCTGGGACCTGGCGCTTCTTGCGAATCTATGACTCAGAGGGCCGTTACGAAGCGAAGGTTCGCGTCACCGATGCCTTTGGAGAAGAGACGCTTGTGCGGCACAACTTCATTACGGTCGACGCCAATCATCCGAAGGATCCGGTGGTCGGTCTGCTGGCGGCGACCGAAAACAAAGGCCGAGCACCGATGCCCACGACCTTGACCGCCACCGCGGCGTTTTTTGACAACGATGTTTTGGCGCGCTGGCAGTGGGATCTGGACGGGGACGGGGTGTTTGAGATGGATCTCGATGCCGATTCTCAAGGGCAGGCGTCCATTGTCTATTCTCGAGTGGGGTACTTTTATCCGAGCGTCAAGGCGGTGAGCACCAGCGGGCGTTCCGCCATTGCGTCGGTTCGGGTGGAGGCGAAACTGCCGAGCCCCCCTCAGCTCTCGATTCCAGACGAAAGCGACAGCATCGATGCGGAGGCTGCCGAAACCGCATCTTTCGAAGTCAGTTTGGCCTTTGAGACCGAACTGGAAGTATGGATGGAAGACGCGAGCAGAGCGCCAGTACGAACGCTTCGACCTAAGAGCTTTGCACCCATCGACGTATACCCCTTTGAGTGGGACGGCCACGACGAAGCCGGGCAGCGCGTGTCGGAGGGCGACTACTACGTGGTGATGGCATACACCACCTACGGTGCAAGGTCCTTGCTGGACCTGCGCCAAACGACGGGCGGAAAGCTGAGTTATTATGCCCGCAAGGAAACCAACCCAAGGACCTTTGATCGCCTTGAGAGCCCGCTGGTCATTCACTACGAGGTCGATGATCCCGCAGAGGTTTCGTTTTTCTGGCAAGTGTCCTTCGGCGACCGCCTGATGACCCTGATGGAGCACGAGCGGCTCGGGCGAGGTCGGTACAGTCTTTACTGGAATGGAGACTATCCTTCCGGGCTCAAGGTCCCCAAGGAGATCGTCTCTTTACCGGGCATCGTTCGTTATGCCCTTCCGGACAACGTCATCTTTGTTAAAGAAACACCGCGGATCGAGGACTACCAGCTTCGTTCGACCATCATTGCAGATCCGAGACGAGAGCCCATCGAGTTTTACGTGGTTCTGAGCAAACCAAGTACCCTCGAACTCGTCGTCGCCGACATGGATAAGGGCGTTGACGTGGCCACGCGTGTGTACGCAACCTTACCGGCCGGCGAACAAACGCTGATCTGGGATGCGAAAAACGATGTTGGCCAGTATCTGGCTCCGGGCGACTACCGGATGGGTATCCGTTCGGTTGATGAGCGGGGGAGCCGAAGTATGTTTTGGTTTCGAACGCAGCGCATTCAGTACTAAAAAAGGGTGGAAAACGATGAACTCTCGGGAAAGGAAACAGCAATGATGCGTCCAAAAGAATGCCCATTTTTCATCGTCTTCAACCTTTCGCTGTGGTTCGGGCTGTCCCCGGTTTTCGCTTACGATCAACCCTGGAACGGAAACAAAGAGGACATTGTCGGGACGGGGGACGAAAACGAGGACGACTGCCCTGGAGGCGAGTGTGCAGGTCCTACCTGCAACAGCAACACGGGGTCTCCGGTGTACGTCTCCAGTGGTTCTTTGGTGTGGAAGGAACCCGACGTTGTCTTCCCCACCACAACCGAGATTGGCCTTACACGAACCTACAACTCGTTTGACTTGCGGGTGGGGCTTTTTGGGCGAGGTTGGGTCACGGCCCAGGAGTCCAATATCGCTCAGACCTACAAAGCGGTCACTGAAGGAAACGCGGACGGGTCACCTCTCACCGCGACGGCGTTTGAACAGATCCCCATTTGGCTTTCTTCTCATGGTCGAAGATATAAGCTCGAAGCCACGGACTCCGGATGCCGTACGCCGGGCGTACTCTTTTTCACGTTCCAAAAAGAAAGCGACGGTCGTTTTCGGCAAGTCTTCGAAAATTCTCGAAGTCATCGGATTTTCAGCGCCGGCGGAGTTTTGCTCGAAGGCTACTCTGATGAAGCCGGTACCACGAGCTACTACGAATACGACGCCAAACAGCGGCTGACACGTCAGTTTGATGGACGTGGCTATGAACTTCGGTTTACCCACAATGAAAATGGCTTCGTTTCGAAGGTCACGGATCAGGCGGAACGAAGCTGGAACTACGCTTATGATGAGCATGGGAACCTTGTCGAGGTTGAAGACCCCGACGGAAACACCCGATCGTACGAGTATCGGCTCATCGATAAGGTGGGCTACCGGCGGCACCTTTTGTCGCGAATTTTGGACAACGCGGCCGATACCGTACTCCAGGTGACCTGGAAGGAGTCGGTGCTCCTTTCAAAGAAGGCCATGCGGGTCATTGCTTACGTGAGTGCGAGTGGCCGGCGGCATGATTATGCCTATTCCGATGCCGATCTTGATGGTTTGACTGCAGTCCGTACGGTCAAGAGCAGCAAACAGGTTTCGTCGAGCACCGAAATTGAACGACGGACGTTTTTGTCCGATGCCGATCGTTACTGGATATTGAGTAACCACAACAACACCAAAGGGACAACGATCGCACAAAAATACAGCCAAAGAGGCCGATTGACCGAGTATCAGGACGAGCGTGGTGCCGTGACCCGCTACGAATACGACAATGAGGGCAGAATCACAAAGGTGTTCGAGCTTGCAGGGACCGACGGCGAACGGGTGCGAACCTATCGCTACGCGGGGAAAACGCATCGCATCGAGGTGGCCAACGAATATGGCATTCGGGAGCACCGGCTAAGCTACGATGAGCATTTACGTCCGACGAGCCGTACGATCGCCGATCTTTCGACGGGCCAAGTACGCACTTGGCGTTATGCCTACCACCCAAATGGCATTGATCCGAAGAACAACGTGGTTTTGGGCTTGGTTTCTCGCGTCGACGGGCCGAGGCCCGGTGAAGACGACGTCCATCTTTTTGATTATGATCCACGTGGCCTCTTTACGACCGTGAAGCGCCCGCTGGGGCAAGTCTTGCACTATGGATATAACGCGGCGGGGCAGGTGAGCACCATCACCGACGCCAACGGCATCGTCACCGAGCTGGCTTACGATAGTCGGAACCGTCAGACCGAGAATCGAAGCAACGGAAGAACGCTACAGTATGCCTATCAAACACGCGGACAATTGACCGAGTGGACTGACGAGCTCGGCCGTGTTGTGCGGTTTACCTACAACGATTTTGGAGAGCCGACGCGGATCACGTACCCCGGGGGCAACTACGTAAGACTTGAGTATGTCTATGCAGGCTCTTATACGCAGGTGAAGTCTACCTATTACGACAATCGTGACAAGCTCCAGAGTACCTCGTTTGTTCGCCGGCACCCCATGTCTGGGATGCCGCTGACCGGTCTTCTTGCGAGCCACTCCAGTTTTGTTGACCATAAATACGACGAATTTGGTGACGTCACTGAGACGACGTTGCCTGGGAAGAGCAAGGTCACGTATGCCTATGCGTACGACACCGAAGGTCGGGTGACGCAAATAGCTGATGGCCTCGATGGTCAAACCCAGTTTGGTTACGACGCCTTTGGCCAGATGACCCGGGCCAAAGACGCCAACGGAGGAGTGACCAGCTACCGGTACTCGGGATTTGGTGACTTGATTGAGGTCCTCAGCCCAGACAAGGGCACCTCGCGCTACCAGTATGGTCCTACTGGCCAAGTGGCCCAGCGAACCGACGGAAACGGGCGTCTGTCGACCTATCACTATGATGCGCTCGATCGACTCACACGCATCGACTACGAGGGTGATGGTCTTGACGTTGCGCTTCAATACGACGAGGGCGCTTTTTCTAAAGGACTCCTAAGTGGCGTCCAAGACGGTTCCGGCAGCACCCAGTATCAGTATGACGATCGGGGGCTTGTGACCGAGACCGTGTCGCAAGTGGCATCGACGTTGCTCAAGGTGACCTATGGCTACAACGAGGCCGAGGATTTGACGCTCCTTGAGTACCCAAGCGGCTTCAAGCTGGTGCTCAAGTATGACAAGGGTGGGCGACTCAACCGTATTCAGAGAGTTGATGGGGGTGTCACCACCAATCTTTTGCACAGCCTGAAATGGGCGGGGCCAAACATTGTAAGCTTCACCCATGGCAATGGCCTGGTGACGCAGCACCTTTACGACAGCAACGGTCGATTGACCGAAAAGCGTTACGGGGAAACAAAGGACCTTGTCAAAAACCGCATTGATCAGCAGGGCACCGTGACCCGGCAAACATGGCGGCGGGGTGGCAAAAACACCATCATTGACTTTGGCTACGACCCCCTCGGCCGCCTCACCGAGGACAAGTTGAACGATAGACTGTTTTTTTACGATGCGGCGGGCAATCGCACGAGATTGGCCAAGACGAGTACGACCAAGGAGAGTCTTTATACCTACGAGCCCAGCAGCAACCGTCTCGCATCCTTTGACGGTGTGTTCATTCGTCTCGACGCACAAGGCAACACCCTTGACGATGGTACAAGGCAGTTCCGCTACAACGCATCGGGCCGGATGAGCTCAGTGCGAGATGCCCAAAGCGGCACTGAGGCCGTCTATACCTACAACTTTTTGGGCCAGCGGGTATTGAAGCGGATCCGTGGGGGTGGGGATGAGGATGAGGTTCGATATGTCTATGGGCTGTTTGACGAACTTTTGGGCGAGTACGCCCCCGACGGGCGCCGGCTAAGAGAATACATCTACCGAACAAACGGAGATACGAAAGAGCCCGTTGCGCAAGTCGAGGCCGATGGGCGCGTGACCTACCTTCATACCGATCATGTGTTGACGCCGCGTTTGGCCAGCAATGCGAATCAGACTGTGGTCTGGCGTTGGGTCAGCGATGCTTTTGGTGATGGTGAACCCGACGAGGATCCCGACGAAGACGGCGTCTTGACGCGGGTCCTGCTTCGCTTTCCAGGTCAGTACCATGACCGAGAGAGTGGCCTTTTTTACAATGACTTTAGAGACTACGACCCCACGACCGGGCGCTACGTGCAGTCGGACCCCTTGGGGGTCAGCGGGGGACTCAACACCTATATCTACGCGGGTGCCAATCCGCTCAATTTTGTAGACCCCACCGGCGAACAAAACATTCCAGGGGTTCCAGGTTTTCAGAATCCCGTCAGCCCCAACCCGAAAAACCTGCCCGCGCTCACCCGGGCGCAGCAGTGCCCTAGGGTTCGCCCAGCCCACTTTTTGGTTCGGGCCTTGCGGGACTTTAGGTCGGTGGATATTCGGGCCGGCAACCAGCACTTCAAGCTGACCAAATCCAACATGAAACATATCCTCGAACGGCATCATCCCCTGTACTGGAATGGGACTGTGAAACAGGGGCAGACATTTTTCCGGAAGAACACCCCCATTTCGAGTATTCCTCAGCTTGTGAAGGCGGTTCTTCGTCAAAACCGTGACATTTTGATCAAGAAGGGTACAAACAGTACGTACCAGGTCCAAGCAACGGTGCTGGGTCGTAAGTACGTCGTGGGGGTGCGTAATGGTCAAGTTGGTCAATTTTATCCCGTGAAGGACCAGTGTGGCTGTTTCTGATGTCGATCGAGATCAAAAGTTACGTCAAATCCGACCACCATTTTCATCCGGTGGAGACGTTTTCGGACCCCGTCGACGACGTGGGTTACCTTGAGGGTGCCATTCAGTTGAAGGTGGATGGCGTCGAGCTCATGGGTCTCAAACAGTGGGACTACGTGACCGTCTTGTGGGCCTACCTGCTGGACGGTGCCGAGCACCTCTTGGACGGCCAAGACTTTCACACCTACTTTCCAGATCAGCCCATCAGCCTCAACATGAATTGTGTTTCGAACGAGCTCGCCCAAGTCGAAGTCTCTTTTGGCGAAACGCGTTCAAAACGGGTCAGACTTCGTACCTTCTGTACCTCTTTGGTTCAGGCTGCCGAGATGTTCTTGGACGCGGTCGAGCCACTTTGCTCTTCGGGATCGCTGGTGAACGAGCGCAAGCTGGTCACCCGTTTGCGCACCAAGCTTTCCAAGCAAACTTGATTCTTAGAGCTTTGGTCTAGATCGCTCTCCCTTTGCTTGCGATGAAAGTATCGTAGGGGTTTCATGTTTTGTGAGAAATTCATCCGATGCGGTCTTTTGCATCCATCGGTCGCATGGACACTCGAGGACCCTGGATATAACCCCGCGCGACGAGTGTGTGCTGTTCATGGAGCATTCGAAGTCGAATCACACAAAGGCTCAGAAAACGGCGTGAGGTCGTCGAGGCGAAGGGCGGTCAGGCTTTGTCCCCAGACGCAGCCGCTGTCTAGGCAGATCGCTTGGTTGCCCTTCATGAAGCCGAGGGCAGCCCAGTGGCCGAAGAGGATAGTTGTTTCCTTCGGCCATACGTTTTCGCCTTCGAACCAAGGGGTGTGCTCCGGCGGTGCATCTTCAGGGGGGCCCGCAAACTTGTGATTGGGCCTGCCGTCGGGTCCGAGCATGCGGACACGGGTGAAAATGCCGATGCTCTCTTTGATTCGCTTGAGTCCCTCGGGTAGGGGTTCGGGGGCATTTTTGCGAAGTGCGCGCAAGACTTTGTCGACCTGGTCGGGTTTCAGTGCAGCCTCTGCCTCTTTGGCCCTGGTTTGGGCTTCTGCCAGCGTCCAAGAAGGCAACAAGCCTGCGTGGACCATCACAAAGCCCTGCGCTTGGTAAAAAAGAGGTTGCGACTTGAGCCACGCCAGGAGTGGGTCTCGGTCCGGGGCGTGTAAGACCTCGTCTAGGGTGTCTCGTGCTTTGGCTTTTGCGACGCCTTGGGCTCGACTCAAAAGGTGGAGGTCGTGATTACCGAGAACGACCACTGTTTGGTCGCGCCGCGCGTAGACCCACCTGAGAACTTCGAGGGACCGAGGTCCGCGGTTCACCAGATCCCCGGCCAACCACAACGTGTCACGCGCCTCTTGAAACCCACACCGCGCGAGGAGCCGCTGGAAGGTCTGAAAACAGCCCTGAATGTCTCCGATGGCGAATGTGGCCACAGCGGCGTCTTGACCGTCTTCTCACGCGGCCTTGACCATGAGGTCGGCGACGAGTTTGCTGAACTGTGCAGGGTCTTTGAGCTGTGCGCCTTCGGCGAGTAAGGCCTGGCCGTAGATCAGCTCGGCATAGTCTTTGAGGGTCGAATCCGACGGGTTGTTTGAAGAAAGCTGCGCCATCTTGTCGAGAAGCTCATGTTTGGGGTTCAGTTCCAAGATTCGTTTCACCTTAGGAATGGTCTGCCCGAGCTGTTCCATCAGTTTTTCCATCTGCGGCGTGGGTGCACTGGCGTCGGTCACCAGGCAGCTTAAAGACGAGGTCAGCCGGCTCGAAAGACGGACCTCTTTGATGTCATCTTGAAGGTGGGTTCGAATGGCGTTTAACAGATCTTTGTAGGTGCGCTCTTTGTCGTCGCGCTCTTTGTCTTCTGATTCTTTTTCTTCTTTGGACCCTACTTCGGCATCACCGCGGCTCACGGAGTGAAAGCGCTTTTCGCGGTAGCTTGGATTGCGTTCGAGCCACAGGGGGTCGACATGGTCCGAGAAAAACAAGATCTCATAACCTTTGGCCCTAAGCGATTCAATATGCGGAGACTGGCGCATGGTCTCGACAGAGGATCCGGTGAGATAGTAAATCTTCTCCTGTCCTTCTTTCATGCGGTCGAGATATGCGCTCAGGGTGACGGGCTTTTCGCTGTCGTGGCTGGAGTGAACGAGAACCAAAGGAAGAATGGCTTCTTGCTCTTTGGGGGGAGCATTCACCAGCCCCTCTTTGAGCACTGGGCCGAAGTGGCTCCAGAAGCTCTGGTACTTGTCATTTTCCTCCTTCAGCATGGTTTCAAGCAGACCGGAGATTTTCTTGACCAGCTGTTTGCGGATGACTTGGATTTGGCGGTCTTTTTGGAGGATCTCTCGTGAAACGTTCAGCGAAAGGTCTTGTGCGTCCACCACCCCTTTGACGAAGCGCAAATAGGAGGGCATGAGCTCTTTACATTCGTCCATGATGAACACCCGTTTGACGTAAAGCTGTACGCCGCGTTTCATCTCGGGGTGGTAGAGATCAAAGGGCGGGGTGGCGGGGACGTAAAGCAAAGCTTGGGCTTCGAAGCTGCCCTCGATTTTCACCGACACGTGGGCGAGGGGTTCGCTCCAATCGTGTGAGATATGCTTGTAGAACTCGGTATATTCTTCTTCGGTGACTTCGTCTTTGGGCCGTACCCAAATCGCCTTCATCGAGTTGAGGGTCGATTCTTTGAGTACTTTGGTTTTGGCTTCGCCCTCTTCAACCCAGCTTTGCATTTTGATAGGGTAAGAGACGAAGTCGGAGTACTTTTTGACGATGGCGGCGAGAACTGACCGTTCCGTATAGTTTGATACGCCGCTTTCAGCGTCGAACTCTTTGAGATGGAGGGTGATGGTGGTCCCCGGTTCATGTCGGGAAGTTTCTTCGATGGTGTAACCACCGTCGTCGTTCGACTCCCATCGGGTGGCGGTTTCTTCACCTGCTTTGCGGGTAATGAGCGAGACGCGGTCTGCCACCATAAAACTTGCATAAAACCCGACGCCGAATTGGCCGATGAGCTCCGGGGGCATGTTTTTGTTCTCACCCGCCTGGATAGACTTGAGGAACTCTTTGGTGCCAGACTTTGCGATGGTGCCGATGTTGCGTTTTACCTCGTCTCGGCTCATGCCGATGCCGTTGTCGATGATGCTGAGCGTTCGTTTTTCGGCATCGGGCTCCAGGCGAATGGAGGCTTCGCGTTCGCTTCTCAGGGAAGAATCGGTCAGCGCAGCGTATCGAAGCCGGTCGAGTGCATCGGAGGCGTTTGAGATCAGCTCGCGCAGGAAGATGTCCTTGTCCGAGTAGAGGGAATGGACCATGAGGTCCATCAGCTGTTTGACCTCGGCTTGAAACTCTTGCCGTTCTTTTGTTGCGCTCATCACATGTCTCCTTGGGTTGGGCCCCGCGGGATACCATTAAGCGCAAGCGCTGAGTAGGCCGAATTTTCCCTTCAGGGTGGCGATGGATGCCCTCCTAGCCGGCCTGATCTTTCGGGGGTTACCCGGCGATATCGCCCGCGGTATCGCCCTTGGGTGCTTTCAAGCGGGCGCACCGGGGGGTGATGGGCCCCATGGGGCGGCTTTTTTGAGCCGGTTGGGCCGCCGTGGGACCATGGCTCGGGTTTCATGCGCCGTCCTCCGTTATGGCTTTTGGCTCTCTTTTTGGTGCCGAGCCTTCGTTCGTGGGCGGACGAGGCGGCGGATCCTTCGGTACCATCGCGGGGCCGCTTTGCTTCGGCGGGGTCGGCCGCGTCCGAGGACTTGGCGACCGCCGAGCTCGAGCGGCGACTGAAGCGTCTCAAACAAATCTTCAGCGGTTCATCTCGCCTGGATGTCCCCATTCGCTCCTTGTTTTTTGTCGATCTGAACGATGAAAACGCCGTTTCCGCGCGGGTTCGAGCCATCGACAAGCGATTGGCGGTTCTTCGGCCCCTCGTCAAGCGTTCGGGGAGGGCGCGTACATCAACGACATCGACATCCACGGTGACCCGCGCGCGGTCGCCGCATCTGCTGGAGTTGAGGGCCCTACAGCTCGAGCGTAACTTTTTGCAACAAAACCCAGACCTCAGAAAGGCGCAGATTGAGGCTGACGAGGCGCGACGGCTCTTTTTGATCGAACAGCAAAAGGCAAAAAAGCGTGCGGCGCATGCTCAGCAAGAAGCCAAACGGGCCCAAGCGGAACGCTTGGAGGCTCTGCGCCGAGCTGAGGAAGCACGCTCTCAAGCCCTAAAAGAAATCCAGAACCATCGGGCTTACGTGGCCCAGTCCCGGACCGAGCTCGCGAAGAAGCAGCGTTCCTTGTCGATGGCGCGAGATGCTCACAGCGAGCGAAATGCGCGATTCTTCGGTCAAATTCGCCAACTCTTGGTCCAAGAACAGCAGACCACGACCGGCACGGTCACCTTGGCGCTTCTTGGCGAAGTCAGACGAAAACTCAAAGACAGTCTCGATGCACTGGCGGCAGCGCTTCAAAGCTACCGCGAGCCGATTTCGGTCGCAGAACATCGAGACCGAGATGGACTCCGCGCACTCCGTACCCACCTGTTTGGAGACGATCTCGAGGCGGCACGAAATCTCGAACGCTCTTTGGCAGAGCTTCGGTCCCGCGCCAAGGAGCTCAAAGCGCAAGAAGAAAGAGGACGGCTCTTGGCGGTGGAAGCATGGCACGCTCAGGTTACCGCCTTGGCCGGGGCGCGGTCTCGTCTTATGCGCAGAGTCCCTGAATCTGGGCGCCGCGAACTTATGGGTTTTTCGAGACAGGCGCTGCGAGGCCTGTCGCTTGAGGTTCGTACTCTGCGTATCTCTTTCGAAGCCCATGCCACCCTCCTCGTCAAAAACCTCGGGGGACTGTGGCGCTCATGGCATCGCACAGTGAGCAAGGAAGCCTTTTGGTGGATGCTTTTTAGGATCATTTTGATCTTGGTGTTCGCCTTTTGGGTCAGAAGTTTGGGGCCTTCGCTACAGGAATGGTTTCACCGCTATGAGCTCGGGCGTGTGCGCTCCTTTGGGTGGCTTCGTCGCATCGGATTTGCGCAACGTGTATTTGCTCGCTTCTTTCCGCTTTTTTTGTTTCTAGAGACCGTCTTTGCCATCGAATACGTGCTTGGTGACTATGGAGAGTCCGTTGAGATCCACATTGTATTTACGATTGCGAAGTGGGTGGGCTACTACTGGCTGGTTCACCGCGCCCTGACCGGCATCACGGTGTGGCTGGCGAGAAGGCGCCATGCCATCATTGGGCGAGCGGTCCTCGCCCGCATTCATTCTTCTACGCTTCTTGTGGCCCGCGCCCTTTTGCTTTCGGGCTTTTTGGGTTCGGTTGCGCTCGAGGTTTTTGGCTACGGCGTTTTGTACTCAATCGTCCGTTTGGTTCTATTGGGTGCTCTCTTTTTGGTGGGATTGGTCTTGATTCGCAGGTGGCGAGGCCCCATCGCGCGAAGCTACCTCAAGAACTGGCCCGAAGGGAGACTCGCGCGCCTCGTGGAGGCCAGTCAGGATCAGTCGTACTCTCTTTTGGTGGTGAGCGCTGCATTCATCTATGTGGCGGCCAAAGCCCTCGCCATTCTCGGGCGGGAGTTGCTTCTCAAACCTGAAGAGATTCGTAAGGCGCTCGCATTTGTCTTTCGTAAGAGACTGGAGCGCCGTGCTGAAGAACTCGGGCAGTGGGAAGGCAAGATAGAAATCCTTCCCGAATCTTTGCTTTTGGCTTTTACCCAACGGCCTCTGCCCGACGATTCGCTCAGAATTGACCGTTTTATCGGGCTCGACAAGTTCCAGCGAGATTTCGATTTGTGGAAAAGCGGCCGGGCCAAAGGCAGCTTCTTGGTGCGGGGCGCACGTGGGTTCGGAAAGACAACATGGCTTCATCGCGCCGCCAAAGAGTGTGGTGATTTTGAGGCGACCCACGTGAGCCTAAAACGCTCGGACGTTGGTTGGGACGGTGTCAAAGAGCAACTCGGTGAAGGCCTTAAGATGGAGCTCGGAACCACCGTGGATCGGGCGGCGCGGGCCCTGAACTCCGGGCCCCGTCGGATGGTGGTTCTGGACGACATCCAGAACCTTTTTCTGAGAGAGATTGGTGGCTTTGACGGCCTCGACGGCCTGATGCACTTGATCGAACAGACCGGTCAAAACATCTTCTGGTTGAGCAGCATCGACGACTTCAGCTGGCGCCACATCTCGTCTGCGTGGCCCAAGCGCCTGCACTTTCGGTCCGAACAGTTTCTTGCCGCATGGTCCGAAGGTCAGATCCGGGATTTGTTGATGGCCCGGGCGGCGGCCGCGGGGGTCATACACGAGTTCGAGGACCTCACCACCTCGCAGGATATGGCAACCTCTGGGGGCGAGCTGGTGCGCGCCAGTGAAGCGTACGTTCGTTTGATTTGGGACTATGCCGATGGCTGCCCTTTGGTGGCCGTTCATTTTTGGGTCCGTTCCTTGGCGCCCGCCGGAGACAAGATGGTTCGTGTCCGTTTGTTCAAGGCCCCTGAGGCTGGGCGCCTAGAGCGGGTGCCGCAGGAGGTTCGGTTCTTGTACGCCGCGCTTGCCATGCACGAAAACCTTTCGGTCGGTGAGGCGGCGCGGGTCCTTCGGGTATCAGAGAGCTACTGTGAGGCGATGCTCGTCCGTGGCTACGAGGAAGGCTATCTGGCGCGCCATCAAGATAGGGGCCGCTACACCCTCAACGTACACTGGTATCGGGCGATTGTACGTTTCTTGAAGAGAAAACACGTTCTTTAACAAAGGGAGTTCGGGGCATGGGGATGGAAATGGAAGCCGGCAAGATTCTGGAATTCGTTCGGGTGGGCGGCATCGTTTCCGCCCTGTTTGTCGTGGCCTTCAGCATTTTGACCATACGGCTTTTGCGCGAGGCCACAAACCGCGTTGCCAATACGTTTTCTTCCCATCGGCTGGTCATCGAGCAGGTCTCTGCCTTCCTTCGCTTTTTGGTCTACGTTCTTGGCGGCATTTTGGTGACCCGAGCCATTTTTACATTCTCATCTGAGGTCTTGACGGTGGTGGGAGGGACCATCGTGGTGACCGTGGGCCTGGTCCTCAAAGACCAAGCCGCTTCTATTCTTGCCGGCGTGATTGTCCTCTTCGAAAAGCCGTTTCAGGTTGGTGATCGTGTTTCCTTTGGGGGGTACTACGGTGAGATTCGTGGGATTGGTCTGCGCTCGGTGACCCTGGTCACTCTTGATGACAATCAGGTCACCATCCCCAACAGTAAGTTCCTCACCGACCCTGTTGCTTCCGCCAACTCCGGAGAACTGACCATGCTCGTTCAAATAGATTTCTACATCGGCGTCGATCAAAACATTCCTCGCGCCCGAAGCATTGTCGAAGAAGCCTTGACTTCAAGCTGCTACTTTTGGGCCGAACGCCCGTGGGTGGTGTTGGTGAACCAAACGAAACTAGAATCCATCATCGCCGTTCGCCTTCGGGCCAAAGCGTACGTGGTCGAAATCGGGTACGAGAAGCTGTTCGAATCGGATGTCAATCAGCGTGTGCTCGAAAAATTCCAAGAGGAAAGCATTCTGCCCCCCGCCTTTTTTCATCGACCGTCCCTCCTACCCACCGGCTCTCGGAGGGAGGCGAGCATCGTCGACACCGGCGGATTGTAGGTTTGTGCAGGATTATTTCTTTCGCAAGGAGAGTTTGAGCTCTCCTGAGACTTCACCGGTGACCACGATCCGTGATTCGTCGGGAATCTCAGTGATCTCAACGTCCTGACTCTTGGCCGAAACGACCATGCCCGAGGGAACCTCCAAGGTGAGCCCGGACATCGGCCGGGGAACGGTAAGGGTCACTTCCAAGATGGCCCCGTTGTTCTTGGAGTCGAGTTCAACCGCGTCGCGTTTTGCCCACCAGCGGCCGAAATCGTCTACCCGCGTGAAAAGGTACTTGTCTTTGGTGGCTTCGATGAACTTCGTCACAAACGCCAGTTTCTCGCCAAGGAAGTTGGGATGAACCAACATGACGAGGATGCCCCCCTTTTCGCTGATCCGTTCCGCGGTGCGGAGCGCCTCAGCGACGTCATTCTTGACAATGGGGGAATTGGGGCGCTCATCCTCGATGGTGACGGGGAAGTCAAACACCTCGACTTCGCTTCGAATGCCTCGGTCATAGGTCATCTTGTAGGGAAGATGGGTCATCGAATCCGCTGCGGAGCCGACCGAACCGTTTAGGTAACCGGAGGCGAGCATCGCCTGGGACAGCGCGTTTGGCTGCCGAAGATGCCCGGGCCGAAAGGACTTCACTTGAACGCCCGGCACAAAGTCTTCGAGCAGAGACCTGCTTACCCGCAATTCGCCCAAAACCGTGCCTCCGATGGCCTCAAGGCTGTCGACGGTCTCGACATTGACCGGTTGATAGGATTGAAACTGTTCGGTTCCGTCTCCCAGTTCAAGATCATTGAAGTTGAGCGCATGGGCGACCGAGTGGCTGGCGACCTCCATGCCCAAACGCTGAATTGTGGTGAGGGCTTGGAATGCGTTGACCCCAATGAAGGCCGATTCTTGGGCGTCGGTGATGTACTTCGTTTGGATGAAGTAGGTTGCAGGAACACCCATTGCGTCTTCCATGGCAGCGTACTCGAGCCCCATCACGACCGAGTCTGCGGTGTCGATGTCGTGGGTCAACATGACCGCGAGGTCGTGATTGTTGGGCAACGGTGAAAGCGTGACCGTAGATTCGTTGGCGTCGACGTAGATGTCCCGAATGAGTCGGAACAATACGTCGATAGCAGGCTCGAACCCGTTGATGTAGTCTCGGGCCAATCCACCACCGCGGCCGCTTTTGCCGCGCAGCGCGTAGAGGCCAACATCGAGGCCAAAGGCATAGGCTTTTCCGTTCCCGAACGTGTTGTAGGTGATCGCGACGTTGTTGCTTGTATCCTCCGCGGGGCTGCTTGAACTGTCGCTGTACACCGCGATACCGGGATGTTTGGTCTCGCTGTACCGCCAGGTGGGCATGTTTTCTCCGAGCTCGCTTCGATAAATGGGCAACCCTTTTTCACGGTCGTCGGTCAACTTGCCCGTGAGTTGTGGATAGCTGGCCGAGAACTTCAATGTGGATATTTGTTTCCCACTATAGATGAGATCGGTGGCACGCGCGAAGGTCGCTCGTTCGAATCCGAATACCTCCTTCATCGGAGTGTCTCGCACTTCTTGGGCAATAAGGATGCCCCCCTCCTGCACGTGGCTCCGCAAACGATCGACTTCAGTTGAGACCGTGGGCATTGCGGGGTAGACCCACACCACCTTGTGTCGAAGGGCCTCTTGGATGTCGTCGGTCACTCGGATGGGCAGGCCGATCGATTTCATACCGTGCACGAGGCCGAGCCAGCTGCTTGCAGGGTCGGTGACGAGGAGCGCGGGGCGCTCAGTGGACCCGACGTCAAAGTCCGAGATGGTCGCGACTGTTTCTGGGGCCATGATGGTGGGTGCGCGGTGGGTTTCGTAGCCGGCGAGTTTCGACTTTTCCGAAAACTGAATTTCGTCGATGTAAATTTCGGCCTGTCGTAGAGTTCCTTTAGTATTCGGTTGGATGAGCATCAAGAACTGAATGCCCGACACGCGACTTGGGTCGAAGGTGGTGTCATGGGCGCCGTCTGTGCGCTCGAAGTCGTCCCGGTTGAGGGCAAGATCTACCGTCTTGAAGTCCCTCGCAATGTCCGACAAACGAAGCTGAGTCGATTCACGCTGGCGCCATACGCTTTCGTTTGCCCCCCCCGAATCGACCAGGAGCTCGATGGCGACGCTGATGTTCGGGTTGGCATGATTGCTCTTGATTTCGTACGAAACCCGCCCATAGTCGCTCAGGTTCACAGCGTTTGGAAACGTAAAGCGGCCGCCCATGCCCCAGCTTTGAGTCAAACCATTTCTGCCGGAAAGAAGGGCAGCGGCCGCAGTCCCAGATGCTCTTTGCCTGGTTTCTCGATTGAGCTCGGCAGCGTCGGCGCCAAAAATCAGTGTTGTGTAGCTGGTCACCCCGATGGCGTGCAGCCCAAGATCCAGAGTGTCCGGCCCGCACGTTCGTGTACCGATCGCCAGCGGTATGTCTTCGGGGCAAACCGGCGAGGCGCCCGTACACATTTCGGTGTTGTCGCATGCGTTCCCTTGCTCTTGGGCACGGCACATCTTCGAACTCGGCGCAAAGCCATCGGGTGGGCAAGCGGGAGAGGTTCCGGTACACGTTTCTTCCACATCGCAGCCAAGGCCCACGAGCGACGGTCGGCATACGTGACCCGACGTTCTAAAAGTGTCTGGTGGGCAATGGGGCGCGTCTCCCGGACAAAATTCAGGCAGGTCGCAGGTGTTTTTTGGGTCCACGCCTCTGCAGGTCTGAACGCTGGGCGCGTATGCATCATCGGGACATAGAGCGGATTCTCCGGTGCAGTATTCTGGTGCATCGCAAACGCCGTCAGCTACCCGGCAGATATGGTCGGCTGGTGCAAAAACGCCGTTGCTGCAGCAGGGACCAGACTCACACTCGGTCTGGGACTCCGGGGGGGTAAGTGAAGCCTTCCAGTTGAGACGGCTATTCGGAATGTTTTGACCCCTCATATAGACTCGAAAGCCGGCATGCGTTGCCAAATACACCGCGCTTGCGCCCTTGGTGCGCCAGTGGCGGCTTCCGTACAACGAAGTGATGTAGCTTGGCGTGGTCTTGAATCCGCATGCTGAGGTATCAACATTGACGTAGTATGTATCGCTGGTCTTCCCGTATGGTTTCCATTCAGACTGCTTGGTCTCCCCCGTACACAAGTGGTCGGTTTGCAGCCCTCGCGGGGTCGCCGACCAGTTGATGACCCACTTTCTTTGGTTTGCGATTTCGGGTGTAACTCCCGGAGCATCGAGGTACACGCGAAACTGGTCCTTTTTCGGGTAGTAGATCGAAGTTGTGCCTTGCGTACGCCAGTGTCCGGTCCCTCCGAGAGAGGTGGAGTAGATGGGCGTCTTTTCTAGGTTGCATTTCGACGTATCGACGGTCACGTATACGCCCGCAGATCCATATTGGACCCAGTCGGTCTTTTCGGGAATGGTTTGCCCTGCGCATTGGTTGGCGAGCGAGGCGTTTTTGGGGATCGCGTCCCAGTTGATGTGCCAGCGCTTTTTTTCTAGGTCCTCGGGCGAGTTTTTGGTGGGTAAATAAATGCGAAACCCCGTTGCTGTTGGAAGGTAAATGGAGGTTCCGCCGGGTTGGAGCCAGTGTCCGGTCCCTCCGAGTGAGCTTAGGTAGATGGGCGTTCGCTGGAAGCCGCATTCAGAGGTGTCTACATCTAGATATACACCGTGTGTACGGTACCTCTTCCACCCGGACCGGCCTGGCGTGGTTCTGCCAGCGCAGCGGCGGTTGTCTTGGGGTGTTGACGCCGCATCGTCGGGGTTGATTCGTTGCTTGGGAGCACTGCATGCGGTCGCCAGCACCAGAGAGGTCATCGACAATATAGAGACGGTCTGGAAAACACTCTGGCGCGTGCGGCGTGTAGGGGGCTGTGGGTCTATGAGTGCGTTTTTCTTTGGCTCTACACTCAGTCCTGGAGTATTCATGAGAGCTGTTCAAGAGCACGGGACATGCCAAGACGCGGATGTCGTAAAAAGACACCTTTGTTGAGCACCACCGACTCGAAGCTGTTCTCGTGATGAGTCACCTTGTCACGGTTCAGAAACAAAGCGCCGCGCGGTCATACTCTGCGCGTCAGAGCATCTCGTACCGGGCCAGCGTCCTGTAAGTCCAAGTCCAGGATTTTGTGCTTGACAGTCGCGAGGGACCTCCGGAATGGCATTCGAATGAAGAAGTTCGCTGGTCGAGGCTTTTTAGGTTTGTCGATGGTTTTTGCCTTTGGGGGGTGTGCAACCCCAAACCACGGTGTCCCCGTGCGGGCAAAAAAGAGCCCGGCGCGGAAGCTTGTTGAAGAAATGGTCCAAACCGTGGGCGGGCTCGACCGCTTTCGCAAACACCAAAACGTCGAATACACCTACATCTACCGAGACCCATCGGGAAAGGAAGACGTTTCACTCGAGCGTTATGTCTTTGCCCACGAGCGTTCGTGGGCTCGCTACACCAAACACGAAGTTCATGTCTTTCCCGACAATCCCGGCGAGGTGATTCAAGCCTTCGACGGCACTCAGAGCTGGGTGACGGTCGGAGGACAGCTCCTCGATGATGCCAAGGCCCTGAAGCTAACGGACTTCCTCAGAAAGACCAATTTTTACTGGTTCACGATGATGTTCAAGCTGCTCGACGAGGGTGTGATTCTCCGGCTCGAAGGGGTCAAAGAGGTCGAAGGTGTTGCCTATAACGTGGTGAGAGTCGAATTCCCCCCGGGCATGGGTGATGTGCAGGATACCTACCTTTTGTATCTTCACCCCGAAACCAAGCTCGTCGATCAGTTTTTGTTCACGGTCATGGACTTCGGAATGAAAGAGCCGCTTTTGATGAAGGTCGAATATACCGATGTCGAAGGCCTGCTGCTCCCCGCCACCAGGCGGTACACGAAGTCGAACTGGGACGGCGAGTTTGCACCCGACAGTCCGTGGACCATAGAGCTCATGCACGATATCCGTTTCGACGTTGACCTGGACCCCGCCATATTCCACAAACCCACGCCCGCCAAGCCTTGAGCCGAATGTTGGGGGTCGCGGCTGATGCTCACCCACGTCGGGCTTTTTGGGGTGCTCAATATCTTCGGGGGCGCGCTTTTCATGCTCTTTGGCATCAGCGTCATTTTGGCGAAACTCGGTGCCCTTTCTTGGGGGTCTTTGGATGCTCTTGGGCACGAGATGGGTTTTGTCCAGGCAGGCGGTTTGGCCCTGTTTGGGCTCCCCATGCCCTTCGTTGGTATCGGCCTTCTTCGGCGAAAGCCCTGGGCCCGCGTTTTCGGCATGGTCCTGTCGGTCTTCTACGTGGTGGCCATGCCCATTGGGACCGTCTTTGGGGTGTACGGTCTTTGGGCCTTGTTTGATTGGGCTCCGGCCCGATCTCTGGCACCCAAAACCTCCACCAGACGCCCACTTCGCTGGCCCCGGCTTCAAGCTTTTGGTGCCTACGGCATGACTTTTGCCGGCGTGACCCTTTGTGCGTTTGCGCTCTTTGTCCTCGATCGTCCGCGTTTTTCGCTGGCCGCTACCCACGAAGTGGTTCGGCTTGTCAGGCGAGTGGTTGGCGTGAAGCCCGCCGACGAACCAGGCCGCCCAAGCCATTCGGCCCCAAAAGCGCCCCCACATCCCCCCGAGCCATCCAGATCAACAACAATCCCCTCGGACCCATCCCCTCTGAACCCACCGCCCCCTCCGAAAACAAAGCCCTCACCGACAAAGAAATGGCCCACACCTCCTGCTGCTCAAAAGCGCCCCTATCGCCGTGTTGGAGGTTTTTACCAATGGGTCGACGAGCACGGCCAGACGCACTTTTCGAACGATTTCACCAAAATTCCCCCTAAGCGACGCTGATCCTCGCTTGCCAATCAAGATACGCCGTCGCCGGGATAGCGTCCTTCGATTTTTTTGGTCCAGTAGTTCGGGTGCAGCACAAAAAGTTCTTTCCAAGTCTCAAAATACCCGTGCCGCCGCCGAGAATCCTGCCAAAGGGCGACCAACAGGCACCCAAAAAAGTGGAGCGTCAGCATGGCGGCATAGCTCACCCCAAAACCAAGGACCTCGTTTTGGGGTTCATGCGACAACTCGAAGACGTGGCGTTCGAAGTGCCGTGGGACCGTGAGCATAAAAGACAAAAGCAACACGAAACTCATCGTTCGATTGCCCAACACGGTCACCGGCCACAGCGCTTTTTTCCGGAGTGTGCCTTGGGGCGTGCGGCTGTACATGTCGAACCGGTGGAGGAGCGCCGGAACCAGAGCGTAAAAGCCCAACACCCAGGCCAACCCCGCCCGGGACTGAGGTGCCTTTTTGGCCCGCGTCCTTGGCTTTGGTCCCGGCGGTTGAAAAGTCTGGTGTTGGCTAAAGACGGCCATATTGGGCATGAGCGCGCGAATCCAGAGTGTGCATGAGGTTTGGCCTGGGTCGCAGACCGTCTGTGCATCTAAGGAAAGGCGGGCCTCATGGGACGCCTTGAGAAGCCTTTGAAACTCAGGATCTCGATAGGGGTCGATGCCGGCATTGCGGTAGTGAACCCTGAGCTGTTTGGCTTCGTCCTTTCGCAGCGCTTTGTGAATGCCCCGGGCGTGGAGGGCCTCGTCCAGGGCACGACTGACGAGCTCCGTATAGGGCCCGCTGACGGTTCGAACCATCACGGCCTTTTCAGGGTGCTCTTTGTAAAAAGCGTCGACCAAAATACGGGTTTTGGACAAAAGATTTTCGTAGAAGTTTGTGCGCTTGCCGTCGCCTTCTTCGGCCGAGGCCCCCAACAACAAAAACGAACAACAAAGTCCGAAGCTGATACCGAAGCGGTTCATGGGCTTTTCAAGGGTGTCCGCTTGAGTCGGCGCACGATGTGCTGGGTCTTCCGGGCGAGTTTCTTTCCCAGGGTCCGGGCGCTGGCCGCTTGGGCCGAGGCGATCGCTTGTTTTCGCGAAGGATGAATGAAACTCCGTTTGACATGGACTTTGGCTTTGGTTTGGCCCGTTGAGGTATCCAGGATGCGGGTTTTGATTCGCGAAGTGCATTCATGGTCGCCGTAACGCATGGTGCATCGGGTTCGGGCTTTTTGGATCTGAACCAGGAGGCGAACCATGTGTTTGGCCTTTTGAAGTTGGCATTCGTGTTGGGTGGATACCGTCAGCCCGCTGTCGACCAGGGCTTCTTGGACCGATTCTTGCGCGGCTTTGGTGTTTGCCGGTCCGCACACCGCTACCGAATCTTCTTTGGGGTACACGGGAAAAGCCATCGATTTTTGGTAAAGGACCGCGTTTTCAGAGCCTGCGGTGAAATGAAGGCTAAGCTTCACGGCGTCTTGTTGCCGGGTGTCGACGGGACCGATCAGGATGTCAAAGAGGCCTGGTTCCGGTTGGTTTCGGACCGCACAAGGAAAGTCGGTCTCCCTGCATGCGAAGTTGATTTCTTCTAAGGCGCTGCCCTCGAAATGCGCGAGAATCGCAAAACGTTCGGTGATGGCTGGGCCGGGTTCTAGTTTTGCGGGTTTTTTTTGGGCCAAACTGAGCTGAATTCCGCTCCGTATCCGTGCGCGCTGTGTCTTGAGCCGCGCGGCCTCGCCCACAACGGCACCGCTCTTCGGTAAATCGGCGAGGGCTTGCCCCGCCAGCTCGAGGTGCTCGGCGGCCTTCTTGAGCCGTCCTCGGTCCAAGAGTGCCTTGGCCTTTTCGACTTCCTGCTTGGCGAAGGCGCTCTTGCCTTCTTTTTGGTCTTGAAGGTCTTGTCGCATTTGGCGATAGACCTCTGCTTCGATGCAGGTGAGGACGTAGGCGTCGTACGCTGCATTGCCGCGTGAATCGCGTTGTTCCTCCCAGTAGGTCCCTCGCTCTTGAACCCCCCAGATCTGACCCATGGCCTTGGAGACGGTGACCTCGCCGACCCACACCCGCAATTGGCCGTCCTTTTCTGACTGGTAGCCGATGTGTTCTGAGTTGACCTGAATTTCGACGTCCGCGACCATGCGTGCAATCGCCCGCTCTCGGGCAAGAAAAAGGGCCTCGTCGCGTCCTCCCATGCCCGTCGCCATCGCGTGGTGGCACCGAAGCGTGCCTTGCTTGAAAGGCGATGGGCCCTGGGTCCATTTTGGCTTGGTGTGGTGTGATGTCCGGAGGCTCCTCCCCGCGCAGCTTGCGAGCGCAGTGGACCCAACCAGGAACAAGATCACCGGACCCCGAAACATGTGCACTCCCTGCCAAGGGCCCAGCTTTTCTGCAAGCAGGCACCGGGTGGTGCGAGGGCCGTGGGCTGCTTCATCCGGCCCGAACCGGGCTCCGTGGGCTCACGCGGTGAGCGATTCGGTGCCGTCGAGTTCTTTGGGTCTGAGTACGCGGGATAGACTCCAGGGGCCCTGCTGCGACACGGAGCCGGCCCAGGTGGATCCCTGGCCTTCGAGGAGGGCCGCGTTGGCGGTGGTCATCGGCTCGTTTTTCCCCGTCAGCCACGCGAGGGCGTGCTCCCAGCCGTCGTTGTGGCCAAGGAGCATCACGGTCTGAGCGTCGTCCGGGACCTGGGCCACGGACTCTTGGATTTCCCCGATGCCCGCGAGGTAAAGGGTCGGCAAAAAGATGGTTCTCGGTTTGGGGTCAAAAAAAGGTTCCATCAAGGCGTAGGTCTCGCGGGTTCGCACGGCGTCGCTGCTGAGGACGTACTCGGGGACCCAATTCAGGGTTGCCAGGGTCTGCCCAATGCGGGGCGCGTCCCGTTGCCCGCGCTTGTTGAGGGGGCGCGCATGGTCGCTGGCCGCTTCCGATTTCCAGGAGCTTTTGGCGTGTCGCATGAGAATGATTCGACGCATGTTCTAATCTAGGGGGTTTGGATTGAAGCACAGCGGCGATGCCAGCGTCCACCGATCGGTCGGTGTCGCCCTCGGTCGGTCTCGGGGGGCCCAAGGGGCGTCGGCGGAAGCCCGGCCGACCCGGCGAGTCTGCCGTGGGCGGGTGCCGAGAGGGTTTTGGAGGTCTCGCGCCCGTTTTTCTGTTAGTAGGCGCCCATGCCTTATGAGCTCTACAAGGTGTTGCACCTAGGCGGCGTGGTCCTGCTGTTCTGCTCCCTCGGGGGCCTGTTTGTCTACTACGCGGCTGGTCAAGGGGCCGCTGAGAGCAAACTGCGCCCCGTCCTCGTGGTCGGCCATGGCCTGGCCATGGTGATCCTTTTGGTCGCCGGATTTGGTCTTTTGGCCCGGCTCAACATGAACGGGGGGTGGGGGCTTTGGGTTTGGCTGAAGCTCGGGATTTGGCTGTTGGCCGGGGCCTCGCTCGCGCTCGCCAAGCGTATGCCGGGAAAAGCGAAGCTGTTCTTGATGGCGTTTCCGCTGGTGGGCCTTGGTGCGGCCTACTTGGCCATCTACAAGCCAGGGTGAGCCGGCACCCGGTTTTTTCCAGGGCGAAACAAGATGATGGTTACATCGTCAGGCTTGGAAGGATGGCCAGCGTCTTGGGCCTGCATCCGGGCTCGGCACCGGCTGGTGATGGTCTCCATGGCGCGGACCAAGGGGCCCTTGCGCACCAGCTCGACGATCTCGTGGGTGTGCAGGTTGTCGTAGAGTCCGTCGGACGCCAACACCACCGTATCCAGAGGGTCGAGCTGCATCGTCGAGCTCACTTCGATGCGCATATCGATGGAGCCCACCAGATTGGAGACCACATGGAGTTCGTCGTGGTGAAGGGCTTCGCCCTCATCGAGGACCCCGGCCTGGAGGGCATAGCCCACCGGCGAATGGGAGGACGTGTGCATCTTGAGCTTCCCGCGTTGCCCGGTCACCAAGGCCAAAGAGTCGCCCACATGGTAAGAGCGGAGCTCGTTGCCGTGAATCTCTACCGCGAGAAGGGTTGTGGCCGCGCCGTTTCCCAAAGCGAGCACCCGTTGGTTCGCTTGCTCAAAACCGTCAAGAATGGCTTCCCGGATCGGCTTTTTGGCCTTGAGGCCTGCGTCTAAGCTTGCGTGGAGGCTGTGGATGGCGCGGGCCGCCGCTTGGTCTCCTGCGGGTTGTCCTCCGGCGCCGTCGGCAATGACGAGAACGCCTTCGGTTCGGCCCATTCTCATGATGGCGGCTGCGTCTTCGTTTGGGGTTTGTTTGTCGGGGCTTCGGTCCGAGAGGATGACCGAGGTTCCGGAGGCGATAGGGTAAACTCCGGCTTCTTCCATCGTTTGGTCGAGGAAGATCTCCGCGCGCTCAGGACCCAGATCCAGGAATAGACGCCCCTGCCTTGGTCCCGGCGGCTGCATGAGCGCACTACGCATAACCTCCCGTGAGGCTCTGGGCGAGTGATTTTGCCGTCCAGGCTACCAGAGGAGGACGGCGCATGTCCCCAAGGGGCCAACGAGCGCGCGTCCTTGAAGAGGCGTCAGGCCTAGGGCAAATACGTCGTTCGGAGACCACCGAGGTGATGAGATGGGGCCCTCGTTCGGTTCACCGGTCAATCTTGCGACTGCACCATGGGCAGAAATCCCAGAATTCGGTGAGGACCCCCCATCCGCAGTGATGGCATTTGTCTCGACAGCCTGGCACCTTCCACTTCTTGTGCACTTTGCTTCGACACCAGGGACAGTAGCGCATAAAGGGCATCAGGTCTTTTCGGGTGCAGCCGGGTTTGGCACAGCGGGCCGAATACCGAGTATCCGTATAGGCTCTTTGGGTTTCGACTTCGAAGCCTTCGCCGTAGCACCAGGCGCAGTACCGCCAATCGCGTTTGACCCCGCGCCCGCAGCGGCCGCAGCGCTCAGGAAACGTGGTTTTTCCGTCGTAGATCCGTCGGGGCGTACTGCACCATGGGCAGTGCAACATGGCTTCGGAGACCGGCCCGTCGCACCGCTTGCAGTGATCTCGGGCCTCGAGGGCGGTCCCGTGCTGGCGCCGAAAGTTGGCCAGTCGCACCGTTTGCCAGTCGCGCCCCGGGGCGATGGCCTGGCGGGGCGCACGCTTTCGGTCCGCGTGCCTAAGGGTTCGCGTTCGGACCCGCTGGAAGGCCTCCGCCATGTGGCGGGCGTTTTGGAAGCGCTTGCGCTCATCGACTTCCATGCTGCGCCTCAAAAATGCAATCGACTCCAGGGGAAGGCGCCGTTTGAGGCGGTCAAAGTTGGGCGGAGGCCACTCGTAGGGCCATTCAGGCAAGGAACCGGAAAACATGCGGTAAAGGATGAGACCCAACGAAAAGACGTCTGAGCGAAAGGATGGCTTGCCCAGGGCCTGCTCAGGGGCCACGTACCCCACGGTGCCCGCCCCGGAGGCCCTCAGGGTCTGGGTTTTGTAGGCCACCTTGGCGATGCCGAAATCGCTCAGGCGCAGCTTGCGATTGGGAAACACGATAAAATTCTCGGGCTTCACGTCGCAGTGAATCACCCGGTTCTCGTGGGCGTAGGCGACCGCGCCCAGCATTTGCTCCCCGAGGTCAAGCGTCGTTCGCGTTGACATGCGGAGCCTCAGGCGATCGGCGAGGGTGCCCTCCCCTAGGGGGTACACGATGACAAACAGCTTCTCGATAAAAGACGCATTCTTGAGAGGCAGGATGTTGGGGTGGTCGAGGCGCGCGGTGACCCGCACCTCTTTGCGAATGTCGTCGAGGCTCTCTTCAGTGACCAGCGGGCGGTGGGGAATTTTCAGGGCTACGGGGATGCCCTCGATGGTGTCAAACGCCTGGTAGACGACCGCAAATCCGCCTTCCGCCAGCCGCTTGCCCACGCGGTATTTGCCGAGTCTTTGTCGGGGCCGAAGCATGAAGCTCATATCTTACCAGTCGGTCCCCTTTGCCGTTCTTGGGCCTCGCATCCGTTTGTCAAAAAGGGCCCGGTGCGCATAAATAAACGGCTTCGGACCTGAAGCGGGAGGTAGTCCAAATGGTGAAGATCGACAAGTCCCATGATGCCTGGCGATCGCAGTTGACGGAAGAAGAATTTGAAGTCACCCGAAAGAAAGGAACCGAGAGGGCCTTCTCAGGCCGCTACTGGGACTCCAAAAAAGACGGAATGTATCGGTGCGTTTGCTGCGATGCAGAGCTCTTTTCTTCGAAGAGCAAGTTCGACTCGGGGACCGGCTGGCCCAGTTTTACGGAGCCCGTTTCTCCCGCCAGTGTCGGCACCCTCGAAGACCGGAGCCATGGCATGTGTCGCACAGAGGTTGTTTGCCCGCACTGCGACGCCCACCTCGGCCACGTGTTTAATGATGGCCCCACGCCCGGGGGGCAGCGCTACTGCATCAATTCTGTGGCCTTACGGCTTGAAGAGAGCAAACCCGACAAGTAGGGGCGCCCGTCCCCACCGGAGGTTTTAGGGGCATCTTGCGGGCCGTGCTCCCCGCGCATGAAAGGGGACCGTGGGGCCGTCTATTGTCTCGGTACGGAGACGCCTTGTCACCGGCCCGGGACGCCCCAGGCCTCTACCCCGCGCGACACCGGGTAGGGTGCTCCTGGTTTGAGGGGGCTCTTCGCGCAATCAACCGGAGTTATTCCGGGGCTTTGCCCACCATGGGCCGGCGCCCCCGGCCCATGGTGCGTGCTTGGCCCGGCCTTTGCTCTAAACAGGGGCATGTTTTTGATAGAGGAACGATTTTCGGGCCCTTTGATGGGAATACTTTTGGTCTTTGCCCTTGCTCTCGGTGCGTCCGCCGTGGGCTGCGCTGGGCCCGACAAGAAAACGAACAAGCCAGTGGATTCTGCGGTGATCGACGATGGAACCCTCCCCGCGGACCGGCTAGACCCGATGCCCGCGGTACCCGCCGACGTGTTTTCTTCGTCGCCTCCTCCGCCACCATCGTTCGCCACGCCCCGCTACTAGGGTTGGTTGAAGAGGGGTTGCGTGGTCGTTTGAAGCATTGGGACCACGCTTCCTCTGCTGAGGTTCTTGTGGAGGGAACGGCGGTTCTTGGTACGGTTTTTCGGGAATGGGCCCAGGAGGGCCTTGAACAAGAAAATAGGTTGTATCCGTGCCAGGGCGTTTCCTTACTGGTCTTTTGGGTTCTCCTTCGGCTCATCGGGCCGGGCCCTGTTGTTCCGTCGTTTCCGGGTTGGCCTGGTAGGGTTTGAGGGCCCTACCAGGTTCGACTTAGGACCATGCGGTTGTTTCCGCTGAAGTCCTCGCCCAAGATGCTGACCGGTGCGTTTCCCGAGTCGGTGGGTGTCAGGTCTGGCCCCCCAAAAAAGACAGCAAGGCGGCCGCGATCCACGCGCCCACCGATTTCTTCGCCCTGGACCCGAAACAGGGCACCGCCGGCGAAGTCCGGCCAGCCGTCCTCGTTGAGGTCCCCTGCGGGTCCGACGGCGCTTCCAAAGCCTTCCTCCAGGCATTCATCTTTACAGTGGCCCCGAAAGATCAGCGGCTGATCGCCCCGCTGTGCATCAGGGCCCCCTAGGTAGAGGTACACCCGTCCGCGCGAGGCCGTATCTGCGGTGGGGGCACCGACCAGGAGGTCCGGATATTCGTCACCGCTGTAGTCGATTCCTCCGCTCAAGCTGGCACCAAACTTGCCTGGCGCGGCGAGCATCTGCCCTGCGTCTTGGGCGGCCCCGGATCGGATGTCGTCCTCGCCGAAAAAGATGTACACCTTGTCGCCGCCAGGGGTTCCGACGGCAAAATCCGGCCGTCCACGCGCGTTCCAGTCGCCGAGACCCGTGACCGAAGCGCCAAAGCCGGTTTCTGTCGGATCGTCTTTTGAGGGTGCGGGTCCGACGATCTTCGCGGACGCGGTCTGGGCGCTCACGCTGACGTTGAGCCCCGATGGCGCCATCCCTGAGAAGAGATAGACGGCACCTACATCCAAAGTTTCGACCCGGTATCGGGGCGCGCTGATGAGAATGTCGTCCAGTCCGTCTCCACCGATATCCCCTACGTTCGCCACTTGGGCCCCGAATCGGTCGCCGGTGCTTTCGCCCTGTATGATGAGCGCCGGCTCGGCACCGCTTTGGAGCTTGGGTCCGCCAAGAAAAACGTAAGCGCGGCCTTGGGTCCTGAGCGCGTTCGATGCGGGGGCGCCCACGATGAGTTCGGGATAACCATCTTCGTTGAGATCGCGGATGGGGGTGAGGGTGCTCCCAAACTCCAAGTTCGGAGGAGACCCCTCGACCTTCAGTACGATGGGCGCGTTGTCAATGGAGCCCGATCCCATGAGGTCTGTGCCTCCGGGGATGATGAACACCGCGCCACTTCGGAGATTGCGCCCCGGAGCGCCCACCACCAAGTCGGGGATTTTGTCTCCAGTGAGATCACCCGCGAGGCTGAATGCGCTCCCAAGTTCGTCGTTGGCTTGACCATCGTAGGTTCGATTGACGCTGTCTGCGCTGCTTTTTGTGTCTTCCTCAAGCGGTCCGAACTGAATGTACACCGAACCGGCGTTGGCAAAAGCGCCCACCCGCGCCGAGCTCGAAGCAAACACCAGGTCGTCGGCCGCGTCATCGTTCAGGTCGAAGGGAAAAATCCCCCCAAACTCGGCGGTGACCTCCGTAAACGCGGTTGCCTCAAAAGTGCATTCAAGCTCGCTTCCGGTGCAGGGGCCAGACCAGCCCAAAAAGTGCCCGTCCGCTGTGGGTTCAGCAACCAAAGTGACACGGTCCCCCTGCCCGTAAAATCCCCAGCACTTGTCAGCGCAGACGATCTGGTTATCGGGTGCGCTTTTGACTTGCCCAAAGTCTTTGCCTTCGATGTGGACCGAGACCTGCTGTTCCTTGCCTTCTGCGGGCTCAAAAACCGCAACCAGATCCATAGGCGCGCGCATCGAAAGGGTGCACTGAGCGCGACCGTTGCATGCCCCCTGCCATTCTTTGAACGTGTGCCCCTCGTTTGGACGGGCACGCATCTCAAGGATGCTGTCGAAGGCAAAAGCCAAAGCGCAGTCAGGTTCACAATTGATACCGGAAGGATCGGACTCCACCTGGCCGCTGCCTCGGACTTCGACCTGAAGAACTGGGGCGAACTCAAGGGTTACGGTTCGGTCGCTTGCCATGTCGAATGTGCAGGGATCGCCCGAACAGTCGCCGGACCAGCCCAGAAATTCGAAACCCGCATCGGGTTTTGCTTCGATGCTGACGGTGGTGATCGTGGGAAACGAAAAAGCACATTCGTCGTCGCACGAAAGCTCTACCACCGCGGCCCGGATGCTCGCGGAGCCGCCCCCAATCACCACCACGCTCAAGCCGCGGTCGGACTTGAGCTTGAAGTTTGCGCTGACGTTGTGTCCTGCGTTCATCACCACCCGGCATTCCCCGCGCCGAAGAGCACAGGGGGGACCCCAGGCCAAAAAGTCCGAGTCCGCGCTTGCTTGTGCGGTCAAGCTTACGCTGGTCCCTTCCATAAACGTGGCTTCGCACGTCGTCGGGCAGTTGATGCCCGGCGGATCGGAGGTGACCGTACCATTTCCAGCGCCGGCACCTTTGGTGATGGTCAATATGTGGGTCGTTCCGCCGGCTTTGCCCTCGCACTGGTGGGTGACCTCGGAACAGGTTTCGTCCGTGGCACAGGGGGTGGTTACTTGGGGGCTTCCGTAAACCGGGCAACTCAGCACACTTTTCTTGTCGGCCGAACACGATGTTTCTCCGGGACGACAGGGGATGCTCTTGAGCTCTTCGCCTTCGATGGAAACCGGCAGGGTCTCGGGGGTAATCGCTTCGGGTACGCAAAGTTGTTCGGTGCACGTGCTGCCCGGCCCGCACGTCTCGTTGGCGCACTCCTTGGCGATAAAAACGGCGAGGGTGCGTGCCCCCGAAGCAAAATGGCTGAGACTCTTGCGAACGATCAAGCCCCCCGAAGGCACCGCCGGGCCCTCGGGGATCACTTCGACGGTGAGCCCTTGGTCGGGGTTATCGTCGGGAGGCAGGACTCCGATGGAAAAGGGAAGCGGGATAGAACCATCGGTCAGATCAAATCGTTCTCTTTCGCCTTCGGTGCTGCCTTCGCGCATGACGTGGATGGTCACCGCAGTGAGATCGCTTGGGATCAGATAGTTGGTGTCGACGACGATGACCAGCTGGCTGTCGTTTGCGCTGGGGCACGCGAGGAGTCCCGCGCTCAGCATGAGGGTCGCCCACGTCTGTCGGCCGGGTTGATGTTGGCTTTTTTTCAAATGGGCCACCGTATTCACCGCCTTATCAGGGGTTGGAGCAATACACCCTGGGTTCCGCCGTATTCGGCACCGTCTGCACCCGAGGCCAGGGCCCCGACAGCGATGGCCCCACCCACCGCGACCGCGCCGGCGGCCACCCAAAACCAAGGGCTCGAAAAGATCGATGGGTCTTGCTTCTTAGGCGGTTCTGACGTCGGTGCTGCTGGGATTTGGGGCTGGAATACCTTCGCTTGCCGTTCCTTTTCGATGGCGGCCTGGATGGCAGCCTCCCGTTCCACGCGGGCTCTGTTCTCTTCGGCGGTCTGTTCTTGCTGACGTCGCTGATTTTCCAGAGCCTCTTTTTGGGCTTGTGCGTGCTTCTCCTGGTCTTTGCGCGCCTTGAGCTCTACCAAAAGCTCGATCGTCTCTTTGACGCTCGTAGCGTCTTTGGGGTTGGTGGCCAGGTATTCGCGAAAGTGCTTGATGGCTTCTTCGTACATCTTGAGAGAGCGCTCGCACTGGGCCAAACCAAAAATGCTCGAGGGTCGTTTACCCGATAGGCTGTAAGCAGACTGAAAGTAGGGCAGGGCGGCCTCGTATTCTTCAGCTTCGAAATACCGAGAGCCTTTTTCGTAGTCGGCCCGTGCTTTTTGTGCGTCGTTGGCGTAGGCCGACGACCCGACAAAAAGAAGGAGTGTAGCGAGTGCTGCTCGCCGTAAGATGTGCCTCACCATGGTGCAAGTTCTCGTCTCTTGATTGGAATTTTTCTCTTGGTCTTTGGCTTGGGCTTTGGCTTTGCTGGGGCCAAAGAGCTTTTTGGAGCCAGTGCGATACTGACCCGAGCCTGATCGGTGCCGAGCTTCAGGCGAGCGGGAAGATGGCCCGGAAGCTCGAGGCGCAGGTTCTTGAGCTGCCCTATTTTCATGCGTATGCGGACCGGTGCCCGGCCGAGTCGTGTCCCTTTGGTGGCATCAAAAACGACGGCCCCCGCCGGGATGGAATGGACCGAAATGGTCCGCATTTTGCTCCTGCGGCTTTTCGCGGCCGGCTTCTTGGCCTGAACTTCTTTAGCCGGTTCGGGCGCCTCTTTGGGAACCGCCGGTACCGGGGGCGGGGCGGGTGGCGTTTTGGGGGAAGGAGGTTTTTGGGCTTGGGTCGGCTGGGTGATCGGGGCGCCCTTGGGGGTGTTTGTGAAGGTCCATAAGCCGAACCCCGCGAGCCCAACGGCCGCGACAACGGCAAGCAGGATACCTTTTGAGGCTGAGGCCCTGGGCTCTTGTCTGGCGATGGTGGGCAGGTTGGCGACCGACACCATGTTGACCGGCGTGGCGTCGTTTGGGGCCAAAGATGATTTTTCGATGGGACCGATTCGGTTGGGTTCGATCCAGGTCTTCTGCTTCGCCAGGATGTCGGTGAGTTCGGAAGCGAGGGTTTTGAGGTCCGGGCGAGACTCGGGTTGAAGGGACAGCGTTTTTTGAATCAGGGTGGTGAGCTCATCTCGACCCTGGGTGCCTTCGGGGAGCTCGAGTTCAAAGACCTCGCCGATCAGCTTGGTTTTCAGAATCGACATCTGGTCGCCTCCAAATACCCGCTCACCCGCGATCATTTCGTAGAGAATTTCACCAAGGGCGTACACGTCGGTTGCCCAAGAGACGGGTTCGGCCGCAATTTGCTCGGGCGCCATATACGCGGGGGTGCCGAGCATCAAGCCGGTGGCGGTTTTGTGCCCGCCGCCGCTGTCCGACACCTTGGCAATGCCAAAATCAAGGATCTTTACGCTCGGGACTTGAGAGAAATCTGAGTCCAAAGGAGCAAGGAGCAAGATGTTGTCAGGCTTGAGATCACGGTGCACAACCTGAAGCGCGTGGACTGCTTCGAGTGCACTGATCAGCTGAAACATGATGTTGATCGCTTGGGGTACGGTAAGGCGTTGGTTTTTCAGGACGTCGCCGAGCGACGGGCCGCTGATAAACTCCATCACATAGGCAACTCGTTTGGGGCTCTCGATGTCGATAAAGTTGGTGATGTCAACGATGTTGGGGTGTCTAACATCGTTGACAATCTTGGCCTCGTGCAAAAAGCGAGACACATACTCGTCGGATGCCGCAAGGCTGTTGGAAAGGAGTTTGAGCGCAACTTTTCTGCCAAGCTTGATGTGGGTGGCCTGGTACACGCAGCCCATGCCCCCTTGTCCGAGCACATGTTCCAGCCGATAATTGTTGAGGATATCGCCGGGTTGTGCGGGCAGGCTCTCTCCCATCAGGTGCGCCTCAGCATCTCAAAGGTCCAATGTTTCCTCAAGCTGTAAAGAAGCGCACGAATCCTGCGCGGATGTCTCTTATTGCCTATAGAAGCGTCTGATTCCGGGTGATGTGGTTCGGGGTGCACGTGTCCCGAGTTCTTTCGCGTTCACGGCAAAGCGCGCCCCTTAAGGATGGTCTTGGTTGGTCGCCTCTTGCATCAATTCCTCCACCGTCCTTTCGAGCGCGCGTCTGGATTCGGGCGTCTCCCACAGAAACTTCACGCCCATACCTCGAGAAATCGACTCGTTTTCCCCTTGATTGGTCCACTGGACTTTGGCTTTGAGCTCAATGGCTTCGGTTCGCGCCGGCACCTTTAGAACCAAGGAAAAAACGGTCCCCACCGCGAAGGGCTCCAGCGTTTGGATGTAAAGGCCACCTTTGGAGATATTCTCGGTGTACTGTCCAAAAAACTCATCCATGCGTTGGTAGACGATGCGCAGTCTCGCCGGCGCCCGGGGCGTTCTCAGCACTTCGGACATGCGTCCATCATAAAAAAGTCTGCGGGAACCCTGCAATGCGGCCAAGTAGGCCTCCCTCCCACGGTGGGGGACCTGCGGCAGAGGGGGCCCACATGGGAATTTTGGTGCTTCCCCTGTCGATTTATGTTTATTCCCCCGCAGGGTAAGGAGATCGGTGCCGGGCACTTTTTGCCAGGCCGAGCAAACCAAAGTGGAAACAGACAAAGTTCTTCGCCAAGAGGCGGGTAGGCGCCGAACCTTCGCGATCATTTCTCACCCTGATGCGGGCAAAACCACGCTCACCGAGAAACTCTTGCTCTATGCGAAGGCCATCCATTTGGCCGGCTCGGTGAAAGCCCGAAAGGCGTCTCGTCACGCCGTATCCGACTGGATGGCCATGGAGCAGGAGCGCGGGATTTCGGTGACCTCCTCGGTGCTGCAGTTCGAATACCTACACAAAGCGCTCAACCTTCTCGACACGCCCGGGCATGCCGATTTCTCTGAGGATACCTTTCGTACGCTGGCTGCCGTCGACTCGGCGGTCATGCTCATGGACCACGCCAAAGGCGTCGAAGATCGAACCCGAAAGCTCTTCGAAGTTTGCCGCATGCGCAAGATTCCGGTGGTCACCTTCATGAACAAGCTTGATCGCCAAGGCCTTGACCCGCTCGAGTTGTTGGATGATGTGAGCGCGTCTTTGAATCTCAAGGTGGCCCCGCTGAACTGGCCTATTGGCATGGGTCGCGATTTCCGTGGTGTCGTCGATGTGGCCACGCGCGATGTGGTTTTTTACGAACCGAGAAGTCATGGCTCCGAGCTGGTAGAAGGCAAAAGAGTGTCTTGGGAAGAGGCTCGAGACTTGGTGAGCGCGTCCCTGCTCGACAAGGTGGAAGAAGACCTTGAACTTGTCGGTGAGGCCGGTGATGCCTACGATGATCTTTCGTTTTTGGACGGTGAACTGAGTCCGGTCTTTTGGGGCTCGGCCATCACAAACTTTGGGGTCGAGCCTCTGCTCCAGTATCTTGCCAAAAAGGCGCCTCCCCCTGCGCCTCGGGCGCTCGAACAAGATGGCTCCATCAAGCCCGATGACCCGAACTTTAGTGGTTTCATCTTTAAGATTCAGGCCAACATGAATCCCAAGCATCGCGACCGAATTGCGTTCATGCGGGTGGTCAGTGGCCGGTTCGAGCGGGGGGCTGATGTGTACATCGGTCGTTCGAAAGAGAGGCTTCGTTTGGCTCGACCGCACTCTTTTTTGGCTCAGGAGCGCTCCATCGTAGAAGAAGCGTGGCCGGGAGACATCGTGGGCATCTACGATTCCGGCAAGCTCCGCGTGGGTGACACCCTTGCGGCGCAGTCCCCACTGCGGTTTGGTGGTATTCCGCGGTTCGCCCCCGAGCATTTTGGTCACTTGAGGCTTCAAGACCCTCTAAGGCGCAAGGCGCTCGACACCGGACTGGAGCAATTGGCGCACGAAGGCGTCATTCAAACCTTCTATGCGCCATCGACCGGTAGACAGAGCCCGTACTTGGGAGCCGTGGGTCTGTTGCAGTTTGAAGTGTTGAGAGAACGTCTCAAGAACGAGTATGGGGTGTCCGCACGTTTTGAGTCTTTGCCCTTCAAGTTTGCCCGATGGATTGGCGGTTCTCCCGAGGCGCTGACCTGGCTCAAACAAGGCAGTGGCCACTCCCTGGTCGAGGACCGAAACGGACACCCGGTGGTTCTGACCGACTCCGAGTGGGCTCTCAACTACGCGCTCGACAACGCCCCCGGCCTGGAGCTTTACGACATCGAACCGTTATAAGCCGCCGCCCTCAACCCGTGGGTCCGTTGCGTCAGAGATTTGAGGCGCCGGTGGTCTAAATGGGCACCAGGGGAGCTCAACGCGTAGGGTGCCATCGTCCTAAGTTTGTTGTGCGCTGGCGCAGATTGCGCTTCTTAACCGGTGAGAATCCTTTGATGGACCCCCCTTCACGGTCTGTGGGTTCAGAATTGCTTCAAATGATGGTTTGTCGTGGCCCCTTCCAAGGAGGAAGCGCGTCTCAATAGAAAGGATTTCCCGTGCAGGAGCGATACGATCAAGCCAACAGTCAACATCCGGCCAAAAAAAGGCGTGCATTTGAGGTTTTGGTCCCACGGATCCGTTGCGTCGACCCTTTGGGCCTCACAAACCGCACAGCCCAAGTGAACGCCGGCTCGGCCCCACGGGTCCTGGGGCGTTCGAATGGAGCGCAAGAGAGTCGGGCTATGCTTCTTGTTTGGACGCCTGGTTTTGTGCTTGGGGCACTCTTCCTCCTATCGTGTGGCCCCGGTGGTTCAGAAGCGCCCAGGTCAAGCCATAGTGAAGTCTTCGGAAGCGGTGGGCCCGTGATCGAAGTCAGCGCCGGTGGTTCGGTGTCTCTAGAAGATGCGATGCGTGCTGCCGAGGCCGGCTCCACGATTCGCCTGAAATCGGGGACCTATCCGCTGTCGTCGTCTATTGTCATCACAAAGCCCCTCCACCTGGTTGGCGAATCGGGAATGTTTGATACCGTCATCGATGCCCAGGGTCGACCTTCGGCTTTTGTGATTCGACCCAGTGCCAGCGGCACGAGCATCCGTGGGCTGACCATCAAAAACGCGAGTGCAGCAGGGGTTTCTGCGCGCGGTACTCTGGCAACACCCGTTCGCAACGTGAAGGTCCAGAACTGTCGGTTCTTGCGCAACCGAATCGGCATGAGCCTGAAGGGGGCGCATGCGATCATTGAGCGCAACCTTTGGGTAGACAGCCAGTACCGAGCCATGCATTTGGATTCGTTTGATGGAGAGATTCGCCGGAACACCATCGTGGGGTCCGCCGGCATAGCCGGGAAGATCCTCGTGGGGGCCCATATTCGCCGCAACCTTTTTTCGAAGAGTGGTGGAACACCGGGCATGGGATTTGGCATGGTGATCACCGCACCTTCGGCATCCGAGCAAGTGCAAGAGAATCTCGTTTTCGGCGACTTTGGCTCGCCCTTTGGGGCAGCGGTCAAAGCTTTGGTAGGCGGTCGATGGTTTTCTAATGTGAGTCGCCGGACGCCTTTGGCGCTTGAGGGTCCCAAGTACGCTCGCGTGACCGCTGAGACTTTGGGCTACGGCCACGTGGAACCTACCGTAGTCGATTCAATCGAAGGAACGTCGGGCCTACGGGCCGTTCTACGGCGCGCCGAGGATGGAGACTCCTTTGTCCTCAAAGAGGGAACCCACCTGTTATCCTCGGACATTGTCCTCACCAAGGCGGTGCACGTGATCGGCGCGTCGGGAATGTTTGGCACGGTGGTTGATGCCGCTGGGGGCTCCCATGCATTTTCCGTTCGGCCCTCAGCCAGCGGTGCGAGCATTCAAGGGCTGACCATCAAAAATGCCGGGGCTTCAGGCATATCGGTGGTTGGTACCCAAGCTCATCCGGTGCGGGGTCTGACGGTCCAAGACTGCCGTTTTTTGGGAAACAAGATGGGCATGAGTCTTCGCTGGTCTGATGCTGCCATTCGGCACAATCTATGGGTCAAGAATACGTACCGTGCCGTCCACCTTTCTTCTTTCGACGGGGAAATGCGCAACAATACCGTTATCGGTAGCTCCGGGATTGCGGGGACCTTGGGGGCCGGCGCCCGTGTGCATCACAATCTCCTTGAGATGGATGAAGAGTCGGCGGGGGCTGTTTTTGGGTTTGGACTCGTGGCCCCATCACCCGCAACCCAGGTCTACGAAAATCTTGTGTACGGACCCTTTTCTTCGCCCTTTGGAGGCCGGGTAGGCTTGTCTTCGGGCGCACAGTGGTTCACGAACGTGAGCCGAAGCCTATCCCTCGGGCTTCGCGGGCCCAAATACGCACGGATCACTGAAGAATCCTCTGGAACCGGGTATGCGAAGCCGACCGTGGTGGACTCGGTTGAAGGTCCATTTGGGCTCCGCGCCGCTCTTGCGCGCGCCGAGGAGGGAGACGTCATCGCGCTGAAGGCGGGTGTGTATCCGATCACGTCGGGCCTCACCATCACGAGGCCGGTTCATTTGATCGGAGAGTCGGGCATGTTTGAGACCACGATTGACGCCCAAGGTCGTCCCTCGGCTTTGATGATTCGATCAACCGCAAGTGGGACATCGATTCAAGGGCTGACGATTCGAAACGCCCGTGCTGCCGGGATATCCGTTCGCGGAACGAATGCGATGCCGGTTCAGGACCTGAAGATTCAAGATTGCCGGTTCATCGGTAACCGGATCGGCGCTTCGCTGGTGGCTTCGACCGCAAGGGTGAGTCACAGCTTATGGGTCGACAACGCCTATCGAGCCATCCAGTTGACGTCGTTTTCGGGACAGATCGACCACAATACGGTGGTTCGGAGCCCGCTGGCGGTGGGAAGCACTTTGGAGAATGCCCGTTTGCACCACAACGTCATCTTCGGGGAATCGGGGGGGGCTTCGCTGAACCTGGGCATTGCCGTCAAGAGCGCGACGCCTGAGCTCCAAGTCTATGACAACCTTTCGTTCGGAGATATTTCGGGACCCTTTTACCAAAACGGGGCGATTCCCGTGCGCGGCGAGTTGGTCGCCAACCAGGTTGAGGCTTTGGTGCCGGTGACGCTTCGAGAACCGAAATACACAGATTTGAAACCCCTCTATCCCGACCACGGCTACCACGAGAAGGGCGGGGTTGTTCCCGCTTGCGCCCGGGGTGTGGCGATGAACGTTGTGCTTTCACCAGGCACTCAGGTTGAGCCGTGTGCGGGTTTCCTCATTGAGGTTCCCCAAAACGCGGTATCAAGCAACACCCCGGTGTCTTTGACGTTCGAAGCGAATCCGGCTTCGGCGAGCTTGTCCGGCAAAGCCGTCTTCTCTGAGGGGCTTGTGACCCTCCTGCGCATGGAGCCGTCGATGCCCTTTGGCGAACCCCTTCAGCTTACTGTCCCTGTGACCCTTCTTGGGTCTCAGTCTGTGGGGCTGGAGTATTTGGCCATGGTTGTCGACGATACCCATGAGCCCAGCATCGAGCTCAAGGAGATGAAGCGCTCGGTCATCCAGTTCAGCGTCCCTCACTTCTCCTCGATGACCGTGCACGACTGGTCATGGTTGGATGAAGATGCAAAGAGCGAGCTCTTGGACTGGGCGTCTGGGTTTTACACCTTTCGTCGGAGTGCCCCGTCCGAAGATTGGCCACCGGTCGTGTGGCCCCCGGGAAGACCACTCAAAAAACCGACCATGGTGAGAAGCCAGGGCCGTGGAGATGGGTGCAATACCGGGCACTGGGATCTCGAAATGGGCAATGGGAGCGCTACGGGGGCCCACGCCCGTTATGGACGCCCCAACAATATCGTCATCGACGGGGTTCGTGTCAGTCACTGCGTTCACGCCGAGTTCGACGATTCGTTTTCGGGCAATGTCATGGTTCGGGCCAGGCAAAGAAACAATGTGTGTGACGGATCCCTCCATTGTATTCTCTACAATGAGGAACAGTGCGGCAAGCAGATCGGTTTTTGGGTATTCCATGCACCCTTCCACAGCTACAACAACTACAGCTATCACCTATTTAAAAAGGCCGGCGATGAGCAGCGCTTATCCCGTGATTATGAAACCTTCAACTATGAAGTTCCGGAGTCATCACGTTTTGTTCTGGTGTGCCGAGGGGACTACGGCTCGCACCACATGCCGATGGAAATTGATTCGATATTAACGTCACCGGGTGTCCCGTGTATCAAACCGTACCCCGGTGCGGCGTGCAACAAAGATCGGCCTGGTTACGATTGCCCCGCAATGGAGCCAGAGGTGGATGACCCAAATTTTTGCAACAGCTCATCGTTTGACTCCGACAATTTTGAGCACTTCGGAACCTGCTATCGGTCGATACAGTCCGATGCGGATGCCGGATTGCCGTTGGTTCGGGGGCAGCAGTGTTGTTATACCGACGGATGGGACAATGGTTCAGGCTCGGTCGATAAAACGGGAACCGCTCGGGCAAAAAAAGGCGACAACAGTTGCAAGTGGACAAAAAATCTCGGCCGTATTCGGAAACACTGCCTGGAGGATGTCGAGTTTGTTTGTCGTAGCGCCACCGACGACGTCGAGGACCATTGCGCGTGCATGGGGGGCTGTCGGTTCTTTGATTCGAGGTGTCACGGTCTTGGGTTCATCCCGGGACTAAGATTCTAAACAGAAACGCACAAGTCCGGATCTGTTCTGGCTAAGCAAGTCTCGCGCCAGGTTTTCGCACGAGGAAAGCGCATACGACGGCGCTTTTTTCACCCCAGCTCACCGAACCTCATCAAAGGATTCTTTCCGCTCTCGGATAGCTTCCGAGCACCACAAGGTCTTTGCAATGGACCTTTATTCTTTCAAGGGCTTTGTACATCACAGGGTCTGTTTGGTGGCCCTCGGCGTCAACAAAAAAACTGTATGTCCAGTTCTCGCGCCGACTGGGGCGCTTGTCGATGTGGGTGAGGTTGATGCCCGCTTGGTGGAACTCATTGAGTACGCTGACGAGGGCTCCCGGCTCGTTGTTTGTGGTGAACATCACGGAGGTCTTGTCGTGGCCAGAGGGCTGGGCGCGTTCTTTGGCCAGTACGCAAAAGCGGGTGATGTTGTTGGAATTGTCTTCGATGTCTCTAAACAGAATATTGGTCCCATAAAGCTTTGAGGCTAGGGCGGACCCGATGGCGGCCACACCGGCGTCGGTGTCTTCTTCGAGTTTCCGCCTTACGTGTCTTACGGCGTGGCTTGTGCTCGCTGCGGGAATGAGCTCGGCCTCGGGGTAGTGGGCGCCCAACCAGTTGCGACACTGCGCAAAAACCTCTGGTTTGGAATAGATCTTCTTCACCTGGTCTTTTTGTGTGTTGCTGATCAGGTGGTGGCGGATGGCCACCAGGACTTCAGCGTAGACGAATACCTGTTGTCGGGTTTCAGAAAAAGCGTCCAGTGTTTCAGATATGCCGCCACCGGTTGAGTTTTCGATGGGGACCAAACCATAGTCCATATGGCCGCGTTGAACTTCGGCAAATACGCTACGGATATCGATGAGCGCATCCAGTTCGACTGAGGAACCAAAATGGGACACGGCTGCGACATGGCTGAAGGTGCCTTTGGGGCCCAAAAAGCCAACGCGCAGGGGTTGTTCGATGGCGAAGGACCCACTCATGAGCTCGCGGTAGATGGCTTCGAGGGCACGCGCCGGGAGCGGGCCTTTGTTCATCGAAAGCACCCGCTTGAGGACCTCAGCCTCGCGATGGGGCGCATAGATGGGCGTGCCGGATCGATGTTTGGCTTTGCCCACTTGCGCTACACATCTTGCGCGTCGACCGAGCAATTCGACGATCTGCTGGTCGATTTCGTCGATTTGCTTTCGAAGTTTAGGCAGGGCGGGCGGCCTGCCAGAGGCCTCTTCAGGGGCGTGTGTGGTCTCCCGGTCATCTTTTTTGGTCACGAGGTCCGATGATGAACGTGTTCGGCACGACCTGCCAAGCTTTTCCTGTACCGTAGGCGGCCGACGCGTGGGGTATCGAAGTGATCCAGGGGATTCGGTCAGTGGCGCTGCCTCAGGTGTCTAGCCAGAAGCATGGCCATCTCGAGGGCTTGTTCGTAGTTGAGGCGAGGATCTACGGGCGAAAGATAAGCGCGCCCGAGATCCTCTTCGCTCAGGCCGCGTGCGCCACCGATGCATTCGGTGACGTCTTCTCCGGTCAACTCGAAGTGCACGCCCCCTACGGTGGAATCCATGCGGGCATGAACTTCAAAAGCCTGCTCCAATTCGCTGAGGATGTTGTCAAATCGTCGGGTTTTGTGGCCGCTTTCGGTCTTTTCGGTGTTTCCGTGCATGGGGTCTATGCACCACAACACCGTCTTGTTGGCCTTTTGAACGGTTTCGATCAAGGGCGGTAGGGCTTGGCCAATCTTGTCAGCGCCCAGGCGCTGAATCAGCGTCAGCCGACCGGGTTCATCATCCGGGTTGAGGACAGTCAAAAGCTCTGTGAGCCACTCCGGCGTCATGGTCGGCCCGACCTTGACCGCGATGGGGTTGCGAATGCCACGAAAGTACTCGACGTGGGCGCCCTCCATCGAGGCCGTGCGCATCCCGATCCACGGATAGTGGGTGGTGAGATTGTAGTAACCCTCCCCCGAGGTGCGTTCCTGCGTTTGGGCTTCTTCGTAGTCCAAAGAGAGGCCTTCGTGACTGGTGTAAAAGTCCACTCGCCGCATCCCCGTGATCGGCATGCCGGTGGTCTGGGTGATGAAATCAAGTGCATCCCGAATCGATTCCACAATCCGCTGGTATTCCGCTTCTAGCCGAGAGTGTTTGACAAAAGAGAGGTCCCAATTCTCGGGGTGGTAGAGGTCGGCGAAACCGCCATCCGCCAGTGCGCGGATGTAGTTGAGCGTCAGCGCGGCTCTTTCATAGCCTCGTAAGAGAAGCTGGGGGTTGGGTACGCGGTCCTCGCTCGTAAACCCAGATCGGTTCACCAGATCCCCTCGGTACGAGGGAAGGGTCACGTCGCCTCGCCGCTCGAGGTTGGCGGAACGCGGCTTTGCGTATTGCCCTGCGATGCGGCCAACACGAGTCACGGGTCGCCGGGCGCCGTGCACCAACACCAGACTCATCTGCAGCAAGATCTTGAGTTTCGACATGACGTTGGCGGCATCGCACTGGTCGAAACTTTCGGCGCAGTCCCCGCCCTGAAGGAGAAAACGCTCCCCTCGGGCCGCAGCCGCCAGCTCGGTTTTGAGGGACTCGACCTCCCAGGTGGTGACCAGGGGCGGGAGTTTGGCGATGGCCCCGACGACTTCACGCACTTCGTCAGGTGAAGGATATACGGCGCCTTGCTGGAGGGTTTTGGTTCTCCAAGAATCAGGGGTCCACGCTTTGGCCATAAGACGACCTCATCTCACTTCCTTTTGGTCAGATTGTTTTTGGACCGGGCGTGTTTGCTCGGGGCGCGGGTCCGGGTTGGGCTTGACGGTGACGAGCGTGTTTGGGAGGGCGCGCTCAGGGACCACGGTGAGACCCAGACCATTGCCCAAACCGGTTGTTTTTTGAGGTTTTGGGTTCGAAGGTATCGAAGTTGCCCCTCGTATTCGAGGAGGACAACCCCGTCTAGAACCTTGATGATTTGACCTCTAGGGCCAAAACTGGAGTCCGTCGACAGTCGGTAGCGGCCCTCGGGGCATTTCGCCGACTGCCCTAGCTCGGCGTTGAGGGCAATGTCAAAGTGGGACGAGGTCGTGGTCGAGGTCCTTGTGTTGAGCACATCGAGCCCCCGAAAGCGAACCTCTTCAGGTGTGGACCATTGACCCGAGTGCCCAACGAGGATGTAGGTCTCGAAGGGGTCGACGTAACTGAGCGTTTCGCGGGTGCGGGTGGCTCGCTCGGTGCTGTGTGCATTTTCTACGAACAATGCACATTCGCTTGGGTAGTGAAGTTCGTCCTCGGCGTTGCCGAGTTCAGGCAAAAGCATTGTGAAGAGTCCAGCCCACCCAAGAATGCCGCCGCCGTGTATCGACATCTAAGGCCCTACCGCCGAACGGGCAAGCTTTGCGTTTAAGCCAAAGAGGAAAGCGTCGAGCCCGTATTCAAATTCGTCCTCGGGGTCTTGGGTGCCAAGGTCTGGTAGGGTCTGGGAGAAATGGGGAAACTTGTCGACCGGAAGATCGCAGTAGTCGATGCTCGGGAGCTCCCCTTCTTCGGGAACCCCGAACTGAAACAGGGTGTGTCCCACGGTGTACGCGACAAGGATCTGGAAGATGATCAAGGCGTCGCTGGCCTTGAACCCGACGCCTCCGAGAATGCCGAGCGCCAACTCGGCATAGGCCAGCGAAGCGCCGGTGATCGCGGGCCGGGTCGCAAAAAGCGGTATGGCTTTCGGGTGGGCTTTGAGCACGCCCCGAAAGGCGCGTGCCAGTGCCCTCAGGTCTTCGACCCAGTCTCCTGAGATTGCGGGGACACCGATCTCTTCGAGCACCGTTTCGTGAACGCCGTCGAGAAGGTCAGATTTGTTGGAGACGTGTCGGTACAAGGACATGGCCTCTACGTCGAGTTCGTCGCCCAGGCGTCTCATGCTGAGGGCGTCGAGGCCATGGTTGTCCACCAGATCGACCGCGGCTTCCAGTACCCGCTTCCTTGTGAGCCCCGCTTTCCCCACAACCCCTCGTATACAGCGTAAGCTATTCACCACAACCCCTTCGGCCGCGCAAGTGCGCGCGACTTGGGTCGGCCCCGGTGTCCGCCCGGAGTCCGGTCCGGGTGTCACCGGTTGTGACGTCACGGTGAGGGATGTTTCGCCCTCCCGTGACACGGGGACTGTCAAAACTCCGTCGTTTCGGGCCTTCAGGGCGTTGGTACGGAAAATGCTCTAGTGTCCATGTATGCGTATTCCCTCAGGAACATCGGGAAACCAAGTCCGCAAAACGCCCGCGCCCGGAAAAGGGGCTGGGCTGTCGGGCTCCAGCGTTCAGCAGGCCAAAGCCCATGCTGAACCCCACGGCACGTCGCAGCCCGCCGCAGCTCCGGCGGTTCAGGCGCCCCTGTCTGCCGAGGCCAAGGCTTGGCTCCAGCAGCCGCCCAAGGTTCAGGCCCATGCGGCGCCCGGGCTGGCCAGTGGCATTCGTCATCAACGGGTTTCAGCGGGACTCACTCCGTTGCCGGTCGCCGCCGCGGCCGCTGCGGGGCCCGCTCCGATTACGCCGGCAACCATTGGGGCCCGGCTCGACGCCATCCAGATTCAGACCCGCACGCAGACCACGAGCGAGCCGGTCCCCAACTCGGTTGGTCTGAACGATATCGCTTCAAGAAATACCCCCTCCAAGCGGGCGGCCTTTGTGCCCCTGCAGCGGGCCCACAAAAAGAAGCAGATTTTGGCGGCGCGCCTGAAGCAGCAAAAGAGTGTGGTTCAAAAGCGCGAAACCGTGGTGCAAAAAAGGCAGACGCAAGCGCTTACTTCGGCTCACCGCGTAGCGGGTGCAAGGGAATGGGTACGAACCGCAACCCTCGCCGTGAAGGATGCAAAGACGCCAGCCGATAGGCGCGAAGCACGACAAGAGCTTGGAAAAGCAAGGCGTTCGCTCACCGGGGAACGCCGTACTCACCGGGTGTTGAAGCGAAAGTTGACCCGATCGCAAAATCTGCTCACCCGGAGCCAAAAGGCGCTGGCAAAAACCGAGCGGGATATTGCCCACAACGATGGTCAGATAACGCGACTGAGCGAAGGGTTGCGCCGATTTGTGCGCGATCACGGCATTGCACACAACACCGTGTATCGAAACCTAGGGCGGCAACTTCGAAACGCCGAGAACAAGCTTGCCAGACTGAAAGGGCAGAACGCGCCCGCCGACCAGGTTCAGCAGGCCGAAACCGCGGTGGAATGGCTTTCTCAGCAGCGTCTCCACCAGCATAGCTATCTCCAGAGTGCTATTCAGTCTTTTGAACCCATGGCGCGCGCCGAAAAAAACCTTCACCGCCTTCGGGTCGATGGAGTCCGGGTGAGCCTGAGTGACAATGTGATCACCTACGCCACCGACAACCCCAAGGGGCTCGATGGAGGGGCGCATCAGGGGGACAGTCGAGCTCTCGTCAACCAGCGCATCAATGCGACACAGCTCAGCACCGACCGAAAAGCGATTCTGCGGCGGGTTTCAAACAACGAGGGAACCTTCAGCAAGATGAATACCTGGGACCGGGCCAAGGTGACGTTTGGCTTTGTGCAATGGACAACCGGCGCGCGCGGCAACGGGAGCTTGGTGGGGTTGATGACGCGCATGCGACGATCTCAACCGGCAGCTTTTCGTCGGCGTTTCCAGGCGTACGGCATTGATGTAGAACGGGGGCGCCTCAAGGTCACCCAAGCGGATGGCCAGGTGCTCCGAGGCGCGGCAGCCGCAGATGCGGTTCGCATCGATCCCAAGTTGGTCGCCGTCTTTTCTGCGGCTGGCACCGACCCGGCCCTTCAGCGCGTGCAGATCGCCGAGGCCAACCGAGCCAAAATCAGCGCGATGGTAGGCTCCGCCCTTCAAGTGGGCAATGCGCCCCTGCGCATTGGCCAAATCGTAAGCTCCGAGTATGGCGTTGCGCTCATGGCAGACCGCGCCGTCCACACCGGAGAGGGCGGAACCCGCCGCGCGATCCGTCGCGCGGTCGCCGCCTTCCTTCACGCCAACCCTACCGCCGACCTAAACCAGCCCGCGTGGGCTGCCCGCGCCGGGGCTCACGCAGTTCGGGCTTTGGAGTCCATCGACCCCGCCCGCGCTCGGCGCTTCGCCGATTTTGACCGTACCCACGGCTCGTTCGACTAGGGCGCACCTGGCCTTCACTTAGAATCCGGCCATGACCCCCGTGAAAGACCAGAAACGCACCGACTTCGAACGCGATCAGCGCAACCATGAACGTGCGCAGCAATGCCGGCGGGATGATTCGACTGCCCATTCGGTGCGGTTTTTGGAATTGATTGTTGGTGTCGCGGAGGAATCCGTGAATGATGTAACCAACAACCGCAGAAGCAAACCAGAATACGAGTGTCAGTACAGCCGCCAGGTTCATTGCGTCCGGCCACTTTGATCGTGTTGCAAACTCGACGAGAAGCAAACAAGCGAACGCATAAAGCAATGATGTTCGGTGTGCGGTGTCCACATAGTATGGTACCTGTGCTTGCTCCGAGTTCGCCATGCATCGATACTTCCACACACCGGTCAGTAGTCCCGTAAGAAAGAACGAACCGGCCGCCACCAGGGCGGCTTGTACGGCAATCATTGCGCCTCCACGAAATTGTGTGTTGTGCGGGTCGCGCTTGTTCGGTACATTGGCGACAGAATGCCGCATCGGCCGCATCTATACTTTCAAGAACCGACTGGGATCCGTGTGGTCACTGACGGTTGCCGGTTGGTATTCTCTGGCCGTCTTGGCGCGGTAGGGTCCCACGCTCAAAGTTTCAACAGGGGGCTCTACGCCATCCTGGCTTCCTGCGGGCGCTTCTTGGCCTCTCGAAGCCCGAGGTATCCAAAAGCGATCAGTGCGAGGACCGATCCACATATTGCGATGAGGCTGGAAACATCGAGGACCCATAGCAACCGAGGTTCGTAAGAAAAAAAGACCGACGATGTGCCCGCAGGTACAATCACGCCTCGAAAAGCATGGTTGGTCCGCACGATGGGCGCGGGGCGGCCGTCGATGCGGGCGACCCACCCTGGGTAGTACGTGTCGGCAAGGACCAAAAAGCAGTCCACACGGTTGCGGGTGATCATCTCTATGACGTCCTCCCCATGTTCACGAATTTTTGGGGTCAGACTCAGACACGACTCGGAAAACGCCTGAGAGGGCAAGTCTTCAACCAATGCTTGGGTGCGGGGGTTGAAGCTGTCTCCTTCGGCTCGCGGCCCGTGAATCATGTTCAGTCTCTGAGCATGGTCCCCCTCGTGAATGATCTGGGACACGAATCGGGCCCTGGGAAGCGCATGACGGTTGGTCCAAAAGTCCGTGGCACCTGTGGATAAGAATAAGGACCAGCGGTTGCTTCCCTCCAAATAGGAACCGGTAGGAGACAGGAGCCTAGGCCGTCGAGACGCGGTTTCGTAGACCGTCACGCCGTGGACTCGGAGCACGACCGAACCGTCGTGTGTATGTCGAATCCGGATGCGTTTGATGGGCTCTTTGATGTCGAGCTCTCGAACCACGAGATAACGAGACGCGAGACAGTCTTCGCCCGCCAGTCGTGCGGGGCGCTGATCGACCGCGGGAGGCGGTTGATGCTCAAGACGATGCATAACCGATGGGCATCCCGCAGCCCAGTCAGACAGATCCGCGCCGGCCTTCAAGCGAAGAGGGGTGATCGTACCATCGGCATCTTCGAGCTCAATTCGCCCAAGCTCCACCCCGTGAGCCACCCCAACCGCGGAAGCCAGATCGGCCAGCAGCGCCAGGCGATGTAGGGCAGCAGGCGAATGGAGATGGACCTCGGTCGATGGGTGCTCCTTCGAAAGCTGCGCCCCAAACGCAAACCGATGAAAAGGTACGCCCGCGATGTGCCTTCCCGGCTGGTCACCGTTCGGAATCGCCACAATCCGAACCGCGGCGAGGTCGAGTGAGACGTTGTCTTCCGTCCACCATTTCCCCAGGGCGTGACCCAGATAACTTCCTTCCGTGACTTCCAGGACCTGTCTTGGCGCAAGCGGGGAATATCCGGACACGCTCGGCACCCCCCAGTTCATGGAGGCATTTGGGGGCAGCGCACTCCTTGGACTCGAAATGCCCCGAACGGACCAAAAGCGCGTCGAAGACAGAGCCAACTCACCCGAAACAGCGACCGCGTGCTCCGGAGAAAGAAACGCGCGCTTGTTCAAGAATCGGTCTCCGATAAACGGTGGGTCGGGCACCGTTTGCGGTAGGGTCGGAACCACACCCGCTTTTGGCTCTAGTCCGTAGGTGGACAGCGCGGTGGGGATGACATCGAAAAGAACCGACAATAGAACGGCAAAAAAGGCTACACCAGAAGGCAGATGGCGCCGGCGCCCCAGTTTCCCTGAAAGACCCACGGCACCAAGCCCCACAACAAGCCCAAGCTGTGCCAAGGTTAAACCCATTGCCCAGCCGAAAGGGAGGCAGCTTCGGGAATGCAATGCCGCCATTCCGATGAGTGATACGATGACAAGACCCACCGCCCCCCAAAAAAGCGTTCGGCGATAGCTCCGATGTTGTTCAAAGGCTGCGGCGGTGCCGCATGCCGCGAGTGTTGCGCCACCAAAGACCAGCAAGCTGCCGTGACGAGTCGGAACGCGAAAGAGCTTGTAGCCTGGGATTTCGAAAAACAAACGGGCAAGAAAAGTCTCATCCCCGAGCCCATACAGAAACGAGAAAAGAATAATGGCCGACCAGAAACACACGATGCGTCGGCGATGGAACAACAGGCTCGTGGCTGCAACCAAAGGTGCATAAAACCCAAACGAAATCTGGTCTCCTCGGATGTTCGATAGAGCGCAGCCTGTCTCGCCAGACCACACACCTTGATTGAAGGGTGTGTACGCCATAGGGACAACCAGTCGCGTCCACTCGATCCAACGCATAGAGAAAGAGACGAAGGTCGAAAAATCGATGGCGCCTCGCTCAGAACTGCGGACGAGTTCATACGTACGAAACAGTTGTGGCGCCGCGATGACCGCCCCAAGCAGCGCCATGCCCGCATACCTCAGGACAAGACGGCGCCGGGCATCGGTTGCACAAGAAACCGAAAATAGCGCGTAAAACGAAGCACATACGAACACATAAAGTGCGGTTTGAAAATGTCCTGCCAAGAGCATGAAGCCACACGCACCGCCTCCACACAAGACCGTCCATAACCCCGGGTCGCGACGCGATCTCTCCAAGGAAAAAAAGAGAAGCGGCACCCACAGAACCGTGTGGGGCAGCGGCTGCATCGGCAGGTAACGCACCAAGTAAGGTGAGAAGGCAAAAATGAGCCCGCCCACGATCGCTGGGCGTTCACGACGGGTCAGCTCTCGGACATAAAGACAAAAAAAGTACGCGCCGGCGACATATGGAAAGACCGCAAAAGCATTCCATCCGCCGATCGCCGAGAAGAGGTGTCGAACGGGATAAAAACTGAAGTTCTGGGGATCGGCTTCAAGCGGATAGCCGGCAAACAGCTGGGTGGTCCAAGGAACGATGGGGTAGATGAATTGCGGGTAGTACTCTGCGCCACTGTCGTGTGAAAAAAGGCCTCGCCCCGCAAACAGAACCGGTCCGAATACGATCAGCCCCACAAACGCGAAGGTTGCGATAGGATATAGATGCCTTCGAAGCAGCAACGACATGGAATGCTCTTCGGACAACAGATGTCCTGGCTACCCAAACAATTTTGTCGCACGGCGCTGCATTTCTTCTGGCGAGACTTCTTCAATCTGCGTGGAGATAATCCACACATGCCCAAATGGGTCTTCGATTCGTCCGGAGCGATGACCATAAAATTGGTCTGCAACCGGAATGATGAGTTTGGCCCCCGCCGCGACCGCACTTTGTGCGACTGCGTCTGAGTCTTCGACGTAGAGCGCGATTCGGACCGGGGATCCGCCCAGTGACAGGGGGCTGGCTGTACCGTGATCTGGGGCTTCGTCTGCCAACATGATGACCGAGTTTCCGATCTGAATTTCGGCGTGGGCCGTCATGCCGTTCGGAGCTACAATCCGATAGCCGCGATCAACGGCGCCGAAGGCTTTTTGGTAAAACGCGATCGCCTGGGTAGAGTCTTTTACCGTGAGATAGGGGGTTGCCGTAGCGTGGCCGCTAGGGATCGGACTGGGTTTTGTGCTCATCGGGTGCTTGTATGACAAGGATTGGTCCAGATCAACAACGTCCGGTTTAGAACACATCTCATAACCTGGCGTGAGATTCTGGGCGAGTGATTTTGCCTTCAGGTTACCGGAGGAGGAGGACGGGACTAGAACTTGCGGGACCAGGTTTGGGGCCAGCGCTCGACCACCACCTTCTTTTCTGTATAAAACTCGATGGCGTCGCGACCTTGGGCATGGAGGTCGCCGAAGAAACTGCCACGCCAACCGGAGAATGGGTAAAAGGCCATGGGGGCGGCGACGCCCAGGTTGATACCGATGTTTCCGGCTTGGGCTTCGGTACGGAATTGTCGAGCCGCGGCTCCGCTTTGGGTGAACAAACACGCCATGTTGCCGTAGGCACCTTGGTTGACAAAGGCGATGGCCTCGTCCAGCGTCTTGACCTGGAACAAAGATAAAACGGGTCCGAAGATTTCGTTTTGAACCAAGACGCTTGTGGGGGTGAGGTTGTTGACGATGTGCGGGCTTACAAAAGATCCCTGGCTCCGACCTGGGTCACGGCCCTCCGTGATGATTTTCGCGCCTTCCCGTTGAGCTTGGTTCACCATGTCGTGGATGTGGTGTTTACTTGTCTGACTGATGACGGGGCCCATTTGGGTGCCCTCGTCGAGGCCATTGCCGACGGTTCGGGCCTGGGCGGCGTCCACGAGGGCTTCGGTGAAGGGCGCGGTGGCCTCGTTGATGGTGATGGCGATGGAGGCGGCAAGACAGCGCTGACCGGCACAGCCAAAGGCCGAGTCCGCGACGATGGATTGGGTCATGTCCATATCGGCATCGGGGAGGATGACCATGGGGTTTTTGGCACCGCCTTGGCACTGGACGCGTTTGTGATGCTGGGAGGCGGTCCGGTAGACATACTGGGCGGCGGCGGTCGAACCCACAAAACTGATGGCTCTGACGTCGGGGTGGGCGACGATGGCGTCCACCGTGGTTTTGTCCCCGTGCACCAACTGAAGGGTGCCGCCTGGAAGGCCGCTTCGTTCGGCAAGCCGAACAATGTGTTCGGTCGCGAGAGGCGCTTTTTCGCTCGGTTTCAAGATGAGGGCGTTGCCGCAGGCGAGTGCGTAGGGGATGAACCAAAGGGGAATCATGACCGGAAAATTGAAGGGCGTGATCGCGGCCACGACGCCCACGGGCTGCCGAATCATCATTTCATCGATTCCGGGGGCGATGGTCTCGTTGTTGTAGCCTTGCATCAGGGTCGGTGCTCCGCACGCGACTTCCACGTTTTCGATGCCGCGGCGAAGCTCGCCGCGAGATTCCGCGAGCGTCTTTCCGCAATCGATGGTGATGGTGTGGGCGATGGCATCGAAGTCTTCTTCAAGAAGGGCTTTGAGGCGAAACAGAACTTGGATGCGCTCGGTGACGGGCGTACGGGACCAAGCGTAGGCGGCTTCGCGGGCGTTTTGTGCGATCGTATGGACTTCTGCTGTCGAACTCACCGGGGCGTGTGCCAGAATCTCGTCGGTAGCGGGATTGAGGACGGGTACCGTTTGCTCGCTTGCGCTGGTCGTCCACAAACCGCCGACGAGGTTTTGAAGTCTTCTTCCCTCTTGGTTGCTCAACGTGCCTCCCAACCTAGAACGGTAGCAGACAAGCCACGATATGCCACTTCGTGTTAGTGCCAGGGAAGGTAGACCATGGAGGCGAGCAGAACGCTGAACGACACCCACGCGCGTCCCACCCATCGGGGCCAGCGGGGTGTTCTTTTGGGACGGACCGCCAGGGGTGAACGCCGTACCGTGGCCGTCTGGGTCCTCCCGGCACGATGCGGTTTGAAGCGCAAAATCCACGATGACGCGGGTCCCACGCGGGGAAGGGCGACGCGAACCATGCCCCAGATGGAACTTCGGGGTACGGGCTCGGAGTCTTCGGTTGCGATCCCCTGCGAAAGGTCGCCGCAAGCGTCCTCGGTGCCGTCCTCAGGAATTCGGCTGCGGTGCAGGGTAATGCGAGCGACCAATCGCCGGCGGACCGGAGATGGCGGCCAGCGTTCTTCCCGCGAACGCTCCGATCGATCTGGAGAATCGTGTCCCGCCCGCCCCCGCGGGCGAGAACAGTCACCTGGTTCATGGTTCTTCCCCATCGCTCCACCGTCCCGTCTGTGGCTCTGGGCCTGCCCGGCCGATCCGCATGTTTTGTGCCGACGGCGTCCGGGCGCCGGGGAACCCAGGCGCGCAGCAACCGTCCGCTTCCACACCATGAGTGCCCGGGGCGGAGGGAGTGTGACAAGCCGCACAATATCGGGTTTCACGGAAGACGGGTCCATTGGGACGGGCTATCCCGCACTGCCCTTATTTTTCGCGGTCCAAATGCCTTGGCTCCCGCTTTCGAAGCAGTCTATGAGCGCGAGCACCGCTCGGACCGGCGGGCAATCCTCTGAAACCCAGAAGCTCTGCCCGACTGGACGCGAGAAACCGTAAGGCGGCGATCCCAAGGGGAGGGTGTGGATCGCGGGTTTTGGGTTTTCGAGCGACGGAGCGGATCTGAGCGGTGGGGGACAGCCGAGCAAGCATGAGCCAATTGTTCCCAAAAAGTACCAATGTCCTGGCCCGGACCACTGTGTTTCTGGGTTTGGCACTTGCGCTCACGGTCCTGGGTATCGCCTATGCCATGAACAGCTCCGCCTATATCTCGCGTCGTTCGCTGGTTCGAACCCAGCCGGTGCCGTTTAGTCACAAACACCACGTGGGTGGGCTCGGCCTGGATTGCCGTTACTGTCACAGCTCGGTCGAGGAGTCGGCGGTGGCTGGAATACCAGCGGTTCACACCTGTATGACCTGTCATTCCCAGATCTGGACCCAAAGCGAAATGTTGGAGCCGGTTCGGCGCGCCTACCGCGAGAACGAGCCTTTGGCTTGGACCCGGGTCCACGATCTCCCCGACTTTGTCTATTTCGATCACAGCGTCCATCTTTACAAGGGCATCGGGTGTGCCAGCTGCCATGGTCGAGTCGATGAAATGCCGCTCGTTTGGCAGGAGCACACGTTGCATATGGGTTGGTGTCTCGATTGCCACCGTGCCCCCGAAAAATTTGTGCGGCCGCGGCAACAAGTTTTCAGCATGACGTGGCAGTCCTCAGACCAAACGACGCTGGGGGAGCAACTTGTGCGCGAGTATGACGTGAAAAGCAGGGAAGATTGCTATGGGTGTCACCGATGACCAGCGCTTCTGACGGGAGGCCCCAGACTTGGAGAAGCCTCGAGGAGCTCGAATCGTCGCCAGACTTCGACGCTTTTCTTCAGGCGGAGTTTCCTGAGGCCTGGGAAGCGCAAGGCCTGGACAAACACGGACGGCGCGCGTTTTTGAAATTGATGGGCGCCTCTTTGGGGCTCGCGGGGGTGGGGGCTTGCGTCAAGCAGCCCGAGGAGAAAATCGTCCCCTACGTTCGGGCGCCTGAGGAAAGCGTGCCGGGTCGTCCAAAACGGTACGCCACTGCTGTGTCCCGGTCGGGTTATGGGCAGGGTGTTTTGGTGGAGACCCACATGGGTCGGCCGACCAAGGTCGAAGGAAACCCCGAACACCCCGCGAGTTTGGGTGCGACCGACCCCATTGCCCAGGCGGAGGTGCTTTCGCTGTATGATCCAGACCGCTCGCAGACCATTCGCCTTCGAGGGGCGTACAGCACCTGGAACCGCTTTGTCGGTGAGCTCAGCGTTGAGTTGGAGCGCTTAAAAACCCATCGTGGCCGCGGACTTCGGATCTTGACCGGGAGGATCACCTCGCCAACGCTTCACCGTCAGCTGGTCGATCTTCGTTCTCGGTATCCCGAGGCTCTGTGGCACCAGTACGAGTCCGTTTCTCGGGACAACGTTCGAGAGGGCACGATCAGGGCCTTCGGCGAGGCGCTCGAAGTTCACATCCATCTCGAAAACGCTTCGACCGTCTTCGCGCTTCAAGCGGACGTGTTTGGGACGATGCCGGGTGCGGTCCGGAATGCCAACAAGTTCATGGGCCGCCGCGCGAGGGGGCTTGAGCGGGGGAAGGCGACAAATCGTCTTTATGTAGCCGAGAGTACGCCTACGGTCACCGGCGCCAGCGCGGACCACCGTTTTCGTGTCAAGGCGGGTGAGATGCCCGAGCTTTTGGTTCACCTCGCTTTTGCGTTGGGGGTGCCCGGGTTTGTCGGAGGTCCACGTCCTTCCGGCGCGCCGCCTTGGCTTGAAGGGTTGGCTCGAGATCTGGCTGGAAGCCGCGGTGAAGGTCTGTTGGTCGTGGGCGATTGTTTGCCGCCCGAGGCCCACCATGTGGCCCACGCGATCAATGTCCATCTCGGCCACGTTGGGCATTCCGTAAGCTATACAACTTCGGTTGAGGCTGAACCGGTTCACCATGGCCAGTCGGTGGCTGCGTTGGCGGAGGCCATGAAAGCGGGACTTGTGGAGTCGCTTTTTGTTTTGGGCGCCAATCCGGTGTTTGATGCACCAGCAGACGTCGAATTTGGCGCCGCCATGAGTCGGGTCAACCTTCGTGTTCACCTCGGAGCTTACGACGATGAGACGGCTCGACTCTGTCATTGGCATGTCCCGCTCAGCCATGCCTTCGAAAGCTGGAGTGATGTTCGCGCGCCGGATGGGACGGCAAGCATTGTCCAGCCGCTGATTGCGCCTATGTATGAGAGCCGCACCGCCCACGAGCTCTTGGCGCTTATGAATGGGCAGATCGGCAAGACTTCCTACGAACTCGTCAAGGAGACCTGGCAGAGGCAGTACCACGGGCCCGATTTTGACTGGTTTTGGAAGAAGTCTCTGCATGATGGGGTGGTTCGCGGGACGCGGTTCAGCGAAAAGCGGCCCACCCTCACGGGTGACAAGCCCCGGTCGAAGGTGACGACGTCTCAGAGTGGTCTCGAGCTCACTTTTCATCCAGACCCTTGCATTTACGACGGCCGTTACGCCAACAATGGCTGGCTCCAAGAGCTTCCCAAACCCATTTCGAGGCTCACGTGGGACAACGCGGCTTTGGTGAGCCCGGCCACCGGCAAGCAACTCGGGCTAGAAAACGAAGACTTGGTGGCGCTCAGTTTGGGTGATCGTTCGATTGCGGCGCCGGTTTGGATCGTGCCCGGGCAAGCGGATGACTCCGTCGCCATTTCTTTAGGCTATGGGCAGTCTGCTTTGGGGCGGGTCGCCGAGGGCAGAGGGGTCAGTGCGGAGCGCATTCGAACCAAGGCGGCAAGGTGGTGCGCCCCACACCTGGAGGTTTCAAAGAAGAACCGAAAGTACCCCTTGGCCTCGACCCAAAGCCATCACAGCATGGAGGGGCGGGCGCTGGTTCGTTCCGCGGCGATGGACACTTACCTCAAGAACCCGGCCTTTGCTCAGCAAGGTCACGGGCCCAAAGAAGCCCTCAGCCTATTTCCGCCCCATCCCAATCAGTCTGAGGACTATGCCTGGGCGATGAGCATTGACCTCAATAAGTGCACCGGGTGTCAAAGTTGCGTTCTTGCATGCCAATCCGAAAACAACGTGTCCGTGGTCGGTAAAGAGGAGGTGGCGCGGGGAAGAGAGATGCACTGGATTCGCGTCGACCGTTATTTTGAGGGTACGCCTGAGGATCCAGAAATTCTGCATCAACCGGTGACCTGTATGCACTGCGAAAACGCACCCTGCGAAGTCGTGTGTCCGGTCAATGCCACGGTGCATGGCCCCGAGGGCCTGAACCAAATGGTCTACAATCGGTGCGTAGGAACGCGTTATTGCTCCAACAACTGTCCCTATAAGGTACGGCGCTTCAATTTCCGATTGTACGCGGATTGGACGACCCCGAGCCTCAGAGCCATGAGGAATCCAGATGTCACCGTGCGCAGTCGCGGCGTGATGGAAAAATGTACCTACTGTGTGCAGCGGATTCAAGAAGCCCGGCTTACGGCCAAGAAGGAAGACCGCAAGATTCGAGATGGCGAGGTCACCACGGCTTGCCAGGGCGCTTGTCCCACCCAGGCCATTACTTTTGGGAACAAGCTGGACCAAAAAAGCCGCTTACACCAGACGCTCAAGTCTCCTCGAAACTATACGATTCTCAAGGAGCTGAATACCAAAGCACGTACAAGCTATATGGCCCGCGTCAAAAACCCGAACGAGGCGGTCAAAAAGGTCTAAGCGATGGCTGAGAGTTCACAAGAGCTTGAGGCCTATGTGCCTCCCGAAGCAGTGATTGACCCGCGCGAAACTTCGATTTCGTTGACGGAAAAGATTTCGAACATGGTGCTGAGTCCCGGCTTGGGTCGGGGTTGGCTCATGGGGCTCGCGGTATGCTTTTTGCTGCTCCAGGGACTCTTTTTGGGGGTGGCCTACCTGTTGGCCGAGGGCACGGGCATTTGGGGGCTCAATGTTCCGGTTGCGTGGGGGCTGGCGATTGTCAACCTGGTCTGGTGGATTGGCATCGGGCATGCGGGAACTTTGATTTCGGCGATTTTGTTGTTGCTCAAGCAAGAGTGGCGAATGGCCATTGCGCGTTTTGCCGAGGCGATGACTCTTTTTGCGGTGGCCTGCGCGAGTGTCTTCCCCGTACTCCACACCGGTCGTCCGTGGCTTGTGTATTGGCTGTTTCCGTACCCGAATTCCATGCGCATGTGGCCGCAGTTTCGAAGCCCGTTGCTCTGGGATGTCTTTGCCATCAGCACCTACGCGACGGTGTCACTCCTTTTTTGGTTTGTGGGCTTGGTTCCTGATTTGGCCACGATGCGCGACCGAGCGAAGCATCCCTATCTCAAGGTGGTTTTTGGGATTTTTGCCATGGGTTGGCGTGGTTCAGCCAGGCACTGGCAGCGTTTTGAGGTGGCGTCTTTGCTCTTGGCGGGGCTGGCGACGCCTTTGGTCGTTTCGGTTCACACCATCGTCAGTTTTGACTTTGCGGTTTCGATCGTGCCCGGTTGGCACGCCACCATTTTCCCCCCTTATTTTGTCGCCGGCGCTGTTTATTCTGGCTTTGCCATGGTTTTGACGCTGGTGATTCCCATTCGCAAGATTTACAAGCTCGAAGCCTATATCACTGAGCGCCATATTCAGAATATGGCCAAGGTCATGTTGGTGACCGGTTTGGTGGTGGCTTACGGTTACATGATCGAAGCTTTCACCGCTTGGTACAGTGGGGTTCAGTACGAAACGTACATGATGAAGAACCGGATGGTGGGGCACTATGCGCCCTACTACTGGGCGCTGATTTTTTGCAATGCGCTAGTTCCCCAGTTTCTGTGGTCCAGCAAGGTACGCAGCAATACCCGTACCCTGTTTGTGATCTCCATTGTGGTGAATATTGGAATGTGGCTCGAGCGCTTCATCATTGTGGTGACCAGTCTAAGCCGCGATTTTCTCCCTTCATCTTGGGACATTTACGTGCCTACGGTTTGGGACTGGGCACTCTACCTGGGGACCATTGGTCTATTTTTGTCGTTGGTCTTTCTTTTTGTTCGTGTCCTTCCCATCATTTCGATGTTTGAGCTTCGGACCTTGGTCCGAGCCGGCCCCAAAGAAGCGAGTGAGCCATGAGTGGGTCTGGGCTTTACGGCTATATGGCTGAGTTCGAAGATTCAAAGACGCTGGTGCGCGCGGCTGAGCGGGCGAAAGAAGCAGGTTATTCACGCATGGAGGCCTATTCTCCCATGCCGATTCATGGAATCTCGGAGGCTCTGGGGCAGCCTCCGTCGCGTCTTCCTTGGGCGGTTTTTCTCGGCGGACTTTTGGGCGCCAGCGGGGGATACCTTCTGCAGTATTGGACCAGTGCGGTCGACTACCCCATCAACATCGGCGGGCGGCCGCTCAATAGTTGGCCGGCCTTCATCCCGGTGACCTTTGAGTGTGCCATCTTGTTTGCGGCACTGACTGCGGTTTTTGGCATGTTTATCCTCAACGGCTTGCCCAAACCTCATCACCCGGTTTTCAATGTAGAGGCCTTCTCGCGTGCATCCGTCGATCGCTTCTTCTTGTGCATCGAAACCGAAGATCCGAAATTCGATGCAGCCCAGACCAAGCGTTTTCTTCAAAACCTAGGCGCAACGGCGGTTTGTGATGTGGCGTTTTAGAGCTCAACCGGCACGCACAAGTTCGAAGCCAGGTGCGTTCTTGTCGACGCTCATCCTGGGCGCCACCTTGGCCTTTTTGGTGTTGAGCGCGTGCAGGTTGGATATGCACGACCAGCCTCGCCTCGAGCCCCAAGAGAATAGCGATTTTTATGCCGATCGCCGGGTGCCGCGAAGGCCCGTCCCGGGGACGGTCGCGAGGGGTGAATTGAAACGTGATGACGACCCCTTTTATACGGGGCGCCTTTCTGGAAAGTTTATCGATCATTTGCCCATGGAGCCCGATCGTGCGCTCCTCAATCGTGGGCAAGAGCGGTACAATATTTATTGCACGCCGTGCCACGACTACGTGGGCGAGGGGAGGGGGATGGTCGTGCGTCGCGGTTTCAGCCCTCCTCCGTCTTTTCACTCTCCGCGGATGCTTGCACTCCCCTTGGGGCATTACTTTGACGTCATGACCAATGGTTTTGGCATCATGTACAGCTACGCAGCCACGGTGAAACCACGTGATCGTTGGGCCATCGCTGCTTACATTCGGGCGCTTCAATTGAGCCAGAACGCAAAGCTGAGCGATGCGCCCGACGATGTCCAAGAGCGACTCATGAGGAGGCGTGATGACTGAAGATCAGGAGACCCAAGATGTGAGCCTGGATCGTGCGCGCATTCCCTCGGCCGTAGCCGCGCTTGTCGGTCTGGTCGCGTGTGTGGTTTTTTGGATCCAAGATCCGCCGAGCTTTTTTCGAGCCTACCTTTTTGGGTATTTGTTTTGGCTGGGTTTGGCGCTTGGATCTTTGTCGGTGGTGATGGTGCACCACCTTGTGGGCGGTGCGTGGGGGTTTTTGATTCAGCGCCTTCTCGAGGCCGCGTCACGCACCATTCCCCTGATGCTTGTTCTTTTTGTCCCCATCGCTTTGGGCACCCATGATCTCTACCACTGGACCCACAAAGAAGCGGTGGCGCAAGACGAGATGCTTCGGCATAAAGCCCCTTACTTGAACGAGACATTCTTCTACCTTAGGGCGCTCTTTTATTTTGGTACCTGGTCTTTGCTTGCCTGGGTGTTGACCCGGTGGTCATACCAGCAAGATCGCACGGGTTCTGGCCGCCTGAGCAATCGCCTTGAAAAACTCAGTGGGCCCGGATTGCTGCTTTACGTGATCACGACGTCTTTTGCCGCCATTGACTGGGTGATGTCGCTTGATCCTCATTGGTTTTCCACGATTTTTGGTCTTCTGTTTGTCGTGGGACAGGGGCTTGCAACCTTTGCTTTTGGCATCTTTGTTCTGTGTTTGGTGCGGCACACATACGGGCTTCGGGCTTCTTTGAGTGTGGACCGGCTCCACGATTTGGGGAAGCTTCTGTTCGCTTTTGTGTTGCTGAATGCTTACTTGCAGCTTTCGCAATTTTTGATCATCTGGTTCGGGAACATGCCCGAGGAAATCACTTGGTATCTACACCGAACCCGCGGTGGGTTTGAGTGGCTGGCCTATCTTCTGGTCGCGTTTCAGTTCTTGCTGCCGTTCTTCTTGTTGTTGTCGCGTCATACCAAGCGGCACTTCGGTGTTTTGGGGGCGGCGGCCCTGTTGATTTTGACGATGCGTTTCGTGGATCTTTACTGGCTGGTTATGCCTTCCGCGACCGTCCATCATTTGCATGTTCGCTTTGTCGATGTTGTGGCCCCGCTGGCCCTTGGTGGCATGTGGATTTTTATGTTCTTGAGCAATTTGCGAAAACATCCGCTTCTCCCGCTCAAGGACCCGCGCATGACGGAGGTTTTTGGTCATGGCAGCCATTGAACCGCCAAAACCGGGTTATGAGCGGTCCGATGCGCGGCCAGGGCCCGTCGTCATCACCGGCATATTTTTGACCGTCTTGACCATTCTTGGACTGATTGTTGCCCAGGTCAGCTTGGTGTCTTTTGGTGAGGATCGGGAAGCAAGTTTGGGGGAGTTGGCATCTCCGCTTGTGAGAAGGGAGCGGCCCGAGGGCCCTCTTTTACAGACCGAAGCACTCAAGGATTTGAGGCTTTACATGCGTACGTCACAAGAACGTTTGGGGAGCTATGGGTGGCTGGACCGCGAGCAGAACCGAATACACATTCCCATTGGTCGGGCCATCGAACTTCTCAACCAGCGTGAGGGCTTGCGGTTTCAGTGGCGAATTGCCCCCAAGGAGCCGGTTGGCAGCGGGGCGCCCGGGGAGCGTGCACGGTGACCCATCATGCGTATTCCGTGGCGATGTGGCTGGCTTCGGTATGGGCTGGCTCGCCTGGGGCGGTTCCGGAGCCGCTGAGCCAAGTGGAGATTGAGCAGCACGTGGGCGCCCAGCTTCCGACGTCTCTCGAGTTCACCAACGCCGAGGGTCGAAAGCTTGCCCTCGGCGAGTTGTTTGATGGACGTCCGGTCGTTTTGGCGCTCGTGTATTACGAATGCCCTATGCTTTGTACCTTGGTTCTCAACGGCATGTTGCGGGTCTTCAACGTTCTTAAGTTCGGGGTCGGGCGAGAGTTCGACGTGATCACGGTGAGCATCGATCCGCGGGAAAGTGCGGCTTTGGCCCAAAAGAAGAAGGCCCTTTACCTCAAGAAGTATGCGCGCGAACAGGCCGCGGATGGCTGGCATTTTTTGGTGGGCGATGCGGATAACATCAAGCAGTTGGCACAGCGGGTTGGTTTTTCTTATCACTACGACGAAAAAACGAAGCAGTTCGCCCATGCGAGCGGAATCATGGTTTTGACGCCAGACGCTCAGATTTCGCGCTACTTTTTTGGCATCGATTATAGCCCCGGTGATCTTCGTCTCGCTTTGGTGGAGGCGTCTCAGCGAAAAATAGGCTCGGTCGTCGACGCATTTTTGCTTTATTGCTTCCACTACGATCCGACTCAAGGCCGCTACAGTCTCTCCATCTTAAATGCTATTCGGCTTGCCGGCGTGGCAACGGTCTTACTTTTGGTGTTGGGCATCGGCGGCTTTTTGCTGAAGGAGCGCCGCGAAGGTGCGACCAGCGCGCGCTCCCCGCGCGTGTTTGGGGGTCTGCCGTGAGACCTGAGTATAAGCTGATGCCGGACCAGGCCTCCACTTTGGCCGCCGAGGTGGATGAGCTTTATTTCTTCTATCTTGTCGTTTGTGGCTTTGCCGGTCTTTTGGTGTTCTTGCTGACGGCTGTTTTTGCCATCCGTTACCGCAAAAAGGCGGGCCGCTATCGGCAAGGGCAGCCGAACGCGCTCATTCTGGAGATCGTGTGGACCGCCATTCCTTTGATGGTGGTCATGATTCTCTTTGTATGGGGCGCCAAGCTGTATGTACGCGCGTACTCTCCTCCGAAAAGAGCGATGGAGATATTTGTGACGGGCAAACAGTGGATGTGGAAGATTCAGCATCCAAGCGGGCGACGTGAGATCAACGCGCTTCATGTGCCCATCGGCCAAGAGATCAAGCTGACGATGACCTCAGAGGATGTCATTCACAGTTTTTATGTTCCAGCTTTTCGCCTCAAAAAAGATGTCCTCCCTGGCCGTTACACGTCGATGTGGTTCAAGCCCATCAAGGAGGGCACCTTCCACCTGTTCTGTGCCGAGTATTGTGGGACCGACCACTCTCGGATGATCGGCGAAGTGGTGGTCATGACCCCCGCGAACTATCAGCGGTGGCTGACCGGTGACGACCAAGTGGAATCGCTGGCGTCGAAGGGACAGAAGCTCTTTATCCAGAGGGGATGCAAGAGCTGCCACAGTGCGGAATCCCGAGCACGTGGTCCCGATTTACAAGGGCTTTTTGGACGCACGCGTTTATTGAAGAGTGGGCGGCAAAGAAAGGCCGATGAAGCGTACATCCGAGAGTCCATTCTCACTCCGGGGCGAGAGCTTTTGGTCGGGTATGCGGCGCTCATGCCAACCTTCAAGGGGCAGATCAGCGAAGAAGGTGTGATTCAGCTTATTGCGTACATCAAGTCCATAAGCGAAAACGAGGGCGCTCCATCGCTGGAAGGGGTTCAGCCGTGAGTACGGACGTTCTGGTTCGCGACCCACCAAATTATCTGAAGGCCGAACATGGTCTCAAGTCGTGGCTTCTCACCCAAGACCACAAAAGAATTGGTATTCTGTACCTTTTGGGGATCACCTTCTTTTTCTTTATTGGTGGTGCCTTTGCGGTATTGATGCGCTTCGAGCTTGCGACGCCGCCGGCCGACTTGGTGGAGTCGGACACCTACAACAAGTTGTTCACCATGCACGGCATTGTGATGGTGTTCTTTTTTCTCATTCCGTCCATTCCGGCGGTTTTGGGGAATTTTTTGGTCCCGATCATGATCGGCGCGCGGGATCTGGCTTTTCCGAAGCTCAATCTCCTCAGTTGGTACGTGTACATGCTGGGCGGGTTGTTTACGGTGGTCGCGGCGTCTTTTGGAGGGGTGGATACCGGCTGGACCTTCTATGCCCCCTACAGCAGCACCTACGCCAACAGCAACGTGATCTTGGCGGCGATGGGGGCGTTCATCACTGGGTTTTCTTCCATTCTCACGGGCATCAATTTCATTGTCACCATCCACAAGATGCGCGCTCCTGGCCTGACTTGGTTCCGGCTTCCGTTGTTTATCTGGGCGCACTACGCGACCAGTTTGATCATGGTGTTGGGCACGCCGGTGATCGCCATAACGCTTTTGTTGGTGGCTGCTGAAAGATTGCTTGGCGTGGGCATCTTCGACCCTCAAAAGGGTGGAGATCCCATTCTTTTTCAGCATCTATTTTGGTTTTATTCCCACCCGGCGGTGTACATCATGGTCTTGCCGGGCATGGGTGTGATGAGCGAACTCATCACGTGTTTTTCGCGGAAGCCCATTTTTGGCTACAAGTTCATCGCCTTTTCCAGCCTCGCCATCGCGGTTTTGGGCTTTTTGGTTTGGGGTCACCACATGTTTACCAGCGGTCAGTCCATTTATGCTGGCCTGGCATTTTCGGTGCTTACCATGCTGGTTGCGGTGCCCTCTGCCATCAAGGTGTTCAACTGGCTGGCCACCATGTATCGGGGGGCGATTTCGTACCAGTCACCGATGCTCTATGCGATCGGCTTTATCGGACTGTTTACCGTGGGCGGCCTAACGGGTGTTTTCTTGGGAACGTTGGGTCTGGATGTCCACGTGCATGATACGTACTTTGTGGTGGCGCATTTTCATTTCATCATGGTGGGGGCCACGGTGATGGCCTATTTGGGGGGCATTCACTTTTGGTGGCCCAAGATCATTGGGCGTATGTATCCCGAGGGGTGGGCCAAATTTGCCGCATTGGTGATTTTTGTGGGCTTCTTTTTGGCGTTTTTTCCTCAGTTTCTTTTGGGGTATCTCGGTATGCCCCGGCGATACCATATCTATCCCGAGGAGTTTCAGTTGCTGAACGTGCTCTCGTCTGGGGGCGCTTCGATTTTGGGTGTGGGTTATCTCATCCCCATGGTCTATCTGTTGTGGTCGGCGCGTTACGGGAAACCAGCGACCGACAACCCTTGGAATGCGGTGGGGCTCGAATGGCAGACGCCGTCGCCGCCCCCGGCCTCAAACTTTGTGTCGCCGCCCACCGTGGAAGAAGAGCCTTACAGCTACGAGGCGCCGGTGGTGCTCGTCAGGCCCGTCGAGGAGGGAACGCAAGTTGCATAAGCTCGCGGTTCCAGAACTGGACCACCAGTTCGAAGATCTTGACCAGCAAAGGGAGTCGGTCACGCTTGGGATGTGGGTCTTTTTGGCTCAGGAGCTCATGTTCTTTGGTGGCTTGTTTTTGGGGTACGTTGTTTACCGGTACAGTTATCCTGCGGCTTTTGCGGAGGGCAGCCATCATTTGGATGTTCGGCTGGGGGCCATCAATACCGGTGTTTTGATCGGCAGCAGCCTTACGATGGCGCTGGCGGTGCGTGCGGCTCAACGGGGCGAGCGCATGGCGATCATTCGCAACCTTATCTTCACGATGGTTCTTGCGTCTGTATTTCTCGGAATCAAGGCTGTGGAATATGAGCACAAGTTTCATGAGCATCTGGTTCCGGGGCCGTGGTTTCGGGTGCAGGGGGCTGAAGGGGCCACGGTGGAGCTGTTTTTCAGCTTCTATTTCCTGATGACGGGGATGCACGCGCTTCATATGGTGATCGGAATGGGGTTGATGGTGTGGCTTTTGATTCATGCGTGGGAGGGCCGGTTTACGACGAACAGGCATGCCGCGGTGGAGAATATGGGGCTCTATTGGCATTTCGTGGATATCGTATGGATTTTCCTGTTTCCGTTGCTTTATCTCATCGGCCGCCACGCGCCCACGACCGTATTCTGAGGTGCTATGGTGCGGGTGGACGTGGGGCGCTTCAGTGCCGGTGGGGAGCTTCAGTGCCGGCCTCGGGGAGAGAGGGCGGTGTCCCTTTCGTCCAGGCCGCCCATCCTGGGCTTGGGGCCCCCAAGGCATCACATCGTGTTTCCCCAAGCCTTCCCGAAAGGGACACCGCCCTCTCTCCCCGAGGCCTACGTGGGAGTCATGTTCAATGCGTGTTTTAGGGTGATTGGCGCGATGTGCTCGTTGAGATTTCGTGACTAGGGGTAGGCAGCTCTCGAGAACATGGGCCGTCGATGGGGTGCGGTCCTACGCGAAACCTGCATTGTAGTGACTTTCGGACTTATCGTGACTGCCAAAAATGTTTCTCACTCGACGTAGGGTTCCGCGTATTGCAAGGCGTCCGCGTCCTTGCGCGGCGCCCTTTTGGCTTCTAACGGGGAATCCTGACCGGACTTCTGACAATCAACATAGACCTAAGGTCTTGTGATGGCATGGGCTTTTCGTCGATTATACCTCGTCGCACTTGCACTGTAGCCTAACGCAGCAGCTCTGGCTCACGCGCAAGTAGGTAATCCCAACCCTACCGAAGGGGGTGCTCATCGACCGTATTGTTGCGTATTGGGTTGCAGTGGGGATGGGTTACATACAAGTTGACATGGCAACTACAGCCAAAGTCGTATGCTGCCTGCTCAAAGACGACTCGGGCCCATGGGCGATTTGATTGCGCTGGCACGCCGAGCAAGGGGGGATGGTGGAGCAAGCGTCGCCAAAATCGGTTGTAGACCGCTTGAATAGGATTCGTTTGCCAGATGTGCTGCGCTTTGGAGCTTCAGTACACCGGCTGGGGGTCGGGCGTAGGGCGGCCGCGGTACTTTTGGTGAGTGGGCTAAGCTTGTTTTCAACGTCGCCAGCGGATGCCCGTGAACACATCCTAACGACTGTTGAGCTTTCACCCGGATGGAACTTCAAGAGTTTTCCGGTCCGAACTTCAAGTGATATCCTGGACATTCTTGACAGCGAGGGATTGAAAGCGTGGCCTGCTCTTCCAGTGGATTCCACAGGCCGCATATCGCCTGTAGACCACATCGACCCGCACGCAGTCTACTGGTTGTGGTCGGACCGAGCGCTCCAGATTAAGCTGGGGGGGGGCTTGGCTTTCGGGGCTGGTCGCTTCTTCTACCCGCGCCGAGGCGGGATGGGGATTGCTCAGTGTAACCAGAGGCGTGCGCCACGAAGACCCCAACATGACGCGCGTTCTCTCGTGGAATGCAGGGCGTCAGTCTTACAGCCCAAAGGGTGTCGGTGACACCATAGAGCCCACCGAGGGGCATTGGGCGTACTTCGCCGAGGCTCAGGCGCCTTTTTTCCGAACTTGCGTGGCCGACGGCTGGCGTTTTGCCTACGCGCGTACTGAGAAAAATGGATGCCCGGTATCCATGATAGCCGAAGATGTTCCCTTGCAGTCCTTCGGTTTCCAACTCGAACCGAGCGAGGTGAAAGAGAACTACAAAAGAGCGACGCTTCTCAGAGACGACCTCCTGAGAACGAAACGTGACCCCGACACTCAGCAAGTATGGACCTATCAGGTAGAGTATCTACCTGATGAAATCGATTCCCGTTCGAACGAAGAAAGCAACCACCTGCGAGATTCTACGCGCCTTGAGACACCCCAGTCTCGCGACTCGAAACATCTCGCCAGCTTTGAACGGGTTTGGGCTTACACGCAGGGCATCGCGTTGGCACAGCTGGCACGCAAGCACCAGCAGTACGGAGACGAGGCCTTGGGGCTTGCGCGTTACCTGTGCCATCACGCTGTTCAGGATCTAGGAAAAACTCGAATTCTGGGCTGGCCTTTTTCATGGAACACCGCTGGCGATGACTGGAAAGATGCGCGCCTCGTGACCGGGGCCAACGCTTGGGTTGTGCAGGGACTGGGTGCCTTCATTGCATCAGAAGCCTTTCTTGCAAGCGCGAGGGAGGATCAAGAGACCATCCGAACCTGCTATCAAAAAGCACTCGTCGGACTCGAAGACCATCGATATGTGCTGAAGACGCCTGCCGGCCTAGATGCAGTTCTGATGAGCGCCGGGTGGACGACCGTAGGGCTTCAGCGGGTCGACAATCCGGGAGCTATTCGGACCGACGAGGGCTCGGTTTTGAGCAACGAACCTGGCGAACGTTGGGCGTACTACTCGGTGCTTGACGCGCTGGGCTATGAGGACTTCTCCCCCACGTTTGTCCGAAGTTGCCGGCCGACCGCCAACACCGACTGCTGGAGCGTTTCACCTACACACCCAAGCTACCGGGAGCGGGTCATAAGCGAGGCAGAATGGCGAGCGCTCAAACGCCGAACAAAGGCGCTGAACGTCGTGACTGAGCACAACATCGACATGCTCAGCGTATTGAATGATGCCCTTGACCACAGTGACCGCCTTGGCCCATCGGACCCGGCCGAGCGGTCTCTTTGGGCCCAGAACCTGCAAAAGTGGCGCGATGATGTTCGGGAAGGCATCTTCTTCTTCCTGTGGGATCACGAAGGGTGGAAGCAAGAATTCCATCAGGTGGTGGCGGACAGTGTGCCTGATCACACCGAGACTGTGGTCCAACAATCGGAGTATGGGAGGCGAGCCGACCGCATGGGCGCGGCCCTGGCTTCAGGGCAGCTGGGGCGCATCATTACCGGGGGCACCCTCCACACGCGCGCAGAGGGAACCCGGTTTGTTCCCAGTCCTCACACCGCTGTTGACAACTGTAGCTGGCTCGCTCTCGCCGTGGACTATGTAGACCTGGCCCAAGCAGGAGGCCACAACGGCGGTTCCATCCCCTACACGGATCGTGTGGCTCAGTGCCTGGAGTATACAGTGCTTCGCTTCGTCAAGGACCTACGCGTCAAAACAGAGCGCTGCGAGCGGGACAATGAGAGCTGCCTGGCTCCAAAGACTTATCGTGGAGCCCACTACTTTCAAAACGCATTTCACGATCCGTACATCGCGCCGAGCGAAATGCAGGAGTCTTCGTACCACGTCGAAGCCACGATGGGCCTCATCCAGGGGCTTTATCGGTTCGCAAGCGTCCACCCCGAACATCCGCGCGCCGAGATTCTGCTCGAGGACGCCCGTGGCCTTTGGGCCGGTGCCCAGCACTTTGTCCGCGACCACGGTTTTGTTTATTCTAGCCAACGAATTCAAGATTTGTCGGCCCGGATGGTGTCGAGCACGGCCATCATCTGGTTCATCGACGTCCACGACGCCATCGAAGACCTTGTAGAGGATCCGGACGACGTATCCCAGGCGGAGATCATTGCTCTCGGACCCAGGAACATCCTCGTCAATGGGAAGGCACGTACCAAGGCCATGCAGGCGGTCGTCCGTCTGGTCGATGACCTTTTGGGGGTTCCGGCCCCTCTGGCAGCCGCAGCCATGAGCAGCATGGTCGCGGCCGGTCATCTGTCAAGTGGGTTCACCGAAATTGACCCTGGCCTTGAAACCCTATTCCTCGGAGGCGACGCACCCGATCTGCGCCACTGGGAACCGGCGGGTTTCGTCATGGCCCACGATCTCATCGCCCAGCCCCTCGGAACGTACGTCATTGATGAAACCGAAATCCGAGCCCGGGTGGCGCTCTATCGGGCACCACCATCGGCTGAGGGACAACAAAGCCCCTCGACTCACTTCGCCGATGAGCGCATCTACTACATCGAAATAGACCGACTTGGCTTCGACGACAGTCCAGCGGGTGGCGTTCGGTTTTTGCTTCCGGACGCAAACGCGAAGTGGAGCGTCTACGCGCTCAAAACTCCGTACCCACGAGAAGAGCTCCTCAAGGCCTTCGTGGAGCAGCACCCGCGATATCAACGCAGTGTCGCTGCGGTGGCTTGGCTTCCCGAGACCCTTCAGGCCCTCTGGCTCTCCATGGTTGAAATCACGGTACGGGCCGAGTTCGACCGGGCCGCCGCCGAAGCGCTTCGCGTTGATGTTTTTTCGGAGCACGCGTTGGCCCATACTGCCACGCTGCCTGAAGGCCCGCTCCAAGCCTTTTTGGCCGAAGGGGTGACGCTCCCGCCGTGGATCTATGAGTTGCCGCCTGAGTTCATTTGGCCCGTGTACTACGCCACCTTTATCCTGCCCACCCACGCCGATGGCCACGCCCCACCACGCAACACCATTCTGGTCACCGAAGATCCGCCTTCCACTTTCGAGTGGTGGGGAGAAAACGGTGTGGTCCTTCGGCGCCAAGCGCCCTGGTCCGCCACCTCGCTGGCCGAAAGCGGCCACATCCAAGCGAGCCTTCAGTTTCCTACCGGCCCCCGCTGGCACGTTTCGGGCTTGCCATCCGCGGTCGAAGAGTATCTTGCGAAACATAAGGCGCGACCCCTTCCGGCTTACGAGGCCGACTCAGGCGCCGCCCTTGTACCGCTGTTGCCACCTCCACCGCCTCCGCCTTCAATAGCTCCAGCGGGCGCGGTGGAAGAGGCAACCGCAGGCACCCTCGGAGCCTCTTCCACCGGTGCCACCGCTGACGTCGTGGTCGCCGTCATCGACTGGGATTGGGCAGCGTTTCGGAAACGCTCTTTTGGCGAACTCTTACGCTTTCGCGAAAACCACGGGGACAGTACCCAAAAGGTCGTCGAAATGGAGATCAAACGATACACCGAACTTCTTGGTCTTTCTAGCGGTTTGGCGGTCCTGCCCATCGACGGGGGCGAGGCGCTGGACGACGACAGCGGCCTGGCCGATCAAGCGCTGGCCATGGCCATCGACAAGGCGGTGGAAATGCAGAAGACCATGCCCATCAGGGTCATTGATGTGAGCTACTCCGGCGACCTGGTCAACCCGGAGATGAACTGGAGCTACATGGTGGACGAAGCGATCGAAAACGCAAAAAAGGCAGGCATTGCAATCTTCTTTTCGGCGGGAAACGGCGGCCACAAATCAATCCCCAACGCCAACTCACACGTCGGAGCCAAGGCGACCAATGTGGCCATTGTCGGCGGTGCCCAGTCCGCATCTTTCAGCAGCATTGCGCCTCGATGGCAGGGGTCCAACTGGGGTCCGGCGGTCAACTTCCTCGCACCCTCCTCGGTTGTGACCCAACGTGGAACCGAAGCCAGTCCACTCCTGGTCACGCCCCTTCCCGGCGGAACATCCTACTCCGCCGCCAAAAGCTCGGCGCTTGGCGCCATCCTCTACGCGGTGTCAGAACAAGAAGGCTATCGGCCTACAGCCGAGGAGGTTCTGGGTACGATGGAGCGTACGTTGGTGCATCAAAGCGAACCACCGAAGGGAAGAAGGCTGGGGACGGTTGGCCCCTTTGCCGCCGTCGACCTGATCGGGAATGCGGCCAAAGAAGCCGCCGCTTCTTTGGATCCGGAGCGTACCTTTTCGGCGCATGTGGCCGCAAACGAAGGGGACGCCATCGCGGCCCTGAGTAAGGATACCGGAGCGTTTTGGGTCGGAAGCGCCGTCGTGCGTCATTGGCCCGCGATGGGAGATGTCACCGTTGTTCGGGGCAATCGCGTTGTGGGGGTCGTTTCCGAAGACGTGCTTGAGGGGCTTATTCGAGGGGGGCGTTTGTCGGTTTCACAAGAACCGATGTACAGCGATGCCGTATCTCGGCCCGCGTATCCCGTACATCTGCACTATGAGGCCACACGGACGCCCGACACACCCGAACTCGATCCGTACGATTCGCGAATGCCACCTTCTCGTTTTGTTGAGACCGATGTGTCCGTGGAAGACACCCTCCTCCAACAAGGTGATCCAACACTGTGGTTCTCCATCGACCGGTTTGTCTTGAATACGGCGGGCCTCGCGTTGGCCTGGCTTGACGAACGATCTCCGGCTCCGTCTTCGCTGAGTGGCGGCCGTCTTGAGAAGTTCATGGCGATGCTCGAACACAGTTCCGCCGTCCTCCACTTTCTTCAAGAGCGCGACCACACTGCGAAGTTTTATGAAGTCGACCGTGAGGCTTGGGATGCCTATCAACCCGGCGCATCTCATCTCTCTCGCGGATGTTCCTACGGTGTACGTCCGAAAGCCGGGACGATTTGCACCGGCTTTCGTTTTTCAGCTTGCTCTGGCTGAGATGATCCGCGGTGGCGTCGTCCATATCCAACCCCAAAGAGATGGAAAAACGATCAACATTTACGTTGGGCAACACCAGATGGCCATCGAGACAACGACGCCGTTGGCCCACAAACAACTGGTCGAGCTCCAAGCCCTTCCGACCGCCTTTTCCTATCGCATGAAGCAAGTGGCCATCGTCCTCGAACAAATGATCAGCCTTGAAAAGTTTAAGGACACCTACCTCAAGGTTACCAAATACGGCTCTGGTGAGGTTGTAGACGAACTGGAGTTCACGGGGACGCTTTATGCCCAGGAACCCGGCGGAAGCTCCAAACCACTTGGTGGTCTCAAACTTCGGGAGGCTCCAAGCTACTTGATCGATGAGGAGCCCATTTCTCAGCAGGCGGTTTCCCTCCTCAGCTTGACCAGCAAATTTGCGGCCCAATTGAGGACCACGGCTTTTCGAGATCAGCGGACTCGTGATGTCGGAGTCATTGAGACGATGATCTCGCTTCAGGAGCACGGAACGATGACCGATGCGAAACTCGAGGTCTATAACCTCAAGGAAAAACCGAGCGACTTCCGATCGCTTGTCTTGATCAAAGCCCAACTCATGTTTACCGAGACTGCAAAAACAGCCCACTTCCTGGGGCTCGAGTCTCAGGATGGGACGTATCGGTTCGCGATCACACCGGACATCGTGCGCTACTCGAATCATCCCGCCGCACGTGTATTTGTGGAGCTAGACAAAGACGCCAGCAGCTTTGAAGCGGACTTGATCCGTGTTCTCGAGGGGCGCATTCGCGGCATGATTCCGGCTGTGCTTCGTCCGGAGGCAGCGCAAGATATGTTGGGGCTGAGTCGCGGTGGCCATCCGCAACTGTGGACGCCCCTGACCGTTTCCGGTCGGCACCCCTCGATGTCGATGAAGGATCTGGCGTCCACGTTCTCCTGCCTTTGGCTTGCGACCTCGCCCGTCGCAGACGCGAGTGCTCCGACGCGCACCTATGTTCTCGAGTTGACCGACCCATGGCCACGCGCAAGGATCGCACACCTCACCATGCCCGAAGATGCACTCATGAAGAATGCATACTATCGTGAGGCCGACGCGTACGATGATGCACTTCGTGATCTCCACTCATTCTTCGCCTACGGCCTTGCGGTGTCTCGGTTCTCCGTCTTCTTGGAGTTCCCAGATCTTATTCTCGAAGATCGGCGCGCCGATCCTCTGCTTCGAAAGGTGGTCATTCCCTATCTCAAGATCGTAGGCCATGAACACCGCACTCTCGGTAACGAACTCATCATCACGGAGGACGGGCGGCAGGCGGCGACACTCCTGGCTTTTTACATGGAGCTCCTTTATGGGGCCTTGAGCAGCACCAGTTCTACGCCACTTGAATTCCGGAACTTGGGCGAACTTCCGAGCCTTCGTAGCCTTAGGCGCTCCATCGACATCGCGCCAGATCCTGCCGACGACGCCGACGTGGCAACGTTCAAGGCATTTTTGCGGTCAGGGGACCAAGCTGACCTTGACCTAGAGGTTTTTGTTCTCGATCCCGCCGCCATCCTTTTACTTGATCTCGGCGTAGGACTATCCAACAGGGGCGGTCCCCTCTTCCTTGAAACAGAAATGGGTTACGAAAGAGACGAGACGGTGTGGCAAAAACCTGAGCACCAAAGGCTGTTCATCGATACGCTCAAAGCAGGGCACACTCACCCTCGGTAGTAGACCGAGATTTATTTGGGGCGTCCCCACCAGGAGGCACCGTCGATGATGATTGCTTTGAGGTGGGTCTCTGGTCGGGTCGGCTGGTCGGCGTGAGGGTGATTCTGAGCTCGGTGTAGTCGTCGAGGCGGTGGGGGGTGTAGACGCGGGCTAGGATTTCTTTGTTGGGGCACGACCGTATTCTGAGGTGCTATGGTGCGGGTGGACGTGGGGCGCTTCAGTGTCGGCGGGGAGCTTCAGTGCCGGCCTCGGGGAGAGAGGGCGGTGTCCCTTTCGTCCAGGCCGCCCATCCTGGGCTTGGGGCCCCCAAGGCATCACATCGTGTTTCCCCAAGCCTTCCCGAAAGGGACACCGCCCTCTCTCCCCGAGGCCTACGCAGAGAACCACGCAAAGGAAGATCGAGCACTATGTGGCACAGGCGTCAGATAGATCGCTGGAGCTCTCCTACGAAAACATGTTGGGGTCTGTAAAGGGGGGGAAGGGCAGCCTCCTCAGAACCAGCACTGCGACACAAGAAAAGGGAGCGATGCGCTCCAGATCCTTAATCCTCTCAACGAACCGGAAAAGTTCCTGTCGTATCGTCCCAGCGGAGAAGTGGCTTCTCGCGATTCGCGTGGGGACGTCGAGGAAGATATCCAAGCACTTAATCTCAACCAGAAATCGATTGTTCGAAGTCGTTGCGAGGTTTGGGAAGGGGTCATTCGGTTCATCAACAGGAAGGAAAAGCGCTGGCGCAAAGGGCAGATATTGTCCGCCGTTTCAACTCTGACGAAGCTGGATGATGGCAAGTATATGCCATACACGGCTGCTGCGGTCTTTTTCCTGAACAAAAAGGTCAGGCGCATCTAAGAACGAAATCCAACCAGTGTCCTTCAGCATTGGTCCTGCGAGCCCTTGTGGGCAACGGAATATTTTCACGCAAATGAGATTTCCGGCTCAATTTGAGTGTCGTGCCATCAACTCCTTTTGTTCCATTCTTGGCTGGCCGATCGTCGACGATGGCGCTGCCAACCGGCTAGGCGAAGCGTTATTTGGGGCGTCCCCACCAGGAGGCACCGTCGATGAAGACTGCCTTGATGTGGGTTTGGTCGGGTCGGCTGGTCGGTGTGAGGGTGATTCTGAGCTCGGTGTAGTCGTCGAGGGGGTGGGGGGTGTAGACGCGGGCTCGGATTTCTTTGTTGGGGACCTTCTTCTCGATGAGAATGAAGTATTGGATGGTGCCCGAGGGATCGTCGGCTTTGATTTTGGGGATTTCGTCCGGGTGGTTCACGATGACCGAGGCGGGCATGAGCTCATGGAGGGCGTCGCCGTCGGTGAAGATCTTGTATGCTTGTTCGAGTGTGAGCGGCCGGTTGTGTTCGCTGAGGTTGTACGTCCACGGAGGGTTGCTTTCGAGGACTTTTGGGCCGTCGACGGCGGTGCGGTGGGCTTCTAGGGGGTTGGAAGACCATGAATTTGTCGGGATTCGGGAGGGCTCCGGGGCGCCTCGGACGTAGCGTTCGTAGAGGCGCACTTCTCCGTTGCTGCGGGCGACGCGGATAAATTGTTGGCTGGTCTGGTCGAGGACAAACTGAACCGTCTGTTGTTCATGCGGGATGCTGTGGGCGCTGGTGATGCCGACCACCAGCGTGTTTTGGCCCCACTGGTTAATGGTCGCCCACATGGGGTGGGGGGCGGGATCGGCTGAAGAAGCGTCCATGTCATAGATGGGAAAGGCAGCGTAGCCTTGTTTGAGGTTGTAGACCTGGACGGCTTCTTGACCGGTGAAGAGATTATTTGAGGCTTTGATGAGGGCTTCGTCCGACAGGGGGGTGGGGGCGATTCTTGTGGGGCCGCCTGGCGCAGGTTTGAAGCTGTCGGGGGAGGAATCGTTCTTGAGGATCTGGCGAGCGGTTTTCATCTCGTTAAGGTGCGTGGTTTGTTGCGCGAGGATGGCGTGGTACTGCCTTTGGGTTGTGGGCAAGTAAGTGCTGAATTCCTTGCTGTCGATCACACGGGTTAAAAATGCAACGGAGGCTTCGTAGCTTGTGATCGTTCGGTTGAGTTCTTCGTCATAAGTTCGGTGGGTTCTATCCGTGGTTTGCCCCGGAGGATCGGTCAGCGCCTGTTGGACCTCGCCGAATATTTGGTGGCCGAGGGCGGCCCGCAGCCGGACGTCTGCATCTCTTCTCGGTTGGCCGTATTGGTCAAAAAGGAGGATGTCGCCGAGGAGCACCACCGAGATTCGCGTGGCATCGATGTTTTCGTCTTGGGGTGGTTGGAGTTCTTCGTCGTCCCTCCCGACGAAGGTGAAGGAGCCAAGATTGTCTCGAACGGGTTCGACACTCAGTCTGGACTTCACCCAAGAATCGGAGCTTTTCTTGACCAAAATATCCAAAGATTTGCCGTCGAGGGTGGAACGATCGCCGGTCCAGGAAAAGGCGTTGGGCTTCCCAGGGGGCAAGAATCGGGCGATGTCTGCAAGCGCAAAACGGATCCTGATCTTGAGGTCCCCCTCCTTGGCTTCGATGGCGGTGGGATCTGGGAGGGGTTCGCTTTTGAATCCGAAGAGCTCCTCGGTCAGGTCTCCGTAAGGGCCTACGTCCCAGTGGCTGTCGTTGAGTTCCGCCAAGGGGACGGCGGCCTGGGGCTCTTCTTTTGGCGCTGCTTGGGTGACCGGCCATGTTCCGTGGCTCCATCCACTCTCACCGGGCCTGAAATTCAGTGCGTTGGGGCTTTGAATGATGCGCTCCGCGGTGTGCTTGGTGAATTCTCCGCGGATGCTGAGTTCGACCCAAAAGAGGAGCGCGTCCCGCATCGATTCGGGGAGATGGGCGAGCAAGCGTTGTGCTTGCTGCCACCTAAGGTGTTCGCGGAGTGAGGCTTCGATGATGTGTTCGCGGGTATGCTCGGTCTTGAGTACGTGGACCTCAAAAAGGGCGCCCTCCTCAAGATCGAGAACGCCTACATGTCCAAGGGGGGTGTTTTCGATGCCAAGAAAATCGATGGTCACGTGGTAGATCTTGTGGTCCTCGAATGCGATGTGGGGGCCGGATAGGGGGTCGTCTATCAAGGATGGGGTGGTGAAAATGGGGACCTCGGCCCGAATGTTTTCTTCGTCTTTGAGGTAGGTTCCGAAGGGGGCAAGCAGGTCTTCTGCGCGGACATGACCGACGGGGTCCCACAGATCGGGGGAGGGGGGGCGCCCACCGACGAAGATCGACTGGAGGCCTGGGTCGATTTCGGTTCCTAGGCTTGCGCTGTACGCGAGCACCGAAGGTGCCGCGGCGACGATGGCTCCGAGTTCGGGAGGGAGGCGCAAAAAGTCGTCCAACGTGCGTCCGAGGGTCTTGAGGCTTTGGGTCACGAACTTGGGCCGTAGCAAGCCGGGGGGCCTCATCGCCTGGAGGGTAGGCAGCGTGGGATGGGTCTTTGATGGCTGGGTGGTGGGGATGTTGTCGTTTTTGAGGAGCGCCAAATGGCGCTCAAACACATCCGCGGGTCCGCCCGAGCTTTCAATCCTCACCGAGCGGGTGTCGCTTCCGACGAACCCAAACCGCTTCTTGCGTTCTTCCGCGTCCTCGGCGTTGAGCATCATGGCCCGCGCCATTTGGTCGAACTCGGCTTCGGTGATTTGTCCGCTCCGCATCATGGCGTGGATGGCCATGACACTCAGTCCCGAGCTTTCAGCGAGGGCGGTCAGGCTCCCATTCATTTCTTCGTTGATGAGGCGGCGGAGGGACCGGACGTTTTGTTTCATGTCTTCTCGGGTCACGTCGCCTATGGTTCGCCTCGGCAGCAGTTCGTTGAGATCTCGGGTGAACCACTGATGGCCTACGTGCACGGTGAAGAAGGTATTGGTATTGATAGCGGTTCGGTACTCGATCGCGGCTTGGCTCCAATAGGAGGGCGCGGACGGGTTTTCGGCATCAAGCAAGTCGATGAGCCCCAGGTAGTAGTCGGCGTCGACCGCTTGGGTTCCGAGCTGGACGATGTAGGCCCAGCGTTGACGAAGTTCTGACTGGATCTGAGCGCTGCGTGTCGGTGTCCATTCGCCGGGTTCGAGAGGGGCGATGACGGTGCGCGCGGGGGCGGAATCTGAAGGGCGAAGCAAATCCAGGTTGCCGAGCCGCAGTTGGTCTCCATCCGAGGGTTCGCGGAGCCCCACACGTCCTGCCCATTCCAAAAGTTCATAGGTGTCGTCCTGCCTGTCTATTTCGACGGCCAGCGTGGACGGATCTCGGCCGCCGACTCGGCGCTCGAGCGCGTCGGTGAATGCGCGTTCGGCGTCTTCGCACGAGAGGCCGAGGACTTGAGGAAGTTCCGAGGGGTGGTCGATGAACTCTAGGCTTCCGTCGCACAGGCTGGAGACCAGATGGATGGTTTCGAGAAGCGTAGCTTCGTAGGGGAGTGTGCGGAACACGGCGGGCCACTGGTGGCGCGGCGTTTTTGCGCGGTACTCTAGGTACGCAAAACGGATTTGCACCAAGCGGTGAACCAAGGTGTCGAAGGTTCGGGGCCGATGATCCGACATGAACAGCGTTGACAGGGTGTCGAAATAGTGTCGGCCCAAACGATCGCGTACCGTAAACAAGTGCGGGGCCCTTGACCATCCGTATTCGGGCCGCGTGAGTGGGGGCTCGATGGCCGAGAACATGGGGCCAGTGTGGGGGTCGGCGTCGAGAAACAGATCCTTCGGGAACTCTAGGAGCTGCAGCTTGGCGTGCTGGGCGATCGTTTTCGGTGCATCGCCCATCAGGTTTTGGTATTCGTGCCAGACGATTTCACTCAGTCGTGGATCTACCGCCGCGGCGTGCCGCAGCGCCAGGGCAACGAGGAACCGGGGATCGGACAGATCGGATCGAAATGTGGCGGAAGGGGCGGCAAGAAGACCGGGCCAGTGTTGGGCCATAAGCTCGAGCGAAGTGTTAACCAGCGAAGGGGCGCTTGCGAGGCCTTCTGAAAGGCCGAACAAGCAGTAGATGGCGGCCGCTTCCGCCGGACCGGACGCGGTTTCAAAAGGGGTGGTGGTTCCGTCCGGCAGCACCCTGAGATGGGCCACGGGTCGTCCGGGACCTTCGGAATCCCAGAAGCGGCCATACATTTGTTTGTGGATTTGGCTGCTGAAGCTTTGGATAAATTCGGTCAACGGGTTGTCTTTTTGGTACCGGACCTTCTGTCCATCTTCGATGACGTCTTCGTACTCATTTCTGCCGGCGGCGACCGACAGCAATGGCCTCGTGACCAGCGAGGCGTAGAAGTGGTCCTTCAGGGAGACGGTTTGAAACCGATGCAAAGAATCGTTGCTGATGGGCTCGCTTGCGTCGCCTACGTCGTTCCCCTGAACGCCTAGCATCATTGCCAGGGCGTCCGGGCGACCTGCGCCGCTGAGAAGTGGGCCCTCTTGGTCTCCCAAACTGTATATCCGACGAATGGAGCGCATGATGCGGACGAGGCGGTCTTCGGTTTCGGGGTCGCTGCGGCCTACGGTTTCGAGATGGGTCGCGATGGCATAGATTGCCAAAAGCTGTGGGCCGATTTGGTAGTATGGGACCAACGACAAGCCCGTGTTTGAATCCACGACAAACGGGAATTGCAAGTGTGTTTCACCTTCGTACTCGACGGTTTCGATGGTCGACATGAGGCCTTCGACCAAGCTTTTGGCCATGGGTTTTTTGTGAGGAAAATCGCGGGGCGCGTTGTCGACCGGGGCCCGGGACGCTGCGAGGAGAGCCCAGACTTGGTCTTCCAACAAGGTGATGGGGTGCCTCGTTCCTTCCGCTTGATTGTTGATGTGACCGGATATCAAGAGCCGGCGGCCAATGTCTCGCTCCTCTGACGACTGAAGCACCACCGGGACTTTTCCGGAAACGTCGAGCAACTCGTAGCGGTGCCAGCCGCCGAAATGATGGTGAAACGACCAGCCTCCAGGCTTGGTGGAAATGGAAAGAGGCTCACCGACCGCTGGCTGCCCCCGGTTGACCGGGGGGGGAATCGATGCGGCCAGGACCTGCGGTTGCCCCGCGGCGAGAAGACGTGCGATGGGTGTTTGGTCGACGGACCCACCATGAACGATTTCGCCGGAATCCAACCTCGAGAGGGACCACGTCGGGATCGTAAGCTCGGGTAGGCCTGGGGTGCCTTGGTCGAAGTACAGTGAAAATGTGTTCGTTGAAGGATCGATGTCGGCCTCGCCGACAAACCATTCCTGATTGTCGATGAGCACCGAGAGCATGATGCGAGATGCATTTGGGGCGCCGTCGCCGACACTGCCGAAGAATCGGTACCGAGTGGTGGTGAACCAGTCAGAGTCTCGTAGCCACTCGAATTGGTACAACCAAGTAGGCCAGCTTTCGGGCAGCAGCTTTTCGCCTACGGCCTGGACCGTCACCGACGTGATATTGACTGGAACGTCGTGGATCTCGCTGATCGGCGGGGCTGGGGCGCCATCTTGGACGTAGATCCGCGTGGAGGCCAAGGTTTCGGCGCCGGCTCGAGTGATGAAGAGCCGGACGCGGTAGTTTTCAAAGGGGCCTTCGTCGTCAAAAACCCCCCATGTGGGGCCTCTTCGGCCCAATTCATCTCGGTCCAGGAGATGCGGCCTGAAGGCGGGGAGGGCGTCGCCGAAACCGGCCGCTCGGAGCAAGGTCTGCCCGCTCTTGCGAATGGCTTCTCGGGGGCCGACATCATCTACGCCCCTGGCATAGTTTTGGAGCGGGCGGTCCAGGTCTTGCTCGCGGCTGGCGTACACATCGAACACATCGGCGTACCAGATGGCGGCAGTGCTCGATTCAAGCACGGTCATCAAGTCTTGAATGCGTCGGCTCGAATACGGAAAGCCGTTGTCTCGAACGAAACGCTGCATTTCACTCCAAAGATCGTCTGCTTCTTCGACAAATCCGAGTGTGTCCGGGTGATGAGGGCGGATGTCCGCGAATCTTTTGAGCCCCAAGATGAGTCCGGCGGTGGCCTCCAGATGGTAGAGTTTTTCTTGCTCTTCGCTGGGGTCGATGTACGGATCTGAGAAGCTGTTCGGGAAATAGTGGGTGCCGCGGTAGGTGCTTCGGTTGAAGGGAAAGTCTTTGACAAAGGTGTTGACGGTATAGGTCAGGCAGCGTGCGAGCTTGTCGCTCTCGGCGGTATCAAGGTCTCGGGCGTCCACTGCGAGCACCAGCCAGCTGCAGTTGTCGATCGCGGTCAATTTGTGGGCTTCAAAGCGCTCGTCGACAAAATGGCCACCGGTGATAAAACGCCCTTCGTCCGGATCCCAGAGTTTTTCAAAGATGGCGCCTTTGAGTGTTTCGCGCCACGCATGGAGTTCTTGGATGAGGGTCTGGTCTTCTGGCTGCATTAGGCGCGAGATTTCGGGCCAGTGCGTGAGGGCATGGTTCAAGACGGTGAGCTGGTCGATGTTGTGCTCGGTCACGACGTTTTGGGCCTGGGCTGGTTCTTTGAGCGCGCGAAATTGTTCCAGAGTCAGGGTCACGGGCTCCAGCATGCGGTCTTGGTCTCGTAGACTGCGCGCCACCTTGGGCGGTTCTTCGGTATTGAAGCTTTCGTAGCCGATGGCGTCTAGAATGTCGTAGTAGTCCCACCTGACCTCGGGATCGTTTTCGACGCCGAGCGCGTGCGGCGTGTTGGCCAGCTGCAGCCCGCGGGTGGTATCGCCGGCGGTCATCAGCCCGTCCCGGCGGTGCGCGCGAAGACCGCGCAGGGCATGGGCGTAGCAACGCAGTATGGGGATTTGTGTGTCTTCATCGAGGTTTCTTTGGAACTCAGGGGTTGCGATGTAGGTGCCCAGGCCATGCACAGCCCAGGCGTTGGCGCCGGTCACGCGTCGGGCGTCCGCCCAGTCATCAGACTGGGTGTTCCAGGAGAAGGGCCAGCCAGCAATCGTGTCTGCCGCAGACGGATCGGAGCGTTTGGCCTGGGTGCATAAAAACTCGGCCACAAGGGCGGCGCGTTTGTCTCCTTGCCGGGCGAATCGGGCCAGCGCGATGCCCTGGGTGTAGGTCCAGACCCGGTCGAACTTGGCCAAGAAGGCAGAATCGTTGTTCTCAGGATCTTGACGATATTCCCGCTGGGCCCCCTCGCTTGTAAAAAGCTCGTCGATGAGGGCAAGGGCGCGCTGGTAGTTGCCGCGGATATTGTCCAAGAATACTTTTTTGGAGGTAGACGTGGCGAGTTCGGGAGCCTGAGACAACGAAAAATCGACGTCGGTTTCGGCGAGCGCCAAAGCATGGAGGGTTGCCTCCGGCAGTTGGTGACGATCAAACTCTGTCCACAGCACTTGGCGAGGACTGACGGAAGCCAGCGCAGGTCCGCCTTTGGGATGCGCGACGGCAGAGGTTTTTGGGCTGCAGCCTTGGGAGACCAGGTGAAACTGATCGACACACTCGAGGGTGGTGCGCGCGGCCTGGCCGGCGACACCCTGGCCTGGGCCGGTGAGTGTGTAGCGCAGTTTTTGTTTTTGGGCGGTGCTCGCGCGGCTGGTGACGATGCGGTCCACTCCGGAGTCACCCTTTTGGACCCAGGCCATGATCACCAAGTCTTCGTGGCTGACGATTCTTGGTGTGTTGGCCAGCGATGCCACCTGTGAACTGTGGGTCTTCCAATGGATGGGTGCGGGGTTTGCGCCGTCGATGGTCTGGGTCAGAGCCTCGGGCCGAGAGGGCTCCGCTCGAGTTACGCCGATGGCACCGCCTTCGTCGGCCGCGTAAAAGGCTGTGGTAAGGGTGCCATCGGGAGTCAGGGTTCCATCGGGCAGATAGCCGGTTCCCGACGGTGATGGAGTCGACCAGGTTGCGCCGCCATCGGTCGAGGTAACGGTGTAGATAGGGTTGGATCCCGGGAGATTTGGGTCGAAGGAGGGGCCCTTTTCATAGACTGCGGCCCAGTGTCCGCCGGGCGTGCTGGTCAGGCGCACGACGGAGGGGCCTACCCGGGGTGCGGGCTCCCGCGCGGACCCTTGGCGCGCGCAGGCCTGGCTTTCGTGTTGGTCACTTTCAAAGGCGTCGAGGGTTGTGATTTTCCAGTTTTGGAAGACGTTTCGAATCCACGTGCCTTGTCGCCACCCCGTTTGAACGACGGTGGGTTCTTCCACAACCTGGACGAGGTCGTCGACCAAGCGAGGCGTCGGAATCGTTTGAGTCTGTTCTTGGGACCACGCTCCCTCGACGATCGGTCGTCTGGCGACCTTGATGCGGTCGGTTTCATCCCAGGTTCCGTCGTAGAGGTAGTAGTACCAATCTCGTGGGTGACCCTGTGTGGTGTCATAATTGTAGAAGTCGCTGAGTGTGGCAAAGTCTTGGGTGAAGCCGTCTTGGGTCATCTCCTTTTGCATACGCTCGGGCGCGCCGGGAGGAACCTTCGGTGCGCAGGCGTAGATGTCCTTTTTCCATGTTTGGCGAAACCCAGGTTGCCGGGCCAGGGCGTCGATGGGCGGACACCATCGCGCTTCGCCGGTCTTGACATCCATCTGTTGGATCGGAGGTGGGAAGTAGGGGCCTAGGGATGGCGTCCAGTTTGGGTTTCGAACCGGTCGATTGTTGTAACTTCTGGTCTGTCGAGCCACGATGGTTACGCTGTGGTCGTCGACTTCAAGGGTTGGGTTTTCGATGTAGCTCCACTCGGTGATGTGTTGGTAAAGGCCAAACGGTTCGTCGTTGTCTTTTGGGTTGGGCTCGGTGGCCATGGAATAGATCTCGTCGACGGCTGTGGTGCAGCTGCACAGGTCGGGACAGTCCTTTTTGCCGTAGATGCGACGGTAGCGAACCACTTCGTCATTGATGACGCGCTTTGTTTCATCAAACACGCTGGTTGCCGGCCCGCTGAAGTCTTTGAGGTACAGTGCTTGGTGGTTTTCTCCCCACACGAGGTGATGGTGGCCTAGGCGGTCAATCGCGAGGTCCACGCTTCGTTTGGGATGCTTGTTGGACCTCAGGGGCAAGGGCCCATCCGAAAATGTTTGGCCGCCGTCGAGGCTCTTTGCCACCACCAGGGTCGTCGGCCGCGTAGGATCGGGCCAAGACTGCAGCCACGCGACGACAACCTGCCCGCCGCGTGCGGCGATGGCGACTTCGGTCACCTGATTGCCCAAATCGGGATGCGAAAGTCGGGTGGCCGAACTCCATGAGTCTCGCTTCGCGAGTCGGTCACTTCGCATATAGTGAACTTCGTCGTGTTGGTCCTCGGCACCACGCGCGATGTATGCCATGTGGGTATAGACCCGGCCCTGGGTCTTGCTCGTAGCCAAAGTCGGGAGGGCGGGTCGGACAGGGGGCGTCGCCACCAGACTTGGCGTCTCGAAAGCGCCTGGAGCCAGGGCGGGGGCCGCGTCCGTGGTCGCAAGTTGAATGCGGACCGTGCGGTTTGATTCGAGAGGCGCCCCGTCTGAGTTTTGAAGCCAGGCCGATACCTGAAAGTCGATCCGCCGTCCGTCCGGGGGGAGATCGGTATGGTATTCGGTGGTCTGAACTTCCACCCGCTCTGCGGGTCCCGATCCCCCGTCTGTTTTTCTGACGAAGTACTTGAGCTGAACCCCTTTGGGGATCGGCTGGCCACTTTTGAGAACTTTCGGGGCTTGCCACCGAAGATGCGCTTTTTGGGGATCGGCCCATCCGATGAGTTGCGTGGGCGCTTGGGGCGGCTCAAGGCTGACAAAAAGCTCCGGCCTATAAGTGACGGTTGTGCTGATCTTCCGCGTGTGTCCGGTTCGGTTGTGGGCACTGATTGAGAATTGATGGGAGCCCGGTTCCAGTTCTAGGGTCAAAGAGAAATGGCCGTCGGCGTCCACCGAAATCAATTGGCGGTCCTTATCTCCCGATGTGATTTCTACGCGGTCCAAGTTTGGGTCCCAGACGAGACCTCGAAGGGTATGTGCCTTCTGGTACACCACTTCTTCCGAGGGATTTTCGATCAGGAGCTTGGGTGCGTAGGCGTCGAACGAAGGCAGCAGCGGCCGCCCCCCAGGATCCACCCGCGCGCTTGGCCGATCGCTGAGGTTTTCGGAAAGGGTCCTCGTGCCATCGGGGTTGGTCTCGTGCGCGGCGTTGGGCCCGCTCGTGACGCGCTTGCGCTCATCTAGGGGGTCGCACAGGCTAAGAAGACCGAGGTTGGTTTTTAGGTTCATGGTGTCAACGTCACAGTCACCGTGATGAACCGCCCAATAGACGACGCCGGTTTTGAGGGTCGCACCCTCTTTGACTGGGAATGCGCGCTGGGTATCGGGATGCCAGGTCAGGATGTTCACGCCCGTGGTTGCCCGCCACAGCTGGGGTTTCTTCACCTGAAAGAAATGCACATCCTGGCTCGGCGTCTCATTCGCCGTCGGGGGAGAAAGCGCCTCCGGAAAGAACGGCGCACCCTCCTGGCTGACATAGACCCAGTAGGTGTGATCAGCGTTTGGGGTATCTGTCATACGGTACGGAGCGGTGACGCGCCGTTGATTGGGCTCAAGTGGCTGATCCACCTCCCAGGCCGCCCACCGGTTATCCGGGAGATTCTCATAGAAGCCAGGAAAAGAACCGGCGGGCAGCAAAGACCACCCGAGGGCGAGGGATGCTTGACCCCGCCGTGGTGATGCGGCGGGTTTGGGGGTCTCAGGCTGCGCGCACGAAAGCGAAAACAATCCTAGAACCGACAACGCGGCCAGCACCTGGAGATGGTGCTTCTTTTTGTGGTTCTGCGGAAACTGCAGCAGGACACAGCGATTCACGGGTTTGCACCAGAGTCCGAGAGGGCGGACATGTCAAGTCGACTGGCAAAAGAATGATGTTTTTGCGGGTAACCCGGATCTCAGGGAGGTTGGCGTTTCGGGCGGTCCCCGCACGACCCAAACGGGTTCGGATCAATGCGGTTAGGGCACTCGACCCACAAACTCTCTTTCGAGGGTGCGAAGGTAAGCCTCGTAGACGCGAGACCCGTGGTCTGCGAAGAGCCCCTTCGCGGCCCGGGTGGGGTTGGCCAAACTGAGAATTCGATCCAAACGCTTGGTGACCCCAGAGGCGTTGAAATGAGCGACGCCTTTTCGGTCGATGTAGATCTCATCACCGGCGTCACCATGGGTAAGCCAGCGCGCAATGGAGCCGACGTTTGGCGTGATGTCCATAAGATGGACGGTTCGAAAGAAGCCAGAGCCCGTTCGATCGAGGTTTTCCTTAAAGCCTGACATGAATGCGGCGGTCCCTGCGGGAGGTTGCCCAATTGTGTAAGTGGACGTGATCGGAAGGCTCTCCTGGAGCCCATGGGCCGAAAAAATCGTTGCCAGGGCGCCGCCAAGACTGTGCCCCGCCACAAAAATCTTGAATCCTTCCGGGTTTCTTTGTCGGTAGTCCTCGATGTTCTGAAGAATTCTTGCTTTGACCTCCAGAAACTGGAGATAAAAGCCGAGATGAACGCCGCCAGAAAGGCCATGTTTGTGTGGCGATAGGGCGGGGACTGGAACGCCAACCAGATCGAGCCGCAAATCCGGCGACGCAGCAAGTGTTTTTACGGGCCCTTCACGTTTATTGATTTCCGTTCCTCGAAATGCAACGAGTGCCGTGTTCGTCTTTGGGTCGTAGGCAGTGAAAGCCTGAGCATCGGTCAGGGGCCGGTCCATGACCCGCACGTCCTCAAAGCCCATGGCTCGCATCTTCCGCACGATTTCGTTGGCACCTTTGTACGCGATGATCGACACGACCGCCCCAAAGTGCGCGTTGGCCGGATTGAACTGGGTGTCGTCGGGTACCCAGGGGACACCGGAAGGCGCTTGCGCCGAATTCAAATTCTGCGGTGTGGCCCCGAGAACATCCACCTGGTTGATGGGATCGTTGGCAAAGGCCGCAAACAAGTTTAACCCGCCATCTTCGCCCGCTGGGTCTTCACTTAGCCAGCGGCCCTGGCTCGGGTCATAGCTCCGAAGTCCAAAATCATAGAGCTGGGTCTTAAAATCGTAAAGTTTCGTAGAAAACAGAAACGGATTGATGTCGTCGGTCGGCGCTGAAAAGTTGTCAATCGCCAAAAGTCGGCCATACGGTGAGTAGTCGTAGGTCATGGCGACCTCACCGGCGGCGTTAGCCAAAACCCGGACATTGCCACCGCGGTCCATGACGGGATAGAAGCTTTGTCCGGCGCGTTGGAACGCCACGAGCCCGCGGACGCCGTGCGCCCCATTCAAGGTCCCCGAGAAGTCAAGACCCCATAGGTAGGTGGCCACCACGGCTTCCGTCTTTGCATCAAACTCTGCGATGATCCGGCGGTTGTCGTACACATACCTTGTGTCCTTGCTGGGGTTCTCCGAGAAGGCTCCAGTGGCTGTGTCCCATAACCAGAGCTTTCGGGATACGCGTCGACCCAGAGCATCGTAGCCATACGAAACCTTGAAGTCGAGGGGAGACTCTACGGACCGAAGTCGGCCCTCTGGCGTCCAAGTGTACTCATAGTAGGCATCGAGAGCACGTCGGCCTGGCGAATCGTGTTCTGGTGCGTCAGACCCGTGCGGGAGAACAACGTTCACTGTGGCTTCACCGACGCTGTCGACGGCCAAGCCTGGTAGCACAATCGTAAAGGTCAGCACCACCGTCTGGCCAGGCAGGGCACCAGCGGGGTCCAACTGATAGTAGAACCAGGAACCGGTGCGTTCAACCGACGCATCTTGCGCCAAAACAAGTCCTGATGTCGGTTCAACCGCCGTGACCGTAACCGTCGCGTCAGGATGCGCAGCCCCACCGATTTCGACTCGCCCTGAGGAGGTCGACGCCGTGTAGAAATTCCGGGGCGCCGCGACAAAAGTGTCCCATTCGTCTTCGAGTCCTGACTTTGTTCGATTCCCAATTTCATCGTATTCGAAGAGCACCGTCCTTCCCTCTACCGCCTGTTCGGCCTGGTCACCGGCCACAACCATCTGTGCTGAGGTGAGCTGATCACGTTTGTCATATCCGTAGCGAACCTTGGTCTCGATGGATTCGAAAGGGTCATAAATCGTCTGCACGATCTCGCTCACCCGGTGAACATCATCGTAGTCGTAGGTTTGTTTGAGAAAACCAACCGCCGTATCGTTTTGAGCAGGGCGGCTGTGGATGCCGATCAGCCGCCCTCCGACGTCATGCGAGAGGCTGGTCTTCACCACTGCACTGGCCGCGTGGTGATGTATGACGTCTTTGACCTGGGTGGTTCCTGGCTCATAGATGTAGGTCACGCTTCGTGTGCCTTCTTTGGTACTCGCCAAACGTCCGGCCGAGTCGTAGGCGTACTCATACGTTCGTGTCACCGTGCCGTCCATTTCGAGTGTCAAACGAGTGACTCGATCTTGTTCGTCGTAGTCCCGGACAAGTGCCATACCCGACACCTGGGGAATGGATTCTCGATGGACTCGGTTGCGTGCGGTATAGCCAAAGTGTAGATTGCCCAGCGATCGGGTGCGACCCGCCGAGTCCACGGTGACCGGCATCGAGCCCACGAGATTGCCGTTAGCGTCAACCTTTCGTATGGACGATAGAAGTCCTCCAGCATCATATTCTCGCTCCAGAGTTTGTCTATCCAAGGCGTTAAGGTGGCCGCGGGTCACTGACTTCGGCCGGCCCCCGGGCGTGAAACGAACGCTTTCGGTTACGACGCCATTGACCGATTTCTCGATCCCCCCCGCGTCACCACTCCACGAAGTCTCGATGTCCGGTCCGTCGGCGGTTTGTTTCCAACTCAGGCGCGGAAGCCCAAGACCTTCACGTTTGGCTGCAAACGTGTACTGCCCGGCACCCGAGGCTTTTTCTAGGTTTCCGTCGGGTGACCAGGCGAACGACCGAACGACGCCGCTGGGAAGGGTCATCTGTGAAAGTGCACCCAAGGGGTTGCGTGTCAAGGCGGTCGCCTGCCCAACGCCATCGACAACGGTCTGCACCAAGCCCTCCTCATCGAGTTCATAGCTGACTGTCCCCTCCGACGAAGTGCGTGAGATGGTGCGACCAAAACCATCGTGCGTGAAGGATGCGATCTCGATTTCTTCGATTCCATTTCCCCCTTGTGTCATCGACTTTAACCGACTGTTCTCATAATGTTCACTAAATACTCGGCCGTCGCTGGTCTTTGTGACGATGTCCCAGGTACCTCCAACCGAGGGAGTACGCTCGCTCTGCCATTTGTCTATGCCCCCTTCCGAATACCAGCGTTTGCGTCCGTGCACACCGACACGCTCGACGGTCTCAACGGCGGTGTCCCCTACGCCTCGGGTGTGCCGAGTAAAGAACGCCAAACTTCCATTATGATGTGCTAAACCCCGTTCTATGCTGAAGACAATGTCCGCACTTCCCTGAGCGCCTGCCTCCGGACTGAGGTCGATCACGCCGTTGCCATTGCGGTCGATCGCTTTTCGGGTCAACTCGCCCCGACCATCATACTCGAACAGCGTGACGACGCCATCTCCATCGGTCTCTTTTTGAACCTGGCCAACGTCGTCGAAGCTTCGTTCCAGAGTCGTCACTACACCATGATCGGCCGTAGCCCTCGTGATCTTCCGAATCTGTCCATCGCGTTGAAGTAGCGCCGTGTCTTGTGCACGAGAAGTCCTTCATGGTTCGGCCGTTGCTCTTCAATCCACGCACCTTCGGCATTCGCCCCATAGTCGTAGGCGACTTCGGTCAAGGGTGTATCGCTCCCAGCGGCGACAAGCTGCACTGAACGAAGACGTCCATCGAGGTAGCGGTGTTCGAAGCGCCTAGAACCATCCGGAAAAACTGTTTCTCGCGTTGGCCCCGGAAGGGCATCGGCCTCGGCCTCGAGCGAAAACGCTCCCGGCTCGTAGAACTCGTGGGTTGTCGTCTGACTCCGCGCGTCCGTGCTGCTGCGAAGCCGGCCCAGGGCATCGTAAGCAGCCAGTGTCTCGATGGTCTCGTTTCCGTCGGTCTTGACGGTTTTGGTCACATGCCCAAGCGCGTCGTAGCTGAAGGTGGTCGTGACGCCCAATCGCTTAATGCTCTTAACTTGCCCGAGAATCGTGTAGGTGTACTCCGTGTCGATACCCTGGCGATCGGTGCGTTTCGTTGAACCCAAGTGCCAATGAAGACCTTCCAGTATTTCGGCCGTTCCGTCCGACCATTCGAAGCGGGACGCCCGGCCCCAGGAGTCAAACTCGGTGGCGTTCATTTCTTCGATCGTGAACACCGCTGTGCCGGTTCCGTCCGAAGTCCGTCCTTGCCCTTCAATCCGCTGGATGAGCGTTTGACCCCATGGGCCGACGTACCAAACTTTTCCCCGCTTGCTCAGGCCCTGTCCGGCGGAGCTCACCGCCCTCTTTCCGAATGCATTCTCCTCGCTGCTCAGTACGTGGGAACCATGAACCTGGTGGCTCCGTGAGCCGTTGGCGGTGAGCTTCGTGGTGACGTGGGGTGAATCCCAGGATGGGACCTCAGCTGACGAATTGTAGGTTCTGGTTTCAGTCTCATCACCGAGATAATTCCGATACTCGTAGCCCACGACTACGCCCCGATCCCGAAACTCAATGGAACGTGGGCGTTCGACCATGCGGTTCAATCTTTTGGCATCACCTTGGGGCGCCATTTTTTCATACCCGAGAAGAACGATGTCCATCTGATTCTCGTCAGGCGGCCCATCATTGAGCTCAGGGGGTGTATCTTTACTTGGTCGCTTTATCTTGATGACCCATCCCGTGATCGGATCGTGCTCGTATGCCTCCCACCGGCCGTCCGGGTAGACAACTTTTTTAAGACTGGACGACTTGAGTACTCTGGTCTTGGTATAGCGACCCTCATCCACGCCATAGGTGAAGGTGGTAGGCGGCTCGGCCACGCCGTTGAGGCTGTGCCTGATGCTGGCCACATAGCCGGCAGGCGTGAAGTTTGTCGTGGTCGACCAACTGCCGCCATCACCCGGAAGCGTTGTGGTGATGGTATCGCCCGCTTTGCTGAACTTGACCGCCGCTTCCGACGTGGCCCCCCAGTGGATCGCTCCGTCGATGAGTTCATAGTTGAGACTTGGATCATCCTTTTGCAACTTGGTAATGCGCCCTTGTTCGTCGTAGTGGAGGGTGGTCGTCTTTGTTCCCCCTTGGCTGAAGACCCTGCGCACTTTCGCGACCTGTCCTTCTTCCCAATCGACGTACCACTCGACGGTCGTCCGTGGGGTCTCGCCAAAAGTTTGGGTGATCTCCGGTCGGCCCGTGTTTTCCAAGCGCGGTGCCGCCGGTCCCGGGTAGTCGATAGACCTCCCCTGTGCATCGATAATCGCGTCGATGCGGGCGCCCAATCGTCGACTACGATTGTCGAGCGGTCCTATCACTCCTCCGCTGAATTGGTGTATGATACCCGACGCAAACCTCAGGTGAAAACTGAGGTCATTGTGTACGTTTGGGGTGGTGTCAGCAAGCACGTATGTGCGACCAGAATTGATGCCGATCGGGCGCCCAACAGAATCGAAGGTGTTGTCCTCGGGCCTCCACGGAAAATCAAAGGAGACGATGTTGCCTCTCGGTCGCACCACGGCAAAACGCTTCACATGCGCGCCATTTTGGTTGATCAAAACTTCTGGAAACACGCGCGTATGGCCACTGTAGACCAAGTATTGGCCGTCCGCTGTGAAGTCACCCTGAACTTTGCTCGATATGTAGTCTGACTTACGCGAAAGATTGCCCTGGTGAAGGTAGTGGACAGCGGGGATTTGACCCTTGGGAGGTAAGCCGATTGGGATGAAAACCTGTGGTTCGCTCCATTCGGGCTGAAAGGTGATGGCGCCGCCTGCGCGTGCGGCTTTTGTCAAATCAAACCCGACGTCAACGATGTCATCGCGGTCCGTGTCTCGAACCTGGTCGTGACTGTATTCGAACTCTACCACGAAGGGTTCGTTCGGAACCGGTGCCACGGGCGCCAACGTGTACATCACGGCCCCCTTGCGGGCACTCACGGAGTTGCTGTGGTTGGGAAGTTCGGGTATCTCTCGATATTCGTCAGGAAGGATGTAGTCCGTAAAAGCCAACAGTGTATCAGCAGCCAAATCTTGGCCCGGCCCAACCTTCGCCCACTGGTTTGAGGCTCCAGAAAGACCGAGTCGTTCTTGCCGATAAATGAAAAGGTCCATGTGTTTGGCGTGCTGAGGTTCTCGCAACGTGACTCGGTATCGGCCGGTAAACGTCTTTTGCTCGTCGAAGCGGCCATCTTCTTTACCATAGGCAAAAAAAGCGCGATCTGGGTTTTCTCCAGGCACGGGCCCTGGGCCTTCGTCTTCATCAACGAGGTTCCCTTGGTCGAACCGCCGAAATCGGTGTTTGCTATCGATTCGTCTGCTGCCACTCAATTGGACGTAGCTGGCGGATCCCTCATATTCAAACAACGGGCTTACGACATGTTGCAGCGCATCGACCATGGCCTTCATTTCTACGAGTTGGTCTCGAGTGACAACATTGTTGGGCCACAGTTCCCCCTCAACTCTGGTTGAGGCACTGACCGGGAGCTCCGATCCGGCGACCGCGAACGTTGCTTCAGGCAACACCGTCCATCCGCCGGCTCCCGCACCGAGGACAGCTGCACGCAGGCCTTCCTCCGACCACGGCTGACCGAGCATGTCCTCTCGCTGTGACCCGTGCCAGTTGCCAAAGTCCTCGGCGTCTGGGTCAAGAAAATAGGGCTTGCGAAAGAACGGGAACGCCAAGCCCTTCCGGACATCGTTGTTCAGCATTCGCACGAGGGACGGCAAGTCGATCTCTCGAAGACTCAACACAGTTTTGCTGCCCAGGCTAGATTGGTTTTCCCCAAAGTCAGTCAGGCGATCGTGACTCTTATCAAACTTGCCGTCGAAGTTTCGGTCCTCAAAAAGGAGTCCGTTTTGGCGACCTCGAGTGCCTTCAGTGGGTGTCCCGTCCACAACTAGGTCGACGCTAGACTCGTAGGTGCCATTACTGTTTTTGTCCAGCCACACGGGCTTTCCGACGTCGTATCGGCTTCGAATTACCCCCGACGCTGGCTCAAAATAGAGATCTGGGTCGTGAAGAAGCGGCTCTAGCGGAAGAGACCTCGCCTGCATCGCGGGAATGAGGTGATCTCGAACCCATGTCTTGTACGCTTCGGGAAACACTTGGCCGAAAACAAAGTTCATCTCAGGAGCTGGCTCCAGAACTGGAGATGTCGTAACCTCCTCTTGATTTGGGCTTTGCTTGCTGCATCCGACGTGCATGCTCAATACCGAGCCAAACAGAATAACAGGATGTAAGATGCGCGTCGCTTTCTTTCGGAATGAAGGTGTCATCATGATTTTTTCCTCTCAAAAAAGTGGTTTTGCGGATCCGCACAGCAGCTAACGCGCCACCGGCCACAGGCGAAAACGAAGCGGGCTCATCCGTAAGGGCTCTTGAACGGTTTGCGTTTCGCTTGCGCCTCTCAGTGGACTCCGGCCCAGCTTGATTTCGCGCTGGTTGCTGATTCCGTCTCCATCATGGTCTTCCTCTCCGTCCGATCGACCGTTTCCATCGGAATCAAACTTGTCAGGATCGGTGCCCAAGATCGATTCATAGTGGTCGGGGACGCCGTCTTTATCCCTATCCGGTGCCGAGTTCGCGTTCTCTTCGTTGCCATTTCGCTCGACACAGAGTCCCCCGAGACACTGAAGCCCCGACGGACATTCGCAGTTCAAGGTTACTTCGCAGCCGTTGTCCACAGGCCCGCATCGAAGGCCGCAAGCTTCGGGCACACATTCCGCGCCGCCGCATTCTTTGGAGTTTTGTGGGTCGCAGGTATTATCGGTGTGCCCTTGGAAAAGTTCGTTGACCGCATTTTCGCTTAGACCCTGGTGATAGATCCGGACGTCATCAATATCTCCAGTGAAATAGAACTCGTTCCGCTCACCATCAAAGCTGAGCGCCTCAGAGCCATCTCCGATGAAGCCGTAGCGAACAACGCCGCTTCCGAGGGGCTGCCCGCGGTGTGCGTTGTTCTCCTGTTTTTCCATGGTTCCATCCACGAAGATTTTCTTATCCACGCCGTCATAGGTTCCGCATACGTGGTGCCACTTGCCGTCATTGATTTTTGTGGTGCCTTGTAGGTCATGAAGCTCTTGGGCCCTGGTTGAGAACCCAGCAAAACCAGTGACCGCATCGACATAGAGGTTGAAGTATTCTGAGCGATCGAAATCGATGATCGACCAATTATCGGTCCACAAGGCACCGGAATAGGAAGTCCTCACCCACCCGCAGAGTGTGATCTTTGGGACCGGGGCATCGTAGAAACTTTGAAGCGCAATGAAATCAGTCTCCCCGTTGAAGGAACGCCCCTTTTCAACCTTTCCGACGATCGAGGTGGTGCCATGAAGATGATTGGTCTGAGGCCGGATCCTGTTCTCGCCGCCCTCGTCGAGTGGGAAATGATCCCGAAGTTCTGCCCCGTCCCCGGTGTGCCCTTGGAAAAGTTCGTTGACCGCATTTTCGCTTAGACCCTGGTGATAGATGCGGACGTCATCAAGATCTCCATCGAAATAGAACTCGTTCCGCTCACCATCAAAGCTGAGCGCTTCAGAGCCTTCTCCGATGAAGCCGTAGCGAACAACGCCGCTTCCGAGGGGTCGACCGCCGTGTGCGTTGTTCTCCTGTTTTTCCATGGTTCCATCCACGAAGATTTTCTTATCCACGCCGTCATAGGTTCCGCATACGTGGTGCCACTTGCCGTCATTGATTTTTGTGGTGCCTTGTAGGTCATGAACGTCTTGGGCCCTGGTCGAGAACCCACCAAACCCAGTGACCGCATCGACGTAGAGGTTGAAGTACTCGGAGCGATCGAAATCGATGATCGACCAATTATCGGTCCACAAGGCACCGGAATAGGAAGTCCTCACCCACCCGCAGAGTGTGATCTTTGGGACCGGGGCATCGTAGAAACTTTGAAGCGCAATGAAATCAGTCTCCCCGTTGAAGGAACGCCCCTTTTCAACCTTTCCGACGATCGAGGTGGTGCCATGAAGACGATTGGTCTGAGGCCGGATCCTGTTCTCGCCGCCCTCGTCGAGTGGGAAATGATCCCGAAGTTCTGCCCCGTCCCCGGTGTGCCCTTGGAAAAGTTCGTTGACCGCATTTTCGCTTAGACCCTGGTGATAGATGCGGACGTCATCAATATCTCCATCGAAATAGAACTCGTTCCGCTCACCATCAAAGCTGAGCGCCTCAGAGCCATCTCCGATGAAGCCGTAGCGAACAATGCCGCTTCCGAGGGGCTGCCCGCGGTGTGCGTTGTTCTCCTGTTTTTCCATGGTTCCATCCACGAAGATTTTCTTATCCACGCCGTCATAGGTTCCGCATACGTGGTGCCACTTGCCGTCATTGATTTTTGTGGTGCCTTGTAGGTCATGAAGCTCTTGGGCCCTGGTTGAGAACCCAGCAAAACCAGTGACCGCATCGACATAGAGGTTGAAGTATTCTGAGCGATCGAAATCGATGATCGACCAATTATCGGTCCACAAGGCACCGGAATAGGAAGTCCTCACCCACCCGCAGAGTGTGATCTTTGGGACCGGGGCATCGTAGAAACTTTGAAGCGCAATGAAATCAGTCTCCCCGTTGAAGGAACGCCCCCTTTCAACCTTTCCGACGATCGAGGTGGTGCCATGAAGACGATTGGTCTGAGGCCGGATCCTGTTCTCACCGCCCTCGTCGAGTGGGAAATGATCCCGAAGCTCTGCCCCGTCCCCGGTGCGCCCTTGGAAAAGTGCGGTGACCGCATTTTCGCTTAGACCCCCGTGGTAGATGCGGACGTCATCAAGATCTCCAGTGAAATAGAACTCGTTCCGCTCACCATCAAAGCTGAGCGCCTCAGAGCCATCTCCGATGAAGCCGTAGCGAACAACGCCGCTTCCGAGGGGCTGCCCGCGGTGTGCGTTGTTCTCCTGTTTTTCCATGGTTCCATCCACGAAGATTTTCTTATCCACGCCGTCATAGGTTCCGCATACGTGGTGCCACTTGCCGTCATTGATTTTTGTGGTGCCTTGTAGGTCATGAAGCTCTTGGGCCCTGGTTGAGAACCCAGCAAAACCAGTGACCGCATCGACATAGAGGTTGAAGTATTCTGAGCGATCGAAATCGATGATCGACCAATTATCGGTCCACAAGGCACCGGAATAGGAAGTCCTCACCCACCCGCAGAGTGTGATCTTTGGGACCGGGGCATCGTAGAAACTTTGAAGCGCAATGAAATCAGTCTCCCCGTTGAAAGAACGCCCCCTTTCAACCTTTCCGACGATCGAGGTGGTGCCATGAAGACGATTGGTCTGAGGCCGGATGCTGTTCTCACCGCCTTGGTCGAGTGGGAAATGATCTCGAAGCTCTGCCGCGTCCCCGGTCGCGGTTCTTGAGTCCGCTGCCACACTTTTCGCATCGTCCATCGTCGACGCTTCCTTGACGGAGCTTTTACATGCGGACAAGAGCAAGGCTGCCATACCCGCCGAAACGAGCACTACCCGACCTTTCGTCACCAGATGCTTCGCACAAAGCCCCCCCTTTCCTTCTGTGCTCACGGTCACAGCACCTTTGCCCCTCTTCCTTCCCGTTGAGGGCGCATTGTGTTCCGAAATGTCTGTGTAATCTGCATCACCGTTCGACCCGGATGCATTGCGCCGCAAGGTGCCGCTTCTTGCCCTTGAATTGACGGTCTTACCGTTCGCACTCGACTGTGGATTAATCATATATCGACTCCTACGCGAACCTCCGTTGTTCGGGTCGAAGATCGGATGCCTTGGCATCAAATGTCCAAAACCTTGCATCCGCTGCCGAGAGCGATCATTTCTACTTTCCCGAAACCACCGTGCCGACTCTGATGAAAAACGAATACTGTGCGGTGTATTGCTAGTATGCGCGTTATGTGACCATGGTCACTCACGGAGTCTCCAAGTTGAATACCGGTTTCAGCGAAGATGTGCCAAACCACAGCACAAAACGAGTTCTTTGGTTTCCGCATTCAAACCCCGGTCGGGAGTCTGCTCAAAAAGGAAGTGGGGCGTCAGCGACCGTGGCGTGCATGCTAAAGATAGCGCGAACAGGTGGGCCGCATAGGGCCTGAATGAACGGAACGTGGGGCGTACCGAGATAGACGGCGTACTCGCCTTTCGAGAGCGCAACAAGAGTGAACGTGCCCTCATTCTTGACCTCAACATGCTTCAATCGCACGCCATAGGTTCGGCCAACGCGTATCTCCGAGAAGCAAGCTATGCAAGGCGATCAGCTACAACTGTTCGACCGCTTGGTTCCCTATATTTCAGTTGACCGCTGAATGATTTTCTCGAGCTCTAGCATACGCTCCGGGTCGTCAAGCAGGTCGGCAAATTGCTTCACGATGGATCGGATTTCATCGAGGTCCATCTTCGATCCGTGCAGGACCAACAGACGCTCGATATCCGAGCGATCTCGCGCACGCCACGCCACGGCTTTGAAGACGATCAAATCTTGGGCTAGAGCGACTCGGATTCGTGAAGTCTGAAATTCCTCTAAAGTGGCGCGGTCAAGGGCCTTCGCCTCAAAAGGGAGCCATGCCAAACTAAGATCGACCGGAGTTCCACTGGGAGCATGCTTGAGAAGAAGAACCTGGCTTTGGCGGGCGAACGTGAGCGCATCTTCGATGCGGGGCTCGATGTTGTGCGCCCTGAGAAATTGAAGGACTTGCTCAAGATCGACACCTGGCCCCCACAGCGTGGCGTCGATATCCTGGGTTTGGCGCGCCACGCCACGGATAACGACCGCAATGCCACCGATCAGCATGGAGGGCACGCCGAGTTGTTCAAGGGCGAGAGAAAGCGCACCTAGCGCCTCGGTGAGCTTGTCTCCGGCGGCTGGCGTCATGATTCGTTCCAGCATTGCCGGAGCTTGGCCCAGGCAGCCCGCACTTCGCGATCTTCGCGTACGGTGACCGGATCTTCAGGGGGGGGCCAACCATGAAGATTCGCCGTGAAATTGATGAGTGTCAGTGCCGCCTGCACGGCCTGGCTTGCGGTGGGCGGGTTGTTTCTTATTTCCGCGCGTTCACGGGCTGCAGCAGCTCGACGGGCCGCAATCCAGCGGCGAAGCTCATCCGGTGACATCTGCACGCTCTAACAATAACATGTTGATTCTATTGAAGCGATGGGGGTCTCCTCTTTTGCGTCAGCACCGTTTCAAGGGTGCTGGACTCCTCGATTTTTTGGGTACACGATTGGCCCCTACCTCGTCACTGGTCGCGTATTCCCGTAGCCTACGCGCATTGATCCGAACATGTTCTGATGGGATAAGATCCAAACCCGTGAACATCTATCGTTGCCGTGAACCTGAACCTGAAACGTCTGGGCTGCTTCTGAACGATGTTCGGAGAAATATGGGCAACAGGAGGCAACTTCGGTCGATAACGGAGGCATGCTGAGCTCCAAGAAGCTGGATGTGTATCGGTGCTTGCTTAGATTTCTGGCTCTTGGAACGAAAATGGTGGGATGTCTTCCTCCGGGATATGCCAACCTGGCCGATCAGTTGAGGAGAGCCTCTCTTTCGATTCCGCTCAATATCGCGGAAGGGTTAGGAAAAACTGGCCCCGCGGATCAAAGAAGGTTTTATGCGATTGCTCGTGGCTCTGCCATGGAATGTGGAGCCATCGTTGACGCTTGTGCTGCTCTTGGATTCATCGAAAAAGATGTTTGTCGCAAGGCGCTTGAACCACTTGAATCCATTGTGAGAATTCTCTCCAAGATGTGTCTACCCCGTCGTTAGATGTCCGCCTCGCAACCGGGTTGGCGGCATTGGGATCATCGTTTTTCATTTTGGTCCAAGTCCAGGTCCAGGTCGTCCAGGTCCAGGTCCAGGTTCACAGCGTGAAAATGAAGATTCATTGAGACCAGGGAAATACCATCTGCTTAATTGAAGACGCCCCTTAGATTAGCCTCTGTCATGGTCACTCTCCTTGCACCTTGAGTGCGTTTTGAATTTGGACCGGAGTTTGCCCGAGTCCGTGGAGAGTGGCCTCCTCATCCATCTGTTTAGTTCGGCGAACGGCAGGAACGCTTAAGGTTACCCGTCCGTTCGATCGGGCATGTGAGGACGTCAAGCTTAGGTTCGTACTCGAGTTCCTTTTTTGCTCGTCGACCATCGAGGACACCGCTGTAATGAAATCGCCAGCGATTCATGTCGTATCGAAAATCAGATCCCTTGAACCATGCTCGAGCTCGATAGAGCGGACCAAGCAACCTCCCCGGTATGGGGACTTGACGCCTGTGGTGGGCGTCGATCAACGCGGACAAGGGCAGAGTCTCCTTCCCTGGAATGTTGAACACACCCTGGGCTGACGTTTTCAGGGCCGCCACGAGCCCTCGAACGACGTCGGAGATGCTGATGAGGTTGAGTACCGGATCGAAGCCGAGGGGACGAAAACACACGGGGGCATTGAGATAGTCATAGAGCTGGCTTCCGGAGTTGGGCGCGAGGCATTCCGCAACGCGCAAAACCGCGATGCGAAGCCGAGAGAGGCCCATCTGTGCACACACCGTGAGGTCTGCTTCGACCCGGTCTCGCACCCACTGAGGAGCCTGGCAGGATAGCTCTAGGGGATCTCCTTCAGCGATGATCGATGGTCGATCGGCGCGGATCTTGTATACTTCCGCATAGCTTCGAAAGATGAACTGCTTGATGCTGGGGATCGCCTCAGACAAGCGCAACAGTTCGCGGGTCGTTTCGACATTGAAAGCATGGGTCTTGCCGCCCGACGCCGATGCCCGCCGATGCATGGCGGTGTGAATGACTGCTTGAACTTTCGCGTTCCGCACGGCGCCAAAAAGCAGCGCCTTCATCTGTCTGGAATGCGCAAGGTCAACATGGAAATACTTCACTCGGTCTGAACAAGAAAACCGAAATTGCGGATACTCTTCTCTGCCGACCGCGATAACCGATGCGATGCTTGGATCGTTTGCCAAGTCCTCGATCAAAGCGCTTCCGATGGGCGTTGTCGCGCCCGTGACCAAGACCCTCCTCAAGCAAAGATCCCCTTGCGGTCTTTGAGGCCACGCTGGATGAGCTCTTGAACCGCTGCCTTGACACGTCTCGTGGCATGTTCCAAGACGTCCGGAGCTTCCGGGCGAGCGCCCTCGAGTTCGGAAGCGAGATCGATGGGAGCCCCGTAATAGATATGGTAATGCACGGGCAGAGGCCACGGAAGGGGAAGCGGAAGATATGGAATGCCGGTTTGCCTTGCCCCCCACCGCAGTCTCGCAACGTGCGGCATTTGCTCCTCGGCACCGATCAACGCAACCGGGACGATCGGCGCACGATGCCTCAAGGCCAACTCGCAGTGTCCTGGGTACCAGGTTTGCAACTGATACCGGCGAGAAAAACTTTTCCCAACCCCGCCAGTGCCCTCCGGAAAGACGAGGACCAGCTCTTGACTGTTAAGCAGGTGTTCGAAGTTTTGGCGGCTTCCCCCGACTGCGCCCACGCGCGCAAAGAGCGTACCCACCCAGGGCAGGCGCGGTACAAAGTGATCGAGCACTGGGCGCGCAACGCGCGGAGGTTCGGTTTGGTGAAGCACATCAGCCCAGATCATGACCGCATCGAAGGGCAAGGTCCCGCTGTGATTGGCTGCAAGAATAGCGGGGCCTTCTGTCGGAATGTGGTGGGTGTCATAGGCGCTGACTCGAAACCAGTTTTCATAAAGAAAACGCACGAGTCCTGCACCCATCTGAACCCACTCCTTGTGAATCCCAAAAGCGTCATAACCATGCCCCGCGTCTTGAAGTCGCAGCATTTGCAGTCGATGGTGCTCCTCCTCGCGAAGCAGGCGTCGCGCCATCGAATAGACCCAGGGCGTTCGGTGGAAAACCATAGGGAAAGACTGGGGCTAACGCAAACAGAAACGCATGGGCCCGAATCCACCCCCGATGCGGCATTGAGCCCGGCGAGCCAGCTCGAGCACTTCCGTCAGCGACGGGTCGTCCCCGAACGGTTCAACAATGCGCCGGTGTAAGGGGATGCTTCGTTCTTCAGCCAGTCGGTGGAGGTCCACAGCAGGCGCTATTGTAGAAGATTGTTGGGGCGACGCAGAAGACTTTTTGGCGCAGGGCAATGACCGGGAAAACCCCGTATAAAATGGTGTCGATAAGTGGAAGTTGGAGACACCCGTTCCGCTGCGCCCGCGATGTCCAAAAGCTTCCGCGCCGTCAGAAAAGAGAGGATTCGCAGTCGGCCCAGACTCTCATGCACCGAGGCCCTGAGATGGTCCCGTTGCGGACGCCTTGCACTGCGGCGACGGCGACGGCACGACGGTTCATTCATTCGCCAGCGAAGTCGCGAATCTGGGTGTTGATGAAGATGGGCCAGTCATCGCGCCCACCGGTCAACAGCGGTTCCCAAGTGCCACTTCTGAGGATCGAGGGGGCAATGCCGTCCTCGGGGTAGTCGACGAGACCGCCGAGGTGTCTTTTGGGGTTCTCAGCGAAGGTGGAGAACTCGAGCTCCATGTGGTCGTTGCGATCCCAGTCGTATTCAGCCTCAGGCCGGCCGGGGATGAGACGGATCAAGGATTCGAGGCCGGTGCGTATCAAGATGCTTTCCCGCGTCAACGGGGCATCGAAAAACGATTTGAGGTGAATGGTGTAGAGTTCCTGGGTCGAGAACGCCTTGGGGTCGCTGCTCGAAATGGATTCACGGGCTGCGTCTAGAGCAAAAGCGGCTTCATCGGCGGTTCGTTGCATGGCGGGGACCCGGAGGTTAAAGACGCCCGAGGACGAGGGTTCTAACCGAAAGGCGAGTGCCGCGCTCTTGAGGCCCTGCTCGAGTCTCTGTTGCACTTTTGTCAGGTCAAAGTCATTCTCGGGCTCAAGAAGGTTTTCGGTCAGATTGCTCACCACCAAGAAGGGTTTGAGCTTACGAACCTCGATGCGCTGGTGGGATTCTCCATCTTGGTATCCCCACTCGTGGTAAGTGTCGATCATGTCGGCAAGCGAGCCTTCGGCATATTTGTATTGCGCGATCAATTCCGCACCCGCAGAGCCCAATTCTAGCGCTGCCTTCAGCACCGCGACGTCGGTGATGTTGAGGAGCCGGTCGTCGTCGGTGTGCAGGAGTTCCTTCGGAACCGCAAACGAGAAGGAGGCCGCGTCTTCCATTTTCAGCACGCTATCGAGGTAGTCGATGGGCGCGAGCAGGCGGTCTGCTACCTCATGCAAACGTGCAGTGATGTATGCGGTATCCATGCCGCTGCATCCCTCAATGGCCTGGGTGATAGCGTCCACGCGAGGGGGGCCGCGTTGGGCCTGAAGGCGACCGAATGGAAGCAACTGGGTCTCGAAAAGTGGCAGTTGAAGCGACGATTCGATGCGGCCGTTTATCACGTACGATGCGCTGCAATCGGTGTCCGTGCAAGGGGCCGGAATCACCACGTTGGTCAGTTCCATGACCACCCGGTCACCCCCAGAGCGACCGAATTCAATGAATCGTACGGTCCCCGAAAGCGGAACATCGGACGAGTAAAACGCGTTGTTTCTACGAACACCCGAATAAAAATCGATCCCATGACGGGGAAATCCAGTGAGATCGATCACCGTGCCTTCCTCTAGGGGAGCGGAGCGGGAGTCGTCAAATTCGTAGACGTCGTCCGAATTGAACCGCATGTGGAGAGAGTCGTTGTTGCTGCCCTCGGTGCTGGCCCAGACCGACAGGGTCCGCGCGCTTTCGTAACCCCATAACCCAACGCCAAGGTCGTCGACTTCGAAGGGCGATGGGATGGGTTCGGCGCCTTGCTCGGCAAGGTATTGAACGTCGAGTTTGGTCTGACCCACCGTCTCTCGAATCAAACGTGCTCGTTTGAAGAACCCTTCTGGCCCAAACAAGTCCTCGAAGGTTCGGAACTGGGGCTGATGGCACTCTCGCAAGAAGGCCGAGATGGGCTCTGATTCGGGCATCAGAAGAACGTCTGCGAGGGCAAAACCGAACGATGCCTCGGGGTTTTGGGTGTCGTCGTTGACCACCCTTTGATAGATCTCTTTGGCTGTCTCAAAATCGGCGGTTCCGAGGGCGGCCCTCGCTTCATTGTTCATCCGCTCGATTTCGTTTTCGTCTGAGCGATCAAGGCTGTGGGTACAGGAGGCCACGATGAGGGTCGCTGCGAGACCCATGTTTCGAAGTTGCATGTTTTGTGTCCTTTCTACTTCTTAAAGACTCACGAGATGGCCGGGCGGGCCCCAAAAAAACTATTCACTGAGAGCGTCGACAAGAAACATGACGCCCGCAGTCAAGCCGAGCGATACCGCTGCACCCAACGCGACATGGGTGCGGGTGTCCCAGGCGCGAACGTTGCGCTCAAGGGCGGGAAGGTCCTTGATGCGTCCATTCTGGTAGTCGTCATGGGCCTTGTTGCCGAAGATGTGACTTCCCGTGGCCAGTCCGCCGGCGACGGCCGCAGTGCCGAGGGTGATCCAAGCGACGGTGTTGAGCGCGTTCGAACGCACTTTTTGCGGGGCGAGGTCGGCCCGCTGGTGGATGTCGGCGCCGAGTGCATAACCTTGGACGAGCTGCGGTCCGAAAGGAACGGCAAACAGGCCTTTGGCGTAGGCGTAGGATAGTGCTCCGCCCCGAGAACGGAGTGAAGGGCTTCGCTGGTCGAGTGCCGCCAGGTGTACTTCCGGGGTTCCACTCGGGACAACAAATTCTTCATCGTCGTGGCGTACGTAGTACTGACTTCCGGGCAAGAGCCTCAGAGCCAGGGCGTAGCCTGGTGCTTTATGCAGGTCCGCGTACCGTTTGCCTACTTCATTGGCCAGCGCGATGCGCCCCTGAACTCGCTCTGAAAGCCTCAGCTTTCGGCCCTGTTTGAGTGCATTGAGATCCACCACCGCGCGGCCCCGATCTTGAAGCGGAGGTTTGACGAAGATGCTTCGGTTCGCCTTGGCGTGTGTCACTTTTGCACTGGCGGCTTGCACAAAGGCTTCGAGTTCTTGGTAGCTGATACGCCCGTTGTCGTTCGCATCCGCCCCTCCGAGGAGCGCAGATCGCACGGCGTGGGAGAACACGCCCGCCCGAATCTCTGACCACTCGTGGGTTTCGGCCAGGGACGCGGTGGACAAGATGGCGCCGGTATTGGGGAACTTGGACAAAGTCTGGCGGTTGAGAAACTCCTCAGCCCGTCGATCCAAAAGTGTTGCGATGCTGTTGCCCCGCGACTGCACAAAAAGATAAGCGTCACACGCATCGATAATGACATGGTTGACGTCTGCCGGTGAGCGGGACAGGATTTCTCGATAGAGCTCCCGCCGAGAAAGGGTGCCGTCGGAAAGAGCCAAATGCCCTTCGCCGTGGTCATCGGCGTGTCCGTGGCCGCTGTAGACGAAGTAGAATTCGGTCTCGATGGATGCTCTTGCGTCCAGACGCATTCGGTCAAAGAAGATATTGATGCGTTCTAGAATTTGCTTCTTGCTAGGCAGCTTGGTGCCCGTGGCAATCTTTGGGTTGAGGCGCTGGGTGTCTTTGTCGAGAATCGAAAAAAGAACCGACTCTCTAGATAATGCGCGAAACAGCTCGTAGAATCCGACGGCGTCGTCGTCGGCGAACTGGAGCTGTTCTTGCCCCGCGCGCGCGGGTTGGTTCACGCCCACGACGACCGCGTACCTTCGTACATTTTTGTCGCGGATGGACATCTCGGGCGGGTGTTCCCGAGTTGCGCTCGTTTCATGATGGAGCGAGGCCGGTTCGTGGAACGCGGGTTGGTTTGCCCGAGCGCTGGTGCTGAAGCCTACGGTTGCGGCCAGCGAGCAAAGGACTACGAGAGTTTCGAAAGGGTCAGGGATGGTTGATGGCCTCATGGAAGCACTCCTTGTACGACGATGTGCCCATGGTCTTGCGTGATGTGCTTGTGCACAACCTGGTCTTCTTCGAGGACCACAATGCGAAGGGCTTCACCCACCTTGAGCTCAGCGTGCTGTGGGATCACGCTGCGGGGCTCGGGGCGCTCAAGGCGAAGCGCGAACCGGATTTCTTTTTCGGCCACGGCCGCAACCACAAGATTGGGAACGGTCTGGGGCGAGGCATACAGCACTTTGACAAACCCGGGCGCCGGACAAGAGCCACTTTCGGTGAGATGCTGGGTGACCTGGGCCTCTTGGTCGAAACACAGGACCTCCACCACCGGCGTTCTTCGGTCTTTTGAACCGCGGGCGGCCCACTCATTGTGAGGGTTGGGGGCCGCGAAGAACCAAAAAGAAAACGCGGCTCCGAAAAGGGGTAGGGCACCCGCAAACAGCCATCTCACAACACCACTGGGGCTATGCTGTGGTTTTTCTCCACCGACGAGGTCGCGAAGGAAGGCAAAAGGCTTGGGCGCGCGATGACGCTTCTCGTCTACAAGGAAGCGGCCGATGAGGGCGAGCTCGAAGTCAGATACGGTGGCGTCCTCACCGGAAATCATCCGATGGGCATACGCAATGTCATCAAAATATTGTTTGCACTCGGCGCAGCGATCCAGATGTCCAAACAACGCGTCTCGTTGACTTGCCTGCATACCCCCTGAAAAGTAGCGATCGACTGCGTCTTCAGCATGCGTGTTCATGCACCATCTCCGTGGACTCGAGCGATCCTCGCTTTCGTTTCAAGTAGCGGGTGAGTTTGAGGCGCAGGGCGGTTTCTCGCAGCCGCACCTTTTTTCGACTCCAGCCCATTTCCTTGGCGGTTTGCAGCTGAGAGTGGCGCTCCTGGAAGCGAAGGTGAAGGAGCCTTTGGTCGTCGTCACTGAGGGTCTCGAGAAAGGTCTGAACCGTGGCCCTCATCTGCTTGGTGGCGATCAGTTCTTCCGGTGACGGATCGAAGGAGGCGCGCCCCTCGAGCTCTTCGGGAGCCGCCTGGACTTCTGGGCGTTGGATGCGAAGTCTGCGAAGGATGACGTTTCGGGCAATCACGAATAGATACCCCTTAAACGGCTTGAGGCCGGAGTATTGGGTCCGCGCCCGTTCTTCGAAGGCTTTGAGGAAGACCTCATGAATGGCGTCGTGGACATCGGCGGGGGACTGAAAGCCGCGAAATCGTTCTTTGTTCCCTCGGGTTTGGAACGAGAAACCCTCAGTGACCCAACGCGCCACCATCGGCCCATAATGGCTGTAGACCGCTTGGAGCGCTTCTTGCTCGCCCGCGCGAAAGCGCCGAAGAAGGGCGCGATCATCCAACAACAGCATGATGTACGGCTCGTCGGTACCATCGCTCAAAGAGTAAAGATGGCGGAGTGTTTCTGATTGGCCCCATTTTTTTTCGAGTTGGCTGGGTCGCCCCTATCTCTGGCGTGTGCGCATCAAATAACAAAGCAAGAATGGGTCCGACGCATGCCCGTGAGCGCCATCACCCTATGGGCGGTTGGGTGAAACCGTGACGATCGCCGCCAATCCGCAAGCGTCTCCCTCGGGTGAGGGCGTTTGGGCCCTGGGCGGTGCGTGAGTTGGCCGCGGGACCGCCTGGTCGGTTGCTGGGTGGCGGTTTCAGTGGGTGGTGGGCGCACGCCCTAGGTGGGGCCCGCAGACCTCCCCATAGGGTTTTTTACGGATCCGCCTACGGGCATTGGCCGCTGGGTGCAGCCGTTTGCTCGAGGTACTCCTCGATGTTGGTGTAGCCGTCACCGTCGGCGTCCTGGGCGGCGTCCTCTGGGTTGCTTGGGTCAAAGCCGTTGGTGCGCTCCCAGGCATCAGGCATGCCATCGTTGTCGCTGTCTTCGATGGGATCCGTCGAGCGGTAGCGAGGGAGGATCATCGGATCCGTTCGGATGCCGACAAACTCGTTTGTTTTGGACGTGAGCTCTGAAACGGAGCGAAGGTCGACCGCATCGCGGACCGGGCGTGTCGCGCCCGCACCCTCCGAAAGAAGCTCCAAAAGAACGGCCGCCGAGACGGTGGCACTTTTGACCAGCGGGATGGCTTCGGGGCTTCGGGTGAGGCCATCACCCACGGTCTCGATGTCTGGCGGTGTATCTTCAAGTTCCTCTCTTACGGTGTTGCCCTGAAGGAACACCGAAGATTGTGAAGCAAGCTGGGGATCTGCCGCATCGCTGAGCACAATCGGAGAAAGAGAGCCCGTGTTTGGCCCTTTCACCAATAGATTTTGGACCGCGTTGATGCGAAGCGATGTTTCGTCGGGCGCAAGCCAGAAGGCCCGGTTGCTGTAGTTGTAAAAAAGGTTGTTCTCGAAGCTGATGTCCCCGCCCAAAAACTCAACGTTGCGAGAACCCCCGTGGATGAACGCATTTCGGTAAAAACTGATGTGGGTTGTGCCATTGGTTGAGAGCACATGTTGAGGAATGCAACCCCCGTGATCAGGGCAGCTCTGAAAACTCTCGCTAAGAAGATTCCAAGAAAAGGTGACATTGCGTGGTGAAAGACGGCGCGACAATACAATTGTTGCCTTTCGCGACCACCCCAAGGAACAATGATCGACCGCAATGTTTTGAGGCCTCGAATCACCACTCCCGGTTCCGATCACGAGCGCAGATTCGTCGCTGCTGAGGTTTGGCCGAATTCGAAGATGCCTGAGAATGACTTCGCTGGTTTCAATACGGACCCCCTGGCCAGTGATCAGAATGCCATCTTCGGGCGCGCTTTGTCCGGCGATGGTCAAAAAGGGCTCCTGGATGACAAGCGTACTCTTGAGCTCAAGGACGCCCGCAACGCGAAAGACAATGATCCTTGGACCTGGCTGCTCGACTGCAAAACGGAGGCTTCCCACGCCCTCATCGTTGAGGTTGGTGACCGACAAGACTTGCCCTGCTCGGCCACCGACGGTGAATGCGCCGAATCCCTCCGCCCCGGGGAACGCGCGGACGTTTGCCGTCGACCCTTGTTCAAAGACGGGTCGCATGGTGACCGACACGACCACTTTTTTGTCGGGTTCTACGTCGAATGTTTGGGATGTACCCACGTACAAGACTTTCGAGAGCGCGTCGGCCCCGCAGCGAAGCTCGAGCCGTAAAACCCGGCTGGTGCCGAAGGGGACTTGGGGGAGCTCGACCTCTCGACCGGCTTCAAACGGTTCGGGTTTGGACGCGCTTAGGATACGCGCTTCCGAGGCCGATGAAAGCTCCTCAACCCGAGCGAACACAAACAGCGACTCCCCACTTCCGGGTCGCCCGAGGGGCCAATCAAGTTTGAGCTCAAGCTCGAGGCCTTCGTCCGTGGGGTCCTCACCAGAACATCCTAAGGCGGCCCAGCCGAACAGGAGGGGGACGCACCAAAAGCGAAGACTTTTCCTGAGCCTGACAAGCGTGTTTCGAGGGTCGGGCTTGAGGCCCAAACCTTCGATGGTGCGTTGGACAACCAGCTTTGGACCCGCCCTGTTCGGAGCATACCCTGGTCTTGGGCATATTTGGAATATTTACCGAGACTTGTGATCGATGTCGTGTCGCACCCCGCGGAGCGTCTGACTTTTGCCATCGGTTCAACGGGATGCGGTGTCGCCGCTTTCGGGAAGAATGACGGTGGTGGTGCGTTCTTTTCGCACTTCTACCGACTTCCTTTTTCGCACCGAGCGTGTGTCGGGGTCGAGGAACTCAATGCGATGCAAGCCCGTGCGAATGCGGTGGTCGAAGATTGGGGTTGGTCCGACTTCCTGACCATCGATTCGTACAATCGCATAGGGATTGGCGTCGAGTCGTAACCGTCCGTATACGGCTTCGGCTTCGGTTCTGGTGCGCTCTGTCTCCGTCGTTTTTCTTTTCGGAGGAGAAGAAGCGGTCTTCGGTCGCTTCACCGTTGGGGGGCGGAGCTTTTTTGGGCGACCGGGTGCTTTGGTGTGCGCGTGGAGCTTTCGTTCGGTTTCGCGCCTGGGGGGGCGAGAACGAGCTTGTCCATCGGCGGTAGGCTTTACTGTGGGCGTGGGGGGCTTTGGCTTCGGGGGACGCTTTTCGGTGTGGGCACTCGGTTTGTGCTCCGCATGGGGCTTGGTGGTGGGGGTGGGGTGTATTGGCTCGGGATGATGCTCTTTGAGAATCGCCCACGTTGTTCCGAATCCGAGGCCCAAGAGCAAAGTGGCCAAAATCCGATAATGTTTCTTCTTTTCGGTCCGAGGGGGCGGCAAGGGCGAAGCGGGCCTTTCTGCGGGGAGAATCGCTTCAGGCGGCACGTCTTTTTTGATCGTCAGGGGCCCTGCAGCCGGCGCCGGCGAAACATGCTTCTTGGGCAGCGTTTTCAGGTCGGGCCCGGGACTATGGCCAGTCGGTATGGATTCTCCACGGAGAATGCGGTGAATCTTCTTCTCGTGCGCCGCACGCTCGTTTGGAAGTTCGCGGTCCACGAAGTCGGCGAGGCTCTCTTTGGGTACTGCGCTCAGGACTTCTTCGAGCGAGAGCGAAAAATCAATCGCCCGCTGAAAGCGAAGCTCTGGGTCTCGGTTGAGGCCTTTGAGGACCACTTGGTCGATGGCGTGCGGGAGACCGGGTACCTGGCTTGAGGGACTCTGTATCGGCTGGTGCAGAACCGCTTGAGAGATTTCACCCCACCCCTTCCCTTCAAAGAGGAGCTCGCCCGTGAGGAGTTCGTAGAGGACGATGGCCGCGTTGAAAACGTCGGAGCGCCGATCGATGATGCCTGCCTTCAGTTGTTCCGGAGAGACATATTGCATTTTGCCTCGAAAAACGCCGACCTGAGTGGGTGGCGCCTGCCGGTTTCGACCCAGGGCAATGCCAAAGTCGATGACTTTGGTCCGGCCGCTAAAGGTGAGCATCAGGTTGGAAGGACAGACGTCGCGATGGACCACGCCCAGCGGCCGCCCCCGCGCATCTTTCAGCTCGTGCGCGGAGTGTAAGCCTCGGCAGGTTTCGATAAGAATTCTGAGCGCGATGGCGGGTGGCCACGGGCCGGGCCTCTTTTTGCGTATTTCGCGGATGGTGACGCCTTCGACGTACTCCATGACCAGGTAGAGCACGCCGTCTTCTTCTCCAAAGTCGTAGACTTGGGCGATGGCCGAATCCGAAAGCCGAGCCAATAGTCGTGCCTCATCAAGGAACATCGCCCGAATGGATTCGTTTTCAACGAGTGAGGGCCGAACCGTTTTGACCGCAAAGAGTTTTTCGAATCCGTGAATACTCTGGCGACGGGCGAGATAAACGGCCCCCATCCCGCCAGACCGAAGCGGAGCTAAGATTTCATAGCCGCCGATTGTCTTTTGGGTGGTCACTCAAGGATCTCTACCCGTTTCAGGCCGTGCCTTTTAACCAGATCAGACAAGTGGTTTCGACTGATGCCTGCGCTTTTGGCTGCGCTTGCAATGCTGTCGTGCTCGGCAAGCAAGGATGCCAGGTATTGCCGCTCGAAAAGCTCCACGCACTGCGATTTCGCATCTTTGAAGGGGAGGCGAGTATCCACAAACCACGATGACCCGCGATTCTCCAAGTCGGTTTCTATCGGAAGGCCCTGAAACGGTGTGTTGGGTGCGCCCGACAGAACCCACGCGCGCTCCATGACGTTTCTCAGTTCTCGGCCGTTGCCCGGCCAAGACCACGCTTGGAGCAAGCGGAGATTCTCTCCTGCAATTTCACCGGGGTTTTGGCCTCGGCCTTCGTAGAAGGTCTCTATGAGGCATCGGATGTCTTCCGGGCGGTGCCGAAGCGGGGGAATCATCACGTGGACCACGGCAATTCGGTAATAGAGATCGAGTCGAAACGTCCCTTCGTCCACCATCTTTCGGAGGTCGCGATGGGTTGCCGCGACCACGCGGGTATCGACGGGGGTTCTCCGGTCGCTTCCCAGGGCCTGCACGGTGCGGGCTTCAAGGGCGCGGAGGAGCCGAGATTGGCATTCCTGGGGCAGTTCTCCGATTTCGTCGAGGAACAGCGTGCCTCCGTCGGCCTCCAAAAAGGCGCCTCGTCGGCTTTTGACGGCGCCCGTAAATGCGCCTTCAATGTGCCCGAAAAGATGGGAATCGATGGCATTCTCGGGGAGTGCGCCACAATCCACCACAACGAAGGGGCTTTTCGCTCGGCCGGAGTGATCATGCACGGCGCGTGCGGCCAGTTCTTTGCCGGTTCCGGATTCACCTTCAAGGAGAACGGTCGCATCGGTTTCGCTGGCGACTTCGAGGACAGCGAAGGCCTCACGCATCGCGAGACTGCGGCCTCGCAGGGCGCCGAACGAGGCCCTGGAACTCGGCTCAATGCTGGTCCTTTTTTGGGCACGGACGCGAAGAATGCTGTCGCCAACACTCAGCTCCGCACCAATGGGTACGATGGCCTCGGTCACCCGCGTGGACCCAAGGTGCGTTCCGTTGGTGCTCCCCAAGTCGCGAACTTTGAGCCCTTCGGGCACCGCCCTGATTTCGGCGTGTCGTCGCGACACCGTACGGTCCTCAACCACAATGTCACAGTCTATCCCAGAGCCAAGTGAGATGGGGCGTTCGCCGACCAGGCATACCTGCTCCTTTTGGCCTTCCGTCACCAAGAAGCAGCGGAGAACGCGGACCGGTGTTTGCTCCGCAAGGTTTGACGTTGCGATACCGGTGTGTGCAAGTGTAGTTCTATCCAACCCAAAACCATTGTAACATGGGCCTAGTCGGGAATGGTGAAACGAAGGGTTTCGCTGCTTTTCACCCCTGGATCTGCCTTTCGGCCGGTGAGTCCGACCACGGCGGCGCTTCCGCCCGCGATGGCGAGGGCGCCCACCAGGCTCCAAAACCACCACGATGAATGCCACTTGTCCGATGATTGGTATGCGATGCGGGCCTTGATAGGGCTTTGGCGCTGACCCATGCGAAAAGTCTCGTTGCGTTCTTGGTCGTAGCCCGTGAGCCAATAGTTGAGGAGGAGGACGGTATCACCGGATCGAAGACGCGCGATCGGAAGAGAAATGGAGGTTTTGGCGTCGGGGCTGGGGGCATCGACCACCCGTTCGACCACTTCACCCTGAGCTGCTTCCAGGCTGATTTTGACGACCCGAACCAGATGCTTGGGGTCGGTGTGGACCACCATGTCCAAGGCAACGGTCTCAGCCTTAGCTGAAATGCTTGTAGGCCATTCAACACCGAGGCTGATTGCCGGGGGTGCGTTTTGTCTCGCTTTTTCGAAGGGGCGGGTTGCCTTGGGTGAGAGTCCGTAGCTCAGCCGGTGGCGAGGATCGAGCGCGAGCAAGACCGAAAAGGACGCTTGTGCGTCCTCGGTATGGCCCAGATACGCTTGAGCGAGACCGAGATGCTCGTACAAGCGGACCAGATCCTTGAATCGGTACGGCCCCTCTGTCTTGGCCTTTTGTAAAAGGCCAAGCGCGGTCCTGATTTGGACCTTGCGAAGTGCTTCGATGCCGCTCTCAAGAGAGGGAGACCCGAGGGCGGTCATCGCGGTCAGGAAGAAAACGATCACGTGAGCCTATAGATTCTCATCGCGTCCTTCTTGACCACAAGGTGGGATAGGGCGGCCAGGGTATGATTTGTCTAAACGCGGTGTCCTTGCCCTGAGGCGAAGGCTTCGGCGGGGCGTTTAAGGCATGCCGTCCCTGCGTGGCGCACACGGCCCAGGGTTGCCCGGTGTGGTTGGTGGGTGTGATTCTCAAACGCGCACTTCTCTTCCCACAGCGACCCATGTTTCGTGTGCTGGGACCTGGCACGCCATGTGCACTGGTTTTGGTCATGGGAAGATTGGACTGTGGGGCTTGTTGGGCCGCTGATGCCCGTCTTCCTGGCGGCGACGGCGATGGGGTTCGGTGCTTGCTCCCATCCGCCGGGCCCGCCGGGTCAATACCAAGCAGAGGATTTGGTCTTTGGCCCTTAACGATGTTCAGAAAAATGAAGTTCGACGGGGTGAACGAGCGCGAGGGGTTGCATTGGCCCCTTGCTCCTATTCACCCACGGTGGACGAGACCGACGAATGCAACGGGGCGTTTTGGGGGCTGGAAGTGTGCTTTTGCATTCTTCCAGCCCCGCCACTTCTTTGGGCGCCTGAGGTTCGACTATTCGTTGGCATACCATCCAAAGGCGTAATCCGTAATCGTCTCCCTTCGAGCCTGGGCGATTTTTTGACCGAGGGCCACCGTCTTGGGGCCCACGAGTTCGAGCCGTAGGAAGAAGCTTTCGTGGACATCTACGAGTGTCTTGGCCAAGTGTTTGAGCTCCTCGTCGTGGGTGCTTTTCAAGAGCTTGGTGAGTTCGTCTGGTTGAATGCCATAGCGTTTGGCGACTTCGAATAGGTGGGTATCATGGCCCTCTGCCGGTGGGGCGTTCCGAAAGACCCGTTTGAACTCGAGTCGGGCCATACCCCGAATGCCCGCTTCATCGATGGCCAAGGCCATCTCTTTGAGCACCTTCATGCCGTGGGATTCGTCTTGTGAGAGGAGTACAAGCTCCAAATGGGCCTTTTGTGCCCAGTTCAACTTGTTCTCGTCAGCGATGAAGGCCAGAATCTCTTTTTGTCCTAAGTCTTCCATGGCGAGCACGCGGGCTAAATGATCGAGGGCAAAAAGGTCCCCGTTTGTTCGCCGAACGACGTGGATAGGCTCAGGACGAAGGCCGATTTGCCTCAGGTGCACTTTTTCTTTTTCGATTTCGCTCCTTGTGCTGGGTTCGCCAACCCATCGGAGGGAAGAGAGGTCAACCATGTCCACTCCGTGAACCCAAGTTGGTATAACACCAGCGTAGATGTTGGGGGGCCCTGTTACGACCTGGACCGGTACGGTTTTGGCGCCGGCCAGCTCCAAGATGGCGAGCGTGTCTTCGCCGCTTCGGATTTCATAAAGACCGCCTACGGGCGTGACCTTGATGGGGACTTGGATAAACTCGTGTCCTCTCGCCAACAGTACCCGCGCCTTTTCGATGAGGAGGGGCGTCTCGAACACACCTTCTTTGGTGTCCGGATCGCTGTTTTCAATCGGAAGGTGCCGAAGAATTTTCTTGGGATCGATGTTGGCATGGGTACGTTTATCGTGACCCAAGCGCTCCATACCCTCTGGACTGAGCAACCCGATCTTCGAAATTTCGTTTTGGTAGAATGCGAAGTCGTCGCCATAGTAGAGGCTTCGATTTGTGCTGAGAACCCATGTTGCGCCTTGGACGGCGCGAGAAAAATTGTGGCTGGCGTAGACCTCTACATCGTCGCTGGCCGCAACGATATCATCACCCAATTCGTGCTTAAGCGGGGCGAGGGGATCGCCATCTTGGCGATGCGCGACCGGCACCCACTGGTTGGTGGCGGCATGGTATATTTGGTAGCGTACGGGCTCAAGAATGCCATCCAAGAACTCCTGGAACATCCCCTCGTACCTCTCGGAGGCCTCCTTTTTGCTGTCCACTTCGAAGTAGGGCCACTGGTAAAACGTGTCTACGGGCTCCCAGTCTCCAGCGATATCCAGTTGATAACGGATGGGGATGGTCTTTTCGCCCAGAAGACTCATTGCCAAGACGATCGAATCTTGTCGTTTGGGTTGTGGTATTTCAGTTCTGTCTCGGGCAATCGAAAGCTCAAATTCCGGGTCAATACCCACTCCTTTTTGAATATCTTGCAGCGCGCGAGACATTTCGTCGTCCGAACCGTCGTCGCCTAATTGGGGAGAGAAGGGCATTGCGATCGGATGGTCGAGGTTGATGCCCTGCTCGACCAGCTTTTCCATCGCCAAAACGACGTCTTCGATGGCGGCATTTTCGAAGTACACCGGGTTGGCGTGCTGGATGACGGCCTCAAGGTTGGCTTCGTACACCCCGGTAGGATAGGGCTCGGTTTGGCCCAGCTTCTTAGCTTGCCAGATTCTGGGCACACGCTGTCCGCCGAGCTTTTTCTTGAGGGCGGCCGCGCGTTCTTGGAGTGCCCGGTATTGTTGGCGCGTGGCCTCGCCGGTCGCAAAGTCGTCAAACGAGGCCATTCCCGTGACCGGCAGCCCGAGCGGGTCTTTGCTTTTTGTCGTAGGGGTGTTGTCGTCTTCGGAATCCGGGGGAGGGGAGAGCGGTGCCCCCTGTTGGATGTAGCGTTTGATGATGTCCCTTCGTGTGGCCGCCCAGTCTTGGGCTGAGGGCTTGCGGGTCAGGGTGTCGAATAGCCACTGATCAACCCACCGGGTGTGTGCGTCCTGCAGGTCACTTGGGATTTCGGGATCGGCGACCTGATCGCGGTACCAGTGGTGCCACAGGCCCACCGGGTGGGTGTAGACGACGCGTGGAGGCTGCGGGTTGGCGTCGAGCCACATGACTGTGCCCTTGGGCGACTCAAAACGAAAGTCTTCGAACCATCGAATGGTGCGGTAGACGTCAACGCCTCGGTCGGTTTTTCGCAAGATGATGTCTTGCGACGCTTTTTCGTTCCACCACAGTCGAAGTTCTTCTTTGTACGCGTTCTTGACGGCATCGGACGCCGAAAATGCGAGGTTGTCGAGCAAGTTTTGGGCCAGCCGGTCTTCGAGGGGTGCTCCGAGCTCGGCCAAAACCCCTGGAATCCATGCGTAGATGGCTTCAGGACGGTCGCTCGGGAGGGCCGGGACCGAGCCGATGTATTCGAAAGGGGCGGGCGGGGGGTTGAAGTTTGCTTGGGCTTCGACGACCAAGACGTTGGGCTGAGCGTGGCCCACCAGGAGTTCGACCGTAGCATTGATCTCGGCTTCGTCGACTGACGCGCTGAGCCCAGCTTGAACGGCCAAGCCGGCAAGGCCGATGAGAATGGTCTTGAGGGCTTCTCGGCCGGCACCGGCGGCGGCGGCTTCGAGGAGGATGAGCCCATTGTACTGCACCAACTCGGGGTGGGCGATAAACATGGCCGAAGGCCAGTGGGCCGGGACCCTTACCAGCGGCGCGCCGCTGGGCGTGTGCAGCCCATCACGCGCCAAACCGCTGGTCTTCTCGGTTGAGCTCGTGGCGGGCGCCCGGTTGTCAGGATTGGCGCTCTTGGCTGCGGAGGTTCCGGGAACGGGCAAGATGAAGTCTCCTGCGCTCCACATCGCGAGGTGTTCGGTGAAGGTGCTCGGCCGAGGTTTGGAGCCCATGTTTGTGGGGCGCGCAAGGTTGTCCTCGGGGATGAAGACAAACAGCGCCTGGCTTGCTTCGATTTCTTCGGGGCTCAGGTCTATGGCTGCAGCCATCCGCTGAAACTGAGACGCGGTGAGTTTTCCGGTCCGCGTCATGGCATGAAGCTCGAAAGGGCTGAGTCCGCTCACCTGGGCCAAGGCCATCACGTCCCCTGATTGGTATTGGTTGAGCCATCGCCGAAAGGCTTGGACATTGTTGTGTTGGTGTCCGCGTTCGATGTTCACTTCACGGGGTCCGAGGAGAATCGGCTCGGGGCTTCCGGATATTTCTCGTTCGTGGGCATACATTCTGAAAAAGAGATCGTGTTCTTGGAGCACACGATACTCGATGGCCGGCCGACTCCAGTAGTCCGGTGAGCCAGGATTGGCGGTTGCCCCGAGGTCGATATCGGGAGTGCGAAAGTGACGGCGCTGTAGTCTTCCCGCGCTGGCGATGGCACGCGCCCAGAGGGCTCGGAGTGCGAACTTTTGCGCTTCAGTTTCGGTCACGAGGGGGCCTTCTTGGGTTTGAAGTCGAGCGAGGTAGTGGTAGCTGGTTTGGGTTTGGGCTCCCCGGCGTGGGATCACTTGGTCCAAGGGCTCCAGGTTTCCATAGATCGCGCTGGCCGTGGCTTCATGGGTATAGCGGTCAATCATTTTTGCCAACGACAACAGCAAAAAAGGATCGTCTTGGCGGTCTATCTCCATGGCCAGGTGGGCGATGCTTCGTGCGCCCAGTCGCGCCTTCAATCGCGAGGCAAAGCCCGCGGCCGCTTGGTCGCAGGAGAGGCCAAGCCAAGGTGTGACGTCGGGATCGCGCAAGAACGGGGCGCCCTCGCACAGTTGATCAATGGAGTAGATGGTCTCGCCCAGGAGTGCTTCGTACTCGCTTTGGGCAAAAAGGCTTGGCCATCGAAGGGGGGGCTCGACCGCGTTGAATTTTGCGTATGCGAATCGGATGAGCACCAGCCGGTGGAGCAAGGCATCAAAGATGTAGGCCTGTTCATCGGCCATCAGAAGCGCGGCGAGGGTTTCATAGTAGTACCGCTTCAACCGTTCTTGCGCGATGGGAAGGGGCATATCGGCGGTTCCTTTTGCAAAGAACAAAGGCCCCGAACGAACACCGAAGAGGCCCCCTGGGTCTTGGGCGATCTGGAGGGCGGTGAGGGCACCGATGCTCTCGGCTTCTTGGCGCCCGAGCTCAGAAAAAGTGACCCAGGCCAATTCTTCGAGTCGTGGGTCCATGATGGCTGCGCTCCGAAGGGCCAAAAGCGAAAAGAACGCCGTGCGCGAGAACTCGTGCTCCCCAGAGGGCGTGGCTTCGTTGGTGGCCGGGTCCCACAATTGACTGAGAAGTTCTGAGGCGCGTTGCGCGCGCGAAAGATGGTCGTCGTCTTGAAGGGCAAAGAGGGTGTAAAGCGCGGCGGCTTCGAGGTCCATCCCGGGGTCAGCCCCCGGAACGAGGGTTCCGTCTTCGTGGACATCGATGTAGGGGATAGGTTGTCCAGCGCCGGTCGCATCCCAGAAGCGTTCTCGGACGGCCTCCTCGACGCCGTTCCGGAAAGCATAGAAGAGTGCCCGGTCGTCTTCTTCTCGAGCGTCATCTATGAGCTCAAGAGCTGCGAAAAAGGCATACACGTAGTCGCGGAGGTACATGCGGGTCAGTCGAGGGATGCGGTCCTCAGCCCGGCCGGCCGCGACGTGTTTTTCTGTGTTTTGGGTAAAGGCTCGTTCCAAAACCTTGCCAACCTGGCCTGGGTTTCCGATTCCGCTGTGCAGCCGTAGATTTTCTTCGCCGACCCGGAACAAGTTGCAAAGCGAACGGCCGATCTGAACAAGCTTCTTTCTTCGTTCTATCCTTTGGGATGAGGATTCGTGGTGGTTGTGCTGGGCCAAGGCGTAGAGGGCAAGGAACTGGTCGTCGGTTTGATAGTACTGACCAACCGCCTCTCCCGTTTGCGTGTACACTGCGTATGGAAAAAGAAAATGGGTTTGTCCGTCATTCTGAAGCTCTTCAAGGGTGGCCCATAAGCCCTTGGCATAGTCATCGATGGCCGTTTTGGGCGGAACCGTTGCCGTCTCCTGGGTCCCTGGGCGTCGAAGCTCTGCCAATATTAAAAGGGCCTGATCTTCGATGAGCGTCACGGCCGGTGAGCCGGTGGGCGTATCCTCGGTTTGAAATGCAGATGATGGATGAGGGCTTTGGTCTGTCGTCGAAGCGACCAGGGCGCTTTTGATGTCGCTTTCGCTGAGGGCGTCCACGACGCGCGGGACGCCGTCGGAATATTCAACCACCTCGTAGCGGTGTTGACCCCCAAAGCGATGATGGAACGACCACTGCCCGGCTGTTTCTTCGTTCGGCCTTGTGCCCTCATAGTCATGGTGCGCATAGAGATACTTTGACAATTGAAGGCGCATCGGAGCCATGGTTGCGGCGACGACGCGGGCTGGATCTTGAGCGATGAGGCGAACGATGGGCATCGCTTTAAGCTCGGCGCCGGTGCCTTTGAATATCATGAGGGACTCGGTGCCGTCGTTGTTTTGGCGCGTTTCAGGCTGTTCGAGGGCATAGCCGGCCCAGTCTCCGAGGGCGAAATCTGGAAGCCCCTCGGTTCCTGCTTTGTAGCTGAACGAGAATGCCCCGGTGACTTGGTCAAAATCGAGTACGGTAATGAACCACTCTTTTTCGGTGTTGTCGTCGAGTGCCGAGAGCATCAACTGGCTTTTGCCAAGGGGCTTGCTGACATCCACGGTGCCTTCAAACACGTAGTGGACCTCCGTGAACCAGCCCCAGCCGTTGACATGTTGGCGCCAGTCGCTGGGTTCCCGTTCCTCCGCGTGGGCTTTCACGGAGATCGCGGTGATGTTGACCGGCACATCGTGGATCTCGGTAAACGGTGGGTGCCCGGCCCCCTCGACCGCGTGGATGGTGGTGGTGGCGAGGCGCTCCTCGCCCGCTTCTGTGACGATGAGCCGGACCCGATATTTTTCTTGGACTTCGGGGCTTGTGTACCTCCCCCAGGCCGCCTCATGACGGCCATCTTCGCCGCGGTCCTCTAAGAAAACCTCAAGTCTTCCTCCGTAGTTTGTGGGGGCCCTTTTTTCGAGAGCGCTCTTGGCGTCTTCGATTCGTTTTTGGGCCTGGTTCAAGTCGATGCCGCGGGCATAGTTTCTGAGCGGTCTATCAAGGGCCTCTTCTTGGGTCGCGTAGTCGTCGTAGACATCGATGAACCAGATGGCCGCGGTACTGGATTCAAGCCGGGTCATCAAATCTTGGATGCGGTGGCTGGAGTACGGAAACCCGTGGTCGCCCACAAAACGCTGCATTTCTGCCCACAGAAGGTCTGCTTCTTCGAGGAACGCCGCGGAGCGAGCATGATGAGCATTGTGGTCTACAAACCTTCGTAGACCGAGAATGAGGCCCGTGGTGGCTTCAAGATGGTAAAGTTCTTCCTGCACATCGCTTTTTTCGATGTACGGGTCTGAGAAGCTGTTGGGAAAATAGTGGGATCCGCGGTAGCGCTGGTGGTTGAAGTCGAGGACCTTCACGAAGTGCTTGATGGTGTAGTCAAGACAGTCGGCGAGTTTCTCTTTTTGTTCAACCTCTAGGGTTGGGTAGTCGACGGAAAGAGACAGCCAACTACAGTTGTCGATGGCGGTTTCGCGATTGGGGATGAACGCATCATCTTCGAAAGCCCCCCCGGTGATAAAGCGTTTGTCTTGCGCATCCCAAAGTTTGTCGAAGATCGCTTTACGAAGGCCATTGCGCCAAGAGACGATTTCTTCTTCAAACGCAAGCTCGGTCTCCAAAGGCACCTGATTCCCCCGAAGCGCCACGCGGTGTTTGATCGCATGGTTGAGCACGCTCAGTTGGTCAAGATTGTGCTCAGTGACCACGTTTTCAGCGGGCATCGGTGTTTTGAGGCGTTCGAATCCTTGCTTGGTGAGCGTGTGTTGGCCGGCGGGCACGCTTCTTCCGCCGGCTCCAGCGCGAAAGCGAGCAATGGTGGTGGTTTTTTCCTCATCGAAGTCCGGGTAGCCGATGGCGTCCAAGATGTCGTAGTAGGCCCACGTGACCTCGGGATCATCCTCTAAGCCAAGAAGGTAAGGTGTTTTGGCATGCTCGAGCCCTTCTGTGCTGTGGCCCGCGGTCATCAGTTCGTCTTTTCGGTGGGCGAGAAGGCCGCGTAAAGCGGCCTTGTAGCACGAAGCCATTTTGAAGCCGGCGACGACATCCAGATCTTCCAGATGGTCGAACGCAGATGAGGTGATGAAGTGGCCGAGGCCTTGAACTACCCAGGCGTTGGCCCCGGTGACCAGTCGGGCGTCGGCCCAGGAGTCTTCATGGGTGTTCCAAGAAAAAGGCCAGCCCAAAATGATCTTGGTGCCGCTTTTGTCGGTACCCCAGGTGGCCTGTGCGCACAGGTACTGGGCGAGAGGCGTGGCCCGAGGATCCCGCTGCCGGGCAAATTGTGCCAGGGCGATGCCTTGGGTGTATGCCCAGACGCGGTCGTACGCTGCCAAATGATCCGCGTCTCTGTCTTGAGTATCGGCCAAGTACTCTCGTTGGGCCCCGAGGTCCGGGTTGTAAAGTTCGTCCCGGAGACGTTTGGCCTTGAGCACATTGGTATACGCGCTGGTTCCAGCCAGGCTCCTCTGATCTGCTTGACCGGGCGTAGAAGCGGTTGCGAGCTCGAGGCTTGTGGCGTCGATGTCCAGCATGTCGAGCAGCGCCGCGCCTGGCTGTCTCGCGGCGAATGGTGTGGTCCACACCGTGTGGACAGACGTTGGCTGCGGATCACCGCCCGTCCTTGGCTCGGATTGCGGTACTGTTTGGGCCCCGTCTCCTTGACCGGAGATGTTGCCGCCGCTTTTCGAGGGTTTCTTGCGCGGTTCACAGTCATGGGTATGCATGGCGTATTGATCCAGGCATTCGATGCGTGAGGCGGCCATTTTCCGAACGGTGGTCTCCTTATGGGCGGTCCAGGTGAGCTGGGCGGTTCTTGTCTTGGCGGTGGTCATTCGGCTGGTCATGACCCTTTGGATCGACGGATTTTCGCTGGAGGGCTCGGCCCAGGCGACAACCACAAGGTCTTGATAACCGGCGATGTGAGGCGCGTTCTTCAGGCCATGGGGCATCGGGGGATGGCTTTCGTGGAGGCTTGAGGCTTCTTGGCGCACGAGGATTGTTTCAGCCGTGGGTTCGTTGAGTCTTTGGAATTGGAGTCGGCTCCTGATGCCGGCATCGGTGGCGGCGTAAAAGACGGCCGCGATTTCGTCCGTGGAGGTTGCGATCAGGTCCGGGTGGTACCCACGCACGGCTTCGGTGGGTGCGGTCCAGCGGGTGCCCCCATCGGTGGAGGTGGAGACGTAGACCGGTGGACCCGGGGGTGTGGGCTCGTCGATTGATGTCCATTTTTCATAGATCACGAAAAGACGTCCGTCGTGCGTTGTGTGGGCTTGTGGCCGGGCTGTCCGCGGTGCTTTGTTTTCACCATCTGCCGTCGACTCTCGGGGGCCATGGCCCTCGAAGGTGTCGACGGTGCGAATTCGCCAGCGCTGAAGCCTATCGTTTATCCAGGTGCCCTGTTTCCAGCCGGCCTCGATGGTCATTTTAGTGGCCACGTTTTGAACGAAGTTCTCGACCACCTGGGGCATCGGCACTACGGCGGTGTCTTCTTGGGACCACTGTCCAGGAACCAGCGGGCGTTGGGCTACTTTGATGCGGTCGTTTTCGTCCCAGGTTCCGGAGTAAAGGTACTGGTATCCATCGAGGTCGGTTGTTTCACTGGGGGTTGAAGTGGGCGCTTCGGTGTAGGCATCCTTTTTCCACGTGCGTCCGAATCCTTCCTCCTTGGCTATAGATCCTTCGGGCAGACAGCCTTTTCCGTGTTCCAGGCTGCCCGGACTCGGGACATTCTTCGGCGGGGTGAACCGACCGGGTCGCCGCGCCCACTTGGGATTCTCGACCGGCAGGTTGTCGAAGCTTCGTATCTGGTGGGCGACGATGGTGATCTTATCGCGGTCCACATGAAGGGATGGGTTTACGATGTGGGCCTCTTCGGTCCTGAAGAGATAAACTCCGTAGGGCTGGTTGTTGTTGTTTGGATTGGGCTCGCGGGCCAAGGCGTAATGCTCGCGCACGGTGACCGTACACGCACACGGATCTGGAGGTGTCTTGGCCTGGGTACTCGGCTGGACGCCATCGGGCCGGCCCGCGAGATCGGTCGGCGACGCGGCGTGAGCGCACTTGGGGTCGGTGTAGATTCTTTGATACCCGACGGTCTTGTTGTTGATGTCCCTTTTGGTTTCGTCAAAGACATTTTCGACAGTGGTGCCCAGGTTCTTGACGTAGTACGCGCGATGGGCCTCGCCCCAAACGAGGTGGCTGTGGTCCAGCCGGTCGATGGCCACGTCGATGCTGCGCTTCCACGATCGGTTGGACCGCACCCGCTTCGGCGTGGCCGAAAAGCCTTCGCCGCCGTTGTCGCTTTCGGCCACAAAGAGTTCGAACACCACGCCCTCTGGCCCCCGGTGGGTTTCTTGAAGCCAAGCGACCAACACGTGGTCGCCTTGTGCGGCGATGGCCACTTCGATGATGCGTGTGCCATGACGGGCGCGGTTCAGAGCTCGGGGGGGGCTCCAAGCGTCAGCTTTGGCGAAGCGGTCGTTTTGGGCGTAGTGGATTTGGTCTCCGTGCGTGAGGGGGTTTTTCGCGATGTAGGCCAGATGCGTTCGTGCCGGTCCCCCTGAAGCACCACGGCCATCGGTGGGGCGTTCGCTGATGGCGAGCACGGGCTGTTCTGCGTTCTTCGGCACGCCAGGGATTTTTGCCGGCGTTTCGAAGGTGCCTGAAGCCGTGATCGGCGCGGCCTGGCCGCGTGACAAGGAGATCTGCGAGGAGGGTTCGGACTCCAGGTCTTGTCCTTCAGGGCCTGGAAGCAGGGCGCGCACGAAGAAGGTGTAACCGCTCGCTTCTTGGGGAAGAGGGCCGTCATATTGTGCGGCTTGTAGCACCATAGACCAAGGCTCAGGCGCGCTTTTTTCTGCCTGGGCTCGCTCCTCAACGCGATAGATACGATAGCGTGGCTGTACGCCAAGCGGAATCGGTTGTCCGTTGCTGAGGTGGGTGGGCGCGTTCCACCGAATGTGCGCCTCCGTGCTGTCCGCCCATCCTACGAGGTTTGAGGGTGGCAGGGCTTTAAAGCGTGCCTCATACGGCTCAGTTTCGAAGTGTATGGAAAGATCGTGCGCCTGAACGTTGCCGGCACGGTCGTATGCCCGAAGGGAGATGCGGTTGGGGCCGGGTGCCAGGGTGTCTTGGACCTCGAATCGGCCTTCTTTTCCGGCGATGGCGGTATTGACCTTGGGATCTTGGTGGGGGTCTCGGTGGTACTCGATACGGTCCAGGTGTGGATCGGACGCGAAGCCTCGGATGTTGATGCTCTTTTGGTAGACGACTGCTTTGGGTGGGTGGTGCACGATAAGTTGAGGCGGCTGTTCATCCCGGACCACCGTGCGCATCACTTCCGCAATCAGCCCGAGGTGGTTTCGTAGCATCACTGAGATCGAATTGGGGCCTGCTTCCAGATGAATGGCGGCCGAAAAACGGTCGGTGACCCCATTGGTCAGTACGCCGTTGATCCATACGGTGTCGCTGGATTTTTCGGACGAGAGACGTCCCTCGAGCGTGATCGTATCGTGCTGGGTGTGGTGAACGCGTTCATGGGGCACCAGAATGACCAGATCTTCGGGTTGGGTTGTGATGCGTGGCGCACCGGGTGGGCTTGGTGCGAGGTCGGGACCGAGTGGAGGCTCGTACCGGATTCTCCGCACGGTTGTTGTGGTGTGCCCCGCGCGGTCGGTGGCGCGGACCAAGAACGTATTGGCTCCAGGGGAGAGCCACACGCCGTGGCTGAACTTGCCGTCCTGTCGGTTTTTCACAACCCCATTGATGGTCAGCATGGCCAGATCATCGTCGTAGACGGCCCCATCGAGGGTGACGCTTGCGGTCTGGGTGGTGATGACTTCAGAGAGGGGACGGACCACAAGCAGTACCGGAGGAAGTCCCGTGGTCGGGGAGGTTTCTTCACCGCCGGCTCCGACCCGGGGGGCGGCTTCTTTTTCAGGGGGACCGCCGACCAGAGGGTCGGGGCGCTGGCGTTCGGTGCCCTGGGTAGGCTGGTCATTTTTATGAGGCACGAGGGTGTCCCCCTGTCCCGCTTCATTTTCGCGCTCAAGCCAGTATATCTGGCCTGCCTGTAGTGATGCCCCGTTCGAAATCCTCGCCGGTCGCTGGTTGGCGTGGTCCCACGTGTAGATCTTGGCGGGCGCGAAAAAAGCCGCTGGCGTTTGCTGCGTGACGCGAACAAACTCCGCCGCGCCCGATGATTCGGACCCACCTCTTTTGGACAAAGCTGTGGGCACGGGCGGGAAGACGTCGGTGGCGCTTTCGGGGGTTTCTTGCGGCCACACGTAGACCCAGTAGGCTCGGCCTTCGAGGATGGTTGTTGATCGCCGGTATCGGGGGCGTGTTTGTGATTCGTCGAGGGTGTGGTCTATTTCCCACGCGGTCCATCGTGGGCTGGGCACAAGGGTGAAGAGGTCCTTCTCATCGCCGTAAAACAGCGACCACCCAGGGCCGAGTCCCAAGAAACCTTGTCCTTCAAATGTTTCTCCTGGCTGCGGGCTTTTGGGTTGGCCACACGCCGACGCGAGAATGGTGCTGGCGATGAGAATTCCGCCAAGCGTGCCCTTTCGGTTCGGTACACGTTTCGTGAAGAGACCGGTCATCGTGCCGACAGGCAAATGACGTTTATCTTGCGGTGTCAAGGTATCCGCGTGGGGCGGTCGATTTTATGCCCATCAGCGGGCGCCGAGAATCCAGATTAGGGTTTCAACGGTCTGATGAGACTCGCGGATCTGATGCGTTCGACCGATTCTGGCCTTCGTCCCCCCGGCAGGTATAAAGAGGATGTTGTCCGTAGGTGTGGCGCCATGAAGCGAGAGGAAATTGCGGCTTTGCTCAGGCTCAGGGATTCGGCCTATGCATTTGTCCTCGAGCTGGGGACGATGGCCAAGGAAGAGCCGGAGTTGCTCAACAAGGAAACCGCAGAGCGTCTGCTTACGAGGACCGGATGTCGTGATTGGCTTGACGCGCACTGGGACCGTATCCCGGGCTCACTCCAACCCGTTGAATCCGAGCGTGATGCTTTTTCAAACCTGGTGTGGTCGTTTTTTCAGGTATCGTTTCGAATCGACACCTTGGAATGGGCTGGAGCCACGCTCGATGCAGATGTCCGCACCGGCAGTCGGACACCGACCGCTGGGATTGCGCTCCGGCGCGTGAAAATGGATGCGATACGGAGGCTCTGCCGAGACCGCGGTCTCGCGGTCGATGAACGTTCGCTGAAGGACATCGTCAAGCACGAGGATGTTCGCACTGAAGTTTCGCTTTGGACTTACGTGTGGGAACTCCGGCAAAGAGCGAAGGGTAAAGCCAAAGGTCGGACGCTGCATCGGCTCTGGAGATCGATGCCTTTTGAGGTCCGCAAAGGGATCGACGTAGATAGAGCGATGCTGGCGGCGGACCAAGTGCTGGCAGCCCTCGGGAAAGAGGTCCCAAGTTAGGCTGATCTTAGCTCCTTGAGCAGCTTCACGGTTTTTCTCTCAACCAGCTCTTTGGTTGCATATTGGTGAAGGATATTACCAATCTGTTAAAGACCCGAAGAAAAGGCCCGACTCACCAAAGCCCCAATACCTTGCAGGCAAATGAGGACCACAAGGGGCGCAAAATCGAGACCGCCGGTTCCTCTGGGATTGAGAATGGCTCGAATCGGCTTGTAGAGCGGCTCAGTGAGGGTGGACGTGATGTTTCGCGGAAACTGATCCGTTCTGGGCGAGACCCAGCTCAAGATCACGTCAGCGATGATCACGTAGCTTACCCCTCGTAGAATCAAATGAAGCAAATCCATGTGCTCTCCTAAAAACCGCTTCAGAACCCTCTCATTCCCGATAGGGTTCTGAAGGTCAAGTGCTGCTTTTCCTGGAAGGCAGATGACCCAGCAAGCTTGTAGCGACCGGTCAGTATTTTTTAGGGTACGGAAATGCTAACGGATCACCATGACAGCCGAGCACACCAAGATCCTGACAGAGACGATCGCACGTCATTTTGACAAAGCCACCATGACTCAGAACGAGGTTGAGCTGGGGGTGGCTGGTCTGAAGATCGCTTGCTCCGTCAACGGCCTTCAGTCTTTCGGTGTCCAGCAGGCTGCAAGTCTGTTCTTTCACATTTCGGGTGGGACAGCTTGGCGAAGCACCTGTCTTTGCCAGCATGAGCGGCTATGGGGCGACGGCGGAGGAGGCCATCATCTCCGGCGGATGCAATTGGGCCTGTGTGTGCGGCCCCGTTCTCGAGGTGGCGCTTGCTGACAAAACACCCGAATCAGCGGAAAGCTTCGAGGTTGTGATTCACGGGCAGCGCTTCAAGCTGACCGTCGATGGTCTGGACCGCATCATGACCCGAGAAAATCAGCCTGTGCTCGATGTAGGGCAGGAGACACGCGCGGTCCGCAATCGCCTCGGTGCTACACCTTGGTTGGTGTCGAAGGTCGCGGCATCTGGAACCCTCCCTGTCCTTCCTTCCGATCGAGCAACCATTCTTAGCGTTTTTGCCTACGACTCAAAAGACCAGCGGGTCTTGGAGGTCAAGGTCAATGGTTCTGACTGGGCCGCATCCCAGGATTTGTTTGAGTCGATCCCACCGACCAGCAAGCCCACCGGCGCGTTCATTCGGGATTTCGCCGTGCTGGTTCCCACCTCCACTGAAGCTCCGCTGTCAAGACCTGCGATAGAATCCACACTCGCTGGCGCGGCCCAAGGCGCGCACGATCACCAGCGAAGTCTGGTCGCGTGGTCTGGTTGGAAAGGTCATGATGGGGTTCTAGGTACCCCCGTCAGCAAAGTTGCGATCGAGGGTCTGGAGTCCAGGGTTGGGCGGCTTCCGGGGGACTATCGTCATTTTCTTCGCCCACTACAAAACCGGCTGGCGTTCTTGCGCTCGCCCACGCAGGATGTGGCGTGATGTGGCTCCTTGTTGTCGCGGGCGAACGCCAGGGAGAAGTCTGGGTTGACGCTTCTGGTTCCGATGGCGCCGCTCGACGGGTAGCCAAGACTTTTGATGCCTGGTATCGCAACTGGCTCGACGCCCTGGTTCGAGACCTAGACGGATTTACACACTGGAATGCAGAATACTGCGCTTCCCCTTCAGTCCTCTCACAAGCGATAGAAGCAGTGGAGGCCGAGGGCGTGGAATCGAACCAAGCTGTCGAGCAACTAAGCCGTTTTCTTGGCAACGGCTCCATATCTTTGGCCAGCTATGGCAGCCCATACTTTGATCAAGGTGCTCCACTTGATCCGTGCCAGGCTTGTGCCAGGATGGTGCAAAGACTCGGCCTCAGCCTAGATGTATTCGGCCCCGGCTCTCCTGCTCGACAAGCAGACGATCAAAACAAGCAGGGACTCATCGGCCGGCTCATGACAAAGCTGAAGAAGTAACTTTCCAGTCGCTGAGGTCGCATCACTTCGTACTGAAAAGGAACCGATGCTCGCCACCGCCCGTTTCACATCGATGGTGGCGAGACAAAGACTCGGCGCTATGCTACGAAAGGTGTTCAATCAAGAGTCGTGGCCAACCCTCATGCGAGAGTGAATCTCTCTCGCACGAAGCCGATGCGATGACCCGCCCAATTGGGGTTGAGCTGTGTGTTCCTGGGTCATATCGCTGAGGCCACAAAAAGGAGGATGGCCTCGAAGAGGAGGGCGCGTGACCGTGGCGAAACCAGAACAGTTTACAAAGTGGGCAAAGAGCTTGGATGACGTGACCGAGACCGTCGCTTGCAAGAACACGCCCATCGAGCAGGCCTCGTTCAAAGTAAAGGGCAAGTCTTTCCTTTTTGTGCAGCAAAAAGACGGGGGCGTGGTCGTGCGTCTTAAGCTTCGCGAGTCCGCCGCGAGCGCAGCCGGTTTCGATGGCGTCGAAGTCGGCGCCGGCGGTTGGACTACAATTCGGCTTGGCGCAAGGTCGGCCCCGCCAAAACAGACACAAAACTGGATTGGGGAAAGCTACGCCTTGAGCATCGCAAGTAGGGTCGAAAAGAAGGTAGCAAAAAGGAGCCTGACGAAAAAGAAATCAACAAAGAAGAGCCTGACGAAAAAGAAATCAACAAAGAAGAGCCTGACGAAAAAGAAGCCCACAAAGAAGAGCTTGACGAAAAAGAAGCCCACCAAGAAGAGCTTGACGAAAAAGAAGCCCACCAAGAAGAGCTTGACGAAAAAGAAGCCCACAAAGAAGAGCTTGACGAAAAAGAAGCCCACCAAGAAGAGCTTGACGAAAAGTGGGCCAACAAAGAAAAGTCTAGCGAAGAAGAAACCAAAAAGAAGAGCCTGATGAAGAAGAAACTGGAAAAACGGAATTCTGAAAAGAGGAAGTCAAGTAAGAGAAGCCAAACGTTTGCTGAAGGCGCAGTTTGGCGTGATTTCTATCGCGGTGCAAATTCTGTTCCGTCCTTGCTTACCCGTGACGAAGCCTCGAAGTCGTACCCTGTCTGCCGTTGAGCTCGCAAACTGACGTCAAAGTAGATCGGTTCGCCACTCGACGACTTCTATGCGCCTTGACTACGGACTACGTTTCTTGATTTGACCACATTTCGCGGACGAGAATTGCCGCTTTTTCTTTTTCTTTAGCCTGCGGACAAGTCCTCGATCTTTGTTGGTACGCGCGACTTCGATGTACCAGTTGAGTACGGTGTTGAGATTGCAGTGTACTACGGGAAACTTCGGTATCCGTTTGATCGCCCTCTTGTATAGCTTTTCGGCTGTCTTCCGATCGTCTTGCAACGCCCGCCGGCGTCCCTGCATGGCAAGTTCCAAGAATTGGTCGAAGGGCTGGGGTCTGATCGGCTTTTGCATCGCCCGCGCGGCTCGCGTGTAGAGACCATCGGCCTTTTGGTTGTTGCCGAGAGCGTAGTGCAAAAAAGCCAATAGGCTTAGGTTCATGCGAAGCGCCGCATCTTTTCCCTTGGGGTCGTTGATTCCCTCAGCCCTGAGCTCTTGGTGTCCATGTTCCAAGGCCTTATCGATGTGCAGAATGGCCCTCGGGTATTGCCCCTGAACGCTGGCGACTGTTGCCGCTAGCGATTCTTCGACGACTTTGCGCACCCCTGGGACCAGGCCAGAAGGCGTCCACGCTCCGCGATCTTGTCTAAAAAGCAAGATCGCAGCCACGCGATGGAAAAACTCGCTGACTTCGATGGGAACCTTCGTGCGAAGGGCGGCGTGGTAGTGCTCGGCTGCCCGTCGATACCGTCGCCTTGCGTATGCTTGATCGCCGGCTTGGGCGTGTTCTAGGTAGGCGTCCATCGGGTCTTGCGCGTTTGCTGGGCTGGTCGTTTGAGATACATAGAGGAGCGCTGCCAAACCACTGAAAAATATGCGCCTGTCGATTGGATACATTTTAGTCCACATCTTTATAGGTTCGAATCTGCGTGATTTGGTATTCGGCATTTTCAACATATTTTTTTCGCCCTCGTTCTTCCTTAAAGAGCTTTCCGGTATCTTTGTCCACATACGCCCGAAACTTTCGCCCACCTGCACCCGGATCCTTAAACTCGTAGTAGAGTCGACCCTTTTTGTCGTAGCCGCGTCCGTGAATGGTTACAAAGTGATCGGTCAGTTTGTCGCGGTTGTATTGTTTGTCTGCGTAGGAGACGCCAACCATCACCGGAAGCCCCTTGTCGAGGGCCTTGTCGATGTAGGCGCGAGCTCTTTTTGCCTGTTGTTTGTCTACCGCCACCCGGCCTTTTTTGTCTTCAGCATACGCGACCTGAATGGCTTGCTCGGGACCATGTAAGCGGGGAGCCTTTTTGCCGAATCGTTTGCGCGTGTACTCTGTTGCTTGGTCATGGGCCGCCTTAAAACAAGCAGTATCCGGACTTTTGTATCGGTATGAGCCATCCTTCTTTATCTCTGCCTTGAGGCTATACACCGCCGTTCGACTTGAATTCCTTCAAGAATCTCTGTTGCGTTGCCAGCCTTTTCATTTTGCCTACCTGCCTTTGATTGGGATCAGCCCGCCGGCCTCGAGGAGAATTAATCAAGTTCCATGCCACCGCCTACAGTGCAATGATGATTGAGCGCACGCACCTCATGATCACCGAGACCGAACGAATTCCGAACGTTCCGGACATTCGGCGGACGCTCGATGTGTGTGCACACGCCTCGAGCCGCGGTGACTGGGCCTTGGGGGCGCTTGATGTAGGGGAAACTTGGGCGCCCGCGGGATTGGTGCCGGAACGCCACATGTTGGGCTCATCCGCTTGGTGGCAGCTTGTATTGACGTGTGGCTGTCCGTGCTTAAGTTGGTAGATACAGGCGTGAACGTAAGAATTTGATCGGCCCACCTCGAAAGCTTGTTCGTACGTGTGAGGTATTCGACAGCACGCCAGGTTAGAGCGCTCGGACCGGGTGCTCTCAAAGGGAGGTTTTCGCGTGGTCACATGGTCCAAAGGATGGTTACTGATTTTTGTTGGTGCACTCGGCGCTTTCTTCTGTTCGGCGCTCGGGCGGGGGCCCGAGGTGATGGCTCCCTCGATTTTGCGCCAAGGACCTGATGGACAGGTCTGGTTGCTCGCTGATCGCAGTTTTATCGAGCTCAGCGCACAGGGCGATGTGATTGCGATTGTCCCAGATACTCGGTTTGGATTCTCGTCGCACGTGTCCGATTTTGTGGTCCTCGATGATGGTCGAGTTTTGGTAGGAGATGGAGAGAAGAAGGAGGTCCGTTTTTTCAGCCACGACCAAACGCTTGAGAGAACGGTTTCTGTGCCCGGGGTTGGACGGCACTTCTCATTTGATTACGACGAGGCCCTCGACAAGATATACGTGGCGAACCCCGGTTTCAAACAAGTGGAAGCGCGAAGCATGACCGGGGACGGCGTTCGTACCTCTACGAGTGGTGCGTTTTCGCGCCCAATAGACATCCGCCTACAGCCAGGAGGGCGGGTTTTGGTCGCCGACTTCGGCCTAGGGCGAACTGTTCTCACGTCATCGACGGCAGAGATTCTATCGACGTTTCATCGAGCACCGAACCTGATGGGTTCGTCGATTCTTGGAGTTGGTCCCGGGGGATCGGTGGTTGTCGTAGATAGGTGTAAGTCTCGCCCGTGCGGGAAAATTGCTTGGCTGCGGAACGAGGGCCGGGTCGATCAATTCGAATTCGGATCTGGATTTGAACCCGCGGGTGTATTGGTGAAGCCGGACCAGGTGCTGGTCACCGACCAGGACTCGATGCGCATTTTTTCTTGGGACGGTGGTCAGATGTCGACGTGGGGTTCTATGGGCTTAACCGAGATCCTAGAAGAGCTCCAACTGCGTTTCGAGATCTCTCGGAGTTTTGCGTTCATAGGTGGATATGGGCCCATGGTGATGCTTCTGATTGCCCTCGTGGGCGCTTTTGTTGTGCACCGCGAGAGTGCGATGGCTGCGTCCAAAGCGAAGGACCTCAGTTGGGCAGCCTGTGTTTCTCCTCGCCTTCGCAAAGTCATGGGGCAGCCTCATCGGGCCAAAATCGGAGTGCAAATCCTGTTGTCGATGAGTTTTATGGTTCTGTTTGCCGGTGTGGTCTTGTTGGTGCCCGGCTTGGTTCCAAAATCGTATTGGTGGATTGGATGTGCACTCCTCATGGTCCTATTCTTGTTTATGGTGACGATGCCCATACGCCGTCACCTCCTCGAACGAATGTGGACGCCTTGGGTGATGGAATGGTTCCTCCGTCACGGTCCCGGTGTGGCGAAGGACCTTTTGCCAAGTGAGACTGTCTTGGGGTGTGAGGTCGTTTGGTTCGGGCGCCACGAGCTGAGAACGTTAGCTCGATTTTTGCTGGTGACCGATCAGCGGCTTCTCATCTATGGAATAAGGAATCACAAGATTGTGGCAGAATTCAGTCGGCCCATCGCTGAAGTGGCGTCTCCCGGTGGGTTCCGTGTACGGCTTCTCGAGTGGTTCGAGGGGCGGCCCTGCTTTTTTCTTCAGCATCCGGAACATGGTGTCATGCGTTTGTTGCTCCATTCCAAAGAGGCGATTGTCCGGTTTCGCGCTCGACTTGAAGAATAGGTCATCTTCGGGTACGCGCCTGTTGCGCGGCTCAGGCGAAGTCAAGTCGTGACTATTCAGAATGGTCACAAGCCGGTCATGAAGGCGTCATGGGTGCTCCGCCGCAATCACCAAGGCGGTGAGGATGAAACGAGACCAAAAGGCGCATCGGGTCTTTGGGGGCGAGCAAGGCCATCGGACCATCGGGGAGGGTAAAACCACGCACCAGATGGCGTCGTTCTTCCCCAGTTCGGAGGGGCACCCTGATCTGGCCCCGCCCCGGATACGCTTTGACAAACCGCGTCGTTTAGGGGTTTTTACAGACTGAGTGTCAACAACTATTGACTTTTTTCTGGTGCCCCATTGTGGTTTGTCACCGGGCGAAGCCAAGAGGGGTTTGTCCGTTTTCGACGCAAGGGCGGAGTCGTCGCCAGGGGAGGGTGTTGTGCGGTTTCAGTTCGGTTGGATGGCCACCGTGGCTGCTTTGGCTGTTTCATTTTTGGCGCCCGGCGCAACGAGAGGATCTGCCGGAGGCCAGGTTCTGAGGCTCTCGCTTGCGCCCGGCTGGAACTTGGTGGCGTTGCCGTTCACGTGGGGCACGCTGCCGGCGAACTGGGTGGGGGCCGACACCCACGTGTGGACGGTCTCGAACGGTGAAACCGCCGCCAAGCCTGCCTTCGCGCATTCGCCCCATCCGAACGATTCAGACGTCGCGCGTGGGCTTGGCCGAGGGGTCTATTGGTGCTCTTCGATAGCCGTCCCGGCACATCTCATGCCACAGCCCAACGGTTTCTATTGAGTCGATGCCTGCGTCCACAACCTCCGGCCAGATGTCGAGGCCGGCGAACGAGGCAAGCCGAATGGTGTTCGTGACTGCCGTTTGAAGATTTTGGTGTGTGGTTTCATGCGAGACCGGGTGCGTGGTTGCGGGGTTGATATGTAAGTGGAAATTGACAACGTGAGGTATGGGGGATAGCTGTTTCGTCCGGCTTACGTAAGGGCGTGTCGAGCGCACCTGGGGCCGTTTGGCGCCCGGACGGATTCGATCCATGACGAGGCTTTCCGCATTGTTGATGGGCTCCAAGTTCATGTTCTGCCGAACGGTTCGGAGCCCCGAACGACCCCACCGAAGTGATCGCAGGAATCGGTTTCGTTAGCAGCGCAAAAATGGCGACAAAATTGATGTCGTCAGGCGTTGACTGAACCGCCCGCTTCCAGATCCGGCTGATGTCGACGAAGTGATTGCGGCTGTTTACACGTGTCCAAGGTTGGCGCACATGGGCGTACACGTGCCCCTTGTCCATGTCTGAAGACTAAAGGGCTATGGGCTCCGGATGCGCGCTTTGCCCGGTCCGGATGGTGCAAACCATGGTTTCAAGCTAGCCTTGTTCTTTGAGGGGCGAACGGTCGGTGAGGGAAGGCACACGCTTGCGTATTGCGGTCGATGCCATGGGGAGCGACAAGCATCCGGAGCCTGAAGTTCAGGGAGCGGCGCTGGCGTGTGAACGGTGGCCCAACGATCGCATCGTGCTGGTCGGAGATCGCCAGAAGATTCAAGCTGTCTTCGCGCGCATGTCGAGGCCACCGTCTAATCTTCACGTGGTTCACGCAGACTCGGTGATGGGCATGACCGAGCTACCAAGCGACGTACTCAAACGGGTCCCTGATACCTCTGTGCACGTTGGACTGCGACTTCTCAAAGAAGGCCAGGTAGACGCCTTTGTGTCTGCGGGTAATACCGGGGGTCTCCTTGCGCTTGCCACGTTGGGCGGAAGTCTCGGCCGCCTACAAGGCGTCATTCGTCCAGCCGTTGCCCCCCTTATCCCCTGGCCAGCTGGGCATTTTTTGATATTGGATGTGGGGGCTAACGCGGACTGCCGTCCCGAGTTTTTGGTGCAGTTTGCGAGCATGGGCTCGGTTTATTGCCAAAAAGCACTGGGCCTAGACCGCCCGCGGGTCGCGCTTTTGTCGAACGGAGAGGAATCGGGCAAGGGCAATCAGCTGGTTCGTCAAAGCGCAAAACGTTTAGACGCGACCGATCTTCACTTTGTCGGCAATGTTGAGCCCAAGGATGTTCTTGCGGGTGCGGCGGACGTGGTGGTGACCGATGGCTTCACGGGGAACATCTTCATCAAAACCCTCGAGGCCGTTCTTCGGCACAGCGGACAGAGGGGCGCGGAAGCCGTAGGGGGGGCGCTGCTTCTCGGCCTCGACCACATTGTGATTGCGGCCCATGGCCGGTCGAGCGAAGTGCTTATCTGCCAAGCCATCCATCAGGCGCGGGCCGCCGTGGAGGCCCAGGTGATCAGCTGCTTTGTGGCTGCGGTCGATGCGGCCTAATCCCAGGGCTCACTTCTCTTGCGACCGGGTCGGCTGCCTGTGCGCGTGGTTTCGTCATGACCCATTTGGCCTATCCATCGCGCATGCTGATCGCAATCCGTGGCCTTTCGGCCGTGGAAGCCAGTCTCCCGAAAACCTACCTGACCCGGGGCCATTGCAGGTTCATCTATTGCGACCAGGTCAGTCTTTCGCGTCGGTTTCCAAAAGCAATGGAATGACAGGCGAACGAAAGGCCCCCGCCACAACGTCGAACGGATGAAGGACGACGATCGTCGCTGAGTGGTCGGTTTCGCGAAGTTTGTCGGCGAGGTGGGCGCTTCGGCCCCGCAGGAAAACGCGGACGCCATCTTCATGCCGATTCTGGACGACCTCCGGGGTTTCCAGGCGCCCATCGGCCACGGAGTGCACAATGGCCTTCTCCGGAACGAGGCTCCACGTGCTACCAGACAGTGCCCCCTTGACCAGATCGAGTCGCTGCCGGGCATGGAGGACCATCCGGTGGGGGCTCTGAGCGTCATTGTTGTAGATGGAGATCAGGAAATCGAGCTCAATCTGCTCCAAACGACCCGGAACAACTTTCAGGTCAAAAACCTCTTGCATCGCCTCTTGAAGACGGCGCGGATCAATGTCGACCACCAGTTCTCCATCGGCCTTGAGAACAACGCGAAAACCAAGATCGCGGGATTGGGTGCTGGCCTTAGACACTTCAAGTGGGAACGAACCTGATGGCCGATGGGTCAAGGTGTGGTCATCACTGGCCTCAATTTTTGAAGTCTTCTTCGTAAAGATCCAAGTCGCAATCGCGTCGAAGCCGGATGTGAGCTCTTTTGGAACCTGGACGTTTTTTTGAGCCCTAAACGAACGAAATCTGTCCAAAAAATTATCAGGTATGTGCAGCTCCGGAACCCGCAGACCCTCAAGTGCCTTGAGAAACTTCGAAGGAGGCTCCATGTTCCACACTTCACCAAGAAGCCAAAAAAGATACGTTTCATGAATGGCTACCAACCGACAGAACCCGCGGATGTCATTGTGGTCTCGAACGCCGAAGTGGTGCTGATGAAGTGCGTATGGTGCGGTGGCGGTGACAAACGTCCGCACACCATACCTGCCCAAGAAAATCTGCTTGAGCGTGTCGGGTTTAAGCAGATCCAGACTTGCGACCGCGTTTTCATCACCGCACACCAACAGGAGCTCACCGTCTATGGGGGCCTTGAGTGCAAGCCCAAAAGCATCCTGGACCTCGAGAAGCGGGGCCACGTGGGACACCTTTGGAAGTCTTGGGAGGCCCCAACTCGGGTCGCCTGGCCGGAGGTCTTTATCGCGCATCAGGTCGGCGACGTCCACCTTTGGGAAATCGAGTGGAAGCTTTCGGTGGTGGTAGTGGGCTATCTCGACCGCTCCCACCAGCGACTCTGGCTGGGCATTTTGTAGACGAACGAGCTCAATCCGAAAATTCTTGCTGTGCCGACCTATGTGCGCGAACAAAGACTCGCCGGATTTTCGGTGCGCCATCCAGCCGGCAAGATCGATGGTTCCATCAGGCAAGATCGCTTCCTCCGGAACGTGCGCGTCCACCGGATCGATGACCTCACGCCGCCAGTCTTGTTCGTGTACGGAGCGCACGTGATATCGAAGCTCGGGCTTCCACCCATCGACTCCCCCGACAACGAGGTCCACGTACCATCCGGTGCCAAAGGTCTCGGCGAAGCCATTCTGGACCTTCGGGGTCGTCGCATCGAACCCACCTCCAAACCGCTCGAGCAGGGAGGCAAAGGTTGGGGGCGGAACATGGGAAAAAAGCGCATGGCTGTACTTACTCGTGAAAACTCGACCTTCTGCCAGCACTCTTTCCATTTCCTTTTTTTCATTGAGCGTCTCCTCGGCATCCACGATGTTGGCCGAGTGAAACGAATGCCCGGTGACCGGAAACATTCGGACTTCGGGCGTACCCCCGGCATTTTTTTGGAGGCGCATGGTTGCCAAACCATTGGGGTGAGTGATGTCTTCTAGAATCAATGCTTCGCCAAAAGCTTCACGAAAAATGTTACCGGGTCCCCAGCCCGGAATGTTCTGCATCCGAAGGAGCTTGCCGTCGGCGCTGATCAGGCCTTCGTCAACCCATGTCCAGAGCTTGGATACGAGCGCTTCATAGACCCGATCAGACAGAAATCCGCTGGATTCCACCGGCAATCCATCAAAAAGCTCGCGTTGCATAGCCGTCTCTGGTTTTGCATAGTTGATTCGAAACGCGGTGCCCTGAAGCGCGCGGATGGTTGCGGCATCGACCGGAATCTCGGCCACCGGTACGGGCGCAAGCTCTTGGATGTTGTGCGTATACGTGAGCGCGGGCTCGGACAACAGCGTGAACTGGTAAAGCGCCACGCGCCCTCGACCCACAAAACTCCCAAAAAATATGCTCTTGTGGCCATCTTCCACGCGATCCTGAAAAACTTGCGTCGGGGTCTTAAGGGCACGGTCCGAATTCCGAACCATGAGCCATTTCCAGTCAGAGCTGGGCGCCGTAAGGTGGTCCAGATACCATGTGAGGTCGAGGTATTGACCATCCCGGATCGCATCCGTGGGTAATTCGGGGATGGTGGCTACATTGACCCGAGACGCTTTCCATCGATGCTTGGCGTCCGGGGCCTGGTTCACGGGTTGGACAAAAGGCTGAAAATAGGGCTCCTGGCCTACTCGCCCCATGGGCACAAATAGGGCGTGCTTCACCAGGGCGCCAAAGGACTCCAGACTGTCATCTTGGATTTTCTGGGGCACGGAATCAAGGTCTCGGCCGTACTCTCGTTCGAGTTCGGTTTCGGTCTTAAAAAAGCGCTCAAGGCGTTCCGACACCCGGTCCTGCCCATAGTGGGAAACAGGAATGACGGGCACATCCCAGTCGTTGCGGTACTGGACCCAAACGTGCGGCTCAAGCTTTGTTCCTGTCACGATTGCACGTGCCAAAGAGGGTGGGTACTTCAGCTTGTTTTCGATGGTTTCTCGCGACGTTTCTCCGTCCGCCAACTTGTCCTCGTGGGTCAAAAAAAGAGATGCGCCGAAGTCTTCATCTGCAAGCACATTGCTGAAAGCTGCACCATTTTTCGCGTTCCCATGAACGTCCCACTTGGAAGACAGCCCATAGACCGCATTCCACACCCGGTGAATCTTCTCGCGAAAGACCTGTTCTCGACCTGGGTTATCTGGCGAGAGTCCCGAGGGCAAATAGGCGAGCCCTACAACACGTTCAAGCTCCTTCAGTGTCAGCTCTTGCCACCCTCCGTATGCTCCGCCCAAGTCCATGGTGGGGTTCACGGGATCGGGTGTGCCTTCCATCGGGACCTCAGCCAAGGTTTTGGGAAGAAGTGGTCCGTCTTCGGAGTCCGGTTTGGCCTCGTTCTTTGGAGTGCTTCTGTTTGCTTCTCCTTGGCTCGGAAAATCCGTGTGAGGAACGAAGGCTGTGTGCCTTCGAATCTCGTACAAACCTCGGCCGCGGTCGCCCCAAAGGCCGTACCTCTCAGCCGCTTGCCAGCCAAACTCGCCTCGGATGACAAGCTCGAGCAGATAGAGCCACCCATCGCGCATCGGCTCCGAGAAGCCGTCAGCCTTGGGCGCGAGCAAACGCCACAGCTTGTGATCTCGTACAAACGCCTGGATGACCTCAGAAGAAGGGCGCTCCGTCTTCAATCGAAACACCGGCCATAGCGCATCCTTGGCCGGCGTAAGAAGGCCCACATTTCCGAGTGGGGACTCGATGCCCAGCCACGTCATCTTGACGCGGTAGATTCGATCCTTTTGAAATCTGAAAGGCTCATTCGACAGAGGATTCTCGGGGTTGGGTTTGTTTGCATAGATCGGCACCCCCATCCGAATTTCGTCTTCGTTCCGAAAATAAGCGCCCGTAGGCTGACTGACCACGTCCTCGGCCCGAACCACACCCTGTTCCTCCCAATACACCTCATCGGGATGGGCTGCGCTGACCACGATGCTTTCGAGGCCCGAGTCGACTGCTTGCCCTCCGAAATACGCGGCGGTTGAGAAGCCGGCCGCGATGGGCACTGCGCTCACCGGCGATAGGTGCCCCAGATCGTCCAAAGATTGTTGCAGGTGCTTGCCAAACTTGGAAATCAATTTTCCCCGCACGAGCAAAAGTCTGCCTCCGAACTCGACAAGGCCGTCTTGAGCACCCAGACGACCGGATCGAAGTTCATCGCCAAGGCCCAAAAGGGCCAAGACGATGTTGTCAACAGAAGGTGCTGGCGCATCCCAAGACCGCATCCGGCCCTTGCTGGACGACGCAATGATCGGCGCGAGAGGGTTCGGGTGCACCTGGAGCGCTTCGTCCCAACGCGTACGCTCTTCGGTGTCCAGCTGAAATCCATCCGTGAGGGCCCTTTTATCGGACTCGGAAAGGGAGCCGGTTCGGAGTACACGATGGATCTTCGTATACCAACCCAACCATTGGTTGGGCGGTACCTTGGCCAAGTGCAGAAAGTCTACCAATCGGCCATTGGCGCGCTGGTTGATTTCGCGGCGGAGGAACCGAACGTTGGCCGCCGCCGCCGGTTCCAGCGGAAACCAGGGCTCAGCCGTCTCTTTGCCGTGGAGGGTGAACTGAACATCTTTCCTCAGGGGCGAAGAGAGGACGGCCCTGAGCTCAACCGCTGGCTGCGACCAGTAGACGGGAGCCGACGGATTGAAGGCCTCGATGGCATCAAGGCCTTCTTGGGCGTAGACAACCGCGGCGGACGCCGAAGAAGCGGGTAAGACGCTAGACAAGGCGCGGCTTACGGCTTCTTCTTTACGCCTCCGTTGGACGTGGCGAATTTCGTCGAGGGTCGGCTCGGGTGAGATGTTATCGGGGCCCAAGCCACGGTACCCATCCAGCCCCGTAGACGTATTCGCGAAAGGTCGCGACCCGGTGTGCCCCAACACCAGCTGGTCTCCCCCGTGTTGGGCGTGGGCGAGGAAAATGGCGGATACGTCGCGGTCGACGCGTGCCGGGTCGGTCGCCAAGTCCATGGTGGTGACCCAGGATGATTGCCCAACGATGCTACCGCGCTTGGTCAACAGGTGTTGGAGCGCCACTTGGACCTCCTGGCATTTCATCCCCATGTACGCTTCGAAGCCGATCTCTCCCTGGTGGGCGAGGAATGCGGGATTGCAAAGGCGGTCCCGAAGTTCGGCCTCGACCAAACGAATCCAGTCCGCAGACGAAAGCGGGGAACGCTGATGGCCAACCACCACGTCATGGACCTTCCGAATGTGGGCAAGCTCACCGAGTTGGGCATCAAAGCGAGCGGGCTGAAAGTCAGAGGCCAAGATCGTAGAGATGACGTCAAGGTACCGACCCGCCAAGCCCTGCGTCGCACGATCGAGGGTCGAAGCGTCGCGCACAAACGCGTCTTGGGCGATGCCTGCTTGGGCCGTGAGCGATGCGCCGGGAACGCCAAACACGCCGCCCGGCTGATCGACCAGCAACAGGCCCGCATGGGCTCCCAGACCTTTTGGGGTAGGCCCATGGGTCAACGCCATAAGGACGATCTCGTCTTGACGAGGATCGAGGGGGGCAACTGCTCTGCGTGCAAGCCACAGCCAGGGCACCCCAAGCCTGTGGCCTGCGGTCGTCCCTGTACCGGTGGGTTCTTCTTGCTCGGACAGGTAGGCCGTGGCCTCCACCAGGTGAATCGCGGCATCCACGCGCCCCACCGCAGCCGCATAGAGCGCACAGACGGCGTACGTCTCTTTGGCGCTTGTCAAAACGGGGCCGTGCTCAAGGACCCTGGTTGCCGGAGGACGGGTCGCCTCAAGGCCGCAGAGCTCAAACAGCCTTGTTTCCAGTGTTTCTAGCCGGGCACGGTGTTCTGGGCGAACCTGGTCGCCGAGCACCCGCATCGCATGTTTGAACACGAAATAGGCCAGTACGTTGTGGTCGAGTCGGCTGCTGGGCTCTTCCGTTGATGCTGAGTCGGGTGACAAGGGGACCCCGCTCTCGCTGGCGCTTGTGGTTCGAATCAGTCCACCGAGGGCGCCTTTGTGGTTTTCGAAAAAGGACTCATCCAGCGCATCAAGGCCTCGCCCAACCGTTGAATAAACCTTTGTGAAAAGATCAGTCTCTGATTCTGGTGAAGAAGCGGCTGCTTGGGGTCTGGCTTCCAAAGACTTTTCCAAGAAAAACAAAAGCGCGATCAGCGAATACAGTTTGTCTTCGTTGAAGGACGGGTCGGAATCCGCCTGAGGTGCCAACACCGGCAAGAGTGATGCCCCCCAAGGCTCTGCGTCCTCCCACCGTCCCAAATTCACCGTGGCCATAAGGACCAAGGCTCGTTCGGTTGGTGGCTGAACCACGCTGTATTGACCTTCATCGGGTGTGGCGTCGATGATGTCAGCACGTGCCTTGCGAAGCAGCGTCGACAGTGGCTGAGTATTCAGACCCTCATGGTACGGCCGAAGAGGCCGGTCCGGGTCAAAATCGTACCGATGGAGCGCATCGTGGACATCGATAAACCACACCATCGCTGTGCTTGAGGACAAGAGTGCGGATAGATCCTGGATGCGTTGGCTAGAGTAGGGAAAGTTGTGCGCTTGAATAAACCTCTGGGCCTCGGACCAGAGGCCTCGTGCGTCCACCAAGAAGCGTTCGCTACTCGGGTGACCAGGATGAGCCTCCGCGAAACGCAGCAAACCCAAAACGAGCCCCATCGTGGCTTCGAGATGATAGGACGATTCTTGAAGCGTACTCGGTTCGATATATGGATCGCGAAAAGCATTCTGGAAGTAGTGCGTTCCACGGTAGGTCCTTAGCGGCGGGCAGCTCGCCTTCTTTGGATCACACAGCGGCTTGCCAAAGGGCAGATCCTTGATGAATTGCAGCGTGGTGTATTCCAGACAAGCCGCTAGGCGGTCCACATATGAGAATTCGTTCTCAACGCTGGACAAGATTCGGTGGTCAACCGAGAGCGAGAGCCAACTGCAGTTGTCGATGGCGGTGTGTTCGCTTGCCAAGAGATGATAGCCACCGTCTTCTTGCGCCACCAAAACACCACCGGTCACTACGCGGCCGAGCTGCGCCTCAGCCAGCGCCGTTTCCATGGAACGTCTTTGTTGAAGAAGCAAATCATGCTGCGCCTGGGTCAGCGGGCGGCCATCCGAAAGGATCGCCTGCAGCTCATGTAGGCTTTCACGAAACTCCGGTTTCCACCCCTCGGTGTCGTAGAGTGCGGAGAAGATGCCGTCTCTAAGACGGTTGCGCCAGATGATGATAGCGTTCAGGTCATCTTCTGGCAGTCCGAGTCTCGGGCCGTGGAGCAGGGCGTGATTGAGCACACTCAGAACGTCGAGATTGTGCTCCGTGACGACGTTTTCGGCACGAATCCGTCTCCGAAGCGCCGTCCATTCTGCTTCGTCGGTGATGGGGCGCACCCGCCATTCAGACACGTCTCTCCCGCGATCGCAGCCATGACCCAGCGGGTCACGTACGCAAGAGAGAACATGGGTTTCAGCAAAAAGATCGTAGCCAATGGCATCGAGAACGCTGTAGTACGCCCATGCTTCATGGGGATCGGACGCGAGGAGCGCACCCTCTTTTGTCGTTATCTGGTGTGGTGTATTCGAAAGCGCCAAGCCCTCGGTTGTCCACCCTGCGGTCATGAGCACCACATCGCGGCCCGCTACGACAAGCGATCGTTTGTGGTGCTTCAATCCCTCCAAAGCGTTCCGGTAGCACCCCTGAAGAGCGTGTTTGGCGGCGCCTTCTGGCATCGTGTCATAGGCCTTCGAGGCGAGGAAAACACCGAGTCCATGAATCGCCCACGCGTTGGCCCCCGTCACAAGACGTGCGTCTTTCCAGTTGTCGCCCAAGGTGTTCCACGAAAATGGCCAACCCAAGATCGCGTCGGTTGAACCATCATGAACGGCGTGTTGACAGAGGTAGCGCGCAAGGCCTTGCGCTTTGTGCCGATACGCGGGGTCTTCTTGGCGCGCAAGTTGTGCCAGCGTGATGCCCTGGGTATAGGCCCAAACCCGCTCAAACCCTGCAAGGTACAGGGCGTCACGATACTCTGGTGATGGTTCAAAGGACCGGTCGTGTAAAAATGCTTCTGGCGCGTTTTCGCCGTTCAACGGGTCAGTGAATCTGGTCTTCTTCGTGCCATGTTCCTTGGTAGCGGTACTGAAACTGGATCCCGAGTTCGGGCCAAAGGCGCTCATCTTCAGGCTGGTACGCTTGTTTCCAAACCTTGCGCCAACCCACCATCTTTCCGGTGGGCAAGAGGCCCTCCACCACATGGTTGCTGTACTTAGGATTGATGCTCATCGCCAGCCAGGCATCGTGGGGGACAGGCTTGTTGTCCCACATGCGAATTCGACGCCCGATGATGGTCACTTTCTCATCGTCGACCCAAAGCCGTGGCTCGATGACGATCGCTTCCTCCGCACGTTCGACGTAGGCTCCGAAGGGCTTGCCATCATCTTCAGGGTTCGGTTCTTTACTCAGTGCGTACGACTCCTCGCACCAACACGTTTCGCATCGGCATCGGCCTTTGGCGTCCGGCGGGTACTTCGCGAGGTACCGCACAGACTCGGTGGCGGGCGTTCTTCGTTGTTGGTCGAACGCGCTGACCGGTGGCCCTTCTAGGTTTTTCAGGTAGTAAACCTTGCCGGTTTCACTCCAGGCGAGGTGGTGGTCGCCCTACCGATCGTATGCCGACGATACACTCGTCTTTTCGGACGAACCCCCTCGAACCTCTGTCGCGTCTTCAAAAGTCTGGCCACCATCGATGCTCCTCTTCGCATAGAGGGTGCTCCACGGGCCCGTTTCGCTTTCGTGTCGCCGCGATAGACAAGATGGGCAAGCACGGTTTGGCCGTCCCGAGAAAGCGCGGTCGTCAGCAGTGAGGCCGAGATATGCCCATTGTCCACTTCACTCGGAGATTCGAAAGTCCCCTCTTGAGCGGCTTTGTGCACGCGGAACAATGGGAGCTCAACGATCGCTGAAGGTTCAGACTCCCAGGCCGTCCCGGCGTCTTCGGCGATGGCGGTTACGGAGTATTGATAGGTCTTGCCAAGTTCCGGAACGTGGTCTTCGTGGGTCTTTTGGCTCACCGTCGCCAGAGGTTCGCCATCTCGGTACAGACGGTAAGCGATTGGCACTGCGGGGGTGATCTCAGAACCGTCTGCAAACAAAGGAGGCGCCCTCCACCAAAGGCGAACGGCCTTTTGATGAACGCTTGCCGAAAGGTGTGTGGGGGCGCGCGGTTCTTCCGAAAACGTACGTTTCTTGGCAGAGTGGAATTGGACGAAGTAACCTTCGCCGGGCGTGATCGCTGTGGCTTTCGAAACACGCTCATAGGTTTGTGTCTCGCGATCCCATCTTAAGACACGATCCACATTTGCAACCGGTTCAGCGCTCAATGTTTCGGCGCGCAAGAACCGCCAGCCCTCATCCCTCACCAAGAAAGAACCGCCATCAGTCATCGCCGACGGGACCTCAAAATCTAGGTCCAGCCCGATCTTGGAAAAAACCCAATACCCTTCTTCAGCTTCTGCGAAACCATCCACGGGCCAAACCTGTTGCGCATGGGATGTCAGGAATGCCTCGAGTACAGACGCTGAACCGGGTGGAGCCGAGACCAGATTCCACCCGGGTGCCAATGTCATGCGGATCGACGAACTGTTCGCCCAAGCCTGGCTACGGGCCCCGCTGAGCAAGACCAGTGCCGCAACCAGCAGCTTAGGAAATTTGAATGACATCGAAGCACTTCCCCCCCCGACATGAAAGCGGCTTCATGAACGCCGAGCCGGTGGTTGGCTATAAGCATAGTGGGTTGCGTTGCGCTAGGCGCATTTGGTGCTGCAATCCCAGCCGCCCACCCGTTTTTGGTCAGGTCGCAAGCCCTAAGTCCTCGAAACCCGGGGATCGCCCGATGGAAGCCACTCCGCCGGGGTCGAGTCGATCCCTGCTCCCATCCTTAAGAAACGCCCCGATGCTCAGGTGCTCTCGGTGGCGAAAAGTTCGAAAGTGGGGCCGACTAGGGGGAATTGGTCCTGGGCGTTTTCGAGGCGGAGGAGCTTACGCAGCGCCATGTGGATCGCATCGGGCTTGAGGCGTTCGCCCTCGGGGTCTATCGCGAGGGTTTTGGGGTTCAGGGGATGGGGTTCGAGTCGGCCATTGGTTCCGCCGATCACCCGGTTTCCTTGAATGCCAGGACCGAGCATCATCATGCTGGTAATGGACCAGTGATCCTTGCCTTTGCCGTCGTTGTAAAACGGCGTTCGACCAAACTCTGAACCGACAACGACCATGAGGCGGTCTCGTACCCGTTGGCGTTCCGCTTCTTCAAGGATGAAATCAAGGCCCTGGGTGAGTTGGGTCAAGAGGGGAGGGTGCCGCCGGTCGTGGCTGCTGTGGCTATCAAAACCGTGAAGAATCATGTTGCAGCTCACGGAGACCCCGGCGCGAAAGGCGGCGAGGGCAAACTGGGCTTGCCGAAGCAGGATGTTGTCGCTCTCATCCAGCTCTGGAAGATAGCGTGTGAGTTCTTCGAGTTCGTTGTTGCCACTTCTGACCAACCTGAGGGCGCTGAGTTGGGCGCGAATCTTGGGCAGGCGCTGCCTCTTTTGCAGCATGCGCGTACGTTCGTCGAGGGCCTTTCGAATACGTGCGGCGGTTTCTTCAGAATGAAATAGGCGGCTTGGGTTGGTGGTGCTTGGGCGGTTGGGAAAAGCGATTCTGGGAAGCTTGCTCAAGCTGCCCGAGCGGGTGAGGGCGACCAATCCTTGGGTTTGGTCGTAGCCCCCGTTGCTGATGAACGACAACGGGAGTTCCGGAGCCACGCCTCCCGCCATCAGTGCACTGAGCGAAGGATAGCTGCTGCTTAGGCGCCCGCACCAGGTGTAGGCCAGTCCCGAGAGGTGGCTGTTGGTGCTCACATCGATGCCATTCAGCACCAACAGCTCACGATAGTACTTTCTAAAAAACGCTCTATTTCCGGAAATGGGCGCAAAACGGAGATTGCCTTCCTCTTCGATGTCGTCGCGGAAGTAGGGATTGATGGGCGCTGGGTCGTCCTCATTTTTTCGGCCTTTGGGATCACAGAACAAGGTCGTGTCCCAGCCTCCGGAGCAGTGCACGGTGATCAAAAACGGCGCGTCGCTGGGCGGGGTTGCCGCCGAACCGAGTCTGGGGGCCACCAGGTTCAAGCCTGCGAATCCGGCGGCCTTGAGGAAATCTCTTCGATCCATGGTGTGCTCCTATCCGTAAATGAACGCCCAGTCAGACAAGAGATAGGAAATCACCGCGCGCCAGGCCCGAATGATGTAGGCGGGGTCCCGGGTGATGTCTCGATGGCCGGGTAAAAGCTGGCGGTCGGTGCCGCGCGCGCCTTGGCTCTGGCAGGAGCTGATCAACAGGGTTGTGACCGAAGGATCCTTCAGGAGCTCGACGCCCTCTTTGTAGGTCTCGTAGAATAAGCGATAACTTCGGGTTCGTTCTTCTTCGTCGGGCTCGCTTCCGAGGATGAGCCGATGCAGATGCCGAATGTTCATTTCGATGGCTTCGACGGCGTCGGGCACCAAAAAGCCGTAGCTGGTTTCGGGTTGGAACTCAGGCTCAACGTAGGGGAACAGCAACCGTTGTTCTCGGGGCTTGGTGAAGTCTTGGGAGACGCCGATGCACGAAAGTTCGTTGGCCATTCGCTCGATGATGTTGACCATCAAACCGTTGGGCTGCGTGAGCCGGGTGGTCACGGTTTCAAAGTCGAGCCCGCCGTAGAATACACGAAACTCGTTGAGCGAAATCAGAATGTCGCGCACGTCGTCGCTGACCGGACGCGACCAAGGCATGCCGAGTACGGCGGATATCTTGCGATGGAGCTGTTCGGGTGTCAAAAGACGGATGCCGCCAAGTTCGCTTAAGGGCTGCTCTTCGGTGGGCTCGATGTGGGCGTTTTTGGCCCGAACATAAGGGGTTTGAATGAGCATGCGAACCACCGTTTTGAGGTTGTAGTTCTCTTCGGCAAAGCGCTTTTGAATCCCTTGGAACACTTCGTTTTGGGTCTCGAATGCGCGCTGGGCGGCCGGCCTTTTTGCCGGGTCAGTCTGTTCGGTGGGGGTTTTGAGGGGCTCCGCACCGGTGAGCGCGGTGTACATGGTGTGGATGACCGAGGTCATGAAACGATCGTCCTCGGCGATTTCTTGGGCAAGCCACTGGAGGCTCTGGCGATTGTCATCAACCGGGACGTAGCGTCCCTCAAACCCTGGTGGCCGCAGGTCAGCCCGCCAGCCGTTTTCGGGTGGGCGGTAGCGCCCGGTGCTTGTCCAATTCTGAAACGCCCCGGCGACGGGGTCGAGGACCGAATGGCACACCGTACAGGCTTCGTGATTCATTGTCGGGTTGTGGGTTTGAATCTCGGTAGGGTCAACGGGGCGCTCCGAGAGGGCCAGGATGTCGGTGGCCAAGAAGAACTTATACACGATCCACGCGCGGTGACGGTTGGCGTTGGTGTCGGTGGTTGGGAAACGGTTTAAAAACATATGGGAGGTGAGTAGTCCCGCGTGCGGTACGCCCCGCAGTTGGTATGGGCGGTAGTCGGTTTCGTCGTAGGACTCGGGGTCGGTCCCGTCGACGTAGACGTGGTCGCTGGATACCGTCCAGGTACGCGCGGAGAACGGATTCACCATGATGAAGTTGGCGGTCAGGATTTCGGTAAAGGGCCGATTCCGTCGGACCACATACTTGATGAGCTCCAGGGGTTCTTTGGCCACCGCACGGTTGGTTTTGGTGATCAGGGCCTCGCGCATCCGGGTGCCCCGTGCCGACAGGAACCAGTCGCGATCGGGGTAGTCTCCGCTCGAGAGGAGGTCGAGGGCCCCTCCGTTTCTGAGATAGCGGTCGGTCAGCAAGAGATCGCCGTAGATTTCGGCGACGCGGTCCAAAAATGCGGTTTCCTCCATCATGGCATTCACCGGGGCCTCCAGCGACGAGACCTCTTGGTCTTCGAGCATGGCGTATTCGGTCTCGGTGGGGAGCCTTCCCACCAGTTCGAGACTGACCTTTCGGAGGAGCTCGGGGCCTTCAAAGAGCGTGAGCTCATCCAAAATGGCGGCGGTCTTGGGGGGACCCTGGCAAACCACAGGGTTCGAAAATCGCTCGAGCAGCTCGGTGAATTTCGCAAACTCGGCGCCGTCTTCGGTAAAACGTTTGCCGCCGCCGTGGGCAATCGATTCGGTGGGCTTCAGAAGCAAAACCGATTGTCCTCTGAGCTCAAAGGCGGCGATGTTTTTTGTGGCTTCAAAGTTGGCCGCGAGAAAATCGGCTTCACTCGGCCCTTTGAGAAGAAAGTTACTGGCGCGGGCTTCGCCTGCAGTATTGTGGCATGTACGGCAGTCGCTGAGGATGGGGGTCCAGATATCCTGAGCGAAAAACTGCGTGTCCGAAACACAGAGCGGCGATTTGTTGTCGTTGCTCGGTGGATTGTTGTCCGCGGGTGCACACTCGGGGCCTGCATCGATGGTGTTGCAGTCGGGCTTCTCTCCTTGCGCAACACAGGCTGCCAGCTGCAAAGTCAAACCGAGGGCGATTGGCTTTTGAGTTTTGAACGACAACATACGGCAACAAAGGAGCGCCTTCGGACTAAGACGCATACGAAGTTGCTGGGGTTCATACTCGCTTGGTACGCAGACGTAAAGCAGTCACCAAGCGTCCCTTATGAAGATCCCTTAACCTTGATCGTTTCGATTTTTGCGTCCAAGGTTTGTTCGTTGCACCCGGCTGATGTGCACTATACTTGCGAAAATGAGAGGCCAGCCAGTACATGTAAAAGCTGTGCACCAGAATGCGACAGTGCCATTGCGACATCCGTCACCATTTCGTCACGAAAGTGACCGAGTGGTGGTTCGGTCTCGGTCATCGTACCGATGGTCGTTTCGTAGACCGTCATTGAATTGACAGCCAAGGCTTTCGGAATGGTGACGGATTTCACAACCAACCTGGAGCCCATCGGTTCCGCTGGAACCCTCCAAGAAGCGATTAAAGGCTGCCCGGGGTGCGCTGGATCGGACAGTTGTCGAGTACGCTGGTGTTGGGCGTTGGGGGGCCGATGATCCGGTCGGAGATCACCGTGCCGTCGGTTGCGCTGATGAACTCGGCCTTGTTGGTCAATTCCACCGCGCTGGGCCCGGCCGGACCGTCGAAAGAATCGTAGTCTCCGACGGTGCGCACCAAGACCGGTGACCAAAGGGGTGTGTAGTTGGGTTCACCGATGTCGGCTTCAAAGACGTTGTTGGACTCTGTGAGTTGACCGTCGTCGTTGAGATCCACGTCCACCCGAAATTCATACAGTCGGTGGGCTTGGTTGATCCGTTGAAAGATGTACACCGGTGCTTTGGGCATTCTTTGCACGTCTTCGGGCACGTCGATGTCGCTTTCAAAACGCACCCAGTCGACGCGTTGGTTTCGGTACCAAATCCACGATGTGCCCACCGTCCGACCCGTTTCGTCTACTTGCACCCGCACCGTTCGACGGACGACCGGTGCGGTGACCACGGTGGTGTTCGGTTCCGGCGCTTCCAGGAGCCCGAGGCGCTGTCCCGCATCGATGGCAGCCCGCGACCAAATCCTCTCACCGGCATACTGTTCGGTGGTCCGGATGATCACTTCGCGCCACCATGGTCCGTACCCGGTATCGCCGGGAAGGACATCAATGATCGGACGCTGACGGGTGCCGTCGCGTTCTTGTACAATGTAGAACGGGACGATGACGTCGGTGACCGGCCCGCCGACCCGCCAGTACCGAAGTCGCCGGCCGCTGGCGTATCCAAAAAGGTAGGGTGTTCGGTCGGGAAAGGTGGCCACCCGCGAAGCGAGTGCATCGTTGTCTTCTACGTGCGGCGGACTCATTGGATCGACCGAGGGGTCTCCGAAAACCCGTTCCAGCCCAACCTCATTGTCTTCGACCGGGTCCAAACAAGCGGAGCAGAGGAAAAGCGCCGCCCAAGGGGCCACCGTCATCATACGCACGGCAACGGACGCTAGCACCTCCTTCGCGATTCGGTGAAGCACTGTGTTTTTAGGCAACGCCTCCATCGCCATAAGGGTGTTCACGGTAGAGTCTTTGAAGCGCGTTTCGTGGGGTTCTCCCCGTGGATTCTGCGCCGATGGGCACCTTGGGCAAGACTTCCTGGATTCTCCTTGAGGTGCGGTGGGGTGTGGGTTCGGGACGGCTAGGGCCCGGCTTCTGGATGGGCGGTCCGGGTGAATGTCTGACGCTACACGGCGCGGGCGGTCAGGATTCGGTGAACTCCGCTTGGGTGGGGTTTTTTTCGCGTGGGAAAATCGCAATCCATCCGGCAGACAAGAAGCCAAAAGTCGTTGACAGTGTCTTCATTGATTGCATGGTATCCGCTGGCCGCGGTCGTTGCACGGGCTTGGGGGCGGTGAAGTTCATTGCCACCTCTTCGCCCGTTGATGCCGGCCCACGCGCGAAGGTGTGAAGACACCGCCGGGGGGGACATGGTTCGAAACACATATGGCATGGGGGCGCCAAAAGGGTGGGCGCTCACGGGTATGATGGCCATGGCCGGCCTGTGTTGGGTGTCCAAGGTGGGGTTCTGTGAGCTCGCGACGTCTCACTTGTCCCGAGTCGCGCTATCGTCCGGGTGGAATCTTCGTGTCTTTCCGAGCACGCGGATGGACTTCGACCGAGAAACGCACTCCGCCGAAGCGCTCCAGATTTGGGGCGGTTCGATGTTTCATTCCGGATCTCCTGAGCATGGGCAGGCGAAAACCACCCGCGTGGATGCGGATGGTGCGCTCGAACGGGGTCAGGTCTACTGGGTGTGGTCCAAAACCGACACCGAACTTGTCTTTCTGCCAGACGGTCAATCGGATCCGCTGCCCAGAGCGGCCAGCCCCGGTTGGCATGCGATGTGGGGCGCAGATCTTGCGGCTCGAGAAAACGTGAAGGCGCTGCGCGTCTTGTGGTGGAACCCGCGGAGCCAGTCTTATGAGTCCGTCGTCGCGCCTCAATCGATCGCCTCGAACCAAGGGTACTGGGGGCATCTGCCCGAGCCGGATCACGCGGAGAATGCCTTCGCTTCGGAGGGCGGTACACCCGGTTTCGACGGTGTTTTTACTGAGCTCGGCGCCGAAGCGGTTGCGCTTCAGACTGCGACCGAGAACTACGGGGCGGCGCTCATCGCCCGGGACCGCCTGTTTAGAATGCAAGAGTCTCAGGATGGCTCCAAACCATGGGGCTACCAGGTGGAATACGCGCCCGACCCCACCTTTGAAGCCCTCACCGAGGCGCTCGAGAAGGGGGCTCGCCCCCCGCTGGCCTCCCCCGCGCACAGCGACTCTTGGTATCTTGCTGGCTTCGAGCGGGTGTGGGCCTATACCCAGGGTGTCGCCTTGGCGCAGCTTTCGCGAGGGACGGGGGCGGTGCGGGTGGCGTCGGCCCGTGCTTTGGCCCGTTTTCTTTGTGCCCATGCTCAAAAAGGCGAAGCCCGCGACCAGATTGCGGGTTGGCCTTTTTCCTGGAACACGCGCGGCGACGTTTGGCGCGACGCCCGGTTGGTGACGGGCGCCAACGCGTGGGTGGTCCACGGCCTCGGAAGCTTCATCACTTCCGACGCGTACGCCACCTTGCGCTCGGACACCGAAAAAAAGCAGATCCAAGACTGCTATCGTCGCGCACTCCATGGTCTCCGCGCCCACGCGCGTACCCTCACCCTGAAGGGCGGCCAAAAGGTGGTGCTGATGACCGCGGGGACAACGGCCGCCGGGCTGAAGTACGCGGCGACCCCTCATCGCATCAAAACCGCTTCGGGTGCTCCGGTGTCAAGCGACAGCCACGAACGACTGTCGTATTACAGCGTCCTCGACGCCATCGGCTACGGTACGTTCTCCACCCCGCCGAAGATCAAAACCTGCCTCGAGACCCCGAAAACCGATTGTTATACCCAACCGTCCTCGAGCCCGGTGTGGCAAGAGCGAGAGATCGCCGAGCCGGTGTGGGCGGCCCTTCGTCAGCCACAAAAGGCGGACAATGTCGTGACCGAGCACAATTTGGATGTCTTGGCGGTGCTCAATCATGCCATTGAGCACCAGCACGACCTAGGGCTTGAGGATGGTGCCGCTTTGAGGGCGTGGCGTGACGCGCTGCGGGACGGAATCTTCTACGCCCTGTGGGACGAACAAGGCTACAAAGACGAGTTTCGCGCCGAGCTTCGGTCGATGGCCACCACCCCTGTGGCCCAGACCGATGCCCAGCGAGCATGGCAATCACAAAGACGCCAGTGGATGGAGGAGGCGCTTTTGCGCGATGACCTCGGCCGCATCGTCACCGGGGGGGAGATTCGTCAACACGAAAACGGCGAATACCATCTCGAACCAAGCGTCCACAGCGCCATCGACAACTGCAGTTGGTTGTCGCTTTCTGTCGACCACCGCGACCTCAAAAAGGGCGGTCGACAAGAACAAGAAGCTTCCATCTACGTCCGTCGCCTGAGGCAGTGTCTTCAGTACACCGTGATCCGCTATGTGCGCGATCTTGGTTTTGACGAAGGAGGCAAGACCTATCGAGGGGCACACTACTTCCAGAACACCTTCACCGACCCCTACATCGTGCCCAGTGCGCTCCAAGAGCGGTCCTACCACCTGGAAGCAACCATGGGATTGATCCTGGGGCTTCGTGCCTTTGCCAAAGCCCATCCTGAGGATGGGGCTTCGGCAGGGTTTCAAAAAGAGGCGCAAGGTCTGTGGTGGGCATCTCAGGACTTCGTGCGGGACCACGGGTTTGTGTACTCCAGTCAGCGCATCCAAGATTTGTCGACACGTTTGTCGTCTAGCACCGCGATTCTTTGGTTCATCGATGTGTACAACGACTTTAAAAGCGGTGAACGTTTGCTCGACCAGGCCTTGCTGGCCTCCTTGGTGGATGAAACCCGCGGCCCGTTTTTGGTGGTCAAGGGCAAGACGGTGAGCCAGGCCGCAAAGTGGGCGACGAAGTACATCGACCAGGCGCTTCATCTTCCGGCGGGGCTCGCCGCGAGCGTCGTGGGTGCGAGCAATGCGGTGGGCTACCTCGCGGGTTTTGGCCTCGAAGCCGACGTGGGCCTCGAAACTATCCTCATTGGAGACGGCCCGCCTTCGGATCAAAACTGGTCGTATCAAGGCACCGTGGCGGCCGAGGATGTGGTGGCTCAGCCTTTGGGCCAATACCTCCGAGATGAATCCGAACTCCGCCAAGACCTGCGCATTCAACCACCAGGCGAGGCGGACGGCCGGAGCGGACCTGGCATTTCGCTGGATGAAAGCACCATCTACTACATTCAGGCCGAATGGATCGGCGGCGGGGACACGCCCTTTGGCCCCCAGGGGTTCTTGGCGCCCGCGCCGGGGGCCGAATGGCCGGTTTTTGCGCTCGAAAGCACCAAGACGCGGTCACAGATTCTGCACGCGTTTGTCCAAAGACACCCCCTCTGGGAGCAAACCGCCTCCATCACCCAGGGGCTGCCCGATGCCCTTCGCCCCGGCTGGGTTCAGCTTTTGGAGCTCAGCATCCGGTCAACGTTTGATGCCCGAGCGGCGGAGGCCGTCGCTCGGGCGGGCGTTCAGTCTGAGGGTGTGCTCGGCCTGGAGGATGACGGTCTTTCGCGGGGCACGCGTGGCGAGGTGGTCCTCGGAGCCAACCTGTCGGTATCCCCCATCATCCAAGATGAGCTCGGCATGTACCGAACGGAGCTCTTTTTGGACCATGACGAGTACCCCCAAGGTGCCCTGCGAGATTTGCAGGGTACCTTGGTGTGTTGCGAAGAATCGGATGAAGCGTGTTTCGAACTTCTCAAACAAACGTTTGATCCCGCGGTGGTCCAACGCGAGGCTATCGAAAAACACACTGCGCGTTTTGCCCAACTCGAAGAACAGGCGATGATCCTGCCCTTTGTGTTTTCGGCCCAGGACCCGACGAACCCCCTCGTGCTTCGTTTTCGGGCTGCTGACTTTCAAGGCTGGCCCGACGATCCGGACATGATTCGTCGTGATCCGCCGTCGATGCGTTTTCGCTGCACCCTCGCCGGCACGCTTGGCATTGAGGTGCCGCCGGGCATGATCGAGGTTCACACCGAAACCGATAAAGCGCTCGACGAATCGGGTTATACGTTTCTTCGATGGTTTTCGGTGGCTCAGGACAAACTTCCGGTTCGTTTGACACTCCACTGGCCGCTTTCGCCCTTCACCCTCGAAGAGGACTCCGCCGAAACGCAAAGGGTCGTGATTCACACCGAACGTTTGGCTTCTTTTTATGGTCGTTCGGTGAATGCGATTCAGCACTACCATTACCGAATCTATCCCTGCGAGAGTACAAAGGATCGTCCGCCTTTTTTTGCGCTGGGGCCCGATCAGGCCTCTGGTACCGTGACCTCGAATGGGCGCCCCCACCGCCAGACGGTGCCTTTTCGCCCCAAGAAGGCAAAGCGGTACTGCCTCGAGTTGAAACTCGACGATCCCTCTCCTGCCGGAATCCTTGGTCTTGACGAACGGGAGATGTTTTATGAAACCAAGACCCGCTGGCAAATCCTAAGCGGTGCCCAAGACGACGATACAACTGCCGCTTTTTCGGTGGATGCCCAGGCTGTTTCTTGGTCGCTTGATGCCTTTTTCGCCCAACACGTTCGGGATGCAGGGCACACCGGCGCCGAAGTGGACTTGCCCGTGGGGCACGCGGGCGGAAGACTCGTTTTCGTGAAAGGAAAGTCGGTGAGTCGAACGGCGCAGGCTGCCGTGCAATTGATCGACGACTTGCTTCGTCTCCCTAAAGAGCTGGTGGCCACCGCGTTTGCCGGAAGCAGCGCCTTGGGTTATCTCAGCAGCCTCGGGACGGAGGCCGATGTCGGTCTTGAGACCATCTTCATCGGCGCCGACGTGCCCTCAGAACCATTGTGGCGGTTCGAAGGGCGGGTGGAAGCGAGCGCCACGTTGGCGCAGCCGCTTGGGACGTATCTCCTCGACGAAGAAAGCTTGAGAAGCACGGTTTCCATCTACGCCGACGCCATCGCCGACGACCCGACTTTGGCCCCGAACCATGCGTTCGACGATGACCGCATTTACTACATTCGTACCGAGTGGATTGGCCTGGACTCGCCCGTGACCGGCCGGGTGGGCGTGCTCGCCCCCAGCGACCGCCTCTTTTGGGACGTCTACGCGCTCGACACCGCCAATTCCCGATCGGCCGTTCTCGATGCATTCTTCCAAAACCACCCCCTCTGGAAAAAGGTGGCGTCCTTGACCGAATCCCTCCCCGAGTCGTTTCGCGAACCCTGGCTTTTCCTGGTCGAGCTCGGGATTCGCGGTGATTTCGATCGCCCGGCCGCCGAACGGTATGCGGCTACGCTCGATGCGAAGGGGCCCCCGGGGCTGGGACCCACCGGCCCAGCAAAAGACCCCAACACGCCGCCGCCAGACGATGGCACGACGGTCGAAAAGACGCCCCGCCAAGCGGGTGAGGCGGGGGCCAGCGGTGAAGGCAACACGCCGTGGCTATCCGACGCCCGGACCCAGTGGCTGGCCGTCGAACTATCCAAACGAGACCGACTGCGGTGGAACCTCGTGGCCGTGGCGCAGGGGCTTGCCGGCTTTCACCCCAAGCTCGTGACCGAATCTCCGACGGGATCACAGCGCAATATTTTCGACGACATCGCTGTACATAAAACGGTGTTGTGGGAGCTTGGGCGCGCTGATGCTCGACTCGAGGACCTTATCGAGACCGAGGACTTGGAGCCGCAAAAAGTCTCGCCTCCGAACCGTACTTTGCCGCCCGAGGAGGTGATCCGCAACCTCAGGACCAGAATCAATTTTTTTGTGGCTCGGATAGACGCCTACGTGAAGGCGGGCGGAGCGGATAACTCGGCCGTCGAATCTGTTCCTGAACCGTTCCAAGAAAAGGCCGCATTGCTCCTCAAGAGCTTGGACGCCCTGGACCGCGCGTTGGAGAAGCTTCCGGCCGGGTATCGATCCCTGTCGCCCGTGCAGTTTCTCGAGGTCCGTGAGTCCGGGGGGGACCGCGCTCACGAGGAGGCGCACCGTCTCTACAAGGAGGATCCATCTCGCGGGATTTCTTGGATTGTTGACGTTGGGTTGTCCGAAGTTTATCGGGACCTGACTCACTCAGATGAAATGCGGGAGTGGTTCCCGGAATGGCTCGTTGTGCACCCTCACACGACGCCGACCGACGAGGAGCTTCAGGGCATTGATTACGTCTTTTTCATCGAGGATGAAGTCCCAATGAGCGAGATTGTCGGCACGGTTCGGTCCGGTCCAGAACTGTGGGGGAAGGCGCTGGCCGGTGGGAAAATCGAGCGGGCTCGATGGGTGTTGACGCCCGGAACGAGGATAGGAAGCACGAGTATAACCTACGCTAAGTTGGAATGATCGCAAGGGTTGTCTCGAGTTCACTTCGGTTGACCGCCATCGATGCCGCACAGGTATTCCAAAGAGATACTGCCGAGGGTGTTTACAGTTCGGTGAATGAACCGCCGGCCTGAACAAAGAGGCGAAAACCAGAAAAACGTGGGAGGTATTGCCGGGCGGGTGCGGTTTTGCGCTGTCCTTTGATCTGGTGAAGCACGGCGCATCGCTCTTCGAGTTGGTACTCGACACGATAGGTGGCGTCCCCCACATGAACATGTCGAGGATAGTTGCGGTTCAACGCGTCTTCGAGGTGAAACGGGATTGCGGGGGGCAAGAGATCCTTTGGGGCGAGCAGGGCCACGTCCGAGGCTTCTTCGAGGCCGAGGGCTTGGAGGCGTTTGACAAACCAGGTGGGGAGGTCCTTGGGAAGGGCTCGGCTTGCCACAAGCGTGTCTTCGTCGATGTTGAATCGACCGAGCCCGGCCATCGACAACAGAAGCCCGTGCGCTTCTAGGCGCGCTTGGGCCTCGGCCCACACCTTCGGGAACAGGCGATTCTCTCGAAGCAGGAGAAGGCAGGCGTCGAGGAGGGCCTGCCCTTCGGGCTCGGTTTCGTAGACCCTTAATGTTTTCCCCGCATAAACTTGACCTGCCTCGGCGCGGATGCGCCCGTCGACCACGGAAGCGCCTTGCACCGTTTCCTTGCCCATTCCGAGGTTGGCAAGGAGCGACAACGAGATGGGGATGGCACCGGTCGCTTGGATGTGGGTTCTGGTTCCAGAGCTGGTAATGTGAAGCGACAAGACGGCGAGGGCGGTGGGGAGTCGGGTGATGCCATCTTGGGTTACGGCGATCACCGCGGAGCGCTTATCCAGTTCGACCTCGGAACCGCCATTGGCCCAAAAGGCCCGGCCGCGGCGGGTCCGAAGCACGTAAGCAAAACGAGGATCTGCTCGGAGCACGACCCGCGCCAGTCTTTCCCGATCGATGGTGCCAGGTTTTGTTGCCTCGTCGAGGGCAAAGGCCTGACGCAAACGTTTTTGGTGGGCTCGAGCCTCGCGGAGCACACCCGCATGGGCGTTTTGGGGAACTTCTTGAGGGGCCCGCAGGACTTGAATATAGGCCGTCGCGTCGCATCCGGCCGCCTGCGGGTGGTCGGGTTCGGGGGCGTCGCGCCCCTCGGCGAACAGGGGGCGCCCGGTGGCCAGGACCGCCACCAGATCGACCGCGTCCTCGAGCGCCCCTTGTTCTTGGGCCTCGACGAGAATGCGTCCGAGCCAGGGGTCGAGGGGAAGTCGAAACAAGGTGCGCCCCCGAAGGGTGATACGCCCTTCGGCGTCAAGGGCGCCAAGCGCGTGGAGTTCTTCTTGGGCTGTTTCAAGAGCATGGCCTTTCGGCGGGTCCACAAAGGCGAGCTCGTCACAGCGTTTGTTCCAGGCGGCTGCGCCCAGCACCAGCGGAATCAAGGACTCGCGGTAAATCTCGGGCTCAGTGCGGGCCTTCAGTCGAGCCCCTTGACGCCACAGGCGATGGCATTCACCCGGGGCGACGCGCCCGGCGCGCCCTTGCCGTTGGTCGGCGCTGGCCTGAGAAATGGCACCGAGGGTGAGTGAACCCCGTCCTTGGTGGTATCGGGTTTGGCGAACAAGCCCCGAATCAATGACGATGCGGATGCCGGGCACGGTGACCGAGGTTTCCGCGACATTGGTTGACAAGATGATCTTGCGGTCTCGGTGCGACGAGAAAACCCGGGTCTGGTCGCGCAAACTTAGCCCCCCATGAAGGGGGAGCAAGATGCAACCCGAAGGACACGGCCAGGCCCGCATGAGCTCCATGATTTCGCCCTTGCCCGGTAAAAAGACCAAGATGTCGCCTTCTTTTTGTAGGGCCCGGTCGAGGGCGTCTTGGACCCGCTTGGACAAGTCTTGGGCGGTCGGGAAAGTCGGTCCGTCGAGTGCGTAGTGGCAAGCCACGGGGTAGGCGCGGCCCTCAGACACCAGGTGTGCCGCCGACAGCGAGGAAGCCAACCGCTCCGCTTCAATGGTCGCCGACATGATCACCAAGCGGTGCCCGCGGTCTTGGCAAAGCGCCAGCAACAGATCCGACTCCAGGCTTCGCTCGTGAAACTCATCGAGAATGATGGTGGTTTGGTCGTCGATTTGGTCGAGTTCCCTCAGAAGAATCCCCGGGGTGACAAAGCCGATTCGGGTCTTCTTCGAGAGCACCCGATCGTCGCGAACGTGGTACCCCACGTCTTGTCCGAGCGGTGTCCCTTCGAGCTTGGCGACCCAGCTGGCCAAGGAGCGGCACGCCACGCGTCGGGGTTCGACCACCCGGACCCGGCCGGGAAGCCAACGCGGAACCGCAGTCGATTTGCCCGAACCCGTCGGGGCCACCAAAACCACATGCCCCTGACCGATGCACTCAAGAAAGCGGGCTTTAAGTTTTTCGACCGGAAGCGGCTTCATACCCGTTGGACAAAACAGACGAGCCAAAGGCCCTGGATAGCGAGCTGAACCGCAAAAAACCCAAAACGCAGCGTCACCGCAAGATTGTGAGTCGACGCCAGGTGGACCACAGACTGGCCCACTCTCGCTGTGACCACCCACGGTGCGAGTCCGTCGGTGACCTCAAAGTGGCCCGAGGCGAAGGCTACCAAGATCAAGGCACCAAACGCGGGCAGGTTCTCACAGCTGTTGATGTGGGCCCGGCTCAAACGCTTCGAAAACGGGGAGTCCGCATCGCCTTCGGGCTTGAAACTGTTGGCCCTGCGTTTGCCCGCCAACGTAAGAACGCTTCGCCGAGCCGCAATGAGCCCCGCCAAAAACAACACCCAACCCGCATAGCCCATGAGAGCGAGAACACTTGGATTCACCCGTGAAACGGTACCTTCTTCTCGGTTTTCACAACATCTCCATCCCCGAGGCGTTCGCTAGGGGCAAATCCTCACTCGGGTGCAGACGTTTTCAGGGCCTTGGTGGTGGCTTGGACCACAAAATTCATGCGCCGCGCGTGGGCTTCGACCTCGGCGCGGGAGCCCTGCTTTTTTCCTCGAGCCGCCGATTGGCCACTATACCGCATGAGTCGCTGAACGGTCTTGTGCGCCCGCCCGTCGCCCGAGCGGACCAGGGTGCGCATCATGTCTTGTAGTCGCCTTCGCCCGGACCGCGTTGCCATCAGAAAATCGATGAGCCTGGGGTCACCCAGAAGATGGGCCATCGCCTGGGCGTGCTCGTTTTGGGCTTCGTGCCGGGCGACGGTGGCGCGCTTGCTGAGTGATTTGTATCGAGCGTTCATGGCCCGAAGGAGATCTGCTTTGACCCGTTGGGCGCCGGGCATCTGGATGGTCCTCAGATTATCGAATACGGTCCACGCGCCGGTGCTGAGATTGGTTCGCATTCCGAACTTGGTGAACCGTTTCAGTTCTTTGGTGTACGCGCGACGGTTGTGGGTCGCGGAGGCCACAAGCTCTTCGACGTAGGCGCTGGCGTCCGCTTCGAGCCGCACCATCCACAGGGCGCCGTCGATGCTCAGATTGGTGACACCCTCTCGTTGGGCGATGTGGGTGGCGATCCCCGCTTGCACAAATGCGCTGCCTGGCCCTGTCAAGTTGCTGGCGATCCAGGCGAGTTTCAGGTCGCGGCTGCTCCACAGGTGGCCCAACATCAGCCCACCCAGGGCCGCAATGAGTTTGGTGCCAGCCAAGGGGGAGATCTTGACCACGTCTTGGATGACGCCCGGCACCAGGTGCGGCCCCATTTGGTACATGTCGGCGAGCGCTCGGTGGGCGTAGCTGAGGTCTCGGCTTCCTCCCTCGCGAATGACGTCGCCCAGGGCTTTGGCCGCTTGAAGGTACGCCTCTGGGTGTTTTTCGCGCAGCGCCATCATCATGTTCCAGTACTCCACGGGGCTGCGCTCGAGGGAGGCCTGCGTCTCCTTGAACAGGGCGTCGGATGGGGCATTCGGGATCCAGGTCGCGATTTGGTCGACTTTGGATAGGCTGTCGGTTTGGGTCCCAAACCGGCGCTTTGGCTCGGGCCGCTTGGGGATGGCCGACGTCGACGTCGCTGGCTTGGGGACCGGACCCGCTCGGGTTGGCTTCTGGGTACGGTTTCGGGTCTGGCCACTCGGGATTCGAATGGAGCGGGTTCTGGCGATGGCAACGGCAGCGGTCATTGGCGATTTCCCCTTGAAGGTTGGCTCAGGGATAAGCAATCGGAGTGCCATCCAGGTGTAACGCTTATTTATACCCTGCCTTCAGTAGGTTACGCGTCGAGCGGTTCAAGGTGTAACCTCTGTCAAAAGGTTGCGATCGCGCTGCCGAATGTTGCGGTCGGTTACGGTCTTGAGGCTCAGGGTTTCACGCTGGGAAGCTGGTCAGGGGGGCCTCTCCCGCTAGAGGGCCAGGGTGCTGGCGAGCGACAGCGCGGCGTCGAGGCCGTACATTTGGATCACCCCTCGGATGTCGCCTTCGCTGGGGAAGGTGCTGGAGGAGCAGTAGTTCATGATGGAGTTCTCGTCCCACGGACCCACGTAGGTGTCTCCGTCATCCCCTTGGGGTTCTTCGGTGCACTCGTGTGGGGTGTCGGCGCGGTTTTGCTCGTGGGCGAAACCGAGGGCGTGGCCGAACTCATGAATGGCCATGGCCCGAATGCACCCCTCTCGGTCCAGTTGGTTCGACAGGCATCGGGTCCAGCGCCCCTGGGGTGCAAAACTCAGATCCAATTCCATGCGGCTCAGACCGTTGTGGTCTCCAAGCGCATCGTATACGGCCATTTCGGTTCCCGGTTGGATACGAACGCCGTAGGCGTAGCTTGGGTCGCAAAGGTCCCACCCTGTGAACGCGACGTTGGCATAAAATGCCCACGACCGTTCAATTTCTTCGCGCACCCACTCGGTTTCTTTTTGGTATAGGCCAATGGCCTCCCAGCAGACCGGAATCTCTCGCGTTTGCCATAGGTTTTGGGTGGCTACGAACAGGGGATCGAGGTTGCTCGCCTTTGGGGCTTCGGCGCCCCCACAGCCGACTGCGACCACCAGCATGCCGAAGATCTTCGCGCTGAGGCTGCTCTTGACCGCGTTAGAGAAGCTCATCGCCTCATGTTCCTTTGCCGAAACATCACCGCTTTTCGTGTTTTTGGCGTGTTCATACGATGGTTCGCTTCCGCGTCAGTTGTTGTCGGCCAGTCCAAAAGCGGTTGGCGTGCGGCAATTCGAAGCCGAACACCCGGAAACGTTGGTGGACCCATTGAAGGGCAGGATGAGAACGAGAACCTTCTTGGATAAAAGAGCGCCTTGGCTGAACGCGACAAAACGGCGGGCTGCTTCGGGATCGCTTTTATCGATCGCCGCGTAGCTGACTTCGAAGAGCCAGGGGTTTTTGCAACGTACTTGGATACGGTGACTGAGTTCCAAGATTTCGGTCGGTTCGCAATAGAATTTGCCGGTCGTGATTTCGGTGTGCTCGATGGTGTTCGGAGGGCTGGGACGGGCCTGAACGCCGCCGCCTTTTGATAAAACCCCGACAACGACAAGCAGGATGACCGACAACATTTTCGAAAAGCGCATAGCCCTCTTTGCATACAAAGGTCGTGCCAACGCCCAGAGCAGGCTTGCAAAGCGTAAACCCGGCTTCCATTCCGAATCCTCCCGCCCCGTCAACTGTACGCACTGACCCGGCTTTTTTGCCGCCGCGGCTTTCCACCCTGGCTCACCGGGCGGTGGTGCTCGGGTTCTCGGTGACGTCACCGGTGACGCTACGGCTCGCCGCTAACGCTACGTCGCCAGGGCCCTTTTGCGTTTCTACGGCCACCCCTTTGAGCTCGGCCCCAAGAGCCTTGGGAACAATTTTTCGATGGCCCGGTCCTTATCTTGTCGATGGGGTGTACAGGGTGAAACTCTTGGCGGGTGAGGCTGGCTGGGTCTCAGCGGCGGGCGCGGTGCCTGAGGGCGGGGCCTCGGACGATCTCGCATGGGGTGAGCAAATTCGTAGGCTTTTGCCCCAAGCTCCGTACAATCGCCACCCGGTGGACGTTGCACAAGCCATCATGCGGGCACAAGCCCAGGATGAAGCGGGTTACCGGTTTCTCTTCGAGCACTACAAACGCCCCGTATTTCGGCTCATTCTCTCCCATGCGGGCGTGGACCGAGACGCCGCTGATGATATCCTGCAGACAACCTTTGTTCGTGCTTTTCGCAACATTGCCCGTCTGGAAAAGCAGGATCGGTTTGAACCCTGGCTGATTCGCATCGCCCGAAGAGAAACGTGGCGCGCGCTGAGCCAAAAAAGACCCACCCAAGACTTGGACAGCGTGCCTGAGGCTCAAGCCGACCAAGAACTCGAGATCGAAGAAAAAAAGAACAAAGAACTGCTGATGCACGCCATTCGCCACGCAGCAGAATCCGTCGAGCCCGAGTCCATCCGGGAAACGGCGCGGCGGTACTACTTCGGGCCCAAAACGACCACGGAAGCGCTCGCCAAGGACCTCAAGATCCCTCACAGTACGGTCCGCAAACGCTTGTTCCTTTTTCGTAAGAAGCTACGGGCGCGTCTTCTCGCCAACAAAGGAGGCCGCTGAACCATGTCCGATTCCAAAGAGACGCTCGAAAAACGGATGGAGGAAGCACTGGTCGCCGATGATCTGGAAGCGGCTGCCGCCATTTGGTTGCTCCATCGAAGCTTCGATGGAGAAGAGCAAGAAGAGCCAAGGCTCAGTTTCGAAGACGTGTTGCCTGCCTTGCCATTGGCGCCGGTCCCGAACTTCTGGCAAGGGGTGCGACGTGCCGTGGCGCGAGCGTTGTTTCGGCGTCCGGTTCTCGGGGGCGTGGGGTTGGTGGGGGCTTCGGTTCTTTTGGCGCTTGTGGTGATGAGACCCGAGGTGCAAGAATCGATGCGACCGCCGGGGGAATCCCTTGAATGGCGCGCAAAGGGTGACGGCCCGGCGTGTGGTTCTCTTCGCCTTGAGCCCAAGGCCTTCGTGGACGGGGCGTGGCGGGCGCTGGCGTCCAGGCGAGTGGCGCCGGACGCCCAAGTGGGTTTGGACATCCGCGTGGGTGCCCCTTGCTGGGTTTTTGTCGCCCAAGTCCATTTGGCAGAGGGGACGGTCAAAACGGTTTTGTGGCCCAAAGAGCATCGCAGCCAAGCCCCCTTGTTTGTGGAAACGGGGGCGCTGGATTCGGGTCGACAGGTCTTGTTTGCGCTGGGTACAGAGGAGCCTACGAACCTTGAGGCCGAAGAAGTGCTTACTCTTCTCAGAAAGCTTGGGGCCGATGAGGTCCTCGAGATTCCGGGCCAGAGCAAAAGACCGGTTTTTGAGCTCTACGAATTGGAGGTTGAGTGAGCTCAAAAAGGCTCTGGTTGCTCGCATTCTTCCTCGTGGGGTTATCGGGCCCAATGCGCGCCCAGGCTCTTCCGGCTGACGGCCGAAAACTCACATTGGTGGCGGGCGTCAATCAGTTCTTGGACCCCGCGTGGCCCACCCTTCAGTTTGCGCTGAAGGATGCGCGTGACCTGCTCGGTGCGCTTCGCGGTGGGTTTGATCAACACATTCACGTAGGCGAAGATGCACCGCTTCTTAAGGCGCAGTTTTTGGAGGCTCTTCACCAGATGAGCCTGCGCAATACCCGCGCTCAGGATACCGTGGTCATCTACTTGTCTACCCACGGTACCCTCGCCCGCGACGCTCAGGGGCGTTTGGTCCGGGTGCTTCTGTTTCATGACTCGAGGGCATCCGACCCCATAGGCACGGGGCTCACCTACCAGGCGTTGGTTCGTCACCTCGAGGGCTTGAAGTCCCGCCGAAAACTGCTGATTCTGGCGGCGTGCCATTCCGGTGTCGGAAAGTCGGTTTTGGGGCCCGATTTGGCGGAGCAACTGCGCGGGCTCAAAGCGCCTTTTTTCTCGGAGCCCAAGGTCCACATCGGCGAAGGCCAGATCATTGTGGCTGCCAGCGCCTGGGGCGAGACCGCGCGCGAAGACAACCGACTCAAAAATGACATCTATACCCACTTCTTTGTCGAGGCACTCTCGGGTTACGACCGCAACCGAGACGGCGCAACCAGCGCGCTTGAGGCGCACGACTATGCACGAGAGCGCACCATTCAATTCACCGAGGGACAGCAGCGTCCGAGTCTCAGCGCCCAAATCGTCGGAGATGATCCCATTGTGCTTCGGGGGACGGCCAAAAAGGGCAGAGATCCCGTCATTGCGGCCTACAGCGCGCGTTTTCGCGATGCGGTTTTGCGGGTGAACGGCGCAAAAAAAGGTGTGTTTCCGGGGGGCTTTGCCGTCACCACCGGCGTGCATCACATCAGCGTGACCCGGCCCTACGCCGACGCCCCCATGATCGAGCGCGCGCTTCACGTAGAGGCGGGCGCACACATTCAGCTTGAATCCCTCCTCGGCACCTCAGCCCGGCGCTTGACCGTAGACGGCGGTTTCGGTTGGCAGTTTCCCCGATCTCCCCTACTGAAGCGCTCTTTTTTGCCCAGTTTTTTTGTGGCGACGGCAGGTATCGAGACCTCGCTCGCTTTGCATACCGACGTGGGGCTCGCCATCGGAGGAACGTCGTTGACCCAAAACATTCGGCTCAGCGATGCCGCTGCCACCCAGGTCAAACAAAGCCTTCGTCTGCTTCGACCGTCGCTTTATCTCAGCCGCACCTTGTTTCGCGGGGATCTGCTTGAGCTCTCGGCACGGGTTGAACTGGGGTGGGCGCTTGGGCGTCGCCGCGTAGAGCTTGAGGACGTGGACTCCGAGCGGGTGTCCTTTGGGTTCGGAGGTTTGGGTTTCGACGTTCGGGTTTGGTTTTTACCCTGGATGGGGTTCAGTGCCCGAACCGTTTTGGATGCTTTTTTTGTGCGGATCGAAGGCAAAAACCGACTGAGCTTGGCCGACTTTCACCAGCTTGGGTTGTTGGTGAGGCTCTGATGATCGGGGTGTGCCATTTTGTGAGGCGGGTCGCTTGGGTCGGTGGTCTCGCACTTTTGTCCTGCGCCGACTTTTCCAACCCAACACTCGCTCCGGACACAGACCTTGTGCCCAAGGTGTTGGGTCTGGCCCTCGGCGGCGGCAAAGCCACCACCAACCTGACGGTGGCCCTCGACATCCAGACCCAAGAAGGGGACACGGTCACCCACATGTACGTCTCCCAAGATGGAACCTTCGAAGACGGCATGTGGACTCCGTTTGAAGCTTCTTCGTCTTTGACGTTTGCCATGCCCTCCGTTTTGCCCTCTTCGCTGGAAGTTTGGGTGAAACTTCGAGACCAAGATGGGCACGAGTCTTTGGTGGCGACGGCCAGCACCGCCTACTATCCGCCAACAAACTTGCTGCTTGCCCATCACCCCCTCGATGACGATCCAGGCGCCGTGGTGGCGGAAGACGCCAGCGGACGGGGGCACTTGGGGCAATACGTCGGGAACCCAACACCCTTGTTCTCTGATTGTGGTGGCTCACCCAGCGTTCGACGCTTCAATGGCTGGCAGGAGCATCTCATGATTCCGCAAGATCCGGTGCTGGCGCTCGGAAAGGACGGACTGGATTTCAGTGTGAGCTTTTGGATTCGCTTGGAGGCGGGGCCTACCGAACGCTGGCGTACCCTTTTGGCCCAGTTTGATGGTCAGGAGAACACCTTTTCGGTTTTGCTCCGTCCCGATGACAACCGCATTCTTGTTGCCGGTCTTGGGGGCGACGGCGCGCACGTCTTTCGCGCTTTCTCTGGACGTGAGCTCGAGCTTGCAAGGTGGCAGCACGTGGCCATCGTCAAAAATGGACAACAGCTTTTTTTGTATTTTGATGCGGTCCAGGTTCAAGGCGTGGTCCTATCGGGAAGCTTTGAGAGTCGCGGCGCGCTCTTTTTCGGGAGCCGAGAGCCGCCCCATGGGACGGCGTCGTCGTTGTCGGACCTTCGAATTCACCACGGAGCCCTGACACCGCCCGAGCTTGCCACCTTTGTGGCTCAGCATCCGGAGGTGAATCCAAAGCGATCGCCGGTTGTTCATTTCACCTTCGAGGGTGAGTCTCCCGGGCAAGTCGACGATGAGAGCGGCCATGGACACCATGGCACGATTTCAGGGGATGCGGGCTCGGTGGAGGATGGGTTTCGGGAAAATGGCTATCGTTTTGGCGGGCAGGGCAGCGTCATTTTGGAAACGTTCGATGGGTTTGAGGGCCAGACCCATGTCAGCGTGGGGGCCTGGGTTCAGGTTTCATCCACGGCGTCGGCCACTTTGGTCAGCCAGCGGGGGCCAAAGAGCGATACCATGTTTTTGGGCGTCGAATCCGGTGGCCAGAGCCAGGCGGTACTCGGCTTTGAGCGGCAGGATGACAGCCTCGCCAGGGCTCGAAGCGACGTTTCCCTGGCGCTTGATGAATGGCAGCACTTGGTAGGTACCTACGACGGACACCAAGCCAGGCTCTACTTGAATGGGGATTTGGTCGGTCAATCTCAGCAGGCAGCATTGTCACCCACGGCGGTGGGAACCAGCGAGGTTTTTGTGGGGCGGTCGGGCTCCAGCGGTGGTGACCCTTTTATTGGTTTGGTGGACGATCTGCGCGTTTATCCCTGTACCCTCTCGGCCAAAGAGGTTGAGCTTTGGTTCCAGGAGACCGAGTGATGTGAGGTCGGTCACCAAACCGAAACGCTGGATGGTCGATGGGTTACCTGCAGTAGCTTCTCTCTCCATGTGCAGCCAAGACCCCCATGGTCGCTTTTTTGCGCCTTCGGTCCCCATTGTGAAGCTCGGTTGCGAAGCCCGCCATGCGAGTCGAAACCCAATGATTTGAGGGCTCAGGACAAATGTAGACAACCCTGCGGTATCCGCCTCCTCGGTTCCCACCCGCTGCTGCGTGTTAGACTTCTCGAGGTTTTAACGAACAGAAACCTCGGTCTATGAGCAGCATCGCATCAAACCAAAGACGGCCCATCCATGAAGAAAATCGGGAGGCCAAGCCCGCCAAGGCTACGGGATCGGGTGGCCCGCGTGCCGCACCGGATGTGAAGACCAGCAGACCCCAGCGCCGCCACGTTCATATTCGATGCCGGCTCGAGTTTGGTTCCAAAGAACTCGAGGCCTACACCGACAATATCAGTACCGGTGGTTTTCACATTCGTGTACCCAGAACAGATTTTACTTGCAACGTCCGGGCGGGTCGGCGACTTCGGGTGACGCTCAAGCTGCTCTCGGACAGCCAGCCCATTTCTGCGATCTGCGAGATTGCGTGGATTGACTACAACGATCACGATGCTGCCGGGCGGGCGGTTGTAGGTCTCGGCATTCACATGATCAAGGTGACCACCGAGGTTGCGGCACAGGTTGAGCGCTTTGTCGAAAATTTTCGATACACGGTTTTGGTCGTGAGCCCCTTTACCGACGAGCGGCTTGTGCTCGAGAGCGCCCTTAAAGAAACTTACGAAGTCCTTGGGTGCAGCACGATAGAAGAAGCGCTGGGAATTCTCGATCGCGAAGAGGTTGGTGTGTTGATCGCGGATCATACGCTTTCGCCGCAAGGCGGAGCTGATTTTGTGAGTTTGATCGCTGCGCGCTTTCCCAATGCCCAAACCGCAAAGATTCTTGTTGCCCCCAAAGAAGTTTGCCAGGCGGAAAATTTCATCAACGTCGGCAGAATTTTTGCGAGTGTGCCCAAACCATTTCGGCCGGACGAGATCATTCACATCGTTCGAAGAGCCCTCTACGCGTACGCGCTGGCGGTCGAAAACAACCGTTTGGCCGCAGAACTAGAAAGGGTCAATCGTCGTCTCCAGCGAGAGAACGCTTTTCTCCGCAAAAGGGCTGTCGGTAGCCAGGGCTTTGACCACATTATCGGGAGCAGTCCCAAGCTCCGCAAGGCGTTGGCGGAACTCGAGCGCATCAGGCAGACCGAGGCCACCGTGCACATTCGAGGCGAGACCGGCACCGGTAAAGAGCTGGTGGCGCGCGCCCTGCATTTTGGCGGTCCAAGGGCCAAACATCCCTTCATTGCGCAAAACTGCGGCGGTATGAACGAGTCTCTTCTTCAGAGCACGCTTTTTGGCTACAAGAAGGGTGCCTTCACCGGCGCCGACGAAGACCGCCCGGGGCTGTTTCAGGCCGCCGATCGGGGCACGCTTTTTTTGGACGAAATTGCGGAGCTGCCGCCGTCCATCCAGGCCGCGCTTCTCAGGGCCATTCAGCTGAAGGAAGTCACGCCGGTGGGAGCCAACAAGCCCACGAAGGTTGATGTTCGTATCGTTTCAGCGACGCTGAAGGACCTACGCCGAGAGATCAAGGCCGGTCATTTTCGTGAGGACCTTTATTTTCGGCTGGTGGTTATCGAAGTGTCATTGCCTCCTCTGCGCGAGCGTGTGGGTGACATTCCGGTTTTGTCCCAGCATCTTTTGGAACTCTATTGCGAAAGATACGGGAAGAACGTCCCCGGCTTCACGCCCGAGGTGATGGAGGCGTTTGAGCGGCACACCTGGCCGGGAAACGTCAGAGAGCTCGAAAACAACATCGAGCGTCTCGTGGTGCTCGCCGAACCTCAGGTCAAGATCAGCTTGGAGCTGGTGCCTACGCATATACGCGCCAGTGGCGAAAGCCAAGACATCGACATGTTTGCTTCATACGCTGGTGTTCCTGCCACTTCCCCGGTGATCAGCGACCTGCTCCGCAGAGAAAAAAGTTTGAGCGACATCATGAATGAGTTGGAGCGGTCGATACTCACCGAGACCCTAGAGCGCTTCGACGGAAACCGAAGCGCTGTGGCGCGCCATCTGAAACTCGCGCGGCAGACCCTTCAAAGCCGCATGAAAAAGCTAGGCCTCTAGTTACTAATGTCCCATCCGGGGATGCTTGAGATCCCTCGCCTTTAGGCGAAGCCTTTAGGATGCTTGCGGTACTTGGGTACAATGCCGCCATGAGGCACTACCGTAAGTCGTCCCACACCGTCTACGAGTTGCACTACCATTTTGTATTCGTACCCAAGTACCGCAAGCCTATGCTGCGTGGAGACGTGGCACTTCGGTTTAGGGAACTGGTTCGGGAGATATGTAGTCGGAACAACATCCAGATTCTGAAGGGGAACATCAGCCAGGACCACGTGCACCTCCTCTTGAGTGTACCTCCGCATCTGTCGCCGAGCCGTGTGATGCAGGCCATCAAGGGAAAGACTTCGAATCGGCTCATGGCTGAGTTTCGGGCCCTGCGTAAGTCCTTCTGGGGTCGGCACCTTTGGGCTCGGGGTTACTTTGTGGCGTCGAGCGGCAATGTGACCGACGACGTCATTGCGAAGTACATCGAGTTGCAAGGTGCCGTGCCCCAGGAGGACGAGGATTTCAAGATCACGGAGTGAGATGGCCTGCATTGCAGGCGAGCCTTTAGGCGACTTTAGTCGCAGGCGAACCCACCGCCTTTAGGCGGTGGAGTATTCAGTCAAAACCGCGCCCTTATGACTTTCGGAGGGCCTGGGGATCGATGTCGTAGCGCTTCATCCAGCGGTGGATTTGCATGCGCGCCTTGTTCATCGCGCGTGCGACCGCGGCCACGTTGCCGTTGTTTTCGTCAAGGAGCCTTAAGAGGAGTTCTTTGCGTTCCAGATCTTTGGGCGAGAGCTCGGGTAGAGGCCGGGCCGGGCGTTTTTTGGGTGAAGCGTTTGGGGTTTCACGAAAGTGCGGCGGAAGGTGCTCGAGGTCGAGCGAAGTTCCGCTTTTGAGTGCAAGACCGAGACTGAGCGCCTTTTCGAGTTCTCTGACATTGAGAGGCCACTCGTATTGACACAACGCGCGTGCGGCTCGAAGGCCCAGGCTGAGTCCGGTGCCCTTGTCGGGGGTCTTTTGGAGCAAGGCCCGAATGATGAGACCCAGATCCTCTTTGCGCTCCCGGAGCGGGGGTAAGCGCACCGTCATTCCGGTGATGCGGGCGAATAGGTCGGCCCGGAAGGTGCCTTCTTCGACTTTTTTGGGCACATCTTGATGGGTCGCACAAAGCAGACGAAAGTCGACCGGGATGGGTTCAACCTCTCCTACCGGGACCACCTCTCGCTCTTGGAGTACGCGAAGAAGGGTGGCTTGGCATGAAAGCGGGAGGTCTCCGATTTCATCGAGGAAGAGCGTACCGCCGTCGGCGGATCGCACAAAACCGGGCCGGTCTTCGGTTGCGCCCGAAAAAGCACCTTGCTTGGCACCGAAAAGCTCCGCTTCGATGATGGATTCAGGCAATGCCCCGCAGTTGACCGCGACAAAGCGTCCGATGCGCCCGGACATACGGTGCACCGCGCGTGCGATCACTTCTTTGCCGGTTCCGCTCTCGCCAAACAGCACCACAGAGACGGTGGTCGGTGCGATTTGTCGCAAGGTGGCGAATTGATTTTTGAGTGGCGGGAGCAAAGTACTCAGGACCGAGGGCTCCTCATCATCGATGGATGCAAGCCCGGGGCCTTCGTCGTCTTCTGGGTTGCGAAAGAGAAAAAAGGAACGCCCGATTTCGATGAGGTCGCCATCGTCTAACGATGCTTCGTCAACGGGGGCTCCGTTGACGAGCACGCCGTTTTTCGAACCGGTATCTTTGATCCGCCAATCACCATTTTGACGGGACAGCATCGCATGCCGCGAAGACATGCGCTGGTCTCGGTTTTCGATGCGGAGCCCTTGGCCTTGCTCGACGCGCCATTTTGATCCCCGTCCGATCTCCACCTGCCGATGGGCGGTCAGATCCACAAACCTGGAGGGGGCCAAGGGATCGTCCGCGAGCATGACAAAAATGAGCCTTGAGGCACCCCTTTGCGCGGACTTGGTCGACGGGTCCCCGCCCGAGTCGAAGTTTGTTAGGGTGTGGCCTAGGGTCTCGTTCACGGCTCCCGGCCAATGAACCACGCTTGGCTTTGGCTGTCATCCGAAAGTCGGGGTGCATCGCCTTGGCTTTTCGAGGATTAAGAGGTACGTCCCCAAGGTTGGTGGCGCGAGGCACAGCGGTGGGGTGGATGCGCCGATGGTGTGTTCGGGTCTTGTGGTCATTTCTTGCCGGGTTCGGGGCCTGCGCGGAGCTGCCAGAGCTCGTGCCCGGGACCTGCGGCAACGGAGCGCTTGATCCGGGCGAAGACTGCGACACGGTTGTCGATTCCCGCTTGGGGCGTTCTTTGAGCTGTGGCGCGCCGAGCGGTCTTCCGAGCGATTGTCGCTATTTGTGCGGACGGCTCGACGAGGAATGCCCCGAATCTTGGGCGTGCGGCGCCGATGGAATTTGCCGGTATCCCTCGGGCGTTTATGGCGCTCCGCGCGCGTCGTTGATCTCGCGCGCGTCCCAGGCCGCCCTCGGCGACGCCAATGGTGACGGCCGCGCAGACCTTATCTTGAGGCGGGCGGGAACGGTGTCGGTGTTCTCCGGGCGCCCCGACGGTTCTTTTTCGCCTCAATCGGTATGGACCACGGCCTCCCATCGCGGCGATTTTGCGGTGGCCAACGTCGATCGCGACGGCCGCAGCGACTTGGTGGTCCCGGTGGCATCGCGCAACTTCGAGGACGCCGCCCGGCTTGGCCTGCAAAGCCTCCGGGGGGCGCCGGGCGGTCGCTTTTTCTCCGACGTATTTGCCTGCACCACCGTCACCTACCCAGAAGATGGCGCGGTATTTTTCTTGCCGCTCCGGTCAGAGGCAGACACGGGGGGACAAAAACTGGTCCAGGTGAGGGAGTCGCCCAGCCTGAGCGGCGATTCCTCGGAACTGTCCATTTTTTTTCGTGAGGAGGCCTGCCAAACCGAAGAGGCCACCCAGGCCCAGGACGGGACCGGACTGCGGCTTGCGGGTTCTTTGACACCGCCGTCCCTCGGTGAGTTTGCGCGCTTTGAGGCTCCGAACGGTTCTTTGGGGATGCTGGCGCTTCCCCTCGAAGATTCGGTGCAGGTGATCACCACCACGACCAGCTGTGGGCGGCTCGACCCCAGTCCCTGTGTGTTGTCTTTGGCTCCGCTGGCCAAGGTGTCGCTGCCGACGGAGCTTTCAGGGGTGGGTGGAACATGGCTCGACGATCTCAACGCCGACGGCCTTCCCGATTTGGTAGTGGTGGTGAGGCCGCGTGCCTTGGCGGTTGCGCTCGGGATCGAAGGGGGCGGCTTTGAGCCTTCGGCGCGCATCGACGCGCGCTTTGATGCGCTTGGTGCGATCCCGGAGGCCCGGGGTGTGCCCCGGGAATGTGCGACGAGACGGCCGCCGATTTTGGTGGCCCGAGACCTCAATGGCGACAATCGTGCCGACTTTGTGACGCCGAGCGGAGTGTTTGTATCCACCGCCTCGGGGGCCCTCGAAGCGACCGTTCTCCGAACCCGGGGTGATGCTTGGCAGGAGGCGGTTGTGGGCGACTTCAATCGGGATGGGTTCCTCGACATCGTAGCCAGTCTCGCCCTTCTGGAGCGCAGCTGCCGGCCCGCCGACAGCCTCGATGTGCTCACCGGAGACGGGCGGGGCGGCTTTTCCTTGGCGCGTATCGAGGGGTTGACGGCGCCGTCTATGCTGCGGGCGGGTGATCTCGACGGGGATCGGATCGACGATTTGGCATTGATCGAAGTGTTGAGCGACAGCGCGTCGGTCGTTGCGCTTTACGGTGGGCCCGGTTCCGTTCTGGCCGAGCGCGTGCGGGTGGGCACGTTTCAAAACGTGGAGCAGCTGTCGTTGTTCCGCGATGCCGAGGGGGATCCGCTGACCTCTGATCGGAGCGTTGCGGACCTGGTGGTGGTTTGGAGGCCGGATCCCCAAACGAGGACCCGGTCATTGTCGGTGCTGACCGGAGCCACCAACCGGGGTTTTTTGGCGCCGCTCACGTTGGCGGCCTCTTCGCGCGGCTTGGGCCGGGCCCAATTGAGCATCGCCAGTGGTGCCCTCGGGGCCGAAAAGACTCGCTACGACGACGTCTGGGCCGGGACCGGGGAGGAGCTCTGGGTTATTTTGGGCGACCCCGTACAGGATGGCCAGCCGGGCCTCAGGTCAAGCAATAAGGTGGTCATGTCGAAAACAGAACTTCCTCCGGCGCTGGCCGATTTTCGATTGGAGTGCGCCCACTGGTCCATCGCTTCTGATGACGGGCTGGTTGTGGGTTTGGACCAGTTTGTTCGCGATGACGAGCCCCATGTGTCCGTCGAGCCTGCGCGTCCCCCCTGCGTGGCCGGAAGCGAGCCCTCTCAGATGGTGGTTGCGCGGGCGACGGTGGCGGAAGGCGAGGTCAACGTGGAAGCGGCTGCGTTGGTCCTCGAGGAGGGCGCATGCCCTCGGGACGTGGTCCTCACCGATTTTGACCAATCGGGGACGTCGGATATCGTCTTGACCTTCACGCGAGGGGCGGGGGCGGTGTGCCAAGAAGATGGGGTGTTGGTTTACTGGAATCCCGATTTTGCGGTCGAAGACGGCATCACCCGTCTGGATATCGGCGCCGACAACCCCACCGAAGTTGTTTCGGATCGGGGGCAGGCTTCGACCGCAGCCGCGGTGCTGAACGCCGACTGTACCCCGGATGTCGAGCTTGCGACGTACGCCCAAACCGATTCCAATGAGCGGGTCGGGATGATCTCATGGGGCAAGCTTTCGGCCGAGCGTGGCTTTATCTCCCACGGCTCCGTGATGGACCAGGCATTTGGTGTTGGATTCGATGTGCGTCTTTTGGCGGGTGACGTCAACGGTGACGGACTCGATGATCTGGTCACGGTGCATGAGCGGGAGGCCCTCGTGCATTTGGCCGTGCCCCAAGACGACGCCCGAGCGGCGGTGAGGGGGCAGCCATGCGAGCCTTGAGCTGTGGTCGCCGTTCGGTGGCGGCGGTGGGGTTTTTTGTGGCCTTGTTTTTTGGAGGCGCCAGTCTTTTGGCCGCGGAGCCGAGCAAGCAGTCTCGGGCCAAAGCGCTTTTTGAGGCAGGCAATTCGGCATACAAAAAGGCGCGGTATCGGGTGGCGGCGGAGGCCTTTGAAGAGGCCTACCGGCTGACCCCGCATCCGGCACTCGCTTTTTCGATGGCCCAGGCCTACCGCCGCCTTTTTTTTGTTGATTTTAAGGTCGATCACGCTCGCAGGGCGCTCGAACTCTACCAGGCCTATGTCGACCGGATTTCCACGGGGGGGCGTCGTTCCGATGCCGTGGAGCAAATTCAGTCTCTGTCTTCGATATTGTCCCGGCTTGGGGTGGCAGCCTCCGGGGCAAAACCGGGGTCTTCGCTTGGGGGGAGGGTGTCCAAGACCCAGCTTATGGTTCATTCACCCATCGAAACCGCGCTTGCATCGATTGACGGCGGGGCATTTGTTTCGGTGCCTCGGGTGCAGAATGTCGAGCCTGGCGAGCATAAGGTTGTGGTCAAAGCGCCAGGGTTTCGGCCCAAGAGGTTGACGGTGGCGGCGGTCGAGGGGCGGCTCGTGCCGCTCGAAGCCAAGCTCGAAGCTCAGCCCGCGACGTTGAGCTTTCATGTTTCGGAAGAGGCCAAGGTCAACCTCGATGGGCGTTCGCTCGGGACCACGCCTCTTGCGGGGCCAGTATCGGTTCCTCCGGGTCTTCATCGAATCGTCGTGACCCAGAGTGGCCGGGTGCCTTTTTCGACCGAGATGGTGTTCGCCCGCGGTCGCCACCGTGATCTCGAGGTCAATCTCGAGACCACCATGCAGCGGCGGGTGGCGCACTATACGTTGGCGACGGCCGGTGCGCTGCTGCTCGGAGGCCTGGTGAGCGGCGGTTTGGCCCTGAACTTCGAGCGCAAAGCCAAAAACGTGCGCGCGCCGCTTTTTGCCCAAGAGCCTCAGAATCTGAGCGCGGCCGATCTGTCTGCTTACGAAAGGCACGTGTCTCATCGGAACACGAGCCGCACCCTCGGGGTGGCGCTCTTGTCCGGGGCTGGGGTCATGGCCTTGGTGGGCTTCTTTTTGTACTTTGTCGATACCCCCACTGTGCCCCTCGGTCCGCCCTCCCGCGCGTCCACCGCGCCCGAAGCCTCCGAACGGCGCCCCGGGCTGAGTCCCGAGGGTATACCATGAACTAGACGCCCCGCTGGCGGGTGTGGGGTCTGGCCTTTGTCGGTTTTCGGTTTAATGGGCTCTCGGCTATGGGTTCAGGTCTGGTATGGAACTGGAGCATGTCTCGGTGCTGGTCCCAAGCTCTATCTTTCGCGTTCTTGCTTTCTTCGGTCTTGATGGGGGCCTGTAGTGGCGATGACTGTGCCCCCGGTGATGCGGCGTGCAACAGCGGTGCCGGCGGCCAAACCGACAACACCAATGCCGGTACCGGCGGAGGTGGACCCGGGAACAAGCAAGATGCGCTTTTGCCGTGGACGAGTGAGGTTGTTCCGAGTGCGGAGACCTTGTACGCGGCGTGGGGTCTGGGGGCGGACGGTCCGTTGTGGGTGGTTGGTGGGGGTATCGGTGACAGCGACGCGGGTGATGGCGTCATTTTGCGCATTGAAAATGGTGCGGTGACAACCGAGACGTTGCCAAGTTTGGCCCGCCTGAGGGGCATTTGGGGCGTCTCTGCGACCGATGTTTGGGCGGTCGGTTTTGAGGGCACCGCGTTTCACTACGATGGTCAGGCGTGGCGCGACGATCGAAAGCCCCCGACGACCGAAGATCTCCATACTGTGTTTGCGGTTGCGGGCAACGATGTTTGGGCGGGGGGGGATGGCGGTTCACTGTTTCACTTTGACGGTGCGGTCTGGGAGGAAGTCGAGAGTTCCACCAAGCAGCGCATTCACCGCATTCGGGGTACGGCGGCGGACGATCTGGTTGCGGTCGGCACCAAGGGGACGGTTCTCAGGTACGATGGGGTCTCTTGGAAAAAAGGGGCCACGTTTACCGAGTTGGCTCTTCGCTCCGTTTTTGCTTTTGCCGCCGACGATATTTTTGCGGTGGCGGCTTCGAAGTCCAGTTCTTCGCAGGGTGCGATCTTTCGGTTTGATGGTCAGGCATGGTCCCCGCTCGATACGGGATCTACGGCGCGATTGTTTGGCGTTTGGGGAAGCAGCCCAACCGACGTGTGGTTTGTAGGTGATGTGGGGACCGTACTTCACTACGACGGCAACCGGCTGGTGGATGTCGGTGCCACTGAAGCGGCCAAGTTGAACAATGTCTTCGGCCTCGACGGGACCAAGGTCTGGGCGATGGGACGGGATGGCGCCCTCAGACGAAAGCCCTGAGCACGTCGCGGGCGCAAAGCGCACGACCGAGGGTTCTGGCCCTCGTCCAGAGCGGCCCAATCGAAGCTCGGCGGAAGATTCAGATCTGTTGCCGGGCGATGCCGTCGGCGAATACATCGTCGAGGGCAAGATCGGCCAGGGCGGTTTCGGGAGTGTCTACAAGGCCATCCACCCTCTGATCAAGAAGCGGGTTGCGATCAAATTGCTTGATGGCGAGCACGCGCTCAGTCCGCACATTGTTTCCCGTTTCATTTCTGAGGCGCGTGCGGTGAACGAGATCGGCCAGAAGAACATCATCGATATCTTCTCGTTCGGGGTGCTCGGCGGCCAGCGCCACTACTTCGTGATGGAGTTTGTGGAGCACACCCTCAAAGACCTGCTTAAGTTGAAGAAGCGGATGACCCTTGCCGAGGCCGGCCCGATTTTGCGTGGCTTGGGGCGGGCCCTCGATGCCGCCCATGCTAGGGGGATCATTCACCGAGATCTGAAACCGTCCAACGTTCTCATCACCACCGACGACGAGGGCAAGCCGTGGCCTAAGCTTTTGGACTTTGGGGTCGCCAAGTTGGTGGGTGAAGACCTCCCGCACCAGCACAAGACGCGCACCGGGAGCCCCATCGGAACGCCGCTGTACATGTCTCCGGAGCAAAGTCGCGGAGAGGCTGTAGATCACCGGAGCGACATCTATTCCTTCGGGGTCATGAGCTACGAGATGCTCACCGGCGTGAGGCCCTTCGAAGCGAAGTCCGCCGTGGAAACCATGGCCCAACACATTGCTGCGATTCCGGCGGCGCCGTCGCAGCTGGTTCCTGGGCTTTCCAAAGCGGTCGACGAAGCCATCTTTGAAATGCTTGCGAAGGAGCCCGACCAAAGACCCAGCACGGTGGCCGAAGCGTTGCAGTTGCTGCTGGGGCGGGCTTCCGTTTCTGGCATTTCCTCGGAAGCGTGGGTGCCCGAACTCCACGCGGGGCCGGTCGGGGCCGTGTCTTCGTTTCAGGCCGATTCGGTGGGGGCCGCAACCTATACAGAGAGCCAAAAGAGCGTTCTTCCGGTTCGGCCGACGCCCAAGCAGCGTCGCTTTTGGGTGCTGGGGAGTCTGGCGGTGGTGATGGTCGGGGGCGCGCTGTGGCTGAGGCCCACCCTCGATGGCCCCCGAAAGGCAGATGAAGCTGGACTCAAGGCCGCTTCGGGGTCTCTCCCTTTGGCCTCGCCCGATCCGGCGCCCCAAGGAAGGACGCCCGAGGGAAGGACGCTCCAAGATCCGAACGCTCAGGTTCCGCCCGGTTCGGCGGCTGCGGGCGGGTCTCCGAGCTTGCTGGCGCCCGAAAAGGTTCCCCCGGCGGCGCCGTCCGTCGAGATCGCCATTCAGGGTGTGCCCAAAGGGACCCGGGTGTGGCTTAAGGATGGAACCCTGTTGGGTTCTGTGCCGGGTGTTGTTTCGCTCCCGCGAGGTGACGAACCCATTGATCTTCGGGTCGAGGCCCCTGGCCATAAGGCCAAGTGGCGAACCGTCCACCCCAACAAGAACCAGCGTCTGAAGCTTAAGCTCACGCGCACCCGAAAAGGGCGAACGCTCAAGAAAAGAAAACGGCCCGTGGTGCACGAAGACCTGGAGACCCCCGATTTTTAGTCTGGAGCTGTTTTCAACCTCCTCATATTCCGACTTTCGGAGGTCCCGTGTGCGGATTTCGGAAGTTGAGTTGCGGGGTTGCAAAACAAATTGTTCCAAACGCTGGTATGTTTCGTGCACCGGCCAGGGGGTGTGTTTCCCTACAAAGGTTCAAAGCAGCCTGTATTGCATACTCCGTCCTCCGAGCTTGAACCTCGAGTCCTCAGATTCGGCCACCTAGACGCCCCGGTTTCTCCACACGAGCCGTTGATGATTTCTCTGGAGGACTCGGGTCGAAGCCTCAGTGCCGGCCAAGCATCAATTCGTTGTCAGAGGGCGGCCCTCACCCACACCGCGCGGGCGGAACGCCTGTGCATTTGGGCCGAGCGACTCGGTGTTGCGCTCGGAGTAGGGTCTTATCTGGGCTGTGTGGCCGCCGCCGTGGCCACTCTGTGCACATCTACGATTGTGATGGTTGTGCTTTGTCCTTGGCTCATGGGGGGTGGTCACGCGTTTGGACTCATCCTCGGACAATGGCTTGCTGGCCCTCAGCTCAAAAAGGCTGAGACCTTTCGTCGGCGCGCTCGGGCGCTTTGGGCCCAAGCCGCCGGACAGAGATAAGAGATAGGCGGACGGCGTTCTTACGGGGTCTGGTCTGAAGTGATTTCGGCCGTTTCGGGGCTGGGCCAGCGGAGGGCGCGTTCGAGAATCAGGCGGTGTTTGTCGTAGCCTTCCTTACGAACCTGCTTTCGGAGTCCTTTGACGGAGTCCATGGGAATCTTTCGAGAAGCCCAGTTGACCAGCCACGCCGGAAGCGAGCCACCCGGGTCAGCCTGGATTTGATACTCGACGCGGGTCATGTGGCTCCCTATTTTGGTGAGCCTCCAGTACCCGGTGAGTCGCGGCATCCGTTCAACCCCGTCCTGGGGCGGCATGGCCTTGTGGGTGGTGCTGGTAAATGTGAACGCCAAGGTTTGCCCTGGCTGGCTGCTTTCGAGGTCGATGTCGATGACCACGTCGCGGTCGCGAATAAAAAATGCGGGACTCTCCGTGCGAACGTAGGCGACCAGCTGGGTCGCCTTTTTGTAAGCCAGCGTGAGGCCATGACTGCAGTTTTTGGCCCATTCGGGATACCGCTCAATGTCACGAAGGACCGCAGCGACCGCCATAATCGGCGCGTTGACGGCGCCGTGGGCTCGAAACGCGACAAATGAGGTCCCAGGGACGTCTCGCTCCCAGACCTGGATGCCCGCATCCAAGGCCACCGGTTCCCAGGAGGGGTTGGCGCGGGCCGAAGGGGCGTAGAGGGCGACCCCCAGGAGGCTCAAAGCGATTGCGATTCCGTTGGTTTTGCGCGACGCCCGCGCGCGAAGGCGCCCCGGAACGCGAAAGCTAGGATGAACAACAGGCTGTTTCATGGCGCGCTCCTCTCCATGCTAGCCGCTGCTCGGCCAGCGAGGGAAGGTTGCCCCGCGCCCGAAAGGTAGGGAAGGTAGCCACTTTTTTGGGCTTTGTTGTTCGAGCGGGTCGTGTTCTCGGCGGACTCGGTTGGCGAGTGGCCCCTTTCTCGTTGAAGGCCCTGTTCCGTGTGAAGGGCGCTCCGTGGGTATGCACCCCAACATCAAGTGATTAAAGTGACTTGAACTTGCTCCGCTTGACCGCTAGGAGTAATCTACATGAAGGAGAACCAAATGCCGACAGCCCTTCGAACACCCATCGCCTACATGGCCGCCTGTCTTCTGACGGGTGGGCTTTTTGTGGCTTGCGCCCACCAAGAGTCGAGTGAACCCTTGGTCGACTCAAGCGCCGGGAAGCACCACCCCTGGCCCACCGCGGTGATCATCCACGAAAATCGGCTTGGCTCCGGATTTGAGCTGGTAGGCGCCACCTACCTGTTGGATGACCAGCCCATCTACTACAGCCCGACGGGTGTCGGCACCCTTTCGAGGAAGGCCAAAGCCAAGGTGTTTGATTCGTATATTCGTCCGGGTCGGCACGAGGTCACGGTGTATTTGAAATACCGCCCGAGCGCCTCGCTGTTCAGTTACACCGAGGGTTATTTGTACAAAGTGAACACCACGGGCACCTTCCTTGCCGAAAACGGCAAGCGGTCCATGGTTCGAATGGTGGTCGAACGCACCGGGGGTTTGACCACCAAGTTTGGTCAAGACCTCACGGTTCGTTTTGTGTCCAACGACCAAAACAATCCTTCCTTGGTCTCCTTGAACGAGTAATTCTCGCATCATCTCGGTCTTCGCCAAGACTGCGCGCCCCCCCCCCGCGACAACCGGTCTCCTTCAGCGCTTTTTGGGCTTGTTCTTCGCTTCCTTTTTCACAATCTTCGCCCACGAGTCTCTGAGGGGCACCGTTCGGTTCAAGACCAGTTTACTCGCGGAGGAGTCCCGGTCGACGGTGAAGTAACCCTGGCGCTCCAGCTGGAGGCGTTCTCCGGGCTGAAGCTGGGCAAGGTTGGGCTCCGCCCAGCACTCGGTGAGAACCTCGAGTGAATTCGGATTGAGGCTGCTCAGAAAGTCCTCGTCTTCGGTCGGGTCTGTTTTGTTGAAGAGCGCTTCGTAGAGTCGAACTTCCGCCGGGACTGCGGTTTTTTCGGAGACCCAGTGGATGGTCCCTTTGACCCGGCGGCCATCGGGAGGCGAGCCGCCCTTGGTTTCTGGGTCGTAGGTGCAGTGCACCTCAACGACCTCCCCCGCATCGTTTTTGACCGCATGGGTGCAGGTCACCAGGTAACCCCACCGGAGCCGGACTTCTCGACCCGGCGCCAATCGGAAGAACTTCTTCGGCGGGTTCTCCAGAAAATCGGTCTGTTCGATGTAGAGAACCCGAGAGAATGGGATTTTTCGGCTCCCCATGCGCGGGGGGTCGTCGGGAAAGTTGGGGGCCTCGAGCTCTTCGACCAGATCCTCGGGAAAGTTGTCGATGACCAGCCGCAAGGGCCTGACCACGCACATCGCTCGGCGAACTTTCTGGTTGAGATCGTCCCTGACGCAATGTTCGAGCAGTGACATTTCGACCGTGCCCTCGGCTCGGGCAACGCCAATGCGTTCGCAGAAGTTGCGGATGGACTCCGGGGTATAACCTCGACGCCTGAGGCCCGCGAGCGTGGGCATGCGTGGGTCATCCCACCCGTGAACAAGCTTTTGCTCTACCAGTTGAAGGAGTTTGCGCTTGCTGGTGATGGTATGGCTCAGATTCAAGCGGGCAAATTCTATCTGCTGCGGGTGAGACTGAAGCCCAAGGGTATCCAAAAACCAATCGTAGAGCTCTCGGTTGTTTTCGAATTCAAGCGTACACAAAGAATGGGTGACGCCTTCAATCGAGTCCGAAAGACAATGGGCAAAGTCGTACATGGGGTACGCACACCACGCATCTTGGGTGCGATAGTGGGGTGCCTTTCTGATGCGGTAGATGGGCGGGTCTCGCATCTTCATGTTCGGCGATGCCATGTCGATGAGGGCTCTTAGAACATGCTGACCTTCCTCAAAGTCCCCAGCGCGCATGCCTTCGAACAGTTGCAGGTTTTCGGCGACCGTGCGCTCACGATACGGGCTGGCTGTGCCGGGTTCGGTGACCGTACCCCGGTACGCGCGAACCTCTTCTTCGGTGAGGCTGCACACGTAAGCCTTCTTTTTTTCGATCAGCGTGCAGGCGTGTTTATACAGCTGCTCGAAATAGTCGGAAGCATGATACAGATGCTCTCCCCAGCGGAAACCAAGCCAACGAATGTTGTCCTTGATCGCTTCCAAATATTCTTGTTCTTCGGTCTCAGGGTTGGTGTCGTCCAGCCTGAGGTGACAGACGCCGCCATCGTTTTCTTCGGCGATGCCAAAGTTGAGGCAAATCGATTTGGCGTGACCGATGTGAAGATACCCGTTGGGTTCGGGAGGAAAGCGCGTAACCACTCTGCCCTCGAATTTGCCGGTCTGCCCGTCTTTGGCGATGATCTGGCGGATAAAGTCGGTGCCACTCGGCTGTTCTTCGTCGGTCCCCATGGTCGAAGGGGCGGAAGTGTATGAGGCAGCTTTGCATTTGGCAACCCGGTTGACTTCCCGCTTTCCTCCCGGGGTGCGAGGCGCTAATGCGTCCTGTAAGTGATCCGAGGCGAGAAGGGATTGAGGGCCAAACGCTGGCCCGTCGCTCGCGGCAGCCGATGGCCATGCCGGGCTTTCTGTTCTCTACGGGCTGGACTCGCCCTGGTTTGCCTGACCCCGATGACCTTGGGGGTGGGTACGGCTACGGCGGGTCCTCCACAAACGTCCTCTTCGGAATTCGATTGGCTACCGTCCACCCTTCTTTGGGAAGTTCCCCTGGCGAGTCAGCGCGGCCCTCGGGGCTTTGGCAAAGTGACCCATGCCAACGATGAGACGACCTATGAGACTGCTATCGGGGCCACTTTTGGACTCTTTCGGCTTCCGGCCTCAGGGGCGGGCGGCGACGGGTTCCAGGTGGACATTTTTGCGGTGGTCTTCGCCCGTTTCAACAAAGGTCGGGCCCTGGCCGCCAGCGACTTTCGGGTGGGCATGCCCTTTACGTATCGACGGGGCCCGTGGCAGTTGAAGCTCGCCTACGAGCACGAAAGTTCTCACCTCGGTGACCAGTTGATCCAAGATACCGGCCGGGAGCCGATCAGGCACGTTCGAGACGAAGTGGTTCTCGCGGTGTCCCGGCGGTGGCTCACGCGGGTTCGTGCCTACGCGCAAGTCGGTTTTGCCTTTCACACCAACGACGTGATCGGAAACGACCGGGACCGCTATCAGGTGGGTGTGGAGTGGATCGAGCCCGAACCGTGGGCCCTTTTTGGATCCCCTTACGCCGCGGTTGATGTTCTTTTTCGAAGAGACCAAGACTTCGAACCCAATGTGACCCTGCAAGCGGGGTGGCGCTGGAGGCATGACGCGCGCCCTCGAGCCCTGCGGTTCGGGTTTGAGGTTTATCGTGGCCGTTCGCCCTACGGACAGTTTTTTCTCGATGATGAGTCCTGGTTGGCGTTGACTGCCATCATCGACTGGTGAGTGCCCGGCGTACTGGAAGCTGGCTGCGATGTCGGCGAAGTGGGCGTGGAGGGCTTGAGTCCCGGCCTCGGGGAGGGGTGGGTCCCTTTCATCCAGGCCGCCCATCCTGGGCTTGGGGCCCCCAAGGCATCACATCCTGTTTCCCCAAGCCTTACTGAAAGGGACCCACCCCTCCCCGAGGCCTACCCCGAAGAACCGTCGAGAGGCGTTTTGCGGTAGTAGGGCTTTGAAAGCATTGCTTCTTGGCCGTTCTCGCCCAACCTATGATGGGGGTAATCCTGAGGGGCTTTGAGGTTTCCGGCGGTAGACCATCTCTGTTATTCGGCTGTTCCAACCGAAAGTCACGTGCGCTGAAACCGCCCAGGAACAGGCGCGTAGGAGGAACAATGCCGAATCATTCCCTTGACGCTTTTCAGCTGAGTATCGATCAGCTTCAGGACATCCGGCATGCGATGGCCGCCCGCATCGAGCGCGGCCTGGCAGCCGATGGGGAAGAGGTTCGCGCGCTCCCCGCCTTTTTGCCTCCCCCAAAAAGCGGACTCCAGGGGCAGTCTTTGGTGGTTGATCTCGGCGGCACCAACCTACGGGTGGCTTTGGTGGGGTTTTTCGAAGATGGCCCCAAGATTATTCGAGGTCCTATCAAAGAGCGGCTTAAGCTTCGAGAGCAGGGCTGCACCATGGACCGGGCGCAGTTTTTCCGCATGCAGGCCGAGTTGTCAAAACAGCTCGAGCCGCCGCCAGGGCTCCCCGTGGGCTACTGCTTCAGCTACCCCTCCGAGACCCTCCAAAACCTAGATGCGCGGCTGATTCGGTGGACTAAGGGCATCGAGATCCCAGGCGTCGAAGGCACCCTGGTCGGGACTGGCCTTCTCGACGCCCTCAAGGCCGAGGGCCTCCAGCCGAACGGCGTGTGCGTCCTGAACGATACTGTCGCCAGCGCCCTTGCCGCCGCCACCCTCTTCCAAGCCCCAGACCCATCGAAAGTCATCGGCTTGATCGTCGGCACCGGCACCAACATGGCCGGCTTTTTCGATCCCTCCCGCGCTCCCAAACTCAAAGCGCTCGGCCTCACCGGCCCCATGGCCGTCAATCTCGAATCCGGAAACTTTACCCCCCCGCACCTCAATGCCGTCGACAACCTTGTGGACGCCCGCTCCGAGAGACCCGGGGGACAACGCTTCGAAAAAGCCCTCTCCGGCTACTATCTCCCGTTCCTCTTCGAGGCTGTTTTTCCCGGCCACCCAGAGTTCAACGCCGCCCAAGGCTCAGGCGAACTCGTTCGCCTCCGCGACCACGGAAAAGACCCAAATGCCACCAAACTCGCCCGCCTCCTCCTCGAGCGTTCTTCCGATCTCGTTGCCGCCGGCCTCACCGCCGTCATGGACCTATACGGTGGCACCGGCCAAGTCGGTGTCCTCGCCGAAGGCAGCCTATTCTGGGGCGACCAAGGCTACGCCCAACGGGTCAAGACCCGCGTAGACGCCCTCACCAACGGAAACCGAAGCATCCATATCATGCAAGTCCAAGACGCCAACCTCCTCGGCTCCGCCGGCGCCGCCCTCGCAAATTCAGCCGCCCCCCACCGGTGAGCGCCGGTGATTGTGAAGTGCCAGCGTCTGTGGGTGTGAACGGCTTCCCCTCCCAAGAGGGGGGAATGACGCCGCCTTTCGTACAGAAGAGCGCGCCGGTATCCTAAAGCCGGTTCGGATTGCTCTTCTTCTTGGTGTTGCGTCTTTTACTTCTTTCGCTCTCATCGATCCGCTGCTGGTGGAAGACGGTTCGCTGGCACGGATCTACCTCGCTCGGGTGTTGATCATTTCGGTTCTACTCCTAATCTTTTCGGCGAGCTTTTTTCACTTCGCACAGCGGCATGTCTATTTGGTTGCGTATGTCGGATGTGTGGCGATGGGAACGGGAGTGATTGTACTGACCCAGATGACGGGTGGTGGTTCGAGCCGCTATCACGAGGCCTTGTTTCTTCCTATATTTGGAATGGCTCTGTTCGTACCGTGGCCGGCGTTTGTTGCTGGCCTTAGTTTTTCGAGTACGGTGCTGGTGTACGACGCCGTGCTGATCTATTTCGGAACGGAGGGGCCGCTTGGAACTTGGCTCACGAACAATTTTGTTCTTTGGGCAGGTGTTATCATTGCAACGATCGGTGTTGTTCTTCTCAGACGCGTTCGTCGCAATGAATTTGAGGGTCGACATCGCCTCAGTACAGCACTCGAGCAGATCCGAGGTTTGGATCGGCTGAAAACGCAGTTCTTTGCGAATATATCTCACGAGCTGCGGATGCCTCTGACGTTGTCCATTGGGCCCGTTCAGAGCTTGCTTGAACGGGGGCGGGGTGAGCGCTGGGAGGAGCAGCTGGGGATGGTGAGGCGCAACTTGCAGCGCTTGCTTTGTTTGATGAACGATCTGCTGGATTTCTCCAAGATCGAGGCCGGTAAGCTTCGTTCGGTGTTTGTTCGAACGAATGTTGCCGAGCGGGTTGCTTTTTTGGTGAGTACCGCAGACGCGGCGACCGAGGTCCGTGGTATCAAGCTTCGGTCACAATTCCCCAATGAGCCGTTGTGGGCCTACATCGACAGAGATAAGTCTGACAAAATATTCATGAACCTCCTGTCCAATGCGTTCAAATTTACGCCTTCAGGCGGGAACATCTTTGTTCAGCTCGGTACCGAAAATGAGTCGCTCAAGCTCAGCTTGCAAGACACAGGGATTGGAATACCTCAAGACAAACAAGACACAATTTTTGACCGTTTTTCTCAAGTTGATGCGTCGACTACACGGCGGTACGCGGGGACCGGGATCGGTCTTGCGATGGTCAAAGAATACGCCGCGCTTCATGGGGGACAGGTTCGATGCAAGAGCGTCGAGGGAGAGGGCTCTGAGTTTATTGTCACCATTCCTTTGGGACGAAGTCATCTTGATACGGCGGCGATCGCGGAACGGACGGTCGTGCAAGATGAGGCACCACGTATTCCTATGACGGAAGACATCGAGGAAGAGGAACCCGAGCAACCGGCGTGGGGTGAGGGGCGGTCGGGTTCGCAAGCGTACGAAGACATAAGTGTCGAGGGTACTCGGCGTCTCGAGGCGGTGATGAACGAGTTGGACGATACCCCTCAGGTTCTGGTGGTCGACGACAGTCGGGATATGCGGGTGAACCTATGGAGCTTGAGTTAAAGGTGAGAAACATGGTGGAAAAGCGTCGTCAGAGTCTTGCGATATGCCGGGCCTATAAAGAGCTTGACGACGATGTTCGTTGTGTCGGCAACTTTCAAAGAACACTGCTCCCAACCTTGCCTTCGCTCGATTGGCTCGAAGTTGCCAGCTACTATAGGCCGATGGACGGTGTGGCCGGTGGTGATATCTACGATTTCTTTCTAAGAAGCCCGGATCAGCTCCGCGTGCTCGTGATCGATGTCAGTGGACATGGCGTTCAAGGGGCCATTCGCACTGCCATCGTCGATCGCATATATGATGGTATTCGATCCAGCCTTGAGTCCCCACACCGTGTTTTGACCGAGCTGAACCGAATTTTTTTTGATCGGTACAGTTCTGGGGACTTGGGTGGAAGCACCGTAAGTTGTACTGCGCTCTGCGCCGACATCGCGCCGAGGGTTGGGGGAGGGCTCTTTGTGACGATTTCTGGAGCCAGCCAGGAGCGCCCGGTTTATACCCGGCAAGGGCGGATTGAACAAATTGACACCGTGGGTTTTGCGCTCGGATGCATGGAAGACGTAGGGTACCAAGATACAGAGTTGACGCTCGACCATGGCGAACGTTTGTATCTTTTTACGGACGGCATCATGGAACAACAAAACGAAGATGGCGAGATGTTCGCAGCGCGGGGTTTCGAATCGGCAGTGCTAAGTGCGGCAAAAAAGAGCCATGTCCAGGTTGCGCTCGACACTCTGGTCTGTAACTGGAACTCTTTCCGGGGCGATCGCCGCATAGGTGACCTGATGGCGAACCAATATTCCCGATTTGGGCTGATTCTGGACATCAAAAGCGACAAGACCTCTCGGATTTTCTCCTACCGCGGAAACAGCAAATGGATGCCTGAGCGCGATGAAGAAAAGGTGCTCTCTTCTCTGGTTCTTCAGGAAATCGAGTCCCTCACCTCTGAGTTTATCGTAGAAATTCACATCGAGGACCTGCGGCTCATGAATTCGAGCACTCTGAAGTTCCTTCTCGCCGCGATCGGCAAAACGGTGAGAACCGGTTGTCACGTCAAACTCATGTATGATCCCAACGTTCGGCCCCACGGCACGGTGGTCGACAGCGTGAAAGCCGTTTTTTCAGCTGCCGGCGGTGAGCGCGTCGAGATTGTGCCCACGCCCGGCCAGAAACTCGAAGGGCGGCACAATCAATAACTGCGTATGACGAAACACGGCTGCCCGTCTGCGAACTCGAGCACCCGGTCTCTCAAGGGGACCAGGGTCAGGTTCAAGAAGCGAACCTCCTGATCTCCAACGGGGCCGGCTGCCCCTTAGTGGCCGAACGTCACTCGACGCCTTGGCAGAGAAAGAGCCGAAGCAGGCCAAAGCGTTGTACGCAATGATAGAGATGGGGCACTGTTCGAAGGACATTCGAAGCCTCGCTTTGATATTCGTCTAACAGGCAGAGTTGAACGCGTGCACTGTTGCTTCTTCGGACTCTTCGAGTTCAGAAAAGTTCTTGTGCGGAGCCGCCGCTTGTTTCGGGCCAGTGGTGGCTCGGACATCGCCCACCCGCGTGGCGGACACAAGGTTTCGGACCATCGATGGCTCGGACATCGCCCACCCCCGTGGCGGACACCAGGGCATCGATGATCTGGACGTAATCCACTGGTCCTCCGTCTCCTTGAGCGGTCAGCGGTCCTCCCTTCAGGGCGAAGTTCTGCTCATGGGGTCCTACCAAAATGTCTACACGCGCCTCTTCTGGGGCTGGCATGGGGGGGGATTCCAAAATGGGCCGCCCCTCAGAGTCATAGAAGTGGAACCGGCCTTCGTGGCTCTTGATCTGAAAACCATGCTCATGGACAAAACGGTGGTGCCGAGCGCACAGCAAGATCAAGTTGTCTAGCTTGGTCTCGCCCCCGTGAGCCCAGTGCTGAACGTGATGGGCATCGAGGAAGCGATTATGGGTACAACCCGGAAAAGTGCAGGTATTCTGGTCACGTACCTGAAGCGCTCGGCGAATGGCACTGGGCACCGTCCGCGTGCGACGGCCCACGCTCAGTACCGCGCCGTCTACGTCTTCAACCATTTCGACCACGCCTGCATCGCAAGAGAGCCGCTGGGCCGTCGGAGCCCGAACGGCGATGGGCCCTCCATTTTCGATAAAGGCTCCATCTTCCCCGTGCCGTAGAACGCCTCTGCTTGCGTGCAGTATCACTTCATTCGGCGCCCCGCCGGACCTCTTCTTGGCGCCGTGCTCCAGGAAACTCTCCACCGCGATCATCAATCCGTCCGCCCGGTTCCTCCGGCTGGACGGGCCAGGCGTTTCCGCGGAAACATCGGGTGTCTTCACGAGGGCATCATCTGTGGCGTCTTGCCCGGTAGCAACGGCGGCCAAAAGACGGGCCCCCTCCTCGGCGGGCAGTTGAATTGAAAACCGCATCATGCCGTCCGCCGTGACCGAGTGGGAGAAAAAGCGCTGGGTCTCGGCCTCTGTCACCGAACTCGGTGCTTCACTTCGAAGGACACTCCGAAAGCGGCGGCAAATCTGCTCGAGCTGAGACGCGGTCGCGAACACGGCCATTTCCACAAGTGCGGCCTCGTTTTCGGGAGTGGCCACTCGAGTCAATGCCCGGACCTTGGAATAGCTGAGCTGACCAGCGGCAAAGGCGCCGTCAATCATGACAAGATTCCGAAGCGCCTTGGCCACCCGAAGCTTCTCTCTTGCAGCGCCCAGCTCGAGCCCAATGCGCCAAGATAACCAATGTGCACAAGATACCGCGCCCTGAGCGTGCCATCCTCCCAAGGCGTCAAATTGCCCAATGGCATGGATCAAGCGGTGCTCCCTGAGAGCTTGGCCGGCTGCGATGGTCGCGATTTCTTCTTCCCATTCTTCTACCTTTTTTTGACGTGGTCTGCCTGGCGCATCCTGATTCACAGGACGACTGAATAGCCTGAACAAACATTCAGTTTCAATCTAAATTTCCACCTTTTGCACCCAAAACCGTTCCCTTCATACACAAATCACTGCAAGCCCGTTGCTTGCCTGATGCTCGATTCGGGGGGACGCAGCGAAACAATCTACTTCAGCGTGACGAGATCTTGAGCGCCGACAAGTAAGGAGCTTCGGGCCGTGTCGTCGAAGCGTTTCAAATCACTCATCCCTCGCCAGTGGGCCGGCCTCTCTCGCCTACGTCTTTCCTTCAAGACCTTCAGCCTGACATTTGAAGGAGTTCCCCAGGGAGGTGGCCTGAGTCCGTTCTTGTGTAAGCAGTGCATAGACGGGCCCACGACAAGCCTGATGACCGGCGCCATATTTGCCTCGCACGGCGTGACCGCCGGCAAGGAGGCAGAGAGCAATGAGAAAAGAATCATCACGTTATTCGGAGGGGCCAGCTCGCCGGTCCAAGGGTCGTCCAGATGTTGAAGACTATTTGCAAGCGCTGCGAGAACAGTTCGCGGCGTTTCGGAACACGCATCGTCCCCGGACGCGAATTCCAGACGAACTTCGAAGATCGGTCGTGCAAGCGATTCGACAGGGTGCAGGCCGGACAAAGGTCCGGCGTGTTTGTAGTGTGTCATCGCAGCAGCTCGATGTGTGGGAAAAGCAAGATGAAGAAGGGGCGCTTGATTCGAAGGGCGTTCAGAACGATGCGCGTATATTCTCCTTGGACCGCAGCGACGAAATTCCGGTCGAGAAAGGAAGGACCGATCTGTTAGAGCTTCGACTCTACGGCTGGTCGGTTACGCTTCGACGGATCGACGAACGGTTCGCGTAGTATGATTCCGGTTACGATTCGTCGCGTCTTCATGGCGCAGCACCGGGTGGACTTTCGTAAGCAGATGAACGGTCTTCTCGGTGAATCCTATCGCCTAGGCGCAGATCCATATCTTGGCGACTGCGTACTGTTTGTGAAGAAAGACCATACACAGCTTCGAGCTATCGTGGGAGACAGCGTGGGCCTGTACTTGGTGAGTCGACGTTTTGAAGGAGGTCGCCTCCGCACTCTACTGCGTTTCGCGGAGGAGCCTTCACGAACATCAATATCGACGGCAGAGCTGTCGCTGCTTCTTGAGGGCGCGACTTTCACAGTTCACAAGCGTGCCCGCAGGTGCTTACCCAGCGAGAAGGAGCATTCGGCGTTCCAAAAAAAAGGCGTTGACACGGAGATCCCGGCACGATCTTAAGCTTGCGATGGAGCTTGGTGACGTCGGCAAGCTCAGTGATGCTCAGCGTAAGGTGGCTATTGAGTGGCTTGGCCGCACCGTAGAGACAGCGCCTGCGCCCCTGCAACGGTTCCTGAGTACGGTTTTGAAGGATCTGATTTCGGGTTGCGGGTCCCAGAGAAAGTATAGCCGGTATTCACGAGAGCTCGGGCGTGCGTTGGGAATCGTTCCGTCGAGTGAAAAACGTCCGAGCGGGGACCCTCTCAAGGGGGTCAAGTCGACGCCTAAGCCTGATGCGTTGAGTAAACGGGAGCGGCTTTTGCAATTGCATGACCGTGCCGAGTCGTTGGCGGAACGCCACAAAGCACTCAGGAGAAAGCACATGTCCAATGCCAAGAAACTGAAGAAAAAATTGTCTAATCTCGCTGAAGAATGGCCAAGTACGGAAATCGTGAGCGCGTTAAAATCGGGCGTACCGGTCGAGGAGATCGAGCTTTCCGATGAAGAAAAGGCTGAATCGAAGTCCGAGGCCACTGCTCTCATCGAGCACTTAGAGGTCGGCGGCGAAGACGAGCCTGCGTTGAAATCGTCTACCGAAACGCTGATGAACACCAGCCTCGTGTCACCGAGTGTTGAACAACGCACCCTACCGGTTGAATTTCTGCCGAATGGCGATGCGGAGCGCGTAATAGACACAATCAACGAGTCCCGGGTGCGCTACGATTTCTCTGTGGCGGTCACTCGGGTCGAACTCGAGATAGAGAAGAAGATCGTAGTTACAAAGAGCGGTGACCGTAAAGTCGTTTCTGCCTCAACGGCTGACATCGGTCCGCCGCGTTATGCCGTAACCTGGCAGGCACTGGCGACATTGGCTGTGATGATTGCCCAGTACGCAACGCCTCTCAACCGACTTGCCCGAATGCTGACGACGAATGCGAAACGGTTCACGGCTGGAGGCCTGGGTCGCATGGCCCATTATATTGCTAAGCGTTTTGTTCCGATCTATTTGGAGCTCGCCAAACAACTTGCGGACTGCGAAATTCTGGCGGGCGACGACACTTCATGCCGCGTACTTGAGGTTTCATCGTACTTTTCGAAGCGAAAGGGCGGAAGGGGAACATCGCCTCCATGGGCAGGTTATCGCACAACAGAGGATGCCGAAAACAGTTATGCCGAATGCATGAAAGACAGGGATAGAATTCTCGAACACAGAGCAGAGGGCGACCGAGCCGCTAAGCGCAGACCACTCACGGAGCCATCCCTTTGTGTTCTGGTCGGCCGGATGCTTGCGTTCGAATCGATGAAGCGCGACGGAAAAAATTCAAAAGAGGGACTGCATGTTACGGTCGCGACGGGTCGAACTGACCCTGAGCGCCCGGAAAGTATGATCACGTTCTACCGAACCCACTTCGGAAGTTTCGGAGACCTGCTGGCTATGCTTTTCGAAATAAGGAACCCCGATGCGCGTCAACTCACCGTACAAGCTGACCTCAGCAGCTCGAACTTCGTTAGAGAGAAGAAATTCACCGAAAACTTCGACATCGACTATGCTGGATGCTCTGCTCATGCCAGACGCCCCTTTGCTCAATACGAAGATCACGACCCCACACACGCAGCCTATATGCTCCATCTTTTCAGGGAGCTCGCTTTGCACGAGCATTTGCTCGACCTTTACGGCCGCAATTACGATAATGTTTCCGCAGTAAGAAGCAATGATAGTCGGGAAGTCTGGGAACATATGAAGGTGCTCGCACAACAGATCGCAACCATTTGGTCCAAGGCGACACCCCTCGGGACGGCTGCAAGGTACATCATCAAGCACTTTGAAAAACTTACCGCGTATCTTCGCAACCCAAGGCTCGAGGCAACGAACAACCTTCGAGAACGCCTCCTCCGAATCGAGAAACTGATTGAGAAAAGTTCCCTCTTTCGCAGGACGACAGAGGGACGCATTGTCCTTGATATACTACGCACTATTGTACAAACTTCGGTTGCGGCCAGAGTTCCGGTTCACGCGTACCTTGTTGATGTCATGAAAACGGATCCTGGGTTAGTTGCCAAGTATCCGGAACGTTATACACCCCTCGCTTGGAGTTGTCGCAAACCGAAAGAAACGTCGTAGTCTCCCATCCTGAGCCGACCGAATCTTCGCAAAGCACCACGACCGGCAAACCACCGCCAGATCCACACGGCCTTGACCTCAGCCAGGCACAAAGTAGAAAACCGGGAATCCGCCGCGTGGACCGACTACACCCACTCAGGCTTGCAAACCTGGCCTCGCGCAACCCATCTGAGCCCAGCTACCCAGGCATCTCGTCGCTCCACATGCACCTTCGAAGCCGGTAGACTGTTGGGTCTCAGATGGCGCCGGAGCCCATCGCGCTAAGAGTTTTCGAGGATGCCTCTCAATGCACTGGTTACGTTCTTGTCGAACGGTGTACTTGCACTACGTCCTAGATAGATGGGTGGACGTTTGGCGCCGAAGCGAGGTCGAGGTGAGGTCATTATCGTAAGACACGCTGATGACTTCGCGCTGGGTTTCCAATTCCGGGAGGATGCCGAACGTTTTCTAACCGAGAGGCTCTCCTGCCGCATCGTGGATACGGCTCATGCTGTCTTGTTTTCACTGAGCGAGAGCCCAAACTTGTCCGCCTAGGCTAAAGCGAAGGTTAGGGAACATGGATAGAATCGACCAAGATACGGTAGCTGCCGTCTTTGTTCTCAAAGACCCGGACACTCAGCACGAGATCGCTCCTGCCAGACTCCTCGGTCCAAAGGTCAACGAGAACATCCCAGTGCGTTCCCATCCATTGTGCAACCGAACTGCTCCAGCTTTCATTGGGGAGTTCGGCGAGCGTCTCACCGTAGTCCGCAATGTAGTCCCGGATCTGCTTCTGGGTCGTCGAGGCGACAGGGGTTACCGTTCCCATTCCGACGAGACCGAAGTCTCCGTTGCGAAATGCTCGCACGATTCGACAAAGAGTTGGACGCAAATGGCTGGCAACGGGGTGCGCGGCATTTTCATCCTTAACCGCACGTTGAGTGTATCGAGAGTTCATGGGGTTAGTCCGAGGAATGGAAGTTCCAGATGGCAGTCGACGCAGACTTCCGCGTGATTGGCGTCATCGGTTTTTTTCTCATCCGCATGGCGCTTCTCATGCTGGCCGCGTGAGTTTGTCTTGTCAACCTCGGTGCCGGCTTTGTCGGCCTACGCTTTTCGCTTCGTCGCTCCCTTTTTCGGTGTCCACACCCTCGCTGAGCAGCCACGCACCAATCGAAACGGGCTCGGCGTTATCCGTGTCCAGAAGAACAAGGATTTGCCTCACGTTGCGGCCATTCCTGAACTCATCGGCGATGGCGTTTAGACGCGAACCGTCGTTGTCAGGGCCCTTCTTTTTGGGGATGCTATCACCGGTATTCGCCCCAAAGTCCGAGTTCTTCATCGTTGGAAGCGGTTTCTTGCCGAGACTTTACGGCTTTGAGTCCTTTGACGGCCGTGCCCGCGACTTTTCCTGCTCCGGTTTTGAAGTGACCTTATGTGGCTGGTTTTGAGTGATCCCCAAGGGCCCGAAAATCCTCATAGCTGAGTCTTCGTATCCGCAAAACACATCGAGCGGGCTCGCAAATCATCAGAATCGTTCATACGGTCCACACGCTTGTGCTGCGCGACGCGATCGAGGAACCCTCGCGAAGCTTGCGGTGCTCGGAAACGTTGGCGAAACAAATGGACTGACGATCAGAGACAACGATAGGTTTACCTGTCTCGCAGGGCTCGACGGGGGGACTTGAACGTCACAACCTTCGGTCTTGTCGCCTTCTAAGGGGGGAGAGGGAGTAGGTGAAGATGCGGGTGTGTGCGTCACGACGCAGTTGTTCACACCAGGTATACCATTTCCGAGCGACATGGTCGTGCCGGCTGAATAGAAATTGGACAACAACTTCGGTAGTTTTCGGTTGCTGATGTTTCACTTCGCGTCCTTGACTTCTTCGATTCTCAGGCAACGTTTTGTGATCGGTACGGCTTTGGTCGCTTTTTGCTTCCTGGGTTCGGGTTCGAGCAGGACGTGGGCTCAGAGCACAGATCCACAGGTCTACTCTGTCGAGCGATTTCGACTTTCCTTGGGTCAGGAGGGACTTCTTGGTGTCGAGTGGGCCGGTGTCCCGAGCCACGGGTCTTGGGATTTGGCCCTATGGGTGGGTTACGCAAAAAACCCCCTGGTTGTCTTCGAAAATAGAGACGGAACCAGGGAACGGGTGGGGGCATTCGTTAAGCATCGACTCGGCGGAAGCCTGGTGGGCGCGCTTGCGCTCTTTGACTGGCTTCAAGTTGGGCTCGATGTCCCGATTGTCCTACACCAGTCACGTCCATTATCGGTTGCTGGCGTCGCGGGTGGTCTGTCTTCGATTGGTTCCATTGGTATCGGTTCCATTCATGTTGTTCCCAAACTGAGAATTCTGACTGAAGAGGATCATGGCCTGAGTGTCGCGCTTTTGTTCAGCTTAGGGCTCCCAAGTGGGTCTAAGAATAGCTATTTTGGCGACAAAAAGCTGGGTGTTCGACCAGAACTGGCTCTATCGAAAACGTTTAGTGCACTTCGGGTCGGCGCCAATTTCGGCTACCACGTACGTCCTCAAATTGAATTCTTAGGGCTCTCTGTGGACGACGAAATCTTTGCCGAGTTTGGGGCTGGATATTCGTTTACGTATAGCGGGGGAACGCCAGCGTCGTTCGACTTTAGCCTCGCGACCAGTATTGCAGCAAAGTCGGCTCTTAGGCATAGCAATCAGTCCTACGCAGAACTTCTCGCTGGATATCAACAACGGGTCTTAGGCTTTTTGAGTCTATTCGTTGCCGGGGGGCTTGGGCTTACGCCGGGGCATGGGACCCCCGCGTGGCGTATTCTCACGGGGGTTAGGCTGTCGAGTCGCGTCGATGACATGGATGGGGATGGCATCGATGACGACAAAGATGCTTGTCCAGGGGAACCTGAAGACAAAGATCGGTTTGAAGACGAAGATGGTTGCCCAGACCCGGACAATGATAAGGACCAGGTCCCCGATGTTACGGATGCGGCTCCGAACATGGCTGAAGACCGAGATGGATTTGAAGATGAGGATGGTGCTCCCGACCTTGACAATGACCAAGACGGCATACCTGACAGCAAGGATGGTGCACCGAATGAGCCTGAGGATCGAGATCAATTCGAGGACCAGGACGGAGTTCCTGACCCCGATAATGATCGCGACGAGGTTCTAGACGCAAACGACAAGTGCCCGAATGAGGCTGGGTCGCCAGATAACGATGGGTGCCCCGTGACCGACCGAGATAATGACGGGGTGCCCAATCAAGAAGACCAGTGCCCAGATGACCCTGGCGACAAAAACAATGATGGCTGTCCCGATCGAGATGGCGACGGAGTGGTCGATCGCTTCGACAATTGCCCAGATGAAGCGGGTAGTCCTGCCAATCAAGGTTGCCGTGTGCGTCAGTTGGTCAAGATTGCTGCGAAAAAAATCGAAATTTTGGACCGGGTCTATTTCGCCTCCGGAAGTGCTCGCATCAGAAGAGTTTCTTTTCGTCTCTTGAAGAATGTGGCGCAGGTTGTACAGGCCCATTCAGAAATCAAACTTATTCGAATCGAGGGCCACACCGACAACCAGGGTCGTGCCTCGAAAAACCAGAAGCTGTCCCGAAGAAGAGCGGAGGCCGTACGGGGCTATTTGATTCGCCGCGGTGTCTCACCGGATCGGCTAGAAGCCGTTGGATTTGGTGAGAAACGACCCATTGCAGACAATGCCCAAGCTAGAGGGCGGGCAGAGAATCGGCGTGTGGAGTTCATCATTTCGGACAAACCATCTTCATCAGGCACAGAACCCGCCCAAAGGACGCTGGATGACGATTTCGAATAAGAGACCAATGCTCATGTCGTACTATCTGAACACTCGCATAAACACACTGATAGCCGTTATGGCGGTGACCTTGGGGAGTAGCTCCCTCGCAGCCGCTCAACCCATGTTTCCGGATGACGACGGTTGGGTCGTGATTACACGAGAGGGCAGCCCCGTTGGAGATGTCGAAGACGACACACAGACCTCGCGGGATATCGTAGGCAATTCGGGTACACCCCTTGGCTTCGTGCATGCGGATGCTGAATTCTTCTACGTGCGACTGCGTATCAATGGAGATCCATCTGGAACCGGGGGCCAAGGGACCTACCGGCAGTTCGGGTGGGGTGCCGTTATCGATATCGATGACGATCCTCAGACTTACGAAATTGGCATGATGCTCGACGGTATTGTTAAGCCAGAAATCGTCGATATAGGACAGAACACAAGGCAAAAATCAATCGATTCTCCTGCGGACACAACCGAGTCTCGGATTGCCGCCTACTCTTTAGACACGCACGCGAGAGTCACGATGACGAGCGCGGTTTTCTCCAACGACGCCGACTACTTTATCGACCTGGCGGCGGCGTGGTCAGACCTCAACCTCGCAGGTTTTGCGCTGGATTCTGCATTTCGCATTGTGCTTGGAAGTTCTAACAGCACCCGCAGTCTTACGGCCGATCTAGGATCCCCAGGTGGTTGTGGCGGGCTCTTGAGTTGCTCGTTCTCTGACGAGTTTGTTTGCACACGTTCTGGGTGCTTTTCAGATCTGGATGGGGATGGGGTCTCGCCCGAAGACGAGGCGATTCTTGGCACGGACCCCCAAGACGCAGATACCGACGACGACGGGATTGAAGACGGAGACGAAGCCGATTCCGGTACGGATCCACTTGATGCAGACACCGATGACGATGGCCTATCTGACGGCGAGGAAATCGTTGCGGGGGCAGACGGCTACATCACGGTGGCCATCGACGATGACACCGACGACGATGGCATCCTTGATGGCGTAGAAGTTGGGCTTGGTCCTGTCTCAGGAGGCATCAGCGACGGAAATGCCACGGTGTATTCAGGCACTGAATCTGGATTTTCTGGCGACGCGGACATGGGCGCAACAACGACAGATCCAACCCGTGCCGACACGGATCGTGGGGGTGTGGATGATGGTTCGGAAGATACCAACCAGAACGGTAGGATAGATCCTGCAGAGGGCGATCCCAACCGGTCCGGCGACGACGATCCTGACGCCGACGGTCTCACCAACGACGAGGAAGCCAGCATTTCATCCGATCCCCGGGATGCGGACAGCGACGATGATGGTGTCGCGGACGGCTCAGAACCGAACTACGCGCAAGACACCGATGGCGATGGCATAGTCAACGCGCTCGATCCGGATTCTGACAATGACGGAATACTTGATGGAACGGAGTTGGGGATTCGCAGTCCGCTCGGTGACACCGACGTGGGGCAGGGAAATTTTGTTGCAGACCAGGATCCAAACACGATGACGGATCCGCTCTTGAGAGACTCCGACAGCGGGGGGGCCAATGACGGAGCTGAAGATTTAAACAAGAACGGTGCCATTGACCAGTCTGAAACGGACCCCAACAATCCCGGAGACGATTCACAAAGCATCGATGACGACGGGGACGGACTCTCAAATGCCGAGGAGATGAGCATCGGTACAGATCCCCGTGATGCAGATTCTGATGACGATGGTGTTGCCGACGGATCTGAACCCGCATACGCGGTAGATTCGGATAAAGACGGCTTGATCAACGCATTGGATGCGGACTCCGATGATGACGGGATTCTTGACGGCACGGAACTTGGTTTGACAGTGGCGCACCAAGATACCGATCTGGCTGCGAACAATTTTCAAGCGGACCTCGATCCGCTTACGAAGACAAGCGCTCTTTCCGCCGATACCGACAACGGAGGTGTTTCCGACGGTAACGAAGATCTCAACCGGAACGGACGAATCGATAGCAATGAAGGGGATCCAAACGATCAAAGCGACGACGACAGCGACCAAGATGGGCTCATAGACAGCGTCGAACTGTCTTTGGGGACGGATCCCATGGACGATGACACCGACAATGACGGTCTCACGGATTCACAAGAGGTTGCGTTGAATACGAGTCCGCTCGACGCCGATTCGGACGATGATGGAATCTCGGATGGCGAAGAAACAGTAGCTGGGGTTGACGGGTTCATCACACTTCCCCTTGTTGCGGATACCGATGGAGACATGATCGTAGATGGTATCGAGGTGAACCAAGGTCCAGTGGCAAGTGGGTTCAGCGACGGAAACGCCATAGCTTATTCCGGTACCGATAATTTCCAAGCAGACGCTGATGCGGGGGCCACGACTACAGACCCAACACAGGCGGATACCGATAGAGGCGGTGTAAGCGATGGCGTTGAAGACAGAAACCAGGACGGCGCGATCAATGGCCAAGAGACCGATCCCAACGATGGCACCGACGACGATAGCGATGGCGACGGTCTTTCGGATTTGGAAGAGAGAGCGCTTGGCTTGGACATCGCGGACACGGACTCCGACGATGATGGGGTCCCTGACGGTGCCGAACCGAGTTATGGCCAGGATTCCGACGGAGATGGTCTGGTTAACGCCCTAGATCCGGACTCGGACAACGACGGCATCTTCGATGGCACCGAGCTAGGTATTCAGACGGTGTCGTCAGATACCAATAGGGCGGTCGGTGCCTTTGTAGCCGATGTCGATCCGAGTACCACGACCAATCCTTTACAATTCGATTCTGACGGGGGTGGTGTTGGTGATGGCCGGGAAGATGCAAACAAGAATGGGGCCATAGAAGGCAACGAGACGGACCCAAGCGACGGCGCCGATGATGTACAATTCTCTGATTCGGACGGTGATGGTCTATCGGACGTTGAAGAAAGCCTGGCGGGCACAGACCCGAACGACGCTGATTCCGACGATGATGGCATCGCTGATGGAAGCGAACAAAACTTCAATGCAGATACTGATGGGGACCGTCTTATCAACGCGCTTGATGCGGACTCTGACGGGGATGGTATTCTTGATGGCACTGAGCTCGGTCTGACTGTACCCCACGCGGGCACCAATGTTGCTCTGGGCAACTTTGTTGCCGACGAAGACCCGACTTCCACAACAAGCCCTCTTGTGTCAGACACCGACGGTGGCGGTATTTCGGACGGTGAGGAGGACCTGAACAAGAACGGCCGTGTCGACGCCCAGGAAACGGACCCGAATACGGCTGCGGACGATGACCGAGATGGTGACGGCTTGGGTGATGCGCTGGAGGTTTCTCTTGGAACCGATCCGCAGGATTCCGATAGCGATAACGACCAGCTCTCCGACTCAGCCGAGGTGAGCCTTGGGTTGGATCCACTTGATGCCGACACCGATGATGATGGTCTTTTAGACGGAGAAGAGCTGGAGGTTGGAGCCGATGGATTCATCACCAACCCGAAGCTGAAAGACACCGACGGTGACGGCCTTGCCGATGGGGTGGAGGTTGGATTAGGGCCCGTTGCCAGCGGAAACAGCGACGGGAATGGAACGCCTTATCGCGGGAGCGACAGCTTTGAGCCCGACGCAGACGGAGGGGCAACGACCACCGATCCAACCGATGGCGACACTGACGGCGGCGGTACATCCGATGGGGTCGAGGATGCAGATCAAAATGGCCGAATTGATCCCGGGGAGGGCGATCCCAATGATGCCTCTGATGATGACCAGGACCAGGACGGGATTTCGAATGCTGAGGAAGAAGCGCATGGGCTTTTGCCGGACGACGCAGACTCGGACGATGATGGTGTACCGGACGGGGAGGAACCAAGCTGGAATCAAGATAGCGACGGTGATGGTTTAATCAATGCGCTCGACCCAGATTCAGACGGTGATGGCCTCTTCGACGGTACGGAATTGGGTGTCTCTACTCCTCCCTCGTCTACAAACGTGGCGGCAGGCCATTTTGTTCCGGACGCAGACCCCAGTACAAAAACGGATCCCTTAAATCGCGACAGCGATAGGGGCACCCTCGATGACGGGGCCGAGGACGCCAATCACAATGGTGCTATCGATAATGAAGAGTCGGACCCGAACGATCCTACGGATGACTCCATTGCCCCACAGGACAGCGATGGCGACGGGCTTACGGACGCCGAGGAGAGAGCTTTAGGAACGAACCCTTCAGATAGCGATTCGGACGACGATGGCATTCAAGATGGCGCGGAGTTCAATTTTGGGTCAGACACGGATGGAGACGGTCTGATCAACGCGCTCGATCCTGACTCGGACAACGACGGGATTTTCGACGGGACGGAGATAGGTCTTACCGGGGCCAGCACCGATACGAACACGGCCGCGGGGAATTTTATTGCCGATGCAGATCCGAGTTCCAAGACGAATCCGCTGATGGCAGACACCGACGGAGGGGGCGTTCCTGACGGGACCGAAGACACAAACAAAAACGGTGCAGTCGACAGCGATGAAACAGACCCAGTCAATGCCGCCGACGACAACGCGTTTTTTGATTCGGATGGAGACGGGTTGAGCAATTCAGAAGAGCTCGCTTTGGGAACCGACCCCAACGACGCCGACACTGATGACGATGGCATTTTGGACGGCGCCGAGCCCAACCGTACGGCCGATACCGATGGCGATGGACTCCAGAACGCGAGGGATGCGGATGCAGACAATGATGGAATCCTAGATGGTACCGAACTTGGTATCACGACGCCGGCCAACGGCACCGACAGCAATGCATTTGTGCCAGACCTCGATCCTTCAACACAAACGAACCCTCTTCTCGCAGATACCGATGGCGGGGGTTTGGCTGATGGCGCTGAAGACAAGAATAAGAATGGCCGCATTGATGCCGGAGAATCCAATCCTCAAGATCCCTTAGACGATACCCAGGACCTCGATCAGGATATGGACGGAATCACCGATGCCGATGAAGGCACAGAAGATCGAGACCAAGACGGTGTTCCGAACCATCTCGATCTAGACTCCGACAACGATGGCATCAGTGATCGTGACGAGGCCGGGGATCACGATCTCGCTACGCCGCCCGCTGATACCGATGGGGATGGCACGCCCAATTTCTTGGATACGGATTCAGACGGGGACTCCATTCCCGACCGTGAAGAAGCCGGTGATGCGGATCTGAACACCAGCCCCGTCGATACGGACGGGGACCGAGTGCCGGACTATTTGGACACCGACGCTGACGGCGACGGATTTGACGACCGTCTGGATGCGGGCGGAGGTGGCTTCGACTGTACCAATCATGGGGGAGGCCACCACCGCGGTACGGTGTGGTCCCTATTTATTGCGGTGCTGATGATATTGAGAAGACGTGCCTTACATCGTGTTTGAAAGAGGCAGACATCACCCGCCTACAAAAAATTGAGCCCACCGGCTTCGAAGTGCAAATGCAAGAAGAAAAGGCGTCCGACGGTCGACACGCCTACGAGGCCATCGGATATTTTGCCTTACGGCCCGAGTATCGAGCCAATGGGGTATCGCGCTCGAATTAGAGTGATGAACGATACGCCTCGAAGTTTTTGAGTCCATCCTCGGTCCATTCCATCATGGACGCGAGCATTTTTAGAAGCTTCTCTCCAACAAAACGCGCCGTCTGTGGAGGGCTGCGGTGATCGAGCTCTTTTTTGCCGTTAAGTAAGATGCCTAGACCCCGAATAATCTGAAACAGGTCATCACTCAAGGCACTTTCATGGAGCTTTGTACTGTGGGAAGCGGACATGAAGGCACTAAGGGCTGTGGTTGGACGGGCGGTTCTCGCGATGAGTTTATGCAAAATCGCTCTCAGTTTGCCGCTGTGGCCTTCTTCCTGGATGGCTGAAAGACTGCTATGAGCGTGTTGAAGTTCGCTAAAAATGGTTTGTAACGCGGTCCCCACCCTATCCAGCCGATCCGCCGTGGCCGACGACGGGTCCGTGAAGTCGGACGTCCCCGATGTGCGTTCTAGCGAACGGCCATAGTTCTTTGGGGTAAACTCAATACTCCACTCAATTTCAAATCTTGCATTCCCGTCGGAAATATTCATGTGAGCCGATGAGACAATATCCGTACCATCGGTCGCCTCATAGTGTTCCCCCTGTAGGGCGTACACGGGATCATTGAGAGGAGCGCCGATCGATTTCAGGTGGGCCATCAAAACATGATATCCCCAATCCTCGAGCGCGTGAAAGCTCTTGAGATTAAGAACAGTCGTCCCACGGTGAGTTCCGGGCGCCAAGAGCTCCAAGTCGGGTATTTCAATTTCGGGAACCACGCCTAGCGTGTTTTTGACGATCACCCCTCGTAGTTTTAGGGGGTGGTCAGGCCGGCTGTTTTTCACCAAGATGGACGCGTAGAATGCATCCAGGGCTGCGGCCATGCTTTTGGATTCTGCGGTTTCACCCTGACCGGGTTTTGAGCCAGGACCTGGGTGCTGAAACGGATCGTGTAGTTCCAGCTCTTCGAGATCGTCCAGGGGCTTGTCGCTCCAGACAAACCTTCCGCTGATCGATTCCAACAACGGGTTGTAGATTCGCACAGAGCCATTTTTTTGGGGAACCCGTAGGCGCCATATCCCATAGTCATCGATCAGTTGAAGTGTGTTGGCTTCTTCTTCGAGCGGGTCTTCGGAGCCGCTCATGGCGATGAGGTTTCGCGGACCGAGTTGACTCTTGTTGGGCGGAAGACGGTCGATGGCGAAGACCACGTAGATCCCCGGATGGAGTTTGCTCTTCGTTTCGAAGTACAACTGGACGGCGGCCTGGCCCTTGGGCTGCGCATTGGCGCGTGCAACCAGATCACCATCGCTGAGTGGTACATCACTTAGGTAAAGAAGAGAAGAGCGTTCCACTTCACCCAACTTGGCTTTGACCGCGAGAAACTGCTCGTGGGCGTAGGTCTCCTCGAATGCAAGATACTCCTCCAGTGGGTCCGAACGAAGCTTGATACCAAGGCCATCATGGACCTCGCCAAACTTGTCGCCCATCGCCACTTCGTCGTGAAGAAGCACCGGAATGAACGTCTGATCGACTCGCTGATGTAGACCAGAAACCATCGATGCTTCTTCAAACATATCTGGTAACTGAGTCAGGCCCAAGACGAGCGCGCCACGGGTATCGATGAGCGCCCAATAGTCGTGAAGGGCTGCAGGGAACACAAAAAAGGTCTGCTGCCTTGGACTGTATACCTGAATCAGATCGGCGGGAATGTCGTCCGGCCGGGCAAAGAACAAGGAACGAGCTTCTCGAAGCTCTCCATCGGTGAGAGAGTTTGCGGCGATGCGAATCTGGCCATCGAAACCAAACCGCGTTGACAGTGCCTTTTTTTGATCCTCAGGCAGGGGAAAGTCACCGAGGCTATTCGAAATCTGGTGGGCGCTGCTTTTCAGGGACTCCAGGGAGTCCGTTTTGTTCTCGGATGGATTCTCGGGCGGGGGTCCCCGGGTGCCTGATAGGGGATCTGAGCCCTCTGGGCCATTGGCCCCGCTCGCCATCAGGTTTTTAACCTGATGGCGCCAATCGTTCCAGCTGACGGGAGACCTGGCGCATTCCTCTTGCGAGAAGCGAACTGTCTTGCAGCGGGGCTGGCCCAAAAGGGTGTCGAGGAGCCACTGGTGAAGCCAATGTACGTAGGCCGCCCGGTGGGCTTCGGGGATGTCTTGAGAGGTAATCTCTTTGCTGTACCAGTTGTTCCACACGCCGGGCTGGCTATGAACCAGGCTCGGTGGGCGTTGGTCGGCGTGAATGTAGAGGACCACGCCCCGGGGGCTTTGCCAAAATGTATCCCAGGAAAGATTGAGGCCCCATCGCTGGAACAACTCTATGCCATCGGTGGTGTGGACCAGGATAACGTCCCGGGGAAAGCGGCCATGCGCGTTTTCGCGCAAGGCCTCGGCCGCAAGGGCCTGTTCTTGGTGCGCATCGTCAATGCCAAATCCTAGGTTGGCAATGATTCCTAAACTCAGGGCTTGCTCCCAATGGGGTGGGTTTTGGGCTAAGAACTCGCGAGGCAGCGTGTAGTAGTCACTTGGATCTGGTTCACCTACAGACGGAGTGAAGCCGATATAGCGAAAGTCAGAAGGAACCTGAAAATCGGCACCCTGCTCGACGACCACGACATTGTGGTTCTCATCAGCAAAAATTTGGTCCACCAAAGCATCAATCTCTTCTTGGTGGATTTCGCCGGTGACCGCTGTGAAGACACCCGTCGCGGCGATCTCGACGAGCGCCAGCCTCAAAAGCTCTCGGGCACCAAACTCCTTGGCAAACTGTAGGCCCATGGTGACACCGAGGGCGGACTCCGGCCCCGGGTTAAGAGCACCTTCGGTCATTCCAGAAAAAAGCATCCGCGGGTCGAACAAGGGCTGGGTCTGAAGACCGCCAAGAAGAAAGGGCGCCCCGGGAAATGCCGGTATCTGAACCGATGCAGGTTCTTCTTGAGGCGCGTCCACGAGGTTGAGTTCTCTGGCCCAGTTTTTTGACTCAATCGCGTCTAAGCTTTGAGCCTTCGCCAGCTGCTCGAAGTGATCTCGGGTGACAACGCCCGTTCTTAGGCTGTTGTGTACTGTCGCAGGGTTCAGGTTTGCGGACTCGGCGAACCTTGGAAGATGACCCTCGGCCTGGGCATTGATGAGCTGGCGCAGAGCCCGTGCCCGCTGGATCTGGTTCGTGGTCAGCAAGAACTGAGACGCCGAAGCCGGCCGTCCGTTTTGTCGCCACTCGACACCGGGGTGGTCAGCGTGGTCCTGAAGGACACGAACTTCCAAGGATGCGCGCTTCCAATATTGGGGAGACTCAGTGTGGAAAACTTCGATGGGATCAATGCCCCTCTGCTCAAACACGACCCGAGGCTTGGGTGCGAGCGGCTCGCCGAGCATCGCCTCGAGTCTTTTTTTCAGCGCATCTTGAAACCGAAACCGGAGACCTTCTTGTACTTCCAAGGGACCGGCATCGTTTCTTAGGGAGAGCGGCTCCGCTTGAAGAAGGAGGTCAACACTGGTGGTGTCCGCAAAATGGGCGCCGACTTCGCCAAGGGCCAAAACCTCCTGACGCTCGAGTTTGTTGGAGCCCAGGTTTCGAAAGATGGTTTCGATTGTGCGGGTCAGCGCCCAAACCTCTTCTTGCTTTCGGTAGGAAAGGAGCGTGTTGAGTGCGTCCTCATCTGAGCCTTGCCGTTTGGTGAGCAGCGCTCGCAAGGTGGTCTCTGCGAGTGTGCACGGCATCCCCAGATAGGCTTCAAGAACCGCGGTTTCTACCAAGGCAACTTCAGGGGGCATGGTGCAGAGGTGCGTCAGCGCGTAGCTGGTTTCTTCGATCAAATCAGGGTAGTGCGTCCTCAAGAAGCGTGAAGGCAGATCATCCCAGTCGGAGGCGTCTAGGGGCCGTGTTTGTCTCAGGAATCGAAGTCGAAGAATCTCTTTGAACAAGGTGTCAAAGCGGTAGGGCTGAAATTCGGACGCCAGAAGAGCGAAGATCGTGTCTTGAATGCGGTTTTGGATCTGGTGTTCAAACGCCTCGGGGTCGATGGGGCCTTGGGCGTGCAATCCGTAGCTCCGGGCTTCGAGAACCATGGGTCCGGAGGCGACACCCAAAACGCCCATGGGCGCATAGGCCAGGGTGTAGGCTAAGTGCCGCGGCAAGGCATCGGGCGCTTGGCGATGTAACTTCATCAATTCAAAAAGGGCCAGGGATTCCTGCCGGGGATCGAAGTTCTTGGCGCCTCTTCTGGCCAGTATCGGGAGTCCATATGCCGCCCACGCATCCTTTGTGCCTACGACTTCAGGGACTGGGCCTCGACGGTCGCTGCTGGGTTCCTCGGTTTTCGCGAAAACGCGCGCGCGGTTTCGGGATATAAGCTCCATCGAGTGGTCAGGTAAGTTGCTCAGCCCAGCCAACAGTGATTGCTGGGCTTCCCACCGTCCAGTGTAGGACGCAAAGAGACTGCATAGGGCGTAGATTTTTCTTGAGCGGGGAGTATGTTCTACGGCCTGGGGTCCATCTCGTTCGGAAATAGAGTAAAGGGGCGCGCCCCCGTTACCACAAAGCTCGACCACGCGAGGCTCAAGAATCGCCAAGTGCTCCATGAGGCGTTGAGCAAAGATCTCATCCGCTCCGTGCGTGGGCACTTCGATGTTGACTTGTGTGCCTACCGGCGGTTCCTGGCGGTCTTGGGACAGCGCCTCGGCAGCTTGCGTCAGCGCAAAAAAGGCCGCCGCGTTGTCGAAGCTCAGTGCCGTACCCTTGGCTTCTTCCGGGGCCCCGGGGGCCATCTCGTGCGGGAACAGTCCTGCGAGGAGGCCGGACGCCGAACTTGGCGGCTGGGACAACATTCCGCCCAATCCCATCTTCAGGACGTTGCGTATTTCTTCAACCAGCCCATCGTCTTGGTTTTGGAGATGGACGAGTGCTCGGGCCAAAGCATAATACACCCACATCTGGGTCGCGGTGTCGTAGTCGCCGACCAAAGGCTCGCCCGTATCCGCGTGCACCACCGTGGGGAACAGAACTTCCGGACCATCTATCTTTTTGCCTTCGCTTTGGCTTCCGCCTATGCGCACTTCCAGAAGTCCCCGGAGCCAGCGGCGTATCGTGGGGTCGTCGTCACGGTTGCGCGCTCGGCCGGATCGATTGAGCCGAGAGACGATGGCCCATGCCTGTTCTTCAACAAAGGTGTAGGGCACATCGTCTATGGAGCGTCCTGAAAGCACCCGATCGGCAGGGTCTGCACCTCTATCGGTGCGGTCAAGTTTCGCCTGACTGTCATGGGCAGCTTCAACCAAGGCCAGGGGTTTAATGTCCTGCGCGTAGTCCAAGAGGGGGCGGTCAAGGTCCTGCGCCCTTCCTTGAAGCGCATCGTGAACGTCCACAAACCAGATCACGGCGGTGCTTGAAGCGAGACGCGTGGACAGGTCTTGAATGCGTTCGCTAGAATAAGGGAAGCCGTGATCCCGCACGAAAGCCTGGGCGCCTGCCCATAGTCGGATGGATTCGTCTTTGAGCGCATCCGCATGCGGGGCTTCCGGGTAGGCCTCTACAAAGCGGTGAAGACCCAGGATCAGACCCATTGTGGCCTCGAGATGGTATGAGGTTTCTTGGAGTTTGCTGGGATTGATGTACGGGTCCCGGAAAGTATTCTGGAAATAGTGTGTTCCGTAGTACGCGGACCCCGGGCCGCCAAACGCCAGCTTTTTGGTGAAACGAACCACCGTATATCTCAGGCATTGCCCAAGCCGGTCCACGTAGATGGATGGTGATCCCGGGTCTTGAGCCTGAAAAGATGCTTCTGTTTCTGACCGTCGAGCCGGCGAAGCGCCTTCAGCTCCGCCTGCCGAGACTTCCAGCACGCTGTAGTTGACCGCGAGCGCGAGCCAGCTGCAGTTGTCGATGGCGGTGTGTGGGCTTTGGACAAAAGACCCATCGGCTTCGAACTGCCCGCCGGTGACGACCCGTCCCATGGGCGATGAAGCTGGGGCGCGCAAGGCACTTTCGATCCATTGTTGTTTTCGCGCGTCGAGTTTTGGCGAACCTGGAGACTCTGGTCCACCGCTTTTGAGGGTCTCCTCCAGGATGTCGGATGTTGCCTCATCCCACAGTCCCAAGAAAATTCCGTCCCGAAGTTCATCTCGCCATACCTGAATCTCATCGACCTTGGTGAGACCGAGAGGTTCTGCATGGGACAGGGCATGGTTGAGGACGCTGAGAACGTCCAGATTGTGTTCGGTCACCACATTGCTTGCTTTGACGGGCTCCTTGAGCGCCGCCCATGTCTTTTCTGAAATCTCCGTGTTGCGCCAAGCCTGATCTGCCGTTGCTTTAAGCAAGCACGCCTCGCCCATCGTGCACACCTTGACCTCTGAGGGGTCGCCATAAGCATCGTAGCCGATGGTGTCCAAAATGCTGTAGTAGGCCCACCGTTCCTCCGCATTTTCGGTCACGGGCTGACCGCTGGTTTCAAGCAGCTGGGAAGGCTTATCAGCAAGTTCGAGCCCTTGAGTGGTCCAACCTGCGGTCATCAGGCTGAGTGTGTGCCCATTTTCGGAGGTGAACCGCCGACGGTGATCCGCCAAACCCTGGAGGGCTGCGCCATAACAACCGCGAAACCATGCCTGCTCCTCTGTGTCCTCGAGGGTGCGAAATGCATCGGAGACAATGAACGATCCAATTCCGTGAATCGCCCATGCATTCGCACCGGTGACCAATCGAGCGTCTTTCCAGTCATCGTCCAAAGTGTTCCAAGAAAAGGGCCAACCCTTGATCTTGGTGGCGTCGGCGGAGTCGACCACCGCTCGGCTGCATAGGTAGCGCGCAAAGGCTTGCGTGCGCGCGTAGTGCTCCGCTGTGCTCAATCCGGGGACATGACGTGTCCTCGAAAACTGCGCCAACGCGATCCCCAAAGTGTACACCCAAACCCGCTCGAAGCTGGCAAGATGTTTTAGATCTTGTGCCGATTCCGTGGGGCTGTTTTCATGCCCATCCGGATTTTGGCGGTACTCAACCTGAAAAGCACCATCCTTTTTCTTCGGAGGAAAGCGCGCCCCATAGGTCGAGGCCAAGCCACTGTTTTGCTCGATGCGAGCACTCCGCAACAAAGATTCCCGCAGCATGATGGCTTTTTGGTGGTTCCCATCAACGTTCCCCTCGATGCTTTGAACAAGGCGCCCATCCCCCGCAGCTAGGGGCACAAGACGCGCAAGAGGAACGCGGTCCTCCGATGATGTCCACGCGAGGGCCGCGCCCCCAAACTCGCCCGAACCAAACCACGAAGTTCTCTCGGAACTCGGCACCGATGCAAGCTGCGCGTCTTCGTGTGCCCCCTGAGTGTCCCCAAAAACACCCGCGGTTCCAACCGATACCGGGGTGCCCTCAGAGGTGTCTGTCCGTGCACCCGATGCCTGCGGTGGGCCTTCAGAAGCCGTGACCGTGGCCACCGCTTTTCCATTCACGAAGTCGATGCGAACCATGGATTCGTCCGCTGGGGAATGAGGACGCGCACCCGGGAACAAGATTTCGTTCGGAGAAAACATGAAGGATACGGGTTCTCCAGAGACTCTCATGTGGTGTTTGTTGACACGCTCCAGGCTGACCGTGATCGGGGTGCCTTCAGTCATGACGGAAGCCCCTGTGCGGGTTTGGATCATGGCGGTTGAATGGTCTCGTGAGGCCCGGGCTATGGCCACTCGGTCACCGCTTTGGCCGGGCTCCCCCTGGGCCAAAAACGAGACGAAAAAGAGCTCGTCTTGAGCTAAGACCTGAGGCCGCCCGTGGTAGGTATCCGCATAGGCGACTGAAGGCTCCGGACTGACCGGGTCCTTCGTACGCACCACGAAGTGGAGCGGTTTGGCTGGAACGGGCGTAGCTTCGGGCCGGTCTTCGTTGAGGGTCTCGACCGACCATGATCGGCCCTTATCAAGGCTTCGTGCCAAACGGAGAACGCCAAGGGGTTGTTCGTGTCCCGTGGCGTCCAACCGGACGTGGATCTGGCTCGGCTGGAAAAAAAGGACCGCGATCTCTCCGAGCGCATTGATGGCCACCTGAGGCATGTAACCCACCAGAGGTTGTCCTTCAGCGACGAGAGGCGCAGGCAAAGACCAGGTTGTTCCGTCCTCCGAGTTTGCCCAGTAGAGTACGTTTCCCTCCGGATTGTTGGTGTTGTCGCTTGATCCCTTCTCGTAAACGACCAGGAGCGTCCCCGACGGACTCGCCGCGATCTCGGCATAGGAAGGTCGGTCGGAAAGCTCGCTAAGAAAGTGGGTGTCGATGATGGCACGCTGCCAACGAGTGCGATTGGAGTCGTTCCCTTCAGAATGAATGGCGTCTGAGGGTGGGGCCGTTGGTCGGATCGATCTTTTGGCCACGACCAGACGGTCATCTTCTTGCCACCTACCCTCGTAGAGAAACTGGTGTTTGTTGCCCACATGTGGCCAAAGGAGCTCATCCCCCGGTTCGTAGACCTGTTTCCATGGGCTTCGCCAACCGAGTAGGAGTTTGGTGGGGAAGCGCCGCTGAACGACTTTGGGGCTGTACTCCAGAGCATGAGCGTTGGTTTGCCAATACGGGTTTCGAACCGGCAAAGACTCAAAGAGGCGAAACTGTTTGGCAACGACTACGAGCTCGCCGCGATCCAAATAAAGAGAGGGTGCATATACGTATGCCTGCTCGGACCAGTCGACGTGCGTCTCGGCGGGGCTTTTGCTTTCGTCCGGCTTCGTACTCAGAGAATACGAATCTTCGCACCAGCATTCTTCGCACCGGCAGTGTCCGCCTTCATCGGGGGCAACCTTGACTTTGTACCTCAGGATTTCGGTAGAGGGTGTTTGGTGATGGCGGTCGAAGATGCTGAGTGGCTCACCACTCTCTTCGCGCTCTATCTCGAAATCGCGAGCATAGAACACCTTGTTTCTTTCGCCTCATACTATGTGAATATGCCCCTCGGCATCGATGGCTGTGCGTAGATCGCGCTTCCCATCTGGACTTTCGGCGCCTGACCATGATGCCTCTTCAAAACGAAGGCGTCCTAAATCATCGGGTGTAGCAAACGTAGCCACCTTGCTACGAATACGCGCACGGGCCTTCGCTTCGCCCCGAACCTCGACCCAAGCAACCACGATCTTCTGCGATGAAACATCGAGAGTCAGCTCAGTGATGCTCCCGCCCGGTTCGGATTGAGCAATGCCTTCTTTGGCGCTTTGAACAAAAGACCCGGGCGCGCCGCTTCTCAAGGAATGAAGGTACGCAATCCGATCCCCTTCGCCCTGCCGATCCCTCGCCACCGTCACCATGTGGACAACCGTTTGGGCATCATGGGTTGAGATGGCCGTTCGCAAAAGAGCGACGTTTTGATGCCCGGTGGTCATAAGCTCTGGTGCCTCAAAAGTGCCGACGGGAAGGATGGGCGTTTGAGCTTCCACCGGATGGGTAGCCTGGGCTGAAGCCTTGGATTCTCTCGTTTCACCATGGTTGTCCAAAAAAACAGTGGTCAGCCAGTAGCGATAGACACCAAAGGTCTCGACCGTATCCTCAAAAGATAGACCGTCGACTGTCGTGACCTCAAAGGATGCATTGGGCTTTGAAGACGGTGAACGATACACGCGATACAACATCTTGGAGCCAGAAGGTGCCGGCGTTCCGTTGGCCAAAGCCGTCGGAGGTCGCCAAGATACGTGAACCGTCCGCCCCTGATGGGTCACCGCCAAGCTTCGAGGCGGTCGCGGTCTCCACGCTGTGTCTTGAGCCGTGGCCTCCTTGGTCAAGTACGCCAGCCCTGGCTCCAAGGTTTCGCCAAGGCCAACACGCACGTAGCGCTCTGTGTTCGCTTGCCACCGAAGCACCCGTTCAAGATTGCGGTCCTGGTGGCTCGCCTTTTCGAATACGTGTAACACGCTCCACCCCGCCATACCTACGGACGAAGACGCCACGTGGAGTCCATGTTCACTTTGGACTCTGAGGTTTTGGGGCCTCTTGACGTAGACCCAGTACGCCGACGGAGCACGCCCATCGGCTTTCGTGGTGCCAACACCTTCGGTTGAGACACGCCCAAGCTGGGCGCTCCGCAACAAAGGCGGTTCAAAAGTCTCGACTGCGAAGGCGGGCCCCACGGAGCGTTCGAGAGATCCAAGACTGAACGTAGGGTCAGAGGAAGGAAGGGAAATGAGATTCCAGCCGGGCTCCAAAGCATAGAGGATTTCTTGGCCGCTCCTCTTTTGTTCGGTCGCTTCTGCACGGGAAGAACAAGATGCCACGAGCATCGTCAGTACGGCTGATGAGAGCCCCCGAAGCAGCAGTGAGGGTTCTATAGAATGGCGTTTTCCTCGGTTCCAGCGCAATCGGTGCGGCAGCGGGAGCCGACCGGACCCCTGTAAGCTTGAATCGTTCGGGCTTCGACCGGACATGGCGTTTGGGTTTTAGAGGGCGGTGAAGCTGATCTTGTCAATGCCTTTTGGGCTATTCGACGCAGGCTTCGTTGCTCTGCCTGGTCGCGCCATGGAATAGGTCGCTTCGCGGTGGTCGCGATCTTTGGCGATTCACGAGGCGTTTCGACCTGCTTCCGGAAGAACGGGAAATCTGGCGGAAAACCCTTCATTCTCCAATACCAAGTCGGTGCAACGGCGCTGTGGGATGAATAGGACCCAGGGACGTGGATTCGCTCTCCCTGGGAGGACGCCTGATCTATTCGCGGGAGCCTACAGGGGGCCGGGCCCGAGGTGGATGATACCGACGGCATCGAGGTCAAAGCCGGCGGTGGGCGCCTCTTTGCCTGTCGTGAGGTCCTCGATTCGGACGAAGCGTGCGCGTTGAACGCCGAGTTCGTGCAAATCAAAGGGGTCGCCCCCGGTGAGCTCGGGATCGATCGGGATGGCCTCCTCGGGGGCGTAGGCGTGCACGATTCTCCAACCGGCGCAGCTTCGGCGGGTGCTCTCGGTTGCAGCTTCTTTTTCGCACGCAAAGGTGTGCCAGGTCTCACCGTCCTCGCTGACCGAAACCCGCGCCAGTTCGGCAAAGGTTTGGCTTGGGTCGCCCTGAATGGCGAACGGGTTTTCGAACACCACAAAGTCGGGCCCCGGACCATCTTCGATGGTTCGAGAAGAAAACCCCAGCACGATGGTGCCGCCCTCTCCCAAAGAAACGACGTCGAGTGATCCGGCGGCACCGGGTAGGGCGCGCGGCGGGCCGAGTGCGATGTCGGGGAGCCCGCGCTCACCGAATCCGGCTCCAGGCCCCGGCTCAAACGAAACCAGTTCCGTCGCGTAACGCTCGGTGACGTTTCGGAGCGCGCCGGCCGCACGCGCGTTTTCGAGGTTGGGTTCTTGACCTTGTGGATCGGAGTCTTGGCCCCCGCACGAAAACCCAAATGTGAGGAGGGCAAGCCAGCCTAGACGGGCTCTGCTGGGCTGGGCAGGCTCTGGCTTTTGCATCAGCCCTCGGGCGTAAGCTTGGTCCATGAGAAACCTCCACAGCCGTCTGTTTCCGGATCGGAATCGTCGGCCGAGTTTGTGCTGCGAAGAGCGTCTTCTTCGGTATCGAGACCGAAATCGACGAAGCAGTAGTAGAAGCTTCCGCTTTCGGGCTCGGTCCACACGATCCGGTTGAACTTGTTGGGGCTAAAGGATGCGTCTTCTGGGTTTTGGGTGATCGCCAGATTCAGGTCGTTGTCGTAGCTGACGATCTCAGCCTGGTCCCATGCGCCTTGGGTAATGCGCTCCTGGGTTCCGAAATTGCTTTCCCAGACGCCTTGAACTTCGATTGGGGCTGAGGCGGCGCCGTTCATTTGGGCGCCGCGGACATTGTTCGGAATCGGATCTGGATCGTTTCCGCTTCCTCCGCACGCGCCAAGGAAGAGGGCCAAAGCCCACGGACAGATGGGGGTGAATCTCATTGCTCGAACCTCCGCCGGTTCATCGCCGGCTCAAGAAACCCTCGAGGATCGAGTAAGCTACGACGGCTTTGTCCGCCATCAGCCCAGCACACCCAAACCTCGTGGGACTTCGTGGGTTATGCGCAAGGGCTGATGTCCTGGCTTGCGTCTATGAGGTCACATCGGCCTTCCCCGAGGTGTGGGCCTCGAGTGGCTGGAAGAAATCTCCCGTGGTGTGACCCAGCCGCTTACAGTGGCGGGACCGCGCCGGATTCACACCGGCTTTCCAGCACCATACGCTCTGTTTCTAAACACCTACCGGGTACCGTTGGGGTTCGGGCATTGTCAACGGCTCAAAGCGGTCTCTGGCTTGTCAACCGCCCAAGTCCCATGCTTGCATCCGACCTGGTTGTCCGGGCAGGAACGCTTCAGAATGACAGTATTTTTTCTTCCCGCGAGGATCGGCGCACGCACTGCCGGGGTGCTCTTGCTTTCCCCGATGCGAGGCATACGATGAATAGAGGATCTTTGCTCTTGGCCATGGTGGCGTGGCTTTGCCCGATGCAGGTTTACGCCCAGACGCTGGACGAGCCCCGGGACTTCTCGGTGGAGCGTTTTCAGCTGTCCATCGATCGCAACGGGTTGCTGGGGGTGGAATGGGCGGAGGTGCCGAAGCATCTCGACTGGGATCTCAGCTTGGTTCTCGGAGCGACGGATGACGTGCTGGTCGTCAGTCAGCGAAACGAGCGCGGCGAGCTGATGCGGGTCGGCGATGTCGTCGGCACGCGGGTGGGCGGCAGTGTGGTGGGCGCCATCGCGTTGTTCGACTGGATTCAGCTGGCGGTCGACATCCCGTTTGCGGTCTATCAGGATCGAGGCCGGAACCTGAGGCTCAACAGCGCGACCGGGGAGCGGTTGGCCCCGCTGAAAAAAGCGGGCTTTGGGGCCATTCGGTTCGCGCCCAAGATTCGTCTGCTCCGCGCGTCGGACCAGGGCATCGGTTTGGCCATCATGCCGAATTTGATCTTACCGGCCATCCATGGGGCCCGTTACCTCGGCCGTGATGCCATTGTGTTTTCGCCCGAGCTGCTTCTTTCCAAGGAGGTTGCTTTTGTTCGCATCGCCCTGAACCTCGGTTACCGGTTCAACGAAATCAAGAATACTTCCCGGCTGTTGACCCTTGAGGTTGAAGACGAGCTGTTCGGCCGCCTCGGCGTAGGGCTCCGGTTTTCCCCGGTCGAAATCGATGTCACGATGGCTGCGGCCACCTCTGTGGACCCGATCGCCACCGATGCCCGCAAGCTCTTTGATCGGGACAACCAGAATTACGTCGAAGGCATGGCGGGGCTGACCGTCGATCTTGCGCAATCTCTTCAGCTTTTTGCCGCGGTAGGATTTGGCTTTGTCGAGGGTTACGGTACGCCAGACTACCGGGGGTTGATGGGCATTCGCCTGTCGTCTCATCACGGCGATCGTGACGGGGATGGCATTATGGATTCAGAGGATGCCTGTCCGGACATCGCCGAGGACAAGGACGGCTTTGAAGATGAGGATGGCTGCCCCGATACCGACAACGACCAAGACGGATTGCTGGACCGGGACGATCTTTGCCCGAACCAGCCCGAGGACGTAGACGAATTCGAAGATGAGGACGGTTGTCCCGACCTCGACAACGACCGCGACGGGGTGCTCGACCCAGACGATCGGTGCCCGGTTGAGCCTGAGGATCAGGATGGGTTCGAAGACGAAGACGGCTGCCCCGATCTGGACAACGACCAAGACCAGATCACCGACCTTGAAGACAAGTGTCCGATGGAGGCTGGTGTCAAAGAAGAGGACGGCTGCCCGGCCAAGGACCGCGACGGAGACACGGTCATCGACCGTCTCGACAATTGTCCCGACGAGCCTGGTCCACCTTCGAACCAAGGCTGTGTGAAGCAGCAGCTTGTGGTTATCAAGTCTGAGCGGCTCGAAATCCTAGACAAAGTTCACTTCGCAACCGGAAGCGCTCGAATTCGGCGACGCTCCTACCCCCTTTTGGACAACGTCGCGGGCGTGATTTTGGCTCACCCCGAGATCAAGGGCATTCGGGTGGAGGGTCACACCGACAGCCGCGGGACGGCCGCATTCAACATGAACCTGTCGGTTCGCCGGGCCAATGCGGTGCGTGCTTACCTCATCAAGCGCGGTGTCCTCGGCGAGCGCCTGGAGGCCGTGGGTTGGGGTGAAGAAAAGCCCATCGAGAGCAACAGTACGTCTCGCGGGCGAGCCTCCAACCGTCGCGTAGAATTCTTGATTCAGGGCAGCGGACCGGGCTCCGAGGAAACTGAAGGACGTCAGATCCGGATAGAAGAGTGATGGTCTTTGAGGAGGAAGCGGTCATGAAAGCGCCAACGCGAACCGAGTTGCACCCAATCCGTATGGAAGTGTCGAGTCAGTTTGTTGCTCGACTGAAGGCCATCGGCATCGGGTTCGCCGCAATATGGGCTGCGGGCTTGCCCGCGGCAAAGGAAGCGCGCGCCCAGTTTGCCAACGTGGCGGGTGCCGGCCTTTCGGCCGGCGCCGATGTGGCGGTGGGCGGGGGCAAAAACGGGGGCCTGACCTGGGGCGATTTCAACGACGACGGTTGTCTGGATCTGTTGGTGAACACCGATGATGGAGGGGCAGGGGGTTCGTTTTCACGCCTGTTGTTCAGTGACTGTGCGGCCAATCCTTCCTTTACCGATCGCACCATGACCCACGCCCCTGGGCTCTTGACGGACGAGCTCGAGCGTTCGGCGGTCGCCGCCGATTTCAACGGGGACGGTCTTTTGGATTTCGCCCGGAACACCGTAGGGCGGGTTGAGATCTACATCAACCGTGGTCCAGGAGCGGTGCCGCCTTACAGCTTTGGCGCCGGGGGCGGCGCGGACCACGTTTTTGTCGGGCCTTGGGCGAACTACAGTCTTTTTAACACTGAAGGCATGGGGGCCATCGACGTTGAGGGGGATGGGGATATCGACCTGGTACTCGACAATCACCGCGCTGGATTCGTGATTCTTCAAAACAATGCGGGTGTGTTTTCAGAGGAAGACCCGGCCAACAACGATCTGCCGACAAGCAGTGGGGGCAGTGGCGACTATCTGGCGATCGGCGATTTTGATCTCGACGGTGACACAGACTTTCTTGGTCGAAAGCCTGCGGGGGCGCCGGATCTATGGGTCAACAACGGGGGGCGTTTTTCGAGCTCAACGACAACTTTCGATCAGCCGGCGGCCAATGGGAACAAGGGTGGAGTTCTATTCTGTGACTTTGATGCTGATGGTGATCTCGATATCTTTTGGTCCGACAACGGAACCAACCAGATTTGGCGACAGGATGGTCCCACGACATGGGTGGCGACGGGGGAGCCGGCTACCTCATCCGGGGTGGCCATTGCGGATACGACCGGGCTTGGCATTGATGGTGTGTCGTGTGGTGACGTCGATAACGATGGAGACGTTGATTTGTATTTGGCGGCCGGCGGGGCAGACCTGCTTTTCCTCAATACCACCCCGGCGGGTGGCGCCTTAAGTTTCACCCAGGACAACTTGGGGATCGCCAATGCCGCAAACTCTGAGGGTGTGACATTTGGTGACTACGACAACGATGGTGATCTCGACATTGCGGTTAACATTGCGGATGGCCCAAACGAACTGTGGAGGAACGGTCTCAACAACACGAACTACTTTTTCGTGAAAGCGAACATGACGACCGGAGCGCCCTACAACGGCACGGTGGTGACGCTCCTGAGCGGAACCGGAAGCGGTTCGGTGGTGGGCCCCTCGACGACCATTGCGGGCGGATCCGGGCATGGTTCTGGTGGAGATGGCGGCGGACAAGCCCATTTTGGCATGCCCGGAGGCGCGGCGACCCGGGTGGAAGTTCGGGTGATTTTCCCCAACCGAACGACGGTGTACCAGTGTGCCACGCCGAGCAGCTTGGCACAGCAAACCACAACCATCACGCCGAACACCGCGTCCTCTCCATGCGTGGATACGGATGGCGATGGGGTGCCGGATCACGCAGACCCAGATGACGACGACGACGGCACGTTAGACGGCGCCGACCCCGACGATACCGATCCTTGTAACCCCAACCCGGCGGCGGGCCGCTGTGATGCCGACGGCGACGGGGTCACGGTGGGGGGAGGCGACGCCGACGATAACAACGCGTGTGTGCCCGACGCCAATGACCCCCTGTGTGATGCGGACGGCGATGGGGTCACGGTGGGGGGAGGCGACGCCGACGACAACAACGCGTGTGTGCCCGATGCGAACGATCCACTGTGCGACGCCGATGGCGATGGGGTGACGGTGGGTGGTGGTGATGCCGATGACAACAATCCCTGCGTGCCCGATGCGAACGATCCTTTGTGCGATGCGGACGGCGATGGGGTGACGGTGGGTGGTGGTGATGCCGACGACAACAACCCCTGCGTTCCGGACGCCAACGATCCCTTGTGCGATGCGGACGGCGATGGGGTGACGGTCGGTGGCGGTGACGCCGACGACAACAATCCCTGCGTGCCCGATGCGAACGATCCTTTGTGCGATGCGGACGGCGATGGGGTGACGGTCGGTGGCGGTGATGCCGACGACAACAATCCCTGCGTTCCGGACGCCAGCGATCCCTTGTGCGATGCGGACGGCGATGGGGTGACGGTCGGTGGCGGTGACCCCGACAACAACAATGCCTGTGTGCCTGACGCCAACGACCCACTATGCGATGCCGATGGCGACGGCATCACCGTCGGAGCTGGAGATCCCGACGACAATGATGCTTGCAACCCCGATGTGAATGACCCCCTGTGTGACGCCGATGGTGACGGGGTGACGGTGGGGGGAGGTGACGCCGACGACAACAACGCGTGTGTGCCCGACGCCAATGACCCCTTGTGTGACGCGGACGGCGATGGGGTGACGGTCGGTGGTGGGGATCCCGATAACAACAATCCGTGTGTGCCCGACGCCAGCGACCCGCTGTGTGATGCCGATGGTGATGGGGTGACGGTGGGGGGCGGGGATCCCGACAACAACAATCCGTGTGTGCCCGATGCCAACGACCCCTTGTGTGATGCAGATGGCGATGGCGTGACGGTCGGCGGAGGAGACCCCGACGACACCAATCCGTGTGTGCCTGACGCCAGTGACCCGCTGTGCGACGCCGACGGCGACGGGGTGACGGTCGGAGGTGGTGACCCCGATGACAGCAATCCTTGCAACCCTGATGCGAACGACCCCTTGTGCGATGCCGACGGCGATGGCGAAACTGTAGGTGACGGCGACCCGGACAACAACGACCCCTGTGTGCCCGACATGAACGACCCGTTGTGTGACGCCGACGACGATGGGGTGGCGACCAACGTCGACCCCGACGACAACAACGCGTGCGTACCTGATGCCGACGATCCTCTGTGCGATGCCGACGGCGACGGGGTGACGGTAGGCGGTGCCGATCCGAACGACAACGACGCCTGTGTTCCCGATGAAAATGATCCGCTGTGTGATGCCGATGGTGATGGCTCGCCGGGAGGGACAGACCCCGACAACCGAGATCCCTGTGTTCCGAGTAATGTGGCCTCGACTTGCGATACCGACGGGGATGGGGTGGTGGACGGACAAGATCTTGATCCGAACCAACCGAATGTCTGCCGGGATGCCGATGCCGACCAATGCGATGACTGCGCGAACACGGGTGCCAATGGAAGCGGCGGTGCCCCCAACGCCGATGGCCCCGATGGCGATGGAGATGGGCGCTGCAACCGGGGCGATCTGGATGGCGACAATGACGGAATACCAGATGTTCTGGAAAACATGATCGGTGCCTTTCCGGAAGGTGACAGCGATGCCGATGGAATTCCGAATTTTCGTGACGCCAACGATCGAGGCGATGGGCAACCCAGCATGTCCCCAGACGCCGACGGCAATGGTTTGGTGGATGTGCTGTCTTCGGTGTTCGACGCCGATGGTGATGGGGTGCCCAATCACCTTGACCTCGACGCGGACAGCGACGGGATCCCAGACACCGTGGAGTCAGGCCATGCGGGAACCGATGCCAACAACGACGGGGTCCTTGACGGGCCCTATGGGTCCAATGGCCTCCAGGACGAAGTGGAGACCGCGCCCGATTCGGGGATGCCAAACTTTGTTCGCCGCGACACCGACGGTGATGGCCTTCCCGATTTCTTGGACAGCGACAGCGACGGCGATGGCCTGAGCGACACCCAAGAAGCGGGCCTCTCAGCGCTCGACCGCGATGGGGATGGCTCCATCGACGTGTCCATCGACTCCGACTCCGATGGGGTGTTTGATAGCTACGATGACTCCGATGGCGACGGCACCGCGGACAACCAAGATCCCGATTCACCTCGCTTCGGAGGGGTGAAAGATCCACTCGATGAAGACGAAAACGGCATGGTGGACGCGGTCTTGGACCAAGACGGAGACGGCATACCAGACCCCTACGATGCGGCGACGGGTGGTCTCGATGGTTCCGGCGACTCAGACGGTGATGGTACGAGCGATGCCTTGGAATGCCCCAACCCGCCCGGGTGGCCAGACTGTCCGGATTCGGATCGAGATGGGCAGCCCAACTACCAAGAGGCGGTCGACTTGGACGCCGACGGTGTTTTGGATGCCAAAGACCAAGACACCGACAACGATGGCATTCCGAATGCGAACGAGAACGACCTCGGCCTTGATCCCTACGGCGACAACGACCAAGATGGCGTGCCCAACTGGGAGGATGTGAGCGATCGCGGCGATGGGCAGCCCAATGCTTGTGCCCCCGGGAGCCCGGCGTCTACCTGCGATGCCCCGTCCTTGGTTTACGACCGGGACCAAGACGGGGTGCCGAACCACAAAGATTTGGATTCGGACAATGACGGTCTGTCGGATGCCTTGGAGTCGGGTCTCGATGGGCCGGACCCCAATGGGAATGGCGTTCTCGATGGCTCCGTAGGGGCCAATGGTCTCATCGATGCCCTCGAGACCGAGCCGGACTCCGGTCGCTTGCGCGGGCCGATTCTCAATACCGACGGGGACCAAGATCCAGATTTTCTCGATCTCGACAGCGATGACGACGGCGACTTCGATGTCATCGAGGCCGGCCACGTAGGTTTTGATGGCAACGGGGATGGCCGCGGAGATGATCCGACAGACGTCGACATGGACGGAATTCTCGACGCGGTCGACGACTCAGATTTGGATGGGACCGTAGACCTCCAAGATGGTGATCCACCATCCTTTGGTGGCCTCAGGCCCGAAGCCCCGCAGTCGGTCGACGTCGACGCCGACGGAATTCCCGATGCCTTCGATCGGGACGATGGGGGCCCGGGCCCCGGTGACAGCGACCTAGACACCCGTCCCGACAGCTTGGAATGCGTGGGCGGGTGGCCTTGTCCCGACGCCGATCTTGACGGGCGCCCGGATTACGCGGTCGGCGATGATGGCGATGGCGATGGCGTGGGGGATGGAAGCGATCGAGATACGGACAATGATGGGATCTTCAATGACGCGGAGAACGTGCTGGGTGTCGATCCGCTGGAAGACCGCGATGGCGATGGCATCCCCAACTTCGCCGACGTCGACGAACGCGGCGACGGCATGCCCAATGCTTGCTCGGACGACAATAACGACCAAATATGCGACGCGGTGGCCAGCGCGTTTGACGTCGATGGGGACGGAAATCCCAACCATACCGACCGTGATGCCGATGGTGACGGGCTTCCCGATTTGCTTGAAGCTGGGCACGGTGAGGCCGATGCCGACGGGGATGGGCAAGTGGATGGTCCGGTCGGAACCAATGGCGTACCCGATAACGTAGAGACCCAGCCTGACTCGGGGATGCCGGACTACGTTGTTCGCGACACCGACCAAGAGCCGCCGCCCGATTTCCTTGACGCCGATTCCGACGGCGACGGCATTCTGGATCGCGTAGAACGGCTCCAGGATCCGGATGGTGATGGCAACCCCGCCTACACCGATGAGGATTCCGACAATGATGGTCTTTTGGATGCCGTAGAAGGCGAAACCGACCGCGACAACGATGGCATTCCCAACTACCTGGACCCGGACTCTGACGGCGATGGCATTCCCGACATGCAAGAGGGTGCACAAGATCCCGATGGTGACGGCGAACCCAACTACGTTGACCTAGACGCCGATGGCGACGGTGTGGACGATCAAACCGAAGGAACCGAAGATCCGGATGGCGATGGCGTTCCGAATTTCCTCGATACCGATTCCGATGGTGACAACATCCCCGATGCGGTGGAGGGAAATGACGACGTCGACCAAGATGGCCTTCCCAACCGGGTGGACCAAGACGCCGACGGCGACACGTTGCCCGATCGGGTTGAAGGGACTGGCGATCGTGACGGCGATGGGGTTCCGAATTACCTCGACCCGGATGCGGTTGGCCCCATCGACCTCAGTACTTTGGAGTTTCGCGGCGGTCGTGCCTTTGAGGGATGCACGAGCACTGGCATTCCCCGGCACGGCGCTCTATCTTGGGCGTGGCTTCTGGTTGGTTTCTTCGGATTCCAACGGCGAAAACGTCTTCAACACCTTGTTCAGACGTTTGTCGGGCGCGCTTGACTCGTTTGTGAAAGACTGACACCGTCCCGCGCTGCAGTGTGCCCTTCGCCAAACGTTCGTACGCGTTTTGCGGGCCGGTAGTGAGGTTTCTTTGATAATGTACAAAAAATTGACAGCAGGAATACTGGTAATGATGGCCGTCGGTGCTTTGTCAGCCTGTGGGGCGGGTATGGCGACGGTTTCAACAAAAGGCAGCGCTTACGTGGTGCGAAATCGGGCTTTTGGTTCGGATATGTACTACTGCACAGCCGAATCGGGTCAGCCGGTGTGCACCGAGGTAGAGGAGAAGTGAGCGACATGAAAAAAGGATGGCTTCACCTAGTTTTGCTTTTGGCAATCGTGTTTGTGTCGGGTTGCTCGTTCGTGTCCAGTCATACGCCCAGCAGTACCAGTGTGACCGGTGAGGCATGGTACACCAGGCAAAAGTTTGTCTTGTTTTTCCCCATCGGGACCGATGTTTACTACTGCCAGGAGGGTAAGGCTGTCTGCCAAGAGGCCGAAATACGGTAGGGCCTCCCCAAGCAGCGCCGTAAGTCTTGGTGTCTACGGGCCGCGTCATTCCCATTTGTTTCTGGGCCTCGCGCCTTCGTCGCGCGCGGGGTCGGTTGATCCCAACCAGGCGTGGTCCGAGGCGCGGTCGCTGTCTGGCGGGAAGCGGCCGCAGCCCGCTCACCGGCCGTCTTGGGAGGGCCGCGTCCGTTTTTTGAGGGCTATGCCGAGGATGACCACCAACCCCACCAAAAGAAGGGGCGCCAGGCCGGTGATGACTTCATGAAAGATGCCGGCTCCTTCATGGCTGTGTCCGGGATGTGCTTGGCCGGTCGCCGACAGGCCGAGCCCCCCAAGCAACACTGAGGCTCCAAGAATACGATTCTTCATAGGAAACTCCTTCGCTCCATTTTGAGACGCTGGCATTTGCAATCAAAGCCCGCATCGCGTCCCAACCGCTCATGTTCTTCATGCACCGCTACGCTGGTGTCGAGCCAAAAGGCGCGCGGCCTCCGTGCCCGATGAAGGGTCGTCCCTGGTGGTCGCCCCATCAGAGTACGGTCCAGCGGGGGCGGGGTTTACTGACCCTCTGGTTGGGGCCAGGCGTCTGGGGCCACCGGGGTGACTGGGGCTACGGTTGGGGGCAGCCCGGGGATTTGCGCTTTCCATGCGGTCGGTGGCCATGGGGTTCTCTTGGGGAGGTTCCCCTGCTTGTCGAGATTGAGAAATGCACTCGGGGCTTTGACATAAATGTCCTCGAGGGCTGTCGGTTCAAGGTCAAGCCCGTGCATGAGAAAATCGGGCTCCAAAAAAAAGCGAAACTTCTCAGCCTCGAGAAACTGCATGTAAGAACGCAAGGTGGCATCCACGTAGGCCTGGGTCTTGGTTTTCTCTAGGACCAGGTCGCCGCCGAACATGATCTTTTTTGCGTGTTTGGCAAAGTAGGCTCTGCTTCTGGTCCGCCACTTTGCGAACGCTTCGAAGCCTTCGATATGAAACTGCCACCAGCCAAAGCTGATATCGGTGTAGAGGTTGGGGTAACGCTCGAGCAGCCAAGCAAATCGCTTGAGCCTGGCCTCGGTGTTTTTGTGGAGTCCGAAGTGCGGCACGTTGACCCGAAGATAGGGGTGTCTTTCCATCACCCGCACAAACTCCTCAAAGTACTTGTTCAGATTCACGTGGAAAACCAAAGGCAGCTGGGTCTTTTCGGCGTATTGGTACACCGGCATCATTCGCGCGTCGTCAAGTGGCATGCTGTGAAAGGGCGCCTTCCCGGTGCTGGCGCCGTGACCGAGGTATAGTTTGATTCCGTCTGCGCCCTTTTCCACATACGCTTTGACCAACTTGAGGTTGCCTACCGCTTCAGGGTCGATGGTCACAAAAGCGCAGAACCGGTCTGGGTATTTGTTGCGAATTCGGATGATTGCCTCGTTGTTCTTTTTGTACCGTTCAAAGCCAAATCGACGATTGAGTGTGAATGTGTACCACGAGGTTCCCATGAGGCATGTCCGCCCAATACGGAACTTGTCCATGGCGACGAGGAGCATCTTTGCCCGGGCTTCGTGGTCGACATGTTCATGAACGTTGATGGCCCGAAACACTCTCGGGCCCAGGTCTTGGGTGCTGACCCGTTTGTCGCGGTATTTCGAGTACGCAAAGTTCTTTGGATGCCGCCTGATGGGCCTGTGTGGAATCCCGTTGCCCAGTTCGCGAATGCGGGGGTCTTGGGTGTCTGGATCGAGAGCAGTGGTCTTTGGGGCGGGGGTGGCGCTTACCTTCGGTGCTTGTTTTTCGGGTCGGCGTTTGCTTTTACCCACAAACCACGCGGCGGTGCTCGTGACGGCAAGGAAAGCCGTCAGTATAAAATGAAGGCGTCGTTTCGCTTTTCTCGATGCGCCCCACTGCTTTTTGCCTAAGGTACCCACGGTTGTTCGCCGTCCATCAGGCCTTGAGCCCGCACCAGATCCAGTGCTTTGAGCAGTTGCTCGACATCTTGCCGGTGATGCTTGGCACAAACCGTCACGCGAAGGCGGGACGTGCCCTTTGGGACCGTGGGGGGGCGAATGGCTTGAACGTAGATGCCCTGGTCCCACAACGCTTGACTGATGCGCATCGCTTGTTCCGATGGGCCCACGATGACTGGGCAGATGGGGCTTTTTAGGTTCAGGCCAAGCCCAGATTCCAGCTCGCGGACCCGGGACCATAGGGACGCTCTAAGGTTTGTATTTTTTTGGCCGATGCGAAGTGCGGCGAGCAGTCCGGCAACACAGGGCAAGGGGAGTGCGGTCGAAAACACAAACGGTCTTCCGCGATTCAAAAGGAGTTCTTTGACCCGTGGGCCGCAGGCCACGAAGCCGCCAAGGCCTCCGGCCGCCTTGCTCAGGGTGCCCACCCGAAGGCTGATCCCATCCGAGAGCCCAAGGGCCTCGGTCAGCCCCTCGCCGTTCTCTCCAAAGACCAGAGTTGCGTGGCTCTCATCGACCATGATTTGCGCGCCATGGCGCTCGCCCAGCGCGGCGATTTCTCGAAGAGGAGCGAGGTCCCCGTCCATGCTGAAGACGGACTCGGTGACGATCAATTTTCGGGTTTTTTTGGAGGCCTTGAGTTGTTGGGCCAGATGACCCACATCTTGGTGAGGATACACCGAAAGCGTGGCCCCGTTGCGCCGGGCCATTCGACAGCCATCGATGATGGACGCATGATTGAGGCGGTCCGAGAAAATCTCGGTTGTTTCGTCGCTCACGGTAGCGATGGTGGCAAGATTTGCGCTGTAGCCGGTCGGGAAAAGGAGCGCCGACTTCGCGTTGACCAGCTGGGCGATCTGATGTTCCAGAGCCTCGTGAAACGATGAGTACCCACAAATGAGTGGGGACCCTCGAGGTCCATTGCCAAAATCGAGCGCCGCGTCGCTGATGGCTCTTTTCACTTCCGGATGATCACTCAGCCCGAGATAGTCGTTGGTGGCAAACAACGTGACCGCAGTGGTGCCTCGCGTGGCGTGTACCGAATCGACGGGTGTGAGCGATCGAAGGTCCCTTCGCAGCCCCTGTTGTTGGAGGCGCAAAAGCTGCGCCTCGACCCATGGATCTGGCCCCTCTGTCATGGCGAGGTGGCGGTTTCGAGCCAGTTGAGGATGGGTCCGAGTTCGGGTTCAGACGCTTTGGGGCTCGGGGCTCGGCTCAGGGTGACGACGGTCTTCGTCCCGTCAAATTTTCTGAGTGTTTTCGCATTCTCATGGGTGCTTTGGTCTGGTGAGGGGGGCGCCACCAGCACGGTCCCGAGGACTGGGACGCTGGCCGCCCGAAGGGCGCTCAGCGTCAGCAGACAGTGGTTCAGGGTTCCCAATCGGTCTGGCGCGACGACCAAGGCGCGTGCGTTGACGGCGCCTGCAAGATCGATGGCCGTGTGTTGCCAGGTCAGTGGGGACAGCAAGCCGCCGGCGCCCTCAACGAGGACGTAGTCGTAGCGGGCGTCCAGCGAGCGGATGACTTCACACCAAGGCGTGATGGACAACACCTGGCCCTCCAGATCTGCGGCACAGGGGGGCGCTAAGGGTGCGCGAAATCGCTGGAGGGCTTGGGGATATTCGGTCTGTCCCGTATGCGCGGCCAAAATGGCGCCATCTTCGAGGCTGCGGGATTGCTCCTCGCAACCACTTTCTACGGGTTTGATGGCGATGACGCGCTTGCGTTGTTTGTGAAGGAGGTAGCCCAGACCGGCCGCGACGAACGTCTTTCCGATGCCGGTATCGGTGCCGGTGACCAGGATGATCACCGCGCACCCTTTGTCGGCGGCCCCCATGGTGGCCTTGCTTGGGTGGACGAGCGGAGACGGAACATGGCGGGCGTCAATACGATGCGTGGTCAGCGCGCGTCGGTGAGCTCGGCCCGAAGACCATACCTGACTGCATCGACCAGCGTTGTGATTTCTTCTTCCGTGATGGACAACGGGGGCATCAGCACGATGAGGTCGCCGAGTGGTCGCAAGAAGACGCCTTTTTCCATCGCCCGTTTGCAAACCCGCATGCCCCGGCGTTCGCCCGCCAAAAATGGTGTTTTGTTCTGTCTTTCTAAAATGAGTTCGATGCCAGCCGCGAGTCCGTATTGCCGGATGTCGCCCACGCCAGGTTCGGTCTCGAGGGTCTTGAGGGCCTCCCGGAGACGCCCAATTTTGGGCTCGAGGTTTCGAATGACATCGTTCGATTGAAAGAGATCGAGGGTGGCCAATGCGGCTGCGGCCCCCAGTGCGTTTCCGGTGTAGGTGTGCCCGTGAAAGAATGTTTTTCCGTTCTCCGGACGCCCCAAAAAGGCATCAAACACCCGCCGCGTGGTCAGGGTTGCGGCAAGCGGGAGGTAACCACCGGTCAACCCCTTGGCGATGCACAGAAAATCGGGACTCACCCCTTCTTTTTCGCAAGCAAACATCTTCCCCGAACGACCCATGCCCACCGCGACTTCATCGAGAATCAAAAAGATGCCCAGCTCATCACACAGCGCGCGAACCTGCTGAAGAAAGCCGTCCGGGTAGGTGATGAAACCGCCGGCACCCTGTAGACCGGGTTCAAGAACGATGGCTGCAAGGACCTCGTGGTGGGACCGAACCACTTGCTCAAATCGCTGGACGTAGTCGACGGCAAAGGCCTCAACCGACATCCCGTCCGGCCGTCTGTAGGTATACGGTGACGGGGCACGAACGGTGTCGAAGACCAAGGATTCGAAACATTCATGAAAGAGTGAAATCCCCCCGAGCGAAACGGCCCCGATGGTATCTCCATGGTAGGCGCGGTCCAGGGCCAGGAATTGGGTTCGGGCGCGACCCTCCTTGTCTGGCGATTGTTGCCAGTATTGATAAGCCATCTTGAGGGCGACTTCGACCGAGGTCGAGCCGTTGTCCGAGAAGAACACTTTGTCCAATCCGGATGGGCTCAAGTCCACCAGTCGCTTGGAGAGTTCAATCGCGGGCTGGCAGCTGTGCCCGAGGAGCGTGGCATGGGCGATGCGCTGAAGTTGGGCTTCGATGGCGGCGTTGATTTCGGGTACCCGGTGCCCGAAGGTGTTGCACCACAGCGAGGCGACCCCGTCCAAGTAGCGCCGCCCATCCACATCGATGAGGTAGTTGCCTTCCCCCTCGACGATCAACAGCGGCGATTCACTGGCGTAGACCGCGTGGGGCGTAAAGGGATGCCACAGGTGCGCTTCGTCCCACTTGAGCAATTCTTCTTTTGTGGGTGCCACTGACGAACGATCCTCCGGAGGTTCAGCTGTTGACCAGCACACCCTCGAACCCGGCTTCTTTGATCATGGACCAGTCTTTTGCGTCGCCTTGTCCTTCGGTCGTGAGGTAGCCCTGAGCGAAAATGGAGTTGGCGGGGTACAGTGCCAATGCCTGCATGCTCCCGAGGCAAACCTCCCGGCCGCCCGCGGCACGCACGTCCTTGTCCGGATGAACAAAACGAAACATCGCCAGCGCCCGAAGGCATTCTTGGGGTGTGAGTTTGGGCCGGAGTCCGAGCGGTGTGCCCGGTCTGGGATTAGCTAAAACATGTATCTAAATGTCCATCTTCGGGTCGGTAAATTATAATCAACGCAAAAAGGCCGGGCAACTCACGACTTTTAGTGCATCTTGTGTTGCTACCCATTTGAGTCAGGGTATCGTAGTGGACAATAACAGATTCGTAAAGTATTTGGCGAATTTATTACACAAATAATAACGATAGGTGGCCATTTGGTATACTAATTTTGACGGGAAATTGTTTGCATACCATTTCGGGGGCGGCTATACTTGCAATTTGTTGCGGCTCCGTAGCTCAGCTGGCAGAGCAGGTGACTTTTAATCACTTGGTCGCAGGTTCGAATCCTGCCGGAGTCACTGACTAATGTCTGGCTCACCACATATGCAGCCTCCATATCGCTTGGTATGGAGGTTTTTATTTTCGGGTCTTTAGGATTTACTGTAGGAGAAAATATGTCTACTTCGCCTTCCTCACCTTTCGGACGCCATCGCACCAAAATTAGTCCCTTCCAAACCCCATCTGAGGAAACGATTGCTTACGCCAAAGGGCTAAATAGTCATGAGCTTGGCCCTGGCGAATTGGCGCTATCTGAATGGGCTGCCTTGGGGCTGGAACTGCCCAATTTGCCCGTGTTACGCCAATTCCGACTCAAGCGCATACGGGAAAAGCTCAACGCCTTAGATTATGCAGGCATTGTTCTCTACGATCCGCTCAACGTACGCTATGCCACTGATAGTACCAATATGCAGCTTTGGACGGCACACAATGCGGTGCGTTACTGCTTTATTGCAACTGAGGGGCCGGTTATTCTGTTTGATTTCCACAATTGCAGCCATTTAAGCGTGCATTTAGATTTAGTTGATGAGGTTCGCCCCGGCAAAGCCTGGTACTTCTTTGGGGCTGGCCATCGCTATGCTGAAATTGCCCAGGTTTGGGCAAGCGAGATTGCCGATTTGGTTAAGCAACATGGGGGTGGAAACATGAGGCTGGCCATTGACCGCTGTAACGAGGAGGGGATTGAAGCGTTACATCAGCAGGGCATCCAAACATTTAATGGCGAAGAAGTGATGGAGTTGG
>CBDCWQ010000018.1:0-705195 GCA_965223435.1 Myxococcota bacterium
CGATCAGGCTCGTCTCTGGCGTTTTGGCCTACCGGCTTCGAAGTCGCTGAGCCATCCGAAGTTTTTTACGCGAGAAATTCGCCGAGGAAGCCACTGAACTTCGGAGGCACGGCTCCCCGACCTGGCCTGTTGTGATTCCTGGTGGACTTCTGCGCGAGCGGCCTTGTGGCCCCTGCCCGGACGTCCTAGACCGCTTCGGACCTTCCCAAAAGCAGACTTGGTTTTCAGGTTCGCGACCAAGAGGTTGAGTTTCACGCGAGGTCGGTGGGCCTATGAAGACTCCTAAAAAGCGCGCCGCATGGTGACTTGAAGCTGATATCGGCATTGCCAGGATTCGACCGAAGATCCGCGGTTTCGTATCGTTTCCAAAAACCGGGGCCTGCGGCAGGTCTGTTCCGGCTCCAAGTCCAGCCCCGCGGGCAAATTGTTGCTCCTGGAGGCGTGCGTCCACACCGGTGGGTTTCGTGCCCGAGATGACGCACATGACCCGTGTTTCACGTGAAACCTAAGAGCCAGTGTCTTCCAAACTTCCATCCGTTGCGCCGTCTTTTGGGGATCACCAAATCCCTATCGGTGATAGATCCTCTAGGAGAGTCGCGACGAAATCGGTCAGACGGCCTTAGCACCAACTTGCCCCTACACGTGGTTCGAATCTTGGGCGCTGCGATTGAAGCGTCGGTCCAGCAACCGCCTGCGTTTAGCCTTCTCTGCCGCTCGATAGTGGGCCTTCATAGGCGTCGAGCTTATTCATCGATGAAAATTCGGCACCCGAGGGCGTGGGCCCGATTCAAGCCCTTTGGAAGGGAGAAGTCCGTTTTTCCTCTGGCAGCTACGGCGCCCGGATGGGGTCGCATACGGGCCGGAATTCACCAGCGCTTTGGAGGAAGAAGTTCGTTTTCTTCGACGGAGAGATGGAGCTCGCCCCCCGGAATTCAGTCCGTTCCCGGGCGACCGGCCTCAGCAGAATGGACGCTACGAACGCATGCACCGAACCTTGAAGGCTGAATGCGCAAAGCCTCCCGGAGCCAACTTTCTCGCTTTCAGCAGCAAATGTTCGATTTTTTTCGAAGATCTACGACGAAAGAGCGTCCATATGAGGCGCTTGCGATGAAAGTGCCTGTTACGGCGTACGCAAAGGCTGAGAGGAAAATCCCGGAAATTACCGCCCCTCGAATACCCGTTTCATGACGCCATCTGCCGGGTGGCTAAGAGTAGCCACTTTTGCCTCGCCGGCGTTGGCGCCGTCTCCTTTGGCTCTGCATTCGCTGGCGAACACATTGGACTTCGACGTGTTGAGGATGGAACATGGTCAATGACCTCCATTGGAAACAGACCTCGGTTATCTGGACGTCTCAACAAGGAGCGTCATTGAGCTACCAATTCAATAGAGTGCGGAAAACGTAAAGCAGGTCTCCGGTCCGGAACGTAAAGGACATCCAGGGTTGCACGTGGATTGTTCGTATCCGTTCCCGGTTCTGGTATCTGGGTTCCCCGGTGATGAGGGCGCACACCCACGATAAGGGCTTTGGCCTTCGCTCGGGCAGCCCCTGGCCCTCGAAACGCGTTCTTGCTCGCCAATACGTGTGGGTCTGAATCCTCGTGACCCGTGTTCGTTTGGCAGTGCGTCCGCATGCCGAAAACACGGCAGATTGTGAAAAACCTTCAGCGCGCCTCGCTCATCCAATAAGTGTCCTAGAGTCAGGTAGTTAGAAGAAATGCTCCGACGCGGAGACGCGAGATCATTCACAGGCTATCCACAGGCCTGCGCCCTGTGTTGTTGTGCGTCGGATTTGGCGTACTGGGCCCGATCGGAACCCGAAACCGACGAACAAGTCTTTCCGTGGAGCCCTGTATCGAGTCAGCGCCACGACGCCGAAAAAAGCGATTTTGAGAATCTCCGGATCTGAGAGTCGATTTGGCCAGCAGGAGCGTACGCGGTGGCTGCCCAATCGAGGATGCCGCGAGGCTAAAGCTGTGTGCTCGGCGCCTGACCGGTTCCGCTACGCGTTCGCTGCCAGGCTCCATCAACACTTGATGGGTTCAGGCGGGCTGTTTCCGGTCTTGTGGGCACCGCCTAAATCCCTGACGCGGGTACCCCGTGTCATTGGCCGGCCAATCGAGGTGTGTCAGGGCTCGCGCCGTGCCTCGGTATCCGGTGACGTGAGGCTTCTGCTGCTCATTTCGCATGACAATGGCGTCTTCAGTGTTTCTTTGGACGAAGAACTGGGTGTCAGGAAAACAACGCCCTGAAGGACAGAATTCTGCAGTTCAAGGCTCAAGCTTAACAATTTGCTCGGGATGTTCCACGCGAAACATACGCGTCCCTTCCGGTCTGGGCGTGATGCGAACCATGGTTCCTGCCTCCAGCTCTTTGAACTTCGTGTGGACAGTGCGGTGTCGCTTGAGCGCCTGAACGGTGACCAGGCCCTCGCGACTGCACAGTCGAGCTTGTATGCCGTTTTTACCGCGGTCCCGTAATTCAAGAACTCGGTGGTTCGTGGATACTTGGGGCGGCCCATTCTCCAGCACGAGCCACGACGCGTGCAGGTTCTTAGCGTCTCGTCCTGCTCGCATGAGGATTCGCTGCCCCAACGGACCGAGGGCCTGGCGCCAGGTGAAGTGGCACCAGTCATTCGGATTTTGTAGGATCGGACAGCCGCCCTCTGTAGCGCACGGAGCTACGATTCTGCAGCTGTCCTTGAGGAGATCTCGTAGGGACTGGAGCTGACGAGCGATGGGGCGGGTCCCTGGCTCGACGATGTAGAGCCTTCCGCCGGGGCGCAAGGCCTGAACCCATCGCTGAATGATTTTCGCACCCTGGTTCAGGTTTCTGCCTTTCATCATTTCGTTGAGGGAGGCGGGCACCGCGATGGCTGCTGATGGCTGCGCGTAGCGGGTGGCGTCTTGGCGAACAATTGAGGGAGGGGGCAGACCGGCCTCAGAAAAAATACGGCGCCCTTCGAGAAGCCGGACCTCTGACTGATCGACCAAAACCGAGCTGCCACCAGATCGCAATGCCGCCGCCAGCGCGAATGGGCCTTGCCCCGAGCCCAGCTCAACCAACTCCCCCCGGGAAACAGGGTATTGTGCCAGTATCCGATGGGCGATGTGAAAAGTGCGGGCTCCATAGACGAGGCCCCAAGCGATGGCAGAGACAGTTGATGGTGTCGCTCCATGCGGCGTTTTGGCGTGCTCCAAAAGACCGCATGATAGTTCTCTGTAAGCCTCGGTGAGGGGACCGAGAAGGGTCTCTGAATGCGAAAAGCTCATGCCCCACGAAGCGAGGACGAGCTCTTCGAAAACTCTGGCTCGCTGACGCGAATCTGTGCCCGCGAGACCTGGATACTTCTCCGTCAACCGATCCATGACTTGTGGGCTTCGCTCGTTTGCGGACTTTGGCCTAGCGCTACGACTTTTCTCAACAGGGTGCAAGAAAACCTGTCTCCGCGATCAGACTGGTTTGGTGCCCTAGGTCACGGAGCTCCGAACCATAAAAAACCTAATGTTTTTCACGGCCTGGCTGCTTGCTGACCGATGCGGTTAGGATGGGCTCTTCTTTCCGCCGCCATGCTGCCGCGGCAAGCCTAACCCGCAGGCTCGTGACGTCGAGCACCCTTTCAGATCCGGCCGTCAGAGACCAAAAGCGTTCCGCCGCTCATTCGGTCGAGCGCGGACCCAGTACTTTCGCTTGTTGCGCTCGGTACAGAAAATCCGCTTCTGCTGCGCGTAGCTCCCCCCGTTTGGCTTCCCAAAGCGACTGCTGAGCCTTGTGTCTGCGCTCGCGGAGTCTGACTTCGTTTGCGTACGCAAATCCGGAGCGGGCTTGTTTGAGGTCTTCGTGGGTCACGCGCAACGCCCGCTCGAGCGAAGCCAGCTCGTGTTTCAGCTGAATTTTTCGGGCTGTGAGCGCACGTATCTCTGGTCTTCCGAGAAAGGAGCGGGCTTTGGTGAGGGCGCCTTCGTGGCTTCGCGTGACCGCGTCGAACTGCCTTTTGAGCTCAAGCAGTTTCTGGTTTCGGGCGGACCTCTTCAGAATCTCGGAAAGGAGAACTTCCGCTCTTTGCCAGGTTTCAAGGATGCGCAGGGGTGAGCCTGACTGTCTGAGGCGTATGATCGCTTTCTCCGCCGTCTTCAATTCAGGGGTGCTATTGCCGCACTGCCTCCAGTACGGGTCTGGACTTCGTCGACAGGCTTGACTGCAGCGGTTGACCACGGCCTGAACCCCTGTTTTTCGAGCCTCAAAGAACAATTCTAAGCAATGTAAGAGCTCGCGGTTTTTCGGGGTCGTCCAATCGTGGCCCTTGAATCCTTTGACTTTGCTCAATGCTTCTTCGTCTTTTGCCACGCGGGCTTTTCGAATCAGTGTGGCGAGGGCTTGAGTGCTGTGTGGTGCGGGCGTGGCAGCCTTACACGCGGTGATCAGAGCCATGAGCAGCATCCAACCAACCTGGGCGTAACCGGAGTTGTTGCTGCCCCGTTTTGAGAGCCGTCTTCGAGTCACCGCACTGTTCTCCGCTCATTGCGCGCCCTAGGGCTGAGGGGCGTCAAAACGCAAAAAGCCCGTGGTGGAGGATCCTCATATGACGTTCGCGCAGAGAGCCCCGGCCACGCCAGCAAAAATCGTGAGGATAAGGGTTTATTCCAGATCTGTGTTTTTGCAACCTGACCTGCGTTTCCGGAAACCCTGAACATGACATCATTGATGTCTGCCTGTGCGACGCAGAAGGCTCTGGCACATGGGACGATCCCTTCCGGGGCGACACCGGCCACGCGAGCCATGCTTGTCGCATCAGGCAGACTCGACGAAGGCAAGTCATCTATGTTCCTCGCTCCTGAGATGACGGTGGTGGTGCATATGACATCCCGCATGCTGCGGTGCGGTTGCCGTGACCTGATGCACGACGCCTCCCGTCCCTGTGCCCAGGGACAGTGTCGGAAGACAATGCTCGCTCGAAGATATGCGTCAACGTCAAAGATGGCATGATGAGCCGTGGCCGACTCGCCTCGTGTCACCGTTGCCGCGATCGGTTATCAGTTTCCTCCTTCTGCCCTCTTCAAATTTGGTTGTTGCGTGGGCGATAGCAGCTAGTGTTCGCCGGCGGCGCCTTCCGGCTTCTCGACGCGTGCCTGTCGGCGGCACACCGCACGACTCGCCAGGCTGTCGGCGGCACACCGCACGACTCGCCAGGCTGTCGGCGGCACACCGCACGACTCGCCAGGCTGTCGGCGGCACACCGCACGACTCGCCAGGCTGTCGGCGGCACACCCTCGACAGTTTCCCGCTGCCAGCAGCGATGCCGACGGCGAGACAACTTGGACAAAAGCAAATTTCAAGAACAGCGCTGCCACCGCCAACTAGGCCACGGTGGGTTCGATCTATGGCGGTGTGTGTTGGGTGCGGTCGCTGTGCGCTGGCGGTTGAATGCATTTGGCGCTCCTCGGCCTGTGCCCTAGCAGGGTCGCCTTTTTTTTCGTGGGCTCGAAGGTGGCGGAGGTAGGTGGTGGCGCTGCCCGGTTCCGCTTAGGACGTGGCAGTTTGTCGTTACGACGACCATCGGGCTACGCCCGGCGGTTGCGGCGATTTGCGATTAGGGCACTCTGCTAAGACGCCCTGTATTTGGAGCGAGAGCAGGCGGGCCGCAAGGGCGGATATGACGGAGGGGCTGTGGTCGCTACGGGACGCGGCTTTCCGAGCGTCCAGCCCGAAGCTTGAAGCCGGCACGCCGTTCAACCAGTGCGATGTCACCCCCATGTACCGGACAAGCATCGCCTTGGCCCTGGACATCGGGCCCCGCCCACGAACTCGCGCCTTCGGCGAGTCTGCCGGCAGGGTGGCCTGGTGATGGATTGGCGCAAAGAACGTCGACGATGACCAAAGGCCTGACAACACCCAAGCCTACGTATTTGGAACCAGAGTGGAACGGTCGCGGGTATCACGAGGGGCGGCCGTCGCTCCAGGGGCGCGGCGTGTCTGTGCGTCCAACCGAGGCTTGAATCCGGTCACGCGCGTTTTCAGTCGAGTGCGGCGCCATGCGCTGGACAAGCCGGCCTCGTGCGCCTTGGCCCTGGGCATCGGGCCGCCGCGCCGCCTGCGGACCTCGGGACTTGGGTCCTGCACCGCCACCGCCTCTGTCGCTGCGAGAGGCCCAGAATGGATGCCCTCAAGGCACTCGTTTGACGATGACCAAAGGCCCGACAACATCCGACACGCAACCGGGGGATGAATCGCTCCGTCCCCATATCGCATCGCCAACTCATCTGGCCGGCTCGGGAACCAACGCCAACCCTGGCCCTCGCAACCCAACTCCGCGCCAACGACGTCCATGTCCGGTCAACCCGGCTTACCTACGTCACAGTACCGCCACACGCTTCCCTGGCTTTGCGGAGACCTACGACGATGCGGTTTCACAAAACAGGCGGACAAGGGATGCCTCGCATCACCTGGTGACTCAACAGAAGGTACATATTCCACATGACCCGGATGTCCGTCGTCACGAGAGCGGCAGTTTGCAAACCGGCGAACGCCTGTTGGCAATCCTCACTAGGGGCGACATCCGCCGCGTGACTCGAATCAGGCTTTGACACCGGCCACCCGCAAGTTTCGTGTGCCCTCGAGGCCGCGCAACGTTGATCCGCCATCGAATCACGTGAAGCTGGAGTGTGCCGCCACAGCGCAGTTGCGTATGTGTCCTGAGCCATGGTTCTTCTCAAGCCCCTTGCCGGCTGATCCCCGAGCGCGCGCGGCCGGACATACCAAGGGTACGATATGTCGGGTGTTGGTCGAGAAGCACCGAGAAGGGCTCATGGTTCGCCAGGGCTTCAAGCCGTGTCGACTCGTCGTACGTCGGCGCTTTCGAGGTCCGGGGTGGTTGGTGAACCAAGATCGGCGCGATCACGCGTTCTCAGAGACGTTCATATAGGCCAGGTACACGGCGATATCCAGTGGGTCATGTGTTTGTTCTAGGTGGGCTTGTAACGCGGCGAGCTTGTCGCTTTCGAGGCGTGCGATGAAACTGATGTCCTCTGAGGTTAGGCCGTCTTCGTGCGGGACATCGAAGAATTCGAGTGCATCGCCCAGGAGTTTTCTTTTCGTATAGAGGTAGTTTCGGAGCAGCTCAGTGAGACGGACTTCGCCGGGGCTCTCACCTTTTTTGAGCTGTTCGTGGAGGGCGCCGAGCCGAGATTCGCCCCTGGAGCCCGTCGAAAATCCATAGGTCTTCTGTTTTTTGCGGACCCCTAAGGCCTTGAGTAGCTCTTCTCGAAACGGTCGCGGCGAAGCCGAAACCACGGTCTGAAAATCGTCCGGAGTGAGTCGGCTAAGAAACTCTAGAGCGGAACTCATGCGCTCCACCGGTTACCTGAAAAGGGGGGTTTTTCGGAAGGGAAATGACTCAAAAATTTTGGTCAAAGAGGAGCGAGGATCCCACTTGAGGGGACTCATGAACTCGTCCTATGAAAAGGGAGAAATGTTCAAGTCGATGCAGAAGGTTTTGGTTTTTTTCGCATTCGGTTTGGTTTTGCCGACGGTTGCATGGCGTTGCCACTCCACGGCCATTCAGGGGGAGCGCCAGCCTTCCAAACCTGTACGAGGGTTTTCACCGGTGGAACGTCGCCAAGCATCGGAGGTCCCTCCCAGAGGACAAGGCGCAGCCCGTTCCGTGGTGCATCGGGCGCCTGGGGGTTTTTGGGCTCGTAGGGTTCGTTCCGAAAACGTCGAGATTGTGCCTTCAAGCGTACGTGCAGGAGAGACGGTCACCATCACCGTCAACGAATCGCTATCACCGAACGCAAAGATTCGGTGGACTTCGACCACGGGCGTGATCGGTGGTCGAGGGCTGCGTGTCAACTTCACGCCCGGCCCTGATTTTGTGGGCACCGCGACGGTGCTCTTCGAGACGAGGGTGGGCAACAGGGTGGACCTCGTTGGCCGGTTTTCGGTGGGCGTTCAGCGTCGCCGGCCCAAGCTCGTTCTTCACAAGATTGAGAGCAAAAGACCCGGTCAAGTCATCGTGCACGGACGTGCGGAAGGGCTTGCCAATCCCAAAAAACATCGGGTGGCGGCCTACGTTCACTCCGACGTGTTTTACAAGCTTAAGGGACATCACGTGTTTCCGCTCGACGACTCTGGGGCCTTTCGTTTCAAGGCCCGACAGGGTCCGTCTTTGGATCGACTGGTGGTGCATCTGATCGAAAAAAATGTTGACCCCAATGGACCGGAGCACTGCCCTGGCACGTGTGTCGGTCACTTCGATCGTGCACGGGGTTCGGGCGCGCGAGTACCGCTTCGTATGGACTCTGAGGGCTCTTTGGCTTTTGCCTCTCATTCTTTTCGCGGGTCCCGCGACCATCAAGACCCCCAGATCCGGTTCTTGTTGAATCATTTTTCTCTGACGCCTCTCAGGGGCGCTCCGAAGTCGGCTCGTCTGATTCGTAGTTATGGAAACAATGACCAACTGTTTCTCTACGACCAGGCTTTGGCGGTTCTCGCCTTTTCTCTTGCTGGTGAGCGAGCGGCCGCGCGACGGGTCCTGGATGCCCTGAAGTATCTCCAGATTCGTGAAAATAGTGAGCGTGACGGCGCTTGGAATTTTGCCTACTACAGCAATGGAGCCAGCGCCAACGAGACGAAAGAACGCCATGGGGGGCCCGACGATGGCCACCTTTACAGCGATCGTCGGGTTTCGGGGGCGATCGCCTGGGTCGGGATGGCGCTCAATGGGTATCGTCTCAAGTTCGAAGACGACCGCTACGATGACATGTGGCACCGCGTGATGGCCTATTTGGCCAGAACGCGTATGCCTGTCACCGTACAAGGGGTAGAATCGCAGGCACTGCGTTTTCAGCAAGAGGATCTTCCGCGCACTGCCTGGGATGAATCTGCGACGGCGGCCCTGGTTCATAATCTTGATGGGTATTCGGCCCTTCACCACTACGCACGCCTTGCGAAACGGCCCAAATTCGAAGAGATGGCTGCGGAACTTCGGCGTTTTGCGGAAAGCCTCTGGGTCCACAGCCAGAAGGGTTTTTACGCGGGGTTTGATGGGTTGAGCGCTAAGGTCAACGCCGAGGACCTCTATCTGGATCCCCAGACCTGGGGCCTTCTCGCGTTCGCGAACTCGCCGAAGCGGGTTGCCCGCTACGCCAAGGGGCTTGAACGGGCATGTGCGTTGTTCTTTGAGCCTGCGGGCTATATTTCTGCCGAGCTCAGCGGGATTCCGGGTTTCTTTGATTGGAGGCCGCTCGATCCGTCCCAGTCCACGGAGAACCGCCGCTTTGTGTGGACGGAAGGCACCTTGGGTTACGTCCTGGCGGCACAGATTGTGGCTCAGCAAACAGGCAAGAAGCAGGTTTGCGAGCGCTATGGTGCACGCTACGATCACCAGGATTTGCTGAAGGCGATGGGTCGCTTGCAGGACGAGCACGGTGGTGTCCCCTACGCTACGCGCAACCGGGTTCCCCGCGATTTCAACCCGGACGCAAGCGTCGCGGGTACGGCGTGGCTCTATTTCGCCAACCGTGGCTTCAATCCCTTCCACCCGGACTTTTGATTCCTCGGTTCACTTCTTTCGCAACCGCACTCTCGAGGGAAGTGGGTATGGAGGCTTTATGGGACGTTGTGCGGGAACTCCAAGCGAAGCTCTTCTGTTTGTCCTGCTTTGATATCGATCTCTTTGGTGATGCTGTTGTTGTCTTTGAAGGCGCGGATTTGGTAGCGACCGGGTGGCAACTTGAGCTGTTCGAGAGGCGTTTCTCCCACGCGGTATTGGTTGACCTCGACGCGGATGCCCGAATGCTCAGCATCGACGTTCAAATAACCTAGGCTCACGATTTCGAGTTTTTGTTGGGAGCCAATGTAGACCCCAGCGAGAAGGCCGATACATACGAGTCCAGCCAACGTCGCTAGAAACCAGGAGGAGCTGAGAAACAGGTTCTTGAAGAACTGCAGAGAGCCTCTCGGTGGCGGCCTGTGGGGGCCCTTGGCGCCCGAGGCGGCAGGTGATCCAGAGATTGGGTGCCGCGGCTGCTCCAACCGGGTATCTTTCAAGTCTTCGATGAGGCTGAAGCCTGCGGCTGAGACTTGTCGGTACCGGAGGCTGTTTTGGTCAAGGTTTGCCAGGGCAGCTTCACGAAGCGCAAGTTCTTTGGCGAATAGGCCAGCGAGCCACTGGGCCAGCTCGGCTCTGGCTTCGTCTTGATTTCTCGATTGAACCCGCAAAAGAGCGTCATGCATGGTGCGCGCAGATTTGTAGCGCCATGCTTTGTGTTTGCTCAGTGCCCGGAACGCGACCCAAGATGCGGTCCAGGGAATTTGGGGTTCGAGCGCTCTGGGAAAGGGGGCGCGCTCTGCCAGCACCGCATCGACCGTTTGGAGATCACTGGGTCGAAGAAACAATCTGCGGCCGGTGAGCCCCTCCCACAAGACCACGCCGGCGCTAAAAAGATCGGCCCGATGGTCCACTTCTTCGAATCGAAGTTGCTCTGGCGCCATATAGGCATATTTACCCTTAAGGAAGCCGGTTCGTGTTCGTGAAATCTGGGCTCTGGTCTTGGCGAGGCCAAAATCCAGCAACTTGGTGCAACCGTCAAAACCGATCAGAATGTTCTGGGGAGAGACATCTCGATGCACAATCGCGAGCGCTTGGCCGTCGAGGCGAGCTTCTTCGTGGGCATAGCTGAGCGCCTTGAGGACGTCGGCCATGATGGTGACGATGTGTCTGTGCGGGATCGGGGTATTGGTACGCCTCGCCCGGTCCTGTATTTGGTGGAGGTCTTTTCCAAAAACAAACTCCATGGCCAGGTAAGGCTTGAGCCCCACCGTTTCACCAAAGTCGTGGATTTGGGCAATATTCGGGTGCTTCACACAGGACGCGATCTTGGCTTCTTCCAGCAGCAGAAGGCTAAAGTCGGGATCGTCTAAAAGCTCTGGCCGGAGCACTTTCAGCACGATGGTCCGAACGTATTCTTCTCCCGCCATTTCTTGCGCAAGATAGATGTCTGCCGTTCCTCCAATGCCGAGGCGCTTGACAATCTGATATCGGCCAAAATCCCCGTGTTTCATGATCTCGAGGGTCTGTGCTCAAAGAGAGACGGCTGGTGCAAAAGGGTGTACACAGGTTCGAAAGTTCGTCGGTGAATGCGGGTCACTCCGTGGGCACTTAGGGCCTCAAGATGCGCGGCCGTTCCGTAGCCCTTGTGCTTCTCGAAACCATACGATGGGAATTTTTTGGCGATCTTGACCATGTAAGCGTCTCTTTCGGTTTTTGCCAGGACCGACGCGGCGGCAATGGACAAAGAAGTCGCATCGCCTCTGACGATAGAGGCCTGCGCAATGGTCGTTCCGTCTATGGTGTGGGCGTCAACCAAAAGTTGCGCGATTTGTGGCTCTTGCTCAAGAACTGCTTCCAAGGCCCGCCGCATGGCAAGGATGCTGGCACGGCGGATGTTGATTCGGTCGATCTCAGCCACACTCGCCTGGGCGACGGACCACGCGGTGGCGTTCTTTTTGACTTCTTCCGCCAAAAAAGTGCGCTTTGCGTCCGAAAGTTGTTTGCTGTCGTCCAGCCCGACGAGCTTGTCTTGTTTTGCATAGTCTAAAACCACACATGCGGCGACTACCGGTCCAGCAAGCGGTCCTGCGCCTGCCTCGTCGATGCCTGCAATGATTCCGCCGGCTTTCGTGTACTCAAGATCGTGCTTGAGAAGCTGCTGATGCCGATAACGAGTCCGCCTGCGACGGTTTTTTTGGTCTTGGCGCAGCTTCCGCACGGGCATCGCGCGGCAAGCTACACCAGAAATCAAGCGCAGTCAGCCGTTCTGACCAAAGCGGATGTTTCTCTTTGACTTGGGAGGACTCAAAACAAGCGGCTGCGTGTCTGCGACTACAGCAGATCTTTCACGTTTTTAAGAAAGGTTTTGCGATCCTGCGTATTTTCAATTCGTTTCGCAAGTCGTGACACCAGCTCAGAATACATGGTCAACGGAATTGCGCTGCTCGTTGTGCCCAGTCTTTTGAGCTCCTTCTTAAACACCATTCGGGCGATGGGTCCGACCGATTGGGCAAACGCCGCAATAACTTCCTTGACTACCTTAGGAGGAACAGCGTTGGCTGCGCCCGAGGCGTTCAGGTCGATGCTGAGGGCTCCAAAGCTCTGTGACTGGGAAATGTGTTGAGCCGCAGTCGCTCGTTTGAGTTTGAGGTCCAGCGCCTTGAGCGCAACGTTGAGCATCGACGGGTTGACTTTGGCCCCGGTCAAAACCACGACGCCGAAACTTCCGAGCTGCCGAAAGGTGATGCCACCGTCCTCAAGACGAACCGTGGAGGCCTTGACGGGGGTCTCACCCAGAGTCCAACGCTCGAAGAGGCCTCGCAAGGTTTTTAAAACTTCGTCAATGAGAACTGCGTCAAAAGGGGGATTGAGCTTGTGCTCCACGACCTGACCAGCCTGCGAAAAGACAGCAGCCCCCAGGACCCCTGGGACGTTGCACAGAGTACCAAGATTTGGGTTCATTGTTCCTCCAAGAAACCTGTCCGATCTCATACCGCGAACCGCTCCCGGTGGGGAGAAGCACATTGGACCGGCCTGTGTGAACCGTCACCACAGAGGCGAAGCCCCGGGTGCCCGAATCGAAATCCTTGCCGAATCGAAGTTCGCACCCATAGAAGGTCCGAATGACACCCGAGGCGTTGATCATTCGAGGGGCGCGAGAGCACAATTTGTGCGACATCGATATCAGCCTACCCAGAGATCAAATGATTGTAATCACAGGTGTTTCAGGCTCGGGCAAGAGCTCGTTGGCCTTCGACACCATCTATGCAGAAGGGCAGCGTCGCTACGTGGAATCCCTGTCGGCGTACGCTCGGCAATTCTTAGATCAGATGAAAAAGCCCGATGTGGACACCATCGAGGGGCTGTCACCGGCGATTTCCATCGAGCAAAAAACGACCTCCAACAACCCGCGGTCCACGGTAGGAACGGTGACCGAGGTGTATGACTACTTTCGGCTCTTGTACGCACGTGTAGGGCGTGCGGCGTGCCCTGAGTGTGGTCAACCCGTGTCGCGGCAAACCGTGCAACAGATCGTGGATCGCTTGTTGGCCAACCCCGACAAGACCAAGGTTGTTCTCCTGGCGCCAATCGTTCGGGCTCGTAAGGGTGAGTACAAAAAAGAGCTCGCGAATCTTCGAAAAGAAGGTTTCACGCGGGTTCGAGTTGACGGCCAGATACACGAGTTGACGGAAACCATCGTTCTCGACAAAAAGCGCCGCCACGACATCGATGTGGTGATCGATCGGCTCGTGGTCAAGCGGTCTGCACGCCAGCGGTTCTCTGAATCTGTCGAATTGGGCCTTCGTTTGGGTCAAGGTCTGATTCGGATTCATTTCCCTACGGACGAACGAGAGGAGCTGCTGTCTGAGAAACTGGCTTGCGTGGATTGTGGTGTATCGCTCCCAGAACTAGAACCTCGTGTCTTTTCGTTCAACAGCCCTCAAGGGGCTTGCTCCGGCTGCGGGGGCCTCGGGGAACTTCCCTATTTTGACCCAGATCTGATCGTGCCCGATCCGACGCGTTCGCTTGAGGACGGAGCCATTGCGCCGTGGGCCGGCAAGTCGGTTTGGTACGGGCCGGTCCTTTCTGCGGTCGCCAAACACTATAAACAATCGATGCGGACCCCCTGGAAGAAGCTTCCGGCGCGGTTCAGGAAGGTCATCCTCCACGGCTCCAAGGACGAGGAGATCCGTATTGTTTATCGCGGGGACGGACATCGCTACACGTACAAAAAACCTTTCGAAGGCGTTCTGAATGTTCTCGAAAGGAGATTGAAGGAAACCCAGTCGGAAAACGTGAGAGAAGGGTTGTCGGAATACACCACGATGCGCTCTTGCGCCGAATGCGAGGGCACCCGACTTCGCAAAGAGGCCCGCGTGGTACGCGTGGGTGAACTGGCCATTCATGAGCTGACACGTTTGTCCATCCGAGAAGGTGTGAAGTTCTTCGACAAGCTGGTCTTGAGCAAACAAGAAGAAGCCATTGCCACTCGGCTCCTCAAGGAAATCAAGGAGCGTTTGGGTTTCTTGTCGCGCGTGGGGCTCGACTATCTGAGCCTCGACCGCCGGGCCGGCACGCTGTCCGGCGGGGAGGGCCAAAGGATCCGTTTGGCCACACAAATCGGCCGCTCGCTGGTGGGGGTTTTGTATATCCTGGATGAGCCCTCCATCGGGCTTCACCAAAGGGATAACCAACGTCTGTTGTCTACGCTGAAGCGCTTGCGCGACTTGGGCAATACGGTGCTCGTCGTTGAGCACGACGAGGACACGATTTTGGCCGCCGATTGGCTGGTCGATATGGGGCCCGGTGCCGGACGGCAGGGGGGGCGAGTGGTTGCCGAGGGACCTCCAAAATCCGTCATGAAGTCTTCAGACTCCTTAACCGGCCGATATCTGTCCGGAGAACTCCAGGTTGCGGAGTCGAAGGCGCGGCGGACGCCCCGCGCCGAGTCGCTTACGGTTCGCTCTGCCTCCGGAAACAACTTGAAGAAGTTGGATGTTGCGTTTCCCTTGGGGGTCCTGACGTGCGTGACCGGGGTGTCGGGCAGTGGCAAATCGACCTTGGTGAACCAGACCCTTCACCGGGCCCTGGCGAGGCACCTTCACGGCGGTCGGGAGAAGCCGGAGCCGCACAAGGCCATAGACGGCCTTTCGGAGCTCGATAAGGTCATCAATATCGACCAGTCGCCGATCGGGCGCACACCGCGCTCCAATCCTGCCACGTACACGGGCGTCTTTGGCGACATTCGGGACCTGTTTGCCAATCTACCGGAGGCCAAGGTTCGTGGTTATAAGGCGGGTCGTTTTAGCTTCAACGTGAAGGGAGGCCGCTGCGAAGCCTGTGAGGGTGGAGGCATTCTTCGCATAGAGATGCACTTTTTACCCGACATATTCGTGACTTGCGAGACATGTCAGGGGCGGCGGTACAATCGAGAAACACTGGAGGTCTTGTACAAAGACAAGTCTATCGCCGACGTCCTCGATATGTCGGTCCTAGAAGCCCTAGACTTTTTGAGCGCGATCCCGGCGCTGAAAAGAAAGCTACAGACCCTCCTGGACGTCGGACTCAGCTATATCAAGCTGGGCCAGCAAGCCACGACGCTTTCCGGTGGTGAGGCGCAGCGGGTGAAGCTGTCCAAAGAGCTCTCAAAACGACCTACCGGCCGGACGATTTATATCCTCGACGAACCCACCACCGGGCTTCACTTCGACGATATTCGGAAGCTCCTGGAGGTCCTGCATCGTTTGGTTGATCACGGCAACACGGTGATCGTCATCGAGCACAATCTCGACGTGATCAAAACCGCGGATTGGATTATTGACCTTGGCCCCGAGGGCGGAGACGGGGGTGGGACCATCGTTGCGCAGGGCACGCCCGAAGAGGTGTGTCGGGTTCCGGCGAGTCACACGGGGCGGTTTTTGAAGCCGCTTTTGGCCCCCAAAAGTCGCGGGAAATCGCTCAAGACGCGCCAAGCCAAACGTAGCCGCGCCGCTGTGGGCTGAAGCGCCCGGGACGGGGCAGCCGATTGCGGGTATACGCCTATTCTTCAGACTTGAGCTTGGTCTTCCAGTCGTCCAGCGCGCTTCGGAGGGCGAGATTGAAAGGGTCAAGTTCAAGCGCCTTTGATGCCACTTCGATGGAGCCTGGATAGTCTTCTTTGGATTCACACTCGAGCGCCATTCGGGCGTAGTCCTTTGCTTTTTCTACGCGGTCCGGGAACAACTTGCTCCACTCGGAGCGGAGTTCTTCGACCGACAGTCCACCCGATTCGGCGTCGGCAATGCGCTGCTCGGCGCGGACCTGGTCATGGCGGAAATCATATTGCAGCCGTCGTTTGGGGCGCTGCAACAAAGATGTGACCCGGTTGACTTGGCGGGCGATGGACTGAAGGCGCGCGGCCTGTGGCGGCGTGGCGTCGCCGGGCGCTTTTTCGAAGGTAGAGCGTAGAGACTCGCCCCGATCGGCGATTTCTTCCTCGGTTGCCGTCGGGGGCAGATCAAGGGCTCCGTAAAGGTCGCTCTGGTTGACCGCGTCCACGAATCGTCGGGCCATCGCCACCACTTCTTCGGCGGATTGAACACCCGCCACCGTGATGAGCGCTTCATCGAGTCGTCGTGCGGTTCCATCAATGTACTGTTCTATCCGGCGCCGGACGTCGGTCGTAATATTGATAAACTGAAGGCCCGCACCCGGCGGTTGGCCGATGCGGGAAGCCGTTTCAGGGTCGAGGACGTGCACGACTTCGGCCTCGAGGGAAAGATTGCCGTCTTGGGTCGCCAGTCGAACCTCCAAACGGCTGCGCACTGGAGGTGGGTTTTCGGCACTGACAAACAGGCCGCCCCGAGAGATGTCCTCCATCCAGACCGTCTTAAAGTCGGTCCGGCTCTCGGCTCGGACTTCAACTTGTTCGCGGGTGACAAAGCGAATGTGCTCGCGCTTTAGCGTCTGAGACATCTTTGGTGCTCTTGGGCGACCCCGCAGGCGCGAGACGCAGGGCCAGCCTACGGGCGCCGGAGACCCGTTTCAATGTGGGTTCCGTGCGCGACCGGTGAGACCTCGTTTACCCGACTTGAACGCGCGCACGCTCTGCTTCACGCGCACGACGAATTCTGCGGGGTTTGGGCCAATCTTCCCAGGTCCGGGGTTTGGCCCCGTCTATGCAATGACCTCCGGTGACGATTCGTGCGGACGTTCGCTGCGGAACCCAATGTACCGCGGTTTGAGGCGAAAGGTCACACGGTCTGATGAGAGGAAGGCCGGATATTGGAATCAGCATTGCTCATTGCCCTTGGACTCGGAGCTGTTGCTCAAGCGGGGCCTCCATACCCAGATCAAAGTGACCTTTTCCGCGCGGCAGACGGAAAACCCAACGTCGAACTGGTACTGGATACTTCCTGTTCGATGGGCTCTGGGCCCCAGGCGGGTGTTTGCATCGCGTTTCCTACCATCGGTTCGGCCCACACGAACTCCACCCCGCCCACATTGGTCAAAACGGACCAACTCAAGGCGACCCTGACTGGGTGTGAGTCTTCCACCGACGGCATTCTAGACAAATGGGCCGACCGGGTAAATTTCGCGATCCGTGAATTCGGTGGTTCCCGCACGGGATTGCTCGCTGAGTTCGGGTCCGCGAAGGGAGACCTCGAAAATGCGGTCGCCAACCTCTTGGCTTCGGGCGGTACACCCATGACCTCGGCGATGCGGAACGCCGCCTTTCACATCCAGACATATTTCGACAACAATCCACTTGAGACCACGGTTTGCCGCGAAAATTTCATGGTGGTCATGACCGACGGCGAAGGGAACAACGCGGTTGGAGCGAATTGGGACTTTGCGTGTGACGTCCCCCACAACAACCCAAAGCCAGGGGACGTGATCGCGTGTGACTCTGGCACCTGCAACCCAGAGGATGTGACCCCGGCGAATCCATCCAACGGAGCTGCCTACGTCAACGATGCCCGGACGGGTTCGGATGTCGATATGCAGTGCAATGTCGATGGGGTTCAGAACATCAATACCTACACGATTGGTTTCAACACCAACGCGGTCACCGAGACCATCCTCAAGGACACGGCGAGCTTGGGCGGAGGGCTTTTTTATGAGGCCACGAGTTACGCAGATCTGGACAATGCGTTTACGGAGATCATCACCGATATTGTTTCTCGATCTGCGGTGAGTTTCACCGGCGGGAGCATTCAAAACGACGGCCTCTTTCAAGGCAACTACATTTACCGGTCGGCCTTCAAGCCGGCAGAGGAAGGGGCCTGGTTCGGAACGGTACGAAAGTATTGCGTGCTCCCCTTAGATCTGAACGGCGATCTTGATCCCTCGGGAACCGACTGCTTATTCAGATTCAAAAATACCACGGACCTCAACAGCGAATTGCAGACCAATCCCAAGGCCAAAGACCTGTGGACCTCGGTGACGACGCAGGACGCGAGCGTCGGCGGCGCGGGCGGTGCGATTTTAAGCACCAACTTTGGCGGCAAAAGCGTTGGCGATCTTCCGCCGGCGTCACCATTGACCAAGCGCAAGATTCTTACGTGGAAGCCTGACCAAGATTTCACAAGTTTTTTGGACCTGAACCTCACCAGCTTGAACATGAACGATACCCTCAGCCCGAATTTTTGTGAGCATGCGAAACTGATCAACTACCTTCATGGCTATACCTACGACGTGGCCGACTGTGACACTTGCACCAATGCGGCGGATGCGGGTTGCGCTCCAGCGTTTGTGGGCTGGCCTTTGGGCGCCTCCATCGACAGTCCGTTGGTCCTGCTGAAATACACCGAGGAGTGTGAGAGCGCTTCCGCCAGGTGCTACGTGGTTTCGGCCGACGACCGGGGAATGATTCACTTCTTTGACGCCCGGGGCGATGAAAACGGGGCGCCGGGTCACGGCGAAGAGGTTTCAGCGATTGTTCCCGGAGACCTGTTTGCGGGAGGGGACCCCAACAACATCACCCGCACCGTGAACAACCAGTTGCTCAGGGATGTGATGGACCAACCAGTTCTCGACTCGCCGCATCGCCACTATGTCGATGGCGGCATTCGACTGGTTCATGTGGACGATGGGGGGGTGTGTGCGCCCGGCTGCACGAACCTCGTGGCGAATGGCACCATCGATCCCGGAGAAAGTGCCCACCTTGTCATCACGTTGGGCCGTGGCGGTCAGCAGATGCTCATGATTCCGGTCCAAACCGGCTCGGGTCTTGCGACGACGGGCGTGCCCGACCTGAACAACGCACCCCGCAGGATGAGTCCCAAGGATGAACCCGACACCGAGCCTTTTTATCAGATCAGAGATATGTGGGCCGCACCTTGGGTCGGTCAGGCAAGGCTTGCCAGTGGTGCGGGCGACGCCATTCACAACGTGATTGCCTTTGCGTCCGGTCACCAAAACTACCTTGACGATCCCACGGCGCCCTTTGCGCTTCAGCCACAAGGTTTGGGGCCGGCGTACACCGTAGAAGAAGAAGGGTGTGAGACGTTCTTGATTACGGCAGGGGTCGATCCTGCCGATGCCACACTTGCGTGTGGAGGCGCGTTTCCGGATCCGTGTACGGCGTGCACCGTGGTTCCTCCAGACAGCACTTGTGGAACGACACCCTGCTACGACTGGGTCGGGTATCCGTCCTCGGCCAATCCGGGATTGGTCGGACCGCTGCGGTGGACCAGCGGCACCAAAAAAGCTCTGGCTTATCAGCTTGAATTTTCGAAATTCGATCTGGGTGCGGGCGATTGCTTACGTATTCTCGATGGGCGACAGAACTTGGTGCAAGAGCTTTGCGGGAACCACGCGGGCCCTTCGGCGTGGGTTTTGGACGAGAAGTTTTTTCTTGAACTCGTGACCGACGGAGACAACAGCACGATGGAGACGGGCTTTACGGTTTCGAAGATTCGCTACCTCGAGGAGGATGGTGATCCCAGTAAGGCCGGTGTATCCAAGCCGACGGTTTACGTGATGGACATCGATGAGTGGGCAGCGGAAGCAGACTTGGAAACGGGTTATCGCCAGGCACTGAAGCTGAGGTTCACCTCGGATTGTGGTGTCACCCTTCCGGGAGAAACGTGCGTCGATAAAAGCACCACCGACTCGGGTGATCTCGAACACATGAATTGCCCGATCAGTGCGGAAGTCATGGGTTATACCGAAGGCGACCTTTTGAGAGCGCTGTACGTGGGTGATGAGTGTGGGCAGCTGTGGAAGTTCTACAGTGACCTGCAAACCGGTGCTTGGGCGGCCAAGCGGCTGTTGCGGCTCAATCGAGCCGATGGAACCGGCGCCGTTGTTTCGGGTTTGCAGTCAAAGGATTACCGCAAGATTTTCTCCAAAGTCGACCTGGTTGTTTCGCAATGTAACGGCAATCGAGCCGTGGGTGTTTACTTTGGCACCGGGAACGTGCAGCGGGCGGGGTCCAAATCGAACCTAGAAGACGACAATGTCACGCGTGAACCGAGCGTGGTGTTTGAGAACGTGGAAGAGGTCAATGTCATTGGTGTGGTTTGGGATTCAGCAGATCTGCCCGCTGATGCCTCGTTGGCTGAGCTCAAGAACGTAACCGATGTGGCCAAAATCGATGAAGGGGAGCTTCGAACCAATGGAAATCAGGCGCACAATGGGTTCTTCATCGAACTTGATCCTGACGAAAAGATGCTCCGAGCGCCGCTCGTCTTTAAAGGCGCGGCTTTCTTCAAGACCTTTTTGCCCATCAAGGAGCCGACGGAGTGTCTCTCAGCCGAGGGCAAGGACAAGGCTTACGTCTTCGATAACTGCAATGCGGAACCTTTGGTGGACGTAAACGGAGATGGATACGAAATCGATGCACCCAATGAACGTTTGGCCTGGGAGGGCGAGACTGACGTGGGGTCTGGGTTTCAGCTTTTTACCCCCAAAGGCAAAGCCCCCTTCGTTTCTTTGGCAAACCTTGGCGTGCAAACCAAGGCCAAACTCGTGGAGCAAGCCTCTAGCCAGGTGATCAATCTCTTGATGTGGCGGTTCCTCTAAAATGGAAGGAAGACAGTGGCGATGATTCGATTCAACAAATGGCTTGTGATGGGTTTCGTAGTCGGGGGCCTTTTGTCTCCGAAAATAGTGACCGCCGAAGAGGCGTCAAAAAACGCGGCCCCCGAGCTTGATCCCCAAACACACCGCCCAAACCAGTCGTACAAGCGGAGCAAGGTGTGGAATGCACGAGCCAAAGAAGTCTTGCTCGAGGGTATGGTGGTCCGCGAGGAGGACGGCCAGCTTCTCCTGGCTGTTCCCGCGACCCCGAAGCTCTTGCGCGATGCCCTGAAAGCGCGCTGGGTGACTTCAGGTCAGCTTAAAGAGCTTCAAAAGAAGGGCTATGCGCAACATCTGCCGCGTGTCTTTTCGCTGCTGAAGAACAAGGTGACGCCGGCAGATGTACGGCGCCATCGGGGGAAAAAGGTTCGGGTGAGCCTCAAACGCGACCGAAAGAATGTCTCATTTGTGACGGCCATGGAGGTTGTGAAGTAGTTCGCTTTTTGAACTCCATACAGCCTTCTTTGGGTTCGCCCGTCTTCGATTTGGCGGCACAGTGACGTCACGTGTTACGTCACTGGTCCCTCTTTGTGTTTCCGGTTTCACCCACCTAAGGGTTCGGTTTGTTCGGCCGGACAAATCCGAATTTTTGATTTTCATACAGCTTGAACCTGCAGCGCCAAAAGGCGGATCTGGTTTGCGGTGACGCAAGCTAGCCTCGATGCTCACGCTTGATACAAAGCGTGTCGAAACTGCACATGTGTTGGTGTTTTGACGCTTAAGCTCGAGCGCATTCTACACAAGAAATAGCGGGCCTATCCGATAGATAGGGCTGCGTGCTGTTGCGCCTTTTGTCGGCATCGTGCACCGAAACGACTTGCCTTCTGAGTGGCGTGTTGGGTACACAATGTGCGTTTTGGTTGGCGCGGTCGAGAAGGTTCGACGCGCACAAACGAGACCAGAAGAGTGACGACACCGATGTTGGCAGCGCGAAAAAATGAACCCAATGCGTTGGCCTCGTCTGTGCATTTCAACGGAGCAGTATCGTGGCGGGCTTGTCTCTCCAGGTACCGCACGAAAGCAACGGGGGTTGCCCCCGTCGCGAGGGAGGACAGATGCTGACCGCTACGCCAATCCTACTGTTGACCTCAGCTGCGTGGGCGCAGACGCCTAGTCGCCTGCCCGACCAGAGCGATATTTTTCGCGCGAAAGATGGGCAGCCGAACATTGAGTTGGTCCTCGATACGTCAGGCTCCATGGCAGACGGTCTTGCGCCTTCGATCTGTACGGCGCTCCCCGAGGCCAATCGGCACCCGAACTCAAGCGGTGGTTCCCTCGTCAAGGTGGACCAACTCAAGGCGGTCTTGACCGGCTGTTTGAACACCAATGATGGCATCTTGGACCAAGATTGGGTCGGTCGATCTGAAATTGCGATCCGCCAGTTTGGCTTGGTGACCACGTTGGTTCCCGGCGCCGACTTCGGCGCCACCCCGGCCCAGCTTCAGACCTCTGTTTTGGGGTTGCCCGCAGACGGAAGTACGCCAATGACGCGTGCCATGCGCAGCGCGGCGTTTCACCTGCAACAGTACTTTGAAGTCCCTGGGCGGACCAAACGCTGCCGAAAGAATTTCATGATTGTCATGACCGATGGAGAAGGAAACGAATTACCCGGAACGGCATGGGATTTCGCCTGCCCCTCGCCCCATAACAGTCCGGTACCGGCTCCCGTTCCGATATGTGGTACTGCGCCCTGCGTGAGTCCGATAGACCCACAGGATGGCGCCGGATACATCAACCGGGTTTTTGGTCAGCCCATCGATATGCAGTGCAACGTTGAGGGCGTCCAGAACATCGTAACCTACACCATAGGTTTCCAGACGAAGGACAATCCGAACGTCCAGCGTATCTTGAGTGAGACGGCAGAGAAGGGTGGCGGACAGTTTTTCACCGCCGAAAATTTTGAAGAGTTAGACCGGGCGTTTCGCGACATCATCGATGCGCTTCGAACCGAGTCTGCAACCAGCTTCTCGGGCGGCAGCATTCAGAACGATGGCCTATTTCAGGGTAACTACATGTATATGTCGTCATTCAAACCCACCGAGCGGGGACCATGGCACGGCACCGTTCGCAAACATTGCATATTCCCTCTTGATGCCCGTGGCGATCCCGATTCAGGCAACCGAAAATGCCTATTCAATGTTGACGGTGATGGGTGGGAAACCAATCCCGACGCCGTGGACTTGTGGCAAGGGGGCACCAACCAAGAGGGCGACGAAGGCGGTAGTGGGCAGGCCATTCTTGATGAAGTGTTCAGGGCGGCCGTAGACGACCCCGCGCCTGCTTCGCCTTATGACCGCAACATTGTTACGTGGAGGCCTCACAAGCCTTTTACCGACTATGTCAAGCTAGACCTCGACGCGCTTACGCCGACCGAAACGAAGACCCCCAATTTTTGTGAACACGCCAAGCTCATTAACCATCTGCACGGGTACACCTATGGCGTGCAAGATTGCAACGCGTGCAACAGCGCAGCCGATCCCGGCTGCGCGCCGCAGACCGTTCAGTGGCCGACAGGGGCGTCGATTGACAGTCCTCTTGTCCTTTTGCGTTATCCATCGTCGGGGGCTGACCCCAATGAATGTGAGTCCAGCAATTCTCGGTGCTATCTTGTTTCTTCCGACGATCGCGGGATGATTCATTTCTTCAATGCACAGGGCGATGAAAACGGCGCCACTGGATCTGGCAAGGAGCTTTCGGCGATTCTACCCGGAGAGCTGTTTGGTGGTGCCGAAGCTGATGAACTCGGGAGGACGGTGGCCAATGATTTCTTGGCAGACATCCATGATCAGCCGAGTTCCAAAGCTTCACACCGTTTCTATACCGACGGTGGAATTCGCTTGGTGCACGTCGACGACGGAGGGACCTGCCCGGGTGACTGTCGGGCTCGGGTCGGGAACGGGACGATCGATCCCGGGGAAGAAGCCTACCTTTTGGTGACTCTTGGGCGCGGGGGACAAGAAATGATCATGATTCCCGTACCGGAGGGCTCGGCCTTGGCAACCACCGGTGTTCCGAATGCCGCGACCAACGCGCCTCGGCGTTTGAGCCCTGAGAATGAGCCTCCTGCCGGTCTAGACGAGCGGGCGCCGTTCAACCAGATTCGCGACCTGTGGGCATCACCCTGGATCGGGCAAATGCGGGCTACGCCGGCAGATCCGGCGACCACGGTGATGGCGTTTGCCTCTGGGCATCAGAACTATCTTGACCGGCCCGAAGAACCGATCACTCAAACCTTGAGCGGTTTTCCCCAGCCGCCGCAGACGGTGGGCCCGCTGGCGTGCACGACTTTTTTGGAGCAAGCGGGCATTGATCCCGCTGCTGCCCAAAACATTTGTTCTCCGCCGTTTCCAGATCCGTGCCTACCGTGTACGACTGAGGCTTTCTGCGGATTGCAGTACCCTTGTTATGACTGGCCGGGGATCGATCTTTCGACGGTTTTTCGAAGACCTGAACGGCCCTTTCGATGGACCAATGGAACCAAACGTGCCGTCGGCTATCGGGTTCATTTTTCGAAGTTCGACCTCGGGGCCGGTGATTGTCTGTTGCTCTTGAACTCCCGGAACAGCGTGGCGCAGGAAATCTGCGGCAAATTTGACGACCCTTTTTGGTCTGACTGGATCTACGACGAAGGCTTCAGTGTTGATTTTATTACCGATGGTGACAACAGTGAGGTTCATACGGGTTTCAAGGCCGATCTTGTCGAGTACCTTGAAGTCGATGACGGCCCCGGCGCATCCATGGCCAGTTTGCCCACCGTCTACATTATGGACGTCGGGGCTTGGGCCTCGGCGCTCGACGTAGACCTCGGCTATCGTGAGGCCCTTCGGGTACGGTTTACCAGCGATTGTGGCAATTCAGTCGGCCACACATGCATCGACACCGCCAAATCTCCGGACCTAGAATTCATGACCTGTCCCATTAGCGCAGAGTTGATGGGGTACAGCGAAGGTGGTGTTCTTCGGGCGTTGTACGTGGGCGACGAATGTGGCCAGCTCTGGAAATTCGGTCAAGATTTGGCCGGCGATTGGTCGGCGCGGCGTTTGTTTGTGGCCAATGAAATCGATGCCAGCGGCGCAGTTGTCACCGGCTATGAGTCTAAGGATTACCGAAAGATTTTCTCCAAGGTAGACTTGGTGGTGACCCGCTGTACCGGTCAGCGGAGCGTGGGGGTTTACTTCGGGACTGGCAATGTGCAACGGCCGGCTGCAGATGACAACCTCCAAAACAACTTCGTGACCAAGGTGAAGGACGCCGAATTCTTTTTCACTGGCCATGAGCCCGACATTGTGGGTGTCATTTTTGACAGTCCCAATTTGGCGCTCAGGGCCGACGTTCTTACGCTTGCGGATCTACAAAACTTGAATGGGGCAGCGGTCAACAACGCGGCGCTGACCGAGTCGCAACTCCGTACGGGGGGCGTCGCGCAATACGGGTATTTCTTCGGGCTTGAGGAGCATGAGAGCATGCTTCGGTCGCCTACGGTGTTTAAAGGCGTGGCTTTTTTCAAGACCTTTCTGCCTGACACCGATACGCCCCCATCTGAATGTGAGACTGCGGGAGGTGCGTCTCACGTGTATGCGTTCGACAATTGTACCGGTGAACCTCCCAATGCCAGCGACTTGGGGCCGCCTCCGTCAGCGTCCGATCGTAAGATTTGGACGAGCGATTCCGACATTGGGAGCGGCGTCAAGATCTTTACTCCTAAACACGGCTCGCCCTTCGTTTCGGCCATGAATCTGACGACCGCCGAAGATGCGGCGCTGGTAAAAGGCGCGGCGGGCAATGCGATCAACCTCTTGATGTGGCGGTTCCTGTAGGAGGGCACCATGATTCAACATTTGGTACAGCGATCACTCATCCTCGTATCGGCGATCGGCCTTTGGTCGGCGCCGGCTTTGGCCGGGGAGCAGGACACACCCAAGAGGCCTTCGAAGAGTACGCCATCGGATGGGCTCTGGGACGGGCGGTTTAAGCAGAAGATTCGGGGGGTGCTCCTCAAAGAAGTCGACCGGATTGTGTTCATTGCGTTTCCTATGCCGGAAAGAGCCATTGCTGAAGGTCTGAAACGGGGTTTCATTCGAAAGGACCAACTTCGGGATGCGCCTCCGGGGCACGTCGTGCGCCACTTTTCGATCGGACCGGGCGGTCCTGCGACCGTGACGGTTCGGCGGTATCTTGGGAAGCGGGTCGAATTGACCCTCCGGCGTCAGCCGCGGAGTCGGTTGTCTCAGGTGAGTGAGTTGCGGCCTATCAGAGACTAACGAGGCTCTGTCGCCTTAGACGGATTCTTGCGGGTGGGTGCTCGACTCGAGCTACCGTCTCGATTCTCCTCGTTCGTTTGGGCTCAAGTCGAACGGTTGCGAAGACGTGGTTGCTACGATGGATGCGGGAGGTTGCGGTTCCGTCTTCAGGGAGGGTGGTGCCCCTTTCATCCGGGCCGCCATCCTGGCTTGGGGCCCCCAGAGCACCACATCCTGCTCCCCCAAGCCCTCCTGAAAGGGGCACCACCTTCCCTGAAGCCTGGGCTGAGATCTATCCAAAATCTTTTTCGACCGGCGGTCAGGGTTCGGTCGGAGTGAACAGCGCGTCTAGCGAGACCCATTGGTGGACTGAAGTTGATGGCGTTGCGTCGTTCGCGGGGGGGTGCGAAGTGACAAGTGTTGTGAATACCGTTTTCCTTGTTTTGGTCTCATCGATAAAACGGTCGCGACGCAATGCAAGCTGTTCTTCCAGCTGTCGAGTAAGCTTAGTTGGCCTCAGACTAAATTTGATCTCGCAAAGATTGATACAATTGTCGTCTCGATCGATGACCAGATCGATTTGATCTTTTCTCCGCTTTGAATCCGCACTTCGATAAGCAAAGACCCGGGTGTTGACGCCCGCGATTCCGAGTGCATCCTTGATTCCGCGGATATGTTTTAAGCAGATAGTCTAGGCTACAGGACGGTCGTCTACGGGTTGCAGTCACTGCCCCTAGATACGCAATATTGAACCGTTGCGGTGGTGACTTCTTGGCTGCATGTTTTGTGACTGACTGTAAGTAGAGCATCCGTCGGTGAGCTCTCGAAGCTGGTTCTGAAGACCGCAACCGAGTGTTTGTCTTCTTCCGCTTTTCGTCGGCTCAGGTCAACATCCCAACTGAAATCGAGCACCTCTGACGGGGTAGAAGAGGTTCCGTCGAACTTGTAATTGATGCCCCCTCCTTTGAGAATATACACGCCGTCTTTGTTGGTTGGCTGCACCGTACCTTGCATATCGGTGATGACAAAGCCCGCGCGAACGGTGTCGCTGCAACTGATTTCGTGAAATATTGCATGACAGCTCTTATCGCCGTTCATGGTCATGACAATGTCGCCCCCGTTATAGAGGGGAGCGCAATCCCCCTCCCACGTGAGCGTTTTTCCATCAAGGCCCTCAAATATGGCGCTGATGGTCACCGGTTGTGCGGCGCTGAATTGGGCCACACAATCAGTTGCGTTTTGGCCACAGTTGATGCCCGCCGGGGTGGTCTTGATGGCCCCCCCACCGCTCGTTGTGATGGTGAGCTGATGGTTACCCTGCGGAATTTCTTCCGACATCGCGTAACAACGTTTGTCGGAGTCCATCACGAGCGTCCCTGCCGGCCCCCCAAAACCCGAGCAGTCTAGCGCCCATTCCGCGAACTGCCGCGACGCATCGCCCGAGGCTTCAAGGATAATGCTGGCTCCAGCTGGTACCGTGATGGTACAGCCGGTAGTACAGGTTTTTTGGATGTCCAAACCGGTCTCGGGATCAATGTAACGTGCCGTTTGGGTGATGGAGGCCGGATCTAGCTCGAGAACGACGGAATTGACGGAATCATCGACGACATAGTTGGGTGAGCACTCCGTGTCTTGGGTCATGGAGAGTTGGCCGGGTGGAATGGTGATCTTGTTTCCGTCGACTTGGCCGGTGCAGCCTCCTACCCAGCCGTCAACCTTCCAGCCAGCTTTCGGTTCTGCGGTAAGCGTCGTGTTGCTTTGGCGCGAAAATGAGACGAAGCAGATTTGCGGGTCAGACTCTCCCGAGCAATCGAGTACTTCTGGCTCAGAGGTGACACGCCCTCGGACGTCAGCCTTGACTCGCAAATTGCTGTGCTCAGACGCGGAGACAGTAGCGACGCTGGCTCTACCATCTTTCCAGACCGGAGGGGTGATTTTTGAGACGGAGAAGAAGTAACTAAACGTGGTGATTGGCGCGTAAGGGTGCGCAGTATGTTTCCAGACCAAGTCGCCGACCGGATCACCGGATTTCGGGGGAGTGAAGCCTTGGGGGACGGGCACAAGAGACATTTCATAGAACCAAGGGAGTTCTTCATCGGTATGGAGTTGGTCGACCGAATGAAAGGTTGTGCTGCACGCCACGGGTTCGTAGTACACACCGCCAGGGTTGAGGGTGACGTTTGGCCCACACTTGTCATCGGTCTCATTCGGACTGCCACACATTTCTGCTCTTAGCAGCAGTATGGAAAAAACGGAAAAAAGGAGGGCGTGATTGCGACGGTGGATCATGGCTGTTTCTCCGTACAAGCGTGTTGGAAGGTTAGATTGGGTTGCGTGACTGTCACGCCGAAGTCACACGGCCGTGGTCTTTCGCGATGGATTTGCACGAAGGCCGCCTTGATTTCTTCTCCGTCCTGAACAATGACGACGAAGGCCTGATTCAAAGACACAATATCTCGAACAATAAGGCTGCCTTCTGACTTCTGAGATGCGGCTAAGGAAAATACGCAGTTTTGGTTCTCGGCAATTCGCAAAATATGCCCATCAGCGCTTCCAATGATGGTCCCATCTGTCGTGTTCTTGATCAGTGAAACGCTGGAAGTCAGCTGTCTAAGTTCGTCCAATTGCCATGGTGCAAAGGTTTCCGACTTGGCGTATATTTCCCCGGTAGATGTTCCAAGCAGCAGAGAATCCATAATCATGGATGTTGCAAAAACGGTAGCATCCGGCCGTGCCTCAAGTCTGCGATCGAGTGTATTCAGAGTACCGTTGCTGACGAAGGCCATTTCTTCAAAGTTGCTTATCGGACCAAGCTGTAAGAAATCGCCGGCCGCATGAATTTGCCTATTCGTTGAGATTTGCCACCGGTTGTTTGTGAGCCGCGCGAAAAGATCGGGTTCACTACCGTTTTCGAGATTCGCTAAGAGGAAAAGAGAAGAATCGACTGCCGCTGTAGCGGGAGTGCTTTCGAGTGCTGCGAAACCCGCTATCGGGTGAGTGAGCCCACCGATGCCTGTTGCTTTCATTTGGCCGCGCTGTCCGCGGAAGAGCGTGTTGCCCTCCGTAACGATCCAAAGCTCTCCGTCGTCGGCTATTGCCCCGGCCAGGATGGTTACGGGGTCGTCGGATTCTTCATATTCGCAGAGCCCCGTGGGTTCACAGGGGCCTGTGAGTTCGGCTTGGTCAATCTCCTGTCTGCCGTCGTTGCTTAACTCATAGACGGGGCCGTCACGAAAGGCGACCAAGGCCGAGGTTTCGTTAAGTTTAACAGCGAACGCGGAAGGGGGCAGAGTGGATACGGTAGTTGCGCCCAGCAATACCTCCTGCGTGACCTCGTAAACCGGGCATGCCTCGGTGAGCTCAGTATCTGGGATGCGGTTCCCAGGTTGCTGTTTTTCGAGCCGGTCAAGCCATTGGTCTGTGTTCGATGCCAGGCGAGCTAGATAGGTGGCTTGGGGAAGGCGCACGCCCCGTTGACGCCGGCAGACTTTTTGGAATCCGGGCTTGAGCCCAAGATCCGACAAGGGCTTCTCATAAAACAGAACATGGAGATCGTTGTTTTTGGTTGAATCAAGGGTGAATTCGGGGAAGTTCAGTTGGCCCTGATCAATGTTGACTGCAGAGATGAGATAGTCGCTGGAAACGTGACAGTCGGCTTCAGGTCGTTGTTCGACTACGAGAATGGCCGACTGGGCGTTTTCCGTATCGGGCGGCACGAGATTGTGGGTCTCTATGCATGCTTGAGTGATCGTTGGAAGGGCCGCCCAAGGGAGGTTTTTTAGGAGCTGTTTTGACTGACGAAGGAGTTCCATCACAATGTGCCTTCACCGCATAAGAAATTAGCACATACGGAACGAAAATGGCTCGGTTATTCATCGATTCGATGACGATCGTTTCATCTGAGTTTTTGGCGCCGCAGGTATGAGATTTATTGCGTGTTGTGGACAATAAATGATTTTAGTGAAAGTTTTCGACGTTAAAATGGTCAGGTTTTCAGCGTTTTACTCCAAGCACATCATCGAGTGTAGACTGGCTCTGCCGGCGTTGTAAGGGCCGTCACGCAGGGTGGGCCAAATGAAGGCAAATAGACAATGTGCGTTGCATCACAAAGGTCCATAGATGCCCGGCCGCGAGGTGCGTTGGAGATGGGTGGGGTGTGCAGACGAGGTCCGCTGTGCGTTGGACAGACGGAGCACGGGGGCAGGCGGAGCACGGGGGACAGGCACCCCATTAAATACGTGACGTTGTTGCTTCACCCTTTGGCCCAGGTGCCTGCCCTTCTGACGCCTCCGTCCCGCGGGTGCCTGTCCCCTCTTACTCTTAAGAGTGACCTGGACGCCTGTGGGCTACGGAATGTTTAGGATGGGCGATGGGGTATGCTCGATGAGTTCTGGTTCTCTCCCACGAAAACCAAGTTGTCTTCGGTCGTTCCTTCCCCAGCAGTGAATTTGGCCGTTTCGGGTTATGGCGCAGGCGAAGGTCCCGCCCACGGCAATGTTCGTGGCGTTTCGTATGCGGGGGATTTTGTGGAGTGTGGATTCTTGTTCTTCTCCGGGGGGCACGCCGAGGATCCCATCGGTGTTCGAGCCCCAGCAGTAGACCTCCCCCGCGCTCAGGGCGCACGTGACGTCGTTGGCGGCCGCAATTTGATCGATTTGAGCCAAGCCGGTAACGGACGCGATGCCGGTCTGAGAGTCACTTGGCCCGACGAAGTCGAGGGTGGTGAGGTCGCTCCAGCAGAAGGCGGAACCGCCGTTGGTTATTGCGCAACTATGGTTGTGCCCGGTTGCCACGTGGGTTTGTGGAGGCAGGGGGATTTGGGTTGCGGCCGAGCTTTGAAGGGGAAGGTTGGCGGTCTTCAATTTCCCCCAACACCAAGTGGCACCAGATTGCGTTCGCGCGCAGGTGCGATCGTCATAGGCATCGACCTGAACAATGTTTTCCAGCGGTTGTCTTCCGGTTGCGAGTACGATCAGAGGGATATCGGTGATGGTGGTATTGGCGTCGCCCAGCTGGCCGTAGGTGTTGTCTCCCCAGCAGTTGACCCGCCCCCCGTTCACGACGGCGCAGGTGTGCCGACGGCCGGCGGTGACTTGAACGACGTTGGTTTTGCTGAGTAAGGGGGTGGTCGAGTGATTTTGTGGAACTCCCAGCTGCCCTTGGGCTCCAACTCCAAAACACATCACCTGTTGATTGCTTCGGAGAACGCAACTGTGGTCAGCCCCAAGGGCGATTTGGATTGCGTCGTCTATCTCTTCAACCCAGTGAGGACGGGAATCGGAGAAGTGGTATGTGCCGAAGTACGTTCCCCAGCAGACCATTCTTCCGGAACGCATGCGTGCGCATGCATGGTTCTGGCCGGCGGCGACTTCTACGGCTTGGTCGTTGACGTCTTCGGGGATCCAGCTTCCGGTGAGGAGGGGGAAACGGATCGTGTTGACGGTTTCGACGCGGGCGTTGGTGAGGCGTCCGGCCCATGTGGGTTCGGGGAGTGGGCTTGCGAATTGCTTGACGTTGGTCGTGAGCAAGGTTTGGGCGACGATCTCTGTGGCTGGTGGGTTGAGCGCTGCGATTTGGTCTTGTCGGTAACCGAGAAAATAGATGATGCGGTCTTTGTCTACGCTGGGGAGGGCCGAGGATACGGGGAGGAGTGCGGTTGTTTCAGTGACCTCGTCTTTGTGTAGGAAGTTTGGGTCTTTTTGCTCGGGGGCGGCGAGGAGGGTGACCCATTGAATGTCGGAGGGAAGCGGGAGCGCTACGATTTCTCGGCAGGACAAACAAACGAGGGTGAGGGCGAAGAGAAGGGGGTCTATTCGGTGGAAGGCGGTTCGGCGGGTTGGGCATTGGATGCGCATAGTGGGTTGCGACCATGGGGGTGGAGGAAGGGGAAATCGTAGGGGTTGGGCGCGATGGGTGTCAACGTGGTGCCGGACAGATGGGGAGTGGGATCGGTCAGTCGATGGCGGTGCTGAGACCGTAGCTTAGAAAGCCTGCGGTGATGCCGAGGCACAGTGGTATCCACGGGATTTCCGAGTCGTCTTGGAGCAGCGTGCCCAGCGAGAGGGTGGCGCCGGCGATGGCCAAGCTGTAGCCGAGGGGGGCCGCTGCGATGCCTGAGGGATCGGAGGGGCCGAACGCATCGAGCTTTCCAAGTTCGGTGGTGTTGATGAATCCGCCGGCCGGGCCGTCGCATGGGTTTCGGCTACAGGTCTTGAAATAGACTCGATGTTGGGGGCGAAGGAGGGTGTAAAGGGTGAGCGTGGCGCCCGCGGTGGCGAGGGCTACGCCGCCCCAGAGGGTTGTTTGGCGTGCGATCTCGGTGGCGGAGTGGCGGGTGCGAAGTATGACGGGCTTGATGGGCAGCGTATTTCCCCGGATGATCTCAAAAGTGTGGGTGCTGACGGGGTGCTTTTGAGTGGGGTCTTTCAGTTGGAGGTGATGCGGGCCCTCTTTGAGTCTGAGGATAGGGGTGGTGCCCGATAAGGTGCGGCCGAGAGGACGTCCGTCGACTTCGATCAACAGGCCTTCTTTGTTTGTTTCGATTTCCAGGTTGCCGTGGGGGTTGTGGTGTCCGCTGCTTTTGAATTGCGGGGACACGCTGGCCCAGAAGCGATCAAAAAATGCGGTGATAGCCTGCTGACTGTCGAGCGAGGCGCGGATCGATGTGGTGTAGGTCGCGTTGCGAAACACGTCGCTTTCGGCCTGGTCTCGCCAGCGGTGGGCTTCGCGGTCGGCCAGGTGAAAGATCTTGAGGGCGCGATCGGTATTGATCAAAACGGCCGAGATGGGGACATTGTTTCGTCCTGCGGCGTGGACAGAAAGGACCAAGAGATAGCGGGCGTAGGGCACTTTGGTGCGGCGCAGCGATTCGAGGTGGCGTGCGTAGGGGCGAACGAAACCGGCTGCATCTTGGCGGAGGTTGTCGTTGTAGTCTGGCCTGGCGGCGAGAATCCAGCAGAGGAGTCCGTCTTTTCCGGCACAGGCTTTCATGGAGGCCGGGGGGATGCCGTGTTCTTCGAGGGTGCCAAGGGTTAAGATCGATCGGAGCTCGAGGGTTTTCCGGGCGATCTGAATCAATTTCGCTTGGGGCTTCTGGGGCCAGTTGGGTGCTTCGAGGTGGATGAGGACTGGTAGCCGGGGCCCGACATGAGGCGCGTCGGCTTTGTCGGTGGTCTCCGAGCCTGACAGCGCGAATAGCCCCGCGAGCGCTCCCATAAGTGTCGCTTTCATGTGTGGCCCCGATTCGGCGGGAGATGTTTGGTTAACAAAGGCCCTTCGGGGTTGCAAAGCATTCCCCTCGAAAGACGGGTGTTTTGGCGCATTTTACACTACTATGGGCTTGCTATTCCTGGCGTGATCTCAAGAACTGTTTCCCGGTTTCTGTGGTTTGGGTGTGGCTCCGTCACCGCGGTGGCGCTGTGCTATCTGCTGGGGCTCGCCGGTGAGCCTGCAGAGCCGGTGCTTGTCGCCCGCCAGCCGGTGGTTGTTCCGCGCCCGATCCAGCCGGTGGCTGTGCCCGTTCGGCGCGCCCGCAGAGGGGCTGGGGAGGTGACGGTGGTGGCGGTGGACGAGAGACGTGTTCCGGGGACTTCGGTGGTTCCAGTCGAGGCGCGCGCGGCAGTCAGACGTTCGTCCAAAGGACCTACGCTCAAACTTGCGGAGAAAAGTTCTGCCGCAGGTGCCTCCAGGGGGCCTGGCCCACGATTGCCCCGGAAGCCGTCACGAAAAGTGGCGGCCCGTCCAGGCCGATCGCCACAGAAAGATGGTGGTCTCAACGAGGCGGAAGGGGAAGTCAGGGATGGCGAATTGAAAGCGCTGTTCGATCGATGGGCCGCTCTTCCGTCGGCCGCGGATCCGGCAGCGGCGCGTTTCCAGCTCATTCAAGACGCAGAGGGGCTATCCGACCGACGCGCCGGAGAGGAAAAATGGGCGATCCGTCGGTGCCTGACGGAAGCGCGGATGATCGCCGCAGACGACGAACGGGCAAACACCAAGGTGCACCGTTGTCTCCGAACGCTCGAGCGTGCGCTCCGTTGAATTGGAGGTGGATGTTCAGATCGGGCGCGAGGCGATGACTTGGGTATTGGCGACATCTTCCAGGCCACGCTCGCTGGTGTTTCCGCCTGGCCTTTCGGATGACTTGGGAATCGGCGACATCAAGCCGTCTTCGAGGCCACGTTCGCTGGTGCTTTCGCCTGGCCTTTCGGATGACTTGGGAATCGGCGACATCAAGCCGTCTTCGAGGCCGTTCGCTGGTGCTTTCGCCTGGCTCTTCGGGCTTGCCGGGCCATCGTTTTTGGCAGCTGGAAGTTGGGCTAGGGCCTGCCCACGTGAGGCGTCAAAGACGAGAGAACGATTCGCACCGGGGCCGGGAGCTCAGAAAGCGCCGCAATTGCAGATGGTTACGGGCTTACGGTCAACGGCCGGGCGGCGGCGGGATGTGGTTTTGCCCTCTGGCAGAAAAAGGGGTTCCCGAGGAAACGGAGACGCGTGGGTGTTCCGACTGGCGGGACAGGTTGAGGGCTTTCAATCGGATCGTGTATCTCCTTAATTTCGCAGGCAAAATTATCACTCGTTGAGGACGAATTTCACGGTTTTTGGGTTTGGCGGAACCCCAGGGTCGTGCTAGCTTTTTGCCTGTTGTCGAACCAGGAACCTTCCCAGCCCGAATCCCCGGAAAACCGAGATTTCACTGCCCGCTCTGTCGAGAGGTCTGAGGCAGCTGAAGGAACGGGGGCCTATACCGGTGCGTCCATTGAAGTCCTCGAGGGCCTCGAGGCTGTTCGCCTGCGTCCGGGCATGTACATCGGTGAGACCGACATCACCGGGCTTCACCATTTGGTCTTCGAGGTGGTGGACAACAGCGTGGACGAGGCTCTCGGCGGATTCGCGACGGCCATCGAGGTTTGTATTCGCGTGGATGGGTCCATTTCGATTTCGGACGATGGTCGCGGGATTCCCGTTGAGTGGAAGCCAGAGCAGGCCAAGAGTGCGGCCGAAGTGGTGATGACCGTCCTCCACGCCGGCGGCAAGTTTTCGAGCGATACCTACAAACACTCCGCAGGTCTGCATGGGGTGGGTGTATCGTGTGTGAACGCGCTCTCCGAATGGATGGAGATGGAGATCCACCGTGATGGGCGAATCCATTTCATGCGTTTTGAGCGTGGAAAGCCCGTTTCATCTTCCGGAACGCCCGAGGCTCCGCTGACGGTGCGTGGTGAGACCGACCGCACCGGTACCTCGATCACGTTCAAGCCTGATGCAGACATCTTCAGCGTGGTGTCCTTCAACTACGATCGGCTTTTGGACCGGCTGAATCAGCTCGCCTTCTTGAATCGGGGGCTTCGCATTGATCTCATCGATGAACGGGAAGAAAAACAAAAAACCCTTCTGTATGAAGGCGGCATTCTCTCGTACGTGGAGCATCTCAACCGGAACCGCGAGTCGCTTCACAAAAGCCCCGTTCATTTTTCGTCCCTCATGGAGGTGTCGAGTTCTGAAGGTTCAGCGGTTGAAGTGGATGTAGAAGTCGCGCTCCAATGGACCACCGCCTACACCGAGGGCCTATACTGCTTCGCCAACAATGTGTTTAACGATGAGGGGGGGACCCATGCGAGTGGTCTCAGGAGCGCCCTAACCCGCAGCATCAATCACTACGCCAATAAGCAGAATTTGCTCAAAGGGATGAAAGAGCCTCCCACCGGGGACGACATCCGAGAAGGCTTGACCGCAGTGGTGACGGTCAAGATGCAAGATCCCAAGTTTGACAGCCAGCCGAAGCACAAACTTCTCAACACTGAGGCCAAAACTGCGGTCGAGAGCCTGGTGAACGCCAAGCTCTCGGCTTTTTTGCTCGAGAACCCAAGCTTGGCCAAAACCGTGGTCGGCAAAGTTTGCGATGCGGCTCGGGCCCGCATTGCGGCGCGCAAAGCGCGCGAGTTGGTGCAGCGCAAGGGGGCACTCGAATCGTCTTCTTTGCCCGGCAAGTTGGCGGATTGTCAGGAGCGGGATCCGGAGAAGAGCGAGATCTACATCGTAGAGGGTGAGTCTGCAGGGGGGTCAGCCAAACAGGGGCGCGATCGCCGCTTCCAGGCGATTTTGCCGCTCAAAGGCAAGATCCTGAACGTGGAAAAAGCGCGGGTCGACAAGGTTCTTTCCTCGCAAGAAATTGTGACGCTGGTCACCGCGTTGGGCACGGGCGTGGGAACGGATACTTTTGATCTGTCTCGCCTACGTTATCACCGTGTCATTCTTATGATGGACGCCGACGTCGACGGGAGCCACATTCGAACGCTTTTGCTGACGTTTTTTTACCGCCAAATGTTGCCCCTTTTGGAGCACGGCCATTTGTACATTGCGCAGCCGCCGCTCTACCGGGTGCAAAAGGGTAAAAAGGAGGACTACCTGAAAGACGACGATGCCCTCGACGATCATCTTCTCACCCGAGGTGTTGACCAGGTGATCGTCACGGCTGCTTCGGGTGGCGACCCCCTTCATGGTGAGCACTTGAAAAACGTCGCTAAAAAGGTGCTTCGCTACGATGACTGCCTCGCGCAGATCGACCGGCGGAGGGATCGTCGCATCGTGGACGGACTGGTGCGGGCGACCGACATCGATCTCGAGATGTTGCGGCCGCGAACCGCGGTTGGCCAAGCGGACCCCGTGCCGGTCGATGTGACGCGGCTCGAACAAGAGGTTGTGGCCCCCCTGAAGGCGTATTTGGCCAAGGTGTACCCCGAGTCGGTGGCCCGCCTGAAGGTTGACGTCGAGGAGTCCGAGGGTGGGGCGCGCATCCGGGTCGAATCGCGGCGCCTGGGCGCCCGGCGCCAAACGGTGATCGACGGGCCCTTTTTGGCGGGTGCAGACTTCAACGAGCTGCGTTCTTTGGCCGCTTTCTTTCGCAACTTTCAGGGGCCATTTTCGGTTCGACGCGGAGAAGCCGAGGTCTTTGAGCAACCCACCCTCGATCAGGTGGTACGCGGACTGAGGGAGTTCGGCAGCAAAGGGGTCAATATTCAGCGCTACAAGGGTCTTGGTGAGATGAATGCGGAGCAGCTGTGGGAGACGACGATGGATCCGGAGCAGCGGGTTGTGCTTCAGGTCCAAATGTCTAAAACCGAAAGCGAAAACGCGATTTTCGAGACCTTGATGGGCGATCAGGTCGAGCCCCGCCGAGATTTCATCGAGCGCAACGCCCTCGATGCCGGTCGCATCGACATCTAAACCACGTTTGCATGACCTGTCTCAGGGTTTAACCCGAACGAATGGGACTGGCGCACAGGATCTAGTAATAACCCTCTCCGAGTGTCGTAGACGACATTATTGTTGTAGGGGTTTTACGCCGACGTTCAGATCTGGCCGCACTTTGCGGTTCGGTTCACAATTCCTTGCGCACTTTTGGGAAGGATCGTTGAGTATCTGCCTGTGGCCTAGAGTCTGCATGGCTCAGGTCTCTCTACGTTGCCATGAAAGTACTCCAGCCCCCCCCTACACGCATCCCATGTCCTCCCGACGGTCGAGTGAAGGACTGCCGGTTTTCCTCCGGCCCGCCGCGGGCGCGGCGCGGGGGTTTTTCGATGATCGAGGCGATGGTTTCGGCCGGGGTTCTTGGCATTGCCCTCATCGGTTTGGTGAATCTCCAGACCAACGCGATCAAGGGGATGCGGAGTGCTCGGCATATGCACGAAGGGGTCGAGATGGCTCGGCAGGTCCTGGACCGGATCACCGTTCAGGGCTTGGCTACAGTGGACGCTCTCGGTTGCGCCGCCAACCCGACCCTGGCCAATCCTGATGCGTCGGGGTGTCGCCAATCGTTTGGAACCAACGCGGGTGGCGGGACCGGGCAATTCAGTGCGCCTACGGGCTGTACCATGTGGCGGAGCGAAACCGATGTGCTCGATGCACAGGTGGGGACACCGCGTATGGCCCAAGATCTAGCGGGAAACCCGTGTAACGCGGGAACGCAAGAATGTTCTGGGGCACACCGTATTGATGTTCGGGTGAGCAATGCGCCTGGCGCCTACAACTTGCAGCCGCAGGCTCGCATCGTTGATGTGTGGGTGTGCTGGCGGGGCAACGACGCCACGAACGCCAACATCCATCAATCGCACGCCCGTCGGGTGATGGCGCCGGGGTTACGATGACTATGAAGCGCAGTGGAGAAAACAAGCAGCCGGGGCGCAATGGCGCCGGGGCTCGTGGGTTCACGTTGATTGAGCTGATGGTCGGTGCGGCCATTGCCGTATTTCTTACGGCGGCGGCTATGGCGTTTTCGAGTCATGAACTGAAACTGATGGGCCATTCGAATCAAGAAATCGAAATGCAGCAAGGTGCGCGTGCCGCCCTTGATCTTTTGGTCCAGGATTTGCGTCGTGCGGGCCAGGGGCTTGGTTACACCGCCAACGGAACCATTCATAACAATCCGGTCAATAGTGCGTTTGCGGGCCTTGTGACTGGGAGTTTTGGCCTCTCGCACAACGGAAACACGCCCCAGTTCAATACCAACGGGCAGCCGATGATCCCAGCCGGGGTTTTACCGGTTCCGGCGGGCGCGGGGCACGCGATCAATCTTCGGACCACCGACAATCGGGGGCTGCCGGTGGCGGCTACGCTCGCCAGTGTGACCATGGACTTGGGCATTATGTTTGCGGATGGGGATTACGCCAGCATTGCCGACTACCGGGCGGCGGGCGTCAACGCCGGCTCGGGGCAGTTTTGTCGAGAGAACCCAGTCCCGGCCGACCTTGCCTTTGAAGCCGGTGATGAGGTGGTTATGCGCACCCAAGATGGTCTTACGGCCCGTGCGGTTCGTCTGACCAATGTGGCCGCAGCAGGGGCGTGTAGCTTCAATCGCTGTCTCAATGGTTGTGTCAACTATACCTTCACGGCGTTGCCCCAGTTGTTTCAAACCGATAGCTCGGCGGCCAATGTTCTGTACGCGGGTGGTGAGATCCATGGCGGATTGACCACGGTGGTGTGGTTTGTGACCACCAACAACCTGCCTCCCATGGACAACATTGGGATTCTGCGTCGGGCGGTGCTGGATCAAAACAACACCTGTGACGGCCGTGGTCCCCCCCCCGGCAACAACTGTGGGGCCATTGTCGCCGACTTTGTCGAGGGCTTGTTTGTGCAAGTGTGGCGGTGGGTCCCAGGGGGTGCTGGTGGTCCGGGAACGTGGACGAATGCGGGACAGGGGCCGGTTCAATCGACCGATCGTCTTCGCGTGGATGTTGAGCTCGTGGTTCGCTCCCGTTCGGCGTCCAACAAACCGCAGCAAAGGGTTCCGGTACGATTGATGGGCGGTGGCCCGGCATGCTTGCCCAATATTGCTGCGCCTTGCGCCAACCCACCTGGCTCCGTCGACTGGATTCGAAGACGGGCTTACCGCACCAGCGTGGAAATCAAAAATTCGGGGCTGATGGCCTTTAGTCGTTAGGAGCGCATGAGAATGAGAAGAATCAAAGAACAACAGCGGGGGTTTGCGCTGCTGACCGTGGTGCTGATGGTCGCCCTGATGACGATGGTATTGTTGATCGTGGGTGATGTGGTTTCGGTGGACTTTTCTCTCCTTGGGGAGCACCGAAAAAATATCAGGGCCGAGAATAATGCTGAGGCCGCGATGCGAGAGGTTTTGGGCAACCGAGACGCGCAAGACAACCTTCCCGATTTTTCAGACGCGAACCTCAGATTTGACTTTGTGAGCTGCGCGGGTGCAACCTGTACGTCCAATTCGGGCGTGCCCGCAATACTGGATGAAAACAACAGCTCGATCGTGAACGACGACGACACCTACCGGGCCGACGCCCGCTTTATTCGGCGAGGACCGCAGATGGATACGAGCCTTGGGGCTGAGATTTTGGTCTACGAGGTTTCTGCGGTTGCGACTGTAGCCGGCGGTGATGCATCGAGCCAGGTGCGCTCAGAAGTCTTTGTTTACTCCGAGCGTGAACCAGGGCGAATCATTCCAACGATCCACGCTCGCTAGGAGACTTTCATGAAGAATAGAAAAACCAGCGGATTCACGCTTGTTGAAATGATGGTCGTGGTGGCGATCGTTGGAGTTTTGAGCGTGGTTTCCGTCATTTCCTTTTCAAAGTTTATGCATCACAACCAAGCCGGAGGCCTGGCGCGTACCCTCGTTCAGAACCTGTGGCGGGCGAAACAGCTGGGGGTTACGTCTCCGACGATGCCTCTCACCCCCGGCGTGAGAGCCCTGGAAGCCGGCATCATGTTTGACCAAGGTGCCACCGGCTACACCATCTTTGTTGACGCCGACAGCACACCAGGCGGTGAGCAGGCGATCCGCATTGTAAATTGGGGCGTAGAGTATCCGGATGTGGCGATCAACGATGGTGGTGGGCAGGGCCAGTACCGCTTCAACCGGCGTGGTTTCTTGATCGGCGGGGTCAGCCCGCTTTTCACCATTACGGATGGCTTCAGCAATCGGGTTCATCCTGTTCAGTTGACTGTGGCTGGACTCGCCAAGATGCAGCCAAGAATCACTGTCCCGTGATCGCATTGTCAAACGGCCCAAAAGGGGATCAATCCCACTGACTCCGACCTGATGCGGAGTTGGACGGTCACTCAACGGAGACTTCCGTTATGAAACTCGGTCCGATTGAAGACGCGCTCAAGGAGAGCTTAGAAGACGAGCGGCTGTCCCGCAGCGAACGACGTGCGCTGGGGGCGGTCTTCGGCGATTTGGACCTTGGGCCCGAGCATATTTCCCAGATTCGCCACCGTGCTTTCCAGCTCGCTCGAGCGGCAATCGAAGCCGATTCTAGCTCTAACCCCACTGCTTTGAAGTGGCTCGAAGGGGTCGTCAAGCTCTTGTTTCGTCGTCTCGAGGGATCGTCGGAGCGAAGCGAAGTGCTCTTCAGTCCAGGGCCCGCATGTCGTGACCGTATCGTCGAACTCGTTCGCGGTGCAGCAAAGACGGCTGACGTCTGTGTGTTCACCATCACAGACAACACCATTTCCCGTGCGCTTCGAGATGCCCACCGTCGAGGGGTCAAGGTCCGGATCATTACAGACAACGATAAATCGGAGGACCGGGGCTCAGACATCGATGACTTAAGGGAGCTCGGTGTGCAGGTGGCCACCGATCGAACTTCGGCCCACATGCACCACAAGTATGCGGTGTTCGATGGTCAAACCGTGCTCACCGGCAGCTACAATTGGACACGAAGTGCGGCCGAGCAAAACCAGGAAAACATCCTGATCACCGATGCGGCGCCGGTGGTTGGCCGCTTTGTTGCGCATTTTCAGGCACTTTGGGGCACGTTGGTGGCCTCGAACTGACCACACTCGGGTCGTTCCCGTGGCGAAAAAACGGTCACAAGAAATCGATGTCGCAGAGCACGAGATGCCGTTGAGGCTCATCTTGGACAGCGCTTTAGAGCCTCGTCATGGGCAAGGAAGGTATCCCGTGGAAGCGAATCGTGATCTCCGAGACGGAGGAGAGCTTCGACTCGATTGAGGAATTCGCAACCTGTGGTCCCGGTGCTCTGCTCCCCATGATCAACCGGTTTGTCCGGTCGTTAGGGTTTCAGGCTCTTCCAGCAGTCTGGGAAAAGACAGGGTGGGAGGAGTTGGAGCGAACGGAAACTCGCTTGTTGCTCATGCATCTTGTCTCCACAGGGCAGGCATACGGCGCAGAACTCAGGAACGCTGCTTGCGGGACGCGGTTTGTAGACGATTTTGGACCACAACGTCCGCCTGGAGCGCTGTAGGGCGGCCTGGTTGCGGAAGGGGTGTGCATGGTTACTTGGGCTTTGTGTTGGGGGTGAATGGGGTGATGAGGGGCGCTTTTGTTGGGAGGATGGGTGTCGCGACCAGCCACCCCAACAGAGAATTCATGCTAGGTTCGGCGAGCTCGGGGTTTGGCGATGAATCCGGCCTGCAGGGGTGGGCTTGTTGGAGGATGCATGTTGAGGCGCGCTTGGTTTCGGTTGGTTCCGCTGGTTGCGGTTTTCGTGTGGGCTTGTCCTTCGGGCAATGAGTCCAGGCCTGAAGACGCAGGGGCGGATTCGGGCGGTGACTCGGGGGGTGACGGAGGTTTGGATGGGGGGACAGGGGACGGGGGGGATGGAGGTACGGGTGATGCAGGGGGGAGGAATGTTCAGCTTCGTTTCGACGTCAGCACCCTCGATTTTGGCATGGTGTCGGTGGGGGATCGTGTAGATCGGGCCGTTCAGGTGCACAACGACGGCACCGAAGCGGTTTCGGTCTCGTCGTTTTCGGTTTCGGGCGATGCTTTTTTGGCGCTTCCGCCATGGGCGACCACTTTGGCGCCTCAGGGCGTGTCTGAGGTGGTGTTGCGGTTTTCGCCGGCGGCAGTGGATGGGTTTACGGGGGCCTTGGACGTCGAGGTTACGGGGTTGAGTGGGTCTTCTGCCACGTTGGCTCTTCGGGGAGAGGGGGTTCCGGTTGCGGGCACACCCGATATCTCGGCGGCGGCGGCCGCGGTCGACTTTGGGATTGTCCGGGTCGCCCAGCGGGCGGTTCTTGGGGTCGCGCTTCAGAATCGGGGCGATGGCCTTGGGGTGGTTGAAGATGGAACGTTGGCTGGCGATGAAATGAAGCTCTTGACGCCGCTGCCCCTGGCGATTCCTCCGGGCGAAAGCGAAACGGTGCTGCTCGAGTTTCAGCCGCAAAAGGTCGGTGCGGTGGAAGACGTCTTGGCGCTTACGGGGTCTCTCGGGGGCGAGGTCCGGGTGGCCACTGCGGGCCGGGGCATCGAGTTGTCGGCATTTCAGCCGCTTTCGCCACCGACCCGTCTCGGGCTTCCGGCGAGCCCGGACAATCTCGAAAACCAGGTGACCGCGGTGACGGCGAGGGCGGCGTTTTTTGAGGTTGGATTGCCCGATACCTTCCAGGGGGGAGACCGCATTGAGTTCTCTGTGCGCGACCGACAGGGGGTGCTCGTCGAGCGTGGGTTCTCTTGGCCTTCAGGCCTCTCTGGGACCGCAAGTACCAGCGTAGATCTGAGTGTGCTTTCGGACGGGGCCCTTTTGATTTCGGCCCGCTTTGCCCGAGGGCCGCAAGGGGCAGAGCTTTTCAGCGAAGGGCGTACGTTGGATGCGGTCAAGCAAACGGCGGGGTTGGCCCCACCCATCGTCGATCTTCTACCCAACCTGGTCTCCGTCGATCGGCTGGTGGTGACCGGAACCGCGGCCGAAGGCGCGTTGGTGACCATCGACGGCGGGGCAGGACCCGTTTCGGTTCAGCTCGGTGCCGGAGAAACCGTGTTTTCGGCTCCGGTGGTTTTACGTCGGAATGCAGAAAACAAGCTTCAGATTTGTCACGAGGTTTTGGGTGTTCAGTCTTGTGCGGTGTTTGTCAGCGTCGTTCATCTGGTGCCCGATGAGTTTGTGATTGCCGAGGCCCGGAGTCGGCGGCTTTCGGTGGAAGAGGTCGAGGTCCTCGTCGAAAACGGCGTGGTCGCGCTCGATGACCCCGAGAATTTTCACGTGAGCGAGTTCACGGTGGTTATCGAGGTGGCCGGGACACAGATTCCCGTGAGCCAGCCGGTGGTTCTCGGGAATGCGCCTGGGGTGTACTTCGGTGCGGCCGGGACTGCAGCCCCAGGCGGGTCCGGTACCGGTGGGGGCAGCGGAGGCGGGTTTTCGGGCGGAGGTGGCAGCAGTCGTCGGTACGCACAGGTGGTGGTGGTTCAACCACCGATGGGCTTGCCACCCATTCCAGGTGTGATTTTCATTGAGGGGCGTGTGAAGAGTCTGAAGGAGATGTTTCAAGTGACGTTCTTGCTGTCGAACCTCTCGGAAATCTTTCAGCTGGAGAATGTCACTGCGACCCTGTTGGCCCCCACCGGATTGACACCGATCCGCGCGGCTTTAGGGGATGCGGTCGAAGGCGTAGAGGTTGATGGCCCCATCGACGAGATCGTCCTCGGAACCATTGCGCCGGCCCTGCCGGCCCAAAAGAGCGAAGGCCTGGCTCAGTTCATCGTTCGTGGAGATGTCGCGGGTGACTACACGGTCGAGGTTTCGTTCGGCGGCGTGGTGACGGGGCCCGGTCTCACCGAGCCCGTACCCTTTGATGGCCAGGTCAATACCGGGATTTCGGTTTTTGGCCCGCCGACCTTTGATATCCATCTCACCCACCCGGCGTCGGTCACCGTTGGCCAAACCTATGATCTGGTGGTTGCGGTGACCAATACTGCACCCATTCCCGCGCCCTTCGCCTCGCTTGATCTCGCCGTGGGCGCGGGCGCAAGTTTGGCCCAAGATGGATGCCCGGCGCCGGTCCCTTCACCCTTTCAGCATTTCGAGTTGGGGCACCTCGAGCCGGGGCAGACGCGGGAGCAAAGTTTGCGACTGGTGGCGTGCACTGATGGGCCGGTCATTGGCTGTAAGGTTCGTTCAGACGAAGTCCTCAACGTTTCGGTGAGCGCGGGCGCCCCGTGCCCCACGGAGCGAGAGATCGTGCCCTCCGATCTTCCAGATGGGTTTGAGGCTCCTGTGGTTGTGGGGATTGCGCCCACGCCCAACACGGTGGTGCCGCATCAGGGTGTTGCCATCGAGGTGGCCCTGTCCCGAAGCGTGGTCAATATTTTCAGCGATGTGTTTGTGGATGGCCGTTTCTCTCGGCCAGGAACCATCGTTGTCGAACGGCTGAACCTTGGGGGCAGCCAGGTGCTCGAGCGGGTCGCGTCCACGTCAAGCGTGACCTACAACGCTCAGGATGATCGAACGGTGGTTCGACTTGACGCACTGGATTTGACCCCAGACGGACTTTACCGGGTCACGGTCGTTGGTGCGCAAAACGGGGTGCGCAACGCGCTGAGTGGAACGCCGCTGAGAAGCAGCTTCGTGTACACCTTTCGCACCGAGATGGTGGACGATGGCCTGGCGCCGACGGTTCTGGGGACCGCACCCGAAGATGGTGCGGCCGACGTACTGGGAGGCAGCCCCATCTCCGTCGAGTTCAGCGAGCGGATTGATGGACCTTCTATTTCCGTGCATGTTGCCAACTACCTCCTAGGAACCTTTGCGGTGGTTTCTGGGGCCACCCAGGTGGGAGAAGACATTCAGGGGGGACAGCTTCTGAGTGGCGCGATCTCTTTGAGTCCCAACGGGCGCACCCTTACTTTTGTGCCCGATCCCCCGCTTCCTCAGGGCGGAAGCTTTTTCATCCGGGTTCGAGGTGTCCGAGATGTCTTCGGAACCGAACTTGCTGGAACCCACCTCGCCGCATTCTCCACCGGGCCCGCCGACACGGTGCCCCCCCCGGCTCCGACGGTTGATCCCATTTCGCGCTTCACTGCGGCTTCATCGGTGGTGGTTTCGGGAACCACCGAGCCCTACGCGACCGTAAACATCACCGGAGGAGCGCGACCGGTGAGCGCGCGATCGGGCGCGTCAGGACGGTTTTTGATGCAGGCCCCCCTGACCGCGAACCAGGACAATAGCCTGAGTGTGTCGGCGACGGATTTCAATGGCAACATTGGACCCAGCACGATGGTCGACGAGGCGGGGGCGCCGCTGGTTTCGGGGCGGGACCGCACCGCACCGACGGTGCGCATCGAGGCCCCGAACGAAGGAAGCGTGGTGCAAGGGCCAGTGGTTGTCCAATACGCAAGCGAAGATGCCTTCGGGCCCGGAGTCAACTTGGTCCAGTTGACCTCCGAAGGATTCTTGGTGGCTGAGGGCACCGAGGCTTCGGGTGAGCTTCGCTTCAACAGTGAGATCTATGAAAACGGCGACCGCGTTTTCCTCATTTGGGCACGAGATGCGGTAGGCAATTGGAGCAGCTCCGGGCCCGCCCGTACCTTGAAAGTGGCCAATCCTGAGTTTCCTCGCTTAGATGCGGTGGTTCCCAGCTCTTTTTACCCGGGGACGACGACGGAGCTCTTGCTCAGGGGCGCCAACCTCGACGATCTCACCGCGGTGACGGTCGAACCGCCAGAGGCCTCGGTCGAGCTGGTCGGGGCGAGCGGCTTCGACTACCAGGTACGGGTGACGGTACCCCAAGAAGTACCCACGCAGTCGGCGGTGATCATCGCCCAAAACGCTTTTGGCAGCAGCCGGAGCGATGATGAGGATCTGGGCGTGTTTATCAGTGCGCCTCCATTGACCGTGGACTTTGCCCAGCCTGAGCGCCTCTTGACGCGGCCCAGCGGGCGGACCATCTCCGTAACTGGAAGTGGGTTTCTTCCAAGCTCAGAGGTCGTGGTGCAGGGACTGCCGTTGAGTACCACGATCCTCAGTTCCACTTCGCTTCAGTTTGAACTTCCCCAAGAAGAAATGTCTGTTCCTGGTCTTTTCGCGTTTTCGGTTCGGACGCCAGATCCGGTCCTCGGTTTTCGGTTCTCGAATCAGGGTTCGGTCTTGCGGGTGAAGCCGAGCCTGTCTTTTGGAGAAAGCGACATTTCGTTGCTTCCGGGCGCGGTCCGATTGGTCGAGGTCCGACTTTCTGAGGTGGCCGAGGCCGGGGGCTACCGCGTCGATGTGGCCTTTGCCGATGCGTCAGGGGTGGCCACGGTCATGCCAGAGACGATTGTCATTCCCGAGGGCGCAAACCGTGCCGATGCGACCGTCACGACCCTTGGCTCGGGGGGCCCGGTCACGCTGAATGCGACCGCCCCACTGGCGAACCCCGCGCAACTGGCCATCGAGGTGATTGCGCCGCCGGTGATCGAATGGCCGCCCTCGCCGCTGGTCCTACAGCCTCTATTGGAATCAACGTTTACCGTGGGACTCTCCCGGCCAGCACCGACCGATGGTCTGCGCACGGATCTTTCGGTGAGTCCGAACGGAGGGGTGGGGTTCCCGGCGATGTTTGCGTTTCCGTTCGGGAGCATTTCGGAATTGCTGTCGCTGACGGGTCAAACGCCCGGGGATTACACGCTGACCGCGACGCCCGCCGCTGGGGCACCGGCGATGCGAAGTGTGGCGGTAAGGCAGGCGGTGGCCTCGAGTTCTCCGCCGGTCATCAAGGCGGCGGCCCTGAGAAACGAAGTCCAAATCCGCGTTGCGACCGATGGCGCGGGGGCCCTTTCGCGGGTGACGGTTGAAGTGCCCAGCGGCTGGTCGCCGCCCGAATTGGCCAGCACCCAAGCGGTGCTTGGGAACGGGACCGACGTGAGCGCGTCGTTGGTTCGCGGCGACGTCGGGCAGGGGCCCAATGGAGGCACGGTCATGGACTTGACGCTTCCTGCACCCATCTTGGTCGCCGACGCTTCGCCGTACCTCGACTTGGTGTTCAGCAACATGACCGCCTTTGAGGTCCTTGGACGGTCCACATGGCACACCGAAGTCGACACGGGGTCGGGTTTGGTCCCGGTCCAAGGGCACCCGGAGGTGATGGTTTCGGGTACAGCCGCAGACGGTTCGGGAACGGTTGTGGTGAGCACCGATCCTGCGCCCTTGGTGGCGGGGGCGTCGTCGGTTTTTGCTTCTCTTTCACTCAGCAACAACGTGGAAGTGGTGACCGATGCGGCCACGATTTTTTCATCGTGGTCCCAACAGGGGACAGACTTGAACTGGGGGCTTTTGGACCATGCGACCTTTGGCACCATTTTGCGCACGCCGGTCAACTCGAACCCGGGTTACTTTATCTCAGAGGACGCGCTCAGCAACGGCACCATCGAAGTGGAAATCGGCGCCCTCACGTCGAGCGACGATGATTTCATCGGCCTCGTATTTCGATGGCAAGATACCTGCAATTTTTACCTTCTGGATTGGAAACAGGGCACCCAGTCGAACGGAGGTCAGGTGGCCACCCGCGGCTTGGCACTTCGGCGCATTCGCGATTGCGATTTTGATGGCGACGGTGGTGTAGACAACAACTTGGGGTTCCTTTGGGGCAACGAGATCTCACGATCGAACGTGTTGGCCACCAACGCGGATCAAGGCTGGTCGGACAATACTTTTCATGCTCTGCGGGTGGTGCTCGCCGGGGCGGACATCACGATTTTTGTCGACGGCGTGCAAAGAATTGCAACCACGGACGCGACCGGCTTCACCAGCGGTCGGTACGGCCCCTATTCGTTTTCGCAGCCCCAGACGTCTATCCGAAACCTTCGTGTGAGTCGAGCGGCTGTGATCATGGATACCATCGAGTGGACGGTGCCCACGGGTTGGCCGGTCGCACCCGACAGCACACTCTCTTTGACGACCGCCGGGACGGACCGGACGGCCGAGATTGTCACCAGCTCCACTTCGGCAGGCGAGAGCGTTTTTCGACTGAACAACGCCCAACTCTTGCCTGGGCAGGCAGCAGATCTACGCTTTTTAAACTTCACGGCACCACCCGCGGGGCGCTACGATTTTGTGGTTCGAACAGCCGGGGTGGACGGGGATCTGACTGCCATCGCCGCGCCACCGGCTATTGATGTGTCGGCAAACTGAGCTGATTAATTGCCAAAGTCATAGTCTGTCTCGTGTTTAATCTCTTTTCGCTCACTCACGAGAACGGCCTGTTGACGTCCAGAGAACGTAAAGAGCCCATCTGGATTTTTCTTGGTTCGGTCGTAGCTCGCCTGAACCGTTAGAAACAGCTTATAACCTTTTTGCTCTGCGTTCTTGATAAACTCGTAAAAGGATTTTCCGCGTGCACTCTTCTCCTTGGCGAGGTCAACGCGAAGCTCGTAACCGGTGTCGGGGTGTTTCTTGTTGAAATTAAGCTTGCCCGAAGGGATCCAGTAGAAGTCATCGGGTGCGTCCAGAGCGTCTCCGTCAGCCTCCACCGTGAGAAAGGCATCGATGTCGTTCAGCTCGTCGATGGCGTCCGAGTTTGAGCGTTCGGGTGGGTCCGCGTGATAAACCAAGAGCCCATCCTTGAATGATGATGCGATGAGAGGCACGGAAGATTGGGGGTCAATGGTAAAGACGCGAGAGAACTGGGTCATCGATGGGTAGTTGATTCCGTGGTAGTAGCGCCGGTGAATCAAATCAGCGAGAACGTTCGGCGCTTGATTGTTCGAAAAGGACACGCAGAATAGTTTTTTTCGTGGAATGACAGCGGACTTAAATTGACCGCCCGGAATCTTTTGGATCTTGCCACCATCCGCGAAACGCATCGCTGTTGCTTCGTGCAGGAGCGGAGTCATATTTCGCGCACCCACAAGAAAATAGCCGCGTTCTTCGGCGAGGGTGGTACCGTCAAATCGGGCTGAGGATGCCGTCAGATCTTCCGGATAGAATACGATGTGGCCAACGCTCTCGACCCATCGAACGAAGGTCTGTGGGTCTCGTGGATCGATGGTGAACAGCGCGGGATTGTGGCTGCAGAAGATGTGGCTATGGATATCGGGGTGGTCGAATTCTTCCGCGGTATAAGGTACGCGACCGTCTTGGTACTTTCCGACGGTGACGGCGGGGTGTTTGTTGTAAAGACCGTCATGGGATGGCTCCCGAGGCCCAAAAGTGATGCCAAATCCGGGTTGGACCTGAGGAAGATTGGCGTGACCGAACAGATCCAAAAACGCCTCGCCCCATCGGTCGGGCGCATGACGGGTGTAGATCCGCACGCCGAGGTCTGTTTCACGAACGATGGCGTCGGACAGTTGTAACCCCGCAAGCCCAACGCGTATGGCTTCGCCCAATAGGACTGTGGTGGCAAAAACGTCCGGGGGAAGGCCTTCGGTATTCTCGATGGTGACGCGTCGCCAATGCCGCTCCGGGGGCTCGAAGAAGCTTTGGTTCCGAGAAACGTAGGTGATCTCTCCGAGAATAAAATTCACATGGGTGAGGATGGCTGCTTGAGAGGCCAGGGGGATACCAAGGAAAAGAAAGGCTTGGCGTACCTCGGGATTCTTCAGGGCAAACTGAAGCGGATACTGAAAGAACCTGGCCACGGTGGCTTCGCTTTTGGCGCCACGCCCGACGAGGTTCTCGGCGTCGTCGTCAATCGCTCGAGCCTGGTAATGGTTGTACACGTCGATAAACCAAATCGCTGAAGTGGCAGACTGAAGCTTTGCGGTCAGGTCTTGGATGCGGTGGGTTGAGTACGGGAAATCGTGGTCGATCACGAAGGAGCGCATGTCTCGCCACAGACGGTTTGCGGTGGCCTCAAATCGCACTGCCCGACCATCGTGACGAGGCTGCGCCTCCGCGAAATAGAGAAGCGCGAGAATTAAGCCGGTGGTGGCCTCGAGGTGGTACAGTTTATCCTGATCTGAGTTTTTCGCGATGTAACGATCCTCGAATCCCTGCTGAAAATAATGTGCCCCGCGATAGACTTTGCCCTCGAAGTGGAGGTCTTTGACAAAATGCTGAAGGGTGTAGTCCAAGCAGCGGCCGAGCTTTTCTACTTGGTGGGCCGATAGGCTTGGGTAGTCGACACTGATCGCCAGCCAGGTACAATTGTCGATGGCCGTGTGTGTGCTTCGCAAAAAATGACCCTTCACGATCTCACCGCCCGTGATGACGCGGCCGGCTTCGTCATTCCACAAGGTCGTGAAGATGGCGTGGGTGATGCGATCTCGAAAGGCGACCCATTGGTCGATGCCATGGGTTTGGGCGCTGGGGCGTAAATCGGCGAGACTGGGTGTTGGAATCTCGTTCCAGTGCTTCACGAGTTGGTTGATAACCGCCAGAACATCAAGATTGTGTTCGGTGACCACATTGGATGCTTTGGCTCGCTGGCCGAGAACGACAAACTCCGATGGCGTGACCATGCGGCTTTTGACAACGCGCGAACGACCGTTTCGATCCCATTCGAGAATATCGACCGAGGGCGGGTTGTCTGCGAAGTAATCGTTGTAGCCCACCGTATCGAGAATGTCGTAGTAGGCCCAAGACCGTTCGTCGGGTTGAACGGGCAAGATAAGGTCGATGTTTCCGGCGTTCTTGAGGCCTTGGGTGGTCCACCCGGCAGTCACCAGGTCGAGGGATCCATCGAAATGGACCATAAGGCCATAAAGAGCACGCCAGTAACATTGGTCGATGCGGTTTTTTTCCGCCTGGCTCAGGTCCTTGAACAGATCCGAAAGAAGATAAGCACCAAGCCCGTGAACAACCCAGGCGTTGGCTCCGGTGACCAAGCGCGCGTCTTTCCACACGTCCTCATCGGTGTTCCAGGAAAAATGCCAGCCCCCAAAGACGGTTTCACCATCTTTGTCCGTCCACGTTGCCGCGGAATCACAGACAAAGCGGCTCAGCGTCACCGCACGCTCATCGCCTGCGCGGCTGTATTGGGCGAGCGCGAGGCCCTGTCCGTAGGCCCATACCCGGCCGTGATCGGCCAAAAATTGGCTATCAGGGTCGGTGGGATCCGCTTCGTATTCCCGTTGGATGCCCTCGACGAACAAGCGATCTCTCAGCTGCTGCGCCTGCACATAGTTTGCATGGTCGCTTTCGGTGAACACGTGGACTTCAGTCTCGCGTGCTATGGGGTTTGGGGCACCGGCTACCGAGCCGCACTCCTCGATAATCGCTTGCCTGTTTTTGTACAATCCGGGACCTGGACGGCACGCTTGACCAAAGCGCGCGACATACGTGTGCCCTGCGTGCAGCACAGGCCCCGCGATGCGTACGAGCGCCTGGGTTTGCACATCCCATTCGAGGATGGAGGCTGCCTGCAAGGTTGCGGGCGCTATTTCCTCGCTGGGAACAAAAAACTGCCACCCATCGGTATTCTGGGTCTTCGGCGTGGGGAGTTCAACCGAAGATGGGTCGATGGTCTTGCCGGGCGCCTCTACGTAAACCCAGTAGACACCATCATCCGACATGCGCGACGCTTGGTGGTAACGGACCACGACTCGATGGAGCTCGTCGTGGTGCTGCTCGACGCGCCAAGCCGCCCAGCGTTCGGGTGCGAGGTTCTCGAGAGGCAAAAGGTTGTCTGTGTGAAGCGTAGACACCAGATTCCACCCCTCGGAAAGTCCGAGTACCCGACTCTCGCCGACGGGAAGGAGTTCGTGAAGGGTGGATGGTCGGCCACAAGACAACGCGCCGATGAGCAGGAGGGCGGGTCGCAGGGGCCACACTATCGAGGGCAACGCCGAACGATTCGCTCTCATCTCCGTTCCATGCGGCGTTGGCCCCGATTGTGAATGTCTAGGTTCTTCCAAGTACGCTCGTTGGTGCTCGACTTGGCTGGGCCCTTCGTTCCAAGCGGCTTTGCGTTCGGAGTTCAAGCAAGGAGTGCAGTGCCTCACGGGGGCGCTCGACGGGGAAGGATTCCTGCGACGCATTGACTCCTCATTTTTTCGGGCTCTCCCCGGAAGAAGATGCCAAGATGAGCTCGTTGACGAGCGAACCTGGGACGTTTCCGGCGTTGGTGTCAATCGGAACTTCTTTTCGGTGAATAGGATGGGAAGCGGTCTTGGGCCCGTTGGACGAAGGCTTCGGGGGTATGGGGCGGTCCATCTTCAACTTCAATTTCTTGGAGGTTGATTCAGTGTGAGGTTGGACGCGCCAGGGTTTCACGAGCCCGGGGGGTTGCCCGACAGATCGTTTCTCGCGCCGGCGTAGGATGGTGATTTTTTGACACGGCTTGTGGCCCCACTCCACTATCGTCCGGGTGAGGCCGAGCCCGCGAAACATGAGAATGCGGGGCGCATGATGCCGGGAGCCAGCCCATATTTCAGGCGCAGGGGATCTGGAGCGGTGCGCGCCTGTGTTCTGAGAAGAAGTCTGAGCGAACGGGGTGCAACGTGGTTGGGTTGTCTGGCTTGGGTGGCTGCGGGCACCGGTTGTCAGATGCCCGAGTCGGTGCGCGCCGTGGATGCTTGGCTCCGAGCCTACCAGGCCGAGGATGTTCCGGCCATGGTAGCCCACACGGTTGAAGCCGATCGGCCATGGGTCAAAAAAGCGATGCTGGAGTTGTCGAGGGTTCCCACGGGCACGGTGGCCCTATCACTCCCCCCTAAGCCGATGTCCCATGAGATCGTTGAAATTGAGGCGAAACCAAGCGACCGAAGGCACGTTGTACTCACCAAAGTGACGCTCAAGAATCCTTTAGCCTACGCGTCCAAGCGCGTAGGCCAGGTGCTCAAAGACATTCCCAAAACGCGAACGGAGCGTCGGCGTTTTCTCAGCGTCCGGGAGGGTTCTCGGTGGGGCGTGAAACTTGATTTGGCTCGGGTGCTTGCGAGAACCCAGTTCGCCCATCGCTTTCACGAGCTTCTACTTTCGCGCGACTACACGGGGGCCCGAACCTTGCTATCATCCATTCCCCCTCCGCCAGATGAAGCCAATGCGCTCCGGCTGAGCGACCGCCTTTTGGAAGCGTTGACCAAGGACCTTGAGAAGGCTGAGGCGCGTGCTCAAAAAGCTGCAGATCATTCAAAACCCTCCTCCGAACCAGGCGCACCTCGCCCTTCGGGTCGGGAAAAGGACGAACGCAGTCCGAAAACAGGTTACTGAAACGTCGCTTTGCGACTTTTTTCAGCCCATTGCTATGCGTGGATGGAGCAGAAGGCTTCGTAGTCGATCAGTTCGGTGATGGTTGGTTTGTCGCTGCAGACGGGGCACTTGGGGTCTCGCTGCAGTTTCAGTTCGCGCCATTTCATCCCGAGGGCATCGAATTGGAGGAGGCGACCCACCAGGGGCTCGCCCTTGCCGAGCAGGAGCTTGATGGTTTCCATGGTTTGAATGGTTCCCACGACGCCGGGCAGGGCGCCGACGACGCCCGCTTCGGCGCAGCTTGGGGCCATGCCCGGTGGGGGCGGCTCTGGGTAGAGGCAGCGGTAGCAGGGGCCCCCAAGCGAGGGGGCGAACACCGAGGCTTGGCCTTCAAATTGAAAGATGGAGCCATGAATATTCGGGATCTTGCGAAATACGCAGGCGTCGTTGATGAGGTAGCGGGTCTGGAAGTTGTCGCAGCCGTCGACCACCAGTTCCCACCCGTCGTCGAGGATTTTCATGATGTTGGCCGAGGTGAGGAACTCTTGGTACTTGGTGACCTTGACGTCAGGGTTGAGGTCACGCATGGCCCGCTCGGCACTGTCGACTTTGGGAACGCCGGCGTCATCGTTTCGGTGGATGATCTGTCGCTGAAGGTTAGAGAAATCGACGACGTCTGGGTCGACGATGCCAAGGTGCCCGACGCCGGCCGCAGCCAGGTAAAGGGCCGCGGGGGATCCGAGGCCGCCGGCGCCCACCAGGAGCACTTTGGAGTCCAAAAGTCGTTTTTGGCCTTCCTCCTGGAGTTCAGGGAGCATGATGTGGCGGGAGTAGCGAATTTTCTGGTCTTGGGTGAGTTGTTTGTCGACCACCCACGGTAAGCCAGCGTTCTTCCAGCCGTTGAAGCCGCCCCTCAGTGATTTGACGTTGCGATACCCCAACTCTTCGAGAGACCGAGCGGCCAGGGCGCTGCGGACGCCACCGGCGCAGTACACCACGATCTCCTGGTCTCTTTTGGGGGCGATATTCTCAATCTTCAGCTCGAGGAAACCCCGCGGGAGGTGTTTGGCCCCTTTGATGCTGCCAGTGGCGACTTCGTCGGCCTCGCGGACATCGAGTAGGAGGAGCTCTGGTTTGGCCTCGAGTTCGGCCCTGACTTCGTCGGGCTTGGCCTCGCGAATGTTTGCTTTGGTGGATTGGATCAGCTGATCTTTGGTGACGCCGGCCATCACAATAGACCAAAGGACGCGAGGCGGGATGTCAAGCGAACAAAGTGCCTTCGCCGGATCCTCGGGCAAGCCCCATATTCGGGCGGCCAGCGCCGGCGCTCGGGAAGGGCTCTGGGTGAACCCGCTTGTCGGGGCTCGACTGGACTCGTGGTTGAGGTCCCGCGCTTTTTCCGGTAGCTCCCCCAGCCATGGCTGAGTCAGGCGCCATTCCCGTCTCGGTCATGAGCTTTCCGACCCGTGTGGTGGTCGGGCCCGGCGCCATTCGTACCCTGGGCGACGAAGTTCGTCGCTTGGGAGCCGAGCGGGTCTTGGTGGTGACCGACGAAGGCATTGCGGCTGCGGGTCTTCTTGATCTGGTCCAGCACATCCTGGAGCGCGAAAAGATCGTGTCCGCGGTCCACTTGGATGTCGCCAAGAACCCGACGGAAGAAAACGTGACCAGTGGCGTTGACGTCTACCGGAGAAAGCGTGCGCAGCTGGTCATCGGGCTTGGGGGCGGCGCCGCCATGGATGTGGCGAAGACGGTCCGCCTGAAGTGCACCCACCCCCTTCCGCTCGCGGTGTACGAAGAATCTCGCGGCGGTGCGCAGCAGATCCAGGCTTCTCAGCCGCCGATGATCGCGGTTCCGACCACTGCAGGTACGGGCAGCGAGGTGGGCCGTGCCAGCGTGATTTGTCTGGGTGATGAAGGGCGAAAGGCTGTGATTTTTAGCCCGCACATGATGCCCAATGTGGCGCTCTGCGACGCCGAACTCACCAAGGACTTGCCGCCGAAAATCACGGCGGCCACCGGTATGGACGCACTGACCCACGCCCTTGAGGCCTATGTCGCTACGGGGTCCCACCCTTTTGCCGACGTGTTTGCCATCGGTGCTTTGGCGCGCGCGGGGGTGTACCTTCGGCGCGCGGTCAAAGACGGGGGCGATATCGAAGCCCGGCACGAAATGATGTTGGCGGCCACCATGGGGGCCATCAGCTTTCAAAAGGGTCTCGGGGCCTGCCACGCCCTTGCGCATCCTTTGTCCGCCGTCGCCGGGATGCACCATGGCTTGGCCAACGCGGTCATGTTGCCCCACGTGATTCGCTTTAACCTCGAGGCTGCCGCCCACCGGTACGCGTTGGCGGGCGAGGCGCTCGGGGCACACACTTCCGGCTCCGATGCCGTGCGGGCGGAGGCCTGCTTGGCGTTTGTGGCATCTTTGGTCGCCGAGATCGGGTTGCCCGTCCGTCTTGAGGCTTGTGGCGTGAAGCGCGAGATGATGGAGCCCATGGTTTCCCAAGCAATCGCGGATGCGAGCCATGCCACCAACCCTCGCCCTCTCGATGCGGCCGCAGCGCTCGATCTCTATCAGGGTGCGATGTAAGCTCGGGGTGCGATGTAAGCGGGGTCTACCCGCCCATTCTTGCTCGCGAAGGTCTTTTGGGGTCTTTCCTAGACATCTGAATTGGCGAATCGTTACTTGAGACGCTAGTCTCCCGCCATGGATAGTTCCTGTCGTTGGTTTTGGGCGATGGTTCCGGCAGTCGCCACGTCATTTTTTTTGGCTTCGTGCACCGATGAGTGCGAACGGGCCTCCGACTGCGCTGTGGGTGAAATTTGCTACGTGGGGATCTGTACGCCAGCGAACGCAAACTATTTGGGCTGTACCAGCGACACTGAGTGTAATCCGTCGGGCGGGGATGAGCTGTTTTGCAATCCGGCGGGCCGTTGTTCTCTCAAAGAGAGTACGACGAATAACTCGAACAACAATAACAGCAACAACAACAACAGTACTCCGAACGTATCTTGGGGCATAAGGCCCAGCCCGGTAACCACCCAACTCACCGGGGTTTGGGGGTCCACGTCGACGGTTGTATGGGCGGTTGGTCCCGGAGATCGACCCGATTTCGGGAGCACCGATCCCACCACGGGGACGTTGATTCGTTGGAACGGCAGTGCCTGGTCGGGCGACAACATTCCGCAGGGCACCCGCCCCGTCGCTGTATGGGGCAGTGCGGCCAACGATGCATGGATTGTGGGGCGCGCAGGGACCCTGCTCAGGTACGACGGGCGAAGCTGGCAGGGCCACCCCTCGCCGATCAGCGTTGACTTCGATGATGTCTATGGAAGTTCTGCCAATAATGTTTGGGCGGTCGGCGAAGGGCGGATCATGCGGTTCAGCAATGCGTGGCAAGAGGTGCAGGGGCCGCAGAATATAGGCCGCGAACCGATGTCGGTGTGGACGTCCGGCCCCAACGATGTCTGGGTTGTTGCGAACACCACTGCCCATCATTGGAACGGATCGACCTGGGATCGGTCAGATCCTTTTGTCGGGTCCGATTACTTCACCATTTTCGGTTTTGCCTCGGACGAGGTGTTTGTGGGCGGCGTCCACAGCGCGGTTCCACCGTCTCATTTTATGCGATTTGACGGCTCCAATTGGACGGCCCTCCCAGATTCGGGCCGGGGCGGCGAGATCCACGGCATCTGGGGCTTATCGGTCGATGAAATTTGGGTCGGCGGGCAGCTGGGGGTCGTTCAGCGTTGGGAAAAGGCCGATCGCATCGCGACCTGCGCCATGAATGGAGTTGGCAAAACGGGACCAGGCCTGTGCACCGAGGCGGTAGGGGTGTTTGGGGACAGCAGTATGGTTCGTGAAATGTGGGGTTTTGGATCGAGCGACATCTGGGTGGTCGGAGACAATGGGAAAATCGCCCACAAACCGTAGAATTGCCCCGTGAAAACCCCTTAACTAGCGGTTGTACCCCCTCGATTCTTCCCGGGAAGCCCTCTGAGTTTTGCGTTGTGTCAAGGTCTTGATTATACGTCGTCTTCGATGGCCCGCACCCCGCTCGCGGAAGAGCTTGTAGCGATTTACGAGGAAGCGCTCGAAGCGTCGCACGCCGGCAAGGCCGTGGAGGCGCGACTTCAGGTCTCCAGCGGGGCCATTCGCGCCGGTCGGCGCGCCATCGCGCTCGACCGTGTCGAACGGGTGGGCATCGTCTCCATCGGAAAGGCTGCGCCTGCCATGGCCGAAGCGGTTCCCGAAGCCATTCGAGAAAAGATGGGCTTCGGGCTGATTCTGACGAAAAAAGGGTATGCGCGCGACATCGAGGGCTTTGAAGTACGGGAGGCAGGTCACCCGATTCCGGATCGGGCATCCGTTCGCGCCACCGATGAAGTTGTGGAACTGGTCCAAGAGCTCGGCGAAGAGGACCTCCTTTTGGTGTTGATCTCGGGAGGGGCCAGTGCGCTCCTCACGTCTCCGGTTCGGGAAGTTGGGCTCCAGGACACCATCGATCTGACCCGTTTGATGTTGAACTCTGGGATGGACATCCATGACATCAACGTTGTGCGGTCACACGTCTCCAAGGTCAAAGGCGGGCGTTTGGCGGTGTCGGCCGCCCCGGCCTCGGTGTTGACTTTGGCGCTTTCAGACGTGGTCGGAGACAAACTGCCTGCGATCGGGGGTGGTCCTACGGTGGCCGATCCCTCTCGCTACAAAGATGCCACCGCGGCTCTGAAGAAGGCTCAGATTTGGAAGCAAATACCCGAAAGTGTTGCGACTTACTTCGAGGCCGGGGGGCGAGGCGAAATTGCAGACTCTCCCAAGCCCGGTGATCCGCGTCTTTCCCGAGCGTTTGCCGCCGTGGTCGGCGGCCCAAGAACGCTCTTGCGGGCGGCGGCGCGCTCGGCGCGTGCCAAGGGGCTTCGGGTGCGTTGTGCAACCAAGCCCATTGAGGGTCCGGTGGAGGATTTGGTCGACAAATACATGGCCCGGGCAGGGTCAATGGTGCGCAGCGGGACGGGCCGGGAGGTCTTTGTGGCCGTGGGCGAGCCTACGGTTGTGATCCCTGGTGAAGCGAACAACGACAAGCTTGGGCAGGGCGGTCGAAGCCAGCATTTGGCGATGCTGATGGCAAAGGCCATGGCGGGTGATGAGCATATGGCCTTTTTGGCGGCGGGGACCGACGGGACCGACGGCCCAACCAATGCGGCTGGGGGAATTGTGGACGGGGGTACGGCAGGCGAGTTGGCCAAAGCCAATATGGACGTGGCCGATACGCTTCGCCGTTACGACAGCTATGGTGCGCTTGGCGCCGTCGACGCCCGCCTGGAAACTGGGCCTACAGACACAAACGTGACGGATCTCCACCTACTTGCGGTGGAAGGTCGTTCTCCGGGTCGCAAGAAAGACTGAGACCGAGGTCATGGGCTATTTGCCCCCGTTCCATTTTGAAGACGCCTCTTCAGTGCGGTGGACCGGCGTGGTCCGACCGGGGATTGTAGACCTCGTCCCGCTCTTCAGGCGAGTCGTTGAGATCGAAGTCGCGTCTCTTCTCGAATCTGGAGCGGCTGCTCAGGCGGCTTGGCGTCGGGTTGTGCCGAGTCCCTGGGTCGTCAAACGACTTTTTGCCCCGTACGTGGCCGAACTTGTGTGGTGCCCCGACCGGGGCAAGGAGGAAGGCCACAGTGGAGTCAAAGACGAGGCCAAGGACGACCATGAAAGGGGCGGTGGCGGTCCGGCGGATGATGCAGCGGTTGATGGTGCACCTGAGGAAAGCGCGGGCGCTGTCCGGACGGTGGGGGCCGATGAACCTGCCGGTGGTGCGGGTGATTCGGATGAAGCCGTAGCGCCTTTGGTTCGTCGACTGGTCCTGAAGGCGTTGCCCCCGCGCACCGCACGCGGGTTGGCCTTGATGGTGAAGAGGACTTCGCGGGCGCAACGTGCGGATCTGTGGGCCTATCGGCTTCGGTCCTTTGGCATCGAGTCTCCAAGGCCGCTCGGCTACGTACAGATGCGGCGCTCTCCCGAGCGGGCGTTTAGTTTTCGGGCTTACGAGTTTCTCGCGGGGGTGACGTTGGCGGAGCTTCGCGACGCACGTTTTCAGGCCACCGGCCTCGGACTTGGTTCTTCGACCAAAGCGGCCGTAGGTGAGCAGTTGGCGGCGCTCGTTCGAAGCCTACACGCTCAGGGCATCTTTCATGGGGATTTGCACGCGAAGAACATTCTCGTCACCAAAGATGGGATGGCGTTGCTCGATTTGGAGTCGATCCGGACCTTCTGGGCCTCGCGCCGTCGGATGGTCATCAAGAATTTGGTGCGTCTCAATCGTGACTTTTTGGATCTAAGCTTGGTGACGCGGACCGATCGGATGCGTTTTCTTCAAACCTATCTGCAGCACGAAGCGGATCGAGACGCGGGCCGTCGAGCCCTTTGGCGGCGCGTTCAGGTCGCGACCGAGGTCAAGCTGCGAGCTCGAGGCGAGTCCTTTTTGAGCACCAAACTTTGACTTCCGGGCCTGGCAAACGTTGTAGGCAGTCGCCTACAGTGCTTGGAACGCAATGAGGGTCAGGTTATCGGGTTTTGCGGTCGCCCGGGCCATCCGTTGGAGAATGAGCGTAGACAATCGGTTGACGAGGTTTTCGGGGCTCCTCTCGGATTGAATGCACTCACGGCACTCATCTTGGCCGATTCCGGAGTCCAAAAAACCGTCGCTTCCGAGAAAGACCCAGTCTCCTTTCTCGAGGGTCCAAAGGTAGCTATCTGTCGTAGCTTCTCCAAGGCCCAAAGCGTGGGTGAGGCGCGGGGTTCCGAAGATGGTGTCTTGTTCGTGCATTTTCGTACGGGTGAGGTAGACCCCTTCTTTATTGAACTTGAGGGCGGCAGAATCACCGGAGTTGACTACGATCAGCTGTCGGCCCCTCGTGATGGCGGCTACGGCGGTGGTCACTTCTCCTTGGGCGCGCTCCACCAAGGTGGTGTGGGCGGAGCGCATGGCGGTCTGCATGCCTCTGCTCAGGACCTCTGTATCGTGCTCTTCGACCAGGTTTCGGAAGCTGGCGGTCATGGCGTGGGCGGCAATTTGACTTGCTTGTCCGCGGACTCGGCCACCGAGCCCGCCGGCTTGGTCAAAAGCCGCGGCATAAAAGTCGCCGCGTGCGTCTGAGAACAGCCCCGCTGCATCTTCGTTGTAGCGGGCGTAACCCCGGCCGCGCGAGCTGACCAAAGCACCGGAGAAGCGGCCTGTGCGAACCGGCAGTGCACCTTTGGTTTGGCGTCCGCCGGCGATCAGTGTGGGCATTGATTTCAAGGGGGTGAACCCTTCCAGTTGAGCGCCTTGCAGGGCGCGGGCACGGGCGCTCGAAGAGGCGCGTTTGGGGTGTCGAGACCAGGGGAAGCGCAAGGCCGAAGGTTTCTCCGTTATCCTGCCGTGGCGGGGATCCGTGCGTGGCCCGTGCCGTGACCTCCCTTTTTCCGGGAATGCCCGGTTCAGTCAAGTCGGTCGTACCAAAAGGCGCCGTAGATCCGAGAAGAAAGCCGTGCGGCTGCGTCGTCGGTCGCGCCGTCCCAAACGTTCGCAATACCACTCATTCCGGAGCTCACTGTATCGATCCGAACGGGCTTGCGTATCGTGGGCAGGTTTCAAAACGTTTTCCCGGTCGTACTAGGAGTAATCCCCGAAGGAGTAAAAGGCGGGCTGGACAGATGAGGGACAGGGTACGAAGGGTGCTTGAAGAGGATATGATGGGGCCCCTTCGGGCCCACGGCTTGAAGGAGGGTTGAGATGAACACCATTCGAGACATCGGGAAACACGGACAGAGTATTTGGTTCGATTACATTGAGCGCGCTTTGGTTTGGACGGGCGAGCTTTATCGCATGGTGGAAGAGGACGGGCTCCGAGGCGTGACCAGCAACCCCTCCATCTTCGAAAAAGCGATCGGTTCGAGCAGCGACTACCGGCCCGCGCTCGAGGCCCTGGTTCGGCGAGGAGAAAGTGCTATTTCGGCCTTTGAAACCTTGGCGCGAACCGATCTTCAACTCGCGCTCGATGTGTTTCGCAAAGTGCACGACGAAAGCGATGGTCGTGATGGTTTTGTCAGTCTTGAGGTGTCGCCTCATCTGGCGAAGGATACCGCCGGTACGGTGCTTGACGGCCAGCGTTTGTGGCACATGGTGGGTCGAAAGAACCTGATGATCAAGGTTCCGGCAACCGAGGAAGGTATTCCGGCCATTGAAGAATTGATTGCGCGGGGCATCAATGTGAATGTCACGCTGCTTTTTTCTGTTGAGCGCTATGAGGCGGTCCTGAATGCGTACATGGCCGGCCTCGAGCGCCGGTTGGGCCAAGGCCAAGATATTTCGCGTGTCGCCAGTGTGGCCAGTTTCTTTGTGAGTCGCATTGATTCCATGGTGGATAAGATGATCGACGAGCGACTGTCGGCCTCGCCATCTTCCGACCTCAAGAGTGAACTGGAGCGGGTGCGTGGCAAGACCGCCATCGCCAATGCCAAGATGGCCTACGCATCTTACCAGCGAATATCAGGTGAAGAGCGTTGGAAAGCACTCCAAGAACAAGGCGCTCGGCCGCAGCGGTTGCTTTGGGCAAGTACTTCCACCAAAAACCCGGAATATCGGGATGTTCTTTACGTGGAAGAACTCATCGGCCCCGATACGGTCAACACGGTTCCGGCCAAGACCTACCAAGCGTTCAAAGATCATGGCCGCGCTGAAGCGACGCTCACCACCGGTTTAGAAGAGGCCCAGGCCGTGATGCAGACTCTGGGTAAGCTGGACATTTCTATGAAGCAGGTGACGGATCGCCTCGTTGATCAAGGGGTGATTCTGTTTCGGGAGGCCTTTGATCGCCTTTTGGCTACGGTCGAGACCCGTCGCCGCGAACTCCTGGGTTCGAGGCTGGCTCGCATGATTCAAACGGAGTCGGCGCTCATTCCTGTCGCCCAAAACCGGTTGGATGCTTTGACGAGCGGGGGTTTTTCGCAGCGCCTATGGAAAAAAGATGCCAAACTCTTTAGCGACGATCCGCAGGACGCAGGCGGTATCACCGGATTCATGGGCTGGCTGGACGCGGTCAGCAATCTTGCGGAGCAACCCGAAGCCTTTTTAGATCTGCAAGAAGATCTGGAAGTGGACGGTGTGACTCACGTGGTTGTGATGGGGATGGGAGGGTCAAGTCTTGCGCCAGAGGTGTTTGCCAAGGTCTTTAAGCCTGCGCCCGGGAGTCCGAAGCTTGTGGTCCTGGACTCGACGGTGCCCGCTCAGATTTTGAGTGTCCAAAAAAGAATTGATCCGGATCATTCCGTATTTATTGTTGCGAGTAAAAGCGGAACGACGGCTGAGCCGCTGGCGTTTCAGTCTTATTTTTTCGACCAGATTCAGGATGGCGATCGTTTTATGGCGGTGACTGACCCTGAGACTCGGTTGGAGCACATGGCGGTCGAGCGCGACTATCAAGCCATCTTCAACGGGGATCCAGAGATTGGCGGTCGTTATTCGGCCCTGTCCCCGTTTGGGTTGGTGCCCGCGTGCGCGATGGGCCTCGATGTGATTGAACTGCTCGAAACCGCAGATCTGATGGTGGCGAGTTGCGGTGCCGACATCCCGCCGAGCGAGAATCCAGGGGTTCGTTTGGGTGTGATCTTGGGCGAATTGGCGAAGAGTGGTCGCGATAAGCTCACGATTTCGGCCTCTGAGTCCCTCAGCCCGTTTGGGGCCTGGTTGGAGCAATTGATTGCCGAGAGCACTGGTAAAAAGGGTGTGGGCATCGTTCCCGTCGATGGGGAGCGGCTTTCTGAGCCAAAAGATTACAGCGACGACCGAGTTTTTGTGCATTTTAGGCTTGAGCACGAACCCGAAGAGCTGTCGCTGAAGCGCTTGGAGTCTCTCGAGAAGGCAGGGCATCCGGTTTTGAGCTTCGAGTTGTCCAACCCACAGCAAATCGTCCAGGAAATGTTTCGCTGGGAAATCGCAACGGCGACGGCGGCTCATATTTTAGGGGTCAATCCGTTTGACCAGCCGAACGTAGAAGAAAGCAAACGCTTCACAAAAGAGTACCTCAAGGCTTTCGAGAGCCAAGGCACACTCCCTGAAGTGGACGGCGAAGAGGAGATCTTTCGAGACCAAGACATCGTGGTCTATACCGATGCGTCCAACGCGACCGGTCTGAGAGACTGCGAGTCCCTTGGGCAGGTTCTTCGGGAGCATGTCGACCGCAGCCGACGGGGTGATTACGTTGCCCTCAACGCCTATGTAGAGTCGAACGATGTCAACGATGCATCGCTTCAAACCCTCAGGCATGCGATCCGTGACCGCAAAAAGTGCGCAACCACGTTAGGTTACGGACCGAGGTTCTTGCACAGCACGGGGCAGCTTCATAAAGGGGGGCCCGACACCGGTGTTTTTATCCAGATTACCAGCGATGACGCCGAAGACATCCCCGTTCCGGGGGCGTCCTATTCTTTTGGGGTATTGAAACAAGCCCAGGAGCGCGGCGATTTCACGGCGCTTTCGAAACGGGGGCGGCGAATTCTGCGGGTCCATTTGCCTGCAGATGTTGAGGGTGGGCTCAAGGCTCTCGTAGAAGCATGGCGTTCGAACTGAACTGACTTGTGCGCTCCGGTTTAGATCGCGCAAGTGCATGCGCATGAGCACGTTGACGTCACCCGTACACGGCCTTCATGTGCGCGTGCGCCTGCTCGGTTTCAGCACTCATCGCAACAACCTACGAAACTTGTCTCCACCAAGGTGGTTTCGAGCGTTGGTCCAAATCTAGGTCGTCTCGCCTGACCGTGTTATCTTTTCTTGGCCATGGGGCTGTCGAATGTTTCGCTGCTGCGGCAGGCAGCCGCTTTGGTGTTGGTCTTGGTGTGTACAGAAGTGCGCGCCGATTCGGGCACGCCTCGTCCTCTGGCTGCGGCGGCACGGGAAAGCGGAGCGCCCCTTCAGCTGGCCCCCTGGGCCGCTGCCATGCGGCAAGAGGTTAAGAAAGCCAAAAAGTCGTTTCCGGGCGTCCTGTACTTCTATGTTTCTGACCCAAGCCGAGGCCACCGCTTCGGTTATCGCGAAGACGAACCCGCGTATCTCGCTTCGGGGGTGAAGATCGCCTTCATGGTGGAAGCGTTTCGTCAGCGCGAGGCGGGCACCCTGTCTTTTGATAAGAAAGTCACCTACAGCGCCTCCGATATACGCGACGGTGCGACCCGCATCAACCCGAGGCGGTTGGGCTCACGTTTCAAGGTTCGCGATTTGCTTACATGGATGATGCAGGCGAGCGACAATGCGGCGACGGACCTCGTGGCCAAGACGGTGGGGCTTCGACAGACAACTGCCAGCCTGGTTGCAGACGGGATCCGCGGGTTCACACCGTTGACCTATATGGTGGATGTCAGGAGGGGAATATACCGAGAATTGGATATTCGGGCGGATGATCTCCGGGCCATCGACATTCGCACCATTCGCTGGACACCGATCTGGGAGCCCCAAATCGCCCGGCTCACGGCGCTGGTAGGGAGACCCAGGGGAACCTACAGTCGTGCGGATCTGTTCGCGGCGTACGATCGTTTTTATGCAACCCGCGTCAACCGAGCGCCCATGAAGGCCATTGGAACGATTTTGGAACGTATTTTGGCGGGGACGATGGTGAGCGAAAAGGCGAGTCGTGAGATGTTGGCGCTGATGATGGGGGCGCGGACGAGCACGAAGCGCATCTTGGGCCGGCTCCCCGCGGGCACCCGGGTTGCGCACAAGACCGGGAGCCAGTTTCGGCAGCTGTGCGACCTGGGTATCATTTTTCTTAAAGAGGACCACCCCGTGGTGGTGGCCGCCTGCCTCGAAGGCGGGGGCGTACATGCCGCCGAGGCGATAGTTGCCCGGCTGGCCAGGAAGGCCTATGATCTGTGCGCAGGCGCACCTGATGGGTCTAAGCCTTAGACATAGGAACAAAAGCAAGGTGAAATTGAACCGAAGGCGGCGGTGGGAGGCTGTTCTGTGCACCGCAGTGGGCGCTTCTTTTGCCCAAACAGCGGACGCCCAGCAGCAGTTTTTTGCAGAGTGGCCGGCGGCGTTACAGACCGACGTAGAGCGTATTACCAGGCGTTCTGCCGCTGAGCTTTCGCTTTACGTCAAAGATCTCACGACTGGGGCCAAGTACACCCACAACGCTTCTACGCCCACCTATTTGGCCTCGGGGATCAAAGTCCCGGTGATGATGGCGGTTTTTCGGCAGCTGGAGAAGGGTGAGCTCTCTATGGATGCCGAAGTGTTGTACGGGCCCAAAGCGATTCGCGACGGCTCGCCGCAGCTCAATTTGGTTGAACCCCGGTCGAAGATAGCGGTGTCCACGCTGCTTGAGGTCATGATTCAGCACAGCGACAACGCGGCCGCGGATATGTTGATCAACCTGGTGGGGCTCAATGCCGTCAATCTGGGTTTGGTGGAAGAAGGGATTCACGGTTTTGGTCCCATCACAACGTTGCTTGAGGTTCGGCGGTTGGTGTATCGCAACATCGATCCCGACACCGAGGGTCTTCGCGTTTCCGATTTTTTTGAGCTCGGCGTGACCCGCCCACTGGATCTACGCCTTTTGCGGCTGTCGGAGCTCCTGGAGGTTGAGGCGGGAACGTTTCAGCCCGAGCACTACCAAAAAGGGTTTCAGACGTACTACCGGGCTGGCTACAATACGGCACCGCTCGAAGCCATGGGTACCCTCCTCGGAAAACTAGCCAAAGGCGAGATCGTCAACCCGCAGCGTAGCCAGCAGATGATCGAGATCATGCTCGGAACCAAGACCGGTGCACACCGTTTCATTTCTGGTCTCCCGCCCAACACCCCCTTTGCCCACAAGACCGGCACCCAGTACCGCCGCATATGCGATTTCGGCGTTTTCTACATGAAAGATGATCGCCCTATTGTCCTGGCGGGCTGCATCAAAGGTGGACGTACTCGAAAAGCCGCCGAAGAAGAGCTGTCCCAGGTCGCCAGCCGTGTCTATTATCATCTGTCTCCCCCGAACAGCCGGAGTCGCCTCAAGAACCTCAGGCGGTCCAGGACCCGAGCCAAGCCGCTGGCTTACTCTGATGGCCAGTTTTTGGCGCCGGGTCTTCGCCAGTTCAAAAAGCGGGGCGTCCGAAAGTTCAAACGCCGTCCAAAGCGCTAGCGGGCTGTTCGTCACGAAGCGACGTTTCAGCAACCTTTTGTACACCTGCCAAGGTTCGAGATTGCCCCGGGTACCTATTATCTGTTTGTTGAGACCCTGCTGCGGCCTGGAGCTTTTTGCCTAGCTTGTTTGAGTACGAGCCAGAGCTCGTGTTTGAAGAGAATTAGGTGGGTCTAGGTGCCGATTCTTTGGGCGGTGAGGAGGCTTTCGAGTGCGAAGGCGATGAGCATCAGGATGAGGAACAGGCCCGCGACTGCTTCGGGGTTGGATAGACCGCTGAGGGCTTGGGCGCGCTCGAGCATGGTGTCGTCTTTTGGGGCTCCGGGGGCGGCGGCGGCCCCGGTCAGAATCAGGGTGGCCTCGTCTTTGTCCAGGGCTTCGAGGTTCGACTCGCGGGTGTCGACGTTGACCGCAAAATGTTGGTCGTCGACGGGGCTAAAGGCGTCGCCGTACGAGACTTCTACGCGGTAGTGGCCGGGGGCTTCGGTGGCTTGGAAGCGAATGCTTGGGTTTTCGCCAAGCTCGTGTTCCGGCCACAGCGTTTCTTGGCCATCGGGGGCAATGACTTTGAGTTTTTTCGCCTTTTTGGGGATGAGGATGTCGCGCTGGGCGCCCGCGAGGGTGGGTTGGCGATCCGGCTTTTTGAGGGCTTGGCCGAGGTAGAGGGTCAGCTGGCGGACCAGGGGGACAAAGGCGGGGCGGATGGGGAGGTCGGTCATGTCTCGGTCGATGGAGGTGGTGAAGAAAATACACCGGCCTTGTCCGAACTGTCCCTCGATGAAGGCCGGTTGTCCGTCCTCGTGCTCGACCAAGATCTCTGCTGGCTGGCCGGTGCCGGGCTGAAGCAAGATGTAGGCCCGGGTCCGGGTGGACAAGAGCCCTCCGAGCGATTCGCCCTGAAAGATTTCTATGACCGGGTGGCTTGCGAGCGGTTCGCTCAGGCCGACGATGCCGCCCGAGCCGACGCCTCCTGCTTCGGGGTCAACAACCTTGAGGCCCCGGAGGGCTCGCGGCAGCACCGTGCCCAGTTCTCGATTGTAGGCTTCGACATCCATGTCTTCGGTGGACGTGACCAGCAGCCCTCCGCCCCGTTCGACAAAGCGAGTGAGTGCCTGGCCGTCCTTGCCCGAGACTGAAGGCACACCCGCCAAAATGACCACATCGTATAAGGAGAGGTCGGTGGTTTTGAAGTCGTCGTAGGTGATGATGCGCGGCGCGGGTTGGTCACTGGCGCCGGTCTTCAGGGCCCGTTCGAGGTAAAAAACCTCATCCTCTTTGGCGACCCCAGCGGGCGCGCCGTTGACGACGAGACTTCGGACCTGCCTTTGGATGTCGACGATGGCATAGCGATGGTTGTCTTCAACAAGGGTATCTGCATCTAGGGCGACTTCAATTTCTGCTGTGCCCGGACCTTGAAAGGTGTGCCGAAGGACTTTTTCCGCCAACGCACCGGGGAGCACATCGACGTGGCTGGCTTCAAGCTTCACGTTGTTTTGCTTGAGGACGATCGGTGTGGGGTCTGGCTTGCCGCCGCCGTCCCGACCGAAGCTCTGAATCCGGGTGCGAAGGTCAATGGTGTATGGCGATGCGATGGGCACATCGACCACGGCCATGCGGCTGAGTGCATTGTTTCTTCGGGCGTCGGGGGGGACGCCCGAGAGGACATCGATCACTTCGAGTGCGGCCACTTTGTCGTCAGAAATTCGTAGATCTGCCGCGCTGGCCACGCTCGATTGGGCTAGATCCGAAAGGAGCACCACCCGGGCCTGCACGGCGTCGGTACTCGTCTTGGGGTCTTGCTGTTTGGCTTCTCGAAGGGATGCTAGAGCTTTGGCCGCGGCGGTCACTGCTTCGCCCAAGTCGGTGTATTCATAAGACGGTTCGAGCTTTTCGAGGGCAACAAACAATTCGGTCCGTGACGGTGTGGGACGCAAAGTGAGGAGCTTTGCCTGCGCTTTTGCCGCCACGAGCATCGCTTGGTCTTCGGGGCCCATGGCATCGATGATCTTGCGGGCCTGCTTGATGGCTTCTTCAAAGGCTGTGGACGTGCCGTAGCGGGCTCTCATCGACAACGAGCTGTCGATGACGATGGCGATTCGCTGGGCTCCCCCGCGGGATACCGCCAAGGTGTCCCGGGTACCCACCATCGGTCCAGAAGCGGCCAGTGCGAGGGCGGCAATGAGCAAAACCCGAGCAAGGAGGAGCAAGATTCGTTTGAGTCGCCACCGTTTTTCTACCCGAAGTGCACTCTTGAGGACCAACTCGATCGCCGAAAAGGGGTGTCTTCTTGGCTTTCTCTTATGGATCAGGTGGATCACGATGGGGACGGATGCGCCCAAAAGTCCGAAAAGAAGGAAGGGGTTGAGAAAACTCATCGCACACTCATTCGAAAGCGGTTCCGCCGTGAAAGAAAGTTGGCAATCAGCTTGCCCGGGGGCAGGTCGGTTCGTGCCAGGTTGTATTCTACGCGCGCACCTCGGCAGGTGGTTTCAGCCCGGTGCAGAAAATTTGCGAACTCTGTCAGGTAGGCATCACGAATGGCACGGGCGTCTATCTGAACCTCTCGATCATCTTCCATGGATTCAAAGACGGTGCTGTCCTCAAAAGGAAAATCAATCTCGGCGGGGTCAAGAACATGAAAAAGCGCCACGTCGTGTTGCCTTGCTCTCAGTTTTGCGATCGCCTGCAAAGACGCCATACCACTGTCCAGAAGGTCGCTGAAGATGAGGATCATGGCTCTGCGGGAGAGGCCCTCAGATAGGGTATCGAGTGCTTCTTTAAGCAGCGTGGGGCCCCCCGGCTTCAGGGCGTCGAGGGAGGCCAAAACTTCTTGAAGGTGCCCCCTACGTGCCCGGGGCGGGACCAGCACGGACAAACTCTCTTGAAAACTCGCGGTGCCCACGGCATCACCTTGACGGGCGAGGACATATGCTAGCGCGCCCGCGGACGTGGATGCATAGCCCAGTTTGGTGAGCCGATTTTCGGTGGCTTCTCCGGGATAGCCCATCGATCCGGACACATCCACGATCAGCAACGCCCGGAGGTTGGATTCGTCTTCGAAGCGCTTGACGTAGTCGCGGTCGAGCCTTGCAAAGACCCGCCAATCGAGATGCCGAATGTCGTCGCCCGGCGAGTATTCTTTGTGCTCCGCGAACTCCACGCTGCTGCCGTGGTGGCGTGATCGATGCATCCCCGCGATGGCGCTGTCGGCCACGATGCGTGCCCGCAAGCTGAGGTCGCCGATTTGTGCGAGCGTATGCGGGTCTATTTCGCGGGAGCGATTCGTTTCTGCGCCGAGATGGGCATCGACTGATTTTGGTTCGGACACAAGAGTTCTCTTAGGCTTGAATAGACTCTAAGACGGTACGCACGATGTCTCGAGAACGTACGCCCGATGCCTCAGCGTGGAAGTTGGTGACAATGCGGTGGCCAAGAACTGGCGTGGCGATGGAACGCACATCTTCAATGGTCGCCGAGGGACGCCCGTGCACGGAGGCTCGTGCTTTTGCTCCCAAAACCAGATACTGCGACGCACGTGGCCCTGCCCCAAAAGAGACAAACTCCTTGATTCGTGCGGCTGCGCCCTGGGAAAGCTGATCGTCCGGAGAACCCGGCCGCGTCGCCCGCACCAGCCGCACCGCGTGTTGCACAACATTTTCAGGTGCGGGCACGCGTCTGACCAACGCTTGGAGGTGCCGGATGCGTTCGGGACTCAAGATCTTGGGAAGGGGCGAGGCGCTTGCGCCGGTTGTGGAGCGGACAATTTCGACTTCTTCTTGCTCTTTTGGATAAGGCACATCGAGCATGAACATGAAGCGGTCCAGTTGGGCTTCGGGCAGGGGGTAGGTGCCCTCCTGTTCGATGGGGTTTTGGGTCGCAAAGACGTGAAAGGGTGGCTCGATCCGATGGGTTACGCCCGACGCAGTCACATGGTATTCCTGCATGGCTTGAAGCAGCGCCGCCTGGGTTTTGGGCGGTGTTCGGTTGATTTCATCGGCGAGCAGAAGGTTGGTGAAAATGGGTCCTTTGAGGAATCTAAAGGATCGACGTCCGGTGGCCGCCTCTTGCTCAAGCACGTCGGTCCCCGTGACGTCAGAAGGCATCAAATCGGGCGTGAATTGAATTCGGTTGAAGCCAAGGTCAAGGACTTCGGCCAGGGTCTGGATCAAGAGCGTTTTGGCCAGACCGGGTACGCCCACAAACAGCGCGTGTGCGTTGGAGAACAGTGCGATGAGCAAATGCTCAATGACAGACTCCTGCCCCACGATGCGTTGACCGATGGCCTGCTTCGCCTGGGCAATGGCTTCGGCCAAAACTTGAATCTCCTTGAGATCGTTTGCTGGCGATGGTGGATCGACCGGTACAGTGGTCGGGTGGAGATCCCCGCGGGGGGCGCCTTGGGTGCTCGTGTCTTCGTCGCTCATTCTCTCTCTCGGTTGTTTGGGTTCAGGTCCCGTTGGGGCCGTTCATGATTTGCTGTGGCGTACCATCTTCCGGTTTTTCCATCACCTTGATCGTCTTTTTGACGCCGGGACCGCTTGGAGGCACCAGTTCAAGCTCATAGGTGCCGGGTTTGATTGCGATGGGGTTCGTCGGCGTCACCATACCCGTGGCGATCCGAAAACCGTTTTGATGGACGATAAAGGCCCGATGAAAGGGTGCTCCGTGGATTTGAATCATGCCTCCCTGCCCTAGCGGCCGGATCCCGCGCCCGCCTTCGCCGCCCAGAAGGGCCAGCGCCACCTGGGCCTGAATTTGTTTGTCTTGGTTCTTTTGGGCGTCGGCAATGGCCAGTAGGAGGCCGTGGATGCGCGGGTCAAACGGGTTGATCCCGATCGCCTGGTTGAGAGGCTCTTGTGCGTCCTCGGTTTTGCCCTGGCGGACCAGGACTTCGGCCAGGGTCACGTTGGGGCCCGACATGTGGGGCGTCCCCAAGATGGCCGCTCGTGCGGCAGTCTCGGCGGCACTGAGGTCGCCCGTTGCCAGGGCCACCATGGCCAGCTTGCCGCTGATCAAGGGTGATTTGGTTTCGGCGTAGGCTTTTTCGAGCTCCCGCTGTGCCGCTTTGATTCGGCCGCGGGCGTAGAGCAGATCTGCGGCTCGGGCAAAACGGCGCCCCTTTTTGCTCAGCCCGTGCAGTTGGTCGTCTGGGGTTTCGGGGCGGTCCTTGATCACCAGCTTGCGCTCGCCCTTCACGGGGGCATTGGACTTGGGTACTTTGATGGGACGGGTTTTGAGGGTGGCCATCCACTTTTTCGAGAGTTTCTTGAGCGACATGCCGTGTACGGCAGCGATCGCTTCGCTGTCGCTTTTTCCGTCGGCCATAAGCCGGAAAACTTGGCGCATGCCTTCCCAGCCCTTGCGCTTCACCAAAAATTCAATGAACGTGAACACCTCTGAAAAGGCAAGACTCGTTTCTTCTTGGCTTTTGAGCTTGGCCATCGAGGGGTGCATCTTTTCGAAGGGAATAAGACGATCTTCTTTGGCGGCCTTTTTGAGCGCTTTTTGCTGAGCCTCGGAAATGCCAAGACCTGGTTCATCGCGCCAAGCGGTCTCGACGTATTTTGCCACCCCCTCATGGAGCCAAATGGGCACGGTGTTTTTTGAGGCGCCTCCAATGATCAGGTGCGCCAGCTCGTGGGAAAGCGTATCTCGCCAGGAGTATCCAAAAACAACCGCTCGTGGGCTGGTGATCATCAGCCGATTCCATCGGCAAAGGGCGATGGTTCCCGAGTTTTCGATTTCACTCTTGGTGAGGGTAGACACGGCAGCGAGCGTTTGCGCGGAGGGGTAAATCTCTAAAATGACCCGTGCCTTGGGTTTGAACCCGAGCAAGGTGCCAATCTTTTCTCGGGCTTTTTCGAGGGTCTCGGCGGCGTAGGGCACAAGCACCTTGTCTCGGCCTGCCGTGTGGCGAATCACAAAGTGCTCGCTGATGGATTCATCGTAACCCTGGGTTGCGGTGCGCGCCGCCTCTGCCATACGCGCGTTGAGCAGAAATTGCTCGGGAACGCCCATTTGTTGGGCCTGGTGGAAGAGGGTGACCGCGCCTGGGTAGTCGCCGAGGTGCATCTTCACATCGGCGACGAGGGCCACGGTCAGGGGATCTTCGGGCCGGTCCTGATGGAGCGCGGCCGCAATCCTTCGCGCTTCGTCGACTTGCCAGGTGCGAATCGCTTTGAATCCACGGATGGCTTGTTCGATGCTGGCATCCTGGGCGGTGTTGTCCGCAAACAGCGGTGGGGCTGCCGAGAAAACGGCCCACGCGGCGAACAGGCCAGCCACCTTTGGGGGACTTCGGAGCTTCATCTACTTCACAAGCTCCTGGTAGTAGCGCCGGACAGCGTCGCGATAGGCTTCGACGGTTCCCTGTTTGGCGGCCTCAAGGATGTCTTCTCTGAATTCCGCGGGCGCCTTGTACTGCTCCGGCTTGGGGATCTCGACTTTGTCCATCGCGCGGGGATCACGCCCGCCGTGTCGACCCCCCTTTCCGCGCTGCCCGCCGCCCGGTTTGCCAAACGGAAGGGGTACGCCCCCTCCCATGGGGCTTCCGCCGCCCCCGCCTTGGCCCATCTCCTGCAGCTGTTTTTGCATTTGTTTGAGCGCGTCCAGCGCCCGACGCTCTTGATTGAGGGCCGAAGGGGCGTCGCCCTTGCCGAGGCTTTGTTCTGCCTGCCCCATCGCTTCACCGGATTCTTGGGCCATGGATTTGATCTCGGGGCTGACCATGGGCAACTGCTCCGACAGCTTGTTGAGCTGCTGTTGTAGCTCTGAGGCCTTTTTCTTGAGTTTTGCCTGCTCCTTTTGGTGCCTTTCAAGGGTTCGTCGTTCTTTATCATTGAGCACCGATTGTGGAGTCGGCATGATGTCTTTGAGGTCCTTCAGAACAGCCTCAAGTTGTGGTTTGGCTCCGTCTAGGGCTTTTTCCAGGCGCTCCGCGGAGCCCCGGCCCCCAAACGCCTCTCCGAAGCGTCGGGCGTATTGGCTCCGTCGTTTGGCATCTTTTTGAAGTCGCTCCATCTGCTGATCTGCGTGCTGGACCATTTCTTCGGCCGCTCCAAAATCTTTGACTTTGAGGGCCCGAATACCGTCCTCAATGCGTTGTTCGGTGTGTTCATAGCGCTCTGATTCTGAGCTGTGGGTGCCGGGGCGGACTCCTTTGAGGTCTTTTTTGGCGGACTCAAGACGCTCTATCTGTTTGGCGACGAAGGTATCGGCGCTATCCAGTTGCGACTCCATGCGCTCCAGGACTTTTTTGGAGACTTGTTCTGTTTGCTTGGCCAGCCGTTGCTGTTCTTGTTCGAGATCGGTGAGGTTTTGCCACAGTTGGTCGGCCATTTGGGTGATTTCGCTGTACTCGCGTTTTCCGAGTTCTTGTCGGCCTCCTTGTAGTTCGGCCAACATGTTCTCGGTTTGCGCCAGCATTTGCTCCAGGGATTCCATGGCTGAATTGAGGTCACCTTCTTCGATCATTCGGTTGATCTCATCCATGTTGTTTTGGGTATCGCGTACCTTGAGGGCATCGGAATTGACAAAGTCTTGAGGGATGGACTTTTGGAGCTTCGCGAGTTCGCGCATCGTCTCTTGGACCCGGCGTTTGATGTCTTGAATGCTCTCGGCGATCTGCTTTCGTTTTTCTTCGTTGGGGGCGTTTTTGTAGGCTTCAAGGGCTTCTTTGAGCGCTTTTTGCTCTTCGCGGAGTTCTTTGGCGAGGGATTCGGCGTCCATCAGGTGCTGGTCGTGGAGCAAGTCCGAAAGGTAGACCACGTTTTTCTCAAGGGAAGAGACCATCTTGGCCTGGGTCCGTGCCACTGTCTTGGCGCGATGGGCATCGGGTCGCTTGGTCTGTCTCAGGCCCTGCCGGACTCGGCTGAGGGCTCGACGCTTTTTTTGTGAGGTTCTTGAAAGCTGGACCCTGGCCTGTTCGAACGCTTCCGCGATCTGCGGGCGTCCGTGGGGGTCTTTACGAATGGCGGCGACGGTTTTTCGCAGAAGTCCGTCGGCGGTGCGCGCCCTGGTCACGATCCGTGTGGAGGTGTCTAGAAGCGTCTTGTAACGGGTGAGATTCGACGTCGGCTGGAACTGAGACTCGAGGTTGTCTCCGAGAATATGGACAAGCTCGTCCAGCGAGCGTTCTTGCAGGGCGAGGACCTCTTGATGGTGGGCTTTTTTGGAGTACACCCGGAGCTCTCGGGTCTCGCTGGCGCCGAGCTTCGGACCGTTCACGGTGTCGTTGTCTTGGACCTCGAGGTAGTACGCGATGCGGTCGCCCGGCTTCAGCTCAAGTTTTGAGAGCTCAAGGGGGGCCTGGCCAGCATAAGTACGCTTGCCTCGCGTGGCGCTGTGAAAGGGAACGCGGCCTTCTCTGGAGGCGTCCATGACCCGCCAGACGAAGGTGACTTCGCCGAGTGCGAAGTCGTCTTCCGCTTGATAAGAGAAGGTGACCCGATCGTCCTCGTTGACCTCCAGGGGGCTTTCCTTGGGGGCCAGCAGGGTGATCTCCGGGGGGTCATCGAGTTCAAGTTGAATGTCATGCCCACGTCGTTCTTCGAGCTGCGCGTCGTCGGCGGTTTTGAGCAAAAAGCGGTATCGGCCTTTTCGAGAAACGACCAGGCGCGCTCGGAGCCGGCGGCCTTGGGCTTCGACGGCGATGCGTTCGGGTTGGCTGGTATGGCCTTCGCCATAGCTGAGAAGCAGGGTCGCCTGAACGATGGGTTGTTCGGCTTGCGTCTCGATGATGACTTCAGTGCCGGGGAGCGCTCGGATATCGCCCGTGGGGCTGTCGAGGCTGATGGGCGGTCGTTCCGCGTACGCGGGAAAATGGTAGCTTAAGTGAAAGTCTCCCAGCCGGGGCTCTGGGGGGCGATTTTGCAGGCTGTGGTCCAGGCCGACCATGCGAAGCGCACCCCATGACCGCCGGAGGTGCTGCGGCGCCCACAACGCGAGGGCCAAGACGCCTGCGGCGGAGGCCAGGAGGGGAAGCAGCCAACGGGTGGCGCGGCGGTAGCTGTGACGTCGGACCGCCTGCCTTACTTTGATGGTCGAAATGCGTGCCCGGGCCGACGCCACAGCGGCGTCGCTGAGACTTGGACTTTCGCCGAAACGGCCGCGATCTCGGTCCATTTCGAACGCGGAGCGAACCGCGACGGCGTGGGCCGGTCGGGGTTCACGGGCCTGGATGGCCTGATCGATCCATCCGGCCACGGTGGCTTCGTCGTTCACTTCGGTCCGGAAGCGGGTTCGTGCCCACCTCAAGACCAGCACGGTCACGGTGACCAGGAGCGCCAATTCGATGAGGCCGGCCCAGCGGGTGGAAAGCCCGGCGCCGCCCGCGGCCGCCCCGAGCAGGAAGGTGAGGGCGCCTCCGGTCAGCAAGATCGCGGTCCCCTGGGCGAGCAATGCGCGTCGCAGCGTCTTTCGCGCTTGGCGGATCAGCCCCCGTAGCTCTTCGTGCGACGCTGTGCGCTCGGGCCCCATCTGCTTTGACGATAGCACGGCGTGTAGTCTAACCAACCGCAGGCCCAAGCTCTTCCAGGACTCGGGCGCTTATTCCCACTTCTGTCGTTGTGGCCTACCCGCAGCGCCAACAATCTCATAGTTTACCCTATGTGGGCGTGCGAGCGCGCACACGTTTTTCCCGGCCGGGCGGAGTGGGCATCATTTGAACAAAGCCGAGTCGACACGCGTCGATTCTACAAGACGAGATGGGGTTTTCGATGAAAAATGCACAGCGAGCGCAACCGACCAGTGAAAGTCGCGCGGCGGTGAACGCGCGAGACCGCGCTTGGGTTGCCGCGGCCAAAGCCGGCGACCGACGGGCTTTCGGCCATTTGGTCGAAGCCTACCAACAAAGGGTTTATGCTATAGCCTTTGGTATTTTGCGGCAGCGTGACGACGCGTGGGACGTCGCCCAGGAGGCCTTCGTCAAAGCCTACCGCAGCCTCGATCGTTTTCAGGAGCAATCGGCGTTTTACACTTGGCTGTATCGAATTGTGTACAACCTGAGCATCGACGGCCTCCGTGATCGATTTCGTCGGTCAAGGGTGGATATGACCGAAGATCACAAGATCGAGCAGGCCTTGCTCGACCAGGGGCGTTCGGTGCTCCAGGACCCGGGAAAAATGGTGGACCGCCGGGAGCTCAAAGAAGTGCTGCACTGCGCGATGCTTAAGCTGTCGGACAAACACCGCGCCATTATTGTGCTCCGCGAGGTCCAGGCTTTGAGCTACGATGAAATGGCGGAGGTGCTTGGCATTTCGAAAGGAACGGTCATGAGTCGATTGTTCCACGCCCGAAAGAATCTTCAAGCACTGCTTCGTCCCTACGCGCGGGAGGGGAATGAAGTGCCTGGGAGCCTCAAACTCGCGCTGGAAGGCGTCTGAGGTGTCGGCGTGATGGGACGAAAAAAAGGGCAAGACGGGGACACTGCGGTGCGAACGACGCTGCGGTCCGAGCTTGAAGCAGAGCTTGGTCGCCGGGAAGGCGCCTGGCCGTCGTTTACGGCGGCGGTGTTTCGGCAAATCGATGAGCAAGCGCTCTTGTGTTCGCGCATGGAGCTTGAAGACCAGGCGATGGTTCGCCTTCAAGAAGAAGTAGACCTCGAGCTTCACGAGCTTGCGCCCGGATTTGAAGAAGCCTTTCGAGAAGGGGTCGAGCGGCGAATTTGGCGCTCGGCCCGAGACGCGCCAGGGTTCTTCGCGAAATTGAAGCACACGTTGTCCACCCATCTTGAGGGCCGCTGGCGTATGGGATGGGCGTGGGCCGGGGCTGGGGCGACGGCGCTCATGCTCGCGTTTTCGGTACCAGACGCATGGTTATCGACCCCAATGGAACGTGCCGTGGGGCAGGTGACGGTAGAGGACCTGAGTTTCGAAGGGACGGTGACGGTGGTGCCTAGAGAGGGTATGACGGTCGTTTGGTTGTCCCCTCCAGCGTAATCCCAGGGTTCACTTCTTTTGCAACTGCGGCTTTCCAAAATCTCCTTTCGGGGTAGGCTGCAGAATCTAGGGGTGGGTATGAGCCGTGGGCGCAATTTGATATTGGCGGTCTGTTTGTTGGGCAGTTCTTCGGCGTGGGCGGCGGATCCCAAGCCAAGGGTTTCAGTCCGTGTCGAGGTGCTTGTGGTCGAGGCTTCGCGCCAAGGGCAATCTTTTGACCCTCGGCTTCGGCACAAAGTGGCGCCCACGCTCAAAAGTGCAGGCTACAAGAGCGGCAAAGTGCTCGACGAGCGCACCACCCGCGTGCGTCCCGATGAGCCCGTCCGCCTTGGCATTCTTCGCCGGACCAAAAAGCCGCAAACCCTTGAAGTCACGTTGGTCAAGGTTCGTAAAGACAAGACCATTCAGCTGCGCATTCAGATCCCCGAGTCCAAGTTCAAGACCAAGACAGAGCACAAAAATGGTGGCACCTTCGCGGTGGCCATCCGCACCGAAGCCGACAAGGCCATTTTCTTGGCGATCACGCCGCGCCTCGGGGAACCATAGCGGTCGTCACCCGGTCAGGGGAAAATAGGGCACTGACGTTCTGGCTGTGCGGCCTTGGAAACTGCCGCTCATCGAGGGGCCAAGAGCAAAGGTGGCTCTCTTTTGGGACAGTCCACTGTCCTTGGTGGGGGACGATCTTTACTCTAGAGAGTTGGCTGGACGCTAAAACATTGCAAAGACGCATAAGATCTTAGCGGCATGATTTGTGCACAAAGATGGAGCGCGCCGGAATTGCGCAATGGTCCAGGAGTGACGCGATCAGAAAGAGCGGGTCGAATATGAAAGAGGAATTATTTTATGAGCAGGACAGCCATCACGTTTCGGACGTTTCTCCTTTTCATGTGGGCGGCGTTTTCGGCTTGCGAGTCAGGCAAGTCCGACGTCCGACTCAGCAATGACGGGCCGGTTTTTGGGGATGGGGGACCTTTTTCACTATCTGCCTACTTGGACGTGAACCCGGACCGGACAGTACACGGTATTCGCCTGACCTGGAGCATCGCGTGCTGCGAAGTTGAGCGCTACCACGTTGAAAGGGCGGTCTCCAAAGATGGACCGTTTGCAAAGATCGCAGACTATCCGGCAGAGTCGCCCGAAGATCCTCAGGCCTTATTTACCCACACTACCTATCTTGACACCGATGGCTTGGTCACTGGGACCTCTTACTACTATCGAGTACGCGCAACAAGCCTCGGTGCCTTCACCAAATACTCCAAAGTACAAGGAACAGAAAACGTTGTTTTCAACCGTGGTCCGGAGCTTCCCGCAACGATCGACGGTCAGACCAGTTCCGTGCTTGCTCGTCTATCCCTCAACAATGGTGTCGCGAACGGTATAGAACTTTCGTGGGGCGTGTGGTGGGCCGACGTCGACATCCACCGAATCGAGCGCGCCCTGGGTCCTGAGGGGCCCTTTGAAGAAATAGCCACGTTGTCCGATAGGCCAGAGGGGCCCTACGATTGGGCGGATCGCGTTCCCGCATTGGGCGGTAGGGCTGGATTTCGCCATACGGACACAAGCGATTTGATCGAAGGCGAGACCTACTACTACCGGATCTCCATCATCAGAGGCGAAGAGGAAGATCCGCCAAGCAAAGTTGTGGATGTACAATACGTTTCCGTTCCGCCACCTCAATTGTTGCAGGTAGTACCAAGACTATCCGACGATCTTGAGAAAGCGGCCATTTTTGTCGACTTCGGATACCTGAACAGCGACGCAACCATTCACATTGAGTTCAAGTCCAGCACGGACGAGGTCTTTCAACGCGTCGCTTCACTTCAGGGGAACTCGGACTGGCTGCATGCACCGGTGGACCTTTCTTCAGAGCGTGTCCTTGCATATCGACTGCAAGCTGAGGTCAACGGCATTCTATCTGGGTACTCTTTGGAGAAGAGCGTGAGCCTCGGGAACCGCTCGTGTGTGTCTCCCGAACTCGACGAGGAACATTGCCCTGCCTTTTGCAACCTGGGATGCGAAGACGGACAGTGTGCCGCAAGCACATGCCCAGACATATGTAGTGGAGGATGTGAGGACAACACATGCACCGTCCTGTGTAATGGCAACGAATGCCGCGATCAAATCTTGATGTGCCCAGAGGGAATGGACTGCAAATTCCTTTGTCTTGGCTTCTTATCGTGCGCCGATAGCACGCTGGTCTGCGGGTCCGAGGACGCCTGCGAACTTGAATGTGATGATTGCAGTGCCGACACATTGTTGTGTGGTTCCGGGCCTTGTCACACCCGGTGTCCAAGCTTCAGCGTAGACAAAGTAGACTGTGGAAGCTCAACGGACTGCAGCGTGGCTCCGAGCTGCGTAGCCACTGAGATCGTCCGAGAAGAAGGAGCGTCATCGGTTCGCTCTTGCCCTCCTGAGTGCACCGGTGGGTGCGACGGCGACGTTTGTATTTTTGATGGGCAACAAGGAAGTGGACTAAGAATGGATCGATTTGAATGCCCACAAGGGCGTCCCTGTCAGATTCGTTGTACCGAAGAGAGCGAATGCCCATCCCAGATAGTATGCCCTACGGACGCGAGCTGTGAAGTGGCGTGCACTGGACCGAATCGGTGTCGAAATACCACGGTCTATGCCTTCGATCCGGCCCAAACGGATCTGTGGTGTAGGAGCGGGGGAACCGAACCAAACTGTCCAGAAATCACCTTCGAGTGCGTGGAAAAACCTGTTCTCCGTGAACCGCCCAAAAGAGGCGTGGGCACTGAGCTCAGCTGTATCGGCTCACAGGCTGACTCGAATACTTGTCCTGGCCAATGTTCTGGTGGTTGTGCGGGCGGAGTATGCATCATAGATTGCCAGGGCGAGAAGGCTTGCGCAAAACAGGTCATCAGGTGCCCGCCGGGCATGCCGTGCGAATTTCGATGCAAGGATTGTTTTAAAAGCACCCTCATCTGCAGCCCGGAAGAAGAGTGCCGACTCGTAGCCGCCGACACCACCGTGGCTGCAACCCTTATTTGTGGAAACGGACCTTGCACAACTACTTGTGCTGACTACGACGCTCCTTCTTTGGTGGATTGTTCCGGTTCCAGCCACTGCTCGGTTGAGGAAAGTTGCATTGGAACTACGATTACGCGCTCTCGAACGCCCACGTCGACCTCGGGGTGCCCTCCTGTTTGCAATGGCGGTTGCGATAATGGTGTCTGTTTCGTGAATTGTACAGACGAAGGCACTACGACGGGATGCATAAACGAATCTTTTGATTGTCCCGTAGGTTTGTCTTGCTCACTTCTATGCGAGCCCTTGAGATGCAAGGATGTCAAGCTGACATGTCAAGATGGCCAAGAATGTTCCACGCATTGTGGGGCTGGGCGCTGGCCAAAAGAGCTCGACGAGATAGAAATAGAGGTACCGTCTTCACCTCCTACGCCAATTTCTGGCGACGGTATTCAGCTCTTGGGGCAAAGCCAACCACTGACCTGTGCTTTGCACGAAGAAATGTGCGGAGGCATGGCCATCGAACGCAAGCCCCCATCGGGTTCTCCAGAAGACGTATGCCCTTCGCTGTGCACGGGCGGCTGCCAAGACGGAGTGTGCAAAATTGCTTGTGATGGAACTACGGCTTGCCGAGACACCGTCATTCATTGTCCTGAGGGACGGCCTTGCAAAGTCGAGTGTGCTGGAACTGGCGCCTGTCAGGAAAGTTATCTTTCTTGTATTCCGGGGCAGCCGTGTCAAGTGGAGTGCACGGGAGCTGGTTCGTGCGTTGAGGCGACTATCGTTGGTTACAACCCGAGCCTCACACAGGTAACATGCCACGACGATGACAACTGCGCCGATGTTTCCTATGTATGCGCAGGACCTTAGGATGGTCAAGAAGCTAAGGAACGCGAAGAAGATCTTCAGGAAGGAAAACGCAGGATGCGGACAACCACACGAAACATCATAAGACCACAAAAGAGTCGGAGGGGTGGGCTTGGCTCCTTGCTGAGTCTACTCGTTTCTGTACAACTAGCATGTTCGAAGGGAGAACCGGAGCCGCGGAGCCCAAACAGTAGCGTCACGGCGTCGGGTGGTGAGCAGTTTGAATACGACGCGCTTCATCGACTCACGCGCTCCGAGAACGCAAACGGGCAAACGCTCGATATTGTGTACAACCCACGGGGACAGCTTGAGCAGATCAAAGAAGCGGACCAGACGGGGTGTTCTGCGACTCACGAGCACTGCCTCGTATATTATGAGTACGATTCTGTGGGCAACCGAACCCTGATGAAAGACCCAACAGGCGTAACGAACTATGTTTTCGATGACTTGAGTCGCCTTGAGAGTTTGCGAGACCCTCAGGGGCACGTCATCAGTTATGGCTATGATGCTGCGAACCGTGTCACATCGGTGACCTATCCCAGTGGTCGATACGTAGAATACAAGTATGGGCCAGATGGTGATCTTGCCGAGGTACGCGATGCCAGTCTAGACGGTGCTTTGACGCTGCGCTACCAGCCTAAAACGGGACTGCTTGAACGAGCGACTCTCTCAAAACTCGAAACGACATACGCATACGATGAGTTGGGGCGATTGACCGAAGTACTGCACCAAACAAGCTCCCAGCAAGTGGTTGCGCGCTACACGTACGGCCTTGATGCGATAGGCAGAGCGACTTCGATGACATCGCTTTCGGGTGGAGCAACCACGACTGAAACGTACGGATATGACCTGAGTGGCAACTTGACCTTGGTCGAATACAACGATGGCAGGACACTCGCCTACGGATATGACTTGGCAGGCAATAGAACATCCTTCACGGATAGTGCATCAAAGGAGCGTAGTCGAGCGTACGTGTATGGCGAAGACAATCGTCTAACCCAAGTCAATGATGGACAGGGCGAGCAAGTTGCTGTGTATCGCTATGATGAGGTAGGCAACGTAACCGAACGCTTCGTCCGGGGTGCAGCGCCGTTGTCCGTAACCGATGAAGGTGTCACAAATGGTCTAAAGACAACTTACGAGTACGACTATCGGAACTTACTCACCGCTGTGAAAGATGCATCTTCCGGCCGGCGTATTCTTTTTTCATACAATGGCGATGGACTACGGACAGCCATGACCGTAGAAAGTGCGGGCCAAGAAGCGACCAAGACGTACTATGTGGTTGATCCCAACGCTCGTCAGAGTCGGGTCATCGAGGAGCGCGAACAGCAAGGGGAGCTTCTCGCCTCATTCATTTATGTTGGCGATCGAGCGTTTGCCATGAAGTCTTTAGGTGAACACGAGTTCCTTCTTGCTGACCGAATTGGCACCGTGCGGGTAGTGACTGACCACGAAGGCGTAGTCAAAGAGGACAGTAGTTCCGATCCCTTTTTCGACGGCAGAACTCCAGGGCCTCAGCCACGAAACCGGCATCGGTTCACCGGCGAATGGTTCGATGACGAAACCGGCCTCGTCTACCTTCGCGCCCGATACTACGATCCACGGATAGGTCGTTTCATAAGCAAGGACCCCAGCGGAATTCGGGGCGGCAGCAATATGTACCGGTATGTAGGAAACGATCCAGTCAACGCCAGGGATCCATCCGGTCGTGTTCAAATTAGGGGCGACAACTTCCAGAAATATTTGGGGACCGCACAGGACTGGCTCAACACAACGCTTGACTTCGTCCAAGCGAACGGATGGGTGCCCACGCAAGAATTTAGCAATACGGTTGGCGTTATCGGTTTGATCGACTCGACGGTGAAGGAGCCCGGCAACGTGGAGCAGATTCTTTCAAACAACCCACTGAGCTTGAGCACTGAGGCATGGCGAACGGGAGATTTCACCGCCGTAAGCTCTTATGCGGGGAACGTGACCGGGCATGTTGGATTTGCAACGGGGACAACGTGGGTGCTTGACTCCCTGGGGGTTCTAGGCACTGGTGGTATGGGGAGCCTCCCGGTTATTCCCCTGGTGATGGGAACCGCGGTTGGAGGCTTCAAGCTAGGAAGCTTCTTTTCGAGGGTCTCCGACGACCTGGCCGAGGAACTGCCAGGCCTGGTTGGCGATATCGCAGCCGCGAGTGAGAGCGAGCAGAACTATCTTGCGACAAGCGTCTTCAGGAACGGAGTCAATCCTTTCGCACAGCCATCATTCTCCCAGAAGATCGAGGGAGCGCTCATTTCTCCGCAAATTGACTTTGGTATTCAAGCATTCGATCCGTTGTCGAACTTCAGCTTTGGCAGTCTCGACGGAGGTCTTAAACTAGACCTCGGAAGCTATGACTATTTTACATCGCAGTGGGGATCGGGCCCCCTGTCCACGTGGAACTATTCTGGTTTCAGCTTGAACCTGACCCATGACCCTTTCGGAGGCTCGTTCGCTGAATTTGGGCCAGGCACGGACCTGCTGACTAGCTTCGATGCTTTTGGCGGTGTTCTCATCAATGAAGCCGCCACCTTGGTTGGTCAGAACGTCAATGACATCGAAGCGGCCTTCTTTGACCCAAAAACGGCGGAGTTGATTTTGCTGGGCGACGGTGCGGACGACAATGTTCCAGGGCTAGAGGCGGAATACTTAAAGGGTGCGCTTTTGTCCGTTTTCGGTGCGACGTCTCCGGCTTCAGTGAGCTTAGAGCTCCCGGCCTCTCTGGCCGAAAACCGTCCTCCGTTGTCGGATTCAGTCGACAATCTCATCAAGCGCAAAGAACACTTCGAGACAACCATCTTGTACCACCCTGTCTGGGATGACTTGCGGACTAAGATTACCGTCCGAATGGTGCTGGAAGCCGTATTTCGCGGTGAAAAGATTCGAATCGTTGAGCAAGATATCGTTCCCATCGTTGTCAAGGCTAGCGGCCCAGAGGCCAACTGCGACGTTCACGTTACGGCGGAAGATTTCGCGGTTTCACAAACCTGTGCGGATGGTACTGAGGCTCCGCATTGTTTCGAAACCGACTCTAGCGACCTTCCTCTTCTCTCCGTCACGCTCAACAAGGACTGCATACCAGGGCGCATTGAGGTCGAGAACTGCAGCGGTGAATCCTTGTTGGTCGACGGCCTTTTGCCCAATCAGCGAATCAAGCGCGGGGGTTTGTGGTGGGAGCGAGACGAGAACGACGTATACCGACTCAACGGAAGGGCGGCCACCGTGTGGATCAAAGGCGAAATGCGTGGCCTCGACGACTTTGATGATCCAGCGGGCATTGAGCTCGAGGACGCCAAGATTGCTCGGCACTTCGCCGACTTGAAGCACCCGTCTCGAATCGACTTGACCTTCAGAAATCAACACAAACACGATTTCTATTTTCGCAGGCGAATCGATGTCTACTCCTCTGAGCATCACCGAATTTTCGGAGGACAAATCGAGGGAACACGTGTGGGCTGGGTCATGTACGAGGCCGATCGGATGATAAAGTGTCTGGCTGCGGGTGCATGCTACCAGGCAGGAGATCCAAAGCTCGGTGTGGTTCACTACAACAGCGATACCGTGGAGGTGCCAGGTTTTCAGAACTTCGTAGAACGATGGGAGCCGGAACAAGGCGCTCCTGGGAGTGGTGTGAGCATTCGGTTGTGGTTCGCAACCGATGAAATGATCATGAGACGATTCGCAGAAGAAAGTGGTGCAACCGCAGTAACTTGGGACGCAGTCAAGATTAGACTCTTGGGAGCCGAAGAGCTTTTCGGAAGCGAAAAAGAGCTTGCTCCGGCTTATGCTGCGTTTGTTGACCATTTCAATGAGAATCTCGAGCACTACATGGAACAAAGTTTCGTGGTCTCAGATCCGGACCACCCAGGACAAACCAAGTCTGTACGAATTTTTGATGAGCTTAGAAAAGTCATGCAAGCCGTCGCCGTAGCGCGATTTTTGAGGGACAATCGTATTCCAATCGATATGTCTTGGGCTGAACATGCTCGTCCCAAATTCGTCGATATTCCTCGGTCCGTCCCCGTCTTCATTCGAAAACTAGAAGAAAACATGATTGTGAGTGGTGGCGTCGAAGGGCGCTTGCGTACAGACTACAACTCCAACGCTGAGGGGTCACAAGGCCCAATCGACTATGTCTCGAGCATTGACGCGGAAAAGCTGCGTGACGAAACTGTGGGTGCCAGGCCTGATACGCCAGGCAGTGATGTGGATGCCATCGTGTGGGGCGTAGGTCAAAGAAAAGCGGTGAGTGCCCAAGTTGAGGGCATACCAAGAGTTGGAAAGAGGCGTCTGACTGAGATCGACTTGTCGTTTCACAAAGCCGGGGGTGTTCTGAGTTTCCTTCGAAGCTACGATGGTGCTCGACTGGCGGCCGATCACGGATTCGGTGGCGGATGGGATCTGACACCTCTTACTCTTGAGTTTGAGCAACCGCCCCTGCGAGATGCTTTGCGCAAGATGCATGTCTGGCGAGATCAGAGCATGAATACGCACCTTAGAGTTGGTCGCGCTCGGGTGGTCAACCGAATTTCCGGGGGAGTTTTGGACTTTCATTCCACGCTTGACCCCAGTGAGTACGGTATCAGAGGAGGGCTTAACCCGTCGGGCCGGCCCGATTTCATCCCAGCATTGCGGCAAAATGGTGCGACCTTGAGCCAGTTACCGGAGGATCAAGGTTACAAGCTTGAGGGGCCCTCCGGGACCGTCCATCACTTCGATACGCGGGGTCGGCTCATCTTGTCCGAAGATTCGCGAGGCCGAGCTTCGAAATACCAGTACGACAGCGGGTCACTCAGGGGCATTGTCGATGAAGCGTCGGGCCGACAGATTCAGATCTTCCGGGACGAGGAGGGACTCATTCAGGCGACGGAAGGCCCATATCCAGTCGGGGATCCGCGAAACACCCGCGTGGAATACGCGTATACCGATGGTCGACTCACCAAGGTCGTCAACCTTCGTTCTGGTATCGAGGTTACGTATCGTTACGATGGCCGCGGACGGTTGCTCGGCCGAGTAGGAGCAGACGGCCAAGAGACGATTCGTGATAACGACGTTTGCGACGCTGTGAATCCTCCACCATGTTGTGATGATGGGTTGGGTCGCGCCTGTTCATCCGAACAGGGGGAGAGGGCTTGGCAATTTACATTTGATCGTGATGCCTCCACAGATGAGCGTTCTGTAGAAGCTGTGCTACGCGCGGGAACGATAGCTACGCTCAGTTGGCAAAGAGGGTTCAGTGCGTTTGGGCAATTGGACCGCTACGTGGATAGCAACGGAGCGACCCATTCCGTGTTGTGGGACGGGTCAGATAGTTCACTGCCAAACGGCTACGATTCTCCGCTTCCGGGAGTGCTCGACATCCGTTCAGAGCGAGACCTTGATGGCATCGTGAAGATTTTTAATCCGAACAACCTGCAGGCCAAAAACGCGCCGGAGCTCCAAGTCGAGTGGCTTGGCAAGAACGAAAGCGGTGAGTTTGATACCAGTACCTACATCGGAAAGCCTTACGCACTGGTCAACGCAGATGGAAATCGAATCGAATTCGAATACGAAGAGGGAACCGCGGATGTCAAGCGAGTCATACGTCATCACAACGGTGAGCGCCTAGTCACCCAAGTCGAACGTATTTTAAGTCCGACAGGAGATCGCATCACTTTGACGGACCCCAGTGGAGCGCAGTCTGTCATCGAACTCAATGCCATCGACCTGGTGACGCGCGTCTCGAACACAGGTGGAATTGTCTGGTCGTATGAATATGATGTCCAAGATCGTGTCTGGCGGGTTCATGTTCCGACTTTTACCGGCGCCGTAGACTATGTGGAATATGCCTATGACAAAAATGATCGAGTGACATCGATGAAGTATCCCGACGGTTCTCAAATACAGTACAAATACGATCCACGCACCCTCCGTCTCGCAGAAGTGACCGATCGCATTGGGCGGGTCACCACCTACGAATACGACGAGTTGGCCCGTCCCGTACGAACAGTTGTTGAAGCCGCAGGGCCCGGTGGAGAAGATTTGGCCAGGGACGTCGCCTACAATGCGTTCGGGAGCATCCAGGTGCTTGCTTTCCCTGGTGGATCTGCATTGAGCTACGAACCTGATGAACTCGGTCGTTTGGGTCACATTCGAGTAGGAAACTCAGACACGTTGTTGGCTGAGGCTGAACGGGTACCGTACTGCCACGGCGAAACCACCGAAGGGCCGGGCAATTGGGTTCCATATGGCTCGTCTGGAGTATACATCGATGTTGACACATCAAAATGTGGCCTCTCAGAAACCCCTGTTTACCTCGTGTCACTCGAAGGACAATCGCCCGAGTTCAACACCAAGGGTGTTTCTTCGGTCTATCGCGCAACCCCCAATGGTTTCAGGGTGTACCTTAGAACACCTGCCAAAGCAGGTAGCGCACAAACGAACGGATGGCGAATCCAGTGGCAAGCGATAAAGAATAACCAAGTCGGCGAGGGCTTCTGCAGCGGACGTACTCCGGAAGGGACGACCCCTTGGCGGCAATATGGAACCCATGGCCTTTATGTCGACATCGATACCGAAGCGTGCGGCTACGATGAAAAGCCTCGTTACCTGGCCTCATTGGGCGGAAATTCAAAGCATTGGGTCGTCCAAGGAGCATCGTCCATCTACTTCCCCACTAAGACCGGTTTCCGCATCTACATCCGGAGCCCTCAGCCCATTACGCCGGAAGAAGCGAACAAACAAGCATGGATTGTCTATTGGCGTGCGTCGCCCAGAAACGAATCGATTCCCGGTGAGTGTACTGGACAGACATCTCCGGGAGAGGGTTGGCAGGATCATGCACCTGACATCATCGCTATCGATGTTTCCAAGGCGGGCTGTCCATTGAGTCGACCGGTCTACATGACTTCTTTGGAGGGAAGCAGCGGCCATTGGGACGTAGATGGCGTGACATCGATTGAGCGTACAGAAGGTGGTTTCCGGGTGTATTTGCGCCGGCCCGGGCTGACCGCAGCCGACGCAGCAAAGCGACAGTGGTCGATCCAGTGGGTGGCTTCGAAGTAGATGTTCTCCGCCATTTCTTCATGTGCCTCATGGCATCAAACCGGACAAAGGAAACAAGAGTTGTTTGGGCTCCTCCATTCGCCGCGTGGCACAGGCCGGGCAAATCTCTCCCCTGCTTGCGAGCCTTGACATGAATGAGGTCGACAAGACTTATCACGAAACTGAAAGAGGTCTTCCGTCGCCATCGTTCGCAGCCCATCCAGAGCGGTGATCGAAACAATCAACCCCATGGTCGGGCGTTGGCACCAAGAATTTCAACGACCAACACCATGTGATCCAGGCACTCGAAGACCGACAAGGCCTAGCTTAGCTAGGCTTTGAACTTAAGTGTCTTCTTCAGCGGCGCCGGGGGCCCTTTTCTAGTCCGCGGACGTACTCCAGGAATTCTGCTTTGTCGTCTAGGTTTCCGTGGTGGCGCTCGCGTTTTCGGCCACGGCGTTTTCGGTGGGCGCCTGAGTCTGCCTTGGGCCGGCGGGAGGGCTCGTCGGGTTCTTTGGGGCGAGGGCGGGACTGGTTGCCGAGGGCAAGGGCGATCATTTGGGCGGCCACGTGGCCCGGATCTGAATCTGTCTTTCGGGCGGTAAAAAGGAGCTCGTGGTAGATGGGGGCTGCAAGTTTGACGCTGATGGATTCTGGCGTGGCCTCGTTGTCGATGGGCGCGGGGAGTTCTTCGCCTTCGACCGCACGTTGTTCAACTTGGCTGTCGATGGCTTCCTCGGCCAGCGTGAGCGCCTCGCCGCGCGTTTTGGCGTTGACGCTGACGTCGAGCTCGGGCACCTCGGCCGAAAACGATTCGTCTTTGGCCCTAAACTTTAAGATGATTCGGTAAGAACGGTCGTCTGTCACGGCTTAAGCGCCCATCGTGCGTGGCGCACGAAACTTGAGCAAGAGAAACTTGAGCCCAGAGGTGTTCTCTCGCGATGAACGACGGGATAAACCCGCCTGCCCGCGCAGCCGCCCCCCCGTCCGAATTGTCGCGATGCTGACAAAACCCGCTTGGAAATGGCTGGCGCATGCGCATGAGCACGTTTACGTTGACGAAACGCGTACACGATTTCACCGGCGCGTGCGCGATTTCATGGGGCTTTTCATCACGATAAGAAACCGGTTCTAGCGCTTTGGGGAGATTTCGTCGATGCGGCCTTTGCCGCTGCTTTCGGCGATGGACCGGGCCACTTCAAGGGCTTCTTCAAGGCGTGCTTCTGGGGTGCTTTCCCCCGACTCCGGTTTGCGTCCAGCGCGCAGATCCTCTCGGTTGAGCGCGGCTCGCGCGCGTTCGATCAGGGCGCTGAAGTCGAGTTGGGGCAAGATTTCAGCGGACTCGACGGCCTGCGGGCTGAACTCGAAGGCGCCCCAACGCCATTCTAGGACCTCGTCCAGTCGACTTGAGAGGTTCTCGCCAAGCTCCTTTTCTAAGGTGCTGCGGTCCAAAAGTCCGAGTTCGATCAGCTTGTGGGTGAGGCGCTTGCTTTCTTCTTTGGCTTCTCGCAAGGCTCGGTCAAGGTTACGCCTTGATATGACGCGCGCCTTGACCAAGTGTTCGCCAATGAGCTCCATGCCCATGTTGGAGGTAATGGAGATCGGGCGGCCATCCTCGATTTCGAGCGACTTCCAAATGAGTCCGCAGCGAAACTTCAGAACGCCCGAGGTGCCGAGTTCTCCAAGCCTCTCGAGCACATCGACCGCCGGGATTTGGTCAAGCTCGCCGGTCCACACCGCTTCGCCTTGAAACTCGGACGCGGAGGCCAGTCTCTTTCGCTGTTTGGGGGGTTCGCTGTCCGCCTCAAGTTGGATGACCGTCTTGGCTGCTGATGGATCCTCTTCCACCAAGGGGTCTGGATTCCAGGGTGCGGATACCGAGGGGGCTGTTTTGGTTCCGTGGACATCGTTTTCTTTGTTGACGCTTCTAAGAATGTCCCACTCCACTTCGGTTGCGCCGGGCCCTTCGACTTCATCTTCTGGGGGGCTAAGGGGTTCGGGGGGCGGCGGGGTGTTTTGGCCGTCGACGCGCGGAAGCAGGGTATTTTGGTTGGCGATTTCGATGTCGTCGGAATTCAGGACTTGAGGGCCTGATACCATCGGCTTGAGTTCGGGTTCGCCTCCCAGTTCAGTGGGCATGGTCCGGTCCGTCGCGGCTTGTTCGCCACTCCCCGGTGTGAGGGGCAGACTGAAACTTGGAGGGGCAGGCGTCACGACTGGGGAGACCGTTCTTGGTGCCCGGGTGGGTTCATCGTCGTCGGTGGTGATGGGGATCTCTGGCTCTTTGTCGATGTCGAGCGCATCGGTTGCGTTCTCAAGCGGCAGCGTGCTCGGACGGGTGCCGTCGGGGCTGTCATAAAGATCATGCCTGGTGAAGAACACCGAAACGACCCAAGGGGTTGCCTGCCGGCCGCTGTGGACGAGCCACGCTTCGAGGGCATTGGCCATGTCTTGAGCGCTTTCGTAGCGTCGTTCGGGCACGGTGTTGGTGGCGCGCTCTACGATGCGCTTAAGGTCTTCAGGAACGTGCTCTCGCTCTAGCCGGTGACGAGGGATGCCGCGGTTTACGATCTTCCACATGACCTCGTATGCAGACTCGCCGGTGAAACACTCGCGCCCGGACAGAAGTTCAAAGAGCATGATACCGGCGGCGTAGATGTCGGTTTGTCGGGTGCAGCTTTCGCCCGCAATGTACTCGGGCGCCAAATAGGCATATTTGCCTTTGATCAGTCCGGGTTGGGTTTTTTGCTGCAGTCGTTCGCGCATACGGACCACACCAAAATCAGTGAGTTTGACGTGACCCGCGGTGGAAACCAAGACGTTCGACGGATTGACATCGCGGTGGACGATTTCGAGATTATGGCCATCCGGGTCGTGTGCGTTATGTGCGTGGTGCAAACCGCGAAGAACCTCGGCGGTTACGAAGGCGGCCAGTTCAAAAGGGAGCGCTTCTTTTCGCGCGCGAAGCTGGTTGTTGACCCGCCTAAGATCGGTGCCCTCGACGTATTCGAGCGCGAGGTATAACCCGTTTTCATGCTCGCCCACGTCCAGGACCGACACCACGTTGGGGTGGTCGAAGCACGCCATGGCGCGTGCCTCGTCTAGGAGCATTCGCTGGAGGCTCCGGTAGTCGGGCCGAGACCGCTTCGCTTGCTTGATGACCGCGCGCCGGACGAAGCCGTAGGGCGACATCTTATGCGCGATGTACAGGTCGCCCATGCTTCCGCCCCCGAGCCGGCCCACGATCCGGTAATCCCCGATCAGCTTGAGGGTTGTGGGGCCCGGAGAATCACTTCGCTCGAGCGCCGGCCGACCGACGATGACGGGTTCTTGGCCCGACCGGCTTGTCGGGCGACCGCGGGTTTGTGGGTCGGGTGTCCCAGATCCGCTGGACTGACTGCGTCCCCGTTTTGCCACTGAATACAGAGAACCAGGCCCACGAAACTGAAGTCAACAGGAGCTCTTGGCCTCCTGGGTTCAACGGCCGCCGCGCCTGGCCGACAAACCCTTACTTGGCTTGCGCGTTTGACAGATGAAGCGTAGGTGCGCATGGCTTCCTACTCGGCAGTTACCAGACGAAAGGTCGCTCGTAAGGGTAAATGAAAACGCCGCTGACCTGAATGATCTTCGAAGTGTTCCCGACCAAGCAGTTTTTACTGGAGGCTGGTCCGATCTCCAGGGCTGGGCCTCCCAGCCAGTCCCGGCGGGCGAGGCTTGGCGTTTTTGCGCCGCGAGGGCACCAGGATGGACGATCCAGCTCCAGCCCCACCGGCCCGGAGGATGGCTGATGTTCGTGCTCTTGCTGGCGCTGTATTTCACGGTTTTGGGGTTTCTTTCCATTCTTGGCGTGTATCGCCTGGCTCTGGCCGCGGTGGCATTGTTTTGCCGGCCCAGAGGCGCTTCGGATGGCGGCTTTTTGGCACCCACCAGCTCCGAGGTGCCGGACGTCGTGATTCAGCTCCCGCTCTACAATGAGCGGTTTGTCGCCGAGCGTCTGCTGCGCGCGGCGGCCGCGATTCGCTACCCCCGGGATCGACTCCACATTCAGGTGCTGGATGACTCCACCGATGCGACCCGATCGGTTGTGAACCGCGTCGCCCTGGAGTTAAGCGAACAGGGCATTCCGATAGAGGTTGTGCGCCGGACGGTTCGATCCGGGTTCAAGGCTGGCGCCCTTCGCCATGGAATGTCTTTGTCAAAAGCGGAACTGATCGCGATCTTCGATGCGGACTTTGTGCCTCGCGCGGACTTTTTGGAGCGCACCGTTCCCTTGCTGATGGCAGATCCCCGTTGTGGACTGGTGCAAGCGCGGTGGGGACACATCAACCGTGACGCCTCCTGGTTGACGCGGGCTCAGGCGGTTTACCTCGATGGCCATTTTGCGGTTGAGCATCAGGCACGGCAAGCTTTGGGGCACTTCTTTAACTTTAATGGGACGGCCGGTTTGTGGCGGCGGGCGGCCATTGTCGATGGGGGAGGATGGTCGGAAGACACCATCACCGAGGATCTCGATTTGTCCTATCGTGCCCAGGTTCGAGGTTGGCGTTTTCGATACGCGCACGGCGTGGTCGCCCCGGCCGAGCTCCCCAGCAGCTGGGCAGCGTTTCGGACGCAGCAACGGCGCTGGGTGCGAGGGAGCATCGAAACCGCGCGCAAACATTTGGCCAGCCTGATAGGGAACCGCCGGTTGGCGCCCGCCGTCAGGCTGGATGCCGCCATCCACCTCACCAACAATGTGGCTTATTTTCTCATGGCCTGCCTGGCTGTGCTTCTTCCGGCCTCGGTGTGGCTACGCTACGAGCTGGGGTGGCGGGTTCCGGGTGGTGAGGCTCTTTTGTCCACCTTCGATATCTCTCTGTTGTTCGGTGGGACTTTGGCTACGGTTGTGTTCTATGCGGTTGCGCTTGTTCGTACCGATGGTGCGCTCCGGCTGGGACGATTGCTGGATATCTTGTTTGCCTTGTCCCTTGGGGCAGGGATGAGTTTGTCCAACGCGCGTGAGGTGCTTCGCGGACTTCGTTCCGAGAGCTCTGAATTTTTGCGAACTCCGAAGTTTGGCGACGGTGCAAAAACCGCGGCCCTTCAGGCCTACCGGCCTCGCCTGGCGGTTCGAAACGTGGCTGCCGAACTCTTGTTTGTCTTGTACTTCTCAGTCGCCATCGCGTTTGCCATAGAAAGTATGCTTTTTGGAGCCCTGCCCTTTTTGTTGCTGTATTGGGTCGGTTTTGTGGCCGTCGTTGGGGGGCATATGGTGGAGGGCTATGAAAAAAGAGTCCTGTCCAAAGAGCGCTCCGAAACCCGGAGCCAGACCGCTTAGCTGTTGTCGGGTTTGCGGGTTTTCATCCCTCGGATGAGTCGGTGTCGGTGTTGGCGATGCGGTCTCGGATAGCGGCTTTAAGGGCTGCGATTTCGTCCTCGTCCAGCTCGCCATCTTGGTTGGCGTCGAACTCGGCTTTGATGAGGTTTCGACGATCTTCGTATCGGTCGACGAGATCACCTTTCAAGGCCTGGCGTTCTTCTCGGTCGAGCCGCCCGTCGCCATTGCTGTCGTAGGTTTCTAGGATTTCTTCTCGCTTTTCTTGGTGCCTCGCGCGACGAGCCTCCTTGGCGGCTTCGCGCTCGTTTTCGTCTAGTTCGCCGTCGTTGTTGGCATCGAACTCTTCCAAAATGTTGGCGCGTCGTTCAAGGCACCGGGCTTGCATGGCTTCGACCAATTCGGCTCGTTCGTCTTCGTCGAGTACACCGTCGCTGTTCGCGTCAAAAGCCCAGCGTACTCGACGAGATTTGTTCCTTCGTTTTTTGTGGATGAGTTTTCGGTAACCAGACGCATTTTCGCGTCGCTCGGCCAGGTCTTCTCGAAGGCGGGCACGCTCATCTTCGTCGAGTACACCGTCTCCGTTTTCGTCATAGACCTGTTGGACTCGCTTTCGTTTGGACTCAAAGTCGCACGGCTCACGGGCCTCGGCGTCCTTGGCATCTGCGTCTTGGCTTTGTGCGCTCGCGAGTGTTTCGGCTTCGTTGGTGGTCATGACGCCCAACTGGTCAGCGTCAGAGTCACTTTCGGCGGCGCCAATGAATGAGGCCCCTTCGTCCAGCAGGAGGTCTGCGTCGGTTGCGGCTCCACCACAAGCACTACCCACTCCTGCGAAGGCCGAGAAAAAGACCGCCTGCAAACGTTTAGACCCAAAAAACCCCATAGTTGTATCTCTCCATCGCCCAAACCCGAGGTTGAATCCCCGTTGGCCAGGCGTTTCATGTGGATTGAGAACAGCAAGGGCCGTGCCAAGAGCAAACTACCGCAATCACGGCGGGCCCGTAGACGGAAGGTCGCATGAACGCATGTTGGATTGCGGACTACGGTCCGCACCGAGTGGGGTTGCGGTCAGGTGTGGTTTTCAACACCCCAGCAGGGGGCATAGAGCCCCATCGACGGGCGCACCTTGCGGCAAATACGAAGTATTTTTGGTCCAGACGCATTCAGCACAGTTCTTGCGAGGCATGCGCAGCGTGTGGGGTCGGGCTCCTTTTCTCATTCTTTTGGCACCTTTGGCCTGTCAGAACATGATTGGTCTTTCGGACCCGGCGGTCCAGGAAGGGACGTCGCCTTCAGGGGAAGCGGGTCCGCCCGCTGAAACGCCGGCCGGGACTGGGCAAGGCTCATCCTCCGGCGACGGTATTCAGGCCGGCTTTGTCAGCGGTTCGTTGGTGCTTGCGTGCTCCGATACGAATCTTGAGGACCCCGGGTCTCATTTTATCCGCCGCTTGACGACGGCTGAGTACGTGAGCTCGGTGGAGGCCGGTCTAGGTGTAGACATCCGCAAGCAGGCGGGCGCAAGTCTTCCCAAGGACCTTCGCGCGGATGGCTTCGGCAACACGGCGAGCACACTTGTTCCGACCTTAGAGCACATTGAGGCATATGCCTCGCTTGCAGAGACGATCGTCGAGAAGTTGGGCCCACTGACCCCGTGGGCAAAGCAATATGTCTCGTGTTCTGACACCTCGAAGGCGTGTCTTCAATCGTTGGTAGAGGCTGTGGGCGCGTATATTTTTAGGGGTCCGGTCAGTATGGCGGAGATGGATGCCCTTCTTTCCATCCGGGTCACTTTGGAAGGCGAGAACGCGGATTTCGAGGAAAGTGTGGGGCTGATTCTAGAGGCGATGTTGCAATCGCCTCGTTTTGTCTACCGCATGGAGGAATCGCCGCAATCGAGCAGCGTCGAGGTTTTGGGGGCCTTCGAGTTGGCCAATCGGTTGAGCTATTTTATTTGGGGTGCGCCGCCTGACGATGAGCTCTATCTGGCTGCCTCTCGTTCTGAGCTGAGCACCGACCAGCAGCTTCTTTCCCAGGTTCGGCGGATGTTGCTCGATCCGAGGGCGAGGGTGAACTTTTCGTATTTTGTGCGGGACTGGCTCGAGCTTGACCGCATGGACAACCTAGCCCGAGACCGCGATCTCTTTCCAAATTGGGACGCTCAGCTTGCGGCGGACATGAAAGAGGAGACACTGTCCTTCTTTGAGCATCTGGTTTGGGAAGAGGAGCGGCCGCTGCGGGAACTGTTTAACAGCAAGCTGACCTTTGCCACTCGACGGCTGGCTGAGCATTATGGCTTTGAGGACCCGCGTGATGGCCTTCAGCAGTATGATCTTTCAAATGTCCCCGAGCGAGCAGGGTTTTTGACCCAAGGAAGCCTGTTGGCTGTGGGTGGAGATCAAAGTTCGATGGTGGCTCGAGGGCTGTTTCTTTTGGAGCATGTTCTTTGTACGGAGCTCGGCTCCCCTCCGCCCAATGTGGACACTACGCCGCGGCCAGCATCTTCTGGAGCCTCTGAACGCGACTTTTCTGAAGAGCGTGTCGACAATCCATCCTGCGGTGGTTGCCATGCACAGATGGAACCTTTAGCCTGGGGTATTGGCAAATTCGACGCCACCGGAGCTTATGTAGACAAAGACGCGCATGGCAACTCACTCAAAGAAGACGGATACGTTTTGCTGCCCGGGGAAACGGAAAAAAGGGCTTACGGGACAAGCGAAGAGATGATGCAGATTCTGTCCGGAAGCGACCGGGTCGTCGAGTGCATGGGGCTCAAGGTTCTTCAGTTTTCTGCGGGGCGTGCGTTGGGAGAGATGGACGGTTGCTCCTTCGAGTTGATGCGCGACCGATTCTTGGCGTCGGAGGGTACGTACCGAGATTTGGTTGAGTCCATTGTTTTAACACCGATGTTTCGAAAGATTCGAGCGGAGTAAGCAAGATGGGCAAGCCGCGCAACAAATTCGATAGAAGAACTCTTTTGCGAGGAGCGGGAACCGTCGCCATCGGTCTTCCTTTTTTGGACGCGATGCGCAGCCCACGCGTGTTTGCGGCAGCTCCCGAGCCCCCCGTGCGTGCGTTAAACGTGTTTTTTGCTCTGGGCATCCCGACGCCGCTTCAGTCTGAGGGGTACGCGGGACCTTTGGAGCCGCTTGAGGGTCTCAAAAACAAGCTTGCAATCATTCGCGGTATTCACCAGCGAGAGGCAGATATACCAGGAACCAACGCCCATACAGATGGTTCCCTCTCTGCCTTTACGGGCATGAAGCCGGTCGGAGACCTGGCTGGAGGCCCTTCTTTGGATCAGGCTCTCAAGAATGCATCGTATCCCAATGGTCTCCCAAGTGGTGTGCAATCGAGTCTCTTGATGGGCACTTTTTTTCGTCGTGGCGGGGCTGCGTTGCCCCCCCATCGTTTTGTGCGGAGCTGGAACGCGGACGGCTCTCCGGTCGATTTCCCCAAAGAGAAGCCTGTGGACCTCTTTTCACGTATTTTTGGGACCGACCCGGTCATCGATAGCGGGAGCCGTGAGGAGCGCCTTAAGCGCAGCGTATTGGACTCGGTGCTTGGCCAGTATCGCTTTTACAAGAGCGAGGCTTCAAATCTTGGTCCGGCCTCGCGGGCGCGAATCAGCGACCATCTTGAGCGCGTACGCGAGTACGAGCAGCGCGCTTTTCGGCACGAGCAGTCCACCTCAGCGGGGGGGTGTTCGGTGCCATCAAAACCTGGTCCATCGACCATTCCGCATGGGCTTGCCGCGGATCCAGATGGTCAGGGCATAGACATTGGACTGGAAGAGCTTGTCTCGGAGTGGCGGCTGATGGCCGATTTGATGTCGATAGCTTTTCAGTGCGATCGTTTCCGGTTCGGGTCGACCACCTTTCAAGGCGCGGGGGAGCGCATTCGACTCAAGGGGCGTTATTCTTTCGAGGGCAAGTTCATCTACGATTTTGATGATGCCAAAGACCGAGAGGGTAAAAGTGGTGCCAGGGCGTGTAGTCACGAGTGGTGGCATGAATTTAGTCCATCGCAGCAAAACGTGCAGCTTCGGGCGCACGCGCATCTGATGATGCGCGAGGTTCGTTATCTTCTCGACCGATTGGATGATCCAGCCTACGCAGACGAAAACGGTGCCTCGATCCTTGAAAACATGATGTTGACGATTTCGACGGAGTCCGGGGACGGTCGGCATTCCAATGTGCCCCGAGAGCTCAGCGGCATCTTTCACGCGATCGGCGGTGCAAACGAACGATTCCGAACCGGTCAGATCATCGACGTTGAAGACGTGGCGGGGCTCGACCTCTACAACACGATGCTCGAGGCTATGGGTGTTAATTCTAAGCTTGGCCCTCGAAGTCGCAGTTTCTCTCGAGTTGACCAAATTCTTCGGTAGGCAAGGACTGAGTTGTGAGAGGTCTAGAAAGTTGGTTTCTGGGGGGCGTTGTCGCGTTTGGTTTGTTTCCCTTTTTGGCGTGTGAGTCTGCGATTGATGCCCCGACGTCTGCTGCCGGCAAGAGGGAGCTTGGTCCGGGAACTTCAAAAACACAAGAGCCCTCGCCGGGTGGAGGGCTGGGCGGCACAGATGAGTTCGTGAGGCAGGCGGTTCGATTTTCGTGCACCCCGGGACGAGACCCGAGCCCAAGTCCGCTTCGAAGAATGTCAAAGATCCAATATACAAACGCGGTTGCGAGCGTGATCCGCGTCTTGCCTTCGGCCGAAGCGCAAAGCATTATTGGGCGAGTTCAAGAGCATATCGATCAGGTGCCTAACGACTCCCGCGAGAGTTTCCGCCGTGCGGACAGCGACGTCAGCCAGGATCATGTGGGCGCGTATCACCGGGTTGCGGTGGCGGTTGCAACAGAGATGACCCGTAGCGCAGAGCGTCTAGCACGGGTTGCGGGGTCTTGCGCGGTCCCGGGTCATCGGGATGTCGCGTGTATTCAGAAGTTTGTGAGCGATTTTGGGTTGAGACTTTTTCGGAGGCCGCTTACGTCTGCAGAGTCGGCGTTTTATGAAAACGATATCTATCTGGACAAAGACGAGATCACCATGGACGGGTTCAAAGACGTGATTTCGGCGATGCTCATGGCGCCACAGTTTCTCTATATTCTCGAAATTGGAGGTGAAGCCATTGACGGGCGAGAGGATTTGACGGCCCTCACGGACTATGAATTGGCTACGAGGCTCTCTTTTCATTTTTGGCGCGACCTACCCGACGAGGCGCTTCTCGACGCCGCAAAAAGGGGAGACCTTCAGACCGAAGAGGGTTACAAGAAGGAAGTAGAGCGCCTGTTCAACGATCCCAAGACGGCTGCGTCGGTGGACGTCTTTTTTGAAGAGTGGCTCCGTCTCGACAAAATTCCTGAGCTTCACACGGTTGTGGGCACAACGCGTTACGATCAGTTTGCTGGAGAAGACGCGGCAACGGCCGAACTGAGAGGCAACATGATAAGGGAGGTGCTGGACCTCATTCAGCACCATGTGTGGACCACCAATGGGTCGTGGAAGGACGTTTTCTTAAGCGAGTTGTCCTTTGCTCGGACGGCAGATTTGGCGCAAATCTACGGTGTTCCCCAGTGGGATGGTCAAGGTGACCCTCCGCGGTTTCAAGAAGGAACTCGTTCGGGGTTGCTCACCCGTGCCGCTTTTTTGGCAACAGGCACGGCGCGCACACGGCCGATCTACAAGGGTGAACTGATTCGGCGAGCGATCCTTTGTGACGAGCTTCCCGATCCTCCGGCAGATGTCGGTGAACCTCCGGATCTGTCGAGACCCCTTTCTACACGAGCCCTTGTAGAAGAGCTCACCGAGAAGCCGGGGTCTTCGTGCCTGTCTTGCCACCAGATGCTCAACCCGTTGGGTTTTGCGACCGAGCATTACGATGCGCTCGGGCGCATTCGAGATACACAAACGCTTTATAGCGATGACGGCGCCGAACCGGTGACTGTGGACATCTCGTCCCAGACCGTTCCGCGTGTGGATTCTAATGACTCCAGGGTGGCCCAAAACGGGTTGGACCTTAACCGTTTTGTTTCCGAATCGGAGAAGGTCGAGGCGTGCATGGTGCGAAATTATTTTCGGTATGTATACGCTCGGCGGGAAGACTTGGCAGCGGATGGTTGTACGCTCGAGCGCCTGAGAGAAAAAATAAGCGAAGGTGGTTCATTGCGCGACATGCTCAAGGAAGTCGCCTTTCAACCAGAGTTTCGAACCAAGATGCACCCGGACGGCTGAGATGATGGATCCTGGATGTTCTATTCTTATCGGACGGTGTCTTTGGGCCTTTGGCCTTGTTGGGGGGCGAATGGAGAACACGAGGAACGAGGAGAATCATGTCGATTCGTGAAATGGGTCGTAGGCAGTTCCTGATGGGTAGCGGGGGCTTTGCATTGGCATTGCCTACGCTTTCTTCTGTTCTTTCTCGCTCGGCCTTGGCTCAAGAGGCGTCGGGTGTTCCAGCGCCAAGGTTTGTGGCCATGGCAACCAATCATGGGGGGATCTGGCCTGAAACCATGTACCCAAGTGAGGCCTCGTTGACCGATTCGGCGGAGCTGTATCGAGGACACCGGATCTACCGAGGCGACCTCAAGAGGGGCGTTTCTTCGGGGCGCGCATTGGTGAGTCCTATGGTCTCGGGCCCGGGCGACAAGATGACAGAGCAGTTGGTGCGGAAGACAAACGTCATTCGGGGTTTGGACATCCCATTTTACATTTCGCACCACACGGGCGGATACCTTGGCAACTATGCGCGGACCAATAGCAGGCAGGGAGACACGCTTACGCAGGTGCCGACCATCGATCAAGTGATGGCGTGGTCTCCTTCGTTTTACCGCGATTTGAGCACCATCCGGCGGCGGTCCATCCACGTGGGCCAAGACGGTATTTCATGGGGGTACAGCAATCCTGCCAATCAAAGTGGAAACGTGGAAGAAATTCCCTCGGTGAGCCACTCCAAAGAGTTGTTCGACAGCATTTTTGTTCCCGATGACGGTCCCGAGACCAGGCCTCCCATTGTTGACCGCGTGCTCGAGGGCTTTCGCGCGCTTCGAAGTGGTGCTTTTGGTGCCGGTTCGAGGATTTCTGCCGAAGATCGTCGCCGTCTTGATGATCATATGGACCGTTTGTCGGAGCTTCAACGGAGTCTCAATGTGCATGCGGCGTCGTGCGGAGACGTGAAGGCGCCCAAAGAAGAGGCCCGCGACATTCGACGGACCAGTGGGTATTCGAGAAACCCTGATCTTAACGCCCGTTACTACCAGCTCTTTAACGACGTCATTGTCGCGGCGTTTATTTGCGGCACCAGCCGAATCGCGACCATTTGGGTGGCCGACCACTTTTCAACAAACGATGAGGACTGGCATCAAGACATCGCCCATCGCGCGAATGTCGATACACGAGCGCAGAAGATACTGACCGACGCCCACCGAGATACGTTTGAGCATGTCTTCCTCGATTTGGCGAGCAAACTTGATGTGGAGGAGGCTGATGGCAAGACCTATTTGGACAACACGCTCATGATGTGGTCCCAGGAGGCCGGAAACACGACCCACAAGTCTGACTCGATACCCATTGTGTCCATGGGGAGCGCCGCTGGACGCCTGAAGACCGGCCAGTTTATCGACTATAGGGATCGGTCCAACCTCGCCATCGCTGACGACGGTGACGCTCAGCGCGCCATCAAGCGGCCAGGAATCTTGTACAATCGATGGCTCGCCACCGTACTCCAGTGCATGGGCATTCCACCAAGTGAGTTCGAGCGCTCAGACTTCGCGGGCTACGGCCTGAACTACCGGGGTCAGTTGAACAGCCAAACTGATGCGGAGGCGACTTGGCCTGACCGGGTTTTCGCGGATGCCCATGAGTTTTTGCCTTACCTGCGAAACACCTGAGCCGCCGATCGCAGAAGAATCACCAGACCGTCATTCCGAGCCAGAACCTCAGCGCGAATTCGATTTCTCCGCCAAAGTCGCCAAACGCGAGGGCCGGCCCGAGTTCAAGAAGGAGCCAGGGCGCAAGGGTTCGTGTTGCGGTGATTTCGACGCCGATGCGTCCAAGGATCGGAAGGATGACCACCGGGTCTTGGTTTTCGGCGAACATCAGCGAAACCGGAAAGTTTACCCCGGTCACGAGATTGACTCGGCGATGTAGGCTGATCGTGACGGGCACCGCTATCTCGCCGCGTGCCCCAAAAACGAATCGGTCATTGGGGCCGTTTTCAATCTCGGCCAAGAGCAGGCCCGGTGTGAGCCGAAAAGCAACGGCGGCCCGCCGGCCCGAGTGTAAATGAAAGCGGAGTGGAACATTGAGCCCCAGGCCGATCTCCACATCCGAAAAGTCTCCGGACCAATCCCCATAGACGAGCTCTCCCCCAAGGGCCCAATCTGGATCCCCCGCGTTCCACCACTCGTAGGAAACGCTTGGCCATCCGACCGCGATTCGGTGCGCTGTCCCCGACGTCATTCGTCCCCCGCCGAGCAATGAGGTCGGGCCTCCGTAAGCGGGCCCAGTGCAAAGCACCCCAAAAACCCCGACCAGCCCCCATCGCAGTCCACGCATTTTCACCCGTCATGCATCTCCCATCGCCATCCAGTACGCAAATTTTTGCCATCCACGAAGACATCGCCCTCCCGAAATAGGCTCGGACCAAGTCCAGGCTCCCGCACCGCTCCTTTGCGGCAACGGTCTAAAGGCGAACGGAAGAATTCGGGGCTCATTGGTCATGTGGCCCCTAAAGAGGCGATGCGTCCTACCAGATTTCGTTGGATGTCGCGCCCGGAAGTGGTGGACTTCAGCCGGAATTGTCGATCCATTACAACTCTGGCGTCAGCAATGGTCTTTTGGGTGTGGGTTTTGGTCTTGGTGGGCTTTCGGCCATTCGCCGAGGCGGTTCGGTCCAAGCGATCGATGGCCGGGTGTCGCTCTCAAAGGGAAACGGGAAATATCAGTTCGACAAGTTTACTTTTCCCGCCCCGGGAACGAGTCCTTTGAGCGGTGACTTCAATCGGGATGGCTTAACAGACTTTATCTGGGCAAATTCAAAAGATGACTATGGGCGAGTCAGCTCCGGCAATCGGTTCTGGGCCTTTTTGTCTCGAGGTGATGGGCGCTTTTGGGTCTCGGAGGTGAGCATTCCGCTGAGCAGCGTTTTTGGCTCCGCCCACACGCTCAGTGTTGTGGCCACCACAGACTTTGATCTCGATGGCGTCGAGGAATACGTTTTTGCGGCGACCGACGAGAAGGGTCGGATCAAGAATTCTGCGAGCATCACCATCGAAATCGGCGCCGACGAGCGCAATCACGTCACGGCGGTGGCCAACGGTATTGGGCACCGAACCGAGGTCGAATATGCGCTCCTCACCGAGCCAGGGCTGTATACCAAAGGAACCACTGCGGAGTACCCCAACGCTGAGTTGATGGCTCCGATGACGGTTGTTCGTGCGACCAAAGAAATCGGGGGTGTGGTGTTCAAAGACCTCCAAGTTCGCGATGCAGTCCGGGAGCGGCGCTATCACTATACACAAGCGCGCCAAAACCACGCCGGTTATGGTTTTCTTGGGTTTCGCTCGATCAAAATGCTGGATGTTGAGGCCGACACGACGACGATCCTCGGGTTTGAACAAGACAATGTGGATGCCCTTGGCATGAAGACCGCTGAATTTGTTTGGGCGGGACCGGATATGGTTAGCCGCGTGGAGAACAAGGTAGGGTCCATCTCATTTCATGGCGGACTCACAAGCTTTCCCTATTACGTAGAGTCGGTCGAAGACAAATACGACCTGGGTGGCGGAGGGCTTGGAGGTGAGCCCTATTTTGCATCGGTCGTGTCGAACGTCAGCCCCGACGGAAAGCCGGGATTCGACGGTTTCGGAAATGCGACCTACACCAAGGTTGAAACCACCGCAAACGACGAAACACGGACGGTGGTGACGACGAGTCTTTTTGGCAACGACGCCAGCCGTTGGCTCTTGGGGAAAGTATCAGAGTCGACCACCGAGTTTTCTGGGGGCGAGGGTCCATCGATAAGCCGAACCGTCGGATTTACGTACCACACTGGAAGTGGGCAGCTTTGGCGGACCCAAGCGCACGATGGTCGCGTGGAAGGACATCATTACGATGCTTTCGGGAACGAGACCCAAAGAACGGTTGTCAACTATCCAGAGGCCGGCGACGTGACTACGATCAAAGAAACGGACTACGACGAACGAGGCCGGACGGTGGTCGCCGACCGCAACGCTTTGGGGCACGAGACCCGGCACGAACGCATTCATTTTGGGATTGGATCCCCGCTTGAATCTCAAGACCCAAACGGGCTTAAGACGTTGTCGACCTTTGGGCCTTTCGGGAAGCTGGAAAAAACCGTTTCCCAAAGTCCCGACGAAAACAGTCAAGATTTGGTGAGAACCACGCTCACTTACGCACCTGAACACCTCGCCAAAGACTGGCCGGAGCCCCCGCCAGGCACGGCGTTGGTGTCGGTCAAAGCGGCGAGCCAACAGCCCACAAGCCTTGTCTTTTTAGATGCCGAGGGGCGTGTTTTGCAAACCGCCAAAGAAGGCCATGGGGGGCGTTGGATTTTTCAAGATCGGCTTTACAACGAACGAGGTTTGCTTGTGGAACAAAGCCGTCCCTATTTCGCCGAGTCTGTGCCCCAAATGACCCGGAGTGTGTACGATGCCATTGGGCGCCCCACGCAGATTGTTCGGGAGGATGGGGTTGAGGTGCATTTCGAGTACGAAGGTACACGGGTAACGGAAATCAAAGATGCACTCGGCAACAAACCCCGCGTTCAAACCACGGTATACAATGGGGACAAAGACGTGGTCGAGGTCATTGATGGTCTTGGTGAGTCTTTGTTCTTGGTTCGCGATGCGGTGGGGCAGGTCGTGCGTACGGTTGCCGGCACGGGCAGCCATGCTCGGGTTCTCACCCGGATGACTTTTGATGCGGGTGGCCGTCAGGTTGAACTTTGGGACAGCAACGCGGGCCACAAGAGTTTTCGGTACGATCGTCTTGGTCGCCGGGTTCTTACGGTCTCTCGCCGTGACAATCTCGCCGGATCTATCGGCATTGGGGAGGCGACTCGCATCGAATACGATCTTTTGGACCGCCAGGTGGCCCGAACCCGCGGTGGGGGGAAGTTTCAAGCTTGGCTGGTGAGCACTGCCGGATTGGGCGCCTTTGATTTTGATGACGATGCGGCGAAGCACAGCTCTTTTGTGTACGACGAAGGCAAACTGGGGACGCTTACGCGGTCGACGACCGAGGAAGGTGTGCGCCGACTTCACTTCTATGACGATTGGGTTCGTCCGGCGGGCGAGCGCTTACAGTTGGGCGCTCTTGATGGACCGCCGGTATACGACAGCTTGGGGCGGATTGTGTCCGGTTACGAGTTCAAGAGGACCATTCAGTACGATGAGTGGGGGCGGCCGTCGGTGGAGATCTACTCTCAAAGCCGGCCCACGGCGGTGGACTTCGGGTCGATACATCACAAGTATGATGACTTGAGCTTGGTTTCTCAGGTTTTAGGACGCAAGCCGGGGCAGGGGGGTCTATCTGTTCTCTTGCAAGCATCGAGGCAGGAGAAGTACGCATCGATTTGACCTATGATGCCGATGAGCATCGAGCGCGGCAGGTCGTGACGTCGGCCGACGGTGCGCGCGTGAAAGTGTATGCAGCACCGACTTTGGAGGTCGAGCAAGACGAAGAGGGCCGTTTGCTCCACGCGACGGTTTTTGCCATGGGGCCCGCTGGTCCGGTTGCTTTGATGAGAACCGATTTGAAGGAGGCCTCTGCAAAACTCCGCTATTTTCATCACGACCATTTGGGTTCTGTCGTCAGTACCACCGGCGAGCAGGGCGAGGTCTTGCAGCGACTTCAGTATGATGTGTGGGGGCGCCTGCGGACCCTCAGCCAAGACCCCGACTGGGCCCCGCTTTTGTCGGATGAGGGTGAAGGGCCCTTTGCAGACCGGGGGTTCACCGGTCACGAGATGTTGACCGACGTAGGCCTCATTCAGATGAACGCGCGGGTGTATGATCCAGCCATCGGGCGGTTCTTGTCACCGGACAACTACGTCCAGTCGCCCACGAATCTTCAGAACTACAATCGCTACAGCTATGTTTTGAACCAACCGCTGAGCCTGACAGATCCCACCGGTCATTTCTTCTTTATCCCGGCCATTGTGGCGGTTGCGGTCAAGGTTGCAGCGGTTGCGGTCAAAGCGTACGCGTTCTTGAGCCATGTGGTTGGTGTGGTGGTCAAGGCTTGGTCTGCTTTCAGTTTTGTGCGGCAGGTCGTGGCCGGCGACTGGCAAGGCGCGCTTCGGGGACTGGTGATTGGTCAGATCACCAACGGACTGACCAATGGCGTTGGACGCGCGTTTGATGCCATGGCCAAGGGGGCGACCTTGGGCGGGAAGCTCGTTGTCGAATTGGGGAGAGCCGTGTCCCATGGAGCGGTGCGTGGCGCTGTGGGTGCGCTCGAAACCGGAAAATTCAACAAGTATGACGCGCTGGCGGGCGTTGTGGCCTCGGGGTTCGATTCAGCGGTCGGTGCGGGCCAGACCACCCTGGGGCTAGATCCATCAAAGTTTTCCTGGTCTGAAGCCACCGCTGGCGGTCTGGTGACGGCGGGCGTCGTCTCTGCTGCCGGGGGAAAGGATCCAGCTCGGGCGTTTGGCATTGCGGTTTCCATCAACCGCTACAACAAGACCGGATCTAAGGGAGGACCCACACCGGAAGAGAAGAAGGTGGACCTCGCCCTGGGTGCGGCCTCCAAGCTCGACAACACCGGGTTGGTGGGGACTGCGGTAGACGCCTATAAGTTTGCCGAAGACCCCAGCCTGGAGACGGGCGCAGGCGCCGGATTGAGCCTCCTTTCGCTCCTCAAGGTGGGGACTCGGGTCGGCGGGATCGGCGCGTACGTTGTTCAGGTGGGGGCCAAGGTATCCCAACTTCCCAGACTGAAGAACCTGGCTCGCATCAAGTTTCTTGGGGGGGACTTTTACGAATTCAATGGTGAAGAGAGGTTGTATCTCCCAGGCTCGACCGGGTCTGGGCAAACGTACCGCCAACAGCAGAACAGTTTTTACGACAAGATGTTCCGCGTCGGATTCGAATAGGCCGTCGCTAGCCAGACTCCCTGTCGTCCTTGTGGGTGCGGGCGTCAGGGGGTGTGGCGATGATTTCTGTGCTTGTGGTATCACGCACCGCGCTCGCGGTCTGCTCGGCCATCATATCCATCTTTTTGGTGGGCTCCGGCGCCGTATTTCGAAGGTCCGGTCTGGGCAAGGTTTGCCTGCGGGCGTTGACGTGGGTCGTCTTGAGCCACGAAGTCAGTTCATCACGGAGCTTTTCTTCGTCTGCACCGATGGTGTGCGCCAAGACTTCTTCGACTTTGGCCATACTTTCAAGCCGTGACTCCGAACGGATCGCCAGCATCTGGGAGATCACGGCTTCGACCGGCGACGGAACGGTTGGGCGCAGCTGCCCCACCGGCGGGATGCCCTGCGCAAAGATGCTCTGCAGATGATGTTGGGTAGACCGCTCGAAGAGCTTTCGGTTGGCAAACAGCTCCCAAAAAACAATCCCGGCGCAGAATACGTCGGTCTTAAGCGTCGCTTCGCCAAAATGGTATTGTTCTGGCGCCATGTAGCCGAACTTTCCTTTGACGCATCCGCTTTGGGTCTCGGTAAACCGCCCCTCAAAGACCGCAATGCCAAAGTCCGTGATCTTGGAAATACCGTTTTCGGTCACCATCACGTTGTGCGGCGAGATATCCCGGTGAACGATTTCTAGGTGCCCACCATTTGCTTTGCACTTGGAGTGCGCGTATCGCAAGCCCCGGGAAATATCCAACGAGATGAGCATGCAATAGGGCACTGGGATCGCTTCTTGGTTTTTCCTCGAGTGCACCAAGAGCCTCTGCAGGCTCACCCCTTCCACCAGCTCCATAGAGAGCACGATGTGGCGACCCAGCTCATGCAGATCGTGGACGCGTACGATGTTCTCGTGAACAAGCTTTCTCGCCACGCGTACTTCGTCAAAAAACGCGGCGTAGTTCTCGGAGTCTTCTTTGATATCCGGAAGCAAGAACTTGAGCGCGATGGGCTCATGGCCCATTCTTCCGATGCTTCTCGCGCTCCAGACTTCGCCCGCACCGCCAACCCCGATTCTGCGCTTGAGAATAAACTCACCCACCATGCCCTCAGGGCGCAGATCGTTGTTCACAATGAACGGACTCTTGACCAAGGTTTGTTCTGCCTACCTTTTCGGAAGCACGCGTTTGCGGGCAGCGTCGAGGATGCTCGCGATCGATACGGTGACTTGAACCCGTACGATGTTGGAGTCCGTGATCTCGGTTTCGAGTGTGCCCCCTGCTTCTCGTACGATCCGAATGAGCCCCAACTCAGCAGACTCTTCGGGCTTCTTGCGAAACATCTTCTCTTCAAGCGCATCGGTGTGCGCTGCGGATGAGTCGGCCTCGTTCTGAAGCTGTGCCACCTTGCGCTCCAGTCGCTGAAGATCGCCGGACCCTTCGAGCGGTATGTTGACCGTAACAATCTGAACCGTCGGACCTTCGGTACACGAAACCTCAAGTCTGGGGCTGGTCTTCGGGTTCCAGTCTGCATACCGCATCAAGTTTTCAAGAAGTTCTTGAAAGACAAGGTCAACGGCTTCGAAAAACGCGATCCCTTTGACCCAGTTGCGCAGCGTGCTCATCGTAGAGCTCTTGATGTAGTCCAGCTCAATCCACTTGGGCGCAAAGTTATGAAACTCAGTCCTGAAGAAAATTCCTTTTTCACTTAACATGGGATGGCTCCTGCCCTTTCGCAGTAGAGATTTCGTATCGAGGCCCAAAGTCTGGGTATCTCTCGAGGACGCGCTTCATTCCTTCAATCAGTTCGCGTTGGAAGTGAAGCTCGTCGTCATACACCAACTTCAGCCGAATCCCTTTTTGAAGAAGGGGCCCAGCCACATTGGCCACCAGACCAATGGTGCTCGAGTTTGATTTACGAAGATCCTGGATGTGAATTTCGACCACCTGCGAGGGGTCAACTTCACCTTGAAATTCGGCCAAAAAAGTAATCAGCGCTGCTTCTTTGTCCTCTTCCGCGAGCCAGGTGCTTTGCCCCGACCACACCATGCGCGACCCGCCTTCTTGCGGTTCGATTCTCACTCGAAGGCCGTAGCCCGAATAGTCATTTGGTTTCATGTGTGCTCTCCAGCGCAACCAAGGTGAGGTCATCCAGAATCGGTGTCTCGCCCCGAAATGCATTCCACGCTTCCAGCAACGTGTCGAGACCCTCTTCGAGCGGCTTGTGGCCGTGGGTGGCTTCCAAAATTTCCTGCATGCGTTTCGGTCCAAACATGACGTCATCCGAGTTTACCTGTTCTGTAAGCCCGTCGGTATAAAAGTAAAGGCGGTCCCCAGCCTTGAGCGTAAATTCTAGCTCCTCATAGGTCGCAAACGCCAGCCGCCCCAACGTCATGGCAACCATCGGCACTTCATGAACCTGGCCATTTCGGACATATACCGGACGAACCAGACTGCTGGTCGACATTTTCACGAGGGTATCACCGCCCGCCGAGCGGGTAATATCCGCACAAATGGCATCGCAGCACAGGTCGCATCCCCATGTTAATCCAGAAGAAAGAATGTGCGGGTAATGCTCAACAAGGCGGTCATGCAGCCCATTCAACACCTCCGCCGGCGACGCCAACTGCTCCTTAAAATGCTCATACTCCTGCTTGATCACCGATGCCCTCAGGGCCCCCTGAACCCCATGCCCCACCACATCCCCAAAAAAAACTCGAATCTGATCCTCTGATTTCAACCAAAAATCATAAAAATCCCCACCCGCAACATCCATCGGCTGAAACACCGAAGCAAACTTCACCCAAGGTAACTTCGGCGACTCCGGCAACAACGTCTTCTGAAACTTCCCCGCTGACCGCAGGTCCGCATCCATCCGCTCATGCGCCATAAACAGCGCTAAGTCCTGCCTGCGCTTCTCCACCATATTGCGCACCCGCAACCGAAGCTCCTCCGCATTAAACGGCTTAAACAAGTAATCATCCGCCCCACAATCCAGCCCCACCAACTTCGTCTTCTCATCCGCCCTCGCCGTCACCAGAATCACCGGCGTGCGAGAAAACATCCCCGGCTCACTCTTGATCTTCTTACACAACTCATCTCCGCTGAGCTTCGGCATCATCACATCGGAGACAATCAAATCCGGCTGCAGCGCCTTCGCCCGCTCAAACCCCATCTCCCCATCCTTCGCCGTAAACACCTCATAGCTATCCACAAGAATGCTCTTGATGTACGTCCGCATATCTTTGGTGTCGTCCACCACCAAAACCCGGGGCCGCGCGTGCAATTCGCTCATGGACGCCTGGATTCGTGACGCGGCTGCAGTGCTGAATGTCTGAGCAGTTCGAGCCTCGGATTCCCCTAGCTCCGCCGGAACATCATCCTCGTCCTCGACATCGTCGATATCTAGGCTCAGCTGGTTCCTTTCCCCATTCGCCGCCACCGGGGCACCAATATCTTGGCTATCCAGATGCGATCTCCCCAGCGGAAGGTCGACGGTAAAGACCGAGCCCTGCCCGACTTCGCTTTCGACGTGAATCTCGCCTCCATGAAGATGCACATACTCCTGTACCATCGCCAACCCGATTCCCGTGCCTGCATATTTGCGGGTCGCGGAAGCATCGACCTGCGAAAAACGATCAAAAATCGAGTCCAGTTTGTCCCCCGGAATCCCTATCCCAGAATCACTCACCTTCAACAAGGCCCTTGTGCTGTTTGCTGTCAATTCAACATCAATACGCCCCCCGTCCCCCGTAAATTTGAACGCATTAGACAGCAAGTTCATGACCACCTTATCAAACTTGTCTCGATCCACGTACACGTAAACCGGCTCACCCGGAACATCGATTCCAAAAGAAATCCCCCGCGCCTCCGTCGCCGCCCGCACGGAATCCAATAGGGAACCTAGGTGATCTACCAGGTCAACACAGGAGAACCGGGTAGAAACTTCACCTGCGTCCATCTTAGAGAAATCTAGGAGATCGTTGATTAGGCCGAGAAGCCGTCGTTGGTTTTTGAGAACAATCGATAATTGCGTACTCCAGTTTTTGTCAGGGGCTAGAGTCAACAGGCTTTCTATTGGGCCGATAGAAAGAGTCAGTGGTGTTCGGAGCTCGTGCGAAACGTTTGCTAAGAAATCTCGCTTGATCTGGTCCATTCGTTGCAGCTTTTCGTTGGCCACGCCCAACTTGCTGTTGAGACCTTCGACTTCAAGAAAGCGAATTTGTAGCTCAGCCATTGTTTCAAGCAAGCCACGTCCTTGTTCTTCTAGCATTGCGTCTCGATCCGCTATCCGTTGTCTTTGGTCATAGAGTCTTTGCAGCAATGAGCCCGCCACAGCACCCCCTAAGAACATCGGTAGCAACAGGTCGTTCCGACCGATTACGGTGGCGGCGCCGATGAACAACAAGCCCGAGATTAGGCCGGTCAGCAATGTTTTTACGTGGCTCGCCGGGTTCAGCCACTGTAGTTCATAGACAGATTCATCTGCTCCTTGAACTTGACAAGAAATTTTGCGTGCCCGCGCAGGGGGAAGCCCCCAGATTGTTGGAAACGACTCGAATTGACCCATACGGTATTCGGAAAAGCCAAGGTTTGGCTCACGGACCTCCGATTTGTAGGCCAGGAGTAGGCGATTACGGGTTAGCTCAATTGCTCTATACGTTCCGACCCGATTGTACTGCTCAGAAGACTCCACCAGGACCTTGTAGCAAAGGCGGGGGCTGCCGCATGCGCGCAAGAGTGGATAGACGATGCCAAGAACCTCGCGGGAGGCGGTAATACGGCCAGCCTCGCGCGGAAAATTCTCATTGCCGGCGGCGCGGGTTAGGGCATCAAGGATCCGTTGACCAATGGCAAACGAGATCCAATTGTGCTCGTTTTGTAGATAGGCAAGGTCTACATTGAACTGCCCGACCGTTTCATCAATGGATTCTTGTAGTTTCTTTCTTCCTTGGGTTTTCTCAAAGTAGACCAAAAGCGAGTTCATGGCCCGACAGGCGATTTCGGCAGCATGTGCGGAACGCTCTAGGTCTCGGGTGGATTGCATGGTTTGCGCCCCTGAACCAAAAAAAGCACGCTATACGTGAAAGTATCAGGGTCTTTCAAGTGCCCAATGTATTCTCTTACAAAGCTCTGGTACGGCTTTCGTCCGCCGAGGGCGGCCTCGCCGGCTGATTGTAGCTCGATAAACTTCGTTTCCCAATTTTCTATGTCCCGATCGGATGCGCGTCCCGCGAACACGCGGTATGTACTACTGTGTACGTCGATGTCCTCGAGGCCGGCCTGTCGTGAAATCGCGTATAACTTACGGCCCATGTAGGGATCGAAGCGACCGTCCAGCGCGCGCAGGAATTTGCGCAGCGGGAGCTCGAGCCGATCCGATTTCGGATAGTGAAAGACCCCATTCCCGTCTAAATCTCCAAGAACCACTTTGCTACCGGGTTTCGCTACACGAACCAATTCTGATGCCGCTTGAAGGGGGGCATTCAAGTACTCGAGAACGAACCGACACCATACAAAGTCAAAACTCGAATCAGAAAATGGTAGATCGTATACATCCCCATTTTGGAAGCGGAGATTTGTGAGCCCCGCCTCCTGTGCCAGTTCGAGACCCATTTCGATACGATCTTTGGAGATATCAACAGCAGTTACGCTACCGGATGCACCCACAATTCGGCACATGACTCTTGATACAGCCCCGGTGCCACAGCCAACATCCAAGGCTGTCATGTCGTTCCTCAGGCCTGACAATTGGAGCTGGGTGAAGGATTCTTCCTCGACAGTCTTTTTCTCGAGGCGAAGCCCCTCGAGCTGTGAATCCATAAGATATGACGACACGTTAGCTCCTGCGACGCCCCAAGAGTCGGGTGATGTGATTGCGGTAATCCGCGAGCAGCGATTGATGGAAGGTCCAACAGGCGTATGTTCGTTCTCGTGTGAACCCGGCTGTTTGCAACATCGCCAAGTCATCGCGTTTGCACAACGCGATGACTTTCTGGTAGCCCAGGCTCGCGTATCGCTGTCTTACAGCAGTCGCGATTGCTTGGAACACATCCGGATTCTTGTTCCAAACATGAAATGTAACTTGGTTAGTGAGTTCGCTCAAATTTAGTCCGAAGGATGATATTTCAAGCAATGCAAACCCAGATGGGTGTCCGTTTTGCTCTACGACCAAAATCTCACGTCGCCGAGTGAGGCCGAGTTGGCTGTACATCGCCGACAGATCATCAAGACGCAGTTTGTCGTCTCTGAGGTCATCCGAGTATAGCTCTGTCGTCAGTCCAGAATGCAGAAAATAGGATTCAACAAGAGTTTGGTCGGCAGACTGAAAACCCCGGACCGTAATGCCATTTGGGTGATTCGTGTGTTTTGATTCTGCAGAGAGATTGCACGACAGGTACTCAAGCTCTCGGTACGACGAAAGACTTGACCTGCCCGCGATGCGCGCGAAGCTGCCGAAGACTCGATCAGCCCATGAATTGCTGGGTCTGAAATATGCTTTGAGCCATTGAACTTCCACTAGATTTAAGAAATCGATTCCGCTCAAGTTTACGTCCCGTGCTGAGAAAAGGCTAAGTTTGTTTGAGCGAGCAGCAGCCATATGTTGGCAAATCCAAGTTGAACTATATACACGCAGAAGCGACAGATGAGCATCGATATGGTCTCGTTTGCGGACAACAAGGGTCTTGAACAACGAGTTTGGGCTATTCAGCAGCGTGGATACACTGTGCCTTATCTCCTTGGCAACGGGGGCTAGCGTTTCTTTCTTCTTTGGGTAAAGGAACCCTGAGTCTTGGAAAAAAGACCAGAGTTCATCAAATAAGAGCACCGACGTAGGGTCGATGAGCGGAGATCTCTTTTTGAGAATGTGATCAATCAATTGGAGCCGATCGGATTCGTCGAACTGTTCGAAGGATACGCCGCATCTTAGGAAGTTTTTGCCATCAAGTATGTCGTCTTCTATGTGCTTTACAATTCCGTTGAACGTGAAAGACACATTGTCGAGGTTGCAGATCGTGATGTGAGCGAGGTGTGTCCCAACCGGTAGAATATCGCTTGGGTTTTCTAGAGCGAAAGAAACTCCGAAGGCAGAAACATCTAGTACGCGTCGGTGGACAAATTCACTTTCATCGGAAAATGGTAGACGGAATCTAGCGGTGATGTCCCAGGCGCGCGGAACTGAGAACCTTGCTACCGTTCTATTTCGAACACCTTTTATTACTTTCGGAATTGCTAAGCGCAGGCGATAGGGATCTCCGTCCGATAGCTCCCCCCGCGTGAGGCACTCAAGGACGGAGGTTAGAAAAACGTAGACCCATCCACCGAGTTCAAATTGGCCCTGAAGAACGGTCCCGGTAGCTTGACTAGAATCGAAGTCCGTCAGCATTGATCCGGACGCTTCGTCCAACTGTGATCTTCTCGTTAGGCGGTTCATCGAATCCGTAGGCAAAAACGGAGTGCTTAGCGAGATACGATCGTTTCTTGATGCCTGTCGCAGTAGCCCATCAACATGGGGTGCATCACAGATTAGTCGTTCTGTCTGTATTGTGGAGTGCTTCAACTTTTCCGCGAAAGCGACACCGATTTCGTATTGGCAACTGGTGCTGTGGGTCCTAGAACCAATGACAGCGCCTTCGAGTACAAGTACTCGCGTAACTGTTGCAGAATCGATTCGTAGAACGGTTTCCCCTTCGTTGATCAGTTCGAAGTCATGCACTCGATCTCCCGGCACCAATGCCGGTTGCGAATCTCGTACTTTGATTGTGAACCCCGCGCCCGAATTTGACACGTTGTTGAGTGAGCAATCGTGCTCCACCCATCGACTATTGTCCCTGTACCGCACCGTCATGAGATGGTGCGTGTGCACTCGGCGGCGTCTTCTGGGGTGACAGAGTTCTTCAATTTTTTCTACGATTTGTTCGCTTGGGGCTGAGGACTCTATGGAGAAGAATTCGTGCCCACGCTCCGCAAGATCAGCCAGCAGTCGAGATGTTTTTTCGGCCCTAAGGAACAGGACCTGAGAGGTGCTCGAGGCTCGCCGCAGCTCTTCTAAGAATCGCAGATCGCACTTTTCTTCGCTTAGTAGTATCACCCTTGGTGAGTATTTTTTGAGAGCGTGAAACAAATCCTTCCGGTCGGCTGCACGATAAGCGCCATACTTCTGAGCAAGCGAGAACTGGAGGTCCTCGAAGTCTTCTTGATTTGCGTAGAGAACGACCGACACTTGAGTGCCGCCCGGATTCCGATGGCGATCTCGGTGTTCGGGGCTGAAGTTGCGTTGGCTCACGGTTGTTCCTGTCGAGCCACATTGGGATAGGGCCGACGCAAAGCTATGGAGCAAGACAACCTCATGACTACTGATTCGTGTATTCTGACTAGGTTGGCTCTATCGTTAGCAGGGGGGGACCAGGAATTTCCTCTGGGGTTGCCTCGTTCGCGAAGCCGTCTGGCGAGCAGCCATGATGTAGAATATGCGTTCATGAGCTCAATATGTCTAGAAATTGAAGGATCGATGAGACAATATATACCAAATCTGCGTTGGTTGACGCCGTTGGCCTAGCTCAGTATTGCGCTGATTTCGCATTGTTCCTAAAGGGCAGTGATCTGCCATACTTGCATGAGGCAAGGGGGTTTGGTGGCGTCTGACGGGGCTGCGAACTCGCCTGGGCCTTGGAGATGGCTGGGAATAGGACGGATTTTGGCGAGTCCTGATCAAGAGCGGGGCAGCGTCAAAGATGTGGTCGCGGTCTTGTCGTGGTTTGAGTTGCGCTCTTGGTGTGGTGTTGTCCTACTGGGGGGTATTTGAGGTCTAAGAGCGTGGGGTCATCGGGCATGGGGATGTTGACCGAAAAGTGTCGAGTCGCGAGAGAAATTATTGTGGTAGCGGGTTGGCATCGGCGTGAATTTACTCGAGTCGAGGAGTCGTTTGATGCCAAAGCGCTCGTTTTTGTCGTTGTCTTGTTCGGTGACGCCGTCAGTGAATAGGAAAAGACGGTCGCCTTAAAAAAGATAGTAACGTCAAAAGGCGAGGCATCTGGTGTAAAAGCAAAACCCCAGAGCAAGCCATCGTCCAACTACGACGGCCCAAAACGCAGCTGCGGTACGTCCAATGCCAAGTGTAGACAATACTGATCCCGAGAACAATCGAATTCAATCCGGCATAATATGGTGATGAGAATCCACCAAGCCGTAGGGTCATTAGCTGGACAGAAACGGCGGCAGCTACCGCCGGTATGGCGCCAACGAGAACGGGGTGCTTCTTTCCGGAAGAGGCGTAGCTGAGACCTAGCCCAAGGAGTGACACTCCTGCTGCCCCGAAGCGCAAGAACAGAAATTCGACCCATTGCTGTTGGTGGGTCACGTAGTCTAGGACAACTCCCGCGGGCATCAAGAAGGCTACCAGCAGGCACCTTAGGCGCGCGCCCACGAAGTTCGTTTGCCGGAGGTGTTCGCTGAACGACTGCGCTTTGGGCTCCGAGGAGGTCATCTTCGAATCGTAAGAAAGAGATTCAGCTCGGTGCCTTCTGACTTAACTTCAACGGATTTTGGGGTGGGTTCCAAGCTGGTCGCGAAACTGAGCAATTGGTCCTTGGAACGATGATTGAGAACCCAGTTGGCGTAGTACTCCATGATCCAACGTGAGGGGTTCTCCGAGGAAACGTTGCCGATTTGGAGAATCCCGCCAGGTGATACCGCATCGTATAGGCTCTTTAAGAGCATAGAAAATCCGCGGTCACTCAGGTAGTCAAATAATCCGGCGCTACATATGTAGTCATGTCGGCCGAGTGTGCTAGAAAGCCTTCGCTTTCCAAGAAGGCTTCGTACGCTTTCTCGCACGAAAGATACACGAGTGCCTACACGCAACGCCAACGGACCAAGGACCCGTTCACAATAAGTGATGGCACGTTCCTCCTGGTCGACGAGCGTTATGTTTAGCCGTGGCGCAATTTCTGGGTTGTTGTGCAAGAGCTGGTGTATTTCGCGGCTGGGACCGCAACCAACGCTAGCGAGGCGCAATTTCGGGCTGTCTTGCGCATCCGCAAAGTTGCGCATTTCGTCAACAAGGAAGGATATTCGATTTATGTTGGCTTGCGCTGCGGGCACTCTCGCGAAATAGATGTTGAGTATTTTGCCAAACAAGGTGTTGCCTTCAGCGTGATCACGATACAACATGTTCATCATCTCGTAGTCTCCGGCATAGCCAAGTGGTTTCTCCGCAGCACGCCGCAGGAATGGCGAGTGGGCCAACAATGAATAGGCTTGGTCTTGAAACAGCCGTTGACTGATTGCATGCTGGCGTTCGTCATAATTCTGCACGAGGTTTTGCAGCTCTCGAGAGGCCTGATCCATCCGTTGAACTACATAGGGGGCGGCAGCTTCGATATATGTTCGATAGGCTTCAGCACGTGAGTATTTATCCTCCTTCGCGAGTGCCGCCTCTTCTTTGTCAAGGAATTCGCGAGTGCGAATTAAAAAGCTTCGCAGATCCGCGACCCAGGCTTTGAATTCTTTGTCAGGAATATCATTGTCAATTGAAATAGCACTGACGAAGCGTTCCAGGAAGCTCTTCTGACCGCCTTTTCTGTAGACTGCTGCTAGATCAAGAAGTCCGGATTCAACTTCGATCCCAAGGACGATTGCGTTGGGTTGGGCATCAATTCGACGGATGGTTGCCGAACCACGAAACAGAGTAGTCCCTTCATAAGAAACAGACAGTTCGTCTAGTTTGTCTCCAACGAAGATGAAAGACTGATGTTCATCTGAAATGGGAAGAGCCACTGCGAGTCCATAGGCTGACAGATCGTGAACGCTGCCCGTAAAGGTTCCCAGGTTTTGATGTGAAGCATAGATCGCCATGTTCCCAAATCGCAGGCTATCGATGACAAGGCGGTGCGCACGGAATTTACGTGGAGTTTTGGATACTTCTTTCCTCGTTTCGGACTCCCCTTTTGGAGTCTTACTACTCTTCCCCACAGTCGTCACAGAGTTTAGGCCAAAGCCAGCGTCTAGGCAAAATTCCCGCAAGAACGCGATCTCTTTTTGGGTGACCAGGTGTGTCGATGGTCGCCTGAGACTGCGGATTTCTGGCCCGGATATTGGTGTTTGACCAGAAAGTGGCTGAAGGTCGCGGTTCGCGCGGTCTGGGGCTGGGCAAAGAAAGCAGCGGGAGCCCGGCCAAGGTTACCAGGCCAAAATCCGGACTCACGCTATGAAACCTCTTCCGATCTGGAAGATGGTTCTTGATGGCACAGCCGCGGGTCGCCGTCCAGATTTCTACGCCCACTTTTTGGCGTGGAATCTCATTGGGTTGTGCACTGTGCTTGGCCGGCGTGTGGGCAGACATTTTCGGTGTGCTCTTCGTGCGACCGGGGGCAGCGGTATTGCAGCGGGGAGTGCAAACAGCGGGGGCGCCGGCGCAGCGTCCGGGAGGCCGGTCGCCGATACCAGACAAGCCCTGAGGGCCGACCGGATCATGCGGACCGGGAGCGGCGCTACCGGCAAAAAGTGACGCATCAGGGTCCGAAAAAACTGGCGTCCCCCCTAAAAGCCTCTTGTACCGGCGATGCACGTCGGCCTCGGAGGCAAAATGCAGACGAGATTCTTGTAACCATCCCGTGAACCGGTGTTTACAACTGGGCCCGTTTCGTCTGTGTCGGATAGGGGGCCGGGTCATGAGGCGAGTGGGGGTGGGATCGTGAGTCGACCGAGCTCTCGGCTCATCTCGATTGTGTCGAGGCGAGCGCGGGTGGATTTCCAGCAGTGAGGGGCAAGCTCAAGGACGCGGCGACTTGGCCATAGGGGGAGCACACGGAAAAGATCGCGGAGGTATTGCTCGACATCGAGTCCGTGCATCCGTGCGGATAATACGAGCGACAGCCATGTGCATCCCGCTTCGGCGCCATCTTCGGAGCCAAAAAAGAGCCAATTTTTCCTTCCTATCGCAAGATGTCTGGCTTGGAGCTCGGTGGCGTTGTTATGGATAGGAATCTCACCGTTGTCGAGGAAGAGTTTCAGTCTGAGCTCCTGATTCCGGAGGTAACGAAGCGCGCCGGCGAGCATGCTTCGACCGAGATTTCCGTTGGCCAGTAAGTCGTCTCGCCACCTGAAGAGCTGTTCGACGACCGGTGTGGAGCGTTTGGTTCTGGAAGCCATCCGGTTTTCTGGTGAGGCATCGTCGGTTTCACGCTCGATTGCGAACAGTTGATTGATCCATCGGACACCGACGAGCGCCCGTCCATCCGTCGGTGCTGCATACACAAGCTTTCTTCTGGCGTGCGACCAACACCCCGCCCGCTCATTCTTCGTCTGACGATGTTTTGCATCGTAGACTTGAGCACCGTCGGCGAGTGTTGGACAATTCCAGCCATCGAGCTGGTCAGAAGCGCTTTGGGAGTCGTGCCTCTTGGTGAAGCTCACAAGGACGCAGACATCCTCGATGTAGCGCATCCACACGTGACCTCGGAGGCACCGTTTCGGTTGCTGTAGGAGGACGCCGGTCGCATCGATTGCTAGGTACGGAGCGACATCTTGCGCGTAGGCCTTTATCGCCCCAACAAGATCGTTCGCCAGAGGTGCGGCGCGAATGGCCACGCCAGACAGCGTACTGACTGGAATCCGATACCCGGATTCGGCAAAAAATCGTTCCATCCGGTTGTAGGGTACGCTGCGGTCGTGCCGATTCGCAATGATGTGGGCGAGTCCGCTTGGGGCAAACAAGCCGCGGGGGATCATTTCATACGGAGGCTCTGCGACGACGATTTTTGATACCGCATTCTCATCACTGTCGACCTCGTACTTGGGACGAACAATGGAAAATCGGATAAGCTCTGGTCTTCGCATTCCAACTCGATAGCTGACCTCGGCGCCGATTTGGCGAGCACCTTCGGGGATCGTATCCGGCTCGATGATGATGGTTTCCTCGCGAAGCGTCGGCGGAATGCGTTTGCGACCATGCCCCTTCTTCTTTGGTGGAGGAGGTGGGTCAGATGGTGCATCAGCGTTCCCAGCGAATGCGTCTTCGGAGGCCTCGACAACCTGGTTCGTTTCGGTTCGCGTCTCCGTCTCCGTCTCCTGCTCTTTGGATGCCAAAGGCGCACCAAACTCCATCAGGAGCTGAACGCTCGCCAGCTCGACCTCGACCGGTTCTTCATCGACCACGGCTTGACCGTGAGCCTTCGACTCTTGCTCCGCGAGGTAGCGCAGAAATGCCGCCTCCAAGTCCGCTGCCGAAATGTGTTCGGACTTCTGACCAAACAGTTGCCGGAAAAACCAGGCCACCTGAGCCCGGGCCCCGTCAAGTTCTGATTTGAGCCTCTGCGCCCGCTCCGCAAAACGGGCCCGAGAACGTTCGACGGCTGCGAGCTTATTTTTGAGCTCGACGAGCTCTTTGTCAACGGCAAGGGGAGCTGGCTTCAGCTCCTGTTCATCCCGGGGCGAGCGCACGCTCACTTCCTAAACCACCGCCGACCCGGTTACATTCCCATCAATGAATTTTTTGCCCGCGTCTCCGTTTTGGGATTCCCACGAGTAACGCGCGAAGCTGTTCTCCATCTATCTGGACGCGTTCTTTTGCCGGATCCAGATCGATGATGCCGCGGTAAGTACACGCGTCCAAACGCTTGTAGAAGATGCAGTCCCCCGTTTGATCGAAGAACAAGATCTTGATCCTGTTACCACCACGATTGAAGAAAACGAAAAAAGCACCCGAACGAGGGTCATCGTTCAAGCGCTCCCGGATGATACCCCCCAGGCGATCGAATGAACCGCGAAAGTCGACCGTCTTCGTGGCGACAAAGATTCGAGCATTGGACGGAATCACTGCTCCACCCCCGCGTCGATTGCAGCCACGAGCTCTATGAGCGTATCCGTCGTCACCTCGCCAGAAACGATGATTCGACGACCGTTTCCCAGCTCCACTTCCACACGAACATCACCATCACTCGTTTTCTCATTCGCCACCTCCACGACCTTCACCTCTCGGGGCGCCGGTCGCTTTCGGCACCGATGCCCAACCGGGCCACGGATTGCACGACCCCACGAGCTCAGGGTCGTCGGATGAAGTCCACGTGACATCGCGAACGCAGAGGCGCTCAACCCACTCTCGTCCCATTCTTTGACCACTCGCCGTTTCTCGATGCTGTCCTGGATTCGATTAACCATCCGACAAGAACATCACACCTCGACATCACGGAAAACACTGCTTCACGGGACGGATACGATTCTTCGGTGTCGCTTTTGCGGCAAACGTACTCAGTTTCTTCGGTACGGATTCATTTCGGAGCTTCGGACAAAGCGCTGGGCCCAACTTCGGCGCACACGTGCACCCCCTTGTTGATCGAGGCGCAGCATGAGTCCGGAGAAGCCAGCTGAGATCCGCCGCCTCTTCTTCGCGTGTTTTGCGCCAAGCCGAGGGACTTCTGCAATCCGCGACAAAGAAATACCCGCGGCGGACATTTCGCGAACGATTGAAAGGCTACGCGCCCGGAGCGATTGAGAGATATATCGCCCGCAGCGGTAGCCATTTCTTGAACTTTTGATCTCTTTTCGGAGGGTCTGGGCCTCGGCCCAAAAATTTTCTGTTGCCATGGAAGGCCTCAAAGCAAAGGCAACCATTCATGTCAGGATGGGCCACGTCGGACATTTACTCCCTGCTGAAATCTCTTTAGGACTCTACTCGAACCATGCTCGAAACGAACGGCATGATTGCCGAGCGACACTCCTCGTAGTCGTCCGGGATCAGGGCGCTGTACTTCTCCTTGAGTTCGATGTGCTTCCCGTCGAACTCGATACCAGAGGTGCTCACAGACCCTAGGATGAGTTGGCTTTCCGCTGGGCGGTTGGCCTTGATGAACTTTAGGATGCGCTTCTCATTTTCCTTGTCTTGCTCTTGTTGCTTTGGAGAGTCGATTACTACGGGTCCATACGCGGCAGAACCGAACTCCAAGGTAAGCAGGAGAATGGAGAAGTGGTAGGCGAGTATTGCTCGCGGAAGTGCGCTCCCACTTTCCGAGATGCTAGGGGCGAGCTTGCTGAAGATGGCTTCCCCCAGGTTTTGCGGATCAACGTCTAGTCCGCTAAGGTGTCGCCTGAAGTGCTTTTCATAAGTGTCGATAATGGTCTTTCTTCTGGATGGATTACTGAGGCTCTTCAAATGTTCTTCTAATTCTAGGACCTTTCCTTTGAGATCATCAATCACCTTTAGCACTTCTGCGATGTCCTCATGTATGAAGCTGCGCATTTGTTTTGCGCCTTCGCTCCGGAGCAGATCACCAAACTCGATGGCACCGCGCTTGGACCGAAGCAGTGCTTCAATGTCTTCTGACCTCGCTTGAAGAGTCTGGATCCTCTGCTCGGCACGTTCAATCTTCTGCTCAGTAGCTTGAAAGTCAGAAACAATTGCCAGAGCCAGTTCGTCGCAACGATCCGCATCCTGGGCAATTCCGAACTGCTCGGCAAGAGAGTTGTCGTAATGCTGTCCACAGGTGGGGCAGGCGATCTCGACACTATCCATGTCGTCGAGTGCGTAATGATAGTCGGCGCTCAACTCCTTCTTCATTCTGGCGGCGAGAGCAAGCTGCTGTTTGAGCGTGCTTCGTTCGGCCTGAAGGACTAGTAGCTCATCTCGGACGTCGCTCTGTTGCTTGCGGAGTTCATTTACCTTGCCGACGAGCCGATCAATCTCGGCCTTGAAGTCTTCTGCGTTGATGTCGAAGAGTTCTTCTGAATGCCGTCTGGTGAACTCCACCGATGTGCGCTCCAAGAAGTCCTTCTTTCGTTCCGGCTCGATCAGCTGCTTTTGGTAGATTCTCTTTAGCGCAGTCTTCTCGTAGTACTCATTCGGGCGGACCCCCGTATGATAGTTCGCGAGAGTCGGCTTGAAGTTTGGGAACTGCCCGAGCTTTTTGAAAGAGCACCAGGTGTCCTTCCATCCAGCATCTTGGTCCAGGTAAAACGGTAGGAAGAAGAAGGCAGGAGGAGGCACGACGGACTCATTATTGCGATCTGGAAGCTGGAGCTGAAAGTCCAAGACCTTGGCGAGGGCAGGCCCGAATCCATCCGTGACTTTCAGCGAGTCGTGGAGCATTTTCTTGTTGGCATCGAAGAGACCGTAAGCCCCTCGGCTTGAAACCGCGTAGTACCCGACACCTTCCACCTCGAACTTCATGAGGCGTTGGACATCAGCGTTCTTCCAACGTTGCTGAATCTTCGGAGCCTCTGCCCCAAAACATGCCAAGATGCTCTTGAGGAGAGAGGACTTACCTCTACTGTTTCCCCCGCGTATCACGGTCACCTCTGGGTGAAACGCCAGCTTCCTGCCTGCCTCCTCCGGCTGCGATACGAGAAGCATCTCTTTTAATGTGAATCTTTTCATGAGTCTTCTTCCGGAGACTTCGTATAAGTCGGTTGAACTGAGTTTTTTCCTTCATAAAGCTCCACCAGCACTACTGCTTCGACGTACTCCTTTGCAAAAGCCCGGGCGCTCTTGTGGGCCTGGATCTCGGATGCGGCCTCACCTAGGATTGAAAGGAGATCGGTGTGTTTCTTCGAGGCGTCTGCGCATGCGGGCCGAGCGAGTGCTCCCAGCTCTTGTACCGCACCGTTCGTGGGATCCATGCGCTCAATCTCGTATTGTCGCCAAGCGGTCCGAATAAGATTGCGCCGTTGCAATGGGCAACCGTTAGAGCCTAGCTCGGTTTGGACGACGAGCCACAGCGTGTCGAGATCGTCGACCGCTCCCGCCCGATTGAGTAACGCCTGCACGGTACTACGTATGACCCCCTTGGCCTTTACTAGCCCATCGAGTGTCTTGAAGACCCCCTCTTTCGTCGAGGATTTTGTTATTCCGTCAGAGAGCACGCGGTGCATCGACGGGACGGCAAATTTGCGGTCCGGATACGCTGCATCGAGGGCTTTTGCCAACCGTCCGACAACGAAGTCGTCCTGGTCATCGAGCGGGATGCTGGAGACCTCAAATACAAGAGAACCGTCGATCGTTGGCGCACGTTTGAGGTTCAGTTCCTTTTTCGGGGCTTGCGCGATCCCACTTCGTTCAGTCTTGCTAAGGTCTGTCCCGGTGATCTTGTCTTGCTCCAGCCCTTTGGTGCCGTCCGCGAGTTCGAGTGTGTAGCGTGCGTTCGAGACGAAGCAACATTCCTTTAGCTTGGACTTGAAGTGCCCGCGTTGTGCGAACATCTTCCCTAGGATGGATCGCAGGGGGCCGCTCTTGCCTTTTTTTTGGCCGGTGAGCCTTTTGCGAGACCAACGCCCGGTCTTGTCGGTCTTGATCTGGTACGACCAGGCGGCCGTAGGAGAGCTGACAGGGGAAATGACGAACACGTCTTCGTGGTAGTCGCACAGCACTGCGTAGTCGTCTTGGCTGCCAAAGTGGAGGTCGATGATTCGGCAGATGGTCCAGCTTCGCTGGTACTTGAAGCGATTGCTGGCCCGGGATCCCGAGACATCGACGTGCGCTGCGATGAGTAGGTCTGCGAGCTTCGCCATCTAGTCCCCTGAGTCGGTATTCCTTACACAATTCGCTGGCGCTTTTCACCCCAGCTCACCGAACCGTAGGTGGTGGTTGCCGAGTCGGTTTGCTTTTTGACTCTGGAAAAGGCGGCATCGTATTCGAATGAAGCGGTTTGTTCTTGGGCGGTGACCTTTCGGACCTTGTTGAACCGAGTGTATTCGAGTTGATGTTTGAGGCTGCGTAGGGTGTTTCCGTTGCCGTCGTATTGGTAGTCGACGCGGGGTCCGTTCAGGGGTGGATGGCGCGTATGGCATGGGTTTTAGGATGGTATTCGTAGGTCCCAACATCGGACCGGTACTGGATGTTTCCGGCTTCGTCGTACTCAAGGGAGAGCTCAGATTGGTGCGGAGGGGCTCATCAGTCTGGGGCTGTGAGCTTCCGCGGCTGCGAAGGTGTTGAAACCACGTGGTGGATAAGACAGTGGAGCGGGGGAGCCTGTTCGGTAGGGGGTGGAGGGGCTCCTGTCTTTGGAGGGGTGGCTCATCTTTTGAGTGTTCTTGGAGAGGCCACGGGAGCTTCTGAATCGTGTTGTTTGTGCCGGAAGGGACTCGTCTGGGTGGATTGAGGGCGTCGGTGCCCTCCTTGAAGACGGCATACACCAGACGGTTCATGGGGTCGTAGGTGAAAGACTCGGTCATGGACTGGCGGTGATCGATGCGTGCGATGAGGTTGTCTCGTTGGTCATAGTTGTAGGCGCGATTTTGGGCAAAGGCGGTGGGGCCGCTGGGGAGAATGGTTTGAATGCGGTGAATTCGCCCCTGGGCTCCGTAGGCGCGTTTGGTTTCGACGCCGTTGCCGAAAAACGCGCGCGTCGTTTGGCCAAGCGTGTTGGTTTGGACGCGGGTCCAGAATGTAAACCCTGAACTGGCTTCCGAAACCGAGCGGAGGATGCCGTTGTGGTAGGTGTATTGAGCCGCAAAGGCCTCGCCGTCTGGGGAGGCGGGATAGTGAACCTCGTCAATGCGACCGGCCTCGTCATAACGGTAGCTGAGGTCGAGCGTTTCTTTGTCTACAATCGTGCGTTCGGTGAGTGTGAGCACGTTGTTTGATGGTGCATTGTGCAAGTCTTTTGGGGTTGGGGATCGCGGGATTGGGTTCGGCTGACGCGCGCAAGTAGACCTCGTTGGGTCGTAGGCTTGTAGGCGCTTGTCGACTCGGTCTTCTGGAGACCGCTGGCGGCCGGAGAACGAATGCAAGGTCTCTGTGTTGGCGGATGCCTCCCGAAGACCGAGTTTCACTTTCTTTTTGGAAAAGGGGGAAGTAGGATATGAGGGTTACGCGGTGACCGTATTCTTTTTTTGTCTACCACGTTTCTTCGGTGCTGGTGGCTGAAAGACTTCGAAGAAGAGTCTTTCGTCGAGCTGAGGGAGATCTCGCTCAGCGCCAATACCGAGCATCTCGTCGGCCATGTTCATGAGGACTCTAAAGTTTCCCGCAGCATGCTCGGCGAGTGTTGTCTTGAGCTCAGTGGTCATGAGTGCCGAGTTGCCGGCTTCAGCGATGAGATGATCGAGACAAGAGGTCAATTGCTCTCGATCAGCATAGTCCAGTCGAATCCTCCGACGAATTCGGCTACCCAAGGGTAAGAGTTCAGGGGTTCTGAATCGTCCTGGTAGACGCTCGTCGCCGGCAAAAATCACGCAAAGGAGGCTTCTGGCATCCAAGTCGGTGCTCGAAAGAATGCGGAGCTCATTGAAAACGGACGAAAGGACCTCTTGGGCCTCGTCAATCGATCTGCCCCCAAAAAGCATTCTTGTTTCGCGTTTTGCTTGGGGCTATAGGGAAGCGTGTTGTAGGCGACAATCCCGAGCCGTGCGAGTCCCTAGGTGGTCCCTCGGCAAAAACTCAGATTCGTCATCAACACGCCCACGCCTCTTACGCTTTCTCTTTTGTTTGAACAGGCCATTTTCCTTCATGAAGCGTGTCACGGTGGTGTACGACGGTAACGGCAAGAGCTCCGATTGTTTTTCGGACTGGGCTACTAAGTTGTCGTAATGAAGTTGGTAGCTCCAACGCGGATGGTTCTGGTGTTGCTTGCGTAAAACCTGTTCCACCGCAACCGAGACTGAAGATTGCTTTCCCGTGTGAGAGGGGACCTTGCGAGCTAAGGCGCCGGAGGGGTCATCGGGGTGCCTCAGAGCGAGGTAAAACCATCGCTCCAAAGTCGAAGCCGAAAACCGAAGGCGTTCCTGGGTCGTGGGATGTTGCTAGGTCTTTTTTGCCAGCTCTTGGATCGCTCCCGCGAGCTCACCGTGCTTCGGTGGAGCAGCCGATAGAGGGCCGACAATTGAAAAGCGAAAACGTGCCCACCGTTGTCGAGCGGTCGTGCTGGGTTTAGAAATGACGCACCTCTTTTCTGGCCTTGTCTCGGCCTTGGTCTAAAGGCTCAAGAAATGAACCGCCTCACGTCCTAGTCGAGCCGGTTAAAAACGAACAGACCGCATCTTGTGCGTCGGGCTATCCAACCCCCAACGTCGATGATGATGTCGTCGCCGGACTGAGAAAACGCAGCGCAAGGAGCAGAGCCGCCGGGCGTGCTTGGTCGAAGCGATCTAACAGACTCCGCACGAAATCCTGGTGAGGCACCGGAGGCATGAAACGAATTTTGCGTTCCTTCCAAAACCGGGTGGTCAAAAAGGGGCCCTCGAAAGACCGACGCCATCGTCAGCTAGTCTCCTGAGGGACGCCCGTTTCACGGCATGTCATCCATCGACTGCAGACCACCAGAACGACTGCCCCGATATAGACCCGCCGACTAAGGAACCGCACCGAAGGTAGCGTCCATCTCTTGCGGCAACCTTCCCGGGAGCAACAGAAACTGAGACGCCGGCTAAACGCTTCCTCCCAAGCTCGAGACACACCTCGCGGTTTGCGCGGGTAGTCCGAGCGGTGCAGGCGACCCCCCACCAGGACAACCCTGAACGTGTGCTGGGTTGAAAACTCGACGATGATCACGACGCATATTCGACAGGCGTCGCGGCACGAGAGGTCTATCGCTACGGCACGACCTTCAACTCAATCGATGTACCGTCGGGCAGGTCTCGAATCTGAAGCGCGAGCTCTCCCCGAAAACGCATACTATTGGTGGCATCCATGGCGTACAGATTCTCAACATCGAACTCGCCACCAAGGACGAAGGGCTGCTTTGCGACGAGTCGCTCGTGTGTTAGCAGTCCGCCATTCTTTTTCTGCCAGGAGTGAGCGAGCGGGTAACCCGTCATATATTCGAAGTCGGCAAGAACCGCTTCTGCCCACTTCTGGATCGAGTTCGCGATAACCTCGACTTCACCCGTCTCTGCGTCAAACGAGATAATCTCTCTGCCGGCGATCCCGAATTGATTTCCAAAGACGTCCTGCGCAAAAAACAGGATTCCGTTCGCCATGTCATCGTAAGCGCCGCGCCACAGCGCTCTTGCGTTCCATGCTTCAAGTGAGATCTCGCCACCGCCACTTGGGAACACGTGCAGCGCACTTTCGAAACATAGGAACCCGTTCTTGCCAAAGAGCAGCGAGTGTAACTCGCGTTCACGGTCCCCGGCCTTGAGCAACTCAGATCTAGGTTCCGATTGCGAGAGGACAGGTCCACTCACCTTGCGCAATTTCTCGACTGCCGCGTTCATGTATTCAGTCTACCTTTATGTCGACTCTTGTGCCATTGGGTAGGCCCCGGCACTGCGCTCCAATACACGCCCCCGCCCCCCGGTTGTCGCTTGGATTGATGTTTCGAACACTCGAACCGGCGCCCCCTTCCTCAAACATGGCCGGAGGATACTCATCTCGGTCTGTGCCCTGATGAGACCTCTTGCCTTTCAGAGCTTTTCGCCGCCTGGATTTTGCACCATCCCGCTCGACCGTTAGTGTAGACGGCTGTCCATCAGCCTGGGCGTCTTTGATGTGGGCGGCGGTCTCGGGGTAACGAGAGCTTGAGATTGTTACCGTTTCGTTCTTTCTTTCTGATCTTGTGCTGGTTTCCGTTTGGTGGTTTTGGCCGGAGGAGTTAGTCTGCGGACCTCTATCTCGGCTTGCAACGGGTGGGTCGTGCGAAGGAGGGTCGTTGCCGCCTGGGCAGTCGTCTGACAGGGCGTAGTAGACGATGATTGCGGCGACAACCAAGGCCACGACGACCACGGCTCCTGGTCCTAGAAGCACAGCCGGGGGGGCGGGTGCGGGTGCGGGGCCCACGAACCGTCCGTCGGGGTCCCAAAATGATATGGGGTTGTTGTGGACGTAGGCGTAGGGGTTGAGTCCATCGGCGTAGCCCAGCGGGTCGCGTGAAAGCCATCTTCCGTTATGGGCGTCGTAAGCTCGGTAGTGGGGGAGGTGGAGCGCGGAGGGGGTGTGGTAGGGGTGGCCGGTGTAGAGGTGATCGCTGCGTCGGCCCTGGGCTTCGATGGTTCTGACGGCGCCGAATGGGTCGTAGTCGTATCGGGCGTGGACGAAGGTGCCGTTGGTGTCTACGACCTCTCGGATGGAGCCGAGATGATCGCGGGTGTAAAAGTGGGGTTTTTCGTCTTGTTCGAAGCCATGGGCGAAGTAGGCGCGTAGGACGGTTTTTCCGGTTTGGTCTCGTTTTTGGCAGATGGTGCTGCCGCACCAGATGAAGGTGTGGTTTTCGGTTTCGGTGCCGTCATCGAGTTCTTGGATTCGGACTCGGCGGTCGAGGGCATCGTAGGTGAGTACGGTTTGGTGGGTGCCTTCGATGATGCGGATGAGTCGGTTTTCTTGGTCCCAGTCGAAGACTCGAAGGAGGTCGCCTGCGGCGCTTCGTTCTTCGCGAAGATTGCCGTTGTGGTCGTATGCGTAGGTTTTTCGTAGGCCGTCGGTTGTGACGGAGTAGGTGTGTCGATCGGTGTTTCCGGTGGCGTCCCTCGCTTCGACCGTGACCTGGTTGTCGCCCTCTTTGAGGTCAACCTGGGCCTCGAAACGATAGGTTTTTGCATCTTGGTCGTGGGACCGGACCTTGGCGGATTTTCCGTTGATGGAAATTTGGGCCGGTTCGTTGACGGTTCCAGAAAAGAGCGTGGGGCCAAAACCTTGGTCGGCGATATGCTGATTAAGGGCGTTGATGTGGGCGTTTCGATGGGTTGAGCGCAGACCCGTGGACGATCGGGATTCGATGCGGTTTCCGTTCTTGTCGTAGGTGTATTGATGGGATTCGAGGGGGTCTTTGTTTGGGGTGCCGGTGCTGCGGACGGCGTCGGTCAGCTGGTGGATGGCGTCGTAACCGAAGGTCCACGTGGAGGGGGTGTGGCTGCCTTGACGCGTGGACCAGGTGCGGATGGTTCGGTCTGGGTTGTAGGTGTAGGAGAACTCGGAGATGGAGGCTGGATTGGGGCCTCCGCTGGTGTGCTGGATGGTTTTGACAGCGCGGTCGTGTTCTTGGCCATGGTAAGTGAAGGCGCTGGTCATGCCGTTTGGGAAATGGACGCGTTTGAGGCGGTCCAGGGTTCGTTCGTATTCGTAGCGAAACAAACCCAGATTGTTTTCGATACGGGTCGGGCGGTCGTAGGCATCGAATTCCAGTTTTTCGATGTAACTGGAATGGCTTTGGGTTGCATCGTCTACAATCGCAAATGCTTTGACGCGACCCAGTTCGTCGTAGGTATATTTGTGGGTGTCGTCTTCAAACGGGCCGTCAACGGAGGCAAGCTGTCCGGCACCCGGCGTTTTTTCATCGTATGGGTGATATTGGTAGCGGGTGATGCCGAGGCCATCGGTTCTTTGGGTGATGCGGCCGTATACCGGGTCGTAAGCGAAGCTTAGGTTGGGGGTGTTTTGGTTTTGGTAGGTGATCGCTTCGAGCTGATTGGCCAGGGTGTACGAAAAGCGGGTGGTCTGGTCGAGGGCATCGATGGTTGCAACTAGGCGGTTTGCGGTGTCGTACACACTTCGCTCCGAGGTGCCGTCTGCGTAGTGTTTGGACGTGACGCGACCTTGGAGATCGTGTTTCCATTCGGTGGCGTTTCCGTTGCCGTCGATCACTTTCTTGAGGGAGCCACATCGACACCATTCGTACTGCGTGACGTTTCCCAAGGGATCTCGGGTCATGATGCGTTGGCGCAGCGCATTTTCTGTGTAGCGAGTCCACCGACCTACGCGGTCGCGCGCGCCGACGAGGCTGTGATGCTCGAACTTGAGCTCTTCGAATGAATCGTCGGGGTAGACAACCTTGGTTACGCGGTTCAGCGCGTCGTATTCAAGCTGAACCGTATCTCCGTCCGCGTTTGTGACCGTATGAATCCGATCCTTATCGTCGTAGGTGAAGTATTGCGGACCGCCGGGGACGTCACCGGTGATGCTCTCGAGGCGTCTCAGACCCGGCTGGGTGGTTTTGTAGCCAAAGACGGTGGATTCGCCGAGCGGGTTGGTGATCGTTTTGAGCTGTCCAAATGCGTTATAGGTGTAACGCGTGGTTTGACCGTCGGCGTCGGTCCGACTTTCTGGACTGTGCTTTGGGAATTCGGGGTTGTACGAGAAGCGAGCGAGGACTTTCGGTACGGACGGTGCGCCGGGATCTCGAACCTTGAGGGCGACCATGTCGATTGCGTTTTCGGCGTATTCGGCGATCAGCTCTCGGCCAAGGGGGTCGATGGTGCGGGTGGCACGGCCCGCGTGGTTGTATTCGTAGCGATGAGCCTGGGTCTGAGGCTTTCCGTCAGCATCGAGGACGACCCGGGCAACAACCGATGGTGAAGCGGTTCGGCCCTGGACGTAAGGAGCCGGTTGATCTGGATAGTTATACCAGACACGGCCCTCCAAAGGTGCCTTCTCGCTTTCAAGGATGCTGATGGCCTCGTCGGCGTACCCCGGCTGAATCCAGTGGAAGATGCGCGCGGCGGCGTAGTCTCCGGGACGTTCGCGCATGGCCTTTTTGTCCCAGTAAAAGGAGTTGCGATCGTCGAAGTCGAAGTTTGAGATCTGAACAATCTCTGGGTCTGGGTAGTGGGCGTCGGAGTTGTCGTTTAGGCCGGTATCGGCAAAGCGCAGGTTGTATTCAACGCGCTCTTTGTCTCCCAGTGGGTCAGTGGCCTCAATGAATCGTATGAGGCTGGCTGATTCTCCGATCTTCGTTGGGCTGAGCGTAAATCGGGTGGCTCCGTAGGGGGTGGTCATGCTCTGCATGCCGCCTGTGGCGTCGTACGAAAAAGAAGACACGATTCCGATGGGGTCCTCAATCGACTGGAGGCGAGTGGTTCCGTGTGAATCGGCGTAGGTGAGCGCCGCGCTGCGGCCGTAGGGATCCTCGATTCGGGTCACCAGGTATGGATCTTCTGGGTTTTCGTAGTGAAACCGCGTGGTGAGGTTTGTGGCATCGACGATTCTCTCGATCCTGGTCGGCCGTGCTGCGTTGTAGTGGAGTCGTACTTCGTTGCCGTGGGGGTCTTGGACGCGGCTTAGGAACACGCGGCGATCGGTTCCTATGGTGCCGATGTAGTGCTCATAGAATTCCTGAGAGCCGTCGTTGAACCGTCTGACGTAGGTATTTGGGCTGAGACGGACCAGCTCAGAGGATTGCTTGACGTCTCTGACAAACGACTGCGTTTCGCTGTCGAGCGTGAAGACCTCGCCGCCGCCGCCACGTTTGCGAAGTCGGACTTCAGAACCCGGACGACTCGGATCATCGGTGAGGTAGGATACCCAGCTGGAAACCCATCTTGGACTGAAGTGGGTGAAGTTGAACTCCGCAGGCTGTCCGGCTTCACGCTGATTGTAGGTGATTCGGACCGAAACGTCGGGGCCGATGGCGGTGCGGTACTGAATGGGCGTGTCACTTACCGAAAGGCTGGCAAGCAGCGTGTGGAACGAGTAGGTCGCCATCGCGCAGTTCTCTGCATTGCCGCCGCTCTTGTGATCGTCTGGCCCCGTATCGTCAGGGTTGCTGTTGCCTGAATGGCCTTTACCGAAGACACCTGAAGCCTCCTTGGAGCTCACAGCGCGCCAACCGGGCGGCAGAGGGCCCAACGGGACCAGGTGGTATCCGCTGGATTCTTCGTCTACAGCGTGCGTGCTCATCCACGTTTCGTTACCGAAGGTGGGATCTTTCAATCGATGTTGACCGTCTTGGGTTTCGACCAGCGCACCGAAATGGCCGAGCTTCCAGTGAATGACGGAGGGTACGATGATTTTGGCCCCCGGCTCTCGCCTCGCCATCTGGAGGTCAAGACCCAGCTCCTTGGACATCTGGTAAACTTGGGCCAGAGAAAAGCCGGTGTCAGGGGACGCTATTTTCCGCAGGAAGGCGCCGATGAGGGGAGTGCTTTTGGGATTCAAAATCGGCAGCAAGTTGGTTAGGGCATAAGGACCGCATCGGTAGGCAACCCCCGGTTTGTTTTCCATGGTCCAGAGGCCTTCACGGGCGCTCTCCATTTTGACGCCGGCCTGGCCACGAAATGCGCGTGATCGGGTCTCTTGGATACGTTTTCGGACGATGCTCTTGTGGCCAACACGTGCATTCATAAGAATGAACTCCGCGATGGCCCGATCTGCGATGTCTGAAGAACGGCGGTCGGTTCGGTCCTTGGTTCGGGTCCAGGCCGCCTCCCAAAAGACGAGGGCTCGGGTAAAGTAGCCGGTGCGGTAGGCGATCAAGCCGAGGTTAAGAAGAAGACTTGGCGTCCACGGAGACTCAGGATGTGAACTGACAAACCGTTCTAAAGCAGCGGTGTCCTCGCCAGCGCCGGCCTCCACATAAGCTACGAGCGCCGCACGAAGTTGGGCGTTGTCATCAGGAGAAGTCTGTGCTGATGGCACCAACGTTTCTGGTGTCAGCATGAAACTCCGAATCTCGTCGTCGCTGGGGCGAGACGAAAGCCGAAGAGCTTGGACGCCAAACGTAGGGGCAGCGAGCGTTTGGTGCCTTACTGCCTTGCGAGCGTCCCCGCGTGCGGAGTCATGAACGGAGAGGAGGGGTGCCTCTTCGCTGCGCTGACAACAGACGACCAGAAGGGTGGCTACGACCAAACGGGATATGCGAAAGCGGCTCATGGTGATTCGTCCTTTCAAGAGTCGACTTTCAATCGATGACAGTCGCCGGCGGTGTCATGAGGATGATGACCGGGGCGGTTGTGTCGACCGGTGCCGGTACGAAGTCAGTCAGTCTGGGATCAAGGGGGAAGGCATCCAAAAGGTCCGGTACGCCATCGCCGTCGGTGTCTGCGCTCAGTGGGTCCAGTCCGCGGGAGGACTCCTCGCGGTTCGACAGTCCGTCACCATCCGAGTCCATCGTACGTGGATCAATTCCGAGTTGGAGACCGACAGAGTCGTCGACACCATCGTGGTTGGCATCGCCATCCAAGTCTGCCGCGTCATGAACACCAGGATCGGTTCCCTGGACAAGTTCAGCGCCGTCGCTTAGCAAGTCTTGATCGGTGTCTGGGTTTGTTGGGTCGAGCTCCAAGTCATATTCATCCGGGTCGGTGACGCCATCCTTGTCAAAATCGGCCGTTTCAAAGAAGACCTCCGTGGACGGTGCGTAGTGCCTCTCCCACGTGTCAGGAATCTTGTCGGCGTCGCCATCGACCCACTGGTCTACGCCGATGTCCGGTGTGGACGGTGACCGGGGTTCGTGGTCCATATCGAAGCTCGCACCGTTGAATCGCCCCCTCCCTCGAGCGGGCGATCCCTCCCGTAAACGACCGTCTGAGCGGAGTTTTGGCGAAAGAACGCCAAGCACATTGTTCAAGCCTTGAACCGGATCTTGTCGAATGATGCTGAAGGCGGCGGATACGGTCGAACCGTTGGTGAGAAAAATCTCCCCGGCATCACCGGGATTCCAGAAAATCGAGTTGTCGATACGAACCTTTGCATCCTGGGCGTAGATCGCTTCCGACCGTCCCGACCCCCGGTTTCCCATGATGGTGCTATTCCGCACGACAAGGGTGCCAAAATCGGCGGTGAGCGCTGCGCCATACTGTGAAGTAGCGCGATTGCGCTGTATCAGAACGCTGTCGAGCAGAAGTGTGTCACCCCGAACATGGATGGCACCGGATGGGGTACGGAAATGACGAATGGTGACCCCGGAAAGCACGGTATCTCTTGTGGTGTAAGGCCCCGTGCTGACTCTGCTCCCATCGAGAACTGTATGGGCAGCACCTTCGAGTCCAAGAATGAGAAAGCGGCCATAGGAGATGTTCCAACTCACATTCTTGCTCCCGGTGTAGATGCCCTTGCGAAGGCCAATGATCCCCAATCCCGAGGGCTTGATTTGAAGGGCGCGAATTGCGTCGGTAATATTCTGTTCGATGGTGTCGGTGTTGGAGTCGGCGCCGTGTTTCAAGTCGACGATGCGATCGGGAAGGGGAACCGATGTCACGGATCTGGGGTCCGTCGCCCGGGCAAACTCGAATACGTTGGGGAACCGATCGCCGTCCGCGTCCTCGAGGGCGTCGTCCTTCAGTGGGTCAAAGTCATGCGTGACTTCCCATCCATCGGCCATGGTGTCACCGTCCGTATCCCCGTGCAGTGGATTGGTGCCCATCTGTCGCTCGGTTCCGTCGTCGAGGCCATCGCGGTCACTGTCCGGGTCGTGGGGATCCGTCCCCATGTCCTCTTCAAGCTCGTTGTCCACGCCATCACCGTCTGCATCCTGAAGTCGTGCCACCCCGTCCGGTGCTCCTTGGGGCGTGACCCGCCAAAAGGCCGGCTCCCACTTATGGACCGTCGATGATGGGTTGGCCGGTGAAAGACTCCAACCACCAGCGACAACTCGTTCTTTGGAATCGAAGGTTGCCGCAACAATGCCAACTCCCCAAGGCGCTGCATGCGACAGATCGGGCCTATTGTGAGGCTCAAGGGCCATGCGGAAGGGGGACGCTGGGTCTCCGGAGTCTTGGTATCGCCAAATCACGGGGTGATGCGCACCGCTGTATGGGCCATCGCTGGGCCAGTTTGTGACGCCGACGAGAACATATCGTCCTTGATTGTCAGCACCTGCAAGCTGGGCCCAGTCCCATTGTTTGTCTGAATCGATGCCGGTCGGGGGATCCTGGTTGTGAACCGCGACGCCGCCATCTCCGAACGTGACGTCCAAAGAACCGTTGCGATTCAGGCGAAGGAGACCGACAACTTTGCCACCGGCTTGGTTCTTGCTGTGAATACCGAGAAGGATCTTGCGTTCTTCTCGAAGATACCGGATCCCGATGGGACGATCTGCTTGCTCTTCTCGTGGCGCCCCCGCCAGTGCCCCGCCGTCTTGCGTTTGGATGACGTACCCGCCGGTGCCAAAGCTGGGGTCCAAAGTCCCGTCGGCCCGATATTGGGCAACAAAGATCTCGGATCGTCCATCGCCAAAGGTGCTTGGGCCGGTGACCAGAATCTCACCGCCGGACGTGGTCGTGAGGTATTCAACCCAGTCAGATCGATTTTGTCCTTGGCGACCAGAAAAACCGGGGCCATTGATCCGAAAGACGACAAAACCGTGTGGGGCGTTGAAGGTAGTGTCCAGATCTCCGTCCGCGGTAAACCGCCAGATCGTGGCTTCTTGGCCGCCAGAAGGATTTCGGCTGTGCCCGCCAAGGAGGTACCGCCCCTGGGCATCGATGACCAGGTCGACGGGACGGTCGAAGCGATTCGCACCCGTGGCACCCGCTGCCCCTTTCTCTCGATCCAGCGTCACAAAGCCCGCCCGGCGGTGGCCATGGGGTACGCCGAAACTTCGATCGAGGTGACCGTCATCTGAGAAGCGAATCAACGTCAGGAGCATGGCGCCGTCGGCACTGGCAGACCGTCCGGCCACAACGATCCGGTCTTGGGCATCGACAGCGATCGACTCCATGATGTCCCGGCGGGCCGCGCCCTGTGCGCCACCCGCGCCCCGACTACCATTCCCAAACGCGACAACCCGAATGAGCTGACCATTGGGAGCATACTTCCACAGAACGGGCTCCAGTCCGCCCGCAGCGTTTCTCGAGTATCCTACGGCGACAAGCTGATCCTTGCTGTTGCTGGTCATATCCTGAACGAGATCGTCTTTTTCCTCGAAGGGTCGACCCGTCGCACCGGGGCCGCCCCGTTCGTACACAACGTAGCCAAGGTCCCCGAAGGTTTGAACGACTTCGAAACCATGGGAGCACGAAATCACATCGCCATAAGCTGCGCCCAGATAGATGGTTTCCTCAGTGTCACTCAGTCTAAACCGGAGATCCTCAAAAGCAACCTGCCCGCCGCCGATCTTGATACGACCTCGGTCGACATCGAGTTGGCCCGTCGCATGTTCACGTTTGCACGCCTCATCCGTGTACGCCTTCAGACGCACCGTATCTGCCGCTGTTGTTCCAGTCAGAGCCGTCGACCACGAAAAAATCTGCCCGGCGTAGATCCGACGAAGGTCTGGCCGCTTAAGACTGTTCGTGGACGACGCACTTCCTGACTGTGGCTTGACCAGCGGATCGCGAACACAAGACGGAACAAAAGACGCACCCAGCGCGAAGACCGCCAACTGCATTGTGAGATAAACCGCGCGCCGGACCATGGGATCTCCTGTGGCTGCGGAACAGCAATTGTCGTGCCACAAGCGTGGGGTCGAGCGAGAGTGCTTACGTTGATTCGTAAGTATCTGTCAGCTCGAACCAAATCCGTTTTATGCGGGCATCTACGACGCTATTCAAAGATCCGAAATTCGAATCGTGTCCGAAATTCGAACCGACATTCGAGGTTCGCGAAGGCGAGCTCTTGGATCCTACACCCTCAAACGGGGCGTCACTGATGCCAAACACCAACGGAGTGACCGGCGCCCTCGACCCATGCGCGTGAAGGCGCGTGGCCAGGATCCCATCTCATCGGCGGGCCCATGACCCAAAAGGCGGTGGATGGCCTTCCGCTTCAGCGGACGCGGAAGATTTTCAAGCGCGCTGGGGGCGATTTTCGATCTCGACCCTCAGCCGCTGGGAAGGCTTTGCACACGAGATTCTTCAGCCGCTGACGAATCGCATCATCGAACTCGTCCGAGGCTCTGAGCTGATCAACCTCGACGACACGTCTATCCGAGTACGAGATCCCAGCGTCGAGGGGGGCGTGGTGAATGGCAAAATGTGGGTATTCGTTGGTCGCTCCTTCGACCCGGGCGGCGACCTCTCGAAGACTCTGGAGTACGTCGCCTACCACTATGCACCCACGTGTGGCTCCGTTTCAGCACCCATTTTTGGCGCAATATTTCTCGTGTCCGATTCATCGATAGTCGCTCCGTCATGGCCCACGTAGGCACCGAAAACGGGAGAACTATCCAGCGTCACATGTCCTACCCCGATCTGAGGATAACCCTTATAAAGTACTCACATGAGACTGATCCAAGTGATCACGCCAGAGTGATCTGGGCGATCACGCCAGAGTGATCTTCGCGATCACGTCAGTCTGAATATGCACCAGAATAGCGTGAGACGTAACACAAAGGAAGCCGGTGCGGTTAGTTTTTGCGTGCAAAACGCCCCGAATGAATGGGCGAACCGTAGCTAAAGAGTAACTCCGTCCTTTGCATTGGTTATGTTTTGGGTGCAGAATGGGCGTCTTGCACATGAACAAGAACGAGCCTCTCAAGACCCTCGGCCCGCAGGCAGCGCGCCTGCTCACCGGGCTTCATGAGCGTGGGAAGACACTGTTCTCCCACGCTGACGTCGAAGAGATCACTTCGCTCGGAGCGAAGTCGGCCCGAAACTTCGTTGCCTCGCTCGTTTACCGGGGCGTGGCGACCCGGCTGAAACCGGGACTCTTCATCCTGGTGCCTTTCGAGCTCGGGGCTGAGCGCGACTACATGGGCAGTCCCTACGTCGTCGCGCGCGAACTTGTTGGCGGCGCCGACTACTACATCTCGCACGGCTCCGCGATGGATGTCCACCAGATGGTCACGCAGCCGCAACTCGTTGTGTACGCCACGACACCGCGGGCGATTCGACCGCGCATCGTGCTCGGCACCGAGTTCCGATTCGTGCGCTGCAAACCCGAGCATCTCTTCGGCACTACGGCGCACTGGATCACCAAGACTGAGAAGGTCCAGGTCAGCGATCCGGAGCGGACGGTCCTCGATGGCCTCAAGCAATCCGAGTACTGCGGTGGATTCACCGAGGTTGCCAAAGGGTTCTGGATGCGCAGGGACGACATCGATCCCAGTAGGCTCGTCGACTACGCCCTACGACTGAATGTCGGTGCCGTAATCCGCCGGTTGGGTTTCTTGTTCGAGACGTTTGAGGTGGATGCGCCTCGCGACCTGGAGCGCCTGCAGGAGAAGATTACCGCCGCCTACGCGATTCTGGATCCGCTCTTGCCCGACGAGGGGAAGTTCACGGCGCGGTGGCGGCTGCGCCTCAATGTGGACCCCGATGAGCTTGCCGCGGTAGTAAGGACCTGATCCATGATTCCCCAGCGAAACCTCTCGCTTCTGTCCAATCGTCTCGCTCGTGCGGGAGGCCGGCGCATCCCCGAGGCGGTGCTCGAGCGCGATTACTGCCTTGCTTGGTTCCTCGTTGGTCTGTCGCAGGCCTCCTTGCGAGAGCACCTGGTGTTCAAAGGGGGCACGGCACTCAAACGCTGCTACTTCGACGACTACCGGTTCTCGGAAGATCTTGACTTCACGCTCGCCAGCGACATGCCTCTCGAATCCATTCTATCCGGGCTCGAGGAGGTCTACACCCACGTGCGAAGCGCATCGGGCATCCCGTTCAGCTATGCGCGAGAGGATCGCAAGAAACACCAAAACAGCCACACCTTTTACCTCGCCTACGAAGGGCCGCTTCCTGCCGCCTCCCCGAAAGAGGTCAAAGTGGATGTCACGATCAGCGAGCGCTTCGTACTGCCCATCGCCGATCGCGCCGTCCTGCGGGGCTACGACGAGTACTCCGACTTGACCGAGGGCAACGAAATCCGCGTCTATGCTCTCGACGAAATCGGCGTGGAGAAAGTCGTTGCGCTCACTGACCATGCGCGCAACGAGCCTCGCGATCTCTACGATGTCTGGTATTTGACCGAGGAAGATCACATCGATCTCCCGATGCTCCTCCAGGAGATCGATAGCAAGCTCGAGTTCCGCGGACGCAACCGCGACATGCTGACGGAGAACTTCGACAAGAAGGAAGCCCGCTACAAGAAGCTCTGGCGCACGCGGCTTGGGTCACATATGGCCGAGCTACCACCCTACGATGATGTGTTCCGGTCGGTCCGACGGACCATGCGTGCGGCGGGTCTTCTGGCAAGATAGAAAGCGACTGCGAGTTCAACGACGCTTCGGGCCGTACTCCACGAAAACTCGATCGTGACAAAGAGGGTCGCAAAAATTGGATACTGGACTACGCCGATCGAGAGCAATTGACTTCTTGTCTTGATCATCTCATCGCTGAAGCCGGCAATTCGGCACTCATGACCACTGAGCTCACGACAACACTCGCCGAGCATGCTACGGGAAACTTTAGAGTCCTCATGAACATGGCCGACGAGATGCTCCGTATTGGTGCTGAACGAGATCTCCCTCCACTCGACGAAAGGCTCTTCTTCGAAGTCTTTCAGCCGCCAGCACCGAAGAAACGTGGTAGACAAAAAAGGACTACGGCCACCGCGTAACCCCCATATCCTACTTCCCCCTTTTCCAAAAAGAAAGTGAAACTCGGTCTTCGGGAGGCATCCTCCAACACAGAGACCGATATGGGCAGAATGGCCTTGGACCTGTCGTTGGCCGAAAAAATCACTACGGCTCCAAGTCACGCGCGGGCACTCAAGTAGCCTCGGTCTACACCATATTTGAAACCGCAAAGTTTTGGGGCGTGAACTTCATGGGGCACCTACGGGAGGCTACCATTCGAGGACGACGTGGGGAAATTTACTTGCCTGAGCATTTTGTTGCTTAGCATCAAGATGGGCTAGGTCGGACACTTACAATGATAGAGCATACCGGGGCCTTCCACCAGAACGCAATCGGCGAGTGCCACGCGTGCGTGCTATTCCATAGGTCGTAGTTGTATCACCGCTCGCGAGCAACTTCTGGGAAGGACGAAAACAACTCTCTAAGAGCAACAAGAGTGGCACGAGCTTCTGCTTGGAGCCTCTCCTCTTCTGCTTCACCGAGTTCCCGCAGCTCCGCCGCCATGTTCACGATGTAGTTCTCTAGCGTATTCCGTAGGGATGTGGCCCGCGTTATCTCAGAATTGCCTCGCTCGGGGATGCTCTCCTCATCATGTATCTCTAGAAATCCGAGTCCTACGTCCTCATCGCCAAACAGGTCCCTAATGGCGTGTAAGACTTCTTCACTTGGAGCAAACTTTTTCGTCATTGTGTGTTTTCCCAATTCCAGCGTTTGTTTGCACGGCCGTGCGCTGCCCGGCCGCCCTAGCCATTGCTTCCCAGCCACATCTCAGCTGTTTCGTGTTTTAGCAGAAGTCGGTCGGTGGGTGTGACAGAACCGGTGCGGAGCCGATGCCAGGCTCCGGCAATAACAGCATCAGCGCCAGTCCACTCTGGGTTGTTGAAGAGGTTGTCCCTGATTCTTTGAAGGCGTAACGTCTTGTAGCCAGTATGCCGAGAGATCGCCGCCATATCGGTGGTGGATTCACGAATGGCCTGATATGCACCGTGCTCTCTTGCATACAGGGGAGCGTTCTATAGGGGTGATGTGCCTCCGGGCCGGCGATGGGGGCGACCATAGAATCGGGCACGAAGGCATCAGCAGGTCCCATGGGCAGCCGGCAGCGATGCGGACATCGAATTGGAGTCGGGACGAAATCGTTTTGGTTGGGGGTGTTGGAGCCCGAGAGGTAAAGTCGGTGTGGGTGACGGGGTTGTTGAAGGCGAAGGCGTATCGGTCGAGGCTTTGACCGAAGGAGGGGCTTGGATGAAGGGGACTGGAGGGGGCCAGCTGGTCAAACGACGCTCCGCGCCTTGCGGTGTGTGTAGTTGCGAACTGCGGCGCACTAACTTACGGGGGTTATAGGTTGCAAGGAATGTGCTTCGGTGAGGTCAGCATCAATGCACGCATTTCGAAATGCGGTAGTGAGTTCCGAGATTTCAGCTTGGCTCAGCGATAGCTCAAGAAGAACACTGCCGTTCCGAAGGCTGAAACGAGCTCCGCCGTTTGCGAATTCGAGAGAGAGCAGTGCGCCGAACATCCTTCCGAAGTGGGTGCTTTCAGTGCTCTCGATGGATTGCATAAGTTCGCGGACCTGCGCTTCGCTTGCTGGTGGAAGCTGCAAGCAGACCTGAGGATGGGTGATATTTACCCCAAGTCTTTCCTCTGCGTCCTCATCCAGCTCGACAATCCATTCGCCAGCTCGCCCAACCCCAGCCAGCCCAAATTCTCCATCTTCCATCGCCTTTATCCTCGTATTGCGGAGCAAATGGCGCAAGCAGCTGGTGAGAGAAATTACCGCCCATGCTGAAATTTATGTAGGACTGCCCGCCATCGATTTGCACATCCCAATGATCCGCATGACTTCCATGGGCTCGGTCGCGAATCCAGATGCGACCTTCGTGATCAACATAGCTTTTCTTGCCCGCCTTGGGTCCGTGGGTGATCTTGGCCTTCTTTATGATGGGGTGGCCCTTTTTGTTCAAAGTTGTGGCTGGGCGAAATGGAATACTTCCTCCTTGTGGCAGTCCCGCTTTGTCGATTTGCTGCAAGATTCTTGAGTTAAGGACTGCCTTGTTGTGGACCCATGTTTGGAGCCTACCCATGAAGTAAGTGTGATGACCATCGACCCCGATGTTGTGGACGGTCTCCGTTCGCGCTGTTTTGATCATCCGTGAGGCCGTAGACACAGCGCCCGAAGCGGCTCGCAGTTCATAGTGAACCGTGCATAGTGAACCGTGAGCTCTTCGACCATGGCCTAGCCGCGATCGATAACCCAGAATGGGTGTTCGGCTGTGGTCTTGAGGTTCTCCGTTGCGCCACCAGTTGCTGTAACTGTTAGTTCGTAGATCTCAATGCCCTCGCGAACAAACGTGGCTGATAGCCGCTGGTACTTCAGTACTCCGCTTTCTTCGTTGCGGGACAAGAAAGGTAGTCCTCGCGGATTTGCTCGATTGGGACCGGTCCTTCATTGGTTTCTATAGTCGTTCCTGCGACAAAACGGCCGAGCAGTCCTCCATTTGCAATATTCGGTCTTCTGATGGAGCCTAGCGGTTGTCCCGCTGCGCGTAATTGCAGCGTTGGTGAACAGCAGCAGGGGGTGCGTCTCCATCGTCACGATACCCGCGGCGGACATTTCGCGAACGATTGAAAGGCTACGCGCCCGGAGCGATTGAGAGAGATATCGCCCGCGGCGGTAGCCATTTCTTGAACTTTCGACTTCTTTTCGGAGGGTCTGGCCCTCGGCCCAAAAATTTTCTGTTGCCAGGGAGGGCCTCAAAGCAAAGGCAACTATTCATGTCAGGACGGACGACGTCGGACATTTACTTTTGAGCTGTGTATATCTGAAATCAACCATGAAGAGCCTCAGCTTATGTTTTTAACCGGAATGCGGCCCTACTAAGCGTAAGCTGTGCGTTCGTCAATACTCTCAACAACTCGAGGGTGTCGAACCGAGGCCTCGATCAGCGGGCTCCGTGGGGAAGCCGGCAACGTGTGGCGGGTAGGTAGCGTTCAGTATTTTCTGCATCGTAGCAGGGCCTGCGATTGGGCCGGTCACTCCATAGGGTTTAGGATGCCAACCTGGGAAGAGGCCTGGAGAAGACCCTCTGAACAAACTCAATGTTATCGTCCTTGGCATCACCCAGCTCGACTGCCTCCAGAGTGGACATCGGTATCCCATCAATGGTATCGCCAGCGAGAAAGTCGACGACAACGTCGCCAGGCTCCTTGCATACTTCAAGCCGACAGGTGAACGGCAGGTCGTGCCACTCACTGCCTCGCGTCGCCGATAAGCGAAGGGTCCCAGAGATCTCATCAAACCAGGTGTAAAAAAGGAAGGGCTTACCGGAACCTCGGAGCTTCCTGGCAAACACACGAATGGCAGCCTCCAAAAATGCTAGGAGTTGGTTACTGTCCAGGCTCATCAATTCCTTCCGGGAGATTGCAAAGATCTGCTGATTGGTAATGGCTATTTCCTCGCGGTTGCCCTCGGCGCTCAATTTCGCGGCCTCCAAGCTGGCGAGCCAGTTTCTGAGAATTGGCCTCACGTCAAAACCCCGCCGCGTTCAGCTCGGACCAGGGGATTTCCATCCCTGTGGGTCCCTTGTGCTTTCCCGTTATGAAGTCGCCGTACTGGTTTGCGTCCGCCTTCCACTTTAAACCGTCTTTTGTCTCTTCAAAGACCTTCCACTTCGAGCCGCCATGTTCTGCGCGGTCCTTGGACCACCAGAGGCCATCCGATTTGCTCTTGTGGAATCTGCCGAACCGTGTGCTGCGCATGGTCTTCTCGGTGCCTTCTTTGGTAATCTTCCAGAGGCCGCGACAAGTATTGTGCACCCAAATGCCGCCGTCGCCAACGAAGTACGTGCGAAAGTCCGCAACTTCGAAGTTGTAGACAGTCTCGCGCTCGCCGGTGTCTGCGACTGAGCGCACTTCGGCCCAGCCATCGCGAGCCAAAACTGCGTCTCCAGTCCATAGGTTACCGACCGCGAGCCAGCCGTCCGCCGTCCAAAGCGGGTGCTCCGCCGTAACCAGTAGTTCTTGCTCGTCGCCATCGGCTTCGATAAGGTTCAGGTCGAATACGGGCTGGTCGGGTGTGATGAAGGTCTGAACGACTGGCTTCCAGCCCTCCTCGCCGGTCTCGTCATCTCGTGACCATACGAGGTCACCAGTTTTAATCTCCTCTATTGGCCTCAGGCCGTCTGCCGTTTCTACCAGCGTTGCGGCGACAAAACAGACCTTGCCTCCCCCTCTTGCGGCGTTGAGTCTTCCGACGGAACCAAGGCGTTCCCCTGCTGTCCGCAACGCGGTGTTGGTGATGTTTCTTGTAGCGGCTGTAGCTGGGGCGGATGTTGCGGCGAATCCACCCACGATGCCGCCAATGAGGTTTCCTGCGGCGAAAAAGTCGGATGATGTGCCTTGGCCGTTGATGATTCTTGTTCCGGTGTTGACGATTTCTGCAGCGCCGCCGGTCGCGAGGCCGTAGATGGCGACGCCGGCAAGTCCGACGCCAAGGGCTATGGCGGCGGGGGCGCTTGCTGCGGCCACGGCGGTGAAAGCGAATCCCATGGCTGCGCCGGTCGCGGCGCCGGTGGTGAAGCCGGCGAAGAAAGATGCGGTGTTGACCATGGGGGCGCTCCATAGGGGGGGCGTGCCTCTGGGGTTGGCGATGGGGAAGGCGATGGGGGTGACCATAGAATCGGGCACGAAGGCATCAGCGGGTCCCGTGGGGCCGCCGACAACGATACGGACATCGAATTGGAGTCGGGAGACGAAATCGTTGTTTTGGGGGGTGTTGGAGCCCGAGGTGGTAAATCCGGTGGGGTCGGTGAGGGTGACGGGGTTGTTGAAGGCGTAGGCGTATCGGTTCAGGCTTTGGCTGAAGAAGGGGGCTTGGACGAAGGGATCTGGGGTTGTGAACCGTCCAACGGCGGGGTCGTAGATACGGCCCTGCATGTTGATGAGACCGAGTTCTGCATCGTCTTCGTGTCCGGTGAATCCGGCGGGTCTGATGGTTTTTGGGGTTTTTTGGGGGCCGGGGCGCCAGTGGGGTGACCTTGGGAGGCCAAAGGCGTCGTAGCTGCGCTCTTCGGCAATTGTGCCGTCGTCGTTGGTGAGGACGTCTACGGAGCCGAGGTGATCGTCGTGGAGGTAGAGGACAGACCTGCCCTGGGGGTCCAGTTCGGGGTCGGGTGGGTTCTCGAAGTGATGGGTTTGTAGTTCAGCGACGGCCCGTCCGTCGGCGAAGATGAAGTAGTGGTTGGTTTCTGTTGGGGTGTTTTTGTCTTCTGCGGCGGATTCTGATGGGCGCCTTTGGAAGAAGAGGCCGCTGACGTAGATGGTGGTTGCCGAGTTGGTTTGCTTTTTGACTCTGGAAAAGGCGGCATCGTATTCGAATGAGGCGGTTTGTTCTTGGGTGGTGATAACCTTTCGGACCTTGTTGAACGGAGTGTATTCGAGCTGGTGTTTGAGGCTGCGTAGAGTGTTTCCGTTGCCGTCGTATTGGTAGTCGACGCGGGGTCCGTTGAGGGGTTGGATGGCGCGTATGGCATGGGTTTTGGGGTGGTATTCGTAGGTCCCAACATCGGACCGGTACTGGATGTTTCCGGCTTCGTCATACTCGAGGGAGAGCTCAGATTGGTACGGAGGGGGCTCGTCGGTCTGGGGTTGTGAGCTTCCGAGGCTGCGAAGGTGCTGAAACCACGTGGTGGGCAAGACGGTGGAGCGGGGGAGCCTGTTCGGTGTGGGGTGGAGGGGCTCCTGTCCTTGGAGGGATGGCTCATCTTTGGAGTGTTCTTGGAGAGGCCACGGGAGCTTCTGAATCGTGCTGTTTGTGCCGGAAGGGACTGGACTGGGTGGATTGAGGGTGTCGGTGCCCTCCTTGAAAGCGGCATACACCAGGCGGTTCATGGGATCGTAGGTGAAAGACTCGGTCATGGACTGGCGGTAATCGATGCGTCCGATGAGGTTGTCTCGTTGGTCGTAGTTGTAGGCGCGATCTTGGGCAAGCGCGGTGGGTCCGCTGGGGAGAATGGTTTGAATGCGGTGAATTCGTCCTTGTGCTCCGTAGGAACGTGTGGTTTCGACGCCATTGCCGAAAAACGCGCGCGTCGTCTGGCCAAGCATGTTGGTTTGGACGCGGGTCCAGAAGGTGAACCCTGAACTGGCTTCCGAAACCGAGCGAAGAATGCCGTTGTGGTAGTTGTATTTGGCTGCAAAGGCCTCACCGTCTGGGGAAACGGGATAATGAACTTCATCGATGCGACCGGCTTCGTCATAACGGTATCTGAGGTCGAAGGTTTCTTCGTCTACGATCGTGCGTTCGGCTTCTACGCGACCGGCCTCGTCGTAGAAAAAGAGGCGCTCATGTCCATCGGGGCTTTTGGTGTACCCGAGGCGACCCATGCCGTTTGGGGTGTTGTCGAAGCTCCAGGTCGTGACGCCGTCTTCTCCATCGATCATTTTTGTTCTTCGACCGAGAGCGTCGTACTCTAAGCGGGTGGTTCTGCCGTCTCCGTCGACGTGGGACGTGACCTCGCCGAAGGCGTTGTATGTGTAGCGGTGGGTTCCGAGGTCGGGGTCGATGAGCGCGGTCCGGAATCCGTGGGAGGTTTCGATTTGAATGGCGGCGCCGACGGTGTCTGTGACCTTCTTTAAGTCGCCAAATGGGGCATAGTTGTAGGTTGTGGCGTGGCCGAGTTCATCCACGACGCGTTCTATTTGACCTTGGCCGTTGCGATAGGTGGTTGTGGTGTATCCGCGTGGATCAATGGTTCGAACCGAAGTGCCCGAGGCATTGCGTAGTCCGCCGAGGCCTATGTCGTAGCGCCAATTCCACACGGTTCCATCGGAGCGCAAAAAACGGATCGGGCGGTCCAGGGCGTCGTATTCGTACGCGTCGAAAGGAGCGGTCTCACCCTCCGTGGTGGGCAATGTTTGACCGTGAATTCGTCCGAGGCGATCGTATGCGGTTTTGGTGTGGAGCTTGCGATCGTTGAAGTCGACGTAGGTTGTGGTGTGTGGACGCTCGAGTCGATCGTACTGGGTGAGGACTGGAGGTTCTCCGGTGGTTTGTGATTCGATTTGGTACAAGTCTTCGGCATTTGTTGGGGGAAGTAAGTGATAGGTTGTACGCGAGTTGTCGGGAAGCAGCACTTCGGTGAGGCGCCCAAAACCGTCGTAAGAGGCTTGGTATACTTCGCCATTGGGTCCGACTTCTTTCAAGATGGCTCCGGAGGCGGGGTCGTGCTCTCGCTCGACTCGGTGCCCGAGCGCATTGATCTCGGCGGTCAAAAATGTGCGCTGAACGTCATCGTATTCAAAGGTTGTCGTCCGGACATCACCCTTGAGGTCTGAAACAGAGACACCGACAAGGTTTCCGTATGCGTCGCGGTCTAGTTCGGTCACCGCTCGCGTAGGTTGTGAGGCCCGAGCGGTGGTGCTTTTTAAAGCGCCGTTTTCCATGTTCCAGTCCCACGTCGTACTCCGAGCTTCTTCGACCCCTTCGTGGGTTCTGGTGATTTGCTGGAAGATGGGTCGCCCAAGGATCCAGTGTTCTTCGTTGGACTCGAATGTGGTGTGTACCTCCTCGCTCGTTCCGCCAACGACATGCGTGTACGTCAGGAGGGGGTTTCCGAATCGATCGACTTCGGCATTTGTCGTGGTACGCGCGCTGAGAAGTGTCGTGTCAAAGCGCTCTTCGTCGGGGCCGAGGAGGTATGTGTCTTGCATTGTCCTATAGACGTATCCAAAAGCAGAGACGAAGGGGAATGGATTTGGTCCTGAACGATGGTCCGGATGTTTGACTTTGAGATCATAGTCGATCGTTCGTGCGTATCTCTCAACAAGTCCGGTGTCCGGGTGGGGCAACATGGTTGTCTCATATACATTCTTGGGCAAGCCCAGATACGGATAGATATAGCCTCCGGCGCCTGGCGTAGATGGAAACGTTTCGAAGGAGAAGGTCGTTTTCTGGACTCTTTGGCGCGCGTGGTCCTCGACTTCAACGGCCTCAAAACCCAAAAAGCCATAACCTCGGAGATCGGCACGGCCACCGGAGTATCGGTAGGTCTTGTGGGTTGGACTGTGTCCGGGGCCCGCATCCTGGAAGATGTCGGACACAACTTGGGCGTTTGAGCCCGCAATACATGTCACCGTGGTGCTCTTGGGACAAACTCCGGGCTGATGCACCGCCGTGTTCGACAGGGGGGCGTACTGGATTTGATAGGTTTCTTTTGAGGCACCCTCTCGAATCGTGGTCAACAGGTCTGGTGGAGAGGATCGGTGATAGTAAACGCGAAACGTATTGTCGTGGAGGAGAATATCGGGCATTCCATTGCCATCAAAGTCGCCCACCATGACTTTGGCCTTGCTGCTCATTCCCGGTATTTCGAGTATATTTGGGGTCCAATGAATGCCTTCCTCGACCACAGACGGGGAGTAGATGGTCACCCGGTCTCGGTGAGCGAACGGGACCGCCAAGTCGCTTCGACCGTCTCCGTTGAAGTCTGAAATGAGTGTGGTTTCCGGCATGTTCTGCTCACCAGACAAGGATAGGGTGCCGGGTTCACCGTCTGCGAGACCAGGACCGGCGCCCAGCCAAGTCCGGTTGTGATGCGACGGGCGACCCATGTAATTTGTCTTCTTAAGCCTGCGCTTTCCCGCGAGGAGGTCGATGATACCGTCACCATTGACATCTCCCTGAAGGACCGGCCGATAAGGGAGGGCCCAGTGCGCGTAGGGGCCATCCTCCCAAATCGCCTCTGTCTCCTTGAGAAAATCCACCACCAAGATTCGATCGCTCCTAGGTGTGTACCTCAGAATCTCTGAAGCCCCATCGCCATCGATATCTGCGACCAAATCATGATGATTCACCACATCGATGTCGCTGGGGACATTCTGAAAAGTGGTCCAACCCTGGTCCGTACCGTCATGGAAGGCGTAGCTGTAGCCGTGTTTCGGCCAATTGCGGGCCAAGTCGACGCGGCCGTCTCCGTTAAAATCTCCGAACCGATCGTAGTACCTCCTTTGGGCGCCGGTCTTCCAAGCCGGTGCTCCAGAACCAGGAACCACCCAGTAGTACGTCGGTTCACTGGATACCCGCGCAACCAGCAAATCGGTTCTGCCATCGGAGTCAAAGTCCATGGTTCTCCAAACATGCCCTCCGAAGTCGAGGCGATGGATCTCAATCAGGCGCCCGAAAGGCTCCTGATGGGCTGATGCGGGACCCACGAGCGACGGCGGGTTGGCATAAGCTACGTAGAAAACGGTGTTGTTGTCCTCTCTGAATACTGCGAGCAGATCGTCGCGGCCATCGCCGTTCATGTCCGCCAACATCATTTCCGATTTGCTCAGGATGGACTGGTCGGGGTGAGTAAAAGGAACGGGCGCATCAAACTCCAGGGCTTCAACCCCACGCTCTTGCTTGTAACCCAGTACGATGGGCGCCAAACAGGCACCGTCTCGGTCGCACTCCTGGATCGTTTTGAGGCGATCTCGCTTCGATAGAGGCGAAGTTTCATAGCCAAGGCGATAGTTTCGGGTCATGTACACATTCTGGTAGACGCGGACGCCTCGTAACCGGTGCTCGAGTGAGACGCGCGCGCCTGCCCGAAAACCCTTGACCATCGGACTCGACAGCTTGTCATAAACGAATTCGATATAGTTCTCAGGCTCGAGCGGCGAGGCTCCACCCGTCCCGTCGTTTCCGGTGTAGAAGATGTGCTTGGGAACCATTTCGGTTTCGGTGCGCGTGCCCCCATAGAATCCTGTCGTTTTTAAGTATTCAATGGCGATGTAGTTTCCAAAGCGATCATCTATGCGGTCGAGAAACCAGGCTTGAGTTTGGCCTTCTGAGCTGTGGCGCCTTGTGTCGCGGTGGCTACCATAGTGCAAAATCTGTCCATCTTTGGTCCACACGGTGAACGCGTTTGAAGCCACCATGCGCCGGACTCTCCGAAATGAATGAGGCACGGTTTGATACGCTTCGTAGTCTTGGTGCTTTTCCCGAAGGAGCAGCGTACTGTCGTCCAGGCAAAACGTGTCCTCCTGGTTGAGGTCGGCTTGTGTGGTTCCCTTCACGGCTCGCTTGTGGGTGCAGCGCTCGATCTTGGAGAGGCCCCCCAAACCCCAGCCGACACCCAAGTGGCCATGGCCACGGTTGCTTCGATAGTTGAGATTGAGCTGTGGCTCCACGCCCTGTCGGCCAGGGGGCGCCACAATGGGTATGGTGTAGTTCGAGGCACCAAGTGAATCGACCTGAAAAGCACCACGGGTCACGCCGACGCCATTTTTTAAGACGTCTCGATCTTCGATGCGGTTTGCGTCCGCCCGAGGACTGTCGACGGACCGGAGATCGGGAAAGGGAGGGGGCTCTGATGCGAAGTTCACGATTTGCACTCTCGGCGGGAGGTCTCGGACCCCGCTCATAGCCCCCTCGATATCTGATGCGACCCATGAATCGAGTTCGGTCTGAGGGTCGCCCTCTTTCCTTTCAAAATAGCTGTCCTCAACCTTGAGTGAGAACGTGTTGGCTACATGCTCGTCGGTCATCCAGCCGACTTGATCATCGTCGATGGCAGAGCGCTTTGTTGCTCCCAAAAATTGGCTTCTGACGATGACATTGCCCCAGGACAGAGAGGAGCGGTGAGGAGGCGCCCAAATCGTGTACACAAATTGGTAGAGCCCTCGTGCGCTGCGCTTGAAAATATTGGTGTCAAACCAATTGTGCCGAGATCCTCGATGCGCTGAATCGTATCCGATTCGAACAGAGCATTCGGATGCGGATCCGAATTGGTTATAGGCGAAGAAGTTGTCTCTTCCGCCGTAGAGTTCAGCGTTGTGGCTGCTCAACCCGGTGAAAACATTCCCCATGATGCGGTTTCTATGGGCAGACTGCAATGCGACGCCCCCATTGTAGACATTGAACCTAAAAAGGGTCACCTCATGAGATTGGATCTCAACATGGCCGATGCGGCTTGCGGGGAGACCGTCCTTATCCAGCGCGCCCTGAAGAAAGAGTCCTTCTTTGTTGATGTTGAGAGTTTCGTCGTAGAGGCCTGGTGCAACGTAAATCATATCTCGAGGTGATGCTGCGTTGATCGCCGCTTGGATCGAACGATAGGGGCGGGCCTTGGTTCCATCTTCGATCTCGGTGCCGTTCAGGTCGACATACCAGTCCTTCTTGGGTCCGACATTGAACTCCACGTATTCGGGCGGGGAGTCCAGTCCGCACCGGAACCATTCGGTTTGAACAAAACCACCCGTGCACCGGCCTGGACCAGAGGGGAAATCATGACCCAGAACGCCAACCTTATAGTGGGCCAAATCCTCCGTTTCGTAGGTTTTGTCGTCGACTTCAATCTTGTCGATGCGAATAGCCTGGTCGCTCCTGCCGCCGTATCCTTCGCGGATGATTTCCAGGCGTATGGACTGTACGTCGAGATGGGTATGATGCTGGTATTCAAGCCGTTCGAATACGCGGTTGTTCGGATCGCCCGTGATTCCACTGAAGAGTGTCATGCGCGAACCATTGATGCGTAGGCCAAGGTGTGCGTAGAAGCGGCTTTGGGGGTCGCCCGCGGCGTGAATGACCACCTTCGTAGGAGGCTTTGTGGTCAGCGCTGCCTCCTCGAGTGTTTGCGCTTCGAGCCGACCTCCGCCAGGCGTAGCCGCAAATGCTGCGAGGACCAGCGCCTGCCGGACTCTATGGTGGAGCGCCGTCCTTCTTTTTCGGGTTCCCATCATGTTTCCTCTCCGTCTGCGTGTCGGCGCGTTGGAGTGCAGAGCCAACCCGTGCAGGCGGTCGTGCTACTGCGATCTTTTTGCCATATGATCCCGGCTGCCGTTGCCCGCGACATGACGTATAAATCCCCTTCGGTTTTTTGCTTCATCTCCCGACGAAACTTCAATACCGCGCGTATTCCTGCATATTGAGTAGTCAGGTTCTTGATGCATAAATCTTGCGTCTTCGCGGCGAGTCGCAGTTTGTTCCTCAAGGTCTTCACGATTTTCAGTTACGATTGCTGCATGGCTTCTGCTTCAAGTTGTCGTCCGGAAGCTGCGCCCAGATAGATGGTTTCCGTGGTGTCACTCCGCCAAAACCGGAGGTCTTCAAAAGAGACCCGCCCGCCGTCGATCTTGATTCGACTTCGATCGATACCGAGTTGGCCCATTGCACGCTCACGTTTGCACGCCTCATCCGCGTACGCCCTCAGACGCACCGCGTCTGCAGATGTTGTTCCAGTAAGCGCCGTCGACCACGAAAAATTCTGTCCGGCGTAGATCCGACGAAGGTCTGGTCGCTCAAGACCGTTCGTTGGCCATGCACTTTCTGACCGTGGCTCGGCCCTCGGATTGCGAACACACGCCGGACCAAAAGACGCAGCCAGCGCGAAGACCGCCAACTGCATTGTGAGATGAACCGCGTGCCGGACCATGGGATCTCGTGCGGCTGCGGAACAGCAATTGTCGTGCCACAAGCGTGGGGTCGAGCGAGAGTGCTTACATTGATTCCTAAGTATCTGTCAGCTCGAACGAAATCCCTCTTAGGCCGGCATCCACGACGCCATTCAAAGTTCCGAAATTCGAATCGCGTCCGAAATTCGAACGGACATTCGAAGTCCGCGAAGGGCGAGCCCTTGGATCCTACACCCTCAAACACAGGGCGTCACTGCATGCCAAACACCAACGGAGTGACCCCATTGACCTTCCTTTCGAAAAAGAGTCCACGAAGTTCGATGCTCATCGCGTTATGCTTCTTGTCCGGCGTGGGTGGGTGCGCTCTCACTATTGCGAGGATCCCGACCGGGAGCAGGACAGCGGCTGAAGAGTATTCGCAGGAGAGAGACAACCGAGTATGCAACGACGCATCACTTTCTGCTCATGCCTCCGCGCAACCTGGGCACAACCGCCCCGGAGCCTCATGGACCGAGCCCCATCCAGTCGGAACGGTTTTCGTAACCGTGCCCTTACCTATGTGCGAAACCGCGAGGCTTTTGGGGCGTGAAGCTCATGAAGTACCCACGGGAGGCCATCATTCGAGGGCGACGTGGGGCTACTTGCCTGAGTATCTCGATGCTCAGCGTCAAGATGCGCTAGGTCGAATACTTACGATTCTTCGAGCCCTGGGGAGGCGCCGTGAATTCGCCCACTCTCGGAGCCAACATGGAAGACTCGGATATGGCTGGTCTCGGGAGTTGAGATGCATCGCCCGTGAAGTCAGCCCGCGGGCGGGTGAAGAAGCGCGGTCGCGTCGACGATCCGTGCGAACAGGCCGCTGTCCTTGACCGCGTCGGTGACGCCACCGACATGGATGAGGACCGGACGAATGGAAGTATGTCGCGGCCGCTTCAGCCGACGGAGCTTGTCCCGCATCTCCCTAACCACAGCTCCGCCCATTGGTGATTTCGAAAACTTTGCTTCGCACACCCACAGATCTCGCGGGTCCGACCGATGAAGTTCGTCAAAGTACCTCCGGGGCTCGTGGGCCTCCCGAAAGAGCAAAAAAGTCGATTTCGGGAGGAGACTACCATAGGCGTCAGAGCTCCCGAAAAGAGCAAAAAGTCGATTTCGGGAGGCACTACTATGAGGGTATCTTACGCAGGTCGCGGACGGCATGGCGAAAGGCGCAGCCAGCCAGGGCATCGTGCTCCGAGACGTCACGCCCGAAACGTGACGGCGTCACACCGGTCCTTCGCCGATTTGGACGGGTCACGAGGCTCCCAATTCATGCAAGTTCTGGATATTACGACAGTTCGCGCAGAGAAAGAACTTGGACCACACCTTGCTTTTACGAGCCAGCATGAGTTCAACTTCCATCAGCCGACGACAATTTCAGAAGAACGTGCAGCCCGGGACGCTTCAAGAGATCAAAAAGCGTGCCGCGGACAAGGGCGTCAGCCTCAACGGCGACCAAGAAAAGGCCCTGAAAGACGCCGATCTCAATAAAAACGGCGTCATCGGCGACTCTGATCAAGAGGTGCTCAAGGCATGGAAGAACATCGACAGCCTGGACAAAAACGACTCCAGTCGGTCCGTTGATCACCGTAAGGGTGGTGGCTTCGACGTGGCCCGTGCCCTGGCCACCAACGCCAACCCGCGCGCCAACGCCAGTCGGGACCGCAAGTGGGCCCGGGAGTTCAAAGCCGATCTTCCGGCTAAGTTGAAACGCACGTCATTGTCTTCAGACGAGCAACAACGCATCATGGACCGTACCCAAGGCCTGAAGGGTTCGAAGCTCCTCGAAGAGACCCGACAACTCGATCAAGCGTTTCGGAGCAAGAACCCAGAGACGGCCCTTCTTCAGCAGAGCCTGAGTAAGGACAAGAACTTCAAAGCCCTCCCCCTAGGCGTCCAGGCCGATGCCCAGTCGGCGCTGGCGAAGAACGCCAAAGATCCCGCCGCCCGGGAATCCCTGCGGCAACTGGCCACGTCACCGGGGCTCCAGGGTTTGTCGGAGGCGGACCAATCACGCCTGGTGAAAAACGCCAGCCGAAACGATGACACCGTCGGCAAGTACACCCGCGAAAGTGTGAACAATCTCTTGAAGTCACCGGCTTATCAGTCGGCCGCCCCTGCAGGACAGGCGACGCAACTCAAAACGATTCTCGACCGTTCGGAGCACCGAGCGACCCTCACGGCCGACCCGAATTTTCAGCACCTGAATAAGGACACACGGGAACAAGTGCTGAGCCAAATGGACGGGCACGTCAACAATCCCACCGCCCGAAGGAACCTCTCTCAGCTGATCACCGACCCGCGTTTTTCGAAGATCTCTCGCGCGCATCAAAAACAGGCCCTCGACACTTTGGCGAGTCGGCCAAACGATGCCGCACTGACCCGAAACCTGAGAAGCATCACCAGTAGTCGCAACTTCCGTAAGATGAACGATGTCAATAAGACTCGCGTTCTTCGGATGGTGTCCAACAACGCGACGAACTCGGCCTACGGCCGAGACCTCGCGAGCTTGGTGCGGCACCGAAACTTCGACAAGCTTTCGACCAGCGATCAAGGGCGGGCTCTGAATGTCTTTCACAACACGACGCCTGCCGGACGACGGGCATTTCAAACCGTGATGAGTCGGCGAATCAAAGGAAAGATGGCGCTCACCACTGGTGGCTACGGACGGACCGGGACCTTGTTGTCCCAGCTCGACCGGCTCTCAACAACCAACCCGGACGCCCGGCTGACGCAGCAAAATGGAACCGCCATCTCGCGCAGCGCAGTCACCGAGCAGCTCTTGCAGGAGGTTGCGAATCCCGATCGCCACATCAATCAGCACAATCGCGGTACGTGCACGGTCACCAGCATGAGCCACACCTTGGCGAGACACAACCCCGCCGAATACGCTCGACTGGTGACCGACTTGGCCACTACCGGCCAGTCCCGCCTAGCCAACGGCCAGACCATTCAAGTCCCGGGGCAAGGAGCATGGCGGCAGGACAACAGCAACCGCTCACACCCCGAGCGGCTCCTCCAGTCCGCTCTCATGGACTACGGCCGACCCGGCGCCAACTACCAAAACTGGAACGCTGGAGCCGATGGCACGCGCAATACTGCGGACGATGGGTTTCCCGATCCGACAAACCCAAACCTTCGTTCCCTCGATGGGTTCGCCGACAGAAACGGATCGGGCCTCACCCCCGACGAGGAGGTACGGGTTCTTGAAGGTCTCCATGGACGCGAATACGAAGTCTACACTGGGTCTCGCAACTTTCGGGACGACCAAAAGGATATGACCAATCGCATACAATCTGAACTTCGTAAAACCGGTACCCCGGTTCAAGTGAACGTCAGATGGGGTAGCGGTGGTTCCCACGCGGTGGAAGTCACCCGCGTTCAAAACGGCAGGGTGTACTTCCGAAACCCGTGGGGCGGTGGAAACGTAGGGGCGACCGGCACCAACAACGGCACAGCGGCCAACAGTACCGGCGCCGGACCGACCCGTCGGGTGGAGGACGGAACCACAGGCGAAGAATCGATGACGATGGCGGATTTCCGAAAACATATTCTGCGGGTCTATGTACAAGACTAGGGCTGCGGTCCGAATACTTCTCTTCGGACTGCTGCCCTGCGGCTCTTCGATGGGACAGAAAACCAAAACGAAAGGAAAAAAAATGGGTCACGAAATGATCTCGATACCTGGGGGCGAATTCAAAATGGGTATTTCCGAGGAGAAAGCTCAGGAAGTTGTACTCGGGTACTTCTCAAACGCAGCCACCGTTTCGCCGTATATGTACTATCGAGAGGCGCCGGTTCACGCGGTGTCGGTGAAGCCCTTTCAGATCTCAAAGTTCGAAGTCACCAATGAAGAGTACCAGGCCTTCGTGAATGTGGGTGGGTACCAAGAACGCTCCTTTTGGCAAGCTCTTATCGGGGCGGAACTCAATGTCGACCAGATGGGGTGGGACCGCATGACGCTCCTCGTCGATCGCACCCAAAAGCCAGGCCCCAGTACGTGGTCGAACGGCACTTATGCTGAAGGGAAGGCCCGTCACCCCGTGGAGGGGATCTCCTTTTACGAAGCAGCCGCGTTTTGCGCTTGGAAGAAGATGAGACTGCCCACCGAGGCAGAGTGGGAGTACACCGCTCGGGGCACGGACGCTCGCATGTACGCTTGGGGCAACGACATCAAACCGATCAGCCAGCGAGACAAGAGTCAGGTCGGCGTCTCCTTTCCAGTGGGGACATTTCTCCAAGACAAGAGCCCCTTCGGCGCGATGGACCTTTCTTGCAATGTTGCCGAATGGGTCTCGGACACCTGGCACCTTTACCCAGGCGCGCCACTCGATACTGAGGAAGTGGAAGAACGCTTCGGCATCGTCCGCGGTGGGCATCACAGTGCACTCGCCATCGAGATGCGTTCAACCCACCGCCTGAAGCAAGACAGGCTTGAAAGAAACACCCCTTTCGGCTTTCGTTGCGCAGGTCTATAGAATCTAAGGGTCATTCGAGGTCTCGGCTGGTCCACTCAATATCGCGGGCCTCAGAAACCGACGCTTTGTGCAATGGTTTTTTGGGAAGTGGTCTCACACAAGCACGCCCTGAGGTTTGCGAGCAACCTTCGTGCTTTTGTCGGTGGCCCGCCATTGTCGGGTGCGTTCGCCCCATGGCATGACCTAAGGCTAGAACATTAACAAGCCGCTTCCCGCAAGAACCACAAGCGATTGATCGTGCTGTACATCGACGAGCCCACCTTCCATGATCAGGCTCTTGAACTCGAGAGGCACTTGAGCAACGATTCGTAGACCGTCGGGCATGACCAGGCTGATAGCATTCCGCTTGAGCACATAAACGTGGTCTTGGTGTCGAAATAGGTCAAGACACCCTTCCGCAATCACTGTGGTCTCCCCGCTTTTGAGATCGATTGCCTGGAGCGTGTGCGAGTCGTCTAGGACATAGGCGGTATCTCCCACCACCTTCACATCCAACATGTCGTTTCCAAGTCCGGGGTAAGTTCGGTAGGTGGAGAAATCATGAGGGTCTACAACCGTCAGTTGTGGAGGATACCCAGCTGCTTGATAGTAGATGCCATCTCTGTAGTCGAAACCAAGGGGATTAAAGCTATGGACATCGCCAACATGGACGCCCTTGCCTGCAGCCGTGAGCCCCATAGTTTCGAGATCGTAGAAGCTGACCGTATAACTCGCTGTCGTAGTTGCGAGCCAGCGTTCATCCAAAACGACGATGTTGCCGCTGATGGGGGCGGGGAGGAGCCTGTCGGCAGACCGTCGTCCAACGTCGACCAGGAATAAGTCTTGATTGGTGCGTAGCAAACCTGTTGACACGAAGATCTTTCCAGCGACGCCAAAAAGAGAGCGTGGCGTTCCATGCAACTCGATTCGCTCTGTCGGCATACCCGTTTGACGATCAAACACCGCGATGTCTCGACCGTCGACGGCCAGGATCTTGTCCCCCACGGCCACAACGGCGTTTGCATCAACTTGACGCAGAGGAATTAAGCGAGGCTTGGCCGCCTCGACGTCGGCAGGCGTCGGTTCTCCACCTTCATTCGCAACTCTTGAATTGGGTTCGATTGTAGCGGGCGTTCCTCCGCATGAGATCAATATACTATAAGCGAGTGCTGCGCTGGCACTCAGCTCTTTTACCTTGGTGAAATCAACCTTCATGACGACAAAAACAAGAAGTTTGAATTGTGCAACAATCAGTTCGATCTCCACACAACTATTGATCACACATTATACGCAATACACTCCAGTGTCCAAGACTTTTCAAAGGCCGGACTGGTTTCCGAGTTGAGCACTTCACGCCTGTCCCGCCGAATCCCCACGGTGTTAGGGGCCGCAGGTCGAGGTCAATAGCCGGGTGATTGAGGTCAACACGCTGGGGTTGGTATCAAGCCACGGCGTATGGTTCGAGTTCGGCATGTTCCGCTAAAAATACGCTCCTGTTCATATTGCGACACTCGCTTGCAGTTGCAGAGTCGCGGGGCCTCGAGGACCGGATGACCATTATTGTGGAAACCGTCGACGGGCCCGTAGAAGCCCCACCGCCCCCCCCATCCGGCAATCTCGTCATTGATGGAGAATACGTGCCGCATCCCACTGTTTCGTTCATTGCCATCACAGAAGACAACGTCGGCCAATACTCTGCCTACGGCCGATTCTTAGTAGACAATACAGATTGCACTGATGACCGCATCGAAATTGGGCGCACCTCGCGTGTTAGGGTCGACCACCAGGAGCATGTTGCAAGCGTTTCACTTTCGGACAGCTGCGGGGGTGTTGTCGCCCTCCGAGATCGTCTGGACGATTACTCTGTTTTTGATTGGACTGTGGCAGGAAGCACTGAGGGCCCTTCGGAGCGAGCTGCAGCGACGATCCTTTCGAGAACATTCGACTTTGAGCAGGAATGATCGCTTCAGGCTTCGCGATGACCACCCCGTTTTCCATCGATGCCAGAGCCTCGCAACCACAGCCAGAATAGCCGCTGGCACGTACGGATGTAGAGGGTGAGCTGCTGCCGTAGAGCGAGGTTCTCGAGACTGAGATCACTTCTGGGCCGGAGGGCGGTCCGTAGACTACAACGGTCGGGCGATTGATGCGAACCCACCTCCAAAACTTCTAGCCTACCGGGGGCATTCGAGGGCCAAAAGCGTGAGGTCATCGGACATGGGGGATGTTGACCGAAAAGCGTCGAATCGCGAGAGAATTTCTTGGGTGGCGGACTGCAGGTTGGCATTGGCGTGGACGTGCTCAAGCGTGTCAAGGAGTTGTTTGATGCCAAAGCATTCGTTTTGGCAGTTGCTTTGTTCCGTAATGCCGTCCGTGAATAGAAAGATGCGGTCGCCTCGGGACAGTTTGAGAGAAAGTTCTTGGTGTTCGTGTGTTGCGGTGGCCTCTGAGAGCTCATGGGCATGGCCCTCGCGAACGTGGATGGGGCGTTGTACACTTTTGGACGCGAGGTGCAAAAGGATACCCGAGTTTTCTTTTTCGGCATCGAGGCAGAGCGCTTCATAACCTACGGTGCTCCAAGCTAGGGCGCCCGCGAATCGGGTGTCTTGGTAGCGAGTCAAGAAAGCTGACTCTAAGTCCTTCAGCACTAAAGAGGGTCCAGACGTGAGGTGTTTGACGCGATCGTATTCTGCTTTGACGGCCGCGGTACGAATGGCTGCCTGGACTCCATGGCCCATTACATCGATCAGGAGGAACCGGATCTTTTGGGGCGAGAGTTGGGATATTTGGTAGAAGTCGCCGCTAACGACGTCTAGTGGGCGAAAGATGTGGCCGATGTTGAGCCAGCTGAGGTCGGGTATTTCGGAGAGCAGGGTTTGCTGAAAGTCGGCGGCGGACTGGAGGTCGGCGTCCATTTGCTGGTGGGCCGCAAGGAGGGCCAGTTCCTGCCTCCTCTTGGTCACTGAGTGGTTGACGCGCAAGATGACCTCGGCGGGATCAAACGGCTTATAGAGGTAGTCGTCGGCACCTACTTTTAGGCCCGAGAGTTTACCTTGGGTTTCTTTTCGGGCGGTGATAAGCACAATCGGGGTTGTGCCAAAGACGCTCGTGTCTTCGCGTACCGCTTGGCACAGCTCATCGCCACTCATCCCGGGCATCATGACGTCAGAGAGAATGAGATCGGGGAGGAACTCTTTGGCGCGCTCAAGTCCTTCGCGACCGTCTTTCGCGAGCAAGACTTCATAGCGGTCCTCAAGTATGCTCGAGAGAAAAAGTCTCATGTCATGGGTGTCGTCTACGATGAGCACCCTGGGGCGATCTGAGAGTTCCCGGAGTGCAAGCTCAAATCGCGTACGCGCGGATTCCGTGAACGCCGACAGTGTTCTTTTGGGCGCAGGGACCGGGGGCCGGAGTTCTTGAGGTTCGGCGTCAAACGGTACTCGACTTGCATGGTGAGGGACGTTGTCGCTGGTCGTGATGTGTTCCGGGTCGAGGTGTTCTTGGCCAAGAGGGATTTCAAGTGTGAACGTTGATCCGTTGTTTTCCCGGCTTTGGACCGTGACTGTGCCTCCGTGAAGGCACGCGTATTCCTTGACCATGGCCAGCCCAATGCCCGTTCCGGAGTACTTACGGGTCTTCGATGAATCAACCTGCGAAAACCGATCAAAAATGGATTCTTGTTTGTCGTCCGGTATGCCGATGCCGCTATCGGTGACGGCCACGATGGCGTTATGCTGAGTATGGCTGAGCCGAAGATGGATGGTTCCACCCGGATCCGTAAACTTAAAGGCGTTGCCGACGAGGTTCATGACCATTCGCTCAAATTTTTCTCGGTCAATGAAAGCAAAAACGGGGGCGTCGGGGACCTCGGTGAGCATATGAATATTTTTGGTCTTTGCAGCGACCTCTGCGGCTTCGACCATCACTTTGATTTGAAGGGCAAGGTCTGTCTTCGTAAACGATACGTCGGTCTTTCCGGCTTCCAGTTTTGCGAAGTCGAGCAAATTGTTGATGAGTTCGAGAAGCCGTGACTGGTTTCGTCTAAGGATAAGCAGTTGTTGTCGACTCGTTGGGTCCACCTCTTTTTGCAGGAGAGTTTCGGTCGGGCCGATGGAGAGTGTGAGTGGAGTTCGAAGCTCGTGGGAGACGTTGGCAAAGAAGTTGCTCTTGAGATTGTCCAGCTGTTGCAATTCTCCGACGACGGTTTCGAGTTTGGCGCGTAGCAAGAAATCAGAACGCCTACTGTCCTCCGCCAGCCCTGAAAAGAGGGCCATTAGGACGCTAAAACCCCCAAGGAAGAATGCCGGGCTGACTATGGCGCTGGAACTGTTGTGAACCACCAAATTGATACCGAAGTAGGCGAGACTGCTTGCAGCAAGCATGACCACCATGCTCTTTTTCGGCATTGCTAGGAACTGGGCGGCACCCCAAACCATAAAGTTACCAATATAGTACTGGCTTGAGAACCCACCGGTCATCGCGGTCATGAATGAGAGCGTCAAGCTGGGCAAGAAGGTGAGGAGGGCCGGTGCGACTTGTCCGTATGTGGTTGAAACCGTACGCATGGTAGGCAATATGATGACTCCGCAAGCCAAAACACAGGCGATTCGCATCCATAGGAACGTCCATATTCGTGTCGGTGCTTGAACGAGATCGAACCCCCAAAAGGCGATGAACAGAAAACCGCCTAAGTAAACGTATGGGCGGACTCTGCCACGTAGGAGCTCGAGCTGTTCTCCCTCAAAGTCACGGGCGAGCGTGTTTGGCTGGACCATTGGAATACGGGCTAGGGGGACGATCGCGTAGTTTCAAGATGTTCGAAATATCGTATCGCCCACCTCAGGCATTTTTCCGAGACTGGGTCTTTGACTTCGTTTGCCAGCCGCCCGATTCGTTTTTGATGATGTCGTTCCGCCTTGTTTGTTTCGCTCAAGTCGGCTGAGTTTCTTGCGGACCGTAGCCGGAACGATGGATTGTCGGTTTCGTTCCAGCCTGTGTGGCCCATTACGTTCCCTAGGGGTGGAGTTGCGATGGCGTCGAACGGCTGGCAGGAATGCTTGTTTTGATACGGGAGTCGCAGTGTGGGGTATGTGCAGGTCTGAATGCGGGTGGTGCGTTTTTGGCTACAAGTGAGACTTGGGAGTTTTGCTTCGGATGGAAGGCTGTCGGTCATCCGGTGGGTCCTGCTGCCTGACACTCTACGAGTTGAAAGTTGGTTTTCATCGCTGGTTCGACCCGGCATGAAATGGCTTGCATCAGATTTTTTTGGAAACGGATGTCCGTACGGTATCGGACGATGACTCGACACCGGTGAAGAAGAGCGCTTCCTACGGTTTGGGCGATGTAGCCGATGGTGCTGGTGTTGGACGACGAGAGGTCTTGAAGATCGATTTCTAGTTGGGTCCCTGCTTGAAGGGAGGTCGCCAACTTTTCTAGTAAGGTCCTGAGGCCGTTGTCGGCGTCTCGTTCTTCTACCCATTTGCTTTGTCCGGACCATCGAATCCGTTGATGATCGCCCAGGGTCGTGACCGCGACCTCGAGCCCGAAAGCGGCGTATATGAGCTCAGACATGGCGAATCCTTGTCTGTGTCGGAGAGAAGTGCATCGCTCGATAAACTATGCCGGTGTTCAGCGGAGCGATCAACGGGGCCCGGGGTTTTAGGGGGGCGTGCCTCGAATTGCTTGGGCGAAGGTGCGTTTCGCGTGGGACGTGGAGTGAACGATGTCTCACACGCACTCCCTGGGTGTGCTGAGGAGACGTTCTTGAAGGCTCCAAGATGGCGTTGCAAACATCATGTTTTTACGCCTGATAGACGGGCTGCGTTGATGGGTCGGCGCGTCTGTCGCCCTTGAACCCTGAGCAAGGCGTCGATTCGAACGCTCTTCATCATTTCTTCGGCATGCAGAGGGGCGATGAGAAAAGTGCGTTGTCCACCATTGATGTCTCAAGGACTGCGGAGATCGATTCATCTTCGAAATAGGTCCGGTACCTTGTGAAAAGAGGGACCCGAGGGTGGTGCTGTGTTCAAGCTCGCACGGATTGATTGCATTTTGTCTAGGGGGGAATTGCAATGAAAGCGTTTTGTTGGTCATTTGAGAGACGGGCGATCGTAAGGAAGCCCAACGCGGGGTCTTGAAGAACGACTTGTCTAAACGCCATCCGAGGGCAAGATTTTGTGTTTTGCGACGTTTATCGCTGGCCAACGCAAGCGGAACGTCTATTCTCCGACCGCCTGAATCTGAATCGGGCCGAATGGAGAACAGCATGTTTCAGAATGACAAATCGAAGACGGGGATTACGCTGGCTGCGGCTTTTATCGTTCTTGCTGGGTGCGGATCATCGGATACGGAATCTGAGATTGGCCAAGGATTCGGCCAATCGAGGAGTTTCTTGCGGGCGGGGTGGCCGGTTGCAAACCGCTACATCGTGGTCTTAAAGGAAGGCGATTCATTCGCGGCCCAAAGTGTGGAGTCCCGGGCTCAATCGTTGGTTGCAAGGTTTTCCGGCCGCCACATGCGAACCTACCACAGCGTTTTCTCTGGATTCTTGGCAGAAATGGATGAGGCTGAGGCCATTCGAATGAGCCAAGATCCCGGAGTCGAGTTCGTGGAAGAAGATGGGCTGTTCTTTGCCAATGAAACGCAACAGAATGCAACTTGGGGGCTCGACCGAATCGATCAGCGGGAGCTGCCCCTTGATCTTGTCTACAGTACGGTTCGGACGGGGGCTGGTGTCCATGTGTACGTCATTGATACTGGCGTTCGGGTGACACACAATGATTTCGAGGGCCGTGCGGTGCCGGGATTCACAGCAATCGAGGACGGTCGTGGCAGCGACGATTGCAACGGACACGGGACACATGTGGCGGGGACCGTAGGGAGCGCCACCTACGGTGTGGCCAAAGATGCCAATCTGGTGGCCGTTCGGGTGCTAGGCTGCAATGGGTCTGGTGCGACATCGGGTATCATCGCTGGGATTGAATGGGTCACGGACAATGCGGTTCTTCCGGCGGTTGCCAACATGAGCCTCGGCGGAGGGGCGTCGTCCGCCTTGGATCGAGCGGTGCTAAACTCGACACGAGCCGGGATCACCTATGCGGTCGCCGCCGGTAACGAAACCCAAAACGCATGCAATGTATCTCCATCCCGGGAGCCTTCGGCCATCACCGTGGGCGCGACCACACGGTCCGACGCCCGATCGAGCTTTTCGAATTTTGGGACCTGTGTAGATCTGTTCGCTCCGGGTTCAGGCATTACGTCGACTTGGATCGACAACAACAACGACAGCAACACCATCAGCGGCACCTCGATGGCGTCACCGCATGTAGCCGGTGCTGCTGCCTTATTCCTCGAGGCCAATCCCAATGCCAGCCCTTCACAGGTCAGCCAGGGACTTACTATGGACGGCACCCAAGGCGTCCTCTCCGATGTTCGCGCAGGATCTCCCAACGTTCTCCTCTACACGGGGCCCGTCGAGCCAAGAGTGACCATCGCGCGACCGGCCGACCAATCACTGGTACTACCGGGTCTCATCACGGTTGAAGCGAGCGCCGATTCAGGCGCGGAGTTTGTTCGATTTGTGGTCAACGACGAACCCCTCATCGATGACGAGAGGGCTCCTTACACCTTCAATTGGGACGCTAAAGTTTTGGCACTCGGGACATACACCATTCGAGTCGAGAATCATCAAGGGGGCGAGATCGCAGCGACCGATGAAGTGACGATTACTCTGACCGACACCCTGCCTCTTCCTGCGTGTGCCGATGAAAACCTTGGAACGAGACTTGGAACCGTAGCCACTGACAATACATCTGGCGAAGGAAATGATTCCTTTGGAAGTTGCGGCAACGTATTCTTCGGTTTGTTTCCTAGCACGGCACCAGAACGCGCCTACTTTTGGAGTGCGCCGCAGGACGGAACCTTTACCATCGACACCCTAGGCTCAAGTTACGATACGGTACTATACGTTCGCGATCCGACCTGCAACGACGAGGAACTATCCTGTGACAACGACGCCGGAGGAACATCGCAGTCATCGGTGGAGCTTGACTTGCTTCAGGGGCAGTCGATCATCATTGTCGTGGATGGCTTTAATCAGAATTCTGGTGAGTTTGTGCTCAACATTGCCGAAGAGGGAGCCCCGCCCCCTCCAGCCCCGGCGTGTGGCGATGGCGTGTGCGATCCGGGTGAGAATTGTGATAGCTGCGAAAGCGATTGTGGCGTCTGTCCGGTACCTTTGCCAGAATGCGTGGAGCGAGATCTAGGATCGACCCTCGGAAATGTCGCCACCGGAAATACCATCGGTGCAGGCAATGACTCATCAGGTAGCTGTGGCAACTTCATTTTCTTCCAAAGCTCTGCCCCCGAGCAAGGCTTTTTGTGGACCGCACCAGAGGCGGGAAGCTATCGTATCGATACCTTCGGCTCGAGTTACAACACCGTACTCTATGTGAGGGATGCGGTATGCCAGGGCGCCGAATTGGCATGCAACAACGACACCGGAGGCCAACAATCTATGGTCACCTTGAGCCTTGCTGCGGGCCAATCGATTATCGTTTTTGTGGATGGTAATTTCTTCAATCCCCGCGAAGGTGCGTTTGTTCTCAACATCAACCCCTTCCCGTAGGAGGTCATAACGCGAAAGGGCGACCTTCAACCCGTCCTTATTCCGGCGGTCCTGGCTGTGTTCCCCATCTTCTTGGTGGGGGGCGCGGCGCGGGTTGTACAACGACAAACGCCAGGTTTTGCCCATACTAGGCATCAAGGGACTGACAGGGCTCGGCCCACGGTACTCCTGAGCCATCGTTTCATGTTCTTCTCAGCTTGAGCGACCCCGTGCCAATTGTCCGTTCTGACAAGACCGCCGTCTCGCCAAACCAGCGTGATCCGCAATGGATTTTGAATGAGTCTAGTTTAAGTGAGTTTAGTTTAAGTGAGTCTTGATTAAGTTAAATGAGCCGTGTACATTCTTTTGGTGCGTTTTGTCGGTCGCGGGGAGGAGCTTGGGGTTCTCACCCGTGCCTTCCAAAGCGAGCGTTCGGCATTTATTCCGATCTACGGAAGGCGCAGGGTAGGCAAGAGCGAGCTTATCCACCAGTTCATGAAGCGGCGGCCTGGTATCTATTTCCTGGGAAAGACCGCGACACCTGAGCTTCAACTGAGGGAGTTTCTCGAACAATCCGCGCGGGTGCTGGACGAGCCCCTTATTGCAGAAATGCCTGCCCATGATTGGAAGAAGGTGCTTCTCCTGACTGCCGATCGATGGAGTCGATCGGATCAGAAACTCATTATTTGCCTTGATGAATTCCAGTGGATCGTAGAGGCGAGTCCTGAGCTGCCTTCGGTCCTACAAGAATGTTGGGATCTCCATTGGAGTCGATCGGCCAATGTCATGTTGATCCTGTGTGGCTCATTCATTGGTTTTATGGAACGGGATGTGCTCGGGCAGAAAAGTCCTCTTTTTGGTCGACGCACTGGGCAAATATTGTTGCGTCCGCTGAGCTACCGCGTGACTCGAGAGTTCCATCCTAACTGGTCTCTCCATGAGCAGGCCAAAGCATACTTTATTTGCGGAGGTATTCCATTGTATCTCCAGTCGTTCGATAGTAGAGCTTCCGTCGAGAAGAATATTGAAGAAGCAATTCTGTCGCAATATTCGCCGCTCTTTCGCGAACCTGATTTTCTGTTACGAGAAGAACTGAGAGACGTCGACAGCTATTTTGCGGTGCTCACGGCTTTGGCGACGGGGGCGCAGCTCCCAAACGCAATCGCAAAAAGCGCAGGCATTTCCCAGTCGAGCGTCGCATACTATTTGAACCAGTTGCAAGAGATCGGTTACATACGCCGTTTATATCCTCTCACTGGACAGAAACCAGTCGCCAAACATGTTCGATACAGTCTTCACGATCCTTTTCTTCGATTTTGGTTTCGTTTCGTCTTCCCGCGGCTCAGTTTTTTGGAGCATTCCGGTTCCAATAAGACGCTGAGAGAGTATATCCGTCCAGAGCTTCCATCATACTTTGGCAAGTGTTTCGAATCACTTTGTCGCCAGGCGCTTCCGAGAATCTACGAACGTGACGGTGTGAGCACGCCTTATGAAATCGGCGAGTACTGGTCCAAGGGTGCGCAGATTGATGTTGTTGGCTACCGTGAGGACAATTGGACGGACCTCGGCGGGTGCAAGTGGGGCGCTCATGGTGGAATGGGTAGACTTCGGCAAGATATGGAGCGGAGGGTGTCTAGCTATCCGAATCATCGTGGTGCAACCATTGGTCGACGGTTCTTTTTATCAAAAAGCGTTGAAGTGGATCCGCAACCTGGCGAATACTGGTACTCATTGGAAAATCTTTACGAATGATGAGACCGTATTGTCGCTGGCGACCGTGATTTTGTTTCCGCCCCAGAGTTGGCTCGCACCTATGGAAGGGTCCGGTTGAAAAGGTTCTGTTGTCTGGTCTCTTGTCGATATCCGTGTCGATGGCGGTGACGACCTTTGTGTCGACATCTTCCTTTTTGTGTCCCGATGGGTCAAATCGGCCGTATGGGAATTGCTGCATATATTGCGCGGACCGAAAGATGTGGCGGACGCGGTGGAACAATCACGGGCGGGAAGGGTTTGATGATGAAGCCGGTGGAGCCAACGTTGTAGGCTTGGTCAGCGATGCCCGGTCTCAGGCTTTGCAGCTGCCTCTGATGGATAGAGGCTCCGTTTCTGCAGATTCCGCCAAAACACAAGCCCGTGTTTATGGGATTTCGGGTCGTGTAACCCGCAAAATTCCGAAATCTATACGTAATTTGAGTTGACATGGGGCCGCCTTCAGGACGAGTAGTCGGGGGCGCATCGACCAAGACGGTGCCCCTAGAGAAGCGCATGAACAGCAGAATCCGTAAACAGATTTTTGACAAAGGGTTTGGTCCTCGAAATTTTTTGAGACTTCCCCTCTTCTTGAGCATCCTCTCTCTTTTCTGGGTGCCCTCGCGGCGGGCACATTGCGAAGAGGCGGTGTCGAGGCGTGTCACTTCTTATACCCTTCAGCCCGGATGGAATCTATTGAGCTTCCCGGTGGCTTCTGGCGATATCGCGCTCACAGCACTGAAGAACCACAACCTGGACGCATGGGCCCTTGATGCTACGGGACCTACCGCGACGGAGCGCGGAGAGACGGTGGCAGAAATTCAATCACACCAGGGATACTGGGTTTGGGCAGCCGAAACATTGTCGTTCAATGTGGAGGGCACTCAAGTCCCGCGGCATGCTGGGTCGTCCACCGACACGCAAGCAGGTTGGCGTTTCTTGAGCGTGGCAGAACCCACGGTCTACGAGGACCCGAACATGACTCAGGTTCTTGTTTGGGACGCCGAGGCTCAATCCTTTGAGCGACTTCGTGTAGGCCAATGGCTCTTACCCGGTGTAGGGTACTGGGCCCAACTTGTTGAAGCGGCCGCGCCCCTTCGGGGTCACTGCCTGCCCGCCCAATGGACTTTCTTTTCTGCGGCCGTCGTTGTTGCCGAATGTCCGGTTTTTGACGATGGCTCGCGAATCATCGAGAGGCGGGCGTGGAGCCAGCGATTTCCTTCGCAGTCGGCTTACCCTGTGGCCAACAAGAGCTCGATCGTGCTTCGGCATACTCAGACCTCCTCGAGTACATCGATCCAAGCATTCGAAACCGAGGTGATGACAGGCCGAGCGAAAGAGGATCTCGACGCCCACTTTGTGATTGCTCCCCACGAAACAGGAACATGGGAGATCTATGAGGGGAAGATGCTTGCTCGAGGGTTTTCGGACTTGAGCAATGGACTTGGCCTACCGGAGACCATCGAAGTGGCCGTCATGGGGACCTACGAGCTGAGGGATGCCGCCAACTACGAAGAGACCCAACATGGTTTCGATTCGGATGCCGAGGAGCACGCGCGTCAGCCGCCTCGTGAGGCCGTGTTGCGGCTTACGGAGCTTGTTGCGTACCTTGCGCGGTTCGACTCGGTCACGACGATCGTTTCTGGGGGACCCGAACGCTCGAGCCAGGGGACACGCCATCTGGTCGATGCGCTGCGAGATCGATTTTTCTCTTCCACGACGATTCCGTCCACCAAGAACGAGGATGCCCTCGGCGATGTGGATGACCGAACATTCCGCAAGACACCAGCGGCACCCACGCTTGTGGTTCTTCAACCTTCAGAGGACGTCGTGCACACGGAGTCTGAATGGGTCGCTCTCGGCGGAGAAGTATTTGATGACGCTCTGGACGGGCTGACCATCAACGGTTTGGTGGTTGCGAAGGAAAGCCGGAGCTTCTACGAGCTCATTTCTTTGAAACCTGGCCGCAACAAGGTGCAGATCGTGGCCACCAACAAGAACGGAATAAAACGAGAGGTTGTAAAAACCTTTGTGCGGACGATCGTCCGTTCCGAACCGGCCCATGTCTCAACCTCAACTGCTGCGGATAGCCAAGGCGATGCGCCCATTCAGGAAGCCGTTCTCGATGCAGATCCACCCGTGGTGCTGTTGAAAACCCCAAAGGCCGAAGTTGTCTACACCCAGACATCCACTGTTCATATTGAGGGTCAAGTGCTGGATGCTCACGTATGGGATGTCAGCGTGAACGGCCTGTTGGTTGCGGTCAACGAGCAACCCTTTTCCCATGAGATCAAGCTGACCCAGGCGTTGACGACCGTGGAGATTGTGGCTCGGGACGCCGCCCAAAATCAAACTACGAGGCACATCGAATTCATTTTGGATCAAGAAGATCCAAAAATTCTCTTTTCCCATGGGCATGCGGTGACCACTCACGAGGCGCGATTCTCTATCCGGGGTGCCGTGTCGGAAAAGAATCTGCGCTCGGTTCGGCTTCAACGACCCTCCCAAGACGAAGAGGTTTTGGCTTCTCCAGATGGGTTTTTTGAAGCGCCGGTCTCCCTGAGCGAGGGCAAAAACACATTCTTTGTGACTGCAGTGGACCGCGCCGGGAACGCCCGCACCGAGACCGTAAACATTCTCTACGTTGCAGACTTGCCCGTGTTGAAGCGCCTGCGTGCTCCGTCGCAGCTTGGGGCGACGATGTCTGGCGGCGACGTGGTCTTGTGGTGGCAGTCGCCGACCCTGTTTGACGACGGACAAGCGCTTCCTTTGGGTGTGAGACCTTCTTTTCGTGTCTATCGAGACACGGTCCGAATCAAGGAGCTATCGGGTACGAGATACGCAGAAGAGGTTGAAGATCGGCCAAACGAATACAACTATTACGTGACGGCCGTTCTCACCAACGAATCGGGCGATGTGCTGGAGTCGGTTCCTTCCCAAACGATATCGCTCAAGAGCACTCCTGTTTCTCTTTTGCCCAGTTCGCCGGGGGAGTTTGAGACCCCAGCGGCATTGACCCGAGGGGGCGCCAAAGAGGAGCAGCCAGCAACGGCGTTGTCGACGTTCGGGGGGAAGACCTACGCTCATGTCGCCTTTGTGGTGAACGGCGGCGAAAAGGCCGAAAGCAAGATTCGCTACCTCCAAAGCCCCGAGGCCGGCAAGGCAGGGAGCTTTGGGCCGTCAACGACCGTGTCGGTGGTGGACCCGGATTCACGAGTAGGCGATCTGACCGTTTGTGCTCGGGAGAAGCGGGTCTCTTTGGCCTGGATTGAACAACCGAAAACCAAGAGTGGCGGTGTGAGCCGTTTATGGGTTGTTCAAAGTCGCGATGGAGGTCAGTCATTTGGCGAGGCACGTTCGCTGCGGGAAACCGTGGATTGGAAGCGAGGCTTGGATGTGGCCTACGACGCAAAGGGGCACCACCACCTGGTTTGGGGGGAGGCGAACAAGATCTACTACCTTAAAGACCTCTCCGGTTCGCCGTCCAACGTCTTTGATGTAAAAAAGCGGTCGCCAGCGACCGAGCGCGTAAAATACCTTGCTCAGTACGCGCCCCAAGAGGGCAAGGGTTGTGCGTGCGAAGAATGCTGGTGTCCCGAATCTTATGTCTTGAGCGAAGAACCGGATCCCGACAACAATGATTTGCCCATCGGACCCTATATTTATCGGACGGAAACCAGCTACATATACGAGCCTTCGCTTCACGTCGACGACGAGAAAATCAGCATTGTCGGGCGCCAAAGACGCCTCTGGGACGACAAGCCCGTTCCCAATCCCGTGTGGCAGGCCATGGCTGAGGACCCCATCTACAGTGACGATATCGTTCAGCGCCTTCAACCCACGAGGCTGGTGGTTGGCTGGCGTAGTGTTTGGAAGTCGGCGTACGAGCCGGGGGATGACACAGGCCTTTCAGAAGTCGGCCATCAGCATCAGTATTTGTACCAAGGTCGATGGCAAGAAAGCGACCAGATCAAGATCGCTCAGCGACCCCTGAGGCCTGGAGCCTGGTCCGCGGCGGACGCCGGCGGTTTTCGGCAAGGCGAATGGCAAGACGATGTCGAGATGCGTTGGCGAATTTCCGTAGTGGCCGGAGGGTTCAGCGCAGACGAAGAGGATAAGCCTTCGTACCCAGAGGTCCATGCCGCACCCGATGGGGAAATGCTCGTGAGCTTTGAGAAGGGGACCTCTTCAGATCCGAATCGTCCCGAGCACAATGGCATTTACGTGTCGCACAGCCAAAATGGGGGGACGGTATGGTCTACGCCGGAGCGGGTGGGTTCTGGCTATGTGCCTCAGTTGGCGGTCGCCTCAACCGGGGAGGTCAGTGTACTTTTTTACGCCGCGGGCCAGGATGCCTCGCTCGGGCAGATTCGAGCGGCCCACAAGCTGAAGGGAAACAGCTTCGCTTCACCGGCCATCGTGAACCATCGTCCGCCCCGCGTGGTTCATTGGCAGAGCCATGGAGCGGAAGGGGACTCGTTACCAGGTAAGCCCTCGTTGAGTGCGCACCAGGAGCTCTTTTTCGCCGCCTGGGTTCAAAAGGGAAGAGACACAACCGAGGCGGATCAAATCGTCACCACCCGTGCGTCTCGCGTGATGGACTTTTCTCACCTGGGTCTTGCCGTTTCTGAGAATACCGCGACCGGGAAGAGCGTGCCCATCAAAGTTACGGCCGAGAACAAGTTTCACATGCAGCTTCAGGTCGAAGATACGGTCCAGATTTCGAGTTCACAGGGAGGGGGACATGCACGTGGCGTTTCGGAAGCCTCAGAACCGAATCCTATCGCAGGTTCGTTGAGCTCGCGCTTATCGAGTGCGGGGGTTTCGACCGCACCGGTTGGCCTACGTTTGACCCAGGGTGTCGGGCACGTGGTCATGGCCGGGGAGAGTGCCCTCGCGTCGGTCGACGCCTCAGGCTTTCCTGAGATTCACCTCGCGGCATCTTTTTCGTCGGCCGACGGCCTCGCGACCGTCTCTTCACACACCCCATTGGTACCGGGAAACACGAATGGAAACTATGGTAGAGCCATCGAAATTCGGGCCGATTTGCTTCGGACCGAGACCTTGGAAAAGACCGGAGAAGTCTTCCACTATCTGGTGGAGTATCAGCCGAACGAATTGTCCGATGAAGGCGGCGCGGCGTTAGATCAGTCGCTCTTCGACCTTCCTGAATACCGCGATGCCCGCCACCTCGCGGGGTTCGACCGCGTATGGGCTTACACCCAGGGTATCGCGTTGGCCCAGCTTTCTGAAGCAGATGAGGACTACGGCGAGCAAGCACGCGGCATCGCCCGTTATCTTTGTCATCACGCGGTTCGGGACCAGAACTCGGACACGATTTTGGGTTGGCCTTTTTCGTGGAACACGGATGGGGACGACTGGCGCGATGCGCGTCTCGTGACCGGTGCCAATGCTTGGGTGGTTCAAGGGCTTGGTGTGTTTGTCAGTTCTTCAGCCTATCGCACCGCGCCTGCGAAAGATCGCGGACGTTTGAAGGCGTGTTATTTGAGTGCTCTGGCGGGGCTTCAGGATCACCGCCGTCGTCTTGCGATAGGTACGGCAACGCGGGCGACCTTGATGACCGCGGGGTGGACCACCGAAGGACTCTTGAATGTCCAAAACCCTCACAATCTTGTGGCCTCGAGCGAACGCCCTTTGGGCGCCGTGTTCGCTGAGATAGAACCGTCGCACCGCTTTTCTTATTACAGCGTCCTCGACGCCATCGGTTACGACGTGTTCTCGCCCACCAGCGTTCGCATGTGCCAGAGTGGCCCGGGCACCGACTGTGCTCTTTTGTCTCCCGGTGCGCCCGAGTGGCAAGACTACCCACTCGAGCAAGAGGCACAGTGGACTCTACTCAAAACGCCGGCTTTGGCGTCCAACGTTGTCACCGAGCACAATCTCGACGTATTGAGCGTGTTGAATCACGCATTGCGTCACCAAGATGCACTCGCACCCGAGGGCGCTGAGGCTCGAACATCGTGGGTGAACGAGCTTGAGGGGTGGCGCAACGAACTTCGACACGGGATTTTTTACTTTCTGTGGGACGAAGACGGCTGGAAGTTGGAGTTTGAAGAGGCGTTGGCCAAACTTGAGAGCGCGCCGACCAATCAGGCGTTGACAAAGACGCAGTCTGAAAACCGCGCCGCTCGAATACGCGCGATGGATGAGGCTTTGGTGTCACAGTCTCTGGGACGGATTGTGACCGGCGGGCAGTTGCTTGTAGATGGGAGTGGATCCGCTCAGTTTAAGGCAAGTCCTCACACGGCCATTGACAACTGCAGTTGGCTGTCGCTTTCGGTAGACTACCGGTCATTGGGTGCGGCGGCCCCCGAAGGTGAGGAGGAGTACACGGAACGCTTGGGCAAGTGCCTGAAGTACACGATTCTTCAGTATGCCAAGGATTTGAGTTTTGGCGATGACGGCTGTGACCCATTGCAGGCCAGCTGTCCGCCGAAAAAGACCTATCGCGGTACGCATTATTTTCAAAACGCGTTCAAAGATCCCTATATCGAGCCGAGTGAGCTTCAAGAATCATCGTATCACCTTGAGGCGACAATGGGTCTTATTTTGGGGCTGTTCCGATTCGTCGATGCGCATCCGGAGCATCGGTGGTCGGAAGAATTCCTGCAAGTGGGCCAAAACTTGTGGGCTGGGGCTCAAGGCTTCGTGCGAGACCACGGCTTTGCATATTCCAGCCAGCGGATCCAGGACCTGTCGACGCGCCTGGTCTCGAGCACGGCCTTGGTGTGGTACGTCGATGTCTATCAGTATCTGAACCGGCGCGACGGTGACTTTGACCGCCCCCTCTTGGCTTATGACGGGTTGTCTGAGACCGCGCGGGGGAGCTCAAAGATGGTGGACGACGCTCTGTTTGTGTTTCGCGACGTCTCTGGCGACCTCGTGGCTTCAGGTCTGACTCGGAGCGAAGGTCTTCCATACACTCTTTTGGTGGACCAGGCTTTGGCTGTTCTGGTGTCGAGCAATCATGGAAATGAGGGACTGGCGACAGGCTACTTGGAAGGGCTCATTTCTATTTTGGGCCTGGGGCACGCCGTGCTTTCAGATACAGGGCTTCCGATAGATCAGGGACGCATAAGCCTTCAAGATGAATTGCTTGGTTACTACGCTGTCGCTTGGTTTCTTCGACGTTTCCCCGAAAGCCCAATCGCAAACCAGGCTGCTTCGATTTTGACTCAAGACCTGGCGCTATTTTTGCGGGATGTCAGGCTCGATGACAGTCCGCTGTCTGGTCTATTGACTTTGCCCGGCGATGCCACCGTGGCCAGGCTCGAGGACAACCTCATAGCTTATTTCGTTCTCAGTGCGGCGCAGGAGGTTGTTGAGGACTCCGAACCAGCGGCTTCGCTCTTGTCGGCCCACCTGGGCCCCATGTGGGAGCGCCTGGTAGAGCTTTGTGGCTTCCACGATGGCTCCATGCCCGCGCGTTGGGCGGACGAATGGGGCGTTGATCGCAGCGCTTTGGATGGTTTAGGCGCTTTGGCCACGTGTAGCTTGTTCGCCTCAAACACCGGTGCTTTTGAAACGGGTCTTCGTCTCCTCGAAGCGAGCCAGGCATTGGCGCCTGCCGAGACCATGTATGCGCCCCCGGCTCAGGCTGAAGGTGAGGCGCCGGAAGCCAGCTCACCGGACGCAGCGTTTAGCCGGTGGGAAACCCACCGTGTCGAGCTTGCCCATCACCATGGCGTGTTCGCCCGGCGGGCGTTGTCGCTGGTTGACCCGCGTCAGGATGAGATCGCGCGCGTGGCCGGCTTTGAGGACACCCCAAAGTTGGGTGGTAGCGGTCTGAGCCAGGCGCTTTTGACCCTGCTCCTCGACCACCCGAGCGGGGTTTTTGGAATTCACGCGCAACCGCTCACATCCAGCCAAGTCTTCCTGAATTCCGAACGTTTTGGGGCCGAGCACTTGGACCGCATGAAGCGCGCGCTTGCCGATCGCACAATCGACGTGTTGACCGCGATGCTGGCGTCCGATTTTCGCGCCTACCGCTTCGATCAGTTTCTGGTGGAGCTGATGGCGCTTCAAAGAGCCCATGACCACGTGTTTCGGGTACCGGGGTCCGTTTCTCGTGAAGCATATCTGCTGTCGACAAAAGACATGTTGCTTCATGGGCTCTGTGACGACGCCGCGCTGGTGCACCAAGGCTCCGCGGCCTTGAACGAAGCGCTCGGCATAGGCTGCGAGACCGTCATGGCCACAATGACTTCACTCTTTGAAGCCCGCGGGAGCCTCGGCGGAGAAGAGGATTGGGTCGCAACCATACAGACGTCGAACACGGCGCCGTGGGCGATGGTGCTGGAGCGACTCATTGAGCCATGTCCGGAATCTACCGCGCAAGAAACCGACTATGGCGTGTATCTCGGCGACGACTGCGGGCTAAGGGGGCCAGAGCCTTCGTCTTACGGGTTTTTGCAAGGGCAAGCACCTTTGAATCTCGAACCCGATGCGTCGGCCATCGAGATCCGAGAATCGCTCCGCCGTCGGCTCAAAGACGCATTGACCGAGGGCCTGTCTCTCTTAGGTCCGAAGACCCCGATCATCTATCGGCTGGGCGCGGTAGATCCGGTGCATGCGTTTAATCCCGCGTCGGCCGACTACTGGAAGCGAGGCGCCCTTGAACTCCGATTTGCACTGTCTTCAGCGCACAAAGGGCAAGTTCGTTTTGAGCTTCATGGCTTAAAGACCGAGCCGCCAAACTTCCCTCTCAGCAGTACCCATGCAGCCAACGCGCGTACTTTTCGTCAGTGGGTCAACGCTTATGCGGGGGGGGACCTTGGCGTGTTGGCCAACAACGCGGGTGTCCCAAAGCCCCTTAGGGCCGCGTGGATCACGTCGATGCACCGGATCGTCCGGACCGGGGTCTTGGGGGTGTCCGATGCGGCAGCTTTGTTGTCCAGCCTCGGTTTTGAGGACGCCGACGCCGAAAGCTGGAAACAGGGCTATGTGCTTTCGGAAGATCCCTTTTCGGAGTTTCGGGCTATGGCGCATACCCGATTGGTCTCTTTGAACCGCACCGACCATTGGTGGGAGACAAAGATAGCCTATGCCGATGGGAGAAAGCCCATCGAGCCCGTACACGATGTGAGCGAGGATATCGGTCCCGCCGGGCTAAGAATTCTCGTTGGCCTGGTCCAAAAGATGGATGTGATGATCACACCCCTTGTGACCGACCGGGGCGACTATGCCGTGTTGCAGGATCGGCCGCAATGTTTATTCCGAATCGAAAACAATGGTGATGTGGAAGCGCGTTATGAAGTTCGAATCGATGGCGTTCTTTTTGGGGATGGCATTCAACTGATCGGCCGCGATTCTGCGTTTGGGAAAGCCAGTCCGGTGGCCATGGATGTTTGTGGCTTCGTTCCCAAGACCGACAAGAGGGAGGTTGAGGTTGAGGTCAAAAACATCGTCACGGGAGAGCCCTTTGGGTTTCTTTTCCCGGTCCGGGTTGTGGCCGGTTGCCAAACAGGTGAAACCGTATCTTCCGAAGAAGCTTCGGAGTTGGTGGCCACCAACGAGTGGGGCCTTCGTTCGTATCAAAGCGTAGACTGTGGAGATGGCCTCATGCTCCAGCCCCTGAACCCGCACGCGCTTGGCTTTGACCTGGAAGAGACCAATGCTTTGTCGGCTCTACAAATTCTCCGGGGCGTGCGCACCCTGAAACAGGTGGTCAAGTCCACCCAATCGGTTCAAGGTGCGGCGAGCGCGGGCCTTTCGGCTGAACAGATTTTTGGCATCGTCGTGGGTGTGGCTGGCATTGGCTCCGCCCAGCAAATTTCGGATGAGTTGAGCAAAGAGGTCAGCGGCCTTCTTTGGAAGAAGCTTCGGGTGTTTGAACAGCCACCTTCGGGCCCGTGGGAGCCGGTGGGTTGGGTGCCCGCATGGGACGTATTTGCGGAAAGTGAGGCGGCCGTTCGAGAGCTTCCGATCTATAACCGCAACTCGGAAGGAAAGTGGGAGATTACCGCCCAGTTTTTCGAGAACCAGATCTACGCGGTGGTGCAGCCTTCGGTATATAGCGGTCCACGTTTTCCTCTTCTCGATCCCTCGGTTCCGGTGTTTGGTCATGATGTGACCTCAAAAATGGCAGTGTATCGGTACGTGGGGAATCTCAACTTGAACCTGAGCCCACAGGGTGTTCAAGAGATGCCTATCGATAATCCGCTCGCGGAGTTTTTGGCTGACAGCGGTGTCTTCCCTGAATGGATCTACGATTTTCCGCCCGAGTTTCGCTACGTGATTTACTATAAGTTGTTTGTGGAGCCCGGTTTGGGAGAGGGTGGTCCCTCACCAACCTACGAAATCGGGCATGCCCGACCCGGCATCTATAGCTGGAGTGGAGACGAGGGCCGTTTCGAGAACATCCTCTTTCAAAAGCAACCGTCGATTCCGGTAGAACTCCAAAAACCAGGTTATGTGTGGCGAGAGTGGTCTGAGGAAGGCTGGCATCTATACGGCCCCCCCGATGAAGTCGATGCGTTTTTGAGTGTTGCGGGCTACACCGCCGGCGCCAAGAAGACGGGGACAACCAAAGCCTCTCCGGGGAAAAAGACAAGCAATAAGGCCCCCAAGCTCAAAAATGCGAAGGAGGTGGTGTTGGCGCCCGACCTTCGCTCCCTTGACCGTGAGCTCTCAGCCGTTGCACCCCTCCTTGATGACTACGGTCCAGCTTACGAATTTTGGTCCGTTCCCGCCGACTTGATCATCACCCTGGCGAGCCATTTTCGGGTGTGGAGCGGTCTCCCACCGATCAAGGGCGCTGCTTTTGATATCAGCTACAAGATGCACTTGACCGACCTGAAACTTCGTCTGCCTGAGATTCAAGCGCAGATCCGGAATGGCAGTCTTCAAATGGATACCAAAGACTCGTTCGCCGAGGTTAAGCACGGTTTGCAGGAGTTCAAGATCCAAACCGAGGGCCAAGCACTCTACCGGGGTCCAGACCTGATGTCCCGTCATCTGCGCAACAGCGTGAGCCAAGCAATTAAGGCGGAGACCGCCCTCGTTTTTGATCGGGATCGACAAAGCTACATTCTTCGAGTCGATCCATCAGCGATGGTTTTCGACCACGCGTTGAAGCGCTTTGTGCCCAAAGCGTCTAAGCCCAGAGGTGCCAAGAAGGAGGACATGCCGCCCCCTCCCCATCCTGATGCCAAGCCCAAACGGCAAGAGACCCTACATTCCATAACTTTTCTCGATGCGTCTGCCCCGTTTCCGCGCGTGGATGAGTTTGCCAAGTCGATCGCTGTCGAACACTGGGTACACAGCAGTCAGACTACAAACTTCTTCATCAGCGGTGTGGGGGGGGCATGGCAGCGCGAGTACACGCCCGAAGGTGACTTTGTGGGCATGAAATATTTCGTTGAGGAAGAGCTCATCTGGCTGGGGCAAAATGGGCTTTTGAAAGACAGTACGATTCGACGGCGAGTGGCTCGGCTTCTTCGCATCTCTGAGGATAAAGACACCATCGCGTACGTGGGGCCCGATCAATACGGGCCGGAAGAGCTTTGGAATTGGATGATGAACACGGACACCGTGAAAAAACACGGAACGAGCAAGAAAACAGGTTTCAACGTTATTTCCATCTTGGGTCGGACCATCTTCATTGTGTTCCCGGTCCAAACCGGTCCAACCGACTCCCCGCTTTTTAGCATAAACAACTACCTTTTCGAGGGCGTTGCCACCGATGTGCAAGATTCCACGACCGCAAAAAACACCGCTCAAAGCCATGTACCCGCCTGGCAGAATATGCCTTGGTTCTTGGTTGATCGCGTGAAGACCAAATATTATCGCGATGGGGAGGAAGTCCTGGAGTCCCCGGTCAAGGGGCCCGGTCAGGTCAAGCCTCAAGTTCCATCCAAAAACAAGAGTTTGCCCGCGTCCCAATCGGAAAAGGAGCTGCATGCGGGGTTACTGAAAATCAAAGCGTTGCTTACAAAATATCCGGACGTCTATGGGCAATGGCCGGAAGCGGCCCGTGCCATCGTTGAGCTCGAGCCCTTGCTGTTGTGGCTTCAAAAAAAGACGGCGGACAGGGAAAAACCGCGCGCCTTCTCGGGTGAAGACATGGCCGTGTACGAAACCGCAAGGGATGTGGTTTTGGCAGAGACCTCCGCCATTTTGGACCACATGGGCGCGGAGTTCAACACAACCGGCTATGACCCTTCCGTTGGGCCCATCATCAACGTCCAACTCCGTCCGCTGTTGAACCTGATCGGGAGCCGGATGCTCTACCAGGGGACGTCCATCGGAGGCATCGGCAATCCTTGGGCGACAAACGCAAAAGAGTCAGTCGTGGTGATTTGGCTCAAAGACGAGTGGAAAATCGCAGTCTATCCCATTGACAGCGTCCTCAACCGGCCCGCGGATTCGTGGACGTTTCTATCCGCGCAATACTTTGGAGAGCCTAAGGCAGACTTCTCAGACGTGGATCTTTGGGTCAAAGATGTCCTCGCGCCGAAAGCATGGGTACCGACGGTTTGGGCCCCAAGCTTTTATGTCTTTGGTCACGGTTGGGTACGAGAGTACCTGAAAGACGGAACGCCCGTCGGAAACACCACCCCCGTCAGAGGCTATCTGATCCACGCAAAGGCTGCTCACGCCGACGGGCGCCCCCCTGTCGCCGAGGCGCTGGGTGTTGAACCCAACCAGATCACTGGTCTTAGTACGGACCAAATGAAGGAAAAGGAATTTCTCAAGTTGGCCAAAAGGCAACAGGAAGAACAGCTCGAAGTGGCGGTTCCGTCGCCCCATGGATTTCCTCTTTACGCGACCGTTTCCATATCGGCCGCGGAGGCGGTCCTTCCGTCCTTCGAGCCCTATGTGTTGACAAGAGGGGCCTCGCATCTGGTGGATGAAAAACCGGAAGTGGCGGCGGCTCAGCTCGAAGAGGTCGCCAAGCCCTTTGTTCCGAAAAATCAGAAGATGCCTTGGAAACTCGTCACCAAAGAACGAACCTTCCAAAGCGGAGACGACTTTAAGGCCCTGACGGACCCGAAGGCCATTGAAGCCGCTCTGAAAAAGAAAGTTGGGCCGGTAGGAATGGAAGTGCTGGAACGCTTCCCGGGCGAAGATCCCATCGTGACCGCATCGAAGGAGGAAATCACTCCAGAAGGCTTGGTCGATCTCGCCAAGAAAGAGAATGCGATTTTGCATTTGATTTCTGTGAACGAGGGAGAGTTTTTTGTGGTTCTTTCCACTGCCCTCGGCCTCAGACATGAACAGGTCGAGGAAAAGAGGGATGCATGGGAAGAGCGTTTTGGGGACTACTTCTATGTGGGCGCGGCGACGCCTCAATGGATTGGTTTTGGTCACAAGAAGGATGCAACCAATGTGTATTGGATGGTTAAAAAGCATGTACGCACAATGCAACGAGAAAAGTTTTTCTTGGCGGCCCCTGATGCTCTCGCGCCCTATCGCTTAGATCACATGAGCAATGGGGTTCGGGGTTCGCTCGATGGTCTGAATTTTTATCTCCAAAGTAAGGCGCGGCCTACAAACGAAGAAGTGATCGATCTCATCTATGGTTCTAAATTTCCGGTGGGGCATTCGATGGTCTTTGTGTATTCAGAGACCTTCGGGTACATCGTCTTTCCGCTGATAGAGCGATTCATCTGGGATGAAGTGGTCAAGCACGACTATCGTATCCTTTTCTCACTGGCGGACGACATAGGGCAAAAGCAGCTGGGAACCAGTCGAGCCATCCACCAGGACTATCTGTTTGTCGGCGTTCCTTCCGATAAAAAAGATGCCCTATTCCGCACACTCGATGGCGATGGACTGGTCAAAAAGGATACACGATTTTTGGAGCAAGCGCGCTTTGGTTTGGATTCGGACGTTCGTTTCCCCGGCCTCGTGCTCGAAGCACCAAAAAGCCTCAAACTCAAAACCAGTCAGGTGATGAAAGCCGACACCCTCGCACCGAAGGACTTTTGGGAACAGAAGCTCAACAAATGGTTCGAGAAAGTCACCAAGGGCACAAAAATTAAGCTTACCGAAGATCTCGATCTCACCGTCAGAGGGGGCGTGCCCGATACCGCTCGTTTCATAACCAACCAGGGCCCCTTGACCCTTGCCTGGAACGCAAGTCTCGAAGACGATGACGAATTCATTGAGCTCATTGAGCTCCGCGAAGAATGAGGGGGGACAGGCACTATTATTTACCCTCGCCAGTCGACCTGAATCCGTTTCGTACACTTGTGACCCGTTGCACTTGAGCAAGCCGGCCCGTTGGCAATGGCGAATTTGGCAAAAGCCGTTGGGGCGCCTACAAGGGCCGAAGGTTCCACGGAACACGTCCCCCAGGTATAGATTCCGGGCCCGCTGGGCGAAGTTCTCAATCGCGCCGTCATCCGATACCTGCGCCTCCTACCTCGTCGAATAGATTTCGCACCTGCCCCACCCGCCGTAGGAGGCGCCTGGAATGTCTGTAGCTCGTAACCAACCCCCCACAAAAATGTTACCAATCGTTCGTGTTCTTCATGGGTCAGCCGATTATGGAGAGCCATCTTCCTGCGCTCGGCCGGGCCATCGCACGCTCCTGGAATGATGCAACGAGGCGGTTCTCCATTGTCCCCAGCCACGTTGTGGCTCGAAACGGCTCCGCGCCCTAGTCCAAGTCTATGGATCGCGGCTTTTCTGTTGGGGTGACGTGTGGGTGGCACGATCCTTGAAGGCGATGGTTTTATGGCCGAGGATCTGAACCGCAGCCCGGATGCCCAAGGGGTCGTGGGCAAAAGGCGCCAGAGGCCTCCGCTCTTGGTGTTGTTGGGCGTGCTCTTGGGGCTCACGCTGCTGGTTCGGCCGTTCTTCGGCGCCGAATCGTATCGCAAAATTACGTACTCGGAGTTTCTTGAGCACCTCAGGAAACAGCGGATCGAGAAAGTCGAAATCCACCCGCAGAAGTTGAACGTGGTTCTCAAAGCAGAGCAGCATCCTGGCTCGCAGGGAACGCTTCTTTTCGTGACCCGAATCCCGAATACGGACGATTCGAGTCTCTTGGCAGAACTACAGGAAAACGATGTAGAGTTCCAGGGTAAGTCTAGCGAACAAAACGCGTTTTATTCGATGCTTGCGACCTGGATGATCCCTCTCGCCCTGCTCTTCAGCATGTATTATTTCATCTTTCGACGCCTCGGCCCCGACACCAAGGGCCCACTCAAGTTCGGCCGCAATCGGGCCAAGATCTACGATGCTAGCAAGACCGTTCGAGTGACGTTCCAGGACGTCGCGGGGATTGATGAAGCCGTTGACGAGATGCGCGAGGTTGTGGATTTCCTCAAGAATCCAGGCAAGTACCAGGCATTGGGCGCAAAGATTCCTAAGGGGGCGTTGCTCGTGGGCGCGCCGGGTACCGGCAAGACCTTGCTCGCCAAAGCGGTGGCCGGTGAAGCCCACGTGCCCTTCTTTTCTCTTTCGGGGTCTGACTTCGTAGAAATGTTTGTAGGTGTTGGTGCCGCGCGCGTGCGGGATCTCTTTGCTCAAGCGATCGCCAAGAGCCCCTGCATCATATTTATCGACGAAATCGATGCCATTGGTAAGTCGAGGGGTGGAATGGCGGCGATGGGGACGCACGAGGAACGCGAACAGACCTTGAACCAGCTTCTCTCAGAGATGGATGGATTTGACCCCAAACTGGGCGTGGTGATCATGGCGGCGACGAACCGGCCCGAGGTTCTTGACCCGGCCCTCGTGCGGTCCGGGCGCTTTGATCGCCAGGTGGTTGTCGATCGGCCAACGGTCCAAGGACGCTGCGCTATTCTTGAGGTTCACGTAGCTGGTGTTGAGTTGGAAAAGGATGTCGATCTGTTGCTCGTGGCTAAGCGAACACCCGGTATGGTCGGCGCCGATTTGGCAAAGGTCGTGAATGAAGCGGCTTTGGCGGCCGCACGTCGCCAGTCCACGGTTGTTGAGCAGCGCGACTTCGAAGAATCTATTGATCGCATTCAGCTTGGCCTGAAAAAGAGGGGTCGGGCCATGACCGAGCAAGAGAAACATCGAGTGGCCGTCCATGAAGCTGGCCACGCTGTCGTGGCCATGTCTGTGGACCACGCGGACCCCGTGCACCGTGTGACGATTATTCCGCGCGCGATTGGTGCGCTTGGCGCAACCCTCCAACTCCCCACTGAGGAGCGTTATCTCATGCTGAGGAATGAGCTCCAAGACCAAGTCGCCGTCATGTTTGGGGGTCGGGCCGCCGAAGAAATGATCCTGCAGGATGTTTCAACGGGGGCAGAGAATGACTTCGAGCGAGCGACCGAGGTCGCCCGGCAAATGGTGTGTCGCTTTGGCATGAGCGATCAGCTTGGGGCCCAGACTTACGGCCAAAGTCGCGGTGCGCGTTTCCTCGAAATGCCCATGCCTTTTGGTGCGGGTCGTGATTTCAGCGAGAAAACCGCAGAAACCATCGATCGAGAAATTCGTCGCATTGTTGAAGAAGGGCACAAACGCGCCGTAAACATCTTGATGCGAAGACAGCCGCTTCTCGAATCGATCGTAGCCCGACTTCTGGTTGAAGAAACGCTCGACCACAAGGCCCTTGAAGCCCTGGCCAAGTCTTCTGATGATCTGCGCTTCAGAGTCCATGCCGGAAGCCCCTAAGCCGGGCAAAGGCTGCGCTTGGTCGTGATCGTGGCGCCGGGGACCCTACCGGGGTGACGCGCGACCGAGTGTTGGAAGAGGCTTAGCTCTGTCGTCTTTCGATAAGAACTTGCACCGGGTACTGAAAGACTTTCGGGTGCGCTTTCTTTAGAGCTTCGATACACTCGTTTGCACAGGTCTTTGGGTCGTAGACTTCTCGGTTCACCTCATTGCCGGTCAGAAAGATGACAAGAATACCGCCGGCATCGTCGAGAACCGCCCGGAAAAATGATAGAACCCAGAGCTCGCACACGTCGCCAGATTCATCATCAAGAAGCTCAGATCGAAGATCTTCATCCCTGGTAAAAAATCTGTGTTTCAACGTGTACTCCCGAAGAAATGACTCAGCGATCGCCCTTCCATCTTCTCGGTTGATCCAGTGCTGCTGCCACGTGCGTTTTCTCGCCTGCTTTTTTTCCCGTTTGGTCATGACCCAGTCATTCTTTTCTGCCCAGATACCCGCTCACGGACATGGGCCTTGATAACGCCACCCTTGAAGTCTAGCAGGGGGCCGATTGGAAGCCCAAACGGTTTCGGAGGGCTAGTCTACGATCTCCGCCATACCAAGGGGCAGATAGTTGTTGCCGAGATTTACGTCGGTGGCAAAGGGGTCAACCCAAAGACCGAGATGGACGGTTTTGCTCTCTTTCGGGAGGAACTCCGGCATCATCGTGCCTTCAAAAAAGGCCCCGGGGGCAAGGTTTCGTTCTTCTGGTGGGTTGCTCCCACTGGCGAGCTGCGTGCCAGCGGTGGGATCACTGATCGGTGGGAAGACCGGGAAATAGGGGGTGTCGCCAGCAAATAGACGGACGCCAAAGTGGCCAAAGTATGGAGCGTTGCCGACGTTGGTCACGCGGAATTTGAGGGCGAGGCTGCCTGAGCCGGAAATGGTGCGGGGCACTTCGTCCAAGAGCGTGGCCACGAGGTCTGGACCTTGCCGCCTGGTGCCGGTCGGTCGGAAGGTGATGATGGATCCTCTCGGTACGCTGTCGGCGTCGCAGTCGGGCGAACAGGAGAGCTGGACCGCTCTTTGGCCGCTTGGATCTCCGATGCCGACCGTTGCGGCCAGGCCCGGGGAGGTGATGTTTTGCATGTGCATTTCAATGATGCCGTTGCTGAAGAGACTCACGGTGTAGGTGGCTGTGCCTTTTGTATCTTGCACTGCAACTGCGGAGGACCACGTAAGCATGATGGATTCAGGGCCCATCGTCAGGTGGGTGTCGTCGAAGGATCGGATGTACCGGTCCCAGAAGCCGGCGATTACCCCGTAGGGTGCTGACGCTCTGGGCAAAAGGGTGTTGTTGGGATCTACGGTGCCCTCGCCGAGGTAGATGGTTCCGTTCGAGGTCACGTTGATCTCCGTGCCCATGGGAAAGGTCTCCCCAAAAAACGGAAAGTCGAATGGTAAGGTCACTGGAGCCATCGTGTCTCGGCGACCGATCGAAAGTCCGGGACCAAAGGACCTCGGGGTGCGATTCACGGTGCGCGCCACGTCGAGTACGTAGCCATGCCCACCCAAAGTGTTTTCTTTGACGCTGAGTGCGAGCACGACCGTGTCCGGCTCGTGCTCCGCTTGGGTCGCGGTGATGGTCAGCTGGCCTTCAAAGGGCTCAGTTGGCGTGCCCTCGAGACGGCCCTCAGGAAAAAGCGAGAGGCCTGAAGGCAATGGACTGTCCGTAAAAAAAGAGGGTGCAGAGGCGCCCGTGTACTCGAGCTGGATGCTGTAGGGCGCGTTGACAAGACCCGAATCAAGAGACGTGGTGGTGATTTTGATGACGCGCGGTGCGATGACGTCGACCGCGCCAAGGCGCAAAAGATTGTTGCTTCGGTCGATTTCGGTGTCGTCCTCGTTAATCCACAGGGCGGCGTGGTATCGACCGGGTTCGACGCGTATGGTTCCAAAAAGGTTCAGCTCAGCGGTACTGCTGGGCTGGATATCAGGCAAGTTGGCCGAGGCCGTGATAGGCAGGAGCCCCTTGGAGGCGTCGATCGCGAAGGATTCTGTTTTTGATAGAATGAGTCTGGTCGTTCCGACCAGTGGACCAGCGCCGCTTTCGATGGTGCCCTTGTTCGTCACCGTGACGTCGAGGTTAATCGGCTTACCCTGTTCGAATACCTCGGGGAGCGTCACCATGGTTGTGGAGAACGCCAGGTCGAAGCCGGCGATGGGCTTGTTCTCGGGGCGAAAGAGAACCACGGTTCCCGTAGGGACGTCGCTTTGTCCGCAGTCTGGTGTGCAGGCCAGGGCGGGGAAGCGCTGGCCGCCAGGCCCCTGGAGCCCCACCGTTCCTGACAGCCCGCTGGTACCCTCTACCGAGAACGTTCTGATTTCGATGAGGTTGTGCGCAGCCAGAAGACGTAATTGGACGTTCATCGTGGCTTCGGTGGTACGAGATTTCGCGCCGAACCAAGAAATGATCAGCGTTTCCGGGATCACGTGGGCGTAGACCTGGCCCGTTGGGTACTCAAAGTCGTCCCAAAAGGCGGCGATCAGCCCGTTCTTGGTGTCTGGATGGGGCCATTCGCGGTTGTCGCCCTCGATGGGGGTCTCCTCGAGCGAGACGAGGCCGGACGAACTTACGTACAGAGGCGTGCCGACCGGAAGTGCCTCTCCAAAAAACTCAAACTCGAAGGGTAACAGAACTGTTGTAGAGGTCCCGGTGGCCGCGATTTGGAGGGGCATGCCTGGAGGCGGGTCGATGAAGTAGGCCGTCTGGCCGAAGGACATTTCGTACCCCGAACCCTTGCGGATGCCTCCGTCCTCTTGGTTTCCTCCGTCATTTTGGGTCCCCGCATCAGTGCCAGTGCCTGGCTCGGACTCGATGCCCGAGCAGGCGACCACGAGGGCGAGCCCGTTTGCCAGCAAGCAAGTCGGGGTGAGGTGCTTCATCGTGAAGGAAAGGTGTGTCATGGCCCGTCTGACTAGGCTAACACCCGAGCGCCGAGCTCTGCGCAAGGGCTCCGATAGAAATCGGGTTATCCTGATTCGTTTTTTGGCTACCGCCACGCACCCGGGAGGCGGTACCCGCCGCCTTTCGCGAATCGAGCTTCCACCGGAGGAGGTATCTTTTTCTGGCCGAAGGTGGCCGGAGTTCCGTAGAAGGGTGTAGGTGTAGTCGTTACGTCGAGCGCCACTCACCTCAATGTTGAGAGAGGCTCCTGGCGACGATGGGTCTCAGGCGGATGTTCTTTGAGCGTTCGGCTTCTTCCGCAAGTCATGTGGTTCATCCGTAGATGAGTGAGCCGAGGGCGTAAGCGCATCAGTTGGGTCCCGGTAAGCCGAATTCATGAACGCAATAGAAATTGCTACAACCAAAAAAGACGTGTAACGAATCAATTTCCGTATTCTTTTTCGATTTTACTCTTGAGGGCGAACACCCGCAGTTCGTGTGGACGTCCTGTGACTCTTTGCTGCGTTTCCAATGGTGCACGGTGTGGCTGGCGCAAGGTGTGAAATCTTTGTTGACATATGTAAGTAAAGATATCCATCATGCGCCATGCGATACGGTCAGGTCGCCGGTAGGATAGGTTTCGATTGAGAGGCCCAGATCGAAAGCACGGGCTTCCGGGACAGACCGGGTGGGCACTGCCTGTGACTTTCGAACGTCGTTCATGAGGCCCAAGATGCGCCCAAGGGGTGTTCGGTGCGGATTGAGGCGGCGACCCTATTGAATAGCGTTTCATTGATGCAATGAAAAATTGCGAGGGCTTCTGTGAGAGCCCATCCAAGCGTCCGGTCAATGACTCGGGAGAGCCGAGCCTTGCCTAGGATGCAAGTCCCAGGAGGAGAAGATGCAACTTAGGATTGGTTTACCCAAAATGGGTATGCGCACGGGTACGCTTTTAGCACTTGCCGTTTCGACGACCTTCGCATGCAACGAAGGTTCTCTCAAACAGGAGAAGACGAGAGGGGGCGAGTACGGGCGCACAGAGGCTGCGCTGACGACCGGCTGGCATCTATTTCAGACTTCGACCGGGACCACGGCGGCGTTTCTCGAAGGGATTCCCGAGGATCGGCAGATGTTTTGGGAGATTGACCAGGGTTACGACCGTGAGCAATCACGCGTCCTGCCGAAGTACACCCGCAGAAGCGATCTCAGCCGGAGCAAGACCTACTGGGCTTACATCTCGGCCGAGGACGAAAAGCTAAACGTCAACGACCTTGCGCCGCCGAGTTTTCATGAAGACATGAAGGCGGATGGTTACTTCACGAAACCCGCCGAAGATAGACCGCAGGGCGGCCTTGGGGCCTTCTCGGCGTTTCGATGGGATGGCGAAAGACAACACCTCGTTCGCCTGGGGCCAGGTGAAGTCCTGAAAGCGGGAGAAGCGTACTGGATTGAGACGTCTAGAGTTTGTGATGCCCGGTCGTGGTTCTTCTCGGACGCGGTCCGATTGATCCATGGATGTGCCCTCGACCAGTCTGCCTTTCGTATCATTAAAAAAAGTGATTGGTCCGATACGAAGGAGACTCCGGATCGAGAACTTCCCACCCTCCTTTCCAACACCTTGGTGCTCCAGCACACTGCGACGGCCAAAGAACGCAGTATTCAAGACATTCTTGCGCCGCCTCCGGAGGAGGCCGGCACCGATGACACCGCGGTCTACGTGCCGACGGACCCCGAGCCACACTTTGTGATCGCCCAAGATGAACAGGGCGCCTGGCAAATCTATGAGGGCGCAAACCTTGGTGGTGATCACATCCACATCGCCCTGGCGGGGACCTATGAAGCTGTCGACGCCGAGGTTTTGGAGACCCAATTTGGATACGCTCCAGGCACCCCAGAGAACGAGCGACAGCCCGAACCCGGGGCGGTGATTCGCCTCGTGCAACTGGTCTCGCATCTCAAGACCCAAGTCAAAAGCCTCAAAGGGGTGGTTCCTTTGGGGCAGGGTGAAAATGCTTTGGAGCCTGGCGCGTCGTTGAGCCCTGGCCGCTCGGCCCTCCATTTGGTCTGGGCATTGGACGAGCGCTTTTTTAATCAAGGTGCTTCTGGCCAGGTATCACCCGACTTTATTGAAGACCTATTGGTTTCGAGCTCGGACGTCCACTTCGAAAGCAGAGAAGGGGACCTTGCAGAACTCCATAACACGGAGGTGGTGCTCGATAAAACGGCACCCCTTTTGTACGTCCGCGCCGAGGATGAGGTTCTCTACAGCCACACGCCTCATTTTACCGTTGCCGGCGTTGTCTACGACGAGGACCTCATCGAGTTCTCGGTCAACGGGATCGTTGTTGCTGAGGGAAGCCAGAGCTTTTCACAAGAGGTTTGGCTCACCCCCGGAACCAATCAAGTTCGCCTGGTTGCCATCGACGGGTCGGCGAATGCGACCAGCATCGTCAAGACCATCATCTATGATAGCGCGGCCCCCATCATTGAACTCCAGCAGCCAGATATGACCAAAGTTCTAGAAGGAGCAGCGTATTTGGAGGGTCGGCTGGTTGAAAGCTACCTCAAGGCCTTTACCATCAACGATCAGCCCGTAGAGGTGATCGGCGAGGGCTTTCGATTGCGGTTGCCGGTGCTCTCTTTGGGGCTTCACACCTTTGAATTATGGGCCATCGACGAGATGGGTCTCGAGGATGAACGGCGCGTTGCGATCTACATTGATGAGCACGGTGCCAAGTGGGTGACGGACCTCCCCGAAACGGGGGGGGCCGATGGGGGCGGCGCGCAGACGGAGGAACCCATCGGGTTTTTTGTGGACGTCACGGCGACCGCTGACAACACCGACCTGGATATCGTCATCGTCGATGACCATGACGTAGAAGAGCGGGTTCGGCTTTCGGAGGTCCTGGAGGGGGGCGCCAGCACGCGGCATCAGCGGGCTTATGTCTTTTTTGAGGACCTGAGCCTGGTGAATACCAGCACCCTCACGGCCATTGATATAGCCAACGTGACGCCCAAGAGCAGCTTGGTTTCTTTTCGGGTGACCTACTTTGGTAGAAGTGATGCGCCCACTTCCTTAGACGATCATGCATTCCCGCGTCTTGCCATCCTCGCGCCTGAAGAGGAAGTCGCCTATACCAACGTTCCCATCTACCGCCTTCAAGGCATCGTGGCGGATGAGCAATTGATGCTCGTTCGGATCAACGATGTCGTGACCACCACCATCAGTGGTGCGTTTTCGTCTTTCATAAAACTTGATCACCAGACCAACGAGGTTCAGGTCATCGCCATGGACTTGGCGCAGCAGGAATCAAGCGTCAAACGGACCATCGTCTATGACAACCAGCCGCCGGTCATCGCCCTCACAACCCCCGAAAAAGAGAGGGTGTACGTCGCCGACTACCAGATCGTCGGTACGGTGAACGATCCTCATCTGGAAGGTCTGATCCTCAGCAAAGTCGGTACCGACGAGTATGAAACGGTCGAGCTCAAGAATGAGGGCGGCGCCTTCAAAGTCGACATCAGCCTCGATGTCGGTCACTTAAACGTCTTTGAGCTGATCGCTCGCGATCGCGCGCAAAACGAGCGCCGACGACGCATCGAAGTCTTCTATGAAACCACCTACCGCGCGGATGTCGCCCCTATGCGCCCCACCGGTGTCCGCGGCTGGCCCCAAGACGGCTCAGCGCATCTTCGCTGGAGTCCGCCGCGTGCACTTGCTGACGGTACATCGATTCCCAGGGGGATCACACCCCGGTATCGGGTGTACCGCAACCTGGAACTTATCAGAGACGAGGTATTAGACCTGAGCTACGTAGGTTCGGTCCCCGCGGCGCTTGAACCTTTTGAATTTTACGTCACCGCCATTTTGGACGGACGAAATGGCATTCTCGAATCGGAGCGATCGAGCATTGCCGCTATCACTGTAGGGCAAGAGGAGTTGGGGCCCTCCATTGGCGAGCTCGAAGCGCCTAGCATTGTCAGCGATGGCAGTCTCGCGACGTCGATGCCTGAAGTCGCCTTCAGTGAAGTGAATGGTCGAGAGTACACTCATCTGGTTTACATCGCCCGCGGCGATGGCGAAGAACAGACCGACCAGGTTCGGTACCTTCGAAGCGATCGCATGGCCAGACATGACTCATGGACCAAGCAGTCGGTCTCCCTGGGGGCTGCTGAAGAGTCCTGGCTTATCACTGAGGTTGCGGTTTCTGCCTACCAGTCCAAAGTGGTTGTGGCCTGGCTCGAAATTGAAAAGGAAGGCGAGGTCAGTCGAGTTCGCACTGCGCAAAGCGATAACCGAGGCGACAGCTTCAACAATGAGCGAACCCTTAGGCAGAGCACCCGGTGGAAGCGGGACGTCGATGCCGCATTTGATCGGACCGGGCACCATCACCTGATTTGGGGTGAAGCCAACAAGGTCTATTACCTCAAAAACCTGATGGGCCCCGACGGGATGGAGAGCAACCATCCTGGGCTCCCCAACGTGTTTGATTTGAAGAAGCGCTGGGTGAACCACGAGGAAGTCAAGTACCAGCATTTTGTTACCACAGAGTGCGAAGGAGAGAGTGATTGCCCCTGCACCGCGAACTACAAGGATACCTATAGTTTCGGCCTTGAGACCGCCGAAGATAACGTTTGTGCCTTCAAGGACAAGGACTGTCAGTTGAAGCGAGGTTTTGGTGAGTATCTGACGCGCATCGAAGAAACCTTCACCGAGAGTCCCTCACTTCAGGTGAGCCACGAAGCCATCACCATCGTAGCGCGTCAGACGCGGATGTTTGACAACTACTCGTATCCTAACAGAAGCTGGATGGGTCTTCCCAAATCGAATCCGTATCGGGGTCTGGGTCCGATGGTGCCCAGGCCGACTCCTACCAGGGACTGCGGGTGGATCGCGGGCGCAAATCTGAAGTTTCGACAAGGTCACCGGCAGGCCTGGAAGTTGAACCAGTATGCATGCGAGCTCGAAGTTCCAGAAAATCGAGCCGAGCTGCTTCGCCTCGACTACGACTGGGACAAGCAGCGGAGCTGGGGGCACAAGCGGGAAAACTGGTATTCCTACGACCACAAGCGCGGTCACCTTCACCAATGGTATCAGTACGACTTTGCCGGGCAATGGCACGAAGGAGACCACATCAAAGTCGCGCAACGTCCGGTCATTCCTGGACGGTGGTCCTACAAGAAGACCCAGACGCGCGGCGTTCCGAGGCTCTACAGCGGCAAGAAATATGGGTACGTTGCGGTGGAGGGGGTCACCCAGAAGGTGGAGCAGGGGTGGTCGCAGGGCGACTGGCATCGTGAGCCCTTCAGTAAACCGAGGGCTCCTACCGACACCAAAGAGCAATTTGAAGAAACACTCCAGAACTGGCGCATCTCCCATGTGGAGGATTTTTACGCTGAACGAGAGGCCGACTATGCCGAGTGCGGTGGCGCACCCAATCCAGCGTTTGGCCCCACCGGCCCCACATACGCAAAGACGTACACCACTAAGGATGGAAGGAGCTATGCCGTCTTTGAAAAGGGTGTCATCACCGATCCCAACAACCCCGAAGGTAACCCTATCTATTTGGCAACCTCCGAGAACGGCACGGAGTGGGTCCTGCGTCGTGATCCGGTGGCGCATGGATACATGCCCTCGGTGGGCGTGGCCACTTCTGGCGAAATCGCCGTTCTTTATTATACGCCCGATACCGGCCGCCCGTCCGAATCTGGCGTCCCACTTGGCAAAATCATGCTGGCTCGAAGCCAGAACAATGGCGTAACCTTTGTCGAAGAGGCCCTCAACGAAGGCCTAGACCCCGACACCAAAAAACATCGTGTCTACCCCGCCAAGCCCATCAATTGGCGCGCCTATGGCTCCGACTCCGATTATTACTACGGCGTCCCTAGCCTGGCGACCCATGGAAATCTATTTGTCGCCACCTGGGTGAAACAGCCCGAGGTTGCGGGCGATCGAGACCGGATCATGACTGCGCGGGTGCTGGTCTCGGACGACGGCGAGAAATTGGAGAAGGAAATCGTCGTAACCACACCCGAAACGGTCACAGCCGACGAGAATTTCTCTGCCAAACTCGAGTGTGTCAATCAGTACCACATGCTCACTGAGGGGTGCGACGCCCAAAAGACGAGCCTTCAGTACGGCAGCAAAGCCTTCAGCACCCTCGGAGACTTTGTCTCAGACGCCGGCTCGCTGAACGGCAGCAAGGAGATTTCCATTGAAGCGCCTTCTGGCTATGGCACTGCCGGTCGGACCCAGGTGGAGTTCAAGACGGTCAAGGACACGGCCCCCCCCAAACTTCACTATCGCTATAACAATGGGTTTTCTCGCTCGTGGAAGGACGCGGACATTCGCTATCCGATACCGCCTCTCGAGGGGCTTATCGGCTATGAGTCCGGATTCAAGTCCAACTACGATACCTCCGAAGACTTTGCTCGGGACTGGGACCAATGGTGGGCGATGACAATGGAGCTCATCGAGGCGGACCGGGCAGCGGGATATTTCGATGCCACTGCGGACATCAACGAGGCCCATCTTCGGGAAGTGGTTGAGTATTCGGCACCGCCCCACAGTAGCCGAAGTCTGAGCGGAGACAGCGACCTGACCTCTGCCGTCAAAGCTTTGAGCGATGTTGTTTCCGCCAATGAGAAGCTCTTGAAGCTGGGGGACCCCGGTCAGTCGGTCACCAGCGGGCCGGTGCATACTTACAAACCCACCTACCACTATCAATTCAAATTTCGGCACAGCGGTTTTGAGAGATCATCCGAAGATGAAGACGACCGCTATCCTACGCCCCCTATGGTCTACGGACAAAACGACAGGTATGGTTACGTTCCCGGTTTTGAGACCTGGGAGGAGTACGTCCGAAACTGGAACGAGTGGAAAACCGCCTTCGATCGCATGATCGAAGAAGACCAGGCCGCCAACCGACTGGCTCCAGGGGCCGAGTCCCATCTTTCGGAGATCCGCCGTCTGGAACAAGACTTCCCGGGCAAGCCTTCCGATATAGAGAGCATCGAGGTCGCCATCGTTTGGGATGCCGAGCTTGAGACCGTTGTTGCCGCCCTCAACAACCTCTACCAAAGCCCGGCGCCTATCGCGCCGTCTGAGGCCGCCGCGCCCCTCGTTCCGTTGGTGGACGCACCTTTGACCCGTACCGATTGCCCGACGCCCGACTACCAGTACACCCGTCACCCAACCTACAACTACAAACCGGGCTTCAACCTGTCGACGTACTCCGGAGGACGCTACCCATATCCCCCCATTGGAACGACGGTTTTTGCAGGCATAGAACCTGCGTTCTCCAGCCATGAAGACTTCCTCCGCGCGGTTAGGAGTTGGGGCACCTACTTGGACCACTTCGTGCAAGAGGACCAAGAGGCCGGGCGACTCGTTGGCCCCCTTGTGGACAGCGAACTCGCGTCCATCGATGAACTCCGGGCCAACCCGCCAGAAAAGCCCACCGAAATGGATCACATCAAAGACATGGAGTTGTGGGAGCAAAAAGCCAGGGCCCGTATCAATAACCTCAACCGACTGTTCAACCAGTGCCCCGACCATGAAGAAGAGAACCCCATCGAAGGAGAGGAGCCGCTGCTTGGCGAGGGTCCAAACGGCTTTCACTTGAGTCACGAGAAGGCGGTCTTTTCGGCGGCTGGACTCAAAATCACTGCGCTTTGGGGGTTCTCGTGGGAGATTTCTCGGGAAGATACTTCGGGCGGCTCTTGCGCCACATGGCAGGTCGAAAACGTGGGCGAAGAGTCTGGGCACTGGGTTGTCCGTTCTTCGGCTTCTTGGAGCAGCTTCAGCGCTTCCGGCGCGTCCAGCGAAGTCGAATTTGAGCTCGAAGCCGGACAAACGACCGAAGTCGATCATTGCCTCAGGCCTGCGCAAGTGTCTTCGCTGGCCGAACGAAAAAAGAGCTTACACGAAGACAGAATCACCATCAGCAGGGAACTCTCGGATACGCCGGAGGGCGAACAAACGGTGCAGCTGCTCTTGGTTGGTTTTGCGTTAAGCCTCCCAGACGACCCCCCTCGGATTTCCGCCGAGAACCCGTGCACCGAATATCCGGTGACCAACGCGGCGTCAGAACCCGTCCAGCTAGAGGTGTCGGTCCTTTTTAATCCGTCAGTTCTGGTCACCATCCATGGCCAGGCCTTCGACGAAGCGGCCCCGAGCAGCAAAACGATTCAGGCTGGCGCAACCAAGATGGTCCGCATCTGTTCCGATGACGTTTTGGGCTTGGACAGAAAGGGCGCAACCATTCGCTTCCAGATTCCAGGTCAGTACCTTCAGACCCAAAGTGTAAGACTCCACGTCGTCGAAAACGTAAAGATCAATGACGATGCGGACACCATTGAAGATGGGTTGTCCGGTGAAAGCCCAGACGTGATCAGCAACAACGCCGCTGGTGCCTATCGCAGGGCCAAGATGTTGCTGAACGAACTTTACAATCCCGCGTTGAGTCTGCAGCGAGAGTACGGGATCGATGAACGCAACGAAGATACGCCCTACCTCGCTTCATTTGAACGGATGTGGGCGTACACCCAAGGGATTCTTGTGGCTCAATTCTCCCGCCAGGGTGACCCGAGGGCCCAGGCGACGGCCCGGATGCTGTGCGATGAAGCGATCCAGAATACCCATGAAGGTGAAGGAGACCCAGAAGCGCTGGCGGCGGACCCCAACCCATTTAAGGAGCATATCAAGGGCTGGCACTTTTCTCGAAACACGCGCGGTGACGGCTGGAAGGACATGCGTTTGGTGACGGGCGCCAACGCTTGGGCGCTCCACGGCCTGGGTGTCTTCATGTCTTCGGGAGAGTTCAAGTCTCTGCCGCCCAACGAGAAAAAAGAAATGCAGGAGTGCTACCTGCAGTCCCTCGACGGCTTGGACAAACATCGGGTTGGTGACTTGGTCACCGATCCGGAGCACCAGTGGTTGATGACCGCTGGAACCACGACCAAGGGCCTGCAAAATGCAGAATCACCCTTGAAGCTGGACATCGAGGTGGTTCCCGGCTCCAAACGAGAGCGGGACTTGTTTCGGCGGAATGATCCGGATTGCCGGGGCGACATTCGCTGGGCCTACTACGACATTCTCGATGTCATTGGTTACGATGAACTTCGACCTGACAAGAACCCCAAGATCACCAGCTACTGCCGGGATGAGAACGGCAACCGGAGAAAAGAGACCGACAGGACGTACGTCCTGACCGATGAAGACCAGGACATCTTTTTGGCCCTCAAGGAGCGTTCCCGAGCCATCAATATTGTCACCGAGCACAATCTCGACGTCCTCAGCGTCTTGAATCATGCCATCAAGCACTGGCATGAAGTGACTGAGGGCATGTCGGAGGCGTCCATGAACCGTACCGGCGGTCTGGAGTATTTGGTCGAGTGGAGAGACCGGTTGAATGAAGCCATCTTCCATTCCAATTCTCTTTACAATGACCAAGATGGCCGTGTGATCACCGGGGGTGATATCAACCGCGAGCACAAAGTATTCGAGAAGAGCGAGTTTACGGCCATCGATAACTGTAGCTGGCTGGCGCTTTCGGTGGACTACGGTACTCTACCCAAAGAGCACAAAGACAAGCTCGCAACGTGCCTCGATTACACGATTCGGCATTTCGCCCGCAAGGACCTCCCCTTCCACGGGAAGACGTACCACGGGACGTTTTACTTCCCGAGGGAATTTAAGGACCCTTACATCGAGCAAAATGATGACCAAGAGGAACTCTACCATCTCGAGGCCACCACTGGGCTCATCTTGGGTCTTCTTTACTTTGTCGATCACCTCGAAGATGAATATCCCATCGAGTCCCAGGGATTCCGTGCTGAGGCCAATGCCATGTGGGCCGATATGCAGAACTTCTTGCTGGACCACGGCCTGCCGTACTCCACGGTCCGCATTCAAGATCTGATGACGCTATTGCCCTCATCGACGGCGACCATTTGGTACATCGACGTCTTTGACTACTATGCCAGCCGCGACGGGGGTTTGGATCAACCTCTCAAGAACTACTCCCACGAGGTTCCGTACACCTCGCTCTTGGCCACCGACGAATTGAGCTACCCCCTGGAAGAAGCCCGTGGCTTGGTTGGCAAGTCCTGGCAGTTCCTCCAAGGCAAAACCGTAGCCGGGACCCAACCGTCCCCGGCGGCGGATACGCCCCAGGTGTTCTCCCGGCTTTCGGTCGAATCGGATGGCAACGGTAGTGTGCCTGCGTGGGGCACCGTCCAGGGTCCAGAGGGTGCCGACCTGGTGGTGGAACTTTCGTCCAAATTGGATGGTCGGCCAGAACTGGTTTACGAATATACGCCGGTGAACATCACCAGCATTTCACTGACCTTGGCGAGTGCCAACGCGTCCTTCCTGGGATGGCATACGCAGACCTTTGCTGCAGAAGGCACCGTCATTCCGTACGCTGGGCAGAGCGAGAACGACTACGTTCGCATCTCTGTCATCAAGAACAAGCAAGAATGGGTTCTGGGCACCGCCGTGCTGGACGCCAAGGGACACTTCAACTTCAGACACGAAGTCACCGCGGGTCCCTTCGATGAGGTCATCGCTGATGGGGTTCCGGTGGGACGTGTGTTCCGCAGGGCCTCCTCGATGGACATACCAGACCTCATGGTCGCGACGACGGCGATACACAACGCGAAGGTCCAGAGCGAAAAAGACTTTACGCTGCTCTCCCCTGTCGCCGAAAGACAACGGCACGTGTCTGGGGTCAGGGGAGAATGGCATTTTCACCAAACCTCTTTGGGCGGTTATGGCTCCAAACGCACCGAAACCATTGCCCTGATTGATCGTTCGCTGAAAAAGCAGACTGATGTGGTGACCGTAGGTGGCGGCGGCGATGCAGGCCGACAGGTTCGCAAGATTCGAGACGACAGCCTGGTGGTCTCCGGGCAGATCCAGTCCGGTGAAGGCAGCGTCGCGGTGACCTACCTTGAGGACCAGGCCCTCGCGATCATCGCCGCCGTCACCCAAGGAGACATGGCCCAGGCCAAAAAATGGGTCGATGGCCTTTTGGCCATCCGGGTTGACGGCAACTACTCAGGTTTTGTGCAATTCCCCTACGCGGTGAACGCAAGCACTGGCGAAATGCTGGCCTCCTACTACCAGACGGGGGCTCAGATGTTGGCCCTCTACGCCATCGCTTTTTATGCCGAACACCACGAGACCGAGCAAGGTGAGATTCTGAGTCTCATGAAGGACATCTTGATCACCCTGGAAGAGGTCTATTTTGACCATGCAACGGGCCGGTTCATGAGTGGTGGGGGTTGGCCACAGTCCCTCAAAGACGCTCTGTCCCGTGCGGCCGCCGACACCTCAATCCCACCGATGGATCTGCCCATCTTTACGTCCTCTCGCCTCGAAGACCACGTGTACGCCGCAAACGTGTACCGTCTGGCGCAACGGCTTGTGCCCGAAGGGGAGCCTCGATGGAGTAGCCAGGTCAGTCAAATCTTCAACACCCTCTATCGGGATTTCTGGGAAGGCCCTGATGCGGTTAGCTCTCGAGAACCCTGGTCGGGTCGACCCCTCCCGTACCTGGGGGCCGTGGCCGATGCCCATTGGACCGAGACCATTCGAGCCACCACCCTGTACCAGTTGTGGGCCGCCCAACAAGGCCTTCTCGTTCGGGCGAAGCGGAGCGCCGACCTATTGACCTTGTGGGCGGAGGCGGACGGCGTTCCCTCGAGCGCCGGCGCACAAATGGCCCTGGCGTACGGTATCTTGTCCAAGCGCGGTGCCGCGGCCTTTGATCCACGTCAAGAGGAACTGGCGCGTAGCGACTTTTTGCGGCTGGTCAAGTCTAACCCGAGCCGAACGAGCGACCTGGCGTTCACGTTGATCGCCCAGAACCCGAAGGGTTTCTTGGGGGTCCGGGCGGGGTCGATGCTCGGGCTGGGCGTCCCCCACATCAAGCCCGCAGGTCAAACAATAATGGCCGACAAGGTTATACGAGAGGCGACGGTCAATACCCTGTTTGCGCTTTTGGCCTCGGAGTTCCGCCCGTATGGGTTCGACACGTTGCTCAACCGCCTCACTCTGATCGGTTTTGTCGCCGAATCGGCTCGAAATGGCGTTGATCCCCAGAGGTGGGGGGAAGAATATCAACGTGCTTTCGATATCCAATTGCTGGTCACGGTGGCCAGCTTGAGCCATCTTTGCGAAAGCAGTCTGCCCACGCTTCTTGGGGGAGGCTTCGGCCAAGATGAATTCAGTGGTACGGTCATCTCCCGCTACCTTGGGCTTTCCTGTGAAGACGCCAGCAAGCAGTTCCAGCGTCTGTTTTTCCGACGGGTAGGCACCCACGATCTACAAGACCTGCTGCCACTCTTGGAGCACCCAAACGACGCCTTCGAAATCCTTCGGCTGACCGAGGCTCTCCACTTGGGCGACGATCGGGCCACCACGTTCGACGCATCCCCGTTCATGGGTCGCCTGATTCCGAATACCCACGCCTCCACGCAGGTTGCCGTCAAGATGCCAGCCTCTCTTTACGCTGCGCAGCGAGCGTCTGAGAAGAGTCCCCTCGTTCTGCCAGAAGACATCAGCGCGCCGCAAGTGGCCCTCGCTATGAAGGAACGCTTTCGGCAGGTCATCGCCTTGGGTGATGGCGGTTTTGCCGGGCTAGAGGAAGACGAAGCGCTTCGCTACGAAACCTACGGTCTGGACTTCATCTCCATGATGAACCCGGGTGCGCCTGCCTTCAGCAGCCGAGAAACTCTGGAGTGGGACGTGTTGGTCGCCTCTGGTCCAAGCGGTACGCAGTCGGTTCGATACCTCAGCGGGGGTGTCGAGGTTCAGACGCCTGTCGATGCCCCCGAAGCGTTTTACCTGGCGAGCGCACAAGAGGGACTGACCCGAGGACAAATGGGGCAAAACGTTCGGTTCCTTCGACAGTTCATCAACATGGAGGCCGCTGGCAATCTTCCCTACGTGGCCAGGATCTCCGGGGTTTCAGAGGCCCAGCTGCATCTCATGATGCGAACAGGCGCCTTCCGCGAATCCGATCTCCTCCGAATTCTGCGCGCACCTGAGCTGAACTTACTGGCCGACGAGATCGAGAGCTGGGCGAGCCTGTTTGTGGTCCTCAGTCCCGAAAGTGCGACCTGGCCGGCCGCGCTGCGCCGGGATGGGCCAGCTTCGACGGTCCTGGCTCTCCATCAGGAGATGTTCGAAAACGGTGCGTTGACCGCTCTCTTTGACGACTCCGTCGAAGCCCTGGCGCTCAGCGAGGCCTTCGAAGGTGTGGCTCAGGTCCATTTCATTCCGTTCAATCCGGTCCCCAAAGGTCAACCGGAAGAGGACGACAGTGTGTGTTTTGAGGTCTATCGGTACAACGGCAACCAGGCGGAGGCTTCGAAGATTTTCTTGAGTGCGTCCAGCGCCAGGGCCCACAAGATTGCGGACTGCGTAACCGCGTCTCCCTTTGTAGACCAGGACTTCGCATCCTTTTACGCGGACTTAACCTTTGAATCGACGTTTTCACCGCAGTATGCGGTGCGTCGCACCGATGTGCCCTGGGTCCAATCCTTTCAGCAGGGCTACGCCATTGTTCCGCCCATGGGTTCCATGAACGAAACGGCCTACGCCACACCTTTGGTCGAGCGTTCGGCCATCAACCTCCAGGGCTGGAAGGGCATGACCGGGAACCCGCACGGCTTGTTTCAACTGGGGGCTGTTTTGGGTCTCGGCGAAGACAACCAACCCCAAATTTCGGTGCCTGGCGAACTCAGTGGATGCCACAAACTGGCTGCGCTTCCGACCCACGGCATGGACTTCTCGGAGTTCATCCTTCTGTCTCCCCAGTCGGTCGAAAGCCATGTGGTAGAATTTGAGGAACACGATTGTTACCGGGGGCAGGCTTTCCCAGTCCGGCAAAATCACACCTACGTGATCTACCAAAAGCGGCTTCACGACTGGCCAAAACAAGTTCTCGGCGGTGAGGTCACCGTGGTCTCTACGGGAGATGCCGATACGGCGCCGTCCGCCGCGTCCATCGAAGTTGCGGTGGCCGTCTTTTACACCGACGCCGCCCAAGCACAGATTCGTGCTCAACTCGAGGGTACTCCGGACGCACTCGACTCATGGACCCAAAAAATGCTCGCCAACGCGAACACCATTTTCGCGGACAGCAAGATTCCAGTGGCGTTTGTGGCCGCGCCGGGGACCCACGATGTTTCCATCCCCGAAATGAGCGGAAGTGGTGCCAACCTTGGGCGACTTCACGATGAAGGTGACGACCGGATGGAGCGCGCTTATCAAAATGGTAAGGCAGACTTGGTGGTGTTGGTTACCAGCGATCGGGCCCAGCCGCCGGTTGAGTTTGGGAGCCTCAACTGGGAGACGCTTCACAACGTTTCGGCGCTGACGTGGGACCAGAGTATCAAGCCCAGTCTCGCAGAAGCCTTCGGTCGTAATCTTGGTTGTAGAGACGATAGCCGGTCGGCAAACGTGTCCAGCTTTGATTCCGCCATCTTCCCATACGCATCGAGCCACACGTTTGCCGCCAATGGCCGTACCTACGTCACCTTAGGGGGACACGGCGGCGGTGGGACGAAGGTTGCCCTCTTCTCCAATCCAGAGGTCCTCTACAGCGGTCAACCCACCGGGACGGCGACGAAAAACTGCGCCCGGGCCATCGAGGAGACCGCGGAGGTACTCCAGCATATCGACGGCCAGCGCCCATGGTTTGACCGCGATGAAAAGTCGCTCCTTTCCGGGTTGGCGGTGACCGGAGGAGATCCGAAGCTGGACGCCACAGAGGGCCAAAAGGATTCGGAGGAAGTCCGAACCTATGTGCTGACCAACAATGCCGACCACCCGGTGATTTGGCGGGCCGAAACGGTAGGTGGGTTGCTCGGTGAAGCAGCGATTCTCTCGATCACACCATCTCGGGGAACGCTCCCGTCGGGCGGGTCCATCCCCATCGAGGTGACCGTCCGAGCACTAGAACTGGAGGCGTTGGAGGCTGGTCAACACGCGCAAGAACTCTGGTTCTTGAGTGTCGGAAACATTGCGGGACGTACCCGCATTGGCGGCCAAGTGACGGTGGCTCCCGGCGCTGCAGACCCATCTAGCCTTTGGACCCTTACGCGCGGAAACCTGAGCCTGGATCCCCAAGATCTCCCTCCCTTTATCGTGGTTCGCTCCAAGCTTGATGACCTCGGGGCGCCCATCTGCCAGCGGCTTAGGGCCACCCAACATCAGCGCTTCGGGTACACCCATAGCGCCGAAATCGTGGGAGCGCAGTTCGCGGATAAGAAACCTTGGCTCACTGTTTCGACTCAGGGCGATCTTTCGACCTCGAATCTAAGCGGGAGGCAATTCCTTGACATCGACGTGTGCCTTGACTTGCCGGCTGTCAAAACACTCCCGCTCGGGGTTCATGAGTGGTTTGGCCAGCTGAAGATGGTGTTCAAGCGGGGAGTTACTGGATATACCGTCCACCGATGGATCAAGCTCCAGATCCAAGACGGTCCTCTGGAAATTCTGGGCGCCGAAGACGGGCGCCTTCAAGTGGCTGCGGGTACCTGCACCACAGTGGGGGTGCGAAACAACAACACCGAGGAACCGGTGGGCTGGACCCCGATGGTCACATCCAAGGAAAATCTTGGACAGTCCACACCGGCCTTTTTTTTGGCGCCGGACACCCAGCAGTGGACCCACGCGGGGGAAGAAGGCCGTTTCGACGTCTGCAACCAGGTGGAATCCTCGGTGGGCACCACTACAGAGATCAGTCTGGTGGGGGGCGACGATCAAAAACTCACTTCGGTCACCATCGAGACGGTTCCTGAAGATCAGCTCGGCGAACCCCAAGACCAAGGTCTTCACGGTCAGCTCGGCATTGAGGAATGTGGTGTTTCGAGGTCGGCCGCGATTCGTGTCCCCTCGGGGTACTGGGGCTACGAGGTCATTCCCAACGTGGTCGAGACCGGTGGCCAAGATCCCTTCTACATCGAAGTGCGTTTCCCCCAAACGACCGACCGAAAATCGGTGGTTCTCGAACTTGGCAACAACATCCTCGGGCCAGAGGGTGAGCAGAGTGGAGATCGCGTTACGTTCAACGACCTCGGTCTGAGCCCCGACGAAAAGACCGACGGCGTGTACACTGCGGGACCGTTTTGGCAGTTGGCGGTCGCCGCAGGCACCCACCGACACGGCCCCCAAGGTGCGCGCATGGTGGAGGTCGGAAACCTCACGGGAATCTTCGGCGGCCGCAATCTCACGTTCAATACGCAGCCTCAGGTGGGCATCATCGATGCCGACCAGGTGGCCAAAGTGTCACCGCGGGAGGCCGATGCCAAGGTCACCACCACCGACAACTTCGTGAACGTGTGCAGCAACGCCGGCTCCACTCAGTTGGTCCTTCGAAAAGAGCGGGGTGAAGCTTCGGTACGCACCTTGGCCGGTGCCGATCCGGCGATTTTGCCAAGAGCGGTCTACCGCGCGGGTATCCCAGACGCATTTGACCACATGTTCCAGATCTCCACGTACCATATTGAGAGCATGACCAACGCCAGTGAAAACGAGAGGGCCGGTGCGACCAGCTTAATCCGGAACAGCATCCATGGATTGAATGCGCCGTTCATCGACAAGGGCGTGTATGGGAGCAATGCTCAGCTCCAGGCGATCACGTACCTCGATACCATGGTCGCAGGTCTCAACAGCTTCCGTGCTACGCACGAGCTGATGCACCGATGGGGCATCTATTTTAGCGGGCTCGCAGACGATTCAGGCAGCCACTACAAAGACCGGGTGGGCGTGCGAAGCGTTCTCGGCGGACGATCGTTGACATTACAGCCGAACGGGAAGGTCAAAGTCAGCTGCCCACCTATGACTTCGGCCCCGCTCCTCGACCGCTATTTGTTGGGGCTGGTGACTGCCGAACAGGCCGGCGATGTGCCTTACCTGGACACCGATCGTCACCTAAAATGCGGTGAGGAAGTCGCTGGTGAGCTCTTGGGTCTCAGCGTCCAAGATATGGCAGAACGCTACGGTGCGCGTACGCCCAGCGGTCCGTTTTTTTATCGCATTGGATTTGTAGGCGAAAGTTTGGGTCGAAAACTGAACCGTACCGAAATGGCTTTTTATCACACCTATGCCGAGCACTATACTGCGCCGTCGAAGAAGGGCACCTGGCCGGCCTTGACCAACGAAAACTGGGTCGCCATTAGCGACTACTTCGGCGAGGATGTCCGGTTCGAGACCAGCATCAGCGCCCCTCGCCAGGTTCCTGGCGAAAGCGTGCCGGTCGAAACCAAAGACCATCCGCTACCGCAATTTGGTGATGGCTGGGTGACGCTTTACGTTGACAGCCAAAGCCAAGATCCGGCCTTTGGCGGACCCGACGCCCCCTACCACTCGGTTCACGACGCGTTGGTGGCCTCCAGGCACTGGCCTATCGCCGTTCGAATCGTCGCGGGGTCTGACCCGCTGTTTCACTACGTGCGGCAGGATGCCGATATCATAGACCAGCTCTACGCGGGCGATGTGGTTCCGTGGCTCGATGGTGCACCGCATTTTCAGTTCAACACCTTCGATGTCGAGGATGCACCGGCCAGTATTCGAGGATTCCGAGTCTCTGGCGGTGTGCCAGAGCAGATTGTGTGTGCCCAGGGCAGCCGAAGTGTGCTCGGCGACGCCGACCAAAGTACCCTTTTCTTCGCTGAGCCGTTTTCGGTCGCGCCGAGTGGCCACGATGGCTTCGACTGGCTAGGTCACTTCCGGGTGAATGATCTCAAGACGAGGCAAGGCGTACTGCCTATCAAGGACAAGCCCCTTTACTGCGTGGCCGAGCTCGACGTCACCGACCACGAGCTCTTCGACGACAGCCTCAAGTTGCTGGGTATCCGACCTCTCTCCCACGAGCACGTTGTTCTGACGCCAAAAAGCGGAGCGGTGTCTGGTGTGACCCTCCATCTTCCCAGTGAGGCAACCACGCTTTATGAAGACGGTTTCACCCTCTACTCAGACGGGCGGGGCCGCATCAACTTTGAGTTCGAGAACGACCTGTCGAGCAACTGTCGCGTCCTGTTCATGATGCCCGCAGGCCTGAGCATCGCAGAAATTGCGGACCTCCCTGCGGTCGAATTGGTGAGCCATGAACAAGAATGCGTTCCGGGAAGCTTCTACAGTGAGCAACTTCCCCTCCCCATCGATGTACCTTTCTTTGGGGCCGAAGCATCCGGAGGCGACGAATGGACGCTCTTTTTCCTGCCCGAAGGAGGGAGTCTGAGCAATCTGCGCGAACTCCACAGTGCAGGTCAGTTGACCGCAGTGACTCTTCAAACCGGTGCGTTGGTCGATGCGGTGGTGAGTGATGATGCGCCTACCGGGGGTGAGGATCTGATCTACTTCACCGAGGGGCACAAGACCCGCGCAGAAGTCACCCTCCGTGGTGTCAGCACCGATTTGAAGCTCTATCAGTTGCAGTTTAGGAACCCTCTGGGGAGTATCAGCGACAAGCGCTACAAAGTGCGAATCATCGACCATCCCGAACACGAAGCCCCCGGAAAGGTGCCCTACTACAAGAACTGGCTGAAGCCTGGCCTCCGAGACGGCCAAACGATGGAAGTAAACGGCGAAAGAAATGCGGCTGAGTGGTTCTTCGGAACGGAGCTCCCCAACGATGATCTGGGCCGTGACAGATACACCATGGCGTTTGACCGCGATGAATTTGTGCGGGAGCTCGGCCACTACCCCCCGGACTGCGGGGCGGTTCCCAATGTGACGCCTTGCACGAAAACGGTCAACGGCGTCAAAACCATCAAGGTCATCATGACTTTTTCAGACGTGGATACCGAGGCGGTCTATCAGCGTGAGCTTTGGGTGCACTTCGATCCAAAGGATCCGGTTCGCATCGATCCGCCGAAAAAGGTGGTGAAAGTCGGATCCGAGGATGTGGATTTTTCTTTTACCATCCACAACGACGGGGGCGCCCCCATCGAGTACAATGCGGCACCGCGCGTTGCGGGTGTGTTCTACGATCAATACGGTCTTGAAACGGGTAGTATTATCAACGTCGTAAGCCGGAGCAAGGTGCGGTTCACCGTTCCGGCTTACGGCAGCTACACCCATACCATGACGGCACATGGCCAAAAATTCGAAGGGCTCTACTACGATCCGATGTTGGTCTTTCAACTGAATGAGACCTGGGGACGATCGCTTATTCGCCCCACCTATCAGGTCGACTTCGATACCGGCCTCGATCCGAATCCGGTGCTGTGGGACAACTTTGCGGTCGAAGGCGAGCGAGAAGCGAACAAATTCGGTCGGATCGGTCTGCTGGACGACGGGACCGTTGGGGCGGACGGACACCTCAAGATAAAAGCTCAGACGCTCATCGTCAGCGACGAGTCACTCGCTCCGGAGCCCGACTTCCTTGCAGCCTGGAGAGAGGTGGGCAAAGACTTGAGTCGATTCAACACCCTACACTTTGATGCGGCCGCCTTGAACAAGAGCAGCGTCGGACAGACAGTGCACGTGCGGTTGGTGGAACAGGGTGGTGCGGCTTGGGTTTCGGGCCGGACCAGCCTCACTGAAAGCTACCAAACCATCGTGGTAGGCCTGAACGAGACTTACTTCAAACCTGAGGGCAAGGCGCTAGGCCAACTATCGAAACAAGTTCGAGACATCGCTTTTGTGTTTACCAGCCCTGAAGGCGTCTCGGAGCGGGTTGAATTCGGCATCAAGCATGTGCTGCCCAACAAAGCAGAGGTCGTCGAGGTGCAGAACGTCCTCGGAGCAGTGGTGCCCGTTTCACCGCATCCAGCGGTGGTCGACCCAGAGCCCGAGGTGGAACCAGAGCCTGAAGAAGAAGAAGTACCCGAAGAAGTACCCGATGATGTGTCGGTGTCTCCGCATGAGCGGATTCAGGTTTTTCGCAAGCGAGTCCCTTGGTACGACGTGTTGGCTGACCGCGTTTCCATCAAAGGCGAAAACCGGACCATCAACGGGGTTCTCTTCGAAGTCCGGAGCAAATACGGCCTGCTGGAGCCGAGCGGCGGCCAGGCGTATTTCCCCGCTGGCAAGAATGCTGACATTCATTTCACGCCGAACTTCGAGCGGCTCAATGTTCTCCCAGGCGATGAGGTTATCGAGGTCATCTATTTCGAAAACGAGGCGCTCGGCATGAAGGGCCAAGTGCCCGTCTGGATTGAGCTCGGCCTCACCGGGGGTCGGGGCCCGGGAGTCGGGGATGATGATCCGGGCGCCAACGATCGGCTCTTTTTCTCAGATTTTGAAACCACGCCGGACTGTGATGAAGCGTGTCAGGAATGGAACGTCGCCGTCCCAGGCGGTCAGCTCGTTGAAGGTGAACCCCCAAGCGACGTTACGGCCAAGACGGAACGGATGTCAGGTGGCAACCGACTGGTGTTCTCGCATCCGAGACTCTCCGAATGGGGTGCTGCGTACAAGGCGTTGGACATCGATTTGACCCGGTTCGAGGCCATCAGCTTTGAGGTCCAGGCCGTCAAGTACAAGTCAGAAAGCGCGATCAATGCAGGCTGCGTGAACATTCGGTTCTCCGAGGATGACCAAGACCATTGGGCATCGGAACGGTTCCAAATCAGCGCTGACAAGGAAGTCACCATTGTGGTGCCGCTCAAAGGACTGAAGGGCGATGGATCTGATGGCAGTCCCAGCAGTTCCAGCTACAAGAAGCGTAATTTTGATCAGATCGCACAGATTGCCTTTTCTTTCTTTCCCAACGTTCTTCCGGGCCAATTTGACGATGTCGCGTTCAGTATTGACAGCATTCGGGGCCACGCTCAGCTTCCAGAAAGTGTGACCAACCCGAACTGCAATCTGGTGACCGCGGAGGCCCCCGAGACCGAGGGCGACATCGTGATTCAGGGCAGCCTCAATCCGATGTCGAGCGTGAGAGATCTTCTCACGACCAAGTCCTTAACCTATGACAGGTTGGCCCAGCGGGTCCTTGATCAAGCGCTCAGTGGTATGTCTTGGACCAAAGGCGATACCGACAACGAGGGGAAAAAGGTACCTCACTGGAATCCGGGCTTCGCGAATCCCAACCTATTCATTCAAATCCACGAAAGTTCTGCAAATACCCCAGAGTATCTGATTGCCGAAATCGTCCACCAGATCACACACCATAGGGATCACCAAAAAGGCCAATTCACGCATCCGGTCGCCTGCCGAGACGCAACCAAGCGGGGGTGTGCAGAGCCCACACCGGGCAGGCCGGCGTCGCCGATGTCCGAGCGGCAATGGCGCGACTTCTACTACTCCCAGTGGTTGCGCGCTGAGGCCGAAGCCGTCTTCAACTCGATGAAGGTTCTTGCGGAGATCTATGGCGAGAAGACTGTGAACATAAAGGATTTCTTGAGTCTCAAAGGCGGTGACACGCGCCCAGCAGAAGCAGCATTCCACGACTACTTGCAAGGACGCGGGAGTGAAGAGTCGGTCATCAGAAGACTCATGATTCTGGTCCAACACCGGCGAGAGTGGTACGGGGCCCAACTCGGTCCCCGACTCAATGAGCGCCTCATGGATGTCTGGGGATACGGCATGGAGGAACGTGCCACGGATGCCACCAAGATCTTGGGCAGCCCTCAAGAAGAATGGACGCGAATGCAAATGCGCGACGAGTACGGACACTACAATCAAAGCGAGGATTCGAGAGACCAAGATTTTACCTGGTATCGCGAGTTTTTCCCGCCCGATCGGGGTGTCCTCCGGCACCAATACAACGGCTTCAAAGACACCTTGGATTCGGACGGTCAGTTTCAGTCTTGTGGTGACGACGAGATACTCTTCACGCCCGTGCCCTGTTCCGGCGCTGCACCGGTTCCTTTTCATATCGTCGAGTTTGCTGGTCACAAAATGAAAGCGCGACGACACAGTCCAAACGGTGCGGAGTTCGGGCCCAATGCCAACCACCTCAGCGATCGGGAAGAGAACGTGCGCATCGACGAAAACGGTGCTCTACGCCTCAGCATCACGCGAGACCCTCAGTATCCCGACCGTTGGTACGGGGCGGAAGTGATTTTGAAGGGGACCTTCGGATACGGACGATACGCCTTCACCGTGGAGGCAGATCTCGAAAACTGGGACAAGAACGCCGTTTTGGGTCTGTTCACCTGGGACGACAGTCTTCGAGGTGGCGCCCCGCTTCACAATCGTGAGATCGACATCGAAATCACCCGTTGGGGCATTGCCGGAAACGACCCTGTCCAATTCGCCATGCCGCCCTACGACACCGGATTTGTGCATCGTTTCACGCCCGATCCGAGCCAGGTCCAAAGGATCAACACCTACGTATTTGACTGGAGCGAAGACCGGATCAGGTTCAGCATGTACGCTGGTCGGGATCGCGGGCAAGCCATCGAGACGTGGTTCTTCAACGAATCTGAGTTCATTCAAGAGCCTGGAAAAGAAGAGGTCCGAATCAACCTTTGGCTCCACCAGCTTCCAGAGGACACCGAGGCGAAGGAGGCGAGAGCGCCGGCCTCCAAACAGCGGGTCGATGTCATCATCCACGACTTCCGGTTTGATCCCGTTGAGCCGTAGCTTCTACCCGACGGCGGGCTGAGGCCAAACGTTGTCCTCAGCCTTGTGCTCTTAGTGCGGATTCGGCCCTAACCGTGTAGGCCGGTGGGTGTGCCCACTTGGGGTCCGAACCGTATGGGCTGGCGAAACGGGACCCGTGACAGTGAAACGCCGGTGTCCCAGGAAAGGCCTTCTGTACCCAAAGAATCACTATGCTCAGGTGCTGGCATACGATTTGCACATACCGAACCCCAGGGGCCGTCAGAAGAATGCACACGCGCGACGGGTGGCCAACCGAAGTACGAAAGAAGGGTTTGGGACGAGTTATGAACAATGAGACCACTTACACGGGACGGAAACAGGTTGAATCCAAGCTTCTCGGAAACATGAAAAGCGTTCACCAGCTAGGTGTTACGCTCGTCCTCTGCGCGTTTTTCGCCCTAGGCGCTTGCAAGAAGACGCCTGAGGGCGAAATGACAAAATGGGAAGAGAACCAAGCCAGAGTCCATCACCTGGCCGCAGAATACCCGGGGTTCGCTTCGTTTCTAGAGGACCAAGTTGCAATCGCAAAGAAGTCGATCGACGAAGCTCAGGCCATCGATGACGTTACGGCGTCTGTGGAGAAGATGGCGGCAGGCAACGCGTTGATCACGTCGGGGTTGGTGGGGACCTTGGGTCGAGTCGATGCGAAGAAAAAGGCGGTGGAGCGAAAGGCCGCCCGAGCCGCCCGCTTTTCGGTGGCCGGTATGGATCACTTTTCGACACGCAACGCCCTGGTGCACGCTGAAAACGTCTTGGCCAACATTGAGCAAATCCTCGAGGCCGGGGCCATCGATCTCAACGGCGCCCGTGTAGCCTTGGCCGACGTTTCCGCCAAGCTGTCTCGGACCGAAAGAGGGCTCAATGCGATCATTCACTCTGCTCGAGGCAACCAAGGTCGAAGCGCAAGACGAATGGAGGCCACGTTCAAACGCTCGAAGCGCTCCAAAAAGAAGAAACACAGAAAAGCCAAGGTGCTGAGTGCCAAGAAGCGGCAAAAACGGAAGAAAACATCGCCAGCCACCTGGCAGTGCCACTATTGTGACAGCATGAACCACAACCACGATCTCAAGTGCAACTCCTGCGGGGCATCACGTTAGAGACGAAGCAAAAGAACGGCGGCGAAGCTGTGTGCCCGGAGCATACCTGTACATTCGTGACGCTTGGTTGCATCGCTTACATTGGGAAATAATCTCATGGGCGGATTGCGCGATGAAAAAGGCACTAGAGCGCATCTCATAACCTCATTTTCCTGGACCTGGACCTGGACCTGGACCTGGACTTGGACCTGGATTCCTACCGGCGGGTTCGAGGGGGAAGGCACATCTTAGAGAGAATGCGAACGATCGGGTCGAGTATCTTAACAGCCTCCCGAACCGATGCTTTGTCGATAAAGCCAGGAGCAAAACAGGCGTCGACAATTGCTCCACACTCCATAGCGGAGCCTCTGGCGATTGCGTAGAAGCGTTTTTGGTCCGTTGGCCTGGTCTTTCCAGAGCCTTCCGCGATATTGAGCGGGACAGACAACGACGCTCGCCGGATTTGGTCCGCAAAACTTGCGTAGCCGGGGGGAAATCGATCCGTGAGCTGCGATGCGAGAGGCAGGAAGGCGATGGCCAACCGGTAGACTTCGAGATTTCGGTAGTTCATGCGTCCAGGTCCAGGTCCAGGTCCAGGTCCAGGTCCAGGTCTGTCCAGGTCCAGGTCCAGGAAAATGAGGTTATGAGATGTGCTCTAGTCTACAAGGATTCGAAAACGCACAAGTATTGGACGATTGTCCTCAGCACCAAAAAATACACGGTCTTTTTTGGCCGAGTGGGAAGTGAGGGGCAAGAGAGGACCAAAGCGTTCGATTCGTCAAAGAACGCGCGCAGTGCCTTTGACAAGATAGTGTCTCAAAAACTACGCGAAGGGGTACGTGCCGGTGAACGGCGGCAAAGACCAACCTGGGTCGCGCTCCCGTCGCCGCTTGGTCGCCGGCGCAGGTCAGGCTCGATCGCAATCTCCACAGGGTACTCGAGAAGCTTCAACACCTCGGTGCAAAATGAGCGACTCTGGATACCCACACCTTCATGCGGAGTCCCACAATGATCGGTCATCTCATCGTGTGATAAAGTTTTTCCGTGGTTTTTGCTTGGATCGCGTTTAAGCTGTGGATGCTTATTGACGCGGCCAAGAGGCGGGCGGAAGGATATTGGTTTTTTATTATCTTGATGCCGCTCGGTGCTGTGGCCTACTTCTTGGTCAATAAGCTGCCGGACCTTCGACGAAAGTACTTCCCGGGGCATGCTCGGTCATCTCCTCAGTATTTTCGTAGTCCCGAGTCGGGCAGTGAGCGTGTGTCCCAAGATCAAGTGCGGCCTACGCGTGCATCCGGTACGTTTGATACAGGGCAAGCTCCGTCCGACAATGACGCGATCTTCAACAAGATCATTGGCGAGGTCATGGACTCCGGGAAGAAGTGTGGCGTAGAGCCCGAAGAAAAATAAACGGCCGAAGCATATTTTCCCAACGGGCCTCATCGAATATGGCCGGTCCACCTTTCTGCTTAGTCTCGATGAGGTGGCCTAGTTGTGCTCAGTTCTTGGTTTTTGGGCATGGCATCTTGAATTTCGCCGGCGGACACGGGTTCGTCCGCGGCGAGTCGCTTGAGGGCGGGCAAGAACCAGGGAGCCCGACGTTCAAACATGTCCCGATATCGCGAGAGAGCAACGCGAGCATCACAGGAAGTGCCCCCAGCATCGTGCCAATGCCCACTCACGAGATCGAAGGGTTGAATTCGGTTGTTGGGGCGATAAACGATAGACCAGATTTGGGTGCCTTCCCTGCCCTCGGAAATGACGAGTTTTTCTACCGGGGACAAGGGAACGGGTTTGTCGTTTGGGCGGAGCAACTTAAGAATTTTGGGAAGATTGTTGGCTCGGGCGGAATCCAATACAGAGTAGCCATTGGTGTCGGTTGTGTTCGGGTTGGCGCCGTGTGCCAACAGAGTCTTGATGGCTGCAAGGAGCCTCTTTTCGGGGATGCGGCGCTTCCCACGGCCGTCCTTGCTGCACAGATGGACCGCTTGGTGAAGCGCTGTGCGGCCAAATGAGTTGGTGGCGTTGATGGGTGCGTTTGCGTCCACCAAAACCTCGATAACCGCTTCGTGGCCGGCCACGGCCGCAGCGTGGAGAGGTGGCCGAATGGTGCCGGTTGCATGAACGGGTGCGCCTAGCTCGATGAAACGACCCACCAGATGGGCGTCCCCTGCTTGCGCGACGTTGCAGAGTGCTTCTTCGTCGGGGACGAGGCCGGCTGAAAGTAAGCGGTTTACGACTTTTGTTCGTGAGGACGGTGGTAAGGCGATCGCCAACGACAACGGTGATCTCCGGTTGTTTTGGTCGGGTGAAATGCTGGGGTCGGCGCCGGCATCTATCAGTGCAAGAGCGTTTGGCGAGCGGCGCTCGCTGAGGGCAATCCAAAGTGCAGTCCGTCCCCAGTGGTCTTTTGCGTTTAGTTCTGCACCAGAACGGACAAGATGCCGAAGCGCTGCCGCCTGGCCTGTGGCTGCGAAATGAAGGGTCGGTACACCCATGGGCGTGCGAGCATTTGGGTTGGCCCCGGCGGCGAGGAGGCCGCGTATGCAGCTCGTGTTTCGACCCACTTTGAGGGCGTACATGAGCGCCGTTTCCCCGCGGGTGGTGAGGGCGTTGGGGTTCGCGCCCTCCTTGAGCAGACGGGTGACCATAGCGGTGTTGTTGTCCCGGAGGGCTCCAATCAGGTCTGTGTCTTTGGTGTCACCCACCCCTTGAATTCTGGCTCATTTTTGGGGGCGAGGCTAGGGGAGCGCATCTCATCACGTCTTAGACCCGTACCTGGGCCGTTGGCCCGATTGGGCAAAACACATTTTGCCGAGTATGCGGTCTCGGCAGCTCTTCGTCAGGCGACGACGTGGGAAAGGGTCGCGAGGATCTTGCCCCAACCGCCCTCGTGGTTTTTGCAAGACTCTTCGTTTGGGAAACCGACGTGCGTGAGGGTGAGTTCGGTTTCGGTGGGTGACAGCGCTTTAAGATCTAGGGTCACTGTGCTGTCGGGGATGGTGTACGCGGATATCCACGTGAACGAAAGCCGTTCGTATTTTTGGATCGTCAAGTAGTCTCCACGGTGCGGCATTTCTTTGTCTCCAGCCTTCATGACGATTAGAAAGGAGCCGCCTTCGCGGGCGTCAACTTCGACCTTGGGGGAAGACATGCCTTCGGCCGGAAGCATAAAACGGGCCAGCGCTTCAGGGTCGAGCCAAGCCTCGAAGACGTCTTTTTGTGGGGCTGGAATGACTTTGGTGACTTTGACCTCAAATTGTTCGTTCATTTCTTTTTCCTCTGTTGTTTGTGGTAGTCGATAAGCGCATCGACGCGACTGCCCCAGAAGTGTCGGTAAAAATGGAGCCATTCGTAGGGGAGCTGGAGCGTCTCCCAATGAACCTGGATCCAATGTTCGCGACCCTCCACTCGTCTTTGGATGAGTGAGGACCGTTCCAGTACTTTGAGATGTTTAGAGACACCGTTCAGGCTCATTGAAAATGCCTCCGCGATATCACCTACTTTCATTTCTCCGGCTTCTCGGAGAAGGGCCAGAATTTTCCGCCGACTGGAATCGCTAAGGCAGAAAAACAAAGCATCGAGGACCTCGTCCTTCTTCTTCTGTTGAGCCGCCGAAATCTTCTTCGTGGGCTTCATCTTGAGTCGACTATATATTCAACCAAATGGTTGAGCAAGAATATTCAACCAAAAAGTTGAATATTTCCATCAATCTCTCTTAGCGTCCGTTGGTTTCTGGGGTTTATGCTCTTTTCATGGAAGAAATCGAAAAACGGCCGAAGTAACTTGCATGAATCTAATCCCGGAGCTCGTCCGTGTTGATCCGACCGTTTTTGCGCGGTGTAGCTAGGCGGAGGGCGCTCCATAAGGAGGAACGCAAGGCTGTTGTGAAGTGAGCGTTCTTGGGGGCGTGGGCGCACTCGTAAGGGTAGATTGCGATGCTTTTATGGCTGAACCCGAATGGTCATCATGAAAAGGCAAAGATGCGACAACTATCGGTCCTTGGTATATCGTAGAGCTCTCACCGGGGAACATGGAGAGTCTTGCGTACGATACTGTGCGAATGGCGGTTCCTGTTCCCGACGGCCAGGTTGGGAGAATGACAAAATGCTGTATCGTTGCGGAGGAAATGATGAAGCGCTGACGAGTTGTGAAGCACAGCCAGTGTCGCCCGTCCGTTAAGTAAACCGAATGAAGGAAACGATCTTTGGTGCGCTTGACGATGTGAATCACGTGCACCACCCATTGCCGTTTGCAGTAAAGGAAAACAATTATGAGCTACTCCAACCAACCATTCACGCACAGGAAAACAGCATCGCGCTAGGAACGGCGTCAGTAGTCAATTTCGCGCAGTCCTTACAGCCCGGAGACAGTCTTCGGATTGTGGTCCCGGTGACATCCACTTGGAGTTCGGGGGGTGGTCCCGGGGCGACCAATGCGGACGGAGTTGTGGTCGAAATGGGCCCACCCGTGAAAATCAAGTGGAGTACCCTGAACCCTGGTACACCAGAAGCGAAGAACGTACCGAATACACCCAATGCGGTGAATTTTTCTTTCGGCGTGGGGTGTTTGGTGGGTTCGCTGGATAAAGGAAAATCCTTCTTCGCTGTGGGGACCAATTTTCAGATGACCGTGTTGAGCAAAAACATCGATAGCCTCTGGTTATACTATTGGGATGTGAACAAGGGCGACAACAGCGGACAGCTCAGTGCCGCTGTTTCTATATCGTTACCGCAGTGATGGCTGGTGTCTATGCTGGTGAAGGAACTGAGAACGGGTAGAAAGCGAAGAAGCCGCAGTTCGGGACACTCCTTAGCGTATGGAGAGTGTGTAGGCGTGGGCGTGGTTCGCTTGTCCGCCCCAGAGGTCTACAAAGACGTAATAGGTGCCGGGCGCCAGCTCAACACGGATGTTTTCTTGGGTCCCGTCTGAGGCCGCGGATCTCTCCATAAATGGGTCACCTCCGGGCCAGGTGTCGAGTTCCCATACCTTCGCATCGCTGAGAAAAAGGTCGAAGTCGGCTCCCGTTTGGAAATTCAGTGAAATGGTGACTTGCTGACCTTGAGCGACCTGGAACTGAAAGACGTCTTCGCCCAGAGGTTGAGGTTGTCCGTCTTCGCCTTGAGCCTGACCTGCGGCAGGGTCGCCGTCTGTGACGTTGCCGCGAATCTCCGAGGGAATTTGAACCCGGTGGACCTGGTTTGGAGGTTGCTCGTTGGGTTCAATTTCTTGAATTGATCCAGGCGGATTCTGGGGCGGCGCGGGCGGGTTCTGGGGCGGCGTGGGTGGGTTCTGGGGTGGTGCCGGTGGGTGCTGGGGCGGCGTGGGTGGGTTCTGCGGTGACGCCGGTGGATTCGCCTGAGGGCCGCCGGGGCCTTGGGCGGCAGCGATGGGGCAAGGTGCGGAATTGCCTTGTTGGTCAATCGCTTGGAGCGGCCGCCCGTTGAGCTGACCGGCGCATTCCATTTTGCTATCTAGGCGGTACACTTTAATGGTGATGACATCCGATGCGGGTTTGTTGCTTCTCAATACCTCGCAGAAATTCCGTAGCGAGTAATTTTTGCTATCGACAGCTCGATCGAGCGGGAGGGAACCAATTTCGGTGATCAGATCGCCGGCTCGAATACCTGCGGTATCTGCCAAGCCCCCTGCGCGCACCGCAGAGACCCAAACGCCGAGTGGTTCTTGATTCTGAGTTTGAGGGTTGCGCACAACAAGCGCTTCCCCGCTGATACCGATGGAATCAACTTCTTCGCCCGTCTTGAGGCGTTCGACAATTCCTCGCGCTTCTCGTGCACTGATTGCAATGTGAGCATTTTGGTCCGATTGACCCGCATAGTTTACGCCCACAACCCGTCCCTTCTCGCGAAGAACCAGCGGTCCACCGGAGTTGCCACTGTTGATTTGTGCGTCGTGGAAAATGGCCCCGCTTACTGCCGCCCATGTCGTGTCCACGGACTTGGGGGTGGTTGAGATGATGCCCTTGGTTAGGGTGTACGCACCGTTCCCGGTAACGCCCGGAAAACCAGCAGCATAGACTTCGTCACCTGGCTCGATATCTCCCTCGTGCCACTCAAGCACTTCGTAGGGACCACCATCAATCTTGAGGACGGCCAGGTCGGTGCATTCGGAAATCGCGACAAGAGATGCGCTTTTGGGTGTGTCATCCCCGTGTACGAAAACCTTTCGGATGGTCGAACCCGCTACCACATGGTTGTTGGTGACGATGTAGCCGTCCTTGTCAATGATGAAACCAGAGCCGCTGGCTTGGCCTACGTTCACTTGGTTGGGTTCTCTAAATGATCCCTCCGATATGATATTTACGGTAGCGTTTCTGAGAATGTCTTCTTCGCTCTTTGAGCCGCCGCACGCGAATGCGAAAGCGCACAAGGCTGAAGCCGTGATGACGCTCTTGCTTGTTCTTAAATGTTGAGTTCGTCGTTGGTATGTGAACATGGTCTCCTCCGATGCACGGCTTCTTTGCAATCACCGTGCACACAGAGAAAAATGTCGCCTCGGTGATGGCTCTCACGGCGTTTTCGGACCGGGCGTGTTGCTCACACTTGCGGAGGAACGATGGCTTTTGTCTGTGTTTCTAGAAGTTTTCGATGTTGTGGCCGATGCTTCTCGAGTCAACCGAGCTCATTGGCTTCGAGTACGTGTGTGCCGTGTGTCTACTTGGCAATGTGATGGCGGTCGAACGCCGTCCGTCCGGTTTGTCCGTGAATCCGAACGAATTCGATGGCCCGTTCGCATTTTTTGGTCACCGGGTCTGAGGCGAAGTCCTTTGGTCTCTGAAGGCCCTTTGGCCAGCCGGGGGTGAGTGGTCGCACTTCGCACGCCCGTTTTTGAGCATCGTATGCCTCAAGGATGGGGTCCCCAGACACAAGCTGGGAGCTGGAGACCTCAGAATCTGGGTGTTGCCGCAGAGGGCTCAAAGCGATCGCGTTTGCTCAACCACCAAAAAACTGCGAGATGGTTCCAGTAGATAAGCATCCAATCCCAATATGGTCGTCCAACATAATGCGACAATTGCGACATCAAACGCCTCTTCTTCGTCTTGGCATTCAATTTGCGAAGGCCCCACTCCATGCTACGTGCCGGTCAAGATCCAGTTAACCATCGTATTGTCTATATGTGGCGCACTCTGGCGCTCATGATGATGTGGTTGGGCTCCCTAGGGTGGCTGGGCTGTCAGAGCAGGGTTGGGCTAGGTGGCCGGGGCACTGAACTGGGGCCCGAAAACAATAGCCAAGATCCTGGTGCGAACGAGGCGCAATCGGACAACTCCCAAGCGCTTTCTTGCCAGACGCCCGAGAGTCCAGAGCTCCTGAGGCTGAGTCGTTATGAGTATATCAATACATTGTCAGACCTTGTGGGGGTTGAGTTGGTCAAGGAACTCGAAGTCACACTAAGAAGCATCCCCAACGACCTTAGCCCCTCTGAGTTCGATCGACTGTCACAAACGCTCACAGTCAATCACATCAGTGGTTACTTTGAAGTCGCCAAGTCTGTTGCGGAGCACTTTTCGGAAAACGCTTCAGAAAGAGCGACCCTCTTCTCTTGCATCGAGAACGACAGCCCCTCGGTAGATTGTATTTCGGAATTCATAAAGGATCTGTCTAGGAGAGCATTTAGGCGACCAGCCACGGCAGAAGAAATCGAAATCTTGCAAAACGCTTACGATAGCGCGGAGAACCACGCTGAGGGCATTGCGTCTTTCCTAATTGTTCTGCTGCAATCCCCGCCTTTTCTTTTTCACGAGGAATTTGGCACCGGGGATGCAATGGTCGACGACGATCGGGGGCGGCCTCTGAGTGACTTTGAAATCGCCAATCGCCTGTCCTACCTTTTGTGGGGGCGCCCTCCCGATGCTGAACTTCGCGGAGCCGCAGACCGAGGCGAGCTCAAAGAAGAGGTACAGTTTATCGCACAGCGCGATCGTCTGCTTCGACATGAGAATACGCGATCGCATCTTAAACACTATGTCCGTCAGTGGCTCGAAATCGACTTCATTTCTAACGATCTTGATGGCGTGCCCCCCCATGTTGCCTCCAGCAAAGAGCTTCAGGGTCTGAGCACCGCCATGGATGAAGAAATCGTTCGAGTGGTTGACCACATCATCTGGAACGGAGGAACGTTTCGAGATTTGATGACAACCAATGTGTCCTTTCTTACATCCTCCAATCTGGCAAAAATCTATGGTGTCACTCCAGCCCCGGACTTGGACACTCCGCTCGAATTGAATCCCGAAGAACGAAGCGGGCTCTTAACACGACTCATGTTCTTGGCCCGCACACGCGCGGTCGCTTCGCCCATCCATCGCGGGGTACTCATTCTCAACAAGTTCTTCTGCATGGACCTCGAGCCTCCCGATCTTGTCGAGTTTCCGAAAGAGGCGTTTGAGCCTCCCCCGATGCCGCCCACTGCCACGACCAGGCAGTTCGTCGAGGCTCAGACGGTGGGCGGCGAGAATGGGCAGCCTCTCAAAAAGGAGTGCCTGGGGTGCCATCAACAGATCAATCCGCTCGGTTTTGCCTTCGAAGGCTACGATGGTATCGGTCGAGTACGAACACAAGAATGGAAGGTCGACGCAGATGGGAACCCCATCAAAGACGAGGACGGCCATCCTCTCGTCGATGAGGACGGAAACCCAGTTGCGGTGGACATCAACGATGTCGTTGAGGTGCCTCTACTCGAGTCTAAGAGTGTTGCAGGCGGCGTAGAGCTGAGTCAGGCGATCGGCCACTCCAAAGATGCCTCACGCTGTTTCGTTGAGAATCTCATGGAGTATTTTTTATCGAAGAAACTCCACACCCAGGCTGACCACTGCAATGTAGATGTGCTCACGGAAGCTCTTGTCCCAGCCAACGAAGACTACGGCATCGGCATCCTCGAAATCATCTCTAGACTGACTGAACTACCGGGCTTTCGCTATCTAAGACACCGCAAACCGTAAGGAGTAAAAAGCATTGGGGTTCAAGATGGATGGGATGAGTTTGAAGTCTCTGTCAACGTACGATGCTTCGAACGCGTTCAGACGTTTTACTGGCTCGCGATGTTTTGTTCTCTCGTATAGAGATCCACAACCTCTGCGTTGGTGAGCGCGCGATCGTAGATTCGGACCGAATCAATGGAGCCGTCCCATGGCCGTTCACCGGGTCCGGGGTTGTCGCCGATGAATGCTGATACGGTCGCGTTGGTATCGATTGGGCCGGTAGCCGATCTGGAGGCCGCAGATTTTCCGTTTACGAACAGTTTCATCTGTGTTCCATCATAACGCGCAACGACGTGGTACCACGCGTTGGGTTCGACGTATCCAACCGAATTGGATAGTAAGGTTTGTGTGGCCCCGTTGGTTTTGAGCCGGAACCGGAGACCGGTTTGGAGAAGGTTGGCCTTTACGGTGCTGATCATCCAATAATGGTCTTGGCTTGCGGTCCCTACGGCCTTTGAAATAAGGCGGCAGTCCCTATGGGTGCAGTTGGCGAGTGAGTCGGCACGGAACCACAAGGAAATGGTTAACGCGTTTGCGTTAACATCGAACGGACCGAGATCAACGTGGTCATCCACGCCATCGAATTCAAGCGCCTGACTTCCGAATGGCCCGGTAGCGGCTTGCGCGCCGTGCACTGTTCCAGAGTGTCCGTTCCCGGCTATATCGGCGACTTGTCCATGGCTTAGGTCATCTTCAAACGTCCAGTGGGCGATGGGACCTGCTGTGCACTGTCCGACGCTGCATTCTTCACCACTGCCGCATTGGCCACAGCTCCCCCCACAGCCATCACTTCCGCACTCTAGCCCTGAGCAGGATGGCACGCAAACCCCGCACTGTCCATCGTCGCATACTTCGCCGGAAGCACAGCTTCCGCAGGAGCCCCCACATCCGTCGCCGCCGCATTGGAGACCAGAGCAAGATGGTTCACATGAACCGGCGTTTCCTTGGCTGCTGATTTCGGCGATCTCCTCGGGAGAAAGCGCGACTCGGTACAGTTGAACATCGTCGATTTCCCCTTGAAAGGCCCTTGAACCCGTGGGGGGATTGTCTCCGATCCATGTCTCTGTACCGGCCCGGCAGCTGATGATGCCGGTCTTGGGTTGGCTAGCCACAACGCTTCCATCAAGATAGAGTTTCATTTCGCTGCCGTCGTACGTTGCGGCGACGTGATGCCATTGGTTCTCCTGCAAATCACCTGTAGAGGCTTTCAGGGTTGAGGTGTGACCTCTTGTTTTGAGGCGAAAACGCAGGCGTTTGACACCAGAAACGAGGACGGTGCTAATCATCCAGTAGTGGTCTTGTTCGTTTACGCCGATCGCTTTGGATATAATGCGAAAGTCTTCTGCCTGATTTTCGAGATCGTTTGTTCGAAACCAGGCTGAAAGGGTGATGGCGCGTGTACCGAGTTCGATGTCGCCGAGCTCCACCCGATCGTTCTCCCCGTCCAGGTGCAAAGCCTGCCCAAAGTTGCCATTGACAACCTGACCGCCCACCACGGTGCCGTCGTGGCCATGACCGCTACTGTCGCTCGCGGTGCCATCGTCAAAGGTGTAGTGCGCGACGAGCGAGGGAAGACATTCACCAAATTCGCATATGGTCCCTTCGCTACAAGAACCACAGCTTCCTCCGCAACCGTCGGCGCCGCACTCGAGCCCGGTGCATTGGGGTGTGCACACACACTCATTCGATACCTCGGATGTTTCGGCAAACTCGCATACGCCATCGCCTGGTTGGTCGAACAGCGTCGTACGTTGGAATCCCGAAACTTCACTGGTGTGGCCCAGGCCAAGCTGGCCGAAATCATTGGAACCCCAGCAATAGAGGCTGCCATCAGTCTGAACGGAGCATGTGCTATGGCTGCCCGCCATTATTCTTGCCGTGGTTCCAGGAATCGACAGCGCTGCTCCCGCAAGGTCCCCGAGCTCTGCAGAATTGTCCGATCCGGCGCACCAAACCGAGCCGTCTCTTGCGAGGGCGCACGCATGATTGTCTCCGCAGGCAATGGATTTGACCACCGAAGGGGCGAAATCTGCGGGTTCGGGCTCAACCATGCCCCATGAAGTACCCCAACACCATAGATCCTCGCTTTCCAGCAGAGCGCACCCGAAGGCGTTTCCGAGGCAGAAGTCGAGGACTGGCTCTGGAAGCGTTGGTGATTGGATGTCAGCTTCGTATGAAGTCAGGGTGCCGCGTCCCAGTTGACCATTGACATTTCTTCCCCAGCACCAGAGGGTTCCGTCATTTTCAAGGGCGCAGCTGTTGCTGCTTCGGGCCATGACTTTGGTGATATTGGTGAGTCCAACTACATCGACGGGGGTTGAGGAGTTCTCCGTCGTTCCCGTGCCCAGCTCAGCGGAAGCGTTTTTGCCCCAACACTGAACGCGGCCGTTTGTGAGGACCGCGCAGGTATGATAATTGCCGGCACTTACTTGAGCAACATCACTCAATACAGTCACCGGCGATAGTTGATTTCCTCCGATGATCCCATTTCCGATCTGTCCTTGGCTATTGAGGCCGAAGCAGTAGAGGTCACCATTGAACTTTCGTGCGCACGTGTGTCGGTATCCAGCTGAGATTTGGTCAACGTTATCGAGTCCCGCGATCCATTGTGCGACAGTGCTGTCTATTGTTGTCCCGTCCCCAAGTTGGCCGTGGTTGTTGAGCCCCCAGCAGCTCACTGTTCCCCCAATACTTTTGCCGCAAGTGTGGTCTCTGCCAGAAGCTAGATTGCGAGCGAGGGGTAGAAATGTGTTGAGGACCTCGTTGTCCTGGTTTGGGCCGCAGCCGGAGTAGGCACCTTCGGCATCCTTGGTGGTACAGACGTCATCGCAACTTCCCGCGTCGATGAATCCACACGCTTCGCCCCCGGAGCATAGGCGGCCAGAAATGCTCGCGCCTTCTGCGGTGCACGCGTAGATTTCTGGTGGATTGCTAAAAAGGTTGCCCCAAAACGCACCCTCGTGCTGGCTGTAGATGTATCTCTCGGTCGCGGTGGTAGGGATGCCGATGCCTCGAATCGAAAGCTGGACTTTCTTTTGATGTGGATTGGTGCGCGACGCGAGGCACGCGGAGACTCGACGCTGACCTATCGGATCTAGATCGAAATTTGGATTGTTCTTCCAGGTGGGTGCGAGGCCAATTCCGCCGTAGTACTGTTTGGTCTCTGTTCCGTTGGGGTAAAGCTGATAGGTTACTTCCACGCAGCCCGGGTCCGTGCTGCAGTCACCTCCGGAAGATGCCGGTAGCGCGCAAGAAACTGCGTAGTGGTTCAGATTGTCGGCGTATGCACGAAAGTCGTTGTTAAGGTCCGCGAGCGTCGAGTCAATACAAGCGTCGACGCTGGCAACAACCGCGGGATCGCTTTGGTCCGTGCCGAGGCCGTCTCGGCCGGAAACATAGAGTTCATGGCCATCGCAATCAACAATGATACGGCAGTCCGGATCGGACGCGCAGTCAAGTTGGCTCATGCACTCTGTATCGTTCTCCGCGCAGGGGGAGGGAAGAGCGCATCGAATGGTGGCCACATAGACCATCAGTTCCGTGAAAGCTGCACTCCTATCGACGCCCGACTCGCAAGCTGCATTGGATAGGCTGGTGTCGACCAGACTTGAGATATCCAGCGCGGATACGGCCAAGGTGTCGAGCAGCATGCCGTTTCCCCAGGTTCCGTTTCCCCAAGAGCCGTTCCCCCAAGAACCGTTTCCCCAGGAGCCGTTTCCCCAGGTCCCATTTCCCCAGGTTCCGTTTCCCCAAGTTCCATTTCCCCAAGAGCCGTTTCCCCAGGTCCCATTTCCCCAGGTTCCATTTCCCCAAGAGCCGTTTCCCCAGGTCCCGTTTCCCCAGGTTCCGTTTCCCCAGGTTCCGTTTCCCCAGGTTCCGTTTCCCCAAGAACCGTTCCCCCAAGAACCGTTCCCCCAAGAACCATTTCCCCAAGAACCATTTTCCGTAGAAACCGCGGAAACGTCCTCTTGAGCTGCATCCGGTTCTGTGCTCTTGCACCCCACAAAAGTTAGAAGCCCCAAGGCACACACCGAAATCCGCAACTTGACCATACTTCTTATGCGTGCACAGAACGCACCGTTTTTAGGTGGATTGGATCCACTAGAGAAATGGATTTTTGCGAATGTAGGGTGCCGAAAATCCAGTCACAAAAAGCGAGTATGCTGCCGAATGTTCGGCGAGTAAGAAGCCGTTGGTTGGGTGCGGGTTTGCTCTGTTCGAGGTGGCTTTCGTGAAATAAAACCCGGTAATAATTGATATATGAAATAAAACCAGGGTAATATTATCCTTCTATGGCGGACAAGGAAAATAATAAGTCGAAACAGTATGTTGCGTTCGCTGGCTCCCGCTTTGTGGCGCGTGGGTCGGCCGAGCACGTGGTCCTAGAGGCCAAGTCCATTGCCGAAAGCGCTTTTGAGGGGCGAATTGCGATCTTTGACGATGCGACGGGGCGGCCGGTCGACTTCGATTTGCGAGGCTCGAGGGCTGAGGTGGTTCAGAGATTGGCCACCCATCCGGCGTTGGTCGTTTCCGCGCCCTCAGAATCGAAGCGCCGAGGACCAGGTAGGCCGAAACTCGGCGTTGTATCGCGGGAAATCTCGTTACTTCCTCGGCACTGGGAATGGCTAGGGCGACAGAAGGGGGGGGCATCGGCTGCCTTACGCAAGTTGGTGGAGAATGCCCGCCGATCGAATCCTGACGATCAAAGGCGGCGAGCCGTTGAGGCGGCGCATGCTTTCATTTGGGACATCGCCGGCGATCGGCCGCATTTCGAAGAGGCCTCCCGGGCGCTGTTCGCCCGAGACTTCGAGCGCTTTTATGGCCTTATCTCCTGCTGGCCGCCAGACATTCAAGAGCAGTTGAAACGGTGGACCCGGCTGGCGTAGGCGTGAAATCGCAAAAGGCGTGACTCGATCGTTAGCGGTGTTTCGGTTCGTCTGAATGGGTGCCAGCGTCGTCTCGCACGCAACGGAAGCCGATGGAAGGGTTCACGCGGGAGCGAACATACACCTGACTCGATAGCGAGAGAAAATCATGTTCGGCCCCGAGCGGCGAGCCGCCCTTAACCAACGATCCCTTCGTGGCGGAGGACACAGCCGTCCATTCAGCGACTCCGCCCGCCATGTCGCACAAGCCTTCCGGGCTGTTGCCTTCGGGGTGCGAACAAACGGCAGTCGAGTGGGCGGGTTTCAATGTGCAGTGAACCCGTTTTTTGCCTTCGATAAGAATTCCCTGGGCAACGCGGCCACACGTGGGGGCGCCGTTGCCCCACGGGTATCGTCTGACCGCCTTGCCTTGGCCTGCGCGTTCCCATTCGGCGGGTGAGGGGAGACGTTTTTTTTGGCGAACGCAGTAGTACAGGGCCTCGTTTTGGCTGACGCAGCTGACAGGGTCATTCTCATGCCCCGGCATTTCATATGTGAAGCCGGGACCACAGGCTTTGGGGGCTCTGCAGTCACCGTGAAGCACACATGCTCGGTACGCACGGTTGGTGACCTCGCTACGGTCGATCCAGTAGGCCTTAAGGCATTTTATTTGTGCTCGTGAGGCAGAATCGCAGCCCTTTGGCGAACCTTCGCAGGTGAATTTGTGGCAGCCTTCGGGGATGCGGACCATGCCATCGGTCGCTGAGGTTTGGGGCTCGCCGGAGGCCAGTACCGCCCATACTAAGAATGGGGGACGGATCACAAATCGAGCTCCGGATGGCGTAGTTTCAGTACGGCCTTGCGTCGCGCCACGACTTCTTTTTTGCGTTCCGGACTGATGTCAGGGTGTCGCTCCAAGTCAGCGAGTCGAACATAGTATTCGTTGAGGGCTGAATCTCGCGTTGCCAGTTTCGGATCTTTGCCACCTGTGGTGTATGCGGTGTACGCGTGTTCCATATCTTTGGCGGCTTCTTCTGTTTCTGTAAGCGTCTTGCTGGGGAGGCCTTGGGTTCCGTCTGCAACATTCCAAGTGGCGGTCCCTTTATAGGGCGGGTCAACTTGGCTCGGATCATCCCCATCGGTGATGGATTCCCATCGGGCCAGGTGTTTGGGGGCGCGGGTTTCGGCCTTTGGTGAAAAGCCATTGTACGCCATGGCGCTTTTGAGGTTCGGAAACGCCTTTCGTAGGGCCTCGAAATTGGCCTCCCCCGCACAGAAACATGCCGATACGGCTGCGTGCTCGATTTTTCCTGCGCCCTTGGGAAACACTTTTCCGAGCTTTTCGACATCCTTTAAGGAAAAGGAGCCGGCTCCATCACCGCTGATGTTTCCGCTTGGGGAGCCGTGACCTGACAGTACGATCCGGTTCATCGGTAGATCGCCCTTGCCGGTTCGATGAAGTGCCAGGCCAAGCTTTGCCATCTCATCGCGCGCGGCTCGATTTTGGGTCTTCAGGAACGCGACGAACTTCTTGGCCTGGGCTTTTGGCATCTTGTCTTTGCCTTTGGTCAAAGACTTCTCGAAGGAGTCTAGTCCCACTTTTTTGGTCAGGTCGTGAGACTTTCCGCCATGGGATACCACTCCATCCGACTTCCATCCCTGAATTTCGTGGACCCCGCCGTTCCGTTTGGGGTTTGCAGCCTTGAGGGCGGCGGCCTCTCGGGTCGAAGCTGGCCGCATGCCAAGATGGATGACGCCCTGGTTTCGCGCCTTTTGGACGTTTTTTTGAGCTTCGGCCTTCAGGCCCTCGTAGAGTTTCCCACTTGTTGTGAGAACGCCTCCGGCATCTTTCGATTTGAAGGAGTATGCCGACCCGTTTTTGTCAAAGCCATCGACAAGCTTGAACAGCTTGTTCACTTCTGCGGCGGTGCTGATGCGCCCGTCTCGTCCCCCAATCTTTTTCACATCGGCTTCCGAAACGCCCGCCTTGGCCAGGCTCGCCCGAAGTTTGGGGCTCATGTCGTTGACGTTGATGCCGCCTTTCCTCATCGCGCGTTGAAACTGGGTTCGGTTGACGGTGCTCATGGCTCTCTCCTTTAGTTGCGCGCAACGAGGCCTGTCGCGCGACACCCTGTAGGTTCTTCTTGCACACATCATGCCACCCAATACCACATCGATGATGCTGTCTAAGTAATGGAAATAACTAGATTCAATATCGTTTGGGTGCCCTGCTCATCCCGTTTGTCTGGTGACAGTGTGACGTCACCAGGACTTGTTGAGAATGACTTGCAAAATCATTATCAACAAAATAGAGTGGGCTTCACTTGACCGGCAAAAACGAAAAAACGGCGCCGCCGGAAGCACGGAATAGCCCTTGTCTAGAGCTGCCTGCGGATGAGCCAACAGAGCTCCGCTGTAGCTGCGGAAGCCTATTGGCGATGCGGACCGAAAGGGGCGTCGAAATCAAGTGTCGGCGCTGCAAACGCACGTTGTGTGTGGAGGTCGCTTGAGCGGTCCCTCCGTCTTTCGGCCGGTCCACACCAGGGGTCTTCAACATCGAACCAAACCAAGAGGCCCGAGGCCCCAGCCCAGAGCCCTGACTTTTGTACGCGCACTGTGCGCTCAGGGAGATGTCACGCATGTTCAATGAAAGAAAAAGAGTCTGGGCCTTGAAGATGGTTGTGGTCTCGGGGGCTGTGCTTTCGGTTTTGGCTTGTGGTGAGGACGAACCCACGACGGGGAGTGGGCCTAGGGTTCCCGACAGCTATGCCTTTGCTGTTGGTCTAATCGACAACGAAAGCAGCGTCGACTATGCCGGCCAAGTTTTTCGACACCTCCTCATTGCCGATATGAAACGCTATCTCGATGGGCTCACGGACCGAATCGACAGCGGTACGTTTTCGCCGGGCAGCGGAGATGTCGTCCAAGCGCTGGAATTCTACTTTGACTATGAGGCCGGAGCCGGTGCGGACGTCGCCCATGGCTTAACTACAGTGCCCGCGCCGCTCCAAAAGACCTACGGGGCGGTACACAGCGGAACGACTTTGCGTGAGAAAATCGCCGGCAATGATGCGGTTGGCCAGCACAAAGACTGGGCCCGAGATTTTGTCGGTTGGGACAACGGGGCGGTCACAACCCCGGAAAGCCTTGTTCGCCTCTGGTTCCAGGTGATCGACGATTTGGCGCGTGATCGGCTTGTGGGCAAGGTCCCCCTCGATCCGGGTGGAGCACTCATAGGCAGTGTTTTTGTGACGCCTGAAGGGCATGATGTCGCCCAATTGCTGCAAAAGTTTCTGCTCGGCGCTGTCGCCTTTTCCCAAGGGGCTGATGACTACCTCGATGATGATACCGAGGGGAAAGGACTTTTATCTGACCATACCGGGCCTGATGGCAGCAAGCCTTATACCGCTCTTGAGCATGCATGGGACGAAGGTTTTGGTTACTTTGGGGCGGCTCGAGACTACGCGGACTATACCGATAGCGAACTTTCGGGAAAAGACGGAAGACCAGAATACAAAGAAGGCTACCACGATAGCAATGGCGATGGATGGATTGACCTTCACTCTGAGTTTAACTTTGGGCATTCAACCAATGCCGCCAAAAGAGATCGGGGAAGTGCAGATACCGCGCCGACGGACTATACGAAGAGCGCGATTGAGGCCTTTTTGACGGGGCGGGCCATTATCCAAGCCTCGGATGGTGCGCTTGGCGAGGCAGATTCGATGGCCCTTAGGGCCCAGCGTGATATCGCGCTTAGGGCCTGGGAAGAGGCGATAGCATCAACGGTGGTGCACTACTTCAATGAGGTCCTTCAGGACATGGGAAAGTTTGGGACAGCCGACTATCGTTTCTTGGACCACGCCAAACACTGGTCGGAACTGAAAGGTTTTGCGTTGTCGTTTCAGTTTAATCGACGATCGCCAATGACCGATGCCCAGTTCGATGAGCTTCACACAAAGCTCGGCCAGGCACCGGTCTTGCCTGGTGCGGCGCAAGCCGACATAGACGCCTACAAGACGGCGTTGCTTGAGGGGCGAGCCATCTTGCAGGCAGCCTATGGCTTTGCTGCGGCCAACATAGGGGATGAAAACGGTGAAAACGGCTGGTAGCAGAGGGCAGTTTGGGCGCTGGGCGCACCTCGTGGTGGGCCTGACGGTCTCTGTTTCTTGGAGTCCTTCTTGCTCCAAGAGTAAAAACAATATCGCACCACCCACCGATAATTTTGACCGGAACGCATTGCTCCAGAGCCTGGGTGCGCATGTTTTTGTGCCTGCGTATGAGACGTTCCAGACTGAGGCCAAAGCTTTGGCGGTTGCGGTGGAGGCTTACAAAACGGCGCTGGGTGTGTCTGATGGAGCGGCCGAAAGAAAGGCGGCGCGCGAGGCCTGGGGGCGGGCCATGGCCGCTTGGCAGCAAGCCGAGATTTTTCAGCTTGGCCCGGCCGGAATAGAGGGCCAAGACACCGGCGGAAAGAACTTGAGAGACGAAATCTATTCGTGGCCCACCGCCGTAAACACCTGTAGCGTTGATCAAGAGGTCGTGAATGGAGAATTTGGCGCCCCGGACTTCTTTTCGACCCATCTGATAACCGTCTATGGGCTCGATGCGCTCGAGTATCTTCTGTTCAACGAGGCCTTGGTCCACACTTGTGCGACCCAAGTGGGGCTCGACGCCCGGTGGAACGTGCTTAGCGCTGAGGCCCTGACCCAAAGTCGGGCGAACTACGCGGACGCGGTAGCGGCGCATTTGCTCGGGGATGCAAATACGCTTGTCGAAGCGTGGTCTTCAGCCTCGGGCAACTTCATTACGCAGCTCGGCACGGCAGGGCAGTCGGGGTCGCCGTACCCAAGCGCGCAAGGAGCCCTCGATGAGGTTTTGGACGCGCTTTTTTACGTGGAGGTCGTGACCAAAGATCGCAAGCTGAGTAAGCCCCTTGGTTTTAGGGACTCGTGTGGAAGTTCGACGTGTCCGGCTCGGCCTGATGAACGTGAGTCTCGGTGGGCGAACCACTCTAAGGAGAACATTATTGCCAACCTCCAAGCGCTTCGAAGTGCTCTGACCGGAGGAGGACAAGACAACATGGGGTTTGAGGATATGCTCCAGGCGCTCGGGGCCAAAAACCTCGCGGAAACAATGCTTCAAGACATCGACGCCGCCATTGCGGAGGTCGAGGTCATCACCCCCTCGCTGGCCCATGCTTTGGTTCATGAGCTGGGGGACGCCCGGTCTGCCCATGCCGCGGTGAAGAAAGTCACCGACGGCCTCAAGGGTTCATTCGCCACGGTTCTGATGCTGAAGTTGCCACAGGAAGGGGCAGGGGACGCAGATTGAGGTCGTGGCTTGATCCTCTTTTTGGGGCCTTTTTTGATCCGACGGATCGCGTTTTTTGGCCCTTTTCGGTGGGCAGCGTTGTCTTGGCCATGTTGGTTTGGGTCGGCCAGCGGCCACGGGTCCAACTCTTGCGGTTCCTTTTCCCGTCGCGGATTTGGCTGCATCCATCGGCGCGTCTCGACTATCAGTTCTTCGTACTCAAGGGGGTTTTGCGTTTCCTTTGGGTGCCGGCCTGGGCCGCGTGGACGCTCGGATGGGCAGTTTGGGTGGTTGGTGCTTTGGACGAGCTCTTGGGGACTCGGGGCCGCCCGTCGATTTCGCCAGTCCTAGCGACGTCGATTTATACGGTGGTCCTCTTTGTTGGGTGGGACCTAAGTCGCTACGTTTTTCACCGACTTTTTCATGGTGTTCCCTTTTTATGGTCCTTTCATCGGGTTCACCATTCGGCAGAGGTTCTTACGCCTCTGACGCTCTACCGTACCCATCCGGTCGAAAGTTTTCTTTACAGTGTCCGTGGGGTGCTGGTCACCGGGACGATTACGGGCCTTTTTTTCTATGTATTTCGGGAGCGCACGCTCCAGGTTCAGCTCCTGGGCGTCAATGCGATCGGTTTTCTTTTCAACTTGGCGGGTGGCAATTTACGCCACTCTCATGTACGACTGTCATACGGCCCACTTGAATGGCTTTTCTTGAGTCCGGCCCAGCATCAGCTGCATCATGCTCGGACCAACGCTTGTGCACCCGTAAACTATGGAACCTGGCTTTCGCTTTGGGACGGGTTGGGTGGGACCCTACAGAGGACCGCGAAACAATCGTTTGTGCGTTTTGGTCTTTCGGGTCCTGGTGGGCCTTTTTCTCAGCACAGTCTTAAGGCTCAGCTTCTCTCGCCGTTTCATCCCACGTATCAGCCGCGCCGGCCCGGGGTGAATGCGCGATTGCCTGGCAGGCTTCGTTGTGGGCGCTACGCAAAACCGTGGCTGGTGGGGGGGGCCGTGGGGTTGCTGAGCGCCTTGGTGGTGTCTTTGGCCCACGCAGAGGAGAAGTCAAAAACGGCCACGTCGACAACATCGGATTCTTCGGCGCCCGGGGCTTCGCCCGGACCAGCGGACGCCCCGATATTCATCCTCGATGAGCCGGCCCTAAGTCCCTCATCAGAAGAGCTTCCTAGAGTCGTCGATCTATCGGTTCCCACGGTTTCGATTGTGGGTGAGCATCCTCTGCGCATTGCCGGTTCAGCGCATATCATCGACGAGGCTCAACTGGAGGCGTTTGAGTACAACGATATTCACCGCATTGTGAAGGAAGTTCCCGGAGTATACGTGCGTGGCGAAGACGGATACGGCCTTCGTCCCAACATTGGTCTTCGCGGCGCCAACTCGGATCGAAGCGCCAAGGTGACGTTGATGGAGGACGGTATTCTTTTCGGGCCTGCGCCCTATTCTGCGCCGGCGGCGTACTACTTCCCGCTGACCACCCGAATCGTGGGGGTCGAGGTGGTGAAGGGACCCGCGGCGGTTCGATTCGGTCCCCACACGATTGGCGGCGCCTTGAACCTGAAGGCGCGTCCTATCCCCTCAGGCACCGTTGGTTTTGCTGACCTCGCATACGGCCTAGAACGCTTTGGCAAAGTGCACGGTTATTTTGGTACGAGCAGCAAGGGATTTGGGGTTTTGGTTGAGGGGGCGCATCTTCAGACGGTTGGTTTTAAGAATCTCGATGGCGGGGGTGATACCGGCTTTGACAAAAATGAGATCACCCTTCGTGCGCGCTACCATACCGATCCGAGTGAGACCTTATTTCAACAATGGGATCTAAAACTGGGATATTCCGATGAGGAATCTGACGAAACCTACCTCGGCCTTTCGGATGGGGATTTTTCCCAAACACCCTTCCGGCGATACGCCGCGAGTCAGAAAGGCCTTATGACGTGGGATCGATTGCAGATGCAAGCGACCTACCATCTGGCGCAGGGTGAGTCCTTTGATCTCGACGCGGCCCTTTATCGTCACGTGTTTTCTCGTGACTGGAGAAAACTCAATCGATTTCGCGGGGGATCTGACCTCCGCGATATCCTCAATTTTCCTGACTCTGGGCAGTCGGCGGTGTTTTTCTCCGTTCTTACGGGCCAAGAGGATTCGAACGGCGAGGATCAGAGCCTGCTCATTGGAACCAATGGTCGAGATTTTGTCTCTCAGGGTGCCCAAATCGTTGGGCATTGGCGTCCAACTTTAGGAGCCGTCTCCCAAGAAATCGAAGTCGGGATCCGCTTTCACTACGACCGGATCGAGCGCGACCACATCGAGGACGGTTTCTGGATGCGCAACGGAACGTTGGTGCCTGAGGGCCGGGACACCGAGGTGGTCACCCGAAATCGTGGTTCCACGTACGCGGTGGCCCTTCATCTTCATGATCTCATTCAAATCGGAGCTTTATCGTTGTCTCCGGGTCTTAGGCTGGAGATCATTCGCAGTCGGTTTCGCGACCGATTGGCTGGAACCAGTCAGAAAAACTCGGATGCGGTGTTGATCCCCGGAGTGGGTGTTCACTACCAGCTGAATTCATGGCTGGGTCTTCTGGCGGGTGTGCATCAAGGGTTTGGACCGGTATCGCCGGGACAATCCGACGATATCAAGCCCGAAAAAAGCGTCAATTACGAAGCAGGCGCACGGGTGAACTGGCAGGACACGAAGCTGGAGCTCATCGGATTTTTTAATGACTACGAGAACCTCACCGGTGAATGCACGCTTTCGGGGGGCTGTACGGATGCACTTTTGAGCCGCCAGTTCAATGGGGGCGAGGTCGAGATCTTTGGTCTCGAAGCCGTCTTGTCTCAACGGATAGAGGGTCCGTGGGAAACCGAGATGACGCTCAACGTGTCCTATACGCTCACGAGGTCAGAGTTTCAGACGAGTTTCTCGTCCGATAACCCGCAATTCGGTGACGTGACCGAGGGCGATGAACTTGCCTACGTGCCACAACATCAAGGCGCGTTGACACTCGGCGTAAAAAAGGGCCCCTGGAGCCTCGATATCTCCGGCACGTACGTGGGAACCATGCGTGACATTGCGGGACAGGGCTCGATTCCAGAAACGGAGCGCATCGATGATCGGGTGGTCGTCGATTTGGCATCCAGCTACACGTTGTCGGCGCGTGCGCTGGTTTATCTCACGGTTCAGAATCTGCTCGATTCTGAGTATGTCTTGTCCCGCCGACCCTTCGGTGTGCGGCCCGGACGCCCATTTCATTTCCTCGCCGGATTTAAATACAACTTTGGAACGTGAGAAAATCATGCTCGGAACTCAAGAAACTTTTGTCTCTCTCGGCGCTCTTTTAAGCGAGGGCGGGGTCACGATGATCCCGATCTATCTTTGCTCTTTCATCGCGCTCACCATTTTCTTACGAAAATTCTTCGAGTTTAGGGCTCTTGGGGTCGACCCGGCTTGGGTCGAACGGCTTCTCGATGCGATGCGCCGCGGAGATTTTGAAACCGCAAGTCAATGGTGTAACGGAAAATCGCAGCCTGCGACGCGGGTGGCCGAGGGCATGGCGAAGACCTTTGTGAATCGCCCGGACCGGGTGGAAGCCGAGGCGCGGCGCATCGGAACGCTTGAGCTTCGGCGCCTCGAAAAAGGCCTCTCGGTGATGGCGTTTATCGCACAGGCTGCGCCGCTTTTGGGGCTTTTGGGGACGGTTCTTGGCATGGTCGATCTGTTCCTTGGTCTACAAGGAAGCAGTCAGGGCCAGATCGACGTGGGGGCCCTGTCTTCTGGCATTTGGAAGGCCCTTCTGACCACGGCCGCGGGGCTTACGGTCGCGGTGCCCTCCTTGGCGGGCCACGCCTATCTTGCGAGTCGAACCGACCGGGTGCGAATGGATCTGGGCGATTTGGTTCAACGTGTTCTTTCATCGGTGCCCCCTTCAAAACCGCCGGAGTCTCTCCATGGAGTTTGAGACCACCAAGCGTGTTTCGCCTACGATCAACCTATCGGCGTTGATTGACATCGCCTTTATTTTGGTCATTTTCGTCGTTCTTGCTGCGAGCTTTGATCGGATGAACGAGCTTAAGGTTTCTGTTCCGCAAGCTGAAAGTACCGGTCCGGCAGATCCAAAGTCCCTGGTGGTGACCGTACCGGCGGAGGGCGCCATCAACATCGACGGGGCGCGGGTACCGCTCAAGGAGGTCCGGCCCACGCTTGAGAGTCTTAAGGCCCGATTCGATGGCATCCTCCTGGTTGCGGATCAGTCGGCTTCGGTGCAACGTGCCGTCCAGATTTTGGGGGATGCCCAAGCAGTTGGATTTGAGTCCGTGGGTATTGCGACCAAGCCCCCTCAAGGAGGGCAACGGTAGTGCGTGGCTCGTCTTTTTTGGAGGCCGTGGCCTGGCAAGGAGGGCAGGGGTAGTGCGCGGTTGGGTTTTATCTTCGACTGCGGCCTGTCTGGTCCATGGCGCGGTGATATTGATGCCGGTGGTTTCTGAACAACTGCCGGTGCCAAAACACCCTGAGCCGGAGGTGGTGCTTCGTCTTGTCCCTGCGTCTTTGAAGCCCGCGGTGGCTCCGGTGCCCCCGGCTCCTACGAAACCACCGCCGGTGGTGCGAAAAAAGAAAAGGGTTCGTCGACCGAAGCCTACCCCAAAGTCTTTGCCTCCAGTCCCAACGAAGCCTATTCCCAAATCCGCGCCTGATCCGGCGACGGTCCGAGAAGCCCCACCTTCGGTGCCACCCCCCGCTGAGGATCGGACACCTCAACCAGCGCCGGTTGATCTTAGGCCCTATGGAAGGGGCATTCATCATGCGATTATGAGCCATCGTCGCTATCCGCACGTTGCCCGGCGCTTGCGCTTAGAGGGGCGCGCGTTCATCCGGATCACGCTCAAGCAGAATGGGCATCTTGCAACGGAGCCGCGTGTGCACCGTTCTTCTGGTCATACGCTTTTGGACAAGGAAGCTTTGCGCATGGTTCGCGCCGCGGCTCCGTTTGATCATCTGCCGTCTGGGTTTTCAAAATCGACCGTTTCCATCGTCATTCCGGTCGAATTTGTGCTGCGGACGTAGCGGGCCGTACTCGCCGCCCAAGAGTTTCTTCGCAACGCTCACAGTTGTTTCTCAAAGAGTGCATCTTTCGGGTGAAGTGCCCCTTTAGGCTTCTTATCATTTCCCGCCAGTGGCTTCCGGTTCTGGTTGGAGTCGATGCCCTTGTGGTCGGCCGTTCGCGGAGTGAAGCGTCAAGGATTTCAGGGGATTCCTGGGGTGGCGTGCTCTCCCAGCGCTACATGGCTTGACAATTGAGAAAGACCGATAGCCCTATCGCGGGTCGCTGGAGCGTGGATCTCTCTGGCGAAGATGGGGTCGTTACTCGAGTGCAAACGGATCGGTGGTCTATGCGAAGACGCATTTTTTGTTCGGCGCAATGGTCGATGTTATGCGGGATATCTTTTTTCGTGGTCACTGCTGGTACCGGTGCCTGCGGAAATAGTCAGTTTGGTGAAGGGGGCGGCGGACTTCACGGGCGGGGCGGGCAGCAGACCTCGGAAGGCGTTGCCAAAGATTCAGATCACCGGACAGCTCTTGAGGAACCAAGCTCCTCTCAGAACTTCATCAAGGGGCCGAATGCCGCTTTGGGCGGAGAGGAGGCGGAAGGCGTTCATCCAAAGAGGAACGCATTGGTCGGAAGCCGGGTGCCAGGCCAATCCGGTTCGGTTCAAAGATCCGAGCAACGTGCACTCAAAGAAACAGGGCTCGTCCGCGTTTTGCTCCCGGGCGTATTTGAGCCACCGAGTCCGGTCAGTGAATGGGGAATATCGCCTGTTCTTCCGGTGATGGCAATCAGCAAGACTCCGCGTTCGGTGCACACGCACATGGCCTATATCGCACGGGGTGACGGTCTAGAACATACAGACCAGGTTCATTACATACGAAGCGACCGATTTGCCAAGGAGGGCACTTGGAGTAAACCCACGCGGCTTTTTCTCGCCGATGCTGACAGCAAGATAACTGAAGTAGAAATCGCATCGAGAGGGGAACAAGTTCTGGTTGCGTGGCTGGAAGTCATCGCAGAGTCTGAGAAAGGAGCATCCGTCAGCACCCTCTACGTGGCTAAGAGCGCCGATTCCGGGAGGTCCTTTGACTCGGTGCCGCTTGTGGTTCGATCCGGTGCGCGGTGGAAGCGCGGCCTTGGACTTGGTATTGATCGACTGGGCCATAGTCACCTTGTGTGGGGTGAAAACAGTCAGGCTCTGTATGTCAAAGATCTACTTGGTCCACCGGAAAGTGTGTTTGATGAACGGCGGCGGCGAATCAACGACGAGATTGTACGATACCGAAAGGTCAATGGCACCGCGGGCTGCGAAAAAGCATGCGAGTGCAGGACAGACGACGAAGAATACGCCTTGGCTATCGAGCCAAACCCAAAGACAAAGATGCCCCCTTCGGTATGTATCTTTACAGTTCGGTACGAAATTACGTCGAGAATCCATCGCTTCAGGTGGAAGATGATCGCATTACGATCGCAGCGCGCCAGATTCGAAGTTATAGCGATCGGCCGGTTCGAAACCCCCGCTGGACCGGGGCATTTGGTCCGTTTGTTCCTTCGGCGCGACAGGGACAAGCACTCGCCATCGGGCAAGGCAATGGGTGTGCGCACAAGGGGGCCGTCGCGTACCAGCGCGGATTTCGCCAAGCGTGGAAAAAGACCCCCTACGAATGTGCCCCGGCTTTCCCAGCGGACTACGTACAGCGCTACGAAGCAGAGCAACCGTTTTTGGGTGAGACGAAAGCCCAGGTCTTCTTAGAGGAGGCCTATTCTTACAGCAGATCGCATGGACACGAACCCGATTGGTACTACTATCTTTATGAGGGCGAGTGGGACGAAACCGACCATATTAAAGTTGCCCAGCGACCGCTGATCGCAGGTTCGTGGTCAAAACGAGGGACCGTGACTACCAAGGTACCTCGGCTGGTCCACAACCTTGTCGAAGTGGTGGAAGAACAAGTCGTCACCGAAACGGGGTGGCGTGAAGGAACCTGGAGTGGTGACACCCTTCAAAGTTGGAGAATAGCGACGCTAGACTCCTTTGAGAGTCATGAAGGCGAAATCAAGCGATGTGACATTTCAGAGCGGGCACCCACTGTGGCGCGCGTGGGCATGTCGTTTCCCCGTGTTTCGGGTGCTCCGGGCGGTCGGTGGACGGTGACTTACGAAAAGGGAGTGCAAGGATCCAGGTCGCCCGACGGTCATGTCTACAATGTCTTTTCTTTTGACGGTGGCGCTACGTGGTCGGCGCCTTCTATGGTGGGAACGGGCTCCCGCCCCGACAGCGCCGTGATTTTGCGTGATGCGGACGCCACCGTATTCTATGCCCAGAGCGAATCGACTCCAGCCACGTCTTCAACCGGGACGCAGGCCAAGACCTCTTCGACCGCGGTTCAGCTTGTCCTTTCGTCCTCTACAGCAACCGACGGTTCGGGTGTGCCCGCTCCAAAGAGCGCCACCTTGCGAATGGAGGCAGGGTGGAACGCGATTCGCCCTGCTTGGAAGCAAAGGGCCGCCGGACCTCGTGTCGTCGGGTTTGAAGATCTCATGATCGTTGCCTGGGTGGCCGAGGAGGCTTCGTCGGGGCTTAGACAGATCGTGACCACGCGTGCCGCGGCGGTCGAGTCGACAGAGGCTCGTTTTGTGCTCACGGCGCCGGAGCGGATCGCGGCCGGCGAAGTTGTTCCTACGAAGCTCGAATGTGTCGACCGATATCATATGCTTTCGGACGCCTGCGGTTCCGCTACGTCAAAAAAGGGTACTGCGGGGGCTGCCCGGGGCGATTGGCCCAGTGGCGAGGGCTGGGTGGCCCACAAACCGAGCCAGACGGTGTGGACATCGTTTATTGAAGACCGGGCACCAGACGCAGTGCTGCAAGCGTTGGCTCTGGACCAAGTTGGGCTTGAGGTGTTTTTTGGGGAGGCCACGAGGCTTGCAGAGGCTGCGGGTTTACATGTTGTTCAAGACGACGCCCACAAATCGTGGGGGGACGCGCTGGCGGTTCTTGACGCGCTCTATAGCCCGACGCTTGGGGTGCAGCGTGAGTATCTGGGCGCCCTTGATCAGCCAGATTCAGCCTTTTTGGCGAAACACGATAGGGCTTGGGTGTATACGCAGGGCATCGCACTTGCTCAGTATTCAACCGATGCGGGACGGGCTCAAAAGATGGCGCACTATCTGTGCGACAAGGCTCGGTGGAGCGACCTCACGGACAATGAAATCATTACCGGGTGGCCGTTTTCTTGGAATACGAAGTCGGACAACTGGGCAGATGCGCGTTCGGTGACGGGCGCCAACGCGTGGGCCGTTCACGGACTAGGGGCGTATGTCGCGACGTTGGCTTCTCAAGCGCAAGCAAGCGACCCTTCCATCGATACAGTTCTTCGTTGCTATCTCGCTTCTCTTCGGGGTCTTGCGGTGCATCGTCGGTCGGGTCTGATGACTGCCGGGTACACAACCGTTGGTCTCAAGAATGCAAGGACGCCGCACGTCCTCGGCCTTGAAACGGACCCGAAGGTTGAGTGGGATTACTACGATATTCTCGATGCCATCGGCTACGAGGAATTTGATCAAGATTCCCCTCCAAGCGTTGCTCGGTTCACAAGAAACCCAGATCGCTCCCGAAACGCTTTGGGCTTTCACATTCTGACCGCCGAAGAGTTTGGCATTCTCAAACGGCCGGCCCAGGCAGAAAATGTAGTGACTGAGCACAACCTGGATCTACTGAGTGTGTTGAATCAGGCGCTCCAACACTGGCCTGATATTGCACCGCTGATGCTTCAACGCGATCAAGCGCTGGTTGACGAATTGGTTCAATGGAGAATCGAATTGAAAAACGCCATCTTCGAGGAACTGTGGGACCCGGAGGAAGGGCGTTTTATGACGGGCGGACGTTTTGTTGACGGGCTTTTTGAGGCTCACCGGATTTCTGCGGTAGACAACTGCAGTTGGTTGGTTCTGGCGGTTGATGACACTGAGCTTAGCGCCGAAGAACGGAACAAGCTTGGACTTTGTCTGGACTATACCATTCAGGCTTTCGTGAAGGAACATCGGTTCAACGGGGGCGTCTATGTCGGTGCGCACTATTTTCCCAATAGCTTTTCAGATCCTTACGTTGAAGAGAGCAACAAACAAGAAGAACTCTATCATCTTGAAGCCACCGCGGGTTTGATTCTTGCGCTTCGAAAGTTCGCTCGGGCCCACCAAGACCATCCACGGGTATCCGTATTCCGCGCCGCCGCCGATGCATTGTGGCTTGAAATGCAGCGTTTTGTGCGCGACAACGGTTTTCCGTATTCGAGCCTCAACATTTCGGATGTGATGACGGTGCTTGAGTCCAGTACTGCCGCCATATGGTATGTGGACGTTTTTGAGGACTACGAACGAGATGGAACATTCACGGAATTCGTCAATCCGTCAGTGCAGTCTCTTAGGCCTCCCGGGCTTATTCGATCGAAGGCAAACACTCAGATGCTGAAGGCTCTGACACGTAAACTCGACGAGTTTTTGCAGCTACCCGCTGAGCTGGCGGCGCTCAGTGCGGCGCTGCCCTCGGTCCTGGCTTACACCGCGAGTCTAGGCACTGAAATAGATCCCGGCCTTCTTTCGATTTTTATCAGCAACGAAGCGCCGTCTTCGGAGTTGTGGGAAGCGGTTGGTTACGTTCGTGGCGAAGATCTCCTGGCTCCTTTCGGTACGTATTTCAAAGATGAAGAAGATATTCGAGCGCATGTGCCCATTTTCAGCTCTGTGCCTCTTGTGGATGACCCTTTTTCGTTCTCCCAAAAGCATTTCGAAGACGACAAAATTTACCTGCTCAGCGTTGATTTTCTTGGCTGGGAGAATACGCCTTTGGGAACACTCGGCGTTCTCGACATGCAGGAGGATGCGGTTTTTGAAGTGTACGCGCTTCGGACCGAACACCCCCGTTCAGAGATCATCGAAGCCTCCGTTCGTCAGCACCTTCGTTGGCGGCAAGCAGAACAGATGTTGGCTCTCTTGCCCGAGTCTGTGCGGGAGATGCTGCTCTTTTGGGTCGAGCTGAGCATTCGGGGCGAATTCTCTCGAAGGAAGGTCGAGGAGTGGGTCCGAAACCCAGTCTTTCGTCCCGATGATCCGAACCATCGAACCCATGTCACGGTTCCGCCGACGGTAAGCGCCTCGGGTGACGGAAAGGATCTCCCGAAGGACACCCCGGCGATTCCTGTTGGTGATCTGAAGTCCGAAGGGTGGGACATTGTGCCTGCCGACGGAACCATTGATTTTTTGGGTGTCTCGGTACCAGCACTGCCCGATCCCACAATGGCGCTCGAGCGAAAGAAGGGCGACTTCGAACAGATGGTGCGGTGGGCACTCGATGTTGTCGCTCGTTTTCAACGGCCAGGTGAGGACAATCTGTTTTCGTGGAAGGGTGACCGTTCCCCGCTCGAAGGAAAATCGCTGAGGATTGTGGTCTACAGGAGCACTCGGCCGTGGGTGGCTTCTTACCTCGGCACGGAGCCTGTTCGAGACGGCCTCGGTGCGTTTACATTTGTTGATGAGGCCCCGAGCTCAGATTCCTCGCGAACAGATCATCGAGGTGAGGAAGCTGGGTTAAGTTTCGCAGGCGGCGTGCCCGAGGCGAACAGTCCGTCAGAGGCAGCTGAAGTAGATGGGACCCGTATTTCGGTGGTTCTGGTGATTGACCAGCTTGCTTTTGATTCGGACCACGAACTTCGGCCGGACACGGCGGTTCGATTGATCGCTGCGCTTGGGCATCAAATCTACGGGGAAGTCCAGCGGGCATTGGAGGCTCCTCCGGGTCAAGTTACTCAAGATTCAGTCACGACCTATGGGGAAGAGCTCATTCGATCCATTGTGAGCTACGAAGCTTCGTTGGCATTCTTGATGCGCATCATGGGGGCACCCGAATTCGAAGACTATGATGAAGTCTCGAAGTCTCACTATCAAACCACCTTCCAGGAGCAAGCAGTTACGCTTTCCGACTTGGAAACCGCATTGTATGAATGGAACAAGGTTCTTGCCGGCGAGGAACGCCCTGCACTCGATGGGGTCCAAATCTCAGCGATTCCGCCATCGGACGCGATGCTTATCGATGCAAAAAAGCGCGTTTTTTTCAACCGCGAGGTGGTTGTGGTCTACAAACCTGGAAAGGGGTTCGCGACCTTCCCCGTGTTCAAGCCCGAGTCGACTTTGTCCAATGTTGCGCACCCCATGTGGCAAACCGTCGATTCTTGGGGACCGGGAGTGATTGTGGTCAGCGTCACTGGTGCGAAAACGCTTGAGAGAGAGATCGAGACCGCTTGGTTTCTGCTCAAGAGAACCGGCCAGGAATACGTTCGAGTAGTCCGTGCCGATCGGCAGATTCGGCTCTACGGGGGTCACGACTATTCCCGAGACAAGAGACCTGAGCCGTTGATGACACCGGATGGAGAGTGGTCGTCAGATCCGTTGACTGCTCACCGAATCGCATCGGGAGGCCTCAAGCGCGAGGAATTCGACCCCTGGCACCATACGCGAAATCAGGTCATCGTGACGAAGCCACCAGAGGAGGTGTTCAAGATGCTTACCAGTCCGAAGATATTCTCGAAGTTGTTCCCTGATTGGAGGCTTGCTGAGAGTATCGATCAGCTCGACACTTTAGATCCAGGGCTCGAGCGAAGATTCTTTTTCATCATCGACGAAAAGGTTACGAACAAGTCGCTGCGTGGGCCGCTCCATAGTCGACAAGAAGCTCACCGGGGGAGGTACCACGAGCTTCGAGTTTGGCTCGTTCCCGAGAAAGGGGGAACTCGTATCGAGTACGAAATCATTTCCGGGGAAGACTGGTGGGGGCGCCCCGAATAGTTCTCTGATCACGAGGAGCTACTTTTCGCGACGGAAAGATTCTTTCGTCCGAGTTGTTGCGATGCTGATAGAGCTTCCGGGGAATGGTTCGGGCACGCCCATGCGCAGGTCTACGCTTACGTTTGTGGAATGCGTACCCAACGTTCGCGTGCATCTGCACGATTTCGCAAAGGTTATTCCGGGGGACAGTGCCAGTCTCTTGTCAGATCCATCCACAGCGCCAGTCCAAGCCACTTTCCGAAGGTGCGGTAGCGGCGAACAACCCGCTGGTCTGATGGAGCGGTGCGGAGTTTGTAGATGCGCTGGAATTGTTTGCGGCACCACGAATCGAGACCCGGATCCTCGTAGACTCCGAGTAAACGAAGGGCGTGGGTTGCGGCGTAGGGGCCGATGCCCTCTATCGCGTGCAAGTGTGCTTTGAGTTCATCGGTCGGGGGACGGTTGAGGGTCCAGTTCTCTAAGACTTGGGTGCTGTGGTGCACGTTGTCCGAGAGTTTTTTAAGGTACGGCGCGCGGTAGCCCGCGCCGATTTCTCTTCGAAACCACAGGGTTGATTGTTTCGCGAGCGTTTTGGGACCGGGAAACGTTTTGCGTTCATGTGGCGCACGTTGGCCGGCGGCCTGTACGAGCCTACTGACCATTCGTTTGGTGGCATGCCACGAACAGTTGGTCGTGCAGATAATCTTGACCAGATCTTCGAAGCGGCTAGGCGACCTCAAAAGTCGACCGGCGCCCTGCTGGTTCACCCAAGATAGCCGTGCATCTTTGGCCAGTAGGCGATGGAATTCAGAGAAATCCTCTTCGAGCCGCAGGCAAGAAGCGGCGACCTTTTTCGCTTCTTTTCGCTCATCGGGCTGCAAAGCACGAAAACTGAGAACACGGCCATGCAGCCGAGACGACGTTTGGGTGACAAAAATCGTGACGGGAAGCCGAAAAAGCGTGCATGAGAACGAAAATTCGCCCTCGGGTTCGTTCCAGTGAAAGGGTTCAAGGTCGAACCAGCCGTGGCTTTTGACCACCACGGGCAAGTGAAATTTTGGTGGTCGTGTGAGCCAAAAGCGGCGTTCAAAAACAGGCATGGGGCGTGGGGTTCCGTGTGAGCAAAAGAGATGGGAAGTAGTGCTGCAGAATTTGTTTGGCATGAAGACCCGTGCGGGCCATAGACATCGCTCCGTGTTGGCAAAGCCCCACGCCGTGGCCGAGCCCTCGGCCTTGGAAATACAGAGTTTGCGGGTCTTGGTGAAGGGTGAAATGGGCACTCTTCAACCGGTTCCAGCCAAAGATGCGGCCCATCTGGTTGTGAAACCGCTCGCCGGGGAGGGGGCGAGGAAGTCCCGCGATCCACACGTTTGAAACCCAGCCACCTTCGGTGTATTCCAAACGAATGGCCAACGGAATTTCAACGGACGGGCCGAGCGCACGTCGCAGGTGATGGCCGAGCTTTGCTCTTGGAATTTCAAATTGCCATTCGGAGTGTGAAGAGTCGCTGCACCAAGCCTCCCCGGAAGGTTTGAGATCGCTGATTGCTTGAAGGTGCGGGGCCGTGGTCGAGCCCCATGCCGAATGGGCACTCGTGGTGTGCCCCCCGCAGGTTGAGCTATAAAACACGGCCGCGAGACAGCCATCTTGGGTGGCCAAGATGGTGCCCGCGGTGGACTTGGAAACAGCCGTCACCGATGCCGGCGCCATCCCTCGGTAGGCCTGGCAATGGGTGAGGTCGCAAAAGTCGTAGGTGCCATGCCGCCCTTGTTGATCAAGTGCGTAGGTCCGCGCGACGATGGCTTGGGCCTTTTGGGCCTCAGGTGCCCCGTGAGGCATTTCAGCGTTCACCACCCCCGCGATATAGTCTTCAAGGGGGACGTGGGCAACGATGTGGAGCTTGCCGTTTGTGAGTCGGATCTTGAGCTTGCTGGGCACGATTCGCTCGAGCCCGTCATCGACTTTGACAAGGAGGCCCGTTGAAGACGCGGTGACGGCGGCGGAGGTTGAGACGCGCTCACCATCTATGAACAAGCCTTTTGGGAGGGCCCTGATTGTAAATCCTCTGCCCATTTTCCTCGTTCTGTTCTCCGCCGTCACTGTGGCTTCCTGATTGATGGCCAGGCGCGTGGGCTTCAATTTCTTGAAGAGACGAAGTTTCATCTCGGAGCCCACCTGCACTGATCCGAACCCATTTGCGTGTTGGGGGTGCGCGGAGGGGAACGGTTGTTTTTCTGTGGACTGTGCCTGATAGGTCACAAGAAGCACGGCGAGCGAAGTGACACCCGCACTGACAAGGCTATGACCCACCGTCCCGACAGTATCGTGCCGTATCCTCGGGAGGCAAGGACAAGTGTGGAGGCTACGAAGATGGTGAAGCGGGTAGGTTGGCCAGGTGGGGCCGCTTGGGGTGGGCAAGACTAGAGCGCATCTCATAACCTCATTTTCCTGGACCTGGACCTGGACCTGGACCTGGACTTGGACCTGGATTCCTACCGGCGGGTTCGAGGGGGAGGCACATCTTAGAGAGAATGCGAACGATCGGGTCGAGTATCTTAACAGCCTCCCGAACCGATGCTTTGTCGATAAAGCCAGGAGCAAAACAGGCGTCGACAATTGCTCCACACTCCATAGCGGAGCCTCTGGCGATTGCGTAGAAGCGTTTTTGGTCCGTTGGCCTGGTCTTTCCAGAGCCTTCCGCGATATTGAGCGGGACAGACAACGACGCTCGCCGGATTTGGTCCGCAAAACTTGCGTAGCCGGGGGGAAATCGATCCGTGAGCTGCGATGCGAGAGGCAGGAAGGCGATGGCCAACCGGTAGACTTCGAGATTTCGGTAGTTCATGCGTCCAGGTCCAGGTCCAGGTCCAGGTCCAGGTCCAGGTCCAGGTCCAGGAAAATGAGGTTATGAGATGTGCTCTAGACAAAATAGCAAGCGGTGTTTCGTGTGCAATCCGACACACAGCGAAGCTGTACCTGGCTTTTTTCACAGGAGGCAGTTGTTCTAGCTCGGATTCTAGCGACCTGCTAAAGACGGAGCATTTTAGCGCGCTGTTCCGGTGCCGGGAAAGTACAGCGGAAGGTTTTCGCCCACACCGTACGGTGGCTTCAGGGGAGACCGCGGATGGACATCATGACTGGAACCCGTGGGCTTCGTCCTTCGCTCGGCGGGGACACCGGGTGCTTATTTCGCGGGGATTTTGTCGAAGCTAAGGGAATGACGGCTTTGGGGGCGATTGTTGGGGTGAAGAGCAGCGCGGCTGAGGCCCCGAGAGGCGGGTTGAACAGAGGCAACTCGGGCTGTAAGAGCCGTTTTTGGCTTCGGCTGAGGGGGCTACGGCTCGATGGTTGGTCGGGGCAAGAGTTCGATTTGGGCGCCTCGGGGGAGTATAGTGCGCGGCTTTGAGGGAGGCCAATGACTGCAACAAATAGCATTCGAGCGGTGGTGGCGCGGGTCGCTTCGGTCTGGAAGGGCTGGTTGGCTGCGGCCGGTTTGGTGGCCGTTTGCGGGGTTCTGGTCGCAGACTTTTTGACCACGAGCCGGGTTCTACACGTCTCTCAGTCGACGGTGCACCCCAAAAAAGGGGTGGTGCGTATTCGCTATGCCTACCGCGCACCGCGGGAGTCATGGCAGATCCCAGAGGGGCTCCATGTTGAGTTTCGCTACCCTCAAGACAAGATCGAAGAGATTTGGCTCAAAGACCCTACGGGTTTTAACAAATCCTTCAAGCTTACCCGCAAAGAACGGGGGCGGACCTATCGACTCCTTGGGCTCTTTTCACCCCCGAACGCGCTCACCATCGGGACGATCGTCGACAAAGTCACGCTGGAGCGGATGGTCCCCGCGCCGGGAAGCAAGCCCGCCCCAGAAACCATGCGCAATCAGATCGTGGTGCGCTTTTCGAGCCCGATTCATCACGATTTTCCCGAGGGTGAGAACATTCCGGTCAGCAAGATGACCTATGTTGAGCTGGAACCGGCAGTGAAGGGTTACTACCGCTTTAGTGACCCGCGTACGCTCACGTTCAACTTCAGCGAGGATCGACCGACTTTCGAGACAACCTACAAGGTGGCGTTGTTTCCGGACCGATTTATTCGCGCCGAGGACCAAGTCTGGGCAGATACCGAAACAAGCTTTGCGTTCACCACATCGGCCAATGAAGTCTACGTCACCCGCTTCTCAATAGAAAAACAGGCGTCGTGGGATGAGACGCTCGAGATCGAGTTTTCGGGAAGCATGGCCAAGGCCGTGGATGTGCTCAAGCACAAATCCCAAAAAGAGGTGCCCATTCGGATTGAACCCAAAACCCCCGGACAGTGGGTGTGGACCAACGCGCGAACGCTTCAGTTTCGACCCGATTTAACGAAAGGCGGATGGCCTATTCGAAAACACGTGAGTGTGCATGTCGAGTCGAAGATCAATACGGAGGTAGGTCGGGCTTGGAGGCCGCAAGATCATGGGGATACTTGGCGGTTCTACGTTCCGCCCATTCCTCAGCGCATGAGCAGTGTCAGCCCGAGCCGAAAGGGCGTAGAACTTGATACCGACGTCGTGGTTCGATTCTCTCGTCCCATGGTGTCCGGCGCAAGGGTTCGCCGGACGTTTCGACAGGGCGCTTCAGGCTCAGTCGATCCGCTCCTTTTTGTGCCAAGCGTTTCCGGCAAGTTCGTTTGGGTTCGCCCAGATACCCTCAGGTTTAGGCCCGACGGAATGCTGGGCGAGCTGACAACCTACACCGTGACCCTCAATCCGAAATACGATCCCAACACGCGTTACGCCTGGGAGGGGAGACGGGAGTTTAGCTTCAGCACGGTAGAAAATGTACTCAGGTTTTCAGCTTATGCTGTGCCTGAAGAGGGACTTGATCCTACGATTTTTCATCGAAACCGGCAGCTTTACGCCAAGCTGAACGAGGTCCCCCCGGAATTTCGACTGTGGATTGAATTTGACAGGGATGCAGCTACCTATTGGGCCAAAAAAAAAGACCTACGAAGAGCTCTGAACATCCAACCCCCCGTGGGTGGTCGACTGAGGTGGCTCGGCCGCCGTCTCTTGGAGTTTGTTCCCGACAACAACTGGCCTGAGAACACAACATTGACCATCGGTCCCACCGGGGAGCTTTTGTGGCACAAGGAACAGCACTTCCAGAAGGATAAAGAAACCTTCTCTTTGACCACAACCAAAAACGAGGTGCGCGTTCGCTTGGACGGGAATCTTGAGCGGTTTTTGCCCGACCAGGATATCGTCGTGCACTTCTCGAAAAACATGCAAACCATGCTTACGGTGGGCGAGTCTTACCAGACGTCAAAGCTTCCCGATACCGCAGCCCCGGTGACGATTGAGCCGCCCCTCGACGCGCAGTTGACCTGGAAGACGCCCCGCGAACTACGGATTGAGCCTGCGGATTATATGAAACCGATGACTTCTTACAAGCTGAGCTTCAACGCAGGAATTCTTCCGCAAAAAGAAACCACCTTTGTGACTGGTGTGAATACCAGCCTGACGACCACAAAAAACGAGGTGAAGATCGAACAGTTTACGCCTCAGGGCCTGGTGCGCCCCCGGGTGACTCTGGATGCGCGTTTCAGTAAGCGCGTGAAGCCAAACGATGTGGCTGTGGGCGCAAAGGACAATTCAGGCCTTTTTCGAATAGAGCCGCCGATTCGAGGCGCATGGGTGTGGTTGGCGCCCGATAAACTTCAGTTCAAAGCCGAAGAGGATCTGCTGCCCGCGACGGACTACGCTGCGGTGTTTGACCCGTCTTTGATTCCCTCACAAGATTTGAGCTGGGATGGGCCTCTGGGCGAAGACGGCCAGCCGAACCGAGTGACCTATCGTTTTGGTCGGCCCCCTCTTACGGTGAAAAGCGCCGAGGCCCGCCAAGTGGTCAACGAAGAGGATCCACTCAAGCAAAGGCTTTATGTCGATTTTGCGTTTTCGGAGCCGGTTCTTGAAGAGCAGCTGAAGGCCAAGTTTAACTTTTGGTACCAGCGTACAGATGCAGGAAGTGCCGTTGATGTACCCATTACGTACAAGTTGGACCTAAAAAAGAGCAACCCCGAACAGGAGGGTTATGATCAGGTCTCAGTCGTTTCCGATTGGCTAGAACGGCCGGCTCGGGATCGGCGTATCTTCTACCGCATTTTTCAGGGGCTAAGCCCGGTGGTGGGCAATCGGTCCTTGAAAGCGACCTATCAAAGTCATTTTCTCCAGGAAAAGCCCAAAAAGATTGTGATGCCACGGTTTCGTTGGGTGTTGAAGAACCGTATCTACGAAGCGGAGCTGGCTCTCAGTGCGCCGGTTGAGCCCGAGCGGATGGAGCAGTCGGTTCAAGTGATAGAAGTCGAAAAAAAGCGCCGGGTAAAGGGGGTACATGTGAGCATTGCCAGCTCGGGAGCGACGCGTGGCCAATATGGTTACCGCCTCTCAGGCCCTTTTGTGCCCCAAAAAAAATACGCGATCGTGTTGCCAGAGGGGTTGCTTGCCACAGACGGTGCATTTATGGCTTCAGAGCTTCGAAAAGAATCGCAGGTTCCCAATTTGCCTGGAGAGCTCGATTTTGCGGTCTCTGGAAATGTCTTGGTTAAAAGCCAGTTGTCCAAAGTGCCGATTGTGACTACCAATCGCAATGCGTTTTCACTCAGCATTCATCAGATCTACCCGAACAACATTGCGCATTTTCTCAATCAGCCCACCTCAGCGAGTTTGCCGAGGCTGGCGAAACGGGTCTTTTACGGTTCGGTCGAAACCAGTAAAAAGCAGAACCGGCCGACGATAACCCATGTCGATTTGTCAAAGCTGTTCGATGCGAACGTTTACGGCATGTATCATGTCTGTGTAGGCGCGATTGGATGCGAAAAGAGCCGGTGGTTCGCGTCAACGGATTTGGGCCTCGTTGCGCGGAATTTTGGCAACACGATGGTCGTATGGGTTCGGTCCTTGAGCAATGGCAACCCGATTGACGGCGCCCAGCTTTCCTTGGTGGACGTTTGGAACCAAACCATTGTCCGCGCCCAAACCGACGCGCAAGGTATGGCCCGCATCAGTTATCCTGAGGGCCGTGTGCCCACGCTGGTATTGGCGAAGCGAGGTCGGGATTTTTCGTTTCTCTCGATGTCGCTGCATCGGGACTCGCTGAAGAACTTCGACACCGAGGGTGTTTCTTCTCAGGGTGCGTCCTTGAGAAGTTTTATGTACTCCGATCGAGGGGTCTACCGACCAGGAGAGCCTGTTCATTTGGTGGCCGTGACCAGGGCCCAGAAGGGACGGATGCCAGATGATTTCCCGCTCGAGTTTCTGATTCGCTCCCCGAAGGGCACCGATGTGGTGAAGGAGCGTTTTCGAACCGGCAAAGATGGCGTATTTGTATACAACTTCAAGGTCGAGCCTGAGGCCAAGACCGGACGCTACAAGGCGGTGGTGCTGTGGCAAGACAAAGTCATCGGGAGTTACCCGTTTCAGGTCGAGGAGTTTGTTCCTGCCAAGATTCGGGTCGCGTTGAAGTCTGAACGGCCCCATTGGAACGCGGGCGAAACCATGAAGTTTTCTGTGACCGGAACGCATCTTTTTGGGGCGTCCGCGGTGGGCAATCAGGTCAGTGCGAAAGTTAAGCTTCGGGCGGAGTATTTTAAGCCCAAAGGGTTCGCGGGGTATTGGTTTGGCCATGAGGACACGAAGTTTCATCGGATAGACAAGGACTTGGGTGTCAAGCAACTTGATGAAAACGGAACGGCAAACTTTAGCTATGCTTTACCGGCTGATGTCGATTCACCCATTGGCCTTCGTGCGCACTACGCCGCCGAGGTTCTCGACGATGGAGGCCGCGCGGTTGCGGCTTACGGTGAGGTGGATGTTCTCCTCTACGATCGCTTTGTGGGCATCAAACGACTGGGTTCGAGTGACGGTGAGGTGGGGCGCCCCATCAGGTTCTCGGTTGTGAATGTAATGGCTTCTGGGGAGCGGGTTCCGCGAGCCGAGCAGAAGCTTGAGCTGAGCATGTTCTTGGAGCGCCAGGTCACGCACTATCGCAAAGACGAACGCGGGTACTATCGTTATGTGACCGAAAAAGAGCTTCAGGCCATCGATCTCCAAGATCAGGGGATCGATGACCAGGGTCGTTTCTCATTTTCTCCTAAGAGGGGTGGCCAGTACGTTCTTAAGATTCGCGATGGCGCGGGGGGGCAGAGCACGCGGAAGCGTTTCTACGTGCGCGGTTTCGAGCCTGACCCCTTGCGTGGGCAGGCACCTGACCGCGTGCAAATGCGATTGCTGGGTGGTCGGGCAAAAGCAGGACAAGCGGTCCGGATTGAAATTCGTGCTCCGTTTGGCGGCGCGCTGATGCTTCTCGGCGAGCAGAGCGAGCTTGTCTATGCCCGCACCATGTCCGTGGGAGTGAGGCCAACGGTCGTGGAGATACCGGTTACAAGCGCGCATGCGCCCAATTTTTATCTCAGTGCCACCCTGATTCGGCCTATTGATGGTCTCCCCGAGGGCCAGGCGGCCTACGCAACTGGCCTGCTGAACGTTGCAGTTGTCGATCCACAGCAAAATCCCTCTTTCGAAATAGACGTGCCGGAGCGGGTAGGGCAAGGCGGTGAGCTTGAGGTTCGTCTGCGCCTTCCCGAAGCGCTGGGCGATGATGTCCACTATACGGTCGCAGTCATTGACGAGGGTATTCTTTCGCTTACCGGTTTTGAAACGCCGAAGATTGGGCAGTTTTTTCACCAAAAGCAACGGCTCGAGGTCGAACACTACGCCATGTACGGCATGGTTGTTCCTTTTATACCCGATGCCGAAAGAGAAATCTCTCCGTCGGGAGATGCGCCCTCGCGGGCGCTGATCAAGAAGCGCCGGGTGAACCCGCTTGCGACTGAGCGGCATCGGAGTGTCGCGCTTTGGTCCGGCCTTCTTGCGGTGAACGAAAACGGGCACGGCCGTGCCTCGTTTAAGTTGCCGGACTACGATGGGGAGCTCCGGGTGATGGCGGTTGCTTTTGGCCGCGATCGATTCAGCTCGGCCGAGGCCAAAGTGATTGTCCGAGACAAACTTGTTCTGAAGCCAAGTCTTCCTCGTTTTGCGGCCGGGGGTGACGAATTTGTGGTTCCCTTTACGGTCTTTAACGGTACCCAAGAAACGGGCCCCGTGAACATCGAACTGAAGGTTTCAGAGCATCTCCTGGTGGAGGGCCCGAGTCGTCGGGTGGTTTCCCTAGGGCCAGGCAAAAAGGCTTCGGGCTCCTTCTTGCTGGTTGCAGAGGCCACCAAAGAACTGGCTCGTGTCGAATTGGTCGCGGAAGGCCTCGGCGAAAGATCGACGAAGCAATACAAGATTCCGCTCAGGCCTGCGGGGCGGCTGCAAGTGCGAGCTGGTGCGGGTACGGTCGAACCGCGCTCCCCGGTCACTGTTCGGTTTCCCGAGGATTTTCTTGAGGGCTCTGTCGATGTGGCGCTGAAGGTGAGTTCAGATCCGCTGGTTCGTTTTCAAAACGGAATGCAGTATCTGGTTCGATACCCGCACGGATGTTTGGAGCAGACCGTATCGAAGGCCTTCCCGCTGATTCACTATGGGGCGATGGCGGACTCGCTTCGAGGAAAGGGTCGCTCACGCCGGATGGTGCGCGCTGCGATTGCCAAAGTTCAGCAGATGCAAGCCGAGGGCGGAGCCTTCTATTACTGGTCAGGCAACAGCGAGCGTAACGTCTGGGCCTCCATTTATGCCACCCATTTTCTCGTGGAGTCGAAGAGGGCCAATTTTCGAGTCAGTGAAGCCACCTGGAACACGATGATGGGGTTTTTGGATCGAGTCGTGAGCCGAGAGCTGAACGATGTCGCCGAGAACGCGCAGGCGCTCAGCCAAATGATCTACGCGCTCTATGTTCAAGCCCTGGCGGGCCGGGATGTGATGTCCAAACTCAACTACCTTTACGATGAGCTTGGAGAAGACCTCAAAAACCACGAGCGCGCAAGACTTGCATCGGCCTATGCGGCCTTGGGCCAAAAGAACCGCGCGCGATCCATGCTCGACTCCGTAGACTCTTACTCCGTTTTTGATGAGCCCTACCGGAACACCGGCGGAAACTTCGGCTCCCATATTCGCGATCTGGCGACGACCCTCGACGCTATGGTCGAAGGCGGACTGAGTGCCGAGTCTGCTTCGCCGCTGGCGAACCAACTGATTCGAGGTGCCCGTGGTGGACGTTGGAGTACCACCCAGGAGAATGCGTTTGCGCTGTTGGCGCTCGGCAAGCTCTTCCAGTCAAAGAAGCAACCAAGGCCGACGGGAAGTGTAAGACTGGGCGACCAGCCACTGGTGAAGGTCGGAGCGACCCGTTTGTTTCGTACCGAAGAGCTCAAAGATCGGGTGGCCCGCATCGAGGCCTCCGGAAAGGGCCAGTTGAGCTACTCTTGGCAAATGGTTGGACTGCTTCAGAATCCGGACTCCCTCCAGCAAGACAAAGGATTGGAAGTTCGCCGTCGGTGGAGAACCGGCAAAGGAAAGCCGGTTGATTTGGCGCAGGTTCGGCAGGGTCAATTGCTCGTGGCAGAGGTTCGTATTCGTTCGCTCCGCGGTCGTGTCTCCAACGTCGTGATCAGTGATCTCTTGCCGGCCGGATTCGAAGTCGAAAACCAGCGATTGAAGACATCGACCAATCTTTCTTGGCTTGAAAACCAGATCAAGCCAGACAACATGGATATCCGAGATGACCGCGTCAACATGTACACCACAGTGAGAGCCAAACAGGACACGATTTACTATTCCGTGCGTGCGGTGACCGCCGGTCGGTTTTCGGCCCCCGGCATACGGGCCGAGGCCATGTATGATCCCGCCATCTACAGTGAAGCCGGAGGCGGTCAGGTTCGTGTACGCGGAGCAGAATAAGGGGGACAGGCACCTTTTGCTGGAACAAGCATGTTCTGTACACAGGGAGCAAAGAGTGAGGCAAAAGGTGCCTGTCCCCCTTGCCGCCGGCCGTTTCGGTCGTCCAGGTCGTCCAGGGGGGTGATGGGGTGGGCTTGATTCGAGGTTGGAGCCGAGGAGTGTGTGGGGCGTGCGCGGAAGCACTTCAGAGGGCGCGGTGGGGGTTGATAGGGCGTGGGCCAGGGATTTGGATCTATGCGTTCCTGTTGGGATTGGGGTTGGTCGGGGTGTCGATGGTGGCATGGCCTCTGGACCGGTCCGTTCTTCATTCACCTCAGGCCTATCGATACTACGCGCGTGACGGAGAATTGGCCGGAATGTTGATTTCCGAAGACGGCCTATACCGGATGCATTCTGAGATGCCTCGAATCTCATCCAAATTCATCGACGCGTTGATCCTGATCGAAGACCGTTATTTCTACTATCACCCGGGGGTGAATCCCGTCTCGATCCTTCGCGCCGTGAAAGACAACATTGTTCACGGAAGAGTTGTTTCTGGGGCTTCAACCATTACCATGCAGCTTGCTCGCATGCTCAAGCGACGGCCGCGAACGCTTTGGAACAAGGCGAAGGAGGCCGTGTTTGCATTGCGATTGGAGTGGCACCTGACAAAGGACGAGATCCTTGAGCAGTACATCATGCGGGCGCCCTATGGAGGCAATATTGAGGGTGTGGAGGCTGCGGCCCGGCTCTATTTCGGAAAAACTGCGAGCCAGCTCAGCTACGGTGAGTCCGCGCTGTTGGTCGGCGTTCCCAGAGCTCCGAATCGGTTGCGGCCCGATCGTTTTCCTGAGGCGGCCCGTCTGGTTCGCGATCGTGTGCTTCAGAGAATGTTGGACCAAGCACTGCTTTCGAAAGACGCGTATGCAAGGGCCAAAATGGAGCCGGTTCGTATCAAGCGCCGAAGCCCAAACAATATCATGCCCCATCTTACACACCACCTACGGTCCCAGCATCCGAACGCTTTTGAGGTCCCTACGACCATCGATTTTCGCTTGCAGCAGCGGGCATCGATTTTGCTGCGTCAGCACCTTGAGGCCATTGACCAGCATCGAGTCAAAAACGCTGCAGCCGTGGTGATCGATAGTCGAAGCCACGAGGTCTTGGCGTGGGTGGGGTCCGGAGACTACTTTTCAGAGTCCCATTCGGGTGCGATCGACGGTGTGCGGGCGCCCCGATCGCCGGGTTCTACACTGAAGCCTTTTGTGTATGGTTTGGCGCTTGAACGGGGGTTGATTACGCCCAAAAAGATTCTTTTTGATATACCCCGCAACTATGGTGGCTATGAACCCCAAAACTACAGCAAGGATTTTCGAGGAACGGTTTCGGCGCACGAGGCTTTGATCGAATCGCTCAACGTGGTGGCCGTACGCTTGAGTGAGCAGATGGGTGTGGATGCGCTCCACGGTTTTTTGCTGAGAGGTGGGGTGTCGACGTTACACCAGTCTGCGGGGTACTATGGTTTGCCGTTGGTCCTCGGCGGCGCTGAGTTGAGATTGCTTGAGCTGACCAACCTCTACGCCACGCTGGCCAACATGGGCCGCCATCAGAAATTTAAAGTCGTTCAGTCTGAGCGTAGGGCTCCGCCGGTGCCTATCTTGAGCGAAGGCGCAAGCTGGCTCGTTGCAGAAATGCTCAGTGATGTAGAACGACCAGACTTCCCCGAGAGTTGGCAGTTTTCGCGGTCCAGACCCAAGATCGCATGGAAGACCGGCACCTCCTATGGCCATCAAGATGCCTGGAGTATTGGCTTTACGCCCAAGGTGACTGTGGGTGTATGGGTGGGCAATTTTGACGGCGCGCCCTCTCAAGGCCTGGTCGGGCGCGAGGCGGCTGCCCCGCTTTTGTTTGACCTCATGCAGTCGGCGGCAGGCCGGTACGGGGGGGCATGGTTCGCAAGACCGGCATCGGTGGGCAGGCGACGGGTGTGCGAGACTTGCGGTACGCTGCCGGGAAGAGTTTGTGGCTCCCTTGTCAAAGACTACTACCTCAAGGGGGTTCAAGGGCCGGTCAACACCGAGCTTTGTGATATCCCTCAGGAGATTTCGATTGACCTCCGAACGAACACCCAAGCAACAGAAAGCACCCCTCAAGCGTTTGTTGCGGCCAAGGTGTACCATGTTTGGCCTCCAGAGGTGGCTGCGTTTCTTTCCCGAAGCGGGGTGCCTGTCCATCGGGTCCCGCCCTATGATCTGCAGCGTCTAGCTGGACAGAGAACCTACCCTCCAAAGATTCTCAGTCCCGCGGCCGGGAGTGTCTATCTTCGTCAACTGGACCGATTCGAAGCCGAAGACCATGGCATCAAGTTGTCGGGGGCCGCCACCAATCGTATTCGGAAGGTGGCTTGGATCCTCAACGGTCGCTTGCTGGGCTGGAAGGCGCCCTCCGAAGAGCTGATGATCAATCCCCCTCCGGGGAGATACACCTTGATCCTTCTCGATGAAGTCGGCGGCAAAGCAGAAGTTCGTTTTCGCGTACGCGATGATCGCCCAACGGCTTCTGACGGTTAGATCATGGAGCGCTGCGCTGGCTTTTAGAACTGTCCCCCGACCCTGATGATCATGACCCCGGTTCTCCAAAGACCGCGTCGAGACCCAGAATCTGGTGAAAGTAGCCACTTGCCATGAGCTCTTGCGAGACGGGACCCGCGGAAACGAGGATTCGTTCCACGGTATGAGATTTTGGGGGGGCCAGTAGGGAAATCTTCTTCTTCATTTCTCGAACAACCGTCAGACCGATTGGGTCCGTTCTGAACTTGCACTCGATCACGGAGACAACATCGCCCCTCCGGCGAAGCATCAGATCGATCTGTGCTCCCGGCTTCCCCGTCTTGCGCGAAGGTTGTTTGAAGAAGGGGCCAAAGTCCAACAAATCTCTTAGCTCGATATCAAGCGCTTGAAGTAAGCTCGGTAGATTCTTCATACACAGACGTTCGAAGGCTAGACCAAAATAGGCGTCGATACTCTTTCCTGCCAGTTGGTTGAAGAGACCAGGTTTGGTGTTTAGTGCGATCACCTTGCGGTGGGATCTGACGTAAGCCGCATAAAATCGAATCCACTCGTCCCAGAGAACGACTCGGGTCGTCTTGCTTCCGCTGCCGTCTAGAGAAATGGGGGAGAATGTCTTGACAAAGTCGGCGCGTTCCAACGCTTCGACGTAGCTGTGGAGTCCGCCCCCAGATGTCTTCTTGAGCCTGTTTGCAAGCTGTTCCCGGGAGCACCCCCCCCTGGCCAACTGCTTTACAATGGCTTCGTAGGTCTTGGTTACCCGAAATTGTTCTTTGAAGATCGTCTCGAACTCATTGAGGAAGAACCCATTCTTATTGAAGCAGAGCCTATCCATGTTGACTACAAATGACTTGCTTACATCAATTTGCTCCAGATACTTTGGTATCCCACCGAAGACCATGAGAAACTTCGCAATCTCATGCCCTGAACGCAGGTCCCGAAAAAAAGCGCGAGATTCATAAGCGGGTAAGGGTTCGAGCCTGATCTCGAAAGTCTTTCGATTGTGGAGCGCTTCTGAATGTACCAGGTGCTTCACCATGAAACTGCTTACGGAACCACAGAGAACGAGGGTGACTTTTTTGTTCTTCTTCCATAGGTTGTCCCAGTAGTACTTGAGAAGAGAAACAAGTTCGGTTCGGCCATTTGCCATCCAAGGAAATTCATCGAAAACGATGTAATGTCTCCCTCGCTTGATGTGCCAACTAAGGGCGTCGAAGGCCTCTGTCCAGTTACGAGCCGAAACCTTTGGGGTTCCGGTTGTACGCGCGAGCTGCGTTGTGAAATGCTCTACTTGTTGGCGTGCCGTTGCTTTTTGCAGTCCTTCGAACAAGAGATCGCCTTTTTTGGCCACCTGAGTCAGTAAACGGCTCTTGCCAATGCGTCGTCGGCCATAGAGAATACCAAGCTCCGGACGATTGGCGTTGATAGCCCGCCGGAGCAACTGTCTTTCCGCGATTCGACCGTAGAACGGCTCGGTCTGGTCCCTCCTCATCGCTGCTGTTTGTAGATCCGCAAAGATATCAGATCAATCTCTCTTTGCGGATCTAGTGTTTTTATCGATAGATCCGCAAAGAAGCCATATCAATCTCTTTTTGCGGATCTGGCCCCCGGAGCAGGCGCCGCTTTTGTGTAACATGCTGAAATAAAAGAATAATATGGATGCATCTACGATATTCTGGCGGACGTGAAACCCTTGGAAAAGTTGAGAACGATGATGGTACCTACTGGGATTGAAACTGATTCTATCCACATGCCCGCGTGGCGCCTCTTGTGGTGACCGCGTGAGTTCGCTTTGGCAATCTTGGCCGCATTCCGCTGGCGCACTTGTCGCCCTGCGCTTTTGCCTCGCAGCTGGTTTTCCATGACGAAAAATTGCGAAGAACATACTGGAACTGTGTCGGCGTTGGCGTGAGGCTGTTTTACAGACCGAAGGGTCTGGCGTCCACACACCCGAAACGGCCAACCTTCAACTCATTCACAAAGGGGTGATCTTCGAAGATGTGTCCGTTAACGAAATCCAAGCAGTCTGCGTGGGCTGACGGACAGACTTCACTACCGGAATAGCGGTTGCGTCATTGACCACGATCAACTCCAATTTTGGTTGTGGATGGATCAAGTGTTCTGCTTTGGTGACGGTGTATCAACTAACATTAGCTACGTCTCGGCATTCAATTGGAACGAATTGACGCCGGGCAGCCCCAACAAAACGGTCGACATGAACGAATGCATCGAACCCTCCTCGATGAAGTCGGTGGCAAAGCAGAAGTTCGTTTTCGCGTGCGCGATGATCGCCCAACGGCTTTTGACGGCTAGATCGCGTTCAAGAAGCTCTCAGCAGACACGCAGCCATCTATACCTCGGCTCCCCGCATTGAAGACGTATCCGGGACGCATGCTCCTCGAGACATGCAAGCCGTATAGCTCCGTCAGAGCATGATCACTGATGAAAAGATGTTGACACGAGTAGATTCACTGCATCGTATGCGTTCGGGCCTGCGAACGTTTGGTTGGCCGAGGGCCAGGGTGTTGGGGCTAAGCGGGGGTGGGGACGGGCGCAGCGCTTGAATGGGCTTCGGGGGGTTTGATGATTGTTGGACCGTTGTTAAGAGCAGCAGGCAAGGGCGAATCTGCCTGTCGGTGGCCCTATGGTTCTGGATCAGTGTGGCGCGTTTGGCCAATTCTGATGGTTTTCCTGAGTTGGGGGAGGATATCCTGGTCAGCACCGGTTCCCTCGAAGGAAGAACACGAGGCGCTGCTGACACTCCGTCCCGGGTGGAATCTCGAACAGGTGCCTCACTTTGCCGAGAGACTGTACGTGGAGCAGTTGGAGAGTCTGGGGGTGCAAGTGTGGGTGCCTCCATTTGGGCGCAGTGCTTCTGAAGCGAGCCAACGCTTTTGGGTTTCGACGAGGGTATCGGGTTCGGAAGCTTGGGTGCCCGGAACAACCTATTGGTTTTGGTCTGACCGGACCGTTCGGGTGTCTTTGAAAGGCACAGCATCAGAGGCCAGCTGGGATGGGATCGTGACTGAAGGTTCTGCCGGGGTTTTTGTTGCTCCGCCCGGGTCTGGGACAACTTGGAGTCCACAGGTGAAGGTGCTCACGTGGGACTCCACCGAGCAGGGCTATGACACCCGATTGCCGGGTGAGCGCTTGGAACTTGGGACAACGTATTGGGTTCGGCCGTTTGAGGCTGGTTCTTCTGCACACCAGGTTGAGCTTTACGGCCGCGAGGGCGACTTGGTTTTTGTGGCCACCAGCTCTACAGGCGAGGAACTTGTGGTTGAACGCCGGCGAGAGTCCGAGGTGGCGCTTCGTCCGATGCCTCCCGCGGGATTCTCTGCGCATCTCGACGTACACCGCAACGCCGTTCTTGAGTGGAGAGCGCCCAACGCTTTGAGCGCGGGCGCTCTGCTCCCGGAGGGTATTGCGGTGTCTTATCGGGTGTATCGCGATGATGTCCGAATTGCCGACGTGGCGGGTGAGACGGCTTATCGGGAGCCATTGCCGCCCGGGAACAAGGCCTATCGGTACTTCGTCACCGCGCTTTTGACTGGTGCCTCGGGGGAGGTTCTTGAGTCACAATCGTCTACGATCGTCGATTTGGTCAGGCCCGCGGTCAGACCTGCGCCCGGCGAGTTTGAAGCCCCACGTGCGGTCAAAGATGGTGCGTATGCTGCACGATTGCCCAAAACAAGCCTTTCTTTTATCGATGGAAAAACCTGGGCGCATCTTGTGTACGTTGCACGAGGGCCTGGAGATACGCAAGACCAGCTCCGTTATCTCAGAAGCGCGCGCTCGGGAAAGCCGGGTTCATTTGCGGAGGCTGTTGTGGTTGCGCGTTTCTCGAAAGGACACCAAATCACAGACCTGGCTCTCTCGTCCGAGGGGGCTCGTGTCTCCGTTGCGTGGATTGAACGCTCGTCCGGGTCTTCCGCGTCAGGCTTTGCGAGCCGTGTGGTTGTCCGAGAGAGCCGAGATGCGGGTGCCCATTTTGGTGAGCTTCGGGTTGTGGACAACAAGGGGGCCTGGAAGCGCGGACTCGATGCGGCCTACGACCGCCATGGAGACCACCACCTGATTTGGGGCGAGGATAACAAGGTCTACTATCTGAAAAACATGCGAGGAAGTCGCTCCAACGTGTTCGATCTGCTGCATCGGTCACCGGCTCCGGAGGCAAGGTATAAGGTCTACTACCCAGAAAGGAACGGAGTGTGCCCCTGTCAGGATTGCTGGTGCGAGGAGTCGTCTCTTCGGGGGACAAAGGCCAGCTCCAATCAAGGGCGTGCGGAGGGGGAAGCGAATGCGGTCGGTGAAACGGTTGTGGCAAGTCAAGCGGTGGGTGATGCGGACGAAGTGAGCGATGCGGCGTTGTCGCTTGGAGCGGACCGGTTTCGTCTTGAAGAGAACTATGTGTACGAGCCTTCGCTTTATATTGACGATGATGCGATCACCATTATTGCACGTCAACGCCGCTCATGGGACGACCAGCCCATAAAACATGATCCGTGGTGGGTTATGGTTCAGGATCCGGTTTTTGAGAAGCCAGAACAGAGCGTCTTCAGAAACGGCCGCAGAGTACGACTCGTCGTCGGGTGGGGTTCGGTGTGGAAGCATGCCTACGAGGCCAACGACGAGGCGAAATGGGATTCGTTAGGAAACGCTTTTCAGTACCGGTACCATGGAACGTGGCACGGCGAGGACGCGATCAGAGTCGCGCAAAGGCCGCTTAAGGCGGGTGCTTGGTCTCAGGCTAACAAGGAAGTGAAGGAAGTGGGCTCGGAGCCTAGAGCGGCTGGGTGGAAAGAAGGGGACCTGAAGAAAGGCACTCTCCAGTCGTGGCGGATCTCGGTCGTTGATGACACTTTTGGGGTCGCTCTTGACGATCGACCTTCTCACCCACAAGTCCTTCGGGCGCCCGGAGGGGTGATGGTTGCGGTCTACGAAAAGGGCCCGTCGTCCGATCCCAATGTCCGTGGGCAGAATCCGATTCACGTGGCCTATTCCGACGACGGAGGATTGACGTGGTCGCCTTCCCGCATGATTTCTACAGGCTACATGCCGAGGGTTGCGGTCACTTCGAGCGGAGAGCTTGCTGTTTTGCATTATGCCCCTTCGGACCCGGTGTCTAAAGTCCAGATTGTTCGAAGCACAGATCTACAACACTGGGGGGACCCGGGTCTGCTTAACAGAGATCCCCCATCGCGGATTCATTTCCGAAGTCATGGTGAAGACGCGGACACTCTTTGGAACGTGCCTTCTTTGTCTGCAATGGATACGTTTTTTCTTGGTGCGTGGGTGCGGGCGTCCCGCGGCCCCACGGAGCAAGATCACATTGTTGTAACCCGTGCTTCCCGCGAAACCGAGTTCAGCCACATCGACATTCACGCGCCGAGGGTCTCTAGGCTTGGTCGCAACGTAGGCGGTTCGGTCACGGCTGAGAACCGCTTTCACATGGGACTGGAGGCCCAGCGGGTTGAAACCGGTGAAGAGGCAAGAAGCGGCCCTGATTGGAGCGCATTGGGGGCGCAGGGGGCCGCTGCCTACTAGGAAACGGCCGAGGTGAAACCGGTGGCCTTGGCCCGCGCGGTGGATGTGGTTCAAGAGAATCTCGAAGGAAACTATCTGAACGCAGAGGTGACAAAAAAGCGCCTCCTTGTGTTTCCGACTTCGGAAGAAGCAGGCCCAAAATGGGCCTACCAAGTGGAATACGAAGCAGGCGAAGAAGATGAAAATATTTATTCGAAAGAGATGCTTGGAAATGACGCCATGTATCTGGCAGGGTTTAAGCGGGTATGGGCCTACACCCAGGGCATTGCGCTTGCGCAGTATGCCCGCAAGCCTGGTGACCACAATCTACGCGCTGCCCACGGAATCGCGCGGATGCTTTGTGGTACGCTTAGCGCGTCCCCTGGAGCCGGCGCAGCGCTCGGTTGGCCGTTCTCTTGGAATACGGTTCGCGACGATTGGCGAGACGTACGTTTTGTGACCGGGGCCAATGCGTGGGCGCTTCATGGCATCGGGAAGTTCATTACGTCGCCGGCGTTTGAGGCGCTACCGTCGGAAGACGAAAAGAACCGTGTTCGAGAATGCTATCGACATGCGCTTGATGGGTTGAGCACCCACCGGCGTGCCCTCACTTTGGAAGATGGTCGACAGGTCGTGCTCATGACCGCCGGATGGACCGCCGCGGGCCTCAAATATGCAGAAGAGCCCTGGAGGCTCAAGACCGCTTCAGGGCGTGCGGTCAGTACGGATCCTCAAGAACGGTTTGCCTACTACAGCGTGCTGGATGCGGTGGGGTATGAGGGCTACGGTGTATCGCCGAAGATCAAGAGCTGTTACGCGCGCCCGGGCACGAACTGCTACGATCAACCCTTGGCTGGTTCGATGTGGCGGGATCGAGAAATCAGCGAACCGGAGTGGGCTGCTCTGAGCCGACGAGTGAAGGCGGACAATGTGGTGACCGAACACAATCTTGATGTGCTCGCAGTGTTGAACCACGCTCTCGAACACGCCGATGCGCTGGGCGTTTCCGACTATCGCGACCTGCGGACCTGGCGAGACCAGCTGCGAGATGGCATTTTTTTTGGCCTGTGGGATGATCAAGGCTGGAAAACAGAATTTCGCACGGCGCTGGGCGCGATGTCGGGTCAAAACGATCGGCTTTTCGGGAGGGTGGACAAAGAATACCAGCAGGTTCGACGGCAACGCATGAAAGACGCCCTCGCGCACGGCGATCTGGGACGCGTCGTTACGGGGGGAGAGATTCGAACCGATGGTTCTGGGACATCGATTTTCGTACGGAGCGTTCATAGCGCTATCGATAACTGCAGCTGGCTTGCCTTATCGGTCGACTACAAAGATCTGGATCTGGCGGATGCGTCGCCTTCTGCGAATGGTGTTTACCGGCGACGGTTGAGGCAGTGTTTGGAGTACACGGTGACACAGTACGTCCGCGAGCTTGGGTTTGGTGATACGCCAGCGACTACTTACCGCGGTGCCCACTATTTTCAGAATACGTTCAAGGATCCGTACATCGCACCCAGCGCGCTCCAAGACGCATCGTATCATCTGGAGGCTACGATGGGTCTCATCATGGGCCTCAATGCTTTTGTTCAGGCCTATCCGGAACACTTGGCTTCGGCATCTTTCCGAGACGTGTACGGCACTCTGTGGACGCAGGCACAGGCTTTTGTCAAAGACCATGGCTTCCCGTATTCGAGCCAGCGCATTCAGAATCTGTCGACGCTTTTGGTGTCGAGCACTGCGGTGATTTGGTTTATTGACGCATACGATACGCTGGAGCCTCAGAACCCTACGGGTGTGGGACCAAGGGGTGACTTCGAAGGCGTTTCGAATGACCAATCCAGTGAGAGCAGCATCGTGTTTGCTCGAACCAAAACTGCTTCCAAAGTTGCTTCCGGTGCGCTCAAACTTGTCGATGACCTTCTTCGTCTTCCCCCAGAGCTTGTGGCCGCAGCGCTGGCTGGGACTCAGGCTATGGGCTATCTTGGGAGCTATCTCACTGAAGTCGACACCGGTCTAGAAACGATGTTTATTGGCAACGATGTGCCCTCGAGCGATCTGTGGGCTTATGAGGGCGTGATCGAATCCGAAGCCGCCTTGGCCCCGCCTCTTGGAACCTATCTTCGCGATGAAGAAGATATTCGGAGCACAGTCCCGATCTACCCCAATTTGACCACTGCCGGCGAGGGAACGACGTCTGGCGCAACGATTTTTGATGATGCGCGCATCTATTACGTTCGGAGTGAATGGTTCGGATTGGATACGGAAATAGCCGGTCGAGTCGGCGTGTTGGCACCCACCGAAGGCCGTTTTTGGGAGGTTTATGCGCTTCAGGTCGCCAAGTCGCGGTCTGAGCTTTTGGACTCTTTTTTGAAGAATCATGCTCTTTGGATCCAGGCTGAGGCGACAACACGTGCGCTTCCCGAAGAGTTCCGCCGGCTGTGGCTCTTTTTGGTCGAGCTTGCCATTCGCAGCGACTTTGATCGACCGGTGGCAGAGGGTTACGCCCGCTCGGTCCAAGGCAACGCGGGGGGAGGCCACAACGCGAATTCGGATGGTTTGTCGAAGGGGACCGGCGTGCCAGCTGACCGTAACCGCTCAGACGAGGCTCCTGAGGCCCACGGTGGGAGTGCTGGTGCAGTGGGGCCGCCCGATGGGTGGACGCCAGAGGAAGCCCGGGCGTGGTTGCGGTCGGTGATCAGTCAGCGGCCCAAGTTGCGCCAAGATCTGATCGCGCTGGCGAAGAAAACAGAGACGCTTCGATCGGGTCCGATTCGGATCGTGCCCTTGGATACGTATACAGACATCCTGAGGGGCATCTTGAACGCAGTGGTTCGGGTAGGGGTGTACAAGGATATCGTGATCGCGATACAGGTCGCCGACGGTCGTTTGATGGCCTTTGAGGACAATGGGCCGGTGAAGGTACCCGATCAGGAGCAGATTGAAGCACTGAGCGTTGAAGACATGGTTCGGCAGCTTAGATCCGACATCAGTCTTTTTGTCGGACACCTGGACAACATTCTCGAAGACGAAAATGCTGAGGCATCGTCTTTCGGCAAAATACCGTCATCTTTTGAGCAACGCACTGAGTCGTTTCTTGCGTCGCTGGATGCTATTGAGCACCAAATCTCAGCGCTTCCTGGCGTTTATGACCTGGTTCCACTCGTTGACTACAGCAAAACGCCGCAGAAACCCGCGGTGGATGTCTCAAGACAGGACCAGACTGCGGCCCCTAAGAAGCCACAGTGGGTCCTTGCAAAAGGCCATGTAGAAGATCTGTCTTCGCCCATCGATCTCGTTTTTAAGCACATTGCTGGATCGACTGGGCCGATTTCCTGGTTTCCGGGGGTCTATGTCGCGTGGGATGGAACCCAGATTGACGAGAGCAAACTTCAGGACTCTGAATACTTGATGATTGTCGAAGAAGTGACGCCTCCGAAGGAGATCATCGCGACGGTCAGGCCCTGGCCTCCTCCCCCACCGGGTTCGATGAGCTTGTCGGACTTCGCGGATCTAAAAATTAGAATTGTTTTGAGGTCTGTGGAGCCGAACGGTTCGACGCGTATCGAAATGTATACGCAGCCGCAAACCCCTGGGGAGCAGTCTCGCTCTCAAGAAGCGCTCGAAGACGAGTGGGACCCTTCGGCGTGGCTCAGCCTGGTTCTGTCAGAGTGGACAAGGAAACGCCAATGGCTGGTGGCCATAGCCGAGCAGTTGCGTGGTCTCGCGTTTGATGCCGATGCGAGAGCTTCCGTCGCCCAGCGGTGGGATACGGTGCGCCACGAATATGAGGAACTGCTCGAAGCTCTCAAAGCCTTCGAGCTTCGATTGAAGCTGTTCCATGATGACCCCGAAGCGGATCCGTCGCAGCTTCTACAAATCGAAAAAGAAGACCTCGGCTTCGCTGGAACCGTCGATGCGATTCGGATTAAGATCAACGCAGTGATTTCAGCCGTCGATGTGGCAGCTGCCTACGTTGAGGAGGACCTTGGCGCAGAAAACGTGGTTCCAGAATCGCAATCTGATCGCGCTACGGCGCTGGTCCATGCCCTGCGTGATTTGGAGCGCGCAGCGCGGACGTTTGTGCTTCCCGGCGTGTCCAAGGCGTCTGTTTCCGGCAAGCCTTTGGGGGTTGAATCCATAGAAGTTTTCCCAGATGGTATTGGCACTCATCACCTATACCCTCATCCACCGACCGCAATTTTTGAAGCCGGATTCAAAAACGACGACGAGTTTCGGGGGTGGTTTCCGGAAACAAAATTGGTTGAAGGGGACAAAGAGTGGGCTGAGCTTACCGAACAAGATCTTCTCGGAACCGATTTCGTGATCATTGTGGATGAACGGATCCCGCATATAGAGATCCGTGGACGCTTTCGGTTCCATCCCTTCGAGAAAAAGGATGAGCAGCGCGTCGTCATTTCATTTTTGCCCACCGGGCAGCCCCTCCAAACTCGAATCGATTTGCGTTTTTTGCCTTGACCTTCGCGAGCCGGCTAGAGCGTCAAACGGTATCCGAGGGCAGCGAGGATAAAAAGGTTTGAGGTCCTAAAATCGGTTTCTGAGATCTGGGCATAGCTCGAAGTCACTTCGAGAAACACACCCTTGTAGGATACGCCTCCAAAGAGCTCCGCGCCCGCAGAGGTGCCGCGAACGCGAGTGGCCGCTTGAAACGGCGCTTCGAGTTCGTGGGTGTAGTTGAGGAGCGTAAAACCGGCGCCGGCGTATGCGCGCCAGGACCGACCCGTGAACAGATCCATCATTGCACCGAGGGTGAGGGGCAAGAGCTGGAGCGTCGTTTTCGCGCCGGGGAGGCCTTCGAGGGCCACATCACGCGAAGTTTGCCGAAACGACGCGGATGCCAATACGTAAAAGGGGCGTCCTGCAAGATGCCATCGATAGCCAAACTCAACGCCAACGAGTGGCATCAAATGCGTTCCCTGTGCGAGACCGACGCGTGCCCCAGCGACCCATTTCGCCCTTTTTCTCTCGCGTGTGACCAGTTTGCGTGGGGGCGGTGGTTTCGGCGCCGGTGGTAGCAATTTCGACAACGGAAACTCCAGCGGTACGACGTGCTTTTCGGTCGCCTTGGTGTCGATTCCGATCTGAATGAGGCCCGAGTCGCCTTGCCGGGCTGCGCCTGAGAGCTCGAGGGTGATTTGATAGCGGCCTTGTCCGAGTTCATCGATGCTTTTGGCTTTGGCTCTGGTGGACGTTCGCACCAAGAGTGTTTGGCCGGGGACACCTAGACCCACGTGGTCCATGACCAGTACGCGAATGGTGCTCACCATCGTTCCTTGGACATTTTCTGTTGCTTCTTCTATTTCTTGGAGTGCGATCCGTTCCGGCCTGGGGACACCCAACGACAGTCGAGTGCGGGCCCTGGAGGTCGCGTCCCTTCTTACGCGGACTTGCAGTCGTATCGAAGACTTTTTGGTACTGAGCAAAGGCACGATGCGGAAACGGTAGTGGGTGCCTTCTTGAGATAAGGCTTCAACCTTAGCCCCCCGGGCACTGAGTCTGATTTGACTGATGGGAATCGGGTCTTTCGGTGGGTCGTAATATACGTGGGCGATGGCATGGGAGACGCCGTCGTGACGAACAAGATGGGGCGTAACCGCAAGGGTTAAGCGGTTGTAAGGCGGGACGCGGACCGGGACGGTCCCGACCCACGTTCGTTTGTTGAGCGAAGACCGGACCTCGACCTCCTTGACCCCGGGAGGCACAAAAATCTGCGTTTGAGCACGGCCTCGCGCGTTTGCGGTGACCGGTCCGAAAGTCTGGTCACCCACAAACACGTTGATCTGGGCTCCCTTGCGGCTTCGTACCGGGACTTTTGTGCGTCCGCTGAGCGGAATTTTGACAAACTCGATCTTCGCGTCCGGACCCGTTTCGCGCCAGATGGCGAGGAGTGCCACCTGGGGGAAACGAGAGCGCGGCGGGCGGTAGTGGGTCTCGTACCGGCCGGGCGCGACGCGAGTGACAGGCCCCAGACCACCCACGTTGACCGCCACACGCAGTGGGCGCTCCTTGGTGCGATCGTTTTCAGGTGCCTCGATCGAAATGTGCACCTTTTTGACTTCGCCCAAAAAAATGGGCCCCTCCGGGCTGAGTGAAAGGCGAAAGGTACTGGGCTTGGTATCGAGCGCGCGAGGTGACGGGGATTGAGATGGGTCCGGGTTTGCCAATCCTGCGGGCGCATACAAGGCCAACAAGAGGCCGCTGCTTAGCGCGACGACAACATGACCGTGCCCGAGGGGTGGTCGCCACAGCGCTAAGCCTGGGGTGTGCGTTTCACGCCTCATGCGCTACTGCTCGTAGGCCCCTCGGTCCACGACGACGCCCGGGGTGGTTCTGGGGATCCCGTCCAGTGATTCACCGAGGGACAACGACGGCTCGAGGCAAAAAGGGTCTTCATTCGAATTCGCACAATCTGGTGACTTGCCCGCGTCTATTCCCGGTGGATTGGTCGCAGGATTGAGGTGGCTGTCGGTATCGCTCACAAATAGACGATTGCCGTCGCTCATGGCATCGATGGTCACGGTTGAGTTTCCGCTGTCCGAGCAATCGAGACCGGCACACAAGGAATCGTTTAGGCCCACAACACTCATTGCGCGCGCAAACAGGAACGCGGGCGATCCACTCGGGGCCGAGAAGGCTGGCACCGGGGAACTGCTGGCGGCGATGATGTTCATGAATGCTCGTGGCCCATTTCTGGGAAGCTCGAAGATGGAGGACGCACCGAAGACTCCGTTGCTCGTAAGTCTGCAGGTCAGGTTGAGGTTCCATCCGGAAACGGTCCCCAGTCCATTTTTGGTCCATAGGGTGTCCAGGAAGGACGCGCAGTGCCGAAAGGCACCGTGTACCAGAATGTCTTGCGCGATGACGTTGTTTCCAAGATACAGCCCTTGATCGAGTCCGGAACTGGTGCTGCTCACAATCGACTCGATGCGAAGTCGGGACAAACGTCTGAGTCGACGTGGGAGGTCGCTGTTTTCGATGTACACGGCTCGTGAATCCGACCACTGTCCGCTATCGACCACCAGACGTAGGTTCTCGATTTCCACCGCCCCGGCGCATGAAGTCAGTACGGTCAAGATACTGTTGTGCACCCAATGAAGGTTGTTGACTCGATCCTCGTCTTCTTCATTGCTTTGTAAGGTGACGTCCTCAGGTTGAGCTCCGTTGCCTCGAATGGTCACCGGCCAAGAGATGACCGCGTTTCCCGTATAGGGCTGGGCGCTCGGAAAGACTACGATTTCGCTGTCGGGCCACGCGGTCCACACGGCGATCTGGATCTCATCATCGGCAGAAGCCAGAACATCACAGGCTGTTTTTCCACATACGGAATCTCCGACCAGGACCTTGGTACGTCTCGTTGTTCTGGGGCTCCGACGCTGATAGGCCCCAGGCACCAGATCTGAACGGCCCTGCAAAAAGTGTCCATCGAGACTCATTCCACGAACTGAATTTGTCCGAACGGCGGTGGTTTGGGCGCCACTCAGGAAGAAGGGCTCAAGCGGCGAGTCTAGCTCGAGTTCGTTCTGGTTGCTGTCCACTTGATTGCCCCCAAACATCAGATCGAGCCCCGTTTGCGTGCTCGAGTAACCCTCGTACACGTTGCCGGCCAAGAGCGCACCGTTTGTGCGGTCGTCGCCAACAAACAAAGTCGGCTCGGTGCGTGCCAGGCTGGCTACGACATTGTTGGTGATTCGGAGATCCTCTGCGCCCTCAATGTTGAACCCTTGCATGAGCTCGTAGTGGACGAAGGTATTGCCCGTGACTTGTGCGCCGCGGGCCTGTTGAAGGTCGATGGAACCCTCCCAGTAGCCCCAAAAATGTGAGTTCCGAACAATCGTGTTTCTACCGATCCTAAAGGGCTGCTCGGTGCGGTTGACTCTGGAGACTTCAGGGGTGCTCGCATTGGCCCGAATATTTTCGATGATATGATCTTCACTCGAACTCGAAGGATCGTCGATCTTCTCCCAGGCTGAGATGGCGTGATTGCATCCTATTCTGTTTATGAAAGTCAGGCGTTCGATATGAGATCGATCTTCTTTGAGAAGGATAGAGGAATCGATGGTTCCCGTAACGTTCTCACCGCACACGACGATGACATTTTCTATCGGCACACCGTACGCAGCACCCAACCGACGGGGTCCGTTGAGTTCGATTCCGCCATGGTAGGTCGCAGCCTTTCGGACCATGGGGTCTCTTTTGTCGTCGTGAAGAAACCAATGCACTGGGCCTGAGTTCGACATCGATTCGGCCCGCCGCAAGGCGCTCTCGCCGACCAGATCACAGGTGGAACTTGTGCTGTTGAGCCCGATGGGATGGGGACAGCTTTCCAAGGAGGGCCCGAGATGAAAAGAGTCCACAACGACGATCCGGATGCCTATGGCAGTGGCTTTGGAGCCCATAACACTTGAAGATATGGTTGCGGTGGCCGCGTACGATCCCGGGGCGAGGCCACCGGTATTGGCCAACAAACGCGCCACCCTTCGGTTCGGGTCGTTTCCATCCGTCAGGAATTCAACCGACAGCCATGGTGCAGTTGTTGTGGCCTCGAGGGATAACAGCGCTTCTCGGTTTTCTGAAGAAATGGAACTGTGGTATGCAACTTGGCCGTTTGTCCCCACTTTGGGGTCCGTGAGGCGGTCCGGTATGGCTTTGAGCGCACTTTCGACGCATCCATTGGGTTGGGCCTCGCAAGGCGTACTCGTTTCTTGTTCGCAGGTAGCAGAGCAGCCGTCGCCAGGCTGTTTGTTTCTATCGTCGCAAGACTCACCATCAAGCGTTCGAATGATCCCATCACCGCAGACCGCTTCACACACGCCTAATGTATTGCAGCTGCAGCCAAGAGATAACTGACAGTCGGCGTCACAAGTGTTGGGGTCAATCATTTGTGCACAAGCACCAGAGATGATGGTGAAGGCAGCCCGAAGCATGTCTGCAGCGCGGCCCTTGGCATCTTTAACCTGCAGACTGTAGCTGCCGACCTCAAGCCCCCGCGGAACAAAGGCTTCAAAGGTCCCGGCTTCGAGAGGTTTGATGGCCTCAAGAGGAATCGGTGCCCCAACTAGGGGTTGCTCGGGTATCAGCTCAGCAGAGACAAAGCTGGCTTCCCTGTGGCCGTCAGATCCGTAGTCGACGTAAAGGTCTATCTGAAAAGGTACGCCCGAAATGACCACCCTCGTTCGGTTCACGTCGCTTCCCGGCCCACCTTCAACACTGATGGTGCCCGGAGGCACCGCTTTCGTACCGGAGCATGCCATGGTCGCCCAACAAAACAGCAGGCCGAGGGTTGTCCGCGAATGGGCGCGAAGAACTGCAAAGCCGGTTTTGGGCACGGTACTCGGGTGCGGGTTTGGCATTTTGTCACCTAGGGTGTGACGCTGGGGCGTGGGCGGCCCTGCGATACTGCATGATAGCCCTAGGTTGGGGCCAAACAAAGACGAAGATCTGTGTTTGATTGGGTTTTGGGGTGCGTCCTCGTAGGCTCCGGTATGACCCACTTTTTCCGGAACCTACATTCACCTCGATGGCAGGATGTTGATCTCGCGGTAGACCCTGGGTGTGCGCCGACTGGTGCTTGTTGTTCTGTGCGCTGTAACCGTCTCTTGCGGTCGGTATGGCTACGACATCGTTTCTGTTCGGGGGGATTCTGGCTCCGATGGAGGGATGATGGTGCCAACCAGTACTGTCAATGAAGACGGAGGCACCCCAACGCCGGTATCGAGACTGGTGGTCACGCCTTCAGTCTTGCGTTTGACGCGTGTAGGGACAGACGCGCAGGTGGTCGCGCGAGCGCGGGTGGAGCGGGCGGATGGTGAGCCGGTACCGTCTCTTGGTATTCGGTCCACGGAGGGCTGGCTGTTGGCCGAGAGCTCGCCCGCGAAGGATGGGGTGGGCAGGGAGCTGACCATTACGGTTAATACATCCGGTCTCACAGAAGGCTCATACCGCGGGATTTTGGAGGTATCCGCCATCGACGGAAGTGCGACATCAACGTCTGCATCCGTCGGCCTTGAAGTCGTCAGGGGCCTTCACATTGGAGCTACGCCGTCTAGTTGCACAAGACCCGGGTCAGTTGGGTCTTTGCGGACCGATTGTGATTTTTCTGGGCTGGATGGGCTTCGTGCTGCGGTTGCGGTTGTAAGAAACGAGCCTCATCACCTGTTGCTCTACAGCGACGGTCAACCGGTTCAGTTTAGAGGCCCCTTTGATCTACCGGCCGACACCCATCTTAGTGCAGCAGGTGGCGTGGATCGAAGTCTGATCGAGGTCTATGCGGAAGGCAATGGCAGTCGCCCTACGCGATGCATTCGTCTGACCGGGCCCAACGTCCAGATTCGTAACTTGAGTCTGATCATTCGAAACTCGTGTGACTATATATTGGATGATAGAAACAGTTTTGGCGGTCATCTCATTGAAAATGTCGTCGGGTACGCGTCGGGTCCAGAGGTGGTGGGGACCAACGGCACACTCTTTCCGTTTAATCTCGGATCAAACAGCCTTGTCCGAAACTCGTTTTTCTATGGGTATTTCGAGGCTGACGCCCTGATGCAAGCGCAAACGCAATGGATTGGAAATACCTTCGTCTTCTTCCAAGACAACGGCCTGGCGATAAGAGGGACGGATCATGTGGTTGTAACCGACAACGTGTTTGTTTGGCTCAGTCCAATTTCAGGCGCTTTGATCGCAATGGGAGCATCGACTTCTTCGGTCACGGTACAGGGCAATTTGGCAGAGGGCCCCGACCAAGCAGTGAGTGGCCTGGATATGACCGACAGTAGCAATCGTATCCGTGACAACCTTTTGGCCCCTGCGGAGCTCTTGACTCCAGTGGAGCCTCGGTTTCTTTTCGACTCTGGACAGCGTGGCCTAGCGGACATACCTCGTAGCGGTGTGAGCATCGACGGCGTGGTTCTTGACGGACGAACGGGTCTGCGTCCGGGTGCCTTTCAAGTGGATGCTCCGCAAGGATTGCCTCGGTCCTCGGTGGTTCGTGTGGGAGAACGCGGAGGATGCGGTACAAATCCGTGCGACGTCTTGCAAGACGAAGACAACGAGATTCAGCGCGCGGTGTGGAAAAGCTGGGGCGGGAGCACCATCGAGATTTACCCAGCGGCGGAGGCCTATGCCGGAAACGCGGTGACGAGTTGGGGTCTTCAAATCCGCGGGATGGGCGCTTCACCAACCGAAGTTGTGCTCCAAAGCAAGGACGAAGACATTCGGCTTCTCGAGCATGGGAGCTGGCCCCATCAAGCAATTCTCACCCATACCCGGATGACACGCGAGCCCATCACGGTGGAAAACCTGTCGTTTCGTGTGGATTCCGAACAGTCTACCAACGAATATGCGATTCGCATTGAGAGTGGAGGCCCCCGGCCCACGCAAGGGATCAATCGCCTCCGGCGTCTTGTTGTGGATTCGACGGGTGCAGATCCGGGGTTTGCTGCCGCGTTGCTCCTTGGAACCAACACGGTTCTTCAGGATACTCTCGTTCATGGACCTTTTGGCGCCTGCGTTCGGCTTGGAGATGTCAGAAGTTCGAGCAACAGTCGGACGACACCCAATACCGTCCATGTGGTGAATGTTACGTGTCGTCTTGAGGATACGCTCGAGAACCCCGTTTCTGCGGTGTTTCAGGTGGCTTCTACGACGGGGAGTCAGTTTGCCAATATTGCGGTCGATGTCGATGCGCCTGTGCCGTTTTTTCAGGCCCAAAGGCGCCCCCAGGGGGATATGGGTGTGAGGGCGGCCGATCGTCCAAATGATTTTGTTGCCATTGCCGTTTCTGCCCGAGGGCATGGGAGCCTTTTTGATGGCTTTGACACCAACGATGGGACCTACACGGTCAATATCGACTCCATCAACGACCCATTTTTCGCCGGCCCGACCAACAGTCGGCTGGCCGACCCGGTTGCCCATCCAGGTATTGATCCTTTGACCCTAGGCACACCCATTGCTCCGGGGATCTCGTTAAACGGGATTTTGCGAACTGAGCCACTGGGTGGGGGCATTGATCGCGGCGCCTACGAGCAGTAGCCTGCTCGGAGGCTCAGAAGTTTGCTGCGATGCCGCTATGGATGGCCACTTCGTCAGAGAAGTCGGAAAAATCCCAGACTTCGCCCGAGAGTTTGATTCGAAGCCCGCTTTGGATCAGCACGTTGAAACCTAGGGTGTAACGAAGAATGCTGCTCTTACGCCGCAGGGCAGAGGTCGCAAGCACGTTGCCGTTTCGGCGCATACCGTCGAGTCTTCCAAACAGTTCGAGCCACGTGGTGGCGGGGTATTCGAGTTCGGCATAAAAGCCGTCTTTGGTGAAGAAGTTCTTGCTGTTTTTGAACGCATACCGAAATCGTTCTTCGGGATTGCTTCCCAATGAGAATTCGGTGCGCCTGACGAGGTATTCGGCGCGGATCGAAAGCTCGTCTAGACGTAGGTACAAGTCTGCGCCCCCGATGTGGTACTCCAGCTTGCGGTCGGGATCGTAGTGGCCATACATAAAAGAGAGCCCCAAAGTTGCGTTGATGCTGTCCGTGATGTTGACCGTGAGGGCCGTTCTGCCTCCTACGGCTGGTTCGGAATTGTTATCGACATAATAGAGCGATCCCGAGCGCGAGAGAACGAAATCGAAGTCGAAGCCATCGTTTGAGCCTTTGAAGCCGCTCACTGCGTACGCGGCGAAGTCGAGTTGTACGTCTTGCCCAAACCAATGGGTGCCGTTGAGTTCGATGCCATTGTCGGTGTGCGGAGCAGGAAGTACGCTCATGTTCCACTCTTTGCGTCGGAGCATTCGGCCCATATCGTAGGGAAGTGGCTTGGAGTTGGCCCGGTGGTTGGCCGGATCGTGCCTCAACGGGAAGTCGCCGAAGGCAGGTGACATTCGTCCGACGCGGAAGTTGAGTTCGTCGATCACCCGGATGTCGATATAGGCCATGTCGGTTTCAAAGCCGTGGCAGCCGTAGCAGACTTTGATGTTCGACGAGAAATTCTCGGTGAAGTCTACCGCCAGTTTGAGGGCCAGCTCGGTCGTGAATCCGTCGAAACCGAGTTCGCGCCCCTCGGTGGTTGTGGGCACCGCGAGGTAGTCGAGTTGTGCCGAGCCCGCGAAGTTTCGGTCCACATCCTGGGCGCCGACCTGGCTGGCTAAGAAGAACATCAACGGCACCAGGAACACCGCCGCTGCGATGGGGACCTTGTCCCGCTGAATCTTTGCCCACCGTCCACCGATTTTGGCCCGCTGCCCATCGGTGTTTTGCTGGTGTCCATCGGAACGTTGAAATGGGGCGGGCGGGGGGATGGTTTCCCGGCGGCTCATGGGGCCCTCACTTCCGACGGGGGGTGCCTCGGCGGTTGCCACGCAAAGGTACTGAGGTGGGAATCGCTCTCTGTGGGCGGAAGCGCCCCATGCTCTTTGTTCTTTTCGCGGGTGTAGTGCCGCAAAAACACCATGATTTCTTCCGCGTCGGCCACCGAGATGCCCGAACCCGGATGTCGTCGCATGCGGGCTACGTAGATTTCCCAATGTTCGGGATCTTGAATGGAGGCGGCTAGGGGCCGTGCCAAAGTGTGGCAGCGAGAGCATTTTCGCGCAAAAAGCGCGTAGGATTGGGCGACTTCTTTGGGGTATCCGGCCACGACGCTCCCTGGCAGCCCTCCGCGTCGATGCGATCCATGGCCAATGCATCCCACCATTCCGACAAGCGCCAGGAGGCATAGGACCGGCTTTGGGGCGAAGACGGTCCGTGCGAAACGCTCAGTTGTCACGCGCGCCCTCTGCGATCCAGTCCGCGATGCGCTGCATCGAAGTGCTGTCTAGGAATGGAGGCCCGTTGAAAGGCATTCGGACCCCAAAAGGAGGCGCCGCGCTCAGTTTTTGAAGGAGGACGCTGTTGCAGGGCTCAGCGGGTATGACGATGTCGCTTTGGCTGTTGATACCGCCGCTTCGCAGGGCCGAAAAGCTGGAGAGGTCTAGTCCTGCTTGCTCCAGGCCGATGGGGTTGGGGTTGGACGGCTGGTGGCAGCCACAGCCGACCGAGGCCTGGCCCCTCATGGCAGCCTCGCCTCGGAAAATGGGAAGAACGTCCTGAGAGAAGGAAACTCGGTTCTCAACGTCACTGTCTTGGTTCACGCATCGCTGACGCTGGAGGGCCCCGACCTCGGGGTCTAGGGGGTCGAGCGCGTCCAAGCACCCGGCCGCCAAGAAGGCCCCCAACGCGGTTAGAATGCCGCGACTCATCCTGGAGCTCACCCGCGCACCGGCCGGAACTGCCTTGCGGGTTGTAGGTGAGCGGAGGGGAACGGGTGGGCCGAATTGCCTTCGGCCCGGGCCCCGTAAGGCCGAGCCCGCGTTGGCTCGGGCTGAGCGATTCGGAAGGCAGGTGGACGGCGCTGATCCGTGGGATTCACCCCTGAGCTCACCCGCATGGGCCGATGCATCTGAGCCATGGGGTTAATCTTCGCGGAGGACATCAAGGACTTTCTGGAGGCCGGAGTGCGCCAAAGCTTGACCCAAAAGTCACGAAAAAAAGTTCCAACCGGTTTTGCCTAAGCTGTCCCTCGCGACAGGGGATAGGGCTCGGTAACAGATCGATATCGCTATATTTTTGTTCACACTCGTTTTCACCGAGTTGTGCCGTTGCGGGCGATGTTTCGCCCGAAGCGTTGAATGTCGGTTCGCGGCCCTTGCCCCTGGATTGGAACTTGTGTTGGCTTCTGAAGTGATGGCGGGCGGCGCTCGGGGACTGGATGAGTCTTCCAAGGCTCATTCCCTGGGGTTCTCACTTGGCTTCATGGAAGGACAAGCGCTCGCTTCCTTGAGCGGTTTCACCCTCGCGCCCGGCTTCGAGCTCCAGTCGCTTGAGCTCGAGCTTAGGGGCCTCGAGTTTCCTTTAGATCTCAGTGGCGGCACGGAGGCGGTTCAGGGACAGCCGACAGTCCTCCGGTCGATGAAGCTCGAAGTCTCTTTGGAGGCCGTCAGCAAGGCCTTGATGCAGAGCGTCGCCCACACCCATGGGCCCATCGATGCCTTGTCGCTGGTTCAAGAACGGGACTACGTGGTTCTAGAGGGCATTTTTTCGCGCGATGGCCGTCGAGCGGCGTTTGCGGCGCCGTTGGTGATGACCTCGGGCCTCGAAGATCGGATTCGTATTCTCTTGGGACCCATCTACGTCGCGGGTTTGGTCTCGGTCCCTGGTTTCAAATTGCCCCTTCTGTTCGAGCGGCTGGCCTCACAGACGCTGAGTGTTCTCGGCCTCACCATGGCCGCACCGATTCGTCGTACGGGTCCGATGTCGATGGAGCTCGACGCGGTGGGCGCGGTGGTCTCCTCTTTTCTTCCGGAGCACGGCTGGAAGGTTCCTGAGCGGGCTGGCCTTTGTGTCCAGAGGGTTGCTCTCGAGGACGGAAAAGTTCACATCACCGTCGCCAAGCAACGATCACTCGGTGATGGCCCCGAACAGAATTCGCCTTCTTTACTCGCGTTTGAGGCCAGGGAAGATGCGGTCCGGGTGGTGCTCAAGAACGAGCACACGCTTGGGGTTGAGCTCGTCCCCGATCGGTTTCGCGCGCTCAGGTCCCGTCTGGACCCCTCCTGTGGGCCTGATGTGCTGGTCGAACGCCTCTTTGCGCTCGGCCTGACGGAATCGGAGCTTCACGCCGAGGTATGGGACTTGGCTCTCGACGTCCTCGAAAGACGTGATTCCGTGCCGGCTCTTTTGGCGCAGGGGAACGTGGCCAAAGGAGAGGGGCGCTCAGAATGGAGTGCGTTGTTCGAAACCGCCGCGGGTCACCTCCAAAAAGCTGGCCACCAGCGGATCGCCGGCCTGGTGCTGTTCGAAGCGAGTACCCAGGCGCAGCCGGATCGGGAAGCGCAGCTTTTGGAAGAGGCGGTCGCGTTGCGTCCCGATGACGTTCGGATCCTGGATCGATTGATGAGGGTGCTTCCCGAATTGGATCGACCCCGGGCTGCGGTCAGGGCGGCGCGGAGGCTCGCGAGTATCGCCGAGGAGCCGAGCCTACGGGTGGAAGCGTTTGTGGTGGCTGGGACTCTGCTCCGAACGGTCCTGACGGATGCCATTCAGGCCAAGCGGGAGTTCGAGCGGGCGCTTCGGCTGGAGCCGAAGCATGTGGGCGCAAGAGAAGGGTTGGCGCGGGTGATCGTGGACCGAGGCGATGCACGTCGCGCTGCCAGTATTTTTGAAGGGCTCATCGCAGAAGCTGAGGAAGCAGGTCGCGATGAGCGTGTCGCGGAGTTTTCCGTGGCCCTGGGCGACATCTGGAAAGACTCCGACCCTGAGGCGGCGATTCTTCGCTATCGAAAGGCCTACGCGTTGGCGCCGGGGCGTTTGGAGTCTCTGTGTAAGCTCCTGAATGTTGTCCGACCGGGCGCCGAGACCCATGAGGCGACCAGCATAGCCGAGGAAGCTTTGGCGCGCCTCGACGGTTCAGATTTCGTGAAAGCACCCGATCAGCGGTTGAGTTTACGTTTGTGCCTGGCCGGCGTGTACGCTCAAGACTCAGCCCGCCAAGAAGACGCGATGCTTCAATACGAGCGTATTTTGGATATGGACTCGGGCCATACGCAGGCCTTGAAGGCGCTCGTGGAGATGTACCGTCAGCAACCGGAGCTGGATCCACAGCGGGCCGAGATATTGGGGCGATACGCGGGCGAACTGGCAGCGAATGAAGACTTTAAAGCCGCGGCAGCGCTTTGGGTAGAAGAGGCGCGGCTGGTCGAAGGCGATGAAGCCCGTCTTGGTGCGACCAAGGCTGCCCTTCTTCAGGTTCTCAGCCGGCAGCGAGGGGACCGCGCTCTTTTGGACGCCTACGTGGAGGTCAGTGCGCTTGAGGGCAGCCCGCGCGCGGTCATTGAGGCGCTGGATCGGCGATTGCTGCTCGAAGATCCGCCGGAGATGAGGGCCGGGTTGTTCGCCCGCCTCGGGGGTGCGTTTGAAGAGGCCGGACGGACATTTGACGCGATACGTGCTTACGAAGAGGCGCTTTCGCTTGATGATCACCAAGCGAAGGCCATCGAAGCCCTGACACGCATCTACCGAGAACGCAACGATCAGGAGCGTTTGTCTCGCCTGCTCGATACAGCGGCAGCAATGGCTCAAGGTGCAGGCCGACGCGCGGAGCTGCTCGCCGAGCGGGCGCGCCTCCTTTCTCAGTCTGGGCAGGACAAAGAGGCCTACGAGGTGGCCGCTCGGTCCTTGTCTGAAGACCCCGAAAGACTCGAGCTTCTTCCGCTGGCGTGCTCGCTTGCTCTGAGGCTCGGTCTTTTTTCCGAGGCCAGGGGGTTGGTCGAACGTAGGTTGCGAAACCTTGACGAAAAAGACGTTTCGGGCCGGCTCGACGCCTACGCGGACCTCGCGCGCGTTGCCGAAGGGCTAGAAGATCAGAGTGCATTCGTTTCGGCTTTGAAGAATGCGTTTTCGCTGGCGCCTCCTTCGAGTCGTAAGTACCGGGCGCTGGCCGAACGGTTGGAGCTTGAGCTCCGCGCTTCAGGCAAGCTTCAAGATTTGGCCGAGCTCGCGAGGGCCCGGGCAGCGAGCAAGGGGGGACTCATAGAGGATCGGATCGTCAGCTGGGTTGAAGCGGCGCATTTGTCCTTAGAGCTTGGCGATGAGTCGGCTGCCCGCAGTGATTTGGGCGCCATGCTTGGTTTGTTCCATTCGGTGGATCGCGAAAGTTCTTTGAGCGCCAACACACTGGGCAAACTCGACGCATTGGTCAGTGCGATTGGGAGCGCTGCTGACATTGCCGAGGTCCTAGGACTCAGAGCGCTTCTGAGTGAGGAGCCCAAAGACCGTGAGAGGCTTAGGCTCGAGCAAGCGAGTGCGCTTGAGCAGCTCGATGATCATTCGCATGCGATGCGGGCGCTTCAATCCGGGATGGAGGATTCTCCGCAGTCTATCAAGATTCCTTTGCGCTTGGCGAAGTTGGCCCAACGCGTCGGTCAGCCGCGAGCTTCGGGTGAGGCCTATGGGCGGGCGGCGCGCGTAGCCCAAAGCATGTACCTCACCGATGACGCCATCGAGTATCACGGCCGCGCGGCCGAAGCTTATGCGCTTGCCGATGAGCCCAAAAACGTCTTGCGGCACGATCGCGCTTTGCTCGCGTTGTGCTCTCCAGGGCGTATGTCCCCGTGGATCTCGAGAAGTTTGGATCGACTACAAACCCAAGCGCAAGAAGAGGAAGACCCGTTCTTGCTCGTAGAAGTATTGAGTCGTAGAGCGGCGGGCGCAGCGCCAGGAGAGGCGGCCCTTTGGTTGATTCAAAAAGCAGGAATTGAGTCCGAACTACCCAATGGCCGAAGGGCATCGTTGGATTCTCTTCGCCGAGCGCGTGGACTCTTGGTTGACGCGGGTTCCGAGCAAGCATCGACCTTTGCGATGTTGCTCGAGAAGCTTCACAGTCTGGGCGAGTACACCGACGAAGCATCTATACTGCTCGAGCTGGCAAAACGAGCCGATGATTTGCACCATCGGGCGAGCTACCTCTTGAAAGTGGCAAAGTTGTACGCCGAGTCGATGGGAGACCTCCCGAAGGCTGTTGCTCAGGTACAGGCGGCGGTGGATGCCAATCCGGGTTCGCTTTCAGCGCGAAGTTATCGTCTTGAGCTCCTTCGTAGAGCTGGAGTTGCTTCGGCTTTGGTCGCGGCGCTTATCGAGGAGGCTGAGCGCCAGGTGGACACGGGCGAGTCCTCTGGGCTGAAAACGGAGGCAGCTGAAGTCCTTTTTCAATCGATTTCTGAGAGCTCCTCTCATTCGGACGAGACGCGTCAGCTTGAGCGCGGCCTGGCGCTTGTCAAAGAGGCGATGGCGTCAAAGCCGGTGGCCCCGGGAACGCTTCGCTTGGCGGTGCGTTATGCCCAAAAACTTCGCCGTGTGAGTGAAGAGCTTCGTCTTTTGGCGAGGCTTTTGGAAAGCGAAATCAATGTTGAGGAACGCTGTGCGATTCTCATCCGGCGTTATGATCTCCTCCTGCGGGTGAACAAAGATCCGATTCGTGCTCAAGCCAATTTGGTCGAGGTTTTGAAGCTCATCGAAGATTCGACCGAGGTTGATATTTCTCTGGTGTACCAAACCTGTCCAGATTCGACCAAGGACCGGCTCTCCGAAGGCGCCAAAGAGGATCTGGTCAAGGCGCTTTTGGGGGAGTCTATTACGCTCACAGAGGCGAACGAAGACTGGCCGGAGCACGCCCGATGTCTTTTGCGGGTGATGGATAGGTCCTCAGAACCGGAGATGAGGGCGGAATATCGGACGCGTGCAGGCGAGGTATTCGAGTGGAAGCTGGGTGACGGTGAGGCCGCTGAACGAGAGTATCTTGCGGCGCTTGCGCTATGTCCCGAGTACGACCGCTCTCGTCGCGCCCTTTCGGCCTTGTACAGCGCCGCGGATCGTTTTTCTGAACTGGCCGAAAATCTAGGTCCACAAGCTTTGATCGACCTTTGGGAGAGTTTTGGTAACCAGGAGTCCAAAAAGCGCCGTATTCTTGCGGGTGAGGCGCTCTGGCCGCGTCTTCCCGATGGCGGTGAATCCCAGGCGCTGGTTCTGTTGAAACTCGCTGACTTGTACCGTGACAACGGCGATGCAGAAGACTGCGCCCGTGTTTTAAGGGAGGCGGATGACCGCGCGGGGTCCGGCTACAGGCCGAAAATCCTCGAGAGGCTTCAGAAGCACTACCGCCAGGGGAAGTTTTTTGAGCCTCTGTGTGAGGTTCTTCGTCGCAAGGTTGAAGCCACCAGCGACGTGCATGAGCGGGCGCGCATGCTTGTTGAGCTTGGCGAGGTCCTGGAGCTCGAACTCGGGAAACTTCGCGCGGCTGAGGTCGAATACCGGGCCGCACTTGCCAGCGATCCCCGCTGCCATCCCGCGGCTGAAAATCTCGTACGACTCTTCACGAGCCAAGAACGGTTTCACGAGATGGGTCGAGAGCTTGGCGTTGAAGCCGTCGAGCGTGTTTTGGAGAACATGCTTCTTGAGCCTCAGCCATCGTCCGATCGGCTCCTTCGTTTGGCTGAGGCGCTGGACGCTTTGCTCCCGAAATCGCGACGTGGGGCGGTGTGGCTGCGCGTTGCTGAACGTTTCCGAGCGCTTCCCGAGAACAATCTCGTTGTGGCGCGCAAAGCGCTGGAAAGGGCCGCGGGGTATGCCTCTGTGCAGCAAGGTCGTGCTTTGGAACTTTTGGATGCTCTCCTTGAGGAAATAGGAGAGTTCTCCGCCCAAGTTAACGTTCTTCGCCAGCGTTTGAGCCATGTGGACACCGAAGAGGAGCGCCTTGACCTCCATCTGCGTTTGGGGCGCAGGCTTTTGGTCATGGGCTCGGAAGTGGCCGGCCCCGACGCGAGCACTCGAGAAATTCTCGAAGAGCAGGCAGAGCGGGAGCTGCGTGCCGCACTGGCCATTGATCCCTCACACGGCGAGGCAAGCGAGACGCTCAAGTCCTTGTTCTTTTCGCAGTGGCGTTTGGTGGAACTGGGTCGTATCCTCGGCAAGGAGGTCCTCGAAGAAGAACGTGAGCGCGCGGAACGAGGTGGAGAACGCCTCTGGGTGCTAGAGGTTCTACGGGCCCTGGCGGAGATTTCCGAGGGGCCCGAACGAAGCTCACTGCTCCTAGAGCTGATTGACTACATTCAGGATCCGGCAACGACAGTGCCACAGGCACAACCATCGATCGAAGAACTCTATACGCAGGCTTTGGTGGCTAACCCAGGCAGCCGCCCGGCCCGGCAAGGTCTTGCCGCTGTTCTTGCTGCTGACGAGCGGTACAAAGAGATGGCCCGGACTTTGGGGCAAGAGGTCCTGCGCGAAACCATAACGCAGCTGCGGGCCGCTGATTTGATTCCGAGCTTGCGGCGTGCTCTGGTGGCGTTGGCGGACTCCTTGGGCGGTATCGACGCATCGCGGGAAGAACGGTCGGCTTTGTACGGTGAAGTTGCGGAGCTTTATCTTCAGACCGACGAAATCGAAGAAGCGGAGCGAATGTACAGAAGAGCCCTTGGCATCAACCCGCGAGACCAAGGGGCGCGGCAAAGAATGTGCGATTTGCTGGTGGCGCAGGGCCGTATGGGCGATCTCGGCGAAATCGATGAATCTTTGCTGCTGCTCATCGCAAAAAATGCTGCCAAATCAGAGAACGTATCTTTGGAGGTGGACGCTCTTGCGGTCCTTGCAGAGAGGCGAAAGGGCGAGTCGCGGGCGGACACATTGGTCCAAATTTCGGCGCTGTGCCGAAGCCCTAAGGACGCATCAAAAAAGGAAGCCTACCTCAAAGCAGCTCTAGAGTCTTTTCCGGAGCATCCTCGTGCTCAAGACGAACTGGCGAGGTACTATTGGGCTGCCAAGAAGTTTTACGATTTGGTTGAGGCCTTGGGCTCTCAGGCGTTGCTTTCGCGCGCCCGAGAAGCGCGCGACGATTCTCCTGAGCTGGCTTATGAGGCGGTATCAACTCTTTTTGATGCCCGACTAGAAACGCGGGCGGAAGCATTGCAGGTTGCAGCCCAAATTTTGAGGTCGTCTGTCCCGAAAGATGAAGATTGGGTCCGGCGTTTTGAGCAAGCCCATTTGGCCAAGAGCATATGGGATGAACTAGAGAATCCCACAGGCCAGGAACAGATTCGAGCCGTGATTGTTTCGCTCTATCGGGACCGTGGTGATGTAGAGGCATTGATGCCTGCGTTGGCCGAGGCCTTTTTGTATGCGTCCGATGCGGATGGCCGGGCGCAACTGGCTCTCGAGTGCGCGGGCCTGCTTGTAGAACACGACCGCCGTACGGAAGCGCGGCGGCTTGTTGAACCCTTGTTGAGCGTGGATGAACTTTCATTGGAGCACCGGATTGAAGCGGCAAGGATTCTGGTTGATGAGCTTCTTGCGCACGGCACTCATATTTCAAGAAAGTCGGAGCAGCGCCTGCGAGAAGAGGCTCTTGTCCTTCTCACAACCGAAGCCAAAGACTCCTTTTTGCCCAGGCAGGATCGATGGCTCTTGGAGCTCGCAACGGTTCGCGAGGCTCTGGGCCGAGACGAGCTACTGGTCGCTCTTCCACTTGAATCGTCTTTGGTCTTGGCGATGCAGCGAAACGATGCTGATGCGGCGATTCTTCTCAGGCGGCGGCTCCGCGAGTTGTACGAGCAAGCGGGCGATTGGGCTCACGCCGAGCAACATGCAGCCGTTGTGGCAGAAGCCGACGGTTCTGCGGCTGCCTGGATTGGTCTTGCGGAGCTCAGAACTTGGCTTGGTGACCATCGTGGGGCCGAGTATGCCCTAGAGAGGTCACTGGACATTGAGCCAGGCTCCCGCGCTGCCCATGAAGCGCTGGTCCGCATGGCCGAAAGGTCAGGCGAACCGCAAACCGTTATCAGTCGCTTGGAGTCGTGGGCTGAACGGGGAGACTCAGAAGATCGTCTGACACGTGCGCAACGAATGCTTCGTGCGGCCCGTTTGGCCCATGATGCTCAAAATGGTCAAAAAGCAGCACTTTTGGCCGAGCGTGCGGTCCAGCTGGCACCCAAGGGAGGGGCAGCGAGCGAGAAGATTGCTGAGGAGGCATGCACGTTCTTAGAAAGTCTCGAAGATGGGGGTGGGGCTATGGCGGCCATCCTCACGCAGGTCATCGGTCAAGATAGTGAGCGTGCTTCAGCCAAAATGAGACTGAAGCTGGCCGACGTCTTTCAGCAGCTGGGACGGCGTGAAGAGGCGGCTACCGTGATTGACCAGGGAATTCGAAGGGACGCAGGACCGGATGATCCTTTGGTCGAGCGTCTTAAAAAAGACGCGGTAGAACTTGGACCGGATCGTGCGGTGCGTCGCCTCCTCATGGTCGCCGACCGATTGGGAAGTGGCCCGGCCGCCCGGCGTCTTCGGGCCGAAGCGGCAAAATGGGCCGAAGAGTCTGGGCAGGGAGAGACGGCGCGCTCCTTGTGGCAATCCGTAGCCAGTGAAATTGGCGGTGGGGAGCATGCCACCGATGCACGGCAGGCGCTGCTTCGGATTGCGCGCGAGGAGGCGGATTATCCCACCTTGGTGACGCTCTTGGAGGAAGCGGCTGAAGAAAGCGGTGCTGTTGATCGGCAGAGTTCCATGCTTGGTGAGGCTGCTGAGCTTGCGGCGGAAGAGCTTGGAGATCTCGGACGTTCTGAGGCTGCTCTTCGGCGCGCCCTCCATCTTTGCCCCGACGATGCGAGGCTAAGGGATCGCCTTCATCGGTTGCTTGAGCGGCGGGGACACTGGAACGAGCTTGAGGCCCTGCTTGACAAAGAGGCCGAGAAGCTCGAAGGGGATGCTTTGGCGGCGAAGCGTGCCCGTCAAGCTTCAGTGGCTGAAGAACATCTTCGAGATGACACACGCGCGGCGGCATACCTCAAAGAGGGTTACCAAGCCACGCCGAGCATCGAACGAGGCGTGGAGGCTGTCCGTGCAATGGTGCGTGCCGGGGCCCTGGACGAAGCCGCTGAATTTGCAGCGCAAATACTTGAAGATACCGATACGGAGTCGGCAGACACGTTGCCTATCAACCTTTTACGCGCTCAAGTGCTGGAGCGGGTGGGTGCGGTGGACCAAACGGTCGATTTGCTCAGAACGTTGATGGACGAAGGGGCGGGGTCTGGCCTTGCTGAACTCAGGCTTGTCGATGTGCTCACAAGGCATGGACGATGGTCAGAGCTGGCATCCTTGCTTGCTTCAATCGCAAGTCGGAGCGATGCCGAGCAGGCGGTGCTGTACCAGCTTTCCGCTGCGCAGATTCTTCTTGATCGCTCCCGCGATTCAAATATCCCCGAGCAAGCTCTTGCTGAGGCTTTGGGTATGGCCAAAGCCAGCCATCTGGACGGCCCCTTTGGTTTCGAAGTGGATGCGCGGGCTGAGGGGCACTGTGATCACCCTCTTCTAGATGCGACGAGATTGGCAGAAGAGTTGGGAAGTGTGCAGCTGCGGAACGAGGCGCTCGAGCTCTACGGCAATGGCCGCTCCTCGGGGGCCTATGGGGTTTCGGGGCTTTGTTTGGCGCAGCGTGAACGTGCTTTGGGCAACTTGGTTGGGGCCGAACGCACATTGCGTGCGGTCCTGAACGCCGACTCATACGATCCTCTTTCAGAGGAAGATTCTCTCGAAGCCAAAATCCTGCTCGGGGATGTGCTTGTGGCATCAAAACGTACGGAAGAGGCTATTGAGCTTTTAAAAAAGCTCCTAGAAGAGTGGAGTTTGGCTCTATCGGTTGCTCCCAGCGCCCAAGGACGGATCCTCATCACCCTTGCGGAGGCCTATCGGCTGAACACAGAGCACCCAAAGGCACTGAGTACGATTAAGCTTGCCGGTCAAATGGGTGCCAGCACCCAGGGGCTTAGGTCCGTTATTATTGAAGCGGGTGGCGCCACACCGGACCTTGCTCGTCTCTTGGCAGAACGTGCGGTTCGCCAGACGGATCCTCGAGTTAGAGCAAGGACGTTGATGGGGGCGGCCCAGATCTGGAAAGAGTTGGAGGAGCCGAGAGAAGTTCTTGTGTGCCTTTTGGCGGCTCATCAGGCTCACCCCACCGATTTGGCGCTTTCTAAGAAGCTTATGGCCCTACTCTGTGAGGCGCAGCAATGGAAAGATCTCGGGGCTGTACTGAGTCACGCGCTGAGCAATACAGGAATTGAAGGCCAGGACCGCGTCCAAGCCCTTATGGTGCTGGCTCGTTTGTTCTTGGATCGCTTGTCGCAACCCGAAAAAGCATTGGAACTTGCGCTTCAAGCGAAGTCCATTATGCCCAGCAGTCTGACTGTTGCGCGTGCGGTTGCAGATTGTGCTGCGCGTGTAGGCGATGATGCGATTCTGCTCCTAAGCCTCGAATCGTTAGAATCATTTGGAACGTCTGTAGCCACGAAGCGCGATCTGCGTTTGGGGCGTGCCGTACTTTATGAGCGATCAGGGGATACTTCAAACGCAATCCGTTGCTTGGAAGAGGCCATTGAGGAGTCATTATTGGCCGGCAAGGCGCCTCATCGGTCTTTGGTTGAGTGGGCATTGCGCCTCTATTTGAAAAGTGAAACGTGGCAGGCTGCAGTGACCCTCAGCGTTCGAGTTGGCGCTAAGCTCGGTGGAGCGGCCGGTGCTGCGATGCTGTCCCGAGCCGCAGATTTGAGGTGGAGTCGTTTGGGGGACCAAAGGGGTGCCTTTGCTGCACTGGAGGCGGCCTTACGTTTGGTCCCGGAAGACTTGGGTATTCGCCGGAATTTGCTCGACCGGGCAATGGCAATGGGCGACTTTGATCATGCCAGGGCCCATGCGGAACAGGGTGTCGAAATAGCGGAACGGCTCGACGAAGATGGCGCCCGGCGCGCATTTTTTCTCGAATGGGTACATTTGGCCCATGCGCTAGGCGACAACGAGTTGCTTGCGAATCTTTGCTCTCGGTTTATGGAGGATGAGTCCGACCACGCGCTTGCCAAAATTGCGAAGGAACAGGGGCCACAAGCCGTTGGGCGGGCGCTCGCGGAGTCCCGACGTCTCTCGGATGAAGCCCAAGAAATCTGGATGAAACTTGGTGGTGCCGCCGACGACGAACAAAATGAACCGCGCGTATTGGAGTTGGACGCGATGTTGTCGGACTCATTGCAAGCCAATGAAGACAATGTGGGGGCGCTTGCGCTCGGGGCTGAGTTGGCTTTTAGTCGTCAAGACACGGAGCGCGCGACAAAGTTGCTTGCTCAGCTCGAAGTTTTGGGGGGGCCAGGGTGGCCGATTCCGGATTTTGAACTTTTCGGGGCACGCGTCGCCGAAGAACACGGCGACTCCAGCGCTATGGTGGCCCGGCTTGCTCGGGCTCTCAAACGAGATCCAGGCTCGCCCGCTTCGCTTCGTGCGATGGAGGATTTTCATATTGGGCATCCGCAAGCGTTGGGCCTAAACGAATACCAATTTGTGGGCGTGAGTCACCACGACGAAGGGGTTTTGCCGACGCGCAGCGGAAGTTTTCATCCGACGATGGAAGCGGAAGACTGCTTGACGGCTGAAGTTCAGCGAGCGCGCGTGGCGTTGAGCAGGGGCGACCCCCACACCGTCGAGGGCCATCTTCGGACGGGTTTAGAATTGGGCGCGGAGGCTCAAGCCGCGCGACCACTGTGGGAGGCTTTCGCCCAGGCGTCCCCGTCTTCTCGAAGTGGTGCTTCGGCGTTGGAGGTTCTTGTGGACACCGCGTCTGGTGGCGAGCGGGTTCGTTTGTTGTCACGTGCGCTCGATGCGGCGCTGTGCGCCGGGGATTTTCGAAGGGCTCGTCGACTTGGGCGATCGTTGGAGGACTATGCACGAAAAGACATGTCCGTGATGCGCCGTTTGGTCGAATGTTATCGTGTCACAAACGATGGGCCCGGCATTGTGCGCGTCGCGGATCTGGCGGGAGGATTCCAGAATATTGGCAGTATGTCTGGTGCTCAGCGTATTACGCTTGCGCGCGCATGTTTCCAAATGCGCCGTTTTCGCGATGTTTTTATTCTTTTGGGTTCAGAGCTTCCAGAGCGGACGTTTAGTGAGCTGAAAAGGGATCTGGGGGACGGTGGTCTTGGGGTATTTTACGAAGGTCTTTCGAGCGTGGTTCTTCCCGATGATGGTGTTCAAGACCCGGTGCCTGATTCTCTATTCGACCAAAAGAAGTTCCAGTCGGCTCAGGTTTGGCACGGTGTTCGGAGAGCGTTGAGAGCTTTGGGGGATGGTTTTGTGTATAACAAAGCCCTTGTTCGTTCTCTCAAGCGACTTTGCGTGTTGCGGCCTGACGATAAAGAGATCGTGCGCAAGTTGGTGAAAGCAGACTTGATCGGCAGTGACTTGGATTTGGCGAAGTCCGTCTATCGTTCCATTCTCGACGATCGGACGGCCGATGCGGAGACGCTTCAGCCTCGGGTTTTTGCACGTGTGTTTGAACACCCTGACGCAGAGGATTTACGTTCGATCAACGAGTTTATTGCACAGGGAAGAACTTCAAGCATTGCGCCTCTCATTGGAGCCTTACCACCGCTGTCGTCACCAGTGTGGTCATCTTTGGTGGATCCTGCTTTAGGGAGCGCCTTTGGCCGGCTCATGTTTCTTGTTGCGCGACCCGTGGCCGCCATGCTGGAGGCGCGAGAGGGGGTACTCCCCCGACCCCAGTCTTGGAACGACAGTCATCGGCGGGTGCTGCCGCTGTATCAAGCTGCCGTGGGTCTCCATGATGGTCCGTTTTCGATGGTTGTTGACTCGGTGGCGGGTGCGACCCTCAGGCTCGTGCCCGGGGCGCCGCCGACGGTTTGTTTGGGGGCGGGCTTGGTTGAAGAAGCGCCTCACGCGACGTTGTGGTTTCACGTGGTACGTGCCGTTGTACGGCTGCATTTCGGGCAACTTTTGGTCGAAGCCTGTCCGCGCGCCCGAAGGGGGGAGCTGCTCAGAACGATCGCATCCAGTTTTGACGCGGAGCATTCTGCGAACGGGCCCAGCTCCGGCGATCTCGAGGTCTCCTCCATTCGTGAATCCCTGTCTGAGTCCGATCGTCTCGAGGGCAGTGCCTTGCTGAAAGAGTTGGGCCCCGATCTGTCCGTGGGGTTCGATACTTGGGTTCGTGCGGTTCGGCGTACCGCCGATCGGGTGGCCATGCTCGTTTCCGGTGGCCTGACTCCGGCGGTCATGGCTCTGAGACGCCTCGACCCAAGAAAGGCGGTCGAAGTGCTCGACACGCCCAACGCGCGACTAAGAATGCTCCGCAGATGGGGCGTCTTTTCCGAGCTGCTGGCTTATCGCCTAAGCCCTGACTACCGGAAGACCTACGCCCAGCTCGAAGCCTTTGCGAGTCGCGAACTCAGTTTTGACGATGCGGTTGCAACCCCTGCTTCGGGACCCACAGCTCATCCGTGAGTGGCAAAGGCTCTTTACGGGGTCGATGACGGCGTGCACGGAGAAAGACACCAATGGGCATTTCCCTTGCCTGTTATGGACAGCTTTGATAGACATATTGCGACATATCTGAAGAGCGCGAGGAGGCGCTTGCCATATGAACGACACAGGAGCTGTGACGCAGCGTTCCGCCGGTTTGGGTGACACAACCTTCCGAAATCGGCACCATGAACAAAAAAACGGGTGGTTCGGTTTACCGACCGGGTGCCCGGGGGCCATCGTAGGGGCTTTGTTGGTGGCTTGCCAGCCAAGCTCCAAAGCGGAGCACGCACGAAGCGGCGGCGGTAGAGGCGGTCGTGAATGCCCAAGTGCCTCAGATCAGCTCGATTCAAGGTCAGGGGAATGCGGTTACATCCATCCTTGGAAAGAGCCTCTTGTTTCGGGGTGCTCTGGTCTCGGGAGGTGGCTCATTCAAGCGGGCCGGCGAGTATCGGAGTTACCCAGATCCTGTTGTGCGTGTGGAAGTGGTCGACAATCAGCTGATTTTTCACAGCGACACCAAGAAGGTCGCATTGACCTTCACGCCCGACGAGGTGTGTCCGCTGTCTTGTGAAAAAGAGCCGACGCCCTTTCGTTGGCACATGACTGAAGTACGCAAACCTTCGGGGCATCGACTGGACTATGACTACACCTGCGACGGCAATGCTCACTGCTATCCCGAAGAAATTCATTACGATGAGCAGCCCATGGTTGCGTTCGAATGGGAAGACCGGCCTGACACCGCCATCTACTCCACCGGGGGAGCGCCCCTCGGTCAGATTCGATCCCGTCTGGCCCAAGTGTCGGTGGAGTCCTATCTTTACAAACTCCGTTATCAGGAACGCCCTGGAAGTTTGGATTCGTACCTGATTGGCATCGAGATGGGTGAGGCCGAGGCCTTTGAGTCCACGGACGACCTAGCGTCACCCGATTCAGGTGGCACTGCGGGCTCCGGCCATCTCGACCCGGCGACCCACCCCGAACACTTTGCCAGCCCCGATGATTTTGTGACGGACGCGGTGGCGGTGCCCTCATCCAATTTCTTAGAAGACTTTGGTTTTGACCGCGCGCCCCTGAAAACCGTCCCGGGCGCCATCGGCATCGATCAAAAGATCACGGCCGGGGGCCAGCTTGAGCTGACGGTGCCGATCACGGTGCCCCCGGGCACGGGAGGACTCGTGCCGGAGCTGGCCCTTCGTTACCAAAGTGACGGTGGCAATGGCTTGATGGGTTTGGGGTGGTCCTTGGCGGGCTTGGCCTCCGTGGATCGCTGTGGGGCGACTGTTGTCCACGACGGATTTACCAAGCGCGTGCATTTCGACAAAGATGATCGCTTTTGCCTGGGTGGCCAGCGTTTGGTGTTGGTGGGCGACGGTGTCTACGGAGAACCGGGCACCGAATACCGTACGGAGCTCGAATCCTTTCAGCGGGTCATCGCGCATGGCAAAGCGGGCAACGGACCGGCTTGGTTTACAGTTCATACGGCGGACGAGAAGACGCTGGAGTTTGGGGTGACCGAGGACGCTCGCGTGGAAGCGAACGGCAAGGCGTCGGTGGCGAGGTGGGCTCTGAACCGCATCCGGGATCGTTTTGGGAACCATCTGACGGTCCACTATCACGAAGCCCCAGGCGTGCATTATCCGACCCGCGTCGAATACGGCGGCAATGACGCGTCAGGTGAAATACCGACCGCCGCGTACAACCGCGTCGAGTTTGGATACGAGGCTCGGCCTGACGTTCACACGGCCTATACGGCCGGCTCCGAAAGCCGAAGCCTGGTTCGCCTTCGTCACATTGTGACCTACGCGCAGCCTATGGATGACACCCTGGATGCGGTCCCGGTGCTGAACTACCGTCTTCGATACGACGAGCCTCCGTATGATGCAACGCCGTACTCCGTTTTGATGTCTCGCCTCACCAGTGTTCTTTTGGTTAACGCAGACGGGGAGGCCTTTCGTCCGCTCCGTCTTGATTGGCAGGAACCTACTCCGGGTTGGGTTGAAGCGGTGGGTGACGACGTGGACTCCTCCGTTTGGCGGGCTCCGGTCGATTTTGTAGACGAAAAGGGCAACAACCGAGGCGTCGAGATCCTGGATGTCAACGGGGACGGCCGTATGGATATCCTGTGGTCGTCGGGTCTTGAAGGCACTGCGGACAAGGGGGCGTTCCTTGGAACGCGCAACGGTTGGGTGTCGGCGCCCGAATGGACGCCGCCTTGGCCCCTCAGCGGGACCACCTACGGTCCGACGGGGGCCAAGTTGGTGGATGTGACTGTCGACGGCCGCCCTGACTTTCTTGCCCACATTCACGAGGGCTGGGTGCGGGGCAAACACGACTTTCGCATTCAGCGGACGGTGAACAATCTGGCCCTTCAAAACACGGCGTTGGGGTGGGAGGGCGCACCGCAGCACGCGCTTCCGGTGTATTCAGGATTCAGAGGCCTCGAACATGACATCGGCCTCAACAACGACCACGCCCGAGACCGATTTCACTTTTTCAGCGAAGTCCACGGCAACACCTTCCGTCAGGGCCCGGGTGATGTCGGGCCTCGTTTTGTCGACTTGAACGGCGACGGCCGACTCGACTTGGTCGTGAGTGTAAGAAACGATAGAGCAGGTGGTGATCCCTACAAGACCGGCTTCAAGGGCGCTTTGGATGTCCGAGGCGGGCGCTATTTCGACCGCGCCACCGGTGAACTGGCGGAGGCCAAAGACATCCAACCGGGCGAGCCCCATGGGCCGACCCTCGGCGGTGCGTATCTCAACACTGAAAACGGCTGGGTGTACCACGAGGGCTACTCTCGTTTTATGTCCCTCACCGACCGCCCCATCACCCGCCTGGATGAGTACCACACGCAGGTTTTCGACGAGGGGGTTCGCTTTTTCGATGTCAACGGCGACGGTCGTCCCGACTGGGTTCGTGCGGCCATCATTGCCCGTCGGGGAAAATGGGTTGTGGATGATTGTCCGTATGATTGTGGCATCGAGGGGGGCTGGTTTGACAACGAAGAATTGGTGCGTCGAGAGGTCTTCCTCAACACCGGGGACGGCTGGGAAGTGGGGCCAAGTCACCTGGTCCCTCCCAAGAACTTCGTTTACAGCACCGAATGGATGCCCTCGACCTATCGATTTATCAGCCACAACGAAGGCGTCGCCTTGGTCGATATCAACGGGGACGGGCTTTTGGACCAATTGGTCGCCCTGGAAGGCTTCGATCGCAAGTATCGTCAGCAGGGCCCTAAGAAGGAGTGGGCAGCCTACTTAAACACTGGGGACGGCTGGGTGGAGGCACCCGAGTACACCCCACCGGTTCCGGTAGGGGCCACCAAGTATCGTGACGGCGATGGCCATCGTTTTTTCACGAGTATCGATGCGGGTACGCGGTTTATTGATCTCGATGGGAATGGTTTGGTCGATTTGCTATGTGATCGTGAAGACACCGGTCGCGGCGTGTTTTTGAATACCGGTCACGGTTGGAGCAACAAGTTGACTGAAAGCTGGCTGCCCCCGGTACCGGTGGCCTCCAAAAAGGGACAAGACTTGGGCGTCCGTTTTGTCGACATGCGTGGCACGGGCTTTTCTGACTTGCTCTACCGCCGCCCCGGCCAGACGCCACGCACCTGGTTCAGCCGAGGCCGGCCCCACCGGGTGGGCCGCTTTTCGGATGGATTGATTTCCACGTCCATCACCTATGAACCTCTGAGCAAGCCACTCAGTCTTATCAAGCGGTACGCCTACGATCGCTTCGGGCATCGGACCCGCACGACCGTGCAAGGCCCCGAAGACACAGTTGTGAGTCCCGAAGAGGTGGTGGGTGTCGCCCGGTCACCGGCGCGCGAAACCACGATGGCATACGACAAACGAGGCCGTTTTATGATGTGGACCCAAAACGCCCTGGGGCAAAAAGTCCACCAACGTGCAGACCCTCGCTTTGGTAACCCCATCGAACAGGTCAACGTGGCCGGTCGTGGGCTCACCTGCATAGATCTGCACACGCTTGCGTCGTGTGGGTGAGCGGAGGGAAGTGGGTTTAGTCGAGCTTTGGGGATTGCTTTGACTTGAGCAGTTCGTTGATGAGCTGTTGGCTCTCCCTTTTTCTTGGGCTCGGGGGGGCGTGGTGAGCACCGATTTGCCGGGAAAGGGCTTCGTAGACACGGTTTGGGAGAACGTTTTCAAGGTACTCCCGAGCGGTGCCGCGAAGCATGGGATCGGTGCCCTCTAGGGCACGGAAGGACAGCTCGAGAGGTTCGGGCTCAAGCCGTAGGCTCAGGATCGTGAGTACATGCTGAAGGCTACGGCTGGCCAATTCAGGGGGCGCGGTTTTGGACGGCCGGTAGGGCTCGTTCTCTTCGACTTGCCGTGTTCGCCAAACTTCGCTGGGGACCTGAGTCTCCATGTACGCTTGATCCATGACCGTCTCAAGGCGTGGGGCGAGATGGGGCTTGAGCGCAACGATCTGAAAGAGAGACCGGGTGGCATGATAGCGAATTTCGAAACACGTATCACGCATGGCCTCGGTTAGCCCCAGAGCGGACCGTGAGCTCGGGCACGAGGCCAAGGTCCAAGCCATACGTCGACGAAGGCCTGTTGGCTGTGATGAGTCTAGGAGAAAGTCGGTGAGGTGCCCGGAAATTCGGGGCGCAACCCTTCGCAGAAACCGCATCGCGCTCTGAGAAACATCGGGCACGTTGGTCAGAGGGATGACCAAAGCCGTGAGGGATGTGTTGTCTCGGTGTTTTGAGAGCAGCTGCCGAAGTTCGGATGAATTTGCCGAAAGAAGCGCTTGGAGCTCTGCCTTGGCGGGTATCGTCGGGGTGGGTTTGGAGCCTTCTGAACGCGCGATGTCAGGACGTGTCTCGGCGTCCGCTCCACGAAGCTTTTGAATCTCAGCGAGCAGCTGACTGCGATCAATTGCGATCTGGGTATCGGCTACAGTCCTTCTGGTGGTCGCATCAATGATGTCTTGCGCCGTGAGCCTGACCACGCCGGCACGAAGGCTCGACGCAAGTTCTTCAATGTATCCAACCCTTAGCCTGAGGCAGAGCAAGAGGGCCAAAAGGCTTGAGGCGACGATCACCGCCAAGAGTATGGTATGTGCGTTTTTCGCAACCAAGCTGAGCGCCACCAAAATGAGACCACTTGCGAAAATCTTGCCGACTCGATCGGCACCGACATCGATGACCGTTTTGGCCTCTCGCTTCGTTTCAGGTTGGATCGGCGTGTATAAGAGCTCATAACCGGATCGAAACAGTGAGCTCGACAGGACAGACTCCAGCAGGCCCAATAGCGCGATGGCATAAAAATGAGGTGCGAACATACTCAAGCTACCTCCGATTGCAAGCAGGGATGGCAGGGCGGCAAGGGTCCCGGCAAGCCCCGCTTGTTTCCACTCGAGCAGTCGGCGGGTAAGTAAGGCTTGGACGATGAAAACGAGGACACTTCCACCCGTGTAGAAGTAGGCAAAAAATGAAATGAGTTTTTGCTCGGAGTTCAGGTGCGTCGAAGCTTCTGCCTTAACGAGGAAGTCGGCTACCGCGGAGACCAGAGCGCTGAGCAAAACGAGTAGCGCAATGTTTCGAAGGTAGGGTTGCCTCATTGCGGACGTCTTGGCTTGGTCAGGTGTTTTGGATCCGCTGCCCGCGGCGGCAGGCAACGAACCCAAGCTGTGGACCACAAAGGCCGCGCAGACACTTAGCCCGGACAGCAAGAGGAGAGTCTGAGATACGCCCAAGGAACGACCGAGTCGCTCGATGAGGACTCCGCCGGCAAGCCCGCCAAGAGCTGCGCCGGCTGTGATGCGGCCTACGATTTTTTTGGCGGAGTGTGGATCGAAGGTCTCGTTGACCGCGGACCAGAAACAACTGACGGGAATAGAGCTTAGTCCCGCGACGTGGAGGTACACGATCGCGCCGGTGAGCTTAGGCGAACGAGAGGCAAGAAACCACTCGGCCAAAAAAAAGGCCGCCGTGATGAGGAAGAGCAACGGAGCGGTGCGGGTGGGTCCTTTTTTCCGGATCCATCGAGTGATCCATAGCGCGGCGCCGATGGACAGGACGGCAGCGGCTATGGTGACGGTCGGAATCTGGGATGCGGGGAAGGCGGATAAGAAAAGCGTGTCTCGGGTTGCTTTGGCGCCGACGAATTGGGCGATCATGAGTCCGGCGGTCAGGATCGCTGCGCTCTCGGGGGTCAGGCGTCCGGCGCTTGGTTCTTTGGAGTTGCTTGTCATCTCAAAAGAGGCCTTGGTTCGGTTCTACTCGAAATCCCCGAGAATGCCTGGGAGGACAACCGGGACGCAGCTTTAAGCAAGAGCCGTGAGGGCGTTCCCCGAGTCAAGTGCTGTTCAGTGCTTCGTTCAGGGGCTGAATCGCTCAAACCATCGCTTTTTGCGGGATCTACGTAGACAGCCTCCCGCCGTGGTCCCTATGACCATAGGATGACCTCCGCGGTCACACCCACCAACGCCCCTGTACGGCTGGGAAGTGTTTCCGAGCAGTCCCCGGAGGCCCTGCGTTTTCTCCAAGACCGCATTGCGCTGTTCGCCAAGGTTGCCGGCCTGCTGTCGACGGTTTTCTACCTGACGGAGGGCTTTTTGTCCTGCACGGAGCTGAACGCGTTTCTCTGGTCGGGTGGTCGTGCGTGGCATGCGGCTTCTACGGCGGTGATGCTGGGCACTTGGCTCATCGCTCGGCGACGCACAATCTATACTGGGCCGACACTGAGTGTCCTCGACGGAAGCTGTCTCTTGCTGACCTGTTTTGGATTTATCGTGATGGGCAAGGCAGTGGAGGATTTGCAGGCCCTCACGAGTGTGCTCCTCGCCCTTTTCGCGGTGACCGTGACGCGAGCTATCGTCGTTCCCAGCTCGCCAGTACGGTCCCTCATGTTGACTTCGCTGGCGCTGGCCCCGTACCCGTTCACGGTTTGGCTGGGGTTGATGGCCAAGGACGTTCAAGGATTTGGGCAGCCGCTTGTGGCACCCACACCTGAGCAGATGTTTACCATCATTCTGTTCAAGTCCCTCTGGGTGGGGACGATCATCACGATCGTGACGGTGGCCTCGAAGGTTGTCTACGGACTCCACGAAAAGGTCAGGGAAGCAAGACAGCTCGGACAGTATACGCTTCAGGATAAGATCGGAGAGGGCGGGATGGGCAAGGTCTACCGAGCGAGTCACGCGATGTTGCGCCGCCCCACCGCGCTTAAACTGCTCGAAGGCGATGGACTCTCCGACAGTCAGCTTCGGCGCTTCGAACGTGAAGTCCAGCTGACCAGTATGTTGACCCACGCCCACACGATTTCAGTCTACGACTACGGTCGGACCCCGGATGGTATTTTCTACTATGCCATGGAGTTCTTAGACGGCGTGAACCTTGAAGAGCTTGTACAAAGAGACGGCCCGCAGTCGCCGGCCCGGGTCATCTATATCCTGAGGCAAGTCGCTGGAGCTTTGGCCGAAGCCCACGGGCTGGGGTTGATCCACCGCGACATCAAGCCGGCCAACATCTTTCTTTGTGAGCGCGGCGGTGAGCCCGATTTTGTGAAGGTTTTGGATTTTGGGCTCGTGAAGGAACTTGATCAATCGGACGACATCAATCTGACCAACATGAATGTGATTACGGGTACACCGCTGTACCTTTCCCCGGAGTCGATCACTGCACCCGATACGGCTGACGGTCGGAGCGACTTGTACGCACTTGGGGCCGTGGGCTATTTTCTTCTTACCGGCGAAAACGTTTTTGCGGGTGAGTCGGTCGTCGAAGTATGTGGCCATCATCTGCACACCAAACCTTTGCCCCCTTCGGAACGGATTGAGACCTCGATCCCAAACGATCTCGAGGAGGTTCTGCTTCAATGCCTCGAAAAATCTCCGTCCGATCGGCCCACCGATGCGCGGGATTTTGAAGCCAAACTCAGTCGCTGTGGCTCCGTGAGGGATTGGACCAGAACTGAGGCACAAGTCTGGTGGCAGGCGTATCGTGAGGCGGAAGAGCGCCGACCTGAAGTCCCCCGGATGCGACACGCTTCGAAATCGCCACGTACTGTCGCGGTTGATATTGATGCGAGAATTCTGGCTCCCCCGGCGGCCTAGCACGCAAGCCGATCCTCCCATAACCATACCCGCGACAAAAGTGGATGTTACGTGTCGCCCCAAAGACTTCGCTGGACACCGTCAGTAGGCTCACCCGCGGAGCTCGGCTCAAAGCAACGAAGGGGCTCTCGTTCGGATGCAATGCGAGTGAGCCAAGGTATCGCTACACGTTGCCGTATGCGGACTTGATTTTGTAAAGGTCGGACCCTTTCGTCTGTGGAGTCCTGTTTGTTTGTGTAGTCGGCGAGAGTGTTGTGAATATCACACTCGTGTGGCGGTCCGCCGTGCCGTGTAACAGCACCATAAAGGTGCGTAGCTCCATTGTCTCTTGATGGATGCGACCCCGCCAATCTTTGGGAGGGTTCGTGTCAGTCATAAACAAGAAGGAGTAATGATCATGTGGAAACAGGTTTCGTTTGCTTGCGCAACCCTTATCGTCAGCCAGACGGCGTTCGCTCGTGGTTACAAACGTGACTTCGTGGGCGCCGTGTACGCGATGTCAAACGACTTCGATGACAACAAAGTTGTTGCCTATGGGCGCAATAGTGATGGGACTCTTGAGCTCATCGGAAAGTTTTTTACCGGCGGTCAGGGAGCGGCCTTTGATGGGGGTGAGGGGCTCGATCCCCTTATTTCAGCCTATTCGATTCTCATGACGGATAACCGAAGGCACTTGCTGGTGGTCAACGCTGGCAGCGACTCCATATCGGTCTTTCGTATACAGAATAATTTTTCACTGCGACTTACAGACCATCGGAGAGTTCGCGGCATCGGCCCAAACAGTATCGCGTACTTCGATGGCCTTGTGTATGTGTCGAGTATTGACGCAGATGGCGAGTTCAATGGTGAGCCGGACCAGGAGGGTTTGCTCACTGGGTTTCGGCTAAGTCCAAACGGAAGACTGACACGGATACGACGCAGCACCCGTTGGCTCGGAAATCGCCCATCGGCCATTCAGTTTTCTCCGGACGGTCGTTTTTTGGTCAGCGCCTCGATCAATGCTGGGTCTGCGGCGTTAGAGAGTGGCAACCAGGATGAGATTACGGTCTTTTCTGTCCGACGCAACGGGCGTCTTAGTCGCAAACCGGTAAGCGCGGCGTCTTCAACGCTGCCGGGCAACGATCAGAACCGAAATCTACCAAGTGCAATCGGCTTTGAGATCGTGGAGGACGAGGGGGCGCACTATGTGGTGGTGACCGAGGCGCGCGAATTCAGACCGGATGGTTCCCCTCCCGCGTTTTTCGAGCTTCAGACGGGGTCGGTATCGACCTGGCGCCTCGATGACGATGGCTCCCTCATCCCTATTGCCCTCGATGTTTTGACTGGGCCATCATCTACTGAAGGTGGCCGAACCGCGTGTTGGATCGAGTTCTCTGACAACAAAAAGAGCTTTTGGGTTGCAAACGCGTTGGATGCAACGATTTCGTCCTTTGCGTTTGACCGGGGACAGGTCGAGTTGATTGAAGAAGTGGCCGCTGCCGGCAACCCTCCGGACAATAGCAGCCCCCAGACAGCGTTCGAAACCTCCGATGGCTTCATTGATCTGTGGGCGAGTCACGATGGACGATACCTCTACCAGCTGTTCGGCTTGAGCGGAACAATTGGGGTCTACAGGGTTGAAGATGGCGGGACCGGTGCGGGATTGACAGAGATTCAGCGGGTCAGCAATCTGCCCGAGATCAACACCCAGGGGATCGTGGCCTTTTAGACTGCGAGACGTGCGCTGGCAGTCAGGGGACTAACTCGTAGTGCGTCCGCTCGGGCGGAGGGGGAGAGAGTCCCTCCACCCGAGGGACGCATACGATAACCATCCCTTCGTCTTCTTACATTCTATCTCCTTTGGCCTTATTGGCCGATCTTCCGGATCGAGCTCATGGACGTCTTATGGAGCGTGCTCATGATGTTGTCGATCGATGTCAAGAATCGTTCGTACTTTTTGGTGATCTGCTCGAGTTCTTTGGTGACTTGTTCCTCGCTTTTGGCGCCTTCGCTGCCTCCTGCCTTTGCAGCGTCGCCGCCAGCACCCTTTCCGGCCGCACCTTTTCCGCCGCCTTTTCCGCCGCCGCCTTTTCCGCCACCTTTTCCGCCGGCGCCTTCAGAACCTTGGCTCTTGTCTCCGTTTTGAAGCGACTTGAGCTCGTCGCCTTTGGCTTCGATGTCTGCTTGAAGCTTCTTCATCTGGTCCATCATGAGCTGAAAGAGCATGTCCTCAAAGGAGAGGTTGCCCCCGCCGCTGGCGCCACCTGCAGAAGATGCGCCACCCGTGCCTGAGGAACCGTTTTGTGCCCCTTGCAACTGGCCGGCGAGACCGGCGATGGCATTTTGCACGCCGTTGATGTGCCCGGCGACGCTTCTGAGTCCGAGGGGCAGGCCTGGGAACGGAAGTGGTTTTGATGGAGTCCGCCGAATGGTCAGTTTCCCATCAGCGCGCCCATCGGGGATCAACTTGCCGCCGATGGCCTTCTCGAAGGCCGCTTGAAGCACAGGGTTGTTGTTGAGCGCCATCTCGGCGAGTGATGCTGCGGTTCGCCTGGGGTCAAAAAGACGAGAGAAAGGCCCGTCGGCAGCGCCGGGTGCGAGATCAATTCTCTTTGTGTTGTTTCCTATCGAAGCCTTGAGGCGAGCGAGCGCAGACTTAGGGGTGTGTACACATCCGCAATGGCCAAAGTTTCGAAGCTCGTGGTGAATGCGTCCGCGTCTGGTTGTGCCGTGGCCACGGGCTGCTTCGTGGAACCCGTCGTTTAGATTGCGCAGGACGCCAAGCGGGTTGCCGGCGAGTGCGTCAACTTGTGCGCCGATAAAACCGCCCGGTAAACCGACTGCTCCAAGCAAGTCGTTAACGCGTGTTCCGATGGTTCTGGGAATGTGAATCATGATCAGTCTCCTTGTGGGTTGAGGGTTGAAGTTCGAAGAAGGACCAATTCAACAGTTGGGCCAAACTGACTGATCGAAAATTGCGCGGTGATAACGAAGGACTACAGAAGTGTGCGGACAGTTATCCGCGTCACATGATCCCCCCCGATGCAAGCGATGCAAAACAACCTATGTTTCCAGTCTGTTATCGGAAATCGTGGCGGGTGACACACCGCGGTCACATGTGACGACACGGTTTGCCTCGGTGTCCGCGTTGCGTTTGGCATTTAACTCGAAGCCAAGCGTCCGTCGGTGTGATCTGTTGTGCGGGGTCGGTGTCCAGCCCCGCGGATGCGCATATCTGGTATACCCCGTCTACGTGACCTCCTCGTTTGTACCGCAGGCATCGCCGCGACCACGGGTCTTCCGCGAGCTCTGTTCGTACGTTTGATGTGGCTTGGGGACGGTGGGGCGGGCGTCGGTGAGCGTCTTGAGGCTTTGAGCTGGTTTTTGATGCGGTCGTTCGCATTTTTGCCTCGGACGGTTCGGATCTGGGCGAAGGGGCCAAAGTGTGCTCTGGGCGCGATGGGGCGGGGGCGATGTGTGTGTTGAGTCCGCTAAGGTGTCCAACGTGGGAGGAAATGTGTCTTTGGTGAAGTTGCTGTCTATTCAGGGGTTTGATACCCGTTGGACGTAGCATGGGAGCAATCCGCGCTCCGAAATCACACGCTCGAAGGGGTCTGTGTGCGCTTTTTCTCTTCGTGGCATTGGCCTCGAGCGGGACGGCTATAGCCCAGGCCAATCCGCAGCAAACCGAACAGGGTGATGGCGATGCCCAAAAGAACGTGGGGGACGAGACGTCGGCCGATCGTTCAGGGCAAAACAAGGCAGCAGGCAAAAAAGAGGAGGGTGATAAAGACGCCGAGGGTGATTCGACTGAGGAGGTGCTCGAAGAGGTGCAGGCGCCTGAAGAGGAAACCGAGATTCCGATGCCTCCGGCGCCTAAAGAGGCGCCCCCCAAAGAGATTCCGCTCGACGATATTCCCTCACTTCGAGAGGAAAAACGGACGCCGAAGGTGACATCTATCGCTGGGGCCATGCGGGAAAAGGATGGTCGCCTCATCGATCTTCCCAGTGAAGAAGACTTAGCCACAAGATTGGCCGCCCGGGCTGAATACGTGCGTTCCGGTGACGAGACTGCGGCCGACGACGAGCTCGCGGTTGTTGAAGAAATTCGGTTTTCATTGAACGCGCGCAACGTGATCGTAGGCTCAGCCGCATTGATCCGTGAGGCTCGTCAGGCAAAAGAGGCTGGTGCCTTTGCTCGCGCTGTACAATTGGCCGATTCAGCCGCGAAGCTATCACCCGATCTACAGGCAGCGCACTGGATGCGAATTCTTGCGTATGCGTCGCATGATTGGACCCAGTTTGCCCGTATTTTTGACGCCAGCGTAGATCTCTTGGAATCGAAGACAGGCAGTTTTCGCAACGTTGTGACATTGCTCGCGAATCTGATTCTGTTCCTTGCGTTTTCGGTGATGGGGACGATGGTGGTCTACGCGCTCATTCAGGCGCTCAAGTATTTCCGTTATGCGGCTCACGATTTGGCGGAACGGGCGCCGAGCTTTGTCAAAGGCAGAGACACTTTGGTGCTTTTGGTGGTGTTGTTGTTCGTTCCGGTTGTTTTGCAGTTGGGTTGGGCCGTTCTGATCTTGTTTGCGCTTCTGGTGACCATTGCATACCAATCATCGCGGGAACGGATTCTTTCGGGGTTGATGGTGGCGATTCTCGCGGGGGCGCCGTGGATCATCTACTTCGCGACCCCCATTTTGGGTTTTCCGGGCACCGTGGCGGACTCGATGGTCACCGTCATGAGTGAGGCGTTCTCACAAGAGGAAGAACAGCGCCTTGAATCCGAAACCCATCGCAAGGACAAGCGGTTCGTCGATAGCGCGCTGATTCTCGCGTTTAGGAGTCGAATGCGGGGTGATCTCAAGAAGGCCGAAAGCCAGTACCAACGTGCCCTTGAGGTCGATCGAGGGAACGTCCTTGCTCGAAACAATCTTGGCGTTGTCCAGTATCTCATGGGGCAACCGGAGCCAGCGGAGGCTTCGTTTCGGCAAGCGGTGCGGGCCAAGCGCTTGGCAGAACCGATGATCAACCTGGCGTCGATTATTCTTGAGGCGGGTGATTTTCAAGAGGCGAATACACTCCTGGACGGTGCTCGCAGGATCAATGCAGAGATCGCAGAACGCTACGACAAAAAGAGCAACAGCACGGCGACCAAGAGAAAACTGGTGGACGCAAGACTCACCGACGACTTCTTGTGGCGGCGCCTTTTGGACCTCCCCGAGGAGAAACGAAAGGCTATTGTGGGCCAGGTGTGGCGCGTCATCGGCAAAAAAGTGCCCACGCTCGCGATGCCCATTATGGCACTGGTGTTCTTGTTCGTTTCGGTGTTCCTCGTTCGGCGCTCGGCCAAGCTTTCAACGACGTGCGTCAAGTGCGGGTCCCCAGCGCCTCGAACACGCGAGCAGATATGCGTTCAGTGTGAATCGGTGTTTCATTCCACCTCTGCTGTCGAATCCAGGGTGCGCGAGGAAAAGGAAGTTGAAATTAGGCGCTATCATCGAAGATACAAGTTTATAGAGCGGGTCTTATCTTTTTTCGCTGGCGCCGGCGACGTATTTTCTGAGCAGCCTTTGTCCGGTGTGTTGATCGTCTTTTTGGTGTTTTTGTCATTCTCCGGCATTCACTGGACCGATGGTTTCATTGCCCACCCATGGGAAATTTGGATCGACTCTACGGCTACGGTATTGAAGTCAGCGCTGTCCGCTTTGGTTCTCTTAGTCTTAAGCTTTTTTTCAGTCAAACGGGGTTTTGAGCGTTAGGTCATGGCGCTCAAAGGAACCATTCGAGATTTCGGCGTTGCCGACATTCTCCAGCTGATCAGTCACCAGTCCAAGACGGGTGCGCTGCTTCTTAGAAACGATACAGACGAGGTCCGTATCTATTTCAAGGAGGGCTCGATCGTACGCGCCGAGCATACCGAGGATCCGGCGGAGCGAATCTTAGGAACCTTGATGATTCGCGCAAACGTGTTGTCTGAGAGTCAACTTCGCCATGCGCTTCAAGAGCAACGACGTACTCTCAAGCGCATCGGGGCAGTTCTGGTTGAGCTTGACTACGCAAACGCCGAAACGATCAAAGAATTTGCGACTCTGCAAATGACGGAGACGCTTTACGGGCTGTTCGATTGGCACGACGGAACCTATGAGTTTGAGGTCGCTCCAGTGGAGCCCTTTCTTGATGGCGTGGCCCCCATTGGCGCTGAGACCATTGTGATGAACGGCATGCGGATGGTGGACGAATGGCCTACGCTTCGTCGCAAGATTCCATCTTATGACCTCGAAATTGAGCGGGTTCGTCAGCTCCCGCCAAAGCCTTATGAAGACCGAGAGTCGCAGGACCTCGCGGCCGGCATCGGTGAACAAGAGCGTTTGGTGTATTCGTTGTGCACCTTAGGACGTACCGTACAAGTGATCATCGACCGCAGTCGCCTTGGAGAGTTCGAAGCTTGCCACACGTTGGCGGGATTGATTTCCCTTGGCTACTTAAGAATCGTACGTCCTTTTGAGGAGTTCGAGGAGGAAGAGGCGCCGGTCACCGGGCTCCCTGGGCCGGGCACTTCTATTGCGCGGGTCATGGTCCAGGCCACAGTGGTCGCCCTTGCGATTTTGGCGGTCGTTGAGAGTTTTTGGTTTTTTTGGGGCGCCGACGACCAGAAGGTCGAGTATCGGGTGAACGCGATTCAAGAGCACTCGTCTAAGGGGCAAATGCGTTTGCTCAGGCGAGCGGTTGAGGTTTATCGATTGGAAAACGGCGGCTACCCCGATTCTTTAGAGCAACTCGTGGACGCAGATATTGTGCGACAGGAGGATACTAACTTTCCCTACGACCGCACATATTTCTACAAAGTCAGCGACGGAAAAGTCGTGCTTCTTCCACCGGTTTATTAGCAGTCTCCTGGCGATAGCTTCCGCCCACGGGCCGGTCGGTGATTTTCGGACCGAGGCCCCGTTGGTGCCCGCTCGCCCAGGGCCTATGATGGGGGTGTGGGCACGAGCAACGTCATGTCAGGATTCATTGTTTCTGCGATCATCGGAGGAGGGGGTGGCTACGCGCTTGGCCCGTTGATTCGGAGTATGAGCACCCCTTCGCCGCAGTCCGATCGAGCGCTTTACGAACCCCCGGTCCGGATGCAGATCGAGGCCGTGGAGGGTTCTGTAGAGAATCTTTCTCCTGGCGGCCGATGGTCCCCGATGCGGCAGGGGGAGCTTGTGGAACGGCCTATGGGCTTTCGGACCATTGGCCATTATTCTCGGGTGCAGCTTTCTTACCGAGGCAAACGCATTGTGCTGAGCCATAACGCACGCGTTCTCTTCGGTGCGCCTGGCAAACGAACGGGTCTTCAGCTTGATTCGGGCCTTATGCTGGTTCACTCCGATACGCGTCCGGTGACAACCCATATTCCTGGTGCTCTGGCTTCCCTCGGGGGAACGGCCTACGGGGTATGGGCAAATGGGGAACATCTTCGGGTGACGGTGCTGGATGGGCGCTTAAATTTTGTCGGAGGTACTGAAGCGGCCGTTGAATATCAAAAAGGACAGCAGCTCACGGTAGCCAAAGGCCAAAGCGAGGCGAAGCCCATCGATCCTCAGCTCACCATCACCCTTGGCTCTCGGAAACGAAAAGTCGCGGGAACAACCTCTCCATGGGCCACGGTTCTTTACGCGGCCAAAGGCGATAAACTGACTGAGGTTGTGGTGTCTCAGACCGGCCGATTTGTTGCTGGACGAAGTCCGCCTGATGCTCTTTTTACGGTTGCAGCATTTGATGCCGCGGGTCGAATCGCTACGCCGGGCAAGCCCTCGGGCTCCGCCGATGAAGTGTTCGCTCGGTTGGCAGATGGCTCTTTTGCGCACACGCCCCTCTTGGTGGCCAATCACTGAACCTTTCTACGTCGCGGGTCGTTGGCTCAACGAGGTTCGCTCTTCGCCAACCAAGAACGTCAGACCCGTACTCCGCGAAAACTCGATCGTGACAAAGAGGGTTACAAAATTGGCAAGATTTGTCAGCACTGTTTCACCGTTCGTATTAGCCCACGCGATGGGAACATCGCCTTCCGGTGTCCCGTGTGCAAATGGAATCAAGGGGAGATCGGGCCTCAGTTGCAGGGTCCGACGCCGTTGTTCTGAGAACAACCGCAGGACTTATTGAGTCGAACTGCGAAAGCCTGCACTTCGCACGCGCGGAGATTGGTGCGAGAGACGGACAATGCACCTCCGATGGAAGCGAGGTTTTCGAGTCCCGCAAGGCTGGTGAGTGCAGGGGTTCCCGACAGGGACCCTCCAATGTTCAATGTCCCTCCGACAGAAGTGAGGTTTTCTAGGCCCACAAGATTCGTCAGTGAGGGGTTGTTGTGGAAGCGCAATTCTCCACGGACGGAGCTCAGATTCTTGAATCCCGAAATGCCTGCGAGAGCCTCATTGCTCTCGACCATCAAGCTCCCTCTGATGGATGTGACGTTGTCCAGCCCCGAAATGCTTGCGAGGGCTTTGTTGTGTTCGATCGTCAAGGTTCCCTCGATAGACGTGAGGTTTTCGAAGCCTGCGAGGCTCGTGAGGCGATCGTTGCTCTGAATAGTGAGACGTCCGGCGATGAAGGTGAGGCACTCGACGCCCTCAAGGGTCGCGACGCCAATGTTTCTCACACGCAGCTCCGCATCGAGTGACGAACAGGCCCGCAGCTCAATCAGGCCCGCGGCGCTTTGAATGACGCGACGGCCACTGCAGCTGACAGCCCCGGTGCACACAACGTCGCATTTTGGTCCATAAAATCCTTCGTTGCAGGTACACATGGGCGCCCCCGACGTGTCGTCACAGCTTCCTTGCCCGGAGCAGCTCGCAGCGGTGCAAGCCGTGTTCTCGATGCAGTCGGGGCCGTGAAAGCCTTCGGCACAGGAAGCGCAGTTATCGTTTGAGTTCCACCCTGGATCGCACGTACAGACTGGGGTGCCTGAGGCGTCGCTACAGCTTCCGCGTCCGGCGCACGTGTCAAACACGCATATGGTGTCGCACGTTCCGGTTCCTCCGTTTTCAGAACAAGCACATTCCTTGTTCAGTCGATCGGCAAAAGCATCGGCTTCGCATGCGAGAAGCGTGGCGTTGTCCCTGATCGTGAGTTCTCCCCTGATCGATCGGAGCCCCTCAAGCCCCGTGAGGCGGGCGAGCGCCCTGTTGCCCGTGATGGTCAAATCTCTCCCTATGAAGGTGATGTTCTCGAGTCCTTCGAGATTGGTCAGCGCGCCGTTGTCTGTGATGGATACGGATGCGAAGCTGGAGAGGTTCGAAAGGTTCTCGAGTCCGCTGAGGCTGGTGAGGGCCGCGTTGCCATTGATCAGAACCCCCTCCTCGCTGTATTTGAGGCCATCGAGCCCTTTCAAACTGGTGAGAACCACGTTGTTCTCGATGACCAGGGTCCACACAGACGTGAGACCTTCGAGCGCGGTGATGTCGGTGAGGCGATCGTTGGCGCTTATGCGCAATTCGACGTGGGAGGTCGTGATGTTCTCAAGACCTTTGAGGTTTGTGAGCGCATCGTTGTCTTGGATCGTCACAAAGTCCGAGGCGAGAGAGGCATTCTCGAGTGCTGTGATATCGCTGAGGATCTTGTTGCTCCGGATGGTGACGTCTCCGCCGATCGTTGCGAGGCTCTCGAGTCCATCGAGGTTGGCAAGAGCGTCGTTGTCCCGAATGATCAAGCTTCGTCCAATGCTGACAAGACTCTTAGGGCCATTAAGAGTCGTGAAGCTGTTGTCCGTGATCCGTAGGTCTCCCGCAATGGTGGTCACACACTCGAGTCCCACGAGTTCGGGCAAATCGCATCGATCGATGCGCAAATCACCGTCGATGGACGAACAGTGCCTCAGCTGGAGCAACTCCGCTATGCTTGTGGGAGTGCGATGACCGTTGCAGGGCATGGCCTTGGTGCAGTCAATGTCGCAGTTCGCGCCATGGAATCCTTTTGCGCAGGCGCAGGCTGGGTCGCCTGGAGGGCAGCTGTTGATTGTGCCGGCGCGGTTCTGAATGTTGTTCGGGGTCTGAACTCTGACAGTCGCATCCCCACAAGCGGTCGATACCGCGATAAGAACCAAAATCAATAGCCACAAGACCATGTTCTGCCCTCCTCTACGCGGTGTAGAGCAGTTTGGCCGAGTGGTTGGCAAGTGCTTTGACTCTCAAAGCTCGGCGGAGTGCCCCTTTGAAGCGAAAGCGTTTCGGATTTTACAGCATTCGATGCCGCGGGTCGAATTGTCACGCCGCTCAAGCCGTCGGGTTCCGTCGGTGAAGTGTTTGCTCGGTTGGCAGATGGCTCCTTTGCGCGCACACTCTTCTTGGTGGCCAATCACTTTCTACATCGCGGGGCGTTGGCTCAACGAGGTTCGCTCTTCGCCCACCAAGAACGTCAGACCACCGTGACTGCTTTTGGACACAATGACGCGTTCGTCTGCGTGGAGCCGGCCCTCGAGAATGCGGGCCGCGATCGGTGCTTCGACAATGCGAGCGAGGGTGTGGCGCATGGGTCTGGCACCCAGTCGAAGGTTGAACCCCCCCTGGTCTACCAGATAGTCGATGGCGTCATCATCGAGCTCGTAGGCGATGCCGCGCTCCTTGGAAAGCCGACTGCTTGAATCAGAGGCGAGAAGCTTGGCGATCTCTCGGATTTCTTGTCTCGTCAGGGGGGTGTAGACCAGCCGTTCTTCGATTCGGCCCCAAAGCTCGGGCGGAAGACGTTTTTCCGCTTGCTCGAGGATGTGTTTTTCGAGCCACGAGCGGTCGTCTTGTTCGTCTGGGGCATCATCAAAGCCGATCGGCTTTCTGAGATTCTGGAGGTCTGAGCCGAGGTTCGAGGTCAGGATGATGATGGTTTCGGCAAAGCTCACGGTTCGTCCGCGGCCATCGGTCAGGCGACCGTCATCTAGGATCTGCAAGAGTGTTTGCAGGACTTCCACATGGGCTTTTTCGATTTCATCGAAGAGCACAACGCATGCTGGATGGCGGCGAACAGCTTCTGTCAGCTGTCCGCCCGTATCGTGGCCCACATAGCCCGGGGGCGCCCCGATCAGCCTTGAGACCGCGTGGGCCTCCGAGAACTCCGAGAGGTCTAGGCGGACCAATTGGTCTTCGCTGCCGTGGAGTACGTGGGCGATGGCTTTGGCGGTCTCTGTTTTCCCTACGCCGGTCGGCCCCACAAACAAAAAGGCGCCCAGCGGGCGGTGGCTGGTAAATCCCGCCGCGTTGCGACGGATCACCTCCGCAATGCGGTGGAGTTGTTTGCGGTGTCCGACGATGCCGCGTTCAAGGTGGGACTCGAGATTCAAGAGCCGCTCGCGGTCTGAGCTCAGCAGTCGTTCGACGGGAATCCCCACGCGTTCTGAAACCAGGCCGGCGACACCTTGTACATCGACTTTGCGGAGTCCGCCTCGTGCGGCCCGTGAACCTGCCAGATCGAGAAGGGCGATGGCTTTGTCCGGCAAGTGTCGGTCGGTGATGTAGCGCGCCGACAGTTGGACCGCAGTGGAAACCGCCGAAGACTCATACTCGACATCGTGGTGGTTCGCGTAGGCCGGGATGACCCCTTCCAACATCTGAATGGTGGCGGCCGGTGAGGGTTCTTTGACCAGCACGGGGACGAAGCGACGCCTCAGTGCGGCGTCGGGCTCAATGTGGCGGACGTATTCGTCATAGGTCGTGGCGCCAATGCATGCAAAATCGCCCCGTGCGAGTGCGGATTTCAGTTCGTTTGCCGCATCTTGGGGGCCATCTCCGGTTGAGCCGGCGCCAACCAGGGTGTGAAGCTCGTCAAAGAATACAATGATGCGACCATTTGACGTTCGGACCTCTTCTTTGATGCCTCGCAGTTTCTCACTGAAAGAACCCCTCAAATGGGTCCCAACCAAAAGAGCGCCAACATCCAGGCTGATGATGATGCGTTCACCCAGTTTTTTGCCGCGAAACGATTTGACAAGACTGGCGGCCAAACCTTCGACTACGGCCGTTTTGCCGACCCCAGGCTCCCCGACCAAACAAGGATTGTTGGCACGCCGTTTTCCTAAAATGTCGATGAGCTGCTCGACCTCTTGGTCGCGTCCGACGAGCCGGTCGAGTCGCCCGAGCTCTGCTTCGTGGCTCAGGTTGCGGCCGAGACTGGTCAGCCACGGATAGCGCTCCTTGCTCAGGATCCATGGGCTGGGGGGTACGTCGTCGGTGGCCAGTGGCGTGGGCAGACCAGTGGGTTCTTTTTCTTCGGGGATGTGCGCTTCAGGCGCCGGGGCCGAAGGCTCTAGGGCATCGACTTTGACCGCCACCGGGGGCGGCTTGGAAATGGCGGGGCTTTGAGCCTTGGGGGGTTCGGTTCGGGTTCGTCTGGTCGTCTTCGAAGACGGGGCACGCAGCTCTTTGACGGGGTCGCGGCGGGGTTTGGGCGATATGATGGGGGGGGACCAATGGAGCGCCGACGCGCGGCTGGCCGCTGTGGACCGGAGGGTGACCGGAGATGACTTGGATGGGGCTTTGCCTCGATATTCCATTCTCCCCGGCATGTTCTCTGGGGCTGCGTTTGTGGGGCCTTCGGGTGCGGCTCGGCGAGCTCGACCCGATAGCCAGCGGGGGACCGCACCGGTGAGGACCGTAAGCGCCCGAGTGCGAAGCGTACTCATTTTTTCACTGGTTCGTTCCAGCAGGCGAAAGGCGATTGAAGTCCGAGCACGGGTCATCGCGACCAAGACGTGAAGGCTGTTGATCTCGGTGGCACCGCAGCCGGCTGCGACCTGGCCCGCGCGTCTGAGAATGTCGCGCATGACGCCGCGCGGCTCCCGGTCTGTGCTGTGGATCAGAGCAAGCAAGCGGTCTTCGTCAATTCTGCGGTCCAAAAGAAGATATTCTGCCTGGTTGCTGGTTGTGAATAGGGCCAGAAGCAGATGGGCACTGTTTAGGCGATCGCCGACTTGGGTGGCGATGTCCTCCGCTTCCTCGATGACTCTGGATAGGCTCGGATCGTACGGAAGACCATTCATGGATCGGATCGAAGAATCTAAGAAGTGGCGTCCCTTTGCCAAGCAATACTTCCGGTTTTGAATCGAAGTGATGCCGGTTATGTATGGGTTAGGTTGAGCAAAAACCTACGCGGTGTGTGGTCAGTCTCGTGGTAACCCTTCGGTGAGGTGGCTCAGGCGCGTCTTGCGCGCGACGGCAGCGTCAAACTGATGCTGGAGCTGGTGACTTTTTTCCGGCTCTCCCGGAAGAACAACGGCACGGTCTCCTTCGAAACCAATACCCCAAGGTCTTAAGGTTTTGGCGCAAGCCTCGGTGAGCTCACTTGCAGGACGGTTATGAAGGCCCACGTGCTCCGATACATACTGGTTCACGATGCGGGCGAGGGCCTCCGGAAGTTGGCTGGCCTCGGTGACGCCTCCAAAGAAGACTGAGGCGTCGGTCCACTTGCCAGACTCGAGGGTGCCGTCAAGAAAATTGGTAAGGGTATCGCTACAGAGCTGATAGACCAACTCCATTGGCAAACGGGTTCGGGCCTCGAGATAGCGCGTTCTCCACGCTAGCCAGGCTGCGTCCGAAGGTACTCGGCCCTCAATAAAGTCTTCGGCCCATTGAGGGTTGAATTCGGCGCAGATGTCGTAAAAACGTTGCGCTTCGTCGATTTCGAATTCTTCGTAACCTGCCTCGCGGTACAAATCTCTGAGGTCAAGGGTCAATCCCGTCGCGCGCGCGAGGACGAAACTTGAACTCGGCAAATGCTGAGACTGGACGGCCATCTTTGCGACCTCTTGGCGTACCCGTTCTTGACTGAGCTCGGGGTGTGTAGCCTCGATCAAACGAGCGGCACATCTGCGCGTTTCGTCATCGCCGTATGCGACCATGGTGTGGGTCACCAACATTTTGTCCCCGGGGCTCAGATGCTGAAAGTCTCGGACGAAACGAAATACTTTGGAGCCGTCAAGGGTTCTCATGCGCGGCCACAAAACCGCGTCCTGATCCATCGGGACCGTTTTTGCCGAATCGGCCAGGGCTTGGGCAAACGCGCGAATCGGATCGTTCGTTTCACTGAGTGTATGGCAAAAGAGGTCTTCGATATTGCCCGTGTTCGCGGGGTTTCGATTGCGCTCCCCAAGCCTGACCACCAAGTCGAATACCACGCTGACTTGCGCACCGGAGAGTCGGCCTTCGGCCTCATACTGGGATAAACGACTTCGAAAACGTTCGATGCCTCGCCGGTGCTCCCGACTCAGCGCTTCGATCCGCGCGCAGTGATTTAGGGGAGCATGGTTTCCCGAGCTCGACATGATTACCAAAAGGGGCCCGAAGACCCTCTATACATCAGTAACGCGACTTGCCCAAGTTGTCGAGATTGCTACAAATTTTGTAAGGTTTGGCGGGTGAGCCATGTCACGTAATACCCAGTTTGTGGCCTCATTTCATACCTGGGACAAGCCCCTATGGCCGTGAGCCCATCGCGAGAAAACCGTGTGGGTTCGCGGCGCTGTGCTACGTTTGGCCTCGGTACCGATGCAGATTCTTCTGGGTGTGACAGGTAGCATTGCCGCCTACAAGTCTGTGGAGCTCGTACGTCTACTTCGGAAGGAAGGGTGTGACGTCCACGCCAACATGACCAGGGCCGGGACCCGATTCGTAACGCCCCTCACCTTTGAAGCGGTGACCGGCCACCCGGTTGCGGTGGATGTATTTCCTAGCGGCGCCCAACCAGATATCCGCCATATTGCTCAGGCTGAAACTGCGGATTTGGTGCTGATCGCCCCGGCATCGGCTGATTTTTTGGCGCGCGCAGCTCATGGTCTGGCCGACGATGCGCTGACGGCCGCGCTGTTGTCTACGCGGGCACCGGTCCTTGTGGCGCCCGCGATGGAATCGGGGATGTGGGCCAATCCGGTGACCCAAGACAATGTGAAACGTTTGCGGGCGCGCGGTTTTCGATTTGTCGGACCGGTGGACGGCGCGCTTGCTTCCGGGCGGTGCGGACTGGGCCGCATGGCCGAACCGGCCGAGATTTGCCAGGCGGCCATGGCCGCGCATCGTCCGCTTGATCTCCAAGGGATCTCGCTCTTGGTGACCGCGGGACCCACGTGGGAGTCGATCGATCCGGTTCGGGTTCTCTCCAATCGTTCTACTGGCGCCATGGGCATTGAGATCGCGGATGCGGCGATCGCCAGAGGCGCTTCGGTCCATCTTGTTCAGGGGCCCGGTTCGCGGACTGCAAGACCGCACCCTTCGCTGCTTTCGGTGCGGGTAGAAAGTGCCCAAGATATGCTCTCGGCGGTGTTGGGATGCAAGCAACCACCGGATGTGTTGATCGCGGCCGCGGCGGTCAGCGACTACCGTCCTAAGGAGACCCATCGGGAGAAACTCAAGCGTGGAACCCCGGCGGCCGCGAGTCTCTCTTTGGTCGAAAATTCGGACATCTTGGCGTGTGCTTCGAAACAATTTCGGGAACAGGGAACCACCTTGGTGGGCTTTGCGCTCGAAAGCGAGGCGCTTGAACATCGGGCCCGGACGAAGCTGGTCGAGAAGGGCTGTGATCTGGTTGTGGGAAATCTCGTAGGGGAGGGCACCGCCTTCGGGGCCAAAGATACCGAAGTCTTAGCGGTTTCTCGGTCCGGGGTGACTGGATTCGGTCCGGCGTCCAAAGCCAGGGTTGCTCACTTCGTTCTTGATCAGGTTGCTCGAGTCAGGGAACAACAAGGCGGCCATGAATCCGAACATGCGTGAGCTCGAGCGATTGGCTCGCCAAATGAAGAACGAACTCGAATGGGTTTACAAGACGGGGCTCGCGCGGCCAGAGCCCCCCGATTCGAAGGTTCCTCGGGGTCGGCAGGAGGCGGGTTCGGTCGGCGTGCGGCAAGCGTCCGAGCCCCGTTCCCCCGAGTCCCGGTTTGAGTCCGAGGGCCGGCATTCGCACCCGCCAGAGGTCCGGTCTCGGTCCTCCGCGCTGCCTCTCGTTGAAGAGGAGGGTACGCCGGGCGGGCCGGCCATGGATCCGCGCCTTGCTGCGTGTACAAGCTTGGAAGGCGTTCGCGAGATCTTGGGGCCCTGTACCCGTTGCAAACTTCACGGTTTGGGGCGCAAGCAAATCGTCTTTGGCACGGGCAATCCCCAGGCCGAACTGATGTTCGTGGGCGAAGGGCCGGGCGCCGAAGAAGATCGCCGGGGAGAGCCTTTTGTGGGGAAGGCCGGTGCGCTTCTCACTCGCATCATCGAAAAAGGTATGGGCCTTCAAAGAGAAGATGTCTATATCGCGAACATTGTGAAGTGTCGCCCTCCGAAAAACCGCGATCCTGAGGCGGACGAAGTCGCCGCGTGTGAACCGTTTTTGCTGGCCCAGGTGAACGCCATAAGACCTCGAGTGCTGGTCACTTTGGGTCGTTATGCAGGGCAGTCGCTTTTGAAGACCACCACGCCCATTACCCGCCTGCGAGGAACCTGGTGCGCGTACAATGGCATCCCGGTGATGCCGACCTTTCATCCCGCGTATCTGCTTCGGAACCCCGCTGAAAAACGAAAGGTGTGGGAAGACGTCCAGGCGGTTCTCGAGAAGCTTGGCCGTGCCCTGCCCGGCAAAGAGGACAAAAGCTCGTGAATCGAACGGATCATGCCATGTACTCCGCTTGGGCCGCGGTTGTTTTGTCTTGGGCATTTTTTTTGGGCTGTGTTCCGTCGGCCGAGGCTCAGTCGCCTTCGGCTACGCAAAAGGACGCATCAAAAGAGCAAAAGCCTGCCCGCGCTGAACCACGGGTTTACAAAAAGCCTGAGGCGCCGGTGTACCCGGATGGTCCGGCGGAGGTACTCAGTGGTGATGTGGTGCTCGTCAAATTCGACGGAATGGTCAATCCGGGGATGGGTGAGTTCACCGTCAATGCACTCAAACGGGCTGAAGAAGAAGGTGCCCAAGCGCTGTTGATCGAGCTCAACACCCCCGGGGGTCTGGTGACCACCACCGAAAAAATTGTTCAAGGCATCCTGAGTGCTTCACTGCCGGTGATTGTCTTTGTCACCCCAAGCGGTGCCCACGCAGCCAGCGCGGGCACTTTCATTACGTTGGCCGGGCACGTTGCAGCGATGTCTCCTGCGTCACGTATGGGGGCCGCTCACCCGGTCACCGGAGGCGGAAAAGACCCCGAAGCATCGGGTGGTACGCACATGGCCAAAAAAGTCGAGAACGACTTGGCCGCTCTGGTTGAAGGCATTGCCAAAGCAAGGCACCGCAACGTGGAGTGGGCGGTCGACGCGGTGCGGGAGTCGGTCTCTGCCGACGCGGAATACGCGCTTGAGATCGGAGCGATCGATCTCATTGCGCGGAGTCGGCAAGAGCTTTTCGAGAAGATTGATAAACGCCCCTGGCTGCTCGGCGAGCGAAAAGTGGAGCTTCGGCTCTCGAAGGCGAAGGTGGTCGAATACACACCCTCAACCCGAGAGCGGCTTCTCAACCTTCTCGCCAATCCCGGTATTGCGATGCTTTTGGGGCTTCTCGGTCTGATCGGCATTATGATCGAGGTCTACCATCCGGGATTGATTATTCCGGGAGTCATGGGTGTCCTGTGCGTTTTGTGTACGCTCATCGCGATGGAGCAGCTTCCCATCGATGTGGGGGCTGCTATTTTGGCGCTGGCGGGGGTCGCGCTCTTGATTGCGGAGATCTACACGCCGACTTACGGCGCGCTGGGCATTTTGGGGGTCATCGGCTTGTCGGTGGGGTCGCTTTTGTTGATCGATGCCGAGGATCCCGACTTTGCACTGGATCCCAGTTTTTCGGTTCAGCCCATCGATATTGTACCCGTTTTGGTGCTGTTTGTTGGCCTGGTGGGTTACCTTTCTTACTTTCTTGCCCGGCAGAAACGGCAGGGCCCGGTGACAGGGTCCGAAGGACTCGTGGGTTCGAGCGGACGGGTGCTTAAACCCGTGGGACCTGAAGGTGGAACGGTGTTTGTCGCTGGCGAATATTGGCAAGCGAGCGCCGACGAGCTCATTCCCGAAGACGAAGAGGTTGAGGTTGTCCAAATGGATGGCCTGAGACTGACCGTGCGAAGAAAGAACCCAAAGAAACCAGACGTGGCATAGAGGTTGTGATGTCCGGGTGGCTGCAAGCTTTGCTCCTGGGGGTCATTCAGGGCCTCACTGAATTCTTGCCGGTGTCGTCGTCGGGGCATCTGGTGTTGGCCCAAGCGTGGTTGGGTGAGCAGTTTGTGTTCTTAGAAGACGCGGTTGCGTTCGATTTGGTGCTCCACGTCGGCACGCTTTTGCCGGTGGTTTGGTTCTATCGCACGGAGCTCAAGAATATTCTCCAATCCGTGCTCGAAGCCCGTCACGGCTGCCCCGGTGGGGACTGGAAGGCATGGGTTTTTGACCATGAAGATCGACGTTTTGCGTTGTTTGTTGTGGTGGGCACGGTCCCGCTGGTCGTGATTGGGCTCGGCTTTCGCAAGGTCTTTGAGAACCTCTTCCACAACGTGACAGCGGTCTGTATTGCTCTTTTGGTGACCGGTTCGGTGCTCTTGCTCACGCGGGTGACCAATCGGGTTGGCTACCCTCGCCGTCACCTGAGTGTAGGCCTCGCTTTGGCGATTGGTTTGGCTCAGAGCTTAGCGATTACGCCTGGCATTTCACGCTCCGGTTCCACCATTGCCGTGGCGCTTTTGCTTGGGGTTGAGCGCAGCGAAGCGGCGCGTTTTTCGTTTTTGCTGTCTATTCCGGCCATCATGGGGGCGGTGGTGATTGTTCTTAAAGACGGCGTTGGTCTCAATCCGCAGGCACTGGTCGCGCTGGCGATCGGGTTTTTGAGTTCGATGCTTGTGGGCTACGCCGCGCTTCGACTCCTGGTGGTGTTGGTGCGGCGAGGCGGCCTATATCGTTTTGCGTTTTACTTGATTCCGCTGGCGGTGATGGGCCTTTGGAGCACTGGCCGCTCTTGAACTACAGACCGCCTTTGAGCTTCAGACCGCCTTTGAACTACAGACCGCTTTTGAGATTGGGCGCGGGCCGGAAAGTGATGGTCTTCGAGGCTGCTATCTTGATCTCAACACCGGTGCGAGGGTTGCGTCCGACCCTCGCCGCACGCTTTCGTATGGTGAAGGTCCCGAATCCGGGATAAACAAAACGTTTGTCTTTTTTTACAGATCTAGAAATCAGGTCGAAAACCTCATCCACCAGGCCTCCCAATGCCCTCTTAGAAAGGTTTTTGCCTGAGCCTTTCTGTAGCTTCTCAATCAGTTCGGCTTTCGTCATTCGCCGCCGTCTCCCCTGCAATGACTTGTGGTGAACAGAAAAAGAAGCGGAACCCTAGGGCTGAGGAACGGTCGTGTCAATGATCAAACTCCGAGACACCGGCGGGTGTGATGCGATCGGCCATGAGGGCTTTGGGGCGGTCGATCGTGGGCAGACCGTGTTCGTTTTTGTGGATTTCTTTTTGGACCACGGTTTGCGAAACGCGGTCGCTTGGATCTGGGTACTCCGCTGTTTTCCCTTGGTAGGTCCGAAAAGTTGTGGTGCGTGCGGTTCGACCCACAACCCAGTCGGGTTGGACCGTAATCTTACCGAGGCCTCCCGGTACGTCTACGCAAAACTGCGGGACGGCAAGGCCGCTCATATGCCCCCGCAATCCCTCGATGATGGCGACTCCTGAGGCGAGTGGGGTTCGAAAGTGTTCAATGCCCTGCGCCAGATCGCATTGATGCAAATAATACGGGGTAACGCGCATGTATACGAGTAGGCGATTGAGATGGGCGATGGTTTCGAGCTTGTCGTTGATGCCGCGAAGAAGAACCGATTGGTTGTACACCGGTACGCCCGCGTTGATGAATTTGCTGCAAGCCTCGAACGCCCATTCCGTGCACTCTTTGGGATGGTTAAAGTGGGTCATGACGTACACTGGCGCATGTCTTGCTACAATGTTGACCAGCCGATCGGTAACCCGCATGGGGCAGGCAACGGGCATCCGCGTAGCCAGTCGGAGAATGTCCAGGTGGGGAATTTTGCGGAGTCGTTCGAGAATGAATGAGAGCTGCCCGTCCGCGAGCATCAGTGCGTCGCCCCCCGAAATGATCACTTCGCGAATCTCTGTGTTCGCTTCGATGTAGGCAAAGGCTTCTTGGAGGAGGGCCCGAGGGGCTTGGCGTTCGGTGCGACCGACGACGCGGCGTCGGGTACAAAAGCGGCAGTAGATTGGGCATCGGTCCGCCACCAAGAGCAGCACCCGGTCGGGGTATCGATGCACGAGGTTGGGAACAATCTCGAGCGATTCCTCTCCTAGAGGGTCCGACAGTTCGTTCGGCGCGTATTCGGTTTCTCGGGGACTTGGGATCACCTGTCGCCGGATGGGGCACGAAGGATCGGAGGGGTCAGCTAGGAGTGCGTAGTACGGGGTAATGGCGGTTCTAAAGACCCGAGAAGCATTGCGGAAGCCGGTGCGTTCTTCGGGAGAGAGCCGAAACCTTTCGTCGAGTTCGGCCAAGGTCTCGATGCGGTTTTTGAGCTGCCAACCCCAGGAGGCGAAATCTTCAGGCGCAACCGGTCTTTGGGGGTTGTACGCCCTGATATCAGGGTTTGGAAACGGTCTCTTCCGGCTGTGGATTCCCATCGTGTCTGTGTATTGACCCTATTCGGACTCAGGCGTCTTGAGTGCCGGAGGCTGCAAGGCTGTTGGTGGGGTCCACGGTTTTGGGGTCTGGGGAGCGGTGCTGCTTGGCGCCTCTGTGCCGTCTTTGGGCGCAAAGGTTTGGAGGCCTTTCAGAAGGTCGAGCGGGATGGGGAAGATGGTGGTGGAGTTGTTTTCAATCGCGACCTCGGCCAACGTCTGCAAATACCGCAGGGTCATGGCGCCGGGGGCGGTGGCGATGACGTTGGCGGCCTCGGACAGTTTCGCGGATGCTTGGAATTCGCCTTCGGCAGCAATGATCTTGGCGCGGCGCTCTCGTTCGGCCTCAGCCTGCTTGGCCATGGCGCGCTGCATTTCTGTGGGAAGATCTACATGTTTGAGTTCGACACTGGTGACCTTCACACCCCAAGGATCGGTGTGGCGATCGATGACTTCTTGAAGCTGCTGGTTGATTCGTTCCCGTTCGGCAAGGAGCTCATCGAGCTCGACCTGTCCGAGGATGGCTCGAAGGGTGGTTTGTGCGTACTGGCTCGTGGCGTACAGATAGTTTTCTACGTTCAGTACTGCCTTGTCTGGATGCACGACTCGAAAGTAGATGACGGCATTGACTTTGACGGACACGTTGTCGCCCGTGATGACATCTTGTGGGGGCACATCTCGAGCGACGACGCGCAGATCGACCGTGAACATCCGGTCGATGATGGGGACCACAAAGACCAGCCCGGGTCCTTTCGCTTTGCCGGTGAACGTACCGAGTCGCAGAACGACCCCACGTTCGAATTCTTTCACAATGCGTACGCTGCTCATGATGAGCACGGCGAGGACGACGATGGCGAGCAACAGACCAATAGGAGGCATAACCCAGAGGCTCGTCAGTCAGCCCACAACGAGTCAATAAGCTTTTGGTCGGCCTTGCCGTTTTCTTGGCTTTCGGGGCTTTTTTGCGTCTGCAGTCAAACTTCGGACATCTAATCACCCAGGACTAGTAGGATGCTTCGGGGGGGAGCAGCGGTGAGGGTTCGTTGACGGACGTGACCCACAGTTGATGCACGGCCCGCGTGGCGGCGATATGGAGAAGGTGCCGTGATTCGCGGGTATCCGGGTAAGTATCTTTATTGACCTCAACCAAGATCACGTAATCGTACTCGAGTCCCTTGATTTGGGCGACGTCCACCACATCGACCCCGGGCGTGAAGCTGAATTCCTTGCCGTATACCCGCCTCAGTGCGGGAATCTCAGATTTTTTGAGGCCCTCGCAATACATATCGGCGATGGTCTTGTAGCGCGATACCACGGCGACATTCGCTTTTTTCTCGCGCGCAACCAACGATCTCAGGGACTCGCCCAAAAATGCGATGGCTTCGCCCGTCGACGCAAACCGGAATTGTTCCACCGGCGCCCCGCTTCTGGGAACCACCGGCTCTTCGGGGTCTTTCAGAGGACCTAGGACCTGTCTCGCAAAGTGTACGATCTCGTGGGTGGATCGGTAGCTGATTTTCAGCTGGTCAATTTTGACGCCCGAGATACCGACGTCTTTGAGCATGGTTTCCCAGTTGTCAAAGCTGTTGTCGAAAATCAGTTTCTGCGCGGTGTCCCCCGCGAGGGTCATGCTGCCACTCTTGGTGAGCGCGCCCCGCAGGACAGCGATGTCGGTCGGTGAAAGATCTTGGGCTTCGTCCACCACGATATGTTCGAAAGTGACTGAACGGTTGCTGCCCGGAATGGCCAGGCCGCCGCACTTCAGCTGCATGAGTTTGAGCAACAGCGCATCATCGTGCTCGTCGAGTCGGCCGCGGGTTTCGTCCTCGAGACCCTCTCCATCGATGCCCATGAATGCCTGGTGGGGGCCCTGCAAATGGCCACCGATTTTCTCGGTCTCGCCCGCCGTGTCCTCATCATCGCTTTCCCCGAGATCAGGATCATCATCTTGGATCCCCACCCAGCGAACCAGCTCGTTGATTTCGGCATCGGTGGCCGAATCTGCTCGCGAATCTTGGGCAAGGGCCTCGCTCACGAGATGTTTGTCGGTGAGAAGATCGGCCCACGCACCGAGAATATCGCCCCCTGTGCTTCGCGCGCGGCGCAGGATGCCTTGAAGCTCTGAGCGGGCCTTCGGTTTGATGCCCGCCCGGGTCGAGGCGGCGCTTTCGACCCAGCGGGACATTTCTCGAACCCGAGGCAAAAGGGCGAGGCGTCGCAGCTGGCTCCACTTTTGAGCGACGGCCGCTTGGGCATCTTCGTCGGCGGCAAGGCGCAGTGCCTCGCCGATGCCGTCTGCCTCGCGGGCCACACCGTCTTCGAGGAGGGCCAGGATGCGGGGATGTTTTTTGAGTTTGGAGACGGCTGCGGGCACGTCGTTGGCCATCTTCTTCTTGATTTCGGGCATCACCTTTTTGCGGGTGCGGTACATCCAGTCTCGAAGGGTGACGACGGGGGTCCCGGCCACATCCAGTGAAGGCAGTACCCGCGAAATGTACTCGGTGAGGGGTTCGCTTTTGACCACTACAACCATCTTTTTGGGTGAGAAGGTTTGGGGATCTTGAAAGTGAAGGTAGGCCGCTCGATGGAGGGCCACCGTTGTTTTCCCGCTTCCGGCTCCACCTTTGAGAATGACTGTGCCGCTGTCTGGCCGGGTGATCGCTTGGAACTGCTCGGGATCAATCAGGGCCGTGATTTCTTTGAGATGTTTGTCCTCTCGGAGCGATTCGTCGCCGACCACCCCAAGCCGCCGTGCTTTGAAGTTCAGCGGCGGATGGTGGGCTGCCGGTGGCCGGGCGGCGACGCCGGCCCCGCCTTGGAGCGTGGGCCGTTTTTGTGCCGGGATCGAAACCCATTGGCCCCTCGCGTCTTTGGCTACAGCCCCGGAAGACCATGTGATGCGGCGGAGTTCCCCATCGATGATGCCGACAGTCCTACGGGCTTCGACGATGCCGGCGACCGGCCGATTGCCAAAATATTCTTCGTAGTCATCGCCTTCGTCATAACAATAGTAGATCCGCGAAACCGGCGCGTTTCGCCAGTCGACGATCGCAACCTCGCAGCCGGTGCGTACGAACCCTCGGCTTCCGACCAAGACGTTTCGAACCCGTTTCCCATCGTTCAAGCGAAGGTGACCAAAGTAGGGTGAATTCACATCGACCGGCAGGCTACGGCCCTTGCCGTTGTGGGCGCCGAGTGCCTGCATTCGGTACATTTCAGCGATCAGCGGGGCCAGATCCTCTTCGTGGGCTTCCGCGATTTGGTCTCGAAGGGCGATCAGTTCTCGATCGTATTCTCCCGCGGGGAGCGCAGCCAAATGATCTTTGGCGAGCTGCCTTTGCACCTTGGCCAAAAGCGTGAGTTCTTCGTCGATGATGGCGGCCTCTTCAGAACCCGACTCAACCGCCAAAAGGTCTCTTTTTAGCTGCGACATAGACTTAAGATGGCCTCGATCTCAACGACGCGAATCGTGCCAGCAAGGATTGAACCTGCTTTGCATCCGCTTTGGACAGTTGCACGCGCCACGTTTTGTGCACCTTAAAGGGATCAAGGATCCGTTGGCCCTTTTGCAACTGATAGTGAAGGTGTGGGGCAGAACTTCGCCCTGTATTTCCCGTAAAGGCGATCCTTTGACCCTTGCGGACGCGTACCCCGGGTCGCACGCCTTTGGCGACGCGGTCGAGGTGCAAAAATAGGGCCTGGCGGCCCGTTTTCGGCTGCCTGAGGTGGAGGCAGAAGCCGTTTCTTCGTGTGGCCCAGTTTTTGCGGACGACTTTCCCCGAAAAGGGTGCCAACACCGGGGTGCCGATGGGGGCCTTGAAGTCGATGCCTCGGTGACCACGGCCGTCCCGCAAGAGTGAGGTGATCTGCTCATAGGTGGCGATAGGGCTTCCGCGAAGGCGCTGCTCGATCTCACGGCCTTGTGGGTCGTAAAAGCGATAAAACGGTTCGTCTTTGGGGCGGAAACGGACCGCGGTTCGCGGTGATTTGAGTTTCTTGGATTGGAACCAAAGAGCGTGAATGATCGGCTCTTCTTCGGCCTGCGGTTCGTAGACCAGCTCGAGCTCGTCATTGCGGCGAAGCTCGCGCGGCAGGTCAATCCACCATACAAGAATGCGCTTGGCCACCTGAGTCAGTTGGCGCCCGAGGCGGGTCCCCACTTGTTCGACCAGGGCTCGTTCGAGCGAACTGACGACCCGGATGCGTACGTAGGCCAGCTTGGGTTCTTTGCGGGGAGGCGAAGTTTGGGCCTCGGCCTTGTCTTTGGAGGGGACGGCGCCCGTCTTGAGGGTGGTGGTACTCGTTGCGGCCTGGGGGCGGGGCGCGGTGGCGGTGGTGGGCGAAGACGGGTCGCTGGATTCGCCGCGACACCCACAAGACGCAAAAAAGAGAAGACAAAGGGTCGGAAGCGACCGGAGCCTACGCGGCGGAGTTGTTTTGGGAGAAGTGAGGGTGACGACGCGCATCGGTGCTGGAAGCTCCCTGCAGGACATGGAAAGCTAAGAAGGTTGCCCTGGGTGGATCGCCGAGGACAAGCGTTTATCGACAAAATACGAAGAAAAACTGAGATTCGGTGCTGGGCTCGGGACCGAGACCTGGTCTCGCCTTTCGGGGGCTAGACGGAGCGGCTCGAAGAAGACATACTAGCCGGGTTTGGCCTCTCCTGAATCGCACCGGGCCCACGACGGAAATGCTTGCTCCCCTAACCCCGAACGCCTAGCTTCCCCGGGATGACCTTGACCGACGCAAAGAAGATTGTGGTGGCCTACTCCGGGGGCCTGGATACTTCCGTCATCATTCATTGGCTGCGCGAGAACACGAAGGCTGAGATCATTGCGTTCACCGCGGACATCGGCCAGGGCGAGGAGCTCGAGCCGCTCGATGCCAAAGCCAAAGAAACCGGGGCGTCCAAAATCTATATCGATGACTTACGCGAAGAGTTTGTTCGAGATTTTGTGTTTCCGGTCATGCGCGCCAACGCCGTATATGAGGGCACCTACCTCCTCGGCACGTCGATGGCCCGGCCGCTCATCGCCAAGCAGCTCATTCACCACGCTCGGGCCGAGGGGGCCGAAGCGATTTGTCACGGAGCGACGGGGAAGGGCAACGATCAGGTCCGTTTTGAGCTGACGGCGTACGCGCTTCACCCGAGCATTCAGGTGATTGCGCCCTGGCGCGTGTGGTCCATGAAAGGGCGCATGGACCTCATTAAGTACTGTGAGGACCACAAGATCGCGATCACCGCGACCAAAGAAAAACCGTACTCAACCGATCTCAATCTGTTCCACATTTCCTTCGAGGGCGGGATCTTAGAGGACCCTTGGCGTGAGCCCGACGAATCGATGTTTCAGCTTTCGGTCGCTCCGGAGAAAGCGCCTGATACCCCAGAGTACGTCGAAATTCGTTTCGAACGGGGGGATCCGGTGGCGGTGAACGGAGAAGCCTTGGGCCCGGTGGAGCTTCTCACCCGTCTAAACACCCTCGGAGGCCGTCACGGCATCGGCCGCGTGGATATCGTCGAAAACCGCTACGCGGGCATGAAATCGCGGGGTGTATACGAAACGCCGGGGGGCACCCTTTTGCAAGCTGCCCATCGTGGTGTGGAACAAATGACGATGGATCGCGAAGCGCTTCATCTCCGAGACGGGTTGATTCCCCGCTACGCCGCCTTGGTGTACAACGGGTATTGGTATGCGCCGGAGAGAGAGGCGCTTCAGGCGCTCATCGACAAAACGCAAGAGGATGTGACTGGGGTTGCTCGCCTCAAACTCTACAAAGGGTCGGCGCAGTTGGTCGGAAGGAAGGCCGAAAAGTCTCTGTACAGCCCAGAGCATGCATCTTTTGAGGCTGAAGAGGTTTATTCGCAAGCCGATGCAGACGGGTTTATCAAACTGAATGCACTTCGTTTGCGGATCCGCAAAGCTGCTGGATTCCGTGTCTGAATGTTGACAGAGCCGAGGCGCGATCCCCATGAATTCGACTACTACGCCGATGGGGCGTGGTACGACGCCGAGTATGTCCACATCGGCCGGGATATACCGTACTACGTGGACGTCGCGGCTCGGACGCCGGGGCCGATCTTAGAACTTGCGTGTGGTACGGGGCGGATCACGTTCCCCATGATTTCTGCGGGGGCGGTGGTGCACGGTATCGACAACGCACCCGCGATGTTGGCCCAAGCAGAGAAGAAGCGTCGCCGATTGCCTGCCGGGGACCAGGCCCGGGTTTCGTTTTCGGCGGGCGACATGAGGACGCTTCGGCTTCACCGGCGTTTTGATGCGGTGATTTTGGCATTCAATACACTGATGCACATGACCGAAGATGCCGATCTACGGTCCGCCCTTGAAACCGCTCGTGCGCATCTGTCTCCATCAGGCCGTTTTTACTTCGATATCCATACGCCGCTTCCGAGTACGGGGAGCGAAAGCGATCCCGAAGGCCGGTACGATCCGCAGGAGATGATTGAGGCGCGGACGGGGCACCGCTACGTGGTGTCTGAGAACAATGTGTATTTGCCGCGGCAGCAGATCAATCTGATGCGGTTTTACTATCAGCGCGTCGACCGAAATGGTGCGCCCGTCGGGCCCGAGCGGCGATCGGTCCTCAGGCTTAGGGTCATTTTTCCGCGGGAGCTCGACCATTGGCTCCGTCTGGTCGGGCTTGAAATCGTTGAAGATTGGGACGACTTCGAGCGGAGCGGACCGTTTACCGCTAAGGGTGGGCGTCGGGTGGTCGTGGCGCGTATTCAGCCCGGAAGCCTTTGACAGGACCTGATCTCATGACTAGGTTCCGTGGGTGCGCTCCTCACCGGGGCTGAAGCCTGCGTCCAGTGTGCCGCGTCGAGCCATCGCGGTGATCCCCGCCCGGTACGGGTCTCGCCGTTTTCCCGGAAAACCGCTCATCGAAATCTCGGGTGTTCCCATGGTGTTGCGGGTTGCTCGACAAGCGGCGGCGGCAAGGACGATAGAGCGGGTGGTGGTGGCGACCGACGATCAACGTATCTATGACGTCGTCGACAAGGCGGGTGTCGAAGTGGTCATGACCCCGGGATCGTGTGCCTCGGGTACCGACCGCGTGGCCGCGGCCCTGGCGCAACTTGAATTTACGGACTCCTCGGACTGCGTGGTCAACGTCCAAGGCGATGAGCCTCTGGTTGATCCTGCAGACTTGGATGCGTTGGTGGAGGCGGTCGATCCCACGAGACCGGGGATGGGTACGCTGGCCAGGCCCATCGAAAGCGCGGCCGCATTTCACAATCCGAATATCGTTAAGGTGGTGGTGGCACCGGACGGTCGGGCACTCTATTTTTCTCGTGCGCCCATTCCTGCGGGGGCTTCCGTGGCGGCGTCGTCGGAGGCGATCGCCTTTCGCCCCCTCCAACACGTAGGTCTTTACGCCTATGCCCCACAAATTCTCAAGCGTCTGACTTGCCTTTCCCCTTCGCCTCTGGAAAAGAGCGAGCGCCTTGAGCAACTGCGTGCCCTTGAACATGAAATCCCTATCTACGTAACGATGTGTGTCTCTCGAAGCCACTCGATTGCGGTTGACGTGCCTGAGGACGTGGCGCGGGTGGAGTGTGCTCTTAACCCTCAGGACATCTCTCAGGACGCAATCGGTGGTCTTTTAAACGATCACGAATTGTTGCCAGGGGTCTGCCATGCCTCCTCGTAAGAGTCAGAAGTTTATCTTTGTCACCGGCGGTGTGGTGTCTTCCCTCGGGAAAGGACTCTGCAGCGCATCCATCGGGAGCCTCATGGAGAGCCGCGGGCTCAAAATTACGCTTCTCAAACTCGATCCGTACATCAACGTAGATCCCGGCACGATGAGCCCGTTTCAACACGGGGAAGTGTTTGTGACCGACGACGGCGCCGAAACCGATCTCGATTTAGGCCACTACGAACGTTTCACCCACGCTCGGTTGAGTCGGGCAAACAACCTCACCACCGGTCAAATCTACCATCGTGTCATTTCCAAAGAGCGGCGCGGTGAGTATTTGGGCAAGACGGTTCAGGTCATTCCGCATATCACCGACGAGATCAAAGCGGCCATCCAGCGGGCGGCAAACGGGACAGACCTGGCCATTGTCGAGATCGGGGGAACGGTTGGTGACATCGAATCGCTCCCATTTCTTGAGGCCATTCGGCAAATGCGTCGAGAGGTTGGGCCCGAAAACATTCTCTACATTCACATCACGTTGGTTCCCTATCTTCGGGCCGCCGGAGAGGTGAAGACCAAGCCTACGCAGCATTCGGTGGGTGAGCTTCGCCGGATCGGTATTCATCCTGACGTTCTGGTCTGTCGCAGCGACAACGCCATCGAGCCCGAACTCAAAACCAAGATCTCTTTGTTCTGTGACGTCGATTTGGACTGCGTCGTGAGTGCACCAGACGTAGACTGCATCTACGAGGTGCCCATTCATCTTCACCGCGAGGGCCTCGACGATAAGATCGCCGAGCTTCTGAACATTTGGTCGCGCTCACCGGGTTTAGAAGAGTGGAAGTACATTGTCGGCCGCATCAACAAACCGAAGTACGAGACAGTGATTGGCGTTGTGGGGAAATACACAAGGCTTACGGAAAGTTACAAATCGCTTCACGAGGCCCTGGTTCACGGTGGCATCCCGCATGATACCCGCGTCCGGCTACAATACATCGAATCGACAAGCTTGGATGATCCCGATGCCGTTCTTCGCGGGGTCGACGGCATTTTGGTTCCCGGTGGTTTTGGCGAACGGGGGACAGAGGGCATGATCCAGTCCATTCGTTTTGCGCGCGAGAACCAGGTTCCGTTTTTTGGAATTTGCTTGGGCATGCAGATGGCGGTGGTCGAGTATGCGCGCCACGTGTGTGGTCTCGACAAGGCCAACTCCGCAGAGTTTGACCCGGATGCCCCCCATTTGGTCATCGACCTTATGGAAGAGCAACGAACGGTCACCGACCGTGGGGCCACGATGCGGCTTGGCGCCTACCCTTGTACCGTCACCGAGGGTTCGTTGGCCGCCAAGACCTACGGGGCTTTAGAGCTGAGTGAACGACACCGTCATCGTTACGAAGTGAACAACAAGTACCGGGCTCAGCTTGCAGAAAAGGGCTTTCGGTGGTCGGGGACGTCGCCCGACGATACCCTCGTCGAAATGATCGAACTTCCCGACCACCCTTGGTTCTTAGGGTGTCAGTTCCATCCGGAGTTCAAATCGAAGCCGTTTAAGCCTCACTGTTTGTTTGCCTCGTTTATTGCCGCCGCCCTGAAAAAGGGGGGGCACCGCTTTCATCGCCCGGAGTAGTCGCTGAGGCGTTTCATGGTGGAGTCATCCCAACCGTCTGCGCTCCGGCCGTTGAACGTCGCCGGCGTATCCATCGGGGGTGGGGCTCCGGTCGCACTCATCGCGGGCCCCTGCGTGCTCGAGTCGCGTGCGTTCAATTTGCGCCACGCCGAACGCTTGTCCAAGATGGCAAACACCGCGGGCGTTCCGCTGATTTTCAAGGCCAGTTTTGACAAGGCCAACCGCACCCGGTTTTCGAGTCCGAGGGGGCCTGGGCTCGACGAGGGGCTTCGGTTGTTGTCCGAGATCAAGGCGAACTTGGGGCTGCCGATCTTGACGGATGTCCATCTTCCACAGCAGTGCAAAGCGGTGGCCGAAGTCGCCGATGTGCTTCAGATTCCAGCTTTTTTGTGCCGTCAGACCGATCTCCTTTATGCCGCCGGCCAAACCGGGCGGGTGGTGAACATCAAAAAGGGGCAGTTCCTGGCGGCCGACGACATGGCGTATGCCCGAGATAAGGTCGAAGGCGCCATCGGCGTTCTTCTCACCGAGCGCGGGACAACCTTCGGCTACCGGGATCTGGTTGTCGATTTTCGCAACCTGGGCATCATGCGGCAGTTTGCGCCGGTGGTGTTCGACGGGACCCACTCGGTTCAGCGCCCTGGCGCGCTCGGGGGGGCCTCAGGGGGGTGCCGCGCCGAGGTCCCAGGGTTGGTGCGGGCCGCCGTGGCCTACGGAGTGGACGCTGTGTTCTTAGAGGTTCACCCAGATCCGGACCAGGCGCCCTCTGACGGTCCCAACTCCTTGACCTACGAAGGTCTTTTGTCGGTTCTTACGGACCTTTGTGCCCTTGAACAGGCCTTGGGAGCGGGGGCTTAGGAGCCACTGTGTGCCAGGCTTTTGTCACCCCTGATTTGTGGCCTTTGCCGGTGGCTGAAGGCACGATGATGTTATTTACAGTTGTCGCCTCAGATGCGTAGACTCGGAGCCCAGCATGTCGATGCCCCCAAACACCCAAGAGATTGAAGCTCGAGCCCGAGAAGTACGGGCGCTGGTGCTCGATGTGGATGGTGTGCTCACCGACGGCAAGGTTTTTTACACCTCAGGCGGGGGAGAAGCGAAATCTTTCCACGTGCGGGATGGCCTGGGTATTCAACTGTTTGGCGCATCCGGTGGCCGTGTCGCTTTTCTTTCGGGGCGTGCAAGCGAAGTCGTCGAACGGCGGGGCCAGGAGCTTGGCGTGGAGCTCATGTGCCTGGGCATCGAGGACAAGGTTTCCGCCTACGAGTCGATCTTAGAACGCTTCCAGTGTTCCGATGCCGAAGTCGCCTACGTGGGCGACGATCTTCCAGACCTGCCGATGTTGCGCCGGGTAGGGCTGGCATTTGCCGTCGCCGATGCGGCCCCCGAAATTCGCTCTGCGGCCCACGTGGTTCTCAGATCCCTCGGTGGCCAGGGCGCGGTGCGCGAAGCTTGCGAGCGTATTCTCAAGGCAAAAAACGCCTGGCGCCTTTGAGTTCACTCCCAAATCCGACACACTCACCCCATGGGTGATTCATCTGACTTGGGTACGGGCGAGCTTTCGCTCGAAGCCGAGCTTTCTCGTCTCGCGCCAGAGGAGCGGCACCAAGTTGAGGCAGAAATACAACTTCGAGCCCAAGCCAATTGCCTCGCTCGAGAGCTCAGCCTAGATCCCGGCGATGTCTATCACCAACTGAAACAATTCATGCGTCCCCCGATGGAGCGCGGGGCGTTTCTGCTACTCTCTCTGGACAGAATTCTTCACAGTAAAACTACGGCGTGTCGGACTCAGGATGAGGCCTGGTATTCATCAGATTGAGGTTGCGTTGAAAGTCCTCAAGAAACTCAACAACAAAAAGTCCGAAGACTGCTTGGGCTCGAGCGAACGAGTGCAAAGGGGGGCTCTTGGCCTCGCTTGCACCGACGGCGGCCCACGCGGCCAACCTGGTTTCACTTCTCTCGGGCAACAAAGAGGATCCGGCTATAAGACAGACGAAGGCGATAGCAGATGAGGGTTGGCGGATCGATCTGCCTCTCCATTTTTTGTTCTCGATGGCGACCGGTCGACCGGATCATGGGTTGCGGGCAGAACAGCTTGCATTCGTTGGGAAGGACTTTTCGACGAAGCTACAAAGAGGCAAAAGTAAGGAGCTACTGGCTCTCATAGACTCCGCGCCGGGGGTCGATCAGTGGCTGAAGGAGCGGCCCGTTCTTGTCATCTCACACGAGGTCCTATCGCGCTACATTCGCCAGCCAGAGACATTCCGGCCAAAATTTGAGATGGGGCAATATTTGATGCTCCTTTTTCCCGGAGATTTTTCTGTGGTCACTTACTTTGAGTTTTGGCTTGTGCATCTCCTTAGGCGTGGTGAAATTTGATCCGGTGGATGACCAACCCGACACGCTCGAGCGCCTAAAAGAAGCCTTTGCCCTGGCCCAGAGGGCTGTCCCGCCGATAGATTTTTCGTTGTTGCATACTCCTCAGATTTCCATGATTGCCTCAGTGCAGGCGATTTTCCGGTCTGTGCGTGATGCGGGGCTTGAAGAAGAGGGGAGGGTACTGACTCTCTCCGGCCACTACCATGGGACCCATGATGTCTCCGCTCTCCATGTTCCCCCGGCGCCCTGGCGATACGCCGTCATCGAGGGAACTTCTTCGGTCGGGGAGCCCCGGTTTTTCCATTTCCTCTATTTTCTCGACGCGCAGGGTGCCGTGTCAGAGCTGAGCGTCCGTGTGAATTGGGATCCCGAAAAGAACGTGGCCTTGAAAAAAAGGGCTATCTTCCAGCCTTCATAGGTGAAATTCTTAGGGACAAGGGGTTCAGCGAAACGGACAAGACGTGGCGCGACAATCAGTGGGAGGTTTTTGCTGCGTTCTTAGACGCTGCCGACGAGGCATCGCGCTAGGTCGAAGGAAGCGCAAGAAAAATACGATGCCGGACACACCGTAGAGGCAAGAAAGTAGGCGCAGCACTCCCAACCCCATCGACGTACGATGACAAAAGCAACGTGCGCTCTAAAGTTCGCGCACCGCACGCGCACGTTGCGCGAAACTCGTGAGGTTGCTCATTGATATGGCCCAACGCGACGACTGGTAGAAACCCGACACAGATACGAAAGCATATTCTCCGGCATTGTTTGTTACCTAGCGTAATCGCTGCGAATAAAGCCCGTCCGCCAATAGGGATAGCTTTGCAGCCTTTGGCTGTTGTGTCATAAGGTAGACTTGAGTGGTGAGCGGCGGAGAACACTTACCTTCATTTGAAGAACCGCCCGTTGTTGAGACAATCCTTGGGGTTCAGTTCCTTCCGATGGTGCGCTTCAAGGGTTTTCACGCGGGCGTCTTTTCATCTCAACTTGGACCAGAATGGACTGAGGTTGAAGAACAGCCACTCATTGCGGGGCAATTCGAAAGGTTTGAGAGCTCTCCCCCTTGGGACCTCGCTTTGGCTTTCGACGTCGGGATCGGAGCGCCGCCCGTCAGGCTATGCATCCGCAATGCCGATCGGAATGGGATGATACAGGTTCAACGGGACCGGATTCATTACAACTGGCTCGGCCGGTTGGGCGCTAAGTACCCGCGATACCAGCAAGTTCGAAAACGCTTCGACGAATTGTTCACAAACTTCCGCACGTTTCTTAAAGAGCACCAACTTGGGGACGTGGCACCAAATCAGTGGGAGGTGACCTACGTCAACCAGCTTTCCAAGGGGTCTGTTTGGGCGACTGCCGCAGACCACTTGTCGGTCCTGAAACTCAAAGGCTCACCTATAGTTCAGGAACTTGAAACTGAGGCTGCAGATGTCACCCTTCGATTCCTAATCCCACCCAACAGAGGTCGGTTGCACGTCGAGAGCAGGCAACAACGCGATGCGGTGCGATTGACGCTCACGGCCAGGGGGCCAGCAAAATCCCTCGATGAGGTGTCAGAAGGGCTCGATATTGGCCGCAGGACCATTGTGACTGCATTTGCCGAGTTGACGTCCGTGGAAGCTCAAAAAAAATGGAGGCCAACCTCATGATAGCTGCAGCTGTTCGAGAACTGGAATATCAGCCCCCTGGAGCCGCTCGCCCGGAAGAAATGGCAAGCGTGGAATATGAGCGTCCTTGCTGGGACCAGCTAGAACAGAAACTCTTGGAATGGGCGCAGAACCCCACTACGTTGGAGGATGACGACTTCGAACCGCCAACGGCAGAGGTCCTTCGAAGAGCTCGCCGTTTCATCATAGTGATGCGTGAGCGCTCTCGAATGAAACATGACCTGCGCCTTTCTCGCGTATCTCCCGATGGTGCGGGGGGACTTTCCTTTGAAGAAGTCAGCGGTCCGCAGAGCCTCGTATTTGACTTCACTCCAGACGGTGATGAGATGTCATTCTTCGCGAACGGGGATCTCATCGAAACGCAATCTATCGTGCTCTAGAGCCCATAACAGAGCCGAACGTGCCCGGGGGTCCTGAACTGAAAGCCGAGGAGTTGCTGCTTAGGCGTTTCCAGTTTGAGCAGTACGCTGACGGCGATGAGATGCCGAACATCAACGCGTTCAATCCTACGAAGAGAGATACAGCTGGGCTCTCGCTTTTTCGAGAAAACTACACCACGGCCTCGGAGCTTGGTGCCAAGGGCTCTGCGGGCAAAAAGTTCTGGGTTGCTCGACTCCAAGTACGTGTTGTGAGAAATTTGGGCGCAGATCTCGTCCCGGACGTTGCGCCTGAAGGTCACGTGACTGTATCCAACCTGAGGTACGATAACCGAAGGTCTCGTGAAGCAAAGACCTTAAAGGAGAGATTGCGCCGGGACTGCATCGAGGTCGTTGGACCATTTGAAGGAACCGTTCAACGCCGATAGTCTGCACTTCATTGTTTCTGGAACTATACTCAGACCCTTCCTATAGGAAACACCGGCGACGGAATCCCTCATGAATCTGAGTGTTTCTATGAGCCGATTTTGAGGCCAATTGCTAATTCTGTTCGGTGAGGAAGTGCACGAGGTACTCTTGGCCGACTTCGGCTGATTCCACTTGGATGTGCCCACTTGCGCGGCCGTCACTCCATTCTTCTGAAGGCACGATATCGACGACACGTCGTTTGTAGAGCAAGAGCACGGCGTGGCTCGAGCGGAGGTTCTGAGGAGCGCCGAGTGAAATCGGAAAGACTTCTTGGCCATCATGGAGTCTGATGACAAAGGCTTCGTTGACCCGAACGGTGCCGGTTCGTGGGAGATCGGAGATGTCCTCGTGGGCAATGAGGTGTTCAACCGCTGAAGGAAATGAACTCGTCGGTTGCATGGCGCTTGCGGCGCCATTAACCAGTCCATGAAACCGACTGGGGAAAAAGACTGCTGGGACCCCGAGGGATGCAGCGCGTCCGTGCTTTTCCATGCTTGCCAAGACGGCTGCTGCCAAATCCGAGCCCGTCACTTTGATGCCATTTTTGTTCAAACGAAGCGCTGCCGCGGCCATGCTCCCGACCACGACGGGTGGCACGACAGAGTTGCCCCTCGTCAAAGTCGGAAGACCGGTCCCTTCCGTGTACACGCTGATACTTGGCGCCGCACCATGGATCGATTCACCTACGTTTGCAAGGGGCCGCACCGATACCTTCGATGGCGGCAAGGATATGATTGACTCGGTACCGGTGAACAGCAGAAGCGATGGGTCTTTGGCGGCAACCAAGCCCAATGCATCTTGCTCATAACCTGAAACATTGGGGGCACCGGTCACAGTAACCATACGACGACTGCCCATCAAGCTGATGTATTCTTGCAGAATTTCTGCTTGAGCCTCCGTTGCTGCTCTGCTCGTCAATAAGGAGATCCCCTCAAAAGTACCAGGTACCCAAAAGCGCAGACTCAGGGATGCAGTGAGGATGGGCTCCCCATCATCGTGGAGTTTTGCGATGACTTCCATGGCGCGCGGTATCACCGGAAACGAGTCGGCTTCGATCCCGACGATGCCCACGTCCGCTGGATTCACGCCTTGGTATTGGCCCCAAATTCGAAGCTGATCCCGTAGCCACGCGGTCATTTCGTGACCGTGGGCTACCGTTTCTTGTGGTTTCCGTTTGAACCTATCGACCACGATTACGGTCAAGACGGGGTGCTCGTTCACCCGACCGTCTGTACCCTCTATTCGGAACCAGTGCGGCGCGGGGACCTTCTTTAACTCCTCGCGTGTAAACTCCAGAATTGCCGTTTTTCTTTCTTCGAAAGAAAGCGCCTCAAATTCCGTTGTCTCAGCTTTTTTCGACTCCCTGTGATTGGTGTTGCTGCTAGACGTCTCAGCTTGGTCAGGAAGTCCATCGGTGCGGTACTGATTCTCGGCAGCGAGTAGGGCTTGGTGGGGGTTGTTGCTGTGGCTTTGGGTGCCCACCTTCTGAAGCCGGCCAGAGGCGGATGTATAGATGTCCACGCGATCCTTGAGGACCAAACGTATCGCCGATTGGGTTGGGTTGATGGTTTGGATGAGGTCAAAGGCGCGCTGTGCGACTTCTCGGTTCCTTCCGCCAGGGACAACGCCGACCAACATGATTTTCTCGCGGGGAGCGCGGCTTGGAAAGCTTACGGTCTTTCTCGACGAAAAGGCCATGTATAAATCGCCACCGGTTTTGCCGCCTTGGGGCACATAGAACTGGAGCATCGTTTTGCCGCCTAGCACTTCGTCCGCGGCTTTGACCTGATCGGGGTCGGTAAGCGGATGGGCGCTTCGGTAAACCTCTGATCCCGAAAACCGGTAGGTGACAGGCACGTCTGAGGTGCTAGGTGCCGCCGATGGCGTCGTGTTGGCGGGCGCGGTGGTGAGACCCTGGTCCGTCGAGTCCTCGGTGCTGCCGCTTCCGAGGGGCGTGGTGGCGGCCGTGTTTTTTTCGTGAAGACTCGAGTACCCTGCGGCATCGCGCCACCAAGGTGGGGTGCCGTTGTCCCAGGTCGGTTTGATGGAATGACCGGAGGCTCTTTCGGCGGCGTTGACGTCGAAAAAGCCACCGAGAATCAAGCCCCGTACGCTTTGGAGCATTCCATTGCGGAAGGTTTCGTCTGGAATATACGCAGCGATTTCTAAAAAATTTTGCCACCAAAGATGATGGCGCAAAAAGGTGTCGACGATGGCCTCGCGGGGTTGGTCGGTGTCGAGGACAAAGACTTTGACCCGTCCTATTTGGCCTAGAACTTCTGGGGAGTCGGGAATCGGCAGTCCGAAGAACTGGTCTTTCGGGATCTGGTTGAGGCCGGGAACCAGATCGGGCAGGTGGCCGGTATCGAAGCCGTAGATCTTGTCGGCATCAAAAACTCGCGAAACGCCGGCGGAGGTTTGGTAGGTCCGGCTTGCGCGAATCACGGTCTCATCATTGTAGTAGAGCCCTATGCTGACACCGTGGTTTGTCAGTTCGATTTCCTTGAGGACCTCGTCGGCGGCAATACTTCCCACCTCAGTCCAAGCCGGGCTCGGGGCCTCTCGGAAAGCGACCATGGTCGTCAGCCCGGCATCGATCTCACTGGTTGCGGCGAGTGGTAAAACGACGGGAACCGCTGCTGCGGCCAGCCATGGATCTGCCTTGACCAACTCACGAAAGGCGCCGATCAACATCCGTCCAGGGGAGCGGACCACTCCGCGAAGGGCGTAGACACGGGCCTGGGCGTGTTCACCCTTTGTTGCCTTCAGTTCATCGCTCTGCATCGAGGCCGTTACGTTTTTGAGCAGAGTCGCTAGAGCGGCAGAATAGGTATCTGTTACGTCCGTTGCATGTGCATCTGCACGCTGAAGCTCTGAGGTGAAGTGTGAGGGCAACTCGGATTGGGTCAAAGCCAGCGCGTTCAGATCAGATCCAAAAGTCGAGGGTGCTGACTCGGTTTCGAAATGGTACACTTCATCGACCTTGACCCCATGTGGGTACCCCCTGTGGTCTCGTGATGGAATCACTTTGATCATACCCACATCGATGAGCTCGTCATGAAGTTCGTCTGGGAAACGAGATTGTTTGATGATCTGGTAATAGTAGACCTGGACTTGGTGGTCTTCTTGGAGCTCAATGTCCCAGCTTATCTGGCCTACCCCGTCCCACAAAGCTTCGTGGACATAACCTTCAGCGCCGGGCCCCTGTTGGAGTTCTTCGAAGGCTTTGTTTTTGTCGTCAAGCAGAGAGCCTTTCCATACGTAGAGGACGTAGTCTCGGTCGAGGTCAAAGACGCCCTCGTGAAGCACGGAGGCGTTGATCACAACTTGTCGACCGGTCGGCCCGTAACCCCCAAACACGTTCGCGGCGTATTTCATGCCCCGTGGCCAAGGTTTCATGTCGTGACAGCTGCTGGGATCGCGATAGCGATGGTCGTTGATGTCGATAAGGTCTACGCAGCAACGGGCCTTGATTTTGGGCATGGGGTGTCCGGCGGGCGTTCGAACCAGCAACGGGTCGGCCTCCAATGGGATGCGCTCCAAGTGATCATAATCTGTGCCCCAGGCCTCAGCGTTGTTGGAGGCCCAGTAGGTGTATCGACGACCCCCCTCTTCGCAAACCATCTCGATGGCCTTGAGTCTATTGAGGGACAGGACTTGGGTGTTGACGACGACGGTCCAGTGCTGGGCGGCGTAGCTCCAGCTTCGAACGGCACCCTCACCGTTGGGGACCGGGGCGCCTCCGCCGATGATGACGATTGCGCCCCGCGGCCGGTCTAAGGATAACATTTGTTGCCATGAAAGCGGCGCTCGACACACGGTTGCCTCAGAGGCACCGAGCGCAATGAACCAGTTCTGAGCCATCAGTGGGGGCGGAGGTGGCCATGTGCCGAGTGCAGCGAGCGCGATGTGGGCTGGTTCTTGGCCGGACAGGCCAGCCATCGGAAGGCTGGAGACGACCTCGCAGCCTGCCGGAGGTTCGAACGGGATTCCGGCGCCAATAATAGTGAAGTTGTCTTCTACCCCAAGCACATCCACCGTCACCTGGCCGGCGACCGCGGACGGTACGCCGAGCTGAATCAGAAGATTGCTCACATACGGCCCAAGGGCAGGTGCGCCAATCTTTTGCCCCAGCTGCGCAAGTTGGGCCCACAGAACCGGGTCAATGGCTGCTTGCTGCTCATCGGGGTTGTAGGTCCCGAGGAAGGTGGGCGCGGCAGCCGAAGCGTTCGGGGGAGGGGTGGCGGCGTCGGTGGCAACGGCGGAGTCTGGAGCCAAAACGGATGCGGCCAGGGGAAGCAAGTCAAAAGCACTGCTGGGGCGCTCGAGCACCAAAAGCAATTCATCTACGCCTCCGCCCCCGCTGCGCCGGTGCCATGCGTGCCGGAATCGCTTGCTCACGGAAGCACAGTCTTGACCGAGGTGCGCCTCGAATGCGCGTCCAGATAGGGCCCCCCGTAGTTGGGGCACTTCGGCTTCACAGAAGGCGCCGAGTTGATGCTGGATTCGCCGCAGACCAAGTTCGAAATTTTCTTGGTGCCGCCGAAGCCACTCGTGACGCGGCGTAGAGGCCTTGAGGGCCTCAATCATGAAATCGATGGCGACAAGCTTTCTCAAGGGCGCGTCAAAAGTATGGTACTGGGGCTCTGTGCGAAGCAGTTCGTGAAGTGTGCTGACGTAGAGCGCCTGGAGGCGGGCGTCTAAGGTCTCTTGGCTCGGTAGATCTGAAGACCCGCCCAGATCGAGCATGGCCTCGGTGTTGACGCCGAGAAAATCTCGCGGATTTTGGACCTTGCTCTGGTAGTAGTCGTACACATCGATAAACCAAATCGCAGCGGTAGATGAAGGGAGGCGGGTCATCAGGTGGGGAATTCGCACCGACGAATAGGGAAATCCGTCTTGGCCGTTGTCCCGAACAAAACGCTGCATATCGACCCATAGCCGAGTGGCCTGAAACCGAAAGGCGTCGGCGTCGACCGGGTGGGTGTGGGTGAGCGCATCCGCAAAGTAGAGGAGTCCTAAGATGAGGCCGGTGGTGGCCTCGAGGTGATAGAGTTCTTCTTGCTGATCGCTTTGGTTGACGTATGGATCCTTAAAATTGTTGGGGAAGTAGAACGCGCCGAAGTAGGTGTTGCCCGAAAACGCGAGTTGGTCGCTCGTAAAACGGTCAACCGTATAATGAAGGCACCGCGCAAGCTTGTCATGGTACGTCTTGGGCAGGTCGGCGTAGTCTACCGATAGGGACAACCAACTGCAGTTGTCGATGGCACTCAGGTTTGCGGCCTGGAAGGTCGAGTCCACAAAGTGACCACCGGTTACGACTCGACCCTTGGATTCGTCCCACAGAAGCTCAAAAATGGCCTCGCGTAGCTTATCTCGCCATCGAACGATTTCGTCGAGGCCACCGACCCGATCGAGGACCTCGCTCGGGAGGCCCCGAGTGATTTGGTCCCATTCTCGAACGGCATGATTGAGCACACTCAAGGTGTCGAGATTGTGCTCGGTGACGACATTTTCGGCCCGGGCTTCTTGTTTGAGGACATCAAAAACCCAGGCGGTATCCTCTTGAAATCTAAACGGTCGCCTTGTCGAGGCGCGTTCGTTGCCGTTCGCGTCTCGGTAAAATGTGTTGATGCTTGGGGGTTCGTCGACGCGGAGGGTTTCGTACCCGATGACGTCCAGGATGTCGTAGTATGCCCATGAACGGTCCATAGGGTCTCCATCGGCCAGCCCCACCCGCTCGTCATTGAGATTGAGCATGGCGCCCAGGTTGTCTGCGTATTTGAGGCCGGAAGCGGTGGTTCCGGCGGTCATCAACCATCCTGCCAGTGGCGTGGAGGCTAAGTTGCCGGCCCGGTGCTTGGATAGACCTGAAAGCCCCTCTAGGTAGCATGATTGAATTTTTCGGTAGTCTGCCGCGGGTAACTCGCGGGCCATCCGAGAGGAGAGGTACGCGCCAATGCCATGGAGCACCCACGCATTGGCGCCGGTCACCAACCGGGCGTCCTTCCAGGTGTCGTCTTTGGTATTCCACGAAAAGGGCCATCCCTTGATGATTTTGCCATCCTGGTCCTCCCCCCGAACGGCCACTTCGCACAAGAAGGTGGCCAAGTCTGTTGCGCGGGCATCGTGCTCTCTTGCGAATTGAGCCAAAGCAATGCCCTGGGTATAGGCCCAGACGCGGTCGAGTTGAGACAAATAGGGCGTGTCCATGGCGTTCTCGTCGTTGCTCTTGTCTTCTCCGTACTCGAGTTGAACGCCGAGGCCAGGTTTGAACAACCGATCCCTCAACACCTTCGCTTTTTGGTAGTTGCCGTGCACGTTGCCGGCCACCACGGTGACATTGGTGTGAAGGGTTGTGCTGTCCGTCGCCATCTGTCCCACGCTGACAAGTCCATCGGTCCCGTCGATACCCGGGAGCCATAGCGTCCGTCGCCCATCAAGCGGGTCTTGATCCAGCTCGGCGAGCGAAGCCAACGCAGCCCCGACCTTTCCACCCGGAAGGATCGCATTCCTATCGCGGGGGCCGGTTGGGTTTGCGGATGGTGTCTTTTCTAAAGAGGCGGTCTCTGTGCCGCCGCCTCCGCCACCGTGTGGTGCGGGGTTGGGTGAACGCGACACGACCGGCGTGGGGGGTGTTGCGTGGGCGCTTGGGGGGGCCCTCAGGGGCTGGGTTTCGGATCCAACGCTGCAGCCGGTGGTCAACATCTGGAATTGGTTTACGCATTCCACCTCGACCGCAAAACTTTGGCCTTGGGTGACTTGACTCGGAAGTGTCACCCGAACGCGCTTTTGCTCGACCGCCGGTGAACTTGCCCGCGTGACCGTGACCCGGTCGTGGATGCCCGACCCGTTGCCCTCTGTGACGAACGCCGCTATCCACATGTCTTGGTGTGTGAGCAGGACCGGCACGCCTTGGCGCGTGCCCCCTTGATCGACTTGTGGAAGGTGGTCTTTGTCCAGGCGGCGGTGTACAAAGGCCACATCTTTGGGTTCGATGTCCGCGTCGGCGACCATGATTTGCCCGAAAGGCATACTGTTCATGAGGGAATGGGCTGGGTCGGGTTGGTGGTACAAGACTGTAAGCTTGCCCTCGTTTAGGACCCCGAGCGACGGCATGGAACCTTGGGCAATGGGGTCCGAGGAGAGATTCCAGCTTTGGCCTCCATCTTTGGACTGAGCCAAGTAAATCGGGTTGTGCCCCATCGCGCTGGGGTTTGAAGGTGTGCCTTTCTCGTAGGCCACGAACATTCGGTCGGGAGAGCCTGGGACCTGTGTCCATGTTGCGTGGGATGGCTCCACCGGACCCCGCGCCGGGTTGGGTGAGGGGGCGCCGCAGGCGTGAAATTCCCCCGAACGTTCGCATTCAAAAGCGTCTACGGTAGAAATTTGCCACTGCAACAACGTGTCTTCGAATCGCGCGCGCTCCGTGCGAAACGGGGCCCCCTCATCTTCTTTGGGCGGATGCTCATCGAGAGCGGTTCTCTGCCACGCCCCAATCCTAAACCCATGTTCGACCTTTTCATCCGCGGCCACAAGCACGACGCGGGTGCCGCGGTCGGAGTCGATGGTGGGTGACCAGCGTCGTTCGGTTTTGAGGACGCTCCACGCGTTGCTTTGAAGGGGCCTTTGAGCCACTTTGATCTTGTCGCCTTCGTGCCACCTTCCGGCGTATCGGTACTGGTACCAATCGGCGGGGTGTCCTCGGGCTCCGTCGTAGTCATAGTAGCGGCTGCGGTGGGTGCCGTAGTCTTGAATGTTTTGATAGTCGAGAGCCAGTTCGGTGAGCGCTTGATGGTTCTCGGGGATGGGTGCTGAACACGCATACTGATGCAGGCGTTCCGCATGTCGAAAGCCTTTACGAAATTGCTTTGTGCCTCCAAAGAACCAAGAGCCGCCCCCACACTCGGACCAGCTCGGTGGAGGCACGCTTGGGCCCAAGAATGACTCCTGAAGCCCCCGCCACTCGAAGTTGGGCACGGGCAGGTTGTCGAACATTCGCGTTTGACGAGCGACAATGGAAATTCGGTCTACACCCACATGAAGCGAGGGGTTCTCGACGTACGTTTCTTCGGTGCGCTCCAAGTAGGGGCCGACGTGTCCGTCGCAGGCGGAGGCGCCTTGGCACGCAAGTCCGTCTTTGGATTCGGTGGCCAGTGTATGGGTTGCCTCGTAGCGATATGTGCAACAAGGGGTGCCATCTTCGCACGAAGCGGTATGGGCATACTTCACCAGCTCGTGATTGACGCGCCTCTTTTTGAGGTCGAACACATTGAGCAACCCCCCCCTTTCATCAAACTCGCCAGCAAAGTCGCGGTGATAGTAGACCTTGTTTGATTCATTCCAGATCATGTGGTGGGTGCCGTTGAGGTCAAACGCCATGTGTAGATCACGTTTCCATGCGGCGCCCTCACGCAGGGTCAATTTAGAAACAAAGGTCGCAGTGTCGTCGACAAAGGCATGGCGGTCCTCCAAAGACACGATGCGAATGCGGCTATTCCCACCGCCTTTGGCTTGTTCAATCCAGCCGATGATCACTGTAGAGCCAAACGCGGTGACCGCGAGATCGGCGATGATCTCCGTTTTCGGTACGATGGCTGCGGGAAGCTTGGCCTCCGTCCAATGGCCCCCGAGCGCGTACGCCTTGTTCCATGCGTAGCGCACTTCGCTGGGTTTCTCGTCATGGCCTTTGACCACATAGGCTAAGTGGGTGAGTTCGGAGCCTCCAACTTTGCTGATGGCCAACTTGGGAAGAGAGGCTCTTTGGGATCCGTCGGTGACATGGGACGGCCGTTCAAATCGACCTCGAAGTGTGGCAGAATTTTCGGAATCGCGACCAAGAACAATGACGTCGGAGGGCGGTGATTCGTGCGCTTGCCCGTGTGGATCTTGAAATACCGTGGTTGTGTGGTACCGATGGGCGCGGTCGACTTTAAGGGCCGGACTGTGGTGCGTATGGGCTTCTTCCTCCGCGATGGCGGTACCGTCGCGATACACACGAAATAAAAGCTGCGGGTTGTCTGGGAGCTTTTGTCCATGGACAAAATGGGACGGCGAACGCCAGCGGAGCTGAATCTTGCCGTTGGCGAGCCATCCGTACAGGTCTTGAGGCGGTCTGGGGGTATGAGTATTTGACCGTGATGTGGGATTCGGGGCCGAGTTTGAAGCGAGGGCATCTTCATGTTCGCCTTCCACCAACACACAGGAGGTCACCTGTGCCGCTGTGCCCTGCGTTTCGGATAGCTCGGCAGCACAGGGGCGGGAGGTTTGAACCCAGTAGGCTTCGCCCGGCAAAAGAATGGCATCCACGGGAACGGGGTGCTTTGTTTCAGTATCCGTGTCCCACCGAAACACGACGTGCAGTTGGTGCGCAGCCGCGACGGTCGGACGGGACGGTTGGATGAGGTATTCGTTTCTTGCAAAGGCCCGTGCTGCCTCGGGTGGTTGAAGCGTTTGGGGTGGCGGGGACTCGCGATCAGATACATAGGCCCAATAGGTTTGATCGGTGTCCAGGTGTTCGACAGCATGAAACCTAGACTGGGGCTGCTGTGCACCAGGATCGTACAAGTGGTGCGCGAGAAAAAACACGCGCCTCGATGGCGAGATGGCTTCGTACCGGCTCTTCGTCGTGGTGGTTGTGGTTGAGAACAGGTGCCACCCAGGACTCAAAGAGGCCTGTGCTGTCCCACGCTCTTGGCCTCCTCCGGCATCGCGGGGTGTATTCCCCGTACACGCTGCCCAGAAACAGCCAAGAAAAAGCAAGCCGCAAAGCTGGCCTGAGGCGCGCGAACCCCGGGCTTGACGTTGCCTGTGCCGTGAAAAGATTGCGAGTCTCGCGCGCCCGCGCGCGCTCACATTCATGTCAATACGTAGAATTTTCTGACGAACCATTACGGACGCCCCCCTGCGGGTTCTACGACCACATCAGGTTGCATATCGCAACCGAAATTTCCAGCCGGGACAGGTGTTTCCTCCCCATTTTTCTTGGGCGTAGTCCCTCCAGGGTGCTGTCGGGAGGACGCAGCGAAGAGCCCTTTATGTTGTTTGCATTGGACAACAGAGATGGGCCCACGGGAGGGCGTCTCTGTGTGTCCTCAGTCGATGCTTGGGGCGACGAGGGTTTCGTTGAATCGGCTATTCCGGTTCGGCCATGAGGCGGAAGCCGTCGCCCTTGGTGAGGGCGACAACCAGTTCATTGAAACGGTAGCCGCTGGTCTTGAACGTCTCATGCATTTTTTGCACCGTAGAGAACTCAGAACGCTCCATTTCATGCCCGACGGCGTACTCATAAAGATTCCTGGCAATGCATTCCGTAGCTTGGCTCGTTTCACCGAGCCATTCGGCCAATTCTCGGGCCGTAGTCATGTTGTTGTCCTGGAATTCGACCGCTTCTAGCTTGCTTGCTTCTTCGGTGCTGAAATTGCCGATGGCGTCAAATGCTTCGAGAACGAGTCCAGGGGGATCGATGACGTTGTGACAACCAGCGCAGCTGGGGTCTCGTCGGTGCTGAGCGAGCAGTTCTCGTACCGAACCTGCTGTGCCCTCTTGGGGAAGTTCTGCCTCTACATTGGGCGGTGGAGGCGGTGTGTCGATGCACAGAAGGCGGTCGGTCACGAACACGCCTCGAATGGTGGGTGAGGTTCGATAGGCGGGGGAATTGGCTGCGATCACTGCAGCGCTGGTGACGAGGCCTCTCCGCTCAGGGGGAAGCGAAACCGGGGCAAAGTCAGAATGGCTCCCTGCTCCCGATACCCCGTAGAACGTAGCGAGGTCTCCGTTGGCGAAACTGGATTCTCCATCAAAAATGCTGCGCATATCAGAATCATTTTCGACAAGGTCGAGTAGTGTTGTTCGTAGCTCTTCTTTGGCGTCCTGAAGGAGAGACTTGGTCCACTTGGGGAAAAGTGCCGTGTCCTTGTCGACAAAGTGCAGTCCCTCGACATTCCATGCCTCGGCAAAAAACCGATAGGCCAGATCCTTTGCTCTTTTGTCCGTCAACATGCGGCGCACCTCGCGTTCAATGCCCTCTGGGTCGACAAGGTCGCCATTTTCTGCGGCATCGATGAGTCTTTTGTCCGGTGCCGAATTCCATATAAAGTGGGCTAGACGGCTCGCCATTTCTACACTGGTGTAGCGCCGGTGATCGCTTTTTTCGTCGGGTTCACCAGTGGAGCTGATGTAGAGAAAATGGGGTGAGGCCATGAGACCTGCCAAAGCGTAAGTGATGCCAAGCTCAATGCCTTCGGACGAGTCTCCGGATGATTGGACCACGCCGACATAACGCTCGACTTCCTGCGGGCTAAGGCTTCGCCGCCAAAGAAGCCGCCCAAAGTGGCGGATGGTGTTTTCAATGCATGGGTCCGTGTTCTGGTCGGGCGAACATCCGGCAAGCGGTGGCAGTTGCGACTTTCGTTTCATGACCTCGGTGGCTACGGCCACCGACGCATCCATGTATTGCTCTACACCGTAGTCCGAGGTACCGATTTTGGATGCCCCAATGGACAAGAACCTTTCTACGCGATTGTCTGCCTCGAGCGTGTGCGACAGATCGAGATTTTCACCAAAGGTATCGGCAATGCTGTTGCGCCATTGCTCTTGGGTTAGCCGGCGCATGATGGTGGACGAGGGTGCAAAGGGAATGTCTGGTGTCGCACTGCCCCCATTGTTGGTTGGGCCTCCCGGTGTGTCTGGGACCCCCGGCGTTTGTGAACCACCACCGTTTGCCCCCGAGGTCTGCCCGCCTGGACCGAAAGTGGCTGTGCCCCCCTCGGTGCCGGCTCCACCTTCACGAACACCGCCGTTTGTTTCGACTCCACCGATCACCGAAGGGTTTGTGCAGGACACCAAGAAAAGCCCGAGAACTGCGTACTGGGCAGCGGCTGAGCATCGATTTGGTGCCTCGTCTTTATTAAATCTGACGTAGTCGTCTGTGCGCTCTTTTTCCACATATCCCCCAGTACCGGTTACGTTGCAGGGTCATGTCGCAAAAATGGGGCCACCGAACGTGGCCTCAAATATCAAGACGTTCGGGCTTGGTTGCGGACTTGGGGCTCCGGTCTGGGGTACCCACCCGTCTTTGAAAGTCGGCAGAATCAGTCCAGCCTCTCGCCCGATCTCGGCCAATGCGGGCCGAGATCGCAAACGCTCCGCCGTAGCTAAAACGCCCAGCCTATTTTAACAGCGATAGGATTCAATAGCCTGGGGAATTCATGTGGGGAAACTACCAATCTACGATTCGTGAAGGACTAGAGCACATCTCATAACCTCATTTTCCTGGACCTGGACCTGGACCTGGACCTCGACCTGGACCTGGACGCATGAACTACCGAAATCTCGAAGTCTACAGGTTGGCCATCGCCTTCCTGCCTCTCGCATCGCAGCTCACGGATCGATTTCCCCCCGGCTACGCAAGTTTTGCGGACCAAATCCGGCGAGCGTCGTTGTCTGTCCCGCTCAATATCGCGGAAGGCTCTGGAAAGACCAGGCCAACGGACCAAAAACGCTTCTACGCAATCGCCAGAGGCTCCGCTATGGAGTGTGGAGCAATTGTCGACGCCTGTTTTGCTCTTGGCTTTATCGACAAAGCATCGGTTCGGGAGGCTGTTAAGATACTCGACCCGATCGTTCGCATTCTCTCCAAGATGTGCCTTCCCCTCGAACCCGCCGGTAGGAATCCAGGTCCAAGTCCAGGTCCAGGTCCAGGTCCAGGAAAATGAGGTTATGAGATGTGCTCTAGTGTCGACGCAACGGATCCGTCGGATTGTTCTTATTGGACGGGGAAACATCCTACGATGGGTCACAAGGGGTGGCTTCTGAGAGCAGAACCGGCAGCCCCGGGGAGCCTCGAGCCGTTGTGCTGCGAGGACTCCCCAGGACCGTCGAGGAGAGGATGGTGGTAGAAGCCTCGGCCTTTGGCATCGAGGCCCCCTCAGGACTGTCGAGGGGCGGATATGGGCATTAGGTGTGGTTTTCGGTGTACCCTTCGTTGATATAGCGGTCGAAGAGGTTGAGTTTGCGCTCGAGCTCCATCCGCTCTTTCGACGTTTCTGGCTGTTCCGAAATCCGACCGTAGGGGTCGTGAACCGCATGGAAAATCGCCCCGGCGACGCCCAGCATGCGTGACTTGAAGGGGTCTTCTCCGGCCGGGCGGTCTAAGGCAGCGTCCAACGCCTTACCGTAGGCATGGGACGCCAGAATCTTGGCAATTTTGGCTGCCGTGCCACCCGCTGGAGTCAGGCTCGACAGAACGTTACCCATCACGCCGAGAATCGCTTTCGCGTGTCCCTCGCCCGGAGCGTGGGCTTTCAGTGCGTCCATCGTCGTCCGAACCACGACACCCATTCGTCGGGCGTGCTTTTCAATATCAGCCTGGCTGCCTCCCTTCAGGGCCTTGGCCGCAGCTTGTGCGGTGTACTTCACCAACTTTCGTGCTGTCTTGCGGCCGCGGCGTCCACCGGATTCGACCATGGTGTTCATGACACTCTTAAATTGCTGGCGCCGACCTTTGCTCGACATCATAAAGTCGACCAGCTTGGGGTCGTCCATAATATGGGCCATGGCTTGTGCCTGCGCTCCACGGGCCTCTTGGTACGCAATGGTATTGTGCTTCTTGAGTTTCTTGTATCGTCCCTCCAGTGTTTTCAGAAGGTCCGCTTTGACGATGTTTGCGCCAGGAATCTTTGATGATTTGAGTTGGTCGAAAACGGCATACGCGCCTCCGCTCAGGTTGGTTCGCATGCCGAATTTCTTGAACTGCTCAAGCTCCTTCTTGTATGCCTTGGTATCGGTGTCCGCCAGTCGCGCCATGTTTTTAACATAGGCCCTCGGGTCGGCCTCAAGCTCAACAAGCCATGCCGCGCCTTCGATATTGAGGTTCTTGACGTTCTCCCGTTTGGCGACGTGGCTTGCGATGGCCGTCTGAACGGCCTCTTTCCCGGGCCCCTTGAGTTTTGCAGCGGCCTTGGTCAGCGCAAGGTCGTTTCGGTTCCACGAGTGACCCGACATCAAAGATCCGAGCGCGGCCGACGCTTTGGCGCCTGCCATCGGGGAGGCGTTGGTAATGTCCTGGAGCACGCTGGGGAGCAGGTGAGGCCGCCGGTCGTAAATTTTGCCGATGGCCCGATGGGCATTTGACAGGTCGGTGAAGCCGCCCTCTTTGATCACGTTGGCCAAAGCGTGGGTGGCCTTTTGGTAAGAGGGCGGATGTTGCTCTTTCAGCGCAAGCATCATGTTCCAGTATTCAACGGGGCTTCTTTTAAGGGCTGCTGCGCTCTCTTTTGTGAGAGACGCTTCGTCTGTTTTTTGAATCCACGAAGCAATTTCGCCAACTTTGGTGTCGCCACCGGCTGCCTCCTTGGGCTGATTTGCGTACGCAGTGCGCACGCCAGCGCGCTCAAAAGTGTCCTTCTCCCGTTCGATGCTGGGGCCTGATTTTTTGGGGGTCTCCTTTTTGGCCTCGGTCGCTTTGGGGGCGGCGTTTGAGCTTGGAGTGGGTGCAATGTATGGTTTGGTTGCGGCTACAGATGGCATGATGACTCCTTTTTGGGTGTTGGCTCGTTCACCAAAGCAATCGTGATGCCATGAGCAAGCATTGATAAAAATACGTATAGTTTCGATGACTTGTATGAATCTCAGGCGATGATCGCAACCTTCTTCTCAACGTTACACCCATGCGAAGCAGCGTTACTCTGGGTTGCCACCCAGAACCCGATTGGATACCCGAACCCCGGAGGTAAGGGGAATGACCGCGTTGCACGAACGTCGCTTTTTTCAAGAAAGTGAAGCCTATCGGAAAGCCAGAAACGAATTGCTGAAACAAGAGCTTGAACTCGATCGGAAGATCAACGAGCTAGGCCAGCTTCGGAAGGCGCTTCCGCTCGGAGGCAAAATCAAAGAGGACTATCTGTTTGAAGGACTGGAGGACGGACAAGCCAAGTCGAGGCGGATGTCGGATCTGTTCCGACCCGGAAAAGACACTCTCCTGATCTACAGCTTCATGTATGGCGGCAAACAAGAACGGCCGTGCCCAGCATGCACATCTTTGATCGACGGTTTTAATGGCACGGCCCAACACATCCTTGATCGAATCAACCTCGTGGTTGCTGCGAAGGCCCCAATCGCCCAGTTCACTGCTTTTGCTGAGGGCCGGTCTTGGTCTAAAATCACGCTATTGTCTTCCGAGAAGACCACCTACAATCTAGATTATTTCGCCGAGACCCCCGAGGGTGTACAATTGCCCGCAATTAACGTTTACACCAGAAAAGATGGTTCGATTCATCATTTCTACAATGCCGAAATGCTGTACGTCAAACGTTCGGGCCACCCGAGGCACGCGGATCGAATGTGGCCGATTTGGAACATTCTTGACATCACCCCAGAAGGCCGAGGAACGGACTGGCACCCAAAGCTTGACTACGCGTAAGCGCTTGAGTGCCTACGACTTGGTCTTCGTCTGGTGGTCACGTCCAGTCAAGAGGTGTACGAGTCTAATCACGCCATCGAGTTTCAGTTCCGGCTGGCCGATTACGCTTGAAGCACTCGACGCGGGAGCTCCCCCCGCTGCGAGCCTTTGAGGGGCTCGCGGGCACGGGCTCCGCTTGAGGCGGCCAGCCTTATCTTCAGCCATTCACGACTTCGGGCAGCTGTGCCATCTCTCCTTTCTCGAGACCGTCTTGGACGGCGGTTGCCTCCATCGTCAGGTATCGCCGAGTGACGATCCATTCGTCGTTCTGCTCCGCGAGAACTGCACCGACCAGGCGGGTCACAGCCTCTCGATTCGGAAAAATGCCGACGACGTCAGTCCGGCGTCGAATTTCCTTGTTGAGTTTCTCCTGGGGATTGTTCGAGCGTATCTGTCGCCAATGTTGTTTCGGAAAGGCTGTGAAAGCCAGAATATCAGGGCCGGCTTCCGCGAGCATCTGGGCGGCCTTTTCAAATTTGATCTCGAGCTGCTCAACGACACGGGTAAACTGAGCATGGACAGCGTCAGCATCGGGTTGTTCGAAGATCGAACGAACCAGCGTGGCGACCATGCTTTGTGCAGATTTCGGGACCCGGGCCAGGAGATTTCTCATGAAGTGGGTTCGGCATCGCTGCCAGCTCGCCCCTAGGAGGACCGAAGCGATGGCGTCCTTGAGACCGGCGTGGGCATCGGAGATCACAAGTTCAACCCCGGACAGCCCACGGGCCACGAGGCCACGAAGAAACGCCGTCCAGTTCGGCCCATCTTCACTGGTGACGACGTCCAGGCCCATAATTTCTCGCCGCCCATCCGCCGTGACCCCCGTAGCCACCAGGGTGGCCACGTTGACCACGCGACCGCCATCCCGACAACGCTGAGTCAAAGCATCCATCCAGACATACCGGTAGGGACCATCAGAAAGAGGACGATTGCGAAAACTTTCGACGAGCTCGTCCAGTTCATCCGCTAGAACCGAGACCTGAGACTTCGAGATACCCGAAAGTCCTATCGTTTTCACCAAACCATCGACTCGACGCGTCGATACCCCCCGGACGTAGCATTCGACAATGACCTGGGTGAGAGCTCGCTCTGAGCGGCGGCGTGGTTCAAGAAGCCACTCCGGAAAATAGCTTCCCTGGCGCAACTTGGGAACCGACAGAGAAATGGTCCCCGCCCGCGTATCCCAGTCCCTTTCCCGGTAGCCGTTTCGCTGATTGACGCGCTCAGAACTACGTTGGCCCCACTCGGCCCCGCAGACCTCGTCGGCCTCGGCACTCATGAGAGCGTTCGCCACTGCTCTGAGCATCTCCTGGGGCAAATCCACCTCGCCTTTCTCCACGAGCTTGCGTAATGCCATCAAACCGTTCATGTTCTTGTCGACCATCGTGTCCCTCCTTTGTTGATCGAGTTCTGCTAAACCCAATCTTTAAAGGATGGCGTGATGGTCGCCCACTTTCTTGATAGGACGCTCGTACACCACTACGGTGGACACTACTCGTCTGGTCCCCATCAGTTGTTACGGGTATTCGAGTAGAGCTTCAGCGCACCGCTGTACGCGGGGCATGTCTCCAAGGAGGTTGAGGTACTCAGGCACCGGGAGCCTCGCAAGGACATGAACCTTTCCCGATGGCTCAACCCAGCTTTCGGTAACACTTGCTTGCTTGGCAGCGTATTTTCGAGTGTTACGCATCCGATCCAAGTCATGAGTAGTGGCACTCGGACATCCTGCTTGCGGTCTCAGGTTTGATTGAAAGGACCGGATGACCCCCTCCATTTCGTTCCGCGCCTTCCGCTTCGCTGCTCGACGACAAATGCCGTCACCTATCGCCACAAAGTACTGGCCCCTTAGGTGCAAACCAGAACCCTGATGAAGTCCGCTTGTCGCTTTGCGCGTTACCGTAGTTTTTTTGTCCCGGCGTCGCCCGTGTCCAGCCCAATTCCCCGGAGCTCAAAGAGGTACTGAAGCCGCGCCACAAGCTCTTTCGTGGCGGAGAACAAGTAGAGGTCACCGACCTCAATCTCGTTGTTGACATACAAGGCGCATGTGCATGGGCTGGATTCCTTCTGTGCCTTGCGACGACAACCCTCCAGTGAGGCATGGCGTGTCCCCGCAACCGGGTATCGTCGTCTGCCGCCGTACTCACACTTAACAACCGCCTAGATCGGATTGCTGTTGCCTCACTCAAGGTGAAGCCCTATAGTAGGAATAAAGTGACGTTTGTTGTGTTTAAGGGCTATCAGAAAACCAATGCCAATCCCTCCATCTAAGCGAGTCATCTATAAGAAGGCGGCGCTGGACAACGTCATCTGCCAGCTCCGTTTTCCGCCAGTACTTCGGATCGGGTCGGAGCCGCCCGTAAAATTCCAGGATAGTATACGAAAGCAGTTTCCGCACTACGAAGAACGAGTGCGCAGCCTGAAAGCGCAGCTTCCTCCCGAAATCGCCTCGGTCCTACCAGCCGTTCCCGGAGAAGGTGCCCCTCGTGCGCACGACTTCTTGTCTGGGGATCGTACATGGCAGGTTTCGCTAACACGAGACTTTCTTGCGCTTACCACGAGTGCGTACACTCAATGGGAGGATTTCAAACAGCAGCTAGATGCCCCCATGGCGGCGCTTCAAGAATGCTACGAACCTTCATTTTATGTCCGAATCGGGTTACGATACCGCGACGTCGTTGTGAGATCGAAGCTAGGCCTCCGAGAACGACCCTGGTCAACGCTCCTGCGGCCTCACATTGCAGGGGAGCTAGCCGAGTCCGCTCGAATCCAGGACGAGGTTGTGGAGGCGAAGCGGGAATTGCTGATTCGCTTGCAGAAAGACACTGATGTGAAGCTACGCCACGGACTAGCCCTCATCGAAGGTACAGATGAGCACTGCTATGTTATCGACGCTGACTATTTTACCAACACCCAAACGGAGACCAGGAATGCAACTCAGGTCCTTAACGAACTCAATAGCTATGCGGGACGACTTTTTAGATGGTGTATCACGGACGAATTACACAACGCCATGGTTCCCCAACCAGTCGAGTGAAACCGAGACGTCCGCGAACGGTGACGAAACACTTGTGCTTCACTGGACTATGCCCGATACGGGCACGCAGCTCCAATTTTCCGCCACCTTCGGTGAGCAGCAGATACCTCAGGCGGTCCTTGTGCGTATGCTTTGTCATGTGGCGTTAACCCAAATACCAGATCGAGGCCTAGGCGAACTGCTAGATGAGCTTAAGCAGATCCGAGACTTCTACTGTGACGACATGAGCCATCAGCCCAAGCAGCTTCAAACAATGACCACTAGTACCGTGGAGGCGGCTGAAGGCAGAACTTTCGAACGCGAACCGTTTTCGATCTTTGAGGAGTAACTGGTGGATGAAGCGTACGTCGCCGCTGCCCAAGACAAGGCGTTATGCCAGGGAGACATACTGACCGGGGTGGCTGAATACCACGTCAACGTCGAATCGTTTGTAGGTGGCAGGGGTCTGAAGCTTGATAAACGAGTCCATCCATATGCGATTGTAGCGGCTCAAGACTGTGACTTGGACCAAGACTACAGGTCACGGCACGAACTAGCATCAGTAGGAGACCTCCCCGAGAAAAAGCGAAAGGAGCACGAGCTCCGAAAGCTGTCGGGGGTTCTTCTCCTTCAGGCCGTTGCTGCGGAGGAACTACGATACAACGGCGTGGTAAACAGATCCATCTGGGATGGAATCAAAAAAAATAGTAATAGAAGATACCAATTTATGGCCGTTATTCCGAGCAGCGCTGATCTTCGATCGGAGGGTCTTCCGGAACTGGTCATAGACTTCAAACGGTACTTCACGGTGCCCACCGATGAGCTTTACGCACAGCTTGCCGATAGCGAGTGTCAAAAACGCACGAGTCTTCGAGCGCCGTACCCGCAACACCTAAGTCATCGATTTACTTCCTATTTGGGCCGCGTCGGCCTCCCATCGGACTATCAGTCAGAATAACGTAGCTTTCCGGCCGGGGCCGGTAGAAACCGACCCAGATATTTGATACTTGAACATCTCCCCGGGGGGCCAGCGGCTCCACGCAACTTTAGCGTCTATAGGCTTCGTCTTGGTCCAGTTTGAGTTTCTCTTTTGAGAACCCGAACCAATAGGTCACTTCTACACCCGCAAAGACGGCTCCGGTGACGATCTCGTCGTCGGGGAGTATCTGAGCGTCTACGAAGAAGGAGACCGCGAATCCACCGCTGCCGTCGCCTTGGTCATAGAAGGGGAAGAGATCGTAGTTTGCGCCCAAGGAGAATAGGGCGCTCAGAGCGCCGTCGGGGTCATCATCGAGGCGGTCTACTTCTTTTCGGCGCTTGATGGAAATTCCGCCGATACCGGCACCGACGTGTACCGAAAAAGGTTTTGTCTGGAAGGGGATGAACTGGACATCAATCATCAGACCGCCGAACCGACTTTCCCAGACTTCATTGGTTCCGGAACCAGATGTGAGGCTCAGGCCAAAGCCGATCCAATCGGTGGCGACTTCGCCGAGCCTGAGTGTGATGCTTTGGCCCATCATGCCGCCGATGCTTTCGCTGTCATCGGCGGATGTGCCCATCGGTCCTAAGCGGAGGCCCCCGCCCAAAAAGTAGCCCTGCCTTGGGCCTGGTTCGAAGAGCTCTTGGGCAAACGCCCCTCGGCCGTAGATCAAACACGCGAGGATGACGAAACACGCGATGGTTGTTGTCCGGGTTGTGACGACTCGGTATCGGGAGCGTGTGATGTTCATAACTCTGCCTTGATGCCTAGGATAGGAAAGATTGGAAGCCCGCTTACGGGCTCCGAGTCGCTGAAGTCGAAGTTGTAGTTCAGGGCCTCGGTGTTGGGGCGATTGTAAGCATTGGTAAGACTGAGGTACGCAGACAGCGTCCATCGGTCGTAGATCCATCGCTTGTCCAGTCGGATGTCCAGTTGATGAAACAACGGGAGGCGGTTCGAATTGACGGCGCCTAAGACCGGTTCATGACGGTCAAAGTCTGATACAAATGTACTTCCGGTGATGGGCGTGTCTGGGTTCCCAGAGACCACCCGCCAGCGAAATCCGAGCTCCCAGTTGGCCGGAAAGGTATATGACGCGACCATGGCCAGAATGTGGGTTTGGTCAAAGTCGAAAAGCCGAGACGACGTTTCGCCCGAATCGACTCGTTCTGCTCGACTTAGCGTGTAACTCAGCCATCCCCGAAAGTTGTTTGTAAACTTGTGTTCGGCAAAGAGCTCCAGCCCGTAAACCCGACCGGTACCCCCGTTGTCATAGACCAGAGGCACAATCTGACCATCACGCTCGGTGGTGGTGCCGACTCCGCTGACCATGTTGTTCATGTCTTTGTAAAACACAGTCGCGTCAATCATGAGGTGGGGCCGAGGCCGCCATTCGACGCCGACAGAAGTTTGGATGGCCTCCTCTGGACCGAGATCGGGATTGCCAAATACCTCGTCGGTTTCTTGTGGGGTGGGGGCTTGATGGCTGAGTCCAACGCCGGCCTTGGCAGCCCAGATATCGTTGAAGGCGTAGCGAACAACGACGCGCGGGTCTAGGCTGAGTTCTCCTAGGCGCTCGAAGTAGTCGATACGAAATCCCGGAGTCAGCGTGAGGCGGCCAATCTGGATATCGCCTTCCACAAACGGCGCCGCAAGAAAGGTGACCACATTTTCTAGCTTCGTGAAGAGTGTATCTCGAAGATCGGCATTGACGGTGTCTTGTCCTTCTCCGGGAGGGCGTGGTGCGAGAACTTCGACGTCTGTGATCGAAAGCTGCGCATCGACACCAGCTCGGAATCGGAGGTTGTCCGAGAAGTTCATGCTAAGCTGTTGTCTTGCCTGAAACTGGAGGTTGTCGAGGTTGAATCGGAATTGGTCCCCGAACGATGATTCGATGATGTCTCGCCCTACGCCTAGCCGAAAATCGTGTTTGAGTTTCTCGTTTGGTGCGTAAGAATGCACAAGCATGAGTCGCTGGAAGTTCGTTTTCGCCTCGAGATTGCCCGTTTGAAGTTGGGTATCAATGTCTGCTGGGTCTTGAAAGAGGAGTTCTAGTTTATCGTCTGAGCCCAGGACGAACAAGCGAAGCTCGTGCGCTGCGCTTGGTCTCCATTGGGCCAGCAGTTGATAATCGTAGTACCGAGGCGCGGTCACAAGGCCCACAGAGGCATCGTCGGATACCGCCGCATTCAAGATGGCGTCGACGTAGCTTCGTCGGCCGGCTATAAGAATGGCGGCATCTTCTCCGAGTGGTATCTCCACCTGCAACGATGCATCCAACAAGCTCACATCCACGATTCCGTGAATTTGGTCGGGTTTAAGACGCCTGAATGTGGCGTCTAAGATGCCGCCGATTGCACGCCCGTAGTACACGGAGAAATTCCCAGGGTAAAAATCGATGCTTTCGATGATGTTTCCGGGCACCACGCTGCGAATGCCGCCAAAATGGTAGATAAGAGGGACGTTGATGCCTTCAATAAAAATACCGGTGTCTTCGGGGCCCGAGCCGCGGACGATGATTTGGCCAGATCCAGGTTGGGGGCGGGCGACTCCCGGAAGGTTTTCGACGACCAATACTGGGTCTCCAAGCGTTCCGGGCACGGTGAGGATGTCGGCGGTGCGCAGGGTGCGCCGATTGACCTCTTTTCTTGGCCGAGAAGCCTCCACCAAGATGTCGTAGGGATTGTAGGAGCCTTTCTCCGCAAAATAGACCACATCGAGTGCTTCGCCGAAGCGGATGAGTTCGGTGGTTCTGAATGGGTAGTAGCCGTCAAGTTCGATCAACAGCTTCCATGGGCCCTCCTGAAGGTCGTAAAACAAAAAGTTTCCGTCCGCGTCCGTGGTGGCCTCGAAACCTTGGGTTTGGGCTCCGTCCTTTCGGAACACGGTGACCAGGGCCCCCGCGAGCCTCTTGCGCGTGCCGCGCTCCCGTACCACACCCCGAAGGCGTACGCTGGGCTTGGGAGCCTTGGCGTCCGTGCCCGGCTCTTGGGCGGCCTTCGGCGCACTTGGCTTGGGGAGCTGAAAACGAACGGTGTACGCGATTCGGACCGGGACCGGTTGGCCTTCGGCCTCGGCGGGCTCAAAAAGCATTTGAAGCGCAGCCTTGGTGGCTGCCGGTTCGAAACCGTAGTCGGTCACTGTGGAAGATTCGGAAAAACTTCCTTCCTCAAGACCAAAAGAAGCGCTTGCGGCTGTGGTGGAAGACCGCACAACCCGTGCGGCCTCGACGGTCCCTGTGGCGCTGATGTCCAGCTCGAGGACCACGACGGCCTCCACCCGATCCCGTCGGGCGACTCGGGGGTAGACTGCGTCCACAAAGGTTTTGACGACCGGAGCCTTGGTCAAGGCCGGTAGGGGAGGCTCTTCGGCGTGGGCGCCCTTGGCACCGACGGACAGGGTCAGCCCCAAAGCCAGAAGCGAGAGCCCGTGCGTGAGGTTGGGTCTCATGGTGTCCCTCGAAATTCAGCATCGCGCACGATCCAGTTGATGCCGCCCCGTCCGTCCCGGATGACAAAAAAGAGGCGGGCTTTGTCATTGGGAAATGCGAGCAGCTTGGGGGTGGTCCACTGGTTTTCGCGTGTTTCTTCTAGAGAAATCTCACCGTCCAAAAAAGAAGTTCGAGCCACGTCGGTTTCGCCGGCTTGGATGAACCAGGTGACCGCCAGGTCTTCTCGACGTTCTCGGGGCGTTTCTTCGTCGGGGCGAATATCGATGAAGCTTTCCGAAGCACTTTCGGGAATGTCGAGACGAAGAAGGTACTCGAGGTCTCGAAAGAAGGGTGTGGGGACGCCTTCGTCCAGAGGGATTTCTGTGGTGGGGTGGTTGGGATCAATGGCGACGGCGCCCTCGATGACGGGATTCTGGTTGGGGGCCATCTGGCTGCTCCTCAGGATAAGCGTGAGCTCTTTGGTTGCGACGATGGTCTTTCCGGCCGATTCAGCTTCGAGGCGTACCACAGCGGTGAAGGTGTCCTCGCAACTTGGAAGCTCAACAAAATCGGGAACGATGCCCTCACCGAGCGCTTGGCAGAACGTTTCGAGAAGTTCGGAGTCGATGCTGTAGGCGTACGTTGCGGTTTCGGTGGTAGAAAGCTCGAAGGGCGGCACTTGCGCGGGATCCCCCCCAAGGGCGCCGACCGCACCGAGGAACGCTTCTTCGGAGACGGCGCAGCGGAACCCGGTGTTGGCTCCTTCGGTAAAGGGGCACCAAGACCATCGATAGTGAACGGTCTCGTTCGACGATACCAGAGCCTCGATATGTGTGGCTTCGCCTTCCCGCAGCCAAGGTTTCTCGGCCTTGATGGCCAGCAACCGAAACCCAATGACCTCGTTAAAGGGGTCGAAGTCCGAGCTGCATGAAGCCAGGAGCAACGTGACCCAAAGCCAATGATGGGGCTTTTGCTTGAAGCCCACCGACGCCTCATGCGGGTCGGGTTGGTTGTCTGCGAGTCCCTTCTTCATGAAAACCCTCCGGCTTAGTCGCTTAAGCGAAACCGATAGGTAAATCGCAACCTAAAGGAAATGGGGCGTCCGTCTTTCATGGCGGGCGAGAATTGCTCGGCCTTGGCTGCACGCAAAGCAGCCTCGTTGAACGCTTGATGTTTGGATGGCTTCACGACCGATGCCCGAACCACGCGTCCTTTAACATCGAGCTCTACTTCGACCAAGACGTCTGTTTCGATGTTTCTTGCGCGATAGACTTCGGGGTAACGCGGCTTGATGCGTTTGATTCGCTTGGGTTTGGAGATCTCCCCCCCGACACCCGGGAGCCATCGTGCGCTTTTGTTGGAGCCTTCGGGGACAGCGACAGGGATTGCGGGTTGGGCTTTGACCACCTTGGGCGCCTCGGCTCGTTTTTTGGTGGTCCCGAGGCGGGTATTGCCGGTGGCAAAGGCCGGACCGGAGCCGTCGCCTACGGTAGACTCCAGACTGAGACCCACAATACGGCGAGGGGGGGGCGCCTTTTTTTTGGGGGGTGGCTTTTGGGTTTGGGGTTCGGGGAAGGCCACCGGTGTTTTTGGGGGCGGTTTTTTTTTCTTTTTTGGACGCTTCTTGGGTGCGGGTGGCTCGAGCTTGGCTTCTTTTTCAGGCTCCTTTTCGGGCGGCGGTGCGGGTGGCGGTGGCGGAACTTCGGGTTCCTGCACCAAGGCCACTTTGATCTTGCTGTTTTTTGCTTTGTCGCCGGCGCCGTTTTTCGCGACGCGCGCCATCGCGCCCAGAGCACCCACGGTGGCGGCATGCACCACCAAGGCCCCCACGACCAAGCCTACGATGCGGATGGCGGCGCTTTTCGTCCGCGGGTGGTTCAGGGGGTCTTGCGCGCGGAGCTCCGGCGGGATGGGAACGACCACCCGCGCCCGGAGGGCGCGCCGTTGTTGGCATCGTTTTTGGGCGCGGTCTAACATGGAGGTGCAAAGCGCGGGAGGTTCCGCATTCGTTAGGGGGCCTTGGCGGAGGAGGTCCGCTCGATATTCAGGGCAAATTGGGTGACGCCGTTCTGTTTGACGAGGTCGATCACCCGAACCACGCGGCCATAACGGATTCCCTGGTCGGCGGCGATGACTGCCTGGACCTTGGGGTCATCCGCCTTGGCTTGGCGAATACGCTCTATCAACGTACCTTCTGAGACCTCGATACCGTCCAGGACGGTTTCACCCTCCTTGGTCATGACGATGTTAAGCGTGGAAGCCACTGCGTCGCCGCCGCTTGCGGCCTTCGGAAGGTCGACCTGAAGGGAGGCCTTGACAATGTGGGTTGAAGTGACCATCAAAATGATAAGCAACACCAATACGATGTCCACAAAAGGTGTGACATTGATGGACGCCATCAGCTCGTCGGACTCTTGTTGGCTTGCGGCTGCCACTATCCGGCCTCCGTGGTTTCATTGAAGTCTCGGGCCTTGAGCTGTGACAGCAGGGTTCTGGACAGCAAAGCAGCGTTACCGGCCCGTTCTTTGACCAGACCCATGAAGCTGTTGTAGGCCACGACCGCTGGGATGGCGACCAAGAGGCCAATGGCGGTCGCAACCAAAGCCTCCGAGATTCCGGCCATGACACTCGAGCTGGCATCCGAGATGTTGTCTGCCATGTCGCCGAAGGCCCGGATGATGCCAAGAACTGTGCCAAAAAGACCGATGAAAGGCGCATTGCTCCCAACAGTAGCCAAGAAGCCGAGCCTTCGATTGTAACGAAGGCGCTCCTTGGTTTCGGCGCCCGCCAAGAGATCCTCGACCGCCTCGGCGCCTCGCTCGTACTTGAGGAGACCAAAAAGCACGATGTTGGTCTCCAAGCTGTCGTACCGTTCCAGGCACTTCGCGCTGCCTGCGAAGTCTCCTTTGGACAATAGGGCGTCCAGTTCTGCGCGTAGGGCGTCGTGGTCAACGCGGCGCTTGCGGTAGAAGATGAATCGTTCGATCATGACCGCGACCGAAACCAAGGACAGCACCAGCAACAGCCAAAGGACCCATTCTGCCTCAAAAATGGGTAGCTGAAGCAAGGCTTGGACCAGCCCTCCTGATGATTGCTCCATATGTTGATTTACCTCGACGTCCTTCTACACGTCCGGCTCGTCAGCGCAAATCGCGAGCGGGTGGGTGAGCGGCCTCACAGGGCTGAGGTCCGAAGCTTGGGTGGGTGCCCGAAGCATTTATGAAGCAAAAACAGGTATTTGTGTGCAAGCTGTTCGCCGGTTGTTGCTCCGCTCAGGTCGAGCCAAGCGCGCTCGTTGCCTGTCAGCGCCTGGTTCCTTGGGGTTGACACGGACCTCCATCGGGTTGGTCCGTGCTTCACTGAATGCCCCCAGTCGCTTGACCCGGATGCGATGGATCACCGTCTTGGGTTGCTTCTAGGGAGCTGAGGCCTCCTCGGGTTTGTCGAAGCTCCGAAGCCGTCCGTGTGCTCGGGCTTCGTCGCTTCGCGTGTTTTCCACGTGGATGGGTGAAAATCGGCTTCCATTTTGGGCCGCGTACCCGCAGGCTCGGCCCGGATGCGACCGGCTCTGGAAACGATCGATTGGGGCATTATTGCGGTCTACGTGGTCTTTGCCTTGGGCCTGGGCGCTTTTTTTACCAAGAAGGCCAGTCGAAACGTCGAGAGCTTCTTCGTCGGTGATCGTAAGCTCCCTTGGTGGCTGGCGGGTACGTCCATCGTTGCGACAACTTTTGCGGCGGACACCCCCTTGGCGGTTACGGGGATCGTGGCCAATGGCGGCATCAGCGGCAATTGGCTGTGGTGGAATTGGGCCATCGCCCACTTGACGGCAACGTTTTTCTTCGCTCGCCTGTGGCGCCGCTCCGGGGTGATCACCGATGCAGAGATCACCGAGCTTCGGTACGGAGGTCGACCCGCGGCAGCGCTTCGGGTTTTCAAAGCGTTTTACTTTGGCGTTTTTATCAATTGCCTGACGATGGCTTGGGTGATCTCCGCCATGGTGAAGATCAGCGGTGCGTTTTTCGATTTTGAGCCTGCGGTGGTCATTGCGGTCTCCGTCTTGGTTTCGGTGACCTACACGACGCTTGGTGGATTTCGATCGGTGGTGGTGACCGATTTCATCCAGTTTGGTTTGGGGATGCTTGGCGCGGTCTTTCTGGCTTACTACGCCATGGACCATTTTGGTGGCCTGGGGCGTGTTCCGTCTGATCTTGGTGCAGGGAGCGGCCTTTTGGGTGCGTTGGGCGAAACGACAGAGGCTGCCGGTCAGTCGCTGTCGGACGTGTTGGATTTTGTACCGAGCAAGGACCACCCAAGTACGCCTTTGGCTTTTTTTGTGGTGCTCCTGATCGCGGGGTGGTGGCGCTTGGCCGAAGGCAATGGGTACATCGTGCAGCGCTTGGCGGCCTGCAAAGATGAAAGGCACGCCCAGGGCGCAAGCCTGTGGTTTGCGGTGGTCCACAACGCGCTTCGGCCTTGGCCTTGGCTGGTGGTGGCCCTGGCAGCTTTGGTTGTTTATCCCAGGCTTGGGGGTTCTAAGAAAGAGACACTTTCTTCTCACGATCGCCAAGTGGTTGTTTCGCCCGCGGAGCTTGATGTGGCCGAGGGGGGCGTGCTTCGATTCTCGGGAGCTCTTGGACCAGGCATCGTGCACGTCGGTGGTCAAAAAGTGCCCCTGCAGCACCAATCAGACGGCCAAAGTTTTGCCCACTTTGCATCGTTCTCCAAGAGCGGCTTTTTGGCCATCAAACTTATGATGGAAAACGGCAGAGAGCACCATATCGACGGTCTTCGGGTCGAGCTTAAGGACCGCGAGATGGCTTACCCCTTGCTGATGGGTGATTTTTTGCCACCGGGGCTTTTGGGCTTGGTCATCGCCAGTTTGCTTGCCGCGTTTATGAGCACCATGGATACCCATACCAACTGGGGTGCTTCTTATTTGGTTCGGGATGTGTACCAGCGTTTTCTTCGTCCGAGTGCGACGGAGCGGCAGTGTGTGCGGATCAGCCGCCTGGCCATTGGGCTTATGGGGGTGCTGGCCGGGGTGTCTTCTTTGTTCATCCAAGACATCGCTTCGGTGTGGCGTTTTTTGGTCACGCTCGGGGCTGGGCTCGGTAGCGTGACTGCCGCCCGTTGGTATTGGAGCCGGGTGACGCCGCACGCGGAGTTTGCGGCCCTTGGCGTGACGACTGTCTTGGCCTTGGTTCTTCAGCTCTTTTTTACCGAAACGCTGTTTGGCGGCCCGAATGCCTTCTTGGTGCACAAGGTCCCCGCATGGTTACAGATTCTCGTCATCGCCGGTGCCAGTCTCTCGACGTGGATTCCCGTGAGTCTTTGGGGTCCTCAGAATGCGCCCGAAACGCTCAAGCGCTTTGCGGATCGCGTACGTCCACCTGGTCCTGGCTGGCGCGGCTGGAGCCGTGGCACCGGCGATCCTTTTTGGTCTTCTGGTCTGCGCTTTTTTGGTGGGCTCGGCATCGTGTATGGTTCTCTTTTTGGTATTGGCCGTGTTCTCCTGGGACAGCACCTCCAGGGGGGTTGTGCTCTCGCTTTGGTCTTCGTGTTGACCTTTTGGGTCCTCCGGAGGCCCGGGTGGTGACGCAGGACTTCTTTGTGGGGGCCACAAGCCGCGGTTTGGAGGCACCACTTGGGGTTTGTTGAGCTCATTGCCGTCGTGCCGGTGACACCGCAAGTTCTCCAGTAGTTCATCGGACTTCCGACGACCTCCTCCCAGACGAGACCGTGGAGTCGGCCGAGATAGCTCAGTCGCCCACGCTGGCCCTGTTGTTGCTCAACAACCGGTCAGGAATGGCTATCGACCTCGATCTGAGAACCGCGGCGTGGACCGCTCGGCGCTGTGATGGACCCTTGGTGGGACATGGGGCGACGGGGTGCGAGAAGCTGTCCGTCTGTAGAATTGACAATACCTTCGTGGGTATTGGCTTCGGCAATGTGACTGACCGTTGCGTGGACAAAAATTGAGGGCTTTCACATGTCTCGCACTCCAAAAAACATTCGACACAGCGTGCAGCCACAGGGTCTCGATCGGCGAACCGTCCTCCGGGGTGCGCTTGGTGGGCTTGGCGTTTGCGTGGGTTTGCCGGCCTTGGAGATCATGCTGAACAACAACGGTACGGCTTTGGCGCAAGGGCAGCCCCTGCCTAAACGTTTCGGGGTGTATTTTTGGGGTTGCGGAATCGTCCACAGTGAATGGGTTCCGACTACAACGGGGTTGGGGTGGACTTTGCCCCCGAGCCTCAGCGCGTTCAAGGACCTCAAAGACTACGTTTCGTTGATCACCGGAACCAATCACAGCAAACCGGGCACGCTACCGCACATTCCCGGAAGGGGGCTTTCTCTTTCCGCATCTCGCGATCTGTCGGGTAACCGGGGCCAGAATCATCCAGAACCTTCGGTCGATTCTCTGGTCCAAGAGTACTGGGGTGGCGAGGTGTTGGGTGTGAGCATTTCACAAAGAGGTCCATACCGGAACAACAGCTCTTGGAAGAGAGGAGGGAAGGTCTACAACCGACAGGAACCGGTCCCGCAAAGATTCTTCGACCGTGTGTTCACCGACGTGAAATCGAGCCCAGGGGGGGACACGGGTCTTTTGGACACGACCCAGAAGCTCAAGCTGAGTCTGCTCGATGCCTGCGCGGAGGATACCACCGCCCTCAAACAAAAGCTCGGGGGCGCCGATCGCCAGCGGCTCGACCAACACTTGTCCGGTATCCGTTCCCTGGAACAAAAGCTGTCGAAGGTCGATCCGCCTCCGGTGGTTCAAGGATGCAATGCGCCCGCACGCCCGGCTGCGACCAGTTTTGGAGACGGAGGAAGCCGTGAACAAAAACTCGCCAAGGGTGCGATCATGAACGACCTGTTGGCGATGACCATGGCCTGTGATCTGGGCCGTATTTTTTCCTACGAATGGTCAGCGACGCAGTCGGAAGCCATCTACTGGGAAGTCGATCATGACTTCGACCATCATGCGCTAAGCCACGGAGCCGGAACCAACAACCGGTCTTTGACGGCGATGAAGCGGCTCATCAAGGAACTTGTGATGACCAATCTGGCCGACCTGGCACAGAAGCTCAAGGACCTTCCCGAGGGTGGCGGAAATGTATTGGACAACACACTTTTCTTGGGAACCTCGGAACACGCCAACGGAACGGTTCACGACTACATCGACCATCCGTACCTGTTGGTAGGGAAGGCGGGCGGTGGTTTGCGTTCTGGGCTGCACTATCGACATCCAAACCTCAAAAACAATTTCGACGCGCCTAAGGCGCTCCTCACCGCCGTTCGGGCGGTGGGGGTCCCGGCTCCTGGTCTCGGTCAGGTCGAGAAGGATCGTTGGGTTTCAGCGCCTATCAGCGAACTTCTCACCTAGGAGCCCGTCCCGAAACCGAAAAGCTACATGATTTCAGACAGTCACCGCTTTTGGCGATACGCCATACGGTGGACACACTTTCATGCAATCTCTGCGAGGCGATTTTTAAGGCACCGATTCCGGAATCGATGCCACAAAACAGAATCCGCTGAATGATTTCGTGGCCTCTGTAGGGGTTTGTTCCGATGCGGGATTCTTCAGTAAAGCAAGGAAGTTGGGGCAAGTTCAACGATCGAGGTCTTGGTCGGTCGACGGAAATCGCCGTTTGACGGACAAAAGGCATTGGCGCGGTTGGGATCCCCATGCAATGCAGTGCGGGGTTGCATCCACGAACGCCTACATCCTCGCCGACCTTCGAGTCTTGGCGACAGGGCTTAGAAGAACGAGTCAAGAGGTCGGAAGATGTTTTGGCGTTCGCTGAAGACGCCGTCTCTCATCACCCCACGGACCCGGTTCTTTTAGGGGTTGTTTGTCTTGCCGCTCTGGTGGGTGGCGACGCCGAGAAGTGCCTTCGTTACCAAAAGCGTTTGAGGAAGCGCTACGTTCCGGAGCCCGTAGATGATTTGCTGCGTGCTTTGGCCCTGGCCGAACGGGGCCAGTATCAACTTGCTCGGAAGATTCTGAACAAGGGGAGCCTGGTTGACCTAGAAACGGCGATCCATGCGCTGCCTTTTTGTACACCCAAGATCGCGGAATGGTTTGTCGCCCGCCACGCAAAAATCACGGATGGCTGCTGGGGAAAACCGAACCAAAATAGAATGCGGCGGGTCCAAAAAAAAGGGAAGAATCGCGAACGTTTGGCTCATCCGCCGAGGAAAATGCCCGCACTTGCGCTGGAGCCAATAAAGAAAGAGTCTTTCGGGTCCGCCCCTCGACTACCGTACACCGATGTTGAGGTGCCGGTGCAGTTTACTTTGGAACCCTTTCCTAAGTCGGTCGCCCCCGCGGAGTCGACATGGTTTGAAATCCGACGGGAGCTGTCACGGCTCAGTCTCTTTCGCGGTTTTGATGAGCTCTTGTCCTTGCCTACGCTAAACGGAGTGGAAGCCTATGCGCACCAGATTGAGACGGTGCGCAAGGTGCTTAAACACTTTCGCGGCCGGGTCCTTCTGGCCGACGAGGTGGGGCTCGGGAAGACCATCGAAGCGGGCATGGTGATCAAAGAGTATATTCTAAGAGGCATGGTAACGCGTACGCTGATTCTGACGCCGCCGTCTTTGGTTTCTCAGTGGCAAGAAGAACTGTCCATGAAGTTTGGTTTAGACTTTGTGACGACCCATTCGTCTGCGTTGAGGCAAGATACCCAAGCGTTTTGGCGCGAGCCTCGTTTGATCGCCTCAGTAGCGACTGCGCGCCGGCCGGAACATCAGAAAATATTGCGGGCGAATGTTTATGATTTGGTGGTGGTCGATGAAGCCCATCGGCTAAAGAACAGCTCAAGTCGTAGCTATCAACTGGTCAATCATCTTCAAAAACGGTTTATCTTATTGCTGTCGGCAACGCCGGTACAAAATAGTTTGATCGAGCTCTACAACTTATTGACACTCTTGAAGCCCGGCGTGTTCAAGACCCAGAAGGAATTTCGTGCCCGATACATGATGCCCAAGAACCCCCGTACTCCCGCCAACCCAACGGCCCTTAGAGATCTGATGCGGGATGTGATGGTCCGGAATACCCGCTCCTTGGTGGACGTGACTCTTCCGCCTCGCCATGCGACAACCATCCGGCCCGAACCCGATGCAGAAGAAAAAAGCTGCTACGCAGAGTTGAATCGACTCATTCGATGTGCTTATCAAAAGGAGGGCGCTCGAACCCGCCTGGGCTTGGAACAGTTATTGGTTGCCGCCGGGTCCTCGGTTTCAGCAGTGGTCCAGTCGCTTGAGAAAATGAAAAATCCAGATGCTCCCCATGATTCATGGGGAAAGCTTCTCGATCGGTATCAGGCTCTATCGTGTGGATGTAAAGACCTTGCCCTGATGAAGCTTCTGGCTGAGAATCCCAGTGAACAAAAGGTGGTCTTTGTTCTTCGGCGAGCGACCCTAGAACACTTGGAACGCATGTTTAAGGGTGCCGGTATTTCTCATGGGGTGTTTCACGGTGCGTTGACCGGTGCTCAAAAGGATGAAGCTATCCATCAGTTCAAAGAGGGGCGATCCGTGTTGTTGACGACGGAGTCCGGAGGAGAAGGTCGAAACTTGCAGTTCGCGAATACGCTGATCAATTTCGATCTCCCCTGGAACCCGATGGCTATCGAACAGCGGATCGGACGAATCCACCGCATTGGTCAAGAGCGGGACGTTTTCATATTCAACTTTGCCGTGAAAAATACCGTTGAGGATCACTTGCTCAAGATCCTGGATGAAAAGATCAACATGTTTCAACTGGTGGTGGGTGAGGTCGGTGATATCCTCGGCGAGCTCGACGAGACCAAAGACTTTTCTCGGATTGTTTTTGATGCCTGGACTGGCTCCACGCAGGAAAAAGAGGTGTCGGCTCTCGACGCGGTGGCCGAACAAATGGTGGTGGCCAAGAATCGTTTGAATTCAGCTAAGAAGTTAGACGAAGAGCTTTTTGGAGACGAGTTCGAAGCGACATGACGCAGTTGATCGATTTTACCCAACGCATTCTTGAGGAATCTGGGGCTCTGGTGGATCGCCAAAATGGCGATACGCTCGAGGCGCTGTTGCCATCTTCGCTGAGAGACTCCCTGAAAACAGATGAATGGGCTCGCTTTTCCTTCTGCCCGCCTCCGAAGTCGGGAAGTCATTTCGTGGGTTTGGAGTCCGACTGGCTTGACCGGTTCTCTGCACTGTTGGCCGATGCGGGCCGTGCAGCACAGGTGGTTCTTGCTCCGGACTTGCCAAAGCTGAAATCTGCAGAAAAAATCGCAAAAAACGCAGCGATTCTTGAAAACGCTACGTTTCGTTTGGTCGGCGTCCACTCCACTTGGACCCGTTACCAAATCATGACTTTTCGTTACCAAGCGCGTTCGGATGACCAGCGCGAAGGTTTGATTTCGTTTGGCCTCAACTTGAAGACGGGAAGTGTGGTTGAGGGTTTGCCAACTTTGCCTGGCGAATACGCCCGCCAAATTCAATCTACGTTACCCCCAGATCCCTCAACCTTATCGACAGAAATGCCGCCGCTTTGGGAACGGGCGCGGCTTGAGGCCCTTGCTCGACGCATCCTTGCTCCGCGGATCCGTGTCGGGCTTGATGGTTTTATACAAGGTATGCAACGAAGATTGTCGAGAGATACGCTTCGTGTTCATGAATACCATCAGCTCCTGATTGATGAGGCCTGGAACAAGATCCAGCGGTATGAAGCCAGCACGAGTGCCAAGAACAAGGAGAAACAGATTGAGCGAGAACGCTTACGAATCAGGACCATCGAGCGCGAGGATTCAAGCAAAGTTAAAGACCTTCAGAATAAGTACGCGCTCAGCATTCGTTGTACCCTATTGCAGTCATTGGACCTGATTACGCCTGTTCATCGATTTGAGATTTCCATTCGTCGACGAAAAAAAGAACGAGCAGTCTATTTGGATTTCGGTCCTATCTTGAAGAAGCTGGAGGCGATGCCGGATGAATTTGGTGACTCTAGAGCGCCTTCACGGTGGGTCTGTGACGATGCGTTGCATGTGGTCGGTGCTCCTGGTTACGCCCCGTGTGACTCATGTCAAAAAGTGTACTGCCGGATCTGCCATTCGGCTTGTTCCCGGTGCCCGCTCTAGGTGAGGCGCACTCGACCACACCATCGATAGAAGTTTCGGTCGTTGGTGTAGCGAAACGTGATGCCTAGTTCTCGCAGGTTATCTGACTCCAGCAGAATGGTCGGTTTTTGACGAACGGGGGCGTTTTGAGCGATGGCGGGGAAATGTGCTCGGCCACAGCGAATATCACGAATACGACCTCGTTTTGGTTCAGTGGATCGCTGTGCGCTGGCCCAGACGTAGGGTGCAATTCAGTTCTCTACGCCGGGATTCGCCTTGCCAATCGCAAGGTAACGTGCAACCAGGCAGGGTGTCGAGTCTTGTCATGCGCGGGAAACTTGAGTCGTGTTTGAAACAAAACCCACATTTGAGCATCGGAGGTGCCGCGTTGATCGCCACCTTCGGAACCGTCCTTGACGCGCATGCGTCAGATGGCACTCACTCGGCCCCTGGTCACGCGCAAGGTCGGCCCATATCCTTTTTGGTTCCTCAGAAAATCCGGAGTGGGGCCTCCTGGAAACGAAGCCCCAGCCTCGGCTATGACCGTTTCGGACACCACCACCTGGTTTGGGGAGAAGCCAACAAGGTGTACTACCTCAAAGACCTCGAGGCGAGCCCGAAAACGTCTTCGATGTCTTGGTTCGCGAAAAGAATGAACACGTGGTCGACTACCGTTTGGCCTACAAAAATGGATCCTGTCGTGATTCTTTGTCCTGCCGCTGTATCGTGTATGGCGATGAGCATTATAGTTTTGCCCTCGTAGAAAACCCAAAAACGGGTCAGCCTTACGGTCCTTATCTTTACCGAACGGAGGAGGCGTTTGTGTAAAGCCCTTCTTTGGAGATCGGCGACGAGCATATCAGCATCATCGCAAGACAGGACAAGATGTGGGACAACCGTCCGGTGCTGAACTCCAGTTGGCGAGGGGACTACGGACCGGCTACGCCCCCAGTCGAAGTGACGGACGACGGAACCGGGTGCGATCCAGAGGGTGCCCAAAAAGGTCGAGAAGGCTTCATGCATGTTTGGCGGTCACGCAACGGCGTAGCGCCAAGCCCCACTGCGACCGATGACAGAGACGGGTACTACTACCTTTATGACGGGACCTGGCACGAACAAGACCAAATTCGGCTGGCCCAGCGGCCGATCGTCCCGGGCGCCTGGTCAACATTGGAGGCCGCCCCGGTGGAGGTCTCAAACTGGCCCATCGACCGAGGTCTTTTGACCTGGGCTCAAGAAACCCAAGCGGTGGAACAGGGATGGAGCCTGGGGAGCTGGCGCGAAGGTCGCCTCCAGACTTGGCGGTTTTCGGTCGTGGCCGACGTGGGTCTGGGTGCAAACCGGGGAACTGCATCCGCCCCTCAGCTGGTCACAACGCCCGCGGGACACCTCCTCGCAGTGTATGAGGATGGTCCCTCCGACAATCCGAACCTCCCGGGCGCCAACCCCATCTGGCTGCGAACCTCGCAAGACGGCGGGCAGACTTGGGCTCACGCCAGCCGAATCGGCCAAGGCTACATGCCCGACGTGGCCGTGACTGAAAGCAGCGAAGTGGGCGTCATCTACTTCGAGGCCTCGGAACCTTCATCAACCTTCGCCAAGATCAAGGTCGCGCGGAGTTTCGACCTCACCACATGGGCTACGGCTACGCTCAACATCGCGCCCCCTGAGAGGGTGCACTGGCAAACCCATAGCAACGATGCCGAAGGCCTCATCGGCGTGCCATCTCTCGCGGCCACGGGTGAGCTGTTTGTGGCCGCTTGGGTCCGGGGGCGGGAGTCGGAGGAAGACAAAAACCGCATTGTGACCAGCCGGGCATCGAGGCTCACGGACCCCAGTCACTATGAAGTGTCCCATGAAGACAACCTCACGGTCGGCCAACAGACGCGCCTCACGGTGACGGCGGTCAACACTTACGACATGCGCGTCAACCTCAACGACGCCGTAGACATTGCGACCACCGGAGGCTCGGGCGCCAACACGCCCCAACCATTAGGTTTTGAGAAACAGAGCGTGCGCCTCATCAACGGACACGCAAGCGTGTACACCACGATCCACAGCCCCCAAGTCCAATTTAGCGTCGGCGGTCATCTAGGCGGGGGCCTTGAAAAGGCGACCGTCGCCCTTCGTGCCTATGCCGATGACGCGGGAGGAAACTACCGGAAGGCCAGGGACGTGCGAAACGCCCTGATTCGCACGACCGTCGGCAGGGATGGTCGACTGTGGACTTATCAGGTGGAATATGTCCCTGGCGAAAGCACCTCACAAAGCTTAGCCCAAACAGAGGGCTACGAAAACGACACTCAATATCTGGCCCGATTTGAACGGGTGTGGGCCTACACTCAAGGCATCGCCCTCGCGCAGCTTTCTAAGAAAAGCGACCCTCAATCCATGGCGTGGGCCCAAGGAATGGCACGGTTCTTATGCGATCATGCCAAGCCAGGCACCCTGAACGGCGAAGACATCATCCTCGGGTGGCCCTTTTCTTGGAACACTGTGGACGACACGTGGAAGGACGTTCGCCTCGTCACCGGCGCCAATGCCTGGGCGATTCATGGACTCGGTGTTTTTGTCGCCTCGGTTGCCTTCCAAGCGCTCGAGGCCGGCGAAGGAGGCTCCATTCGAGGCTGCTACCAAATGGCTCTCAAAGGCCTTGAACAACACCGCCGAGCTGTGATTGCGCCTGAGACAGGCGCCACCGTGAGTCTCATGACCGCGGGCTGGACTACATTGGGCCTGGAACACGCAGAATATCCTGCGTCGCTTCTACGAACGCGCGCGGAGGACTCCGGTGAAGGCCCTCGCGATGAGGACGATCCCAAGGTTCAGTGGAGTTACTACAGTGTCTTGGATGCACTCGGTTACGAACACTTCGATGAAGAACGCCCGCCCATCATTCAAAGATTTCGAGTCCAGGACGACGGGCGCCGAACCATGCTAGACCCTCTGGTTTTGAACCAGGCCGACCTCGAACGACTGAAGGAAGTCGTCCCCGCAAACAATGTGGTCACTGAACACAACCTGGATGTCCTCAGTGTGCTCAATCATGCCATCGACCACGCACAGACTGCGGGCATTGCCGATGTTGAACATCTCCTGACTTGGCGAAATCAACTCCGAGACGGCATCTTTTTCGCACTGTGGGATTCCCAAGGCTGGAAGAACGATCTCCGAGACACCCTACTCGATCTGGGGGTGGATGAAGAGAGACAAGCCCGTATTCACGCTGCCCTCGAAGAAGACCAGCTGGGGCGCGTCGTCACCGGCGGTCAACTGACCGGCGCTCGAGCACCTCACGGATTCGAACCAAGCACCCATGTGGCCATCGACAACTGTAGCTGGCTCTCCTTGTCTGTGGACTATGAAGACCTGGCTCTGGATTCGGTCTACATTCAGCGTTTGGCTCAATGTTTGACGTTCACCGAGCTCCACTTTGCCAAGCTCTTGTCCTTCCAGGGCAACGCTTACTACGGTGCTCACTACTTCCAGAATGCCTTTCGCGATCCATACATTGACCCCAGCTCGCTTCAGGAGTCTTCCTTTCATTTGGAGGCGACTGCCGGATTGATTCTCGGCCTCCAGTGCTCAACGTCAATTACATAGTCCCGCTGACGATCATTAGATCTCCCCAAGACGCCGCTTAAATCGCAACCGATTTGGCAGTCTGGTTTACTGGTTCTCCCTTTCTATTTTCCCTTCTCCGTGGTTGTGAATCATTCTCCCCGACAGGATCGCCGCGGTTCGAGGCGACGGGCACACGGTCTGCTTTTGGGACCCCATGATCCCGAGGCTGCAGGCCGTGTGCCCGTCGCATGCAACAGCGCGGGCCATGAACGGTTTGAATGACGGATGCCAGAGTAAACCTCCAATCTGAAGGCCCGTATGTCTGCGGTGGCCGTACCCTTGGGGGGATCGCGTTCATCGATTCTAGGCGATCCTCGAAAGCGGTTTTTGGGCGTTCCCGAGAAAATTTGGGGTTTGAATCGATTTTTTTCATGCGTGGACCTCCTTGGCGGGTACGGATGACTCTTGGGCTCTTTGGGTATTTCTCTTCTCGGCTTCACCTTTGCGGATGCTGCTGCCGATCATCTCCAAGATGACAGCGTGGTGGACGAGCCGATCGATCGCCGCAGCCGTAGTCATCGGATCCTTGAAGATTTTATCCCATTCACTGAAGACCAAATTGCTGGTGATGATGACACTCTTCCGCTCGTAGCGTTCGGCGAGAAAAGTAAAGAGGACCTCCATCTCCTCTCGCGCCTGCTGTACGTACCCAATGTCGTCGACGATGACGACATCAAATCAAGATCGCCCTTGGCGCCCCGACGTTCTTCAGCGATGGCGTCATACGCTTTCCGAAAGACCGGCGTTGGAAACATCTCCTCACGATACACATAGCGCGCGAAACCACCGGGCTTTCGGACCAATGACCAAATGACATGGCGGTAATCGATTCGGTGCCGATTCTTTCCTCGGAGGCGTTCACACGAAAGCTCGGGCTCGGTGCGATGCCCAAAGTAGGCCTCGATTCGATCCTCATAGATGCGCACGCGTAGTTTGTGTCCTATCAGCCGGGAGGGCACCGAGTATGAGCAGTGCCGCACCCGGATCGTGCTCCAGTCACTGACCATGACCGATTCTTCGGTATACTCTGGCAATTTGGCGGCACACAGCTCCCGCATTGCATCCAACTCTTCCTTCACCCGCAGACCCCGTGCCCGGTTCGCTTTCCGGTTCACCTTGTCCACAAAGGCCTGCCACGCCTCCACACTCTCGAAGTCGCGACCCCCACGAAGTAAAAGGGCTTGCTCCAGTTGTCGCTTGACGACACCATTTTGAGATTCCACATCCCCGTTTTGTTCTTTCGCCCCAACGGATGTCGTTCTTGGTTTCATCCCAAAGTGCCGCATCAGAGCCAGATACTCCTCATTGAACGGCCGTTCTCGGATTTCGTCGACCCCTTCCTCCTCTTTCTTTTTCTCTGAGATGCGATGAGTTGCTGCACTGGAGTTGTCGGTCTGGTGTTCCCCGGGAACGCGACCCAGTTGAAACAAGGCACGTTGGACGCCCTTTCTTATCGCGGCCATCGACTCTGACAAACATACCGTCGCCCATCGCCAATTCGAGTACGGCAGGACGAACACGCAGAGCATGTGAACGAACGGAACCCCAGCGATCGTAATCAAAAGCTCCGTAGCCCATGTGAAATCCGTCTGCGCTCTTTCTCCAGGACGATGGGCCTGACCTAGGAACACATTCTTCTCCGGGCCTGAACGCGCACGCCACTCCCGAATCCGCCGCTGCAACGTCCGTAATTGACCCCACCCATAGCGGCCCGGCTCCTTCTCCTGCAGGGACTCGAACAGCGTTTTCGCCTCGAGGCCCGGCGACTCTTGAAGCTGCTGTTCAATCTCCGGCCAGACATCGACAAACGGATCTTCTCGCGTCCTCCAGGTCCGCGGCGTCTTCAATTCCGAGGGGAGCTTTCCCGCCCCCACATATTTCCGGGCTGTTTTGCGGTCCATGTCCGCCTTCATCGTGGCGCGGCCGATCCTCCCGTGCTTGCTCATCTCTTCCATTACTTTCCTCACCTGGGCGTCACTCACAGCTCTCATGGCGCGACCGAAACCATCAGTCGTTCCAGATATCTAGCCGTTTGTTCAGTCCCTGCTTTCGTGGGGAGATCTAACCGTCGTTCATGGGGAGATGTAATTGTCGCTCAGCAAACATGCCGTGGCCGATGGACACCTAGGCTTAGAAAAGTTGCATGCCGATGTGCTCACGTTGTGTATGTTTGATGCCCGCGACCAAACATACTTTCACTCGCCTAACACCAATGCCTGGGGGCAGATGGAACTTGTACGGAAGACCGATGTTCTTGTGCTCGAAGCCCATCTCGACTTCAGCTCCCAAACTTGGTGATTTGAAACCGCTTTTCGACAAAAGATCATACTCCCTATCGGGTTCAATTTGGTGTGCAGATTTCGAGTCGGTACGAGAGCGGAGTCGCGCAGTCTCGGTCTTCTTTCCATAAAATGACATGCTGAATGCGAAAACGAGCTTTCGATTCCAACTTGTCTAAAAAAAAGATGTGCTGAAGACGGCGGGAACAAATCCGTCTAACTGCGCTAATTGAACGTAAATCTAGGCGCGTTCGTCTCGTTATCGATAGTCAAGGTGTGCGTACGATAAGCGACACACCATGTCGCTGAGCCAAGATACATCTATTGACCGCAATATTTTGGTCGTGGAAGAATCAGAACATTCGGTTTGGCGTCCATCTGAGGCTCAGCAAATCTTGGATCTGCGAGAGTTCAAACGGAAATTGATGCTTTGCTTTAACCGAACGCGTCGGGTCACGGTATCTTTTTGGTCCAAAAGGAGTTTGGGAATGTTTTGTAGGAACGAACTGCGTACAATAGTGATTGTTTGCTTTCCGTTATCGGTTGCGGCGATCGGCTGTCTCGAATCAGTAGATTCGGGCCACCAAGAGGGGGATTTGGTGACGTCCGTAGGAGTATGGACCGAATGGATCAGCGTGAGTTCACCGCAGGGGGCCGGAGGAGATTTTGAGAGTAGGCAAGCGCACGATTCTCACCGGCTGATCCCATGTAGTCAGCCCACAAACATTGAGTGTCGTGTTCGAGAAACACAGCAACCGGCTGCAAGTACAGGGCAAAATTTCTTTCTCCGTGCGAACTGCTCGGTTGATAAAGGTCTCGTCTGTTTCGATTCTTTGCAGAGAAATGAAGATTGTCTCGATTATGAGGTTCGTTACCATTGCGAATACGATGACCCATTCCCTAATCCGGAAGACAATCCTGACCCCGCACCGACCGAGCTTGCCGTTGGGTCGCTCGAGGGTGAGCTTACCGTTGACGGCAATGGACAAAGCAATTTCAGAATGAGCTTGCGTGTACCCCCAGGGAGTGGTGGTGTTGCCCCGAACCTGGCCCTCGCATACCAAAGTGGAGGCTCGGACGGAGTTCTTGGCAAAGGGTGGTCCCTCATTGGGCCATCGGTTATCAGTGTATCAGCGGCAACGAAGCACTACAATCAGACTTCCGCTCCCATCACTCTTAGCAGTGATGGTCATTACGATCTCGATGGACGTCGACTGGTCAAGATTAACACCATTGATGAAACTACCCATTACATTGATGACTATCGCACGGTTGTTGAGAGCAGAGTCCGCGTGCGAGCGCTTCGCCCCAAGGCCGAAGGTTCACAGCCGTCGCATTTTATCGTAACAACAGGAGACCAAATCCGACGCGTTTATGGCAAGGATGAGGGTACGCAGCTGTCCGGCGAGAAAGGCACACTCGCTTGGTATATGCACCGAACAGAGGACGCTTCGGGAAACTACATCGAGTATCACTACGAAGATGCGCTGCTCAAGACCGTCTCCTACACGGGGAATGCGACTGCCAACCTACTACCCTATAACCATGTAGAATTTTTATACGAGAGACGCCCGGATGTCGGTGTGGCCTATGCGGCCGGCATGGTTGCGAGGAAGCAACGTGTACGTCTTCGAAAAGTACGGATGCGGACCGGTTCCGACAATTATATTCGTGAATATCGACTGACCTATGACCGGAGCAAGCTGACAGGCACCAGCAGACTGACTTCTATCCAAGAAGTCACGGGTGTGAACGATGGTGAAACGCTGACTGGTCTGCCTCCGACAAAGTTTATCTGGAGAGAAGACAACAAGACACCTCTAAGATTCGAAACGGACTTTGAGATAGCTGGTCCGACCGAGGAGGGTTTTCAGGTTCTCGCGCAAGGGGACTTCGATGGCGATGGCCGACCAGATTTTATTCTTGGCCCGGTCGACGAGTATGGTCGCATCAAGAGTTCGAGCACAACACTACACATCTATCTATCGTCGGAAAAGTATGTGGCGAAGAAAGATTTAATTACTCTGCCCACGGCGACTTACGCAGGCTATGAGCGGCAAATCGTGACCAGCGGGGACTTTGACGGCGATGGTGTAACGGATCTCCTACTTGCGTATGTCAACACCAAGGGCATATGGCAGAACAGGGCAAATCCTGTTTTTTATTTTGCAAATGCAGGGGCTCAATTCGAATCTGTCTCATGGACGCCTGACCCAGATTCGTGTGTGCGCAAGAGTCCGAGGCTTCGAGGCACCGGTGATTTTGATGGGGATGGCGCGATTGACCTTCTTATGCACCACTGTCTCGTGACTTCGAATCCAGGACCTCGTTCGAAAGCGGTCGACATGAAAACATGGAAACACGACATGCCTCTAGCCATAAAGCCAGCTTGGAAAGTATACGTTGCAGAACTCAATGGCGACGGCAAGGCTGACGTTGTTGTGGAGCGAACCGGCGAATTCTGTGACGCAAGATGGGTGTCTATCGATACCTATATAAACAATGGCGTTAAGGATATTGCAAACGGTTGGAACAGGGTTCTGGAAACCACCAAGGTCGAGACGGTGTCTCCTCGGGGTGGAACGAGAATCGTAGGGATTGCAGACTTTAATAGTGACGGATTGAGTGATGTGCTCCTCGGTCGTTCTTCTGCCACGGATACATGGTGCCAGGAAGATACCAAATATTCCGAGTTCCATCTTCGACCCTCTCAAGGTGACGGTACTTTGGCGGATTGGTCGTATACGACAAAGGCCCTTAAGGCTTCGATACGTGTGCGAGGGATCGGCGATTTCGATGGTGACGGGAAGGGAGATTTTCACGCTGGCGACAAAGTTTTCGCCTTTAATGGGGAAATCTTCGAGGAGCGTCCGGTGATCTCGCTCGGGGATAAAGAAGAGATCAAGATCGTTGGGGACTTGAACAAAAATGGTGTGGCGGACATTGTTATCGCGTCTACGGACGACAAGGGCCGAATCGTGGCTAACACTATGTTGCGGCCCCATCTATCACAGGTGGGAAAGCCGGATGAGATAACTTCGATTGTCAACGGTCTCAATGCCGTTACCGAGATTTCATACGCTCGCCTTACGGACCCCGATGTCTACAGAAAAGGTGAGGGGGCACAGTATCCCCAGAGAAATTTCGACTCTCCACTGAGCGTTGTTTCCGAAGTCCGCAGTGACGACGGTTTTACGGCTATGCGCACACTGAGGTACAAATACGCCAATGGAATTGTTGATGTATCTCAGCAGAGGTTTATGGGTTTTGAGTCCATGGAAACTATCGATGACGTACGCAAGAGAACGATCGTTGAGACCTTTGCTCAAGGATTCCCGTGCATGGGTATGCTCAAACAAAAAGAGGTACGCATTGATGAAACGGTTGTCAGGTTAGAGGAACACAAGCCATCGTATCGAACTCATAAGTCTGGCGTGGGGGGACAGCCAACGGACTGTTCGGATTTGTCTCCGGACTCACTTACAACATATAACACCTATGACCGTCTGCAAACAGAAACGCGGTGGGAGCTTGATGGCGAGTTTTGGGACACCAAGACTGAGGAGATCGAGGTCGATCGATTTGGAAACGTAACCCTTAAGAAGACGGTTTTTGGGGACAACAGTAGCGAGCAGATTGAAACGAAATACGAGTACTTCGTGGATCCGACGAGCTGGACGTGGATTCCTGGTCGTGTCCTCACCCGGGAGACCGTTTCCAAAAAAGATGGCGACGTGCACGTACGAATGGTTCGTTACAACGAGTATTGGACCACAGGCTGGGGCGAAGGGCGCGTGAAAACCGAAACGAGAGATGAAGACACAAATCGCGAAGTCGCTGCGGAGTACACCTACGACCGATTCGGGAACATCTCGAGGACGACCCTGGGGGGACGACTTCAAGGAAGCTATACTTTCGATGCGAAAGGTCGATTCCCTACCTGCACAAAAAATGCTGCCGGGCATCTTGAGTATAGGGAGTACAGCGATGTTTTTGGTCTTGAAACCCGCGTCATACAGCCCGATGTCATGGATCAGAATGGAATCAAGTCGTGCCCGTCAACACCTCCTTCACCATCCTTAGCTTCTCTGGAGGTCGAGTACGATGGATTCGGACGAAAGACGAAGGAGCTTCTTCCCGCAGTAAGTGGCCAAGAAAGGGTTGTGAAGAGCTACGAAATCGAGGGTCAAGGAGATAACGGCTATAGGACGATTGTGACAGCGAGTGGTGCGCCCACCCAGATTCGATATTTCGATCGACTTGAACGTGAGATTTCGGCGGCGACCCAGAGACAGGTTGATCTGGAAAGGGGGAAGAAGGCGTGGAGTGTCTCGCTTACGGAGTACGGGCATTTTGGGCGGGTAACCCGCAAGTCAAACGTTTTCGCAAGCGACGACCCGAAGGGCGAGGACAATGATGCGAAACTCTGGGAAGTTGTTGGCTATGACGCCTTGGATCGCGTGACCAAGACTACAGACTTCGGAAATGTGGTGATGACGGTCGACTATGACGGGAACAAAGAGGTCACTACGATCGATGCGGATGGAAAGGCGCTCAAGAAGACAAAGATATCGGATTCGCGAGGCAACGTTGTGGAGGTTGAAGACGATGCTGGCGGACTACTCATCTTGGACTATGATGCTGGGGGACGCCTAACAAAAAGCACAGCCATGGGTTCCGGCAAGACGGTCGAGACGCGCATGGAATACGATGTCGCCGGAAATCGTACAACGCTTATGGATCCGAATCTGGGCGCCAGAACCTATGAGTACGATGTCCACCAGCAGCTCACCCTTCAACGAGACGCCCGAGGTGTGGAGACTACGATGAAATATGATTCTCTCGGTCGGATGACTGAAAGAACGAGTGTGGAGGGCGTCGAAGAGTGGATTTTTGATAGTTTTCAGGGCGCTACGGCACTGGGCAAATTGATGAAGGAAACGGGTGCTGGGGTGGATCCACTTCGAATCCGTCCGAGTCGTGTCTATGGCTACGATACGTTGGGCAGGCTTACAAAGATGGATTCGCACGTCAGAGGGGAGAAGGCGACGATTCACCATCAGTACAGCGATCATGGTCACGTCACTCGACGCAGCTATTCTGCAGACGGTGGGTCGCTCTATGACGTTAGTTACAAGTACGACGATCGAGGGTTCTTGATTTCTGCGGCGGGATCGGATGGCCAAGACTGGTTCTTTGATACGAAGTACACCGTTGGTGGGGACGTTGAATCGTATGTAGACGGTGCGGGATCTTTGACGATGAAGGAGTATGACGAAACCAAGGGTATGGTCGATGTGATCGATGTGGAAAACAACAATAAGCTCGTGGTACGGACAGATTTGAACTACGACAGCATTGGAAACCTGACGAAAAAGTATGTCCAAACAGGGCCAAACCAGGCGTATCGCCCGATACTATATGGCTACGATCGCCTCAATCGTCTGACAAGCGGCGTTAAGTACGACGCCCTGGGGAACATTACAGAGCGGGGGAATCAAACGTTCAAATATGACCCCGAACACCCACATGCTGTCAGCCAGGTAGGTGATATAAGCTACAGCTACGACGCCAACGGAAACATGACCAGGCGCGGTGATGCAGCTGGGGGGACGACGTTTGTCCAGTGGTCTTCGTTTGACAAGCCAACGTTGATGTTGCGTGGCGATGACTACAACATTTTCGAGTACGACGCGGGGCGAAGGCGAGTCTTTCAATATACCCGGGAAACTTCGGTCACCGGATTCGACATGTTTGCGGACGGCAAAGATGGCAGCAAGTCCCGCTGGATGCGTGCCGATAACGGCGCGCCCTGTCATGTGGAGGTCGTAAGTGGTGGCTATCGTGTGTATCCGAAGGACGGCTCGGGCGGCTGCCAGCTGGCAAATACGGAGGAAGCGGACTGGGAGTTCGGACCCGGTTCTATCTTGCAGTGGAACTTCCAAAAATTCGAGAATCCGGAAGTCATTGTAAGTATTGAGACTACGAAAGGGATTCGGCACTTGCACTATGGTTGGATGGCGGAGGATCTGGGCCCAGGAGAAGATATATTTTTCACCGTGACGGGAGCCGCCAACAAGATCCAAACCGTGGTTCGGGATCTTGAGGCTGATCTGAAACGCGCACAGCCAGACGCCGATTTTGTGACCATCTTAGACTTTACTGTTGTGAGTGATATGTTCATCACCAACATTGGTTCTCCGCATAGCGAAAACCAGTTTACTCGTCGGAGAAAGGAGAAGTTCTACTGGTTTGAAGATCTGGAAAGAACCGACTTTTATGGAGAGTCCTGCCATGTGATTCCGGGCATCACCATAAGCTGCAGTACACAGTGGAATCATGGCGCGTATCTTGTGCGGATCGCGGGTCCTGAAGCGACGACCTTGGGCAGCATCGCGATTACTGAGCCGCATGTGGGACGGAGATCCTATTATCACAACGATCACCTCGGATCCGTTATCGCCCGAACGGATGATTCGGGTGAGGTCGTGGAACGGTATGCTTACGATGCGTGGGGCGCGCCGCGGCGACATACTGTATCCGGAAATGTGCCACAGGAGCGATGGCCAGACTATGGAATCAACGACCGAGGATTTACCGGTCATGAAATGCTTGGCCGCGCGCAGTTGGTCCACATGAATGGCCGTGTCTACGATCCAGCGATAGGTAGATTCTTGAGTCCCGACCCGATGGTGAAAGGTGGTTTTAATCTCCAGGCCCATAATCGCTACTCGTATGTTCTCAATAATCCGTTGGTGAACATCGATCCCAGTGGTCACTTTTGGAAAAAGATTGAAAAGTTCTTCAAACGAACGGTTCGTTCCATTGGCAAGTTCTTTAAGCGTTACGGAGCTGCTATCGTGGGCGCCATCGCGGGCTTTATTACCGGCGGTTGGGCGTTGGCGATTGCACCTTTGAGTTGGGGCTCCATATCGACGGCGATCTTTGTGGGCGCGGTTTCGGGTTTTGCGAGTGGGTTCACAGGCGCTCTCGTCGGTGGCCAAGGGTTAAAGGCGGCCCTGAAAGCGGGGCTCACAGGCTCGGTCGTTTCCGGAGTTTTGGCAGGCGTTCAGGCTGCTTTTGTCAAGTGGGCATACGAGAAGTTTACGCCACAGGACAAGATGAACGTCGAGATATACCGAGTTAGCGGGCGCAAGTTGGACAAAACGCCTCTTCGTTTCGCAGACATCAGAGGCAAGAGCGGTGACATCTTCATCAATGGGCAATCAAACGATCTTACTAAGGCATTCAATCTTGCTCTGGAACGCGTTCCGTCGGATGATTTTTACTTGATTCATAACCCCACTGTGAGTGGGAGAATGGATACCATCGAGTCGATTCTCGGAAAACTAACGGGCTCTACACCCGTGTCACGCAACACGGCGAGAATACTGGATCAGTTCAATCTGACGAACTCCCATATCTATGCGCATAGCCAGGGAGGGATCATCACCCGCAATGCACTGGTTATGAATCATCGGCTCGGGCAAGACCTAGCGGGGCTCAAGGTCACCTTCGATGGAGCGGCGGTGAACTGGGCTTCTACCAGCGCGCTTTTTAAGACCATGGGTGTCAGCTTGCCGTACCGTGCGTTCAGTGCCCATCCTTGGGATATGGTTCCCAACTTGACAGGCTACAACGCATTGTTTCCGGTCATCAATCCGTACCGACTGGTGACTTCGATTCTTGCTGCACCGGCGGTATTTAAGGGCGGTGCTTGGAGTCCACATACCCATGTTGGTGGTGGTGAGGCGGTTCGTTGGGCCCCTCAACTCATGTTCCGACCGCAATAAAAATTTCTCGAAGTCCTTTCGATTGTCTCCAACTGGGCACGCGCGCTCGTGAGTTTGGCTCCGTTGCACTCAAGAATATATGGTGCCATGTGCGAGTACCCAGTTGGAGCCCCAGCCAGTGTCACTGATCCGAGGAACGTCGTCGTAGTGGTCGATGCTGGGTGACGACACGACGTAGCCCTTGGACGCAGAGACTGGATTGATTCTCCCGGAGGGGGGTCTGGGGGGAAACTCGAATCCTGTGAATCCCTGTGGATGGATTGTGGAATGTAAAAAAGTGGCGGGCAATTTTGGAATAGGGAATCGTCTCGTGAGGTGGATGAGACGGGTGACCCGGTCTGTAGCCAGGTCACCCTCGGCGAGTGGAGCCGTAGATCTCGATGTGATCATGTTCGAGGTCGTGCTCCCTGTCCAGTTTTTGTCCGTCGGAGGAGAGTGGAGCTCCGAATTCGATTTTGCCGATGGTGTCTTTTACCATTCGCCATCCACCGCAAGTGTGATCGTGGACAACGGTACTGCGCCCGTAAATGCTCGGAATTAGGACGCGAGTCGAGCAAACGGGCGGCGCGTCGCCGGTATCGGAACAGCCCGGAGGGGCGCGAAGATCATCGGGTGCGTGAACAGGAACGGCGTAGTCGAAATCGTCGCGTGGGAGATCACAGTCGAAAAAATTTGACGAGTGGGGCATCCATGACTTCGGAGCAACCAGATGCTGAAACAGTGGCTGCAACTAAGACTTCGACGAGGAAACGATGGCGCCACGACATGGGTGTGCTTCTCCGGTCCGTTGTTGGAGCTATCAATCGTGGCTCGAAATACGATGCTCCGTCGACTGGTTGCACTGTTGTCCCGATGGCATGGTGGGCCTCTCTGCGCTGTATTGTCTGTGGATGCAGAGGACGCGTGGTCCATGCGTTGGAATGAGTCTCTGGCAGCGTTGCCTCGTAATCTCGTTCGACTCCGAGTCCGTAAGCCACGAGCGACTTTGAGTGCAGAAAGACAGCTCGAGATGTTCAGAGAATCGCGATGAGCGAAGAGATATCCGACAAGCTGGCTGAAGTGCTTCGACTCTCGATGGTCGAAGGTCTGTCTATGCGTGCGATTGCTCGTCGGCTTTCAATGAGTCGAAAAACGATTCGGAAGATCCTTGGTCGGCCATTGCCATCGGAACGACCGCAAGCCAAGGAACCGCGCTACTCCATACTGGACCCATATGAGGACACGATTCGCGCGATGCTGTCGGATATGCCTGACCTATTGGCGCCGTCGATGCTGGAGCGCTTGCGTCCACTTGGCTACACAGTTGACCAACGCTTTTCGTTTCTAGCCAAGCATCAGGATGCGGGGAGGACCTGTGATTATGTTCGTCGCCGCTATCGAAAGTTTCCGCAAGGAAGTCATGTGATCTTCTACCGACCTTTGGGAGACGGAGTGATCGAGATCGTGCGCATTTTGCACCGGAGTCGTGATGTCGATCGCACGGATGACCTCTAGAACCCAGCACCTTCATCGAAAACTTGTCCCAATCCGCAAGATGATCTGACGGCCGGGTTCGTCGGCAAAGTAGCGGAGGAGGCTTGTGTAGTCACGGTAGCGTGCGTTGAGGAGGTTCGAGGCTTCGATCGAGATGCGGAGGCGCTGTGGGTCCGGGTGACTAAGGGCCATCTCTGTGCTGATACCGGCGCCGAAGAGGACATAGCCGGACGGTGGGGCGGAGAGGTCGGCCCTTGGGTCAAACCGCGACTGGCGGGCTACGGCGTCGACGCGGAGCGAGAGCCGACTGTTGACCAACAATGCGAGGTCCGGCGGTCGGTAGGTGAGGACTGCGGTGGCTTGGTCCGGAGGGATGAAGACCAGCGGCTGATCTCGCTCTAGGTCCTGTCCCCGCACCAGGGCGCCTCGCACTTCGAGCTCGAAGGGGCCGAGTCCTGACTTGGCACCGAGCTCCGCTCCGTATAGGAGGGCTGAGATCGCCCGGTAGGAGAAGCGCGGAAACGCACCCCGGATGAGGATGTCGACGATCGGCGTTCCGTCCTCCTGAAGCTCTGGCGCAAAGTAGATATAGTCGTCGACGTAGCTGCCGTAGATCGAAGCTTCCGCCGAGAGCCACTCGGTCTCGAGCCCGAGCGTTCCGGAGAGTGTGTAGATCGTCTCTGTGCCCAACTGAGGGTTGCCGATTGCGAGTACGGGAAATGAAGGGGCCGTGCCGTTGATGTACTGCTCGTCGATGGTCGGGGAACGGGTAGCACTCGAGAGGTCGATCTTTGCGGTCAGCCAGTCTGTGGCATGGGCGATGAGGCCGAGCGAGACCGATGTGGCGTGGAAGGTGGTCGGGCAGCGCGCGACGTCACCCGACAGCGTACAGTCTTCATCATTGAGGGTGTCGCGAGCGCGGTGTCGCTGAAAAGCGTCGTCGCTGAGGTAGGCCTTACGGCTGGTGAAGTCGTAGCGAAGGCCCGCCTCGATCTCAAAATCCAAAAACGAGAGTCGCTCCACCAAGAACACCCCGGCTCCGAGGGTCTGGTGATTGGGCACAAGGGGGAGCCCGCGGAACACGTTTTCCTGGAAGATCCCGCTGACCCCGACGATTCCGTCCAGGGTTGCGCCAGAGGCGAATACGAGCGGATCATGCTCGAGTGAAGTGTCGACGGTGTGGGTGCGGAGAAGGAAGTTAAATTGCGGACCGGTGATGCTGCGGCGCGCCGTGTCGAATTCTTTGCGTCGATTGATTTGGAACGCGTAGGTGGCGCCGAGTCGTCCTACTCCACCCGTGTCTACGCCTCCGCGGACAAAGACGCGGTCGTGCTGGACATCCTGAAAAGGACGAACCACGGCATAGGCCGTGCGATACTGTTCGACACCGATCGGTCGCTCGCGCGCGAGCTGACTCTCGAAGTCGGCGGTACTCTCGTTGCTGATGCAGGAACACAACCCGCTCACGACATCGAGGTGTGCGAAACCGAGCTCCAGGTCCAGGGCGCGATGCAGGTAGCGCGCCTTGGCGCCTAGGTTCCACTCAGTGATCCCCGTGTTGTCGAGTGGGTAGTCGGGTGTTTCGAGCGCCCGGCCGCGGCTGTAGTTGCCTTCGAGCCGGAGCGCGAGGCCCGGCAGGAAGGAAGTGGCGCCTTCCACCCGCCCGGCCACGGTACCCCGCCGCCCGTTGGACGCGCCGATGAGATTGAGGTCGGCGCGGATGCCCGGCTCAGTCGTCAGCTCCTCCGGCTCAATGAGTAAAACGCCGGCGATTGCGTCCGGTCCGTACCGGACACCCGCTGCGCCCTTGAGCAGGCGGATGCTCCCGGCGGCGAAGGGATCGATCTCAGTGCCGTGGTCGAGACCCCAATCCTGACTCTCGTGCCGGATGCCATCGAAGATCACCAGGACGCGGGCCCCCGAGAGCCCTCGGACGATGGGCTTCGCCGTCGCTCCGGAGCGCAGCACGCTCACGCCGGGGATGTCGGCCACGGCATCCGCCAGGTGTTTGCCGCGGGCACGGTCCAGGGCGTCACCCTCGATACTGGCCACAGCGCGTGTCTGGGTCGAGAGCACGCGGGGCGCTTCGACGATCACATCGTCGACCTTCGTGACTTGCCGTGGTTCGAGCAACAGGTCGAGGGTTCGCGTCGCCGATGGATCTACTGACCAAGGCCGGGGCACGTAGTCCGGCCGGCTCGCCGACACAACGATCGGTCCCGTGCACAAACCTTCGATCCGGTAGCGGCCGGTGTCGTCGGAAACGATCGTGTGATCGCCGGCCACGATCTTTACCTTCGGGAGTGATTCTCCACTCGAGGCGTCAACCACCCGGCCTGATAGGGTGAGGTCACACGGCGGCGTGCTCGCCAAGAAGAGGGCAACCAGAAAGCTCACGGAGCCTCAACCGCCCGTCCCATGGTCTTAAGAAGTGACTTGGCTGGGTCCTGGTACCTGGTACCGAGAAGCGACCGGGCGAGGGTGGAGGCCCGAGCGTGTTGGCCGAGTGCGTAGTGCGCGTAGGCGAGGCGGTAGCGGATGCCCGGGTGCGGGCTATCCTTTTTGAGGGCGATGACCCGGCTGTAGCGCCGCTGCGCGAAAAGGATCTCGATTCGCTGGCGATGCTTGCGCTCCCCGTCGAGAACCCAGCCGTTCATGCGGAGCGCGCGGTCATGGCGGCCGGCGAGGGCGTACTGGTTTGCGGACTCCCACGCGAAGTTGCCTCCGAGTCGGGCCGCTTCCTCGAACAATCTCCCGGCCGTGAGTGGCCGGTCCGCGGCCGCGTAGGCGTGGGCGAGGTGGCTTCGGACCTCCGGATCTGAGGGTCGACTTGCGGCAAGGCGTTCGAGGATCGGAAAGGCTTTTTGGTCTCGGTAGAGGAGGTGGAACAACGCGAGGACTGTGTCCCGGTCGAGATCGAATCGCAGCATCGACTCGGCGTGGCGGCGCGCTGATCCGTCCAGCTTTCTCGAATGCATGAGGTCGACAAGCTCTAGAAGAGGGCGCGGCTCGTTTTTGAAGCGTTCGGCGGCCGTCCACAACACCCGGTAGGCGCCGGGTTCGTCCTCAAGGCCTCGGCGCGCGCGCGCTTCGATCAACGGCTGCGCGACATGGGTTTCGGCGAGTGGCGCCGCCTTTGTGACCTCGGCCAGCGCATCTTGGTATCGCTGGACGCCGAGGTGGGCGTGCGCGAGGTAGAGGTGGAGCTCCGGTGCGTCTGAAAGGGAGAGCGCCTTTGCGAAAGCTTCGGCTGCGACCTCTGGCTTTTTGTGCTTCAGCGCGGCGAGCCCGGCGTCGATCGCGGTCTGGAGTTGGTCGGTTGGCGTAGACGTGGCGACCAGTATGGTGAGCAGCGGGGTGATCATCGAAGGCGGAACAGGATGCGCTGCTCGAGCGTGGTGGCGACCGCTTTGCCACCCGAACGCGCGGGTTGAAAGGTGTAGCGGCGCGCCGCTCTCTTGGCGGCGAGGTCGAAGAGGCGGGGCGGCTCTGCCTCTACGACCACAACATCGGTCACGCGCCCGGTCTCATCGACCCGCATGCGAACGATCACGTGGCCTTCGATGCCCCGCCGTCGCGCGACCTCTGGGTATCGTGGTGCAGGGCGGTCGCGAGGCACGGCCGGACCGTCATGCTCCCCTGAGGACGCGGGAGTCCCAACGCGAAGCGCGCGGGGACCGCGGCGAAGACCGGTGAGGTTCGGCAGGATTGTTGCCAGGTCAACGCCAGCGTGGGCGTCGTTGAGCTCCGGCATGAAACTTGGCGCGAGCATGGGCGTTGGCGCAGGCTTAGGGCGATCGATCGGGAGCGGAGACGGGGTTTCGAAGGCCGTTGGCAGAGGCTGCGGCGGGGGAACGGCCGCGACTCGCACCGCGCGCTTGCGTTCTGGCTGCTGCTCGTCCAGGTGCTCTGCGGGCCGGTTGAAACGACTGATGATGAAAAGCTCGGCGGCGGTCACGCATGTACCGACCGCCAGTGCTTGGACGAAATGCCCTCTCATGGCGTCTGCTCCACCGCGAGGGCGACCTGCCCGGCGCCGGCTGCCCGGCACTTGTCCATCACCCGTACGAGGGTCTGTGCTTGCACCGATGCGTCCGCAACAACCAGGACCGATTTGTCTACGTAGTGAGACAGCCGCTCCTTCACCTCCGCTTGAAGGCGCCACGAACTGGTCGCACGCCCATCCACGGTGAGCGCGTCCTGCCTGCCGATGGCAACCCGTACGATGTGGGTCGGCACCTCGGAGGCGGTGCTCGCCTTCGGGCGATCGACGTCCATTCCGAGGTCGCGCGCGAAGGTGGTGGTCACCACGAAGAAGATCAGGAGAATGAAGACGATGTCGATCAGGGGCGCGACGTTCGGCTCGCTCTTTTCCGACTCACCCTCGGTGTACCGCACCCGTCCGAGCTTCATGTGGGCCGCCCTTTGCGGATGGTGTCGGCCGCGCGCCGAAGTTCTGCGGACCGCCGGAGCTGGAGCCGATCGAGAAGTCGCGCACTGACGAGGCCAGGCGCGCCAATGACGAGACCGAGCTGCGTGGTGACAAGGGCCGTCGAGATACCGCCGGCCACTGAGCCCTGCCGAACCTGGACGCTGCCGTGCAGTGAATCGAAGAGTTCGACCATCCCATCGACCGTGCCGAGGAGCCCGAGCAGCGGGGCGACTATGACCAGCACCCGAAGCGGGCTCTTCCAGATCGCCAGCCCATCGATTGCGCGGCCGAGTGTGGCCTCGAGCCGAGTGGGTTCCATTTTTTGGGCGTGGACGGAGAAGCGCTGGACGACGTTTCGGCCTAGTGCCATGCCTCTGAGCCAGACGATCGCCCACATGAGAATGCTTACCACGACCAGGCCCCAACCGACCCAGCCTCCGGATTCGAGCAGCGCGCCGACTTCACGCATCGGGCGGCCTTTTCTCGAGGGCGGCAAGGGCGAGGGCTTCGACACGGGTGAGCACGAGATCACCCCAGCGCAGAAGAGCGGTGTGAACGAGGAGTGCGGGCACGGCCACCGCCAGACCCAGCTGGGTGGTGAGGAGGGCTTCGGAGATGCCAGCGGAGAGCAGCCTCGGGTCGCCGGTGCCGTGCTCGGTGATCACTGCGAAGGTGCCAATCATCCCGGTGACCGTACCGAGCAGACCGATCAGCGGGGAGACGGCGGCGACAACACCGAGGAAGGAGACGCCACGGCGCAGGTTCGGCTTCGCGGACCGGAGCGCTTCGACGGCCTCGCTTTCGACCTCTGCCGGAGTGCCCTGCATCGTGGCAACGAGGACCAAGGAAGCAAACACCGGGTCGCGCACGTCGGCGAGTTCGCGGGGGTTGCGTGCGACCATGGTTCGGAGGCGGCCGAGCGACAGTTGGAGCCCGATCAGACGGGCGGCCCGCTCGAAGCCGATGAGGAGAGCGATCATGCCCAAGAGTGCGATCGGCCACATGATCGGGCCGCCGCGCCGCATCCAGTCGCGCCACGTCAGCTCATGGTAGCTCTGCGGTGTATGGGACTCGAGCGGATCGAACAGCACCGTACCGATGATTCGTCCTGCGGGCGTCGAGCCGGGTCCGCGTTCTACGCCGCGGGCGACGCGTAGCGATCCGTCCCCGGCGAGCACGAGGGGGAGCGGCGGGTCGCCTTCGACGATGGCGCCTACCTCGCCGATATGCAGCACGTTCCCCTCCCGCGCGATGCCATCCTCGCCGAAGTACTCGGTGCGGTCTACGTGCAGGCCGCCGCGTTTTTCGACATGTGCCAGGGCCGCGCGGACCATCGGCACCAACTGGTTCTCGACTTCGACGTTGCGCGTCGTTGCCCAGGCGTGAATCTGGTCAGTCGTCTGCTTCATCTGTCGTGCCTGGTCTTCAAGAGAGTGGGCGCGGGCCGCGTCCGGTAAACGCTGGCTCCGGGTGGCGTTGTCGGCGCGTGCCTTCGAGAGCTCGGAGGTGAGTCGCTCGACGTCGGCCTCGAGCGCGCGTCGGGCCGCTGCCGTGGAGGCCTTGGCCTCCTTCAGCGAGCGCTGGAGGACACCGTGCTCCGCTTCGAGCTCCTTCGCTTCGGCGGCAAGAGCCGCCTCCCAGGTTGCGCTGGGCTGAGCGAAGACAGAGCCTCCGGCGAGCAGCAAGAACAGGACAGCGAGGCCCTTCATTGCGCCGACTCCGGCAACAGAAGCAGCTGTGGTCCGAACGTGCGATTTGCGTCGAGTGCGGCGAACAGCGCTGAGATCGATTGCTCAGCGATCTCGTCTGCCACGAGTTCGAAGACCCAGTCTTCCGCTGTGCGCCGTGCACGGCCGTGGCGCCCGTCCGCGGTGCGAAAGTATAAAAACGCCATCCCAACGCGCGCTACGTCGACGAGCTGACGCGTGCCATCGATGGTCACTGGCTGCTGGAAGAGCCCGACCTCGCCGGCGAGTGCCTCTTCCTCTTCGACGAATCGCCAGAGCCGCGACAGCGCACTGCTCGGATCTGGGTGCGTGGCGGCGAGGTCCGATTTGATCCGGCTCAGCGTCCGCAAGCGTTCCTGTCGCAGGAACGGGAGCGTCCGCAATACGTAGGCCTTTGCGACAGCGACAGCCTGCCGGACGGGCTCCATGCGCTCAAGGCTCTCCCCCTCAAGACCGTCCGCTCGGGCACGGTGCTCCGCGTGGACCTGGTCGATCGTCGCGGCGCGCACGGCCTCCAGACGAAGTTGTCGTTTGAGCTCGGCTCGTTCAGCGCGCAGCGCGACCAAAGCCTCCTGGGTGCTTCGTCGTTCGGTGTCGACTCGCTGTGCGAGGTCGTCGACGGCTGCGCGCAGACGAGCGACTTTTTCGGCCGCGGTTTCTGCGTATGCCGTCGACGCTCCCGCGACCGACGCGATCAGGAGGGGCCAATAGACTCGCAACTCATTGAACCATCACGTCGAAGGTCACCGATACGTCGGTGTCTCCGGGAAGTCCGGCGATGCCGCTGCCCGCCGCTTGGGCGGCGAGCCCCGCGACCTTGACTGGCGAGCCCCCGACGGGTGGGAGGTGCCGGAGCGTGACTGTGAGTTGGCCGGAGCCCGCGCTGGCGGCGATTGTATTGGTGAGCCCGACCGGATTCCCGTTGTCGTCCATGTCGTTGTAGGTGTGTACGAGCGCGGAACCGACCGCGCTGCCGGTGAAGAAGATCTGGTGCTCGTCGTCCTCTTTGGCGATTTCCTCTGTGATATCCTCTGGCGGCGACTCGAGCCCATTCTGTAGGGTCAGTGTCAGTGCGTAGGTGCGGCCCCCAGTCAGGGTGATGTCGTCGATGGTCGGTGCCTGGCCGCCGTCACCGTCCGGATCTTGGAAAGTGGCTTCGACGGCTAAGCCGCCGCCCTGGGGTGTGAATCGCAGGGTTACAGTGGTGATCACTTCGTTTTCATTGTGATCGTCCGGTTCGGTGACGTCCTCGCCGCACGCGGACATGAAGGGCGCAAGAAAGAGAGCAGTTTTGTAGATGGAACGCAAGATAGTCCTCCTCGGGCGCTGGCGATACGAGATGTGCAGAGCCCAAACGTTTGGTTGAATAGAAGCGCGGATGTAGGATCCAGCAGGATCCGGGCATCAGGCTCTAGCCGGAGGGGATTGCTTCGGAGCGTAGGTCAGGATTCGGGCGGCCGCGAGGTGTCGTTCGATTGCGAAGGGTGCTCCGTCTAGGGTGGACGCTGGTGCGACGCCAGGTGATTGGACCGCGTCTGTTTGGCTCAGCAGCGTCCAGACGCCGCAATCATGTTCTTGGTGGGTGTCCTCGCACGCCGGCTTGTAGGCGGCGTGCGTGGCTTTGAGGTGTTCTTTGTCGCAGGCGCTGGCGTGGGCCAGGCGTCCGGAATCTCTAGAGATTGTGTGCTCGACCGTGGTGAAGTGGCCGACGAGATTCGCGATCTCGGCCAGGAGCACCAGCGCCGCGATCGCGGACGTCCCCTTACAGCCAGCGACCCGCATGGCTGTCAGATGCAGCACGGTGCCGCAATGCGTGTCAATCGATTAGGGCTGGGTGCGCGCCTGTTGCTGGACTCCTTGGCTCCTGCGGGAGTCGCTCAGCAACCTTTCGCGGCAAACGGAGGGCCTATGGGGGTATTCGCGAGGCACAAGGTCGACGTAGACCCTGGGTTTAGTTTGCGGGCTGGAACGAGAACTTGTGGATGGTCACGCCGACTGGTTTTTTGGAAGCCGGTTCTCTCGGCAATCTCTTTTCGGTATCTTTTGGCAACTGATAGAGCCACAGGTTGATGCGTACGTCTTCGTTTCCGGGCTCTTGAATAAACTCGGTTTCTTCAAAGCGCCAAAGCTCATCAACCAGATTGGTTGCGCTTTCTCCGTAGTACGCTCTGAATTCGATTCGAGCCGGCCTCCAGTCGAATGTATAGGTGATGGTGTTGTTGTGAGCCTTTAGCTTTGTCTCATCGGCACCATAGTTCTTAATGAAGCCCGGGTTGTAGGGCGGCATTGCAAACTGAATGGGTTCGCGCGCGTCCTTCGCCCAACGGGCGATTTCGATATCGATTTCTCGATTGTGGAGCGGGGCTCCGCCGGGAAGCGTGTCGTCCCACGTGAACATGCCGAGGACCACATTCTTGTCCCAGTTTACAACGTCGGCTTCGACGGTGAAGCTGTACTTTCCATAGCCGAACTCGCCCGAGAGGATGACTTCTGCACCCTTCCATAGACCAGATTCTGGATCTTGCGTGATGTTCAAACGGAGGGCGCCGGTGTCATCGACATGCACGTTTTCACGATCTTCACTGAGCCAGTTGGCATTGGGACCGCCTTTGGCGACCGGGAGATTCCAGCGGGTCTCCATGTGGTAACCGGAGAACGTATTGGCCTGGTAGGGGCGGGCGGGGGCTCCGGAGCAGGGGACGGGGGTGTATTTGATGTCGTCGGTACCGCAGGACTCGAAAATCCCATTGGCATTGAGCGTCTTTTTGAAGTCGTCGTACTGATGTCGAATTTTGCCTTGGTCGGCAGGCGCGACGGTCTCGTACCAATATTCGTCTCGGTCACGCGCGTCGTCCGTGAGGTTGTAGTGGCCATACTTGTCACGAGACTGCATGCGCGTCCAAGCTTCTTCGGGATTGCCGAGGGCCGTGTTCGTGGACCCTTGTCGACCCTCGTCGCCGTAGCCCCAATAGTCGAGGAGGCGCTCGTTGAGACGGGCTCCAAGGACCGCTCCGTACGGTTCCCGGCGATATTGAACAACTTCCATGAGTGCATCAATCACCTTTTCTTTGCTGGTCCGTCCTGAGATGTAGTCGTGGAAGGCCGTTTCTGCCTTGGTGGTTGAGCCCTGGCTGATCGAAAGAATATTCTTGAGATTCACATTGCCACCGTAAATTTCGTGCAAAACAACCATCGAGTTGAAGACTGCTTGAGCCTCTGCTCTCATCCAGTGGTTGTACTGAAACTCGCGCCACTGCCTTTCGGACATGGGGATTCGGTTGGCGTCTCCGTGCGGTTTTTCAGGGCACTGCCGAATGTTGCCACTTCGGCACATCAGCGGAAGGGTGTGGAACCTTGTCTGGTGCTCTTTGTGGTGGGTGATCTGGTGCACGATTTCTGCGATGAGGCGTTCTGGGGACTCTGCGGCGCTGTCATGGACCTGAATGAATCGGTTCGGCCGATCGAAACCAGGGTTCCAATGAGGAATGTCCTTACCTTTGTTGTCTTTTTCTCCCTTGGTCCAAGATATACCCGCGATGAATTGGTTGAGCACTTGGTGTGTGATCTTGTTGCCGTAAGTCGTCGACTGCTCAAGCAAGTGCTGGACGCTTTCTCTTGGGCTTCGCTGGCCATCGACAACCACACCACCCTCATCGGGGGGTGTGGTTTCGGTGACCGGCTCGCAATCCGGGGCAGTAGTGGTTTCTGGGAGGGTGGGATGCCCAACGATTTCATCGATGGAAAATTCCACGTTGTCAGACTGGTTAGGGAGAACGTTGGGGTAAAATCCGAATGCGATTTGAGCGATGCTGTTGAAGTTGCGGGTCTTAAAGCCGACACTGGCGGAGTTTCCATCGGAGCCATCGCTTTTGAGCTCGGCGATCGGGATGACAATGGTTCTCTTTTTGTCGGCACTGATACGGTATCGTCCGGAAGCCCAGTGGTCTTGGTCATCTTCCGTAAATCGAAGATTCACACAGCCGGCGTTTTTCGCCTTGGCCGATTTGTACCGGAGGGCCTGGACTTCGAAGCTGATGGCCGCGAATTGTGTCAGATCGACGTCCATCGGCTTGTAGATGGCCGCCCACTCGGAGAGCCGGGGATGCTTGAAGACCAGGCGTCTTCCGTTCCCCTCGTTTTGAGGCGTTGCTTTGATGTCTTCGGTCAGGGTCTGGCCTTGGGGCAAAGCGACTTTCCAGTCGGCACACTCGTCTTGGCAATCCGGCACCACGCCGAACCCATGGAAGAACACCTGTGGCTTGTTTTCATCGGGTGCTCGTCCGCCGGTCGATCCCAGCTTGATTCGTACAAAGACCTGCCCATGCATAGGCGGATTCTCGCTGTCGAAGTAGACAACCTCCAGCACTTCGTCGCCTTCCAAAATGTTGAGGGTATTGATGTTCGGTATAAAGTAGACCTCTGCACTTTCTCCGGCACCAAACCAAACGTTTCCGTTTTGGCCGGTGGGCGAAATCAGATCGTACTTGGTCGTGACTTTAAACATGACGTTTTCGCTGGTTCGATTTTCGCCATCAATGGAGATGCGGCCCGCGAGGACATCGGCCCATGGCACCTCTTTGGGGTGAATCTGAATCATCGGATCGGGATAAAGAATGGCGTCGTCTTCGACGGGCTCCGGTTCAGGTTGGCCTTCTTCTTCATCGACTTCAGGCTCAGGAATCTCTATGGGCGGAAGCTCGGGCACAATCCCATCGCGGGCCGCTTGGATATCCTCCACGCGCGCGGAGCTTGGCATGACCTGGCGAACGCCAAACTTGACATTGCCTGCGGGTCCGTCAGGGCTTGTGAACACAAAAGAAAGGGTTCGGATTCGACGGGAGAAGGTTCGGTCCTCAATGGGCAAAGTGCCTTCAAAGGGCTCTAGTCCATCGTGTCTGAAGTATTCACTCGAGAGCCCTACTACGACTGTCCGGAAGCCCTCGGCAAGGGTGACGGCGCCAGAGACCCAGGCCTCTCCGCTTTCTTCCACCAAGCGGAGATGCACTTTCTTACCAAGGCTGTTTTCGTTTAGGGCGGTCACATCAAACCTTAAAGCGTTGTAGCTAGAGAGGTCTCGGTCGACCGCATTCCACACCGCCAAGAAGTCGGGTTTGGGGTTAAGCAGCGGGGCCGTTGCAATAAGTGTTTCTGCCTTGATGTCAATTTCGCCTTTTGGTCCTACAGTACCGTCTTCGAGCATTCCGGAGGCAGAAAAACGATCTCTCGCCTGGGCGCTTTCGTCGCTGAAGCCATTCCAAAGAACCGGATTGGCAATGCCATCGACGTCTAGCGTGACGGTGTAGGTGGGGTTGATGATGGACCGACCTTCGACTTCGATGAGGGTCACCGTGAATCTCGGATCAAAGTACGCCCGGCTGAGCAAGCTGCTATTGAGGGGCAAGAAGAGTATACGAAAATCACGCGCGGGGACAACAATGGGGTCTAGGAGTCCGCTGACCAGCTCGGTTACGCGCGCGTGTTCCGAGCCGTGCTGATCGAGGGGCACGAGCGGCGCGCTGAGTCTGGGCTCGTACTTGATATCGCGCGACCCGGAGTTGTGGAGGGTCACCACGACCTCATTGCTGCCGGAACCGATATCCACAACCTGAACCGACGGTTCGATGCGCACGGAGTCGTTGGGGTCGAAGTGCACCCAGAGTTCCCGTTCGTAGATCTCGTTGGTGTCGAGATTTTCCAGTTTGATTGAGATTTTGGCCGTAAGAGCGCCTTCGCCATATTTGCTCAGAGCGCGCACAAAGGTGTCTCGATCGAAATGGAAGGCGAAGAGGTTATCCGATTCGTCGTCTCCCCAGAATGAGTTGTTGGCCTTGGTGATTTCGATGGTTTCGCCGTCCTTGAGTTCGCTATTCAGCCACCCCTCGTACAGCGGAGTCTCTTTTTGTAGGCCGTGGTCAGGATGGTCACTTATGGTGACTTTGTACCGTTTGACGCCCAAGTGTGGGCGTTCGAAGAGCAGTGTGGCGGTGGGCACGCCGGTGTTGACACCCCTGACGACAATCTCGGCCCGGGTTGGATGCAAATCGCCGGTGAAGTGGATCAGGTTCTCTCCGCCGGTGGGCGCCAGCGATTCGCCTTCAGGCTCGCCATGGGCTTCAATACTCCATGACCATATGTTCTTTTCTTTGTCCGAATACCATTCTGAGGACGGATAGGTGGTTCGCCAGAGAAGCAAGTCATTTTGTCCTTCGGCGCAGTCCGTGCCCGGGACGCAGTAGCAATATTTGTAGTTCCCCTCAGAGGGGTAAATGCACGACGAGACTTCGTCGCGGCTCACCGTGTTCTTGAGGTCCTGCGGTGTGGGAAAAACAGCAGAGGTTTCAAGAAAATGCAGGTGGCCTCGGAGGTATGCTCGATTGCCTTCGGGGACTTCGAAATCCGTCGTGAAGTGACCGGGCAGTCCGTCGACTTCGGTGCCGGCGACCAGCACGTGGGCGTTGGGACATCGGCTGTTCACCGACGTGCGTGTGACCTCGTAGTGGAGATATTCCTTGTTGTGGAGGCGTCCCAGCCTTTGGATGAGCGACAGGGGCGGCTCTTCTCGGAGCCAGAGACCGGATGGGCATCCGATACGGGTATTGGCATCAATGCTCAGGATGTGGACCAGGTCCTGGAGCCGGGCACCTTCGAATCGGCTCGGCTCCGGCACGATGACCTCAGCTTCGCCCAATAGCTCGCCGGTGTTGTCTCGGAGCTGAACAACGCCTCGCCGGGGGTCTGCCGCATCCGGCACGAAGACCATGGTTACGCCGTCGGCGCGTTCGGCCTGGGCGACGTGGTTCGGGTCTGTTTCTTCCTCGAGCTCGGGGAGGGAAAGCAGCTGACGCAGCTCGGGCTTCTTGAGGAGATCCTGAAGGAGGCCTTCGGTGAGTTCGGTCATGTTGTACATTTCGCCGACCTTGTTCTTGAGATTCTCGACGGCGGCGCTCAGTTCGTCTTCGTCCTCCAAAGAGTAGGGGTCTGCTTCGACCAGGGTTCGAATTTCGTTCCAGGCGGCATCAAGCTCACTGAGCTGCTCCTGAAGGACTAAGAAATCGTCAAGATAGGGGGCCTGTGCGCTCTCGGACAGTTCGTCGAGGACGGCTTCGAGTGCGGTTGTTTGTTGCCGTATTTTGCGAACCACAAACGCCATGCCGGCGTAATCGAGGTCTTCAAACGAGGTGTCTTTGCCTGCATCCTGAATGGCACCGTATAGAGCTTTTTCAACCTTCTCACTCCAACTCTTACCCTCGTCAGATCCATCGATGATGATCACTTTGGCTCTTTGATATCGTCTGAGGCGTCCTACCAGGTCGACATAGGTCTTTTTCGTTTTGTTCGAGAGTTTCCCGCGGTTGTTGGCCGTCACTTCAACCACTTTGACGACGGCGCTGCCCTTGGGGCAGTACTCCACGAAGTCCCAGCCAAACAGCGTCACGGGTTCGCCGTAGGCGCAAGAACCGAGCTCGTCAGGGGCACTGATGGTCACAGATTGATAGGCGTCAAGTTCTCGGAGTTCCTTTTCCAGTCGAGCTCTTTCTGCCGGCGTCATTTCCCCCTCGAGTTTGAGTTCTACGAGGACCCCGTTGCGATAGACTTCTTCTAACGGGACCTTTTCACTTTTTGCGGTGCCATCCGTTTCTTGTCCGCCGTAGACTTCGATCTCCAAGCGGGTCGCATTTTCGGCACGCTCAAAGAAGATCGAGTCGGCCGAAACGGGGTAGCGCTGGGAAAGCGTGACTCGGTAAGAGTTCTCAAGTTTAGGTGAGACGTTGTGAACGACAAGCTTGGTCAGCCGGGGATCTCGGCCGGCAGCATCGACATCGTACACTTCGTCGAGGACAAGTCCGCTTCCCAGGTTGACCCGAAATCCTCTTTCGACATGCGCGGGATAGGGTTCGTCAAAGAGTTTCAAGATAAGCGCTTTGGCCTCTGCTAAGGTGTTGGTCTGGGGCTTTTTCAGCAAGACCCTGATGAGCGCCCCATCATTTTCTGAGGCGTAAATGTGAATCGCATCAAGCCCCTCATTGGTCTTGGCGGCTTTTTCTTCGACGGAGGCTTTATCCTCGGTGGAAGGTGCATCCCCATCCGAAGTCGTGAGTGTGGCCAACACCGAATCCTCGTTCCCGTAGCCACGTGGAATCCACTGGCTTTCCTGTGCTTCTTGAATGGCGCGGGTGACGTCAGAGAGCGTCTTGCCGGAAATGTTGCTGGGGCCAATTTTTTTGATCTTGCGATATTGGGTGTCCCTATCCATGTCGAAGGGGAGCCAGTCTGCAACCACTTCGGCATACTCCACTCGGAGGCCGGAGGCGCTCTTGGAAAAGCATATTTGGTTTCGCCCGTTGGCTCCGTTTGCTTCGGTCATGCAGATTTTTTTGCCCGATCCTTGGCAGTTTGAATTGCCGTAGTAGTCGACGACCCAGGTGAAAGAATGATGGTAGTTTTGGGCTGGGTTTCTTTGGTACAGCCGGCAAATGCTCTCTTTCGTGTAGTGGATTTGCATGGTGTCCACGCACTGAGACGTTCTTTGCACAACGGGTTCCGAGTCTTTACACTTTTGTTCGTAACCCTTGGGCGCGTGATCGCAAGCGACTCCGAGTGACTCTTCGAAGATGGTGGTTTGAGGTTGCTTGCTCTTACAGTTCTTGTTGCTTCCTCCCTTCTTCCTGCGCAAGAACAGCGTTTTTAGCGTCGCCAGATCGGTGACCTCTTGGAGCGGTTGGACGCCAGCATCTTCCGGTCCGTCAAATTTGCCATACACCTTGAGCATTTGAGTCCAAGTCTGTTCTTCGGGTTCGAGGTCAGAGTGTTCTTTGGGTTCAAGCCACCATTTGAGAAACTGTGAAGCGTCGCGTTGATTGACAAAGGACTCTCCAACCAGAGGCCCGGTGATCTTGCCGCCGTCTTCCTCTTCGGCATCGACCAACAAGTACTGTTGTCGGTGAAGGTTTGAGGGTACGGGCTTCGAAATACCTTCGATTTCTAATGTTTTGGCGTCAGACCATGTGGTGGTGTCCACCATGTCGGCTTCATCAGCACTTTCAGCTGGGACCCACCGGCCTGAACCAGCATCAACAAAATAGGCCTTTTGTGTCCACGTTCCACGATCGACGATTCGGTAATAGGGAGCGATGTGGTTTTGAGACAGATCGCTCAGCAGGTGTGCCGGGTGGATGTATGCGTTTTTGGTCCAGGGTACCGGAGTGAGGTTGTTCAAATTCAGCTGGCTCGAGTAAACCGGAATGGTGTAGGCCACCACTGCGTCACCGAGCCGAACAGTGAGATCGATCTGCCGCTTGCTGTTTTCCAGGTGGCCTGCCGGAGCAAGAGAATAAGTGAAATCGACTGAAAAGGCTCGGGCACCTTCATAGAAGGTCAAGGACCTGGGCGGTAGGTATGGTTGTCCTTCGTGGAAGACGACCTCGGAAAGGGGATGACTTATTTGAGTTTCTCCATTTCGTCCTGTTGCGAGCGCATGGACCGTTCGTGCCAGGGCACGGGCATCGTCTGCCAAAACGGGTCCGGAGGCACCGATAGCAAGAACATCTTCTCGTTTGTATCGAGATCCGACCAGGACGTCCTCACCGTTGTCACTCAGCATTTCAAACAGGTCTACGCTGCCGTCGATGTTCTCGGCCCACAGATAGTCACCTGTGATTTCGGTGGCCTCGTTGTAGGCCCGGACCATTTTTCTCGAAGCGGATTGTGATGCCTCGGTGCCTACTGAGACTGTGCTGTAGGTCATCTTGTCGTCGAGGCCATCGGCGTCGGAGTCCCAAGTTTCACGTGTGGTGCGGCCTTCGTGGTTTTCGGAGTACAAAAAGTCGCCCATCCGAGCGATGAGGGGTAAGGCGTTATCCGGTAGCAGGCTATAGGCGTCCTTTTTTAGAGTCTCCGCCCGTACGACGCCCGATTCCGAACGCATGAAGCTCAAGACTTCCAGGTGGGGTTCGCTATCCGTTTTGTGGTTGTCGCTAAGGCGGGCAATCACCACTTGGCCATCGCTTGTTTCAGAGACTTCTGCCACGGTCTTTTCGCCATTTGACCCCTGCTCAACAATCGAAAGATATTCGGTTCCCACGAGACGGTCTGTTCCGTCTGCAAGGGTCTTTTCCTGCGCCTTGACTTTCACGGTGTACTTGCCCTCGGGGCGTTTCACTTGGACTTCGCCCATTGGGCTGCGTTTGAGGACCAGCGGTGCGTTTAGGGCGCCATCGCCCACGATATCGTAGCCCGGGTACGTGTCTTGTTTGGGGTTGGCCAGATAACCCACTTTGGTCATCGTCAGTGGATCGAGTTCGTCGAGGCCGGATACCTTTTCGACTTCTTCGAAGGTGGCTACTTCGTAGAACGTTGGTGTGGGTTTGCCGTGTTCGAGGATCGACTTCTTACGCTCCACCCGTGTTCTGGTTTCGGTGCCTTGGGATACATCAAACCTTTGTTCGGTGACGCTTGAGTTTTGGTCGCTGACGTTGGTATTGAGAGGCGCGGACGTTTCTGATGCTTGGTCTCCTTCGAGTTCCGACAACAATTTCAAGCTGGGGGCGTCGTTCTCAGCCAAAACGCGGATGGTGATCTTCGCTGGAGCGCTGGTGCTTCGATGATTGTGAGCCACGTAGACAAAGGAGTCGTCTCCGGCAAAGTTCTTGTGGGGGCGGTAGATGAAGCTTTGGTCATGAGCATCTTCATCAGATTCGAAGGTACCGTGCCTGGGAGGTGACACGATGTAGTACCGCATGGGGTGTTTTTCGGTACTCATCCCCAGATGAAACCCGTTTTCAAGTTGATCTCCCAAGAATCGAACGTCGAAAGCGGCAAGCGGGTCTGAATTTTTTACCCAGTCGGCATCATAGCCAACGAGCTCAACTTGTTTTTCAGAATCCTCCACTGCATACACCAAGAATGACTTGGCCTTTGGAATGGATGGTGCGGATGGAAGCGACAACATGGGCGCCTCGGTCGGGTTCACAAAAAGGGCATCGGCTGTCCAACGGGTAAGCATGGCGTGCCATAGCTCGGATCGGGCACCCGTGTCGGCAGAGAGTCGCTCGTTGACCAAAACGGTTACGGGCGCCCACTCCGACAAACGGGTGCCGTCTCCCACCCGAAACATGAAGGTATCAGGACCCATAAAGAAGGTATTGGGCGTATACGTTGCTACGTTGTTTTCGAGGGTGACGCGGCCGTTCTCTGGCTGCCGGATCTCGTAGGATAGCGTGTCGTTGTCGGCATCGGTTCCTTGAAGGATGATCTGATGGTTCACAGATACTTGGGTCTGCACCATCTGGGGTATGGCTTTGGGCCGAGACCCTTCGGCGCGTTTCACTTCAAAAAACAAGGTTCCGGTGACTTGGCCTTCGAGTGCGTCTTCGACAGTGTAGGTCAAGCTGTCTACGCCTACGTAGTCTCCAGGGACGATCCGAATCGTGCCTGTTGCGTCTTCGATATGAACTCTCGTGCCTTTTTCGGTTTCACCACCCACAGAGGCAATTCGAAGCTCTGAGCCTTCCCCGTCGGATGCTTTGCTCAAAGAGAGTACATCGACAACAGTTTCCCCATCGATGTAGCCGACTACGCCGTGAATGTCTTCGAGACTGGGGAGACGGTTGATGATCGTCTGCCTATCATTTTCGGCTGTGGCGGCGAACCCATTGGGTAAGACGAGTCCGATGAGGTTGATTTGAGCAGACTGCCCATATTGAGGTTTGGACCAAAGGTCTCGAATGAATAGCCGGAGAATCACTTCTTTGGCTCCATCAGGAATGTGCGAAGAAACTTCGGTGGAGTGCGGAAGCTGCATCGTTCGCTTTCCTTGGCCCAGTGCCAACGGAAATGGTTCCGACCCTTCGGATTCGGGGTTGGATGGGTCGATAAACTGCGCGTACAGGTTGCTGAGGTTCGAAGTTGACGAGCCTGATGACTGCGCGTTACCTCGGATCCGAAGCTCTAGGGATCCGCCCGGCCATTTATCGAGTGATATGGTTCGTTGGATGCCTACTTGGCTCATGAACCCTTGACTCCAAAGGGTGACCATGCCCCTGTTCCACAGTATGTTGTAGCGAGAGGAGTACCGCGCCTGGGTCTCGGGAGATTGGGGGTTCTCGGGAGGGACGATTTCTGAATATTCTGACCATGCCAAGGGTGCGCTCATATCGTCCCAAAACAGCACGGCGTCATCCCTCGAAAATACGCCTTCACTTTCCGTTTCTCTTTCTTTGGCTGCCTTGGCCTTTGCTTCCTCAATTAATCGTGCGTCTCGAGCTTCATTCCCTTCGGTGACGGCGACAAATACCTTGCCGGTTGCGATGCGGTCTGCCGTGTCGCTTACGGTATAAAAAAAATGGTCCGATTCTTCGACATAGGGTGTGAGGACCTCCCCTTTGAGGCGAATCCAGTCGAAGGAGGTAGAACCGAGTAGACTTCGGTTCCGAGACTGCCAACTCGACTGCCAAGTTGTATGCCACCACTTGCCGAGTCGCACTCGTACGATCAACGCACGGCTGTCTTTGGCCGCTTCGGTGAGGTCGAGGGTGCTCAGACCCTGCCTATTGGCTTCTAAATCTTGGATCCTTCTTTGGGTATCTGCATCAGTGATCTCAACATAGATCCGAGGTTTCGACTCGTGGACGAACATTTCAAACTGAAGAGAACTCCCTGGTCTTCGGTTCGTCAGGTCAACGTGACGAGAGATGACCGGAGCTGCTATATCTTTGTGGAACCTTGCGGCCAGTGTGCCAATCCCGTTCTGGGCCTCGAAGCTTCCCGTTCGTCCAAGCTCCCAGGCCCCCGTGTTCAGGTCAAAGTCGTCCTCCAAGAAGTTCTTGGGCTCAATGACGCCGCCTTCGCGATGATAGTCTGCCTGCGGTGTGTACACCAGGTGTCCGGGCAACGCTTCCGTCAGGGCAATATCGCCTCCGAAATGACTTTTCCATTCGTCCGTCTTGATGATTTTTAGTTTGGCCCCCTTTGGCGCTTGAACCCGTCCGAGAATGTCGATGGCGACCGGTTGGTTGCGAATGGTGCTGACCTTGAGGTCTGGTGCATGAAAATCCTTGTAGCGAGGCGTAACATCGACGTGGACGGCCACGGGGCTTAGCCCTGAACCGGCTCGACCGCACAAGAAGTTGTCCGTCCCCAAAAAGCCGGGCTGTGGGGTGTAAGTCAAAGACGTGGTGGACGAGAGAACTGAGCCGGCGGCGACTTCGGTGCCGTCTTCCTTTGTGATGACTCCAAAGGAAGGTGAAGACATCAACTTGACGACCAGGCTATCGTTTTCTAGTGCTGGTTCTGCAGCCGACTTGTCTTTGCTGCGCATGTTGTTCCAGCTTCGGTAACCTCGCCCTGGGGCCGCACCTTTTTGATACCAGGCGATGACCTCCTCGTAGTACGGAAGATGGATTGTCTGTCGCTCTACGGTTTTGACCAAATTGACCGAAAGGTCCGAATTGGGTCCAAAAGTGTTGTTCAGAACCCAAAGGTTTCCCGAGAAATTTTGATTTCGAAGGATGATCCGGCTCTTGCGGCCTGAGTGGCGAGAGGTGAACTGATGGCGCGTGACTTCAAGGCCACCATCGTCGAAACGGCATCCCGCAACGCTGGCCTCCCATAGATCGACGGCCTCCAAGGTACCCTGTATCGTGGCGTCTCGGCACACGAGTGAAACTCCGGGTGGAAGCTCTGCCTCAAGTTTGTCGGCGCCATCTGACTGTCCGTCGACGGACAACGGGTAGATACCGGGGGCGATAGAGATGGTGACGCCATGCGTCTCTCGGTAGGCAGGGTCGATTGATTCTGTGTAATGAAGGGCCTCCACCAAACTAGAGAAGAGGGCGGGGCCATCGTTATCTACGGTGAGGTCAAAAAGGTTCGGTTCATGGAGCACGATCGCGCCCTCACCAAGTGCGTGGGCCTGGGCGTCAAAGCGGAGTTCCGCCTCTGAAACATCGAAGACGATTGGCGTTTGCTCGGGCGTCGTCATCTTCACTGCCGAGGACAGTGTGGAAGCCTCAGACTTAGGGATCACCGTAAGAGTGAAAGGCGTTGAGATGTCATCCACGCCACAGTCTCGTACCTGCATGGCAACGACGTCATTCTCAAAACTTGTGTGCGGCGCATGATACAGAACTTGACTTCGCCAGGCCCAAGTGCGAGCGCCGGCCTCCGATCGATGCTCCAGCACCTCTACGGAGTAGCAGTCTTCGGCTTCAGGGTCATGGAAATAGGAAGACAAATCTAGGAGCACGCTGGTCCCCGGCACGATCTCCTTGACGATGTTGGCCACAACAGTCGCGTCATATTCCTCGTGTTGCATGACCACTGCCGAACCGATCTGGTTCATTTGAATGGACTTGGCCTCCGCGACGATTGGACTGTCATTGAAGGGTATGATGTTCACCGATACGGAGCTGGAGCTGGTGTTCGTCGTGGATGGCGCTCGGCCATCCCTGGTCTTGACCACGTAGCTGAACCCGTCCACGTTCTGGCCGCTCAGGTTCTGCGGAGGCACGTACGTTAAGATATTGCCAAGGGGATAGATTTCAAAAAATCCGGATGCGTCCGAAAGCTCCGCCCTCGACAGCAAAGTCCCGTCAAGGAGAAAATGTCCATACGCGGGGAGCTCGGTGAGATAGAAGTCCAAGGGATCGGTTCCCGTGGGCTCCCCGAGAAGCACGATGGTGGTTGGGGTGTCTTCTGTAACCTCAAGCTCGGTGAGCGAAGCGAGGTTTTTCTTTGTATCATCGCCATCCGCTTTGACTTTGTTTCCTGAGTGCCACGCCCATTCCGGGCTCTCCAGAATCAGCTGGCCGTTGATCTGAAGACCTTCGATAAAGAGGACCGGGTGGGGCTTCGTGAATGGTCGTCTGTTCTGTGCGATCTTTCTTCGCACGTAGTAGATGTTCTTTGGGAGTTCTCGCACAACACCGAAGCGCCCTTGAACAACGTCTCCGTGAACCACCAGGTTTCGAAGTTGCACATTCCTGGCGTAGGGCACAGTCATGGACCTATAGTAGTAGATGCTGGAGCGTCGATTTCCGTATGTGCGGGATTCGACGCGAGCTGAGGCCTGGTAGTCGTGCTTCTCCATTCGAATGGAACCGTCTACTTCGATGTTTTCGATGGTGAGGTTGCTTCCTTCTATGGAAATGTCACCGACCAAAACACTGCCCTCTGTGCCCGTGATCCGAAGGTTGGACCGCTTTAGGACGTTACCCGGAATGGCGTGGCGGCCCGGGCTCAAGAAAATGGTTGCGCCCTCGCGCGCACCGCCCGCATCTGGTTCTTGAAGGGCCGATTCAAGGTCCAAGTAGGTGCCGGTGCCATCGGCGGCGACGATTGCTGTTCCGCTTGGAACGACTTCGGATGAAGATCCTGGGGTGCTTGGGATTCGAACCGTATATCCACCGACTTTGACATCGGGCAGAACATTGACCAATTTTCGCGTTTGCGTCGTCGGTTGATGGTCTGGCTCGGTCGACAGAGCGTCTTGGGGATTCGATGCGTCTTCGACGCTTTTCACCCCTTCGGGAGAGACTTGGATCGTGAGCCTTACGGAGGCCTGACCGTCGTCGGCCTCTAGGGTGAATTGATCGACGGGTGTGCTACACGTGCTCTTGTATCGGAGCAGTCCACCACTGAGGATAGTGATTTCACCGCAGTTGGGCGCGGTCGCCAAACGGTAGGTAGGCGGCGACTTATGGGCATCGTGATCCACGTCCGAAAGGACCAGCTGAGCATCGATGATCAGGGCCTCTTTTTCTATGTCGCCATCGGTTTTGACCGTGACCATTTTCTCCACCTCCTTTGGTTTTTGCCCTCGAACGCGAGGAACGACGGTGCGCTCCGTGAAACCACCGGTAGCCTGGTCCAGGGCCAGCATCCGAAAGGTGTCTTGATGATCTTGGACGTGAGAGAGAGGTTGGTACCATAAGTCGGGTTGTGCGGAAGTTCCGTTCCAGGATACATCTGGGAGAACGTACGGGACGTCTTTGATTCGCTTGTCGCCCACCCAAAGATGGCCGTACGAAGGGGCTTGAGTCACTACCAGAAAAACTTTGTGGCCTTCAGGAGCCTCTGCCCAGCACTGGACGGGAGAACGTTCGTTGACGTTGCTCAAGATCGGATCGACGCCAAAGAGGGGCCCCTTGGCATCTACCGTGTGGCTCTTTCCGAGGCCGCTAAAATTATTGCGGATGTAGTTTGAGTCATCCAGCGATATGGTCTTGCCCCGGTAACGCTTTTTTCGAAATCGTCTCGATGGAATGCGTCGTTCGACAAGAATGTTTTTGGGGTTCTGGAAGTCGTTATCGTGAACCGCCAAACTTCCTCTTATTCTCTTCGCGACGTAGTAGTGGAATCCCAAATCGTTGCCCACGATCCTGTTGCGGCTAACTTGAACATTCCTCGTGGCTCTCATTTCGATACCGGTTTCATTATCGGTGATCACGTTTGCCCGGACCGTGACGTCTTGCGCGTATGAGATATGGGTTCTCCTTCGATTGGAACCCAGGGCTCTGATACCGTACCGATGACCGCTAATATGATTGTGCTGGAACAGGAGTCGGGCCGGCTTGTAGTAGGTCACAAAGGTGACCCAGCCGTCGGTGTCGCCCCAAACGTAACGGCGTTTGCGGGAGAGTTCCTTGCCTTTGGGCACCAATATGCCGTATCCGTCGTCTTCGGTGCTCTTGATGGCCATGCCTTCAACGGTGACGTCGGAACCCCATACACACACGACGGCTTGCCCTTTGCCAGAGGCTTCCAAGATGGTTTTCTCAGCGCCCTCGCCGCGCAGGATCACGCCGTCAGGAACGTTGAGGAGACATCGATACGTGCCTGCATCGTCTGGCAGGGGCAGAACATGATGCCCTTTCACCAGCACCACCTGTTTTTTCTTGGTCTCCTCGTAGGCTCGTCCGGCTTGGTCAATTCCGTCTTGGATGTGAACCAGTGCCGTGATGTCGTCAGGGTCGACCACAAAGTCAGGCTCAGAGACATCTTGAGCCGTCACGACAACTTCGGAGGTGCAAGACGCGAAGAGCCCGTTCCCCGCTTTTTGGTCGTGTACCGTCAGTTTGAAGGTCAAAGTTTCATCAGCCAGCCACTTCGGAGCTGAGAACCAGGCGGTGGCGTTGTCCGATCCAACACCAGCGTCATTGAGCACCACCGATCGGCCACCGGTCTGGGTCCACGTGTATGAGATGGTTTCTCCCTCAGGATCAAAGCTGGCCTGTGCGGAAAGTTCGACGCGCCGGGTACCGCCGATCACTGGAGGTAAGGCGGGACACACCGCTCGGGGTGGGTCATCATCCGTAGATGCGACGTATACGCCGACGTATGTGGGTTCACACTGCTCGTTGTCGCAGTTCCACAATCGAAAACGATCGTTGCCCGAAAAGTCCTTTGGAGGTGTATACCAGAGCCCATCCTCGTCTCTAGTCACCTGAATATAGGTATCGAGTCCGAGTTTTTCGTTCGGCCGCTTGACGAGTGCCCGTGCCAAAGGCGGTGGGTTCCAGTTGCGGCTGTCGACCGAGAGAAGGCGTGTCCGGTCCACAAATAACGTTTGCCGATCCTCGAACCGGGGGTCTGTATTGAGGTTGTTGGTGCGGTAGATGACAAGCTCGATGGCCTCGATTTTGTCGTCTTGGAGCACCGAGGACAAGTTGACAGTATATCGCTTTGAACCTGTTTCGGTCGCGCCTGCTTCAGGGAGGTCTTCAACCAGTAAGGGCTCACCGGTGCTGGGATCATAGACTGCGATGCTGGATTTGGGCCCTTCGTTCTCTTTCGCTTGGTCATCCTCTTTGGTCTCGACGATCGATTGATATTCGAATGAAAACAGTAGGGGGTCATCATGGGTCCACCCAGATTCAATCAACTCTGAGACCTTGAAAACTCGAGAGATGCCTAGTTTGGTGCGGTTGATCTCGGCCGGTATCTTCATGCGGCCGTCGATCGGATAGATGGCCTTGAGGCTGGAATCGCCCCACCATGCCCATCCTTCGGGTCCGGTCGTGAAGTCTGTCTCGATGAGTGGACGCTCTACGCCGACCGGTATTCCCTGGACGTTGACTTCGACGTAAGCAGGTTCGGAGGTGAAGAAGCCGTTGTCGACCACCAGCTCGAACACCATCTTTCGGTCCTCTTTTGTGGAAGGGGCCACAAACATAGGACTTGAGCAGTCGTTGCATGACAGGGAAACGGCGGTGCCTTGCACCTGCTTCCATCGATAGCTGAGCCTGTGGCCGCCCAAACTGTAGCTTTGCGAACCCCAAAGGCGAACCTCTGTGTTGCTCGATGTGGACATGGATTTTGGTGCGTTGGCAACCGGCGGAAAAACGTGCTCGATGGGCGCAAGATCGGACCGGGTTCGGGCGTGCGCTTCTGTTTCTTCGTTTTGGTTGTTCTCAGCGGGTGCTATTTTGAGGCGCACGCCTGTTGGAATATCCAGCGAATCGGGCACGGGAGCTTTTTCGGGATCGAGGACGTAAACGAGGTCGCCTGCGCGAGCCTCTGAGAGGCCGGCCTCGACGGTCTGAACGCCGATGACCCCTTTGCGATTGTCTTCTGGAACCACAAGAACGGGCGCTCCGCCGGCCGACTTGGCCAACACGTCACACAGGTTGGACATTTGATTGTTGAGCTTTTGGACCAAATGCTCAGCCGCGGGAGCCATCTTGAACCGTTGCTCGAGTTTGTGGCACACGTTCTCGACAGCCTGGTCCGCCCGCATGAGTTGAATGGTCTGCTGCTGCACCACCCGTGGGAGCTCAGTATCGATGTCTCTGGTGTTGATCGAGACCTTGTGAGCGTCGAGGCACGTTTGGTAGGCCTCGGGTTCTTCGATGCCCTCCAGGTTGAGTCTCGATGTCGCTGATTTTTCGGTGAGCGCCACTTCAACCCAAACGGTGTCGACGACAACCCACTCGCCGTCCGTGACTTGGAGTTCGAAGGCGAGAGAGTCCGCCACTTCCGGGGCGACAAAAGAAGCCACGCACTGGTCGCTGTTTTCGAGCTTGACGGTTGTCACACCGCCGATTTGTGTCCACTGACAGGTGACTGCGTGTGACCCCACGTCGACGCTCTCGGTGCCATCAAGTAGAACTTTTTCGCCCGGGGCAAAGGGGGCGCCTTGGGCGTCTTCTTCCTTGGCCAGTTGCGCTCTTCCCGCGTCGGACACGGCCTCGAAGGCTTTGACCGCTTTGGCCTTGGCAGAACCCCGGAGGTGTTCAAAAGACAGTTTGGTCGCCATTCCTTCGTATGCCGGGAACAGGAGAGGACCGCTCTTGACTTCGTTCTCGGAGGTCTGGGCCAAAGTGGGGGCCTCGAATGACGCGATCGCGATGAGCGATGCGACGACAATCGTGAGCCCGCTGCACCTTGTGCGACGGATCCGGTGGGGCGGTATGCGATTGGATGGACGGGTGCCCATGTGAACCTCCTGTTCACTGAAAAAAGTGCTGGTTTTTGTTTTGGTGCTCGGAGAACCGAACGGCGCCCTTGGTCAATGTCCTTGTTACCGGACGAACCTGGCGTTCAAGTATTCGACCGCGTACACAGTATGCATGTCAACTACATGTACACACCATTAGGGTGACCAATCACCAAACGATTCTCACAAGTGCCAGCTACGACACGGTAATTTGGCGAAAACCGATCTGGCAATTTCATTGGATCGTTGTGCCCTAAGTGAAGAAATCTGACTTGCAGCGCCCGACATCCACAAGCGCTTTGCTTCCAAGCGCCAGTCGGGCGTGGTGGGTTGGGGATACGGTCGTTACGAATCTTTATCTTTGTTTTTTGTGTTCATGATTCAGTGCATGCAATTGGCCGATCAGACCTGACATGAGGCTGCGAACGCTCTGGCGCTCAATCCCACCCTGAACCAAGTTCGACAACCCTTGCGTTAAGGTCAAAATCAGCATGGACCAGTGGGCGCTGTCGATATCAGCCGAAAGCTCCCCGGCGGCGATGGCATGTTCGAAGGACTGTTGAAACAGGTCTCTAAACCGGTTGTAGAAGGTTTGAATGATCCGGGCGACATTGGGGTTTTGTTCGGCGACCCCAGATGCACTGTTCCCGCATAAGCAGCCCTGAGGGCCCGACTCGGTCGCACGTTTTTCGATCATTTTGAGGGCCGCAATGATCCCTTGAAAGGGCGAAGCCTGCCCCCGCAGAGTCTCGGTCATCATCGCGATGCCACGGTCGACGTACATCTGTAGGGCCTGCTCAAAAAGAGCGGCTTTGTCTCCGAACGCGGCGTAGATGCTAGAGCGGTTTACACCCGTGGCTTTGACAAGCTGGGCGTAGCTCGTTTGGCGATAACCGCTCGATTGAAACGCGTGCATACATTGAGCGAGCGCCTCCATCTTGTCGAATTGTCGCTCTGGGCCCGCCATCTATGCCTGCTTTCTCTTTGCTGTCACCGTAAACCCCTAGCGCAACTCAGAACATTCATTCCATATTATCGCATATTTGTCTCGAATTCACTTGCAAGACGATATTTTTGGTAGATTCTATACAGAATGTATGTTCTAGGTTCCACCAAAGCCGGCGATCTAGGGCCGGGCAAGGTACACCATCCATGATTTCAACTGTTTATCGATTTCGATGGCTGCTCGCACCGGCGATGTTGGCGGTCGCGTTTGGGCTTTTTGGCGGCGGGATGCAACAACTCGCTTCGTTTTCCGAGCAGGTGGACCAGCTGAAAGACAATCCACCCAAAGAAGCGCCGCCTCCGCGCATGTTTGATGCGCGCTTTGACATTTGGTTCGACCCGTCCGACAGCGGCCTTCGCACCTACAAAGACGTTGAGGATCGGTTTGTAGCGGAGGACGTGGTGTTGGTCGCCTTCGCAGACACCGAAGATCCATGGGGCGTTTTTGGGGTGAAGGCTTTGGAGTCCGTGGCTCGGATGACGGAGGCGATGGAGAAGATTCCATTTGTCCGGAACGTGCGGAGCCTCACATCGAATCCTTGGATTCGCTGGGGACAGGCGGGCCCTGACGAACAGGGTTTGCTTGTCACCGACCTTTTCGAGAACGACATTTCTTCCTATTCTGAGACGGAGCGTCTCGAGCGCCTCATTTCTGTTTTGGGTGCCGAGCGCGCCAGTGATCTGGTCGGCCGGGACGTGGTGCAGCGGCATTTGGGGCAAGATGCCGACTTTTCTGACTACATTGGAGAGCCTCGCCTCATCGACAGCATCATCAGTCCCGATGGGCGCACCACTGCGCTGCAGGTACAAGTTTTGCGCACCAAAATCCCAAAACGCCGTCTCAGAAAAGTTTTTGGCGAAGGTCATGAAATTGAGAAGGCCGTGGGCCCGGCGATCATCACCAACGAATCGCAATGGGGGGCGTTGGCAGCCATTGAAGCGATCGGTGACCAAGAGCCCTACGATGTTCATGTCGCCGGCATGCCCGCCCTTGAACGCAACTTCATGAAGGTGGGCATGAACGACATGGCCTATGTCGGCCTGATGTTTTTGCTCATTGGTCTGGTCCTGTTTTTGGTTTACCGCCGGTTTAGCGGAGTCGGGGTGCCTCTTTTGGTGGTGTTTTCCGCCATTATGGGCATGGAGGGTTCGGTTTGGCTCAATGGGGACCTTCTGAACAATCTCACGGCGATGGCCCCCAACATGATCACCGCGGTGGGTATTGCTGACGCCGTACACCTCGTCACCGCGTACTATTTGCTGCGCCCACAGTTCCAAGAAAAAGGGCCGCTGATTGAAGAGGTGCTGCGGCGCAATTGGCTGCCCGTCTTCTTGACTTCAGTCACCACCGCCGTAGGGTTCTTTTCTCTCACCACCAGTGACATCGTCCCGATGCGGATGCTCGGATATACGGGAGGCATCGGCACCCTATTTGCCTATTTCTTATCCATCACCGTGGTCCCCGCGTTGCTGTCCCTGATTCCCCTGAAGCCCATTTCTGAGCGCGAGGCCACACCGTCCGTGGACGATGAGAATCAAGCCCATTGGAGCGACCGTCTGACCGAAACAGTGACGCAGTTTCGCGCGCCCATCGCGGCTCTCAGCGTGGTGCTCATTGGTCTTTCGGTCTGGGGGATGTCGCAAGTCGAGGTGAGCAGTGATTTTCGTGAGATGTTCCCAAAGGATGATCCTTTTACGCTAGATCTGCGGTGGATCGAGTCACGTCTCGGGGGCACGGGCGATCTTGAACTGGTGTTTTTCGGCCCAGAACTTCAAGACAGTGAGTCCGCGGCCCTCGCCCGGCAAGCCAAGATTGAGGCCTTGGAAATTCAGCGTCTCAGCGACCAAGGCGAGGGTGAAAAAGGATCGGCAGAGCTCGAAAAACTGAAGGCTGAAGAAGGGGCGTACCAAGCCCGCCGGGTGGCCGCGTCGTACGCTTTCCTTGAGAAGATCGATCGTTTCCAAACCAAGGTGAAGGCAGAAGCCAAAAGCCCCGATTCACCCTTGCGGGTATTGACCAGCTTCGACAGCGCCCTCGACGTTCTTCGAAAAATCCATCAGGTTCAAAACCAAAATCAGGCCTCCTTCTATCGGATTCCCAAACCCGAAGATGTGCCTGAATCGGCGCGGGTAGCTTCCGTAGAACACGACGAAATCATGGAGGAGGCGATTCTTATTCCAGCGCAGAATGCTTCCTCCATGGCGTCACAGTACTATCTTCAATACGAAAACGGGGCCAAGCCCAGCGAGAATCTTACAACCTTTATCACTGCGGACCGGCGTGGCTTTCGCATCACGGCCAGAGTGAACAGCGCGCCAGCCCCCGTCCACCAAGCAGCCTACGCCCGTTTGAGAGAAATCGTTCGCCAAGACTTCCCCAATATGGCGGTTCTCGACAAGATTCCGGAAGGCAGCCCCTCGCTTTCGGCCATGACGCTTACGGGCAAGCATTATTTGTTCACCAATATGGTGCAGCGGTTCAGCTACACCCTCATCACTTCGATGAGCCTGGCATTGATCGTGATCACCTTGCTCATCACGATCATTTTCCGTTCGCTTAGGATTGGGCTTTTGAGCCTGGTGCCCAATGTACTGCCCTTGACCCTTCCGCTGGGCGCCATGGGCCTGTTTGGGATGCCCATCGATGGTCCCGCTGTTTTGGTTTGTGCGGTGGCCTTGGGCGTTTGTGTGGACGATAGCATCCATTTTCTCACCAAGTTTACCCATGCCCTCAAGGATGGCGTGGGCACGCCGGTTGCCCTTCGCCGAGCGTTCAGGCAGGTCGGTTCTGCACTCACCTGGACCACGGTGGTTTTGATGATCGGGTTTGGCGCGCTCACGCTCTCGGACTTCAGACCCAATATGATGATCGGATACCTTGGTGTTCTGATGATTGGCTTGGCCTGGTTCGCCGACTTTTTGATCTTGCCGGCACTTCTATCTTTTACGCACGCCAACGCCGCGAAACGGGTCCCGGTAAGCACCCAAGTCCTTGCAAGGAGCTGATCATGAATCGTATTGCATTTTTGTCCTGCGCCCTCGTAACCATCGTTTTCTGCGTAACTCTAGGCGCGCCGATACCTGTATTCGCCAATGCATCTGGCGTGCCGGTTCCGAGTAAGCCAAAATTTGATTCGAGCAGCCCGAGTGCCTACGGTCTTGGCCTGGCGCGGTATGCAGAGCAGTACGACAGCGGTTGGATCGACGCGTACTCCAAATCGAAGATGACCTTATTCGATGCCCGGGGCGACAGTGTTCAACGCGCGGTGACCCAGAAGATTCTGGAGCGTGACGAGGGTGATAAATCGATGGTACGGTTTATGAGCCCAGCCGAAATCCGGGGCGTCGCCGCGCTCATTCACGAACACCCCAAGGCTACGGACGACAGTTGGTTATATTTGCCTTCGAGCAGACGGGTGCGACGGGTTTCGGGTGCAAACCGAACAGCGAGTTTTCAAGGAACCGAGTTCACGTACGAAGATCTATCCACCCTGATCGTAAGTCGGTACGACTGGAAGTTTCTGAGCAAGGGCTCGGTGAGTGTCGACGGCAAAAAGGAGTCCGTTTTGCGACTGGAGGCCCGGCCCAACTACAAAAACACCGCCTACTCGCGGCTCGAAATCGACCTCAACCAAGACCAATGGCGGCCCGAGCGTATTGTGTACTACGACAAGGCCGGCAAGAAGTTGAAGACGCTGACCAACTCCAAATGGAAGCACATCCACCGCCGTTTTTGGCGGGCACTGAAGGTCGAGATGGCCAATCACCAAACCCGCAAGCGAACCGTGATCAATTCGAGTGCGGTGTTCTTGAATCTGGCACTGTACAAAAAGAAGGATGGGAGCGCTCGCGCCAATCTGGGCGACCATCACTTCACCCGTCGCGCACTCGAAAAAGGCCGGTAGGGGTGTGTCGTTTCGGCCGGTGGATGCTCCCGGCGCTTATCCTCCTCGGTTCGCCCGACCGCCTTTTCGCCGCGGACGGCTCAGCGAGTGTGCAAACAGAGACGGTCCATAATTCCGGGGCGGTTGATGCATCGGCGTCGACTGATGCATCGGCGTCGGCTGATGAACCGGAGTCGACTGATGATTTAGAGGCGCTCGACGATTTAGAGGCGCTCGATGATCTAGAGACGCTCGACGAGCTCGATGCCCTTGATGCCCTGACCGGCGAGGACGCTGGCCCATCGCCGGCCTTGCTGCATGGCTTCAAGGGATTTGGGTCTACGGAATCGCGTGTCTTTTTGTTGGACCGCGGGGGCGAACCCAACGACGAAACCCTTTATCTTGAAGCGCAGCTTGAGCTGGATGTTCGCCCGCTACGGGATCTACAGATTTTTTTGCGGCCGTGGTTGTTGGTCGATGCCCTGGATACGGACCTTCTTCGCTATGAGCCTTTGGAGGCCTATGTCGAGTATTCTCACGCTCGCTGGGACGTACGCCTTGGGCAGTTTATAGAGAGCTGGGGCATTGCCGATACCTTCAATCCCGTCGATGTCCTGAATCGCCGCGACCTGGGCACATACGCGCTTGATCCTCAGGAGCGCGGCGAGGCAGGGCTTCGGGTTCGGGTACATTTCGAAGGCGGTGCAGTCATCGACCAACCGAGCCTTGCCGTATACATCTTCCCGGTCTGGCGTTCGACGCCCTTTCCCACCGATTCAAGCCGTTTTTCGTTTTCCCAGGCCGGTCCTGAGTTGAGATCTGAAGAGGTTCGGCGCCCGGCACTCAAGGACGCGGTATTTTTGGCGGCCCGTTTTGAACATACGCTCAATACCCAACTTGTGAACGCCGACCTCCAGTATATTGTGGCGCGTGGTCCAGACCGAACACCGACATTTTTCGCTGGTATGGACACCAATGGACCATTTTTTGAACCTGAAGTGTTCGGGGTTACGGTTTTTGGTGGTGGCTTTCGCGCGACGCCCAACGCCGATGGCTGGTCAAAGTTCATACTCAAAGCAGAGGTGGTTTACAAAAGACCTTATGCCCTTGACGGGCTTCGGTCGGCGGTCCCCGACGACTACGTCCAATACGCTGTGGGTTTTGACCGTCAATTTGCGCCTCTCTTGGCGAGCAAAGACCAGCTCACCCTTACTGCTGAATATGTTGGCGAGCAGGGTGCCCACGATATCACCGCACAGTTTCGTCCTTTCAAGTCCGATTTTGTAGGGCGTCTATTTTGGGAAGCAGGCGACTTTGCTCGAACATCGGTGGAAATTCGTGCCATCATCGATGCCGACAACGGTGAGTTGATTCTAGAGAGTATTGTCAAACGCCAACTTCGGTTCGTCAGCGACGATCTAAGCCTGCTCCTCGCCGGCCAACTGGTCACGTCTTCTTCGGACTCGCCTGGTTTCTTGGGCCTATTTCCAGAAAATTCAAATTTGAGGGCGCGCCTTCAGTTTGATTTTTGATAGGGGATAGGCGGGGTCGGCTGCCCAGGTTTTCCGTCTACCACCATCTTCGGTGTTCGGGAATGGGCTCGAAGATAGGCCCTGGCCCCTTTTTGGCCTGGTTATCGTAGTGCCCCCCGCTCTGTTTCAAAATGGTCGCGTCGACATTCCCTCGGGTGTTGTCCGGAGCATCCGAACCGCCGTCTCGGCGCGCGTAGCGCATGATGCGCACCGTGCTGGGGGAGGCCAGTTTAACGGAGTAGATGGCGCTTGGCTCCGTATCTCGAAGGATCTCTTTAAGATAACCGTCGATGGGGTTGAAGTTTTCTAGCTCGAGATCAGTGTTCCATTCGGCCTTGGCCATGCCCCGGACCTCCCGATCATATTCCTCTGCGAGAAAGTTTGTATAGGAATGTAAGCTGAACTCAAACCCGTCTTCGTCTACGAATTCGAACGGCCCCCCGTCGAGCACCCTGCCCAGGGCCACACGATCGAATCGCCAGTTGGAGTTGAGGTATACCAGGCTCGCCTCCGCCTCGAATTCGTAGCGATATGTCATTCCAAGGACCTCATCACCGATTTCTTCAACATCGCGAATAACTGGAACATATTTGAGTTCGTAGTGACCACCCACCAACGTATTTCCCAGCTTGCCGAGAGCCAGCTCAAAGGCCCCTTTTGGATCGGTTCGCGCCTTGAACCGAATCTCGTCTTCGAGGTCTTCCAGTCCGGGGATCACGGGTTTGGGCATTCGGAGGAGCTTGCTTTGAACTTGGCCGGCCCAGGTCGTACCGATGGGTATCGAACAGATCTTGCAATCGTCCTCGAGTGACATGGACGCCAGCGCATCGCGCAATTTGACAAAAGGCTGGGCGTGGCCGACGAAGTGTTTTACGTAAAAGCCTTGCTTGCCATTTTCGAGCGGGCCCACGCCTTCTACCATCAAGCCTCCGGGAAGATTGGTCATCTTGCCGTCGGGTCCATACTTGGGTGGCGTGGCGGCATAGCCGTAGATGATTTCCCAGTAGCTGAAGTTGTAGTGATCTCCCAGAAGCCCGGTTTCGCGGTCGATTTCGCCGCCCTCCACCCCGATGGCGAAGGCGGGGGCAATGCGTTCTCGTTGCTCGATAATGATGTTCTTGAATACCTTAGCCCACTCGACCTGCAAGGGCTCGGTGCTCAGCAGCTGTTCGTCGAGCTTGGCTTCGATGAGCGTTCGGTAGAGGAGACCGCCTGACCGGTCCATGGTGTTTTCGTCAAAGATCTCGGTGCCGTCCGTGACACCGTGGGTGTTCGGGAGGTGTCTCGACAAGGGGCTTTCTTCGAGAGGCAGCTTTTTCCCGGGAAGAATGACGGCCTTACGCGGGTTTGTCGAGGCTCTTTGTGTCGTCTGATACGTTTCCCTGGCCGCTTTCATCAGCTGCATAAGGTCCGCCATGAAGCTGCCGATGAGCTCTTGGTTGACAGAGTGATAGCGAACGCCTTCGTATTCTTCGTTCTCGATGAGGTTCTGCCGGGTGAGAACGGACAGCTGGGAAGAGAGCACCTTGTCGAGGCCTTCGCGGGGTGTGAAGGCGGACTTGATCACCTGAATGGGTGCTTCGTCGCGGGCCGCCAAAAACGCAAGAAGCGGCAATCGGTCCTCATGGCCCAAAGCGGTGAAAACCGGCTGCCAGCGTGAGAGCAACCGAGATTCAAACGCTTTGTCCTCGGGGTTTTGGGTGTGCTGGGCGACTCGGCCTACGAATAGGGTTTGCAGATCTTTGACCAGCGCCGGAAAGGAACCGTTATTCAGATCGTACCGAGCGTGTCCGAGGTTGGAGGTCTTGCGGACAAGACCATGAGATTCCAAATCCGTGAGAAGTTCTGCAGCTTTGTCAAGCGAATCGAGCGTGGGTATGCGTTCGAGTGCATAGTCTGGGGTCACGAAGGCTTTACTGGAAAACAAGACAAGGATTTCGCGCACCTGCTTGTCGGCGATGAGCGCAAGGTCTTTGAGCGAGTGGTTGACGATTTCTTCTGTGACTCGTCCCAGGCGGAAAATTTTGTCGTAGCTTTTCAGCTGTTCGACAGCCTGTTCTTGGGAAAAAATCGCGGAAAACTCAAGGGCGATGAATGAGGCCTCGTAAGTCAACGAAAACCACGCTCCGCCACCGGCTTCTATCGACGAAATGAGGCCCGCGTCTTTGAGGGCGTGCAGGCGGCGAAAGAAATCGAGTACGGTGGGGTAGTCCGCGGCCGCTGGATCGTCCTGTCGCCCACCTTCCAGCCAATCGAATAGTTCTTCTGTGCCCTTCACCCGGTCATTGTCGGCATCGAGTTCAGGCGAGAAGACCGCCTTCGCCAGTTCAAGCCCGCTCAGGTGAGGCCAATCGCTGAGGACTTCCAGCATGGCCCGGTTCATTGAATCACCAAGCAGCTGATATTGCCTTTGGCGATCACCAACAAAGCTTTCGATCGCGTTGCTCCTTAGAGGCACAGTGACGTCTGATGGGGGCGGGAAAGTAACGAGCAGTTGAGTGGCAACGGTATTGAGGAAAAGATAGTTTGGCGTGTAGATCGGGCCGTTTCTTTCGAATATGACTTTTGCTTTGGTCAGCTCATCGAGCGTTTCTATGACCGTCGCCTCTGATTCGTGGCTGCGCTTCTTGATCTCTTCGACGGTGAGCTCTCGGTCTGCCTCCGCCAAGACACCCAATACGGTTCTTGTTTCTGCTCGTTGGAGGGTCTTAAAGATCTCGGACTCGTTGCCGTTCGCAAAGCCTGAATCCGAGAGCCCCGGGGGCGCTCCGCCGTCCACCGGACGCCACACGTCCGCTGCCGAAGTTTTTGGAGGCAGGAGCACGGTGTCCGTCTTTCCGTTTCCGTTTCCGTTTCCGTTGGTGTGGGTGTTCTCGGGGACTTTTTCCTCCGCGCCGTTGGGATTGTGGGACGGGTCCTCACCCGTGTTCCCGAAGGCTTGGACCGTGCCTCGTGGGTTTTCGACAAACGCCACCTTGTTGGAGAGCCACGGGAAGAAGACCGTTTGGTGTCCCGTGGGTGCTTGACCGATGATTCCATCTGGCCGTGGTGAGGGGGGCAGCGAGGTCCCCGGGATTCCGTTTAGGGGGGGCGACGGCCAAAGGCTCGAAAACACCGAAAATGGTGTGTTTTGCCCGTTCCCCCAAGGCTGGATGGGGAAGCCCGGAGAGCTCTCAGACGCCGAGGGGGCTGAGGACTGGACAAACTCAAGGATCGAGGTTGCGCCGTGACGGGGTTCCGCGTGGATGCGAATGCCGATCTGTTTCCCCTCTCCATCGGTGATCCCACTTCGTAGGTGAAGGATAAACGCTTCGATAGAGCGAAGGTACGCCTCTGCGTCGACACCCGCGTTTTCGAAGGCCTCTGCGCGTTCGATGAGGAACGCGAAGAGCGGGTCGTTTTCCTCGATGCGTGTCCAATCGGCGTCATTGAGGGCCAGGTTGCCGTCCACATCGATCACCGTCAAAGATGTACGCTCCAAGCGGGCGCCCACCGTGACAAAATCGCCAGCCACGTGGACTTCGAACGCATGGGGCGCCATGGACGGCGCGCCTGGAATCCGAAAATCTTCAATGGCAGCGACCCACTCGACCAGTTGTTGCTCATCGGTCAGATACGATCGCAGGCCGAGTTCACGAATGTTGTATGTGCCGCGGTCTTTAAACCCCGGGCTGAGCCCTGAAGACTCTTGGCCCACAAACACGGCGATGGTGGCCTCCCCCATGGAGCCTTGGGGCGGCAGGTAGTAGGCCATGGCGCCAGACCCAGCCGCTGCGCCCGCCGCGCCTCCGATGACCGGGCTCTGTTTGGTGCCTTGCTCGATGCCCTTTTTGATAATGGTTCCGGCTAGCCCGAGCTGGGTGGTTCGGACCTGGGCTTGGCGAAGCACCGGCTCGAGAAAGCTTGGTATCAGCCAACTGCCGAGCGTGGAGGCTCGACGTGTTTCGGTGGTCTTGACGGTGATCGTGAGATCTTCAGGGACAGGGAAGTCCAGGTCGTGGAGTAAGATGCGAACGGCGTGTAAGCCTGGCGCCTGGGAAACGACCGAGAAGGTATTGGGTGTATCTGTCGGCTCCACGGTGGCCAACGTGCCGCTTTCGCCCACAACTTGAATGCCCTGGTGTAAGGCCGAGCTCAGTCCCGAAACATGCAAAACAGCCTGCTGACTGTCGCCCAAAAAGAACGCGCCTGATGCACCGGCTCGCTCGCTCAGATCCCCGAACGCGAGATATGAGGCGCAGTGATGCCCGGACACGGTGGCGAGATAGGGTCCGATCCGGTCATTTTCAGAAAGCACCAACCGATGAAGCCCTTCTCCCGGTACGGCGTTTTTGTCCACCGACTCGACCTGGACTGCCGCCGGCGTGTGACCGGGCAAAAGGGACGCTGCCGCGACCTGAATGTTGTCTCCGAGGGTCTGGCAGAAAAGCGTCTCATCGGTTGAACTGAGGGGTGTCGTGGTGCTCACAAACAAGGCTCGGGTCGTGGCGTACGAGGGCCGGGCCCATACCAACCAGACTTCGGACGCGCCCTCGGTTTTTTCGGCCCCGCTGAAACGGATGGTGTGGGTTGAAGGTGCCAGCGCCTGACGAGACCATGCCAGGGCTTGTCCGGCTTGCGATGCCTGCAAGGTGTGCTCGGCGGTGCGGCTCTGGTTGGTGTCGGTTGGGTGCGTGTCGGTTTCGTGGACTTCGCTACGAAGTTGAACCTGCGCCAGAAGGCTTGCCTCCCCTTCGGCCGTCGCGGGTTCGACCACCACGCCGAGGTGATGTTCTTCATCGAACGACACCTCCAGTTCGAATTCCGCGTGGGCTTCATCCAGGGCCACACGGGTGTGGTAAACGAAAACGCCCTCCATACCGTCCACGGGTAAGAAATCCCACGGGCGCACGGTGTGCGTGTGATCGCTGAGGCTGGTATCGCGTACTGCGCTCGATGGTGAACCTGGGGATTCGAATAAACCGAAACCGTTTTTCAACATTGCCATGAAAGCAGATTCTGCGGCAGCGTCCTCGGCGATGGTCGTTCCCGGCACGAACCTTGCCATGTCATCGGCTGTAAAGTGAAAGCGCAGCGACCATTCTTGGCGCGAGGCGTCGCTGAGGCCGGACACTGTGGCCATAGCCTCGAAGGCTTGCTCGGTCAGTTGGCCGGTTCTCATCGCACGGTGGATCTCAGAAGGCGCCAGGTCCGCGTGCTTCGCCAGTGCGGGCAGATCACCAAAAGCATAGGCGTTGATGAATTGTCGAAGATGCTGAACGGTTGTTGTTCGGTCCGGGGTGAGCGGGAAAGCGGGCGGAGGCGCCGCCTGTCCTTTGATGCCAAAGTCGATTGCGTGCGCCATCGCCAACGCCTGCCTCAGCTGCGTTTCGCTTTCGAACCAGTGTCGCGGTGAGGCGGTGTGAAAGGCGGCGATGGGGTCGATGTGGGACCAATCGAAGCGGGTACGGTCTCCAAACGTTGACTGCAATCTCTCGTCGAACCTTTGTATGAAGTTTCGCCGCATGGCGTCTTGAAGCTCCGCCACCGGGGTCTCGCTCTTTGGGGTCAGCGGTGTGAGGGTAAGGGTACAGGTCACGCACGTCTTGACGTCGTCCTGACCCGCCCATGCATGGCCGCTTCTTCCGAGCTTCCGGACCCGCAAATCTAAGAAAAAGCGCTGCCAATCCGAGGGGTCGCCCTGAGGTATCAACAGTCCAAGATCGGTTTCGTTTTCGCCAAGGTGGCTGCTGAGGAGGTGTTGATACAGTGTACTGGCTTGATGGCACGATACCCCGAATGTGTCCTCGAAGCTTGGTTCTTGACCATTGTCTTGGCCGAGGTAGGGCGAAGAGCAAAGCTCGAGGTGCTCTTTGTGCGCCCGACGCATCCAGATTTCACGCGCTTTGGGGTAGCTCTCGGCCCATTGTGCGGGCGGGATTTGGGCCTCGATTTGGTTCAAGGCATATCGAATCAAAACCAACCGGTTCAAGAAACTGTCGGTGCGGGTCTTTTTGTATTCTGACAAAAAGAAAGCGCGCAGGGTCTCTCGGTAAAGCGCCAGCACATCCTGCTGAAGGGAGACCATCATTCCGCCAAAGCTCCATGAACCGCCGCTTTCTTGGCCCTGGGCCCTTTCGTAGCCGAGGCCCCGAAAACCGTTTGGGTCTTGTGGGTTCTTGACCCAAACCAACGGGCCGGCGGGCGTGCCCCAAAGGCCGCCGGCGTCGTAACCCAGGTACCGTATGGACCGATCGACACGGCTGAGTTCTCCAGAAGGTTGTCTGAAGAGCCTATCCAGCTTTCGCATCGCCAATTCTTGTTGTCGCGGATCAAACCGGCCAGCACTCCTTCGTGCCAGGATTTCGCCAATGACATCAAGCCACGCGCGTGGGCTTGGCGCGTGCACAAAAAAGTGGCGCCAAGAGGAGAGGGTATCGGTTGATTCTTCCAGGGTGGGGGAAGAAGACGCCTGAGTCTCGAGCACTTTTTCCCGAAGGATGGGGCCAAGCGTACTGGCTAGGTCGCGATGAAGTGGAGCCTCTAGGGTTTCTAAGCTGGCCAGAGTTGAGAGTAAGCGTTGGTCGGTCTCAGACACCGATGATTCTTGGAGTGCCGTCACCGTCTCGTCGAGCGCCGATCGGCCGTGCGTCCAGAGTCTTTCGAGAAATGGTGCAGAGTCAAACCGGAGAGGATCGGTGGATTGACGGCGGCTGAGCGCATCTAGGACCCGAAGAGTTTTTTGGGTTTCGTTGATGTGGGCAAAAAACAGCGCGCACAACGTGTACACGCGAGGGGAATTTGCCGGCACCGCGCTGCCTGAAGCGTACAGAGCCTCGATCGGTCCGCCTGAGTTTTCGTCGAAGCATAGACCGATGAGGCGCTCTTTAAGGCTCGAGCGCCACTTTGTCGCGTTGGTGCCGGCCGGGGAAGAGGGCTGGGTGTGTGAGGCCAGGTCGAAAGTGAAATAGGCCAAAACATTGTCCACGGTTTTTGACATGGGGTGTGCGGTGTCGCCGTGGGCGTCGCCAGCGAGGACCAAGCCCCTTAGGCGTCTCGGTTTTTGCGGGCCCTCTTGGTCTGCACCGTCTTTTTCTATGTGCTCCTCTGGCGCACCGTCTTTCGACATGCCCGGACCGGAATCCAGCATCCTTCGTCCGAGGCGATGGACCCCGTCGGTGAACAAGGCCTGAAGTTCGCCGCTTTCGTCCGAAGATGGGTTGGCTTTGAGCGCCGCCCCCACCGCATACCAGGCCAACATTTGGGTTCCGGTATCGCGAAAGGTGTGGAGTGCCTCGCCCGACGCGGTGTCGACCACCACTGGGAACTCCAAAGACTCTCTACCGCCGACGGTTTCGGTATAAGGGTACAGAGCTCGGTTCAGCAAAAGAACGGCATTTTGCTGCGCCTTCTGCGTTTCACCCCGTGCAACCTGAGAGAGAATGGTCACCGCCTGTTCTTCAACGAGGGTAAAGGGGCGCTCATCGAGGTGCCCCGAAACCACCCATGCCGGTGCGTCGGGCCATGGACCTTCCCGAAGGAAGGCCTCGGCCTTTTTCACGTCGAACGGCCACCCATAGTGCCGCAGCGGCTGATCGAGGTGATGGTCCTTTTCGTTCAGGTGATCGTGGGTATCGATGAACCAGATCACCGCGGTGCTTGAAGCAAGGAGCGTTGAGAGGTCTTGGATCCGTTGACTTGAATAAGGAAAGCCGTGATCGCGCACAAAGGCTTGGGCACCGGACCACAACGCCTTCGCTTCGTTTTCGAAAGTGTCGGCCTGACTGCCGTCGGGGTGTGCGTCAGCGAATTTCAAGAGCCCCAAGACCAAACCCATGGTCGCTTCGAGGTGGTACGAAGACTCCTGAAGCGCGCTTGGTTGAATGTAAGGGTCCTTAAAAGCGTTTTGAAAGTAGTGGGTCCCGCGATAGGTGGGCTCCGGGGGGCAGCTGGCAGAAGAGGTATCGCACAAGGGGTTAAAGTTTAGGTTCTTGACGTACTGAATGATGGTGTATTCAAGGCATTGCTCGAGGCGTCGGAAGTAAAGTTGCGCGTGACTCTTGTTCTCTTTCAGGTCGTCGTAGTCGACTGAAAGAGAGAGCCAGCTGCAGTTGTCAATGGCGCTATGCTTGCTTTTCACCAGGCGTGACGGGCGTGAATCGGAGGCGCCACCCACGAGTTCGCCGCCCGTGACCACCCGACCGAAGTCATCCGATGCGAGGCGCTTTTCTATCCAGGCCCTGTACGGGTTGTTCTCGGACAGCGTGCCCATTTTGAGGAGCGCCGATTCGAATTCATGGCGCCATTCCTTATGTCCCATCCGGGGATGCTTGAGATCCCTCGCCTTTAGGCGAAGCCTTTAGGATGCTTGCGGTACTTGGGTACAATGCCGCCATGAGGCACTACCGTAAGTCGTCCCACACCGTCTACGAGTTGCACTACCATTTTGTATTCGTACCCAAGTACCGCAAGCCTATGCTGCGTGGAGACGTGGCACTTCGGTTTAGGGAACTGGTTCGGGAGATATGTAGTCGGAACAACATCCAGATTCTGTCAGCCAGGACCACGTGCACCTCCTCTTGAGTGTACCTCCGCATCTGTCGCCGAGCCGTGTGATGCAGGCCATCAAGGGAAAGACTTCGAATCGGCTCATGGCTGAGTTTCGGGCCCTGCGTAAGTCCTTCTGGGGTCGGTTCTCGGGGTTACTTTGTGGCGTCGAGCGGCGTGACGACGTCATTGCGAAGTTGAGTTGCAAGGTGCGTGCCCCAGGAGGACGAGGATTTTCACGGAGTGAATTCATGCAGGCGCCTTTAGGCGACTTTAGTCGCAGGCGAACCCACCGCCTTTAGGCGGTGGAGTATTCAGTCGTCCCACAAACCAAAAAAGATGCCGTCGCGAAGCTCATTTCTCCAGGTTTCGATGTCGTTGGTTTTCGGGAGCCTAAGTTCTTGGGCGTGGTTGAGTGCGTGGTTAAGAACGCTGAGCACGTCCAAATTGTGTTCGGTTACGACGTTGTTTGCCCGCGCTCGGTGACGGAGCGCGTCCCACTCATCAGAGGTGATTTCTCGTGTTTGCCATGCTTCGCTCGAAGGGTCTTGGGCATAACAATCATTGCCGTCATCTTCGACACAATAACGAATGGTGAGCGTGTCATCGAATACCTCGTAGCCGATGGCGTCGAGCACGCTATAGTAGGACCATCGTTCTCTTTCATCGTGAGAGAGGGGCACGCCGCCTTTGGTCTCAATGTTCCAGGGTGTTTGGACGTTCTGAAGTCCAACGGTCGTCCATCCCGCGCTCATCAGACTGACCACCTTTTTGTCGTTTAGCTCGACATGCCTTCGATGGGTTTCGAGCCCGAAGAGCGACCGATGGTAACAGTCTAGGAGCTGCTGCTTTTCTTGTGGCGATTCGATGTTCTGGTACGCATCTGAGGTGATGAACAACCCTAGTCCGTGGATCGCCCACGCGGTTGCGCCGGTGACCAGGCGGGCGTCTTTCCAGTCGTCGTCTTTGGTGTTCCACGAAAAGGGCCAACCGGCGAGGTTTGAAGACTCCGGGTCCGAAACGGCCTTCTCACAAAGCATTCGGGCTATGCCTTGGGCGTGATGCTGAAAATCTGGTCCCGTTTGCCGCGCGTACTGCGCCAGCGCGATGCCTTGGGTGTACACCCATACCCGCTCAAACCCAGCGAGATAGATAGCGTCTCGAAAGTCGGAAGGGCCCAACCCTGTGGGGTTGAGTGGGTCGTTCCCCAGGACGGGTGGCGCGCCCGTGGGCTCGGCTTGGTACTCGACTTGGTAGACAAGCTCTTGACCGGTTCGGACCGAAGTTTTTGTTCGTACCAAGTCTTCCCGCGCCAAGAGGGCCTTGTGGTAGTTCCCGCTGATATTGTTTGGGATCAACTGCGTTTGGGTTTCAAAGACTTCCGGTCCGGAGTCCCATTGGAGCTCGAGACGGGATTCTTGCAACGCCGGTGCGGAAGCGAGCCCCACCTTTGGCAGTTCGGTCGGCTGGAGTGTCGTCCAAAGCGTGGCGGCCCCGTTGCTGAGTGTCAAGCTGACCGTGGAATCCACGTCCTCGCCGGACACGGGGTCCGCGATGTTGAATGGGAGCCTTGCGGCGTTGGGGGCTGCCGCTGAACCATTCGTGTGTAAACCATCCGTCGGCGATTCACTTGTCTCGGAGTCATTTGCCAGCGAAGCGCCCGTCAGCGATTCACTTGTCTCGGAGTCATTTGCCAGCGAGCCACCCGTCCGTGAACTCCCCGGCGGTGTTCTTGGGGGCTGAGCCGCGTCGCGGATTTGGACCGTGGCGCTGCTGGATACGCGCATGTGATATTTGTTCTCGGCCGCCACGCTGAGGGGCACACTCGTGTTGGCGGTGATTTGCTCGGGAAGAGTCGCGTCTACGTGATTGAGCGTGGTGTTCTTGGAGGCACGTGCGGAGACGACCTGGTCCTTTGGGGCAGACGAGCCTCCTTGCCGGACCCATGCGGCAAGAAACAGTTCCCCATGGGACGAAAGGCTCGGCACGCCATACAGCCGGGCAGCACTGTGGGTTTGGTGGTGGATGGGTTTTGGGGCTTGGGCGCTGAGGGTTGAGGGTGAAGACCACTTTTGCCCCCCTTGGTGGTGTACGAACTGAATCGCGCCCGGTTGATTGTCCCCCTGGGCGGCGTAGTAGAGCAGGCCCGTTTGACCGTCCATGGTGGCTGCCGGCGTGGGCATGTAGCCTTCAGCCGCGATGGCTGCAAACGACCAGTGTCGCCCGCCGTCTTTGGAGAATGCGGTATAGATGGGGTTTTGGTGAGGGGTGTTGGGATTGTCGGAAACGCCAGCTTCAAAAGCAATCAGCATCTGCCCATCGTGCAAGGTGTGCACTCGAGGATAGGATGGCTTTTCTGACCGCGCCGGTTCCTCTATGTTTGCGACCACGGTGATACGCCACTGTTGTTCGGTGTCGTTGATCCAGGTGCCTACGCGCCATGGGTCTTCGTTTGCGGTCCGTGCCGATGAGGACCAGGCCGTCTCATGGAGTGGTCGCTGGGCGATTTTGATTTGGTCTTCGTCGTGCCAGGTGCCCTCGTAATGATATTGGTGACGATGGCTGAGCGCGGTCCATTGCGATTCGTCTCCTGGTTCCTTGGCTTTTTTCCATGTTTTTCGCCAACCTACGACCAGTCGCGTGGGCCCGGGCCGTTGTATGACTTTTTCATCGTACAGTGGGTTGAGAGCCATGGCTTCCCACGCGGGGTTCTTGACGGGAAGAGCGTCCCAGAGCCGTGTTTGACGGGCCGCAATGGTGACGCTGTTTTGGTCAACATGGAGTGAGGGTTCGTACACCAAAGCCTCTTCCACGCGGTAGAGATAGGGTCCGATGGGCTCGTTGTTGTCGGTCGGGTCTGGCTCATCGCTGATGATGTAGGACTCCTCGCACCAGCAAGCATCGCAGGTGCACCCCTTGCCCTCGGTGCTTGGGTAGTAGGCCAGATACTTGACCTTCTCGGTGGCCTTTTGGCGCTTACGGACATCAAAGACATTGGACGGCGTCCCGGTGAGGTTTTTCAGATAGTAGGCTTTGCTCGCTTCTCCCCAAACGAGGTGATGCTGACCAAGCCGATCAAAGGCCAGGTCTATGCCGCGTTTCCATTCTCGGCTTTCTCGAACAAGGGTTGCCGCTTCGAATGAGCGACCACCGTCGGAGCTTTGTGCCACCCAAACCTTGCCGGTGGAATCCTCGTTGCGCTTCTGTTCAATCCATCCGAGCGAAACAAGGTGGCCGTCTGCGGCCAGGGCGAGATCGGTGATCATCCACTCGAGTTTCGATGTGGCGATGGTGTACGGGGTGCCAAAGCTGTTCGCTTTCGCTGCTTTATCGCTGTGTTGGTAGATGATTCGATCGGGCTCGGCCTCTTGGCCCGGACGGACATAGGCGAGGTGCGCGTAGGTTCGGCCAAGGTGGCTGGTGAGCGCGGTCTTGGGCAGAGACACCGAGCCTTCGCTTTGGCCCACCGTCGCGGGTGTTTCAAAGGCGCCTGGCACCGGAGGGGGCGAGGGCCTATGGGCCTTGAGGTCGATGGTGCGCGAAGGATCGGACAGCCAGCGGGTACCTTGGGCGTCTCGAAGGACGGCGATGACAAAGTATCGAAATTCTTGTTCGAAAGCGGGGAGTTCATCTCGGTGGGCGTGTTCGTTTCGGGTTTCGGCGATTTGGGTGCCGTCTCGGTAGACCAGGTAGTCCAAGGATGTGCCTTGGGGCAAGGGTGAGCCGTCCGCGAACAGCGTTGGTTTTCGCCATGTCAAGACTGCCGTTTGGGCGACGACTTGTGCTGATAGCGCCTCTGGCGGCAGTGGCTTCTGCCCCCTTTTTGGTGCCTCCGTGTAGGTTACGACAACCTCTTCTTGGCGCAGGTTCCCCGCTCGATCGATTGCGGTCAGAACAAAGCCATTGGGACCTTCCTGTAGCGCCACGTCTTGCTCAAAAAAGCCATGGTGTACGTCGAGTTCTTGGCTTGGGTGCTCCGGACCGCGCGACCAGGATAGTGCCAAGAAATGTTTGTCACCTACAGCGCCCTTGAGGACCGTTTGGTCTTGATGCACCGTCACGTTCCGAGGGTGGGAGAGCAGAATCTTTGGCGCTTCAACATCAAGAATGATGTCCACGGTCTTGGTACTGGTGTGACCAGCCAAATTTCGGGCAGCGACTTTGACCGAGCTTTGTTCCTCGGTCACGAATACCGAGGAATGAAAATCTCTGCCAAGGCCGACCAAGAGCCCATTGACGGTCCATTCCAGAAAATCAGCGTCTTCGGTCGCCCCTGATATTCGCACGACAGGGTCACGAACGTAGACGCGATCATGGAGCGGCTGAGAGAGTGTTATCACCGGTCCCAGTTCCAGATCGAGGGGCGTCTTTGGGTTTTCAGGGGAGGCCGACTCGGTCGGTGTTGCCGGCCTGCGGTAAATTTGACGTTCGACTTGAGTTTGGTTCCCCGCTCGATCGGTGGCGAGGATCTGCACCACGTTGTGTTTGGGACTGAGGTGCACCGCGTGACGAAAGCGCTTGTTGCTCGCGGCCACAGCCACACCGTTGATGGACAGGGTCGCCAGTTGTTCGTCAAAGACCTCACCTTCGATGGTGATGAATGGCCCTGCGATCTCTGTATTGGTCTCAGAGGGGCTAAGGACGACGAGGAGAGGTGGGGTGATGTCCTTGGACTCGGGTGCGCCTGTTGCTGGTGGGGTGTTGGTTTCAGATTCAGGGGTGACAGGGCTATTGAAGAACCGGTTTTCAAGAGCCGTGATGAGGTGATGGGTTGCACGCCCAGGGTCTCTTTTTTTGTCGTGCGCTACGATTTGGTGAACGTCGGTATGAGCCCTCAAGAATGCCACCAGCTCAAGAAGGCGAAGTACGGCATTTCGAGGTGGCTGGTTGGTTTTGTTGGGCTCCTCAGTCGCGGCGAGCTCATAGTTCCCCATGATCGCAATGTGGATTTCTTCAACAACGCCAAAGCCCTGGGCGTTTGAAGGGAGCTGGACTGCTGCGCCCAACCGGCCCTGGTCTTCGAAGATCTGCCATTGTCCCCTTTTGTCTTTGGCGATCACAAAATGAAGATCGAGGCCGAGATTTGGGTCCACCTGAAGCGATTCAAATTCGGTGATGGAAAGATCTGGGGAAGTTCTTGTGTGATGAAGAACGATTCCTCGAGATGACGTTGTTGAGGTGTTTGCTCCGTGGATGCCCCAGCCGCTTCGTGGAATGATGTTTGCGCGGCCCGAAGAGACCGGACAGCCCTCTACGATCTCTACGGCGTCGACCAACGTCCAGGTTTCGGTGAGGCAGGAGGCTGCGAACGGGGTACCCGTTTCCAAAAGGTAGCCCCAATAGCCCTCTGTCGGGTGGAGTGTTTCTCCAAATCCAATGCGTTGGTAGCGTTGGGTATCGGCATCCCAGTGGAGGATGCGATCAATGTTGCCATCTCCGTAATGGACCGACTCGAAGACCGGCAAGAAGTGCCAACCGCTAGAGAGCGATGCGTCTTGGGATTCTGTTGGTTGCGTCCATTCAGGCGACACTGCTTTGCGTTGGTTGGGGTCCGGAAGAGCAATTTCTTGGTCTACAGGCGACCAGACCCAGTAACCGGTGTCGGCGCTGATGCGTGTCGCCTCGTGGAGGGCGGCATCGCCGTTCAGTATCGGGGGGGCTCCGAGCGATGATGCCTCCCATATCCGAATGCCAAGCGTATTGAGGGCTAGGAGCACCGGGTGGCTGTCGCTTGGGTTGCGTACTCGAAAGGTTTTGAGGTTCCAGTCCTTGGCCAGCCGTAGCTTCGTTTGGGTCGGCGAGTGATTTTGGGCTTGTGCGGACGAGAGCATGATCAGGCCCATGATGGCCGACGCGATCGTGGCAATGGTACAAGCGCCCTGAGCTGGACGATGCTGCATGGCTTTAGATTCCTTCGAAGGCTCCTGGCACGGCGATTCGCCTCCGAGCGATCCGCCCTGTGAGCCTCGCGGGCATTAACCAAACGCCGTCGGGTCTTGTCAACGTTTACAACGCTGCGCGGACAATCAAGGTTGACAAACCTGAGTCGCCCGCAAACCGGTGGAGCCGTTTGAGTCGTCCCCAAACCGATGGAATCGTTTGAGTCGCCTCAGGGAGAGAATACGAATCGGAGCTACCCTAAAAGCAACGCCAGAAGGGCCAAAGGGATGACCGCAAAAAATTGAGCTTCGGTCAGGTGCCGGTGCGCTCGACCGTGTTGTGGGTGAGCTTGGGCGCTTCGTTGTCGCTAATGGTTTTCTTTGAGAGGAGAACCTCTACGACATCTTTCCGCGCTGGGACTTCGTACATGGTGTCCAGAAGCTTGCCTTCCAGAATAGCCCTTAGTCCACGGGCACCGGTCCCGGTGTCGATGGCTTTTTTGGCGATGGCGTCGATGGCGCCTTCTCCGAAAGAGAGCTTTACGCCGTCGAGTTCGAGCAGCTTCTGGTACTGTTTGACCAAGGCGTTTTTCGGCTTGGTGAGGATGTCTTTGAGCGCCTCTTCGTCCAGTTCATTGAGGCACGTGATCACCGGGAGTCGACCGGTGAATTCAGGAATCATCCCAAATTTAAGAAGGTCGCCCGGCTGAACTTCTTTGAGGTATTCGCCAATCTTCTTGTCTCTTTTGGACTTGATGTTGGCGCCGAACCCCATGGTCTTCTTCCCGATACGGTGTTCGATGATGGTCTCGAGCCCACAAAATGCACCACCGCAGATGAACAAGATATTGGTGGTGTCCATCTGCACAAAATCTTGCTGGGGATGTTTTCGTCCGCCTTTGGGGGGCAGGTTCGCAAGCGTGCCTTCAAGAATCTTGAGCAGGGCCTGCTGCACACCTTCCCCTGATACGTCTCGGGTGATGGAGGGCGATTCACTTTTTCTTGCCAGCTTGTCGATTTCGTCAATGTAGACGATGCCGCGGCTGGCGCGCTCAAGATCATTGTCGGCTGCTTGGAGAAGATTGACGAGAATATTTTCGACGTCCTCGCCCACGTATCCGGCCTCGGTGAGCGTCGTGGCGTCGGCAATGGTAAAGGGTACGTTCAAAATACGAGCAAGGGTCCGTGCCAGCAGCGTCTTGCCAGAGCCAGATGGCCCGATGAGGAGGATGTTGGACTTTTGAAGCTCGACTTCGTTTTCTTCTTCTTCGCTGTCTTTGGTGTTGCCGACGATGCGTTTGTAATGGTTGTGGACCGCAACGGCCAATGCCTTTTTGGCGCGCTCTTGTCCGATGACGTATTCGTCGAGAACGGATTTGATTTCTCTCGGTTTTAAGATCTGAAAAGCACCATCGCCTTGGCTGTCTTTGTCTTGCTCTTCAGCGATGATGTCGTTGCAGAGGCCGATGCATTCGTCGCAGATATATACTGTTGGCCCTGCAATCAGCTTTTTGACTTCCTTTTGAGACTTGCCGCAAAAGGAGCAAGTCAGGTTGCCGCCGTAGCCGTCCTCGCGTTTCCCTCTATCACCCATGCGGTCTTAACATCACGCCCGATTTTTCAACGGGCTTCAATGCCTCCTCAGCTATCTTCAAGATTACCTGTCAAACTGGATCGATGGAAGTCGCTGATTTATTTGCCAGCACGTCATCCACCAGGCCATATTCTTTTGCTTCGATGGCGGACATGTAGAAATCCCTGTCCCCGTCGCTCGAGATTTTATCGAGGGTTTGCCCTGAGTGTTTGGCCAGGATCCCGTTGAGAAGCTCCTTCATTTTGAGAATCTCTTTGGCCTGGATTTGGATATCTGACGCCTGGCCACGCGCGCCCCCCAGGGGCTGATGAATCATCACGCGGGAGTGGGGCAGGGCTTTTCGGCGCCCGGAGGTCCCGGCCGCGAGGATGACCGCGCCCATGGAGGCGGCCTGCCCGATGCAGATGGTGGTAATGGGGCATCGCACGTACTGCATCGTGTCGTAAATCGCCAGTCCGGCCATCACCGAGCCCCCTGGGCTGTTGATGTATAGGTTGACGTCTTTTTCCGGGTCTTCGGACTCGAGGAACAGGAGCTGGGCGACAATGACGTTCGCGATGTCATCGGTGATTTCTGTGCCCAAGAACACGATCCGATCCTTCATGAGGCGTGACCAAATGTCGTACGCCCGCTCTCCCCGGTGTGTTTGTTCGATAACGGTGGGGACAAGATAGCTCACGGATGGGTTCCTTTCGGCCTGTATGGCAAAGGTTCACGGTGGGAGGGGCTGGCTGTCTGCCAGACCCGGCGTACCTACCGCGACCTGTTCGTACATCGTGGCGGTTCCGGAGGCCCACGTCCATCCCCCCGTGGTGAAAATCGAAAAATTTTTCCGTCCAGGTTTTCCTGGCACGGGGTCACGCTAGCGCCCATCTCGTCACTTCTCATGAGGCTTTGGGCGCCTACCCTCTTTCCTATCGATGTGGCAAAGGCGTCACCCAGACGCCACGGGAGCTCGTGAGATGTGCTCTAATCCCCTGGTATACGAATGGACCACCTGATGATTTGCGCGTGAGTCGGCCACGGGGGGCCGGTCGGGCGCCGTGGCGCCGAACAGGCAGGGCCGAAGCTTTGCGCGTCGACCGACGTGCTCGAGAGTCTGGCCCGTCGAATTCGGGTACGCGTACGGGCAAGGGCACGCGCACGGGAGCGGGGTGTTTTTCAACACCCTGCTGCTAGGGATCGCTGGGCGCTTCGTCTTCTGGCTCTTCGGTCACTTGGGCGTGGGCGACAACCAGGTCCAGGGCTTTGTCTTGACGAAGGTTGTACCGCAAAGATTCGATTTGCTCTTGGTCCTTGAGCTGCTCTTTGAGCTGCTTGAGGCCGATTCGGTGTTCTCGGGCGAGCTCTTGGATTCGCGCCTCGAGGTCGGCATCGGAGACCTCAATCGCCTCTTCACGCGCCACGGCCTCCAGGAGGAGCATTCCGGCGACCTGCGTTTCCGCGCGTGCCCGCCCGTCGGCTCGCAGTTTTTCGAGCGTGCCTTGCATGGCCAGGTCTTTGCTGGATTCGACCGCCCGTTTCACGTCTTGCAGGGCAAAATCGAGCTGTCTTTCAACCATCAGCGGGGGAACATCCACAGTGTTCTCCTCGGCGAGCTTCTCAAGGACCAAGTTTCTTAAAGCCTGTCGGCTTTTTGCGCTCTCGCGGGTCTTCAAGTTTTCCCGTACCTTGTCCTTGAGTTCGCTAAGGCTATCGTATTCGCCCAGATCTTTGGCAAATTCGTCGTCGAGCTCAGGGAGGATCTTCCGTTTGATTTCCTTGAGATCGACTTTCCAGTCGACCTTCTTGCCTCTCGCTTCCTCGGCGCCTTGGTCTTTGGGGAAGGTGAGTTGGAAGTTTTTCTGATCCCCGATGTTCATTCCGATGAGTTCTTGTTCGAACCCTGGAATCATTTGCTTGGCCCCCACCTCGACGGTGTAGTTGATGCCCTTGCCCCCCTTGAAGGTTTCGCCGCCGATGTAACCAAAGAAGTCGATGACTGCGAGGTCGCCTTCCTCTACGGTTTTCCGATCGGTCACCTGTTCGATCACCATCGCTTTGGTCCGGAGCTGCTCCAGTTCTTTCGCGATGTCTTCGTCGGCAATGGCCCGAACCTTCTGGGTGACCTGCAGGCCCTTGTAGGTCTTCACGTCGATCTCGGGTTTGACTTCGACGGTCGCCACAAACTTGAGAGGGGTGTCGGGCTCGATGGTGGGCGTTTCGTCCAGCGTCGGGCTGTTGATGGGCATCAGAGACTTTTCAGCGATCGCCTTCTTGTAGGAATCGTCGAGGATTCGATTGAGGACTTCGCCTTCCACCGTGGTCCGATAGATTTGCTCGAGTAGCTTGCGAGGCACCTTTCCGGCCCGGAACCCTTTGACCCGCGCCCGTTTCGCCAAACCCCGGTAGGCCTCATCGAGTTCTTCTTTGATGGTGTTCCAGGGCACCTCGATGGCGAGCCGCCGCTGGGCGGCGGAAATTGTTTCGACCTCAATTTTCATACTGCTTGATGCCTTTCTCAGTGCTTCGCTGTCGCGATGGCTTGTCAGGGACGCCCAGGGTCATGCGAGAAGCGGGACTCGAACCCGCACGGTGTTACCCGCTGGAACCTAAATCCAGTGCGTCTACCAATTCCGCCATCCTCGCATGCTTCGCCATCCTCGCCGCGCCGGGATCCGGTTAACCCCGACCAAGAATCTGCACCCCTGGGTACACCGGTCGGCTGGTGCAGCCAACCGGAAATTGCGTCACCCCACGCGAACAGGCCCCACAAGCACCTCGCCGGGGCACCGGGGACAGGCACCCCCCTCAAGACGGGCGGCCTGTTGCTCCCCCCTTCGCCGGGGGGTGCCTGTCCCCTCTGGCGTCTTCCCCTCAGCCTTCGCCGGGGCACCGGGGACAGGCACCCCCCTCAAGACGGGCGGCCTGTTGCTCCCCCCTTCGCCGGGGGGTGCCTGTCCCCTCTGGCGTCTTCCCCTCAGCCTTCGCCGGGGCACCGGGGACAGGCACCCCCCTCAAGACGGGCGGCCTGTTGCTCTCCCCTTCGCCGGGGGGTGCCTGTCCCCCTCTGGCCCCTTCGGCCGGGGTGCCAGTCCCCTCTCGACGCGGTGTGTCCTGTGATCGCAAGGCCGACTCCGTGTTAACCCGAAAAACGCTTGGACCTTTCTCGGTGCCGAAGCTAGAGTCCCTCGAAGAAGGCGTTTGGTGGGGCCTGACCCCGCTGCATGACGGGGTTGTGGGTGCATCGAGCATAGAGGCCAAGCCTCGTGCAGTCGTGTTGCTGTCGGGCGGACTCGATTCGGCAACCGTCGCTGCGCTCGCGCTCCGCGACGGTCGTGCGGTGACTGCGCTCTCTTTTGACTACGGCCAGCGCCAACGCATCGAGCTCGAGTCTGCGAAACGTGTCGCCGAAAGTCTTGGCATTCAAGACCATCGCGTCGTGCCCTTTGATCTTTCGGCCATCGGGGGTTCCGCCCTGACCAGCGATGAACTGGAGGTCCCCAAGAACAAGTCCGTTCAGGCGGGCCAAATACCCGTGACCTACGTGCCCGCCCGAAACACCATCTTTTTATCGGTGGCCATGGGCTTGGCCGAGGTCGTGGGTGCGTGGGAGGTCTACTTTGGGGCCAATGCGCTCGACTATTCCGGCTATCCCGATTGCCGTCCCGCTTTTGTCGAGGCCTTCGAAGCCCTCGCCAAGGTTGCAACCCGTGCCGCCGATCTGAAACACGGTCAGCTCAAAATCTGTGCTCCGCTCATCCAGATGAGCAAGGCCGACATCATTCAAACGGGCTTGACCCTAGGTGTCGACTACAGCCTGACCCATTCTTGCTACGCCCCATCGGGAAACTTGGCCTGCGGTCGGTGCGATGCGTGCACCCTGCGGCTTCGGGGTTTTCGAGCTCTGGGCGTCCAAGACCCGGTCGCCTACGTCGAGGAAGGATGAAATGCAGGCAGAGGTCCGAAAAACAGTCCGTTTTGAGGCGGCTCACCGGCTGCCAAACCTACCTGAGGGTCACAAATGCCGACGTCTGCATGGCCATTCGTTTCGGGTTGAAATCTGTATCGGCGGCGAAGTCGACCCTCATACCGGCTGGGTCCGGGACTTTGCGGATTTGGAGGCGGCCTTTGCGCCCTTGCACAAGATCCTCGACCACAACTACCTCAACGAAGTGGAAGGTCTTGAGAACCCAAGCAGCGAGGTTCTGGCCCACTGGATCTGGTTCCGCCTGGTCGATGCCCTTCCCGGCCTCCTAGAAGTCACCGTCCGCGAGACATGCACTGCGAGCTGTACCTACAGGGGAAAATAGAGGTTGCTCGAATTGCGCCTCAGCCACGGGTGAGGTGCGCGGCGCAGCCCGGAACCCGCAAAAGCGCCGCGGATCGCTAAGGGCATGTACGACGACATCGCAGAGCCTGCGACAAGTGGTCGCCGAAGAATTGCGGATTGACGCAATAGTTCGTATTTCTACGGGTGCATGCGTGAATGCTTAGGGTGGATGACAAACTGTCCGAACCACCAGGGCTGTCCTCAGAATTGGCTAGAACGGTCGGTCTCAGAGATCCCTGTCGAGGTGTCCTGCCACGTTTGTGGCCGTCAGGTCTTCTTGGTGGCAACCGAAGACCAGTTTCAATCGAAAGCCGAGATCACCGAACTGTCCGCCTACCCCGTGGTCCCCTGCGTCAGCATTCCTTCTGCCGACGGCGTGCCGGCATCCCCTCGGGCCAAGAGCCTTGTGGGCCCACCGCCGATTGCTCAGGCGGTTTCGAGCCGCTCTTGGCAGCTTTACCTCAATGACGGCGAGGTGATCAAAGTCGACAAAGATACGATGATCATCGGTCGGAGCCGAACGTGCGACGTGGTGATCAACTCCGCAAAAATTTCGCGCCAGCACGCAAGTCTGAACCGTGTCGACGGAGACCTTTTCATCGAAGATTTGGGCTCCGCAAACGGTGTTTGGTGTGGCGGCGAAAAGGTCAGCCGCGCCAAGATCAAGCCCGGAGAGACCTACAACATTTCCGATGAGTCTTTGACCTTCGAGACGATGTAGCGGTCCAATCATCGCCCGTGCCCAAGCGTCTTACCGCAAGCCCAAGTAGCCCCGCTCGGGCAGCGCCCGAGTCTTTGGCGCCCATCACGCGCGCTGGATGTCGGTACGCCGCCTGCTACTGCGAAGAAAACATCTGGCACCTCGCTGGCGACCCTCGCCTCCACACGGACCGGCGTACGGTTCTGTTCATCGCAAGCCACGAAGCTGTTTGCCCGTTCTGGAGCCAAAAGGCGGCTCCTCTCGGACAGCCGCTGGCCTGGGACTACCACGTCGTGTTGGCCTTGACTCACGCCCACGGGCCGACCGTCTATGACCTGGACTCCCGCCTGCCGTTCCCCTGTTCCCTGGAAACCTACCTATCCCGCACGTTTTTCCTGGAACGTATCAAGCCCGCATTTCACCCTCGGTTTCGAGCCATCGACGCCAACGCCTTCCGGGCGGAGTTCGCCTCCGACCGAAGCCACATGAAAACCGAAGCCGGTTTTGTCGCCCCTGTCCCCCCATGGCCACCCATCCAGACCGAACACGAAACCATGAATCTCAGCCGCTACACCAACATGTCCGAGCCCCACCCCGGAACCGTGCTCGATCTCCCTTCGCTCCCAAACTGGCTTTCCCGACTACACCCCTAGCAGGGTGGCCTGGCCAAAGGCTTCAGAGACCGGTGGACGAGGTTTTACCCAGCTCCTTGTCACTGCTCGGACGAATCTCGAAGCCATCGAGTTTTTGGGCCGTCAGCTCGTTTTTGCTGTGCTCTTGGACGTCCGCACTGCTGGGCCCGCCCTTGCATCGCGCCACCATCGTGTCCACCGCAGATTTTTCCCCCTGCAGTACAATCTCAACCCGCCCGTCGAACAAGTTCCGGACCCACCCCCTGAGGCCAAGCCCGACCGCCTCCCTTTGGGTCCAGTAGCGAAACCCGACCCCCTGCACGATCCCCCGAACGATCACGTGTGTCGTTGGTGTTCCTCCGGCCCCCACACGTTTACTCTGCGCCGAGAACCACCACTACTCAAGTCCCAAAAAGCCATGCTAAGCCAACCCCGGGGGCGCGCTCGCGGCTGGTGCGCGGCTCGGTTTTCAAAACCGATGGAGGTTCTTCAACAAGGACCTCGGCGGGTTCGATTCCCGTGCGCTTCCGTACTTACCTGGTTATCGGCGATGTAAAATCGCCTGCCAGGCTACGTTCGCTGGGGCTCACTGCGCGCCCTTCGGGCTTTCGTATTTCTGTGGGGGAGGCCTTCGGGCTTTCGTATTTCTGTGGGGGAGGCCTTCGGGCTTTCGTATTTCTGTGGGGGAGGCCTTCGGGCTTTCGTATTTCTGTGGGGGAGGCCTTCGGGCTTTCGTATTTCTGTGGGGGAGGCCTTCGGGCTTTCGTATTTCTGTGGGGGAGGCCTTCGGGCTTTCGTTTTTCGTTGGTCGGGCGTCTTTGTCTCGATAGGGTACGTCGGATATCTACAGACCAAATGCCTTCCAGCGCGACTTGTTCAGCCTCATGAACCTCTTCCGGTACGTAGCCCCCGAAGAGTTACTCCGGCGTTTCGAACCTATCGCAGCCGTTGGATCGTCATGCGCTCTGCTGCGGACTGGGCCTGGCTCAGTCTCAGCGACCCGAGTACTCGTCTCACCCGCGGTGGTCTTTCTATTTGTTCGGTCTCCGATGGTCTCTACTATGTACGAGCTACCAAAGCCGCAGTCCAGGCCCGATATCCATGAATCTGAAGGGATGCTCTGAGGAGCTTATCCCGTTTGGTAGATAGAACGCATTTCCGCGAGCACTTCGTTTAGGTTGCGAACGTTTCCTAGGCGGGCAATGTCCAATCCTTGTTCGGCCCTCATCGCGCCGACGAACTCTTTCATGTCGTCTCTTATGCTCGCAGCGCTTTCAACCCGCTGGTTCTCAGAGAGCAAGGGAAAGAGCCGGAACACGTCGTTGCGGTGCTTTTTGATGTGCTTGCTGTCGACCTTTTCGCCCGAAGCTTTTCGCTTCGATAGATCGAGCCACGCGCGTGCCTTGAAGAGCAAGACGTACTCAGGCCCCAGAATACTCACGCCGTCGATGACGGTCCGACCGCGTTTAATGCACGCGTAGTAGTCATCATCCAAGAGGATGGCCGACAGGCTCGAAATCTCCTCGTCCATCGGAACGGGCGTCAGATGCCCCTCGGCGTCGAGCTCAATCTCATCCGGCTTCCGGCAGAAAAGCTCCAGCATGAACGGGTACTCAGCATTCTCGGGCTTCTTGAATCTGTAAAACTGCTTCTTCCCATCGCTCCGCTCCTGTACCTCATACTTGCCCGCTCCAACGAAAACCCAGAAACGGCGTACAAATTCAGCGCTGAGCGCCTCGGCGCACAACACAATGTCCAGGTCTTTGGTGGCACGAAACTCAAGGCCCGCCTGATCGAGAGCGAGGTGGGACGCTACGCCGCCGATGAGCACGTACTCGGCTTCGAACCCAGCGAAATGATCTCGAAAGTTCGTTAGACCTCTTATCGCAGCCATGGAATTGAGGCCTCCAATTCATCCATCGCCATGGTGACTCGTTCATCTGATTCCTCTGCAAGGGACAGGAGGAGCGACAAAGGGTCTACGCGCATGTCAACGGCCAGTGAAAGGGGATCGTAGCGCCAAAGCTCGAGCGTCAAGTTTCCATCCTTGGGGGTGCCGGACTCTCGAAATGCCCAGACTTTGCGGACCTCGGACCAGCGCTTCTCTGCCAGCGCGATCATTTTCATTTTTGGTGCTGCGAGCATCGTCTGCTCGGCGAGAGCCGTTTCGCCTGCGATACACATCTCGTGCGTTTCGATGTCGTGCAGGCCGGCAAAACCGGACAACCGCTTTCGGACCGGTGAGCGGAGCAGGGGTTTCGAGCGCTCCCATATGATTCCCCGTTGTTCCGGTGACCTAAGGTGTTTCGTGCGACCCATCGATTCGAGTACAATCAGGTCTTTTTCCCGAAGCTCTCGGGCTGCCCGGCTGACTGTCATGGCAGTAACAGCCAGTTTTTCGGCAACTTCGGTTGTTGTGGCACCATCCCAGCGGTCCTCCGCATACAGTGTGTGAAGGAGAATGAGCTGAGCCGTCGGGCTGAGCGGCTTTTCGGGACCGGATGCTGGCCCCACTTGGTGCTCACGTAGGTCCAGGCCGAGAGGCAGGAGAAAGAGCTGTTTGTTGGCGGCGATGAACGGGACTCTCTGCTCCATGAGGCTCCGTCGCTGGAACGAAGCCAAGTGTTCGGCAACCACGCAGACGGGGAGGTCCTGTTTCTCTTGAAGCAGGAGCCAGTGCTTCTTGATCTTTCCTGGCTGTAGTGGCTCATCTGTCGATGGAAGCATCAGGAGACACTCCTGTCCAAGGAGCTGCACGGTGAGGAATCGATAGGCGTCTCGAAGGTAGAAAGGGAGCGCGCCTGCCTGCTCCCATTTTGCGGGCCGTATGGTCTCACCGAGGGTTTCTTCTATGTATTGGCGTATCTTGGCTAGTTTTTGTGTAATTACAACCATATAACGTAGAAAATGCACGATAACACCAATGACATTATCGTGCAAAATCAACGTTAAATTATTGATTTTAGGTTAACCACACTCTGGCGATCAGCTTCTAACACGACCCACGCCTACTCTCCCAAGAACGCGACCAGCACAACGACGACCTGGGACGGCCAGGTGAACCAACGCCGCTCGGGCAGCTCTCAACAGCAGAACACGATGTCCGCAACACTGAGACAAAAATTGCGCCGCAATGATGCCGCGACCCATGGCCTGATACCCCTCTGCGGCGATCATGTTTATGTTGGCGCGTGGGGACGATTGAACGCTCTCAGCTAAGGTCGCATTGTGACCGGCCGAACGAGTGTGGAATTTCAGCAGCACGACAAATTCGGTGTATTTGCCGGATCTTACAAGACACCAGAGCGCCCTGGATATGCAATCCATCTTGTCTCGACAAGGGGTCGAGAGTTGAGTAGAAGGGACATCGCGCTTCCTCGGCGGCCATGGCATTGCCAAACTGGAGCATCACTCGGCTGAACCAGTCGTTTCTCCTTAGTCGCGTGGGCAACCGGGAGGCCTCGGAGGTTCTTCCCTTGAAATTTATCGGAATCCTTGGACTCTTCCTCGTCGTCGCCTGCCAAGGGCCCCGTCATGAGCATCGCCAAACGACGGGGCATGCGCTGCGCCCGGGGTGGCATCTCGTCTCGACAGCGTCGGTGAGCATCCCCGAGGGGGCGACGGTGTTTCAAGTCGACCACAACATCGATCCGGCCTCGGGTCAGATCAAGGCGCACTACACGGTGGTTGAAGAAATGGAGCCCCACAACGTTTACTGGCTGCACGTCGGTGACGGGGACAAGGCGCGCAGGACCGAGCCGGTCTTGGCCCTCACGCCGCCGACATCCAAGATGGCGATTCGGGGCGACGGTCGTTACTTCCTTTTGACGTCAGATCTTCCCCGGGCCGATCTGGGCGCTGAGGAGGTTTTCCGATGGGATGCGGTCGAGCAAGAACTTGTTCGGGTCGGCGGCGAGTCGGTGCTGAAGAAAGGCCAAACGTACTGGGTGGTTCCGAGTGATGACTGCTCGCCCGACTCCTGGCGGTGGGGTGATGCGGTCCGTTTCCTTCATACATGCCCCCTTCAGGAAATGCCGTCGCGTATCATTCGGCGTTATCACGTGGATGAAACGGCCGTCTCGGAGCCCCATCATCAAGGAAGCACCCAGATCGTTCTGCATCACACGAATACGCCGAGCCAAACCCCGATCGCACGCTGGACGCTCAATACCGGAGGTCTTGTAGACAACATGCAGGCTCACTTTGTCGTCGCCCTGGATGCCGACGGCGCCTGGCAAGCCTATCAAACCCGACGCCTGCCACCCCTAGGCCAAAGGCTGCCGGAGTCCATACACGTCGCGTTGATGGGGACCATCGAGCCCGAAGCATCTGGCGAAGAGGTCGACGTCGGCGGCTTCCCGGGCGAGGCGAGGCGGTCAGATCTGCGACCGGGCGTCGAGTCCGTCCTTCGCCTCGGACAAGTCGTCGCTCGGCTTCAGACAACGTACGGCGACAAGATCACCGGCGTGGTGCCCTTCGGCCGGGGACCGGGCGCTATCGCACCTGGTGCGTCCGAAGGTCCGGGAAAGGCGACCCTGCACTTGGTACGGGCATTGGATGCCCGCTTTTTTGCCGACGGGCGCATCGCACCCTCGGACGATGGTGCGCGGGCGGGCGAGACCAAATCCGCGATTTTAGAGGCTCCGAGCGAAACGCCCGAGGATGAGGACTTGGGTCAGGGCGCAGACTCCGAAGAGGAGCGCGACCGGACGCCGCCTCTTTTGTTCGTCGAAAGCCCGAAGGAGACGCCGAGCCTCACACGATCGTCGTCCGTGGCTCAAGAACGCACCGTCATTTTGGATCGGGAGCCGCCGATCTTGGTTGTGGCCGGCCCCCAAAACAAAACCGTCTACGGACACACAACCCAGATCTCAGGGCACGTTCAAGATCGACACTTTGAGCGCTTGGTTTTGAACAAAGCAGGTACCGAAGAACACGAGCAAATGAGCGTCCAAGAAGACGGGCGCTTTTCCGTAGAGCTCGCCTTAGAGCCCGGAACCCAGCGCTTTGAGTTCTTGGCGTTTGACAAGGCCGGGAACGTTCGAAAGCGGACCCTCAACGTGGAAGCCTCGCCTGAGCCCCTGGCGGCGAAGCAACCCACCGGGCCGCCGCAAGGATTCTTTGCGTGGGCTGATGGACGGTCCATCCATCTTCGATGGCGGCCCCCGAGGGCGATGGAGGACGGAACCCCGATGCCCGAAGGCATGCCCATTCGATACCGCGTCTACCGAGACGAGGAAACGCCTGTCGAAGTCGACACCCTCTTTTTTGAGGGCGAAGTCCCGAATTTCAACGAAACCCACAAAGTCTATGTGGCCGCGGTTGTCGACGGCCGGGAAGAACCACTCGTGTCCCAAGCCACGAGCGTGGCCACCCTCCACATCACCGAGCCCTTGCCCGGTATCCAGGATGGGCACTTCGAACCACCGAGCCTTGTGCAGGAACAAGGAGGCCAGACTTCGCTCGTGCGTGTGACCACCAGTGCCTTCGAAGAAACGGGATTCCAAAAAGGCGCGCAGGGCGAACGGGCCTTCGCGCACATGGTCTACGTTCTGAGCAACAGTGAAACCCAAAGCGATGAGATTCGCTACCTGAGGAGCGACCGACTCAGCAAAAAAGACAGCTGGGATCTGGATGCCGAGAAAACCTTCCGAGCCAATGGGGCTTTTTCGGTCACCGACCTCGCCATCTCGGCCACGGGAAAAAAGGTCGCCCTCGCCTGGATTGAAAAATCAAAACAAGTGAGCGAAGGCCGATACGACATGCGGCTGCGCGTCGCCATGAGCGAAAACGGAGGCCACAGCTTTTCAGACCCCCGCACTGTCGCCCCGAGCAACAAAAACAAGCGGCACATCGACATTGCGCATGATCCCAGTGGAAAGCTTCACCTCGTCTTTGAAGAAGCCCAGAAAGTCTACTACCTCGACGGCGTGGACGGCTTGCCCTCCAATGTCTTTGACGTGCAAAGAAGGACACCCGTCGATGTCGTTGTCGACTACTACCGAGACTACGTCGTCGACTGCCCAGAAGACAGCGAGTCCACTTGCCCCTGCCTCAAAACCGAACGGGAGGTCTATTCACTCGGCCTAGAGCAGGTCCGAACCCAAGACCTTGACGTCGCCCTCGGATGCCAAGACCTCCATCAAGAGTTTCCGGAACTCAAAAAGGCTCTGCCTCCCCACCCTGAGGGAGGCTACGCCTACGGGCCCTACCTCTATTCTTGTGAAGAAAACTTCGTCACCAGACCGGCGCTTCATGTCGACCATGAGAAAGTCACGATCATCGCCCATCAAAAGTTTATGTGGGACAACAAGCGGGTACAAAATCCCGACTGGGCCCATGCCCATGGTCCCCAATACCCGCCCATCGATCCCCATGAGGCCTGCGAGGACCCCCTCGAAGGTCGAAGGCGAGACCTCATGGGTTTTGGGCAGAGCTTCAAGCGGCACGTACAACAATGTGACCCCTCGTTGCCCCAAAACATCGAGTGGCTCCGCGCCACTGAGGCTACGCGGGGCAGTACCTACGACTATTACAAAGGCCAAGGTGCCTACCGAGGCAAGGGCCAGCGCACCTTGTTTTCGTACGACGGCGCCTACGTCCACGAAAAGAAATGGTATCAATATCTCACAGACGGCACCTGGCACGACCAAGACCACATTCGTATCGCCCAAAGGCCGCTCCGCACGGGGCAGTGGTCCAACCCCCAAAAGAAGACCGTCGAAGTGCTCAAGGTGGCCGCCTATCAAAAGGGCACGCCCCCCGAAACCTTTGAACCCATCGAGCGCGTCCAAGAAGAGAAGGAAGTCGAAGAAGGGTGGCGGAAGGGTGTCTGGAAAGACGATCGCTTCCAAACCTGGAAAGTCCAAGACCTCGAACAATTTGAGGCCCAAGATCTTCACGTCGAACACGGAGCCTGCACCGAAGACCATCAACCGACAAGGCGCGAAACCAAAGGACCGGCTCATCCGAAAATCAAGAGCACCAAAGACGGAAAGCTCGTCGCGGTCTACGAGCGCGGAGACTCTCTCGACCCCAATCGGCCCGGCATGAACCCCATTCATTTCGTCCACTCAGAGGACGGAGGGCACCACTGGACCCCCCCTTCGGTCATCGCCCGCGGCTACATGCCCCAACTCACTGTTCTCGAAAACGGGCGCCTGGCCGTGCTCTATTACAAGCCCCAGGCCCAAAACAAAGATGGGGGCGTCATCCACGTGATACACAGCGATGATGGACAAACGTGGAGTGACCCCCAAACGCTCAGCGAAGACCCGGGTACCGACGCGGCCGGACCCGTGAAGCCCATTCATTTCAATACCCACGGCGAAAATGCCGACACTTTGCTCGGTGTTCCCGCCCTGAGCTTTCACGAAGACCTCTTGGTCGCCGCTTGGATTACGCTTCCGAAAGGCCCTTATGAAAAAAACCAAATCTGGAGCACCCGCGCAGCCTGGCCCGACGAGAGCACCGCCACCCTCGAGATGTCGGCGCCGCGCAGCACCGCCACCGCCGGCCAATTGGTCCCCCTCGCCCTCGAGTGTGTGAATCAGTATGGCATGCGGGTCGAAGGCTGCGCCCAGGACAGACTCCGCCTGATGGATCTCGAAACGCACGCCGCCGTCGAAAACCCAAGACCCACACCCGATCGGCTCGGTGCCCACGACCTTGAGACGCAAGAACCTGAAGCGCAAGAACCTCGCGTGGCCACCATCGCATGGTCCTCGGACGAACTGCCTCTGGCCGCCCTCGCAAGTGGCACCACCCTCTATGTGCCCACAACCGAGGCGGGACTCTCAGTTGCCCAAGAGGGAGATCGCATCGTCATTGGCGCAGCGCACCACCGAGACAGCGAAGATCCGCTCCGGGATAGGCGAAGCGACACCCAAATCTTAACCGACAATGCCGACGGCAACGCCGCCAAGGCCCATGCGTTTTTGAACGAGCTTCTCAAACAAGGAGGCGCCCAACGCGAATACAAGGCCCTCCCGGGCGAAGACGACAGCCAACCGCTGTCTCGCTTTGAAAGGGTCTGGGTCTATACCCAAGGCATCGCGCTGGCTCAAGCCGCCTCTGAGGGCCGCTACCAAGAAGCGACCCAAATGGCGAACTGGCTTTGCGACCAAGCCGTCCATGGCGCCTACCAAGGGGAAGAACTCATCTTTGGTTGGAACTTCTCGCTCAACACCCTCGACGACAACTGGAAGGATATTCGTCTCGTGACCGGCGCCAGCGCCTGGGCCTTACACGGACTGGGGGCCTTTTTGAGCACCATTCCCGAGGCAAGCTTGCCAGAACCGGGCCGCGCTAAGCTCCTCACTTGTTATCAAAAGACGCTGGCCGGACTGAAGCACCACACACGCTGGACACAGGAAGGCGAGCGTCTGCTCATGACTGCAGGTTTTACGTCCGATAAACTGAACGAAACAACCGACGTCCATGCCTACTATAACGTGCTCGGTGGGGACCTCGGCTACGACATTGAAGACTGTCACTACACCCTCGACGGCAACGCGTGTCCTGGTGACAAGGCGATTGTGCGCGCCGAAAACGTGGTCACCGAACACAATCTTGATGTGCTCAGCGTCCTCAACCACGCCCTTCGGAACATCGATGCTTTGGGGCTCGAGCACAAAGCCGACGAACTCAGAGTTTTTCGGAACCAGCTGAGGGAAGGCATTTTTGTCGACCTTTGGCAAAAGCCGGCCCAGGATGTGCGCGGCCGGGTCATTACCGGCGGGCATTTTCGGTCCGGGCAAGGTTTTGAAGCCACCAAACTCGTGGCTGTCGACAACTGCAGTTGGCTTTCGCTTTCCGTGAACTACGCTGAACTCGAACCGAGGCATCAGGCAAAACTCGCCGAATGTCTTCATTTCACCATCGAGGAATTTTTGACCCAAAAGGAGTACGACGGACAGGAATTTTATGGCGCCCACTACTTTCCGCGTGACTTTCGAGACCCCTACATCGCGGATACGGAAGAAGCGAAAAAGAACCAAACCGAGCTCTACCATCTGGAAGCCACCGCCGGTGTCATTTTGGGCCTGTGGGTCTTTGCCGACCAAAACTTGGGACACCCGGCGGCCACGGGCTTTCGAGAAACCGCAAACCACGTCTTTGCCGAGATGAACCTGTTTGTCGCCGCCTTCGGACTCCCTTACTCGACAAGGCGCATCAAAAACCTCATGACTCGACTGCCCTCGGCCACCGCTGCCGTCTGGTTCTTAGATCTCTACCACTACCACCAAAAGGCGCAAACAGATCCGGACCAACCCCTCAAAAACTATGCGCTCGGACTCAATCAAAACAGCGCCGACACCGCATGGGCAAACGCGGCCCGGCAGTTCACCGAAGGCGCTTGGAATCACCTCCTCGACCCGAGTTCACAAAATCGCCAAAAAAGCAGCACCAAGTGGCTGCGCATCGAATCCTATGGCGAAGACCGAGACGGCCCCCCGATGCACGGTGCTCTTGCCCAGGGCGCGCCTGACAAAAATTTTCTCGTGCGCATCGAGAGAGCAAAAGAGGCGGGACGCCATCGCTTTGTGCGGCTCGAGGCCACGCTTCCTGGACAAGAAGACGTCAATCTTTTCTTGAATGGGCAAGACACCTGGGGACCCTACGATGCCCCGGTCAACGTGGAGACGATCTACGCCGGACTCAAGGTCACGCCCGCCGAGTGGGGCGGTCTTGTACCTGAGATTTTCGATTTCACAGGCATTGTCGACGCCATCTTTGAGCACCCAGAGGACTACTTCATCGTCGCTTCCATCGCTGTCGAAGAAGAAGAGGTTGTCATCGGCGCCGCAAGACTCCGTTCCGCGGGTGATCTGTCTGTAGCCCACATCGAAAAGCAGCTTCCACTTTTTTGGTCGGGCGATGTCAAAAAGCTGTCGGCGGGAAGGCCGATCGCGCGTCTTGTTCACCGCACCCGTGGCCTGCTCGCAACTACGGGGCACGTCGAGGCCAAGACCCTCGAGGTCGTCATTGAATCCGGCTGGTCTTGGGACCGACAGCGAGAAGATGCCATCGTCTACGTTGGAGAAAAAGGACAGTGGTACACAACCGAGCGACGCCCCACAAACGGGGACGGCCAAGAGACCCGCATTCTTCTCATCCATCGTGATAGCGGCGTAGAAGTTGAAGCTATGGAGTCTCCCCCCGCGGGAAGCCGCGGACTGATTCCGAGCCACTTGTCCGAACGCGAGGGTGAAAGCGGACCGAGTGTGAGCTACCTGGAAGACCAGGCCCTTGCGATCATCACCGCGATCCATCGCGGGGATACCCAAAGAGCGAGCACCTGGGTCCAGGGCCTTCTGGATGCTGCCGTCTTTGAGGCCCACGACGGCCACCAGCACCTCTATTTTCCCTCCGTGGTGGAGACCGAAAGCAAAACGCCACTGTTTCCGTACTACCGGACTCGGACCCAGATGCTGTGCCTCTACGCCCTACTCCGTTTCATCGAGCATAGCCCCCGAGATGGCCGCGTTGAAGATGTTCGAGACGTGGTCAGGACCGGCCTCGCGACCTGGAACGAAATGTTCTACGCCGGGGACAGACTGCTCTATCGGGCCGGCATGGGTGAACCCAACGCGATGGCCGCACACCTCGGTCAAGAGATTGTCACCGAGGCCCAAGGGAATACCGGGTTTGGGCTCTTCCCCGTCATTCTCGAAGACAACGTTTTTGCCTACTTCACCCTGGAGCTTGCTACCCAGCACAAACTTCAGGGCGACGCCTCCCACACCATGTTGGGATGGGCCATCCAAAGATCCTTTGTGCACCCCACGGAACCGAGGTTTCGAAATTACGTGCCCGACGACCACGACAACACGGACATGTTCGAGGCCGAGACCGTCAGCGGACTCATCGCCTACGTGCTCTTCGCAAGCCACGTCGGAGACCTCGAGCGCGCCCAAACCGCCCTCGATCACCTCATGCGCTTTCGGGACCTTCTCGATTTCGCACCCCAGCCGGGACTCGGTTTCATCGAAACCAACGCAGGATTGGTCCTGGCCCAAAGGGCTGTCGGCGCCTTCGACCCCAGAATCGAAGAGCTTGCCCGAACCACATTCCAGGAGCTCATCGACCTGCCCGATGAACACGCAGGACTCGCTACCGCCGCCCTCATCGCCTACGATCCCCAAGACTTCTTCGGCGTCTATGCCGGACCCCTCGTGTTGCCCAAAGCCCAGCGCACCGAAGTCGGCGCCCACACGCTCGAGGCAAGATTTGAGGCCTTGTTTGCCGAAACCATCGGACGCTGGCTTCGTGCGGAACAACCCGCGGATCTGACCGACAAACTCTTTAATCGGCTGATCCAACTGTACAGCGTGTACCTTGAATTCGTGCCGGAACGCCAAGACCCCTGGCGGACCGCATCCTACCGGGACAAGGTCCAAGATTTGAGGCAGGCCCTCGAAAACCTGAGCGAAAAACCGCTGCCCTGGCTTCCTTACGAACGCTTGACCACAGGACTCGGGGTAGACGGGCCCCTTGGACCGGCGTTCGCTACACTCCTTGCCGCCCACACCGGAGGCCAGGACGTCCACCTGGCGCCCATGATCGCCCATCCTCACGATGCCTTCGAACGAAGCCGACTCCATCAGGCCCTGGTGGAAGACTTTCCTGGCGATCATGTGGAGCCCCAGGACGGCCTCTTTGGGAACACCGTCGGCTTCCAACCAGGCCTCGGGGCTCAAACCATTGATTTTCAGAGAAGCACCGAACCCAAAAACGTGGCCGCGCCCAGCCTGAGCCTTCTTCAGGAAGAAGGCCGTGCGCACCTTGAACGCGCGGCCGAGGCCGCCATGGCCAAGGTCCATGAACAAGGCGGCACGATTTGGTTCGAACTGAAAGGACTCGATCTCATCGAGATCCACAATCCCGCCTCCGCCCTCTACTTTAGTCGCGCCGGTATCGAGCTCCGATTGGCCACCCAACAATATGCGCCCAATCTAAGATTCACCCTCCGGGGCGTCGAGGTCGATGCGCCCGAGGTTCTCCCCACCGCGCAAGCGCAAAACGTTGTCTTCTTGAGAAGGCTTGTCAACGCCCACGCAAACGGTGACCTCGTCGCCGTCGCCCAAAAAAGCCAAAGTGGGCAACGGCCCCTCATGCCCGGCGAAATTCACCGCATGATGCGAACCGGGCACATTTTCGCCAACGATTTGGAGGCCATCAAGGGGACCCTTGCACTTCCCGAAAACACCTGGATGCGCTTTTTCGAACGCTTCGAAATAGACGAAAGCTGGGCTTTGGCGGTGAGAGACATCGATGGCGCCAAAGGCACCCTTGAGACCCTCCAGGCGGTGGGCACCAGCCCCCTTGGTGACGATTTGAACCAAGTAGTCCCCATTCCGGAATCCAAGACCCTCGAGGCCGCCGGACTCTTGTTTCATCTCGATCAGTCGTGGCCCGCAGGCTATCCCTGCACCGACATCTATCGCTTCGACGCTCAAAACGTACCGAGCGATGAAGACTTTCTCGCCTCCGAAGAACAGGCCAACAAAAACTACAGGATCAAGACCTGTCATCTCGAACAGCAGTATGACGACCACGAGTTTGACCGCTGGTACTCGCAACGCGTCGCCGAATGCGGAGGTTGTGTCATTGAACCCCTCTACGCTGCACGCATTGCCGACCGGCCCTGGCCCGAGGGTTTTGTCGGAGGCGTTTGGTTTGACCCCAGAAACACGTCACGCGAGGGCGGAGCCAGGCACCTCGCATTCGGGCCCCGGGTTTTTAACAAGATCCCAGATGCGAGACAGTCTGCCACCGAGCGCTACGGAAACACCGTTCAGATTTCGTTCAACCCGCTCCAATTCCTGAGCGTCAAGGCGGCTGAGGGCTCGTTTGAAAACCCCGGACCGGGTGTCCAAGACATCCGCGACACCAAAACCCTGTTTGACGAAGCAGGTCGTCGCTATTCGAGGTTTCAAGACCCCACGATCACCATTTTTTCTGAACACGATGCCCGTTTGAATGTACCCATCGAGGTTCAGGACTTCGTCCCAGAGGCGAGCTGTCCCCAAATCCAGAGCATCCCGCCGCTCACCCAAGGGGAAGTAAAGGAAGGCACACTCTGGACAAAAGAGCCCCTGCGACTTTGCCAACTCCAGGCACTTGGTGAGGCCCACCAGGCAGAGGCCCTCAGCTACGCATTTTTCTCGAATGACCGAGCGCACGGCCTCCCCGAAGCCTACGCCACCGTGATGGGGACACTGCATTCGGTGGCCGATGAACTCGAAGTTCCCGGCTATCAAAAAACGATCCTCGGGCACCTCCACCAACGAGAGGACGGCGCACCCTTTCCCGACACGGAGGATGTCACACGGGTTGTTGAGATCTTCATGAAAGGCGGCACGCCGTTGTCCCATATTTTCCCTCGACGAGGTGGCTACACCGCCGGTGGTCCTGCAAGCGACGTCGCCTACACCCTGCTCTTCGGCATTCCGGGAACCACGCACTACCAGCCTCATCTATGGCGCTACGTGTACCCCGATGAGCCTTGGGATGAGCGTGAAACGACGTGGTGCCAAGGCCTTGAGACGTTCCTCGCTAAAAACCGTCCGGTCTCGAACCATTTCGACATCAACCGTTATGAACGGCACTGTGGATCTCAGTCGGCGCTGAAGGTTGGTCCGCTGAGCCAGCATCTGCCCGACCAGGCATGCATGATCGTGACCTTTTCAACCGATGGCTCCGGTAATCCGATCGATATCGCAACATGTTCGGCTGACCTGGTGGCAGAAGACATGCTGATGACGGCTGCGCACTGTGGGCTCAAAAAGGAGCTTCTCCTTGATCCATCCGTACGCGATGTTGAGGGCCGCTTCATGGAGGCAGTCTGTGGACCGAACCACGCGAAGGAGTGGCAAAGCGTCGTGGATCGCTACGAGCCTCCAGGCGCCGCGCACGACGTGAACGACATCAGTTTCCTCATTGTCGGCAACCCCTTCACCAGTATCGACACCTTCGTCCGCGTCGCCACCGACGAGGATGAAATCGCCACCCTTCGTTCCGAGGATCGATGCGGGATTTTTGGGTTTGGTGGTGCCAGTTCTTCTCTATCGCGCAAAGCCCTCCCGGTCTCCTTTATGGACATGAACGCATACCATGGGCTCCAGATCGGTCCGTACAACTTAACGGTCCACGGAGATTCGGGAGCAGGCGTGCTTTGCCTCAACGATCAGCAACAGCTCATCCGAATCGCGACGGTGACAAAAAGCACGGACCAAGATGATCACCAAAACTTCATGTCTAGAACGATCGTAGGCTCGCACCACGGGGATTGGATCCGCACCGTCCTCAAGCCCATTGAAAGCGATCGCATCGCGACGGCGTCCGAACCACTGATCGCATGGTTTGAAGAGGGCCTAGGCTTTTATCCCGAGGGCAGGCAGCGCCCACCGCCACCGACCCAGGCTTTCCTAGAAACACTCGGTAAACCGATCACCGCCCAAATCAATGCGCTCGGTGAAGTCGATCTGGAATGGGGGGAGGGCACGCGCCCCCCAAGCCTCGCACTCGAACTCGGCTGTTACGAAGTCAGCCGAAACGTTTCCGACGACGACCCGCTCCTTTTTCGAGCTCCGGTGATCTTCTTCGACGACGGGGAACCACCCTTGATTTTTGCGCCCAGGCTCCGCCTGGGGCATCGCCCCTTCAACCTCAACAAGGCCATTCGTCATCCGTACGCGCTTCCGATTCCGCCACTCGGCTTTCGCTGTCAGGTGGGGGCTTACCGGGACCGATGGTTCCCGCTCTCCAATGAGGTCTGGTACCAAACGCTTCCGAGGATCACGGACCTGCCCGAACCCGTCAGCGTTCCCGTCGAGGGTGAACTCGCCATCGCGGTCCAGATCGCGCATTTCACATCATCGCTCGAGGCGTCCCGCGACAGAGGTCTAGAACCGATCGAGAAGCTTCACTTTTACTTTTGGCGAACCGATGACGAATCGTGGTTCGACACGCCCCAGCCACCAAAGACCATCTTTTCGAAGCCGGCCACTGGGTGGCCTCAACAGCTCGACCATTTCACGACTTCAGTCGAAGAGACGGAGGTCATCGTCAAGAGCCTCCACGGCGAAGCGCTGACACCAGGAACCTACACTGTGGCCATCTACTCGGAAGAACGAGAGGGATTCGCTGTGTACTGGCTCTCGGAGCAAGTCGAACTCTTCGCGCCTTGTTCCCCAGGCGAGCCATCGTGCCCAACCCCGGCGTTGGAACCCACAGAAGCACCCCTCGAATTCACATCTGTCGATATCGAAGACCACCTTCCACAACAAGCGTGCGCCATTGGCTACATCTTCGACGGGGAAAGGCATGTGTGGTGCTCGGGGACACTGGTCAGCGGCGACAAAGTCTTGACGGCAGCCCACTGCCTCACGGGGACGTTCGTGACATCTTTGGGTACTTTCGACCTTTCGAATTTGGCGAAGGAAGTCAGATGCGGACCCGTGGACGCGAGGCAATGGCGAGCCGCATCCGACGCACTGCCTCACCCTGAGTATAGAGATGCCCCCGAGGTTGACGTGGGATTCTTGACGCTGAAAGAGCCCTTTACCATCGATCGCTTCATACGGGTCGCGACCACCGAAGAGGAAGTGCATGCCCTTCGAGCTCGGGGCTTGTGTGCTTCGTTCGGCTGGGGCATGGCCGATAGACGAAAGGCATTGCCCACGAGCTTCCTCGATATGGGGCTTGTGCGTGGACACGCCATCCTCGGCCCCTACAATCTTGCTACACCGGGAGATTCCGGTGCCGGCGTCCTCTGTCTCAACGCCCAAAACGAGCTTGTTCACATCGCGACCGTCGCCCGCGGAGATACTGACCCTAACAAGGACACCAACCTCGGGTTCTCGGGGGCTTACCTCAATAGCGATCAGGGCGCGTGGATTCGCAAACACGGGGGTGCCCAGCACGGCCATTCGACCGCGACGGCTTCGCCTCGCCTCGCCAACTGGTTCGAGGCCGGCGAAGCCTTCGATCCAAATGGCCAAGCCGCATTCCCCGTTCCGACCAAGGAGACCGTTTTGAAGATCGGAACACCCATTGAGGCGCAACTTTCGCCGGACAGGGTGAGCGCGATGGTGGATATTGAGGGCGGGCTAGGCTTGACCCAATCAAACAATCTTGTGTTGGAGTTTGGATGTTATGAGCCCAGGCAAAGCCTATCGGACGAAAACACATTGCTGTTTCGAAGCACCCTCTTGTCCGTTGGGGACGGACCGTTCATCTTCGGTCCAACTTTGCGACTTGGGAGACGCCCCTTCAATCTTGAGACCGATCGACACCACCCCTACGGTATGCCCGTCCCACCGTTTAGCGTACGCTGTCATCTGGGGACCTATTTAGGCGACTGGATCCCCCTTTCCAACGAACTTTGGTTTCACGATCACGTGCAGCCACGATTCAAAGACGCACTGGGAACGCATGTCGAGCTCAAAAGCGCGATGCCCTCCATTGTCGTGGACATCGGGGCTCTCAAAGAGCGTGTACAAGAATTCGGACACGGCATACAACTGCCCAAGCATTTTCACATCTATTTTTGGCGCGATGGTAGCGAAACGTGGTTTGGCGAAAATGAAGCACCCTCCGAGGTTCTGGGTGGTGCGCCCAGACCCTGGCCAGAAAAGCTGCAACACTTTTTGGTACCAGTCCAAGAAGACCAATGGGTCATCCGTAAGCTTCATGGCGAAACGCTCACCCGAGGACGCTATTGGATAGCCATCTTCGGCAGCACCCGGGGCGGCATGTGGAACTGGGCCACAAAGTCGCAAGAGGTGCCGGCCGCGGACAATGCGGCCGAATAGGCGATGGGCAAAAGCCCACTTCGATAGACCACGCGTTGGCGGTTGAGGGCGTAGCAGGGGGGCTATTGTTGGGCGAGCTTAGGCCAGTTCTGGTCGGCTTTTGTTTTGAGGGTGGGTTCGTTTTGGTTCCAGGGGACCTTGGTATTGAATTTTTTGCCTTGGTAGAGGTCGTTGAAGAAGAATAGGAGCTGGCCGTTGTGGAACTTGAATGTTTTTGGGTCTGCAGGGACCTTGGCATTTTTCATGGCGACCGCAAATGCGCACCAACCGTTGTATTTGGGGAGGTATTTTTTGGGGGTGGCTTTGAAACGTGCTTGGTTGGTTTGGCTCGAAAAATAGAAGCGGACGCCGTCGTAGGTGGCCTGGTATTTTGGGCTTCCTTTTTTGGCGGCGGCTTCCGTGTGGTAGGCCACCAGATCATACCCGCCGACGGCGACGTTTTTTGAGGTGGTATTCCATTTACTCGACGCGGCGTGGGCGGTTGAAGCCGCGGTGGCGAGTAGAGCAATGAGTGGGAGTAGGGACAGAGTTTTTAGCATGCCAACATGTTCGAGCCAGGGCGAGGCTTTGGCCATGTTCGGTCGTCTCTAAGCTTTGTCAGCCCGTCGCCGTTTTCGCGGACTGGCGGTATTGCCCGGGGGGAATTCCGAAGTGGCGTTTGAAGGCTTTGGCAAAGGCAAATTCAGATTGGTAGCCGACCGCAAGCCCCACTTCGGCCAGGGCGTTTTGGTTTTCTCGAAGGAGCTGGCGGGCTTTTTGGAGGCGCCAATCGGTGACGTATTGCATCGGGGGGACGCCGAGTGCGTCTTTGAAGCGGCTGGCGAAGACCGAGCGGGACGTATTGGTGAGCTGGGCAAGGGTTTGCAGGTCCCAGGGGTGGGCGGGAGCATCGTGGATGGCTTTGAGCGCTTTGCCCAGGGCCGCATCGTTGAGGGCATGGACAAAACTTTGGGGCGTTTGGGCGTCGGACAAATGTTGGCGAACGGCCTGGATGAGAAGAACTTCTGCCAGGCGGTCCACAACTGCGCTGGAGCCATCTCGGTTTGCTGCTGCCTCTGCGACGGTCAGCTCGGTTGCGGTTTGAATCCAGTCATTGCTCGATCCTGCGCGCTTGGGCAAAAAAATGTGGTCCGGAAGCCCAGCCATCAATGGGTGAGCAAGCGCGCGATCGTACTCGAAGTGTCCGCAGATCAGCCGCGTCGCTTGCCCGTTGCCACCAAAGACCGGACGAGTTCCATCCGATTCTTTCGGTGTGGCGATGAGTTTTTGTGCGGGGATGGTCTCACCGTCGGCGTGTGAGACCAACGCATGGGGCTCGCCATGGGGAAAGAGGATCAAATCTCCTGGCTTGAGCTCAAGGGGGTTTGCCAGGCTGTTCGCCCGAACCCAACACGTACCTTCGGTGACCACATGAAAGTTGGCGACCTGCCCACCCGCAAGGTTCATTCCCCAGGGACTACAAAAGTCCGCTTCGAAATACACCGTGCCCTGCAGCCGGAGAGCCCGCAGAACCTCAGATAGAACCTCCATCGCTACGAGTGAAGCACAGTCGTGTCATGGGTGCCAAACGAGACCGTCAGTTTCTTCATACGGGTAGTGTCCTTTGATGTGAGCGTTGAAGAACCGACCCTTGGAGTCTGCCTTGAGGATCTCCTGGTACGTTTTCTCAGAAACTTCGAAGTACCGGTAGACTCGGCCGGTTTTGAATTCAATCTCGAGAACACGGGTCTTGCGGATGTACCCCACCGAGCCGATACAGGTGGATTCGACCTTTTGCCGGCGAACGGGGGGCACCCATGCAGTGTAGCGTCCGTGGCTCGTCTTGGCGCCTGACCTTTTGGGCGGTGGGTTTGGAAGTAGACCTCTAGGGGTTGGCAGCTTCGTCTACCGGCACGATCTCGGAAATGATCTCAGGGTTGGGATCGGCCATGATGGTTGCGAAACCGCGAATGGTCTCGCCCTGAGCCTTGTGGGTCAGGTGGAAAAACTCGCCGATGTTGAGTTTGTGTACATGGCTTCGTCGTGTTTGGTCCGCTTCTTTGAGTTCGATACCATTTTCTTCGTAACGGTTTCCATCGAAATGAAGGACCAATATGTCTCCAGGTGACAGACCATCGATCTGCTTGTAAAGGTAGATTTTGATGTTTCCGTGACGAGGTGGAGGTGTATCAAAGCGTACATGAAGGGTGTTCTTGGTGCGGACAAGAGAAAGGCCGAGGGTTGTTTGGGGGCGAGTCAGGGTGACGATGTTGGAGGGTTGGCTCATCGTTGGGGCACGCGTCCAGCCAAGGGCCGCTTCGGGGGGATGGACGTCTGGATCACGCAAGATCTCGGACACGAAATCGAGGGACGGCACGATTGAGGTCATCGGGATGCCGCCACGTTTAAACTCGGTTGTTTTTCCGATCCAATCTCTGGCGAAGGCAAAACACTGGAGGGGAAGCGCGGGCAAGTACGCCAGGTCGCTATCCAGTTTGAAGAACCCAGAGTGAGGCGGGGGTGCGGAAGGTGGTAGATTCTTGGGCTTTTCAAACGCCCTTCCGAAAACGACGCTCGGCGCAAACAGGATTCGGTTCTTGGTCCATTCGCTGTCTCCTCGGGCTTCGATACGGTAGTTTTGTAGGGTTTGCTCGCCGTGTGAGCACCAGACGTAGAAGCCGTCTACATTGAGGGGGAGGTCTTGGTTGACTTCAAACCAGATGCCGCCAAGTTGTTCTTGCCAGCCGCCCTCAGTGATTCTCAGGGTCGCCTTTGGGAGCTCGGAGCCGACCTTGCTTCTGGGAGAGGCCGGCGCGGCTTGCACGATAGGAGGCGTTTTGAGTTTACTAAGTGTTAAGTCGCCATCTTGGTTGCTTTCCCCAATCTTCTCCACTTCTGAAACAAGTTCATCGCCGTCATTGAGAATGGTCACGAATCCAAAAATGGATTCTGTTTGGTCCGCTTTGACGCCGCGCAGAAAACTGGTCATGCGGAGCAGCCGATGCGTGCTGTATTGGTTGAGAACGTTAGATGGTGTTAAGAGTGCTTTGTGGTGCGTGTCTTGACGATCAATTTCGTACCGAAGTTTGAGGATGTCTGCGATCGGTTTTCCTGGTGACTGTCGAAAGAGATGGAGCGTGACTTCATCTCCCGGTTTTTGCGGGTTTGTGAAATCAACGAGCACGGTGCTTCGGTTGGTCATCATGGTCAATTTGAGACCGATGTTCTTGAGTGGGCGAGAAAAAGACTGGACCGAGGACGGGCCCGACCCCACTGTGGTCCTTCTCCATCCAAAGGGGGCATCCGATTCGTGCCCGGCGGGCGGATCAAAGTTTGGTTCGGGGGCCTTTACCGGTGGGGTCTTCTCCATGACCGCATTGGGATCGGTGCTGTGCTTTTCGGGTTTGTTCGGGTTTACGCGAGCCTCGGTCACAAGCGTCACGAGTGCATTGGTATAGGCAATGCAATAAAGAGGAAGGGCAGGGAGATACTCGGATCGCTCTCTTAGGTTCAGGTGTTTCGGACCATGTCCGCCCGAAGGGATCGCGCTTGGGACGGATTGCGTAAAAACATGTTTAGGTATGAACAGCATTTTGTTGCGGGCGCGTTGTTCAATCACCATGCGTTGGAGGTTCATTGCATCGTGTGAGCAAAGAATTGTGGGATCTCTGAGGCCCGAAAACCGTTGCTTGATCATGTCTTGAAACTGGGATTCAGCCTCGTCCATTTCAGGTTGCTTAGCTTGTTTGACTTCCACCGATACGCCAAGAGCGCCTCGGTCATCGTCCCATGAAAGGAGCTTGAGCTCCACATCTTCGGCGACGCTGGCCTTGACGATTTTGGAAAGCTCCGCCTTTGAAAGGACGGTAGGCGTTGTATTTTCTTGCGTCTTGAGGGCCTCGTTTTGGGTTTCGTGCTCAACATAGACCTTGCGGTGCGCGTAGTCGAAGAGGACTCGCTTTCCCGCGAGGAGATCTAGGCCGACGATGGCGTTTGCGGTGTTGGCGGGTCCTAGGACCTCGCGATTGAGTTCGAGATTGAAGTTACCGATATCTTGCGTAAGAATGAATGCGGGTTGGCGGATGGTGATCGGGCCGGCTTGGAATGCGTTGTAGTGGAGCAAATTGTGGGGTGATGGGGGCAGCCAATTTCCGAACGTGATTTTTTCCGTTCTAACGGGCGTTTTGGTGGATGCCGCACGCGCATTGATGTATGAGTGGGCTGCGCCGGAATCGAGTAAGGCCTGAAAGTGGTCTCCCCCCGGAAAGTGACTTTGAGCCAGCGGGGTTCCTCGGTCGAACGTGAGTGGGGCATGGCTTAAATTTGAAGCGTCGATAGATCCGCTCACAAGTGCGTCTTTGGGGTGAAGGCGGACTTCGCCCCTCAGAAAGTCAATGTCGACGACATAGTGATGGAGGAAGCTCCCGCCGAGGATGCCGTCTGGGATCCGATCTTTGGGACCATACAGGGCGGCGGTGTCATAGGTGTGAAGGATGGCGTCCATCGGGAGGTGACCTACGTGGGCGTCTTTCAGTCGTATCAGATCAATCGCGATGTTTTCGCCCGTGAAGGGTTGTCGGGTGGTTGTGGATGCGGCCATCGGATCGTACGCGTCGGCCGCCAGGCTCTCGAGCGTTTGGGGCTGAATGGTCGAGTCTGAGGCGCCGGTGTCTAGAGCAAACTGGTAGGTTTTCGAGCCGATGGTGACTGGAATAAGGATGTGGCGGGATGAACTGTGCTGTACCAACGGAAAAACCGTGGGGCCATTCATCGTGACCGGTTTGCGCCACTCGGCCTCTTCTTCTTCGTATTCCCACCAATTCATACGCCGCATTTCGGTTTTTGGTCCGAAATAAAAAAGTCGCGCTACCGGGTCGATGACCACGCGTTCTTGCAGCCAATCTAGACCCATAAGCATGATCCGCTTGTTCCCACTGTAGCTGTCATCTATGGGATCGTTGTTCCATTCGATGGCTGTCGACGTAAACGGTCGATCCGCGATCCACATGCGCTCAAAGACGTACGTTTCTTTACCCGCGGCGTTGCGTTTTCGTTTGAGGCCTTCAAGGAAGGGCTTTGTGACGGTGTCGGAGTGTATGATCGTTGTGAGCGAGCCCGTATCCAGAAGGGTAGAAAAGGGTGCATGGCCCGGGACTTCTGTCCGCAGGATAACCCGTCCGCCTTGGCTTCGATACGCCAGAGGTTGGAGCTTGCTCACGTCTATTCGGCCTTCTGAGACTGCATTCAGGGGGTGGAGGCGAAGTACGTTGCTCGGTAGGTCGAGCTCGATGGTGAACTGAGACAAGAAGTCCGTGCCCAGCTCACCGTCGGCCAGATCCGTGAGCGCATCGTCGGTGACGGGGAGTTTGAAGTCGGTGAAAGTCAGGGGGCCGATGGCGCCCTGAGAGAACGAGACCCCCATGGTTTCATCGACGTTGCTGGACGCTTCGCTGCTCACGGTGTGCAGCGCTTTTCGGTACAAACTGCTTTGAGCGGTGCTGGTATTGAGCACCAAACGAAGGGGGTGCTCCTCGATGGTCATGGGTATGGTGACGTATCCTCCAGCAATCCGTTCAAGCGGGATGACCACCGTCTCCCTCTCGGGGTCCGTCGTTGAAGTTGGCTTCTTGTCGGGGATGGCGCCGGTGTTGTTTTGTTTGTGGTCCGATACAGGGTTTGATGCCTCATCAGCGTCCGGAGGGACACCCATGCCCTCCGTTCCGAGCGGGCGGTCTCGCCACCAGAAGGGTCGCCCATCTTTTGGCGCATCTTTACGCACCATCATGGCAGCGACCTTGGCATCAAAGAACCAACCAAGAAGCAGGCTTCGCATGGTATTCAGCCACGCTTCTTGGGTACCATCTTTGGGAAGGTAGGCGGCAATATGAAGAATGTGTTGCCACCACATGTGTTGACTAAGAAAGCGGTCGACGATGCTTTGCCGGTCTTGTTGGGTCTCGAGCACAAACACGCCGACCCTGTGGACGGCCGAGTTCACTTTGATGAAGTCCGGCGCGGTGAAGCCTGCCGCTCCGGAGTCGCCCTTTCCGAAGATGGTGTCGAGTGGAAGTAGATCTGGAAGATCCCTCACGTCAAAACCGTAGATCCGTCGGTCATCAAAGGGGAGGGCGACGCCCTCGGCGGAGCGGTAGTTTTGGGTCCTTCGAATGTGTTCTTCGGGATGGAAAAAGAGCAACCACGCATCGCCTTCGGCAACCGTATGCATCAGGTCTTCGGGGGCCGCGTAGCCCACTTGAGTCCACTCGGGACTGGGCTCATCTCGAATGGTCACCATGGTTTTCAGGGCGACATCATGTTCTCCGCTCAAGCCGTAACCGACCGCAATGGCTGCGGGCGCAATTTGGGCGGCCAGCTTGGCGTCGCTGAGAAGAAGGGTTTGAAAAGCGTTGTAGAGTCCGCGGCCCGGACGTATGGTCCCTACTGGGGTTTTGAACCGGGGAAGGGTCTTGGCAGTGACGAGGTCGAAACCGGGAGGGCTGTCCCCGAGATCAAAGCCCGCCGGATGGCCGGCGAGTGCCGATTGGAGGGCACTCAGGTCGACAAGTGGACTGCCTGCCTCGAACAAAGATTTTGGCGAATCTTGGGTGCCGAGCCCAATGGCGTGCAGAAGGTCCTGAAGCCATGGACTGTGAAGTGCGATCTCTTGGGAGCGATTGGGTGCGTCGTCTCGGAGCGGCTTAAGCGCTTCTTGCCAAACGTCTTTGGCTTCCCCATCCAAGAAGGTGATGCGCTCAAAGTCAGACTGCGTCAGGCTGCCGGTCTTCAATACGTGATGGAGCCGCCCGAGGTCCAGTCCGGTTCTTTGGGCCAAATCCGAAAGATGGCCTCCCACCCAGCCATGGACAAAGCGTCGAAACGCGTTGCGGCGCTCCGCCTCTTCCTTTTCGAGGGGGTAAGGGGGTAGGGCTACGGGTTGACCATGCAGCTTAAACGCCACACGCGCCCTGAACGGATCTTTGAGCGCCGTTCGCAGAAGCAAGTCATTCTGTTTCCAGTACGAAGATGAACGGGTGACAAAGGCCTTCGCTGGATCCGCCCCGTTCAAGTCGATGACCAGGGCGCCTTCTTGTGAGAGCGCATCCAATGTGGACCTCGTGGCCGCTTTCATGCCGGCCTGAAGGGCTTTTCGGAGTTCCGTCGCGGTGGTGAGGTTGAGTTCTGGTCGCTCTGAGGCGGTGGGATCTGGTGTCAACACCAGGGGGGTGTGGGGCGGTGATTCGAGTTCACGGGCGAGCTTGGTCCACGCGAGGGCCTCGTCGTTTGGGGCTGTACCCAGTGTGAGAGAGAATTGACCAGGGCGTTGATGTTGCCGTTTTCGGAGGAGGTGCGCCCACCCTTGTTCCGCAAACGCACACGAGTCAGGGCCGAGACCCAGACTCATCTGGACGGCTTGGCGCCCTCCAATCGAGTGCAAAAAAACATCTGCCTGCGTGCATAGGTGAAGCCCATCGTAGACGGTTTCTTGAACCAGCATGGGGTGGTCTTCGACCAAAAACTCGGTCATCCACTGTTCGGGAGTGCCCCCGCCTAGCGCAAAACGAAGACGAACCAACTCTTTGAGTACGGCATCAAAAACATAGGGACGAAAATCAGACGCAAGGAGACTGCGAAGAGCATCAAGGTATCGCCAAGACAGTCTTTGTTCCACCAAGCTCCAGTCTTCTGAGCTTAAGGGGGCGGCCCGACCGGGTAACACCAGGGCTGGCGGAACCGAGATGCCGAAGTGTCCGCCTGGCTGGAGCAAAAGCAAGGCCGCACTCGGTTGCCCAAGCCCGGACGGGTCATCTCGGTCGCCAGAAGCGAGTCCTAACAGGGTGTGGAGCGCAAGCTCCTCTTGCCGGGGGTCGGCGTCCGCCAACGTACGCCGCACCAACGCTTCGCCCACCGAGGTCAACAAGACGAGCGAAGAGGGGTCCTCGCCTTGGGGCTTTCGGGACGAGGGGTCTCCTTCACCGGCCTGGGTGCTATTCTCGTTGGGCGCGTGGCCTTTCGCGCGTATGCGGCCGAGCGCGTTCAGGAGCAACTCTGCCTCTTCGTAGTCGCCGTTTCCCGCGTAGAAGAGCGCACAGAGGACCCACGAACGTGGCACTCTTAGGCGGCTGGGTAGATTTCCGAAGGCAGCCCCCTCTGAGGTGGGGGCGGCGGACCCGAGGCGGCAGGCCTTTTGGAGTTCGGTCTCGAGTTCGAGTGCCCACCTTTGGGTGGGCTCGTCTGCCGCAACCTGATCAAGAAAAAAACTCAGCAACACGTGGTCGGAGAGGAAGAGCTCCGTGGCTTCGTTTTGGGCCAGGGTACCGTCTTTTCCTCTCAACGCAGAAAAGACCGTAAGGGCGTTCTCGATGTGTGGTTGAATCGCCGAATCCAGATCTGGCGAGATGCCTCCTTGCTGCGTTTGGAACCGTGCCAGTGCATAAAGCGCCAGCAAGTGGTTGCCCTGGGGAACAAGAGCCGCCTCCGAGAGCAGCCGGCGAGCCCAGCGCGCTGCGCTCAGGTCTTCGTTTTGCGCCAGGCTTACCAAGAGGGCCATGGCCATGGCTTCGGTCCCGAAGGCGAACCCATCCTGCATCGACAAGACGCGGACATGCTCGGCCGCGCCCGTGAGCCAGCGCGCGCCCTTCGTGACATCAAAACGGTGTGCGTAGTGGGGAAGCGGTTGATCGAGGTTTGTTCCGCCTTCAAGGTGGTCATAGGTGTCGATAAACCACAGGACTGCGGTGCTCGAGGACAAGAGCGTCGAAAGATCCTGAATCCGTTGGCTCGAGTATGCGAACCCGTGGTCGCGGACAAAACGCTCGGCATCGGCCCACATGCGGTAGGCCACCTCAGCGAACGCGTCCGATTCGTGGTGTTCGGGCCGGGCCTTGGCGTAGGTGATCAGTCCTAGAATCATGCCCATGGTGGCCTCGAGGTGGTACGAAGACGCCTGAAGCGCGCTGGGTTCGATGTATGGGTCTCGGAATGCGTTCTGAAAGTAGTGTGTACCGTAGTACGACTGCTGGTGAGAGGGGGCTGCAGTCTCGGAGAAAAAGCCGAGGGGCTTTGCGAATCGAATGATGGCATAACGCAGGCACTGGGCGAGCTTGTTGCTTTCTTCGTGGCTAAGGTCCTCGTAGTCTACGGAAAGCGCGAGCCAGGTACAGTTGTCGATGGCGGTGTGCGCGCTTTTTTCGGGAAACGCATAAAGCGCTTGCCCGTTCGGTGTTTGGGTCGTGGGCACAACCCGACCACCTCCGGTGATGATCCGCCCTAGAGCTTCGTCGGTATCAAGGATGCGTTTCATCGCCTGGGCCTGCTCGGTCAGGGGCTGTTCGCGGATGGTGTTTTCGAACTCGGTTCTCCACCCGGAATCGTCCCACAGCAATGTAAAAATGCCTGCCTGAAGCTCATCGCGCCAGGCCCGAAGGGCTTCGTATCCCAGGTCTTCGGAGTCGTTGAGCCCCAAGATATCGCGATGGGCAAGGGCATGGTTGAGCACGCTCAGCACATCAAGGTTGTGCTCGGTGACCACATTGTGGGCCTCGGTCTTTTCTTGGAGTCGCCGCCACTCCGCCTTGCTGAGGGTATGGGTCAGCGGTTTTGAGCAAGGTGTTCCGTTTGGACAGAGCGAGACGTTCGGGGGCTGTTCGTCGTTGTAAGACTCGTAGCCAATCGCATCGAGCACGCTGTAGTACGTGGGCGTGACGCCTTCAGCTTCGGCCTGAAAAACCCGATCGATTTGACTGAGACCGGCGGTCGTCCATCCCGCGGTCATCAACGACACCGTGGCCCCCTCGCCATTCATGATACGTTTCCGGTGCCGAAGAAGGCCCCTGAGAGAGCGCTCGTAGCATGTCTGGAACCACGGTTTGTCTGGACCGTGGGCGATCACGCGGCTAGGGCCCTCAGCGCTCAAGAAGACGCCCAGGCCATGAATGGCCCATGCGGTGGCCCCCGTGACCAAACGCGCGTCGCGCCAGTTGTCGTTTTGGGTGTTCCATGAAAAATGCCATCCCCGCAATTCTTCATTGTGGTTGGGGTCCAAAACCGCGTGGGCGCACAGATAACGCGCCATTCCTCCGGCCTGTTCCGCCGCGCGAAGATCGGTCCCGCGCGCCGCTTGCGCGAGCGCGATCCCGAGCGTGTAGGCCCACACCCGCTGAAAGCTTGCAAGGTATTTGGCATCTCGAGTTGTCGCGTCAGCGGTCGGATCGGTGTGACTACTATCGGGGTCAAGGCGGTACTCCACCAGATATTGAGCCGCCGTTTCCTGTGGCAGAGTCTGTTCGCCGTAAAAGCGCGTCGGTTCTTCGGTTTCGGAATCGAAGGCGCTCTTGAGGTCGATGGACCGCGTAAGACGCGCCCGTTCCCGGAGCGCGCGTTCATACGCGCCGCGAACGTTGCCGGGCAGGGCGTTTTTGGTCGAAGAAAGTGTAAGTTGAGTTCCGTCAGAAAAATGGATGGCGCCTTCGGCCATGCCGGCTGCGAGGCTTACTGTCGCTCGACCGTGTTCAAAAAAGATGGGCACGCCTTCAGGTTCAAGGGCACCATTGTCCGCGGATTCGTGGTCTTGGACTGTGGATGCCCCGAGGTTTCGTACCGGCTGTGCGTGGCCGGCCGGGGTGAGTATCGCCTGTTGCGTGGTGTCGAAGACGGCGACATCGTGTTTGTTGACCAGCTGCAAATCTATGGGCACCGGGTTGTTGGTGAAGTGGGTTTGGTTCCGGACGTTCTGCTTGAGCTTTTGAATGCTTTGATCCCAAGAGGCGCGGGTCATCATGAGGCGGTGACCATCGACTTCGCCTAAGGCAGGCGCAAAAACAGCGATCAAGAGCTCCTCGTAGGCCTTGAAGTCGACGGGCCCGTGGTGCGCTTCATGGGGTTGCTGATAGGCATCGGCCTTGTCTCGGGAACGGAGGTCATCGCCTGGGGCACGCGGGTCGAGATTCTCGATGGTGAACATTTCTCCACCATCGTGGCTTCGGGCCACGATGAGGTCGGCACCGGGTTGGGATTCTTTGTGGAGTCTGGCGGGGATGGGGTTGTAGAGGATGTTGAGGTCGCCCACGGGCGCCTTGTGGGCGATCGCCAAGCCGCGGAGGTGCCCATGAAGCGCTTGGTCGCGTGTGGCAATGGGCTTCGGTACAGACCAGTGTAGGCCTTGGTCTTCGGAGACGGCGAGATGAAGCGCGTGGTCGCCTTTTTCGTAAGCGACGTAGAGCGGCCCACCAGGATCTTGGGATAGCTGGGGATGTACGTTGGCGTCCTCATCGGGCTCTAGGGGGCCGTCGATGACGACGTGCTGCCAAGCCGCCGCGCCTACGGGTGAGGTTGCTACCAATGGCTTGACGACAGCTCGGAGAGAGCGGGTCTCGTGCCATGTTCCTTCGTAGAGGTATTGGTGCTTGTGGCCGATTCCAGCCCACAGAAGTTCGTCTCCAGGTTCGTACGACCGCTTCCAGGTCGATTTCCATCCGACAACAAGGCGGATGGGCTGATTCCGGGCGACGACCTTGTCGCTGTAGACCGGCGTTTCGTACATGGTCGCCCAGGCTTCGTGGATGACGGGTTGGGCATCCCACATGCGGTCTTGTCTTCCCACGACCACGACATGCTCGTCGGTCAGCAAAAGTTGCGGCTCGTACACAGAGGTCTGTTCCCACCCTGGATGCTCGTCGGCATGCATGGTGTTGTCGTGACTGGAGTCTTCGCCGATGAGATAGGATTCTTCGCACCAGCAATCTTTGCAGGCACAGTGTCCATCGAGACTCGGATCTACTTTGATCAGGTACTTGAACGGTTCGCTGTCTTGTTTTTGTTGTTTTTGGTCAAAGATGCTGTGCCTGAAATCTGCCTTTGGTCCCAGGCCGGTGTGGGGTCTGGCTTCGACTTGGTGGTCTTTGGCGTAGAACACCTTACCGCCTTCGTTCCAGATCATGTGGGTGGACCCGAATGGGTCGATGGCTACGGACAGCGCGTTTTTCCAGGTCTGTCCGGGTTGTGGCTCCGAAAACGTTTCGTGCAGATCGTCTGCACTTTTGCCTTCTTGGACGCGGAGGCGGAAGCGTGGCGGGCGCGTGTTTGACCGCTCTATCCAGGCGAGGACGAGTTTTTCGCTCGAGACTGCAAGGGCGAGGTCCTCGATGGAATCGAAGTCGGGATCTGGCGATATCTGGAGCGGTGGTTCAAAGGCGTCTTGGGCGCCGCTTTTTGGGCTTCGAAAAATTTCGATACGATCGCCTGCCGGGCTGTTGGTGACCGACGCGACATACACGACGGTGGCTTGGTCTTGGGTTGTTGCCGCCGTTTGGAGGAGCCTCCGCTGTTGCCTGGTGTCGTCTACGGGATAGGGGATCTCGAATGCGCCCCGGGGCACCCGCGGCGAAGGTTTAGACACCGGCACGAGGGCTCGGGCGGATGTTTCGGACTCCAGTTCGTTCCCCGTTTGCGCCTTGATGAGTGTGGTGACGACGTACGCGTAGGAGCCTCGGTCGAAAGCTCGGTCTTCGTAGGTGAGGCCGTCGATCGTGGCGATGGGTACGGGTGTATGGGCTTCATCCGCTTTGGGCACGGGCGTACGGTAGATGCGATAGGAAGGTGTCAGGCCGGCGGGGATGCGGCTTCCATCATCAAAGAACCGAGTGGGTTGCCAGCGAAGAGCGACCGTTTCGCCCCAGCGCGTGGCGATGAGTCTCGAAGGAGCGACCGGGCGTTGAGGTGTGGAGTCGGCGGTTGGTGGGGCATAGGCGAGGTAGCCGATGCCAGGCCAGAGCCATTCGCCCTGGTGCACTTCTTCGAACCGGGCATGTTTTGGGTTGTACCAAAGCACCCTTTCTAAGCGCGCATCTTGATGACGGGCCGGGTTTTTGACCTCGACAAAGGTCCACCCTACGGCGGTGGGGTGGGCAAGATGGTCATCCGCTTTGGGTGGCTCGAGCGCCGTTTGTTGTCCGACAAACACCCAGTATCCCCGGTATGGCTCGATGGGTGCGTCCGGATGCATTTGTGTGCTGACATCCTTGTCCATGACAAAGACCGCGGTGGCGCCCCCCGACCGTCTTGCCAGATCTGCGGTTTCTGCGGTCACGAGATTCCAGCCGGCTTCGAGGGCCGGTTGCGATACGCCGTCGTCGGTCTCTAAAGAAGCAAAGGCACGCGGAAGCCCTTCGGTGAGCAATGCGGCCAGGACCGCTGCCGTCATCCTGATTTTCAATGGTATCCCCCCCAGATGGTGGGAGCCTAAGTTTCTCAAGGCGTTTTGAAAAGCAGGAACTCAAGCGTGGTTGCGGATTGATCCGCGCTTTCCCGAGGCGTGTGAGGCCTACGCGCGTTTACGGTTTGTCGGGGCGCAAGCCGGTGGCGTAGACATCGCTGGTTCGCCAAAGCGCAACCAAATCTTTGCCCACGACGTTGAGGACGGCCGCGGTGGGGAGCGCCAACAAAACCCCAAGAAAGCCGAATAGATTGGCACCAATCATGACCGCCAAGATGACTGCTAGGGGATGCAATCCAAGCGACTCGCCCACGATTCGAGGTGTCAGGAATAAACCCTCTATAGCGTTTCCGGCGACGAAGAGAAGCACCACGCCGACAACTTGGCCCCAGCCCGTGAACTCAAGCAGGCAAAGAAGCACGCCTAGGCCGACACCCACCACGGTCGACATGAACGGTATAATATATGCGTACCCCGCGAGCACGCCGACGATGAGCCCGAGGGGAACACCAAGCAGCGTGAGGCCCACGGAGTAGATGATGGCCAACACCGAGGCAACGGTCAGAACGCCTCGAAGGTACGCCGAGATGGTCCGGTCAATCTGCGCAAGCTTCTTGCGCAATGGAGGCTGCATCGGCTCGGGAAGAAGTCCATAAAGAGGCCCCACGATTTGCTCCGCATCCTTCAAAAAGAAAAACATGAACAGCGGCACCACAAAAACACTGACCAGGGTCCCGATGGCATTTCGGCCGCGTTCGAAGACCTGGCCCGCTGCTCGGAGCAGGCTTGGTCCCGCTTCTTTGACCGAGGCTTTGAATTGCTCAAAGGTTGCGGCGTCGTCCATCGGCAAGAGGTCACCGAAGTGGGTGCGCAGGTAGGTGAGAACTTCGGCGGCGTAGCCGGGCAGATTGCGGGCCAAGGCGCCTGATTGGGCAATCAAAATAGGCAATACCACCGCGAAGACGCCAAGACTCAGGACGATGACGCCGGTCATGAGCATCACGACGCTTAAGGTGCGAGGGACGCCCCGGCGTTTAAGGGCATGGATGACCGGCATGAGGACGTACGCACCACCGGCGGCAGCGAGTACGGGGGTGGCTACGCTCCGAAGGGCGTAAAGAAGGGCCACCAGGCCGACCAACACAATAAGCCCCACGAGGACCCTCTTTGGGCTTGCCGCTTGGAACAGGGGCAGAAGCGGATGGGCTTCGCTTTCGGGCTTATTCGCCACCGGCGACCGGCAGATCGGATATCGACGTGGGTTTGATGGGGGTCCGACCCGCGGCGCGGGTCGCCTTTCGCCGGCGCTTTTCGAGATACATGCTGTCGTCGGCGCCGGTGATGAGCTCGCTGGCGGTGTTGGCGTCGATGGGGTAAGTCGCAGATCCGATGCTGAGGCTGACCCGAAGACCCTGGCGGACCTTGCTGGACTGCACGTTTTGGCGAAGACGATTGACCACCGTCGTGACCCCCGAAACGTCGGTGTAGGGCAAGATGATACTGAATTCGTCTCCGCCAGTGCGGCAGGCCACATCGATTTCTCGCATGTGTTTGGCCAAAAACCGTGCGACCCAAGCCAGCACTTCGTCGCCGGTGGTGTGACCGAAGCTGTCGTTGATCTCTTTAAATTCGTCGATGTCGATGGCAATCAGCGAACACGGCCAGGTCCAGCGCCGGGCCCGCGCAAGCTCCTCGCGGAGCCGTTCGTCGAAAAATCGCCGGTTGTAGAGCCCGGTCAGATCGTCTCGGTAGGCCATCGTACGATAGCCCTCGAGTCGACGGATCTCCTCCCGGAGCTCCTGGTTTTCACGCCGAAGTTTTTCTACAATCGCATCCATGGGGTTGGCGACAGGGATGGTTTTACCAACCTCGATTCCATCCGTAAAGCTTAAGACCTCGTTTTGATTCGAAACGAAAGTGGCGTTCAGAACGTCCGTTCACCTCTTCCGCAAGTCGAATGTCCTTCGGAGTCTGGACTCCTGGCCTTGCAGCCAGGGGTCTTTGGGGCGCCACGCCGGAGGGGTTAGCGGTTCGTCTGAGCTCCCAGCGGTTGAACGGCTTTGCCGCTCTCGCCCCTTGTGTGGCAAGTCGGGAAAATGAAGAAAACGCCTGCAATTATCGCTATCTACGGTGTGAGATCGCTGCCTTAGGCCGGCGGGGCCGTCATGGTCGCCACGTAGAATCCGTCGGGTCCGGACTCGCCCTGTGGGCCGATGCGTGCCTGGTACGTTGCGTCCAGCGTTTCGCAAATCTTGGGATCCCACGCGAAACGCAAAGGCAGGGGCTTCAGCGGGGATTGTTCTAAAAACCTTTCAATGACCTGTTCGTTTTCTTCCCAGAACACCGAACAGGTCACGTAGATGAGGCGACCACCCGGCTTCAAAGCGGTGGCCGCGCCGGTCAGAAGGCGGGACTGTGCTTCGCTGAATCGGTCGATGTCGTCGTCACCCATGCGCCAACGGCCCTCAGGATGCCGGCGCCATACGCCGCTGCCGGAGCACGGGGCATCGAGAAGCACGCAATCAAATGCCCCCCGGGCGTGTGGGGGCAGGGCCAAGAGGTCGCCGGTGAGGACGCGAAAGTGCTGCACGCCGGCCCGTTTCATTCGGGATCGGAGACGGCTGCCCTTTTTCCCATCCACATCCAGGCTGACGATTCGGGCTTGGTCCCCCGTCATGGCCGCGATCGTTAGGGCTTTCCCGCCGGCGCCCCCACAGCCATCCAGCACTTCTTCTCCGGGTTTCGCACCGGTGGCGAGGGCGGCAAGTTGGCTGGCTTCGTCCTGGAGCTCAATCCACCCTTCTTTGAACATCGGCCACTCAACAAGATGGGTGCCGGGTGCCAGCGTGAGGCCGTCGGGGCTCAGGGGCGTCGTTTGGGCGTCCACCCCGTGCTCGGTCGCCATCCGGGTTTGGGCTTCTTCCCGCGACGCCCGCAGTCGATTGACCCGCAAAGTGACCGGAGCCCGGCCACAGAGGGCCTCACCGATTCGCTTGGCTTGGTCAAAGCCGAGGTGTCGGCAGAGCCTGGAGACGGCCCAGTCGGGCAAAGAGGTTTCGACCCCGAGAGTCTCTTCTGGCGACCGACGCACCTTTTTCAACTTGCCGCCCAGCAATCGGGTCCACACGCCAGGCAGACGCCGGTAGGCGTAGCGGTCGAATGCTTCCAGTTCGGTCGCTGGGGTTCCGCCCTCGGCCAGATAAGCCAAAACCAAGAGCCGTTGGATCATGGGCGGTTCGAGGTGTTCGAACCGGACTCGCCCCCCTTCGGCCGCGCGGGCCAGTCGGTCCAGCAGGGCGCGCCGCGTTCTCAAGATCCCGTACACGGTTTCTTTGATGGTACGGCGCTCGTGCGGGCCCAGGTCTCGGGCCTGGGCGAAGATGCGCTTGACCGCGCGTTCTGCGGTCTGTCCGCTCTCAATTTCGCCCAAGATGGCCACCGTTCGATCCAAGCTTCGTCCGAGCCGGGTGCGCCGCGTGGGGCCTCGGGGTTGGGCGTCGGTCTTGACGGGGCCCTCGGCCTTTTGGGGCCGCTTTCGCGAGTGACTCATGGGCGCCTAAAAAGGCCTCGTTTTTCGATGAATGCGATGGTGTCGGCGATGGTGCTTTGGGGGTCTCTGGCCACAAAGCCCAGTTCTTCTGTGGCCCGTTGGGCGCTGCACCCCCAGTGGTGATTGCCCATGTCGATGCTCACCGGATGGATGGGAGACTCGAATCCGGCAGCCCGGTAAAGGCCATCCATGACCGCGGCGCCGGTCATGGCCCATTTTTTGGGGAGTTTGAACTTCGGCGCGTTGACCCCGCCGGTGTTGGCCACCCGCTCGAAAAAGCTTCGCACGCTCATGTTGGCGCCGTTCAGCAGGTAGCGGGTTCCCCTTCGCCCTCGCGTCAGCGCGCGCTCGAAGATAGGTGCGGCGTCGCGGACGTCGACCAGGGCCATGGTGCCCTCGGTAACGGCGGGAAATCGCCCATGAAGGACGTGGAGCACATCCTCCGTGGAGGACAGCCGGTCGTCGCCGGGCCCAAGCAGCAACGAAGGATTAAGAACCACCGCTTCGATGCGATCGTCGCGGTCCCAGCGGAGCACTTCTTCTTCTTGGAGGCGCTTCGACATGTAGTAGGGCCACCGCCCGATGACCTCGAGCGCCGCCGAATGGGCCTCGGTTGCCGGCGGTCCGGGGTCTCGCCGAACCGCGATGGTTCCGGACGTGGAGGCCAAGATGAATCTTCGCACCCTGGCTTCGGTCGCCGCGCGCAACAACGCTTGGGTGGCCTCCACATGGATCCAGTGCATGCTCCCGGCATCTTGGGGGTCGCGAGAAACCTTCCCCGCCATGTGAACGATCGCGTCGCATCCCTGGATCGCATCTTTCAGCTGCGCCGCGTCTTTGAAGCCGACGTGGATGGGTTCGGTTCCTTGGGGCAGGGCCGGCCGGTTGTTCCTGACCATGGCGCGGACCTCGTGGCCCGCCGCCAAACAGGCGGCCACCACGCTTTGCCCGAGGAAGCCGGTGCCCCCAGTCACGAAGAGTTTCACAATCGTACGCTCCTACTCCGTTTCGCCTCTTGGCGGTGCGATGCTGGCTTTCACGCGGCGCGGTTTTGGATCGGTTATACGCTCCTTGGGCGCCGTGCGGGGCTGCTTCGCCCTCGGCATGGTCTCGGGCGCCCGCTCCGGAAGATTTCCCAGGGCGCGGATGCGGTTCTCCGCCAGCTGGGCGACATGGCGATAGGCTTGTGATCTCGGTAAGCTTTTGGTCTCTCGGAGGAGGGTCTCCGCGCGGAGCGGGGTACCGATAGACGCCTTCAATTTTCGCTGCTTGGGCAGAGCCCCGCCGACCGGCAGCGCCTCGTGGGTCCCCGTCAGATGCATGGGCAGAATATCGACTTGCTCGCTGAGGCAGAGGTATCCGATCGCAGACTTGAAGCCCCGCATTTGTCCGTCTCGAGAACGGGTGCCTTCCGGGAAAATGAGAAGGGAGTGCCCGCGGCTCAGAGCGTCGCTGGCCATCCGCAACGACTTTTTCAACGAACCGTGGCGGTCGATGGGAAGGAGATTGGTGAAGTTCTCGAAATACACTCGCCTTAGCGGATCATCGAAGAAGTAGTCACGGGCGGCGAGGGTGGTGAGGTCTTCTCCGAAAGGGCCGAGCGCATGTTTGACCAGACCCATGTCGAGGTGGCTCGAGTGATTGGCCGCGACAATAAAGTTGGTGTTGGCGGGGATGTTGCCCTCACCCTCGATTTCGACGCCAAAGATCTTTTCGTAGCTTCGCCTTTGCCCCCACCCGAGCAGAGACTTGCCGACGCGGCTGACCACGCCAGGGACCCGCAGCGGGCGTTCTTCTTCTTTGCCTGCGACTTCCTCCGGACGCGTGACTTCGTCCGCCGGGCATCGTTCAGCTAAACGCACAATGTCGTTGACGGTTTCTGCAGAAGCGACCTCATCCGCGCTGACGCGCGCCTGGGGAAACTCAGACTCCAGGGTGTTGAGGAGTTCGAGCTGCATGAGAGAGTCGAAAGACAATCCGTCGACCAGCGAGAGGCCACCAAACACTTCGTTGACGTTCCGTTGGCTCACCTTGGCGATGATGCGGTGGACCCGGGTGTGCACCCGGTCTTTGGCCTCTTCGTTGGCGTGATGGGGCGTGGCGTCTTTGTGCTTGTTGACTTGGTTGAGGCGTTCGAGCCGCAGAATCTCGTCCCGAACGTAGGCGCGTTTGACCTTTCTCGTCGACGTGCGGGGAAGCGCGTGGTCGTGAAAGTGCATGGTTTTGACCCGTCGCCCAAAGGGTAGGCGGGATCCAACCTCTCGAAAGTGCTCGCGAATGGAGTCCTCGACTTGTTTTTTCTGAAGCGGGCCGGCGCTCTTCTCACCGGACTCGTAGTTGGGGACCACCAAGGCTGCGACCCGTTCTCCCGACCCTGAGGACGCAGGCACCCCCACTACCGAAAGTTCTTTGATGCGGTCATGGCCGGTGTAGAGGGCCTCGATCTCGTCCGGGTAGACGTTTTTGCCGCTGGCTTCAATGATGACGTCCTTTTCGCGGCCTACGATGTACAGTCGGCCTTCCTCATCGAGCCTGCCCTGGTCTCCGGTGTGGAGCCACCCGTCCCTCAGTGTTTCTTTCGACGCCGCTTCGTCGTCGAGATATCCCTGCATGATGGTCGGGCCGCGGGCGACGACCTCGCCGATGCCTCGATCGTCTGGCTGATGAACGCGGACTTCCAGTCCGGGCAACGGCAACCCCACGCTTCCCGGCGGGGTCAGCCTTCGGGGGCGGCCCACAGTCAGGACGGGCGACGCCTCGCTCAGTCCGTATCCCTCGTATAGACTGAAGCCCAGGCTTCGCATGTCCTTGAAGATGGATGGCTTCAAGGGTGCGCCCCCGCTGACGAGATAACGCAGTCTCCCGCCGAAGGCGTTGTGGACCGGCCGAAACACCCAGCGACCGAGATTCCAGCCGGTCCGATCTCGAACCACCAGGTTCAGCCGCATGAATGTGCGAAGAAGGCTGCCCACCACCCATCCCTTGCCGTCGATTTGTCGGGAAATCTTTCGGTGCAAAGACTCCCACACGGCAGGGACGCCCACCAACGCGGTCACGGGTGTTTCTTCGAAGGCACGAGAAATGAGCTCGGGCGTGCGCTCCTCAAGATAGGTGACCGACGCGCCGCTGGCGACGGGCATCAGAAGCCCAACCGAGAACTCGAAAGTATGATGCGGCGGCAACACCGAGAGGAGGGAGTCGGTGCGGTTGAGCTCAAACAGAACCGACATCCGACTGGTCAAGCTGGTGAAGTTTCGGTCCGTGAGCACCACGCCTTTGGGCTTGCCGGTGGTGCCGGAGGTAAAGATGATCGATGCCACATCTTCAGGTTTGCGCTTGACGACCGGGGCTTCATCTTCTCCGTTGACCAGATGCGCTTTTTCAAACACCTGATCCAGGGTCCAAACCGAAGGCATCGACTCCGACGGGGAATGGCTGCCGTTGGCTTTGTCCGATTTGAGTTTGTCGACGTTTCTGAGCTTGTCGACGAGGTTGGGACTGGCGATGGCCCCACGCGCGCGTGCCGCCCGTACGATGTTGCGCAATTCGTCTGAAGACAGATCGATGTCCACCGGGACCGCAGTGGCCCCCGAAAGAAGGATCCCAAAATAGGTCATGCCCCACTCAGGGCGGCCCTCAGAGGCGAGCACCACCCGATCGCCGCGGCCCACACCCTGCTTCTTGAGGAAGTGGCTCACCGCGTGGGCGGCCCGGCGCACGTCGCGGTAGGTGAATGAATCGGCCACATCATCTTTTTTGAGGATGCGAAAGGCCACCCGCCGGCCGTGCTCCTTGGTCCGCGACTCGAACATTTCAGCGAGGTCTCGGTAATCGCGGGGAATGGGAATGCGCTTGGTGCCCGAGGGCTCCATCTGCGGGAACACCCACTTTTCTAGGCCTGGAAGGTGCACATCGAGCCAGTAGGTCCGCCAGTTGATGCCCTCGGGGTCGAAGGGAAGTAAGGACCGGTCGGCCGGGTTCATTCGCGAGAACAGGCCCCGGCTTTGGGTGCTCAAGAAGACGTACTTGTTGTCCCAGATGAACGGCATAAACAGGTCAAAAACCTCAGAAGCACGTCCGATCTGGAGTTCGGTGTTCTTGGCGGCCTTTTGGGCCCGAGAAACCCAGCCCCCGAAGGGGCCGTATCGCTCCGGTGCCATTTGATCGAGCACTTTGCGCGATCTCGACAAGATCTGTTTGATCGCGGGTGCCCCGGTGTGCTCGTACCGAGTCCGTGACATCGGCAATGGCATCTGCCGAATCTTGAGCTCGGCCTTCCATTTCGCGATCTTCCCTTCCGCGGCCAAACGTTTGAAGTGACGTCTTTTGTATAGGCCTACCAGCGTCACCACCCGGGCCATGCTGCACGGATTGAGCTCGCCGGTGGCGGCTTGGTAGACCTTTTTGGTTTCGCCCGCGATCAGTGCGGCGCCGGCCGCCAGGGTGACCGATCCCACGTAGTCGACCGGAATGACGTCGAGAATGAGCTCTGTGCTGCCCGGGTATACCACCTGCCCTTGGATCCCCATCCATGCCAGGGGTGCGCTGGTGTTCATGCCTTCGTTCCAGCCCGGAAAGGGGTAACTCATGGAGCTTTCGACGACTGCAGGTCTGACGATGGCCCAGTCGAGCCCCTCGGTAGAGGCCACCGCTTGCTCTCCAAGCGCCTTGGAATAGGTGTAGATGTTGGGCCACCCCCATTGGGCCGCCCGTTCTTTGCCCACCCGGATGAGCTCTTCTTGGACCCAGCGTCGGCGCTGGTTGGTGATGGCGGCGCGCACGGTGCGTTCGTGGGGTTCGCGTCGTTCCTTTTTTAATCGCTCTAGGGCCTCGGAGCGGAATGTGGCCTCGAGTGCGGCGTCGTCGGTGCGAGCCTTGACCTGCTGGATTTGACGCTCCAGGTCCCGAAGCTCTCGCTTCCAGTCGAAGGTGGCGCCCTTCAGTTCTCCCTCGCGGGGGAAGTAGCCAAGAATGGGTGCATCTTCGCGGATGCGCCCGGAGCGACTTCCGGCTACGAAGCAGGTCGATACGTGAATCAGCCGGGGGTGTCGAAGTTTGCTCGCAAAGAGGGCCACCTCACGGGCGCCGATGGTGTTGGCGTCGATAGCGTTGTCGAGGGGGGGATTGAAATTCACGAGCCCCGCCGAGTTGATCACCAAATCGAGTTTTTCTTTGAGCCGCTCAAAGGTGCGGGGTTCGAGTCCAAGATCGGGTTTTGCGAGATCCCCCGCGACCGCTTCACATTGGTCGCGGACGTACGCATCGAAGCTTTTACCGAAGCGACGGCGGATCGGCTCCATCATGGGCGACCCAAGCACGTCCTCGTTGAACCGATCCTCTGCGGTCTTGCTCTTGGTCGGACGAATCATGCAATAGATCCGTCCGACGGAGAAGCGCTCGAGAAGCATGCCGAGCATCACCTTCGCCAAGAACCCAGTCGTTCCGATGAGCATGACGTGCTTGCCTTGATAGAGTTCGAGCGGGGATAGCTCCGGATTTTTGGCGTCGGTGGGCATCATCTTTCGGGTCCGACTGGGCTTAGCAAACGGCACCGCACCTGTCTTGCTTCGGAAACGGGTGCCTGCGTTAAGCCCTAATATGACCGGGCCTGGCCCACCGGGCCCCTGGCGCCGCCTCGCGTACTTTTTTCGCTACACGGTTCGGCGAGGCCGGGGCCGGAGCCGATACATCGTACCGCTGGGCTCGAGTTCGAGCCGCTGGGACAAGACCGCCGAACGGAGCCAGGCCTCATAGGCGGATGCAGCCAGGGTTTGCCACGTGCCGAGGCGAACCGCCTGTCGTTCGGACCTTTGGTGTTCCGCCAGCGCCCTCCGGTGGCGGCTCCATACTTCATCGATGGAGTCGGCCTCGGTGACGATCTGTAGGGCAACCTCCGGGGGTTGGCGCAGTTCTTTCAACCCTTCGAGGGTGGTCGTTTCTACCCGTCGGCCCTCAGAAAGGGGCGTAATGATGTGCAACATCAGATGCGCCCGCTGCCGCCCCGGCGACTCGATGCCCATGAAAAACAGGGCCGATTCGGACTCATGGGCAAAGGGCACCAAAAGCACACGGTAGTGTCCCTGCGCGAGGGCGGTCACCTCCACGGAGTGGCTTGCGCGCTCGAAGCCCAGCGCGTGCAGGCGCTCGGTGAGGAATTTGAGGGGTTCTTCGGCGTCTTCGGGAATCCGCTTGAAACTCACTTCCTCCACTTCAAAATGCTTGGGCAGCCGCCCCTTTCCGCCAGAGATGAGTCCTTTTTGTCGGCGGAACAGCAGCGTGAGGAAGGCCGCGAGCGCCAGTGCACACACTGCGAAGGGAAGGACACGGGTGTCCATGGGGCGCTACGCTGCGCCGCCGGCGATGTCGGTCTTCTTTAAGACGTCGACCGCCTCATCCGCTCCGTATCCGTACCGGTGGTAGTAGTAGTAGTGGTAGTGGCCGCCGTAGCCGTCCTTGGCAAAATTGACGTTGTTGAGCACGCAGCCGAGAATGTTGGCTTCTACGTCGCGAAGCAGCCGGGCCGCGCGTCGCGCCGCATCTTTGGGTGTCCCCGACGCCTGAATCACAAAAACGGTTCCGTCGGTGCTCTGAGATAAGATCGCGGCATCGGTGACGGCGCCGACCGGCGGAGAGTCGAGCAGAACCCGGTCGTATCGGGCATCGAGGTCTCGAAGAAGACGTGCGAAGCGCTCCGAATGGAGCAGTTCCGCAGGGTTGGGGGGCATGGGGCCACACGGCAAGAGATCCAGGCCCATGACCTCTGTGGACTTGATGGCCTGGTCCAAGGTGGCGGTCTCCACCAACACGTTGGTCAGACCTTTTTCCCCGGACACGCCGAAGGTCCGGTGGAGCCGCGGACGCCGGAGGTCGGAGTCGACGATCAGCACGCGGTTTCCAGCCTGGGCCATGGTGATCCCCAGAGCGGTCACGGTTGTGGTCTTCCCCTCGACGGGACCCGCGCTGGTAAACAGCAGCCGCTTGAGGGGTTTGTCGGTTCCCAAGAACAACAGATTGGTGCGGATGGAGCGCGCGCACTCTGCCGCCGAGCTCTTGGGGTTTCTGATGATATACAGATCTCGATCTTGGGAAGCACCGCTCTTGCCTTCGAGCCGTCCTTTTTCTTGGCCGGGGGAGCCGATGGCCGGAAGCACGCCGAGGAACGGAATTCTCAGGAGGTGCTCCACGTCTTCTTGGCTGCGTACGGTGTTGTCCAGCAACACGCTGGCGATGGCGATCAGCATGCCCAGCGCCAACCCCGCCATGATTCCGAGTGCGAGGTTCTTCACCATCGATGGCCGCACCGGCGCATGAACCGGCTCGGCGGTTTCGAGCCAACTGGCGAAGTTCGTTTTCAAGGAGCCCGCCAGGTCCGCCTCGACTTGCCGCTTGAGGAGCGATTGGTAAATGGTCTGGGTGGTCCCGAAGTCTCGGGTCAGCTTGCTGTACTCGAGGGCCAGGTTGTTCAGGTGCATCACCCGGTCTTTTTCGTTGCCCATCGCGCCCTCAAGGTGCCTTTGGGCGTTTTTCAGCCCAGCGATGTCGTTGTCGAGCGTTTCGGCGATGAGCGCGATCTCTCGCTTCAAGTGGGCTTGGGTTCGAGCCGTCTGGTTTTCAACCGCCACCATTTTTGGGTGCCTGGCCCCGTAGCGCGTCGCCAATTCGGCTCTGGTTTTGTCCAACTCGAGCAGCGAGCTTTTGAGCTTTTCGATCACCGGGCTTCGTGAAATCGACGGAGCGGACTGGATGTCCCCACTTTCAGACTGGCGCTTGAGAATCTCTTTTCGGGCCCGGAGTTCGATCAACTTGGTCCGGTTTTCCAACAGTTTTTCGTTGAGGGTGGCCATGCCCGCCGCGGTGATATTCTCCCGGTCTTGAAGGGATACCGATACGAGCATGTTGTCTCGTTTGAATTCGTAGAGTGCCCGCTCCGCTTCCTCGAGCTTGGTGGCAAACTCGTTGGCCCGTTGGTCGAGCCATTTTGATGCACTTCGGTTCGATTCCAGACGACGCGACAGGGTGTAGTCGATGTACGCTTGCGCGATGTTGTTGGCGATTCTCGCGGCCCGATCGGCATCGCGGTCTTCGACCACCAGGTCTGCCACGCGGCTGTTTCGTTCGGAAGAGACGGAGGTGATTTGGCCGAGCACGGCAAGAATGTCGTTGACTCGGGTGTCATCGGTGGCGTCGGCGAGCCCGTAGGCCTTGAGAAAGCCCTCGTCCGACTCGAGGCCCATGCGGGCGATCGCGTCCTGCATGACGGCCCGGCTGAGCAGCACCTTGTGCTGCGTATTGTAAAACAGCGTTTCTGCCCGGACCTGACTGCTGAAGTCGTCCACGGTCATGGTGTCGTCCAAGACCTTGGGGAGCGCCGGTTCGATCAGGATCTGCGCGGTTGCACGGTAGATCTTGGGCAGTCGCAAGGTGCCGAGGGCGGCAGCTGCGGCCACCACCACCGTCGACAGCAGGACGATCCATTTTCGGCGGCGTACGGAGTAGAGAATTTCACGAAGCTCGATGTTCCAGCCGCCATCGCTGTTCGAGACGTCAGTTCGCGTTGTTTGCACGGTCGACCTCGATTCGGACAGGTTGTGTCCGTCTAGAAGATGGCTTCGGGAACAAAGATAATGTCACCCGGCCGCAACTGAAAATTAGGCGCTTTGCCTGCACCAATATCCCCGACGGGGACAACATAACGTCGTTCTTTGCCCGATTCCAGTCGGGTAACACTCACGGAGTTTCTGGCGGCCAACTTGCTAAAACCTCCTGCCTTCGTGATGGCATGAATGACGGACATCCCGACTTCGAAGGGAAAGGTTCCGGTTTTGCTGACCTGTCCAAGAACGTGAATCTTTTGTGAATTCTGCTCGCGGACAAAAACCGATACCTGCGGATCTACCAAATAGCCTTCAGCAAGGCGCGCTCGAATGACTTCGGCGATGGCTTCGGGGGTCTTGCCGAGAAGACGGACCTGGCCGATCAACGGAAAGTCGATTGCGCCGTCCGGGTTCACCCGGTAGACGCCTCCGAGCTCTTCCTCGCGGAAGACTTTCACTTCCACGACGTCCGCGACACCGAGCGCCACCGACGTGGGTTTCGTCGCCAGCGCCTCAATCGGGGGTTGCCCGGTTGTTCCGCATGCAGCGATCAACCCGAGAGCCAGCGCCAGTGGTTTGTTATGGGCTGCGTTTTCCGACATGTTCTGCGTCTCCGGACCTTGATGTTCCATTGCCTCTGTTAGGCGGCTCACGACCGGGTTCGACGGTTCTGGTCGAGTCCCTCAAGCCTCCTGGTCCTCGCGTGTGCTCGATTTGGTCCAGCCCTCTAACGTCTCCCACCACGATGTGCAACGAAAGACTGTCGCGAACGCCTCGATGAACCGCCCGGTTTGATCCGGTCGCTCAAAAGTCCCGATACGATCGGTCCAACTGTCCGGTACGACTTGGGGTTTAACGCCGGACATTTGCGGCTTGACCCCGATAGCCTCCGAAGCTCACAAGTCATCGCCTTGGACGGCGGGATGGTCGCTTGGTGTGCGATCCGGATCCGCCGGCATCGAGGGGGCAAAGGATGTGTGGCATCGCCGGGGTTGTTTTTGCCGAGGGCGACTCGGAGCTCGACGGAGTGGGGGCGCGCATGATCGCGCTGCTCCGACACCGGGGCCCCGATCGGCAGCGTTATGAGATTCTTCCGCGTCGGGCGGGCGTGTTTGCGCATACTCGGCTTCGGGTCATCGACCTGTCCGAGCGCGCGAGCCAGCCTTTTGCCTCGCCGGACGGACGCGTTTTTTTGGTGTTCAACGGCGAGATCTACAACTTCCGCGCCCTGAGACAGGCGCTGGAGAAAAAGGGAACCACGTTTCGCTCGGATTCTGACACCGAGGTCATCTTGGCGCAGTACCTCCAGTATGGGGAGGCAGGGCTCAAGGCGCTGGACGGCATGTTTGCCATCGCGATCTGGGACGCGGACAAAGAACGCCTCGTTCTCATGCGCGACCGCTTCGGCAAGAAGCCTTTGTATTACGCGCGGACTTCCGGTGGTGCTTTGGTTTTTGGGTCCGAGGTCAAAGCGCTGGGGGCCCACGACAAGTTTTCGCTTGCGCCCGAACCTAAGAGTATCCCCGCGTACCTTGCCTTTGGCTACGTCCCGACGCCGAACACGGCTTTTCGGAGCGTGCGACGTCTGCCCCCGGCTTCGCTCCTCTCGGTCGGCCGGCAAGAGGCGCCTACGATCAAGCCCTACTGGTCTCTCGAAGACCTGGACCCCACACCCCACAAATTCTCCCTTGAGGAGGCGAAAGAGCGGGTCCGTCACCACATTGGGAAGGCGGTGGAGAGGCGGCTCGAAGCCGACGTGCCCCTCGGTGCCTTCCTGTCCGGGGGCATCGATTCCAGCGTAGTGGTCAAAGAGATGGCGGAGCGAACCCAGAAGAAGGTGAAGACTTTCTCCGTGGGTTTTGAAGACGACCGGACCTACGACGAGCGAAAGTATGCCCGCCAGGTCGCGAACATGTTTGGGACCGACCATACCGAGCTCGTGGTGTCGGCTTCTCCCTCCGATCTGCTTGAGCGGCTTTTGTATCATCACGATGAGCCCTATGCCGATTCTTCGGCCCTCGCCGTATTTGCGATCTCTCAGGCCACCAAACCTTTTGTGACCGTTGTGCTCTGTGGTGATGGGGGCGACGAATTGTTTGCCGGCTATACCCGTTTTCGTGGTGGTCTATGTGCCGGATGGGTGCCCCCGAGCCTGCTCGGTGTGGTTCGCAAGGGTCTTGGCTTTTTGCCGGAGCCGCGCGGATACAAACACCCGATTGCACTCTTGAAGCGTTTTGTCGAACACGCCGACCGCTCGGTAGACGAGCAAATGCTGGCTTGGAATAGCTTCTTTTCCGGACCCGTCTTGGGCTCGATTCTCAGAAAAGACTTGGTGGGCGATCATTTTGATTCCTGGACAGTATTTGAGGAGCAGGCCGCATTGCTGGCGCGTCTCAGATCTCGTGGCTACGACCGCTTAGGTCAGATCCTGCACCACAATGCCGTCACGTATCTGCCCGGCGACCTTTTGGTGAAAACCGACAGAATGACGATGGCCGTGGGACTGGAGGCGCGGTCTCCTTTCTTGGACAAGGAGCTCGCCGAGTTTGCCTTCAGGCTGCCGTCAAGCCTTCAGCTTCGGTACGGCCAACTCAAATGGCTCCTGCGAGAAGCGTATCGCGATACGTTGCCGACGACTGTCCTGGACCGCAAAAAGCACGGTTTCGGCGTTCCGGTCTCGTCGTGGTGGAGTTCTTCGCTTCGTGTTTTTGTTGAGGATTTGCTTTTGAGTTCGAGTGCACGGGTGAACGAGTATCTCGACGCTTCGGTCGTTCGGTCCCTCGTGGCAGAGCACCAAAGCAAACAGCGAGATCACGGGCACCGCATTTTCACGCTGGTTCAACTTGAGCTTTGGCTTCGTTCTTTCGGGGTTCAGCGCGCGCGCCCGAAGAAGCCCGCATTTGAGTCGGTGCAGCCGAGGGCCTGAGGTCGAAGTTTGGGCGACGCGAAACCACCTAGGGCCAAGTTTTTGGGCATGACGCCTTCGGAACTTCGGGCAAAACTCCTGGTCCTTCTTCGTCAGCCGGCGACGATTTACATGGCTGCGAGTGTGCTCGCTCGAGGAGCGGGCATTCTCTTGATTCCGCTCTACTCTCGTCGCCTGAGTGCCGCAGAGTACGGCGACTACGCGCTTGGCCAGGCGATGATCTTGATCGCTTCGAATCTTTTGTCGGTGGGCATGCTCGCCGCCGTTCCTCGGTTCTACTTCGATTCCAAGGACCCAAAGGCGGCCGAGGCACGTTCAGGCTCGGTGGCACGTTGGTTCGCGTTGGTCACCTTCCTCGGCGGCGTGGTCTCTCAGCTTTTGATTTTCGTGTTTGCGAGCGACGAGACAACCGGTCTTCTTGGTCGCTGGGCGCTCAGCTGCCTCGTTTGGGCCAGCGTGGGCCAGGCCGTGACCTACGTGCCCGCCCAGTATTATCGGGCCCTTCAGCGTCCGTTTAAAGCCGCGGCCTTTCAGCTTGGTGAGTTTCTTTTGGTGTGCACCATGGCCATCATCATGGTGGTGGTGTTGGATCGCGGCCTGGGCGGTGCGTTTGAGGCTTTGGCCCTTGCGTATGCGGTCACCGGCATCGTGTCGTGTTCGATCATCTTTTTTGTGGTTCAGGGCCGTCTGGACACCGCCGTTTTGCGTGACGCACTTCGTTTCTCGCTCCCGTTTGTTCCCCACTTTTTGGCCAATCAAGGCCAGATGGTGGCGGACCGCTGGGTCCTTAAGCTGATGGGTTTGGGCGCGGGCCTGGGGGCCTATTCGGTGGCGTCTCAGATCACTTCGCCGGTGGGCATGATTTCTTTGGCGTGGAACGATGCCGAGGTGCCCAAGTTGGGTGAGCACTACCGCGAAGGCGGAATGAAAAAGGTCAGGGCTGTCTTTCGCAAGTTCGCCCGTTCTTACGTCCTGGTGTCCGCGCTTGCGGGTATTGGCGTGCTTTTGCTCATGCCCATCGCATGGTTTTTGGTGGGTGAAGAGCTTCGGGGTGCGTTTTGGATGGTGCCGCCGCTTCTGCTGATCATGATCATTGAGGCGGTTTTCAATCCCGCCATCAGCGTCGTCTATTACGCATCGCGCACGGAAATGATTCCCAAGATCACCATTTCGACCGGAGTGCTGAACGTACTCTTGAACCTGGGCTTTATCGCATGGCTCGGCGTCCCTGGCGCCCTCGTTGCCCGCGGTTTATCCTCTTCATACCGAACCATCGCAGGCTTTGTGGCTGCGAAGCGCTGTTTTGATGCCGACTTGTCCGATGCTGAACCCGTCAAGGTGCGCCCCCAACCGGTTGCAGCGCTTTCCAAAGACCCCTCTCAGGCCGTGGAATCATGACCGTCAAAGTCTCCTTAGCCGATGGAGCGCCGGGTTACTCCACCCGGCGCTCTTTGGCCTAAGTCCAAAAGGTGACTAGGGGGTCAGCTCGTAGGTGAGCAGGAGTTGTTTTGAGTGGCGCTCGATGAGGACTCGAATCGTAGAGGCTTTTCGGAGAGACAGAAGCGTTTCCGGTTTACGGGCGGCCTCTACGAGCGGCTCTCCGTTGACGGAGATCAGGGTGTCGCCATTTCTCAGCCCCAAACGAAAGACCGTATCCGAGGGGCGTAGTGACATCAGGCGGATGCCCGTCCACTTTTTGCTTTGGGCGCTCACTACGGGAAATACGGAAAGCTCCTTTTCCAGTACCCAGAGGCGACCCAGTTCGAAATCCACGAGCCGTCGAGATACCCGCCATTGGCGGGTTCCCGTTTGTTGTGGGGGTGGAGGCAGAGGAGCCGGCTGTGTGTCATCGTTGCAGGACTGTGCGTCGCCGTAGGCGAGGCAGTCGGTATAGATGCATACACAATCGGCGAGGGCCTCGGAATTGATTTCGGCGCAAGCCTCCAGGTCCTCAACCGTAACCGCCAAATCCTCACACGCTGCAAGAAGAGAATCAGCGCTTTCTTCGCACTCCTCCTGCAGTCCTCGGCATGCTTCTTCGTGTTGGCACTGACTGTATTCATCGAAGCACTGCGACCATGTTTCCGGGTCCGGATTGCTTTCGATGCATTGGGTGTAGACTCGGTCGCACGCGGTGGGTGGTTCAGGACAGATGAGCACGAAATCACAGCTCCCTCCTCCATCGTACTCGCCCTCTACGCCCCCGCTCGCGCCGCCGAAAGCAAATCCCACGCCCGCCACGACCGTGGCATTGGCATCGGCCTCAAAACTGGCGGCGATGTCGATATCGCACTCCATTTCGCAGCCTAACCACGCTGCCTGGTCGACCGCACGATCACAAATCGATGCACATTCTTCCAATTCGAGCGGCGGCGTGCCATCGTCTTCAGAATCCTCAAGTTCTTCTTCATCTGTATCATATTTTTCAAGTCCGCTGTTGCTGCACGCCACACCAGCGAGTGCAAGACTGAAGGCAAATGTGCTGAAGCGCTTGCTCAGGATTTTTGGGTATCGGATGGCCAGTCGATCGTCTTTTCTTGTCTGCATTGTTTCTCCAAAAAATGGTTTAGGGTTGTCGTTGCATTGATGGATTGCAATCGCCATGCCAGGCTCAAGAACGGCAGTCATCAAATGCAATCGAGTCGACAACGATGCCGCCAAAACGAACACCGTTCTTAGGCATTCGTGCGCTGCAATGGCTGGAGTTGTCCGTCCCCAGTGCTCGTCTTTTCCATGAAACCTGGGCTTTCGCTTGTTCTCATTGGGCCGAAGACAAATTCTGGATGAATCAACTTCACCTGCGCCCGCACCGAAAAATTTAGGCCGATCTTGAGTGTGCGTTTTCGGTGGTACCCCGGATAGGGATCACAGATTTGACGCCCAAACGAGATGGATGTGACGATTTTACGCCCGTCACATTGCGTCGAGTGTGACGTAGACTCTTGTCCGCAACTGCTGCCCGAAGGGTTTGAGATCGGGTTCCTCAGCTCGTTGTTATCCGGTCCACGTGTCTTCGATGCAAGGTATGGCGGACCAATTCTTGAAGAACTGTGTTTGATGATTTTGTTATAGGCGATAGCAGTTTGCAGCGCAGCCTTCTTGTCGAGCATTCTTGCGGCGTAGGCTTTTGTGAGCACAATGGGCTTGGAAGCATGCTTGACCGCGCAGAGGGTTATGATATCGTCTGCACGATTCCGTTGCGATGTAAGAGATCTTTACGAGTCACCTCGAGAACGGGTTCAGGAGTTTGGCGCCGCATCCCCGCAAATCTTTGGTATTGCGGGTAACCAGAGTCATGCCATGCACTTTGGCTGTTGCCGCCATAAGACTATCGATCGTCGGAAGTGGGCGTTTCGCATTCATCCGCCCCCACTCTAGCGCTACTTCAAGTGTTACGGGCAGCGTTCGTTGGCTGAATTGCTTCTGGAGTGTCGAGAGCCACTGAGTCAGAGCCTTGGCTTGCGGAGCATCCTTTTTCTTCTTAAGCTCCGCTCCTTTTCGTACTTCTCCGAGAAGCAACACGCTTACAAACAATGCATCCGAATCGACACCCTCGCACCATTTATGAACGGAGGCAGCGCGCCGAGACCCCTTCCGGAGTTCACTCAGGATATTGGTATCGATGAGATAGTTCAAAAGTCGATCTCTCGGCCACTATCATCTGAGCGTTCAAGATCGACTTCGTCGAGAGGCACACTCAGCAAAAATGCTTTGAAATCAGGTTCTGGCGCAGTTCTTTTGGCCCAGTCTTCGACTTGGCGGCGGAGTTGTGTGCTTTCGCCTGATGTTTCTCGAAGTTCCCGGGCGAGCTTTCGAAGGTTTGCCGCGTCTGACTCAGGCACCTGAAGCTCTAGGCGCACAATCCCGCGCCGTTTTTGCCTGCTTCGATGCTCGGCGACCGCCTTTTTTGATGCCGATGAAGAGCTCAAACTTGCCGGTAATATATCCGGCAATGACGCCTTTGTCAAATGCAAGATCTATTTGTTCTCACCGATTGGGCGACACCTTGGGTTCAAGATGACTGCTTCGGGCAAAAAAAAGCGCCCCGAGTGCAAACCCAATCTGCACCCAGGACGCTTTTTTGGGGACCAGGCAAGACCCCAGCCATCGGCTGGGGTCTGTCTGAGACTCGCGACGAACTCGACGTTCTTTCGATTCGAGGTGACCACCCAAGCAAGACCCCAGCCATCGGCTGGGGTCTGACTTGGTCCTTCAACTACTGGCCAATCTTTCGAATCGAGCTCATGGACGTCTTGTGGAGCGTGCTCATGATGTTGTCGATGGAGGTCAAGAAACGCTCGTATTTCTTGGTGAGCTGCTCGAGCTCTTTCGTCACCTCTTCCTCGCTCTTCTTGCCTTTGCCTTCAGCGCCACCGGCACCACCGCTGGCACCACCGCCAGAGACTGCACCGCCCACGGCGCCACCAATCGCTTGTCCGGCCATGGCACCCAAGGGACCACCAAAAGCACCACCTGCGATTCCACCGATGGTCTTGAGAAGGCCGCCTTTGCCGCCTTTGCCGCCGCCTTTGCCACCTTTGCCGCCGCCTTTGCCACCTTTGCCACCAGCTTTTTTGGCGCCACCTTTGTCACCGTCCTTTTTGTTCTGAAGCTTCTTGAGCTCTCCGCCCTTCGCCTCAATCTCAGCCTGCAGCTTCTTCATCTGGTCCATCATGATCCCGAAGAGCAGGTCTTCAAAAGAGCTCGCGGCGTTGGTGAAGCTCCCGCTGGAGGTCGGGCCCGAGCTGTTGCCAGGTCCCCTCTCGCCACCACCGTTTTGCAGGCCCTTCAGTTGTTTCGCCAAGCCGGCAATGCCCCTTTGAACCCCATTGATGTGCGACGCAACGCTGTTGAGGTGCGGCGGAAGCCCGGGGAACGGAAGAGGTCGGAACGGGTTGCGACGAATGGTGATTTTCCCGTCGTTGCGGCCGTCAGGAATGTATTTCCCGCCAACAGCCTTTTCGAAGACCGCCCGAACGAGGGGGTTCTTGCGAAGAAGGCCTTCCAGCTTCATCGCCCCACGACGTCGGGGATCAAAAAGCCCAGCAAGACCGGTCTTTGCGCCAGGCGCCAAATCCATTCGCTTGTAGCCACGGGCGAACGGGGCCAATCGACGGAGCGCAGCACCAGGCCGCGGCACCAGTCCAAAAGGTCCAAAAGGACGTTCATTTCTTTGTCGCTGCCATTTGTTGGTCGCGCGGCCGGTTGCGGCCTCGGTGTACCCGTCTTGGAGGTTCCGAAGGACGCCAAGGGGGTTGCCCGCGAGCGCATCCACTTGGGCGCCGATCAGCCCCCCCTGAATGCCGAGGCTTCCCAGAAGATCGTTGACCTGGGTTCCGAGGGTGTTGCCGACGAGTGCGCTTGGAAGATTGATCATGACTTGATTCCTTTAAGAGTGTTGAAGGGTTGATGGTTGTGCCTGAAGACATATTCAACTCGCGTGCCAACGCGAGAAGCGCCATTTGCCTCAGGAAACCGGTCTTCGAAGCCCTGGTGTCACCTCCAAGGAAGTCACAAAAATCAAGTCCCTATGAGCCAAAATCGGTTGAATATTAAGGCCTTAGGGCCAAATACGCCCCGTAACACCTGTGACGTGACGGGAACCTAGGACGGAGGTACGGATGATACACCCGGTTTGCGTACTCTTTCGGACGCGCTCAAAAATGGCGGCACCTTGAGCGTGGGCTGATTGTAAAGGAGCCTGCTCTCACCTTCTTCGAGGGGAACCAATGGGCAACCCGCTTCTTCGGCAATGATGTCCCCCGCCGCGATATCCCATTCCCAGCTGGGGTTGAGCCGAACAAAGAGGTCCGCGGCGCCACAAGCCATGTGGCCGAATTTGATCGCTGAGCCGACTCGATTGAAGTCCTCGATCTGGTACCCCTCGTAGAAGGCCTGGGTCTTTTGGTTTGGACGAAAGCGGCTTACGAGGCCAGTGCGGGGGCCTTTGTCTCGGCGATTTTGGATGCGCACTTCGGTTGAGCCTGCTTTTTGGTGAAAACAACCTGCTTGCCGCGCTGCTGACCAGGCTTCGTCGCGGACGGGGGCAAAAATGACGCCGACGATGGGGCGCCGGTTTTCGATAAGCGCGATCAAAACCGAGAAATCTCCAGTCCGCTCCACAAAATCTCGGGTCCCATCCAGGGGGTCGACGAGCCAGAACCGGTCCCAATCCTTCCGCGTCTCGTAGTCTTCTTGAGCCAGCTCCTCGGAAATGACGGGGTACGAGAAACGTTCCCGGAGCGCCTTCAGAATGCTTTCGTTGGCCAGCAGATCTGCCCGGGTCACGAAAGAACCATCCGATTTGGTTTGGGTGGCGAATGATCCAGACTGGTAGACGCTCAGAATCTGCCGCCCCGCGTCCATCGCAATATCGACCACCGCTCGCCGAATTTGAGTGGTTTCTTGAGGAGGAATCGCGTCATCAGTCATGAGATTCACGCGGGTGTATCAGTCTGCCGCGTCCATCGCCAAGGGGCAGGCTGTGCCCCGGCAGTCGATGAGAGGGGTTTTTGGGAGGGCACGCGGAAGCCCTGATGGGCTGACGGGCTTGGGGGCCCTGATGCGCTGGCGGCTTTTAAGTGGCTCTGGGGCTCTTTCCTTCTGTAGGGTGTCGGCATGTCAGGTCCAGTTCTCACCGTTGTCGGCGCTCGTCCCAATTTCATGAAGGCGGCCCCCATCCACCAGGCGTTTGTACGCCGGGGGCATGACCATGAGATCATTCATACCGGCCAGCACTATGACGACATGATGTCCAAAGTGTTTTTTGACGACCTCGGGATGCCTAAGCCTTCGGTTTACCTCGATATCGGCTCCGCCTCTCATGCGGTCCAGACCGCCCAGGTGATGATCGGACTGGAGAAAGTGTTTGCCGACAAAGCGCCGGCGTTGGTCAACGTCGTCGGAGACGTCAACTCTACGATGGCGGCGGCGCTCGTGGCGGCCAAGCTGCATATTCCAGTCGCCCATACAGAAGCGGGGCTTCGGAGCCGTGATTGGGCCATGCCCGAAGAGGTCAATCGGTGTGTGACCGATGTGCTTTCTGATTTGCTGCTGACGCCATCTGGAGACGCGGATGAGAATCTGTTGCGTGAGGGGCGTCACCCAGAACGGATCGTCCGGGTTGGCAATGTCATGATCGATACCCTCAAGAGCAATCTGCCTAAGGCGGAGGCTTTGGATGTTCCTTCCGGGCTGGGGCTTGCGGCGGGCTCGTACGCCGTTTTGACCATGCATCGACCCGCCAATGTGGATGACCAGACGGTCCTTGAACGCCTTTCCGGCGCGATCTTCGACCTACAAGAGAAGATCCCCGTCGTTTTTCCCGTTCACCCGCGCACCCGCAAAAGAATGGAGACGTTCGGCCTGCTTTCTCGCTACCAGTCCTCATCCCGCATCCACCTGATTGACCCGCTCGGGTATCTGGAGTTCATGTCCCTCACCACTCGGGCCAAGTTTGTTCTGACCGATTCCGGAGGGCTTCAGGAGGAAACCACCGCACTCGGGATACCCTGCATTACGCTCCGGGAGAACACCGAGCGTCCGGTGACCGTGGCCGAGGGTACCAATACGGTCGTGGGGAGCGACGATGTCGCCATTCGTGCGCTCGCCCAGGATATCCTGGACGGGCGGGGAAAAACGGGCCGGGTGCCCGCGCTCTGGGACGGAAAGACCGCGGAACGAATCGTCGACGCCGTCACCGCCTTTTTGGCGCGCTCGACTACGTTGCCCCGCTGATTTTGCCGGTGACACCCGACGAGCTCCGCCGAAATTTGCCATTATTCGCGGCGCGCATTTCATTGCCAAATCTTCCTGGAGATATGACAGCCGGGTGCGCCGTTAACCAAATTCTCATTGCTATCGAAATCCTGCTTTCTAATCTCCAGATCGTAACAAGAAGCAAATAAACGGCGAAGGCCAGCCCCGGCTCGAACCGAAAAATGAGTTGATAATGTATATACAATGCATTATGTTCTAGAGATGCTGTTCGAGTGGGACGAAGACAAGAACCACGCGAATTATTACAAGCACCGAGTTTGGTTCGAAGAGGCTCAAAGTATTTGGGCGGACGAAGGCGCCAATGAGTTCTTTGATCCTGAACACAGCGAGAACGAGGATCGGTACATCCGCATTGGCTACTCTGCAGCGAGTAGGCTTTTGCTTGTCGCGTTTTGTGAGAGGGACGGAGACGTGATCCGATTAATTTCTGCGCGCAGAGCCACCAAAAGCGAGAGGTCTCAATATGAAGAAGGAATATGATCTCAAATCCTTGAGAAAGCGGTCTGGCGCAGTCAAGGTGGATAAGCAAGCGACCAAGGTGGCGATAAGCCTACGCCTCGAGGGCTCAGATTTGGCCGCCATCAAGAGCGAAGCACAGCGCATGGGTATTCCTTATCAGACGCTGATAGGAAGCATTGTTCATCAGTATGCGACCGGCGAACTGATTGAGAGGAAGACGGTGAAGTTGCTGAAGGAGCTCAAATCAGCCTAAGCCGGATTTTCGGGGCTCACAAAGGCTCATTCCAGCCACGATCGACAGGTTATCGACCGTGGGCTATTCACCCTCATGAGGACACACGGGTACGCTGTCTCATCAATAGCCTCCGCCTCCAAAGCAAAGGAACGCTCAGGAGCAACCAACAGCTCGATGATCCCCATAGCGGCCAAAATTCGTCCACTTTTGCGAAGGACAATGCATTATTCCAAAACAAAATAGGAACTGCATCTCCAGCGTGATAACGCTGAGCGGTGTAGCTCAGCGTCGTAGCATAGAGAGTAAAAGTACCCGTAGGCCGCCCGAGATCGACAACGACATTGATTCGATCCCACGGCTCGGATGCCCCGCTGTTTGAAGCAAGAAATGCATTCGTAGTGCGGACGAATTTTCCTTCTGCTCTCTTGCCCGTGAGCTTAAGGGCCACGCTATGACCACCGTTTATGAGTGCTATAGCGAGCGCAATGCGACCAAACCACGTGCATATATACAGCTCTATTTTTCTGGCCACGTTACGTTCAATGCATTTGTTAGAAGAAGAGAAATTCCACATCGAAAAGGACCTATCCAGTATCATCACGCGTCGGCTTCTCGCTTCGACCGACGGTCTTCCGTCTTTGCAAGCAGAGTCGTGCTCTGAATCGCTTGCTTCATCGTCGGCACCCGCTTAACGGCCCTGCTGTTTTCCCTATATCTCACTTAGGTGGTGACTGTGAGCCCCAGCCTGAACAAATTGATTCTCGTCCGGGATTTTTTAAAATTGACGTGCACGTTAACTAGGGCTAGCTTGGTGGAAGTAAACCTCTCCCTAACGTGAGGTTTGTGAGACCAGATGGAAAACGTTCATTCCATTGACCATGCCAAGGGTCAACGCCTCAAAATTGGTGACCTGGCTCGACTGGCCAAGAAGAGCACCCGTGCCCTGCGTTTGTACGAGGAAATGGGATTGCTCGGGGCGTATCGGACGGCTGGGGGGCATCGGCTTTACAGTGGCGACGCACTGGTGCGACTGGCGTGGATCGACAAGCTGCAGACCTTAGGGTTTTCTCTGAACGAGATCAGCGAGCTTTTGTCGCAAGTTCATGAGGTTGCCGGACCGGAAGCGAGTACGCGGGTCCGCGACGTCTATCGCAAGAAACTCGAGGACATTCGTACGGAGATCAAAGCGCTCGGTGTTTTGGCGCTCGAGTTGGAAGAGAGCCTCGCTTATCTAGAAACCTGCAACTCCTGTGATCCGGCGACGCTGTTTGCGTCTTGTGCAAACTGCGATCACGATCACTTGGTTAAGCCTCCGACCCTCATCACGGGGATTCACAGAGGCGAAGGGGGCCCGACATGAGTCCAAAGCTGCCCATTTACATGGACTACAACGCGACCACACCCATCGACCCTCGGGTGGTCTCGGCGATGACGCCGTTTTTGAACGAAAAGTTTGGGAATGCGGCTTCGCGCTCTCACCCGTTTGGGTGGGATTCTGAGGAAGCGGTTGAGCATGCACGTCGCCAGGTAGCAGCGCTCGTAGGTGCGGACCCGAAGGAAATCATTTGGACGTCTGGAGCCACCGAGTCCAACAATCTTGCGCTCAAGGGCGTCGCCCATATGTACGGCATGACCGATGCCGACAAGGTTTTGGTCGATGCGATTGCGCAAGCACAAAAAGATGGTGCTTCCGACGCTGCTTTGAAGCTTCCTTCCCGTTTTGGTGCGATTGATCTCGACGCGGTGCGAGAGCAGGGTGCGTTTACGTTCTTTAAGGACCGCGGCGATCACATCGTGACCGTCAAAACGGAACACAAAGCGATCTTAGACAGCGCAAAACGTCTCGAAAAAGAAGGATTTCGGGTGACCTATCTGCCCGTTAACAAAAACGGGTTGGTGGATCTCGAAACCTTGGAGCAAGCGCTGACTGACCGGACCATTTTGGTTTCGGTGATGTTTGGCAACAATGAGATCGGTGTGTTGCAGCCGATCAAAGAAATCGGCGCGCTTTGCCATGAACGGAAGATCCTGTTTCATACCGATGCGGTGCAAGCGGTCGGGAAAGTGCCGATCGATGTCCAGGATATGAATATCGACCTGATGTCCCTATCGGCGCACAAAATGTACGGCCCAAAGGGGGTCGGTGCCATTTATGTCCGACGGCGGCGTCCTCGGGTTCGCCTTGAAGCGCTTGTGGATGGCGGAGGGCATGAGCGGGGCATGCGTAGTGGCACGTTAAACGTTGCCGGTATCGTAGGGTGCGGGAAGGCGGCCGCCTTGTGCCTAGAAGAGATGAAGACCGAAGCCGAGCGTTTGACCGAGCTCAGGCAGCGCTTCTTGGGCAAGTTACGGCAAGAGCTCGACGAGATCTATGTGAACGGTGATGAAGAACATCGACTTCCCGGAAACGTGAATATTTCGTTTGCGTACGTGGAAGGCGAAGCGCTCATGATGGCCATCAAGGACGTTGCCGTGTCTTCGGGCAGTGCGTGTACTTCGGCATCGCTCGAGCCTTCTTATGTTCTTCGTGCGCTTGGGGTAGGTGACGATCTTGCCCACAGCTCAATCCGCTTTGGATTGGGGCGTTTCACGACGGAAGAAGAAGTTGACTATGTCGCCGACTTGGTCATTCGAAAAGTAAAAAAACTAAGAGAAATGTCACCTCTTTATGAAATGGCGAAAGAAGGCATTGATCTGAACAGCATTGAATGGGCAGCCCATTGATGGTTTGGCGAATAGCAATAGGTTTAAGAGGTTAGGTATGGCTTATAATGACAAGATCATCGACCACTACGAGAACCCACGGAATGTTGGGTCGTTGGATAAAGAAGATCAAAACGTGGGAACCGGTCTTGTGGGTGCGCCCGCCTGTGGTGACGTGATGCGTCTTCAGATCAAAGTGAGTGACGAAGGCGTGATTGAAGACGCGAAGTTTAAGACGTTTGGTTGTGGTTCGGCTATTGCGTCGTCGTCTTTGGTGACGGAATGGGTCCGAGGCAAGAACATCGAGTTCGCCGAGTCCTTGAAAAACCAGGACATTGTCGAAGAGCTTTCGTTGCCCCCGGTCAAAGTCCACTGTTCGGTACTGGCCGAAGATGCCATCAAAGCGGCGGTGGCGGATTGGCGAAAGAAAAAAGAAGAGCGAAGAGCCGCCGCTCAGGAATGATGTTTTGATGAAAAACGCGCTCAATGTTCTCGACCAAACACCCAAAGCCACCGGTTCGGTACAGGTGACCGAAAGGGCGGCGAAGGCCATCGCCAAATACTTGGTGGACCACGATGCGGCCCCGGGTTCGGGTTTGAGGATCGGTGTTCGTGGGGGCGGCTGCAGTGGACTTTCGTACTTTCTGGATGCCGACAATGCGCCTCGGAAGACCGATCACGTGATTGAGGCGCACGGCGTTCAAGTGTTTGTCGATCCCAAGAGCCTTTTATTTTTGCAGGGCTCCGTACTCGACTACGTGACGGGGCTGATGGAGTCCGGGTTTAAGTTCATCAATCCGAAAGCGGGCAAAAGCTGTGGGTGTGGCGAAAGTTTCTCGCCCGGATGAATCTCTACCCGTCCCAATAGGCCGGCGTTGGTGGTGGAGTGAAGGGTAATGGCGGATTGCTGGTCATGCGGTGGGGAGCGCCGAGATGCGGTGTTTTGCCCTTTGTGCAAGAAAATTCAGCCTCTCGGCACCACGAAAAATCTCTTCGACGCCATCGGCCTTGAGCGATGCGCGAAGGTTGATCCTCAGGCCATCGAGCGGCAGTTTCGAGAGCGTTCTAAGCTGCTTCATCCGGATCGTTACCGTCGTTTGTCCGCAGTTGAACGGCGCTTGGCGCTTGAGCACACGGCTCTTCTGAACGACGCGTACCGGCGGCTGAAGGATCCCGATGGCCGCTTGGAGTACCTCATGGAGCTCGAAGGCGTCGATGTTGCGGACCAGGGCTCGCGATCTCAAGACCCCACTTTTTTGATGGAGATGATGTCGCTCCAGGAAAAAATCGAAGGCCTGTCGGACCGTGAGCCACTTCAAGCGATGGCGTCTGAGGCCGAAAGCCGTTGTGATGCCCTGCGGAAATGGATATCAAACTATTTCGACGAGCGGATAGGCACCCAAAAAGAGGCGGTGGCCGCGTTAGAGGAGCTTCGCTACCAAAAGCGAGTGCTGTCTGGGATTCAGCAAAGACTTGAGGAGATGGTCTGATGGGGCTGTTACAAATTGGCGGTGAGGCCAAAGACAAGTGCCGAGGGCGGGTGGTGGGCATCGATCTCGGGACCACATTTTCGCTGGTGGCAACGGTTCAGGACGGTGGTCCCGTGGTTCTTCAAGATGAACAGGGGGGTGCCTCGGTACCCTCGGTCGTCTGGTACGGTGAAGAGGGTGCACTCGAGGTTGGACTTTCGGCCATGGCGCGGATTGGGTCGGACAACGGTCGGGTGATCCAATCGGCCAAGCGTTTCATGGGAAGGGCGCAGGCGGAGGCTCAAGCCAGCCCAGGACTCAATCCCCACGTGTTTCACGGCGAGGAAGGCACGGTGGTTCGTTTTGGGCTATCCGAAGATCGGAGCGTGACGCCCCTTGAGGTCTCTAGCGAGATTCTCAAGGTATTGAAGGCCCGCGCTGAAGAGCAGCTTGGTGGTGGGCTCGATGGCGTGGTGATTACGGTGCCCGCGTACTTCGACGACGCCCAGCGGCAAGCGACCAAAGACGCGGCGCGTTTGGCGGGGCTCTCGGTGCTCCGCTTGTTGAATGAGCCCACTGCAGCCGCACTGGCGTATGGGTTGGACCGCAAAAAAGAAGGGCTTTTTGCCGTGTTTGATCTGGGGGGCGGCACTTTTGATCTGTCGGTCCTCAAGCTTGACGGTGGTGTTTTTCACGTCCTTGCGACCGGCGGCGAGACCCGTCTTGGGGGTGATGATTTTGATCACGCCGTGGCCGAGCACTTTATGGATGCGGCCGGCCTCGATCCAGACGGGCTGTCACCCGAGGATGCGGCGCAGGTTCTTGCAGAAGCGCGGCAGGTGAAAGAACGGCTGACCGAAGACGACCAAACCACGTTTTCTGCGCTGGGAAAAAGTGTGTCGATTTCTCGTGCCCTTTTGAATGCGCTCATCAAGCCTGTTCTTGACCGATGCCTTGGCCCGATCCGGCGGGTTTTGAAAGATGTGGGGGTTGAAGGTTCAGAACTGGATGGCGTTGTGCTCGTGGGGGGGGCGACCAGGGTTCCCTTTGTTCGCGATTTTGTGGCCCAGACATTTGGGCAAGCGCCCCTTTGTGATCTCGACCCAGATCGGGTGGTGGCGTTGGGCGCAGCGGTGCAGGCTGATTTACTCGGTGGCGCTGGGCCGCGTGACGACGTTCTTTTGTTGGATGTGCTTCCGCTTTCGCTTGGCATCGAAATGATGGGGGGCGTTGTTGAGAAGATTCTGCACCGGAATCAGACCATTCCTGCTTCTCGCGAGCAGGAGTTTACGACGTACGCAGATGGGCAGACCGGTGTCGATATCCACGTGGTCCAGGGGGAGCGCGAACTTGTCGATGATTGTCGATCGCTCGCGCGTTTCAAGTTGAGCGGTCTCCCCCCGCTTGCGGCCGGCATGGCGAAGGTCAAGGTCCATTTTTCGGTGGACGCCGACGGGATACTCCATGTTTTGGCGACCGAGGCCTCGACCAAGGAACGTGCTTCGATTCAAGTCAAGCCTTCATACGGCCTTGATGATGAGACCATCGAGCAAATGATCTTGGCCTCCCTGGAGCACGCCCAAAGTGACGTGGATGAGCGGCTTTTGCGCGAGGCGTCGGTAGAGGGCGAACGCATCCTTCGGGCCCTGGATAAGGCCATGGAAGAAGACGCGGCCCTGTTGACGTCATCGGAAAAAAGGTCCTTTGAGGAACATATGAAGGCGCTTCGAGAGGCTATGGGGGGGACCAACCATCAGCTGATTCAACAGCGCACCGAGGCGCTTGATGAGCTGAGCGCAGAGTTTTCGATTCGTAGAATGAACCGTTCTTTGAAGACCGCCCTCGACGGCCACAAGGTCCAGGATTTTGTCCCTTGAGCCCCCGAGCCCAAACCAACGCTGATTCGGCCTGATAGAGCCGGGCCGAAGTCCATTCCGCCACCCCTGGATCAACGGCGCACGCCAACCGAGTGGTTCCATCGGATGCATGCCCGTGCGCCGAGGCATGGTTCTGGCGAACGACGTCGATTCTGAGACCCGTTTGTCCCGTCGTGTCCCGTCGGCTGGTTTTCAAATAAGGGAATGTCACCCCTTTTCTCGTGGGTTGTTGGAATCGCTCGTGATCGGCGTTCGTGCTAGGGTCCCTTGGGGAGCACGGCTATGGCGTCTGGAGATGACAAGGAGAGTGGTGCCAAAGAATCGCAGCTGAGTGTGCCCAGCCGGCTGCGGCGGCGGGCGCGCGAATTTCGGGTTCGACTCACCGACCGCCTGGTTCGCACGCTGTCTGGACGGCCCGTTCGGACCCTCCCCCTGAAGGGGGAGGCGGCGGGCGGGTTTGGGGCGCCTCCTCTGCTTGAGGCCAAGGCAAGTCCCGGTCGCGCCAGAGATTCCCAAGACCCGGCCGTGGCGGGCCGCTCAGCCGGCCCCGTAGATCGCCCAGCGGCTCGGACTTCGGGTGCCGGGCCGAAACCCGCGAAAGCTTTTCGTCCGGCGGCCCCTTCGGAGCCCAAGACGCGGGCGGCGAAGGCGTCGACCCGGCGTCATGACCGGGATATTCTTGGCCCCCACGATCGAGGGTCGGGCCCGAGGGTTGAAGACGTTCTTGCAAGTGCGCCGCCTGACTTGGTCGCAGCGCCTCCCGAGGGGCGGGTCGTCCTGTTGGCCCGCGACCCCGAGTGGGCTTTTGTGTATTGGAATTTGCCGGCTGTCGACGCCAGCCGGGCCCGCCTGGTGATCGAAGATACTGAAACCCGAAAGACAGTTTTCTCTCTTGAAGTCCCGGCCGGATTTGGGCGCCGTCACGTGGCTTTGCCGGGGTCGAGTAGGCTCTATGTGGCTCGGATCATGGCGGTGGGCGAACTTGCGGGGCACGAGTATGGTCAGTCGCTGGTCATGCGCCTGCCTCCCAAAGAACGCCCCCAGCCGCAACCGGCCTCCTTCGTTGATGTGTCGCCCCAGGCGGACTTCTTGTCTTCAATCGCTGAGGCGCGGGTTCGGCCCCAGCGCGGTTCGCTCACCCGTACGGTGTCGAGTCTTCGTGAGATGCGTGTGCCCTACCGAGGGCGTCTGGACGCGTTTTTTCCGGAAGAGGCTCCAGACACGAACGAGCTTTCGGGCGGTAGCTCTTTGGGGTTGTCGAGCGATTTGACATCGGGTTCGCAAGCGCGGCTGACCGATGAGGCCTTAGGTTCTTCGAGCGACTTGATGTCGCGCTCGCGGGGGTTGATGGGTGATCGCTCTTTGGGCTCGTCGAGCGATTTGATGCTTTCTCAGTAGTCCGAGACGGAGTCTGAGTTCCGGTTGTCCGGCGTTTTGTAAACAACTCTATGAGTCCAAGCGATCATTCCGGCCGGCTCGTCTTGTTTCTTCACGCGCATTTGCCCTTCGTGCGCCACCCAGAGCACCCCTCTTTCCTCGAGGAAGATTGGTTGTACGAGGCTATCACTGAAACGTACTTGCCGTGTCTCAACCTTCTTCGCGGTTGGCATCTCGGGGGCCTTCCAGTGCGCTTGACGATGTCTATTACTCCGACGTTGTGCGCCATGCTCTCTGATGAGCTTCTGATGAAGCGGTACATCAAGCGCGTCAAGAGCCTCGCCGAGCGCGCGGATGCTGAAGCGAAATCGGCCACGGCGAGCGATCAGTTTCGCCAAATTGCCGAGATGTACCGCGAGCGACTGTTGCAGGCTATCCACGACTTTGAGCACGCCTATCAAGGAAACTTGATCGGTGCTTTTCGACGCTACCAGGATGAAGGGCTACTGGAAATTGTGACTTCAGCGGCCACCCATGCGTTCTTGCCTTACTGGAATCACGATCCGGCTTTTGTCCGCGCACAGGTTCGTATGGGGGTACGATCGTATCAGCAACACTTTGGTCGTCATCCCCCAGGCATTTGGCTCCCGGAGTGTGGGTACTCGCCTGGCGTGGACCAGATTCTTGCGGACGAAAACCTGTGTTACTTTTTTGTCGACAGTCATGCGGTGACACACGCAGATCCGCCGGCGGCGGTCGGCACCTACGCACCGATTGTTTGTCCGAGTGGGGTCTTGGCCTTCCCGAGGGATCGCGCATCTTCAGTTCAGGTGTGGAGCAAGGAATCAGGATACCCGGGGGCTGCTCCCTATCGAGAGTTCTACCGAGACCTCGGGCATGATCACGGCGAGGGTCGTGATACGGGTCTCAAGTTTCACGCGGTGACTGGGAAGGATGTGCCCCTGGACCAAAAGGCACTCTATGTGCGCACGCGCGCTGTGGCTCAGGCGGCGACCGACGCCGCGCACTTTGTGTCCAGTCGGTTGGCGGAGGTCCGTAAGGCCGCCGCCCTTTATGGTCGATCTCCGGTGGTGGTTGCACCTTACGACGCAGAACTGTTCGGCCACTGGTGGTACGAGGGGCCTGAATTTCTCGGTTTCTTGGTGGAGCAGGTATTGAGCACCCCCGGGCTCGAGCTTTGTACGCCGCATGATGTGATTTCCACGGGCATGGCTTTCCAGCAGGCGGTTCCCGCACCCAGTTCCTGGGGTCGGGGCGGCTACGGTGAAGTTTGGTGCAACCCCAAGAACGATTGGATATGGCCACGGCTTCACGCGCAATCTGCGCGCTTCCAGCGCGACCTGGAGCAAAGGCCCGGGGCCCTCGGGTCGACGCGGCGGGTGTTGAACCAAATGGTCCGGGAACTTTTCTTGGCGAGCGCGAGCGATTGGCCGTTTATGATGGCCATGGACACCACCGCGGCCTACGCGGAGTCTCGGCTCCGTACGCATCTTGGCAACATCGATGCCCTGAGGCCATCCCTGCTGAATGGCACTGTTGACGAGGTTTTGCTCGACGCGCTTGAGGCCAAAAGCCCGATTTTTCCGAACGTCGATTATCGTGACTTTTGCTAAGACTTCGGCCCACCCGTGGCCCTCGGCTTACGCGCAACGAGGACCGATGCGATCAACGGGTCCGTGGGATCCACGTCGTCGCCGGGTGTTTGAGGTCGGTAAAAGTGGTTTGGAGTGGGTGAGGTCCATACAACTTCGCGCACTTATGTGCGCTGAGCACGCACCGCTGGGTACCCCAGCCCCGGCTTATGCGGCCGCATCGCGGGTTCCGATGAAGCGGAAGAGAATAGGGTTCTTCCCCCGGACATTGCGCGGGAATAGTCCGCCGGTTGTCGCTGTTTTTCTCCACGGGCTGGAATCACCATCTTTTTGGTGGTATCGAAGTAGGCTTCCCCGCGGCCCAAAGGCCTGGGATCCCGAGAGGAACGACACGAATGCCACGAGCACGTCAGACGCAGAAACCTTTGAACAAGCGAGAATTGGAGAAGTTCAAAAAGCGCCTAGAAGAGTTGCGTGAGGAGGTGGGTGCCCGTATCCGCGATCGCGCGAACACCGCCCGTGTTGATGAAAACGATCTCATTGAAGAAATGGATCAGGCCAATCGGGCCACCGAAGAAGCGTTCAATATGCGGCTTTTGGATAAAGAAGTGAAACTCCTTCGGGAAATCGACGCTGCGATTCTCAAGTTCGACGAAGGAACGTACGGAACTTGTGAAGGAACGGGTGAGCCCATCGAGCGACGTCGTTTGGAAGCGCGCCCCTGGACCCGATATTCGGTCGCCTACAAAGAGCAGCTTGAGCGCGAGAAAAAGGGCCGAGCATCGCGCTAGCCGGGGGCTCAAACCCGGAAGTACGTGAGCGGGCGCCGCAGGGTCCGATGCCGCATGGTGGCTGGACCCGGACTTGTGTGTTTCTGTTTAGGTCGGTTTCAATGGCTTATCCGGGGTAGGCAGTGTCATCGTCATGATGAGCCCCCCGCCGTCGCGGTTTTCAGCAACCACCGTTCCTCCGTGAATCAGAGCAACCTGACGCGCGATCATCAGTCCCAAACCTATTCCGGTGCTGGGGCTGGCGCGGCCACGTGCGCCTCGATAGAAGGGTTCGAAGAGCTTTGTCAGTTCTCCTGGCGCCACGCCCGGGCCTCGGTCTTTGACGGTCAGCCTTCCGGGTCCTACTTCGACTTCTACCGCCGTTCCGGGTGGCGCATACTTGCCCGCGTTTTGGACGAGGTTGGCGAGGGCCCTCACGAGGCGCCTTTGGTCCCCGTCGATGATGCTGGGAGCGCCGGTGATTTTGACTTCGTGTTTCGGTAGCGTTTCGCGTTCGACCGCTTCGCTCGCGACATCCCAAAGGTCGACGGGCGCCAAGCTTGGTTTGTTTTGGCCCAAGGACAGTTTTGATATCTCGAGGAGTTCCGCTATCAGATCATCCAGCTCTCTGAGATCGGCCTCCATGGCGTCCAGCCGTTTAGGGGGCACTTGTTCATCACGGAGAAGTTCGATTTCGAGCCGAAGTCTGGCCAGTGGTGTTCGCAGCTCGTGCGAAATGCCCGCCATCAGTTCCCGTTCGGCGCGCAGGGCCCGCTCAAGTCGGTCGGCCATATGGTTAAAAACACGGGCGAGTTCTACGAACTCGCGGTTGCCTTCGAGGGGTAGACGATGACTCAAGTCACCCTGAGCGATTCGGCCCATGGCCTTTTCTGACGCTCGAAGGGGTCGGGTGATTCTTCCCGCGATCCACATCGAAAATCCGGTGACCACCGCTGCTATAAGCACAAGAATAGGGATAATTCTTCGTTCGGGGCCGCCGAAGTCGTGTTCGCGACGAACGGACAGCCACCCGGTGGGCAACCGCGCAAAGAACGCTGGATGTGGACCTCGGCACACGACCAATTTTCTTCGGGGGTGGGGTTTCGGGCGGCACCGTCCATACCCGCGTTTCAACATTCGCTGTACTCTTTTGGGGAGTTCCCGGCGAAAGCGGACCCGGAGGCCCAGCTTTCGGGCGAGGGCTTGGGGCTCGACGCCCTGCTCGATTTCGTCGGCGACGAAGACGACTTGATCGACTTGGGCCTTGACCAGTTTCCGCGAGAAGGGTCCGAACACCGCGTGGCGCATGGAGATCCAAACGATGAACAGGGTCGCTACCACCACCAACCCTAGGAGCAAGCTGAGATGAACGCGGGTGCTCATTGAGGGTCTTGGGGCATCAGGTAGCCGATGCTGCGAACGGTTTTGACAAAACGGGGCTTTTTGGAATCGTCTCCGAGTTTTTTCCGAATGCGACTGATATGGACATCCACCGAACGTTCAAAGGTGGCAAATTCGTCCCCTCTTGCCAGCTCCATCAGACGTTCTCGTGGAATGACGCGTCCAGCATTGGCGACGAGGATTCGCAAAATCTCAAACTCAGTGGTCGTGAGGTCAATGATCTCATCGTTGAGCGTGACCACGCGCTTGTCGATATCCACCCGGAGCGGACCCGCAGAAATGGTGGGATTCTTGAGCGAACGCGCCTGCGTTCGGCGCAGGATGGCTTGGATTCGGGCTAGGAGCTCTCGCGGATTGAAAGGCTTGGGCATGTAGTCATCGGCACCGAGCTCAAGCCCTACAATCCGGTCGAGTTCTTCCCCTCGGGCCGTCAGCATGATGATGGGAACTTCGGAGGATTTACGAATTTCACGGCAGGTTTCAAAACCGTCTTGACCAGGGAGCATGATGTCGAGGACCACCAAGTCGAAGGATTCGCCTTTGACTGCACGAGCGCCCGCTTCACCGTCTACCGCCTGACGGACGGAAAATCCGCGCTGGGTCAGATATTCTGCCAAGAGTTCGCGCAACCGCTCGTCGTCATCGATGATAAGGATGTTGCGGACGCTCATGCTCGTCTACCTGCCGTGATGGCTCTTGTCATCTATTCATCGAAAAAGTCCAAATGTCTTTCTCGATTTCTCATGCGCTTTTGTATTTTCTCGGTCTTCTGCTTGAGCGTTGCCCGTTGTTCGGGCGTGAGGGTGCGAGAAAGTTCGAGGATCTGGTCGATGGTTTTGTGGGCGGCTTGACGAAATTGGTCGAACATTTGGTCTGCGAAACTGTGGATCTGGGCTGCGTTTGGTTCCGGTTTTTGGAGCTCATCCACGATGTCTGGCATCTGGGTGCGAAATGACTGGCGTGCCTTTTTTGCCTCCTGGCGAAGTCCCCGCCGAATGCGGACCAGTTTCAGCTCCTGTTCTTCATTGAGGTCGATGCTGTGAAACACACGAAGAACGTGCATTCCGAGCATTCGGCCATGGTGATGACCGGGCCTCTTCCCGGCCATGGCTGCGCCGGAGAGTGCCAACAAGCCTATGCCCAAACCAATGGGAAAGAGTGGCCACTTTTTCCACTTCTTTTTCCTTTTGCGCTTATCGCTGGCCTGAAGATCGGTGTCTTCGGGGCTCGGATGGGGTTGGGGGTTTTGGGGTTCGCGATTCATGGTGTGACTCCTTGCCGGCCATCCACCCGCGTGGTGACCGTCTCTTGATTTGTCCATGAATACATTTGGGCTTTTGCGTTCTGGTTTCTTTCGTTCGAAGAAGTCCTGCAAATTGTGAACAAATGTTAAGACCGCTTTCTGTCTCCGCTTTGGGGATTTGCCCTCATGCTTCTGGGAGCTTGGCATTCCTCCGAACCGGCTCCCGCCCTTACCTGTATAGAGCGCTCCTTTCGGATGAAACAGAATCGCACAAGTCCGGATCTAGGCACTATGCGGTATGAGACCCTGAGGTGCCGGCCCGCGTACTTTCGTGCACGCGCCCTTTGGCTTCTCGGGGCCGGATCAGTCGACGCCGTCACAGTTTCGGTCGAGGTTGGGGCTCGGCGAACGCCGCGCATGCTGAACATACCATTCTCCATCGGGCGCACGCTTCGACCAGAAGACATGGGGATTTTCGAGTTCGTCGAACAAGACCTCACAGCCGGTATGTTCGGTGGATTGCACGGGCTCGATCATACCGTCGACCAGGCGAGCAATGACATACTGACCGTCCATGGCATGACACCGCCAAAGCTGATCTGAGGAATCAAGGGTCATGGTCCCGCGAGGCATCGTTTTCAGCGATTGGGTAGAAAATACGCCAGCTTGCAAAAAGTCATACCGCTGCTCGGTCGACCACACCAAGTGAAGCTGTTCACCGGCGAGCATTGCGTCCGGCAAAGTGCTCGCATTGGGCGGTACCAATACATCGCTTCCTTCGTTTGTGTAGCGTTGGATACGGAATGGATCGAGTGTGTCGGACATGCCTATGAACGCGCTCCCATCAATGCTCACGGCGAACCGAGGTGTTTTCTTGTCGCTGCCCCCCGGAACACTCTGAGCCACCCCCCAGCCGTCATCAGGGTGATACACGCGGTACGTGACCTCGTCCGGCCGCCATTGGGTGAATCCGCTCGGCGTGACTCGGCCGATGCGGGTGGCGTTCAGTACATGGGCTCGACCGGCGCCGTCAACGCCGAGCCACACGTAGTGTCCGCTGCCTTCCGACAAGATGGTTTCGAAGACGCCACCGGGCGGGCGCTTTAAAACCCTGAGAAACGACTGGCTGAACGCGCTGTTTGTTCCGTAGGCTACGTAAACAGTGCCATCGGGTCCGACCGCCGTACGCACTCCACTCGTCTCTCGTGCGATCCGTTTTGGCTCAGCCCAAACATTCGACTCGTTGGTGGTATGGAGCAACCCCTCGCCCCCGGTTGCAAAAACATGGACCAGTCCATCGGAGCTGACCGCCGACGAGACCCTGCGTCCAGCCATAGGTATCGTCTCAACCTTCCAGGCTTCGGAGGCTCGTGAATAAATTTCGGCCGCCGTACCGACGCTGCAGCCAAGCTCGTCCTCAGTCCCATCGTCGCAGCAATCTCCACCGCCGCACTCCAGCGAAAGCTCGAGATCTCCATCCTTGTCGATGCAATCCGATTCAGGATTGGAATCAACCACTGGCGAATCCGCGGTTGTGCCCGCTGGCGTGTTCTCTTCTGGAGTGTTCTTTTCGATTGGGGTTGCGGGCGGAATGTTGCTGTTGTCGGCTGGCGCTTTCTTTTCGCCTTGCGTTCCTGAACAACCACAGATGAAAGCTGCGATGAGAATATGATGACTCCAAGGTGAACCCATGACCTTCAAAACATGCTCTCCCAAATACCACTCCCCTAACAAACTATATAACGACCCACAGGTTCCTGAACGGTCAGTGTAAGTTTCAGTCATTGTTGCTACTCCTTGATGTCGGGCCAGAAAGTACACGTCCATACCCCCGGTCTTGGATTACGGACGCAAGCACCATGCCAAGCATACCGATAGGAAGAATACGCGCTGTTTGCCAGGCTTGCTTCACACCTGTGGTGGCTTCGACGAGGCAAAAACTGCGAAAGTTCCGACTAGAGAAGCGGCGCAGGTTCTTTGGGCGAGTGTGCCTACGCCGAGGATGGATACGGCAAGGACTGCTCCGCCGCCGGCCATTGTTTAGCCAAAGACCATGGCGGTAGCGTCGCCTCCGAGTCCGGCGGTTGCGCCGATGATCTGGCCAATGCCATGCGTGCTGACAAAACCGTATTGAGGGCCGAGGGGATGGGGCGAATGGAGCCATCGAGGGCGCCTCCGAGGAAGTCTGCGGTCTGGAAAAAGGCCCCGGCCCACGTTTCTGATGCCGTCGAGGAGCTGGGCGCCGGCGAGGCCGTGGGGGTCGATACGCGAGTGCCTTCAATCCTTGTTTTTGCTTCCAGTGGCCCTTGCCCTTCTGCTTTCGAATATTCCCATAGTTCTGACCCATTCAGCCTTAGAGACGCCTGCGTTTTTCAATTTATCTACCCATTCTTTCCTGCGTACAGGGTCGAGTTTAACTTTTGTCCTGAGGTGTGCGTTTACGTCTTGGATGAACAGGATCTTCGTATGCTGATTTATCCATCCTATGTAGAAGGCGCCATGTTCTTCAGATAGTGACAGTATATGTTCTGTTGGTATGCCATCAACCTTGCCACTTGTAGGCAATCCTTTTTCCTCGAGCCCATAGCATAATCTAGGAACGATCTCATCCAGAGAATTAGCACCAAGTTTTTCTCGTACCCCTTCTTCTACGAGATATATCTTGCACCAGTCACGAGGTCCCTCCAAGGTTAGCGTTATGTTGTCCGCGTGTAGCTCAATCATAACCATGGTGGTCTTACCTCCAGTCCGTTGTCGTAAAATACGACGTTGTTCTTCACCGAATGCCAGTTGTCCCGTATCCAGCGGAGTTCATATGAGGTAATCCTGTTTCGATGAGGTCCTGTTTTTTTGAGGACGCCTTGGATGTCCTTCATGTAGGTCAGATCAAACCCGCAACATTCCGCCAGGGGCAATATGTTCAAACGCGGGTTTGTTATCGGGATTGTATCGAAGTCTCTTAATAAGACGAATATCGTTTTCAGCGAAGTCATTCATTGGGTATGGGGGTCGGTATGCGATCTTCAGGCCTTGTTTTTGTCTCCGGGGATCCATGCTTGGCTGCTTTTGAAGATTTCCATGGTTTTTGCCCATTGGCCCTTGGATACGTCCGCGTTTCTTAACTCACCTGCCCATTCTTTTCTCTGAATACCATTGAGTCTAATTCTTGCCCTGACCTGCCCGTTAGAGTCTTGGATGAAAAGCATCTTCGTATGCTGGTTCATCCAGCCCATGTAGAAGGTATGATGCTCCTCGCTCAGCGAAAGTATATGTTCTGTTGGTATGCCATCAATCTCGCCACTTGTAGGCAGTCCTCTTTCCTCGAGCCCATAGCACAATCTCGGGACGATATTATCTAGGGAACCAGCCCCTAGGCTTTGCTGTGTCCCGTCTTGCCTGATACATACCTTGCACCATCTATGGGGCCCCTCCAAAATTAACGACAAGTTATCTGCTCTCAACTCAATCATAACCATGGCGGTTTTACCTCGATTCCATGATCATAGAATATGACATTGTCCCTCGCTGACGACCAATTATCACGCAACCAGCGCAGTTCGTATGAGGTGACTTTCGCTCGATAAGGGCCGGTCTTATTAAGAATACCCGAGATATCTTTCATGTGAGTCAGATCAAATCGTATTTTGCCTCCTTTCGCAATGTGGTTTCGCATGACATTAATGCTGTGTCGAACCCAGTCCTGCTCGTATGTTGGCTTTGGAATATCCGTGAGCAGTCGCCCGCCAGATTTTTGTTGGAGCTCAAACAGCCTTCCGTTGGCGCTAGGTCCATACACTATCGACTCAACAGGCCCCAGAGATAACGTCAGAGGAGTCCTGAGCTCATGAGAAACATTGGCAAAAAAGTGAGTTTTGAGCTCATCCAACTTTTCAAGTTCCATCCGAAGCATCAAATCGCGCCGTCTCTGGCTGTCAGTCGTCTCTGTCGAAATGCACATGAAAGCGCTGATCGCAAAGAGAAAGAAACAAGGTGCTGCCATACTCACCGAAACACCGAAAAGAACTAAATTGATGCCGACATAAGCAAAAAGAGAAGCCCCGCAGAACGCCGCCGTAGCACTAAGACGCCAAGGCATAAAGAGGCCACCAAAAGCCAGTACGACGAGGATGCCGACGTAATACTGGCTTTCATAGCCACCAAGCTCCACCGTCATCAACGTAATCAAAAACGATGTAGTCGATATAGGAATAGGCGAAAGAGGAAGGATAAAATTTGTAAACCGTCTACTTAAAGCAACGTAACTGTTCATTTTGGGGCGTCTGGTCAGGCCCACTTCATGGTGTAACTTTGGGGTCTGCGCTCAATGTACAGCAGGTGTGGAGTTCTGAAGGTTATTCTCACGAAGGAAATCTTCGAACGCGGTTTGCCAGTTAGCTGGCAAGAGCTGATCGAGATCCCGGTTCGGCCAAGTGTCGATGTTGGCGATGATGCTAGGAAGATATTTTCCACAATCGACGCCTGCTGCGTCGGCGGTGGAGACAACCGAAAGGACGTCGGCGAATCGCTCGGCGCCTCCCCTGGAGCCAGCAAAGAGCCAGGACTTTCTTCCGGAAGCAGGTCCAAGGCCATTGTGCCCATATCGGATTTAGAGCACGTGTCACGTACCCGTGGCACCCAATGTTCGGCAATGAAGTTGACGTTGCCTACGAGGAGGTACGGCGAGGAGAGAGAGTTTACGTCTGCTTCCTTCCAGACGACTCTGGAGTGGTGATTCCGCGCTGGATGTTCGAGGTAGCGACCTGCGAGGGGATGAAGCTAGGGAGGCGCCAGGCCTCGCTGGTCGCGTTGCTGGAGCTAGAGAAGCTGGTGTCGGCCGTAAGACTCGATCCGGGAACGGCAGGGAGCAAGAATCCACCGAAGGAGGACTCCAATGCCGAATCAACCCACCGCGAATCATGCGGGGAACAAAGTAACACAGCTTCCGCTGTTCAACACCACGATCCCTATCGAAAATCTGGATTTCGCATACCAAAAGATGACGGTCGAAGTTCTGGCGAGGCTCTTGCTGGAGGCCAGCGGATTCAAAGTAGGAGCGGAGGTGCGCAATGAAGCCTCGTGAACTTCCCTCGGATGTCGTTCGACGTCGAGCAATCGTCTATGTGCGGCAATCAACCAGTATTCAGGTCAGCGAAAATCTCGAGAGCCAACGTAGGCAGTACGAGCTGGTCGACTTGGCAAAAAGCTATGGTTTTAAGGACGTTGCTGTCATCGATGCCGATCTCGGTGTCTCTGCCAGCGGCACCGTAGAGCGCCCTGGTTTTCGAAATTTGGTGGGCCAAATTTGCGAAGGCATCGTCGGCGCAGTGTTCTGCCTCGAAGCTTCGCGTTTGGCTCGCAATGGACGCGATTGGCATCACTTGATGGAACTATGTGCGCTCGTTGATGCCCGCGTCATCGATGCCGACGGGGTTTATAATCCAAAGATGCCCAACGATCGGCTGCTCCTCGGACTGAAAGGAACGATGAGTGAGTTCGAACTCACGGTGCTCCGACGTCGGCTTCTTGATGCTGCGAGGGCCAAGGCTCGACGCGGTGAACTGCGAATGCCTGTTCCTGTTGGGTATCTTTGGCCGCGAGACACTGGTCTGGTTATGGATCCGGATCAAAGAGTGCAGGAGGTCATTCGAACCGTTTTCCGACTGTTTGAGCGTCACGGTAGTGCGCGACAAGTCTTGCTCCACATGCGCAAGGAGGGGATCGTGTTTCCTCGCCCCGCAGACGCAAAGCAACTCACTCGTTTGACGTGGCGCGCTCCGTGCTACCGCAACGTAATCTCGGTGCTCCAGAATCCGTTCTATGCTGGCGCGTATGCGTACGGAAAATCTCAGGTGCAGACCAGAATCGTGGATGGGCAGGTCCGAAAGTCATACGGACGGGCCCGCTCCCGTGAAGACTGGATCATTATTCGGGACCACCACGAAGGCTACGTTTCCTGGGAGCAGCATGAAGGAATTCAGAAGAGGCTATCTCAGAACAGTTTTTCGAAGTCTTCCGGTGCCGCAAAATCCGCCCGTGGCGGGTTGGCACTTATGGCCGGTCTCCTTCGCTGCCGCCGCTGCGGTCGCATGCTCCAGGTCTCCTACGGAGGCAGAGGCATCCCCAAGCCCCGCTACTCATGCCGGCGTGGAAACGAAATGCAGGGACTTAAGCCGTGCATTACATTTGGGGCCAGTCGCCCGGATCTCGCAGTGGGATCTGAGATCCTTGCCGTGGTCCAGCCACTCGCGATAGAAGCGGCCATCATGGCCGAGCAGAATGCGGAGCTCCAAATCCAAGAGAGGCATCGAGCATATGAGCTGGAACGCCAGCAAGCAGAATACGAAGAGAGACTCGCCGCGCGTCGTTATCAATCCGTAGATCCAGACAATCGACTTGTCGCATCCGAGCTTGAGGCGCGATGGAATACGGCGATCGAAAAACTGCGTTCGTGCGAGGCAAAGATCACCGAGAAGCGGTCTCAAACGATAGTGCCACCAAAACGCGAGGAACTCCTAAAGCTCGCCGATGAGCTTCAAAAAGTGTGGACCGCACCAACTACGGAGCAGCGCACTAAACAGAGACTTATACGAACGCTCATCGAAGAGATCTTAGTAGACGTCGATGACTCCACAAGGGAGATTGTCCTTGTTATTCACTGGCGTGGCGGAAGGCATTCGGAGCTTCGTGTCCGTAAACCGAAACCGGGAGAGCACACCATGCGAAATTCTCCTGAAGTGGAGGAAACCATTCGGCAGATGGGCACCCGGTGGTCCGATGATCATATCGCAGCCACACTGAACCGAATGGGGACGAAGACTCCGTACGGCCACACCTGGAACGCACGAAGGGTATCTCAATTCCGTCGCAGCAAAGGCATTCCAGGATACGAATCCGCCATCAAGGACGGAAAATGCCTCACGATGTCAGAAACTGCTGAGAAACTAGGGGTCAGTGCCCATGCGGTCAGAAAGCTTATTCAGGAGAAAATTCTCCCCGCAAAGCAACACGTCTTCGATGCTCCCTGGCAGATACAGGCAACTGATCTTGAAAAACCCGAGGTACAAGAGGCCCTCAAGAACCGGCAAAGGCGCGCAGGGCGCCCGTGTCGAATTTCCCGTGACGATCGAACTTTAGAGATTCCAGGTATTTAAGGAGGTACCGCATAATGAAACCAAAACGGCAATGCGACGGAGTCGTCGTTCTGCCTCCCCGTTATCAATCTCGAGGCGGCCGTCTATCGCAAAGGGAAGCCTGAGCTTGTCCCACTGATTGATAAAATAGGTCACCCCTTGCTTCATAGGCTTGAGCAGAGGCATAGCCTTGAGTGCCTCAGCGTGCTCGAGGATTTCCTCCATAATGGGGAGACTCTGGGTGCGCCGTCGCTCAAGCCGCTGAGGCGCAAGCAAAGCATGTTCTTTGCACTGTGCTTCAATTCGATAGATACGCTGGAATGCATCGACAAAAGGACGCGCCGCGGTATCTCCGAATTCGAGCGCTTGAACGAACGGTCGACGTGCGTGCATACAGCATCCCGCGAGCAGTCGTCCAACCTTATCACCCCTGTTCGCGTCGGCGATCCGTTCGTAGCCGCGATAGGCATCGCCCTGAAGCATTGCTTTGGAGTCACGAAGCCACTTCTCGGGATGCTCTGCCTCCCACGTGGGCGCGTATTGGTAAGCCACATAGGTCAAAGTCTTCGAAAGGTCGCCTCCGGGATCGAAGTACCGCCCCACGAATACCCACATCTTCCCGTTCACCACGCCGCCCTCGACGTCTCGGTCTCGGACGCGAATCGATGTATCATCGAGATGAATCATATCGGACTTGCGGACGAGCTCGGTGATACGATGACAGAGCGGCTTGAGGATTTCGTGCCCAAAGCTTTCCCAACGGCTGAGCGTGGAGATTGCGAAATCGCCACCGGCGCGTCTGAAAATCTTCTGCGTACGACGAAGTGGTAGCCCGTCCACCGTCTTGTTTGTTATCAGAGCAGCGAGAAGCCTTGGCCCCGGCCAAGCGCCGTCCCGGGCATGGGTTGAGGGCGCTGGAGCTTTTTTCACTTCGCCTTCGCACAACCTGCACGCGATGGTTTCACGTAGGTATTCGATGACCTCAAACTTCGGTGGTGTATACTCGACAACGAGACTCCGGTTGTGACCGATGGTGCACCGAGGCTCACCGCACTGAGGGCAGGGCCGGTCTTCGTCAGCAACACAGAGCTTCTCGGTGCGTGTGGGCTTGAGGGGGGCGCGCCGCTTCTTCCTTTTTCGTTTCTTCGGCCCGGGCGTATCCTCTTCTTCTGGCTCAGGCTCTGGCGTTCGCAAGGCTACAGCTTCGAGCGTGTCGACAAAGAGACTCTGCTGGCCACAAAGCACCTTCTCCGAGCGTCGTCCGAACAACTGCTTTTGTAGATGGTGGATCTCGACAGCCTGATCTTCGATGACCTTCTGAGCGGTCTGAAGAACGGCCGCAAGCGCATCTTTTGAGGGCATTTCACCCTCCTTGTTCGAAAGGGCTTCGATGAGGTCCGTGAAGTTGACCAGCTCGGTAGTCGTCTTCTTGATGCGCGTCTTCGAGATGAATTGGAGTTACAAGCTCAAAGCTTACGAGGCAAGCAGAAAACGCTAAGTTTGCAAAAGCTTCAGCGTCGGCGATGTTTGTGTTCTCCGTCCTCGTTTCATCGACGAAAGGTCGATGTCATCTAAAAAACGAAGCATCGATTTCGTGTCCATTTCCCAACAGAACCGACCATCTTCGAACCGGGGACGACGAAATCGTCCTCGGTCGAGTCGCTTCGCAAGAATGCACCAGCCGTGCGGATCATGAAAGAGCACGCGCACTTGGTTGCATCGCTTGTTAAGGAACACAAACAGGCCTCCGTGGTGCGGATCAATCTTTAAGTCTTGAAGCGCAGTTGCTGCCAATCCGTCGAAAGAACGACGAAGATCAACCGGCTCGACTGCGAAAAAGACCCGAGTACCGGAAGGGATCAACGGTCGCCACCCATAAGTATATCAAGGATCTCCCCCACAACCCCCGGCTGACTCGGAAAGCGAACGAAGGCATCTCCAATCAAGACCTCGACGGATTCCTCAAAACCGAGGCTGTCAGATTCTCTCCTCTTGTTACGGGACGGTACTGTGACTTCAATGAAGCTCGGCGAGACCCCGACCTGCTTCGTCCAGTACACCAGCTTCGGTTTCGACACACCTCGAACTCGACAAAATTCTCCCTTGCTCAACCCGCTTCTTCGCCATTCAGAAACAAGCGCCTTGCCATCCGCCTTTGTGAAGTAGGATTCGCTCATGTCCCGAGCATGCTGCATGCGATCACGCTCGCCTAGGCGCCCCAGAAAGAACAGTTACCACCATAGCGCGCTGTCCACTGCTCACCACCGTCTTCATGTGCTGCTCTACCGTCGTTCTCACCGGCGGGCACGCCCTGAATGTTCTCCTGCAGCATCAATCAAGCTCGGGAGCAGATCCAAATCAACCCGTCACGAACCGTACGGTTACATTCTTTCGGCTGACATTCTAAATGACCGTGTGCTCCCGTTCTTCGACGGATGTCGAGATTTCCCCCGGGTCAACTCCAATTGGGTGGTCAACTTCGATCCAATCGACCACTTGGACATTTGGGTTGACGAATACAATCAAGCCCGGACACACCAAGGAAAAATGTGTTGCGGCCGAACACCCATGGAAACTTTCTTGATGGCAAAAGAGTTTGGCAGGAGAAAAACCTAAGCCCAGCTGCCTGATATTTTGAAACCTTCGGACGGGGGACCGCTGTCAGATTGGGTCGAGAGCACTACAATTCATGCCTAGGTTGGCTTTCTGGCCGTAACAAAATGAAACGCTCGGCATTTTTCCTTTACAATATCAATGCCTTGAGCACCCGGCAAATGATCCACAAGCTCCTTCATCTGGCTATTGGTCCGGTAACCCAGACGCCAATCCATGAGAAACTCGTTGATCCAGTTAAAAACGTTCTCAGAATCTGCATTTCCGATAACCAGCAACCCTCCCGGAGCGAGACACCGATACAGTGATGTAATCAAACGTCGGGCGATTCTCGGCTTAAGGTAGTCAAACAACCCGGAGGAATAAATGAGATGCTGTGGCTTCACACGCAGGGTCCCCTCAGGATCCTGAAGCAGCTGCTTAAAGCTAGCATGAAGACACCGGAGCTCCCCAGGACGTTTATAACGAGCAAGCTGCTTATAGGCGGATTGATATGCAAAACTTAGCGCTTCCTCTTCTTGATCCACCATGGTCCATTCACATGATCCCGGCCAAAGCGTGTTCTTTTCTATAAATTCAGAAACCTCGAGCGCAGGCCCAGACCCCACGCTCATCACCCGAAAAGAATTCAACCCCCTACCCTGCTGCGAACACAAACGCGCAAGCTCAATGATTTGCACTTCCGCCAAATAAGCCGCACGTTCTCGAATACCTTCAGCCATCTGTTCATTACCGCACAGTACAGCATTAAGCGCTTTGCCAAACGCATTCGAGCCCTTCAGGTCTGCATGATAAAGCAAAAGCATCGTCTGATAGTCCCCAGGGTACCCAAGGGGCTTATGGTAGGCGCGGTGAACGATGGCCGCTGGGTCCATCACGGGACGTAAAGACGTCAGCGTATAGCCCCTCGCAGCCTCTAGCACTGAGATATCAGACCAAAGTTCCTGCGCTGCCTCTGCAAGCTGATCACGTACCGAAAGCCAGCGTGGCGTAAGTGTTTCAATCACGCCAAGAGCAAGTTCATCCGCATTTCCAAGGCGTTTTATTAAACTCTTTTCCCTATCCCCCATCACCAAGCGATAAAACTGCATAGTATGCACAGCACGCTCAACCGCCTCCCGGTAAGGAGCCGGAACAAGCATTCGATCGGCATCGGGCCCTGCCTTCATCGTTCGGTCGAACACTTTCTTCGACGCAAGCGCTTGCAGGTCCGGGAGATCTAAGAACCCATCAACAAATTTCAGTCCTATCCGGGCCCCGCCCTGCGAAGTATGCACCACAATGGCAGAACCCCTATAGGCACTTTCATTCGAAACAGCGACTTCTACGCTCAGCTCACGCCCAACGTACCAGGACTCACTTTTCGTCTTATCGGTGAACGCAATTCCGTTCATCGACAAATCGAAAAGCGGATAAGAAACGCCATCAATCACAATCCAAGCGCTTGACCGTTCGCAAAGATCGGGGACCGCGAACCGCTGTCCACGGAAAAATATATCGGGACCTTCAGCACCAAGCAGATCTTCATACTGGGACGCCTCTTGGGCTGTTTTCGGCATCGCAGGCGAACTCATTAGGAAGCATCTATGAGCCGAACTTATGCAGGTCGTCCAGTAATGCACGAGGCTGCTCAAATGTTTATCTGCCCTTTTTTTCACCCTACTGGCCTTTTTTTCCGGAACAGCTGACTTTGTCACCCTGAAGAACAGAGACGGAGCGGACAACACCCTGAACACCACGGAAAAGACGAGGCAAAGACCCGCGTCCGAGCGCAACGATTACAGTCAATAACTCGAGGGTTCTGCCGGCTTTATGGAGAGCTTCTAGACAAGCCCGATACAAGATCCCCCCTCTACCTATGGCTGCTGACTTTGCTAAGGGCCTCCCCCACCTCCAAGCTATTCATTGGCCCTGAGTTTAATACGTTAATTGCACGCCATGCTGCCCATAGGCCCAGCCCGCCACCTCGGTCATATCCCTTGCGGGCCCGATCTTTGGCTTTATCCAAGCGTTTTTGCTCCAAAAGAGCCTCGTAAGCCTTCTTCATGCCAGACAACTCCGCCCCAGCCTCCATCACAAGAGCTTTGTCGGTCCTTGCGTCTTCCGCAGGTTTGCGGCGCGTGTCTTGACTTGAGACGACCATATTGAAGGCCTTTTTCGCCTCGATGAGCTTGGCCCTGGCCTCCTCTTCATCTATATAAAAACCCGCCTGCGGACCGATCCCCCTCTGGGCGACACGGGCCTTGCTTTTGCGCAAGCGCAATCCGAGCATCCCTTTTGGATTCGAACCAGCCTTGAGCAATCTCTACGTCGAGTTTGGCTTTCGCCACCTCGGGATAAGCATAGAAAATCGCCCTGGCCGTTCGAGGTTCACGCTTCGCATCTCTTTCCATGGCCATAGTCTTGAGCATAGGCGTCACCCGCTGCTCATCGCGCGCTCGTTTTTGAGCGGCATCCAGGGCCATCTGTTTCGACCGCTCCATCGAAACGCGGTCCAGAAGGCCGTTAGAATCATTGAAAATGCCAGGTCGACCAGTGGACCTCAATATCCTTTTTGTGCCTCGTTAAGGCCGTGGTGATCGAGGCCCTATCCATGGAAGGCGACACAAACAATACGGTCTTGTCGGCCGTTTCACCGGCCCCCTGACTCAAAGTCGACGCAATCGCCGTCGTGGAAATGGTGGTACTCACGAGGGTCGAGGATGATGAAGTCCGTGTTTTCATTCAGTTGGACCCCATACGGCCATGAGAAACCACCCTGATGGTGCCCACCATCGCGTTTGTAATGCCAAGATGGACATCGTTCTTCGAAAACACGATGCGGGCGCGCTGCACCCCAAGATTGTGGGTGCTAGCATGAGGTTCAGCACGCTGCCGATTCTCGAGCTATGGATGGAGATGGGCTTCTGGATGTGGTCGTTCGAGCGCTGAGCCCGAACCGGCTTCTCTTGTAGTCTCAGGACTGTGCCGATGCTTGGGACTCACCACTGTTGATGCCCGCCATTCGGGGCCACCGGTGAGGGCTTTGCGGTTAGTGATCTTGCTCGGAAGGGAAAGTTGGATATTTCTATGTGGGGCCATTGGCTGAGTGCGCCGCCCAACCCTCGCGTAGATCCGTATACCGCGCACGGCATAGACAAGGCCTTCAAGAGTGTGAACCAGAACGTGAAGGAAGCGATTGGCGACAATTCGGCCCACCCGTCTCCCTTCGCTCATCCCCGCGATGGAACCCCTTCGGATCACTGCAAGTGCGCTCTGGGATTGGTAGGCGGGTCCGCTGAACAACGACTGAGGGTCACCGGAGACAAAAAATGGCCGTGACGTGACCAACTCATGCCCAGCCGTGTCTTAGTCACCAGCTGGGAGATTTTCGGCTCCTTGCTCCGCGGGGAGAGAAGTCATTGGCGTCTACATTTGAGTCTATGCGCGTCGGGGGGATGCCTGTCCCGGCTCCTGGAGCGGCGCATCAGAGTGGGGATGGGGTCTGTTCTTGGGGGGGTGTCCGCGGAGGGCGCGTGGTGTCTGCAAATGCAAGGCATAGGTCTATGGCCTTGCCTCCGGCCTAGGCATCGACCCATGGGGAGAAGGTCAGGCCCGCGAGAGGAGGACTCGGATCGCGATCTTGTAAAGTGCGCCCAGCGAGGAGGGCGGCGAGGTAAGGGGGCGTTTGAGGTGTTGGTACGGAAAAACCGCCATTGGTTGGTTCGGTATCTGTATTCCCTGCTGGGGAGGCAATCAGACGCTGAGGATGTCGCCCAAGAGTCACTGGCGCAGGCGTACATTGCGCTCCCCCGGCTTCAGAAGGCCGACCGCTTCATTCCCTGGCTTCGGCAGATTGCGACGAGGCGGGCTTTCAACCACCGGCGGCATGAAGCGACTCGGAAGAAATATGAAGCCGCTTCCGGAGATCTCCCGCGAACGCAGGCCTCTCCTTCGGGATCGGTGGAGGCGCATGAGGTGCTCTTTAAAGCGATGGGCTCTATTGCTTATGCCTATCGAGAAGTCTTGGTGCTTTACTACGTGGAGGACCTTTCCTTGAAGGAAATCGCACATGCTCTCGATCTTGGGATCTCGGCGGCGAAGATGCGGCTGTCCCGTGCTCGAAACGAGTTTCGAGCGGTGTACAAGGTCAATACCCATGGGTGACCAACGAGATGAGCCCGCGGTGGAAGATGATCTCCATTCCGTCTTTGCGTCTCTCAAGGAGCACGTGGTCGAGGTTGCACGCGATTTTTCGGAGCGGGTCTTTCGCCGAATCGACGAGTTTGCCGAGAATGATCGTTATTCTAGACCATCGATTCTGACGATTTTTGCCAAAACACTCTGCCAGATGACCAATATTGTGGCTCCGCCGGGCCATGAAACCCCATCAGACACCGCCAAGTTGCCCCCGTGGATTGAACAGGAGAATGAAGAATGAACTTCCAAGAAGCGCTTCGACCGATGGAGCACCTGGTCCAGCAGGCGATTGAAGTCGCCCCCAAGTTGGCGATGATTGTGCTTATTCTTTTGCTGGGGCTGCTGGCGTCGTCGGTGGCCGGTCGGCTTACCCGATGGCTGGTGAAAAGAAGTGGTCTCGAAACCGTCACCGAGAGGTTCGGAATTGCCAAGGTTCTTTACGCTGTAGGGATCCATCGTGGATTTGCCCGCCTTATGGGGACGATCGTATGGGCATCTGGGCTCCTTTTGACGGTGTCGGGCGTGCTGGAGCTGGCTGGCCTGCCGGGGATCGCCCAGGTCAGCGCATCCATTGTGGGGGTGCTGCCGCGCCTTATTCTCGCGGCCACCATTGCGGGGGTAGGCTTTGTGGTCGCCGATGTCTTGCGAAGCGTGGTCAAACGCGCTTCGAAGCGCGGGGGTGATATCGAATCGCCGGAATTCGCCGGACAGCTCGCCTACTATGCGGTCCTGATTCTTTCGGTGACCATGGCGCTCGAGCAGGCCGGTGTGGAGACGGGGCTCATCAACGCCATCGTCAAGATTGCGGTGCTCGCGGGGACCATGAGTTTCGGACTGGCGTTTGCCCTGGGGAGTCGCAACGTTTTCCGAAACTACACCGCTCGGTTTTATCTTGAGCGGCTCATTCGGCCCGGAGACACCGTTGGAATGGGAACAACGCGCGGGGTTGTGGTTCGCTACGGGCCGATTTCCATGGTCATCAAGGCTGAGCAGGGAGAGCGCGTAATCCCCTGTGCGCAGGCCATCGATCAGGAGATTCATCTCGAACGCGGTCAAGATGCCCCGCCAAGGGTCTAACCCTCCCCCCGCGGCCTTTTCACCCATCAATGCGATTCGTGATGTGACCCATTCGTCTTGGGGCGTGTCTTGTTTTGGAGAGGCTGTCGAAAGGAGACACACACACCTATGGGTAAACGAAATATGCTCTTTTGTGCCGCGCTCGCCGTTGGCACCTATGCGCCTGGTCCGGCAACGGCGGAAGAACAGAGCGTGGAGGAATATCAGCGACGCTTTCAGGAGTGGTCGAACACGGTGGTTGAGTTGAAAAAGCAAGACCACCACGAGGTGGTTCAAAAGGAGACCGAAGCGCTCCGGACATTGATTGGTCAAGGCCAAGCGTTTGTGGCGAGCGAGCGACTCGACCAGATTCCGCCGATTCAGGAGCAGGTGCAGGTCATGACGAAGCTCGCAAAAACCCGAATCAAGCGGGCCAAGTTGGAAGCCGAAGCCGCCCAAGCAGAAGAATCGGCTGAAAGTGCGAAAACGAGCGCCCAAACCGCCAAGGCCGAGGCCGATGCCGTCGAAGCCCGATACAGAGAACTGGAAGCCATGGGCCTTTAGACTCATGGCGCAGAGATAGGAGTTATCGAATGAGAACAAGTCATTTTCCGGAAAAACCTTTTCTCTTGGTATTCGGATTGCTCTCGGCGTGTGCTTCGCTGACGAGCTCCCCGGAGCTTACTCGTGTCGACAATATTCTTGGGAATCCATCCAAGCTTAAGGAGGTGTCCTCCATTGCGCCCGAGACCACCAAGGAGGCGCAAGAGTTCCGAAGCTTGGCCCACAAAGCGCTTGCGGATGGAGAAGCTGAAAAGAGTCGACATTACGCCGACCTTGCCCAGCTTTCCTTTGACACGGCTGAGGAGGAAGTTCGCATCCACCGGGCAAAACTACGCATCCGCAAAGCCGCAGAAGAAGAGGCCATTGCTCTTGATTCGCTTAAAGAGAGCGATGCGCGCCGAAACGAATTCGAGCGTCCTGTTGCGCGCATGGAGAAACTTGTGGTTCTCGAGGAAAAGGACAAGGTCTCGAGCGCGCAACTCAAGGGTCTTCGAGCAGACGGCGATCGGCTTTCTCGCCTTGAGCGGCAGCGTGGCCTGTTTGACGACGCATTGAGGGTGGCTCCAAATGGTGTCAAGCAAGACGCGAGGGGCATCGTCGTGACTTTGAGGGAGATGTTCGCCAGCGGGAAGAACGACATTTTATCGGAGCGGAAGAAGCTCTTGCAGAAGATTGCCAAACTGTCTCAAACCTATCCCGAGTTTTCTGTGGTCGTTGAGGGCCATACCGATTCGCACGGATCAAGCAACGCAAATCTGGCGCTCTCCACCAGCCGGGCACAGGCGGTCGTGGATTACTTTGCCAGGGAGGCGAAAATCGAATTCAGCCGTTTGAAGTCGGTCGGATTCGGGGAGGCGCGTCCCATCGCGGACAACTCGCAGGCCAAGGGCCGGGCGACCAATCGCCGCGTTGAAGTTGTGTTCCTGTCGCGCAACTGATCGGACGAGGCCAGAAGGCGGCTTTCAGAAGGTATGGCCGTGCCCAGCCCGCTCCGAGGTCCAAAAGCCTTTAAGGCTGGTCTTCCCCAGTGTTGATGGTCGTTTCAGGAAATAGGCCATTGGTCGTTCCGGGGTATCCTGCAGTGTCGGCTTGAACTGATTGACTGCCGGGCTTGGGTGGGGCACAGGAGGAGGGCGAGTTGGCCTGGAAGGGCCGCCCGTGATGGGGTTGTGTGATGTCATCGGTTCATGTTTCGTCGGTTCGGCAGTCGCTTTTTGTTTTTTTGCTGCTCATGGTGTTTACCGGCATCACCATTCAGGTGGCCTACATGGACTTCGGTGTGCTTAATACTCCGCTTGCCCTGAGCATAGCCTTTGCCAAAGCGTTGTTGGTGGCCGTTTACTTCATGCACCTTCGCTACAGCCCGAAGCTCATGGCGCTCATGGCGGGTGCGGCGCTTTTGTGGCTGGTGTTCATGCTTGCCCTGACCTTGGCGGACTACGCGACGCGAACCAGTACCCCTGGCTGGTAAATCCACGCACATATCGGGTGAGCCTGTCTTTGGGCTTACCGACCGGCTAGAGATCTTGGTCGTGAATTTGGACGTCCGTGGGTTCACTTACCAGGGAAGCCGTTCGATACTCTGGTTCGAAGAAGGTAATATTGGGTCCTTTAGAAGGTGGCTGTTTTCCGTATTCAGCTTTGGCTGAAGCCGTGAGTGTGAGCCCCTTGTCTCGAACGTCTTTGAGGAACGACTCCCATGACTGACCAGAAAGCGTCTTCTCGATTTTCATCGTGGTTTGGTATCGACCCAGGGCATCCTTGTTCTTCTCGACTTCTTTGCCCTTGACGAAAAAGACGAACGTTTCTCGAGGATGGCTGGCAGCGGCGGTCGCCTTTTCCGCATAAAGAACAACGCTGATGTTCCACAGTCGATCCGAAACGCCTTTCAGTGGAGACCTCGGAGGGGGATCGACCTCGAAAGTCAGCGAATCGTTTTCAATCGAGGCTGTCAGACCAAACTGGGGTTTGGGGTCGAGCGTAAACGGTTCTGATAGAGGGCCCAATAAATCGAAATCAATCGTGTCGTACCTGCGCAGCCGCATGACGATGTCGAGAGGGGTAGTGCCTACTTGTTCGTAGTCCAGCGACACGGCAAAGAGTTTTTTGCCCGGGATCACCGTACGGACCGGGTTTCCGTAAATGTGTGGGGTTCCTTTTTGTTGGAAATTTTCCTGTTCAATCTTGAACAGGAAGCTCTTTCGATAGCCGCCGTCGAATGGACCCCACTGTTCGAGAGAGGACGACGCCCGGTGTCCCACATGGTAATAACCTCGGTCCGAGGCTGGTTGTGTCCCTGATTCGGCCCAAGAATCAGTGTCGGCCGTAAAAATGATATCGCCATGTTCTTCGAGAACATGTTCAAGCTGCTTTTTGTCCCGTGGGTCGAAATCAAAAACCGTCGGATCATGGCTGAACAACAGGAGAACCAAAGATTTTGAGTCTGGGCTCTTTCGCTTTGCAAAATGAAAGCGGCCGAGTTCGTAAGTGCCGGGAATAAACGTAGGGTCTTTTTGGCGCGGGATCAGCTGGGTGTCTCACTCCTTGGGGTTATTGTCGGTGTTTTCGGTCTTGAAGAACCATACAGTCGTTTCTTTCCACCGCCACAATCCTGTTTGCTCAATCCCGAAATGGCCGGCCATCTCTTCGCCCGGGAGGACATAGACGACATGATCGTTGTGAATGAAGATCACGTCAATGTACTGGGACCAATCCGTCGTTCTCAGCTTGTCCAGGTTGAGCGAAACGGCTTGGATGTGGCTCCCATCGGCTTTCTCCACCAGTTTCGTGGCCTTCGCGGCATCGATTCGGAGACCAAAGTCGGGTCTCAACGGCGGAATTTCGCTGAAATCGAGTTGACTTAGCGCTTCGGAAGCCGTGGCCGCACCATTGTCCATAAGTATTCGGGCCTTTCGGGCCACCGCAAGGGCCTTCGCGGGGTTGATGATGCCGGTGACGTGGGCGACGGCAGGGGAGGGCCGGCGGGTTCCCACGACGATTTGTTTGAGCTCGATCGGCGTGAGGTCATGCCCGTGCTCGGTAAATTCGAGAATGATGAGGCCTTTGAGGGCCAGGGCTACCGGGCTTGCGTCGGACGTGTAGCCGACGATATCAGCTCCCTCCTCGGAGGAATCAATGCTCGCCAATCCGGCGCCCGGGGCGGCGATATCTGTTTTCGGCCCGAAGTCTGACTTGATCGAAAGCGGGGCCTTGAGACTCGCGGAGAAGGAGGAAAGGGCTGCCACCGTTGTGAGGTTGTCGGCTGTGAGGCCGGCTGGGATCGAATCGTCGGGCACCGAGGTCCCGTGGTTGCCCGCAGCCGCGACGACTGAGATGCCCACTTCGTTCGCCGAATGGATCCGGTTTTTTGCCTTTTCCCTCATGAACCACAGCCAACCCTCGGGCGTACCACCGGTGTTCAAGAGGGCGTCTTTCAGATCATCGCTGAAATCAGATGGGTCGATTTCGCTCGAATAACCGAAACTCTGGTTGACGAGGTATACAGGCTTGCCGGTGCGGTCATGGTTGTATTTTCTCCGTTCTTCGATATATGCGTCCATCCGGTCGACGCTGGGCTCCCACAGAATGTGTAGTTTGGACGCGTCGATTCCTGCCAGCTGACCCCAGTACCGCGCGTAGCTTCGGAATTGCGAGCCCACGAGAAGACCGTGTGCACCGCTGTCATCCAAGCCGATGTAGATGCCAGGTTTTACGGGTGACGCCACGCGCTCGGCGTGCGTGCTCATGGCTGCGTTAGAAAATGAGTCCGCCTCTGGCCTCGTGAGCCAAGCGACTTCGTCTTCTGTGGTTTCTTGGCGCGCATCGGGGTTGATCGCGGTTCCTGCGGTACTCGATTCGTCGTCGGTCCCCTCGGGGCTCTTGCTGGTCCCACTGACGATGGGAACGTCGCCAGAAGCGGAACGCACCCGTGGAAGCGGATTCGCACCGGCCGTGAATATCCATTGGTGGAGATACTCTTCCAAAAGCCCCCTTTGATTGGGTTCCGGAGCGCGCAAGATCCAGGCGCGAATCAGTTCTGGTAGTCGCAATAAGGCTGCGAGCTCCACGGGACTTAAGTCGGCGGAGACTTCGGAGGCTTCTTCTGAATGTCGATCCAGAACCTTCATACGGTCTTGACTCACTTCAACCACATAGCCCCCGACGCCGGAGACTCGGGGACCGTAGTAGATTTGTACGCCCTCGTTGTTCTCGTGGACGATGATGTCGGCGGGCATGCCTGCAAATAGGGCAAGGTCCAATAGTGGCTTTTTGTGGGTCGAATCGTGTCCCCAAGTTTCGGGCGCCGACCAGTCGACGGGGCTCAAAGCGAGTTCAGCGAGAAGGGCCTTCTCGGCCAGGGACATCTTCTGAACCGCTTGGGGATCGGCAAACGCGTCGGCATCAAGGGGTCTAAAGTCGGCGGGTATTTGTAGTGGGAAAGACGAATTCCACAGGTAAATGTTGTGGACGGAGACCGGATAGTTGTTGTTGACGAAGTCGAGCAGTGCATTCGACGCCTCCGTGCCGAGGATGGCTCCCCCGAGCCCGGTGAGGATGACCTCGCTGAGCATGATTTGTCCCGCGCTCTTGCCTCCTTGCGTGACGAGGTTCTGGCTTGCACTTCGTACAATGCTCGCCTTGACCAGTTCTTTTGCGGGTTCTTTGGCCAACTGAGGACCGGCGACCTGCAAGAACCACTTCAGAACCGAGAGCTGGACCCCAGGCGTTGCTCCATGCTGGGCGGAGAGACTTTGACCTCCGAGCAAAAATGCGCCCCCAAATGGAGGAACAACCACAGTTGGTGTATGCTCTAGATCCGCTTCGGTCGAGGGCGCCTTGGGGTGGCGGTTGAATTGATCGTAGGTATCGATAAACCAGATGATCGCCGTGCTGGAATTCAAGAGTGTCGAAAGATCAATGATCCGTTGACTCGAATACGGAAATTCGTGGTCGATAACAAAGTCTTGGACGCCAGCCCACAAAGCGAGCGCTTCTTGGCCAAAAAAGTCTGACCGCGGATGTTCTGGATGATGCTCGGCGAAAGCGAGTAGACCCATGATGAGACCCGCGGTGGCCTCCAGGTGGAAGGACTTTTCTTGCCGGTCGGTTGCCTCAATGTATTGATCCTCAAAGCCATCAAAGAAGTAGTGAGAACCGTAGTAAGTCTTCCCTTCGAAGGCGATATCCTTGTTGAAACTAAGGGCGGTAAATTCAAGACATCGGGCCAGAGCATCGATGTCTTCTTGGCTGGTGAGATCTTGATAGTCGACGGAAAGGGATAGCCAGCTGCAATTGTCGATGGCGGTATGTTTGTGGTTGGGGATGAAATCAAAGGAGGCTGGGTTTTCTTCAGGACGTGGGCGCAAGCCGCCTCCGGTGACGACGCGGCCCCATTCCCCACGTGAAAGGGCATCATCGATTTGGTTTTGCTTGTCTCGGTTGGACGCATTTGCGATGCGTGCGGCTTCGAGTTCAGCCCTCCATTGAATGTCATTGCGGTCCCAGAGGATGTGGAAGATGCCGTTCCTGACTTCATCGCGCCACTTAGTTAGATGCTCGACATCGTCAAGACCAAGGTCCGATGCGTAGTTCAACGCGTGATTCAAGACACTGAGCACATCGAGGTTATGTTCGGTGACAACGTTTTCCGCTTTGACCGTTTTCTTGAGCAAACGAATTTCAGCTTCGGTCAACATCTTGTTCGGAAGCACTCGTTTTTCGCCGGTGATCGGATCTTGGTCTGAACGTGTGATGGTCACCAGATTTTCCGGATTGAATTCATCGTAGCCGATGGCGTCGAGAACATCGTAGTAGTCCCAAACTTCGCCTTCCCTCGCCATGGGTGCCCCGCTTAGCTTCCGGAGTTTCCACGGGTTTCGGGCGTGCTTCAGGCCTTGCGTCGTCCATCCGGCGGTCATTAGATTGAACCGGCGTCCGTCTTCGGTGATCACGTCCCGTCGATGGGCCTCGAGTCCGGCCAACGCTTCGCGGTAGCACGTGCGTTGGGCTTTCTGCTCGTCGGAGCTCAGCGATTCAAAGGCCTCCGACACCAAAAAGAGCCCGATTCCGTGCACCACCCACGCGGTGGCCCCCGTCACCAGGCGGGCATCTTTCCAGTGGTCCCCTCGAGTGTTCCAGGAGAATGGCCACCCGCGAATGACGGGGATTTGGCGTTCGGAATCGAAGGAACGCACTGCTTGAGCGCACAGGGTTCGCGCTAAGGCTTGGGCCCGGGTATTCGCTTCCAGCGTACCCGTTCGTGCGTATTGGGCGAGCGCGATGCCCTGCGTGTACGCCCAGACCCGTTCATGTTTGGCCAAAAATGATGCGTCTTCAGACTTGCCTTGGTCGTTCACCGAGCCGGGCGTTTGAATTTCGGTGTTTCTTCCGCCCTCGGCGGGCTCGTACTCCACCTGGTAGCCGGTCGGCTTGCCCCCTAAAGAAGGGGGGCTGTTGCGCCAAAGTTGGTCTCTTAACCACTTCGCCTTTTCGTAGTTTCCATCGGCGCTGGCAGCGAATTGGGGTCTAGCAGATCCGGAGGCCCCCTCAAGGAGCATCAACCCATCGTTCAGAGACGTCGGTAAGAGCTGGACGGTTCCTGCGGCCCCTGTGATCTGGAGGTTCGTGGGGTCGGCCCAAAGGCTTACGTGGCCCCCGGAAAGAGGCGCTGAGAACTCCGGCTCACTTTGGTCAACATCGTTTTGCGACTGTTGATCACCACGCCTGCGGTTGCCATGAAGCCCTTCAAGGCCCGTACTCGAGGGGAGAGCCGGCCCCGCAGAAGGCAAAGACGAAGAGTCGACGGTTTTGACCCACAGCGTGTCATCGGCGCTTACGCGCATGCCGTACGCGTTGACTGCAGTGACCTCGATCTGTGTGCGCTGCCCCTGGGTCAGACGCCCTGGCAACTGTACGCTGTACCTCACGGCTTCAGAGGCGCGAGAAGCCCGCGACGTAACAAGCCGGTCATAACCTTCAGTTCGCTCAATCCAGGCGGCAAAAAAGAGGCTCGCCTGAGCGGCTAGGGAGACACCGCCTTCGAGGCCATCCGATTTTTCTCCGTGGCTTCTCCAATGAATGGGCTTGGCCTCATCGGCGTTGATCGACACGGGCTCCCCCCAAGGGCTTTGACGGTCGCTGCGCGTACGCGAGACGATGGTGCCTTCTTGGTTCGAAGTAGGCTGGTAGTAGAGCACCTGAATATCGTCGGCCTCTGACGCCGCGACCGCCGGCACGTACCCGGCGCCCACCGTGACTGGGGTCGACCAAGTTTGTCCGCCGTCGACGGAGGACTGGAGGCGGATGGCGTTGTGGCCGCTCTGATTCGGATTGTCTGAGACGCCGTCCTCGTAGACCAGGACCAAACCCCAGGGCGCACGCGCGAGCTTGGGATAGGAGGGTTTGTTGTCTCCGGCCGCCGCACCCACCGAAGCGATGGAAGAAACCGTCCAGGGACTGTCGTACGCGATCTCGTTGTTGCTGTCATGCCCTGGGCTTTGTTCGGAACGCGGCCCTGGGTTGAGAACGCGCTGAGCAAGCAAGATCTGGTCGGCATCTTGCCAGGTCCCAGAATAACGGTACTGGAATGCGTTTGCGACCGTGTCCCAAAGTGCTTCGTCGCCGACTTCGTAGGCTGTCTTCCATACTTTTCCCCAGCCGTCGGCGTTTCGGATATCGCGGGCGTCACGCTTCACACTTTGGTCGTCGTCGCGAGAGGACATTTCGGTGCCGGTCCAGGTAGGATTTGCGACAGGCCGTGGGTCCCACGCACGTGTCTGGCGAACAACGATACTGACCCTATCGTTTCCAACGTGAAGCGAGGGTTGACCGACAATTCGCTCAAATCGATACGTCTGAGAATGAGCCGTGGCCGCAGTCGGCGCCGCATCATCCACCACTTGGGGTTCCTCGTCCTCCTCGCGAGGAGGAATCTGCAGTTCGTTGTCAAAAACGTTGGATGGAGTGCCTTCCAAGTTCTTGAGGTAGTATGCCTTGTTCGCTTCTACCCACACGAGGTGGTGATTCGATGAGGCGTCATAAGCGATGTCCAGCCCGCGCTTCCAGTCCTCGTTGGCTTGTACGACGGTTTCTCGCTCGAAAGATTTCCCACCGTCGTGACTTTGTACCACCACGACCTTCGAGGTTCGGTCCTCTTCGCCGCCCGCTGTGGAGGCGCCTCCGTAAACAATCCAAGCAATGCTCACCCGATCACCTTGAGCGGTAAGCGCCATATCTCGCACCTTCCCGTCGGGGCTCGGAAGTCGCCACCCGTGTGCCTCCGAAAAGCTCCCCGACTTTCCCGCTTGTTCGCTTCGCCAGTAGCGAATGTGATCGGTTCCATTGTTCTCTTTGCCGCGAACGACATACGCCACATGGGCCAACACGTGTTCCGATGTCTCAGAGAGGTCGGCCCGGGCCAAAAGTCCGGCGCCACCCGAAATCTCAAAAGAGGCCGGCGGTTCGAACTGTCCGGGCTGCGTAAGCGACTCTGATGGTGGCCCCAGCGCTCGAGTCACCCCATCGGGCAATCCCAGGGGCGCATGGCCAGATTCCTCGTCCTCCGGTTCTCGGAACGCAAAGCCAGCTTCGGCGTTTTGCAGATCTCGGGCGGTGATAGGCCCATAGGTCGAAGTCTTTGGGTCCCAGAGGACGACCGTGGTGAGGCCTGTAAGGGAAGATGCCGGCAGAACCTGCCACCCCGATTTGGGCGTTGGCGAAAGCGTAGGGGCTCCTGGCCTCCCTCGAACTTCGAATGTTTGCTGCGTACTGGTGTATACCCAATACCCTCCCGGGTGCAGCCAGTGTTGCTGGGCGGTGGCGCCATCGGTAAAAGCGAGGCGAACCGCAGGCGTATTTTGCAACGGGACCGACCAAACATCGAGTTCTTCTTCAATCCAGAGGTCAGGGACCTCAGCGCCACCGAATGGCACCGCCACCAGATTCCAGCCGGGTTGCAGGGAGCCCGAAAAAGCAATTGGCTCTGCCGCCACCACCATTCCCGAAATCGTGGCTCCATACGCAAGCACCAGGGGAAGAACGATATGGTTTCTCATTGTTGCACTCCTCGGACGCTCGAATCCTATGGGTACGCGCCAGAGAATCTCCATACCTCATCGCATTCCGTTATGCACCGCAATTTGTCTAGAACCCACATCAATACCACCTGCCCGAGGAAATGCGGACTGAACCACCCACATCGCGGAGCTGACGTACGGAAGACGCCAAAACTGGAGCTTTAGATGCGGGCAATCACCAGAGCGGTCACAGTGGCCCATGCTACGAATGCGAGCAGATGTGATGACCGCGTAGATGCCTTCTTGATGCGAGAGTCCCATAGCGCATTCGAGTGTCCACGCATCCGGAACACACGCGACCATCGGGCGTGGACCAATATCCTTGCTTCGGGTGGTTCTTGCGGTTGATAGTCCGTTGTGACCCAAGTGCATCCCGGAACAAGGATGAAGGCGCTCGCCTTTGGGGGTATCGTTGCCTTGATATTCCTACCCACCTGTCTGAGCATCCCCGAGGAAGGTTCGGGCGACACCGGAACTGAGGGCTCGTCCAATGACGGCGGCGTCATGCCCCTGGATGAGGACAACGATGGCTACCTGCGCGAGGCCTTGAACGGGCGTCCCTCGGACTGCGATGACAAGGACTCCGCGAAACACCCCGGAGCCTTGGACGTATGCGGCAACGGTGTGGACGAAGACTGCTTCGACGGAGACCTGCCCTGCGAAGATTCTATAGGCCCCGTGGTCCTCACATCGACCATCGGTCAGCAAACGATCGCGAGCCGCGCCCTAGAAGCGGTTCTTAGCGAAAACAAGAACTGGACCATTACGCGACTCAGCCAACCCGGAGGTCCCAATCTTCTATTCACTAACGAAGCCCTCAACGAGCGCTTTGTTTCCACCCAAATATGGGAACGCGCCTTCTCGTGGGCACCTGACATCACCGAACCCACTATGGTCATCGAGTCCGACGGAGGCGCAGTCTTTCGCGCGCGGGTCAATTGGAGTGCCGGCCTGGACCAAAGCAACCAGCCGCGGGCCCTGGATGGTCGTACAATCTATACCTTCTATCCCGATGGGCGTGTCCATCTCGACATGGATGTCACCGTTGAAGAAAACAGCGACACTCGTTTTCTCAGCTTCGCAGTGGCGCTCGATCCGGCGCGCTTTAGTCAAGCCAACTGGTCTGGAGGTCAAGCTGAGGCCATCAACCCACCGCAAAATGACTTTCACGAGATTCACCGGTCCACTGAGATGCGAGGTTGGAGTTGTCTTCACGGAGCCACCGGCGCACCCATGATCGGTTTTGCGTATAACGTACCCGCGGGCTCGGGCGCGGGCCCGCGCATCATGGAATCTGAGATCAACGGATCACAAAGCCGCCAGGTGGCCCTTATCTTTGACTGGGTCTACAATGAGATGCCGCCCCTCGGGGCAGCGCAGGGCGATTTCACGCTGCTGGTTGGCACGAGCTCAGGTGGCCTACCTTGTGACGCCGTCCACTCTGCCGTGCTGGCCCATCACGGGCCGCGGCCGTTAATTCCCACGAGCCCCGTTACCTTCCGGACAGACGGAATCGGCGACGATGACCAAGACGGCTACAACGAGGGCGGTGGATTTTGGGACCTCAACGCCCATGCATCAAGAGAACTCAATGTGAGCGTCCAGATCCTCCGGGGCGTCATAGGCCCCACGCTTGCCATTCGAATCGGTGGCGTGCCGACCAAGTTTAACCCCGTACTTTTTGTCGACAACGCTCGTTGGGAGCACGGGCGAAACTATCTGTACAAAAAACAGGGGGGTACCCAAGATTCAACCGGCTGGCTTTTTATCAACGAGCGACTCAAACCCCTCTCAAGGATGCGGCTTCTCTTCCCTCTCGAGCGATAGTTCCAAAGGCGTACAAGCTTTGGGCGGCATCTTTGTTGCTCCGTGAGAAAAGCAAACAGGGGTGTAGATGGGCAAGCAGGTTATTTTTTGAGTTGGAGTTTACCCACCTGCCCGGGAGCAGGTCGTTGTTCGCTTGATAGCTCAGCCTTGGCATCGCCTTGAGAGAAAACAAACCGCTCGTAAACCGGTAGACGGTCTAACACATACATTCCAGGCCAAAATTCCCGCCTTACTCCACGTGACTTGGCGGGAAGATCGCCTCGCGAAAAGCTTCGTTCCAGCTCACCAGTCGCGGGGGCGCCAGACGGGTCCGACACGCGGTACATCTCGATATCGGCGAACAGCATCGATACCGGGAGACGACGAAACCTGATCTTGCCGAGGACTTTCTCGACCTGCTCCATGGGTGCGGTATGAAAGCCGTATGCGCGTTCGAGGCCAATGGAGTGTACCAGCGTTTGGCTGAGGCCGACTGCCATCGATATTTCCTTGGACAGCGCCATGGGCTCGTCCAAATCATCCATGGGGGGTTCATTCAGCTCAAAAAGTGCCGAGGTCGTAGGCGACTTGGCCTTGGCCACATAGAACAAGCACCCATGCGCGGGATGGTCGGCCCGTACCCGGCTGAACCACGGCTCCGGAAGATCAGACAGTTGGTATACAAGCACGTTCTCAGTCGGATCTCGCTCACCGGGAGCCTCAAGGTCGACCATGAGATTCCCGCGGGAAAAAGCGCGTCCGATGTTTGATTGCTCGCGAAAGGCGGCCGATACTTCCGCAAGGTCTCGTTCTGCCCCGAGGTCCAGGCAAGCGTGTTCCAGCGCGATCAGATTTTGTACGCTGCCAGGGACTTTAAATTCAATGTAGTCCGGTTGCTCGAGTTCAACTGTTCTATATTGTACGCCGAATGTGTCGAAGACTTCTTTGTATCGATCTTGATCGGATTTGAGCGACGACACTTTTTCTGAGACATCCTGTACGTTCACACCGGATTCGGTTGCCATGGTACGAAGAGCGCCGGCGTGACCACTGGTGAGGTACTCGTGCCCCGACAGCAGGTCAAGATTGGGTTCAGTCAGCGCATGGTCGTCGGCATAACCTTCGATCCGATAGAAACGACGGCGGTTGCTCATCCCCGCTCCGCACGCGAGCATGACCTCGAGGTAGTGACGCGCCAACATGGGATGAGCGTCCGAAAGGCTTGCGGCCTGGTCTTGCGTGAAGAGGACAACCGGATCGGGAAAGCGGGGATGTAGGACCAACGCAGTCCGGTGATAGGTATTGCCGCCGTCCTCTCGAAGATATTCGAGATCGAGTTCTCTCAGGGCGGTTCTGAGCTCGTGGCCGTCCATTCCGCCGAGGATGGGCTCTTTGTATTCGCCTGGGCCATCCCCCGAAATACCAAAGGTATCTCCAAGAAGACTGCCGTCCACCAAGGTTTCAAGGGGCGAGATCTGCAAACAGCCCACGCGCTCCACTCCGAGGTCGCACGATAAGTCGGCCGCTGCATCGAAGGCTTCCCGTTGGTCTTGTACATTTGAGGCAGTTCCTAGCGTCGCTCGACTTGCCCACGCGAGCTTGAGACCATTGCACGCACGAAAGTAGTCCACAAACGCGTCGTCAAGCTCAAATCCGATCTTTTGGACCACACGCCGGATACTTTCCTCTTCAATGGGGGGATTGATCTCGAAGTCGAGCACAACGTGCTCAGGACTGGCCTCTAGGCGCTCCACAAGGGCAAGGACGCGTGCTGCAAAATTTAACATCGGTTTCTCCTGGCTTGGTCCCTCGGTTTGTTTCTTTTGCAACCGCATCGTCCGTGCACCTCCTGAGGCAGGGGTTTGGGCGATGCCGTGAGCCGAGGTCTATTCGCGTGATCGCCATTGCGTTGCAGCGGAAATCAGGCGGACACGTGATTGGTTCTTACAGGCACCTACGACGAAACGCGATACTTGGTCGAAAAAAAGGCGTGTTTCTTGTCACATACCAAATAGGGTGCCGCACGATTCACCATTTACGATGACGGTGGGTACACCCATTTCAGTCTGTCTTGAGTAGGCAAAGAACAAACCGGCCAGCGCCAGAAGAAGAAGTCCAATCCCAGATGACAACGGGATCGGGAACGTAGGACCTACGCAGTCTGGTAGTAGGTATTGTCGTGTCTTGGACTCCCCCAGTCCACTAGACAGCGCCCTCTGCCGACGGAACACGGTCATGCTAGGCTCTGCTTGGGCAACGTTCAGGTCATCCGCCCCAACATGACGATAGAAATCGGGCACTTGCTTGATGGCGCGATCCCGAGAGGGTAAGGAGATCCTATGCCCAAGCAATGGACGGCGCGAGCCCCTTTTCTGCTCACGGTCTTTCTCGTCGGGTGCGAAGCATCCCTTGTGGACCAGATGGACGCCGGTCCGGATGCGTCTTCGGGGGCCGATGCTCAGGTGGGGGCGAGCGACGGGGGTTCGCTTGATGCAGCACAACCGGACGGAAGTACGCCTACGGCCTGCACAACCGACCCTGAATGCGATGATGGACAGTTTTGCAACGGCTCTGAGACATGCGGGCCGGGGGGAACATGCCTTCCTGGGCGTGATGTCGACTGTTCTCCGTGGGCCGATGACTGCAATTTGGGAGAGTGCAACGAGCTCACCGACATGTGCGAGCCCATTCCCGGACGCGAGGGTCAAGGGTGCGAAGATGGGGTTTTTTGCACCGTGGGCGAAACCTGTAGCGCCGGCGTCTGCGGTGGGGGTGAGGCGAGAACCTGCAAAGATGTGGATGCATGCACGGATGATTCTTGTGATGAGGCGAACCGCACTTGCCTTAATATTTTTGATGCTGCTTGCACTGTTTGTAGTACAGACATTTTTGAGCCCAACGACACGCGGATGACCGCGGTCTCGACCAGCACCGGAACCCACGAGAAGCTGTACGCGTGTTTGGGGGATGAGGACTGGCACGCCTTCGATGTGGGAAACAATCAACTCATCGAGGTGCTGGTCTCGTTCCAAGATGCCATCGGCGACATCAATCTTCGTTTGTATGATGACAACGGGATGCAAGTCGCCTCGTCTATCAGCGCCACCGATGACGAACAGATTGCCTACACCGCGGCTGCTGCGGGGACGTATTTCTTACTGGTCGACTTCAATGAGCTCAGTGGCGATGACGATGACATTCCGGGCAACCGCTACTCCATGACCGTAGGTCTTGGACGGCCCTGTACAGATCGTTTCGAAGACAACGAGGATCTGCTCTTTGCGACGCCCCTGGGCACTGGCGAAGAAACGCTGCTCGAAGCCTGCCCCTATGACGACGATTGGTATAGCGTAAGCGTGCCAGACAACGGCCTTGTGATCGCGAACGCCCTTTTTGAGGATGCCCAAGGCGATTTGGATCTGCGGCTTTACAATGACGCCCAGCAGCAAGTGGCCGCTTCGCTGTCCAACGATGACAACGAGCAGATCATGTATACTGCGGCGACTGCCGGAACCTACTACCTCCGCGTGATTCTGAACCGCACTCGGGACGACGTTGTGCCTGGTGCGCGTTACGATTTGTTACTGGACCTGGACGATTCGTGTACCGATGCCTTTGAAAACAATGATACCCGGCAGACAAGCGTCGCGATTACGGACGGCAGTCGAATGGCTCGAGCGTGTCCATCCGACGAGGATTGGTACAGTTTTGTCGCTTCTGCCAATCACGTCATTCGGGTGGAGACTCTTTTCGAGGCTTCTATGGGCGATATCAATCTTCGCCTCTACGACGCCGGGGGCGCGCAGTTGGCGGCCTCGTTGTCTGCGACCAACGACGAGTCGATTGTTCTGACCGCGCCCAATGATGGTGTATACTCGGCTCGTGTCATTTTCCCCGGCACAGACGATATGGTGCCCGGAAACGACTATGAATTGGTCGTGGGAACTTCGACGGCATGTACGGACCTCTTCGAAGAGAATGACAGCATGTCGTCAGCGCCCCGTATTGGGTCTGGAAGCTTTCCCGGCTTGGTTGCGTGTCCTGGGGACGACGACTGGTATCAAATTCCCGTCAGTCAAGTCGGTCGGCTAACCGTCGACCTTACGTTTACGCACAGTTCGGGTAACGTTGATGCTCGCCTGTTTGACGCCGGTGGGTCTCAGGTCGCGGCTGCGCTGAGTGGCGGCGATAACGAAAAGATTGAGTTTGATGTGTCGGTGGCTGCGGACCATTTCTTGCGAGTGTTTCTCACAAACGATGACCAAACCCCTGGCAATTCGTACCAGCTTTCTGTCGCGGGGGCGGATCCTTGCGTGGTGACGAGTTGCATGGCCGCAGGTGCTGAGTGCGGACCGCTTCACGATGGCTGCGGTGGTTCTCTCGACTGCGGTGGATGCAGTGTCGGTAGCTGCAGCGCCAACAACCGCTGTGGATGCATGCCTGAGACGTGCGAAAGCTTGGGGCTCAACTGCGGTTCCGCGACTGACGGTTGTGGAACTCCGCTTTTGTGTGGTCAGTGTACAGATCCACAGCTTTGTGGCGGTGCCCACACCGCGAATGTATGCGCCGAGCCCGATTGCCCACCGGATGCGCTTGAGGCCAACGACAGCCGGGCCACCGCGAGTCCGGTGTCCGTGGGGGATGTCTCAGGTCTCCTGGCGTGTCCCGGAGACGATGACTACTACGCGATCGCTCTTGCCAGCAATGACCTGCTGATCGCAGACGCGAGTTTCATTGACGCAGAAGGCAATTTAGACCTTCGATTGTACAATGAGGCGGGTTCACAGGTTGATACCTCCCTATCTCAAACTGACAATGAACGCTTGGTCTATACCGCACCGGCTGCCGGAACCTACACGCTTAGAGCTTTTTTGGCGGGGGCAGACGACACCATCCCGGGTGTGGCCTATGGGCTCTCAATCATTACGGCTCCGTGTACGGATGCATTCGAAGACGCGGACGACCAAGGCAGTGCTGCCACGGTTGCGGCGGGGACCTTCTCTAATCTTTTTGGGTGCCCTCACGATGATGATTGGTTTCATGTTGTTGCCGGGAACAACGAGCTGATCGACGTGACGCTTCGATTCGTTGATGCTTTGGGGAATATCGACCTCCGGCTCTACAACGCAGGAGGCCAGCAATTGGCAACGTCTCTAAGCTCCACCGACGATGAGCGCATCGTGTACGTCACGCCTGAAGCGGGCGACTACTATTTGCGAGTTATCGCGCACGAAGCTGGAGACGACGCTGAACCTGGAAATAAGTACACCATGGAACTCAATCTCGGTTCGTTGTGCACCGATCGATTCGAAGACAACGACTCCCGGCTTTTGGGCACCCTCCTTGGGGCAGGGACCGAGGCCAGCCTCACGCTCTGTCCATTTGACGAAGACTGGTACACACTGACCGCAGCGGACAACACGCTGATCGAGGCGGAGGCCACGTTCACACACGCTGATGGGAATATTGACTTTCGATTGTATGACGCCCGAGGAAACCAAGTGGCGACTTCGCTGACTGGCACCGACAACGAACGTATTGCCTACACCACTCCCAGCGCCGGTACCTTTCATCTGCGGGGCCTGCTGTCCACAGACGCCGACCCCCCCGGCAATACCTATGCCCTCACTCTTTCCAATACGAATGAGTGCAACGACGTTTTCGAAAACAATGATAGTCGAGGAGGGGCGTATCAACTGGGTGCTGGTTCATTCGCAAACCTGACGGCTTGTCCTTCTGACGACGATTGGTATGCCCTGGAGCTGGACACGGAGAACGAGCTCAATCTGGCCCTCACCTTCAGCGATGCCTCTGGAAACATTGACGTTCGTCTTTACGATCCGAGCGGAAGCCAAGTGGCAACTTCGCTTTCGGGCACCGATGACGAACTGTTGGTTTATTCACCTCCGGTTGCCGGTACGTACTTTGCTCGTGTCTTGCTTGCGTCTGATGATGGCACTCCAGGCAATGGGTACTCCATGGTGATCGCTGGAGCGAATCCATGCCAGCCCACGGTCAGCTGCGCCAGCGCTGGTGCAGCCTGCGGTCCTCTTCACGACGGTTGTGAAACCACTTTGGACTGCGGACCCTGTCCCGGGACAGAGACGTGCAGCCCTAACAATATTTGTAACTGTCAGCCTGCGACTTGCGCCACCTTGGGTGCTGAGTGTGGTGCTCCTACCGATGGGTGCGGCCTTACCTTGTTTTGCGGCGACTGCATGTCACCCGAACTTTGCGGAGGCGCCTACGTTGATTTCGTCTGCGCTTCGCCCTCCTGCCCCGAAGATTCTCTCGAGGACAACGATACGCGTCAGGATGCGCCGGAGCTGATGAGTGGCACCCACGCCGACCTGACGCTGTGTCCGGGTGACGAAGACTGGTACGAGCTTGATTTGGCGAACAACGTTGTCATTCTCGCCGATTTTGAATTCGACAATACAAAGGGCGACGTCAATGTTCGTCTTTACAATGCCTCCGGTACCCAACTCGATGCCTCCTTGAGCGGCACCAGCAACGAACGTCTGGTGTACACGACTCCTGCCCTTGGCACCTACTTTGTTCGGGCACAGCTTGTTGGTGTTGATGATGCGATACCCGGCAATCAGTACCAGTTTGTTCTGGATACCAGTCAGGTCTGCACCGATGGTTTCGAAGACAACGATCGCGAACAAGAGGCGCAACTTTTGGGATCCGGCATGCAGTCCAGTTTGACCGCTTGTCCCAATGACGAGGACTGGTTCGAGTTTGTGGTAGGAAACAATGAGCTCATCGAAGTGGATCTTCGCTTTTCGGACCTACTCGGAAATATCGATATACGCTTGTACGATGCCGCGGGCCAACAGGTCGCCACATCACTGTCAGGGACGGACGACGAACGGATCGCGTACACTTCTCCTCAGGCAGGCACTTACCGCCTCCGAGTCTTGTTTAATGAGTCCAGTGGTGATGACGCTCAGGCCGGGAACAACTATGATCTGTCGCTCGCACTGGGGGCTGGGTGCACCGATGCCTTTGAGGACAACGATGCTTTGGACAATGCTGTTGTTCTCAACACTGGAACCCACACCGCTCTTCGTTCGTGCCCCTTTGATGAGGATTGGTATCGACTGGACGTCGGATCCGGACGAAAAATCGATTTGGCGGCCACTTTCACCCACAGCGATGGCAACATCGACATCCGACTCTACAATGCTACCGGCCAACAGCTGGCAACCTCTCTGTCGGGAACAGATGATGAGCGCATCGAGTACACCACACCCAACGCTGGACCCTTCTATGCCCGGGTGGTGCTGGTATCGGATGATGGCGTGCCCGGAAACGACTATACGATTACGTTCTCAGATCTTGCACCTTAGCAAAACAACGTGGACAAACAGATCTTTCGTGGGCAACGTGCCCGGAGGTGCCCAAACGTCCACGCCAAAGCCTGAGTCTCGCATGAGCCCGGTGGCCACCTATATACGATGAGTCGGTGGCATGCTACAGGCGGTAGACAAGACCGGCCGTAAACGAAAGGGCTGTGAGACTGCCTACGTTGGCGGTGATCGGGCTCCGCGCGGGACTATAGGAAAACGAGAGAGGGGTCAGGGTTGCGAAGAAATTTTCAGTAACCGCATAGTCTGCGCCGGTGGCAAGAACAAGGTGAAACAGCGCAAGAGATCCTGATGTGTTGATCGTGAATGGGTTGCCCTCCCCGAGTCCGGAGAGAAAAGCAGCACCGAGGGCGAGTTCTGTACGGAAGCGAAATCGTTTCCAGGCATAGTAACCTGTACCGTTCGCAGAAAGTGTCGGAAGCGTGCTTCGCCCGCTTTGTCCACCGGATACGTTTTCATAGGGGATGGACGTAAAGGAAAATAGGAGCCCCGGCTCGATGCTCCAGGATCCGAAAGATATGGGGTATGCGACTTTTCCTCGGAACGCGAATTGAGCGGGTAGGCTCGAGCCACCGAGAAACATCAGCGATGTACCAAGCTCCGCCGTGGCAGTGAACATCGACTCCGGGATCTGCGGATTGCAGCGTTGTCTTTCTAGCGCCATGCGGTGCTTCGCGCGAGCAATATCGGTGTCTTGGGGTTGCTTTTCTATAAAAAGCGAGTAGTAGGAAACCGACGTGCAATCGCCCAGTCGTTCATAACTTTTTGCGATATCGTATACGATTTTGGGCTCTTGAAGCACGCGATACGCGTTCTGGAAGTGATGGATGGCGCTACCGAACTGCTCGCGTTGAAAAAATGTCTTACCGCTTCTGTAGGCCACCAGGGCAGTTTTTTCTCGTTGGTCATTGGGAGAAGGCGGCTTGCAACGCGCGTTTTCTTCGTCGATGAGTTTTTCCACCAGGTCTCGGGCGTCGCTCTTGGGTTGCATCTGAAGAAAACGCTTGTAGTAGAAGACTGAGTGCTTGCAGTCTTTCAACTCTCGATAGGACTGCGCAATATTAAAAAGAGTCGATGGATGTGGAAATTCCTTATAAGCTTCACTGAGGTAGTGAATGGCTTCCTTGAACTTGCCTTCTTTACTCAGTGCATCGGCTTTTTGGTAGTACGCTTTCGCTTTCGCTTCGTCTGCGCGCACCTCTTTGGTCGTGGCGATGACAAGGAACAGGCCGAGGGCTATCGAGCTCAACAGAAACGCACCAGTTCGGACCCCGCGGGCTCCTAGGGGCCGGCTTTGCTTAGCACCGGGCTTCGAACTTACGCGTTCTTGTATAGTTCCCTGCATTGATATCACTCCCATTCTCTTACTTATGCGCCCGCAAACCTCATTTTTTTGTTCTGTCCCAGGGAGAAGCCATCCATGAATGTTTCCTTAGACTTTGTTTCTTCTGCCTGGCACCCTTCACCTTAGGACGCTTCGGATACCTCCTATTCACGACCGGGTTTCCGGGGACAGAGGGTTTCTGCCCGGGATCTTTTTTAGGCTCGTCGTCACGCGGAGAGGAGGGCTTAGGTTCGGGAATCGGAATAGGATCGATTGTCTGCGGCTGTGGACCGATTACAACGTCTGGGCCTAGCCGGTTCTTCTCTTTCTCGAGTGGCGAAACAACGTGGGGATCGTGCTTGGGTGCTCGTCCGTTGTCTGAATTCGACGCACGGTGTTTCACATCACTCGTTGGGTCGGTACGCGCGAGCCGCAACGCCGAGAGTACACACAGAACAACGCACACGCCTGCAATCGCCCAAGCAACCTTCTTGCGAACACTGAATATGGGTGCCTGTAATAAGCTTACGGATTCCCCGGTCTGGAGGGGCGCTTGGGGATTCGTGAATGGAGCCGCCTTGCTTTTGGTTGAGGGAATCTTCGCCTTGTCGTTTGATGGATGCGATGCGTCGGCCGGACCCAACTTCGGTAAGGTCGAAGGCGGGTCCGGTGTTGTCTCGGCAAAGCGTGCCGCCATTAGGCGAGAGAGCTGAAGCTGGCCATGACGGGGAACGTCGGGGCATTGAAATATCGCTTGCAGAGCGTCGCTTGCACTGACGTAGCGACGATTCAACTCCCGAGAGAGGAGTTTTAAACAGACCTTTTCGAGCTCCACAGAGACCTGTGGGTTTTTAGCGCGCAAAGAAGGTATGGGATGATTCAGAACCCGATTGACAATCACTGCGTCGGAGGTACCCTGGGCCACGCCAAAAAGCGGTTCGCCTGTCAAAAGCTCGTACGCAACGATTCCCACAGCGAAAAGATCTGAGCGGCCATCCAAGCGGGCACCTTGCGCTTGTTCAGGGCTAAGATATTCCGGTTTGCCCTTGATCGTTCCAGGCTGTGTCATGCGAACAGATTGAGTCGCTTTTGCAATGCCAAAATCGCTCAACTTGACGGTACCGTCCCAAGAAATGAGAACGTTTTGAGGCGAGATGTCTCGATGAACCACGCTCAGGGGTTCGCCTTGATGCATCCGTGTATGGGCAAAAGCCAGCGCTCGGAGAAGTTCAACAACGATAAAAGTCGCTACCGAAACGGGGATTTGACCCGTCTTCGCGAGACGGAAGAGGTCTGGGCCTTCCACCAGTTCCATGACCAGAAAAAGTCGACCCTCCCTGTCTCGATCGAAATCAAGAACTTGCACAATGTTCGGGTGGGTGAGCCGAGCGACAACGTGTGCCTCTTGGATAAACATTGCTGCGAACTGGGGATCTGCTGAAAGCGTGGGGTGCATCCGCTTGATGGCAACATCTTTGGAGAACCGCTCCGCACCCAGTTGCTTGGCGCGAAAAACCTCGGCCATCCCTCCGCCGCCCAGCCGGGCACCCAGCTGATAGCGCCCATGAGAGCCCCTCGCCATCGCGGGATTGTCGCGACCATGGGCATCGGCGTCAACCACCAATCCCCGTTACAAAACCGAAGCCAGGCGAAGAAGAAGGCGTGCCCAAGGCGCGATCGTGGGACTCAGCCTGTCATGCGCAGGCGATATTCTCCATCCTCGGACATTCCCACCGTAATTTTCGGCGGCAGGGACCGCTCTGCCATCTGATCGAGCACGGCTCGTGAAATCAAGGGGAGGAGGGTTCTCGACAGGATCTGGTCGACGTTTCGGGCTCCGCTTTCAACCTCTGTGCATCGTGCGGTGATCTGGTCCAACACGGAATCTTCTAGCTCCAAGCGAACGCCATGCACTTCGCGAAGTCGACTTTGGATACGCCTCAGCTTGAGTCCCACGATTGACGTGAGGCTCGTCACAGATAGCGGGAAGTAGGGGACAACTTTCATTCTGGCCAGCAGCGCAGGCTTGAAATGCCGGACCAAGGACGGTTTGATCGCCTGGATGATCTGCGCCCGGGTCACTGGCCCCCGACTTGCACACGTTTCCAGCATGACCTCAGATCCGAGATTGCTCGTCATCACAATCACCGTATTCTGAAAATCGATGACGCGCCCTTCGCCGTCCGCCAACATGCCCTTGTCGAATACTTGGTAAAAAAGGTTCAGAACTTCAGGATCGGCCTTCTCGACCTCGTCCAACACCACAATGGAGTAGGGCCGTTGCCGAACCGCTTCCGTGAGTACGCCTCCTTCACCAAAACCCACATAGCCCGGAGGCGAACCGATCAACCGAGAAACGGTGTGCTTCTCCTGGAATTCTGACATGTTGATGGTGACTAAGAAACGCTCTCCGCCAAAGAGGGTGTCCGCCATCGCCAGCGCGGTTTCAGTTTTTCCTACGCCGCTTGGGCCGACCAGAAGAAATACGCCGAGCGGTGCCTCGGGCGGAGTCAGAGACAACTTGGCGGCCCGAATGCTTTCTGCGATCAGTCGGAGGCCATAGTCCTGGCCATGAACCCGCCCCTTGAGACTTTTCTCCAGCCCTATGAGGACCTTGGCTTCATCACCGAGCATCTTGCCGGCAGGAATACCCGTCCAGTCTGAAATGACTCGGGCCACCAATGCCGCATCGACCTCCAAGGAGACGAGAGGCTTTTTCCCCTGGGTGTGTTCAAACGCACGCCTTGCGGCTTCAAGTTCTACTCGTATTTTGGCAACATCGTCGCCAGCAGCCTCTTGGTTCTCGGTAAACGACGTCAATTTTTCCTGAAGCTTTAAAACGTGCTGCGCCGCCTCTCGTTGTTGCTTCCAGTTGGCCTCGAGCTGAGACCGCTGCTCCGCAGCCTCCCCCAGTTTTCCGGTTAGGAGCCGAAGTCGACCGTCGCTGGAGCCAAAGTTCTCTGCTTGATCGCGCTCCAGGCTTTTCCTCTCATGTTCGAGAACACGAATATGATACTCTAGCTTCTGAAGCTCAGCCGGCGGCGCGTCCCGTCCGAGGGCCACGCGAGCCATGCAGGTGTCCAAGACATCGACCGCTTTGTCTGGAAGCTGGCGACCCGAAAGATATCGGCTGCTCAACTCTACGGTAGCAACCAAGGCTTCGTCTCGGATTCGTACACTGTGGTCTTTCTCAAAAACCGGCGCAAGCCCCCGAAGCATGGCGACCGCTGTGTCTCTCGAAGGTTCATCCAATTTGACGATCTGGAATCGTCGAGCGAGCGCCGAATCTTTCTCAAAATACTTCTTGTACTCAGACCAGGTTGTCGCTGCGATCGTCCTGAGTTCACCCCGGGCCAGGGCGGGCTTGAGCAGGTTGGCGGCATCCGATCCCCCAGCAGGTCCGCCCGCCCCCACCATCATGTGTGCTTCATCAATAAAGAGAATGACGGGTTCGATGGACGCTCGGACCTCCGCAATCACCGCACCTAGCCGTTTTTCGAACTCCCCCTTCATGCTTGCGCCCGCCTGGAGAAGCCCCAGATCCAGCCCCAAAACACGGACGTCTTTGAGTTTGTCCGGAACCCTAGCCTCCACAATTTGCTGCGCCAAGCCCTCCACGAGGGCGGTCTTGCCAACGCCTGCCTCTCCCACAATGATGGGATTGTTTTTCCGGCGGCGTGCAAGGATATCGATGCACTGGCGAATCTCCGCGCCGCGGCCGATCACCGGATCACAAACGTTCTTCTTTGCGACTGCAGTAAAATCAATCGTAAATTGCGAAAGGGCCGTTCCCGCGCTGATATGCGAGTCTTCTTGATCCACTTCTTCGGGTTGAGCACGGGCTCCGGCGACGTCTTCTTTGCCTTCCGAAGCACGGATGATGGCTGGAAGTCTGCGGCGGAGTTCGTCGCGTGGAATCTCAGCAAGAAGCTTGACGTACGCACCAGCACTTAACGTGCGGGGTGAAAGTATGAGCGTGGTCAAAAGGGCCCCTGACCCCAGCTTTTGGGCCCCGAACTCTGTGGAAGCCAACAACCAACTTTGTTGAATCCAGTTCAGGAGCAACGGTGACAAAACCGGGCGACCTGCGTTCCCAACCCGTTGGCCCTCGAGACATTCTAGGACACCTTTTTGGAGTCGATTCGCATCGATGTTGTATTCTTGGAGAATGGCTCTTGCGTCGCCGCGAGAATCTTGAAGCAACTCACCCAAGAGATGTTCAACCGTGACCTCATAGTGAGACCTTGTCACGCACACCTCCGCCGCGAGCTCCATGCACTTGGTTACATGAGGGCTGAGCGTTTTAATAAGAGCTGTGGGTTCTACTGAAAACATGAAAGCACACCATGGCCTTGTCAAGAAGCAAATTCAAACGAATGCTAGAGACAGCATCTTGCTTAGTTGAGCTTGAGCAGCGCAAAATTGTTCTTTCCGAGGCTTCTGAGCGATGTCGGCGCTAAGAAGTACGGCGGCTTCACCTCGCTGATGGTGAAGCTGCCTCTCGGGACCGGTCGATCTGAGTCGCCCTCGACCACATACCCGGCGACCCCCACTTTGATGTCGTGCCTTCCATCGATTTGGAAGAGCAGTTCTCGGCCATCTCGGGTGGGTAGGATCTTCATGATTCTCACTCTCACCATCGGTTTCCGCTTTTGCGGGCGCGTACATTTTCCTGCGCTGCGGCATCGTCCAGAACGCTTGCATTTTCTTTGCCGTCCCCATTCAAAACAACCCTCTGCGTTTTCTACGCAGACCTCCCATGCTGTTTCACTTGCACATCTTCGTGCTTCAGGTTTGCATTGATTCGAGCATCCGGGGACACAATCTCCACCCTGGCACCGAAGATCGTTCGCGCAGGCAAAGGTCTGAGCCCAAGCGTTGCACCCCTCGGGCGTTCTTGCGCACACTGCATACCCATCATTTTTCAGGCAAATCTTCTCACCCACAACGCAGTTGTGGCAGCGCGAAGGTGCCGAGGGCGTAAAACGAGCCTGAAGCGCATAGTCGGATTCGTCAGTTTTTCCGCGGGCTGCAACCTGAACGTAGTACCGCCCCCGTTCCAGATTGGGCGCGACGACCACCAGTCCTTCTTCCTGCAATGGCTCGCCGATTTGCATTCGCTGCCCGAGTGCGTCGAACAAGGCCAGGCCAAGATCAGAATCGGAGCTATCCCAGCGGAGCCGTACTTTCAGTTCGCCATTGCGCTCGAGTTCAACGTATTGCCAATCGGTTTTGTCTCCCTCGGGCCAACTCACGGCATCGTTGTTGACCACACCCAGTTCAAGAAACGAAGCCCCTTTGCGGGTACGATCGATGCCGCTCTCGCAGTCCGGACAACGAGGTCTAAAAAGCAAGCAGCTGCTGACGATTGAAAGAATAGACAGACTGATCGCAAGCTCGCCCGCTTTTGAACCCAAGCTCAGTCCACGTAACCGGTTTGCCATTCGAACGCTTCCTCTCCGTGAGCGGCTCGGTGGCCGGCGGAAAGGTCTACGCCGAACCTCAGCCTTGCCTACGTGCATAGCTGTGAGTATGGTCAGCGGGCAACATTCAATCTGGCTGGCGACACACGTCCGTTGCTTGCGGTGCTTTCCCTATGGAGTCCAAGATCATTGTCTGTGATCGGCGTTTCGATGTTGGGCACCCCGTCGTCACCTATCAAGACCACGGAGGCTTCGATGCCCGGCTGGAACATTGCACAAATGGTGCTGGGCGCTTTCCCACCCATCCTGTCCCTGGCCTAGAGGGTCGCGCAAAGCGGTACCGGGCGCGACGATTTCTTCGTGGTCGGATGGATGTTCAACGACTCCGGCAACATGTGCGCCAGGTGGTGGTTCACTTCGATGGGTGTGGCACCGCCAAAACCTGCTTTGACGTCCTTCACAACCAACGCGGCCTTTCCGTCCACTTCATGGTGGAGAGCGACGGCACGATCTACCAAACGCTCGATTTGGCGTATTGCGCTTATCACGCCGCAAACGCCAACGAGCATTCGGTGGGCATTGAGCTCCAAAACAAGGGCGATGCAGCAAAATTTCCGCGCTTTTACAAAAAGCACCGGCCTAAGGTCACCTGCCGCGTTCACGGCGTGCAGTTTCTCGCGTACGACTTTACCAAGGAGCAGTATGCGGCCATGGCCAGGCTATGCGGTCGCCTGGCTCAAATCCTCGACGTGCCGGTTCGGTCACCCGAATCTTCCGGAGCTCTGGTCTGGACCGTTCTCGACGATGCGTCCCAATTTCGCGGTTTTTTGGGTCACTATCACATCAGCCGGAACAAATGGGACCCTGGTCCCTGGGACTTTCGGAGGCTTTTTAGGGCCATGGAATCGCGCCTCACTTTTCCGCTGACGAAGCCCTCGGCCCGCCATGAAAGCCTCACGAGAACTGCCTACGAAGCCGAAGGGGCGCAATACTTCGAACGGAGCGAGAAGCGTGGACTGGCCTACTTTCCCGTAGGTCCGCTGGGGCGCTCCCGCCTGTGGCACGGCGGCATTCACCTGGCAGCGAAGAGCGCCGACCCGGTCTATGCTCCCATGAAGGGCACCGTGGTCGCGGCAAGAATGGGGCCCTCTTGTCCGATCGGCAGCTGCAACTTTGTGCTTCTCAAGCATCACATTGCGGCGCCCAATGGAAGGCGGGCCTTTTTTTCTCTGTACTATCACCTTCAGCGGGTGACGAACGGTTGGCGCCGCAAGCGCCCCACCTGGCTTCGGGGCCAGTCTGATTTGGCTAACCGTTTGGCACGCGGTCGGGTCGTCCTTACAGAAACGCCTGTCCAAGCTGGAGATCTGATTGGACACGTGGGCGAGGCGGGGCCCACCAACCACCGTAGTCCACAGATTCATTTCGCCATCTTTGCAAAGAAGCATATTGGCGCCGAGCTCGATCCGAAATACTGGGAACTTGTAGAGGGGAAGGTGGATCAGCGGTTTTGTAAAAACGACGCTCTACTGCGTGCCATCGACCGCCGTTTCGAAGGGGAGCACCGTGGCGACGGGCTTCTTTCGGCGCCGGAGCTACAACACTTCTTCACCCGCAACTCTGGTCGAACACGTTTTCACCGTTTGGCTATTCGCTATCTGTCGGAGTGGACCCGAGGGAATTGGACAAAGGCTCTCATTGAGTCCGAAGAGTTTCGAGAGCTCCAGGAAAACGAGCGTGATCGATTGGTCAGGGAGCAGATCACTCCCACGCTGTGGTGGACATACGACGTAGCGGACCATGCGGGCCTCCCTCGTGATGGTTACGTCTACGCATACCATCCGATTGGTTTTCTCATTTGGATGGATGGGCTCCTCCGCAAAAACGAAAAACTTCGCCCGGCGTGGCTCGGAAACGAGGCCTCATGGCAGGGTCAGGCAGCGCCTAGCCGCTTTACACTCGACACCGATTCCATTGATTCCGCGGGTGAAGACATGATCGGTGCCGAAGACCTCGTGTTGGGGGGGCCACCGGGTCGCCGATTGGGGTTGGAGGACTTGATTCGTGGCTATCCGGACTAAAGACAGCCTTACGCAGCCGCTCCAGTGCACGCAAGATCGGCCGGCACTGTCCTATGGATCTGTTTGGTGTCGAAGAGACATTCTATCCGCATTGTTTTGGGCTTTTGTTTGTTTGCTGAAGCCTCCTCAGAACGCGGTACGGTCACCGCGTCCAACGAGAAAGACTCCTGGGCTCTATTGGCTAGGCCACATCTAGGAAGTAGACAGATCACTTGGCAGTTGAAAAACGATACTGCTCTAGCCTATGGTGATGCCTCTAGGAGGGAACCATGGCCGAAATTTCCTATCTCAAGCTGAAAAATACAACGACGGGCGAAGAAGTCATCGGGGACTGCCCAGAAAAGGCCTTCAAAGAGTGGATCGAAGTGCAAGGTTTTGATCACACTGTGTCGCGAAGCACCCACCCGCAGACTGGGCGGATTACAAGTGAACCCAAGCACGAGTCGCTTCAGATTCTGAAACCCATTGACCAGGCCTCACCGGTGTTGCAGCAAGCATTGAGCGAAGGGCACTACTTCGACGGTCAGGTCCACTTCGTTCGGACTTCAAAAAACGGTCAGAAGGAGCATTGGTACACCATTGCCTTTGAGCGGGCAGCCTTGGTTCAACTCAAGACCTACAAACCCAACGTCCTAGAAGGCAACGCTTCGCTCCCTGACTTGGAAAAGATCTCGTTTCGCTTCGAAAGGATCAGCTGGCGGCACGAACAGGCAGGAAAAGAAGCGAGCTACGACTGGACGGACAAGTAGCGATCACCCACCGGGCTCCCAATATGCGCTGGACTCGATCGCTGCTCGAACGCCTGAATTCGCCCGATCCGAATGACGGTCGGGTCTATTCCGATCAAATCGAAATACTGGTGGACTCCATTCGCAACGCGCTCATCAGAATGTTCAACAGTCGCCACGGTGGCTCTCAAACAGCGCCTGACTACGGGATTTCCAACGTCTCCGACGTTTGCCAAGGCTACGCGTCTATTCACCGGCTCGAAAACGACATTCGAAAGTCGATCGAAAAATATGAGCCACGGCTTCAGAACACGGTCGTACACTTCGTACCACGCAAGGACAGTCCCTTCTCCTTTCATTTTCGAATCACCAGCGAACTCAAGCTGGACGGAGCGGCCACATCGGCGGTGTTTCACAGCGTCGTTCGGAACACCGGCGAGGTCACCATCGAGAAGCGCTAAGATCTGATGAGTGCATCACCCAGTTATTACGACGAACTCGCTTTTCTTCTGGAAAACGGCCCGGCGCTGGCAGCCAGGTATCCGCGAGTTGCCGACGGCCTAAACTTGGGAGGCCCAGACCCTGATGTTGAGCGTCTGCTCGAGGGCCTAGCCTACGGCGTAAGCGAAGTGGGCGCTTGTTTCGCGGACCAGCAACCGCTTCTGTTTCAGCTGGCGGCAGAAATCTTTTTCCCCCACTACCTGAGTCCTATCCCTGCAGCCTGCATCTTGGCGTTCGAAAGCAACGCCCGCGCCAGCATCCCGGCCGGGACCGAGGTCGAGTCGGTGCCCGTCGACGGTACACGGTGTCGGTTTAGAACCATCTACGATGTGAATCTGGATTCCACGGCAATCACCCAAGCACGGGTTCATCAGGGGCCCACAGGCAGTTCGCTCGATCTCTTGTTCCGTCACGATGGGGGCCCCATGCCGGCTGAAGATCGGACGCGTGTGTATCTCCACGGCGAGTCGAACGTGACCGCCAGCGTCTACAAATGGCTTAGCAACGACGTCCAGGAGATCGCCTGGCTCGACCCCGAAACCAACGTGGCCGATCGAATGGCGCCCATCCAGGTGCGACCACTTGGCTTTGAACCCGAGCACGCGCTCCTAGACTACCCGATCGGTTCTCCGCAAGGCCTTCGAATTTTGCAAGAGTACTTCGCCTTCAAGGAGAAATTTCTCTTTTTTGATCTGGTTGGCGTGTTCAGCGCGGCGCGACGCAAGGGTATTGAAGCCGGCACCTTTGGGTTGCGTTTTCATTTAGGTGATGTTGCCCCCACCAAGGTGCTCCTCACGGAAAGAAACTTTCGTCTTGGGGCGACGCCCGCCGTCAACCTCTTTTCACACACATCAGACCCCGTGACACGCCGCCTCGACCAAAGCGAAATTCCGATTCGGCCAGCTGGCCTCACTGATCACTACGCCATCTATCGCGTCCTTAGAGTCGTCGCGCACACGGCCCGAACCCTTATCGAATACCCGATGGTCCCCATGTTGGACGAAGGGCAAGCGAAGGAGGGGCGGATCGCCCAGATCTTTCGCAAACCCGAGGGCGCCTCGGTCCACACTCGGGCTTTTTTGGTCGATAAGGCTGCGCAAGACCGAGTCCCGCAGCAAACCATCATGGCCGATCTCCTGTGCACGAATCATCTCTTGCCAAGAAGCTTGAGGCTCGGCGACGTCGGTCAGCCACTACGCAATCATCCGGATGTTGGCGTACGGAATATCACCGCCGTCACCAAGCCAACCCCGCCTCCACTGGGCTCAGCGCTACGGGACGCCGTCGTGCGTCACCTGACCATGGCTTTCCTCAACCCCGCCTCCATGGATTTTCTTCAAGCGGCGCTTTTTCTCTACCATGTTGAAGCCGATTCTTTAGCGGCATCGCTAGAGGGTATCCAAAACAAGAAAGCATGGACCCGTTACCGGGGTGACCTTGTCCAGGGCATGGAACGTACCCTCTTGGTGGACGGGAGCCGATTCGAAAACGCGGGGGAACTCTACCTTTTTGGCGCCATCTTGAACGAACTGATCGCATCCTTCAGCCCCCTCAACACTTTTTCTGAATTCGCGCTGCAAAACACCAAAAACGGGGAGACGAACCGATGGCCAAAGAGAGTCGGGCGCCTAGAGATGTTCTCCTAGCGCACCTTTTCTCAAAGGGCGCCGAGGCATCGTTCTACGACACGCTTGTTCTCCTCGAGTCTCTTTTTCCTGACGCCCCCCACATCGGTCATCGCGGCTCCCCCGGCGACGAAAAGGTGTGGCTTCGCCCGTCGACCGGACTTTCTTTTCCCGCCAGCGACCTAGACGCTGTTCGAGGACTCCCAGACGGTTCGGTCGAAGTCACGACAAACTTCCTAGGGCTCTACGGCGCGGATTCGCCCCTCCCCAATCCCTACATTGAGCACTTCATCGGTGACGACCGGGCCACCAAGCGAAGCCGAGCATTGGTCGACATCTTCCATCATCGACTCCTTGCTCTTTTGTACCGATGCCTAGGCCAATACCGCGTTCGAAAAGAAGCCTCCCCCCAAGTGCCGGTTCTTCAGCAGATTCTGGGCCTCGTCAACGCTGTGGGTAAGGATCCAGACTGCCCACCATCGATTCAGCCCCGCGATGCCCGCATTCAAATCTTCCGTACCCGAACCAGCGATGGTCTAGAAGCCCATCTCTTCCACCGCCTTAAGCTCCCGATCCGCGTACAGCCTCTCAGGCGCCGACGTGTCCGCATCAAACCCAACCAAGCCACCCAACTCGGCGTGGGCCGCTCCGTCCTGGGCTCCAGTTTCCTTCTAGGTCAAACCGTCTTCGATAGGAATCGCGCGAACCTCATCGTCTTTGCACCAAACTGGACGACCTACATGGACTTCGTCCCCGGTGCCCCGTCCTTCGAAAAAATCCGCGCCCTTCTCCGCACCTACCTGCGATCCCCCATCGAGCACACTCTCCTTGTCAGCTTACGAACCAAAGACATCGTCCCGTGGTCTTTAGGTCAAGACCACCGCATCGGACGAAACACCTGGCTCGGTCGCCCCCAAAAAAGCACTGGCAAAGCTGCCTTCAAGATACTCTAAGGGAGCGTTCCTGATCGAAGGATCAGCTCCCCCTCTCCTTTGCATCGTGACAACTTCAACCAGCCCTCTCACCAGTTTGGTCCTAGCCCCGTTTTACAGAACGCCCCCACCCAACACTCTTTAGATGCGTCAGCTCCCCCATGCGCCCCCTCTGAAGGCCGTTCATCGATGTTGACTAGATTCCATCCGCGGTCTTACACGTGTCCCATGGCCTTCCCGCTGTGTTGCCCGAATCATGACCTGTGTTGCCCAAGTCATGAATTTACTTGCAGCGTGTGTTGCGGTGAGGCTGCGCCTGCCCTTCTTCGAGCGGCTACTCGGGATGATGGGGGACTCGGGTGCCCGGTGCTCGGGGGGCTGCTTGCCTTCGCTATCGCTTGTCAGCCTGTGACGACTTCAGACGCAGAATACGCCTTGGTGCTTGGTGCAGGTGGTGTTGACAGCGAAGGGCGAATTGAATGTGCGACGGATGGGCAAAGTGACTTCGGTTCTTGTGCGACCACATATTTGGCGCACAGCGTTGTGATTCTCAGACCACGTCTTGCGGTGGGTTCCTACCGATTTTTGGGTTGGGGAGGCGCTTGCGAAGGTGCGCAAGAAATTTGTATCATGAGGATGGACAGCGCAAAGAATATCACAGCGTTCTTCGAGACAAGTCCTCCGGCGCTGAGTCTCGACTTTGGGCTTAAGCAGCTTCGGTTTCGCTGGGAGGCGGTCCCAAAGGCGAGGTCCTATCGGATACTTCAAGCGCACGACTCTATTTTTGGATTCACGCCGGCTGGAACCCTGACATTCGATGCAGAGGTCGCCGTGCATCATCACAACTGGCAAGATGCTCAGTACCGTCTCCAAGCCTGCGATGATTTGAGTTGTATTACTTCGGAGCCCGTTGCGACTTTGGGAGGCATGTTTCGAACCATCGGATACCTTAAGGCCTCCAACACCGACACTGAAGATCGGTTTGGGTCTTCGGTGGCGCTGAGCGCCGATGGAACTACTTTGGCCATCGCGGCAGAGCTGGAAGACAGCAACGACCGGGGTGTTGGCGGAGACCAAAGCAACAACGATGCGGTGAACAGTGGCGCAGTGTACATTTTTGTTCGTGGAGAAGATGGCTGGACCCAGGAAGAATACATCAAGGCCTCCAATACCAACGCTGACGATCATTTTGGATCATCGGTAGCGCTGAGCGCCGATGGAAAGACTCTGGCCATCGGTGCACGGCGCGAAGCCAGCAATGCCCGGAAAGTCGGAGGTGCTCAAAGCAGCAACCACGCGGCCGGCAGTGGTGCAGTGTACATTTTTGTTCGTGGAGAAGATGGCTGGACCCAAGAGGAATACATCAAGGCCTCCAATGCCGACGTTTTTGATTGGTTTGGGTCGTTGGTGTCGCTAAGCGGTGATGGAAACACCTTGGCCGTCGGCGCGTGGGCTGAAAGCAACAACACGCGAGGCGTTGGGGGCCGCGAAGAGAACAATCACGCGACCCGCAGTGGCGCAGTGTACATTTTTGTTCGTGGAGAAGATGGCTGGACCCAGGAAGAATACATCAAGGCCTCCAATACCGACGCTTTTGATCGTTTTGGGGTTTCAGTGGCGCTGAGTGCCAGCGGAAAGATCTTGGCTGTTGGGGCAGACGGCGAAGGTAGCAGGGCCCGCGGTATCGGAGGAAACCAAGGGAACAACGACATGCCTAGAAGTGGTGCAGTCTACATCTTTGTTCGCGAGGACAACGATTGGACCCAAGAGGCCTATCTGAAGGCCTCCAATACCGACACCGGAGACAGCTTTGGAGCCTCGGTGACGCTGAGCGCCGACGGGAACACCTTGGCCGTCGGGGCATCTCGTGAAGGCAGTAGCGCCCGCGGTGTCGGCGGTAGTCAAAACAACAACGACGCGATCGACAGTGGCGCAGTCTACACCTTTGTTCGCGAGGCTAACGGTTGGACTCAAGAGGCCTATCTGAAGGCCTCCAATACCGGCGCCGAAGACAGGTTTGGGATTTCGGTGGCACTCGACGACGATGGAAACACCCTGGCTGTTGGCGCATGGGGTGAAGGCAGCAGCGCCAGGGGCGTTGGAGGGAACACAAATAACAACAATTCTGTTTTCAGTGGTGCAGTTTACGTCTTTGCGCGCCAGGACAACAGTTGGACCCAAGGGACCTACCTTAAGGCCTCCAATACCAACGCCGGCGACCTCTTTGGATCCTCGGTGAGCCTGAGTGCCGACGGGAATACCTTAGCTGTTGCCTCATTGTTTGAGGCCAGCAACACTCGAGGCATCGGGGGTGCTCAAAACAACAACGACGCGCCCGTCAGTGGCGCAGTGTATCTCTATTGAGGTTTGTGGTCGAGAAGACGACAAACGGCGGGGCATCGTTTCGGAGAGGCTCTTTTCTTGTATACGGCGTGTCGAGCTGGTTTCCAGCTTCCTTAGGCGTGCTTGTGACCGAGGGAACATCGCCTGTAAGCGTCATACGGCCAAACTCGGCTACGAATAGCGCCACACGCGAAGAAAGTTTCTGGAAGTGGAGCCCAGCTCCCCCGATTTGGCGACGCTGTTCTCGAGGACATGAGTGAGCTTTTCGGCATCGAGCGCGTGATCGCTGATGCCGCGTTTGAACTCGAACCCATCGGCGCAGCCGAGAAGTCTTGCGATATTATCAACATGCGGGAACGACAGACGATGCTGGCCTGGACGCTTCCGCGGAGCCACATTGCCGCCGCAACCCCGAGAATCGATCGGTGGGATTGAAGTATTTTGTCGACGACCCATATGCGCGCTCACGTGAAATGCAGCTGAACGCACTCTGAGCGAAACACATCGCTCAGTCGCCCTCCCAAGAGTCCAAGGGGAGTCTCTTTCATATTGAGTAGGTACTGTCGGAAGAGCGGCCTGATCTAGAGATCAGTTTCAATGTTTGCGGTAGCCGACCCTGGTGCAGCAATGAATCGATGTCGACGCATTCGATCACGCGTGTGCCGTTCGTCACTGCTTCGTCACAACATGATCAATCACTCCACTTCGGACAGTGGAGAGACCACTCATTGCTGTTGATCAAAGAGGATCAACTGCCTAGAAACGGGCATGCGCCGAGCCTACTTCGCTGTGACTTGTGCCTTTGCCGCTTGTGAGCCCGTAACAACAAACACGAATACGTTCTGTATGCGTGCAGCCGGGGAGAGGGATTAGGAATAGAGTTCCCAAATGAACCGGCCACTTTCACCGCCACGCCGCAGCGCGGAGACCAGTCGAACCTTCGCCGTACAAAACAGAACGGCAGCTGTGACGCTCGATCTCCATCCAGCATTGGTGACGGAATCCCAAGTTCGCCTGGGCACTATTCCTGTTGCAGTTCTCCGATCTCGGAAATTCGGGGCGAATAGATAAGACGACGCTGTCGTTGACTCAAAAGGAGCTGTAGATGAACTCTCTATCCATTCCATTGTCTGCCTTCATTGCTGGGTTCTTGGTCGGCTGCAATGTGGTCGAGGTCGATGATCGACCTCGAAGCACCACGCTCACGAGCACGTCGAGACTGGTGAGCACAAACGATTGTCCGAATGGAGGCGTGCTGTTGGACTACGGGCTGGACACCAACGGGGACGGTGTACTTGCCGAAAATGAAACCATCGACACGCTGCCAATCTGTCATGGCAGGGATGGTGAGAAGGGGCCAGGCGGCGCGGATGCAACCGCGCCCGTGGGCGCGGTTGTAGCCTTCGCTGGGCCGCAACCCCCAGACGGATGGCTACTCTGCGACGGTTCAGAAGTCAGTCGCGATACATATGCCGATCTGTTCAGTACGATCGGTGTAGCCTATGGGGTTGGCGACTCTGTTTCAACGTTCACCCTGCCCGACCTACGAGGCCGCTTCCCTTTCGGGAAAGCTGACATGGGCGGAAGTCCAGTAGAACACTTGTTGCAGGATACCGCTCACGAACTCGGCGTTGAAGGCGGAGAAGAAACAGTCAAGTTGACGGAGAATGAACTACCGAACCACACGCACGGCCTCCGTCTGCAAGAGAGGAAGGCAGCGGTTGGACCAGGAGCCTATACTGCGCCTTTGGGGAACGGGTCTGGAGACGAGCTAGAGAGCGCAGCGCAGGGTAGTGGTGAGCCACACAACAACATGCCGCCTTTTCTTACTCTGAACTATATCATTCGCCACTAGTTAGCAATCAAACGGGCTCGACTGCAGAACAAGACGTTGACTGCACACGAAGGAGAGGAGATAGGAGTGTGAATTGCGAAAGCCACAGTAAACTCTTGGAAATAGTCTGCTCATTGGCGCATCATACAAAGTGTAGGAGATGGAGACGGCGGTTCAACTACGTATCCGCTGTCCTGGTCGCTTTCTGGTTTCGAGGATGTGGGACGGTTGACGTGAACGCGTGTGCATCCGCCAAGACGCAGTGCCCGGAGGTCACCGCGGTCGGAGGAACGGGATCACGGGACCCCGACGCCGGAGCCGAAAACAGGCTGCGAGATTCGCTGGTGCTCACTGGAAAGAATTTGGCGAATGCTGCCGTTGTTTTTTCAGGACCTGGTTATGATCGACAACCTCTGAGTCAAACGGGGCGAGCCAACGGCGAACGGATTGAGGTGTTGCTTCCGGTAGATGTGACACCCAATCGATACACATTGAGCGTAACCAACGCCGACGGCACACAAGAAGTACCGCTTCAGATCCTTCGGGGCGAACCAGGCTCCTATACGATAGGGCATGGACTCAATCTCAGCGGAGATGTTTTGTCGGTTGTACTTGAAGCGAGATGCCCCGCTGGAACCGAACTTGTTGGGTTCGATTCACAAGCGGAGGCCCTCTGCAGGACGCCATGGGAGCGAGGCTGGAAGTACCGCTTGCCGGTGACCGTGGATACGGCCAACTACGGACGCCTTATCAACGAGAATATCTGGGTGCGAATCGATTTCGGGGCGGCACTGATCGCCGCGGGCGTCCCCAGCGCAGTCAGCATTGATCCGGAGTCGGTCCGAGTCGTGGATGAGACGATACGACCGTTCGCGGAAGTGCCGTCCAAGATTCTTCGAACATATGATTCTCCGAACGATGGCTATTTGTGGTTCAACACCCAATCGACCATTGAGAATGGTCGTTCGAGGACCTTTTACGTGTACTTTACTGATGAAGCGAAACGCAAACCTCGATACCATCTCCAACCTCCACCCGATGTTGCAGCCACATATTTCGACAGCACGATTCTGGTTGTCCGAGGTGACTACAAGGGGGCGTTCTCTGCCAGAAGGAACTCGATACCCACCATCGGGGCGGGTTCCCATAACTGCATCGGCATCGGTGATTTCGACAACGACGGCGATCTCGACTACGTTCTCGCCCGCTACCAAGATCCTTTCGTTTACTACGTTCAAAACACAGGTGGAGGCGATGGATTCAGCGGCTTTTTGCCGCCCATCCCGATCGTGCGAAACCCCATAGCAGAGAACCAGCACTGCATGGGCGTCGCGGTCGCCGACTACAACAAGGACGGTCATCTCGATGTGATCGTCGAACGCGACGCCCGAGAGGACGGAGGTATGCGCCTTCTTGTAGGTCGCGGAGATGGTTCGTTTGAAGACAGAAAATTCCCAGGAGAGCTGGATCTGAAGTGCTGGTACCGAGAGCTGGATGTCACCGACTTCAACAAAGACTCGATATTGGATGTCGTACAGGGCACGATTGCTACCGAGAACAGTTCATGTCCCTGGTACATCTATTGGGGTGAGCCGGGATGGGTTGAACAGGAAGAATTCGTCGCACCGGTGTCTGAATATTTGTACAACGAAGAAAGTCGCGAAGATCTCTACGCCGTCGCTGTAGGCGACTTCACCGACGATGGATTTCCAGACGTACTCATCGGAGGCGGGTTCTCTGGCAGTGCAGGTACGGCGCGGGGGCAGTTCAAGAATGCTGGTGCCGACAAGCGGCAATTTGGCTTCGAAGGTCACTGGCCGCATACAAAGGCGGCGTGTGATGCGGAGAACGCCCATGGCTGGGCCAAAGCCTACGACTGGGATCACGATGGCTATGATGACATTATCGGAAGCCTGATTTGTGATCACAAAGCGGGAAAGAAAGGTCTATGGTACTGGCACCGCAATCCTGCGGCCGCTTGGCAGTTCGATACACCTACTCTTGTCGCCAAAGTGACTGGGGAGGGAGTATGGTCGGCCCACGGTGTGACGGCACCGCGGCTGGGCAACGCACTGAACTTCGTCGTCACACCGGGTAAGGTCGCCGAGATTTTGGCCGACTAACATGGCTTTCCAGGCGCTTGAGGACGATTCGCTCGATGAAGAATGCGCCTGGGCATGGACTCCAACCATCGAGCACTGTTTGGAGTTGTTCCAGTACTGCGGTCTCGCAATTGAAACGAAGGAGAATACACATGAGTCGTCACAACAGGGGTACGCATCGGAGCCGGCGTTGCCATTCGGACTTTGGATCAGCCCGGAGGAGGGTGGCACTTTGTGGGCTCTCGTCTGTCGCGCTGGTGGCTTTCTGGTTTCGGGGATGTGGTACTGTCGACTTCAATTCGTGCTCATCCGCCGACACGCGGTGCCCCGAGATCACCGCCGTACGAGGGACAGGATCAGCGGATCCAGACGCCGGAGCCGGAAACCGGTTGCGAGATTCGCTGGTGCTCAGCGGAAAAAACCTGGCCAACGCCACCGTTGCCTTTATTGGGCCTGGGTACGATCGACTGACTTTGAGCCAAAAGGGGTCGGCCAACGACGATCGGATTGAGGTGTTGCTTCCCGTAGATGTGATACCCAATCGATACACATTGAGTGTAACCAACGCCGACGGGACGCAGGAAATACCGCTTCAGATTCTCCGGGGTGAGCCGGGTTCCTACACGATAGGCCATGGACTCAATCTCAGTGGGGATGTCCTGTCGGTTGTGCTTGAGGCGCGATGCCCCCCTGCTACCGAGTTTGTTGGGTTTGATGCCCAGGCACAGGCCATCTGCAAGACCCCGTGGGAGCGAGGCTGGAAATATCGCTTGCCCGTGATTGTGGATACGGCCAACTATGGCGATCTCATCAACGAAAATGTGTGGGCGCGGATCGACTTCGGTGCGGTGTTGACTGCCGCGGGCGTCTCCAGCGATGTCATCATTGATCCAAACTCGGTCCGGGTCGTGGATGAAAACGTGCCACCGTATGTGGAAGTCCCTTCGAAAATCCTTCGGACATACGACAACAACAACGACGGCTACCTGTGGTTCAATACGCAAACGACCATAAAAAACGGTTCGTCACGAACGTTTCAGGTGTACTTCACGGACGAGACTAAAAGCAAACCACACTACCATCTCCAACCCCCGCCCGATGTGGCGGCCTCTTATCAGGGTAGCACAATAGCGGTTGTTAGAGGCAACTACAAAGGCGAGCTTACAGCGCGGATGAACTCGATACCCACTGTTGGGAGTGGGAGCCATAACTGCGTAGGAATCGGCGATTTCGACAACGACGGGGACCTCGACTACGTCCTTGTGCGCCAAGGCGACGGTTGGGTTTACTACGTCCAAAACACCGGTGGTGGCGATGGGTTCAGCAGCTTCTTGTCGCCCATCCCCGTTTTGGTCACACCGGTGGTGCCCAACGAAGCGTGCATGGGGGCCGCTGTTGCTGACTTCGACAAGGACGGGAACCTGGACGTCATCGTGGTGAGAGACGCTCGAGGAGAGGGAGGTATGAGTCTCTTCCTGGGTCATGGGGACGGATCTTTCCGATACAAGGAGTTTCCTGCCGCCATGGTCCCGAACTGTTGGTATCGGGAGTTGGACGTGGCAGACCTCGATAAGGATTCGATATTGGATATTGCTCAGGGGACATTTGGACACGAGAACAAGGCCTGTCCCTGGTATGTGTATTGGGGCGCACCGGGGGAACTCTGGGCGCTGGCAGAGTACCCTTACGAGGAGGAAAACAACGACCGTTACGCTGTCGCCTTGGGAGACTTCACAGACAATGGGTTCCCGGACCTGCTCATCGGTAGTGCATACGATGGTGCCGCGGACACGGCGCGAGCGCGATTCACCAACGCCGGCGGCGGTGCACGAACCTTCACCTTGGAAGGTCACTGGCCGTATATTGCAGAGGCGTGTCCACGGAGAAACGTGCACGGATGGGCTAAAGCCTATGACTGGGACCACGATGGCTTCGACGATGTTATCGGCAGCCTCCACTGCGACGGAACAACCGAGGAACGGGGCCTATGGTACTGGCGCCGCAACCCCGCTGAGGCATGGCAGTTCGAAACACCGGTCCAGATCGCCCGCCCTGGGACTACAATGCTCCATGGTGTGACAGCGCCGCGGTTGGGAAACGCGCTGAACTTCGTCGTCACACCGAGTACGGTCGCTGAGATTTTGACGGACTAGCGTTCAGGCGACAGGACGTTTCGTTGGCCGTCAAGCGCGCGCGGACGAAATCGTTTGGGCGCCGTTTGCCGTTGGTTCGGTACTTTGATTTCGCAGTAGAAAAGGGGAGCGCACCCATGAGTAATGACGGTAGAGACACGCACTTCGCGCGATGCTATGCGCCGAGCTTCGGAGCAACACGGAGGCGGCATTTTTGTGGCCTCGCATCGGTGGTGCTGGTAGCCCTGTGGTTTCGAGGATGTGGGACGGTCGACGTAGACTCGTGTGCGGCCGCCGAAACGCGGTGCCCCGAGGTCACCGAGGTCGGAGGAACGGGCGCTCCGGACCCCGAGGCCAAGGCGGACAATCGTCTACGCGATTCGTTGGTGCTCACTGGAAAGAATTTGGCGAATGCTTCCGTTGTGTTTTCAGGGGCCGCGTATGATCGACAGGTGCTGAGTCAAAGAGGACCTGCTACCAATGAGCGCGTGGAGGTGTTACTGCCGGTGGATGTGACACCCAATCGATACACATTGAGCGTGACCAATGCCGACGGCACACAAGAAATAGCGCTTCAAATTCTCAGAGGCGAGCCGGGCTCCTACACGATAGGCCATGGACTCAATCTCAGTGGGGATGTCCTGTCGGTTGTGCTCCAAGCGCAATGCCCTGCTGGAACCGAGCTTGTTGGGTTTGATGCCCAAGCACAGGCGATCTGCAAAAGCCCGTGGGAGCGTGGCTGGAAATACCGTCTGCCTGTGACGGTGGATACGGCCAACTATGGGCGACTTATCAACGAGAATGTATGGGCTCGGATTGATTTCGGGGCGGCGCTGATTGCCGCAGGCGTGTCCGACGAAGTCAGCATCGATCCGGAGTCCGTCCGTGTCGTTGATGAGACGATACGACCGTTCGCGGAAGTGCCGTCCAAGATTCTTCGAACATATGATTCTCCGAACGATGGCTATTTGTGGTTCAACACCCAATCGACCATTGACAATGGTCATTCGAGGACCTTCTACGTGTACTTTACTGATGAAGCAAAACGCAAACCTCGATACCATCTTCAACCGCCTCCCGATGTTGCGGTCACCTACCAAAGTAACTTGGTTCTAGTGATCACAGGCGACTATGAGGGTCATCTTTCAGCTCGGATGAACTCCATACCCACTCTTGGGACTGAGACTGGGGGCCATAACTGCCTAGGAATCGGTGATTTCGACAACGACGGAGACCTCGACTACGTCATTGCGCGCGGAGGGAACGACTGGGTACACTACGTAGAAAACACGGGTCGCGGAGATGGATTCAGCAGCTTTATGCCACCGTTCCCGGTTGCACGAACGCCCGTAGCCCCAACCTCGAGTTGCATGGGAGCCGCTGTTGCCGACTATAACAAAGACGGCAACTTGGACGTAATTGTGACGCGAGACAACAATCCGCCGAACGGAACTATGCGCCTCCTTTACGGACAAGGAAATGGAACCTTCGAAGACGAACCGTTCCCTGGAGCGATAACTCCGAACTGCCACTACCGAGAGCTTGACGTTGCGGACTTCAATAAGGACTCGAACTTAGATGTTGTACAGGGCACAAGGGGTGCGGAGAACAGGGCATGTCCTTGGTACGTGTATTGGGGATCCGAGAACGGTTCCCTAGCGTCCGTCTCCAACTATCATTACGGGGAGGAAAACTATGATCGCTACGCCGTCGCTGCGGGCGATTTCACAGACGACGGATTTCCCGACGTGCTCATCGGAGGCGCATACGACGGCTCTCAGGACACGGCGCGCGGACAGTTTAGAAACGCTGGCGGAGATACGCGCGACTTCAGCTTCGAAGGTCACTGGCCGCATACCAAAGCAGCGTGCCCACGCAGAAACGTGCACGGATGGGCCAAAGCCTATGATTGGGATCACGACGGTTTTGACGACGTGATCGGTGGCTTGGACTGCAATCAAATAGCCGGCGAAATGGGCCTATGGTACTGGCGCCGCAACCCCGCCGAGGCATGGCAGTTTGAAACACCGGTCCAGATCGCCCGCACTGGGACTACAATGTTTCATGGTGTGACAGCGCCGCGGTTGGGAAACGCGCTGAACTTCGTCGTCACACCGAGTACGGTCGCTGAGATTTTGACGGACTAGCGTTCAGGCGACAGGACGTTTCGTTGGCCGTCAAGCGCGCGCGGACGAAATCGTTTGGGCGCCGTTTGCCGTTGGTTCGGTACTTTGATTTCGCAGTAGAAAAGGGGAGCGCACCCATGAGTAATGACGGCAGAGACACGCACATCGCGCGGTGCTATGTGCTGGGTTTCGGAGCAACACGGAGGCGGCATTTTTGTGGCCTCGCATCGGTGGTGCTGGTAGCCCTGTGGTTTCGAGGATGTGGGACGGTCGACGTGGACTCGTGTGCGGCCGCCGAAACGCGGTGCCCCGAGGTCACCGAAGTGGGAGGAACGGGCGCTCCGGGCCCCGAGGCCAAGGCGGACAATCGTCTACGCGATTCGTTGGTGCTCACTGGAAAGAATCTGGCGAATGCTTCCGTTGTGTTTTCAGGGGCCGCGTATGATCGACAGGTGCTGAGTCAAAGAGGACCTGCCACCAATGAGCGCGTGGAGGTGTTACTGCCGGCGGATGTGACACCCAATCGATACACATTGAGTGTGATCAATGCCGACGGCACACAAGAAATAGCGCTTCAAATTCTCAGGGGCGAGCCGGGCTCCTACACGATAGGCCATGGACTTAATCTCAGTGGGGATGTCTTGTCGGTTGTGCTCCAAGCGCAATGCCCTGCTGGAACCGAGCTTGTTGGGTTTGATGCCCAAGCACAGGCGATCTGCAAAAGCCCGTGGGAGCGTGGCTGGAAATACCGCCTGCCTGTGACGGTGGATACGGCCAACTATGGGCGACTTATCAACGAGAATGTATGGGCTCGGATTGATTTCGGGGCGGCGCTGATTGCCGCAGGCGTGTCCGACGAAGTCAGCATCGATCCGGAGTCCGTCCGTGTCGTTGATGAGACGATACGACCGTTCGCGGAAGTGCCGTCCAAGATTCTTCGAACATATGATTCTCCGAACGATGGCTATTTGTGGTTCAACACCCAATCGACCATTGACAATGGTCATTCGAGGACCTTCTACGTGTACTTCACTGATGAAGCGAAACGCAAACCTCGGTACCATCTTCAACCGCCGCCCGATGTTGCGGTCACCTACCACGATAACTCGATCCTCGTGATCAGAGGTGACTATGCGGGGCACTTTTCAGCTCGGATGAACTCGATTCCCACCATTGGGTCTGGCTCGCACAACTGCGTCGGAATCGGTGATTTCGACAACGACGGAGACCTCGATTACGTCATTGTGCGCAATGGAAACGAATGGGTTCACTATGTAGAAAATACCGGTCGCGGAGACGGATTCAGCAGCTTCATGCCACCATTTCCCGTTTCACAAACGCCCGTAGCGCGGGAAGCGCATTGCATGGGGATCGCCGTCGCCGACTATAACCAGGACGGCAACCTGGACGTGATCGTGGAGAGGGACGACAATCCAATCAAGACGGGAATCATGCGCCTCCTTGTTGGGCGTGGGGATGGATTCTTCGAAAACACAGCGTTTGAGGGAGCGAAGATCGAGAATTGCTTCTATAGAGAGCTTGATGTGGCGGACTTCGACAAAGACTCGTTTGTGGATGTTGTGCAAGGCACCTACGATCCGGAGAATAAAGACTGTCCCTGGTATGTGTATTGGGGTGCGAAGGACCGGCCCTCGTCCTTCTCAGCGTATCCGAATGACGGAGTAAGTAGAAATCGATTCGTCGTCACCGCTGGGGACTTTACAGACGACGGGTTTCCAGACGTCCTTATCGGAGGCAAGGCCGGAGCCTCTGCTTCTCGCCCAGGCTTCGAGGCGGCCCGAGCACAATTTAACAACGCGGGCGATGGCACGCAAAACTTCAGCTTCGAAGGTTATTGGCCTTACATTAAGGACGCATGCGTAGCCGATAATGTTCATGGTTGGGCCAAAGCTTACGATTGGGATCACGATGGCTTCGATGACGTGATTGGTAGCCTATACTGTGACGGCAACGTCAACAAACAAGGCGTATGGTATTGGCATCGCAATTCCGCGGAAGCGTGGCAGTTTGACAAACCCATTCTAGTGGCACCCGCAAGTGGGCCAATGTGGACCCATGGTGTGACGGCACCCCGGCTGGGGAACGCGCTCAACTTCGTCGTCACACCGGGAGCCGTCGCCGAAGTCTTGGTGGACTAGCGGGCGCACGTGTTCTGAGGTGGGCTTCGGTCATTGTCCGCCTGCGCAACAGTTTCGGTATCTTGCCACTAACCAGCGTTCAATAGTTTTCCTGCATTGTGGCAGGGCCTACGATTGCGGGCCGGTCACTCCATAGGGTCTAACTAACGCCAGGTTGTCCTGCGATCGGCGCACAGCGGACCGATCGTCTGGTCCACCCCTCAGTTAGGCCCCGCTCGCCTTTTTGGGCTTCTTCCCGGAAAGATATTTTCTCAAAGCCTCATTAACAGCTTCGGCATTCTTGAAACGGCTCGCGACATCGGGCTCGAGAACCACGACATTTGAGCCGCCCTCCAACCGATCCGCGTACTTTCCACGGACTCCTTTAGAGAAGTCGTACTCGGACCGGAGGTCCTCCTCCGGGCTATCAGGCTCCTTGTTCATAGGTTTTTCGCTCATGCCTGGTAGCCAGTCTAGCACTGATGATCCGAATTGTCTCGCCTCGGTCCGTATGAGAGACTACCACTAAGCGCCCGAGATAACTCGCTCCTAGGAGTATGAATCGCTCTTCATCCTGCGAATGGTCAGGATCCTTAATGGTTGCCGACAGCGGATCACCGAACGCCGTTGCTGCCTCCCTTATGCGTAAACTCTGTCACCTGTCATCGAATCATCGAGCCAAGTTTTTCCAAAGCAATCACGCCAGCGTGCACCACTGTCCTGACGTGGACTTCGGTCATTGCTCGCCTACGCGGCGGTTTCGGTGTCTTACCAGGACGTCATTCGGTAGGTGTTTTTGGAGGGGAGGGTTCGAAACTGGACTTCGGTGTGCAGGTGGGTGTCGACGTGGGGGGGACCGCAGAGTAAGTGGAATAGGATTCGTGCGAAGAGGTAAGCTTGGCCTGGGGAGATGAACGCGGTTTCATCCAGGTCGACTTCGATGTTTTGGACAGGGACGAGGGCTTGGCGGTGGAGGTGTTGTTCCCGCGAGAATCGAACGTCCTGGATCATGCGACGGGCGCGTTGAGAGGGTGTTTTCATGGTTCTTTCGACGACGCGTCTGAGTCCGCCGGTGGTGAATGCACTCTCGCTGGGTAAGAAAGACAGGGCCATGAGTTCGAAAGGGCTGCCGGTATCAACGAGGGCCGGTTGGGGCGGGGATACGGGCGTGATGTTGCGTACGTTGACGAAGGCCGGGGTTGAGGCGGCGCCGATACAGACGTCGCCGACGCGCAGGGCGCTGGCGGCTTGGTCGGTGAACGTGGCCCACACGGACAAGCGTTTTGTTGCGGGGGGCATCGCTTGGCCGTCTGCATCGACGATGGCGACGGCGAGCCCCGGTTGGCCGTGGGTATTGACACGTGACCTGAGGAGATACCGCGGTTCAGACCGAGACGGGCGGCTGTTGCGATCGCCGATCCAAGGATCAAAGTCGCGCCAGGCTTGGGCTTTTCGATCGTAGGTGCCCACACGATGAACATCGAAAATATCGGTTCCGGCGGGTGGAGGTATTTCAAACTCGGTACGATCGGGGACGGCCTCAATGTCGACGCGCATGTGACTTCTGAGGTTGACCGCTGGGGTGCAGCCCAGGAGGAAGTGACCCGGGTGGACTTCGGTGCGTTCTAGGTGGTGGCTACCCAGCCCAAAGACCAGGGTGAATTGCTCGTCGATTCGACTCCGTGGGACCCGTTCCAAGCCGCAGATCTCGATGCCGAGAAACTTGTCTGGAAACGCAAAGTACGATTCCAACAGCCGAAGACCGAGCAACTCGTCGCCAGAGCCTGGAGTCAGCGGCTCTTCGGCGCTGAGTCCTATCGGACGTACGGCGGTGGGCCCCATTCCGTGTACCAGATTGCCCTCCGGGTCTCGAACGGACACCCAGTCTGCCAAGACCAAGGCCCGATAGATTGTCGTTCGATTCTGGTCATGGCCTCCGAAGTAAATCCGCAGTTGGTCGAGACCAATCAGATCAAACGAAAGGCCACTGGTGATCACGAAGTCGAGGCAGAGTTCGCGGCGTGAGGCCATGGGCTGCACGAAACGGGTTTGCGTCAGTTCGAGCGGGTACAGTTTGACCGGTGAACAGGTTTGGAATTCACATCCTTCATACCGGTCTGCCATCCGTTTTGACCTTATCGAAACACCCTTCGGAATGGTGTGACTTCGCTGAAGAGCGCCTCCTACTCCAGAGAACTGCACCATCGTGCAAGCCGGAATCGGCCGCTGATACGCGGGCCACAGCGATTGCAGCAGGGGCCTCACCAGTTCCGGGATCTGGCCGTCGAGCCTGTGCGCGAGACGCGCGTTCAATAAGGCCGCGCCTTGAAGCAGTCGTTCGACGGCTGGATCTGCCTCCCGCTCGGAGAGCAAATCCGCGATCTCAGGATATGCTTCGCTCACCCTCCGGGCCAAGGAGCGGAGGTAGGCGAGCTCTTGCATGTAGTCGTTGATGAACACAGTGCTCAAGTTTCAGCTATGGTTGACCCGTTCTACGTGGGCGGCCGCGGCATCAAAGAGGGCCAGCATTTGCAGGAGATCTTCGCACTCGCTCCGGAGGGCGTCCGCGTCCATGGAAGCTTCGATGAGTTGCCGATTGCAGGCGAGGAGGCGCCGGAGCACGGTGACGCTCAGTACCGGTTCCCAAGAACCGATGCTTTCTTGCAGTTCGCGCTTTAGATCCAAAAGAAGGGACCGCGCCAGGGCATAAGCCTCATGCTCAATACACGCGGATGCCAAAGCGAGGCGGAGTTGAAATCGAGGGCGTTTTTCGCCCACCGTCTTCATTCTTTCGTGGGCCCAGCGGCAGGCGGCCTCGATTCCACCCTCGCGGGCCATCGAAGAGATCGATTCGACCGATTCGGCGAGCCAGTCCGCATCCGCTGACGCATTGGCGCCCGTCTGAGCGGTGTGGGTTGTCAGAGGCGTCTCGTATTCATCCCCCTTTTGGCCGAGCTCGGCCAACCACGCTTGTGTCTTTGGCGTGGTGTCTACGCGCTCGGCCATCCGATGAAAGAATCCGACCGCATGGCCTGAAACCGTTTTTTCTGCGTCCTCATATTTTTCACCAGCCAACTTGAGCGCTCTGGCGGTGGCGTGGAGCGCGCTCAAGCTCAGATCGACTTCGCCGACCTGGCTGCGGAGAAGCTCCAACGCGTGCCGTGCGCGGCCACCTTCGATCGCTGTTTCCATGGCCTGAATCGTGCCCGGGGCAATCAGCTTCTGGGATCGCGCTCCATCTGGGGTCACACACAAAAACGACGCCACATGGGCTAAGTGATAGCCCACCGCCTGCGAATCATCAGCCTCGAGATGGTACAATGCGAGTTTATTCAATCCCTCCCTGAGCCACTCGACAATCGCATTCGCCTGGTCCTCGTTTTCGATGGTCTCCGGAAGCAAAAACCCTTGTGGTTCCGCGACCACGGGGGCGCCTACCGTCGCTGGCGCCGCGGCGGGTACATCGTCGATGACCTTCGGAGTCGCCGTCTCTTTGACGGGTTCGACCTCCACGGGCGCTTCCTCGGGTGGCGCCGCCCGCGCCAGCAAGTCTTGGAGTGCTTTTTTGAGTCGACCGACCGGTGGGTGATTGCTCTCAAACCGCGTGCGCAAGGCCTCATCGGCTGCGTTGAAGTGCGCAATGCACGTCTCGAGGGGCCCTTGGTCAAACGCTTCAACCTGCCGCTTCGTCAAATCGGACAGCAGTTGCTGGGTCATCCAAGCGTACGCACCCGCTTGAGCGCGGCGTCGCTCTACCTCCGGAAAAGACGAGACCACCGCCTTCAACAAAGCGAGACCCGTCTCGAGCCCAACGACGCCCTTTTCCTTCAAAAGGGCGACCGTCAAGGGTGCTACAACCGCCAACGCTTTGGACTTTTGCTGCAGGAGCACGGAACCCTGCGACTCGATGCGGGCCCAGTCCGGATCTGCGGGCTCGATCGCGTCGAGCTTGTTCATCTCGATCTCAATCTCTTCATACTCAGGCTCATATCGACAGGACTCACCTGCGGGATGGGTGTCGGAGATGGGCCGCAGCCAAAGGGCCAAGCGCGGGTCGATCGGTTCCTTGTTCACACTTCTGCTCCCGTCGTTTGACCCACATCAGCCGTCACAGGAGAGCGTCAAATTCGTGTTGAAGGGATTCCGAGTCCGTTTGGCCACGATATCCAACTTTACGTCAACGCCTGCATCTTTGAGCTGCCACTTAGCAACCAGCCTGTCCTTCTTTGGGTGGAGCACCGGGGGCGACAGCAAACGCAGAATGGCCCACGCACCCCGCGCACGATACTCTCGACGCAAGTTTGGGCGCCCATGAACCACAAGACGAGCCCATTTTTCACGACCCGACCATTGGTACGCCCACATCCGCTCGTTTGAGCCATTCTTGTACGTGTTCTTCTGTTTTCCAAGCTCAAGACTGATCTGGTCGACATCATGTCTGCCTTGCTGCCTGCCTCGCGAAACCGCCGGGTAAGGTCGAACGTCGAACCCAACCCCCAATTCGCCACTGTTCCGGGGAAACAGCGCCTCCGTGATCTCGGCCGCTCGGTTGTAAAAATGAAGAATCTTGGGTGCCAACTTCTTCTTTGGCCGAAGCTCGTACCTCTGACCCTTGCGAATGATCCGTTCCTTGAGCATTTCGTCGTAGAACGTCCACGCGATCCCATCGGGGCCGAAAAAGTCAACTACGTCCTCTACCCGGGCATCCGACGGTGAATCTGAAAACGGATAGTGGTCCTGGAGTCGCGCCGAAAAAGGACCACAGACCTGAGCTTGAAACCCATCGTGTACGACCTCGGCCTGCGTCTTCTCTGCACCAAACGCTGCGCTCAGGATCGGCCCGTAGAGCAATGGGCTCACGAGGGACCTCATGGCCACATCTAAGGGTTTGATAATTTCATCGGTGAGCCGGCGTCCTCTCTCTGTCGCCTCGTCAATCGCTCCAGAGTTGGGCTTGGGTGCGACCGAGAAGGGGCCCATCACATCGCGAATGGCTTCCAGCTGAGAGCGGTACTGCGTCAACCCAGAAGGGGGCACCGCCCCATTCGAACCCGGTGGCGGGAACACCAGTTCCTTCAGACTGGCAAAGGTCTGTTGGGCCGGATTCATATCATCCCCCCATTCCCCAGGACCCGTTTGTTTGATGAAATTATCGCCCATACGTGGAAACGCAAACTCGTAGACCACCCTCGCTAAAAGCTTCTCGTACAAAGAGGGTTCAGCGGTCAGAGCTTCGAGCAGCGCCAGCACTTCTTTCGCGTTCCCCGCACCGTTTTGAACAGAAAGACCGCGAAGGAACATCTGCCAGTGTGCCGAATAGTCCGCCAAGTACCGATCCCGTATGTCGTTCAGAACACCTTGCTGGGAACGTTTGTCGCTGAGGATCCATCGCTCGATTCTGTCTGAATTCTTAAAGTCAGCGCGAATTACCCGTTCCCACGCTTCACGCGTGTACGCGGCGTCGATCCGAAGTTTGCTGTGAAGCGCCTCCTGAAAAGTGCCCCCCAAAAGTTCCTTGAGCGTTAGATCTGACGCTTCCCTGCGACCCCGTTCTAAGAGGCCGTGATACTCAGGTTCTTCCGTGCGCAGACATTTTTGCACTTGGCGAACCAGCGTTTCATTCGATACAAGCCAACGCGCCGAACCCGCCTTCACAAGCCGGAGATAAGTCGCACTCGCGCTCCTCAAGAGGTCTGATTCTTTGGCCACCTCGGGAAGGAGATGCGTCTTCCACTGCTCCACGACCATGGGCGCCAAGAATTCAACGTCCAGACGCTCCGGCTTGGTGAGCATGCGATACGCCTTCAGCGCCCGGTAGTCCGCCATGATTGCCCGAGACGTCCGAGGCGGAGGTGGTGGTTCTGTGGGAACGCAGGGAGGGCTATCGGCGATCTGCCCCAAAATGGTTTCGAGGTCGATGCCCACGTGCTCCACGAATGCGGTCCGCATCCTGCCTTCAAAAATACGAATGAGCACTTCGCGTAAGGATAACCCCGAATAGAAACCGAACCCATGGCTCAAAGGCGGGCCAGAGGCATGGTAGCGGTCTAAGAGATCGATTCGCTTGGCAGCCGCCGCCAGCGCCCGGAGCGCCTCTTGTCCCTCGAGCGACGAGTGACCTGTCGAACGACGGCAGTCTTCGGCCAAAACGATGGTCGATGAGATCAACGCCCGGTTGTTGAGGTAGCTCCTGAGGGCCAAGCCGGCCACCGAGACCGACACCATCACCGTCAACGCCAAGGCAACTATGTGCCGCTGCCGATAACTCTTTTTACGCGCCCTCGACGGTTCAGCCAGGCCCGCATCTCGGGGCAATACCTTGGCAAAAAAATCGCGAAGGAAATAGCTGTGAGTGGAAGGGACGATCGCCGGAGCATCTTCCTCAAATTCCGATAGACCAAAAGCCGGTGCGAGCCACGATCGCGTTTGCTCCACCAAGGTGCCGCTTTGTATTCCGCTGCTCAAGTAAACGCCCCGGAGCCATAGGCCTTCATGGTAGGCACTCGACGAAAAGAGTGCGCCTATCCAGGTCTTCAATGGAGCCGCGGCTGCGTCCAGCTCCAAAGACAGCTGGTAAACGCGGGCGCGGCGCTCACGCTTGACCAGGCCTAGAAGTGAAGAGGCCTGTTCTGAGACCATTGACGTGAGTGCCCGATACTCACGCTCGAACACATCCTCCACACGCTCTTTGGAGCCCATTCCTGCAGGCAAAGCAAAACCGAAGGGCTGATCGTGGGCTGCGCCCTTGAGAGAACCAAACAGTTCGCCAAACCCTGTCAGTCGGTCACATTTCGTGAGCAGCAGGTACACGGGTACAACCATCCGAAGCTGTTCGAAGACCTCCTTCATTCGCTGCGAAAGCCAACGGGCCATCCACTTGGATTCCTCTGGGCTCGAGAGCAAGAGGTCTGGAAGGCTTACACATACGATTAAACCATTGAGCGGGCAGGTCTTTCTGCCTCGGGCCAACAAACGAAGAAAAGTCAGCCATTCTTCATGGGAACCACCATCGTTGGCAACCGCATAGCGACCGGCGGTGTCCGCAAAAACAGCGTCCTCCGTGAATAACCAGTCGCACGTTTTCGTTTCGCCTCGATCCGCCATTGACGTCTTGTGCTCCGTCACCAGCGAAAACTTGAGCCTGGCATTCTTGAGTGCGGTGCTTTTACCCACCCCCGTGGGGCCCACAAGCGCATACCAAGGCCGTTCGTAAAGGGCTGCGCGCCCGCGAGTCCCGCTGGCATCCTTGAGGCTGCGCACCGTTTCCTCGAAGCCGTCTTTGAGCGCTCGGAGCTTCAATGGAAGGCCCGGGTCGGAATGGTTGAGGTCCGTTTGTTCGGAAGACTCTTCGCTTTGCTTCGGCCCGGCCGACGCCTTCCTGGCCTTCCACCAACCCCACAACCACAGAGAGCCTGGCGGCAAGAGCAAAGAAGCGATCACGGCGACCCGAACCCACGGCGACGTCAGTCCGACAAGGGGGCCGACGAACCAAATGACGCCCACCAAAGCCACGACCAGGAGCTCGAGAAGCAACAGACGCCACATGGCGAATTAGACCCGCCCCATCTGGCCTAGAACTTCCACGGCGTCTCGCTCAGTCAAACCGAGGAGAACAAGCAAAGTGACCACGATCCCGATGCTCAGGACCGCAAGTCCAGCCGCGACCCCGGTCCAAGGGAACCGAAATGACCGTTGGCTCGCTTCAATCTCAACGTGCGACTTCATAAAGAGCTGAACGTCTACCCTCGGCCACAAAGTCCGACGCAGCTCCTCGATCAGCTGGTCCAGCTCCGCTCGTCCAATGATGTGATAGCGACCCTCGAAGCCCAGAGCCAGGCAGAGGTAGTAAACCTTCAAGATGGCGGTCGAGTCCCGTTGACGTATCTTCTCCAAGCGGTCAAAAAAGTGCACACCCGCCAGACGGTCTCCAAACAACTCCGCCTGGAGCGGCATTTGGTTCCAGGCGTCGCTTTGGGAAGCGCTCTTCACCCGAACGGCCTCATCAAGATACGCCGCAAGAGCGTAACGGAGATCTTCGACATCGACCGGCGTCAAGCCCACCTCACTTGCGTGAATTGCGAGTTCTGAGAGTTGCCCAACAATTTGGCTCTTGAGCGTTTTGAGATCTGGAAGCGAGGGGTCCCGAGTGCGGAGGTGGACCCCCAAAAGCAGAAAAGGGGAGACAGCACGAGAGAACTCGCCGGGCAGAGACGGTTTCAACGCTCCACCGCCAACAATTGTAGTTTGATGTGATCGGGCTCGACGGGCTGGTACACCGCCACCGTTTTCGAGCGGAGCACACCCTCCCAAAAAGACCCTGTCTGCACGAGGCGCATGCATACTTGATGTTTTTCGGTAGGAATGGATGTGGGCGGTGTTGCTTCGACCTCGACTGTCACCCCAGAAACTGCGGCGCGAACGATATCTGCAATCTGCTCTACGGCTGCGATCTTGATATGCTGTGGCACCTGTTCTTTGAGTGTTTTTTCTGAGCATGTCCCCGTTGCAAGTAAGTAGAGTTGAGATTCCTCGAGGCGCTCTTTGTCGAGTACTTGTCCCACAGACAGACCGCGTTGTCGCATCTGAAGCTCGATGGGTGTGTAGGGGCGAACACCGATGGCCTCGACAAGCTCCTTCAGGTGGCCAAAAACGGCTGCAAAAGTACCGCCCAAATTTCGGTGGTCGTAACGTGGCCAATCGCGAGGGGTTGTCAACACGTCGAAGGTGCAGAGCGAGCCTGCGAGTTGACCCAAATACAGATACAGTTGCTCTGGGTGAACAGCAGCACCTTGAGAGCAGTGGAGCAGCGTCGGAATCCAAGTGTTGATCGACTGATAACTGAACAGCGAAATCGTATCGCTGGCACTCATGTCTCCTAGCTTCTTGTTTCGACCCCGAAAACGACTCGCGAGAACACCTTGCTCCCCAATGAGTACCTTGACCAGTTCGGCGAGGCGATGGCGAAGAGAGGGTACCGCCCCAATTTGAAGACACGGTGGCACGTAGCTCGAACGAAGCGCGAGACATCCGCCCTCTCGGGCCTCGAGCTCAGCGAGTTTGATGGTCACGCAGTTTCGTAAATCGCTACGCCCGAGAAGGAGCTGTGCATTCGGGTGAACGCATTCAATATCTGTTGCCTCCGCAATGCCGTATGCGTCCTGGGTGGGTCTAGAGACCGCCACGAAACGGCTTCCTGCATCGCCACTTGCAAAAGTAGATGAGCCACGAGTCACCTCGCTTGGAACCGCCAAAAAAACATCGACGTGGTTTTTCCCGGCGAGCAGATCGGCTGAAATTTCTAGTCCCTTGAGCGATTCTTCTGGCCCCACTTCAACCCAAAGGCCGTCAGGCATCACCGCACGCAGGCGCGACAGACTGAACGTACCGCGCGCGAGTGCGTCTTGGTTGATCTGCAACTCAACCACGCCCCATCCGTGGGCACAAATAGACTCCACACGCTTTTGGAGCAGTGCCTCCTGGTGTTGCTCCATCAGCTGAAAGTGCTGGGGCAGTATAAACAGTCCTTCTTTCCAAATAGGTCTCACGACGGCTCCCGCTGTTCGCATGGCTTGGAAAAGATCGCGCTATCGTGCAAGTGCGCGCAGATGGGAATTTCCGGATCGCCCATTCGACAACCTAAAGCCTGCTCGCGAATGTCGACAATCTGTTTCCAACTGCTCAGGTCGGGTCGGCGGTAAAATGGCACCAGTGCCACATATGCTACGTCTGCTCCACGGAAGGTCTTGAGGGCTTCCTCGCCTGGAAACGCTGTCATCGATCCAAGGAGAACCAACGAATCTCCCAGATCTAGCTCGCTCTCCTCGGCCAGCGCTTCGGCGTCAAGTTGCTCGAAATCGTCGAGGGACTTGAGAAGGTACGTACGAACTTCCACCGGCGTGGACTGACCCTCGAGGGACAGATTCAAGGTTTCATCAGCTTTGACGCGGATCTCGATTTCGACCGATTCGCACTTGCCCGGTCCGAAGTCCGGTAACAGCGAAGTCGCAAATGCGCACCCGGTGAAACCGATGAGTGGCCATGCGGCAAGGCCCACCATCGCTCGCAAGCCTCGCACTCGCATGCTCATGCCGGTGCCCCTTGGTCTTGATGACTGTCCAAGACGAAGACCAAACGGACCGGTCCAACCTCCACGCTCTCCCCCGGCTGCAGAACGGCTGGAGAGGGTACTTCGCCATCTGTGCTTAAATCACCCACCTCACAGCGCTGCTCATGGAGCCGAACCTTCCACTGCCGTTCAGCCATGTCCGGCCCTCTTACGATGAAGTCGCAGACGTCTCCGGCGCCCACGACGACGTCCTTGTCTTCGTCGAGTAGAAGGATTTCGCCATCGTCCGGCCCCCCGGTGACCTGCAACGCGGAGCCGCTGGCCCTCTGGGTGTGAACAGAGGCCTGTTGTTTCATGAACTGGGTGGGCGATGGCAAATCAAGCGAGGAGGACGGGGTGTTTGTCTTTTTGCCAGGTGGCGGAGGTGGTCTTCGGGGCTTCGGGCGCGGTTCGATGCTTTGATCCATCGACACAGTGACCGACTTAGGCTTCTTGCGGGGCATTTCGCGAGGGGCCGGTAGGTCTGCGCCTGCGCCCTGAGGAACAGCACCGCTGAAAGCCACACCCACCGCATGGTCGGCGACCATCCGGCTGACGCTGGAGAAAAAAGGCTCCTCGGGTGGCTTGGGTACAGCCTTGACCTCCGAAGGCCCATCGATGGCTGTGGGTGTCCACCTTCGAATGAGCCCGCTCCGTGTGAACAGCAAAAATGCACCCGCTCCGACGATCAATGCTAAGCCCACTGCCGCCCAGGGACGCCAAGGGGGCGGCTGAGGCTGCGCCTTCGGTTTCGAAAAATATGCCGACTCTTGGTTGGAGCGCGCACCGCTTGTGGACTCTATTTGGAGAACGCTGACTTTCCCATCAAATGCTTTCGGCAAATGAAAGGTGAGGACAGCCTGACGCAGTATCTCTCGCTGGAGGTCATCGAAAAGGGTCTTGACCGAACTCGGCGAGGATGCCGCACGAAACGTACCCTCGGCGTGCTGAGAAAGCTCAGCCAGGCTTTGCAGTAAATGCGCCCTCACCGGGGAAAAACCGATGGAATGGACTTTGATGCTGTACTTTTTGGCCCTCTTGCCCAGCTCAATGAAGGCCGGAATCTGCATGTCTGCCGACGTCACGCCGTCCGAATAGATCATCACCACCCGCCGGCTCGGTAGATCTGCGACGCTGAGGGCATCGACCGCGGTTCGAGCCGCCTCCATGAGATTGGTCTCGATGGCCTCCTCGTTGATGGTGAGCTCCTCTAACACGCGGAGGGCTTCGATGGGCGTCGTGGGACGTAGATCCTTTGCAATCACATGGGCGTAAGCGACAAGCCCCACCTTGGAACCAGAAGGGAGCGCACGAATGAGTTTCTGGAGCGACTGCACGGCAGGGGCAAAGGTCTCGCTTATGCCGTACGAGGTTTGAATCACACCCATGAGAGCCATGGGAGCTTTTCGATCCACAAAGGTCTCTACGCCTACCGGCGCATTCTCACGAACACCGTTCCGGAGAAGGTTGTAGCTTGCATCGAGGGCATCACTTTGCACCTTCTGGTCTTCGTCCAAGTCCGACAAGGACACACGGACCCACGGATCTTTGGCCTTTGGGCTAACCTCGATGCGATCGATGCGCAGCACTGGTGCCTGCTCGGAGCGCTGGCTCTCCGACCGGAGAAAGCCAAACAAGGTGAAAACGACGATCGCTACTCGCACTCCTCTATCCTACCGAGCTCACTTAGAAACCCTATTCCTTTTCCAGTTTGCCCACCAAAGAAAGTGTGAAGAACCCACCCATGTACTTCAGGTGTGGCACGATCTTCATATCGATTTTGTACCAACCCGCATTGCCCGGCACATCCGCGACCTGAATGTCTGCCTGACGAAGCGGCCTGCGCGACCGTACGTCCGCTTGCGGGCTCTCCATGTCCACGACATACTGATTGATCCACTTGTTCAGCTCCGATTGGAGCTCGGACCGAGACTTCCAGCTTCCGATGTGTTCCCGCTGCAGCACTTTGATGTAGTGCGCCAGCCGACTCGCAATAAAGAGATAGGGCAACTGCGTGCCCAAGCGCCAATTCGTCTCGGCTTTTTTGCCCTCAGAAGAATTGCCAAAAGTTTTGGGTGCCTGCGCCGAGTTGGCAGAGAAAAAACAAGCGTTGTCGCTGTCTTTGCGCATGGTCAGCGCAATGAAACCCTGCTCCGACAGCTCGAATTCTCGTCGCTCAGACACCAGGACCTCGGTGGGGATTTTCATTTTCTGATCCCCCATCGCTTCGAAGCTATGAACCGGCAAATCAAGCACCGCACCGCCAGACCTCGGCCCGATGATGTTGGGGCACCAGCGATACTTCGCGAAGCTGTCCGTAATTCGGGATGCCAAAGCAAAGGCTGCGTTTGCCCATACGTAGTTGCCGTGCTCGCCCTCCACGTCTTCGTCGTAGCGAAAGTTTTTCACGCCCCCTTCACAGACCTGGTACGGGACCCGTGCCAGAAATCTGGGCAGCGCAAGACCCACGTAGCGGGAATCCTCCGATTCGCGGAACCCCTGCCACTTCGCAAACTTTGGGCCTTCGAAGTGGGCCTCGAGGTCCTGTAAATAGGGGAGCGCTCGATAGTCGTCTTGCTCCGAACCAAAAAACTCGGGATGTGCCGCCGCCAAAAATGGGGCATGAGACATCGCCGCCACCGCTGCGCAGTTTCGAAGGAGCGCCATGTCGCGGGCGCTGGTTCCAAATTCATAGTTTCCAACAATCGCGCCGTAGGGCTTGCCTCCAAACTGTCCGTATTCCGCGGTGTAGATGTGCCGGTAAAGCCCAGAAGCTGCAACTTCAGGGGCGTCCTCGAAGTCCTCGACCAACTCCTCCTTCTTGGCTTGCGCAAGGCTGATTTGGATGTTCTCACGGAAGTCAGTTCGGTCGACTAAGAATTTCAGCCCACGCCACGCCGACTCTAGTGCCTGAAAGCTTTTGTGGTGAAGGATTTCATCCATTTGTTTGGAGATCCGGCGATCAAGCTCGGCAATCATCGCGTCGACGATTTTGCGATCGACTCGTTCACCCGGTTTGCGACTCGTGAGGACCTCTTTCAGCAGCGCTTGTACGCCCTCGCGAACTTTACCGTATCCCTCGTCGGAAGGACTGATCTTCGTTTCCTCGATGATCTGTTCAAGAAGAGACGGCTGATGCAGAGCAGCCGCTTGGGCGACCGCAGGCACTTCCGTTGGTTCTGGGGCTGTCTCACGTGAGCTCATTGGGCGCCTCCTTTCATTTACGATGGCGTTGATCTTGCTGGTCTCTGTTCGCCCTATTCCGCGCCCGGAGTCTTCGAAGGCAGATCCAGCTCTTTCAGCAGTGCTTGCTTGGCATCGGTGTCCCCGATAAGGGCCTGCAAACGCCGACGAAATGCGGGCACATTGCCGAGGGGCCCCTTGAGAACCGTGAGGGCGTCCCGCAGCTCGACGAGCGTCCGAAGCTCCGGCACCTGCTGCACAATGGAATCAGGTTCGAAGTCGCGCATGCGTTTGAATTCAAGCTCGACTTGGAGCTCGGCATCCGATTCGTTCGAGAGGACATCCCGGGTCGTGAGCGCCACCCGAACATCTTTTCCTTCAAGGACCTGATCAAAGTTTGTCTTGTTCACGTTGACCAGCTGTCGCTGCTCGATAGGCGTATCGTCTCCGCGCCCTGTGAAATCTCCCGCAACAAGAATGCGAAACGGAAGTTCGACTTCCTCCTCTGCACCACCCACGTCGCTTTTGTAGACGATATTGACACGTTCCTTCGGTGCCACCGAACCATCATTTGCCATGTATGCGTCCCTCTCTCGCCGTTGGCTATGTTTCATTTGCATGTTGTTCGATCAGAGCAGACCGAGTCAACACCTTGTGGGGGGTCTCGCTCGCCCTTGTGGTCTGGCAAAGAGCTGACATGAAATTTCGGGGACGGGGTTGCGCGACTGTTGGATGAACGTGTTCGGAACTTTTGGTATACCTTACTGAACAGCAACGCATTCACGTGAAGCAAAACACGATGACAGTCCCGAAAGATCAGTCGACCAGCCGACGACCGCGAACACAGAAATCGTGCACCATCATCGTTCTGTTGCTGCTTGGCATCGAGACCTGGGCGTTGGCTTTTCCCCCCGGGATTGAGCTAGAAAACGCGGAGATCGTTGGTTGCCCGACACGGCCACATGTTCGGGCTTACGCATCAGATCTTCGCAGAAACGGCGTCCTGCAACGCTTTTCGGCGACTTCCTACCAAATCGAAATCAACGAAACCCGATTGTCATCCCCGCCCACTGAACATACAAGCTTCGCGAACACGAAACGGGATCTAGAAATCGTGGTCGTGATTCAAAACGACCTGTCCTTTAGGCCAGATTTTCCTCGGATCAACGCTGCACTCAAAGTGCTGTTTCATCGTCTCCCCTCCCGGGCCCATGTTACGCTCATCACATACGGCGCGAAAACCATCACCCATCTATCAGGCGGCACGCCCACCAACGCCGAAAGCGCCACCGATCAAATCAGGGCAAGGGGCAGCCAAAAACGTGATCTCTTGGTCGCTCTGCGAACCGCTCAAGCCGCGTTCAGCCATCCTCCCGAATCACGCCGGATCTTGATCGCCCTCTCAGATGGCGTCGACCCAAAGTGGAGCCGCGCGGCTTTCCGCAACATCGGCGACCAGCTCCGCCTTGCGAAAGTCACGCTCCACCCCATCGCCTTCTCCCCCATCGACGAACGCGCTCCCCTCCTCAACTTAGGCGAACTCGCCAAACGCACCCGCGGCACCTTTCGCTGGGCCAAAACCGCCTCCGACCTCCGGTCCCAATTCGAATACCTTGCCGATGAAATCCGAGACCAAATGGTCCTCACCTTCCCCGCCCCCAACACCTGCGACGGCACGCACCAAATCCGGATCGCCCGCGAAAACATCCGCTCCATGCCCCGCACGGCCACACTCGTAGCGGGTTCATCGACCAAGAACCTCGGCTTCGGCTGGCAGTTCTGGGGTGGAAGCATCCTGCTCCTTGGAGCGGCCATCCTCACTTTTCGCCTCACCCCGATTTTTCGGGGTCTGCAGCTCCGCCCCAAGTCCCCGAGCCATCCGCGGTAAGGAAAGCGTGGGCAAACATCGGTGCGGCAGAGCCACAGTCGCCGAATGGGGGGGGCCTCAGAGTCATGTTACTTGTTGAGAACGCTGGCCCAACGGCTAGTAGACGGGTTCCGTACAGCAGAGTACTCGGAACTTTTCGGGTCCGTTTACCCCCCTTACTGCATGAGTCGGCGGCTTAAGCTCAGTTGTCTGGTCCATACAGTGGTCCCCAACGCGTCGACGCACCATATATTCCGGACGCCATTGATTTTCGCCATTCACCCCTTCCTGAAAAATTGTCACGCCAGTCCAAAACCAATCACCTTCGGGGAAATCTAGACCTGCCTGTTCGCGCACACCGCACGCGTACACCAGCTGTTGATCGTTGCATATGCCCCCTTCTGCTTGAACGCAATGCTCGACGGCATCTTCGAAATTATATTCATCCTTAGACGGCGAAGGCTCAATGCAAAAGGAACCGAGATCTCCCCAGCCCCGGGGACAACGGGGGCGCAAGACACCGCGGGCAGGTGGGCGTTGGCGAATCCGTAAATCGTCCATGCGTCCGTCAAAAGCATTGATGGTGCCCTCAGGCATCGTCGGCCCCCCCAGAACGATCGCGCCGCCCTGGCCCCTAGCCAATGCGCCATTCTGGCAATCTGCCAAGCTGGTGACATCGTCTAGACGCACCACAACGTGGTTCCCATCATAGTAGGCCTCAAGACGGCGCCATTTGTCGCCTACCGCCACCACACTTCGATGCTCGACGGTGCACGAACCAAGGGTCGCTTCAATGGTCCATGATGGCCGCCCTCGGTTGAGACTCAAGGTGTAAACGTGCTCTCGGGAAACAAGCACTTGCGACTCCACGTCCGAACCCGGAAGAACCCATAGGGACATCAAAACGCCCTCACTGTCGGGAAGCTTGTTGCCCGAAACGGTGATCGCACCCCCAGAAAAGTCCACGGCCCGGTCAACCCGACCATGCGGAGTAACCACCACGCCCACAGCGGGAACCTCCAACTCATGCCCAAACGGCGACATATCCCGGAGCTCTTCCAAGGCATCGACGTCAAAATCCAAACGAAGAACCAAATCGCCTGCGCTTTCCAATGCGGAGGTACGGTTGTTGAACTCCGATTGTAGGGCGGCATGCTCGGCTCGGCTTCCCTGCAGACCGGTCTCGAGAGCGGAGATCCGGCCTGCAAGGTCGGTCTCGAGTGCCGAGAGCGCGGCCCTGGCGGTTGCCAACTCGTTTTCGAGCTGCTCAACTCGAGTGTCGACTACGACGGATTCGCAGCCAATGTTTGCAGCAATTAGTCCACACAACAACATTGACCACCCTGTGGTTCTTTCCTGATACCCGTTTCGCATCTTTCCCTCCTAGCGCTTCGAGATCCCGCGCATCAGAACCCCCGCACTTCCGAAACCACCGGAGCACAACAAAGAAATTCGGACGCATTGAAACCATGCTCCCAACCAACGGTACTATGGTCAGGCACCTGTTCGTTGTCGCGACATCTGCGTGGTTCGGATGGGTCCGGGGGGCGTTCGGGAAAGGTTCGCGTAGCATACATCGGAAGTCGGCTGTCACCCCATTCTCCCCAGATTGTGGTTCCAGACCAAATCCGGCCGCGTGGCAACACCACGTCCTTCGTACATGCGTAAACGAGTTGCTGATCGTCGCACATGCGACTGCCAATCTTCATACATGCAGCGACCGCTTCGTCGTACTTCAATGGTGCTTGTGGTGGGCTCATGCATGCAGAATTGATGTCGCTCCAGTTGTCGGGACAGCGCCTCACTCGCCTACCAGGGGGACGACGCCAAATCCGCAGCGCATCTAGGCGGCCACCAAACGCCTGCTCTCCATTTCCATCGGCTCCGATGGAAATCGCCCCCCCGACATTGGCGCTGAGCGGACCCCCACTGCACCGCGCCGATTCGACCAACCCGTCGACCTCGACCGCCACTTGCTTTCCGTCGTAGTAGCCCTCAACGTGGTTCCATTGGTCTTCTTTAAGGGCGTTCGGGTGAAGTCGTTCGCAGCTCCCAGAAGAAGTCTCCACCACAAACCGAACTTGATCCCCCGCCATACTCAACGCATAGCCCCCCTCCCGAGATAGAAGCATCTGAGAGCGTTCCGGGAGGGAACTCGGCTGAACCCAAAGCTCGACCCAAATACCAAGACTGTCTGGAATCCGATTCCCTTGCGGAATGGTCACCACGCCCCCCGAGAAACTCGCGGCCTTGCCAAACTTGCCATCAGGACTATCAACCACCCCGCCCGCCGAGAGCACCACCTCGTTCCCAAGCGTCGAGAGGTCTTTGACGTCGCGGAGTGCATCAGCGTCGAAATCCAGCCGAAGGAGTAGATCTGCTCCGCCGTCTTTTTCAGCTGCCGCCTCAAGTACCGAAGTCCGATCGTTGAACTCCGATTGTATCGCGAAGCGCTCGGACGTCGCGACCGCAAGTCCCGCCTCAAGAGCAGAAATACGGCTCGCGAAATCCGCCTCAAGCGCGAAGAGGGCAGCCCGTTCCATTTCTAGTTCGCGCTCAAGTTGTTCGACTCGGTTATCGACGACGACCGACTCGCAGCCGATGCTTGCTACCGCCCAGGCCAGCGCCGCGAATGAAGTTGGAAAGTTTCTGACGCCGGATTCCGAACTCTTGCGCGACAACGATCCCAAAAATGCCTTCCTTCGGCGAAGCGCCGATGCCCCGCAACGTATTTCGGGAGAACGGCAAGGGCTAGCGTTTTTTGAAGCACCACCGGCCCCGTGCGGTTCGAAGGAAGGATCGGTTCACCCACCCGTTGCCGCGAAGTTGGGAGCTGCTCATTGGTTGGGGTGCTCCAACCACAGATGACGTTCCCATGACAGGTAGCGGCCCACCAAGGTACCTGATCTCAGGCACAGGTCCACGGATGAGAGAGCAATCCAGTGCGTCCGGTGCATCGTCCTATGCCCTTGACCACATGAGTCTGTGGGGACTACCTGTTTGCCATCAACCAACTAAGGAGGGACGCATGACAAGCGGTCAGCTACAAAAGCTCTTTCCACAGAGAGACCACGGGTACATCACTGAGGGGCGAGTGCTGGGCGTTGAGAATGGTCTTGCTTGCATCGCGTTGCGTGGCGGTGAATCGTGTCGAGCAAGGTTGCCAGAGCATGTAGACACCGCGTTTCTTAAGAGTGCGGCCAGTATCGCGCCGGTGGATGCTGCCCTTGCCATCATGCCCTCGGGCACAGCGCTTGTCTGGGCGATCTATCCAGGTCCAGAACACGCCGAGGCGAAGCGTGAGCTCAAACTTGAAGGCCGCCGGGTTGCCATTGAGGCAAGCGAGTCCTTCGAAGTGGAATGTGGCGAATCTCGGGTTCGTATGCTGGCTTCAGGGAGAGTCACGGTGCGCGGTCAACACGTGACCTCTCGTGCTTCTGGTGTAAACCGAATTCTTGGTGGCGCAGTGCGTGTGAATTGACGTCGGACCTTGTCGGTTGTTCTTTCGGTGATGCTTCAACTCAAAAACCATACGCCCTTCCAAACGCAGTTCTTCGTTTTTCCTGATATCCACGGAATCGACACACTGTATGTCGTCATCAAGGGCACGTTCACATTGTGTTCGAAGCCTGACGTTGCGGAGAACCAGATTCCGGTGGTTCTCGAGGATGAATATTGGGGCCAGCCCGAAAATTCGAGCATCAAGTTCGCGAGTGAAGTCCATCTCACCAAGCCTGGGACCGACGTTGCGTTGGTGGGGGATGCATGGTCACCGAACGGTCGGCCCGTCGGGGTGTTCGACGCAAGCCTTCGCGTGGGAAACAACACCCAGCATATCCGTATTTTTGGCGACCGAATTTGGAAAGGGGGGTTGCTCGGACCCAGGCCAAGCCCACCACGGCCGGTTGCTCGAATGCCCCTCCAGTACGAATATGCTTTTGGGGGGACCTACGTCGACGACTCCACCGGCGAAGTGCGAGCCGAGCTGCGAAATCCCGTCGGCCGAGGCTTCGTAAGCCGTCGCGGCGTGCCGAACACGGCGCTCCCCAACTTAGAAGATCCGGGTTCGCCTGTGAAATCGCCCGGGGATCGTCCATTGCCCATGGGGTTTGGTTTCATTTCGCCATCGTGGGAGCCTCGAAAAGCCCTTGGCGGCACTTATGATGCGACGTGGCAAAAGAGGCGCGCCCCCTATCTTCCCACGGATTTTAACGAACGGTTTTTCCACGCGGCACACCCCGCCTGGACACGCCCCTATCTTCAGGGAGGCGAGCCCATCGAGTTGTGCAACTTGGTCCCACAAGGCGTTCAGCCAAGTCGGGTTCCTGCGATTGGCTACGAAGTCTCTGTCAAGGTGGCAGGTGAGTGGGTGAGTCCAAAGCTGAACTTGGAAACACTTTTGCTTTTGCCAAACGAGAACATCTTCTGTCTTTCGTGGCGGGGCTGCGTACCTTGTGACAAGCGCGCGATTCAGATTGAACGGATCGATGTCAAAACCACCACCATGAAATTATGATTCTACGTGAGGTGAACTGTATCATGGAATTCGGCGAACCCGTTTATGTTGGTGATTTTGTCAACAAGGTCGCAGATCTCGATGAGAAATGGGTCTGTCCCTTTTCGCACGGTGAACAGGAGAAGACGGATGGCAATGTTTTACCTCCGCGAGGAAAAAATGATGCAGCAAAGCTGCGTACCAACCTAAAAAAAGAATCCAAGCACCTGGAAGATCTTTCCATCAGTTTGTTGGAGTCGGGTAAGAAATCTAAAGTACAATTCTCGGCCCACCATATCCTGCCGGGCAACGAATCGTGGCGCGGGACCCACCTGAGAAAGTGGATTCACAAGGAGAACGAGTCGCATGTCAAGGCTGATATCGGATACGACGTTAACGCTGCGACGAATGGAATATCTCTCCCTGGAGGTTCGGGTGTGAAAGGCTGGAGCAAGAAGACCAATGATTTCCAATTAGCATACTCGGAGGCGGCCATGAATTCCGCGGAAGCTAAGCTTGGTGAGGCGCGGCAGTTTCATGACCGTCACCCCGCGTACTCGGAGTTCGTCGTGAAGACACTGGACAAAGTCGCAGCGAAACTTGATGGGTGGGGTCCCAAAGGATGTAGGAGTAAAAAATGTAGTGGAAAGGCAAAGACGCCGAATCCGCCGTACAAGCTTAAGGCTCGGATTGATGCCATTGCCAAGCGGCTCAGCAATTTCCTTCGTGGTTCGCCAAGCACGTGGAGAAGGCCCCTGTTTACGTCGCGGTTTGCGGTGATGTACACGTTCAAGGACAAGAATCTCACCCAAGACCAAGCAAGGAAGGCCCTGACGAAAGACAATTTCGTGTACGAGGTCCCGAAGGAAAAGGAGACGAGCTGTGTACCACCTTCTTGAATGCTATGGCCCCGATGATAGGGACCGGGCTGGAATACTGTATCGACCACAGTCAGGGGCACACTGGGATCGAGGGCGACGCTTTGACACGCCTCCACAGACGCCGCTCCAAGTCGACATCAACCCAGATTTTCCCGGGATCATGCTTCCCATGTTCCATACGGGCATTTTACTCATGACAGGCGAGTTGGTGAAGGCCCTCCGGGAGTGTGGCGTCAACAACATCGACACCTACGATGCTTTGATCCGCGATGTGGAGAACAATCAGCGCTACGACGAGTACAAAGCGGTCAATATCATAGGGCTCGTTGCCTGTGCGGACCTTTCGGCATCGGATTATGTCGCGCTTTCCGGGTCCGCACTGATCGACGTCGATTTTGACTCGCTGGTCATCGACGCGGTGCGAGCGCATGGCTTGCTGATGTTTCGCCTGGCCGAGAGTGTGAACGGAATCGTCGTCCACGAAAAGGTCAAAAACCACCTGGAAAGGAAAGGGTTTCCGCATCTGGACTTTGTAAGACCCGAAGACTGGTTGAGTTAGGTATGACATAAACATGGAAAGCAGCGTTGCAATTTTGGATGCCGGAGTGTTGAGTCCCATTGGTCTCACAGCCGAGCAAGTCGCTTCTTCGGTGCGGGCGGGCATCAGTCGGGTGAGGGACAGCTCCATTCTCGATCGGTTGTTCCAGCCGTTGAAGCTGGGCTACCTTGCCCAAGACGTTCTTCCACCTTTGAAACCGGAGCTCGAGGACGGCCCGGGCGGACTTCGGAGCAGAATGCTTCAGCTCGCGGGTCCCGCGCTTCAAGAGCTGGCGCTCAAGTTCGGGCAACCACTCGACTCTACGCCGGTCCTCATCGGATTGCCGGAACTTGATAACACACAACATGGCATCAATGCCGACCGATTTCTTCAAGACCTCGTCATTCAGTCGGGGGTGGCGTTCTCGCCAGCCAGCAAGATCATATCCAAGGGCCACGCGAGCGTTTTTTGGGCGCTCCAAGAGGCGGTCGATTATCTCAAGCATGGGCATGGTGAGTTTGTGGTGGTGGGTGGCGTCGACAGCTATTTGGATCTCCTTCGTCTCGAGGTCCTCCAGCAGGAGGGTCGGGTGCATTCGGACGGCCCAGCGGACGGCTTCGTACCCGGCGAAGGTGCTGCTTTTTTGCTGCTCGCAGTACAAGAGGCCTGCGAACGTGTGTCGAAGCCACCGCTTGCGTTCCTTTCAGGACTTGGAATTGGAACGGAAGATGGTCATCGTTATAGCTCTGAGCCTTACCTAGGGGAAGGTTTGGCGGGCGCTTTTGCAGAAGTGTTTGAAGGGGCTCAGTTGCGCTACGGACTTGTCAAAACGGTTTTTGCGGGACTCAATGGTGAAAGTTTTCACACCAAGGAAATGAACGTTGCTCACTTGAGAAACGCTGAGTTTTTGGACGATGCGCTGGTGGTGGAACATCCAGCAGAGTATTTTGGCGACGCCGGTGCGGCGCTCGCGCCCAAAATGATGGCTTTGGCGGCCATTGGGCTCCACAGTGACTATCTCGAGGGGCCAGCCCTTGTTTGGGCCTCGTCAGAAAGAGCGGAGCGCGGTGCAGCCTTGCTGGCACCAGCATGTAAGGAGCACAAACGATATGGCATGCAAAACATTCGCAAACGGTCGAGGTATTGTTCACAAGGGTAGCGGTGGGATGAGCGTTGCTTTTCCAGACGTCTGCAAGACGCCGTCGCCTGGGGGACCTATCCCGATTCCCTATCCCAATGTTGCCAAATCGTCTGATACATCGGGCGGGCCAAAGACTGTCACAGTGGATGGCAAAATGCCGATGGTGAAAGGCGCAAAATACAAGACCAGCACCGGCAATGAGGCTGGTTCTGCCGGTGGGGGCCTCGTGAGCAGCTCGACGAAGGGCGTTGCACGGTTCGTGATTTACTCCTTTGATGTGAAGTTCGAAGACAAGAACGTGTGTAGGCTCGGAGACTCGCTCACGCACAACAAGAAGAATGCGATCGCTTAGGAGCTGTATCGGTGGATGAGTACCTAGAGACGCGCGGTTTTCAGAAGGCGGCGCTCGAGTTCGTTCAGGAACTTAACCAAGAGCACTTCGATGAACTCACGTGGCTCTACGAAAGGTGGGTTCAGTTCGGCGTCGATGAACAATTCAGCTGGACAGATCGCGGTGAAATCGAGCGTCGCATGGAGGCGCACTATCGCGCGTTGCGCGACTCGTTTTCGCTTGGTCGCCCGAGTGGCTTTTTTGAGGACCCCGGAGAACTGTACGCACAGCTTCGGATCTTTTGTGGTCAGAACAAGTTGGATGAGGTGCAAACGACACTTGGGGCCGTCGATTGGAGTGACCAGGCCAATGCCGATGCGGCAACTCACGGTCTTTTGGTTGATATGACGGAGGCGTGGATCAAACCACTCATCGCGCTTGGAAAGCCGCTGGCAGGTGTTTTGTGCCAAGTCCACGGCCACTACCGGTGGCCTATTGAGGACTCCCTCGTCGATCTCTCGCCAAATACCGCGACGCTGCCGTGGGCTATCGGCCGTCTTCGAGACACCCGCTGGCGCCCACTATTACGCGCGCTCATCGAAGAAGATAACGGCGCGTCGGTGCAGCAAGCCGCAGCCATCGCTCTTGCGCGCATCGGCGATCACGACATTCTTGAAGTGCTTCTAGAGAAGAGTGAGCGTGACTCGTGGACGCTTCTCCCGATCGGACTGATGGCTGGAAGGGAGGGCGCGGCGTTCGTAGCCGAGTCAGCCAAGAAAAAGTTTTCTATCGAAAACACCATCGCCCTGGGGTTGCTTGGAGACCCGTTGGCCGTAGACGTCCTTCTGGAAGTGTCTGATTTCGAGCAGGCCGCGGTCTCCCGGGCTCTTCAACTTATCACGGGCGCAAACCTCAAAGAGGAGGTGTTTGTCCCGGACGAGGATAGCGATTCTGAGCTCCTCGAGGAGGGTGAGCACCCCATGGGAACCAAGATCGAGCGTTTGTCGCAAGATCGTGACGAGTGGGCATCGTGGTGGAAGGCGCATCGCGGTCGGTTTGTCTTAGGCACGCGGTATCGAAACGGCCAACGGTACTCGCCGAGAGCTCTCCTTGCGAATTTGCTAGATCCGAACACACCACATCAAGTGCGAGGGTGGTCGATCGACGAACTTGCTATTCGATACGGAATCGATGTTGGTGTCGAGTGGGTGATGTCGGTTGCTCAGCAGCAGAGAACTGTGCTCCAAGTTGTCGGTGGGTTGACCCATCGAACCCACGAAGGCGGGTGGTATTTTGGCGGGGACGAATGCAAGCATTGAGAGGGTGACCGAGGAAAAGGAATTGGAATGCCAAAGGAACTTGCCAGGATAGAGCTACAAATGGAGTTGGCACAGATCTCTTCGCCGGTGCACGTGACGGGATTTACGGGTCATGAAAACATATCCAAACTTTTTTTCTTTGATGTCGAGCTGGCGATTGAGCGGAAGCGAGAAAAGAACCGAGAAGAACTGGCCGAAACCGAGGCCGATCGAATCGATTTCTCGAAGGTCGTGGGCCAAAAGGCCCAACTGAGCATCTCCCGTGGCAGCACGCAGGATTCGGAGTCGTCTAAAGTTCATGCTTATCACGGTATCATCGGCTACTTCGAGCAGGGGGAGCGGGGGGAAAGGTTTGCGATGTACAGAGCACACCTGGTACCCCAAGTGTGGCTGCTGACGAAACGAAGAAACTGTCGCATTTTTCAAGAAGAGTCCCAGAACATCCAAACGATCATCGAAACGGTTTTGGGCGAGCACAAGCTGAAAGCAGACCGAGATTTTCGCTTCATCGACGCAGCCGATCCGCTCCCTTTGCGCTCCTATTGCGTACAGTACCAGGAGACCGACTGGGCCTTTATCGAGCGTTTGTTGGCTGAAGAAGGCCTCTTCTACTTCTTTCAACACGATGGTGAACGAACGGTTTTGGTCATGGCGCGGGAGTTTGAGAATCATCCATCGATCGCCGGCGGAGAACGCGACGAAATACCCAAGCTCCCCTATATGGCGGAACCATCAAACGCGGTCGAAGCTGGAGAAGAGTACATCGATTCCTTCCGTCTTCGAGAACAGATTTCTTCCGGACGCGTTGCCTTGAGGGATTGGGACTTTGAAAACCCTCTCCTTTCCATGGATAGTCAAGCGCCGAAGCAAGATTCGATGAACGATCTTGAGTTCTTCAACTACCCAGGTCGCTACCCGGAAGCAGCGGACCATGACGATACGGGGACCGAGCCCAAAGAACTTCGCGCGGAGCTGCAACTCGAGGCGCTGCAGCACGATCGTCGGATCGCGAGTGGGGCCAGCAACTGCACCCGCCTACTGAGTGGCCATACCTTCGAGCTCTCAGGCCGTCATTGTGAGAGCTTTGTGGGCCAGTACATTCTCGCAATGGTGAAGCACTACGGTGAATCTCAGCTTCGTCGTGACGGCACCGTGAAACGATACACTTACCGGAACGAATTTCACTGCATTCCAGACAAGACGGTATTTCGCCCCGCTGTTTTGCCCAAGTCTTCTCCGAACGGTCTTCAGACGGCAGTCGTTGTGGGCCCAGAGAATGAGGAAATCTACGTAGACCAATACGGTCGTATCAAGGTCAAATTCCATTGGGACAGAAGCGAAGACACCCAAGATGCTACCTGCTGGATTCGTGTGGCCCAGGCCTCAGCCGGTGCCGGATTCGGTACGACTTTTATCCCACGAATCGGCCAAGAAGTTGTGGTGGGCTTTCAAGACGGCGACCCAGATCGGCCCCTGGTGACGGGGGTTGTTTATAACGGACTTCATCCGCCTCCCTATTCTCTCCCCGAGCGGAAAACCGTGACCACGATGAGAACGCGCTCTACGCCCGACGGAGACGGCTTTAACGAGCTCCGCTTCGAGGATAAGAAGGATCGCGAGGAAGTCTATCTTCACGCGCAAAAGAATCTGGTCCAAGAAATAGAGAACAACGTGTCGGTGTCCGTGGGTTCGGATCATGAGATCTCGATTAATGGCAGTTCAAAAACATCGGTTCAAGATGATCAGAGCATAGTCGTCAAGGCGGGTAACCAAGACATCACCGTCGAAGAGGGAGATGCTATTCTCCATGTGAACACGAGGGATCGGCGGGTATGCGTCAAGGAGCAATACCGTAGACACGCAAAGGAGATTCACGATGAGGCTGAGGATTCGTTCCTACTTGAAGCGGGCCCCAATACATTCACCATGAACGAGGATGGTTCAGAATGCATTGTGTCGGAGGGAGACCAGACGGTCACAGTCAGCGAGGGTGATGCGAATCTCTCCGTGGACACGGGCAAGCGACGTGTTAAGGTGAAGAACCAATACGCCCTAAGAGCGAAGACGATCTTGGTCGAGGCAAGCGACAAACTCGAACTCAAGGCCGGAGGTCATCTCATCAAGGTCGATAAACGGGGTATCGAAATCAAGGTCGGTAAGAGCTCAATCAAGTTGAGCAAGTCTGATGTTACAGTCAAGGGAACCAGGGTTAAGATGAACTAGCCCGTCGGCTTACTTGCGTTGTGTACGGATGGACCACCGGACTTGCGGGTGAACAGTGGGCTGCTCTTGATGCGCGGTTTGGAGATGAAGTTGAATTACAAGCTCAAAGCTTACGAGGTAAGTAGAAAACGCTAAGTCTGCAAAAGCTTCAGCGAGGGCGATTCTCGCGCTCTCCGTCCCCAATAGTCCTAGATCGTAGTGGGAGACCAAAATGATCAGAAGAGGAACTAGGGCCAGAAATCCGAATCCAAGCGCACCCGCAAAACCAAAGACAACACCAATGAGCGCGGCGAGGCCCCAGGTGTTTTCGGTGTTCGCGCTGTCTAGTACCCGAACAGACAAATAGAACGAGAGCGTAATAGCGAGGGCGCTACCAAGCCAAGTAAGAGCAAAATTCATGCCTTAGTTTTATCGATTCCGTGTAGACAAGTGCTGGACGCTAGACTTGTCGCCAAGGAACCGAACCGATCCACAGATGAAGGAGTTCTGCCGTAGCTATGTGAACTTTTTCTGGGAATTCCCAACGGGAGGAGAAACGCTCATAAGTGGACAATATTCTCATGCTCACTTTTTTCGGCCCAGGATGGCCTCGTCTGCGTAGTCATAGAGGGGCTGTGCCCCAGGAGGAAAATGATGAATCAGGAAAATCAACTGTTCGAAGCGCGTACGCAGCGGGCAGGGTGGCCTCGGAGGAAGGCGCGAGAAAACCAAGGGGGGGGTTTGTTGACGCCTTGGGTTCTGGCATCGTTGCTCGCCATGACCGCCTGCGGGCACCAAGGTGCGAACGAGGGAAGCGCACGTATTCGGGTGGACTCGTTGGTGGGTGGTTACCGGTTGACGCGGGTTGTGGTGAAAGCCGAACCGGCCGGCATTGAGCGTGAACTTCATCAGCAAAAGTCGGACACCTACGAAGGGACGGTCATTTTGCCAAGCGGTCCGCAATCGCTAACGGTCCAAGCCTACGCGCTGGACCGCAGCGACGCAGAGTTCTTGGTCGGAGAGGGTACTGAGGAGGTTGACGTCATCGCCAACGGAGAAATTGGCGTGACGCTCACTATTCTTGATACCACTGGGCCGCGCCGACAAGGCGCCATCATCGTGTCGACGACGATGGATAAGACAACGACCACGCTCGGCGTACCGATTCAGCTCGATGTGAAGGCGGTGAATCCGACGGGCGGAGCCGTGGACTGCGTATGGGATCCCGGTAGCTGTGTCGGTGTCCAGTTCTCGGACGCGCTTCTGTGCTCAACGACCTGGACTGCGACGACGGCCCAGACGTGTGCCGTGTCTGTTACCGTCAAAGCCAATGCTCAAGATCAGACCTTGCGGGGTATCTCGCTAACTGCTTTGGACGGATCCAAAGCCACGGGCGCGGTCAACATCCACGCAACCTATTCGTCACACCCCGAGGTGACCGGACTTGAACTGTCGAACATTCGAGGTGCGGCCTACTGGTGTCGGAGGGGGCCGGATGGGACTTTGCCCTGTGACGTGGTGGACCCCGGCAAGACACTGCGTGCAAACATCTTTCACGATTCGAGGGATGAAACAACGATCGTTGAACTTGAGGACGGCTGTGGAGGCAAGGTCGAACAAGACGCGAACGGTTTCTTCCAATGGACTACTCCCCAGACCGCAGGCGAGTGCCTTCTCATCGCGACCGTCACCGATCCACACGGGCGGGTAACCAAGCTTGGTCTTCTGGTTCCGGTCCAATAGCCGCCGCGCAAGTCACTCAGAATTCTGGCACGACCAAGCCCGTCGGCCTGCATGGGAGCGCTTGATGTTGGCCAGATGGTGGGATGGACTCTCTTTCCTTGACGTGGATAATTATTTAGCATAACGAAGTAATTGTCCGCGCCCAAAGGGGTACTCCGACCGGTTGGTCTGAATGTCGACCACCGAAACGCGGGCAAAAACGTTCATTTCGAGCAGAGGGAGCCATGGGAGTCACATTTTTTTCTTCAATTAATTATTTAGTTATACTAATTAATATCGGGCAGCTTGGTGATCACTCTGCGGGCCGTGTTGGGCGGTTTCTTCATCCTGGCTGGAATCTGGTGGTCCTTCCCGGTCGAATGGAAGCCATGCCAAAACAGCCCGGGCTCTTGGTTCATCCCGTCTACGCCGAGCCCGACGCCTACTGGATCTTCTCGGAGCAAGGTCGACTGTGGTCGGTTTCTGGCCAAGCTTTGCCGGAAGCGAGGGGGGGCTCGGTGCCGACCGAGTCGGGGTGGCATTTTGTCGGCGGGTCTCGGTTCAAGCGCAGCGATGTTCCGAGTCCAGTGGAGCTTTGGGCGTGGGACGCCAAAGAACAGCGCTACCGGAAAAAATCAGGGAACTCTGTTTTGCGGCGGGGTGAAGGCTATTGGGCCTACTACGACGGTTCGAGTCGGGCCGCGTCGATGGCTCATGATCAAGTTGACCACGGTCTGAGTACGCTGGGAGGCCGACAAAGTGGAGGGGCTTTCTCGGTTGCGTGGGAAGAACCCGAGGGGAGTGAATCGCAGCAGATACCGCGTCCAGTTCTCCTTGGGGCGGCGAGCGAGAATCTGTTGAGGGCCCAAAGGCTTCGGGACGCCCTTTTTGTCCAAAAGCGAGGGGATGAGGGGGATGCTCCGCTTTTGGCTTATCAACTGGAGTATGTGCCGGATGATCAGGTGGACCCCAAAGACACGCAGTATTTGGCAAAATACCACCGTGTTTGGGCCTACACCCAGGGCATCGCTTTGGCGCAGCGAGCCCGCAGCCCACTCAGCGAGGACCAAGAAAAGGCCGTCGCCCTGGCTGCGGGGCTGTGCGCGCATGCCGTGTACCGTGCGACTGAGACAGCCGGGCGAGGTGGCGTCATTCTTGGATGGCATTTTTCGAGAAACACTTCACTCGATGACTGGAAGGACGCCCGATTGGTCACTGGCGCCAACGCTTGGGCGGTTCACGGGCTTGGTATTTTCTTGACCTCGGATGCGGCCCAGGCCGTAACGAGCGAAGACAAAAGGGATGGGCTCAAAGACTGCTACCTCCAAGCTTTGGAGGGACTTCACGAGCATCGGTTTGACCTCACTGAAACCCATAGCCTGATGACCGCGGGTTGGACCACCGATGGTCTTCGCTATGCCGGATCGCCGCACCGCTTGGCACCGGTGATGGACAGTGCAAGAGAAGACCCCGAAGAAAAATGGGCCTACTACGATGTGCTGGACGCCATCGGCTACGATTCGTTTCCTGAAGCTTTGGGACAGCGTCCCAAGATTAGGACCTATCGCCACCGAGAAGATGGATCTAAGGTTTTTGGGCGAATCATCACCCTGACCAGGCCGGACTGGTTGATCTTGAAAAAGCGAGTCCAGGCGCAAAACGTAGTGACCGAGCACAACCTGGACGTTCTGAGTGTGCTCAATCATGCCCTCAAAAATGCCCATATTCTTGGACCCAAAGAGCCGGTTGAAGCTGCATCTTGGTACGCGTCGGTTCGTTCATGGCGCGATCATCTGCGCCGTGGCATTTTTGAGCTCTTGTGGGACGAAGGTGCCAGCCCCATCGACTCTGGAAACGTCGAGCCCAAGTCAAGAGACAGAAGCCTGGGTCACATTGTCACTGGGGGCAGCCTCAGCGTCCCTTTCACCTCCAAAGACGCGTGGCGTCTCTCCAAAAGCCACCACGTGGCCATCGACAACTGCAGTTGGCTAGCCCTGTCCGTCTCCCACCCTGAGCTTTTTGACGTTGAACGAGAGAAACTGGCCACATGTTTGGCTCGTACCATCGCCGTATTTGTCAAGAATATGGAGCTTGACGGAAGGTCCTATTACGGCGCCCACTATTTCGAGAATGATTTCGAGGACCCCTACATCGAAAAGAGTGACCTCCAAGAAAGCGCATACCACCTAGAGGCTACGTTGGGGCTTATTGCGGGGCTGCTTCGCTTCGCTGAGGCTCATCCTGGGCATCCGAGAGCTTCGGCCTTCGCCCAAGAAGCCTATCTTCTCTGGAACGGCGTTCAAGAATACGTTGGCGATCGAGGCTTTTCGTACTCCAGTCTGAGAATTCAAGACCTCGCGACGCGGTTGCCCTCCAGCACTTCTGCGTTGTGGTTTATCGACGTCTACTACGACTTGGTGCGCATGGAATACGATCCGGAATTTGCTCTGAGTTCCAACGCCAGCCCTGATCCGTCGATCGAAGGTGAGGTTCAGTCGTCCGTCTTTCAACCGGTTCTTCTCGGGTCTTCGCTCCCCCACGTTCCTTTTATGCTCGGCGGGGCAGATCTAAGTTTGGTGCAGCAAAATATCCTCATCCAGATTCTTTTGGGGCAGGGAGCTCGAACGGCGGCAACGCAGGGAGGAAAGGCCACCGTCGAGGCGTCCAGCAAGGAGATCCTTGCGTGGGTGCTCCCCATCGCTGCCAGTCTTGGCATCCCCGATGAAGCTGTTCAGGCGACGACCGACCCGATCGTACGCGGCCTCCATGCGTTGTCCCCCAAAGTCCACAACGTCTTGTTTGTGCGAGAAGGCGCCGGACCGGTCTCGCTGCCCCACGATTTCACGCCCATCGAACTTCGTCATCGTCTCTTGACTGAGGATCTGGCCCGGATGACGCCTGCTGAGCTTCACGACTTCGCCGCCAGAGCTGCGGCCGACCATACTGCACTTCTCGTAGAGCGCGTGCTGGGCTATTCGATGGGCGCTTCGACCGCGTTTGACCGGCCCACGTTTGTTGCTGAGTTGACGCACTTGTTCGAAGAAGCCTGGCGCGGATACGTTCCCCACACGATTGTGATTCACGAAACCCGCCAAGGCATCGACCTCTATCACCGCTTTTCCAGTGCACACGAGTGGGACCCACAGCATGCGCTCCGCGGCTTGATGGTTCTTCTCGACACCGGCGGTGCTGAGGTTCTTTACAAGCACCCCGGCGCGCCGGGTTTCGACTGGACCTCGAGTGGAATTGAATCACTCCTCGACGATCTGCCCCCCGAACACCACGCTGCTTTTTTTCGTGCTCTGTCTCAGCTCGTCGCCGAGATCCTTTTGGGCACGACCGAACCCGGCGACACCGAGGCGCGCATCGCTGAAATCAAGGAGCGCATCCGGGATCGGGGGCGTGTTGTAGTCGCCGGTACAGACCCGGGGGGTGACGGTGAAGACGAACGACCAGATCCAAAACCGTTGGCAACAAGCGAAACCAATCCCCTGGGGCCGCTTCGGGCAGACTTCGCCGTCCACCCAGACACGGGCGACGTCGCGGTCTGGAGTGCGTCGGAGGCGCAGCAGTTTTTTGGCCTCCCGCTCTCCCAACTTAAAGACCCGGACCAGGATGCTGAAGTGGTCGTGGACAATAAGCTTCGAACCGGTGCTTGGGATCAACCGTATCAGTACTACCGGCTTTTCTGGCACGACGTCTGTCCCAAGGTACGTCCAGATCTGGAGGGAACCGGTTGTTTTGTCCTTTACGTTTCGTCCGAACGAGGCGAGGGTCTATTCGAGTTCTACCAGCAGCGTTTGCCTGATCCGCACAAATTGCGGCCTTTTCCGATCCACTTCGTCAATGAAATACCGAACCTCGTCACCGGACTCGATTTGACCGAAGGGTATCAGCCAAATCGAGGCATCGAGGGACTGTTTGTCAACTTCGAGTCCTTCAGGGAGGCCTTCTACCGGGACTTCGAGGGCTACAATGGCATTGATCTAAACAGCAGCAAGCACCGACAGGTTTTTTTCGAAGTCGAGAGCCTCATAGAGGACAAGGTTACCGAGATCAATGTGGTGGCCTTGACCGCGAAATTCTTCACGCTCTCAGACGATCCAGAGGACCGCTACGAGATGGTTCGGGACGAAATCGGGGGCATCCCAAAGTTGACCCTTAAAGAGCTCAAAGCCTACACCTTGCGCGGAAAGCGCGACCCGTTTTTCGAACGAAATTTCGAATACCAGATCGACTCAGAACGCCTTCAGGCCGCCCTAAACGCCTGGTTTGGTAAAGGGCACTATACGTTCGAGATAGCCGACGATCGGAGCGTCCATTTTCTAAGAAATAAAAAGCGTGATGCCAACGGAAACCTACAGAAAGAAGACGCGGAAGATTTGTAGCGGATAGGCTACTTCTTGACCTGTGTCTGACCCTGGCTACCCGCAGTACTCGGTCTTCTGTAGTTAATCTTGAGGGCTTCCAAGAGGCGGTGGTGCGCGGGGAGTCGAGCGGAGAAGAAGTCCCAGTTGCGGATCTCCTTCGGGGACCAAACGATCTCTGAGAGCGCCAGCAGTCGTGGGAACACCATATACTCTACCTGGTCCCAGGTTTTCATGTACTCGGTCCAGACGTTGGCTTGAGCGCCGAGGATATGGCGGACTTCGTCCTTGTTCAGCTCTTGAGGAATGGGATCGAATCCGTAGACCTTGGAGAGGGGGAGCAGGCCGCCGATGGCGAGTGGCTCGTTCTTGGGGTCGTCCTGGTAGTAGTCGAAATACAGATACTTCTGTGGCGTCATGATGGCGTCATGCCGTTTTCGGGCCGCCTCGAGGCCGCCCTTGATGCCACGCCAAGACATGACGGTGGCCCCTGGTGCCAGGCCGCCCTCGAGGATTTCTTCCCAGCCAATGAGTTGCCGCCCCTTTTGATTCAGAAATCGTTGGATTCTTTGGATGAAGTAACTTTGCAGTGCTTCTTCGTTGGCCAGCCCTTCTTGCTGCATGAGAGCTTGGGCTTCCTTGCTGGAACGCCAGCGGGTTTTGGGCGCTTCGTCACCGCCGACATGGATGTATCGACTTGGAAACAATTCAACGACTTCACTCAGGACGTTTTCTAGAAATTGAAAGGTCTGTTCTGTGGGGCAGTATATGTCTTCAAATACTCCCCATCGGGTTTCGACGCCGAAGGGACCATGGGTGCAGGCAAGGTCTGGGTAGGCTGCGAGGGCGGCTACCGAATGCCCGGGCATCTCAATTTCTGGGATGATGGTGATGTGGCGTTCGGCCGCGTAGGTTACAAGATCCCGGACTTCGGTTTGGGTGTAGTAGCCGCCGTGCGTGGTGTTGTCTCCCACGTACGGGGCTTTTTTTCTGCCGACCATCGTTTCTCTTCGGTAGGCGCCCACCGAAGTCAGTCGGGGGTATTTTTTGATCTCGATGCGCCCTTGATCGTCGGTGAGGTGCCAGTGGAAGGTATTGAGCTTGTAGAGCGCCATGGCGTCGATGAGCTTCTTGATCTTGGCGATGGGAAAAAAGTGCCGAGCGACGTCGAGGTGAAGGCCGCGGTACGAGAAACGAGGTTCGTCTTCGATTCGGAGCGCCGGGAGCTGCCAGCCGGTTGCTGAGGAACGGGGGGCTGACATGAGAAGCAGTTGGCGCAGTGTCTGGACGCCATAGAACATCCCCGCGGCGGTTTGCGCGCGGATCTCTATCTTGCTGGGGTTGATTTCAAGATGGTAGGCTTCTTTGCCCTCAATTTTGACTCCTCTCTTGAGGACGATCGTGTTTTTGGTGGAGCTGGTGCGTCGAACAGACCTCTGGCCTTCGGCCGACCGGATGACAGGCAAGGGGAATCCTTTTTGGTCTCGCAACGGCTCGGCCAAGCGTTCTGCTATGCGCCTAAGTGCATCATCGCCGGTCGGAACCACAATCTGGGTCTTGGGCCCCACGACGAAGTGGCCGTCGCTCATCCTCAGGATCTTGGGGGCTGGGATCAGGTCCGGTGTGGGTGATGTTGTGGCGCAGGTGGATTGGCAGCTGATCGTTGCCATCAGCACGCTTGTGCCCCAAAGACACGCCGAGCGTACGCCCCATTGTGAAATCCGTTCTGTTTGTATGGGGCTTTCTGTGGGGCACATCGGTGACATCTGTCTGGGTACATGAGTTACCCATTTTTTGGCTTTTGTCCTCCTCTACACCGGACTGAAGGCGTTCACTTTGGGGTTTGCCTAGTTGTGACGCGGACAAGATAAGACACGTTCGGAATGAATTGTTGGCTTTCACAACTCGACCGTGATTTAACTGGAGTTGGTTCGGTTACCAGAACGCGATCTGCCAGATAGGCGTGTAGACACATAGCCGTACGCGTACTGATACCGGTTGTTAAGCGCTCGCTTTGCGCTTATGTGAGCATCTTTTCTTGCACAACACGTCGTTGGCTGTTGCGCGCACCCAACAATATCTGTCTGCTCAGCACAACATACGGAAACATTCATTCTCAATTCCGAAGCGTCGTTTTGGTGGTCCCCATATTGCTTCATCAGTGGGCATGAAGTTCAGGAGACATCTCGTGTCACAAGCAGAGATGACGCGCAAGGAAAACAGAGCATACCCAGTTCTAGGTCAGAGAAATATGGTTTCATTAAATGTTTCTCTGGGTCAAAACGCGAGCGGTCGAAAAGACGCGATCCAAACATTGAAGGACGGACCCCATGCAGTCGTTTCAAGTCACACAATGACTCGAAACGACTCTGCGGCGGTACGAAGAGCAGCTCGTACAACATCGCTTATCGTTCTCAGTACAATGATTGGATTAAGTAGTTGCGGGCCTAACGGAAACGGTCGTGAGGCTGATGACTCAGCTTTGCCCACTTCCGGGACTTGGACCCCTTGGATCAGCAGAGACACGCCTGGCCTCAAAGGCGATTTTGAGCAACGCCACCACTACGAGGACGAAAATCGTATCCCCTGCGAGCAGCCGACAGACATTCAATGCCGCACAAAAAAAAGCTCCAAGCCTGCATCCACAACGGGGCAGACCTTTTTCGAAGACTACACCTGTACGCTTGAAAAAGGTCTCGTGTGCTTGAACGACGAATCACAACAATGCCTTGACTACCAAGTTCGGTACTTCTGTCCCGAAAATGCCCCGCCAGTCACTGAACCCCAGTTGCCGGATGTTCCCCCGAAAAAGATCGCTGTAGGGACCTTGCCGGGAACAGTCGCAGTTGACCAAGCCGGGCGTGCCATCTACCAGATTCCGTTGAAGGAGCCTCCAGCCAGTGGAGGGGTGACGCCAAACCTGAGCATCGCCTACCAAAGTGGGGGAACCAACGGAATTTTGGGGAGAGGCTGGCAGCTGGTAGGACCTTCGGTCATCAGTAGATCGCCAGCCGCCAAAGAATACGATGGCTTCCTAGATCCGGTTGACTTCGATAAGAATGATCAGCTTGAGCTCGATGGCCAAAGACTCATCAAAGTTGGCGAACATAAATCCGGAAGCAGGGTCACTCACGCAATCTACCGCACCGCAATCGAGAGCCGCTTCCGCGTCGTCGCAAGGCTCGACGCCGCAGGTCAACCCTGGCAATTCACCGTGGATGGACCGGATCGATCTGTAAGATACTACGGAACCAATGAACATGGGAGAATTTTCGACAAAGACGGTTCTTTTGCCTGGTTCATGCAAAAGTCTGAGGATTTTTCAGGGAACTACACGGAGTATGATTTTAAGGACGGTCTTCTCCGCGAAATTCGCTACTCCGGAAACGACAAGGTCTCGATGAAGCCCTATGCAACCGTTGAGCTCAAGTATGAACCGCGACCTGACGTGCAACTACTCTATGCAGGAGGCACATCCATTCGAAGGCTTGACCAAAGGCTGAAGAAAATCGTGTACCAAGTTGAAGAAGACGGCACTAAGCGTCACGTTCGTGAGTACCGATTCGACTATCAAACGAGCAAACTGACAGGAAACAGCAATCTCATTTCGGTGCAAGAGGTCGCCGGACTCAACGCAAACGAAGAATCACTCGCGTTGCCTCCCACACGATTTGTATGGAGAAATGGAAGTTCACTTGGGTTGCGGTTTCCAAAGGCATCCAATATTGTAGCGCCGAACGAGGACTCGGTTGACGTTCTTGCTCGTGGCGACTTCGATGGGGACGCAAAAATTGACTTTATCATGGGACAAGCCACCAAGAAGGGGCGCATCAGCAAAACTGCAAATACGCTACATATCTACCTCTCTTCGCGCGCCTTCACTCGTGAAGACGCCGGACTGGTGCTTCCTACCAAACAATATTCTGGCTACGAGCGCCAGATCATTACGAGCAACGATTTTGATGGAGACGGTCTGACCGACTTGTTGATGGGGTATGTGAACAAGGATGGACAGTGGCGAGTCAACCCGGCGCCGAAAATGTACTTTTCAAATGGTGATGGTTCTTTCGCCTCGTTGGCGATAGAAAAGGAAGCCTGTCACAATGTTCTTCGAGGCGTGGGAGACTTCAACGGCGATGGATACGCCGACTTGTTAATGCAAGATTGCATTCTGTTCGCCAATCCCGGCTCAAAACGAAGTGCTCGAAAGCTCATCACAAAGAAGCATTCTTTGTTGGGAACAAGCGTCAAGACCGTTTGGCAAGTGTACGTAGCAGAGCTCGACGGAGATGGGCGAGCAGATATCATCACGGAGAAAAGCGCAACACCATACTGCAATGCAAGAAAAACGACCTACAATACCTATGTTTCTGCAGGAGAAAAGACAGACGGAACCTGGAACTTCGAAGCCAGGGAGGAACATACCGGTGGAGAGGGATGGAGAATCGTGGGCATCGCCGATTTTAACGGAGATGGACTCACCGACATGCTCAGAGGGCTGTCCAGCGAAACCACAACTTGGTGTAAACCAACGGCCAAGTTCAATCAGTTGTACTTGCGCCCGTCAAAAGGCAACGGATTCATGGCAGATTGGCGCTCGACCCTAAAAATATTTCCGGCCCCTCGCCGAGTGTACGGCGCCGCTGATATGGATGGGGACGGGCGGGCCGACGTTCGTTTTGGGAATATGCTTTATCGGTTCACCGGAAAAGAGTTCGTTGGGCGTGGCATCCCCGGAGTGACGAAGGACGAAGAAGTTAAGGTGATGGGCGATATGGGAGGAGACGGGATCCCAGACTACGTCATTGCTCCGGTTGATAAAGACAGACTTATCGCAGCGCGAGCAGAAATGCGCGCATACAACTCGGACACGACTTACATCAATGAAATCACCAAAATAGAAAATGGCCTAGGCAGCATTGCAAAGATTGAATATGAACGAATAACCGACCCGGATGTCTACACACGAGGAACAGATGCGGTTTTCCCCAAGCGTGACTTCTTCGCACCCTACGTTGTGGTGTCCAAGCTGTATGAGGACAACGGGTTGTTTCCCATCACCCAGGCCAAGGCGTTCAATGTTACGCGATACGAGTACGAAGAAGGGATTTACGACGTTGAAGCGCGTCAATTCACTGGCTTCAAGACTCAGCGCACCATCGACGAAGCCCGCGGATCTGCAATAACCGCAACCTACGATCAAGGTTTTCCGTGCAGAGGGCAACTCAGGAAAAAGACGGTAAGCGTCAACTTTGGGACGAGCTCCGAACAAATCGTGCGGGAAGTCACTCACGATCTTCAATACATTGCCGTCGGTGACTTAAACCAAGATGGCCTCCCCGCGGAACCCGTTCCGGCTAGATGTGGAGATATCAATCCTCAGCCTGGATTGACCTATTTTCCATTCGCTGGTTCCTCGACACAAAAAATGTGGGAAGTGGGTAAAAGCCAGCCCTGGGAGCAAAGCAGCAAGAACTTTAAGGTCGACCACGTTGGTAACATGCGACTAGAAGAAGCCGTTCATTCCGATAGGAGCACGGATCAAATTCACCGCGAGTTTGAATACTACACCAAGAATATCGGCGTGTGGATTCCCGGCAGAATCACTTTCGAGAGGGCTGTCGCAGCGCAGCCAGGAAGCGAAATCGTCCGGAAGAAGAGATTTGAGTATGTGAACGGCTACATGAGATACGAAACCAGGGACGAAGGGACAGAACACGAGCTTAAACTTCGTACAGACTACGACGCGTTTGGTAACAAAACGGTCACGTATATTTCTGGCAGGCCAGAAGAGTCCCACGTTTTTGACAAGAAGGGGCGGTTCCCTATCTGTACCAAAAACGCAGCTGGGCATCTTCAGGTTCGCGAATACGACGCGGGCTGGGGGCTAGAAACACGGGTTGTGGACGCCAACGCGTTGGCTCGGGACAACATCACCGAATGCCCGACAACTAAGACCAAAAACACCCTTAGCTCCACGAAGATCCAGTATGATGCTCTGGGCCGAAAGACCAAAGAGTTTCTTCCTCACGCGGGTTCGCAGCTGATAGTCAAGGAGTATGTAACCAGCCTTCACGAAGACGGCAACTCGAAGTATCGTCAAGCGGTACGGTCGTCCGGGTCACCGCTCACGCACATTGATTTTGACCGTTTGGAACGGCCGATCAGAGAGGCCACGGGAGCACAAGGTAACAGTGTAGCAAACACTACGATATGGAATGTCAACCGCACCGTGTACGATACCCTGGGCCGCAAAAAGTTTGAATCAAACAATTATCGAGTAAGCAACATCGAAGCCGATACGGAAGCACCGTTGTGGCGGGCGTTTGAGTACGACAGTTTCGATCGCGTAACACGTAGTACGAACTTTGACACCGTGGTCACAAGGGTTGTCTACGATGGCAGAAAAGAGACAACTCACATTGAGGATGCCGATGGTGTTCAAATCTCCCAAGAAGTTCAGGTCAAAGATGCGCGAGGAAGATTGATCGAGACGGAAGACGATCAGGGCGGACTTCTTTTGATGCAGTACGACGTCGCAGGCCGGGTCACCAAGAGCTCTGCAGTGGGGGAAAACAAAACCGTGGTGACGGAGATGAAGTACGATCTTCTCGGGAACCGGACGGCACTCATCGATCAGAGCCTAGGCCGCTGGACCTACGAGTATAATAAAAGAGGTCGACTCACAGCACAAACGGATGGCCTTGGTCGGACGACCACTATGGAGCACGATGCTCTAGGACGTATGACAAAAAGGACAATGCCCGAAGGTACCGAGGAATGGGTGTATGATCGCTTGGATGGTCACGTCGCAATCGGAAAGATGCTCATGGAAGTGGGTTTGCCGGATGGTGGGTCACGACCTACGCGCCGCTATCGGTACGATGAGATAGGCCGATTGGAAATATCGGAAAGCGTCGTACGAGACGCGAAAGCAACCATTGATCACAAATATGATGTGTACAACAACGTTACGCAGCGTAACTACAGCGTGGATGGAGAAACATGGTATCGACTGACATATCACTATGATAGGAGCGGTCACCTTAGCGGACTTTTGGGCTCCGACGGGAGAACTTGGTTTTCCGATGTTGAATACGATGCAGCAGGCGAAGCTACATCATACGTCAATGGCGCAAACATTGAGTCAAAGACAATATACAACAAGAAAACGAGGCTACCGACCTGGGTCAAAGCGTCCAAAAACTCGACGGACCTTATGAAGATCGAGATGAAGTATGACCTATCGGGCAACATGACTGCACGAAAGGATCACGAACTCAACGTTTGGGAAGTCTTTGGCTATGATTCTCTGAATCGACTCACGGCCAACAGCTGGCTGGCGGGCAAGCGGCCCGAATCGACGTGGAAATATGACTCACTCGGGAATATTACGCACCGAGATGATACGTATTATACGCAAGCAGGCACAAAGGTAACCGAGGGCAAGACCTTTGCCTATCAAGGGAACCGACCACACGCGGTTACTGCCGTCGGCGACGTTTCCTATCTATATGACGAACACGGCAACATGACCCAAAGAGGGAACTCGAAAGTCGCGTGGACATCATTCAACATGCCATCCGAGATGTGGACCGAATCCACCGGGGATTCTTCGCCAACCTTTGAGAGCGAGTTGCGCTATGATGCTGCCCATCAGCAGGTATTTCGGCGTACCACGGAAGAATGGACTGGAACGACGGTATACGAGGACGCTGAAGACCTCGATACCGCCGGTTGGGACATCTACGATGCCACGCCCGCTGGCGCTACAGTAGAGAATGTTTCTGACCCCGAACGGGAGGGGCGTGTTATTCAGCTCAGTGGCTCAGGCATACACAACGGTTTTCGCCTCCGGCGATCGGATGGCGCGCCTTGGAACATGGCAAGTCACTCTTTGCTCAGCTGGGATATGAAGTTCACAGGCGAGTTCACTTTCTATGTCAGCGTGGATACAACCGCCGGTCACCGATACCTTCAATACGACTCCCGGAACGACGATCAGCTGAAGGTGGACGCGAGCTACATTCATCATGGCTTGGGTGATGCCGCCAAAAATGGACAATGGCAGACCGTCGCCCGCGACCTCGAAGCAGATATCCTCGACGCAGAACCTGGCAATAAGCTTATTCGAGTGAAGGCGTTCTTGGTGCGTGGAGACGGCCGTGTCGACAACATTGGTGCACCGCTGTCCGACTCGGAGAGAGGGCGCCGCACGAAGGACAAATACTTTTGGTTCCAGGATTTTGAGAGGACCGACGTCTATGAGGAAACGTGTAGTGACAATGATAACTGCGTTGGCAACTGGAGCAAAGGCGCCTATGTACTCAACATCGCAGGCCCTATGGGGCTCATGGGAAGCATTGCGCTCAGCGCGCCATCAACCGGTGAGCGATCGTACTTTCTGACAGACCATCTGGGCACTGTGGTTGCAAGAACTGACCACGAAGGCACGCTGGAAGAGCGGTACAGCTACGATGCGTGGGGCCGTCGTCGTGATTTTGTAAGTGCAGTCCCGTACAGCGTTCTTGCGATGGCCCGAAACTGGACCAGAAATGCCTTCACTGACCGTGGGTATACCGGCCAAGAAATGATGGATGCTTTTGGACTAGTCCACATGAAAGGAAGAATCTACGACCCTGAAATCGGTCGGTTCTTGAGTCCGGATCCATTTGTCCGAGACAAGGCCAACCTGCAGGCGCACAATCGATATTCGTATGTGCTCAACAATCCATTGGTGCATACCGATCCCAGCGGTTTTTTCCTAAGCGGGTTCAAAAAGTTCATGCGAAGAGTCATGCGCTTTTTTAAGCGCTATGGTGGAATGATCGCGGCGGCTATAGCAGGTGCCTTTACGGGCGGACTCGCGCTTGCGCTTACGCCCCTCGCTTGGAGCGCAATGACTACGGCCACCGTCATTGGTATGGTTTCTGGATTTACCACCAGCTTCATGAGTGCAGTGATCGGGGGGCAGGGGCTCTCCGCTGCATTGAAAGCAGGTTTGCGCGGGGGCTTGGTCTCGGGGGTGATGGCCGGGGTATCAGCGCATGTTTTGAGTGCTATCCATGCAAAATACACTCCTGCCGACAAAATGCGGGCGGAGTTTGTGCATGTGACGAAAAGAGGAAAATGGACAGTCATACGTCGCAACGTGCCGATGAGCGAAGTCAACGGTAAGGGCATCGTCATGTTCGGAAATGGGCAATCCAATGATCTCGCCCGGGCGGCAAAGCTCGGTCTTCAGCGTACGGGGAAGGATTCGTTCTACATGGCGCACAACCCCACCGTCAGCGGACCAATGGATACTATTGAGTCTGCACTGGGTAAGTTGACGGGAAGAACACCTGTGTCCGAAAGCACGGCAGAAATCCTCTCTCACATTGACCTAACGAATTCTCATCTACATGCGCACAGCCAGGGAGGAATCATTACCCGAAATGCCTTGGTGATTCAGCAGAAGATGGGCCAGAATATGGCCGGCTTGAAAGTTGCGATGGACGGGGCGGCCGTCAATTGGGCTTCGACTTCTCTGCTCTTCAAGACCTTTGGTGTAGAACTCCCCGCCAAAGCTTTCACGGGGCATGCCTGGGACATGATACACAACCTGCTGGGTTACAATGCATTGTTCCCTGTCCCGAACCCTTACCGGATTGCGGGTTCTGTCCTGCTGGCCCCCTGGGTATTTAAAGGTGGACCGGTTAGTCCCCATGGCGATGCTGGTGGTGGTGCGGCGGTGCGCTGGATACCACAGGCTTACGGTGGTTTCAAATAGTAGCTATGCGTTGAAATCGTCGAGCTGCTGGATGAAGGAATCGACGTCGGGGAGGTAGGCTACCCGAGCGGGGTCAACGCCCATCTTGTTGAGGCTTGCTCGGGTGGCTTCGATGTTTCGAAGGCCGGTCAACGTGAGGGCTGTGCAGGGGCGGTCTTCAAGCTGGGTGGTTCCGAGGATGGAACGGTGGAAGGTTTCGTTGTCGGGTTCGGCGCCCAGAACGTCAAGGGCTGCGGTACGGATGCCGCGTCGACTGCACTCGGTCAGAATTCTGCCGAGCATCGCGTCGATGATCTCGGCTTCCATGGGGCCGAGTAAGAAGCCGATGATTGCGCGGTCTTTGAGGTGGATGACGGGCGCGCTGTGCTTGAACGAGAGGATGTGTTTTCGTGCCAAGCGATCGGTCAGCCCCAACTGGTGGGCATCGACCGCGAGTCCAGAGAGATCTGCGATTTGGGTTTTGAGCTTTTGCCCCTCTTCCTTGGAATCGTTGGTGTGGGCGAGTACTTCTTCTACAACCTGAAGCCTTGAGAGGGTGAGCGAGGTGGGTTGCCCTTGTCGGCCCATGTTGCGGGCCTGAAAGGCCACCAAACGATGGAGTTCACCTTCGGACCATTCGTTTCCTTGGGCTGCGTCCACCACGAGGGGCAGCCACCCCTCGATCTCATGCGCAAATTCGGTTGTCGACGGGCCCGGCCCTAACATGGCCTTGATGCGATGCAGCCAGGTGTCGATCCGCGCTTGGATGGGCATTTGATCCATAGGTTCTGGCCGTGGGGCGCAATCAGGGGTATCGCTCCGAAAGGGCTCGTATGTCCAGGAGAATTCGAGTCCGAGTCGATCGAACCGGACCCTGAGCCCTGCGCCAATCCTCGCTTTCGTGTCTTGACCCCGGCTCGGGTCCATTTCATGAAGACCTGATGGCGAGAAAGTTCGTGTTCCTTATGGATCCGATCGAGAATGTGGATATTCATGCCGACTCGACGTTTGTGCTGATGCTGGAGGCCCAACGGCGCGGCCATGAGGTCTTGTACGCGCACCCGAATCAGCTGCAACTTCGAGGAGCTTCTCCGTGGCTGGTGTGCCAGACGGTTGAGGTCCAAATGGTTGAAGGGAATCACGCTCGTTTCGGTCCGGAACAAACCATCGACTTGGGGGAAGTCGATGCGATTTTTATGCGCCGTGACCCGCCCTTTGGCACCGATTATCTCACGGCAACCTACATCCTAGACGCTGTGGACCGTCGCCGGGTGGTGATGGTGAACGATCCCCAAGGCATTCGCGATTTCAACGAGAAGCTGGCGGCACTGAAGTTTCCCGAATGGATGCCAGAAACACTCATTTGCGCATCCGTGGCTCGTTTGGAGGCCTTTGTGGCGCGGGTCAAACGCGCGGTGGTGAAGCCCTTGTTCAACGCCGGAGGCTACGGGGTGATGCAGCTTCAAGCGGATGACTCCAATGTTCGTCCGGTGCTGGAGCTTTTGACCCGCCAGGGGCAAACGCACGTGGAGTTACAAGCGTTTATTCCTGCCGTGGCCGAGGGGGACAAACGCATCATTCTTCTCGACGGCCAGCCGATAGGCGCCATCAACCGCCGCCCTGAAGCGGGCGAGTTTCGGGCCAACATGCATGTTGGCGGTGTGGCCGAGGCCGCGACCCTGACCTCGAGAGAGCGTGAGATCTGCGCCGCCTTGGGGCCGGAACTTTCCGCCCGCGGCTTGGTGCTGGTGGGAATTGATGTCATCGGAGGTTTGCTCACCGAAATCAACGTCACCAGTCCCACCGGCCTTCAGGAGATCGGCCGTTTCGACCATCGACGCCTCGAGGCCGAGATCATTGATTGGGTAGATGCGCGCACCGGAGCCGATAAGCCCATGGCCTCGACGCCCAATGCATGATGAGACGCGTTGGCGCCTCGTGGTTTGAGAGGCCGACAACACCACGAAGGCGGCGCTTGCCGGGTTGCGGACATATTTGGAGGGTAACCACCGGGTGGACGTCGATGTGCGGGTGAAGGCCGGACGTTTGTTCTGAAGTGTTCAATGGGTCGACTCATGGTCATGAAAGGGTTAGCGTCCGCGCCGATGTCAACGTACGAAAATATCATGGTGGAGGGCGGCGAAGGTGTCGTTCGCATCATCATTAACCGCCCTAAGGTCTTGAATGCCCTGAATCGGGCCACGGTTGTGGAGCTCGGCGACGCCATTGACCGGCTCGACCGCGACGTCCGGGTGGTGCTCCTCACCGGCAGCGGGGATCGCGCGTTTGTCGCGGGTGCCGATATATCCGAGATGATGAGTCTATCGGCCGAAGACGCGGCAGCTTTTTCTCGCGTAGGTCACGACGTGTTTCAGAAGCTTGAGGCTTTGGATGCGCCTGTGATCGCCGAAGTCAATGGCTACGCACTCGGGGGAGGCTGTGAGCTGATGTTGGCCTGTGATTTTGCGATTGCTTCTGAGACCGCCCGTTTCGGTCAACCGGAGGTGGGTTTGGGGGTGACGCCGGGGTTTGGTGGCACCGTCCGTCTGGCCCGAAGGATCGGCAACGGTCGTGCGCGGCAGCTGCTTTTCACGGGGGATCAACTGAGCGCCGACGAGGCCCTTCGCTATGGGTTGGTGAACGAGGTGGTCGCCCCGCTTGAACTCCGGGCGCGAGGGGATGCGCTTGCGGCGCGTATTGTCAAAAATGCCCCACGGGCGGTGGCGTTGGCCAAACGCTCGGGTCGGCGTGCCGAGGAATCCGATTTTGCCACGGCTTGTCTTTTTGAGCAGCAGATTTTCGGCCTTTGTTTTTCGACCAAAGACCAAAAAGAAGGCATGGGTGCGTTTTTGGAGAAGCGCTCGCCCCACTGGCTCGGAAAGTGATGATCCATGGACTTTGAGCTTTCGGAAACTCAAAAACAAGTTCGCGAAATGACACAGGAGTTCGCGCGCGATCGGGTGCGGCCGCTGTCGGATCAAATCGACAAAGAGGCCGTCTACCCGAAAGATTTGGTCCATCAAATGGCGGAGCTCGGGCTGATGGGCATGATGGTGCCCGAAGCATCGGGGGGTGCCGGGATGGACGCGGTGTCCTACGCGCTCGCGGTCGAGAATATCTCGTGGGGTTGTGCCAGCACCGGGGTGATCTTGAGCGTCAACAACTCGCTCTACTGCGATCCCGTGTCGGCGAATGCCACCGAGGCCCAAAAGGAAGATTGGCTGAAGCCCTTTGCGCGCGGTGTCAAACTGGGGTGTTTCGGCCTGACCGAGCCCACGAGCGGCTCCGATGCGCAACACATGCAGACCCGGGCCGAAAAAAAGGGCGAGCACTATGTTCTGCGGGGTCAGAAAAACTTCATCACCAACGGGCCAGAGGCCGACGCGGCCTTGGTTTTTGCCGCGACCGACCCCAGTGTGGGTTCAAGAGGGATCACGGCTTTTTTGGTCCCGCGTTCGGCGCCCGGATACGTCGTCGAGAAGCACGACAAGAAGCTTGGTATTCGGGGCTCAGGGACCTGCACCATCAGTTTTGATGAGTGTGAGGTTCACGAATCGATGAGGCTCGGCGCCGAAGGGCAGGGCTTTAAGATCGCCATGGCAACCCTCGATGGGGGGCGCATCGGGATTGCGGCCCAAGCGCTCGGGATCGCACGCGCAGCCTATGAATCGGCGCGGGATTGGGCGAAAGAACGCAAGTCTTTCGGGAAGCCCATCGCCGAACATCAAGCCATTCAGTTCAAGTTGGCGGATATGGCCACCGAGCTCGAGGCTGCGCGAATGCTGATTTGGCGTGCGGCGTTCCTCAAAGATTCAGGTATTCGACACAGCCGCGAATCGGCGATGGCGAAACTCTATGCGAGTGAGGCGGCGATGCGCATCACCACGGAGGCCATTCAGGTTTATGGGGGTTATGGATATATCACCGAATACCCCGTCGAGCGTCATTTTCGAGACGCCAAGATTACCGAAATCTATGAAGGCACGTCCGAGATCCAGCGGATCGTGATCGCCCAAAATGTACTGAAACACGGCGTCGAAGGCGCCCTTGGTTACTGAGGAACGCCTGGTGGATTTGTCACTGAGCGAAGAACATGCGCTCATTCGCACAACGGCTCGGCGGTTGGCCGAGGCCGAGCTCTTGCCTCTTGCCCCATCGTGTGACCGTGAGGCGATCTTTCCCGAGCACCAGATCAAAAAACTTGGCGACAACGGGTTTCTCGCGATGCTGGCGCCCCACGAATTCGGGGGAAGCGAGGCGGGTGCGGTCGCCTACGCGCTGGCGATGACTGAGGTCGCCCGCTGCTGCGGATCGACGGCGGTCACCATGGCGGTGACCAACATGGTCTGTGACGCCATCTGTGCTTTTGGGACCGAGGCCCAAAAAAAGAAATACGTCCCAAGGCTCGCGTCGGGCGAATTCTTGGCCGGGTCTTTTTCTCTTTCGGAGCCCGGCGCCGGCTCCGATGCCGCCAGCCTCACCAGCGTGGCGGAATCGGTGGAGGGTGGGTACCGGCTCCGCGGGAACAAGTGCTGGGTCACCAGTGGTGACCGAGCGGGTGTCATCTTGTTGATGGCCAAAACCGATGAGGCCGCGGGTGCCCGCGGGATTTCTGCGTTCCTGGTCGAGCCTGATACCCCTGGGCTGACGATCTCTGGGCCTGAAGACAAGATGGGGCTTCGCGGGTCCAGTACCGTCAGTCTTCACATGGATGGGTTGCGGGTGTCTTCCGAACAGCGCCTGGGACCGGAAGGCGCGGGTTTTCGGATTGCGATGCGTGCCCTCGATGGCGGACGCATTGGGGTCGCGGCCCAGGCGATTGGACTTTCGACGGCGTGTCTCGAAGCCTCGGCCGGTTACGCTCAAGAACGCCAGCAATTCGGGAAGCCGCTCAGCCACTTCCAAGCCATCCAGTGGAAGCTGGCGGACATCGCCACCGAACTCGATGCGGCTCGATTGATGGTGCTCCGGGCTGCCTGGCTCAAAGAACACGAGAAACCCTTTAGCCAACGGGCGGCAATGGCCAAGCTGTTTGCCACCGAAGCCGCCAATCGCGCCGCCCTCGAGGCCGTCCAAATCCATGGGGGTTACGGGTACACCAGCGAGTTTCCGGTGGAGCGTTTTCTCCGCGATCTACGGGTGACCACGATTTATGAGGGTACGAGCGAAATCCAGCGTTGGGTGATCAGTCGATCGGTGTTGGCGGAGGGGGCCTGAACCCCGTCGTCTCGAACGAACATGGGTTTGCGCTGCGGTCGCGCTGTCGCTCTGGGTGAAAAAACGCTTGGGCGCGGTGATTTCGTGCGTGCGGGCCCTCACATTGCTTCGCGGGGCTCCCGCGATCGCCGGCTATTGTGGGAAGGTCGTACTTGACCAGAAGGCCCTGAGGCCCTTAAGGGAGACCCCGAATGATGTGTGCGAGGACAGCTTGGTGGAAGTTTCAGCCCACCTGGCGACAGACACCTTCGAGCGTTCCGTCCAGCATCCTACGGATCGCCGTCATGGGACTGTTCGCTCTGTGTTGGGTGGGGGGGCCGAGTTTGGCCTCGGCGGCCCTAAAGGTGGCGGTGGTCGATGTTCACAAAACCATGAACGCGACCAAACACTGGAAGCAAACGGTGAAGCGCTTGGAAAAGGAGCGCAAAGAGAAACAGGCGGTCCTCGAGGCCAAGCAGGCAGAGCTCCGGTCCCGCAAAGAAAAACTCGATGCGAAAAAAGCGGTGAGTGATCCGAAAGCAACCTTGCCCGAGCAGGAAGAACTTTTTCGAGATGCCCAGCTTCTCACCCAGGCGTTCCTCAAGACGCAAAACGAGCTGGCGGCGACCGAGAAACGTTACACCGACATGATGCTTTCTCGGATCGAGCGCGTGGTCAGTGAGCTTTCGCTCGAAGCCGACTACACCTTTGTTTTTGAAATGGGCACCGAAGATGCGCCGAACGTTCTTCATTCCTCCAAGTCGGTGGACATCACCGACAAGGTGATCCGGCTATACAAAAAGCGCTACAAAGATAAGCCCTTAGCCCTCAAGTAGGATCGTTTCTTCAAAGCCCCGTGAACATGAACATCGAGAAGACGGTGGCCGACGTGGCCGTTTACGTGCGGGGTGAGCTCATCCGCGGTGACCCTCACCAAGTGGTGCGCCGCGTGATGTCGACCGACGCGGCCGAACCTGATGCCATCACTTTTGTGACTCGGCCCGACTATCTGACAAGTCTCAAGTCGACCCGCGCCTCTGCGGTCTTGCTGGCCCCAGACATGATCGGGCGTGAAGACCTTGAACTGCCGGAGGGGGTCGCGATCATCCGCGTAGAAGACGCTTATCTCGCTTTTGCCCAAGCGGCCCAGTTGTTTTCCGGGCAGGTCCCGAGCCCGGTGGGTATTCATGCCTCGGCGGTCATCGACCCTTCAGCGGTTCTCGAGCCCGATGTTTCAGCGGGACCTTTTGTATACATCGGACCGCGTGCGCGCATTGGGCGGGGGGTGGTGCTCCATCCAGGGGTGCATGTGGAGGCTGACGCCCAGATTGGCCCGGGCTCGATTCTGTACAACCACGTCGTGGTTCGACACCAGTGCGAGGTGGGGGCGCGGTGCATTGTGCATCCGGGTGTGGTCGTAGGCTCCGATGGCTTTGGCTTTGCCCAAGACCAAAAGGCGCCTGCAGGCGGGGCCTCAACCCACGTGAAGATTCCCCAGACGGGCAATGCGGTGCTTGGCGACGATGTTGAAGTTGGGGCCAATACCTGCATTGACCGCGCCACATTCGGAACCACTCGAGTGGGTGCGGGCAGCAAGATCGACAACCTCGTCCAGGTTGCCCACAACGTAGAAGTCGGGCCCGGATGTTTGTTGGTGGCGCAGTCGGGTGTGGCCGGTTCCGCGCGGCTCGGTGCGCACGTGATTTTGGCGGCCCAGGCTGGGGTGTGTGGCCACGTTCAGCTTGGCGACGGCTGCGTGGTCGGGGGGCAAGCAGGCGTTCGCGAAGATGTCAAAGCTGGAGCCGATGTGATCGGTAGCCCGGCGGTTTCGAAGTCCGAGTTTTTTCGCCGGGTGGTTCGTTTGTCCAAGCTTGACGAGCTCTTTCAGCGGGTGAAGAAACTTGAGCGGCTACTTGCGGAGAAGGTTCTATGACCACGACTTTGACCATCAACCAAATCAAGCAGTACCTCCCGCACCGATATCCGTTCCTGTTTGTCGATACGGTTGAGGATGTGGTGCCGGGGGAACATATCCGGTGCAAAAAGGCGGTTACGGGCAACGAGGCCGTTTTTGAAGGGCATTTTCCCGGGAACCCGGTTTTGCCTGGTGTGATTCAGATCGAAGCGATGGGGCAAGCGGGTGCGCTTTTGGCGATCTTGAGCGGCGCCGATTTGGACGACAGCAAATCGATTTATGTGGCGAGTATCACCGATTGTCGCTTTCGAAAGCCGGTGGTGCCGGGAGACCTGATGGAGCTTCGCGCCAAGGTTCTTCGGCATCGGCTTGGTACCTGGAAACTGGGCTGTGAGGTCCACGTTGCGGGTGCCCTGGTGAGCTCGGCAACGATCACCGCGACCTCTGGCCCGAGGGTGGCTTCGCCTCCGCTTCCGCCGACCCTCCGTCCACCGATTTACGGGTCTTAGGTGCTCCGATGCACGAAGTGAAGAACACCCCGGGTCTCGTGGAAGCATCAGAGGTTCATCCCGCTGCTGTGGTGCACTCGGATGCCGAGCTTGGCCCCGGTGTCAAGATTGGTCCATTTGCGGTTGTGGGGCCTTCGGTCAAGCTGGGGCGAGGTGTGCATATTCATGCCCACGCGGTGGTGGATGGCGACACGACCTTGGGAGAGCATGCCGAAGTCTTTCCGCACGCGGCCATTGGGCTAAGACCACAAGACCTCAAGTACGATGGCTCCAAAACCAAGCTCATCATCGGTGCCCGAACGGTGCTGAGGGAAGGGGTGACGGTTCAGCCGGGAAGTACGGGAGAGGGCTGTGGCGTAACCCAGGTCGGATCCGACTGTTTGGTCATGGCCTATTCCCACATCGCCCACGATTGTGTGGTGGGTGACCGGGTGGTGGTGGCCAACGGGACCCAAATCGCGGGGCACTGCGTCATCGGCGACCGCGCGATTTTGGGTGGTGTGACCACCGTACATCAGTTTGTACGCGTGGGTGCTTATGCCATCACCGGTGCGTCCAGTCGGGTGTTGCAAGATATTCCGCCGTTTGTCATGGCGGATGGCCATCCAGCCCGTTTGTTTGGACTCAACAGCATCGGACTCCGGCGCGCTGGGTTTTCAGACGAAGCCCGCCGGGCGCTCAAACGTGCTTATCGGCAGCTGTTCTTGAATGGCGCTTACCGTGAAGCGCTCGCCGAGCTCGAGCAGACCTCGTCATCGGATCAAGTGCGGTTTCTCTGTCGTTTTCTTCGAGGCACGCAGCGGGGCATCACGCGGGCGTCTCAAAAAGCCGAGCTCGGGGTGTCTCCAGACGGTTCAGTGTGAACCGTGCGGGTCTTCATCAGCGCCGGTGAGGCGAGCGGGGATGCGCTTGGTGCAGCTTTCATCCGTTCGCTTCGGTCGAGGGTGCCCGACCTTGTGGCCTTTGGGATGGGTGGCCCAAGAATGGAGGCCGAAGGGTTTGTTGCGCATCGATCCTCCAACGAACTGAATGTGGTGGGTCTGGTTGAGGTCGTGCGCCATCTCCCGCGGCTGTTTTCGCTGGTGGATGCGCTGGGCCGTTTCGCTGAGGCGTCTAACCCTGATCTGGTGGTGTTGATCGACGCACCCGATTTTCACGTTCGGCTGGCCAAGCGGCTCAAGAAATGTGGTTTTCCCGTCCTGGGATACGTTGCGCCCTCGGTTTGGGCGTGGCGCTCGGGGCGCGTGTCCACTTTTAAGCGCTGGTTTGATCGCTTGTTGTTGCTGTTCCCCTTTGAAACCCCCCATTGGACCGCCAAGGGGGTGGATGCGGTGTGCGTGGGCCATCCGTTGGTCGATGAGCTCCAGGACGTCGGCCGATTGCCCGACCCGGAAAACGCCATCGCCTTGCTTCCGGGGAGTCGAGGGTCTGAGATTCGGCGCCACCTGCCTTTGATGTTGGCCGCGGCGCTCAAGGCCCGCGATGCCGGTCTCGTCGAGACCTTTAGGCTCCCGGTTGCCTCCAGTCTGCCCGAGGGAACCCTTGAGGCCGCACTTCGGGGTCATCCGATTGCGCCCCAGGTCGTTTTGGTACCGGCGCCCCAGCTCCACCAGGCGGTCGCTCGGTCTAAGATGGCTTGGGTGGGTTCGGGGACGGCGACCCTCGAGGTTGCCCTGTTGGGGAGGCCTCAGCTTATCTTCTACCGCACCCACTGGCTGACCTATTGTATTGGTCGGGCTCTCATGAGGGTTCCTCACTTTGGCCTCCCCAATTTGATCGCGGGGGAGGAGGCTATCCCCGAACTCCTCCAGGGTGCGTGTACCGCCTCGGCTCTGTTTGAGTACGCGAAGCAAGTGCTCGGGGACAGCCGGGCTCTTGATGCGGCTCAGGGCCTGCGGGAGGCGCTCCTTCGTCGAATGGGCGGGCCCGGTGCTGCGCATCGGGCTGCGGATGCGGCCCTAGAGCTTGCGGGGCGTCCCCGAACGTCCGGTGCCGCTTCGGAGCCTGCTTGAACCCAATGGGTCAAAACGCTGATCATGGAAGCGCTTCACAGATGCCTGGGGTCACCCACTGAACCCGCATTGTGTGATAAGCCGCCTTCGTGCGCACGGTGATTTGTATACCGACCTACAACGAGCGAGAGAACTTGCCTTCGTTGGTGGGGGAAATCTTAGCAACGGTCGATGCCGATGTGATGGTTCTTGACGACAACTCCCCCGATGGAACCGGACACGCGGCCGACCTTCTGAGCGAGCGAGAGGCTCGGGTCAAAGTGGTTCACCGGAGTCGACGCACCGGTCTGGCAAGTGCGTACATCGACGGTTTTCAACGGGCGTTGGCCCAAGGGTACGACTACATTTTCGAAATGGACGCCGATTTTTCTCACCAGCCCCGTTACCTTCGCCCCATGTTCGGCGCGTTGACCCAGGCCGATGTGGTCGTGGGCTCGCGCCACGTCGATGGCGGGGGGATTGGCAACTGGGGCGCGGGCCGACGGGCCCTCTCGAAGGCGGGCAACGTGTACGCTCGGCGGGTGTTGGGGGTTCCGTGTTTCGATTTGACCTCCGGCTTTGTGGGCTTTCGCCGCCGTGTTCTTGAAAACATCCATTTGTCGGAGCTCTCGAGTCGAGGGTATGCCTTTCAAATCGAGATGAAGGTCCGTGCGCATCGGAGTGGCTTTTCGATTCAGGAACTGCCCATCCTTTTTTGGGACCGAGTTGCCGGCGCCTCGAAGATCAGTCGACGCGGTGTCTACCAAGCTTTGTGGTCTGTGCACCAAATGAAGATTCGCCGCCCATAGCGTTTGGGTGCTGCACTCCATGAAGGGATCGATTCAAGCACGCGGCAGCGAAACCTTGGCGGAGGGCGCTCACTTTAGCTGGTCCAGGGGCTTTGTGATCCTAGGATTTTCCATCCTGGTGGTGGCCGCGGCCTGGTCTTTGCCACCCATCGGTGATGAAGCCTACTATTGGACTTGGGGGCGTGCGCCCGACTGGGTTTACTTCGATCACCCTCCAGGGATCGCCTTCGTTTTGGCGGCCTCGCAATCGATTCTTGGTTTAGGTGTGCTTGGGCTTCGGGCCCCCACGGTGGTGTCCATGTTGGCCGTATTTGTGATCAGCGGGTTGAGCGCGCGCCGGCTGTGTGGGTCTACCGAAGCCCGAGATCGCGTCTTGTGGATATTGTTCCTTTCGCTTTTGGGTGCTCCGGTCTTTGCGCTTGGATATCTGCCGGCAACGCCGGACCCTTTTCAGGGTGTGGTGGTGGCTTTTTCTGCGTACGTCATCGTTCGCGCGCTCGAACAAAAGGCGGAGGTCCTTTGGCTCTTTTTCGCGGCTTTTGTCCCGTTGCTTGGGATTTTGTTCAAGCACTCATCGGCCCTTTTGGCCCTGGGCGCAGGGCTGGTCTTGTTTCGCGACCGAGCGCAGCGAGGCCGGGTCTTTAGACCTGTACTCTATGCCGGCGCGTTTTGTGGGGTATTGGCGTTGCTGCCATGGTTGGTGGCCAGCTCAGGCTTTCACATTTCGACTGCGTACCAAGCGGAACGGGTGTTTGAAGAAGGGACCTGGCGAGGGATGGAGGCGATTCCGTTGATGCTGGGCTCTATGGCCTTGAGTTTGGGACCGATGACGACGGCTGCTTTGGTGGGGGTTGTGGGGCTGGCGACGTTTGGGCGCCTCGGTGCATCGGAGTCAGCCCTTTGTGGAGGGGCTGCTCTCCTTCTGTTGGCCTGTCTGGTTGCGGTCTTGTGCGGAAGTGGCGAAGGCCATTGGCCCATGCCCGCCCTGGTATTTGTGTTGCCGGTGATTGTGGCCCGCGTGGCCGAGGCTTCTGGCCGGGTGCGATGGTGGCATGAGCGAGTCGGAGTGGTCGCCCTCGTTTTTGTGGGCGCGCTTTTGAGTCACGTGGTCCATCCTTGGCTTCCCATACCATCCAAGAACGATACGACGCTCGATGGTATCGGGTTTGACGAAATCGCCGCGATGACCGCGCGTCTTGCCGAACGCCATGGTGCCGAGACCATTGTGACCGGAAGTTATCAGTTGGCGAGCCTGATGCGGTACCACACCGAAGACCGCTACCCTGTCCTAGAATTGGGCACGTCTCGCATGAGCCAGTATGATCTTTGGCAACGGCCGGCTCTGTGCCCGGGGGACAAAGCCATCGTGGTGTCAACCGACCCCTCGTTGTTTGGGGTTGCGGCGTGGGAGTCCATTCTCGAAGAACCCACGGTGCGCTTAGAGCGTTTGCGCCAGGGGCGGGTCAAGAGTCCTCGGTATCTCGGCGTGGTCCGGGTTGTGGGGCGCGATGCGGCCCGTTACATCGGTTGTCAGACATCTTCGGACGGACCCAACGCTGCGAAACGTTCGGGCGGAAGTCTGGTGTTTCAGCAGTGACGACTTGGCGCCGATTGATGGGCTACCTCAGGCCCTATACCACGGTGTTGGCCTTAGCCATGGTCGCCATGGTGGGCCTTGCGGCTTCTACAGGGCTCTACCCCCTCCTTCTTCAGTTGCTCCTGACGGTGCTCATAGAAGGACAACATGGTGCGATGGGGAGCCTTGAGCCCACCTTCGACAAACTGGTTCTTGTTTTAGGCAGTTTGGGTTTCGAATTCGATATGACCACGCTTCGCGCCACGCTGGAGGTTCATATTCTCTGGTTTTTTGCCGCGGTGGTGTTTGTGAAGGCGGTGTGCCAGGCGGTGCGTTTTTTTGGCATGGGCTGGATCGCTCAGCGGGTCGTTTGGGATTTGCGGAGGGCCCTTTTTGGGTCGATATTGAAGCAGAGTGGAAAGTTTTTTGGCGAAGAGTCAACGGGTCAGTTGGTCTCTCGCCTCATGAATGACGTGAACCATGTAGAACGTGCCGCGACCTACGCCATTCCGGTCTTTTTTGGCGACGCACTCAAGGTGCTGGTCTTGGCTTTGATCTGTCTGATTCAGTATCGAAAGCTCGCCGTTATCTCAGGTGTCTTGTTGGTGGCGATTTTGCCCATCGTTTTTTTTGGGAGGAAGCTCAAACGATACGCCAAAAAAGCCCAGCTTTCTATCGGACAACTCACGAGTCGTATTACCGAGACCTTATCAGGGATTCGAATCATTCAGATCTACGGACGAGAAAAATTCGAGATCGAACGTTTCGATACCGAGAACAAGATCTACTTTAAGGCGATGCTGAAGAGCGTTCTCATTCGTGCCCTGCAAACGCCGGTGATGGAGCTGGTGGGGGTGGGGGCTTTGCTGCTCACGGTGGCGCATGCGCTCAGTTCGGCGGACGCCAAAGAGTCCGATCCGGCCCAGGTTGTGGGTTTCTTGCTGGCCTTGGTGTTGCTCTACGAGCCCGTGAAGGCCCTCGGCCGTCTCAACGCCATCATTATGCCCGGGGTCGCCGCGGCAGAGCGGGTGTTCGAAGTCATGGATCGACCATCTGATGTGGTCGAAAGCGCCGATGCCAAGCCCTTTGAAGAGCGCCCGGAGCGGGTCAAATTTGAAAGGGTGACTTTTGGGTATCGGCCGGATGAGCCTGTGCTCAAAGACTTCGAACTCGAATTGGCCCGGGGGCGAATGGTGGCCTTGGTCGGGCCGTCCGGGGGCGGGAAGTCGACCATTGCTGCGTTGTTGCCGCGACTGTTCGATGTGGATTCGGGGCGTATTACCGTCAACGGCGTCGATATCCGGGAGTTTTCGTTGGAGAGTCTTCGGCTTCAGGTGGCGATGGTTTCTCAAGAACCCTACCTGTTCAACGACTCCCTCGAAATGAACATCGCATACGGTCGACCGGAAGCCACAAGATCGGACGTCGAGGCCGCGGCCAAAATGGCGGTGGCCCATCGATTTATTGCTGCGTCCCCCCAAGGGTACGACAGCTTGGCGGGTGAGCGAGGTCTCGAGTTGTCCGGGGGCGAGCGTCAGCGAATCTCGATCGCGCGCGCCATTGTACGGGATGCGGGCATTATCATACTCGACGAGGCCACAAGTGCCCTCGACACCAGCAATGAACAGGAGCTGCAGAAGCTGATGGGCTCGCTCCGCAAGAATCGAATCATGTTGGTGATCGCGCATCGCCTTTCGACCGTTCGCACCGCCGATCACATTGTATTTGTTGAGGCGGGACGTGTCGTTGAGGAGGGTACCCATGACGCTCTGATCCGAGGAAACGGTCCCTATGCCCGGCTGATACGCGCCTCAGAGGGACAAGCGTGCATCTGATCTACACGATCCTGAGCTATCTGGTGATCGGGTTGTTTCTGCCCCTGTGGATGCTGCATCCCAAACTGCGGGACGGTATCAAGCGAAGACTGGGCTTTTATGGCGAACGAGATGTTTCAGAGCGGCCTTGGCCAAAGACCCGTGGGCGGGGGCCTCGCATTTGGTTGCACGGTGCGTCGGCGGGGGATTTGCTCGCTCTATTGCCCATCATCCTTGAGATTCGCGAGCAGGAGCCCGCGTCGACGTTGGTGGTTTCTTCGATGACCAACACCGGTTTTACGATGGCGCACCGCAAGCTCGGACCCCACGTTGATGGTGTGACCTACGTACCCTACGATCTTCCCGGAGCCACTCGGCGGGCGCTGGAGGTGATCCAGCCGGATCTTTTGGTGCTTGAGTACACCGAAATCTGGCCGAATCTTTTGGCGGCCGCCAAGCGTTTTGGGGCCCGGTTGGCGATGACCAATGGCCGCATCAGCGAGAATCTGCTTCGCCGCTATCGCTACTTGTTCTTTCTGATCGGGAACCAACTCCAAAAATTCGATGTGCTCTTGATGCGCGAAGAAGTTGAAGCGTCGCGCGCATGTACGCTTGGGGCTCCGCCCAAGAAGGTTTTGGTCACGGGCAATACCAAGTTCGACAATCTCAAAGAATCCCCCGGCCAGGACACGGTGGCTTCACTTAAGACCGGGTTGCGTTTGGGCGATGCCTTGGTTCTGGTCGCGGGCTCAACCCACGAAGGCGAGGAGCGCATTCTTCTCGAGGGCCTGCGTGCCCTTCGCGATGCCGGCCTCTTGGTTCGAATGGTCGTGGCCCCCCGTTACGTGGACCGGGCCGGTCGGGTGGCGTCGCTGGTTCGGGCTGCCGGCTTTTCGGTGTTGCTTCGGACTGAAGCCACCGTCCAGTCCGGCGCGGCTCTGGAGCCTGACGTGGTCATCCTCGACACCATGGGCGAGCTTTCGGTGGCCTATAGCTTGGCCACGGTGGTGTTTGTGGGAGGGAGTTTTGTCCCTCGGGGCGGCCAAAACATCCTTGAGCCTGCGGGTTTGGGTAAGCCTGTGCTTTTTGGCCCTCACATGATGAATTTCAGGGACTCGGTCGAGATTTTGGTCGGGCGTGGGGGCATTCAGGTGAACTCCCCCACCCAACTGATCAAGGTCTTGAAGGAGCTCCTTCAAAGGCCTGACGAAATTGCGTCGCTGGGGCGCATGGCCGAGGTTGCGGTTCGCCGGCTCCAGGGGGCTTCTTCTAGGAACGCCAAGCATCTTTTGGCCCTATGCGAATAGAATAGCCTTGGGGGTCGCCCTTCTGGTACTTGGGCAGTCATGGCTAAAGAACGCTTTGATGTTGCGGTGGTCGGCGGCGGCCCTGGTGGATACGTCGCGGGCATTCGCTTGGGACAACACAAAAAGAAGGCGGTGGTCATCGAACGTGAGCACCTTGGTGGTGTGTGTCTCAACTGGGGGTGTATTCCCAGTAAGTCGATTATTCATGCGGCCAACCTCCGAAGCGAGATTGCCCATTTCAAGGGTGTGTTTTCCTCCACGCCGGACGTCAACGCGACCGAACTTCAAAGTTGGAAAGATCGGCTTCTCGACCGCCAGCGCAACGGCATTTCGAGTTTGCTCAAGGCCAATCGTTGTGAGCATCGAAAGGGCAGTGCGACCCTGACCGACGACCATACGCTGGCGATTCACTCCGGCAATGGGGGGGACGCCGTCATTCATTTTGATGAGCTGGTCATTGCAACGGGTGCGGGCATCATCGAGATTCCGCCGTTTCCGTTCTCCCATCCCGCCATCGGGTACGCCAAAGACGCGGTGGCCTACGACCCCGTTCCGCCCCGGCTGGTGATCATTGGCGGCGGGGTCATCGGGTGTGAGCTGGGGATGGCCTACCGAAAACTCGGTGCGCAAGTGACCATTGTAGAGATGATGCCTGGGGTCCTTCCGGGTACGGATCAAGATCTGATTCGTCCGGTGCTCAAAAGCATGAAACGGATTGGTCTTGAGGTATTGACGGGGGCCAAAGCGCTCGGCTTTCGAGATGTCGGCAGCGCGGTCGAAGTCGACGTAGAAACCGATGGAAAGCGACGCGCGTTGCCGGCGGATCGGGTCTTGGTCGCAGTCGGTTTTAAGCCCAACACCCGGGGGCTCGGGCTGGAGACGGCGGGGGTGCGTGTCGACGATCGGGGCTGGATTCCGGTCGACGCCGAGTGCCGGACGAACGTACGCCACATCTTTGCCATTGGCGATGTCACGGGTCCACCTCTGTTGGCCCACCGCGCCTCCCACATGGGTGAGGTGGCTGCCGACGTCATCGCCGGCAAGCCGGCCGCGTATGACGTGGTGGCGATGCCTCTTGGTGTTTTTACCGACCCCGAGGTGGCGTCGGCTGGATTGACCGAGGCCGAAGCCAAGGCGCGAGGCCACCAGGTGCGGACTGGGGTCTTTCCAGTCGCGGCCCTCGGTCGGGCCGGTGCGATGAATGTGTCGGATGGCGTAGTGAAAGTGGTGATCGACGCCCAAAGCGACGTCATTTTGGGGGTGGGCATTGCGGCCCCCAGCGCGTGCGATCTGATTGCAGAGGCTTGCTTGGCGCTCGAGATGGGTGCGCTGGCCGAGGACCTCGCGCTGACGGTCCACGTGCATCCCACGCTCGCCGAAGGGCTGATGGAAGCAGCCAAGGCGGCTCGGGGTGAGGCCCTACACATGATCAATCGACGTCGGGAGACGACTTCGAGGTCGGCTCCCCAGGCGGCTCCCCGGCGGTAACCCCTTAGAATCGTGCGGGTCCCAAGCCGCGCGGTGAGGGCCCGGTGGCATTCGGCGTTGACGCTGGCCTAGAACCATCCCTACTTTGCCGGCCTATGGCATTTGAGTTCCGGCTACCGGATATTGGCGAGGGCGTTGTCGAGGGCGAGATCGTCAAGTGGCTTGTGAAGGCAGGCGAGACGATCGAAGTGGACCAACCCATGGTCGAAGTCATGACCGACAAGGCTACAGTGGTGATTCCCTCTCCCCGTCGCGGGGTCGTGAAAGAGACCCGGGGCCAAGAAGGCGAGGTCGTCGAGGTCGACGCGGTCCTCGTGGTGATCGAAGAAGACGGTGAATCGGCGTCATCGGGTGAGTCTGCGGCTCCGGTTGCGGCGGCGGCTCCTGGAGTGGCTTCGGGCCCTGGGCCGGGGCGTCCCGAGCCAAGCGAGGTGCCCCAAAGGGCGCCGGTGTCGTCCCCGTCTTCGCCGGGCTCGGCGGGTGCCGACCCCAAAGGCGGGGTGCTGGCGGCTCCGGCGACCCGTCGGCTGGCGCGTGAGTTGGGTGTCGAGCTGTCTACGCTTCGTGGGACCGGCCCGGCTGGTCGCGTGACGGCCGACGACGTCCGCCGGGCTCACGAGGGGTCACCCGTGCCTCAGCCTCCTTCGGCGCCCCGAGCTTCGCCGGGGGCGACGGCGCCCGCGGTCTCGCCCGCCGAAGCGGCAGGCGACGAGCGGATTCCGGTGCGAGGACTCCGCAAGCGCATCTGGGAGAACATGGCCCAGTCGGCGTTTACGGCCGCGCATTTTACCTTTGTGGAAGAATGCGATGCCACGGACTTGGTGGCCCTTCGCGGGCGGCTGAATCAGCGCCTCGCATCCGGGGAGGCCAAACTTTCGTATTTGCCTTTTATCCTGAAGGCGATTCTTGCGGCGCTCAAACGTTTTCCCACCTTGAACGGCCAACTGGATGAGCCGGAAATGACCTTTGTCCAAAGGAGCGAGTATCACCTCGGTATCGCGGTTTCCTCGGATCGGGGACTGATTGTGCCTGTGATTCGGCACGCCGATCGTCGCTCGCTTTTGGATTTGGCTTCTGAGATTCAGCGTCTGTCCACGGCGGTGCGTGACGGCACGGTGAGCCAAAGTGACCTCGGAGGTTCGACCTTCACCGTGACCAGTCTTGGCAAGGACGGTGGCATTTTCGCGACACCCATCATCAACTACCCAGAGGTGGCCATCATGGGTGTCCACAAGATCCAAAAGCGCCCCATGGTGGTCGACGACCGGATCGCGATCCGGGATATGATGAACTTCTCCCTGTCTTTCGATCACCGCTGGATCGACGGGCATGTGGGATCAGCCTTTACCTATGCCGTGATTCGTCTGCTCGAAAATCCTGATCGCCTGATGATGGAAATGGCCTAGGCCTGTGACGCCCGACGCGCGTGCCCATAAGGCTCGTCAGCTGAGTCGGCAACAGGTTCGGCTGACCTATCACGTTCGCAAGCTGAGCCGGGTTGTGCGCGGGAGCCCGATGACCCATGCGCTCGAAAAACAGTTGAGCTCCGTGCGCGAGTACTTTGCCCGCGAGGCGGAGCTTGCGGTTCGAGAAGTGCGAAGTCTTGCCGAGCTGGATGCTTGGGCTGACTCGGGGCAGCATGGGGGGCGGGAAACGGTGGCCCACCGTTTGGAGGCCGGCTCCGCCGCCCTTGGCCGTCTTAGAGCCGAGCGAGCGAAGCTCGATGCCCGTCTCGAGGCCGAGTGTTTGGCTTTGCGCACTTGCGAGAAGCAGCTTTTGGTGCGCTTGAAGCAACGGGTGGTTGGGATGGCGTTCCCCGTCGGAGGCGCGGCCCCGCGGCTTGGACGAGGATAGGGCAGAGTGCATGGCTGAAGCCGTGAATACGTCTGGCACCCAGGTCGCGACGCCTGAGGCTTTTTGGCTGGTCTGGTTGCGCCATCAATGTCGAACCGAAAAGCGGGCGACGGTGATCGTCTTCGGTCTGGGTGCACTGCTGTTTTTCCCCTATCTCGGGACCCTTGGCCTTTGGGATTGCTGGGAGCCCCACTACGCCGAGGTCGCGCGTGAAATGATTGTTCGCGACGACTACGTCTACCCCCATTGGGAAGGGGCCTACTTCTTTAGTAAACCCATTTTTCCTTTGTGGTTGATGGCGGCGGGCCTGCTGGTGGTGGGCGCGGAGTCGCCTCCTGCCGGCGAGGCGCTGGGCAGTTTGGCCGAATGGGGGGTGCGCGCGCCCTTCGCTCTGATCGCCATCATGGCGCTCTATGCCGTGTACCGGCTGGGAACCCAGCTTCGGGACCGTTCTGTGGGGCTCTTGGCGGTGGTGGTTCTGGGGTCGAGCGCACAGTTTGTCTTTATTGGGAAGCAGGCCATTACCGACATGCCGTTGGTGGGGTTGACCACGATCGCTTTTGCTTTCTTTGCGGCTGCGGTTTTTCACAATGAAGGGGACAAAACGCAACGGCGTCATCAAGGGGTTGCGGCGGTTGCGATCCTGCTGTCTGTTTGGCCCCAGCTTGCCATCTTGGGGCGCGAGCTCAGCGGAGTCGACGCGTGGCTGGCGCTGTCAGGCACCGCCTTGTTGGCGCTTGGTCTGGCGCTTCTGGTCTTTTTTTGGGGCAGCCACCAGGATGCCTTGCTGGTCGGGTTTTATATTTGTGTTGGATTTGCCGCTTTGTCGAAGGGGTTGGCGGTTCTTGCACTCGTAGGCCCTACCGTTCTTTTGTACATGATCATCGCCTGGGATTTCGGCCTTTTGGTGCGAAGTCGCGTACTTGTGGGCGGACTGATATTCCTTTTGGTGGCTTCTCCTTGGTACGTGGTGTTGAGCCTCTTCGGGGGACGCGATGACGAAGGCAAGACCTTCGTGACCCGTTTTTGGCTCCACGACAATTTCAATCGGGTAGGACGCGGCGTGCACGGCGACCGTGCCGGGATGGGCTATTTTTTGGAACAACTGGCGTACGGCATGTTTCCCTGGGTGGCTGTCGTGCCCTCTGCGCTTGGATTTGCGGTCAGCGATGCGCACGAAGAACGTTCTTTGGGGCAGAAGCGATTGCTGCTGTTTATTCTTATTTGGGGGCTCTGGACCTATCTTTTTATGTCGATGAGCCAGACCAAGTTTCATCACTACATTTTTCCTGCAGTACCTGCCTTGGCAGTTCTGGTTGCATTTTGGCTTTCTTGGGTTGCGGAGGACCCGACGGCCAGGCTCAGAGGTTTCGGGTTGATTTTGGTCGCGGCGGTTTTTGCGGTTGTGGCGAGGGATCTGATCAATGATCCGCAGCTGCTCGTGAACCTATTTACCTACAAGTACGACCGCGACTACCCGCGGGAGCTCCGACCCCGTGTTTTCCTCGCCTGCCTTGTGGGTGCGACCTCGATTGCCCTAATATACTTTGGGCTTCGGAGGCAAAAAGCCCAGATTCTTTTTTCGTTTTTGGGTATGGGCGTGCTCTTCGGGGTGTGGGTTTCGCACTATCACTTCAATATGTTAAGTCCTCATTGGAGTCAGGCTCATTTGTTCAAGACTTTCTACGAAGAACGTCGTCCGGGCGAGCCCATCTATGCGTACCAGCTCAACTGGCGGGGGGAGACTTTTTACAGCCGAAATCAAATTGTTCAGGTGAAGGATACCGGGGCCAATGAACGCATGCGTCGCTTGGTTGATCGCCCCGGTCGGGCATTTATCATCACCGAGCAATCTCGGTATTACACTTTGAAAAATCTGCTGTCCTCTAACGCGCGGTCGAAGATTCGAATCTTAGACCGCTCCAACAACAAGTTTTATCTTTGTTTGGTCGATGACTGAAGAGGCTCCAACCGCGGATACTCCGCCCAGCCCGCACAAGGACAGGCGGCGTTTACTCGTTCTGTCTGATATGCATCTGGGTCGGGATTGCAACGAAATTACGGGTTTTGAGCACACGGCTCGTCCCAATCCTGAGTTTGACCAGGCTTTTGTCGATCTTCTCGACTTCTACACTGTTGCTCGAGAAAACGAATGGCGAATCATCTTCGCGGGCGACTTCATTGATTTTATCGAGTTGGTTGTTGTGCCCGGCAAACACGGCCCGCTGGATTTGGCCCTCAGCTTTGAGGTGACCCAAGAAGAGAAGGAATTTGGTCTGGGGACGGAAGCAGAACGGGTGGTCGTCAAGCTCAAAAAAACGCTTGAGTACCACAATCAGTTTTTCCGCCGCTTGTCTCAGTTCATTCGAGAGGGCGGCGAAGTGTCGATCATGCGGGGCAACCACGATGTCGAGCTGTTTTGGCCGAAGGTGCAACGTGTGTTCCGCAGAAAGCTTGCCAAGTTTGCCTTTGATGAACAAAACCTGGACGTCGATGAGGCCATAGAACGGCATACTGATTTCCAAGGTCGAGTGTCGTTTGTGCCATGGGTGTACATCGAGCCCGGCCGGGTCTACATCGAGCATGGCCATCAGTACGACGTGTATTGTTCCTTTGATCACCAGCTGTATCCGATCAGCCCTACCAATCCCCGTCGAATCGATACCCCCGTTTCTGCGTTTGCGATGCGGTACTTTGTGAATATGCTTCAAGACTTCGCTGCGCATCATGCAGATGTGTGGTCAGCGAAGGATTACGTTGCGTGGCTCAAACGCCGTGGTCTGGGCGGGTCTTTGTATATCATTCGCATGGCTATAGGGACGAGCTATCGCATGCTGCTCTATGCCGCTCGCTTTACGATGGGGCGTGTGCGGCGATACGGGAAGCAACACAATAAGCGGCTGGCCGACGAGGCGGAGAAACACGGCGTATCGAGGGAGAGTCTCACGCTCGTCGATGCGCTTCATCACCTCCCGGTCAGCAAGAACCTTCCCGAGCTGATGAGGCTTTTGTTCCTCGATCGGATTCTTTTGGTGGGCGGTGCTTTGGCGCTCACGTTACTGATTCTCTTGGTCGTGGACAACACCTGGATTGAGCTTGTCAGCATTGCGCTCACTGCGTTTTTGGCCGTTCGTGCAAACAAATGGCTGGCCCCAAGGCGTTATCTGCTGCCTGGTCCTAAACAGGCTCAAGCTGCCAAGAAGATTGCCGACCTTCTTGAGGTTCCGTTGGTGGTTATGGGGCACAGCCACATGCGACGCGTCGAAGATATCGGTGAGGGCCGTCGTTATATCAACACCGGATGCTGGTTGCCTCCTTTGCCGGGAAAAGAACACGTAGATGTCAAAGAACCCTGCAATTGCAGGCTCTCTCACTTGGTGGTCGAGGACGACGACCAAGCCGATCTTCGGGTGTTTTGTCGGGCGGCGAGGACGGTTCGCTTGGCTGATGTGCAGCCCCCCGAAGGTCAAGGGGGGGATGTGGAGCAACCACCTCTACCTGATCCCGTAGTCGGCATGGCATCGTAGCGGGCTCATCTCGTTTTGAGGGAGCAGACTGATGGTGTCTAGAGTGGGTGAGAGAACCATCGCTTCGCTCGGCGAGGCTGGGGTGATCGCCTTGTTTGCCAAGGGCGCCGAGGGGGTTGGCCTTCAGGATGTGATCGTTGGGAATGGGGATGATGCGGCCGCGTGGGTCACCGCGCCGGGTGTCGCCTCGATGGCTACGACCGATACCCTTGTGGAGGGGGTCCATTTTGATCCTCGTTTTACGAGCTTCAAGGAGGTCGGGCGAAAATGGATGGCCGTCAATTTCAGCGACATTGCGGCGATGGGCGCCAGGCCTCGGTACGTGCTCTTGTCATTGAGTTTGTCGCCTGACACCGCCGTTGTGGATCTCGAGGACTTGGCTTGGGGCGTGCACAACCGATGTGAGGCCCATGGGATCGTTGTCCTTGGTGGCAACGTCTGTCGGACTACGGGTCCAATGGTCCTTTGTGCAACCGCCTTGGGCGCTGCAAAAAAGGCGGACATTGTATCGCGCCGTGGCTCGGTCCCCCAAGACGGTGTCTACGTGACGGGCACTTTGGGCGATGCGTACGGTGGGTATCGATTGACGCAGCCTGGTGTGCGTGTGCCGCCTGATGCCGCCAAGGTGCGCCTGCTTCGGGCCCTTCACGATCCCGAACCGCGTATCGAAGCGGGTGTCGCGCTTTCGGCTTCGGGCGCGGTGCACGCGATGTGTGACGTTTCGGACGGCCTCGGACAGGACCTACGGAACTTGCTGGCGCCCTTCGGATTGGGTGCGCGTCTGGATGCTGCGTCGATACCCCTTTCTCCAGTCCTTCGTACTTTCGCCGAAATGAACGGGGTCGATCCGTTGGAGGCCGCATTTTGTGGGGGCGAAGACTATGAGCTCCTTTTCACGGCTCCCATGGATGCAGAACCCAGGCTTCGGGATGCAGCACGGGCCGCGGGTGTACCGGTGACCCGTATGGGGGTGGTTCAGGCTGAGCTGCGCTTCGAAGTGGATTCCCCTGAGGGCGGGTTGCGCGAAATCCCCACAGGCTTCACCCATTTTTGAGTGTGGGCGCAGCTTTTTGGGGGGCCACGTGTGGGGAACGGGCGAATTCGCTGGAGTCTCTTGAACCCTTTGACCATGGTACGTCCCATATGAGTCCAGAACAGCTTCGCGGTGTGCTTGAGAAGCTTGCTCAGCAAGAAATGACCGTCGAACAAGCCCTCGACCGGCTCGAGGTTTTACCTTTTGAAGACCTCGGGTTTGCGCGTTTGGACCATCACCGACAGCTGCGGACGGGCGTTCCAGAAATCGTTTACGGTCCGGGCAAGACGACCGCGCAGCTTTGTTCTATTGTGGCTGCGGTTTCGGCGCAAAAGCAGCTTGTGTTGGTGACCCGTGTCGAGCCCGGCCCAGCCCAGGTTGTCTTGGATGGATTGGACCCGGTGCTTCGCGAGTGTGCGCGCTACGACCCGGTTTCTCGGCTTCTGAGCGTTGGAGAAAAACCAAAGCCGAGGGGACGCGGTACGATCGCCGTGGTCAGTGCGGGGACGTCTGACCTTCCGGTTGCAGAAGAGGCGGCGCAGGCGGCCGAGTACCTGGGGAACGCGGTCGATCGCATCTTCGATGTCGGTGTGGCCGGTCTTCACCGAACGCTTGCGGTTCGGCCTCGTCTCGAGGCGGCTGAGCTTGTGATTGTGGTTGCGGGCATGGAAGGTGCGCTTCCGAGTGTACTCAAGGGGCTCATTTCGAAGCCGGTTATCGCGGTGCCGACCAGTGTCGGTTATGGCCTTCATCTCAATGGACTGAGCGCTCTTTTGGGCATGCTGAACACATGTACTTTGGGCGTGACGGTTGTGAACATCGACGCTGGTTTCAGTGCTGGGTACGTCGCGAGCCTGTTTAACCAAAAAAGCGAAGGGTCGCGGCGACATGACTGAATCGAATGGGCGCATTCTCTATGTAGATTTGGTTGGGGGGATCGCGGGAGACATGTTGTTGGCGGCTCTTTTGGATGCCGGGGCATCGATGGAAGCGGTTCAAAGGTCCGTTTTTCAGGCCGGCCTTCACCATGTACAACTGAAGCGTGTGCCCATGCGGTCGGCCGGTCTACGGGCACTGAGAATCGAGGTATGGGTGGATGGGTGCCTCGCGGACCAGCCCCAACCGAGCACCAACGCGCATTTGGCGCTATCTGAAGATGGCCACGTTGCTCATGGGCCTCATCGAAGCTACGGGTCCATACGGGCTCAGCTCGTTGAGGCCGAGCTTGCGCCGCCGGTAAAGAAGATTGCGCTTGATGCTTTTCTTTTGTTGGCCAAAGCAGAATCCTCGGCCCACGGGGTTCCGCTCGAAGACGTGCACTTTCATGAGGTGGGCTCCGACGACGCCATCGCCGACATTGTGGGTGTGGCTGCAGCCATCGTAGATCTAGACATCGACAAGGTTGTGGCCTCTCCGGTCCCGGTCGGAGGGGGAACGACCGTTGGCGCCCATGGTACGATACCGTTGCCTGCGATGGCGACCCTTCACCTGCTTCGGGGCGCACCGCTGGTAGAAAGCGGTTTGACGGGGGAGATGGTGACGCCCACGGGTGCGGCTTTACTCCGGGTCTTGGCGGAGCGCTTTGATGGCGTGCCGGGTATGACGCTGGAAGCCGTGGGGATCGGGGGCGGACGCCGTGCGTGGCCCGACCGTCCCAACATTGTTCGCGCCCTGGTGGGACGTGAATCCAGACCGGCGCCGGCCTCAAGCGATGAAGACTGTATCGTGGAGGCCAACATCGATGACATGAACCCGGAGCACTTCAAGAGTCTTCGTGCGGCCATTACAGCGGCCGGTGCGCTCGATGTGTGGTCTCACACCATTCACATGAAGAAGGACCGGCTGGGCACTATGGTCTCAGCTTTGGTGAGAAAAACACTCAAAGATGCAGTGGTTCATGCCTTTTTTATGCATAGTACAACGTTGGGGGTGCGTGTCTACGGCGTTGACCGCGTTCGTACGGCGCGTCGAAGCGAGCGGGTCTCTACGGTCTTTGGACCGGTGGTTGTCAAGATTGCGACGCGGCCCGATGGCCCCCCGCTCGTTACTCCAGAGTACGATGACTGTGAGCGCATTGCGCAAGAAAGATCGATTCCAGTACGTTTGGTTTTTGAGGCGGCGCTCAAGGCTTCTTGGGAATCTTAGTCCTTTGCCTCACTTCGATCGCCACCGCGTCAGCTGCCGACGCGCGTAGTTGCTGGTCCTCTGAGGCTTGTTCTGTGAAGTTCCGATCTACCGAAAGGCATCCACACCTACAACAGCGTCAAGATACAATTTGTTCTTTAGGCTCTCTGTCACTCCATTCGGTGCAATAAGCACGCGCCGAATTGCACGTCGACTGAGGGCAGGACTTGAAGCAATCATTCTGTCAATCTTCTCTTCGAGTTCGTCGGCAACAGACACTCCGATCGGGGCCTGGGAAAACTTGATCTCGCAGACCGTCAAGACCCGATCTGCTCGGTCAAAGACCAGATCGATCTGGTAGCCACGACCGTCGTTAAGGTCGGAGCGTCGGAAGTACGGCCCGGCTTTGTAATCAACCGCCGAAAACCCAAGGTGCTCGGCTAGCTGATAGTGGCGATGGCGGACAAAGCGTTCAAAACTATAGCCGAGCCATTGACGAAAGCTGGAGAGTTTAAGGGCCTTCAAGGGGGCGTCTACATACATTCCGTTTTCAATGTCCTTGAGCACAGGTAGTATGAAACGCCCGTAGAACTGCAGATAATAATCCCGGATGGCGTAGCGCTTCAGTTTTGTATCTGGCCGAGATCCAAACCGCCAATAGCTCTCGATCAATCGGGAGAGCTGGAGGTTTTCTAGAATCTCGGTGAGACCACCGCCGGAGTGAAGCCCAAGGGCGTTGGCAATCTCCTTTCGACTCGCGAAGCGTACAGCCGCAAGGAAGTTGATTGTTTTCTTATACTCCCGTTTGTCACCGAGCGCACTGACAAAAATACGGTCATATTCAGAAATGAAGTAGCCACCAGGAGTGAACGACTCGGAGCAAAGTGCCCCGGGGACGCTCGGCTGATCTTTGAAATATCGCAGGTACTCTGGGATACCGCCAATGCTAAGATATATTTGCAGTACATCACCCATGTCGCGATCACCCAGATACTGCTGCGTTTCAGTCAACGAAAAAGGTTGGAGGGGAATTTCGTGTAAGGAGCGGCTATATAGCGATTTGGAGCGGACAACCTGCGTGGTCATGAAACTGGGGCTCGAACCGCATAGGATCAGGAGCAGTTCTGGGTTGCGCCTTAGATGGTTGTCCCAAACGAACTTCAATTCAGCAATGAGGGAGGTTCGATATGCGGCCATCCACTGAAATTCTTCAAGGTAGATTGTCCATGGCCCAGAAGCTGTCTTCTCGGCCAATGATTGAAGCAACTTCGTCCACGATTGGACTGCGTCTGGAGCTATGGCATTCGCACCCGCGTACTGGGCGAGCTGGAGGGCAAAAGCTTGTCGCTGTTCGTGCTCGCCCTTCCCCTCGATGCCTTCAAACTTGAGCAGCTGGCGGGCACGAAAGAACTGCTCAAGGAGTTCCGTTTTGCCTACGCGTCGACGACCGTGCACGACGATGATGGCGCTCCGATTCGCCGAGGCAATGCTATTGAGTCGCTCCAACTCCCGTCTCCGGCCAATAAAGCCTTGATTTTCTTGGACTTGATAAGTTCTGAGCATCGTTGCTTGACCCAATGGATCCGCCGACAATAGGCGAAAAAGTACATTATTGGCACTCTGTATTCTCTATTGTGTGCCAATAATTGATCCATGGTGCAACGATTGGCAGGCCGGGTCCATCTCTTGGGCCTAGGATAAACCCCGTATGTTTTAATCTGATGGGCCTATCCGGCCTCGTGCTCTTTAGGCTCGCATCGTTCTTGCTCCGAAGCGTATTTTCAGTGGAGGCGCGAGAAGGCCAACCCATTGGGTATTCCGCGCACGCAGTGCGGCGCAGCCAACTTCTTCCAACGCCACTGTTTCGCCTATCCCGCTTATCGCTGGTTCGGGACTGACGTTTTTTGGTTCCTCCAAGCTCCAGATCATCTTCAACTTGAGCTGCGGGTTATCCGAAATCATCGTGAAAACCAGCTCATCGAAAGGCATCCCTTCGAACAGCGTAAACCCGGTCGGGGCATTGGGACCTGAAATCGGGGAATCTGATTTGCGCCGGCCACCGGTCGACAAAAGGCGGATTCCCAAGGGAATGTCGTTTCTTTTGCAAGGACTTTTGAGTAGCAACCTGGTGGACCATTCCATGAGTTTATTGAGCGGATTCTTGCGAAATCGGAGATTCATCGGGCTGCACATTGTGCTGAGCACCGCCGCATGCGGGCCAGATCTTGAACGCGATGCGCCGAGGCAACACGTTCTTGGTGAAACGCGTGCCTCCCTCTCGCCTGGGTGGCACCTTTGGGGTGTGGGGCCTTTCGGGGGCCGAGAGGTGTTGTCTTCGCTGCCCGCGGACTGCTGTTCGTTGTTTCGTGTGGAGCAGGTTTACGACGCTGCTGAGAATCGCGTGGTTCAGCGATCTCGTTTGGTTTCGTTTTCGGAGGTGATGGCTGACGACGGAATTTATTGGGTCCATATTCGGCCCGAAGGCGATTCTCGCGCCTTGTCACTTCCGCCGCCGACGCTTGCGACAAACTCGGAGGGTGTGGTGTTTCAGGCCGCGACCCGGGTGCGTGCGGGCGACGTCGGTGTGGGTCCGGTGTCTCGTTGGGAAGGAGACGGCCTGGCGCCGTTGTCTTCGGACGAAGCACTGGAGCCGGGTCTTGCCTATTGGATTGAATCGAGTGATGGGTGTGGGGCGCCTTTGTGGGCCGCTTCCGTGGACGGCCATCCTCCACGGGGGTGTACGGGGGCTCGGGCGCCCGAATCCTTTGTTGCGTCGGAATCTTCTTTGCCGCCCCAAGCCATCTACGGCTGGCATGTCGGCCAAGACGTACACCTTCGATGGAGTCCTCCTTCCGGATTCTCTGACGGCCAACCGCTGCCCGTGGGAGTGACGCCCACGTATCGCGTTTATCGCCACGACGGTTTTTCGGTAGATCTGGTGGGCACGACGTATCGGGACCGAGTTCCAGAGCTGGGTTTGTCGTACCGTTACCACGTGACCGCGGTCCTTGAAGGCGAGGATGGAGGTGAGCACGAGTCCGGGCCTTCGGATCGCCTAGAAATCGCTGCGGGGTTTGCAGCAGCGGTGCCGCGACCGGGGGACTTTGAGTCCGCGGCGGAAGTGACCCCAAGGACACGTTCCGCGTCTCTTCCCGCGCTGGCCTTTTCTCGGGTGGCGGGTGAGGTGTGGACGCATCTCGGTTATTTGGTGCCCGGAAAGGGCCACGCACCGGACCAAATTCGGGTTGCCCATAGTCGCGCATACGCCAAAAAAGGCAGCTGGCGTGAGGCGACCGCTCCTTTGGTGGTTGCACCCACCGCCTATTGGATCACGGACTTTTCGCTCACAGCCCACATGGGCCAAGTCGTCGTCGGGTGGATAGAGACGGCCAACGACGGAAGCGGTAGCCGCATTCGTGTACTCATCTTGAGCGACGTGGACGCTGTGGTCCGAGCGCAGCATCCCACCGTCGAACGAGAGATGACCTTTGAGGAAGGCGCGGGGCTGAAAGCCGATCTCGACATGGCCTTCGACCGATTGGGCCACCACCACCTGATCTGGAGCGAATCAGGCAAGGTATATTACCTCAAGAATTTCGAGGCGAGACGAGATGGAAACGGAAACTTGTGGAATGTGTTTGATGAGGAGAAGCGGCGCATCAACCAAGAGCTGGTGAAATACACGCGTGCGGTGCCCGCCAAGTGCTCCGACGGGAGTGAGTGCTGTACCGAAACCAAGGAAATCGTTTATTCACTGGGGATGGAACCGAAGCCAGGCAGCCATTGTCTGGCGGAAAAGAATTGTGACGAAAACTATGGTCCCTATCTCGAGCGCATCGAGGAAACCTACGTAGAAGGGCCTTCTCTTTTTGTCGGAAGGGAGAGCATTACGATCGTGGCTCGCCAAACCCGAATGTTCGACAACCTTGTGCGCCCCAACCCCGCCTGGGTGGGTCTGGGCGAAGCCGCTTGGGGGCCCAGTGTTCCGCCGCCGCGCTGGGAGTCGTGCGGCGCGCGCGGGTCGCTGTGGTCCTTCGCCGGTACAAAGAGGTTCCGCAAAGGATTTTTGCACGCCCGCCTTCGCGATCAATACGCCTGTGCGTTGCCGATCCCTGTAGACCGCCCGGAACGCCTCAAGAAAGAGGAACAGTTCGCCCACGTTCAGGATTTCGGTGTGGATCGAGACCGCTACTACACGTACGACGGCCGTCAGGGTCATCCTCAAGATTGGTATCAGTATACCCACGCGGGATTGTGGCACGAAGATGACAAAATCAAAGTTGCCCAACGGCCTCTCGAAGAAAACGCGTGGCACCGGCCCGAGCGTGCGCTCCGTCGGGTTCCGCGGCTTGTTCGAGGGCCGGGCGCTCGGGTTGTGGTCGAAGAGATTGAGCAAGAGGTCGAGCGCGGTTTTCGGTGGGGCGCTTGGCGTCCCGAAGATGTCATCGGCCATGGCGATCGGCACGCGGAGGAGGGATACATCACCATGTCAACGCCTCCACCCATGACCGAGGGTGCCGAGGCGCTGGCGGCTCGAAACGAGAAGGGCAATGTCGAAGAAACGCGGCTTCGATGGCGGATCTCGACCGTGGCGCGCTTTCCTTGTGAACGTGCCGGTGAGATCAAAAGGTGTGGCACGAAGCCCAGTCCCGACCTAGGCCCCGTAGGGCCATCGTATGCAAAAGTGTCTCAGGATTTAAGCGATCCCCAAAAGATGTTTTTGGTATACGAAAAAGGGCCTTCCAAAAGCCCGCACGACCCGGCCAACAATTCTATTTATTTGGCGCGGTCCTCGGACGGGGGGCTCACGTGGTCGCACGGCGCTCACCCGGTTGCGAAAGGATACATGCCCGCGTTGAGTTTGGCTCGCGAGGGTGACATGGCCCTTGTTTATTACGCGCCCGATACGACCCATTCTACCCCAAGCGGGGTGCCTTTGGGCCAAATCATGGTGGCGCGAAGCCATGACCAAGGCACTTCCTTTACCCACGACGTCCTGAACGGGGGCTTTGACGAATTCTCCGGTCAAGAGCAACTCTACCCGGCGCAGCCGATCCACTGGACGACCTACGGTGCGGGCCAAGATCGATATGATGGTGTTCCGGCGCTCGCCGCCCACGAAGATCTATGGGTGGTTGCTTTTGTAAGACACGCTGAAGAGGCGGGCCAGCGCAACCAGATCATGACCACGAGAGCAAGCCTTCCCAAGCGCGAAGTCAAACATACGGTGGTCGCCGGGCCTGCTCAGGTGACTCAGAATCAAAGTTTTAAGGCTGAGGTAGCGTGTGTCAACCAGTATCGAATGCTGGCCATGGGGTGCGAGCTTGAAGGGGCTGCTTTGGCGTACAGTTCCGGCGGTTTGATGCCACTGGGTGCAAGCCTCATCCCGGATGGCCGCCTGAACGGCCAAACAGAGCTGTGGCTGCCGGGCGTATCCGGTTTGGGGACACCCGAAGAAGTGGTCCACCTCAGTCTCACGAGCCCAAAAGGCGTTTTGGATCAAAGTCCGCTTTTGGTGGGTTTGGGTGAGGGACAAGGCAACTATTACAAAGCAAAGTTGTTGAGGGATCGCCTGTTCAGCGACACCCGGAGCCTTCAGCGAGAGTACGATGACCACGACGCTGAGTCTCAAGACGCTGAGTTTTTGTCTTCGTACGACCGAGTGTGGGCCTATACCCAAGGCATTGCGCTTGCCCAGCTGGCGAAAGAGGGAGATCCGAGATCAACATCGCTTGCGAAACGTCTATGTGGCAACGACGTGGCGGTCCGCGAAGCCAAACATGGAGGCGGGCAGGTGATCAAGGGTTGGCATTTTTCCTGGAACACCCACGATGACACCTGGAAAGATGTTCGTTTGGTGACTGGTGCTGGGGCCTGGGTCGTTCACGGACTGGGGGTGTATCTGTCCTCGGAAGAAGCCCAAAGCTTGTCCCTTCTCGACCGTGTGTCCCTACAGACGTGTTACTTAGAGGGACTCGAGGGGCTTTTTCAGCATCGTTCGGGCGCCCTTGCCCAAGATCCGCTTGCGCGTTGGTTGATGACGGCAGGGGTGACGCGAGAAGGACTGAAGTACGCGGAGCGTATGGAAGAGCTCGACCTGACGGACGCCCGCCTGGGCCTCGAAGATGACCGTCCGGAACCACGAAGTTGGGCCTACTACGACATCCTAGATGTCCTAGGGTACGATGTCTTGAACTACGACCTCAAACCAAAGATCACCACTTTTTACCGAGACGAGAACCAAGAGCGTACATTTTTGCAAGACGTGCATCTGGGTCCCGAACACAAGTGGGTGCTTGAAGTACTCGGCAAGGAGGCCCGAGCCGAAAACGTTGTCACCGAGCACAACCTCGACACCCTGAGTGTCTTAAACCACGCGATCCAACATTGGGACGAAATGCTCGAGGGGCTGCCTAGTGGCGATTTGACCGGACGCATTCAGCCGCAGAATCTGGTCGAGTGGCGCGATCATCTCCGCACCGCAATTTTTGAACTCTTGTGGGATGAAGCGGAGGGCCGGGTGGTGACCGGCGGTGAGTTCGACGACAAAGGTGCCTTTCATCCGGCTTCGTTGACGGCCATTGACAATTGCAGCTGGCTTGCGCTTTCGGTCAACTACGCGGCGCTGAACGAAGAAGAACGGACGAAGCTTGCTCGATGTCTAGACTACACGGTGCGGCGCTTTACGCGGGAGAAACTGACCCATGCCGGTGGTGAATACTATGGCGCATTTTACTTTCCCAACAGCTTTAAAGATCCTTACGTGCCGAAGAGCAATCAACAAGAAGATCTTTACCATCTGGAGGCCACGGCGGGCCTCATTTTGGGTCTGCTGCGCTTCTTTGAAGCGCACCCTGACCCGAGTGCGGCAGAAGCCCGGGCGCTTCGGGGTCACGCCGCCAGGCTGTGGTCCGATATGCAGCGGTTTGTGCATGACGGTGGTGACCACGGTTTTCCGTATTCCACAATCCGCATTCAAGACGTTATGGCACGCCTGCCTTCGGCCACTGCGGCCATCTGGTATATCGATGTCTACGACCATTTTGCGTCCCAGGTTTGGCACCTGGACCGACCTCTCGACCCTTATGTTCACGAAGCGGGTGACGTCGACCGTTCTTATCCGCTGTCGACGGTGCGTGCGCAAACGGAGGCGCTATGGGAGGTCTTCAACCCCGTGGACGAGGGGGCACGAGATCTGAGCGGCGGCCTCGTGGGGGCGTCCGAGACGGGGCTGTCGTCTTCAACGACGACCTACCTCGAAGACCAAGCGCTGGCCATTGTGGCTGCGGTCAACTACGGCAAACGAGACGCTGCATCTTCTTGGGTCAAGGGACTCCTCAGAGCGCTGATTCGAAGCGATGACGGAGCTCGGGTCGAAGTTCCTTATGGCGTCGTTTCGACCACCGCGCAGCCAGCTGCCCCCTATGTGCAAACCCACACGCAGCTTCTCGCGGCCTACGCGCTCGGATGGTTTGCCAAGGATGAGCCCGACGTCTCCCGACGAGACACACTCATCGAGGCCATGCGCGCGATCTTGGATTCGACCGTCAGGCACTATCAGAACGCCCAAGGCCTGTTTGTAAGCGGCTCGGGCGAGCCCCCGCCTAGTCCGTGGCCTTCCGACGCGGACGAGGGGCTGGCCGCGCTTTCGCCTGTGTTTTCGGTTGCGACCATCGAAGACCATGTCATGGCCTACTTCGCCTTTGGTTTGGCGGCCAAGCTTGACGGCTCGGGTCCTTGGGCCGAACGGGCCAACGACATGGGGGACATTCTCCAAGCGTGGTTTTGGGGTTCTCAAGGCACCGATGACAAAGGGGGCACATCGGACCTCCCCGTGCGTCGTCTTTTGATGGACGGTGTGCCTCAAGGCCCTGAAGGCGTGTTTGAAGCGTCCGTGTTCTACTTGCTGTTTGCGGCGGAACACGGTGAAGTGGGCAGAGCAACCCGCGCCTTGGATTTGCTCTCGGGGCTGCGTCCGGCGGTGGACAGCTCCTCTGTGGGCGATCAAGGTTTCTTCAATGGCGTTGCGCTGACCATCTTAGGCAAACGCGCGGGCGCCGAGTTAGATCCGCGCCTCGAGGAAATCGCCTGGAACGACTATCATGCGACCTTGGGGGCTGCGACCCGGGACGGTACTCGGTTGCGGCCGGGTTTTGTTGCCGGCATGCTGATCACCCAGAATCCATGTGGCTTTCTCGGGGTCGAGGCCGAACCCTTGGTGGGAATCGGTCCGCTGAAGCCGACCACGGATCCGGTGCAACAAGACGAGGTCGTGTTGGGAATGTACACCCAGGCGGTATCGTCGATTCTAGCTGAAGGCATCCGGCCCTACTCGTTCGACGCGCACATTCGCAGGTTGGCGGCAATCGACTTCGTCACCGAGGCCGTTCAAGAAGCTTGGCCGCTGACCGAGTGGCTTGGTCGATTTCAAAAGGACAAAAAGCAGCGGGTTCGACGGGTGGTCGCTGACCTTGGGGACTTCTGCGACGCCCGTGTTTCCGGTGTGGCTTCGAGTGATTTGACCGGGCATGCGATGGCCTCACGCTTGGGTCAAAGCTGCGAAGCCGTTTCTACAACATTCGCAGAGGCCCTTGTACGGCGGGTGGGAACCCGGTCGCCCGAAGACTTGATTGCGGTTTTGACCCATCCGAATGACGCGTTCGAACTTTTGACCCTGGTGGGCGATGTGTTTTATGTCGACGAGTTCTCTTTAGAGCCGGTGCGTGCTTCATCCAACGTGGCGTTTGTCTTGAGCCATGGGCAGCGTTCCCACAATGTGCGACAGCTTCTTCGCTTGATCAACCTCAAGGCTGGGGGGAATCTCCCGAAGGTCGCGCACCAAGCAGATCTGACGGTGGACGAGATTCAGCGGATGATACGCACCGGGCAGCTTCGGGAGGAGGATTTTGATCGCCTGGCTCGCGGTCTGTTGCTGGGGGCCGACGATCGTGGTCATTGGTCCTCCCAATTTCATTTTGTGGAACCCGGGAACTGGCCATGGCCTTCGACTCCATCACGCTCGGGCGAGGTCTTGGTCGATGTCCACCGGGACCACCTTTCGAAGGGGGTTCGCACCGATGGGCCCTTGGGCGCAGACGCAGCGTATGTTGCCGACGGGGGTACGTGTCAAGCGCCGACGTCGGTTTCGGTGGCGTCCGCTGAGACTCGAATTGCCGAAGGGTCACATCAACTTGTGTTCCGAGAAGGCGATGGGTGCCAAGAGGCCGATTGGGGGCTGATGCCGGTTGAACAGTTGTCGAGCGAAGACTGGTCGGTTGTGCATTACGGTGGACTACAGATCCTGTCTTTTGCAGAGCGCACACGAAGGCTGTCCAAGCTGGTGCCTCTGTTGACGAAGCCCACCGACGATTGGGTCGCCGCGATGACCGCAGCGGGGGCGATTGTGGCTGCTGAGCTTGTGTTGTCCCCCGAAGGCGCCGTTTTGGACCCCAAGGCGCTTCGCTGGAATCGGCTGCGGCTGTTTCAGCGAGCGCCCGCCAACGACGATCGTTGGCGCTTCTTGGGTTTGATGTATGGGCTCGACGGCCTCTTGGCGACCGAGATGGACTTTTTCAAAAATCCGATTTGGATGCCCTCGGAAGGCGATCGATGGCGGCCGACCGGTACCCTTAACGAAACCTCGATCTATGCCGTGGTGCAGCCCAAAGAATTCCAGGAAGTACCTCTACTCGATCCCACGCTGCCCATTTTCCCCCTGGCCGCCATCGAGCACGAAAGCGAACACGCGTGGCTGGCGATCTATGAACGGATAGCGCCGGTTCCTGTGTTACAGGAATCGGCCGTATCGCCCCAAACGTCGGCGCCCAAGGGTTTGAATCCCCCTGGAGACATCGCCGGCGAGTCGCCGCTCGTTGAGGCCTATCCCGAGTGGATCACGAAGCTCTTCCCGCCGGAGCTTTGGTGGTCGGCGTACTATACAAACTTTATCGAGCCAGGACTCAATGGGGGTGAGGCTGCCCGTGATGGCCGCCGAGACGGTTTCACGGCCGCAAAAAACCCTCCTTCGGACCCATCGCCCCCACCCGCTCCGAGTCCCGACACCACTGCGTCTCAGCCAAACGGCGATCAGCAAGGAAGAATTGCACCCCCCAGTGATCGTTTTTGGTCACCCGCGTGGATCGGGTCTTACGAATCGCCGCCAGGCCAAGAAAAAAGCGGTGTCCATCCACCGATCATCGTGCTGCCGCTTCACCAGCGTGACGCGTACTTGCCAGTCCTCGTTCCGTTGACCATTGGGGGCAAGACGCTCTTTTTTGCCCTCGACACCGGATCGGCTGTCTCTCTCATCCAGCCAGCAGCGCTCGAGAAACTGAATGGCAGGGACTACACAGAAATCGATTGGGGCGAAAAGATATCCTTCCGCGACGGGAGCTCGGTGGAGCCTACCGCCCTGCAACTCAAAGAAGTCCATGTCGGTGCCCGATCGTATCCGGCCCTGCCCATGGTGCTTGCAGAGATTCCCGCGGCCGTCGCCGACAAAAAAACTGCGCCGGACGGTATTCTGGGCGCTGACTTCTTTTCCCAACATGTCGTAGACATCAACTTCGGAGCTCAAACTGTTCATATTTACCCCAAAGGCGCCGTGGATCGAAAGGACATCAACCTGGACGCATCGTCATCGATTCCTTTCGCGCTTCACAACAGCGCCATGTGGACCCGCGCTCGGTTCCAAGATGGCGACTATTTCCCGGCGATGCTGGATCTCGGGGCATCGGTTTCGCTGGTCTCGGCCGCGGCGGCCGCAACCAGCGCGGGTGGCGACCAGCGATCGTTGAAAGAAGTCGACGGGTTCAGCCCTCTTGCTCGCCAGGAGACCGTCTGGGTGGGTGACGTTTCACTTGACCCCAAGTCGATTCTCATTGGCAAGTTTTTGGACCAAGAGAGCATCTGGGCCAACGAGACCGGCTGGATGAGGCTGGGACTTTCTTCTCTGGTCGACAACAAACGACTGGTGGTGGACTTTGGTTCGAGAAAAGTCTACGTCAGCGACCTCACATCGACTTTATCGATGGGTGTTCATGTGCCGGAGGCGCTGGCTAAACGATTTCGCCAAAGAATTGGCGAGCATGGTGGGTTTCATCGCGACGCAATTTCGATGGACTTTTCCAAGGCATTAACTCTTTACATCGAACGAAGTAAACAATCCCCTCTTGTCCCCGGCCCAAAAATTGAAGGCCCCACAGTCAATCTTGTTGTCAAAATTAGCTACGATCTGGACCAGGCCTTCCGCGCGCAGATTTCCCCGGATGGACAACTCGTCAAAGGGCAACTGTCGCAGCACGTGACCGATGCGCTCGAACTTTGGCTGTTGGAGGGGGCGCCGGAAGAGACCTCTGTTCCAAAAGCTCCAGGCCCCAGAGCCGCGTCCAAACAACTCAGTGCGGCGATACCCAAAGATCTGGACGCGGTGTTTAGGACTGAAGTCGTCCGCTTGAAAGGAAGTCTCAAGGGCGCATTTTCGGAAGCGGCCGCGGAGGCTGTGGCCATCTACGTAAAAAAGAGCAAAGAAGGAAATCTTGCATTGGGGCCGCACAGCGACATTGAAAACGAAGACAAAGTTGAGCGGAATTTCGTTCTTCCGGTAGAACTCGACACGGAGTTCCGGGAACATGTATTTCAAAACGGAGGGCTGCACAGAAGCGCACTGTCGCAAGAGTTTGTCGCAGCGATTCAACTATGGGTCGACGAAGCTCGCCACCGAACAAGCCCCGACAAGGAGGCGGCAGCGCCATCGGAAAAGACGTCGGCAGAGCAGTTCAACGTATTGATCCCAATCGATTTGAATACCAAGCTACGGGATTACTCGCTCCGTTTGAAAGGGGAACGAAAGAGCGCTCTTAAGGAGGCCGTCGCTGAGGCGATGACGCACTACATTCAGAAAACGGAGGAGAAAGTACTGTGGGAACCGGACAAGAAACTGAAGTGGGTCCCGAAAAAAGGCACCGAAGATTCCAAAGTTCAGTTGAATGTAGGACTCCCATCCGGGTTGGTCAATGCGTTTAAGCGTGCAGCATTTGCCAACGAAGGTTTGCACCGTGACAGCACGATGAACGCTTTCCAGGTGGCGATCCAGCATTGGATCGACAAGGCCGAACAGACCCTTCCAGACTAGAGCACATCTCATCGCCTGTTTTGGTGCGTCGATATCCCGGACGCGCGCCAAAAGTCGAGTCAGGAGGTGTTGCAGTCCATCGAAAGGCAATGCTTGTTGGGGAGCGCTCCGATCGTATTCTGGGCCGTCAAAAATTGGCGTCCCAAAACCAATCGACGCGCGAAAGTACCCCAAGCGCTCTGCCCTCCACTTCGTGCGCGAGCCGTTGAAACGACCGGTCGACGTCGATACCCACGCGCAAGCCAATTTCGCGGTCAAAGTAGTAGAACCCACCACCGAACTCGTGAGCACGATAGCGTCCGCCGGTCAGTTCTTCACTCAAACGGTAGTGGATACGACAACCAAACGGAACAGGTTGGCCATCAAACCAAAAAAGATATCGCCCCAGTTCAGTACTTAGGCCAAGACCGAATTCCAACATACCGATGTTTGCAGAATCGGCAAGGATGGCGTGGGTGTAGCGCAAATGGGCAGTCAGGGGGACCGCGTTGCGCACATCGCCCAAAGCGATTCCCGCAGACAGAGCACCCATTCGTTCTTGCGGTAGCACTGGACCAAGCCCGAGAAGAAGCGGTGGACTGTCCCTCAATTCACCGTCGAGCATGAACGCCCATGCAATCCAATCGAATAGCTGGGGAAGACGCCGGCGTAGACCCAAAGCCAGCACATAGCCTTGCCCGTCCGGTGCCGGTCCCTTCTCGTCAAGCGTCATGGAACCGGCTATTTGGGCCTGGAGCCCCAGCTGCGGGCCTAGGCGTCGCCCGAGTCGAAGTCGCAAAGCCATTCCCGATAAAGACGCGCCAGGATCGTCCTTTGTGTTGCTTTTGTAACGAGCGAGAACAAAACTTGCGCCCAAGCGGTCGAATTCATCGACACCCGGACTGTGATCAGGGTCAATCCAGGTTGGACGTCCCCAAGGACAAAACGCGCTGGTGCACGCGTCGCTGGGCGGCGCACAAATTCCACACCCGTAGTTGCAGCACGTTGATCCCTCCTCACAGTCTTGAGGTCCACAACGCTCGGCGATCGCATGTTGGGCAGACAGGATGGTTCCACCGAACACGAAGCAGAGCTGTAGCCACTTGGCTCCCATCGTACGCCTTGCGGAGCAAGGCCAGTGCCAATGGCGAAATCATCTGTTATCTATAACCAAATTCTGATCTTGGCGTTCTGGGTCAGATTCTTTGTAGGCTGTTCTGCACCCACGTGGGGTTCGATGCGCTCATCGGGCAACGTCTCGGCTGCCCCATCGCAAAACACGAGCCTCCGTGCGAGGCAACTGAACAGGGGTCACGGACGGGCCAAAGTTCTCCCAACTGCGGCGCAGCCGGGGTCGGCGGGTGCAGCTCTGGGCGGGGTTACGTTCGGGGAGCGCGCAGGAGGCGAGGTACTCGAAGGGCCGGAATGCCACTCGTAGCCGTGATTATGGCCTCTGTGGTGGTTGTCTCCGGTTCGGCGGGCTGACTCGTTTTTTGGAAAGCCGATGTGCACACGAAGATGAAAACGGAGAGTTTCGTCAGGCGTACGGCTTGTCCGGGATCTGTCATATCGGCCCATGCCGGCAGGAGCTGTGCCAAGAGTGGGGTGGGATGACAAAGTTTCGTACCCCGATGGAATTGCACGTACTACACGAATCTGCCAAGATGGGGGCGGTGCCGAGAATCTGGCGCCCCGCCCAGTTACGTTGATTGCCGAAGCCTGGGCGGTTGCCAGAATGCGTTGGTGTCCTCTTGTAAGACACGAAAACGAGCTTGCCAGGTCGGGCTGGAAGGAAGAGCCGGCGCCGCTCGGATGAGGACCTCCGAGAAGACTGTGGTGCGCTCGGTCTTTTGAGCTACGAGCGCCCACCACCATAGAACTTCCAGGGACACCTGAGGAGGGAAGCTGCGGCAATCCTCGAAAATCATCTCCCAGCTGTCGTCGACGAGGTCCATGTTTAGGTCTGGTGTGCTGGTGTCCCGAAGTACTAGAGCGACGGCGCGGAAGAGTTCTTCCTGCATGGGCATGTCGGGTCGGCAATTCTCATAAACAAAGTTGAAGAGCTCTTGCGCTTCTTCAAAGCACCCTTGGGCGAGATACACGCGCAGGAGAAGTAAAGGTTCGTAGGATACCGGTAGATCGAGCCTCTCCTGAAGTTCTCTTCCCCGCTTTGCCAGTCGGCAGGCTTCTGTGTAGTTGCCGGTGAAGTAGTAGAGTTCTGCGAGGTTGTATGTGGGTACACGCTCCATTTTTGGCTGACCAAGTTCGCGACCAAGCTGTATTGCCCGTCGAAGATCATTGACACCCTTCTCGGGTTCACCACGCTGTTCCCAGACGATGAGGCGATTGCAGTATGCAGCCGCTAGGTGGACTTTGTCGCCCCGCCTTTGACAGCCGTCGATGACTTGCTGAAAGGTCTGTTCGGCTTCATTCAGTCTCCCGGCGCGGGCGAGCCCCCACCCAAGCAAGAGAGAGGCTTCGGCGACTGTGTCTTCATCACAAAGTGCGGAAGCTTGCTTCACGGCTCGTTGGTTGAATTCGATCGTTGCTTCGACCTCTTCTTCCCTGGCTGCTCTTCGGCCCCGAGCGGCCCATGCTTTCGCTTGGAGGTGCGGTGCATTCAGTAGATCGATGATTTCGTGGGCTTCATCGATCATTAAGAATGAGTCCTGATACTGTTGGTTCCAGTCAAGCGCTATTGATTGCTCGAGCAAGGCTTCGGCCTGAAGATGCTTGTCGCAAAGGTCCTCGGCAATACGTCGACATACCTCGAGGTCTTGAATCGCTTCAGAAATGCGGTCGCAAGGGTAGCGACACTTGGCTCGGCCCAGGCGTCCCAGTGCTTCCTCCATTGGGTCCTCGGGCTCCAGGTCTAGCATCGCTGAATAGTGCCGGTCCGCTTGGGCGTACTGATGGGCCTTCCGCATCTGCTCTCCGAGTCCAAAGTAGATCTGGCGCGCTTCGGCATTTTCTCCCGACGCGCTGGAATGCTGTGCCAGCTTTTGTAGATTATCAATGCTCGTGTTGTCTTCCTGGACTTGAATGCGCCAATAGTCTGCAGCGAAGCGATGGGCGTGGCTTTTGTCACTTTGGGATACTAGGTCGTAGACTCCAATCTGAAACGATCGATTTTTGAAGGTGTAGCCTTTTGGGGTCGTCTGAAGCACGGCAAAACCGACGAGCTCGCGAAGGCCCACGTGAGCATCAACGATGGTGCAAGCGCGCCTCTCAGTCTCGAGTGCGGTCTGCACATATTCGAATTCATTGACTGAAAACTCAACACCAAGCGTGGAGCATAGGCGGACGCAAGCGCTCAATTCAGGCAGCAAATATTCGAGTTCCCGGGTCACTAACCACTGCTCAGCGACAGAAGATGGAAGCTCATCAAATCGTGTCGTGGCGACGTAATAGCCTACGCCGTGGACTCGTTTTCGAATCAGTCCCTCATCCTTCAATGTTCGAACCATTTGCGTAAGATAGGCGGGGTGAAAGCCACTCCGACGAACCAGTTCTCGAATCAGCTCGTTCGGAACATATTCTGCCGGTTGAAGAAGATAGCCTGCCAGATCGAATGCTGCCCCTTCGTCAAGAGGGTCAAGGCTGACGCGTTCGTGTCTGTGCGCTTCCCGACCCCAGCGAATGCGAAGGTCGTCCAGCGTGGGCGCAGCGATCGCGACCAAGAGTAGCGGTGTATCTTTGGCCGCTCGAACCGTATGCTCAAGAGCATCCAATAGGTCATCGGACGCGAAATGCGCATCATCGACAATCATGCATAGAGGCCGGTCCCGGGCTGCATTTTGTATGAGCTCAGAAAGTTCCACCAGACGGCCCGTCTTCACAAGTGTGGTTCCGCCCATCGCGGATAGAGACATCTCATCGAAATCATCTTCACAGTCTTTGTGGCTTGAATTTAGAAGGGAAGCGATTCGGAGGACGACGACTGAGTGCTGGGCAAAAACAGCGGGTGGAATTTTTATCGACAGGCTGCGCCCTAAACCCGATCCAGAATTGTCCCGCACCAAATCGGCGAGCTTTCTCGCCAAGCGTGTTTTCCCTAGGCCCGGGCCCGCTGTCACGGTCAGTAGGCCGGGTGTTTGCGATTCCAGACACGTTTGCCAGGCTTTTTGAAAAGCGATGAGAGGTTGATGCTGACCCACAAAGGGTACGTTGGAGTTTTCGTCCTCCCATTTCGCGGGCGCTCGAAAAAAAGAATCGTGTGTCTTGGTGAGCAAAGAGTCCTTGGGAAGAACACCTCTTGCCTCCTCCGTGACCAACGTCCCGTTCCACGATGTCGACGGAATCCAGGATGATGGCTCGTATAGGGGGGCGCCGTAGTAGGTTCGCCGACCTGAACGGGTGACGATTCGAAGCCTTGCGATGTGAAGAACCTGGGGGGCGTTGAACGCCTCTGCTATCTTGTTGGCGGCTGCCAGGGCGTACCGAATGGGATTGACCACGTCTAAGCTCGAAAAGCAGCTTATGAGGTGCCCTCCTGAATGACGGACTACTTGCCCCTGTTGGGCTTCAATGATCGATACGACTTTACGAACCTTCGGCCCAGGAGAGACGTAGAGGATGACTGTCGGCTGAGGTCCCCCGCCCATCAGCTTTCTCTTCCCTCTCTGCATGTTCTTGGGCTCACGGGGGCTCAAATCGACTTCTCGGAGTTTGGCCAAGAGGCTATGCGCCGATTCGGGCCGCCGCCGAGGGCACTTCTGTAGGCAGTCCAAGACGATGGATTCTAGCGCGAGGGGGACCTTGGCAAGGGTGCTTGGTCTCGGGGGACGGTGGGCAAGGTGGCCACGTTCAACCACGGCCGAGTTTCCGACAAACGGGGGCCGTCCGGTAAGGAGTTCGTAGGCGATGACGCCAAACGCATACAGATCGGCCTTCGGTCCAGACCGCTCCCCCCTGAGGGATTCTGGCGCCATGTACTCGAGCGTACCAACCACCGTACCGGTTTGAGTCAACTCAGCGTTCGAGGGTGTGTCATCCTTCACCAACCCGAAGTCGATAAGTGTGATCGTCGAATCTGGAGAAACGAATATGTTCTCAGGTTTGAGGTCTCGATGGCTCAACCCTATTGCGTGAACCCGTGCTAGAGCTTGAAGCAAGCCGGCGGCAACGCCGTATGCCGTCTGCATGTCCAGTCTGCCCTGCGGCGAATCTTCCAGCATCGCACTGAGAAGGCGCGAAGACACCATCTCCATGACCATGTAGGGGCGACCGTCGCTAAGGCATCCCGAGTCATAGATCTTTGGAACCGTCGGAGGCCCGACTCTGTCGAGCGCCTGGGCCTCCTGCACGAAACGCGCCCGATGAACTTTGTTTAGTTTTGCTCCTACCTTCACAGCGACGATGAGTCCGTCGGCTGCGCGTGTCCCTCGCCATACGGTCGCGAAACCGCCGAAGCCGAGAAGTTTGGTGAGTGCAAGACCGGGGACCACCGGCGGCATTGATTTGAAGACGTTCGCATCCATTTCGGCCACCGACGGCGTCACCTTGTCTGCGGGGCAAGCCTGTTTCGGACGGAGCCGCCGATGGCATTGTGGGCAGCGGGCCATGGCGTCCACGAGGTTAAGAGGAGCGCGCCGTCCGGGCAAGGCACCGTGCCTGCATGGCCTTGACCGAAGCGGTGTTTCAGAGTCCGCCCGTTGGGAACGCTAGGAAGCGTGTTATAGAGGGGGCTGACGAAGTGCTATTCTCTCGCAGTTTTGACTACGTTTGGTTGCCTCTTTCCATCAATTCTGTATTTTCTGCAATCGGGGCCTCAGTGGACCTGCTTCCCAAGTGACTTGCGCTGCAAACACGGCATCGGTGAACGTGGGCACAACGCGGGGGACACGTGGGGGACCGCGGGGGACACGTGGGGGACACCGCGGGGGACACGTGGGGGACACCGCGGGGGGGACACGTGGGGGACAGGCACTATTATTTACCCTCGGACGGGGACACGTGGGGGACAGGCACTATTATTTACCCTCACCAATCGTCCGGAACAACTTTCGAGCGACTGTGATGATTTCGCAAAACTGATCGTCGAATATACGCGGCATGCCTCGCAAAGCCCGTATTGTTGCACGCGGTATTCTCCATCGGCGCTCCAGCGAGGAAACCTTCGCCAGCAAATGTTCTTTTCGGGCGCGGACTACCGAAAATACACCAGCATCTGGATCAAGCATTCTCGAAGCGGGGCCCTTCGATTTGGCGTTATTACCTCGTTCCAAATCACGTTCATCTTCTCGTCGTTCCGAGCACGGAGGCCTCGTTGGCAAAAGCAATTGGCATCATGTACTGCAACCACGCGCAAACCATCTATGATCGTGAACGCTGGCGAGGCCATCTTTGGCAAGCGCGGTTCCCCCATTGATTCGAACGCCCGCATGAATGTTAAATCCCCCAATCGCTCACAAATTCGACTTGATGCAGGTGCCTCAACCAGTCTTTGTAGCGGGGACCAACGGCTTCCCTCCTGGAGCTTTACAAAGTACACTATGTCCGTAATCCCTCCCAGGGTTATGGCAGAGGTGATCCGGATAGTCTAAGAAAGTCGTCACTTGACGGATCCAGCAGTGACTGAAAGCATTCACGCCATGTTTTACCTAGGCGCGCGTAGGAGACGCTGTGATTCAAGAGGGGCCGGCAAGAAAATCTTGATGAAGTGTGGAGCGTTTGCTCTACGAAATGTGAGTAGGAGCACCAAAAGTGAGGGGAAAACGACCTTTTCTGATCACGAAATTTGAGGTCTGGATAAAAAGCCCCCTCAAAGAATTTGACCAAACTCTCTGAGGAGGCCGATCTCCGACGTTGCTAAACCAACGGAGGAGATAATGCTGACTCAATGGCGCGGCGATGCCAAATTTTATAATGATCTTTTAAAGTTCGATGAGAAGTTTCTTGAGCTCGGTCAGCAGAAAGGCTGCCCCCATTGTGGCGGCCGGCTAGATCGAGCGGATTACCCCCGAAAGCCCCGAGGCCTCCCCGAAGAGGTTGAAGAAGCCTATGCCCTACGATTGAGTCTCTGCTGCCGAGAGGATGGCTGCCGCCGTCGCCTGACACCTCCGTCTCTCCGATTTTTTGGCCGGAGAGTCTACGCGGGGGCAGTGTTTCTTTTTATCAGCGCGCTTTTTTCAGACCCGGTGGAATCGATGTCTTCGGCCGCGAAGAAAGTCGAGGTCCCCAAGCGTACGGTGGGGCGTTGGCTTTTATGGTGGAAAGAAAAATTCAGGACGACTCTCTTTTGGAGAATCGCCGGTGCACGATTCTTGCCACCGATCCCAACATCCAGTTTTGCCTATTCCTTGGTGGCCCGTTTTTACGACACCTGTTTTTCGGAAGCGATGAAAAAGACACTCCATTTTATTGCACCGGTGACCACGAAATCGTCACCCAAGATGATGTTCGCTTGAAGGAGGCCCATTTCACGCAGAAGATGGCTTTTGCTTAAAAAACAGGGTCTCGCTTAAAGGTCCGTTTCACGTAACTGTTCATTTTGGGGCGTCTGGTCAGGCCCACTTCATGGTGTAACTTTGGGGTCTGCGCTCAATGTGCAGCAGGTGTGGAGTTCTGAAGGTTATTCTCGCGAAGGAAATCTTCGAGCGCGGTTTGCCAGTTGGCTGGCAAGAGCTGATCGAGCTCCCGGTTCGGCCAAGTGTCGATGTTGGCGATGATGCTAGGAAGGTACTTTCCACAATCGACGCCTGCCGCGTCGGCGGTGGAGACAACCGAAAGGACATCGGCGAATCGCTCGGCGCCTCCCCTGGAGCCAGCAAAGAGCCAGGACTTTCTTCCGGAAGCAGGTCCAAGGCCATTGTGCCCATATCGGATTTAGAGCACGTGTCACGTACCCGTGGCACCCAATGTTCGGCAATGAAGTTGACGTTGCCTACGAGGAGGTACGGCGAGGAGAGAGAGTTTACGTCTGCTTCCTTCCAGACGACTCTGGAGTGGTGATTCCGCGCTGGATGTTCGAGGTAGCGACCTGCGAGGGGATGAAGCTAGGGAGGCGCCAGGCCTCGCTGGTCGCGTTGCTGGAGCTAGAGAAGCTGGTGTCGGCCGTAAGACTCGATCCGGGAACGGCAGGGAGCAAGAATCCACCGAAGGAGGACTCCAATGCCGAATCAACCCACCGCGAATCATGCGGGGAACAAAGTAACACAGCTTCCGCTGTTCAACACCACGATCCCTATCGAAAATCTGGATTTCGCATACCAAAAGATGACGGTCGAAGTTCTGGCGAGGCTCTTGCTGGAGGCCAGCGGATTCAAAGTAAGAGCGGAGGTGCGCAATGAAGCCTCGTGAACTTCCCTCGGATGTCGTTCGACGTCGAGCAATCGTCTATGTGCGGCAATCAACCAGTATTCAGGTCAGCGAAAATCTCGAGAGCCAACGTAGGCAGTACGAGCTGGTCGACTTGGCAAAAAGCTATGGTTTTAAGGACGTTGCTGTCATCGATGCCGATCTCGGTGTCTCTGCCAGCGGCACCGTAGAGCGCCCTGGTTTTCGAAATTTGGTGGGCCAAATTTGCGAAGGCATCGTCGGCGCAGTGTTCTGCCTCGAAGCTTCGCGTTTGGCTCGCAATGGACGCGATTGGCATCACTTGATGGAACTATGTGCGCTCGTTGATGCCCGCGTCATCGATGCCGACGGGGTTTATAATCCAAAGATGCCCAACGATCGGCTGCTCCTCGGACTGAAAGGAACGATGAGTGAGTTCGAACTCACGGTGCTCCGACGTCGGCTTCTTGATGCTGCGAGGGCCAAGGCTCGACGCGGTGAACTGCGAATGCCTGTTCCTGTTGGGTATCTTTGGCCGCGAGACACTGGTCTGGTTATGGATCCGGATCAAAGAGTGCAGGAGGTCATTCGAACCGTTTTCCGACTGTTTGAGCGTCACGGTAGTGCGCGACAAGTCTTGCTCCACATGCGCAAGGAGGGGATCGTGTTTCCTCGCCCCGCAGACGCAAAGCAACTCACTCGTTTGACGTGGCGCGCTCCGTGCTACCGCAACGTAATCTCGGTGCTCCAGAATCCGTTCTATGCTGGCGCGTATGCGTACGGAAAATCTCAGGTGCAGACCAGAATCGTGGATGGGCAGGTCCGAAAGTCATACGGACGGGCCCGCTCCCGTGAAGACTGGATCATTATTCGGGACCACCACGAAGGCTACGTTTCCTGGGAGCAGCATGAAGGAATTCAGAAGAGGCTATCTCAGAACAGTTTTTCGAAGTCTTCCGGTGCCGCAAAATCCGCCCGTGGCGGGTTGGCACTTATGGCCGGTCTCCTTCGCTGCCGCCGCTGCGGTCGCATGCTCCAGGTCTCCTACGGAGGCAGAGGCATCCCCAAGCCCCGCTACTCATGCCGGCGTGGAAACGAAATGCAGGGACTTAAGCCGTGCATTACATTTGGGGCCAGTCGCCCGGATCTCGCAGTGGGATCTGAGATCCTTGCCGTGGTCCAGCCACTCGCGATAGAAGCGGCCATCATGGCCGAGCAGAATGCGGAGCTCCAAATCCAAGAGAGGCATCGAGCATATGAGCTGGAACGCCAGCAAGCAGAATACGAAGAGAGACTCGCCGCGCGTCGTTATCAATCCGTAGATCCAGACAATCGACTTGTCGCATCCGAGCTTGAGGCGCGATGGAATACGGCGATCGAAAAACTGCGTTCGTGCGAGGCAAAGATCACCGAGAAGCGTTCTCAAACGATAGTGCCACCAAAACGCGAGGAACTCCTAAAGCTCGCCGATGAGCTTCAAAAAGTGTGGACCGCACCAACTACGGAGCAGCGCACTAAACAGAGACTTATACGAACGCTCATCGAAGAGATCTTAGTAGACGTCGATGACTCCACAAGGGAGATTGTCCTTGTTATTCACTGGCGTGGCGGAAGGCATTCGGAGCTTCGTGTCCGTAAACCGAAACCGGGAGAGCACACCATGCGAAATTCTCCTGAAGTGGAGGAAACCATTCGGCAGATGGGCACCCGGTGGTCCGATGATCATATCGCAGCCACACTGAACCGAATGGGGACGAAGACTCCGTACGGCCACACCTGGAACGCACGAAGGGTATCTCAATTCCGTCGCAGCAAAGGCATTCCAGGATACGAATCCGCCATCAAGGACGGAAAATGCCTCACGATGTCAGAAACTGCTGAGAAACTAGGGGTCAGTGCCCATGCGGTCAGAAAGCTTATTCAGGAGAAAATTCTCCCCGCAAAGCAACACGTCTTCGATGCTCCCTGGCAGATACAGGCAACTGATCTTGAAAAACCCGAGGTACAAGAGGCCCTCAAGAACCGGCAAAGGCGCGCAGGGCGCCCGTGTCGAATTTCCCGTGACGATCGAACTTTAGAGATTCCAGGTATTTAAGGAGGTACCGCATAATGAAACCAAAACGGCAATGCGACGGAGTCGTCGTTCTGCCTCCCCGTTATCAATCTCGAGGCGGCCGTCTATCGCAAAGGGAAGCCTGAGCTTATCCCACTGATTGATAAAATAGGTCACCCCTTGCTTCATGGGCTTGAGCAGAGGCATAGGCTTGAGTGCCTCAGCGCGCTCGAGGATTTCCTCCATAATGGGGAGACTCTGGGTGCGCCGTCGCTCAAGTCGCTGAGGGGCAAGCAAAGCATGTTCTTTGCACTGTGCTTCGATTCGATAGATACGCTGGAAGGCATCGACAAAAGGACGCGCCGCGGTATCTCCGAATTCGAGTGCTTGAACGAACGGTCGACGTGCGTGCATACAGCATCCCGCGAGCAGTCGTCCAACCTTATCGCCCCTGTTCGCGTCGGCGATCCGTTCGTAGCCCCGATAGGCATCGCCCTGAAGCATTGCTTTGGAGTCACGAAGCCACTTCTCGGGATGCTCTGCCTCCCACGTGGGCGCGTATTGGTAAGCCACATAGGTCAAAGTCTTCGAAAGGTCGCCTCCGGGATCGAAGTACCGCCCCACGAATACCCACATCTTCCCGTTCACCACGCCGCCCTCGACGTCTCGGTCTCGGACGCGAATCGATGTATCATCGAGATGAATCATATCGGACTTGCGGACGAGCTCGGTGATACGATGACAGAGCGGCTTGAGGATTTCGTGCCCAAAGCTTTCCCAACGGCTGAGCGTGGAGATTGCGAAATCGCCACCGGCGCGTCTGAAAATCTTCTGCGTACGACGAAGTGGTAGCCCGTCCACCGTCTTGTTTGTTATCAGAGCAGCGAGAAGCCTTGGCCCCGGCCAAGCGCCGTCCCGGGCATGGGTTGAGGGCGCTGGAGCTTTTTTCACTTCGCCTTCGCACAACCTGCACGCGATGGTTTCACGTAGGTATTCGATGACCTCAAACTTCGGTGGTGTATACTCGACAACGAGACTCCGGTTGTGACCAATGGTGCACCGAGACTCACCGCACTGAGGGCAGGGCCGGTCATCGTCAGCAACACAGAGCTTCTCGGTGCGTGTGGGCTTGAGGGGGGCGCGCCGCTTCTTCCTTTTTCGTTTCTTTGGCCCGGGCGTTTCCTTTTCTTCTGGCTCAGGCTCCGGCGTTCGCAAGGCTACAGCTTCGAGCGTGTCGACAAAGAGACTCTGCTGGCCACAAAGCGCCTTCTCCGAGCGCCGTCCGAACAACTGCTTTTGTAGATGGTGGATCTCGACAGCCTGATCTTCGATGACCTTCTGAGCGGTCTGAAGAACGGCCGCAAGCGCCTCTTTTGAGGGCATTTCGCCGTCCTTGTTCGAAAGGACTTCGATGAGGTCCGTGAAGTTGACCAGCTCGGTAGTCGTCTTCTTGATACGCGTCTTCGAGATGAATTGGAGTTACAAGCTCAAAGCTTACGAGGCAAGCAGAAAACGCTAAGTTTGTAAAAGCTTCAGCGTCGGCGATGTTTGTGTTCTCCATCCTCGTTTCATCGACGAAAGGTCGATGTCATCTAAAAAACGAAGCATCGATTTCGTGTCCATTTCCCAACAGAACCGACCATCTTCGAACCGGGGACGACGAAATCGTCCTCGGTCGAGTCGCTTCGCAAGAATGCACCAGCCGTGCGGATCATGAAAGAGCACGCGCACTTGGTTGCATCGCTTGTTAAGGAACACAAACAGGCCTCCGTGGCGCGGATCAATCTTTAAGTCTTGAAGCGCAGTTGCTGCCAGTCCGTCGAAAGAACGACGAAGATCAACCGGCTCGACTGCGAAAAAGACCCGAGTACCGGAAGGGATCAACGGTCGCCACCCATAAGTATATCAAGGATCTCCCCCACAACCCCCGGCTGACTCGGAAAGCGAACGAAGGCATCTCCAATCAAGACCTCGACGGATTCCTCAAAACCGAGGCTGTCAGATTCTCTCCTCTTGTTACGGGACGGTACTGTGACTTCAATGAAGCTCGGCGAGACCCCGACCTGCTTCGTCCAGTACACCAGCTTCGGTTTCGACACACCTCGAACTCGACAAAATTCTCCCTTGCTCAACCCGCTTCTTCGCCATTCAGAAACAAGCGCCTTGCCATCCGCCTTTGTGAAGTAGGATTCGCTCATGTCCCGAGCATGCTGCATGCGATCACGCTCGCCTAGGCGCCCCAGAAAGAACAGTTACCGTTTCACAGCGCATTAATTTTTTCATGCGCTCGAACGAGAAACCTCATGCGAGATTCCACTTCTAAAACCGCCTCTATCCGAGTCCGTTGGGCCCGTTTGCGATTTGCGATCATCGGCCCTCTTTTGGCGGCGCCGCCCAAGTCGGGTGCGCTCAAAAGCACCCTAAAAGCACTCTCTGAGAAAACGTGGCGTCATCCCGTGACCGGAGACCCAATTCAATTTGGGGTGTCGACCCTCGAGCGGTGGTTTTATCAGGCGCGCCGCGAAGCCAACGACCCGATCCAGGCATTGGCGCGAAAAATCCACAAAAACGCGGGGCACCCCCCTTCCATCAATGAAGTCCTCCAAAAAGTGATGCACGACCAATATCGTGACCATCCAACCTGGAGCTACCAGCTTCACTACGACAATTTCCTGGCCCTCGAAAAAAAGGACGCGTCGCTTGGTGTCCCGTCCTATCCCACGGTCCGCCGATACATGAAGGCTCAAGGCCTTCACAAACGAAAAAGAACAAAAGGCAAAGGACGAAAGGAAAGTGAAGCGTTTGAAGCGCGCGAAAAGCGCAGCTTCGAAGTCTACTATGTACACGCCCTATGGCACAGTGACTTTCACGAAGCCAAACGCAAAGTGCTGACGTCCGAAGGCGTCTGGGAAAAACCGGTCCTCTTTGGCATGCTGGATGACCGGTCTCGGCTTTGTTGTCATCTTCAATGGTACACAGCGGAAAATGCGCAATGTTTCGTCCACGGCTTGTCACAGGCGTTTTTGAAAAGGGGGCTGCCTCGCAAGCTTTTAACAGACAACGGGAAAGCGATGTTGGCCAAGGAAGTCGAAGAGGGACTTTCGCGGCTCAGTGTTCTTCACGACACCACGCTACCGTATACCCCTGAACAGAACGCCAAGCAGGAAGTCTTTTGGGCCCAAATCGAGGGTCGACTCATGCCGATGCTCGAAAAGAAAAAGGCGCTCACCTTAGCCCTTTTGAATCGCGCCACCCAGGCCTGGGTCGAACTGGAATACAATCGAAAAAAGCATTCAGAAATTGGCGAGGCGCCCACCGCGTGCCTCCTTCGAGAGAAAAGTGTGGGCCGTCCGCCCCCTGAATCGGAACATTTAAAACGCGTTTTCCGAATGGAGACCTTGAGAAAGCAGAGAACATCGGACGGAACCATCTCCGTAGAAGGTAAACGATTCGAGATCCCCACCCCCTACCGTAGCTTGATGCGACCCACGATACGGTACGCGCGATGGGATCTATCTCACGTCGCATTGGTCGACCCGCGGACCGGACAATTTCTCACCCACCTCTTGCCGCTGGATAAACAGAAAAATGCAGACCGAAAACGACGCCTTCTGGGAGCACCCCATTCAGAAGAGCACCGCTCAGTCGAGGTTGAGAACTTGAAGGAAGACTCCGACGGACACATCGCCCCGCATCTCAAACAACTCATGGAGGATTACGAACGAAGTGGTTTGCCGCCCGCTTACATCCCCCTTTTAGACAAGGAGAACGAAACGTGAATCAAAAACTCTTATCTCTTTTTGGGCTTAAATTTTATCCTTTCCGGCCGGATGTGCCCATCGAGGCGCTTTACCCGGCGCCCGACCTGGATGCTTTTTTTCGGCGGATTGAATTTACACTCACCGATGGCGGCTTTGCCATGGTCACCGGAGACCCCGGCACCGGAAAGTCTGTCGCCCTCAGGCAACTCAGTCACCGTCTCAAGCAAAGGCGAGATGTCATGGTTGGAACCGTTGATCATCCCCAAAGCCGGGTGAGCGATTTTTACCGGGAACTCGGCGACCTTTTCGGGGTGCCCTTAAAAAACAACAATCGGTGGGAAGGCTTCAAGGGCTTACGGGCCAAATGGAGTGAGCACATTGTGGCCTCCCTTCAAAGGCCTGTCTTGATCATTGATGAAGCGCAAGAGGTCCTTTCCGCCGTCCTCAATGAGCTGCGTATTCTCTCCAGCAAAGAATTTGATTCTCGGTCTCTCCTCTGTGTCGTCTTCGCCGGGGATAGCCGATTCCCCGAAAGGCTTCGCCATCCGGATTTAAGGCCGCTCGAAAGTCGTATCCGCAGACGACTTTGCCTGGAGTATGCGCCACGAAAGGAATTGTCCGCTTGTTTGGATCACCTCGTGGATGTTGCGGGGAACCCTGCCCTGATGAGCTCGGAGCTCAAAACCACCCTCGCGGAACACGCGGCAGGAAATTATCGGATCATGATGAATCTCGCCGATGAACTTTTGGCCGTTGGCGCTGACCGGGAGCTCACCCAACTCGACGAAAAACTCTTCTTTGAGATATTTCAGCCCCCGCAAGCGAAAAAAGCTGCAAAGCAAAGGCGATAAACATCGTCCTGTGTCCGTTTGCCTTTCCTCAAAACTCTGCCTCCCGGCTGGTCCGCCTAAAGCCGTACTTCTCCTAGGGGCTGACCCCCAACGGATATTTCTGAGATCATCAGCGGGCCAGCCGGGAGGCAGAGTCGCCAAGCGCCCTCAGCATCGAAATGGACTCGCGCGTGCATGCGCGCGGCTGTTGCTGCGGCCCTCAAAATTCGTGATCAGAACACCATCAATTTTCGTGACCGTGCTTAAATGAGTGGAAGGTCTAGGGATGAGTATTCATCGAGTCTAAGCGTTTCGACGGATCTCATTGTACACCGATTGGGTTGTGGTGCCCTTCTGGTCGGGTCCCTGCTCTAGGGCACATTTCATAGCTCCTTGGGCTCAGATGAATCAGTGATGGTGAGCGGCAACAAACTGTCGCGCAAGATTTGTAGATACAGTTGTGCATGAGGCGCGGCTAAATCCCGTGAAGTGGTTCGTTATGAATAGGAATTTCCGTCTCTATTGTTCGCAAACCGTTGCTTGTTGGCTGTCAGTCTTGGCTCTCGCCAGTTCGTGTTCAGGGCCTGGTTCTTCCGAGGAGGACGCACTTCCGGTCACGTTTCGTGTTCGCGGGAGCGTACAGAAAGGGCCCTTTGTTGCGGGCTCGGTGGTTCGTGTCGTTTATTTGAGGGCCGAAAGCGAGGCCTCTCCTGAGGCCTTTGAAACGGTGACAACCAGCGAAGTGGGGGATTTCTCACTCGAACTGCCGGCCTCGGGAACATTGTTGTTAACCGCAACGGGACGCTTCTATGACGAGACGCTGGGCCGTCTGTCCGATGGGCCCATAACCCTTCGCGCGTACCGAGAGCTGTCAGAGACGGAGACGTCGGTGCATGTGAACGTCGTCACCGACCTGACCTTCGACCGCGTTTCGCGCCTGACCTCGAAGGGGTTGGGCTTCGCAGCGGCCACAAGGCAGGCCGAACGCGAACTTGTTCATGCTCTCGGACTGGGGGGCCAGGACTTCGTGCCTCGCGTCCTTGGGACCCAAATGAATATTCTCGGCGGGCCCACTGAAGAGAACGCCTATCTCCTGGCCTTGGACGCGGTGTTGACCAAGGCTGCAGCGCTTCGAAACGCTTCGGGAAACGAAGCACTTCAGGGGATGATGAGGGACATCGCAGCCGACTTGAGTGACGATAGTGCACTGGATGACAAATGGAAAACAGAGCTCAAGAACGCGGCGGGTCAGGTCGATGCCCACCAGGTGACCCCAGATCTGGCCGCCTATCTGAAGCGTTTGGGGGTGTCGGTGGGTCTACCGCATTTGGACCACGTGTTGAATCCAAACCGTGGCCACGCAAAGACCGAGACTCACGGCTGCCTGCTTTCCTACATTGACCCTAAGCTATGTGAACAGGCCACTGCGAATGGGAAGACCCTGGATTCCGACGTTGCCCAGCAGCTTCGTGCCTTTGACAAGAAGGTTTTGACGCAACTGCAGGCCTTTGAAAAGGAGATCGAACCCTATCCACAGGCCGATGCGCTCCAAGTCGATGTATGGGGCCCCTATCCAAGAGGCGTGGCGTTCATCGCAGATCCGGACGCCTACCAGGTGCGGGTCATCTCAACCACGGATGTCGACTACCCGGTTTTATTTCCGTACACCTGTCGTGATGACGTCATACGTCATTGGCGCTCAGTTCCAGTCAATCTCACAAACATGATGTTCGTGGCCACAGAGTTGGTCGTTGGCCGAAGCTTCTTCGGAAAGAAGAAAACGCGGCTTCAATATCAAGGCGTCGTCACCCTGGACCTCCCCGACGGTCGCCGCCTTGATCACCGTCAATACAAAGTCGTCATCTTTACGCACCGGGGGTGCGGTGGAACGTTTGGTGGCCGAAGCGCCCGTCAATGCGGACGGAAGTTATCGAGCGCTGCCCGCACTCCCTACTCTTGCTGGGCTTAGAGCCGGGCTCATGAAGATATCCAATGACCAGGTGGTGGCTTCAACCCACCGAACCGTCAACAGAATCAATGCACCGGTGTGGACTTCGCGGGGGCAATGGATGGCGCCTCGGGTGGTTGTGGGCAAAAAGACCTTTGAGTTGGTGGACAAGGCGACCGGTGAAGTCGTGGATGCGGTTTCTGAGGGCTCCAACCTCCTGGTCTCTTACCGGGTGCCGTACTCGGACGGACTTTACCGCTATCTTTCTCACCGTACCTTTACCTACGACCAAGCCGTGGCCAGCATTGTGGCCGTCAATAGTCTCGACGAACCTACGGCCACTCGGTGGATTCGAGGGCTTCTGTCTACGGTCAGTCAAGACGGTCAGATCCCTTTTTCCGTCAACCAAAAATCGGGGTCGGCCATCGATCCCTATTATCGAGTTGGGGCAGAGATGTGGGGGTTTTATGCGTTCGGATGGTATCTTCAAGAATATCCAGATAATGCCATTCACCCCGCGTCGAAGAGGCGCTCACGCGTGGTCTCGATCGTTTGATTGAACTTTATCTGAAATCCCAAGGCAAAAACAGAGAGCCTGGCAAGACCAAATCAACAACAGTTCCCTCTTCTCTCTCTCAGGCCTCCACCAGCACAACGTCCCAGGTGCTTTCCTATCTTCTGACCTCGACGTCGACCCGCGGCCTTGATGCGCCAGCGCTCTTTACCGGCGGGCAGGGTTGGTATGCCGGAGAATGCGGTGATTCGATTGCGTATGGCTTGCCTACGCCGAGCGCACCGATGACATCGTCGATCCCTATATCCGTGTGGAGCACGCTGGCCTTCACTACGACATTCCACGGGAAGGCTCGCCCGTCGAAAAAGAGCAGCTTTCAAATATTTGTCGGGGTGGTCTCTATTGCCGCTTCAGCAGAGAACCCGTCAGCACATCTTCGCTGGAATTGTCAGTCGACATGTACTGGGCCCGGTCACGATGGCGGACCTCAAAAACAACGCCTCTCTGATTGTCAACAGCGCTTACAACCAGAATGTGGTTCAGCTTTTCGACAAAGTTCGAGAACACCTGGACTGTGAAGTGTTGGGAGCGAAGTCCAGTCGCAGAAGATCTTAGGCGAGAAATTCTCATTTTCGGGGAAAAAGCCCGCCCCGATGGAATCGACGCCACACTCATGACTGAAGTTAGGAGCCCCCAACTCTTACCTTACATCGGCGGAGTCATCTTCGCTCGTAGGCTCCAGGTTCTTGCAACCTACTACGGAGGCCGATTACTCGATACGCTTCAGAAGGCCTGGTTCAAGAGGCGGTCCCTTTATCTACTTAGGTCTGGTGCCAAGCGCATTGGTACTGGGGACGTAGTGCGCGTATATCGTAGACCTGGAAGCAACTACGTTATCAAGGAATTCAGAAAGGAAGGAGGCTTTGTGCGCTTTCGCCGAAATGGAATCCGACTCTCCAATGCCGAGGAAAGGCAACTCGCGGCTGAAATAGCGGAGCAAACGCGTATCCTTCGAAGAGAACTGGGTGACATCATCCCCAATACGAGAGCGCACAATGGCCGTCTGGTGCAAAGACACGTTGGGGAAGGACTATTTATTGGTGATCTCAGGCTGATTTCTCGAGGGGCCTGGGAGAAGGGGCGCGATCAAATTGAGAACGTCAATACCAAGATTGGCCGAACTTTGAAGCGTATCGGCAACAACAAAGTCGACAACAATTGGCCCAACTACTTTTTCGACGGCGAGGGCAATTTAACGGCCATCCCTGATCCGATAAAGCCGGGAGAAGATTGGTTCAGAAAATAGCGCCTACAAGAACGTTTTTTCGAAAGAGTTCTGGGGCCGGCAGGCCCCTCGGACCTTCAGGCTTTATTTGAGCGTCTCGCATAACGGACGGCTCGGCGATTCGCCCGGAAGCCTCGCGGACGACCGAGGGCTGAAGCTGGAAACGGAGTCAGGGTAATAAAGAGTGCCTGTCCCCTTTCCCCTCCTCTTGGACTGGTGTTTGTCAAGATTGCGACATGTCCCAATGAGCCTCCTCGTTTCTCCGGAACACCATGAGGGTACGCGTATTGCGCAAGAAAGATCAGTTCCGGTGGGTCGATGTGCTCCAAACAATGACAACGCGCACATCCAGTTGGGGTTTGGAGGGCCTAACTCGAATACCCTTGCGGTCGGTCCTGGGGGGCGTTGTTTTGTCGAGCGTTCACCAGGGGATAAGACGGACAGCGAACCTTGGCGTCCAACGTTTGGGGGGCGTTTTTGGGGGGGCTTTGCGGGGAAATAGCCTTTTCCCCGTAGTCAAAGATGGCTTTTCAGGTGCATTGTAGGAAGCCGTGTCCAAACCACGCCACAGGAAAAACGATCTTGGGTACACTCCGGCGACGCACTTCGGTAAGTATGCGTAGGATGCCTCAGGAACCTCGAAGCATGGGTATCGCAGAGCTCGCTCGGAGGGCTGCGACTTCAAAGGAGACCATTCACTTTTACGTGCGTGAGGGGCTCTTGCGAAAGCCTAAAAAGTGTAGCCAGAGCGACGGCGTTTACGACGAAGGTCATTTGGAGCAGCTGAAACTTATCAAGCGTTTGCGCACCGAAAGTTACCTGCCTCTTCATGCCATCAAGCGTGTGCTTCAAGAGGGTCACCTTGGGGTCTCCGTCCATCAGCTCGATTTGGCGGCGGATCTACTCGGGTACAGCGGCAAAGAGGTCGGGTCTCTTTCAAGAAAAGAGGTCGCACAGCGGACTCAGCTGCCCGAAGAACGCATTTCCCGCTACGAGGAGGCGGGCATCCTGAGGCCGGTTCGGGTAGGGCGCAGAAGCCGGTTCGGGTTTGAGGACCTTCGGGTTGCGCGGATCATTCGAAGGGCGGAGCTCGAGTCTGGTCCCGAAGGACAAGACTTGGTGCTCGAGCGGTTTCGTATCGTAGAAAAGCACGTTTCGGAGTTGGTTCAGGCCGAGTTGTCTCATTTCTTTGATCGGGTTCTTAGCGCGGGAAAACCAGGTCAGGCACTTGAGATGCTGCAGGGCGGGAGAGGAACGGTCGGAAGTTACCTGGCCGTTTCGCGAACGCGTCGGCTTCGAGAGGAAGTGGAAGCGATGCTTCCGGCCATCGAGAGCACAATAGCAGACCTGGCGACGCCCGTCTTTGTCCAGTTGGAGCCGGAAATTCGAGCACAACTCGGCGAGCTGGAAGACCGAAAAGCTTTGGAGCAGGAATGGCGCAGTGACCCTGATAATTTGACCGTGGCACGGCGGTTTTTGGAGCATCTTGTGGCCATGGGTGATGCGCTGGCCGCATCCGAATGGTACGAACGCGCCCTCGACGGGATCCGAAGCGATTTCAAGGTTCGGGTGTTATACGCTGAGGCCCTTCTCTTGGGCGATCGCCATGACGAAGCTCTACGTTTGATTCGCCGCCTGCGCGATGAGCAAGAAAAGTCGAGCAGCGATCTCGAAGTTCTTTGGGGAGCAGCCTTGATCATTCACGTGCGAGATCACTTCTCACGAATTGAATCGAGCGCCGAACTCATCGGCTACCTTGCACGTGCCTTTGCGGCCTTCGACCACGTCCGAAGTGAACAGACAGATGATGAAGTCGCCCGAGCGCGCATCTTGCTTTGGAGCGGTCGTATTTTTCTCATGCTCCCAGAGTTTTTGGGCGCCAACCAGCAGGGCATCAAAGATCTGGTGAGCTGTCTTCGGGAGATCGACAGTTTTCGCGCCCGGCTTCGGTCTCTCAAGGCGACTAAAAGCACAGCGCCCTACAGCACCGATGTCTCCAAAGCCTGCATCCCCACCGCTGGGGTCCTGGAGCGCATCGAACTCAACGCCCTCACGTTCCTCAGCCAAGGTGCGGAAACTTCCGAGGAACGCACCAAGTACGCCGCCCGCGTCGACGCCCTCAAGACCCGGGCCACGGTCACTTCGTCTCTGCGCAACCGTGTCTTGCGCTAGCGCACCCGCGTTCTCGCCCTGAGAAGGTTGGTAAGGCATTGCGATGACCGGCTGGCCCGAGGGGCTCATTTGTTCAGTCTTTTTTGTGTTTTAGAGGGAGCGCTTTCTCTGGCGTGGGGTGGTCTTGTCAGCGAGGTTGCCCTTCCGGGCTGGCGCGAGGGTGCTGGGCGCGTGTTTTGCGGTCCAAAGGGCGACGTTTTTCGCCATTCTGGCGCACGGTTTGGCTTGTGCGCGGTTGCGGCGGTTCACCTCTGGCCCTTAGGTTGCGGAAGTTTCGAGAAAAAGTGCGTTGACACATGGCCTTGGAACGGGTTGCGTGTGCCGCGATATGGCTTCCAAGTCAATTGGGGCTGCGGTCGTAGCGCTTGCACGCTTGTAAAGTGACTGAATGGGGGATCTGATGCCGAATGGGGCTTCGTATGGGTGGCTGATTGCTTGGATGTTGTCGACGGTTCCGGTCTACGCCGGGCCTGTTGAACAATCTCAGCGGCTCGAACCAGGCTGGAATCTGACCCGCCTGTCATCTGAGGACCTTCGAGTGCTCAAGGGAATGGCCCAGTCGTCCGACCTTCGGGTCTGGCGGGCTACATCTCCCGCGAAACCCGACGAGAGGGTTCCGCTTCAGCCCCTCAGCAGTTTAGAGCTCGAGGCTGGACCAGATGGTGGGTACTGGATTTGGAGCGCGCGCCCGCTCGAAATTTCCATCGCAAAGACCCCGATTCCATCCGACGAGGCTCTTCCCGTTGTGTCTGGTGAAGGTTGGTATTTTTATGCCGTTGTTCGACCTCAACTGTATGCGGATTCGAACATCGATCGACTGCTAAGATGGGATCGTGCAGCCCAGGCATACGTTTCTGTTTCGGCCGGGACTACCCTCCAAGTGGGTGAGGGCTACTGGGGATATTTTTTGGCCGCGAGAGCACCACCACTGACTGGGACCTGTCTTTCAGTCAACGGGTGCTTTGATGACTTGCGGGATGGGGACCTTATGCGCCCCCAGGCACCGAGTCATCTCTCCTTAAGTGCGGCGAAAAAAACCATACGCCTTTGGTGGAGGGCGCCTTCTCTTTTCGAGAACGGTTCTTTGTTGAGCCCTTTGGTCCCCGTGACTTATCGAATCTATCGCGACGGTCAACCGGTTGAGACCGTGGGCGAGCTTTCTTACCAAGAGGAGCTCCCGGCCAGGAAACAATCCTACCACTACGCGGTGACGGCCCTGGTTTCCTTCGGGGGCGGCCAAGGCTTGGAATCCGAGTTCTCCACCCCCGTCAAGATCCAGGTCCTTGAGCCGGGGCCCGGCCCTGTGCCCGGCGCGTTTGAGGTGCCGTCCCCTGTGACCGATGGCGTGCTTGACGCCTCGTTTCCAAAGACCGCGCTATCTCGAAAGGGTGAGCAAGTTCATGCCCACGTGGCCTACGTGGTGAACAACCCAGATGGAACCGAGGAGATTCGAATGATTGGCAGTCCCAAAGCGGGAAGGGCCAACACCTTTGGAGCCCCGCTGTCCTTGCGTGCGGTTCCGCCGTCTGTGAAAGTGGCCGAACTCGCGCTTGCGGCCAAGAATGCGATGGTGTTTGTCGCTTGGCTGGAGCGTGATTCTGCTCCGACGGCGGAAACACGCAGCCGGGTTTATGGACGCGAAAGTCGGGATGGTGGTCAAACCTTCGGCGACACGCGTACGATTCACGAAAGCCCGCTTTGGAAACGCAATCTCGATGTTGCCTATGATGGTGATGGCGGGCTGCACCTGGTCTATGGCGAGTCCCACAAGGTGTATTACCAAAAAGGCGTCGACGGGGAGCCGGTCAACGTGTTCGACGAAAGAAAACGTATGCCGACGACCGGCTTTGTTCCATACATGGCTCAGTACGAGCCCGATGCCAAAGAAGGATGTGCCTGTCCATCGTGTTGGTGTGAGGAGTTTTATCCTCTGAGCGAGGAACCGAATCCCAAGGATGGTGGGCGCCCCTTGGGCCCTTATACCTACCGCACCGAGCAGAACTACATGCTTGAGCCTTCACTTCACGTAGATGACGACAAAGTGACGATCATCGCCCGCCAAACCAAGATGTGGGACAACCACCTGGTCCCAAATCCCGCGTGGGCGTCGATGCTGACGAACCCGAGGTACAGCGACAAAGTTGTAGAACGACTGCGCCCGACCAAGTTGGTGCTGGGTTGGAAGGCCGTGTGGAAACAGGCTTACGAGGTGGGTGACGATCTGTTGTGGGACGGCCTAGGTTTTCGGGTTCAATACTTGTATCAGGGAACCTGGCATCACCAAGACCAGATTAAAATTGCCCAACGCCCCCTAAGGCCGGGAGCGTGGTCGCAACCGGTGGTTCGAACGGTATCTGGCCGAGAAGCGCACGAGGACGCAGGTTTTCGGATAGGAGCCTGGAAGAATGATACCGAGCAGCGTTTTCGCATTTCTTTGGTTGCGGATGGTTTTGAGGGCGCCTTCGAGAATCGACCATCACACCCGAAAGTCTACACCTCGCCCGACGGGACCATGGTTGCCGCGTTTGAGAAGGGTTCCTCCGAGAATCCCAACCAACCCGACCAAAACCCCATCCACTTAGCGTTTTCGGAAGATGGAGGCCTCAGCTGGTCGCCCTCACGCGTGGTTGCCCGGGGCTATCTGCCTCAGTTGGCGGTGGCTTCAGGCCAGGAGACCGCCGTGGTGTTCTATGCCCCCTCCGGCGAGGATTCCGGGGGGATCCAGGCTCTACAATACGTGCAAGGAGACGCTCTTCGGGAGTCCTTCTTGCTCAGCACCGAGACTCCGGCGAAGATGCATCCCACAAATCACGGAACCGGCGCTGATGGGTTGTCTCGCGTACCTTCATTGTCGGCCGAAGGGGCGCTCTTTTTCGCGGCGTGGGTTCGTAGAGCGCAGGGGCCTGGGGACCGAGATCGTATCGTCGTTTCACGTTCATCACGCCTGGAGGCGTTTTCTCACCTCGACGTCATCGCCCCAGAAGGCGTGGCTTTACAACAGAGTGCGGCCATCACCGTCGAGGCCCAAAACAAGTACCATATGCGGGTAGGCCATGGGGGCGAAGTGCGGATGATGGGCGCCTCCGGTGCTTCCGCGGATGGTCGCGCCTACGGTCCGGTTTCGGGCGGGGAGAGTCTCGGACTATCGCTCCAGGATGGGCAGGTGACCTGGGTCAGCAGCGTCGAGCGCACCGTCGCCCCTCCGCCATGGGCTGGTTTGGCCACTCCGGGGCTATCCTCGGTGGATCTTGCTTTGGCCTATGAAAGCGCCTCGGACCAAGATTGGGTTGGATATGAAACGATGTTGGTGTCGGGCAACGCCAGTGGCAACCTCTACCGTGCGCTTGCGTTTCGTGATGGCCTCCTGAAACCAGGTTTGGGTGAGGGCCCGGAACCGCGTTTTTATTATCAGGTGGAATATACGCCGAGCGTCGTAGAGCAGACCTCTCAGGAGTCCGACAACGCGGGTCTGGCGAGTGACTCGAGATTCTTGGCCAAGTTTGAGCGTGTATGGGCCTACACGCAAGGCATTGCGCTGGCCCAACTGGCTCGCGGCGAAAAAGAAGAAGATCTGCTTAAGGCACGAGGGATGGCTCGGTACCTTTGTCAAAAGGCGGTCCGAGATCCGAGTGGTGAGATTCTCGGGTGGCCGTTTTCTTGGAATACCCGCGATGACGATTGGAAAGATGCGCGGCTGGTTACGGGAGCCAACGCATGGGTTGTGCAGGGGCTTGGGGTGTTTTTGGCTTCAAAAGCGTATCGGTCTATGCCGGACGGCGACGACAAAAAGGCGCTCCCCGGGTGTTACATGGAGGGACTTCGGGGTTTGAAACGTCATCGCAGACCCCTCAGTGTCCGAGGCACAGATGTGGTCCTCATGACGGCCGGATGGACAACAGAAGGGCTTCAGCACGCCGGTGCGCCTTGGGTCATTCAGACCCAAAAGGGCGAGGCTTTGACCAAAGACCCCCATGAAACCTGGGCATACTACAGCGTCCTCGATGCCATCGGTTACGATGAATTTCGCGAGACCGACGTCTGGACATGCAAAAGCGATGGGGTCACGCCTTGCCCGTCATTGACTAAAAATGACCCGTCCTGGCAAAAAAAAGCCCTTGACCAAGCGTCGCATTGGACAGCTCTCAGGCGCCGGGTTCCCGCCCAAAACACGGTGACCGAACATAACCTCGATGTCTTGAGTGTACTCAACCACGCGCTCGGGCATAGAGATGAACTGTCCTTTCTTTCCGAAGCGAAGCTCGAGGAGCTGAAGGAATGGCGGGATCGCCTCCGAGGCGGCATCTTCTCGGTGCTCTTGGATACGGAAGGATGGAAAGAAGAGTTTAGACAAGAGCTCGACGAAATCGATGCCTCGCTTCGTTCTGGCGTGGCGCGAACGAAGTCGCAGCAAGCACACCTTGAGCATCGCAAAGACCGAATGGCTTTGGCGCTCGAGCACAAAGACCTTTCCCGAATTATTACTGGCGGAGAGCTTATTTCTGATTCAGAGAATCGGTACACATTGCGCCCCAGTCTTCATTCGGCCATCGACAATTGTAGTTGGCTTTCTCTTTCGGTGGACTACGCGTCACTCCCTACGATGCCAGCGGAGGACCCTTCGACGGCCACAGCGCGCCTTGGACAGTGTTTGGAGTACACCATACTTCAATACGTTAAAGACCTGCGTTTTGGTCCGAAACTCTGCGACGCAAAGACGAACAGCTGTCCCCCTGAAAAGACTTATCGTGGGACCCACTACTTCCAAAACGCGTTTCGCGACCCGTATATCGCGCCCAGCGAACTTCAGGAGTCGTCCTATCACTTGGAAGCCACGATGGGCCTGATCGCTGGCCTTCTTCGTTTCTCTGAAGCGCATCCCGAGCATCCGCGTTCGCCCGTTTTTGCCGTTGAAGCCCGCGCGCTTTGGGCGGGCGCACAGGCATTTGTGCGAGACTACGGCTTTGCGTACTCGAGCCAGCGGATCCAAGATTTGTCCACCCAGCTTTCCTCGAGCACCGCGGCGTTGTGGTTTATTGATGTGCATGAGGCCTTTGCGCTGGCCGACCGCGACCTGGACCGGCCCCTGAGGCCGTACTTCGAGGGCTTCGAGGGCACCGGCGTTTCGGATCGCAAAAGAGCCGCGGTCGAGGCCCTTTTTGTGAAGCGGGCCGACGGAGATGCGGAGGCCGACGCCGCTTTGCTCGTGCAGCCCGGCGAGGAGCAAAAACCTCACGTATTGATCAAGGACCAGGCGCTGGCGCTTCTGGCAGCCGTGGTCTACGAAAAACCAGCTTTGGCCAGCGCTTGGGCCAAGGGCTTGCTGTCCACCGCGGTGAAGTACACCGAGGGTGAGGACTCGCGGCTTGAGTTTCCGTACCGAGCGTGGGGTTCAAACGGCCAGCCCGTAGATGCAGTCCGCGACGTAGAGACGTCGATGTGGGCGCTATACGCTTTGGCGTCTTACGTGGACGCTTCTTTGTCGACACCGCTCAAAGAAGAGATTGTATCGGTTGTGTCTTTGGGCTTCGAGACCCTGTTTGCGCATCATGTCGAGGGAAATGAGGGACAGCTGGCCGGCCTTGCCCGAAGCAGTGAAACCGACCCCCACGGCCTTGCCACCTGGATAGCATCTCGCGGAATTCCGGAGCAAGCGTTTGCAAGCCTAAGTGACAACATCATGTTTTACTTTGCGCTCGAGCGTTGGGCGCGCATGGCTGACGGTTTTGCCGAACGAGAGGCCCGCACACGTTTGGGTGTTCTCCAGGAGCGCCTTTTTTCGCTGTGCGGTCTGAGGGACAACCGCCCGCCGGCGCGTTTGGCTATCGAGGGTGAGCCGTATTGGGCGTCGACCCATGCCGATGACTACGGGCGGTGCGCTCTGTTTTTTGCACACCGGGGTCGCATAGACGCAGCCCTTCATATCATCGATGCTGCGGTGCAAGTACAGGACGCCAGTCCTCAGCTTGAGCGGAGCTTCCCTTGGGTGCTTTTCGGGCGCCGAGCCATCGCCGCGGTAGATCCGCGTCAGGACGAGATGGCGTTCCTAAAGATGGCTACAGATTCTGGGGCTGACGACAGCTTAGCAGATCATGCGGCTTTTCTCTTGCTGAACCGTCCGCGGGGGGTGCTCGGGGCGTTTGCACCTCGGCTGGTTCCAGAGGCTCCGCGCGAGGCCTTGGCACTGGAGCCCGAACCGTCGTCGTTGGGGCTTGTCGAAAAGCGTTTGGCAAGTCGGGCCCTTGATTTGGTTTCCACACTGCTGGCTTCCGAGTTTAAGCCGTATCGCTTCGACGCCATCGTCAGCGAGATTCTTCGCGTTCGGTGGGCCCACGATCGCCTTCTTCAGCACGCGGCCATGTCGTTTGATGACAGTGCTCGTCTGGTTGGGTACGAACTCAGCGATGGATTGTGCGAACCGGGCGCATGGCTTCGTCGTGCGTTTGTGAGCCTTGAGGATTACTTTGGCATGGACTGCCGGTTGGTCAGGCAAAGCATCGCTCGCCTCTTTGAAAGCCGGGGGGGCCTCGAGGGCTCTGCTTGGGTCGCTGCGTTTGAGTTTGGCCCGGCGCGGACCCGTTCTGAGTTCGGCCAAGATGTGCTTTTCGAGTCTTTGGGCCGTGGTTTTGATGCGTCGCCGGCTCGTTTGCGCCTTGGAAGCGACAGCGTATATGGGTTCGGCTCGGGTCCGACCAGCTTTGATGCGTATCGGGGCCGACCAAGCGTCGCGGTGCCGGCCCAGGCTTCGCTGGGCGAAGTCCGCGAAGCCATCCGGAGACGAAAGCAAACGGCCATCGAGGATGCCCTTCGGGATGCGGGCGCAGATGCGCTTTCGTCGGACGACCATGCCCCTTCGAAGATCTTCTACGAGCTTGCGGGGCTCGACGTCATCGAAGCTTTTAATCCTGCATCCCCGGTGTACTGGTCGCGTGAGGCGGTTGAGTTCAGAATCGCACGCTCCGGCGTCTTTGAGGGCGGCGTTCAATACATGCTTCATAACCGCCCCCAAGCTGCGCCCGCCTTCCCCTTGGAGTCGGAACACGCAGTGAATGTGTCGTTCTTGCGCCGCCGCATCAACGTTTTGGCGGACGGGCGCTTGTTTGTCTTCGGCAAGATGGCTGGCGTTTCAAATGAAGCCCAAGCCCGGTGGCAGACGTCGGTGCATCGTTCTTTGCGCACTGGAGTCATTTCTTCACCAGGCCTACAAACCCTTTTCGATGGTCTTGCGCTGGACGATGAAGAACGCGTGTTTTGGCAAAAATCGCTTCACCTCCAGCCTGATCCCCTGATCCAGCTTTTGCCCTCGTCCACCGACGTTCTCACGGTTTCGGTTGCCGCACCGTCACTCGACAATGTGTTGCTTGCGATTTCTCGTTTGACCGAAGAGTTGGCTTTAAGCGGTGCAGGGGAAGAACGGGAGGGCACCGTAGAGTTTGGTCGGCTTTTGCTGCTGGCCCGTGGCAAACTTGTCTCCAAGTTCGGTCAGAGCCTAGAAAAGTCTCTAGATGATATGAGCGGATTTTCACCGCTGCTGTCGATACCGCTCCTTGCCGGTGTCGAAGCGGTTGCCTTTCTTGGCGGCGCAGAGGTGGACGCCAGCCTCGAAACGATATTGGCTGGTCCGCGTCTACCGTCGCCGGAGTTTTGGGAAGAGGTGGGCGTGGTCGAGGCCAAGCACGTGGTATCGCAACCGACCGCGGCTTATTTTCGGCCGGAGGATGACATTCGAAGGGAAGTGAGCATTTATCCCAAGGACCCTCACATCGAGAATCCCTTGACCCAGGCTCCGGTTTCTTTCGAAGAGGATGGTCTATATTTCATCAAGATGGACTGGTGGGGCATGGAGTCCCCCCTTGGGAACATCGGCGTTTTGAACCCCCAAAAAGACGCTCTGTGGCCGGTTTTTCGGCTTCGAAGCACGCGGCCCGCGTCCGAGATCATTCAAGACTTTGTTCATAGCCACAAGCTTTGGCAGCTTTTGGCGCCGCGCGCCGATGGCTTCTCAGACGGAATGCGAGAGGGCTGGCTCCACTTGCTCGAGCTTGCGATTCGCGGTGCGTTCAACGTGCCAGGAGCCGAGAAATTTGGTGCGGGCAGGGGCGGTTTCCCAAGATTTGGCGTGGGGCCCAAGGCGGATGGGCCCGGTATCTACGGAGGTCGGCGGCAAGAGCCCTTCTTTTCGGCGTCGGATGGCTCAAGCACCGGTGATGACACCTCGCAGAACCCTGGGGCCCCAGGAGACACGCCTTCTGAGTTGAACTGGACCGCTTTTAAACACAGTCGGGTCGCCCGTGGGCTGGACGAACCTTTCCCCTTTGTTCCCGTGAGTGAGAATGTGGATTTCGACCGCCTGGAGATGCCGGAGGCTGTGGACTATGAGGCGTTCACTCGAATTCAATGGCCGATGATGCCGCTCCATGGTCCCGATCAGACGACATTTTTCGCCCAAGTTGCCAAGGTGGCCAAAGAAAAACTCGAACGCGGGCGGTCGATCAAATCATCGGCTGGTCGTATCCTCGACGGCTGGAAAATCGAGGACCCAAAAAACCGGATTGTGACCGCCTTCGAATGGATGACGGAGTTTCAAAGTGGGTCGACCGTCAGTTATTTGTGGACGCTCGATCCGACCGTGATCCCGGGCGAAGACTGGTGGGAGGTGGTCCAAAACCATGACGGACTGAACATCAATAACCTGGATGTGTGGCAAAAAGGCGCATCAAAACAAGAGCGCCAACGGGTATCGAATGCCATATACGAATGGCTTAGGCATGAACACAAGGAGAAGCGAAAGGAAACGCTGGCATCGACCGGCGCCGCGGGTGCTGAATCTTTAAGCTTATCGCTGCCATCTTCGGTTCACCCTCGTGTAGAACATTCTTTGGACTCCGCGGATATCGATTGGATCAACCCTGGTACCATGCCGCTTGACCCGGCCCAAACCAGTTCTTTTCTCCAGGGGGCCAAAGCGCTCGAGAAGCGTTTGGCCGAAGGCCTAAAAGCACGGGGTTTCGAGCCGGGTGAGACTCGGCACCGGGTGGTGGAAGAGATTGTCCATCCCAAGACAATGAAAAGCATTCTGCTCAACTACCGCTTCCAGATGGATGTAGGGGACGCGGACTACGTGACGATTCTCTGGAAGGTCGAAACCAAACCTTCTTCAGAAGTTCTCAAATACAAAGATGGGGGCTGGGTGCTGCTCGGGAACACGGATGCGGAGTTGGTGGAAAATTTCTCCCAGCTACCCACGGCCATGAAGAATGCCTGGGACGCGACGGCCAGCAAGGAGGGAAAGGACGCGTTGCTTCTTGCCGGAGAACGGACGGCGACTGCCGGGCTGAAAGAAGACAATATCCGCTTTGGTCGGACGCAAGGCTATTCGGTGGTTGCTGGTCGGTTGATTACGAACGAAAGCGATCGAAAAACGCCCATCCATTGGCCCGCGATGCCCGCCAACGACCTTACAGCCCAAAGACTATTTTTTGAGAGCGATTTTCCTCGTTGGATTCGTAACCAACTCGACCAAGACGGTTCGCTTCCGAAGACGGCGGATGGCCGATACCGATTCACGGTGAAGAATGTGGCCCCTTACCATGTGGCCTACCCTCCCTACGTGTTCTCCTTGTCAAAGGAAGTGAGCATTGATGTGGGCCAGGGGAAGAAGATCGAGATTGCCTACTGGCAGCCAGGCGTGATTCCCGGCCACGGGACGGAAGCGGTACTCAAGAACTATCGTTCGCTGTCAAAGGAGCAGCAGGATTTGTGGCGATCGCTTGCCTCTTCATACGATCAGGATTGGGTTCGATCGCACCATGAAACCGAGATTGACCTGAAGCTTCGAGAAGAACACCCTGCTTCTATCCCCCCAACCATCAAGGAAAATAGCACGGGACTCGACGCGGAAGCGATCATGGCTTCCCTCCCAGACATGCCTATTGGCCTCCAAGCGTTTCCAACTTTTCGCAAGAGAGTGCAAGACGTCCTGGGTGCGCCTCATTTTCAGTCCCTCACGGTGGACGTGCCCAATCTGGAGGGAACCCTCGACGCGCTCAATCTGGAGGGAACCCTCGACCAGTACATGACCCAGTCGATCTCCTTAGGCGTCGATTCAGAGTTTAAGGTGGTCACTGCGCAGGAAGCCAGGTTGGTCTACCAAGGACAGGATGCGGCAGGCGTCCCGCTCAAGAAGGTTCTTATTTTCTCTTGGGCTGAAGACGCTCCTCAGGAGCTCGGAGATAGGATCAAAGAAACGCCCACGCAGGGGTTTCAGCCTGAAAACAAGCAAGAGATTGACCCCGAGCCCAACACCGATCCCACCGGCAACATGTTCTTGGCCGGAGGCCGCATCGATACGGGACCACTCAAAGAGCGCCTCCAAGATGCGGAAAAGGTACTCGATATGATTTTCACGCCGCTGGGAATCGCCATTCAAGCGGCGGAGCCTCATCTGCCCGAGCGGCACCAGGTTCAACCCTCCATACAGAAACGGTTTCTCGAGCAGACGCAGTCTCTTCGTAATGACATTGCCGAGGCCCTACGTTTGCTGGAGGCGCGGGTTGATCTCAACAGTGAGGGTCTCAAGAAAGCGACCGAGACCGCGTCGCTTGTCGAATCTGAGCTCGACAAGCTCTACGGGTCCGCGCGTCATTTTCATCTCAGCATCCTCGAGGGGTTTGTACCCGAGCCTTATCCGGAAGGTCTGGTGTCGGTGGTGGAGACCCTTCAATACCTGCGTTACCTTCGCACTTCAGAAGCGAGTCTGCAGTACCTCAAAGAGCGAAACGTGAGTGTACTTGAGCAGGCCCTCTTGGACTCCGCTGAACTTGAGTCGATGGTGGCGAGTGATCAGGGCTTTCTTCACGATGTGGGAAAAATGCCGGCCGCCTGGACGAACACGGAGCGGCTCCTGAGGCGGGTGGGAGTGGCGTCGAGTGTCTGGAAGAACACCAAGCGCATCTTTCCTGGCGGAAAGGATGATCTTTCCATCGATTCTTTCTCGTCGGTGCTTGGTCCCGTTCGTGCTTTGACGACGAACATTCTCTTCGATTACGTCATTTTTCTCGAGGACGGTCCGCTTATCGAAGAGACGCTGGAATGGCTCCTCGATATTGCAGAAGTGCCCCCTCCGTATCAGGATGAGCAGATAGCAAAGCCGGGCCTATCGCCCACAGAACGCTTGGAGCTAAACAAAGAGGCCCAGACCCGAATTCGCCACATACAGAATGTGCGAGAAGGACTTGAACAATCGTGGGCCAAGGCGCTGTCAACGGACGAGGTAGTCAACTTGTGGGCCAGTGCCGAAAACCTATTGGCGTCGTGGGACCCCTCCAGCCCTTTGCCTCCCGGACTCGTTTTGATCCTCCGTCAACTGGTCGAGTGGAAAAACCACAAGAAGTCTTACGATCAAGAGATCCGCGACTACAATACTGCCGTGACGAAATTGAAGCCGATTCTCAACCTATTGCAAGACCCTCTTTATACCCCGCCCCCATATTTCGACTTGGGGTTAGAGAGCGACGATGTCATCTTGATTCGCCTTCTCCGTGCCAAGGCCAGGGGACTTGAGATCGATGAAAGTCTCCTCAAAGAGGAATACCAGCGGTGGTTGAATATGGGCACGATCATGCCGTTGTCGGAAGATTAATCCTTCGCATCACTTCGATATACTACGGGCTGTCTGTGCGCGTAGCTTTAGTCACCGCCCATTCGGGGGTCCGGTCCGAAGTGACTGGCCCATCCGTTGCCCTCTGTTCACAGCAAGTCACGGGTTCCATCCGTATGCTACGCTGGTGACCCGTTGGAGCCCCCCCGGCTTTGCGAGGCTCTGCGGGGGAGGCACCCTGAGTTTGACATTTCGGGGAGTCGTTCGGTCCTCTCGGAGACGGAAATCTGGGAAAGAGCTTTCGTCCACGTCCACCCCAACGTCTACGTGGTCGTGGTCGTGGTCGTGGTCGGCTGTTTGGGCAAACCGAACCGAGGCATTTATGAGTTTTGCGAGTATCGCTGTTCGTTCATTCGGACAGCCGCTTTGGACGGCCCCCCTATCCTGAAGCCCTCGGCTTTGGTGGAGGAGGACGTCACTGGGCCGTGAGACTAAGGGGCCGCTCTAGCACGGGCAGACGGTTCGCGTGCTCAACGGTGTGACCCAAATGGCTAAACGCTCGTTGCGCGTTTGGTTTTTTGGGCTCATTTTAACGCAAGGTTTTGAGCGAAGCCTTGAATCTAAATTGAGTTGCATTTGACGGGGCGGCGAGGGAGGGTGCCTCCGGGGAGGGCTCATGGCGACAGTCCTTGAAAAGGTATTTCGTGTCACTTTTAGTACAGATTTCGGGTCAAGTGGAGTACGGGGGCGGTTTTACGGGTCCCGGTCCGAAGTGAACTTGGCCCATCCATGGGCAGAGGCAGCGGTCTCACATGCGGAAGTTGGTCTGGGTCCCGCGCCCGCCAGGCGTTGTCCTCAACCCAGTCGTCTTGGCGGATTCTCGAGGAGCTTCCGTGTTGGGCTGAGTGCTTTCTTTTGTGCCACGCTGGTTGGAGTAGGCCTCCCTGCAGACGGTGCTCCAGTTTCTATCCGCGTCGCACCCGGTTGGAATTTGGTTGCCATGCCCCTTGACGAGGACGGTACAGTTTTTCAGTCATGGAAGTCACGGGGCCTTTCATTGTGGGGTGCCCACGCCTCGGGGGTAGCGGCGACGGACGGGCTTGTGGAGCTCGTGTCCTTCACGGGCGAGGGAGGCATTTGGGTGTACGCCGAACAAAGCCTGGAGCTTCCGTTCCCGGGCGCGGCACATTCAGGTCCAATCGATTCTGGCTGGAACTTTATCCAGGTGGCTGAAGACGCCCACCATGCAGATACGACTATCGATCATCTTTATCGATGGGATGCGAAAGCCCAAAGGTATACGCCGGTGCCGTTGGGCGAGACTCTCCGACAGGGTTTTGGCTATTGGGGCCATGTAGGGCGCTTGGGTGCTCCCTTGGAACGGCTGGCGCAAGCGACGGACGCGGGTCGCGAAACTTCTTGGGCGCCTTCGCGTTTGATGGCTGCCCCCAGTGGGATGGCTGCGTTGTTGGCTTGGACCGAACCATCGGGTTTTGGTGGTGATAGCACCGCTTCTGAGGGTGGAAGGCAGTACCGCGTTTACCGTGATGGGGCGGTGGTCGCCGAAGTCGACCGGCCTCAGCATGAGGATGCCGTACCCAAGAAGGAAAGGGCATATCGGTACTACGTCACCGCTGTGGTCAAAGACGCCAGTGGCAACGCCCTGGAATCGCCACCATCCAATGTCGTGGTTCTTGACTTTCAGACCGTCGCGCCGGCCGCTGCGCCCGGCGATTTCGAGGCGCCGAGCGTCTTGGGCCGAGTCGAGGGTCAGGTGGGTCCGCAGAAAGTCGCCCTGTCGGCTCGAGGCGAAGGTGCGCGGGCCCATTCGGTCTACGTGGTGAAAAAGGGTGAGGCCGGTGGCGCAGAGCTTTTTTACCGACGAAGCGAGAAGGCTGCCAAGGAGGACAGTTTTGACGCGCCGCAAACGCTCGTTGCGTTGACCAGAGATTGGATGATCACGGGCCTTCAGGTTGCGGCGCGAGGACAGAAGGCGATCGTTGTCTGGGTGCAAGAGAATGAAGCCAGCGGTCAGCAGGAGCTTTGGATTTCAAAGAGCGAGTCGGCGGGCGCACACTTTTCGGAGCCTGCGCTGGTGCGTGGCAATCAAGCATGGAAGCGTGGCATTGACGTGGGTTACGATCGCTTTGGCCAGGTCCATCTGGTTTGGGGCGAGGCAAGCAAGGTGTACTACCTAAAAGGCCTAGAAGGAGAGCCTGAAAACGTCTTTGACGCTCAGGTACGTGACAGGAACGAAATCGTTGTCGATTACCTTCATTTTTACGAGGAAGGCTGCAACACACCGTCTCCATGTGGCTGTGGATTTTCCCGGGAGCGGTATAGCTACGCGCTTGAGATCAATCCCGAGACGGGCCAGCCCTTTGGGCCGTACCTCTACCGCACCGAGGAAGCTTGGGTGTACGACCCCGCGCTTGAAATCGATCACGAAAAAGTGAGCATCGTCGCCTGGCAAGACCGAATGTGGGACAATCGCCCGGTCCCCAATCCAGATTGGCGTGGCGACTACGCTTCGGTGGTGCCCCCGGCTCCCAACGAATGCTATCTGGATGGAACGCGCCGATACCAAGAAGGCTTTATGCAAGTTTGGCAGCCTCGATCCGGCGCCAAACACGCACCGCCGATGGATCTCGATGTGACTCGCAGCCGCGCTTGGTATTTCTACGCGCACGACGGAACCTGGCATGAGCAGGACCAGATTCGTGTGGCCCAACGCCCCCTCGTTGCCGGGGCTTGGGCGGCGCCCAAGAAGGCCCGGGTCGAGATTCCCACGTGGCCCATCGAGCGCGGTTTGTTGACTTGGTCCGAACGGGAGCAGTCCGTTGAGGGCGGATGGCGCCAAGGCCTCTGGAAGGACGGTCGCCTTCAAAATTGGCGATTCTCGGTGGTGCTGGATGCGGACCGGGGTCTGAATGGCGGCGGAACGTCGAATCCAGCGCTTGTCTCAACGCCGTCGGGTGCCTTGGTGGTTGCGTACGAGCGCTGGTCGGGGGCCGAACCGGAGCCGCACGACGACCATCGTGGTTCAAGCGACCGCCACATTGTCGTCCGGGGCTCTGATGATGGTGGACTTCACTGGTCCGATCCCATTCCCGTGGGCTACGGCTATGCGCCTGATCTCTCTGTGACTGCCGACGGTGAGGTCGGCGTGGCGTTTTACGCCGCGGATCGTGGCGCGCTCCCTGCTGAAGTTCAGATTGCACGCAGCCGTGACCTCCAAACCTGGGTCAGTACCAGCGTGAGTGCCCCGAGTCTTCGAGCCACCGCAGGCGACATGAGTTTCGCCTCAAACGATCCTTTGGGTACACCCGCACTCGCGGCTGAGGGAGATCTGTTTGTCGTGACCTGGACGGGTGAAGACAAAGTGAGAGGAGGGGTTCCGGGCGAACGGATTCTGACCAGCCGCGCGTCCCGTGTGGCTGAAGCTCAACGCTACGATATCTCCCACGAGGACAAGGTCGCCGTGGGGGAGAGCATCAGGTTTACGGTGACCGCCGTGAACGAGTACGACATGCGGGTCAATGTGCAGGGCGGAGTGCGGGTGGAAACCACGACCGGATCAGGTCACGGAGGTTCTGCGGCGTCGGGGCGCACAGATTCGGGCCACTTTCAATCCGGAACCGGACACCGCGGCGGGGCTGCGTTTCAATCGGTGGTTCAGCTTGAGCACGGACAAGCTACGCTCTATTCGGTGGTGGATGACACTGAGTCGACCATCACCGTTCGCGGGGTCGATGAAGGCGGTGGCATCGAAGCGGTGTCGATGTCCGTCGAGGCCTATCCAAGTGGCGCGAAGGGAAACTATCTACGGGCGGTCGATGCGCGAAACACTTTGCTTCGCACCGTTGTGGACGAAGCGACCCACAGAACGTGGACCTACCAGGTTGAGTATGCACCCAAGCAAGAAGGCCTGAACGGGGGGATCCCGGTTGAGCGTTTTGGTTCGGACTCTGAATATCTCGCAGGTTTTGAGCGCGTATGGGTCTACACCCAAGGTATCGCCCTCGCTCAGCTTTCAAAGCAGAACGATATCGAGTCGATGGGGTGGGCCCAAGGCCTGGCGCGCTTTTTGTGTGATCACGCGCGCCGGGGAAGCTTCGAAGGCGAAGAGATCATTCGCGGGTGGCCTTTTTCTTGGAACACCAAAAACGACACCTGGAAAGACGTCCGTCTGGTGACAGGTGCCAACGCCTGGGCGATTCACGGTCTCGGCACGTTCATCGTATCCGAGGCGTTTCGCCGATTGGAAGGATGGGAGCAGGCACAACTTCGAACCTGCTATCACCAGGCAATCCGTGGGCTTGAAGAACACCGCCGTGCGGTGATCGATCCCAAAACCGGCCACACCGTGACCCTCATGACCGCGGGCTGGACCGCTCTTGGCCTCCAACACGCAAGCCACCCAGCATCGATTCGGCGACCGGGGTCCGAAGCTGGCCAGGCGCCCTTTGAGGAAGATGCCGGGGGCGAATGGGCCTACTACAGTGTGCTCGATGCCCTGGGCTATGAGACGTTTAATGCATTGCGTCCCCCCGAGATCAAGCGACTGCCTTCACCGGACGCCGCGGTATCCGCAACCGGCCCGCGGGTTCTGAGCGAACGCGACTTGGCGTTGCTCAAGACGCCGGTTCAGGCTCAGAACGTCGTCACCGAACACAATCTCGATGTGCTCAGTGTGTTGAACCATGCGATTGCCCACAGTGAAGACACCGGGTTGACCGGCGTACAGGGTCTAAAGTCCTGGAGGGATGCGCTACGCGCGGCCATTTTTTCGGTGCTTTGGGACGAGGCGGGCTGGCGGGACGGTCTTCGACGCGCGCGGGATGATGCCGGCATCGACGCTGAGCATCGCGCGCGCATCGATGCGGCCCTCGATGAAAATTCGTTGGGCAGGGTGATCACGGGCGGTGAGCTGGTTGGAGGCGCGGCGCCCTATGGATTCGCCCCCAGCGTGCACGTGGCCATCGACAATTGTAGCTGGCTTTCCTTGTCGGTTGACTACCACGCGCTTCGGGCCCACCCGGAGTACGTCAGGCGTCTCGGGCAGTGCCTGGAGTACACCGAACTTCATTTCGCCAAGAACCTGACTTTCGAATCGAGAACCTATTACGGCACCCACTACTTTCAAAACGCCTTTCGAGATCCCTACATCGCGCCCAGCGCGCTTCAAGCGTCCTCGTACCATCTCGAAGCGACGACCGGCCTGATTTTGGGCCTCGAAAGGTTCGCCAGGGCCCAGCCCGATCATCCTCGGTCAGCGCTTTTTGGCCAAAAAGTGAACGCGCTTTGGGATGGTGTGCAGTCTTTTGTCACCGATTTTGGTTTTCCGTATTCCAGCCAGCGTATTCAAGATCTATCGACCTTGCTTTCCTCAAGTACCGCGGCCATTTGGTTCATCGATGTCTACGAGGCGCTTGATGGCGGCGAACCTCCACAAACGCCCCTCAAGAGTTACGCCGCCTATCTTCTTTCGCCAAACGAGGTCGATTTGTCGTCCCTTCGGAGCGAGGCGCCGATGATGCGATGGGTGAACAGTCAGCCAAACACCGCACTTGCTCTCCGTTCTGCTCGGGCTTTGGCGCCTCTTTGGCGGAGGTTTTTCACCTACGTCTCCCGAAACGCCCCTTGGACGGGCTCGTTGGCAGTAGCCCACGCTGAAGAAGATGAGGGAGGTCTTGCTCCCCAGGGCTCGCTTATCCCCGACTGGATCAAAAACAATGCAGAGTGGTGGGCGACCGGCCAAATCGACGAAGACACTTTTATTCAAGGCATTCAGTTCTTGGTCGACGAGGGAATCATAACCGTTTCGGGGGAAAGGCCAGAGGGCCAAGGGACATCAACCGAGACGATTCCCGATTGGGTCAAGAAAAACGCAGGCTGGTGGGCGGATGGTGCCATCGATGATCGCACTTTTCTCAACGGGATCGAGTTTCTTGCAAACCAGGGGATCATCCAGGTGGACCAGCCGGCCGGCGAAACGTTGCTCACGGCAGAGCCGATACCGTGGTCGCCCTGCGAGGTGGTGGACGGATTGGGCGGGGGGTTAGAATGTGGTGTCGTCGAAGTTCCGCTTGACTACGACGATCGAGAAAAAGGAACCATCCCAATCGCGGTTGCACGTCGGCCGGCGAATGATGCCAAGCCCTTGGGGGTGCTCCTCTTGCTCCCCGGGGGACCCGGGGACAGCGGTATTGAGACCTTACGGGTTCTGACTCTCGCTCAGATCACGGGAATTCCGCCTTCAATGATGAGGCGCTTTGATATCGTGAGTTTCGACCGCCGAGGGGTCGGTGAAAGCGCCCCCGTCGCATGTGATAGCAACGAAGAATTTTGGCGATCCTTTGACTATGACTTCGATGATGGCTTTGTCTGGAACGTTGTAGCCGGCAATTTTGTGGTATCTCAAGAGCAGTGCCTGGCGGGTGATTCGGCCTCGCGGTTGATGCCTTACCTCGGAAGCAAGAACGTTGCGCGGGACATGGAGCAGATTCGTTTGGCCTTGGATGTCAATGAGATGAGCATTCTGGCTTATTCCCGCGGCTCGCTCGATGCGTTGCTCTATGCAGAGGACCACGCTCGACGCATAAGGGCCCTCGTGCTGGATGGGCCCATGGATCCGGGAGTCAGTTTACTGGATGTGCATGGTGAGCAAGCTCGTGCGGTGTATCGGCTTCTCGAGCAGTTTTTTGAGCGCTGTGAGGGGACGCCGGGCTGCACGATGGAGGCGCTGACCGAATTGATCTCGGAGCTTAAGAAGGGGCCAGTGACGACGGGGGGCCCGTTTTTTGAGCGGAAACTGACTCTTGCGGAGCTTCTCCATGCCCTTGAGGTTGCGGTGAATGCAGGGCCGATGGGCAGTTGGGCTGAGGGACAGCCGGTGGGGTGGTGGGGGTTGGAGACAGCCTTCGAAAAACTCCACAACGACGACGTAGGTGGCTTTTTGGACCTGTTCCAGACGTACAGCCAAGATCCGACCGCTTCCGATCGGCTTGGGTGGAGATGGGAACAAAACATCTGGTGCCTGGACCAAAAAGGCCGGCCCACTGTAGACGATGTGGCATCGCTCATGGGTGATCTTCAAGCGCATGTCCCGCCGTTCTCGGATCTGGTGTTCTTGGCCCTTCACTGCGCCAACTTCCCGTTGAAGCCCGATCCGATCCCTCTTGAGCTGCCGGCCTCGGGTGCCCCGAAGGCCATCGTGGTCGGCGGTAGCATGGATGGGCGAATTCCTCTGGAGTGGCCAGAACGGGTCGCCGCAAGCTTGGATTCGGCAGTGTTCCTCAGATCCGAGCATGTCGGCCACACAACCGTTTTCTTGTCTCCTGAATTTTTTTCGTATCAGGCCTCGTCGTGTACCAACCAAATCGTCGAAAATTACCTGCTCGATCCCACGGACCTGCCAGAGCCGGGGCAGGTCTGCCAGCCCGAGCTTTCGGCCCGCGGGGCCACCCTGGAGCATCGGCATGGGGATGGAGCTCCGACCCTCACGTTGGATGCGGGCGGTGGTCACGGCATTCAGCCGGTTCCGCTTGTTTGGTCCAAGTGTATTCTTGGGGACGGACCGTTCTCTGACCCCTGTTCTCAAGTGGGGCTCGATGATTCGACGGTCATGACCGGTTGGAGGCAAAGTGCAATCGCCGCCGCCAAGAGGGATCCAGCGGTCAAAACATGGCTGGCGTGGTTGGGACTCGGAGGAAGCGCCGCAGGAAGCGTCGCGGGCTCAGTCATCGCTGAACAACTCCAAAGCGGGGTATCGATGCAGGAAGCCCACGAGTCTTATTGTCGAGACCCTTCTATTACCCAGCCCGTAGTGACCCATGGGTTCTTGTGGGGTTGCATGGATCGTTCGAAACCAAGTTCGGGTGATCCATGGTCTTGGGAAGGACGCATGGGAAACGGTAGCCCAGGACATCCGTTTCGGGACCCAGAAGAAACCGGTAATTGGTTGAGGTTCTTCTCGGCTGGAGATTCGGTGGAGGTTGCTGGCCTGTTCGGTCTGCCGAATCTATCGAAGCTCCCGGCAATCATTCTCGAACCCGGTGGTACGGAGCTTGACATCCGACCCCGTTTTGAGCTCGAAGGCCCGTTCGATTGCTTTCTGCTTAGCGCAGAACGCGATTCAGGATCAGCCAACGTTCGGGCCCAGGGCCCAGGCATGAACGTATTGCCCTTTGAGCACGGCAAGGCCGTGGTCTTCTTTGCCCGCGATCTCCAGCCTGAAGAGACATTCGTAACCCTCTGCAGTCACGATCCCACCATGTTCAATTTTGATCCCACCGACCGAAAGAAGCTCGAGAAAGTACTGGACGAGCACAAACACGACATCTTTATTGCGCGCTTGGCCCCCGAGGCCAGACACTGGGTTCTACATGGATTTCGCTCTATTGATGAGGTTCCTTCGGTTCCTGACCCCAAACATCCGACATGGTCGGACCAGCTCATGTCTGTTTCGGATGGTGCGGTGCCAGGACTTCCAATGGTTTGTGTCACACTCAGCTCGACCCAACCCGGTCTCGACAGACTCCTCCGGGAAAACCGGTTGAACGAGATTCGATATGACTTGCTTTCGTCCTTTTCCCCACCGGCGCCCATTCCGTTCACAACCACCGATCTAAGCGTGACGGCCGTGCTCGAGGGTGATCGGCTCTCGATTGAGCTTAGTCCACCGGCCCATTCCGGAGTTACCCGTGAGGGGGCGCCTGTCAGCGACAATCTCACGGTGCTTGATTGGCGACTTTACAAGCGTCGCAAGGGCAAAAAAGTGCCTAGAGAAGTATGGAGCAATGCACTCCCACATTTCTTTGAATTCGGCGGGCCGACTCCTAACTCGCCCCTGCGCTTCGAGACAAAAGGGCGGAGCGACGACCTGAGTTCACGATGGAAGCCATGGAAGGATTTCTTGGCAGACATCAAAAAAGAGGATGAACTCTATCTCGCACTCACACTCGTCTATGGGATAGCGTCCGGCAACAACGATCAAACAGATACCGCTAAGATTCTCGCCAAACATGTACCGGTCAAGATCAACAAGGGGTTCTAGTGCCCTGACCGGATGATTGTGATCCTTTGTCGGCGAGTCAACTTGGTTCCTGGTGGTGGCGTGAGGAGGGCGAATATCCTGCTTATATTCAACCAACGAGAGCGAAGCGGCGACAAAGGATCACAATCATCCGGTCAGGGCACTAGGGTCACGTCAAAGTTTGTTTCCGCAGTATGCTTCCTTGTTACTGCTTTTTTCGGTGGACAGTCAGCTCAAGATTGGTCCACTGGCCGTAGATCTGGCCCTTGAGGGATAGGGCCTGGGCTTTTTGGAAAAGGTTGCCCCACTGCTTTTGGAAGAGGCGGTGGGCTTCGGCTTCCATGCGGGGGCCTTGTCGAATCGTTCTTCTCGCTTTGAGTGCGCGGAGCAACCCTGGGCCGCTGATGTGTGCTTCGATGGGTGAGGCCTTCGGGTTGAAACGATTGGGGGCTACCGGCGACTTTGTCCACCAGCGTTTTATGGGGGTGCGGTCCTTTCCCAGGAAGCGTATGAGGACCACGAGCTCTTGTTTTGTCTTGACGATCTTGGACTCGCTGGTGGGGTGGATGCGTTTCAGCAACTTCTGAAACCTACGGATCTTTTCTGGTGGGGTGTGGTGCGCGGCGGCGCCGGCGAGGAGGATGCTCCCCCCTGTGGTGAGGATGCCGTGCAGGGCTCCGGTGAAAAAGTTCGCGTCGGGGCCGGTCAGACCAAAGGTTTCGGCGATGAGCGCAGTGGCAGGAGACGTGAAGCGAATACGAAGGTCGATGGCGGGCCGGATCGATCCCAGGCCAGATATCAGGGGGCGTGCCGGATGCGGGCTTCGAAACTCGCCGACGATGAGGCTCGCGGCGAAGTTGAAATGGACGGCGAGGTGGACCGTGATTCGGTCGGGTTTGAGTTGAGCGACGGCGGTGACACCCTCAATCGGATCGAGCGAACCGGTGTGAAGCCAAAGATCGGGTTCTTGCAGCTTGCCGACTGCGGGTTTTTGGGTGGGCGCCAAGAAGTTCTTGGCGGTGCGAAGGCTGGGAGAGGTCGCTGGCGCGTCCGAGGTGAGGAAAAATCGTTGACCGCTGCGGGTTCCATGAATGGGGATAGGCTGACATCCACCCGGTGTCTTTGGGGTACAACCCGGGCGAGATTTCGTCTGCTTGGGTTTTGGATGCGGTTTGATACGCTTGAGGAAGGCGTCTGTGGTTTGGACCGCCTTGGCGCGCATTTCGAGGGTGCTGGACCCGCCAAGGTGGCCCCACCAGTGAAACGGGGCCCCGGTATCGAGCCCCGCTTTCATCCAGTCTTTTTCTCGGAAAACATGCAGACCGAGCCGAGATTCGATCGCAGAAACCGGCGCAAGCGTTTCCGGAACCGCGGCCTCGAGCCAGGCAAAGGTTTTTTTCAAGAGGGGGAGCGACCGGTGGGGGTTGGGCAGGGTGATGACAAAGCGCCCCTCGGGGAGGTGGCTGACCGGGCGGGCACCGGTTAGGCCTAGGGATAGGACACTGAGCAGCAGCATCCGCGCTGCACCCAGTGGGTATCGAGCCATTTAGGGGCTCCTTTGGGTTGCGGCTCGGCGATGGGCCCGACGAAAAGCGGTCCCAATCACGTTTTCGGCCGCCTTGTTGAGTGGGTTGAAGCCGTGGGGTGGTTCGGACGCGGGGTCATCGGGATCGGTAGGAATGACCCAGACCAAAAGGCCCCGGATGGGGTCCCGGTGGAGCCAGTGGTCAAGCACCGCCTCCCAGGCCTCTTTTTGCGCGCGCTGGTGGGTGGTCTGGTCGATGTCTTCGGGCCACTCCCAGGGGCGGATATGAGACTCGGGGCTCGAGCGATAGCCGACCTCGAGGACGAGGACTTCTCGCCCTGCCATTCGGCCGAGCTTCGAGAGCCGCTGGGCGACCTGTTTGGCGCCGGATCGCGGGTCGGGCGTAAGCGGATAGTACCCGTTGACGCCCGCGATATCGGTGACCCCCCAAAAGGCGACGTTCTCCGCCTCATCCCAGTTGGCGTTGTAGGTGATGAGGCCCTTGTACTCTCGACGAATTCGCCCGGTCAGCCTTTGCATTTGGCGGTGCGTATCCGGGGTGGCTGAGAGGCCCTTGAGTTCGGTACCAATCGACAACCCGGTCGCACTTGTCGAAACTGCAATCTGAGTGGCGATGTCGATAAAGGCGGTGTAGGACGCCCACCAACGCGCGCGTTCGTCGGCTGTCGACCACTGGATGTGCCCCCGCCAGGCGCCGTCGTCGAGATACAGGTGGGGTATCAAGACGGTGGCCAAGCCCATGGCGTTGGCGTCCAAGAGTGCGTTTTGCACATCCAAAAGTTGTCTCTTGTCGGGCGTTTCGATGTCGAGGTCGCGAAGGTTTCGCATGCGACCCTCGAGGAGGATAGAAATGCAGTTGACGCCCAGCGTTTTCAGTCTCGCCATCGTGCGTCTGGCCGTTTCGGTGCCATAGCCCCGGCGACGGTCGCCGACGGCCCGGAGGTTGGCGCCGGTTACGAGTTTGGGCAGAGCGATGGGGCTTGGTGGGACAACGCGCTGCCGCTCGCGAGGGCGACATGCGGGGCCAAGTGCGCACAAGGTAAGGCAGAGTATCCCTCCCAGCACACGAGAAGAGCGTGGATTCGACGCGAGAATCAGTGTGACCCCTATAGAGGGCTGCAGGGCGAGCGCTTTGTCGCCGGCAGCGGTGACCGTTCATACCAACGCCCTCGGGCTTGGGGTCAACCTTGTTGAGATCAAAAATGGGAACCCGCCCGACTTCTGCTAGGATGAGCCCCGTCGTGTTCGGACTTGGTATTTGGGAGATCGCAGCCATCCTTGGGGTTGCGCTTTTGGTGTTTGGACCCAAGAAACTTCCGGAGCTTGCCCGTAGCTTGGGGCGGGGCATACGCGAGTTTCGTAAGGCCACCGACAGTTTTAAGGCCACCGTGGAGTCCGAAGCCGACTCTGAGACCCATCCGGTGACCGATGCGTCTCCGGTTCAGCCGCAGCAGTTGGCTCCGCCTCCCGACGACCTTGCCCACCCTGAGTCCCAGACCACGGTGCCGCAAGATGCGGTGGTCACCGGGTCTCAAGACGCGGTGCCTCGTGAAGCTGAAACCCTTGAGACGTCGCCCCAAGCGGCTCACCACGAGGATCCGCCCCCGCCGGACCAGGTACGAGGGGAACCCGGTCCCGATGAATCCCCCCACACAAAGTCATGACTGCCGACGATGGGTTGGATGATTCCAAGCTGACGCTTTCGGCTCACCTCGAAGAACTTCGAGGGCGCCTCATCAAATCTTTGCTGGCCGTGGTGATCACCGGGGGCGTGTGTTTGGCCATTGCGCCCGGCATCTTGGACTACGCGGTCGGCCCCCTCACCCGGGTTCTCCAAGAAAAAAACCGTGTCGAGGCCGTGCTGGTCCACGCCGATCCCGAGCGGCGCACGGCCTTGGCGGCCCGCCTGGAAGCCCACGCGCGGGCTGAACTCCGAGCCTCGCTCGATAGCCTTTCGGGGGTGGTGGACGTGGTGCGGGCTGGCGTCGATACCAAACAGCCCATCGACCTTCTTTTGATCTCCTCCGAAGTGCTTCGCGGCGATGGTGCGCTCGTTTCTGACCTCCTCGAAGGCGTCGACCCCGCGCCCCATGTGGTCTATCTGGTCCAAGACCCAGAGGATCCTGCGGCCCGAGCCCTTCAGCTCGAGGGTATTTCGGTGCTCCTAGAGCCGCTTCGCAAAGCCACCTTCGAAAGACTGATTCGACGGTCCCTCGCCCTGGCGGGCAAGATTGCAAGTGGCGACAAGCTGGTGGTGTTGTCTCCGCTCGAGCCGTTTTTTGCCTATCTCAAGATCGCCTTGGTCTGCGGGTTGTTTCTGGCGTGCCCCATCTGGCTGTACCAGGCGTGGCGCTTTGTCGTTCCCGGACTGTACCTCAAGGAGCGACGGGTCCTCTTACCGGTCGTGTTTTCGAGCGCGGCGCTTTTTGTGGGGGGTGGGCTTTTTGCCTACTACGTCATGTTCCCGGTGATGTTTGACTTTCTCGTCAAGGAGATGATGCCGAGCTCAGTGGCGGGCTCGTTCACGGTCGACAATTATCTCGGCCTCCTTTTGCGTCTAACCATCGCTTTTGGCGTGGTTTTTGAGCTTCCCCTGGCCCTTGCCCTCCTGAGCTCAGTCGGGGTCGTCACCCCCGAGCTGCTCAAGCGCTGGCGAAAGTACGCCATCGTGGTCGCTTTTGTCGGTGGCGCGTTTCTCACCCCGGCAGATCCGCTGTCTCAAATGATGATGGCTGGACCCCTCATCGTGTTTTACGAGCTTGGAATTATCCTTGCTACCCTCCTTGGGCGACGTGAGGTCGAACTCGAAGAGGCCGGGCACGAGGTCCTAGACTGACTTTCGTGTTGACCAGAGGATCCGTCAGGCGCCAGATCTAGGCGGGGCGCCTAGGAGGCCCTGAAGTATTGACCAGGCATTTGCCGGAACAGGCACGACATGAACAGATCCTCGCTGCGGCGCGGCGCTGCTTCATTGAAAACGGTTTTCACCCAACCCGGATGGACGACATCGCGAAGTCCGCGCAGTTGTCCAAGGGGGGGGTTTACTTTCATTTTAAGTCTAAACGAGAGGTTTTCGATAATCTGGTTGAGGAAGAATATCAGCGTTCGATGGAGTTTCTTCGCTCCGTTGCCGAGGGTGATGGATCCATTGTGGACAAAATGCAGGTCCTCGGCCGGCACTACCTGGAATATTTCAGCACCGCCACCGATGCCCCTCGGTTTTTCATCGTCATGGGTGAAATGGGTCTTCGAGATGCCCAGATTGCCGAGCGTTTGCTCCAGATCCAAAAGGCCTACATCGACGAAATTTCGAAACTGATTGACCAGGGGGTCTCAGAGAAAGTTCTACGGGAAACCGATGCGACCGCGGTCGCTGCCATTCTGAAGGCGCTTCTCGACGGGACCGAATTGTTGCAGGCGCTGAACTATCCTATTGATCATACTCGGTTTTTGACTACTGCGCTCGATATACTGATGAACGGCCTGGCGCGCCGCGACTAAGGATGCTTCGGCGCCAACTTCGGAAAAGATAAACGCACCGACGGCTTCCCCAGGGCGGGAAGCCGCTGGTCAGTCATCGGTGGGGGTTTTAGGGTCCGAGTCCTTCTGCAGGTCGTCGAGCAGGGATCCGATGTTTTCGAGCTCTCGACGGAGGTGCTCACAGTGTTTTGCGCCAAGGCTTGTGCCCTCGCCATGTTCGTTTTGAAGGCCCTTGGCGCGGGACAACTGGTCCTTGAGGGCTGCGGCCAGGTCTCGGGTTCGAGAACGCAGTTCTTCTTCTTGGCGTTCCTTTGCGCTCCAGATTCGTTTGGCGGAATCGGTGAAGCCAAAGACTCCTTTGGTGGCGGCATCGCGGATCTGAAGCGCCCCCTGGCGCCACTCTTCGACGCTCTTTTCAACACTTCGCTGGGCGGTATCGCGGATTTCGGCCACGGGCGCGCGGACCGACCGTTCGAAAAACTCTTGGAGGGTGGTCCCGCCCGTTTGGATCAGGTTACGGAGCATCGCCAGTGACATTCGGCTTTCGCGTTTTTCTTCTTCAAAGATGATCTGCGCGAGGGTGACCGACGTGAGATCTTCTTTGGACTCGTTATCGATGATGCGAAGTTCGTCTCCCGCTTTGATCATGGTGGCAATGTCGTCGAGGGTGACGTATCGGCTTCGAGCAGTGTCATAGAGCTTGCGGTTGGCGTACCGCTTGATGAGGTGTTCGCCCTCAACCGTTCGATCGGTGTTCCCGAGTGCCGAGGTCATAGTGGTTTTCCGGGGTATGCATCGGTGGGTCCCACGCCAAAGCTTGGGCTGTCAACCATCCGCATCGGGGGTGAGGTCCGTAGGGTTTCTTGATAGCATCTGGGTCCGAACCCCCGCGGATGATCATCCAATGTGAGAAATGTGCGACCAAGTTTCGCATCCCGGCAGACAAGGTGAAGGGCCGAAGCGTCAAGGTCCGCTGCAGTCGTTGTTCTCATGCCTTTGTTGTCCACGCGGCATCGGGGGCCGAACCAGCGGACACGGCGGCTGCGGTGGCACCAGATCTTCAGGGGCCGGCCGCGGCTATGTTTGGTCCGAGCGCGCCGGCTCATGGTCCGTCGCCCGGGCCCAGGGTCGCGTCCGATGCTCAGGGGTCCGCAACCGTTCTTGGATCCCCGCCGAGTGGGTCGTTTTCTGGTCCGTCCGGTGTTGCGCCGTTTTCTGGCGGGCCTCCGTCTGGTGATGTGCCGTTTTCTGGTTCGTCCGGTGTTGCGCCGTTTTCTGGCGGGCCTCCGTCTGGTGATGTGCCGTTTTCTGGCGGGCCTCCATCTGGTGATGTGCCGTTTTCTGGCGGGCCTCCGTCCGGTGTTGCGCCGTTTTCTGGTGGTGGGCCTCCGTCCGGGGGTGTGCCGTTTTCTGGTGGTGTGCCGTTTTCTGGTGGGCCTCCGTCCGGCAGTGTGCCGTTTTCTGGCGGGGGGCCTGCCGCCGGTGGCGCGCCGGTTCCGGGCCATGCGCCGTCCCCGGGCGGTGCGCCTTCATCTGATGGTGTTTCGGACGCTGGAGCGGGTTTCGGCAGTGTGTCCTTACCAGGCGGATCCTCGGGTGCCGGAGCGGTGGACTCAGCGGGTGTGACTTTCGCCTCTCCGGCCCCGACGGCGGTGCCTCCGTTTGAGGGGGGCCCGCCGTTTTCTTCGCAACTGTCGGAGATTCAGGCCTCTTCTGACTTCCCCGGGGTTTCGGAGGTTCTTCCCAGTTTTGAGCCTCCCGCACCACTCGGTCCCGAGCGCGCGGACCACACGCCTACCGTGGGGGTGCTGGAGCCGAGTAATCCCGGATCCATCGAGGAAGCCTCATTTCTTGGGCCCGATCCGATGTCCTTGCTCGATGGGGCTTTCGAAAGCGCCGAGTCCGATTTTCCGGACTTGGCCGCCGATCTCTTGCAGCCCGCTCCTGCGGAAGATGACACCGCCTTCAGTCTGCCGGCGTTTGCACCTCCCCAGGAGTCGACATCGTCGGAGCAGACGGAGGGCGCAGACGTTCTCTTGTCACAGGGGCTGTCGTCGGACCTGCATCCGGGCCGCGCTCCGTCCCTGACGGCTTCGGCGCCCACCTCGGACGGCTTCGGATCTCCTCCGGCATCTTTGGGGGCCGAGGGGGGCCCGCTCGGAAAAAACGCGTCGCTCGCCTTGCCTTCGGCTCTCTTCGGCGAACTGGGAGCCGATGAAGAGCACGCGCCCGGTGCACCGGCTGCCGGGGATGGCGGTGAGATTCCTTTTTTTCCGCCTCCCAATACCGGGGATGTTCCCTTCACGACGGCCCCTGCGCCTGCCGAAGGGACAGAGCACGAGGGCGCCCCGGATGGCTTGGGCGATCTTCCGGGCTTTTTGCCCGACCTTCCCGAATCGTCGGTGGATGACGATCCATTTGCTGATTTTGACCGCGAAGATCCCTCGCTCGGGGACTTTGGTGAATCCGCGGCCTTTGAGGCCCCAGGGGACCAACCAGAGCTGTCCGCGGACGCGGCTTTTGATTTCGGTGAGTCCAAAGAAAATCTCGAGCCTAGGAGTCCGGCGCCAAGCCCGAGCCGTTCACTCCCCAGAACCAAGGAGCCTGAGGCTCGGCCGCGGCGCGTTTTGCGGAAGCCTTCGGGAGAAGCACCCGATTTTTCCTCGGTGTATCAGGCGGCTCTGGGAGAGCGGCGCTGGCCGGATTTGGTGGGTGTGGGTCTCGGGGTTTTGATCGCGCTCCTCGTTGTCGGGGTCTTCCGCCCCGGCGTTTTTGAGGTCATTGGGCTGCCCGCTGACCTCATCGGTGGTGTCGGTCCATCAAACGAGCTCAGTGGTCTTCGCCTGAAAGGCGCGGTCGCGACCGCTTACGCCACCGCCTCTGGCCAGCAGCTTTTTGTCGTCTCCGGAGAAGTAGAAAACAAAACCGATGAGCCGCTCACTGCGATTCACGCGGTGGCCTCCATCCTTCGGGGGGTTGAAGTCATCGATCGCCGGCAGGCCCCCGTGGGCGTCATGTTGAGTGAGGATGTTCTTTTCGAGTCCCGGTCCTTTCGTGACCTAGAAGCCGCCTACCAGAAACGGAGCTCCCAGCTTGAGGAAAACGCTGGGGATGGTGTCGTCAATGCGGGTGACGTTCGCTCCTTTATGGTGGTCTTTCCGGCGGTGCCCAATAAAATGAGCGGGCGCGCGCTCGAAGTCAGGTTTGTCCTAGGCGAGGATCCGGGCCACCATCCCGATCCTGGTGACTGAAACGTGCTACCGTAGAACGCAAACATCATGGGATGTCCAAGTTTTCAGGAGAGCTTACTCATCGTGTTTGTGGTCGTACTGGTCTTGGGCGCGACCCGCCTTCCACAGATAGGCGATGCTCTCGGGCGGTCGATTCGTGATTTCAAGCGCGCCCTCAAGGGGAAAAATGAGATCGACGTGACCCCCCCCAAAGAAACCGAACAAATCGAGCCGGGCACCGACGACCCCTGAGCCGAGGCGAGATGGAAGAGGGGACGACCCCGGAGATGGAAGAGGGGACAGGCACCCCGGACGAAGGCGACCAAAGGCCGAAGGCGATCCGCACCGAAGGGTGAAGCAGCAGGTCAGGCATGGAGTAGGGTTCCTGTCCCCGGTGCCTGTCCCCGGTGCCCCGGTTAAAAGTCGAGGCCGAGCTTGGTGCTGATGGTGGCGACCGGTCCGATCGTTTTTTGTTCGCCAAACATCTGGAGTTCACCTTGGACTGAAATGTTGAGTCGCGAATAGAGGGTTCGAAATCCCATGGTGAGGCGATGATGCAGACGGGACGTCGGGCTGATGTCGTCGAGGACCAGGTTATTCTCTTCGTCTGAGGTGATTTCGGGCGTGGGATCGATGACCCGCGAGTCCGCGGAGATGAATAAGATCGCCCAACTCAGGTAGGGGGTTATGCTCATGGAACCAAACAGACCGAAGCTCTTGGACACGGCCAGGTCCACGCCCACGGTGGTGAGCAGCATGTCCCGCACCCCAACCATGTGGTTCACGGAGCCTCGGATCGCGAAATCGGGGATATACCGATACCCCTCATGGAAAGCCCACCGGACCTCAAGACCCGGGCTAAAGATGCTGCTGTCTGCGAGCCAGCTGAAATTGAATCCAACTTCGAACGAAAACGGGAGCCCTTTGCGAACTTCCAGCTGCAGGGTCTGAAGGATGCTCGCCGGGTCTCCCGTGAGTCCACGCTCGGTGATCGACCAATAGGGTTTATCGTCAGAGACCCAAGTGCCACTCCACAGAGCACTCACATGGAACCCGGCATGACCAAGGGTTTCTGCGGGCGAAGCCAAACGAGGCGCAAGCGCGTAACCCAGTTCGGTCGCAAAGCTTTTCCAAGTGTCTCCGACCGTTTGGTAGCGACCGTTGGCGTCTTGGCGAAACAGGATGTCTTTGCCGTTTCGGAGGCTAAAGTCGTTGCCCCCGGCTTGGGCCGAGGTTGCCCCCCAAGCGATCGAAACCAAGAGGGTGCCGACTGCGAGCCGCACGGCCTCTCGAATCACCCGTACCCGACGCACTGTCAAGCTCTCGTCTGCCCATTGACCGCGGGGCGGGGCGCAGGCAGCTTCTTCGGGGTGCGGGTATTGGTGACGGGCGCGGCCGGATTTATTGGCTCCTGGGTTTCCCAGGCGCTGATTCGGCGCGGTGACGAGGTCGTTGGCGTCGACAATTTCAACGCCTATTACGACCCATCGATCAAGGAAGCGAACATCGCCGAAGTGCAAAACGAGGCTCAGTCTTCCGGCTCAGGTCAATTCACGTTGATCCGGGGAGACATGCTTGAGGCGTCGACGTTGCGGCCGCTCTTCGAAAACCCAAAGGCCCGTCCCCAGGTCATCTGCCACTTGGCGGCGTGGGCCGGGGTGAGACCGTCCATTCAAAATCCGCTTTTGTACCAAAAGACAAACGTGGAAGGGACGCTCAGCCTTCTTGAATGGGCCCGGCAATTCGAAATCAGGCCTTTTGTGTTTGCGTCGAGCTCTTCGGTCTACGGGGCGCGGACAGAGGTGCCGTTCACCGAGGACGACGCAGTCGATGATCCCATCAGCCCCTACGCAGCCACCAAGCGGGCCGCGGAACTCATGGGTTATACATATCACCATCTTTTCGGTACGCGTTTTTCCGCCCTCCGGTTTTTTACCGTTTATGGCCCCCGGCAGCGCCCAGAGATGGCCATCCACCGGTTCGCGCGCTGCGTCCTTGAGGGTGCGCCGATCACCGTGTTCGGGAATGGTCAAGCTGCGCGCGACTACACCTTCATCGACGACTGCGTACAGGGGGTGGTCGCGGCGTTGGACCAGGCCTACGCTGAAGACGGGTATCGAATTTACAACCTAGGAAACTCCAAAACCACGTCCCTTCGTGAGCTGGTCGAGGTGATTGAGCGGGTCACGGGCAAGAAGGCCCGGATTCAGCGTGAGCCCGACCAGCCGGGTGATGTGCCTCTGACCTGTGCCCACATTGGTCGTGCGCAAAGCCTCCTGGGTTACAACCCCCAAACCGGCATGGAAGAAGGCATCCAAAAATTCGTGGCGTGGCTTCGGCGGGCTCGGTAGGCCGATCGAGAGGGTTGGGTGCGGGGCGAATCGGGATTGTCGATCACCCCGCTCGGGGGTTGCGAGGAAGTGGGTCTGAACGCAACGCTGCTCAGTTACGGACAAAAGACGCTGCTCATCGACTGCGGGGTTCAGCTGGGCGTGGAGCGGAGCTTCGGGGCGGAGAAGAAGGTGCCCGACGTGACCCCCATTTTTGCTCAGGGCCGTCACCTGTCCGGCGTGGTCCTGACGCATGGCCACGAAGATCATGTGGGGGGCCTTGGCTGGTTTTTGCAGCAGTCGCTTCGTTTTGGTTTGGACTCGGTCCCGGTTTACGGCACCTCCTGGACCCTTGCTTTGGCACGTGCGCGGCTTGAAGGCCGGGAGGGCGGGACCCAAAAAAGCGATGCGCATTTTCACCCTACGGCATGCGGTGTGGTGTTTCGGCTCGGGCCTTTCGACATCGAGTTGATCCACGTGACCCATTCTATTCCTGAAAGTGCTGCGGTGTTTGTGAAGACACCTTCAGGATCTGTGCTCCACACGGGTGATTTCAAGCTTGAACAGACCCCATGGGGCGAGCCCCCGACCGACGTCGATCGACTCAAAGCCTTGGGAGAACAGGGCGTGGACCTGCTGTTGGCCGATTCGACCAACAGCGAAAAACCGGGGCATTCTGGCTCGGAATCGACGGTGCGCGCCGGCCTGGAAGAAGTGATGCGGTCCACGCCAGGCCGGATGGTGGTGACGCTTTTTGCATCTCATGTGCACCGGCTGCGGGTGCTGCTCGACCTGGCGCAAAAAGGGTCACGCCGAGTCTGCTTCATGGGGCGCGCGCTCCAGGAGCAGGCCGGTTTCGCCCGCGCTCATGGGTGGCTTTCCTTCGAATCGGGGTTCCTGGTTGAGGAAAAACAACTTGAAAGGTTGCCGCGAGACAAGGTTTTGGTCCTCACCACCGGCACCCAGGGAGAGCCCCATTCTGGCCTGGCGCGGCTGGCTGAGGCCGATTCCGGACCGCTTGCCCTTCAGCGCGAGGACCGGGTGGTTTGGAGCGCGCGGACCATCCCAGGGAACGAAATGAGGGTGCGTCGGCTGCGGAACCGATTGAGTGCCCGGGGGGTTTTGGTGACACCCCGGCCCGAAGTGTTGGTTCACTGCTCCGGGCACGCCTGTCAGGGCGAACAAGAAACCATGCTCCAGTGGGTTCGTCCCCGGGCGTTCATACCGATTCATGGGGACCGGACGATGCTGGAGGCGCATGCGCGAACGGCGCGCGCCGCGGGCCTAGACGAGACTCAGGTCCTGGTCTTGGGAAACGGCCAAAGCGGGTATTGGTCTGATGGCCGCCTGGTGCGGGGGCCCGAGGTGTCGCTCCGGCCGGTTGTTTTGGACCCTGACGGCTTTGCTTTGGGGCCTCAGGTGCTTCGGATGCGGCGAAGGATTGCTTTTGCTGGGCTGGTTTTGTGTACCATCGCGGTCGATCACGATGGGCGTTTGCGGGAACCTCCGGTCATCGGTTTTAGGGGGTTTGCCGGTACCCCTGAGCTCAAGAATGGGCTGAGTCGGTGCGCGCTCGAAGCCCTGGATCGGTCCGAGGGGGTGGGTGCCCAAGAAGCAAAGGTCAAGGGTGCGCTCGGCCGATTCTTGAGGTCGCGGGCCCCAATCGTTCGCCCCGAAATACAAGTCGTGGTGGTACGCGGGCAAATCTGACGTGGTTTCTCGCCAGCATTGTCGCTATAAGCTTACTTGCTTTGGTTCAGGCGACTCCGAAGTTTCGATCCAAAGAGTTCAAGGACGCGGCCAAAGCGCTCAAGAATGTTTTTGATGCGCAATCTTTGGGTGTTGTGCTCCTCGATGCTCTGGACCGTCAGAGTGCGGAAAAGATTCATAGCCGGGTCGTGGGGGCTCGCCGAGGCCAAAGACTCGCGAGCCTCAAGAAAACCGAAATCGTGGGTCCGATGGCGGCGGGGGCGTTTGCGTCCGACGAGGTCTTGTATCAGCTGCTCAAAGAGCTCGACCGCGCCTGCCGCAAGGAGCGGCACATTGTGGCCTCGATTCCTGAGGCTCAAGCCGGTGACCGGATCGGCTCTTACCGAGCGCTTGCATTGAAGCGGGAGCGGGCCAAGTTTGTATGGGCCCTCGCTCGCGACGACCGAGCTTCGGTGCGCGACCTCGCCAACCGCGTCATCAAAGAGTTTTTCGAGGAGGCGGCCGAGTTCCAGGTGGTCAGCAACACCCTGGAGGGCAAGGCAGAGGAAGGGGCGCTCAAGAAAATAGATTTGGCCCACCGGCTCAAAGAGCAGGCGGAACGTTTTCATGCGGCCCGAGAAAAGGTCTCCGTTTTGGAGTCCAAGGTGGCCAAGTTTGAGGCCGAACGCGCGACGCTTTTGGTTGAGATCGGCCAAAAAGAACGGGCCCTAAGACGCGAATCGGAGACCCGCGAAGAGCTGGAGCGCCACATGGCCGAGCAGAAGTCTGCGCTTAAGGCCCTAGAGGCCGAACGGGCGCACGATGAGACCGAACGCACGCAAGAGATGCATGCGAGAGAGACCGTTGAAGAACTGTCTGCCCGGGTCCGAAGGCTCACCAAACTGGCAGACGCCTCCACCCAGCTGTCGTCGCAAAAGAACGAAATTCAGGCGGCTCGTCGACAGGTTCAGGATCTGATGCGTTCGCTTCGGCAAAAGGAGGCCGACCAAGAAAAGGAGCATGCGGCGTTCAAGCGACAAGAATCCAAGCTGCGAGACGAGCTCACGGCTTCTAGAGAGGACCTCAAGCAAGCCAGGCGAAGAATCACCGAGCTTGAAAAGCAAGTGGCCCAAGGTCCAGCCCATCCAGAGGGCGAGTCGGCCAAAAAGGGTGTGGCAGTGCTCCTCGATCAAGCCAATTTGGCCGGCTCCGCGACGGCGTTGTACGGCCGCAAAGTGAATTTCACGGCCGTGCTCGATCAACTTCGCGCGGGCCGGTCTTTGGTGAAGGCAGCGGCCTTTGTGGTCGACAATGGGGGGAGTTCGTTTGGAGCCTTTTGCGACACGTTGCGACGCAGTGGGTGGGGAGCTTCGGGTCAAACGGCCCAAGGTGTTCCAAAACGGTCAGGTCAAGGCCGATTGGGATATGGGCATCGCGATGGAGGCCATTGGCCTTTGCCACCTAGCCGAGACGGTGGTGATCGCGTCCGGCGACGGGGACTTTGTTCCTTTGGTCAAGCAGTTGCAGCGTTTCGGACAAAGGGTCGAAGTGGCCGCATTTCGTGACGGGCTTGCCAAGGAGCTGGCTCAGGTCGCCGATTCGGTGACCCGGCTCGACCACCATGCCCTCGAGGCCGAGTAAACCCCAGGACAACGCTCTTTCTTTTTGTCCCGTTCGGGAAAATTGTTGTCGCGACCGACTTTCTTTTTCATGATTTTCCCGCACGGTAAAATTGTGGCACGGGCGCCTGCGGCTAAACTCTAGTCCCCTTGAGGGGGACCTAAACAGGAACGGCGATGGGATGAGCCGGTCACTGATTCTTGGCCGGTGCGCGATGGGGTTTGTGTGCTCGGTTTCTTCGCGGGCGCAGGTCGCGCATTTTTCGTTTGGCGGGTGGCGGGTCGAGCTGGTCCGCGATGGCCCGCAACGGCTTCGATTTTGCGTCGCCTGCGGCCGCGAACAGATCGGCGGCGCGCCGATAGAGGGCCGCGGAGCGGGCGACGATTCGGGCTGCAGATTCGACGTGCTTTGCGGCATCAAGGGTTCTGCCGGTTGCGATCAATACGTCCGCCAAGAGGACGTGAACTTGCGCGTGTTCGGGTGCGGTCTTGAGCGCGCGGCGAAGCTCCTGTTCGGACGCGTGGTAGTTGCTGGCCTCGAAAAATGTACGCGCCAGGCGAAGATGGGCGTCGGTGAATCCAGGTTTGAGCTCGAGGGCACACCGCCACTGGCGTTCCGCGGTGGCTTGGTCTCCGAGTTCGAGGGTGTGGTCACCGTAGAGCAGGCGAGCCCGGGGATTGCCCGGCAGAAGATGCACGGCGCGCTCCAGGTGGGTACCGATCTTCGACTGGTCGTTGTCGGTGTACAGGTGGCTTTCTGCTTTGGACAGATGGGCGATGCCGTAGCGCGGATCGAGTCTTAGGGCCGTGGTGAATGCGGCGATGGCATCGATGTGGTCGCCCTCTTTGGCCAGGGCGAGGCCTCGCCTGAATTCTTGGGCCGCCGCTTTGTGGTTGAGGTGCGTGGGGGCCGGCTCAACTTTTTGGGGGAGCCGGCAAGACGCACTCAGTATTTTTTGGGGTCGAGCCTTGGTCGCCGGGGTTTGGCAGCCCAGGGCGAGCCAGGCCAGGGCCGCCAAGAGGACCTTCGGTTTTGGTCCGCCGAGACCATTGTTCGGGTGGGCGCCCCGACGGCAGGCGGTGTGGGGGTCTTCTCCCCAAGGATGGTGGCTCGGCGGGTCGCGGCGTCGGGTGATCATGGGACTTTCGCGGGTCTGGCGCCTGGAGTACATCACGGGCGATGGATCAGGCCACGGACAGCCTAGAGCTTGGGGCGGTGAAGACCAAGCTTCTTCGACGGATCCACACCCCTCTTGGGGCCCGGGAGGTGCATGCCCTCCTTCCTTTTCCCTCTATTGAGGCCGCTCGCGGTCGGGTCGAGGCCATCCGGCAGGCGCGAGTTTTGCTTGACAAGGGCGAGCCGCCCCCGGTTTCGGGCGCGCGCGATGTGTACAGTGCCCTGGAGCGGGCCGAAAAGGGCCTGGTGCTCGAGCCGCCTTCCCTGAGGGCTGCCGCGGACACCATGAGCGTGGGGGCAGCCCTTCGTCGTCATTTGCTCGGCTACGAGGGTGATGCGCCGTTACTATACGGCTTCGCGGCTTCGTTGGTCGATTTGAGTCGTCAAGCGAACCAGGTTCGCCGGTGTTTCGGCCCCGATGGACAGCTGTTGGACGATGCTTCCCCCGAGCTTGGGCCCCTGAGGAAGCGGGTTCGGTCATTGCGAGAGTCGATTCAGGACAAGCTTTCGGAGCTCCTCCGCGCCCCCTCGGTAGAACCCTATCTTCAGGAGAACTACTTCACCGTTCGGGGGGACCGTTACGTGCTCCCGATTCAGGCGTCCTTCAAGAACGAGGTCAAGGGCATCGTTCACGACGCCTCGGGGTCTGGCCAAACGGTGTTTATCGAGCCGCAGGAGCTTGTTGATCTCGGAAATCGACTGAAGATCGCTCAGAGCGACGAAAAGGAGGAAGAGTTGCGCATTCTTTCCCGCCTGACCTCCTTGGTGGCGCGCGACGCCGGTGCAGTCCGAGAGATCATGCGCGTCGTGGGGCTTTTAGATCTCCTGAGCGGTTGTGCTCGACTGGCCATCGATCTCGATTGCAGCGCGATTGTTCCCGACAGTGCACCGGGATTCAATCTTCGCAACGCGCGGCACCCTCTTTTGCTGCTTCAGGCCTTTGAGGCTGAGCATGCCGCCAACGATCCTTCCGATGAGGCGCCTGTGGACCAAGAATCGGGAATCCGTCGCTTGAGCGATGTGGTCGGCAACGACATTGGTCTTTTGGAGGGGCAGCTCGGATTGATTCTGAGCGGTCCCAACACCGGAGGAAAGACGGTGGCGCTGAAGACCGTGGGGCTTTTTGCGCTTATGGTAAGGTGTGGCCTACACCTGCCATGCGACGAGTCGTCGCGCATCGGTTGGTTCAGGCGCGTTGAGGTTGCGATCGGCGACAGGCAGTCCATTGCCTCGAACCTTTCAACCTTTGCGGCCCACCTGAAAGAGCTCATTGGCATCATTGAATGCGCGGACAAAAAGACGCTGGTTCTTGTGGACGAAATCGTCTCGGATACCGACCCGACCCAGGGCCAGGCGCTGGCGCAAGCCATTCTCGAGCACCTCGCGGATCGGGGTGCCTTTATGGTGGTGACGACCCATTTCGAGCGGCTTAAGGCGGTACCCTTTGCCGACGACCGTTTTCGCAACGCAGGTGTAGGTTTTGATCCAGACGGGCTCAAGCCCACCTTTCATGTCACCTTGGATGCCCCCCAAGGTTCAAGTGGCTTCGATATTGCGCAAGCCTTGGGGCTTTCACCGGTTTTGGTCAACCGCGCCAAGGCTTTGACAGGGGACGGCGCTACCGACCTGGATCGGCTTATTGCTGGTCTTGAAGCGCGCAGCGCGTCGCTTGAGCGGGTTCACCAAGAGACAGAAAGCGTGAAGCGTGCGCTTGAAGAAGAAAAGGCGCGTTGGGCGGACAAGCGCCGTGCGCTCAACCAAGAAATGGAAGCGCTCAAGGAGGAGGCCCGGGAAGAATTGCTCGAGGAGATTGCCGCGTCTCGCCAGGAGGTCCGGGCTATTGTTGCCAGGCTTCAGGCCAGCAAAGAATCCGGGTCGGCACGCGATGCCATGCGGGAAGCCAATCGAGCGTCGGTTTTGCTCCAAAAGATCGAAAAGTCGGAGTCGAGCAAACAAAAGGCGCCTGAGGCGCCCACTCGACTGGCAAAAGTGGAGGTGGGTGACTGGGTGCACGTGGCCAGTCTGAACGCAGACGGAGACGTGGTGAAAATCGAAGGCAAACAAGCCTATGTTGCCGTGGGGAACATGCGCACTCGGGTTCCGGTGGCCAGTCTGAGTGTGGCGATTGCCCCGCGCTCCAAGAAGGCTTCCCGGCCTAGCCCAAAAGCGGGCACATGGCCGCAAGGGGGTGCCTCTTTTCGCGCTTCGGACACTGAGGCTCACGAATTGGCAGACGAGCTCGATCTTCGAGGCTGCTCGGTGGATGAGGCGATGAATCGTCTCGACGCTTTTTTGGATCATCACTACCGAAGCCCAACGACACGCGTCAGCGTGATTCATGGTCACGGAACGGGCGTGCTCCGGGACGCGGTTCGTGAGCAGTTGCGGAGTTCGGGCTATACGCGGGCGGTACGGCCCGGAGACACACACGAGGGTGGCGACGGCGTGACGGTGGTCGACTTGGCTTGATGGCTGATCCGCTGCAGCGTTACGATGAACGGCCGACGGTGGTTGACTTGGCTTGAAGAGGTGATCAACCTGCGTCCCAACGATGAAACCCTTTGTTGGCAGAGCCATGTGGCTTTTACCCGTTCTGCTGCAGCTTTCGTGTGCGACACAGTTTTGCAAAACGCCGATCGAGCATCCGCTTTTCTCTGAGCTTGGGGCCGTAGGCGATTACGGATTTGTGCTCATGAAGGGCGTGGCCAGCCGAGCGGTGGTGGTCAAAAAATGCGTATCGCTGGAGGAGGAAGCCAGGTCTCGGTGCCACCGGGAGCTTTTGGAACCGATGTTTGAGCGCCTAGAGGCCAGTTGGTCGAAGCTTGAGTCGCACCGCACCATATCGGGTCTTTCTGCGTATCTTCAAGGGCAGACGGGTTTGTTGCCGGCTGCTGACGCCGTGGTCGTGACGCTCAATCAAACCAAGGCTATGCGGCCCGAGGGCTATCCGGAGGCTCACGAGGTCGCGGCTGTCAAGATCGGGTTGATCGAGGCCCGGCAGAACTACGAGGAGACCCGGGTCACGCGGACACCGCCTGCTTGGTGCCGTTGACCGGCTTGGGACTCGAGAGCTCTTATGAAGCGTGAGGGGTGCCCGGAAGCCGGGGCCAACGGAATGGAGGAAACGTGACGAGAGCTTTGGTGATCAGTGGTGGGGGATCTAAGGGGGCTTTTGCGGTGGGGGTGCTTGAGCGCCTGCGGGAGGCCGGAGTCGAGTTTGACATGGTCTCTGGAACCAGTACGGGCGCATTGATTGCGCCATTGGTGGCCACCGACGAGATTCCGATGGCCCGCGCGATTTATTCGAGTGTTCGTACGGAGGACATTCTCCGAAAGCGCAGCATCGCCGAGATTCTCTTCAAAGACTCGGTCTACGACACCCACCCTCTGTGGTCCTTGATCAATTCTGTCATGACGGAAGAACGCTTCCAGCGCATTGTGGCTTCCAAGGTTCAGATTTTTATGGCGACCGTCAATCTTCAGACCGGCGCGCTTGAATACCGCGATAAACACGGGGTAGGGCCCGCGGGTGGCGAGGGTGGTCGAGAGCTGTTTATGCGGTCCATTCTCGCTTCTGCCAGTCAGCCGGTTTTAATGCCCCCCGTACGCATCGGAGAGGGCAGCGACCAGTACGTCGATGGCGGCGTTCGGGAGTTTGCTCCCCTCAAAGTCGCCATCGACCATGGTGCCGAAGAGATCTACGCCATTGTGCTGAGTCCTCGCGTGCGCCCCCCGAAGACCGACGAGTACGTGTTCTTGGTGAAGACATTTGTCCGTACTTTGGATCTCTTACTGGAAGAGGTGGCGGTGAACGATGTGGCGTTGGCCGAGTTGTACAACCGTGCGACACGGTTTCATCGGGGCCTTCGTGCCCGTCTTCGTGCCCGGGGCTTGAGCGAAATTGATGTGGATGCCTTGTTTCAAGACGACGAGAATCCCAACCCATTTCAAGGCAAGCGGGCCGTCCGTTTGCAGGTGATTCGGCCTGAAGCGGAGCTGCCGAGCGATGGGCTAGAATTTCGTCCCTTCGAGATGGCCCAAATGATGGAAATGGGCCGACAAGCGGCAGAGCGCGCCCTGAGCAGCAGCCCTTCGGTGGCCTAAAGGGGTGGCAACAGCGGTGCGCAGCGCATGCAAAGAACCTGGCCTTCGTGTACGACACGAGACCCAGACCTGGTGGCGCGAAAGCGACGCCTGCATTGACCCGAGCTCAGACGAAGGCTTCAACGGGTCGTGCGGGTTCTTCTTTGGGGGAGAGAACCTGAAGCGCCAAATTCACAAAGTCGCCTTCGGTGACGATGCCCACAAGCTGGGTTTCATCCATCACCGGTAAACATCCGTATTTTTTGCGGCGAAGCATACGGGCTGCCTCCGCTGCAGGCGCATTTGGGCTTATGGTGCCCACGGCTTCGGACATCACCATCGACACTTGGATCGAGCGCATCATGTCAAGTTCTTCTGCGGGTGAAAACTCGGCAAACTCGCTTACGCGGGCTCGCAGCACGTCGGCTTGAGTCAACACACCGGCCAGTTTTCCTGACTTGAGAACGGGGAGATGATGAATGCGGCCCGCACGCATAACCTGGTCGGCTACCTCGAGATTGTCTTGATCTCCGATGGTAACGACATCCGCTGTCATGATGTCGCGAACGGTGAGTTCATTCATAAAGTTCCCCTTTTTTGCCCTTTGGCATGATCTGATTGGCTACGTTGCTGTCTTCTTGCTGGACAGATTCGGAGAAAGTGCTCCGGTCGTCAAGGGCACCTGATCCACTTCTTGAACTTCGATGGGTTGTTTTTGATGGCCGCGCCTCGAAGGCCCCATAATCCTTGCGTTATTGCGGACTACTTTCGCGTTCTGTGAAGGACTCTCAAATCGTTGGGCGCCCCCTTGACAGATCCAGTTTGTCTTTTTCTGTGGCTTGGGCTTGACCGAAAGTTCAAGGATGGTTTGCTTCTTCATGTGACTAAACGTTTCGAAACCATCGCTATTCATGCGGGATGTGAGCCAGAATCCCAAACGGGCGCGGTCAATGTTCCGATTTTTCAAACATCCACTTACGCGCAAAGCGGGCCAGGAGAGCATACGGGGTTCGAATATTCTCGCACCCGGAATCCTACGCGAGACGCTCTTGAGGCAAACCTCGCGGCCATGGAGCGGGGGCGGTACGGTCTTTCATTTGCATCCGGGTGTGCGGCCGCCGATGCCATTTTACACTGTTTATCCGTTGGCGATCATGTGGTCAGCACCGATGACGTTTATGGCGGCACCTACCGTCTTTTTGAGCGCGTCCATAAGCCCCATGGGCTCTCTTTTTCGTATGTGCCCGCTGCCGATGTCAAAGCCTACGAGCAAGCGATCACACCGAACACCAAGCTTCTTTGGGTGGAGACGCCAACAAATCCTCTCTTGGCTATCGCGGATTTGGCGGCGCTGGGCGAAATCGCGCAGAAACACCGTTTGGCGTTGGTTGTAGACAATACTTTCGCAACACCTTTTCTTCAACAACCTCTCGAAAGGGGCGCCACCGCCGTCGTGCATTCCGTAACCAAGTACCTCGCGGGTCACTCTGATGTGGTGGGTGGGGCGGTGGTGACCAATGACGACGAGTGGCACGAGCGGATTCGGTTTGTGCAAAATGCCGCGGGTGCGGTTCCCGCTCCGCTGGATTGTTTTTTGACGCTACGGGGAACGAAGACGCTTGGGGTTCGCATGGAACGGCACTGTGAAAACGCTCAAGCTGTTGCAGCCTTTTTGGAGTCTCGGCCAGAAGTGAAGCGGGTCCTCTATCCCGGACTCCCCAGCCATCCTCAACACGAGCTGGCTTCTCGCCAGATGCGTCTTCCAGGCGGGATGATTTCGTGCGTGCTGTCTGGAGGCTTGCCTGCGGCAAAAAAGTTCCTCAGCAAGATGGAAGTATTCACGCTCGCCGAGTCTCTGGGCGGTGTGGAATCTTTGATCGAGCATCCGGCGATCATGACCCACGCGTCTGTTCCCCGTGAGCTGCGCGAAGCACGTGGCATTGACGATGGTCTTATACGCTTGTCCGTTGGGATCGAACACATCGACGACCTTACAAAAGATCTCGAAGCCGCATTCCTCCGCGCCGGTTGATTGCGCTCCTTGGCGCGCTAGGGATCCCGAGCAGGGAAAACGGTTCGGCAGCCACCATCATGTCTTTGTCTACTCCATGAGGTTCCCCAAATGAGCGGCCAAAGAAGTCAGTCGCCACGGCAAATGACGATGGTCTGACTCCATTAACTTTCTCGGTCCGTGGTCACCGTAGGGGTCAAGGTGTCGGGATCAACCAGCACTTGGACCCGGTTCGGCCTACAGCAGACTTGACAATCCTCGACATAGACTTGCTGTGACCCGCCGGTTGGATCGATGGTGATTGCATTGATCTCCCCACAGTAACCGCAGGTAAGGAGCGCTTCGTCCTCTATCGTAGCGTCAGTTCTCATCGACTTGGTATCCAGGTGATTCATGGTTCGGGCTCATTATCTACCTTCCCCTAGCGACCTCGCAACCCTATCGAAACCATGGCTGTATTTCGCGAGAAAACATCGTGAATCCTTCATGAAAGAAATGACTTAGCCTTCCACTCGGTGCCAGGCTGTGGCGCGGGTTGACGAGCTTGACAATTTTACTTGTCGCGTGGTCGAAGTTTGACCAACGTTTATGAGTCTTCAGACAGCGGGTCGCTCTTGCCACTCGATCGTTTGTGGGTGCTCGTGGCTTGGGTACTGAGCTGTGACTGGTCTCCTTTCCTTCGTTACACCGCCTGATTTTGAGGACCCGGATGATGCCGACACGGACAACATCTACGAAGTTGAAATCAGTGCGAGTGACGGCAGACAAAGCAGAAGCGAAACCGTTCGAATCACGGTCAGGGATGAGAGTCTGCTGGCAATTCGGGTCGGTTTCCCCACGCCAAAAGGCAACTTGGGCGGAGTGACCGAGTCCATCGTCACTGGCCTTCTCGTGGATGAAGAGGACGGAATGTTGAGTGTTGCCGATGTGGGCGTAGTCGAGGTCAACGGACAAAGGTATTCGACCAAACACGTCAATCGTTCCGGCACGGCTTCTCAGACGCTGGGCATGGGGAGCCTGGTGTCGCCACCAGGCATTCAGCCACGGATGCCATTTGGAGCTGATAGCCCCAAGGGGCCACAAAAAGGCTAAATGAATGAGTCATATTCCGACATGAAAGGGCAACTGAATCTGTCCTACTCACCAGCAAGGGTGCGAAGCAGGGGTTAATGGACCCCACCAAACCGCATGCAAAAAGCATATTTGATAGAGTGCCCCCCTGGCCTGCGTTTTGCAAAGCGTACGCCCCCATGAACAGTCTCCCGATTCTACCCACCAATATTCTTCTTCTTGGTCTCGGTTTTACAGTCTCCTGCCATGTTTCATCAGATCTGAATGAGGGCGGAGCGGTGGGTGTTGATTCTGCTAGCCAGGAACGATTGATCGCCCATTGGCCGCTCAACGAAGGCAAGGACACGATCGTTCACGACACGACAGGGCAGCACCCTGGCAAGATTCGAGGAGCAACATGGACTTCGGACGGCCTTTTGCGGTTTGACGGTCGCGACGACTACATACCCATCCGTCCGTCCGTCGAGGTTTCGGGCCAGACGCTCACCATTTCAGCTCGGTTTAGCTCTGAGGACCTTGCCAACTGTGAGACGAACGACTGCCGTATCATCTCCCGGTCCACCGGCGTGCAAACGTATGAACATGATTTCATGCTAAGTACAATCCGGATCAAAACCGTTACACGGTTGCGTTTTCGGCTACGGATCAACGGGCGCACAAAAACACTCATCGCATATACAGGAGATTTGCGTGACAACGAAACGGTCCATGCCGCGGCCGTGTACGATGGGTCGTATATGCGCCTGTACAAAAACGGAAACGCTGTCGGACGCCTTGCAATCACTGGAGATATCACAACCACGCCGGATGCCGCAACCTGGATCGGCGGCAATCCGCCGGGCCCCACTGATCGTCCCTGGATGGGACACATTCATGACCTTCGCATCTACGGTCGCGCACTCTCGTCTGACGAAATCGCGTCGCTTGCCGCGGGCAATGTGGGCGAAACTCCGGTAGATCCTGGAAACACCGATGGAACCGACGGAAACACGGGTGGGACCGGTGAAACCGACGGAAACACCGATGGGACCGGTGAAACCGACGGTAACACCGATGGGACCGGTGAAACCGACAGCAACGCCGATGGAACTGACGGAAACACCGATGGGACCGGTGAAACCGACGGTAACACCGGTGAAACCGACGGTAACACCGGTGAAACCGACGGAAATACCGATGGAACCGACGGAAACCCCAACGTCGAGGAACCCCTCCCCGGCCCCAATCATCCACCGGTCGCAACGGACGCGTCATTCACGACCTCTGAAAACACCCCCGTCAACATTACCCTGTCCGCTACCGACAAGGACAATGATACACTGATCTTTCGCGATGTGAGCCAGCCGCAAGCAGGCGCACTCAGTGGCGCCGGGCAAAACCTTGTGTACACACCAGGGCCCTCATTTGTTGGTATGGACAAGTTTGACTTTCGCGTCGAAGACGAGGACGGCGCTACCGACGTAGGCACGATCACGATCACTGTCGAGCGTCCACAAACATCAACGCCTGGTCGTGTCACGGCCATAGCCAAGGCGATGCACCCAAACCTCTACTTCAACCAAAAAGAAATTACGAAGATGCGCGCGGCAATTAAGAACCGTACTGCGCCATCAGCAGCGCTTGCCGCCTGGAGCAGAATCGCCTCAGCCAACGCCGTTGGCAAACCCAGCACTCTAAAGACGAACCTTGGCTGGCACGCCACCTATAAGATCGCCCAACCCCTGAGCAAGAAAAATATGGAGGCTGCGATGAGCTACATGATTGAGCCAACCGACAGCAAGGCAAACGCGATGAAAAATGCACTGCTCAGCTGGACGCAGCTCAAGGGAGAGGGAAGCAACTGGGCTCGGGGATGCCAAACCGGTGGCCACATGCAGTACCCCTTGGCATGGATGTATGACCTCCTTTACAACGCAGGTGTTCTTAGCGAAACAGAGAAGGATCAAGTCGATGCCTATATGCAAAAGTATGCGAGGACTCTCACAATCAAGCGCCACGGCGTTCTGTTCGGGATCGACGAGCAGGGCAAGGCCGTAAGAGACTCAAACGGTCAGATTCTCAAAGACAGGGATTTGCTTATGAAGCAACCACCCTCTGTGAGGATAGGCTATGATAATTTCTACACCCTTGACCAAACCGCTGGCCTTGTTTTCGCCATGGTCTCCCATTCCCAGGCAGCCGTCGACAGGATCTTCGAAACAGATGTATCCAACAGCAACTACGGCATCAATGACCCTGCTTTCGAAAAGGGTCACATCCGTTCTTTTCGCAATCTCATCGAGGGCGAGGTCTATCCGAACGGCTACACCTACGATGGCTACAAGCGACAATACGGTTTCAACACGACGACGGGATTCAATGGCGAAGACAAGGGTGATGGCCAACACTACCACTTCTTTGCGCTGATGGGTTTCATCGCGGCTGCGGAGGCCTCAGCCCACAACGGATTTGATGCCTGGGCGTACAAGAACAACCGATTGGTGCAAGGATTCATCACTGGCGCCGCGTGGGCCCATACGGCATATCGGGTAGCAGACCCGGGAAACCGAAACCATTCGCCCCTTTACTGGATGATTCTGCGGCGATATCCCGACAACCAAACCATAAAAGACGTTGTTGGGCGCAGCGAATCACGTGCAACGTATTCGTACTTTTTCTCGAACGTTGGCCCGATTTGGAGTGTAGGAAGATAACGCGGGTCATTTCGACCTAGCCCTTCCAGTGCGACGACGAACAGCCAAGGGTTCTACATCGGACCCGCTCGACGTGGGTGTTTTTCAACACCTTGCTAGGCTTCGCTTTCGAGGAAGCGCTCGCAGTCGATGGCGGCCATGCAGCCGGTGCCTGCTGCGGTGATCGCCTGGCGGTACACGTGGTCTTGGACGTCTCCGCAGGCGAAGACCCCGGGGATCGTCGTGCGGGAAGACCCTTTTTCAACCTCAATGTAGCCATTTTCGTCGAGGGCAAGCTGTCCTTCGAAGAGCTCTGTGTTGGGTTTGTGGCCGATGGCCACAAAGAACCCGTCGCAGGGAAGTTCGCCCTCTTCACCGGTTTTTGTGTTTTTGGTCCGGACTCCGGTGAGGCCACCGGCAGCTCCCGGCTTATCTGGCTTTTGGCCCAAGGCCTCGGTCACGGTTGTGTTCCAAATGAAATCGATTTTAGGATTATTCTGGGCGCGGGCCTGCATCACCTTGGACGCACGCAGCTGGTCACGGCGATGAACAATGGTGACCGAAGATGCGAACTTGGTCAGAAAATTGGCCTCTTCAAGGGCTGTGTCTCCTCCGCCCACGACAATGACCTTTTTCTCCCTAAAAAATGCGCCGTCGCAGGTCGCACAGGCCGAGACGCCATGGCCCATGAGCTCTCGTTCTCCCGGAATCTCGAGAAGTTTGGCGACTGCGCCGGTGGCTACGATGAGGGCGTCTGCCTCGTATCGTGGCTTCCCTTCGACCTCAATCTTGAAAGGGCGGTGGTTGAGCTCCGCCTTGGTGACAAATCCGTGCACGACTTTTGTGCCAAAACGCACCGCTTGGGCCTTAAACTTCTCCATCAGATCTGGTCCCAAGATGCCCTCCGGAAAGCCCGGA
>CBDCWQ010000019.1:0-853945 GCA_965223435.1 Myxococcota bacterium
CTTTTGCAAACTTAGCGTTTTCTGCTTGCCTCGTAAGCTTTGAGCTTGTAACTCCAATTCATCTCGAAGACGCGTATCAAGAAGACGACTACCGAGCTGGTCAACTTCACGGACCTCATCGAAGTCCTTTCGAACAAGGACGGCGAAATGCCCTCAAAAGAGGCGCTTGCGGCCGTTCTTCAGACCGCTCAGAAGGTCATCGAAGATCAGGCTGTCGAGATCCACCATCTACAAAAGCAGTTGTTCGGACGGCGCTCGGAGAAGGTGCTTTGTGGCCAGCAGAGTCTCTTTGTCGACACGCTCGAAGCTGTAGCCTTGCGAACGCCGGAGCCTGAGCCAGAAGAAAAGGAAACGCCCGGGCCAAAGAAACGAAAAAGGAAGAAGCGGCGCGCCCCCCTCAAGCCCACACGCACCGAGAAGCTCTGTGTTGCTGACGATGACCGGCCCTGCCCTCAGTGCGGTGAGTCTCGGTGCACCATCGGTCACAACCGGAGTCTCGTTGTCGAGTATACACCACCGAAGTTTGAGGTCATCGAATACCTACGTGAAACCATCGCGTGCAGGTTGTGCGAAGGCGAAGTGAAAAAAGCTCCAGCGCCCTCAACCCATGCCCGGGACGGCGCTTGGCCGGGGCCAAGGCTTCTCGCTGCTCTGATAACAAACAAGACGGTGGACGGGCTACCACTTCGTCGTACGCAGAAGATTTTCAGACGCGCCGGTGGCGATTTCGCAATCTCCACGCTCAGCCGTTGGGAAAGCTTTGGGCACGAAATCCTCAAGCCGCTCTGTCATCGTATCACCGAGCTCGTCCGCAAGTCCGATATGATTCATCTCGATGATACATCGATTCGCGTCCGAGACCGAGACGTCGAGGGCGGCGTGGTGAACGAGAAGATGTGGGTATTCGTGGGGCGGTACTTCGATCCCGGAGGCGACCTTTCGAAGACTTTGACCTATGTGGCTTACCAATACGCGCCCACGTGGGAGGCAGAGCATCCCGAGAAGTGGCTTCGTGACTCCAAAGCAATGCTTCAGGGCGATGCCTATCGCGGCTACGAACGGATCGCCGACGCGAACAGGGGTGATAAGGTTGGACGACTGCTCGCGGGATGCTGTATGCACGCACGTCGACCGTTCGTTCAAGCGCTCGAATTCGGAGATACCGCGGCGCGTCCTTTTGTCGATGCATTCCAGCGTATCTATCGAATTGAAGCACAGTGCAAAGAACATGCTTTGCTTGCGCCTCAGCGCCTTGAGCGACGGCGCACCCAGAGTCTCCCCATTATGGAGGAAATCCTCGAGCACGCTGAGGCACTCAAGGCTATGCCTCTGCTCAAGCCTATGAAGCAAGGGGTGACCTATTTTATCAATCAGTGGGACAAGCTCAGGCTTCCCTTTGCGATAGACGGCCGCCTCGAGATTGATAACGGGGAGGCAGAACGACGACTCCGTCGCATTGCTTCCGGAAGAAAGTCCTGGCTCTTTGCTGGCTCCAGGGGAGGCGCCGAGCGATTCGCCGATGTCCTTTCGGTTGTCTCCACCGCCGACGCGGCAGGCGTCGATTGTGGAAAGTACCTTCCTAGCATCATCGCCAACATCGACACTTGGCCGAACCGGGAGCTCGATCAGCTCTTGCCAGCCAACTGGCAAACCGCGCTCGAAGATTTCCTTCGCGAGAATAACCTTCAGAACTCCACACCTGCTGCACATTGAGCGCAGACCCCAAAGTTACACCATGAAGTGGGCCTGACCAGACGCCCCAAAATGAACAGTTACGCCGAGAAAACTCGTAACCATCTGAGATATTACATTTTTCGGTGAGTCCACGCCTGACGGCCTGCGGCTTTCTTTAGACCCCGAGCGAACCAAGACAAAACGCAGAGTATGGACGCGCTCGACTGATGCGTTTGTTTCACCTAGCGACTTTTTCTGGGTCCGTGGGCTGTCATTTTGTCAGTGCAGTCCCGTTGGGGTTCGACACTCATCGTGTTCATACTCCTATCCGAACGACGTCAAGCCCGAGGTGGCTTGTTCAAGCTGCGGCGCAAGACGCATGCAAGACCTTGAGTCGTTCTCTCTTGCGGTCCCATCGACTTGAATCGCAACAAAATTGTCGCTGGAGCCCATCGAGTGAAGTCGATTTCTGGGTTGAGCATCAAGAGCGCAGTGCTCCACTCAGGCCTGTCGCCCATCCCTGGGCACCCACCCATGGGGTGAAAAGTACCCTAGATCGGCACACCTCGTCTGCAATTCGCCTGAGCCTCGCGTTGGCATTGGTCTTGCTTCTGCTCAGGACCCAGTTTCGCTGCCGGCTCTGCAAGCAATAGTGGAAACGGTGGGAGCGAGCCCTCAGCAGGCCCTCGATTTGGACGCCTCCCCCCAAGGGAAGAGTGACAACTGACTGCAACTGATTGGGATGGAAAGAAGAACAGAATGGTTACTCAATTGAAAGAATATTTTCGCATACCCCTCCTTGGATTGCTTCTCCCTGCCTGGTCTTGTGGTATGGGGCTGGACACACAGAGGCTTGGCTCTGAGGATAGCTCACTCATTCAATTGAGAGACAAACTTGTCATTCGCGCGACTCCTGGTGAGGGCAAGGCCCCTCTTAGAGTGTCATTTGATGCGCATGCACCCGATGCCGATACAACGATTCTAAGTTACAAGTGGGATTTTGGTGATGGGCCATCTACATCGACAAATCCAACTCCAAGCCACGAGTTCAAAAGACCTGGCCGCTATGTAGTAACCCTCAACGCCGTTCTCAAATCAAACTTTCCGGTAATAAATCAACGGGAAAATGTAGAGGCATCTTACTCTGTCTTGGTGACAACCACGAAGTGGCCGGCGTCCTCGCTAGAGCTCGAATTGGGTTCAGGTTGGACATTCGGTGGCAAAAACTTCGGGATCTGGAATGGAAAACAAGGAGGAAAAACCAAGGTAACTCTCCCCGGAGCGGCAAATGGGTCCCACGAGCTTTGGTTCAAAATGTACAGAAAGAAGCTGTACGAAAAAGATCCTGTTTCCTCATTTATTCTAGAGGGAATGCACTACGATTTTGTACCGAAGGGAGACTTCGCAGATTTTGAGTGGAAAAAGATAAGAAATATCTATGTAAAGAACAATCGCTACCAGTTCACCCTTGAGGACGTTCCAGATGGAGGTGTTAGGATCTCGCACATTGAAATCAGGAGTGTCGCAGGAACTGTCAATAACGACGTCGCCATTCTCCCATGGAAGTTGTCCGAACAGACCGATGACAAACTCCTTACGATGCGTTTCGGCTACAGCAGTATTGTACCTCTTGTTAGCTTTTCATGGGATTTCGGTGACGAAACGCAACCCTCTACCTCAAAAAACCCTGAGCATTCCTACAAGCAGTTTGGGCGCTTCACTGTTTCACTGTCCTATGTGGATGAGAACGGCGCGTCTGGGTTGGCAAGTTTTCCCATAACAGTACGTCCATCTAAGACAAAACTCCCAGGGCTAAAAGACATTAAGCGCTTCGCAATATGGTCGCCAGGGACCAAATCTGGCTTCAACAACTTCAATGAACGCCGGTATGAAGAACTCAGACGCATGCATGTAGATACAATTCTACCTGCAATTTCAATAGGCGGCTACGCGGATTCGCTGGCAGGCAGGCAGGGCAAACTTGCACAGCTTGATCGAATTCATGCCCATGGTTTGCAGGTCGGTTTAGAAGTTGTGCCCAAGGAGAATTGGTTCACAAATGACGAGAAGAACCAGCCTAGCGAGGACTGGGATTTCGATCGGGGAATGGGCAGTGACGTACTGGAAAGCACAGACATAGATGGAAATGGAGTGTCTGACCTAGACGGTCATCCAGCAATAGGATGGGTGTATTTGGGCCACGAGATGGGTGAATACTCAGATCACCAAGAGAGAGTAACCATGAATGAAGTCACTAAGGAATTTTTTCCCAACACAATGACAGTACCCTACTATGGGTCAGTCCATTTGGGTTTCGAGAGAGGGAAACCGAAGGAGGAAGTTCTGGGCCCAGGGGAAGGAGATGTGGTTTCTGTGAGCGTGTCGGGCCCCTTTAGGAAAGATGAAAACAACATACTACAACCTGATCCAAGTGCAACACTCGAAAGCATTCTTAGGAACAAGCAATATGCAGACTTTCAAACTCCAGATGCTCTATTTTGGGTCAACACAAACCTTCCTGGAGAAAAAGAAAGGAAGGCGACACCCAATGACATGTGGAGCGCCAAAGACATCTTGGATTATGCGCGCGTGCTCATGTCGGTGCGCGGAATCAATCTAATGAGTTTTCGTGCTTTGGGGCGCTTCAAGTATGACCTGGGGTACGGCATGAATACGGCCGACCCGACGAAAAAGGAAACGGGTTTCGTTGAACAGCGATTGGCAGTGGAAACAATTGGCAGTTGGATTAGTCAAACCAAAAGGTCTAGGCCGGTTCTGATTATTCAAAACCCCGAAATTGGCGACGTCCTTAGTGGAAACAAGTTCACCGTCGAGTATGCTGTAACCGGTCGCAATACAAAGGCCGTAGGTCATGCTGTTTTTGAAACAGATACGGGTTCCAGGCGTCAAATCTCAAAACTTTCTGGCAAGGTAGCGCTAGACCTGCCGCAGAAGCCAGGGAAATACACATTGACAGGGTACTTGGTTCGCAAGGATGGGAATAAAGTTCCTGATAGTGAAACGCGAGTCATTTTTAATGTCTCCGGAAATAGGGGTGCACCGCTGCATGCCATCAACTGCGGTGGCTCAAGATATGAAGCCAAAGATGGAACTATCTACAAGGGCGACCGATTGTTTTTTGGGGGGAAAACCACATCTGCAGGTTCATCCATCGCTGGGACGGAAGATGATATCCTCTATCGCAGCCAACGATCGGGTGTTTTTTCCTATGCGCTTCCTGTCGCCGATGGAGACTATGATCTCACTTTAAAAATGAGTGAACTGTTTAAAACCCAGGCGAATCAGAGGACCTTTGATATCGAGATTGAAGGGCAGAAGGTTGTTCGTCAGCTGGACATTTACGCAAGAACAGGAAGAAAGGCTCACGCCTACGACATCACAGTTCCCGTATCCATCGACGACGGGACGTTAAATATCCGTTTCGTGGCAAAAAGGGGAAGCCCCCAAGTTAACGGAATTGTCGTACAGAATGTGCAAAAAAAAACCTACAGAATCAATTGTGGGGGTTCCGAGCGGGCTGTCAACGGCAAGGTCTTCCAGGCCGACAGCCTGTTTGTCGGTGGAGGAACAAGTAGCAATTTCCAGCCTATCGCCAACACAACTCAGGACAGTGTGTACCAGTCTCAACACACTGGCGCTTTTTCGTATCATCTACCTATCGCCAAGGGGTACTACAACGTACGGCTGAAGTTCGCAGAGCTGTTTAAGTCTTCTGCGGGGGAGCGGGTTTTCGATGTCGAAATCGAGAATGAAATGATTCAAGACATTGATATCTTTTCGCGCGTGGGCCAGCGTAAGAGTATGGATGTTGTAACCCGGGTGGAGGTTGTAGACGGTGTCTTGAATATAAACTTCCTGAGGGGGCGTTCGGGTGCCCCACAGATCAATGCGATTGTTGTTACGCCGCTCAAGTGATGACTCCTTGACCGGCCGTCTAGTTGAAGACACCCCTTAGCGTGACTTCTTTGCGCGCAGGAGTGCCTTGGCGCTGGCGCCAAATTTCTCCATCTCTATCTTTGAAGCCAAGCGCCACCCATCCGGAAATCGGCTTCGACCCCAAAACCGGCCACACGGTGGAGCGGAACCCCGAGACGCCAGACCGGCCCGAGGGAGGCACACGAACCTGGACTCCCGAATCGCCATCGCGGGAAACATGCTAGGGAAAACCGGAGGTAAAGCCGGCTTGACGGTCATCAGCCGCAACGGAAAGGTCACGGTGAAGGCCGGCGTGACCGTGGGAGGTGGCAGTGGAAAAAGGCATCCAGTATTGCGGCGAGGAGCCCGTGGCCCCCAAAAAGGAACCGGCAAGCATGGGGGCGATGCGGGACCGGTCACGATCGTCGTCAATGAGGTCTTCTTAGACCGCGGGACCCTCGTCGTCGGCCAATCAGGCGGAGGCGGGCAGGATGCCAAAGTCCAATCCCTGAACGCCCACGCAACCGCCCAATGCCGCAGCGGTGGTCATGGTGGTGATGTCGTGATATGCGCGCGCGACCGCGTGGACATGACGGCCGCCGAGATAGAAGGATCACACGGAGGGGGCGGTGGCAACGCCACGGCCTATGCCTCAATGCACCACGGAGGTGACGGAGGCCATATGGGCATCGTCGCCCATGCCTTCGCAGGGAGGGCCCTGCCGCCCTTTGCCCGTGGCGTCCTTCCGGGGATCTCGGCCAAGGCCGTCGGCGGAAACGCCAGCAACGCGGGAAAAGTCGTCTTCCAAGGATGCGTCCTCGGGGGGCCTCCACCCGTGGGCATTGCGGGCGCAAGCGGCGGTCACGCCAACGCAGTGGGCACCGGCGGAAATGGCGGCGCGGTCAATGGGGGTGACGCAACCGCCCAAGGTGGAAACGGTGGCCTCGGCGACAACCTGGGCCACAAAGCAGGCCCGGGCGGCGATGCGGAGGCAAAATCGGGCACCCGAGCCAGAATCGGAGGCCTTTCCGGGATAGCCCACGCCACCGGAGGCCGCGATGGAAACCAGCAGCCCGGGCAGGTCGTCACGCCCCCGCGCGGTGTGGCTGGCGCGACCGCCTCCGCGAAAGGAAAACGCCCCTAGAGTGGAACCCTTTCGAAAGTCGGATCCTTCTTTACGCGGGCGTTGATCGTCGCTAAGGGCACTGGGATTCGTGGCTCGACATCACGTCAGAAAGGGGCTCGATATACCCATCGAGGGAGTGCCCGCTCAAGAGATTTCACCGGCGCCGCCTGTGCGGCAGGTCGCGGTGCTTGCTGCCGATTTCGTGGGGATGAAGCCCAAGATTCTGGTGGAGGGTGGCGACACCGTCAAGCGCGGCGACCCCCTCTTCGAGGATCGTAAGACCCCTGGGGTGCTGCACGTGGCGCCCGGCGCCGGCCGGGTGATGGGCGTCCACCGCGGCGAGAAACGTGCCTTTCTTTCCATCGTGATCGAGCTCGCGGACGGCGAGGCCCAAGACCCATCCCTGCACCGCCGCTTTGAGGCCTACCGCGATGGCGCCGCCGACCAGGATCGCGACCGGGCGAGAGCCCTCTTGGTGGAGTCTGGGTTGTGGACGGCGCTGCGCACCCGTCCTTTTTCCCGGGTCCCCACGGTGGACAGCATCCCGAAGTCGATTTTCGTCACCGCGACCGACACCAACCCCCTCGCCGCCGACCCCGAAGTGACCCTGGCGGACCGCCCAGAGGACCTCGAGCGGGGACTCCGGGTGCTCGCCCTGCTCACCGACGGCCCCGTTCGTCTTTGCCGCGCACCCGGCGCCAAAATCGAGCCGGGAAACAGTGGCGCCCAAGTAGAAGAATTCGGCGGACGTCACCCCGCCGGCACCGCTGGTTTCCATATCCACACCCTCGACCCGGTCTACCGAGGCAAAGAAGTTTGGCACCTGAGTTACGCAGACACCGTGCGAATCGGGAAAAGCTTCGCCACCGGCACCCTGGATGTGGAGCGGACCATTGCCCTCGCGGGTCCGCCGGTGAAATCGCCGCGGCTGCTCAAAACACGGGTGGGCGCATCGGTCGACGCGCTCGTCTCGGGCGAGCTCGCGCATGGTGGCTGCCGAACCATCTCGGGATCGGTCCTCAGCGGGCGAACCGCGTCCGGCCCCATCACCGGCTACCTCGGTGCCTACCATTTGCAACTCTCGGTCCTCGAAGAAGCAAACGACCGGCAGTTCTTGGGCTGGCTTACCCCCGGTGCCCACAAATTCTCGGTGATGCCGGTGTTCTTGTCCAAGCTGCTCGGCAAAAAGACATTTCGTTTCACAACCACCACCAACGGCTCCCGTCGGGCCATGGTGCCCATCGGTGCCTACGAGCGGGTCATGCCCATGGACCTCATGCCTACGCACCTGTTGCGCGCACTCTCCATCGGCGACCTGGAGTGGGCCGAAGAGCTCGGCGTCCTGGAACTGGATGAAGAGGACCTCGCGCTGTGCACCTTTGTAGATCCAGGCAAGACCGATTTTGTGAACAACCTGCGCAGCGTCCTCAATCGCATTCACGAGGAGGGCTAACATGAGACTTCTCAGATCGTACCTCGACCGCATCGGCCATACTTTTTGCAAAGGGGGCAAACTGGAGAAGCTTTATCCCCTCTACGAAGCGGGCGACACCTTCCTCTATACGCCGGCCTCCACCACCAAGCAGGCTTCCCACGTCCGCGACGGCATCGATCTCAAGCGCATCATGATGACCGTGGTGATTGCGCTGCTCCCAGCCGTCGCCATGGCGCTGTACAACACCGGCTACCAGGCCCACCGCTTGATCGAAAATGGCGGCGTACCCCTGGATACCTGGCAGACCGGACTCTTTCAGCTCCTCGGGCTCCCGTTCCGCACCGACTCGACCCTGGCTTGTGTGGTGCACGGCTCGCTCTACTTCATCCCCGTCTTGGTGGTCACCTTCGCCACCGGCGGAGCCATCGAAATCGCCTCCGCGATTCTGCGCGGACACGACGTCAACGAAGGTTTTTTGGTCACCGGTGTTCTCATTCCCCTCATCATGCCGGCCACCATCCCCCTGTGGCAGGTGGCGATGGGGACCGCTTTCGGCGTCGTGATCGGCAAAGAAATCTTTGGCGGAACCGGCATGAACTTCCTCAACCCCGCGCTCACGACCCGAGCCTTCCTGTTTTTCGCCTATCCCGGCGACATCTCCGGTGAGGTGTGGATTGCGGCCGGGGCACCCGACGGCGTCAGCAGCGCAACCTGGCTCGCCTCGATGGCTGAGAGCGGCACGCATCTTTTGGGCCACTCGTGGTGGGATGCCTTTTGGGGCCTTATTCCCGGCTCCATGGGCGAAACCTCGGTGGCGGCAGCCCTCGCGGGCGCCGGTCTTTTGCTGCTCACGCGTATCGGATCCTGGCGTACCATGCTGGGTGTGGTGCTGGGCACCTTGTTGACCGCACAGCTGCTCAATGCCATCGGCTCCGACACCAATCCGATGATCAATCTACCCTTTTACTGGCACGCGGTCATCGGTGGCTGGGCTTTCGGCCTGGTCTTCATGGCGACCGACCCGGTCTCGTCCGCGTTTACCCATGTTGGGCGCCTCATCTACGGATTTTTGATCGGCGTCTTGGCCATTCTTATCCGCTGTGTCAATCCCGCCTATCCCGAAGGAATGATGCTCGCCATCTTGTTCATGAACATGTTCGCACCCCTCATCGATCACTACGTGGTCCGCGCAAACAAAAAACGAAGGCAGGCTCGATATGCCCGCGCCTAATCTCGATTCACCCAAATACATCATTGCGTTCACCGTGGTCTTATGCGGCGTGTGTGCCGTCTTCGTGGCGGCCGCTGCGGTCGGCCTCAAGGACCGCCACCTTTGGGCTCGGGGTTAGAGATCAACAAGCTCGTCGACAAGCAATCCAAGGTGCTTGCGGTGGCCGGCCTCATAGAACCGAAGGGGAAACTCAGCAGCGTCGAGATCCAAAAGCGCTACGACGAAAACATCGTGGCCGGGGTCATCGAGCTCAAAAGCGGTGCGGACGCACCAAAAATCAAAGCCACAGACTTCGACCAGCGCGCCGCAACCAAGGATCCGGCGCGCTCCGAAAAGGCCCCAGAAAACGCGGCCAAAGTCATGCGCGTCCCGTTCCACGGGGTGGTGTACACGGTCAAAAAGGGGGACCAGGTTGACGCCATCATCCTGCCCATCTCCGGGTATGGGCTGTGGTCCACCATGTACGGCTTTTTGGCCCTCGACCAAGATGCCCAAACCATCCGAGGCATCACCTTTTATGAGCATGGAGAAACACCGGGCCTCGGCGGTGAAGTGGAGAACCCGCGATGGCAGGCCTTGTGGAAGGGGCGCAAGGCATTCAACGATGCGGGCAAGGTGGCCATCGCGGTCACCAAGGGCCCCGTGAAGGGCCCCTCTGAAGATCCCTACCGGGTAGACAGCATCTCCGGCGCCACCATCACGTCCCGGGGCGTCACCGCCACTCTCGCGTTTTGGCTGGGGCCGAATGGCTACGGTCCTTACCTCGGCCGCCTGCGTTCGAAGAGGCAAGGAGGCACCTGATGATCGGCAAAAGAGAAAAGTCGGCATTGCTCGATCCGATGTTCGACGACAACCCGATCGCGAAGCAGGTCCTCGGTATTTGCTCCGCGCTGGCAGTGACCACCATGCTCGCCCCATCGGCAGTGATGTGTTTGGCGGTCCTCGCGGTGTTGGTGTGCTCAAATGTCGCCGTGAGCGCCATTCGAAACTATATTCCGCCCAGCGTGCGGATTATCGCGCAGCTGACCATCGTAGCCTCGCTGGTCATCGTCACCGACCAAGTCCTGAAGGCCTACGCTTTTTCCGTGGCCAAGCAGCTTTCGGTTTTTGTCGGATTGATCATCACCAACTGCATCATCATGGGGCGGGCAGAGGGCTTCGCCATGCAAAACAGCCCCTGGCTCTCGGCCTGGGATGGCCTGGGCAACGCCGCTGGATACAGCGCCGTACTCCTAGCGGTGGCGACACTGCGAGAGCTCTTCGGCTTCGGCAAGCTGTTCGGATACGAGGTCTTCACATTGGTCACCGAAGGTGGCTGGTACGTCCCCAACGGTCTCATGGTGCTCCCGCCCGCCGCGTTTTTCATCATTGGGGGTATCATCTGGGGCATTCGCACTTGGAAAACCTCACAAGTTGAAGAGGAGCTCAGCTTCGAAATCCCCCACGAAGTCCCGCCGGCCGTAGCCGAGGCTACGGCGCCCGCGAAGGCGGCCTAAGAAGGAGGCGATGATGGAGCACTACGTCAATCTGTTTGTCAAAGCGGTGTTTGTGGAGAACATGGCCCTCTCGTTCTTTTTGGGCATGTGCTCGTTCCTCGCGGTGTCCAAACGGGTGTCCACCGCCATAGGCCTCGGTGCGGCCGTGACCTTCGTATTGGCCATCACCGTTCCGGTGAACAACTTGCTTTTGAACCACCTGCTCAGCGAAGGCGCGTTGGCTTGGCTTTCGCCGTCTTTTGCCGACGTCGATCTGAGTTTTCTGGTCTTCTTGACCTTCATCGGGACCATCGCAGCCATGGTGCAGATCGTCGAAATGTTCATCGACCGCTATGCACCGGCCCTGTACGCCGCCCTCGGCGTGTTTTTGCCACTCATCGCCGTCAACTGCGCGATCTTGGGCGCTTCTTTGTTTATGAACGAACGCGACTATACCTTTTCTGAGAGCGCGGTGTTCGGCGCAGGTTCGGGTGTGGGTTGGTTCCTGGCGGTCGTAGGGCTGGCCGCGGTTCGCGAGAAGCTCCGGTACAGCAACGTCCCTCCGCCTCTTCGGGGGTTGGGACTCACTTTTATGGTCACGGGCTTGATGGCCATTTGTTTCATGGCATTTGCCGGAATCCAGCTATAGGAGATCAGAGTGGAAACAATCGCAGTCGGCGTAGGAATGTTTGTGTTCCTGGTCCTGATGATGGTCATCGTCCTGATGCTGGCGAAGGCCAAGCTGGTCAACAGCGGCGATGTCCAGATCATGATCAACGGTGACCCCGAAAAAACCATTACCACGGCCGGTGGGGGCACACTTTTGGGGAGCTTGGCCGAAAACAAGATCTTCATTCCGTCAGCCTGCGGGGGCAAAGGTTCATGCGGCGTGTGCAAAGTGGACGTGGTCTCTGGCGGCGGCGCCATACTGCCCACGGAGGTTGGCCACATCAGCCGCGGCGAAGCGCGTGAAGGCTGCCGGCTGTCATGCCAGCTCAAGCTCAAGGACGACCTTAAAATTCGCCTGCCTGAAGAAATCTTCGGCATTCGCAAATGGACGTGCAAGGTGCGTTCGAACCACAACGTGGCCACCTTCATCAAGGAGCTCATCTTGGAGCTGCCCGAAGGTGAAGAGGTGCCGTTTCGCGCCGGCGGGTACATCCAGATCGAGTGCCCAGCCCACACCGTGAAGTACAAAGACTTCGATATCCATGAAACGTACCGCGAGGACTGGGATAAATTCGACCTCTGGAAGCTCAACAGCATCGTGCAGGAGCCCGTCACGCGTGCCTACTCCATGGCCAACTATCCACTCGAGCGCGACATCATCATGCTCAACGTACGCGTGGCCACCCCACCACCCCGCACGACGGGTGTCCCACCGGGACAGATGTCTTCGTACATCTTCAATCTCAAGCCCGGTGACGAAGTGGTGATTTCAGGCCCCTACGGTGAGTTCTTCGCCAAACCCACCCAAAACGAGATGTGTTTCATTGGCGGGGGCGCAGGCATGGCCCCCATGCGCTCGCACATTTTTGATCAGTTTTTGCGGCTGAACACCGACCGCAAGGTCAGCTTTTGGTATGGTGCGCGCTCTTTACGCGAAGCGTTCTACGTAGAGGCATTCAACCGCCTGGCCGAGGAGCACGAGAGTTTCGAGTGGACCCTGGCGCTGTCAGAGCCACTGCCGGAGGACAAATGGACCGGCCCCACCGGGTTTATTCATCAGGTGCTCCACGATCGGTATCTCAAAGACCATGCGGCCCCCGAAGACATCGAATATTACCTGTGCGGCCCGCCCATGATGCTCAAGGCCTGCATGGGTATGCTGGACAGTCTGGGCGTTGAACCAGAAATGATCGCTTTTGATGACTTCGGGTGATCACACCGAGCGTTTGGCGGGACGCCGTGCGCCCCGTTGGTATGGCATCCTGCTGCTCCTGTGCGCAGGGACCGCCTGGCACTACGGGACACAAAGGCCAAAAGGCGCGGCCCACTGGCGCGGCGCCACCATGGGAACCACCTACTCCGTCAAGCTTGCGGTGCCGGTCCCGGCGAACGAGCACATCCGACTGGGCGCGGCCCTAAAAAGAGACCTGGCCACCGTCGAGCGCGCCATGTCCACCTGGGAAGAACACTCAGAACTAAGCCGCTTTGCCAAAACACCGGCCGGCGTCCCGCTTCGGTTGTCGCCGTCCACGGTGGCGGTGCTTCAAGTTGCGCTCACCGTGAGCGCCGCCAGCGGCGGCGCCTTCGACGTGACGGTGGGGCCCATGGTCGATGCCTGGGGCTTCGGCCCGAACGGCCGCCCAGCCGGGGCCCCCGACGAAGCGGCCCTGGACACCCTCCGCGCCCGGGTCGGTTACGCCAAGCTCGTGCTCGACGTGCCGGCGCGCACCCTCACCAAAACCGTGGAGGGTGTCGCCGTAGACCTGTCAGGCGTGGCCAAAGGATTTGCCGCAGATCTCTTGGCCGGGCGACTTGAGGCCACCGGCTACACCGACTACTTGGTCGAAGTCGGCGGCGAGATGCGGATTCGCGGCCGCAACGAAACCCAAGAACCCTGGAGGGTTGCTATCCGCCGCCCCGGCGGTGGCGCGCTCGCCGTGCACCCGGGCACACGCGGCGTGGCAACCTCCAGTAACGACCGGAACTTCTACCGACGGGACGGCATCCGATACGTGCACACCATTGATCCGAGAACGGCCAGGCCGGTCGAACACCACCTGGCCGGCGTCAGTGTCATCGACGAGACCGCCGCCCTCGCCGATGCCTGGGCCACGGCGCTACTGGTCTTGGGGGAAGCCGAGGCTTGGCGGATTGCCAAAAACAACGGACTGGCAGTTGCCCTTTTCATCTTGGATGGCAACAAAGTGGTCACCCACATGACGCCGGAATTTGAAATCCTCCTCGCCGGTTCCCCTCAAGAAGGTTAACACCGCATGAGCATCTGGGTCGTCTTGGTCGCCACGTTCCTCATCATGCTCCTGGCCGCAGCCGCAATGGCAGTGGGCGTCGCCATCTCCAAAAAGCCCCTGAGGGGCTCCTGCGGCGGAACCATCGAGGCCTGCGAGTGCCTGCGCCTGAATCGAACCCCACCGGAGCACTGTAGCCGCACGAGCGGGCCCGTCCCCACGGGCCACGCGCGCCTCCCCGTTCACCCCCCTCAAGACGAACCCTAGTGCCCCGACAGGGTGAGTTATTGCCGCCTGGTCCTATGCGCCGTGCCTAACCGACCCCGCAGGCTCGACCGGTAGGCCACTGTACGAGAACGTGGTTCTGAGCCGCGGACTGGGGCGATAGTGCCCCAGCCAGTGGGGGCTCCTGGCGACATTTTGTCGTGTGAAGTCCATTCTCTTGGTGTGGAACACATCTTGCCTTGATGTCCACCCCTGAACGCCATCGGCCATACCTCAAGTTATCCCACACTGTTGCCCCCAGACCACGGTGGAGCCAAAACCATCCGGCTCTTTATCATTCTGGGTTCATCTTTTGCCTGTACCAGCACGGTGAGTGAGCCTTCACCGTCGATGCTCAATAAGAACGGGACGGAATCAGAAGTCGGCGTTCAGCAGTTTGCTTGCGACCCCGAGGCCGAGCCAAGTCCCTCTCCCCTTAGGCGACTGTCTCTCGCGCAATACCGAAACACCCTCTACGATCTGTTTTCACCGGGCCCCGGAAGGGCCGTCGTGGATGCAGCCCAAGAGGCCCTCGATTCGATTCCCAAGGACGGCGAAGAAGGTGCCCCATTTTCAGCCATGGACAACCGTTTGTCTCAGCGGCACATCGACGCCTACTACGCAGTTGCCAACGTAATTGCAGATAGGGCGACCGGCGAGGCTCACCTTGGGGCCTTGGCAGGTCCCTGCGCGCTTGAAACCCAACTATCAAAAACGTGCCTCGATGATTTTTTGGCCGGTTTTGGCCTACGCGCCTATCGGAGGCCACTCTCGAAAGATGAACTTGCGTTCTACTCAGAGTTAAGTGATGGCTCTGAGCCTCACACAGTATTTCGGAACGTTGTTTTTACGTTTCTCATGGCGCCCCCCTTTCTCTATCACTTCGAAACCCGTGGCCAGGCGATGGACGGTCGCGAGGATCTGTTGAGGCTGAGTGCCTATGAACTCGCTTCTCGGCTGTCTTACCACTTTTGGCAAAGCATGCCCGATGCGCCACTCTTAAAAAGCGCCCAAGACGGGAGCCTTCTCACCGAAGCGGGCTATCGAGAGCAAATATCTCGTGTGTTTGCATCACCCCGCACCCAAGAAACAATTCGGGCCTTTTACACCGAGTGGTTCGGGCTGGATCGGTTTTTGGGATTCGTGAATACCGCCCGCTTTCACGCTTTAGCCCAAAGCGAACCCACCCCGCTCGATGTCCGCGAGCATGACTACCATGCCGACATGGTGCAAGAAATTGAGCTTCTTTTCGAATACTATGCATGGGAGCAGGAAAATGGTCGATTCGATGAACTGCTTGGCTCCACGCTGTCATTAACACCTTCCCCGCAGCTTGCCCGGCTATATGGCGTCGCCCCCTGGGACGGGGTATCGGAGCCTCCCCAGCTTCCCAAAAACGAACGTGCAGGTCTTTTGACGCGCGCAGCCTTCCTTGTGACCGGTGATCACAGCTCTGCGCCCTTTCACAGAGGGGCTTTTATTCGACGCAGCATCTTATGTGACGGGTTGGCCCAACCCAACCCGAATGACCTGCCCCCCGGTTCGCTTACGCCGCCACAAAACAACGGCGACCTGAGCACAAGACAGCTGTTTGAGGCCAAGACCGACGACGTCCAGTGCCAAGCCTGCCACGCCCAATTCAATCCCATCGGCTTTGCGCTGGAAACGTACGATAGTCTGGGCCGTTTCAGAGATGAGGAACATGTTTTTGACGCCGATGGAAAACAGATCGGAACGCTTCCCGTCGATGCAAGCGTTGTGCCACGCATCGATCCAGGCGACAACACGTCCGTCAAAAGTGCGGTCGAAATGAATGCACGCATCGTGAAAAGCGATCGACCAGAGGCATGTTTTGCCAAGCAGTATTTCGAATACACGTTTCGACGGCGTGGAAACATTCAACAAGATGCATGCGCTATGGAAAGCATCCGACATCGCCTGGTTGCGGACGACGGGGGAATGAAAGATGCCCTCAAGAGTGCGGTCTTGGCACCGGCGTTTCAGATAAGAAAGGTAAAATAGCGTGAAAAAAGTAGGCATTCATCGGCGCGAGTTTTTACGCGGGGCGGGGCGCGCTGCTTTGGCCCTGCCCTTCTTACCTTCCTTGCTGCCACGCTCCCTTGGCGCGCAAGAAATCACGCAACCAAAAAGATTTATTGCGATCAAATCGTACAGCACGCAGATCATCAAAGACTGGTACCCGGTGGGTGTGGGCGGCGGGTACACACTCAAGGATCAGCACTACTCTGGCCACAAAGCAGATGGCACAACCCTGCTTCATGACAACATTCCGGGAACGCCCTACACGTGGGCGCCGCTCAGGGATTTTGGCGCGATTCGGCCCACAGATCCGGACCTGTCCGGACCAAGTGTCTCTCGAATTATTGGTCCCGAACTCAATCCATACCTCGACAAGATGTTGCTCCTACGCGGGCTCGATTTTTTGCCCTCGTGCAACCACAACGATGGCGGCATGCTCGGAAACTACGCGGGAGGAAGTATTGATACCGCGGGCGCCGCAACCTTGCCTGAGGTCCCCACCATCGACCAGATCATGGCTTTTTCGCAGTCTTTTTTTGGTGGAGCCGCCACCCCTCGCCGGTCTTTACACCTGGCGCCAGGCGGGGAAAACAGCTGCTCTTACACCCACAATGGGGTTCTTGGGAGTCGGGTGACTCAGGTGCCGGCCCACCTCAATCCTTTGACCGCGTTTCGAGAAGTTTTTGGGGACGCCGTTTCGAAGCCCACGTCGGGTGACAACTCGCCCCAGGCCGGCAACGTTGCCTTAGTCAACCGCCTTTACCACGACTACCGACGTGCGAGCACCGGACCGCGTCTGGGCAGCGAAGATCGACAGCTTCTGGAGCGCCACATGACTTTTCTCTCAGAACTGGAGAAAAACCTGAGCGCTTTGGGGTCTCAGACAGGCGATTGCCGAACGCCGAAAGAACCGGGATCCTTTCCCAACTCACCCCCGTTCGCCAACCTCGATCGCGTCGCCGACATCAAACAAAGCTACGAGCTGATGATCGATGTGCTCGTCGCCGCCATCATGTGCGACCGAACCAGAATCGTGACGCTCGATGTCCGTAAAGCGCTCTCCGACGGACGAGGATCGATGGCCGGCTACTACCACGGACGAGACGACCCAGGCTCCTGGCATGGCGACGCCCATTCTTGGGGTGATCCAAGCGCGGACCGAAACATGCTACAGCTGAATCGCTGGATCGCAAAAGATATCTTTGCGAAACTGCTCGAACGCCTTGATGTTCCCGAGGCCCAAGGTCGAACGTTTCTCGACAACTCTGTGGTGTACTGGGGCAACGAAGTGGGGTTCAATCACATCAACCTGAGTGTCCCCGCCCTCCTCGCCGGAAGCGCAGGCGGTTTCCTTAGAACCGGTCGATACGTCGACTACATCGACTGGAACGGAAAAGCATACTTCGGCCAAAACGGCGGAACAGTCATCAAAGGCATCGCGCACAACCGCCTTCTCGTCACCCTTTTACGCTCCATGGGACTCTCCGCAAACGACTACGAAAGCCAAGGCAAGCCGGGCTATGGCAGCGACTCCACCATCGGCAAAAGCGCTTCGAGCTGGCCCACAGACTACAGCCATTTGGGAGACATGCTTCCGGGGATCGTAGCCTAAATCAGGCTGCCCGGGACAGGTCCAAAGTTTCAGCACGCTTCGAATTGACAATAAATTGACGGTGTCCCGGGTCGTTCCGGGACAATGGGACACTTTTGGGGTTGTTGGGTCTAACCAGGGCGCCACAACCAAGCGGATGACCTCCTCTTCTTTCTTGGTACGCGATTTGCTGGGTTCGCCCGCGGGTCAAGACAACAACCATTCCCCAAGGAGGAAATCATGCAGCATCGAACCCCGCCTATTTCATGGGCGGACCGTGCCCAGGGGGGCGTCGATGTCGTTACGGCGATACCGCATTTGTTCGTTTCGATGAGGGTGTACGAGGTCAGCGTGGCCTCATTGCCCGGCCTGCATTCTTTGGGCCGACGGACGCTCTCGCAAGCCCCTACACCGTGCGGGGATCGATTCCGTTTGGTCTGTGCGGCTGGGGCGCGGCCAAAGTAGGCCGAACAACCGGGTTTTCGAGCGGCGAAATCATCGATTCCTGTGAGGACGTTCAAGTCCGTGACAGCAACTTTACCATGCTCTGCCAAGATCGGGTGGATGCCGACTCCGCCAAAGGGGATAGCGGCTCACCGGTGTTTACGGCACCCGGCGGAGGTGACGCATTCCTTCTCGGTAGCCTCTGGGGCGGAAACGACGATGGCGAATTCTCATATAGCCCCGTGGGGCCGGCGCACACGCAGCGGGGCACTGAGCTCGGAGCGATGCAGGTCATCTTCGGAAACGACCCTCCCACGGTGGACATTGTCGCACCCCAAAATGGCGCTGCGGTATCCACCAACGCGCTTGATGCCACTCGGTTCGTCGCCTCGGTGACCGATTTCGAACGAGGAGAGAATTGCTGCACGGTCACCTGGTCTTCCAACCTCGATGGCCACCTGGGTACCGGCCTCGAGGTGACCCACAGCTTTCTTTCTCCTGGTCCTCGAACCATTACCGTTCGGGCCGATGACGGCATCAACCCGCCGGTCTTCGATTCCATTGTGGTTCACGGGACCAACGATCCCCCAGGGGTAAGCATTCTCAGTCCTGAACCCACCGATGCGATTCATCCGGGGCTTGTGAACGTGTTCCAAGCCGATTCTTTCGATTCGGAGCGTTTTGCGCCACTCCCTTGCACCTCGCTTACGTGGACCAGCAGCAATCCCGCAGACCCTTTTCCGATGGTGGGTTGTTCTATCCAGGTAACCTTCCCGACCCTCGGCCCCCGAACACTTCGGGTGGTTGGCGTGGACAACGTGGGCGCTCAGGGGACAGACGAAGTCACGATCCAGGTGACGCCGGAACCCAGCAATGGTCCTCCTACCGTAAGGATCTTGGCGCCGGACAACGACTCGGGCGCAGGGGTCAACAGTTCGGTACAACTCGTGGGCACCGCAAACGACCCGGACGACAAAAGCCCAATTCAGTACCAATGGATCCTTCATCGCCAAAACAGCCAGACGGTCCTCGCAAATCAAAGCGGCCTGGACGAAAGTCAAACCACGGTGTCGTGGACACCCAGCGACACCGCATCGTTCTCCTGCGGAGGCGAAGACGTGCAGATCGAGCTGGTTGCAACCGATGCGGACGGAGATGTAGGGCGCGACATCATCGAGTTCAGCGTCACCAGCTCGCCCTGCTAGCGCCGCCTATGCGGAACGCCTTGCTCCGAGCGCGGCCACAACGGATCAGGTCTCGTCGGCGCGCTTTCCTCGACGAGAGCTGGCGTTCTTTGCTCAATCGTCTTCGTTGCCAACAACTTCGAGGTCATGGTTGAAGATCCGCGTCTTCATATCAAGGTCGGTCACGCGAAACGAAGCTTGAGTTTCAGGCACGTATTTCACGATGGCAGCGGCTGACTTGTATGAATATTTTTGTTGCACCGTGAGGTATCGAATAAACTTGTATTTGCCCTCAAGTCCTTTGAGCACCACCGCACCTTGGAGCTTGATGATACGATAGCCGTCCTTGGTCTGGATCTGAATTGCGGACGAGGCACCGTGGTCTTCAACAAACTTGCGCATCTCTTTTTTGGTGTATTCTTCCGCTCGGTATTCGCCACTCAGTTTGCTAGCCTTTGGGAGTTCAGTCGAATCGGGAGATTTTGCTGGCTCCGTGCGAGCGATGAGCTTCAGACCCTCGGTGAAAGCAAGACCCCGGTCCGCATTGACTCGAAAAGCTCGACTGTCACGGTCGACCTCAATCAAACCAGCGTCCTGCAACTCATGGAGAAGGTCCGGCATACGGTCTTCCCATGACGGGAAGTCGGCCATCAGGTCTACTTTGCTTGCGGATCCGTTTCGCAGTCGCTCAATCACCATGATCTTAGCCGTTGCGCCAAACTGCTTGGCCTGGAGCTCGGGGCTTTGCGGGCCTACGGTTTCCCCTGGATAGATCGCTTCCAGATACGCGATGATCGGCTCTAGGGCTCCCGGGACCAATGAAAACTGACTATTCAGCGACGTCACCGTTTTGCGATCAGCCGATATCAGACCTGCCGTGCGCAAAACCTTGAGGGCCGTGAGCGTGGCTCCCGGGGAAAGCTCCGCCGCCTCTTGGAGGGAGGTCCCCCCACTGGGCCCGAGTCGATGGAGAAGACGCATGAGGGTGTATGCGCCTTCACGTCCCAAGGCCTCGAGGGCCTGCTCAGGAACGTCTCGGATGGGCTGTTTGGGCGATGCATCGATCAAGATGTCTTCAAGAAACTTGGGAAGAGAAGCGCCGGCAGTTTCGTTGAGGCGGAACATGCCACCGGGCAACCCCTCTACAAATCGTTGCTCCCGCAGGATTTCCACGATTTCCTCCAGGCGTCCGGAAATACTCGGAAGATCGGCCTTGAGTTGGTCGATCGTACTCGGCTTGTCCCGAAGCCTTTCAAGGACGAGTCGAAAGGCTGCTGGGTGAAAGACATTCAGCACTTCGTCTGCTGAGAGATTTCCGCTCGCCTCGCCCGGAAACAGGTGCCGAAAGTAGGCGATGCTTTTTTGGATATTGGCGGAATGCAACTCAACAAGACCCGTTGCACGAAGGGTCCGATCTTTTCGTTCAAACCAGTTCTCTTTGGTCACCCTATCGAGAAGGGTCTTGGGCACCCCGGTATAGGCGTGAAGCCTCGTGCGCGGCAGTGGCCCGTGGCGACTCAAGAGCGTCAGAACGAGCAAGGTTTCTTTCGGAGACTGGGTGAATTCTTGACCAACATGCAGGGTTGAGCTGCGCGCATTCTCGACAAGCCCCTTCAGATGGTTCGCCAATGCAAGCTGCGGTTTAGGGTTGATGGACCAATGGCCCGAATTCGGCGCTCGCACGACCAGCTCAGCTTCTTCGAGAGCGAGGATGAGGGTCTCGATTCGAGCAGCACCGTATGGAAGCCTTGCCTGAAGATCGTCCAGAGACTGCGCGCCTGCGTGGAGTTGGTCCAGAATACCTAAGCTTTCATATCCTAGAAGGGACAGCTCTTCGCGGACTGTAAGCTTTGAAACGCCGGTTCCGGGAAAGAGTCCATCGAGGTAGGCAGCAACGACGAGAAGCTGAGGGGCATTCAACGAGTACGATGCTATTCCATAGGGTGGGTTCCGTCTCGCTATCACAAGCTCAGACGCTACGAGTGCGGCCTCAGTGAAAGTGGCAGAAAATATTGCGTTCACCTCCGGCGCTGTTCTGGTGCCGAAGGTACTGAGCAAGCCCATCAGCGCCAGGGACGACGGATCTCTCATCGATGCGATCGCTTCGTGCATTTCGGGCAGCTGGATGTACAGCCGGGAAGCAAGTGGCTTCAAGTGGTTCTTGAGATCAAGCCCGCGCTCGCTGCCGATTTCAAAGTCTCCACTCGTGGTCTCGAACAGAAGGTCACCGGCAAGTAGGGCTTCGACATAGGTTTCGACCGGGGCGCCGAGTCTGGGGAACGCGGCCTTCAGCGCAGACATCGAAGTTGTCTTTTCAGCGACAAACTCAACGATGCTTCGCGCGTCCGCATCTGCCAGCAACCTGAGTTGACTATTGGCCATGACGCGATCCACGTAGACTCCGGGATAGAGCGCATCAAGGTAGTCCGTGAGTGCAACGAAACTCTCGGGTACAAGGCGGACTACAGTATGCTCGTCGACCGTTCCAGTGTTTGTGGACAAAGCGATAAGTCCGGCGGCTTCAAGGTTGATCAACGTATCACGAATGTCGGCGAACGGATTTGGGCCTGCGAGTACGCCGGCAAGTTCCGAAATCGCAGCCACGGACTTTACAATGATCATTCCTTGTTCTTGACTGAGGGCCGCGAGCGCCGGACCTGGGTCATAGCCACGGCTTGGGTAAAAAGAGGATACCCGACTGGGCGGTGTCTCCTTCTTTTTGGCGATTTCCCCGCTCCCTTTAGGTTTTTCTGGTGTTTTTTTGCGGCCACCCGCTTGGGTGGCGGCGTCGGCGTTAAAGTATGTGCCCAAGACAAAGTTACGCATCCAGAGGTTCCACTCGGTGGTGCCCAAAGCTGGGTGGATACCACTGACTTGCAGGTACCACTGCCACAGAGGATGTTCCGCCAAGAAGGAATCGATGACCGCGTTTCTGTCGGCGTCGGTTTCGAGGGCATAGACCGGAATCATGGGTTGGTCGTCTAGTGCACTCGGGAGCTGGGGCAGGACAATATCGAGAAGCCCAGGATCGGTCGAGCCAGGAATATCGGACACGGAGAAGATTTCTTTTTCGAAGAGATAGATTCTGTCGGTGTCGAAGGCGTGTGACGACGCGTCAACAGACGGGGCACTGTAGATGGGGACGAACTCTCGAATGTGCTCTTCGCTTCGAAACCCGGTCCACTCGGCCCAGGGGGTTTTGGGGAGAAATCTTTCCAAAAAAACCTCGTCTGCGGCGACCCATCCGACTGGACTCCACATGCCGTGCCAGTCTTCGGGAAGTTGGTCGACGACGACAATGGTAGAAAGCATCTGGGTGGGCTCGATGACAAAGAGCCCTAAGGTGACCGCAAGTGCACTTCCCAGTCCGGCGCTCGCAGGCTCGAGACGCAAGAGGGACTCGAGGGCCTTGATCAGTCCCTTGTCGGGTCGAATTTTGGTACCGACCGTGCTCTGTCCCGGCGTCTTCGACGGAGCCGAAATCCTTGGCATGCGAAGCATGCTGGATGCCAAGACCCGGTCCACGGTTTGCCCGTCGGCATCAAGATAGGGCTGAATGCGTTCGGCCCACACATCGAGCGTGCCTCCGGTCGCAACCAGGGCCGTTGCGTGTTCAGCAGCCTCGATGAGATCGGTCCGATATCCGGGCTCATGAAGTATCGATTTGCCCGAGTGGGGTTCGAAGCCTCGGCGCAGTGCCTCTCTTTGTCGGTCGCTGAGCGGAAGTGCCCGGAGCAAAGACTCAAGGGTCTGGTGGGCAATGAAACCAGTTCGCATCGCGTGATGCAGAGTAAAGAGGTGAAGGCCAGCGGCCTCTGCTGCGCGGGGCAGACGACCATCAAAATGGATGTTGAGGAGCTGGCGAAGCGCTCGGATATTTTCTTCGGCATACGGATCGCGCTTGAGAACAAGGCCTCGTCCCGATCGCCCCTTGAGTTCAATGGGTACCGGCTCGTGGTCGGCGATGGCCCGCAACAGAACGGAGTCGCGAAACCAATAGGCCGGGGAATTGGGGTGAAATGCGGCCGCCACGTCGACGGAGGGAGCCCGTAGGAGAAGCTTACCGGCTCTAGCCCTTTCAAGCCCATCCGCCTTCGAGGGGCTCAGGGCGTGGATGATCGGTTGCGTGATGGCATGTTGCAGGACCTTTTGCATTTCGGCCGTCGAAGCCTGTGCCCCCCAGTCCACCACGGGGGCAAGAAGGCCACAGGTGAGACAGACTTCGCCGGCAGTGGAAATCGCCCACACCTCGGCTGGTCCATACGAGAGCGCCTCGTTCAAGTCATTGAAGAGGCTCCTCATCAGTCCGGAAGGCTCATCGCCAAGGGTCGCTTCAAGCGGCTGGTCGAGGCCAGCGCGGGTGCGCCTCAGGCTCTTATACAGAGATTGCGCCCGCTCGCAGCGGAACCCCCATTCGGATGGGAGTGAAGCGCCATCCGTTGGGCGCGCGAGCGGCGCCCGGCACAAGTTGAAGAGTTCCCAATCGGTCTTTTGGATCCATTCGGAGCGGTCCAGCGCGAAGGCGTGATTCCAGCGGTGGATTGGAACCTCGTCCCGGACTTGTTCGAAGGCGAAGCGCAGAAGAACCACCCGATGAAACAGGGCATCGAACCGGTGGGTGCGGAACGTTGAGACCAAAAGCGCACGCATCGCGTCACCGAGCTTTCGCCAAAGGGCCTCCTTAAGTATTTCGCCCGCGTTCTGTCCATCATCCGCGCCTCGCCGGGAAAGGATCGCGGCGGAGGCCCCAAAAAGCGGCCCATCGAAGACTCCAAACGCCCCTTCGGGTTGGTACGCCAAGAGCAGCCCCAGCGAGGGATCATACCCGCTAGGCGCGGTGGTTTCTGTGTCGCCTTGAAATTCAGATGCAGAGAATGGGAGTCCTTCGGGCTGCATGCGAAAAAGCGCGAGTTCTTCTTGTCGGGGGTCGGTGACACCAAGCGCTCTTCGCACGAGCACCGGACCAGCGATGTCGATCCAGAGCCTCCGGTCCGGTGCGAGGCCAGTCGGCGCTTGCTCCAAAGCTTCCTCCGTACTTGTGAGAACGAGGTCCATCTCATTCGCGAGCGAATGGGCGCGATCCCACTGCCCATCATGGGCAAAGAAGAGGGCGCAAAGGGCAAGCGTCCTCGAAGAAGCTTGACCTGAATATCCTTCGTTTACACCCTCGCCATCGACCGGATGGCCCTCCCCCCAAAGCCAACACAAGTCTTGCAATCGGTCGTTGAGCGCGTCCGCATGGGCATCAAAGACGATTCCGGACTCCGAAAGCTCCGCGGCTAAGGCACCGGCAGCATCCAGTGTAAAATACGCGAGTACGTTGTCCTCAGTTTTTACGAGGCCGACGGGGACAGCAGTGTCCATCGCACTTTCGCCCGCCCGGAAGAGACCGCCAAGCCGACCCGAACCATCGACTCGACGGGTCGCAATCAGGTTCTGGAGCCCGCTTTGAAGAGCCTCAAGCAGCTGAACACCCTGGGGCGTGTCATGTATGCTCGGATCCGCCTGAAACAGCAAGACCGTGGCGTAGTGGATCAGCATTTGGGTCCCGGTATCATCCACGGGCAAGGGCGCGTCTTCGTCTTGAAGGGAAAGAATCCTTTCCAATGCGTGGGCGAAGTCCTCCCGGCTCACAAAGACCATGGCTGCGAGGGCTTGTTCTTCGATAGTAGGCTGTCCTTCGTTGAGCCCAAAGAGAAGGGGCATGGCTTCAAGAGTCGCATGGGCTTTTTCGATGCGCGCCTGTAGACCGCTGTCGTCGGCGTAAGGAAGAAGGGGCCTGTCGAAATCTTGCTCCCTTTTTTGGATCGCATCGTGAACGTCGATGAACCAGATGGCCGCCGTGCTCGATGCGAGCATCGTTGAGAGATCTTGGATGCGTTGGCTCGAGTAGGGGAAGCCGTGATCCCGAACAAATTGCTGAACGCCTGCCCACAAGGCCAAAGCTTCATCTTGGAAGAAAGGTGCCCTGTTGGCCTCGGGGCGCGCATCGGCGAATCGAAATAGACCCGCGACCAGGCCGGTGGTGGCCTCTAAGTGATACGAAGACTCCTGGAGCTCGCTTGGCTCGATGTACGGGTCCTTGAATGCGTTTTGAAAGTAGTGCGTGCCTCGATAGGTGGGCTCAGGGGGACAGGTTGCGTTTTGGTCCCGACAAGCAGGGACTCCAAACGGTAGATCTTTGACGAAACGAAGCACAGTGTATTGAAGACATTGGTCAAGACGTTTTCCGTAGACAGACAAAGACCTGTCTTGGGCAACTGGCCGGAGGCTGTCGTAGTCTACGGCGAGCGCCAGCCAACTGCAATTGTCGATGGCGGTGTGGGGACTGGGCTGGAATCGGAGCTTCTTAGAGGCGTCCTCCATGAGCGTTCCGCCGGTAATGACACGGCCTAAGCTGTTCTCTTGGAGCGCCTTTTCCATGGCGCTTTTGGTTTCAAGGATTCGTTCCCGCGCTTTCGACGTGAAGCCATTTTTGAGTCGACCTAGGCTTGCGTCGATATCCGGTATGGCGTTTTCGAATTCAGTCTTCCAACCATCCTCGTCCCAAAGCGCATAAAAGATGCCATCACGTAACCGGTCTCTCCATGTCCGCAGATCCTCTTTTCCCTCGAGCCCAAGGGCTTGGGCATTCTTGATCGCGTGATTGAGTACGCTCAGCACGTCGATGTTGTGCTCGGTGACGACGTTTTCGGCTTGGATTCGCTCCTTGAGCGCAGCCCAGGTGCCCTCATCGATTTCTTTTTCCTTCCACGCCCCGGAAGTGAGCGATGTACCGCTGCATGGAATGCCCGAGGCCTCGGTACAGACCTTGATCTTCGGAGGTTCCGTGAAGGTGTCGTAACCGATGGCGTCAAGCACGCTGTAGTAGGCCCACCGTTCGCTGTGATCTTGGGTCACGGGCTGGCCGTCTTGTCGGATGATCTTCCAAGGGGCATCCGCGTGCAGAAGGCCAGACGTGGTCCATCCGGCGGTCATCAAGATGACCTCTCGGCCGTCTTGAAGGTGTAAAGTACGCGTATGGTCGCCCAGCCCTCGAAGAGCACGTGCGTAGCAATCTTTCATCTCTTGCTTGTGCTGATCTGACGGAAGCGCTCTAAACGCGTGCGAAGTGATGAACAGACCGAGTCCATGCACCGCCCACGCGGTCGCGCCGGTCACGAGTCTGGCATCTTTCCAATGGTCTTTGTGCGTGTTCCACGAAAAGTGCCACCCGAGACTTTTGTGAGCGTCAAGCGATACCGCCTGTTGGCAAAGATACCGCGCCATGCCCTGGGCCTGACGCTGGCCGTCGAGTCCTGTTTGCCGCGCCCGTTGAGCGAGTGCGATGCCCTGGGTGTAGGCCCAGACCCTCTTGAACCCGGCAAGATGTTTCGAGTCTTGGTCGTCTTCCGGCCTCCATTCCAAGGGGTCGGTGGGGAGGTACTCAACCTGATAAGACAGGCTTTGTTCGGGCCCCGCATCGGCGACAGACATCAAGAGCAAGTCCCGAACACGTTGCGCCTCGTCATAGTTGCGGGTCGCATTTCCTGGAATCAACCCAGCGGAACTTCGGTGATCGCCCCCATCCTTGTTGACATCTGCCGGACTCAAGGGGTTTGCGCGGGCGAGGTCCGTTCTATTCAGGGCCAAAAAGGGCGTTTGTGCGGTAGACGAAACGGCCGCGGCGTGAAACTCGCCTGGGTATGAAGGCCCGCGTTCCCCGGGTGGGGCGTATGCATCGTCGGTGGATGGTTCTTCATTGAAAGCTTTTGCCCCAGAGTTGCCGGTAAATTTCCTCTTGGGTTGGCCATCCGGATTGTCGGCGACGTAGGTGATGGGCCTATTGTCGGTCGTGATGCCTTGCGAAAGCACGGGGACTTGGGCTGCGTGGTCCATGCGTGAGGCGCGGGCGACCACAATTTGATCGCTGTCGTAGGCCTCTACCGCTTTTCGAACCCAAGCGACCATAAAGAGTTCCTCGTGGGCCGCGATGGAAGGCACGCCCCGAAGGCGCTCTGCGCCTTGACCATGCGTAGCATGGTGAACCGCCCGCACAGGGGTGAGGTTGAGGGCATCGGGGTCCCAGTCTTCTTGGGGCCAAGTTCGAACGACTCGGATATTGGCGGGTTCTTTGTCTCTCCCCGGCTCGAAAAACGCCAAACCGACCTCGCCCGTGGATGTGCTGGCAAGACTTGGCGTGTATCCTTTGAGCTTGGTGTCGGCCGCGGTCCACGATTGCCCGCCGTCGCTGGATAGCGCAACGTAAAGAGAATTGTCTCCGTGGATGTTGGGGTTGGTTGATGGACCCTTTTCGTACACAGCGAGCAAACGCGCGCCCGGCAGAGTCGTGACCTGCGGATGCGAAGGACTATCGGTATAGGTGTCATGAAATTCTTGATCGACGACGGATATACGCCACGATTGTTGCCGATGATTGCGCCAGGCGCCTTCTTGCCACTGGCCGGTCTTAGGCACGTCGTTTTGGGGGGCTACTTTGGTTGTCACCCACGCGCCTTTGAACACCGGCCTTTGTGCGACTTTTAGGGAAACATCATTGTGCCAAGTTCCTTGGTATCGATATTGGTATCGTGTGCCCAAGCTTGCGTACAGTTGTTCGTCGCCTTCTTCGTACGCCGCCTTCCAGACTTTTTTCCATCCCACAACCAGCTTGATGGGCTCGGTGCGCAGAATGATATCGTCGCTGTACTCAGGGTCGGTGTACATGCGGCTCCAGGATGGATGAAGCACGGGTTTGTTGTCCCACATGCTGGTTTGGCGAGCGATGATGGTGATGGTGTCATGACCGATGTGAAGTGCAGGCTCCCGGACGTAGGCTTCCTCCGTCCGGTACAGGAAAGGCCCTCTCTTTTTATTGGGGCGGTTCGGATCCGGCTCCTCACTGAGTGGATAGGACTCTTCACACCAACACCCCTCACATCGGCATGCGGTCCCGTCATGCGGTGCATGGTAGGCCTTGTATTTGACGGCCTGGGTTGCCGGCGTCCTCACCCGAACATCAAAGACGTTGCTGGGCTGGTTCGTGAAGTTGTGAAGATGAAAAATCTTATTGGCTTCTCCCCACACAAGATGATGGTTCCCCAGGCGATCGTAGCCCACATCTAGGCCTCGTTTCCATGTACTGCCTTCGCGAATCAGAACGGGATCTTCAAAAAGCACACCGGCATTGCTGCTGGTAACGACCCAGATTCTCGTCTGACGGTCCTCAGCTGAACTGTGCGACGTTGGCGTTTCAATCCATGCGATGCTGACCTGATTCCCTCGGGCTTCCATCGCCAAAGTGGAAACGTGTGTATCCTTCGGCAGCACATCCAGGATCTTCGGGGAAGAGAAGGTATTCGCCCTAGCACCTTGGGTGCTGCGTATATAGCGGAGCTCTTCGCGCTTGCCCGTATCCCTTTGAGCGATATACGCCACATGGGCCACAAGCAAACCGCCGTTTTGCGACAGCGCTGTTTTGGGCAGCCTAGCGGAATACATGCCGTCGGTGATGGCCACCGGCCTTTCGAAACCACCGGAATGAAGGGGCACTGCCCTCCCCACGACAAGCCGAGCGCGATTCGAGGGCACCGACTGATGTTCCCCGTTCGGGTCGTTTTCGGTGTAGGCCGTGACAAAGTATTCGTACGCCTCGTCATCCACCGGAACGTCCTCGGCATGATGCGTTTCGCCTCGAACGACAGCAACGCGTGTCCCATTTCGATAAACCCCAAAAAATAAGGTGGTCTCTCGAGAGATGGGGGATCCATCGGAGAAAAGACGGGGCGCTCGCCACTGGATGGTCACACGCTGACCCGATGACCTCGCTTGCATGTCCTTGGGCGGGTTCGGCACGAAGATAAATTGCGGTGCATCCTCGCGGGACCGCGAAGAGGAGCCTTCTGAGGTTTCGCCGGCGTGAACCCAGTATCCGTGGGTCTCTGTCAGAAGCTCGGTGCCGGCAAGCCGGAAATAACGCTGTGCCCCCGCATCCCAGGCCCGTATTTGAACATCCCCAAGATCAGACCCGGAGGTCGGTGAAGAGACGGTGCGTATGTGCCAGGTCCCAGAGTCGGGCGCACCGGCCAGGGCGCGCGACTCTCTGCCAGAACCGACGACAAGGGTGGTGGCCTTCTCGGAAAGCAGCCAGTAGGGCTTTCCCGGACCTAGCTCGTCCGCGATGGACAACCGCGTGGGGCCGTCGAGCGGACGGGTCGGCTCCCCTTGTTCCCCAACTTCCCATATCGCGACATGCTCGGCCTCGAGCTGCGCAAAGAGGTTTGCATCAAGCGCGCCTTGAAAGCTCCGAAGGTTCCACCCGGGTGACAACACATAGGCCCTTGTTTCCTCGAGTTCTGCTCCGGATGCGCGACCGGCCCTCACCACCAGGAGCGCGAGTCCCGCTGCCAAAAACATCCTCAACAACGCTTGCACGTTTTCACCCCCCGACGGGTATGAGCCGCGGCCCTGACCCCACCCGAAAACCCTCCTAAACCATGCCCGGATGGTGCGCGCAAGCGATCCTTCGACAAAAGCCCAATTCAGTACCCATGGACCTTCATCGCCAAAACCGCCAAACGGTCATCGCACATCAGAGCGGCCCGAAAAATCAAACCACGGGGTCGTGGACACCCCGCGACATTGGGGCTCCGTTTTTTCGCTAGGGTTCGGGATCGGCGTTCTTGGGGCGCCCCCACCACGCATAGCCTTGAATGGTTTCCATGGTCACCTGCGTCCATCCCTTGACGCCCATGGGCGCGAAACTAAAGCGAACTTCGGTATAAGACCCCGTATCATCGCCAGGAACAATAATCTCTCCGTGCAGCGCCTTGTTGGGGATTTTCTTGATCACGAGAAAATAGTGTTTCGCTTCAGACGACTTCTCATCCGTCCGGATTTCGCTCCGATCTTCGATGACCTCCAAATCTGGAAACCGGTCTCGGATGCCCTCTGTCAAAAAGTGACGATACAGATCTGTCACGGTCATAGGCTCGTCAAACGTTCCCATTTGACGATCCCATTGGGGGTTGGCTTCGGAGACTTTGGCCTCTTTTTGACCCTGGCGGTAGGCGAGCAAAGGGTCATTTGACCAACGGTCATAACGAGGCTTTAGGGCTTCAATCCTCTCGTCAGACCACTTGGGGTAGTAGCGAATTCGGTCGTCACTTCGCACCACACGAATGAATGGCTGCAGGGCCTTGGTCAGCAAGAGCCGAGCCACCGTCGTCTCGCGCTCCGGGGATTTCGATTCGGTGACCCCAACAATCACCCAACCCTGATCCCAAGATTCGATCGCTTTCCACATGGGGTGCGCATCATTGGGGCTATGAAGATCGAAGACCGGAAACGCAATGTAGCCCTTCCTAAAGTTGTACACCTGAACCACTTCTGCGCCCCAAAACAACTTTTTTTGAGCCGCGAGCAACATTTCGTCCGGCAGCGCAGTCCTCGCAATCCGAACGGGCCCTCCCAAGGCTGGCACGAACTGCTCCAACGAAGGCGGGGCCTCATCTTCCTTCTTCTTTCGTTCTGCGAGGAACTGGTCCAGCGTTGCGCTTCGTTCCTCCAATATTGTTGTGTATTGCTGCTTCGTTGGGGTTGAATACGCGTCGAAGTCAGGACTCTCTATGACCCGTTTCAAAAAGCCCACCGACGCCTCATAACCTTGTATCGTAGATTGCAGGTCCCCATCATCACCGACAGGCGGGGGGGGGAGCTCTTGGGGAGGCGTCTTCAAGACCTGTTGAACCCCGCCGAAAATCTGGTGGGCCAGGGCCGTACGGATGCGAACACCTGCATCGGGCCGCAGCCTGCCTCGAGCATCGAAAGCAAGCTCTTCGAGGAGCAGACCAATGGTAATCAGAAGCGCCCCCTCATTGGATTCAGTGACTCTTAAGAGTTGGTCGTACTCCACTACGGTGAAGGAGCCCAGCCCGTCGCGTATGGAGTCCGCACTGAGCATCAGCTGCGTTGTTGGATCCGTACGTTTGGTCACGAGGATCTCCAAAGACTTGTCGGTCAACGTGCTTCGGTCTCCCGTCCACGAAAAAAGATTGTCCTCCTTAGGCTGAAATTGCGCCACATCGCGCACCGCCTGCAAGAGCATGACTTTGAACCGTTCTTCTTGGCCCTTGATGGACGTGGTGCTCCAATCGTCGTCGAACTGAATGCGAACCGGTCCCTCGAGCGACTCCTTGACGGGACTGGAGTCGGCGATCATGTGTTCATAACGTACGGTTCTTACGGGTAGGGCCGGAGGACCAGGCTCTGGATTCGCGCTGTCCGCCTCGTCCGGCGAGGCACCATCCGCTTTGGTGATCATGCGCTCCGGGGCCAAACCGTGGGTCTCGCCGCCATCACCCTGCCCCACACGAAACGCCAATGGATCTTGCACAATACGCTCGGCCTTCTGTAACGTGAGCTCACTCCGGATACTTAGCTCAACCCAAAACAGGAACATCTCGCGAATGTCTTCGGGCAACACCGAGGCCCATTCGGCGGCGCGTTTCCATCTTAAGTGGTTGCGAACCGAAGCGTTGATAATCGCGGAACGCGGGTGTTCGCTCCTGAGCGCATGAACCTGGAAAAACGCCCCCTCCTCAAAATCGAGAACGCCAATGGACCCGAACTCGGGCGCCTCGAAACCCAAAAAGTCGATGGTGATATGATAGATCTTGTCATCGTCAAACCGTATGCTCGGGCCAGACAATGGGGTGTCCATCCCATCCGAGGCCCCATAAATGGGTACATTCGCCCGAATGTCCTCTTCGTCTTTGAGATACGCCCCAAAGGGGGCCAGAAGATCTTCTCCGCGCACCCTGCCCACCGGCTCCCAAAACTCGGGCGAAGGCTCCTGGTCACTGGCGAAAAGTGAAAGAAGGCCCGGGTCCACTTCTAGCCCCAGACTTCCGGTGTAAGCGACTATCGAGGGCACCGCGGCCACAACCGCCGAAAGCTCCGGGGGAAGAAGTAAAAGATCGTCAAGCTTTCGAGCGAGTACCTTGAGCGCCTGCGTTCCCCCTTTGAACTTGACCACGCCCAGGGGCTTCATTCCCCCGGAGATGTCGACCCAAGGCCTGAGGAGCGGAGGCTCCCGAAACCGGTGAAATACGCCATCCAGCACTTCACCCCGCTCTGCCAGCTGAGCATGAAGCCAAAAGGAATCTGCACCTACGCCTTCGCCCAAAGGACCGGTGCTATCGCTCGGGTCTGGAACAAAGCTAAACTCAGTTTTGGCGCTTTCGATTTCATCCTGCGACAGACGGGCTCCGCTCGCCACTCGCTCGAAAGCCTCTTCGGTCATTTGGCCACTTTGCATCATCCCATGAATGATGGCGCCGGTCAGTTGGGATCGAGAGGCGACAGTCCATAGTTCGCCCTGGTAGTGCTGATTGATGAAACGTCGGAGCGCCTGAATATTTTTTTGCGAGGCGCCATCCCTCCGTTCAGCCCCCAGGGTAGCCACACCATGACCGAGGGCATGACCTTTGCCCATAACCGGCAAGGCGTTGTCATGGGCAAGGAGTCGGTATTCGACGGCAGTGCGTGTCCAGTAGTCCGGTGAAGCCGGGTTCTGAGCCGAAACGCGGTCGATGCCGTCGAGGTCATACACGCCATCTTCCGAGGCAGCGGCACGCTGGATCGCTTCGGCCCAATGGGCCCGAAGTTGGGTTCGAATGTCGGGCACGCTGCCTGAGGTCAACGGCTGGCGCTGAACACGGGCCAAAAAGGCGTACGAAGAATGCGTACCCATGTCGCGCACCCCATCGAGATTTCCGAAACGCATCCGGTCTTCATCCCCCGCCAGGACCGAAGCGGTGGTCACCTGCCCAAGCCTGAGAAGCTCAAAGTCATCATCTCGTCGGTCAATCTCGAGAGCCAGCGCAATGGGATCATCACCACCAAGCCGCAGTTCCAAAAGAGAAAGAAATGCGTCTTCCAAGTCTTCGCAGGCAACACCGACAAGGTCCTCGGGCTTCTTGTCATAAAAGTCGGCTACCCCACCACACCCATAGCTGAGCCGATGAACCGTTTCGAGAAGTTGGTCTTCGTAGGACAGACGAACGAAGAGCCATGGCCAGCTGTGCACCGGGGTCCCTTTGGCGTATTCTTGGTACACGAAACGCACGCGTACAAGTCTATGCAGGAGGGCATCGAAGGTGCTCGCACGATAGTCCGACATCAACAGCGCGCCAAGCCCATCCAGATAACGCCAGCCAAGACGGCTGCGCACCACGGGCGCGCTTGGCATCGAAAACGAGGACTCGGCGGCAGCAAACATCGACTTCGCATCAACGCCAAAAACGCCAGCCGGGTTCTCTAGAATCACGTGCTGCGCCAGCTCCGCCACACTCATTGTCGAAACAGAACCGCGAAATCTGTGAGACTCAAGCCATGCCAGCTCAGCCAGCCTAGGATCGAAGGCAGCGCTCCCCCGGCGAACGAGCGCGAACAAAAACGGTGCGTCGCTGGGCCCTTCACGAGGGACCGAAAGGTGCGTGGGCCAGCTCGGAGGTTGCGATCGAAGCGTGTGTTCAAAAAGCCGCCGAAACCTCGGTTCGCCACCTGTTCCGTCTATGACGGAGAACCACAAAAACAACGCGGCCGCCTCAGCAGAACTGCCGGCATCAGCCATGGGGGTGATCACCCCATCCTTGTCGGCCCGAAGGAGAGCGATGGCGCGGCCTTCGCCTTGAGCGTCCCAAAAATGATCGTACATGGCCAAACGAATTTGATCGCCGAAATCGTCGAGAAACATCGCATCTGGTTCCGAATTCGCCACCAGGCGTTGCACGGCCTCAATCGCGAAATAGGCATAAAAATGATCTCTGACCGACAGTGTGGGCAGAATCGGCGCCCCCTCGCGCTCTTCCGACTCTTGTTCGGGCGGAAGGACATGGAGCCCTAGGGACTTCGCGAGATACTCAGGATGGCCCATTCCGCCTAAAAGAGGGCCGTCTGATTCTCGCAGACTGTAGAGATTTCGGATCGATCGCAAGACATCGACCAGGCTGGCCACAAGGCCCGGACGTTGCTCGCGAAGCGGACCATTCGCCTCCAGGTAGCGGGCCAAAGCGTAGACGGACAACAATTGGGTCGCGGTGCGGTAATAGGGGAGCTGTTGCCGTCTGCGTGACGTGACGGCAAAAGGAAACTGAGCGTACGACGCCTTAGAAGTACTGATGGTGGTGATGAGGGAAAAGAGTCCGTCCATCCATGGCTCAAGGATAGGAACCTGGCCGAAGTAGTCCGGGTCGTATTCGGGCGTCCGCGTAGATGCAGCAAGAATCGCCCAGGCTTGTTCCTCAACGAAGGCCAAGGAACGCGCGTTGATCTCAAGGCCCGAGTCGAACAGAGGACCGCGCTCATACTCCCACAACGATTCGACCACTTCCGGAGGGTCTTGAGACACATCGATCACTTCAACCTGATGGGAGAGCCCCCCGAATCGATGCTGAAAGGACCAAAAACCTGACCCTTGGATATCGGCCGCAGGCCCCCTCGGGTTTTGCAGGCCTTCAAGGGTGACGGGAAGCGAGGTGGCGAAGTCTTTTTGGTGCTCTTTCGATATCAGACGAGCAATGGGCACCCCTTCTGGCTTAGGCACCTGACGGCCCCAATCCACGTCGCCCAGCTCCGGAAATCCTCGAGCGCCTTTTTTAAAGGAGAAGGAAAACGCGCCGGTGACCTCATCGAAGTCGGTTTCGCCTACGAACCATTCTTCTTCGTCCATTATAAAGGACAACATGACGTGGTACCCACCCTGGAGCCCAGTCACATCCACCTGACCGAAAAAGGCGTAGTGAATCTCGTCAAACCAGCCCCATTCGTTGAGGAGATGACGCAAATCGTCGGAGGCCGGGGAGGTCTTTTTTGCCGTGACGTCCACGCTGATGGACGTGATGTTGACCGGAACATCCACAACCTCGGTGATGGGTGGTGGCGGCGCACCCTCTGCCACATAAATAGGCGTCGTGCTCTCAGACGGCCCCTCTCCATAGTCGTTTCTGATTCGCAAACGAACTCGATAATTCTCGGGCGAGGCTTCGCTTTCAAACACCCCCCAATCCGGATCTCGCAAACCATCTTCCTCTTTTGGCATGAAGCGGGGCCTAAAACGGGCACGAGGGTCCCCGAGGCCACCCCGCAAAAGGAGCGTTTTCCATGCATCTTGGGTGCGCGCCCTCTCTTTTTCAGGGTCAACGACCCGCGCATAGTTTTTGAGGGGGCGATCAAGATTTTGCCCCTGCCCCGCATAGTAGTCGAAGACATCGATGTACCAGATGACCGCCGTGCTCGATTGAAGGAGGGTCATCAAGTCCTGAATGCGGCGACTCGAATACGGAAAACCGTTGTCTCGCACGAACTTTTGCATGTGTCGCCACAAAGAATCGGCTTGGTCACCCAACCTTTGGACCTCGGGCCGGTCTGGGTTGGCGTCCACAAATCTTCGAAGTCCGAGCACCAGACCAGCGGTCGCTTCGAGGTGATAGAGCGCCTCCTGTTCGTCGCTGGCGTCGATGTACGGGTCGGAAAAACTGTTGGGGAAGTAATGGGTGCCGACGTACACGCGGCCGTTGAATTCAAGCGACTTCACAAAGTGATCAATCGTGTAGTCCAAACACTTCGACAGTTTGTCTCGCGCGCCGGCCCCCAAGCTCGTATAGTCCACCGAGAGCGCCAGCCAACTGCAGTTGTCGATGGCGGTCTGCGAATCGGCATCGAAATCGTTGCCCAAAAAGGCCCCCCCAGTAATAAAGCGTCCCTCTTTGGGTTCCCAAAGTTCATGAAAAATGCCGGCCCGAAGTTCATCTCGCCAAGGCCGAAGCTCTCTTTCAAACCCACGGTCGGCTGGGGACATGTGCTTTGAAATCACGGACCAATGCAGAAGGGCGTGGTTCAAGACACTGAGCTGGTCGAGGTTGTGTTCGGTGACCACGTTGTCCGCTTGAGTGGTCGTCCGCAGGATTTCAAAGTCTGTTTCAGTCAGGGTGTGTCTTCCAAGAGGCGCACGGCGGCCACCTTCGTTCAGGCGGTATCGCTCGATGGTCGGAGGATTTTCGCTGTCGAAGTCATCGTAGCCGATGGCATCGAGAATATCGTAGTAGTCCCACAAGATCTGGGCATCGTCCTCTAGGCCAAGCACATGGGGCGCCGCCGCGTTTTGAAGACCCCGGGTCGTCCACCCCGCGGTCATCAGTCCACCGCGCCGGTGAACCATCAAACCTCTGAGTGCTCCGAGGTAACAATCCAAAATTGCCTTTCTGTCCTTTTCTTCGGTCTCTTCGAGAAAGGCTCGGGTCGTGACGTAGACCCCCAAACCATGAACGGCCCAGGCGTTGGCCCCGGTGACCCTTCGGGCGTCTGCCCAGTCGTCGCCGTTGGTATTCCAAGAAAATGGCCAACCGAGAAGGTCGGAAGGACTTTTTGCGGCATTTGACCGGGCGCTGTCGCACAAAAAATGCGCCAACGCCCCTGCCCTGGCATCCCCCTGCCGCGCGTACTGCGCAAGGGCGATGCCCTGGGTGTAGACCCAGACGCGATCGAACTGGGCCAAGTAGCGAGAATCCGACTCACTGACGTCGCCTTCGTACTCCAGTTGTGCACCCAGTTCGGTACTGTAGAGCCTATCGCGAAGGCGTATCGCCCGGCGATGGTTGCCCTGAAGGTTGGCCGGGTCGACCTTGGGTTCTGCTTCCAAAAGAAATCCAGCGTGCGGAGCGAAGGCGGCCCCATCGGCAAGCGCCCCTACGGGTGTGCTCTCGAAGGAGGCAAGCGCCGGGCGTCCATCGGCAGAAAACTCGGCCCACACCGTTTGACTGACCGTCCCCGAAGCAAGATGAACATCTGCAGGCGATGATTGAGATTGCAAAGTGGCGGGCGAACAACCTGCCGACAGCATATGGTAGTCGTTCAAACACTCCAGCTTGGCTTGCACCGCCTGGTGGGCAACCGGATGACTCGGCGCGGTGAGCACGAGCCGCGACGTTTCCTTCCCTGCAAAAACGGAGCGGGTTGTGACGATGTGGTTTTCTCCCCCGGGTTCCTGCGGCGCCCGAACCCAAGCAACAATCAAGAGTTCGCCGTAGCTGACGACGGTCGGCACCCTCAGGTTTTCAGCCCCGGCGCCGTGGGTCTTCCAGTGGACGGGTGCGGGGAGCTTTCGGCTGGCCAAGAGTGGATTTTCTGGCTGCCTGGCTGCGTCCATCCGCACCACCTGAATCGAAGCCTTTTGATGTTCCGCGACAGAGTAAAAGGCTGCGGCCAGCGTACCGTCTGCGGCCAAGGCCACAGACGGTACGTAGCCCGCGGCCATTCGGCTGGGTGAAGACCAACGGAGACCACCATCGGAGGAATGCACGGCGTAGATCGGGTTGCCCCCCGGGGCATTGGGATCTGATGATGTCCCCTTTTCGTACACCACCACCCGCCGACCGTCGGTACCACTGGCAAGCCGAGGCAATGAGGGTCCACTCAAACCTCTATGAGGCCCCTCTTCATCGCCGCAGACTTGGGCCTCACCGCGCTCGCTCTCGAAAGCGTCTAGCGTTGTGATGCGCCAGTTTTGAAGCGTATTGTCGACCCATGCGCCTTGGGCCCAGCCCGTCTCGACGGAGCGATCTTCTTCCCTGAGCTCGATGAAGCGCCCCACCAGCCGAGGCACAGTCACCCGCTCTGTCTTGGGTTCAGACCAGTCCCCGGAAACAATGGGGCGAGAGGCAATTTTGATGCGGTCCGTCTCGTCCCAGCGGCCCGCATACAAGTTCATATACCAATCGCGCTCGTGGGGCCTTGAACCGTCGTAGCTGTAGAAGTCGTCGAGGGACGCGAAGGATGCGGTGTAGCTGAAGTCCAACCGTTCCCGGGCGTACAGGTCTGTTCCGTTTTCTGGCGGGTTTGGGGCGCAGGCGTAGGGGTCTTTTTTCCAGGCGTGACGAAAACCGTGTTGTCGGGCGATGGACCCGATGGGTGGGCACGATTGTGGGAGACCCGAGTCGGAAGGATTCGACGCCTCCGCTCGAAAATAGGGACCAAGGGCACCAGTCCAGTTCGGATTCCGCACCGGAAGGTTGTCGTAGTTCCGAGTCTGACGCACCACGATGCTGATTTGGTGGTCATCCACGTGAAGCGACGGGTTCTCGACGTAGTTGCGCTCAACCCGTTCGAGGTACACCCCAAAAGGGGCGTCTTGGTTCTTCGGGTTGGGCTCGAGGGCCAGAGAGTAGCTTTCATCGACCGGATCGGGGCACCCACAGGCCCCCTCACAGCCCTTGCCAGCATAGATGCGGTGATAACGAACGATCTCATCATTGACCCTTCGTTTGGTTTCATCAAAAACATTCTCGGGTGGCCCCTGAAAGTCTTTCAGGTACAGGGCCTGACTGGCCTCTCCCCAAACCAAGTGACTGTGCCCCAAGCGATCGATGCCAAGCCCAAGGCTCTGCTTCCATTGCGTATTGCTGTGAAGAGGATCGGTCACGGGATCAAATCGTTCACCCCCGGTGGAGCTGCTCGCGACGTAAAGACTGCTCGTTGAGTTTGGGCCTCCTTCTGAAGACCGGCTCACCTGGAGCCAAGCAATGAGTACCCGCCCGGCCTTGGCTGCGATGGCAACCTCGGTGACACGTTGGTCGGCGCCCGGAACGAAAACGGAGACCGGGGCGCTCCAGGAGTCTCCTTTCGCAAGCCGGTCGCTCCGAACATACTGAACCCGATCCCTTTTTCCTTCGCCACCACCTCGCGCCACATAAGCCATGTGCGTGTAAGGGCCGGCCGAGCCGGCACTGACCGCCAGCGCGGGGAGCGTCGCCGTGAGCCCCGTTGCGGTAACCCGGCTTGGGGCTTCAAAGGTCCCCGGGGCCGTTGCCGTGACGCGTTCGGTCCTACGGAGCTCGACGCGGCTCGATCTACCGGACTCTAAAGGGTGGCCGGCATCTCCCACAAGCGTGGCCATCACGGAAAAGACCACGGTTCGCCCATCCTCCGGGAGAACGGCATCGTAGCGGTTTTCGCCGACCTGAATTCGTTTCGGGTGGGGCAGTGCCTCGTCTTCGAGAACCACGACGTAGCCGGGCCGCACGCCAGCCGGTATGCGAGCGCCATTCTCAAGGAGCTTTGGCGGATCCCATCGAAGATGGGCCTCCTTTTCATCGGCCCACGCCACCAACTGAATCGGCGGCCGCGGTGCCTCGGGGCTGGGTGAAGTCCCGCGGGGACTGATGGGGTCCTCGAACCAATACACCCTTCCGGGCTCGAGGCGCGCCGACGCCAAAAGGGCAACCTTTTGCTGGGATGCAGTGTCCCAACGAAAAACCCGCGTCGGTGCCACCAAAGAAACAGAAGTGGCGTTGGAGGCCACCACAAACTTTCCGGAATGGCCCGTCTTTGACCCAAGGTCAGGCGGTGAAACCGAATCCAGTTCCAAAGAACCCTCGGTCGATGCCACATAGACCCAATAACTTTGCCCAGGGGCCAGCGTTAGACTCCTACGGTAGCGGAGGGCAGCACCTCGCCGAAGGGGACTCAACACTTGGTCAATGGCAAACACGACAGACCGTTGTCCGAGAGGGCCGTCAAGAAGATGACCCTGCTCCCCGGAAATGAGCGTCCACCCGGTCGTGAGCCCCGATCGACCGGCCCCGTGTTCTATCCGAGTTTCCGGATGGCCGGGAACGCCATCGACGCAAGCGACCAGCCCAAACAAAAGTGTCCAAAAGGAGGCGACGCAACCCAAACTCGAATTCCAACGCAGTCTTTCCGTCGAAACCAAGCTCGTTCTTTGATACACACCGCGGTCTTCGCTCATCGGCCCCCCGTATTCCTGCAGCAGGCCATAGAGCGCAGGAACCCACGAAACAGAGTACGGCAAGAGACCGCTTGTCAATGGACTCGACGGCGCGATCCCAAGGTCGTGTCCCGTCGCAAGACTTTGAAACATCGAAACCCTCACCGGGGTCAGGGACACAGCGGTCCGGGTTACGGCAGCGGTTCCACCCGGCAAAAACACTGCGCGGGCCCGGCCCAGAAGCGATGACCATGGGGTGGACGTGCCTCCAGATCGCCACCGACAAAGATCTCCGTCCCTTTCGGGTTGAACCCCCCTCAGGCGGTCAAAATGCGCGTTTGCGATTGCTGCGGGCCACAATGGCAATATCCATTGACTTTGGATGCGACGCATCCTGTGTTGGACCGCGCAGACAGGCACCGATGCAGGGTTTGTCGCAGCGCCCGGGGAGAAGGTCGCCTGGCGACGATGGAGGGAATGTGCTGAAGAGGAACGCCGCTTTGCTGATCGTGCTGGGGCTCGGGGCTTCAGCCCCGGACGCCAACGCCGCACCCGCTGGTCCTGAAACCCTATCAGGCGCACTCACGCCAGGTTGGAATCTGGTGGCGGTGCCTTTTGCAAGCGCGGAAGTTCCGGCTGGATGGCTGAGCACGGACGTGGTCGTTTGGCCGTTTCCTCGGCCCAACAACCCCGCTTCCCCGCTCGAATGGTCCGATCCGGGCTCGAAGGGTGACCCCATCGACCGGCGGCTTAGCCAGGGAGGCTATTGGGTACACGCCCAAAACCCCCAGACCTTTCACATCCGAAAAGCCATCGAGGCTGCGCCGCCCGGTCAAACCGACAACCAAGGCAAACACCGGGTTGAACTGCCGGCGCCACCAGCCGCACCCATCGACGCAGTATTCTTGGGAAGCCATCACACGCAATCTGACTTCGAGTCAGGTGCACGCCGCGTGGTGCGCTGGGATGCTGCGACTTCCTCCTACGTGCCGGTCACCAGGGCCGACGACCTGAAGCCAAGTGAAGGGGCCTTTGTCCTTTCGGAGGACGGCCCGCTTGACCCGCCCGATGGAAACGCCAGCTCGGTGCCGGATACGGCCCTGGCCGAAAAACAACCCGCCCCGTGGATCCAAGCGGGAACATTCGAGCCGCCCGAGCCCCTCGCGGTCAGCGGCGGGGCGGCCCTGATGGCGAGGGCTGCGCTGTCCACAACGTCAACCGGGATGACCGCCCACCTGGCCTACGTGGTGCAAAGACGCGCAACCGCAGGGGGCGATGAAGTTCGCTACCAGTTCAGCGACAAGGCCGGAAAGCCGGGCAGCTTCTCCACGCCGCGTGCGTTTTCGGTTCCCAAAAATCCAGGGTCGGTGCTCGCGCTGGCCCTGGCGGCCAGAGCGGACAGGGTGTCCATTGCTTGGATCGTCCAGATGAGCACCGGGAATGGAAAGGATGCCATTGAGGGTGAGGCCACCGACCAAGAGGCGCCGGTTCAGGTGATGATGGTCGAGAGCCGGGACGGGGGGCGATCGTTTGGACCGCAAACCGTGGTGCGCAAAAACGAAGCGTGGAAGCGCGGCATCGATGTCGCCTTCGATGCGCGCCTGAACCAACACCTGGTGTGGGGCGAAGCCAACAAGGTCTACTACCTCATGAACACGGAGGGGCCGCCCTCCAACGTGTTCGACAACACCTATCGGGTCCGGGTTCACGAAGAAGTCAAGTACCTTGCCCAAGAAGCGCCTACCGGGGACCAAGGCTGTGCCTGTCCCGACTGCTGGTGCGAAGAGTCCTACGTGCGGGGCGGTGCTTCGAATGTCGACTCCGACGACGCGGTGGAAACAGAGTCCTATCGCGTCAGCCGATACGTACTCGACCCTACGCTTCACGTAGGCAAAAACGTGGTCCACGTGGCGGCGCAGCAGACACGCCTGTGGGATCCCAAGCCGGTCCCCCATCCGGCGTGGACCGCCATGCTGGGCTCACCCGTGTACGAGCCCAGACCACCGCTTTCGGACAGTCTCGCGTCGTTGCCGGGCCCGAGACTTCAGCCCACCACGGACCACGCCCCCCTCATCCGAAGGGTCGTGGGTTGGCGTTCGGTATGGAAGACAGCCTATGAACCGGGCGACGAGGCTCTTTGGGACACACTCGGGTTTCAGTTTCAGTACCGGTATGCCGGTACCTGGCAAGAAGAAGACCACATTGTTCTGGCGCAGCGCCCTTTGACGCCAATGCATCACCTACCCCAAGAAGGGTCCCCAAAAGCCCAAGCGGATGCCAGCAACAGAGACGAGCAGCCCACACGCGCCGGGGACACCGTCGATGCGTGGCAAGTCTCCACGCTGGCTTCGGGGGGTGTGGACGGTGGTGACCACCAGCCATCCTACCCGAAGCTGGTAGGCGCGCCCTTTGGGCTGGTTCTTGCGTACGAGGACGGTGGGCCCGCCGATCCGGGTCGCATCGGGAATCCATCCGTTCAGGTTCGGTGGTCTACGGACGAGGGCCGCTCTTGGTCCGACCCCAACACCGTGGGTCGCGGAGCCCGGCCCACCGCCGGGGTGTCCGAGACCGGCGACATCCGGGTGTTGTACCGCAGGGCCCATCACGCGGCGCTGGACGCCGCTGTGCCCCAGCCAAGCGCGTCCGGGGTGTTTGCGGTCGTGGGTCACCGTGACCAACACCCCTGGAGCCCACCAACCCCTGTAGACCCCCAGGATGCCGGAGCGAGACGGGGCAACCATGAAAGTCAGGCAACGGGGGGCACCGGCACCTCTTTGGCGGTGCAAGGTGATCTGTTTTTTGCGGCCTGGGCAGACCGCGAACACATCCTCACGTCCCGCGCATCCCGAGACGAAAATGCGGTCCAGTACAGTGTTGCCCTCCCGGACCACCTGACCCAAGGCAAGAAATCTCCGATCAAGGTGACCGCAGAGAACCGCCACCATATGCGGGTCAACACCACCGAAACCCTGAGCGTCGCCACCCCCTTCGCAGCGTCGCAGGGCGCAGCCTTCGGTTCACCCCAAAGCGTAGCGCGTAGCGCAGGTTTGGATGCGCTCGCACAAAGTTCGGGTGATGGTGCCGCGGGGGCGAGCAGCCCGTCGGGGGAGGGCACCACCTTTTCGGTTTCGTTGATCCATGGTCAAGCCACTTTTCAAGCCGATCCCAAAGACCTCCGCATCTTTGGCGCTGCGGGCGCGGTTGAACTGGCTTCGTTCCCCCTGGCCACCGGGGCCGTGCTCATCGAGGGGGCATCGGGACCACCCAAGCCCCAGTTTTCGGCATCGGCCCACGGAAACTACGAAAAAGCCAAATGGCTGAGGGACACGCTGTGGAAAGACGGCCCCCTAACACCTGAAGGGCGGCCGACCGGATACCAGGTGGAGTACCAAGCGGTTCGGGACGACGCCAGAACCGAAGACCAAGCCGCAAAATGGCTTGCTGATTCCGAGGGCAAAACCCAAGACTCCAGCTTTTTGGCCCAATACGAACGGGTATGGGCCTACACCCAGGGCATCGCGTTGGCGCAATACGCCAAACGAGGTACGCAAAAGTTCGACCAGCGAGCCCAGGCGCTCGCCCGCTACGTGTGCGCACACGCCGTGCGTGATTCAGGCGACGGCAAACAAGCATCCGTGATCCGCGGGTGGCCGTTTTCCTGGAATACGAAGGACGACACCTGGAAAGACGCCCGTCTGGTCACCGGGGCCACCGCCTGGGTCGTTCATGGACTGGGCGTCTTTTTGGTATCGGACGCGTTGCCGTCTCTTCCAGAAGAAGAGCAGAAGGTTCTTCGAGGGTGCTACCAAGAGGCCCTTTGGGGACTTAGGGCCCACCAGCGAAGCATCGTTTTGGAAGATGGTCGCCATGCGAGTCTCGTGAGCGCAGGCTGGACCACCGCGGGCCTTTCGCACGCGAGAAGTCCATGGCAACTGATGGGGCAAGACGGGAAACCGATGGCCCTCGATGGGGAGCATTGGGACTACTACGATATCCTCGACGCCATCGGATACGACACCTTCGACCCGGACCGCGAGGTCCGCATTGCCCGGGCGTGGGAGCGTCCGTTTCCCATCGCCGGTGACCTCACCGTAGGCCTTTCGCCCAAAGTCCTGACGGAGCCAGAAATCGGCATCCTCAAACAGGCACGCCGTGCCGAAAACATTGTCACCGAACACAACCTCGACGTGCTCAGCGTACTGAATCACGCCCTGGAACACGCCCCGAGCCTTGGACTCGGGGATGAAACGGCCGAGCTTGTAGCCTGGCGCGACGGCTTGAGGCGGGGCATTTTCGGGGGTCTTTTCGACCGCGACGACCATCGTTGGCGACAAGACCTCGAAGGCGCCCTGGAGCAAGCCCACACCAACCCCACCAAACAGGCCGAGATCAAACAGGCCCTGTGGCGCGAAGCGTGGGGCCGGGTCTCGACCGGGGGCGGACTCCGCCCCGCTCCAGAGCACGCGCATGCCTTTCATTTCGTTCCGAGCAAGCACACCGCCATCGACAATTGTAGCTGGCTGTCGCTTTCGGTCGACTACAAAACGCTGACCGACTCAGAACACATCGATGCCCTGGCGCGGTGCCTTGAGTTTACGGCCCTCGCGTTTGGCAAGGACATCCGGTTTGGCAAAAACACATACTACGGCGCGCACTACTTCTTTGATGGTTTTGAGGATCCGTACATCCAAGCCACCAACCGACAAGAACAGTCGTTTCACCTTGAGGCGACCGCGGGCTTGGTGATGGGTCTTTTGGCTTTTGTCGAACATCACCCCAAACACCACAAGTCCACCTTCTTCGAGCGAGAGGCCCACCGGTTGTGGGGTGGGGTTCAAGCGTTTGTCATCGACCACGATTTTCCGTACTCGAGCCAGCGTATTCTTGACCTATCGACCTTGTTGAACTCCAGCACCGCACTCATTTGGTTTATCGATGCCTACGAAAACCTCAATGAGGTCTCGAACCGCTGGCAACAGCCGCTGCTGCACTATGCGTCAGACGTCAATCGCAAAGATACCGCGCAAGCGGTACAGGCCGCCCACGAAGGGTTGAAGCGTTCCCAAGACGTGTCCGGCGTTGGCCTGGCCCTGGCTTGGTTCACAAGCGCGCACGCGGTCGAGTCACCGCCGGAACTCGAAAACAAAACGGCCGAGAACCTCGTTCCTTCTTGGGTACGAGAACTCGCCACATGGTGGGCGAACAAGACCGTCTCCGATGATGAGTTCATTACGGCCATTGAGTTTTTGATTGCTGCCGAAATCATCCATGTAGATATCTCGAAGGCCCAATCATCAACCGACCGTGTCATGCCGTCGTGGTTTCGAGAAAACGTGCAATGGTTAGACCAAGGCCTGATCAGCGAGCTCGAGTTTCTTCGTGGCATCGAACGGCTCGTCGACGAGGGCGTCATTGGCGTGAATGGGCCAAAAAACACCGCCCCCACCACCTCTTCGCTTCTCGAAGAAGAAGGAAAGGCTGTGGCCAAACTGTATGGCGACGCCGGATTCCAGGCCCCCGATCTGCTTTTGGCCGTCGACACCACCGGCGACGAGGTCAACGACTACGCCCTGGCCATGCGGGTGGAGCCAGACGGTGTGGCGCAGTGGATCCTTCTAGAAACCCGTGACACGCCCCCGAACATCGAAGTGGCCCGCCGCACACTGGAAGGAAACAACGGCGAACTGGACACTGTACTTCAGGGAACAGAGTCCCCGACCGTAGAGAATTTGGTGCTTTCAGCGCTTATCTTCTTGCGGACGGGTGCAACCCCTAACAAGGCGCTCGCGTGGTCGGTGGCCCACTATACCCATGGCCCGTATGCGGACCATCACGAGGAAGCAAGACATACCCTCTTGGGGTTCCGAAGGTTGCTGGCCGACGATCAACTCGAACTGGCGGCCGAATCGGAGCAGATTCTCGATGAGGTGTTTGCGCCGCTCGAGGACGCGCTCGACGAAATGGCCGAACAAAGCGCCACCGGCGCCCTACCCTGGTCAAAGCTCTATTCCATCATAGACTTTGTTCGCACCAATACGGAGCAGTGGATACAAAGGCATACGGATGCAGAGGCAGGGGCCAAAGCGGCCGTCACCCACATGCGTCGCGTGGCCGAAACCGACCGTTCAACGATCGATGGCTATCGCAAAGCTGTAGAGACCTCGGTTCCCAACCCCCTCGAGCAAACACGTATTGGGCGCCAAATCGATGCCTTGGAGTCGGAAACAGAGACCATTCAAGGGATCGCGGATATTCTCGAAGCCAAGATTGCACCCGAAAACCCGCAGGGGTTGAGCGAAATCTCCGCCCGAAGCTTCCTCGGGATCATTCAGGAATTTCTTCAGCGCTCGGGGTGGCTCGAACGCTTCGCCGCCGTAACCGGTGCGGAGCTTCGACTCCAAAAAAAGGCCCTCGAGCTCGGCCAGGCCTACGATGCATCTGGCCAACCACGGGTGCCTCGACAGACGACCATAGACATCGATGCCGACGACGACATCGACTACGTGGTCTTCTACGACTGGGTCGACGGCGGCGGCATCGGTTGGTTCCTGACCGAGTTCTCGGGAAATATCGATGAACCCCTGGGTGCCATCGTCGCTGGGCGGTGGCCAGGTGAGATATCCGAAGGTCCGTTGGATGGGGTCCTGTCCAAAGAGCCCGAGTTCCTGACGGTGGCCGACGTATTGTCGGGTGTGCTCAGCCGCGTTTTGGCCGACGTGAAGCGGGTTGACCTGTCGGTGCCGCCCAAAAGCCCCGACGGACTGTTCCCTACCCGTGAACTCGGGGTCGGGGCCGGCACGCCAAAAATCCAAGCCATCACGTACGTGAACAACAACCTTGAGCTCCGTTTTTCCAACCCGGAACACCGTTGTTACGCAATCTACCGATTTACGGGCCCTCTGGCGAACCTGTCGGCGCTGGAGCACCAGTCACAGCCCGTCTTCGGGGCGCACCAGGTCAAAGCCTGCGAAAACACCCAGCGCTACCTGGACGAGGATCTCAGCGTTCCCAAAGACGGTGAGGTTCTGTACATCCTCCAGCCTGCTCCCCAAGTGCTGGACTCGCTCCCCTGGCCCTTCCAGGTCGTAGACGCATCGCCCGAACCATCGATGGAAAGCATCCCACCCCACTTTCTGCAAGCGCTCCGTCATCGAGGCGCCGACGGCGCTTCGCAAACCATCGGCCACTTCGGAAGTCAAAACGGTGCCCACGCCGTGCAGCTGAACCTGCTTGGCATCAGCCGAGCCCTCACAAGCGGTGTGTCATCCGTCGCACCGATGCCCTTGGTCTACATTGAAGGCATCAGCCAAAGCGCCCCCTACACGTACGTTGAACAATCCCCAGCACACCCCGGCGCCCAAAAAATGACCCTCTGGGGCGTCGACCAACTGTACTGGGATGACCTCCTCTCGCACACGGGTGAAGACGAATACATAGGCGCCTGGCTCCACCAGAATTTCATCGACCCCTTCGATTTCGGGACCTATACGTTCGCCCTCCACCGCTTTTCAGGCGCAGAATCCACGGCCCGAGGCGACGCCGTCGACATCTACCGCATCGTAGCCGCCTCAGCGGAATCGGAGCCCCAAGGCGAACTCGGGACGGCCCCCGCCTCCTTGCAAACGCTCATCCTCGATCCGTTGGATGCTATCTTCAGCCGAGCAACACCCCCTGACTTGTTCGACGACGTGTTCGTCACGAACCCCGCCCCGCATGGCGGGACCGATTCCAAAAGTTCAGTCCAAGCCTCAGGCCCCACCGTCAAGATCGACCGCACGCCCAATCAAGACAATCTGTTTTTGGCCACTTTCTCCCCGTATTCCGGCAGCGAAGATGGCGCGCTCGCCGCGACCCATTGGGAGTGCTATGCGGATAGAACCATTCTCGAGGACCGAGGCTTTGAAGGACGTCCAGAGGACATGGGGGGCAACGTCTCCAACCTCAGTCATCGAAGATTCGTTCAGGTCCCCGGCGGCGGCCTTCCAAAAGCCGATCCCACGGACGCCCGCACCTGGACAAGAAACCTCCCCCTCGGCCTCATGAAAACCGCATCGCTGTGGCAGGTTCCGGTCTTCCCGTGGGATGAGCTTCTCTGCGTACTCTATATCAACGACAAACCGACCGAGGTATTGAAGATTCCGGTCACCACCACCGATTTGCAGGTCAGTCCACGCTGGGAGATCAACAACGATCGAATCGACGTGGGCTGGAACATTCCCGACCGAGGATGGCCGCTGTTCCTCACAATCGGTTTCGCGCTACGAGAGCGCACCAGCAACCCTCGGTCTACGCTCACCCCGGTTCGCCGAGCAGTCGGCTACCCAGCGCGCGCCGACTCCGGACCAAGCAACACAAACATCACCATAAACGATCTGAACAAAGCCGTCTTCGATGACCTCAAGAAAATGCGCGAGGAAAAAACCGAAGACGATGCCATCTACGTGTGGATCTCAGCCGTATTCAAAGACAAAGATGACCGCACCCTATCGCTGATTTCCGATCCCGTAGAACTCGAAGCCCTGTTCCTAGACCCCTGAGCCCAAGCGCATTGACCAGGTCCAGGTGGTCATGAAATGCGCTCTAGCCCTAACAGAAAGGGTGGGCGTGTAGGAAGATGTCCGACGAGTCCGCCGGCGGATTTCTGGATTCATCCGTGGTACGATTTAAAAGCGAGATCATTTCAGTCTGTTAGCGTGTGTGGGGCCTGTATTTTCTTGAGGCGATATTGATTGCGCCCATACAAGAACAGGCGATTGTGTTTCCGACTTTGGGGGGGGCCCTCCAAAGCCTCGGCCAAGCCCCGAAGCAAGTTTTTCTGCCTTTTGTTCGCGCCGTCCTTTGACGTTGCTACGTGTGCGCTGATTTTTTTCGGCATTTATCCCTTTGCTGTTGGATCTTCTTTTGGCCCCAGGTTCTATGGGCGAGGTACTGGTTGTGGGCTCGGCATAAGAGCCCTGTGTTGGCAAGGGTGTGATCGCCCCCCAAAGCAAAATCTTTCCAGTGATGAATCTCGAGAAAAGCTTGGCTCCCACATGGGTTCCCATCGACTCCTACGAATGTGCATCGCAAGTCATCTCTTTCGGCGATTGCTCTGCGGGTGGCGACCGGAATAGTACGCGAAACAGGTTTCTGGTTTTCTTCAGTTTCCTGAGCTTTCTTGGAGCGAGCCCCCAGGCCGAAGCGCTTCTTCTTGGTGTCTGCGATCAATAGATCCAGCGCTCGTTCTAGAATCGATTCTGGGTCCCCACCGGGAATGGCATGACTCAAAAGGGCTCGAGCCTCCTCGTACTTGTTTCGGAAGGTTTTTCCGGCCGCAAATCGGAAGGCATATCGTTCCCTTGCGGTTGGTTCGAAATGGGGTCGTTTGGTCTTTTGAGCGGGCGCGATGGCAGGAGCCGGTGTTTCCTGGGAAGGAGACGGTTCAAACCGAGTAGATTGAGGGTTCTTCTGCGAGGGACGGGTCGGCTTGGGAGTCTTGGGATGGGCGGGTGGTGTTGGCAATCTCCGAATGCTCAAGGCGACATCCGCCTTCGGGCGCAGTGCGGCCACGATTTCCTTCAAGGCATCGGTAGACTTTCCCTCGGCCTCCGAAAGGAGTTTCGCACAGTTCTGGTGCGTTAACGCGGGCGCCAGGACCCGAACGCCTGTGACGTGCAATTTTCCGTTGGCGATCTTCTCCAAGATTTGTGGGAATTGACGGGCAGCCCGTGCGGCTCGGATCTTGTCGAATGCTTCATGTTCGCCCATGGCAAGCTTATGGGTACAAAAGGCGTGCATGCTTCGACTGGGGCCATGTAAAAGATAGAGCTGTCGCTGATCGACCTCGGCCATGGTTGCCAGCAGTTCCGCGGTCGCACGTTTTTCCTTCTTGACCGCAGTTCGAAGCCCAGCGATCAAGTTCTGATCTGTCCATTGCTGAAAATGGGTCGGTTTCCTCATGACTTCCTCCAACGCAGGAGGTAGCCTAACACGCCTATTTTTTGAGCCGACTTGGTTGCGACCGAGGCTTCAACTCTGCGGGCCCATGAGAACGCGAAAACGAGGATAGGACGCAACAAAACGAACAGGACAATGGAAAATGGTGCACGGCCCCTTATTCGTCGCTGACAAGCGCGTGTCCGAGGCAAAAAAGCCGTCAAGAGAAAAACGACCATGAATGAAAACATGAGTTTTTTGGCTCCGCCTCGGTTCACTGCCCCCTTCACTACCAAAAAGAAAGCCCATCCCCATGCGAGCCAAGTCACACCAACAGTTGCCCGTCCAGCCCACAACCCTTGAGGAAATTCATCATCAGATTGCGAGGAAGGCCCTTGAATGCGGGGTAGAAAACAACGAGCGCCTCCGCATGGACTGCACCGTCGTCGAATCAAACATCCACACGCCTCTTGATTCCACGCTTTTGTGGGACTGCGTTCGCGTTCTTACTCGACTACTCAAGCAAGCAAAGACAATTGTCCATGTTCAGTTTACCAACCACAATCGTCGCGCAAAACGGCGTTCGATCAAGATCCAGAATGCGAAGCGAATGGAGAACCGCATCCTCCCATACCGAGACTTGATCGCAATCACTGAGAAAACCGCACGATCTGCGGCCCAGGCTCTGGCGCGCCTGGAGGGTCTGGACAAACCCGACAAATCGACGTTCACCCTCATGGAAAAGCTGCGACGGTACGGAACCCTCACAGAGCGGGTTATCCAGCAAGCTCGTCGTCGAGTACTCAAGGGCGAGACAGTACCGAACAAGGAAAAGATTGTGTCCGTTTTTGAACCGCACACAGTTTCAGTAAGCTCTGTGGCCTCAACTTGTCGGACCTCGTGAGTAGCCTGAAAGTCTACAGGACACTTCGGCATTTTCGCGCGGGCATAGAAGGCACCATCTCATTTCTCAAGAGAGTCTTTGGTTTGTATCGATGCACTTGGCGAACCCTACAGTCGTTTAAGGCATACATCCACGCATGAATTATCGCCTCGAACCTACTCATTCTTGCTCGTTGTCGCCACCGACGTTCGAGGGTACCAGTTCCAACGACATCACCGGTCGCCAGGAGCCCAGTCGGTGGTGCGAAAACCTATCGGCGCGGTGGAGAGCGTAGGTTCGGGACGCAAGGCCGCGTGGTCGACGTATCTGGGCCAACCGGCCCGGCGGTTCATGGTCGCCGGCAGCACCATTGGATTCAGTTCAGCTGGCCGATTGTCGGAATCCTTTCCCACCCATGACGAAGCACTCGGAGCGTTCGGTGAGTCGTTCAGCGATGACTTGGGCGTTGAGCGCGTCTGGAAAAACTTTGGTCCAGTCTTTAAACGCCCGGTTCGTGGTGATGGCCGTCGAGCGTCGGTAATCATATCGCTCTGAGATGACCTGGAATGCGAGTTTGGCCTGCGCGGCGTCCATTGCGAGCACGGCGAAGTCGTCGACAACAAGCAGATCTGCTCGGTGGTAGCGACGAATGGCCTTTTCGATGCTACCGTGGATCTCGGCACCGGCGAGCTCGTTGAGCATTTTCGGGGCCGTGGTGAAAACCACACGCTTAGTTGCCTGGCAGGCTCGGTATGCAAGCGCCCGAGCGAGGAACGTCTTTCCGGTGCCCGGTGTTCCGATGAAGATTGGATTGAGGCCGCGCTCTAGGAAGTCGAGGTTGTGAAGGGCGAGATACTTCGCTCGGATTTTTTTTCTGGTAGGGCAAAACTCAAAATCGAAGGCATCGATGGTGTTGACCTCCGGGAAACGGGCATCACGAACCCGCCGTTTGATCGCGCTGTCGACTCGGCTCGTTTTCTCTTCATCAACGAGACGATGGAGGACTTCGAAGAGGGTGAGGTTCTGACTCGATGCGAGCTTGGCGATATCTGGAAGGCTTCTCATCATACCGGGAAGTCGTAGCCATCGGAGCTTCTGGAGTAGAAGCTCAAGTTCGTCGTCACGTTCCATGGGCGTCATCCTCATCTCTTTTGTTGGCTGAGGAGCCAGGGTCGAGCATCTTCCTAGGCGAACTCAACGGTTCGTAGAGACTCATATCCGGCTCGGGCAGTCGGATATCGTCGAGCTCTGGGGCACCGAGCCGCAAGAGCGGCGGTGCGGGGTCAAGATTCCTTTTGTGACGTAGAATATACTCGACGTACTCTGCCCCGACGTGCCCAGTATCCATGACCTCACGAATGGCGTCGACGGTATGCTGCGCACCGAAGAGTTCGACCAAGAGGACAAGCCGCACGACTTCGCGATGGATGGACCGACCACCGGCGCCCAGGACTTTGAAGTACTCTTTCCCGACCTCCGAGAGACCGCTCAGCGCATACGGGAGCGTGCCTGCCGCGGCTCTGGGTTTTCGTTTGAGCAGACCCTCTTTGTGTGACGGATGCTCAATGTCCTGACCGACGTCCCAGCAGCGCGAGTGCAGAGCAACCTGCTTGCGCTCGAGAAAGACACGAAACTCTTCTGTATTGGCCCGGATTACGACTTGCTGGCTCACGAGTCTCCAGGGCACTGAATAGAGGTTTCGGTCGAAGCGAACCCGGAAAGACTTGGTTACGCCGCAGCTTTCGACATCGTCGGTGTCGAATGGTCGGCCATTCATGGGTTTTAGGTGCTTCCGTTCCTCGCGGTCGAACACCAGAGAAGGGACTTTTCCTGTCACTTCGTGAATACGGTTGTTGGCATAATCCTCGCGCCATTCCACCGCTTGGCGGTTCAGGTCGAGTAGATCTCGGAACTTCCTACCCGGCCAGAACCGGCGGCGGACGAATCCGATCCCTCGTTCTACAATACCTTTTTCGTTTCCCCGCCTCGGGTTGCATGCCGTGATCGCGAAGTCACGGACGCTCGCGTAGTCCCTGAATCGGGGATTAAAAACCGGGCCGAGCTTGGTTCGCTCCAACACGACGGTCTTCATATTGTCGAACACGTCGGTATGCGTGATGCCACCATAGAAAGAGATGGCGTTCTCCATGCAACGCAGAAAAGCGCCCATCCGCTGGCTCAGCGTGTATTCGAGGTACAGATGACGTGAGTAGCCCAAAACAGAAACGAAAGCGCTCACCCGGCGCGGACAACCAGGAATTGCGAATCCGAAATCGGCCCAGTCCACCTGAAGCACAGAGCCTGGCCGGAAGTCGAGAGTCAGGTAAGCCTCTTTCGGTGAGTGAGGCCGAAGTGTGCGCATCCGTTCGCGGAGGATGCTGATCCCACCTGTGTAGCCAAGTGGACGCAAGCGCTCCAGCATCGACGGCGCCAATAGGTCAGGCATATCCGACAGCATCGCGCGAATCGTGTCCTCGTATGGGTCCAGTATGGAGTAGCGCGGTTCCTTGGCTCGCGGTCGTTCCGATAGCAATGCCCGGCCAAGGATCTTCCGAATCGTTTTTCGACTCATTGAAAGTCGACGAGCAATCGCACGCATAGAGAGACCTTCGACCATCGAGAGACGAAGCACTTCAGTCAGCTTGTCGGATATCTCTTCGCTCATCGCGATTCTCTGAACTTCTCGAGCTGTCTTTCTGCACTCAAAGTCGCTCGTGGCTTACGGACTCGGAGTCGAACGAGATCACGAGGCAACGCTGCCAGAGACTCATTCCAACGCATGGACCACGCGTCCTCTGCGTCCACAGACAATACAGCGCAGAGAGGCCCACCATGCCATCGGGCCAACAGCGCGACCAGTCGACGGAGCATAGTATTTCGAGCCACGGTTGACAGCTCCAACAACGGACCGGAGAAGCACACCCATGTCGTGGCGCCATCGTTTCCTCGTCGAAGTCTTAGTTGCAGCCGCTGTTTCAGCATCTCGTTGCTCCGAAGTCATGGATGCCCCACTCGTCAAATTTTTTCGACTGTGATCTCCCACGCGACGATTTCGACTACGCCGTTCCTGTTCACGCACCCGATGATCTTCGCGACCCTCCGGGCTGTCCCGATACCGGCGACGCGCCGCCCGTTTCCTCGACTCGCGTCCTAATTCAGAGCATTTACGGGCGCAGTACCGTTGTCCACGATCACACTTGCGGTGGATGGCGAATGGTAAAAAACACCATCGGCAAAATCGAATTCGGAGCTCCACTCTCCTCCAACGGACAAAGACTGGACAGGGAGCACGACCTCGAACATGATCACATCGAGATCTACGGCTCCACTCGCCGAGGGTGACCTGGCTACAGACCGGGTCACCCGTCTCATCCACCTCACGAGACGATTCCCTATTCCAAAATCGCCCGCCACTTTTTGGAAGATTTACATTCCACAATCCATCCACAGGGATTCACAGGATTCGAGTCTCCCCCCAGACCCCCCTCCGGGAGAATCGAGCCAGCCCCTGCGTCCAAGGGCTACGTCGTGTCGTCACCCAGCATCGACCACTACGACGACGGTCCTCGGATCAACCAGATCTCGCCGGAACCGGGCCCCGGTGATGTTGGTGGAAATGGGACCCAACGAGGTCGGTGGTGACATTGCTCGTTACGCTGCAACGTAAAGCGAAGTTTCTGGAAGCGAAAGTGATCCGAAATTTTGCAGAAACTGCTCGACGATACTGCCAATTCGTGGACAGGGCAGAATCGCTGGACCTGGGCGAGCGGTTGGTGACCATGCGAGACCTCATCACCGAGCTTCTTGCGGCTGCCTACGCTCTGCCGGACCAGAATGGGGAGACTCCGGATGTCGATGACGATACCAAGCGCCCGGTACAGTGGCCTGATTTCGGCGACTACGAAGTGTACTGGAAGGTATTCGACCCCCACCAGGATGAAGAGCGCGTAGCCGGATCGCTGAGTGATGACGCGTTGGACATCTATATGGATCTTCGGCGCGGTTTGTCGGCGTACGACCAAGGTCGTGAGGCTTCAGCCGTATGGCACTGGAGATTTCATTTTGAAATCCATTGGGGAGACCACGCTGTGGATGCGCTCCGAGCACTCTTACGCGCCTGCCGCTTGCATAACTCGGTTTGCTGATCACAAAAATGGTGTTCCCGGCCAGATAACACGACCACACGCGCTGTTCGTTGACGAAACAATAGTCAGATTGCGGAGCGAAGACTGGTGGCAGCATACCGAGCCTCGGATGCGCCCGAGGGCATCGAGAGAACGCGCAAGGCTAGAACAAGTTCGACCAGTCCACCGTCATCTCGGAACTCGGACAATTTCCACATTAGACTGCGAAGAAAAGTACACGTGCTGGTCATCCACGACCAAGGAGAATGGGCTGAAGGGCCGTGGCGAACCTGACTTGACCAGCCGTAGTGCGTCTCCCCCGGTTTTGGGGACTCGCCAAACGCCGCCTTTTGAGAAGCCAGTCCAGTAGACGTAGTCTCCTTGTACGGCAAGGCGGCGAAGGGAAGCGTCTACCCAAAAATCAGCGTGGTATACGCGCTCGGTTGGCCCACCAGCCTTAGCAACCCGCCTGATGGTCGCACCAGAGCCCTCCCTATCTCTGGCGAAGTAGACATGTGTGCTGTCCAAAACAAACTGGTTGTTCACACCCTCCGTAGAAGTGACCAAAACGTCGATAGGCCCGCCAGCCTTGGCGATACGACCGATGCCAACATCCCCCCAATTCTTGTTGGACCAGAACACATGCTCATCGTCGACGGAGACGTGGATGGGTTCTGGCTGAGCGGACACCAACACTTCGCAGGCGGGTTCCCCTTCGCTACCGCATTGGGGACCAACCTTCGTGTGACGGACAACTGTTCCTTCAGTCTCATCGGTCCAGTAGATGTGCGTGTCGTCGACTGCTAGGCCAGAAATGTTTTTCTGCTTGGATACCAGTAGGACCGGCGTATCAGAGCCGTCCTTTCGTGCCCGATAAATGGCATCGTCTTTAGATTCTTCGGCAAGACTCCCTCTATGCAACCAGTAAACGTATGCACCGTGAAGAACCAAATCCGATACCGTTGTGTCCTTAACAATTGCTACAGAATTGCTATTTGGCGCCTTTGTTGATCGCCGAATTGTTCCTGAGAAATGACCCCAATATAGGTGCGTATTATCCATGATCAATTTACCCGTTAGGGCAGAGTTGTTGGTGATCCGTTCAACCTCACACAAGCCTTCGCTGCAGTTCCCGCCGAGGCAGGAATGGTCGCACGCACCGCAATGAAGCGACTCTGAGGCAAAGAGTACTTCGCACCCGTCGGCCCCGTTGCCATTACATTCCCCTCGTCCTGCATCGCAGACACACGCATCGGCCAAGCAGGACGCGCCATCCCCGCATGTTTTCCGCAAGAACGAGTCCGAGCCATGGATGTTGCACCGCCTCAGGGTGGATTCGTCCGCGCAGAAATCTTGGCCCTGAACGCAAACATCCGTGCGACAGGCACCCTTTTCACAAAACTCAGCATCAAGACAAATATCGCTTTGCGTTTCTCCAGCGCCTACAGCATCGCAGGTGAACGGATTGCCACCAACTCCGCCTTCACAACGACTTATGGCTTGCTCACAAACGTCGGTGACGCATACGCCTGCATCGCAGTGCTCGGTTGGATTGCAAGTTGCGACCTGAGTCTCGCTCGAACCGGTGGCATTGCACTGGTAGGGATGCCCCCCCGCTCCACCCGAGCAGATGAGCTGGCCCGCTGGACAAATTCCGGACCGGCATGCTCCCGCTTGACAGAATTGGTCTTCACGACAAACCACGGCCAGCGCGGAGCTTGAACCGTCGGCGCTGCACTCATGTACATTTCCACTTTCGTCACCGAGGCAAAAGCGTTGACCTTGATCGCACACGTCAACCTGACAAAGTCCATTTTCGCAGTACTCGTTGGTCTCGCACGTGTCGGCCCGGGTATGGGCAGATCCGGTGGCATGACAAACGCTGGGATGACCAGAAGCACCCCCATCACAGAAGGTGGACCCCTGTTCGCAAGCGTCAGTCACGCAAGCACCCCCGGCACAATGCTGAGACTGCGTACAGGCATCAATTTGGGTGAGTTGACGACCAAATGCGTCACACGCAAACGGATTTCCACCTTCTCCACCGACGCACGTGGTCGTCCCTTCGCTGCATACATCGGCGGTGCAGACACCGCCTACGCAGTGCTCGTCTGCCTCACAGGTGTCGGTTTGAATCTCCGAAGCGCCGCCCGCGTCGCATTGATAGGGGTGCCCTCCTGGACCGCCCTTACAATAATGTTGACCGGCCGGGCAGATGCCGGGCAGGCAGGCTCCCGCCTGACAAAACTCACCCGTGCCACATTCTTCAACAAGCGTAGAACTGGCGCCGTCGTTGCTACATCGATGAACACCACCGCTTACGCCACCCTCACAATAAAGCGCCCCCTTTGAGCATAGATCTTGATGGCAGCCACCGTGATCACAATGTTCGTTGGTTTCACACCGTTCAACCTGCGTATGGCCAGATCCGGTAGGGCCACAGAGGTGAGGGTGACCCAGGCGCCCCCCCTCACAGAAGGTGGCGCCCGCTTCACAAACATCGGCCACGCATCCCCCATCATGACAGAACTCATTGGCAGTGCACGTTGTGATCTGAGTCTGGGCGGAACCGTCGGCATGACAAGTAAACGGTTGCCCGCCTTCTCCTCCGACGCATCTCGTTTCACCTTGCGCACAGATATCTGCGACGCAACGCCCATCGAGACAATGCTCGCCTGCCTCGCAGGTATCGATTCGCTCTTCAGATGAGCCATCCGCAGTGCATCGATACGGGTGTCCACTGAGTTCGCCTTTACAAAAAGTAGTGTTGGCCAGACAGGCAACAGTCTGTGTCTTCGTCCCGCCTCCAGGTGGCTTCTCGACCTCTCCAGTCGAAGGTCTGGCCTGACCACAGGCGAAGCCCAAACCTAGGCTAAGAAGGAGCGAAAAAGAGAGGTTCATCGGTTGGGCTTTCATCAGCACACAGATGAAGCAACAAGCGGACCAGGTAATCCCAACAGCGGTTTTGTCACCCCCCAACCCTCAGGTGGGGTCTTCAGTCACCGATTCCGTACCTAAAGTCTCGGTTGGAGAGGGTAAATAATAGTGCCTGTCCCCACTGACCTGTCCCCACTGACCCACTGACTGGGAAGGCTCGAAATGACAAGTCTACCCGAACCCATTTCGCGCAATGGCTTAGTTCGAGATGGCGCTCCATTGTTTGCGGCGGTAGGAATCCAAAAGCTCGCCCTCGCGGCTTTGTTTCCGACGGGTCCGTCGATGCCCAAACACCGGGAACGACGACAGATACCGCGGTCTGTGTTCTTCCGAAGCCGAACAAGCGTGGCTCAAGAGTCCGGTATAGAAATCACCTTTTCCGGAGTCAAAATACGCCAGGGCAATTCCGGTCCACCACCTCGGACATAGATCTGTGATTCAATACAATAGGTATGGCCCTTCTTGAAGACGGGCTTTCCATGGTCATCTTTTTCGATCTTGAGATACGCCTTTGGTTTAAGCCCAAACCAAGACGTGAAATTGTTGTACGCGCGTCGAAGAACGATTTCCTGTTTCTCCTCCGATGTGCAGTCGCGTACGATGACTCCGTGGGCCATGATTTCAACGTTGTCCGGCAACGCAACATGGGAAGACACCACGTCTTCACTTTGATGCTTTCCCACCGGAATCTCGACCACCGCGTGGTCGCGCGAAAGGGTGATTCGAGGCGTCCAATCACGCCACGGGCGAATGGTAAAATCCGCGGGTTCGTTCCAGATCCCATTCTTTTCACGAATCCACAGCCTACACAAAAGATCTTTGTCGCGGACATCGTCCGGCCCAAAATCATTGCCAAACAATGGAATGATCACCTGCCAGGAGGCCAGCTCATTCATGATCTTCTTCATACCCTCCGGCAGGTGAACGCCCGCTTTGTCCAATGCACTAAAATCCTTCACCTTCACTCGATGCGGCTCGAAAGGACGAAGCTCGCGACGAAAAAGACTATCGTTCCCCTCGTATGGCAACGCGGGCAACTTCTCTTTGTCATAGCTACACTCAACCACCGCATCTTCCATTTGAGCTTGCCCTACCGTGACTGCAGCGGTGGACGCGACACTCGCCCGCACATAAACGCTGTCGGGGGCAGAGCCTTCCCAGGAGATGTTTAAAATGCCCGCATGATCCCGGAATGGGCCTATGGCTTCGAGCGCCCGCGGCCCTTCTAAAAGGTCATCGCGCGCAATGGAGCTGAGGGAGAAGTCCGACTTCACCGTCAGCTCAACAAGCCCGAGCCAGGGTGTTTGGAGTGGCTGTGGAATCCATCGCGCTTGCAATCGGGCCTTCGCCATCCGGGGATGGGCGTCGACAAAGGCCTTCAACAATTCTTCTCGGTGTCGATCCGTCTTGAGTCGATAAACCGGCCAGGTTGCACCGTCTTGAGGAAGAAGCACACGAACCGAACCGAGGGGACTTTCATCCAATCCGATACGGTCGACCTCAAAATAGTAAAGGCCCGCATCATCAAAGGAAACCACCTCCATGCGGCCACCAAAGACGTTCGGATCTTGGACGTATACCGGCACCTCATCGCGGATCACGGCCTCGTCACGAATGAATGTTCTCAGCGGCTGGGCCAAGACATCCTCCGCGACCACAAAGCCAACACGCTCCCAGTGCCGAGCGGAAGGCGGACCGTCCCCGACAAAAATCGTCTCGAGACCCGGATCAATTTCGGCGCCCAGACTGGTCAGGTGCCCGACCGCAACCACACTGCTCAAAGCAGAAGCCACAATCGGTGCCGGCAGGTTGAGCACCTCATCGATGAGTTTGATAGAGGTCTGCAGCGCCTTGGTACTGCTCTTCCCCCGAAGAAAGACTGGCCTTGCACCCGCTTGTACAATCCGGCCGCCGTGGGAATCAACGTCTTCATAAACATCAACAAACCAAATCACCGCGGTGCTCGAAGAAAGACGCGTCGACAAATTTTGGATCCGCTGACTCGAGTACAAAAAGCCATGATCACCCACAAAAGCCTGAACCCCATCCCACAGCGCATCAGCGTGAGCGCGAAAAGAAGGGGTACGCGGATGTTCCGGATAGGCTTTGGCAAAACGGCGAAGGCCCATAATCAAACCGGTGGTCGCTTCGAGATGAAATGACGACTCTTGAAGCGCACTCGGATCAATGTAAGAATCATGGAACCCATTTTGAAAGTAGTGGGTTCCGTAGTACGTTTTCGAACCAACCTTGAGTTTTTTTGCAAAGTGAAGCTCCGTGTACGCCAGGCACTTCGCAAGCCGACCCACGTGTACTGAGTCGGGGGGTAATTCGTCATAGTCCACCGAAAGAGAAAGCCAGCTGCAATTGTCGATGGCGACGTGTGCACTGGCATCAAATCCATTGGGAGCAAGTGGATCCAAGATTCCCCCGGTCACAAAGCGTCCTAGGGCATTTTCGTCTAGTGCTTTCTCGATCCGCACTCGCCGAGGGCCATCAACCCCATCATTTTGGAGCGTGTGCAGGAGATCCCGCCTCCATCCCTCTCCGTCCCAAAGGAGACTGAAGATGCCCTCGCGGAGTTCGTCGCGAAAAACTCGGAGCGCCGCGACATCCTCGACGCCTGTTTTTCGCGGGTGCTTCAGGGCCTGGTTGAGCACGCTGAGCACATCTAGGTTATGCTCAGTGACCACGTTTTCCGCCAATACCCGAGACTTCAGTGCGGCGTGGATTTCGGCTGTCAGAACCAGCGCATCCTCGGCACGCGGTTGCTCACCGGGTTTGGCCACCCATCGTTCGATTTCAGCCGGCTGTTCTTCGTTGATACGCTGGTACCCGAGGGCATCGAGCACACTGTAATAGGGCCAGCGAACCTCAGACTCCTCTTCAAAGGCCGTTCCGTCGACAAGAAAGACTGCCGGCATGGTGGATGGCGATGCCGCGTACTGAAGACCAATCACGGTCCACCCCGCAGTCATGAGGGATACCGTCTGACCGGTTGTCGAAACCCAGAGACGTCGACGATGATCTTGAAGCCCCTGCAGGGCTTGCTTGTAGCAAAGACGGACCGGCGCCTGTTCGCTCTCCTCCTGGCTTTGAAAAGCTTCCGAAACCAAGAATGCGCCCAACCCATGAATCGCCCACGCATTGGCGCCCGTAACCAGTCGTGCGTCCTCCCAAGAGTCGTTTTTTGTGTTCCAGGAAAAAGGCCACCCTCGAATGATGTCCTCGCCCAAAGAACGCCCTTTCACCGCACGGGCGCAAAGGTAGCGCGCCATACCCCAAGCAAGCTCATGGGACGCCTCATCCGACCGCCGAGCCAGTTGTGCCAGAGCGATGCCTTGCGTATAGACCCAGACCCGCTCAAAGCCTGCCAGATACTTGGAGTCGGTCCACGCATCGCCCTCTTGACTCGTTTCGTACGGTTCTCGTGCTTTATCACCGAAACCCTTCGCTGCACTCCCGTCAACCGCACCTTCTTGACCTTGTTGGCGTTGCCCTGGGAGGTCGCCATCGAAATCCTTGGGCGCCCTCGGCTCGTATTCTACTTGGTACGCCCATGTCTGGCCGGTGTGGGGATCGGTCGTGGTTCTCAAGAGCGTTTTCCGAGCGTCTTCGGCCCTTTCGTAGTTCGCGCGCGCGGTATCTTCGCGATCAAAAGCACCCACGTCCAAAGCCGCCCCCACCCCAAATACATCCTCTAGGTTTGACGCCTCTTGCCCATGGCCCCAGTACCCCTGTCCAAACTTGAGCGGCTCATCCAAGGCCGCGCGCACGTAGCGCTGGCTTGGTCCATCCCATGCGTACAAACGATCAATCGACGAATCGGTAAACTCGCCATCTTCTGAGCCCACCAAGAATCGCCATCCGTCGGAGACAAAAGGCAAGCGTCCGGACCATGGAGCAACAATCCATACCTCGACGCCCACGCCTTCCGGAACCCAAACCCAAACGCCACGCACACCATCCAACACAGCGGCTTCCTGCGAAGCCTCGACGTTGCCGCTCGACGCGGGCAGCTCGAAGGACTCAGCTGGCCACACCCGCAGGCCAAGCCTCTTCCAAGAACGGAGAATAGAGCCATCGGGGTCCAGTGGTGCAGGCAGTAGATTCCAGCCTGGTAGAGCCGGAATCGAAGACGCGTATCCACTTGCTTTGACAGATCCTGAGGTAGCCGCCAAAACCACCAACGCCACGGGCAAAACGTAACGAGCCACAGCCTCCGCCCGCACCCATGTTTTACACCACGAGGAAAAGCACGTGCGCATACCCGGCCCCCTGAAAACCACCAAACCACACTCCTTTTCCAGGGTGCTGTCAACGGTTTCATCGCACCAAAAGCTGCGTTGAGCCCCAAATAGACTCGGGGATGGCTGCCCTCCTTCCCCATCTTGCACAATCGGGAAACCCCTTCCAACGACTCGCACAGAGAGGGCAATACTCATTGACTGACGGCAGGTTTGCGGTTGGGGTACTGAGGCTTCGGGCGGGCCTAGGATATAGCGGGCTGATCTTTTGTACTATTCCAAGGCAGCGACCGGGCGGCAGAGGAGAACATGGTCATGCTGCGCAGTATGCTTTGGGCGATAGCCCTCGTTGTTGGAACCACAGTTCCTGAGGCGAGCGGCACACCAGAACAGACACAAGGTTTCTCCGGTTCGCTTGCCGCCGGCTGGAACCTGGTGGCGATCCCATACGATCGGGCTGAGCTCCCGCGCTCGTGGACGGCGCTCAAGATTTGGCCCGTTTCGCACCACGACGAACCCATGGCGGCGTTGGATCTCACGCATCACGGCTCTCGGCACCTCGAGCTTCGCCACGGTGGATATTGGGTGCACACAGAAAACGCACAACCGTTCTGGGTTCGGGCCGCGCCTCAAACACACGCATTGCCTTTGTCGACCTCCTCGTCAAGGTGGCCATTCCTCGGCGCCAAAGGCAACGATGGTCCCGTGGAGCTGGGCGCACTCCGGGTGGTCCGCTGGGACCCAGAAGCTGCAGCTTATGTACAGGCGGATACCAACGGTCGTTTTCAGCTTGGCCAAGGCTACTTTGGATATCGGCGTTCTGTGCCCTCGAGTCGCGATGGCTCTCGTCCAAGAGCTGTGTCGCAACCGGTGACCGTTCCGGGACAATTTGAGCGCCCGACCACGCTCGCAATCACCGATGGCTCCGGCCTTTTGGTACGGACAGCGCTATCCCGCACGCTCGACGGCATGCAGGCGCATGTGGCCTACGTGGTTCGCCCTGAAGGACAAAGTCAGGGCAATGAAATTTACTACCACCGAAGCGACACCGCTGGAAAGCCGAAGAGCTATTCACAACCACCGCCATGGCCGATGTTGGTTCCGGGCTCAGTACGAGATCTTGCGCTGGCCGCCCGGGGCAATCGAGTAAGCATTGGGTGGATCGCAAATGGGGTCTCGCAAACGAAGGAGACGCAAGTGGTTGTGGTGGAAAGCATCGATGGTGGTCAATCTTTTGGGGCGAAGAAGGTCGTGCGCATGAACGGTGCCTGGAAACGTGGGCTCGATATCGCCTACGACCGATCCTCGAATCACCATATGGTTTGGGGAGAAGCAAATAAGGCCTACTACCTTAAGAATCTCGAAGGCATCCCCTCAAACGTGTTTGACAACGAACGCCGCAGGCTTCGTCGAGAAGAGACCAAGTACCTTCGAAAAGAGGTGCCGAACGGCCACAATCCCTGCGCATGCATCGACTGTTGGTGTGAAGAATCCTATGTACTGGGTGCTGACTCAACCGATGCCGCTCATGACTCCGCGCCAAGCGGGTTTCATGTGTACCGGCTCGAACGACACGTATTGCATCCATCACTTCATATTGTGAACGACCAGGTCAGTATCGTTGCTCGGCAAACGAGACTTTGGGACCCTGAGCCGGTCATCGATCCGGCTTGGTCGGCAAGGACGACTTCTCCCCTTTACGGCGAAGAAAAAATCGGTCACGAGGGGCTTCCCATCCGGCGGATCGAGGGTTGGGGAACCGTGTGGAAGAAAGAGTATGAACCAGGGGATGAAGCGCTATGGAAGGCCACAGGTGGACGATTTCAATATCGCTATTCTGGGAGCTGGCAAGAATCCGACGCAATCGTACTCGCTCGACGCTCAATTTCCGACCAACCCGCCCCTGAACTTGCTGCGGACAAAACAAAGATGTTTGTTGAACCGAACCCCCAAGACGACACGCTCAGCGCCAGAACGTGGGAAGTCTCTTCGGTGATTGCAGTCGGCGGTAGGGCTCATGACAACAACCCATCGTATCCCGAGCTGACAAACACCCCCGAGCGTTTGGTGCTGGTGTACGAGGATGGAAGCTCCACCGATCCGAACCAACCCGGTCAGAACCCCATCCGTATTCAGTCGTCGGCGGATGGGGGGCAGTCGTGGTCACCGGCACAAACGGTGGGCACCGGTTACATGCCCACGGTGGGTGCAACAAGAACCGGTGAACTTCGAGTGCTGTACTATGAACCAGACCCGTCCCTTGGAGGCACGATTGTTGCGCAATCCCGCGGCGCGGACCAAAACATTTGGGGGACCCCGACCCGCATCAACTCAGAAAAGGCCAAACCGATTCACTGGAAAAGTCACGGTGAAGCATCGGATGGCCTGGAAGGCGGGGCCTCCCTAGCGAGTGCAGATGATTTGTTTTTCGCTGCATGGATTGAGCAAGTGCAGGGCCGCGACCATATCGTAACATCACGGGCTTCGAGACGCTCCGAAGTGGTTGCGTACAATGTAGAGCTTCCAGCGTATACGACCCAAGGAAGGGCCACCACAGTCAAGCTCAGCGCTCAAAATGAATATCACATGCGCGTGAACCACCACGAAACCCTGTACGTGGACACCATGATGCCCCATCCGCCCATCGATTTTACCTCGCTGAGCGCGATGCAAGACACGGGCAGCGGAGGGCCGGTCGAAAGCGAAGAAAACCAAACACCGGTCACCACCGACGGTTTGCGTGAACAACACCACCGCCATTCGGTGCCCTTAAAAAACGGCGAAGCGATTTTTTGGGCCAATCCCGCAGGGCTTCAGATCTCAGGCTCCGCCGGGCTCGTCCAGCTTGCGGCAACGCCACTGGGCAAAGGCGTTTCGCTCTTGCAAGGGGCGTCAGGAGCCCCGAAGCTCCAGTTTGACGCTTCGGCGGACGGCAACTACGAAAAAGCGAAGAGACTGCGAGACGAACTTTGGCGTCAGGGCCCCCTCTCTTCGGACGGTCAGCCAACCGGGCATCAGGTAGAGTACCAAGCCGTGGAGGGTGTTGCCCGTGTCGAAGCCCCATCCTGGCCCCCCCTTGAAGACGAGGGCCAAAGCCAAGATTCCGTGTTTTTGGCGAAGCACGAGCGGGTATGGGCGTACACCCAAGGTATTGCCCTGGCGCAGTACGCACGAATCAACAGCGAAGACAGCGATGGTCGAGCGCAAGCGTTGGCCCGGACCTTGTGCATAAAGGCGGTGCGCTCATTCGCAACAAACGGACAGACCCCGATCATTCTTGGGTGGCCATTTTCTTGGAACACGATGGAAGATACATGGAAGGACGCGCGTCTGGTCACGGGTGCCACGGCGTGGGTCGTGCATGGCCTTGGACTGTTTTTGGTATCCCAAGCGTTTCAAAAACTCGCACTCCAAGAACAGACCGCCCTCAGAGCCTGCTATCAGGAGGCGCTTTTCGGGCTCGAGCTCCACCGGCGGCCGGTGGTCACCGAAGATGGTCGGCGTCTCACGCTGATGAGCGCTGGTTGGACAACGCAAGGCCTTGTCCACGCCCGGGTCCCATGGAAACTCACAGATGCAGCCGGAGTCCCCTTGGCGGCAGAAGGCGAAGTTTGGGACTACTACGATGTCCTAGACGCCATCGGATACGAGCATTTTGACCAAGAAGCTGCGATCCTGATTACACGAAAGCCTGCGAGCTCTGCATCCGGACCGACGCATTTATCCGAAATGGCCCCAAAAAAGCTTGCCGAACATGAATTTCACCTTCTTAAGCAGCAAGTGCAAGCCGACAACATCGTGACCGAGCACAACCTCGATGTTCTCAGCGTCCTGAACCACGCCCTCAAACACGCGTCGTCTTTGGGGCTAAACGATGCGGCTGGGCTTCGCACCTGGCGCGACGACCTGCAGCGCGGGATTTTTGAGATACTCTTCGACCGAGACGAGACGCGCTGGAGGCGTGAGCTCGAAAACGCTCTCGACCGAAACCAAGCAAACCCTGCCAAACAAGCCCACATCCGCGCCGCTCTGGCGGCGGGCGACTGGGGTCGCGTCGTGACCGGTGGGACGCTCCAACCGCGGATGGGAGAGCAAACAGAGGTCTTTGAGTTCATTCCCAACCGAGACAACACTGCCATCGACAACTGTAGCTGGTTATCCCTCTCCGTAGACCCGGTGGCCTTAAACCGTTCCGAAGACATCGACGCCCTCGCGCGATGTCTGGAGTTTACCACGCTGGCTTTTGGCAAGGATATCGCTTTTCGAGGCAAGACTTACTACGGCGCACACTACTTTTTTGATGGGTTCGAAGACCCGTACATCCAGGCGACAGACCGCCAAGAACAATCTTACCACCTGGAGGCGACCACGGGCCTCGTCATGGGCCTTCTCACCTTTGCTCGACACTACCCCACGCATCCAAAGTCTGGTTACTTTCGTCAGGAGGCGTTCACTTTATGGGACGGCATCCAGGCCTTTGTCATCGATCACGATTTTCCGTACTCGAGCCAACGCATCGTCAATCTCTCCACCCTATTGATTTCCAGTACCGCCCTTATTTGGTTCATCGACACCTACGACCAGATCAGCGGAGGCGAAGTCGACGATTCGGGGATCGACGCGTTTCTTGCAAGCCTTGAAATTGGACAAGAGAACGTAGACGTCTCCGCCGATGCTGCCGCAGGCGCGCTGTTTGAACTCAACCAACTGATGCTTTCGCAAAAAGTTCCGAACAGCGTGGAAGGCGCACTCCACGGGTTGAGTCTTAGACTGATTCTCGCGAGGGGAAAACTGCTGTCAAAATTTGGCGATCGCCTCGCCCATTCGATGGACGATCTTTTACAACTTTCCCCGGAGTGGCTGATCGCATCCACCGTCGGCATCCATTCAGCAGCATACCTCGGAGCCGGGGGACAGATTGATGTCGGTCTAGAGACGATCTTGGTCGGTCCGAATTCCCCTTCAACCGAATTTTGGGAGCCCAAGGGCGTGGTCTTGTCGGAGGCCGTCGTAGCTCAACCGATGGGCAGTCATTTTCGTTCGGAGAACGAAATTCGAGGCAATGTGCCCATCTACCCCACGGGTCCCGTGCTCCAAGACCCGCGGGCGAACCCACCGCTCAGTTTTAACAAGGACCGCATCTATTTTATCGACATGGATTGGTTGGGGCACGAAACGTCCGTGGGCAAGCTCGGCGTGCTCCGTCCGGGCCAGCATATATTTTGGCCGGTGTTTGCCCTCAAGACCGACCGTCCCAAAGCGGCTATCCTGGAAGCCTTCATCCGAGACCACAAGCTTTTCAAAGAGCTTGCTCCCCATGCGGAGCATCTCCCAGACCCACTGCGGGGCGCCTGGCTTTATCTCCTCGAACTGGCCATTCGCAGTGACTTTGGGCGAACAGATGCCGAACGCTATGGCATCCGGTCGTTCAACACAGGCGATGTTCCGTATCAATCGAGGACGACGAATCCGCCCGAAGCCGAGGGTCTTTCTGTGGGACCGAGCGCCCCGCCAACCGGTCGCATGTTGACCCCAGAAGAGGCGAAGGTTGAACGTGCCTACCTCGCCTATCGCAAACTCATCAAGCGCGGCACCCCGGCGGCTGGCGTTCGAGCACAAGTCGTCCACAACTCTTCCGGAATAGCGCTTTCGTCGATTCCAGACATGCCGATGGCCATTGAGGCCCAGGGGCTCTGGCGTTCTGAAGGCTTGCCCCAATGGTCCAAACGCACCCTCGAGACAAGCTCCAAGCACGGAAAAGTGGAGCACGCGTACCAAGAGACACTCGAATACTGGACGCTGGGCTCCGACTATTCGACAGGAATCGCATCTTCTCTTCGGTGGATTGTGCTTTACGAGGACGGTGCACAAATCGAAATCCTTTGGGAGGAACCGCGCCCCTTCGGTCCGGGTTTTGACATCGAGTGGTCCGAAAGCGAGGCCTTGTGGGCGCCCAGTGTCGGCGCTGGCTTTAGTGATGAAGAGCTCCTGCAGAATCTCCACCAGCTCCCGTGGGAACTCAGGCGTTCCTATGGAACTTCGAGAACCATCGACGAGAAACGACGGGTAGACGAAGCCGGCGAACGCGTATCCTATCCGGCGTACCAAAAAATCAGAGAAAACGCAGGGTTGCCGGCGCAGGGTTCTATTCCAGTGACGATTGTTCGAAATGACACGGACCTTGATCTTCAGTCGGTTCCGGACATGCCCATTGGCCTGGGGCAGCAGGCATGGGCCATAAGCTTACCGAGTTGGTCCAAGGTGCACCTTGAACACCTCACCGAGAAACATGGACCAGCGACAGCGCACCACAAGCTTAAACGCTTCTGGCATGATCCATTGACACCTGAGTGGGTTGGCTCGCTCCTGTGGGTGTTGACGTTCTCTTGGAAGGTTGAATATCAGGACGGCACAACGATTGAACTCGAATGGGATGACCCCGCAACCGGGCTGCAAGCAGGACGTTATGCAGAGCGCTGGTGGACCGCGCCCTCGCCGGACGGGTTCGAAGGACAGGAGCCCCAAAAAGCCATCCATGTTCCTTTTACCCGAAGTTTGCGTGGCAAGCATGGGCACATCCTCGTCACCGCCGTTGTGAAGGGCACAAAGCTCAGGCTGGTGCTTGATACCGGTGCAGCGCATTCGGCGTTGTCAGACAAGGCCCTGGCCCGAATAGACCCGGAAGCAGTCGAATCCTTGGACCAGTTCAGCATCAATGTCAGCACTCAGCGCGCCGGCCCTAGGGTGCACAAGAACGTAAGAATTCGTCAGCTTCGGTTGGGGATGGGCTTTTTCGGACGCGGAGGCCATGACTTCGACGTCGAAATGGCGGTCAACAAATCAATTTCCTCTGACGGCGACCCTATCGATGGCTTGCTTGGTGCCGACCTTCTTCACCGATACGTGGTTGAGATTGATCTTGTTAAGAACCAACTTCGCCTCTGGCCTCCCAGTGCGATAAAAGAAAATGCTTTGGACGTACGGGGTTTCGAACGCGAGCCCTTTGAGCTGCTCCACGGCCTGATCAATGTCTCGGCCGATCTTGAAGGGGTGCCCGTCGGTATCCAGGGAAGCATCGATACCGGAGCGCCGTTCTCCTCCGTAAACACGATAACGGGCGGCCTTGGCCAACCAGAGGAAATCGAGATGGTGAAGGACTGGGCTGGCGTATCACGCCCCCTTCACCGATACGCGAGCCTAAGGATTGGAAATATTCGCCTTCCCGAATTCAAGGCCGTGGTTCAGAATTTGGAGCCTGTTGAACGACAAAAACACGAGAACCCCCACCGCATGCTCATCGGTCTTAACGCGTTCAGAGATGCTATCCTCATTCTCGACTACCCTCATCGTGAGCTCTATTTTCGCCGGGTGAAGTAGCCAAAAGAACCACCGCTCAGTTCGAGTCCGTACAGCGGGCCGATGCTCCCACCGGCTGCTGACTCGCAACGCAGCGTCCGTCCATGCACGCAGCCTTCTCGCACGGCGCCATCGGATCCGCAAACTGCGAGCAGTCGTAGTCTGAAGCGCATGCGAGCTTCCTCGGGAGCGTGAATCGGACGGGCCGGTCAGTACGAATGGGGTCGAGCGGTCCGCAGTTGGTATGATTGTGCCCCTCGATCTCGGAAGGCGTCGCTTTGATGGTGAGGATATCGAGCTCAGCGGACGGGAACTTCGGCGACCAAAAGCCCAGCCTCATTCGGCTCAGCGATCACGGAAACGCCGTCTTGTTCGGTCACCAAACCACCCACTTCATGGATGGTGATGCGTTCCGGCCCCTCCCCTGCATCACAGACTGCCTCTTCAGGCGAAGTACGAGAAACGACAAATCGAAGCGGGTTCGGTAAATCCGACTCGTTCGTGTTCGTCACCACGTAGGTGAGGTGAGAAGTCAACGAACGTCTATCGAATCGAGCCCCGGCAAGCTGAAAATCGATTCCAAACTGGATTGCTTCCAGCCACGGTCCATCCTCAATGGGATCCATACGGGCGGAGTAGACTTTGGGCCGAAAACTCTGCAATGATTCCTGCATACACAGCAGACATGTCGGTGTGTATGCGTAGATGTAGATGTCACACCGGCGCAGGGACCGTGGCCTCTTGTGCCGTCGACCGAAGTAGGGGTTCCGCGGAGTTTTGGGAGGTCCGGGACACAGAAAGCACAGTGAGGGTGCGACCTCACGGGTTAACGCGCCCGAGGACCCACGCGGCGGGCTGAATCAACCGCGGAGGGCCGAGGAAATGTCAAATCTGATTGCTCTGATAAACCACTAGTGATAGCGCCAAACATGCTCGCTCGGTCGCGATAGACGTGACTGTCGTGAGCCCGTATTCGTATGAGATCTTATAAGGCAATCACGCAGATACCCAGGGAGACATCGAAGAGCGGGGCCTCGCACATTCGCAACGCGTCACCCAAGAGAATCTCAACATGGCTTCCCGTGTTTGGACTCTTTGCTCTTGTCGGGGGTGCCGCTCAGGGTGAAACGAACTCGGCAGCGGGCGAGCCCGGTTTTCCGGTGCCCATGCTCGCATCGTTGGCCAAGGGCTGGAACCTCGTTCTCCTGCCTACCGCACCGAACCTTGGCGCCCACACCATGGGGAACGGCCCTGCTGCCCAGCGACTCCACGTGTTTCCCGCGGTCGCTTCCGAGCACCTGGGTCCGGCCGAGGCGGTGGGCCCGGGCGACAGCAAGCATGGCTACTGGGTCTTCTTGCCCGCGTCTTTTGCGTCGCTTCAGGCGTTGGACGCGGACTTGGGGCGTATGTTGCCGGCTTTGCCTCCACAAGAAGGCGGGCAAGAAGACCCACCATCGGAATCGAACGCACTCGGTTCGACGGCCCTCAACGCAGCGTCATCCACGACCGCTCACGGGGCGTGGCGACTCGTTCACGTATCGGAGCCCATCCGACCCACGGATGCAAACATCAAACACGCTGTATATTGGGACGCTCCATCTCAATCGTACGCAACGGCGTCGCAAAACGAGTCCCTTCAGCCAAACCAAGGCTACTGGATTCGTGCCCCCACCGGCGGAGCCCAAAGCCAACCTCACGGTTCGGAAGCAAACAGCACCGGTGCAGAGCATGTGGGCTCGCGGACACATCCCATGCCCCCCAAAGGGTTGTCTGCAGCATTTTCGAAACAGACCCTCCGGCTTTGGTGGGAGCCGTCACCGTTTGGTATCGCCCCTCACGCTGCTCCTCTAGGCGTGACGTCGTACTTTCGACTCTACCGGGACGGCGTTCGAATCGTGCAGACCGAAGCGAATCACTTTCGTGACGACGGACTGGAGGTCGACCGAGATTACGTCTACGCCCTCACCGCGGTTTTCAAAAACGAAGCCGGTGACGAACTCGAGTCTGTGACCACCGACCCGCTCCATATCCGGGTCCCGGCACAAGGCGTCGCCACCGCGGCCGGTGTCTTTGAAACCCCGAGTACGGTGCGCAAGAGCGCCCGCTTCCAGGCGCTTCCGAACGCGGCTCTCGCTGAACACGACGGTCGAATCTTCGCACACATGGCGTTTGTTGACCGGGCACATCGAGCCGAAGGGGACCGGGTTCAGTACCTCCAAAGCGATCGAGCTGGAAGGCCTGGAAGTTTCACCGTGCCCAAGACCATTTCATCTTCGTCTGGGAATGAGCGCGTCATCGATCTCGCCATCGCCGCGCAAGCGGACCATGTTGCGATCGTTTGGATAGCGTATCAACACGCACCGCGCGGCGAGTCCTCAAGTCAACTCTTTGTCTCCCAAAGTGACGACGGCGGCTCAAGCTTCTCGCCACCGCACCTTCTTCGCAGGGAGGGTTCGACAAAACGAAGTCTCTCGCTTTCCTTTGATGCCCTCGGAGGACAACACTTGGTATGGGCTGAAGGCCGAAAGGCTTACTACCTTCGGGACTTTTCCGGGGAGCCCTCAGCCGTATTTGACGTTCGGGTGCGCGAGACGACAAAAGAACGTGTTCAATACCTCGCTTACTATCCCCCTAGAGTGGGAAAGGCCTGCGACTGCGAAGACTGCTGGTGTGAAGAAAGCTACATCTTGGGCGAAAAACAGAGTCCTGACGGGAGCGCCTCACCCCTGGCCCCCTATCGCGACCGCATCGAGGAATTCGAAGTCAGCGACCCCACGCTTCATGTCGACACAAAAACGGTGACGATCATCGCCCGGCAAACTCGGCGCTGGGACAACAAGCCTGTCATCGCCCCAAAGTGGGCCGCCATGCTTGAACATCCCATCTATGACACCAAAGTCTCCCACGGGAATCAGCCCACAAGATTCGTTGTGGGGTGGCGCAAGACGTGGAAACGGGCCTTCGAGCCCGGTGACGAAGCCAAGTGGGAGGCCATTGGAGCCGACTTTCAATTTCACTACGAGGGGACCGTCCACAACCAACATCGGATCTTGGTTGCGCAACGCCCCGTGACCGAAGGCGCATCGCCTCAGCGAATAGAACCGCAGGCCGCGGACGATGATCCAAGGAATGCGGTTGAATGGCAGCAAAGCGCATCGCCCAACGCGGTCAAGCAAGAGTGGCGTTTATCGGTGGTGGATGAAATCTTTGAAGAGACCGCTTTTCAGGCCCCCTCCCACCCCGTCGTTTACACCGCAAAAAGTGGCCACATGATTGCAGCCTACGAAAAGGGCCCGTCATCCAGTCCCAACCTGCCGGGAAACAACCCAATCTACACCGCATCCTCCATCGACGGAGGAAAGACGTGGCGTCCCTCTGTGGTGTCGGGTGCGCGAGGCTACATGCCTCAGTTGGTGTCCGATGACCAAGACACCTGGGCTCTCTTCTTTTACGCTCCCGTGGACGAGGGGCCTGCCGAAATTCGGGTGACCCAAAAAGGCCATGAGGCGGCCTGGTCGACACCCTTGACCATCGCCGATCATCGGCCGCGACCTCTTCACCGGGACAGCCATGATGCTGAGGCGGACTCTTTGGGCGGAGAACCCACCCTTGTTGCCCATGAGGGGCTCTTTTTTGCCGCATGGGTCGAAGAGGGGCGTGACCACGAGCCAGGCAGTCGACTGGTCAGCGCCCGCGCATCAAACCGACTCGAACGCGATCATTTTGAAATCGACCTCCCGGATGAAGTCACCGAGGGGAAAAACATTGCAGTCACCGTGACCGCCGAGAACCGCTACTTCATGCGGGTCGACGACGACACATCCGTCAGGTTTACCGGGTCAATGGGCTCCCCTCAGGGCGCAAAGACCTTGGCCAGCCCCGCCCAACACTCGGGTGCCGAAGGCCACACTTCGTCGCTTTTAGGGGGCGCAGCCGTTTCGACCACCCCTCAGTCCCAGCCTGTCACCCTCAGTCAAGGCACAGGGACCCTATGGGTCAACCTGGCGATGGTAGACCCATCGGCCGCTCTTTTTTCACCCGAATGGGGTTCGGGGCTGACCGAAACAGAGCTCCTTTTCGAAGCCGTGGACCAGGACCACAGGGAAACCTTCGGGCGACAGATAAGAAGTGTCGCCAACCACACGGGCGGCAATCACCACAAGGCCCTGGTCGAGCGGGCCCTTCTTCTCAGACACCTTCCAGGCGCAGCTTCGAACGGACGAGACCTCTACCACCAGGTCGAATACCAAGGAGATGACGAGTCCCGTCATGATGGCACGGTGCGAGACGCACGATATCTCGCAGACCAAGAGCGCGTGTGGGCCTATACTCAAGGCATTGCGTTGGCGCAGTACGCCCGACAATCTCGTCATTTTGCCCGAGAGGCGCAGGGAATCGCCAGAACCCTCTGTGAACGGGCGGTATGGAGCGGCCGCCAAAAGATTCTCGGCTGGCCGTTTTCTTGGAACACGCTCGACGCATGGAAAGATCGAAGGCTGGTCACCGGAGCCAACGCTTGGGTGATCCAAGGACTCGGCGTCTTCATGACCTCAGAGGCCTATCAAACGCTCGAGTCGACCGAAGAGCAAGAATCGCTGAAGAAGTGCTATTTTGCTGCACTCCTAGGCCTCCAAGATCATCGTCGAGCGGTGTCTTTGTCCACGGGGAGACGGGTGACGCTGATGACTGCAGGCTGGAGTGCGGCCGGCCTAGAGCATGCAGAATCGCCTGGTCAGCTGAGGGTGCAGTCCAGCAGCGCTGAACTCGGCCTAGATGAAAACGAGCAATGGGCGTACTACAGTATCCTCGACGGAATCGGCTACGACACCTTTGCCCCGTTTGACGTTGCAACATGCACTTTGGGCGAGGCCTGCAGCCGTAGCCCCAGCACCCAAGCACCGTGGACTTCTAGGACTGTTGAGTCAGAAGACCTCTGGTCCCTTCTTCGCCGTCGGGTCCCTGCGGAAAACGTGGTGACCGAACACAATCTAGACGTTCTGAGTGTCTTGAATCACGCCCTCTTGCATGCCTCTGAGCTCGGCATCCAAGATGCTCCTAAACTGGGCGATACAAAAGATGCTTCTGGGCAAGAGGCTCCATTCTCTAGCACCCTCACCCTTGCATCCCTCACCGAATGGCGAGACGAGGTTCGGGACGGTATCTTTTATGGTCTTTGGGATGATGAGGGTTGGAAACAAGAGTTTGAGACCGCCATCCAGGCCATCGACGAAGACCGAACCCCAAAGACCGCGCGTCAAGCCCAACGGCAACAAGAACGAAAGCAAGCCCTACGGGCCGCGCTCGCTTCTCAAGAGCTCGGCCGGGTGGTTACGGGCGGCGTACTTGCTGCGGATGGACTCGGGGGCTTCACGTTTAAGGGAAGCCCCCACACCGCAATCGATAACTGCAGCTGGCTCTCCTTGTCGGTCAACTACAGCGCATTAGAGGCCCAAGGCGCAGAATACAGCGAGCGTCTGGCAAAATGTCTCCACTATACGATCCTTCAATATGTCAAAGACCTGGGCTTCGACGACGGTTGTCAGCCGACCCGTCAAAGCTGCCCACCCAAAAAGTCTTATCCTGGGGCACACTATTTTCAGAATACATTCAAAGATCCATATATCGCGCCCAACTTGCGCCAGGAGTCCTCGTATCACCTCGAAGCCACCATGGGTCTCATCCTCGGGCTCTACCGTTTTCGAAGCGCCCATCCCGAGCACGCCGCATCTGAAGAATTCTTGATGGAAGCGAACCACCTGTGGGCTGGCGCACAAGCCTTCGTCCGTGACCATGGCTTCCCGTACTCGAGCCAGCGCATCCAAGACCTGTCCACCCTTCTTTCATCCAGCACCGCCATCATCTGGTTTATCGACGTGTACGACCATATCCACGAAACAAACAACGATTCGAACCGTCCGCTCCAACACTATGCGGCCGGCGCAGATCTGTCGTCGGTTGAACCCTTTTTGACCGCAGGCCTCGACGAGCACAAAAACCTCAGCGCGGCCGACATCGCCGCCCAAGAGGATGTGACCACCGCGGCCGAGATTTCGGCCTTGGACCTCTTGGTGGCCACCAGCGAGGGCGACCTCACGCGGGCAAAATCCAAAGCCGAGGTCCTCGTTCAGCTGGGAGATCGCGAGAGCAACGCCAGTCCCGAGGAGGCCTTGGTTTGGGCTCTGCCCGACTCCAGAAGAAAACTTTTTGTGTCCATGTTGGCCCTCTATGCCTGGACGCAGTTTCTTGACCGCTTTGATGGACAAGACCCTGCGTTTGAGGATCCCATCCGCCGCCTGGTTGAGTTTGGGCTCGAAGCACTCGCCTCGGAAAGCTTGGAAAACGGCGAAGGCCCATGGGCGGGCCTCTTTTTTCGAACCCCACTTGATTCGGGTATAGAAAAACGCGCTGCACTCGCAGACAATGTATTGGCGTTTTTCGCGCTCGAGGGCGGCGTGAGGACCCTTCGAGACCCTGTGGCCGTCGACAAGACGCTGGCTCGTGTAAACCGCTTACGCACCCAACTCGACGAACTATGTGGGTCTACGGCCCAAAGGCCCCCGTGGTCTTTTGTCTTTGAGGGGCAAGAACCCAGTACGTCATCGGACCACGACGACTTCGCACTCTGTGCGCTATTTTTGGCCGAGACCGGCGCCTACGGGGCTGCGGCGGATCGACTAGAAGCCACCGCCTATTTCGATACCACGCCCAAGGACCCCAATCTCAAGGACAACCCTGGCGCGCCGTCCCTTTTCTGGGGTCGGGCGCCCTCGGTGTTGGCTCGAAGAGCACTTGCCCCCTTGGACGCCCGCCAAGACGAAATGGCCCTGTTGGCGTTTCAGGCTGCTCTCATAGAGCCCATGACCCACACCGGGCGGGTGGCCATGCTCTTGGCTCAGGACCCGGGCGGCGCGTTCGGCATTGAAGCGGGCCCTTTGGTGGTCACCGATCGCCTCCAAGCCCCACGGCCACAAATCGATGCGGAGCGACTGCCGTCGGTACGGGAGGGCCTGGCGAACCAGCTGGTCGAAACCTTAGCCGCGCTCATGGCCACCGAGTATCGAGCCTACCGGTTCGATGCCCTTTTTCACAAAGTTGTCCGGATTCGAAAAGCCTTCGACACTATTTTTGGGGGCGTGATGCCCTCGCTGTCTTACCAAGATGGTCTGGAGCTCGTGGAAAACGAACTCCGGTTCGAAATGTGCAGGCCCGAGTTCCTGGGACATCAGGGAACAGTTTCGCTCGAGGACTACCTCGGACTAGACTGCAAAACCGCAGGAAGCCTGCTGAACCGGCTCCTAGACACCAGGGGCGGCATCGAAGGCGAACTCGCGATGCTCTTGGCCAAAGAAGATGAAGAAGCGAAAGCGTTCAGTCTGCTTTTAAAGAGCGCCCTTGCCAAATCCGATCCGCCGGGCATTGTTCAAGCCACCTATGGCGCCGCGAAAAAGGTGCCACCCATTGAAACCTCTGAACCCCGTTCACTCCTGGAGTGGCAACAGGCCCTTCGCGAACGCCTGAAAGACATGGTCGACCTTGGGCTCCAAGATGCCCTTTCGGAGGCGTCCTCGTTTGCGTACGTGCTTTTTGGCGCCCAGCCTCAAGCATACTTTCATAGAGCGTCTTCTACCTACTGGAGCCGCGAAGCTTTGGAGCTTCGAGCCGTCCTTTCTTCAAACGCCCAAGAGCAAATTCACTTTCGTGTGGGTCAACAGCGCGTCGAACCCCCGAGGCTCCCGCTCGCCCTCGAAGCCAAGAAGAATCAGCGTTCACTCAGGCAGTCGGTCAACGAAACGACCGAGGGGCGTCTCATCGCCTTGGCCGAACGTGCCCAAGTGCCATCTGAGATGCGGGTTCCTTGGCTGACGGCCTTTCACCGAGCCCTTCGAACCGGAAGCCTCGATGCCCCCACCTATGAGACCCTCGGAGGAGAGTGGCTATCGAGCTACGAAAGCCCAAACAACGGCCGGCAAGCGCTCGCTATTGCCACTGGGCTCGGTCACCTGCTTCCGCCCGGTCAGCGCCGCACGGCCTTTTCAACGCGAATCGACCAGTTTTTGCAAAAAGACCCCGACTATGCGCCTTCCCTAGAAAACGTCACCCTTGCCTTCGGCGAAATCGTGGATGGTCTTGCTTCTGGCCGTTTCGAAAAGGCCGGCGCCCCAAAAGAAATCGTCAGCGAATTCGGCGGCCGGTTGGTCCTTGCGCCGAGCAAATTGGTGTCTAGATTTGGGACGAGGACGGCCCGGTGGATGGATGAAGTCGCCAAACTCCCCAAGGAGTGGACCACTCTACTGTTCACCGGCGTTCAGGCTGCAACTCTTTTGCTCAGCGCTCAAATCGATGCGGGCCTGGAGACCATCCTCGTATCTGGCAGTGCACCTTCGCCAGAATTCTGGGAGCCACAGGGTGTAGTCCCTTCAGAGGACGTGGCGGTCCAGCCCATCGGAAGTGCGTTGAAACATGAACACGAAATTCGAGCCCAATCTGGGATCTACCCAAGCGGGCCGAACCTCGACAGCCCCTTGTCCAATCCGCCCCTTCCATTTGAAGAGCACGGCATTTACCTCATCCAGATTGATTGGCTGGGTGTACAAATGCCCCAGGGCCACTTTGGCATGCTCACCCCCAGTCGAGACGCACTGTGGCCGGTGTTCAAGTTGAAGACCGATCGGCCGCGGGCTGAGATTCTTCAAGACTTTCTCAAAAACCACAAATTCTGGAAGCAGTTCGCCCCCTACGCCGAACATCTTCCCGAATCACGACAAGACGCCTTTCTCTTCTTGATCGAGCTGATGATCCGGGGAGAATTCAATCGCTATACCGCTGAGACTTTTGCCGGGGGCAACGAACGTACCGCCGGCACCCCAACCGATGGCGGCGAGCGCGGCATTCAGACCCCACCTCACGCGCCCTTTTTTACCAAGGAGGGGCCGCCCGGCGCAGGGACTTTTGCCATCTCAGGCGGACGGGATGGATTGGACGATGTGGTGGTTGTCCGAGTGCCCTCCATCGCAAAAAAGACCGCAGGCTCGGAACCGTGGAAGAGGATCACGAACGAAGACAAAGAGATCATCAAGAAATTTGTCGGCCAAAATCCCGCTCACCCGTGGGGCAGCTCGGGTATTGGAAATGGGGTGATGCTCCGACTCTATCAGTCCGAAACGGCCCCCGAAAAAGCCCTGATCCCAGATGGTGCGTCGCCCGCGGCGATTCAGCCGGTTCTTGAACATCTTGTAGAGACAAAAATCGTTCACCGCACCGAAGCCCCGGTGGAATACATGATGGTTCCCAAACATCTTCACGATGTTGTGGTTCAAGATCTGGAATTCTTTTGGAAGGGCGCCGCGGGCCTCGAAGATGCCCTCGGCACGCCGACGACGTCTAAGTCCGAGCTCCTGGCTTTGAGGAGCCGCCTGGAGACCGCCTGGGCCCCGGTCTCGCACGTGCTTCGTGACCCCGTCGCCCGATCCATTGCTTACCTGGTCATGCACTACCACGGCCTGCGGGCAACCGATCTTCACGACCTGGTTGCGCCCAAAGCGACGGTTGAAGCTGCGCTGATCGAGCTGGCGAAGGCGGGCCTCCTTCCCACAACAACGGGCGACAGCACCCTCACGCTCAATGAATGGCTGCTGTTCCAATACCATCTTGACCTCCATCGCTTCCTCTACAAGCGGCACAACTTCGCCGTCGAGTCTAAACCGGTGGATCGAATTGTTCTGCCGACACCGTCGGTCCTGAAGCCGCAAGAAACCCCCGGGTCACCGGTTCTGGTCCGAGACGTCCCCGTTCCACCCCGTCAAGGGGTGGTCCAAGGAGCCAGCGCCAATCTATGGGACGTAGGCATATTTAGTACAAGATCTGTGCGACCCGCGCACGGAGAAGCGGCCCACAACCTCTGGAACGATAAAACCTCCCGCATTATTTTCACTTTTCTGTACCAAGTTGACCGTGCGAGTTTGGCTGAAATCACACTACACAACCCAACCATCACGTCTCGAAAACAGCTCGGTCCCCTAAGAGAAGCGGGGATGATCAGCACCGAAACGGAGGGGGGCACGACTTACTACCGGGCGCTTCCAGAAAAGATGCACGCGCTTCAGCTGGCGGAAATTGATTTCTTTTGGAAAAACGTCCCCCACCATCGATCCTTTTTTGATCCTCCCGCCGCCTCCTTTGTTGAGCGAACGGTGCTCGCAGACCGCTTGGTCGACCACTGGGATCAACTCACTTCAGCCCTGGCTTCGGCCGAGGCACGAATGTTTGTAAGCCTCTTGCAGTTCTACGGTTCGCTGACCCGCAGCGAAATTCCCTTTGAAGTATCGCATTCCGAGGGCAGCTTCTCACAATTGGTCTCGGCAATGGTCCAAGCCGAGTTGATTTCAAAAACCGTTCTCGACAAAGGCGAAGAACAATACACGCTCAATGATGAGCTCCTCTACCAGTATTACTACGAACGGCAGCAGTTTTTGTGGAGGATGAAGCTCCCCACACTGCCGAGCCGCGCCCCACAAAGCAGGTACGAACCGATGCCCCAGGAGGACCTTGCCCTCCTGTCGAAGCACGTGGGCATAGCCTCGCGTCCCATGGATGCTTGGTGGGCCGACAAGGACAAGCGGTCCATCTTGACGCAGCTTTACCAACAAGATGGCCTCACGGCTTCTGAGATCGAGGATCTGGTAGAGGTCAAAGATGTGCGCCAAACGCTTGATGGTCTCGAAGAAGAAGGGCTGATTCTCAAAAAGGACGACAGTCGGTACTCGGTCCAGGCATCTAGGTTGCACAGCAAACACCAACAAGATTTGCAATTCTTTTGGGGAGATGCCAGCGGGCTTGATGCGGCCTTGAAGCAGCCAGGTTTCGCCCAAACCGATCTAGAGGGCTCACGAAGGCGTTTGGTGCACGACTGGGACGATACAATTCACGCACTCCAGTGGCCCCTCGCTCGATGGCTTGTCCACTATATCGCACGGAACGGCCCCACCACGATAGCCTTTCTGGTGGATAAGGGTCGTCTCCCACGTAAGCCCTTCGAAGACGCGGTGGCATCTCTTGTTCGCGGGGGCCTTGTACCATTCGACCCTTCTTCGAAGTCGATTCATCTCAACCTCGAGGTGCTTTTTCGATACACCCACGAGCTTCATCGGTTCTTATGGAGAACCGAACAACACTTGGCTTTTTACCGGTCGTCGCGTGAAACACCCCAAGACCAACGCGATACGATCAACCCACTCCCCGACACCAGTGAACGGTCTAAGCAAGACACACCGACAAATCCCCAAAATGCTTCGTCTGGACGCTCTGAGGAAGCCACCAAGCAGGTACGCCGTCTTCTGGACCGCAACCAAGTGCAAGAGTGGTGGCAACAGATCCGATTGCGCCGTCCTTACCTCAGCCTCTACCACTTGCGTCTGGACTCAGCTGCCACTTCCGTAGATCGGCACCCTGATATAATACCTGTCTCCGGCAAGCTCAAAGCGTTCGATCTCATTACGCACTCCACCGGCAACGTAGGAACGCGCCGAACCCTCCCGGTGACCGATGTGTTTCATCGCCATCACTACGAGGAACTCCGACTTTTTTGGGGTGACGAAAAACAGTTCGCAAAGTTGTTCGGCAGCCCCCCGACCGATACGCTTGAGCAAGAAAAGCTCCGAGACAGGCTTATCAACGAGTGGGGAAATGTTGCCCACGGGATCGGGTCGGATGTTCAGCGGGCCATGATCTATTTTGTGTCACAGAACGGGCCCACGTCTGTAAAAGTCCTTCGAAGCGAAGTACCTGTCGAGGATTTCGACAAAGCTCTTACTTCTGTTCGCAAATCCAAATTGCTTATCCGCGCCGGAGTTGGCGATTCTGCAATGTTATCGTTCAACGAGCCTCTTCTTCATGACTATCACAAGGATCTCTATCGTTTTTTGAGAAGGCCCATCAACTTGAACGGAGCACCCGTCCACCCAAAGTCTGCATCCATGCGAGAAGCACAGGAGTTGAGCAACGAAGATCGTGAATTTATCGAAAAAGAACTGACACAGAATGGTCACCCCAACACGGAGTCCTCCTGGGCGCACAATCCAGCCCACCTCCACACCGCCGTTTGGAGCTACTATTTTGGGACATCATTCTCGGATGAATACTTCATTCCGGATCTTTCAGCACACCTGGTTGCGCGTTCCTTGACCGCTCTTGAGGGTCACGGCGTGGTCGACCTAAAAATGGTCCAGTTCGTCAAAGAGGACATGACAACAACACCGCGGCGCCAGAGCACAATCAACCCGGAAGCCATGAACGCGATGGACCTTGGTTACAAGAAATTCTTTTGGCACGATCACCACGACGTGGAGGTTGCGCTCGGCGATCCAGTCAAGGACCGCGAAGAACGCGAGTTGATAGCGTGGCGGTTGACCGGCGGGCGGGACGATGTCACGGCGGCACTCCAGTCTCCTCTCGGACGAGTTTGTGCCTACATCCTGCATCGCTACGGTCCAAAGACACCCGAAAAGCTCGCGGAGTGGATAGGGGTCGTTGAGCAAAAGGTGAACGAAGAACTCCAAGTCCTCGTCCACGCAAGGCTGGTCCACGCATCCGAGACAACGGGCACATACGAACTGGATGTAGACCGACTCTTTCGCTTCACGCGAGAATGGCATCAATTTCTGTTCCGAGACCCCAGCAAGCCAGAAACGATGCCCACCCCCCAAGTGGATACGACCGCGGTAGACCTCTCTTCCTCCGAACTGAACGCCGTAGCCAAGCTTCAAACCCCGGGCGAGGACGAAACGTGGTGGCGGCAGTCTCCCCATCGGAGAAAACTGATCATTTACGCCTATGAAACCAAACACACCACGCTGACCCTAGACCACATCGTTAAAGACACGGGGATCGCTTACGCCACAGCCTATCGGACTCGGGACGGGCTTGAAGAGCGTGCCTTGATGTCTGTCGACCAAACGGTTCCGCAGCCTCACCCGTTCAAGCTTCACCCCGAAAAGGTCCGGGCGCACTATATGCAAGAGCTCGAACTCTTCTGGGGCGACCCATCGACCCTTCAGAAGACGTTTGGGCCTGCAGCCAAAACCAGTGACGAGCGTGAACCTATCAGGAGGCGCCTTCTCAACCAATGGACTCCAGCGGCCGATGCGCTTCACCTAGAAGCGGCGACGGCCATAATCTATCTCTTGCACAAACATGAAACCCTGTCCGATACCCAAATCCTTAAAGCGTTAGCGACCAAAGTTGACCTCACCACGAGAAGGGCCGCAGCCAAGGCCCTCGAAGAGGCGAAGCTCATCGAGCAGCAGGGCTCTGGGAAAGAAGCCGTCTACCAGATCAAGCGCGAAGTGCTCAAAAACTACCACCAGGACATGTACCAATTTTTTGGGTCTCTCTAAAGGGGTTCGACTTCGCGAACGCTCATCCAGCGGTACTGTAGGCCGTTTTCCTCCACACCGTCACTCCGAAAGTAAACCACTTTGTTGGGACGACCAGTCTCGCTCCCCAAACGATTGTCAGAGACGACCAGGGGCATTTGTGGAGGAACGACGGCTTTACACCTGCCGTCACCATCTCGCCCTGGGTCACAGCAAGAGTCGTAGCCTATCCCAAAGTTCGTGCCGTCATCCTCAAAGTCCGTGATTCGCTTCCAGTCACCGCCCTCTTTGCGATCACTTTCATCAACCCAGATCTCCATCTGAACGGTGCCAGAAGGAGAGTCTCGAACAACAAACTTGTACCCCACCCATTGGTTAAAGGGCATCCCGGCTTGCCAATGCGTCCGAGACCCCACCTGGGCATAGCCATCATCAAGCCCGTGGGCGGTTTCTTTTTCAAACTTTGCAACCCCCCGGTAGGTCAACATCCCTCCATATCCACGGGTATCACACAAGTTCATCTTTTCGTCCCCAATGGCCCCATGGTTCGTCCTCGCATACGCCATGATTCCTGCGTAGGAAATACTCTTGTCCGCGATGCGCCGCGCGTAGGTCGTAATTTCAACATTACCCCAATCCGAGCGGCCGTCGGGGTCGTGGATATACATTCTTGGGTTGGACGCTTTTCCCCTAAACGTGGTCACTGTGAGAATGCCTTCTTTGATGGAGTAGAATGCATCCCCATGGTCTGTATCAAACCACGGGTCCTCCGGGTCAATTGAGGGTCCGAAGCTGCGCGCCGGCGTCCGGTCCCAGTTCGATACCCACGTTTGGCCCCCATCGACAGTTGGATACAACATCCGTATCCCAAAACGATCTCGGGTCGGCAGTGGCGCACGACACACCCCGCAGTCTAAGACGCAAGAGACGCATCCCTCTGTCGCGTCGTCGCAAACCCCGTCCCCGCAAGGATCCGGCGAGGCCGCCGGCGGGCACTGGCCACAATCCAAAGCGCAAGAATCACACCCCTCTGTCGCATCGTCGCAGACGCCGTCCCCGCAAGGTTTCGGTGAAGCAGCCGGTGGACACTGGCCACAATCCAAAGCGCAAGAATCGCACCCCTCTATCGCATCGTCGCAGAGGCCATCCCCGCAAGGCTTCGGGTCTTGACCTGCGGTCGAACCTCCCAAGCTTGTGGCTCTCTGTACCTTGGACTCGCAGCCATACGTAAAGACACCCAAACCGAAAGAAAAAAGGAGTATCCACGCGACTCGTTGATCACCACGCAAACCGGAGACCACACGACCCCAAAACCCATACCTCGGCTCACCTGTATTGCATCCGAACGAATCCCCTTGGTTGCCGTGAGCCGAGGTACACAGATGCGCCGAATTGACTTCGGACCGTTCCCCGTAAGGCCGAATGGGCGGTGACCGAAGCCGTGTCTCTCGACAGCCGACGCGGGTGCAAAAAAACTGAGCCAAGGGAATAAAGCAGCGTGCAAAGGACTCCCACCGACAGCTCAAGTCCTCAGTGTAACCATCCAGGCACACGAAGTCATGGGCTGTCCGATGCACCTTGCCCCAAGCTCATTGAAGCGCTCAAAAAAACAAACCAAGAAAAGCCATGTTGCGTATCTGGGCTCCATCTCGACAGAACCCAAAGGAACACACGCCCGCCTGCCGAAGATGGTCGAACTTTGATGTGTGACGTTGTGCGTTGAAGGTCGTCATCGGCGTCGTGGTCGCTGTGTCGTCGCCGCCATCAGGCTTTGCGAGACGGCGCGGGCACGATCTTGCGGCGATCGCATTTCCGGACCGGGCAAGCGTAGCCCCGATCCAACCACCGGCGCGAAACTCCGTATCAAGGGTAACCACGGCACAGAACCGCCCCTATTTCGGGGCGAACCCTTTTTTCTTGGCCTGTTTCCGGAAAAAGAAGGAGCGTCGGGGTCAATTTTACCTGCATGGCGGAATCACCTAAAAACCATTGACACCCCCGCTTCTTTCTCATCGTATGGGCGCCCTGAAGAGAAGGTATCGCCCCGACTGCCATGATACCCAAGGAGCATTCCGAGTGAGCAATCTTGATAGGCGAAAACGCCGAGGTGTCCTGCGGCTCAGCACCATTCTTGGATTTTGTTTTTCCCTTGCGGCACAAAGCTCGATTTCCGAGGCCCAATCCCCCGCCGAGCTCCGGTTGCGCGTCGAACCCGGCTGGAACCCCTTGCCCGTCATCGAGACGCCAAGCGACCCCGACACACCTGTGCGCTCTTCAGTGTCTATCCAAGACACCCGACAAAGAGGGCTAAGCATCCCGGATATCGAAAGTACGGTGTTTTCGCCAACCAGCGAACCCCAGCTGATGGTGGGAGACGGCGCTTTTGAAAACCAAGCGGTCCATTGGGTCTTTGCCAGTCAGGCACAAGACCTGACTCTTCCAATCCCTCAAGAAACCGTCGAAAAGAACGCCGAACAAACGCGCACATCATCTTCCACAGTGGCGGAGGGGTGGCACGCAGTCCACTTCATCAAGACGCACATCTACGATGACCCCCAGGTCGATAGGGTCTTACGATGGGATCCCAGCGCCAAGGCCTACAAAGATCTCTCCGTAGGGGACCGCCTGGAGCCGACTGTAATGTACTGGCTCCACCGAAGCGCGCCTGGCATGCTTTCCTTCTCAGTGCTGGGCGGCACCGCAAGGACGCCACAGCCTCTGACCACCGCGTCTGGAGTCGAGTCCCAAAAAACGCCCCGCAGCCTAGTCGAAAGTGCGCCCGTCATCGGCCTCGGAGACTTCGAAACCCCCTCGGTTGCGACCAAGAACGACGTTCATGCAGCCATGCCCAAAAGCGTGATCACCGGCCACGGCGAAAAGACCATGGTTCACCTCGCATACATCGCAAAGGACGAGCAGGGTGACCACATCGAAGTCTTGCATTCCCTGAAGAGCGGCAGAGCAGGGTCGTTCAGAAGAGAGCAAGGACGACGGGTGGCCACCGCCTTGCCGGGATGGACGATCACCGAACTCGCGGTAGCCGCCTCTTCGGAAAAGTTGGTCGTCGCTTGGATTGAAAAAGGCCGCGAAGGCGACAAGACGCTGATGCGCATCCAAGAAAAGCAGCTGATGTTCACCGGTGCCCAAGAGCCCACGCCATCGATCGTTCAAGCCCACCCTGGGGTCGGTGAGGCCGACCCGTCCTGGAAGCGAACCCTCAGTCTCGCCCTCGACCCCGATGGACACGTCCACATGACTTGGAATCAAGCCAACCAAGTGTTGTACGCGTACGATTTTGAAATCGAGCGCACCCCCGATGGGCGCCCCCTCAACGTCTTCAACCAACACGTCCGCACGCCGGCAACCGAAATCGTGAAGTACAAGGCCCAATATGCCCCCCGCGCCGACGGGCGCTGCGATTGCGAGGGCTGTTGGTGCGATGAATCGTATCCCATCCGTGACGAGCCGGATCCCAAAAAAGATGGGCAACCGAGGGGACCCTACATCGACCGTACCCACGAAGCCTACGCGTACGCGCCGTCTCTTCACATCGGCCCGAAATCGGTCATGATCATCGCGAAGCAACTTCGCCTTTGGGAAGACCATCCGGTCCCAAGCGAGGCATGGCAACATATGCTCGCGAAGCCCATCTACAGCACGACCATTGTTCAACGCGCACAACCGACCAAATGGGTACAGGGTTGGCGCCAAACGTGGAAAGCCGCCTATGAGCCGGGCGATGAGCACCGGTGGGCGGGCCTTGGGTTTCAGTACCAGTATCTTTATCAAGGAACATGGCATGAAGACGACCAAATCGTCTTCGCCCATCGGTCTTTGGAGCGTGAAGACACGAAGAGCCTACCGAAGAAGGAGCGTTCGCTGCATCACCCGGTCGCCTCGTGGAACCTCAGCGTGGTCGATGGGCATTTTGCGCCTCAAGTTTCACAAAAGCCATCGTACCCCAAGGTGGCCCACATGCCTTCGGGTTCGCTGATCGCGGTGTACGAAAAAGGGCCCCAACATGACGCCAACCAGGCGGACGGCAACCCGCTCTTTTATGCCACTTCCGACGACGGCCAAGTCTGGGCTTCGCCGAAGAACCTCTTGGCTGAAGGCGAACCGCTCGCCGGCTACCTGCCTCAAGTCGCCATCAGTGGCCGTGGCGAAATCGGGGTGGCCTACTATCGGCCAAGTCTGAGCACAGATCTGGGTATTTCGGGTAGGGTCCAAATCGCTCGGAGTCGAGACCAGGGGCGCACCTGGAATGTAGACACTCTCAACGAAGAGCGGCGCACCGAGCGCTTGCTTGACGTGGCGCCGCTGCATGGAACCACGCTCGACACCGAAACTACGACCAAAGCCGCCTACAGCGACCACTACGCGGGCGAACCCAGCCTGACCGCGGACGGCGACCTCTTTTTTGCCGCCTTTGTCCACCAGGCCAAAGAAGCCCACAAGCGAAACCGGATTTTGACGACCCGGGCATCCCGCGACCAAAGCGTTCGGCAGCTGGATGCCACCGTAGAACGTCCGTCCAGCGCCACGAGCGCGCCGCCAACGGTGAAGGTCGCACTCGTCAATAAGCACCACGTCAAAGTGTACGATGCGCCCCCTGAAGAGCTTGTCGCCGCCGTCGAAGCGTCTTTGGAGGCTTCCCCGCAAGCCCCACTTTGGGCGTCCAACCCTGGCGCGCCCGCCGGGGCCCATGCGGCCCTCACCTCGTCCCCCCCTCTTATGCAGGTGGAACTGGTCGAGGGCGAAGCCGTCGTCTCATGGGCCCCGGCGAACGCGTTCCACACCGACGAGGCCGTGCCCCCACACCCAAACCCAAACCCAGACCTCAACTACACCAAGGCCATCGCCGAGCGTGAAAGCCTCATCCGACGGACAACGCTCCAAGCCTCCGAGGGGGGGCGATACGACTATGCGGACTTCTATCCCCCCCTCAGCAGAGAAGGCGCGTATCAGGTGGAGTACCGTCCGGCCAACCATCGCTTCGGCGATGACCAAGTCCCCTTTGATCCCCGCGCCGCGTCGCTCTATGAAGGAGACGACCCAGATTCGATTCATCTGGCCGGATTCGAACGGGTGTGGGTCTATACGCTCGGCATCGCCCTGGCGCAGCTGTCCCGGACCAAAACGGTTCCCGGCCTGACCATCCCCGAACATCGCGCACGAACCCAAGCCATGGCCCGCTACCTGTGCGGCCATGCGGTGGTCGACCAAGCCAACCCCCATGAGCTCAAAGGGTGGCACTTTTCATGGAACACCACCGGCGACAGTTTCAAAGATCCCCGTCTGGTGACCGGCGCCAACGCGTGGGCCATTCACGGTCTCGGCGTGTTCATCACCTCCGAAGCGTTTGCGAATCTGCCTCAAGACGAAGAGCAGGCGTGGTTTAGGCAGTGCTATCAAAGTGCCTTGCTCGGACTCCAAAGACATCGGCGGACTTTTGAGGTCGGCCACCAGGCCCGACAGGTCAGCCTCATGACCGCAGGCTGGAGCACCCGCGGACTGGAGGCGGTCGACCGACCCTTCCCTATCCAAGGAGACGGCGAGCCGTCCCCGGTTGAAGCCCATCATGAACGATGGGCTTATTACAGCGTCGTCGATGCCATCGGCTACGACGTCTACGATGAAGCGCAACCACCGGCCCTCAAGGCGTGTGCCGACGCTTCTTTGTGCGCCGCCGGCGAGATACCCGAAGACGCGTGGCAGTCTTTCACCCTTTCCGAGCGCGCCTGGTCTCGTCTCAAGCGGCCAGAAATCGCCCGCAATGTGGTCACCGAGCATAACCTCGATGTTCTGAGCGTTCTCAATCACGCCCTGAACCACACCGGGGCGCTCGGGTTGAGCAACAAAGGCGCGCTTGAGGCATGGCGAAACGAGGTTCGTGACGGCATCTTCTACGCGCTTTGGGACCAGGTACCCCCTTCAAAGCTGGCGTACCTCGCCGAACGCGAGCCCCACAAACAAGCGTGGCTGAAAGACGAGGCGTCCACAGATGCCAAAAGCCCGATGGGCCGTATCGTCACCGGGGGGGCGTTCCAAGAGGACGGAACCTTCTCGAAGAGCAGCCACACCGCCATCGACAATTGCAGCTGGCTGGCCCTTTCCGTCGACTACCGTGACCTGCCCCCTTCAGACGAGGGCGCGCCTTCCATCTATGTCAGTCGGCTAGAACGTTGCCTTCAGTACACCATCCTTCGTTTTGCCAAAAAGATGGGCTTCAGCGACAGCGGACCCAAGTACTACGGAACCCACTACTTCCAGAACGCGTTTCGCGACCCGTACATCAACCCAAGCGATCTTCAAGAATCATCGTACCACTTGGAGGCGACGATGGGGCTCATCCTCGGTTTACACCGTTTTGTCGGCGCCCATCCTGAAGTCCAAAGCGCCGAGGGCCTCGAATACGAGGCAAAGAGGCTATGGGCCAATGCCCAAACCTTCACCCGAGACCACGGGTTTCCTTACTCAAGTCAACGGATCCAGGACCTTTCGACCTTGCTGTCTTCGAGTACGGCGATCCTTTGGTTTATCGATGTACACGACGCCCTCGAAACACCGCCCTCATCTTTCCCTCCCGCAGCCCTGGCGATGGGTCAAAGCTTCTTTGGTTCGGCCTCATTTTTGGGGGGTCTTGAAACCTCTCTCGCTTTGGGTCCCCGGCCGGAGGCGGCGGCTTACTGGGTCTACGGAGTCGAGGTCATCAAACAGCTCGGCGCCCGGGAGGCGCTCAAACTCGTCCTGACCGAAATCCTCGCGACCGGCGTGTTCACCGCCATCACCGGAGAGATTCATCAAGAAGAAATCAACGATCTGGTGGACCAGCTCCTCGTAGACGAGAACCACAACGTGGTGGTCGTGGAAGAACATGTTCCGTTCGAAGTTCCGGCGGACTACGCGTACGTTGGACGGTCCCCGCCCCTCGAACCGTCCAATCCCAAAGACTACTACACTTCCGTACGCGAAATTGTGAGCGCGTACCCATCGTATTGGGAAGAAGCGTTTTCTGACAGCATCATTGCCAACTTGGGCTTTGGTGTAGGCAGCACCACCGAAGAACAAGAAGAAGCCGCACAGGCCCTTCGCGCCATGTTCCAAAACGCGATTCCCCAAGACGTCATTCTCCAAAAGACGTGGGACGGCATCGAAGTTTACCGCAAGCTCCGTCTCTTTCAACCGCTCGACCGATTCTATCAGGCGCCCCGGGGTGTGGTGCTCCATCTCGGTCCGGACCACGAGGGTCCCAAGCTCATTCACCACCAGCCAGGATCTTGGACAAATTGGTACGAGGGTGAAATCGCCGCCTCTGACATTCCAGAAGCCTACAAAGACACCTACATCCAATGGATCCACCAATGGCTCCTCGACATCGTACTCGGCGTGCCGAGCTGCAAACAACGCCACAGCTCGGATGCCTTCGGCATCACCGCCCCTCCACGCCGCTGCCCCACGACCCCGCTCGGATGGGACCCGTGGCGGACCGAGGCCACAAAAGACATCACCAAGGGCGGACTCATCGGGGCAACACCACAAGAGCCTTTTGTATACGCGGCTTCAAAACTGGATGGCGGTGTCGCTTTGGCCCCGCCCATCGACGCTAGGGGCGCATTCTATGTGCTCCCTCAAGACTGGAGCATTCAGGAGCCCACTGAAAAAGAACTGTTCAAGAAGGCACACGACTTTCAAGGTCCGGCGGTTTGGTTGAAGTTTGCCAAGATGCCGGGACATGCCGTGGTCCCAGTGCGCAACCTCAAAAACATGAACCCCGATCTTTTTGAGGTGAAACTGGCCACCGCCGGCGCAAAACCCAATAAAGCAAAGCCTTCAGTAGGCGCCTCGGCAGTCGCCCGAACGGTGTTCGACTTTACCGGAAAAAGGCTGGCCCAACTTCCCATCTTGCTGAATCTGGATACGATTCGACTCTACGGCCCGAACGGCAAGCAGATTCCCGGCATCGAAAAAGTCAACGTCAGCCTGAAGCCCACCCCCCGGGATGTCTTTTTGTCGGGCCATTCTTCGCGCTCACCCAACGTAGAAATCCAAGTCAAGAACTTAGGCGTCTTTGTGGCCGGGAAGGCACAACCCGTCGTCGACTACATCCAAGCGTCTAAGCTATCTTCCAAAGAGTACTGGCTCACAAGAATTTCTAGCAGCAAAGGCAAACGCCAAGACCCGGTAACCGACATCATCCGGCCCATATGGCCGGATGACCAAAAGTGGGTCGCCATCGAACATCTCTCCGAAGCTCGGTACTACGTGGACCAACACGGGCAGTGGGATGTCGTGCGCGGCGGATGGATGAAAGAGGCCCCGAGCCTTGAAACCCTGGTCAATCAAGCCCTGAATGGGCGCCCACTGGTTTGGGGTATCAGCCTTGATCCACCCGGCCACACCGTATTCCCCAGCATCCATCTCGACAAGGTCGATCCCAAACGTTTTCGCTTCAAGCTGGCTACGGGCAACGTCCGAACCGGGTATGGTGGCAGCAATGACCAACTGCTCGTAGACCGTATCAGCACCTTCGACAAGGACCTCACCAGCGTCTCCATCCTCTCTTCGCCAACCACCATCCGCACGTACACGCCCAAAGGACATGTCATTGCGAATACCTTCGGCAAAGACGCGGCCGTCAGCACGCAGCCCGCCAAGAAAGAGGAGCTTTTGGCCCTTCACCGGCCGCGCAATCCCGTCTTCGAAGTCTACAGCCCAAACACCCTGCTCTACTATCGCGGAACCGCCGCCAGGCTCTTGGACTACTTTCGACAAGAAAAGACCAGCTACGAAATCATCGCCACCACCAGCGGGGATTCGGGGCGCGATTCTTCCTTTTCCATGGAACAAGCGGCCGACCTTTGGGCATCATCATCGAACAAGACCCCCTGGATCGCGGTCTACAACCCGCACCATGACACCTACTATATCGATAAGAAGGGAGAGATTTCCATCCTTCGAACCGGACTGCTCCAAGAGCCCCCGACCAAAAAGGACCTTTGGAACAAAGCCAAGCGCTTCGGTGGACCGGCGGTGTACGGCTACTCTGACGAAGTACACGGTGATGTGGTCATCCCTCTCAGAGACTTGTTTCGCATCGACACCACAAAATTCGAACTGAAGCTGGCCACGCTGTCCTCAGACCCATCAACCACATCGCGCATGGCCCAATACACCGCCAGCCAAGTCGCTGATGCCATGCCATCCACTGTCACCGAAATCCCGTTGTTGGTCGATGACAGCGAAATCGTGCTGTATACACGTGACGGCCACAAGATCACCAGTCTTCGACTCGAAGCCAGTCTTCAGCCCAAAACCCGCTTTCCCTTGTTGGAACTGGCGGGGCGAGACATTGTTTTTGAGATCTACGTCCCCGCGCTGCACGTGTACCTCGCCGGCCCTCAAGGTGCGATTCGTGCGTTCCTCGAAAAGAACAACATCAGCAAAGACGACTATGAAATCTCCATGATGACCCATCAAGGACATGAGCGAACTCCGACCTTGACCATGCCGCTGCTCAAGCCGATCATGCCCAACGGGCAGACCCATTTTTTGGTGGCGAGCCGCGATCGAGAACCCTACTTCGTAGACAAAAACGGAAAGTACGATGCCCTCCGCACCGGATGGATGAAAGCGCCCCCCGACAATACATTCTTGTGGGACTTCGCCGAAAAAGCTTCCAGCCCCGCCCTTTGGGGAACCACGAAGGAACCTGCCGGCCACTCGGTTGTGGCCCTCCGTGACCTTGCGAACATCGACAAGAACAACTTTAGTCCAGCCAAGCTGACCGCGTCTCAGGACCCCGAAAACAAAGGGAACGTTCAGCTTGCGATGGGAACGGTCCTGCGCGTGAGCAAACTCGTTTCCTTTGACGAACTCCCAGTCCTGGTATCACTCACCGAAGAGCTCCCCTTCAGGAAAGACGCAACAAGGGTCACATCACACCTGAACCCCTACGGCCGAGAAGGCGCATTCGAGTTTTTGGGCACTGTCGGCTACACCAAAAAAGCCTTTGTAGCCAAAGCCAAATCCTACAACTATCCTACGATGCAGGTCAAAGGCCATGACAACAACTACTACTTCATGGCTGCGCATCTTGCCGAGCAACTTCTTAACCCTACATTTTTAGGCGAGCAGTACTTCGTGCAATTTTTATCGCTGGCAAATTCTGCCGAGAACTCGCGAGCCATATCGATGGCACGATTTCTTCAGCCCGAACAGAAATCGGTCGAAACCTATATCATCGGTATCAAGACCTGGGTCTACCTCAACCGGGCCGGACAACGAAGTTTCGAAAACGGCCAAAGCGATATGCTGTTCGAGGGCGCGCCACCTAAGGGGACAGCACTTCTCGCGCTTTATGATAAATACGGCTTTCACATCGCCCTTATCGAAGACCTCCACAGCAAGAACAACTATCTTGTCCGAAGAAGCACGGTAGAAGCTTTTATCAAGGAAGGTCCTCAGTCACCGAGCGTGCGTACCGGCGATGGGCCGGATTCTCACCCCCTTTTGTATGAAGTCCAGTCAGTGACCGCCACCTATGACGACTTCGTCAAGAACCCACCCACCTGGGCCAAGGGCAAGCTGGTCCAGACCAAGACAACCCCAAAACCCCAGCCAACATCAGATCAAACGTGGACCGGCAACCCGATTCTGTCCCATTCTCAAAAACCGATCCTGGAGAAAGCCCTTTGGACTCGAGCTCAAAGGGAAAAACTGGACTTGGTCCAAGCCCTCACTGAAGAAGGCGGTGTTTTTATCTTTCCGTTCGTCGCTTGGAACGAAGCGGAAGCCGTCATCAACGAACCTCTGACGGACGTCACCATCGCAAGTTTGGGCAGCCGACCCGGCTCCATCGCCAAAACCGCTTTCAAAAGGACGCCCCATCTCGCGTACGTGAAGGTGATGGACCGAGGGCAGACCATGTTTTGGAACGAGTGGGGAGAACGCATTCATCCGTACATGACTCCGGACCGCAGCCCCATCGGAGGACGCTGGTACTCAGACCTCTTTTACGGTGGACTCGCAGCCCCAAGCGACGATGCGTTGAAGGCGCATGTTGACGTCATCAAGCACAATATCATCGTTGTCCAATTCGACAACCAGCCGGGTTATGTGGGTTTTCCGACGAGTCAACCCAATATATGGGACGACCTTCGCGCCAAGGGCCCCGTCAGCCCCGTACTGGGTGGCGTTCACAGGGGCGAGAACAGCGGCCAAGCCACAGGCGCCCTCATGACCCTTCATGTAGCGCCCCGATTCAGTCCAGGCCAAGACTATCTCAAGGTCGTGGGCGGCACATCCTTCACCCGCTTTTTTGACAAGCTTGGCCACAAAACATCACCCTACATAGATGCCAAGAACGCGGACAAAGGGTGGATGGCGGCCGGTTTTTACGTGGGCAGAGAACCGCCATCCGATGCACGCATCATCGCCGAAGGGAAGGCGCTCAACAACAGCAACATGATCAAGGCCTACAACCCAAGCAAGGACGTTTACTCAGTCTTCCCAACGATTGAAGGGGCAAAGCCCCTGGAGAAAACCAAAGGAGGGCGGGCATACGTTCAAGTGATCTATCACTTGGGAGCGGGTGATGCCGACGGCCTTACGGAACGCTTTGCCCCCTACAGCAAGAATGGTTACGTCATCGTGATTGATGACACCCCGCTGGCAAAGTTTCGTGATGCGACCGGCAAAGTGGGCTCTCCATACCTAAGCCGGCCAACAACCCAGGAAGAAAAAGACGGCCGTTGGTGGGCCACGGGCTTCTATTCTGGCGAAGCCCCCCCCGACGATGAAACCATCCGAGAAGCCTCCCACACCCTCAAAAACGCCACTATGATTGTCGTCTTCCATAAAAACTATCGCTTCCACGGAGCCTTCCCCGCGGGCAGCGGTGGCCTCCAGGGCCTCGAAGACCAACCCAACGCGTTCAGCATTGAATACGTCTACTCCCCTCAAGACCCCCATGAGAGCCGCAAAGTCGCCATACGGTACAGCAAGTACTTCACCACCCACATCGCCATCCGGGAAGAACCGAACCACGTCCGCTTGCGAAACACCAAAGGCGCGCTGGTACACCCGCACCTCAAGGAGACAACCACCAACACCTGGCATTCGCTCTGGCACTACAGCGGCCGAACCCTACCCCCTGCAGATGAACTTCTCGCCCACGCCTCAAGGTTCGGCACTGAACTGGTGGTGATGCAGCACAAACAACAAAAATGGGTCTCTGTCTTTCCCGTGCCCCAAAGCCGGAACGAATGGAGTATCGCCCGGGCGGCCATGGGCCTTCAAGGCGCGATGAAAGTCATCTCAGGCGTCAACCCCAATGATCCAGCAGCATCATCCAAGTTGGCCGAGACCATCGCCAGCCGACTCGACGCCGAAGGCCCCATCCCCATCATCGACCACGGCTCCTGACATCAAGCGTCCACTCAGAAAACCTCACAGCGGCTGCTCGAATCACACCGCGGACTTCCCCCATGGGCTCGGAGCAAGGGACGTCACCCCTGTACTCCTTCCGAAAATTGCTCAAGAGGCGAAATCGAATTCACAAAAAAAATGGGCTCTCAATTTTCTCTTCACCGAGGTCCAACGAATAACGCTTGCCGTTCTTATGGAACTCGAATGGCGGGGACCTCAGGGAAAACTCAGGCTCCGGCAATGGCTTCAAAAAGGCGACTGCGAGGCGCCACTTAGCCACTTCTCATATTCTCGCTGGATGAGCGATTGATCGACCCGGGTGCCTTTGCTCCGCGCCTCGAGGTATCTAACGAGGGGAATATCGCTTATGAGGTCCGTGTAGTCTAGGAGGGGTGGCGAGGCGACGTTGGGATTGGCAACGAACTCCATGATCTTGGAGAGCTCACGGATCCCGGTACTGTACGTCCGTAACCGGTATTCGTAGGCGTCATGCCGGCGCGTCCATTTGACGAGTTCGTAAGTCGCCAAGATAAACTGTGCGGGCACCGGCTGGGAGGACTCCCAGTCGACCAATGCCTCTTCCGCCAGGGCCCAGTGGGTCAGTACGTCAGGAAGCGACAGCTCAACGGCCCACGTGTTTTCGAGCTCGGCGCGCGCGGATTCGAGCATTTTGACCACTTCTAGCCCCCGAACCGTTTGTTTGTGCACCTCATCTTCGGCCTGATTGAACGTCGGCACCGGGTTCGGATCAAATTTCATCTCATTGAGAGGGCCAGGCTTCTTGTGCGCAAGCGGTGGACCTTTGTAGAGGTGCTGAAGCCAGATTTCTGCTTCGCTGAGCAAAGGTCGATCTCGGTGAAGAAGCGCCGGATCGGTCAGAAGCTGATCTACAAGCTTGCGTGTGGGTCCCAAAAGGCCCGCAAAAGCCAGATCTTCGTGGTGATGGAGGGCTGCATTCAACAGTCGTTTGGTGTTTGTCGCGACAACCGATGGGTCGCGGAACCCGTTGAAAACCGAATGGTCGAGCGCGATGGTTGAATCGAAGAGCGCGGCGTCAAAAACCGCCCGCTCTACCACGCTCAGCGAATTTCCGGCTTTCATGTAGCCGGTGCTCCCCTGCACCGTGCGAAACTTGTTCAACATCAACAGGGTGTCCGTGGCGGCTTGAAAACGGTCAAGGGAGGCGTTGGTCACATGGAAGGCCAAAAGTACAACCGGGATGTTTCCGGTTCCGACAATCAGCAACTCCAATCCTTGTTCCGCCTGCTCGACCATCTCGGTCACTTCTTTCGCTTCCGCTTTTGCCATCTTTGGCCGAAGTTTGGCCTGGGCGCGATGCACATCGTTTTGTACGGACGGAAAATCGTAGAAAAAAAGATCCCGAACACCCTTCGAGACCTCTTGACCCTTAGAGTTCGCGGTTACGACAGCGTCGTTGATCGGATCAAAAATCTTGTCGAGTACAACGCTGATATTCAACAGGCGTTTTCGAAGAGCAGCAGATTCGGGTTCATCGGTGGCTGTTTCGACTCCAGGGATAGGGGTGTTCTGGATCGATTCAGGGGGTACCGGGCCCTCGGACTTAGGCTGAATGCCCGTGGACAACACCTTCAGCTGGTGGTGGATCACATTGAAGTCATATTCGCCGCTGCTTTGGGCATTCTTTTTGGCGAGCTCCCCCATCTCGGCAGGCGTGTTCAACGGATTGTAAAACCGATTCACCTCGGACCAACCCTCTTGATCCCAGAGTCGGACGTCGATGTACATCGCTTGATTAAAATGTTCGTTGTCGAACACCCTCCCTAGCGCTTCCTCCCAGTCCTTCACCGAACGCTCGTGGAATACGAAACTTATGCGCGAGATATTAGGAGTCTTGGCGTCGGCAACTAAGTCCTTCACGGCGCCATAGTCGAGGGTCTTGTTTCTCACGAACATCTTCTTAATAAGTTCGGAAACGTAGGCATAGTCGTTGAATTTGTCGGCCATGCTTTTGGGGGAAGGCTTGGAGATTTTCTTGCCGGTGGACACATCAATGGTCTTGAACCAATGCACCGGCTTCTTCGTAGTTTCATACCAATAGGCGACTGGCTCGTGGTCCTCGAAGGCCACTGTTTCACCGCGATGGGTCGAAGTATTGTCGGTGACAGGGCCAGGCTTCGTATCCGTTGTTTGCGGCTTTTTTTCTGCTTGGTGGCGATCGTACTCGTCGAGATCCCAGCGGAAATGAAGCTCGCGCTTAACCGATATACCTTGGGCATCGCTTCCGCGAAAGACCATTCGCGCCGACTGGCCTGTCACAACCCGAAAATCGGGATCTGTGGTCCCATCGTAGGTGCTGGTCGCGTACTGGTCGACGCTATCCAGTTCGAGAACAAGGCCGTCTACGTATACGCTTTGTAACCTTGTGCCTCGCAGCACGGATTCGACCTGAGATTTGAAATCTTCCAGTCCGTTCGAATTGAGCGGCATCCATGGAAGCCGACTCAATATGGATTGCTCGTCCACGATGAGGTCATTGTGACCGATGTTTGGGGGAATGCGAGCTGGGGTTGTTTTGCTCTCCTGATGTCGGTGGGTGACGAAAGCTTGATAGACCTCATCTTTGCGATGCTCTTCGACCCTTTCGCGGTCGTAGGGAGAGGCGGCGGCCTCCCAGTCGGACTGCGCTGCCGAGGACATCGACCAGTAGTTCTTCACAACTTCAGAAGAAGAGACCCCCGGAACCACACCGGGCTGCCAGTAGGCAAAAACCAACTCGCCCTGACCCGAATCCACGGTTACCTCTTTCGAAAACGAATAAGCATAGGGCGGATGTGACCCATGTTCGGGAGCGATGTCTCGCACGACGAATTTGTACTGGCCATTCTCTTTCGGGAAAGTTCCATCCTTATCCAAGCGCATTTCAATCCAGGAAGGGAAATTGCGTTCGAAAAAATGGCGTTGCGCGGTCAGATCGTTTGCCGGCATAGCAATGATCGGGCCCGAAAACGGGTACGGGCTGGAGTTCTTCATCAGCCGCCCAGAGACCGTCAGGTATTGACCCTGTTTTCGCCCCAGTTTGACATCTTGCTGCTGAAGAAATGCGGTGGCGACCCGTTCGCCCGCTGAAAGAACGCGCTCGTACTCCGCTTTGGACGCCAGGGTGTCCCAGGCCCTTCTCGTCGCACTGGATAGCAAAGAAAAATTTTTCACCAACTCTTCGTCTGTCTGCCCCGCAAGAACCATATGACCTTGTTCGATGCTCACCAGATCATCGGAATCTTCGGTCTCAGCCTTCCAGTGAATGGAGATCTGGTCAGTATCCCCGACCTTCATGGTTAGCCGGTAGTCCAAAAGAATCATCTGCCCGGAGCGAGGATGGCGAATGGCGTTGACTGCGTAGTGTTGCGTCGGCCCGGGCTCAAAGCCTCGGTCCTTGAGTCCGTTTGCGATACGCTCTTGCAGATCCGGCAAACGCCCGAGAAATACCCCGGTAGCGGCTGGATCGAGAGGCATCCAGTCTGCTTTGATCCAATCGACATCCTTAAGCGCCAACACGTGTTCAATGTGCGGGGGAACGGAGGCCGTACGACCGAGGGATGCGGGAGGCGCAATCCCAGTGCTGGCCGCCGGTGAGCCCTGGGCTTGGAGTTTGGCAACCAGCCACTGATGCACAGCTTCTTGAACCCTCGTTTTTTCCTTAGGATGGGTTTCGCGTTCCCATCGGCTTGCGTTTTCGGGAGTCAACCCATCGTAGTAAGCAACAACGTCCGTCCAAGCCTCTCGGGGAATCACGCCCCAGTCCGCCACCCACAAGTAGTTTAGTTTGGTGCCACTCAAAAACTCGATGTTCCACGCGTAGGCGGTCACGAGCTGGTTCGTGCGGTCTCCAAGCTTCCAGCCGTCAAGGATGTGTCCCCGCGAACTTCGAATGGCGCGATTGGGTCCGATTTTCTCTTGGAAGAAAACCTTGAGGTCGTCGAAAAACTGTTCTTGAAGCTGAGGCTGCATGGGCATGGCGGGCAGCTTCAACCGCGTAAATGTCAAGAAGCGATCCTCTTCGGGCGGCTTCAAATGTGTAAACGCAATGTTATGACGACCGAGGACCCACAACGGCGACATGCCCAAGCCTTCGGAAATGCGAGCTTGGTTGAACGCATCCCAGTTGGGCCCAGTCGCTTTAGTCCCCGTAGCTTGTTGAAAGAGGGCGTGTGCTCGCTCACGGCTTAAAGTGGCCAACTCATCGTCGTCCTCAGAAAAAAAGAAGGGCGCCTGTCTTTTTACGCCATCTAGACTGCGCGAATCACTCGCCCCACCAATGGTCGATGCATCCCCGCGCCGCCTACTGAACTGCTCTGCCCCCTGCCACCCAAACTCGCCTCGGATCGCGAGTTCGAGGAGGTAGAGCCAGCTGTCTCGCATGGGCTCTGAGAACCCATCAGCCATGGGCGCAAGCAGCGCCCAAAGCCGATGGCTTTGGACAAAGTCGTGGAGAATCTTTGATGCTGGCCGCTCTGTTTTTAATCGGTACACGGACCACAGGGAACTTTCTGTGGGCGTGAGGATCCCCAGGTTCCCGAGAGCGGACTCGACACCCAACCACTCTATCTGAATTCGGTAGACACGGTCCTCTTGGAACTCAAAGGGTTCATTCGAAAGCGGGCTATCGAGTTTGGGTCCAAGGGGATAAATAGGCACGCCTTGGACGATCTCTGACTCCGGTCGAAAATAGGCACCGAGCGGCTGGGCCACCACCTCCTCCGCACGCACCACGCCTGATTCTTCCCAATAGGCGCTGTTCGCCCGCCCGGCGCTGGCCACAATGTGTTCCAGACTGGAGTCCACTTGCGAGCCCCCAAGAAAAGCAATGGTTTCGATGCCCGCAACGAGTGGCAAAGATAGCGCTGGCGAAAACGCCCCCAGCTCGTCCAGTGATTGTTGAAGACGCGTGCCAAACTTGGAGATCAGTTTCCCACGCGCGAGAATCAACTTGGTTCCAAACTCAAGCAAGCCGTCATGGTGCCCCGAAGAACTGGAGCGAATCTCTTCGGCCAGGTGCGTGAGCGCCCAAATCACGTTATCGAGCGAAGGTGTGGGTGGAGCTACGTCGATATCAAGCTCTGTTGGGTGAAAGGCGTCGTAAACATCAATAAACCACACGACGGCCGTGCTTGAAGACAACCGTGTCGACAGATTGTGAATGCGTTGACTGGAGTAGGGAAAGTTGTGGTCTTGAACAAACGCCTGAGCCCCAGACCAAAGATTCTCCGCATCCTCGAGAAAACCTCTCGCGCTCGGATGTTCTGGGTGTGCTTTGGCAAACCGCAGGAGGCCCAGGGTCAGACCCATCGTGGCCTCGAGGTGGTACGAAGATTCTTGGAGTTCACTCGGTTCGATATACGGGTCGCGAAACGCATTCTGGAAATAGTGGGTGCCACGATAAGTCTTGGCTGGAGGGCAGCTGGCCGCGGGGGCATCGCAAGATGATGCTTCGTAAGACAGATCTTTGACATACTGTATGACGGTGTATTCGAGACAGGCCGCAAGCCGCTCCACGTACGGCGCATGGTCTTCGGCTGCTAAGGCCCCTAGAATCTGGTGGTCCACGGACAACGACAACCAGCTGCAATTGTCGATGGCAGCATGTGGGCTGAGCGTAAGGCTGTAGCCTTTTTCTTTGCTGGGCACCAAAGCCCCCCCTGTGACCACACGCCCAAGATCCCGATCTTCGAGGGCTTTCTGAATCGCGTGCCTTCGCATCCGAAGAAATGCCGTTTGGGCTTCGGTCCGAGCCCGGCCGTCCGATAGCAATCCATCCACTTCAACAAGCGCTTCACGAAACTCTGGCTTCCAGTGGTTGACATCGTACAAACCATAAAAAACGCCATCTCGAAGCTGGTCCCGCCAGCCAGTCAAAGACCGAAGTTCGTCGTCAGAGAACCCGAGAGCTGGGCCGTGGTTGAGGGCGTGGTTCAACACGCTCAAAACATCGAGGTTGTGCTCCGTGACCACGTTTTGGGCCGCAACCCGTCTGCGAAGTGCATCCCATTCGGCCTCCTGCACAACGGGCCGGTCCACCCAGCCGCCGGAATCGCTTTTTTCGCAAGAGGCACCCCCGGATTCACCACCCCGCAAGCAAGACCGAACGAAAGTCTCCTCAAACTCGTCGTATCCGATCGCGTCAAGAACACTGTAGTAGCCCCAAACCTCATTGGGGTTTTGGGTCAAAGGTTGCCCCTTGGTGGTCAGGATTCTATGGGGCGCGTCCGAAAACACAAGACCCTCAGTGGTCCACCCGGCGGTCATGAGCACAACCTCCCGGCCGTCCAGCTCGAGGGTCCGTTTGTGGGTCTTCAGTCCCTCAAGGGCGTCCCGATAACACCCTTTCAGGGTCTCCTTCACGGTCCCTTGGGGCATTAGGCGATAGGCCTCCGACGTCAAAAACACACCCAGGCCGTGAACTGCCCACGCATTGGCCCCCGTCACCAATCGGGCATCCTTCCAAGCGTCGTCCAGGGTGTTCCAGGAAAAAGGCCACCCCAAAACTTGTTTCGTCTGAGGATCGCGCACAACATGTTGACAGAGATATCGGGCGAGCCCCTGAGCTTTTTTTCGGTACGCGGCTTGTTCCTCTCGTGCGAGCTGCGCCAACGCCACGCCTTGGGTATAGACCCAAACCCGTTCAAACCCTGCGAGGTGCTTGGCATCCCGGTACTCGGGCGAGTCCCAGAGGTCTGGATCCTCAAAACGAGCATGCTCCTGGAGATCATGATGGCTCAGAGTGTCCGAGCGATACTCCACCTGGTAGTACAGAAGGTCCCCAGAGGCTGCATGAACCTTCGACTTGAGTAGCTCGTCTCGGTGAAGCACTGCCCTGGCGTAGTTGCCACCCGCGTTGCCCGGAACCAAACGAACCCTGGATTCAGAATAAGCCTGGTCTAAAGCGGCGTCCGAAGAGGCCGCAAGATCGGTCCGAGAAACGCCCAGCATCACGTCCCCGTTCGCCAACGACGCAGACTCGAAACGGGTGATGAAACGGGCCGCACCCGCCTCAAGCGTCAGCTCAAACGGAGTGCGTCCATCGGCGCCTTCAACAGGCAACCCCAGATTGGACGACACGCTTTGAGGCGCGCTTGCCAAAGATACGCCAAAGCCGTCCCTGGACTCCGAAAGCTCGGACGCTCGCAATGGAACCACGGTTCCCGCGCCCGATAGTACAGGACTGGGAGACTTGTGGACCACGCGAACGGTGCTTCCGTCATTGACCCGCATGTGGAACTTGTTTTCCGCAGTGATAGTGACCGGTACGCTCTGGTTCTCCGTAACCCGTTCAGGAAGGCCTATGTTGAGCCGGGCGACGTCAAAAACCCGCGCGGAACGGGACACGACGATCCGATCACCAGCCGGTATTCCGAAGCCCTTTTTCACCCATGCAACCAAAAAGAGCTCCTCCAGCGTCGACAATGCGGGACGCTGAGCAGATATGGCCCCCACGCCGTGGCTGGCAAAGGGCGCGCGGGGACCGGACCGGCTGAGAACAACGGCGGACGAAAAAGCCGAGGTTCCAATCCTCCGAACCGCTTCGATCTGTGGGCCATCTTCATTTGCGGCGGCGGAGTATACGATCAACGTCTCGTGTGGCGCAGCCACCGCAACGTGTGGAGCGGCACCGTATGCCACGACCTCAGAACCCGACCAGGTCAGACCCCCGTCTTGCGAAAACGCGACGTGGATGGGGGCTTGGCCGTCGACATACGAGCCATTTGATTGCACTTTTTCAAACACAGCCACCATCTCACCATCGGGCGCGGTGTAGACCTGAGGGTGAGATGGTCTTCCGCCAAATGCGCCCTCAGAGCCTTCGTGCACGACCGAGATCCGAAACTGCTGCTCGTGGTCGTCCTTCCACGCGCCAACCCGAAACACGGCCCGTTTCAGATGTTCGTGGCCAGCATCACCCGCATCCGCCCCCGACCACGCGCCAGCCACCAGGGGCCTTTGTGCCACCTTAATCTGATGCTCTTGATGCCACGTGCCTTGATAGCGGTACTGAAACTGGGTTCCTAGCCCCGCCCACAAGGTCTCATCATTCGCTTCGTACGCGTGTTTCCAGACTTGGCGCCACCCCACGATGCGTCTCGTGAGTTGAGATCCAAAGACAACTTGGTCGCTATAGACCGGGTTCTGTATCATGCCTTGCCAGGCATCATGAGGGACCGGATCGTCATCCCATCGGCGAATCTGATGACCGATGATGGTCAGTTTCTCATCATCGACGTGAAGCGAGGGCGCAGCAACAACCGCCTCCTCGGTACGAAAGATGTAGGGGCCAAAGGGCTTCCCGTTCTCTTTCGGGTTGGGTTCGTCGCTCAAAGGATAAGACTCCGGGCACCAACAGCCCTCACACCGACAATCGCCAGCCGAATCGGGTTCGTATTGGGCCAGGTACCTCACCGGTTCGGTCGCAGGCGTCCGTTTTCGCTGATCAAAAACGTTCGCTGGCGCGCCCTCCAAGTTTTTTAGATAATAGACTTTGCTCGCTTCACCCCAGACCAAGTGAAGATCGTCGTATCGGTCGTAGGCCAACGATAGACTATGCTTGTTGGCTAACCCATCCCGGATTTTGGTCACCGCCCCAAAGGTCTTGCCCCCATCGACACTTTCTCGTCCGTAAACGATGTCCTCGGGACGGCTTTTGCCTGCTCGCTGAATCCAGGCCACAAAAACTCGCTTGTTCTTCGCACCAAGCGCCAGGGCGATAAACTCGGCATCGGGCACCAAGGACGCAAGGGATACGGGCGCCGAGAACGTGCCTTGTTTTCCCGCCTGGCGACTGTGCCGGTATTGGAGCACCGCCCCGCTATTGCGACTTCTCTCGAAATAGACGAGGTGAGCCACGAACGCCTTGCCGTCCTTGGCTAGCGCAGTCCTTGGGAAAGAAGCTGAGACCCGCCCCGCGCTCACTTCACTCGGAAGCTCAAAAGATCCTGGTACTGCGGTCGACGGCGTTTCGAAGACGGGGAGTTCAATGGTCGGCGAAGGAACGGACTCCAGCCTGTCGCCACTTGGATCTTGAACAATCGCCGTTGCGTGGTAACGGTAGGTCTTTCCAAATTCGAGGCCTTCATCCACGTGGACTGTTTGTCCGACCGTCGCTACGGGCAACCCGTCTCGAAACACACGGTAAGAAACGACCATGTCCGCATGGATCCTTGAGCCATCGGCGAGCAAACGAGGCGGATACCACCAGAGTCGGACGGCCCTCGCCTGAGCGGTCGCCGAAAAACGGGTTGGCGGTTGTGGGCGTTTGAGCTCGGGCCCCTTGCCCCACAGAGTGGTCGGATCCACCAGGCTCAGCTCGGGTGATTTCGGCGCTTCTTCAGACACACCCACCTCCGCAAAGCGCACAAAATAACCTTCGCCAGGTGAGGGCTCACTTCCCGGGTGGATATCCACAAAACCCTGTGTTTGTCGGTCCCACCCGAGGATGCGATCCATTCTAACATCCGAATGCGAACGCAACGCGTCCGCGCTCAGAAATTGCCACCCGAGCCGCCCCACATCAGGAGACAAAGCGGCTGACTCGGGCCACTCCCCCTCAAAAGTGAGATCCAAACGCAGCTCGGAATAGACCCAGTAGCCTTGCCCGGGCTCAGATGTGGCCCCCAGGGGATGCGTCGCGGCGCGTTCATCTCTGCTGTTCAAGGCATTGGCGACGGACCAAAGCCGGAGACTGTAGCGCGCGGCCTCACGCTCGAGGCTCGGCTTCGCCGCAGCGGGAAAACCAACCAGGTTCCACCCTGGCTCCAGCATCGTGCTCAGCGACCTCGGCGCAGCCAAGGCTGCAGGAACCCCGCCGGCCAAAAAAAGCAGTACGGCCAAACATGCTTTAAGAAAGTTCGATAGCACAAGCCCCCCAATCCAAAAGATAGTTCAACATTCAAACGACACAACCACTTGTCCTGCCCTCGCAAGCCTGCTTCAGACCCAACGCGCCGAGCAGCTGCCCGCAATCCACCTGCTGAAAAACCCTGTGTCAATGCTTTTGGCAAGCGTAGTGCCCGCCATGCTTTGTGAAGCCGGGGAAGACCCCTTCATAGCTGTCGGGGGCGTGGACAAATTGCGCCAGGCGAACAGCGTTCACGGCCATCGCAAGCGCCATGCCTTCTCCCAAGGATCACAAGGCCCAACGCCATCATGAAATCTAAGGATCCAAACCTTTGCCCCCCTTGTAGCCGATGGGACCGCGTCGGCAGTCATGCGATGCCATCGGGGGTCCCAAAGCCAGGATGGCGGCCTGGATGAAAGGCGTACATCCGAACGTTCCGAAAAAACCTGGCGCCGTCCAAGGCCTGCTTGAAAGCGCGCACCTTGGATCGTCGGACACACGTTCACCCTCTGTTGGGTGAACGTGATCCGACGTCGACTTTACGTCTCTTCAACCCCAACCCGAACTTTCATGCTGCGAAAAGAGCGTGCACAAAATGGTTACAGTATGTTACGGATAGGGTGCTAGGGCAGGCAACGAAGGAGTATATATGGGTCATTGTTACAACTCCACTGTCGTTAACGCCCCGATCGAAAAAGTTTGGGCGGCCGTTCGGGACTTTTACGACTTGGGCTGGGCCAAAGGCGTTATCGAAAAGGTCGACGTGGTGGGTTCAAAAAGAAGCGAGGAAATTGGCGCTCGGCGCATCCTGAATGGTGCCTTTCACGAAACGCTTCTGGGTCTGAACGATCGGGAGCGGTGCCTTCAGTATCAGATTACCGATGGGCCTGGGCCGGTTTCCAAGGATGCGGTTCGAGACTACATTGGCACGGTCCGACTTCATCCTGTGACCGCCGAAAACCATACTTTCGTAGAATGGGCCTCCGAGTATTCCTCGGCTGAAGACAGCGCTGTTGGCGAGCTTTGTAACCCAATATATCGTGCGCTTCTCAGTGCACTCCGAGACCATTTTTCTTAATTTTGGTACCTAGTACCCCTTGCCGGAAGTTCGCTCCCGGTTTTCGCCGGCCCTCGTCCGCCCTGCTGGCGTCGCCGCTTCGCTCTCGTCGGTTGCATAGGCAGACTATGCGCCCTCCTCGCGCCACCACCAGGAAAAACGATGACTCGGCGAAAACGCGGAACGAACTTCCGGCAAGGGGTACTAGCCATGAGAGCTCAACCCGACGGCAAGGCGATGCCAGGTATTATTTTTTGTGGCCCTGGCCACCTTTGGTGCCCTCACTATCGCCACTGGCGACTCGAATCGTCGCTGCTGAAGAATTCCCGGCTGCGTCAATGGCGCGGGCTCCGATAACAAAAGTACGCGCTTTCCCCTTGGGCACCGATAAAACATAGGAGTAGCTCGAATCCGTTGGAGAAGTGGACGGATCAGCGTGCTCGAGGACACCGTTCACATAGAAATCAACCTGTCCCATAGCGACATCATCCTTTGCTTCTACCTCAAAAGTTACCTCCGTGCCTTTATCAACGGTACTGCCATAGGCTGGTGATACAAAGCGTACGGTAGGTTCCCAGAGATCCTGGCCCACGGTCACTTCTACGGTCGCTCCAGAGGCATCCGCGGCAAGCACCGCGATATCAACGCCCGATGCGACATCAGAAAAGCTTTGCCCAGAGCGCAGTACAATGCGATTCCACCAGTTGATGCTGTAGTCGGTGGCGATATTGTCGCTGGGATCGAGGTCCAGCAAATCACTGGAGTCGTCTTTTGTGTCGTTTCCCATGTGGAACATCACACCTTCGAAAACATCAGAATAAAAGGACTCGGTCATGTTCGCGTGGAAGCCAAGAGGCTGTCGATACTCGAGGTAGAGGTGATCGATACCGCCGTTTGGGTTGGGCCCTCTTCTGATTTTAAGGGATTTAACGCCACTGCCCAACTCATAAGGGGTCAACGTATAGATACCAGAGTGTTTTACTGTCTCAGAAAACACCGCATTGGATGAGTCTGGACTGATCCAGCCCAAACGTTCCTTGTGAAAAGCATTGAAGTGAGGGTGAGACTCTCCACCGCCTCCCATCTGGTCCCATCTATCCGCGTAATGGTAAGGTACACAGGAGTCGTTGAGTGTCTCTAACCCGCAGTCCAGATAACGCGCGTGCCAAAACCCTAGGTTATGGCCCAGCTCGTGCAGAGTCGTATGAATCCCGGGGGCACTGCCAAATGATCCGGTACCCGTCCAACCCCGCCAGACGATACCTTGACTCCCGGGGCTTACGGTCCCCATGCCAGCGGTGCAGCCGCTAAACACCATAATGAGGTGCTTATAAAGGCTGAGATCAACGCCTCGTGCCGTGGCCTCTGCCCTCACAGCGTTGGCCAGCTCATACGGTTGGCGGCAGTCTCGGTTTCGCTCCAGCGTCCACCACCCAAAGATATCGCTACTGAAATGCATTTGTCCATAAGATGCCTCGTCGAAGTAGGCGGTCACGGCATCCATCGCCGCACTCGCCTCAGCGACGGTTCCCGGTTCGCTGGTATCGTCAAGGAAGTTCAACAAAAACACGGCGGCCCGTCGCTCACCCAATGCAGGCGCGTAATGCGCTGTTCCTGGATCACCATTTTGCAATGTGCCTCCGCTCGCACCCAGGACAAAATATTCGGACAACGCAAACCCCTCAGCGGTGCGCTTACCTTGAATTTCAATTTGGGCACCCACAGGGGTGCGGTGGATTTTCGTTTGCAAGCGCTCTGACGCTTTGATCGGAATGAGTTCTCCTGAGGTTGTCCTGAGGTGGAATTGGTGCTGTTCGTCATCCATCATGATCCCAAGAGACCCTCTTGCCGTTTCGCCATCAAATCCCACACTCTTTGTATTTACTCTCCCGGTTATTTGGCTTTCCGTCGTCTGATCTTCCACCGCGTGGGTTCCACACGAAGAAATTAAGATAGCTGATATCAGCCCCAGCCACCGGACTGTCGGCACTCGATGGTACACCTGCTTTTTGGCAATCGAGTGGTAAGCTCCACATACAAGATTCTGATGTTTCAATTTCCCCGTCCTCCCAGGCGACATCGGCCGTTGCAAGACCCATGCCCATGCCATTTTACTTCCTGGCTGGTGTACTTCGATGGGGCCCGCCCACCACACTGCCCACCAAGATGAGCACCTGCGTGGAGCACCATGTAGGTACGAAGCCCCACGGGGGACTCGAGCGTGAGCGCTCCGTCCGAAACCGCAACTCGAACAGCGACTACATCACAATTCAAATCCTCGGTTTCGCTTTGAACGTGACGATCCAAACGAACCGCTTAATGATAGGCAATCACCGTCGCCGGACATCGGAAAGTCGATGGCCGAAACGCAGGCTTGTTTCTGTGAGGGGACCAGACGCCCCACCTGCGCAGGAAGGTTCACACCGGGCGCCGGCGATAGACCCCGACCTGATGAACTAGGCAGGGCGTTGCCCCGTACGGTCAAGGAACAGCAATGGTCGGCATAGAAGTTGCTTCTGCAATGAAGCCAAACAAAGCACCGCGACCTTTTGCGGTCGCATATCCGGTCTCAGCGGTCCCATTGGTTGGACCCTATGGCTTGAAGGAGAAGGTTTTATGAAAGCGAGATGGCCATTCTTAGCCCTGGCATCCCTATTTATTGCGGCGGGCTGTGGCCCAGATGGTTTTGGCGAAGAAGCCATGGGTGTCACTGCGTCACCCATAACGACTCTAGATCATCAATATTCATACTTTGATAATACCGGCTATTCGCTTGAACTTACTTTTTTGAAACGGAAAGATTGCACCAAGTTGAAGCCGGACTGGCCTCAGCCTGACTGTATTTTGGTGACCTACGATGAGCGCTTTGTTGCCCCGGAGTTCAGTGAAGAAATGACGCTGATCGCGCGATACTATTTTGTTCGTGCCTGTGTTGAACCGGTCGAAAGTGACGCCTGTGGGGGCCCGGACCATGCTTTTAGAACGATCATCGGTGCGCAGGGTCTGGGTATTAACGATATTAGGGTCCCGGGCAGCGAGAATCAGTTCCTTATGGGGCATGATACAACGAATGACCTGAATGAAACTCAAGAATTTTTTGTTGGGCGGTGTGTCTATGACGACAAGAGAAACAGAACATGCGATCGAACCGAAACTGTTCGCTACAAGATCGTACGTAAAGGACTTGAAATCATCAAGTAGAAAGGTGAGTCGTGGCTCCGCAATATCCAATGCATACTGGTGCTCTCCAAGCTTGTTATGTTTGGGATGCTCGCGCGTCTTGAAGCTGCGTTCTTGAGAGGGAGACAACCGCTTCCCAATTCATTCGGGTGATCTCGGAAACGGAAGCCCCCACCCGTAAGCGGCGGAGGCTCGCTGCAAGAGAACAGTGCCTTGAGCGCAACTGCAGGCCTTGGCGGCGTAGAGCGCGCGCCACATCCCCAGGGGCCATGGCCCCCTCGCTGCACAGTTTCGAAGGGCCTCGGTTTCTATCCCGCTCCATATCGCTGAGGGCTACGGTAAGCGTCGTGTCGCCGATCGGTCTCGATTCTACGATATCGCCCGTGGCTCCGCCCACGAATGCGGTGCGATTATGGATGTCCTCAAGCTGCTCCAGCTGATTTCTGAAGAAGACTTCGGACGGGGCAAGAATCTACTCCACCGCACAGTTTCCATGCTCGTAAGGATGGTAGCCTAGAGGACGCCGTGCACATCGGCGACGGCGACGGCGACGGCAACCTCAACGGCAACCACCGGATCTGACTTTTCGAATGACCCGACAGCCTTTAGACTAGGAACGCGAGAAGACGTAGCGGGCTTTTTTGACCTCCACGTTGGGCGGCCGCTTGTGGGATTCGAAGTGATCGTACCCCTCTTTGAGGTTCTCCCAAAAAAGACTCCACCGCGGATGGGCATGGGTTCGAAGGTTCTTGCGGGTCATGGGAAAAGGAAACACATGCACCCGAAAAAAAGGCTGCCCCTTCCGAAGGGCCGCGTCCGCAAGTGCATAGATTTCTTCGATGTGGGTGTCGGTCATCGCATAACACCCAATGGAGACACAGTCGCCATGAACCATCAAGGCCGACCCCGTTCGCCCATGAGCCCGATCAAACGCATTGGGGTAGCCCAGGTTGAACGACAAATGGAACTGGCTCCGGGGATTCATGCGACCCGGGGTCACAAAGTAAAAGCCCTCAGGAGCCTGCAGGTCACCCACCCGGAGCTTGGGACCAAGACGCCCCGAGAAGGTGCAAATGCTGTAGGTTTTGAAGCGCACAAAGACACCGCCCTTTTCCAGCCAAACCTCCAGCACTTTTTGCGCTTTAAAGATCCGTACAAAGATGGGCGCACCCAAACTTAAACCCTTGGCAGACAACCCACGCTTGAGCCCCGGACGCACCCGCTGAATGGCAGCCCGAGAGCGCGGACTGGAAGGGACACAAAAGCCCTCACCACCGAACCCAAAAGCCACTACCGACCACAAGCCGAACCCCAAAAGCCACTTGAGCGCACCCACCGCCCTTTCAACACGCCACAAGCGCACTGATTGTGCCAACCCAAAAGTGTCAGGCTGGCACAACGTGCGCCACCGTGACGCACGCACGGATCTCCTTTCACCGAAGGGTCACGCGAAATAAATGGCATAGGTCGTGCATCATGAGCTGCCATGCATCGAAGCCGCCAAAGCCGACCCACCTTCCAAGTTGCTCGCTCGCCACGCGCCCCGTCGTTCTTTTTGATACGGTCGCGTGACCGAAAAGCAAAACAATGGGCTGGAAGTGCCTTTTTGGCGGCAATGACCTTGAGTGCGTCTTCTCTTGCGCAAGAAACCGACGTCACCCAAACCCCCAACAACATCAACGCGGGGATCAAAAAGTCCTTCGAGGAGCAAGTCGGACCCAACCGAGGCGACGATAGGGTGCCCGGGTCGTCGCTTTACCTCATTCGAAGAGACCCATTTCGGTCTATCGCGCGAGGCCGGCAACTCTTTCAACGAAAATTCACCGCCGCGCAGGGTCAAGGTCCGCGGGTAGGCGACGGCGTCGGCGATTTCAACACCGATGGAGCCTTCGGGGCCGGGCTCTCAGACAGCTGCGCAGGGTGCCACGGCCGCCCACGAGGCAGCGCTGGCGTCGGAGGCAACGTCTTTACGCGCCCCGACAGCCGCGATGCCCCCCACCTTTTTGGGCTGGGACTGGTCGAAATACTGGCAGACGAGATGACAAGCGATCTGCGCCGCATCAAGGCCCGCGCCTTGCGCCGCGCCAAACGTCGCAATCGCCGAGTCACCGTCCGCCTCCGAAGCAAACGAACGCGATATGGCTGGCTGACTGCTTTTCCTGACGGAACCGTAGACACTTCTCGGGTCAAAGGCGTGGATGCCGATCTTCGCGTCAAGCCATTCTTCGCCGAGGGAAGCGAGTTTTCGATCCGAGCATTCACCGTCGGCGCGCTACAAGCTGAAATGGGCCTCCAATCGGTGGACCCCGACCTCGCACAAGCAGCAGCCGGAGCCCGAGTCGTCACCCCTGGCGGATTGGTGCTCGACGGCACTCTCGACAAAATCGCCGCACCCCCGGCGGCCGATGCCAATGACGACCCCGACGGCGATGGCGTCACCAACGAAGTTCCGGTCGCCGCGGTGGACCATTTGGAAATCTATCTCCTCAACTACTTCAAACCCGGTCGCTACCGTCGTACCGCCACAACCAAAGCGGGGAAACGACTCTTCATGAAGGCCCGATGTGGTTCCTGTCACACCCCCAACCTCTACGTTCGCCGCGATCGCCGGGTCGCCGATGTAGAAACCGACTACCGCAACATCGACCGGTTCAACGGGCTCTATGCGGAAGCGACGGCCAGGCTCGAAGAAAAAGAAGACTGTGCCGACCACCCAACCCTAAAACTGCCCTCCAAACAAGGGTTCTGGGTCAAGGGCATCTTCAGCGATTTCAAACGACATGACCTAGGCCCTGATTTCTACGAGCGAAACTTTGATGGCACACTGACCAAGGAGTTCATGACGGAGCCTTTGTGGGGGGCGGGAACCACCGCGCCGTATGGACACGATGGTCGAAGCATCAATCTAAGAGAAGTCATCTTGCGCCATGGAGGAGAAGCAATGCAGTCTCGAGACCGTTTCGCCCGGATGTCCGATTGGAAACAGGATGCCATCATTGCCTTCTTGAATTCCTTGGTTCTCTTTGGCCCCCCAGACACGGCATCCAATCTCAACGAAGGAGACCCCAGCACACCCAACTTTCCTCAAGAAGGCCACGGCAGCATCGACCTGAGCGTCTTGTTCAACGATCCCACAGATCCTGAATAGCTTCGTCTCGAAACAACGATGACCATGCCCTGCCTGCGTTTCGCGCAGGCGGGGCGTTCGTCGTTGTTGAGGAGGGGGAGAACAAGACAAAGGGAGAACAAAGGGAGGCCTGCGAGAGGAGGCCTCGTGCCGCTCATTGCGCGGTTCTTGGGGGGGCACCGCCGGGAGGCCGGCCCATCCTGGGCATCGCCTTCCGCCTCCTGCTCGGCGAGCCTCCCGGCGGCGCCCCCCCAAGAACCCCACCTCGCTACGTGGACGACTTCTATGTTCGGCACGAGCGTACCGGGGGGGACACAGGCTCGCGACGTAGGCGACTGCTCTCGAACCCTGTTGGAGACCATCCGGATCTGCCAGGGAAGCACCCTGAGTTTGACATTTCCGGGCGTTCGTTCATTCGGATAGCCGCTTTGCGCAACCCCAAGACCCGAAGCCCCCTGGCTTTGCGGGGGAGGACGTCACTCCAGCACGCTGCATCCGAGAGACGATCGATTCATTGCACGACCTTCACGAGTCCAGAAAGCTGAAACGGGTTGCCATAAAAATCACGCGGTAGACGGACCGCTTTCAGGACCCGAGACAACTTCTTCGAGAAATCGGTCGACCGTCTTGCGAAAAAAGAAAAGCTGGGTGTCCTTCGGTGACGCCGCAACGGCCGCCTCGGCCCTGGATTTGATGGCTGAAGCGGTAATTCGGAAGCGACGCGTGATGTAGTGCGCGTCATCCAAATCCAAGTCGGTACCCCTTCGAAGTTTGGCCACAACGAAATCGACGGGATCGAGCAACCGAATGTGGAGCCTCGGTTGGTCCACAAAGGACCGCGTCCGGTTCCGATAGCCCGGTGGCATCGAGACCACCGACCATCCGGAAATATCTTCACCGATGTCCGCCGGGATGCCCTGCCGGTCAAAAAACCCCATCAGGGCCTCGAGATCCCCCGTGATTTCAGCATCCACATCCCCCGTTGTCCGGTCCTCGTAACCATACGCCTGCAGCGCAAGACCACCAATCAAGATGAGCTCGGTATGGTCTCTCCTGGTGCGTACGTAGTCGCTCAGAAGCTCCGTCAGTCTACGTACGGTGAGTTGAGACAAAACGCAGTGCCTCCACAAAGACGCGTCGATCTCTCGCGTCGATCGGGCCGTCGTCGCGGGGAAGATCGAGCTGAGGGATAAAAGAGGTCACCAGGCGACGATAACGCGTAAACCACCGGCAAGCCTTCTGAAAAGCCTCATGAAGCCGAGGATCGTGCGCAAGCGTAGTCCAGTCGAGCTCCGGGTTAAGCAGAATCTCAAGCCAGATCAACCGCGCGCTTCGACGATGCCTGAGCGCATCGTCGAGACACTCCACCTCCTCCGCGTAAAATGGCAGGACCTTCAGACTCACGCCTTACCCTAACGAAATCGGATCCGCTTGAACAAGCAATCTTTTCGCAGCCTCCCCCTCCCAACCCAAACCCTCACCGACAAGAAGCATCAAAACCACCACCACCAAACGTTGGAGACACCACGCACGCAGCGAAGGCGGGGGGTCTTCGGAGGTCGCCGCAGGGAGGCTCGCCGAGCAGGAGGCGCCAGGCGAGGCCCAGGATGGGCCGGCCTCCCGGCGGCGACCTCCGAAGACCCCCATAGCCGAAGCGGCACCAGACCTCCTCTCCACCCGACCTCCTCTCCACCCGAGCCCGACCAAACGACAAACGACCAAACCGCCCCCGAAACACCCTCGATGTCGCCCTCAGTCAAAAACATAAACCTCCCGCCACCGCTTCAAACGAACACCGCACCAACCAAACCGCATGAAAGAGGCGTTGCCAAACCCACTAAGCCTTCTTGTCCGACGGTGTATGATATCACACCGCTGAAACACAAAAGCACATCGACGCGACATACCGATGTACGCCAATGTCGCAAGTTCACATGTCCATTCACTTTTTGCTTGCACAAGTGCGCTCAACCACAACGCTACCCTTGCGCCAAAGACACCTTAGAAGCATATTTATAACCTGAAGAATGGGGGTTTCATTTCCAAAAGATACCCAACGGGATCCGCGCGGAAACAACTTCGAGTCCTGGTTTCGCACCGCGACACGCCTTGCCCGATCGAACGAAAACGACCGCGCAAAAGACGCTTACCGTCATTGCCTAAACTGCCCACTCCCGTCTAAAGCCGCCTGTCTGGACACAGCCATCGCGCTTGAACGCTTAGGCGATACCGAAGGCTCACTCATGGCCTACGAACGCGCCGCCGAGGCCTACCCTCAATGCTCCGAAACCCATGCGCACCATGGGGTTGCGCTTTTGCGCTCCAGAAGACGAGAAGAAGCCCTTGCCGCTTTTGATCGTTTTGCGCAATTTTCTTCAGACCCGTCCAAGGCTCATTTTCAGCTCGGCTCAATGCTCATCAAGTATGGTGAATTCAAAGCAGCCGCCCGTCACCTTCAGATTCTGGTCGACTTAGACAACGCCCACATCAAAGGAAGAAGGCTCCTTGCCGACGTCAGCCGCAAGCTTGGACACACCCATACGGCCATCGGGCTATTGCGTTCGCTGATCGACGAAGAGCAGTCAACGGCCGCCGATTGGATCGCCTTTGGCGCCAGCCTGAGTGAAGCCGGCCAGCACGAAGAAGCCGCTGAAGTCCTCGCGGTTCTGGCCGAACAACACGAGGACAACTGGGACGTCATCTATTCACTCGGTCGCTCCAAGCACGCCTTGGGTCAAGTCGAAGAAGCCCTTTTACTCTTGCGCCGAGCAATCACAATAGACTCCTCGCGGCCCGAAGGACACTACGAACTCGGTTTGGTCCTCTTCGAACTCGGTCGCAGAGTAAGCTTCGAATCGATGGGCGCCTTAGAAGAAGCATGTCGGCTCAAACCCGATTCTTCCAAAGCACTGTGCGACCTTGGCCGCGTATCTTTGGCTGCGGGGCAGCGTGAGCGCGCCATTCAGGCCTTTGGCCAGGCATCGGCCCTTGAACCCGACAACCCAGACATCATTGCCTTGTTGGAAGACGCCACCAGTCTGGCCGAGGCCCCAGAAACGGTGACAACCAAAGAAATCACCTCGTCCGAAGTCGACCAACAGGTAAAAGACAGCGCAGACTTTAGCGGAAACCTTGATGCCCTTGGCATCCCGGATCTGCTCGAATTTTTATGCAACGGTCGACGCTACGGGCGTCTCTCTATTCACGGGTCGGATCAATCAGCAACCTTGGTTGTGGGCCAAGGGGACATCGTGGCAGCTTCCACGAGCGCATGTCCCAGGCTCGGGGATATACTCGTGGCCCAAGATTCGATCAGCCGGGCAACCCTGGAAGAAGCCGTATCGGCCAAGCCCGTTTCAAGCGGCAGCTACCTGGGCACAAATCTTCTCCAGCGGGGACTGGTCTCCAGCGAAGCGCTTCGTAAAGCCCTTTTGGAGCAAGTCCTGGCAGGTCTAGGAGAAGTACTCAAATGGAAGGGGGCTTCCTTCTCTTATGAATGCCTCCCACCAGAAAAGGTAGACCTTTCGATCTCCCTCGAAACACGCTTCACCTTGATGGAACTCATGCGGCGACTTGATGAAGGGCTCGCCTAGACCCGGACTACAGAACGATGTTCAAAAAATACAACATCCTGGGCCATTGGGCCTCTGGTGAAACATCCAACGTCTACCTCGCAGAGTATCACGGGAGCCCGCAAGACGAGCTTCACGCGCTCAAGCTGCTCCATCCTGAGTTTACGCATAAACTCGGGGGCTGGAATCGTTTCCGAAAGCAAGCCCATTCTGCGCTCACGTGGCAGCACCCCAATCTGGTCATCTTGAAGAGCGTCTTCCAAGAAGATGGACGCCTCTATGTCGGAACCGAATTTGTGCACGGCGTCACTTTAAATGACTTTGATTCCGCATCAGCCGCGGCCCTCCCCGCTCCGCTCATTGTGGCCATTGCTTGTGCAACCGCAAAGGCGCTCCTCTATGTGTCGCAGCAGACCGAGGGGGAAGAAAAGCAGCAAAACGAGCCCGGCCCCCAAATCAGTGGCGACAGCGTCTATTTGAGCTTTGAAGGAGAAATCAAGGTCGCCAACCTTGGGTTCACGGGGTCAAGACCTCACGATCTCACACCCAAAACGCAGATCGGTCTCCTCCTTTGGCAGCTCCTCACCGGATCCCGAACGCTGTGGGATGCACAAGACCCAAGAAGTGAGCTTTTCTCGGCACTCAAAGCCAAGCCGATTCGAACCGATGCACGGCTCGCCCAATTGATGGCGCGCCTGAGCGAAGACCAAGAGCTGACCCTTCCGGAACTGGTCGCTACGCTCCAAGGCTACCTCGACACGGCGGCACCAAGATACGATACCCAAGGTGCAATTCGCGAGCTGTTGTCACGTGTATTTCCTGCCAAAAAAGGCCTTCTGGAAGGCATGCTCAGCCGGTGGAGGACGGCCGATCTTCCGCTTCGAAACCCGAGCCTATCGGCTTCTGAGGAAGAAGTATTTCAGCTCATCGAACAAACATTGGAAGCCACCCCAACACCTGGCCTGAATACCAAGACCTTCGAACGGATTCCGGTCATTCCAATCGTGCCCCCCGATCAACCCTTGGCCGGGCCCGAACCCTTGACCGATTTGCTCTTCGAACCCACCGAGGCTGCGACTCTCAACTTCCAGACCACCGAGTTCTCGCAAGACCTGGGTCTAGAAGCGCCACAAAAGTCACGCAACATCCTTCATATGCTCGGCGTGTTGACCCTTGTGCTCGCACTGATCCTCATCTCAAAAGAGCTTTTGCAGGGCGTAGGTGGCTCGGAGCGCACCGTCACGGCGGCCAGTGTTCCGCCAGGCGTAAACGTGCTCCTCAATCACAAACTCATTGGAAGCACGCCGGTCACGATGTCGGTCCCAAGCGACGTCGCTGTTGAGCTTAGCTTTGAAAAGGAAGGCTACCACCCCGTCCTTTTGTCCGCGCCCCCGGGGGCCGAAGCAGTACACCTGCGCGCAACTCTCACACCGGTCACTAAAAACCCACACTAGCAACCTTCCAAAAGCCCAACAACTTGCGAGGCTCGCACACCTCACTCCGTACGACATCCTGCAATGAATCTGAGAGGGCCAAAAGCGTTCATCAGAGCACAAAGCGGACCTAAGTGCGCGAATTTGGATAGGACAGCTTTGCCCGAACCGGGCCACACAAGAACGAATATCTGGTGACCGCCGGGCGGAGGAAAGATTCAGCGAAGAGGCCGAATGGTTGACGTGGTCACGCAGAACCGCAGAACGTCTGCAGTTTCACACCTTTGCTCAGCTTTTGCTCGCGCTCGCTTTGCGGTATGCCGATATAGACCACTGAGTAGTCATGACCCCCGAGGACGCACGACATGGACCGAATATGGTCCACCCGCTTCGCATCAGCAATCGTCACCCCATCAAGTTCGGGCACTATACCCTTGTCGAAGAGCTACCCAGTCGCGGAATGTGCCAAGCGTTCCGAGCACACACCGAAGCGGAAGACGGGCCTTCAAAGCTGGTCATCGTAAAGCGCCTTCGGGGGCATCTCGTCGGTCAAGACAATCTTGCACGACTGTTCCTTAGAGAAGCCGAGTTGAATCAGAGAATCCGGCACCCGAACTTCATTCGCATCATCGAATTCAACGAAAAGCCGGCGCCGTTCATAGCCACCGAATACCTAGATGGCGTCAACCTCGTACGCCTTCGACGTTCGCTTCAGGAAAGAGGCCAAAGAGCAACCAAGACGTGGATCAAGATCATGACCGATATCACGGGTGCGGTGGCCGCTATTCATGCCGTCCGCGATCGACACGACCCGCGCACACCTGCAGTCCATGGCCGCGTCTCACTCGAACATATCGTGATCACGTACGACGGGCAGCCCAAGCTTCTCGAGTTCGGTAAAACCGAAGCCAATGACGCGGAGATCGATTTTGGGTACTTAGCCCCTGAACAGATTCTGGGTCACAGCGTTGATCACCGGACAGACATCTGGAGCATTGGCGTATGCCTGTACCGGCTGTGCTCCGGCTACCGTCCGTTTCCCGGAGAGGAAATGGCTCAGGTCACCCAAGAGATCCTCAAAGAGGACCCCATTCCTCTGACGCGGCGCGCACCCGGCCTGGACCAACGCCTGGAGCACATTGTCCATCGCGCCCTCCAGAAGAACCCGGGACAACGATACGGCTCCGTCCATCAGCTAAAGCGAGAGCTGGATACTTGGCTTTCTGCCAACAATGTCCGTATCGGCCCCTTGGAGCTTAAACACACTTTACAAACGTGGACGCCCCGCACCCAAGAGGGCACGGCCGAGGAGGCCTACCCCCTCACCAACGACTTGCACCAGCCTCGCCCCCAGCTTCGTATCGTAGGCGGCACCCCCTCCCAAGCAGAAACCACAAAACCCGCGTCTCGAATGACACGCCTTTTGGCCTACCTCATCGAAGTTGTGCCCTTTGTGGTTGTCTCTCGCGTGAGCTATGACTCGGCGTTTTGGTTCGGTTTCGTTGCTTACGCAGCGCTTCTGACGTTGTCGCTTGCTCTGAGAAGCGCTACGCCCGGTCAGTGGCTGCTCGGACTGCACCTTGAGCGCGGAAGTAAGCCGGCATCAGTTGCTCGGGGACTGCTTCGCTTCACCATCCAGCATGGCTGGATGTTTTTCATCTCTTGGTTCATTTTTTCCGCATACCGTTCCGCAGGCCCCGTTGAACTCATCGGCGTCGTCGGCCTCTGTTGGCTCGGTCTAGCGCTTATCAGTACGGCAGTTGGATTATCCAGCGGCGGCCGGACTTTGCACGATCGCCTCAGTGGCGTCCGTGTAGTCAAAGAGGTGTAACATGATCCGGATTCGAGGTTTGCTCATCCTATCGGTAGTTGGCGTTTCAGTGATCGGCGTTTCGGGCGCCGCGCACGCCGCCCCTACGACATATCGGATATCAAAAGAAACGGCAGGGCAGATTCGATTCAGCGTCAAGGCGCCCCTCGACGTCATCACCGGAGTCTCCGATGCCGTTTCGGGCAAAATTGACTTCGACCCCACGACCGGAAAGGGCACCGGGTGGGTGTCCGTTGACCTCAGGTCATTCCGAACCGGCATCTCGTTGAGAGACGACGACCTCAGACAGCGCTTCTTCGAATCTAGGAAGTATGAAAAGGCTACCCTTCGGGTTCACCGCATCACAGGCAAAGGCAATCGACGAAGAATCTTAGGAACGATGTTGCTACACGGGGTCTCAAAAAAAGTATCTATCCCCGTAAAGGTGAACGAAGGCACCTACAAACAACGGCCCTATTTAGAGGTGCGATCAACCTTCGTGGTCACATTTTCCGACTACAACATTCCACGTCCGAGCGTTTTGTTCCTCAAGCTAGGTGAAAAAGCGAGAGTCAACGTCCATGCAGTCTTCGTGGGCCCTGAGCCCAAAGACGCGCCCAGAGTGGCCGAAACAAAAGTAGATGACAATGACAAATTGCCAACGGCAACGCTCTTCAAAAAGGGTGCATTCATTCCTGTTGCTCAGATCAAAAAGGTCAAATCTCAACGCTTTCGGTTCAAAGCCAACACGCTCACGGGGAAAGGCGAGCGTTTAATGGCCGACCACAAGATTGGTGGTCCACAAAACGCCATGACCTGCCACAGTTGCCACAGCGTAGCAGATGAGCGCTTCGGCATTCTTAGGCGCGGGATCGTCAAGCCCAACAACACTCTTTACAACAGTGTCAAACGCGGCAGTCTGTGGCAGGGGCTTGCAAAAAAACCGGGTGACGCCGCATCGATATGCGTCAAACTTTTCATGTTGAACCAAAACGGCCTCAGCAAAGAGCAGGCTTCGGCAATCGGAGCATACCTCAAGGCCATCAGCCCGGACGAAGCAGTCCCGGCTTTGGACTACCGTGTCGTGGCCCTGACCCGAAGCGCCCCCCTCAAGGATCCCGCCCGGGGCAGTCGGACTCGAGGGGCACGGCTCACCAAGCAATTCTGTAACGATTGCCACTCTCCAGCGGCCATGCGGCCACCGCTTACGGTCGGCCTGTACGAGCCCGAATATTTGGTTCGTCGAGTTCGCTGGCTATCGGGGCACGATGCTCGGCAAATGCCGCCGATCTACGTGGATCGACTGCCAGACCGAGACCTTCGAGACATTGTTACATACCTCGCAGGCGACACCTCGAAGAGAATCTTCGATCGCCGAAACCAAGCACAATGGATGGGACAAAAGGGGAACTAGCTGATGTACAGGGGACTTTTTAGCTTTACATTTTCTTTGATGGTGGCGGCTTGTGCCACCAGTCAACACCAAGACCAATCAAACAATGGGGTTGCCCAAGCCTCTGAGCAGCCCCATGGTCAAAAGCATACCCAAGGCCCACAAGACAAGGTTGCGGAGGAATCCTCGGAGTCGACCGACAAGTCCTTGTACGATCGACTGGGCGGCCGGGCAGCGATAGAAGCGGTTGTCACCGAGTTCCGGCGGAATGTTTCGTCGGACGAACGGGTCAATTTCTATTTCGGGCTGTCAGACATTCCCACTCTCCAAGTGCACCTGACCGACTTCTTTTGCGCCGCAACCGGAGGCCCCTGCCAATACAAGGGCCGTAGCATGAAAGCTTCTCACGAAAATATGGGGGTTACTCAAGAACAGTTTAATGTTGTGGTGGAGTGTCTTATCAAGGCACTCGACAAGTTTAATGTTCCAAAGAAGGAGAAGGGCGAAATTCTTCAGGCTTTGGGCCCCACCCAACCGGACATTGTCGAAGTTCATTGAGCCAAAAAGACAAAACACGGACGCGCGCTGGTTCTGCCGGCGTAGAGGACGAGACCAAGACAGATCTTTTGAACCTGGGCCTCGACTTGGGGCCTGGGAACGGAAGTTTCATGATCTTCGTGGCCGGCCCTAAAGGCATGACCACTGCTGCGCTTCCACCGAACGAGTCGGTGAGTATCGGCCGCTCGCCCAAAGCGGATCTCATCGTGCCCGACACCGCGATTTCCCGCGTTCATCTTACGATTCGGCATCAACTCCTCAAGGACGCACGTCGGTTCTTGCTACGAGACCTAGGAAGCTCCAATGGAACCAAATTGCGGGGGGCAGAAATTCAGGTACGTGAAGATGTTCCGTTTGAGCCCGGCGACCAAATCGAAATAGGGCACACCACCGTCGTCCTTCAACGAGCGGCGCCTGTGTCCGGCATGCAGGCGACAGAGGACTACGCGTTTGAAACGCGCCAGACCAAAGACATCGTCGTCGAAAACGAGGCCATGCAGGCCCTCTACGAGCTTGCAGAGCGAACCGCTGAAAGTGATGCAACCGTACTCATTCTCGGAGAAACGGGCGTCGGCAAGGAAGTGCTGGCAAGATCCATTCACGAAGCCTCCAAAAGGAAAGGTGGGCCCTTTGTCGCATTCAACTGCGCGGCCTTTCCTCATGAACTCCTCGAAAGTGAGCTTTTCGGCCATGAAGATGGAGCGTTTTCTGGGGCCCGGGCAAAAAAACTAGGACTTTTCGAAACGGCCCACGGAGGAACCGCTTTTTTGGACGAGATCGGTGAAATGCCTCTCGCCATTCAAGCGAAATTGCTCCGCGTCCTCGATACCCGCAAACTTCGCCGGGTTGGCGGCACCAAAACCATCGACATCGATGTGCGCTTTGTGGCTGCAACCAATCGCAATCTTCAAGATGAAGTTTCCAGGAAACGCTTTCGAGAAGACCTCTACTACCGCCTCAACGTCATGAGCCTATTCATTCCCCCCCTGCGCGAACGGACGGACGAAATCCCGGACCTGGTATCAAAGTTCGCTCATGATTTTTGGTCGCGAGACCGTTCCAAGCGAGAGCCTCATTTTGCTGAGGACGCGCTTGAAGCCCTGACGCGCTATGCATGGCCGGGAAACATCAGGGAGCTCCGCAATATTGTTGAACGCGCCCTCATCCTCGCCGCCGGCGAGTCCGTTCGGTCCGAACACCTTCACCTGGTGCCCACCGCGGGCCCTTTGGAATCTCCGAGCCAACAGCCGAGCGTCGCACTTTACCCCCAATCAGACTTCCCTGGAGGAGGCCCGCCCCGATTCCCCCCTCCTCTGGAGGTCAAGAAGAGCTCGGGCGCAACCGCGAAAAAGGTCAAAGGCACTACGGTCACCCTTCGCGGCGACCTTGGAGAATTGGAAAAACAACGGATCATCGAAGCGCTCGAGCGATGTGCGGGCAATCAGTCGCGCGCCGCAAGGCTCTTAGGCATGCCCCGAAGGAGCTTCATTCGCAGGCTCGAGCAATACAACATTCCACGTCCTCGCCGGCAGAAAAAAAGTTAAGACACCGCACAAAGAGGTCATGGTTCCGGCAGCGCACTGGCGGGCGTTTCGTTCCGCGGCTGGCGCAATATTTTGAGTCGTGGTCCGAGGCTCCTAGACACGTGTACTTTGTTCTCCCGATCGACCAATACGGCACCAATCCCAGGCATAGCATCGATGATTTGGAAACCCCTTTTGGGGCCGAGAATAAAAATCGCTGTAGAAAGTGCATCGGCAGTCAGCGCATCTTTTGCAAGTACGGTGGCGCTGCGACACGCCTCTGCGGGCCGTCCCGTGTCGGGATCGATGATGTGGTGATAGCGTTTGCCGTCCTTCACAAATGAGCGCTCGTAATCGCCCGACGTACTGAATGTCTCGTCCGACAATTCAAGCGCGGCGAAATAATCAGAAGCGGAGCCCCGAGGATCACGAACCCCTACACGCCACGGCCGGCCCCCCTTGCTTCCTGCCACGTACAGATCACCGCCAGCCTGGATCATGAAATCCGTAAAACCTTGCTCACGCAAACGCGCCACCGCGCGATCAACCGCATACCCCTTCCCTACCCCACCCAAGTGAACACGCATTCCTCGCTGCTTAAGGCTGACCGTCCCCGCCAAACGATCGACCACGATGTTTTCGTATCCCACGAGGGGAAGACGAGCCGCGATATCCTTCGCACTCGGAATCCGATTGTCCCGATCGTGGTCGAACTTCCAAAGCCCAGAAAGCCCACCAAAGCTTATGTCAAACTTGCCGTGGGTCATCTTACTCAGGGCCAATGAACGCTCAATCAAGGTCAAAACTTCCGGGACCACGCGCACAGCTTCCGAGCCTGCCATCGCATTGATACGGCTGACCTCGCTCCCTTTGTGCCATACCGAGAGCAGTCGATCCAGGCGGTCAAATTCTGCGAATACGGACCGAACCGCAGCTTCCGCGACCTCATTTTCCTCAGCATAAAGGGTCACCGTCACCTGGGACCCCATGGTTCGATGGCTCCGAAACCAGGGCGTGACAACCACCTTAGATGCACCCTCTGCAGCTTCGGGTGCGGGCGGACGTTTCGCTCCGGAAGGCCCCTTACATCCCAAAAAGCCCAGCCACAAAACCCAAAAAGCGGCACCGAACACGAATCTTTGCGCCCGCCCTTTCACCCCATCTCGCCCCTAAGCCCAACGCGGGCCGCCACAAACCAAAAAGAACACCCCAAGATTCTACCGAGGCCCGAGCGACACCATCTGACTTCAATCATTTCACGCCCAACCGACCTTACGGGCGCATCAACGCTTCACGGACCTTGGCCTCGATGATCTCCTTGTCGCGGTCGACAAAACCTTCATGGATAAATCGACCTCGACCATCACGGCCCAAGAGAATGGCTGTGGGCATCGTGCGCAAGCCCATGGCTTCGGGAAGAGATGCATCGGGATCCCGAAGAACAACAAAAGGAACCGGATGGTCTCGGAGAAAGTCGCGGACCTCATCGTCATGGGTATCGATGCTCACGGCCACCACAGACAGCCCGTCCTCTCCATAGCGCCGCTGTAGATCCGCATAAAAGGGGAAGGAATATGCGCACGGTTTGCACCATGTTGCCCAAATATCCACCAGAACAACTCGACCCTGGAGATCCTCTACCTTGGTTTCGACGCCGGCCAGATCCGGGAGGGCAAAGTCGACCGTCGTTTGAGGCGGCGGTGTTCCCCGAGCACACCCCGCAACCAGCGCCACGAGCATCCACGCACTCCGAGCTCGCATCACACGCACCCTTGTTCTCTGTCGGTCCAGCCACAGCCGGCCCATCCGAAGCTCACCGACATGGCGCCTTAAACAAAAACGCACAAGTCCGGATCCAGGCACGATGCGGCATGGGACCCTCTGGTGCCGGCTCACGTACTTCCGTGTACGCTCCACGGGCTCCTCGGGCCCGGCTTTGCCGAGCACCTGGCTTCGAACTTGCGCGTTCCTGTTTAGTTGCATCCGCAACCCCCTCCGGCACGGCCAAGGCCACCGGTCGCGCCCTCACGAACGTCGAACACGTGCCGGACAAAAGCCTGGTGCGCCGCCCGATTCGCAGCCTCGCTATTCATGGAGACGTGGGCCAGGCTTTCTCGCTCCCACGCGCGCACCGGCGCACAACAAACACAGCCCAAGAGAAGGGCCACGGCCACAAACCGCTTGCACACACGCCAAAGGGCTAAAGGGTCGTCTCTTCGCATGCAACCAAATCCTTGTAGACCTTCTTGTCCGCCTCGCTGGCCCGTCGCTCGAAGCCATCCAAGATTCGGGCGATCTTTCGAAGCCTCCTCAGCCGATCCAGAGTGGTCGCCTTGCGCTCTAGGTCGAGCGCCATGGCCTCAACCACTTGTGCACGTGTCTGCTTTTGCACCAATTCGTCGTATTTCGGATGCGCCATGATAAAGTCCTGGGCTGGATCCAACTCATAAGCCAGAAAGTCGTGGAATTTTCGGGTGTACGGCTGAGAAACAGCGGGCCAACGCGCAATCAGGGCCTCTCTAATCTCGGCAGCAAGTTCTTGGGTCTCCTGTTCGAGCGCCTTGCCCTCGACCACCAGCTCGTCGCGCCGCATCTCAAGGACCTGACGTTTATCGTTCACCGTGTCTACAAGGGCGCGCCCTTTGGCCTGAATGCCCTGACGTTCTGCCAACTCATATGCCAAACGCATGTACACATTCTCAGGTTCGTCCACTGCAGTCAGCCACCGTCGATACCAAGGCACCCAATGCTCCAGAAAAACTTCACTTGTCGAACGAGCCAGGTCTGCCGTTTCGGCGACGATCAAACTGTAAAAATGTGCTTCTCGAAGTGAAACCACACCATTGCGATCGCGATCAGGATCAATGGGAAGCGGCTCTCCAAGCCTTGTCTTTCCGTCTAACGCGGTGAAAAAAAATGTGGTGTAGTCGCGGTAGTCACCTACGTTGATGCCGGGTGTACAACCCTCGGCTTCTCGGTGTTCCGCCTCAGAAAAAAAACCACAGCGATGACCCGGACCAACCGGCTCTCCCAAAAGCGCATCGGGGTACATGATCCATGCAAAGCCCCCAGAAAAGCACTGCGGAAAGATATAACGAAAGGTCACCGACGACGGAACCTTTTCCATCAGACTCCGAAATTCGCGGGCGGGAAGGCGCGTATCGCCCCAGAGCTTGAGCGCATTGAGCGCGGGATCTACGGGGTCGCGAGACCCGTGTCCGTTGTAGATAAACAGCACACGATCCTGAGAGCCTAGGCTCGAAAACTCTGACGAAAGAGACTCCACGAGGGCATCTCGCCGGGTGTCTCCATCGACCGCCTTGATCCCGTGGTTTCGAAAAAACTCACCATTCGCAATGTGGGCTTCAAACACCCGAGCCAACGGCTGCAAAAAGACCTTGGACTCATCAGCCGCAACCCATCCTTTTACATCGATGGTGTCCCTGTCTTGACCATCCGTATAATAGGTTCGCATCGTGGCCTTTGGCATTCGGCGCTGAAGAAGCGACTGGACCCACTGAACATTCAGTTCGATCTGCGCCTGAGAACCATCAAGCTCGTAGCCTCCTCCCACGATGTACACATGCTCTGCTGCCGAGACACTCGACCCCAAAAGCCCAACGAGCAAGAAAACTGCCCAAAGCTTCACAGCGCAATCCCGCGGCGAGGCAACGACACCTGGTTCAAGAGTCCGAGAATCGCGCTCAAAATCAGACCCAACAGCAAAAACACAACCATGCTCGCCGCCTCAAAACCGTTGAGAAAAATCGACACCACCGCGCACTCAACAACCACAGCCAGCACAAACGGCACCGTACGGGGCCCCAGCAACCGACGCAGCACCAAAAAAGTGGGCAACATCAACCCAATCACCAAAAAAATGCTGGACGGTAAGGATGACCACCAATCCAGGAAAAACTGGTCGAGCAACCGGCGCTTTGCCGTATAACGCAGGCTAAAAAGAATCGACTGCTCCCCGAAGGCTATGTCCTGGAGCCACGAAAGGCCGACGTGCACCGGATACACAACAAAGGGCATAAACCCAAAGGTCACCCATCCGAGAAGCTTCATGCTCTACTCCAACCGCTGGCAGCCTCGGCAAACTCTACTTTCGCACGAGATAGTTGCCCAAAACCAGGACATCCAAGCCCGTGGAGAAAAAGCATCGAATGGCATGAAACGGAGACTCCACAATCGGCTCACCTTGCACGTTGAAGCTCGTATTCAGCACCACGGGCACACCACTTCGCTTTCCGAATTCGGAAATAAGGGTGTGGTACCGAGGGTTGAGCTCTTTTCGCACGGTCTGAAGGCGGGCAGAACCATCCACGTGGGTAATCGCAGGAATCACCTCGCGCGCCGATTCAACCACGTCGCACACTTTCAACATAAAAGGCGCTTCGACTTTGGATTCGAAGTATTTATCTTTGGCTTCGACCACCACTGAAGGCGCAAACGGTCGATACGCCTCGCGGTGTTTCACCTCCGCGTTGATTTTGTCCTTCATGCCCGGAAGGGTCGGGTCTGCGAGAATGCTGCGGTTACCAAGAGCCCTCGGACCAATCTCCATTCTGCCCTGGAACCACCCGAGGATGCTTCCCTTGCGAAGCTCCTCGGCTGCAACTGCCTCAATGTTGTCATGGCGTTCGAAATTGAGCTTGCATTCCAGAAGCGTTTTTCGAATCTCATCGTTGGAGTAGCGAGTCCCCACATAGGGATCATCGTGCACAAAATTCCTCGGAAACCCTTTTTCAACATTGTACACGTAAAACGCAGCCCCAATGGCGGTCCCGTTGTCTCCGGCGGCGGGCATGACATACAGGTCGTCAAAACCGCTCTCGCGAACAATTCGCCCGTTCATGACGCTGTTGAGGGCGACACCACCAGCGACCACAATGTGCTTGCATCGGGTCTTCTTGTGGAGAATCCGACACATTTGCAAAGCGCGGTCCTCCAAGACCCGCTGGAACGCCGCGGCAACGTTCTGGTGTCGATCCTCGAAAGGTTCGCCATGCTTGCGAGCCGGACCAAAGGTATCAATGAATTTTTGGGCGCAGCGACGATAGCCCCAGTACTGATACGAGAAATACGAAAGGTCGATGTGAATAGACCCATCGTCATCCACACGGACCATTTCACTCACCGGCTTGTAAAAAACGTCGGGGTCCCCAAGCGGGGCAAGCCCCATGGTCTTGCCCTCGTCATAGTTCGAACGAAACCCGCAGTATTCAGTCACAGCCTCATAAAAAGACCCAAGCGAATGCGGAAAAAAACTTTGGTTGTAACACTCAATTTCCCGACCCTCTCCCTTGCCGAGAAAAGACGTCGCCCACTCCCCCGCACCGTCCAAGCCAAGGAGGGCAGCCGTCTCATACGGAGAGACCAAAAAGCTACCTGCGGAGTGCGACAAGTGATGGGGCACAAAATGGATTCGAGGGCGCCTCGACTTATCGGGCCAAGTCGTCTCATGCCACGACTTTAGGCTCTTTTGCCGCGCCCTGGTGCCTTGGACCTCTTGCGCCAAAAACGGCTTGGCCTCTTTGGCATGCTTGAGGCCATAAAGAAGCTTGTCCTGCATGTTCAACGTCGGCTTGATCGAAACGGCCACCGCATCCACGTCGGTAAAATCAAGACCGGCCATATCCAAACAGCGTTTGGCGGCAAGCTTAGGAAACTCAGTGGTATGTTTTCGGCGGGTAAGCCGCTCCTCTTCAATCGCAGCGATGAGCTTACCGTCGGAAACAATGCAGGCGGTTGAATCGTGGTAGAAATAGTTGAGTCCTAAAATGTTCATAAGCTTATGACTTGCCCCGGCCCACCAGGCGATCACCCAGGCGGGACTTCAGAAGAAAACTAACCGATTGGTCGAGGTGCGGCTTCAGCTTCTCAAGGAGGCATGCCGAACGCCCGACAACCGTAGAGTTAAAAATGCGATGATGATAGACATCGAAAGACTTAGGCGCCCAATCGTCGTTCCAGCTGGCTCCAGTCACAAAGCTCACCTTGGGCGCAATGCTTTCGTCAGCACATGACCGGCGCAACAGCTCGCCCAAAAGCAGTCCGCCTGGCCCCACGGACTTAAAAGCTTCGTCGTACCCGATTTTTAAGAGATACTGCGTATCATCCACAACCAGACCAAACTGACCCGCGATACATTTCCCATCGAGGCGCATCAGGTTGAGACGGCAGCCACCTACTTTCGAAAACGTATCGATCAGCTGACGATAAAAGGCTTCGACTCGGGGCTCAAACTTGATGGCCGTGCGAGTCCCGTGCTGCCCTTTCCAACCCGCCGCCTCCACATCTAAGAAAGTGCTGAAGGCCGCCTGGAGCGCTTTTTGCTCGGCCACAAAGTCGAAAGTGATCGTCCCCATGCGGCGGCACTTTCTTTCTTTGCGAAGCACATTCTTTCTCAGCTTTGGGCTCATCCGCCCAAGGATCACCGTCTCGTAGGGTCCATTGCAGTGAATGTACTTGCTGGTGCTGTACTTTTGCGCCTCGGACATCGGGTGATCGAAGTACTGAAGGGCAAAACGGGCGGCCGAGTCCGCCAAAACCCCCTTGAGCGAAATCAAGTCCCATGGCTTGTTGATATCGCGGTTAAGAACAGCCACCAGCTCGGCCAGCAAATGTCGGTTTTCTCGGGTCTTCGCAAAAATGAAGTCCGACAAATCGGTGTGGGCGTGTCGCGGGAACTCCCAAACGCGAACCAAAGATCGGACCGTGCGGTTCACCGTATAACGCAGAGGGAACACAGCCACGGGCCGGTCCTTATCTTTGAGCAGCACAAAATGGACCGAGTCCGGCGAGGCTTCCAGGTTATCGATGTAGCTTTCGTACCACTCGTACCCATGAAAAAACCGGAGCCCTTCGATGGTTGAAGTCAGCGTCCGCCAATCTCGCTCGAGCGCACGCAAACCCACGGCACCCGAAAAGACGTGTGCACGCAAAGCTCGCTGATCCGATCCCTCGGGGTCTGCCGTCGCCATAGGGTTCATGCCGAGTGAATCGAAGCCCGAAACAAGCCGTTCGCTTTGGGCCGTGCTTCCCAAGTCTGGGCGAGGATATACAGGACTCGACCGGTTCCTGGAAGCTCTGGGGCTCACAACCCTAGGTGTAAAACCGGGCCATCGACTTGACCGGTTTGCATTCCTTGGCTAAAAGCTAGACTTTCCCTAATGTTTTTGACGACTTGGGTGTTTGTTTGTCTTGCATCGCAGGCCAGCGACAGGCAGGCACGCATCCTGGATATCGTCTTTCGGCCTTCACCTGAACTTCAGTTGGCCCTTTGGCTCGAAGACCAAGAAGGTCGGTTTGTTCAGACCATCTTGGTCACCCGCGCCGTGGGCACCTTTGGACTCGGCAACCGACCCGGTCGGGCCGACTTCGGCAGCGGACATCATTGGCCCTATGGTCGGCGCGAAATGGTTCTCCCCGTGTGGGCCCATCGCCGCGGCAAACACTACGATCGCATCGTTTTCCAGGACTGCGACGAAGACGCGCTCGGATGGCACGAAATCGAAAGCTCAAACGAGCCGTTTTATTGTCGCCCCACAAGCCCCGCAGAAAACAAGGTGGACACCATCACTTGCCCCACTTCACGGTTCAATTCTGACAAAGGCATTCCCCTAAGGCTCATCGATCCTACCGGCAACGAGCTGTGCCGAGCCCTTAAAGAGCGTGTTTCCGAACATTCGCTTTACCCACCGAGAAACGACATCGTCCAGCCAGCACCCTCTCGAGACTGGAGCGGTGTGGCCAACATGGAACGCATGAACGACCTGGACGCGGTGACCCGGGCGACGCCACCGGGGAACCAGGTCTACCGAACCTCGTTCGCGCTACCGAGCCACCTACCGGATGGGCCCTATACGGTGTGGCTCGAAGCCAACGCGGAGTTTGACACCAACGACCACTACGACGGAGATTTTTTCGTGGACCAAGCGCTCCCTGACTACGGGGTACCAAGCGCCGGACAGCCCTCGACGGTGTGGATGGTTCCGGTCGTCGTGGGTGACCAAGAATTCCGAGCCCAAAGCACGGACTACGTCGGCTATGGCTCTGAAGACGGTTCTGACGGCCACCTTCGACCCCCCGACGCCACCATCACCACCGACGTCCCCGAGAGCGGCGCCCGCCGATTGCGCCTCACCGATGGGGCCCCACCCTATCGCCTCCAAGCGGCATTCCGACTGGATTCAGCCTGCGCATCCGACGCGGGCTCCATTGAAGTGATGGAGGCCCAGCACAACTTCGTCGCCCTCAGCTTCGAGCTCACCCAGACCCATCGACCCCACGTCCTCGACTACGAAGTCCGCTACCGTTCAAACTTCGTTCCACTCGACACCGAAGAAGCCTTCCAGCGGGCTGTCCCCGGCCCCTTGGTCAACGTCGGGCCCGAACAACAAAAGGTGCGTGTCCAACTGGATGGCCTTCGCGCCGATACGCCGTACACGGTCGCCATACGGGCTCTTAACCCCTGCGATCGCGGCGCTCTCATTTCCAACATTCAAACCCGAACCCAAGTTCGAAATTTCCAGACAGTGGACGCCTGCTTTATTGCAACCGCAGCCTACGGATCAGGTGACGCGAACCAAGTTCGAACGCTCAGAAGATTCCGTGACCGCGTTTTGATGCCTCATCCCGTCGGGCGAGAACTGGTTGAGGCATACTACCGACTAAGCCCCTCCTTGGCCCGGTTTATCAAGGGCCACCCGCATCTTCAAGCGATGACGCGGCTCATGCTCAGGCCGTTGGTATGGCTCGCCGCGCACTCCGAATAACGAGACAACGCGTGGGGTACACACGGTACAAGGTCCGCGCCCGCCTTGCTCTTGGACCGGGCGCTGTCAAAAAGCGCATCCCATGTCTTCGCCTTGTCTTGACCACCAGCTTGCTGTTTGCTTCATCCGGTGCCGACGGCGAAGATGCCGTCACGGTCTGGGGCAACTACTACAAGGAACGAAGCACCCGCGTTCTTGCGCCCATGGTCCGAATCTCCAAAGACCTGCCTCAGAACTCCGAATTTGAGCTGAGCTACCTCGTGGACCAAATCACGTCGGCCTCGAGCGCCGTAACCGCGGTAGACGAAGTGTTCCAGGAGTACCGCCAAGAACTGACGGCCCGCGGCCAATGGGGTGCACTCGACCTTTTCAAACCCGGACTGGTATTAAGGTACAGCAAGGAGCCTGACTACCAATCGGCCGCGCTCGGGCTATCGCTCGCCCTAGAGCTTGAGCCCATGGGAACCGTGGTTACGCTCAGGGGGCAACACCAGCGCGACCAAATTCGCCAGCGCGAAGTACGAGCCTTCGAAGACAAGCTGAGCACGACGCTCGTGGGCCTGGACCTCAGCCAAATTGTGCGGAGGAATGTCGTCCTGGGTGCTTCCTTTGAAGCGCAAATCGTCCGAGGATACCAAGAAAACCCCTACCGAAATGAAGTGCACCCCCGAAGTCGCAATCGATACGCCACCGCGATCTTTGGCGCGTACCGACACGAACCGAGTCGAACCTCCGTTCGTCTGGAATACCGATTCTATATCGACACCTGGAACCTTCACGCCCACTCGGTCGCCGTGGAGATTCACCAATGGCTCTGGCCCGGCGTGGAGATTGCGCCTCAGTTTCGGTGGCACACCCAAGATGGGGTTCGTTTTGAGTCGGGTTTTCGAACGAGCGACCCCAAGTTGGCCGCCTTTGATAGCCGTTTTTACGGGCTACAAATCCGCTGGACTCTGTCCTTTCTTCGCGAGACATTCTTGTCAACCTTTGCGGAGTCCTCCCTTGAGCCGTCGTATGCGTATCTGGACCAAGACAACGCCTACGGCCCTGCCCACATCGCCCAATTGGGTTGGTATTGGCCATTCTAAACAGGAACGCACCAGTTCGAAGCCAGGTGCTCGGCAAAGCCGGGCCCGAGGAGGAGCCCGTGGGGCGTACACGGAAGTACGTGAGCCGGCACCAGAGGGTCCCATGCCGCATCGTGCCTGGATCCGGACTTCCGCGTTTCTGTTTAATCACCCCTTGGCTCGCTTGTGTCGCTAACGAATCACCTCCTCAGCCAGTTTGTGCTTGCGACGCTGTCCGTAACCCCAACGCAAGGCCCAAAAACACCATCTCTGTTAAAAAAGATCAGCGCTTTCGCACCGGTCCCGTCAGCACCGGCCCAAGCCTTCGAAGACCACACCGTCGGCAGTCTTCTCAGCAAAACGCATCGACTTCAGTGGAAGCACGCTTGGCCGCGATTTAGAGGGACAGAGTACGCGGCAACCATCACCTTGTTCGCCAGCGCGCTGGCCTCGCGGGTCATTGTCCCCTCCCCGCCCGGAACCTGGAAACAGGGCATTCTCTTTGACGACGCGGTGCGTGATGTCCTCAGAGTCGAAAACGAGGGAACGCGAACCACCCTTTCGCACGTCAGCGACCAGCTCCAAAACGGACTGATCGCCTTCCCCTTTTTAGTCGACGCCGGCCTAGCCGCGTGGCTCTCAGACGACAATCCCGATCTCGCGTGGCAACTCAGCCTTATGAATCTGGAGGCGCTGGCTGCAACCGCCAGCATCGTTGCGCTGACTAAAAACCTCATCGGCCGGGTCCGACCTGCGATCGCACGCTGCCCCAGCGGAGACTTTTCATGCCGCCCCAAAGGTGGGCTACGCAGTTTCATCAGCGGCCATTCGGCCGCCGCATTCGCCGGAGCGGGCCTCGTCTGCGCCCATCATGAGAACCTTCCACTCTTTGGGCATCCGACCGCTGATATGCTTGCGTGCGCTGGGGCGTTGGTGGCAGCGGCGGGCTCGAGTGTCTTACGAGTGGCCACGGACAATCACTGGGCCACTGACGTACTCACCGGAGCAGGCATCGGATTTGTGTCCGGCTACGGGTTGCCCACGCTGCTGCACTACCGCGACACCGACGACCAACAGACGGAGGGCCGCTCGCCGGTGCGAGGTTTTGTACAAGTCACGGGCCTGACCGGCGGTCTGAGATTCGGTGCCGAGGGCCACGCAAGTTTTGGGGCCGAACTCAGCCTAAAGCAGTGGTACGACTTTTATGCGCCACGCAATACGCGAATCGTCGGCATGGAGCTCAGCGCTTTGGGACGCATCCTTCGGGCCTCGGGCAGCATTTCAATCCTGGAGGCCCAACCGATGATTCGCCTGTGGTTTCATCAATTCGCTTTGGGGCTTTTTGCCCACTATCGCGTACGAACGGCCTCTCCTGAAGACGTCACCCGCAAAGCCATCGGCCCCGCTTTGGGCATCGACCTTCTCAAGCGGCGTGACACCCAAATTGTACTTACGGGCCGCTGGGCCCCCCTTCTTGATGGCACCGTCAAGGATTTTGCCATCGGCCTCGAACTATGGCTTCTCAAGTGGCTCCACCTCAAAAGCGTGTTTCAACATTTCGGAAGAAGGCACCGACCCACCGAAGAACCCGCAACCACGAGCTACCTCGCCGGCCTCGGCGGGCGCCTTCCGTGGTAGGGGGGCTGACGGTTTCGAAGCTGCGTGGTATCCCTGAGCACGTGAAATCGGTGCTTCGAAGGCGGGTACAACAAACGATCCAAGCGAAATGGCCGGGTGTCGTCCGCCGAACCCACCGGGCCCTCGCCTGGCCAGCAAGGTGGCTACCGGGAGGGCCAGAGCACGCTCTTCGCTTGCTGATTGCGGAGCAGGGCCTCACGCCGGAGCTGGTGGTCCGAAGCACCTGCGTCGGCCTCTTCGTGATGGGCACGAGCAAGGGAACGCTCTTATGGGAAGACCCCGATCCTCGTGGTCTGATTGCCATCGACGACTTCCACATCTCGAAACGTCTCAAGTCTTACGTCGCCAAAGGACATTTTACGCTCAGCCTCAACAAGGACTTCGAAGGCGTGATGCGGGGATGCGCCGACCGAAAGCGCACGTGGCTCATAGAGCCGATCATCCAGACCTACCTTTCCCTTCATCAAATGGGCATCGCCCACAGCGTCGAAGCCTGGCGGGAAAACAAACTGGTCGGGGGAGGCTACGGCCTGGCCATAGGCAGTTATTTTGCCCTGGACAGCATGTTCCACCGCGAAGACCAAGCGAGCAAGGTGGCGATGGTCCACCTCCACAAACACCTCAAAGCACAGGGCTTTTCGGTCATAGACTGCCGCTACCCAACCGAGCACTGGAAGCGCTTCGGCGCCAAAGCCGTCCCGAGAAGCGACTTTCGCACAAAACTCGCCCAAACCCTTGCAGCGCCATGTACTTTCGGCTGATGCCTGGCGAGGGTGTGCCCAAATACCATACTTGAATCGACCCCGGCATTGATGGGAACATAGGATCGTCAATGATTTGATACGGCACGGTTTCACGGCGCGGTAACGACCAGCTTTGGGGGTGATGATGAAACGCTTCAACAAGAAAAAAGTGGCCACTTTAGTCGTTACATTTGGATCTGTGCTTCTCCTCGGGACGGCTGCTCCGGTTGAAACCCGGGATGAATGTTATGACCGCTGTCGGGCAGAGCTCAAGCGGTGCAATGAAGACGGTCGCGACAATTGCGAAGATCGCGTTCGCAAGTGCCGGGCCGCCTGCCCTTGGTAACGCAAAACGGAGCTTTTGATCCCACAGCTCCTCCGCTCACGCCGACCGCGCAAACGGTTCGGATCAACGCAGGTGAGCTTGGGAGTTATAGAGTCCCTTAGGCCAGGCTATCTTGTGCGCTGGTCTCGGTTTCAAGAACCCGTCGCCTCCGTCGGACGCGAAAGAACCAAGGCACGAGCGCACCGAGCACCAAGGCAACCTGAAGCAACAGCGCCCCAACAATAACCATGAGCGCAGGCTCTTCCACCAGATAGGGACGCGGCCAGCTGTCCACGCGGTCCTGCCCCAACAACATCGTTAGCCCACCGTACAAGAATGCCAAAGCGCCGTTTTTGTGCCAATTGATGGTCCTGACCTTGGCGTAGGTGTAACGTTCTACGGGATACAGCGCGGCCCTCGGATGGCCCGCGCTTTGAAAGCGGTCCAAGGCTTCGTGAAGAACTTGGGGATTGGCTTCAAGGCTGGACAAGGAGGTGGGCGATCCATCTTCGTTTTCAAAGATGAAACCGTAGAGCAGATCAACAACGTATTTTCCTTGGGCGGTATCGGCCAAGGCCACGGCATGTTGTGGTTTTCCGTGTTTGTCGTAGAGCGCAAGCTTGGTAGCATGGATGCCCAGCTTATCGAGTAAGACGATGGCCGCCCGAGCCTTGTACGCGCAGTCTCCACCGGCATCCACCACCTGCAAGGCCGTCGGCTTCAGCATCCGAAACACAGGATGGAAGAAGTAGCCATCCGGAAGCACCGGAGGGTTCGCAACCCCAAAGGCTACAAAGTCCACAATCTTCCCCAGCTTTTCGCGCTCCGTCTTGGTCCCCTGAGTCAGTGTCGCCGCGGCCCCTTCAAGCTGTCGCGAATCGATCCGGTAGGAAAGAAACGCCCAAAGCTGTAACAAAAAGAGGGCCGAGAACGTGGCGACAAAAGCCCACTTCAAGCCGCCAACCCCCAAGCGACGAGGACCATCGGTACCATCTGGAATCTCATCATGGCGCATACCCATGGGGCCTAATCCCTCGGCTCGCGGCAAACAAGACCGTTCGTTCGTATGCGACGCAAGCGAGCCGAGGCATAATCCGCACACCGCTCGCCGTTCAAACAACCCCGCTCGGAAACCCTCTTTTGCGAGGAAGACGATGTTCGGGTGTCCTTACCCCCACCCCCACGCTTTTCGGTGGCGTCGGCAGGATGCGGCCTGTAGCCTCATGCGGGGCAAAACCCAGACAACGAAAGGGGATTCACAACTATGACCGCATCTCAAGGGCAACACACTTGGTACGAACTCATGACCTCCGATGTCGAAGCCGCCAAGACCTTCTACACCGAGATCATCGGCTGGAAACTCATGGACTGGGAAGAGGGTGAAAAGCCGTACACCATGTGGACCGTAGGCAACAAACCGGTTGGAGGGGTCTTGCTCCTCCCCGATGAAGCGAAGGCTATGGGCGCACCACCGCACTGGATTGCGTATATCGCAACGCCGGACGTGGATGCCACGGGCAAAAAGGCCGAAGAGCTGGGTGGAAAGGTCCTCAAGTCCATGGACATCCCCAAGGTCGGACGCTTTTGCGTGATCCAAGATCCGCAGGGCGCCGTGTTTGCGGCCTTCCGAGCCGAATCTGAGGTCGATCTACCGGACCGGGAGCAACCGGGTATGTTCAGCTGGCATGAGCTGAACACCACCGACTACGAAAAAGCATGGACCTTCTATCAGGCCCTGTTTGACTGGGAACCCACCACATCGATGGACATGGGACCCATGGGAACCTACTGGATGTACCAGGACAAAAGCAGCGGAGGAAACTCGATTGGAGGCATGTGCAATGTTGCCAAAGTACAGAATATTCCACCATCCTGGCTCTACTACATTACCGTGGACAACGTGGACACGACCATCGAGCGCATCAAATCTAAGAATGGCAAGATTCTAAACGGCCCGATGGAGGTCCCGGGAGGCGGAAAAATAGCCCAGTGCGTGGATCCTCAAGGCGTCGCTTTCGCCATTTACGCGAAATCCTAAAAACTGCATATGAAAGAAAAGTTGACAAAACTACTCACGGAGTACGGCCCGGTCGCCATTTTTGTCTACTTTGTGATTTTCATTGTCGTGTTTTTGGGATTTGTCGCCGCAATCAAAACCGGATTTGCGGTTGAGGGTGTAAGCGGCCACGCCGGCACCTTCGGGGCGGCGTACATCGCCACCCAACTCACAAAGCCATTCCGTATCGGCGCCGCTCTCCTTCTTACCCCAGTCGTCGCCAAGCTCCGCAAAAAAAATCCCTCAAGCGCAACCACCCCGCCGCCACCGGAGTGACGTCGTTCCCTGCAAAGTCGGGACTTTTCAGGATAGAGAGGCCGCTCAAAGCGGCTACCCAAATCAAACCCAACGGCGTCGTTCGGATGCGATCCAAGTGAGCCAAGGCCTATAGAGCCTCAGGGGCCTCAACAGCGTGCCGATGCGATGTCCGGGACCGACGTCGCCGGCTCTTTGAACCCTCGCGCAGCCTGAACGGGTGGTGCCTGAAGCCACAGCTCCAAAGACAAAAGACAGGTCAGTGACATGCCCCAATCACGATGACACGCTTCGTGCTCTTCAATAATCTGCCGCACGAAGTCATACTCAACGTAGTCGTAGATCTTTGCGCTTCGGGGACGAATCCGCTCCGCGAGATACGCGCGTTGGTCCCCACGAAACCATGTGCCCAAGGGAACACCAAATCCCATCTTTTTTCGATGAGTCACATACCGGGGCAACAAATCTCGAAACGCTTCTTGCAATACCCACTTCGTATCGCGACCTCGGATCTTGTATCGACCCGGTAGACCGAAGGCGAACTCCATCAGCGCGGTATCCAAAAAAGGAGCCCGGGTCTCGAGGCTCACCGCCATCGATGCTCGATCCATTTTGACGTTGAGATCGTCGAGTAAGTAGGAGTCGAGGTTGTATCGCAGCAGACTGTTGATCACGTCGTCGTCTTGAGGCCCTGCCAACGCGATATCCGCGAAACGCAGCGGCCGGGACGGCAAGGGACCACGCCACAATTTCTCGAGCTCGTCCTGCCGGAAGCAAGATACCCAACTATCCAGCCGGCCCATGGTGTCGAGCGCCGCCCTCCGCGCAAAACGCCGAAGCTTGCCCAAGCGCCCATCATACGGCTCCCACTCAGGGATAGCTGCATCCAATTTGCCGAGCTCGGCCCTCACCAAAGGCGGGATACGATCCGCCATGGCCGTCCAGGCAAACCGCGGATAACCGGCAAACACTTCGTCGCCACCGTCCCCCGTCAAAACCACCGTGACTTCGTCCCGAGCGAGCTGACTCAAAAGAAAACTCGGGATGGCGCTCGCATCCGCGTAGGGCTCCTCGTAGTGCGAAACAAGTTTCTCGAGGACCTGGAACTGGTTGGCCCCTACCCGAAACTCGGTGTGGTCAGCCCCTAACCAGCGAGCCACTTTCTTTGCAATCTGACTCTCGTCAAAACGGGCGTCGCCGTCAAAACCAACAGAAAAGGTGCGGGTGGGCACTTGAAGTTCACGTCGCATCACACCCGCCACCAGGGTACTGTCGATCCCTCCGGACAGAAAAACACCCAGAGGAACATCGGACACCAGACGACGTTCGACGGCCCTGATGAAGTGGCCGCGTAGCTCTTGCTTCGCGCGGCGCAAGCAGCCTGAAGACTCCGGGCTCAAACTGGGTCGCGGCAAATCCCAATACCGAGTTTGGGTGGCAGCACCGTCCTCGGTGACCTCAAGAAAAGTCGCAGGAGGCAATTTCCGAATGTGCGTGTAAATGGTGTAAGGCGTGGGGACATATCCGTGGCGAAGAAACATCGGTATCGCCGCTTCGAACCTGGACCGATCCACGGCTGGATGGGCCAAAACGGCCTTCATCTCGCTGCCGAAGACAAAAAGACCATCCTTTTCGTAGTAAAAAAGGGGCTTCTTTCCAGTGCGATCACGGCCCAAGGTGAACTTGCGCCGCCGCTGATCCCAAATCGCAAAGGCGAACATGCCGTCTAGGCGCTTGAGGGCATCGAGGCCTCCCGCCTCGTACAGGGCCAAAATAACCTCGGTGTCGCTTCGGGTCTGAAACCGAAAACCGCGAGACGCAAGCTCTTTGCGCAACTCCCGAAAGTTGTATATTTCGCCGTTAAAAGTCACCCACAGGTCTTGGCGAAAGTTCGACATGGGCTGAGCCGCTGCGTCGCTCAGGTCAATGACCTTGAGGCGAGCGTGCCCAAGCGCCACCGAACCGAAGGTACGCACCCCCCTTCCATCGGGCCCCCGATGGTGAAGGCGAGCGACCATGCCATCCAGAATTTCTGTCGACGCGGGCTCGCCGCGTTTCTGCATCACTCCAGCGATTCCGCACATGACAATTTCACACGGTGGAGGCCGCTCGGAATACGACCCCACCTTTGGCTTCACAGAGGCCAAACCGCGGGGGCCTTCCATGGAAGCGCCTCGATCTGAAGAGACCCATTATGCCCCAAACCAGAACCAAGCAATCACTTTTTGTGATTCGGTCACGCGCCCGCACGCAAAAGAGGCCCTCGAAGAACCCACAGCAGGGAGGCGGCTCACGGAGCCCGCAAAAAACCCACCTTAAACCGCAACGCACAAGTTCGTGTTTAAGGGCTCGGATGCGGCTCATAGCTTCGAAGGCGACGGACGCGTTCCGCGATCGGTGGATGGGTAGAAAAAAGCCGAGAAAGCCCCCCCACAAAACCGTGCACCACAAAGTGCACCGAACGGGCCCGATCGTTTTGCATAGGCCGCGCCTGAACCCCCCGCGACAACCCCTCAAGGGCAAGCGCCAGCCCCTCTGCGTCCCCAGTCAGATCTGCGGCACGGCGATCCGCTTTATACTCGCGTGTGCGGGAGATCCCAAGCCGGATGAGGGTTGCAGACAGCGGCGCCAGCAGACTCAAGACCACCAAAACCAAGGGATTTGCGCGTCGGTTACGCCCGTAACGCGCCGCCATCGCGAAGTAAGAAACCGCGCCGGCCATCGACGCGGCGACCGTAGAGACCAGCGTGTCACGGTGTTTGATATGACCCAACTCGTGGGCCAATACACCTCGAACCTCGCGGCGATCCAACTGCTCAACCAAACCTCGGGTGACCGCAACCAACCCTTTGCCCGGATTTCTTCCGGTCGCAAACGCGTTGGGACTCGGCTCATGTGGTATCCAGTACAGCCTCGGGGTAGGAATACTGGCCTTTTGGGCCAGCGTTTGCACCTCGTCGAGGAGCCAGTCGAGCTCCCCCGGCTCGACCGGAACGGCACCGGTGGAGCGAATCACCATCGAGTCCGAAAAGAACCAGACGACAAGATTCATGCCCACCGAAACCGCCAAAGACAGCACCAGTCCGTTGCGTCCGCCCGCAAAGGCCCCAACCAACAACAAAAGGCCGGTCATCACCCCCAAAAGGAAAACGGTTTTTGCCGTGCTGGCCATGATTACCCTAGCAACCCCGCACTCGAGCGCGCCGAAGAGTAAAACCGCAAGGGCAGACGAATGACAAGGCGGATGAACCCACCTCAGAAATCTGTGAAACCAAAACCACGGCCTGATGCTCGTTCGCCACATCGGACGGCAGATCATGAGTGCTCGAGACCTGGCACGCCACTTGAATACCCTCCTCGCGAAGGAAGCAAGCCCCATGAACGCCAAGCACGCCAAACCATCGACCACCAGCCAGCCCGCTCCGCACCCGCGGGTCCTGGTGAGCCAGCTGGTGCAGGGTCGCCGAACCTGGACGCCGAGCGGCGTGTTGGTCCTGAACGCCATTGAACACGGTTCAGCCAAGATCCTTTCAGTGACCGTGCCTGGCCCATCGACCACCAGTGAAGTCCAAAGCCTCATCTCGTGGCTAAGATCGAGAGCAAATCTCAAAAAAGATCCACACCGATAAGGGGCCCCCGAAAACATCGGCCCTATCCCCGTCCGCATCCCAGGAAGCGGCGAAACCATCTGGCTTCGGGAACCAGAGGCGAGGTATGTCGGCCGAATGTCCGAGACCCACACGGAACTCCGCTTTGGCTTTCAAAGCCTCCTCGAACTTGCGTGGCCTGTGGTCCTCGCCCGTTCCTCTCAAGCGGTCATCGGCTTTTGCGACGCCCTCATGAGCGCGCCGCTCGGCGAAGCCCCCCTCGCTGCCGTCACCACGAGCTCAATCAACATCCATGCCGTCACAATCCTTCCGATGGGAATCGTTTTCATTGCGCAGAGCTTTGCCGCCCAACTCTTTGGTCAAGGACGAACAGCAACAGCCATTCGTTATGCTTGGTATGCGCTGATCTTGGCGGGCGTGACCATGTGCGTTTCTATTGCGTCCATCCCCGCCATTGAACCCTTGCTCTCGTTCGTCGGCTACGAGGAGGACGTCCAGGGTTTCATGACCGTTTATCTTCAGACCCGCGTGTTTGCGGTCGGTGCCATCGTCGCCACAGAAGCACTGGGAAACTGGTATGGCGGCATCGGCAATACACGACTTCATATGATCGCAGGCATCGTTTCGATGGTGGCCAACATTGGCCTCAATTGGGTCCTGATCTATGGACACTGGGGCGCGCCACCACTCGGCGTATTCGGGGCCGCCCTGGCCAGCGTTGTCGCCAGCTGGCTCGGCCTCTTGGTCCTGGTCATCTTTTTTGCCTCTGGTTTCTCCATTCCCGAAGACTCCTGCAAACCACGCAACCTACGTCTGCAAGAATTCCTCCGAATGCTCCGATTCGGTGTACCCCACGGCGTGAGCTGGTTTTTGGAATTCTCGGCATTCATCCTCTTCATCAACGTGGTCGTAGCCGACCTCGGAACCGCGGTGCTCGCGGCCATGATGGTTGTGATCAATATCAACTCCGTCTCCTTTATGCCCGCCTTTGGCCTCACCTCCGCAGGCGCGATCCTCGCCGCGCAGGCCATCGGAAGCAAACAGCTCAACGAAGTAAAAAAGGTGGTCGGGCGAACACTCGGCATCGCACTCGTCTGGCAGTGCTCAGTCGGATTGGTCTATCTCCTCTTGCCAGCGCCGTTGATGCGTTGGTTCACCACCCCTGGCGCGGAAGGGCCGTCCAGCGTGGTCGAAATCGGAACTACCCTTTTGGCCATCAGCGCCGCATGGCAACTCTTCGACGCCCTGTCCATGACGCTTGGCGAAGCCCTGCGCGCCGCCGGAGACACCGCTTTCATCCTGTGGGCGAGGCTTGTTGTGGCGTGGTTGGTCTTCATTCCCTCCGCATTCATTTTTGTGAGGTACTATGACGGCGGCTACCGCGCGGCCATGTTTTGCGTCGTGGGTTATCTTGCTGTTCAAGGAACGCTGCTCGCTGTTCGCTTTCAGTCAGGCGTGTGGAAGAAAATCGACCTGACCGGCGACCAAAGCTTAGTGGTCCAGAGCTGAACCGACCAGTTCATCCAGAGTCAAGACACGATCCAGATGCCCTTTTGCCAGGAAACTTGCCGATGGGGCGTAGACGGTCACTAGGACTTTTTGAACCGCGCTGGGCTTCGCCTCTTTATAGAGGCGCTCCGCCTTATCTTCGAACGCATCGAACAGACTGGGGTCAAAGTCTTTCCGATACTTTACTTCACAAAGAGTCATAACGTGGTCGGCTCGGTCAAATAGAAGATCGATCTGGACTCCACTTTGCTGATCCTTTTTTTTAAACCAACTTCCCGCCATATATTGTACACCAGAAAAACCAAGTCTCTGTGCGATCAGGGCATGATGATCTCGACAGGCTTGCTCGAATGCTAAGCCCTTCCAAACCGCATACTGCTGATCTTTTATGACCTGAGCGAAAGTGAGTTGCTCACCGGTTTGAGCAAGCAATCGAAATTTCGGTCCGATGAATCGAAAATAAAAGCGCAAAAACGGATCCTTGATGCGGTATCGCTTGAGATAGTTTGAGTTCGGCTTATGAAGTGGCGTGTAGCTTTCAATGAGAGCGGCGAGCTCCAGCTCCTCGAGGTACTCCGTAAGCCGCCCTCCTGAACTCATCTTTGTGGCCTTCTGGATATCTTTGACTTGGGCGTACGCAACGTGAGCAAGCGCCTGAACAATGTCTCGGTAGACTCGGTTTCTACCGAAGTGACTCACAAAAAGCCGATCAATTTCACAGAAGAGGTACCCCGACGGAGAGAAACACAAATGCTTGAGATTGAGTTGACTCGATAAGTTTGGATCAAAGAGCTGCAAGTACTTGGGAATCCCCCCCACAGCCAAATAGTAGTCCAGTATTTGCATAGTACGCAGCTGCGTTCCATAGAAATCCTTAAACACAAGCGGCAAGCTGAGCGCCTGAAGTTCGAGAAACGTATCAATTCGGCCGTAAAGTGCTTTCGATCGGACGACTTTCTTGACAATAAATGAAGACACTGAGCCACAAATGATGAGGTGTACACGGTTGTTTTTTTGAAAGTGGTTGTCCCAAACGAACTTCAGTTCGCTAACCAATTTTGTTTGTTCTGCCGCAAGCCACTGAAACTCATCGAAAAAAACAACGCATGGTTCGTGTTTCAGATATTCCGATAGAGCGACCAAAAGGGGAATCCAAGAATCGGTGCGCAACAAACGATATTGTGGGTTCTTTGAGTACTCGGCCAATGTCAATGCGAATTGCTCACGTTGTTGCTGCTCGGAGTGATCTTCCAGGCCCTCAAACTTGAGAACGGGCCGGTCGGTAAATGCTTCGTCGACGAGTCGAGTCTTGCCTATCCGCCGGCGCCCGTAGAGGGCCGTTATCGTAGAACTTCCCAATGCGCTCCGCTGCCTGAGAAGCTTGACTTCCCGGGTCCGTCCAACAAAGCGGTCCTCCATGACCGGCGGATTATAACAAAAACTTCTCCTAATCCGCCGAGAAATCTTCTAGATTACGGCGGATTACATACTTAATATTATCTAATCCGCCAACATCTGGGTTTTACTAAGGGTAAATTGCATCCTATTGCGCCCTTGAAGGATGTTGAGGGCAAAATTGTGGCTCAAAGTGGCCCCACGTACGCTCGGTGGAGTCCGAAGCCGCAACAGGTTCTGGTGACCGGCAGCGCAAGTTGGGCCGATATCCATGCGACAAGGAGTTCGTGCACGCCTCCAAAGACAGCTTACTCGAGCTTTGAGCCCTCCGAGACGCGGCCGGCACGGCGTCGGTTTCGTAGCCGTTGATGGTTGCCCGGCTTTGGTGGTCGAGCGTAAACATTCTGAGGCGGGCGTCAGCCTTGCACTCCATCCATAGCCAAAAATTTCCCAAGGCCGTGGCCCTTCAAGTTCACGCCCTTTGGCTTTGCCCCGCAATCTTGCTGCCGAAGGCGTTGCTCAGAACAAACGTGCGCCGCGCCTCCTTTCCGGGACGACGGGCATCAAACCGCGCCCTCGGGTTTTCCGGAACGACCGGCGGAAATCCCTTGTGCCGATCAAGGGCTCGACCTATGGTCCCCGACTTCGGGAAGGAGAACAGATGAACATTCGATCGTTACTGCTGATCATGGGCCTCGCGTGGGTTTTCGCGGGCTGCCCTGCCAAAAAGTCCGACACGGGCACCGCCGGTTCGGCCACAAGCCCCGCTCAGCCCAGCAGCGCGCCCGCCGAGCAGCCAGACACCGACGAAGGCGGCTGGTGACCCCCTCCTTGTGTTCAGCGCCCGCACTCGGCCAAGGCGTGGTGGGTACACCCGCGTCTTCGCCGAGCGGGTCGCCGAATGCGGTCAACGTCTAGGCGCAGTCTTATGTCTTCCACCATCACCGAGGGCATTCGCGTTCAAGTTGTTTCGTCCTACGTGGCACATCAATCTATCCCCGCGCGAAACCGGTTTGCCTTCAGCTATACGGTTACCATCGCCAACGAAGGTGAAAAGGCAGCACAACTGCGCTCCCGGCACTGGATCATCACCGACGCCTCCGGAGTTACCCAAGAGGTCCGAGGCGAAGGCGTGGTGGGCGAGCAGCCGGTTCTTAAGCCCCAGCAACGTTTTCGGTACACCTCGGGCTGCATCCTCAAAACGCCCTGGGGTACCATGAACGGAAGCTACCAAATGTTCCGAAGTGACGGTTCAAGCTTTGATGCCGAAATCGCACCCTTTCTTCTGACGACCCCTTTTGTGATGCCCAGTACGCTTCCCAGTTGAATCCGAGACGCCTGACATGCAAACAGGCGAAGCAACGAGCCCTCAAGAACACTGGCAAAACCGAAACCGGGATCACCCCGCGAGAATCACTTTTTACCTGCCATGAACCTTCATGAGTGGGCAAAAACGATTCTTCTTGGCGACACCCTCGAAGACAAGCTGTGTTCGCCGCCCAACCTAACGGACACCACAAGGTCCCCCACAATCCATCTTCCCACCCTTCCAGGGAGGCCCTCCAAACTGCGCCTCTGTAGAACGCCCCATCAAAGAGCCACGGTTTTTCCGACCGCCCACCAGCTGGCGTCACCCGAGTCACGCGGCATAGCGCTTCACTTTTTCATGAACCACGAACTGCTGGCGACCGAACTGATGGCCCTCACACTCTTAAAATTCCCCGAAGCTCCGCGAGGGTTTCGGACCGGCATCACCAAGGCGCTCCGTGAAGAACAAGCCCACATGAAGATGTACATGCGCCGCATGGAGTCCCTGGGCGTGGGCGTGGGCGACGTTCCCGTCAACGGTTTCTTTTGGGAACGACTTAGTGCCATGGCCACGCCGATGGACTTCGTTGTGCAAATGAGCCTCACCTTCGAGCAAGCGAACCTCGACTACACGCTGTACTACGAAGCCCTGATGACCGAACACGAGGACCTTTCCACCGCAAAGATCCTGCGCAAAGTGTATGAAGACGAAATCACACACGTCCGCCACGGGCTTCACTGGTTCAACCGTTGGCGGCCACCGGACGAGTCCGAATGGGACAGCTACACCAAGCTCCTCGGTCCCAGGTTGTCCCCAGTGCGTGCCAAAGGACCTCGGTTCAGTATCCCCGCAAGACAAAAGGTTGGCCTATCCAAAACCTTTGTTGATCACCTCATGGTGTTCTCGGCTTCCAAAGGTCGACCCGCTGACATCTTTTTGTTCAACCCAGGGTGCGAAGAAGAACTCGGAAAGGGTCTAGACTCCAAGCTCGTGAAGATGCTGGCCCAAGACCTCAGCATATTGCTCGCATTTTTGGCCAAACCCAGCGACATCGTACTGAGCGTAACCCGTCCAAGGTCCGAGTTTCTTCTCGAGCTTCAAGAACTGGGTTTTGTCCTTCCTGAGTTTCTCACCCCGTCCGGTCTGGCCAAGCGGTTAAAGGCGCACCGATTGCATGGAGCCCTAAGACCTTGGGCCCAAACCGACTCGGCAACCCGCATGCTCGAAACCAGCGGCATCAAAGACGTGCCCCCTTTCAACAACGATGAGGTGTTCTCAAAGGCGTGGGCGAAGAACGTTCTCGCCGAGTTCATCAGCAAACATCCTCGTTATCAGCCCTTTATCACCCCGCCGTGGGCCGTAGGCCGGACATGCCAAAGCACAGACGAAGTATTTGAAGAGCAAAAACGCATCCTTGGCCATGGTCATGAAAGTGTGGTGATCAAGGCCCCATTCAGCACCAGTGGCCGGCATCGAAAACGCCTCTTACCCGGATACACGGCCAGCCCAGATGACCTGCGATGGATAAAGAGAATGTTGCGAAGGCAAGGGCCTCTGGTGGTGGAGCCATGGTTTCATGCCTTTCGTGACCTATCCATTGTGATCCCTCTGGTCGAAGATGAAAACGACGAGCTTCGATTGCTGCGCTTTTTCACAAATCCCAAAGGCCAGTACCTCGGGCACGTCCTCGCACCACCGCTCTTGGGGTGCCCCGCACAACTTCTGCGGGGCCTCAGTGAGGTGAGTCCCCAAAAAAACCTGATGTCGCTGTTCAAAGACATCACAAGCCACACCCAGAAGTGCTTGATAAAAGAAGGATACCGAGGCCCCGCCGGCATCGATATCCTCGTATATACGGATGCCGAGGACCAACCACGAATCCACCCCATCGTGGAGATCAACCCCCGATGGACCATGGGACACGTTGCCCACGCGCTTCGAGCCCGACTCGCACCGCGGTCCACGGGCGTCTGGGCCCACTTGCCTCGAAAGTCACTGGCAGCCACCGGCTATTCGAGTTTTTCGGCGTGGGCTCGAGCCCTTCTCCACGCCTTACCCCCCAAGACCGAAGAGCGCGGCGGACAAACCAAGGTCAAAAGCGGCGCGGTCATGACCAACGATCCCACCGAGGCCCAGTCGGTCCTCACCGTACTCGTTGCCCACGAAAACCTGGCGCATCTACAGGGCGACTTGCGTCGTTGGTTCCCGGACCCCGCATTTCACCAACTTTGACCAAAAAAGTCCGCCAGCGCGCGGGTTTTTGAGCGGTGAGACCAGTACGGTTGAGGGCACTCAAGTTTTGTCGAACGGCGCCACAAGGCCCGCCACAAGTTGGGATTCCAAACGGCGCTCTAGGACATTCTTCGGATGGCACACGAGCCCGACAAAGGGTGCAATCGCGGCATGGGACAAAGGTGTGTCAAAAAATGCCGAGCCCCGAACCAGAATCGAGACGCTCGCCCAGGGGCGCGAGCCCCAGGTTCGCTCGCAACCCGCTTTTCGCAGGTAGGAACGCCCAGTTCCTGGTTGTCGGGTCATTCAGACACCCCTTTGAGGCCCTCGTAGCCCCATCCCAAGGGCAAAAGTCTGGCTTGGCTTTTGCAGCGGGTGCCGCCACCACCCCTAACCAACCACGACCCCTATGAAAGAAAGATTTGTTATGTACGAAGCACCTCGAGGCTCTTTTCCTCACCGCTGTGTAACCCTATGGTTCACGGCCTTGTCCGCGGCCATCTTGCTTAGCGCCTGCGGCCAACCAGAAGAGCTGGCGTCTGAATACAGTTCTTTGAGTACCCAATACGGAATCTCGGTGGAACTGGACCCGAGCGAACCATGGAGTGCGTTCTCTTTGAAGGTACGAAACAATTCCGGGACCGCAGCCCTCACTCGGCTTGAACTGGATCTGGGACCGAAGGCCTCATTTGACCGGTTGGACAACACCGATCGGTTTACGGTGACCCCAGATCTGGGCAAAAACAACGACGGGGTTCGGGCGAAAAAGATTCGTTTGGACTTCTTGGCCGAAGGCTTGGCGCCCGGGGCCACGGCCCGTTCCAAACGGCGGGGCGATATCGACCCCGACCCGGACCGTCTTTCGGTCGTTGCCCACTTCGATGATGGTCGGATCCTCCGAGGCCAAGCACAAAACCGTCCTCGCGCTGGACAGCGAGATGCGATGTTTTTCGTTTTCGAGCGCACGGCCAACGAAGCCCCAAACCGACCCGCGGCCACCGTGACGCTTGACCCCACGAGTCTCACGCACAATTTTGTGCTGACGGTTCAAAACCGCTCCCAGAACACTTCCATCGTTCAAGTGATCGTGGACGCCAAAACCGCCACTTTCGACCGATTTCGCTCGACCGCAGCTTTTGTAGCCAACCCCCAACGCGCACTAAGAGAAAACAACGATGGCCGACGCTCACGGCGAACCACGCTGGACTTCCGAAACGGCGGACTCCCCCCTCTGAGCAGCGTCAAGAGCCGCGGGTGGTCGGATCTGGACGGCAGATTGCCGGAGGCGATGTACGTGGAAGTCTATTTTGCCAACGGAGAATCGGTCACCGGCTCAGCCTCCAACGTGCAAGATGCCGACGACGGACACCCGAGCAAATTTGTGTTCTCCGGTCGCGAAGAAAACGGGGGAGAGGAAACGCCAACGCCTGAAAGCCCACCCCAAAACCCAGGAGACGATGAAACGCCGGACTCTGAACGCCCCCCTCCAAGCTCCGAGGGAAGTGAAACGCCCGATTCTGAAGACGCACCCAAGGGCCCGGGAGACGACCAAACACCAACCCCTAAAGATCCACCTGAAAACCCCGGCGGCGAGGAGACCCCCGACCCCGAAGACACACCCGCAAGCCCGGGAGGAGACGAAACACCGAATCCCGAAAATCCCCCCCAAGATCCCGGCGACGAAGAAACACCGGACCCCGCGCCGAAGCAGGTCTCCTTGTACGATGTATTCGAGCAAACGGTCACCAACCGCAAAAGCTACTCGAACCCCTTTGACTACAAGCGTATCGAACTTCAAACCCGCATCGTTGCCCCCAGCGGTTTGAACTACGAGTACTTTGGCTTTTTCGACGGCGACGGCAAGGGGGGGCAAAACGGCCCGATCTGGCGTTTTCGTTTCATGCCCAACGAAACGGGCCTTTGGTCCTACACCTACCGGTGGACCGACGGCACCCCCGGCGGCAAAGGCACCTTTTTGGTCAGCGACAAAGCCAAACTACCAGGGCCCCTTAAAGTCGCGCGTGACAATCCTTGGTTTTTTGAAGATGCCCGGGGCAATCCTTTCCACGCTCAGCCTTATGACCTTCACCACGTGGGACCGGTCCTCTTTTCGGTCAGCTGGAACAATGCGGCCGCAAAATACAGCGAAGTGATCGACAAGCAGATGCTACCCTACGGCTACAACATGAGCATGGTGGATTCGCCCTCTTCGACGGGAACCACCCCCAACTGGTGGCAAGACAACGTCAAGACAAAATTCGACATCTCGGTTTGGCGCAACTACGAAAGAATCCTCGCGCACGCCCTCAAAAAAAGGATCTACTTGTTCCCTTTTGACGGTGCGGTATCACAAAGCAATGTATCACAACTGAGCGACCAGCTGCTTCGCTACTACGTCGCACGATTCGGAGCATTCGCGTCCTACATGGCGTTTAATCTCACCAGAGAGTGGGAAGATGTTTGGCGTAAAACTCGGCTGACCGAACAGATGCGCAAGGTGCTCCTCTGGAATCCCTCACCGGCGCTTCTTTCGGCCCACGACGCGTCTTACAACGAATTTCTCTTCGACCCGAGTCGACCCAAAACCGCACAAAAAGGATGGATGAGTTTTTCGCTTCGCCAAGTGCCCTCAAGGAACATCGTGGCCGGGCACGGACGGGCACTCAATCGTTCCGGGAGCGCAACCAATTTTGTAGACACCCAATTCGTGGACAAGCCGATCATTGGCTCGGAGGACCACTGGGAGATGCCCTCAGGCAAATATGGTCAGCCCCGAAACGCGACCGAAGTCCGACGTGGCGTGTGGGGCGCCATGATGGCGGGGGTGATTCCCATGTACTCGGAGTGGCACCAGTGGGTCAGTCAGGACCCCAAGCTGGTTCGGAACCGCATCGGACGCATGCCCGGAGAACCTGAGGTCCGGCGGATGTTCAAGTTCTTTTACGCGCTGGATCGGTACAAGAACGCCAACTCGGGTGGCCCCATGAAAAAACTCCAATATCGCGCCATGCGCCCCCAAAACGTTTTGGTCTCCTCGCCCACGCGGCAGATCTCCATCGGCATTCCCAAAAAAGCGTACGTCGTCTACAGCGAACAGAAGGGTAGCATCACTTTGGATTTGTCCTCGGTATCCAGTGACACCCGTTTCGAGCAGTTCTGGTTCGATCCAACCTACAATGCCTCCCAAGATTCGGGGCCGATATTCTCCAGAATCGTCCGTGGCGGCGACGTTCAACGCTTCGACAGCCCCTTTCCTGCCGACGCCGTTCTATTGCTCCGCCGCCTCGGCGATTCATAGACAGGCAGAGCACAGCTCGCCCAGCCTCACGCAAGGCGACAAGACGGGCTCACATTCATTCCGGATAGCGCCGCTGCATGTCGTCCCAAGACTGCTGCACCATTTTTTCGAGCACATCGAGCCGCACGTCTTCCAGGCTTCGAAGATAAAGGCATGATTTGCCGATCTTGTGCTTTCCCAGCTTCTTGAGCAGTGGACCGAAATCACGGTAACCGGGCATGAGGTAAATGGTGAGGTTTTGCTTGCGAGGTGAAAAACCTATCCGAAAGTAGTCCCCCTCGCGACCACTGGCGTACTGGTAGTGGTAGGCGCCATAGCCCACAATGCTGGGCCCCCAAAGCTGGGGTCTTTTTCCGCTCACCGCCTTCATCAACCTCGCGATGCTTTTGGCGTCCCTTCTCCGGTTTGGGTCCTCCACCGCATTAAGAAACGCGGCGACGCTCGCCCCCGTGGGTTTGGTCTTGAGATCTGCCATGCGTCGCGCCTTACACCGAGGGGCCGACCCCGGCAATGGGCACCGATCCACCGGGCGGCCGCAAAGATGAAACATGGGCCCGAAGGTGCTAAATAGGTGCGCGCATGTTGCGTTTGGCAAGATTATTGGGGGTTTTTGGCACAGCGATGATGGTGCTGGGCGCATCGGCTTCGGCACAGACTTTTAAGGTCAGCAAGAAGCGAAAAACCTCCGACGAAGATCTGTCACTGACCCTCGACCGTTTCACCCTTGAAAATGGGCTGATCGTGCTCTTGAGCCCGGACCCCAACGCCCAAAGCGTACTGGTCGACCTGACGTTCATGGCGGGCGCCCGCTTTGAACCACCCCACCGAAGCGGACTGGCACACTTGGTGGAACATGTGGTGTTTCGTGGGCCAACGCCCCGCACCGACTATCTGAGCCTCCTCGAGCGGCGAGGGGCCCATGACGTGGGCGCCTTCACCACGCCCGGACGCATGATCTTTCGTACCGTCGTTCCCCCCGAAGAGCTGCCATTGGCCCTATGGGTCCATACCGACCGTATCGCCAACCTCCCCGGGCTCTTGCCCGACATCGACCTCGATCGCCATCGAGCGGTGGTCGAAGTAGAACGGGCCCAGCGAGTACTGGATATCCCCTACGGGAAAATCGACTATACGATCTACGCAAAGCTCTTCCCACCTCCTCACCCGCTCCGGGCGCAGGTCATCGGCCAACCGGACGACCTCGCGCGAGCGACCAAGCAAGACGTCAAAGCGTTCATCGAACGGTACCTGGTACCCAACAATGCGGTGCTCACCATCGTGGGGAATTTTGACAAGGATGTCGCCGAAAACTGGGTCAGGCGCACGGTGGCCCGACTACCAAGAACCCAAACCACAAACGCGGCGCCCCTGCCCCCACCCCCTAAGCAAAAGGCGCGGGTCTATAAATTCCGAGAGGAAATGTCGCGAAAGCCCCGGGTCACGATGCTCTGGAAATTTGAAGAGCTCGGGGCCCAAACCACGGATTGGCTCCATTTCGGAGCGCTCCTTCTGTCCAGCTACCTCGACGGTGCTTTTGGTACCCAACTCAGCGCACGGCTGGTCAAGCATACGGGCGGCCTATTCTTTCGACTGGATGTCACCCTGCCCTATGACAAGCCCATCCGAGCCGCCAAGGACGAAGCTGAAGTCTTTCTTCGATACCTCACCGCCATCGACGTACCCACAGACCTCTTCAACGGAACCCGGCTCGCGTACGACCGCCTGGCCATGTTCTCCCTCGACACGCTGGAGGGCCGCGCCGCTTTTGTCATGGAACTACAAAGGGACCCTCGACTGCTTCTGAACGATGCAACCCGTGCGACCGAGCTCGGTCAACACAACAGCCGGCACTGGAGCTACCGCCGCCACGACATTCAGCACAGTGCCTGGAAGAACCTGATTCGCGGCCCGCCGAGAATCATCGTTCACGCGCGCCCCGTAGACCCCAAACAACCTAAGCTCGATTGGGAGGACCGGCTATGAAACGTTCCGCCGCCGCCTCAGCATTGGTATTTGCCGCGTGCGCGGGCGTGCCTGAATACCGATCCGCGGTCAAAGAAGACAGCGCCGCTTGGCAGGGTCTGGACACGGAGGAAAAAGAAGAGCGTACCCAAAAACGCAGCCGTAAAAAGCCCCTCGCAGCCATCGGGGGCGCCTGGAACCGCGAACCACCACCCCCACCACTCAAAAACCCCAGTCGACATCACGCGGCCGGACCCGACGAATTTGTTCTGCCCAATGGCCTCCGTCTTATCGTCGTCAGACAAGGTCAGCGACCCGTGGTCTCGGTTCGTCTCATTTTTGCCCACGGCGCCGCCTCAGATCCCGTAGGCGGCCTAGGAACGACCTACTTCGCAATCGCCCTACTCGGCGACCTATACGAAGAGAACGACGCCAGCGAAGCGCTGGTAGGCGAAGACTCCCTCCGCCGACAGATCTGGCACGTTGGCGGTCGATACCGGTATCATGTGGGTTCCGACGACGCCAGCATCGGCATCGATGGCTACGCCGACGACGTCAACCACTACATCGACCTGATGGCCGCGGCGGTCCGAGTTCCCCGAACGGGCGCAGAGATGTTCTCGTTGCGACGAGATGGTCTCATCCATACCTTGGAAGACATCAGCATTACGGACGACGACGCATTCTTTCGCTACATCAGCAAAGCTGCGTTTGGGGTGTCTCATGTTTACGCGCGCTCGGTTTACGGAACGGTCAGCAGTCTGAAAGAACTCGGCATTGAACAAATCGTCGAAAGACAACAGACGGTTTTGAGCCCCGCGGGGGCCACCTTGCTGGTCGTGGGCAACATCAGCCCAAGCAAGGTGCTGGCGCGCGTGCGAAAACGTTTTGGACCTTGGCGCAAAAGACGCCGAAAAAGCCAGCGGGTGCCAGCCCCCCGAGTCAGGCGCCGGCGTCATGTCACCCTGCTTCCAAGAACAGCCGCAGGCACCATGGCCTTGTGTGGCGCCCGTCCCCTCACCGATATCAAAAAGCGCGACGCTCAGCTGGATGTCCTGGCCCACATCCTCGGCGGCGGCATCAATGGGCGCTTTGCGCACTCTTTGCGAGGCGTCCATGGGCTGAGCTATTCGGCTTGGGCCTCCATCGTCCGCCGCCGCCACGCCCGCGCGCTTCTCGCCTGCACTCGCGTACCCCCAAAATCGACGACCCAAGCCCTCACCCTCTTTGTCGCGTTTCTAAAAGAAGCCCAAAAGGTGCCCCCCACACCCGACGAGCTCGCCCGCGCAAAAGCCCAAATCATCGCCCAAGTCGTCACCCAACAACAAAGTGTTGGCCAAACCGTGGGCACCTGGATGGAAGCCACGCAGCTCGGACGCGCCCCTCATGGCCCACGTTATGTGAAAGCCATCCAAGCCGTCACCATCGAGGACATTCACCGGCTGGCAAAACGCGTGCTTTCCATCAAGCACATGCAGCTGTTGCTCTCAGGACCAAAACACTTGGCCGCCCAGGCCGTCCGCAAGAATCGACTCGGCCGCACCCGCACCGCAAAGCTCGTATACTGAAAAGCCAGCGCGCTTCTACATATTCTCGATCGCACCCGCGCTCAGGTTGGCCATCACATCACCACCGCCCAAACGGTGAAGGGCGCATCGAATTCCACACTAAATCTGTAATTATCCATTTGGTGAGGATGATGTTACATAAATCTTACACACCAAGTCTGTCATTGCTCAGTTGGTGTGAATTTGGGCGGAGGGCAAGGACGGTGCGAAGTTTCATCGGTAGAAACCCTGAAATGGCTGGACTTCGGCAGCTTTTGGCCAAGAAGACGTCCAGTCTTGTTGTCATCAAGGGTCGGAGACGAATCGGTAAGAGCCGACTGGCCGAAGAATTTGCGAAGTCTTTCTCACGGTCAGTACTCCTCACGGGGGTCCCCCCAGAAAAAGGCGTGACCGCTGAGCATCAGCGCCGTGAGTTTGCCCGGCAGATGCGTCGCAAGCGAATTCCCGTGTTTTCTGACGACGACTGGGGGGATCTATTCACGGATCTCGCCATTCACTTCAAAAAAGGTCGTGTGCTGGTGATCCTTGATGAGGTGACCTGGATGGGCTCACTCGACCCAACTTTCCTTCCAAAGCTTAAAACCATTTGGGATACGCATTTTAAGAAAAATCCAAAACTCATGCTGATCATTTCGGGATCAAACTCCATGTGGATTGACAAAAATATTCTCAGTAGTACCGGATTTGTCGGCCGTGTCTCATATCAAGTCACCCTAGAAGAACTCCCACTTTATTCTTGCAACGAGTTCTGGGGTGCGAATCGCGACAAGATTTCATCCTACGAGAAGTTTCAAGTTTTGAGCGTCACGGGCGGTGTACCGCGCTATCTCGAGGAGGTTCATCCGACGCTTTCGGCGGAGCGAAATTTGATTGGTATGGCCTATCGGCCCAGCGGAATTCTTTTCAACGAGTTTGAGCAGATTTTTTCGGATCTTTTCGCGAGAAGAAGCTCTACTTACAAAGAAATCATCCAACAGATGGTGAATACCCGTCCAACGATGACCAAGATCGCACGGGGGCTGGATCGAAAAAAGGGAGGCGATCTGAGTGAGTACCTTAAGGACCTAGAAAAAGCCGGCTTCATTACCCGTGACGAAGGCTGGATGATTGCAAAGGAAAAAGAGCAAAGACTGGGTCACTACCGAATTTCTGACAACTATGTCCGGTTTTACCTGAAATACATTGAACCCTATCGAAGACGGATTCAGTCTGGACAAATGCAGACCCTCCCCCGAGGCTGGAGATCCATCATGGGGTTTCAGTTCGAGAACCTGGTCAGTCGCAACGCTCAGTCGCTGTATCACACGCTTGGCCTGGCGGCCGAAGAGGTGGTTTGGTCTGGTCCCTATTTCCAGAACGCAAACAGTCGTCGACAGAGCTGTCAAATCGATTATCTCATTCAAACGAAACATCGTGTGCTCTATCTCTGCGAAATCAAGTTTTCAGAGCGCGAGGTCTCGTCCGGGGTGATGAGAGAAGTCGAAAAGAAAGTGCACCGGCTGAAGGTGCCCCGCGGCTTTTCAGTGAGGTGCTGCCTGATTCACGTCAACGGAGTGAGCGAGCGCCTCGAACAGGACGAGTTTTTTTCGAATATTGTCGATTTTGGTACATTTCTCACAGCGCCTTCTTTTTCCTAGCCCGTCGGTTTGTGTGTAGCGACCACGCATCGATGGGCGCCAAAGAGGAAAGGCCCGCAAACGCTTTCCAGAAGACACACGCAATCAGGTTGGCAGGCATCCATCCGGTTTGGCCGTCTGGAAGAATCGCCGGCCACTCACGGGCTACTTTCCTGACTTGGTAGCGGCTCAGATACCCAATGATTGTGCGCGTCCCGAGGTGCGTTCTCAGGTTTCTGACGTCATGGGAGGTCGGGAGCCAAAGAGCGAAACCAGAGGACGGTCCTCAGAGGACACGGGTAAACATGTTGGCAGGTATCCATCCGGTTTGGCCGTCCGGAAGACTTACTTTGCTCCACGTCCCCCGGACCTCCACAACCTCGAGTTCTGCCCCCGCGGGCAGAGGATTGGGGAAAGCCTTAGGGGCACCGAAGCTGTCTGCGGCGTGAAGCGTGGCCCCGTCGGTGGTCACCACCGCGTGTGTCGAGAGGTTCGGATCTGCAATCAATGACACCAGCATGGCGGCCCAAAAAAAGAGGAAAGCCGCGGCAATCCGCCCCGCCAGACGTGAGCCAGAGGCGACCCAAAAGGACAAGAGCAGGAACGCAAGCGCAAATGCAACCGCCCCAACCAAATGTTTTTGGGCCGAATTCATGCGCGTGTGCCAAAAAAAGAAAGCCTCCACCGGTGTTTCGGACTCTGCTCTTGGATACCAGCTGGGGTGCTGCTCCCGAAGCCACGAGACATTTCTTTTGGCCCGCTTGTGGGTGGAGTCAAGCGCCAAAGTACGCCGAAAAGCCAGCATCGCAGCACCAAATTCTCCGCTACCGAGCGCCGCGTTGCCGAGATCGGTGAGAAGCTCGGGGCGGTCCACCTTCGTCTCAGAAACAGAAGACAACAGCTTATAAGCCTTCTTGAACGCCCTTCGGCGCTCATCGGCATCTTCACTCGAAAGCGCCTTTTGGTAGCTCTCTCTTGCGTCTTTCAGCTGGGCCTCGTATTGGGATGAAAAAGCCAAACCAGGGCCAAAAAGACTCGAAGCGACAAGAAAAAGAACAATCGCCGGGCCCCCACCAGAACCCGCTTTGGGTCTTTGCCATGCCGTAAGCTTGTCGCGAATGGTATCCAGTAGCGACGCCGGCAAAGGCGCATCGCGGCGATCGGGGTCATAGGCCATGCGTTCAAGCTCGGCCAAGACCTGACGAACCTCTTCAGGAGGCACGTTCAGACTGCGGCGCAGCTCTCGGATCTCTTTAGAAAGCGTCGCCGCAGACATTTTTGCCGGTGCGGATCCCGCGGCGGCCAACGCATCATTCACGCCCTTGAGGCGAGCCTTAAGCTCGGATTCTTCTTCTCGCCGGCCCCGAGAATTCCTACGAAACACCGAAAAGAGAAACAAGAAAAAGGGCACGCCATACAGACATTGGATGGTTGGGGAGGCCAAGCTCAAGCCGAGAGGCTCCTTGAGCGTCTCTCCTTCTCGGGAAAGGGCAAGATCGGCTCCAAGCAAACGAATGTTCGGACTCTTGGTTTTCGCCCCCTCCCGACGGGTCACGGAACGCGGAGGCTCGACGTCAGACACCACATCCTTTGCCCCAATCCGAGACGAACCCGCAACGGACAGCGCAATGGGTTCGCTGCGGACGGTTCGGTACCTTCCCTTGTAGGGATCAAAATAGGAAAACACCAAAGGCGGTATCTTGGTCGCAGCGGCGCTCTTCAGCCGGATCAACACCTCAAAGGAACGGCCAGAACCGTCGGCCAAAAGTTCCGACGGCGCATCATCGGTGGGCACCGAAAACAGCGCGGGCGAAAGCCCACCGGGGACATCGAGCCGCGGCAGCTGAAGACCCGATAAATTCCCGTCCCCGCGAATCTCTACGGTCAACTGCATCGGATCCCCCACCCGCACCACGGTTCGGTCTGCGCGCACGCGAATCGAAAATGAGCGCCCGATGGCGTTTTTAAAACTGGGCGGCCTGCCGGCCTTGGGCAGCGCAACAATTTCCAGCTTGCGCGGACGATCGCGCGCCTGAAACAGCGCGGTTCGACTACGAGAGAACCCAAAGAAATCGCGTGCCTTTCCAACCGTAAGTTTGGCGGCAACCCGGGCAGGTGGGACATCTATGACCCCGAACTGATTGGGGGTCAGCAGCAATGAAAAGCGAAACCGGGTGTACTGAACACCGCCGAGCCTCTCTTGCCCTTGTGTATAAGGAACATCGAGGTCACGGGCCCCTACCGAAAACGGTAGGGTCTTTTGGCCATCGGGTTCCTCAACCTTCACGTCAAAACGATCGGCCATGTCCAACAACGGAACCACAAAGGTCTGCCCGTTGACGTCTTTTCTGAGGTACCAGTCTACGTAGACTCGAAAGGTCTCTCCAACCCAAAGCTTTCTCTTCGGCAAAACCAGACGAATCTGCATGTCTTTGCTCATGCGAACCGGTTTCACTTCAAACTTGGTGGGTGCGCTTTTTGCCTCTTTTTGGCCCTGGACAACCTTGAGAGCCGGAATACGATAGGTCCCAGGCTTTTCGGCTTCGATACGGTACCGATAGACAAAAGAGACCCTGCGAAACTCGCTCTTACGCCCGTTGATAATCTGCACCATGGACTGCACGCTGGGCGAAAGTCCGAGATAGCGAATAGAGCACCCTGGGATTTCGAAAGGGGTTGCTTCAGGCTCCGGTTCCTCATCAAAGCCTTCGGCTTTCACGGACAACACGAAGGGCAACTCGGCGTAGATTTCTTCGCGCTCTACACTCAGGCTCAAAGACTGAGCCCCAGCCTCAAGAACCGGCCCGAGCAGAGCCAAAAAGACGATTGAAAAACTGAAGAAGCGCTTCATTGTGCCTACCAGTCTTTCTCTACCGGTTCTGGTGCCGTGCGGTTTTGTTTGTTGCGTCGGCGGGCTCGTTCGTTCTCACGCTCTCGGATGGCCGAAAGACGCCGTTCCGCCTGACCTTTGGAAACTTCTTGTTTCTGTGCCCCCTGGCTCCCCTGGGACTGATCTTGCTGCCCATCCTTGGGGTCTTGTTGCGGCGGCGGTGGAGACAAGATGGACAGCGCCTTCTCGAAGTGCCCGATGGCCGTCTTTTGGCTCTCGAGCGTAGGCTCGATATCCACACTAGAAACCCCCAGTGCCTGGCTCACCTCCGCCATCAAGTCGACCACAGATGCCTGCGTCAGCGCACCGGACCGAACCTCTTGGGCCGCCTCCCCCAGTTTCTCTGATTGTGCCTGAGCTTTCGGATCTTGAGATTGGGCGGCGGTATCCGCTTGTTGTTCAAAAGCCGTCGCAAGCGCGTCCCCCAAGGCCGTGTGGCGCTGGTGCTCATCGCCGAGGCGAGGCCAGTTCAGGCCCAGATCCTCTGGAGAAACACCAGCCATCGACGCCGTTTCATCGTGGAGTTCGGAGCTTTGCCGCAGCAGGTCTTTGAGATGTTCAACCAAAGAAAAGAAGAGCCGCCTGAGAGCCTGAATGGATTCTTTGGCGGCTTCGGCGGCCAAGACCGGCTTGTCGGTCACCATAAAAGCCGACAACTTGGAAACAGCCACCCCCCGGAGTCTCTCGGCCTCTTCGTAGCGCGCCGCCTCATTTTGAACCGCTTTTTCACCTTCGGGTGCCTGGCCAGCTTGCTCTTTCGCTTTTTCTCCCTCGAGGGTCAGGAGCGTTTTTAAGCGCTCAAGTCGTGTCAGGTTTTTGGTGGTGGTTTCGCGAACAAAGGAACTCTTGTCTTCGGCACTCATGCCCTCAGCGGCGGCATCAGGGTTCTTCACCAACGCCAGCACCTGCTCGTGGGAGCCCGCAATCAGTTCGATCACCGAACGGACATCGCCAAAAGCCTCGATGGCTCCCGCCAAGTGAACCAGGGACTCGGTCTCTTCCTTGAGCGCTTCGTCAAGAAGCACACCCGCAAAGGCATCCACCGCACCTTGCATGTTTTTGACCGCCGAATCGACTTCAAGAGATGCAATCTTCACTGCATCTTTCAGATGATCTTGTTCAGGGGCGAGCGCTTGGGTGCTGGTCTCGATTTGCTCGATCCCAGCCTTCAGGCGCGCAAGAATTTCATGCGTCCGACCCAAAACTGCATTTTCGCGTTCTTTCAGGCGATCGGGCGTCAACCAAGCGGGCACCTGAGTACTGGTCGCTGTTTCTTTGAGCGCCACGGACCGCCCGTGGACCGCAGCCAAAATACCGGTGTGGGCCCGAAGCGCATTTTGGTCCTGTAAGATACCCTTGAGTACAACCACCGGATCGTGGAGTTGCTCCCGGGCCCGCTTAAACTCCGTCAGGGCCTTGGTCGAAAATCGGTGACCGTCGACGTCTGAAAGCGCACGCAAAGCGCGCCGCGCGTCAGATTCGGAATTCCTTCCTGCGTTCAGATAAAACTCTAGATTTTTCAGCTGAATGAGACGTGATTCATCTTCTTTTTTCTTCTCTTCGTCGGCCTTGTTTTCGATGAGATGGATCTCATCTCGAGCCAGATCTAAGATCACGCCGGCATCGGAAAGAAGTGTCCTCGCCTGGGTGGCCAATCGAAAGAAATCCTCTCGAAAAGTGGCGGGATCCGGCTCCCGAAACAAAAGCGTCATCAGTTTGCGTTGCCTGTCCACCGCATCCCGCTGGGCCTCAATCAGTCGGTCGAGACGAGGCGCCAGACCGTTTTTCCCGTGGTTCAGCTTGTCTACCAACAGTTGGGTCCTCTTGAGGACCAATTCCAAATTCACGCGGGCATCCTCGTTGTCGGGCGACAACCTCACCGCGTCACGAAACCACGCTGCCGCCTGCCGGAGCAAAGAAAGAGCCGTCTCGGCGTCGTCGGGTTTTGATTGCGCATCCTCAGTAAAGGATAGGCCCAAGTTGTAAGCGGCAGAAAACCTGAGTTCAGCGTCCGCTCCCGCCTCATCCCTGGCGGATAGAAACTTCTTTTGTGCTGCTTCAAAATCTTGCTTTTGAAGCAGCAAGATAGCCTCGTTGTACTTTTTGCGGGCCTCAAAACCGTCAGGCTCACTTAAGCCACAAGCCCCAATAGCCCCTCCCAGCACCAAACAGATGAAAGCTCTCATAACAGCGTCTCTTTGCGTTTTCTTACAGACACCGCAGCAATCAAAAAGGCCATCGCCGCGAGCACAAACCACGGGTATAGCTCAAGTGCGACGATCCGAAGGGTCTTTTGAGCCGAAGTCCGAATCAGGGGCTGAATATGATCGGCAACAATCGATTCCAAGTCGAGGGCGGACACCCCGGCGGGAATGTAGGCCCCCTCGGTGACCAAGGCCAGCTCCCGCAAGAGCTCACCGTCCAGCCTGGACTGCACAACCTGCCCATTTTTGTCGGTCAGTTGGGTCTTTGCGCCGGTCTTCGGGTCGGTCAGAGTGATGGGAGATCCCCCCTCGCTGCCAAAGCCGACGGCCACAACCCGTATGCCTTCTTTTTTGGCCAGGTCGGCAGCCTCTTTTGGATAGGAGTCGTGGTCCTCCCCGTCGGTGATCAGCAAGATGAGCTTTGCGCCCACCCCTGGCGAAAAAGCCCGAACTGCGGTGCGCAACGCATCGCCAATACGCGTCCCGCCCCGCCCGACGGTGGTCGGTCCGGCACTTCGCAAAATCATCCGAAAGAATCCGTAGTCGGGGGTCAGCGGACACGACACCACCGCCCGCCCCGCAAACGACACCAGACCAACCCGGTGCCCAGCCAAGGTCGACAGCATTTCCGAGATCTCGGCCTTGGCGCGCCCCAAGCGATTGGGCGCAGCATCTTCGGCAAGCATGCTCTTCGATACGTCGAGCACAACCATGATGTCCGATCGACGCTGCACCGAAGCAACCGCCTCATTCACGCCCTTCGCTTGGGGCCTCATGAGGGCCACGGTGGCACTCACAAACATCAAAAAGAAAAAGAGGACCCGAATGCTCCACGCATCAGCCCGCGGCATGTTCGCCAAACGTCGTTGCATGGTATGCGAAACGAAGCGGTGAAGCGTCTGCACACTTCTTCGCTCGAACCAAAGAAGCGCAGCACTCAGCACCAAAGCCAGCCAAAGAAGGTGGACCCAAGCGGCATTGATAAACCCGATATCCTTCAAGGCAGCCTCCTAAGCAGGGTTGCCCGCAAGAAAAGTCCCAAGCAGGCCAAGGCCAAACCGAAGTACACGAAGGGCGGAAAATACTCGTCGAACTTACGAAACTGGTTTTCCTCAAACTCGGTTCGCTCGAGTTGGTCGATGGCCTCGTAGACTTTCTCAAGGCCCTCCGCGTCGGTGGCCCGGAAGTATTGTCCCCCAGTTTTCTCCGCAATGGCCCGTAGGGTCTTTTCGTCGATCTCCACCGCCATGGGTCGAAGCACACTCTCGCCGGTAAAAGGGTCCTGTACTCTTACCGGAGCGGTCCCCGTGGTCCCGGCTCCAATCGCGTAGACCTTCATGTCTTGGGTTTTTGCCAGCTCCGCCGCAGCCAAGGGGTCTTCTTGACCCGAGTTGTTGACGCCGTCGGTCAGCAAAATGACGACCTTGGAGCGCGCCTTCGATTCGCGCAGGCGTTCGACGGCAAGGCCCAGTCCGTCTCCGATGGCGGTCCCATCTTCGTTTTTGTCGGCAACGATCTCAAGATTCCTCGCCAAAGAAACCAAGTTGTCGTGATCCAAAGTCAAAGGACATGCAGTGTCCGCGTAGCGTGCGAACCGAACAATACCGACGGCATCATCGCTTCTCCCGCCCAGGGAGCCACCCCCGACCACAAACTTCTCAAACACCTTCTTCACGGCGTCCAGACGTGTCCTCTCGTCTTTCTTGGTCGACAGATCGAGCGCACGCATCGAACCACTGACATCGACGGCCAGCATGATGGCGATCCCCTCTTTTTTGATCCGACTATTCTTGTCACCCACCCGCGGACCGGCCGCCGCCAATGCCAGCGCGAGCACGGCGACCGAAACCAACAAATCGGGCAACCGCTCCAGACGAGCACGAAGACTGTGGTCGGCTTGGGGTAATATCGAAAGCGCCGAAAAACGAACGCGCCCTTGCTGCCGCCGAGCCAACACAAAGGCCAGGGGGGCCAGCAAGGCCAACGCCAAAAACCACGGATGCCTAAACTCCAGACCGCCCAAAAACTCCATGTCTAGGCTCCTTGGACAGCGGCGTCGCCGCCTGGCAGCGCTTCACCGGGGTCCGGGCGCGTTTCGCTCAAGAAGGTCTCAGCCTGCGAGAGGACGGTTTTGGACTCGGAATCGTCGGGCCTATAGCCGGCAAATTTCACCCGATCGCAGGTCGACAAGAATTCGCCCAACAACCGACGATGCTCATCGTTGAGCACGTCCGATTGCCGCATCGTCTGCAGAAACTCCTCGGTGGTCAACTCCGGTGCACGCAGCTCGTATCGATCTTCGAGGTATCGACGAACAATCGACGACAACTCAACATACCACGCATCCATCGTATCTTCGGTAGGGAACCCGCTTGACTCGAGGGCCTGAAGCCTTGCGCGCGCCACCTCGTAGGCGTTTTTCGTTCGAATCTGCCTTTGTTTCTTGCGAAATACGAAGAAAAACAGCACCGCAAGGACCAAACCCAAAACGACCGCGCCCAAAGGACCATAACGCCGGAGCCAAAACGAAAGCCACCGCTCGGCAAGCGCAGGTTGCGCGGGCCGCAGCGTGTCCGCATCCTCATTCAGAACCGACACGACCGTAAGGGGGACCTCGTCGGTGAGAAGCTCTTTTTCTTCGGTCTTCTCACCGCTACGACGGTCGACAAAACTCAGTCGGAGCTGCGGAATGCGATGTTTGCCTGAAAGAGGGGCCTGAAGCCGATAGCGCTGAACCTGAACACTCAAATCATCCCCAAGGCTCTCGTTCTGCTCCTTGAAGTCCACGATAGAAAACTGACCGAGGGCCTCGCCAAACCCAGGAAGCCTGACGTCCACGTCTTTTTTGGCTTCCACCCGAAGCTCCAGGACCAGAACATCACCAACCTTCGGATCTTTGGGCCCGACGCGCACCGTGGCTTTGATGGGCCCGTTTTCAGTCACTTTACGAAGCGCGTCCTCGCCGAGGAGCTTTTCGTAGTCGACAGCCTTTTGGGAAACCGGCTGGCCGGTGCAAGCGAACAATAAACACCCGAGGGAAAAACATCCCCAAAGGCGCTTCCCAAGGCCCAAGAACTGACCGGCCGCTCTCAACGTCGATTCCTTTTTTGCCGCATACGAAAAAACCGTAAAAGCGGATCAACCACCGGTTCCGTGGCATCCACCCGAATGAGGTCAACCCCCGAAGCGCGAAGCTCTGACTGCACGCGCTCCATCCGTTCTTCCGAGGTCCGTTTCACGGCCTCTCGGAAGCCACGCGATCCGGTGTCTACCAAACGCGTCTGTCCGGTCTCGGCGTCTTCTAAGGTCATCATCCCCACATCCTCGAAGCTTGTCTCGCGCTCGTCCGTGATGAGCACCGACACCAAGTCGTGACGACGATTCGAACTTCGCAGCACCGAAAGGTAGCCCTCGTCGATGAAATCAGAAATCAGAAAGACCACCGCGCGGCGTGGGAGGACCCGCCGACAAAACTCGAGGGCACCCGCAATGTGGGTCGCGCGCGGAACCGGATCTCGCCGCCGGCGTGCCAGGCGATGCCAAAAGGCGCGAAGGGTGCGCGGCAAGTCCTTGGGGATAAACGAAGCCTTCATGGAGGGGCCCGTCCCCCGCGCCAGCACCTCGCGCACCACACGCAAAGCGTGTTTTTGCCCCTTCCTCGGAGGGATGTAAGCCTCGGTGCTGCCTGAAAACAACAAAAGGCCAACCTTGTCCTCGTTGTGAATGGCCGAAAACGCAAGAAGGGCCGAAAGCTCGACGGCCGCTTCCCGCTTTGATCGCTGCTTGGAGCCAAAATCCAGCGAGGGGCTCACGTCGACCAAAAGCACAACCGTCAGTTCACGCTCTTCGACGTAGCGTTTCACATGAGGCTGACCGGTGCGCGCCGTGACATTCCAGTCAATGGTTCGCACGTCATCCCCCGGAACGTAGGGTCGGACTTCGTCGAACTCCATCCCCCGACCCTTGAACACCGACAAATAGGCGCCCGCAAGAACGTCCGCCACCTGGCGGCCGGTCGCAAACTGAATGCGTTTGACATGTTGGATGATCTCCGAAGAGAGCATAGCCAAAGAACCTCCAGTCTAGAACCTTAACCGCGCTAGATGCGGATGGGCCGAATGCATTTCGGCGCGAATCCCACAGGGCCAAACCAGCGTTGGCTGCGGGATGCGTGAGGCGCAAGTTCGACGCAACGGATCCATGGGACTAAGGAACCTCTACGTTCTCTAAGATGGTCTCAATGATGCTGTCTGGGTCCTTCCCCTGCGCTTCCGCCTCGTAGCTGACCAAAACCCGATGCCTGAGAACATCATGACCCACCGTTTTGACATCGTGGGGGCTGATGTAGTTGCGGCCAGACAAAAGGGCATGGGCCTTGGCGACCTTGACCAGGCTAAGCGATGCACGCACCGACGCACCATTTTCGATAAGGTTCTTCAACTCGGGAAGCCCCGCGGCTTCAGGGTCTCGCGTGGCTGCGACCACGTCGACAACGTACTTTTTAACCTTGTCGTCGACAAAAACCTGCCGGGTGACTTCGCGTGCCGCAAGGATCTCTTCTGGTGTCATCATCTTGGATGCGGTCGGTTCCGAACCCGCACCCGCCATACGGTCCAAGATTTTGACCTCATCGTCTTTGCTTGGGTAGCCGACCCGAACCTTCATCATGAAGCGGTCAAGCTGAGCCTCGGGCAGCGGGTAGGTGCCCTCTTGCTCGATGGGATTCTGGGTGGCCAGAACCAAAAACAGCTTCTGAAGAGAAAAGGTCTCTTCGCCGAGCGTCACCTGCTGTTCCTGCATCGCTTCGAGAAGCGATGCCTGCACCTTGGCCGGCGCTCGGTTGATCTCGTCTGCCAAAATGAGGTGCCCAAAGATAGGCCCCTTTTTGATGGAGTACGTGCCCTCTTTGGGATTGAACACCTGGGTGCCAGTCACGTCACTCGGCAGCATGTCGGGGGTAAACTGGATGCGCGAGAACTCGGCATTGATGGCATCTGCAAGCGTGCGAATGACCAGCGTCTTGGCCAGGCCCGGCGCACCCTCTAAAAGCACATGGCCCCCCGCTAAGAAGCCCAGTAAAAGGCGATGCAACATGGCATCTTGCCCGACAAGAACCTTGCTAACCTCAGCTTTAAGCGCCTGGAATCGCTCCTGAAACGCTTTTGCTTCGTCTCCTGTTTGCCCCATGCTCTGCCTCGTTCCTAAATCAAAAACCGGTTTTTTGGGAGGTGAAAATGTGCGCCAGTTCGCCACAATCCTGAGCGGGCCGAAACGAACCTCACCCGCACCAATCGCTGCGCCCAGGCCCGTGACGGGCTCCGCCAACCACCCACCCGAGTGGAGCGGTTGTCTACAAATTGAAGCCCAGTACGCGCAAGAGGTTTACCTCACTGAATCACCCGTTTGGGGGTTCAAGCGTCTATTTATAGGGTTTCGACGGACAGGCGGTCCTCACACTTGTTGATCGCTCAGCGAAACAACGGACGCTGCCGATCCATTCCCTTCGCTCCTCTTTTGCACCCGCATCGACGGCGGACGGGCTAGCCTCCAGTCTCTGCGTTCGGCCTTCCGACCCGGGCCGAAGTGACTCGGCCCCGCGGACGTCGGTTGATTCGTGATGGATGCAAGTGAGCCAGGGACATATTTTCGGCGCCGAGCACAAAAAGCGGTCGCCGAGGCTACAGACAAGCGAGCAGGGTCAATAGGACACCCACAACCACGTAGAAAAGAGGGAGGGCTCGAATGGGTCCCTCGTCAGGAAGGAAAATCTTTTCAGATAGCGGTCCGGCGGGGTGGGCACTCGGGGCCTGCTTGATGGACGCGACCCGCTTGGTAGCGCCGTACGACCGAGGCCGTTCCGGCAACAGCTCTACCCTCATCGGTTCGCACCATGCTGCGGGCGGCATTCTGTCGCGGGCGAGCATAGAAAAACGATCGGCGGGTCCTGTTTTTGAGGCGCTATTCATCAAGAGTTCTCCACATTGGAATTCATGGTTTCAGCCATGGGAGTACGCACGTCTTGTGCCATCAAAGTTGACAACGTTTTTGGCTGAAAACAGCGTCTGGCGACCCAAAATGGGGGGGACTCTAGGACCCCCACCTTTCCCACCACCCCAGCTCGGCCGACTACTGCTTGCGAAATGACCCCGTTTGGACGAACCTTTTGGGACTTCGGGAGGGTAGGTGCAGGTCGTACAACCGCTTCCACAAGCCCACAGGGCGGCGCCCATAGTGGGCGCCCTCGGGGTCTTTTTTATTGACAGAAGCAGGGCAGAAGCCGCACATCAGAGTCGGCGGACGTTTCTGGCCTCGGATTCTCTTTTCTCGTTTCCCCAAGAAATCAGACAAGGTTCTTCCTTAGCCAACGGCGCACCGGCAGCATCTTGCTGCAACTGACCCGCTTGCACGGCCCTGCAGGCGAGCCATTGGTTGACACGCGCGGGCGTGTTTAGGGCCGGTAGAGATACAGAATGAAGAACAATCGACTATATGTTGGAAACCTATCTTGGGACGCCACAGAAGCGACGCTCAACGCAGCCTTCAGCCAGTTCGGCGAAGTTGTCGACGCGAAGCTTATCACCGATCGCGAGACCGGGCGTTCCCGTGGTTTCGGCTTTGTCACCATGGGCACTGACGAATCGGCGGAAGAGGCTGTCCAAGCCCTCAACGGCACACTCCTGGAAGGACGCCCCCTTCGCGTCAACGTGGCCGAAGAGCGCCGACCTCGCTCCGGTGGCGGCTTCGGCCAATCGCGAGACCGCGGTCCCCGCTCGCGCTGGTAAGACAGCCTCGAAGACAAGAGCCTGCCCATCCCGGTTCGGGGTGGGAGGCTCTTTTTCGCTTCGCCTGTCCAAATCTGTGATGACAAAAATCAAATTTGCGGACCTCGCCTTAAACGAGGGACTCCAGCGAGCCGTCCGCGCTCAAGGCTACGAACAGCCTACGCCCATCCAGGCTCAGGCCATTCCCCATCTGCTTCAAGGCCGCGATCTGCTCGGGATCGCACAGACCGGAACCGGCAAGACCGCTGCTTTCACCTTGCCTATGCTCCATCGCCTGTCAGAGCACGGGCAGGCCAAGCCCCACGCGCCGCGAGCATTGGTCCTCACACCCACTCGAGAGCTCGCCATCCAGATCGGACAGAATACCGCGTCCTATGGCCGCCACCTCGCAGTTCAGCATGGGGTGATCTTCGGGGGTGTGGGCCAAGGCCGCCAGGTGCGCCGCCTTGAGACCGGAGTAGACATCCTCATCGCCACCCCAGGACGCCTGCTCGACCTGATGGGGCAAGGCTACGTACGGCTTCAAAACATTGAAATCTTTGTCCTCGATGAAGCGGATCGAATGCTCGATATGGGTTTCATCAAAGACGTCCAAAGAGTGATCAGCAAGCTCCCAAGCAAGCGACAAACATTGCTGTTCTCGGCGACCATGCCGAACAGCATTGTCCGCCTGGCCGAAGAACTGTTAACGGAGCCGACAAGGGTAGAAGTCACACCCCCGGCGACAACCGTTGAACGCATCGAGCAGCAAGTCCTTTTTGTCGAAAAACCTGATAAGCGTAAACTGTTGGCTGAACTTCTCGTATGCGCGCGTAAGCGTTCTGATACCCTCGGAATTTTTGCTCGTCCGGACTCGGGTCGCGACAAGGCGGGCATCGACAGAGCGCCACCCGGGCAGAATCCGAGGGATTCGGGCCTGGAAGCGGGCGAAAGGCACCCCGGTCCGCCCGCGGAACCCAGAGTGCTGGTGTTCGCGAGAACAAAATACGGCGCCGATCGCGCCGCACATTTTCTTCGCAAGGCGGGCATCGAGGCCGATGCCATCCATGGCAACAAGTCTCAGACCGCACGGGAGCGGGCCCTCACCCGGTTTCGTGATGGTAAAGTCCACGTTCTGGTCGCAACCGACATCGCAGCCCGTGGCATCGATGTCCCGGACATTACCCACGTGATCAACTTTGACCTCCCCAATACGCCCGAGGACTACGTCCATCGAATCGGAAGAACCGCCCGGGCTGGGCGGGATGGCATCGCGCTATCCTTTTGTGACAAGGATGAACGCGCCAACCTCCTCGCCATCCAGCGGCGAACCAAGCGAAACATCAGGGTTGTTCAGGATCATCCCTTTCGGTCAAGGGTACCCGTAGATGAAATGCCCGAACCCCCTAAGCGCCGCCGCGGCCGGCGGCCGCCCAACAAGCGTGGTAGCATACGGCGCAGTGACCGGCACCGGGCCGCCAACAGCAGAGCCAGTACAAAAGGCACACACGCATCACGAGACGAGCGTCGTTGACGCCCTTATAACCTACAAGCCCCAATTTAAGGGGAAACTCACGTCCGAGGACGAGAATCGAGAAGTTTGAATGGCACGGAAACGAAGCGGGGGAAAAGGAGGGCGGTCCAAAGCATACCGGGCCCCCGGATTTCGAGTCGCCTGCAAAGGATGCGGCAAGATCGAAAAAATGCCAGTACGGCCCCCCGCCGGCGTCGACCTCTTCTGCGTGGATTGCATCAATGACAAGAGCTCGAAAACCGAGGTCTCCAGCTAAACGAGCACTGGTCTCAGAGTCGGCTTCCTATCTCCTTGATGAAAAGCCTCATGAAATCGAGAACGCGCACGTCTGGTCGAGTACGAGTTTCGTAAAGTGTAGACGTGCGCACGCGCGTGCGCGCGCGATTTCGGGCGAGCTTTTCATCTAAATGCAGGCAAAGGGCCCACATCCGCGTCCGGAGCATCCCCTTTCAATGAAACGTAGGCCGCGACGCCGGAGGCTGCAGCTGCAATGCTGACAATGCTCCAAAACCACACACTCTTGTACAGTGGTTTGGATCCGATCCGCCCTTCGCGGATGGTCACCATCAAAGGTTTTTTCGGAGTACCGACCGTGCGAATAGACTCGCCTTGTCGGTCGAGCATCGAAACGTAGAACTCGGCAACCATGCCTCCTTCGTTCTCTGTCCAGCTCGCCGGAATCTTGCCTTCCCATCGTTCCTGGTCTTCGAGCACCAAGGCCAAAGAAGAGAAGGCTTCGTCCATGGCCCGCCGGTAGTAGACCTCAACGCGGTCGACGATCCCTGTGGGATCGCGGAGCCGATAACGAAAGGCGATGGGCCGGCCCCCGGTCGCTCGGGCCGGATGTTCACCCAGGAGCGCAAGCTGCTCGGCCGCACGCGCACGCTCCAATTCCTCCAACTGGCGCATGATTCCGCGTTCTTCAACACGAACCTTGCGCCAAACCGCCAGAATCTTGGGCGGCGTGTGTTTTGAGAGATCAAAATCAGGCTTCATGCGAACCACAAGGCGGAAGGGAACCTCCGCATCGATAGGCCTTCCGAGAACCGCCAAACAGCTCCCGTGAATGAGGTTGATCTCGAAACGGTCTTCCGGTCCGAGCTCTTCGGCGTGGACCAGAACCTTTTTGATGGTGCGAACGGCGGCCCCAAACTCAAGCTCTTTGTACTGCGCCTTCGCCCGCGCAACCAAGGCTTCCATGCCTGTGCTCCCGACCAAGGAGACAAACACCATCGAAAGCGTCGTTCCAGATAACACCTGGTCTAGAATCGTAGCTCGAGTCTAAGGACAGCGCCAGCGCGGCCAGGCCCCCTCGCCTCTTCAGTCTTTGGTCTCCTTGAGGACCAGATCCAGCTTGCGGGTCGCCCCCGAACGAATACGGATTTTCTGCTTCTTCGCGATTCCGTACGGCCCGTTTTTGAGCCACAGCTCGTGCTCCCCGGGTTTGAGCTCCACCCGATACAGGGGCGTGGACCCTCGCCGAACTCCGTTGATCCATACCTGGGTCCAAGGCTGAGTCTGTAAGGTAAGGTAACCCACCTCTGTTTTTTGCGGACTCGCCGGATGCGCCCGCTTGGCGCCTACCAAGCGACTCCGTTTGCTCGACTTCGGCCTATTTTTTGTGGGCCGTTTACGCACCTTAGGCTCAGGAACACGCTCCTGAACCACGGAGCCAGAACCCGTTACCTTGGGCGCCGCCGGTTCCCCAGTCGATGCCTCAGGTGGCACCGAAGGCAAGACAGCCACCGCCACCGGCGGAGTCTCTTCTTCATTCTGGCCAGGCCCCATGCGTCCGAGGCCAACCACAAGCGCAAGGGCCACCAAAGCTAAAGCCAGTATCGCCGTCATCACCAAAACCGAACGCGGCGGTCTTCGCCGCTCGCGCGGGACATGCCCATCCACTTGGGTGGCCAAAAGCTCGAGAACATCCACGGAGTCCCGGCTCGAAAGCGTTCGACCCGGCTCGGTCGGACCCCGCGCGGACTTCACATAACGCGCAACGTCCGACACCCCGAACTGTGGTGCCTCAGAGCCTAAGTAGTGAGAAAGCTCATCGGCGACTTTTCCACAGTCCGCATAGCGCTTGTTTGGATCGGGATTCATCATTCTGAGTACAATCCGATCCAGCTCCGCAGAAACTCGGCCGTTTTGGGAGGAAGGCGGGGGGATGGGCTGGGTCACCAAAGCCCTGAGAACCTCAACCTCGCTTTCGCCGTGACCAAAGAAACGACTGAGGGTCAGTAGTTCCCAAAAAACCATGCCAAGCGAGAACTGATCCGACCGAGCATCTACTTTTCGTCCACGCAGCTGCTCCGCAGACATGTAGCGTATCTTGCCTTTGATCGCGCCTGTGACTGTCCGATTGGCGCGATTTGTTGCGATGGCGATTCCAAAGTCTAAAAGCTTAACCGAACCGTCAACGCGAACCATGATATTGTCTGGGCTGATATCTCGATGAACGACCTGTAGGCATCGCCCGCTTGCGTCTTGAGCAGAGTGTGCGTACCCCAGTCCTCTTGCTGCCTGCAAAATGACAAAAGCGGCAAATTCGGGAGACGGAACAACCCCTGCGGAAGCAAAACCATTGAGAAGCCCCCCCACGGTTTCACCCTCGATGAACTCCATCGCAATAAAATAGATCCCCTTCCACTCCGCCACATCGTAGATCGATACGATGGCCGCGTGGCTGAGACTGGCTGCAATCCGCGCTTCGTCCAAAAATGCGGCAATAAAGGTCTTGTCCTTTGCAAGCTCTGGCAAGAGCGTCTTCAGAATCACGAAGCGGTCAATGCCCGGTTCGGTCTGGCGCGCGAGAAAGATCTCTCCCATCCCGCCAATGGCCAGACGGCGGACGATTTCGTACTTGTCTAGAATGCGCACTGCTGGTCTTTGGCCACCACGAAAAAAGTCGGTCCTAAGGATTATACCCTGGAAGATCGTACCGCGGGGTCCAAGACCCACCCACCCGGCCGTACATGAAAGCAGGTAGGCCGACCTCTGTGTTTGGGCTCCACGGCGAATGCGTTATGATGGGCCCCACTTCTCAAGGAGCCCGCTATCCTAGACAAACCTACAATTCCTCACAAAAAAGGCGCTGCACGAATCCGGGCCTTATTTGTCGAGGCAGTGGCGGGGCCGGACAAGGGCAAAAGGGCAGTGGGGGAGCGTGAGTCTCTCACTGTAGGCGCAGCGTCAGACAATGATCTTGTCCTCAGTGACAACACCGTATCTCGCTACCATCTGGAGCTTCGTCAGGTAGACGGCGAGATTGTGGTGGAGGATCTGCGTTCCACCAACGGAACGGTGCTGGGTGACGCCATCATCGAACGAGCCAAACTGAGGCCAGGAGCCATCCTTCAATTGGGCCAGACGAGAATCCAAGTCTCTGACGGTGCAAAACTTTCTTTGGAGGCCCTGGATACCGAGTCCTACTGCGGCATCTACGGTCGTTCACAAATCATGCGGCGCCTCATGGCCAGAGTCCAAACAGCCGCCCAAGCCGACGTGTCCGTCTTGGTGTGCGGAGAAACCGGCGTGGGTAAAGAGGTCATTGCTAGGGCAATACACGAAGGAAGTCCGAGATCCAGTGGTCCCTTCGAAATCGTCGACTGCGCGGCCCTTGAACCCCAGCTGGTCGCAAGCGAGCTTTTTGGCCATGAGCAAGGAGCCTTTACCGGAGCGCAGTCCCGATACATCGGCGCATTCGAACGAGGCAACGGCGGAACCGTTTTCCTCGACGAACTCGGTGAGCTCTCCCCAAGCCTACAACCCAATTTGCTGGGCGTGCTCGAACGAAGGCAGTTTCGGCGCCTCGGCGGAACCACCCCCATCGACGTCGATGTGCGACTCATTTCGGCAACCCATCGAGATCTGCGAGCGCTGGTCAATACCAGGGCGTTTCGTCAAGATCTGTATTATCGAATTGCCTCAGTCCGAATCGACGCGCCACCGCTCCGAGAACGCCCCGAAGACATTCCCGTTCTGGTAGAGAAATTCCTTGGAGACGCGAACCATCAAGGTGCAATCTCAGACATCATTTCAGCGGAGCAGATGGAGCGGCTCACCCAGTACGGTTGGCCCGGAAATGTCCGTGAGCTCAGAAACTTTCTTGAGTCCTACCTCGCCATGGGCGAAGCGCCCGAAATAAGCTCAACGCATGATAACGGTACCTCAGGCCCCAGCCTTGAATTCAAAAACATAGAAAACCTCAACTACCGCGATGCAAAAAAACGCATGCTCCATGCGTTTGAGCGCCATTACGTTCAAGCCATACTCAATAAGTCCAAGGGCAACGTCTCAGAAGGCGCAAAACGGGCCGAGATCAGTCGTAGATACTTTTTCGAGATGTTGAAGCGGTCAGGCCTAAGGTAGCTTCTGAGCATGAATCCCGCCGAAGCTACTTGTATCCACAGCTGCGTGGGGGTTTAAACATCGCGTTGGGTTGTGGCTTCGGACCGAGAGAGAGGCAAATTCCGGAAAAAATTGAGCAGCTGCGAGGCACTGCCCAAACGTTGCTCTGGAACAGGCGCAAGCGCCTTAGAAAGCAAAGGGAATAAGTCTTGGAGTGCCCTTGGTCCCGCATGCACTCCCAAAAAGACATCGGGGGCCTCCTTGGTCAGCATGGCGTACAGAATAGCCGCGGCCGAGTATAGATCGGACTTCTGGGTGGGCTTTTCGCCACGCCGCACCTCAGGTGCAGCAAAACCGCTTTCGATGAAGGTGGAGCCATCAAGCACACGCTCAAGATCAAAGGCGTGCATCAACAAAGTCTCGCCCATATCCTCTGGGACCAAACCAAAGATCCAGGGACAAAGGCTCCCATGCACAAGACCACTTGCATGAAACGCGGCGACAATTGAAAAAAGCTGCCGAGCCAAGTGAACAATCCGCTGATACGGGAAGGGCGCTTCACGCGCAATCACCCGGTCCAACGCATCACCGCCAAGCTCAGCTTGCACAAAATACTGATAGGGGCCCATGTTCCCGTGGTCCCGGAGCGGAACAATATACCGATGCATGATACGCGCAGAAGCTTGGGCCTGGTCCGAAATCCGAAGGCGTTCCTCCCGAGACGAGAAAGCCCCGCCTGGATGAACTTGAACCCGAAGAGGCTCGCCGGTGTCCCCATCGACGGCACGGTAGGCCCAAAAAGTGTTCTCCCGAATGCAGGCTTTCAGTTGAATGTGGCCGATCTTCTTTCCCACCAAAGACGGCCCCCCCTCGCGCCGACTGTCCCTCAGCAAGCGCTTTTCGTTCACCCCACTTGTCGAGGGCACCCGAATGCGAGCCTCGTTCTCATGCTTTGCGAAAGGGTCGACAATCTGGGTGCGGTCCTTGGGAAGAGCAACAGTGCCTAAAGGAGGAGCCCCTCTGGGGGAAAGCAAAGCCTGGGACGGAAGCGCGTCGGGCTGGCCCGACAAGCAGCCGACCGATTGAAGCCATGCGATAAGGCTCAGCTGAGGGACCAAGGTCGATCTTTTCACAAGAAGCGGCCACAACGCCGACAGCATTTCCTGGGCGCTCTGAAACCGCTCCTCACGTGCCTCTCGCAGTGAACGACGAAGCACATGCGCAACATCAGGACAGACCGAAGAATTTACACGAAATTTTCCGGTATGCTCAGGAACCACCGGGCTTACACCAACGAGCATTTCATGCACGACACAGGCAACGGAAAAAAGATCGCTGCGCGCATCCACGAGCCCACCGCTTAGCTGCTCGGGAGACATGTAGTCCAAGCACCCCATGGCAATCCCGACGTCCGTCTGGTGCGAGCGCTCATAGACCCAAGCGTTGCCAAAATCGATGATGCTTACATCTCCGGTCTTGGACACAACGATGTTGCTCGGCTTGAGATCACGGTGGACCACCCCAAGCCATGACCCATCATCATCGCGCGCGCTGTGGATGTAGACAAGAGCGCGCAAGACTTCGATGGCTATCGTCAACACCACTTCTTCAGGACACAGCAACTCAGCTCGTTTTGCCCTAGCCATCATGTCTGAAAGCGTCACGCCGTCCACGTATTCCATGACAACAAAAAGGCCGTCGTCGTCGCGTTCAAGAACATCGAGAATGCCCACGACCTGTCCATGCCTTAGCTTACTCAGAACGCGAACCTCATCAAGGAAGCTGCGAAGAGCATCTTCATTCTCTCTGATGTGGGGCAGCGGCCTTTTGAGCATCACTCGACGCTGAAAATTCCCGCGACCCTCAAATACACCCTCAAACAGTTCTGAAGAGGCCGTTGTGCAAAATTTTTTGACGATGCGGTAACGCGTCTTCATTTCGTCCGAGCCGGTGCCCATGGATTCACCGCCTCATCATTCTAGCTCGCTTCGCGCCCAGGCAATAATCGTACGGTCCTCACCGGCCCAAAAGGCCGCGCCGAAGGAGCACAAAAACTACCTTTGCCTACACCGACGGCCGACTATTCTGCGGTAACCAGGACGTGGTCGTTTTTCACAACGCACGTGTGCTGGCGACCCGCGTAGGCGGTTTTTGCATCGCTAACCAGGGCCTGGGTCGGGTTCGGATTGGGGTCGAGTCGTTTTGGACGAGGCGGCCGGCGGCGATGCTGTCATCCTCGTGAATGCCGAAAACACGGCACGCCTGCCGAGATATTGGACAAGGGGGAAGTGCAAAAGACCTGCCGCTGCCGGCAGAAATTATGGCGCAAGAGGGGCGAACTGGAAGTCGTGAATGATCACGTCGACCCGCTTTTTGGAGGCCGGCGCTCTCGGCTCCTTGGCCTCGGTATCCTCTGGAAGCTGGTGGAGCCATAGGTTGATCCGAACCTCTTCTTTTCCGGGCTCCTGAATAAACTCAGATTCATCGAAGAACCACGTCTCGATGGCTTGTCCGCGTTCCCTTCCAGCATGCATGCTGAACCTGATCCGGTCTTCGCGCCAGTCAAATACGTAGGTATTGATCTTTTCGACCTTGCTGGGATCAGGCGTGAAACGATGCACAAATCCGGGGTCGTACGGCGGCATGGCGAATTGGACAGGGTCGTTTCCGGCAATGCCCCAACGGGCGATTTCGATGTCGATCTCACGATTGTGAAGGGGGGCGCCACCTTGAAGACTGTTGTCCCAAGTAAACAGGCCCAAAACGGCGTTCTGGTCCCAGCTCTCGAGATCCGCTTCAACGGTGAAGGCGTATCGTCCGTATCCGAACGCCCCCTTCAAGATCACTTCGGCTCCGTGCCAGCGATCGGGATACTGAGGGTCTCGCGTGATGCTGAGGCGTAGGGCACCGTTTTCGTCGATGCGTACGTTCTCCTCGCGATCGCTGAGGTAGTTGGCATTCGGCCCGGATTCCGCGCCGTTTGGACTGTGTCGCCGCGCTTCCATTTTGTGACCAGCAAACTCGACGATATGAAAAGGAACCGGTGCAGCGCCGGAACAGGGCACGGGCGTGAAGAGTATCTCGTCGTCACCACAAGACTGAAACTGACCATCCGAATCCAAGATGTCTTTGAAGCCGTTGTATTGGTGCCGGAGGACACCCCGATCGGGCGGGAAAAACTCGCGATACCAGGCAAAATCTTGGTCTCTCGAATCCTCGCTTTGATTGTAGTGTCCGTACTCGTCGCGCATTTGCATTCGCGTCCATTCTTCTTGGGGACTGCCCAAGATCTTGGTGGCATCCGTGGCGCGTTCCTCCACGCCGTACCCCCAGACATCCATGAGGCGCTCATTGAGTCGGGGACCGAGTTGGGCCCCGTACCACTCTCGCCGGTGTTGGACCAGAATCATGAGTCTTCTGATGACCGACTCTTCGCTCCCGCGTCCTTGCAAATAGTCGTGGAATGCTGCTTCTGCCGGGCGCGTGTCACCGCCTTTGAGGCTCAAGAAATCCTTTATATTCACAGTCTTCTCGCCATAGATCTCCGCAAGAACCTTCATCGAGTTGAAGACGGCTTCGGCCTCAGCGCGCAACCACTGGGAGTAGTAGAAGTCGCGCCATTGCCGCTCGGACATCGGCGACGCCGGCCTGCCCGGTGTGGGCTCTGCACACCCCCGCTTGGTTGCGTCTCGGCAGGCCACCGGATGCGTGAACTGGCCTTTTTGGTGATCCCTATGGTGTGTGATCTGGTGGACGATTTCGGCAATCAGATGCTCTGGGGTATTTGCAGAACTTTCGTGGATTTGAATGAATAGGTTGGGATTCGCGAAGCCCGGATTCCAGTGAGGTACCTTTTTCCCATCGTTGTCGGTATCGCCTTTGGTCCAAGACATACCACTGAGCGCTTGATCAAGGACCCGCCGGGCCAACCTGTCATAAGTTAAGGACTTGGTCGTGAGAAGATCTCTCACGCTCGACATCGGATTGAGGCTGCCCTGAATCACGATGTCTCCCTCGGTCTCGGGGGCCTCCGCGGTCACCAGATTGCAGTTCGGGTTGGTCACACTTTCTGGAAGCTGAGCGTGGCCCCGAATGCTGTCAATACTGAACGCGACATCGTCAAATTGGCCCGGAAGAACGTTGGGAAAGAAAGAAAAGGCAATCTGTGCGATCTGATCAAAATTACGCTTCTTGTAGCTGGAACTGCTGGGACTGCCATCAGATCCATCGCCCTTCAGTCCTTTGAGCGGCACCACAATGGTGACTTCCTTGTCGGCGCTGATTTGGAACCGTTCCGATGCCCAATGGTCTTGGTCATCCTCGGAGAACCGAATGTTCACGCAGCCTGCATTGATCGCGCTTTCTGACTTGTACTTGACGGCCTGGACCTCAAAGCTGATGGCCTCGAACCGAGTCAAATCGATGTCCAACGCCTTGTACGCAGCACCCCATTCGGAGAGTCTCGGATGCGAGAATACCAGTCGGTTGCCACCTGACATCCGTTCCGTTTTGGCCGTAACGTCGCTTGGAGGTTCACCTTCAACGAGCTGACCGCCAGGGACGGCGACGTTCCATTCCTGACACGCTTCATCACAGTCCGGCGTGGTTTCGAAATCTGAGAAAAAGAGCTGATCCGGATCATCATCCCCGACTCCCGGGCCCCGCCCCCCGGTGAGGCCGAGCTCAATCCAGACGGGCACTTGGCCCTTCATGCCGAGCGCCTCGTTTTCGAAATAGATGACCTCGATAACCTCATCGCCTGGGAGAACATTGAGCCGCTCGAAGTTCGGCGTGAAATGAATGTCAGCATTCTTGCCAGCGGGGAAATACGCCTGGCCGCCGCTCGGCTCCAGCAGGCCGTATTTGCTCCGGACTTCGAAGAGAACCCCGTTGATGGTCCGGTTTTCGCCTTTGATGGAAACGCGGTCAGCCAACACGTCGTACCAAGGGACTCGCTTGCGAAAAACCTGAATCCGCTCATGCGGAGACACCGACACATCATCGGGTACTTCTTCAGGTACTTCTTCTTCTTCAGGCTCTGGTTCCACCTCGGGCTCTGGGTCGACCACCGCTGGATGCGGTGAAACGGGCACCACTGCGCCGAGGACGTCCTGCACCTCGACGACCTCTGCTTTGTTGGGCAGCACATGCTTGATGCCGAATTCAACCCACTCCGAGACGCCTTCAGGGCTGGTAAACACAAAAGCGATGTCTCGAACTTGTTTCGATAGTTGGCCTAGCGCCTTGCCCTCAGGTTTGAAGTAAGTCTCGTTCAGGCCTACCACGATGGTTTGGTAGCTTTCAGTGAGGCTGGTCCGGCCCGAAACCCAAGCCGCACCACCCTGTTCCACCAACCGCACGTGCACTGTCTGTCCGACGCTGCTCTTGTTCAAGGCGGCCGCATCAAAATGTAGGGTGTTGAATCGACTCAAGTCTTTGTCCACCTCTCTCCAGGCCGCAAGGAAGTCGGGCTCCGGAGCGAGTGACTCGTCGCTGACGATGAGCGTCTGAGCTTTGATCTTGAGGTGTCCGTCCGCCCCAACGGTCCCATCGTCCAGCAGACCGACCCGACCGAATTTGTTCGCTTCTCGCTCGCCTTCGACCGCAAAGTTGTCCCACAGCACCGGATTCGGATCGAGGCCGGTATCGAAATCGACCTGATAGGTGGGGCGAATAAGCGATCGTCCCCAGGTCTCATTCAGTTGAAAAACCAACATCGGATCGTAGTACAGCCCAGCAAATCTGCGGCCATGCGCCGTCATGGTATGGGTATAGCTACCATAAGCCGGAACGGTGAACCGCACCTTGCTCCGGCTCACGACATCGATAATGCTACCCGTTTCAAGACCGTATTGATCGTAGAACACACCCGCAACGCGCGGTGCCGCATTGTACTCGATGGGGGCGCCCCCGTCGTTGTGGATGGTAAAAGAAAAATCCACATCCTCGGATCCGACTTTCACCACCTTTTTCGGCGGATCGATGCGAATCGGATCCTTTGGATCGAAGTGCACCCAAAGCTCACGCTGATAGACCGCCTCGGTATCCACGTCTGTAAAAGTCATGATGACCTTGATGGTTTTGACGCCGTTGACCGTTTTCGTGCAAGGCGTCACATTGGGAACCGCCCCGCAGTCCGGGGGGTAGTGGCCGAGCTCCCGCACAAATTCATCGCGGTCAAACGCCATGGTGTATCTGTCACGGCCCAGATCATCGTTGGGGAGCTCCGTTCCGAAGAACCACTCAGCCGCATTTCTTTCGCCGTTCACTTCCATCGTTTGGCCGTCTCGGAGGCCAGGCTTCAGCCAGTTCTTGTAGTAGGGCACCTTTCCGGGGGCTTCGTGTTCGGGGTGGTCGATGATTCGCACTTTGTAGCGCTTGTCGCTGATACTCCCCAGAGGGTTCCTAAACTGCAACTGATAGAGCTTCAAATCGGTGCTGACACCACGGAGGGTGACTTCTGCGCGGGTCTTGTGCCCCTCGGTGAAGTAGATCAGATCCTCACCCCCGGTAGGCGCGTCATCACTCACCACCGCATCGACCAACGCACCGGTTTGAAGAGTCACTGCGGTCAACTGACCTGCACTGTGGAGTTCGCGCAGATTGCTCAGACTCCCTCCTTCGGGCAGGAAAAAAAGCGTCCATTCGTCGCCTCCGGATGCTTCGGCCCCAAAGAAAGGTACATCGATGGAGAGGGGAAGTTGCTCACTGTAGAAGCTTCCTGGAAGGCATTCTTGTTCATGGCTCACCAGCTCGCCCGCAGGCATATCTGCAATTTCTCCAACACTCAGGCCTACGGGCATCATGAACAAGACACGACAGTTGCTCGACAGGTCGTTCTTGAACTCAAAGTTAATATGGCCCCGCCCGTCAGAATAGAGCGTGAAATCGTCTTCATAGATCGTGGTCGCCTCACTGGGAAGCTGAAGGGTCACGCCCGACACTGCGTCAGCCAACGGCCGGTCGTCCTCTTCTGGCAAAGGAGCATCTTCTGGCAAAGGAGCATCTTCTGGCAAAGGAGCAAGATCCCCGTCCTCTGCCGCGGACTGGTCCGGACTTGCCGAATCGTCGTGGACGAATCCGCCTTCAGCTCCGCAGACGGCGAGAATCTCGTCTATGGTTTCGGCCTCGCCCAGATCGATGGACGAACGGCGCATGAAAAACTCAAGTCCGGCTTCGGTCTCGCGGGCTTTCGCATGGGTGACGACGTGCAATGAGCCCGTTTTTCCGTATTCGGCGAGAGAATCGACCAGCTCGCCCGCAAGCAGGGTCCACGTAGCATAGTAGCCTAATCGTGCAGCCGCCCTCGGTCGAACCTCCTTCTCCCACGGCGGGCTTGGTGGAACATCAAATGCGTCACCCGGCTTGGCAATCGAAATACCCCCGGTGAGATGCGCGACGCAGTCCGAAAACGTCCCGAAAACATTTGTGGAGACTCCGATGTTCCTCTCGACCACATTTTTGGCCTCTGGTCGCTTCAACACCGAAGCGAGATATCGATAAAATTCTTTCGCCCCCCCGCCCAGCGAAACCCTCTGAATCTGCGACAGAGCACGCGCCTCGGCGATAACATGAGACCATTCCTGTGAGCTGAAGAAGCTCCTGAGCGCATCCAGATTGATTGGCGTCACGATGGCCCCTTCAGGCGCCGAGTCATCCAGACTCGTCAGCGAAAAGGTGTGGTCTTTTTTCGCGTAGGGTTTTGTATTGGGATGCCCCTGCGTAAAGGCGCCCTTCGAAATGAGAGCGACCGACAACATACGTTGTTCGCCGCGAACGAACAGGGCCGAAGAAGGCTCTTCGTCGTTGGCCTCGTAATCGATTCTCTTGTTTGTCCAGCCGGGCTTCGAATTCACGAGTTCGATAAGCCGGTGAGAGAGGAGTTCGCCGCTCTCTTTGCCGTAGATCATGACTTCGAGATCGGCCGGGATCTGCTCCTCAGATTCATCCTGGGCGAGGTCGTAGCGAACGCGCGCTTGGAAGGCGTCGCCGCCGAAGTCGAGGACGCCTTGGATTCCAAGATGCCACGCAGCATCGTACTTCTTTTGTGCGTTTTCTTCACCGATGACGCCAGCGACGTAATCTCCTTCGGAAGCAGCGACCAGAGCCAACCCTAGGTCCTTCGCACTGGGCGGCATCCCCCAGTGCGATCGCTGGTGTTTCTGAATCATGGCGACAACACCAGCCAAGGATGTACTGCCGAAGTAGACGCGTCCCCGGCTCGCGGCCCTATCGGGGTCGATGGGCCATCCAGTATTCTCTACGATCGGCCAACGCCACTCCTCTAGCCCGTTGGCCCGAGGCGTAAGACATGAGCGCTCGGTGCGCGAACTGATGCAAACCGCTTCGAACCCCGAAACCTCTTCCTCGAATTTATGCTCGACAAGGGCCTGGGGCGAAACCGTTCCCCCCAGGTAATCAACGCGTCGTCCCTCAATGGCATCATAGAGCACGCCTCCCCGGGTGAGTTTGTATCGGGTTACGGTTTCGCTCTGAATGTCGCTGGAAGCGTCCAGAGGCGCAAACAAACCATCAGCAGAGAACTGAAATGCAACCCGTGTATTGAACCCATCAACCTCACCAACAACGTCGCTTTCGATCTCAATTCGATCATCACCGCAGGCATCACCACCGCGTCCCCCCCCCTGCATGTAGTCACACGCCAGGTTGGACGAGACGCCATCCTTCGCCTCTTTGGATACCGAAATGGACTGACCGCCTGAAAAATCATCATCCTCTCGAGCTTTCCTCAACTCGTTCAGACTCACGTGCCAAAGAGAGCTCGGATCCTCCTCAACAGCCTCGACGTATCCAATTTCGCCATCGTAGGTCCGCACCCACCGGCTATCGTTCGCACCATCGCCGTCCTGGTCTTGCATGCACCAGGCCACAAGATGCAGATCCAAGGCGTGGATAAAGGTCTCGCAGAGTAGCTCACCTTCCTCTCCGGTATCTGGAAACAACGCCTTGCGCGTTTGAAAGTAGTCGTTCGGTATGCGAAGACCATCCAAGGTCATGCTGCCGCTGGCCGCCCAAGTACGCGTATCGACCGAGGTCGCATCTTCGTAGCGACTGGCGTGCCATCCACCATCCGCGGTTTGGGCTAGGTAGACGGTTTGTTTAAACTTCGCGTTCTTCGTCCTTATCCCGTACCGAGGCTCAATAAACGTGGCGACGATGTCGGCGAACACCCGTTCAGGGCGCGTAAAGCGAGGCGTTTCTGAGAGCGGACTGACAGGAGGAAGCGCCTCGGCCACCGCTCTCAGCACCGGCACTTCGTAGGTGATAGGAACGCCGTTTACTTCGAGCGTAAGCGTAAGCGTCTTGCGGGAAATCCGAGGCGCCTCGTCTGGGAGATGAGGGCCCATTGTGATGTCAAAACGCTGAGCGCCCTTGGTGTACGTCATGGAAGTCGGAAGGGCCTGGGAATTCTTGGAGAAAATCACCTCTGACACCTGGCGTCCCAGCGGATATCCACGCTCGGCGGTGCGAGAGACATAAGCTCTCATGCTGATTGGTGCGGCATGGGTCGAAATTGTCGGCAACAAACCGCCTGAGGAGCTTACAACGTCTTCTTTTCGGTACTTCCACTCGAGCACCAAGGGGTCACCGACCTCGGATTCCCGATCGAAGTAGCGGTACACCGCGCCGGCATCGTCTTCGCCCCAAAGAATGGCATCCTCTCGTGCCTCGCCCTCCGCATCGACGGCGTATCGACGCACCAAGATTTTGGTGATGCCGTCTTGGGTAACCCGATACGCCGAAAGAGTTTCGCCCGCGATGGACCTGGTGACCTGCCTCACCTGACCGTGCGGGGTCACCTGGTAGAGAAGCTCTCCCTTATCCGAATAAGCTTTCTCTTCCAACTCCGTCTGAAGCGGCATACCGAATACGGATCGCACGTAGCGAAGCTGGGACATCGTTTGACTATCGCTCTTTTGGATAAACCAGCGAACCACCCCAGGCGCATCGGTTGCTTCCCAGGTTTCATAACCCATGGCGACCGAGTTATCGGCGCCGCCCTCCACATGGTACTCTAAGGATTCTTTCAAGTTTCCGTAGATGGAAAGCTCCATCTCGCCGAATGTCTTGGTCACGCCGAGTCCGCTTAGACGCTCCGAAACATCGTTATCATCCGAAAAGTCGAAGGCCTCTGCCACGCGCTCAACCAAAGAGGCCAAAGTGAAGGTAGGCCGATCATTTTCGGGAAGAATCGTTGCATAGACCCAACCAGGCGCTTCGCTGATGCTTCCGTTGTATGCATAGTACGGGCACCGATCTTCACCGTGGCTGTTGAGGCCAGGCCGGTACTCAAGCCTAAGCCCCTCGTCGACCGCCAAAAGAGTGCCCCCATTTTCGCACGAATCCAAAACAAGGTACTCAAGCGGCGGCCGAGCAAACAGCCCCGCCATATCGACGTCGACCTCCGCCCCGCTTGCACCAAAGCTGGTCACGTGACCGGTGCGTGCGAGGGCACTTCGTTGTTTGCGAACGGGGTCGTAGCCATCGAGATCGATCGTGACGGTCTGATCTTCCTTGACGACCACATGGCGGTCCTCAGCGCGAGGCATTCGGGGCGCACGGTAGGGCGCAAAACGAGGAGACAAAGTCCCCAGCATTTCGCGGGTCCAATAGGACCTCTTCGCGTCTTGAAGGCTTGCCGGCGGCCCGAGTGCGACCGCCATTCGTTCGCTCACGTACATCGTAACCTTCGCGGGCTCACTACAGCGAAACTTGTCGCAGGCCCGATACTGCATCTCGACTTTGCCCACGTAGCCGTGCGGTGGATCGTACCGAAGCATATCCCCCTCCACCTCGGCTTCACCCACGGAGGGTTTTGATACCAAATCGTAGTGGAGCGAATTCCTATCCGAATCGGTACCCAACAACTGAAGCCAACGGGTTTGATCCACCGGCGTGACCGACGTAACATCCTTCACTTCAGGGCGCGCATCTAGGGCTTTCTCGATCTCAGCGATCACCTCCCCGCACACCAAGCTGCGGTCTGAATACTCAATACAGTACCCAATCGTATCGCTTGAGCTCGTCTTGGAGCCTGGGAAAAACCGAGCTTTGCCATTTTCAAGCGTCTCTACTGCGTGACCCTGATGACTCTTTTTGTCCCAGATCACGCCCCTCACCCCGGGTGCCAAAACATCAGGGCCCAAATCCAATAGGGCATAGCCATCCACGTAAGCAGTCACGATTCTTGTCTCAGACATCGCCGAGACCGAAGCGATTGCCGGCGCTGCAGCTTGGGCAAAATCCTCGCTGGTGGCCTCAACCGTCGGTTCGAAATGGTCACTGTCCGGCGGTACTTCTCCGCTACAATGGAGGGAAACCTCGTCGAGCCAAAACTCGTTTGTGGTCGCCTTGTTGCCCGTATGGATGTGTCCAAAAGCAATTCGGACTTCCTTCATATTCCGGCTAGGCAGCTCCTCAGTGTGCACCCGGAATCCTAGAGGTCCGGCAATCGAGAGTGATCGTTCGTAAAGGGGAACTTCCCCCAATGGAGATGCTGCATCCCAAACTCGGATCGCAAAAGTCTCTGAGTCATGCGGCAACTTTGCTCGATGCCGGGTGGTCACAAAAAGAGGTCGGCCCTGGCACGTGCCCAAATTCACGGTCTTATAGAGCCCTACAAAACCATTCCGAAACGCCCCCTCCACACGAGCGGTGGTTTGACCGCTTTCGGGATCGACGTGACGGCGGAGCATCACATCAGAGGTGTGGTCACGCGGCTTCACGTCTGGCTCCGGCATTTCGAGCAATTCCCAGCCAGCCAGGCCTTTCGCAAAGGTATCCCGAAAGAGCAGTTCCTCGTAGGCCCCGCGCACACGCACTTCAACCTGGCCCATGGCGCGCTCACCCTCTTCGTTCTCCCAGGCGTAGCTAAATACATCCGCTTCCCGCCCTTTGGCCTGAACCTCGACCTGACCGGTCAGACTCATCGAATGAATCCTCAGTCGCGCCAATCGGCCCTTGCGTTGGTTCTCGACACACCGTTGGTAACTGTCCGTGTGGGCATTTTTCCCACAACTTTCACTTCCCGCAACGAGTACAAACTGAAGCCGAAGCATGCGTTCGCCGGAGGCCACGAACGGCGATAGGTCCACCGGAAACTCCGACACCGTGTGCAGGAGTCCTGCTTCGCCGTGCACGGTGATCACCGGCCTCGCATCTCGGCCAGTCCACTCCGTCTCCATGTCGAGAATAAGCGCACCCTCACCCGCCCACTGCGAAATGTCGATCGCGTGCTCGAAGGGACCGGCGTTGATCGGACCGCTCCCCCGAATGTAGGCCACTTGACCTTCCAGATCGAGATGGTCTCGACCGATCGTCATGATGCCCCCGTACTGGTCAATAGTGCGGCCTTTCACCGGAATGAGCCGCCAGGACGCTCGGAGCTCTTTAAAGTCTTCGTCGGCAAATCTGTGTAAATCCTTTCTGGTCTTGCCCGCGTAGTAACCCGATGGGGGCGCATAGAGGACTTGATTGGTCCCCGCCTCGGCAACGCTACCATTCAAAAGGGTTTGCGGGGTCGGCAGCACAAGCCGATAACCTGTAGGCGCCTTCGGAAGCGAAATGGAGATGGGCGAATCTTTGGTTGTCCCCACCGTAATCTGAGGTGCAAAGACCTCCGGCTTCACCACGTTGATGACCATCTCAACCGGATCGAAACGGCCCTCGTTAGCCCGAAGAAGCATTATTGAATCGAAGACACCGGGCTTAGGACCTGCTTCAACGTATATCGTCTCATCCGGCCCGATCACAGACGCCGTCTTGAGGGGCCTTTTCGTAGAGGTGCTCAGTTTGGAGTAGCGTGGGGCCTCCCTGACGTACGTACCGACAGTTTCAGTTTCTTGGCCTCGATCCGGGGTATTGTCTGGGCAACTTTGGTTGTCCGCGACCAAAAATCCACGACCACCGCCCTCCGGATATAATTTCTGCGCGATGTTGTAGTACGGGTGGGGCTGACTGCGGTGGTGGGGGGGGCCATAGATGACCTCTAAGTTCTGGCGAATGCCAGCCACGCCACAAAACGCGTTTTCGGTCATCCAAAGGTCCCCTGGGAATTCACCGACTGGCTTGTGATGAAATTGGCGAGCCCGTCTTGCGTAGTGGCTCTTCGTCAGAACGTAGCTCGTCACTGAAATTCCCGAGAACTCACCCTGGGCCGCTTCAGGCAAGGGCTCGAAGCGGAGGCCACGAATGGCGGCCGGTATGAGGTCGGGCACATGAAGTGTGCCTTGCAAGATGGTGGTTTCGGGGCTTCGACCAATGATCGAAACGCCCGGCGGCGCCCCACAATCAGGACCGAGAACATAGGTCCCCGGCCGAACCATGACCGTCATCCCCTGCGCCATGCGAAGCGCCTCATGATTGTCCTCGATCGAAGCCAACGCGACACAAAGATCCGAGTAGAGCGCCGGACCGTCGTCATCGACCAGAATGTTCGAATCCTCGATGTCACGAACCATCATGGCGTCAAGTTCCCCGCCTCGGAGCGAATGATCTTGGCTGGAGGGTTGAAGCTGGGGCAGATTCAGGGCAACGCGCTGTCCCGCCGGCACGGATTGAGTCACCTTCATCGGCGATGGAGAAATCGGGATCACTTCGATGATGCCGGGCGTTTTCGATGGCATCCCGTAGGCATCCTGCGCATGATACTGAATCGTCGCTCCAGAAAAGTCTTCTTTCGGCGCGCGATACTGGATCATCATCGCCTCGCCCTTGTGAACGCTACCCTCACCTTCGAGCTCGACCGACACGAGTTCACAGCAATCATCACCCTCGATATCGGAAGCTTGACGCGAAAGGTCGACCAGTATCACACCCCCCGGAGGAACCTTGAGCGTTGTTTTTTGGAGTTGAGGTCCATCGTTGACCCCCGTCACCAAAAGTTGAACCTCCGAGCTCACGGAATCGGTCTTCGTGCTCGCCGAGAAACCAAAGGCATCCATTCCCGCCTTGTCCGCGTACGGGAAGTCGTGCTCCGGCTCATACTCGAGCACGTTGTTGGTCGGAAAAACTTCTCGACCGTCTTCCAGGAGAAGAACGCCGTCCACCCAAAGCTTTCCGTGCTTGGGCAACGACGTAATGTGGTATCGAATGTCCTTCGTGCCAAAACTTTGGGCCGAGAGCATCACCGGAGTCCGCGTATCTTCTCTGACCGGAACCACCACCAAAGGAGCCTCCAAACCGTCCGTTCGAAGTCCTTCCCATCTCTCGGGGATGAACACGCTGACCTCACCGCTGACCTTCGTCTTGGAAAAAACGATCGGATCCGGCTCGGGATGCCGTCCGGTCCTCAGACCAGAGACCGCGTGTCCCGCCAACCTCAACCTCATCGCATCCTCCAACGGGTGAGGCGGCGCGTCTTGGATCACCGACCCTTCGATTGTACTTTGTGAAAACCGGATACCGTGCGCACTCGGATAAAGCTGTTTGTAGGCAACGTCACCATCCTTGTACTTTTTATACTCATACCCGAGCAGCTTGACTTCACCGACAATCTCACAGTTCTTCACCTGAATATCGTGTCCACGAAGCAGAAGTCCAAAGATGACCGCCTTCGGGGCACACTCGATGACCGAACCCGACGGAACGAACGCCGCGACCTCGTTGCCTTCGGCATCGAGTCTAGAGGTTCCGATGTGATTCCCCTCGCCTAGATACACGTTCCGATTCGAGGACAAAACCAGATCGGCCAAAGCATCACCCAAGCTATCCTGATCCCGCTTCACGTAGGCCGCCATCGAAACCACCCGCGAAATCGGCGGAGCCTTGACCTTGGGTTCACCCATCTCCCATCGCTGCGGAATAGCAACCGCGATGGTCCCTGTGACCGCCGAATCCACGAACAAAATAGGCGCGGGCGTCCCGTAGGGACCTTCGCGAAGGTCTGCATTTTCTGCCGTTTTGGAGCCAATCTTTTTGGCCAAGACCGCACTCTCAGATGGAGAACTCTGAGCCACGTCGCCCGCGACCGTTGAACCTCGAAACCCTACGCCGTACGTGACTGGGTAATATTGCGCATAAATGATATCGACCATGCCCGGGCGGTGGCAAACCGACGGTTTTCCCTTCACACCCGTACAAGAGTACTCGATGCGACCCATTTCAGACTGATGGTAGATCTTGTCGCCGTAGCCGTGACCACCCAAGTCCACGTTTCCGTCTAGGCGGCAATTGTAGAAGTCGATTCCTGTCCCTTCCAGGCGGAGCGTCCCTTCCAATACCGCGTCCTCATGACAATAGACCTGGGCGCCCGAGGGGAAGATCACCGACGACACATCAAAACGACCCGGTTCGACGTATATGGAGGCATCACCGGAAGCGAGTGATGCAACCGCATCATCAAGGGTGAAAACATCCGGCCGATACGCCGTACCCGAGACCGTCCAATCAAATGGATCCTGTTCCTGCTTCAAGAACCGACCATCGCGATCGACATAAAGAAGGCTCCCATCATCTAAACGAACCGCCCCGCCGTTGCGAATATTTCCCCGCCGGATCGAAACAACGTGGGCCGAATCTGTTTCCCGGCTCTCCAAAAGAGCCGACCCCTCGTCCGGAATCTCATCGATGAGTGTTGCACCCTCTTCTGAAAAGCAAACCATGCGCGCATAGCTTGCGCCCTCCACGTCGGAGATTCGGAGTGTGATGCAGTCTTGAACCGTTGAACCGAAGGGCGTGTACGTCAACTTTCCGTGAGCGATAGTCACCGTTCCATGCTGGGGCGGCACATCCAGGGCCGCCATCAAAAGTCCGGTGCCCTCGGGGTCGTGGAATGCTAGATCGACCACCACAGGCTCAGCGGCTTGTGAATCAATCGACACGTTCAGCTGACCGCGAAGGGCGGCCCGATGCTCGCGCTGCTGATCGACGTAGATGGGAATCCGCTGTCCGGCACAAAAAGAATCCGTGTTCACTCTCAAAGAGGAGGCCCCCACGCAGAATTGATCCATCCCGCTAAAGCCGGGGTCGGGCGCGTAGCCACAATTCCAGTTCGAAAGCCGAACCGGGAAACCATCCACCCGCTCACCATCGCACCATAGCCAACCATTCCGCGGGATGGATTGGATAACGTTGGGTCCCTCGTATAGGACGGGAACGCATCGGTTTACTTTGTCGTCCGGCGAACACGGCACGAGGTGAGCCGCGGGGTCGAAAACAACCGGTTGGTAGGATAGCTCGAGTCCACCTATATCGCCTTCGTGCGCGAAGGTATTCTGAGGATAGCAACGCGAATCGCACTCGTCGACGACAGTGTTATATTTGGCGTGCCTCCAACCGTTTTTCCTCTGCTTCCTTTTCCGCACCTTATACCGACTCGAAGTGTGCAAATCCGTGCCATTCTCAAAGAACCAATTCTCGTTGATGCGAAACTTCGTTCGGTGCTTCAAGGTTGTGGCCGAAACCGCCGTCAGGTTGCGGCGCAAGTGATTGTCTTCTATGTACAAGTTTCCGTGCACACCGTGGTAGGTTAAAATACCAACCTCGTTGTCCTCAAGCACGTTTTTCCGGATCCATAGCTCACGGGCCCCCGCATTGGTTCCTCCGAGGGTTCGCCAACTCATCTGGCCCTGGATTTTTACGCCAACTTTCGTTCCGCGGATCCGGTTGTGTTGGATTCTTAGCTTGTCGATCCATTCGTACACCTTGTACGGGAAAAGGTCCCATCGGTCGTCTTCGTTGTCCCAGCGCTTGTAGACCCTCTTACCCAAGAAGTTTCCTTTCAGGACAAGGATCCCCACCGCCCCGTCTTGGATCGTGCAGCCCTGAATCCGAACGTTCGAACTTTGAATACTCAGCACCGGACTTTCCATCGATGCTGCTTTCAACACCGTAGCCTCCTGATCCTCACATTGAACGGTCACCCCCCTATTGATCACCGTAGGCTTGTCGGTCGCCCCGATGGTGTGCGTACCCCGACGAAAGAGAATCACATCACCCTCTTGGGCCTCGGCCAGTGCATCTGCGAAAATGGCGTGCGCTTTTGGATCAGCCGGATCGACTACGTGCTCCGCCATAGTTCGATAGGGCCGAACCTCGACCGTCGTCATGCACTCTGCGCTCTGACTTCCGTCGTGAACCCGTAGAACAAGCTCGAAGGGCGTAGCTTCCGTCACCAACGGTGCCACAAACATCACCTGAGCCAAAGGAAGCTTACGCACAAGCGCTGCTTTCGGATCTTCTACCGAACGAAGGTAGGCCGCATCCCGCGCATGCCATTCGTAGCCGAGCGCCTCGCCCTCGGGGTCGTAGCTATGTGAAGCGTCGAGTTCCACAGCCTCTCCCGAATAGGCAAGCACCGGTCGGGTCAGCCCCGGACAGCTCGCCACCGGTGGATCGTCGACGCGATCCGCTACGAAAACCGAGGCAATGCTTGAGACCGAACCCCCTTCATCATCACTGACCGTGAGAAAAATCTGATCGTTACCGGAAAACAATTTAGGTGGGTGCACACAAACACCCCCGTCAAAAGGCGTTATTCGACCGGCCACGTCATTCACCGGCGCCGCATTTCTGACTTGCGCCTCAGCAACCGGAGCCGGGTCCCAACCCGCTTCTCGCTGCGTCTTCAGCACCACATCATCAAGCTGTACCAATTCGCGTTGGCGATCGGAACGAACAAAAGCGAGCCGAAGTCTTGCAATCCCGCGGCTTTTCAAAATTGCGCCAAGCTCAATACGGTGTAGGGTCTGCTGGGGCCAAGGGGCATCCGTCGTCGTGAACCGCTTGCTAAAGAGGGTCTCGTCATTGGAGTCGATGGCATCCAGATCACGAATCTCTACCGTCAAGTGGGGCGCACGACTGCTTCTCTGGAGGCCTCTGCTGCTTGTGTCAGCGTTCTTCGCAGCCTCGTCCTCGCCTTCATCTGCTTTGGTAAACGACCGCATCCGGAACTCGAGAATCAGCGGGAGTTCCGGGTTCCACTCCGACGGCGAGAACTCAAAATCCTTGTAGATGCCCTGCCCCTTGTTCGCGACCTCCCACGGAATCGTCACCGCCCCCGTATTCGGCTCCCAGTACGCCGGTTCGCTCAGCGTGCCAATTTCATCGGTAAGCTCGGGCTTTCCATCTTTTTCAACTCGAAAGCCAGAAAGTCCTGCGGAGAAGTGATCCGCAGACACAATACGAGGCGCGCCCACCAGGCCCCCTTCAACCGTCAATCCGAAGTAAGTGGGGTCACTCCAATACGTTCCATTGTATGCGCGGACTGAAACGCCGACCTCCACCCCGTATCGGGTCATCGGCGCAGTGAACGTGCAATTTTCCGCGTTGCAGTCAGAGATCTCTGTAATCTCGGGACCATAGGTTTGCCGCCATTCGTAGTGAAGTGTCGCGTCGCTGAGATCGTAGCTGTCCCTTGCGGAGAGCGTCACCGACGCCCCCGCTTTGACCTTTGTCTCCCCCCGCACGAGGCAAACAGGAAAGAATGCGTGCTCGACCGGCAGGAAGGAGAGCGCCTCTGAGGAAATTTCGGACATACCGAGCGGCTCGCTTGTTTTGACCATCAACCCTTCGGGTACATTTTCGGGAATCGACAGCCCATCCGCATGCCCAAAGGCGTATACGAGATCGCCGACCTCCGCCCAGAGCACCGCTTCTTTCACCGAGGCAAAACCGAGCACACTCTTGGCTTCATCGGGTGAAATCCAAAGCACCGACGTGTTCTCTAGATCTGGGTCCTGAGCCTTCAGGGTCTCGGCCATCGTGAACAAGTTTTTGTCGATTTCCTCGAGGAGTCGTTCCGCCGACGGGGCCGATCTCTTTTCGGCCATGATTTCCTCGCACGCAGCCTCAACGTCAGCGCGTCGCTCCATCAAGAGGAACATGTGCCGGCGGACCACTCGAGGAAACTCGGTCTCGAGCATATGCGTATCCGCCGAAACCTCGTGGGCACCGAGACAAGCTTCGTACACTCGAGGATAGGGAACAGACTTCGGAACGACATGCCCGGCCACCGCGCAGTCTTCAGTGCCTTCCTCCCCCGGTCTCGGCTCGACCCGAAAAGAGACCCTCTGCAGCGTGCGCGTTTTTCCATCGCTCACCGCAAGTCCAATCTCAAAGCTCGTCGGGCAAGGTACCTTGGGGGCTATAATGGTCGCCACAGGTTTATCGGCATCGACAATATCGACTTTGATCTCCGATGAAGACGAAGCTTGAAACCACTCGTAGCTCACGCGCTCTTTGAGCCGATCGCGACTCTTTGTTCCATCCAGGGTGATAAGCTCCCCGGGAAAAAACTCATCTTCTAAAGGATGCAGTGACAGATACGACTCCAGCCGTCTTTGGCCCTCCAAAGAAAAGGGTTCGAAAGATTCAATCTGAAGACGACCGCCATCCGGGTCAGATGCCACCGCAGACGTCGGGATGCAAACCGCCTTGCCTTCTTGCGTGTAGTGAAGCGAAGGGCTGGCCACCGGCCCCTGATTGCCCTCGGCCCAGGATGCGTGTGCCAGAAACGGTAGACACACCACTGAGTGAAAAATAGTAGATGATACAAGCGACCAATAGTGCTTCCTAGCAACGGTTCCCATCCGGAATCCTCCCGTAATGCAAAACGCTCACAACTGCTCCGCGAGGCCCGCCAATCCCCACTGGGGGGGGCATCACCACGAATCGTCCATGATTGGCGGAAAGGTAATGTCTGGCTGAGCAGCGATCACGCTCGCTGAATCAAAATAGTGTTCTACATTCGAAGGACCGGTCAAACAAAAACGCCATACAAGTTGCAACGCCTACTTTAGACCATCGTATTCGTGGGTGATGCCGGATGGTCCTTCCCTACTGCTGCGTTTCGTCGTGAATGCGCCCTTTAAGGCGATACGAAGGGCGCTCTGTACAGCTCTTCGAGACACGATGTCAACTTTAATTGAACACGCTTTTTTGCACTATTCATGGAGGCGCCTGAGCTTTTTTGAAAAGCGTGGTGTCCGGGTTGCGCTTGCGAATCTCGTTGGTGGAGGAAGCCGAGAACAAAAGAAGATACCGTGTTCCGTGGCCTGATCTGATTTCCAAAAAGGGTCGTTCTACCATCCGCCTTCAACGCTCAGCTCGAACCGGGTTTCATATCATGATGTCCTCGTTGTTAGGGTGTGGATGTATCCTCGTGTCCTTCAAGACTCGTAAGTTCGATTCAGCCGGCGGGATGTAGTACGCTCGTAGGGTGCTTGCTCGATTCGTGGCGGTGGGTGTCATCGGTGCCTTCGCGGTGGCTGTCCCAGCCACCGCAAACGACCTCCGGTACTTGCCCCTTGCCGCTGCGGTGGCACAAGCCGATGCCATCGTAAGGGCCGAAATTCTGGTGATGCCTGACGACTGGCCAACGGGCGAAGCTACAACAGGCAAGGTCAAGATCGTCGAGGCCCTACGCGGTGAACACCCAGGGGGCTCTCTTCTTTTAGATTTCGAACCGATAGACGTTTCGGTCTTGGGACTGAAACCCACGGGTGAGCATTTTCTGTTGTTCCTTTCCCGCCCCCGTAACTCTCGGTGGAAGCTCCTTGCCGACGGCACCAGCGTGTTCTCGCCGAAAAGGGCAAAAGCAATCAACCACCTCGTTCAGGCCACGCCCGAGTGGTCGACGCCACAAAGAGGGCTCTCGACGATCGCCGTGCCGGAGAAACTCGTCTTCGCGAACGAAGAAGACGTGAACCTGTGGGTTGGCTACCGAAACGAAAGCGCGAAGCAGCTAATACTACGCTACCGAACCTGGCCTCCCGAAGCGCACAGCCTATGGCGACTGGACGTACGGCGTGAAGGGATACGCGTTGCGCCGGTGCCGCACCCCCACCTGACGAAAAAGCAGATCTCGGACTACTTCTCGAAACACAGTCACAAATTTGATCTCGTCTTAGCGCCAGGCCAGTCCTATTTCTTCCCAATTCAGCGAATCAACTCGGCCAAGCGCGGTTGGGGCTACAAGGAACGACTCGGCTTTGTATTCTACCCAATGGCACCGGGGAACCACCGCATTCTGGTTCACGGGTACCGACTTGGGGTTGAGGGGGTCCACACTGCAGCCCCGGTTACACTGCGGATCGAAGCCAAGACCGCTAAGGAATGACATCACCAAGGCGTGCTACGCCAACACTCTGCCAACGGAGACCATCATGAAGTTGGGTCTCTTCGAGCCAGTGTTGGGCGATAGCATCTGCCGGGATCTAGGGAAGCTTCCTTCCAGGGGGCCCTCGCACTCACCGCAAGATATTCTCGGCCCGGAGACGTAAAGGGGTCAGACATTGGCCCGTGAAGTCAACAACTCTCGACGTAGATTCAAGTACGCTTGGTCGTACCAAGCATACAAAATCGACGAGGAGAGGCTTGGCAGGAACCCCACCAGGTGTTGCCAATCTCACGATTTTCGTAGCTCTCGGGCTTGGTGCTTGCGCTCCGAACAAGACTGAGGGCGGGGGCTGGGACTCCGCACCACATTTTTCCTGATCGTGCTCGTCGAATGCCGTATGCCAAATTTGATAGCAAGTTCGAGGCGATTTTGTTCTCGCCCCATTCCGGATGCTCGAGGCTCATTCGACGGTTAAAATTGCACCTTGTTTTCAATGAGGACTCGATACTCGTACTCGGTTGCCGGGAGAAGGTCTGACAACTCGATCACTGTAGTTTGGTCGGCCGCAACTCATCCGGATGACTTGATACTCCGGCCGTCGAAAGTGCTTCTTGGTCGAGCCACGAGCCCGTGTGAACACGGTCCGCACCGCCTCCAAAGACCGATATGATTCCGGACCCGGTTGGCCTCGTGATGGCTCCTTCGCCGGGCGACCCGACGATCAAATCATCGAAGCCGTCGGCGTTCGTGTCACTCCCCGCGAGTGCGAACCCGAATAAATCACCACCCTCGTTGCGCGCGTTCGCCAAGCGAACGTCGGCCAAAGGTGATTGCTGAGCAATTCGAACGCTCAACACCGGTCCACCCAAAGCGCCTGAAAACACAAACACCATGCCGGTCGCTGTTTCAGCGATGACTTTGTGTGGCGCCCCAATCAGCAAGTCGTCATAACCATCACCATTGAGATTTGCGCTCCCGAGTGCCGCGCCAAAACCATCACCATTGCCTGCGTATGGTATGTTTGCCGATAGCTGATCGAGATAAATTCCAGCAGAGAACATATTGTCACCATTGTTCGCACCGGCGCCGAACCACACAAAAACACCGCCCGCCGAGATCTGATTGAGGCCGACCTCCCCTGGAGCGCTGATGGCTAGGTCATCGCTATGATCTCCAGCGAAATTGCCCACAGTCAACACCGCTCCAAACCGTTCCTCCGGCTCTAGAACTGAAGGTGTGTATTCATTCTCACTCTGAACATACGCACGGCCGCCGCCCTCAAAGATTCGCATACTGTTGCCGGAGACGACACATACCATACCGGCGTTGGCGTGTTTTCCAGGAACCCCAATGGCAATATCATCAATTTCGTCATCATTGAAATCGCCTGAGGCCACTGAAAAACCGAATTGGTCACCAAAACCTATGGGACCACAACCAAGGTTTGGCGCCATAAAAGTCGCACCTGTTGCGCGAGCAAGCCCCGCTGAAGAACCGAACCAAATAGAAATAGCACCTGCGTTAGAGTTCTCTCCAGGGGCGCCGACAACGATATCTGCCCAGCCGTCTCCGTCAAAGTCTCCGCTGGCGACGGAAGTGCCAAATTGATCGCCCGCCTCGGCTCTTGCTCGCGCCTCTGATTGGAACAAGTAAACCCTGGGTATCAGCCCAGCTGTTGTTCCACGCAAAACATATATGACCCCAGCATTGGAATTCTCGCCGGGTGCACTGACGACGAGATCATCGATGGCGTCCCCATTGAAATCGCCACCTACCATGGCATGTGCAAACCGGTCGTTTGGCTCGTCGAGGCCACGCAAGTATGCCTGCCGGAAAACCGCGACGTTATCGAGATCAAAATGTTGGCCCGCATTTCCTGCGGCAGCAACGACGTAGTCTGGCAACATCGCTGACAGGGCGGTCGCGTATAGGGCAATCCGCGAGAAGCGGCGCACCCCAAAACCAGCGTCCGTCGGAACCTGACAAAGTTTTACGCGCTTTACATTACGCTCAATCTTGCCAACGTCGCTGGCCAGAGGACGCTTGCTTCGCAACAAAGTTGTACACCCATTTGGGTTTTCCGACGGGGTGTCCATCACTCAGACTCCTGCGATTGTGTCATCGTTTTCTCCTCCTTCGACAAAACCACAGTCGCTTGCATTTGGCATCTAAAAGTCGTCGCTGTCCGCTTCAGGAGCCATGGGCTTCGAAATTTCTATCGGCTAGACCATATTGAGCGACCCTCGATCGCGGGGCCCTGCTAAAATGCAGGTCACAACTTACCTTCCGCGACACTCGGAGAATTTGGAAGGGTTGAGCCGGGTTCAACGGAACTGCTGAGGGTTAAAGAAGACAGTTTTTACAGGGTTGCTGGGGGCGTCCATGTGAACGACTCGAATGCCGGCATCAGAAATGGCATACGCGTAGTCGTCGGCCATCACACTGCGGCGGATCCATGGGCTCCACGACCAAGACCAGTTTCGGTACTGGTGGGTGATGTAGAGGTCCTGCATGTCAACGCTGCCCTTTGGCGTGATCCCCTTATGGACGTCAATATCGAAGAGTCGAAGGTCGCTTACAAAATGACGCCAATAGTCGGAACTGGAAGGTTGGTAGTCAGAAAACGGAATGGCCAGTGTTTTTCTTGCGCCGAAATAGTTGAATGCCTTATGGGTCCAGTTGGCCTCGGACCAACCGTGTGCGGTGCCCACGCGTTGGGTGAACTTCTCCGCGGGAGCAGCCATATCGCTGACATCAAACAAAGACAACTTCATCGCTCTTTTTGTCCAATCGACCCGCCCCATCGAGTCGGGCTCCGGAAGGTCGACCCCAATGGTCAGAAGATGGTTCTCATCGAGGGGGTGAATATAGGATGAGAATCCAGGAACCTTGAGTTCTCCTACGACGGTCGGTTTCGTGGGCTCTGACAAGTCAAGAGCGAAAAGGGGATCGATGCGTTCGAAGGTCACCACAAAGCCGCGATCTCCGAGAAAGCGAGCCGATTGAATCGTTTCTCCCGGGGCGAGGTCCGCCGTTCGTCCCACTTCTACCAGGGTGTTTCCTTGTTGGGCGAGGACGGTGACTCGATTGTTGGTTTCGATACGCCCCCAGGGGTTTGTTTGGTCATCGACAACCCGCCGAGACAGCGTGGTTGCGGCCCGCAAGTGTTTTTTGTGCTCGTCCATAGAAAACTGATTGAGGATGCGCCCTTCGACGGTTCCGGACGCGGTATATCGCGCTACGTTGGGATCTGTGATATCGAATTTGTGCAGGTAGGTGATGTTTTGTTCACCCGGAGCCAGGGACCAGAACCACCAGTGTGGGCTGGCGATGTACAGCGCGTCTTTCGACGCGTAAACCTCACCGACCTCGCCGAGCACGGTAACCTGGCTGGTGATTCCGTTCCCTTGGTCGTTGAGGTTTAAGGTGGCCACCGATGCCAGACCCATTCGGACCGGGGCTAGGGAGGCGAAGTACTGGGAGCAGTCCCTTTTCACCTGAACGACATCGCCCTGTCCGTAAATTTTGACCAACGGGGAGCGAATCCAGTCGTCGATATTTCTGGCTCGGATACGGGCTTCGTTGCGGGCGATCAGCGGTTGAATGGCCTGCCGCCATGCGAGTTCGTTGTCCTCAGGGCTGTACCGATAGTTTTCCGGCCAGTATTCGAGGCCTTCTGCAGTGGGCAATGTGTCTCGAATGACGACGCGGACGGCGCTGTCGGCCCGACGCGCGGTTGAATAGGCACCCGGCAGATAGGTTTCGCGGAGGATCTTCAGGTCGCTTGGGGTGGTTGCATCGACCACTGTCACCTTGGTGATCGATTGTTGGCCGCAGCCCCAGCTGAAGCCCCAGTGGTCGCACACAAATGCCGCATCGGAGGCTGTGGCGGACCGTACCTCATGCCCCCACATGCTGGACATGACCACGATGCGACCTTGTTCGTCGAGAAACATCTCCCGTGGGAAGCCATCGATGTCGATGTCGTCGAGCCGCGCCATTTCTCGGGCGGGCCAGCTTTTAACGGCGTAGAGCTTGCGACCCGACAGCGTGAAGATGTGGGTGCCGTTGGTCTTTACAAAGTCCGCCTCGTCGACCCCTGCAACCTGCGTGTTGGTCTCTGTGTACTCCTTTGGTGCTACCGGTTGGGACCGATTGGTAGAAACGTCCGCCGCCGGTGCGGCCTCGCCGCTGCTGGCGAAGACCGGCCAGCTCTGCTGGTTTTCTAGCTGCTTGGTCATTTCTTTCACCATGGCATTTTCAATATGTTGCTCGAGGGCTTCGCAACTCTCGAAGGGGGAGAGTGCGGCTTGGCCTCCACCCACGGGACCAAAATCGTTGCCGTTTGTGGAGCACGCCACGAGTGGGATACCGACCCACAGCAGGGCGGATACGATCATGGTAGAAAGCATGTTTGTTTTCATAAGCGGTGAAGACTGCTAAAACTGTGCCAGCCGGTTTTTGCCCGGTAAGAGGAGCCATTGGGCATCGGGACCTCTCAGCTTTTTGAGGGCTTCTCGGATTTCAGAGTCCTATGAGTGCGCAAAACGAGGCTTGACCGGTCTAGCCAGCCTCCGAAATCGAACATTTGGAAGGCTTGACAAAGAGTAGAGGCAACCGCGCTGACTTTTGACGCCCGTGACTTTGCTGATGGTTGGGCCTACGTGAGACTCGCGACCCCCCCAACGTCGAATGTTCGTGTGAATATCGACAACGTGCGCCTGGAGAAGGTTGTTCAGGGGGATATCGTGGCCCGGACGTATCGGCCCTTGAGCCAGTTTGTAACCCACGCGGTAGGCTCTGAGTTCGTCATCAACGATTTAGTCCCAACAGAATGGGCGGTTGGTCGGCGTCCAGATGAGGTCCCGGGCATCATGATGAAGACCTTTGCCATCGATTGGGGTACCGGATACAAGACGGTGGTTTTTCGACTGCAGACCAGCAATCGTGAAGGGGAAGATGGTGAGTTTCCGGTGGTCACGCTGTATGAGGGTGCCCATAGCCGAAGCCCGCTCGCAAAGATTCCAGAAGACCTCTTGGTCTTCGAGGCGGAATCGGCAGAGCTCCTCCATGGGCAGGACAGCGGAAGGATCGAAGGCGAAGGCTGGACCTCTCGGCCGGGCGCCGACCGTGCTGGGTTCGCAATTTTTGCCCAGCCGAGCGGCAGGTGGGGCCGGACCCACAAGCGCGCGGTCTTCCGAATGTTAAGTGATGAAGATCCCGCTTCTCCGGGCAGTCAATTGGCTGTGGGTATCAACATTTTGTCCTGGATTTCGAGCTGCAGAATCCTTTTGGTCTCATCGAGCCCAGGGTTTTTTGGCGGGGTGATCGTTGGCGGGCCGATTCGGACACGAGGTCGAAATCAAAGTCTTTAGCTTCGGACAAGCCACCGTGGTCCTCGACCGCATCGAAGTCTACGACGAGTACCGGTGATAAAACACCTGTCGCGCTAAGAACGTGGGCCTGCCCGACCCGCCTGCCCCGCAGCCCGAACAAGCGGCGGCAGGCCCGCTCCCACCCTCCGCCGTTTTTCCGATGACCCACTACAGGCCGTATTTACGGAGAAGGTAAGCATCAACCCGCGCGCGTTCGTCTTCTGTCAGTGTGCGATCGTAAGCGATGACTTCTACGACTTCGCAATCAGAATACTCATTGAACGAGCCGTTCAGCGCAAGTCCAGCGGGGCCTCTCGTTCCAGCCTCGCTCTCGGCGATGATGTCGCCGTTCTTGTATATCTTCGTCAGGATACCGTTTCCGACGGCAGAGTACAGTTGCCAGTCGGTCGTTGCGGGAACCCCGTCCCGCTTCACCCAACCTTCAAGAAAGGCCGCCTCTTCAAGACCATTCCACCAACCGAGAAGCCAGTTGTTCCCTCGCGCTCCAAGAATTCGACGATGGACACCTGGCGCGAGCCGCGCCACGTAGAAAATCGAGAAGTTGGGATCAAAACCGTTGCTCATCAACAATGATTCTTGCGGCGCGGCCGCGAACTTGACCGCCGTGCGCCCTTGGAGGGCTTGGTCGACCAGCTGGGGTCGCTTATTTGGATCCATCTGGATAAAGTGATTTGCGTGCCCACTTTGGTCGGACCACCGCCAGACTCGGCCATCAGTCGTTTCGAGGCCAGCGCCCGGGTGGACCCAGGTTGCCAGACCAGGGATCTCAGCCGGCGTCGCCCACTTTCGTTGGAGGTACGTTTCGACTCCGCGGCGCGCGGTCTCACTGAGCGCACGGGGGTAGAGGAGGACTTCCGCGATGGCGCCGCGGAATCCAGGGGAACCCAATGCAGCCCCGAGCGCCAGTGCGTGACTGTTTCCGAGCGAGATCGTATGATTCGCATCTCCAACGATCAGGCCATCTTCGTACAGTGCGAGTCCTGCGGCATTCTGTACGATGCTCATGACCGTGGGTTGCCCAGTTACGGCCTTCCCGGCCGAAATGCGAGCCTCGACGCCGCTGCCGTCTTCGCTGGATGCGGCTCGCCACCTGCCATCGTCTTCGATGGCAAGGCCAAAGTCGTACGCCGTTCTGGGATCGCCGAGAAGGTCGGCCGCACGCCCAAAGATCGTTCCCGCGGTCGTTGAACTTGGGGTGAGTGCGACAAACAGGCTGAAGTCATGGGTCACGGTTGACGTAAACGCGGAAGTTTCGACCTCCAGGCGCTGCGTACCGTCAAATGACACCGAGGCACGCCCACTTCCAAGTTTCCGAAGAAGAGGAGCCGTCGCTGAGGCAATCACCAGATCGTTACCGCCTAACGATTTGTCCTTCCAGCCCACGACCGAGTTCTGCCCGGGCGAATCGGATGTGAGCGTGCTTGCATCGCTTGCGTCCAGCCAGAGGGCGGGGGCAGTGGCGCCAAGACAGTCAGGACAGACAACCGGATCATCGCAAAGCTCAGAGCCATTCACGATTCCGTCTCCGCATTCTTGCCTCGTGCTGCAGTCGGCCACACAAGAACCCTCGCCCATTTCGTTGCCCTCACCGTCATCACAGAATTCCCCCAGCGGCTGTCGTTCTCCATCCACGACCTTCATGAGAAAATGATGTGGCCCTGCTGGTTCTAAATGAGGTGCGTTCGACCAGACCCATCGATAGAAGTTCCGGTCGTTGCGATAGCGAAACGTGATGCCCAAGGCGCGCAGGTCATCCGGGAGAATCGACGCGCGAATTCGCACGTTTTCAAAGCTTTGGCCCCGACGATAGAGGTACGAGGTACCGAGTAGGTGCGGGCCGGCTTCCGTCCCTCCTGAGGGTGAGCGGCGCAGAACAAGCGCTCCAAGCTCCACATTCCAATCGGAGGGCTGGCCGATGATAGCGCCTGGATCGTCGTAAACAAGCCAGTCTTCATTGTTTGGTCTAAAGTCTTCCTCAAGAACGATCGCCCCGTCAGAAACACGCTCCACCTGAAAGTTAGCGATACGCAGGTTCGCACTTGCACTGCTGAAGAATCCTACGGTCCCCCTTGTATGGTCACCATCGCGGGCACGAAGCACTTCTCGTCCGTCGATTTGAACCGAGATATCCGGACCATTCGCCGTTATCTCTAGCTGGTAGGTACGGCCGGGAAGATACAGAAGCTCATTTTCAGCCCCATCGATATGCCCATCGCCGCAAGAGACGGCAACAAGCCTGCAATCCGAAGAGCAACGGGAGTCGGCCGTTCCATTTTGGGCTCCTTCGTCACATTCTTCGCCGAGCGGTTCCTCGAATCCACCGACGACCTTTGTCAACCGACGGTATCGGTCTGTCAGTTCAGGTCGTGATTGCTGAAACCAGATGGCTCGGTAAAAACTCTCTGGGTCGGTATAGCGAAAAAGTACCCCGATGCCGTCATCGTCTGTAGAGGCCATACGAAAGCGAACGATGTAGTCGGTCCAGTCATAACCTCCGTTGAAGACTAACGCTGTTCCGCCGGTGCGAAGGCGGCTACCGGCACTCGAATTGGCATCCTGAGAAATACGTTCCTTGGTCACGTCCACCGACCAGCTTCCTTCAACACCTGGATGGTCGACCTGTGTCCATCGGCTCAGCAAAGAAACGCTTGGATCGAGATCCTCTGGTGTCGGGTAGAGGAGCATCCCATCGAGGGTGGTGACTCGAATGTCGGACGCATATCCCTGGTTGCCCCAGTGATAAAGACCGATCGTTCCTTTGGTGTACGTCTGGTCGGTCACGGCATAAACGCTTTGTCCATCGATGAGAACCTGAATGTCATTGCCCAAGACGCGTATCTCCCACTGATATTCCTGATTCTTGGTGTACTGAGGTCCATCCTCGGTTCGATCCACCTGACCATCACCGCAATAGCGCACGGTCCCCGAAACAATTTTGCAGTCTGCGTCACAAACAAGGCAGTCCATAGCCCCGTACGCACAGGCCTCCGTCGCGTTGTTTCGATCATCACACTCCTCTTCGAATGGTGCATCACGAGTGACGAGGCCGTCGCCGCAGCCCGTAAGCGAGCAGTCGTTATTGCAGCCATTCCCGTCGATATTGTCCGCGTCGTCACACGCTTCCTCGGGCGCATCGACGATCTTGTTCCCGCAATAACGCGGCTCTTGGGTCACGATCTCGCAGTCTGAACTGCAGATCGTACACGCCTCGAGACTTCCGTACGCACAGAATCTCTTGGCTGCGTCACCATCATCGCATTCTTCGTCTCCGGCTCGTACACCATTTCCGCAGCGACTTGGCGTGCAATTGGAATCACAACCGTCTCCATCCCTAGTGTTGCCGTCATCACATTCCTCGCCGTGGATCAGGTCCCGGAGCCCATCGCCGCAGAAGCTTGTTAGACCGGGCGATTCCTTGCATGATGCATCACAGACCGTGCAGGCCTCGAGTCCATACGTGCAGGCCTCCCGCTGATTATTCGCATCATCGCAATCCTCACCTTCGTCGAGCGCTCCGTCGCCGCACTCGCCGGGACGACAATCCGCATTGCATCCATCGAGATCTGTTTTGTTGCCATCGTCGCAAACCTCACCGATGGTAACCAATCCGTTGCCACACTGAGTGAAGGTGCAATTGGAGTCGCACCCGTCTCCGTCCATGGCGTTGCCATCATCGCATTCTTCTTGACCAGGCTCAACGAGGCCATCGCCGCAGTATACGGCAACACCTAAGGCCATTTCACAGTTTTCATTGCAGATCATGCAAGTCGACGCGCTTGGGCTATAAGGACACAAACGACTCGACGACGCGTTATCGCAATCCTCACGATCATCGAGCACTCCATCGCCACATGTCGACGTGATGCCGCTCTCTACTTGACATTCTGCCGTACAAACAGCACAGCTTTCGTTGTAAGCACACGTCTCCGTGATTCTGTTTCCGTCATCACAAGCCTCAGAATCATCGCGAATCCCGTCACCACACTGCACGGAAGAGGCTGTTTCACAAGCGCTCCCCAGAGCGATCAGCCCGATCACCGACGCCAGATTATGAGTAAGCCGCATATCCAAGAACCCCCCTTGCTATTCATTGAACCGAAATGGTTGTACACTGATTCTCTGCGCTGCAACCGAAGCCTGCGCTACACTGAATGGACGAATCGCACGGATCCGCCTCCCGACCATCCTGACAACGACCATCTGGGTGACAGATGGGAAAGGAAGGATGGCAGTCGCCCGGGTCCCGGCACGGTTCTCCCTCGAGTCCTCTTTGACATCCGAGCGGTCCGCACAGCGGCACCGTCACACAGTCGTTGTCGTCGAAGCATGCATCCCCCAACCCGCCGGGCTGGCAGCGGCTGTGAACGCAACGCTCGTCGTTTTGGCAGTTGGCATCGATCGTGCATTTTTCGACTCCAATGGTACGCGCCAAACGAAAACCTCTTACGATTTCACGCGCCCCCGGAGATCGTTTGCCGTGCCATCCCGGCCGTGCTGCGCAGGGCAAAGAGCTGTACGAACCGCCCTTTTCTTTTCGCTGGGAGCCCGATTGCGGCCCGATCGGATCCACCACCGGGGGCGGTGCTTCCACCAAGACGACGGCGCGATCCCAGACCCACTCTTTGACGTTGCCGCCCATATCGTAAATGCCCCACGGGTTCGGACGGAGCAATTTGACCTGGCGGGTTCGCCCGCCGGCCTTCCCGGCATACCAGGCGAAGGGTTCGAGGACTTCGTCGACGCACTCAAAACGGGTCGCGCGAAACACACACTGCTCGGTGGTCTTCACGTTGCCAGACGGGAAATCTGTGGTGGACCCGGCCCGTGCAGCATATTCCCACTCCGCTTCGGTAGGAAGTCGGTACCCCTCACAGTCAATGGGACTGTTGCTATCGGTCAGAACGTTCACCGCCGCACATTCAAGATCTGCGGTGGTGAAAGCCGAGTCTGCATCGATTGAACCCGAGCAGCCGACAAGCTCAAAGCACGTCGGGAGCCCCTCAGACGTCGACTTGGCATTGGCAAAGGCGAGGGCTTCAAACCAATTGACGTTTTCCGCTGGACAGTCGGGACAGCCTGGATACCCGAAGGGGTCCGCCCCCGAGAACTGACTCTGCCATTCGGACTGCGTCACAGTATGGTCGCCGAGAAAAAACGGACGGGTCAGCGTGACGGAATGAGCGAAAGTCCGTCCCGGCGAGCCCTCACCCAAGGAAATACATGCCGCGAGGCGCTGATGGTCTTCGGCTGTATCACCCATCTGAAACACGCCCGCCGCGAGATAGACTTGTTCCATGGGTGCACAATGCCCGTTGCTGCATGCGCCCGACGGACAGCTTGTTCCACATAGTCCGCAGTTGTTGGGATCACTCTTGAGGTTCGCGCAGGCGACCCCGCAACAGGTTTCGCCCTCTGCACATACCTGGTCCGTCCCGCATTCGCACCGGTTTGCGTCCACGCTCGCGGCTTCGCATCGCTCTCCTGGGTCACAAGCAACCCCGCAGGCGCCACAATTCGAGAGGGAGGAGAGTGAGATGCACCCCTCGCCAGGACAACACGCATCATTCTCCCCGCATTTTGCATCATCGGGGATGATCTCACATGCATCGGTTTCTTCGTTGCATCGGTTGAGCGTGCAGGCCACGGTGTCGGAGCAGTCGGGAGCAGGATTGTTCTGGCAACCACTCATTGCATCGCAAGTCTCATCGCCGTTACAGTACAAACCGTCACTGCACTGGCCGTGCTCGGGGACATGCACACAGCTGTCTGTGGTCTCGAGACAAAAGTCCTTGGTACAGGCAACAGCATCGGCACAGTCAATGGCCGTACCGGGCGCACACCCCAGTTCGGAATCGCAGACCTCGCTGCCGTTGCAGTAGCGAAGATCATCACATCGATCATCGTTTGGCGTATGGGTACACGAATCGAGGTCGGGATCGCACCGATCATCCGTACACGCGATTGCATCTGTGCAGTCGGGTACGTCGCCTGACCGGCAACCTTGGAATTCGTCGCAGACCTCCGGCCCATTGCAAAAAGTGCCATCGTCACAGAGACTGTCCGTCGGACTAAAGTCGCATCGATTTTCGTCCTCGTTGCATCGGTCTTCGGTGCAATCGATACCATCTGCACAAACAATCGGAGTCCCCGGCAGGCAGCCAGAGGAAGCATCGCAGACTTCGATCCCATTGCAGAACGTGCTATCATCGCAGAGCGCGGCGGTTGGAGTATTGACGCATGCACCTTCGACGCAAGCGTCCACCGTGCAGGATATGCCGTCGTTGCAATCTACGCAGGCAGCGCCACATGTATTGACGGAGTCTTCGGGGCATCCGCAATGCGCATCGGGCCGATCATCCATCACACAGAGGTTGGCTTTGCACACCAGCTCTCGACTTTGACAAGCTCCGTTTTCGTCACAGCTCGCACCATATCCGGGGGGGGGATCAATACAAGTACCATTGCTGCAAATACGCCCATGAACACTACAGGTCTCGCGGACGGCTGAGCCTCCTCCTCCGTCACACTGTCGGACTTGGTTCTGATAGCAAACAGTGAGGGCCGAAATCTGCTGACACACGCCTCCCCGACAGACCTCTCCGCTGACACACTCATCGCTACCCTGGCAGTTCAGTCCTTAAAGGTCGAGCGTGCAGCCTAACAATCCAGCGAGAAGACTCAAAAGAAGTCGCATTGCGTCTTGTTGCGCTAGCACGAGCCGTACCACGCTGTCATGAATGTCAAGCGGTGTTAGAGAAATGGCTATCTCCTACGCCATGGCTCCGGGACCTATCGTCGTTTGATGGGGCCTTCCGTCGGACGCCGACCGTCGGCCGACTCTTCTCCGTCTGGAGAATACGCGCATGCGATCGGGGTTATTCCGCATTGGTGTCCGGTCGATGACCGCACCGCCCATTCTGCAGCCATCACGGCTCTCTCTCGCACCCGGTTTGGGTTCGACGCCATCGAGGCGGATCGTCTTAACCGACGGCCCAACGAATATCTCGGTCAAACATCAACAAAAGCAATGTGGATTGCGAATCCAGCAAGGATCCGCTTCGAACGACATGCTGGGCTTGACCAATCGGGGGGTCCAGCACATGGTGGAGATCGAACGTGGTCGACCGAGTTCCAAAGATGCCGGAAAACAATAGCATCCGAAGCGCTGAAACCCTAAAGGTTAGGCCGACCGCCGGCGGCGCAGAACGAGCCGATGTTCCGTGCCTCACCTTGATCTATCACCCAAGGCTCGAACGCGTCGGGGAGCGCGCACGAATCTCAGAGATCTTGGAGGGCCATACGGTCAAGATTTCCCGCACGGAACCTGATTTCGAAAGACCTGAGGGGGGCGCTGCGGAACCACTGTTCGACCGTTTCATCTCCCGCCGCCCGTTGAAGCTGTCCAAACGAGGACCGGAGTATTGGGTCGAACCCGCTCAGGGCACCGAAATCAGGCTGAATGGCCAGCTCCTGACGGGCCCCACCTCCATGGACGCTTCTCAGATGGACAGAGGGAGCGTGATCAGCATTGCGGACCGTGTAGCGCTTCTGCTTCACTCGGTCGGGGCACAAACGCAAGCCGTACCTACAATGGGAATGATCGGTCAAAGTGAAGGTCTCAACGACGTACGGCGGGCTATCGCGAACGTTTCTGATCAAAGCATGCCGGTCCTGATCAGCGGTGAGACCGGAGTGGGTAAAGAACACGTCGCTGAGGCCATTCACTTGGGGAGCCCGCGCCGCGAGAAGCCGTTCATCGCCGTGAATATGGCCACCCTCGTGGGTACCACAGCCTCGTCAGAGCTGTTTGGGCATGTCCGTGGCTCGTTTACAGGCGCCCTAAGCGAACGGCAGGGACTATTTGCTCGGGCCGACGGCGGGACGCTGTTTCTCGATGAGATCGGTGAAGCGAGCGAGGATGTCCAGGCGCTACTTCTGCGCGTGATCGAAACCGGTGCGTTCCTTCCAGTCGGCGCCGACAGAGAGCGCTGCGTAGACGTTCGCGTTTTGGCGGCCAGTGACCGAAACCTCATTGACGAAGTCGGTGCCGGCCGCCTTCGGGAGGCTTTGTTCCAGCGGCTTCAAAGCTACGAGATCGCCATTCCCCCGCTGAGGGATCGCCGAGCAGACATTCCGCTCCTGACACTTTCGTTCCTCAAAGAGAACTTGAGCACGCTCGGCAGCGCTGACCGACTCGAACTCACAGCGCCCGACCAAGATGCTTGGCTTCCCCTCTCATGGATGCTCAGGCTGGTCGAGTCCTCTTGGCCGGGAAATGTTCGGCAGCTCCGGAATGTCATTCGCAAGATCGCGGTTTCGTTTCGCCATGCCAAACGGCTTCCCGCCGTCGACCGACTCGAGAGCTGGCTCAGCACGTCGCCGGTCCGTCAACATTGGGCGGCGGCGGCAGCGTCCGCGGGCGCCATGATCCCGAGCGACGAACAAATTCTGGAAACACTCGAACAGCACCATTGGGCTCCCCATCGGGCTGCGGCGGCGCTGGGAGTCGCCAAAAGCACCCTATATGGCTGGATGAGCCGAAGCGGCTGTATTCGGACCGCCAAAGAAATTCCCCAAAACGAGCTCGAGGACTGCAAAGACCAATATGATGGCGACTTGCAAACGATGGCACGGGCACTTCGTGTTTCCAGGCGCGGTTTACAGCTCCGCATGAAGGCGCTCAAGCTACTTTGATCGCGAGCGTGACGCGGTCGAGCTTTCCACCGTCAGCAATCCTGCGGTAAGGGCTCTGAGCTTGCTCTTCACTTTCGTCCTTGGCACCCGGAGGGAACTCTTCGATGGATTCTCCTGGGCTTCTGGCCCCTTTTCTCGCAGCTTCGCTCGACGTTTGGCGGTAGGCCTCTTTAGGGGTGGCGGACGGGGGTTTTTCACTTTCACCGGCTTCCGCGGCGCTTGGGAAATCGTTTCGCCCCTTCCCAGAGTCTGAGACGGATGAGGTTCAACTTTCGATGACGGGCCGCCCTCGTGGGTGACGGTGACCAAAGAACTTGGCGAGGCGGGGGGTTCAGGTTCGGCGGGAACCTGCACTTTAGGCTGATCGCTCGGGAGCGAACCCGTTTCTTGGAGCAAGAGACTTGGCGAGCGCTTCATTGCATAGAGGCCGTAGCCCATCCCCAGGAGCAAACATGTCAGCGCAACAAAGGCGGGCCAACCGAGCAGGCGGCGTAGACCATGTGCCGGGGATGTCGCGGCGTCTAAACAGAAACGCACAAGTCCGGATCCAGGCACCATGCCGCATTGGACCCTGCGGTGCCGGCCCACGGACTTCCGTGTACGCTCCCTTGGCTCCTCGGATCCGGCTTTGCCTAGCACCTGGCTTCGAACTTGTGCGTTCCTGTTTAGCTCGTCCGATCTGACCGGAGGAAGCGTATCCACGCTGGCATTGATTCCGACCGTGGTCGTTTGGGGTTGCTCCTTGATCTCTTTGATCCGTCGGCGAAATACGTCGACGCTCTGCGGTCGTTCGTGCGGATCCTTAGCGAGGCAGTCAAGTATGAGTTGTTCCAGGCGCGGATCAATTGGGCGAAACGAGCTTGGTCTTGGCGGCGCGACGTTTCGGTGCTTGTAGGCGAGTATCGCAATGTCGGCGCCACAAAACGGTGGTCGTCCCACAATGAGGTTATAGAGAATCACTCCAAGCGCATAGATGTCGCTTTGGACACCAATCGGCTCCTGATTGGCCTGTTCGGGCGACATGTACGAAGGCGTGCCAATCACTTATCCGTCGCGGGTCACGGTGCTCGTGCCCGCAGACTTCGCGATGCCGTAGTCGAGGACTCGGGCGAAGTCCCGACCATCGACCTGGCTTATGATGATGTTGTCGGGTTTCAGATCGCGATGGATCAGACCGATCGTGTGCGCCTCACCAAGTGCGGCTGAGACCTGCTCGAGGATCGAGAGTGCTCGTTCTGGTAACACGGGGAGCGACAGACGAGATAAAGGCTCTCCCGCGAGAAGCTCCATGACGATATAGAGGGAACCGCTTTCGGTGTGGCCGAAGTCGAAGACTTTGACGTTGTGGGGATGCTGCAGACGACTGGTGTTCTTGGCTTCCGCATAGAACCGTCGCAAGAGGTCGATATGGTCGCCCCCGCCCATACCGACGACCTTGATGGCCACCGGTCGATCCAAATTTTCCTGCGTCGCCCGGTAGACTGCCCCCATGCCACCGCGACCGATGCGCTCAACCACCAGGTATTTGTTGCCGATTCGCTGGCCAATGAGCGGATCTTGGCCACTGGGGCTCGGAGCAAGGGGGCCCGAGCAGGCATCGCAGAGCTCTCGAGATTCGGCATGTTTCTTGCCGCACGTTAGGCAAAAGAGCGTGGTCACAGCGCGGACTCTTGGGATATTGGTATGAGGGGTTTCACGCCAAGCCGTCAAGCGAAGAGACCCGAGGGAAGCGGAGAAAACGAATGGAAACTGGATTGGGGCAACTTACTGCAAGGCTACTCCTCGTATTGGGTGCAGTATTGATGGGTGAAAACGCGAGTCATGGCCAAAGCCCCGACCCATTCTCCCATCTTGATCCCAGCGCGGCCGCCCGCGTCCTGGGAATGCTCGAGCGGGCTCGCATCGCGGAGCGAGAAGGTCGTTGGACCGACGCCGCGGCGCTCTATCAAGGAATGTACATCATCGTTCCCGTAGAGGAGTATCGTTTTCGGCAGGCGCTCTGCTCCGAGCGGGCCGGACGACTCACCGAGGCGCTCGAGATTTATCGCGAGCTGACGCATTCGCCCCGTGCTGAAATTGCGGCACTGGCCACTCAAAGAATGGAAGCAGCCCAAGAGGAGCTGGCGGAACTTCCCGCTCGCCTCAAGATTCGAACCGACCGACTCGGAGCCTGGATCGAAGTGGGCGCAACCAAAAAACGAGACATTGATGGGAACGGGTTAACTTTTGAGGTTCAGCCGGGCACGCATCAGATCCGCATTGAACTCGATGGCTTCGAACCGGTCGAGCAGAGACTGACGATCGGCCCTGGGGAGGAGCAGTACGTTCTCATCCAGCTCAGGGAGACTCGAAGCCGCCGAGTGAAGTTGGTCCCTAAGGCACAGAAGCGAAGCCTCGCGCTGCCACTGACCCTGGGTGGCGCTGCCACCGCCTCGGCGGGCCTAGGCGTTTTGTTCGGCGTCTTGGCGCGCAACAAGGCGGCAAAGGAGCGAGCATACAACCGAAGCGCTCCAGGCGCGTCTCGGGCGGAGGCCGAGGCTCTGTTGAGTGATGCCAAGCTTCTCAACACGCTTTCGATCATCGGATACGGGCTCAGCGTTGCGCTCCTTGGTGCGGCGGCAGCCGTGCATTTCACGAGCTTTCCGAGAACGTTCCAGAGTGAATCCCATGCAGTAGGCACAAGCGTTCGGCTAGCTCCCAGCGGCTATGGCGTCGCCTTTTCCGGCGCCTTCTGAAGTGATGTCGCGGTACACCTTGGCGAGCAAGGCGGACGAACTTTGTCGATAAATCTTTCTCGACCCACCGAGCCTTCGGCCCGAAACCTACCGGCTCACACATTTGGGTCCGCCCTGAGTTTCGTTGCCAGCGAACCACGGGGCAAACGCCAGTTCTGCGTCCTCAGCTTGACGCCCACGTTCGCTTTACGAGCGCCCAATGTGGCGACGCCTTTTAGAGGCCGTTACGGTTGGTCAGAAAGTAGTTGGATGTCATCCAATCGACCCTTACCGCGAACCAAAAACCGGCGCACGGAGAGAATAGTCTCGTTTTCATCTTGCGGATCGCTTTGAAGGTCTTTTTGCAGGTCGCGCTCCACCGAATGCCATGTGCCATCATTGAGCGGACCAAGACCGACATGAATGTATCGAAGATTGGAGTTCTGTCCATTCTCCACATTGTTCGTGTAGTAAATATACCGTTGTCCAGCTGTAGTCTCTACATCGACGTATATGAAGAACGTGGGTGATGTAAGCTTCATCTCCCATTTGATTAGAAACTGGTTCTCATTGTTCCACAACGTCCCGTCCTCGTTCTCAAGAAGAAAACCGTCCTGCACGGGATTCTCTGTTCCAGGTATAAGCTCAATCACGTTGCTCTGTCGTTCAATATCAAAGACGTTGTCAACACGGGCATTACCAGTCCGATCGTCATAGGCGCGCCAACCCGCGACAGCTCCGTCTTCTGCGTCTTCGTACACGGTCGCGTTATCGCTATTACTCTTTGGTGCGATAACGTTGTCAATGACGCAATGAACGTGCCCTTCACTATAAAACACGAAGGTGAACGCCTTGATATTGTCTAGATCTGGCGCGTGGTTGCGCGACACTCCGTCCACCGGGACTACATCGGTGAGCTCAAGATCTTTTGGATCCAGTGAAGCCTCCACCTGGCGAGCCTTGTTGTTCACAAAGGTTTTGGGACCAATCCATGCCTCTCCATCCTGGTCCTGAAACCCAAACGCAACATAGTTTTCTAGGGCGCACTCGACGTCAAAGTAAATCCCTTCAACACCAGTAAGACTGAGAGCACTGTCAAAACGATAGGTCACTCCCCCAAACTCTGACATATTGCCGTTCGAAAATCTTAGAGACTTGTTATCCACCTCCGGATCTTCCGCAATCGAGGAAACAACACGTGGGCTACCCTCTCCGAACGCCCTCCACTGGCTGTCTTCGGATTCGAAGTCAAACAAGAGCTCAGAGTCGGAGGCCGGTTCTCGCCTCGGCCTGAGATCTGCAGCCAGGTCATCGACGAAAACAATCACGTGATCCGGTTCTTCGGGGCGAGCATCATCGAAAAATGGAATTGTAATCCGTACGGACTCAAGATCTAGTTTCCCGTTGCCACTTTCTTCTTCTCCTTCTATCGTGATCTTCTCGAACTGATCGGCCCTAAGATCTACCCGAAGCTCCTGGTAAACGTCCGTCAGCACAATTGATGATTTCGATAGCCAAGGCTCGCCCTCTCGGTCAGAAATTCTTATGTGAAGACGGAGGTCAACATCGGTTGTCGTTTTTGCCCATACCCGAAGCCGAAGATACCGACTTAGATCCCAGCGGTCATCGTGACCGCCCTTATGCAAACCTCCCCTAGCAAGCAGTTCGTGGGTTTCATAGCGCGCAGATCGATTTCCACGATACGGCGACTCGGGACTGTTAGGCTTGAACAAATTGAATTCTTTACGGCCATGGCCAAATCCTAGCCACAGACTGGCCGGCTCAAAGTCGACGAGTACATCCGTTGGTCGTGGTTCAGGCTGGTTGATCACGTGAAGAGGAATCGAGATCGTGTCCTCTATTTGATGGCCTTCCGCGTCAAACGCCTTAGCGAAGATCGTATATTTACCATCTAGCATCTGGCGACTGTCCCAGGAAACGGAGAACGGAGCTTGATCGTCAGTGTAGCGTTCATTCGGAAGATGAAACTCAACCTTTGTGACCGGAAAGCCCTCACTAACCGAGACACCGAGGTCGACCACACCCTCTACGAATTGTTCGGCTGTGACCGTGGAGAACTTGACCTTGCGCTCAGGAACAAACGCGCGTCCAGAAATGCGTTCGTCTATCCACTCTTTGTTGGCCGAAACCCGGGCGTACATGTCGGGATGTTCCACGTCTCCACACGTCTTGCCCCAACTCACAATCCCCGCAAGCTTCATCTTGTCCGTACTCGGGTCCCGAACGACCAGAGGCCCGCCACTATCGCCGATACAAGCACCCTTACCACCCACACCAAATTCCCCCGCCGCCAGCTGAAGGTCTGTGATCGTAACACCGGGGTACGCCCCCTTCGCTACATCAAGAGGAACAATGGGCAATGGGACTTCGCGCAAAGAATCGGAACGACCCCCGCCAAAGTGGGTAGAGCCCCATCCTGCCACCGTTGCGACAACCCCCGGCGCGGTGAGCGTGTCACGTTCTTCGGGGCTAACGAGTTCAATCGCAGACACATTTGGCTGGGACAAATCTAGGGGTGACTCTAAGTAGAGCAGTGCAACATCATATTCACCGCGAACAGGCTTGCCAAAAGTCGATCCGCGGTATGATCCATGAACCTCTTTCCCAGCGATCTCACGCCGTTGACCGGCGACGCCCGCGTTACTGGTATTGCTGATCCCCGCAGCCACCCATAGATTTCTGCCGCCGTTGGGCTCAATGCAATGAGCAGCGGTCAAGACCCAGTGCTCGTTCATAATCGTTCCGCCACAAAGAGTCACGGACGGACCACTAGGGTCACGTTGCATCCGAATAGAGACCAGCCAGGGATGGGAACCAATATCGACTGGCGTCCCTCCCACGATGGTGCTTGAATTCTCATTCTTTCGCGCGGCGCCGCCACAGGCCATCAATGCAAGTAATGAAGACCACGCCACAGTGCGACTCAGTCTTGGTGAGCTGTCAAGTCGTATGTATTTCACAATGTCAGTGTGCCCCCCCGAAGTAATGCTGGCAACCACATTGCACGAAAAGACAAATAAAATCAGTCACTTCTCACCAATAGATAAAGCATCGCAAGACATCCTGACGTTCTCGGCATTCTCAAGCAAAGAGGGAAATGGAGTTTGCGACAGCCGTATGACTTGCCATGCCATCTACCGATGAACGGGCCTGTTAGAGCCCTACTGCGCCTGGCATTTCGCGCTCACAGATGCGTAGTGCAGCAACACACCCTGCTCCCGTTACGCATGCGCGTACCGGTGGCGAACTAACTTCATCGAATGCGCTGTTCTGAAACGCGTTCAAATAGGCAAATTCAGTGCCGTCATCAGATGTCAGCACGAACTCACCGTATTGAAAGTCGCTGACTCCAGCCACACGGAACTGATTATCGCAGTCAAAGCATCTGTACTGAAGCTGTCCTACCTTCATGGCGTTAACGCAATCGGACCTCGCTATGGCCTAGAGGGACCCTGCCACTTCGCGTGGCAAAATCAAGAGCCGATGTGGTTCGCCAAAACAAGAACCGCAAGGTTCCTGAAGGGTTGATGCGCGATGGGCACCGTCCGGCCTCGTCGTCCCAACCCGTGTTCCATTTGCAAACCAGAACTTGGGGTGGCACGGGCCGGAATGCCCCGTCCCATTTGAAGGAGGTCTGATACGGTCAAGGGAGAAAGCCGCTTGTAGGCTCATCGGGGCAGTTGGAGGCTTCCAGGAGAAGCGCGAGAGCACATCCAAGCGTGGTGAGACTACTCCCCGGGGTGCTAACCGGGGTGAACAGCTTCTCTTTAAGACTTTGAACCGATTTCCTCTCTTGTTCGGTGCTTCTATGTGGCACGTTGTTTGCTCTCATGACCGCGTATGATGAATGGCCTTACCCCCCAACGCAAAATGGGTACTCACCGCACCATTCGAGTTCTCGCCTATTCCGGGATGTTCGTGCTTTGTGCTTGTACGGTCGCTGACAACGAATATAGCGACTACAGGGCCATCACCGGAACCGAAACGATTCGGATCAATTTCCAGCCGGATACGACTCAAGTACCTAGCGGTTACATTCCAGACGTCGGCTCATCTTTTGGCGATCGCAGCGATGGTCTAGTTTACGGCTGGAGCTCAGATATTTCTGCCTGGTCTCCCCGGGAACGCAACAGTCTGCGCTCCCCAGACAAGCGTCACGATACACTGTTGTTCATGAAGCAACGTTCGTGGGAGCTCGAGCTTCCGAGTGGAATATATCAAATCCATGTTGTAGTGGGTGATCCCAACAACGCGGATCTTCGAATTCAGTTAAGTGTTGAAGAAGAGATCTTGATCGATGACATCACCCGCACCGACAGTCCTTGGTTGTCAAACACCAGAACCATTGCCGTGAGGGATGGCCGACTGACAATCTTAGATCTATCAGACGGTAACGATAGTCGCTTAAACTTCATCGAAGTTACGCCGACTGACGTGGGCGAAGGTGAAATCCAGACGCCCAGCCGAGATACAATGCGTATTAACTTTCAACCGGAAGAAGAAGCCACGCCAATCGGGTATGTTGCGGATTCGGGAGCCCAGTTCGGCGATCGGAGTCAAGGGTGGGTTTACGGCTGGATATCGGATATTTCATCCTGGTCGCCTCGGGTCCGAAACAGCAATCTTTCCCCCGATAAACTCCACGACACATTTCTGTCGATGGTTGGTCGCACCTGGTCGGTCGCAGTTGAAAACGGCACTTATCAAGTCCGTATCGTGGCTGGCGATGCCACGACAACCGATCTTCGGATGCATTTGCAAGTAGAAGACCAAATCGATATTGTAGAGAATACCTCCGTTGATAAGCGTTGGATCGACACGACCGCGACGGTGGAGGTGACCGATGGCGCCATCACTATTGAGGATCTGTCCTCAGAAGTTCACGCGCGCCTGTGCTTCGTGGAGATCACCGTACAGAACACTGGGGAGGGCAATGAGCCCAAGCCCGTCGATCCCTCGTCGGAAAACGAGGCGCCCACGGCCGCCGATGACAACGTCTCCACGCCGCAAGATACCGCGGTGGTTGTTCAGGTCTTGGCGAACGATACCGACCCCGATGGCGATTCCCTCCGTGTTGCCTCAGTCGATTCTGCGCCGAGCTACGGTCGAACCACCGTGAACACCGACGGGAGCATAACGTATACGCCTGATGGGGGGTACACGGGCGCCGACAAATTTGCATACGTTGTTAGTGATGGGCAGTTGAGCGCCCACGCGACCGTTTTTGTCTCGGTCGTAGGTGTGTCCACACAAGTGAAGGCAATTGCGTCCACGGCGCATCCGAATCTATATTTCAACTCGATCGAAATTTCGAGAATACGAGACCAAATCAAGAGTGGAACGAGTGCCCCGGCGCGCGCGGCGCAAGACTCTTTTGGCCAGATCAAAGGAGTCCGGGCCGTTGGGAAACCTAGCCACTTACATGGTGATTTGAATTGGCATCAGGTTTACAAGATCTGTCAGCCGCTCAGCAAACGAAACATGGAAGCGGCCATGAGCTATTTGGTTGAGCCTACGTCGGGCAAGGCCGACGCAATGAAATCGGCTTTGTTGAGCTGGACAAGACTTGATGGCACCTCAGGTGGAGAGAATTGGGCCAATGGCTCACAAAGAGGTGGCCATATGCAATATCCCCTCGCCTTGATGTATGACCTTCTTTACAACACTGGTGTTCTCAGCGCCGCTGACAAGAAACAAGTAGACACCTTCATGCAAAAATATGCGCGGCTACTCACGATAAAACAATACGGCTCCGGCACCGTTGGTGTTGATGTCAATGGGAATCTCCTCAAGGACGCAGAAAACCGGATTCTCAAACTGGATAGTTCAAATGATTTTCCACGGAGCGTGCGTATCGGTTACGACAATTTCTATACGCTCGATATCACTGCTGGGCTGGTCTTCGCAATGGTTTCTCATGACCAATCTTTGGTTGATCGGATCTTTGATCCTGCGGTCGCTGAAGATAGCTTCAATATCAACGACTCGGCTTTTGACCTGAGAGATTCGAAGACCGGAAAACGACTCCACATTCGCTCATTTAAGAACCTCATTCAGGGCGAGATTTTCCCAAATGGATACACCTACGATGGCTACAAACGGCAGTACGGATTCGATACCGAAATCGGATTCAACGGCGAAAATAAAGGAGACGGTCAACATTACCATTTCTTTGCGCTGATGGGCTTCATCGCCGCGGCCGAGGCGGCCCAGCACAATGGCTTTCAGGCTTGGTCTTACCGAGAAAACCGTTTGAAGAGAGGATTTACAACAGCCGCTCCTTTTGCCCACACAGCGTACCGTGTGGCGGATCCAGGAGATCGAAATCACACGCCTTTGTACTGGACCCTCTTGCGGCGATTTCCCGATGATCCGATCATCAAGCAAGTAGTAGAGCGAAGCGAAGCCAAGAGTAAGTATGCCTACTTTCTGTCCAACGTAGGACCGATCTGGAGTCTGGCCGGAACGCCCTAGCTTGGAAAAACTCGACAGGGTTACGTGTGCGTTGCCCCTTGACGTTGCCGATTGCGGCTCAAGGCCGCAGTCACACGGATCTCTTCGTGAACCTCTTCGCCATTCTTTGGTGCGGTCAACTCAACGGGAGGGGGACGTAGATCCGCTACGATATCATCCACAAAGGCTTTAACCCTATTGTCACGATCCGGATTGCGATCGAAAAAGACCATGGATAGCCGCGTCCAATCAAAGCGCCGAGCTTTGTTGTGGCCGACAAAAAAATGGCCGCCGTCCACAAACTCGTGGGCAAGGTCGCCGGGACAGCCATGTCTGTCCTGATTCGAGGAGAGACGGGGGTCGGGAAGGAAATCATTGCCCAAGAGCTGCACCGGCGATCGCCACGTCGAGTTCGCCCTTTTATCACAATCAATTGCTCAGCGTTCTCGCCGAACTCCTCGAGACCGAGCTTTTCGGACGTCGGACCTAAGGGCGAGCGAACAGGAATGGGCGCAAGAACCGAAAATGACTCGGGTCCATAACATCATTTACTGTGATTACGGGCAAGGAGTGGTGAGAACAATGCATGTTCCTGTGGGGATTCAAGCCGGCTGCCCAGTACAACCGATGGGGCGAATGTCTACAGCCAAGAATCAACCCACGATGGCTCGGAAGCCCAAGCCAAATCATAAGTCTAGCGGTTCACTGCGAGATGAACCCCATCGATCGAATATCTCTTCCCTTCAAGCGTGGTTGAACGAGCGGACGGGGCCTTGTCCCTCTTTAGAGGGCGAAGTCTTCGTAAGCGACGAGGCTTTTGTCGCCACGATCATGCACGTCAAGGAACCCAATGACCTCTCCTTCTGGTCCAAAGGCCGCTTTAGTTCAACGGAACACGGAGACATTTTAACGGTCGGATCGTATGGGTGCCGAGACAGCGTCTTGAAGATGAACGGCAAGCCGGTGGCTTACGACCCGAGGCACGGTTCACTTGTATACAGAGGGCGCTCGTATCAACAGAGGGAGAGACGGCACCCTCCAAAGAAAGCACAAATCAAGCGGCGTAACATTATCGCTCACCAACTTAGCTTCATGCTCATACACGCACCAGGGGGCTCCGAAGCCGAGCATTGGCGCTTAGTTATGAAGCAAATCAAGAAACACAAGCCAGACTTCATTCATCTAGCCCACGTATGGACGGACATCGTACCTTGGCTTTCATCGGATCCCTGGTTCTCGGATATGTACTCGCAATTTGGTAAGGAGGCGCATGCCCGTCGCGGCCGGCAGGTACTATTTTCACGCTATGAACACCAAAAGACCGACATGCGCCCATTCCACATTCAGCTCCAGATGAACGGAGAAAGGCTCCTAACATCAGCTCTAGCCTACAACCTGGCCAGGCCCTTTCGGCCAGACGATTTTAGGCGCTGGTTTGCGGAGACCGATGCCGCCGATATCAATGATGTCTTTCTATTTCTTGCCCTCCCGTTTGGGGAAGAAGATGTCAACAATGACCTGATCCCAAAAGAGTATCGAGACGCTTGGAAGGAACTTGCTCCAAACGCTGTCGGAGCAACTTGGAATGTAGCTAAAAATCCCTTAGCCGCTAAACATTTCCAAAAGGGCGCCGCCAGTGGCCGGTTCGATCGTATCTTGTACCGCGGCAACAGATATCGTCCAGTCGAAATGCGACTGGTAGGAAACAAGGGTAGCGAAAAACCGTTTTCCGGCCATTATGGCCTTTTCGCACGTTTTCGTCTGCAGCCCAACGCCACGCCTGGCCGTCTCAGGTGGGGTACCTGCGGCCTTGAAGGCAAGACGTACGTGTCTAGCGAGAAGGGACAGCTTAGCTACCTGCATTTTCAGAATCGGCGTATATTCAGAAAACGAAGTTTCTTGAACACCCCTATCGATGCAAACAGAGCGCGATCTACTCAGGCAAACGCATGGTTGGTGAGATCGCCAAGGAACCTGAGCTTGAATTCGAGACCTACAGATATCACAGACTTGACGGAGAGCTGACCCTCAAAAATACAGAGCTAAAACCTTGAATTGAAGGGTTTTGGTGAAACGCTTCCTGCGACTCGCGAGCAGGCTGCAAAGTTGTTGGGCAGCGTCGGTCTACCCCATCGAACTGTCAGGCTATGGCGGCCACCTGCGCGCGGTGGTGATCGCGGTACAGAATCGCTGGGGGTTCAACCTTCGCATCGCGAAAGCCCTGGAGGGCCCGCTCCGTCACATCGGTTTCCAGCGCCTTTTCATACTGAACGTCCAACACGTAGACTTTGGCGCGAAGCCTTATCGCGTAATAGCCTTGGTGAACCACTTGACTGATTCCGATGCCCCAGGGCTTCTTGAGATACGCGTACCGGCTTGATGTCGCGGCATCGCGCACGATCTTTTTGGCGCGGCTCAGATCTTGATCGATGCCGATGTAAAAATCGATCTGAACCAGCATATCCAATGCACCCGCATTGCCACTGGCGACAACATCCGTAAGAAACTTGTTGTTCGGGATGGTGATCAATGTATCGTCCAGAGTCACCATCCGGACTGAGCGTAGACCGATTGAACTGATCTCGCCATAATAACCCCCAAAGGTCACCCGATCGCCTACCTGGAAGGGTCTATCGATAAGGATGGTTACTCCGGCCACGATGGATGAGGTGAGGTCCTTGAACGCAAAACCCACCGCGACCGCGCAAGTCCCCGCCAAGGCGAGAAGCATTTCGTTGGAAATACGAAATACAGCGAGCGCCGAAGCCATGATCCCACCGATGAGGATCAAAAACCGCGCAAAAGTGCCCAACTGATGGATAAGCAGTCGGCGGCCCGTAAAACGCGCCCCGAGCGTGGCAATAAAACCTTGGACGACCCGGCCCAGAAAAACCGTGACCAGCAGCAGCAGCAGCGCGGTTGGTATTCCGCCAACGCGGACGAACTTGAGTAAACTTTCTGTACCTTCCACGGTTTGACCTCCCGGTGAACCCCACTTAGAGGTCTGGAGGAGGCCTTTCATTGCCTTTGTAGTCAAGCCTTGTGCTCAAGAAGAGCGGGCCATCCTCTCACAACGGGAAGCTGGTCTCAGGCCTGCCCCGCTAAGAATGGAGCAAATACTTTCTATGGAGATAGCGAAGTACAGCTCTGCTGCGGTGCATCTCCAGTCGGTACCGCCCCCGAGCCAGGCTCAAAAGGTCTTGGCCCACAAGATATGCCAACGTCGACTCACAAGCGTTGATAGAGTAACCCAGTACCCGAGAACACTCCTTGAGTGAAAGGTTGGCATGGGCGGCCACAGCCGCCAGCACAAAACGGGATTGCTCGCCAAGGCTTTCAAGCTCGTCTGGGCTCGGGGCGGCAAAAAGCCGAACACGGACCGCAGCCTCGGTGTCGGGGACGAGCGAACGCAGCCAAAAATGAAGGGCCACACGGGGATTCCCATCCGAGTAGTCCCAAAGGAGGCGGCGGTAGCGATCGCTGGTGCGTTGCGCCTCGTCTTCCTCCCCATGAATACCTTCGTCGTCCACAACCAGGTCGTCGTAGTTTGCTTCAAACCCCGCCCACTTCATGCGCTTATCCAGGAGTTGGCCGATCTGTTCTTCAGACCATGGCGCAAGCACAAACACCGATCGGAATAGATTCGCGCCGCTGTATAGCGTTTGAAGATGTTGCCAAGCATACTGGGAAAAGGTGATGACCCAAAAAACGTTTGCGGTGGTAAGAGCAACGAGATCTGCAAACGCTTCATACCCGCGCATGCCGCCCATCGCGCGAAGCATCAGATTCTGACCGTGGTCCATCAGAATCAAACGTTTGGGCCCATCTTTGAGCGCACACACCAGGTCGTCTTGAGTTTGACAGTTGTTGAGACCCAGCTGAGCACCGAAGTAGCCGTAAACATCGGTGGCCGCACTGTATCGTTCCTCAAGCGTCATCTCTAAACACTCAAGCTCGTCAACGTGCCGACGCACTCGGCGTATGAGGCTGGTTTTGCCCATGCCGCGATGCCCCACGAGCGCCACCGCTTGGCCCAGTTCGCCGCTCTTCCAGTGGCTGATGCGATCCATGATGTCATCAAAGTGGGGCCAACAATCGATGGCAAGGGCATCCTCCACCGGCTCCTCACTGAAGGCCTGTTGCAACTTCTCATGAAGCAGTGAAATATCGGTAACGCCGTACCCAATGGTCTCCGCTTGCTTTTCCATCTTGCGGCGCGACAAAAATGCAAGGGCTTTACGTGCCTGGTTGAAACGAAGAAGCAACGATTGCACATAGAGGCCGCCGGCCCGGGCCGCCACGGCTCCAAAAGCGACAAGGGCCACAAAAAAGCCGCTCGGCCGCCCGCGCGTCCGCTCCACCGCGCGCGCAAAACGGCCATGAGAATAGTGCGCAAGATAGGAATTCGCGATGTCGTTTTTCCACCAGTTGACCAGTAAAAAACCAAGCAAGGCAAAACCAAACCAGGCTAAGGTCGCAGCCACCCCGTAAATCTGTCCTCGACCAAGCGCCCTCTCACAGGTCACCAAAAGAAGAAAGGCTCCGAAGCCATAAAGCCCTACCATGCGCAGCGTGCGGATGGCCTTCCTTTGAAGACGCGCCGAGGTCTCCCCCTCGGAGGAGGCCAGTCGGGTTGTCAAGACATGCTGTGCGCCTCGAATTCCAAAGCCATACCAGGCCAAGGCGATAAAAACCGAACACAGCGAGGCGAGCGCCTTAAAATCACCCTCCTCCATGAGACCGCGCCCGTAATAAAAAAACAGCAATATCGCGACGTAGCTGAAAACGGCCGAAAACAGTCGAAGCCAGCCCATCAGCGTTCGGCGCGCTTGGCGCTCATGAATCTGCTTCTTCAGAAACTCACTGATCCGAGAAAGCCACTTTTCTTTTCTCCGAACGGCGTACACCGCCAGCATGGCCGCAAAGCAAAGTATCCAAAAATGGGATCCATCGAGAAGCGCAATGCCCGCCTCTTTGAGCTCCGCGAGGAGGCTCTCGGAATCAAAACGACGGCTTTGATAGTGTTGGACCGAGACCTGAAGGAGCTCCGCCTCGTCGCGAAGCTCTTGCCAACGCACCGTGAAAGAACCATGGACCGCACTCCTTTTTTGAGAACTCAACCGGGGAAGCAAGACCGCGCGAAGCGCCCCCGCACGCTTCAAGGCCTCAACCAGACCCCCAGCACAGTCCCAGGGGACCAGCGCGCCCGGAGAAACCGAAGATGTGAGCGTGGCCAGTTCTGAGCGAGCACCAGCAAATCGCTGGACAACATCGTCGTACAGTGCATCAGCGCGCTCCGGAGGAAGCGCTTCTTTGAGTTCGCCCTCCCAGAGGTCGAGCGCCTTTTCTAAGTCACGGCCGCAGTCAGGGTCCCGAGGGGCCTCCGCCAGCGCTATCTGAAAAGAGCCCAAAAAGAAAAGCCCAAAGGCGGGGTACAACCAGCAAGAAAAGACCCCTCTTCTACCCCAACCGGCCATGTGCGACGAAGCTTTATTGCCCACTGTCAACCCTTATCCTGTCCAGCGTCTGCGCCAAATTGGTCAAGGGCAAACACCCGAGCCGAACGAGACGCATTGGGGTTGACCTGGGAGTACCGGTGTTCCTTGATCCAAACGCGTTCATTCCGGGAGGTAAACATTGGACCAAATTGCACAATACCAAGAAAAAGCCGTCGAGCTCTTGATGGGGTACGGCCCCAAAGTACTGCTCGCGATTCTCGTTCTCTTGATCGGTGGCAGAATCATCAAAGGCATCTGCAAACTGATGGCAAGGGCCCTGGAGGCACGCAAGATCGACGCCACCTTAAGGCCATTTGTCGTCAACACGGTGTCGTGGCTCCTCAAAGCTGTTCTTTTCATCAGCGCCGCAACCATGGTGGGGGTCGAAACCACGTCCTTCGTAGCGATGCTCGGCGCCGCCGGCTTGGCAATTGGACTCGCCTTCCAGGGAAGCCTCGCCAACCTCGCAGGCGGAGTTCTTCTTCTTGTATTCCGCCCCTATCAAGTGGGTGACCTCATCGAGGCCCAAGGGTTTCTTGGCGTGGTCAAAGAAGTACAAATCTTTTGTACGATCATCCTCACGCCGAACAACAAGCGTGTGATTATCCCCAATGGCGCGCTATCCAATGGCCCCATCACCAATTACACCGCAGAGGGCCAGATTCGAGTCGATATGACCATTGGCATTGCCTACGAGTCGAACATCAAAACCGCTAAAGAGATTCTCGAAAAGGTCTTAACTGAAGACAGCCGTGTCCTTCGTGACCCAGCCCCGACGGTGGCTGTCTCCGAACTCGCCGACAGCTCGGTCAACCTCGCGGTCCGGCCTTGGTGCGTACCGGACCACTATTGGGATGTGTTCTTCGACACTCTTGAAAACGGTAAAGCGGCTCTGGAGGCCGGGGGCATCAGCATTCCCTTCCCGCAGCGCGACGTTCACTTGTACCAAAAGGCGTCTTAGCCAAAACCCAGTATTCCCTTCCCGCGAACACCTCACAGCGCTGTTTCTCTCGGGCGGCTTCGCCACGCCGTTTGCAGCAACATCATGCCTTTTGACGCCCAGGGTATGGGCCAGGTGTGAGGCCTGCCACACAAAGCAATTTAAATTGCGAATTTATGCCTACATGGCTTGATCTGCCTACAGAGGAGACACTACGCTTACATGACAGCCACGATGTCATTCGTCGTTTTGTGGCCAAGGAGTGAGCTATCAAACGATCAACGCATATGCGCCTCAAGGCCCAGTTCATCGCCATCGCAATCGCCGCGTTTCCGGCGTGCTCTGGAGAACTTACGGGCCTCGAAACCACCCAAGACGACGGGACCTATGTCCTGGATGCAAACGAGTCAGACAAACACGCCGAATTTGATACCGGATTCAGCGGGTGGACGCCCAGCCCACAAACGGTCGGCGGAACCACTGAGGGCTGGGTCATCGTCGGCAACGATGGAGAACAAGCGGCCCGAAACAGCCCAACCGGAACCCGATACACCTACTACTGGAGGCTGAGCAAGCGGATTGACCTGAGCACGTACACCTCACCGGAATTGGAGGTCAAAGCACACTTTAAGGGGCACAACTACAGCCACTACCGGATTCTGGTTGGCCCCGAGGAAGCAGGCCGGATCACTGATTTCGATATGCTTTACGAACAAACAGAGGGGAGTGAGGAGCCCAAAATCACATCGCTCGACCTGAGCGCACACGTTGGGCAAATTGTCACTTTGCGGATTGAGCTCAAAAAACCCTACGGGCTCACCGAGAACAAGATTGGTCTATATATCCATAGAATCGTTCTCAAAGAGCGCACAGGCGACCCTCGGTCTCTACGGGTGGGCGCTTTTAATATCCAGGTCTTTGGAAGAACAAAGATGGCCACCGATGCCGTACCACAAGTCCTCGTTAAGATTCTTAGCCGCTACGACCTCGTGCTGATCCAAGAAATCCGAGACTCAAGCGAAACCGCGATCTTGGAGCTCTTGGAAGAGCTCAACGAAAGCACACATGATCCCTATGCGATGCAGATAAGCGATCGTCTGGGTAGAACCTCAAGCAAGGAGCAGTATGCGTTTTTCTATCGCCCTAGTCAGCTTTCAGTAAGGGATGCCTATCATTATGATGATTCGCTCGGCGAAGATGGAGACACTTTTGAACGAGAGCCCTACGTTGTGCAATTTCAGTCGACTCGGCCACCGTTCACAGACTTTGCGGTTGTGCCGCTTCATTCGGCACCAGACCATGCGGTGGAAGAACTGACCGCAATGACCACCGTTTTTTCTGATGTGCAAAGGCGGCTCAACGAACCAGACACGATTTTGCTCGGAGACTTTAATGCCAGCTGCAACTACGTATCGGACTCCAAGCTTGCATCCTTGCCTATGAAGCGTGATCTTTCGTTTTCGTGGTGGATAGACCACGACGCAGACACCACGACCCGATCAACCCATTGTGCGTATGACCACATCGTGACCACCGGCGAGATAACCGGCCGAGTGGTGGCCGACAGCGCCCAGGTATACTATTTCGACCAAGCGCTGGATCTGCCAGAAGATTTAACATTGAAAGTGAGCGACCACTATCCGGTGGAGTTACAACTGCGAATCGACTGATGAGCGACGCCGTCGCGACCAGAGCCAAAAGCCCATCATCACAAGCCAAGGAATGAAGGCAAAACGCAAAGATGAACGTGACCCGTTAGAGCAACCACAGCCACTTCGAGTGGTGTCATTGTGGTCATCAAGCATACCGTCAATGGCACGGTCGTTGTCCACGACCAGTTGCTTCGCACTCAACTGCTCAATGCGAGTCGCTGAGGGCATCGAGTCAATGATGGGGGCATCGCGACGACCATTGGGACCGTATTCGATCCGCCGTCCGTCCGCCAAAACAATGGTGTAGCCGTCACTTCCAGGAAAGCCGCCCGCACCGCAGTGACTGATCAGCTTCGCTTGGTGAACATTCGAAACATCAGGAAGCTCAGTAGAATACGCGAACATGGGATCGACCGTCATTTCCTCGGGGTCGAGCAAGGTCAGAAGTCGAGTGAGATAGCCCCGTCGATCCATGAGCGCCTGTGCGCGCCTATCGGGCTCAAGAATGCGAGCCTCGATCTCATCGATCACGGATCCCGGGTTAATATCGGTGCCGTTGAAAGAAGACGTGGGACAAGAAGGACAGTCCGCGACCGAGGGGAAATTGCGCTCAAGAATCCCCCGCATTTGGGGACGGAAAAGAAGGGACGCCTCACTCAAGCTTCTCAGAAACGCACCCAGGTCGTTTTCTTTTCGCAGCTCGTCGAGATTCAACTGGCCTTCAACATAGACCTGTTCCTTCAAAATATCTGCCGGTCCAGCGTACTCTGTCACAAAAGCATGCCCTGCATCGGCTTCGTCGATCGCATCGGAAATCAGCTGCCTGTAGTTTGAACCACCGGCGAGCCAGTCTATCTTCAGAACGTTGGGAATCACATGATAAAAGTTTTGAGGAATCGCACGCCCCTCGTCGGTCAACACGTAGGTCGTTATGGGCATGTCGCTGTTCGCGGCTATCGCAGTCAACCGAATGGGAATACAGGCCTCAATCGTCTTCTCGGCGGGATCCGCGGTCATTTCAACTTCTAGCGGAGCAATCTCGCCCACGTCTGAGTCGTTCTTCAGGCGAAGCGCAATCAAAACGTCGCCCTTTTCCACATAAGGAACCACCGCATCCATCATCTCGTCTGTCACTTGGTAGTCGCGAGACTCGAGCCAGGTTCTCAGCTCCTGGATGGTCGAGCCCTGTAGAACCGCGGTTTGGTACGGCCCGACCTCTTTCTCTTGTAAGACTTGAACCCCTCCGCCTTGCCCCCCGCTATTGGCGGAAGCATCTTCGTCGAAGGTCCGAGCAAACTCGGTGCACATACCGATTTGCTCGAAAGAGCTCAGCTCAAAACGCGGCCGGGTAAGACGGTCGATTTGCGAAAACGCTTGCGTCGAACCGAGGCGGATATCCGTAGGATTGATCTGGAGCGGGAGGACCCATGCGAAATCTTCCGCCCGTCCCTGGTAGACGATGTTGATAATGGCCGTGACGGTGTTGTTCTTTTGATCCACGTCAAAGATGATCGCCTCTTCGGCTTGGTTGACCGGTGTAAGGCTGCAAAACAGGCCCCCGCACGCTTCAGCACGGGGCGTCTGAAGCCCGAGCCCGACCAAAACCAACGACAAGCCCATCGACAGGCGAACAAGCGCCCGCGCAGGTCTCCAGTGGAGGATAGGTCTTTCGCCCGCCGAACATCTCTCGTCGGGCGAATGTCCGAGAAGAGACATGCGTCCGAAAAACGAGTCGTTCGGAGTCTTCCAAGCGGCAGCGCCGCTGTTCATTTGATCAGGTCCGTTGGCTTGTGGCATCGCATCTCCTCAAAAAAGCGGTTTTGACCGAAGGCTCAAGCATTCTTTGGTCCAAACAACGAACCAGCGTAGGTCCTCAGTGTTTCCGGTCGCCTAGCGATGCTAACGCGCAGAGGAGCGTTTGCCAAATGCTTCAGATTCTCGGCACATCTCAGGAATCTGAGAGGCCCTCGTCATGTTGTGGTGCGTTATCCGATAGGTCGTGCTGCACGCCTTTTTGGGAAGATCCCGTATTCGCAGACGGTTGGAACGACCCACTCCGAATCAGACCGGCATGCGGGTATAGGGACCCCGCTAAGGGTCAGTCCACGCCAAAGCAGTAGATTTTTCCGATGCCGAGGTTCCGTCGCATCGAGACCGCGTCACACCTCGAATTGTGCGTAGAGTTCCAGTTCTGCGTGCTTGTCACGTAGGGATCATTGCCTTCCCAATCTGCGTGTCCCAGCCGGTGCGAATCCCCAGAAGCATTCGAGGTCCAGCCTCGGCAGGTCCTCCCCTGGGAAACGCGCCCGTCCGGGGTAGAGCCGGTCACGATGTCGTGGTCCGCGCGAATTCCACCCAAGTGAACCCCATTTTCGTGAATCATCAGCTCAGGCGCAATGCCTCGCTCATGGAGCCCGTCCACGTCCGCTGCGACTTGGTCGCCGTCATGATTGTACCAGGGCCCGCTTCCGATCCGATTTCGCGCATGGACGGACTCGGCGCCCCCAACGGCATCCGCACTCAGGTAGGCTCGATAAGTTCGCTCCGGATAACCCGCGGCCTCCGCCAACGTCTGGCACCGCTGGTCAGCTCCCGAAAGACCGCCAAAATTGCCTCCATCTTCACCACCCAAGGAGGTGACAAAAAAGGATGCGCGAGACGAAGGCGCTCGCGGGCGCACAATCGTCAGGTTCACGGTGTTCGACACATCGTTTTGACCGTCCCCAACATCGAGTACACCTCGAGGAATACGAACCTGGACGGGACCGTACTCCTGAGCCTGCATAAACAACTTCTTCGATCGATCACCATATCTTCGGATCCGCGTTATTTGCGCGTTTTCTACAAAAATGTCCCCACGGTCGAGCGCGCCCATGTCCTGGTTGGAATAAAGATGAGCCTCAAAATAGAGCCCCGTGTGGGTCGAGCCCACCTGGCTCCTCAGGAAGATTGAAAAACGGACCGTCATCCAGACCTTGCTCCTCATCCCCTCCGTCACCGCTGTTCTGCTCGCCCCCGTCACCGCTGTTCTGCTCACCCCCATCATCACCGCTGTTCTGCTCGCCCCCGTCACCGCTGTTCTGCTCACCCCCATCATCACCGCTCTGCTCACCCCCATCATCACCGCTGTGCTCGCCCCCGTCTTCCATCCCTGAATCGGAATCGCCATCTAAGCCTCCAGATCCGCCGTCGCCGGGGAGGGTGTCGTGGCCGTCCTCAGAGCCAATGCCTGCATCGCCGACATTTTGGTGACCACCCTGTTGCTCGGGCGTGCCACGTGAAGCACCCAGACCGCCGATCTCAGAAGGACGCATATCGCAAGCAGACAACCACAACGCAGCCCCCCAACAATACCAACCATCGCGTCCTCAGGACAAAACATTGATGCAACTTGAGTCCAGGAAGAATCATACCCACGGCTTTCACAAGCTCGATTGTGCCACAGAAAACAGAGAGAAACATGCGTTGACACAGCGGTGGCTTTGCTCCTCAGCATGGCGAGGACAGTCCACCTCATGCGCAGTTCAAAACCGCGCGCATCGCTTGCCCAATAAAGCGTTGAGGCTGCGGTCTAGGAGAGCCCCTTGGCGTCAGGCCCTATGCAGTCCACGGAACCGGAAAACAAAGATCCATGGAGACCTGAATCATAGGGGTTTTTAGCGGTGTTCAGCGGCGGCCCCACGGGCTATCAATCGATTTCGAAAGGAGCGATTTGTTGTTAGGGAAACGCCGCATTATTATGATTTCTACCCACGGGTACGTGGCGGCAAACCCCGAGCTAGGCCGGCCTGACACGGGCGGGCAGGTGGTCTATGTCCTCGAGCTATCTAAGAGTTTCTCGCGCCTGGGCTTTGAGGTAGACATTCTGACCCGGCAATTCGAATCCCAGCCCCGAGAAGAACGGGTGAGCGAAAATGTACGCTTGCTGCGCTTTCCCTGCGGCGACAGAAACTTTGTCAAAAAGGAACTCCTTTACCGCTTCATTCCTGAATGGGTGGACAACGCCGCAGTATACTTGGCCGAATCGAGCGCGCGCACCGCATGCATCGTGAGCCACTACTGGGACGCAGGCTTGGCCGGACAATCGCTCGCCAAACAATTCGGCATCCCTCACGTTCATATTCCCCATTCTATTGGCTCGTGGAAGCGGGACAGCATGAATGGGAGCCCGGAAGAACTTGAAGAAAAGTACAACTTCACGGCCCGAATCGCAAAAGAACGAGAGATCTATCATGATTGCCAACGGGTCATCGCCACCACCGTTCAGCAAGAAGCCGTTCTGCGAGGGACCGAATACCGCGTGGCCCCGGCCTCGATGCGAACCATCCCACCCGGGTATGACGAATCGGCGCTTTTTTCCCCTGCCAGGCGAAGACCGAGAAGCGTTAAAAACCCGCCTAGGCGACCACGGAAAGACCGTGCTTGCGCTCGGCAGGATGGCTGCAAACAAGGGATACGACCTGCTGATTCGTGCGATGCCACCGGTATTCAGCCGTCTTCCGGATGCTAAGCTTATTGTTGCCGTCGGTGCCGCCAGACCGACCGACCGGGAGCAAACCCAAATCGAAGAACTGAAAGCCCTTGCACGAGAACTTCGTATTCGTAACAAAGTGGTGTTCAGAAACCACATCGCAAGCGATGAGCTTGCCGATTGTTATCGGTCAGCCGACGCCTTTGCACTCAGTAGCCGCTACGAACCCTTCGGGATGACCGCCGTTGAAGCCATGGCCTGTGGCACCCCTACCGTGATCAGCACCCATGGCGGGCTGTGGGAACAGGTGACCTGGGGGACCGATGCGCTGTACGCAGACCCCCTCGATCCAGACGCATTCGGTCACGCGATTCACGCCATATTGGCATATCCTCAAATTGGGCAAAAGCTTTCGAAAGCCGGAGCCAAAAGCGCTCGAGAAAACTTCACCTGGACAGGCGTAGCGGAGCGACTCCTTCGAACCATCGAGGAAACCTCGCTCGAGAAGCGACCGCCCCCGGACCATGTTCGTGCGGAAGCCTGATAGAAAATGCACCGTCCGCCCTATCTGTTGGTTTCCGACGTTGATGGAACCCTGCTAGGGGACCCACCTGCGCTGCAGCGGTTTCGCCAATGGTTTCAGGACCAAAAAAGTCGATTGCGCCTCGTTTATGCTTCAGGGCGGTTCATCGCGTCGATTCGCGAATCAATACGACAGTCTGATCTCCCTGAGCCGGATGCCATCATCGGAGGCGTGGGGACCGAAATAGCCCTATGCGGCCATGACAGACCCGTCCAAGAATGGGATCGAAAACTACAGGCATCGTTTAACGCCAGTGCGGTGCGGCGCTGTCTGTCAACCATCGAGGGGCTCACGATTCAGCCTGACCGTTTTCAGTCCGAACTCAAGGTGAGCTACTTCTACAAAAACGCCGCGCCCGCAAAAATCGACTCTATTCGAAAACGCCTTGCTGCATCGGGCATGTCGTCCAGCGTGATATACAGTTCGAATCGAGATGTGGATATCATCCCCCAAGGTGTACACAAGGGCTCCGCAAGCAGGTTTTTGGCCAAAATGTGGAACTACGAGCCCAATAATGTTCTCGTAAGCGGGGACTCCGGCAACGACATCAGCATGTTTGAGCAGGGGTTTCGCGGCATTATTGTGGGCAACGCACTCGAAGAACTCAAAGCGCGTTCGAACAGCCGCACATACCACTCGGACCGATTCCATGCGAGCGGTGTGTTGGACGGAATTCAATACTGGTGGGAAAAGGATTCGATACCATGAACCTAGTTGATGAAGCCTTTGAAAAGGCGAAAGATGTCCTTCGCATGAACGTCACCGAGCGCGGCTTCACCGCTTGCAGCATGGACCATGACGACGTTCCTGAAAGCAACTATCGCAGCATTTGGGCACGAGACTCCGCATTGACCCTGATGTGGAGTCTTTCGCTTCAAGACCGCGAACTCACCGAGTGTGGGCGGCGTTCACTGGAAACCATTCTCAACGCTCAATCCCCGGACGGGCACCTGCCAAACTACGTGGAGGTACAATCGGGCTCTCCGGTGTACGGCGGCGTAGGCAACATTTCGGGTATCGACGGCGCATTGTGGACCATCATCGCGGTGCGAAACTACGTTCGCATGACCGATGACACCGACTTTGCGATCCAGAATTTCGACAAGCTCCACCGCACCATGAAATGGCTTCGAGCCCATGACTCCAACAACTGCGGGCTCCTCGAGATTCCCGAAGCCTCAGACTGGATGGATCTATTCCCCCGGTCTTACAACGTGCTCTACGATGAGGTTCTTTGGTACCGAGCCAACATAGATTTTGGTGAACTTCGGACGCTCGTTGGAAAGCCGGTCGATCGCTACCTCAATCGCGCGGCCCGAATCCGCCAACTGATCAACACGCAATTTTGGCCATCTCCGGAAACCATCGCCGAACCAGGCGCTTCTTTCGCGCAGACTCAGTACAGCCTCGGGCGCTCACGATACCTGTTGTCTCAAATTACCCCCTTCGGCTTTAGTTGGCGGTGCGATGTCTACGCAAACATCATCGCGTACCTCTATGGGGTTGTTGACGATGAACGCGCGCAACACATCCGCCGCTTCCTCCGCCAAAGCGGAGTCGATCATCCCTATCCGGTCCGTGTCCTGTATCCGGCCATCAACCCCGGGGAGCCCGATTGGCGAGACTACTTCCTCGTCAACTTGCAGAATCTCCCTCATCACTACCACAACGGTGGCATTTGGCCTTACGTGGGCGGACTGTGGGTTCGCTTCTTAGACCGGCTTCGCCGGCGCCAAGACGCAGAACAAGCGCTGCAAAGCTTGGCCGAGCTTTGCCATGCGGGCATCGACCACCCTTGGGAGTTCAACGAATGGGCGCACGGCACCACCGGCCGGCCCATGGGGAAACCATATCAAGCCTGGAGTGCCGCATCCTATGTCGCGGCCTACTTGGTCCATCAGGGTGACGAGTCCCTCGAAGTCTCAAGCAGTCCGGAAGAAATCGTCCAGCGAAAAGCCTCAGGTCTTCCGCCGACCATCACCAGCGAAACGCTCGATCTCGACCAGCCCACCGATTGAGGCTCAAGCCGCGTGCAGGCTGTCCTCCGAGCGGGGACCCCGCCGATCCGCGGCTTTAAAGGGCCCCGAGAAGCTCAAAGAAATAAGCCAGCGATACTCGAATTTCAGGATACGCGGTCTGCTGACCGAGCACCCTCTGAACGTGCACGCTGCCATCAAGTTTAAGCGCGATATCGCTCGAAGGTCGTGCGATCAACCCTGCCGTCAGCTTCAAGAACTTCCCACTGTCGGATAAGCCTGCTTCGTTGTCGCCGCCGTGCGCCTTCGAACGAATGGTTTCGGGATTTTTATAAAAATCTGCCTGAAGATAAGGTGTGATAGACCATACCCAAGCATCGTCGTCAGAATCTTCCAAAACAAACTCATAGGCGGCACGGGCGTAAAAGGTCTCGACCCGATAGTCTGCTTCAACTCGGACGTCGGCTTCAGACGGACTTTGCCCATTGAGACCAAACCGAGCAAGCTGACGCGCATTGAGTCCGGCCCCCAAAAGCGCAATCACCGCTGCTGGATCCCGCTTTCCTCGATGATGCGCATTCCAATACTCGGCCTGCAAAAGGAGCGCACCAAGGTTGAGTTGAGCATACCCGCCGACCACGTAGTAGCTATCTTCTGCCATCCAGTTGGCCACCCCGCCCTTAGGCGATCCATCCCCTACGTCTCGGGTTGGCCCAGCATCACCACTGGACGTGTAAAAGGATGTTCCCAGCCTTAACATCGATCCGTAGTCGTACCGAAGGTCTAGACCGATCGGCACCTGGGAGCCCAGGCGTTCGTCGTTTCCGGTCTGTACTGCGTAAGACACGGTAGATTCCATCCAAGAAATGGACCCGTGAAGCATCAGGTTTGTGGTTCGAGTGAGCATCAGGTGATCCGCGTCGAGAAGTTCAGGGGGTTCGATGCCCGGAAAGTCTGGAACCGCGTCAAGCTGTTCATTGTACAGTCCGAATCTGCGATACGTCTTGCCGAGCCTGAGCTTAAGGTAGTTGCCCACGATGGGAGCCTCAACCCAAGCATTGCGCAAAACGACCGGCTCATCATCTCCTGGGCTACCGGCTCCTGGGGACGCCAAGTTCAAAAATACCCGATACCGCTCCAAGATAAGCGACTGCACCATCACGTGAACCGCGGGTACGTCGAACTCATGGGGATTGCTTTCACGCGCGGGGTCTCCGTTTGGCTCGGCGGCACCGGTAGGTGTCTTGGCGACCTTCTCAAAGCGCCCCTCTACGTATCCGTACAAAGACGTCCTCATCGCCGAGCGCTCAACGCCAGCATCTTCGCGCGAAGCCGGCTCCGCCCAAACCCCTTGGCATGGACACAATGTACCCATGACCATCAGCACTTTACTCGTCGTTGCTCTCACCGTTGCCTCCCAGCCAGGCCGCCTTACTCACCGCAGGCAGTCCCCTTGTTACCCACGGCGTGTGTGCAACACGGGCCGTATTCCAATCGTTCCTTTTCCATTCAACTCAACCCTTCCGATTCACTCAGGCTTGGGCTTAGTCCAAAGTGACAAGTACCCGGACCTGCTCCGGCAGCTTTGAAACTTCAGACATCCGAAGGTAACCAATGGCGCCTTCATCGCGCGCCACCAATCGAAGTAGCTTGCCCGCGGAGGCCACGACGCGAGGAGGCATGCTTTCTCCGGTGAGCTGCTTTCTTCTCCAATGCCTCGTGTACTGCGTGAGGGTCAGTCTTGGAAGTTGCCTGAAAAAACTCTTCGATACTCGACTGCCGCTCGGTCGGGCATACATTTGAATCGGACGGCCATCCGCCCACTGCCGATGATGACCGAGGTAAACGTCTCGAAGCCTCTCGGGAGCCATCTTCGCGAGCGCATTATGTTTGTGAACCACCACCACCAGCGCATCGGCCCCAAGCGATGCATCCCCTAAAGACTTCGCAGGGTCCGGCTTCGGATCTGCCTCTACTGGCGAAGTCGGCTTTTTCTCATGAAGGGGCGGCAAGGCAGGCATAGACGACTTTTCGACGTTTTTGCGCGCGCGCTTTTCTTTCCTCAGCGCACCAATTTGCTCCAGCGCTTGTGCCCGGTCCTGCGCGGTTGTGCCCGGAGCATCCACGTAGGTTTGATAGTGCAAGATAGCGTCGTCTATTTCTCCAAGCCGCTCCAAGCTGCGCGCAATATTGAAGAGTAGGGTGGGTTCTGGGTTGATCTTGTAAGCAAGACGAAAAGCATCTACAGCAGCCATGTACCGCTTCGTTTTGTAGGCCTTGAGACCGTTCTCAACATGTTCCGAAAACACACTGCTGTCTTCTGCCAGCGCGGTGATATCCGTGAAAAAGGCCAGCGTAGCACACAAACAAAAACCAGCCATTCGGGCTACGCGCCGCCTTCTTGGGTACTGAAGTTCAAACATAGGACCTCACTCAAAGACGTGGAATCTGGGCCGCCCCGCCCTCCACCTTTGGGACGACCATCCCGTCATCCAACTTGGGAACCGATGAACCATTTTTCGACTCGGTCGCATCCACTTTCAAAACTCTGCGTCTGGCTCTTCGTGACAAACGGCCTTGTTTATGGCTGGTTCTTTTCAAAGACGCCGTTCGTCTTCGCGCAGACCGCTTTTTTCGCTCTCTTCGGAGTTTGACCGTTGGCTTGTCGACTACCCTTCTTTGTGGAAACAGTTCGGCGAAAATCTGGCGTCGGGGTCGATCCATTTTCGCTTGAATGGTCAACAGCACTTTTTGGTCGATGCGAAACTCAAAGGATCGGCTTTCATCGTTACGTTCAAAATGCCTCACAAAGGGCGTTCGACCAAGCATCTGACCACCCTCGAAAACAAGCGCCTGACTCGGACTGGATTCAAACCGGACTTGGACCTCCAAAGAAGGCTCGTTTAAAGTAGGCTCAGATCCCATGCCCTCAAGGCCTAGTTGCTGCGGGCTTATAGGGTCTAGGTCGGGCTGCTGAGCACGACCAGGGCCAAGAAGCCAACCACCCGCTACCGCAAGTGATACGAGCAACAAAAGCAGTGCCACATTCGGAACCTCGGACCTTCTTATCCTTTTCGCCAACACCGATACATCTTGGGGCTCCGCTGGTGCGAGTTCCATAGTCGCCATATGAGCTTCAAGAGGGGGAACGGTCAGACCAGAAATCATGCCGGCTTCGGTTCTGGTCGAAGCGCCTGGACTTGAGTCAAAACGATAGCCGGGATTGGGCAAGTCTTCGGTGCTCGGCACCGAATAACCACACACACTTCGATAGACGCGCTTGAGATCCTCCATCAAAAGCGCGACGGAACGATATCGGTCATCCGGAGACTTTTCCAGGCACCGAGAGATCACCCATTCGAGTGGTTCTGGGCACCGACGACGGTACCCAAGCTCGTGCATCGGAGGCGGCCTGTCCTCCAACTGTGCGCGAAGGAGCTCCTTACGATCCGTGGCGTCAAAGGGGGGACGCCCCGCCACCAGATGAAATAGAAGAACCCCCAATGCGTAAATATCAGCCCTCGGATCAAGCGGTTCGCAACAAATTTGCTCTGGAGCCATATACTTTGGCGTCCCCGCCAAGACGTCAGACTCAGAAAGCGGTTTACCTCGAATACGATCACTCGCCCGAACCAATTCCGCCAGCCCAAAGTCGAGCACGATGACCTGATCGTTTTCGTCTTCTCCAAAGGCCGAGCTCAGCATGATGTTTGCTGGTTTCAGATCACAGTGCACCACACCGTGACGGTGCGCCTCCCTAAGAGCCCTGCATATCTGAATGGAAATGGGCAAGATGCGCTCCATAGGCAAGGGCCCCACCGTCTCGATGAGCTCCAAGAGCGTCGGACCATCAATGTACTCCATGACCAAAAAGAGATGTCCACTTTCGCTTCGGCCATAGTCGTGGGTGGTTACAATATTGGGATGCGACAAACGCGCCAGCGTCGCCGCCTCACGCCGAAAGCGAGCTTCCAGATCACAGAAGGCCGCGCCTTCTTCCAGGCTTAGGATCTTTACGGCAACGGGCCGTCCGAGATGGACTTGGGTTCCAAGATACACAACACCCATTCCACCGCTTCTCAACCTTCGTTCAAGGCGGTAGCGTCCACCGATAATCGATGCTTCGTCAGTAACGCCCTCCGGAGGAGCCTCCACTCGCGCTAAAGTCTCATGCGTCAGAGTATCCATGCCTTTGGTGTTTTCTTGACTCTTTTCCATCCACCTAAACCTAAAACCCACACAAAGGAACTCATGACCGTCGTCAAATCCAAGTGTTAGTCACGTTGCCATGCTAGCACTCTGTGCACGCAGTTCGCCACGACTCAAATGGGTGCTGCGCCCCCAAAAACCACCTCGACTTCGGCACCAATGTTACGATCTTGTACATCCGTGAACGGAACGACAACAACCCACGACAACATTCATAGCGCACCCGTAACCATGCGATCACAAAAATGGACTTGCGGTACGACCACACCGCAATGCAAAGTCAGCGCGGGTGGCACATACAAACACCGCCGGAGCGTGCTAACCAACTAGCTAAGTGAAGCGCATCCGAGAGTGCAAATGGGATTTTTGAATCCTCTCACCCGACACCCTCTGAGCACATCTCATAACCACCTAAACCTGGACCTGGACAATTTTACTGCGTGGCAAGCACTTTTACTGTCGCTGATCGTTCGGCTCAGCTTTGCCGGAGGGGCCCATCCGGTGGGCCTCGGCGTACGCGCAAGTCAGGTGCCCCATCGCATGCGGCGCAGTAAGTCGAGGGCGTGATGGTTGTGGCGCCGTCTATCATACGAACGAGGGCCCAGTTCCAGTTTGAATGACCGGTGCCCCCGTGCTAGGGCAGAAGAATCGAAGACCCTCTGGGTGAAAGATCATGATGCGCACATTCGTTTTTGTCCTATTGGTGTTTTTCTCCGTGCAACTGGGCGCTTTTGGGCGTCCCCGGGCCCCTCGTGCCGCCATCGTGGTCGCTGGGCCTGCGGACGAGTATCGCCAAGCTGTCCAGCAACTCGCAACCGAAGTCACCGCGCTCATGAAAACCCAGTACCCCAAGTACACCTTTCCGGATCAGCCCACCTTGGTTGGCGATTTCAGCAAAAAACAAGCGCGGGTACTGCTTCGACGGGCCTTGTCCGACCCAGCCTTTGACATCGTCGTCTGTTTCGGCTTCCAGGTCGGACAAGCGGTCGGACAGCTCAAACGATTCTCGAAACCCGTCTTTCTCCCATTTGCCGCCCCCAAACTCCAAGGGCTTCCAAGAAAAGGCAAACGCAGCGGTCGGAAGAACCTTTCCTACCTGACTGGTCTCATCAACCTCGAACGAGAGTTCCGTCGATTCCGCGACGTCATCCGTAGACCGCAAGCCGCCGTTCTTGTGGATCAGGTTATTTATGACTCCGTGCCCAATATTGAGGCATTGGTTGCCAAATCCGTCAAAGGCACCATGAAGACGCGACTCATTCCCGTACAAGCGACGGCCAAAGAAATCATCGCCGCCATCCCTGCCGACACCCAAAGCGTCTACCTCGGTCCCCTGATCCGCCTGCCCCACTCCGAAATCCAGCCACTCATCGACGGTCTGAACGACAAAAAGCTCCCAACCTATGCCTCCGAAGGCAGATCCTGGGTGGAACGAGGGGCGTTCACCAGCCTCGTGCCCGCCGACGAACGGGCGCGGCGCATGCGGCGGGTTGCGATCAATATCGTAGAAACACTCAATGGGGAGAAACCGGAACGCTTCAGTACGGCTTTCGAGCCCCGCCCTCAACTGGTCATCAACATGACCACAGCGCGCAAACTGGGTCTCTGGCCACGTTTTGAACTCATGACGGAGGCAGAACTTGTGGATGAAGCGCCCGGAGACCGTGGTTCTCCCCTGAGCCTGCGCCAAGCGGTCAAGACGGCTCTCGAGCGGAACCTTGATTTGCGGGTAAGGCGGGCCGACGCGCTCATCGCCGAAGCAGAGGTGGGTGAAGCGTGGGGTTCCTTTCTGCCCCAGATCTCAGCCACGGGCAGCGCAAACTGGATCGATTCGGACGTGGCCTCGTCGGTTCAAAACGCAGAGCGAGAGCTCTCCTATGAAGTATCGGGCCAGCAGCTTATCTATGGGCCCCAAGCCGATCGGGGTATCCGAGCCCGCAAAGCCAACCTGAGAAGTGTTGAAGCCTCGGTGTACGCGGCGGAGCTGGACACCGTGCTCGATGCCGCGACGGCCTACCTGAACGTCCTAAGAGCCCGAACCTCCGAGCATATCAATCGCGAAAACCTCAAGCTCAGCCGCCAAAACCTTGCCCTCGCTGAGGTTCGGGTCGAAGTCGGCACCGCTGGGCGGCAAGAAGTCTTTCGCTGGCAAAATGAGATCGCCGACAGCCGAGCATCGGTTATCGCCGCCAGCGCCAACCGCAACCAGTCTGAGATTGCACTCAATCGTGTTCTGAACCAATCGCTCGAGCAATCGTTCACGACCGTGGAGCCCATGGGCGACCCCTCGGGAATCGTGCTCGACCCGCGCGTATCCAAGCTTGTGGAGGACCCGTGGTCGTTTAAGATGTTCCGAGAATTCATGGTCCGAGAAGGGCTGCGAAATGCGCCGGAGCTCAAACAGCTCAGGGAAAGCATGATGGCGCAACACCACCAGCTCGTGGGCCAAAAACAGGCGCTCTATATCCCCGACCTTGCCCTGAACGGGGGGTTTTCGCACGTGGTCCACCGAAATGGCGTCGGCGCAACCACTCAAGACACCTCCAGTCTCGGATTTCCCGCTCGTGATGACTTCACCTGGCGGGTGGGTGGGGCACTGACCTTCCGTGTTTTTGATGGCACCCGGTATCCAAGAATTGAGCAGTCCCGGCAGGCGCTCCGCCAACTGGAAACCCAACTCAAGTCGGTGTCCCAAGGCATCGAGCAACAAATTCGAAGTGCCATCCACCAAACCGGCGCCTCAAACGCCGCGGTCAAACTGCGTAAAGAAGCGGCCGAAGCAGCCGGGCAAAACCTCGAACTGGTCATCGATGCCTATCGACAAGGCACCGTAGATATCGTGACCCTCATCGACGCACAAAACCAAGCGCTCCTGACCAAACTCGCGGCCGCCAACTCCGTCTATGACTTTCTCTTAGACTTCGTCGGCGTGGAGCGGGCATCAGGCCGGTTTGGCCTCCTCATGAGCGAAGAGGAGCGCGATGCGTTTGCGGGCAGACTCAAGTCTTTTGTGACCCAAGAGGCTGACACCCCTCATCGAAAGTGACTCTGGTTTCGGAGTTCGGTCCTCAAATGGGTGAGACTTTGACCTTCCAAACCATGAAGAGCCCACGCTAAGCTGGGCTCCCAACATGAAATCGACGAAGAGCTACTGGAACCCCCTATCGGAAGAACATGCCGGCACGTGGGAGCCCATCGAAGGCTCCGATGGTCATCTTTTCCAGCTGACCATCGCCGAAGATCCTCAATCAGGCGACTACACGCGGCTCACCAAATTTAAAGACGGTTACTCCACCCGCGCTTTTGGCCCTAAGAGTCACAACTACCCAGAAGAAATCTTTGTGGTGTCCGGCCGCCTATTCGATGAAGCATTTGGCTTGTGGCTTGAACCCGGCTCCTATGCAAGCCGGCCACCAGGCGAAGTCCATGGCCCCTTTGTCGCCGATGGCGACGTGGTCGTTCTGGAAATGTCGTACCCCAGCCAATCTATCGCTTAGCAACGTGTCACGCTCCGGCTCCTTGGTGCCTATAATGGGTAGCAGCAACAAAACTGCGAAGGAGAAGTTATGAAAAATATTCGAAAATGGGCCGCGATTGTGGCTGTACTCGGGATTCCCTTGATGGCTTCGGTCGGCTACGCGGCCACCTGCCCATGTGGGGAAAACTGCCCCTGCGTGCCCTGCCCCTGCGACTGAGCTAGGTTCCACCCTTGTTGGACACTTCGCGTCGCCAGGAGTTGGCGCAGTGGATGAAGCAGCTTCGAGACGGCGATCGATCCGCATTCACGCCGCTTTACGAAGCGCTTCGTCCACTGGTGTACGCCTACGCGCAAAAAAGTGTTGGGCCCACCGACGCCGATGACGTCACTCAGGTTGCATTGATTAAAGTGTTCGAACAAGCATCGGAATACAATGATGCTCACCCCGTCATGGCCTGGGCATTGGCCATCACCGCGTGGGAATGTCGCACGGTTTTGAAAAAGCGCGCTCGAAGACGCGAAGATTTTGCTCCACCACCAGCTTCAACAGAAGCCAGTCACCCTGAGGCAGATCTGATTGAGCGACTCCTTTTTGCCAAAGCCGAGGAGGTTGCAGCTGGACTGAGTGCCAAGGATCGACAAACGCTCGAAGCCGTTCTTTCTGGAACCGGTTCGGGGCCCACATTCCGAAAACGAAAGCAACGCGCGCTTTTTAGACTCAAGGAAGCATGGAGGTCACTTTATGGATAAACAAAGACAGGCCGTGCGACGTGCCTATGAACTTAAGCGCCTCCGGTGGGCCTTCAAAAGGGCTGCTGTTGTTGTTCCCTTGGGTTTGAGTGCTCTATTTTTGTCGGCACCACCATCTCAAGTTTTTGGAGCAACCGCTTGCTTGTTCGTGTTGGCGACGCTCCTCGGTTTTTGGCGCACAAACTTGGGTCTGGGTGCCGTGTCCGGCGCTTGGGTCGCGCTTATTCCCGTGCTTGTGGGACTCGGCATGAAGGGACTGAACGGCCCGATGTCTCAAGCTGCCTGCTACGCCTTTTGCCTTACCGGAACCTTTGGTCTCGCCCTCATCGCGGGGTTTTTCTTGTCAAAACGAGCCCTTCAAAGCAAAAAACAAAGTCACCAGTTCGTATTGGCGGCCACTGCCAGCGCCACCGTTTCGATTGTCGTGGGTTGCAGCACGTTGGGCTTTGGAAGCGTGTTCGGGCTCATGGTCGGTTTGTTGGTGTCGGGGGTTCCTGTTTACGTACGGGGGCCTAAAACAATCACGGGTCCGCCTCCTGCGGGAACCCTTTGAGCGACTGCATCACCCGAAGCGGCCACCGCCCATCAAGGCCAGGCTACTGTGGATCGGCCCCGCCCCAAGGATACCATCGATATCCGAAATAAAACCCACCCTGATGCAAGACTTTCCTAAAGTCCATCTGGCTGGGAATCTGTGAACCTCTGATGCGGATGCCCTCGTAAGCGGCTTCGATAACCACCTCGCCATCACCCACCCTCAGGCTCACACCCAAGGCGCCATTCCAAGCAAGCTGAAAAGCTTCGAGGTCAAGAGTTCCATCGTCGGCGCCTCTACGAAAGCCGACCCAACTTATGCCCGCAGCCCCAGCGACAAAAGGTCGAACGCCAGCAAAGACCGACTCCAGCGTGACCCGAGCCAATATGGGCACTCGATGCAGATCGCGCTCCTTATCGGCGAAGGACAACATCGAACGGCCGTAGCCAACTCTGGTTGACAAGAAAACGCGAAAAGCCTCTTCCATCCAGGTTCCGGCACCAAGCTCCAAAAACGCCGACGGCCTGGTATTGCCGTTTTGGAGCCCGCCTCCGAGGCTGGCCCCTAAGAAAAACGGTGGACTCTGCTCTTCGCCCTGGGGAGAAGCAGCGATGGGAGACGCTTCGAACTCCACCCACTGCTCTCCTTGAGCCGCTTCGTCGATGACCCTGAGCAAAGTTCGGGCGGGCGACAAACCGGCCGAGCCGTATGCGTTTTTCGGCCCCAAAGTCCCCCAAGGAAGCATAAGCGAAAATACATATAAGCCATCTTGCACTTCCGTGGCCTGAAGCGCCCGGGGCGGAGGTTTGCAGTGGCACGGGCTCAAAAGACCAGAGGTCAGTACGTCACCCCCTGGGGAGCGACTCCCTAGGGCCCCACCACGCTCCCCTTGCTCGACTGTCGCGAACAGGCGTCGGCCGGCGAGCGGCACGCCCTGGCCGTCGTGCACAAAGAGCCGAACAGACACCGTCTTGCCGCGGGTCAATTCCACCAAAGGCCCCACTGAGTCCAAAGACAGTTTCATGGGCGCAACCTCGACCGAAAGCGTGGCAGGCTCGGTCGTGCGGCCCCCGTCGGTGATCATCACAAAGGGGAGCTTCCACTGTTTGGGCGTACTCAGATGGAGCCTGCCGTTGTCGTCTAGGGGCACACCTGGATCCCATTCGATGCGAGCGCCCTCGGGGGCTGAAAAGGACAACATCCCCGGAAACGGCATGACCCTTCTTGCCCCGAAAAGGGCCAAGGTCCGCCCATCTGCCATCTTTGGCCTTGGCACCACCAAAAGCGTCCGGAGCTTGCCGGGCATACCGAGCACCCCGCGGCGATCCACAGCGGTGAGCCGTACACGATACGCACCTGGCTTCGGGGAAAGAAGACGCATACCTGGGCGGGCGAGCCGCCACGTTTTTATGGCCCGGGAAAGCGCCTGATCGTCATAGGCAAATAACTCCGCAACCGTGGTTGAGGTTCCGGTAGCAGCATCCCATCTAAGAATTGTTGGTTCTTGTTCCACCACCAAAAGCGGCTCGTCGAGAGTCCACTTGGGAGGCTCAATCAACAAAGACGGTGGTTCGGGTGCTCGACCTTGCTGAACTCGCGTGCCCTGCCCACGCTCGACACGGACGCTCTTTCCTTGCGCAAGAACGTCTGCGCTTCCTTCGTACACGGACACCTGGCTGACCTTCTTTTTTGGGTTGTGACGAACACGCGCGCGGCGACTCTGGAATTTGATCTCAGCCGCGTCAGTCACAACTTCTACGGGAGCCCCTTCCAGTTGGGCCAGGCGCACAAACAGCTCCCCCTCTTTGAGGACCACGTCCGAAGACCGTTTCTTCCGTGTCCTCCTTTTTTTTTCACGCCCGTAGATAACCACCAATGCACCCGGTCCAATAAAGAGCTTATTACCCTCGTGAAAGGTGACCTCTCCGGCAGAATCCTGAACGGTTCTCACGTTGTAAAAGCGATGAAGGGGCATCTCAAGCTCAGCCTTACGCCAACGGGCAACGTCGGGCGGACGCGCCTGAACAACACCAAAAATCCAGCTGACCAACGCGATGGGATCAGACGGCTTGATCCAAATCTCCACCCGTCGATTGCGGCGATCGGACGCAGCGTTGGGCTCCTCCGAGAGGGGCGCTGTAAACCCCGCAGCCTCGACGTCGATTCGTGCCCGTGAAATGCCCTGTGCTTCGAGGGCCTCCTGCACCGCGCGCACTCGGCTCAGGGAAACCCTTGTTCTGACCCGGTCATTTCCATGACGGTCGGAATGCCCCACCAGCAGAATCTGGGCCTTGGGATCGGAATGGAGGAATTTGGCGAGGGACACCAGTTTGCGTTTCTCTTCGCTGCTCAGCGCCGAGGACGCACTCAAGAATCGAACCACCCCATACGATCTCGGCCGTGGCGCATCTGGGTGAGAAGCCGCAAACGACGAGCCGCTCCCCAAAAAAACAGAGCAGGCCAAAGCCGCACTCGAAAAAGCGATCCCGGCCCGTACGGAGCGCCATTTCGCCCGGGGCGTCGGCACTCGAAAAGAATCAATACCACACCTCATCCCAACGCCGCATGTTTGCCCGGCCCGACCGGATTGGTCAAAAAAGCAACAAAGAAGCGTTGTCAAGTTTTGCCGGCCCGGGCTCGTCCCATAGCCTCTTCGGAGCCCGATGGCTCTGCGGCGAGCGGCGTGAGGGCAAAAATCGGTAGGGCATCGTTTGACCTTCCAACTTCTTTCGGTTTTCGGTCGGCTGCGAGACCCATCGTCTCCTTCGTCTTGCTGTCGATCAAGATTTGGCCCACCGAGGCATCCGCTTCAAGAAGCGCAACCTGCTCAACCAAAGGCCCCACAACCGAGATGGCCCCTTCCGAATCAAACTGAATCTTGGCCACGCCGGTAGCCACCGCCCCCGAAGCACCAAAGCCAACACCCGCAGTCTCTCGCCACCTCTGGGCCACCTGTTCTGCCCCCTGGACCAAGGCAGACGCGGCAGCAACCGCTCGGTCCGTGTAGTCGTCGCCGCGCGAACTCCGGAACACGGCCAAAACCGCATCGCCCGCGTGTCCGTCAAGCTCACCACCATGCTGTGTCACGAGCTCCCACGCCATATGAAAAAATTCGCCCAAACTGCTGACGACCTTTGATGGAGATACGTCTTGGCCTGCTTCTTCATCCTTGGAGATGTCACAATACAGAAGCGACACGATTTCCTCTTCTCCGCCAAAAGCCTCGTGGTCACCACCAAGGGCCTGGCTCAAAGTCTTTGGTGACAAAAATCGAGATAGACGAATACTGATTTGCCTCTTTTGGCGGAGCTCCAGGCGAAGCCTTGTCAGTTCGCGAAGCAAGCCGTTGACCGAGCCGACCAATCGTTCGAGTTCACCACCGGCCGGAACATCAATGGCCTTTCGGTGCCCGTCCTGAATGGAGTGCGACAGGGCATCGGTGACCGCAAGAATGGGCTCGCTCACACGCCGAGCCAAAAGGAGCCCAAGGATGCCGGCCGCAATGCCAGCGATCAACGAGAGAACAAGGGCTCGAAGCCGAACCGCAGCAAGCGATGCGAAGGCCACGCTTTCTGGGCGTGAGCTTCCCACCAGCCACCTCAGCTCTGGGGCGGACACCACCGCCCCCAAGCGTGCCGCCCCGCGATCGTCGATGAAACGAGACGAAACTCCGGTCTCGACTTCCGTCCACCCCTTTTTGGGGTTCCCTTCGAAACCCGTAAAACAGGAGCGCGCGCCAAAGTGATGTCCCACGCGATCGGGTTCTGAGGAGACCAAGACGATGCCCCCTCCATCGATCACGTCCAGCTCACCGGATTTGCCCAAATAGCGGTCCACAAGCATTGCGCTCAGGTCATTGAGACCGCCCAAATCGAGCTGCGTTGTCAAAAAACCGAGGGTATCGCCGTCACGCACCCAGGGGACCACGATAAGTACCTCAGGAAACCCATCGGATATCGTCGCGTTGGAAACTGCGAAGCCGCGGGTCTTTGCCTCTTCGAGCAAGGCAGGTTCTATCGAATTCCTGAACCGACGAGCACCGTCTTCAGCATAAAACGCCGAATCGAACTTCCCGTCAGGATGATGAAGCGCAATATGTGGCACTTGCTGACCTGCCACCATCGCCTTCACCATGGATTTGCGTAGACCGATGGGCAATTCGGTCGTATCCAAAACCCGCTCCACGTCATCCAGACGACGAACCCAAGCCTGTATCGTTTCGGATATCGCATAGCGAAGTTGCGCTCCAACTGAGAGGTGCAGTTGTTGGCTCTCGTGAAGGAGGGCCTCACGATTGATATCCATCACGAACTGACCCAGCAAAATCGCCGGAGGGACTCCCACCACGAGATGACTCAGGATCAGCTGGTACAAAACGCCGAGTCTTTTTGGGCGCACTACCCTCCGCCCTCCAAGCCCATACTGGCTACAAACCACAACAAAAGGAGGAGCACACTGACGAAACCAAAAACCAGGCCCAGCCAAACACGCTGCGCCGAGTCGCGACCACCCCGAGAGACAGGCTCGACGCGCTCGTGCCCCTTGGACGGCACCTCAAACTCAAGCCGGGCAGCCCTGGCCCGTGCCCACTCAATGCGGCGTAGCGGTGCGGTGACCGCCAACTCTACGGTACGTCTCGAAATGTCGGCCGCAGGGGCTTTTGTGTCCCCTTCGAGAAAACAGCTCAACGCGTCTGAAAACGCCTGTGCAGTCTGATAGCGATGCTCAGGTTCTTGGGCGATCGCCCGGTGGATGATCTGGTGAAGAGACACGATGGACGAGAAATCGGGTAAAACCGGTCCCGGCTCCAGGAGGGTTCTGAAAGGCACCGGTGGCTGACTGCAAATGCTCATCATCAATTGTGGAACACTGTCGGCCCGCCATGGGAGCTCGCCCGTGACCAACTCGAAACAAAGCACCCCCATCGAAAAAACATCGGTGCGCGCATCCACCCGCAGGCCCTGGACCTGCTCGGGAGCCATGTAGTGCGGTGTGCCCAAGAGCAATCCGACCCTCGTGAGGCGAATCTCATCGAGTCGCGCTATGCCGAAGTCCAACACGCGAACACCACCCTCTTTGGTCATGAAGATGTTCGAGGGTTTGATATCTCGATGGATGACCGACCGCGTATGTGCGTGATGAAGCGCAGTGGCCACCCTAATGATGACGTTCAGGCGATCTTCGAATCCAAAGCTCTTGTCATTCATCACCTTCTGGAGCTCAAAACCATCCAGGTACTCCATCGCGATCCACGGAAAGTCGTGGTCCACACCCGATTCATACACCGTAGCAATGTCGGGATGCTCTAGACGCTTCCCGATCAGTGCCTCCTGCCGAAAACGCTCGACGGGATCTCCACCCGCCAGGCAGGTCAAGACCTTGAGAGCGACACGCCGGGAATCTCGTGTGTCTTCAGCCAAATAGACCGTTGCCATGCCCCCGACCCCAATGGCGTTCAGCAGTCGGTAGGGCCCCAGAGTCGACGGTGGCTCACCCACATGCTGCCCCTTGTGGATCCCGCCGCCCTGCGTCTTCACCAGGTGACTGTTTTGAGCGCCCGACATGACAGACCCGGTCACGCCACATACCATGGATCAGAGATGACCTCGGGCCAAGACAAGCTTAACCCCCTTGGCTCACTTCGAGCGCAGCCACGTCGACTGTCGACGCGCAGAACCGAGCGATGCCTGTAGGCACAAGGCCGACGATCCATGGGTTTAACTTTGTAGGGAATGGGACGGTTCGAAAAGAGACCCGTCGATCAGGTTCGGGGAGCCCCGGACAATGTCGTACAGACACACCGAAGGGGGTCGAGGTAGGTCCGCGCCGCTTTTCGGGGGGGCCGCCCACCCCACCTGACCAGTCCGCTACACACCCCGCGCACGGAAAAAGACCAAAGGACGGTGAGGCACAGGCCATCAAATGCCAGAATACCGGGCGGTGCTCTCGAAAGCGGCGACGGAACGCTTATTGCACTAAAGAGCCCCCATGAAACGCCAAGAAGTGAATGTTGCAGACAACCAAGCGTCATGGACCCTCGAAGCCTACAGTCGAACCCAACCACCGACAAGCGCGCGCAAACTGGGTGCCCACAAGGACGCCAGACTCATTCAGGCACTGCGTGAGGATCCGGCGCGAATCCCCACCCAGATCTGGGCGCCTCCGGTCGCCATGCCGAGGTTTGCGGTAGAGGCGTCGACCGGAGCGCTCATGCGGAGCCGGATGAGACGCGTTCACGACCGAGTGCTTGAACTATGGGTGGACGTTGGGACTTTCACGCAGGGCGCCACCCGCCTGCTCCGAGAACTGCCCGGACTGAGCCTAGAACTTTGGAGAGAAACCAAGATCGCCATCGGCGCTCTCGGCGGCCACACAAAGAAACTCGCCAAACAGGTCGCCCAAACCAGCGAGCCCACCCTTGAACGGACCCTCTCCACAATCCGGACCGCCTTCGAAGAGCTCAAGATCTCGGACGTTCGAGTGGTCACAGAAAGTCGTGTGCCAAACGACACCAAACGACTCTCAATCGATCCGAGCCTACGTCAAGAACGCCCCGAACCCGTTTCAGCCAAAGAGCAAGCGCCCATGACCATCATTGTGCGAAAGCGCAAACGGCGGGCGCCTGAGAGTCCAATCGAACCCCTCGAGGCCCCGCTGGCACCAACCCCCAGACGTCAGAGCCAGGGGTCCGAGATCAAGACCCATCTCAGAGAATGGCCAGCCCCCCCCAAAGAGGTCCGGCCAACAAGACATCCATCGAAAAAAAGGCAGCGCCGGACGCGCCCAAGTTGAAGATCCCCTCCGCGAGCGCACACGGATATCCTCGCGATCGCCCCGGATGGATTCTTGTGAGGCGGGGTGCCTTGTCGCCTACATTGACACAGACGCCTAGGCATACTTTGGTCAAAATGGCGACCGTGTGATCAAGGGTATGGCGAACTCGAGTGAGCCGAGGTAAACAAAAAATTCTGTGGCTCACCCTGGCCCTCATTGGCCTGCTATCGGGCTGTAGCGACGACCGAATCATCGTGGTCACCGTATCCGATCCAGCCAGAATTGCTGATCGCGCCGAAAAGTTACAGGTTCAATCATCTGACCTCAAAGTTCTTCGAACCCTTGAGATGGACAACAACCGTTTCCCGGTATCCATGGCGATGTTTCACGAGCAGCCAGAGCACCCCACGATTTGGTTTGAAGCTCTGGGCCCAAGCGGCACTGTTTTGGGACGAGCCCAGATTCAGCTCGACTTTTCCGTGAACAGTCCCCCGCCACAAACTGTGGTTTTGGCGTCGCCGTGCGAGTCCACCACATCATCCATCACCACCAATGCCAACAATCCGTGCGACGATGGCCTGTTTTGCAACGGCATAGAACGCTGCAATGGAAGAATCTGTGAATCCGGTGTGCCGCCCTGCCCGCCTGTGGGTGCTTCATGCGCGTCGGTGGCGTGCCTTGAGGCCGATGATGCGTGTCTCGATGATGGCAATGACTGCACAATCGATGCGTGCACGGACCAGGGAGAGCCCTTGCGGTTCAAGAGAAATGACGGCGAAAGCTGCCTCCTCTCAGACCTGACGTCGGCTGAAGCTGAGTGTTTGGGGGGCCAATGCGTGCCTATTAGGCCCGAAGACCCCGTGTTCTTGATGAGAGATCCCACCACCGACAGCCAGACCATTGCGCTCGATTCAACCGTCGAAGTTGTGCTCCTGAACAACAACAGCAGTTATGCAGATTTTCACCTATCTGAAACCGCAACCAGCGCCCCGCACGCCGATGATCCGGCTTGGGAAAAAACCGTCCCCGGTCGCTTTCGCCTGAGCGCAGGGAATGGACCCAAAACCGTGTATATGTGGGTGCGCGATGAGTTTAAGTCGGTGAACCGAGGCGCTTCCCACGCGACCATTTTGCTGTCCGACCGCATCTGGCGCGTCGGATTTTCAAAACTTGGGTGCCCCGAACAAACGGGCGGCCCCTGCACCGTGATCAAAGAGGGCGGCGTAAGCGCAATCCAAAACGCGGTCGACCGAGCCAAGCCCGGTGATGCCATATGGCTTTACCCGCCGCCAGCGGTTGCCCACTACTTGGGACCAGTGGTCGTATCAACCCCGCGGCTCACCATCGAAGGCGCCCCCTCAACCCAGCCTGAGGATGTTCCTATCATGCCGGGCCCTCCCCCACCGGGGCGTCGTCCACCTGTTTTCCAGCTTGTCGCAAACGAGACTACGCTAAGAGGTTTCAGCGTGAAGATTGCGACCGCGGACCTCAGAAAAAGTCACTCGGCCATCAGTGCGGATACCGACATCCTCAGTACAACCGTTGGTTGGTCCGAGGGGCACGTGCTCGAAAGACTTCGATTGGAAGCAGAGGGTCACCCTCTGGACGCACGCACACGCCAAGGTCCTGCGATTTTACCAGGCAGAGGCAGCATCGTGCGCAACAACTGGATCTACGGGTGGTGGGAGCATGCCGTAGACGTGTCCGGCGACAAAGGCGGAACCATCGAGAATACACAAATTGTCCACAACACGGTCATCTTGACCGAAAGGAGGGCCTCCATCGACGCCAAAGATTCCATCGACGTGCAGATTCAGAACAATGTTTTTGTGAACCTCACTCAAGGAACGGGCATCTTCGTCGAAGGAGAAAATTCTATCGGACTTTTGGTTCAGAACAACTTGATGCACGGGCTAGACACCACCGTGTCAGGAGCCAATGTTTCGACACCAGGCAACCAACTTCAAGACCCTAAGCTCGTTCACATGCGTAATCCTCATCCCTCGACTGGAAGTCCAAGCCTCAACGCCGCCCTAGCCGACAGCAACAAGGGCGACCGTGACTATGCCGGCAATCCCCGACGCCATGGCCCAGCTTCCGATATCGGCGCCATCGAACTGGTAGGCCCCGCACCCCCTGCACTCCAAGACCCCATTCACGTGGGCATCGAGGCGACCGGCTGCCCGCGGTCAGAAAATGAAGCCAACGGACCATGCGACTTCTATGAAGGCCGAAGCCCTGGCGCCCTAGGGCGCGCGGTTCAAGCAGCGCCTACCGGGGCCCGTATCTACATGCACGGCGATGGTAGGGCTATAGCGCGGTATGTTGAAGGCGATACAATCATCGATCGAACCGTGACGATTTCGCGAGCACCGCGTACTGCCGAAGGCTTGGTAGAAATACATCGACGGTCTGCCGCTGTATCATACGGTCTGCTGCGCATCGTCCAGGCCGATCAGGTTCACATTCACGGCATCACCTTCGTCTGCTTCCGATGCACCACTGCGGTGAGCTCTCATCTTGGCCTCGGGGGCTTGCCGGATTCCGATCTGGCGGCAGTCGACGGCCTCATTGAAAGTTGCTTCATAACCCAAGATCCATCCAACAACCCTGTAGCCAACGACGTCGGCTATGCGCTGGGACACGGAGGCACGCTTCGGTCAAGCATCGCACACGGATTTTTCAGGGCATTGCTCGTAACCTCGGCTCGGGGTGCAAGGGCCATCAACAATACTTTCTTCCATCCCTTCCACCCCAACGTTAGCCTCACTGCGAACGCGGGCGGGTTCTTGCTGCACGGCGCCACCGACTTCGTCGCTGCCAACAACTTGATCGTCTTTTCAGATCGACTAACCCCGAGCGAAGCCTTCGTTCCGGCTTTAGGCAACGCGGACACCATCGGCGAAATTTTTGTAGCCAACCAATTTTACGGCTTCGATGATCTTGAAACCGAGCACATCGATATCCACACCAAAAGACGTGGTGGTACAAACTGCGCCGGCACCCTCGTCCAAAATCAACCAGAAGACCTTTGTGCGGCGGCCGACCCCGGTTTTGTATCTCGAGACGATAAGAACCTCCGTCTCCTCATAGACTCCCCGGCTCGCGATGCGGGCGATGACGCGTGGATCCGCCCAGGAGAAACAGACTTCGACGGAAACGCCCGAAGTCAAGGGGCACGCGTCGATGTCGGCGCCTTCGAACACAGCCCCTGAAGAGTCCCAAGACACCCCCTCATGCACGCGTTCCGATGACCCATGCGAGTCAAGGCATCGTTTGCTCTAGGGCGCCGACGTCTATCGCCTGGCCCTGGATACGCGAGCGCCCTTCCAGGTCCAAAGCGCCGACCGGAAACGAGGCCACCTGGCCCGCGTCCACTGGAGGGGAGCCAGGGACCACGTGAAAATCTGCGGTTTCACCCGAATCGGGATCTACAAAACCCGGTTCGAGCGATGCGCACCGCTGTTCGGGCTGGCTGCTTAGGCTTGCGCAATTGGAATCGGGCGGGATGGATACGTTGGGTACCGAAACCGAGGAGAAACCGAAAAATTGGTTCCGAACAAAGACCTCATTGAGGGTCATGGAATCGCCCTGAGCCGCGCGAAGCGAACCACTTGAGCCAGCTCGGACATCTATGAGGTTGTTGGCCGCAGTCAGTCCACTGGCGCCAGATATTCGAAAAGGAGAACAGCCGTTTCCATCATAGGATTCGGGGCGAAAGGTATTATTGAGCACAAACACATCTTTCGCCCGGGTCCGCACCAACGAGCAAGTCGCCGCCCCGTACATCAGGTTCGAGCGAACAATCCCTTGATGGCCAGGCTCAAACCCCGAGCCTCCTTCAGGCCACACCCGAAGCCGTTCAATCACGCCCCGCCGCGCCGCCAGATCGTCCTCGGGGTCGCCCGATTGGCCCAGATGAAAGTGAATAAGCAGTAAACACCGGTTGCATCGTATGTTGAACCCAGATATTCGAACATCATCCGCTTGGAGCACACGCACGGAGCCCGAAGAGTCTGCCCGCATGCTCAACGTCACGGCCCCAGGTGTGTTGCTTTGAGACGACTGGAAGCTGAGGGTGCGGTCGATGACAGCTCCGTGGACCACGTACTGAGCCGGACCCTTTGCATCATCGTAGACTTCGATCACACTGCCCGGGCGCGCCGCCTGAAAGACCTCCGCCAACATTTGAGAAGCGTCGTCGGCGTCGGCCAGCGACCTCGAACAACGCCCCGCGGGGGATGGGCAGCCAAGAGGCTCAACGCCGAGCTTGATAAGTTTCGAGTCTCCGCCCAGCCTTTCGAGCAACTCACCCGCGGACTCGACGGCCCCCACATCCGGACGAAGACCTACCGATCGCGGGTTCTGAAAGAGGTCCAGAGCTCCAGAATGTTCATCCGGAACCGCACCATCGATGGCCGGGCTTTGGGCGGCAAGACGCGGGTCTCGCATGTGGACAATTTTGGGCTCCATCAGTTGGGTGTCTCCGATCAAAGCGCCCAAGAAGCCCTCGACAACCTGACCTCGGCCTGCCACGAGATTTTGGTCAACCTCAAGGCGTCGCGTGTTTCCGTTGGCCAAAATAGCCGCACGATCGTCACGCTCATCAAGATTGATGAAGATGTTGTTTCGAACCTGGATGTTCTCGCTGTCTGGAGCCAAAACCGGCTCATCCGCGCGGGTCAAGACCACCGTGTTGTGGAGAAGACGTGTATTTCCGAGCAGCAGGTCGGGGCGCCCCGAAACGTCTACGGCGGTCTTCCACCAACCAAAAAACCAGTTGCTGCGAACGGTGCTGTCGCGACCAGGCCGAATGGCCGTCTCTACGTCTCCCAAACTGCCGTCGCTCGGGGGCCCAGCCCCCTCGAAAACCATACGTTCAATAAGGTGCCCTCCAGTCCACCCTTGGCTCCGGTCCCGCGGATCGGGTGAGCGCACCGCGCTCACACCCCCGTTGCCACGAAATCCGCTTACAATCACAAAATCTCGCAGCGTGATTCCATCGGCCAAGAGATGGAACACCGGGTCGCGCACAATGCGGTTTCCATCTTCGGGTGCATGAACACGGGTCGACGATGGCGTTTCTCCGGGCGCCCCCTGAATGGTCATGCTCTTGGTGACCCGAAACCTCCCTACATAGACATGGTTTTCGGGGGGAGAATAGAGCCAGATCACGCTGTTCTCCTCCGCAGCATCGATTCGAGCCTGGAGCACATTGTCGCCAGGCTGGCCCGTAACCGCTTGCTCACGCACCGCGGGCCACACGTGCGTACATGGGCCACCGGTTGCCCGTGGACAGCCATTTGCCTCGGACCCCAATCGCATGACCCCCGGCGAAAATAACACCGTCGTCGACGAGGGCGCTGCGTTGACCGTGCCGAACGAATCCCGTACCCAAAGGTAGACCACTTTGCTTCCGAGACCGCCGCGCAGAACAAATTGGTCAGGCACACGGTCGACCCAGCCCGCATCATCCGACGGCGGAGGAGAAGACCACTCTTGGGACAAGTGGAAGCCCACAATATTCTCTTCAACGTTCAGAATTTCGGGCGTCACGGTGGCCGTCAGCACAACTTCAGCACTTCCGCTTTCACGATCCCGAAGCAACAGAACCGGATTTCGGGGCCTGCGCAGAATGCATGCGCCCTCGTGACATTCGCCGTCCGCAACCCCTTGGGCTGAGCACAAAGCACCGTCGGGCCTAAAGATATTCAGTACGGTATTCTCACTAGAACAGCCATCGAGCGTACAAGGATTGTCATCGTCGACGTCAGCAACACCGTCGGCGTCAAAATCACAAGGAGGGCGTGGTTGACAGCCGAGCATCCTATCGCAGTACTGAGGCCGGCTGTTGGTGGATGTTGCGGTGACACAGACCCCATGGTCCAAAACCGTCGTGCATTCGTCATCTTCAGCCTCGCCACACCTGAATGAGACACACGATGGCCCCAGGGCCACAACAACCGCATCGTTGTTGCCCTCGTTGAAACGAACCCTTGCGAGGCCACGCCCGAGAACCTGGTCGTTTTTAAGCCGTGCCTCAAGCGCGAGTCTCCTGAGCCCATCCTTCTGGTCCACCAAGGAGACACTCATGGGAAAGGAACGGCCAGAAATCGAGGCTTCACTCCAAACCGTTAAATCGAGAGGGTCGAGCACCACCAAGCGGTCGGCCCCGCGCGCAAGCCCCTCTGGGTCCTCGACAAAAACAAGAGCAAAAGGTCCATCTTGGCACGCCAACAAGGAACCCACGATCACGACTGCCCATCCCCATGACCAGCGATGCCTTCGCGCCCATCCCGAAACCACTGCACCTCAAAACATACCGCACAACAGCACCCAGATGCGCCTGTGATGGACCCAAACCACAGCCAAATCCGGTATTGCGCCCCCTATTTTCCCGGCTTAGGTCACCAACAATCCACGCGAGCCCAAAGCGCCCCTGGGTAAGTCCGGTGTAAGATCAGGTCGCACTTCAAACCGAAGTCAAGCCGGCCTGGATCAGCGCCCCGCTCCGGCGTCAGCCAGGCGCGCAAGGGCCGCGGCCATGGCTACCAGTCGATCGTCTTGCCCCTCAATACCATGACGTTTGGCCACAAAGAACGGATCGTTGTAGGCGATCATCGTCAACCCCCGACCCCTATCAACCACAAGGAACTTCTGCGGAAGGTCGAGGCCGATCTGTTGCCCGGCCTGCATCAGTGGCGTACCGACGTTGGGATTCCCAAACACAAGAAGCATCGGCCCCTTCTTGGGCCTCGACCACCAGCGCACGCCGAAGCGGCGCGGTCGATCCTCTGAAAAGTTGATCTCGAGCGGGAGCCGCAGGTTTGGGTTGGATGTAATCGCGGTCCGTAGGTTGTCGACGGTGGCTTCAAAGCCCGCCGTACTTGTGACCGTGATGATTCCGTCCTCCGGCTCTGAGAACTTTGTTGCTGTACCCTGCAGCCACCACAAAAGCGGATCTACGGTCCTCATTTGGTGGCGGTCAAACAGATAGCCCGCGGAGTTTGTGTTGACCTGGATCCCACCCATTTCATCTTCAAAAACCAAAATCTTGAGGGGCAGATCGAGGCCAAGCTTGTCGCCTCGCTTAAGCAAAGCGCGCTCAATGAATCGTGGAGGACGGGCAAAGATAACCTGTGTCGGCCGAAGACTCAGGCCCACGCTTTCGGCTGCGGCGGCATGGTTCATGATAGCCGAAATTTCAAAACCTTGCCGCTCCAAGGCCGCTGTGGCCGTAGCCACCGCGGCCTCCACGCTCTCGGCATCAGAGGCAAGCCCCCCGTTCGCCCATGACGGCGTGGACACCGCCATGACGCAGGCCGTGACGAGGATGGCGGCCTTTGGGCTGTTCGCGTACCGCCGGAAGAACGCTCCCGTAGAATCATCATCTTCTCCGGTCAGTGGTAGGCTTATTTGTCGTGTGCGCACAGTGCTGTTCCTCCAAGCCAATCCGTGCGACAACGACAATCCGCCAGTCAACCACAGCGGTCTCGATTCATCGTCCCATCGGGCAACAGGCTAAGCGGCCAAACCCTCGTGCACCAGAAGCACAATCCTTCCTTTGGCGATCCTAATATGTATCCCAGATTCTTTCGAAAGCGTCGCTCATCTGGCAGGAGAAGGCTCTCCCGTATCACAACTTAGATCCGGTTGTATCCGTACGTGAATCGTATGGCGCGCCTTATTGCGAATACGCTCCGTTCGTTTCGAATCAGAAACCGAAAACGGATCATCATCCACGAAAGATGTCTTCGTTCCCAAGGTACCCCTTGCCGATAAATCAGCAACAACGCTATGCCACCCGCCGCCGGGAGATTTCTGAATCAACACGGAACAAGGGCAGCCAATCGCTGCACAACGTTCGAACCAGAAGGAGTGATTTTGCATGGCAAGCACGTGTAGCAGTGGACAATACGTAAAAACCTCGAGAAGACTGGCGCTGAGTTTGGCCGGCGGCGCGCTGATGTGTGTGTTGCCGCAGGCCGCAAAAGCCCAAACCGCGACCTGTTCTGCAGAAGCTGATTTTATCTACAGCGGACCACCCTTCGCAGAAGAGGGCACCCAGTACGAAGTCAACTTCATGCTGGGGGCGGGTTCAATACAAGATGGAACCAGGTTGAGGGTCAATCGTTTCCGCTTCAATCTCGACTGTACAGATCAACAACTCAACTGCACCGATGCCGGGAATTTTGGCAGTTTTGCTGGACTCGTCGATTCAACCTGCCCAACCACATGGACAATCAACTCCACCGGCGGAGACACCCCAAATCAGCTGGTTTTCACCGCAGATACGCCGTTTGATATTCCGGCAAACAACTCCGACTTTTGCGACGTGCGTTTCAACGTCGAGGTATTGTCAGTCGGGGCACCCATTCTCCAGATAGGAGGATTCGATCTTTTTCAAGCGGACGGCAGCTGCGACAACGGGATATCAGCCGCCGCCCAGCCCACGGGAGTCATAGCAACGTGCGCAATTTGCGACGACGGACTGCTGTGCAATGGATTGGCATCTTGTAACCCGGAAACCGGCCAGTGTGTCACCGATCCGGATACCGTTCCAGACTGCAACGACGGAAACGCATGCACCTCGGACCGATGTGAAGAGCAACCCGGAACCTTTGTTTGCGTCAATGAGGACGTCGTTACACCCACTTGCGACGACGGCAGCGCCTGCACCACGGATTCCTGCGATCCAAGCTCGGGAGAATGTATTCACAACGACACCGTCACCCCAACATGCAACGATGGTAACGTATGCACAACCGACTCCTGCGATCCTGAATCCGGAGAGTGCATCAACGATGACACGGCAACAAATTGCAACGACGGGAACGCATGCACCACAGACTCCTGCGATCCTGAATCCGGAGAGTGCGTACATGAAGATACCGTCACACCTACGTGCGACGACGGAAACGCATGCACCACAGACTCATGCAACCCAGCCTCAGGCGCTTGCGAGAACAGGGATACCGTCACCCCAACGTGCAATGATGGCAACGCATGCACCACCGATGCCTGCAATGTTGTAACCGGAGCATGCGAAAACAACGATACCGTCACACCGACGTGTGATGACGGAAACGCATGCACCACAGACGCATGTAACCCAGCCTCAGGCGCTTGCGAAAACAACGATACCGTCACACCGACGTGTGATGACGGAAACGCATGCACCACAGACGCATGTAACCCAGCCTCAGGCGCTTGCGAAAACAACGACACCGTCACACCGACGTGCGATGATGATAACGCATGCACCACAGACGCATGTAACCCGGCCTCAGGCGCTTGCGAAAACAACGACACCATCACACCGACGTGTGATGACGGAAACGCATGCACCACAGATTCCTGCGATCCTGCATCCGGGGCGTGCCGCAATGAAGATACCGTGACGCCAACATGTAACGACGGCAACAACTGTACGGCCGATGTATGCGATCCCGAGACGGGTGCCTGCGCCAACAACGACACAACCACCCCATCGTGTGATGATGGAAATGCGTGTACGACGGACTCATGCAATCCAGAAACGGGGGACTGCATGCATAGCGACGAGGTCACACCCACGTGTAACGATGGCAATGCATGCACCACAGACTCTTGTGACCCAGAAACGGGGGCCTGTGCTCATAACGATGAAGTCACACCCACTTGTAACGATGGCAATGCATGCACCACAGACTCTTGTGACCCGGAAACCGGGGCTTGTGCCCATAACGATGAAGTCACGCCCACTTGTAACGATGGCAATGCATGCACCACAGACTCTTGTGACCCGGAAACCGGGGCCTGTGCCCACAGCGATGAAGTCACGCCCACTTGTAACGATGGCAATGCATGCACCACAGACTCTTGTGACCCGGAAACCGGGGCCTGTGCCCATAGCGATGAAGTCACGCCCACCTGCAACGATGGCAATGCATGCACCACAGACTCTTGTGACCCAGAAACTGGGGCTTGTGCCCATAACGATGAGGTCACGCCCACCTGTAACGATGGCGATGCATGCACCGACGACATTTGTAATCCTGAGTCCGGGGCTTGCGAGAACCTCTGCAACCCAAGCAATGATCCCGACCTCTGTTTCGTTGAAGTCGGCGACTTTATCTGGCGGGACGGATCTGGTGACGGGGCTCAGCAAGCAGAAGAATCGGGCATTCCGGGTGTCCGCATAAATGTCCTTTTGTGTGATCCCGAAACGGGAACGCCCGGTGGTCTGATCGGGACCACAACCACCGGCGCAGGAGGCGACTACAACTTCTTGCTCCCCACCTGTACCGACGAAAGCCTTGCCATCGAGATTGACCCCAGCAACTTCGACGCTGATGGACCGCTTAACGGCATGTCCGAAGCCCCCAGAAACGCTGAGGAAGATAGCACCGACAGCGACTGTGCTGCCGGATTTTCGGACTGCCGTACCGTCGTGCGGGGAACATCAGATCCAAACGTCGATTGCGGCTTCTCTCGGCCCGGGGGATGTCTGACCCGGACCCCCACGTACTGGGGCGTTCGTCCCAAACTGACCTCGGTGTTCCTTGAGTTTACCAGTTGCGGATTGACCCTGGACAATGTGGACGACGGCGTCCAGAACTCAGCGGTCGAAGATCTCTGCTACTGCGCTGCCGACGCCAGGTCGGCCGGCGTGCCGAAGCAGCAACTCGAGTTGGTTCGCCAGTGCGCGGCGGCCTCACTAAACTTCGTGGCCTCACGACGAGGTGGCGGCTCTTGCGGCGATGTTGTCCTCCCGAATGGCGAGCGCATGGACGAAGTCATGACCGAATGCTGCGACACGCTGTGTACAAGCGCGCCGGAATGCAACACGATTACCGAATCGGGGTGCATCGAGGTCCTCAAAGAATTCAACAACACCGAAGATACCCTGATCGAGCTACCATTCCCGTTTGACGATCTCCGGGGACACGGGATGCGCGCCGACAACGCAGTATGCGCCGAGGCCAAAGGCAATCGTTTTGTAAACGAACGCTAGCTGTTCCGACGCTGGGCGCGACCTTCTCGGCGCTCGCGAACCCTTCTATAGCGCGGTTTGTGTACACTTCTTGATCGCCGTGATCATTTTGATAGATGCGTTGGTGGTCGCGTTTGCGCAGGCGCCAACCGCGTTTTTCCAATCCTGATACTTGTCCTGACATGGAAGACAGGTAGATGGAATCGTAATCGAAAAAGCGGCGTCGCATCCAGGCTCTCCAGCGTGGTCGTATGTGCACGCGTCGAGAGTCTCCTTTTTAGGGCCCTCTTTTTCACAAACAAGCTCTGCCTGGTCGACGGCTTCCTTGTAGGCCAGGATCTTTGCGCCACAGAGTCCCGGTATTTGCGAGAAAAGAGTGGTCATCTTCCCGCATCCTCCGCCTTTTTTGACAACGAGGGGGCCCTCGGGTACGAGCGCTTTGCAGGTGATAAACCCTTCGGCTTGAGCCTGGCCTATCCCTGGTTGTTTGTCTTCAAAATGAAGATTGAGAGGATCGATGGCGCTTGGTATTCCCAACTTGCCGGCGATACAGTTGGTATTGATCATGTAGGATAGCTTACTTTTGGCTTTTTGCATGGCTGCCTGAGCGGGCGGACACTGATTGTCGTAACCGTTTGGGCATTCGATGGCTTTGGCTCCGAACCCTTGTGTCCGAAATACCCGACAGGTGCGTACCGGGGGATCACTGGCGCAACAAAGTCCTGCTGCTGCAAAGCCCCTACCGAAGGCGGTCTAGCAAAATAAGGTAACGAAGTAGACGTTCTTCGGAGCGCACCGAGCGTAGTGAAGGAAACCCCCAAACCGGAGGTTTGAGACACGACTTTTTCGCAAACCCACTAGGGAATAGAATGGGCATCAAGGGCGTCATGAATAGCCCCTTGTTTCGCGAGCTCTACGTCGTCCGCACGCGCGGTTGCGACCAGTTCCTCGAGGGCGAAAATGGTGACCTCGTAGCCTGATCCTGCTGCGGTGGTTTTGTAGATCGGCTCTACGCCGTACCTGTCGAAGGACCAAAGCGCCAGCCTGAGAGACTCAGGCGACTCAGGGTTTCGAATCTGGTTCGGGTATTGGACGATACGCATCCGGGGCCACAACATGCTGCGTACCGCGCTGAGACCGAACCTTACGTAGACGAGTCCCATCAAGGTTCGAAGGGTATAGCGAAGACCATCGGCGAAACCCACGTCTGGCGCAGAGGTCTTGAGGACATTCGACAACCCGAATTGCCAAGCAATGTAGGCCAGATTGGAGTCCAACAAATCCCGTTTTCGCAAAAGCTCCGCGACGGGGCCCCCTGGGTACCCGCGAACGCAACGCTCATCGGAAACCAGGTCGATCACAAACTTCCCCAAGAAATGAAGTCGTTCGTTCCCAAAAGGTTGATCCGCCTTGTGAACCAAATAGGCAAAGTCGCTTGGATTGGGTAGAGCGATAGGCAGCTGCTCCATGACCTCGAGCTCGGGTTCGGAGAACCAAACGTTCTCGAGCACCGGAAACTGGGCATTGAGATCCACAGATGCAAATGATCCGGCTCCCTCTTTCGTTTGCGAGGCCGTCAAAAGTGGCTCAAGACGGTTTTTCACCAAACCCAAGTGCCCCTCGGTGTGATAGTGCATCCAGCCGATTACGGAAGCCATGGCTTCCGCAAGAAGATCGGGATCCTTGCGAATACCTACCGGTGGGTTAGGCTTCAAGCGAAGCAACTTTCCAAGCTCCAACGCCCTGGCACCGGAAACCAGCGAAGGCGACCCTTGTACTTCAAGCCAGCGCTGCTCCAGCGTGGACTTCTTCGCTTCTTGAGGGAAGCGCTCGAGCGTGACATGCGCACCCAGCATCTTCAGTGTCGATTTGCCCAAAAAAGTAAGCTGCGGAAACCGTGATTCCGCCGAAAACGAAGGATGGGTAAGTGCGTGCGCAAACGCTTCATCCTCCTCGAAGTCATCACCGAGGACATCGAGGAGCGTTCCCGGCCCTTCGATCGCCCCCCCAAGCCCAGCCGGCAAGGTGGAGCGAAATTCTTGGGGAAGAAGAAGCTGGGTGATGTCTAAGGAATGCCTCTCGTGCCACGAATCCGGCAACGGCTCTGTGCCCCAGTCGTCACCGTGTTGGAGTTCTTTTCCCGGGATACTGTTGCGCACAATCGCATCTCGTATCGCCTCGATCCTAGAAACAACCCTGCTCGGGCCTTCCCCAGTCCCCACCAACTCCATTTTTGGAGACCGTATTTCGGTGACAAAAACCCCCGCGTCCCCACGTGTACGGTACTCGAGATCTTGACCGTATTTTTCTAGGGCCCAAAGCGACAAACGAAGATGCGTCGGAGACTGCGCATTCCAGATGCCCTCGATACCACGAGAGTGCCTCAGGAGAGGTTTGATAAACGACTCAGCCACTTCAAATCCCCTAACAACAAAAAGGAGGCCTACAAAGGAGCGGAACGTATGCCTCAAAGCCAAGTGATATTGCAAAGGCGGGCTCGAACGGTCTGCCGCTTTGGCCAAGCCCAACTTAAACGCGATTTCTGGAATCCAGTCTGAAAACGCACGGGTGCGCTTGATTTGATGGCTTTCACTGAACTGAGACACCATGTGATCCCGGTTGACCAGATCCAGCACAGCACTTCCGATCGAGCGCAATTCCTGGTTCCGATCGACGTGGGCGCCATAGCGCAGGACGTACGCAAATAGACGCGGTTCGGGAATAAGGTGCGTGAAGGACGCAGCGATTTCCTCTTCGACGGAAGAAAGCGGCGGCCCTTCCGGTATCGGGAAATACGCACTCAGGGGCTTGAGTGGCGGGCCCCCTTGCATGCGTGCAAACATCCGCTGAAGCAAAACACCATGGGCTTGATAGACCTCCTCCAGAGCGGAGCGGTAGGCATCTTGGGGCGCACCCCCTGTGGCCTGACCGAGAACCTGTTTGTCTACAAGAACTTCGGACGTCACCTGGCCATCAGGGCTCTGGGTTTCAACATGACGAACCTGAGCACTGGCCCCGTACTCTTCGTGCGCCCATTCCTCAAAAACCGCCCACTGTACTTCCAGACCCAAGGCCACCGGCGGCAGCACGTACCAGGGGTGAATTCGCTCCTCCACAACCCGTAGCGCCTCTTCGTCCCCCCCTGCATCCCAGTACATCGCCGCAACGAGCGCCTCAAAAACATCGGCAAGACCCTTGGGGTTGGCGGCAAGGTACTGCCGGTGAGCAGGATCGACGCTCACCAGTTTATCTAGCCCGAGTCGCTGCCCAGATAAGACAAGCGATGCGTTGCTTACAATGCGCTTCTTTAGGTACTCCAACTCGTCGTAACTCTTGTCTGGAAACCGCCTTTTGACGTAGCGCCAGGTAAACGTTTCAAGGACCCCATCCCCGAGGTATTCAAGGGTTTCGAACTCTTCGGTATTTGGATTCAACGCGTACTCAAGCAGCAGGCGGTTCTTGAAGCGATAGTCCAATTTTCGTTCGAGCTCCGGTAGGTCGTTGGGCCTCGGGACTGAACCACCCGACAGGTCTTTGGGACCACCACCACCCGAAGAGTTTTGGGCCCCCATGCCGGTGATTTTCTCCTTCGCTTCCTCGGACGCCTCTTTGAAGGTTCGTTTCTCAGAAACCAGCACCCTGTCCAAGATCCACTGGTTCACCGCTTTCAAGTACGCCTGACGGTGGGGCTCGGCGATATCGGTGGCCAAAACGTTTTCTTGATACCACTGCGCCCAGGGCCCGGGTTGTTGGTGGATCAACTCCGGTTCTGGCTGCCCAACCCCAAGATGAAGCACAACGCCCCGAGGACCCTCCCAAGAAAAATCAAGGTTCGCTTTTCGATAGATTTCAACCCCGCGCCCGACCCTCTTGAGGACAACATTCTGGGGAATGAGCCCTTGAATATGGGGCCTTACGATGTCCGCCGCCAGGGCTCGAAGCTCAGGCGAGGCACCGAGGACCACGCTGTCGACAATCCCCAGGGAAAAGTATTTTTCCCACGCGTGAGGGTAGCGACTCATCGCTGCAACGGGCCATTGATAGATCTCCTTTGCGGTCCATTCTGCGGGAAGCGGTTCCCACCCCAGAAATTCGAAGGTCGGGGGAACGCCCAAGGACACCCCTTCGTCAACAACCACCACGTTGTGTTTCTCTTCGACAAAAACCTGGTCGACCATCGCATCGACCTCGCTTGCATGAAACTCCGCCACGAACCCGCCGAGCGTCGCAACATGGATTATCTCGATGAGCGCAAACTTCAGCGCCTCTCTCAGCCCCAGCTGCTTGGCAAACTCAGTCGCCAGAACGTTCTGAGCCACAGCCTCGGGGGGGGGAGCAAAACCGGTCGAAATCGAGAACGAATGCGATTCGGACACGTCGGAGACCGCAAAGGCGTACGAAAAAGGCCATCCAGCCCACGGATCTGGTGAACTTTGCTCTTGCGCACCCATGAACTGGACGGGCTGCACCTGGTTCGGGACCTCCATCGATGTCAAGAGCGCCGAGGTCTTAAGCGTCAGGGCTTCATGGAAGGCATCGTCCACATCGAGGTACCAGATGGCCGCGGTACTTGATGACAACTGCGTGGATAAATCTTGGATTCGCTGACTGGAGTACGGAAATCCGTAGTCTTGGACAAAACGCTGTACGCCGGACCACAGCGTGCGCGCTTCGTGCTCGAAGGCCCGGCCGCGATCTGGGTGCGCTTGGCGGAAACGTTCGAGACCCAAGATAAGACCCGCGGTTGCTTCGAGATGATAGGATACTTCCTGAAGACCGCTCCTTTCGATGTACCGATCGCGGAAGGAGTTGGGGAAATAATGGGTTCCGTAGTAACACTCGTTTTCGGGCCCAGAAGGCATCGCATCTGCGAACTTCTGAATCGTGTATTCAAGACACTGTTCAAGCTGATCTACTCGGGCCCGAGGCAGTTCATCGTAGTCGACAGAGAGAGCCAACCAACTGCAGTTGTCGATGGCAACCTCACGGTTTACGAAGAATCGTCCTCGTTCATCAAAGTGCCCTCCCGTAATGACCCGACCCTGCCCATAAACATGCTTAGGCTTCGTGCGACATCCGTTGGGGGCCTTCTCTTCGACAGGCAGTCCTCCTTTGGGAGCATCCCAAAGAAGCTCGAAGATACCCCTGCGAACCCCATCCCGCCACGCCTCCAGCCAACCATGAAGCGCCTCCCGCTTTGAAGCTTCAACCTCGGGCCAAAGTCGCTCCTCATTTTGGAGCGCGTGATTAAGAACACTCAGTACGTCCAGGTTGTGTTCGGTGACGACATTTTTTGCTTGGGTCCGAACCCTCAAGGTTTCGAACTGATGCTTGCTTAATGCAAAAACTTCATCTTCGACACCGGGTCCCTGCGAATCACCGCGCATTCGCCGAACCAAAAGCGGTTTTGTCTCGTCAAAGTGGTGATAGCCGAGCGCATCAAGAACATCGTAGTAGGCCCATTGCTCCCCGTGGTCTTCAGCAAGCCCCAGCCGCCAGGGTTCTGTCGCATGTTGAAGCCCCTGAGTGGTCCACCCCGCGGTCATCAATTGGGCACACGCTGCTTGGCCGCATGCCGATGATGAGCCCTCTTGAACCTTCTTGTCCGCGACGCCCACCATCACCCGGTGGGTTTCCAGCCCCTTCAGGGCGGCCCGGTAGCACACGCGAAAATGAATCTGGTCCTCTTGCTCGAGGCCCAAGAACCCATCCGAAACCAAAAAGGTGCCAAGCCCATGGATGGCCCACGCGGTGGCGCCAGTCACCAGACGCGCATCCCTCCAGGTATCGCCTTGGGTGTTTTGGGAGAATGGCCAACCCAAGATACGGTCCCCGCTCCACACCACGTTGGCCGGATCGCAAAGCCACCGAGCTAAGCCCTCCGCAACCTCACCCTCACCCCGCCGCACCGCTTGATGAAGGGCGAGGCCTTGGGTATAGACCCACGCTCTTTGGAAACCAGCCAAAAACCGTTCATCATTCCCCGCCCCCCCCTCAAGAATGCCAGAACGAAGCTCGCTCCCAGCCCCGTCTTGAGAACCATCGCGAGGCAGACCACCACCATCCCCGCGCGCTTGGTATTCGGTCTGCACCCACTTGAGACGCGCCGATGGGACGCGCTTGCGGAGTGCATCCCGTAACGCAAGCGCTTGTCGACGATTGGCCGAATAAACACCCTCGCTCGATTGCAATTGGGTCGAAACCGAGACGGCCTCCCCCTCAAGCTGCTGCGCCCGCAAGGCTGATGCCTCCGCGACGGTAACGGAACCCGGGACATCGATGTAGGCAAAATAGACGCCGCCAGGCAAAAGCGAGGTCTCTAGGGGCAGCTCGGTATAACGTTCAACGCCCTCATCCCAGTGCCAGAGGGCGCGAACCCGAGAATCACGAAGGGAGCCCGCCTGAGCCGCGTAAAAGAGATTCCATCCGTCTTTGAACGCCACCGAAGCGCGAACCGAGGATACCGACGAAATTACGCAAGCAGACAAGAGCACCCCAAACCTCAATGCCTTGCCCGCTCGGAAGTCTCCACATCGTACGGCATCGCCTATGCGGCTTCTTGCCGCAGGCAATCCAGACGTTCCTTTGTGACCAAGTTTTTCTCTGCGCCGGAAGGATGTTTTCCTGGCGAGGCCTTGGTGGGCCATACGCTGCTTTTTCACCGGGGCGACCTTGTACCGCGCTCAGCCGAGGCAGTCCAATACAAACTCACGCCAACTGACGGAAACATTGCAGACAACAAAACCCCTATCGCAACTTATTCTGCGCCATTCAAGATACAACAAGGAGCCTCACCCGACCAAAAAGTCCAAGGACGGCATCGACCGGCGTTCGACACTTCAGACCAATCCATCGGATCACTCCGATTGACTACGCGCCAGCGGTTGAGGCGCGCAGCTTCAGTCACTTCCTATTCGCTCTGACAGGGACCGGGATGAGAACGGTCCTGGATCAGGGTTTATCGCGGGGTTCGGTCTCCGAGGCACAGCAGCGCACCCATCGTTGTGCGTCGGCTTGGGTCAAATTCGGGAGCATGGAGGGTCGCTAGAAACCAAACTTGCACGAACCCCATGCATGGCACACATGGGGACAGACCGGCCCTACCCGGGGTCTGTTTCTGTCGACAGCTAGGTGAACCCTCTAGTGCTGTACCCGCTATGCGTCATGTTTGGCCTGAATTGAGGACAGGCCGCGACTCTGAAGGCGAGAGTTTCGAGGAAAGAGGGGGTGGCACAGACAGTGCTTAGTCCAAGCACAGCAACACCACCCATTCTCACCAGGAGGGAGATGACAATGCATCGGACACATGCACTGACTTACCTACATTACCCCACACCAAGATCGAAAGACAAGCGGCTTTTTCGTGGATTCGCGTTTTACTCGCTCTTGAGCACCGGGCTACTGGCCACCGCGTGCCAAGGACCGGAGCCAGAATCGATTTCGAGCCAGGCCACGGTTCCTGAACAGACGCAGCGCTGCACGGGCAGGACCACACCAGGACGATCAGGGTGGAAGGACTACAAATCCTCCGGTCTCTACATCGACGTAGACACAAGCGATTGCGGATTCGGCCAAACACCCATTTACCTCAGCTCACTCGGCGGAGCTGGTTCACACTGGACCGCCGAAGGAGGCAGCTCCATCTATCTTCCCACGCCAACGGGCTTTCGGGTCTACTTGGCCACCAAAACCACACCAGCGGTAGCCGAAAAGCGAAAATGGCACATCAACTGGGAAGCGCTGCCACACAATGTTGAGTTTCCCCATCAGTGCGCTGGACAGACTGAGCCAGGCAAGACCAAGTGGGTTCAGTATGGCTCCGCCGGCATCTACACCAATGTGGATACCACCCAATGCGGCTTAGACCAGGTACCGGTCTACTCCACATCTTTGGGAGGTTCCGGACACTGGCGGGCGCGGGGTGAAACCTCTGTCTACTTCCCTACCCCAACCGGCTTCCGGATCTACCTCTACCAGCCCGGATTAACGGTGGCCACGGCCAACAAGAGGAAATGGCACATCAACTGGACGGCAACACCGCGAAATCTCGAAACGCCGGTTCTGTGCACAGGCGAAACGAAGAAGTCTGACTGGCAGCCCTACGGGAGCAGCTCATTCTTCGTCAATGTGGACACCACAAAGTGCGGGTTCGATACAACCCCCACGTACATCACATCCCTGTATGGCGGCCGCCACTGGAAGGCTCAAGGAGGTTCCGCCGTCTACTATGCGACCCCAACCGGATTCAGACTCTACGCAAAAGGCATCAACCCCAGTCTAGTCCATCTCACATGGAAGGCGTCATTAAACCCCGTCTCGGGAAGCGACTGCACCGAAGGGGCATGTTGCCAAAACGGATCCTTCAGGCCCGCCGACCACGCTTGCCGCGGGGTTGACCCCAGCGACACCTGCGACGTTCCCGAGTATTGCACGGGAGAATCCGCGGAGTGCCCCGAAGATGGGTTTGCGCCCACAACCCAACAATGCCGTGCGCAAGACCCCGCAAACACCTGTGACAAGCCGGAGTATTGTAGTGGAACAAGCCCCATATGCCCACCAGACGGATTCGAAGCCCAAGGCACTGTGTGCCGGCCTTCTTTGGCGGGCCTTGGCTGCGACGTTCAAGAGACTTGCTCGGGCCACTCACCATCTTGCCCACCGGATACTTTTGCAGCCGCTTCGACACTTTGTCGGCCCAATGCCTCGAGCAACGCCTGCGACGCCGCAGAATTCTGCTCGGGCGTGTCGCCGCTGTGTCCTGAAGACGAACCTATGGCCGTGGGTTCGGGCGCTTGCCGCGCAGACGAAATGGACCTCGGCTTGAACGCCATTGGAATAAACCGTTACCAAAAATCGCTCTTCGGCGCTGATGCTGCCGAGCTGACCAGAGTGACCGCACCAAAATATGCCGGCACCGCAGCAGCGAGGATCATTTCGGGAAGACGTGGCCTCACCCAAAGCTGGGGTATGGGTGCACGTTTCGCGTTCCCGGCCGCAGTCAACCTTTACGACTACAGCAGCGTTTCGTATGCGATTCGGAGCAACAACAGCAGTCCAAACATCAAGGTCGCACTCGAGCTCCTCGTCGATACCGGGGGGCCCAATCAGAGTGTCTGGAGGCAGCGAGCTTCAACGCAGCTGAGCCTGAGCGACATCGTTAACGTCTATAAGGAAGTTAAGCTCGCACTCAGCCGTGACGACTTCGAACGATCTGACGGCGCCCACAACACCACCTTGGACACGACCAAAATCTCGGGCGTTCAGTTCTTGATGCTCATCGAGCCCACGACTGGGGGAACCTCCACGCAGGCCGCACTCTACGTCGACGAGATCCGGTTCACGGACATGTGGCGACTCGCAGGCTATGAAACGTCGCGCGCCCCCTCCATTGTTGCCCCAGAAAAAGTTGCAACACCCTCGGACTTTGACGTGGGGTCGACCAATCGTCTGGCGGTGCTGGTCACCGATGCCTCCGATAAATGGCTCGGGATCGTTCATGGGATGAAAGCCGTTGGCACACCTATTCGCGTCACCGAGGATATTCAAGAAGCCCTCAAACATGAGGTCGTATGGGTCTATCCTGCGATCCGAAACAGCACTACCGAGCAATCCCTTTTGCGTGAACACGTGCAAAACGGCGGTGTGCTCATCGCTGGAGAAGTAGGAAACACCATGAAAGACGTATTCGGGTTCGAGAATGCCCGCTTTGTGCCCGGAACCGATCGTTTTTACAACGGCAAAGAAATCTCAAGCATGAGGTTCACCGACGGGTATCCTGCTCTGACCGAAAACCTCAGGAACGCACGTGAACGGCAGCTTCCCATCTATCGTCAGGAGATCGGAGAAAACATGCCATCGGTTCGCTACAGTGGGACCAAGCACCCCGGCATTGCCGTGTACGATGGTGATTCCAGTGCCGCGCTCAGCACAACAAGGGACAACGTCGCCATCACCTACAACACCTACGGAGAAGGAAAAGCGTACGCCATAGGCATCAACGTGGGCCTGTATGCGCTCCGCGGCTTCAACGGCTTTGGAGCCGGCATGAGTAGGGACTATATCAACGGGTTCGACCCGGCGGTTGATGTCATGCTTCGACTTGTCCGCGACATCTACGCAGGCGCTGAAAATTCGGCGGTCACCCTGGCTCCGTTGCCCAACAATGAATCGTTGGCGGTCATGTTGACCCACGACATCGACACCACCGAATCGGCCGTCAACGGCCTCGAATACGCCCAAATGGAAAAGGAACTTGGCGTTCCGGCGACGTATTTCATTCAGACAAAATACATCACCGATGCGCAAGAGTCGGCGTTTCGGGGTGTGCAGGCGTTCGGGGCGCTGGCCCAACTCTCTGAAATGGGCATGGAGGTCGCCAGCCATTCCGTGGCCCACGCACTCAATTTCAATGATTTTGAGCTGGGCGATGGCATGGAGCAATTTCAGTCCTATCAGCCGATCAACTTGGAGGTCAACGATAGCCTGGAAGCCACCGGAGGCACCGTTTTGGGCGAACTCCGCGTCAGCCGGTTCATCCTTGAAGACTTCGTACCGAACGTCACCGTCAAGTCCTTCAGGCCGGGACACCTTAGGCAACCATCTGCGTTGTCTCAGGCCATGGTCGCCGCAGGCTACCAGCAAGCGTCCGTCGGAGCCGCGGCCGATACCATGACCCATCTTCCTCACAGGATGACCTACGATCGTGGGTTTCGTAGTGAGACCAGTGTGTTCGACTTCCCCGTAACCATCGAAGACGAACGCCCGGAGTCGCCGATTGTAACCAACAATGTGGCCGATGCGCTGACCACTGCCGACCAAATCAGCCACAACGGCGGCATCTTCGTCATGCTGGTGCATCCCAATTTCTTGGATGACAAACTGTCGTTTGTACGCGCATTCATCGAACAAGGTAAAGACAAATACATGTTCACCAGCATGGCCGAATTCGGTGACTGGTGGGCACGAAGAGACCTTGTCGAAGTGGACAGTCAACTTCATGGCGACGTTCTCCAAGTCACTCTGACTGCGCCTCGACCACTTTCCGGTCTGACTCTCGAGCTACCCGAGGGCATGGCGCTTTCGGCAAAAAGCCAAGAAGTGGAAACCTCTGAGGTATCCGATGATTCCAAGCTTGTGGTGAGCGGCCCGTTCTCTGGAGAGCTGCGGCTCTATTTCAAAAAGAAATAGCGGCCGAGCTCTTCTAAGGGCCCGACCGAGATCGGCCACTGGGAGACCCGAAAATGCTGCGGCAAGACACCCACACGGAAAACAACCCATCGTTTGGGTGGGAGTCCAAGATCCCCATCGAGTGTCTTGTCGCGGCCGTAGCCTCGTGCACCACGCAAAGAAAACGGAACAAACCGTCCTCCTTGGCGGTGCGCAAGAGCGAACAAGCTCGCTCCGTAGCTCTGGCCACTGAACACCCGAGCAAAGGCGCGGATACAAACTTGGTGCCTTCGGCGTGGGCCTTCCTCCAAATTATCTCGATTATCCCACTTGCGAGTGGCCTTCTAAGAAACAGGAGCGAGTTTTGCGAGCGGATGTACGCAGCAGGCGGGTTCACCCCGCCGATAACTGCGCAAGGCCGCCTCCTGCCTGCAAGTTTCTCGGTCCGCTATTTCGTGCCTGGCGCGCGAGGGGCGCTTCTAAGAAACAGGAGCGAGTTTTGCGAGCGGATGTACGCAGCAGGCGGGTTCACCCCGCCGATAACTGCGCAAGGCCGCCTCCTGCCTGCAAGTTTCTCGGTCCGTTATTTCGTGCCCGGCGCGCGAGGGGCGCTCATATAATGCAGGCCCACGCGCCACTGTCTCAGCCTGAGGACATGTCTCCGAATGAAGACACGGGGGGACTCCTCAAAAACGAACGGGCGTGCTGTGGAGCCCAAACCCCAGTAATGGTCGTCACACTCCTCAGTCCCGGCCGCAAAACGAGCCCACGCGCAACCTCTATTGCTGAATTCAACAGTCTCAAAGAACACAGCTCAGCTGGCACGAAGGATGCAATCACTCCTGTCATGCTGCATCCAGGGAGACGACAGCCAAAGTGGAAGGCGGGAGTAGTCGTAATCGCTATGGGAGGGCTTTTGGGGGGATGTAACTCTGAGCTCGGAAACGCAACAGCCCCTCCAAGCACAACGAGAAACTGCCTTGCGGACTCTGCGACCGGCGACTGCCGAAAAGGGCTTGAACCGGGGCCAGGCGTAGAATCAAACGAACCCGACAGCCCTAACAATGAGCTCCCTAAGAATGAGCTCCCTGCCTCCGGATCACGCCCATCAGGTAGGACACCTACGACAAGCATAAGCCCAGATACGCACTTGTATGCGTTTTATTGCGCGGACTGCCACGATCCGCTGCCCAACTCAAAGAAGCTGGGCCGAAGTGCAAACGACATTCGCTCAGCGCTGACGCGCGGTCTGATGGCCGAGACACCCGCGCTTCAATCGCTGACAGACCAACAGATCGAAACCATCGCCGAGGAACTTGTCATTCCGGTCGCGCCAATGCCCATAGACCCACCAGAGCGCCTCAGCAACAGTACTTCCGCCACGCTGATCGCCAATCGGCATGTGCTGTCATCCAAGATGAGACTGCTGTTCGCGGGGACCCTCGAATCAGAGCAAGACCGAAATATCGACAACATCATTCGACAACACATACTCGACCGAGCGCCCGTTTTTGGGGGCCCATGTAGCCGAGAAGAGGAGACATGCCCAGCGGAAGACGGTCGAACCGTGCACGCCCGAGGCATTCCGCGGGCCAGTCCTTTGAGAAATGGATACCGCATTCGTACTTGCGAAGACGTACTTTCGGAAGACAGATCAATCAACAATCTTGTTGACCATGTCGGTCTAGAGGTCTCTTCACCAAGGTCCAAGGACAACCTAGGTAAGGTGTTTGTTGCGATGACCTCCCACCCTCTAGACGATGCCATTTACCAATCCTTCCGCGACATCGACAACACTGTTTCCGGCGATACGGATGCCTGGAGGTATATTGCCTTCGCGATCTGCATCTCTTCTGCCTTCGAGACAATCTAGCGGAGGTCTGTATGCGAATTTGGAGTGCAACTTTTGTTATGGGTGCGGCGCTGGTCGCAGAAGACGCATCTGCTAAGCCCATCTCTGATGGTGCTTTGTATCGAAAATGTTATGCGCAAATGACAAACACCTCGGTTTCAACAAAAAATCTAGTATACCAGGAGGTTGTCAAAGGCCAAAAGGATCCCATCGACGCGTGCATGGATGTACTCCGGGGGGCCATTTTGGTTGGATCAACAAGAGCACCCTCCTCGGTCCGGCTCGAAAATGTAACTGCAGAATCCAAAGCGGTCCTAAGACGCTTCTACGCGCTCCACTACTCTTGGTTGTCTACAAGGACTTTTACCGCCAACCTTGTGTACCAAACCATCCCAAGCACCATGGATGTTTTAGGGGAGTCGTCTCCAGCAACCTACTGGACGCGAGCTCTTCTGGATCCATCCTTTGCCTTTGGGCAAGTGTTGACAACCAAAGAAAGCCTCATGCCAATCCGGAAGAACATGAATCCAGGGGTTGGTGCTTTTTCAGGAAAGTCGCGCAGCATCTGGGATTACAAGGGCGACTTTGACCTTGCACCCACAGGAGAACTTCTGGGAATTCGCGGAGTGCCCCCCATCCCGGTCACGCAACCAGAAAAAAAGCCCCCCTCTTTTGAGCTCTTTTTTCACGCCGGAGGCGGCGTGATGGGCTTCAGCCCTTATCTTCGGTACAACCTCAAACGAAAGAATGTCAACGTCGACCAAATGCCCCGAGAATGGTCCATCGCTGTTCTTAGAGATCTCCTGTGCCGAGAGGCACCCGTCGTCCGGGACGAAGACACCCTACACTACGTAGACGAAAGCTCAGAGCTGCCCTTTCGTATCAATAGCGGCTGCGTCCGGTGCCACGCTACCTTGGATCAAATGTCGGCAGTCGTTCGGCACGTTCGGTATACGCCCCCCATAGACTACCGAAAAGGCGGCAGCGGTTCCTTTCCCTATCCGGTCGAAGTCACAGCCGATCCCGAAAAGAAGTGGCCCATAGGCACCGATATACGGTACGGGCGAAGACCCACAACGGGGCATCTCATGCTCCGAACTTTCGATGGGGAGCTCGTCTCAAAGAAGCTCCAAAACCTCGATGATCTGGGTCAAACCTTGGCCGGCCTCGATGATCCCTATGTGTGTGTCGCCAAGCGATACTTCGAAGCCTTCACCGGCATTCAAGTCCCACTCGGAGACTTTGACGACCCAGACCCCAACAGCGGCAGGACACTCTCGAAACCAGAGCAGTTTTTCTGGGAGGAAGTGGTTGGGCTTGGTGAAAACCTAAAAGACGACCCCAACCAAGATCCCATGACCCTTATCGAAGAGATTCTCAGAAAGCCATACTACGCGGACTCCGATCCAGCGGGCTTTGGGAGCACTCCATGAAAAAGCTACATCGACGAACCCTCTTGAAATCGGTTCTGGGCGCGACGGGGGCACGAATGGCCATGACCAATCCCCTGGCGCTTCTCTTGAGCCAAATTATGGAAGGACACGCCAGGGCCCAAGCCCAAAAGACGACCGGAACCTTCCTTTACATTCAGCTCGCCGGGGCGCCGGCTCGGTGGACACTCACGCCCCTCTTTCCGGTCAAAGCAGACCTTAACCTCCGCGTGCCCAACCCCATGGTGGCCACCAAATTTTCTGGCGGAAGTGTCTACGACGATATGGATTACGCGGTCCACGAGGTCGAAGGTCTACAGATGCCTTGGCTTTGGCAGTTTGATGTTGCCCGCACGGGGGGCGGCGTTCGGCCCATGGCGGAGCTCCTCAAGAACATGATGATGATTCGGGGCATTCAGACCATCGGAGCCCATGCCCCCGCTCAATTTCTTCGTTTTCACCCGCTCGGCATCAAACAGACCTTCGGAGCAGTCGTGTCTGACGCCTCCAGTGCCCCCATTCCGGCGATCAACGCCGAGGCGCCCCAGTTCGAGCACATCAGCAAAAAGGGAACCTCGGCCATTGATCTGGTTACCCAAGACGATATGCTCGACCAACTCCTCGATGCGTTTTTGGCCAATCCCGACCGCTTCTACAAACACCACGGAAAAGACCTTCGAACGATGGTGGACCGCTCCGTAGATGCCATGGAAGCTTGGACCCTCAAACAGTCGCCGTCCAGCCTTGCGACCAGCCAAAGCCTCAAGTCTGCGCGGCAGATGATTGAACGGGGCTTCGGTAACCTCAGCGAAGAGTTCACGGATCGGGTCCAAAAGTACCAAGACCTCGTGGACCGCACCATCCACCAAGAGGGCCGGGCCGGGATCAACGACAAGCCCATTGGCGCCCCTGTCTCCCAACGAGATCGAGACTACCGAATCCTTGACGATTATATCATTTGCATCAATCCAGATCTAAGAAGCATCGTGAGTACCGAAGGCAGGTTTGGCCGAGCCAATGCCCGCAAAATGGCGGAGCATTTTGCGGTCGCAGAGTACGTCATCCTCAACCAACTGAGTAGCAGCATCACCATTTCACCCGACCACCTCGGCGGGCTCACCGTTCAAATGCAAGGCCGAACGGGTTACGCCATCTCCCATGATGAGCACCGCGTCGGCAGGTTTGGCAGTTTACTCTGCAATACCCTCTTCAATCTCTCACTGGGCTCTTGCCTTTTAGAGCTTTTCGATCGCGTCAAAGAAGCTGGCCGCTTCAATGAGCTTGTGGTGGACTGCTCCGGCGAGTTTGGTCGCCGACCTCGAGACAAGGCCAGCGGCTCAGACCACGACGGCAAGTCTTTAGATGTGGCTTTGTGGAGCGGCCGTCTCGGCGAAAAGCCCCAAGTGATCGGTGACATTGAAGCCAAATCGGAACAGATTGGCAGCGGCCAGTTCAAGCTCAGCTACTCGGGAACATGGGGTGTGGGCGCCAGGAACCCGGGCGTCGGTAAACTCAACCTAGGACACCTCGCCTCAACCCAAGCCCATTTGCTCAACGTGGACACCCCAACTCGTGCCTCCCCCTCCCTGTTGAAAGAACAGGCAGGCAAACTGGTTCCTATGCTTCCCACCGGTCGAATCAGAGACGAATAAACGCACACCCCGACTAAGGGTGTTGTCGGGACGCGGATCAGATCTTCGTTCCTTATCGGCAGTGTAGCGGTACTTTTGCCCAGATCCGATTGATCGATGCCCTTGGCCGCCGCAACCTCCTAGTCCCGGTACGACCGGGACCTCGACGGACGCGGTACCAAAAGATCTCAGAAGCATCCATAGAGTGCCCCTCCGAAAATCTGCAGCCTACGCGTCCTAACTACCCAAGATCGCGCACTGATTTCAGATTCGCTTGAGCGCCGCGACCACCCATACCCTGTACCTCGATGTGCGTCGTTCTCCGTCTAAAACGCAAGTTTCATGACCAGTAGGTCTTGGCACCACACTTGCACCTATTTGTTGCCAACCAGAAGCCGTCAGTGAGCGCCCCCTTTCGCCGCGAGGCCATCAGGGACGCTTCTTTGGGCAAGGGCTTCGGGACGTCCGGCTTAGGACACGACGGACTTGTTTCTGTCGGCCAAGGGAATGGAGGAACGAGACATTATGATACAAAACAAGACAGCTCAAATCGTGGGCACCCTGGCAAGCATCGCCGCGTTGAAACTGAGCGCCTGCGCGCCTGCTGACTTGCATTTGTTGCAAGAGGAACAACACAGCCTTACGAGTCATAGCCCGACCGATGCTGTTTGGCATCTCACCTTCGATGAAGGCTCAGGCGATGCTACAGCCGACAAAACGAAACAAGGCCATCGTGCCCTGCTCCACGGAGCACCCCGTTGGCGCACCAATGACAACGGTTATGTGCTCGTACTCGATGGCATCGATGACTACGCCGACCAAGCGCCGCTGAATTTGGCGAGGTCAAATTTCACCGTGGCACTTCGCATGCGAGCCACCCGATACGAAGCGCTGGCTCCGATCTACAGTAACCGTCAGGGGAACGGTCAACGAATTGGTTTTGAGCTGCGATGGGCCTCGGTGCCAAATACGCTACAAGCGCTGGTCGATTTCGGTGATGTGACCGCAACAACCCAGGTTCCCTTGCCCGTAGGTCAATGGAAAAACGTTGCCGTCAGCGTCGATCGGCATGGTGACATGACTCTGTACCTAGATGGCCTGAAAGTAGGGCAAACAGATATCTCGACACATTCCCATATATCGTTGACCCATGGCAGCCCCGTACGCATTGGAACCCGTGCATTACCGAATGTTTTCTTCGAAGGAGAAATCGACAACGCCGTGGGATTCAATCGCGCATTGTCTCCAGAGACTATCCTCAATCTATTTCGGGCAAAGCCCATTCGCCATTGCTTTTCCAATCTTTTTTCCGACGCCTCAGCTTTTTTGGAGCGGCCATTTTCCGCGCGTCCGCAGTATTTGCAGCCCGTCAGAGACCCAATTTTTGGCACACACATCACCCGAGTGACGGATCCTCAAGGAGCAATCCCTGGACTGGACTTAAGTTGGGGCCCCGTCGCCCGGCACCACTATTCTCGCGACCAAGCATGGAACGCAGATCAGAGCCTTTTGCTACTCAATAAAGGGACAAAAGGGGCACTGTTCCTCGACGGCCGAACCTACAAGCCACTTTTTCAAAGGCGTACACCAGGCAAGGTTCGGTGGCATCCTACACGCCCCGAACTTCTTGTGTATGCATCGGATAACCAGATTGGCACGTGGGCCCCAAATGTAGATCCCCAAAAAGATGTCATCACACCATTGGCAACGTTTCACGGATATTCAGAGTTGAGCATTGGCAAAGACGAAGGCACACTGTCAGACGATGGCAAGTTGGTGGCCCTTTTGGCGCGCGATTCCTCAGGCGCCACGGTCGTTTTTGCTTTTGATCTACAAAGCAATAAACGATTCGATGACATTGTTCTCACAGGCCGCAACATCGATAGCGCTTCTATTTCGCCACGAGGCAACTATATCATCGTAAAAGGCGATGACCTCGATTCCAATGGCGGTGCGGACGATCAAAACCAAGTATATAGCCTCACCGGAAGGAAGGTGGGGTCACTGTGGTCACAGAGGCATCGTCCGGGCCACTACGATCTAACGATTGATTCGCAGGGGGATCAAGTTGCCGTTGGCATAAGCAAATCTCCGCCGGATGCCGGCTTGGTTATCAAGCGTCGGCTCTCAGACGGTCGTGTGACACGGTTGACAAACCACGGTTGGGCTTCTCATACATCGACACGCAACATTCGTCGCCGCGGATGGGCTTATGTGACATACCGAAGGCAATACGACACGGTGACCAAACGTCCATTCTATGACGAGATTGTTGCCGTAAGTCTCGATGGTGTTCGCGACGATGGAAGCTATGACATCCATCGACTGGCTCACACCCATGCTATGATACCGCCTCCCCCTCAAGACGACTATAAAACGGAGCAACATGGGTCCGTTTCCCCAGACGGTACAAAAGTCATTTTCGGCAGCAACTGGGGCGACCCCAATGGCGATATAGCGGCCTACGTAGTGGACCTCTGCCTCTAAGATAACATGGGAGCTCACCTGCATTGTTCCGAACCGGGTTGGGGTGTGGGTGGGCTCGAAAGAGAGATGCTGGGCCCTCGTAGGGTAGTCAATACAAAGGTCGAACGGTACCCACAGATCTCACTTTAGTCGCCAAGTACATGCCTTCCTCCAATGGCACGCCCCTTGCACAGGTAGCGGGCTCAACGTTCAACACGTCGATATCTCACGGGAGGAAAAGAGATGCACCACAAGCAGGCGACGAAGCAATGCCGCCTTCACGCGCGGAGCCAAACGAGCGCAATCGCGCTGCTACCCATGGCTCTTGCTCTTGGAGCTTGCTCCAACGTGGACCTTGTTCCGATTCAACACTCGGCAAATTTTATTGGAAATTATTGCACAAACGACGCCGCAACCTTCGATGTTCCAGTTCGAATCAGTCTGATCATCGACACTTCCAAAAGTATGGAAGAAAACGACCCCAATGGTGCACGAAGCACGGCAGCAGAAGAATTGGTTAGTGAACTCTCTCAGCTAGGAACCGACGTCGCCTTTAACTTCATATCTTTTGGGACTTCCGCTCGGCAGCTTACGAACGGCTTTGTCAGCGACCGGTCGGAACTCAACCAAGCCCTCCGGGGCCTAAACGAACAGTCCGGAAACACAAACTACATCGACGCGATCAGCATGGCGAGGGCGGCGATACGAATCGAAATGCAAAAAGTCGATGAGGCGGTACGAATAGCTGAAGAGGAGTCCCGTGAGACACGCTTCATTCAGCCATGGTTCTTCGTGGTATTTCTGAGCGACGGCATCCCCTTGATGCCTCGAGGCATTATTCAATCTGGCGATTCGATCCTTGCAGAAGTGGACCTCATGATCCAGGAGGCGGCTTCCGCCCGAGGGATCACAATGCACACAGCCTTTCTCGGTGCAAAAAGCGACACCGAGCGCCCCGTGGCCGAGCTTCTACTGAAGAAGATGGCCGAAAAAGCCAAGGGCCTCTACTTTAGTTTCGAACAAGGAGACCAAATCGACTTCCGAATATTCGATTTCGAAGTGAAACGACTCTTCGACATAAAAAGAATCCTCGTACGCAATCTCTCAGCATCGGTCGTGGACAGCAGAGTACTCCCAGACAGCGACGCCGATGGCATTCACGATGGCCTCGAAGAATTACTCGGATCTGATCCCGGTGCCCGCGATTCTGACAACGATGGATTCACAGATGGTTTCGAATACCGTACTGCACTCGATCCAACAACGCCCGATTCTCTTTGCGGGTCAGATGCCTACGAGGACTGCGATGGCGACGGGCTCAACGACTGCGAGGAGAGTTTTCTTGCCCTGAAACCCTGCGACTTCGATACGGATGGAGACCTATTCCCCGATGGGTTTGAATTTTACAGCGGATCCGATCCCAAGGACTCCGAGGATATGCACCGTGACCCCGACCATGATGCAATCACGACTTCCGACGAACTCATCGCGCAAACTGCACCCACGACAGACGACGCATGGGCCCGCGACCGAATTGCGTACCAATTCGATGTACGGCAGCACTTTGACCCAACAGAGGGAACGATTTGCTACAACTTTAGCGTAGACAACATCAGCATTACCCCGACCCAAGGAGACAGTCCCGATTCTGTCGGCGCAAACACGGTGGAAGTGTTGGTTCTTGAAGCCCCCAAAGACAATCCACAAAATATCATCTTCTATCGCACCACGGTCGAAGTTGAACACGGCCAACAATTGAATCAAAAGCTAACCATCCATCGCGACGGGTTTTTGCCAGTTGCGGAGAAAGGCTCTGCAGGAACATGAAATCCGGGCACAAACCAACGCAGACAAACACAAGTCCCAGGGCGCGAAAGGCTCGAGAAGCGACATCTTTTCAACAATGGGGAACAAGGGTGTGCATGACACTTTATATCCTCATGACAGGAAGTATGTTCGCAGCCTGCGAGCAGTCCAACGTCGCCGCCCACTCAGAACAGAGGGGTGCTGGCGACGAGCATGAGGTGGATTCAAGCGCAAACGAGAACCCACAGGCAAGCGGTGGTCCCTTTGACGGCTCAGAAGGCAATCCGGATAGTGATGACCGTGACGAACAGGAACGCGTTGGCGGAACCGGCGGTACGGAGAGTGGAGAAAGCGAAAGTGGAAATACAGAGGCCCAAGAAGATCCGCATTGCCTCAAGGGCTGGGTTTCCCTCCCGAGTGCCCACAACGCCTACTCCTGCGAATGCTTAGACTGTCTGTGCAACACTCGGCAGTGTAAATTTGAGGACTGCAGTTGCCGAAACCCTGAGGCAGATTGTCCCATCATTGCCGACGAGTTCGGAAACGGGGAAGTCCAGCCAACGGCCGAAGGGCTGGACTGTCTTGGCGCGGTTTCCTGCGACCAAGAGGAAGAGGATTCGTGCAACCCATTTCAATGCACAATTACAGAATGCGAGGTGCCCATAGAGTCGACCTTATCGAACCCAGCGCCCAAGGCGGTCCAGGCTTCCTTCGAATTCACAAGGAATGCCAGCATGCTGATTGCTGTCGATACGTCCGGCAGTATGCGAAACAATCAAGAGGCCTCGGCGTGTGCGATGCAAGCGTTTTTCGACAACGCCCAAGACAGTTGGTCACTTGGAATCGCGACTCAAAATGTTGGTCCACTCTTCTCATCGAACGGCATCCCTCTGGAGCCGCATCTCGTCGGGCTTAGTGACCCGGAGTGTATTCCCGAACGAACCTGCAGTTGCAAAGGAGGCACGTCATCCGGAGGCGGTGAGAGCCGGGGTACAAAATGCACCGAGGCTTTCACCACAAACGGTACGATGATGACCAGCGAAGACGCTGGCGCTCGAGAACTATTACAAAAACTGATCGTACAGGGCGGAAACGAGTCGTCCGACGCAGATGAAGGTGGGCTCGAAATGTGTTTCGCTCATGTTCTCTGGCAACTGAGAAACAAGCAACCTCCGATGAGCCAGTGCCTTGTGATCACCGACGAACAAGCGAACTCCGATCGCCGAGTATGCCAGATGCAAGCACGCCGTGGGCCTGAGACAGCCTCGGTTCTTTTAGAGGAGTTTGGCATCGATTTCACGCCGCCCGCCAACCAAAACTCCGGTGAATCTTGCGACGATGATCTGATTGAATTCTATTCGGCATTCTTCAAAAAGTTCAATGTTCAGATCAACGCCATCGTTGAACCCTCTCGCTCTCGGGTCTACCAAGCTGTTGCAGAGGCAACGGGTGGGCTCAGCTTCAATATCGAGGAGCACTGCATGTTCCCGGAGTTCTTCGGCAACATAGGACTCGAGAACCTAGAGCGCAGGGGTCGAACATGCCGACCTGGACTGGGAGACGCGGCTGGCATCAAAGTCGTCTATTCCAAGACCCAAGAGGTTGTTCCTGAAGCATCAAACGGTCAAGATGGCTGGGTACCAGATCCCGAAGGTGCCACGGACGTCCAAAAACGAGACTGTATTGTACTGACGGGTGAATGGGCCAAAAAAGCCGGGAAGTTCGAAGTCACAGTCACCGAAGTAGAGGGGGTGAAAGAACGGACCGAATGCCTTGAACCAACTAAGAGCATTCGCGTGACCAAGGTTCTCGTGGAAGCCAAAGAAGAGGTTCCGCAAAGCTCCACCGACGGATGGACCTTTGACCCCGGAACAAACTGCGTTCATTTTCATGGCTCCTGGAAAACAGACAGCCGCGTCTTTGAGATCCTCTGGACAGAAAGGTTCTGAGGTGGTCACCACGAAGCAAGGTGGGCCGTTCCTTGCTTCGTCCAAAGCATGCCCCACACCAGTTGGGCCCGAGGAGGTTCTAAATGAACAAGATCCATTACACCTGGCTGCTCACCGTCGTTGGCGTTGTCGGCTGCGGCTCAGACCCGAGCCTCAACCCGAGCGAGCGAAAGGGGTTGGACCAGCCAACCGCAACACCGTACAATGCCAAAGCGTTTCGTAAGTTTGGGCCCGAACAGCAGGCCTATATCGCCGGCCATGCGCTGGGCATTTGCTATCTTAAGGATTCCCTGCAGGCTTCCCTGGCTGGTTTGGGCTACACACCACCACTTGGTGTAAGCGCCCACCACGCGCGCATACCTTATTCGTATTCAGAGATGGTGGCCACGCCATGTAAAGCCGTCATGGGCACCAGCAGTCAGTCCGTCCGCACGTCGCCCGTCGCCTGTGAAGAAACACAAAATTGTACCCACGCCGAACCCTTCATGGACAACGACAGCCATCCCGATGGGGATCCCGGATTCGGTAGTCATGAGACCGATGATGCGACCGACAAGCCAGCAAAGGGAGGCGACACCCCCGATGATGATGTCTCGGGTGGAGACGAAGACCAAGATCAAGATGAAGACGAAGATGGAGATGAAGATGAAGACGAAGATGGAGATGAAGACGAAGACGAAGACGAAGACGAAGAAGGGGACGAAGACACGAAGAGGCGTGGCAGCGGACGCTTTATCGATGAGGATTGTGAGACTTTCTTGGACCCGGCCGCGATGGACGCGCGCACGGCGACGTCGGAAATAGATCCCGAACAAGCGCTCCTCCTCCTTATGAGCGAAGATGAAATCTCCGAGAAGCACATCAAGCAGTTCTCACTGGGTCTTCGTGAGGCCTTACATCTGGAAGACCTCGATGAGGACACCGACCACAGTGAAGTTGAACACCTCAAAGAACACGTTCAACAAGCGGGCTTGTGCGAACACTCCCCGCTCGTTCTCGATCTCGACGGCAATGGGGTTCAGGCGACAACACCCGGCGAGGGTGTGTTTTTCGATCTTCGAGAATCTGGAAACGTGCTGCAGACTTCATGGCCGGTACCCGGCGACGCACTCTTGGCGCTCGATAAAAACAACGATGGCTGGATCTCAGACGGGTCTGAGCTCTTTGGTAACTCCAAAACGCGCACCGGCCGATACCCACATGGCTTTGCGGCTCTGGCCATCTATGACCGGCCAAGGCATGGTGGCAACCGAGATGGCCTCATCGATAGGCGAGACAGCGTCTTTTTAAAACTACGCCTCTGGCAAGACCTCAATCGAGACGGAGTCAGTCAGGCCCAAGAACTCATGAGTCTAAAAAGTGCGGGCATTCTGGGACTGGACCTCAGCTTTTCTATGAGCACCCGCCGCGATGCAGGTGGCAACCTTCATGCACAAAAGGGCGAATTCATTCGCGCAAACGACGACGGATCCACCGGTAGGGGCCAGATGGTAGACGTATGGCTCAGAACACAATCAGCCACCAGCAGAATACGAGCCACGCGCCCATGGTTGACGGGCATTTTTGGGAGCCCAACACAATAAGGGCAACGCACCTTGGTCGACACCTCTCGAACCAGCCGCAGAACATAACCTCCAGCCTCGCACGCGCCAACAACATCGGGTCTCGCCGCTCGGCTTATGCTTGTTGCGAACACCTCCCTAGGCGCGCAAACATATCCTCAATGTCGCGGTCTCCATACCTCTTAGTCCAGCTATCTCCGCGGACATACCTGTGAACACATCGCCGTCATTTCTATGAAGTGTGGCCCCCTCAACCGATTTGCGCTCGAGGGCTATCGCCCCATGTGCAGCCTCGCTATTGATATCTTCAGGTTTCAGTCGTGCGCACGGAAAATGCGCAGGTGGAACCTGGAGATCCTCCTCCCCAACAGCAATTGATATTTCGCACATGGCACATACTTTGCGTGACACGGGACACAAATCCGGTGGCGCGGCCGGTCGTTGAAGGGAGCAAAAATGCGGAATTTGTATGCAGATGTGTTTAGGCGAACATGGCCGATGGGTCTATGGTTCGCGTTGATGGTGGGGTGTGCGGGAGGGCCGCAGCAGGATGATGCATCGACCATAGGATCGCTGAAGACAGCCGATTGTCTTGGGCGTTCCGGGGATCAGTTAACCGTAGTAGATCCTGGTTCCTACAGTAGGGAGTTTGATGTCGTTCCCCGAGGTCTGAACCATACCTACGACATGCGTGGCACTTCCTTCAAGGCCAACCCCCCAAAGCGCCCCGTCACCTTTCGCAAAAACGTAGCGGGCATCTGCGTTTTAGGACCGCGGGTTGTGGGTCAACAAGGGCGAGACTTGAGTTGGGCCGACATGAAACGGAAGTGGGACGGAGATGGCGTCAGATTCATCGGAGGCAGTACCCCGGGTCAAGTGACACTGGCCGGCGCTTGGATCGACAACGTCGAGGACGGATTTGAGCCTCCAAGGTACTCAAACGCGGATCCCAGATACACCTGGTCCTTGCGCCACAGTTATTTCCGCCACATTCGGGACGACGTCATCGAAAACGACCGCTGTCTTGCTGGCGAAGTCGTTGACACCTTGGTGGACAACTCCTTTATTTTTATCTCGTCTCGACCCGGAAGCGGCAATCGACTGAAAAATGGGAGAACGGCGCCGGTCATCAAAGTACACGATTCGTTGGTCCATGTCGGGACAGAAAAGCTCGGGGGCAAGCTATTCAAATGGCCTGGCAGTTCTTCAAGTTGTTCGCCCGAACCGGTTCTAGACGTGAAAAATTCTGTTTTCCGCATCGATCGCGCGCACCACGGAAGCATGGATTTTCCCAAGGGCACGTACAAGAACGTGACCTTGGTCTGGCTTGGGGGTGGGGAGTATCCTGTGCGTGTGCCCTCGGGGGTTGTGGTCAAGAGGGATGTTGGCGTGTGGGAACGAGCGCGAAGCGAATGGCTCACGCGGCATGGGTGCGACGCACAGGGTGACGTTTGTACGAGGCTCCTGAACGCAGACGGTCCAGCCTGTACGCCCGAATGTGAAAAGAAGGCCTGCGGGGCCGCAGACGGATGCGGAGGCGTGTGTGAGAGAAACTGCGATTCTCCAGTTGTGCCACCCTCCGATGGCTTGAATATCCGCATTGCTTCTGGCGTAGACGACGCTGAAGAAGATGCTTCGGGCCGTGTCAGCATAGGGAGCAGCGACCTTGAACTTGTTCGAGATGGCAGCTTGCAAACGGTTGGTTTACGCTTCTTATCCGTTGATATCCCTCGGGAGGCGAAGATCAAGCGGGCCTACATTCAGTTCACGGTGGACGAGGCGGGGTCTGACCGTACGGACCTCAGTTTCTCGGGCGAGTCCACAGACAACGCCGCCCCGTTTACCACCGCATCCAAAAATTTATCGTCTCGGCGAAAGACAAGCACAAGAGTGTCCTGGTCGCCGGAACCCTGGAGCAGACCTGGAAGCGCTGGGACCGCGCAACAAACACCTGATCTGACGGCGGTCATTCAAGAGATCGTGGACCGCGATGGCTGGCGTCCCAAAAACGCAATGGTCATTCTGGTGACGGGAAATGGGCGACGAACTGTCGAGTCTTATGATGGTGCCCGTGATAGAGCCCCCCTCCTTCACGTCGAGTTCGAGCCAGAGGAGGTTGATCCGATCCCCGAACCTCCGGAGCCTCCGACCGATGGGGCCTTGGTAGAAGTTCGAATCGGTGAGCAATCTGACGATGCTGAGGAGGATAGCTCTGGATCGGTCGGTCTCCATAGCAGCGACCTTGAGATGGTAAAGGAAGCCACGGTGCAAACCATTGGCCTGCGTTTTCGGGGCATCACGGTTCCTCGGGGAAGCACCATCCACAATGCCTATGTGCAGTTTACGGTCGACGAAACCAGCTCCGTGCCAACAAATCTTGTTCTTCGGGCGGAAGCGGCCGACGATGCACAGACTTATAGGACCTCACGCCAAAATATTTCATCTCGCCCCACAACCCGGGGCTCCGTGACCTGGTCAGTCCCAGCCTGGAATCGCGAGGGCGAAGCAGGGTCAGCTCAGCGGACACCCAACCTCGCATCGATCATCCAGGACGTTGTGGATCGCAATGGCTGGCAAAGTGGAAACGCATTGGCCTTGGTTGTGACTGGCCAAGGAAAGAGGGTCGCCGAATCTGTGAACGGACGCCCTTCATCATCCGCGCTGCTGCGTATCGAGTATGGCACAGGGCAGGGCACGCCTGGCCCCAACGAAGACCCCGATCCATTACCAGATCCCGATACCGAAGCGCCTGTGGGATCGCTGAGTTCGCCGATGGATGGCGACACCGTATCCGGCTCAGTAGAAATCGCGGCCACGGCTTCCGACAATGTGGGTATTCGCAGTGTCCAATTTCGGGTCGACAGCGAGTTGCGCTGCACCGTCGAACGCGCGCCTTATAGGTGCCGATGGGATACAGCGGCCGAGGGAGACGGTACCGTAAGTCTGACGGCTCTGATTGTGGATGCGTCGGGCAACCAGACCCTCACCGCACCGGTCACGGTCAGGGTGGACAACAACACAAACCCGCCTGAGCAACCAGAGCCTCCAAAGCCGCCTTCGGATTCTTCCGATACGATCAACGTCCCGGGGGACTACGCACGTATTCAGGCAGCGATCGACGGCGCGAAACCAGGAGACACCATCATCGTCGGGCCAGGTCGATACGCTGGCGGCCTGATCGTAGACAAACAGATCACCCTGGCATCGCGCTACCACACCACCAAGGATACCGCGTTCATCGATCAGACCACCATCGATGGTGGCGCTCCGGGCATCAGGGTCACAGCGAGGGCGCAAGGCGCGCGGGTCGTGGGATTTCGGTTCACCGGCGGTCGGAAGTCCGTTCAGACCTTCGCCTTTACGTATGTGTTGAACAATCACTTCGATGACACCGGGGGTGATGCAATCAGCCTCGAAGATGTGGGCGGCGAGGTCCGTGGCAACCACTGCTTCAGCCCGAGCGACGACTGTGTGGACGCGGACGGACCTCTTGATGCGCTTATCGAGGACAATGTGATTCTGTCGGCGGGCGACGACGGAATCGAGATTCGCAACTTCACTCATGAGGGTGAACTCGTTAGGATCACGATAAGAAACAATACGATCGTCGGCAGTCGAGAGGACGCGATCCAGATTATCGACTACGGTGGGGTGGCCAATCGGGAATTTGTCATCATTGGGAATGTGCTCGCGGACAGCACCGATGTCGGAATTGGCCTCATGGACAACGCAGAGACCATCGAGGATTTTAGGGCGGCGAGCATGCCCGAACGGATTCTGGTCTTCAACAATACGCTGAGCGGGAACACCTACGGAATCACTGGAGGAGACAACATGATCGTGGTGAACAACATCATTGCAAACTCCTCCAAGCTGGGTGTCAAGAACGTCGATGGTCGATCGGCGCTTGCGCACAACCTGTTTTGGAACAACCGTACCGACCAAGAGGGGAGCCGCATCGACAACGCCACAACCGTGAAGAAGGACCCTCGATTGGGTGATGATTTCCTGCTGTTGCCAGGAAGTGGGGCCATCGATGCGGGCGTTGACCGCTATGTACCCGATGGAGAAAATCGGCCGGTCCTTGATTTGAGCAGCTCCGAATACCAAGGTTCAGCACCAGACTTGGGCGCATTTGAGCACGGGTTCTAGGCTGCATTTATCCTTCGGGTCATCTCGAGCGCAATCGCGTCAGCGGTTGATGCGCATTGCTTCAGTCACTGCCCATTCGACCTTAGGAGGCCCGGTTCGAGGTCACCGGCCCGGGCCCCCTAAGGCCGCGTATCCCATGAACAAAACAACGCGCATCGGCACTGACGCGATCACGCTCGAAGTGAGCCGAGGCATTCGTTGTTTGCGTTTCAGCCATATCCTTGCAACGGGTGTGCCACGGACGTGGCGCCTAGGGGGTGCTTGTCAAAATGATGTGACCACGGATGGTTTATGGTGATTATGGGTTCTCTAGGCCTCCGCAGCGGGCCAAAGAAGATACCTAGGCTGACCCCCTCAGATACCAAATGGCGTTTGAAGTCATCGATTTCTTGTCACTCAAGTGTTCAACCCGTTGCGACAACTCGACTTTTGGCTGGCTGGGCTTTTTCGCGAGGGTTTGCATTGGGGCTGGCTAGGGCAAAAAAGATGCCGTTCTTTGTGGATCCCGCCTGAACTGTGTCCAGAGGTGCTCAATAGGCGTGTCCGTCGATCGCTCGAAACTCACGACGGTCACCTCGGTACCATGGGGCAACACCATCAGTTGGCCCCTGAAACCTTCGTCATCATCCCAAAACTCGGGTGCAATGGCAGGGACGCCGGAGATGTTCTGGTTGAGGTTCAACGGCGCGCTCAAAACCTCAGCCGTGAGGTCGAGCCCCGACCGAAAATGGATTCGACCAGTGCCCGTAATCAGCACCACGTCAGGTTCGCTGTCGTCATCCAGGAAAGTCGTCAGGACAGCGCTGTCTCCCGCAAGCGGTTCTCTGTTGGTAAAGCTGCTGGTCAGGGAAAGCTCGCACTCAAAGTTTGAATCGTTATTGGACCGCAGGGTACAGGTCCGGAGCGTAGCATCGCTGGATACCAGGTATACCTGGGTTGAGCCATTCGAAAAAGTGATCGGAACGGGCTCTGCGATAAGGGGCGACGGAAGGTCGAGGGCCTCTGGTTCTGCCGATCGTGGATTGCTCAGATCAAAAGTATACACGAGGAGACCAGAGTCATGGGCAAATACCGCAGCGACTTGACTGCTGCCCTCTGGCGCAAAACGACCGCTCGCGGGAACAATGACGGGATGCCTTGCGCCTTCGATGGCATCGATCGCGACGGCCGAGGAATCATGTCGCGCCACAAAGATATCGGCCTCGCTGGCGCCCAGAAAGCTCAGGCTTTGCGTGGGCAAATAAGCAGGACGAGACCGAATCCGCCGGTCCAAGGGGGCGGGCCGAAAATTCGGGGTACCTGTTGGGATTTGAAAAGTGATGGAGCCCCACTGAGCGGCATCTTCGGCGAAAACGATAGCTTGGGCCTTGCTCGGCGCCAAAGCGAGCGAGCGAAGTTCCTCTACGGTGCCGAGGTCGACATCCGGCATCCGCATGAGAGGCACTTCGGCGGCACTGTCGTAACGCCAAACACTGACTGAGCTGTAGCCGGGTGCGTAGACGCGTCCATCGGCAACGATCGGCTCGTGCCTGAGACTCAGTCGGGGACTTGTCGTCAGCCGAGAGGTCTTGCAGTCTTGGATATCGATGACCCCGAAGATACCTTGCTCTCGGTCGGCTCTCGCCACGATGAACTCTGGGTCGCCATCGTTGTCTAGATCTGCGGCAACAACCGCTTGGTCTATGTGAAAGCCGGCAGAGAGCGTATCCGTCACGCTGGGCTTATCCGTGACACAGCTTGGCCGCCTGACATCCCCGGGGTCGTTCGGCCGCTTCGGGAGTGTCTGAAACTCGGACCCTGGTCTCACTTGGGCGAGTGAAGAAGCGGGCACCCGTGCACTTTCACAGGTGTCCTCGTTGCAAGTCTCGTCGGACCCGCAACTCGAAAAGACGGACGCGCAGCTTTTTGATAAAAAGACCGGGAGCAACAAACGACGGCCCTCGCTGTACCCAGTTATGGCGCGGTATTCGACTTGAAGAGTCCCATTTGGCTTGTCGAAAGCCTGAATGTGAACCTCCACCTGTCGACCGGGATCGCTCGAAACAATCGAAAAAGAAAACGGCATAGGCGTGGAGGTCTTGTTGGGATCTTCCGTAAACAAAAAGTCGTGCCGCGAAAGCTCCATTTCGAGGACCGAATCGAGAACGCGAGCCCGAACCAGACCAATTTCATCCGGAACCAGGTAGTCGCTGCCCACGGCTACGGTGAGCTCTGTGGGGGTGCCCTCGCAACCCACAAAAAGAACGGACGTCAACCCCAAAGTGTAAAGACCAAGTCGCGACGGCCCAGGCGGGTTGAACGACGACTTCAAGGACCGAGCCCTCGCAAGACGACGCCAGTATTGCCACTATAAGGAGCCTCTTCGCCCCCTCCGAGGAGGAATCCCAGTGCGACTCCAGAGCCCACAATCACCGCAGCGCCGACGATCCATACGACGGGGGAGCTCCAAAAGGCCCCCTGCGAAGCGGACTCAGGGGGCGGTGCCTCAGACAAATCAAGGGCTGGCTTCTCCAAAGGAAGCGCCTCTGTCTGGACGGGCAGGGGCGGGTCCCCTGGGTCATTTGCACCGGCGGAGATCGAGGATGGGGAGCGCTCCCCCTCGGCTTCGGCTCCGGGAGGTGAGCGACTGGGCTTCGCGGGGGACACCACTTCCGATTTGGAGTCCTCCTTGATTCTTCGAAGATGGGCCTCGGCTTCGCTGCAGAGTGCCTCATCACGCGCCGGATCCGCCGTTTCAAGATAGTGCTCGAAGGCCTGCTGGGCCTCCGCCCTTCGGTTTAGCTCGAGGAGGACGCGACCAATATTGAAGGTCGTGTTCGGCCGATCGATGATGGCTCGCGATCGGAGAAAGAATTTTAGAGCGCTCTGCCAGTTGTTGGCCTCGGTGGCCTCAACCCCCTTAAGAAACAGAGCGCGAGCCTCCAACTCTTTAGACGCAACCGGTGAAGAATGCCCCGCCCTGCTCCACATCAGCAACATCATCAACGCAAGGGTCAAACTCAAAACGAAATGATGGGAGTATGTTCGCTTCACCAATCCACCACGATGCCTTTAGAGGTGCGAGTCGCCGACTCGAGAGGAGACGTCCCCTTGCGACGGGGGGTTGTTTTTCGCTTGCGGAGCCGAAACTTTGGTGTCGATCGAGAAGCACGCTTCGACGACCCCCTCTTTCGCTCCCGCGAAAAACTGTTGGGCCTTTTCGCTTCGTGCTTTCTTGTAGAATGCACTCGCTGCCGCGGTTTGGTTGGTTCGACCTCCTCAGACCGAGCGCTGCGCTTGGGCTTCGAATCAAGCGTTCGGTCATCGCCCCGAGCGGCCTCCGTTGTGCCGCCCGTCTGGACCTCCGGAGCAGTCTCTTTGTCCTGAATAGCTTTGGTTGGCTGGAGAACTTGATGAGCCACAGAAGAAGAAGGTATCGTCCGTTTTGGCTCATCCGAGGGGTTTGCGGCGATTCGTTCGCTCTTGGGGACGCCAGGGTCCATGGATTTGAGCGGCACCGACGCAGGGACTTTAGGCTGACTGACGAGAAAATAAACCCCTCCGAGGGAGAGCACCATGGTTGTTGAAACGGTCAGCGCCAAGGCCTTTCGTTTGCGAGCCTTCTTGGCATGCTCTGCCTGCCGTTGCGCGGATTTTGTATCGGACCACGCCGAAGGCACGGCGGTTACAAGAGGCAGGAGCTGAGGACGATGGGCCACCGGTGGTTCTGAGTGGTCCGCTATCGTTGTGTCCGTGTCGTCTGATACGTCGCTCTCTTCGTCAAGAACCCCAGCGTCGAGGGTAATGCGACGCCCTTGCAATTTTGGCGACCTCTTCTTTTTTTCGCCCGCTCCGAATGGACCCTTTTTGACCTCGTCCCCCGACGTCATCGTCGCCAGAAGAAGATCGTGCCGCTCCCGATCTTTTTGCAGAGTCCTTTCTACAAAGGCGGGCAGAGACTCCCCACCCTCTGCACGAACGATCTGTTCGAGGGCCATGGCCATGGCCCGCGCATCTTGAAACCGATCATCAGGCTTGAACGCCAAACCCTTGGATACAATCTTCTGGAGCGCCGGAGGCACAGAAGCTTTGCCCTTCGAAGAAGACTTGGTTTTTGGATTGAGAAATTCATAGAGCACGCGGGAGGCGGCGAAGACATCGGCCCGTCGATCGACGCGATTCCCCTGGCGCTGTTCCGGAGCCATGTAGGTTGGCTTGCCCTTAAGCACACCCACGGCCGTGACCGGCGCCTCCCGATCGCGGCGAAGAGCAATCCCAAAGTCGAGGATTTTGACATTGCCCGAGAAGGTCAGCATAAGGTTTTCAGGGCTAATATCACGATGAACGACCTTGAGCAGCCGGCCCTCGGGGCTTTTGAGCTCGTGGACCGCGTGTAAGGCCCAACAGACCTGGGCCATGATTCGCGCGCACACCACCGGAGGCAAGAAGATGTGCCTTTTCCTCATAAGGTCCGCAAACGTAAGACCCGAGAGGTACTCCATGGCCATGTAGAGCATGTTGTTGGCTTCGCCGAAGTCGTAGACTTGCGCAATCGCGGGGTGGTCGAGACGGGCCATCAGCCGAGCCTCGTCAAGAAACATAACCCGAAGCTCGGGCTGCCGAAGACGATCCTTTCGTATCGTCTTGATGGCAACCAGTTTTTGGAAGCCATGCGCACCCCTGCGCCTCGCCAGAAGAACGTCGCCCATTCCACCAGAGCTGAGTCTACTAACGAAATCGAAGCCGGGTACCTCAGGTGCTGGCTCTGGCATTCTAGGGGATCGTAGCATACTCGTAAAAAGGCCTCCGAAATCAACGTGGCCACTCGGAAACTCGACCAAAACCTATACGAAACACCTCTTTAAGAACTCTCCGAGGAGAACACTCGATCAGAAGCATATGTAGAACAATGTCGCCTTCTTCAAGATGATTCGTGTTTTGTAGTCGGATGCAGGTGTACTTGGCATGGGCGGCGAAACGATGAATGTTATACTTGGTCCGATGAACAATGGGCTCCGCGAGACTGTCTCTGAGACCGGATTTGCGACCAGCAACACGGCCCACCGAACTCCGGCTCGAAGTCTCCTATGCGAGGTTGTTGAGGGGGCGAGTCAAGGTCAATGTATTGCGATCGGCATGCGTCCAATCGTCGTTGGGGCCGATGAACAATGTGATCTGGTCTTAGAGGACCCTAAAGTCTCCAGTCGTCACGTTGAGTTTCGCATTGTTGAAAGCGGGCTGCAGATCACTGATCTACAAAGTCGCAACGGGACCCTTGTGAACGGTGCCCGGATATCTGAGGCCATCTACCCCAATGCGCCAAGGGTGCGCTTAGGGGATACAACCATCCGTGTTCTTCCGAACATCCAGCCGACGCTTCCTCCCAGCGATCGTGACCGCTTTGGGGGACTGGTGGGAGATAGTCTCCTGATAAGAGAAGTGTTCTCAGTCCTGGAATTGACAGCGCCAACGGATGCCACAGTCCTTATCGAGGGAGAGTCAGGGACCGGGAAAGAACTTGTGGCCCGTGCGCTCCATGACCATTCGAACCGAGCTTCGTCCCCCTTCGTTGTATTGGACTGCAGCGCCATGAACGAGGACCTCATTGAGTCCCAGATTTTCGGACATCGGGCCGGTGCATTTACTGGAGCCATGGCGGATCGAAAGGGTGCATTCGCCTCTGCCGACGGAGGTACATTGTTTCTCGATGAGATCGGCGAGCTTCCGGCTTCATGCCAGGCCAAGTTGCTGCGAGCCCTCGAGGATCACACAATCACCCCGGTGGGTTGCGACACTCCCGTGACTGTAAACACCCGAGTTGTCGCTGCAACCCACCGGGACTTGAACGCCATGGTGTCTGCGGAACGATTTCGTTTCGATTTGTTTCATAGACTTGCAGTGGTTCATATCGCGCTCCCTCCTTTACGCTACCGGCTCGACGACCTTCCCGCATTGATAAAGAAGTTCTATGAAGGAAGTGGGTTCGAGCCCGGGCCTATTGACGGGAAAAACCTCGAGCGCCTCCGTTCGCACAATTGGCCGGGAAACGTTCGCGAGCTACGAAACCTTTTGGAGCGCTCGTGGGTTCTGAGCGGGAGCCAAGATAAGGCATTCGAGAGTCTTGCCCTGTGGCTAGGGACCCAGGCGCTCCCTCCCTTTGACGTGGTGGATGTCCACCTGCCCTTTAAGGAAGCAAAAGAGCGCTGGGTGGTGTCGTTTGAGCGTAGGTATCTCGCTGCGGTCTTTAAGCAAAATGGAGGCAACATCACACGAGCTGCGACCCACGCAGGGATCAATCGAGGCCATTTGCGGAAGCTTCTCGACGCCCACGGCCTTCGCGAGAAAGAATAGCCAAAAACCATCGGCCACCTGGTGGTTCGACATGCCACCGCAAACGGGGGCGAAGTCAAACACGCGAGTTGGCCGCAACCGTGTGCAACTCAGAGAGCTTAGCCAACAAACCGTGCCTGGGTGCAGGCTCCATGGTGATACCGAGACTGACCGCCAACCACGGAGCCCCAATCATCCATCAACGGCGCTGAGCTCACACAAAAATCCGTTTTGATCCTTTGGTTCAACCACTTAGCGGCTCATCCCAAGATGGATTGTCCCGCCATCAAAAATGGGCCCAGCGTGTGCATACGCAGGGCATCATGCCTCACCCATCGGCCGAACCCACGACCACCATGCGCTCTATCCTCCTTCTGCGCACCCTGTATGCAGTCGTCGCCCTTTCCTGGATAGGCTGCCACTCGAAAATCTCAAAGCTGTCCCCGGCGGACCACCCGTTGAATGCATCCTTCGAGGAAAATGATACGACCGCTGAAGAAATAGACAAACCGGCATCGTGGCCACAGGCTCCAGAATCACAATTTCCCAAGCTACCGATGGAAGATGCTCCGGAAGAATTACCTGAAGAAAGCGACTCTCAACCAGAGGTTAACCCACCAAAAGACAACGGAGTCACAACCCAGCAAGCATGCAAGGCTCCAAGCTGCGATATGCGCGCCTTGAGCTGCGGCCAGGTCGAGGGTCATTGCGACACGACACTCGACTGCGGGGCATGTGAACAAGAATGCGGAGACGATCTATGCCACATTACAGAAGACTGCCAAAGCTGCGCCGCGGACTGCGGAGCCTGTTCGACGACTCCCATCGAAAAAGACCTGCCATGCGCGTTTTCGCCAGAGAATTACCTCGGAACGGAGCGCTACAAAGCGGGAGGCAATCGAGTCCTTGAAGTCCCAGAAGAATACGCCACAATCGCTGCTGCGTTGAGCGTGGCCAAGTCCGGCGACGTTATCCTCCTTGCCGAAGGCCGATACCAGAGCAGCGGGCTCAAGATTCCTGTCAGTGTGACGATTGCTTCCCGCTTCCTTGTGGACGGCCAAGAGACGCACATCCGAGATACGGTCATCGAGGGTCGGAATCATTTCGAAACAGAGCCGGGGAGCGGCCTCGTCGAATTCATTGGCTTTAGTATCAAGGGAGGAGGAAAACCGATCGTCGCTCGCGATCATATTACAGTGGCCCACGTTCGATTTGAAAATGGTGTCGACCAATTGAGTTTCGAGAGCACTGGCTATGGCACGGCAGTCTGCAATACGTTCACAGACGCCGGCGATGACGGCATTGACGTTGATGCCAGACCGACAGTCAAAGACGCATTTATTGACATCTTACACAACACCTTTTTCAACGCTGACGACGATGGCATCGAAGTGCGTCTTTATAGGCGCTCTAACGGCGCTCCCAACCTGGTCTACAACATTCATCACAACGACATCCGGGGCTCGGGCGAAGATGGCATCCAGTTCATCGACGAGAGAGCAGGGAGGAACGACAATACGCGAACCCTACGCCTATTCCACAATCTCATCGTCGATAGTCAAGAAGCAGGCATCGGGTGTATGACAGAAATGAACACCATCGAAAACCTCCAGGGGGCCTCCGCGATGGATGAGCCTCTATACATTGTCAATAACACGATTGTGGGTGGGAAAGTCGGCATCACCGGCGGAAACCATACCATCGTGCTCAACAGCATTGTGGTGGATCAATCACAAAACAGTATCAAACATGTCACTCGAAATGGACAGGTGGACTATTCACTCTATGCCCGAGATACGACCTCAAATGCGATTGCGGGCTCCAATAACTTCATTGATGCGGAGCCGGGATACGATCCCAAGACTTACGAACTCCGAGCTGGCAGCCCAAGCATCGACGTGGGTCTCGGTACCTTCACCGATGCAAAAACGCTCATCTTCGATTTTTCCGGGTCTACGACGACAGGCAAGACTCCAGATCTGGGGGCCTTTGAGTATGGCACGAAGCTAACCGATGACAACATTCCTCCCACGGTGAGCGCGGGGCCAGACCGTGTGCTTGTGTACCCTGACGAAGACCTCGCCCTTTCGGGAATCGTAGACGATGACAATCGACCGATGGGCATGATGTTGACAACACGGTGGGCTAAGTTGAGCGGCCCAGGTGACATCATGTGGTCCGCGCCCAACAGTCTCAAAACAGACGTTCACTTCAAACAGATGGGCCTATACGTCTTGCAATTGACCGCAAACGACCGAGAGCGAAGCGCAAACGACCGCGTTGTCGTTCGGTATGTGAAGGATGGCGAGGGCCAAAGCTTTACTTTACAGGACAGCCTGCTTTCATTCGAGGCTGAAGACTACAGTTACCTGTTCGGCACCGCCGAACAAGTAGACGATCAAGATGCCCAGCGCGGGCAGGCGCTACGCAGTCTGGCAACAGAAGAGCACCCCGCTTTTGCCGACTACCACATCACCACAACGGAGGTGGAGCTTGTGCTCTATGCATGGGTTCGCATCAAAGGTCCCAACGAAAAGAGCAACACCGTGGACCTTGAATTTCATGGCAGCGCACCCACCACCAACAGCGTCGGCGTCAGCGTCACCGGCGATGGAGAATACCGATGGGCCTCTGCCGACCGTCCCTTCACCACCGAGGCCGGGAGCTGGCGTCTTCGCGTGAAGTCTCAAGAAGAAGGCGTACATTGGGATGCGCTCGTACTCAGCACCAACAAGGACTTCTCCCCCAACCCTTAGCAGGCTATGACAAGGAGCAACGATATGGCGGAAAATCGCAACCGGCTGCAAAAGCACCTCTGGGGCGCATGCAGTCTTTTCATCTTAACAAGCTGCTACGGCACTGAAGACTCCTCTTTGGAGGAGCTGTCCGTCGAACGTTCACCCCTCGATGGCGTTGTGGATGTGCCGCGTTATTGCGACCAGAAATTCGTGCGCCCCATTCGCGTACGGCCTCATCTTTTGGTGAAGGACCACATGTCGATCAAACTATTCGATGGGGAAAGTATTTTGGCTTCGGTGCAACACCGAAGCGTTGGGGAAGGTCGGGGTTGGATCGGTGAGGTCCAAGGCTATCCAGGGAGTACCGTCGCCCTGAGGCAGCAAGGAGGTACGATCACCGGCCATATCCTCTTTGGTGAGAAGCGTTTTCGGATCATCCAACAGAGGCGCGGTCAAGTGCTTTGTAAGGTCGATCAGAACGCGGCTCCATCAGGATGCGCCTCGATTTCGGTGGACGCGTCCATGTTGGCCCGCAAGGGGGGTGCAGTTCTCGAGGAATCGAACATCGGCACCCAAGATACCCCCCAGCGCGTACGCACAGCCTCGCAAACCAAAGATGCAATCAGGATCGACGTCATGGTCCTCTACACCCCCAAGGCTCGAAACATAAACGGGCGCTCCAGCATTGAGGCGCGCATCAAAAACGCGATGGCATCCGCCAACCAGGCTTATGTCAACAGCAAGGTTCCGATAAGACTCAAGCTTGTGCATATGGCAGAGATTGAATACCGCGAATCCGGAATGGGCACAGATCTGGAACGATTGCAGGCCAAGAATGACAAATATATGACGGCGGTACATTCTTGGCGTGACAAATATGGAGCCGACTTGGTCTCGCTGGTCGTAGACGACAACAGATCCTGTGGCCTTGGCTACGTCATGACCGAAAAGCTCAAGTCATTCGCGTCGTTTGGCTTCAGCGTGGTGAACGCCGAGTGCCTAGACCATCATACGCTTGCTCACGAGATTGGACACAACCTCGGGAACGTACACAATCGCGAGAACACAAAAAGACCCGGCGTCCATCCCTACGCCTATGGGCACCGACGATGTTCCCGCAATGACACCGGATTCCGAACAATCATGTCCTACCCCTGTGCTCGAGCGGATTACATCAACTACTTTTCGAACCCAAAAGTCCTTTATGGCGCCTTCGCGACCGGCATAGACCACAAAAAGGATGCTCGAAAATCCGCGGACACTGCAAGGTCCATGATTCTGACAGCTGATCTTGTAGCCTCATTTCGAGACAGTCGAGCAGCGAAGGAAGACACGCCCTCTTCTGAACCGGTTCTTCTGGCACCATCACGCCTTTCAGCGACGGTCCTGTCGCGCGCATCGATTCGCTTGCGATGGAAGGACAACGCGCGCCGCGAGTCTAACTTTGAGATCGAGCGCAAAGTCGAACGCGGCGACTGGAAACGTATCGCAACGGTAAAAAGAAACGCGGAGAGTTTCAGAAACGGCGGTCTGCGTGCCGGGACCAGGTATTGGTACCGGATTCGGGCCAAAAGAGATCAACAAAGCTCCCCCTACACCAAGGAGGTGTCAGCCAAGACGCTGGGCGCTCCGTCGACTGAGAAGCCGGTAGGTGAGGAACCCCCGGATGGACCTCTGTCGGGGCGATTCGATTGGCACACCGAAGGGTCAAAACAAACGGTCCGTCTTGATGCGTCCTCATCCGTCGGAAAAATCGTTTCCTATATCTGGAGTTTTGGAGACGGCCTAACGAGCGAAGGTGAAAAAGTTGTTCATACGTACAAAAAGGACGGAAAGTACACGGTCACGCTCACGGTGGTGGATGACCGCAACATGATCAATAAGAAAAGAAGAACCGTGACCATTACCCGTTAGACATGCCTAGGGTTTCACACGAAGCACGGGCTGGGGTGCTTTGTCATCATCGATTCTGAGGAGATTATCAAACATGCATGTTTATTTATATCCTTGGTCAAAAGACATCCCATGGCAGATCACGGTGGCGTCTCTTTTTGCCGTTTCGGGATGCAGCGTCCCGAGTGCTGACGTCTCGCGCCTCGGCGCACTCAACATGACGGGAACGGCGTCAGGCCCCATCCTCACCGCACCAGCACCTGGTTCGACGCTTCCGGGCGAGGATGTGATTTTTAGATGGAGCGCGAACGGCGATGATGTCCTCGAGTGGGACCTGAACGTGGAGACACCCAGTTTTTCGTTCAAGACCCGCTGGACGACAGACCAGAGCCGCCCATCCGTCCTCGTCCGCGGCATACCGACAGATGGTAGTCGAGTCGCCGTTCGCCTGTGGTTTTTGAAATCGAACGGCTGGCATTACAAGAATTTCTGGTATACCGCGGCGCGCCAAACACGCGGTTCAAACGGACTCGACCCAAGCAGTCCACCCAATGTGGTCCTGATCGTTGCGGACGACCTCGGTTACGGAGAAATGAGTACCTATAGAGGCACATCAAAGCCCCCTTCCCAGAACAAATGCGGCAGCACCGGGCAGCGCTTCATCCGCACACCCAACATGGATGCCTTGGCACAACGCGGAGCTCGCTTTACCAACGCGTACACCACCGCCTCCATTTGTAATGCATCCCGTACCGGCATTCAGACCGGCCGCTACCAGCAAGACTTTGGCGTCTTTTGGTATTCTAGGGGGCAAACCGTGCCCGGCGAACCGACACTTGGACGCTTCATGAAGGCAGAGGGGTACACCACGGGATACATCGGAAAAGTACACGATGCTGGGGGAGTTCGAGGAAACCCGATGGACTATGGGTTCGACGAGTTTTTTGGATTTTTCCACCATTCCCACGACTACTTTAAGCTCAGGTCTTCAGACAGCCCCAGCAACGAGAAGATCGTTCGGCCCTTGGTGCGAAACCGGGAAGGCGAAGTTGGCCGTTCTGGATACATCACACGGGTCTTCGCAGATGAAGCTTCTGAGTTCATCACCAAGCATCGCAACAGACCCTTCTTTCTTCAGATCGCATTTAATGCCGTCCATACCCCCATTTATCAGGCCCCCGCGCCCTACAAGGCGAGATACGGTATCACACCAAGCCTGGACTATCCTGAATGGGACCCGAACGACGGCGACTACGAGACCCATTCGCGTGCTTGGCACGAAAACCGTAAAACCGACACCCACGCGCGCCAGAGACTTCTCTCCATCCTCGAGTACCTCGACGATTCGGTGGGCGACATCATCGAGTCTCTGCGCGCAAGCGGTCTGTATGACAACACGCTCATCATATTCACCGCAGACAACGGCGGAGGCGCATTCAACTGTGCGAACAACGGCCCGCTGAGCGGCTTCAAGTTCTCGCTCGACGAGGGGGGCATACGGGTACCCTACTTGATCAGCTGGCCTGATGGCGGCATTGCAAAAAATCAGGTTGTGGATACCCCCGTGAGCACCTTAGATATCTTCCCTACTCTGGTGGCAGCCGCCAAAGGCCAACGTCCAAGCGGCCGCGACGGCGAAAACCTCCTCCCCCTGCTCCGAGGGCAAGAACATCAGCTCAGTCAACGACCCCTCTTCTGGCACCAGAAGGCCGGTGGCTACTTCAATGGCTGTGGCGAAGAGTGGGCCGTGCGCGAAGGCAATTGGAAGTTGCTTCAAAACTGCGAAGGAATCCACTTGTATAACCTGCGAAGCGATCCGGGCGAACAAAACAATCTGGCGGCAGACCTCACACGCGTGGCCCGCATGCAAGAAACCTTCGACCGCTGGTCCCAAAACCTCTAGCACCGATGCTCAAAGACCTGGGGATCGGCGGCAGGGTGGCCGCGAAGCAAGACACTTTTCCCGGAGCTCACCCTCATTGAGCCGAACCGGTAAGGGTGCGCGGGGAAACGGGTGGCCGGTGACTTCGGACCGGGCCCCGTAGGGCCGAATGAGCAGTGACTGAAGCTCTGCGCATCAACCGCTGACGCGTAGGTTGCCGAAGGAAGCCGACGGATAAACCTCTATGCGTTTCAGCAACTTAGAGAGACTCTAGACGGAAACATAGGGCTTCCAGGATCGGATGCGGCCTGTTGGTCGACCACAAAACCCGCAAGCTATCGGCTCCGGCGCGTCAAAAGCGACGTATCGATTGACAGCGTCTTATTCCGCATGTCTTATCCCACCGCCCCAGGGGGCCTAGCCCGGCGGGGCGGTGCACGATGGACAACGCCTCTACCCGGACAACGCGCGCACTCGACAAGAATCCAAGCGGCCGGCGAAACCACCTGGCTCCATGCAACCATGCCAGGGTTTTGAGAACACGCTCCTTTCAAGAGCCCCGGCGGCGACCTTCGGAGAAAATCATGATTCGCAGCAAACAGCGGTGCCCCTGGGTGCAGCAAAAACATCGGTTCTTTTTTGTCTTTTTGGGTGTTCTTGGCCTCAGCGCCTCGTGCTCTGGTCCAACAGGTCCATCGGAACCCGAAAAGAGCAGCGCACCTCGAGGGCAAACGCAGAGCGCGCTGGGCGCCGGCTGGCATCTATTAGAGGGGAGCGAGAACGCACAAGCGCGGATCGAGGCCGTTCCCGAGGGTTCACGCGCCCTCTTTGTCATCGACCAAACGTACGATGCGAAGACCGGGCGTATCCTTCAGTCCTATAGGGCTACGCACAAAGTCACCCACGGACAGAGCTACTGGGTCTTCGTAGGGCCCCGCGATGTACCCGTAGATCCCCGCCACCTTGTCCCCCCCGGCCCGGACACGGACATCGGCAGCATCGGCCACTTCATAGGCCCCAAACGAATCATCACACCCGATGAGCGCACCTCGCTTCAAATCTACGCATGGTCGCCCAATACCCAGCACCTCACCGCGGTCAGCCCCTTAGCCCATCTTGAACCCGGGCAGGTCTACTGGGTCACCGGCGCTTCCCCCTGCGATTCCAAAACCTGGTCATGGGACGCAGGCGAAAAACGTCCTGAGTCATGCGATCTCGCGCCGAACGCAGCGGATGTAACCCATGCCGAGGAAATACAGGCGCATACCGAGACCCCCCTCGGCGTCCCCTCAGCCCGAAGCAACAACTTTGACACCCTGAATGGAGTCAACAACAAGGCAGGGGCAGCGGGGCCAAGCCTTGGTCTGTTTAGTCCGCTCAAAGAAACGATCTACAACAAGACCCACCGCGTGGCCGGACAGGTCTTCGGCCAAGAACCGATCACGCTCACGCTTTTGAACCTTCGGACGCAACAAGAGAGCAAGCTTTCACTCAAACAGGGCACGTTCTCGAGCACCGTGTCGCTCGAGGAAGGCATCAACCGCTTTCGGCTTCAGGCATCAGACGGTGCCCGCAACCCATCGATGCTCAATCTGGAGTTTACACGTCGGCTGGCATTTTTTGCATCGCAACCGACCAGACCACCCGCGGGACTCGAAGCGTGGTTCACGGGTGAAGGTGTCACATTCGGGTGGGAGCGTCCAAAAGCGATGGCAGATGGCTCGCCGCTTCCGCGCGGAGCAGCGGTTCTCTATCGGGTGTACGTCGACGGAACCAAAGCCCAAGACACAACCGACACCGAGTTCAAAACGGAATCGCCAGCCCCGGATCAAGACCGTACCTTTACGGTACGTGCCATCGTGACCGATCGCGAGGGCCAAGAGCAACTCTCAGAACGCTCGAGCCTCATCTCGTGGGCCGGTGATTTCACCGAAGACGCTCCGCCCCCCGGCGCCTTCGAGCCACCGAGCCTCGTCGCGCGCGAAGCGTTTTTCGCCGCACGACCCGAGACCGCATTCAGTAAAAACGACGGACAACAAACCGCCCACCTGGTGTACATTTTGGCACAGCCTTTCGCGTCATCCGACATCGACCAAATTCGCTATTTTCAAAGCAACGCATATGGCAAACGAAGCTCGTGGGTGCCCATGTCGAGCGGCCTTCACGCCTCTGGACCCCAATGGAGAATCGCAGAAGTCGTCATCGCGGCCCACGGGTCACGGGTTGTGGTGTTGTGGCTTGAGCAATCTAAGATTGAGCGCGGAAGCCAAATCTTGGCCCAAGATAGCGACGATGGCGGCCACCAGTTTTCGGAGCCTAAAACGCTTCGACAAGGCGCGGCGTACAAACGCGATCTGGACATCGCCTTCGATCGCAATGGCGACCATCACGTGATCTGGGCCGAGGCCAACAAAGTATTCTACCTCAAGAACTTCGAGGGTGAACACCATGAAGACGGTCGGTTGAAAAACGTGTTCGACCAACGCAAGCGATGGATCAATCAGCAAACGGTCAAGTATCATCACACGAGCCACCGAGCCTGCGACGAAGGCGACGGCTGCTGTGCCTCGTCGTACTTCGACCACTACACGCTGGGCATCGAAGCCAAAGGAGACGACCTCAGCTGCGATGGTCATGACTCAAAGTGTGGTCTCAGCCCGTTTGGCCCCTACTTTGAGCGGGTAGAAGAAAGCTTCGTTGAGCATCCGGCGCTCACCGTCAGCGATACCGCAATCACCATCGTCGCCCGCAGGACGCGCATGTTCGACAATCTTCCCCACCTCAATGACACCTGGCGGGGGCAAAGCGCCGTCGATCTTTACCCCTTCTTGGGCCCCGAGATCTCCATGACCAGAGCCGGGGCCCCTGAAGACGCGTGTGCAGAGGACCTCTTCAGGTTCCAGATGGGGTTTCGAAAGACATGGCAAAAAGACGCCTACGCATGCCCGCAAAAAATCCCAACCAACGTGCATGAGCTCGAGGCCGAAGATCAGATCCTCGGGGACCACAAACAAAGCCAAAGAGACTTCTACGCCTATGACCATCTTCGTGGTCACCCCCAACATTGGTATCAGTTCCTTTTTGGCGGCACCTGGTCCGAAGAAGACTCGATTCAGGTCGCCCAGCGCCCGCTCCAGGAGGGCGCGTGGTCCGTGCGGGGCCAAGCCATACGCGAGGTGCCCCGAATAGACCGCACCGACGGGCGCGCCCACCTCAAAATCGAGTCCGTGGAGCGCACGGTTGAACTCGGCTGGAAAAAGGGCGCGTGGCTAAAAACTCCGGTGACGACCCCTTCGGCTTTGGGGCCCGAGGGACTCGAGCTTGAAGAAACGCTTCAGGGCTGGCGCATCACGCGCGTGGACGCCTTTCAGTGCGAAAGACCGGGCGAGTACACCCGGTGCGGACAAGGACCCCATCCAGGCCACGGACCGGTGGGCCCCTCCCACCCGAGCGTGGCCAGCCACCAAATGCGGATCGCCATCGCTTACGAAAAAGGGAAAAGCGACAACCCCAACCTTCCCGAAAAAAACCCCATTCACCTCACCGTGTCGGACGACGGTGGAAAAACGTGGACTAAGAGCAGCGATCCCGTGGCCAAAGGCTACATGCCCAAAGTGGCCATCACCGACGCCAACGAAGTGTCCATCCTCTACTACGCTCCCAGGGCATCGCTCTCAGAAACCCAAGCGGCGGCGACCGGGCTTATCAAAGTCCTCAGCAATGCAACCAGCGACGACCGGACGCACCATGTGCTCAACCTTCGAAACCACGGTGCGCACCCAGAACCTGAGCTTCTTCCCGCAAGGCCCATTCATCATAGCACCCATGGCGCAAAAGCCTCGAGCTTGTACGGGGTGCCCCACCTTGCAAGCTCCCAGAACCTTCTGCTCGCGGCGTGGGTCAAACAATCCAGCCCCGCGTCCTCAACCTCGGGCGTTCTGACCGCCCGCGCGACAGTTTCGGGCCAAAAGGTCCAAGAGCAAACCCACATCGTGCTTACACCCCCGCGCGAAATATCCGCCCATCGACCCTTTGCGGCCAAGGTCGAGTGCGTCGATCAATACGGTGTTTTGGCTTCGGGCTGCCGCACCGCGAATACCTACGTTGTGCACCGGGGCGGCCGCACCAGCCCACTTTCCAAATACCTACCGGACCCCCACACCTTAAACGGCGCCCAGAGTTTTTGGGCAGCGGCCACGGGCCTTCAATCGCTGCCACAAGGCCAAGCCTTGGCAACAGTCTCGCCCGAAGGCGCCAACCCACCGGCAGCAGCCCTCGCTCCGGCTGATGTCGAGTCCGAGCCCCAAGCGCTCGCCACGGCCGAACACCATAGGCCCTCTCCAATCGATGTCATCACCGGCAATGCCGAGGGGAATCGACAAAAAGCAAAAGCCATTCTGGACGCTCTGTACGACCCAGACCTTGGCCTCCAACGCGAGTACCTCGCAGTCGAGGGGGATCCAGACAGCCTCCATTTGGCGGAATTCGGACGGGTATGGGCCTACACCCAAGGCATCGCCATCGCCCAATATGCAAGACTGGGAGATTCGCGCGCCATTCAAATCGCCGAGACCATGTGCCAAGAGGCCGAGTTCCGCGGACAAGGGGCACAAAAGACCCTCTACGGCTGGCCCTTTTCGCGAAACACCATTCAGGATGATTGGCAAGACGCCCGGCGGGTGACCGGTGCCAACGCGTGGGTCGTCCGAGGACTTGGCGACTTTTTGGCGTCCGCACTGGCCACCTCCTTGCCACCCGAAAGGCGCCAGGCCCTCGCGCGGTGTTACCTTCAAGGCCTTCTCGGTCTACGGGACACCGTGGCCGAAGGCCTGACCGAAGATCTGAACGCCAGATGGCTGGTCACCGCTGGGTATACCACTGTCGGTCTCCAAAATGCCGAAACGCCAGAACGCCTTGGTTTGGCCCAAGAAGCAGGATCAAGCCAGGCCGAAAGCTTGCGCATCGGTGGCCCCAAACCCATTCATCTCGCCTACTACGATATTCTCGACATCATCGGATACGATCAACTGCTCGCCGACAAAAACCCCATCCTTCGAAGTTTCTATCGACATACCGATGGCCCCCATAAAGGAGAGCGCATCGAATCCAGCGTCCAGACCTACGTTCTTTCCGAAAATGACGGGCCTTTGTTTTCGAAGCTCAAGGAAGAGGCTCGGGCCCAAAACATCGTCACCGAGCACAGCCTCGACACCTTAAGTGTCCTCAATCACGCCATCAAACACTGGACGACCATCACTCAGGGGCAAGCGCTCCAAGATAGGCCCGAGATCCTCTCCCTTGAAGAGCTCACCCGCTGGCGGAACCATCAACGAGACGCTATTTTCTCCGTTCTTTGGAACGAGGATGAGGGTCGTGTTCATACCGGCGGCTATTTTGACGACCGCGGCGCATTTGTGCGTAGCGAACACACGGCCATCGACAACTGTACTTGGCTATCCTTGTCGGTAGACTACCCAAGCCTTCCCAAACCACAGCAGCAAAAACTCGCCAGGTGCCTGCAGTGGACCATCGATACTTTTGTCAGCGACGACCTCGAATTCCGTCAGAAGAAGTACCACGGCGCCTTTTATTTTTCGAAGAGCTTCAAGGACCCCTACATCGAAAAAAGCGAAGACCAAGAGCGACTGTATCACCTCGAAGCAACCACCGGGCTCATCTTGGGCCTGCTCCGCTTCCGAGACGAACTCGGCGAGGTCTACCCGAGGGAGGCCGCCGTCTTCTCGTCAGAGGCCAAGACCCTCTGGTCCGCAATGCAAACTTTCGTAGAAGAGCACGGTGCACCCTACTCGACCATCAACATTCATAACTTGATGACCCGGTTGCCTTCGGCCACGGCAGCCATCTGGTTTATCGACGTGCACGACTACTTAGAGGCGCAAGAAAACCACCACGACCGACCGCTCAAAAACTATGTGCACGATGTGTCATCCACCGAGGCGCCGCCGAGCAAGCGCACCCCGTTTTTGGTCAAGGAAGATCGCAAGGCACTTTCTTTTTTGTGGACCAAGATCAAAACGAGCAGCGTCACCGAGGACACACCGAAAAAGCTCACCATCGAGTCCGACGGAACCGACCTTCAAGGCGAGCCCGCCTGGGGCAAAGTGGCCCTCGGCGAGGCCCACGAAGACCTCGGCGTCTTTTTGTTCAATGAAGAATCGGCGCTTCGCGGGTTTAATTTTTCACCGGACGGAGGCTTAGAAGAATTCGTGAGGCCGTTGGCCTTCAACTACCAGGTCAAAACCGTCAGCGAAGCGGGCGAAGAGGTGCGTACCAATTTCGACCCGTACCGGCTCTTCAATCACGCTCCGGTGAACGTCACCGACCTGAGCCTCGAGATGCGCATGACGAGAAAGGATGGTTGGTTCTTGCTCGGGTACCTGGGCTTCAAAGACATAAGCGTGTCGGCCACCGGAACCATTGGGCCCCTTCCCTCAGTGTACGAAGACGTCTACGTGCTCATCTCGGTGGTGCTGGACGAAGATGAGTGGGTCCTCGGGCGCACACCGCTGAACGACGACCGTTCCTTCACCTTCGAGACCAAAATCGGGCTCGACGCCGATGGGCCCGAACTGGCCGGGGGCCGCCCGGTCGCTCGGCTGGTCCACGTCACCCCTACGGATCGAAGCATCGAATGGCTTCCACCCGAGTTTGTCGGCATGGTGCAAGGCAGCGAACCCCGCCCCTACACGGATGAGTTCATCGCGACCAGCGGGGTGCCCACGCTGGAAGAAAGTGGCGAATCGGTTCAATACCGGGCCGAAGGTCGACGTGGCGAATGGTACTTTCACCAACACACGATCCCTGAAGCGGGCTTTTTGGCGTTGGATGAGATCGCCCTCGTCGACCGAGGGACGAGCGTAAAAATCGAAACCACGGAGGTCGCACAGTGGCAGTTTCGACCGGGGAGCTTGGTCGTTTCCGAGCAGATTCCGCTGACGGCCCAGTCGGCTTGTACCCTTCGCGGTGGCCGCTGCGTAGCCCGCTTCGAAGGTGGCTGCGAAGAGCCTTCCCTCCCCATCGAGGCCGTATGCCACGAAGGCGATTCCGAGCTTCCCAGCGTCTGCTGCAAAAAAGCCCCCGCACAAGACACGCTGAGCGTAACCTACCTCGAGGACCAAGCTTGGGCGGCACTGGCTGCCCTGAGTCAAAGCGACCGCAAAGAAAGCGCGCGCCTCGTTGATGGCCTGTTGTCTACGCTGCGGACCGAAAAACTCGGTGAGTCGACCTATGTGCAGTTCGCTTACGCCGTCAACAGCCGGACCGGCGCGCCGTTGGCTCGCTACTACCAAACCGGGCCCCAAATGCTGGCGCTGTACGCCCTCGGTCAGTATGTTCTTCGAATCGATCCGGACAAGGCGCGGCGCCGGCAGATCACCCGGACGATGCAGCGTGTAAGCTTTGCGCTCAAGAAGCTCTACTGGGACGCCGAAAATGGACTCTACGTAGAGGGCTCCGGTTGGCCCGAGGCCTTGGCGGATGCTCGCCGAGGCGAAACGCCTCGCAATCCCAAAGATACCGATTCACTTCCGCGGTTTTCTTCGTTGTCCCTCAAAACCAACGTGTATGCCTTTTTCTTTCATCTCGTGGGCGGGCAGATCGAGGATATCTTTCAGGCCAGCACCATCCGGCACGACCGCCATGCCCTCGAAAGGGGGATAGCGAGCACGTTTTGGGAATCCGTCCCAAACTCTTCTGGTTCCGCCTTTGGCTATCCAACCCCCTACAAACATGAAGGACGAACGCCCATTCCAAGCTGGTCCGACCGGGTTGAAGCCTCCGTGCTCTATACACTCTTTGATCTGGAGGCCGGAACGCTGTTTCACGCCAAAAGAGCAACCGAACTGCTCACCGCCTTGGAGGAAAACCGCCCCGCCCCCAGTGTAGAGGCGGGTGGTTTGCTCGAAGATGCCCGCATGGTTCTTTTACGCCGCGCGGCAGCGTCCTTTGACCCGCGGCAAGAGGAACTTGCGTGGAACGGCTTTCAGCGCGTCCTGCGTTCGCCAAAAGCCAGCCTCAAAGAGGCCGCGCTGATACGCATTGCCGAAAATCCAGCCGGCCTATTTGGCATTGACGCGGGTTCCATCCTCGGAACCCACATGCGCAGGCCTGACCAAGAGCACCTTGCCATGGCCGATGCGCGTCTCCATGCCGCCTACGTCAATACCCTGTTTTCGCTCTTTGCGTCCGACCACCCAAAAGCGGAAGCTTACAAGTTTGACACGCTTGTCGGAAGGCTGACGCTCATCGAATTTTTGGTCGACATTTTCCAGGAATACGCCACTTCCAGCCCCGACACCCAGCAATGGGACACGCGTCATTGGGCAGAAAGAGCACAGTCCGAGTTCGCATCAAACCTCCTTCGGACTGTCGGTCGCCTCAAAGACCTGTGTAGCCAAGACCTCCCGCGTCTCCTCCATGACGGACAAACGCTTGAGAGCTTCTTTGGGGCCGACTGCAACACGATGAGCGAACGTTTCGCTGTGCTCCTCACCGAACGCACCGGCGGGCCGGATCCGGCGCTCTTGCTGCCCCTCTTGACCTATCCAGACATCGATTTCGAGCTGGTGCGCCTCATCGACACCCTGCAACATCCAAAGGCAACCGCATATCCTTTCACCTTGGGTCGCCTCAACCCAAGAACGCCCGAGAGCCGCTATGCCGCCAGCGGAGGATTCAGCAACGATTCCAAACCCATCTCGTCGGCCTCACGGGTGGACGATGTCAGAACTCAGTGGCAGCAAGCCATTCTCCGTCACGCCTTCTCGCTCGAAGTGGACCCCATGGATCGGGACCGCATTTACGACACCTATGGCCTTGACTTCATTGCCATGAACAATCCGGCGGCGCCCGCGTACTGGAGCCCCGAAGCGCTTGAGTTTCGGCTCCTCTGGTCGCAGGACCGCCCGGTCGACTACGAACATGATGCGTTGTCCCTGGCCGATCGCGATCCAGTCGATTTGTCCTTTTATTTGGCCGAACCCGAGCCCGACCTCAGTCGCGGTCAAATGGAAGACAACGTGCGGTGGTTGCGCCGCTTCATCAACACGGAGGCCGGCGGCCATCTGCCCTATCTGGCAAGAACGTCAAGCCTCACGGAAGCCCGCATCCACCACATGATGCGAACCGGGAAGATTCGTGAAAGCGATTTTGGCGCACTGGCGGTGGGTGCGGGGCTTGTTGGGCCCGACGCGGTCTCTAAGTGGGCCAAACACTTCGCGTTTGTCGACGCGAACAGTCCCACATTTTTCACCCCCAAAAACGGCGTCCACCTTTCGCTTCTCAGCCGGCATCAAGAAGCCATCACCACCGGTCGCATCGAACCTTTGCCGATTGAGGCGTCCGAAGAAACCGAGGTCCCCGTGGTGCTTGCCTCCGCAGCCGTCTATTTTCTCACCGATCCTGCGGACCAGAACTTGGGTTCCGAAGACTTGCCTTGTTACGAGGTTTATCGATTCGACGCCAGTCAGGTGAGTTCGAAGGTCCTTGCCAAACCGAGCGAGGCCGAAAAATACCGTATCGCCGAGTGCGCATCCGAAGTTCCGTTCGTAGACCCCGACCTGGGATCCCTGTTCGCCGCGAACATCAACCCAGACGTCGTAGCCGATCCCCATTACGCCGTTCGAAAAAAAGGTGCGCACGACGACTTTCACAAGAGCTTTCGGGCCGGATACGCACTCATTCCCCGAATCCAACATCGCGCTTCAGAAAGTGCCGGGGACGCACCCGAGTCCGAAGCGCGCTACGCAGTGGCCCTCGCAAGCGCCGAACCGCTGTCCTTCACCCGTTGGGCGGCCGACCAAAATCCCTTGCCGATGCTCCCACAGCCCAAGGTCGAAGGGAGGCGCTCACCGGAGGCATTTCACGCCTCTTGGGAAACCGGCTGGGCGTGCACCCGGATCATCCAGTTGCCGGCAGCCGCGCTGAACGTGGCGCAGCTGATGGTACTCAACCGAGAGGCCCTCAACCAACACACCCTCGAGTTGTGTGAGAAGACCGGAGATTACAGCATCGCTTTTAACGGACGAGACGCAATTGAAGGACGCCAGGTGTACGCTTTTGTCGAAGGGTCGGAGGACCTGAATGCATGGCCGGATCTGTTGTTCTCTCAAAGGGTCGCCCTGGTGGCCGTCGAGGTCAAACCCCATGATACCGTTCCCGAAGGTGCCACACCGATCGAGGTTGCGGTATTTTACACGCCTTCGGCCCAAAAAGAGCTGACCGAGGGCCGCTCGGGTGGCCCAGACATCCTTCAAACCACGAGCGAAACGCTTTTGAGCCACGCAAACCAGACGTTCTGGAACAGCCAGGTCCCCGTACGCTTCGAGCTGACCTACGCTGGCGAGGCCCCGGCTGCGTTGGAGCGAGGCAGTGCCCGGCAAGCCATGGAGGCCCTATTGGCCGGGGGGGGCGCGGCCATCCACGACCGGTACCAAAGCGAGGAGGCGGACTTGGCGGTTGTGGTGGTCAGCGAGTCCACGACCCCAAATGTGGTGAGCGGTGCCCTTGATTGGGATCAGGCGGGCAACATTGTGGTCCTGAGCCAAGATGCCATACGGACACCCGCGTTCGCCCGCGGGCTTGGCAAAACCTTGGGATGCCGAACTGCACACCGCAGCATCGCGAATGAAGACCGCATCTTCCCCTATGCCATCAACTACACGTCCGATGCGAACGGACGACGGTACTCGACCCTGATGGGGATCCGGGACGGTGGCCAAGACCTGACCGCCAGTCGGGGGCGGATTCTATCCACCCCTTTCGAAGAACCTGTGGACCGGATCCCGTTCTTTTCCAGCCCAGACCGCACGGTCTCTTTCAGTTCCGCGGGAATAAACAAAGCTTTCGACTGCCAAAGAGCCATGGCCAGCACCGCCCCTTTTGTCGGCGCATGGAATGGCACCATTCCATGGTTTGGGACGCACGAGCACCCCACAAGACCATCGGGACTCACGCTGGAGGCCCAAGACGGCAACCCCACCGTCAGAATCGAACGGACCGAAAACGGAGAAATCCACGCCCAAGCCCAATCATACGTTCTCACAAACACCCTCGATATCCCGCTCATGTGGCGAAGTCGCATCTTTTCTGACGCGCATCCGTCCACCCGCTGGGACCAAAAGATCGTCGACGTATCTCCGCCGCGAGGGGTTCTCGAGCCCCATGAGTCCGTCACCGTGTCGGTCGAACCCGATGCCGATCGTATCGGCCAACTGTGGTCCGGCCACCAGCGCCAAACCCTCCAGTTTGTGACCCTGGGCGACGCTGGCGGCCAGGTTTCGACCGAGCTCGATCTGAAGATCGCCGCGCCCACGACCCCAAACCTACTCCAAGAAACCGGCGGCCTCTACCGCTCCACCGAAACGCGGACCGAACCCATCGTGTTTCATCATCGAGATTTCCAAGATCCCGACCTCGATACCTGCCGCAGTATCCGCATCGAGCACCATACCCAAAAACCGTTTGATGCAAAGGTCTCGGCCAAAATTCACTCGGACCATGAAAAAGAAGTGTTTTGGTCCTCGAGCGGTGGCACGACAACCGGGGCAGGTTACGACTATCCAGCCGCTCTGTCGTACTTTTTTTGCCTCTCAAAAGACGCCCCGAAGTTGCTCTCTTCTGGACCTGAAGCCCTGGAGTTGGAGGTCCTTTTTGACCTGCCCGTCGCCGATGGCGAAACGTACACGGCCTCGAGGACCCTCAAGTGGGTCGCGAAAGACGGCCTCCACGTTGCGGAAGCGTTGCACCGACGCCTAAAACTCCCCGCCAATTCCTGTCGCGATCTGACCGTACACAACACCAGCAGCACAAACCTCGAATGGGCGCTCCGGGTGCAGACCAAAGAGGACCAAACCACTGATAAGCTCACCGTAACGCCCTCGGGTCCGCTGAGTATCGAGGCCCATGGGACCCAAGAGGCTGTGGTCTGCACAACACTCGAACCTCCTGGCCCTGCTGGACTCGTGGAGTCCGTGGGGCAACTGGTGTTGGTCGACCTCACCCACGACGAAGAGACATCCCTGGAACTTGAGGCGATCCACAAAGGACTTGTCGCCTACTACCCTTTCGAAAGACCCCGCCGAGATGAAAGCCCGTACGGTCACGATCTCAACTCACAGAGGGGCCCCATCAGTGAGTCCGGGCCTGGGCGTTTCGGAACCGGACTCTCGGGAGAGGGTTGGTCCAGCGCGGACGCCGAGCCGCCGATCCTCTTTGAGACTTCCCTTGAACCGTTTTCTCTTTCGATGTGGATTGGCCCCCAAAAAGAGATCTCGGAACCGGAATACGTCGTGGGAAACATCAGTGGTTTCGTGCAGTTTGAAGAGGTCTTTTTCGGCCGCGGTTGGGGGCTGGCACTCGAGCCCCAAAACCATCTCCGTTTTGAGCTCCGCGGCGACGAGGGGCAAATTCTCGAGGCCCGCACCACATCGCCCTTCCACCTCGGAACCGACGGGTGGGTGCACATCGCTGTCACTTGGGATGGCCAAGACCGAGTCGACATATACACGAACGGGCAAGCTGTCGGACCCATCGAAGTCAAAAAGGAAGGGCGTTGGCCCATCTTCTTGGTGGGTTCTGGAAACCACAGTATGCACGTCAAGGGCGCCAGCAGCAGCCCTGCCGAAGGCAAGTTTCATGGCATTGTCGATGAGCTCAGAGTCTACCGCGGCGTTTTGACCGAAGCCGAAGTCTTGAGCCTCTTCTCGGGCGAAGGGGCCGTCGGAGAGCCCGGCGGGCCACCGCCCCGCCTCGATGTAGGGGCTCATGCCGCAAGCGTTCAGCCCGTCCAATTTCCTCTGCCAGAAGGGGACTTGCAAGAGAGTGCCCCCGATGACACGGCCAAGCTTCCAGAGTGGCTGAGAGACAACGCAAACTGGTGGGCAGAGGACCAAATCGACGATCAAACGTTCTTTGATGGCATCGAGTATCTCATCGAAGAAGGGATTGTCGTCTTGCCCGAAAAAGACACATCAGAAGAAGAACAAAACCGCGAGGCCGAATCCAAAGATGGGCGCATTCCACCGTGGGTCCAAGACGTCGCCTCGTTTTGGGGCGCAAAAAACATCGACGATGCTGAATTTGTGAGGGCCATCCAATACCTGGTCACCAAAGACATCATCCAACTTCCAACCCCGACCGAAGACACGCCCAGCGACGACAAAAAGTCCTACGACGATACGATAACCTTGACCGGCCTCAGAGGTGGCCTCCATCCACCCCACGCGGCGAGACTCAGCTGGCCAGAGCCCCACGTACCCATGTCCTGGACGGCGAACTGGCGACGAGACGGATGGCTGACCCTCGGCATCGAAGCCGGTGAACCGGTGGGGAATGAGGTCGAAATCCCGCTCGGGGTGGACGCGGAAAAAGCACTGACGCTGGACCCGAGCGACGAGCCGCACGAAGAATTCGTGGAGATTCTTCTTGAATACCCAGACCTCACCACCAAGTACACGCTTCGGGTCCTTCTCGAAGAAGACCCCATGCCCGAGCTCGTTGCCACCGGATGGCGGGGCGGAAAATACGCCATACAGTACCCGAGCTTCGAACTGCCCAAGGTTCCCTTCGAGGCATGGCATGCGGACTGGAACAAAGACAGCTGGTACAACATCACGACCTTAGGGGGCAAAGGGGGCGTAGAGAGCCTAGAATTCGGTATCGAAACGAAGCGGGACGTCGCCCAAGCCCTTGAGCCCCGCACCGAACCCTATGAATCCTTCATCGTCTATCGAACGGAGAAGGGTGAACGGATCGTCACAACCCGCGTTCTGCTCTACCAACGTGGAACACCCAGCAGCCCATCTGATGAATTCGAAATCCCACCGGGGCTCTCGTGGTGCGTGGATGAAGAAGAAACGCCGGGACCCAACGAGACCCAATGCCGCTCAGGAAACAGCAAACAAGCGTATTGCTTCGCCGAAACCTGCCAAGACCCCATTTCCTTTCGACTCGCGTGGCGCCTCAACGATCAGCCCTTCTCTGGCTTCGAGCCCGCCTCCTTCTTTGGCATTTCTCAGTCCGGTCAGGCCCCATCTGTAGGTCGGCACACCAACGAGACCATGGTGGAAATCGAAAAAGCGTTGATCGGGAATCGAGCCGATGACCTTCAGGCCCTCGGCGAGATCACCCTCAGCTACTCCGGAGAACGCTACCGTTCTGAGAATGCCGATATCAGCCTGATTTGGCTGAAATCCATACCTTCCGATCTGGCCAGCCCGGAGGAACTCGCACAGCGCTTCGACCCCATCATCGCTGCCCAAACACGCCTCCTCCAGATGAATGAAGTCACCCCGTACCGTATTTATCTGCTCCCTCAAGAACTCTATATCGCCGCCGATGAAGGATTGAGCGCCGACGCTCGGCTTTCGGCATTAAGTGGTGCGTTTACGGGCGAGCGAGCCATCTTCTTGAACAGCAACCCGGGCCCCGGCCACTTCTCCGTCGAGGGGACGTTCTCCCACGAATACCTTCACTGGCTGGTGCGAAGCCATCCCGACCGTTTTCTCCATGTTCAAGCCACTGCCTCTTTCCATTGTTTGGCCGAAGGCCTCGCAGACCTGATCGCGGTACAATTGGGTCACCACGATGCAGATGTCCTCGACCCGGAGCAAGGCAGTGATGAACTCATATCCCCCAGCCGTCATTGCCCGGCCTATGGAGAGCTCCTCGGCAGCGGTGCCTGGGTGGGACGTTGCATGATGTGGCACCTTCAACAAGGCGGGTACCTGATCGGAGAAGAAGGAGACGCATTTGTCCGCAACTTGTTCTTTCCGGAACGCCCCTTCGATGTCGATACCTGCGCCCTGGAAGACCCCCTCACCGCCAACCACCTCTTTGTCTACTTCACCGAAGCCTGGTCCAAGGCCCATGGAGAATTCGAAAGCCTCGGCCCAGTGGTCGAGCAAATGGGCCTCAGCGCCGCCCCTTCGTACCGAGAGGCCCTTAACCGGCTCGGCTTCGACCCCATCAACCCCAGCTGGCTCCAAAAAACGCCCTAAGCGCGTAGAGCGCCACCACCTTACGGGCCCGGCTCGAAGTCACCGGCTCGCCCGAGGTAGCTCGCGCACGCGCAGCCAGGCCAGCTCGGCTCGAAAATCGTTCGGGAAGCGCTCTCTTATCGCACGAACGTCAAGGCAAAGCACCCTCTGGACCTGGACGTCCTGGTCCGGGTCGTCCAGGTCCAGGTGGTTATGAGATGCGGTCTAGTGTTCCATGGATGTCAGGCCTTCGCGAATGGCGTATTTGGTGAGTGCGGCCACGCTCCGAAGACGGAGCTTTTCCATGATATGGGAGCGATGGGTTTCGATGGTCTTGGGACTGACGTGGAGCGAGGCGGCGATGTCTTTGGTGCGCTGCCCCTCGGCGATGCGCTGGAGCACCTCGCGTTCTTTGGGGGTCAGCGGGTCTCGGGGTGAAGATAGGGCCGAAGCGCGGCACTGAAGGTAGTCTTCAATCACCAAACCGGTCACCTGCTTGCTCAGATAGTGATGCCCCGAGGCGACCGAATCGATGGCCTCGATCAGTTCTTCGAAACTACATTCTTTGAGCAAGTATGCGCGCGCGCCCGCATCGAGGGCGGCGCGCACAAACTGGGGTGCGTTGTGCATCGACAGAATCACCACTTTGACTCCGGGCACCTCGGCAACCATCCGACGCGTGGCATCGATCCCATTGAGGATCGGCATAGCGATGTCCAAGATGACCAGGTCTGGCCGGTGTTTTTTGGTCAAAGACAGCGCATCGTGGCCGTTGGCGGCCACCGCAACCACTTGAAAACCCTCTTTTGATTCGAGGAGCTTGCGCAGTCCATCCCGAAGAATCTTGTGGTCATCGGCCAAAAGAATGCGGAGGGTCACGAGGCCCTCGCCTTCCCGGGGGAGCACGCCTCTTCGGGACCGGGGACAAACAATAGGGCTCGGGTACCCCCACCGTCGAGCACCTCCAAATCGAAACGTCCGCCGATGTGAAGCATCCGTTCCTGAATACCAAACAGGCCAAACCCTCCTGCGGGTCGGTGGCTGGAGCCCGCACCCCAGTGCCTCATCCCAATCCCGTCATCCTCGACCGCGATAGAAAGACCACCCGGCGCAACGTCTGTTTTGACACTGACGTGCGACGCATGCGCGTGTTTCTCCACGTTCAAAAGCAGCTCCCGCACCGAACGGTAAAGAAGCACGCTGAGCTCAGGGTCAAGTCCAGTGACCGGCGCGTTTTCATGGTAGGTGCACACCAGGGCGCTTCGGGCCCCAAGCTCTTCGGTCAGTGCCATCAACGCCGCGGAAAGGCCGAGTTCATAGAGAACCGGGCATCCAAGCTCCGCCGTCAGGGTGCGACTCACATCGATGGCTTGGGCCACAAGCGCACCGGCTTCGTCCGCCACCGCTCGGTCGGTTTTGTCCCGGCCGTAGACTTCTGAGAGTTTTCGCTTGGCTGCGACCAAAAGCTGGCCGAGCTCATCATGCAACACGTGGGCAAGCCGCCGGCGCTCACGCTCTTCGGCTTGGCCAACCAGGGCGTTGAGGGTTCTCAGTTCGCGCTGGTATTGGCACAGTTGTTCGGTTCGCGCCGCAATCCGCTCTTCGAGCGTATTGTTCGCTGCCACCAAGGCGTCCTGCGTGTGTTTCAACTGGGAAACATCACACAAGATGCCTTCGATGTAGTCGGGCCTGCCATCCTTGTCCTCGACCACCACCGCCCGATCGCGGACCCAAAGCCACCCCCCATCCGGTTGGACGATTCGGTAAAGCAAGTCGTAGGGCTCCTTGGTGCGCTGACAGCGCTCACTCGCCGCCCGGGTGCGGGGTCGGTCGTCGGGATGGACCAAGGCCTCCCAAAAATGGGGTCGAGACAGACATTCGCCCGGCTCCAAACCCAACATCGTCGCTATCTGGGGGCTGATATAGACATTGCTGCAAGAACCATCGAGGGACGCGACGTATGCGATCGCGGGAAGCTGCTCCAGCACGCGCCGGTAGGTGATGCGGTTCGCCAACACGCCCGGATGGCCGCAATCCAAAACCCCATGACTCGATTGTTTCTCCATGCCGAGAGCAGCGCACGCCTGAACCTGGATCTCAAGCGCTTCGTTCGCGTTCATGGCTTGGTAGACGCCCCCAAAGCACGAAACCCATAAAACCAAATGATATCAGGTTATTAGGATGCGCCTCAGATCAGGTCGTGTCAGGGCCGCTGCCCCGTGGCCAGTTGATACGCGCTCACCCGTGCAAGCAAGTAAGGCAGAATTGACACGTAGCTGTGGATCTGCACCCGGCGCACGCCGAGCACCACCAGCTGCATGTGGTCCTTGAACCGTTCCACCCTCTTGATGACCGCCTCGGTCCCTATTTGTGAGAGGTCCTCGGGGGGCGCATCTTTGACACCTGCTTTTTTGGCAGCCACAACCACGATGCTCTTTTCTTGGCTCTTCATCGCGGTCTCGACCGCCGCCACGGAACGCAAACGACCCACGGCAACCCGCATCGACGCGTAGGGAAACAGCAGCCCGCCCCTCAGCGGAAGTACGGGTATTGCTTTATAGGCTGCATTCTGGTCCACGACAAAAGGCGCTTTTCTCGACGAGCCTAGCGCACCGTGGTGTGCCCCGGCATCGGGCGGAGCCTGATATCCGGCTTCCCAATTCACGGATAGGGCCATCCAAGCACAAAAAGAGCCTTCGTCTAAGGGTCATCGAAACGATAGCCCACACCATGCACCGTACGGATAATCTTGGGCGTTTTCGGGTCGACCTCGATCTTTTTCCGCAGCTTGGAGATATGCTGGTCCAGGGTTCGGCTGTTGGGGTACGGCTCACCGCCCCAGGCCGCCCGAAAGAGATCATCCCGCCGAAGAGCCTGGCCCACGTGCTCGTGAAGACAGAGGAGCAACTGGACCTCACGAAGGCTGAGCTCAATGGTGTGGGATGCCCGCTTCGCCCGCAGTTCCCGCGGAAACACCCGAAGGCCGGCCATCACCACGCTTGAGGGCATTTCGCAGTCGTTCTCGCGTTTTTGAAAACATCGACGGCTGACCGCGCGAACGCGGGCAATGAACTCCTTGATGCCAAAGGGCTTCATGATGTAGTCGTCGGCACCGAGTTCAAGCCCCAACACCTTGTCGATTTCTTCGGACTTGGCGCTCAAAAAAATAATGGGGACTTGGTCGTTCCGTTTTCGGAGCGCCCGACAAACATCATACCCGTTCATGCCCGGCATCATGATATCCAGACACACAAAATCGGGTGACTCCGCATCAAATACCGCCAGCGCATCAAGGCCGTTGTCTACGTCAAAGACCTGGTAGCCCTCATTCAAGAGTACGTCTTTGATGCCAGCGAGAATGTTCCGATCGTCCTCTGCCACCAGAACCTTCATGATGTGTCTGCCCTCCGTTCTCCCAAACGCAATCGAAAGCATGCACCTCGGCTTGAAGGGACAAGCTCAAGCATCCCTCCGTTGAGCTCGGCCAAGTCACGCGCAATGCTTAAGCCAATGCCCGTGCCTGATACCCCCTCAGTCAGATGGTTGTGGACTCGAAAAAATGGAGAAAAAATGGCCCTTTGGTGCTTGCTCGGAATGCCCGGTCCATCGTCCGACACGGTGATCTCCGTTCGCTTTCGGTCTTGGGTGGTCCAAATGTTGAGCGCTCCGCCCGCATCGGTGTACTTCTCAACGTTGCTCACCAGATTGGCTAGAATCTGTTCCACCGAGTCCGGGTCTATCGCGATGGGCTTGGGCGCATTGAGATCAACGTGTACCTGTATGCCTTTCGATTTCAACGATAGGGCAAATTGCGCCAGCACCGATTGAACCAACCCGTCCACCTCGGTGTCCACCTTTCGAAGCCGCGTCAGCCCCCGTTCTTGTCGAGAGAACGCCAGGATATTGTTGATCAGTCTTGAGAGGCGCTGGCTTTCCGAGGTGATCACTTGAAGCCGCGCGTGTGTCTCGCCTTCGCTGTCGGAAAGTTCTTCTTCAAGCAGCTCTGCGTACAAACGAATGTTGGTCAGCGGGGTCCGAAGCTCATGGGATACGCTCGTCACAAATCCCACCTTTTGTGCCGCATCTCGAAGATCCCGGGTCTGTTCTCGGTATAGGTAAACCACCATGCCAAAGAGCGCGACCGCCAACGCCGCAAAACCCATAAAAAACCCAAAAAATGAGTTCGCCCCGAAGCCCAAGGCGGGGGACACCGCCCTAGGCCGATAGGCCACACCCCAAGCATCGAGAGGATGCAGAAGGGAAAGACGATCGAACGGCGGCTCTTTTGGGCTCTTGGCCTCAGCCCCCCACTGCACCAAAGTTTCTCCTTTGGAGTCACTCAGACTTAAGGTCCCCTCAAAAACGGCAATGCTCAAAGAGCCAACCAGCCGCGCCAGGAGGGCGACCCGCTCGATTTGGGCGCCCACCACCCGACCCCCGTCACCTTGAACCCAGTACAAGAGGTGTAGACCCTCTTCCCAGTACCATGTCATCCATCCTGACTTCCGCTCACGCGCAAGCGCAAGAACGCTGTCTCGAGACGAAAAACGCGATCGTTTGGAACGCCTTTGGGTCTCAGGCTCGGGTGGACGATAAAGCGCAGCCTGCTGTTTCCAGATACGCGCGGTGCGCTTCAAAAAAGCACGCTCCTGTGCACTCGCAGACGGCCCCGAGGGCGGAAAACTGAGCACTCCGGAAGGCTCGAGCACAAAAAGCTCACGAAAAAGAGGACTTTTTCGTCGGAGATTTCTCAGGCCTTCATGCTCTAAGGGAGCCCGCCCGAGTTCTTTTTCGATGGACGCGCTGACGGTATCAACAACGTGCGAAACACTGGTACGCACATTGTGCAGCCGCTCTCGGGCCAAAGACCTGCGCTTCGCCTCTTGCATGGTCTTTTCGTCTCCAATAAGCCGAGCCCCCAGCCACGCGATGGCAACCAGGGGCATGGCCACGAGGAGGGCAAAAAGCAGCACGCGCACTTTGCTCGACGACGAAACGGGCGTCGCTGCTTGCTCTAAAGAACCAAAAGAGCCCATCGTCCTGTCAATCCGTCCGTTCTAAACCCCGCTTCGGGATTAACCCTCGGTGCGCTTCTCTTGCAATCACGTGAGCGGGAGCTGCGCATGGGATCAATAGGATTGGCTGGACTGGATTTCATATTGCTTTTTCGTCATGCGCTTTCGCTGCCGCTTCCAGTCTCGTGAGGAGAGGTTCTTGGAGTCTTTTTCGTTGTCGTCGGCATAGTCCTCAAGTCTTTTCGATCGGTACTTTTTTCCCTGCGCCTTCAAATGTTGTGCATTTTGGATCAACATCTGCTGAGCCTCCTGGGTTTTGCCCTTATCACGAAGGGCCACGGCCAGCCGGTTCTTTTCGGTGGCGACGGCTTCAACCGCAGCGACCATCACCTCACGGTCCTCCTTTTCGGCAACCAAGGAAGGCGAATCTGAAAATGAAACCGCCGCCCTCTTGACGACCCGCCCGACACGCCCCGTCTTGATGTTGGCGTAACTCACCGATACTTGGGCAACCTCCATCCGCTGACCCTTTTTGCCATTCGGCGTTTCAAGCTCGACCAAGAAGGCTTTTTCCTGGTTCGCATACAGCTGATTGAGGCTCACGACGATCGTCTGGCCGTGAATCTCTGCGGGTCGGTTGAGCACCCGAACCGGCCGAAAGCCAGAACCGAGCTCAATCTTGACCGCGATCTCCTGAGCCACCACCGACAAGACATCACCAAGCTCGTAGTTGAAAATCTGCGCGAGCTGATCGGCGTTTTCGGCAAAAGCATGGTTGCCATCGCTTTGCATCGCCAGCTGGGTCATCAAGTCTTCGTTGTACCCGAGGCCGAGACCAATGGTGGTGATCGCGATGCCCTCTTTCGCGCTGGACGCACCCAAGCGGCCTAGCTCATTGGGTGATCTCGGCCCTACATTGGCCTGGCCGTCAGAAAGAAGAAGAACTCGGTTCACACGACGTTTGTCCAAAAACTTGCGTACCTCGTGGATTCCCATCGACACCCCCGCAAACAATGCCGTCGAGCTTTGCGGTGAAATGCGGCGAATCTTCTCACGAATCTGCTCCTTGTTGTGCACCTTGGTGGCCGGAACCAGTACCTCGACCCCAGTGTCGTAAGCGATGATCGAAAGGATGTCGTTTTTACTCAAGCGGTCGACAACCATCAGGGCGGCTTCTTTCGCCTTTTCTATTTTGTCGCCCGCCATGGAGCCCGACCGATCTAAGACCACCGCCAGGTTCACAGAAGCTCGACTGTGAGCCTGCTTCAGGCCGAGCCCCTCTAGGCCGACTTTCATGTACGTTGACTGCCCACGATCCGCGAGCATCACGGGCTTGCCCATCGCGACCTTGACCGAAATCGCCTCTGCTTTGGCGTCGTGAGACACCCCATAGGCAAGGGCAAGCGGCGAGAGTATATACATCCAAAGTGTCCGTTTCATGGTTCTGTTGACCTCCATCCCCAGACCGTACCGGTTTCGGATCTTGGCATGGTCAATCGCGGGTAAACAGTTTGTAAAAAAATGTATCGGGTCGCTGCCTGCCCCGGCATGGGCAAAACCCTGGATAGCTTGTAGCGCACTGTGGTTACGCAGTATTCATTGCGCTCAAGACCCGACATCCTGCCCCCTCAACCCATGCCCGGGACGGCGCTTGGCCGGGACCAAAGCTTCTCGCTGCTCTGATAACGAACAAGGCGGTGGACGGGCTTTCACTTCGTCGTACGCAGAAGATTTTCAGACGTGCCGGGGGCGATTTCGCAATCTCCACGCTCAGCCGCTGGGAAAGCTTTGGGCACGAAATCCTCAAGCTGGCTTCGTGACTCCAAAGCAGTGCTTCAGGGTGATGCGTATCGGGGCTACGAACGGATCGCCAACGCGAACAGGGGTGATAAGGTTGGACGACTGCTCGCGGGATGCTGTATGTGCGCACGTCGACCCTTCGTTCAAGCACTCGAATTCGGAGATACCGCGGCGCGTCCTTTTGTCGATGCGTTCCAGCGTATCTATCGAATCGAAGCACAGTGCAAAGAACATGCTTTGCTTGCCCCTCAGCGACTTGAGCGACGGCGCACCCAGAGTCTCCCCATTATGGAGGAAATCCTCGAGCGCGCTGAGGCACTCAAGCCTATGCCTCTGCTCAAGCCCATGAAGCAAGGCGTGACCTATTTCACCAATAGATTTGCTCACCATAAACCCGCCCACTGCTGCTGGAATTTGGGTCGTGAGACACCCGCCAGCCAAGGCCCTCCGCCTCTTGGCGAACCGTCTACGACAAAGACCCAACTCCAGCGTTGGAGTCATCAACCACGCCCAAAGCAGGGTCTCTGATTTCTACCGAGAACTGGGTGACCCTCTTTGCACCATCAAACAACGTACTCACACTCGCTGTTCTTGTTTGAAAGCGCGAAGGCATTCCGGGTTGTAGTTTGCGTTCGGCTACCTTGTCCACCGAGGTCCCACACGCTGACGAACGAACCGCGCCTGCCGAAGTTTCGGCGATCAACCATGGATCTAGTCCGCATTTCGGCAGCTCTGAGTGCCATTGTCTTGTCCTCATGGCGCTGAGACATGTGGCCTGCATCTTGCTTATCCGCAAGGTATGACTGTACCACGAAGCCTGACCGTTCCATTCGCCATCCTTGGACTTGTGCACTGTCAAAGCCCTCAGGCCGAACAAACTAGAACCCCGGAGATCTCGAGTCTCTCCTCCAGCAACGGCTCATGGAACAACGGCTCGTGGGGCAACGGCACTTGGGGCAACGGCTCATGGGGCAACGGCACTTGGGGCAACGGCACTTGGGGCAACGGCACTTGGGGCAACGGAACATGGGGTAACGGAACATGGGGCAACGGCACTTGGGGCAACGGCACTTGGGGCAATGGCACTTGGGGCAACGGCACTTGGGGCAACGGCACTTGGGGCAACGGAACATGGGGTAACGGAACATGGGGCAACGGCACTTGGGGCAACGGCACTTGGGGCAACGGCATGATTCTGAGCACCCTCTCCGTAGGTGGGCTCGATATTTCGAATTTGGTCGACACCACCTTGTCCAGCGAGACATGTGAACCGGGTTCGGCAGACAAGAGCGCCGCCATGACCGAGCTCATGGTCTACATGGCTGCCATTCAGTGTGCAGTGCCCTCTCCATGCGTCGGTGCCGGACCGGAGTGTATGAGCCAGATTAACTGCGCAACAGATGAAAACTGTCGAGTAATTACCGATTGCGATGGGAACGAGCTCTATGTCTCAGGCCGCGATGGTTTGGGAACCGACCAAAGCAATCCTACGGTGGTAGCGGCAGTAGATGCTTGCATTGATGCCACCCTGACAGAACTCAACACCGAGTTTCGCGCCTACGCCGACAATCTCAACCACTACGCAGTATCCTGCGCTTTGCCACCACCGTCCGGAGGCAGTTGCAGCGGCGACCCAGGCTGTGTCGAAGTCACTTATCAACTATATCCCTCGGGAACAGAAACCAAGCAATACTACGGTGCCATCGGACTCGCTCCTGCCTGGAAATCCAACCCCAATTTTGATCTAGACCCGATCGGACAGCGGCGAGTATCTGCATGCCTGGCATCTCGCACCAACTCAGACCGTAAAAAGGTACAGATTTCTCTCCGCGGTATCGGCATCCCAACGACCGCCACCGAAAGACAAATCTACAGCCAACACGAAGGCGCCTTTTGGGGCAACTTCTTTAGCGCTACGCCGGTCATCAACGTGTGCACCGTGCAGGGCGGCGGAATCTCCGGACGACTCTGCGCCGACGGCAGTTGCGGTTTCGTAGACCACGGCGACTGTGCCACCGCCTGCAGCGCAATGGACAGCGAGGGAAACTATAACCAGTGCGGCACCGAATCGGACACCGAAGTCATCAATACTTTTTTGCCGTTCTCTCGCCGGCTCTCGGCCGGTTTCGATCACCGCTGCGTGGTCCGGAAAGACAACACCACCTGGTGCTGGGGACAGAACTGGCAGGGCCAGTTGGGGCTTGGATATAGGTACACTCCTACCGTGGCAGCCAAGGAAGTTGTCGCACTCGGAACCGATGTCGTCGAGTTGACCGCTGGACTCCACTACACCTGCGCAAGGAAGGCAGGTGGGTCCTTGTGGTGCTGGGGTGACAATGACTACGGCCGACTGGGATACGGCACCCTCAATGATTCCTCGACGCCAATTCATGTTTCGACCCTCGGCTACGATGTCGCCCAGGTGAGTGCGGAACCGGAGCACATCTGTGCTGTGAAGACCGATGGCACCGTCTGGTGTTGGGGCTCTGACAAATATGACTCACTGGGGGTGGACTCCGAGTCTTGCGTCCATTCTTGGGGAACCCAGCCATGCAGCCCTGCGCCTCAACTGGTCAGCGGTCTTACTGACGCCATCAAGGTCGGCGTCGGAAAGAACTTCAGCTGTGCGCTCAAATACGATGGCACCATTTGGTGCTGGGGTACTAACAGCCAAGGAAAACTCGGTACCGGGAACACCACGGATCAGCCACACCCGGTTCAGACGGCACTAACCACCGAAGCGATGGACTTCGCGGTGGGTGCAAAACACGTCTGCGCCATCGATGTTCACGGAGACGTGTGGTGTTGGGGAGAAAACGACTATGGTCAAGTCGGCGATAACAAGGTAAATAGCGACCACAATGGCAATGTCTTGGCTCCCGTCCAGATCTCAGGTCTGCCCCTTCCCGCCACCCAAATCGACCTCGGTGTCGTGCACTCATGCGCTATCCTAAGTGACGGAAGCCTCTGGTGCTGGGGGCGAAACGAGCGCGGACAAATTGGTGTCGGCGACGTCGTCGATCGTCTTGTGCCGGTCAACGTTGGTCTGACTGGCCCCGCCATTTCTATGCTCGTCACTGATACCCAAACCCAGGTTATTCTTCAGGATGGAAGTGTATACGCCTTCGGATCGAACGGACTGTACCAGCTGGGCACACAAACAACAGAGAACTGCCAGATCGGTTCGACCACCGTGACCTGCTCGACAGCGCCCATTCGTATGACGGTCCTAGACGACTGTGGAGACGGCGTCTGCGGCTTTGGCGAGAGTCAGGCGAGCTGCGCTGCCGACTGCACCCCCTGAGCAGGGGACCACAGCAACAATCTCCACGAGACCATCTTGGTCAATATCCCCTACAGCGACATTCGCGTAGCTTGATAACCAATAAACCTTGTCGGCGCCTGATTCTGACTCACCGGGTACGAAGCCAGAGTACCCAGCTCGCCTGTGACACTGGGCGGGAACCATAGCGTCAAATCCACAGGCACAAGACCATCGGCGAAAACGGTCCCTTCGTAGGTGCCCCTTGGGACCTCTAGAATAGTAAAGTGTCCCTGCTTGGCCGCCCCCCCAACACCGAGGTTTAATCTGGGCGTCGACTATCGGCCTGCCTGTCTCGGCGTTTGCCGCACGACCGGAAACCTGACCTGGCGTCGTCGTAGTGCCCCTCTTGCGTCATGCTCATATTAGCCAACTGCACTCTTCCAGCAGCGACACCAGATGGGATGAGGAGGCCACTCTCCACGGACTCGCTCCCTCCGTTCGTAAGAAAGGTTCTCGAGAAACACGGATACTCGGTGAGCGTCGGAGAGTGGAAAAGTGATGAAGATGCCAAAGAAGTGTGGCTTGAGCTTTTGTCCGAAGAAAAAGAGCTTCGGCGTTCGTTTCTTGAGTCGATGAACGACCAATAGTTTGGCCCATGACATGGCGCTGGCTCTTGCGAAGGACACTGGCTTGAGGATTGGATCGTCAAGCCGATGGCGAAGATGCGCTTGGCGAGCGTCTGACCCATTCTCGAGGGTGATACGTCACCGGTGACGGACCCAAGAACAGCCCCGAACCGGGAGTTTTCCACGACCCCCCTCACAGCTTTTTACGACGTTCATGGGGGGAACACGAGAGGGGCGCTCGGTCTTTCTCTCGAGTGGCCAGCGCCAAATCCGGCGGCGCCGGATTTGGCATAGATTTTGGATCCACGACGAACATCAGCGCTCAAGGGGAGGGGTCGGAATAGATGTCCGGGCAGATTCAACGGAAGTCGCGTCAACGTTTCGTAAGGGAGTTTCGAAAAAACAACGGAGTGATCGACGCCCAAAACCTGAGTAGGCCGCTCAAGAATAAGTTGAGTAAACTCGGGGTCAGCGAAGCCCATCTTAAGAGGATCGCCGGTTCCGATGGAAAAATCAGCGGGCATGAATTCGACAAGCTCTTCAAATTTGTCGATGGATTTGACGGCAATCGAAACCGTCGGAGTTTGGTCGTCGCCCGAAAGGACGGCCAAGGCAACATGGCCCGCACCAAAAGCGGCGCCCTCTACGATGAACTGAAACAGGAGCTCGATGTGGGCAAGGGTGTGGGTTCCGTGCGAAGCGCGCATCGCGCCTTGGCCGGCCGCCGCCGTCGCGGCGTGATTGACCTCAACACGATGAGTCCAGCACTTGCGAAGAAGATGGCAGCGGCCGGAATCAAGAAAGCCCACCTCGAAAAACTCGCAGGGCCTGATGGTCAGATCCGGGGCTCTGAACTCAAGTCTCTCCTCAAGCTCGTGGATCGCGCCGACGGTAAAATCGACGGCAAGATCGAGACCAAGGCCATGGCGCCCGATCGGACCGTCAAAGACAGTACCGCGGGCGAAATCTTTCGCGGTCTGAGGGCGGAAGTGCGCAAGAATCACGGTTTAGCGCAGTATGCGCCGCCGGGCCTAAGACCGGCGCCTGCGCAAAGACCCTTGAGGGCCGCCAGCGATGCCCTCGTCGTGCCCTCACGGATCCGCAAATCGACCGTCCAGCTCCCCATGAGGGGCATCGGCCAGTTTGCGAAGAAGCCAAATGGACGCAACCGCTACCACCATCCTGCGTCCGCTTGTTTCAAAGCAGCACGTGACCAAACGAACGAGTTCAATGCCGAGAAGTTCGGTCGAAAATCCCCGAGGCTGAACGGCCCCGGCAAGGCGCTTCAGATGGCCTACGCTGAAGACAGAGAGGCGTCTCGCGGTGGACTCCCACCAGGCGAAGAGGGGTCGCGCTTATATTGATAAGTTGCTAGACCGGGGGCATCCAGCTCTGGTGGGGGTGTCCTACGGCGACAACCGGTACAACCGCGACCAACTGACCGATCATTTCGTGACCATTTACGCCGCGGTTATGATGCCAGTGGACGCCTCTTCTGTAAGTTCAAGGATCCGGGTGCCGGGGGGCGTTCGTTTAAGGCCTTCGTAGACAAGAGCACCGGAAAATTGTTTAAGGAGGGGCGGGGGGCCCACAGTTTCGTCGAACATCTCGACTACGAGTTCACGCAAGTCAGAACCTACAAAGGAATCGACTAGTACCGCTTGCCGGAAGTCCGATCCGGGTTTCGGGAATAAAATCGAGCCGCCGATGATCTCATAGGTATGAGCCGAGGGCCTGCAGCCAAGAAACTCATGGTTCCACGCGGAGTTCGACGGCGCCTGGAACATCTCATTCGCCGCCAACGTGCGCCGCACGGCGTCATCATGCGGGCACGGGTTGTGTTGATGGCGCGGGAGGGGGTCGGTACCGAAGAACTTGCGAGGAGGCTAAGTGTGTCCTCGAGGATGGTGAGAAAGTGGAAGAAGCGTTTTGCTAAAGATCCGAGTGTAGGGTGTTTGCGGGATGGGAAACGTACCGGACGGCCCGCCCGAATCCCGGTGGCGGTTCGGTGCCAGCTGGTCCAACTCGCTTGTCACCGTCCAGACAGCAGTGAGGCTCCGGCCCCCTTCCGAGATATCTGGACGTATGCATCGCTCGCAGACGCCCTGGAAGAGTCGACAGGTTACCGGATGAGCGTGAGCGAGGTCGGACGGGTGCTCCGGTTTGAGAATCTGCGCCCACACAGAGTCCGTCAGTGGTTGAAATCATCCGATACGAATTTTCTTCCGAAGGCAAAGCGCATCTGCCGGTTGTACAGAAATCCTCCGAAAGGTGCGGTGGTCGTGTGCGTAGACGAAAAGCCTATGCAGGTGCTCGAAAGAAAGCACCCGACCTATCGAAATCCACAGGATGGGTCGGTGCGCTATGAGTTCGAGTACAGGCGCCACGGCACACAATGCTTGTTGGCTGCATTCAACGTAAAAACAGGACGGGTCTTGGGGCGCGTCGTCCCGCACCGCAGCGCCGACGAACTTGTGTCGTTCATGAATGAGCTGGCACGTAGATACGCCGGCAAAACCGTCTACGTGGTCTGGGACAATCTCAACATCCACTACGACGGCAAGGCAAATCGATGGAAGGCCTTCAACCGGAAGCATGGACATCGCTTCCGATTCGTGTATACCCCGAAGCACGCGTCATGGATGAACCAGATCGAGATCTGGTTTTCGATATTGCATCGTCGAGTCCTCAAGTACGGCGACTTTTCTTCCCATTCGATTCAGGCGTCGCGCGTGATCCGCTTCACCCGGCATTGGAACCGCTCCGAACGCCACCCGTTTCGCTGGACTTGGCGTACCAACAAGTTGCAGAATGAGCCGCGTCGAGCTGCATAGCTCCGTCGTCGCTGAACATGCCCGCCAAACCCAAAGCCGAACCCCACGACGCCGTGCGCGTTCAAGCGGCCTTACACGCCGCCGGTGCTACTCACCTGCGTGCGCGCAAACACGGCACTGCGATTATTGTTGAGTCCGGCCACGGTCGTAATCACGTCAAGCATTTTCGAGTCCGTCGTGACACCGTGCACCTTTGGTGCCTTGACATGGCCCACTACAGTGGACGTTGGGAACGTACGCCATTCCGCGACCATCTAGACGAATTGATCCTGATGGTGCTCGAGCAGTTCCCCTGGACCCTTACTCCAATCGACGAAAACCCGGAACGGACTTACGATCCGGAGTACTAGTGCCACTGCGCAGTCGCGCCGAACGCCAAGCCCCTAACAAAAAAAGCCACGTGCGAATCATGCTCCTCTCGGCTCTCATTGTCTGGGTGTGGCCCGGTCACCACGCCAAAGCGCAGGAGCCACTGCGCTCCTACCTTCGGGAAGCCCATCGAGGCGATGCAGCTTATGACGCTGGACTGTACCCAGAAGCCTCGCGTCGCTATACAACAGCCCTCGGCTTGGGTGTAGAGCTCGGGGTTGACGAATGTACACATCGTCTGGCGGCAATACGATTGTACAAGACCGTTCCCGCGCTCCGTCGTTCCGTCAAGAAGCACAGACAATCAATCGCTGATGTGAATATTCGGGTTGCATTCCTTAACATCACTGGAGACTATGCGCTTGCCTCGAAGCGGCTTGCTGAGGTCGTTGCGCTCGGAAAACGCGAACTCGCAACCAAGAGCGTCACCGTTTTGGACGAGCAGGAAGCAATCTTGAGACGAAGCCTTTCTCTTTTGGCCTTTTTGCATTTGCTCTAGGGGCCAACCAAAAGGCGACAACACTCCATCAGCGGGCCTCGTCGTTGATGATGAAATCCATCCGAGATGAGCCCTTCGATCGCTTCATACGAACCGCTCTTCAGGGGCGCCAAAACGAGCTACAGGGTAACCTACGTACGGCCCAAAAACTTTATCGCTCGGCCCTGCGGCACTTTCCCGAATTTCCGGTCGACCATTGCAATCATGCCACGGTGTTGGATTGGTCTATCAACCTCGCCCAAAAAGCCAAGAACCAAAAACTCGCCCGCAAACTGACCAAAAAACGACAAGCGTTCCGAGGGTGCCCGCTTGGAGCAAAACGCCCATTGCTCAACGTCAATTACATAGTCCCGCTGACGATCATTAGATCTCCCCAAGACGCCGCTTAAATCGCAACCGATTTGGCAGTCTGGTTTACTGGTTCTCCCTTTCTATTTTCCCTTCTCCGTGGTTGTGAATCATTCTCCCCGACAGGATCGCCGCGGTTCGAGGCGACGGGCACACGGTCTGCTTTTGGGACCCCATGATCCCGAGGCTGCAGGCCGTGTGCCCGTCGCATGCAACAGCGCGGGCCATGAACGGTTTGAATGACGGATGCCAGAGTAAACCTCCAATCTGAAGGCCCGTATGTCTGCGGTGGCCGTACCCTTGGGGGGATCGCGTTCATCGATTCTAGGCGATCCTCGAAAGCGGTTTTTGGGCGTTCCCGAGAAAATTTGGGGTTTGAATCGATTTTTTTCATGCGTGGACCTCCTTGGCGGGTACGGATGACTCTTGGGCTCTTTGGGTATTTCTCTTCTCGGCTTCACCTTTGCGGATGCTGCTGCCGATCATCTCCAAGATGACAGCGTGGTGGACGAGCCGATCGATCGCCGCAGCCGTAGTCATCGGATCCTTGAAGATTTTATCCCATTCACTGAAGACCAAATTGCTGGTGATGATGACACTCTTCCGCTCGTAGCGTTCGGCGAGAAAAGTAAAGAGGACCTCCATCTCCTCTCGCGCCTGCTGTACGTACCCAATGTCGTCGACGATGACGACATCAAATCGATCGAGTACCCCAAGCTCTTTCTCAAGCCGGAGGTCTCGGCGGGCGGCAAGCAACCGCTGCACCAATGCGAAAGTGGGTGTGAAGAGAACGCGATGGCCTCGGTGGATCAACTCATGCCCGATGGCGCAGGCTACGTGAGTCTTGCCTCGACCCGGTAGACCAAAGAGAAGAATGTTCTCTGCGCGTCGACAAAAGTCCCCCTCGCAAAGTGCGGGAAGTGTCTTCGCAACCGCCTTCGGAAGTCTCTTGAGGTTGAGCCTCGCCCGAGTCTTTTCCGGTGGGAGCTTCGAGGCCGCCAAGAAACGGCCCATTCGGCGTTGTTTTCGCTCCTCGACTTCCAGAAAGGCAAGATGGCGTAGGTACTGGCCGAAGGTCAAACCTTCACGCTCTGCCTTTTGCGCGACCTCTTCCGCGTACCGTGCAAAGGCGGGAAGACGAAGCGAGCGTAACAGAAGAGTCAAGGGGGCATCCTGCATACTGGTTGTTGGGGTGGTACTCATGCGTGCACCTCCTGCAAAAGCTCATTGTAGCTGACCAAGTCCACATTTTGGGGCAAGAGCTCTGGAACGCTGACTGCGGTTGCCGCCGCCAACAGGACTTTGATACCCTCGCTCGTAATGGGCTGCGCCTCCTCGAGAAACAAAGACAGGGCGGCTTCGACATCGGCCTCCATGTGTGTGGCGGCCAAGTAGAGGATGCGAAGGTATTCAAGATCGCCCTTGGTGCCCCGACGTTCTTCAGCGATGGCGTCATACGCTTTCCGAAAGACCGGCGTTGGAAACATCTCCTCACGATACACATAGCGCGCGAAACCACCGGGCTTTCGGACCAATGACCAAATGACATGGCGGTAATCGATTCGGTGCCGATTCTTTCCTCGGAGGCGTTCACACGAAAGCTCGGGCTCGGTGCGATGCCCAAAGTAGGCCTCGATTCGATCCTCATAGATGCGCACGCGTAGTTTGTGTCCTATCAGCCGGGAGGGCACCGAGTATGAGCAGTGCCGCACCCGGATCGTGCTCCAGTCACTGACCATGACCGATTCTTCGGTATACTCTGGCAATTTGGCGGCACACAGCTCCCGCATTGCATCCAACTCTTCCTTCACCCGCAGACCCCGTGCCCGGTTCGCTTTCCGGTTCACCTTGTCCACAAAGGCCTGCCACGCCTCCACACTCTCGAAGTCGCGACCCCCACGAAGTAAAAGGGCTTGCTCCAGTTGTCGCTTGACGACACCATTTTGAGATTCCACATCCCCGTTTTGTTCTTTCGCCCCAACGGATGTCGTTCTTGGTTTCATCCCAAAGTGCCGCATCAGAGCCAATACTCCTCATTGAACGGCCGTTCTCGGATTTCGTCGACCCCTTCCTCCTCTTTCTTTTTCTCTGAGATGCGATGAGTTGCTGCACTGGAGTTGTCGGTCTGGTGTTCCCCGGGAACGCGACCCAGTTGAAACAAGGCACGTTGGACGCCCTTTCTTATCGCGGCCATCGACTCTGACAAACATACCGTCGCCCATCGCCAATTCGAGTACGGCAGGGCGAACACGCAGAGCATGTGAACGAACGGAACCCCAGCGATCGTAATCAAAAGCTCCGTAGCCCATGTGAAATCCGTCTGCGCTCTTTCTCCAGGACGATGGGCCTGACCTAGGAACACATTCTTCTCCGGGCCTGAACGCGCACGCCACTCCCGAATCCGCCGCTGCAACGTCCGTAATTGACCCCACCCATAGCGGCCCGGCTCCTTCTCCTGCAGGGACTCGAACAGCGTTTTCGCCTCGAGGCCCGGCGACTCTTGAAGCTGCTGTTCAATCTCCGGCCAGACATCGACAAACGGATCTTCTCGCGTCCTCCAGGTCCGCGGCGTCTTCAATTCCGAGGGGAGCTTTCCCGCCCCCACATATTTCCGGGCTGTTTTGCGGTCCATGTCCGCCTTCATCGCGGCGCGGCCGATCCTCCCGTGCTTGCTCATCTCTTCCATTACTTTCCTCACCTGGGCGTCACTCACAGCTCTCATGGCGCGACCGAAACCATCAGTCGTTCCAGATATCTAGCCGTTTGTCCCTGCTTTCGTGGGGAGATCTAACCGTCGTTCATGGGGAGATGTAATTGTCGCTCAGCACGCCCATAGACCATTCTCTCGTCGCCCAGTTTCTCGGGAACGTGGCTCGCCTCTGTTACCGCTCCGTCTATATGATGGGGCAGCGATCCAGCTTTCCGATGCCCATCACGGAGGCGCCTAGGGGAAACCGGTGGATGATGGACTTAGCGTTCGTATGCCTGCTCTTGGTCTGAATTGTCTGCCTGGCGTTCGCAGAAGCGATCAAGGAGAAGCTCGGACATCTTCGGTCCATGCGCCTTCCAGATGGCCGCGACCGCGTTCTCGAGGAAATGGACGAGGCGGAGGGCTTCGTCCGGGGTAAACGGTGGCAGAGGAATGCTCAGCGCGTTCTTTTTCGGTGGTGTCATGATGTCTCCTCCTCGTGGAGGTCGATCAGATGATGGCGCTCCACCAGCTTACTTTTCTTCTGCGCGGCGACCTTGATCGCCCGGGCCGCGATGCGATCGATGTCACGCAGGCTTCCGAGCGCCGCCTCATGAATCATGGCGATCGCATCGGAGGTGAAGACCTCTCGCGTGACGCCCGCGACGGCCAAACGCTTTTGCAAATAGGTGGTGGTATCTTCCGGTGTGAGGGCCTCGATGAAGAAGCGATGCCTGAGACGGCTATAGAGCGAACGATTCCTTCTCAGTCGGAGTCGGTCGTCCAGCTCGGGCAGCCCCACAAGCAGGAGAGAAAGGAGCGCTCGACTGTCCCAGTCGAAATTCATCAGAATGTGGAGATGGTCCAAGACGTCCTGATGCATCAAGTGCGCCTCATCAAGTAAGAATACCGGATACACTTTCTCCTTGGTGAGTTCCTCGACGTTACTGGCCACCGCGGCAAAGACGGCCGCGGCGGATGCTTTGGGCAAAAGCCCCAGCGCATGACACAGCTGGCGATAGAAATCCCGCCGGCCGAGCGTCACGTTGGAGCAGTAGGTGAGCCGAAATCCTCCCTGCCCCAACCGATGCCGGAGGGCCCTGAGGACGCAGGTTTTTCCGACGCCGGGGTCTCCGACGAGGAGGACGGATTCTTTGGCTGTAAGGGCCTGACAGAGGTCGTCCACAAGGACGGCCTTGGACGGAGGCAGCCAGAGGTTTTGATCGGAAATCTCCTTGGAAAAAGGAGTGGTTTTGAAGCCAAAGTGGCGAAGCTCGGTGGGTCTCATTCGCGGGTCTCCTTTCGGATGTTTCGTCGGGCTCGGTTAAGCAAGGCGCCGTTCGGATCGAAGGAGAGCTCCTTTTTGTTTGCCGTCTCCTCGATGCGGGCCCTTCTTCGTTTTCCATTTTTGACCGTAACCAGTGCATTGAGAGGCATCCTCGAAAACTCTTAGCGCGATGGGCTCCGGCGCCATCTGAGACCCAACAGTCTACCGGCTTCGAAGGTGCATGTGGAGCGACGAGATGCCTGGGTAGCTGGGCTCAGATGGGTTGCGCGAGGCCAGGTTTGCAAGCCTGAGTGGGTGTCGTCGGTCCACGTGTCGGATTCCCGGTTTTCTACTTTGTGCCTGGCTGAGGTCAAGGCCGTGTGGATCTGGCGGTGGTTTGCCGGTCGTGGTGCTTTGCGAAGATTCGGTCGGCTCAGGATGGGAGACTACGACGTTTCTTTCGTTTTGCGACAACTCCAAGCGAGGGGTGTATAACGTTCCGGATACTTGGCAACTAACCCAGGATCCGTTTTCATGACATCAACAAGGTACGCGTGAACCGGAACTCTGGCCGCAACCGAAGTTTGTACAATAGTGCGTAGTATATCAAGGACAATGCGTCCCTCTGTCGTCCTGCGAAAGAGGGAACTTTTCTCAATCAGTTTCTCGACTCGGAGGAGGCGTTCTCGAAGGTTGTTCGTTGCCTCGAGCCTTGGGTTGCGAAGATACGCGGTAAGTTTTTCAAAGTGCTTGATGATGTACCTTGCAGCCGTCCCGAGGGGTGTCGCCTTGGACCAAATGGTTGCGATCTGTTGTGCGAGCACCTTCATATGTTCCCAGACTTCCCGACTATCATTGCTTCTTACTGCGGAAACATTATCGTAATTGCGGCCGTAAAGGTCGAGCAAATGCTCGTGCAAAGCGAGCTCCCTGAAAAGATGGAGCATATAGGCTGCGTGTGTGGGGTCGTGATCTTCGTATTGAGCAAAGGGGCGTCTGGCATGAGCAGAGCATCCAGCATAGTCGATGTCGAAGTTTTCGGTGAATTTCTTCTCTCTAACGAAGTTCGAGCTGCTGAGGTCAGCTTGTACGGTGAGTTGACGCGCATCGGGATTCCTTATTTCGAAAAGCATAGCCAGCAGGTCTCCGAAACTTCCGAAGTGGGTTCGGTAGAACGTGATCATACTTTCCGGGCGCTCAGGGTCAGTTCGACCCGTCGCGACCGTAACATGCAGTCCCTCTTTTGAATTTTTTCCGTCGCGCTTCATCGATTCGAACGCAAGCATCCGGCCGACCAGAACACAAAGGGATGGCTCCGTGAGTGGTCTGCGCTTAGCGGCTCGGTCGCCCTCTGCTCTGTGTTCGAGAATTCTATCCCTGTCTTTCATGCATTCGGCATAACTGTTTTCGGCATCCTCTGTTGTGCGATAACCTGCCCATGGAGGCGATGTTCCCCTTCCGCCCTTTCGCTTCGAAAAGTACGATGAAATCTCAAGTACGCGGCATGAAGTGTCGTCGCCCGCCAGAATTTCGCAGTCCGCAAGTTGTTTGGCGAGTTCCAAATAGATCGAAACAAAACGCTTAGCAATATAATGGGCCATGCGACCCAGGCCTCCAGCCGTGAACCGTTTCGCATTCGTCGTCAGCATCCGGGCAAGTCGGTTGAGAGGCGTTGCGTACTGGGCAATCATCACAGCCAATGTCGCCAGTGCCTGCCAGGTTACGGCATAACGCGGCGGACCGATGTCAGCCGTTGAGGCAGAAACGACTTTACGGTCACCGCTCTTTGTAACTACGATCTTCTTCTCTATCTCGAGTTCGACCCGAGTGACCGCCACAGAGAAATCGTAGCGCACCCGGGACTCGTTGATTGTGTCTATTACGCGCTCCGCATCGCCATTCGGCAGAAATTCAACCGGTAGGGTGCGTTGTTCAACACTCGGTGACACGAGGCTGGTGTTCATCAGCGTTTCGGTAGACGATTTCAACGCAGGCTCGTCTTCGCCGCCGACCTCTAAGTGCTCGATGAGAGCAGTGGCCTCGGACTTCGATTCAGCCTTTTCTTCATCGGAAAGCTCGATCTCCTCGACCGGTACGCCCGATTTTAACGCGCTCACGATTTCCGTACTTGGCCATTCTTCAGCGAGATTAGACAATTTTTTCTTCAGTTTCTTGGCATTGGACATGTGCTTTCTCCTGAGTGCTTTGTGGCGTTCCGCCAACGACTCGGCACGGTCATGCAATTGCAAAAGCCGCTCCCGTTTACTCAACGCATCAGGCTTAGGCGTCGACTTGACCCCCTTGAGAGGGTCCCCGCTCGGACGTTTTTCACTCGACGGAACGATTCCCAACGCACGCCCGAGCTCTCGTGAATACCGGCTATACTTTCTCTGGGACCCGCAACCCGAAATCAGATCCTTCAAAACCGTACTCAGGAACCGTTGCAGGGGCGCAGGCGCTGTCTCTACGGTGCGGCCAAGCCACTCAATAGCCACCTTACGCTGAGCATCACTGAGCTTGCCGACGTCACCAAGCTCCATCGCAAGCTTAAGATCGTGCCGGGATCTCCGTGTCAACGCCTTTTTTTTGGAACGCCGAATGCTCCTTCTCGCTGGGTAAGCACCTGCGGGCACGCTTGTGAACTGTGAAAGTCGCGCCCTCAAGAAGCAGCGACAGCTCTGCCGTCGATATTGATGTTCGTGAAGGCTCCTCCGCGAAACGCAGTAGAGTGCGGAGGCGACCTTCTTCAAAACGTCGACTCACCAAGTACAGGCCCACGCTGTCTCCCACGATAGCTCGAAGCTGTGTATGGTCTTTCTTCACAAACAGTACGCAGTCGCCAAGATATGGATCTGCGCCTAGGCGATAGGATTCACCGAGAAGACCGTTCATCTGCTTACGAAAGTCCACCCGGTGCTGCGCCATGAAGACGCGACGAATCGTAACCGGAATCATACTACGCGAACCGTTCGTCGATCCGTCGAAGCGTAACCGACCAGCCGTAGAGTCGAAGCTCTAACAGATCGGTCCTTCCTTTCTCGACCGGAATTTCGTCGCTGCGGTCCAAGGAGAATATACGCGCATCGTTCTGAACGCCCTTCGAATCAAGCGCCCCTTCTTCATCTTGCTTTTCCCACACATCGAGCTGCTGCGATGACACACTACAAACACGCCGGACCTTTGTCCGGCCTGCACCCTGTCGAATCGCTTGCACGACCGATCTTCGAAGTTCGTCTGGAATTCGCGTCCGGGGACGATGCGTGTTCCGAAACACCGCGAACTGTTCTCGCAGCGCTTGCAAATAGTCTTCAACATCTGGACGACCCTTGGACCGGCGAGCTGGCCCCTCCGAATAACGTGATGATTCTTTTCTCATTGCTCTCTGCCTCCTTGCCGGCGGTCACGCCGTGCGAGGCAAATATGGCGCCGGTCATCAGGCTTGTCGTGGGCCCGTCTATGCACTGCTTACTTTTGACCGGGTCGATGGCTTCGAGTGCAAAGGTGCGGTCTTGGTGCTCAACCCAAGGCTGGATGGGGTCATCGACCATGGCGTAGGCGACGTGGACGACTTTTCCCGCGAGGAAATGCTGGTCCACTTGGAATTCCTTGCCCTCGATGGATAGGGTGCTGTCCCGACGTACGCGTCTTCTGACGCGTACAGTGAGCGCTTCCCGCAACCTTTCCTCCGAGAGGGCGCGCGTCTTTGCGGCCCGAAAGACGCTGGCCGGTGTGCGGCCAAAGAGACCCGCGTGCGGCCGTTGGTGATAGTGCTCATCCACAAAGGCAAAGAGCCTCACATTGATGTCATGAAGCGAGGCGATGGGCCCAAGAAAGTCCGTACAGCCCTCGCGTAGGGAGCGGAAGAAGCGTTCGATTTTTCCGCGGGACTCCGGCGAGCGAGGCGGGGGATGGAAAAGAGAAACCTCTAGCCTTCGACACGCCACCTCGAGGGTCTCCCCCCGGTAGGTGCTCCCGTTGTCGAGATAGAGTGCGTCCGGAGCGCCGTGTCGGCGGAGGGCCCGCACCAGCAACCCCAGCATGTCGACCTCCCGCTCCTGGTGGTGCGCTTCGATCGCGACGATGTACCGAGAGCAATCGTCGATCAGCGCATGCACCCGGACCGGAAGACGCTGGCCCCCGACCTCGATCGGAGCGAGGTGACAAACGTCCCCCTGCCAGAGCCCATTCGGGTGCTCCGCCTGCCACCGCAGACGATGGCTCTTCGGGACCGGCTTCTTTTTCGAGAGGCGAGGCAGGTTGTGCTCGCAAAAGAGACGCCGTACCGTGGTAGACGTCACCTGCCCTCGCTCGAGGACGCCGATTTCCTCGAGGGTCTTCACGATCAATGGGGCCGAGGCCGAACGGTGGGTCCGCCGGATATCTAGGAGCAAGGTCTTGAGCTCATCGCTGAGGTCACGACCTCGACCCCGGTCCTGACGCGGGGCGGGCATAAGTGCACAGAATCCGTCCCGCTTGTAGGCATACACCCAGCGCTCCAAGGTGCTTACACCGTATCGTCGCGTGGCCTTGGCCCCCGGTGGTCGAAACCGCTTCTGACTGAGTGCGCGGAGCTCCGCGCGAAGCTCCCCCCGAGTCAAATCACGGTGAACGAGCGGGCCGATCAGACCCGCCCGGAAGTGGGCCACCGCCTCCCGGTGGTCTTTGGGTAAAAGGTCATCCATTGCGTTTCATCCTTTCTGCAGCGCAGTCACTGCACGGACGGTCATGCCTTGAATGGCTGGGGGGCGGGAGTGGACCTCGTAGGTGGGCTTGTCGTCCTCCTTGCTCAGGCTCAGATGGCCATCATCGCGCCGTCGACAACCGTCTCTTCCAGGGGGCCTCGGATCCGTCTCGAGAGCGCACCGAGTTTTTGGGCAAAGCCCGCGGCGGCGGCACGGACGGAGGGGGTGTCTTCCGAGAAGGCCAAGGTCATCTTAGAGAAAAGCTTTGCCTGGCGAATCGAGCGGACCCAGCGGTCCAGAACGCGCCATCTTCGGTGATCAAACCCCTGCCTTGCGATGGGGCTTAGACGGGAGAAAATTTCTTCCGCCGGGACGCCCTGGACGCCGAACAGCACCAGGGCGAGCGCGATCGTAGCGATGGAATAGAGCCGACCGGGTGCGACCTCCTGCGGCACGACCGTGCACACCGCGCCACAGTCCCGGCACAGAAACCGACGCACAAAGAGAAGACGAAGGACGGGCGGCTCATCGGCGCAAAGCACACCTCGGAGCTCTCGGCACCGAATGCCATGCCCGACGAGCCGGAGATTTTCCCCCAGCGGCGCCCCGGGCCTTTGGCATCCCGGACAATGCGAGGGACGGACCTCCTCGACCCTCGGCGGACCTTCGATCCAATACTTGATATTCAGACAGACTCGGACGATTCTCGACGTGCTTCGTTTCGGCAAAACCACCGGAGCACAGACGAGGAGCCGGACGGCGAAATCTCGGCTCCTCGTCGCCCTTTTCTCTCAGGCGGCTCCCCTCCTCGGCGGTGTGGACTACCTCAGATAGCTGGATCTGCAAGAAAACCCATCTCTGATGGGCCCGGAGGGCCTGACCCTCAAACTACTGGATCGAAATGGGCCGCAGGGCCCTCATCAAGCCTGCTCGCTAACACCTCTCAATGCCCTGCCCCATTCGGCAACACCAACAGGCGGACCCATCGTTGAGGCGTGATTGGACCGAGGCCAATGCGCACTTCAGTGCCCGCCTCGATTTCGGGCAGGAGGTAAACCCCCCGGAACTTGGGGCAGGCCGCCTGCCCCGTAATCGCCTCGACCCGGGTGGCAGAAAGATACCGTGAACAGACTGGTGCCGAGGTGTCGACTTGAAAGGGTACGTTGGGGGTACCGAGGTAGATGACGTACGCATCGGTGGTCGGCGCAGTGAAAGCAACGACACCCTCGTTCTCGCCCGCAAAATCTTTTAACCGCACGCCATAGGCTTGACCGACCTCGATGCGTGGCGACGCACCGTCTGCGAACGTGCCTGGATTGACGGGCATTGCCCCACCCATACCGCACACATCGGCCAGGGTGCTTTGTAGCCCCGCGTTGGTGCACGCTGGCAAGTCGGCCAACACCTGGCCGGCGTCGAGGAAACACCCCCCGGTGCGATGATTGCCAAGACAGGTGCAATCACGATTGAGACGAATCGCAAGGGCTTCGGCTTCACACGCGGGAAGACTGGCATTTCCAACAATTTCTAAGCCGCCCCCAACGGAGGTGAGGTTCTCGAGACCCACAAGACTGGAGAGAATGGCATTTCGCACAATTTTCTAAGCAACCTCCGACAAACGTAACATGGCCAAGAGCACTCAGGCTCGTAAGGGCGCGGTTGCTGAAGATGCCCAAGTCCCCCCCGACGAAGGTGAGACTCTCGAGACCAAAGAGATGGGTGAGCGCATTGTCGCCACTGATGCCGAAGTCGCCTGCGACAGAGCTGAGGTTCTCGAGCCCCTGCAAGCTCGTAAGCCCAGCGTTGCCCTCGATGAACAAGTTCCCGCCAACGGAGGTCAGACGCTCGAACCCCATGAGGTTGGCGAGATGAGTCTGGTCGCGAATAGTCAAGTTCCCGCGGATGGAGGCGATACTTTGTTTGAATGAAATGGGTGGCCGGGACACCGTGTGACCGTTCGGTTTGAGCGTATTCAAGGGCCTTGTTAACCGAATCGGTAGTACCGATGTCGTGCGTCAACATCACGACCCGCTATGCTCCACCCCCTTGGTTTGCCCTAGCGGCTTAAAAAAGTTGCAAAAACGTGATGTATCTCGGCTTTGCGAGACAGCGGAGCTCCAGGCCCAGCCGCAGGTGCGCTGGGTTCAGGTGTCTTGTCCTTCGTTTTACATCCTCAGGTCGAGCGGCACCATGTGCCGCTGTTCGGACCCGTGCATGGATCCGTTGTCTGCAAGCAGTGCGATTACCGTGGAGCCTATCAGTTTGCACTCGCCTTCGCGAACGACGAAACCGCAGACCCTATTTCTTCTTGCTTCGCACCTCGCCGTTGCCGGTCAAACAGTTGATATTTCCGATAGCCTTGGACGCTCGATTCGCCTTGCCCTTCTCTCGACGCTCAGAATTTTCGTTCGCCGTCTGGTTTTGGACGACCCTTCTGCACAAGCATGAGCAGTGGAGGGGGTTCGATGGCAAAGACGAACACGGATACCTGGGACGAGTTGTGGATCGGGTTGACGACTTCGATGGGGATCGGCCGGCCATGCTGTACCTTTTTTCCGCGGAGTGAAGGCATGACCAGCAGCGAAAGATTGCGCCAGGACCAAGGGACTGACCATGATTCGCGGGTGTGAGCCAAGACGGTGTCGACCCCCTTGGCTCACGCGGACATTCGCCCGCTAAAGCGGCTTCACATGGAAATCGACATCGAATTCCGCATTTTCACTTGCAGTCTGGGGAGTATCGATGAAAAGGTAGTAGGTTCCAACATCGAGCCTTTGCCTGATAAACGGCTGGTGAGTTTCTCCGTGCAAAAAGGAGTCTCCGCAGGTCACTTCTTTGCATTGTGTATCACGAATAGAGATAGGGTACCCAATCGGTCCTATGGCTTCTACTTCGATGGGCCTCGTAACCTCAAATTTGTAGACGAGCTCCGGCCCAGAACCTCCGCACTCGTGGCTATAAGCGAACGAGGCGGCTCCATGGTCGTCGGGACCCTTCAATGTCTGTGATACTGTCTCAATGGGCGTGGCCGCACGACATACTTCCGGACCGCCAATCAAGACATCTGCGAATCGAAGATCGAGGGTGTACGAACCTGGGTTGCTGGAACTGGAACCTACGCTAAGCACGTACCGCCCCGCAGGCAACACTTCTTGCACAACGAGGTTTATCCGCAGAATGACTCTCTTCGCATCCGAAAGGGTTGATGACGTCGTCGCATGCGTTCGATATGAGAGAGATATCGCCCTCGTAGTCGTCTATTCCTGCGCTCATGTAGACCCCTTTTGTCGGTCTCGAAAACATAAAAATGTCTCGGACCGGACCCTAGATTACACCCGGCTTCGAATGTTCCCGTAAGCAACTGCGATGTTGGTCTGATCGTGAGCCGCATCGTCGCAAGAATCTCCTGGTTTTGCCTCGGGAAGGCCAAACTCGACCCCGACGCGGTACTCTATACCCTTCATAGAAGACTCGACAGAAAACAGGTATACGCCGGGCTCAAGCCGTGCTTTCACCGATGACCCTTGAGCGATTTCACCCGGGTGTGAGCAAAGAGAGCGATTGGCTACCTTGTCACACATATCCTGCCCAAGGTGAACCGTCACATCGGAATCTATCGCCTTTGCAGAAAACTGAATGGTCTTCTCGGTCTCAAATCGATACACCTGCTGATGTCCAGGCACAACGCAAGGGCTGAGCTCAGGTCGCGCTGATGAAAAGTATCCATGTACAACTTGGTCGTAAATGCCGAGATCAATCGGTGAATCACAGCGCCCCACTGGAACCGGCTCGAAATACAAATCTAGGATATAGTCTTCTATCGCAACGTTGGGAATGTAGGAATCAAGAAACAGAAAATACTCTCCTGGCTCGAGCCATTCATTGATCTCGGAGGTGCTTTCGAGGTGACGGAAGGTCCTCGGATCACACGCGACCTCTATCCCCGATTCGCAGCTATCCTTTCGGAGATGCAGTTGGCCGGAGGTTTCGAAAAGTATCGCCTCGAATCGAGTCGGCACCGTGACCTTAAAGCGGTAGACAATTTCAAGCCCATCACTGTCTTCATCAGATTCACAGCTTGCCCGGTGTTCCGGTTCGTCGTCGAACGTGCCCTGGGTATCAATTCCTCGCACGATAGTTTGCGTTACGGGTCTAATCTCTCTGGCGACGCTACAACGCCTGGAAAAGCCTCTTGCATCCACGAGCCCCTCAAAGGTCTCGCGCGGTGCGGGAAAGCGGTCATTGAAGGCGGCCAACAGTTCGCCAACAGAACTATCGTATTCCTTCACGTCATCACTGATGTCCAATACTTCGTTGGCATTCGGTGCTCGATCGAGCGCTCTCCCCCAAAATATTGCAGCGATCGCTAGAGGAGTAAGCTCGCTGTGTTTGCTTTTGAACTCGGGAAGTGCAGCCAGAGAATCGCCGAGCTTCTCGATTTGTTGATAGACCGCGAACTCAAAATCGAGCTCGTCGTCAAACGCCCCCCTTTTGGCAGTAAACTCGGTTTCCATATGGCCGGTCAATTCTTCGAGCGTAGGTGTTCGATCGAGTAGAATACAGTACGTCTGAACAACATCGACCATTTGGCTTGGACTCCACCCTGGCTGTGAAGGCGCTACGAGGGTCGGAGAGCCACCGCATATGACACCATCAACCCACTTTGAGGCAACGTCCGGATCGAGTTTTGGTTTCGGTTTCGGTTTCGGTTTTGGATCTGGTTCTGGCTCTGGTTCTGGCTCTGGCATGACATCGGGAACGATGTATCCGTAATTTGGGAAGGCGGTCGATAGCTCTGTATAGCGTGGCCCTCTTGCCACAACAGTGGCGTTGACATTAACCCTATTCTTCCACGTTTCAGGTGGTTGCTTGTTTCTTATGAGATAGGGTTCTACAAAGTTGCCAAGAGCAAGGTTCGAAACAAACAAGAAAGACGTATCGCTGTCGAGCGAGGCTCCGAACGAGGCCGGTTCTCCCCTGTTTCCCGCTGTAGAAGATGTTGCGAGCGAACACCGACTCATCGCTCAGGCGTGCATCTGGCGAACTCAACAGCTTGCCAGAGATGCCTGAGCCGATAAACGTGTTTTGGTCTACCCTGCCGTTGGGAATTGTCGAGCTGGAGTGCGTGCCTGTGCTGATCGACCCATAGGTTCTGCGCGATCGATACTCGGCTCCCGTAAACAAGTTGTGCGCCGACTCCATTCTCCATGAATCGGCAGTTCCGGATTTGTAGTCCTTCGACTGGTGCCGCCTTTGTTCCTCTCGCCACGATCGCTGCCCTGGACGCGTTCTTGAAAGTAAGATCTTGTATCGTTGAGTTGCTGCCCTTGGCTCGAACTTCAATCGCATGCCTGCGGCCCCCAGCGTCGATGCTGGTGTGAAACATCCCTGATTGACTGAACAAGTGAATCTCCTTTAGGACGATAATGGCTGAGTCAATCTCGTGCTTGCCCCTCTTGAGTAGAACCGACTGCCCTGCCTCCGCTTGCGCGATGGCGTCTTTTAGAGTCTGGCCTTCGGGTGGGTTCGGGTCGACGACGATGGGCTTGGTGTATCCGTAGCCTAAGGTCCCTTTGCTCACGTGATCGTAGCGGGGGGCCCTTGAACGAGTGTAGGCACTCCTGGCTGTGTTTTTGTTCCATTTTCCGGCCTCATCGAGATCAATGTTGGGTCCGAAGGGCCGCGGGAACCCGCCGGTCACAAGGTTTTCGTAGATTTGCTTGGCGGGGTTCGGCGCAGTAAGTGTGAGACCCGAAGCTAGACGAAAATCGACTATTATGGGATCTTGCGTTAGAGAGATCAGGTTATTGTGAATGACTGCTCCCTTGAGCAGGCTACCAGAGATGCCAGAGCCCTTCACTATCGTGTTGTATCGAACCCTCCCCGTGAACGAATCGAGCTTGATGGCGCGGGCAATGTTCTCAAAAAGGTTCCGTTCAATCGTCGCCTCCGCATGATGCAGGCTGATAGCGGAGTTGGCCGCGCCTCGAAAACGACAGTCCCGAATATGCAAACGGCGAACAGGTGCCTTTTCTGTTCCCCCTACTGTGATGAGAGGCTCTCGTATGATTTTGTCCCTGAATCGGTTGAAAGTAATGCCATCAAATGTCGTCTTGCTACCTCCCGGAAGAACGACGAAGTGGTGTCCAACTATGGTCTTAAACATCCCCGATTCGCCAACGAAGTGGAGCTCTTTGTCTATGGAAGTTCGCCCGCTCAGCTGATAGTCTCCCGCTTTGAGAACGATCGTGTCTCCGCTATTTGCGTTCTCAATGACTTTTGAGAGTGAAGGTCCGGAGGGTTTGGCCAGGTTGAAAATGGTGGGCCTTAAGTGCCCGTAACCCAATGCTTCTCGGGTGTGGGGCGAGAACCTTGGCGCTTGAAGACTTAACACGTGGACGCGGCTTTCGTTCTTGAACCATTTGCCACCGATTGGGACACGCGCCTTTTGACCGAATGGCAGAGTGAAGTTCCCGAAGGCAAGGTTCTTAAATACTTCCGCGACCGGATTGGGTGAAACAATGGCCAGGGCGTACGAAGAAGGGCGCGCCTTAGCCCAGCCCACCAAAAGGTTGTGATGCACTTTTGTTCCCTTTAAAGCCGTTCCGATAATGCCGGTCGTCCGAATAGTCGTATTGAACTCAATTCGACCTAGAAAGGCATTTAGCCGCATTGCCTCGCGGGATTGCTCCACCCACAGATTGTGGTCTACCTGGGCTCGGGCGTGGGTGAGCACAATACCGGTTTCGTTGCCAACAAAACGGTTGTCCTGAATTTTTAGTCCTTTCACCGGAGCTTTTTCCGTTCCAGAAACCCTGACCCCAGCTTTGGCGCCACGAACTGTGACACCACGAATGGTCGTTCCGCTACCCGGTGCGCGAATCAAAAAAGCGTTTCGGAGGCCCTTGGCTTCAATGATCGTCTCGAACATGCCCGCTTCGCCGACCAAGTGGATCGGCTTTGTAATGTTGATGGCCGAGGGAATTTTGTATATTCCCGGCTGAATATGGATCTTCGCTCCGGGCTTGGCTTCGCTGATTCGTTCGCTCAACGAAACGCCCTTCGCATGGTTGGACAATTCTGAGGTGTCCGTTCTGGTTGAGGCTGTTGGACCACAAGCAGCAGTCATGGTCGCACCCGCGAGCAGGAGCCCCAAAGGTTTCTTCTTTGAAATGGCTCTACTCGTCTTTGCCTGACCCACTCTTCGTCTGCCTTGCTTCCGATCGGCTACCCCGATGCTGTCCGAAAACTTCGTACTGGCTATGTTCATGGTTGACTCTTTCTTAGTTATTCCGTGGAAGGGGCTGAACCGAAAGACCCCGCGGATTCTCGCATGGCGTCTGTTGCATCGTTCGAGCATCATAAAATGAGCGTCGCCCCTAGAGACCCCCTTTCGTTTGCACTTCGCTTGCCATCGCTAAACCCACGTATATGCGGATTGAGGGTAAAGTAGGCTTTGCATTCCTGGCATCGCATGCAAACAAGACTAGGCATGCCAGCCTTCAGACGAGCGGTGCATGAATGGATTGCGTGATCCACATCAAGCTGATATGACACTCTCGACCTGGATGCCGTGTTCGATTCACCATACAACGCTTGTGCAGTTATCCTTCTTCAGACCAAAGGGTATCTATTCCGCAAGCTCCAAGTAGTCCTGGACGCTGACGTCCTTCACTTGGTCGAGAACCACACCGCTCAGAATCGAGTCGTCGATCCACGCGCGCTTTTGAAGCGCCGAGGCACCGCCTCCAACCAGGTCCGCAAACCGAATCACCGCTTCTAGGCCCAAAGCGTCCGCCACGCGAATGACAAAGTCAGTGCCCTCCTCCGAGGCAGCGGCATCGACGTATACGCCTAAGATCTGGCTCGATGCGGTGCGTGCTTTTGAGATGTCGGAAAAGCCGACCACACCATCCTCATCGACGTGAAGGGTCACTACCGCACGGCCCTGCTGACCGAGACCATCCGTCGCCACGACCTCCAGTTCCGAAGCCCCTACCGGAAGCTCGCTCACTGGCACGCGGTAGCTCAGCTGTTGCTCCGGCGGAAGCGCAGTGCAGTTGATGGACAAGGCCCGAAGGCGGGTTTCCTCAATCTGCACGTCGAGAGCCACTCGGGCGCCTTCAGTCTCAGTGGCCGAAAGGAGCATCGCCGCCACTTCCACCACCGGAGCGCTCCGGTCCAAGACGATTCGCTTGGAGACCGACCGGGTGTTGCCCGCAGCATCGACGGCATCAATCTCGAGGCGGTTGATGCCCGGCTCCAGGAAGAAAACCTCGGAACTGGAGTGGACCAAATGTCACCGAAGCTTGTCCCGAGCTCGTACTTGAGCGAAAGTGAAGCCGAACTCTGTCATCATCGAGCAGTTCAAGTTGCTCCTCTGAAAATGGAGGCCTCGCGACGTAACGAATGAGCTTCTGCCTGCGCTTCTCATCCTCCCCGCGGACAAAGACGCCCGAATGCAAGCGCGCTGCCTGCCCCGGCATAGGCAAAACCCTGAACAGCTTGTAGCGCACTGTGGTTACCGCAGTATTTATTGCGCCCAAGGCCCGACATCCAGGGTCGATTCATTACATACACTTGTGAACATGATCTCTAGACGACATGCGTATTCCGAGACATGTGGTTGGAGTTCTTCTCGTGTCTACGGCCGCATGCGGGCGTTTCGGACTGGAATACCGAGACAATACGACCCATAAAGGGGAGGAGCCTCGTGCACGATGTGAACGCCAGTGCACCGAACTCCTCCCAACATCCGGAACCGAAAACGAGGCTCGCGCCGCGCTTCAGTTTGAATCCTCTGTGAGGATCACTTCCGTTCCCTATGGGTCGTCTCATGACTTTGCCATCTCTTTTCGCAACCAAAATGACACGGCCTCCGTGCAGGTCCAGTCCACCGAGCTGTCTTCCAATTTGGCCATCGTTGACACCTTGTGTGAGGAGACCATCCCCGCCAGGAGTACCTGCACCTTTGGCTTGAGATTCACCGCACCTGGCCTTGGCACCTTCGAAGAGCAGATTTCGGTTCGGTACCGAGAAGACGAGAGTACCGAACAATCGGTCTCTTTGCCCGTCACCTTCATGGGCGTAGCCGGTGAGGTTGTCGTGGAGCCGGTGTACGACAGCCACCCCGACTGGAACGACTATGTCGCACGAAACGATGAAACCCGTCATGTCATCGACCAGGACGGAACAGCATGCTCCGCACCGACTTCAGAGACCCATCGTGCCTGCATTCATAGTGGGGAAAAGCGCAAGGCCATTCTTCCGGGCGTTGCGACATGTGACGGCATCATCGCCCGGGATCTCCGGTCAGCCTTTGACTGGGGATGCGCTCAGATCGGGAACAAGACCGAAATCTATTCGCTCGGGCTCAAAGCATCCGCTCGGCTCTCGGACCTGATCGAGTTTTCCGACGGGACCTGGAAAACCAATCGTATTTTTGTAGAACACCAGGGCCAGACCATTCATACGAGCTCGACCGAAACGTGGTGGAACAACCGTCTCATCGCGTTGTCTTCAGTGTCTGACCCAGTGCCGGCGACCCACCCTATCGAACTTTCAGAACCTGGCGCGATTTATTACGTGCCCACGGCTTTGACCTCTTCCACTGGGTACACCATCGTGCGAGACGGTATCGGCGTTGTAGTCGCAAAAGGAGCCGCGCTGTCATACAGCCCCAGCGCTCCCCCCATCACCAACTGCGATGGCCGTGGCACCATCAACACCACCGAGCTTTGCCTCCTGTTCTCGAGGGGTCAAGACTTCCTATGGTTTGAGGGCCACTTTTCGGGCCGACCCACCGGGGGTGTGGGCAAGGCGCTTATGATCGGGAGCTCGAATTTCTCCGTCTTTCGGGAAATCGAAGCCTCAGAAGTAGACGGCATTGCCATCGATCTGCGAACCGTGAGTCACAGTCTCTTTCGCAACATCGAAGTGCACCACAGCGGCAACGTGGGGATGAGAATGCATTGGAATAGCATCTACAATACTGCGACAAACATCGTAGCCCACAACAACGGTGGTGAAGGCATCGGTATTCGTAATACAAGACACACCGAGCTTTTCAACTTGGTCGGGACCGACAATGGAGGTTCGGGTGTCAACCTCGATGGTACCACAAACGTTCGGGTCGAACAGATCCGTGTCGCGAACAATGCGCTGAACGGTCTAAGAATAAGTGGGACGACGGTGGTCACCGATGTGGTTTCTTCCAACAATGGCAACGATGGTCTACGACTCAACAGTTCAAAGAACTCCGTCATCACCCAGGTCGTTTCCACACAGAATGGACAAGCGGGTATCGAGATCACCAACCGAAGCAGCGGGAATTTCTTGGCGGCCATCACCACTTCACACAACGTCATGAGCGGCTTGGCGCTCAATTTTTCGGACCACACCACCACACTCGGCTTGGTCTCCACAAACAACCTCAGCATTGGGGCCAGCGTTCGGACGCAAAGCGATGCCACCCAGATGTACCAAAGTTCCCTTGCTCATAACGGGGGGGTAGAACTTCTTACAGACTCGAACGACGGACACTTTGAATCGTTGCGCCTCTCGGCGCCCGACGATTGCAGCATATCGGGCACCGGAAACAACGTTCGCTTGGTGAGCACTCTTTGCCAATATCACGATGGTACGCCGCTGGCGACCGTCGATGTCCAGTCTTCGTTTGTGGGGAAGGTGGACCAAGATGGACAGAACCCCATCGTTTTATCCCAAGGGACTTTTCAGTATGGACCGCAAGCCATCGACTGGACTCATTTCGATAACCGCGCACGCACCATCGGCGTAGACGGGGGCGACTTCCCAGATCCGGGGAACCGAGGACCTTGTCAAGGCGGATCCACGTGCCGCTTCTGGGACTGGTCGCTCACGAGAGCCGACAATCAGCTCCGCCAAGTTGTCGCTCTGCCGGACGGCGACACCACCGCCACGCACCACTTTGAGGCCCCAGATCAAGGGAGCTGCGAGGCCCTTGGGGGCACCTGGAATCAACCCGCAGCAGGAGACTGCACGGTGGAATTCCTTCTTCATGCCTTCGAACCGCTTCACGACGGGAAAGGCAATGACAACGGTCTGTGTGAAAGCAATGAGGCTTGCATACACATGCCCAACCATGGCGGATACCAGGGCCACGGCGGACTTTCGCCTCTCACCCCGTTCTCCCCAGGCCGGTTGATAAGCGTTGAGCTCTTCGGCTACGCCGAAAACGGTCGGGCACTCTGAGCACGGCGTAATCGCAGGGTTCTACCCCAACCGCATAGGCTCAGTAGATCCTCCCGTCGCGGGTGTCGTGCCGGTTCAACTTGCTTCCAAAGGCGATGGGTGCTTACTCCTCAGCTGAACCGCAGGATAGAAGGATGGAACCGTGGATCGACGGCAACGCTTCAAGACCACGGCCAGCTTGATCGCGCTCGCCGTGTGGTTTTGGGCTACGCCCCGAAACCGAGCGATGGCCGACGAGACCGACGACGCGTCGGTCGAAATCGGTGCGTTCGGAGGTGTCGCTTTTCTTTCCGAAAAACACGGGTTTTATGAGTTCGGAAGCCGACCGCGCACAACATTCGAGAGGAAGGCCGATCAAGAATTTGGGCTTCGACTCGGGTACTATCCACTCGCCTGCTTCGGCCTCGAGCTCGAAGGTGCATTTGTGCGCGCAAACACGTCCCTTGGCATCGCCAAACTATGGATTCCAAGAGGCCATCTGGTTGCGCGGATTCCGGGAACTTTTTCTCCCTTTGTCTTGGTGGGGGGTGGTGCGGTCATTCTTGACTCGAACGATGCCGCCCTCGGCGATGCCGTGGACCCGGAAGGCCATTGGGGTGTGGGTCTTCAGATCAAGCTGACTGAACGCCTCCGGTTCCGCGTGGAAGGGCGCCATCTGTTGGCCAAGGCGGCCGATCTTCAGGACCAGAGCACCCTCGTTAGCCATTTCGAAGCCTTGGGCAGCCTTTCGGTTTTGCTTGCGGGCGAACTCGACCAAGACAAAGACGGTGTCACGAACAGCGAAGACCTGTGCCCCCATGAAGCCGGCCACGCACCAGACGGGTGCCCCATTCAAGACGAGGACAAAGATGGCGTCAAAGACGACGAAGACCACTGCCCCGATGACGCTGGCAGCGCCGCGCATCAAGGATGCCCAGACCCTGACGGTGATGGCATCTCATCGGATCAAGATCGCTGCCCCGATGCTCCCGGAATCGCGCCCGACGGTTGCCCGGATCTGGATCCCGATAAAGACGGAATCTCGGGCGGTGCCGACGTTTGCCCCCACATCGCAGGCGTCATTCCCCACGGATGTCCGGATGAAGACCCAGACCGAGATGGGGTGCGGGGTGAAAGCGACCAATGTCCCGGCGATCCCGAAACCGCCAACGGCTTCGAAGATCAAGATGGCTGCCCCGACACCGTCCCTGAGGCGATGAAACGGTTCACTGGCTCGATTCGGGGCATCACCTTTAGAAGTGGGCGTGCCACCATCAAGCAAGAATCCATCAAGATCCTAGACGAAGCGATCGAAGTCCTGAACGCATATCCCGATGTCCGAATCGAAGTCGGAGGCCATACCGACAGTGTGGGGAGCGCCAAGCTCAATCAGGCCGTCTCTCAAAAACGCGCGCAGGCCGTCAAAAACTACTTGGTCCAAAAAGGCATCACCCAAGACCGCATCGAGGTCAAAGGCTACGGCGAAGCAAATCCGATTGCGCCGAACAAAACCCGACGTGGGCGCGCGCGAAATCGGCGTATCGAATTTCAACTGCTTCGAGCGCGCGCTCGGTAACGCTGTATTCGGAGGTCCTGAAAGCCCCCACACCACGCCGGCGCGCACGGTGGGTCCTATCCTCTCGGGTGGGGTGCTTGGGCCCAGTCGGCCCTGTTCCGCGGCTGGGGCAAGCAGCGATAAGCACTGACTTGTCGCCGCCGATGGGCTCCTGGCTCACCCCATGCATATGGTTCCACCGCCCATGGATGCCCATCAGTTCCTCCACCCCAACCGATCCATCCCTTCCGGGTATCCTCGGCCCTCATTGCACCATAAGGAGAAAGACAATGGGTAAAGCTGACAAAATTTTTGTACACCTGAGCCGCCGAAAACCTCTCACCGGCGAAGGCGATCAACCGCAAAGGGTGCTCGGACAGCTCGAACTCAACGACGAAGCAGCTCCCCTGCCCTCGTCCTTCGGACCATTCCAGATCCACGGCAGGCTCGCTTTCACCGAAAGCAATGTCGTGTTGGACGCCTCGATGGCCTCAGGCCGAAGAGTCGCGCTCAAGCTCTTGCGCTCGTCCCTGGATGCCCACGATCAAACCGTCCTGCGGGCGCGCTTTCGTCGAGAAGGTCGGGTTCTCAAGAAACTTCGCCACCCAAACATCGTTCGCCTCGTCGACTGCGGAGAAATCCGAGGGGTCTGGTACCTGGCGATGGAAAAGATATCTGGAAAAACCCTAGAGACACTGATTGCCCAGCGAAGCACCGACCTGAAAACAGTGCACAGCATCGGGGTTGAACTCAGCGATGCCCTCAACCACCTTCACCAAGCAGGTGTCCTCCACCGAGACCTCAAACCCCAAAATGTGCTCATCAATGAAGAAGGCCGTGCGGTTCTGGCTGATTTTGGCGTCGCCTGGACAAACACCGATGCAAACCTCACAAGAATGGGTGATATCCTCGGGAGCGCCGCCTATTCCGCGCCAGAAATCATAGGGGGGGCTCCCCCGTCCGTGCTCTCAGATCAATACGCGCTCGGCTGCCTGCTTTTTGAGCTCGTGGCGGGCCCTACACCCGAGGTGACCGGCAAACAAGCCATTGCCCCGCTCCTTCAGTCCCTTTCCGTCGACTGGAGTCGATTTCCGCGTGGAGACGGTTGGCACGCACTCAGACCCATCCTCCAACGAATGCTTTCCCGAACGCCGGGACGAAGATACGCTTCTGCCAAGGACGCCCGCGACGCGCTGGCCGGCCTGCTCAGCGGCTCTGAGGTGCTATTGGAGACTGAAGCTCCGCAAGACCTCGTTGTCCGTAAGGCCAGCGCCGAAAACCGAGAGAGCGAATTTGAGGCCAAAACAGAATTTGACGAGGGGGTCATAAGCGTCGTGGGGGGTCGTACCCTCGAATCGGAGCTCCAAGAAGCCCTTGAAGGACCGGCGGGCATGCGCAGCGCAAGCGCCCTCAGGAAACCTTCGGCCCACACCGCAATCTATCGCCTCCCCGAAGACTCCGCCCCCATTCCCGACACCGGCGCCTACGATGCGCTCGAATCGACCCTCGTATGAATCAAGATCCTCATGGCGTCGGAATAAGGCGGTTGTAAGGCCGCCGAAGAGATTCCACCACATCGACCCCGGACGATCGGTCCAGTCAGCATCAAAGAGGCTCCCAAATACGAGCCCTTGGGACTTTCATGTCAAGCGGTAGTGCTTCACACTAGAGTGAACGGACTGGCCCTGCCCTGCAGGTCCAGGTCGCTGTGTCTCGGTGTGACCGCCTTAAATATGGGTTCCAAAAGCTACAAAGAAGAGTCACAAAGAAGGGCCTTCAAGCGCTACTCCGTTCGTTTACCGGTCATTCTTCAGGTCGTCGAACGCTCCGGCTCAGCGCAGCTTTCGAGCAAATTCTACGGAATCACAAAAAACCTGAGTTTCGGGGGTGGGCTCGTTGAGGCCACGAACATCGCGCCCGCAGTGGCCCGCGTTCTAGAACAACGGGTCGCCGATCTGGAGGTCACCTACATCAGGGGGGACGGTTCTCAACTGAAACCGATGCGTGCGAAAATCGTTCGCACCTCAGCCCGAATCGATCCGGCCGCCGCAACCGAGACCTACCATTGCCGTGTCGCCTACTCCAACAAAGGAGAACCCAAAGAATGTGCCGCCGCCCTGGACGTTGCATTTGAGCGCCTGCGACCCAAGATCGGAAAAAGGCGGCTCTTCTACGCCAGTGCCGCCTTGTTCCTTGCGTGTTTCGCGGGTGCGTGGTTCGTGTACGAGGGCCTGGCAAGACTGGTGAAAGAGCGTCAGACTGTTGAAATGGAACGTCGGCAGCTCAAAACGGCCAAAGACCGGTTCCAAGCCCGTGTCTTGGAATCCTCCCGAAGGGACCCAAAACCCAAAAAGCCCAAAGCCCCCCCGGTCGCGCGACCCGTCGTCGTCTCTCAGGCCAACGTAGACCTGACCGACGCTTCGCTTACCGTCATGAAAGACGCTTTTTTGGGCCAGCTGACGGTCGCTTCCGAGACCCACGCACTACGAATACACATTCGCTACCACGTTGGTTCAGACCCCTACGAATGCGCCATCAATCGCCTGCCGGTGGAGCCCCACAAGCCAGCAGATTTCCTATGTGAGACTCAAACCAACAGCACCGAAACGCCCGTCTCGAAAATACGCATCTTTGTCGAACCGTACCGGAAGCCGCCTGCGGGCGCGGACCTAAGCGCACGCCAGACTGCGCCTAGCCACAAAGATCGTGAGCGGCCGAACTGAATCCCAAGAGACACGCTCGCGTAACGCCCCTTGGCCCGAAGGGGTATCCCACAGCTGGGTAAGAGGTATGCTAAGGTGGTATATTCATTCCATGGGTCACCCCCACCACGCAAACGGATTCGGATCCATACCGGTGAGCTTTGGGGTGGTGCTCGCGTTGTAAGCTTCGTATGCGCAAGCTCGTTCCAGTCTTCGTCTCTTGCAGCGTGGGCTTGATGCCCGTGCTGGCTTGTTTTCAAACGAGCAAGATCGGCGCCCTGAGCAATAAGAAGACCGCGGACGAGCCCACAACGCCGGAGTATTCCACGGCCCCACTCGGATGCATTCTCGGCCCAACGCCTCTTTACGGTCTTCGGCCTTCACCGGACACTTTTGAGGCCATCCACTGTCTCGAGATTGAAAACGACACCGACAGCCCGCGGACCGAACTTGCCCGCGCAGGCATTCCGCTCGCTCCGGGCATCACAGACGTGGACGGTTTGGGGGTCGTCGGCCCTGGTGAACAGCAGGTTCCGGCCCAGTTTAAGGTGCTCGCACGGTGGAACGGGACCGTCGACGACACCAGCCGGCCCATTCAGTGGCTCGAAGTCGGCCTTTTGGCAACAGTCGATGCCCACGACAAAGCCGTGTACGAACTTCGCCGGTTCGACAACCATGTGTATGAAGACCCCCTAAGCGCTCGCATATTGCCCACGGCCGATGGTTACGAGGTCCACACCGGTGTTGCAAGCTTTGAACTCTCACCTGCGCACTCCAGCCTGCTCGTGGCCATCCACGAGATCTCGTCCAACCAAGAAAAAAGACCGATCGCCCATGGCGGGACCGGCGCAGGCCCAAAACTGGTGCTGGAAGACGGGACAAGTCTTTCGGGCACCAACTCGGTCCGTATTGACGCCGACGGCTTTCAGATTCTCGAATCGGGCCCGGTGCGGGTCACCGTGCAACAAAAAGGGCATTTTGTGGGCCCGGGTAGCACCACTACGTGCCCCGGAAGCAACGACCAGCGCTTTGGTTATACCGTCGAAATGAGTTTTTCTCGAGGCCAACGCGACCTAGACCTGAAGTTTCACTTCAGAAACGAATGCGGGAACCCAACCCCACCTTGGACCGATGAACCGGTTCGCGTCAACGAGGTCTCCTGGGCCTTCCCCATCATTTTTCACGAGGGTCCAACCGCATGGGCTGGGGGCAGCGGCGTGGTCGCCCCGGTTCCCATGAGTACGCGCTCTCGGCTCAGCCTCGAACAGCAAAAGGGTCGCGGAAGCCAGTGGACACGCCAGGCAGTCATTGTGGCCGACAATCAAAGACACGAAGAAGCCGAGTTTTTCTTGAACCCGGTCTTGGCCATGTCCGACGACCGCCTGAGCGCTTCGATCCACATGCCGTGGATGCGCCGTCGAGAACCCCAAGGCCTCAGGATAACCGGCACAACCCTTGAGTTCCTCTTTGTCAGTGAATCGCTGCTTATCGGCGAAGCCAAAGGCCTATGGAACTACGGACGCCTCAACCTGCGACCCGCGCTCAAAAACAACGAGCTGGAAGATCTGCGCCATGAAACGCAGTACGCCCTCGAGCGTGGACTGCTGCTTCGCTTACCCCTCGCCGAACTCAATGCCACCGGAGTACTTCCCAACCTCGGCGACACCCAGGACACGCCTTTGAAAACCCGCTACCTCAGCATCCTGAACCAGCTTCACACCGATACCATTCGCGAGGGTGGTCAATGGGATCGCGCCAAAACCTACGGTAGTCAATTGTGGCCTGAAACCGTTCTCGACCAATGGCTCATTGACCATGACACCCCGTATGCACACCCAGCCAAAATGAACTACTGGAATCCCAGTGGTCTCGAACTGTTGGAGTTCATGCGATCCGGGCATCCGAAGTGGGCTTGGGACCTCGCTCTCCCCTCCAGCTGGCTGCAAATGTACACGGCCTACTACAACAATGGAGACTACGAGCACGGATGGTCCAACGGATTTGCTGTCACTTCCGGTGGCTCGGGCGAGGGACAATGGCATCGCAGCAGCCTAGGATCCTCAGACTACAGCTACAATCAAGGCATGTTTCTCGCTTACCTCCTTCAGCCCTCGGGGGTGTTTCGCGACCGCTTCAAAAGCGCCGGACTCACAACCCTTCGAAGGTACAATGTTCCCCGAGAGCGGGAGTCTGAGCGAGAATTGTTTTTTACCCAAGTTCGACCTACTCGCCAAGTCCTCCAGCATTTTGAAATGCTGATGAACTGCGCCAAGTTTGTACCCGGAGAAACTGGCCGGCGGTGCCTTGAGCGGCTGCACCAATTTGTGACAGAACTTACGGAAGACAACCTGCGCACGGGCCTGATGTGCACCGATGATGTGCCATCTACCGACCACTGCGACGGTCCCCAGCAGTTTATGATCAATGCCATGCACTATGCCTTTTTTCATCGATATTATCGAAACTTCGGTGATCCAAACGGCCTCCTGAAGAACGCCCTCACCAAGATGGCAACCGTGTATTATACCTACGGACTACAAAAGAACTCGGATGGGCGGTCCGTTGACGCATCCGCACCATTTGCCTCTCGGCTCGCTTGCGATCTGACCGATAACGGGACGCAGGTCGCGAACTGTACACGGGCGCGCGACGGCGACAACCGTACGGCGATGTGGGATCACAACAAACCCCACACCCTGACCATGTTGTTCCTAAGTCACGAAATCACCCCCTCCCTCAAGCTCTGTGAAATCACGAAAGACGCGTATGACACACCCGGATTCTTAGACAACTGGAACGGTTCTATCCGAGACGGCATTGGGTATTGGAAAGGTGCAAACCAAATGCTCCAGGGCGTCATATTCTCCGTGGGCGCCTACGATAGTTGCCAAGACTGAAATCCGCGCACCGAGCCCGGGTGTACGCGATCCAGAGCCACATACGGCCACCGGCCCAGCGGAACCTCCGCGCCCAACGGACCGGCTTACCCCACTTCGTAAATCTAAATGTATTGCGCAACTTCAGTCGCGCGAGCGTTATCGCAGCGATAGTTCCATCGGGATTCGTGTATTTTGTGTGCAACTGGGCGTCGTCCAATTCTGCGAACTGGCCCCACCGGCGGTCGAGCTTTAGGAGCATCTATCGCTCTTTTCCGAACTCCGTCGGGTCACTCTTTTCGAAAATTGCCATGGTCGGCTCTTTCAGGTCTGGCTACCCTATTTGGCGTACGTCTGTCGAGAGGATGCGGCCGATAATCCAAAGGCCTAGCACGAGAGGGACGAGCCACGGAAAGTCTTGGTGTTTTTGGGGAGACCTTGTGGTTGAGCAACCACCTACGCTTTGCGGGTCGGACGAACTAGGCTTTTTGGGTGACGAAGAAGAAACCTGGGGCCCCGGCTGCTTTGAGGCCGGGGGGCTTACGCCGGCCCTTGTTCCTGGTGCCCCATTCTCATCTTGGCTCGCTTGATCGGAGCAAGACGAGCTTGCTTCATGAAGAACGACATCAGCGTCCTCATCACATCGATCAGTCGTACAGTCGAGGTTGTCGCTCAATTCAAGCAATCCAGGCTGACATCCTATTCCTGGCACGCACGTTTCGACCCCGTTACAAAACAACCCATCGTTACATAGCGCGTCGTCAGGCTCGTGGTGTGCGAGACCTGAATCTTCAGTACAAGTGTCCACAGTGCAATCGAGTCCGTCATCCAAGGCAGCGCCACACGCACTCTCGAATGCGCCTGTGATCTCCACACAGGCGCATTGAACCAGTGCTGTATGGTTTCGATTCCAAACGCGAAGCTTCCAAGCACCGACGGCAGCGCGACCATCGAATATCTCTAGTGCAGGCCCCTCGGGCCGGAATCGTCCTACAAATGGGCCCGCGCTCGCGGTCAACAGGCTCTGAACGTCGTCGTCGATGATGAAGTCCGATGTTGAACCACACTGGGTGCCCAATCCCGCGCCGGCGCGTCGCTGAAAGGCCAGAGCGACTTGTCCCATTGGGGCCCCAAGCCACACGGTGACTTTGCTCGTGTCAGGGTGTTGAAGAGTAAGGTGTAGGTTGACGTCCTCGATGGCTGCGTCGCGTGGTACGTCGATCGTCAACTCCTTGGTAAACCCACCGCCAACCTCGAACGGTGTACTTTGAGCGCAGAAACGGCGAACCTCAACCGATGTGTTGTACGCCAAAGCCAGCTTCGCACCTAAAATCCATTCAACTTCGCTGGTTCTCACGTAGATCTCAGCTTGATGAGTCCCTACTCCCAATAGACTCACGGCATCCTCGTCAATGCAAAAAGAAAGCTCTGTCGTGCCCACAGGAAGGACCGTCACGCTTGGTGGCTGAATCCACGCGCCGGGTGATTCAACCGAAATGACGGCGTCTACCGGGGCCGCTCCCGTATTCAAAGCGGTGAACGAACGGCATCTTGGCGAAATCTCCTTCCCAGGCGTACCGGAAAAAGACATCGAGCGGGTGTTCTCGCCACGGAGCTGAACCGTGGAGGACTGAATCGTGAGTTCAATCGGCCGGCGGATCGTACGGTGGTGCGTCGAATCGACCACGATAAGCTCCGCCTTGTGAAGACCAGCGGACAGCTCGAGGCCGAGGGACTCCGCAACGCAGACCCGAGCGCTCCTGGCCTCGTCGACCTCGAGTCTCATCCGGGCCTGGTCTACCGAAACCCACGGTGAGTCGGTGGATAGGTCAATGTCTATGGCTCGGGCATTCAGGTTTTCGAAACGATAGTCTGCGCACCCATCCACAGTCGAGCCGCCTGTCGTTCCTTCAACCTCAAAAACCGAAGAAGGAGAGACCACAAGACCACGCAGTCTCTCCCCCCAGTTTGCGACCGACGGGGCGGTCACGTTCAGTGTCCGTACGTTGTCGGCGTGACCTGTACGTCCGATGCGAACACCCTTGTAGCTCAAACGAGGATTCGAGAAAAAAGGAACCCGCCAAGGCCCACTGGCCATAATCGTGGATTGGCTCTTTCCGTCTGCCCGGAAAACATAGCCGTAGGAGTCTTCAAACAGGTTTCCGTTTGCGTTTTTCCGATCATGGGCACAGCCCATGTTGTGAGCGATTTCGTGCACAAGAGTTGTGCCCGCGACCATGGATGATCGTCCGACAACGTTAAAGGCGATGGTCTCCCAGCCGGTCAGGAGTTCGTCCACGTTGCTCATGAGGTAACCACGGCCGCCGATTCCATCCTCCGTATCTCTTACGACTAGGCTCACAATATCGGCCTGGAGATCGCGCCGGGCCTCGTGCACCTCGTCCATGAAGCCATCGGACGCGTTTCTCAGGCGCTTCAGGTCTGTGGTTGAGTCCCTTGACTCCGCGTAGGGTACTTCGACAGTCCCGACCAGCCCAATCGCCACCTGAGCCTGGCTGGAGGCAAAGACCTCGTTTGCGTTGGCCACCGATTTGGAGATCTGCCTTCGGATTGCCTCCTTTCCCCCGGCTTCTTCTCGCGCTGCGCGGGTGTATGCCACGAGAAGGTCGATGTGGGCCTGGCTTCCCCCATGACTTGTAAGCGCGTGCTGGGCCTGACCCAAGGATTGGACTTGACCCAGGGATTGGGCGTGCGTGGATTTGTGCTCAACATGACAACCTGAAGCCACGTTCCTGAGCTCTCTGATCAGAATCTTTTCTTCGTCGGTCGTAGTGATCTCGTAGACCTGCTCCTTGGTACGCACAGCCCCAAAAAGAAAGCGCCCGTCCCAATCCAGCGAGAAAGTACCACGAGGGCTCTTCAGATGCCCCGACACACGCAGACGATTCAAAGAGTGCTCGGCGCGCTCAACCGTCGCATCGAAGCTGTCGGTCTCAAACAAATTTAGCAGGATACTGCGACCGGGCTCAAGGCTTTCGATTTGACCATTGCGACACCGAACAACCCGTTGACGAGCAATCGTTCCGACACTGAGATGGGACACGCTCCCGGCGTTTTCAAAGACGGCCCTGTAAGAAGCGGGGTCACTACAAGACAAGATCACGGGCATCAAGACACCGATGAAACGAGGTGCGGAAGCCACAGACACGCTCTTGTAGGGTACCACATGGTCCACAAGATCCTCAGGAAGATCATGGGTGCAGGACCGAACCAGCCTCCGCCCGCCAGCCAAATCTGCGAATCTCCCCATCTCCTTAGGGCGGAATCGCCACGCCTTGTTGCCGCCCTCACATCCGATGGTCTCGGCGAGCACCGAGCACGCTTTAGCGGTCGTAGACGGGAAACAGGAGCCGAACAGATCTATGGAGCAAGGTATGCAGCACGGGTGAACACATGGAAACAGGAGCTGAAGACGTCTTCTAAGTTTTCTTGCCCCCGTGGACCATCTCGGCACCGTTCAAGGGTTCTTCCTAGGACGAATTTGGGCGACTCACGAACTCCGGTCCGATGGTGCAGGGCGGGTGTTCTCGTCGGCGTGCCTGTTTTTGGTAGAACGGCCCCGTTCTGACGGGTATCCGGCGCTCATAAAACTTGGCGCATAAAGACTCCCAAGAGTCCCTGTTTCGTCAATTCTACCCTGTCCTGTTCCGGTGACACCGTGTATTCAGCAAAACTCGTTTTATCTTGTTATGACACCACCTTAGCAACCCAAGTTGTGGATTTTGGGTACGTCCTTGGGTTCATGAACGGATGGCCTGCCTCTTGCGTTGCTCGGTGGCATGACCTTATGCCCATCCCCCACAAACCACCTCGGCCGCATCGGCCGCATCGGCCGTCTCAAATGCCTTGTTCTGCCGTCGGTGACGCTCGGAATCGCACTCAGCATACCCCTTGCGACACAGGGGCAAGAAGACGAAGACGCCGAGACCCAACTTTCCTCCGCGCAGACGCAACAGCAAATTGGCGCGCGCGCTGACGCCTTTGGCGCTGGGCTCGATGGCATTCCTATTCGGATGCCGAGCTTCCATGGCATAGAGCCCGTGGTCATGCTTTCTCACCAGCTTGGCGGTGCAAACGGCTTTCTTGGCGTGGGTTGGCGGCTTGTGGGGGCGGCTCTCATCGAACGAGGGCAGCGGGCCCGAGGGGCACCGAAATTCGACGAAACCGACAGGTTCTTCTTGGACGGCGAAGAGCTGGTGCCCTCAACAGTGCTGGGTGGAACCCACGCCACACGCAACCAGCGTTATCTTCGCATTCAAGCCTCGGATGGCCAGTGGACGATTGTGGACAAAGAAGGTCGTCAAATGATCTTCAAACCCCTCGATGCCCACGGATACCGCTACGGCCTGGATATGGTGCAAGACGCCGTCGGACGTTCGGTCACCTATACTTGGGATTGCAAAGGAGACGAAGATACGCCCGACCATTGCTACCCAAAAACCATGAGCTACAGCGGCGTTGTGGTGGAGTTCGAACAAGAAGATCGAAGCGATGCCATGAGCTACGCGACCGGAAAATGGCTCGGAAAGCAAGAGAAGCGGCTCAAGGCGATCACCGTAACCCGAGGTACCGAAAGGGTGCGCAAATACACGCTGGACTACAGACAAAGCCCAGCAACGGGTCGTTCTGTTCTGGAGGCGGTTCAAGAATCGGGAAAGTTAGATGAAGCCCAGCTTCCGGCCACCCGCTATGAGCTATGGCCAACAAGCTCCGGTCTTTCAGACCCGATGCCATCGCCCTTTTATGCGCTAGGAGAAAAAAGCCTGAGCCCGTGGAACCAACTGTTTCTTGGCGACTTCAATGGAGATGGCCGGAGCGACCTTCTCTACCATCGTAACGGTGGTTTTTTTGTCCGGTACGGCCAAGCCTCTGGCGCCCTGACCGACGAAGACCAACCGGTCGGCTTGGGCGCCAAAAACCAGCCCGTGTCGAAACCTGCATTGGGCCAAAGGGTAACCTGCACACCTCCCAGACCCAACAAATGCCGGAGTCTCTTTGGCAGTGAATTCTGCACCGACTTTCAAACCAACGCCGCCAACTGCGGTTCTTGTGGACACGACTGCCGAACCGCGGTTCCCCACCGAGGAGACAAGTGCGTTCAAGGAAAGTGCCAAAAGTGCGAAAACAGTGCCCAAACCGAATGCAGAGATATTCGCGGGAACACATTCTGCACGGACCTTGAGACCGACATCGCCAACTGTGGTTCCTGCGGACACGATTGTCGAACCGCCGTTCCCCACCGAGGAAACAAGTGCGTTCAAGGAAAGTGCCAAGAATGTGAAGACCCCTCTTTGACGGAGTGCAGAGACATCCGGGGCAATGAATTCTGCACGGACCTTGAGACCGACATCGCCAACTGTGGTTCTTGCGGGCACGATTGTCGAACCGCCGTTCCCCACCGAGGAAACAAGTGCGTTCAAGGAAAATGCCAAGAATGTGAAGACCCCTCCTTATCACAGTGTAGAGATATTCGAGGAACCGAATTCTGTACCGACCTCCAAAGCGATGCTGGCAACTGCGGATCTTGCGGCCACAACTGCGGCACCGCAGTGCCATTCAAGGGCAAAGAGTGCGTCCAGGGCACCTGTCAGTTTTGCAAATCAGACACCGAAACCTACTGCAAGATTCCACCCGGAGCTCCCGGTGGCGGCTTCAGCGGTGTCGAGTACTGCGCCGATCTATCGACAGACAAACACAACTGCGGCGAGTGTGGGGAAATCTGCCCGGTGGGTACGAACTGCAGCAGCGGCACCTGTGTCGACAAAGATGGCCAACCTGTGGTGCAAAAACCCGACGATCTGTTCAGCTGGGAGTCCTTTTGGATCGCGGACATCAACTTGGACGGAAAAGATGACATCACCTATGTCGCCTCAAACGGAGGCACGCCGTACGGCCTCGTGACGCTCCTTAGCACCGGCACGGGCTTCGCGGATCCGATCGTCAGCAACTTGCCGCAGGACGGGACCCGCCCACGAAACTACAAAAGAGCAACCTGGCTGGGCGATTTCACCGGAGATGGCGTGCCCGATCTGGTGTACGTCAACCACGACCTATCTTATTACCAGATTCTTCGCGGGCAGGGAGACGGTCTTTATGCCGATGCCGAGAGGTGGGCGGACTGGGCCGATGCGGCGGGCACCCAGTTTGAGAGCATCTGGCCCGGTGATTTCGATGGCGATGGTCGCATGGACCTGCTCTTCTTGGACTCGACAGGCGCCCACCAGGTTTGGCTGCTTCGCGCCACCGAGACCGTAGCCGAAAAAACACTCTGGGCTGCGCTCCCCCGACAGCCAGAATATTCTTCGGGCCGCTTTTGGGCATGGGCCAGCGACTACAACGGTGACGGAAAAACCGATCTGTTGATCCTAGATAACCCCCTGTCAAATGGTGGCCCCGTCACCGCGCGATGGAAGCTCTACGCCAGCGTTGGCTACAGTGGGCAAGAAGTCTCATCCACGCCCTTTCAGGAGCTGCGCGATGTCAACTCCGTAAGGGTCCAAGACTTCAATGGTGATGGGCGATCCGACATGCTCTATGTACGTTTCTCTGCCGGCGGAGAAACCTGTCATTCGAACTGCCCCACCAAGAAGTACATGCTCATGGAAAGTACGGGCGAAGGGGGTTTTGGAACCCCGAAGGAATGGGCGGACTATCAGGTGGTGCCAAGCTGGGCTTCCATTCGAGCCGCCGACTTCAATGGGGACACCCGGCCAGACCTTCTTTGGGTCGATAAAGAGGAGAAAAGCTACCATCTTCAAGTGAACCAGACGAGTTATGACCTGTACCAGTCCTCATCCAATGGCTATGGTGCCGAGATCAAATTCGACTACAAGGCTTCATCGGAATGGCAAAGCCGCAACAGTTCTTCGGTTTTCATGACACTTTCGTCCGTACGAACCTGGGACGGGCGCTCGGTCAACGAAAATGGACAAGCGCAATGGAGCATCACCGACTACGAATACGGCGGAGCGGCCTACGACTACGAGGAGCGTCGCTTTCTCGGTTTTCACTATGTCAAGACCACCGATCCCTGTATCGGCGATGAAGCCGCCTGCCCCTACACCGAAAGCTGGTATCGCCAATCGAGATCGTCGTCTGGCCAATTGGAGCAGCAGCGTTCCTGCAACGGGAATGGTGAGCTCATGGCCGCGGTGGTCAATGAGTTCTTCGAAAACAACGACAACCCACCGTACGTTTCTTTTGTCACCGGCACTTGGACTGCGGACTACGAGGGTGAATACGGCTGTACCGTAGGCGCGCTCCCGCAAGATGGAGGCAAACGCCGATTTATCGATCGCTGCGAAAAGCGTGAAAACGGACAGTGCGTGAAGCATACCTACGACCAGAACGGGAACTCGCTGAGACAGATGAACCACGGCGACGTCACCAGACAAGGAGATGAGCTTCGAACCGAAAACCACTTTGTACCGAACACGACATCCCATATCGTTTCGCTGCCCGCAGCCCAAACGATCTACGGCGACATCAAAGGCACAAAGGTTCTCAGGCACCACCGTTGGCGCTACGACAAGAATGAGAGTTTCAACCAGGCCCCCAAAGAAGGCTTGATCACCGGCGAACTGGAGTGGATAGACGAGAGCAACGCCTATGCCCTAATATCACGCACCTACCACCCCGAAACCCATAACGTCACCGAAGAAATCGACCCCATGGGTGCGTCAACCACGTACGACTACGACACCAAATATGGGGAATACGTCGTGGGCATCACCAATGAACTCGGACACCACGAAGAGCGAACCTGGGACTACGGTTGCGAAACGATCAAGACACGAACGGATATCAACAAAGAGACGACCGAAATCATCTACGATGATCTCTGTCGCCCCAAAAGAATGAACCGACCCCTGGGGGTCTGGCAAGAAACGAAGTACTGCACGCCAGGTGAAGAGGGCAGCAACCCTTGTGCCAACGCATCGTTGAGGCGGGTGCAGGTGGAAAACTCAGGCCCGCCCCAAGCGAATGGAAGCCCAGGGACCTTGATCACGGAATCTTTCCTCGACGGACTGGGTAGAACCTGGCGCATTGAACAAAGTGGCCCGACCGAAAACCAACCGATCATCACCCAAAGATCCTATGATGCGCGGGGCAACATCGAGCTCGAAGTCGGCCCCTACTACAAAAATGAAGAGGATACCAAGATGGTGGTTCGCAAGGCCTTCGATGCGCGAAACCGTCCGGTCGGCACCACGTGGGCTTCGGGCGTAGGCCAAAGCCTGATTTACTCGCTCGATAAAGAAGACCGTTCCCTCACACGAATCGAGGCCATCGACGAAGAAGGCCATAAAACCGTCGAGTTCCAAGATGTCCACGGACGCACCGTGGCACGACACCTTCAAGACAAGGATGGAACGCTGGTCCCTCATATGCGCACGGATTACGACGCACTGGGCCGAGTCAGCCAAATTGAGCACGATCCTCTGGGCAAGAAGATCTTGTGGACCTATCGCTACGATTCCCTTGGAAGACTGATAGAAAGCGAGGACCCCGGTCGAAAGAAGAAAAGCTACCACTACGACGCCGCCGGTCGTCTTCGTATCGAGTACGGTTTGGGTGTGCACGTCGAATCGTTGTTGTCGGTGAGCACCACCGACCTTAAGTACGACAAACTGGGAAGACTCACTTCAACCCATACGTACCTGAGCGAAGGTTCCCCCGAGGCCGACGAGGTGACCGCCACGTACTATTATGACGGGCGCGAACCCGGAAATGACGTGCCCTCGGACGATGCGACAACCACCGGACGTTTGACCCTCGTGGTCGATGACTCGGGGTCAAGCCGATGGTCCTACGACGTCGTGGGCCGTCCTACCCGACACGTGAAGAACATAGAAGGCACAAACTATGTGTTTGAGACCGGCTACACCAAAGAGGGCCTGCTTCTTTGGCGGAAATTCCCCAATGGAGAACAAGTCGGAAGCCCCGACAATACCTACACCTATGATGGTGCGGGGCGACTCAAAACGATTCCCGGCTACGTCGACTCCATCGAGTATGGGGCCGACGGGCAGATACGCGTTCAAAAAAACGCCAACAAGACCACCAGCACCCGTGGCTACGATCCGGACCGAGGATGGTTGGACAAGCTATCGACCAAAAATGGGCAGGGACAAACACTCTACGAGACGGCGTATGTTCGATACGACAACGGTCAAATCGAAAAGAGTGACGGTTGGACGTACGAGTACGATCCTCGCCAGCGCCTCACCAAAGCCACACCATGGGAAGGCTCTTCGCTTGAAGCTCAGGTGTTTGAGTACGACGCCGTGGACAACCTAGTGGAGTCCCCGATCGGCAAGTATACGTATGAGCCCGCTCGTCCCCACGCAGCGGTTCAAGCTGGCCCTCATCGCTACCGCTACAATTGGGCCGGTGATATGATCGAGAAGAACAATTTGCGTATCCGGCACAACGCCCAGCATCTTGTCGTCGGTGTTCGAAACGAGGGCGAAGACCAAGACGCCCACACTTACGTGTACGACTACAAAGGTGAGCGGGTCAAGAAGACCAGCAACAACATATCGACTTTTCACCCCAGCCTAGACTACGAAGCCGATGCTACCCAGAGCACACTGTATATCAACGTTCGCGGTGAACTTGTGGCCAAAAGGTCCCTCAAGCTGGTGGAGTCCGAAGGGATCAAGGTATGCACCGCCGTCCGACAAGAAGACGGAAGCATCGTGAGCCAATGCGAAACCAAAAGCGCCACCCCGAAAACCGTGGCGACCAACACCTGGCTTCACACCGACGAGCGCGGATCCCTCCGCTCGGCCAGCGATGACACCGGGGCCCGGCTGTTTCGACGAGATTACCTCCCCTACGGCGCGAGGCACCTCGTCACCTCGACCCCCTCCGGGAAAAAGGTCGCAAGAACAGACGGCCCGTCCGCAGAAAAACTCGAGGCACACGGGTTCATCGGAGAACGAAACGACGAAGAAACCGGGCTCATGTACCTCCATGCCCGCTACTATGATCCGACGATGGGTCGATTTGTCTCTCCCGACCCATCCCACCCCCTCAAAGAAGGCGTCGGCTTGAACCCCTACGCTTACTCGGGAAACAACCCCATCAATCGCATTGATCGAAACGGATTGTCGTCGAAAAAGACAAACAAGACGAACCGCTCCACCCGAACCGAGCGCGGTCTTCGCGGCCTGGACCGAGAGCACGGTGATCTGGCACGAAACGTGTACAATGCCGAAGGGGCTCCGGTAGGCTGGACACGGGTACGGAACTTTCCCGACGACGACTCCGGCTTTTTCGCAGCGCTGTATAAAAGAGATAAGGGTGGTCTTTTTGTTCTCGCGTTTCGCGGCACCGAGGACGGAAAAGACGCATTGACCGACGTCCTACAGGGTGTAGGGCTGCTCACCACCCGACCCGAATCGACCCAGTACGAAACCGCCATCCGGGTGGCCAAGATTGCGCAATACCTCGCCCAGAGCAGAGGTGGGCGCCTTCGCTTGACCGGGCACTCCCTCGGCGGGGGACTGGCAACCGCAGCCGCACTCGTCACGGACCAGCATGCGGTGGTCTTCAACCCTGCGGGCGTCCACAAGAAGACCCTGGAACGCCACGAAACGAGTTTTGATCGCGCGGGTGAGCTCATCACAAACTACATCGTGGGCGGGGAGATCCTGAACACCATGCAGGACTTTACGCCGTTCTTGCGACACGCCATGCCATCGTCGGTGGGACGGCGCATCTACTTGGACCGAGGGCACTATGCCAACGGACGACGCCGAACAATTTTCAGCGCTTCGGGCCACGGCAGCCAGAGTTACTTAGACTCCCCTCGAACCATGATCGAATAACGTCACCAGCGCCACTCCGCCCGCCCTCCGGGTTGATGCTGATGCCAGCATTCCTCTTCTTATCTTGTGGGCATCAACGGTGAGTCCTCGGGGCTGAACGGTGGGTCCGGCACGCATCAACGGCCAGGCCCGCTGGTCAGCCACCTTCGGCCCGTCAAAACCTCTCACGGGTGACCCCATCGATGCCGCCCCCAACCAAAATCGTAGGCGTTGCCACCTGGTAGATTTTCATTGCACCAGATCTCTACACCAGGAAAAGACACGCTCACATAGTGCAGGTAAATGATTCTCGAACGAAAACCATGCGCCGTCGTATTCTCATCCCATCAACTCGAATGATACGCTTGCAGGGGTGAGCGTTGTGAGCTAGCCAAAGCATCACGCGATCGGCGATGAAGCAGCTCAAGAAACACATAGGGCAACGCATCCGTTTGTTTCGGGAAGCACGAACGCCCTCTCGGAACCGGCTCGCGCGACCTCGCAAGATGACCATTCAAGAGTTGGCCGAGTCGTCCAACCTCTCAGTCGACTACGTCACCAAACTCGAACACGGGACCTATATGCCCTCTGCCAGGGCCATCGTCGCCATCGCTTCTGCCCTCGAAGTCGACCCCAGCGAGCTGCTGCTCGGGGCCGGGGCGCCCGCCACGGAAAAACGAGCCGCCCTCGATGAACTGCGCGCCTTTGCCGCTCAGTTCCCGAGCAGCGAGGTCCGTTACCTGATCCGCGTCGCCAAAGCGGTCATGGACCGATCTTAAACCGGAGGGGACACTTCACGACCTCACGGACAGCCCTTCTGAGGAAAGCGCTTGAGGTCTTCATACTTAAAACGCCACTCCGGAGTCACCAAGAGGCCATCCTTTTTCGCGCGGTACCACGGGTGTCGAGAAGACGGCCCTCGCAGAATATGGATATCTTGTGCCGGCATATAGCTTTGTGCGAGGAGCAACATGCGCTCTTTGTGCTTGTTTTGGGCAACATCGACCACGAGGACCGCATGCCCAGGGAACCCACCCTGAATGAAAAAATCACCGATCGTCGCGTGTTCAGGCTGACCTACGCGGGTAGCGCCTCGCGACAGCGAATCCGTACCCGCGTAGCTAAAAACGTTTTCAAGGTACTTTTTGAAGTTCTTTCGGCTACGGTCGACTCTAGCGGTCTCAACAAATGTGACTTTTCGCCCACGCACCCTCGGCCGACGTCCATTGCGCCAGTCAACCCACCGGCTTGGATGACCGCTTGTAAACCGGAAACAGATTTCCTCTCGTCGCTTCGCTGACCACAAATATTCTGCACGGAGACGAATGACGGCATCGGCGCACTGCTGCAAGTCCCGAGAACCGACTTCAAACTCGATCACCCGGTGGTGGGCATCTTGATTCTTCTTCTTCGCGCCATTGTAGAGCCGGACCGGAGGGCGACCCGGCTTGAGGGGCAACTGGCGAAGCCATGCGCCAAAACTCCCCTCAGAAACGGGCACCCGAGTATACCCGGGAGGAGGGCGAATTTGCTCAATCCGGTTGCCTTCTTGTTCGAGCTCGCCTGCAAAACTCGACGCGGCGCTGACGGCCGATACGAACACAGCCGAAACAAGAACGCGCAATTTGACCAAGAAATCGGTGTCAAAAAAGGGTGCGGTCAGACGAAATCCCCGTGTATCGAAGGTCATCAGAATACCAGATCACAGGGTCAACCAACCTGTCCACACCTTGATACGGGCGCATTCTTGGCCGCCCATGCGCACCATGCTCAGAAACCTCTTGGCGACGTCTTCTTCTGCGTACCCATACATTGGATCCAAAGTGCGCATCCACGAGCACTTTGACAGCCGAAATCAAGCTTGATCATCAACAGTATTCGAGATCCATTCAAGAAGATTGATGTGCATGTCCTGCGCTTCGTGTTGCTGATATTGATGGACAATGGCGGGGCACAGCAAGAGCGGGTTCACAGCATGGGTCGTCTTGGTGCTTGCGCTCTTGGCCGTGTTTCAGCTCGCTGGACAAGATAGCTTGGATCCGCTTCTTCCACTGGCTCCCCTCCTTGCACTCATGCCATCTCTTCTCGCATGGATTTGGGGCCGGCAGCTGGTCAAGAACGCCAACGATCCACTGCTTGCCGAGAAGCTTGCAACCCATCGATCGAAACTCCTGATCGCCTATGTTCTTTTTGTAACCCCAGCTTCACTGAATAACGAATATCCTCTCGTCATTACAGCGGCCGGAGGCATAGGTGTTTTGGTCGCCGGTTTTTTGCCCGAAAATCCATTTATGATGAATCGTGGTCCGTCCAGGACTACTTGCTTCAAAACCTTCGTCTCCTGGTTGCATCGCTCGGGTTTTGGCTTACGATCGCAAGTACCCCTACGATTGTTCTTTGCTCCGGCCCATCGGTTTGGCCAACCGCTTTTCTAATGGCTGCGCTCCTTGAGGTATGGCTTGTCTTTTTTCCTCGATGCTATTTATCGATCATGGGGGCCAAACCGTTTTACGACGAAATTCTTAGCGCCCGATGGGTCGTCGAGCGAAAAAAGACATTCTTGCATGGAAATTTGTCCCGATCGGCTGCTGGGCAGTGGGGGTTTTGGCGCTTGTCAGTTTTCGATCTTGGACCACTTTCGGCATCGCTGCCTGGGCGGGACTGCGCCCCAGCCCGGCGTCTGTGGCCGCCGCGGCGGTCGCGGGCATCGGACTGACCGTCCTTGGCATAATTCGACCGGAAATGATGCCGCTGGAGTCGCCCCCCCATGCTCGAAGAATGGCGAAAAGATGGCACAGCGAGACCACGCTGGACCTACAAAAAGGAAAATCTCGACGTCCCCCAGGTCATCGAGAATGGCGCTCATGGCTTGAATTTCTCGGACGTGTTCATGCGAAATGGGTGGTGGCGTCAATGGCAACTGTTGGTGTGACTTGGCTCGCATGGGGATGGGCTTTCTTTTTGGTCGTGAAGGGGGCAGTGAACCGAGGCGGAGCCAAAAACTTATGTTTTCATTCATGGTCGTTTTTCTCTTGACGGCTTTTTTGCCTCGGACACGCGCTTGTCAGCGACGAATAAGGGGCCGTGCACCATTTTCCATTGTCCTGTTCGTTTTGTTGCGTCCTATCCTCGTTTTCGCGTTCTCTTGGGCCCGCAGAGTTGAAGCCTCGGTCGCAACCAAGTCGGCTCAAAAAATAGGCGTGTTAGGCTATCTCCTGCGTTGGAGGAAGTCATGAGGAAACCGACCCATTTTCAGCAATGGACAGATCAGAACTTGATCGCTGGGCTTCGAACTGCGGTCAAGAAGGAAAAACGTGCGACCGCGGAACTGCTGGCAACTATGGCCGAGGTCGATCAGCGACAGCTCTTTCTTTTGCATGGCCCCAGTCGAAGCATGCACGCCTTTTGTACCCATAAGCTTGCCATGGGCGAACATGAAGCATTCGACAAGATCCGAGCCGCACGGGCTGCCCGTCAATTCCCACAAATCTTGGAGAAGATCGCCAACGGAAAATTGCACGTCACAGCCGTTCGGGTCCTGGCGCCCGCGTTAACGCACCAGAACTGCGCGAAACTCCTTTCGGAGGCCGAGGGAAAGTCTACCGATGCCTTGAAGGAAATCGTGGCCGCACTGCGCCCGAAGGCGGATGTCGCCTTGAGCATTCGGAGATTGCCAACACCACCCGCCCATCCCAAGACTCCCAAGCCGACCCGTCCCTCGCAGAAGAACCCTCAATCTACTCGGTTTGAACCGTCTCCTTCCCGGGAAACACCGGCTCCTGCCATCGCGCCCGCTCAAAAGACCAAACGACCTCATTTCGAACCAACCGCAAGGGAACGATATGCCTTCCGATTTGCGGCTGGAAAAGCCTTCCGAAACAAGTACGAGGAGGCTCGAGCCCTTTTGAGTCATGCCATTCCCGGTGGGGACCCAGAATCGATTCTAGAACGAGCGCTGGATCTATTGATCGCAGACACCAAGAAGAAGCGCTTCGGCCTGGGGGCTCGCTCCAAGAAAGCTCAGGAAACTGAAGAAAACCAGAAACCTGTTTCGCGTGCTATTCCGGTCGCCACCCGCAGAGCAATCGCCGAAAGAGATGACTTGCGATGCACATTCGTAGGAGTCGATGGGACCCCATGTGGGAGCCAAGCTTTTCTCGAAATTCATCACTGGAAAGATTTTGCTTTGGGGGGCGATCACACCCTTGCCAACACAGGGCTCTTATGCCGAGCCCACAACCAGTACCTCGCCCATAGAACCTGGGGCCAAAAGAAGATCCAACAGCAAAGGGATAAATGCCGAAAAAAATCAGCGCACATGTAGCAACGTCAAAGGACGGCGCGAACAAAAGGCAGAAGAACTTGCTTCGGGGCTTGGCCGAGGCTTTGGAGGGACCTGCCCCACACACGCTAACAGACTGAAATGATCTCGCTTTTCGGTTTCGGGGCGGACTCTAGCTAAACAGAACGCACCAGTTCGAAGCCCGGTGCTAGCCGGACCCGAGGAGCCAAGGGAGCGTACACACAGAACCGTGAGGCGACACCGCAGGGTCCAATGCCGCATCGTGCCTGGATTCGGATTTGTGCGTTTCTGTCTAATCCGAGGGGTCGTCGTCGCCGAACAGGCCGCGGAGAAGCTCAAGCGACTCTGGGTCACGCCGTAGCTCCTCGATCACCTGAGTCTCTGTCGGGCGCTCTTTTTCTATCACGTCGCTCGGATCCCCGGTCCAATCGACCGGCATGACCTTGGGCGGAGCCGACCGCGGACCCCGGTAAGACTGATCTTCGTACCAAACAATATACACCGAACCGACGCGTTCTTCTTCGTCGTCCGGGTCGCGAAAATCGAAGGTCGCGAGCTCTGGGACAAAAACGTCGGTGCTCTCATCGTGAAGTTGGGCCTTGATGAATGTGGAGAAACCTTCCCAGCCTCCATGGGTGGCACCTATCCCGCCATAGTTGTCAACAAGCCACCCGAGGTCCACCGCTTTTTTGCCTCGAAAGGCTGCGGGTGGAAGCCCCGGTATCGAGGAAGCATCGACGACCCGACGAACCCACCGCTTGTCGTGTTTGGACCGCCGAGCGGTCAACAGTTGGTAGCCGCCGAACTGTCCCCGGCGGGGAATCATGCTGATCTCCCACTCGGAGCCCAACTCCAACTCGCTCCAGGCCTGAAGCGCCCGGTTGTGGACCCATGTTTTGGATCGATTCCCGACCCACCTGGGCAACGCATGGATGTCAGGCCAGGCTTCCCCCGAAATCGACCAGGGTCGATGATCCATCAAGAAGGCGAATGGGAAAGGCTGCGCGTCGTAGTAGTGAAGCCGAAGCCTCGGCTGGCGACCATCATGGAATACCTCGAGGCGTCCAAGGCCCACGGGAACAATCTCCGGAATGCTGTCGTCCTCACGCCACACCAGTTCGTAGCCCTGGCGGTAAGAATCCAAAGATGTGGTCACCGACCAACCGAAAGTACGGTTGAACCAATTGCGACCGCCCTCTTTGGGCTCGCCGAAGGCATCGATGGCCCCGGTTGTCACCCCGGCCCAGATGGTATCGAGGATTGCGCCAAAATCGGCCTCCGTTGGGGGGGGCGCCCACGGGGCATCGCTGGCAGAAACGAAACCCAGTGGGTCGAGCGCCCGAAGCCGGTCGTAATAGAAGTAGCGCCCGATGATTCGAATCATTTGTTCGTAATCGACTTCGACCACCTCGGACGCTGGGCCCGCCTCACCCCATTGAGGCAGCGACTGTACGCTATAGTGCGCGATCTGCATCTGCCCGTCCCCAATGTACTCTCCCACAAAATATCCGCTGGGCACCCCTTGATATCGGGTACCAAAGTACCACGTCGTTTGGCTCACGGCGTTTTGGGCCAGGGGAATGGTCGACCCCTTTTTGGAAAGTTTCGGCAGCATGTTTTTTGAGAACCACGCTGCATCGATGGTCCCCGATGGACCGAGCGCCTTTTTGGGCAAGTTCGAGAACTCCGACACCGGCACCACTCGACGGGAAAAACCGCCCGTCTCACCGCTTAAAAAGACCTCTGCCCACACCCCCTCGGTGGCGCGGGCTACGGGGACAAAGGTCCCCAGACCGTTTTTCTTGAATCCGACTTTCTTGAGCCAAGCCCTCAAGGCTTTGCTCTCCTTGTCCGGGTTCACATCAAAATCTCGGTCGATGGTCTTAAGCGTAAACAGAGCTTCTCGTTCGCGAAGAGAACTCATCGGAATGAACGGCCGACTAGGAATGTAGCTCACGAAGGTATTCGACCCGCTCGCGCCCCCCGCCGAAGCGTCACCCGAAGGCAAAGAGCCTTCATCGCCGGATTGGCTGCCGGAAGACACGCCGGATGGAGGTGTACCATTCGGGCCATGGGGGCCCTTGCCCCCGGCGACGACAAAACGCTCCGCGCCCAAGCGATCAAACTCACCGCGAATCATGAGCTCTACGACATACAAGAAGGCGATGCGTTCTTGAGGCGGCAGGGTATCGGCAAACGGAGCGATGTATTTCCAAAAAACGTGGTGGCGCACAAAATCTTCGAGCAGCGCCGAGCGCGGACGCGAAGTCTTCAGCTTATAGACCGGCCACAACGATTCCGTGCTCGGCGTCAACAGGCCAAAGTGCCCGAAAGGCGCCTCAAAGCCCAACCAATCGATCTGAATGAGGTACACGCCGTGCTCTTCGAAGGGCTCCCCAGGATTGGACAAGGGGTTTTCCAAAACGGGGCCCTCAGCATGAATCAACGCCACGGCCCGAAGCGCCTCTTCGTTTTTGAAGTGCGTGCCGGCAGGCTGCACCACCACGTCTTCCGGGGAGACCACCCCCACGCGCTCCCAAAGCGGCGAAGTGGGCGCAGTGCCCGAAACCAGGATGGTCTCAAGACCCACGTCCACTTGGGCGCTCGACAAATACGCTGCGGCATCCAGCCCAATCCCTGCGGCCAAAATCCACTCTTTGGGGAGCCTCGCGACCTCGTCCAGCCAACGGCTCGCGGGTGCGCCAAACCGAGCGGCCAAACGGCCCGGCGCCAGCAAGAGCCGAGCACCCCATTCGGCCGCCACCCCGGGCGGCGCATCCGCAAACGCCCCATCGGACAACCCTCGTACCATGGCACCAAGAGCCTCCGCGAGCTCACCGGCCGACGGCGGCCGGGTGGCCTCGAAGTCAAAGTCAGGTCCAACCGGCACGCCTGGTGCCAAACTTTCTTCAAAGCGCCCCACATCACCCGGCGAAGCCACGGCCAAAGCTCCGAGGACAGCCCCGCCACCTTGGAGCCAAGCCAAAGCTTCCGCACGGGTGTTGGGCAAAACGCCGCCCTCACCGGCCCACAAAGGACCAGAGGCTGGCAAACCGCGCCCCTCCTCTGTGGAGTCGTCCGGCGACAACCAAAAGCGAGCGCGCCACTCCGATGTCTGGTTCTGAAGCGCAAGTCCATCTGCCAAAGCAAAAAACGCCCCTTCGGTCACAACGCCGCTTTTTAGCCAATGATGAATGGTCCCGGGCCCATTCCCCAAAGCAGAGGCCACCCGGAGCAGGTCGCCATCCGCCTCCTGGTTGATGAGCCTTCGAAGCCACAGCCCATTGCTCGTCTGAGCCGGGTCGAGGCCTTCGAAAGACGCCACGGGTATATCCAAAAACCACCAGTGGGTGTCGAGATTTCGATCCAACACCGCACGAAGCTCGACACTTGTAGGCGCCCAATAAGCCGGCGAGCCCGGATTCATCGCCTCTAAACCATCGATCCCCCACAGCTGAAACGCCACCGGATGACCCTTTTTTTCACCCTCCGATAGCGCTTGCTCAAGAACCCGAGACCGAAGCGTCCGCAAAAAAGTCTGCACCTCGGCCGCATCCGCATCATCCGAAGGCGGTTCACAATACTGGGGTCGATCCGGAGCAGGGTTCAACCACCCATCAAAACAAATCGAATGAAAGTGACCCCAGGTCGTGGGAAACAGGTGATCGTCAAAATCAGCCGTGTGACCCTCAAGGGTTCCGAAGGTCAACCCCGGTGGCCCCTGGTGAAGCTCGAGGGTTCGCGGCAGCGGATCGTGAAGAGCACGCACCAACTGCGAAAACCGCAACGTCTCCCCACCATCTTGGGATCGCAACAGCCCATAGTCGGACCGTGGCGAACCCTCGAGACGTTCTTCGAGTCGATGGGAAAAAGCCTCACTCAAAACCTCGCACGAAACACCTAGGAAGTGGACAAGCCTACGGTGGTCGGTCGCCCGATCCACCATGGGCAGATCGCAAAGATGCGCCAGGTCCCACAGGGTCTCGTTCAACGTCACTTCGCGGTTGCGACTCTCATAAGCCTCAACCCACTGGTAGGGCCAACGCTCTTCATCGGCCTCGTGCCACGCAAAACGAATCTGCTCCAGCCGCTCGACCCAGTGGTCAAAGACGTGCGGCTCAAACCCCGAAGCCAAGAGGGCATACAGCCCATCCCGAAAAAGCGGCAATAACATCTCGGAGAGCACATGAAAGTGGACCCCCACGCCTATCGGTGGGTTGCGATCGTCAAGATCACGCGTCCACGCACTGGGCCCCACCCGAATCCCAAAGATACCCCCTGGACGGTGGGCGACTACCCGGGAGGCGGAATGGGTGCCATCCGAGGTCGGGGGCAGGGCCAAAAGCCGCGCCAAGGCCAACTCTTCAAGGCGCGGATCTAGAGGACCGGCGGCGCGCAGCAGCAGGATCCATGCCTCTTCGCTTTCGGCAAAGCGCTGGACACCATCGCCCATGGTGTCTCCCAAATTCGGCGCGCGCCCCTTTTCAAGCGACGTGATAATGTCAAACGCCCGAGCCGTCTCACCACGGTGAAGAGAAAAGAGCCCATAAAGCACCATGTCTCCTTGCGTCGCTTCACCGGTTGCTTCCGAAGCCGAAAAAGTGGCGAAGGGCCGACCCACTCCCTCGTCCCAAAGATCGTGCGTCAATCGGTCGGTCACGGCCTCCTTCAAACGCGCAAGCGTTTCGATCGAAGAGGCTGTTCCTTGAATAAGCGACGGCAACACGTCGGGCGCAAGGTCTGCCATCGACGAGAATTCCTCTTGAAGAATCGTTAGGGCCAAATCGAGCGCAAAATATACGTACACCAAAGAGGAGGTCGTCGTCTTTGAATCCGCCACATCGGCCAGCGCCCGTGTCGCCACCTCTGGAAGTCTTCGCCCCACCTGGGACAACAAAGGCTCTAGGTCAGCGCCCTTTGGAGACCGCGAAACGTGCCGAAGAATACCGTAAAGTCCTAGCGCCGTGTCTTCGAGCACCATCGTGGTCTCTGGCCATTCACGCTCAGGATCGAGAGACGCCAAAGCCGGATCCATGAAATCGGCCACCCCGAAGTCTGCCAGGATTTCAGCCACCGCGCTTTTCGCATCATCGAACCGCGCCAACGACAACCAGGCCGATGCCTGCAGGGCATGGTCTTCTAGCGTGCGGGCTTCACGGGTTCTGGACGCCTCTTCCTCCGCGCCACCGAGGGTCACCCGAAGGCGAAACGGACCTGTCGTTTTTGATAGGCCGGTGATGATGAAGCGGTGGTGGTCGTCACCATAATGGTGCATCGTCGGCACCGGGCCAAACGCCACCGGCTCACCCAAGGCCTCGGCACTCACAGTGTGCCGCTTGCCAGTCGGCAAGACCACCTCCAGCGAAGGCCACAGCGTAGGCACAGTTCCCGCATCCAGCCACAGCGGCTCGACCCACACTCGAAGGGGCAGGCCTTCGGGCAAGTGGAGGTGGTAGTGAACTTCAGCCCCAGCCTGCTCTATCTTGTCTTCGATCGCCGAAGTCTGCCCCCCGCCCGGAAGATCTCTAAACTGAGCCAGACGAAGGTGTTGAAGCGTTCTGAAGACGTTCAACCGGCCACCCGAGACGACCGCCCCCTCCAGCGATGGACGCCGGTCCACACCGTACATCAGAGCCTGACGAATCTGTTTCGGCAGAGCCCCCGGCGCGACACGCCATGCCAAAAGTGCCGCACCCGCGACCATGGGGCTCGCGAAACTGTTGCCGACCAAATACCCCTCTTGCGGGCGGTCATCCTCGGTGCGATAGCTGTAGTATTCGTAGTAGTAAAGGGGCGCCGCGATTTCCAGATTCCGGCCTCGATCCGAAAAAGAAAGAAGTTCATCATCGGGCCCCGTAGACACCACGCCGAGCAAGTTTGGCGCGTACAACTCTGCGGGAAACATGGTCGCATCTCGCTCGTTCGCGGCCGCAGCCACGACCACAATGCCCGCATCTTCCGCCCGAGCAACCGCTGCCTGAAAGGCTTCCTGGATGGAGAAACTTTCAATCCATCCCAGAGGCCCAAGCTTTCCCCAAAGTGGGAGATCCGTGCCCCAGCTCACGTTCATGACCCGTATGTCAGCCCCCCCCTGCCCCTGAAGATGCTGCAACTTCAGCCCAATCGCGTAATCCATGGCATCCAGCATCCGCGTCACCGGTGTAGGAAACCATCGCTCGAGGGTGTTGAAAGGAACCGGATAATACAATTCACTCCCGTCGTTTGATATTCGAAGGGCCAACACCTGTGCACCTGGCGCCACCCCCACCGAACCGGCTCTCGGAACTTCGGCCAACCAACGGGCAACTCTCACTCCGTGCGGATTGGTACGTGTGGGATCGTTGTCTTCATCAAAAAAGTCCCAACCCCAGGTGTCATCCACATACCCGTTTTGGTCGTTGTCGATGCGATCATCGGGGATCTCGTGGGGATTGGTCCAATAATTGACGTTCGGGTCCGTACGCCATCCGCCCGAGTCGATAACCGCAACCACAAAGTCGCCCGCATCGGGCATGATGGACCACGCTTCCGGTAAGTCGAGGTCCACGTCAAAATGGGCCGGATCATACTGACCCTGATTGTGAAAATTGCTACGGTAGTCAAAGATCTCAAGATCCCTAGGATTCCAAATGCCCTGGTCCGCAATGTGTGAGTCCTGCTCGAGTGCGGCCTGGTCCAAAGCTTGGATCGAAGCAAAAAAGTGGTCGCGAACCATCTTCGCCGTGATGACCCGTTCGGGCACGCGCTCGGCCCCCTTGCCATCCTCGAACGAAACCTTCCACGGGCCCGCCGTCGAAGCGGTGGGCAACCGCGCGTAGCTTTTCAGAGGACGATCCCAGTCCGCATCTACACTCCGCTGGTGGTCATACACATCGATGAACCAGATGGCCGCCGTACTCGACTGAAGTTGCGTCGAGAGATTGTGAATCCGCTGGCTGGAGTACGGAAAATCGTGGTCTCGAACAAAGCGTTGCATCTCGGCCCACAATTCATTCGCCACGCGGCGAAAACCCACGCCCTGCGGGTGTTCTGTCTCTTCAGCGAATCGCCAAAGCCCCAAAATGACGCCTGAGGTCGCCTCCAGGTGATACGACTTCGGTTGCTTCGCTTGCTCCGCCAGGCTCAGATCGATGTAGGGATCGCGAAAGTCGGCAGGAAAATAGTGGGTACCGAGATAACGTCGATCCTGAGGGTCTTCGTCGAAGGGCAGCTCTTTCACAAAGGCATCAATGGTGTATTGAAGACAGGTCCCAATCTTGCCGACCTCTTCTTCCGAAAGGGATGCATAATCCACCGAAAGCGACAGCCAACTGCAGTTGTCAACAGCAGAAAAACGGCTAGGCACAAAAGTGCCTGCTCGATCAAACACACCTCCGGTGATGACTCGCTTTTGGTCTACGTCCCAAAGGTCGGTAAAAATAGCCCGCTTCAGCGCCTCTTTCGACCGGCTCAGTTCGTCTTCAGACACCCCCAGCACCTCGTGGTGATGAAGGGCGTGATTCAGGACCTGAAGCGCATCCACATTGTGCTCGGTCACCACATTGGTTGCCCGAACCCGAGGCGTTTCGTCGTCGTAACCCAGTTTGTCCAAGATGCCGTAGTATTCCGCCCCGCTTCCGGCACCCAAAAGTTCGCTCGCCGTGTAGCCCGCCGTGAACAGGCCCGATTCGGTTTGGGACTGAAGCAGCCCCCGAAGGGAAGCCTGATAACACTCTCGCGCGAACGAGGCTTCTGTGCCCCCCGTACTCACATAGATCCCAAGCCCGTGCACCGCCCACGCACTCGCCCCCGTGACCAACCGAAAGTCCTTCCAGTTGTCGCCGGCCGTGTTGTGAGAAAAATGCCAGCCCAGAATCACCCCTGGATCCGCTTGGTCACGAACCGCGCGCTCGCAAAGCCATCGCGCCAACGCCTCCGCATTCTTTTCGCCCCGCCGGGCCGCCTGCGCCAAAGCGATGCCTTGGGTGTACACCCACACCCGCTCGTACTCCGCCAACTGGGCGGTGTCTTCGTTGCCTTCATCCGCCAGGAACTCCCGCTGCGCCCCCCGGCCTGCGTGGTAGCGGCCATCGCGAAGTGACACCGCACGCGCATAATTTCCATCCACAGCCCCCGACAAGACCGCCGTAGCCCGTAAACCCACGCCCTGGTGCTGCGCGCTTTGAACCGAAAGCGAAACCGGATCCCCCACCCCGTCAAACGCCCGCCAAAGTGTCGCCGTAGAGCCACCCAACACGTGGGCGCCCGCCAGCGCCGCCTCGGGGCCAAAAGAGCCACCCGCCGAACCGCCGAGCGACGACCCTTCCTGGTTTGCAAAGGAACCACCGTCCAAGTGGTCCGCCCCAGACGGGCCTTGACCCGGAGTCGCAAGCCCATCACCTTCGACAAAACGAACCGCCCCGAGCGACTCGGGCACCGCCACGTGGTATTGGTTCTCAACCTGCACCCGAAAGGCCGAAACTTTCCCAGACACCAAGGGCTCAGTCGCCAAGACCACCACCCGAGATTCAACCTCGTCGGGCTCAAGCAGCGCGGCCCGAGACACCATGATTTCTTGACGCCCCAGTGCACTTTTTGGAGCCCCAAGCCAGACCGCGGCTATGAGGTCCCCGTGGGAAACCAACTCCGGAACCCCCCAAAGCACATCAGCCTCTTTGCCGTGGGTTCGCCCATGGATGACACCTGCGACCGCGATCTCCTGTTCGCCGTTTGTCGGATTCCAAATCCGATTGACCATCTCCTGCCGAAAATCGTTGCCATCTCGGGTACGCAGAAGCTGAATCAATCCCCCGGGCGGGTCCTGAGGACCGGCTTCCTCCGAGTAAGGCACATACGAGAGCACCGCCACCGTGCTCGACGTCGAGGTCAGCTTGGGCATATAGCCCTGACCAACCACTCTGCCCGCCGACCAATGTTGCCCACCGTCTTCGGAATGCGACAACATCAGCGCTTGGACGCGTGGTACGTTCGGATCGGCGGACGGGCCCTGCTCGTAGACCGCATACAACGTTCCCCCGGGACCGCGGGCGACATGGGGGTGCGCCGGACGGTCTACGCTTTCATCGCCCGCAAGCGCGTCTACCGTCGAGATCCGCCAGGCCTGAAACGCGCCGTCAACCCACACACCCTGGTCCCACCCTCCCCGGCCGTGAACAACTTCAGCCCCGGAGGAGGGGTCTTGATCGGAACCGGCCAAAACTTCAAGATCGGACCACGCCCCCTCGACCAGGGGGCGCTGGGCGAGCATGATGTAGTCTTCTTCGTGCCTGGTGCCATCGTACAGATACTGAAACGCCACACCGAGGGCACGGGCCTTGGCGTCGTCGCCGGGTTCTCGGGCATGCTTCCAAGTCTTGCGCCACCCGACGACCGGACGCGTCTCTTTTTCCCCGTACGTGACTTGGGTGCTATAAACCGGTGATGAAGCCAGCATCGCCTCCCAAGCAGGGTTCACCACCGGAACGCCTTCCCACATCACGCTTCGTCGGGCGATGATATGAATGCCCTGAGCGTCTACGTGAAGAGACGGCTCGAGCATCGTATGTTCTTCAACCCAGTGGACGTAAGCACCCTCTCCATCTCCACCAAGAACATACGATTCTTCGCACCAGCAATCGGGACAGCGACAGCCCGATGGACCCTCTTCGTACCGAACCTTGTACTTGATGAGCTCGTCCGAAAGCTTGCGACGCTGACGATCGAATACGTTGCTCGGGTCACCCGCAAAGTTTTTCACGTAATACACTTTGCCCGCTTCACCCCAAACCGCGTGGAGCTCACCCAAAACGTCGTGCGCCAAATCGAGGCCCCGCTTCCAGCGGTCGTTGCTCCGAACCACACGGGGCACAGCGGGCCACGTCGCACCACCATCGTCGCTTTCGAGAAGAAAAACCTGACTCAGCACACCATCCCCTGAAGCGGATGTCTTCTCGATCCATGCCACAACGACACTCGAACCGTGGCTCGAAATACCCAAGTCCAAGATCTGAGCGCCCGCCGTCGTCACCACCGAAAGAGGCTCGCTCCAAGACCCGTCCCGGCCTCCGGTGGTGCTCCGGGCATATCGAACCTCATCTCCCACTCCGCCCACTCTATCCCGAACGACGAAGGCCAAATGCGCAACCAAGTCGCCGCCCCACTCGGCAAATGCCAATTGCGGCAATGCGGCATCCGCAGCCTTGGCTGCGACCAGAGGGACCTCAAATGCGTCGTGGGCCCTTGAAGGCAAAGGGACCGAACCGCTCATGTCGATGTCATCGGAGCGCCCAGACTCCCTTCGGGTCCCGTGATGGCCGAATAGGCTCGCGGTCACGTAGTAGCGATGAGCCCCCTCGCCAGGAAGCACATCCTCAAAACCCGTATTTTGGCCTTCATAGACCGGCAACCCGTCACGATACACGCGATACCCGATCGGGACGCCAGGAGGAATGGGCGTTCCATCGGTCAGGCGCTCCGGCGCCACCCACTGAAACTTGGCGTTGTGACCATCCAGCACGGCTTCAAGTCCATGCGGTGGATTCGGCGCAACCCGACCATCGCCCGCCTCTGTGTCCATCGGGCTCAAGGAGACAAACCCATCGGGGCCGGCCGCTCCACTCGAGCTCAAGGAGGCACCCCGGTCACCCGCGCCGGCGACACTGCCGGTCTTGGTGAGATAGATTTGCTCCTTTGCGTTCCAGCGAGTCCCATCAGCGAGCGTGGGCGTCACCAAAAAATCGCACGACGCCAGGACTGCTTGGCGGGTCTCAGAAAACAGCCAATATTCTGCGGCTCTGCCAGTTTCCAAAGACGCCATCCACGACGAGCGCTGGACCTCTTCCCAGATGACTTCGTCTGGAGAAATTCGTTGGGACGCCCAAATCGCTTTTACGTCATCGAAAGCATCGGTCACCGCTGGGATGTCAACCAAGGGCGACACCGCGCACCTTCCACCGATCGTCACCAGATTCCAACCCCGCTCCAAAACCGCGGCATCGCGCGTTGAACTTTGGTCCAATGGAGGGCTCGCTGCCGCACAAAGCAGCCACGCCAAGACAAAAAACCGCCCACCTCTACACCTATGATTCACGATGATCACCCCCCTCGGATCGATAGGTCCTGGGTTCAGAACCCGCCACCATGGGGAAGTAAGCTTGCGGCTCTACGAACGCAACCCGATTCTCGCCCGCGATTCTCGCCCTGAATGTCGTTGGGGGTTTCCGAGTAACGTCCTCCCCGACAAAGCCGGAGGCTTCAGGGTCGGGGCCCCTCAAAGCGGCTATCCGGACGTCTTGGCAAAGACCTTGGGCCAACCTTTCGACCGACTTCCTCTTCGTCAACTTCGTCTGGGTGCGGGTCGCCCTCCGGAAAAAGAAGAAAAAACTCTTGTATTTCCAGTGCGTTATAAAAACCGTGATCATTTTTTTTGCCGCAGCCGGCGTTCCGAAAAGAAGCGAAGGGCCCCCATTGCTGTGGGCTTCTTGCCGAGGAGAAACCCATGAAGAACGCAAACACCATTCTTTTTTCGGTGTGGCTTGGCGCCACCACTGGATTCGGCTGCGGGTCGGCCCAGCCGCAAGAGGTGACCGACGTGGATAGCTACGTGGCCGGACTCGGGGCGTGGGAGCAATTCTCACCACCGGCAGACGAAGCGGAGGAGCAGGACGGGGCTGAAACCACCCTGGAGGAAACCGTGGAAGAGACGAACCCGGAGACGGGATTGAGCGAGGCTGTCACCTACAGCTGTACGTCCGTCCCCATGAGCCTTCGGACCACGCCTCAGGAAATCGTAATGCATGAGCCCAACGCATCCATCATGTGGCTAGGCAACCTCCTTCAAGGAAAGGGTTATGCGGCCGGGACGGGAAGCTTTAAAGAACTGTCCATCAGACAGCGCTCGCCCCTCAAGATATCCATCGACCTTTTGCGGGGCGACAATTTCGCCATTGTTGAGAACCCGTCTCTGACTTCGGTCCAGGCCGCAATCGGTCAACTTATCGAAAAGGCCACCTTGGAGGGGTTTCGAGCGGGAAGCAGCATCTTCTATGAAGAAGCGAGGACCCACAGTACGGACCAAGCGATGCTCAAACTTGGACTGTCAGGGCGATTCTTAGGTTTCAAAGCCAAAGCTGACTTGGCAGCAAGCCGAAACGCAAACCAAACGACGCTGACCGCACACTTTGTGCAAAAGATGTTCACCGTGTCCATCGAGCTGCCGCAAAGTCCAGGTGATTTTTTCAGTTCAGAGTTCAGTCCCGAGCTTCTAGAAACACAAAGAGCGGCGGGAAACATTGGCCCCGACAACCTACCGGTCTATATTGCGAGCATCACCTTCGGGCGTACGCTAACCTATTCTCTCACGTCTTCGTTCAGTGAGAAACGCATGCGTGCGGCCATTCAGGCCTCCTATGACGGGCTCGTGGGCGGAGTGAATGGATACACCGAGGCGGAGCTGAGGAGCTCGTTGGCTCAAGAGAACATCAAAGTCACATCCATTGGGGGCGAAGGACAGAACGTACTCAGCCTCATCAGCGAAGGCAATTTGAGGGCATATTTTCGAGAAGACTCCCCGCTTACCGCCGCAAAGCCCATCAGCTACCAACTGAACAACCTCGGCGACAACAGTGTTGCCAAAGTGAGCGAGACCACGCGCTACGACAGAACCGAATGTGTCGCCAAGACCGCCAACCCAGGCGTCTTCGACTTTGGCGCACCCCAGATCACAAAGCTTGACCTTGAACTCCCCTACAGAGTCCATGTCGGCGATGTGAACGATGACGAAAACGCCGATCTGATCTTCAACCACCTGGGGGATACAAACCAAGTTGTGGTTGCTTTCGGGCGTTCCGATGGCACCTTCGATATTCTAAACACCAACGGAGTGCCGCGCGTATTCGACGAGAGCCCCTTCGTTCCCAAGGAGGGGTGGTCGGGTTTTGAGACAGTGGTCTTAGATCTCAACGGCGATGAGTGCGACGATATCCTCTGGAACTATCATAAGACCGACAACAGCGTAGGCAACAACCGAAGCTACAGCGCCATCGCAGACTGTAGCAACGATGGTGGGTTTGTCGGTTTTGACTTCAAAGATGTATCCGTCTTACCGAGTACTGGAGGCGGTTGGGAGCGTTATGAGTTGCTGACGGGCAACTTTGATGGCAAAAATGGAGAAAATGACAACGACGACGACCTGGTCTGGAACATCACTGAAAACAACAACGTTGCGAACCGGACCTACGCCGCGCGCTCCCTTGGAGACGGGACCTTCGAGTACCTGCCGTTTCAGGATCGAAAAGAGAAGGGCTGGGCGTCCTACCAGACGCACGTCGGGCAGGTGAATAGCGATGCTTTCGATGATCTCATTTGGGTTTCACCGACGCGCGTGTACACCGCGACCAGCCGAGGCGACGGAACCTTTGCGTTCAAGACATACAAAGACTACCCGAATACTCATCGTTATCCCTCTACGATGGGCGACGTAGATGGAGACGGACTGAGCGATATCATCTGGTACGGATTGAGCCACAACCGCGCGGAGGTTCAGGTTGGATTCGGACGAGGAAACGACAGTCAGTACCAGCTGTCATCCCTGGGGAAAAATCCGGCAAAGGAAAAGATCTGGGCGCTCTATGAAAACCGCTTGGCCGATGTCAACGGAGACGGCCGAGACGACTTGATCTGGACAGGCCCCGCAGGCGATGTGGAGAGCGAAGGCGCTCCGAACGAAAACATCAAGCGCATCTACGTTGGGCTCGGAACCACCGATCGTCGTGACCCTTTCGATTTCTCCAGCGTGAGCCAAGACCATCCCGAGACGCTAAGCTGGAAGACTTACAGCACTCTGGTGGGCGATGTGAATGGCGACGGTCTCGACGATGTCATCTGGGTCTTGGAAGGCTCCACCAACCGCATTCTGGTCGCACTTGCCAAAAATCAGTAGGGCATGGCATCGGCCTAGGACAGACGCCCCTGCAGGAGCACCACCCGAAATTCTTCGAGTGAGTGTACTCGCACCCCGTAATCGGGGTTGCTGGGCCAAGGGCCTTCGCCGCCCAAGACCAGTGCGACACCCCCTGTACGGCATACTTCGGTCAGCGGGGCAAGGTATTGGCAGAGGCCCTCTTCCAGCCCATATCGTGCGCCATCCCGCCTCTCGTGCGCACAGCTCGGCGAGCATCAACCAAGAAGCTTCGAGTAGGGCAAACTGAGAATGCCAAACAAGAACAAAGCCGCTGAGGATGACGACTCCAAACGAGACATGTTCGAGTCGGGCTACGCGCTCTGCCTCTTCATCCAACCATCTACAAGGGCGGTGTCGCCCGTCTTATTGGCACGGTAGAGCAAATAGTACGCGCCTAAGGCGGGCCCGATCCACAAGACGAGAGCCATCCCAGAGCCGCCGACGCGCCTTGAGGGAAAGCATCGCCCCGCGCTGTATCTGAGACTGTGCGTCCGGGGTCGATGCGTAGCGCACCAGCGCTTCTTCCAGCCACGCCCCGTGGCCCTCATCCTGTTCCATATGAAGACTGAAGTACAAGATTTCGTCCTCAGAAAACAAAGCCCTGCGCAGTCCTTGCGCGATCTGCGCAAACATTTTGGGCCCCCGGAAATGTCAAACTCAGGGTGCCGCCCCGGCAAAGCCGGGGAGCCTCCAACCGGGTACCAGGCCTCTCCACCACGCCGGGTCGATCAGAGTTCTTCGTCTATTCGATGATGTGGACCGAACCCGTGTCTTGTAAGGGTGTGACCCCGATCGCGCTGAGATCAAGCTGGAGCGAGAAGGTTCCAGACGTGAATGCCCCAAGGGTGTCTGGAGTGAACAAGATGATATCTTCGTCCCCGGCGACGATGCCTCCTTGGGAAAAATCGCCGATTGTCGAGAAGAGAATACTGCCGCTTGCGCCCACACTGACCGCGTCGATATCGCCCGAACCCAGACCGACATCACTGCCATCAAAGTAATGCGCGACGGTGCCCGCGGTATCTGCGCCTAGGGTGAGAGGCGTGAAGGCAATGATATCCTCATCAGATGCTGCCAATCCGCCGGCGTTCATGGAACCGTTTGTTGAAATCAGGATTCGACCATCGGGGAGCAAAGCAATCGCGTCGAGCTTTTCACTGTTCGTCGTCAGCCCCACATCGCTGCCATCGAAGTAGAAACTGAAAGTGCCCGCGGTATCTGCCCCGGTTGAGGTGGGTGTAAAAAGGACCATATCGGAGTCGTCGATATCTATACCGTTGGGCCCTCCCACGAGTCCTGAAAGAGAGGTTGGCTCACTAAAACTCATGAGTAGCTCTCCAGATGGTGTGATCGCAAAACCGCTGATTTCTAACTGGGAGAGGCCGACATCACTGCCGTCAAAAACCATGGACCATGAGTCGGAGACGCTGTCGTAGGCAATAATGTCGTCATCTTTGACGGGACCAAGGCCCTCAAGAGTCGTATTGTACCGGCCGGAGATCAAATACTGTGGTGCAAAACAGAGGAGTCCTTCATCGACTTCACCGTCGCAGTCGTTATCAATGGCATCGCAGACTTCTACGTTACCGCCAAATCTGTTGGGGTCCTCATCGTCGCAATCGTCCCGCGTGCCCGTGCTGGAGTGGTAGCTCGAGTGACCATCGCCGTCGTCATCGCTTGTCAGTGAGATGACAAAGAGCGAGCCCGTGTCTTGCTGAGTCACAACCCCAACCGTTGTCAGGTCAAGGTCTAAAGAGAATGTGCCTGCAGTTGAAGAGCCCAGCGAGCTTGGTGAGAATGCGATGACATCTTCGTCTTCGGCAGTGACGCCTCCAGCCGAAAACGACACGATGGTAGAAAACAGAACATTCCCGGTAGGATCTAGAGCAGCCGCATCGATATCGCCTGAGCTGAGCTCTATATCGCTGCCATCCAAGTAGATTTCGAAGGAACCCACCGTCGTTGCGCCTATGCTCGACGCGCTGAACACCAACAGGTCGTCATCTTTCCCTGATACCCCATTCGCCACAACGGACCCCGTCGTCGAAACGATCAATCGCCCGTCGGGGTGTAGAGCAATCGCGTCGATGTTCTCGCTGTTGGTGGTGAGTCCGACGTCGCTGCCATCAAAATAGAACGAGAAGCTCCCCTGGGTATGATCCCCCAGCAATGATGGCACGAAGCGAACAATGTCGGCCTTGTCCACGTTTTCTCCATCGGGTCCGCCGACCAGCCCACTGATGGACGTGTCGTCGATAAAACTGAGTAGAATGTCTCCCGAGGGCAAGACGGCCATACCGTCAATCTCGCGGCCAGTCATGCCCACATCACTGCCGTCGAATATCATCGACCAGTTTCCGGAAACCGGGTCGTAAGCGATGATGTCTTCGTCTTTGACCTGGCCAAACCCGGCAACGGTCGTATCGTACCGAAAGGACATCCAGTAAACCCAAGAGCTCCCGGTGCAAGACAGCCCCTCGTCGGCCTGCCCGTCGCAGTTGTTGTCCATGCCGTCGCACACCTCTAGATTGCCCAAGAAATTGCCGCTGTTTGCATCGTCGCAATCGAGATCGCAGGTCGCTCCGTCTCCGTCGGCATCAAAAATGTCGGGGGTGGCCGGGTTACAATCGTTGTCAATCGCATCGTTACAGATCTCGTTACTTCCGGGAAAGATCCCAGGATCTGCGTCCTCGCAGTCAAGGTCGCAACCCACCCCGTCTCCGTCGGCATCAAAGATATCGAGGGTGGCTGGATTACAATCGTTGTCGAGGGTGTCGTTGCAGACCTCGGCGCCTCCGGGGAAAATCGCAGGGTTTGTATCGTCGCAGTCAACATCGCAGCTTGAGCCATCTTGGTCGGCATCAAAAAGATCCGGCGTGGCTGGATTGCAATCGTTGTCGACAGCATCGTTACAGACCTCGTTGTTTCCCGGAAAGATCGCGGGGTTGACATCGTCGCAGTCAACATCGCACGCGGCTCCGTCTCCGTCGGCATCAAAAAGATCCGGCGTGGCCGGGTTGCAATCGTTGTCCAAAGCATCGTTACAGATCTCGTTGGTTCCGGGAAAAATCGCAGGATTTGCGTCGTCGCAATCGACGTCACAGCTTGAGCCGTCACCGTCGGCATCGAAGATGTCGGGGGTCGCCGGGTCGCAATCGTTGTCGATGGCGTCGTTGCATGCCTCCGCGTTACCGGGGTAGGAGGCTGCGTTTGTGTCATCGCAGTCGTGGATACACAGGGCTTCGTCCCCATCCGCGTCGTATTCGCGCCCATTGGGCTGCAGTATTTCCCCCACCGTCTTCACCGGAATGGGCTGCGTGCCGACATAGTCGACGATGGTTTGAAAATCTGCGGGCAGATAATGGGTCGTCGCCGTCGCGGGCTCGACCAGCTTGTGAAAGACCAAGATGATCCATTCCTTGTTCAGAACCGCTTGATCAATGGCCTCAAGCACTTTGGATACCGCGACAACGTGGGTGATATAAAAGACCCTGAGTTTCAGCGGATCAGACGGGCCATAGGCTTCGCGATGGCGCTGATGAATGCTACGGAACCCGCAGAAGTAGTCTCCCATCATACCCAAAACGTCGGTGGAGCTGCCAGTGATTGCGCCTTTCGGATATGCGCCGTGGTTGTAGCCCGTGTACCCGCGGTCGTAAAGCCACTGGCGCCCCAACACCCAATCCGCCTTCAGTTGATCGGGAGGCAGTCCGGGAAAAGTGACCGCGTGGGTATCACCGGCGAAGGCGTGATACGCGATTTCCCATCCGTCGTTGTGAAGCCCGTCAACCTCGGCCTCGGTCATGTAGCTATTTTGGCCTAGCCGTTCGATGATCACATACGCAGTTCCCGCGAAGCCCGCTGCGTCCATGATCGGCTTGGCCACCGTCCATTGCGATTCGGGACCATCGTCAAAGGTGAAGGAGAGTACCCCATTTGGATACTCGGGCGGCTCAGGAACCATGCTGATTTGGCCAACGTGGAGGCGCACAATCCCTCCGTCCGCTTTGTCGAGGATGCGAAACTGCATGTCAGTGATGTTGGCACGATCTGGCGTTCCCTGAATATCCACGTGTTTGCTGGACCAAGACATAGAGAACCCCACCCAGTCTCCTTCAGTGGTCCATTGTTGGCCCTGGGTGCTGTCGAATTGGAATTTGTACTGGTGCAGCAAGTTTTCGCTCCCTAGATAGAGCTGCGCCCGCCGAAGATTCTGGACGCCCTCTACTTTGACCCATATGCGTGGCATGTGTTGGCTGAAATCCAAGGGCGCCATACCCACTCGTCTCAGTGTTTTCGCAGTGCCCGCACCATCGGTTTCAATCCAGGCTGATTGGGTCCCAAAAGCTGGATCTGTAGGGTCATCGAGGTTTTGGGCGCTGCCTCCTCCGGAATTGGCGACGAAGCCATGACCGGCCTGGAACTGCGTGATGACGGTGCCCTCCTCTTGCTCAACGCAATCGCAAGGGTGTGGCACACAACCGTCGTCGACATCGTTGCAGTCTTCATCAATTCCGTTGCAATTGATTTCAGACGCGCCCGGAAAGATGTTGCCGGACGCGTCGTCGCAGTCTGCGCCATTGTCAACATAACCCGCGGGCTGGTCACACGCATCAAGAGGCTGCGTGATGTCGCCAAAGCTGTCGTTGTCTGAGTCCAAAAACCAAGTCACCGGAATGCACCCTTCTGCGTTTTCCAAGTATGGTGGGACGGCTGTCGCCGTCGCCGAGAAAAGGAGTGTACTCCGGGTTTGAGCCAAGCCTAAGATGGCAACTTCGTCGCCGTCCTCGATCCCATCACCGTCGGCGTCCGAATCTTGCCAGTTCTCTATTCCGTCGTTGTCCACATCCGAATCTCCGATAAGACTGCTGTCCGCGAGCTCCAGCTCGGTGGGAATCCCGTCCCCGTCGTCATCTTGAAGACTATCGATGACCGGCACACAGTCGCTGTTTCTCGCAACGTCTGTCCAAAGGACGGTAACGGAGGGACCGGCAAAATCTTCTCTTAGGATTTCAAGATCTACGAAGTCGGCCAAAACCTCAGAACCCACTTGTAGGTCGTCATCAATCTCTTCGTCACCGTCGGAAGTGCAATTTGTGAACGCATAAGCCGAAGCCTCATCGGCCGGTGCTGTATACGTGCACCGAGCGACCTCTTGCCCCAGCAAGTCGAACCACAAGTGTACCTGGTTGCCACCCGGAGCGCCCTTCTGACTTGTCACGGCGAGGCTTTCTGGAAGAACAAAGGTTTGGGGTCCGTCAAAGTTGTCAATGGGCGTGGAGCGTTCGCCGCCCGAGCCTTTACCCGTTCTTGTCGACGTGACTTGGACGGTGTCGCAAACGTCAAAGCCTCTTTGGTTGCAGGTTTCCACATTACCAAAGGTGACCTCACCTTCGGTGACCGATGTCCGTCCTTTTTTATTGCGACGCGCAGTGTCTACGCCGACAACGCGAAGACGCACTTCGTTGGCAACGAAGAAGTCGTTCTTTTGGGGGTACGTCCTCTCAGGCGCGCCCTCGAACCTTGGTCCACCTTCACAAGCGACAAATTTCCAATTCTTGCCTGCTTTTTTTGGGCGGTACTTGCACGCAACGCTTTTTTGGGTTTGCGCATCTTCATAAAAGATAAACGCCTCGCCCAAACCCGACGATCCCTTGGTGAGCTTGATCTTGCCGGGCATCTTGAGCTTGGTAGGCGTTGCGAATTTGGCTTCACCCACTGTCAAATCGATGCCATCGTCGAAGAATGTTTGTGAGGCGACCAGAACAACGTCTTGACACCGGTCTTTTGTCTCGCCAAGAACCTCCGGGTTCATGGCGTGGACCGTGGAAGCTTCATCCTGGCCTTGAACACACGCCGCTGCACTGCAAGCAATGGCGAAAAGAAGCAGTTTACTAGGGCGCGTATGCAATGGGCAGATGGTGGGTTGCCCTCTGTTGTCTTTTACGTTGTTCGTCACAATTGCTCCTTCTTTCAGAATGGAATCAAGCTGCGGGGCTCGAGGATCTTTAAGCCATAGACCCATGTTCAGAGCCGAGGGTGCCCTTGGCGTGCGCCCAATGATGCTCTGCTGATCGCACTGCGTTTTCGCTCCGCTACCATTGTTGCTCGTGTGCTGCCTCCCAGTGGTCGGCGCCGCTCAAGGCCAATTCACATTGCATTTCGCAAACCATAAACTCTTTGCACAAGGGATAATCACTCGCCAATCGGAAACAAGTCGGAGGGCCGGTCTTCAGCTTTCGTGGGCATGGCATGCGCGTGCGGGAACAGATGCATGAGCAGTCGTACCGCGCTCAAGTTCGAATGATCAAGGTCCGGTCATACCGAGCCGCGTACGACGTTCAGCCAGCCGGCGCACCCCTTTTGGAAAAAAGCGTCGTCATAATGACATCATGAAGCGCTTTGTCTCTTTTGCAACAACAAACGCAAGAAGAGGCGTCGACCGCATGACACTGTAGACCTGTCTGGTTCGTCACTATTCTTGGTTGCTTCGTACAAGCCCGTTCACAAACTTGAGCATGAGATGCTTTTTGCTTTCGCGACCCCCGGAGCCTTGCAAAAACGAGCTGCTTCGAATGGATTTTGCCTCAAGAAGGCGGAATATCTAGCCAGGTGCCCCCAGTCAGGCGACGGCTTGTCTTTTCTGAAGCTCCGGTGTTAGCCATAGCCAAAGCACCGCGGGGCACAAGCACCGAAGGAGGCTGCTCATGCTAAACGTACCTTTACCGACCATGCCCGTGATAGGATTCTCTTTTGCTGCGCTGGTTGCGCTCCCGTCGTGTCAAAAGAATGGCTCAGATCGTCAGACCTTTGACGAAATGGGTGACCTAGAGTCCATCGGCGTGCAGCAAAATTTGTATGGGCTTCACAGCAGGCCCACGAGCGTGGTTCATCGACCCGATTCGCTTCCGGTGACAAGTGGCAACTATGGTTGGGGGGTCGCAATTGAGGGCGATCGGGGTATTGTAGGAGCCCGGAGCAATCATGGCTCTGCCTATATCGTGGTACGTGCGGGCGCAGAGTGGACCCGAGAGGCGGAGTTGCTCGCCAGCGATGGCGCGGTTTCGGACCATTTTGGCTTCGCCGTCGACATCGCCGGGGACCTCGCGCTCGTGGGGGCCCCAGATGCGGATTGGGGGGGGCTACGAAACCCCGGCGCGGCCTATCTTTTCGAGCGCACCGGGAGCACATGGTCCGAGGTCGCAAAGCTTACGGACGTATTGACGCCAAACGCGTATCTGGGCACATCGGTGGCGCTCGCGCCAGATGCCGCCGTTGCCGGTGTACCAGACCTCTCCTCAGTGACCGTGTTCGCGCGCTCGGGTTCGACTTGGCAGGTCCAGCAGCGACTGACCGGCTCGGATTCTGGCTTTCGGCGTTTCGGTTCGGCCCTTGGCGTTTTCGCAAATCGAATGCTGGTAGGGGCCCCAGCCTCATCAACCTCTTCTTCGACCGTAGGCAAAGCCTACCTATTCGAGCGCGCGCCAAACGGCGTTTGGCAAGAGGTCGATGCACTTGAGGGTGAAGAACCTCTCTTTGGCTCTAAAGTGGCGCTGGATGGGACCACGGCAGCGGTTGCTGCCGCCGGGGCCGTATTTGTTTATGAACAACAGAGAAACGGGGCCTGGAGTCAGGTGGCCCAACTGACAGGGGACGAGATTGACATCCAGTTCGGAAGCGCCCTTGCGGTCCAGCGAGATACGATCCTTGTCGGATCATACCGGCCCATCGTGGGAGACCCAGCGGGGTTGGGTCAGGTGTACGCGTACCGTCGCCACTTCAATGGCACCTGGTTGCGATGGAAGCTGTTGCTGCCCCCTGACGACGTGGACTCGCGGCGACCCAGTGGACCCACAGAGTATTTCGGTTTCTCCGTGGCCCTGGACCAGAGGACAGCATTTGTCGGCATCCCGGGAGACGATCTTTTGGGACCGAACGCCGGTGCGATTCAGGTATTTGACGTGAATCGCTGCGGCTGGGACGTCGCTCCCCACCACTGCGGCCGCCTCAACTTGTAGCCCTTTTCGGAGGGGCGTTATTCGAAAGCCCCCTAAGCCACAACATTTCTCAGCTTCGAGATAGAAGACCGCGTTTGACAGGCACGCGTGTTGAACGGGTACCGCTTCACGGAGTTTCGGAATTCATGTGCATCAGCGAGATGAACGGCCTCTAGAGTACACTTCGTTCTATCAGATCTCTGTTGCGTAACAAGTCTCGTCACAACCTGAAGAATGACACCCTTTCTGATCTACGCGATCCCAAAAAAGCGCTGCGAGATGTTGGCACGCTTTCTGCTTGTTCACTCTCTCTTACAAAAACGAATCTCGCCGCCGAGAAAACCGAGAAGAGAAAGGTCCCCCCATGCAACGTTTAATTCGTGCGCACGCACACGCTACAAAGTATTCGAGGCGCTCGAAAAGACTCCTAGAATGGACGCTTGTTTTCGGAACCATTGCGTCGCTTGCTGGCTGCGGTCCGGACCAGCCCCAGGACAGCTTCTCGGACTCAAGCAACCTCTTTTATGCCGCCCATAGGCTGTGGAGCACACGCGACGTACACGTGTGCTGGAACATCGATGGGTACAGCGAAGAGAAAGCGTGGGTGAAGGCCGCCCTCCGCGGCCAGCGATCATGGTCTCAAGATGCGGATGTCAACTTCGTCGGGTGGGAGCGTTGCCGTCTTTTTGGGCCGCCATCGATTGCGATCAGGACCGGTGAAGGCAATTGGTCAGTTCTCGGAACCACGGGGGCCGCCACCTCGATGCAACTCGATTTCACCGAGAACCCACAGCGCAACGCCAGTCGCTGCAGGCCGAACCCGTTCGATATCACGGATCCCCGAAACTTGGACCGAAAAGACTGCATTACCACGGTAGCTTTGCACGAGTTTGGACACGCCCTTGGTTTTGCCCACGAACACAATCGATCTGATACACCCGATAGCTGCCTTAAGGAGCCTCAGGGAACCAACGGCACCGCAACCTTTGGTTCTTGGGACCATGCGTCGATCCTCAACTACTGCAACCACTCTGCCGAATTGAGCGGGCTGGACCGCATGGGAACCCAGTTTGTGTATGGAGCCCCATACACCGACGCACCGCGCGCAGGGGACTTTGACGGAGACGGACGCGACGATCTCCTCTGCCACGACGTAGTCTCCGGGACCCGATGGGTAGACCACGCCAACACCCACGGCCACCTTTGGGGAACCAACTGGAGTCGGCAGACCGAATGGTGTAATGACGACCACTCTCAACTGTTTAAGGGGGACTTCAACGGCGACCAACGGAGTGACCTGTTGTGCCACAACACTGAGACCGGCGAAAAATCGATCGACTTCGCGAACAGCTCCGGTCACTTCGACGGCCCGGAGTGGTTCCGAAGCACAGACTGGTGCAGCCACCCAACCGGGCGCATCTTGATTGGGGATTTCAACGGGGACGATCGCGACGACCTCCTTTGTCACGACGTCAGCACCGGACAAAAATGGATCGACTATGCCAACCTCTGGGGATACTTCTATGGCACAGACTGGACACGCAGTACGGACTGGTGTCGCCAAACCAGTCAAGATCTCTTCGTGGGGGACTTCAACGGGGATGGTCGCGACGATCTGCTGTGCAACGACAAGACCAGTGGCCGGCGGTGGATCAGCTTTGCGAACTTATCCGGCCAGTTCTGGGCTATCCAATGGAGCCCATCGCGCTCTTGGTGCGCCCACGCCAGCGGCCAAATCTTCATTGGAGACTTCAACGGCGACACCAGAGATGATCTCTTATGCCACGACGTCAACACTGGACAAAAATGGATCGATTTTGCCGAGCAGTCCCCGACCTTCATGGGTACCAACTGGTATGGGCGTACGAACTGGTGTAAGAATGTCGGAAGCCGCGTGCTGGTGGGCGACTTCAACGGCGATACCAGAGATGACCTGCTCTGCCATGATTTGGCGACCGGCGCCAAATCGGTCGATTTTGCAGATCGCTATGGGGCTCTTCGGGGCACCGACTGGTTCACGCGGGTTGGATGGTGTGCCCACGACGCAGCCCAGCTGCACTAGTCCCTTGGCCGGAAAAGGGCTTGTTTCCCAAGTCAACAAAGGTATTTGACGTGAACCGCAGTGGCGGGGACGTCGCTCCCCACCACTGCGGCCGCCTCAACTTGTAGACCGTGGCGATTGGGCGTTCACGCTGTGGCGACAGCCCCGCCAACAGACGAACCTTATTGCACAGCCTCGAAGGTGAGGTCGAGATGATAGTCGTATTCGTCCCCTCGCCGTCGCTCCGCATCGGCAAAGAGGAAGTACTCTCCGGGCTGCAAAATCTCTGACAGCGTCGTCTTCCAGCGCGCACCAGGGTGCTTCCCCCAGGTCTGCTCACAAGCGATCTCCGACTCCGGATCACAGCGACTTTGCCTCAGATATAAAGATGCCTCCATGTAGTCCCAGCCATGCCACGGCTTCGGCACATCTGGGAAACGCAAGGTGGCAACGAGTTTTGTAGGCCTGTCAATCTTGAATGCGTAGATATGTTCGCCGCTCCTCCAAGCATCCCAGTCTCTTTCGCAGACCCGTGGTGCAGTCTTGCTCTCCGCCGGCAGCCGGCCAACCAAAGCCTGCGAGACGGCGTCGATGGTGATGGCATCGAAACGCGCTTCACATGCAAGTGTCGGCTCCTCACTGAACTCCAAGTGGAGATTGACCTGCTGCGGCTCGTCTCGGTTCCTGCTCGCATCAACGACCAGATAGTAGCCACCCGGTGGCAGCGAACCCGATATCTCGCCATCATACAGTTCACAAAGAATCTCCTTTTTTTCGTTGTCGCAGGCATCTTTGCGGAGGTAGATTCCGCCAACCAAACCTTCCATCTTGGCGTGCATTCTGGTTGGCTTGTCCAGGAAAATCCGAAACAGCTTGTCGGGGCCATCTCTTTGGCAGCCTGAACCGTTGAAATGACTCTGACCGGCTTCTAAGAAAAAGGAAATCGTTTGCGATACGGGATCTAGGTGGGTCGTGTTGATGCCGATGCACGCCTGATCTGTCGCCGAAAACTTGAGCTCGAGCTCAAAGGGCTCCTGATCGGGGTTCGACTCCTCGGAAACAAGCAGATGGTACGTTCCCGGTTCAAGCGCCATCGCCAACTCGCCTGTACTCCGGGCATGTTTCTCGGCATGCGCAAGTATGTCTCGCACTGCGCAATTTTCTTTTCGGCTCTCTAAAATGGAGGCGAGGCCGGTCGTACGGGCTCCAAGACCAGCGCATTGTCGGCACCCGCAGCATTTACGATGGTTTCAAACATTCCGGATTCTCCCACCAGGCGCACCCTCGATGGCGTAGCGAAACTCATTCGGACCTTCTTCGCGGCAGACGGTGATACCCAAACTGTGGGCGTCGACCGTAAACTTGGATCGGGGCACCGCCTAATCTTGAGGCATGTCGACAGGATTGCGCGTCATTCGGAAGACCCCAAGCCGTAACGTTTCTCCGCTTCGAGATAGGCTTGATATGAGTCGTCGCTGTGCTCCGTTTCGCCCACTTTCCTGACCGTCCCCGCATCAAGAATGTATATGGCAACACGGTTTTCTGGCATGATGACTCGTACAACCGTCTGCTGCTTGGTGCTCCCATGCCTGGCCACCGCTTCGAACGCTTTTTTGGCTACGCCCGCCGGTTCCGCGGCAGACGCAACCCCGGTCAACACGATGTCCTCTCGGGCAACACGCTTCGGAAAACCGATCGACTTTTTTTCGGTCGTGAAAGCCAAAAATAAATGCGCGCCTCCAGTGGCACCATGCGCGCCCCGAAACTGGAGTACAGACCTCGTGCGCAACACCTCCATCGACGCCAGAAGCTGCTCCCCATCGGTCAGTGGCTTCGTACTCCGGTAAACTCCGGTTCGGGAAAAGCGATCGGCAAGGGAGGCGGTGTCGGGTATGTTAGGCGCATTTTTCACCTCCTCCATGAACCGATTCATTTCTCGATAGAGGACCCAAGGGTCCTCATGCTGAAGCGGGTGCTGAGGCGTTGTTCCGACACCCGAACGGTCATAGTAGGTATTAGGATCCTTAATGTAAATGAACCGTAGATACGTGTTGTTCACAAAAGGAAAGACGCGAGCACTCTCGGCGCCGGGATCATAGGTGGGGTGCTTTCCGAGCAGGGTCAACGCAACCGTCCCTGATGCGCCCCAGTCCTTGACCCGGTCCCAGTCGGAATTTTGCCGCTTGTTGTAATATACGGGCATGACCGCGTAGCCATATTTTTCGTGGTACAAGAGCACCACGTTGTTCTGGATGCTTGCCCGGACGCGTCTAAGCTGCGTGTCCGAAAGCCAGGTTTTGCCGATCCCCATCAAGCCGTCGGACCGATAGCCGAGGGTCCGCAGGACCCCCGCCCATTCCACACCCAGTCGGTCCGCTTCCAGACCGTCGAGACCCTCAATCACTTCAGGTTCGGTGATGCCATTCGCTTTTTGGAGCGAAACCACCAGTTCTTCGTCCGCGCCCAAGGTTCGAAAGTACGCATCCTTCAACCGGTCGTAGACCGAAGAGGAGCCATTTTCCACAGACACAATAGTGATCAGGCGGCCCTCTTCTTCTTGAAAGCCTTCAAGGATCATCGGAGGCAAGGGCCCCTCCTCAGACCGCTCCGACGGGTTCTTCTTCCTCCGCGTCACGATCAAGCGATCCCCCAGCTCAACAAGATTCGGATCCGGGTTGAGCTCAACATGCTTGGCCGTAAACGAAATCTTGGGTCGAAGCGTCCCCGCAATGGTCGGCGCTTCAGAGGGCCGAGGGGTCACGGTGTCCGTCTCCTTCTTTGTATCACCGGCGCCCCCGCCTTGCCCCTGGGTCGCGCCCGCCCGCGCACCTACTGCGCCCCGTTTTTCGCTCAGGCTTGCATACCCGGCTGCGTCCCTCCACCAGTCTGGCCGGCCTTGGTCCCATCGAGAAAACAGTTCCTTCCCCGACGACCGCTCCGCTGCGGACGCGTCGAAAAACCCGCCCAACAAGAGCCCTCGCAGGGTTCGAAGCACACCCTCGCGGAGGTTCTCGTCGGGGATATGTTCCGCCAGGTCCAAGAAACCCTGCCACCACACATGGTGACGGAGAAAGGTTTCAATGACCTCTTCGCGCGACTTTTCGGTATCCAGAACAAAGACCTTCACCCGTCCAGCGTCACCAATGATCTCCGGCGAGTCAGGAACGACCACACCCAAGAAATGCTCTTTGGGAATCTCGTTCACCACCGGAATCAAGTCTTGAAGGTGGTGGGTATCAAAGCCATAAATCTTGTCGACGCCAAAAATCCTCGAGGCCCCCGAAGGCGTCTGATAGGTTCGATGGGCACGAATGTCGTCTTCATCCTGATAAAAAAGCGCAACCCCAGACTGATGGTCACCGAACCCAACCTCTTTGAGAACCTCGTCGGCCGCAATGCTGCCCACCTCGGTCCACGCCTGACTTGGTGCCTCCCGAAACGCAACCATGGTCGTCAGACCAGCATCCAACTCAGCAGTCGAGGCCAGGGGGAGGACCACCGGCACCGCCACCGAGGCGACGAGAGGATCCGCTTTCACGAGCTCCCGGAAGGCTCCAAGCAACATCCGCCCCGGAGACCGCACCGCCCCCCGAAGCACCTGCACACTGGCCTCCGAAAGCCCCGTCTTTGGCACCACTGTGAGCCCCTCCTTGTCGACTGAGGCAGTCACCCGGTTCATCAGCGCCAAGAACCCCGGCGAACCCGCTTCTGCCTCTGTCCACGAAAACATGCCGTCCTTTGGGCCAGTCCCAAAGGTCGAAACCTCATCGTTGTCGCCGGTGGGCAGGGAGGGGGCGCCCGCTGCCGATGCCAGTGATGCCATGGCACGTTTCAGCAGTTCGGAGGACTCCGGAATCGTGAACGCAAAGGTGAGCCCCGCGCGGGAAGGCGTCAAGTCCAAGTCTGCGTCCGGCGGAAAAAGGGCATCTTGAACAAGCTCCAGGGGTTCGAAGTACATCTCGACTCCGGCAACGAGCGAGGCGCCAGCCATACCCACCATGAAGCTTCGAGCCCCATTCTTTCTATCGAGGCGATACACGACCAGCCCGGCGACCACCGAAAGGACGCTGTGAACCGCCCACTGGTAAGGGTAGGCCGGGTCGGGGTCAAAGTTGGCGAACCATGCGCCGGCGAAAAACGCCACGGCGGAGCCGAGGACTTCGACGCCGGTCGGAGAAAGCCGAGCCTTGATGTGCGGATTGTCGTGGGCTGCGGTCATCGCCATAAGGTCCTGAAGCGCCATTTCAGGGAAGTTCACCGCGGCATCAAACAGACCCGCGCCCAGAAGGTCCGTGGCGTCCACCCGTTGACCGGTACACGCCACGGCGTCTTGCCCGCACCAACGAACTTCTCCGGCCATCACCGCCTTGCCATTTTCCTGCGCTGCTTTGAAAAGCGTCACCTCCATGGGCGGCGCAAACTCGCCGAATTCAAACACCCAAGTTTTGGGGAGCTCGTCCAGGTCCCCGAGAAGCGCTTCTGTCTTGGACGGGATATGAAGGAAGTCTGCACTCAAACGCTCGAGTTCGAAGCCAAGCATCGTCTGCCCGTTTATCTCCTCCATAGGGAAGCCACCCTCGTGGGGCACGGACGACCCCGTATGTTCGTCCTTTTGGACCATGTGGTTTTGAATCAAATAAGCATGGACGGCAAGCAGGTCCCTGCTCACCCACGCGCCACCGTGTGCCTCGTAGTCGACGCGTGTGATGTTGCGGGAAGCGGCTCTACCGGATGAAAAGGAAAACTGCGATTGCCACGGGTCCTTTTCTTCGTCCGACAGCCCGAGACCCGCTGCGAGCTGATCGTTTCCATCGAGCGGAGAATGTGGGTCGCAACGTCCAAAATCCGTTGTTGGCGGGCCGGAGACGCGATGGGGGACCACCTTCCGAGATGAACAAGGGCGTAGATCGCCAAAAGCTGGGAACCCGTTTGGTAATAGGAGGCGATGGGCGAACCAGAATCCGAAGCGACCGCATAGGGGAACTGCATCAACTCGGTGCCCGACGAAGAATCCTTGACCAACGTGCCGAGAAGCCCGTCTGCCCATCGCTCTGCTTGAACATAATCGCCGGCATGGGCCGCCCCAAGAAGCGCCAGGGCTTGATCGTGAATGAACGTCACTGCAACCGAGTCACTCTCCTCGGCGCCTTCTTCTTGTACCATCTCAGTCGAAACAATAAGATTCGCGCCAAGCGCGTCGACCGCCACCCGGTCCAAGACTTGCTTGGTGCTGAGCCGAAACAATTCAACTTCACGGTAGTCCTTCACCGCCTCTGTGTGAAAATACCACTCACCCGCTAGGCCTTTGTGCACGGTCGCGCCGATGCCGGTATGGAGTTCTGCAGCGCCGGTGGCGGCCACAAAGGTGAGCGCTTCCGTCGTCCGATCGAATGTCGCCAACCGGGCGATGCTCCGGTAGATGTTTCCGCCAGGTATTTCTGCCGAATCTATCGACGTTGCGAATCTCAAGCCACCGTTATCACGCTCGGGTATGACGGTGGCATGGTGAACTTCGCCTTCATCTGTAAGGCTGGTGATGACCACCCGGTAGTCAGATCCGATATCCTCCCAGCTCTTGGCTCTGATGGTCCCCGAAAAATCCCAGTAGGTAGGCCAGAAATAGTCCGTGATCCCATCGAGCAAGCCACCACCCGAGCGGCGTTCGGTCCGTACTTCAAGGGTGATATCCGCCACATTGACGGGAACAGAGAGCGAGACGAATCCGTCCGGAGCGTAGGGGATGGCACTTTTGTCATCCAAAAGGAGCGCAACCCGGTAATCATGAAGGTGGCCTTTTTGCCGAAGTTCGTCGGTGATGCGACCGTGCGGGATGCCGCTGGGTGAGCCGTCGGCCCCGGGCTTGCCCGTAGCAGTCACGATAAGCTGATGCGTTTTTTCGGCCTCTTCGAAGGACTTTCCTCGGAGCGCCTCGAGCGTGTCATTCGTGAAACTGTAAAGCCCGCCCAGCTGGACACCCTCCGCATAGTTTCTCAGCGGCTTGTCGAGTGCGACGTGACGACTGGCATAATAGTCGTACACATCGATGAACCAAATGGCCGCCGTGCTCGACTCGAGCTGGGTCATGAGGTCCTGGATCTTGTAAGTGGAGTACGGAAAGCCGTGGTCTCGGACAAACACTTGCATGTGGCGCCACATCTTGTTCGCCTCTTTTTGGAAGCGATCCGATCTCGGGTCATCCACAACGGCGTCGGCAAAACGCAATAGGCCCAAAATGAGGCCGGTTGTGGCCTCTAGGTGGTACAATTTTTCCTGGTCGTCGGTTTGCTCGATGTAGGGGTCCTTGAAACTCCGCGGAAAATAATGGGTGCCGTAATAGTCTTTGCCCGAAAACTTGAGCAGTTTTACGAAATGCTTGACCGTGTACGCCAAGCAACGACTCAACTTGCTCTGGTGTTCGTTCGACAGCTGCCCGTAGTCCACCGACAACGAAAGCCAGCTACAGTTGTCGATGGCGGTATGATGGCTTGGGTCGAACAAACCCGGACCCAAGATCGTGCCTCCGGTCACGATACGACCCTCGTTTTCGTCCCAAAGCCGGTCGAAGATGGCATCGTTAAGGCGGTTTCGCGCACGTGTCCAAACCTCCTTTCGCTCCTCTTGGATTTCCCGCGCATCCAACCCGGCCTCGATGGCCCGGTCTCCTCCACCGAGCGACGGAAAGTTCGCGAGGTAGTGATTGAGTACACTCAAGGCATCAAGGTTGTGTTCAGTCACGACGTTCAAGGCCTTGGTGGGCTCCTTGAGCTTTTCGAACTCAAGCTCGGTCAGGGTGTGAAGCTTGCCAAAAGCGCGTTGACTGCCCGAGCCTGGGATAAAAGTTTGCACACGCGGTGGGTTGTCGGAATCGAAGTCTTCGTACCCAATGGCATCCAAGATCCCATAGTAGGCCCACTGCTCTTCGGGCTCTTCCACGGGGAACAAATCGCCGGGCCTATCGGCGTTTTTGAGCCCCGAGGCCGTGATGCCCGCAGTGACAAGATGAACACCGTGGTCGAAGTGGTGGCCAAGTCCACCCAAAGCCCGTTGGTAGCAATCCCCAAACGTATTCTTGACATCGCTCGAGAGCTTCGCAAACTGATTCGAACTGATGAACACCCCAAGCCCATGGATGACCCAGGCGTTGGCGCCCGTCACTTGACGCGCATCCCGCCAGCTATCCCCGTCGGTGTTCCAGGAAAAGGGCCAACCGGAGATGGTTCCGTCCGCTTCCGAGGAAAGCCCGCTGTCGCAAACAAAGTCTGCGATCGCGTACGCTCTCGGATCGTCGTGTACCGCGTATTGAGCGAGCGCAATCCCTTGGGTGTAGGCCCAGACGCGACCGAAGCGTACCAAAGACGCGTAGTCCGCGTCTGTCGGTTTTCCATCGTACTCTCGCTGCGCGCCCAAGGCGGAGTCAAACAGCTTGTCCCTCAGTATCTTCGCCTTGAGATAGTTGCCTTCAGCGTCACCAGGAAGGACCTGCGGCGATTCAAACGCAATATTGGCGCCGCCAAGCAATGCCGTCGGTCGGTCGGCCACGGGCTCAACCAGCGCGGTGGCAAGCCTGGTCGGGTTCAACGCGCTTGATTCACCAAAGATGCTCGCCAAAGCAACCCCCAACGGAGCCTCACCGCCCAAAGGAGTGGACCCCTCTAACGAGGCCACCGACTCCAGCCTGCCGGGCGGGCGCGGTGCCAGACTTCGGGTGTTCGGTCCACCGCTGAACTCGACCCAAACCGTACGGCTTCGGTCCAGGTCATCGAGCGCCTCGGCAACAATGCTGCTTGATGAGAGCACGTGGATGGGTCGCTCTTTCGCGCAACCGCTGGTCTCCATGTAGAACTGATTCACGCACGCGACATGAATGGGAGCGCTTTGATGAGCCGAGACCACCGCGGGCGTACGGACACGGACGGCTTTGCTTTCCATCGAGGGCCGACCGCCCCGGCTGGTCACGATGCGCGCGCCATCGCTTGCATCTACGCCGGCTCGAACCCATGCTGCGACCATCAGTTCTTCATGAACCGCGATCGCCGGGACATTGTGGAGCACACCAGCGTTTTCGCCGTGGCTTTTCCAGTGCACGGGTTTGGGCGGGCTGACATGCATGCTCGAGCGCGTGTCCCAGCGCCGATTGCCTTGGTCTCGAATCAGTTCGATCCGACCTTCTTCTGGGGTGGTTCCGGGCGCGTAGTATACGATGCCCATCGTCCCATCGGTGGCGATGGCAAGATCGGGCACGTACCCCGTGGCCACTTTTGTGGATGGCGTCCAGTCAAGGCCCCCGTTGTCGGAGTACGAAACGTGAATGGCGTTTGAACCGCTTCGGTTCGGGTCCGAGGACGCCCCTTTCTCGAACACCGCGACCATTTCCCCGCTGGGCGCGGTGAATACCTTGGGGCGCGCTGGCGCCTTTTCGAACCCCTTCGACCGCTCGTCGACAACCGAGAACCGCCAAGCCTGTTCTGCGTCACCCTTCCAGACCCCTTGGCGCCACGTATCCGGTCCTTGACCGTCTGCCCAGGCCCCCTCGATCAGGGGCCGCTGGGCGACACGAATGTGGTCGTTTTTGTGCCAGGAGCCTTGGTATCGATACTGGTACGCAATACCGAGACCGTCCCACAGCGCTTCGTCCCCGGGCTCATAGGCTTGTTTCCAAGTGTTGCGCCAACCCACCACCATTTTCGTAGGCAATTTCCGCTGAATGATGGTGTCGCTGTAGACCGGGGATTCGTACATCGAAAACCACGGTGGATGAGGAACGGGGTCATGGTCCCAGAGCCGACGCTGGCGAACCACGATGCTGAGGGCGTCCTGGTCGACATGGAGCGACGGCTCGGTCACGTGTGCCTCCTCGAGCCGAACAACGAATGCGCGGGGCTGGCCACCATCATCGGGGTCGGGGGTGCCCGCAACCGTGTAGGATTCCTCACACCAGCATTCTGGGCAATCGCAAGCGCCGTCGTCGGCCGGCTCGTAGTATGCCTTGTACTTGACTTCTTCAGTGGCGAGTCTCCGCTTACGGACGTCAAAGACACTGCTCGGCGCGCCCTCGAGGTTCTTGAGGTAATAGGCTTTGCTTGCCTCACCCCAGACAAGGTGGCTATTTCCCAAATGATCGATGGCGATATCGACCCCGCGCTTCCAACTGCGGCCCTCGCGAAGGACCTGAGGGAGGGCAAAACGGGCGCCGCCGTCGGTGCTCGACGCAACCAGAAGCCGGCTGGCCTGAGTCTCGCGGTCATCGCCGTTCCGAACACAGATCCACGCCACCAGCACCCTTGACCCTTGGGCCGCAACCGCAAGGTCGCCCACCCTCCAGCCGGCTGGACTCCCGAGGGGAATGCTCTGGCTCCAGGAATCTGCGCTTGCAAACTCGCTGCTTCGAAGCAGCCGCACTTCGTCTCCCCCACTGGGATGGGCGTCATGAGCGACGTAGACCATAAAGGTGTCGGTCCGTTGGCCGTGGGTGCTGATGGCCATGACCGGCAGGCGGGCATGGATGCCGACCGGAGTGACCGCGCTTGGCGATTCAAACCCGTCTTCGGATACACCCGGGGTCTTCAAACCAAGCTCGAGGCGCGCCTGGCTCGAGCGCTCGGATACATGATCGACGCCATGGGCTCCTGGAACCAAGGCCGCAACATGTAATGCGTACCGCCCGGGTTCGAGACCCGTTCCATCATACCAAGGTTCATCCACGTCTTGGGCGGGCTCTCCATCGCGGAACACCCGGTAACGAAGGTCTGCGCCCTCAGGGATGGGACTGCCGTCGATCAATCTATGGGGCGCGCTCCACCGAAGGTGGACGGCATCTTCGTCTGCCCAAGCCACCAAGCCCTGCGGCGCGAGCGATGCCTGGGTGCCCTGATAGGCGACCGGAGAGTAGACGATTTTTGTGGTTCTTGTGGCTTGGTTGCCAGCCGCGTCCATGGCGCGCAGAGAAAATCGATTGCTTCCAGCTCGGAGCACAACCTGCGCCGCAAACCGCCCGCCGTGCACTGGGAGCATCTGGCTTTCGGCAGTTTCCTCGTGCGTGAGAATGAGGCTATCGAGATCGGGCTCGGCCACAAATCCCGTGATCTCGATCTTTGGCTTGTAAACCGTTGTGTCGGGACCCCGGTCCAACTGGATGTCGGGCTCCGCTCGATCCAGTACAACTGTTCGTACCACGCGTACTTCGTTTTCGCCGTCGTCTCGGGCCACAAATTCAAGCTGGTTCTCTCCTGCGGTCAGCCGAAAAGCCTGCTCAAAAGCACCGGTAGAGGTCGTCACGATCACATCGTTGATGCGCAAGAAGGCAAATTGTGCGTCGTCGACTTCTCCTTGAACCGTGATCAAGGGTCGGTTGGTGAACAGCGTTCCTTCGCCAGGTACTTCGACAACCAAACGCGGCATGACAGGGTCTGAGCCTAGGGTTTTGGGCCCGCCTTCAGCCGCAAAAGAGGTCACCTTCCATTGAAGCGCACTCGATTCGGGGTGAACTTCTCCCTTCAGGACGAAAGGCGCCGCATGGGCGGCGGTGCCTTCTTCGTTTGGCGTCGCGACCAACAAGAAAGGTGCTTCGCTGACGACGACCTCTGCATTCACACTTTCAGCGCCGGGCACCAACCACACGGTTTTCCCGGGCTCTAGGATGCCTTCAAAAGGTGCCCATGCTTGCGACTGTGTATCCCAGATGAACGCTTTGTCCGCTCCGAGGCGCGAAAACGCGATGGGCTGCGTCGGCGAAAAAAGATACCCCCGTGTGTCGGCCCCCACGCCCAGCGCAGGCGGAGCCTGCCCTCGGCCGTCTGCGCGCATTCCTTCGGGTGCCAAGTAAAACCAGTAGTTCTCGTAGCGCCCTAACTCGGCGACCCGATGATAACGAACCACCACGCGTTCGAGTTTTGAATCGTAGGCGCGTTCGATGCCCCACGCGGCCCATCGCTCCCCGAGGAGCTCCCGCAAGAAGTCCGTGGTGGCCATGGTGTGGGCGGAAACAAGCATCCACCCTTCGGTTAAACTTGAGACCGAAGTTCCTCGAGGCGAAGGATTCTCGGTGGGCGATTCGATCGGACGCGCGCAAGCAACACCGATAAGCCCCACGCTTAGAGCAACCATGGCCTGTACTGTAAAAGTTGGATCTCTGGGATTCGACACTGTCATCTTCGCTTTCACGATTCGTATCCGTCTTGGGGTACTGCCTGTCTCATTCGTTGGAAACGAAAAATAAAGAATGCTGAAGGAACTGCAGCAAATGTAGTTCTGGAATCGTGCGGATCCCCTTTCGCAACCGATATCGCCTCAGGGTCGCGCAAGTATTTCTTCGCTTTCCTTGGGTCACAACCCGGTTGAGTGCACATAAGACCGACTCCAATTCCGTCTGCGATGGTCAAGCGAGGCACTTTCTAGGGCGAAGGAAGCAACCCTGTCCAGGACAACTGATCCTGACGAGCTTGAGCTCGGAATCACGCTGGGTTTCCTACCAATCCGCAAGTACCACGAGCATTGCGCCCTCACCCATTGCGCTCCATGAAGCCGTCTTGTCTCCCTCGAAAACCCTGAGATAAAAAGGGGAGATAAAAAGGGGGACGGAAAAATAAAAAGGGGGACAGGCTCCTTTTGTGAGGCGGAGAGAAGGGGACAGGCTCCTTTTGTGGGGGAGGAAAAAGGGGGACAGGCTCCTTTTGTGAGGCGGAGAGAAGGGGACAGGCTCCTTTTGTGGGGGAGGAAAAAGGGGGACAGGCTCCTTTTGTAGAGGCGGAGAGAAGGGGACAGGCTCCTTTTGCGGAGGCGTCCTGTACAGAGGGAGAAGATGAGGAACGCAAGAGATGCCTGTGACCCTCAGCAAGAAGGGGGCGCAAAAGGAGCCTGTCCCCGTCGGGGGCGGCGTCAGCGGGGGCGGCGTCACCGGGGTGTCGCCGTCTGCGGGGGCGCTGTCAGCGGGGGCGAATCCAATGGCAGCCGAAAAACGCTGCAAGAATGGCGAACGCGATGAGCCAAACCGTACCACTCAGAACTCGCACGACGCTTACGTCCGCGTCCAAGAGCTGCCCCATCAGGATGGCACCTAGGCCCGTTGCGACCACGGAGCCTGCTGACAAGAAGCTTCGGATCGAGCCGAGATGGCGTGTTCCACAGACCTCAGCCCAGAACGCACCGCGAATATTCGAACCGATGCCGACACTCAACCCGCATAGCGCAAGGTAGGTCCAAGCGGCATGCGGCGACAAACCATGTTGAAGGACCAAGATACCGGCTGCCATCGGAACCAGCGTGACCGGAAAAAGGCGAACTGCACCGTATCGATCGACCACGGGGCCGGTCAACACGCTCGCGGCCGCGCGGCTAACAGCAAATGCGACAAAGCAGCGCGCGATCCAAGCTTCGGTCCAACCCTTGCTATTCGCAAGGTGCATTTGAAACAAAAACAAGGCCGTGAGCACCAGACCCGGGAGGAAGACGCCCGGCAGTACGAGATAATAGCGAAAGTCGAGGAGAACCTCACGGAGCGTCGCGTGGTGGCGTGAGCGAGGCACGGTGGACGTTGTCTGTGCGTCTGAGGGCTCCACGACAGCGGGCTCACGCCGCATAAGGCCAAACCAGGTGGGCAACAAAGTTAAACCCACGAAAACGCCAAGCCCCAACCACCCCCAACGCCACCCGACTCGGAGCATGAAGGGGGCGAGCTGCGGAAAGATGATCTCTCCCGCTCCAAAACCAAGAAAGGCGATACCCAGGGCCCTTCCGCGAGAACGGTCGAACTTCTTTGCCAGACTCGTCGAGGCGACGTGGGACATCAACCCCTGGCCAAAGAGTCGAATGCACAAGATGGCCAGAAAGAACATCCAGAGCTCGACACTCACAGCGATAAAAACACACGAAAGCGCCAAACCGATCGCAGTAGCCACCGCAAACTGCCAAATCGGCATGCGATCGATCAATCGACCGACGATGCCAAGCAAGAACGCCGCCGCAACGGTGGCCGCGGAGTAGAGACTCCCGTAGGCGCCCGCGCCCAAGTCGAAAGTCCGCTGGAAAGTCGGAACAAAAAAAGAAACAAAAAAGGTTTGGCCAGCGCTTCCAAAAAAGACGCCCAGAAACCCGAAAAGAAGCCAGCGCCAATTGAAACGAACAAACTCGAGGGTACCCGTCATCGCCTACCAACCTGGGCGCGTCAGGCACCGCCCTATGGTCTTGGCACACCTTGCTGGTGAGATCGACCGGAAAACAGGTTTATCACGTGGGCCATTCGTGCCATGGTGCCCCCCACCATGAACTTGGATCTCCGCTTGGTTTCCTTTGCGCTCTGTCCCTACGTCCAGCGTGCAGTCATCATGCTGCGTGAGAAAAATACACCTCATCGAACGGAGTATGTAGATCTCCAGGATAAGCCCGACTGGTTCCTTCAGCTCTCTCCTCGGGGGAAGGTTCCGGTGCTGGTGGCCGACGGAATTCCTATTTTTGAGTCGCACGCCATATGCGAATTTTTGGAAGAGATCGTCCCGGAACCACCTATGTTTCCCTCCGACCCCGTCCTCCGCGCGCGGGATCGGGCGTGGTTCGTGTTCGCCTCGGAAGACTTGCTGTCCAATCAATATGCCCTGCAGTATGAAGCCGAAGAGGCCAAGGTCAAGAAAGCCATCCTTCACCTCGAGACCAAATACGCGCGACTTGAGAAAGAATTGCAGGGCCGATCGTTTTTGTCGGGTGATGGCACCCGCTTTGGGCTCGCCGATGTCGCCTGTGCACCCGCGCTCTATAAGGCGAGGGATCTCAAGAAGCGCGGTCTTGTCGATCTCTTGGCAAAAACGCCCCACGTGATGGCATGGTCCGAACGCATCTTGAGCCGACCGTCGGTCGAAAACTCAGTTCCCGAGGACTACGAGGCAAGGTTTGATGCCGGACTCGCCCAACGCGGTGGCTGGCTCGTTCAGCATCACCAAGTCTTAGGGCCCGTGAACCCATAAGATGGTCGTTGTCACTGGCCCTCTTCGCCCGTGTTGGCCGCACAGCCTCGCTCGAATCACTTACATATGCTGAATATGCGCGCTCTTCGTGCGATCACCAGGAGCAAAGATTTCTCAGTGACAACGACCATCTTTATGGGTTCACGGGCCCTAAGCTGCTTTCGGTCATTCTTCAGAATCTGTTTGACTATTCGCTCGGCTCGGAGAGCCCACCCCTGTCTTTCACTTCACTCAGTCGCCCTTGTACGCAATCTTCTTCGACGAGCGCGAGTCCACCGGCCGCTGCGGCGGGCACCCGACCTTGTATGGCATCGATCGCGCCGCGGGCTGCCTGCTTCACGGCCCAGCTTCTGAGAACGCCTTCGGTCTTGGGGAGTAGATCCTTCACCGAAGCGGTCGTACCGAGCTTCTTCAGAGCACGCAGCGCCGCAAGAACGACCTCTTCGGAGGCGTGATCGAGAAGGGCGACCAAGTTGGGCTCAAAATGGCCTTTGGCCAAGACCTGAATCGCGCCAATCGCTTCTTCAACAAGCGCCTCGTCGCCGTGTTGCAGAAACTGGGGCGCAAGGTCAACGAACAACTGTATGGACTCCTCGCACCGGCCCGAACGAGCACGAGCATGGATGTTGAGAACTTCTCGAATGGCAGCGATCTGCACGCGCGGACAATTCACCCGAAGTCCCGACCTCAGAACTGCCCCCTGTGCATCCGGCGATTTCATGGCAAGAAGGTGCTCAAATGAGCCCAGGCGGAGTTCGTCGGCCACCTCCTCTCGTCTCAGAAGATCGATAAAAACCGTCTCGCCGGAGGCGCCCGACATGGTCGCACCCAAAAAACGAACGTGGCAAGACGCATCCGCGCGAGCGTATTCAAGTGCTTTGTCTGCCTCGCGCGTGTTTGAATCGTGCGCCATCAGAGTTTTGAGACAATGTTGTCGTACGCCTTCTTCTGGATCGCTTCGAACATTCTGGAGCAGGCGCTTTTTGGGATCAAACGGGCGTGAAAGTTCGGTCGCTACGGATCGAACGACGGGCAGCCACGACTTGACTCCATGGCAATCAATTTTCCCTCGAACTGGAAGACAAGCGAAGCCCTTGGATACCCAGCCCCCTTTTTCAACAAGAGAGAGAATACAATTTCGCGTTTCTATGTTGAGCAGGGCACGGAGCCACCGTTCTTCACCGTGGACTCGGACCTTGGAATCGAAGCGTCCGTCATCAATTCTGCGCCTTCGCGCTCCAACCTGGGTCGAGTCCATCTTGCTCCCAAAAAATGCGTCGTGGGGAATCTTGTCCGGAATACCAACGCGGTAGACCGCGTACGGAGTGCCATCATCGCCGGTCTTTTCATAGATTTCGATGACGGCATCATCTACGCTTCCACTCAGCCCTCGCTGTGGGTCGAATCGCAAACCCAAATCTCGAGCCAATTGTGATATCTCCCCCGGAAGGTGGAGATCGTACTTTATAGGAAGAATCAAGGCCACCCAGACGGCAAAGAAGGCAACGATCGAGAACGACATGAAAAGGTCGGGGTCCATGTCATGCTCCGGTCGAGGCAACACGGCCGTTGAGCCACGGATTCTTTTGTGGATTCATCTGCAAGAATTCCTCAAAATGATTGTACAGGCTCTGCCCTTTGAGCCCCGCAGCGAGAACCAAGGTCATACGACGACTTCGCGCGGTGACGAAACCCTATCATTCCCGCACTCTTGGAGTATCCAATGAGCGTTGGCGATCGCAACCCCTGTCGTTTGGTGTGCGTGAAGCGGTCACAAAGCGGCCCGGGTTGAGCGCAAACCCCCTCGCAGGATAGGCTGGGCCAAGCATTGTGGGCGATTGATCTAGGAACCACCAACACGTGCATTGCCCGCTGGGATGCAGCGGAGGAGCGGCCCCGCTTGGTGGAACTTCCCGCTGTAAGCCGTAGACCCGGCGAAGAAGACCGGGTAGAAGCGCCCTGCCTGGTTCCTTCTGCCACCCACGTTCTTGAGGGCACTGACTTTTGGACCCGAATCGGCCGATTGCGCCCCCTAAACCGCATGCTTTTTTTAGGTCAGCAGGCTCTGATCGGACGGGCGGCCCAAGAAAAAAATGAAGGCAGAGCCACCCCGAGTTTCGCCCCCATGTTCAAGCCTCACTTGAGCGCTTCGCCACTTCGCACCATCGCTCAAGTCGGCACCCGCCCCTACTCAGCTCGAGATGTCACCCGCATTTTTCTCCGCGAGCTTCTGAAAGAGGTCCATGTGCGTACGGGAGAACGCATTCGCGAACTCGTCGCCACCACGCCGGTGGATGCCTACGAGCAGTACCGCGCAGAACTCAAACAGCTCCTCCATGATCTAGGCGTACGCCGGGTGCGCTTCGTCGATGAGCCCGTCGCCGCCGCGCTGGGCTATGGACTGAGCATGAAACGCCGCCGGATCGCCCTGGTGGTCGACTTCGGGGGCGGCACCCTCGATGCAGCACTGGTTGCCATCACCCCGAAAGGAATTGAACAAGGGAGCGCACAGGTTTTGGGTAAAAGCGGTCAGGCGATCGGGGGCAACATTGTCGACCGATGGCTGCTTCAGTCCTTTTCTGAAAAATTGGGCTACCGGCTTCCTGAGGATCTGGCCGAAGAGGAAGGGAAGTTTTGGTTTCTCGCCATGCTCTCCGAAACCCGCCGGGTCAAAGAAGCCGTATACTTCAACGAAGTAGAGCGGCTGTTGCCAACGCCGCCCTCGCACCACCGAAGCTCCCCCACCGCCGCGTTGGAAACTTTGGCGGTGCGGCGTGAAGATGTCGAGGAGGTCCTCAAGGAACGAGGATTGCTCCCTGCCATCGAAGCCACAGTGAATGCGGTCCTCGCTCAAGCCGCCGAGCACGGTGTAAGGCCCGAGGACATCGAAGACGTTCTGATGGTCGGCGGGTCTACACTCCTACCCGGCGTGTACCCATACTTTGAAAAACGTTTTGGAAGAGATACCGTGCGCGCCTGGCAACCCTTCGAGGCCGTCGCTTATGGTGCGGCGACCATGGCCGCCAATGCTTGGCGCCACTCGGACTTCATCGTACACGACTACGCTTTCGTGACGCACGACTTACACACCCATAAGAAACAATACTCGGTCATCGTCCCGCGTGGAACGCGCTTCCCTACCGCACCCGACCTTTGGAAGCGCCAACTGGTACCCACCTGCTCTTTAGGAGAACCGGAAGCCGTCTTCAAACTCTTGATCGCTGAAGTCGGCGACCACCACGCGCTCGAACGTCGTTTTACTTGGGCTAGGGATGGCGCGCTTCACAAAGTGGGCGGTGAATCGTTCACGAACAACGACCCCATCGTCATTCCCCTCAACGAAGCCAACCCCACCCTCGGAGAACTCCGTCCGCCGCACGATCCCGGTGACAAGACGCCTCGTTTGGAAATAGCGTTTGGCGTGAACCACGAGCGTTGGCTCTGCGCCACCGTTCGAGATCTCAGGACCGACAAGAGATTGATGCAGGATGAGCCCGTGGTACGGCTGATGTAGGATTGGGGCCAATGCCTGGTGAAGTTTTATCTTTCTGGTTCTTGCTCATAGTATTCATCCTCTCAGGGGAGCTTAGGGGATCCCGATTGGGGTTGGTGTCCAGCGTTTACGTTGTCGGCTGAGCCCCCGTAAGGCACCTACGCACATGGGGCTTTTTGGGCCGTTTTTCCGGCCGGCCAGATGCAAACAGGTTTGTGTGCGGCCTCACACAAACCCAAGATTTGGGCTCGCATCTTCTTTTTTTTTTTTGGACCGACGAATTTTCCTCGTTCACGCGTAACAGTGTGTAGAGACCATTTCCCTTCGCCGCGCTGTGCAATCGAAGCTGGTTCTCCCTTGTCGAGAGAGAACGTTGCGCGGGTGGAGGTACAGATGGTCGGGTTTTACCAGGAGGTTTTCATGCGCAACGTGCGATTTAGGAATAGGAGAATCGAGGACACGTCAAACCCGGGTACAAGGGGGAGCGATTCTGTCCTTTGTGGCCTCGGTGATCTCGGAGTCGTCGCGGTGGCTATTCTCGGCGGCGTTTTGGTTTCATGCGGCGCTTCCGAGATAGACGATCCCTGTCAAGGAACGGATTGCGGCGCCCATGGCCAATGCCTCGTGGTCGGTGAGGAGGCAACGTGCGCATGTGAGCCAGGATACAAATCCGATGGGTCTCGATGTGTGGCCTCGCAGCGTACGAAAAATGTTTGCAAGACGGACATGGATTGCCGCGATAACCTCTTTTGCAATGGCGAAGAAAAGTGCTTGCCCAACGCGCCAAAAGCCAATGCATTCGGGTGCGTTTCTTCGGAGGGCCCACCCTGCGAGTCTGGTTTCACATGTGATGAAGACCAAAGAGCATGCTTGTGCGCCGATGCCGCTGCGTGTGACGACGACCTTTTTTGCAATGGAGCTGAGTCCTGCAATCCAACGCACGCGGACGCAGGAGCCAACGGATGTCTTCGGGGCACCCCGCCCTGCGACGACACACATATCTGCGAAGAGACGGAAAACCGGTGCATGACACGTTTGTGCCGCGATCACGAGGAGTGTGACGACGGCCGGTCCTGCAATGGCGTAGAGCAGTGCAGACCAAATGATGGTAACGCCACATCGAACGGATGCGTCCCAGGCATTCCAGAGGACAGTCGGTGCGACGATTCAGTGGCGTGCACCGTGGATGAGTGTCGTCCTGATGACCCCCGGGCTGACCTCAAAACAGGCTGCCTACACACCGCAGCACCCGAACGATGCGACGATGGTGTCGACTGCACCGACCAACGCTGTGACCCAAAGTCCGGATGTGTATTCAGTCCAAAGTCTGCCCGCTGCGTAGACGATGACGTGGCATGCACGGTGGAGTCCTGTCACCCAGAGAAAGGCTGTGTTTCCGAGCCCTCGGATGCGCTGTGTGCCGACGATGGGCTCTCGTGCACCGTTGCGCGCTGCGATAGAGTGAAGGGCTGCGTTCATGAAGCTCGTGACCATTTGTGTTCTGATGATGTGAGCTGCAATGGAGTAGAAACCTGTGACCCTACCGACGATCGAATGGACGGTCGAGGATGTGTCCCCGGCGAGTCAACCTGCGCCGGAGACGAAACGTGTCATGTCGCGGAAGACGCCTGCGTGCCAGTCGACACCGACGGCGACGGCATCTTCGACCGCGATGAACGAAAATTTGGCTACGATCCCATGGACCCTGACAGCGACGATGACGGCCTCACGGATGGTGAGGAGGATACCAATCGAAACGGGACGCTCGACGACTCAGAGACCGATCCGCTCAATCCGGACACCGACTCAGACGGGCACTGCGACCGCCAACGTGTCGACAACGAAGGCGATGGCTTGTCGCCTGCATCTTTGTGTACCGGCCAAGAAGTGATCTTCGTCGACGCCCAAGCAGAAGCCGGCGGGAACGGTCGGAGCTGGGCCACAGCCTTTCGCACGCTCAGTGACGCTTCTCGTGGCATGGCGCAAAACCAGGAGCTCTGGATTCGGGAGGGCGTCTATCGCCCCGTGAAGGCAGGTCAAGAGGTACTCCGAATGGCGCCGCAGACCTCGGTCTACGGCGGTTTCACCGGTACTGAAACCACGCGCGCTCAGAGGCCCAACCCGCCGGCTCGCACGGTGCTCGATGGCGACTTCGACGGTAAGGGCGCGGCTTCGGACAACAGCATTCACGTGGTTGTCGGGGCAGCGGGACGCCTGGATTCGGTCGAGATTCGAGGGGGCTACGCCTTTGGGTCTCGAACCGTGGACAAACTCGGAGCGGGGTTGTCGCTTCGTGGAGGAGAGCAGGCACTCCATCTTTATGGGGTCGTGTTCGAGACCAACGCGGCAGAAAAGAGCGGAGGCGGCCTTGCGGTCCTTAACGGAACCCTCCACCTCTCTCAGGTCACTTTTCGAGAAAACAGCGCAGAAGAGGGAGGGGGAGGCCTGGCGATCATCGACGCCAACACCACGCTTTCAAATGTCGGCTTCCAAAAGAACAATGCTTCTTTCGGCGGAGGATTGTCCACCACTCGAAGCCCCGTAACCCTGAGAAACGTGGAGTTTGTCGACAACCGGGCCGACACCGGGGCTGGACTGAGCAGCAGCGACTCAGCGTTCTCTGCCGAAAACGTAACATTCACTGGGAACGCGGCCGGGCGAGGGGGGGCACTTTCCCACAACGGAGAAAAACGGGCTGCCATTCGGTCCTCGAGCTTTCTGGAGAATCGCGCAAGCCAAGGCGGTGCAGTGCTAATCCAGGGCCCGATTGACCTCACGGGCACGCGGATACAGGCCAACGCGGCCACAACCGGCGGGGGCGTTTACCACGAACGAGGCGAGTTCACGTTTTCGCGGCTTCAATTTGTTCAAAACGAGGCCGAGAACGGTGCGGCCATCTCCAGTTGGAGCTCCGACAAGATCACCGGCAACAAGAGTGTCTTTGCCAAAAATCACAGTCGCCGTCACGGGGCTGGGCTCCACCGCTCTCAAGGAGGCCAGGTCGAGCTTCACCAACTCACTTTTGTGGGCAATACCGCCGTCGTCAAGGGGGGCGCATTTTTCGCCGATTCCGGTGAAGGCATCGTCCGCGATGTCGCATTCATTGACAACCGGGCTCGACGCGGTGGAGGACTGTACATGGACGCCGGACTTGATGTGCGCCGCGCATTGTTTCTGAACAATCAGGCCGAGGACACCGGTGGTGCAGTGTTCTACGAGTCGACCTGGATGCGTTCCCTTTCCAATACTCGCCCGCGTTTCGAAGAAGCAACATTTCTGGCCAACAGCGCCGGACCATTTGCCGGCGCGCTGGACATTCTATGCTTCGGCATCAGCTGTGGAAAAACCGATCTTCAGCTTGTGAATGTGCTTTTCAAGGACAACGAAGCGGACAAAGGGGCCGCAATCCGTATTTCTGTCAGAACCCCGGAACTCATAAACACCACTTTCACGGGCAATGCTTCGAGGTCCGATTTCGGAGGGGCGGTGTTGCAGGGACACGCTTTTGCGGTCTCAAATTCCATCTTTTGGAGCAACCGTGGAGGCGATTGGAACGTCGATCGGTTTGGCGCCGATTCGCCTCCCCTTGCGACTTTCAGTCACAACTGCTCCCAAACAGAATTTGTGGGCGTGGTCATAGAGCCAGTCACGCTGACCCAAGACCCATTTGTCGTCACCTCCCCGGACGAAGTCTTTTTGCACCGAGACCCGAGCGTAGGTTGCTTGGATCGCGGCGCCAACGACTTGGCTGACAGCGCGCTCCCTGAGTGGCAAACCCTGAGTACCGCTCCCGATTTGTCCCTTGATGGAAACGACGATGCCAACCACGCCCAAGACGTCGATCCCGGGCGTCACTACCATCCGGACCGAGTCCGCATCGTGGCCATGTCCATCGATGAAAACGTGGTCACCTGGGAGACCCGCGGCGCCAACCACTGCGTTCTGGTCGAAGATGGCGCCCACACGTCTTTTGTGCCCACAGACGCCCTGCAAGCAGGCCACATGCGTCATCACGACGCACAAGAAGTCTGGCTCATCTGCTACGGGCAGGACGCCCCGCACGCACGCTCCGTACGCCGGGGCACCGCCCCCGCCACACGCCCATAAGAGTCATGACTGCTGCATCCCTCGTTCGACAAGACCACCTGCCTGGCTCGCAGTCCGGATACAGGCGGCAAGGCCCTTGAGCGACGATGCGTTATCTTTGTAGTTGTTGCATAGACTTGCGATGCGGTCCCTTGCCGAATGAACCGTGACGGGCAGGTGGTCGACAGAGTTTCGGACGAGCATTTCGGTTGCAAAGAGCGTCTGGCCGATTTCGATGTGACACCTGAAGGTTTAACTGGCCTGGCGCTGGCCGTTTTGTTCTGGGGTGAACGCTGGGTTAGGGCCTGGGCGGGCGAAAATACGCCCCCCAGAATACAGAAGCCGGGCGTCAGACCTGGGTCTTTTCGAAGATCCAGTAGGTCACGTCGTCCCAGCCCTCGTCCTTGGACAAAAAGCCCTGCTTTCGGAGCTTCAGTTCGGGGAACAACGACTGGTAGTCTTTGCCAAAGTTTCTTTTGAACAGCGCACCAGACTGGCCGCGGTAAGGAACTTCGGTGAGCTCTTCGGAAAAATATTCGCCGCAAAGCACATAGCGCTTTGAGCATCGGACGATCTCGGACATCACCAAGGGGAGCGCCTCTGGGGGTTGATGGATCAAGACCCCCATGGTGAAGGTCATGTCGAACCACCCATCTCTGAAGGGAAGCTCTCGGGCCGGGCTGAAAACCGCATTGACGCCCGGTTGGTCTCGCCTCAACTGCTGCAAGGCCTTCCGGTTCACATCAAGGCCCCACACCTCTTCGGGGGCAACAGAGCGCGCGATCCATGCGATGTTGCCACCGATGTTGCAACCCACCTCGAGGACTCTCTTCACCGGGAACTCGTTCAAAACTTCCGTCCAAAACTTGGAACGGTAGGATTGTACGCCTTTGTTCCGGTCGACGTAGTCGTCACCAAAATCACCAGCCCACAACGACTCGAGCCTTTTGACCTCTGCCTTCTTTTGACGATTGATATCTATGTTCATCCTTTTTTCCTCTCGCCCGCGGAGTTATGAACGCTGAAGCGCTGCCTGTCCGCCGGCCCCAAGCCGGACAGGAATCCCGGCTTCTTTCATATGCATCTTCGCCTCAAGCGGCGTACATTGCGTAAAATGAAAAATGCTGGCGCAGCACACAGCGGAAGCACCACATTCTTTGACCGCTTTCACCATGTCCTCGTAGCCAGAAGCGCCCCCCGACGCCAAAACAGGGATAGAGACCGCATCCGTGACCTGCTGGGTCAGTTCCCAGTCATAGCCCGTCATGGTTCCGTCGCGATCGATAGAAGTCAGCAAAATTTCCCCCGCACCGCTGGCTTCAGCCTGCTTGGCGACCTCCAAAGGGTGGCGGCCCGTAGCATGCTTGCCTGAATGGGTAAAAACCTCGTGCTTCCCGTCCTCATGCCTCAAAGCGTCGATGGAGACAACCACGCACTGAGAACCAAAGTGTTGCGCCGCAGAGGCGATCAGATCCGGGTTCGATGCCGCCGCACTGTTGATGGCCACCTTATCTGCCCCCACCTCGAGCAGGCGCTGCACATGCTCGATGGTTGAGACCCCTCCTCCGATGGTCAACGGCATGAAACACTCGTCGGCAAAATCGTCCACCAGCTCAAAATCAGGCGCACGACCCTCCTGAGTGGCGTTGATGTCCACGAAGATAAGCTCGTCGACCTCTCGCATGTTGTACACCTTGATCGATTGCATCAGGCTCCCAACCCAGCGCCAACTATCAAACTTCACGCCTTTGACCAGGCTGAACTCCCGGTAGAGAAGAGTGGGGATGACACGGGTTTTCAACATAGGAATTCTCTACAAATCCAAGAAATTCTTGAAAAGCTTTAAGCCGACTTGCTGGCTTTTCTCAGGATGAAACTGGACACCGATGATGTTGTCTTTGGCCACTGCCGAGACGAAGCCACCACCGTAAGGTGTTTTGGCCATAACAGCCCCCGGGTCTTTGCACCTAAAGTGGTAGCTGTGGACAAAGTAAAAATCTAAGCCGGAACCCACGCCCTCAAAGAGGGCTTCGCCAGCCGGAAACACCGGATTCACTTCGTTCCAGCCCACGTGGGGAATCCGCTGTTCTTTTTCAGGCGCAAGGCGCGTCACCTCGCCGTCAATCCATCCCAACCCAGGGGTCTCGCCCCCTTCATATCCGGTGGATGCCAGAAGCTGCATACCAAGGCAGATGCCCAAAAAAGGCACATTCTTTTGCACGACTTGCTCATTCAGGGCCTCCTCAAGGCCCCGGCTTCGCAGATTGCCCATACCCTTGGCGAATGCCCCCACGCCGGGGAGAACAATGTAGCTGGCCTCATCGAGAACCCGAGGATCATCGGTCACCTCGGGATCGGCCCCACACTCTGCAATGGCGCGCGCGACCGAATCGATGTTGCCCGCACCATAGTTGACGACCGCAACGCGCTTCATGAGACCGCTTCATCACGGGGCCGGAGCCACCTTCGAATGCTAGGGAGAACCATGTGGGGCGAGGGCTTACCACTTCGGCAAAGGGGCGTCCAGCACAGTCATGGGAGGACTGGGCGCCTTCTCAGATCGAGCAAACCAACCCCGTGACCGTTGCTGAAAAGCGATAAAATATAGGGGTAGACCGACATCGCGAGATTCCCATCCAACCGGGCCCCAGAACTTCATGACTCGACATACGCCCCTCGCTCGGAAACGACAAAGGGTTGTTTGGGTTCCAAAAGAGGCCCTGAGCACCGCCCACCTTCCAAGGCCATCGGTCCACCCGGCGCCAAAAGCAGAGATCAGCCGCCATTCAAATGTTTCAGGCAAATTCCTCCAAAACAGCAACCCCTAGGGGCGAAGCTTGTGGTTCTGAACGATAGGCCATTTCATCAAGAAACAACGATAAAAACCGGCTTTATGTCCCGCACTCATCCATCAGGCAGGGAGCGGTCTCGCACATATAGCTACTTTTCTTGACATCATGAAAACTTGTGTTCACCATCACCTTGGGTTTCAGAAATGGAGCCCAATTCCATCGCCGGTCGTTTGGCGCTGTGAAGCAATCTGAATCCCACTCCCCCCATGCCTCCTTGGGCACGGTCCGGGGAGGTGCGATTTTTGGGTTGCGATCGCGAACCATGCCGGCCGCCTCCCAAAGCGGAACGAGAGGCCTCTTTGCTGGCGCAAAGAAGATGGAACAGGAGACAGACATGATGCGTACGGGAAACAGGAATTCTTACGTCAATCGCGCGGCAGCACTTGCGCTCACGGCCATGCTCGCCTGCGGCGTGGGGGCGACCGGCGACCAGAAGCCACTGACAACGGGGCAAAGCAACGGAGCACTCAGCGGCCAGTGGCTGCTCTTATCCTCCGCCACCGACGAGGGCCTCGCCGCAATCCAAGGCATCCCCGAAAACCGACGAGCCCTCTTCGAAGTCGATCACACCTACGACGAGGCAACACAGAGAGTCGTTCCCACGTACCGAGCGACCGGTACCGTTGTCATGGACAGAACCTATTGGGTCTACGCGAGCGAGGGCCCGATGCCTGACCCTGGCTCCATGGTCATGCCTCCCCCTCCCCTCCCCCCAGAACCGGGACGCTTCATCCAAATCACGAAGACCACGCCCAAGGCCGAAGTCGGCCATCGCATCTACCGCTGGAACGACGCCTCACAGGAACTCACCCTCCTGGACGCAGGCGATGTCCCCCCCGGTACCTACTGGGTTGACCAAGAGGACGGTTGCGGCTCCGGCGACTGGCGGTTCGGAGACGCCATCCGACTGGTTCGACGGTGCGCACTCAACCACACGCCCCTCGCCGTGATCCCCAAAAACGAGTGGTCAACCGCTTCGCAGCCAGAAGGAACCCCAGAGTCCGAGGACTCGAACCTGCCCAAGCCCAAGACGCTGGTCCTTCACCACACTGAAACCCCACAGGACATGAGCATCCAGGACTTCGAGGCCCATACCCTCAATCAATCTGAAAGCGACGAACTTGGTTACGATTTCGTTCTGGCCAAGAATGAACAACGCATTTGGCAGGTCTACCAAGGACGTCCCCTCAAAGCATCACAGACCGAGGTTCACATCGCCATCATGGGAAACTACGAGCCCGCCGGCGAAGGCCTCACCGCGCCCAAGAACCCCAATGGATACCTAGAAACGGCGACAGAGTCTGAGAGGCAGCCGCCTGCGGGTGCAGTCGTGAAGCTCACCCAACTGGTGTCTGAGCTCAGCGATGAATTCGAATCGCTCGAAGCCCTTGTCCCTTTTGGTCAGGGATTTGATGCCCTTGAGCCTGGCGCCTCAACGAGCCCCGGACGGGGCGCACTCCATTTGTCTTGGTCCCTGCACGATCGCTTTTTTGCACAAAGGAGCGCCGAAGCGCCCTCGGTATCTTTCGAAACCGAAGATCACGTCAGCCATGTCAGGTTCGAAGAAAACGGCGATGAAAACCAAGACCGTCCGGTGGACCGGATTCCACCTCTCTTGTTTGTCGCCGAGCCGGCCAGCAAAGTCATCTACAGCAAGACCAGCACGGTCACCCTAATGGGTGAAGTCTATGACGAAAACCTTACGCAGTTTTCGGTCAACGGAATCGTACTCGGCAGCTTAAGTAGGAGCTTCGAGCAAGCCATTTGGCTGAACGCTGGCGAGAACATCGTCACACTTTTTGCCATAGACGCTTTTGGAAACACCACCGAGGTGCAAAAGCAAATTATATACGACGATACGCCGCCCCAAATATCGCTCACAGAGCCCACCTTCGAGGAAATCGCCCGGGGTCTTTTTGGCGTACACGGACAGGTGCACGATCACAGCCTGCAGAACCTGACCATCAACGGAAGACCGCTCGATACCGTGAACGATCGGTTCGTCAAGTGGTTCGATACCCGTGCCCTCGAGGACGGTTTCTATCCGTACGAAGTCGTAGCCACCGATGAAATCGGGCACAGAAGTTCGGCTTCGTTCGCCCTCGAGGTCGAAAGCGGCAGCGTACGTTATGTCCCGCACCCCCACACGCCCGCGCAAAGCGTTGACCACGATGCAAACGGAAGTCAGGCGATCGGATTCTACGTGGATATGGTAGCAGGCGAAGAGCAGACGTACTTTGACATCATCGTCCGAGACTGGAACCAAAAGGAAGAACACATCGCATTGACTGAAGTCCTGGCCGAAGGGGCATCGCCGCAATGGAAACGAGCTTACGTGTTCTTTGATGACCTCAGCACCGTGAACACAAGCAGCGTAGCCGCCGTAGAGATTGAAAACGTTCTTCCCGCAACCAGCGAGCTCTCCTGGCATGTCACCCCATTCGGTGCCGATGACGCCCCCCACACCCCAGGCGAAGACCCGATCATGCCGGAGCTCAGCATATCCCACCCCTCTGAAGAGCTGAGCTTCACAAGAGCTTCGAGCGTAACGCTTCGCGGCCGTGTCCACGACGAAAACCTGAAGATGGTCCGAATTGACCAAGTCATCTTAGGAACCGTCAGCGGACCGTTTGAAACCCTGGTCGAACTAAAACAGGAACGCACCGACTTTTCCGTCATCGTTCAAGACATGACCGGCAATGAAGTGACACTGACCCGTACGGTGATCCAAGATGCGAACCCACCGCGTTTGTCGCTTTCGGGCCACAACAAAGACAAAGTATACCAGCCCGAGTACACCCTATCGGGTTCAGTACAAGATCGATACCTGGCTGAAGTCGCACTCGTCCACCTCACCCACACGGGCCGAGAAACCCTCGAGGTTTCAAACGGACGTTTTTCTCAGACAGTCACCCTCACTGAAGGCCTCAACCAGTTCTCCGTCATCGCCAAAGACCGCGCCGGCAACCTGTCCAGTCAACAGCGCGAGGTCTATTACACACCCGCTGAGTCGTTTGTGGCCTCTGGGCGTACAGAACCACCACCCCAAATATTCGGTTGGTCTCGCAACCGAACCGTATTTTTGCAATGGGAAGCACCGAGACGTTTCGAAACCGGGAAGCCACTCCCCCCGGGCATCAAGCTTCGTTACCGCATTTACCGCGACGAAGTCGAAATTCACGAGCAAGAAGAACTGACGTACCAAGGAGAGCTCCCGGAGGCCGAGAAGGCCTACGGGTTTTACGTCACCGCCCTGATCCCGGGTGCACAAGACAACCTCGAGTCAGGGCGTTCCGAGCGGATTAGGGTCGAGGCCGGCAAGGATGTGCGCCCGTCTGAGCTCGGAGAATTCGAGGCCCCCAGTGAGGCCGAGGTCGCTGAATTTCGCGCATCTACGCCCATTCTTGCCGTGAGCGAAGCAGCCGATGGCACCCCCTATACCCACCTCACCTACGTCGCCCGAGGCGACGGAAAACGCGTGGGTGACCAGATCCGCTATCTCCGCAGTCACAAGCTCGCCAAGAGCGGTTCGTGGGCCCACAGCCACACCATCAGAAAAGCAAATACCACGACCATGATCACCGATGTCGCCATGGCGGCCCGCGGTAGCCAATTGGTCATCGCCTGGATTGAGGTCCCGACCTTGGCCGCTTCCGGTTCCGAACGGATCAGCGAAATTCTTGCCGCAAAGAGCCAAGACAGCGGCCAGACCTTTGGGGACCCCATTCTCATAAAAAAAAGCCCCGTGTGGAAGCGATCTCTCTCGGTCGGCATCGATCGACTGGAAAACAGCCACCTGGTGTTCGGCGAGGGAAACAAAGTCTTCTACGCAAAGAACCTCGAGCTTGAGACCACCGACCAGGGCGAGCCTCGAAGCGTGTTCGACCAGCGCAATCGCAGGCCCGCGAACGAGGTCGTCAAATATATGGCCAAGTATTCCCCGCGCCCGGACAAGGGATGCGATTGCCCGGGCTGTTGGTGCGAAGAAGACTATGAAGTGAGCACCGAAACCAACCCCAAGACCGGACTTCCTTTTGGTGAATACATCGAGTGGACTTCGGATACCTTCGTCTATGAACCGTCCCTCGATATCGATGATGAAAAAGTATCCATCGTGGCCCGGCAAACCCAAGAATGGAACGCGGTGCCCGTCATCAATCCCGCGTGGAAAAAGATGTATGACGAGGACCCCATATACAGCGACGACATCGTTGTCGTCTTGAGGCCGACCAAACGACTGGTCGGCTGGCGCAACATTTGGAAGCGTGCCTACGAGCCGGGCGATGAGAACCTGTGGTCCTCCGTAGGCATCGACTACCAATACCTGTACGAAGGCACCGAACAGACCCAAGACATCATCAAACTCGCCCAGCGTCCCCTGACCGAGGGGGCATGGAACACAAAGGGCGCGGACGACTCGGCCAATGCATCCGAGCGAGGATGGGCCCAAGGGGCTTGGGTCGATGATCAGGTTCAGAATTGGCGGATGGGCGACGTTCGCGCCATCGGTCAGGGAGAAGCTCAGGAAAAGCCTTCGCACCCGAAGGTCACCACTGCACCCAATGGACTTTTGGTTGTGACCTACGAAGAGGGCCCATCTGAAAACCCCAACCAAGTCGGCCAAAACGCCATCGTCGTCACCACCTCTGAAGACGGTGGACTCGTCTTTGATGATTCACGGGTTGTGGCTCAAGGGTACATGCCGAGCCTGGCCATCACCGAAAAGGGCGACAGGGGACTGGTCTATTACCACCCCGGCCAGGCCAAAAATGACCAAGGCAACACCGCCTCAATCCATGCGATCCAATACCGGGACGGAGCCTGGACCGACACCCGCGCCATCAGCGTCAGTCCACCCCAACCCATCCACCGCGAAAGCCACGGAAAAGAAACCGACTTCCTTCACGGTGTGCCTCATATGGTGAGCTACAAAGAATTACTGATTGCTGCGTGGGTTCAGCCGTCCAGAACCGGACACGACCAAGACAGCGTCGTCATCAGCCGAGCTCTACTCACCACCAGCAGCCAGAACCACATCGACGTCCGCACCGCAAACGCGGCCACGGAAAGACAGCCCACACCCGTCACCATCGAGTGCTTGAATGAGTACCACATGTACGCTCAAGGCTGTACAGACGCGGGCGAACTGGCTTTACGTACCGGGGAACAAACGTTCAACAACCCCCTCGGCGAGTTTTCAGTCACCAAGGCCTACGTCCCCTTGACGACGACCGGTGGCGTATTCAAGGACGACAAAGGGAACCCCCTGCCCGTGGGGCGCAGCAGTATCGAAGTGCTTCAAGGCGGCAATCAGGTATTCCTAGGAATCGGAGAAAAGGGATCGCCAGCGGAGCACAGCATTGCCCTCATCCAAAAGCACGCCGGCGGAAACTACTTTCGTGCCACCGAGGCGCGCGAAAACCTCTACGACCCAGACCAAAACATCCAGCGTGAATTTATTGAGGATCCCAACAACACCGATAGCATCCCCCTCGAACGCTACAAACGGGTATGGGCCTACACGCAGGGAATCACGCTGGCGCAACTGACGCGCCAGCATGACCCGAAGGCCGGTCCATTGGCACACGCCCTATGCGATGAAGAGAGCCCCGGCATCGAACGTGGTGAGTTCAACGGACAACCGGTGGTCAAAGGCTGGCATTTTTCGTGGAACACCGAGCGTGACAAGTTCAAAGACTTTCGATTGGTGACAGGCGCCACGGCGTGGACCATTCACGGCCTCGGAATCTATCTCGCAGCACAGGTCGAACGACACGGGCAGGTACCACCGGCGGACCAGCCGGTGGCCGAGTGCTACGGGCAGGCGATTCGAGGACTGGCGCAACATCGCAAAACAGTCACCAAGGGAAATCTATCCGGAGAGCTGATGACGGCCGGATGGACAGCCCTCGGGCTCGTCATGGCAGACAGTCCGTCCAGACTGGATCTGACCGAAGACGAAGAGGAGCACTGGCCATACTACGGCATCTTGGATGCCATCGGCGATGCGTACAACGCCGAAAAGCCTGCCCCGATCACGCCCTACAAGTGGGTGAACGATGCCAAGGTCTTTCTTGACCCCATCACGCTCAGCGAAGCCCAATACGATGCGCTGCGCGTAGAAACCCAAGCCGCCAATACCGTGACCGAGCACAACTTGGACGTCCTCAGCGTTTTAAACCACGCCATCAAACACGCAGATGACCTCGGGCTCGACAAAACAGAGCTCACGTCGTGGCGAAACGACTTGCGGGATGCGATCTTCACCCTCCTTTGGGACCCCCAGCAAAAACGCATCGTCACCGGCGGTGATATCAACGAGCTGGGAGAACTCCTCGCCAGCACGCATAGCGCCATTGACAACTGCAGCTGGTTGGCGCTTTCGGTTGATTACCAAACCCTTCCCCAAGAGCACGCACTCAAACTCGGCGAATGCCTGCAATTCACGAGGGACAACTTCGTGCGCCCCTTAGACTTCTTAGGCAAGACCTATTACGGAACCCACTATTTCAAAAACGACTTTCGTGATCCTTACATTGAAGAAAGTCAACTCCAAGAAGACACCTACCACCTCGAAGCAACGGCAGGCATGATTCTGGGCCTACTCTATTTTGCGGACAACAATCCAGAGCACACAAAAGCCAATTTTTATCGAAGCGAAGCCGCAAAAATGTGGGCGGACATGCAGATATTTGTTCAGGACAACGGATTTCCGTATGCCAGCGAACGCATCCAAGACCTCTCGACACTCCTCGAGTCCAGTACGGCGATTGTGTGGTTCATGGATGTTTACGATTACTACCACTCCCAATATACAAACCAGGACCAGCCGCTCCAAAACTACGCACGAGGCTTTGACGTCGCCAAGGGCGAACGTTTGGTTGCCCGGTCCTGGGAGATGCTAGAAGCCAAAGGCTCAGGCGGACACGCACCCCTGCGCGTCAATCCATCCGTTCAAACCGAGGCCCCTTCGGGCCGGGTCCCCCTGGATTCCTACGCCCAAAGGCAAGAGGGAGCCCGGCAGGTCGTCACCCTCGATGGTGAGTTCAAACTTCGAGGATACTACTGGGTGAATGCCGTGCCAGATTTGCCAGAAAGCATTCATGAAGCGTACGCATCGGACTTGTGGACCTATGCTCCGGTCAACGAAGCGAATATTTGGGTCGAACTGGGGGTTGTGGAGTCACGAGTCAGTATTTTCCGTAGCAAACGGACCTTCATATTCGAGGGCGGCATTAGTTTTCACGGAGCCCTGTCCGGCGGTAATCCGATCATTCTCCTTTCCATCCTAAAGGAAGGCCAAGAGTGGATTGTAGGGACTGCAGAATTGGAGGAAACGACAGCATCCAAAACTTGCCACCGGACCAGCGATGTCCCCGAAGACTGTGAAAAGAGCTTCTCGTTCCAGCTTTCCCAACGTGTACCGAATCTGGGCTGGGGTCAGCCGGACCTTGGTAAGGGACGGCCTGTCGCCCGCCTCATACACAAGAAAATCATCGACGCGGACAGATTTTTTGCCCCTCACGACATTCTCGCCAGCACCCATCCCACACCAGTTCATTCCACACCAGTTGACGGCACCTCGGAAGTGAAGTTCCGGCACGAGGGCAAGATTGGCGAGTGGAGTTTCTCTCAGCCCATCACGAGAGATTCGAAATTCGACGACTGGCGCTTCGTACTCCACGAAGTCTCCCCCACGAACGAATGGTCCCCCATCGGATCTATGGACGAGGCGGAAGCGCTGGCTGGAAGCATCGACGGTCTCCTCGCCTCCGAAACATTGCCCATCATCCATGATGGTGCACACTACCGCCTGACCACCGAAGGAGAGCCCGGAACGGAGGTCACATACCTTCAGGACCAAGCATTCGCCATCGTTGCCGCTGTAAACCGCGGCGAAACCAGCTTGGCTACCCGTTGGGCATACGCCCTCGTGGACACCCTTCAGCCCAAAGCATTCAAGACCGGCGTCTGGAGGCAATTTCCCTTTGCGGTAGACAGCAAGACTGGAAAACCGATCACCCCTTACCTTCAGACCTCCACGCAAATGAAAGCGGTTTACGCGCTGGCCTGGTACCTCCAGCACGTCGGCCGCGATAAGCACATCGAAGAGGCCATCGTAAACGTTCTCGAAGCCGTCGTGGAGATTTACTCCGATGGCAGCATTGTTGATCTCGATAGGGTGTTGCTGAGCGGAGTCGGAAGCCCAGAGGCCTTCAACCTGCTCGCTGAGAATCCCGAACCGATCGAACCCGAAATCATCGAAACCATCAACGGTGCACTCCGAGCACCGCACAATGTGCAGATTCCGGTCGCAGCATATGAAGACCACGTCTATGCCTACTTCGCCGTGGACCTGGCCGCCAGGGTCCTCGGAAAAGACTATTCAATGGACTTCGCAATCGACCTCAAAAGCGACATCGAAATTGCGCTCCAACTCTCACATTCGTTTCATTCGCGGCACAAAGAATTGGCGATCAAACCCTTCGTGACCCCGTCTCAGCGAAAAGAAATTGCAACCATTGTCGCGTCGGCACTCTACCCCATCGTCAATCTGGAGCTCGGTCCCATGGGGTATATCCCAGAGTCTGCGGCCCACTTGTCTGCGGTTCTCAACACCCAAGCCCTGTCGCAATCTTTGCATCGCAGCGCCCCAAGCCAAGACCTGTTCCGTACTCCAGCCGGCATCGCTTTGGCGAGACGCGCGATTGGTTTGGTCGACCCTCGCTCCGAGCAGCTGGCCTGGTTGGCCTTCGACAAACTCGGGAATCAAAGTCCCGCAAACGTGAGAGAAGCAACCGCAGCACTCCTCTTAAACGACCCCAAGGGATTCTTGGGTATCAGCGCTTCCCCGATCATTACCCCGGCCCCCAGCGACATTGAGCTGGTCGATGAGGTCATCCACCCAGAGACCCTCATGGCCCGGCTAGAACTCCACTACGCGGAGCTTGTGCTGCAACTGTTGGCCATGGACTACCGCCCCTACAATTTCGACGAGGTCTTACGAGACCTGGCGATGGCCCAAGCAGCAACCTTCTACGCGACGGACTTCCAACCCATCAACACCTGGCTCCCGCTCTATCACAGTCACCACGGTTTTCAGCACTACGTCGAGGCTGTCGCGTCAGAACTCGGTGACGCATGCGAAGGATATACACGGAACCTACGGATTGCAGAGCGTATTGGCATGCGTTGTTCGGATTTGAGTGCGCAGTTCGGGAGACTCCTCAAACGAAGAACGGGATCGACCGACCCAACTTTACTGCCCTCATTGATCGAACCCCAAGATGAAGCCTTCAAACTCGCCCAACTGATCGGCATCTTGACCGATCCGCTGAGGCCCGTCCAATTCGGATGGAGTTCCACAGCACATGCAAAAGACCGTTCTTTCTTTGGCCACGTAGCTACGCTCTATCCTGGAAACGGCCAAAATTTGTTTTCACGACTGACGTCTCAAGACCCAGTCACGTTGCCTCAAGATCCCAATTCGCGGCAGGTCCAACAGGCCTATCGCGCCCACATCGAAAAAACCGCGAAAGACCAGGCTGTCGAACCCTATCTCGATGGAGGCTACTTTGACGTGAAGGCGTTCAGCTGGATTGATGTGTCCAACCCAGCGTCGGCGCTACAGGGCAGTCGCTCGCTCATCGAGTACCGCCAAATGTTGAAAGCGTCCCAAGACCAGTCTCAGCACGCAGCGGTCAACACCCTCCCCAGGGGCGATCTCACCGACGTGGAGCCGAGGCTTTCGAGCCTCCCAAGCTTCGGCAACAATCCGAAGCATCTTCGTCGGCTCCTGAACGCGCACGCAAAAGGCCACCTCGTCTCAACGGCAGCGGCCGCCGGCCTCGAACCGGGCGTTCTCCATGCAGCACTGCACCAAGGCATATTGACCAGCACGGACTTCTATCGCATCGCGGCCGCACTTCAGCTCAGCGAGAAGGATACCCAAAACTGGGCGTCGCAGTTCGTCTTGGATGAGGCAGCAGATCTGGTCGGCTTCTGGGACGTCACCGTGAGCAGCCAAGGCCTCATGGACGCGCATGCGTTGGCCGTCACCGGGGAGGCTTACGAAGAGCCGGCCCTCGAGCCAGAAGCCCAGGCTGAGGAAGCTTTACTCGCTTTTTTCGATGCGGACGCAGACGAAAACGGTGGGTGCTACGCGGTCTACCGCTTTGACGACAGAAGCACGCCTCCCGAGCTCTTTGTCCTCCTCGATGAAGAACAGTCGAACGCATACATCATTGAGCCGTGTTATCAGGGCCCCGCGCCCTACCGAGACGACGAGGTCGCCCAACTGGCCTACACCCAAAACGAGCCCCTCTCGCTTCAGTACGCAGTGCGAAAAGTGGGCGCGAACCCCTGGGCCGATGAGCTCCTGGCCGGCGCAGTGGTTATCCCCGCGATCCCCGGGTTTGGTTCCGCAAGCCACGGCGTGCTGGTTGGAAGCCCGGCGGGAAGTGGATTTCAGGTGTTTCGTGGGAACATGTCTGATGACCATCAGATCACGCTTCACCACGAAGTTCCAGAAGATGGGTGCCAACAGGTTCTGAAAGTGCCCACGCCCGAGACATCGATCGTAGAGCTGTTTGCCGACCAAACTCTGCCGCTCGGCGACTACCTCACCGAAACCTGCTTCTTTGGAAATAGCTTGGCCGTCGACGCCGAAGCAGGATGGACATATGTGTTCGTTGGTCAAAACACGCCCCTCAGCTGGGAGGCCATTTTTCACGACCCAGACGCCCTATTCGTCGAACCGACCTTCGGGAATGAAGACCCCCGAAACTCGCCGGAAGCTCTTTTCGAAGGAACCGTGTACCGACAGGTTTACGCCGGACTCGAAATGGAACCGGGCCAAGGTCTCCGTTTTCACGTAGACCCCGATGGGCAGCCCATAGAAGGACAGTGCCAGACCATTGCCATGACCAGCAAAGAGCAAGGGATACGGACCTGGGACATCACCAGTGGACCCGAGTGGCTCTATTTGACCAGAGGCGACGATGCCGAGACCCGGGCCAAAACCTTTACGGTGTCGCTCAAGTTTGGCGAATCTTCACACGTCGACGTCTGCCTCGATCCCGCGCAAAGAGAAGACTTCGGTGAACCAGAGACCGGCGCGCTGAGCATCGCCACCGACGGACTCGAGCCAGAGGACTTTGTGGTCGAAGTGACCCAATCGGCCCTCTGGCTCCCAAAAGCAGATCCGGAGACGACCTTCGAAGAACAATGTACGCCCTATGAAATGAAAAACATCGGGAAGCGCGCAATCCAGTGGGCGATAGGCTACCCCGATAGCTGGATGCGAATCACCTACGAGGACCAGCTGGTCGGCGAGTTGTCGAAATTCGAGCGTACCCTCGAGCCGAACCAGAGCGCGTCCATCCGCATTTGTCATCGACTCGCCGAAAACAGTAAAAGTGTCGATGCCTCCAGCCGAGTCTGGTTCTACAACCAGACCGATGGCGTCAACATGTACCGCGTGTTTCGGGTGACCGACGGTAAAGATTCACCCATTGACGCCGTAGCATCAGGCAATCACCTCGAGGAGACGATCCCCTGCCGCATCGACCAGCGAGCGGTCCGAGACCTCAGTTCTGACTACTGGGCCTACGAAATGTTGCCCAGCGCCATCACGAGCGACGGCACCCAACCCATTGTGGTGCAAGTCACCGCCGCATCCCAAGACATCGACGCCATCTATCTGAAGCCTTTCTCCAACTTCACCGGGCCCGACGGTGAAGCCCTGGGTCGAATCGACCTCAACGATCGGGGAGAAGGGGCCGACAAATATGCAGATGATCACATCTACACCGGCGGTCCAATGTACTATGCGGGTTGGGGACGAGAGGCGCCGGCAAATTGGTATCCCGTCGGGATCGGAATCGCCTCGGTTGGAGAGCTTCACTACGAATCTCGCAGCATGGGCGACGGTCGATTCGATGTCGATCCCCAAATCGGCGTCGTCGACGCCCAATCGATCGCCGTATCGGGCCTCACCCATGCGGGCGGCCTGGTAGCGACTTCAAACAATCTTATCAACGTCTGCAGCAGCAGCCACACCGCAGAGATGCGCATCCGTCAGACCTCGTCGAGCCAGACAAGAAAAGATGCCCAAAAGCTCACACGCGAGATATACGGCGAAATGGGTGGCGATCTCTTCGAGTTTTTGAACGTGATGTCGACCTACCATGTCGAACGCATCGGCGGGGATCGATACCAAAACGTGAGCCGTGGCAGTCACACCGTGGTGTACAGCGACGTCGACAACATTGGGCTCGCGAAAAAAGATGATCGTCAGGCCTACGGAGCCGGGGGTTCACTCCTGGGCATCAGCTATGCCAGTTACATGAACGGTATCGACAGCGCCAACTTCACACACGAGATGATGCACCAGTGGGGCGCCTACCTCCTGGAGGGCTCACTCAGCGACAACGGTTCGCACTACCGAGAAGCAGTTGGACAAGCTAGTCTCTTGCGCGGGCATCACTGGCAACCCCACGGAGACGGATATGTCATCGACTGCGGCCGCCTCGTGGAAGGGCTTTCAGAAGCGACACCCCTCGACAAGTACTTGATGGGACTCATCCCGGCAGGCGATGTCGATCCCTTCATGCTGTCGGATAGTGACAACCTGTCTTGCAATAGCTTGGTCACCGACGTTCAAACCATCGATCTCGAGCGAGATATCATCCCCCACTACGGCGTCCGCTCCCCGGGTCCGGCGAGCGTGCACTTTCGAATCGGATTTGTCGCAGAGTCTCTGGGTCGCTTTCTCACTCCGACCGAGAAAACCTTCTATGAAGCCTTTGCCAAAGAGTACGCGCGCCCTGTGAGCGGTTCCGAACCCCTCCCCGCAGTTATTCCGAACCAAGACGACACGAAGCCCGGCAACTGGGTATCGATTGCGAAGTTCTTCGGTGACAAGGCCAACTTCAGCACCAACGTACCCAAACCGGGCACGGTCAGGCTCAGACCCATCAGTCAACACCAACCTGATTCCACCCCGGTCAGCCTGGACGAAGACTACGATGTCAAACCACTGTTTGATTTTGGCGACGAAGGCGAAGCCAGTCGTTGGCGTCTCGTCGGAGGTTCGGGACGGCACCACGCAGGGCTGACCCCCCAAACCCCTGTACTCCAACACACCCTCTTGGCGAACGAAAGGCGCGCTGGCGCAACGGCGCATCGCCTTCGACGCAAACTCCCGGTCGGTCGACTCACTGGCGTCAGGCAGATCACCATCCAGGTCCAGGCCACGAACGCTGACTTGGCCAGCAAGAGGCTGGCCCGTCGATCGCTCAGAATGCGCTTCACCGATACCGAGAATATGATATGGTTGTCCTCCCCCCAACACATCACAGATTGGCGCATCCATCATGTAACCGTCGACCTCAGACGAAACGAAATTCTCGGAGTGATGCCCGCAAACAAGCACCACAAGGGCGAATTCGACCCCGCTCAGGTGACTTCCATAGAACTCGAAATCATCGAGCTGGATCCTCCCGCGGAAGAGGCCTGGCCAGGCATGATCACTTCGTTCAGCACTGTTCTGGTCTTCAGAGCAGCGAGCGACCAAGACCCATCGAAGGATCCGCTGTGCTTCCTGAAGCATTCGCTGAATACCTGCTACGGAGTCTTCGCGGAAGAAGCACCCGCCGTGCCCTCTGAGCGTGTCTACTTGCCCCTGATGTCCCTGGTCAAGAACATGCCCGCAGGCTACGAGCCCGTCCTATCGCCGCGTTCAAAAGAGCTCCAAATCGACCTCATTGGCGACAAACTGAGCAACCAAGCCTACTACGCCGTATGGCTTGACCAATACTTCAAGGCCAAAAGCACCAATCCAGCGTTGGCAGATGTGATTTATAGCAGCCTATTCGGCCCAGGAGCCGTATGGATACACAAGGACCGCATTCGGTACCTTCCCGAAGAAGACATACCGTTCGCCCTCAGCAACGACGGAAAGCTGACCCCGGCTTTCCGAGCTTTTCTGGAACCCAAGGGAAGAAGCCAAGGTTACGAACGTAGCCTCAACGACTATGGTACCGTAGCCCTCAGCAGCATCGTCAACATCGTGACCAGTGATCATGTCAACACTAAGCCCCTGTACGACATGCCAGATTCAGTCATTGACCGAGACCTCAAAGAACGACTGCGGGTCGAAGAATCGAAGTGGCAACCCCAGGCCACGATTGAACCACAACCCATCCGACCAGAACCCGTCACCAAAGAACGGGTGCTCGAATTCTCGGGCTACCTCTTCTCAACCAAGGACTTTGGGCGAGGCACGGCGGGTCCCGGTCCAAACTACTGGAGCGGTGACGAAAAGAACGTCAGGGTCGATGAAAACGGGAGCCTCCATCTGGCGATCACCCAAGATCCAAAAGACCCCAGCATTTGGTACTCATCAGAAATCATCTCGAAACGGAGCTTCGGACATGGTCGATACACCTTTGTGGTGGAGGTCGACCTCCCGAATTTCGACGCTCGGGCGGTTTTGGGTTTGTTTACCTGGGATGCGACTCGGCCCGAAGCGCGTCCACACTACAACTCGGAGATCGATGTTGAGTTAAGCTACTGGGGCGGAGAAAAAAGTAGCATGTCCAGTCAATTCGCCATGCCGCCCTACGGGGTCCTAGATGGCCCTTGGCCTCCACCGATACACGCCATACACAGCGTTCCACCTGAGGAGTCCGCGCTCTTCAGACGGCGGTTCAGGCCAAACGACGACCTCCTTTCGGACCACGGTTCGAAAATGACATACGTGTTCGACTGGCAAGACGACGTCATTCACTTTGGGGCCTACTACGGTGACAAAATTCAGGCCGACAAGGCGATTGAAACTTGGACCTTTGCCCAAAGCAAATTCGTCCAGCCCGAGGGAGAAGAAAATCTTCGTATGAATCTTTGGCTCATGAGGCCTGAAGGGATCCATTCTTCTGAACCTGCAGAAACGAAGCCGGTCAGCGCCATCGTCCATAGCTTCAAGTTCGAACCGGCACCTGACAAAGATAAGGCCCCGGTCAACGACGAAGACGCGCCCTTCAACGGCCAACCCCCCGCGGTGGACGCTCTCCCGATCCACTTTGACGGGAGTACCACCACTTTTATGCTGCCGATACGAAACCCCGGACAGTACGATCTCGACCTGACCCTCAGCTCCGCCACGGATCTGCTTGTACCCCAAGAAACCCTGTCGCTCGACGCCGGACAATCCACAAGCATCCCTCTTGCGGCGGATGGCTTCAGGCTGACCAAGAAGGCCGGTTCCAAACTGGAAGAAACGATCGTGCTCAAAGATGCGGAAAACAGTTCGTTATTGGTTCCTATTGCGATCAATGTAGACGCCAACTTGCGTGACTGGCCGTTGCCCAAGAACCCCGAGGGTCATATCCTCTTCGACGGTTTCGACACACCCCATGCGGACAAGCACTGGCATAAGGTGACCCGAGGGAAAAAGAACGATGGCGTCCCCGGTTGGGGCCTCATCAATGGTAGTTTTGCGCTCCTCTTCGAGGAGGTTGATCTTGATACGCGAGATCTGAGCGACGGAAACGGGTTTGCGTTGATGTGGACCGGATCTGCACTCGAAGAATATGGCCGCGATTTCACAGGCTATTCCAAGATCGCTTTCGACGTTCAGGCTGTCACCGAAAGCAGCCTTGGGGCTCGGGTCCGAATGCGCCTCGTAGAAGGTGAAGGCGAGGCCTGGGCCTGGACCACGAGACAAATCACCGAAGTCGGCCAATATCAAACGTTCACCTTTGACTTCAGTCATGCTGATTGGGACGGCGATGTAGCCATTGATTCCCAACCCATCAAGCAGGGCAATGGGCGGTTTGAGAGGGGCAACATCTACACCATCAGTTTTGTATTCACCGGCGGCCCCATCGAAGATGGTGTATTCGCCATCGACAACCTCCGCCTTCTCCCTTAACGGCCACCACCCATGCCCTGTGCTTGGCGGCCTCGGCCCACGGCGACCGTCATCGCGGTTTTCGAGCGCCTTCTCCTCGAGCAGTGGTATGCCCGACAGGACTCAAGAAATCCTTGCCGTACGCCTTCTTGAAGGGTCGGCCACCGGCGCCCTCAAGAAAAGCAACCCACATTGACCCCAAAGGTCTTGACTCCTATCGAGTTGCGGGCGTCTTAGTCGGGGCGTGTCTCACTCCTTCTCGGCCGAGCCAAAGCTCCAGGGGTTGCAAAACCCCCAGCGCAACCCAAAACCCCGCGTGGGTGCACAGCCCGAACGGTGGTGCGTACGCTTGGGGGTGTGGGCTCTTGGAACGCTATGGGCGAGCATGCCGGCAAACGGAGCCTCGGGCCCCGAGCCCAGCCCAAGCGCCCTGACCCCCGAACCGGGGGCACGGCTTCCAGGCGGAGCGCCTCCGGAAGCCGAGCCAAGCGAGCCCGTAGGCCTAGAGCTCGCAGCCGGATGGAACCTTTTGGCGCTCCCGCCCGGCGCGTCTTGGCCAACCAGCGCTTGGCCCGGCGAAAATACGGACACCCCCACGGCCTGGCAGGTCCATGCATTTTCGACCGGACAATCGCTTCCGCGTGGCCAAGAGGGTGATGGTCAAGACAGCCCCGGCGTAAAAAATGCGGATGGGCTTTTCCTTTGGGTTTACAACCCAAAAAGGCGCGCGTTCTCGGTGCAAGGCCAACCCAATCCCAAGAATCTCGACGTCGTACCCCCGGGTACAACCCTTTTATCGTTTCTCTGCCAACAAGAAGACGCAGATCTTGGTGCCCACAAGGCAGTGGCCTGGGACCCGATTCGTCAGGCGTACCAAGAAGTCCCCCCTCCCAAGCCCCACGCGCAAGCGCTCGCACCTTGTGACCGGACGCGACACCTCGCCATGACGCCCCTTGAACGCCCCGAGTCCGACCGACCCGAGGTCCACGCACCCACCAACGTGTCTGCCACAACGCACGGAGCGACCGTAACGTTGGCATGGCAAGAACCGGCTCGAGGCGCCAACCGGGGTGCACGCCTCGACAACCCCAAGTTTCACTACAGGGTATACCGCAACGGAGTACCCATTCGCGAGCTCTTTGGGGTCACAGAGTACGAAGAAGAACTGCCAAAAGCGGATCTGGTCTACCGATACAGCGTCACCGCGGTGGTGGTCGACGAAACGGGCGTCGCACTCGAGTCTTCTTCCACCGACCCAATTCCGGTTCGGATGACCGCCCCCTCTTCCCCTCCCCACCCCGGCGCCTTTGAACCCGCGCGCGCGGTCGCAACCCCGGATGGACAAGCCATTCTGCCCGACGTCGCGTTGAGTGAAACCGAAGGAACGGTCCTTGCCCACCTGGTCTACGGCGTGGCGCATGATCGCAGTCTGGGGGGCGCCGGCAGCCTCCGGTACCACCGAAGCCAAGCAGCCGCGAAGCCCGGGAGCTTTGACGTCAGCCACATCTTGGCCACGGGCCACTCGGAGTGGGCGATGTCAGAGGTGGCGATCGCAGCCCAGGGCAAAGCCGTCAGCGTCGCCTGGATCGAGGTCGAAACGATGACGCCCTCGGACGCGCCAGGCAGCTTGCATCCGACTGCCTCTAAACCGTCCAGCCAGGTCTGGGTCGCACAAAGCGATGACGGAGGCCTGACCTTCTCGGCGCCTCTTTTGCTCCGCGAAAGTTCGGTCTGGAAACGCGGTCTAGACGTGGCCTACGACCGCAGCCTTGGGCACCACCTCGTGTGGGGCGAGGGCGGCCAGGTCTACTACCTCAAAAACCTCAAGGGCGAGGCCTCAAACGTTTTCGACGTGAAAAAACGGTCGCCGGTCACCGAAGTGGTCCCATACCAAATTCAGGCCGAACCCGACGAAAACGGAAACTGTCGTTGCCCCGACTGCTGGTGTGAAGAGTCCTATACGATGGGCAACGCGGAACAAGGCCCCACCTACCGGTACCGCATCGAAGAAAGCCACGTCGTTCAGCCTGCCCTCCACGTGGACGACGACGCGATCACCATCGTCGGCAGACAGATTCGCATGTGGGACAATCAACCGGTCCTGAACAGCGCCTGGACCGCCATGCGAGCGTCTCCGGTCTACAACCCAACGCCCGTCCAGGGCCGATTGTTGACCCGATACCTTGTCGGTTGGCAAAGCGTATGGAAGACAGCCTACGAGCAGGGTGACGAAGCGCTTTACGCCAGCCTGGGTTTTCGACAGCAGATGCTCTACCAAGGCACCTGGCACGAAGAAGACAACATCAAGGTTGCTCAGCGTCCCTTGGTGCCCGGCGCATGGGCCAACGCAAGGCACGCCGGCGAGGCCTCCACGCCCCGCAAGGCAACCGAATGGAAACAAGGTTCGTGGCAAGACCACACCTTTCAGAACTGGCGTATCACCTCAGTAGCATCGGTCGGTGCCAGAGGCGGGGACAACACCCCTTCCTATCCCCAAATCGCATCCACACCGCACGGGCTGATCTTGGTCTACGAAAACGGCACGTCCGACGACCCCAACATCCCCGGCGCCAACCCCGTCACGCTCCAAACCTCCGACGACGGCGGCCTGAGCTGGTCTTCGGCAAACACCATTGCCCAGGGCTATGTGCCCAAGATCGGCGTCACCGAGAGCGGCGAGATGGCGGTGTTGTACTATGTCCCCGAAGGGCCCACGGGGGTCATTGCCGGACGTCGGAGCATGGATGGGGTCACGCAGTCGGTCGGCCCCGAGGAGGTCCTCAGCACCCATCCGGTGCGGCCGGTTCACTTCAAAAGCCACGGAGACCAAAGCGATGCCCTTCAGGGTCGCATCGCCTTGACGAGCTACAACGAGCTGCTCTTCGCCGCCTGGGTAGAACAGGGGCCAGAACCAAGCGGCGACCAGGTCGTAACCTCACGCGCCTCCCCCCTCACCGAGGTAGCTGGATACGATCTGACACTCCCCGAATACCTCACCGAAGGGACGGGAACACAAGTGCACGTATCGGCCCTCAACCGATACCATATGCGGGTCGATTCCAAGGACGCCATCCACCTGACACGCCCCCGCACCGCCCTTACGACCTCGCCTGCCAACGCGCACGAAGCCCCGAAGATTCCGCCTGACGCGCCCCTTCCAGACGACGCCGATCGCCCTCAAAACCGATCCCAATACCGTTGGAGCGGCCGCGAGCTCACCCACCTCTGAAACCGAATCGCCCGAAGACGGCACGAACGGAACCGCCCTTTCGGTTTCGGCCGGGCCCTCCCTCGAGCTTCACTTTGAGGGTGGACAAGCCTGGGCGTGGATCGACGCGCCCCAGCTGGCCTTGGTCGATGCCGCGGGCGTGGTTCAGGGCGCGTGGGCGCCATCCCCGACGACCACCGAAGAAGGCGTCTCTACGCTACAGCTCGTGGGCGCCGAAACTTGGAGTCGCTTTGGCCAAGACATCCCGGTTTTCGCGGGCGGGGCCAAGGGGAACTATCAAAAAGCACGCTGGATGCGGGACCGCTTGTTCCACCGAAGCGCTCCCAACGATGGGGAGGATGCGTCCAGCGCCTATCAAGTAGAATACGAAGTCGCCCAAACGGACGCAAACACCCGGGCCAACGCGGCCCGTTGGCTCGCGCACGACCGGGCCGACGGAGGCGACCAGGACAGCCGCTACCTCGCGCAATTTCAACGGGTATGGGCCTATACCCAAGGCATCGCCCTCGCCCAGCTCGCCCGCGAACCCAACCGAGAACCCGACGCCATCGCCCTTGCCCGCTACTTGTGTCGCCACGCCCAGGCCGGCACCCACAACGGCGCCCCCATCATCAAGGGTTGGCCATTTTCTTGGAATACGCAGGGCGACGACTGGAAGGATGCGCGCTTGGTCACCGGCGCCACCTCCTGGGTCGTGCACGGACTGGGCGTTTTTCTGACGTCCTCGGCGCTAGACGACACCCCCCAAGCGACCCAAACCAAGATCCGCACGTGCTACCAGCAAGCCCTTGATGGACTTCGGATTCACCGCCTCGCGGGAACCACCGAAGAAGGCGTTTCCGTCAGTTTGATGACCGCGGGGTTGACGACCCGCGGGCTGGATATGGCCGCATCGCCATGGACCCTCGAGGGGCCAGACGGGACCCCTATGGCCCCCGTTGGAGAATCATGGGACTACTACGACGTCCTCGATGCCCTCGGCTACGACCGCTTCGACGAGGAGCAAGCACCCCACATCGGTCGCACCCACGTATCCCAAGAATCAAAGGCGCAACCGGTTCTGCCCCCCAAGGTGCTCACCGAAGACGAGTTTCGGATTCTCAAGGAAGAGGTGCGAGCCAAAAATGTAGTCACCGAGCACAACCTCGACGTGCTCAGCGTCTTGAATCACGCCATCGACCACGCGGACACCCTCGGTGTTGACCGGTCTTCGCTCGAGATCTGGCGAAACGAAGTGAGAAACGGCATCTTTGAGGTACTCTTCGACACAGATGAGACGCTTTGGCGCCGAGACCTAGAAGAGGCGCTGGCCGCGAACCAAAACCTCCCTCAAAGACAACAAGAGATACGAAACGCATTGGCCGAGACAGCGTGGGGGAGAATCGCAACCGGTGGATTTGTGCGCTTCGAAGAAGACTCCAAAAGGGCCACCCCAGACGGTGCCTCACGCGACGGGCGAACCCAAAGGATTTGGCCCCAAGAAACCCCAGGGAGCGACCGAGCGTGGGTTTTTCATCGTTCAGCACACGTGGCCATCGACAACTGCAGTTGGTTGTCCCTCTCCGTCGACTACGAAGACCTCACCGATCCTCAAATGGTCGACGGTCTGGCACGGTGTTTGGTCTTCACGACCTTGGCTTTTGCCAAAAACATCTCCTTTGGCGAAAAAGAATACTACGGTACCCACTACTTCTTCGACGGTTTCGAAGACCGCTACATCGCCGCCAGCGACCAGCAAGAGCGCTCCTTTCACCTAGAGGCCACAACCGGTCTCATTTTGGCCTTGCTGGCTTTTGCCGAGGCCCATCCCCATCACAAAGACGCTTCGTTTTTTCGGTCGGAAGCGCGGGCCTTGTGGTCGGGGGTTCAAGACTTCGTGGCCGACCATGGCTTCCCGTACTCGAGCCAACGCATTCAAGATCTGTCGACCCTCCTCACCTCGAGCACCGCCCTCATTTGGTTCATCGATGTCTACGATCGCATCGAAACCCAAAACCAAGACCCCAACCCCGGGACCAGCACGCCCTGGGGGCCAGACGGGGCCAAATTGCTGCCCCTTTCCCGCACACGGCCCGGAGGCGTCGCCATCGGCCGCGGGCTGTATCATGCTTTTCAAAGCCTCCTCAGTCTGCACCCTCAGGCCGCAGCCCTATTCGCCCCCGCAGCCCTCACGGTGGGTTTTGGCTTAAGCGGTGGCGCCGAAAACGACATCGCGCTGAAGACCATGATCGCCCTTCGCGAATCACCGGGACCAGGCTGGACCCCAGTCGGTTCCATCGCGGCCGACCAAGTGATGCACGAACTGGCCTCAGACAGCGGCCTTATGATGTTTTTTTACCCAGAGACCGACATTCGCCAATGGGGTCGCTACCAAACCCCTGAAGGCACGACCCGCGCTTTCGACAAAAACCAAATCTACGCCTTTGACCTTCAAGACCTGCCCGATCTCCTTCCTTACGAAACCATCTTCGGCGACGGCGATTCGAGCGCCGCTCGCTTCGAGATCCCCCATATCAAAACCAAACCAGAGGGCGGCCAACTCGGCGTATTTGTTCTCGACACCGAAGTCCCAAGATCGACCATCGTCGAGCGCTTCTTGAGTCATCACCTATGGTGGGCACACGTGCTCAAGATCGCGGCTTTTCTTCCCACCGACGGTACCCAAGAAGCGTGGCTTCGCACCATGGAGAGCATGTTCCTCGGCTGGTTTTTCGACGCCGACGCGGCCGTCCTCATCGCCCACAATGGGCCCTCGAAGGACAGCCGACCGTTTTGGTATCGGGATCGACCTTCAACGGTCGATGGTGCCGGTGCGCCGTTTCCTTCCGCCGAGGACAGCGCACAAAAACCCGACACCCCTAGCCTTTCTGACTCCTCGCGCGAGGTCCTGCCGGTGCCGGCCACAGCCTACCCGCCCGCGCCCGCCCGAGGAAAAGGTTGGACCTCCGTTCCCTTCGACGCCGAGGCTTTCGACGCACTCGCCGACCTTTGGACCAAGTTTAAGATCGCGCCCGTTCAACAAGAATTCAAAACCTTCATCCATGCGGTCAAGAATTTCGATGCATTTCAGAGGTTTATCAAGGCGAGCGAAATCACCATCATCTTCGTACCAGAGGTCGATTGGAACAACAATCGATTGTTCGAAGACCGAAAGCAAAACCATCCGATGTACCGCGTTCAAAAAGACGCCGCCAGCAACAAACAGGTCTGGTATTTTCTGGAGCCCGATCCGCTCATAGAAACGCGACATCGAACCTGGAACCCAAACTACAGCCGCAATCTCAACCTTCTTCGCTTCCATGCCAGCCATTTGCTTGAATTGGTCACGGATGAGCTTTTCAAACGAGGCATTCTCCGGATCAAGAAGGAAACGGACACGACGTTCTCCGTTCCTCTGGGCCCCACAAAAATCACCTACCAAACCCACGACGAAACACTTCAGCAAAAGGTGAAAGAAGCCCTCCACGAAGTAGAGCAGAAGCAGTTCGGGTTCCTCCAACAGCCGGTCACCGTAGATCCCGAGAGCGCGGCGGGTTACACCTTTTCGCAGGTTATCTTTTTTGCTTATCCGGACACTCCAGGAGGCGGCTTCGGATCCGATTTTGTGCCAGGTACAATTGCCCTCAACCAGATCTTTATGGACCGGTTGTCGGTGTTTAACATCGATATTGAGGCGCTCGAGGAGCATGGGTTCCCGCGTTCCGTCAAGGTCGACGTGGTGAATCTTGCCCCTCTTCGCGACGCAACTTTCTATTTTCTCGAGCCCGTACTCTTGGTCGAAGCCAAGTTCATTTACCCGGGTGAGCAACTCAAAACTGCCGTTTTTTTGGCCATGCAGGACGAGAGCCCACACTATCGACGATTCGCCCTTGGACACAAAAGCGTCAAAAGAGGGTTCGATGAACCGGAAATGGATGAAGACGAGGAGGAACAGAGCCTGTCAGACGAAAACAATCACTTTGTCGAACTCGACCCTGAAGTGCCCTTTCAAGCGCACCTCTTGGATCTTCTAGAAAAAGCGGTCGCCAACACCCCCCCAAAGCCCTGGGGTAAAGACGAGCTTCGAGACGAATTTGATCTCGAACAAAACACGGTCATAGACATCTTTGCCCCTATTCCAGAGGCCAACTACGGACGAGCCCACATCGAGCCCCTGATTCTCAACAACCTGTTCCTCTACCACCTGTTCTTGCAGTCCCAAAGCCGAGCGTGGCCAAGCAATACCTCGGTCCACATTCCAGCGCGAGCGTTCGTAATCGACCCTCGGAGGGGCCGCGGCGCTAACATCGTATCCACGTACCATCGAGGAGACAAATCCATCATGAAGGTCCGAAGTATGAAGGAAAAGTTCCTGACCGCTCAAGAACGAGACGCGCTGACCACCCGGCTACTCTTGACCGGCGCCGCCAACCACCTTCTCTATATCCCCGACCTCTTCGAAGAACCGCTGGTAGACGTTGCCGAAGCCTTCGACCACTTCAGACTGGATGAACCCTATAACCAATACATCTTTTCGAAGAAAGTTGTTGCCGATGTTTCTCTAGCCAACATCGATAGCCTCGACGACAAATTCGTTTACGCCGCCGACGGAGTCGAATTTTATCTCTCGCTCCTCGAACAAGCCATCCATCGCCCAGCCCATCGAGACACGCCGTTCGAAATCCACGGGCTCACGGAGATTGACCCTGAATGGAATAAGCTCATTTTTACGAATGCAGACACCCCCGTTCGCATCGAGGTTCGTCCAAACACGATTCTCCTCTTGGGCAAGTGGAATGTTGTGCCTTCTTTTGTCGAACAAATCATCCGTGACTTCGGTTACGACGAGCACGATGATCACTGGCGTACCCCACAAGACCAGCAGGAGGTGCGCCAGGCCATTCTCGATGCCGAGGACGATTGGAAAGAGCGCGGCTTTGCCGCCGCGAGGTCTTTTGACCAAGGCTTCCAGGACAGCACCAACCCCGCGCAAATGCGCTTCTACATGAGGGCTCGGGCCGCCAGCGAAAACACCACGACCACAGACGAGAACCCGAAGAACTCCAAGAACGACGAATCGAAGAAAAGCCGCTGAGGCCGGCGGGGCCCCGCTGGCTGAAGCCAGCGGCGACCAGGCCCCAACTCGGCTTCTGCGTCGGAAACGAAAGCCTGGACCGCTCACCCGTGACCCTCGGCTCCCACACCACTGTGGTGGTCATCCGAATACCACGCAAATGCACCAAAAGATTATTTGAAGAAAAGGTTCACCTTAAACCGTTTGAGGTCAATGCCATAGGTTGTCATGCCCCCATTTTTCGAGATGGACACCGGCCCAAAGCCAAACGAGCCCGCCACATCGATCGGACTGTATTCAAAACCCCGAGCTTGCGAGTGGGTAATACTCTGTCCCACGTCCAGATTCAGCAACTTGGCGAAGGTGAGTTTAAGGCCCCCTTGGGCAGAGGCGAAGAGCCCATCGGCGACCGAAATGCCCACTTCCCCTGATGCCGAAAATTCTCCGCTGAATAGACCCTTGCCGTCCAGATCGAACCCCGGTGTGCCTTTGGCCACTCCGAGCGAAGCGCCTTGAAATGGGTTTTCAATGAGACCGTCTGCAATTTGATCAGTGAGCTCGTCGTACCGCTCTTGTAACTGTTGCCATTTGCTCTTCAGCAATCCTTGGTTGTTGAATTTATTGACGGCAAAACCAGCGGAAAACCCATTGAGGAATCTGCCACCCCCGATCGCCGAAGCGGTTCCGCCGGCCACGCCCGCAAGAACATTCAAAGTCAACCTGTTCTGTTGAACGTTGGGTGGAAGGCGGTTGAGCCCAAGGTGGCCAACAAGACTCGCAGTCGCACCCGCCAAAGCCCCAGCAACAAAACCGCCCTGACCCGAAATCTCGTTGTAGGCCCCCTGCCAAACACCGTGGGTCGTGGCGCGCGCCAGCTCCACGGTCAAGCCCGATGCCTGAAGACCGTCGAAATACGCTCCGATGCCTGAAGTAACGCCGACACTCAAGAGGGAGAGCGCAGCACCTTTTGCCAACACCTTGAAAGCGAGTCCGAAGTCACCGGATTGGGCATAGGCGGTCGCGAATTGGAGAGCAGGGAGAGCCACCGAAACAATCGGGGCAATGGCGGCGACCGCTTCCGCAATGGCGATCACGGCGCTGAAAATCGCCGAAAAGATATAGCCGCTGGGGTCGGTCACGCTTAATGGCCGGTTGAGGACATAACTATAACGATTGTGGTTTTGTAGATCGAGCTCGGTTTGCACAAACAGATCTGGGCTCAAGAACCGTCCAACTCTGGGATCGTATATTCGCCCATTCATGTGCACCAAACCAAAGAGGTCGAGCATCTCGTGATCGGTGAACCCGCGATCTTCGGAAACCAGCACTTCGATGTCGTCGATGCGGCCGCTCCCTCGAATGAGAACATGGCTCAACTCTATGATTTCAAGTTCGGGAAACCGAGCTTTCAGATCTTGACGCAGGTCCCTCGTATACGTGCGCCACGTACCGTCCATGCTGCTTTCACCCAAGCCATGATGGGCGTAGAGTTCACTGACCTCGACCTCGGCATCCGGATCTGCACCACTGTAGTAAAGAAACCTCGAACCGGCCGAGGTCATCACCCTCACGTAAAAACCAAAAGCCTCAGAAAACTTCATGCGCCATCGAAGGATGTGCCGGTCTCGAATCGCCAGTGATCCGCCATCAGGGCCGTTCAGCGATGCACCATTGGCACGGCCGGCTCCCGAGAGCTCTACAACCTGACTGTTCTTGTCTTCGTCGTAAACCACGGTCGCTTGAGCACCTGCGGGGCTATTGTCATAGATGGTCCAGTTTTTCGCAGGAGCCCCAAGGGCCTCGCTCTCAGCGTTTTCGACGACCGTCGTGCCCCGACGCTCTCCCCAGGCGTCGTAGTCCATCTCTTCGATAACCTGCCCCTCAGGTCCTAGAACCTCGGTCACGGAACCGAGATGATCCTTAAGAAAGTATTTTCGAACGGCTGCGCCAGACTCCATCGCCCGCTCAAAGACACCAAGCCGCCCGTCGGGGCCGTGAACGTAAAACTTCGCGAGAGAATCACCCAACTTGTCATCGACGCTACAATACCGCTTGTTGTCGACAAGCTGACAGACGCCAGACTCCGTGGCCAAGTGCACCTCAAGCCCGTCGTCGATGTAGAGTTTGGTCGAACGTTCAAAGCTCCAGCGCTCGCTCCCGTTCTTGCGCGAAAGCGATTGCCTGACTTCGGATTCCTGACGAACGCGATTCCGATTTGCATCGTAGGCGAAGCGTGCATGCCCCGAAGGACCGCCAATCCACCACGGCTTATTAAACGCAGTCCACAGAATCTGCGTATCCCCGCGCTCAAGCATGTTGCCTGCATCGTCGTAGCGGTAGCTGACACCTCCGGCCGAAGTCACCGCATGCAGAAACCGAATGCGCCCGTTTGTGTCCTTTTGCCCGTAAACATAGTCGCCGACTGTAGCCTTGTGCGTGATATTTCCGTGAGCATCGTACATCACGGTCGGGACCGGTGAATTCTTCAACCCTTCCGTGCTGGTCAACCGGTTGAGAGAATCATACGCAAACCACTCGTTGCGCACACTCGGTGCGAGCCTGTGTCGCCCTGTAAGATTGCCAAGGGCATCGTACTCGTACCGAGTGCTTCGAAGAACACCCTTGTTCGTACGACCTTCAATGTGGGTTGTGAATTCCTGGTTGTACTGTTTCTCTACCGTGAGAACGGCGCTCTGGTCCTTTGTTTGGCCGACTCGATACCGGGTCGGCCGACCTTCTGCATCGTAGCCCAGACGCGTAAAAGCTTGGGTTGCGTCCTCGCCCTCGGTGTACGCCGCATCGTACCATAGGTGCCCTTCATGATCCTCGATGCGCGCGATGTCATTGCCCGATGTAAGCGAGTAGTTGAGACTCAACAGATGGCGTTCATCGTCATCAAAGGTGGCGTGATATTCTTCTTTGGTGAGTCGGCCGACCGAGTCATACTCGAGCATCTTTCGGGTCGAAAGCTCTGACCAGGGCCGAACAACTTCGGTGTTGTGGCCGACCGCATCGTATCGATACAGCGTTCCATAGGGAACAGCGTTCGCATCGGTGTCATCGACATACTCCTCGTAAACAAGCTTACCGACGTACGAACTTGATAGATTTTGGGCATCGATGTTGTCAAAAAACCAACGACTTTCGCCCTCGGGTGTCTCTTGTTTGGTCAAACGTCCGATGGCGTCGTATTCGAGCGTGACGATCTTGCCGTTTCCATCGACTTGGCGAACCATTTGGCCCAGCCCATTGTACACATAGCTCCAGTCACCAAGGTCTGGATCATACAAAGCTGTTCGGTTGCCCTGGGCGTCATAGAGTGCCTTCTTTTCGTATGCTTCATCTGTTTTTCCGCCCACCGAGGGCCTTGTCGTTTCGAGCTGACCAAAGGGACCGTACTGAAATTGGACACCATTCCCCATCGCATCAAAAGACTGCGTGACCTGGCTTCGGGCGTCGGTCACCGTCATGCTCTGCCTCACATTGTTTGGATTTTCAGAGGGCCAACGGCGAATCGTTGTGACCCTGCCGTCGAATTCGGTTGCGACGATCAAACCGTTGGCATAGCTGGTTTTGGTCACTCTTCCAATCGCGTCATAGTCCATCAAGGTCCACGTGATTTTCTTGTCGGGATCATTGTTGTCGTACCGATCGCTCTTGGCGACCACCTGGCCAAGATGGTTGTAGGTCGTGTTGGTCACTGCACTACGCACACTAAACGGCTTGTAGGTACCCGCTCGAAGAACCCGCCCCAGGCGGTCGTACACTTCGATCCGAATTTCTCCTAAAGTATCGTGTTGAATGCGGTACCGTCCTTGCGCCACGGCGTCGTCTCCCCCAGTGGGTACAAACGGAACGATTCGAGTCGTGGTCGTCTTGCCATCGATTTCAACCGACTGAGTTTGTAGCCCAAATCCATCGTAAGAGGCGCGATAACTGACCACCTCGGGTCCGATCTCTGTGGGGCTTGGGCACCCGGAGCCGAGCGTATCCCAGCCAAGCGCCGCCATGGTTGCTGGCCCCACGCGGCGCGTCACAGTACCAAACCGAGGGTCATATTCATGGTACTCGAGATGACCCAGAGCGTTTTGTCGACACCGCTCAAAGCGCCCGCGTTCATCAAAGACAGACTGCTCGAATTGCGTGACCGCACCCTCCCCGCTCTTTCGCGTGAGCGTACGGTTACCGAAGGCGTCATATTCATGATGGGTCGTGCTCGAAGGGGCGTCGATCGCCTTTTGCGTACGAAGAAGCATGTTTAGGTAGTAGTCAAAGTCTGTCGTACGGGATGCCGCGCGCCCGTCCGCGGTCTTTGAGGTCCTCACAATCTGGCGGACCCGACCATACTTCTGAAAATAAGAACGGTTCTCGGGCCAGGTATAATCGCTGACAACCTCATCACTCTGCTCCGTAGCCTGACCGGCATCCCAGACCGTCTTAATTCTTATGTTGTTTCCATATTCATCGAAGTCGTTTTCGGTCTTGACCGTCTCGTGAGCGAGTCCGCCGCCGCTGACATCGCAACCAAGGCCTTGGCTCGGTTCCCACTTCTTTTCTTCCGCGCTCGCAATGTACGGAAACGTCGATATCGCACGGGGCCCGCAAAAGTAGCGCACTTCATAGTCGTGGTCGCACCGCCCATCGGGTTGTTCCGAGTTCAAACACAAAAACCCCTCCTTGGGGTCACAGGTCACGACTTCACCCGTCTCGGCCGCGGTGAGTCCAGAGGTGCTTTTGCACTCAATCATCTCCCTCGAAAGACAATTGATCACCGCGGGAACAGGCGCAGTCACGGTCGTGTGGAAAATCGTCTCGTGGTCCCCGGTGCCTCCCGGAGTGTCGGAATTGATCCACTCCGTCCAATAGCCGCTGTCGCTTTTGGAAGTGCTTCTGTGGGCAAGTTCGTTGACCTGCCGAGTGAGCAGCGTACCCACGTCTTCTGGGTCTTCGTGTAAGCATGTTCTTGTTTCTCGGGTAAAACCAATGTGTGGAAACTCTTGGGACACCAATTCGGAAGTCGAAAGGTTTTGGGCGACGTCGTAGGATTCGAAAATACCAAAACCCAAAAACCCTCGCCCCAAAAGATCTGCTCTTGCGTTCGCGTAGGTGTAGATCATAGACCTAGACGCAGGATCACTTAGCCCTGTATCTTCCCACAGCTGAGCAACCACGGGCGTAGACGGATGGATGTCCACAATAGGAAACACGGCGCCCTCTCCTTTGCTATAGACCTCAGGGTCGTCATCGGTCGCAGGTACAGTAGGTCGGCGGTACCGGAGCTTGGACAAGCGCCCGAGGCCATTCGTAAACTGAGTGATGCGATCCACCTCAGTTTCTCCAATGCCCGAAGCGCGGAGGAGGCTCAGTGTGAAGTTCCCGAAATGGTTTCCTCGGGCGCTGAGGATCTGTGATCTTCCGTCGCCATTGAAGTCCCCAAAAGCCTGAACCGTGTGGGTAAGACCGAGCGTGTTCAGCTCCACAGGTTTAAACCCGTATGCGCCCGCCGCAAGGTATATTTTGGCCTGGCCCTGAACCACCGTAGGCGCAGGCCCGTCATCGAGGTTGAGCTTGGCGTCACTGAACACAAGGTCGGTGCGTCCATCGCCGTTGAAGTCGCCGCTCCCGATGACCACCGGAGCGAAGGCCTCGCCCGACACTATGTTTTCTTCCACGTTTGTGTCGACACGCGTGAAGCCGCCGAGACCATCCGCCAGCATCAATTGGCCCTTGCCCGTCACATGGTGGTTCCGAGCAAAAAACTTCCTCGGGTCAGACGTGCTCTGTCGCCCAAGATAGAAATCGGTCAAACCGTCGCCATTGAAGTCTCCGGCGGTCTGTATACGAGCGCCCTTCGGAAAGCCTCTGGAGTCAAACGCCTCAGAAAACCCACCGGTTCCATCACCGACGTGGGCAATCACTCTAACCTTGTAGTTTTTGGAGTCCCAACCATCGTCCAAGTTGATATCTTGGGTGTATTCAAAAACAAGATCGGCGACTCCATCTCCGTTGATCTCGGCGACAAAGAAGTTAAGGAGAGTGAGGAAGTACTTGTTTTGCACCTGATCGATTGCCTCTGGCCCTCGTCGAAACCTTTGTTCAAGATATTTACGCCTCACCATGGTAAACGGCGCTTTTCTTCCTCTTGAAGGGTTGCTGAACAAAATACAACTCGTAAGCAAGATGTCGGTTGACCCATCACCATTGAAATCCCCCGAGCCCCGTATTTTTCCGCACAGCGAGGCTGAAAAAGGAAGCGGGGTCCGATCAAAGGTTCCATCGGTATTGGCGTGATAGACTTCGGTATTTGTTGGTATCGGTGCATCCTTGTTGAAGCTTTCGCTCTCACCCGGCACGCACCCGAGTACAAAATCGCCCAACGTGTCTCCGTCAAAATCACCCGAGGCCAGAACACGCTTAGCACAGGGCTTGGCGCCCTCAGGCTCCACGCGAAACGGCATTAGCTTTCCCACGTAGTCGTCGCTAGACAGGTATTTCGTGGCCACGGTATCCCACGTTCTTCCGTTCCTATTGTTTTCCGCCGACGCGACAATAAAATCGGTTCTTCCGTCTCCGTCGAAGTCTCCTTGCACATGCACGCGATGGGGATTCTTCTGGCCGGCACCTAATTTGCTCGCGAGCTGTACGCTCGAACCCGTAGGTGCCGTGGCGGAGTTGTTCCTCCACGAAAACGTGGTCTTCGGATAAGCGTACAGCTTCGCACCGTATTCGGTGCCAGGAACAATCTCTTGAATCGAAACCATTTGGCTTTCTTGAGTGGATGGACTCAGGGCGTATTCGATGGCGTATATACGAACGACCTCATCTTGGGTCCTTACGATGATTTTCTTAATGCGTTTGTCGATTTCGACCTTCATTCCAGCACGCCAGTGTACTTGCGGGTCTGGCCGGGCCTCGTACACAAACTCCACCTCACTGTCGGGTGCTTGTCCGGTACCGATGTGACCCGAATACTTGATGCGCCGAACCGAACGATGCGTCCCGAAGTATTCGAAAGTCATAAAGTTGCCGACCGTATCTTCGACCCGATCCATGAGCCAGATCGCGGTCTTTTTGGTACACCCCTCGGACCTGGATGAAGGTGCAAAACCGTAGCGCCGGATCAGACCGTCTTTTGTACGGGCGACGAAGTGGCCGTTGATGTGGCGCACATAGGTGAGTCGATCGATTTCGGTTCGGTACTCGTTGTACGACTGCCAGTAGCCTCTCTCGACGACTCTCAATCGTCGCCCATCAAGGCTTAGGCGGTCTAATGCGTCGTAGTCGACCGGATCAATGACTCCGTCGTGCCTCAGGGTAGACGGGACACGGGCAATGCTCGAAAGTCCCTCTATGCTCCAACCGAGTCCAAAAATGCCGTTGCTTGTCGATGAACTGTCGTAGCTCAGTTTGAGGTCTGGAGCCATGTCGGCGGTACCGGGCGCAACTTTTATCGGTATGGTGTAAACTGCGGCCCCCGTATTGTTGACGGCCAATTTGCCTGCAATTGTACCCGGATAGCTCGGCATGGGGGGCGGTGGTTCAACATCCGTGGGGTCATAGCCGTTCAGCGAATCAGGCACTTCACTTTGTTCGGTCGCTTCCGCGCAATCCGACTCGGTTTCAAGTTGTGCAGCCTCTATTTGTGAATGACCAGGATCCCGGCCGCCTCCACAAGCAAGGGCCAAGATGGGCACCAGGAACAAGAGGAAAAGGCCATCGATGTGCTCGCGGCGCACTGAAATCGGTCGCTTTGGGCGGTGGGCGCTGTCGTGTTTGGCTAATGTCATAGCCAGACTACGTCGCAATCGATGTGCCCTTTTGGGAGTGGTCTCAAAACACAGCTGGTCTCAGCTACTTACGAAAACAGGGGGCGCCAACGGATGGAACGGCCCCTGTCTGTTGTACCCGACAGTGGGCACCGGAGGCTCCTGCGATCCTCTGAATCCTCCGCCAAGGCCAAGGGGGGGTGGTGCTAAAGGGCGGGTTCTTTTGCGCTGTGCAGTTTCGTCAAGAGATCGGGCCCCATCTGAAGCAGTACCCTGGCAGTTTCAAAACGAACCTCACTCAACGCAAAGGAAAGCGGATTCTCAGGCGTGTCATGAGAGAACTTCCGCACCGAAATCCGTGGTTCACTCGGCTTGGTCGCCAAAGTCAAAAACCGAAGAACGATCTGTTTTCTTAGGGCAGAGCGCAACTGTTCAGGCGTAATCTCTCCGGACTCAAGAAGAACCTGACCGATCGGCTTTCCTTCCGCTTTCGCGACTCCAAGCGCTTCACTTAAAATCTCATCGCCCCGCGCATGGCTTTGCAAGAGCATCTCGCCCAGCCTCGTTGAATCCCCGTGCACGATAATAAAACAGACTCGGCCATCCTGGAGAAGCATTTTCCCGGTCGGCTTATCATGAGAATCGTGGTGCACAAAGACTTCGCCCGTAAAAGGCGCTTCGTCCACTTGCTCAATATTCGCAAGCAATCGAAAGAACCGCTGCTCCACAAGGCTGGTCTCCTCTTCCCCTTGCCCGCGCCGACGAGCTCTCCTGGCCTTTCTCCTTGCCCTTCTGGCTTTTAGGGACGCGTCCTTATCTTGCACACCCTGCTGGGCCACCAACGCACGAAGAAGCTCAATCAGCTCATCCCGCCCCCACGGCTTGACCAAGATCCGCGTTTCGGACTTCCGGCCGAGTCCCTGAAAAGAGCGGCAATACCCCGTCACGAGCAGTGTTCTTGCCTCTTTTTGAATCTCATGAATTCTACCCAGAAGCTCTTGACCGTTGCAGCCCTTCATAATGAGGTCGCAGGCCACGATATCGTATCGTGTGGTCGAAACCTTTCGAAGAGCCTCCCGTTCCGACGAAGCGGTATCCAGTACAAACTCTGTTTCTTTAAGCGAACGCTCAAACGCACGTAAGACTATTGGGTCGTCATCGACGTAGAGCACAGGATGAAGTGCCACACAAAAACTATATCTCGTCCTTCTAAGGGCCTCAAGCACCAACGGGTCGCAGATTTAGCCAAACAGCGATAAGGATCATGGGCACCTCAACAACCACAGCGCGCACATCACGAAAACCGTTCGCTTGTGCTCAACCACGAACGATAGCCATCAGCTCGCTTCCGGTTGAGTACGACCAAGTCTTCTGCGAACCCCTGTTGTGGTCTCCGCTATGACGCCCACCACCACCCAGGCCTGCCTTTAAAGTAGGATAGACACGCCCTACCCCAGCCACTTGATGCACCGACCTCCGACCGATAAACCAAGGGTTCGAGGCACGGTAGTCCCAGTCAAGGGAGCCCCTCGAGCGAGGCGCTCTTACATTCGCCGGGCTGAGCGGTCATCCATCTGACTCCCTCACGCTTGCTCGCACACAGGGGCGTCGCCTATCTTGATGACATGAGTGCGAGCGAAGAAAACGAAAGCAAGCGAGACCAAAAAGACAACACGATCAAGTCACTCGAGGTATTTGCGTCAGGGCACCGCTTTGCCATCCCCGTTCCCTTCATCGCACAACTGGTCGAAGTCGAGCTCTCTCCTCCTCCCCCGCTGTCCCAAGACTGGGTCTCTGGCATCGCGGTTCATGATGGCAAAACACTCGTATCGATTCGAGCGTACGGTCCGATCCTTGCGAAACAAACTGTGAGAACAGTCCAGGTCGCGGTATTTAATACGCCGGGTTCGAAAGTCCGCTGGTCCGTGGAATTTTCAACCTCCGGCCAGATGTTCGACGCAACGCTGATCGACTTTGACCAACAGAAAGACACCGAGGTGCCTTCGTGGGCGCGAATGGCCCATGGGCGAGACAAAAACCTTTGGTGGATCGACGTAGAGCGTCTGCTCAAAGATCTCGCTGGCGTAGAGGCGACTCGAGGCGACGTTGTTGCCCACCGAGCGCTGCGGATGGTGTCACCAGACGCAGGACAGGAGAAGCATGGGCAGGGCACGTAGCCGTCCCGGTACTGACCTCCAGGCGGAACATTCTCGCCCCGTATGCGCCTTATGTTCTTCGATCGGAAGATCGACCCGAAAGGTGCTACGGCGAGCCATCAGCAAATTCGACTCTGTAGAGGAAGTTCCATGGACCGCTGACGACGACATTCAGCAGCCATCCCGTACCGTTTCGGTATTTGTTGATGAACTCAAACGCGGAAGCCGAAAGCTACCGCGCGATCTGACCAAGCGTCTGAAGGCCCACCCAGAAGCACTCGCCTTTGTCGTTTCCAAAGAGCCGCTTGTCAGACCGGTTATCTACTTGAGTCCCCGAGTGACCCTCTTCAGTACCCCGGTCTCTCACAAAAGATTCCGTACCGAGCTAGCCTCAGCCCTCACGACCCGGGCGGTGCACCCACCCTACGGCCGCCACAGCCCCGTCCTGCGGATGCCAGAAACAAGGTCAGGCGCAAGCACCGTTGAGTATTTGAAGCGACGCTTCTGGGCCGGTGGCCTGTCCGCAGGCGCCAGCCCGCTTTGGTCTCCTATTCTCGACCCGACCAAGACCCCAGGCACTCTGGCCCTCATCACCCAGGAAGATCATATCCCTGCAGTGCCAGAACTACTCCAACTTCTGGCCAAACGAGAAGAATCCGAAGCAACTCTCGTTGCTACCCTAGGAAAAAAGGCCGGGCTCATCTATTTGCCCGCCGATGCCGCCCACTGGATCGTCTATTGGCCCACAGATTCGTGGCCGTTATGGCTTTTCTCACCTGCCCGCCTCCCGGAGTGCTGGGATCTAGCAGGTCAGCTCAAAGCTGCCGGTCGTCGGTTTTTGAAGATGCAGACTGAAGGCAACGATCTGGTGTGTGGTTTCTCAAACCCGCTTCCCCAAAGCCGAAGCATAGCAAGCTCTGAAGAAATGCAACGTTTCCAAAACACAGCGAAAGATGGAGGGCCCTCGGTTCTCGAGTTTGCTTTGGAACGTATAAAAGAAGCACCCATGAAATTCTCCGGCGCAGCCATGGAGGTTCGATGAATTCCCACCGTGTTCTGGTTATCGACGACAGCCTGACAATCCGACGCCTCGTGCAGCTATCTCTTCCCTCTGAAAAGTGGGTCGTCAATTACGCGAGCTCAGGCAAAGAAGGCATTTCGCAAGCAAGCCAAGCTGCACCTGAGATTATTTTGTTGGATTTTGTCCTTCCTGACATGAAGGGTGTGGAAGTTTGGAAGGCACTGTCCAAAACACCAGCCGCAAATTCCCGCGTCATCGTCATGACCGCCAAGGACGCGAGTATCACGGATCACTTTCCGAACTCTTCATCCCTGGCGGGTTACCTAAACAAGCCTTTTACGCGAGAAAGCTTGGTGTCAAAGCTTGAAGGGGTCGTATCTCAAAGCGCTGGGGCATCAAAAACATCCAAAACGGACACCCAAAAGGCCGAGGCCAGTTCGTCTGCTTTGACGCCGAGCGGGCCACCACGCCAACGTGTCGCAGAAGCACTCTATTTACACATGAAAAAGCGACTGGCCCTCATTCCCACGTGGGCCAAGCAGTTAAAAACCTCCAATCCTTCAGCCTTCTTTGCAAAGCGCATCATAACGCCCGATATGGTCGACGGCCTCATTGAGTCGCTTACACCGCTGTTCGCGTCCAACGAACCGGCCAAGGTCAGCGGCACCGCAGACCTCAATGAAAAGACGCTTTACGCCGCAGGAACCACGATAGCCGGCGCATTCTCTGAAATTTCACCCAAAAGCGTGTTCGCGTTTCTCCGACAGTCAAAACAAACCGGACGGATGTCGATTCAATTTCCCGGCGGAGCAACGCTCGTCTTCCTCCGAGAGGGTCACGTGGTGCTCGCCACAAGTCGAAACGCTGAAGCTTACCTGGCTGAAGCGCCACAGCAGTGGTCTGGCGCTGCTCAAGCCGCACTGGCCTCGGCCAAGAAGGCTCAACACGAAACCGGCACCCCGGTATTCGTAACCCTGGCCGCCAAAGGCATCGCACTTCCCGATGACCTCGCGACGACCCTCTTCAAATATTCCAAGCGCCTACTCAGTCGAGTGCAAGGTGCTACCTGCGCCTTCCACTTCACATCAAGTCCCCCGACACCCAGTTACGTGGAAGCCTATGGAAAGCCCATTCCCTGGAGCCAGATCACCCTGGAGAGCCAACGTTCCACCCTGAGCTCCACCTCAACTTCACTAAGCCCCGATACGGTTCTTCAACGTAGCCCTGAATTCAGTAAGAAACTAGGCAGCATTCAACTTGTTCAAGAAGAGCGCCTTTTACTTCAGTGCGTGGACGGCCACCGAACCATTGCTGAGGTCGCGTCAAAGCTGCAACAGGACAAACAACGGATCATGGTCATCGCCGGGCGGCTCATTTCAATCGACCTCCTCAAGGATTGTGCCGATACGCTCAAGGGCAAAAGAAAGACAGTCATGGTGCTTGAGCCCGACAAGGAAGGCATCGTGGCCCCTCTCATGCGACGTCTGCGAGCCCGTAAAGTGCCCATAGACGTTGTTGATCTGCCCCAAGACGAGCAACTCAAGGCAATTTCTGCCAAGAGACCCTCCATGCTGCTCATCAACGCCCGAGCCGCAGGCGACAAGGCAGAAAAGCTGGCTTCGGCCCTAAAAAGGGAGGATTGGGGCTCGGATGTGCGCTTGGTTGCCATCGTTGACGACCTTGATTCGTCAAGTGCAAAAAGGCTCTCAAACGCGGGATATACGCTGTTTTCCAAGCCTATTTCGTATCTCGCAATCGAGCGTTTGTTGAGGTCATAGAAAAATACCAGACCTACATTGCTCGTCCCTCTTTTTACTCGTATCAACAAAAACGGCACCAAGCCCAAAAGCAAAGGAAGCAAAATCGATGGCAACGATCCTCGTAGTAGACGACGCAGCAACAGACCGCCAGCTCGCTGGTAGTGTCGTGACCAAAATGGGTCACACCCCCATTTACGCAAGCAACGGTAAGGAAGCGGTTACCCGCGCCGGTGAGAGCAGCCCGTCTCTCATCCTCCTTGACGTTGTCATGCCCGGAGACACCGGGTACTCGACTTGCAGAAAGATCAAGTCTGACCCCAAGTTCACCGACGTGCCCGTTGTACTGGTAACAAGCAAGGGCAACCCGAGCGACGTTTTTTGGGCGAAAAAGCAGGGCGCCAGTGATGTCGTAACCAAGCCATATACGCCGGATACGCTCGAAAGCGCCATCCAGAAATACCTTCGCTAGGAGTTTGAAGCATGTCTGAGAGTGTCATTTCGCCACAGGACGGCTCGTCGTTGAAAAGCGGAGTTCCTACCGGAACCAATAGGCCCGATGAATCAAGCGTATCAAGTGCCACTGAGGAGGGCGATATCATCGCATGCTTCTCTTTGGGCGAACAACATTTTGGCCTTTCTGTCGAAATCGTAGGCGAAGTGGTCACCATCGATGACTTGATTCGCGTGCCCAAAGCACCGCTTGGCGTAAAAGGCCTTTTTAATCTTCGGGGCACGCCTGTCGCTCTCGTCGACTTGGCAACGGCACTCAATCTAAGAGACGCAACGCGGAACCCGAGGCAGGGGCAGATGACCGGACTGGTCATCCGCCCCGCTCCCAGCACAGTGCTCGCCGCCATCGAAGTGGACAGTGTGCAGAGCGTGGTTTCTACGTCAGCAGGGCACTTTGTGCCCAAAAGCTCAGATGATGAGCTGCCCTCGATTCAGGGCTTTTTGGAAATCCCCAACCCGGACCGCGTGGTGACGGTACTTGATGCCAATCTGGTTCTTGAGGGACTCCAAAGACTACAAATTCGATCGTAAACAAAAGACTTCAAAGGCGTAAACAGGGAAAAGCAAGGAGATTAGGCAATGTCCGAAGGCACAGCAGCTACAACAAAAAAACATTTCGTGTTGATCGAGTCGTTAATCTCGATCCTCGCAGGACTAACTTTCGCAAGAAAGTTTGTGCTCATTGGCGCAATGTTCTTCGTTCCGCTTGGGTTCGCAGTACTCAGCCAGTGGCGAGGCGCGACCAAACAAGCGGACTTCAATGAGAAAGAGCATTTCGGTGTTGAATATATCAACCCCATGCGAAGCCTGCTCTTCGCCGTCGAGCGACGGGCGGTTCTAGATGTCTCGTTCATTGCCCATCCCGACCTCAAGAACAACGCCAAGTTCCGGTCAGAATATTCCCAAATCGACACGGATATCGACAACGCCATTCGCGAAATCGAACAAGAAGAAGCCAAATATGGCAAAGCACTCAGAACCTCGGAAAAGTGGACCGTCATTCGACAGGGTTTGGACCGCTTCCGAGCGTCTAAGCCTGCCAGCGCGGAAGAGGCCCGGGACAGTTACCTAAAAATGATCGCGTCCGTAAAAGACGTGATCTTGAACCAGGCCTGCAACCACTCCAACCTGATCCTTGACCCTGACCTCAACAGTTACTGGCTGATGGACGCATTCTGCGTCAAGCTACCCAATATCGGAGGGACAGTCAGTGAAGCCTTCTTGTTGGGCCTAACCGCAAGAACCCAAGCGGACCGCCAAAAGCTCGTTTACCTCCATCAGTCCCTACCAAATACTATGGAAGAGCTGGAGACCGTCAACATGGTCACCGCATATTCGGATGACAAGGAACGTACCAATACAGACGCCCTAAAGTCTGACCTCGATCCAAAGTTGCAAGATCTCAAGAACGGTGCCGAGAACTTTGGCACCGTCATCAACCAAGCATTTTTGAGTCAGCAAGATGAATTTGTCGACAGTGGTACCATCACCCAGGCGGCAATGGCCGGACTCAACGTTCTGTATCTCAACAACGGGTTCTACAGCGGCGTTAAACCCAAACTCGACAACATGATTCTAAAACGCGTTAAAGGATACCGCTCAGAAAGAACCTGGACGATGATCGTGTCGCTCGCCTTCGGTGGCGCGCTGGTATTCATCTTCGCTGCTTTTTACCTAGGTGTTCTCCGTTCGGTGGGCCTCCTAAGAGAATTCACCAACCGCCTGATCGCTGGAACAACAGAGACCTTCTCGCTCGCCGGTAAAGACGAAATGACCGTCATTGCAAGCAGCTACAATGAAATTAATGATGCCTTGGTTGAAGCCCGAAGATTGAAAGCCCAGGTCGAGGCGGACAATGAGCAGACCCAGCAATCAATCATGGAGCTCCTAACCGTTGTTGCCGATGCTGGCGATGGAAACCTCACAGTACGCGCAACAGTCACCGAGGGATCTTTGGGCAACGTGGCAGACGCCTTCAACTCTCTCATGGAGACTTGGCAGCAACTCCTGCGAAACGTAGCCAGCCAATTGGTGCGTACAAGTGAAGCGATTAACGACGTTATGCAGTCTTCGAGAGAAATGGCGGAAGGCGCAACAAACCAGGCCAACCAGGTCACCAAAGCAACGCAGATGGTTGAAAACATGGCTCAAGAGATTCTTGGTGTAGCGGACACCGCCGAAGAAGCGACCGTGGCCTCGAAACAAACAAAGGATTCAGCGGTTTCCGGAGCATCGAAAGTGGACCAGGTTATCCAAGGTATGGACGCCCTACGAACAAACGTGCAGGCAGGAGCCAAGAAGATGAAAAACCTTGGCGATCGCTCCATGGAGATTACCGGCATCGTCGCAACAATCAATCGAATCGCCGAACAAACAAACATGCTCGCTCTCAACGCAGCCATCGAGGCCGCCCGAGCTGGCGAGTATGGACGCGGCTTCAGCGTTGTTGCTGAAGAGGTCGGAAAGCTGGCGGAACGAGCCGGCCAAGCAACTCTTGAGATCGAAAAGCTCGTAAAGGCCATCCACGCAGAAACCTCCGAAACCATTAGCGCCATCGAGGCCCAAACTCAGGTCGTGGAAGAAGAATCGCAGATCGTCGGTCAAGCAGGTCAACAGCTTGTGCAAATTCAAGACGTTTCTTCTGAGTCTGCCGGACTGGTGGCCAAGATTACGGATGTTGCCCGTCACCAGGCCAACAACACTCAGCAGGTTGTGCGCACCATGGGCGCCATCTCAAGCATTGCTAAAAAGACCCAGCACGGCGCCGAAGGTTCCATGAAAACGATTGAGCAACTGGTTGGTATTTCGCAGGAGCTGTCCAGCAGCATGGAGAGGTTCAAACTAAACTAGGTTTGCTCCTAAGCACACTGGGCTTGTTTCACAAGATACTGGGATTTTTGTTGGTCAAGACTGAAGGGAAGGTAGTGCCGTGACAGAGTTCTCACTGGAGTCAGTGCGCGAAACATTTAGCGCTGACATGAACCTGTTGGTAGGCCGGGTGGCCGAAGCAACACTGGTGCTGGGGAATCTTCCCTCGCCACAAAAACTCGAGGGCGTGGACGCCCGCGGGCGATCAGCCTACCAACAGATTGAAGACAGCGGACACGCCATGGCTGGAACCGCCGGTCTTGTGGGTGCGCTGGGACTTCAGGAGGCCGGAAACATCCTAGAAGAGCTGGCCGCACAAGGACGCGAGGCTCTGGCCCAGGCACAGGCCCAACTTGACCACGCGGTCAAGATTGCTCAGACCTGCAAGAGTGGAATTCAGATCCTGAAGACGATCGTCGATCACGAGCTGAGCGGCGAACGCACTGAATCACAAGAGCTGTCAGAGCAATGGACCAACACCTGTAAAGCCCTCCTTAAGGTCACCGAGACCGAAGCCCAGGCCGAGGGGCAAGTCAACGAAGAACAGGTCAACGAGCTCGAAGGGCAGGCCGCAGCCGAAGACACTTCGGAGGAGGATGGCTTTCAGCTCGCCGATGATGCCGAAGAGCTTGAAGACGAAGCGGGGGCAGCGCTGGACGCGCAGTTCGAATTCGCCGAGGACGGAGACAACGAAATCGAAGGAGAAGATGACGCTGGCTTCGGCTTTGGGGAGGAAACAGAACAAGCCGCAGCCGAAAGCCCAGCCGAAGTTGAAATCGAAGATGAACTTCTGGGAATTTTCCAAGAGGAAGGGCGCGAGGCCATTCTGGCTCTCAAAGGGCACCTGCAAACACTGTGGCGAAACCCCTCGGAGCTGACCGCACTCAGACACGCGGAGAGGCTGTACCATACACTCAAGGGTGCTGCAGCCACCGTAGGACTGGTTCGAGCTGCAGAAGTGGCAGCCACAATGCAAAAGAAGTGCGAGGAAGCACTAGAAGGCCGGGCAACAATGGACCAGGCCCTTTTGGAGAACCTACGCGAAGAAACCAATGCGTTGTGCCGGGCCACCCAATTGGACGAGATGATCCTGGGTGACGACGTTTTCAGCGAAGACACCTCGCGCGAGACTGAAGCTTCAGATGATGACCTCTCACCGCAGGCTGCGTTTCAAATGGAATTGGAACAATACCTCGAGGAAGGCTGGACACTCCTTCGGCGGCTCTCTACGGCGTCCCAAAGCCAACAACGAGAGATTTTTGATGGGCTTCATCGTATCTTCCACACGCTCAAAGGATCTGCACTTATTTTGGGCCTGGGCGAAATTGCCAACTGCGCGGATACGCTTCAAGAGATCTGCGCGAGCGGCTTGGCCCCTTCGGCCGCAGAACTAGAGACCGGCCTCAAGAAGCTCGCAAAGCTTGGTGGCGTAAGCGTCGACGAACCAGCTGTGGTCACCGGTCTAAGTGAGGAGTCTAAAAGCGATCGAAAGAGCCCCCGAAGCCGCAAACGGACGACGCGGCGAGAGGCAGTTTCTAAGGTCGAACCGGAAGAACTGTGGGAGGCATTTCACGAAGAGTGCCAGGAGCTGATGGAAGCCATCGACAAGCAGTTGGTCGAACTGGATGAATCCAGTGATCCTCGAAAAGCACTGAACGGCCTGATGCGCCTGTTTCACACCCTCAAGGGCTCGGTCAACACCGTCGGCTTGGCCCCAACGGGTAAGGTCCTTCATCTCGTCGAAGACTTTCTTGAAGGCCTCGAAACAGCACCCATTATTCCGCCTTCCCGGAAAATCGCGAGCCTCCTCCTCGATGTGCAGTCAGAGGTCAGGGGCAACATCAAGCAATCTCGCAACGGATACGTGGTGGTCAGCGAAGACTGGAAAGAGCGTGTTGTTCGGGTCATGGAAGGAGGAACCGAAACCCAGGAGTCCTCGGTCGCCGTAGGCGGTAGCTTGGCATCCTTGGCCCCAGGCTCTTTTGGCTTTGATGGCCGAAGCGAATCTGCCTCTGCCAGCGCCCTTTCCGCTGGCTCGTACGGAACAGAAAGCTCGCGAGGCACGGGAACCAGCTCATCATCCGGATCCCGCAGGGGTCGTCGCCGAGACGAAGAATCGAAGCAATACGTACGGGTGGCTACCGAACGCCTCGAAGTTCTGATGAATCTCGCGGGCGAGCTGGTCGTAAGCCGCTCCCGCCTCATGAGCCGAATGGATTCTCTTCGGTTTTTGCAAGGAGAATTCAGGTTCAACAGGCACCGATTGGTGGAACGAGTCGAGGCCTTTGCCGAGGAAAACGAATTTTCCACACTGTCGAGCAAACAGCGCCGCCTAACCGTCGTCGGTCAAAATGCGGGTCGAGGTTCAATGGCAATGGCCGTGGGACAAACCACTCCCATGCAAAACGATGTTGCCGTCAATGAAGCTTGGTCCGGCTTTTCGGAGCTAGAGCTCGACACCTATGATGACGTAAACGTACTGGCTCGCAGCCTGAACGAAATCAGCAGCGACCTCAGAGAGCTAGATAGCCAATTTTCGTCCGAGGTTCGGGGTCTGGCTGAAGACTCCGACGGACTATCCCGCATCGTGACCAGCATACAGGGCGAGATCACACGAGCCCGCATGGTTACTGTCGACTCTCTCTTTGTGAGGCTTCGGCTTGCGATCAGAGATGCTGCGGAACGGGAACATAAAGAAATAAAACTACAGGCAACGGGAGAAGAAGTCGCCATTGATAAGACGATCTCCGATGTCTTGTTTGCTCCCATGTTACACATCGTTAGAAATGCGGTTGTGCATGGCATCGAGTCACCACACGAACGTAAAAAAGGCGGGAAAGACTCTGCTGGAACAATCAATCTGACTGCGAAGCAAGAGTCTGGGCAGATCATCATCGAAGTACGCGATGACGGACAAGGCCTTAATCTTCCGGCCCTTCACAAGAAGGGTATCGAGATGGGTCTGCTCCCTGCAGGAACTTCGGTGGATGATGAATCCGTCAAGGAAATGGTTTTTGCAAACGGACTCAGCACCAAAGAAGAGGCCCACGACGTCGCTGGAAGAGGCGTGGGTGGTGACATCGTACGACGGTCCATCGACCGTCTCAACGGAACGGTCCAAGTCAGCACACAAAAGGGACGTGGAACTTTATTTAGGATCCAGCTGCCGCTCACACTGGCTATCACGCGGGCTCTTTTGGTACGCGCAAACAACCAGATGTACGCAGTGCCCATCTTCTTTATGGACCGCGCCATCGAGGCAGAGGCCGTTTCCATCACTGAATCAGGGGGTGTCCGTCGTATCTCGCTGGAGGGTTCGTACATGACCGTCCGTCGACTCACAACAGTCCTTGGTGACACGGACGGCGGAGGCTCAACCACTGGTGAAGGTCCCATTGTGGTTCTTCGAATCGGTCAGCGAACCATGGCCATTCAAGTCGATTCGATCGTTGGGCAGGAAGAAATCGTCGTAAAGGACATGGGCCAACTCCTCACGGGTCACCCCTTGCTCTCAGGGGTCACGACTCGGGGCACTGGGAAGCTTGCCCTCATCCTAGATGTGGCCGGCATGGCAGAGACGCTCTTTGGCCGTGTAACCCACGGCGCAGGGTCCGACTTCGGATCCGGTACCGCCGACTTGCCGGCAGACGCTCTGGGCATTTTTGACGATGACGATACGAACGCAGGCGAAGCCTACGCAGCTGAGCGAGACGTTCACCAAGACCAGAGTACCGGCAGGGCTCGTATTCTCTTCGTTGACGATTCGATTTCGGTGCGCAAGGTTGCCGAGTCGGTCTTTAGGGATCTCGACGTTGACCTGTCGGTGGCGGTCGACGGCGTTGACGCTCTCGAAAAACTTCGTGCGGACCGCTTCGACATGGTGTTCACAGACCTAGAGATGCCGCGTATGCACGGGTACGAACTGATCCGAGAGCTCAAGTTCATTCCCGAGTACAAAAACCTACCGATCGTCGTGGTATCAAGCCGTTCGGCCGAAAAACATCAACAGCAAGCAAGGCAGCTCGGCGCTTCCGACTACATCGCCAAACCCTTTACAAAGGAGCTTCTCGGTTCGGCGATGGAACGTTGGTTGAAAAAAGGATAGGTTAAAAAAATGACTAACCAGTTACAGGCGCCAGCGAGTACGCCCGACAGAATAGCCAGCACCGACGACAAGCTATGCGTGGTTCTTCGATGTGATCACCATGTTGTCGCGATCCCGGTCAAAGACCTCATTCGATTGGTGTCTGTGGATGAAGCCAAACCCATAGGCGATGGCGTCAGCGAAATCCAAGGGCGCCAATTCGCCAGCTGGGACTTGGGAACCATGCTTGGCCTTTCCCAACAGAACCATGCCTGGATCCTCTGCGAACGCGAGTACCGAGGCGAAATTGTCCCCCTTGCCTTACGCACGGGTAAGTGCATTGCCGTTTTGCCAATCAATCACGTCACGTCCTTCCCCTCATCGACCTTGGAGCGTCGAGTAGCTGCGTTTGATGGCGTATTCGCTATTGACGGCCAGCGTCGAGAGTTCGAAGGCGCCGAAAAAACCGGACTGAGGGTGAGCCTTAGCCGATTATGGAGCTCCCGAGAGCTCGGAGCATCTCTGGATACGCTTGCAAAGGTGAGAGACGAGAGAAACTAAGTGTCTGAGGACTTCGATGCCTTCATGTCTGCGTCAGGTGCCGACTTCGGCCTAGACACGGACGCAGAAGATATAACCACAAGGAGTCTTGTTACAAAGGGATTTGTGGCGCTCGTTGTTGATCCAGACCGGGTCTCACAACGATTCATTGAGCGTTCGCTCCGTTTGGCAGACATCCAGGTTGAGGCGACTCGAGACGGTACCGGAGCCCTCGATATTCTTGGCACCGACTCTGTAGACATTGTGGTTTCTGAAACCCAGCTCGGGGACATGTCTGGGGTTCAACTGCTTCGGCGGCTGAAGGGCGAACGACGTTTGGAATTTGTGCCATTTATCTTTGTCTCAGCAGACACAAAGCGGGAGACAAAACTTGCAGCCCTGAACGCTGGCGCCTACGACTACCTCACAAAACCCTGTGATGGGGATGAGCTCGGTGCTCGAGCTCGGCGTTTGATCGATCAAAGCCGCAAAATGACCGGTCGTTGCGCCAACCACAACTATCTCCTGGCGGGAGACTTCGAGGCTATCGCTTTCGGAGATCTGTGCTCCATGTTCGAGTACTCTCGCAGGACTGGAATATTGGCATTGATGGTTCCCTCAGGCCTAGGTCAAATTCTCTTCGAAAACGGTATGGTCGTAGGTGCTTTTTTTCGCAACCTCGTCAACGAACCGGCATTCTACCGCTTATCCGTTGAAGAACGCGGGCAATTCGAGTTCACACCCGGGCCGGTTCAAGACCTCGGCATCCCGCTTTTTACACCCCACTCAGCGGCGGCCATGCTCCTTGAGGCGGCTCGGCGATTCGACACGCAGCAGCGCGATTCTGTCATTGTCAGCACCCGGGACTTGGTAGGCGACCTCGCCAAAATCACGGGGAACCTCGAAATCGAAGAAGAGGGAGAAACGGAAGACATCATCGTCACCATTCCTGCCTTGAGCCCAACCCGAGAGCTCGCGACCGCATACGAAACGGGAATCAGCGATGCATTTTGCCTCGGGGAGCTCCAGATCTGGACACACCCAGAGCTAGAACGCTGGTTGTTGAGCACCGTAGGTTCAGACCGGATGGTGGTCCTCATGATTACCGATGATGATACCGGCATTTCCGCCCTGTCATCTATTTCTACGCCACTGAGTGAAAAGTGCCTGCGATCGTGCATTCGACCTGAACCAAAGGTTGCCGGAGTGACTTTCTATTTGAGAAACGACCGCGTTTTAGAGGTCCTCGCAGTGGACTACCAAAGCCTCGGCTCCATCAATCGTTCCCTGACACGAACGCCAAGCGTCGTCATTCTCGCACCAGGCGATGGAGACCTCCTGGGATGGGGCTTCTCGGCGCGTGTGCAAATCAACCTTCTCCTAAGCAGTTTCAAGGACTCAACCACCGTCGGCGTAGGCGCCCCCGCCATTCGAAAACATCTGGGAGAGCTTCCAAGCACGAACGGGAAGATCCTCAGAACCAAATACATCCCGGGCACAATCGGCATGGAGCCAACCGGTCTTCGCGAAGTGTTGTGCCAAAGCCTCAACTTTTGGGGGCAGCTCGGTCCCGGTGATTCCCCCTGGACCTAAAACGTGCCGGACGGCCGCAACAAATCTTTGACGCGGATGAAAATCCCTGAACGGTTCTTCTTAGCCAAACAGAAGGCCTCGAAGCCCGCGCCCAGTGCGATTTCTGACTCCCTTTTCGACTCTGCTTTCATCGTCTCAAGAAAGCGCCCCAAAGACCGAAAACATAACGACTTGGCCAAACTCCCTCAAATGGGATCGGTTGTGGACCGATACCGCATCGGGCCCGTGGTTGGTAGCGGCGCCTTCGGCGTAGTTTTCAGCGCAACCCATCTGGTCTTAAAGTCACCAGTTGCCTTGAAATTTTTGCGCCCGAGCGTCCTCCTCAGGCACCCAAAGCTGGGAAGCCTATTCTGTTCGGAGGCGGCCCTTGCGGCGCGCATAGACCACCCCAACGTGGTCCGTGTGTACGACGGAAACTACGCTGGAGATCTCGCCTACGTCGTGATGGAGTACATCCAGGGAGAGTCATTGTACGGCAAGCTCAAACAGCAGCGTTTGAGCCCACTAGAAACACTGGATGTAGGAATCGGGGCTGCGCGCGGCCTAGAGGCGGCTTGGAAGCAAGGCATCATCCATCGCGACGTCAAACCTGCAAATATCATCATTGACCCCGAAGGCCTCGTCAAAATCGTCGACTTGGGACTTGCACACTCTCTCGAATCGCTGGATGCCAACGGGTCTCGCCGCGGTCGTAGATTCACAGCGCGAAGGACCGGGTTGGTAGGCACACCGGGCTACGCGTCCCCCGAACAAGTGCGAAATCCTGAGACCCTTGATTTTCGCGCTGACATCTACTCGCTGGGGGCCACCTTGTATCACGCGGCCGTCGGCCGGGCGCCCTACCCCACTGAGCTCAATGCCTTCCTCAAGGCCCAAAAAGAGGGCATGATGTTCGATCTGAAAAAGAGGCTGGATGACGTTCCGTCGACAGTCTCAACGATGATTCTTTCGATGTTAAGTCCTCATCCAGACGATCGCCCCAAATCGTACAAACTCCTCATCGATCAATTGAGCGACGCTCGCCATAAGCTCTTGCCCGAGGACGCCGTCCAAGATCCCCCCCCGCACCAGCACAAAGACAAATCGTCCACGCCCCGGTACTCCCAAAACTCATAAATGCCTCGGTTCGGTTTTGCCCAGACCGCCGACCACGACCACGACCACGACCACGACTACGTCTACGTCTACGTGGTCGTGGTCGTGGACGGAAAGCTCTTCCCCAGATTTCCGTCTCCGAGAGGACCGAACGACTCCCTGACATGTCAAACTCAGAGTGCCTCCCCGGCAGAGCCGAGGGGTCTCCAACTGGGTACTACGGGTGTCCCGAACCTGCCTGTTCCCGAATCCCGGAGCGTACCGACAACACGACCTTCCCGAAGTGTTTTCCTTCGGCCATATAACGCAGCGCATCGGCCACCTGTTCCATCGGAAAAACCCGGTCTACGATCGGTCGAATCTGATGGGTGTGAATCGCAGCATTCATGGCTTCGAACTCGTCACGACTCCCCACAAGAATCCCCTGAAGCCTCACATTTCGCATAATGATCGGTTCCAGGTTCAGCCGGCCCACGGCCCCGCTCAGTACGCCGATCAAACTGACAGTCCCTCCAAAGCGAACGGCCCTTAAAGACTGAGCCAGAGTCTCAATGCCACCAACCTCAATGACATGATCTACCCCCAATTTTTCGGTCATGGTCCAAACGCTCGTCGCCCAATCAGGGTCTTTTTGGTAGTTGATGCACCGCCACGGCGAAAATGATTGAAGCTTCTTCAGCTTCTCGTCGCTTTTGGAGGTCACAATCACACGCAGCCCCAGCATCTTGCCAAACTGAAGCGCAAACAGTGAAACGCCTCCTGTGCCCTGAACCAAGATGGTGTCCCCTGGTTGGAGTGAAGCCGATCGCGTCAAAGCAGCCCATGCGGTCAACGCAGCGCACGGCAAAGTCGATGCTTCCGCATCACTCAACCCCGAGGGCGCACGAACCAAGCCGTCCTCGTGAAGAACCAGCTGCTCCTGAAGTACCCCATCCAGTGGTCCTCCAAGCGTGCGTTTAAGGACTCGCCCTCCCTTAGTGCCCACATGAATGAAGCCCTGCACCACCGTGGTGAGGACACGATCGCCGAGCGCTACGCGCTCAACCTCGGAACCTGTGGCCAAAACCACGCCCACACCATCGGAACACGGCACCAAGGGTAATTTTTGCTTCGGATTGTACTTGCCCAAGACCATGAGGATGTCGCGGTAATTGATGGAGACCGCATCGATCCGAACCAGGACATCCTTGGGACCAAGTCTTTCAAGCGATCGTCTGGCCACCACAAGATTTTCGATGCCATACGCGTTCCGAAGCTCTACTGCCCGCACCGAGCCTCCGGGCGCCCTGTGTGCCTCAAGCGCAGCCATCAGCCCCAAAGCCTCGCCGGCATCCCCCGACTAGGCTTCCGTGTCCAAACACGACAGCCCTCACTCACCAGTGGGCCGAATGCACTTCGGACCCGGGACGCCAAAACTCCCCCAAGAGTCACAAGATACACCGCTTCCAGGACTCTACTGCCCCAGCCCCCAAATCGCGACTGGAAAGCCAAAGATGGGGCTCAGATCTGTCGGTTTTAGGGTCAAAACGCAATTTTTGGACCAAATGTCGTATATAACCCTACTCCTCCATATGGGGGTGTCAGCAACAATATCCCCCAATATATGGACAGGAGCCTTGACTGGGGGCCGTCCTGCCCCCAACCTTAGATGGAGAAGAAGGCCACGGCCTTGCGAAGCTCACAAGGAGAATCTGAATGGCTGGAAGAACCGAAAGGGTGAACGCACGAGATTTATTGGACAGGGCGGACGGAATCTTCTTTGAAGGCGACGTTGCCCGCAGCTGGGTCTCGCAGCTTGTCAGGCGCGCGAAAGGCGCAATTGAGGCTGCGGATGGAAACATGGTATTCACAACAGAGTGGAAGCCAGAATATGCCGAGCTCACACAAGCGCTGGACGCGTTGAAGCGTGCACAAGATCAACTCGAGATCTTTTCTGCTTTTGTCGCACGGCGAGAAGGAAAATTGGAATGAACCAAAAGGCGTCGACGATTCGACGCTCTTCGCCGTGGGTTTAGCGTTTCCAAAATTGCGGAACACACAAGGCGAGGAGCGTGAAGAACTCAAGACGCCCCAAAAGCATCAGCACCACACAAACCATTTTTGACGACGCGCTGTAGCTCGCGAAGTTGTCCGATTCGGCATAAAATGGCGCCGGACCCATGTTCGATAGGCATGTGAGGGCGGCGCCTAGCGCGCCGGGGACACTGATGCCCTCTACAACGGTCACAAAACCAGCCCCCAGCGCGAGGCTGGCCATAAAGATCATCAGAAAAACCGGCACTTCGGTCAGCGCAGACTGGGTGACAACCTTGTCACCCATTCGAACAACATGGACCAGATTCGGTCGGAAAGACCGCCGAATCTGAGTCCAGCTGACCTTCGCCATCAAGATCATGCGCTCAATCTTGATGCCGCCCGCGGTGGAGCCGGCACAACCACCACAAAACATCAAAAAGAGGACCACCATCAGCACGGGCGGCGGGTACGCCATGTAGTCGTCGGTCGTGTAACCCGTCGAGGACACAAAGGTGCCCACTTGAAAAAATGCGTGGCGCAGCGCAACCACGACATCATATTCATGGCGCTCCAAAGTACCTGCAGTGAGGATGACCGTGCACCCCAAGACAAGGGTCACAAAAACACGAAATTCAATGGAGCGGAAAAAGCCTCCGAAACTCCGTCCCCGAAGGGCTGCATAAAAAAGACCATAGTTGATGCTTGCCAAGACCATAAAAAAAGCGATGGCCGTCTCGATGCCGGGGTGTCCGAATGCCCCCACCGACGCATCACGCGTCGAAAAACCTCCGGTCGACATCGTTGTCAATGCGTGACAAATGGCTTCGAACCAACTCAACCCCAAAAGCCGCAGACTTACGGCCACAACGGCAGTAAAAAAGCTGTAGATAAGCCAAAGAACCCTGGAGGTCTCGCTGATTCGAGGCTTTAACCCTTCGGCGGTTGTTCCGGGTACTTCCTCTCCGAACATGTGCTTGCCACCCGCGCCGATGGTCGGAAAAACCGCAACAAACAACACGATGATGCCCATGCCTCCGAGCCACTGGATCACGGAACGCCAGAGCAGAAGTTGTGGGCTGAGCCGTGCCTCGATGTCAGTGATGATCGTCGCGCCGGTGGTTGTTAGACCACTGATCGCCTCGAAGTAGGCGTCTACCGGCGACATCCCGGCCCCCAACGCAAAAGGCATCGCGGCAAAAATCCCCACAAATATCCAGCTGGTTCCCACCGCCAAAGTCGCCTCGCGGCGAGTCACGATCTTCGCGGAGTGACGCTTTCCGAACCGGTGAACCCAAACACCAACCAGCGTAGAAATCCCAGCAGAGACAAAAAGCGCCCATGGTTCAAAAAAACGAGAAGTTGGCCCGGACGCCATGCGCTCGAAAAGAAATCCAACCACAGCTGTGATCCAGGCGGCGATGCTCAAGATGATGAGCACAAACCCAACGTGGCGCCCCACGCCCCAGTAATTTCGATAAGCGCGTGTCACAAGATCCCTGGCCGAAAGAGCCGCTCTATCCTGGGTCGGGCCTCGGCAGTGGTCAACACGATGGCCGTGTCACCCACTTCGATCACATCTTCACCGCGGGGAATCGTAACTTTGTTGTCATGCACAATGGCTGCAAACAATGCCCCTCGCGGCGCCTTCAGCTCACGGAGAGGAATTCCGGTCGCCCGGCACTTCCTTCGGGCTACGATCTCCAATACCTCCGCTTGTCCGTTCTGAAGCACCGTCAGGCTAGACAACTCCGCTGTGCGGCTGTATCGCAGGATATGGTCCGAAGCCACCGTCCTGGGCGAGACAACGATATCGATACCGAGCTTCTTGTAGATGGGAACGTAGTCCGGGCGGTGCACCATCGCCGCGGTCCGCGAAACGCCCATGCGCTGCGCTAAAAGCGCAGCCATCAAATTAAGCTCGTCGTCTGAGGTCACCGCCGCAAACAAGTCATAGGTACCGATCTCCTCTTCGACCAAAAGACGGGTATCCGTGCCATCGCCGTGAAGGACCGTAACCTTCCTTAGGCTCGCACTCAATTCTTCGGCGCGATCCAAAGAGGACTCGATGATCAAAACATCGTGCCCATCGTCGGCAAGTTCTCGGGCGATGGACTCCCCCGTGACACCGCCTCCCACCAAACAGGTCCGCCTGGTGTGGCGTTTGGTGGTAAACAAGGATTCTGCTTGAGGCAAATCTTCTGGGCGACCAACCAGATAAACATGGTCGTCTGGAAGAAGAATGTCCTCTCCGCCGGGCACAAACAAAGACCCCTCCCGGACAATCGCTGCAATCAAAGTATCGCGGGGCAATGGCAAACTGGCAATGGTTTTTTGAATCAGGCGCGAATCCTCCCCCATTTCTACTTGGACCAGCTCAATCCGGTCCTGGGAAAGATCGATCACTTCAACCGCCCCGTGAGAGCGGGCTACTTTCACCAATTCGTGAGCAACCAAAATGCTCGGATTCAAGACCACATCTACGCCGAGAAGCTCGTAGCGAACACCCGCGCGGTTTTGAACCCACTCGTTGCTCTGGCATCGAGCAATCGTGTGCTTCGCCCCCATTTGCCGACCGAAAATGGCGGCAACCAAGTTCACCTCATCGTGATCCGTGACCGCAACCAGAAGATCTGCTTTTTCTGCCCGCGCCTCGGTCAGAACACGCTCGCCGGCACCATACCCCTGAAGAATCATGACATCGTGATGCTCTTCGACATACCGAACGGCATCCTTCGACCAGTCAATGGCCACAACATCGTGCCCCTCCTTTTCGAGGACCCGTACCAAATGCCGACCAACTTCGCCCAGACCTATCACCACAATATGCATGGTGGGGAGATGTACTCTAGCGGAGGCAGACCCAAGTCAACGAGAGGCCTCTTCAAGGGACTCTAGTACGGCTCAGACCAAGTTTCGAGGCAAAAAAGTGACACGAAGTTCTCCAAACGGCTTCGATGAGCGTTGCCTCACGAATGGGCCTCGGTACACTGCGTTCAGAGACAACCACGATGAATACCCTATACCCCAGAAACGATGTCTTCCAGTGAGAATTCTCTACGGCGTTGTCGGGGAGGGCATGGGCCACGCCATGCGTTCGATGGTCATTCTCGAAGCCCTCGTCAAGCAGGGCCATGAATGCCGAATCGTCGCCTCCGGCAAGGCATCCGCCTATCTCGAGCACCGATATCCGGGGCAGGTCACACCCATCACCGGCCTGACGATGGTCTACGAAAACAACGTCATCCAGAAGATGAAAACGGCGCTCAAGAATTTGAAGTCTCTCAAGGACGTGCCCGACAACTTTCGAGCCTACGCAAAAATGGCACGGACCTTCTGCCCAGACCTGGTCATCTCAGATTTTGAATCCTGGACCTATTGGTTTGCGCGAGGACAACGCATTCCAGTGATCTCCCTCGACAACATCCAAATGATCGATCGCTGTGAACACGATTCGTCGATGATCGGTCCCGACAAAAAAGATTTTCTTTTGGCGAAATCTCTGGTGCGCGCCAAGCTTCCAAGCTGCAACGCATATCTCATCACCACGTTCTTCTATCCGCGGCTAAAAAAGGATCGCACCAGCCTGCATCCACCGATTCTTCGGCCGGTCATCATGGAGCAAGCGTCCAACATTCGAACCGACGAGCACGTCCTCGTCTACCAATCAGGCTCCGACCCAGACGGCCTCATCGAAGAGCTCAAAGGGGTCGGCGTTCCGTTCCGAGCGTACGGCCTCAAGCCCGTCGAAAAGCCGGTCGTAGATGGCAATCTGACACTCTGCCCTTTTTCCGAGCAGCAATTCATTGAAGACCTCACGACCGCGCGCGCGGTCATCGCCTCCAGTGGTTTCACGCTCATGGGGGAATCTATTTTTCTCGGCAAACCGCTCCTCACCGTCCCCTTGGTCGGCCAGTTCGAACAAAGCCTCAATGCACGGTACCTCGCAAAGCTCGGCTATGGAGAACTTTGTGAGGGGCTCACCAAAGACCAGGTTCGCTGCTTTCTTGAGCGTTCTGGCCAGTACGAAAAAAATCTTCGTAGTTTTCAGCACGATAAGAACCAGGGACTGCTCCTTCATCTGGAGCACACGATCAAGGCTGCAGTCGAAGAAGGATCGCGGGGAATCGACTGAATGCTCGAACTCCTGTGTCCCACTACCCCGGAATGGACGAGGGTCGTCGTGAGCAATCTCGATGCCTTTCTCATCGATCACGCCGCATGCGAACGCAAAGCTTCGGCAACAGCCATGTCGCTTTTGGTTCACTACCCCGACAGAAAGCGCCTCGTTACGGCAATGATAGATCTTGCTCGAGAAGAACTGGAACATTTCCGGCAGGTATACCGACACCTCGAAGCACGCAACCTAAGCCTCGCGCCCGATCAGCGCGACCCCTATGTCAGAGCCCTCCGCCGCCACATGCGACACGGGCGTGAAACCTATCTTTTAGACCGCCTGCTCGTCGCTGGAATCATCGAAGCCCGGGGCCATGAGCGTTTCCAGTTGATTGCACAAGCCCTCGAAGAGGGGGAGCTCAAGGAATTCTACTTCAGCATCGCCGCATCCGAGCAAAGGCATCACAAGCTCTTTGTTGAGCTGGCAGGTTTGTACTTTGACCCCGCGACCATCAAAGCGCGCCTAGGTACTCTGCTTTTGGAAGAAAAGCAGATTGTCAAAGGACTGGCGCTAAGACCGGCGCTGCACTAACGCTGAGGCTTCCCCGTCTTTGTGCGGCCGACGAGAGCACGTCTGGTCACGAGGCCGCAATTTTGCGGGCAAGGTCTTTGGCCAAGTTCTTTTGGTGCGATTCGAGCGTGCCGCCGCCAATTTCAAGGAGCTTTGCGTCTCGATACAAACGCTCCACAGGATACTCCGAGCAGTAGCCGGCGCCCCCCATCACCTGCATCGCATAATCCGCGACCTTCTTGCCCACGGGTGCGGCAAAAAGCTTCGCGGCATCCGAGCCAATTCGGTTTCGGACCTCCGGCGAGATGCCCGCGGCAACTTGGTAGATCAGACAACGCGCCGCTTCAACCATGGCGTATCCGTCACCAATGTACCGCTGAATCTGTCCAAAACCGATGATGGGCTGGCCAAAAGCGACACGCTCGTTGGCATAGCGGATCATGAGATCGAGGCACCGATCGCCGATGCCTAGGCTGATGGCCGCAAGCGTGATGCGTTCGAGCTCCAGATTTCTCATCATCTGCGCCAGCCCACTTTTCTCTCTACCCAATAAGTTTTTGGCCGGGACCTCACAGTCCTCAAAGATAAGCTCGCTCATCGAACTGCTTCGCATGCCCATCTTCTTGATGGCCTTTGAGGTGGAAAAACCAGCGCAGGAACGATCCACAACAAACGCGGCCACGTCGCCATTGACCTTGGCATAGGTCAGAAAAATATCGCCTTCAGGACCATTGGTAATGTACGTCTTCGTTCCGTTCAGGATGTAGAGATCGCCCTTTTGGACGGCTGTCGTTTTCATACCCAACACGTCGGTGCCATGGCCGGGTTCCGTCATCCCCATACCCCCGACCCACTCCCCACTCAGAACCGGTCCGAGGTACCGCTCACGCTGCTCATCGTTGGACGAGTGAAAGAAGTTGTTCACGAACAGCATGGCGTGCGCCAAATAGGCGAGACAGAACCCCGGGTCGGACTTGGAAAGTTCGTGATGGACAATGACCGCCGCGGTGGCATCCATGCCCGCCCCCTGAAAAGACTGCGGCACCGTCACCCCGAGGAGCCCCAACTCGCCCATACGTGTGAACAGTTCTCGATTGAGGCGCTGCTTACGGTCGTATTCCGCGGCCTGGGGCTCAACTTCTTGTTCCGTGAAGGCACGAACCATCTCACGAAGCATTCGATGTTCTTCCGTGGGATTGAAAAGCCTGTCGGATGGTTCGTGCATGTCCTGTGGCCCGGTGCCCGTCGATTGTATTCAAGAAGCGGCCCAGGGGAAGCCCAATCCGGGGGAAACGCAAAATGCCAAATCCGAGCCTCAGGAGAAAATGTGCTTGCCCTACATTCTCTAGAACACTAGCTTTTGGGTTTCTGGAGGGACCAATGGCAAAACAGGAGAACCCGCTGGTCGGGGTGATCATGGGGAGCAAGAGCGACCTTGAGATCCTCTCAGGCACGTCCGATCTTTTGACTGAGTTTTCGATTCCCCACGAAGTTCGGGTTATTTCGGCCCACCGGACCCCGGACGCAACCCTAGAGTACGCAAGCAACGCCGAAGCGCGAGGTTTAGAAGTCCTCATCGCCGGCGCCGGCGCGGCCGCAGCGCTGCCGGGGGTGGTCGCCGCAAAAACCACTATTCCGGTCCTCGGAGTCCCCATCTCGGCCACCGCGCTCAACGGGATGGATGCCCTTCTATCGATCGTTCAGATGCCCAAGGGGGTCCCTGTGGGTACGCTGGCCATCGGCAAAGCCGGTGCCGCAAACGCGGCCCTTTTGGCCGCATCGATTCTGTCTCTTAAACACCCTGAGTATGGGGAACGTCTGAAGGCTTGGCGACAAAAGCGCCAAGAAGCGGTTTTGAAGGACCAAATCATCAAATAGGGGGACCCCCCGACCGGCTCGCGAAGCCCCGGACCAGCTCCTTACGCAGGGGAGCGGTCTGGGTTTCGCCAGTGCGCCAACGAGTCGTCGAAGTGGGCGCGGTGTACGAGTTTTTCGTACAGCCCCTCTTGCGCCTCAACCATCCTCTGGGTGCCCCACTCCTGCACCCGGATGGCGTCCTCGGGATCGATAGGCCGCTCCTCGAGCGCCCGTTCGAGGGCCGCAGCCAACTCGTCTGGAGACTCGGGCTCAACCAGAAAACCGTTCTTCCCATCGCGAATGATCTCGGGAGTCCCATCCACCCGGGTCCCCACAAACGGGCGCTGGGCAGCCAGAGCCTGCACGGCAGCCCGTGGCAGTCCTTCAAAAATTGAAGAAAGGGCGACAACATCACAAGCCGCGAGGAGCTCCGGAACATCCCTCCGCCAGCCGAGGATACGAACGCGCGACCCGAGCCCAAGGACCCGAATCCGCTCCTCGACCGCGCCCCGAAGGGGACCGTCGCCCACCAAAAGTAAAATGGCCTGCGGCCGGGTCGCAGCCAACCGAGCCATAGCCCCCAACATCGTCAGCGGATCTTTTTGTGGCTTAAAGTTGCCAATGCTCAAGATAAGCTCCTGATCACCTTTGAAGCCCAGCGCCTTGCGATTGGATTCTCGACGAGACTCCAAGCCTTGGAACAAGCCAAGGTTGATGCCCGACCGAATCAAGCGAACCTCGTGACCCCCGCGAATAAACCCAAGGGCCCGGCCCTCGGCGAGGTTGGCTGCAGAAACGCCAATAAACGCATCCGTGACCCGGCCGGCAATGCGTTCCGATTGAATCAGCGCGTTGCGACGAATCAGCGACTGACCTGCATGGAAACCAAAACCGTGAATGCTGTGTACGATGGTCGGTATCCCCGCAGCACGCGCCGCCAAACGGCCAATGATCCCGGCCTTGGAGCTATGGGTATGAACCACAAAGGTCAACGAAGGATGCCCCAAGTCTTGATGCCGATCCCATAGCTCTCGAAACAGGCGCTTGAGCGCCAAGAAACACACAGCGTCTTGATACGGACTCGGTTCTCGGACCAGGCTTGGAACCACCCGAACCTCGGTATCCGGAAGCCGACGCGCCTCGTCGGTCAAAAGGCCCCCGGGACCGTGCACCAAGCTCACCCGAAACCGGCTGCGATCAAGATGCTCGCACGTGTAAAGCGTGTTTTCCTGGGCACCCCCAAGTTCGAGCTTGGTGATGACATGGACCACGGTGATCAAGGGCCGACGGCGTTGGGCGCCCTCGGCACCTTGAGCAATGGGACTGGGCTTGGTCAGCGTCGATACCTCCGGGCGGTCAGGTCTCGGCGGAAGAGCTGAGGAGTCGTTCCACGATGCGGGTGTCGTAGTCACCCGAACTGAAGCCTTCGTGATTCACGATCATGCGATGGAATGGGATGTTACTTCGGATCCCCTCAACGACAAATTCCTTGAGCGCGCTTCTCATTCTTCGCAGCGCATGCTCACGATCGTGATCGTGAACAATGAGCTTGGCCAGCAGTGAGTCGTAGTGCGGTTCGACCGTCGTGTCTTGCGTCACGTGCGAGTCGACCCTAACCCCATAACCGCCGGGCACATGGTAAGCTGAAATCGTACCGGGCGAAGGCAGGAATGTTTTGGGGTCTTCAGCGTTGATGCGGCACTCGATCGCATGCCCCTTCATGGAAATATCACTCTGGTCGAAGGGAAGCTCTGCACCGGCACTCAGCAATATCTGAAGGCGCACCAAGTCCAAACCCACCACCATCTCTGTGACCGGGTGCTCCACCTGAATCCGAGTGTTCATTTCCATGAAATAGAGTTGTCCCTGCTCATCGAGCAAGAACTCGACCGTCCCGAGGTTGGTATAGCCGAGCTTCTTGATCGCCTGGACCAGATTGTCTCCAACCTCTTGACGCTTGGCCTCCGACAACCCTGGCGACGGCGCCTCCTCAATCAGTTTCTGGTAGCGCCGTTGAACCGAACACTCGCGATCCCCAAGGTGAACGACGTGCCCGTGTTTGTCGGCGGCGATTTGGAATTCAATGTGCCGAGGACGCTCGATAAAGCGCTCGAGATAGATATCGCCGCTGCCAAAGGCTTTCTCGGCTTCCTCTCGGGCCACGCTCAGGATACGGCCCAACTCACCCTCGTTGTACGCGATTTTCATCCCTTTGCCGCCACCACCCGCGGCGGCCTTCACGATAACCGGATACCCAAGGGCCTTCGCCACACGGGCGCCATCGGCATCGTTCATAATAGGCTCGTCGCTCCCCGGCAGGGGTTTGAGGCCAACCCGTTTCATGGTCTCCCGGGCCTGAATCTTGTCACCCATGGTGCGGATCGAGCTCGCACTCGGACCAATGAAGTTGAAACCGCACTGCTCGCAGATTTCAGCAAAACTGGCATTCTCGGCGAGAAACCCATAGCCCGGATGAATGGCGTCGGCAGCGGAGACCTCGGCGGCAGAGATGATGGCCGGAATCTTCAGATAACTCTCTTGCGGCGCAGGCGGTCCAATGCAAACGGACTCATCCGCAAACTTGACGTGAAGCGACTCCGCATCCGCAGTGGAGTACACCGCCACCGTTTGGATATCGAGCTCTCGCGCAGCCCGAATCACCCGAAGTGCAATTTCGCCCCGATTGGCGACGAGGATCTTCTTAAACAAAGGTTTCAACTGGTCGCGATCTTGAACAGCGGATCTCCGTACTGCACCGCGCTTCCGTTCTCCACGAGAATGGCTGCTATCTCGCCGTCGACCTCGGACTGGATCTCGTTCATGAGCTTCATCGCTTCGACGATGCATAAGGCCTGCCCTTCTGTAACGCGCTGTCCCACGTCCGCGAACACCGGTGTGTCGGGTGAGGGCGCGCGATAAAACGTACCGACAAACGGGGACCGCAGAATGAACAGACCGCTATCTTCGGTTTCTTCGGGAGCCCCCCCCGTCGGTGCGGCGCCATTCGCGTTCTGCGTGGTGCCGCCCTGAGCGGAAAGGGCTTGGGGTACGACGTGCACAGTCGGCGCCGCGGTTTGATCGCTTTGCCGCTTGAGACCAACCGACATGTCTTCATCTTCGTAGCTGAGCTCGATAAGCGTCGACTCTTCGAGAATCTTCACAAGCTTGCTCAGCTTCTCCAGCTTAGGATCCGCGTCGCGACCTTTGACGCGTGTTTCCTTTTTCTGCTTGGCCCCTGACGGGCTGCGTTCGTTTTTGCGAACTGGCGGCACGGCTAAGACCCACTTCCAATCGATGTGCGCTCGAGGTAGCTGCCGCTTTTGGTATCTATCTTGAGCGTGTCCCCTACGTTGATAAACAACGGCACCTGCACAACAGCCCCCGTTTCCATGGTCGCGGCTTTGGTCACGTTGGTCGCAGTATCACCCCGCACGCCCGGCTCGCAGTGCTCGACTTTAAGCTCAACGTGCTGGGCGATTTCGACGGAGATCGCGCGCCCCCTCCAAAAAACCACGCCCGCGTTCATATCCGGCAGGAGAAAATTCGCCGTATCGCCGAGAAGCTCTTGGGAAATCTCGACCTGGTCGTAGGTTTTGGAGTCCATAAAGTGAAAGCTTTCGCCATCTTTGTAGAGAAAGGTCATGCTCTTATCTTCCACCTCGGGGTCTTCGACTTTTTCCCCGGATCGATAGGTGACCTCCAAAACCGCCCCGGTCTGCAGATTCTTGATCTTGGTTCGGGTGAACGCGTTGCCCTTACCGGGTTTCACGTGCTGAAAGTCCACGATCACAAACGGGACGTTGTTGTGGAGGATCTTGAGCCCCTTGCGAAAATCACTTGTTTCAAAGGTCGCCACCCAGCGCGATTAGCCTCGATGCGGCCCTGAGCGCAAGCAGATACGACATCCCGCCAAAGCCTTCGATCCGACCTTGCACCACATCACTGAGGAGATTCCGTTCCCGGAAGGCCTCACGACTGGCCGGTACTGTAAGGTGAACCTCTAGGACCAGGGTCTGATCGCGAACCGCCAAGATCGCGTCTCGGATCGCCACCGACGTATGGGTGTACCCTGCCGCATTGAGAATGAGGGCCCTCGCGCGCCCCCGAAGGGACTGAATTTTGTCCACCAGCGCCCCTTCATGGTTGCTCTGAAAAATCTCGATCTCGTGGCCAAGGCTGTCGGCGAGGGACACCAGCTCCTGGTCGAGTTCCTTCAGCGTCAGCGTTCCGTAGAGCTCTGGTTCCCGGGTTCCGAGCAGATTGAGGTTCGGCCCGTGAATCACCGAGATGAGGCTCATCAGGAGAGCACACCTGAAAGCTCGGGCGCGTGAATCTTGAGCAAGTACCGCCCCTTGCCGGAGTTCCCCCCCGGAAGAATACCCAGGGCCACGAAGTACTCGCTGGTGAGCGGCCGAATGATGGTCGTGAGACGCTCCGAACGGATCGACAGTTCTTCAAGAACGCCGGCTTCAAGCATCTCGGCGCTCTGTTTGACCTGCTTCAGGACCGACGAGTACTCCACAAACAGGGACGACCAATCCACGTCCTGGGTCGTACCGGTCTCGAAACTGTCCACCGGCAGTCCATCCACCCCCATAATCGACGCGACCAAGGCGCCGTCGACCCCGCCACAAATGGTCCTCAATGGCTTGCTGAGTTCTTCCATCGTTTTCAGTTCCCCGTGCAGGGCGAGCTTCCGCCGCAATCGTTACAAATGTTGATGACATCACCCCAGCGGGCGGAGGTCACCAGGTCTCCGTTTTGGGTCACCCCTTCGAGAATCCCGCTGAGCCGCATCGGGTAGGCCGGACCAAAGAAATTTCCGGGCTGACCCAAATCACGATTCGAGGTGAACTCCGGCAAGCTTCCGTCGTACACCGAGAACGGCTGAAACTTTCGGATATCCTCGAGGCTGTTGACCGACAGTGCCCCCGGTCCAGCCACACTGTTGAATTGCCGTTGGAGCACATCGCACTCGTGGCTCCCGCTCAGATCCACAGAGTAGTTTGGAAGCGCCGAACACTCTCCCTGACCCTGAAACGCGTTGCAGCACGCGTTCGCCTGCGCCGCAATGCTGAAGAGGTCAGAAATCGCCCGAGAGAGCTGCTCGGTCACCGGCCGAATCGCGACCAGGCCAAGCCCACCGCCGGGCTCGATGGATTGTCCCGCCGCCCGGATCGTATCGACACCCGATACCTCTCGGTTCAGGTCATCACGACGGTCGAGACAAAAGGGTTGCTGCACTGAAAACTGGGGAAGAAACAGGGGTCCCAGTCCTGCGGAGAAACCGTCGAGCTCACACTCCCAGCGCAAATCAAAACTTTGGGGAATCACAATGTTGGGAAAGGTGTAGGTGTCCATCGGATCCTCAGCACTGAACTGAACCGTCCCTGCTTGAAGATTGTTCTGCACCTGAAGATTCAGGATAAAGGTTCGCGAAACACTGGCATCGTAGTGCAGAAACACAAGGGTCTCGTCAGAGTCCGCCTTGAAGGCACACGTCGCGGCGTCCTCGGGCGCGGCAATGTTCTTGATCACCAACGCGGTCTCAAGGTTGTTGCACCCAATGAGTGCGAGCGCCAAAGTGCCGTACAATCTTTTCATCGATCTTCTCCGCAGGATATCAAACCGCCCGCTACTTCGCCCAAGGATACCCGCCGAATGAACGTTTTGCCCACTCTTTGGATCCCAATGAGGTCAGTAGCACGATCCGTGCCCTTTTTGTCGTGTCTCAGGTGCGAAGCGCTCCCACCCAGCAGTGCCCTATCAGCGCCTGTGGGAAGCCCTAATTTTTGGAGTCCGTCTACGATGCGAACCGCCTCTGCTTCAGTCGTCCACCCCTGCTGGGCCGACCAGCGGGCCATGGCGGCGATGCCAATGGCCACCGCCTCTCCGTGTCTCATACCGTAGTTCGAGGCCGCCTCGAGGCAGTGCCCCAAAGTATGACCCAGGTTTAAGAGTTTTCGCGGCCCCGCCTCAAACGGATCGCTGCCCACAATGGCTGCTTTGTGGCGAATGCCCGAAGCGATCTGGGACGAGGTGACCCCCGGCGCGTCCACCAACGCATCGAACAGAGCCCCATCGCGGATAATGGCAATCTTGACCAACTCCGCAAGCCCCGAACGCATTTCTTCTTCGGGAAGGCTCTTGAGGAGATCCGTATCAGCGATCACATGGGCGGCCGCATGAAAGGCCCCGATAAGATTGCGCCCCGCTTTCGCATTCACGGCGCACTTGCCTCCCACTGAAGCGTCCACTTGGGCCAACAAGGTGGAGGGCACCAACACCAAGGGCGCTCCCCGAGCGAGCAAACTCGCCACCAAGCCAGCCAAATCACAGGTCGCGCCCCCACCAAGGCCAATCACCGTGCTCTGCCGCCCGCCCCCCGCCTCGAGGGCTTGTTCAAGAATGCGCCCGAGCGACGACCAGGTCTTCACCGCCTCACCGCCGGGAACCCCGATCACGGTCGTCGGGAAAAGGGCTTGCACCGGCTCGAGATAACGCGCGCGCGCCTCCGCCGGAACCCCTTCATCCAAAATGGCGATGACCGGGCGCGTCGGCATCGTATCCGCGACCGCACCGGCCAAAGCCTCTTCGAGCCCGGCACCGACGAGCACTCGGCTCTGGCTGGCACCCACCTCGACCGGAATCACGTCAAGGTCCTGGGCCGCGGCCACCACCCGATCCACCACCGAATTCTGATCCCCAACAACCTCGACCTGCCGATCAACGGCGGCATAGCTCGTCTTGCGTTCCGCCAAGAGCGCTTCAAGCTTGGAAGATCCATCCTCCGAAGCCGACAGCAGCGGCCGATCCGACCCGTCATTCTCCAGGTGGGTACGAAGCAAAGCGAGGCTGCCCGAGAGCCCCACAACCGGTCCCGCCATGCGGGCCGCCTTGCGCCCCTCGCGTGTGGTCAAAGTCCCGCCCCCCAGAGCCACGACCTTGGGACGCTCGTCCAGAGACCGAAGAGCCTCCACTTCAATTTGCCGAAAAGCCGACTCTCCGTCCTCTCGAATGATCTCAGCGGGGGTACGGGATGTCCGAGTTTTGACCAAGACATCGAGGTCGACGGCACTCAGCCCAAGCCGCTTGGCGACCGCGCTCACCAGCGTCGACTTACCCACGCCTGGTGGGCCCGAAAGGACGAGGGACGGGCTCATGGCCTATTGGGTCGACACCAGAGCCTGCGATCGATTGACGATCCTCGGTGAAACGAAAATCAGCAGCTCGTCCCGCGCATCGGTCCGACTGCTGCTCTTAAAGAGCCATCCGAGCACCGGGATTTTGCCGATCCAGGGCACGTACGATTTATTGCTTTGCGCCGTTCGGCGGTACAACCCACCGAGCACGGCGGTATCGCCATCTCGGACAATCATCTGAGTGGCGGCTTCCTTGGTGATGATGCCAGGAACGCCGAGCAAATCGACCCGGTCCGAAAGCTCGTTTTTCTTGGCCTGAATCGCCATCAGAATCGACCCATCTTGCGTGACGTGTGGCCGAACCTGAAGTTCGATATTCGCGTCGATGAAACGGGTCGAAGGCCCGTTGGCGGTAATGACGGTGATCGGCACCTTTTCGCCCGAGAGAATCTTCGCCGCCTTGTTGTCGAGGGTGACGACCTTGGGCGCAGACACAATCTTCACCTTGCCCGTCGCCTCCGCGGCCGACAGACGCAAATTGATCAACGCCGATCCGCCGGCAGAGCCAAAAATGAACCCGAGCGCACCACCACCACCGGAACCGACCGTGGCCGGCATGTTGATGGCAAAATTGGGATTCCCGAGAACACCCTCGGTCACGTTGTTCTGCCCGTCGTCAGCCGCGCCCGCGATGCGAATATTGTTGGGGAAACTAAGACCGGTCGAGGTCCCGAACTGCTGGGTCAAACTCACGTTACCGCCCCACTGAATACCGAGCTCACGCGTGAAGCTTGACCGAGCCTCCACGATGCGCGCCTCGATCAAAACTTGTGGCGTCTGGGTATCAAGAGTCCGAACCAAACGCTCCACCTTGAGCAAGACCTCCGCGATGTCTTCAACCACCAAAACGTTGGTCCGAACATCGATGTTGACCTTGCCCCGTGGCGAAAGAAGGGCCGTCACCTGCGGTTTGATTTCGCTGGCCACTGCGTAACTCACCGGTATCAGGCGTACGGTGAGGGGCTCCAAGTCGATACGCGCTTTTTCGCGGTCGATGCGAAGCTCTTCTTCCTTCTTGAGGACTTCGATGGGCGCCACTCGAATGATGTTTCCGTTCCGCACTTTGTCGAGCTGCATCGAACGCAAGATGATATCCAGCGCCTGGTCCCAGGGCACATTCCGAAGTTTGATGGTGATGCGCCCGCTCACGTCGGAGGCTGCAACGATGTTCAGCTTTGAAACGTCAGCCAGCAGTCGAAGGACGTTCTGGATGTCGGCATCTTTGAGATCGATGGAAATACGCCGCCCTTTGTACCTCCGTTTGGTGGGGATCAAAGTCGCTGCCGCCCTTCGCGCCTGCGCCCCGCCCGCCGCCGCGTAGCCCGAGGTCGCCTGCTCCCCGTAGTGGACAATCTCGGTCCGTTCTTCGGCCTTGTTCCGGAAATCCCACATCACCCGGTTTCCCTTCGTCCAGTGCCGGTGTTCGGTCCCCGAGCTGAGCGACGCAACCAACACGCTGTCGCTCCCCTCTTGATAGGTGGATACGCTTTCGACGGTACGCCCGGCGATGGCCGTCACGTCCAAGGTACGCTCCAGAACCTCAGGTAGCAAAACGCCTTTAAGCCGCAACATGGCTCGACCGGGCTGCCCTTTCGAAGGCTGCTCCACCTGCACCACGCCATCAAGCTCGACGGTCAGCCGAAAGAAACCCTCTTTCGGATCGAAGCGCACATCGAGAACGTTCGCCTGAGCCGATTCTGACAGCGGACCCGTAGCCGGTTGCCCCGCCCCGGCTTGGGGCCGCGCCGATGCCGGAGGAACCACGGCGGCCACTGTGGGCAACGCCCCCGCCCCCACATCGGGGGTCTTGGCGACTGGCGCCTCCGCAACTTTGGGCTCTACAACCGCTTTCGTCTTCGCCGGATCCGTTTTCGCGGCCCGAATCCCTTTTGCAGCCTGGGTCGCTTTCGCCATCTGAGGAGGAGAGACCGCGATTTCGAGATACTGCCCAACCACGGTCACATCGACCTGCGGCACGGGTTCGCCGGACTTCAGATCAAGGACAAAACGCACGCGGTCCGGATTCGACGCAATTCGAGCGCGCTCCACTCCGCGGCGACGGATCTTGAGCCGCTGCCACTTGGGTCGAATCTTGGCCCCCACCACATCCACCAACACCCGGCCGGGATTCTCGAGCTGCTCGATGCGAACGGCCGCTTCTTCCACGTTCCCCTTCAAAAGTTTGCTGCGAAGAACCACGCGATCGCCCCGCACCTTTTTCTTCAGCTTCCCGAGCTCCACGACCTCTTCGCGCGCGGGTGCGCCGGCCGGGACGGCCTTATCCGCGGCTTCTGGCTTAGGGGTCGCCTCGGGCTTTTCACGAACAGCGGTACCGGACTTCGCCGGCTCAGAAGCAGACCCGTTCACCTTGGCGGGGACGTCGGCCGCTGGGCTTTCCCCTTCTACCGACACCGTGATCTTTCGGTCCGAGGCGCGCACACGGTAAGGCAGATCTTTTTCGAGCGCGATCTCGACCCGGAGAATGGACGACACACCGTCCGAGAAACGCTGCGTGGACAGGTACCGGACGACCCCATCGTTCACCTTCAGAAGATCCAGAGCCTCCCGCGCACGGGCATTGTTCACATCGACAAGAATGCGAAACGGCGAGGACAAGAGAAACACGGAGTAGGTCGCCTTTTGGTCCGTGTGAATGACAACGTCGCGGCCGTTGCCCTTGCTCAAGGTTTCGATGCGTTCAATGGTCACGGGGCCCTTGGTCTCGGCGGCGGCGCCCCCTGGCCACCCGACCAGCACAAAGGCAGCAGCAAACGCCCCCGCCTGCCTGGCGAATTCTGCGGTCCGTTGAATCAACATTCTCGATGCCTCTCTCGGGTTCGGTGCGACTGTTGCATGGTCATCACATTAATCAAGTTTCAATTCTTTCGGCTTCGGCAAACACATCGGAACCTTGTTGGTCACTTTCCGACCCGTGTAGTCGCGATATTCCTCTTTGATAACCACGCATTCAGGATTGATCTCGGCAATTCGTCCCCAATTCTTGCCAATAAGCGTTCCCCGCGTAAGGGTATGGCCCTTTCCTGAAGGATCTTCCACCATTGCGTAGGGCGTGGCGATTCGTGAGACCACCGCCACCAACTTGAGCTGATCGACCTCATAGGTCTGAAGCTCGGTACGCTGCTCGGGATCCTTGATCACCCGATCCTCAAACAAAGATCGGAAAGGGTCCCGCTTGCCGATGGGCGAATACGCGTATGCGATCTCGGACGCTTCATCGGCGGGCGCAGCTTCCGCCTTTGCGGCCGGCGCCTTCGCCGGAGCCGGCTTCTTGGCCACCTTTTTGGGCGCCGGTTTGGGCTTCTTCTTGGGCGGATCCTCGCCGCACGCACCAAGCACCAACCCCACAAGCACCACTAAGCCCAGGTGGGCGGCAAAACCCACGCAAACCCGCCACCCTAACCGGGGCCAAACGGGACGGATCCATTGAAATGCTGTGCGGAACGTTTTCATTATTTCTTTCCCGCAGGCGGCTTACCCTTGCGTCCACCCTTGCCCTTTGGCTTCTTTTGCTCCACGAACTTGAAGGTAGTCGCAAGAAAACTAGCATCCAGCATGATCTTCTTGTTCACCACCTTGGGTTCTTCCAGCATGATGTCGGTGACGTTCACGATACGCGTAAGCTTCGAGACCTTGTCGAAAAACACTGCGATCGAGTGGTAATTGCCGTTGACCGCCATCTTCACAGGTATCTTGGCGTAGAATCGCTCCACGAGCTCCGCCTGGGGCTCGAAGGTGGACATTTCGCAGTCAGACTGCTCTACAAGCGCGGCTATTTTTTGAAGGAGTTCGGGAATCTCAGCTTCATTGGGCAGTGATGTCAGTGCCTCGTTCAGCTGCTGTTTCAGGCGCTCGACCTCAACCCGGTAGCGGGTCAGGTCCCGCGCGATCGCCCGTTTTTTAACCAAATTGGCGTCAAGCTGCTGGATGCGGTTTTCCGATTTCTTGATCTCGGTCTTGATGGGGCTGACCCAAATGAAATACGCCGCAAGTACGATGGCCGCCACCGCGCCTGCGAGGAACACAACCCGTTGGGCGATGGGAATCTTGGCTATTTTGGCAACAAGTTCTTCCACAATAGGCCCCTTCTAGGCGGCGTAGTCAACGCTGCAGGTGATTCTGAATTCGTAAAAGACAAGCCCGGACTTGTCGGGTTTCATGGCCTTGGAATACCCGAGGACAATGTTCTTGAAGTACTTGGACTTTTGCAGAGACTTCATGAAAGCGGAGACATCCTCGTGGTGAATCGCATTGCCCTCGATGGTCAACGAGCCCCCTTTTTCGACCAGCTTGCTCAACCACACGCGCGTAGGGATCTCACTCGAAAGGTCGTCGAGCGCACGGACCGGTCCCGTCTTGCCCCGCTTCAGGTTGTCTATGACTTCGAGTTTCTGTTCGAGTTCGGTCTTCTTGGCCGTAAACTCGTTCACCTCACCGATGATTTCATCGAGTTGCTTGAGTTCTTGGGTTTTCTCGGCAATTTTGGCCCGTTTTTCGGCCGCGGTGTCCCGGATCAGCAAAACCCACACGATACAAGCGATCAGGGTCGCCACCAAGATTCCGGCGGCGGCCAACAGTTGGTGCTGAACGGTTTGCTGCTTCTGAGTCTGGCGAATGGGCAGCAGATTGATACGAATCATGATGGGCCTCCCCTCTCGCTCACTTGTCCGCCGAGTAACGGAGGGCAAGCCCGACCGATACCGCCGCCATTGGTGCCACGCCCTGCAAATAGTCTGAGTCGAAGCGCGCCGGGTTCACTTCAATGTTCCGGAACGGATTGATAACCTCCACAGCCACACCTGTCCTGTTTTCGATCGTTTTGATCAAGGCTGGGATTTTAGCCGACCCGCCGCTTAAGAAGATCCGGGCAATATGCGCGTCCGCGGAAGTCGCCGCATAAAAGTCCAGGGAACGCTGGACCTCGTTGGCGATGGACTCGGACTCGGTCTGAAGCACCCGCTCCACCTCTTGGGGGACGACCGAATCGCTGTCCGGTCCGCCTCCGCCCAGCTTCAGTGCCTCCGCTTCGTCAAAACTCACATTGAGGGCTTTTTGAACCGCGTCGGTAAATTGGCCCCCTCCGATGGAGATATCACGGGTGAAGGTCGAAACCGCGTTCGCCAAAATGTTGATGTTGGTCACCGACGCGCCGATGTTGATCAACACCACCGTCTCGGATCGCGGGAGCTCGTAGTTGATCTCGAACTGGTTCTGAACCGCAAAAGCGTCGATGTCGACGACCACGGGGTTGAGCCCAGCGCCATGAATGACCTCGGTATAGTCATTCACCATGTCTTTTTTTGCAGCCACCAGGAGGACATCCATTTGACCCGCTTGGGTCGACTCCGTGGCCAGAATCTGCACGTCGATATTCACGTCGTTGATATCGAATGGAATATACTGCTCTGCCTCCCATTGGATAGATTCTTCGAGCTCTTCGGGGGTCATCTGGGGCAGATTGATCTTCTTGATGATAACCGAGTGACCAGACACGGAGGTCGCGACATCTTTTGTTCTGATCTTTTGCGAAGCAAAAAGCTCCTGAATGCCGTCCACAACCGCGGTGGAATTCATGAGCGCGCCGTCGACGATGGCTTCAGGTGGAAGCTGCACCATCCCGAAGGACTGAAGCTGGTACGCACCCCGCTTGGCGGGCTTGAGCTGACAGAGTTTGATCGATCCCGAGCCGATATCCAAGCCGATCGCAAGTTTGCCTTTCGCCATCCCGTCGCCTCTAACCTTCCTTCTTGACCTTCGCACCGCGGGGCGTTTCGGCTCGGACCTCCTGGTCCCCTGCCTCGTCGCCGAGCTCAGGGAAGACCAGAGCCTTCTCGTTGATTTTCTTACCCAGGGCGAGAATAATTTTTCTTTTGGTGTCCAGCCGACACTCCGAACCGTTCTCGATGCGGTCGATGGTGAGGGCCGAAACCCCCGCTTTACGCGCAAGCTCGGTCTTGGACATCAGAACGTCCTCCCGAAGCTGTCGGACATTGTTCCGGTTACGCTTCCGCTGACTCATCTCGCCCCTTGGGGCCCCGATGATGTGGATAGCCCAGAGCGCCGTCAAGATTGGCGCAGTAAAATGATGCATAATTAAGCATCTTTTATAGTCTCGTATATAGGGTTAACTCGAAATAAGCTCAACCAAGGCAGGGCATGCACCGATCCAGGTTCCGATGTCGCGTTCAGGAGATGCCATATTCCTTAAGCTTGTAGAGCAAGGCACGATGGCTGATTCCCAAAAGCTGCGCGGCGCGGGTTCGGTTCCCGTCGGTCCGTTTGAGCGCACGGCGGATCAAGACTTTCTCAATGCGGGGCAGAATGACCTTAATGGACAGGTCATCTTCACCGATGAGCTGCTCCAGGTCTCTCGTCGCCTGAAGGGTATTGAAGCGGTCATCGAGGTCTTCGGGCGTGAGCCTTCCTCCGCCTTCGGACAGCACCAGAGCCCTTTCTATCGCGTTCTCGAGCTCCCGCACGTTCCCCGGCCAGGCGTATTGTTGCAGAACCTCCATCGCCTCGGGGTCCACAGTAGGGTTGGCGAGCTCAAGTCGTTTGGCGAGCTTTCTCACGAAGTAATCCACCAAAGGGGGCACATCTTCTTTGCGCTCCCTCAGGGGAGGCAGATGGATCCGGACAACATTGAGTCGGTAGAACAAGTCCTCCCGAAAAGCCCCCTGGCTGACAAGGACCCCGATATCCCGGGCGGTCGCCGCGATCACCCGAACGTCCACGGCAACGCTGTGGGTATCTCCCACACGCCGAATCTCCCGTTCGACGAGGGCCCGGAGGAGCTTCACCTGGAGCTGGACCGGCAGTTCCGCGATCTCGTCCAAAAAGAGGGTGCCGCCATCTGCGACCTCAAAGAGGCCGGCGCGGTCTTCGGCGGCGTCGGTAAACGCGCCTTTGCGATGACCAAAGAGTTCGCTTTCGAGCAGGTTCTCGGGAATGGCCCCGCAGTTGATCGCGACAAAAGGCTTGTGGCTGCGCTTGCCCTCCTGATGAATCGCGCCCGCGATGCGCTCCTTCCCGGTGCCCGTCTCGCCGGTCACCAGAACCGTCGTGGGGAAATTCGCAAGCTTTTTAACCATCCGAAAAATCGCCTTCATCGAAGGCGCCTCGGAAACGATGGCCTCGAGGCCCCGGAGCGATTGTTTGGCAACCGCGTGCGGGGTGGGCGCGGGATCCCGTGAATCCTGCTCGTCGAGGGTTTTTCGGGTCACGATCAGCCGAACCTTGAGGCTCAGGTCTTCGGGCTTGAAAGGTTTGCTGATGTAGTCAAACGCCCCGCGGCGCAGGGCCTCTACGGCCAGTTTTTCGTCGCCATAGGCGCTCATGGCGATGAATGTGGGTGGGCGAACATTGACTCGAATCGCTTCCTCGATGAACGCCAGGCCGTCCATGCCGGGCATCCGGACGTCCGTGACACAAATGTCGAACGGTTCCTGACCGGCGAGACTTTGAAGGGCCTCGGGCCCAGAACCCGCAGTCCACACATGATACCCATCCTTGGAGAGCGCAAGACTGAGCATATGCCGAAGGCTTTCTTCATCGTCGACGACCAAAATGCGCGTGGATTGGGCCACAGATCCGAATCGTACTCCCACTCAGCCCTAAAGTCAGGTCACCCCCTCAGGGGTCAGGTGGTCGGCTGGGGCCGGCCCAAATGGACCGTAAAGCGAGAACCCTCTCCCAGGGTCGACATCACCGTGAGGTCCCCCCCCATGGCCTCCATCAGCGACCGCGAAACCGCAAGGCCCAGGCCCGTCCCTTCGCCGGGCTCCTTCGTGGTGTAAAAGGGATCAAAGATCTGTTCCAAGGCGTCCGCAGGAATGCCCGGGCCTTGGTCCGAGATGTGAAGTTGGACGGCATCGTCCGAAACGCGTTTTTCGACCACGATGGTCTGCGCTTCATCATCCGGCCTGGACTGGGCCGCATTGAGAAACAAGTTCACCAAAACCTGTTTGAGGCGCTGACCGTGACCCTCGGCATCGTTTTCAGCGGAGCCGACCACCCGGTTGTCCACACGCGCGTTTCTCAGGGCAGGATGGCCTCTGACCAAGGCGATGGCCTCCGCCAGAATATCCGACGTTCGTAAGGGTGCCGTCGCCTCTGAGGCTTGCTCCCCGCCGCGCGCATAGGTCAAAAGCTGTCGGATGGTCTCGTGGATCCGCCCGAGCTCTTTGAGACTTCTTTCAAGCACTTCTCGGCGCTCATCTTCAGTGAGCCCACTTTGTACGAGGGAGAGATATCCTTGGATCGCGGCCAAGGGGTTGCCGATCTCATGAGCGATCCCCGCAGCCAAACGCCCTACGCTCGCAAGTTTCGACGCCCGAATCAGGCTACCCTGCATCCTTTCGAGTTCTGCTTTTTGGGCTTCAGCGCGTTCCCGTTCCGCATTAAGCAACCGGACCGTCTCGCGAAAACGAACCGCAACCGCCCTTATTTCATCGGGCGCATCTTCCACCACTTCGAGCTCACGCGTAGACTCGGGCCGCGCCGCAACATCGGCGAGCTTCGACAAGAGCGGTAAAAGAAGACGGCCGAGAACAAACGCCAAGAAGGCCGCACAAGCGAGGGCCCCCATGAGCACAAAGGGAATCATGCGACTCACTTCAACAAAAGCAATGGAACGAGGAATAGACGAATCGATCCGACCCACAAGATAGGTTTCAGGTCCCAAAGCTGGCGCAATGACCACGATAAACTCGTCTGAGTTTCCACCTTCGTGTAAACGCCGGGCTTCATCAATACTCAGGCCATACGCCGTCGAGCTTGACGTCAGCACCGAGATCTCAAGCTCAGCGTTCGACGCTCTCGCAGCCAGGCTGCGCTCCATCACCCGCCTTGTAGACTGAACCGCAAGAGCGCGAATCTCATGCGTTGCCGCACGTCGATACGCACGCCGAGAAGCCCGCAAGAGGGATCGACCAGCAACCACAAGCACCAAGGCTGCAATCAGCGCCACCGAGAGCATGGCGTACACAATGAGCGGTTGTCGGATGCTAACCTGTTGTGTTCGCATGACCTCCTCCGACAAGCACGGCTCCACCCGTGTCCCCCGCTAGGAATAGAGCTTGAACAGTAGCCAATCGAAACCTTTGTCGAACAAAAGGGCCGTTAGCGCGCCCAAAGCGAGGAACGGTCCAAACGGAACCGCGTACTTCGGAGGCACCCATTCTTCTTCCTCCTCTTCGGCCATATCTTCACCGCTGGGAAGTGGTGAAGGGGGTTTTGGGCTGGCTTCTTCGGCGGCCTCATCGGACTCGTCTTTGTTCCAGCCAAGAGCCAACATCAGGATCCCGATGAAAGTTCCCACGACCGAAGACACCAAGATGGTCGGAACTAAGGCCATGGGCCCCAAAAATGCACCGATCATGGCAATCAGCTTGACGTCACCGAGGCCCATACCTTCCTTTTTTCGCACCACGAAAAAAAACCAGCGGATGAACCAAAAAAGAAATGCGCCCATGAGCGCGCCGAGGACCCCGTCGTACCAGGGCACCCCGTACGCGAAGGGTCGAAGTACCCAGCCGATCAAAATACCCGGTAGGGAAATCTCATCCGGAATCTCCCAGATGTCCAAGTCGATGAAGGTAATCGTCACCAAAGCGGTACAAAGTAAGACCCCGGAGCCAAACGCGATGGAAAACCCAAAACGGACCGCACATGCGGTGTACAAGACTCCGGTGAGGGCCTCCACAACCGGGTAGCGAATCGAAATGGGCGTGCGACAGGCGCGGCACTTACCCCTTAGTGCAAGCCAACTAAGAATGGGGACATTGAGCCAAGGAGGAATTTGATCGCCGCAGTTCGGGCAATGCGAGGGGGGGTGAACAATGCTCTCACCACGGGGCAGGCGAGCGATCACCACATTCAAGAAGGAGCCCACGATGCTGCCGAACACAAACGCCAAGGCTTCAAAGCCGTAGGCGAGCACTCCATTCAGGAGACTTGGTGACATGCCCTATCTTCGACGCATTTTGTCAGCCGAACAAGTTCCGTCACCCCAAACCTGACCAAGCTTGTCACCCAGACCCAAAAGCCGACCCGTGGGCTATCTCTTGGGGATGGCATAAACCATGCATTCACCTTGGAGCACCAACCGCAAACACAACCCAACCCAAGGAGACCCAAACGTTGAAAAAACTGAACAAACTGAGCAAAGGCTTCACACTCATCGAGCTCATGATCGTCGTCGCGATCATCGGAATTTTGGCCGCCATCGCCATCCCGAACTTCTTGCGATACCAGCTCCGCTCCAAGACGACCGAGTGTAAAACCATGCTCGGTGGCATCAAGACCAACCAGGAAGCGTTCCGTGCGGACAATGAAGAGTACGCCAATGTCACAACCCGAACACCCGACGCCGCCGCCGACTCCAACAAAGTGGGTTGGGTCATCAACGCATGCCCAGCCAACTGCGGACGCGTCGCACAGTCTGTGAACTGCACCTCATTTGAATGCATCGGCTACCAACCCGCCGGCAATGTCTACTACGACTACATCTCCCCGCACCAAATCTCCGCCGCCGGCGTTCCTTCTGAGTTCGCCGCGGGCTGCGAAGCCGACCTCGACGGAGACGCGGTTGTGAACGGTCAATACACGCTGCAATCAACCAACGTTCCCGGCAGCACCGTCGGTGTCATCGCCGACGGCATGACCGCCTGCAACGCCGGTGAAGAAGCCTGGAGCGTCATCAACTGCCAAGTTGGTGAGTTCTAATCACCGCTTGACCCCAAAAGTCTGACCTCACTGAAGGTCTCCGGGCCCAGAGGGAATTCCCTCTGGGCCTTTTTTTTGTCCAAACGCCGAAACCCGACGGCATAGCCCCCAACGCGTTTTATCAGCCGGGCAAGTTCCCCCTCCCATGCTCGGCGGCGTAAGCCCCGCTTCGATGCCACCTTTGTCAGCCGAGCCGTACAGCCGCCCACAATGACCGCATAGCCCCGCTTCGGCCCATCTTGTCAGCCAAGCCATTCAGCCACCCACGCCTGACAGCGCAGGCGGCCGCTTCGACGCATTTTGTCAGCCGAACAAGTTCCGTCACCCCAAACCTGACCAAGCTTGTCACCCAGGCCCAAAAGCCGACCCCTGGGCCATCTCTTGGGGATGGCATAAACCATGCATCTGCCTTGGAGCACCAACCGCAAACACAACCCAACCCAAGGAGACCCAAACGTTGAAAAAACTGAACAAGCTGAGCAAAGGCTTCACACTCATCGAGCTCATGATCGTCGTCGCGATCATCGGAATTTTGGCCGCCATCGCCATCCCGAACTTCTTGCGATACCAGCTCCGCTCCAAAACGACCGAGTGTAAAACCATGCTCGGTGGCATCAAGACCAACCAGGAAGCATTCCGCGCGGACAATGAAGAGTACGCCAACGTCACAACCCGAACGCCCGACGCCGCCGCGGACTCCAACAAAGTGGGTTGGGTCATCAACGCATGCCCAGCCAACTGCGGACGCGTCGCACAGTCTGTGAACTGCACCTCATTTGAATGCATCGGCTACCAACCCGCCGGCAATGTCTACTACGACTACGTCTCCCCGCACCAAATCTCCGCCGCCGGCGTTCCCTCTGAGTTCGCCGCGGGCTGCGAAGCCGACCTCGACGGAGACGCGGTTGTGAACGGTCAATACACGCTGCAATCAACCAACGTTCCCGGCAGCACCGTCGGTGTCATCGCCGACGGCATGACCGCCTGCAACGCCGGCGAAGAGGCCTGGAGCGTCATCAACTGCCAAGTTGGTGAGTTCTAATCACCGCTTGACCCCGCAAGTCTGACCTCACCGAAGGTCTCCGGGCCCAGAGGGAATTCCCTCTGGGCCTTTTTTTTGTCCAAATGCCAAAACCCGACGGCGTAGCCCCCAACGCGTTTTGTCAGCCGAGCAAGTTCCCCCTCCCATGCTCGGCGGCGTGAGCCCGTTTCGATGCCACCTTGTCAGACGAGCCGTTCAGCAACCCACCTGACAGCGTAGGCGCCATTTCGACGCATTTTGTCAGCGGAGCAAAGTTCCGTCACCCAAACCTGACCAAGCTTGTCACTCAGAACCCAAAAGCCGACCCCTGGGCCATCTCTTGGGGATGGCATAAACCATGCATCTGCCTTGGAGCACCAACCGCAAACACAACCCAACCCAAGGAGACCCAAACGTTGAAAAAACTGAACAAACTGAGCAAAGGCTTCACACTCATCGAGCTCATGATCGTCGTCGCGATCATCGGAATTTTGGCCGCCATCGCCATCCCGAACTTCTTGCGATACCAGCTCCGCTCCAAGACGACCGAGTGTAAAACCATGCTCGGTGGCATCAAGACCAACCAGGAAGCGTTCCGTGCGGACAATGAAGAGTACGCCAATGTCACAACCCGAACACCCGACGCCGCCGCCGACTCCAACAAAGTGGGTTGGGTCATCAACGCATGCCCAGCCAACTGCGGACGCGTCGCACAGTCTGTGAACTGCACCTCATTTGAATGCATCGGCTACCAACCCGCCGGCAATGTCTACTACGACTACGTCTCCCCGCACCAAATCTCCGCCGCCGGCGTTCCTTCTGAGTTCGCCGCGGGCTGCGAAGCCGACCTCGACGGAGACGCGGTTGTGAACGGTCAATACACGCTGCAATCAACCAACGTTCCCGGCAGCACCGTCGGTGTCATCGCCGACGGCATGACCGCCTGCAACGCCGGTGAAGAAGCCTGGAGCGTCATCAACTGCCAAGTTGGTGAGTTCTAATCACCGCTTAACCCCGTGTCTGACCTGGACAAAAAAGGGTCTGAGGCCCAGAGGGAATTCCCTCTGGGCCTTTTTTTCTTGTACAATCAAAGAATCGAAGTGGAGGCGCGATGAATATCAAAGCTCATACAAGAGGCTTCTCACTCATCGAGATGATGATCGTGGTCGCCATTACCGGTCTTTTGGCCGCCATTGCCGCCCCCCGTTATCTTCGCTACCAGCTTCGCGCGAGACAGACCGAAGGCTACGTGGTCCTCTCTCTAATCAAGGCCGCACAAATCACACACAATGCGCGGAATGACTGCTTCGCAACCGCGAACGTGAATCCCAATGTCGGCGTCCTGAGTTCCTCCAAACGCCTGTGGGACGACACGACCAGCGCCAACGCAAACCAACGCTGCCCCGGTTTTCCCGGAGCGCCGTTACCTAAGAATTTCGCTGACCTCCAGGTTGAACCGGCCGCGAAGAACGTGTATCTGCAGTACTCGTGTATCGCATCATACGACGCACCGGGTTCGTCCGATGACTTCGCATGCTGCGCCCAAGGGGATCTCGACGATGATGGGAACCTTTACTCCCTGCTCTATGGCACCGACAACGCGGGCACCGGCACAACCCTCGCCAATCCAGCCTGTAGCGGTCTCAGTTCTGCCTTCCCCAACAACGTTGTTCGCGTGTCCGCCGCCCTCTACTAGGGCGGCCACCAAACAGGGTTCCCCAAGGCCACAACTTGTGCGTTCCTGTTTAACGCTTCATCTGAAGCCACTTCCGTTAGGCTACACCGCGCGCGGTTAGCCGTAGGATACGTTCATTGAACGGAGAACTCCTCAAGATCGTTGCTGTAGGGCTCACGGCCTTTGTCTGTGCAACCGTGCTCAGAGTAAAGCTCGTCGACCCGCAAGCCAAAGTGCGATACAGCCGTCTCGATCTCGACGAAGACTTCCTTGCATCACCCGGAAAGACCACGCTGAATGTCGTATGCCTCGAGCACCAGCACGCGTGGGCCGATATCCTCTGGCTTGGTATCGTGCAACACCTCGGAACCAAAAAGGGTGACGGCAAAAAGTCCGACTGGGACCGACTGCAGCGCTGGGCAGATCTGGCCACAGATCTGGATCCCAGATATTTTGTGGTTTACCAGTCGTGCTCGGTTCACCTGTCAACCTTCGCGGGGCGCACAGAGGCATCAGACCAACTTCTATTCAAGGGTCGGACCGAGCTCCCAAGACGGTGGGAATTGCCTTTTTACCTCGGCTACAACGCGTACTTTCTACACGCGGACGCCGAAGCGGCTTCAAACTTTTGGTTTGAGGCGGCCAACCTACCCGGGGCGCCGCGCTTCGTGGCTTCTTTGGCCGGTCGGGCCCGGTTCCAATCAGGGGATGAAGAGGGTGCCATTCTGATCCTCCAAATGATGCTCGATTCTCTACCCCCCGGCCCAAGACGAAGAGACGTCGACGCCCGCCTGAGAATGCTGAAGAGCGAACGTATTCTCAAAGCCTACGACGAAGCCTGTGTCGCATTTCGAGAGGCACGCGGCGTACAACCCAAAGATGGCAAGGAACTCCACCAAGCCCAGTTCGTCCAAATCCCACCCTATGATCTCTTGGGTCAGGCGATCACCCTCGATGAAGGCTGTCGGGCCCGCACCGCATTTATCAAAGTGCGAGAGGACGAGGCGCGAGAGCGCGTAGGCAGCGAACGAGAACGTTTCGACAACAAGAAACAAAAGAAACCCGGAACTCCGTGACAAAGGCAACACGATGATTCAGGTCAAAGACTTCCGAAAGACGTTTTTTGTGGGCCTCAGGCGCCGTCGCTCCGAAGCAGCAAAAGCCATCACATTCGAGGTGGAGCCTCGTGAGGTTTTTGGCTTTCTCGGCCCGAATGGGGCCGGCAAGACCACAACCATCAAGGCACTCTTGGGGCTCATCTGGGCGGACGGTGGCGAGCTCAAACTTTTGGGCCAGGATGTGCGGTCCATGGCATGGCGCAACGAGGTGGGGTACATGCCTGAGCATCCCACGTTCTACGACTTTTTGACCGGACTTGAAATGGTGTCGTGGTTTGGCCGTCTTTCGGGGCTCTCGAGCATCGATGCCACCAAACGCGCAGAAACGCTGCTCCATCGCGTCGGCCTCTCACACGCCATGAAGCGCCGGCTTCGAGGTTACTCAAAGGGCATGCTTCAGCGAGCGGGGTTGGCCCAAGCACTGGTTGGTTCACCGAAGCTGCTCATCTTGGACGAGCCCATGACCGGCCTAGACCCCATCGGAAGACGCGACATGCGCGAGTTGATTCTCGAACTTCGCGACGAAGGACGGACCATCTTCTACTCGACGCACATCCTTCCCGACATCGAAATGACTTGCGATCGGGTTTCCATTATCAATCAGGGCGTGACCAAACAAACGGGACGGCTTCAGGATATTCTGACCGAAACCATCCGAGGAATATCGGTCGTTGTTCAAAACCTGAGTCCTGAAAAGCTTGCCGCCGCCCGAAAGCAGCATCCCGGTTCCACCGATGCCGACGGCGCGTTGCAGATCGAGTTTGATGAGATTGAGAAAGCACGCGCCTTTGCCAATGAAATGATTCGTGAAGGTGGGGAGCTGGTTCGTTTCGAGCCCCACCGAGACGATCTCGAAACGATCTTCATGCGCTCCCTTGGCAGCGAATCCGCTGTGGCCACAGACTCGACCACGACGGAGGAAAACCGCTCATGACCTCTATCTTTGTGCTTGCCATCAATACGTTTCGGCAAACGATGCGACAACGTCTGCTCTACAATATCGCCATTTTTGGCGTCGGCATGGTCTTGGTGTCGATGGTCATCGGCAACATTACCTTTGGGTACCCCGACCGGGTGGTAAGAAGCATTGGCCTTTCAGGCGTGGCCATCGCCCTCGACCTGATCGCCCTTCTGGTCGGCGTCACCCTGATTCATCAGGAAATCGATCGAAAAACCCTGTTCGTGGTGCTGATTCGCCCCATCGAACGCTGGCAGTACGTCTGTGGTCGATACCTCGGACTCCTGATGGCCATTGCCCTCATGGGATTGGGCCTTTCGGTTGTGTTCATCGTGACGCTCTTGTCGGTTGGTGGAACCCCCGGCGCCAACGATTTCATCGCCCTTCTCGCCGCGGTGCCCGAAGCCGCGCTGCTCGGGGGCATCGGCCTCACGCTTTCGGCGTTCTCCACCCCGACCCTCAGTGCCGGCATCGGACTCGGGCTCTGGCTCTCCGCGGCCACCACCGACGACTTGGTGCGCCTTACGGCCAAGGCCGAATCGGTCGAGGTCAAATACCTCGCCAAGTTCATCTACTATGCCCTCCCGAGCCTCCACCGGCTCAACTTTCGCGAAGCGGCCATCTACCAAGATCCGGTCTCAACCGCTGAGTTCGTAAGCGCGCTGGGCTACGGCGCGCTCTACGCATGTGCCCTCGTCGCCATCGCCAGTCTCATCCTGTCGCGGCGAGAAATGCTCTAAAAAGAAGTCAATCAAGTTTGATTCGGGTTGAAGTGTCCGGGCCATTTTGAAGACCGTGTTTGGCGCGCAAAGCCTGCATTCGGGGGTTGCCTGAGATATCTTGCCAAATGCGATCCCGAAGCAAACGGATCCGGACCCGCCCCTCGCCAGCAGGAATCTCTTCAAGAAAAGTCAGCGCGCCCTCGACGTCGCCGCTCAGTTTTTGAATGCTGGCCCGTTCGGCAAGCGCGTCGTAATCTTGAGGGTCGAGCTCGTTCACCCGGGCGAAAGTCTTGGCGGCCTCGGGCAACCGATGGAGGCCTCGTTGCGCAATGCCCAAGTTCAGCCACACCGACGGCTCATCTGGATAGCGCACCGCCAACCCCTGGAATGCCTCCTCGGCGTCGAGGAGCCTCCCTGCTTTCCCGAGCGCGATGACCTTGGCGACTTCTTCTTTCATGGTCGCGTGGCGGCTTTTTTTGAACCCCGTGACCGCCCCAAAGCCTATTCCCCCTGCAACCAGGAGCGTCCACGCGCCCGCGGCAACCCAGTGCTGCTGCATCACACTAGACTCCAATTTCGTTGATCAGCTGCTCTTATGTCCATCCGAGCCATTCCTCCTTTGGTACTTCGAGAGCTTATATCGAAACTGACGAAAGGAGAGACCCAAAAGCTCCGCCGCCTTGGTCTTCACGCCTCCCGCATGGTCCAACGCCTGCTGAATCAGGTCGAACTCAAAAGCCTCCACGAGCCGATCCAATTCCACCCCTTCTTCGGGGAAACGCTTAGCATCTGGCTCCAAAACCACCCTCGGCTGGGGCTCTTTCCCGGGGGCGCGCACCTCTTTGGGAAGCTGATCAACGGTTAAAACCTCTCCGGTCGCGAGGGCCACACCCCGCTCCAGGATGTTCATCAACTGTCGAACGTTTCCCGGAAATCGATAGGCCAGGAGCAGATCCATCGCCTCGGTCGACACCGAAGTTACCCTACGGTCATAGGTTTTGGAGAACTGCCGAAGAAAGGCCTCAATCAAAAGAGGCACGTCCTCTTTGCGGTGCCTGAGCGGTGGGAGATCGATTTGAAGCACGTTCAGGCGAAAGTACAAGTCTTCGCGAAATCGTCCGGCGCGAACCTCCGCCTCCAGATCCCGGTTGGTGGCCGCGATCACCCGCGCGTCGACGGGAAGCTCCTCAGCCGCGCCGACCGGCTTGATACGCCGTTCTTGGAGCACCCGAAGGAGCTTGGGCTGTAAAGCCATGGGGAGTTCACCGATTTCATCGAGAAACAGCGTTCCTCCGGCGGCGCTCGCAAAAACACCTTCCTTGTCCGAATCCGCACCCGTGAACGCGCCCTTCACATGACCAAAAAGCTCAGACTCAATGAGGTTCTCGGGAATCGCGCCACAGTTGATGGGGACAAAGGGCCCATCTCGGCGGGCGCCGCCGTAGTGGAGCGCTTCCGAGACCCGTTCTTTCCCCGTCCCACTTTCTCCGAAGATGAGCACCGAGGCCTGTACCGAAGCCAAGCGCTGGATCAACTGAAAGACTTCGCGCATCGCCTCGCTTCGCCCCACAATCCCCTCGAGACTGTAGCGATCGACAAGGGCCCTTTTGAGCGACTCGTTCTCGGCGGTCAGCTGGCGTTTCTTGATCGCCTGGCCCATCAGGACCTCGATATCGGGTGCCAGATGAGGCCCTTTCTCAAGGTAAAAGCTTGCCCCGTCTTTCACCGCCTCACGCGCCTTATCGCGGGTTCCGAAGGCGGTCATCACAATGACCTCGGGCGGATCGGGGACCGAACGTGCCGCCCGCAATACGTCCATCCCGTCCCCGCCGGGCTCAAGCCTCAGATCGGTAATCACCAGATCAAAGTGTTCGCGCCGAATGGTTTCTATTCCACCCGCCACCCCGGAAGCAGTCCGCACCGTGTGCCCTTTGGAAGAGATCAAAACCTCTAAGGCATCGCGCAGCCCTTGTTCGTCATCAACAACAAGAACACGTCCCATGAATCGCTCTACCCGCGCCAAAAACGAGGAGCCGACGGGTCTACCATCCGAGCTCCTGGGTCTACGGCCGCGTGTAGATCATACCGCTAATCAGCTCGAACTCACTGCTCTTGGAACCGACCTCATCATACTCGTCAGGATAGGTGGGCTCCGTGCCATCGCTGCCGAAGCTCGTCGCCACATGCTCAGGAAAGCCAATACGAAATTCCGTGCCCTCCCCGACCTGACTTTCTAGCGAGATCTCGCCCCCATGGGCTTCAACAATCGAGTGGGTCATCGCCAAACCGAGCCCAGATCCCCCCTCCTTGGTGGTATAAAAGGGGTCGAAAATACGCTTGATGGTCTCCCGCGGAATTCCGGGGCCATTGTCGCGAATCAGAAGACTCGGACGCCCCTCTTGTAGATACGCGGCGATAAAAAGCACACCCCCCTTTCCCTTCATCGCCTTTCCCGACATCGCTTCTCCAGCGTTGCGCACCAGGTTCCAAATGACTTGGCGGATCAGGTCCTCGTCTACTTGGACTTCCAGGTTTGGCTCCAAACTGGTCTCGATTTGCACACCGGACATCATTTGATCGTTTCGGAAGACATCCACCACGCTTAAGATCAAGTCGGTAAGGTTGAGCTTCTTGATCTGGGGTTCGCGCGGCCGAGCGAAACGCAAGAAGTCAGAAATGAGACCATTCAATCTGTCTGCCTCTTTGACCACATTGGTCATGAGACGCTGCATAGGCTCCGGGGGACTCAGAGCATTCTTCAGGACGTCAATCGAAGCACACATCGAAGCCAGTGGATTGCGAACCTCGTGGGCAAAACCAGCTGACAACTTGCCGATCGTGGCCAGGCGCTCCGCCCGCTCAACCGCTTGTTTGAGCCGAACGATATCCGTCACATCTTGGAACACAACAATGGATCCCATCCATCGCTCGGAGGTCAAGCTGAGGGGGGCAAAAGAAAAGCCGATCCTGATGGTCGTTCCGTTGGGTCGTTGGAAGCTTTCTTCATAGCGTTCGTGGGGATGCGTCTTCACCAACTGCCGGCGACGCTCCATCCATTTGTCCGCCATCGAAGGAATCACTTTCATGAGCGGCGCACCCACCAACTCACCCGAGGGCCACTGGAGTATGCCGAGGGCCGCATCGTTGGCGTAACGAACCTTTCCATCAACATCCACGGTCATCAACCCCGCCGGAAGCGATCGTAAGATGGCGGCATGCAAGTCTTCGAGACGTTCTAGATCGCTCTGTTTTTGTGCCAATCTCCGCCCGGTGATGCGTGCCTTTTCCGCAAGGGCGCTGGCCAACCACGCCACCAGGCCCATCCCAACGGAATACATAAAAAACGAGAACATCGCGTTCCCGAAATTCACGGTCGGAAGAAGCGTTAAGATACCTTCCGTCTGAAGCAATACGATGATTCCAGACGTCAAAAACGAGGTAATTGTGGCGGTGATAGCACCCGTTCGATAAAGAGTGAGGCTGGCACCGAGCACAGTGAATACGTAAGCAAAAGTAAAAACGGACTCGATGCCACCGGTCATCAACACCACAACCGAAACAATCAGCGAGTCCAAAGCGATTTGGGCGTATGCGAGCGCCACCAAAAGACGTCGGTGACGCAATGACGCGGCATAAACCAAAGACAATGCATAGGTCACGCCGATCAGGGCGAACTGCCAGCTGCTGACTTGCGCCAACGCTCGGAAGTCGAATTGCACCAATAGAACCAGGACAACCAAACACAGGGTGACAACCGCAACCCGCACCGCCGCCACCAGTGACAGCTTGTGGGCAAGCTCATCCGCCTCGGCCTCGCGGACCTCGTCGGGTGTGGTCAGCGAAAAACCGCGAGGCCCCCCTCTGGCTCCCGAAAGCCCGTTTGTGGAGTCTTGTGCCGATCCGGCGAAGCTTCCCTCAGCCTTGATGCGCGACTGTGGCCGCGACCTGAGTCCGCCCTCTACGCGGGCGGTCTTGGGGCTTCTGGCTTGCGGCTGGACAGAGCGTCTGGGGGTCTCAGAGTGTTCGCCCGCCCTTTCTTCTGGTTGCTCGTTGCCCGCCTCTTTCACGCAATCAGCTCTTGATGCTGTCGGCCATCTCGAAAATGGGCAGGTACATCGCGATGATCAAACCACCGAGCAATGCGCCGAGAAACACCATCATCAACGGTTCGAGCATAGAGGTCAGTGCGGCCACCGCGGTGTCCACTTCATCCTCGTAAAAGTCTGCGATCTTCTGGAGCATGGCGTCCATCGCGCCGGTCGATTCGCCCACCGCGATCATCTGCACCACCATCGGCGGGAAAACGCCGGTCTCGGCGAGCGGATCGGCGATTGTGCGCCCCTCAGAGATGCGCTCCCTGGTGTACAACAAGGAATTTTCGATGACCACGTTGCCGGCCGACCGGGCCGTGATCTGCAGCGCATCGAGAATGGGGACACCGGAAGAGATCATCGTACCCAAGGTGCGCGTAAACTTCGCCACCGCGACCTTTCTGAACAGGGGGCCCAAAAGAGGCGCCTTCAACTTCACGTGATCGTAAAACAAGCGGCCTCGCGTCGTTTTTCCGATGGCACGCTGGGTAAAAAAGAGCAGCGTGAGGCCGGCGATGGCAGGCAGAATATTCTCTTGAAGTCCGTTGGAGAGGTCGATGACAAATTGCGTAGGCGCCGGCAGCGTCCCACCAAAATCGCGGAACATTTTCTCGAAGACCGGAATCACGAACAACAGAAGAACCGCGGTCACGCCGCCCGACACCACCAAGACGATGCCGGGATAGACCATCGCGCCTTTGACCTGGCGAACCAACTTCAGGTTTTTCTCCATGTAACTCGCCAGACGATTGAGAATGGTATCCAAAATACCACTGACTTCGCCCGCAGCCACAAGATTGACATAGAGGTCATCAAACACCTTGTTGTGTTTGCCCAACGAGTCCGCCAAGGTCGCACCCGACTCCACGTCTCCCTTGACCGTCATGATAACCTTGCGAAAAAACACATTGGCCTGCTGCGTACCCAGAATCTCCAAACACTGAACCAGCGGCAGACCGGCGTCGATCATCGTCGCGAACTGCCTCGTGAAGATCACCACCTCTTTGGACTTGATGCCCGTCCCGATTTTGATGTTGATCTCAACCGGTTTTCTTTTGACGGTCGGAGAATCGATCTGCTGGGCCTTCAGACGTTCGATGACGACGTCTTTGCTGTCGGCCTCCATCTGGCCGGCCCGAGCCTCACCTTGTCTGGTTTTTCCTTCCCAAATGAATATCGGCATCGAAACGGGCCTCCCTCGTGATCCTCGAGCTTAATCCGCGACTACAAGTCCGCACTACCGAAAAAACTTCGGCACCAGCCCCACCAGTCTATCGCCAGAGCTCCCCCCTCGCAAAACGGTACCGAAGCGAGGCGGATCATCGCTCTCCGCTTACCCTGATGCGGTCTCGTCTCGCCGCCCGTACACGCGCCCACACCCACCGGCCCGGCGCATACTGAAGCGACACCAAACAACCGCTGACGTGTGGGATATCGAGGTGAGCCGAGGGATTCATCAGGGGCCGCGCTGACGCCGGGCGGGCGACGTAGGCGGCGCGGCAAGAAGCTGCCGAAGCTCATCTTGGTCGGAGCTTCGCAACAGGCCCTCGTCGACGGTGATCAGTCGCCGCTGAATAAGACTGGACAGGCACTGGTTGAGGGTTTGCATACCAAATTTAGACTGCCCAATCTGCATTTGGCCGTACACCTGATGGACCTTATCTTCCCGGATCAAGTTGCGGATGGCCATGTTGGGCACCATGACTTCGATCGCCAAAACCCGACCGGAGCCGGAAGCCTTCGGAACCAAGGTCTGACTCATGACGCCTTCGAGCACCATCGACAGCTGCGCGCGAACCTGCGGCTGCTGATAGGGCGGAAAGACGTCGAGCACGCGATTGATGGTCTGAACGCACGAATTGGTATGGAGGGTCGCAAACACCAGGTGACCGGTCTCCGCAATGACCAGCGCCGCTTCAATGGTCTCCAGATCGCGCATCTCGCCGACCAGGATAACGTCAGGATCTTGACGCAGTACATACTTGAGCGCCTTTTTAAACGAGTCGGTGTCGGCCCCGACTTCTCGCTGGTTGACCACGCAGGCCTTATGCGGATGGAGATACTCTATAGGATCCTCCACCGTCAGGATGTGCTCATGACGCTCGGTATTGATCTTGTCGATCATCGACGCCAACGTGGTCGACTTGCCAGAACCCGTGGGGCCGGTCACCAGTACCAAACCCCTCGGCTTATCCGCTAAATCGGAAACCACCTGAGGCAGCCCGAGATCCTGAAAAGACATGATCTTGAACGGGATGGTTCGAAAGGCCCCAGACACCGCCCCCCTTTGCATAAAAACATTGGCCCGAAAGCGCGAAAGGTTCTTTACGCCGAAGGAAAGGTCGAGCTCGTTCTCTTCTTCAAAGTGGTGTTTTTGGGCATCGGTCAGAATCGAATAACAGAGCTGTTTGGTCTCCACCGGCGTCAAGGGAGGCGTCTTCAGAGGAACCAAGCGACCGTCAATCCGAAGCTGGGGCGCCGCCCCCGTTGTGATGTGTAGATCCGAGGCCCCCTTTTCAATCATGGCCTTCAGGAGCTGATGAAGATTCGGCATTGAAGCGGGAATATGCCCGAGACTGAGAAAAAAATCACGGAGGAATACCCAATCAGGGAAACGGGTGGGCCGAATTCACTTCGGACCGGGCCCCGGAAGACCGAACCAGCGTTGACCTGGGCAGCAGAATTCGTGAGGCACAAGGGATCGACGCAACGGATCCGTGGGGATTAGTCCGCCGCGCTTACACGGGTCACTTCTTCGATGGTTGTCACACCTTCTTTGAGCTTGTTGACGGCCGCCATGCGGAGGGTCTGCATACCAAGCCGAATGGCTTCGGCCTTGATCTCGGCCGCGGACGCACCGTTGATCACAAACTCACGAAGCTCCTCGGTAAAATCCATGACTTCGTAGATGGCCACGCGGCCTTTGAACCCCGTGTCCGAGCAGGTCTGGCACCCCTGGCCTTTGAAGACCTGGAAGGTCCCGATGTCTGGCTCCTTGACCTGAATATCCAAAAGCGCGCTTTCGGGTACTTCGATAGGCACCTTGCATTCCGAACATATGCGCCGAGCCAACCGCTGCGCCATGATGAGGTTCACCGAAGCCGTAACCAAGAAGGGCTCAATCCCCATGTTCAGCAAACGAGACACCGTAGAAGGTGCATCGTTGGTATGCAGGGTGGAGAGCACAAGGTGCCCGGTGAGCGCCGCTTTGACCGAGATCTCGGCAGTCTCAAAGTCTCGAATCTCTCCAACCATGATGATGTCTGGATCTTGCCGCAAAAAGGCCCGCAAGGCGGCGGCGAAGTTCAGTCCGATGTCATCATGCATCTGAGTCTGGTTGATGCCGTGCAAATTGTACTCAACCGGGTCCTCGGCCGTCGACAGGTTCACGGTCGACTTGTTGAGCTCGGAGAGCGCCGAATACAAAGACGTGGTCTTACCGGACCCAGTGGGCCCAGTGACCAACACCATTCCGTAGGGGCGACTGATGCCGGCCTTGAACACCGCCAAAGGCTTGGGCTCAAAACCAAGCTTGGTCATATCCAGCTGAAGATTGCCCTTGTCCAGAAGACGCAGCACGATCTTCTCGCCGAAGAGCATCGGGAGTACCGAGACTCGGTAGTCCATCTCTCGACCCTTGCCGAGCTTAAGCTTGATCCTGCCGTCCTGCGGCAGTCGGCGCTCAGCGATATCCAGAGAGCTCATGATTTTCATACGAGAAGTGATGGCCGCCTTCAGCTTCAGGGGCGGCTTCATGATTTCGTAAAGCACCCCATCGATTCGATAACGCACCCGGAAGTCTTTTTCGTAGGGCTCAATGTGAATGTCGGAGGCACCGCGCTTGATCGCGTCGATGAGAATGAGATTCACCAGCTTGACCACCGGCGCATCTTCAGCCGAGCGCTCGAGGTCAACGACGTTGACTTGTTCGTCCTCGGTCCCGAAATCGATTTCATCTTCATCGAATTCGGCCATCACCTCGTCGTAATCGAGGTCTTGCCCCTCGCCACCTTCTGCCCCGTAGTACTTCTCGGTGGCCTCTCGGATCGCACCATCCGAGGCCACGACCACTTCGACGTTGTAGCCGGTCAAAAACTTGAGATCGTCGATGGCAAAGATGTTCGACGGATCGGCCATGGCCACGATGAGCGATGCGCCGGCTCGATTGACCGGAATGACCTGGTGTTTCTCAGCCACGTCCTTGGGAACCAGCTTGATCACATCGGGATCGATTTCAAAGTCGGCAAGATTGATCGACGGGACACCGTACTGCTTGGACAAAAAGGAGGTCAGCTCCCCTTCTTCGATGTATCCAAGCTTGGTCAGGTTGAAGCCCAAACGGCCCCCGCCCTTGCGCTGTTCTTCCTGCGCCTTTTGCAGCTGCTGCAGGGTAATCAGGTTTTCGCGGACGAGGAGTTCTCCGAGACGGCCAGGCATTCGAGAGGAGAGGCTAGTCGCCGTCCGAGTGGGAGTCAAAGCGAAGACCGGCGTGAAACACGCTGGCGGCGCTTCTGTCCTTCGGACATCAACCCAAAGCCGCGAAAACACTGCTCGCATGTTTAGGGGGATACCGAAAAAGTCGCGAAACGACGTTCCGGTAGCCGGCTCGGGCGCCCCAACTAAGGGGAGCATTCGGAATCGGCCGAGGACTGCTGATTACCCCAGGATGAAGCCCCAGCGAGGCCAATGGCTTCGCGCATGGCGCTCCGCACGGGCGCCAGGTCGGCCCCCGTCCACCGGCACAGCGACAAAGCCGCCTGCTCCGCCAACATCTCACGGCCGTCGGCGGCGGCCAGACCCGCGGCGCTCGCCCGGCGAACCAAAGGGCTTTGCCGTGAAAGACCGCCGTACGCCAGGTCAAGAATTGCAGGCTTTTCGCTCAGGTCCAGCCACTTCGACATCGCCAGGTCCGCGATCTCCTCGCGACCGGGAACCGCCGAAATCACCAAGGTCGCCCCGCGGACGGGCTCGAGCGGCCCGGGGGTGGCGCCACAAAGGCACGCGATGTCATCCGCACCGCGGCGAGCCGAGACGAAGACCTCACTCAACTTGAGCTGCCCCACCGCCCAGGCCGCAGCTCTCGCCACCCCGCCGGCACCCAGAATGTGGACCCGCCCCAGTCGGTCCGGGGGCAGCGACTCGATGATCCGAACCAATGCCGGCCCATCGGTGTTCTCACCCAACGTTTCGCCCGAGGAGAAACAAAGCGTATTGACGGCCCCGATGGCCAGCGCCCTTGCCGAAACCCGATCGCACAGCCGCAGCGCTTCGAGCTTGTACGGAATGGTGACATTCGCCCCGAGGGCCAAAAGATTCTTGAGCGAAGAAACCGCGCGAAGAAAGGCGGGCACGTCCGGACAGGAAACCGGAACATAGGCCACCTCCAGATCCAAAGCCTGGGCCGCAGCACCGTGGAGCAAAGGCGAAAGCGAATGGGTTACATCGCTTCCCAAAACGGCCAGAAGACGCCTCATAGGCAAAAAGACCCCTGCCTTTGATAGAATCCCATCACCGGACACCACCCTCCGCGCCGTACCCTCCAAACAAGAGCCCGGCGCCAAAACCCTGCTCTAAGCTCACTTTCACGTCCCCCGGGCGGCGGCAAGCACTACTTTGGCCTGGCCCGCGTCGACCTGAATTTGGGCCCGCAAGGCCCCGAGACCATCAAATCGACGCTCGTCCCGCAGCCGGGAGACAAAGGTTAGCCGCAGCCGGGCCCCGTACAAATCTGGGCCCTCGACCAGGGACAGGACGTGGGTTTCCACAGTCGCCGACCGTCCGTCGAAAGTGGGCCTGGTTCCGACGTTGGTCACCGCATCGAACCCGCCGCTCAGGACCGACGGGTCGGCACAGCCCGTGGGTGGTTCCACAAACGCCACCCGCGTCGCGTAAACCCCCGCCTTGGGCAACAGTCTTTGATCGGGCCGAAGGTTCGCGGTCGGAAAACCCAGCCGCCGACCACGCCCCTCCCCTCGCACGACTTCGCCAACCATCGAAAAGGGCCGACCGAGCATCGCCGACGCGCGTTCCAGTGCGCCTTCCGAGAGGTAGGCGCGAATCAAACTGCTGGACACGGCCTCTTCTCCGAGTCTGACCGGACCCAGCACATCGACGGTGTATCCCCATTGACGGCCGGCTTCCTCCAAGTGGGCCCGGCGTCCGTGGCGGCCCTGACCGTAGCTGAAATTGAAACCCACCACGACGTGACGGGGGTGAAGCTGTTTCACAAGGTACTGTTCAACCCACTCGTCTGCGCTCAGACGGGCGAACCGTGCGTCAAACGGCTCGGTCACCACCCACTCCACGCCGTATTGGTGCAAAAGACGCACCCGCTCGGCCACCGACATCAGGCTTGGCGGGGCCCCCTTCTTAGCCAAGAGCTCCGCGGGGTGCGGGTCAAAGGTATACGCCACGGCCGGTACCTGCTGGCGGCGGGCTACAGCCACCGCCCGAGCAATCAGGGCCTGGTGACCCATATGAACGCCGTCAAAGACGCCAAGGGTCACCACCGAAGAAGGCAAGGGTTGGGGCAAAGAATAGACCCCGCGAGCAACACGCCCCACGAATCAGAACACGCGCGGGGGCACGCCCCGACCCAACTTCCAGGTGTGAAAACGAGCGCCCCCACACACAGCGGGGCCAAATTCACTTCGGACCGGGCCCCCTAAGGACGCTGATCCAGTTGACTCCAAGGCTTGATCAAACATCACACGAAACAACTCTAGTACGGCGGACCCAAAATAGCGACCGCGGAAGAGCTTGCATCGTGGTTCCTCTGAAATTTGGCCTAAGGGCCGGGATCGGCAAGCACTCTACGCGCCCGCTCGGTCATCTCGATGACCAGACCCCGAATGCTCTCGGGCGTCGCCGCCTGGTCAAAATCGAACCTGAGCCGTACCGAAGGCGCTTGGCACTCGACATCAAAACCCCACTCATCAACCCCCACCATACTCACTTCGCCCGGATCAACACCACGGAAGGCTCGGCAATACAGCTTGAGGGATTCTTTGTGGTCATCATTCATGTGCCGGATGATCGCTTCGGCGCTCGGAGGAGGAGGGCCCAGATCCATGGTCTTGAGAGGCCCACCTTGCTCCAGCCAAAAGATCTTTCCGAAGCCCCCAATGTAACGCAGCCGTTCCACCTGGATTCGATAGAAGGCAAAATCGTGGGTCGCAAAGTAACCTTCCGCAGTGGGCACCCGCGCCAAATAACGCGCCCGGGTATCTGGGATGTCACGGCCGAGGACCGGAAACGCCCGTCCAAGCACCGTCAAACGCGCCCTGGCCTGAATGTCCCCCTCTTCGCCGGACTCGTGCACCAAAAGACTGACCCGATTGTCGGCCATGATGTTCTTGGTGTGTTCGGCGATGCGCGCAATCAAAATGATCGGCGCCCCCGTGCGGCTCACCGCGTAGGGAACAACCGAGCCGAACGGCCAACCGCCCGCCAACACCGAAATCGTAGACAACGTACCGTGGCGGGACGTACGGAGGAGCGATTCCGCGGACTCCTCCGCTTCACTTTTGGGGATCGATTGTGCTTCTTCGAGCTCTTCTGCGTCCATCGGGACTGAAATCGTGCTTGGTTCCACTGCTTGGCCTCAGCCAAATGGTACGACCCAAAACCGAGAGACACAACAAGCGTGAACGAGCGACGGGCTCCTGGACTGAAGGGGAACAAGCCTCATGAAGGGGAACAAGCCCAAGAGGCGCGTGATGTGGGGGCGCTGGCTACGCGGAGAACTTGCCCTGCAAAAAGAACGCGATCACGAAAGCGAAAAGGACCAACGACTCGGTCATCGCAAGCGCAATGATCATCGGCGTCTGCACCTTCCCCGCAGCCTGGGGGTTTCGCGCGATGCCTTCGAGGGCCGCAACCGCCGTGCGGGACTGCCCAAGGGCGCCCCCAAAAGCCGCGAGGCCCATGCAGAGGGCCGCGCCCAAAGCCACAATGCTGTCAGCGGTTTGCACCGACTTCGATTGGGCGAAAACCGGAAACGCAAGAAGCATGACCGAGGTGATTGTGAGGAAAACTGTGGCAAACTTTTTCATAATTTCATTCCTAACGATTTCAGGGGGCCTCTGTTCCCCACGCCCACACCTCTACGCTCTCTCTCCGTCTCTCCCGGGGCATGTGTCTGGGAACCCAAGAAACCCTGATGCTCATTGTTATCAGCCGTGTGCTACCGCCTCTTCGCCGTGGGCGTGAAGATGGTGCTCAACGTTCGCCTCGACTTCGCCGATGTATACACAAGAGAGCAAGGTGAAAATGAACGTCTGAACCAACGCGACAAAAAGCCCGAGCACCAAAAAGGGCAGGGGCAGAAAAAGCGGGAAAATGCCCACAAAAACGCTGAGTATCAAGTGGTCGCCAGCGATATTGCACAAGAGGCGAACCGAAAGGCTGACCGGACGCACCGTATGGGAAATGATCTCAATCGGCAGGAACAACGGCGCCAAAAACCAGCCCCAGGGCTCCCCCACCGGGTTGGCCATGTGCGCGATATGCCCGAAACCGAGGCGCAAAAAGGCGTAAAAATTGTAGTAGATAAAAACGATAGAGCCACACGCGAAGGTGGTGTTGAAGTTCTCGGTGGGCGGCAAGAAGCCCGGAATCAGGCCGAGAAGGTTCGAAAAAAGCACAAAAAACGCCAAGGTACCGACGATCCAGAAGTGACGGAGCGCCGCTTTTCGCGGCATCGCAAAACACATCACGGTCAAGATCATTTCCATGACCAGTTCCACGATGTTGCGAAAGGTTAGGGTTCCGTCTGGGAGAATATCCCCCTTACTTTTGCGCAATCCGGAGCTGGCGCCGAAAGCGAGGACCGCCATGACGATGGTCACCAGAAGAATCGCGGCCACATGCTGCGCATGTACGCCGTCGCCGGTCACCCAGCCGGTGCCAAAACCAGCGATCCACACCTCTAAGGCGTGGTATCCGGGTACAAAACTTAACCAAGACTGATGGGGTGGCATCGCACAAACATCCTTCGGGCGGTCCCCCTAACAGAAGTAGACCGCTGAGTCTTCCATTATCCACTCCGCACTCGTTGCGCGCCGCGCCTCAGTGAAAAACTCAGCCAGGGGCCACCGTAGACGATCCCCATTGGGCCAGGGCCCAAAACAAACCGAGAAGGCCAGCGCCCATGCCCAATACCAAACCGAGCCCATGAACCTGAAACACCGACAACGCCACCCACAGGACCGCGCCGGCGGCGATGAGCTTGAAGAACAAAAGCCCCACGAGCGCCGCCTGCTTCACCGAAGAGCGATCCTCGGCCGAGATGCGCCCCACCAGGTAGACCAAGAGGGCGCCGTCCAGGGCCACCACCGCGCCCCCAACCAAGATGGCGAGCCCCACAGCAGCGCCCCCGAGCAGCAACCCAAAGGCCGCTGCCAGGGAAAACGAAAAAACGGAGCCACCCAGGACCACCTTCATAAACCGTCGGCTGATCATCATCGTACCCAACTCCGAGGTCGGCACCCCTTGAACGGGCGTGCCCTGACCTTACGGTCGAAACCCGTTATCCACTTACTTTGTCCCAGTATCCAGGCTTTTCTGAGGGGAATTACCCCCAGATGGACTGTCGCTGAACGGGAATGACCTGACAAGCTTTAGAGATCCGAGTCTTCTTCGTCACCTTCATTCGAGCCCATCACTTTGGCCGCGCGAAACAGCAGCCGGAATCCGACCACACAGCCCAACACAAATCCAAGAAGTGCCAGCCAAGGAGAGGTTTGGAAGCGCTCATCCGCGTACCAACCAGCGAGGAAGCAAACCAGCACGCTCGTTGCAAACTCGATACCCACAGCGCCCACCCGCGCCGCATTCCGCATCGCGTCCCGCGCATCTGGATCTGTCCCCCCGAGAATAGGTGCATCGGGCCACAGCTCAGCCTCGGCGGTCAAGAACATGATGGAGTCATCCCGGACGGCCGGGCGCACCATGGGCCTCACCGAACCTCGAGCTATACCGTCCGGGTGGCCGTCGAATGGTCGAGCCCATTTTGAAGGGACATTGGACCGGATACGGTCCCGCCCCAAGGGGTGTCAAAGTGGCCGAGCCAGTACTGAAGGATCGCCAACGCCACCGTGCCCGCGGTCTCGGTACGGAAGGTGTGCGGGCCCAGATGAACAACACCAAAGCCTGCTTCTCGCGCTGCCTCGGTTTCCGAAGGAGACAACCCGCCTTCAGGACCCACGAGAAGCTCGACGCCCTTCGGAGGTTGAGGCACCAAAGTGAGCCGTTCACGCAGACTTTGGGTTGCTTCAAGAGAGAAACAAAGAGAAAGGCAAGCGCGCGGGCGAGACCACACCGCTTCGAGCTCTACGATATCTTCAAGACGCGGCCGATGGGCCCGCCCGGAGATCCGGAGGGCATCCTCTCTAATCGCTCTCCACCTCGGCAGGCGCGACGCCCACACGCCCACTGTTCTTTGGGTGCGCACCGGAACAATTTCATGCACGCCAAGCTCGGTGGCCTGACGTACCACTTGATCCATCTTGTGTCCCTTTCCTACGCTCTGGATCAAGATCAGCGGCACCTCCTCGATGGCCACCCGAAACGAGGCCCCAAGTCTCAGGACCACGGCGTGTCTAGAGAAAGCCTCGATCGTGGCCGGCGCCATCCGCCCGGCGCCATCACACAAACGAAGGGGGTCACCGACCTCAAGGCGAAGCACATCCTTCAGGTGACGGCAAAACTCTCTGTCCAACGTCAGCGTGTCTTCACCCGATAGGCACCCTTCGGGCACAACAAGCAATCGCCCCTGACCGGTGTTCATCTTGAACGCTCCTCGGCCCCGACACAAGGACCAGCCACTCCGTCCTATCCCAGACGGGCGCGGTTCGATGCGTTGCGCGGAGCCACCAACGCCAAGAGCGACCACTCATCCTGGTGGCGGACCCCCTCTTTTTCGAACCCCAGTGTTCTATAGGCATCAAGAACTTCGTCCGCTTGCGTCCTGAGAATACCAGACAATAGGACCACAGCCCCCGAAGAGGCAGCATCGCGCAAATCCGGCGCCAAGCCAATAAGCGGCCCCTTCATGATATTGGCCACCACACAAGAAAAGCGCCGACGAAGCGCACGAGGCTTGCGATCAGACAAATGCAGATGGCTGGTCAAGTGATTCTCTTGAGCGTTCAGTGCAGCAACACGAAGGGCCTCGGGATCGTTGTCTGTCGCCGTCGCTTCTTGGGCACCAAGCCGCAACGCAGCCAGTGCCAAAATGCCAGTTCCAGTGCCCACATCAAGTATGGTCTCAAATGGAGATCTCGCGACGATCTCTTCGAGGCAAAGCTGGGTGGTCGGATGTATCCCCGTCCCAAAAGCGCTTGAAGGATCAATCCTAAGAACAGCTTGCGCATCATCGGGAACCGGCAGCCAAGTGGGCACCACAACAAGCCGCCCAAACGACAACGGTCGAAAATGCCGTCGCCAATGAGACGACCAATCGACAGGCTCATAAGCCTCTCTGCGAACCGCACCGACCGAAAGGCCGTGAGCGTCTACTGCAGCCTCAACCTCAGCAAGCGTGGCTGCAGGATCTGACGAGTGAAAAGCAGCCGCAATGCAAATGGGTGAACTTTGATCCAGGGTCTCAAGACCCGAGGCCCCCATTTCGTAGAGCAGCCCGCTCAAGAGATCGAGCTCAGGATCTCCCCCTTGAACTTCAGGACCCATTTGAATTTCAACTTTTTGCCACGTCAAAGCCACGGGCCATAGATACGCCCCTTTTTGGCCAGAAGAAAGCGCCAAGTGAGTCCCTCGGCCTACTTCGAAATACTAAACATCTATGGGACGCAAGAGAGCCGAAACACAAACTGGGCAGAGGAGCCCCGTGAGGGACTCCTCTAGCCACTCGTCCCCCCAGGCCCTCGAATAGCCGCTGCCCACCTCGATGTCAATTTGAATTTGCATATCGATCAACACAGGGCCAGTTGCGCGGCCACAATGGGGGCGCCTTCGCACTCAAGGAGTGCACGCTTGATATGCTCTCCCTCACTGTAGCCTACAAGACGACCATCAGAACCGACGACACGATGGCAAGGAACAAACAGCGGCAACGGGTTAGCACCGTTGGCACGCCCCACGGCGCGAACAGCATTGGGGCGACCGACACGACCCGCAAGCTCGGCGTAAGTCACTGTCGAACCGTAGGGAATCGAACACAGCGCACGCCAAACGGTTTGCTGAAAGGGGGTACCTTCCAACAAAAAAGGAAGTTCAAATGTGTGCCTTTTACCTGAAAAGTAGTCGTCCAGCTGCCGTGCAATATTCGCACCGCCGGCGCGGTTTTCAGTGACGTCGGGAGGCGAAGGAAGCGTCGCACAAATTTTTTGGGGATCGCCAATGCACGAACGACAAAGACGCCCCTGCTCGTCCAACAAAACAAACAGTTGGCCCACCGGCGTCGCATAAGCGTGAATCCCTTGCTCCATCCAAGCCACCTATCTTCGCCGCGACAGGTCTTCACCCGCCACCGCGACCTCCGATGTCCTATCCCACCCTGCCTCACATTGGCAATCACGCTACTCGAAGTCCAAGAGCGGCCTTCGCGGCGGCGCAAAATCGAAATCCGCACGAAGCGTTCCGGCGGGACCTTTGAGATCCGCTCGGGAAAGCGTCGCGGTAACGGTTCCGGTGATTCGTTCGTTCTCTCCTGTATCTACGGCGTCTTCGGCCAAAGTGATATTTCTGAGCGACAAGGCGCCCGACGCCCCGTGGCTGGTGGGAAAGTCGGCACAGGTCTGAAATAAGCTGAACGAAACGTCCGCCTGCCCCGGTCCCGAACCCACAGGCAGTTCGAGCGGAACCGCCGGGTCGCTGCGAACGATATGGGACCGGCGTTCATCGACAACCAGTTGGCCTTCTTCCAGAAGGTGGTCAATGTTGAGACGGATCAAGAGGCCATCGGTCTCCTCGAGATTGACCCGGAATTCTTGGACCTGGATAACCAAGATCCCCGCAAAACGCTGGGTCGCCAAATAAGAAGCGTCAAAGCGAACCACACTCGGCTCGGGGTCGGGGTCATCCGACAAACAGCTTCCCTCAAAAAAATTGACCTCTACCTGCCCGGAGCCTTGTGGCCCCCCACACCCTACACACATCCACCCACATGCAACCACCCATGCCAACGCTGTACGCGCTGGTACCTTGCGCGGCAGCATCTAGGTCGCCTCGCGCACCACCACGGATCGAACCGCCTGGTCGAATCGAATGATATCCCTGGCAACCTCTTGAACGCGCTTTTGGGTCACCTTTTCTATTCGGCCCGCATATTGGGCGTGCTCATCATAGCCGATGTCATAAGCCTCATTGAGCGCCATCGTGCTGCAGCGGGCGCTGGCGCGCTGCAGCGCAATCTCGTGGGAACCAATCAGGTACCTTTGAGCACGTTCCAACTCGGACAGGGAGATTTCGGAGTCCAACACCTTTTGAAGCTCAGCCCTGATCCCTGTTTCGGCAGTGTTCAACTTATCGGGTGCGGTGCCAATGTACACCGCAAAGTACCCGGGATCGAGCCCCTCCACGCTGAACGCACTCACCGAGTATGCCAAAGACTGTTTGTCTCTGAGCTCTAAAAACAGGCGCCCCGACTGGCCCCCGAGCACGCTGCACAGCACATCAAGCGCGTACCGACGATCGTCGGACAACGACAGACCATGAAAACCAAGAACAAAGTGGGCCTGCTCCTTGTCGCGGTGCAAGGTGGCCTCTTTGGCCTCACTCGGAGGCTTCGGAAGGTCAGGCCGAGTGAACGCGGGCACATCAGGATCGGGCATCACCTCGCCAATCCGTGACTCCACCAAGGCCGCAGCTTTCGCAACATCAACCGCACCCACAATGGAAATGGTGAGACGGTCTGGCCTCAATTGCATCTTAAACGCGCGAACGATCTCATCTCGCGTGATAGCGGATACACTCTCGGTCGTTCCGAGGCGAGGCAATCCATAGGGGTGTTCGGCAAACAGCAGCTTGGCGAAACGATCAAAGGCCACAGAACTCAGCTGGTCCAACCGGGAGGCGATGTCTTCGATCTGGGTCTTTTTTTCTTTCTCAATCTCAGCGGGCGGAAAAACCGGCTCGAGGAGGCACGAAGAAAACAGCTCAAAGCCTCGTTCCCAGGTCGCCGAAAGAAAGTCGCCACGAATCCCCGCCGAATTGCGCCCCGCCATGCCGGCGACATGCCCGGCCATGGCATCGGTTTCTTCAATAATTTGCTCAGCCGAATAAAGCTCCGTACCCCTTACTGCAAGCTCAGTGGCCAAATGACTCACGCCATTGTGAGCTTCGTCCTCGGCAAGCAAACCTCCGGTCGCCACAGCCCGCATGCTCACAAGGGGAACGGCACGGTCTTCTTTAACCAAAAGCGTAGCTCCGTTCTTGAGCTTGAGCTTTGCAACCTGGAGGGCGCCCAATTCGATACGGGTGCCCTTTGCCTCACGCTCGACTTCGTCTCGAGCGGTGCGCACAATTTCTTGAACCCTTGTCTCGGACATCAGCGCCTTGTGCTCGGTCGGCAAAAGAGTCGCCACCGTCAACTTGTTCGGGTCGAGCAGTCGCTCAGCCACCAAACGTACGTCTTCGGGGCTTACCTGCTTCACCTTGTCGTAGTACTGCTGTTCGAACCCAGTATCACCAGCCACCATCGCGAAGTAGCCGAGTTTGCGCGCGACGCCTTGCACCGTTTCCTTTTGGTAAACGGCCTCGGACAAGATAATCGTCTTGGCCTTCTCGACTTCTTTGGCATCAGGAAGCTCGATACGAAGCTTAAGGACCTCCTTGAGAAGGGCCGCAAAGGCCCGCTCCACCTCAGAACCATGAATTTGTGCGCCAACAACAAAGAGGCCAGGGTCTTGGGGCGTATACGCATAGGCGTAACAGTCGTTCACCAGCTGCGCCTCTCTTTTGACTTTGCGGTACAGACGCGAGCTTTCGCCCGCCCCCAAAAGAATCGAAAGCACATCCAGCGCGGGAGTATCCGGATCGGCAAGAGAGGTTCCGTGCCACGCCATGCCAAGGTGGGTTTCTTGAATATCTTGATTCTTGGACACCACCCGAATGCCTTCTTGGCCAGGCTCTTGCTCGCGGCTTCGCAACAAAGCCTCACCCTGATTGACATCAGACTCAAAAAGCTTCTTAGCCGTTTCGACCACATGTTTGGGGTCTACGTCTCCGCTGACCACCAGACACATGTTGCTGGGCTGATACCACTTTCGATAAAAACCGAGAATTTGTTCACGCGTAAACTTTTTGACGGTATCGACGTAGCCGATGATTGGGCGCGCGTAGTTATGCTTTTGGTACGCAGCACCAAAAAGTATTTCGCTGGCAACGCGGGACGGCGTATCGTTGCCCCGGCGAAGCTCTTCGAGCACCACTTCAAGCTCCCGAGCGAGCTCCTCGGCCTCGAAAGTCGAATGCTGAACCGCATCCGCGAGAATATCGAGCGCGCGCTCCATCTCGCGACTGGCTATGGTGATGTGATAGACCGTCTGGTCAAAACTGGTCCATGCATTGATGTCCCCTCCAGCGGCCTCAACATCGGCGGCGATTTCACCGACGCGGCGGCGAGCCGTTCCTTTAAAGAGCATGTGCTCGTGCACATGGGCGAGGCCAGCCTCTTCTTCGAGCTCGTCGGCAGATCCGACTTTGACCCAAACCTGTAGGGCGGCAACCCGGGAGGCGTGATTGGGCTCGACAATAATACGAAGCCCGTTCTCAAGCGTTGTTTGCAACATCGACCGCCAACAGCGCAGCGGAAAAGAACCAGGTCAAGTGCATCTTGTTCGCTTTGACAAAACGCTGGGAGAAGACGCCACCCACCGACCCCGAGGCATAGGGTAATACGCGACTTCATCCCGCGCCCGCAGGGCGCGGCCAAGCGGCGGACCGCGGTCAACCCCTATGATGCAGTCAATCCCGCTCGACGACCGCAGCGGCTCAAGCGATGGACTTCAAAGAGGGAAGAAGCCGTGGAGCGTCTCACTCGTCCCGGAAAACAACGGTGGCCGATTGCGACCGATCGGCGGGAGAGGCGGATTCGACCTGGTTCAAGTTGTTGGGGACTTGCCAGGTCTGGCCGGTCGCCGAGACCACAAGCGTCTCGTAGCGGCCGGGAGGAATCGAGGAAAGCGGCCTAGGCCCGTCTTCGGTGACCTGTTGGGCACCCGAAGAGATCACAAGCTCCACCCGGGCAGCGGGTACTCCAGTGGGTCTTTGGGAAAGAGCGTCCAGAAAAGGCGCAGGATCGACTCGGGCGGGGACCACGATGTTTCGTTTGTCGTCGTCGTCGGCGAGCCGGCGCAGCAACACCCGAGGATAGATGTCAGGCAAGCCATCACGATCTTGATCATCTGGGGTGCCGTCGTTGTTCTCATCCACGAAACGGACCAAGAAAAATGTGCAGGCGGGGTCGAAGCGAACATGGTTCCCCTGAATCACATGGCTTTCAAGAAGCAACCGATCTGTTGCCCTCAACGGCAAATCAAAAGTTGTGGTGGAAGTCATCGCAAAAGCGGGTCGTTCCTTGGGTACCGGAACCCCAAGGCGGACGCTTAGCTGCGCGCTCACCACATCGTTCTCAACCCGAACGCGGACAAACTGCCCTGACGAGTCCACATAGCCGCCGCTCACATCACCGGCAGTCGGTTGCGACAACAGACTCACGTTCGGGTGGAAGTCCCCATCGACGTCTAAGAACGCGCGAATCTGATAGTCACCCGCGGGAACCGCGGGGATGGTAAACGGCGCCACCGAAGGGCCCACAGCCCCCTGTGACACACCTCCGAAAAGCTCGCGCTCAGGAACAACGACCACGTTCACGGGCCCCCCCGTTCCCAAGGGCGGCGGCAGATCATCGGTCCGAAAAAGCAACAGAACCACGTTGCCCCTCGGTGACTCGTTCTGACAAACCGCCGAATCTGGAGGTTTCGTTTGGTAGATCAATGTTCCGGTGATGAGCCCCGCCCTCGGCTGAAACTCACTGATGCTCGGCTCACCGCAGGCCACGACCAACCCGATTGCAAACATCACCCACGAAGCGAACTGTCTTTTAGCCATCACTGTCACCGCTTAGAACCGAGCTGTCATTGAACCCGTCACACGGGCCTCCACATGGTTCGCAAAAGGATGTTCTCGATGCCGGTGCTCTCCAAAATCCAGCAAGTTGGTACCCGAGAGGGCCAACTCAAGACGATCTTCAAAGAGCCGGTAGGCAATTCGCCCAATAATCACCAAAGAGTCGTCGACCAAAAGAGGATCGGTATTGAAACCGCTCGGGTCGTTGGGATCAAAGCTCGGCTCTACCCAGTTTTGACTTGAAACATAATGAAAGGACAGACTCGCGTCTATTCCCAACTCCGTCCGTAGCTGCCCCCAAAGCGTGACTTTGTGCAGAGGCGAATCGGTAAAACGGTCACCGGTTGATGCGTCGAAAATGTACTGAAAGGCATAGCTGGCCCCCAAATCTATTCCGTCCAGGGGATAGAGCCGAGTCGATAGTTCGCTTCCGAGTGCCAAAAATTTTCGGGACTCGTTTTCATACAAGGAAACAGCCCCCACGAAGTTGCGTGTCTGTTCACGAAAGGGCTCTTCCGTACCCGCGATTCGTAGAGGACTCCTGGTGATCAAATTGCTGATGCGATTCATGTAACCGACCGCTTCGAACTCGCCAAATTCGGTTTGGAGCCGGTAACCTAGGTCCACCGTCACGATGTTCTCCGGCTCCAGATCCTCTTGTCCCCCTTTGAGCGTCACCGCGACGCTTGCCACGTCGGTGCTCGCAGACAAATCGAGATAGGTCTCTGCCAAGGTGGGTTCACGAAAGGCAGTACCAAAAGACAAACGAATGGCCTGAACAGGTGTGGGTTTGTAGATGAGCGCAACCCTGGGCGAAGCCAGCGGCCCAATGATCGGATGGAGATCCAGCCGTCCACTGGCGATGACGCTCCAGCTTTTGGAAAGGACCCAGCTGTCTTGAAAAAACACTGCGATATGGTCCTCGCTGTGCGTGTCGTCCAAATAGTCCCAGTTGATAAACTTGAACCGGTACTGGGCACCCATGGTAAGCGCGTGCTCCCCCAACAAACGAAACTCCGGAGTCAAAACCGCCTCCACGCCAACCAGATCGGCATGGACGGTGCTCCCTAAGTCATCTAGACCGGTTCGAAAAAACTGCGGCGTAGAATCAGAGCGAACGACGTTCCAAAACCCAAGTAGGCTGAACAGCTTGCCCCGGTAACCACCCCGTAGGTTAAAATCACGACCGTCCGTTTCTTGATTTCGAAGCGCGGCCACGCCGTAGAGTTCTACGGTTCCCGATCTCAATCCACCACCCAAGAAAAGAACACCCCCATCAGACCTGAGATCGTACTCGGTGGTCACATCGGCACGAATATGCTCAATGGACCGATTTGGGTTTTTGGAGTCGGTGGTGTAGTCCACCCGCGCCGGATCAAACTCCAGCTCGAATTTGTCTCCGCGGGTGTAGCCCACACTCGCGCGAACCCCTAAGGGCCCAGAACGCTTTCCATACTGATAGCTCGCCGATAAAGACTTCCCGTTGCCGCCCTGGATTCGACCTACGGAACCACCAATCTGGTCGGGCCGTTTGGTGATGATGTTGACAATACCGGTATAGGCGTAAGCGCCGTAAATCGCCGACCCGGGCCCTCGAACAACCTCAATGCGATCGATATCCATCAGATCAATGGTTAAAGCGTGCCAAGTCACAACCCCAAGAAAATCGCGATACGCGGTACGCCCATCGATCAGAACCAAGATCTTGTTTGCAATCCTGCGATTGAAACCACGCATGGAAACGTTGTGATCGGAATAGGACATGGCCATCACGTCCATTCCTGGAACCCGTCTTAGGAGATCCGGAATCGACTGGACGCCGGAGAGGCGAATGTCTTCGTCGGTAAGAATCGTGACCGCATTCGGGGCGTCCAGCGGAGACTGGGCTCTCCTCGAAGCGGTCACGACCACCTCCTCGTACGCTTCGGACGTCTTGGCCCCAAGCCCCAGACCAACCGCCACTGGAGCCATACTCAAGTCTGTGGATGTCAGCCCTTTGGGTGCCTTGACCGGGGGCTGCAGTCCAGGCGGCACCTCCGAGCCTTCGTCGAGGCCCCCCTCCCCTGAAAGGGGCCTTTTTTTGCGGTCCGAAGGCTCCTTGAGGGTTGCAAGCGGCTCGGGCCCAGACACGACCCCCTCCGTTTTGAGTCGCTCGACCATCGCCTCGGCAATCCGTGCAACCCAGGTGTCATCGAGCAGGATAGAAGGCTCAGAGCGCTGGGGCTCATCTCGCGATACGGAGCCAGAACGCTTTGGCCGCCCCGAAGCCACACGCGTTTTCGGCGTATCTCTTTTCTTGAGCGTCTTTTTCAGGCTTAGAATGCGCCCGCGGACCTCTTTGGTATCCTTGGGCGATGCCTTGAGATAACGCCGATAGCGTTTCAAAGCCCGCCTCAGCTGCCCCGCCTCCTCGTAGGCCCGGGCCATGTTGTAGAGGATGTTTGCGTGTGGCCTCACCGCGTAGGCACGCTCCAACAGGGCGGCGCCCTCTAGGAATTTTCGCGAACGGATGGCATTCATCCCCTCATCCACCATCAATCGAAGCTTGTGCCGCTTCCTGAGGGCCTCGATGGTCGAACGAACTTCCTCAACGTCCGGAGGATCGGCATCGACATAACCTTCCAGATGGCGAATCGCGTCCTCCAGAGCCCCCATGGCCGCGTAGGCCCGCCCCATGTTGAACAGAACCGACGGGTGGGGGCGAACCGCATAGGCTTTTTTGAGAAGTGCGATACCTCGGGGGTACTGCTCCTGCTCGATCAAAACCATGCCCCGGGTAAAGTACCGCCTCGCCTCCGCCTTGGTGTCGGCCAGAGCCTCAGGAACCACGACAAGAACAAGTAGGCTCCCGAGCAATGCCCGGGGCACACCTCGGCGGATAGGTAGGCAAGACACGTGTCGCATCCTAGTACGGTCAGGCAGAAATCGCGACGCCCAGGACTTTGACCTGCCTCGGCGTCACCATACGACTTCAACCCTCCAAAGTGAGCTCAAGAACGTCGTGAGACTTGCACGCGATTTTCGGCGAAAAACACCCCGTGTAGTGGTGTTCAGTAGGGATTGTCTTTGTAACCTGGGTCCGCTTTGGAGTCCGCTTTGGGGCTCGGCGGCTTTGGGGGGAGTGCGACTTGAAGCCGAATGGTCTCGCGATCAAAGCGCACCCGCCGAACCACATCCTCATACCCACGCGCACGAAAGCGGAAAATGTGAGCCTTGTCGGAGCGGTCTCGCTCAAAATTCATGGGCGTGACCCCCAAGGGCTGATCGTCCTCGAATACCTGAACCCCACTGGGTTCGGAGCCCAAAAGGATCCGAGTCTTCGCCTTTTTGACCGGTGCAAGAGAGGGCTTCACGTCAACGGGAACAACCGTCCCCGTCGAACCACCAGAAATCATGTACCCAATGAAACCAAGTCCCACGACCAGCGCAGAAAAGATGATCAAGGCCGCCATCGGCAGCTGCGCCGCAATGCTGCGCTTGGTCTGGGTACCCAACGAGGACAAGGTTCGAACCGTCGGGGCAGGCATGTTTTTTTGATCGGCCGCCGATTCACCCCTTCCGGGAAGCTCGCTGAGCCGCGCCAAATCACCACTCGACAAAAGAGAGTCGATGGAAGAACTCACCGAAACCAACTGCACGGCAACGTGCTTAAACTCATCCAAAAGTTCGCCCATGGAAGAAAAACGGTCTTCTCTTGCCTTGGCCAAGCACTTTCGGATGAGCGCTTCGAGTTGTTCGGGGACGTCTTTGACCCCCCTCGACGCCATACTCGGTACGGGCTCATTGATGTGCTGAAAAATGACCTCAACACCTGAGCTCCCCATGAACGGTGGTGAACCGACCGTCATGTGGTACATCAAAATGCCGAGCGAGTAGATGTCGGTCCGCGGATCAAGGCTTCGGTGTTGAATCTGCTCGGGCGACATGAACTTAGGCGAACCCAAGAACATGCCGGCGCGAGTCAGATCCTGGGCAAAAGCACCGCCGGGCTGGAAGACCTCGTTGCCCTGGCCCTCGCCCTTCGGCGTGAAAAGCTTCACCAACCCGAAGTCAAGCACCTTCACAAAGTCGGCATCGTCGCGGCGCTCAATCAAGATGTTCCCGGGTTTGAGGTCTCGATGGATGATTCCTTTGGAATGGGCTTCCCTGAGAGCTCGACAAATTTGCACCGAGATCTGCACCGTTCGTTCCGCCAAAAATGGACCTTCGTCGCGAATCACCCAAGAAAGGGGCCGCCCTTCGAGATACTCCATCACGATGAAAAGCTCGCCTGCGTCGGTCTCTCCGTACTCGAAAACGGTGATCGTGTTGGGGTGCCCCAGGCGCGCCGCAGACGCCGCTTCAAGAAAAAATCTTTGTACGAACTGACGGTCTTTTCGCTGGAACTCGGGGTTCAAGAACTTCACGGCCACCGGCCGGTTGAGCATAAGCTGCTGGGCGCGGTAAACGCGCCCCATGCCCCCACGACCAATGAGACGCTCGATGTCGTAGCGGCCTACCAGCCTGGTCCCGATACGCGGATCGATTTGCGGGATTTCGGGATCGGTGGCTTTATCGTCATCGGTCCCACGGATCTTCTTGGTCCCCGACCTGGCGATCCTCCGGCCCTTCTCTGTATCCTTGCGCGGCGCCACGGTGTCTCTTTTCTAGCCAGTCCTTCGGTCGAGAGCAGGCACCATTGGGCATGACACGCTGAAGCCATGCCACGTGGGCAGCGACAAAAGGAAGACGGACCCGCACCGATGCGCACCCGTGGGTCTCCGATACTCGTGATTACCCCATAATTCGGTCATTTTGAAGCCTCAGGATCGAGGACTCAAGACGCATTCATCCCAAATCATCCGCTGGGGACCGCACCAACACTTCGCGCTCGCCCTTGGGCCCGCTCGCGGGACCAACCACCCCCTCGGCCTCCATCATCTCGACCATCCGCGCCGCCCGGTTGTACCCCACCCGCAGCCGACGTTGAACCATCGAAATCGATGCGCGGCGGGTCTCGAGCACGATATTCACCGCCCGGTCGTACATTTCGTCGACCTCAGCGGGCGGTTCATCACCTTCGCCTTCGGCTTCTTGCCGCTTGAGAATGTTGGGGTCGTACTTCGGCTTCGCCTGGCTCTTCCAGAACTCAACAACACGTTCGACCTCGGTTTCAGAGACAAACGCGCCGTGGACCCTGAGCGGGTTGGGAGAATCTACGCTGAGAAACAGACTGTCGCCCATGCCCAAGAGGTTTTCGCCGCCCGGCGCATTCAAGATGGTCGCGCTGTCGTGCCGCGACGCCACCCGAAAGGAAATACGAGACGGGAAGTTGTTTTTGATGACGCCCGTGATCACATCGGTCGAAGGACGCTGCGTCGCCAAGAGGACGTGGATTCCCGCCGCCCTCGCCTTTTGGGCCAAACGCTGGACAGAGGCCTCAACGTCACGGGGCGCAACACACATCAGATCTGCGAACTCATCGATGAGAACCACGATGTACGGAAGTCGGTCCGGAAGCTCTTCTCCTGGCCAAGGATCACGGAAACTCTTCGGCTTTTTGGATACGGCTTCTTCAGACTCAGATGCGCCCTCTCCTGGCGCTTCGTCCTCGAGGACCGTTTCGGCCTTTGCCTCGCGCTCTTTGCGCAGCTTGTCGAGACGCTTGTTGAAACCATCGATGTCGCGAACCTTGAGATCTGAAAGCAGCTGGTAGCGTCGCTCCATTTCGTCGACGGCCCACTTGAGCGCCACCGAAGCTTTGCGGGGATCGGTCACGACCGGCAACAAAAGATGCGGGATGTCCTGGTAAAGAGACAACTCCAGCATTTTCGGGTCGACCATGATGAACTTCACTTGGTCCGGCGTCGCCTTGTACAAGATGGAAAGAATCATGGTGTTGATGCTGACGGACTTTCCCGAGCCCGTGGTGCCTGCGAGCAAAAGATGGGGCATAGACCGAAGGTCGCCAAAATGAGGCTCTCCTTCGGCGTCCTTGCCTAGAGCGAGGGTCAGCAAAGACTTGGAACGCTTAAAACGATCGTGTGCGACCAATTCTTTGAGATACACGTTTTCACGATGATCGTTGGGGAGCTCAATCCCCACAACGCCTCGCCCCGGAATGGGCGCAACGATGCGCACCCTGAGCGCCTCCATCGACATGGCGATATCGTCGGAAAGGTTTGCAATCTTCGAAACTTTAACCCCCGGAGCAGGCTGGTACTCATAGGTGGTGACCACCGGTCCCGGGCGAATAGACGTAACTTTGCCCTCAACACCATAGGTCTTCAGTTTTTCTTCCAGCCGGCTGGCCCGGGTACGGAGCTCGAATCCATCCACCGGATCTGGGCCCTCATGCTCGTAATCGAGAAGACTCAGGCCGGGGATCTCATAACTTTGGGGGATCTCGTAACTTTGGGGTTTGGGCAGAAGCGCCAGCTGACGCCCTTCGTCGACATCATTGAGGGACTCCTCAGACACTTTTCGGGGATGAATGAGGGGCCCATGGTCTGCGGCTTCAGCATCCTCCGGCTGAGCTTCTTCCGCACGGGCGCCAGGGTCGGAACCTCGGCGCGCGCCGGGCTTGGCATCCACCTCCACGAACTCTGAACCGTCCTGTGAGGGCCGAGCAGGGGCGCGTAAGATTTCATCAAGCACATCCGCGGCCTCCAGAGCGTCCCCTTCGTCTGGGTCGTCCCCCAAAAAGGAGTCTCTGATGATGATCTCTGGTTCGGCAGCAGGACCAGGAATGCCGAGGGCAAGCTCTTCAGCGGGTAAGTCGCTGTCTCTATCCCCTTCCGTCTTGGCCTCTTGCGGCGGCGCATCGCCCGAGGCTTCGGCGTCCGGGTCTGGTGGCGACTCAAGACCCAAAAGCTCCGCTTCCTCTTGGCGCCGTTCGATACGAATCTTCGCATCTTCGGCGGCAATCTTCTTCAGTGCACGCTCCTCCGCTTTTTGGCCTGCCCGCAGGACCGCCGCCCGGGTCTTTTCTTCGAGCTTGGCCTGGAGCCGTTCTTCTCGTTCGTCGCGCTTTTTCTGCTCGTCCGTCCGGCGCTGGCGGGCGGCGGCAACAAGTTCTTCCTCGCGCGAGCGCTCGGCCTCTCGCGCAACACACCAAACACGTGCCCGTCCAAAAAGCGCCCGTGAGCACCAACCCAAGGAATCTGCGAGGGCACGAAAAGCCCGCCCCAAGGAAACGTTGGAACTCCCAAGAACGCCCAGTAGGAGGCCACCCATCGCAGCCAAAGCTGCCCCCAAGGGCCCAAAGGCCTGTCGCAAAAGACCGGTGACGCCCATACCCACCACACCTCCTGCAGGGTGACCCAAGGATGGGTGGCTGCCGAAAAGGAGCTCCGCAAGAACCGCCAAGGACAGCATGATGCCGATGAACGAGACGATATAGAGCAGCGAAGGCCAGGTGCTTCTCCCCATCACCACGGTCACCGCAAAACCCACACACCAAAGGCCCGCGAGGTAACCGACCATCCCGAGGGCACCCAAAAACGCGTGCGCGATTTGAATACCGACCGGTCCAACGAGATTGCGACTTCCCGAGGGGTCCTGTGGATCAAAGGAAAACAGGGCGAAACAAAGCCCCAAGGAGATGACCAAGATCACAATTCCGAGCGCTTCCACACCACGATGGTGAAGGCGCACCTCGCCCGCGTAGAGTCCCGAGGGGGTATCCAAGGGTTCTTCGTCCTGCCGTTTTTTTGATCTTTTTCCTCGGGCTGTCTTTGTCATCGCTCCGGCGCTCTCGACCGAGCCAGCATGCGACCGTCCCCGGATCGGGTCAAAAAAGCAGCCTGCGAAAACCTTGGGGTGAAACCCGGCTATGGCATCCTCACCCACAAAAAAATCTCGGGACCGCACGCGCCGACGAGAAGCATTCGGGCTTGACGTGCTCTATAGGACCCTGCGAGCTCCCTCATTGCATCATCTGTGGTGCTCGCTCGTCCCAAAGGAAGGTTTCATGGTGCTCTTCAAATCCCTGGCATGTGTTTTCCTGGTCGCCGCAGCAGCGCCCACAAAGCCCACCAAAGAAATCGCCCGCGGCAAGCCAACCAGTGGTCCGGCCAAAGCACGCCCCTCAGCCAAGCCCAAAAAACAATCTCGGCCGGGGCCTCTGGTCCAAGCTATTCAGCGCTTTTACGAGGGCATGACCGACTTCGAAGCCGATTTTATACAGATCTACAGTCGGGTCGCGCTCAGCAAAACCACGGAATCCCGCGGAACGCTGAAACTCAAAAAACCAGGGAAAATGCGTTGGGACTACCAAAAGCCGATCCAGAAACTCTTCGTTTCCGATGGAAAAAAGTTGTGGGTTTACGAGCCCGAGGAAGCGCAGGTCATCATCAGCCCTGATTTTCAGGCCTCGAGGTTCAACAAATCGCTTAAGTTTTTGTGGGGTGACGGCCGGCTTCAGGATACTTTTGATACCAGCAACAAGCCTCCTAAAACCCTCAAGATGAAAAAAGGCCATCAGGCACTCACCCTGGTGCCCAAACAAGACGCAACTTACCGTCAACTTGTCTTGGTCTACGACCCGAAGTTACGTGTTGTGGTGGAATCCATTCTCTACGAAACGACCGGCAACACAAACCACTTCAAGTTTCGGAACATCAAACTCAACAAGAGCATGGACGACACCCACTTCAACTTTACCCCACCCCCGGGAACCGACGTCACCCACCAGTAAAGACCAGGCGACGATCATCGTTCTCGGGGCGATGGCACCGGTACAAACACGACACGCACCGAATCGACGCTCGGCGGGTCCTGGAACGAGGCTGGCCCCGAAGAAGACCTTGGGGTGACATCGATCACGGGCCCCGGACCCGCAAAGATGGGTGGTACAAACGGGGAACCACGACCGCGCACCACGGCCAACCGTTCTTCTTGGCCCGCCATCAGAAACACAAAACCGCCCACCATCATCAACTGCCAACCGGCGCCCAATACTCCGCCAAGCATCATCGCAACCGCAATACCCCTCGCGACCCGCGCAGAAATCCGCGTCGCGCGAAGGTGCCCTAACCGCGTCGCGAGCGCGGCTCTCAAAACCCGACCGCCATCCATAGGAAGCGCGGGGATGAGATTGAAGACTGCCATCACCAGGTTGACCGCGCTGGCAATGCCTAAGATGCCCGTCCAGCTGGGCTGAACCACACCCGCAAACCCCCCAAAGACGGCCGCCGCGGCCCCGAATCCAATGGCCAACACCAGCGAGACGGCGGGCCCGGCGAGCGCAATGAGAATCTCGACGCGGGGGCTCCTGGGCGTCTCGGTCATGACCGCGGTTCCCCCGAGAAGATGCAGGTTGATCCCCGCGATCGGAATGCCAAAGCGCTGGGCGACAACCGAATGTCCAAGCTCATGCAGGGCAATCGACGAAAACAGAAGAACCCCAATGGGTAAACCCATCCACCCATAGTGAACGGTCAGCACCACCATCAGAATGAGCAGCGAAAAGTGAAGACGTACGGGGATACCCCGGACGGTCGCAATCCTCAAAGAACCCAACATACATCGAATATAGGTCCCGAACGCCCGCCGTGAAGCCAAAATCCTCACCGGGGTCCTGGAAGAGGCGCTTCGGGTCCGTTTGGAGGTGGTGTTGCGGCCACTCCGCATGGTATTCCCTGATTTATTTTGCCTTTTGGCGCCCGGGCCTTTGAGGGGGAACGCCCTCACCGGCCGCCAGGCCGGGGTGGAGAAGTCTCGCAAGGGCTTTCGCGCCACGCGCAATCCGAGGCCCGGGGCGCAACAATCCACTGAAGCGAATCGGATGGACGCGCCGATTGCGCACCGCAGGAACATGTTTCCAGCCCGGTCGGCTAACCGGCGTATCGACGGTTTCCATGTCCGATGCATCGAGAATCACTTCGGGGGCTTGGGCGATGAGGCCCTCGACCGAATAGTGGGGATAGGGCGGGCCCTCTTGAACAATGTTGCGCGCGCGAACCACATCAAGAAGCGTTCCGGCAAAACTCTTCGGGCCGGCGAGTATCAACGGATTCCATCCATAGACAAAGGCGACGCTCGGCCGCGCGGCCAACGTGACCCGTTTTTGAATGGCACGGAGGCCGGACTTGATCGAACGCTCCAAGCGTACGCCCTCTTTCTTCTTGGCCAAGGCCTCGGCAATGCTTCGAAGCCCGTGAAACACATCACTCAAGGTGTTGCCTGGCACAACCAACACCGGGACGCCCAGCCGAGCCACACGCGCAAGCAATGGGCGATTGCCCGAATTCGGAACGGCCACAACCAAATCCGGCCGAAGCGCGAGAATCGCTTCGGGGTTGGGGTCGAGAAACCCTCCGACCTTGGGCAAAGAACGCACCGCTTCGGGAAAGTCATCGTAACGGGTCACCCCCACCACCGTCGGGCCGGCTCCGAGCGCAAACACAAATTCCGTCACGCTCGGCGCAACCGTCACGACCCGCTTCGGGACGGTCTTCGGAGGAGAAGCCCCGGGCAGAAACTGCGCCCGTACGCTGGGTGCCTCGTCCCAAAGACGGGTCAACCCATCAAGCTTGGTCCCCTCGTCGGCGAGCAAGGGTCGCGGGCATGCCCAAAGAAGCGTTGCAACGCCCCGCCAAGAGCATCGGCATCATGCGTTTCATGGTCCCAAAATCTTTCGAAGCTCAACGGGCACGACCCGCGAAGCGAGACCAAAGAGCACATACAGGTCCGGGCCGACGAAATCGACGCCCGGGCGACCCGGCCTTTGGGACGACAACCTGCAGGCCATCCAAGACCGGCGGACCGGCACCGACCTTGAGTGGGGCATAAAATGGCGGTGGAGAGACCATGCCCCTGCGAGCGTCCACAATGTACAATTGATCGGTATTGAACGACGGCACACCCAAAAGGCCGCCACCGAGATCGACCATCCGAAACAGGCTATCGACAGGAAAGTTGTTCAAAACGAAAATCCTGGACATCTTGGCGATAGGCAAGATCGATGCGACGAAGCACGCCCTTCACCAACGAGCCCACCCAAAGGCCACCGGCTTGGACCATGGCCGTGCCCGGGCCAAAGTCCGGAAATAAGAAAGTGTCCACGACTCGATCGTCCCGAAGGTCAATCACGTGAACGGCGCCCGGAGAGCGCACTCGAACCGGGGAAACGGAGCCATCGAGCCTTCCCGTCGAAACCACCAGGACCCGATGGTCGTCGAAGGGGCGAACTTCTTGAGGGTTCAGCGCGGGAAGAACCCGAAGAACGGGCGGAGCGTTCAGGTCTGCCAGATCCCAAAGGGCCACAACCCCGGGAAGATACACCGGTGACGATTCCGCCGCTGCGAGAAGAACGCTTGTCCAAGTGACCACCAAACGACCGGCGTGCACCACAGCGGCCTGGGGCGTGCTCGGAACAAAACGGGTGACCGACGTCTCGTCCTGACCGTCGCCGTCCACATCAACGGGTCGAGGCAAGACAAAAGGCTCATCAAGCACGACCTCATCATCCAACTCGATGGTGGCATCGACTTTCTGGTTGATGAGGTCGAGCAGGTAGACACGTCGCTGATTCCAGGCCGTCACAAAAACCTTGAGCGCCTCGTCTTCAAGCGGCGCCACGAACCAAGGATGAGCCGAGACCCGACCGTCTTCGGTCGTCGGAAGCCGGATACCCAAGACACCGGAATTCAACCCACGCTCGAGATCAAAAATGCTGACCGCGTTGTCTCCCGAACGCACCAGCACCCCGCGGGCCTGCCCCGGCCCACCGACAATCACCAGATCGTTGGGCACGCTTCCGGCGCCACCGACAGCCGAGGCCACCGCCGCCTCACGCGCGCGGGCGGCGTCGCGAATCCGAAAAGGGATGCGTTCTGGCTCTGGGCTGTCTATCGCAAGATAGACTACGTTCTCTGGGGGCGGATCAAAACGAAGCTCAAGTCGGCCATGGGCGTCCCCCACAGCGCGACCCAAGATCTGGCCGGCGCCGTCTTCGAGTCGAACCGACTGAGACGAGGTCACCGCCCCATCGAAACCCCCAAACAATCCGCGTTTGGAGGGCGCCTGGCCCTCGACGAAAACTGTAAACATGCGCTCCAGACGCATGCCCTCTGGCGACGGTATGCCTTCTTCGGCAACCGAAGAAGGCCCTCCATCCCCAGAGCAGGCCATCAAACTCAAGGTCAACACAAGCGACCAAGACTGCGTGCGCGTTTCCAACTTATGGCAGGTGGCACCCATGGTCAGGAAGCCCCCAACTCGGCACGAGGTGCGTGGGTAGTCGCCAAAGCAGAGTCTCGCGCTTCAGTACTGAGCTCGAGGGTGAACATCACAAACCGACCTGGCAGAGGAATCTTTTGGAGTGAGCGCAAGGTACGCCGATCCAAGAGATTCAAGACCCGAAGCGAAGTTGTCAAAAAAGAAAAAGGCCTGAACGTCAGCCCGGAATCCCATCGAAGATAAGTCGGAACACGGGTCTCAGGACTGGAACGCAAATGGGTGGTGGTCGGCCCTACCATGCGCAACTCCGAAAACCACTCCCATGCGCCGTAACCCAGGCCGGCCTGCATCGCCGCATGCCATCGGGGCTCGGTCGGCACCCGGTCCCCGGTCACGTCGAGCTCAGAAAACAATAGGCCGAGCGAAGCGCTCCCAGAAAACACGACACCTGCCACTTTGTCCTCGAAACCAAGCTCGAGATCCCCGCCCATGCCCCGTGAGGCGCCCACGTTCTCTGGACGGACCACAAAGGCGTTGCGGTTGAGGTAAAGAATGGTGTCGTCCATCGCCCGTACAAACATCGACAGCGCCACCTGAAAGAGGTCCAACTCCATCTTCAACGTTCCCTGAAGCTCCCACGCCTGTTCGGGTACGAGGTCTGGGTTTCCGGAAAACCCGGCCTCGCTCGGATGGTAAAGTTCGTCCAGCGTTGGACTTCGAATCGATCGCCCAAAGGCCATGCTCAAGGTCAACCCAAAGCCCGGATCCACGCGAAAACCGAGACGCGGCAACAGCTGCGCCGGCTGATCCGTCAAGGCCTGAGCACGAAGTGCGAAAAACAAAGTCCAAGCATCAAGCCACACTTCATCGGAAACGCTGACCGAGGAACGCAGCCGCTGAGGCTGACCGTGCTCGGTCGACCGGGAACGTTCAACGGAGCCTTCCACGCTTGTGCGAAGGCTATGGGTCTCAGCAACCAGCAGACTCAAACGGGCGTCGGTCGACAACACGAAAAATGTGGTGTCGGACTCACGAAAGAGGCTGGGATCCTCATAGGCGATGTCCAAAAAGGATGCGCTCGCACCCCATGACAACTTGGCCCGCGGTAAACGTGGCAACGGAATGACCCATTCGGAACGAATGTACGCTTGGTTTCTCGCTTCCCGCGCCACTTGGTTTTCTTGAGTCTCTAAACCCGGCACACCCGCCTCCCGAAGAGAGAGCGCACCGTATAGATTGAGGCGGGTTGCACCCAGGGGCTGCTCCATACGCAGGTTCATGGACGCTCGCCTGGCATCGTTGTTGTCACGCACTTCATCCACGTCTTCGAGGCCAAAAATGGACGAGGTGTACCTAAAATCCCCATCGGTCCGCTCCAGTCGTGCGCCTACGGCAAATCGGTCCGAGAGCATCCGGGCCGAAACCCGCGTGAATCCCAAAGACCCATAGCTGAGGGAGGCGGATTCTTTTTTGCCTCCGGGGCGTCGACTCCGAATGACAAGCGCCCCAGTCAAAGCGCCATCACCGAGCAGCGCGGCGCTCCCCCCATGCACAAGTTCGATGGACGAAACCCAATCAAGCGGAATGAGATCGAGATCAAACCCGGTCGCAAACGGCGAGCTCAGCGCCAATCCGTCTAAAATCACCAGCGCCTGAGCCGGGGTGCCCCCATGAATCGTGAGATGACGATCGCTGACCGGGCCACCGAGCTGCAAAATCCGCGCACCCGCCGCCGCGTCCACCAGCTCGCTGATTTGTTCGCCCCGTCGCTGAGCCCGAACCAGCGCCCGCTCTGGGATTTGGGATATCGGCAACGTCGGGTCCCGATCCGAAAGGGCTTCAGCTCGGTCCCGAACCTCGATCCGGTAGTCTGGGTCTTCATAAACCTCCCAGGCTTCAGGTTCTTCGGGGGCATCTTCCGAGGACTCAGTTTGGCCCCGTGCCCCTAAGGGACAAAGCCCCAAGACCAACAGACAGACGGCGATGAAACAATCGTGATGAGACATCCAACCTCCCTCCCGATCCCCGAGGAGGAACAGCTTAAACAGGAACTTAGACGTTTCTGTTTAGTGGGGTTCAAACTGAACCCCGCCCGGTTGGGTCGGTGTCCTGGCTTGCAGAGGCCAATCCTTGCCCATCTTCGCCGCCTTCCCCGCCTCAGGCGAGTGGCTTCATGGCGAAGATTGTGCCTTGGGGCCGATGACCATCGGCTCTAGACACATCTGCTCACAGTGGCGGGCCCGCGTCGGATTTTAACCGACTTCCCGAAGAATCGGCCGATACGGCCCATTCCCTCGCCGCTCGCTCAGCGCAAGCGGCGAAACAGCCAAACCAAGCGTGCTTCGTGTCCCCCGTTTGTTCGGACAGTGTCAACCACGGTGTTCCTGGGCGAGCCCCTATTGTTCAGCGAGGGTTCAGGGCCATACTCAGACCAAGACTCAAACCAAAGGTGGCCACCCCCGCCGCCAGGGCAATCCAGGGCGGGTCTTCGGGTTCACCGAGGAAGTGTGATCCGAGCGTAAAGGCCGCCCCCATACCCATGGTGCTGTACCCGAGGGGCGCCGCGGGGAGGCCGGTCCCCACCGGTCCTGGAGACGCCCCGCCAAAACGCGTGAACGGCGCACTGCTGCAATCACCGGAAGAACCGAGACACACCCGCGTGGGGCCGGATCTGAAGACACCATAGGAAAGGACACCAGCCCCCACGGCCACCAGACCAAGACCACCCCAGAACAGCGTCTTGCGCAATGTGGATGTCTTGGGCAAAGGCTGAAAATGGGCACGCACCACCGACCGGTCGCCTTTGGACACGTCCAGTACCCTTTCAAAATCGTGGTACCCTGCCCGTTTCAGTCTCAATAGGCGACGGCCTTGACGCACCCCCCTCAGCTGAACCGTACCGCCACGCGCGGCGCCCACCGGCCGTTGATCGAGCTCAATCTCAGTCCCCAGCGATAGCGCCTCGAGCACAACGTCTCCGTACACGGCCCAGTGCCCCGCATCACGAAGGGGGGGCAAAAAATCCTGCTCGAAAATGCGCGCGATATACGTTTTCACGGCGTCCTCGTCGGCGACGACGGCCGGTTCAGGCCTGGCCACCACCGCGTGCTCGGCAATCTGGTCCTCAACCTGCGCCCAAAGGTCAGGGTTATCGGGTGCACGCAGCCGAGCCTCGTGAATGGACCGCAGCGCGAGAAGGGTATCCACAAGAAACGCGGTCACTTGATCCTGACCGGCCTCGATCTCTGAAACCGACAAAACCAACAAGAAGCGGGCAAAGGTCCCATCTTGGAGCTGCCCATGCCGGACCTCACGCCAAGTCTTCGCGCCCCCATCGCGCCGCCTCAGGTGTGCGATGTTGTATGCGGGGACCGCGGCTTCAACGAAACAGGCCAACGGGCCCCTGCCCTCACCCTCCACGCAACGCCCAATCGTAGGGTCGTCGATGTCCACCACCTGAAGGTCCGTGTAGGTGCGAAGCACCCGATCGACGTGGCCTGCAAACAACCGCGCGGTGCCCGTCGCAACCTTGCGGGTCGGCGAATAGAACACCAGGGCAAGATCTTGTCGACGCTCCAGATTGATGACCTGATTCTCGGCGGCGCAGATCCACCCACACGGGAGGATAAGGACCGACACGATCATCATCGTCGAACAGCACTTTCGCCACGCCAAACCTAGTGTTAGAAATTGCAACCGGTCCGAGCCCACAGGGGCGGATGCTAGATCATGCGTCACCATACGGGAACCGATACTGTGCGCAATCGAGAACATTACGCCGCCCACATCGTTCTTGATGGGCCGGGACACGAAGGAACGCGGCTCCAACTCCGAGAGGGCATCACTTCGTTCGGTAGGCTGCCAGCCAACGACGTCATCCTTTTGGGTGATTTGGTCAGCCGACAGCACGCGCGCATTACCTATTTCGAAGGCAGGGCAACCCTACAAGATCTCGGCTCGCACAACGGTTCGTGGGTCAATGGAGAACGGGTCACGACCCGCGTTCTCAGAAACGGCGATCTGGCCCGAATCGGCAATTTCCGACTCACCTTCCATCGTGGGCCCATCGGCGTCGCCCCTGAGTCCTTCGACGACGTCACCAAAGGCGAAGCACGCAGGGTGGTCCGATCATCCGAAGGCTCCGGCGAACACCGAGCCATCAGCGCGAAAATCACGGACCTTAAACTCCACCAACCCAAAACCCCAGACCTCCCGGAAGGCTACCGCTCCGTGGCCGAGAGCCGCTCGGAGCTGGTCAGCGAGATCCAAAGAGTCCAGTCCGGGGGCAAGGATCTGACCACCCGGGCACTGCACCTGGTGTACCGAGCCAGCGAAGCACTGGGTTCTGCAACCAGCGTCGACGGCTACTTGCGTGAAATCCTCAACTTGGTCTTTGAAGAAATCCCCACAGACCAAGCCGCTATCATTCGAACCGCGGGGCCTGAAAGCCCCACCGTCATTGCCCATCGGAGCCGAAAACGGGAACTCGACGAAACCCCCATCTCGATGGAGGTCGTGCGCTGGGTCACCATGAAGAACTTTCCGGTCAAGACCGATGATGTCACCGAAGACTTGCGGTTTCCGGCAGAAGAAGACCTCAAAAACCACGCCTCTGTGCTGTGCGTGCCCATATCCGAAGGCCAGAAGGTATTGCACGTCATTTACCTATCCCGCACCAAACCGGCCTTCCAAGACCACGACCTGGACGCGCTCAGCGCCATCGCCCACCTGTCAACATTCGGCATTGAGCGGGCTGAGAACCGGTCCGACGCCCTAGCGCGTGAAGTGCTCTCTCGCTTTCAATCGCCCGACGTCGTCGAGCTCATTCTTAACCGTACGCGCAATACGCCTAGCCCGGGGACCGAGCTCGAAGGCAAAACCGCCACGATTTCGAGCAGCGATATTCAAGGTTTTGCGAGCCTGTGCCGCCGGCTGAAACCAGAAGAAGTTTCGGGGTTCCTGCATGTCTATCTGGATCGGATGTCGGAAATCATCTTTGACCACCGCGGCACCATCGATCGCTTTGATGGCGCCGGCATTCAAGCCACCTATGGGGTACCTTTTTCTTACGGAAACGACGCAGCCAAAGCCGTAGGGGCTGCCCTCGAAATGCGAGACGCATTTGATGACATCAAAAAGCGGTTCCCTAAGATTGGCCCGATGCGCTTGCGCGTCGGTATCGACACCGGGTGGGTCCTGGCCGGAATCATCGGATCGGATCGGCGCCTCCAATACGGAACCTTGGGGACCCCTCCGGCAACCGCCCGACGGCTCGAGGCCTCGGCGGCCCCTGGTGTGATCCTTATAGGGGAATCCACCCGAATTCTCGTCCAAGAACTCTACGGCCTCAAAAAGCTTGAGCTGCAGCAAATGCGTAGTCACTACCAGCCCTTACAGGTCTACGAAGTCCTTGGTCGGAAGACCAACGCGGCTTCGAACCGATGAAGGGAGTTCTGTCCCAGGTCTAAGGGACCTATTATTCAGGTGAAATGTCGCAACGCGACCAAACCCCGAGAAAGGGCCTGGGCCTTGATCCGCCCGGTCGCTCGTTCCCGACGGAGTCCGTTCCAGACCTCAAGGAGCTGGGCCTGGATTCCGACGACCTTCTCAGGGCCAGCCAGGAAGGCACCATCGCGGAGAACCAAAACAATGCGGACCCTCTGGGCTTAGATTCGCTGCCGCTGGTTTCGAGCAGCGACGTCCTTTCCGATCCAGATGCCAAGAGGCTCACGGAAAACGAAGAAGCGAGCCGTACCGAGGACCCTGACGATACCTATGTTTCGACCGACATCATCCCCAAAAAGCCCACGTCGAAACCCAATTTGGGACGCTACGAAGTCTTGGACAAGCTGGCGGCGGGCGGGATGGCCGAGATCTTCTTGGCCCAAAAGAATGGGTCCAACGAAGTTTGTGTGATCAAACGACTGCATGATCATTTGGCCCGAGATCCCATCGTCGGCAGCCGTTTCGTCCGCGAAGCGGAGGTGGCCGCCCTGTTGCATCACAAAAACATCGCTCGGCTCACGGACGCAGGTCATGAAGGGGGGGCCTTCTACCTGGCGATGGAATACATTCCTGGGCGTGACCTCGAAACGTTGATCTTTCGCCTAAGGCGCAACCGTCGCTTGCCTCCCTATTCGTTAACGCTGGCCATCGGCCTAGAAGTTCTTGAGGGCCTCGAATACGCGCACAACTACCGAGGGCCGGACGGGATGCATCTCGAGATTGTTCATCGCGACCTGTCACCACGAAACATCATGCTGACCTACTCCGGGGCCGTCAAGATCATCGACTTTGGACTGGCACGGACAAATCTCGGCGCCTTTCGCACCGCGCCAGGAATGGTACTCGGGACACTGAAATACATGTCGCCAGAGCAAGCGATGGCTGAACCTGTAGATCACCGAAGCGATCTTTATTCGTGGGCTGCGGTGCTTCACGAAATGCTGACCGGACGGGCTACGGTCGCAGGCAAAAATGCGCAGGAAATACTGTACGGCGTACTCACCGAGGTTCCAGAGCCCGTCAGCCGACTCAACGAGACACTGCCTAAGGCCTTGGACCCAGTATTCGAAAAGGCGCTCACCAAAGAGCGTGATCAACGATTTCAAAGTGCCGCGGAGTTTCGCGAAGCTCTGCGCGTCGCGGGCGAATCCTTGGGCATCGCCGAAAAAGGGAGCATCGGACAATTCACAACCGAAATGTTCCCCGAAGAATACCAGCGGGCGATGAGTCTCTTGCGGAGGGCCCGTGGCACTTCTCGCAGCAAACGCTCAGCGGGCACCGTCACCAGAACCGTACAGCATCCGACGATGGATGAGCTGTCCATGGAGTCTGGATTCGCAACCGAAGACGGCGAGGCCTTCGAATCGATGGCCGAGCTCATGGCCACGCATCCGGCTCCGGAGCAATTGGACGATACTCGGGGCTTCGGATCCACGGACTCTGGTCAATTTCTTCTCGGCGGGGCGACCCTGGGTGCGCCAGAACCGCAAATGATTCCCACTCGAACGGCGCTCGACCCACACATCGAAGAGATTCACTCAAGCTCTCAGAGTCCGACCGCGCCACGACCACTGGTTTTTGAGGTCAATCGAGACGCTGAGGACCCAAGTCAAGACAAGGCGGGCGCCGCCGTTACCGCAACCGATCTCGCATCACTCGCGCGCCAAGCCCAAAATGCCTTCGTTCCTCCGAAGAGTACCCTCCGGTCGCGGCTCAACCTCTGGTTGGTACCGATCCTGGCGACCCTCAGCCTCATTGGGCTCATGATCTACCTCGGCACCCGGCTCTTTGGGCCCAACCCACCAGAAGTCCAAGCAGAAGTGGTCCCCAAACGGCCGGTCCGGGTGGCCCGCCCAATCAGAGTCACAAAAAAACCCCCTCAAGACCCGCCGGGCCAGCCCTCCGCCGTCACGGTGGTCCCACCACCGCCGGTTGAACCCGCCCGCCCTCCGAGCCGAAACCATCGCCACAAGACCCGGAAAAGGCCGCAAAAAAAAGCCGTATGCCAATACCGAAACCTCGCTGAGGCGCTCAAGAACGCAGGGTCTGGCAACAGAGGGCGTGCCACCGTCGTCAAGGTTGCAGACCAAATTCGGGTTCAGGCCAAACGCCTCGAAGCCAAAGCCACCCTGCAGAACCCAAGGGCCAAGGCCATGGCAGCGCAGGCAAAAAAGTGCGTCCACCTTTCGCTCGGTCGACCCGCAAAAGTGGCCCAATGTCTCGATTTGGTCCGCGCCGCATGCCGAGCGCTCTAGTACCGGTACGGGTTGGCCTATCGGCGACCTGCGCGACCAAAGCGGGCGCGGAGGGGACCCGCAACCTCGAGCTTGCCGCCTCGGGGATGTCCTTTAAGGGATAGGCCCTCGGCAAAAAAATTATCCCCCTCTAGGGTTACCTTGGTGGGGATTTCTAGCCAGTCCCTCTGGGCGTCGTAGCGGGCAGAGGCTGCGGACAAACGTCGCCCAAGTCCATCACGAAGGGTGATCTTTCGGGAAAACTCCAGCACGCGCGAACGCAGGAACACGCGGGCTTCAGGGCCTCGGATACGCACGAGCCCCTCGTCGGGCGGAGACGAATCGCTGGGGAATACGACGGCCTCCACGCCCCTTGCCTCCACAATGCCGCTCATGCGGTCGAGCCGGCCGGTGCGAAACGAGACCCGCTCCGTTCCCGTATCGTTTTGAAAGCGCATGAGGACCACATCTTGGACAACGACCTGATGGCGGCTGGGCACCTCCTCCGCCGGAGCAGATAGGGGGGCCGCGCGCCCGCACCCACTCGCAACCACCGCCGCCGCAAGGACCACGCAGACGGGAATCAATTTGGAGCCCCGGAGGGTTTCCCTACAAACGAGACCCGAGACCTCTGGGTTCTTCACGGCCACAGCCCAAGCCCAAGTCAAATGCTTGAAACTCAAAGACACTTGAAGCACATTCCGCCAGACTCGGAACCGCTGAAAAGCCAAGCCCCCAAACCTATACTCCATTGGCCCAACCGCCGACCATCCAACGAGGACACAGATGTCGACCGCGACCAACAACATTGTACCGATGCCCAACAAGGAAGGCGCCCACCGCAGCAGCGACCTAGAGTCTGCCGTCATTCGCTTTTCCGGTGACTCTGGCGATGGCATGCAGCTCACCGGAACGCAGTTTACCAACACCTCAGCCGTTGTGGGCAATGACCTGGTCACCTTTCCCGACTTCCCCGCGGAAATACGCGCACCGGCAGGCACCACTTTTGGAGTCTCCGGCTTTCAGGTGAACTTCGCCTCTAAAGACATCTACACCCCGGGCGACCGACCCGACGTTTTGGTGGCGATGAACCCTGCCGCGTTGAAAGTCAACGTGAAGGACCTCAAAGAGGGCGGCGTTCTGATCATCAACAAGGATGCGTTCACCAAAGCGAATCTCGATCGCGCAGGATACACCGAAGACCCCCTTCAAACCGACAGTCTGTCGCGCTACCGCTTGTTCGCCATCGACATCACCACCCAGGTTGAACGCGCGCTGAAAGACACCGGGCTGAGTTTCAAAGAGATTGGTCGTGCGAAAAACTTCTGGACGCTTGGCCTTCTCTACTACCTCTACAACCGTCCCCTCGAGCCCAGCCTGCGGTTCATCGAAGCGAAATTCCGCGCCAAAGCGACCATCGCCGAAGGCAATCGACTCGCGCTCAAAGCGGGCTATTTGTACGGTGAAGTTTCTGAGATCTTCCAAGAGACCTACGAAGTCCGGGCAGCGCAGCTCAAACCGGGGACCTACCGGAGCATCACGGGAAACCAAGCGACGGCCTGGGGAGCGATAGCCGCCTCAAAACGGGCCGGCATTCCTCTTTTTTATGGGAGCTATCCCATCACACCTGCTTCAGACGTCCTCCACGAACTCTCTCGGTACAAGCATTTCGGCGTACAGAGCTTTCAGGCCGAGGACGAGATCGCTGCGGTTGCATCGGCCATAGGTGCCGCGTTCGCGGGCAAACTGGCCCTCACCGGGTCGTCGGGCCCGGGGATCGCGCTCAAGGGCGAAGCGATCGGCCTGGCGGTCGCGGTGGAACTGCCGATGGTCATCGTCAACGTGCAGCGCGGGGGACCATCCACCGGGCTTCCCACAAAAACAGAACAAGCCGATCTCCTTCAGGCGCTCTACGGTCGAAACGGTGAATGCCCGACCGCAATCCTCGCCTCCGCAACCCCCTCCGACTGCTTTACCATGATGATCGAAGCGGCCCGCATTGCGCTGAAATACATGACGCCTTGTTTCTTGCTGACGGATGGGTACTTGGCGAACGGCTCGGAACCCTGGAGAATCCCCGACATCGATGAGCTTCCCGAGGTCAAGGCAACCTACCGGACCGAAAAAGAAGGTTTCTTTCCGTTCTTAAGAGATCCCGAAACCTTGGCACGTGCCTGGGCCATTCCGGGGACTCCGGGCCTCGAACACCGCATCGGTGGGTTGGAAAAAGACCATGACTCGGGGCATATCTCCTACGACCCCATCAACCATGATCGCATGGTGCGTATTCGACAGCAGAAGATTGATCAAATCGCCGACGACATCCCCAAGGCAGAACCTTTCGGGTCGCCCGAGGGCGGTCAAGTGCTTTTGGTAGGCTGGGGCTCGACCTACGGCGCGATCCGGCAAGCGGTCCATATTCTCCGCGAGCAAGAAAAAGACGTATCTCATCTTCACCTTAAGTATCTGAACCCTTTCCCTTCCAACTTCGAAGAGGTGCTAAGAAAGTACAAACAAATCATTGTGCCGGAAATGAATCTGGGCCAACTCTCCTTGCTGATCCGCGCAAAGTATTTGATTCCAGCGAAGGGGTACAACAAGATCCAAGGCAAACCGTTTACGGTGTCAGAAATCGTCGGGCGCGTCAGTGACGAGCTAGGTGGGTGATGGAATGGAAACAGCTGCAAAAAAACTCACAAGAAAAGATTTTCAAACGGACCAAGAGGTACGCTGGTGCCCAGGGTGCGGCGATTACGCCATTTTGGCCACGGTGCAGCGGTTCATGCCTTCGCTGGGCGTGCCGAGAGAGAACATTGTTTTCGTATCGGGCATAGGGTGCTCCAGTCGCTTTCCCTACTACATGGAGACTTATGGTTTTCACAGTATCCACGGCCGCGCGCCCGCTATAGCCACCGGCGTCAAGCTCGCCAATCCGGACCTCTCGGTGTGGATCGTCACGGGTGACGGCGACGGATTGTCGATCGGTGGCAACCATCTCGTGCATACCCTCCGCCGAAATGTCGATGTGAAAATCCTCCTGTTCAACAACCGAATCTATGGGCTCACGAAGGGACAATATTCTCCGACCTCAGAGGCAGGCAAAAAGACCAAATCGACCCCGCTGGGATCCATCGACCACCCCTTCAATCCGATCTCGGTCGCCTTGGGTGCAGAAGCAACTTTTGTTGCTAGCACCATAGACGTAGAACCCAAACACATGGAATCGGTTCTGAAGCGGGCTGCGGCCCATAAAGGCTCAGCTTTCGTCGAGATCTATCAGAACTGCAATGTGTTTAATGATCAGGCGTTCCAACACTTCACAGCCAAAGACGCCAAAAAAGAAATGCAGCTTCGTGTCGAACACGGCAAGCCCATGCTTTTTGGCAAGGACAACACCAAAGGCATTCGCTTGGGCGGCAAGAGCGGCTTAGAACCAGAGGTGGTCGAGCTCGGCGTAGACGGGATCACCGTGGACGACATTCTCGTGTACGACGAGGCTCAAGAATCGGGGGCGATGGCTTACCTTCTTTCGCGCTTTTTGCCCCCCAAGTTTCCGGTCCCCATCGGCGTATTTCGAGCGGTAGAACGCCCCATCTACGATCAACAGTTTCACGCCCAACTCCAGCTGGCCGTCGACAAGCGAAACGAAGGAGACCTCAAGGAGCTCCTTCACTCCGGCGACACCTGGAAAGTCTAGCCCTCAGCGAGCTTCGGGGAGCTGTATGGGACACGAAACGGCGGCCGAGAGCTTTGGTCGTCTTTGGGGCAAAGCGCCCGTCATGAGACGACTTTTCGAGCGTCTTCGAGAGATTGCGCTCACGGATTCGTCGGTCCTCATTCAAGGTGAAACCGGTACGGGCAAGGAACTCATTGCTGAAGCGCTTCATCTTCACAGCCGACGAGCCAACGCCCAATACGTGGTCATCGACTGCGCCTCCGTTCTGAGCGAACTCATCGAGTCCGAGCTTTTCGGTCACGCTAAAGGGGCGTTTACCGGCGCCTTCGCGGATCGGGTCGGCGCCTTCGAGGCCGGTGATGGCGGCACCGTGTTCATTGACGAGATCGGCGAGCTGTCGATGTCTTTACAGCCACGTTTGCTGCGGGTGTTGGAACGCCAAGAAGTGAAACGTGTCGGCGAAAACACGGTACGCAAAATCCATGTGCGGGTCATGGCGGCGACAAACCGAGACCTGGAGCGAGAGGTCAAAGAAGGACGTTTCAGAGAAGATCTCTATTTCCGTCTGAATGTCATGAAAGTCATGGTCCCTCCGCTGCGCGATCGCGACGACGACGTCATTCGCTTGGCGGAGCGGTTCTTGGAAGCCACGAACAAAGGCACAGAAACACTGCGCCTCACCGAAAGCACCAAAAAGAATTTTTTGGAGTACCGCTGGCCAGGCAACGTCCGCGAGTTGAGAAACATCGTCGACCGAGGGCATGCCATGTCCGACGGGCGCGACTTCCGTCTTCCCGACGACTTCGGCCGGTCGGTGGAGCTCGACGGCAGCGATGGGCAAGCCCCAGGCTCGGGGGTAGGCCTTCTTGACGGCGCGATGTTTGAGCAACCGGCGAAAAAAGTCCCCGGGGAGTTTACGCGCCCCCTCTGGGAGGGCCTGGGCTTCAAAGACGCCAAAGATGCGGTCCTGGCCGATTTCGAGCTCGGGTATGTGAGCGCACTGCTTGAAACCCATGGGGGCAACGTTTCCAAAGCGGCCCGCGCGGCCGGAATTCACCGGAACATCCTCCACCGGTTGATGGCCAAGTACGGACTCGGACGTTAGAGCTGTGGGGCGGGCGACGCCGCTCAGGCACCAGCTGATGGTGGCCCTCGTAGTCCCGGCTTTGGCGGTGTTTGCCGTCATTGGCTACGCGGCCGACCTGGTGTCCCGCCATGCTCTCGAAAATGCACTCGGCGAACGCCTTTGTGCCGTCGCCCAAGCAGCAGCCACCCTCCTCGGACCCCGGGTGATTCTTTTGGAGCCGGGCGATGAGGCGTCGCGCCTCAAACGAAACGCCCATGCCAAGCTGAGCGCGCTGAAAGAAACAACCGGTGTGGACCGCATCTTTTTGGTACGGCTAAAAAACAGCACCGCCATTTTGGACACTCGCGGACACATGCAAATAGGTGACGAATACACCCGCGCCGCATTCGACCGGCACGAAATCGCACGCGTGGCCGCCGGCAAAAGCGTCGCGTCCGTCCTCTTCCAGGGCCCTGACGGCAACCCTTTTAAGACCGGATATGCGCCATTCAAAGATGAAGAGGGACAGATCCTCGCGTACGTTGGCGTCAAGGCCGAAGCCAACTACTTCGAATCCATCGGCAGCCTCCGTTCTACCCTGTTTATCATCGCACTCATCGGCTTTTTCTTGCTGATTGCAGCCGCGGTGGTCACCGCGAGGCACGTATCTGTTCCACTTTCAAAACTCAGTGACGCGGCCGTCGCTGTCGGACGGGGCGAACTTACGGCCGTTATTCCAAGTGGCGGCCCCCAAGAAGCCGAAGTGCTTTCCCGCACAATGCGAAAAATGGTCCGTAAACTCGAGCAGCGCGACAACGAAAGACAGACCATGCTCGCTGGAATCGCACACGAGATTCGCAACCCCCTCGGAGGCATGGAACTCTTCGGGGGCCTTCTCAAAGAAGACTTGGAGCCTTCAGATCCACGGTCAAAACACGTAGATCGCATCTTAGGGGAACTCAAGAACCTCAGTCGGGTTGTCAATGACTTCTTGAGCTTTGCCCGCAAGGCCACCCCCGAACTCGAAAAGCGAGACGTTTGCGAACTTCTGGAAGAAGTCCTGCAACTGGTCGAAAAAGAGGCTCACGAAAGGGGCATCACACTGAAGGCGAAACTGGGCAAGAACCTCAACGCACAGGTTGCCCCCGACATGCTGCGAGGAGCCTTTCTGAACATTGTTCAAAACGCCATTCAAGCGGCCCCAGAGGCCCTAGGCCAGGTTTCGGTGACGCTTTGCCACGCCGACGGCGACCAAAGCATATCCTTTGTATGTCAAGACAATGGTCCGGGCATTCCAAAAGACCACCGAGAAACGATTTTCCAGCCTTTTTTTACGACCAAACAAAAAGGCACTGGGCTCGGCCTGGCGTTGGTCAAAAAAACCGTACTGGCGCACGGAGGCACCATTGTCGTTGAGGACAACCAACCCCAGGGCACATCCATCGCCATAACCATCCCGTGCCATCATCCGTCGTGAAAAAGGGGGACGAAAAAGGGGGACAGGCTCCTTTTGCTCCCCTTTTTCCTCCTTTTTCCCTTTTCCTACAGCAAAAGGAGCCTGTCCCCCTTTTTCCCTGCACTGCAGCAAAAGGTGCCTGTCCCCCTTTTTCCCTGTCTGCACTGCAGCAAAAGGAGCCTGTCCCCCTTTTTCTGCATGTCCCCCTTTTTCCCTGCACTGCAGCAAAAGGAGCCTGTCCCCCTTTTTCCCCTTCTTCAATCTGAAAGGGCGCGGATCTGCTTTTCGACTTTGGGCCGATGGGGTGACTTCGGGTCCAGCTGGATGAAACGTTTGAAGTCGCGAACCGCTGCTGGTTTTTGTCTCAAACATCGATAAGCCAACGCGCGCTGAAGATAAACGCTGGCCATGGCTGGCTTGAACTTCAACACTTTAGAGAAGTCATCCACGGCCTGTGAACACTTTTTGAGCTTGGCATAAGCGGCACCACGACCTACGTAGGCTTTGACGTTCCGCGGCTCGATATCAATGGCTCGGTTAAAAGACCTCAGCGCAGCGGAAAAATTGTTGAGCTTTTGCTCCGCCAATCCTTTTTTGACATGGAGGCGGGCCAGCTCGGGGTGAAGCTTGGAGGCACGATCAAAATCGGACACCGCTTTTTTCGAAAGGCCAGACTCCAAATAGGCTGCCCCCCGATTTTCGAGAGCCGCCCCGTGCCGCGAATCGATATCAATGGCACGGGAGAAATCTTTGATCGCTCCTTTGAGATTTTTTCGCTGGTGTCGGACCAGCCCACGATTGTTGTATATCGAAGCATTTTGGGGATCGACTGAAAGCGCCTTGTCAAAATCGGACTCTGCTTTGGTCAAAGACCCGAGCGCCTGGTACGAAAGCGCCCGCGCGTTCAGGGCCGAAACAAAGTCTGGTGCGCCCCGAAGCGCTTCTGTAAAAGCTTTAACCGCACTTTTGTAGTCCCGCTTGGACCGAAGCGTCATCCCTTCATCGTAGCTTCGGCGCGCATCCTGGCCCCCGGGTCCTGCTTTGGGCGGCACCTTGGCATCCGCGTCGGGCGATGGAGCCTTCTTTTTGGTCTCGTCGGGCTCGGCCTCGGGGAGTTTCGGTTCAGGCAACACGATCTCCGCATCCCGTGACGCCCCATAACGCGGTTTTTTTGTTCTGGGACTCGGCGGAACCATCTGAATCAGCATCTCCTTGTCTTGTCGAAAGCCTGAGCGCACGGCCCTTCGCATCGCGGAGAATGAGAAACGCGGCGAACGAAGGAGGAGCTCCACCCGGTCACGGGCATCAGCACCGTGGCTGGAAGCCAGCTCAGCCACCAACCTGTCCGCCATAAATGATGGGTCGCGTCGCTGCTTTTCAGCCAAACGAGCAAACCTTTGCCGAACAATAGATTGCTCCTTTGCGGTCGGAGGCGCGCGACCCAAGCCTCGAAACAGAGCGCGAATCTTGTCTCGCAACAAAAGCGCCGTGTGTGGCATACCGAGAGCGGTCGCCAACACGAACTCGTAACCTCGCATGCTCACACACCGAGCGTTTACGCTCCGAGCCAGCCCACCCTTCACCTGAACCTCTCGCACCAAGCGCAAATCGAGAAGGTAGGCAAGGTTTCGACAAATCTCTGCTTGTGAGGAACTCAACGGATAGCCGAGAATGGTCGCGGCTTGCGGTACCCTCCATTCTTTTTTTACGGATACCGGAAGTGCAAGCTTAGGCTGAGGACTGGGGGTCAAACTTGCTGGAGGGACGCGACTGGTTCGTTCGAGCACCCCGCGAATGGCCTTGGCGTCAAAACGACCCACCACGACAATGCTGGTGTTGGCGGGCACGTAGTATGTTCCAAAAAACTCCAAGAGATCGGGCTTACGAATATTGAGACGAGTGCGACTGTTGCCAAGATCATTGGTATTTTGTGACTTGCGAGGAAAGAGGAAGCGATCGCCCAACCAAGGAACACTCACTTCAGAAAGACCTAAGCCCTCAATCGCAAGCTCTTCTCTCTCTCGGTTGAGATCCACAAATGCAAACGCCGGATTGGTCACAATGGCGATAAAAGTCTCGAGCACAAAATCCAACCGTTTTGAGGGACAATCCACGCCGAACACCGTGTGGTCGGGAAAAGTATAGGCAGAAAGCTCGGCGCCCGAACGGGTCAGACGCCTAAGAAGTTCCTCTTCTGTAGTCCAGTAGCTGCCCCGCATGATGGCATGCTGCACAAAATGTGCGAGCCCACGCTGCTTGTCGGACTCTTGTGCTGCCCCGGTTCTGACAACGATACGCAGCGCACTCTCGGTGGCCGACGGCCGCGGTACGAGAAACAGGCTGGTACCATCATCCAAGACTTTGGCTTGAAGGCCTAGCCCCTCTTTGTTCTGCGCGGGTGCTCCCGAAAAAGACGCCCCCAGCGCCAGCGACAAACTTAGAGCCCAATGAAACAACGCTAAGGCCTCCGTGGATCGGGCAGTGACCGAAGCGGCGCGCGCCGAAAGCTGACGCGGTGGCCAAAAAAGTAGGCCAAGGGATTGATCCGGCTACCCAAACAACAACGCACCACATCACCTCTTGCTGGGATTCCGAGAAAGTTGCGCCTGGATCGCACTGTCGGGCTTGAGCCACTTGGTCAAAAAATCCGAAAATACACCCTTTCCTATGGTAGACACCGCCTTTGTAACTCCCGGGCCGTGCCAACGCTGCCCATCTTGGCCCATGGCCAACGCTTCAGCGAGCGCACGAGAATCGCGATCGATGCGCCCAAACTCCTCCAAGAGCTCCTCACGGGCCGCTTCTAGGCGTCCGTCCATATCGTCGATCGCAAGAACCTCCTCGAGGTTGGCGGCAATTCTCTCTGGCGTCGAAAGTCCCCGGCCTCCCCGCCCCACAGGCATGGGAAACGCGATCATGATGAAGTCGAGCCACTCTCGATGAACCGGTGCAAAAACCATCGAAGTCTTCAGACCCAAACAGGCGGAATCATTCAGAAAGGTATGTTGTACAAACTTGGCAGCGAGATAGGCTGCAGCCACCGACTGGACGTCATCCACACGGATTGGAACCGCCGCCAAGTACAGCTCATGGCCGCTTTGCATATAATGGCGCCGCGCCGCGGGAAGTTTCTGGGGCCGTTCGCGGCGCACCCGTTTACCCCCGTTGTAGTTTTGGACAAGAGTCCTAAAACGGTCCGGCTCAAAGGCCCCAGACACGACCAAAAGGACATTGCCTGGGGTAAAAAACTTCTCCGCGTGCGCCTGGATATCTTGAACACGAATTGCCTCGAGATCCTCCACACGTGCGTAGGGGCTGTTACCCAATCCGGGTTTTGGAAACGTCGCCCGCGCGAGCCAGGTGGCAAAGTGATATGCATCTCGCTCTCCACGGTCTTGACCTGCTCTTCTCTTACTTTCGCCCAACCCGCGGGCAGCAAGCTCGGGTGACAAAGTCAGAGCGATCAACCTTTTGGCGAGCCGCTCAAAATCGCCAGGAAGGGATGTCAAAACAAAGGCACTCTCACGGGCACCGGTTCGCAGCGTAAGCTTGGCGCTGGCCGCGTAAAGTTCTAGAGCAAATCTTTCGTAAGATATCGCGGGGTTCGCGCCCAAAATAGCGTGCTGGGTGACGTTGGTCAGTCCCCGCAGCTTTTCATCATCAGAACTCCCGACACCAAACTGAACGACAACAGTTGCATCTTGCGTCTTTCTTGGTGCGAAAACGATATGAGGCGTCGTGCTCGTAGCTTGAATGACCTCGACGTCCTGAGAACCCGCCAGAGCCGTAGACGAAAAGACAAAGCCAAAACAGGCCCATACGGGCACATGCGGGGGCGGCACGACAGCGTGGAGCCTTGAAAACATAGCGGTCATTCTTTCGCAAGCCGCTCCACGACCTGAGATGTAAGTTCTTCCGAAGGTTCTACCGAAACACCGAGGGAATCTTCGTGCACTATAAGACCATTCGCAACCGCTCGCTTCTTTGTGATTCCATACAGCCGTTCGCTTGTGGGGTCCTTCTTGTCCGCGAGTTCTGTAAGTCGGCCCGCCCACCATTTGAGTGGGCGCCCCCCCACGCCGTACTGTTCGAGCAGCTTGTTGGCGCGGCGTTTTCTGACCTCAGCAAGGACCACGTGAACCCCGCCGATAATGGAAAGCGCGAGCACCCAACCCAGCGCAAGGCGCTTAACCATCCTGAGTCGTCGCTCCAGCTTAAAAGCGCGCCGCCGCGCCGCTTCCATTTCGGGGTCTGCGGGGCCCGGAGTTCCGAATCGCCCCTTACTCAAGCCATAAAGTGAGCCCGGCTCGAGCCAAAGGGATCTGCACTCGGTACAAAGCGCGGTGGGGTATTTGTCGAAGACGAGTTTGTGCATCTCCGCCTGGCACGCGGGGCAGCGCACGTCGGCAAACTCCGCGCGCCCAATCATGTCTTTGAGTGGCTCGGCAGGCATCCGCACAATCTCAAGAATCAGCATGCGAAACCCCGCCTGGGGCAAAAAGCTGCCCGTACACCGCTGGCACGCCGTTTCTTCCAGGACGTTGGTCTGATCTACGAGAAAGCCATCCGCTGCACACCGCGGGCACTCGTACGCGAGCTCCAGGCGCTCATCATTGAGCAACGCTTTGAGGGCGTTGGCGGGAGACTCGTCAATCACCGATGTTCCCAGCGCAAACTACGCCGAGGCTCGTGCCAAACAGCATTCGCCCTTCGGCCCTCACCCCAGGTGCGCAACTTCCTATTCTGGTTGTCGGTCAACGAAGCACCACCAATTTCGTCTCGGTCATATCTTGCACCGAATATCGAACACCGCCAACACCTAGGCCTGACACCTTGCGACCGCCAAAGGGCATCCAATCAACCCGAAAGGCGGTGTGGTCATTGATCATCACGGCAGACGCATCCAGGCCTCGGGCCGCCCTCAGGGCAGTCTCCACACGGGATGTGAATACGGATGCCTGAAAAGCCTGCGGAACCGCATTTGCCCGAGCGATAGCCTCATCCAGTTTGTCGTAGGGCAACACCACAACCACTGGACCAAAAACCTCCTCTTGGACGATCCGATCCTGATCTTGCGGCTCGTAGGCAACCGTAGGGGCAAAATGTTGATGACCCACGCGTCCCCCACCGCATAAAAGCGTTGCGCCACCTCCTTTCGCTTCCTCAACCCATTCGGCAACGCGCGCAAGCTCCTCCGCTGTAATGATAGGGCCAACGTCGGTGTTTGGATCGCGCGCATCCCCCACCACGAGTTCTTCGGCCTTGGACCCGAGACGTTCGGCGAGTTCACTGGCAATGGTCCGGTGGGCGAAAATCCGCTGCACGGACACGCAGACCTGACCCGCGTGATAGAATGCCCCCTTTGTCAGGCGAGGAATCGCGTCCTCGAGGTCGGCGTCGGGCTCGACGATCACGGGTGCGGTACCACCATGCTCCAGAGCCATTCGCGTGCCAGGGGCGACCTTCTTGCGGAGCCCCCATCCCACCTCAGCGCTTCCGATAAATGAGACAAACTGGACACGCGGATCAATAGCCACCAGCTCAGCATCCGCCCCACTCATGGGAACGACAAGGGCCGCGGGCTCAGGGAGTCCAGCTTCGATACAAAAGGAAACGTACCGGATGGCACTGAGGGGCGTCGTCGAAGCGGGCTTCACCAAAACCGGGCAACCCGCCGCGATGGCTGGAGCAACCTGATGCGCTATCAAGTTCAAAGGATGATTAAATGCACTGATGGCCATCACCGTTCCGATAGGCTCCCGCACCGTGAAGCCCCAGCGCCCTGCACCCTTAGAAGAGCCATCCATGGGAATGGACTCGCCCGCGAGGCGCGTCGCTTCCTCGGACGCGAGCCGCGTTGTGTGGGCTGCCCGCTCAACCTCAACCCTTGCGTCCTTAAGGGGCTTTCCGCCCTCGCTGGCAACCAAAAGAGCCAGCGCCTCTGCTTCCGCCCGAATGCGGTCCGCAACACGCCCCAAAATAGAAGCACGCTCGTACGCGGCGAGGTGGGCAAAACGACCGGAACGGGCACCGTCGACCAGACCGAGGGCAACCAGACCCGACTCCGCACCGGCAAACTCAACCTCCGCCACCGTGGAACCATCGCTCGGGCAGCGCACCGCGCGCACAGCATTGCCCGCCCCACCGTCGTACTGGAGTCGATGCATGGTCATAAGGAAACCACCCTCTGAAAAAGCCCCAAAACCTCAGTGTGCGCGGTTTGAGGGTAGAGATCAAAAAACCGAAGCCGCTTCAATACCCATCCCTGCTCCCCAAAACGATGAACATCTCGAGCAAAGGTGGAAGGTCCACAACTCAAATACACAATAGACTCCAGTGCCAATTCACAGACACCATGCGCGACGGTCTGCGAAAGGCCTTCGCGCGGAGGGTTCACCACAACATGAGAGAACTTTTGTCCACGCTCGCGAAAAACCTGTAAAGCATCTTCGGACGAGCAGTTCATGGTGCTCACCGAGGACGGGGGAAGTACTTGCTTTGCCAGGGCACAGGCATCGGTATTGGATTCCACACTCGTCACAGCGCTCGCTTTTTGAATCAAGACCCGCGTCAGGTTCCCGCTCCCGCTATACAATTCGAGAAATGATGAATCCAGCCCCGCCGCCAGCCAGGTGTCTAGCGTCTCGAGGAGGGCCCTGTTCCCGATGGCGTTGCTTTGGCCAAAAACCGAGGGGCTGACACGCTCACGCCCAAATCGATTTTGATCCGCCAAGCTTTGTGCCCCATCACCTCGATGAAAGGATCGCGTAAGGTTGAACGGCAAAGTCGGCAGATGGGAAGCACTTTCAAAGGCCTGGGGCAGGCGAAGCAGAGCCTGGTCCCCGACCGCCGCCACCGAGACCTCGTAGATTCCCACCCCAGACCCCCTGCGAAAGCGCGCCGCGGTTCTTCGCGGGCCCTTCGGAAAGACGAGTTTGCTCGCTGCGCGGCGGAGCCAAGCGAGCGCCTCTTGCACCGGAGGCGACAGGATGGGGCACGTCGTGACGTCCACCAAGGCATGGCGTGCCCGTTTGCGGTAACCAACTTCCCCGGCGCGTGACAGACCAAACCGGGCTCGCGTGCGATAGCCGTACGGCGCCCCCGCCCACGGGGGCTCAAGCTGGACCGACCCCAGATCTTGCCCTCCGATTTTTCCCAACAGCGATTGGACATGGGCCCATTTGGCTTCTGTCTGAGCCGAACTGCTCAAATGCTGAAGGGCGCAGCCTCCGCAGGCTTCATAGTGGGCGCATTGAGGCGTGACCCGCTCGGCACTCGGCTCGAGGACGTGCAGCAGCTTTGCGCGCGCAAACGACTTCTTGACCTTGGTGAGCTCGACTTCCGCAAGCTCTTCGGTGGCTGCGCCGCGCACAAACACAACCCCGTACTCCTCGGTTCGGGCAACGGCATCACCCTCTTGGGACAACCCGGGTCCCGTGCGGACTACGAGTCGGCGGCGTTGCATGCCGCAACCAATTTCGAGAGCTGTTCCTCGGTTTGTTCGTCGTAGTTTACAAACTCGATGCCCATGCCCGGCGGATGATCGCCTTCATCCTTGAGGGAAACCGTCCACTTCACAATCCCATCGAGCGCAAACGGCGCATCCCCTTCGGGAAGGGTCAACCTCAGGCGAACACGCTCCCCGACGCGCAACGGAAGCGAGGTCCGAACAAAAAGCCCCTTCTTGGAAACGTTCGTGGTGTAGTCCGTGATAAAACTCCCCACGGTCCGGTAGTCTACCTTCACCTCAACCGTGAAACGCTGCGCTTGTCGGTTGTCGTCAGTCACCTCTCGGAGACTGGCTCGTGCAAGAGCCAGGCGCAAGTCAGAATGTCGAGTCTTGTGCCCGGCCCCCACGAGGCAGACCGGCACCAAAGCCCCCCGAGCAAAACCTCAAGCCACAAGATAAACCCAATAAAAACAAATCGTTACAGATTGGTTGAGGGAAATAGAGCGAGCCCACATTGACCGAAATCAGGCCGAAGGGTACCTCCACAACATGGACAAGATTCTCGCGACCGCACAAGACGCGGTGTGTGATATCGGGGCCGGAGCGACCATCATGTCGGGCGGCTTCGGCCTATGCGGAAATCCCGAGAACCTCATCCAAGCCCTCCTCAAAAGCGGCATCAACGGCCTGACGGTCATCTCTAACAACTGTGGCACCACAAACGAAGGCCTTGGTGTACTGCTCAAGAGCCGCCAGATCCGAAAGATGATCGCGAGCTACGTGGGGGAGAACAAAGAATTCGAACGCCAATTTCTGCAGGGTGAACTCGAGGTCGAATTGGTCCCCCAAGGAACCCTCGCCGAGCGGATCAGGGCGGGTGGAGCCGGCATCGGCGGTTTCTTTACGCCTACGGGTGTGGGGACCCCATACGCAGAGGGCAAAGAAACACGAACGATCGACGGCCAAACATACGTTCTGGAATCTCCACTCACGGCCGACTTCGCACTGGTACGCGCCTGGAAGGCCGACCGCTGGGGCAACCTCGTTTTTCGGAAGACGGCGCGAAACTTCTCTCCAATGATGTGTATGGCGGCAAAAGTGACCATTGTAGAGGCCGAGAATATCGTGGAACTGGGCGGCCTCGACCCCGACCAAATTCACGTACCTGGCGTATTCGTACAGCGTGTCCTTCAGGGCACCCATTATGAAAAGTGGATCGAACAGCGTACGGTTCGAAAGGCGCTGAGGGGCGGACAAGCCCCAAGCTAGATGTCGAAAGAGGAGCGAAAACATGGCACTCAAAAGAGAGCAGATTCTTGAGCGGGTGGCGCAGGAATTTTGCGATGGCATGTTCATCAATCTTGGCATCGGTATGCCTACACTGGCCGCGAACTACATTCCGCCGAATATCGACGTTGTGCTCCACTCTGAGAACGGAATGCTCGGCGTGGGCGCCTTCCCCTTTGAGGGAGAAGAAGACGCAGACCTCATCAATGCAGGCAAACAAACCGTCACCGAAGTCGGTGGCACCAGCTTCTTCGACAGCGCAAATTCGTTTGCCATGGTGCGAGGCGGGCACATTGACATGACCGTGCTCGGCGCGCTCCAGGTGTCCAGTCAGGGCGATCTGGCCAACTGGATGATTCCAGGAAAGATGGTCAAAGGCATGGGGGGGGCTATGGACTTGGTGGCCGGCGCCAAAAAAGTGGTGGTGGCCATGGAACACCTCACCAAAAAAGGCGACCCCAAAATCGTCGAAACGTGCACCCTCCCCCTTACAGGCGTTCGCTGCGTTCATCAAATTGTATCGGATCTGGCGGTGATCGACGTAGCAAACGGCCAGCTTACCCTGAAAGAACTTGCCCCTGAAGTCAGCGTCGAGGATGTCAGACAAGCGACCCAAGCAGAGCTTACCGTCTCGCCCGACGTGAAAACGATGCGCTTCGGTCCAGTCGCCTCCTGAACGAACAGCGGCCGGGGACTGTCTAGGATGGAGGCCTCGCCATCAACAGGCGGTTCTTCGGTGTAATCTCAGCAGGGATATGCTGCGTCCGTATGTGAAAGCCAGCCTCTTTGAGGCGTCCGGCCCGGGCCACATCGACCGCCAGCGGCCCCCCAAGCCAGGGTGTGAAACCACCGTCATCGCTCTTTCCCAGCGCGTGACAACATGGAAGAACCGCCACCGGAGCCTTGCACAAAATGGCCTTGTCGAGGACCTCGTCGGTGAGTGCGCCACAACCGTGTACACAAACAAGCAAATCCGAGCTCGAACACGTGAAATCCGCAATCGAGCCTTCATGATAGATGACCCGGTCTCGAAGGCGCGGCCACGTTTCACAAAGGACACCCGACAAATGAAGCGCGTTTTTGGGTATCCTCCGGTCGACGGCAAAAGCCGATGGGCTGGTATCATCGAGCAGAAGCAGCATATGGGCCAAAAGCCCATGCCCGGACGCCAAATCCACCACGCGACCACCGCGGAACCGCCGACGGACCCGCTTGGCAACCTCCCATGACTCGTAAAGTTCCTTTCGAGGCAAACAGGACGCCCGGCACACCGCGCGGGCAACACGATCAAACAACGTCGTCCCGGCGTAGTGATCCATAGACCGTTCGGTCAGTCGATTCCGAGAGCCCAGATACATCGCGGCTCAGGGCAGCAGACGACTTAGCCTCCGTCAAGCGCTGTTTCAACCTGCGGCTCAGCGTTGTTCGGGATGGGAGCCATCCTCCGCCCGAGGTCGAAGCCGACGTGCCCTCATTTCCATCAAGCGCCGCACCGTCTTCCGATTCTGGGCAGAGTTGGGATCGGCCACGGATGGTTTGCGCATGGAAGCATAGTGATCCCAAAAATACGGCTTCGAAGCATAACCAGCCTCCCGGTAACTGGTGTCCTCGGGCTCGGGGATCGGTTCAAATTCGGGCGGCGCTTGGTTCTCCAAAGGCGTCTTGGGCCCAGTTGCCCGTTCCGCTGGCCGCGCCCGAGGGGTTTTGTCCACCCCTGACACCGCGCCCGCATCAGGGCTCTCGGGAACAGGCGTGTCCACACCAGCACCCGGGGAGGGAACCGGAACCCGGGGATCCACGCGGTCGGTCACAATATACAGCGCCACGATGAGCAGGAAACCGCCCGCAAGCATCGGCGGCAGGAATGCACGAATATGTTTTGTCATGGTTTTCACCCTAATGAATCGCTTTCTGAAAAATAGCCCAGCCCAAAGTGAGAGCAGATCTCGTACCAACCGAACATTCCAGCGTCTGACCCGTGATTGTATGCCCTTAGCCAATTCGGGAATTTCCGGAGTGGGCTCTAACCAGACACATGTTGTCATGTATTGCAGACACTGCTGGAGCCCACACCCGCAGGTGACCTCCTGCGCTCCGCGTTTGGCCTGCCGATTTCTTCACCCCATGGCGCGATATCGCCGGGGTTTTTACGAAATGGTCATCGGTGCCGAGACCGCCCACAAAGCAGCGTGGAATGGCCCCTTGTTCAGGTTGGCCACCGGCGGCGCGAGGCTTCAGTTTTCGGTCAGCGCATTGAACCAGTCCCTGCACTTTGCGATGCCTTCTTGGCTTCCAAGGCAGCTGAGGTGGCCATCGTCCGGCAGAGAATCGAATTGGCAGGTGTGGGTCTTCGCGCTGTCGATCTGCGTGCACAGCGCCTCCATCGAAGAGGCGGGTAACCAATCTCGATCGACATCCAGCAAACCACACGCCGGAAGCGGGGTTGCACTTCCGCACTCGATGATCTTCCAGTCCTTTATCCCGTAGGCCGAAGCCGGAACGTCAACGATTGTATCGTTCGCAGCATCGGGATGCTCGAGGGTCGCGGCCTCGCAGGCTTTGGCCCCACCATAGTAGCGATCGCACACCACAGCCTGACGAACGCGTCCACACGACAGCGGGGACGCCCGCAAAAAAGCATCGGTCTCAACCACATCGTAGGTGCCGTCATGGAAGCAGGCCGCCGTCGTTTTTTCTCCATGCCAAATGGGTTCGTCTTCCGCATCGCTACGCGCCATCACCACCACCGGTGCCGTCGCCCCATGGCTCACGCCCGCAAGCAACAAGTGCTGGCCATCCCAAAGGGAGGCCATTTCTTTTGACGCTCGAATCGAAGACAAGATGAGATCGATGCGGTCACGCTCCTCGTAATAGGGAACCTGAGAAGCCTCTCGGTTGGTTAAAAATACGCCAGCGCACACGGCGACATAGCCGGCCTCGACGTAACCCGCCATGGCTTTGCTGTACACCGCGTCAGGCCTACCAAAAGAGTCGTCACAGTTCATCTCTCCTCCGCTGAAGATGACCACCAGACGTGAACACCCGCCGTCTTTGCATGCCGCAGGGTCGGCCCGATATCGCCAGTAGCACGGATCCTCTATGCCGTTGAGCTGTTGGCATTCGTTCACGGTCACTTCGCCGGTCTCGATGGGCATCTTGCTATCGTTTTTGAGAGCCAATCTTCTGATCTCTTGAATTTCATCTTCACCAAGGGTGCCGTGATAAAGACGCACATCGTCAAGAAGCCCGTCCAAAGACGACTCTTGATGCAAACCTTCGAACGTACGGGCCGTAGACCGCACCCCAAGAAAGCCAAAACGAACGACTCTGCGACCGAGCGGCCTGCCCAAATGGGCATCAAAGGCCTGTCCATCGAGCTCACCATCTACAAAGATGCGCTTGTCCATTCCGTCGTAGACTCCGCATACGTGATGCCACTGACCGTCAGCGATGACCGCCTTACCCACGAGGTCGTGCCTTCTTCTCGCTTGGGTAGAAAAAGCAAGCGTCCCGTTTGCGCCGGCGAGGTAGAGCGAAAAGTACCCATCCCGATCAAAATCAACAAATGAGCCCGTCGATAGAACCCCTCCCATGACCTCGCCCCCTCGGCCTTGAATGAGAACCCAAGCGCATACAGACACTTGGGAAATCGGCGCTCGGTAGACCGTTTCAAGCGCCACGTAGTCGTTGTCGCCATCAAAACGTAGCGCCCCGTTCACGATGCCCGCTGAAACGGTGGCCCCATGGACCACATTGTTCTGGTCTCGGACGGAGTTTCGGGCGTGACCGTCCAAAGACCACGCATCGACGAGGCGGGCCTCTTGAGAATGAGGCGACACCTCTTCCAAAGACGAATCGGGCGCACACCCCGAATAAAAGGCGAAACCAAACAACAACATGGGCAAAGCTCGGTGGATCATGGCCCCACCCCACGCAAGGGCCGTGCCAGACCGCATCGCTTCCAGTACCTACACGTAGGCAAGCAAGCTAAATGCCTTATACCCAAGGCCTTCTCGCGCCTCGTGCCTTCGATCCACACCAAAAGCCAACCCGAACAGCACCGAGGAATGTCGTATGCACCCGACGAAGGCCCCCAAGAGGCGACCACTCTACCCGACATCTGGGCTTGGGCGCCCAAAATGATGGATCAAAACCGCGCAGTCATTCTGGCTTGTTGCTCTTCCCCAAACCATGTTTACGAATCAACTCCGACAGGTGCTGGCGACTGAGTCCTGACGCTTCGGCGGCGCGGGTCACGCTTTCGTGATTGGCCAGGAGTGCGGCCAGGTACCGGTCCTCAAATAGGTCCACGCAGTGGTTTTTTGCCTCCTTGAAAGGCAGATCTGTTTTCACGAAATCGCCCGAAGTACTTTCCCGGGATGCATCAAGGCCGATTCTCAACTCCGAAAATGGGGCACGGTCGGTGCCGGTCAGAACCATCGCTCGTTCCAAAACGTTTCGGAGCTCGCGTGCATTTCCGGGCCAAGCGTGAGACTTCAATCGACTGAGGTTTTCTTGACTGAGCGGTCCAGGAGAGCACCCGCGAGACTCGTAGAAAGCGTGTACCAGCGACGGAATATCTTCCAACCGTTGACGCAGAGGCGGGATCCACACGTGGATCACGGCCAGCCGGTAGTACAGATCGAGACGGAATTGGTTGTCGGCAACCATCTCCTGTAGATCGCGATGGGTTGCGGCCACCAGTCGATTGTTGACCGGAAATCTCTTGTCGCTTCCCAGCGGCTGGATGGTTTGGGTTTCAAGCACACGCAGCAACCTCGCTTGAGACTCTGGCGGCAGCTCGCCAATTTCATCCAAGAACACGGTACCTGAATCCCCCTCTAAAAAGGCACCCTTTCGATCCCCAGATGCCCCCGTAAAGGCGCCCTTCACGTGGCCAAAAAGATGAGAGTCTATGGTCTGATGGGGCAGCGAAGCACAATCCACAACAACAAAGGGTGAGCCTGCGCGTTTCGAATGGTCGTGAACCGCTCGCGCGGCGAGCTCCTTTCCGGTGCCCGATTCGCCTTGCAGCAAAACGGTGACATCGCTTCGGCTCGCCAATTCGAGGATGGCGAAAACCTCGCGCATGACATGGCTGTCGCCCTTGAGACTGCCAAAGGCACTTCGCGAACTCGGTTTCACGGCCGGCTGATCTTGGGCGCCAAGCCGAAGCTCTACTTCTCCGAGGCGCAGCGTGGTCCCGGACGGGATGACCGCATCGGTGATACGTGAAGTCCCCCAGCGAATGCCATTGGTGCTACCGAGGTCCCTCACTTGCACACCATCCGGCACAGCCTTGAGCTCGGCATGCTGTCTCGAAACCGTCGGATCTTGAACCACAACGTCGCAACTGGAATCGCTCCCGAAAAGCAACGGGCGAGTTCCCACCGTCACAGACTCGGTTTCACCCTCGGACACGATTCTGCAAACGAAGCTTCGGACTGGCGTTTTCCCCTTGAGGTTGGAGGTCGAAGCACCGAGGACCGAAAGGGTCGAGACATCCATGGCAACCTCAAAAGTGAGCAAAGTTCGAGCATCTTGCAACCCGGCAACCAAGATCCCGTATAGAGCTCATGCCGAGGCTCTAGGGTGTACGGAAATGGACGACTCGAGGCGCCTCAGCGAAGCAAAGAGCGGGCGATGATCAGGCGCTGGATTTCGCTGGTGCCCTCACCAATTTCGAGAAGTTTGGCGTCCCTCAGGTAGCGCTCAACGGGATAGTCTCGGGTATAACCGTTGCCCCCGTGGATCTGGATGGCTTTGGTGGCCGAACGCACCGCGGTCTCAGACGCGAAAAGCTTCGCCATGGAGGCAACGGGCGTCAGGGGCTCATCGTGATCCGCTTGCTCTGCCGCTCGCCAGACCAAAAGCCTCGCCGCATCCACCTGAACCGACATGTCTGCAAGCATCCATTGAATCGCTTGGAAGTGCGCGATGGGCTTTTTGAACTGCACGCGCTCGAGCGCGTAGCCGCGAGAGGCCTCAAGACACGCTCGGGCCACGCCAACACCGAGGGCACCAATGCCGATTCGTCCTTTTTCGAGGACCCGGAGTGTGTCCTTGAAGCCGTTCCCGAGACGACCAAGAACGTTTTCTTGAGGAACCTCCACGTCGTCGAAGTGAAGCTCAGCGGTGTCTGAGGACCGCATTCCCAGTTTGCCGTGGATCGGCTGCTTCGAAAAACCCTTCTGACCCGACTCGAGAACAAATGCGGTCACCCCCCGCTCGACACCACTCTCTTCGGCCCTTGCCATCACCACAAAGATGCTTCCCAGCGAACCTTGGGTGATGAAGTTTTTCGAGCCATTCAAACGCCACCCATCACCCGCCCGCCGGGCGGTGGTGCACAAACTCTGAGCGTCGGATCCACTGCCCGCTTCGGTCAGCGCCCACGCCCCGAGTTTTTGACCGCTGGCCAGGTCTGGAAGCCAACGCGCCTTCTGGTCGTCCGTCCCCGCAAGCAAGATGTGACCGATACACAGAGAATTGTGGGAGCCGACGGTGAGCGCCAGCGAAGCATCGTGCCGTGCGATCTCTTCAATCGCCAAGACCCCTGACCGCATGTCTAGCCCCGCCCCTCCGTATTGGGGGGCGACAAACATGCCCATGAGGCCAAGGGCGCGGAGCTCTTGGATCATTTCCAAAGAAAAACGACCGTCCTTGTCGCGGGCATCTGCACCCGGCGCGAGACGACTCTCAGCCAGTCGGCGAACCGACTCCCGAACGAGCTTTTGGTCCTCGGATAAATTCAAGTCCATGGATGCGGTCCTTGTCCGGCATACCACGGTTGGAAAGCCGGATACAGAAACTCAGACCGGAATGACGGAGCGGCGTTTGTCGACCACGAGACGGTCTTTGGTTGCAGCCCACTTGAGACGGCGAACAAGTTCGCACCGAAGGTCCGCGCTGGGGACAATGGCATCCACAACGTTTTCGCTGGCCAATTTCATGATATCGATGTCGTCTCGGTAAGCCTTTCTCATTTCGTCCACGAACTCGGGCCTTTGATCCTCTGGCATGTTTGCAATTTTCTTGGCATAGACGGCGTTGACCGCAGCTTCAGGCCCCATGACCGCGACGCTGGCGCGAGACAGGGCGATTGTCGCGTCCGGCTCAAAGGCAGGCCCACACATGGCGTACAGACCTGCACCATAGGCTTTTCGCACCACAACGCAAAACTTAGGCACGGTCGCTTCAGATATGGCGTTGATCATTTTGGCGCCGTGCCTGATGATGCCCTGCCGCTCTACCTTCGACCCGATCATGAACCCGGGGACGTCGGCGAGAAAAATCAGGGGAATATCGAAGGCGTCGCATAGCCAAACGAAACGGGCGACCTTGTCGGCACTGTCGACAAATAACACGCCCCCTTTGTACTTAGGCTGATTGGCCACCAGCCCCACCACCCGGCCGTCAAGCCGCGCGAGGCCGGTCACCACTTCTCGGGCGAAACGCTTCTTGAGCTCAAAAAAAGACCCCCCATCGACCAAGGCATCGATCAGCTTGCGGATGTCGAAAGGCTTGTTCTCGGCCTCGGGGATCAGCGCCTCTATGGTCTTCGGCGCAAGCGACGGGGGCAGGGACGGTGAAGGAGGCGCGGTCCCATGACAATGCTGGGGCATGTAACTTAAATACTGGCGGGCGCTCAGAAGCGACTCCTCTTCCGTTTTTGCCAACAGATCACCGCAGCCCGAGGTCTCACAGTGCATCTTGGCACCGCCCATCTCCTCGAGGCTCACGTCCTCGTTGATCACCATCTTGGCCATCCGAGGGGACCCGAGATACATGGAGGCGTTGCCGTCCACCATGAAGACCTGATCGCAAAATGCCGGAATGTATGCGCCCCCCGCAGCGGAAGGACCAAAAAGGACACAAAGCTGGGGCACATAGCCAGACAACTTACACTGCATATGAAAAATCCGTCCCGCGTGGCGCCGTCCCGGAAACATCTCAAGCTGGTCGGTGATTCGGGCTCCGGCCGAATCCACCAAATACACGAGTGGGATTCTTTGCCGCATCGCGAGCTCTTGGATGCGAATGATCTTCTCGACCGTCCGCTTACCCCAAGAACCCGCCTTGACCGTCGAATCGTTGGCCATGATGGCGGTGGCGCGCCCGTGCACGCGGCCCACACCCGTCACCACACCGTCCGCCGGAAGACCCTCGGCCAGGGCATTGACCAGCAGGCCATCTTCCACCCAATCGGGGTTCTCCGGATCAAGGAGTGTCTGAATGCGCCGTCGGCAAAACAGCTTTCCCTTCTTGGCGTTGCTCTCGTGATACGCTTCTCGTCCACCCGCTTGTGCCTTCGCGAGCAGAGCCGACAGATCGGTCTCAGAAAGTGTCATGCTCCTGCCCCTGTATCATCACCGACGGGCGACACCCACCCCCCCAACCCCTGAAAATGTGCTATATTGAAGTGTCCGAACGGGTGTTCACAGGGGCTGCGAGATTCGTGAAGCACAAGGGGTCGCCGCAGCGAATCCGGGGGGGCTTATACCTTGGCTCACTTCAATTTGCCACGCGTCCGCTGTTGATGCACGTCGCTTCAGTCACTGCCCATTCGGCCTTACGGGGCCCGGTCCGAAGTGAATTCGGCCCACCCGTGGACCCTCGGCCCACGCGCAAGTCAGGTGGTCCATCCTCGACCCACGCAAGCGAGCCGAGGGATTAAGGCGTGGCGTCCCGAGCTTCGATTCGGCTCAGGCAGAGCATTCACAACGGCCCGAGCGACGCCGACTGGGCTCAAATCTGCGACGCCCTGGAGGAGGCCCCTTCACATGAGCTCGAGAAACTGCTGCCTTTTGCCGACAAGTACCTCGCGAGCTGGCCGAGCGAGCTTCGACAAGCCCCGGTGAAATGGTGGAACGACGTCCTCCAAGAAAAGAAACAACCACGGTGGTCGTTGGTTCGGGCACTGAACCTTCCCCCCGGGGCCAGGAGCGAAGGGCACAGCCAGCGGGTCGTGGGATCGGCCGCCACCCGGCAGATCCTGCACTTGTCCCTCCCAAACCTGCAGATCGGCGACCAAGGCGCTGAGCGCCTGGCCATGAGCCCTCGCTTGGTGCAGCTGAAGTCCCTAGAGCTTCCGGACAACGGCATTGGTACCGCGGGTGGCCGCGCCCTCGCGCGTTCGCCATACCTCCCTCATCTGACAAAGCTTGGCTTGGCCGGCAACGAACTCACCCCAGAGGCCGCCGAGGCCATCGTACGAAGCCACCGGTTGCCCCACCTTCGCGAACTGAACCTCTCGCGAAACCCACTGGGTCCGGAGGGAGCGCGCGCCCTGGCCGCCCTGCGACACAGCCACCGGCTGTGGAGCCTCAACGTCGGCCACAGCGGCCTTGGGCCCAGCGGCGCGGCCGCGCTTTCGGCCTCGGGCTATCTTGCCCATCTGACCGAGCTGAACCTTGTGAAAAACGGGCTCGGAGACATCGGCGCCCGGGCCATAGCCCAATCGTCGTGTCTGGGCGATCTGTTCAACCTCAACCTTCGGGACAACCAGATCTCGGCCGAGGGCGCCCACGCGCTCGCCCAAACTTGCCGGCTGGAAGGGGTACACGTACTCGACCTCGGCGAAAATCCGATCGGCCCCAAGGCGTGCCTTCGCATCGCAGCCGCCCCATCCTTTCAAAACCTGGAGGAACTCGGACTGTGCGGGGTCGGCTTGGGTGATGAAGGGCTCTTGGGATTGACCAAACTCGGGTCGATGAAGCGCGTACGGGTCCTTGAGCTCTCCAAGAATGCGCTCAGCCGCGAGAGCGTCGAATGCCTGGCAAGCGCGGAAGTCTTCAGCACCCTAGAAACCCTCATCCTCGCTGCCAACGACATCGATGGCGTGGGCCTCGGTGCCCTGGCCCAGCGGGGGCGACTGGACCGCCTTCGCCACCTGGATGTCTCTGACAATCCCCTCGATTTGGGCGGCTTATTCGCGCTTTGCCACGCTCCGACCATGGTGCGCCTTCAAAGTCTTGCGTTGGGGGGCGAAGGCCTTGATGGGGCTGCGCTGGAGATTTTGGCCCGGGCCCGGCACCTGCTGAGCCTCCGGCGCCTTCGATTTGTGGGCAACGGCCGGCCTGGCAGCCTCGGAGAGCGGGCGCTTCGGGCCCTCGCGTCTGCCCCCCACTTTCGCCAGCTGCAGGCGCTCGACCTCAGCCGACACCCGATCGAAGCCCGGTGCCTGGGCGCCCTCTTCGCGCCCGGGACCGTATTGGCGCTCCGGCATCTGTCTTTAAATGGAAACGACCTCGACGACGAAGATGTCCGTGCGCTCACCCAATCGCCCAGCCTGCGGACGCTACAGAGCCTGTCCGTGGCCGACAACCGGATCGGCCCGAACGGCCTGGAACGGCTTTTGACATGCCCCAACCTCCGGCGGCTGGAACGGCTCGACATCCGCAATAACCCTGATATCAGCTCCGCCAGCATGGCCGGCCTGGACCCGGGCATGCGCCAGATCCTCTGTTCGGGACCAGGCCCCGAACCCTCGCCCTTTTGACTGAGCCCGTCACCCGCACCCCGTCGTGCCGGCGGCCTCCGCCCCGGCGCGCGCCAGCCGAAACCGCGACCGCTTAAACGGGTGCACCTCGCCAAAAGCCAAGAAGCCGCGGGCTGCTATCACATTCGATAAAAAAAAACATCCTGCGAAATCGACTCTTTTCGGTTGCAAGATTCGCTGGGGTTGATAGGTAGCAACGCGCGATGGGTAAATATCTTAAGATCACGCCTCCGAAACGTGGGTCCAAAATCACGGTGGCCAAAAATGGGCAGCTGCAAGTGCCTGACGATCCGATTGTGCCCTTTATCCAAGGAGAAGGGATCAGCCAAGAGATCTGGAAATCCGCTCAGGAGGTCTTCGATGTCGCGGTGGAGCGGTGCTACGCAAACGCCAAGCGTCTGGAGTGGCTCGAAGTCTTCGCGGGCGAACGCGGAAACGAAGTCTACGGCCCCAACAACCGCCTACCAGACGACACCGTTCGCGCCATCCAAGAGTACAAGGTCTGCATCAAGGGCCCTCTGCGCACACCGGTCGGCTTGCCCGTTTCTCTCGATCGTTCCCTTCGCGATCGCCTTGACCTCTTTGCCCACATTCAACCGGTTCGATACCTCGACGGCATCGCGACGCCGCTTCGTTCGCCCCATGGCCTCGATGTGCACGTCTTTCGTGAGCACACCGAAGATGTATTCGGCAACATCGAGTGGAAAAAGGGCTCACCCGAGGCCAAACAACTGATCGGAATCTTAAACGATGACCTCGCCAAAAAACTGGACAAGTCGGTGAGGCCCGACTCCAGCATCGGGATCAAAGCGATCAGCGCCACCGCCACCAAACGGTTGATCCGCTTGGCGATAGACTACGCCATCCGCCACAAACGAAAGTCCGTGACCTTTGTCCACAACGGGAACACCATGCGACACACGGAAGGTTTCTTTCGGGATTGGGGCTACGAGCTCTCCCGAAAGGAGTTTGGTGAGTACACGGTCACCGAGCAAGAGGTGAACGAAGAGCACGGCGGTGTACCGCCGCGGGGCCGGGTCCTCGTTCGGGATCGGCGCGCCAGCCAAATGTTCCAGCAACTTCTTCTGAAACCTGACGACTTCGATGTCATCGCCACCACAAACCTGAACGGGCATTACATTGAAAGCCTCGCTTTGGCGTGTGTTGGCGGCACCGGAATCGCGCCCGAAGCCTTTGTCGGCGCCAAGGCGGCGATTTTTCAAGCCACCCATGATCTTCTCCCGGTTCACGAGGAAAGCGGCCATGAAAACCCGAGTGCTGCCCTTCTGTGCGGCGTGATGCTCTTTGATCACCTCGGATGGAAGGACTCCGCCGAGCTCGTGACCAACGCTCTGATCAAAACCATCTCTGACGGTACGGTGACCCCGGATCAAACCAGCCACCGGGAGAACGTGCAGGTCACAACCACTGCCGGATTCTGCGAATCCATCATCGAAAACTTCGAGGAAGTTCGTAAATCACGCGTTCGCCAAGCGATGAAGCGCGTTGCCTCTGCCTCGGCCCACCCATAGGAGCTCTCACATGACACGCCCCAAAATTGGCCTCGTTGGGGCCGGACAGATCGGGGGCAACCTCGCACTGCTGGCCGCCGAAAAAGAACTCGGAGACGTTGTGCTCTTGGACATCCCTCAAGCCGAGGGCATGGCCAAAGGCAAAGCGCTCGACATTTGTCAAATGTCGGCCGTGGGCCGCTTCGACGCCGCACTGGTCGGTACCTCCAACTACGACGATCTCGCCGGTGCCGACGTGGTCATCATCACGGCCGGCATTCCACGCAAACCAGGCATGTCGCGCGAAGACCTTCTGGGTACCAACCTGAAGATCATGCAAAACGTGGCCGAAAACCTGAAGCGTGTCTGCCCAAACGCATTTATCATCAACATCGCCAATCCCCTTGACGCCATGGTGTACGCCCTCAAAAAAGTGACGGGCGGGACCAAACAGAAGGTCGTGGGCATGTCCGGCATCCTCGATACGGCCCGATACAAGGCCTTCATTTCGATGGAGCTGAACGTCTCGATCAAAGATATCACGGCCTTTGTCCTCGGCGGGCACGGCGACGACATGGTGCCCATCACCCGCCTGACGACGGTGGGCGGTGTGCCCGTAACTGAACTTCTTTCCCAAGAAAAGCTGGACGCCATCGAGACCCGCACCCGAAAGGGAGGCGCCGAGCTTGTGGGACTCTACAAGACGGGTTCCGCATATTATGCTCCGGCCGCTGCGGCCATCGAGATGGCCGAGGCGCATCTCCGAGACCAGCGAAGGGTGCTGCCCTGCTGCTGTTGGCTCGATGGAGAGTTCGGTATCGACGGGATGTACTTTGGCGTACCGAGTGTCATCGGCGCGGGCGGGGTAGAGAAAGTTCTCACCTTTGAGCTCACCCAAGACGAGCAGCAGATGATCGAAAAAAGCGCCGCCAGCGTCAAAAAGACGGTGCAGGAAACCGGCCTGTAGCACCCCACAAAGCCGCCCCACCCAACTTCGCGCACTTCTGCACGCGGCGGACGCCATCGGGAAGCTCGGTGAACCGCCTACGACCACCGCAAATCGCCGGGCCAAGGGTGTTTTTCCGGGCGCCGCTGATGCAAGAATCTCCTCTGAATGGCCAAGAATGATCTTGGGGCCCTCTTTAGCTCGGCGTTTCGCATTCGACCTGGCGAGCTTGGTCGAGTCGGGCTCATGTTCTTGTACCAGTTCAGCATTGTTGCAGCGTTCATCATTGGCCGCACCGCGCGGGACACGCTTTTTCTTCATCGGGTATCGGTCGACGCCCTGCCCTTGATGTATGTGGCCGTGGCCGCTGCTGTTTCTTTTTCGTCCTACGGCTATAGCAGACTTGCCGACCACCACCGCATCGAACGGCTGATGACCATTTCGTTGGCCATCTTTATCACCCTCGTCACCGCTTTTTGGTTCCTGATCTCGTTTGTTTCGCTGGATGCGTGGCCTTACGCGATTCTGTACGTCGTTGTAGAAATCGTGGGCGCCATCTGCATTATTCAGTTTTGGACCCTTGCAAACGACATTTTTAGCTCTCGCCAGGCAAAACGCTTATTCGGATTCATCGGCGCCGGAGGGGTGGTGGCAAGCATTGGCTGCGGATTCGCAGTCGGCAACATCGCTCCCGTCGTAGGGCCCGAGAATCTGCTGTTGATCTCTGCGTTATCGCTTGGGGCGGGACTGATTGCTCTCCGCGGAGTCATACGACTGGCTAAAGCAGAACTCGAGCACATCAGGCGCAAACCTAAAAAGACTCACATCGGCATTGCGAAGGACAGTGGCACCATCCTCCATCATCGCCACTTGTACACCATTTCTGCCATCGTTGTTCTCACCTTCTTGGTGGTCACCGTCGTCGACTTCCAGTTCAAGGCCGTCGCGCGACAGACCTACAAGGCTGAGACCGAACTCGCCGCTTACTTTGGCTACTTTTATGGCTTTACGGGTGTGGCCGGTGCACTGGTGCAGATTTTTCTGACCGCACGGCTCTTGGAGCGGGCCAGCATTGCGGTCTCCCTTAGTTTGCTTCCGATGGCACTCACCTTGGGCACGTTTGCAATCGTTTTTATCCCTTTCATTCCTGCCATTGTCGCGGTCACGATGGCCAAGGGTGCAGAGAATATTCTGCGCTATACGGTCAACGATGCCACCATGCAGATTTTGTACGTGCCGGTGGCTTCCCACCAAAGGCGCCGAGCCAAAGCGTTTATCGATGGAATTCTCAAGCCAGCGAGCATCGGTCTATCTGGCTTGTTGATCTTCTTCGCCAGCCGGGTCTTTCCGCCAGATGTCTTGGCGATCAACCTCGCGTACCTCGATGTCATTCTCTTGGCCGGTTGGATCGCCTCGGTTCTCCGAGTACGACGTGAGTATGTGAAGCTCTTGGTCAAAACACTGCACTCTCGGCGCCTTGATCTTGATACGCCGTGGAGCCTCATCGCCGACGAAGAAACCACGCGCCTTCTCAAAAAGCGCCTCCTGTCGACAAATGAGTCTCATACCATCAATGCCCTTGAGATTCTTCCGTCGGTGGACGCCGATTTTGAGCAAGAACTTCGAGAACTTCTGGGAAGCGCTTCGGAGCCCATTCGTATCAAAGTGTTGAACCTCATCGCCGCCAAACAACAGTTCCATGCGCCCGAAGCCTTGACTCAACTTATGTCCGATTCAAGCCCCCAAATTCGCGCTGCCGCAGTTCGGGCGTACTGCTCGGTCAAGCGACTCGAATCCGTGCCCAAAGCCCGGCCGTTTTTGGACGACAAGAGTGTATTGGTCCGGGCCGCCGCGACAACCGCACTCATTCAACACGGTGGCCTGGATGGCATTCTTACCGCGGCCGAAGTCCTGAAATCGTTTTTGACAAGCGAGGATACCAGCCAGCGGCTTCAGGGCGCGAAGATACTCGGTGAAATCAAGGTTCGAAACTTCTTTCAACCGGTCGCACAGCTTCTTGAAGACCCCAATCGACAGGTCCGCGCTGCGGCCGCGGCCGCGGCCGGAGAAATGCAGAGCAAGGAACTCATCTCTATCTTGACCAACAAGCTCGGGGACCAAGCCATTGGGCAAGCAGCAGCCAGAGCCCTAGCCAACTACTCCAAAGACATCGAGGCTCCCCTCATCGAAACCCTCAACGATCGCCAAACGAGCATCTTGGTGCGGCGGCGCATCCCATGGGTTCTGGCCCGTATCGGCGGCCAGGCTTCCCGCGACGCCCTCACCCAGAGCCTTCGTACCGCCGACCTCGAACTCAGACTCTCGACCGCACGCTCCTTGAACCGTCTTAAGGAGCGAGACCCGACCATCAGGCTCAACCAAGACGCACTTTCGGAGGCCATCCGAACCGAGGTCGAGCGCGCCTACCAAATCCTTGCCACCATTGAGGATTTAGGCCTAAGCGAAACACACATCATGCGCGAGGCCCTGAGCACGCGCCTGGACAACCTGCTCAGGATTGCATTCAGACTCTACGAAGCTCGCTACACGCCGCGCATGATCCAAATCGCATACTCCAACCTCAAAGCGACCAACAAATCCATCCGGGCCAACGCCATCGAACTCATGGACAACGTATTGTCGAAAGAAGACTCCAGGCTCATTCTCCCCATCTTGGAAGACCATCCACGCACGGAGAAAATCCGTTTCGGAGAGGAGTTCTTCACGCTCAAGAGGAACAGCGTCGAAGGCTGGCTCCGGTCGCTTCTGACCGACTCGCACGCGTGGATCGTGGCTTCTTCCATGTATTTCATCAAGGAGCGCTGTCTCGTTGCCCTGTGTGAAGACGTTCGACGCCACATTGAGTCCAAAGACCCCGTCATCCGAGAAACCGCGTATCTCACGCTGGCATCCATCATTACGCGATCCGAAGAGCTGGACACCAGAGACCTTGGAAGCCCCGAGGATCTGAGGCGCATCATCCATACCGCTTCGAGCGAACCCACCGCCAGGCTCCGTGAGGCAGGAGGCAACCTGATAGAAGCCCTTTCGGGCTCCGGACCCACCAGAGATCTGGGGCTGGCATGAATCGCATCAGGCCATATGCACGGCGACTGAAGCGGCGCGCATCCACAGCTGACGCGTGGTATATCGCTATGGTGCAAGGGTTAATCCGTTGACGACGACAGGCAACCATAGCTCGGCTCACTTGTGTTGCATCCAAACGAGTCCCCTGGGTTGGCGTGAGCCGAGGAATCAAACATGAACGAAGAAAAAATCCTGGCGCTCTTGAGCGCACACCCAAAACGCAATTTTCCTTTCGTGGAACTGGCCCATAAGGTAGACGCGACGGGAAAAAAGTCAAAAGCGCTCAAAAAGCTGCTCAAGTCACTCGTCCAGCAGGGCCTCATCGAAAGGAGCCGCGGACGGCTCTTCCGCATATCCCGGGCGGGCCAGACCCTGCAGGGGCACGTCTTTGTCGATCATCAAGGGCGCCCCCATCTGATCGTGGGAAGCAATCCCAAAGAAAAACCGATCCCCATCCTCTCGGGCAAGGACGACGATCTAGAACAAGACGACCAGGTCGTGGCCGAACTCACCGCCGTGGGCCGGCGGGGCCGAATCCATGCGCGTGTCGTTGAAATCTTGGATCGCCCCAAGACGCGCTACGTTGGGCTATTTCGACGCACAGGCAAGACCGTGGTCATCGAGCTGGATCTGTCGTCGAGCGCTTCAAAACGGGTCACCGGAAGCTACCGGCGATCGGTTGCCGACGTCATGATCCCCAAGGGAGACACCAAAGGAGCCAACGATGGCGACCTCGTAGAATACGAATTCACGGAACGCCCCAAAGATTACCGCTCACCGCCCGTCGGGCGCCTCGTTCAGGTGATCGGTAGGCCCGGCGAACGGGAGCCAGAAATCAAGCGACTCATGATTGAACACGGCCTTGATACCGGGTTCTCCCAAGCGGTGCTCGAAGAGACCGGCCACATCGCCGACGAACCCACCGATGATGAAATGTCCGGCCGCAGGGACGTTCGCCACCTCCCGCTGGTGACCATCGATGGCGCCGAAGCCAAAGACTTCGACGATGCCATCGCGGCCGATCGCGTGGGCAAGAACCACCTTCGCGTGTACGTAGCCATCGCCGACGTATCCCACTATGTGCAACCAGGCACAGCCCTCGACCAAGAGGCTTTGCGCCGAGGAACCAGCACCTACTTGGTGGACCGCGTCACGCCCATGCTGCCAGAAAAATTGTCAAATGGCGTCTGCTCTTTGAATCCCAAGGTCAATCGTCTGGCTCTGATGGCCGAGATGGTGATCAATCAGAAGGGCCGAATCGAAGAGACATCTTTTGGGCCAGTGGTGATGCGCTCGGTGGCTCGCCTTCGTTATGAAGAGGTCGCTTCAGCCCTAGAGGGATCCCCACCAGCGTCCTGTCGGCCATTGATGGCCAACCTTGAAAAACTGTCACAGGCCGCAGACTGGCTGCTCAAGGCGAGGCTTCGAAAAGGGGCCATCGATCTGGATATCGGCGAACCCAAGGTCGTTTTGTCTCGTCAAGGACATCCCACAGACGTCGTCAAGAGGCCGAGGAATCGAGCCCATCGTTTGGTGGAGCAACTCATGCTCCTCGCCAACGAAGCGGTGGCAAACTATTTTGTCCAGCAGGATATGCCCACCCTCTACCGGGTTCACGAAGATCCCGATCCGGAAAAACTCGATGCCTTCTTCCAGCTTTGCGAAGAACTGGGCCTCAACGTGAAGACCTCGCGCAAACCATCACCGCTCGAGGTATCCAAACTTCTGGCGCGCCTGAATGAACACCCGCTGGGTTCTTGCCTACACGGATTGCTGCTGAGGTCGCTCAACCAGGCCCACTATGATGCCGAGCACCACGGCCACTTCGGGCTCGCCTCCTCACAATATCTGCACTTTACCTCGCCGATCAGGCGGTACCCAGATTTGGTGGTTCACCGGCTGCTCAAGGCCGCCGTGGCCGAAGTCGACGCGCCCCATGCCCCCAAACGGTTGGCCGAGATTGCCCGCCTCTCGTCGGATTCCGAACGACGCGCGGTGCGGGCCGAACGAGAATCCATCGGGCTTGATCGAGCCTTGATCGCCGAGGATCACGTCGGTGAGACCTACGAGGCCACCATCACCGGCGTTCAAAGTTTTGGGCTCTTCGCAACCATCGACCACCCGTTTATCGAAGGACTCGTGCCCGTACAGTCGCTCCCTCAAGATTATTATGAGCCCGATGTCTACGGAACCATGCTTTTGGGCAAGAACCTAGGGAAGAGCTACATGCTCGGGGACACGATCACGGTCGAAATCACCTCAGTGAACATTGCGAGACGACAGGTCGAATTCGGATTCGTGGAAGCGGAAGGAAAAAAGGCCCCTCGCACCATCCAGACCAAAAAGCCTGCCCGGCGCAAAAGCACCCGCCCGAAAAAAAAGTCGAGTAAACGCAAACGAACCCGTGACCGTTGAAAGCAGACTACCAGTGCCACACGAGGTCGAAGTTGTTCATCAAGGAGGGAATGCCTGCCTCCTTGACACCTTTGACCGCGGGAATGAGATCAGACTTTTCGAGGCCCATTTTTGCGACATCGTCCTCCACAATCTGAACATCCACGCCCTTGTCGATGAGGCTTGAGATATCCCGTTCAAGCCGGGGAGGCTGCGTCTGCTTCTTGGCACCAAAGGAAAGCCCCGAGGCATCTTGGCCTTTCACCGCGTAATTCACGGCTTCACCTCTGAGCAAAACCGCCAGGTGAGCGCCCGCCCCCTTCATGGCGTGGCTGATCCACAGGACCGGATCATCTTGCTCTTCTATGGTGGCGCGATACGCCGTCTCAATGATGTGTAAGATCTTTTTGGCCATGACGTTCTCCAATTCACTTCGTGGGGATCACGAGGGTGTTGTCCGATTCCTCCGCAAACTTCAGGAAATCGCCCGGGGTCCCCCGGCGAGTTCCGGGCAGCGCCTCGTGGACACCGCGTTCGTCCACACAAAGACCGCAGTTGACCCAGTCGATTTTGGAACCGGTTTTTTGGGCCTCCTGGTAAATCGACTCGACCCAGTCCTTGGTCAGAGGATGGTCTTCTTCCTCAACCGAGTGACCGTGGACCGCATTTGCATGAGGGGTTTGTTTGGTAAAGGGCAGCGCGACCGCGCCTTCGTAGGCAAAAACATTCACGTCGTGTCCGCGCTTCACGGCGATGTCAATGAGCCTCAGCGCCGATGTGGTGCGGGCGTTCTCAAAAGGCGGGTCCATCAAGCAAAAGGTGAGTGTTTTCTTTTGAGTCATATCTTTGTTTCTCCTTAGTGCCACAGGGTCTTGGCCCCGTCGGCCATTTGATCGACCACCACACTCAGATCTTGCGCTTGAATGCCGGGGGCCAGCCGTTCAGGGCCGATGCCGCGCTCTTTGAGCGAAAAATTGTCGGCAAGCACCGTGGCTCCGGCGCGACTCAGCGTAGACAAAGGCTCCGATGCGGGGCACTTCCGCGCGGGAAATACACCGTTTTGAATGAGAAAAAGAGTGACTTCGTGCCCCTCGTCGACAAGCCCAGAAGCAAGCCTTTGAAAGTTGTCAGCGTCTTTCGCGTCGAGCGAATTTCGCGATTCGATCAGCAAATACTTGGCCACAGGTCCGTTCTCCTTTCGATCCGCCACACCCTTCGGCGTTTCACTTTTTGGATCAGGGCTTGATGGCCATGCCTCGTCAAGTACAAAGAGAGAAGAACCGCGGGATGGGGCGGTTCCGCTTGCGACCGGTGCGAAGGTTCCGTTAGGGTTGTTGCCCGTTGACGCTGCCCAATCTTGTTTCTGAGAAACTTCGCCCCTTTGGTACGACCATTTTTAGCGAAATGGCGGCCCTGGCCAGGCGCCACGGAGCCTTGGACCTATCGCAGGGGTATCCAGACTTTGAGGGCCCTCAAGAGGCCATTGCTTGCGTGCAAGACGCACTCGCGTCCGGACGAAACCAATATGCCCGGTCCCAAGGCGCGCTCCCCCTCGCGCGCGCAATCGGTGCGCATCAGGCGCGTTATTATGGGCTCAGCTACGACCCCAATAAGGAGATCGTCGTCTTTTCGGGAGCTACCGAAGGGCTGATGTGTACGCTTCTCGGGTTACTCAACCCTGAGGATGAAGTCATTGTCTTCGAACCCACCTACGACAGCTACCCCGCCTGTATCGCCCTCGCCCACGCCAAGGCCCGCTATCTGCGGCTCGAATTTCCGGACTTTCATCTAGACATTGATCAGCTGGCGTCCCTCTTCAGCCCCAAGACGCGGCTGTTTCTTCTGAACACCCCCCACAACCCGACCGGAAAGGTTTTTTCGCGCGCTGAACTCGAAGCGATCGCGCGCCTGTGCATCAAACACGACGTTCTGGTGGTCACCGATGAGGTGTATGAACACCTAAGCTACGATCATACACCCCACATTCCCATGGCCACGCTCGATGGCATGAAAGCGCGCACGCTATCCATTTCTAGCGCGGGCAAAACGCTCTCTTTTACGGGGTGGAAGGTGGGTTGGGCGACAGGCCCCGAAAACATGGTGACCGCCGCCCAAGCGGCCCATCAATTCATCACTTTTGCCACCGCAACCCCTTTGCAAGAAGGTTTGGCTGCGTTTTTGAACAAGCTCCCCGAAAACTATTTTCCGAAACTCCAGGCCGAGTACACCCAGCGACGCGACTTGCTCCTAGATGCCCTTCGCAATGCGGGCCTTTCACCCTCCGTGCCCAAGGGCGCATATTTTATTCTCGCCGACTATCGAGACCTCTACCACGGCCCGGACCACAACTTCGCCAGGCGTCTCATCGAGAAAGTAGGCATCGCCACCATTCCTACCAGCGGGTTCTATCAAACCGCGCCTCAAAACCCGCCTCCCCCTCTGGTGCGTTTCGCTTTCTGTAAGCGGCTCGATACCCTAAAAGCAGCCGCGACCCGGCTTCGGAGACTTCAAGAAACACTGCTCACCCCCTGAGCCCAAAGTTCGCTGAACCACACATGTGTGACTCGCGCTTCATTCCAGGGCCACTTCCGTACGATTCGCTGGCCCGGCAGCGCCAGGCGTTTGTCGAAGCTCGAGAACCCCGCTCCTGGTGGGGTTTTGCGACATTTTTTTCCTTCCCAAAACCCTATTGCAAAGTCGCATAAGCAATAGTACGGTCCGCTCGTCAATTTAGATTGCCGTTAATTCAAGAAATGCTGATGGAAAACATCTGTTTCCGACGAGCTGGTGGACGGCGAGTTTGCAAGATTCCACGATACGCGCCATTGCATCATCACGTGGTCTGAATTGCAGGAGCACCGCCTATGCGCAAGACCAGAATCTCCCATCGTCATCATCCTCGGTTTTGGCCTTCGTTGGCGCCCGTAGTTCTTTTTGCCGGTTTTTTTGTAGGACCTTCTTGTAGTCCAGGAGGTTCTCCATCGTCGGTTTCTCCTCCGGTTGCCTCGGGCTCTTTTGGTCTCTCTTCGGGTTGGGTGTTGCTTTCAACCGCTGAAGAACAAGTGGCGACCGTTGGGCTGCCTAAAGATAAGTGGCAGGCGTTGAGGATAGAGAGTCAGTACGACGCCGGCTCGGGATCCTACGAAACACGCTTTGAGGCCGCCGAAGAGCTTGCGCCGAACGGTACCTACTGGGTGTACATCCAAGGCGAGACCGGGACTGAAATCCAAGATCCAATGCAGACCTTTCCTCCAGGCGGTTCCGCATGGATAGGGGCGGCCGGGGAGCTGGTCCATGTCCGTACCCCCGTGCGTGTGGCTGGCCTTCGGCTCAAAAAGGCGCTCCGGTGGGATGCTCACCAACAGGCGCTCACTGAGGTGGATCGTAAAGAGATGCTTCCGGTTGGTGTCTACTGGCATTACCCTGAAGAAGGATGTGGTGCTTCCATTCCGGCGTTGGGTGGTGCACTTCAGACCATCGGTTCTTGCGGGCGGTCGTTACCGGGGGGTTCATCCGGAAGGTTGTTGGCCTCGGACGCGCCCATGCCGCCGAAGGGGCTTGTGGCCTGGACGCAGGGCGGACGATTTTTTGTTCGATGGGATCCACCTGAGTTTTTGGTGGATGGAACATCGATACCGGACGGTGTGCGAATTCGTTACGAAGTGCATCTAGACATGGCTCCGGTCGAGACCGTCGAGGAGCTTGCGTACGAGAGCGACATTCCCGATCTGGGGCGCATTGTTCCCTTTTATGTCAAAGCGGTGCTTGACGGCGCTTACGGTGAGCCCGAGGTGTCTAAGCGGTCCGAAGTGATCGATCTCGAAGTGGCGCCTGAGAAGCCAAAAGCGATCGCGGGTCGGTTTGAAGAGCCGAGTACGATTGCGGACCCAGGCTCCGCGTCTCAACCGGTTGTCGCTTTCAGCAAATCCAGCGCGCCCAATGCGCAAGCCAGAGATCAGGGCCTTACACACTTGGCCTACGTGGTGCGTGGCGGGCGAGAAGGAAAGGGCGACGAAATTCGGTACACCCAAAGCGGTGCGTTTGGCAAAGCGGGGAGCTTCGAACCCGCCCGGCGGATCACAAGCGTCGGAGCGGATGCGCACATCACGGAAGTTGCGCTGTCGGCCAAGGCCAATCGCGTGGTTGTCGTTTGGCTTGAAGTTTCTAAAAACCCATCGGGCACGGGCCATAGGCAGAGTCGCATCATGGCCGCCGAGGGTTCCGAGGCGGGCAAGGTATTTGCCACACGACAACCCGTGCGCGTCAGCGCCGCGTGGAAACGAAGTGTGGACGTCGGAATCGATCGACTAGGACGCACTCACCTCGTGTGGGGTGAAGGAAACAAGGCGTATTATCTCCAAGGTTTGAGCGGTGACCCAGAAAACGTGTTCGACCAAAGGAAGCGAACACCGAACGAGGAGTTGGTCTCCTATACCCGCGTGTCCTTTTCGGCGTGCGCGGAGGATCCCTGTGGTTGCCCCGAGCGCACCGAAAAAACGTATCCTCTTGCACGGGACATGGCTGCCCCGGGGGACGGTTCGGCTGGCGCGAATGCTTCTGAGGTAAGCGATGGGGCCGGGGCTTATTTCTACCGTACCGAGGAAGCCTTTGTGGAGCATCCTTCGCTCCATGTAGACGACGAAAAAGTCACGATTGTTGCCCGTCAGACGCGCATGTACGACAATCTGCCGGTCAAGAACGACCATTGGAGCGGTACCGAGGGGCCGTTTTACCGAGAGGCGGCTCGCGGGTCGGTGGTGGACTGCAAAGCTCGCCGTTTTGTGGCCACCCGAAAAGGGTTTAGACACGCCTGGAAGTCCGATCAATACGCATGCGCAAAAGTGGTCCCTGAAGACCACGCGCGGCTGTATGCCGAAGAGCTTAAGAGCTCTGAGGAGTTTTCAAGCGCGTTTGCCCGTGAGGATTTATACAGCTACGATTCTGACCGCGGTCACGAAAAGGCCTGGTACCAATACGAATTTGACGGTCGGTGGCACGAAGAAGACGCGGTGAAAGTGGCGCAGCGCCCTCTTAAGTTGGGTGCCTGGTCTAAACTCGGCAAAGCCAAGCGGAACGTCCCCGTTGTCGACGGAGACTCTGTGAAGATCGTTGAGCGAAAGATCGAGGTTGAAGAAGGCTGGAAGCAGGGCGCCTGGATTGGAGACAGCCTCCAGGATTGGCGAATCTCTACGGTGGAACACTTCGCGAGTGAAGGTGCCGAAGTCCGGGCTACAATCCAGTCTATGCTGCGATCTCTGGCGACGGAGGGCGGACTTGGGCCAAACCAGAAGTAGTGGGTACGGGGTATCTGCCCGACGTGGCCATTTCCTCGGATGGCACCCTAGGCGTGGTGTACTACGCGCCGAGCCAAGGCGATTCCCATGCCGAAATCCGAGTGGTCCGAAACCAGGGCGAGGGCTGGAACATTCATTCTACGCTCAATACGCGTCCCCCCAAGTTCATTCACTTCAGGACCCATGGTGAGGGGGCGGATGACCTACCAGGCGTGCCTCGAATCGCTGCGCACGAAGGCCTATTTCTTGCCGCATGGGTGCGAGGGAGCGCGAGCGCCCGGGAGCGGGACCAAATTGCGGTCAGTCGAGCAGCCTTGCCGGGCGCGGAGGTCAAACGGATTGAGATCATTGCCCGAAATCCTCCGATCGCCCACAAGGTCACGACCGTGGATGTCCGATGTGTCAATGAATATGGCGTGACCGTCCAAGGATGCGAAGATGGCGTTTCGATTGTATCCGGGGGTGTGCGTTATGACGATGTGATCAAAGAGGTGAATGGCCAGCAAACCGTATGGGTGACCGCCGGAAGGAGCGCCGTCATACCGAGTTCTCAAGGAGACTCAGGCGGACTTGTGGAGTCCGCGTATGGGACCGGTCTTGCCACGGTGACGGTGCAGACTTCTAAGCTCGCAGAACTCGCCCAAGCGTTACCCACCAAGGATGGGGCTAGACCGGGGTTACGACCCATTTCAGCGAACGCGACCGGCAACTACCTCAGGGCGGAACTGCAGCGAGACGCCCTTTTCAGTGCCGACTTGGGTGCCCAACGTGAGTACGCGTACGACCCTGAAAACGAAGACTCTGAGTTTCTCGCCGGGTACGATCGCGTATGGGCCTACACGCAGGGCATTGCCCTGGCGCAGTTCGCGCGCCAAGACGACAGCCGGGCCGGCGATGTGGCCGTGTTTTTGTGTGAGAATGCCCGGCGCGCGAGCAACGGAACGAAGATTCTAGGCTGGCCCTTTTCCTGGAACACGGTGGATGACGATTGGTATGACGCCCGGTTGGTGACGGGCGCCAATGCTTGGGCGGTGCATGGCCTTGGTGTTTTTGTGAGCTCTCGTCAGTTCGCGCATCTCTCTGGCGATAGACAAGGCCAGCTACGAGCGTGTTATGTGCATGCGCTCGAGGGTTTGAAGGACCACATCCACGCGCCTACGGGCTTGATGACTGCCGGGTACACGACGCGAGGCCTTGAGACTGCGGATGCGCCCGGGAAGATGGGCATCAAAGATGAGCATGGCGAGGTCTATGGGCCGGATATCTCGTTCGAGTACTACGACGTTCTTGACGTGGTGGGCTATGATCGCTTCGACTCCGAGCGCGCGCCTACCATCAAGACGTATCGGACCACCGGTGGGCAAAAAGAGCGACTTGGGTTTCACGCGGTTACCGCCAGCGATTTTACCACCCTCAAAAAACGTGTGGTCGCCCAAAATATCGTGACGGAGCACAATCTTGACGTCCTGAGCGTACTCAACCATGCGTTGTCAGAATGGGATCATATCTTCGCATCGGCGCCGGCGGACCGCGAGGAGCTGCGCGCTTCTCTTCTACCGTGGCGGGATAGGCTCCGAGAAGCGATATTCACCGAACTTTGGGATGAAACCCAAAAGCGTTTCGTCACCGGGGGCGAAATATCCGACGCTGGAAGTTTTGTCCAAAGCAAACACTCCGCCGTTGACAACTGCAGCTGGCTTTCTCTTTCGGTGGACTACAGCTCGTTGCCTCAAGCGCACCGAACGAAGTTGGCCGAGTGCTTGGACTACACGTTACACAACTTTACCCGGGAGCTACCATTCTCTGGCAAAACCTACTATGGGGCGCACTATTTTCCGAACGGTTTTGTGGACAAGTACATCGAAGCCAACGGCGACCAAGCCAGGCTCTATCACATCGAGGCGACGACGGGCCTCATCATGGGATTGCTGCGATTCGTAGACACAGCGCCCAGCACTGAAGACTTTGCAAAAAGAATGGTTTTGGCTGGGTTCGAGCGCCGGGCCAGGGAGCTGTGGGCTGAGATGCAGAGGTTTGTCGAAGACCACGACTTCCCCTACTCGAGCCTCAGGATTCACAATCTCATGGCCAAACTTGATTCGAGCACCGCGCTTATCTGGTTCATTGACGTCTACGACTATATGGCGAAGCAACACGATTCTGTGGACCGCCCTCTCAAGGACTACGCCGAAGAAACCGATATGGTTGCGGCCGCTGCATCGACGCTGCGGGCCATGTCCAGGCTCGAAAACATGTCCGGAGACTTCGACGAAGACAAAGAAGCGTCGGAGGCCGGGTCACGGGGGCAGCTCTTGTCTTCGTGGAATGTAGACGCGAATCCGGAAGAGGCTGCTCTGACGCTGATTGAGGACCAAGCGCTGGCGGTCATCGCGGCGGCTTCTCGCGGACACTTCACTCCGGCTTTATCCTGGATCCAGGGGCTTTTTCATACGCTCCATGGGGTTGACTTTGATGGAGAAGTTATCTCCGAGTTCCCTTGGCTGGTTCACAGTCGAAATGGCGTTTCGCTGAACGCATACCGCCAGACTGGACCTCAAATGCTTGCAATCTATGCGGATGCGTTTTTGTCCCGGCGCCTGCAGGATGAAGGACTCGAGCCATTGTCTATGGAATTGTCTTTTGGCGTGCTGGAGGGGTTGGTCAAGCGGTATCTTGACATTCCCTCAGGACTTCTCTTGAGCGGTTCAGGGAACCCTCTAGCTCGAGGCTCTGAAACTGATTCCGGTGCGCTACAGCCCCTGCCGGTGGCCTTCATGCGCGATCATCTGTACGCGTACTTCGCTCTCAGGGAAATGGCGCCCTTGCTCGATGAAAAGCAGCGAGCTTTCGCCCACGAGCTTCAAATGTCGATGAAGAGGCGTCTCGACGAAACGTTTTGGGACCCACAAAGCAACAAGCCCTTACAAGCAGTGAAGGTCGCGTCCGACGGCACGCTCGAGGCCGTGGGCGGCAGTGCGGGTGCTGCTTCCTTATATACGCTTTACGCCATTCACACCGGTCAGGTACAACGCGCGCGTCGTTGTCTTGATATCCTCGCCTTTTCCCAGGACGAGGGCGACCGAGCAGCGTCTGCTTCTGAGGGGCGCTTTTCCCCAACTGAAGGCGTGTTCGATTTTGCGCAAACCGACGCGGCCTTGATTTTGGCATGGAGAGCCGGCGCAATGATAGACCCTCGTCACGAACAGCTGGCTCTACGTGCGCTGACCAACGTATTGGACGAGCTGCCCGAAACGGTGGGCGGCCTCGCCGGGACACTTTTGGCCGACACGCCGGGAGGGTTCTTGGGGCTTGATGCTGCGCCGATGTTCTATTTGGTTTCTGGCCGAGGCCCGCTTGTACTGACCGAAGAGGTCGATGATCGATTGACTTCGCTCTTTTACGAAACCCTGTTTTCTCTTCTGGCCTCCGACTACCGAGAGTATGTGTTCAACGATCGTTTTGAGGAGCTGATTCGCATTCTTCATGTGGTCGACATGGTTCGCAACGCCGTGCCGCAACACGAATGGGGTGTAGAGTTCGAGGCTCGTACCGCTCAAGAAAGAACGGCATCTACGGTGCATGGGCTGCTTAACTTTTGTGGCTTGAATGTGTCGGCTTTGTCTCCGCGGCCCAGCCCTTCGACTCCGCTGGGGCTGAGCTGCCAAGAGATGAGTCGAGTCTCGGGAATGCTTTTCGAGAAACGCACGAAGGGTGAAACGCCCACGTTTTTTATATCGATTCTTTCGGCTGAAATTGGCGATGCGGCCGGGGATCTAGACATGAGAGCGCTTCAAAGGATTGCGGCCTATCTTCAGGCGCCGTCGGGCTGGGCATCGGGTGATTCTCAGCAGGGTATTTTTTTGGGCTACGTCCATCCTCACGTTGGTTCCCGAACGAAAAGGACTTCTATGAAACAATTTCCGATGAGTGGCCACGCTGCCGAGATGGCATCCGACGCCAGTCTTGATGATGTTGCAGAGTGGTTGCGAAACGACTGGATGGATGGGGTTCGGCAGCTTGTTTCAGACCCCATTCGCGACGGTGAGAAAGTACGCTACGAGCTTCGCTACGTAGATCTTATTGCTATTGAAAACACAGCATCGCCTGTGTTTTGGAGCCGAGAGGCGATTGAGTTACGAGATCTTGACCGGTGGGAAGCCGAAAGACAGAGTTTCCGATTCACGCTGAACGGGTTGGATACCGATTTGAGTACTGAGGATCTTCACAGCCACACGAAAGGAAATGTCAGGCCGCTTCGACGCTTCATCAACACCTTCGCTGAAGGTCGTCTTTCGGTGATGGCAAAAAAATCTGGGTTCAGTGTTCCCGTACTTCACGCCATGATGCGAACGGGCGCATTGACCGAAGATGAGTTTCAGCGCATGAGCAATGGCTTCAGTCTTTCCGACAAGGAGGCTGAGGTGTGGGCTGAGCAATTTTCGTTTGTGTCGCCTGGCAGCCCGTCACGGACATTTGCCTGGAGCCCTGTTTTTGAGCCCATTATGCTCCATCGGTCGATGGGGGCAGACGACCAAGGGAAGGACGACACGGAAGAGCTCGAAGGAGTCGGTCTACATCTTATCAAGACGAGTGTGGGCGTAAGCACCCACTGGGACGGTGAGACCGCACGCATCGCTTTTGAGGAAGAGCAGACAGGGTGCCGAACAGTCGTTGACGTGCGCTCCACCGCCCTGAGCGCCAATCAATTCTTCAACCTTCCACTCGACTATCTCGAAAGGCAATCTAAGCTTGTGTGCGACATGGGCAACGAGTACACGCAGCACCTCCAGAGCAACGTCATCGGAGCCGCCTACGCCGATGGCGAGGATCATGTCTTTGTGTTTGGCCCTGAGAACCTGGATCTGAGTCAATGGGCAAGCTTGATCAGCGCGGGCCATGTCCAACTTGCGGTTATCGGGGAAGCGCCCAAAGATGCCCAAGACACTGGGTCTACAGTCAGCCCGGAGACCACGTCGGTCACATTTGCGAAAGACGTGGAGATTCCCAGTTGGATCAAAAGCGACGCCATCCTTTGGGAAAAGGGCCTTATTTCGGATGGAGAATTTTTCAAGGGCATCGAGTTGTTGATCGCGAACGAGATCTTGATCGTTCCGTCGATCGAAGGCAAGACTTTGGAGCTCGTAACAGAAATTCCCGTTTGGGTTAAAACCAACGCCGGTTGGTGGGCAAGCAATCAGATCAGCGATGATGAGTTTCTCAAAGGAATTCAGTTCCTGATCGAGGAGGGAATCATCCAGATCGCATCGGAGCGCAAGACGACCTCAGAGACGGAGGCCCTCCCCGGCTTGTCGTCGATTGAGTTTGTTCCGAGCCCTTACCTGTCCTGGTGTGACGATGAGTCGTGTGTTTCTGAGCCGACCACCGTCTACGCCTGCTCCAAATCGGGCGGGTGTTCCCTCACGCACAGCTTCAACCTCGAGTGGACGATAAACGGCCGTTCTTTTGAAGGATTGTGGCTGCACGATGCTGGGTGGGCATCGGTCGACGAGTACGACGACCGAGCAGTCATATCGCAGTACAACGACAAGAGGTTCAGGGTCGAAGGTTCAAGTCATGTCCTCATTCGTGGCGACCTGCCGGAGATGAGCCTCACTACAAGCTATGCCTCTAAGCTGTCTTCCGGATCGTCGAAGCTCGAGTACAAAGGCTATGGCTTCAAGACCAGGCGAGGAAAAGTGTTTGTCACTTATTTGCCAGCGTTTGAGACCAAGGTACCGGCGGAGTTGGAGGCGCAGTGGGAAGGCTTCGATGACATCGCGGAAAAAATTTCAAAAGCCGCCGGCCTCGAACCTCAGCCCTACGAACTTCACTTTGTTCCCAGCGAGATGATGCGCGATCTGTGGGGAGCGGGAGAATACCACGGCAGCAATAGGATCTCTTTGAACCGTTATGTTCCTCATTTGGGTGAGATTCCAGAGGATCGGCCGGGCGTTTTCGCGCACGAGTACGGACATCTGGTGATCGATAAGAAAATCCCTCGAGAAAACGTCGACCAAAGAGTGCGTTTCTCCTGTCTCGGAGAGGGAATTGCCGAAGCAGTCGAGGCGTACGCGCAGGGCACGTGGGATGATGGTACGTTCCCGAGCGGATGTGCCCATGTGGGCTACTGGCATTCAAAAGGGCAATGTGTTCTGTGGCAAGCATATCATCAGGGGTATCGCGACGAAGAGTATATTCATGGGCTACTCAATCCGAATATTCCTCTTCATTTCGACAGCTGTGCTTTTGGCGAAGGCTATTCGAACACCACAGAAATTGGGAACGCCTACATTGTCTATCTCTCCGAAGCTGCCAAAAAGGATCTGACGGCTGTGGTAGATGCTGCTGGGATTGACCATGCGGGCTCCTATTTGTCCGCAAAAGCTGCTCATACCGATTGGCTCAAAAAGAACGGTCATTGCGTCTGGCCCTGGGATTGCCAAGTGCCAGAAGAACTCAAGAGCGGAAGATAGAGAAAAGATCGATAGCTCGAATTGAGGACTTGCACCGGGTGTCTGGCCCGGTCCTTCGGCATTCAACATCAACCCGGCCATCATGTCACCCGCGACGCACACCGAGTCCCCAAGGCGCGCCCGCTTCCCTATCAAGTTGCACCCGGATCACTGCGGGCCAAACCCTGGCAATTGGCCTCCCAGACCTCGAAGCCCAGGTCCTCCCCGGTCGTGCGATAGCCCAGCAAGAAGCGACGGCTTCTCAGGCTTCGCTGGGCCCTCGTGGCCGACTTAACATCCGGAAAATCCGGAGTTCCGAACGAAACGGACAAATCTGTCCGGTTTTCGTTCCGAACAATGTCTCTTGGCTATGGCACATCGATTGCATCGATAGGGCCTAGGGTTCTAACCCTTGCAAGGAAAGATGCACAATGAAGACTAAGAATCGTTCCACAAATAAACCAATGCCGAAAACAAGCAAACGAACGCGACCTCGTAAATGGCTCGAACGGTTGGATAAAAATCTTGACTCATCAAGATGTTCGTTCGGCCAAGTTGGCGCAGCCGGAAGGCGATCCCCGGGAGAAGAGGCTGCGGCGCGAACAATCGTTCCGACTCTAGATGTGGATCGAATCCACCGCAGGGCGGCACTTGTTGGGCTCCTTTCGATCGGCTTTGGCCTTTCCTGCTCTGAAGGCAGCGTCGAAAAGACTCAACAAATACAAGCCGCCAACGCTATCTCGGAAACCGTCTGGAGATCCCCCAGTGAACAGCGCGTCGATCGAACCATTCTTAACTACATGGCGACGAGAACGCTGAAAAGCGACCTCCTCCTCATGTCGGCCCATCGCTACATAAGCAGCCGCGAGGGAAAAAGCTCTGGGGACTGCTCTGGTCCTGCTCAAGTACTTATTCAAGGATGCCGTCCGAAGCCAACGGGACTAGGGCTTTTTGCCCACATGAAGCAGTTCGAAAATGATCTCAAGAAAGTGCCTGGTGCTGACGAGATCCTGTTGGGTCCAAACTCAGAGAAAGCCGTCGACGCTCTCTTGTCGCTAGTGAAAAAGATGCCGACGGTGGGCGAGAGCGTTGAGCTTGCAGAAAGCCTCAAGGACATTCTCGTTCTGGTCGGAAACAACCATCACGCCAACCGCGCGAGAGAACAACAAATTGTCGACAGTTTTAAGCAAAACAGAGAAGAAACCTCACAGCTCATCGAGGCCGGCATAAGCTCTGCAAAAACCGCCCGCGAGGTGATCGAAATGATGGAGGAACTCCTCCACGGCGATTTCACAAACGTCCCGCTCGATGAACAAGCGCGTAGGATTTCACTCGGGCATACTTTGAGTCGCTTCGTGATGGACCAAACGCAGTGTGTCCACGGCGATCCAACTTGCTATGCGCCCGGCGCAGAAACCTTGGCTGGACTCAAGACAGTGATCGAGCATGGCCAGAAAAATGGATATAAGCTTGATGAACTCAAAAATATGCTCCCGCAGCTTTTCGAGGGACTCAGCAAACAAAACGCCGTCGCAATCGACCTATTGAAAAAGCGAGACGCGCAAGATCGCAAATTGTGTGACAGTGTCGATGCCCCCAACGCACAAAGCCCCGGGGATTGTTTGGCTACGCTTCTCATAGAACGGCAAAAAAAAGCCACTGCGGAACAGCGCAAATTGGCACAACAACAGCAAGTGCTCAAACAACTCCCCTGGCAAACTACCGAGGCTGGCATATACTTGATTGGCCAACTTCTCGGCGTTTACGACGAGGCAGCTGGGAGACATATCCAAACGCTCGGAAGTGCTGCGCTCAAAATCGCTCGGTCCCTCGACGACTACGTCTTTCTCAGCGAATTTGCGTCCCCAGAGCAAATGGGCATGGGAACGGCCGTTCTAACTGGGAACGTTGTTGGGGTGGTCATGACCATTTTCGCAGCCGGAGGCTCGAAGGACGGGATGATCCTCGAGCAACTTCAAGCCATCCGACAAGATATCGCCAACCTTCGGGAAGTCATGGATCAACGCTTCGATAGGCTCGATTCTTCACTCAATCGACTCGAGTTCAACGTCATACGCTCCCTTAAGCACTCTTACGACGCGATGCTTGCCGGATTTGATCTTATTACAACCCAAAACGACGTAACCCACGACAAACTTATGGACATTCAACGCGCGCTCATCAACGTAAACACTCGATTGACGCGTCTTGAGAATTCCATTGGAGCATGGAGCGAGGAAGACCTCCGCCAGACCTTTTTGAGCACGAGAGGACGATTCCTCAACTACCGAGAGCACTATCCTGGCCGAGAGCTTGAATGGTCGGGGTTTGAAGAAGCAGAGTCAGCTTTCTTTTTCCACGCAACTTCACAGGCGAAGGGTGTGTTGGCCGGAGCAGGAAATGCCCCAACGGACAACAAAGGCGCTCTGGAGGAGCTCAGAGGCAAGCCCCTCTCTAGGGAGATTAACTATTTGGCTGACGTGGCCGTGGAGCGTTTTGCTTCCGAACTCAGGCCTCACGGCGTGGGGCGACTTGCGAACCCAACCGACTGGATGGTTGCATCCGAGGCCTATGCTCAACTCTACGAAGAGTGGCCGAAACACAGCACACGAAAAAACGTGAACCCACAGCGTTTGGAATCAGTCATCCAGGTGGGTGAGAATCTCAAAACAGTACTTGATAAAGTGTCAACCAGAGCCCTTGTCCTTGGTCTCATAGACAACTACCAAACATCGCTCGAAGATCTTCGCAAAGCTGTTGACGCATATCGGACGAACGTATTCGAACACAATCGGAACCTCACGGACATTGACCTTTGGGGTCAGATTCGAGCCACCCCCTCGATGCGCCGTACCGCCGCACAAGAAGCACTCGAAGCCGGTGGAGGTGTGCGGCTTTGTGACGAAAGCCAACCGCCACTTCGCATTCCCGATCTGAATTTCACGCCTGAAGGAGAGCTATCCTGCAAGGAATGTGAGAATAGCGTTGTCGGCCGAATGTGGGTGAACCTTTTTAATGCCCTTCCGGACAGCGTACTATTTGCGCGTGCTCTCGGTGGCCAGTCGGTTCGCTCGATTGATACTTGTATCAAGGCACATTGGCAGATTCTGAACGGGCACGTTTCAAGTACTGGCAAGCAATTTGCTAGACATAAACTTGAGCTTGTCGCGTCCTATGGTCTCGAATATCATTGGCCACACCCGCTCGCTGATTCACCGCCCATAAACAGCCATCACTTTGTGCACGGAGATGCGGGCGAGCTTCAGAGATGGGTATCCGGTGAGCTCGATGATTTGCAAAGTTGCCGCGATTGGACCGACCTGACGGACGAAGACATCGACTATTCTGTCGTAGTTAGCGGACCTCGTCCCTGGCGCTACGGGCGACTATGTCGTGGGGTTCCCAATCCGTATGATCTGGAACGTATTCAAGGCTACCACCTGCTCCACCACGAAGCCAGTGATAACGACGACGTTCTAGATGAAGCCATTCGCTCGTCCCTTCGAGAGACCCTCCTCCAAAAACAAAGTACGCTCTACGAGGAGATCTCGAGTCAGCTGGACGCCGTCGGTGAAGTGAATACAGCCGCACGGAACGTTGACGGTGCAGTGGAGCTTTTACGTGCGTTCATGGCGCTTGGGTTCCCCGCGTTCCTTCAAGAGTCCGATCTCTTTCGGTTTCTTGTTTTTGGCGATGGTCTTCTAGACGCGAAGGCTATCGTCAACGTTTACGACGCCGCCGCAGCCAGTCCTCCTTCGCACGATGTCCTTTCCCAGCTCGATGTCCCCGATCGCCTCGCGGCCTTGGAGGAGCTTCTTTTAGAGCGTATGGCGTCCGATACGAACGCCTATGAAGCAGGTTACTTCTTGGACCCGATCCTAGACCGCTTAAAGAGACTGAGGCCCTGCGAGATCGGCACCACGCGACCCACAGATGCAGGCTGTCAAGACAACCCTTTTTCTCGCAGTATCCAAAGGTGCAACGATGATTACGTGTGGACCGACACCGCTGAATGCGAGTTGCTTCCGGACATCAAAGTGATTCACGATTTGTACGAAGAAATCTTAGGCCAGCGGCAACCGCTCACGTGCGAAATGAACCACCTTCTTATGCTCCGGGGAGGTGAATCTGCTTGGCGCTCCGCGATCACCAAAGCGGCTCAGACCTCGTCTCTGTTTTCCACGTGTGATGCCGACGGCGATGGCGTGATCGACAACAACGGAGAAGGAAACGCTCCCTGCTTCGGCTCCTTTATCGGAGAATCCTGTTCCATCGGAGTGGGCGTCTGCGAAGCCCAAGGCATAGCAACCTGTGATAACGGAATCACGGTCTGCAGTGCTCAGCCTAGCGCGCCGTCAGCCGAACTCTGTGACGGGCTCGACAATGATTGCGACGGGCTCATCGACGAACAATTTGACGTTGGTGCCGTCTGCACCGTTGGGCTCGGCGCCTGCAGGGCCGCAGGGTTCCTCAGCTGTCGAGATGGCGATTCTGCGTGCAATGCGCAAGCAGGTACGCCGTCAGCTGAGATCTGTGATGGCATTGATAACGACTGTGATGGCATTGTTGATGAAAACTGCGTTAAGATCGATCTTTCGTACAGCGGCGGAGGCCATGTCACTTCAGACCCTGCGCCCATGAATGGCATGCTCTTGACTGGCAGCACCGTAACCTTCACGGCTCAGCCCAAGCATGGGCATCGCTTGGCTGGTTGGACCGGGAACTGCACTGGCGCTACCCCAACATGCCGATTCACAGTACCGTCCCAGAGCGTAAGCGTGGCGGCGCGATTCGAGGGCCCCAATTTCACGTACCAGGCTGAGTCCCAGGAACTCGCAAAAGCGACGGGACAGGCTTCATCCGGTGGCTGGGCTGCAGCGACCCAAGTCCACGAAGCGGGTCACCTCATCTACGGCCCTTATGCAGCATATTGGAGCGCGCGACCCCATACCGCCTTCTTCCGAATGATGGTCGATAATGTGACTGCAGGTGGGAACATCGCAAGAATTGACATCCACGACTATACAACGAAGCAGATCCTCAAGACTCAGATCATTCGTCGCTCCGACTTCGATCAACCCTTCACGTTCAAAGACTTCCCCCTAACTTTCGATCTGACCGGTCGCTCCGGGCATGCCATTGAGACACGCGTGTATTGGTATGACACATCGTACCTAAAGGTTGATCAGATAGCGGTTGTCGAGGGGTATGTATCGCTCAAGGATTGGATTCCATAAGGAACACTGTGTTTCACTGACGGGCCCGGTCCGAATTCACTTCGGACCGGGCGCCGTAAGCCAAACCAGGGTCGGCTTGGGCTAGGGATGCGTACGGCCCAAAATCGACGCAACGGGCCCTTTGGGTCAGTTTGCGCCCTGAACTTGAACTTCGATCTTGCGCGTGCACGCCTTGGCATCCTTGGGGAGCCGAACCGTGAGGACCCCATCCTCAAGTTTCGCATCGATCCCTTGGACATCGATGTTTTGGCCCAACCGAAACTGGCGCCAAAACCGAGGGGGACGCCGCGCTTGAAGGCTCTGCCCCCACCGCTCGTCCTCGGGTGTGACCGCCCCTTCGATGGTCAGCACGCGGTCCCCTACATCAATGTGGATGTCATCTTTGGAAACCCCCGGGAGATCCGCGACCAACAGAAACGCCGACGGGCTCTCATGGACATCCGTCCGTGGCTTGATGGCCACGGAACAGGACTCTTTGGTCTGTCGCGCGAGATTTTTGTTCACGCGGTCAGGCTGTTTTTCTTGTACCGTTGTTGTCATCATAACCTCCTTAGGCGACGGCTATTTTGCGTCGCCTGGTTTCTTCTGCTTTCGGCAGGGTGACCCTGAGAATTCCGTCTTTGTATTCGGCACTCACTTTTTCGGGGTCGATGGGGCCAGGCAACAAAACCGTCCGCCTGAACTGCCCCTCAGCGCGCTCGCGCTGGAGGGTCTGAGCATCTTGTGCAGCCGGCTCCAGTTTGCGGTGCCCCTGAATCACCACCTGCTCTTTTTCAGCAATCACTTCGGTATCTTCGCGCTTAAAACCCGGAAGATTCGCAGTGACAAGATATGCATCAGCGTCTTCGAAAAGGTTGACCGGCAGAAAACCCCGTGCCGGTGAAAACGGAACTGGTCCCGACATCGCGTCCAAAAAGTCTCGGAAAAACGGTGTGCGAAACGCATCAAAAGCAAACATAGTACGCCTCCAGTCGTAGCCCATCTCGAGCTCCTCTCAACGTTGTGCACAGCATCCAAAGCGTCAAGCCACTCGACCACGGGCCCCCCCCCACGTCGTCGCGACACTGCCCGGTCATGCAGATCACTTGCTGACAAGGGCAAAACCACTCCGCGCCTCGCCCGAACGGAGGCCGTTTTGCCCCCCCACCTATGGTAATTCCTCATGCACCGGAGCCACGCCAGGTCGAAGACGACGGTCGACCGTCATCGTTCTTCATCATGGCGCGGGCCGGCAATTTTCCTTGATCGGTTTAGAAGTCACGCGGACCTCGAGGATTTCGACATGACCTTTGACCGAGACATCTCCAAGCAGAGCTCAAGGAGCTCGCGCAGCTTTCTTTTCTCCACAATAACCAGAATCTGATTCTGCTCAGCAAAACTAGTACCCCTTGCCGGAAGTTCGCTCCCGGTTTTCGCCGGCCCTCGTCCTCCCTGCTGGCGTCGCCGCTTCGCTCTCGTCGGTTGCATAGGCAGACTATGCGCCCTCCTCGCGCCACCACCAGGAAAAACGATGACTCGGCGAAAACGCGGAACGAACTTCCGGCAAGGGGTACTAGAGCACATCTCATAACCTCATTTTCCTGGACCTGGACCTGGACCTGGACTTGGACCTGGATTCCTACCGGCGGGTTCGAGGGGGAAGGCACATCTTGGAGAGAATGCGAACGATCGGGTCGAGTATATTAACAGCCTCCCGAACCGATGCTTTTGTCGATAAAGCCAAGAGCAAAACAGGCGTCGACAATTGCTCCACACTCCATAGCGGAGCCTCTGGCGATTGCGTAGAAGCGTTTTTGGTCCGTTGGCCTGGTCTTTCCAGAGCCTTCCGCGATATTGAGCGAGACAGACAACGACGCTCGCCGGATTTGGTCCGCAAAACTTGCGTAGCCGGGGGGAAATCGATCCGTGAGCTGCGATGCGAGAGGCAGGAAGGCGATGGCCAACCTGTAGACTTCGAGATTTCGGTAGTTCATGCGTCCAGGTCCAGGTCCAGGTCTGTCCAGGTCCAGGTCCAGGCTATACTCGCGCCAACGGATAGCGCAAAGAAGTAGAACTTGCGCAACGATTTTCAGTTCGTTTCACCCCGGACGAGGTCAATATAAATTTCGTAGAAGGAGAACAATGCATCCAAGATGTAGAAGGCCGAGAAAATTGTCCGATTTGTATTCCCAGCGAATGGAAAGCCGGCGAAACTGCTTGAGCCAAGCGAAAAGCCTCTCGACTTTCCATCGGCGCTTGTAACAGTAGTGTCCACCGTAGTGGTGTACGAGCGTCCTATCAAGAAAGTGGGCGACCATCACGTCATCCTTTAAAGATTGGGTTTAGCAGAACTCGATCAACAAAGGAGGGACACGATGGTCGACAAGAACATGAACGGTTTGATGGCATTGCGCAAGCTCGTGGAGAAAGGCGAGGTGGATTTGCCCCAGGAGATGCTCAGAGCAGTGGCGAACGCTCTCATGAGTGCCGAGGCGGACGAGGTCTGCGGGGCCGAGTGGGGCCAACGTAGTTCTGAGCGCGTCAATCAGCGAAACGGCTACCGGGAAAGGGACTGGGATACGCGGGCGGGGACCATTTCTCTGTCGGTTCCCAAGTTGCGCCAGGGAAGCTATTTTCCGGAGTGGCTTCTTGAACCACGCCGCCGCTCAGAGCGAGCTCTCACCCAGGTCATTGTCGAATGCTACGTCCGGGGGGTATCGACGCGTCGAGTCGATGGTTTGGTGAAAACGATGGGACTTTCGGGTATCTCGAAGTCTCAGGTCTCGGTTCTAGCGGGTGAACTGGACGAGCTCGTCGAAAGTTTTCGCAATCGTCCTCTTTCTGATGGTCCCTACCGGTATGTCTGGATGGATGCTTTGACTCAGCGTTGTCGGGATGGCGGTCGCGTAGTCAACGTGGCCACCCTGGTGGCTACGGGGGTCACGGCGGATGGGCGGCGAGAAATTCTGGGTCTGGACGTCGTCACCAGTGAAGATGGGCCGAACTGGACGGCGTTTCTTCGTGGCCTCGTGGCCCGTGGGCTGTCCGGGGTTGAACTTGTGATCTCCGATGCCCACGCCGGTCTCAAGGACGCCATCGCTTCGGTCCTCCTAGGGGCGAGCTGGCAGCGATGCCGAACCCACTTCATGAGAAATCTCCTGGCCCGGGTCCCGAAATCTGCACAAAGCATGGTCGCCACGCTGGTTCGTTCGATCTTCGAACAACCTGATGCTGACGCTGTCCATGCTCAGTTTACCCGTGTCGTTGAGCAGCTCGAGATCAAATTTGAAAAGGCCGCCCAGATGCTCGCGGAGGCCGGCCCTGATATTCTGGCTTTCACAGCCTTTCCGAAACAACATTGGCGACAGATACGCTCGAACAATCCCCAGGAGAGACTCAACAAGGAAATTCGACGCCGGACCGACGTCGTCGGCATTTTTCCGAATCGAGAGGCTGTCATCCGCCTGGTCGGTGCAGTTCTCGCGGAGCAGAACGACGAATGGATCGTCACCCGGCGATACCTGACGATGGAGGCAACCGCCGTCCAAGACGGTCTCGAGAAAGGAGAGATGGCACAGCTGCCCGAAGCCGTGAATGGCTGAAGATAAGGCTGACCGCCTCAAGCGGAGCCCGCGCCCGCGAGCCCCTCAAAGGCTCGCAGCGGGGGGAGCTCCCGCGTCGAGTGCTTCAAGCGTAATCGGCCAGCCGGAACTGAAACTCGATGGCGTGATTAGACTCGTACACCTCTTGACTGGACGTGACCCTTGTAACGTCGGAAAGAGCGGCCATCCTGCTTTCTCTTACTCGGCCTTTGCCCTCCGCGTTTTGGCGCTATAAGCTCAATTCCTCTTCCGCTTTTGAGTTCACCCTGTAGCTTTCTGCTATCCCAGGCCTTGTCGCCGATGAGCTTATTGGGAAGCTCATCGACAAACGCAGCGTCGAGCACTCTTTGAGTGAGAACAATGTCGTGTCGGGAGCCCTCTGCAATAACCACAGATAGTGGAAGACCATTGCTGTCTGCAATGGCCATCACTTTCGTCGCATTCCCGGCACGACACTTCCCGACACATGTTCCTTTTTTTTTGCCTCTACGTACGTGCCATCTATGAAGGCCTCGGCATCCTCGCTCGTCGCCAAAGTTTTCCTAAGTCCAACGAGGATTTTCTCAAACACGCCCTTTCTTACCCAGATCTGAAATCGACGATGGCAGGTCTGATAGGGGGGATAGCGACGCGGAAGATCTGCCCAGGGCGCCCCTGTTCGGAGAACCCATAACACTCCATTCAGAACACCTCGCGGTTCTCGCCATGGCCGCCCTCCCTTGATGCCTGTCTTACGCTTTTCAGTTGTAGGAAAGTGCTTCCGAATAGCCTTCCACTGATCATCCGTGACGTCCATCGACCACGGTAGATCAAATCCTCGAACCCATGTCGATTCGGCCAACCCTAGGGCAAACGCCAGGTCTGCGCCCTAAGCGTGACGCCCACGTTCGTTTTCCGAGCGGAACAAACGAATCGGCCCCGCACGCGACCCCATCGAGTTCGCGTTGCACCGCGTTGGGCGTCAATTCACCTATCGCTTCTCGCTCGATCAAAAGCTGGCATTCGAGACGTGAGCAAGAGATAGGAATGGGCTCCAAGCTTCCAATAGGCCGATATGGCCCGTATTTCAATGGGTCGTAAGCGTTCGCTTACTCGGTGACTACAAACGTTATGGTAAGCGGAATCCCGGAGGCGCCGCCGCCATTCGCATGAGTGAATGGCGTTGCTAGGAGGGTATGTACACCAACCTCCATTTGTACCTTACCGTAGTCCCCGGCACTATCACCCCCCAGTGCGTAGGGGACACCGTTCTCGAGTCTAGTGTACGAATCGCTATCGAGCGAGAAGCGAACGCTTCCGACAGGTGAGGGATTGGTCTCGGCTCGAATTGAGAGATACGAAGGGGTGGGCAGCGCGCCAAGGGATATCACGGAACCATCCACCAGTGGCATGATGTCGGTGTCATCGACGGGATCAACGAGCACAAATGAAGTGACTCGATGGTCCGTAGTGGCGCGCACGTTAAAGTTCACGACCAGTGCCTCGCCCTCTTCGCCGCCGGCTCCACTCATGGTGTATGGCGTTGCGGTAATGATGCGCTGTCCAGTTTCGAAGTTGACGGGCGCATATACACCGCTTGCGTCGCCCCCCAGTGCATATGGCGCCCCGCTTTCTGTACGGTAGTTTTGGTTACCGTCGAACCCAAAACGGACACTGCCTACGGTACTCGGATAGGTGACGGCTCGGATGCTCAGATAACCGATGGGGAAATGATCGAGAAGGAGTTCATCACCGGGCTGTATGGTCTGAATATCCACGCCCGTCCGCGTATCCACGAGCACGAGGGCTGTGACCCGCTGGATGCCATCGGTGAACTGACAGTCGGCTGGGCAAGTAACAGGGGTTTCATCGTCCCCGCACACCCCGTCCCCGCAAGCCGAAAGAAAAGTGTGCACCCGACGCGGGGAGACAATGGGTGACCCCGATATGCCCAGTCCAAGCTGTTTCTGCGAGTTGTCCCCCCAGCACCAAGTGGAACCATCCTCAATGCTTGCGCAGGTGTGGTAGGTTCCCGCCACGAGTTCTTCTACACGTGAGGGAAGATTCAAGACTAGGGCTGGCACACTGCGATTGTTGGCGGTGCCGTCCCCGACTTGACCGTATCCGTTGAAGCCCCAGCACCAGGCCGAACCATCGGCCAGGACCGCACAGGCATGGTGATGTCCGCACGCGATACTTTTGGCCGCCTGCGGTAGCTGAGCTGCGCCTATTGTGCTTTGGACAGTGAAGCTTCCGGTTCCCAGGACACCAAGGTCATTCCGTCCCCAACACCGCACAACCCCGGCGGCATCCAACGCACAGGAACTGAATGCGGAGGCGCAGACATCCACCGCCGGGCTTGTCAAGGCCACTTCGACCGGCAGCTTACTGCGTGCGTTCGCGCCGTCGTCCAGTTGTCCGTAGTTGTTTGCGCCCCAGCACCAAACCGTACCGTCGTTCTTGAGTGCACAACTATGTAGAGTTCCGGCCGTGACGCGCACAACCCCTTCGAGTCCCGAGACCTGAACCGGCGCACTTCGGTCGGTGCGGGTACCATCCCCAAGGTTGCCTTCCGGGTTGTAACCCCAGCACCACGCGGTTCCGTTCGTGCTGGTAGCACAATTGTGGCGATCGCCAGCCGCGATTTGGGCGGTATTTCCGGCCAGGGGCCCGCCGACCAGCTGAGGGTATTGCACGGGGGCGGTGGTGCCGGTTCCAACCTGACCGTAGGCATTCCAGCCCCAACACCAGAGATTTCCATCCGGCGATCGGGCGCAGGTATTCCGATTGTTGGCCGCCACATCCGTCACATAGCCAGGCACTGGAACAGGTTGCGGGATCGCGGAGGGGTTTGTGAGCTGCCCGTCCCCGAACTGGCCGAACGCATCTGATCCCCAACAAGAGAGCGCCCCATCACCATCTGCGACGCAGGTGTGTCGGGCACCAGCGGCCAGCCTCGATTCAAGAGCGAGAAAGGTGTTTATCACCTCGCTCTCAACAACCCCATTGTCACCTAGGCAGTCCCTGTAGGAACCATCGGAATCCTGGCTAGCACAAACACTTGCGCACGGACCAGCGTCAACGAAGTCGCAGCTTTCGCTATTGCCCGTGCAGATGCGTCCTGAGATACCACCACCAGAGACGGTGCAGGTGTACATCTTGGGGGTCTCAGCGAAAAGATTACCCCAAAACGCTCCTTCATGCTGGATATAGACGTGTTTTTCTAGGTCGTTCACCGGAATTCCTAGGCCACGAATAGAGAGCTGAACCGTCTTTCGCTCCGGATTTGTGCGAGACGCAAGACACGCTGACACACGCCGCTGTCCCAGCGGGTCTTGATCGAAATAGGGATTGCTCTTCCAAGTAGGTGCCAAACCGATACCACCATAGTACTGTTTGGTTTCGGTTCCGCTCGGGTAAATTTGGTAAGTCACATCCACACAGCCGGGATCATTGGCACATGAGGCCCCTGTGGACGGAGGCAACGCGCATGAGACAGCGTATTGATTGAGATTGTTTGCATATACACGCCACTCCAAGTTGAGCTCAGCAAGCTTCGAGTCTATGCATGCGTCTACGTCAGCGTTGTTGCTTCCGAGACCTTCCTGTCCTCCAACGTAGAGTTCGTTACCTTCGCAGTCGGTGATGACCCGGCAGTTGGCATCCGTACCACAGTTGATTGCACTCATGCAGGCCTCATCTCCCTCTACGCAGGATGCGGGCAAGGCGCACTGAATGGCTACGGTGTAAACCATGAGCTCGGTAAAGGCCGCACTCCGGTCAGGCGATGAATCACATGCCGAACCGGTAAGAGCGGCATCGACCAGATTAGAATAGTCCAAGGTCCCGACACTGAGCGTGCTGAAGTTGAGACCATTACCCCACGAGCCATTGCCCCAAGAACCATTGCCCCAAGAACCGTTGCCCCAAGTGCCATTGCCCCAAGTGCCGTTCCCCCAAGTGCCATTGCCCCAAGTGCCGTTGCCCCAAGTGCCGTTCCCCCAGGAACCATTCCCCCAAGTACCATTGCCCCAGGAACCATTGCCCCAAGTGCCGTTCCCCCAGGAGCCGTTCCCCCAAGTGCCATTGCCCCAGGAACCGTTGCCCCAGGAACCATTGCCCCAGGAACCATTGCCCCAGGAACCATTGCCCCAGGAACCATTGCCCCAAGAACCGTTATCGGTGGAAATGGAGGTTTTGTCGGTTTGGAGTTCTTTCTCCTCGCCCGTCCCCCCCGAAGGACGCATACATCCCACCATTGCTCCGAAAAAGGTCACTGTAAGGGTCGAACGCATGACTTCTTTCCACATCACGCAAAAAAACTTGCATATACTGTTCCCAGACGTAATCTCTTCAGGTCTTGTGCTGCGAACCCATGTGAACGCCAACAATTCGGCGCCTGTGGTAAATATTTCGGCAGCAAATCACTCCGGGACCTCCCCTCGGCGAAGTGGAGCGATTAGAGCGTTGGGTGTGTAGGCACACCCGGTAAGAGTCGAAAATCCCCTCCAGTCAGTCATGCGCTGACACGCCTCCAGCAGGTTCTGACTCAAGACTTGGAAGGCGGTCGATAGGAGTTCCAAATGCCATTGGTGAAGTACCGTGGCGGTTGGCTCCCGAGTGGGTCGTAGCGACTGCGGTTTATGCCCGAGTGTGAGACTATGATTCGGCCAACCAAGAAAGAAAATTGGACATTCCGCCGGGGGGCTTCCAGGGACCGGGGTGACTTAGGTGAGCGCGGACGCGGGAATGCCTGTCAGGGTCGAAGCCTGAACTCAAAACATGTGTGCGGCTTCGGTCAAAGAACGAAGGCGAACTCAAGCTTACCGGGGATGGATGGAACACCGCGGTTCCGCGGTCGTTGTCGCGCTCAAAGACACCGTCGAGGACGACGACATGAAAGTGCGGATGAATGAACTCTTTCTCTACAAAGCTGGGGATGCCTACTTCGGGGTCATTGGGAACTTTCCAGAAGTGCATCGAGGTGCTCCTCCACCGTCCGTTACCGAAGCGAAGAGGATGCCGGTCTCGATGTGCCCGAAATCACTTGCCCCGCTCAAAACCAAATTCGGATAGCTGAACGTGAGCATGAAAGGCCGTTTTGCCTGATATATGGTAATCCCGCCCATGCCGGAGCCGTAGCCAGTTTCAAGGACGAGGGTCAACTCCACCATTTCCTCAACCATGGCACAGGCAGGCAATTTTCCTTGACCATTCGAGGTTGACTTGCGTGAGAAAGTGGCGTCGGGTTCTCTCGTTTTCTCGGGTTCTCGTCAGATCAGGGGCCGCAAGGTCAGACCATTTGAGCGATTCCGGGGGCCACGATGCACTGTGGGCCGACCGACACCACATTCTACCTGCGAGCGTCACTCGCCAGCCAGACAACAGGGAGCAACCATGGTTCGTTTTTTGAGCGTTTGGGGACTTGTACTCAGCGTCAGCATGTCAAGCCTTTCGACGTGGGCCGCGACATCCACCGCCAAGGATAAGAAACCACAGAGGACCGTGGCCTTGGCGCCCGGATGGAATCTGGTGGTTGCGCCCCTTGACGCTTCCACGCTCCCGCCAAAGTGGCAGGACGCCCACATCCGGGTGTGGCACGCCAAAAGCTTCGCGGAGCGCACGGCGCCAAGCCCCACCCCGAGTGAGGCCGCCACAGCCCTGGTCGCAGGCGAGGTGTACTGGGTTCATGCTCGCGAGCCGCAAACCCTGGAATGGGACAGCCAAGACGACCGTTCTTTTGGCCCGGTAGGCCCGGGCTGGGATCTCTTTGGGGTGTCGACGGACGCGGCCCACGGAGACATCATGGCCTCCCGGATACTCGCGTGGGATACAGCTCGACAACGCTACACCCCAGTGCGGGTTGGCGAGACCGTCGTGCCAGGCCAAGGCTACTGGGGTTTGTTCACCGAAGAGACCACCCCATTCGCGCGGACCTGCTTGCCCCCAGATTGGAGCTTTGTGTCCGCAGCGCAGGTCATCGCAACCTGCCCGTTTTCCACCGCCGCCGATCATATCGTACCGAGAGAAGAATGGAGTACGCGCCATCCGGCCGCGGCATCTACCTCGGCCAGGTCATCCCGCATCGTGCTTCACCATTCGCAAACCGAACGCGAGATGAGGGTGCAGGCCCTTCAAGAGCGGAACGGGCCCAACGGACAAGCTGCTTTGCTCGACGCGCACTTTATCGTCGCGCTCGACGAACAAAACGCCTGGCAAACCTACGAGGGCCGGCCGCTGGCGACACCCTCAGGCGAAAACCGGTTGCCTCCACAAATCGACGTGATCATCGTGGGGACCTACGAAGCCATTCAAAGCGCTCTGTATGCCGAAACACAGTTCGGCTTTGAGCCCGGCGCCTCCGAAGCCGACCAACAGCCCCCAATGGAGGCCGTCCTTCGTTTGAGCGCCCTCGTCGCCCACCTCTCAAGTCACCACCAAGGCATCAAGGACATCGTACCTTACGCCCAAGGCCCCCACGCAGCCTATCCCGGCAAAGGGTTGAGCCCCGGCCGAGGCACCCTCCACCTGATTGAAGCGCTGCGGCTCCGCTTCTTCGGTCGCGCGCCTACCCTGCCGGATCCCCGGCTCAGCTTCACCCCTCCTCTGCCGTTCCAAGAACTCAAAGAAGACCTCGATGCACCCACCCTGACTGTCCACACACCGCAGGCGTCTACACGCTACATTCGGAGCCCCTGGCTGCGACTTGGGGGCGAAGTCTTCGACGAAGCGCTCGAGGGCTTATACTTGAACGGGGCACTGGTCACTGACAAGAGCTCAAGTTTTTCGGAGCGGGTTCGTCTTCGACCCGGCAACAATCGGCTCGACCTGGTCGCGGTCGATCAGTCAGGCAACGCCAAACGTGTTGAACTCAACGTCATTCATGATGCCCAAGCGCCCGCCATCGAAGTCACCACCGTGGCACCATCCGGTGCACCAAACAAGGCGGTCGAATTTCAAGTGCAGGTTCACGAGCCCCGCCTTCAAGAGCTTCGCCTCAATGGCCGCATCCTCCCGTGGGCTCATGAGTTCAGCCAGCGGGTCGCCCTCGACGACCTCAGTCCCGGCGTTTCTCATTTCGACTTCGAGGCCCGAGATCAAGCCGGGCATATCAGTCAGATCCGCGTTTCGGTCGAAAAGGATGAAACCGGCCAAGTCCTCGTGAGGGCGCCATCAGAAAAAAACGCCGTCGAACCCCAAGCGACAAATGTGGCTCCCCTTTTTACCCTCGAAGCCTCCACCGACAGCCCGGTATACACCCACCAAGACCGCTTTGTGGTGTCCGGGCAACTCATCGATGCCTCTATCCGTCTGGTGAGCATCAACGGAATGCTCGTCCCGACCCGCGACGGGGCTTTTCAGCAAACGCTGCGCCTTTTTTCGGACACGACCGAAGTCGAAGTTTTGGCCGAAAACGTTCTCGGCGAGCAATTTGTCGAACGCACAACCATTGTTCGCGATCAGAAACCACCTCAAATCCACATGAGAGGGCAATCAGAGCAAGACGTATACCAGGCACAACACGTCGTGACCGGACGCGTGCTGGACGCCCATCTCAAACAGCTCACCTTGGTTCAAAAAAAGGGGCTCTTGGAACAAACGGTGGACGTTGTCGAAGGCACGTTTCACGCCACCGTCGAACTGGACAAGGGCCCAAATCACTTTGTGCTCAGCGCTTTGGACCATGCCCACAACAAAACAACCGTCCCGCTCGTCTTGTCGCTCCAGCCGGGCCTTAAAAAAGCCGTGCCACCACGCGCCCCCTCAGGTTTTTCGGCCACAACCTACGCCCAGGAGGTGACGCTCGCTTGGCAACCACCCGCGCTCTTTGTGGGTGGGCACGAAATCCCGGCTGGGATCGAGGTCAGCCATCGGGTGTACCGGGACAACGTCCTTCTCCAAGAGGTTGGTGCTTCGAAGCAGTACTTGGATAAAGTGCCCACCAACAACCGGATCTACACCTACACCGTCAGCGCGGTCGTACGAGACCAAAATGGGGCCGCTTTTGAATCGGCACGTTCGGAAGCCATTCCCGTAGAGGTCACTGCTCCTCAAGCAGCGACCAAACCCGGTGCCTTTGAACCGGGCCACATTTTGGCCACGCCCGATGGCCAGGCAGCATTGCCTTCTGTCGCCCTATCTAAGTTTGAGGGCACCCTTTTTGCTCATGTGGTCCACGTCACACGCGGACGCGATGAGCAGGCCCCAGACACCCTCGCGTACGCAAGAAGCCACAAGGCGGGCAAGCCTGGGACTTTTGAAACCACCGCGGAACTCACAAGAGGCACACCGGGATGGATGGTGGCAGAAGTGGTCGTCGCTGCCCGCGGGCCACGCGTCGGCATCGCCTGGATAGAAGCCCCGAAGCAGCCCCCCGAAGAGCACCCCACAAGCCGCCTTTGGGTGACAGAGAGCCAAGACCGAGGGCAATCGTTTTCGAGCCCAAGGCTCGTCCGAGAGACGGCATCATGGAAGCGCGGACTCGGTATGGACTACGACCATGAAACGAACCTCCACCTTGTGTGGGGCGAAGGCGGGAAAGTCTATTACTTGAAAAACCTCGAGGGCGACGTATCAAACGTATTTGACGTTCAAAAACGTGACCCAAGCAACACGGTTGCCCAGCAAGCTGGCGAGGATGCCACCCAGGATCCCTATCGCTATCGAATCGAAGAAAACCAAGTCCACCAACCCTCACTCCATATCGACGCGCAGACCATCTCCATCGTGGGTCGACGGACCCGCATGTGGGACAACACCCCGGGCGGGACCTGGCACGAGCAAGACAAAATCCTGATCGCGCAACGGCCACTCGTCGAGGGCGCCTGGGCCCAAAGCGAAAACGAGGACGGCTGGCAACAGGGTCGGTGGCAAGGCAACACCCTCACCGACTGGCGCATTTCTTCGGCTGGCCCCCTCGACGAAGGCCAAGGAGACGGCCTGCCATCCCATCCCCAAGCCGCGTCTTCGCCTTTTGGTTTGGCTCTGGTCTACGAAGATGGGCCTTCAGACAACCCCAACCAGTTAGGTTCCAATCCAATCAAGTTGCAGACTTCGACCGACGGCGGCGTCACGTGGTCGACGCCGCACACCCTCGGGCTCGGCTACCTTCCCCAAGTCGGCGTCACCGATGAAGGACAGCTGACCGTCTTGTATTACGTGCCAAGGGCCGATGGCGGAGGCCTTATCGAAGCCCGAACCCGCATCGAGGCTGGGCAGTCCTTTGGCCCTCAAGTCTCGATCAATAAACTTCCTGTTCGACCGATCCACTGGAAAAATCACGGCGGAAAAAGCGACTCGTTTCGGGGCCGGGTCGCGATGGCCAGCCACGAGGACCTCTTTTTTGCCGCGTGGATCGAAAAGACCCCGGCAGACGCGGATCAGGTTGTCACCGCCCGCGCATCCTACGCACCCGAGGTCACTCAATACGCCGTCGAGCTGCCGCCGTTTTTGACCCAGGGCAAGAGTACCCGCCTCAAAGTCACCGCCGAAAATCGGTACCACATGCAGGTCGACGCCAAAGACAGTCTTCGCTTGGTCACCCGTAAAGGTTCGCGTTCGGGCCAAAGCGGCGGGCCAGCGGCAGCACCGGCCTCAACAAGCAAAGCAGACGTTCCACCGCCTGGTGGGAGTTTGGAAGTTCAATTGACGTCTGGCCAAGCGCTCGTTTGGACCGATCACCAAAACCTTTCGCTGTGGAGCAAACTCGGAACCGTTAACCTCGCCGAACACGAAGCGATCGAGCCCCCGGACGCAACCCTTCAAACCGCCCTTCTGCCCAGTGAACCCACAATGTCAGCCTTTGGCGACACCATTCCCAGCTTCGAGCCAACCGCCGACGGAAACTATCGAAAAGCACAATGGATGAGAGACCGTCTGTTTGCGTTGGACGAGCACGACTGGGCGGGAAGAAGCGTCGCCTACCAGGTCGAATACGAAGCCACAGAAAACGACCCGACTTCCCGGGCGAAAAAGGGCGATGTCGACCGAGCCGAAAGCGGACGCGACACCGACTCTCAGTACCTCGCGAGTTTTGAACGCGTGTGGGCCTACACCCAAGGTATCGCCCTCGCCCAGTTCTCGCGCTCGGGAACACCGACCGACAACCGTCGCGCCCAAGCCCTGGCACGGTATCTCTGTGACCAAGGCCAGCACGCACCGCCGAGCGAAGGAGATTGGGTCATCAAAGGCTGGCACTTTTCGTGGAATACATCGGGCGACGACTGGAAAGATGCACGATTGGTCACCGGCGCCAGCGCCTGGGTGGTGCACGGTCTCGGTGTATTTCTCACGTCGGGGGCATTCGCCTCGATTCCTTTCGAAGCCGACAAAGTCATCCTCCAGGGTTGCTATCACGCGGCGTTGCGCGGACTCGAGCTTCACCGGGTGTCGGGCACAACCCAAGACGGCAAACCCATCAGCCTCATGACCGCCGGATTCACCACCCGAGGGCTCGACCAGGCGGCCACACCATGGAACATCGAAGGCCCCGGGGGGGAACGCCTGGCCTTGAAACGCGAGGTTTGGGACTACTACGACGTCCTTGATGCCATCGGTTACGAAGACTTCGATCCTGAACGCCCGCCCGAGGTCGCCCGCCGCTTCGAGGACAGCGCACCGGGACAGGGCACACTGAACGACGGAGCCCCGAAGGTCCTCGCCGAGGGTGAACTCAAGATCCTGAAGGAACAGGTTCGGGCCATGAACGTCGTCACCGAACACAACCTCGATGTCCTCAGCGTGCTGAACCACGCGCTCGATCACGCGGGGCCTCTGGAAGTGGATACGGCCCACCTCGAAACCTGGAGAAATGAAGTCCGAAACGGAATCTTCTACGTGCTTTGGGACGATGAAGGCACCTTATGGCGACGCGATCTTGAAGGCGCCCTCAGGAGCGCTGCGCCTGGCGGCCAAAAACAAGAACAAATCGAAGCAGCCCTCGAAAGAGGAGACTGGGGCCGGGTATCGACCGGCGGCATGATGGTCACACCATCGGATGTGCGGGCTGTGGCCCAAGGTCAGCGGATTTCACGAGACGACTTCGTCCACAAACTTCAGTCGGGGTCAGATCATGGGGCCACTGAGATCCAAGGGCCGGATGGCCGCGTCCATTTTGTGCGTTCAAAACATGTGGCCGTCGACAACTGCAGCTGGCTATCGCTGTCGGTGGACTATGCGGATCTCGGGGCAAAGGAGGAGATCGACCGACTGGGGCGATGTTTGGAGTTCACCACCCTCGCGTTCGCGAAACACATCGAATTCGAAGGAAAGGCATACTACGGGAGCCACTATTTCTTTGACGAATTCGAGGACCGCTACATCGCAGCCAGCGCAAGGCAAGAACAATCGTTTCACCTGGAGGCCACAACCGGCCTTATCCTGGCGCTCTTCGAATTTGCCCAAAACCACCCGGAACACGAAAAAGCCGCGTTCTTCGACAGCGAGGCGCGAGCGCTCTGGGCGGGTGTCCAGTCGTTTGTGGTGGACCACGGATTTCCGTACTCCAGCCAGCGCATCCAAGACCTCTCGACCCTTCTGACCTCGAGTACGGCCCTCATTTGGTTCATCGACACCTACGACCACATCAACCAACAAGGTCTTGATTTACAGCGGCCACTCAAAAACTACGCAAGCCATGTTCGCCCCGGAATCGTTGAGCACTTTGTCGGCACCGCCTTCGAACGCCTCAAAGCGCTGACTTCGACCACCACCCACCTCGTCCGGTCCGGAGGTCCAAGAGTCATTCGGTTCACACGGGTGGACGAACAAGCGATGGCGGTGGTCACCGCGGTGAACCAAAACGACTGGGGAATGGCCGATTTGTGGGTCCAAGCACTCCTCAAGACCAGGCGCGAAACCACGATATCCGACGATTCCGGGACGCGCACGCACCAAGAATTCCCCGCCGTCGTTGAAACAAACAGCGGCAATCCTCTGTTTGCTTTTCGTCACACCGGCGTGCAAATGACCGCGTACTATGCCCTAGGCTGGTACCTCGAGGCCCGTCGCCAGGACCCACACGCACCGCAAGACCTGACCCTTGAAAGAGACGTGGAAGAAACACTGACCAAGGGCCTGTCTTCGATGATTTCTTTGTACTGGAAGCCACTCGATCCCGAGTTGGATGACCTCACCGACCTTCACGATCTGTTTTTGTGGGGCGGCCCGTCAGAAGACGCCGTGGCCCCACGCGCACGCACCCGAGACAATGCGCTGGCATACCTTGCCTACAAACAAGCGAAACGAGCGCTCGGAGACGACACCCACCTGTCGGCGTACCTGTTAACCGGGTGGCTGGAGGGCCTCGAAACCATGGTGGGCGCCCACTGCTCACAGGGCGTCATCAGCGAAGGCATCGGCCTCCTCCACCAAAAGGCGCCATCGTTTGCGGTCAGCGCGGGCGCAAACTACGCCAACCAGGGCCCGTGTATGTTGTTTTTGGCAGCGACCCAAAACTTTGCAAGCTTGCAAGACCGGCTAGACAAGGTGATTCCGCGCAAACAACGAATTGACTTTTTGGAGCGCGAACACGGTGGGGCACCGACGTGGCCCCTCGAAACCCACAGTCTGCCGGAGCCTCAGATGCCGCCGTTCGGTAAAGATGCGTGGCAAAAGTATGCGGATGCCGAGCACGCCACCGAACCGCTTCTTTGGGCCCGGCTGGTGCAAGAGGGGCTTGGACGCCGCGGACTGGCAAAGATAGATCCCCGCCAAAAGGAACTCGCGCTCGAAGAGCTGGAATGGCTACGAAAGCTGAGGGGCGACAGCGCTTTTTACCACATCGCCACGCTCCTGCTTTACAATCCCGGGGGGGCCTTTGGCCTTGAGGATGCCCCTTTGTTCAGGGTGCCAGACCAGGAACATACTCGAGCGGACTTCGACCATCAAGTCAGGTCCGTAGAAAAGGATGTGGTTCGAACCCTCTTCCTCAGTACGCCCACGCCCGAGCACTTTGACCCCCTCCTCAACCAGATTGCCGCACTCCGATTTGCGCTACAGCAAAACGAAAATGGGGTTGTTCCAAGCGAATGGCCAAGCACATTTCACCGGCAGCGCCACGAGTGGATTGCGCGCGCGGATCGACATCTATTGAACCTTTGCGGCACGGACGCTGGGTACTTCAACATACCCTGCGAAACGTTGAGCGCTCTTTACCTAGGCCTTCGTACCGAGCGTTTTCGCACAACGGATTCGGGCATCGGTGCCCTTGTGACCGAACCCGGCCCTTTCCTGTGGCACGAAATCTTGGAAGCGCTCTATACGCCCCACGGGGACAAACACGTCATTCGATTCGTCGACGAGCCCGGTGACCCGGATACACCGGTCTGCGTCACCTGTATCCATCCGCTACCAGTCGTCACCCTCACCGAGGACGCATCTGTCGCGGACCAGCAGCGAGAACTCCAGCAGGCCGTACTTGCAGCGTACGATCGAAAACTCGCGGACTACGCCAAGTTCGCGCCGACCCGGTCCAAGAGCCCAGCCATCTATGGCCTCGTGGGAACCGATGCCATCGATGCATTGAACCCCAGTGCGGCCACCTACTGGAGTCCGCGTTCCATGACTTTGCGAAGCGTCCTACAGTACCAAGCACACACCGGTGTGACCGCGCGCAACAAACTGGTCTTCGAGCCAAAGCCCCCCTTTGATGTGTTGGGCCTACCCTTGTCCAAGAATGCAGCCACCAAAATCAGGGCCCTCAGGGAACGCATCAATCGACACTGGAATGGGGATCTGACCGCGGCCGCAAAAGCGGCGGACCTTCTTCCGGGCGCCCTCCATCGCGCAATGCAGACCGGGGCGCTCAGCCAACCCCATCTGGATGCCCTCACGTTTTGGGAAGCCGGCGGTCCCAGCCGATATGGAGGCGAGCGCCCCCTTCAGATCATCGGCGAATCACTGGTGGAGGGCCAATTTGATCCGCAAAAAGGCTGGAGTGATGCCCGATTTGTCATCGGGGTGCACGCCAATACCTGCCGGCGCTTTTTTGCCATCAACACCGGACGAGAGCCCCTCGACGTCAGTTTCGAAGCCGAATTCGAAAGCGCGCCCCACATCTCTGATGGTGCAGTCGTCTCGGTCAAGCATCCTGAACTTGGCCTCTTGGACCCTGACGAAAAAGGCTATTTTGACGTCTGCCTTGATGCGCCCCAAGCATTCATCGACGAGATCGTGCCCATCCACGGGCCCCGGGTGTACGCCGGGTGGATCATCAAAGCACGGTACGGTTCGCAAGAAAGCTCCAGCTTCTACGTCGACCTGCTCGCCGATGAAGAAAGTGACCAGTGGGTGAACATTGCCGGGGTCAGCGAACGAGACACCCTGGAGCTCAAGCCGAACAGCTGCCGACGGTACGAGATCTACAACAACCATCGTCACCTCATGGATTGGCAGGTGAGGGCCGACAAGACCTTCCAGGACACAGGTTTTGTGGCGGTGGTCGACGATGTGCAAAAACCCATCCTCGAGAGACACGAATCGGGGAGCTTTCGGGTCTGCCTGGAGGCCTCTGTCGACGACATCGTCCGAGTGCGCGGCCCGAGACAGCATCTTTTTCCCGTGGGTTGGTCGGTTCGGCTCCGGCTGGAGGGCGATGACCGCCAATACGCATTTCCCATTGAAATGACGGGGAACGACACCAAACAAGACGCATTGCGAGATATGGAAATCGTGGGCGCCTACGACGGAAGGATTCGCGTCCCCTACAACGGATGCAAAGACTTTGAGGTCATCAACCGCAAGCAGGAAGCCATGGACCTCCGTTTTGAAGTGACCCCTCTGGACGGAGAGTCCCCCCCAACAAGCGGCCTGGTCACCGTAGAGCCCACCGAATTCCAGACCATCCCCTCCGGCGGCCGCGGTCAACTGACCGCTTGTGCCATTGGACCTGCAGACCGCTATAGGGTGGGCGGGGCACCGCCTACCGGATGGCGGATCGAGGCCATCAGCAAGCCCGAAGATGAGGGCGCGTTCCGCTACCCGGTCGACGCGTTGGTCCATGGCGTGGCGGGCTACTGGCCCCTCGACGGCAATGGCACTGAGCGATCTTACGGAGCCTACCCCACCGAAGCGACACCCTTCGGCCGTCCGGCCGCTTGGATCTCGGGATGGGCGGGCCAAGCGCTCGAAGGCGGCGGGGCCCTCGACGCCCGCACCGGGTACGGCGAGTACCACGAAAGCTACGCGTTTTTAGAAACCAGCGAAGCTTTTTCGGCCTCGTTTTGGATCGCGAGACCCGAACGTCAATCCGAAGAGGCCCTGCACGTCATCGGAAACCGAGGACCAGGCAACATCGATGCCGGTTGGTCCATCACCTTAACCCCCGACGACCACATCGCGTTCGACGTGGTCCCCGAACGCGGCGGGTCCTTTTCGGCCCGTTCGGCTGACCCCATTCGGTGGCCTGGATCCCCGGTGAGCACCCCCAAGGGCTGGACCCACATTGTCGTGACCTACAACGGCGACAACGAAGCAAAGCTGTTCGTAGGCGGCCAGCCCCTCCGCATGATTCCCAGTAGCCGCCTGGACGGAGCGGCCAAACCCCTTCCCAACACCTACCCGGTGCGCATCGGCTGGTCGAGCTACGGCCTCGACCGGGCTTCTCCAGGCGGCCTCGACGAGGTTCGGCTGGTGCGCGGCGTGCTGGATGTGAACGATATTCAGACCCTCCGAGACCCCCTCCTTTCAACGAGCAGAAGCCACGCAGCCGCATCCGACGTGGGACGCTACCCCATGCCTGTCACCCTCGCGACGGCGTCCGAGACCCCCTGCGCCGATGCGCCCTGCGACGCCGGCACACCGGGCAAGACAACTCCCGATATCCCGGAGTGGTTCAAGAACAATGCCGATTGGTGGGCTCAAGGGACCATCGACGACAACGAATTTGTCACGGGCGTCGAATACCTCATTCAAGAAGGCATCATACAAGTGGCCGAAACCCAAGCGGCGTCAGGCCAAGAACCACTCCCGATTCCCGACTACGTTCGGCGCAATGCGGGCCTTTGGGTTGAGGGAGCCCTCAGCGACAAAGAGTTCCTCGACACCATCGCATATCTCATCGGCATCGGGGTCATCACCGTCCAGCCTCCGGCCGATCGGACCCCAACCCAAGACCCCCGGCTGAAGATCACGGGGCCCGAACCCCTCGAGTTTCGCTTCTCGCCGTCCGGTGAGTTCTCACCGGATAACCACGTTCTGACCGTCATATCTGAGAACATGAAACCCACCGATTGGGAGATCGTGATCGAGGGCAACGAAAGCTGGCTTGAAGCACGAAAGCAGTCGCCCACCGAGGGTTCAGGCCCTCCGACTTCCGAACAGGTTCGAATCACCATCAACCCGCTGGCCGCATTGGAAGCCATGCTTGACCACAACACCGACAAGCTGACCGCAACCCTCGCGTTCAAATGCCACCATGCAAGCGACACCGGTTTTCCGTGTGCCCCGAGCGAGGAAGTCAACATCGTAGGGGGGGCAGTGGAGCAATCGCGCTTCAGACAAGGGGTCGTTGCCAATGGCTTCGAGCAAATGGTCGAACACATCGCGACCAATCAACTTGTGGCTCAGGGATTGACAAGAGCCTACGCGAGGCTCCCCGCACAACTGGGTACAACCGGCTTACTCATGGAAGCCACCGAAGCGCAGCGCCTGTTGGGAGAACTCTATAGACAAATCGCGGACGCAGAACTGGCCATAGGAGCGGCGCAACCGTTCATCGATCTCGTTCGTTCTGATGCGCTCGATGTTTCCCCAAGCCGTACCAATGAGCTGCTCAGCCAGCTCTTAAAAAGCCAGGCAGAGGTTCGAGCCGGAACCGAAGACCTCGAGCGCATCAAAAACGAGCTCAACGTCAAGGGTACCCTCGTAGACGACGACGACCCCGCCGGGAACACATTCGCCGCGTGGTTCACCTACGCCATTAAGCCAGAGATAAGAACATTTGAAGCCGCCATCGACGACGCCAAGTCGATTCAGGACGAGGTAGGCTCACTTCCGGGGAAGTTGAGAGCCCAGGGGTGTGGGGCGTTGGCGTCCGATGCTTCCGCCCTAATCCAACAACACCAGGAATCCCTAGAAATGATGGAGGTAGGGGTTGATGCCCTGCACATCCTCGAAGAAGAATTTGGCAAAGGTGGAATCGGAGAAAGTCTCATTGACACCGAATTTCTTCGGGACTTTCAAACGCGGATCGAAGACGCGTACGTCCTGCTCGCAACCGCAGACATTCTGGGGGATGCCCTCCAAGATTTGAACGCCCCCGGTGTCTGCTCCGAGTCCAACTCGCTGGGCTTCCTCCCCGGATTCCAGGGCGTTTTCATGCCCGACGCAGCGAGTTCACACCCACCCTTTCAAACCCTCGCGGCCACCGCCGAAGTGGCCGCCTCGTCCATCGCCCCCATCGATGTCGAACTGACCCAAGGGGACGCGACCGAAGTAAGCCCCAGCGACCCCGATATCCCCGTGTGGATCAAAAACAACGCCGGCTGGTGGGCTCAAGAACAAATCACCGACGGCGAATTCCTAGCTGGAATGGGCTATCTCGTTCAGCAGGGCGTCATTCACGTCAAAGAATCCAACACCCCGACCACCAAAGACCCTTCAACCATTCCCCAATACATCCGCAACAATGCGGGCCTTTGGGCGAATGGAACCCTCTCGGACGGCGAATTCTTAGCCGGCATCGAGTACCTGATTGGGGCGGGCGTGCTGGTGGTGCCTGTCCCCAATCAAGGAGGGGCACCCGAACTGGAGGTCACCCTTTCCGAGCCTCTCGAGTTTGTCTTCTCACCGTCGGGTCAGCTTGCGCCCGACAAGCACTTCTTGACCGTGAGGTCTATGGACTACGAATCCGGCGACTGGGAAATCATCGTGGACGGCGGTGGCGACTGGCTCCAAGAACCAGAACGCTCGGACAGCGGTGCCTCAGGGGTCAAGACATCAGAGCATGTGCGCATTCGCGTCAATGCCCTGGCCGCGCTTCAAGCCATGCTCGATGGCAACACCGAGGAACTGTCGGCACGATTGACATTCAAGTGCCAGTGGGAGGGCCAAAAAAAGGGCTGTGCCACCAACCAAGAAGTTAAAGTCGTGTCCATCGTTCCGTTGCACACAGAATTCCTCCAAGAGAGCCTCGCCAATGCCCTCGAACAAATCTACGACGACATGCTCACCAACCAGGGTTTGGCCCGCGGGCTGCTCAATACCTACGCGATGCTGCCCGCCTACTTGGCGGCCTCGGGGCTCGTCCATGAGACCCGAGAGGCCCAAGACCTGTTTAACGAACTCTACGAAGACAACGCCGAAATCGAACTCGTCGCGGAGCTGGTACCACCCTCCATCTCGCTCCTTCGCTCGGGTGCATTCGACCTGTCCTCGGGCATGGACTATTTTTTCCAAGAATTCGCTGCCAGTCAGTCGGAAATTCGGGCGCTGAGAATCGGTATTGAGCAAACCAGTGACCGGCTCTATGAGCTGGAGGGCATGGCCGATACGTCCAATCCCGATGGGAATACCTACGTCGCCTGGTTCACCCACGTACTGCTTCCTCAGTTCGACAGATTCGAAGAGGCGATCGAGGAGGCAGAAGCCATCCAAAACGAGGTCGCCGCCCTCCCGGACCGGCTCAAAGCCCTGGGCTGCCGCAACCTAGCCTTGGAGAGTCAAGCCATGATTTGGGATCACGAGGCGATCAAGAACGTACTGGCGAAGGGCGTTGGAGACATGAGAGCCGCTGAAGCAGACATCAAACGCGTTGAATCACCGGATGAACCTATAGACCCGGGCCGCGTGCGTGACTTCCAACCGCTCTCCGAAGCGGTGTTTATGACCGTCGTGACCCTTGAGCTCATGGGGCAGGTCCTGCGAGACATGAATCGCACCGACCAATGTGCCTTCGATACCTCGCCCCAGCTCCCGAGATTCGACCAAATCCTCATGAAAAATGCGCGTCCGGGACAAAGTCCCTTCCGACCCCTGGCCGCTGCCGCCGAAAGAGCCGCGTCTTCCATCGCCCACATGGATGTCGAGCTCGTCCGGGGTGACGAAGGGCGCGCGAACCGGAGCACGGCCCAAGGCCAAGGCGATGGCGCCGAAACCGAACCGACGAGGGGCGTGCCCGAGATGCTCTTCGATTTCGACGATCCGGCCGATGACCTTGTCTGGGACCACCAACCTCGAGACTCCGAGCTGCGCTACGAAAACCCCTTCGGCAGCCGCGCCCTGGTGTACGAATACGAACATCTGTCCGACGGAACCCAAGAGTACTGGCAGACCGAGGACCGGTACTACCAGCGACTGACGTCTGAGCTTCCCGCAATATCCACCGATTTTGCGTACCTATCGGTCGACGTCATCACCGCTCGGAAAACAGAAGCGGGCGCCCGCCTCTCTGGGCACACCTTCGCTTACGGCACAGGCGAGTGGGGCCCATTTGCCGACGTCACCTTGACCCATCTTTGCACCCGCCTCGTATTTCCGGTGTCCAATCCCGACTGGACCCAGCAAACTTTCGTCGACTTCTGGATCTACGCGCCCAAAGGATACCGGCCCTACCGCGGCTTTCACGGCGTCTTCATGTTCGACAACATTGTCGGCTACCCTGAGGGTGTGCCCCCCCCACCTTCAGGCGAGTCCTGCGTGCCCCCCAATCCCCCCGGCATCCGCTCGAGTCCTGCTCCCTCGGACTGACCAGCCTGGTTCCTGAAACCTGACGTGTCCTCCTATCGCGAGGAAATGAACATGATATTACAAAGTCGATGAACTCATCGATGGATTCCGTGCAAACGCATGCCTGGCCGATAAAGCCTATGATGTCAAACGAGTCATCGATGCGCTCGAGGGGAATGGTATCGAGGCAGTAATTCCTGCGCGAGTTGGATTCCTTCACCTTGCGTGTCGGATTTTGTGGTCATAGAAAATAGAACACCACCCTTCGAATTTCGTTACATAGTCGTGGTCGTGATCGTTTACGTGGTCGTACGTGGTCGTGGTCGTGGTCGTGGTCGTGGTCGTGGTCGTACGTGGTCGTGGTCGTGGTCGATATCGGTCTGTAAGCAAGTCGTGAAAGCATTTGCACAATCCTGTGAAGTAGCTCTTCGCCTTCAATGGCTTTTGAGTCTGTAACGAGCGTCTGTTGCCAGGACCAGGAATTCAATCGAACACCGATAAACATCGAGTTTCTTGAAGGTGAGCATCCATAATATTTTGCCGCAAGGGTAGAAGCAAAGTCACCATGACACATTCGGAAATGGTTGCGACCACGACCACGACCACGACCACGACCACGACCACGACCACGTTACGAACGTTACGACCACGTAGACGACTACGACTACGAATGAGATCTTAAGGCCCTTCATGAGTCAGGCGCTCCAATCGAGATTAATCCGGGACAGCCCCTAGTCCTCATTTCCGAAACCTGGCCCCTTCGGCGGCGACGAAAACAGCGAGATTGCTTCCGAGCCGCAGAGCCTCAGTGTTGCGGTGTGAACAACGGTTGGATACCTTCTCGCCGCAACGCTCCCCGCGGGCGAGCCTGGACAAAGCACACCTTATAGCTCGCGTACACCCCGCCCCCCGGAACCGCATTTTGGCTGCGATAGCACTCAATCAACTGGCCGATTTCGGACCGGTTCAACGGGCGTTCCGCCTTCGAAACGTCGCCCCCGGTCACACCGAGCTGCCGAATCGACGACAAGAACTCCTCGACCGAAGGATATTGGGCCCGGACGGTGCGCGTGTGCCAAGAGGACACCCATAAGCGCGACGCCCCCAGGGCCTGACCAATTTCGTCTTCGGTGGGGAGGCGACCAAGGGGAGGTTTGTCAGGGGCCACCTCGAGCCGAGCATTTCTGAGCTCGGACAAGGAGCCGTCCATCATCATGGAAAATGCGAGCAGGCCATCGCCACACAAAAGAGAGGCCAAGTTTTGGATCGCCTCCCGAAACGGGATCATCCATTGAAGGGACGAGCTGCTGATGATCAAGGGATACCGGCGCCGGCCTCGAAAATGTGCGGCATCGCCTACAATCCAGCGAATACGGGGAAGCGGAATGGCGCGCTCGGCCTTGGCCACCATGTCACGGGATAGGTCGATGGCCTCAATTCGAGCATAAGGAAAACGAACGCTCAGCATTTGAGTCAAGATGCCGGTGCCGCAGCCCACTTCGAGAATCCTTGAGGCCAAAAGGCGCGGAGGCAGCAAGAGCACCAAACGTTTTGCGATTTCACGCTGAATATGCGCCCGATCCCCGTACACACTCGCGGCGGCGGAAAAACGAGCGCGTACCGATCGGGCAGGGCTCGATGCCCCGACAGAACCCGACGTCGCCCCTGGCTCACTCATCGGTTCTCTTGGTTAAAGCATGAAATACTGCGATCGCCAATCTCCAAACCCTCAAAACGGGAACCCAAGCAATATCCGCAACATCGGACCTGAGGCCCGGACACGTCTCCACCCTGCCCACTCCCCCCAGGATCGTATGTACACCGCAAAAATGCCCAATCGCACCGGGGACGAATCCACGGAGCGCCAGGCGCGACGAAAGACTTTGGCGACAGACCCGACAAAGGTACAAGGGGCCCATGGGCGACCGATGGCAATTTTGGATCGACCGCGGCGGGACCTTTACCGATTGCTTGGGCTATCGGCCGGACACCCACGAAATCCGCACCACAAAACGACTTTCTTCCGACCGTGCACCCATCGATTGCATCCGCGAAGTCTTGGGACTCTCGTCCGCCCAAAGCATCCCGCCTTGTGATGTCCGAATGGGCACCACAGTCGCCACCAACGCCCTCCTCGAACGACGGGGTACACCGATGGGCTTGGTCATCACCCGAGGCTTTGGCGACCTTCTCGAGATTGGAACGCAGGCCCGACCCGAACTCTTTGAGCTTGAAATCCAAAAGCCCGAGCGCTTGTACCAAGCGGTCCTCGAGGTCGATGCGCGCATAGACCCCTCGGGGCGTATTCTCGAACGGCCAGATCCCGATGCGCTCAAGACGGGGCTCCGGCGGCTGAAAGACCAAGGCTTGGAGAGTCTCGCGGTGGTCGTTCTTCACGCCTACGCCCAAGATACACTCGAAACAGAAATCGAGGACACCGCACGGCAAGTGGGGTTCACCGAGGTCTTCCCTTCTCACCGTTCGAGCCGCGAACTCGGAATGCTCGGCCGCGGGGATACAACCGCCATCGACGCTTATCTTACGCCTCTGATTCGGGCCTACGTCCAGACCGTCGCCGACGCGCTCCCCGGGAGCAGTCTGAGAATCATGCAGTCCAGCGGGGGTTTGACCACCGGCGATCTTTTTTGCGGGAGAAACGCCATCTTGTCCGGCCCTGCGGGCGGGGTCGTGGCCTACGCGCGCATCACCGAAGCCGAAGGCTTTCAAGAAGCCATCGGCTTCGACATGGGCGGTACATCCACGGACGTGTCTCGGTTCGATGGGCGTTTCGAGCGTGTCTACGAAACCGAAGTTTCCGGCGTAAGGGTGCGGGCCCCGATGATGGCGATCCATACCGTGGCCGCGGGAGGAGGATCGCTGTGCGAATTCAGCGACGAACGGCTGACGGTGGGGCCCAAAAGCGCGGGCGCTTTTCCGGGTCCGCTTTGTTACGGCCGCAAGGAAGCCCAAAAACTGGCCTTGACCGATGTCAACCTTGCGCTCGGAAGAATCTCAGACAAACACTTTCCTTTTAGGCTCGACAAAAAGCGGGTGGCTGCGGCCCTCAAAAAACTCGCTGAGTCGCTCGGGGCGCGCGGTCAGCATCGGACGGACATCGAAGTGGCTGAAGGATTTTTCGAAGTGGCCAACGCCAAAATGGCACAAGCCATTCGCAAAGTATCCATTGCGAAGGGCTACGATCTTCGGACCCACGTTCTGGCCGTGTTCGGGGGCGCGGGAGGCCAACACGCCTGCGCCATCGCCAAACGCCTAGGCATCAAGGGTATTCTATTTCACCCCTATGCGGGCGTGCTTTCAGCCTACGGAATGGGGCTCGCCGACGTCCAGTGGCACGGGCAAGCCGATGCCGGTAGGCGTCCTCTCGCACAAAAAACACGCGCCCTTATTGAACCCCTCTTCCACCAACTGGAAAAAGACGGACAAGAGGCCCTGGCGCGCGAGGGTTTTTCGAGACCGAGCCTTCGCACCGTGCGCACCCTCGACCTTCGATACCACGGGACCGACAGCAGCGTCCCGGTCGCCTTTGAGTCTTTCGGTACGCTCAAAACGGCATTCGAGCGCACCCACCAACAGTTTTTTGGGTACCTTCGCCCTGACCACCCCATTGAAGTGGTCACCGCGCGGGTGGAGATTGTGGCCCCTGGCGCTCAGCTTCACCCACAAACCCACAAGAGCCCGCAGTCCCAAAAAACGCCGAGTCCCACCCACCATCAAAGGCTCTTCGCCCAAGGACATTGGCACGACCAGGTCCCCGTGTTCGAAAGGAGTGACCTGCCAGCAGGTACCGAGCTTGTGGGGCCCGCCGTCGTCCTTGAGCCCACGAGCACGATCATCATCGACCCTGGCTTCAAGGCGTTTCTGAAACCAAGCGGCTGTCTCTTTGTCCGAGACGCGGAGCACAAACCCCTGCAGCCGCCAAAACCGACGCCCTTGGAAAAAGGCGCTCAAAACGTCGCACTCGAGGCACACGAAGCCACCGGTGCGCCCCGGCGGGAAGCCCCCCATCCTAAAAGCAGCGAGGACCAGCCGGGTGATCGCAATGAAGGCGTGGACCCGGTGAAGCTTGAGATCTTCGCCAATCTTTTTATGTCGATCGCCGAGCAGATGGGAACCGTGCTGAGACGGACGGCGCTGTCGACCAACATTCGTGAGCGGCTCGACTTCTCCTGTGCCGTCTTTGACCGCCAAGGCGGCCTCGTCGCCAACGCCCCCCACATCCCGGTGCACCTTGGTGCCATGGGCGCGTCGGTGGAAGGCATCTTGAAAAGACATCCCCATCCCGCGCCGGGCGAGGTCTTTGCGACCAATGACCCCGCCCAGGGCGGATCCCATCTGCCAGACATCACCGTCATCAGTCCGGTCCATGACGCGGCGGGAGAGCTCCGTTTTTTTGTCGCCAGTCGGGGCCATCACGCCGACGTTGGCGGGATTACACCAGGATCGATGCCCCCCTTTTCGCAACACATCGACGAGGAGGGCATCCTGTTTCGCGGTCAACGCATTGTTCAAGACGGGCGACTGGATGAAGCGGGACTGCTGAATACCCTCAAAGAGGGAGCCTACCCCGCCCGGGATCCCCAAACCAACCTCCGAGACCTCGAGGCCCAAATTGCGGCCAATGCTCGAGGACGCGCCCTTCTCCTGGAGGCGGTCGAGGCCCACGGGCTTTTCACAATCACTGCCTACATGCAGCACGTGCAGGACAACGCTCAGGCCTGCGTCGAGGACGCCCTCCACGCCTTGGGTCCGACCGAAGCTCGGTTTGCCGACGCCCTGGACGATGGAACCCCTATATGCGTATCCCTTCGAATTCGCGATCGACGGATGACCATCGATTTCGCCGGCACCGGCGGAGAGGTCCAAAGCAATCTGAACGCGCCCGAAGCGGTGACCCAAGCGGCGGTGATGTACGTGGTGCGGGCGTTGGTTCGGCGCCCCATCCCACTCAACCGCGGCTGCCTGGTACCCATTACGGTGCGCATTCCTCCGCATTCGCTGCTGTCGCCCGGGCCCACCCGGGCGGTCTCCGGGGGCAACGTCGAAACCTCGCAACGGGTCGTGGACGTGCTCCTCGGCGCCTTGGGCCAAGCCGCAGCAAGTCAGGGCACCATGAACAATGTGAGTTTCGGAGATCCAAGCTTCGGGTATTACGAAACCATCGCGGGTGGCGCGGGCGCCTCAGCGGGCTACGCCGGCGCTTCGGGCGTACACACCCACATGACCAACACCCGAATCACTGACCCCGAGGTTCTAGAAAACCGTTGTCCGGTGCGCCTCAGGGCATTCTCGATACGCCGGGGGTCCGGTGGCCGCGGCCGCTTTTCTGGCGGGGACGGCCTCATTCGCGAACTGGAGTTTTTACGCCCACTTTGGGTATCATTGTTGACTGAGCGTCGCACCAAAGCTCCGTTTGGTCTTTTGGGGGGAGAACCGGGTTCTCGGGGGATCAATCGCCTGAATGGCGTTGTCGTCGGCGGAAAAGCACAGCTTCAAGTGAAGCCTGGCGACCGGCTCCGCATCGAGACCCCAGGCGGCGGTGGTTACGGCTCGCCGGTATGCGACACGGACAAAGCATGGTGAACGAGGTATCCGACGAGTCGCGCGAGGTCCAGGCCATCCTCCCCGAAGGGCAAGACGCGTCCAAGGCCCCCGAACGGCCCCCGCTCAAACTCATCGGTCACATCCGGCACCTGGTGATCAATCGGGTGCTGAAACTCAACGATACCCCCCACCGCATTGCCCTCGGCGTCTTTTTGGGTTTTGTCATCGGGGCCACACCCACCGTCGGCTTCCAGATGATCTTCTATTTTACGGTGGCCGCCTTGGTGGGCGCGAACAAGGTTTCGGGCATCTTGCCGGTGTGGCTCTCGAATCCGATCACCGTGGTCCCGCTCTACTACGGCAACTGGGTCCTCGGTCGACTGGTCATGACCGGTAGCCTTGACCACGGGGGCGCCGCCGACATCACCGCCCTCCTCGAGGCCAGCGATTCGTCAGGCGGGGGACTCGCAGCCTTGGTGACCAAGGAGGGGTGGTCCCAGCTCTTCGAAATCCTCATCAAGATGGGTGCCGAACTTTGGGTGGGAAGCCTCTTGGTGGGGCTGGTCCTCGGCCTGATCGGTTATTGGGCAACCCTTCGAGGTGTGACCCGCTTCCGCAACCGAAAAAGTGCCAGCGCCCGCTGACGCAAAACCCATTCGAGTAGCGTTCCCATGAAAATCATTAGCCTCAACGTCAACGGCATTCGCGCCGCCACCCAAAAGGGCTGCATCGAGTGGTTGCGAAGACAAAAAGCAGATGTCATCTGTTTGCAAGAAGTCCGTGCCGACGAAGATCAACTCCCTCGAAAAGTGCTTAGGCCCCGTGGCTACTACGCCGCATTCCACCCCGCCCAAAAGCGAGGTTACAGCGGCGTAGCCATCTACGCCAAAGCAGAGCCAAAACGCTTCGTCCACAAACTCGCGTGGCCCGAATGGGATACCGAAGGCCGCTTCCTTGAAGCCGATTTTGGACACCTCAGCGTCATCTCCATCTACCTACCCTCGGGGTCGAGCGGACCCACAAGGCAAGCCCACAAGTTCAAGGTCATGAAGCGGCTGATGCGCATGCTCAAAAAGATGCGCCAGGATGGGCGAGAATACATCCTGTGCGGCGATTGGAACATCGCCCACAAAAACATCGATCTCAAGAACTGGCGCAGCAACCAAAAAAACTCGGGCTTTCTGCCTGAAGAGCGCGCCTGGATGGATACACTTTTTGGCCCCGTCGGCTTTGTCGATGCCTTCAGACTCGTGGACCCAAACCCCGATCGCTACACGTGGTGGTCAAACCGCGGACAGGCGTGGGCCAAAAACGTAGGATGGCGAATCGACTACCAAATCATAACCCCCGGCCTCGCATCCCGCGTGCGCTCCGCGTCCATCTATACGCGCCGCCGCTTCTCGGACCATGCCCCGCTCATCATCGAATACGACCACGTCCTGTAAGATGGCCTTCTAAAAAAGGGGAGGCAAAGGGGGGGGAGAGGGAGGCTACTTTTTCGCTGTGATGTTGACATCGTCGATTTGAACGTGCTCGACAGCGTCATTGACATGGGTTGTGAATCGAATTCGGAAATTCGTAGAGTGTAGGTAGGGCGTCAGGTCAAACGACTCCTCGTGCCATTTGTTGTCGTCGTTTTGGCCTCCGCCCCGCCACTGGCGGACGATGTTCCACCCGTTTCCATCGTTCACTTTGAAATCCAGAAAATCGGGTGCCCCAAGTTCGACGTCGAGAAAGCGCGAGAATGTCAGAGTAGCCTCGGAGTAAGCCGTAAGGTCAAGTTGAGTGCCCAAGGTAATGTTGCAGTAGGGCGAGCAGGTGTCCGCGTTGGCAACCGAACCGGCTGAGCCACCAACGGGGTAGCTTGCGGTCTCCTGCATGGATTCGGTGTTCCAAGAGCCGGTTCCCCCTTTTGTCCAATTTCCCAGACCGTTCGAAAAATCGTCGGAGAACAGAACAACAGGTGCGCAGTCGGTACTGCACCAGTTCTCGCTCTCGCTGAAATCGCATACGCCGTCGCCGCAGTTGTCTAGGACCGTCATGCGAAGGGGGCTGGTTGCACAATCGACTTGTTCAGACCCCACCACGCAGATCTCAGTCGTGGGGACACCGAGCTGCTCGTGGTTGTTAGACCCAAAAGCGAACACACTGCCGTCTTCAAGGTGGACTTGGGTCTGGGTATCGGTCGCAACAACGTCAATCGCCGGGCTCGACAGGGAAACCAAAGTAGGCACCAGGCGGTTTTGGGTATCCCCCACGCCGAGCTGGCCACGACCGTTTCCGCCCCAGCACCACAAGTTGCCGTCCGCAACAATAGCGCAAGTGTGATTGTCGCCGGCATCCATGGCGGTTACGCCGCTTGGAAAACCGAAGACTTGCACCGGCGTTGTGACGTTCCCATTCGAGTCGCTGGCCGCCTGATTGTCTCCCACTTCGCCATCGTCGTTTTTCCCCCAGCACCATACTGAGCCGTTTTCATTGAGCGCACATGCGTGTTTTTCGCCGACGGCAATGGACTTTGTTCCGGCCGGTAAGGATGCTTGCACTGGGGTCGAAAAAGACCCATAGGTGCCATTTCCCATATTGCCATAACCACCAGAGCCCCAACACCATACCGTTCCATCGGTCTTGATCGCGCAGCTCCAATTCTTCCCGACATCCACGAGAATGGCGCTTTGAAGACCGACCACTTTGATGGGGTCTGGACTACAATCGTAGGTCCCCCATGAGTACGAGCAGGTGTGGCTTGATGGAGCACCGAGCTGACCGGAACCGTTCGAGCCCCAACACCAAACCGTACCGTCGGTCTTGACCGCACAGTTGTGGACCGACGAAGACCTCACCTGGGCCACGTCTGAACCCAAACCGGTCACCTGCACTGGCGTGCTCTTGGTCGAAAAGGTACCATCTCCAACACGGCCGTAGACGTTGGAGCCCCAGCACCAAAGAGTGCCGTCGCCTTTTCGAGCGCAGGTATGTTTGTACCCTGCGGTCAGTTCCACAACACCAACGCCCAAGGCCGTAACCTCGACCGCCGCGGAAGAATCCTGGGCAACACCGTTGCCCAGCTGGTAGTGGGTGCCTAGCCCCCAACACCACGTGGTGCCATCTACGCGAACCGTGCATCGGTGGTCATAACCATTGGACAGAGCCGTACGCAAGGGCAAGAAAGTGTTGATGACGTCCGTTGAACCTTCGGCGCCGCAGTCGGTGTAGTTGCCATCGGCGTCTTTGTCGGCGCAGGCGAAGTCGCAGTGCCCCTCGTCGACAAAATCGCAGTTTCCGCCGGTGCAGATTCGACCGGACGGACCATTGCCATTCACCGAGCAGCTGTGGACCACGGGGTTAGGGTCAAACATGTTGCCCCAAAAAGCGCCCTCGTGGTGGGTGTAGATGTTCTCTTCGGTCATGGTCGTGGGAATGCCGACGCCGCGGATGGAGATTTGGACCTTTTTGCGGTGGGGGTTGGTGCGGGCCGCAAGGCAGGCTGAAACCCGGCGTTGACCCTGAGGATCGAGGTCGAAGTCTGGGTTGGTCTTCCAGCTCGGCGCCAGGCCAATCCCGCCGTAGTATTGTTTCGTTTCGGTCCCGCTCGGGTAGAGCTGATAGGTCACCTCCACACAACCCGGGTCGTTGGCGCAGGTGCCGCCCTGACTCTCGGGCAAGGCACACGATACCGAGTAGGAGTTGAGGTTGTCGGCGTAGGCCCGAAATTCTCCGTTCAGCTCGAGGAGCGTCGCGTCGATGCAGGCGTCCACCGCGGCGACCACCGACGAGTTGTTTTGGTTGGTGCCCAATCCGTCTCGACCGCCGACGTAGAGCTCGTTCCCGTCGCAGTCGGTGATGATTCGGCAGTTCGGGTCCGTGGCGCAGTCGATTTGCGCCATGCACTCGGTATCACCCGCCGCGCATGAAGCAGGGAGGGCACACTGGATGGTCGCGACGTAAATCGTAAGCTCGGTCATCGCCGCGGCAGGGTCCACCCCGGTGGAGCACGAGGCGCTGGAAAGCGAGGTATTCACCAGGTTGGAGATGTCGAGGCTGGACACCGAGAGGGTGCTGAACTCCATGCCATTGCCCCAGCTGCCATTGCCCCAGCTGCCGTTGCCCCAGCTGCCGTTACCCCAAGTCCCGTTGCCCCAGCTGCCGTTGCCCCAGCTGCCATTGCCCCAGCTGCCATTGCCCCAGCTGCCGTTGCCCCAAGTTCCGTTGCCCCAAGTTCCGTTGCCCCAGCTGCCGTTGCCCCAAGTCCCGTTGCCCCAGCTGCCGTTGCCCCAAGTCCCATTGCCCCAGCTGCCGTTGCCCCAGCTGCCGTTGCCCCAGCTGCCGTTGCCCCAGCTGCCGTTGCCCCAGCTGCCGTTGTTGCCGACGACACTCGAAACTTGTGTCGGCGCTTCTGGCTCGGGATTCCGTTCGGTACAACTGACGGCTCCGAAAAGGGTGGTGCTGGCAAGAATCAGGGACTTGAGTTTCATTGTGTCCATTAAATTGCAATTAGTGTGCCTCCTGTCGCATGCCGCTAAAACCTAGAAAACCTATGGGTGAGATTCGTCACCCTATTTTTCACTGCCAAGAATTGGGCACCTGCTGCTGATCTTTCGTCGGTGCCGATGTATGTGGGCTGGCAACAGCGGTCGTCACGAAACCCGAAAGGTCGAACAACGTCATCTGTCGCGAATAATAGGCTTCATCCCTTGCAAGGGAACGAAGGCGCCGACAGCGCAGATCTCGAACGCGCTTCCCTCGGTGGCTGCGACAACCCTCCCCTTCAGTCCAAATCGTTTGGTGATCCACCGCGGAACCATCAAACCTCGCAACCATGCCAGCCGCCCCGAGAGGCGCCCCCAAGAATGAAGGTGGCTGGGGCAAACCGAGGTAGTGCAGCACGGTCGGGGCGATGTCAATCTGGCCTCCCACCGTAGAAACCAAACCCACCCGAGCGCGCCCGGGCAAAACAATCATGAGCGGGATCTTCCTTGTACGCCAATCGCGCCGGCCAAGAAGACGAAGCGTTGCCCTGTCAACATCGAGCTCTTTGAGGGCCAGACGCTGTGTTTGCCCACCGAAATGCAGCTTCGAATCGTGGTCGCCGTAAACCACAACCATCGTGCGATCAAGAACGCCCTGCGAAGTCAGGAGCCCGAACAATCGGCGCATCGCATCGTCTACGTAGCGCATCGACTCCACGTAGCCTCCCAGGCCGGTTCCCTTGAGCGCGCCCACATCAATGCGCCTTTCGTGTTCGGTCAGGTAGTTGTAGGGGTGGTGACTGGTCAGCGTCACCAAAAAACCAAACCATGGCTCCTGAAGTGCAAGCACCTGAGGCACCGCGCGTTCGACAAACAGTTCATCACCGATGCCCCATCCAATTTTTGGGCCCGCACCCAGTTCTTTTCGGAACAGACTCCGTTCGAAGCCGTACCGGGGATGGAGTTTAGCCCGGTTCCACATTCCGCGGGCATACGCATGTGCGGACATCGTCTGGTAGCCGCGATCCCGAAGAACGCCCGGTAGGGCCACAAAGTTGTTGTCCGCACGACGAAAAGCAACCGCACCCCGAGCCAAGGGATGCAAAGAGTTCAAGACCAAGTACTCGCAATCTGAAGTCGAAGATGCACCCGTTTGGTCCCACAAATTTTCGAAATAAAGGGCGCCCTCTTTGAGCTGGTTCAAAAATGGGGTGATCGGTTCGCTTTTGACGCGGGTGTCCATGACCCACGCCTGCATCCCTTCAATTTGAACCAGCAACAAGTTTGCCCCTCGCGCAAGACCAAAGTCCTTGAGAAGAACTCCCCGATGAGTCCGCTTTTTGACAAAGCCAAGCAGCTTTGAAAGCTCCTCCGGCGGGGGCGTCTTCTCATTGAGCGCTTCACGCCTGGTACGCGCCACATCACGAGCGTGCGCCGCCAAAAGCCCCACATCCTTGACCGAGTCAGCCCAGTAGAGCACCCTCCACGAGTACACGCTGCCCATCCATTGCTCCACGCTTCGAACCGCGGGGAGCGAAAGCCATCCCAAGAGTCCAAACAAAATGCCCCCGCACAAAAGCCCCCTCCACGAAGGCCGCCCAGGCCGGGTATGAGGCCACAGAACGAGCACCCCCCCCACGCCCGCCAGCAGCAAAAGCTTCATGTCTGGTGCCCTCAAGACATCCAGGGCGCTGTCCTTAGCATCCCAGGCCAAGCCCGCGCCCCCGAGCGCAACCAAAGGCACCAAAGAGCCGAAAAACCGCCAGTGAACCAAATCTGCAAGCATCACAGCGCTCAAGATCAGCAAAATGAAACCGCCGCCGATGGCGCGAAATCGACCAGGAAAAAGAAAAAGGACACAAGAGATACCCGCCGCGGCCGAGACACTCACCGCCATGAAACTCGGGTTGGCCTTCTCATTGACCAGTTCGTTGAACATCCACTGGGACAAAAAGACCGCAGCGCCCACAAAGACGATGGGCAGCAGAGAAAAAAGAAAACAGACAAGACGCCAAAATCGCGTATTAGGGCTTTCGCTTGCCCCGCATAAGCGAAAGCGGCCGAACAAGAGAAGGAAAAAAGAAAGGAGCAGTAGCCCCCCCGTACCCATGCTCACTGGCGTCATCTTGAACAAACATTAGGGCAACGTTCGAGCGCAACGAAAACCAATGTGGACGCTCATGCTTTCCTCGCGATAGAATTCCCGACGCGTCAACTCCAAAGAAGCCTTCTTGGACTGACCGTACGAAGCCCCCCGAACAACCCTGAAACGCCCCCTTTTGGGCCCGCGGGGGTTGGCTTTGGCATGCTTCGAATAGGCATTGGACCGATAATAGTCCTGGGTCCATTCCATGACGTTCCCACCCATGTCAACAGCACCCACTTCCGTTCGGTCGTAGGCAAAGGTGCCCACCGGCGCGGTCGCGGCATAACCATCGGCATAGTCGTTGAGCACACGCCAATGAGGGTTGCGCTCTTGGGCCATGCGGTCGGCGAAATTGCCTGCCCCGGTGGGCGGCGGCCAATTCGGGCCCCACACAAAACGGCGCTCATCCTTGCCGCGGGCGGCACGCTCCCACTCAGCCTCGGTCGGCAGGCGTTTTTTGCGAAAGCGACAATACTGGCGAGCCTGCTTCCAGCTGACGCAATTGATCGGGTGTAGAGCCTTGCTCTTGTCTTGACCGGTGCAAGCCGGCGCCTTTTTGGTCTTGCCGCACTTTTGGGCATCTACGCACGCCTGGTAATCAGAAACCGTGACTTCCGTACGATCAATCTCAAAGGCATCAAGCGCCACAAGATGCCTCGGTCGTTCATTTTTTCTACCGTTGTTTCGGCCCATCCAGTAGGGTCCCGCGGCAATGGCAACCGGCGTCAGCCGGGCGGCCTCGGTCATCGGCTTGACCGCGCCACTCACCGGGGGGCCTGCCTGCGCGGTGGGAAGCAGACAACCCCCAAACGCACCCAAAAGAAAAAGGCAGCCGCGCTTGACTTCGGGAACCCAAAGGCACCCCGGATTGCTTTTACGCTTGGTCCTCACGGGCGTGGCAGCCCTCTGCACACCCGAGCCCTCAAGCGCCAGCCGTGCGTCCGGCTTGGCCTCGCACATGGTTTGATATGCAGTTCAATCATCGTCCAAGCTTCGGGTAATCTCCACAGCCACCAACGCGGCGTCCGGCACCGCCCCCGGCTTGGCAACCCGTACAAATACGGAGCCCACCAGTCCCGCGGGCGTGCGAAGCACACGGCGCGCGATCTTCTCGGCAACGGTCTCGATCAACGCGTGATGTTTTTCTTGGGCCACTTGGCGACACGTTTCGGCCAAACCATCGTAGTCTACAGATTTCTGGAGATCATCTTTTTCGGCGGCAGCACGAATCGAGGTTTTCACGCGAACGTCGATCACCAGGGTCTGCTTGTGGGTGCGTTCATGCGGGTAAACTCCAATTCCGGCGTCCACCCGCAGCCCTGCCAGTATGATGGTGTCCCGATCCGTCATCCGTCGCCGACCTTGCTGAGCATCAGACCCTATAGACGCCCCCCAAAGCGGCGTCAATCACACCCCACCTGAACCTGCCCCGGGGCGACAACCTGAGCCCACACTTCGGGCGAGACCGTGGGTGGGCAACGGGCGGGTACAAAAGAATCGATGGCATGCCAGGTGGTTCTTCCGCCCAACACCTTGAGGACTCCGGCTATCCAGAGCAGACCCGCTTGCGCCCGCAAGAACCGAGGTCCGATCGGAGTCTTGGTGAGAAGTTGACCCTCGTGGAGCAAACGAAGAATCGCGTCGCTCCCGAAATCGGACCCATCAAACACCGCCTCAACCACCACCCCATAACTGCCGTCTGGGGGGAACTCCAAAGTGGCCACTTCGGGGCCAAAACCTTCAAAGTCGTCTTGGATCTGCCCGCCGAACAGAGGCTGAGGCGCGCGGGCCGAAAGGGAGGTGCGCGGATCCCCAAACCGTCCGCCCGGACCCACTACATGGAGATCCAAATCGCTGTTGGCCCCGTCCCACGTCAAAATCACACGCTCACCCCTTTCGCGAGCCACCGCAGAGTTGACACCCACCGTGCACCGACTCTCGCCAAATCCGGAGCCAATGCCATGAACCAACACCTCGACTCGGTTCCGGCCCGCAAACAGCGGCACCCGCTCCAGCGCAAAAACGCCATCAACCACCGACATCGTCCCGTCGAAGACCTCACCCGCATGGCTTCGAATGCGCCAGATTGCCGTGTTTACACCGCGGCTCGTGATGCCCGCGAGGCGGGGCAACAACAGGGCTGGTACGGTTGCGTTCATCGCGGGCGCAACCAGGCCGATGGGGGCGCAACCCGGACAGTCAACCTCCACCATCACCACCCGGCTTCGGTCCACCGGTCCAATGCTGGCCATGATCTGAAGCGTCATCGAGCCGGGGTCGACGGGGATATCTTCAAGCACAAAAGGCAATACCGAAGGGTGGTCCGGGCGAGAATTGCGAACCGTGACACTCGTTTGAACGCCGCCGGAGCAGCCGTTTGCGCTTGAAGTCAGAGCCGACACCACGACCGCGTCGGATGCCGTCTCAAGCTCGCCGGTGATGCGGATCTTCCGCGTCCCTTCCTCGAAAATGCGCCCCTCTTCGGGCTCAAAAACCCGGAGCTTTGGGGGGACGGGTTCGGTGCGGCAACGTCCCTCGTTGGTGCAAATGGCCCGCGAGGCCATCGACGTGGGCGCCTCGCAGTCCTCGTTACCGAGACATTCTTGCCGACAGGAACCACGAGGCGCGCCTCGCGAATTGGACTGGACGATGCAATGGCTTCCAAAGGGACACTCCTTGTCCGTGCGGCAGTCCACCCCCGAGCAACGCCAGAGGCAAAGCCCCAACCAAAACGGGAAAGCGACGCGCGCCCCCCGACCACGGCCCCAGCCACATCCAAACGAGGGTGCCACCGGCCCCCTTTATCACATTGTCTCCCACACAGCGTTCGGATCGTGCGGATTTCACCCGAACGCCGAGCCCGGTCGATGCCGGGCTTCCATGATACCCGTTCCGGTCACGGACAGGCGGGCGTGTAGCGAACTTGAATCGAAGAACCCTCTTTGGGGGGCGACTGGAACACGATGGACTGGATGGCGGGATCATACGACCACGCGTCCATCGCAGCCAGCACCCCGTCGATCCGAACCTCTATGGGGTCACCTGGCTCGGCAGCACGTTCCAGCCGAAAGCTCCCTCTCAGCCCAAAGGCCGCATCACCAATATTGGCGAGGGTGGACGACCAATCCGAGCATATAGACTCACTCAAACCCCCTGACAGGGCACTAAAGTCCTCGTACCTTGGGGCTGGGCGGGCGGACAATGGATTTTGCCGATTGCAGCCAGCCCTTTGGCCGGTGACCATTGCCGTCAACAGACCTGAAGCCCCTCGGTTTCGGAGGACGTTGAAGTAAAAAAGAGGGGACCCACGAGACTGGTCATCTTCGTCGCTCACAATGACGACCACCAAACCGGCGGCCGGACGAAACAAGCTGGCGTTGGGTTGGTGACCAGAGTCGGCCAAGGAAAATGCGCCTGCCATCGCGGCCAACCCCGGTTCTATCCCCGAACCGGTGATCCCTACGTTGGCCTGTTGCCGAAAAGCAGTCTCCAGGTTGGGCGTCTTTGAGGTCAATACGGGGCCTACCAAAGCGCCGGCAATCGGGTGGAGCGTGGTCGTCGTCACCCCGATCTGAAAGTCGACATCACGGAGTTTCGCTGAGCGAATGAACGCATTGAAATTGGCAGCCAGCGCCGCCTGGTCGTCCGCCATCGAACAGCTGTTGTCGATGACAAACAACACATCGATTTCGCGGCTTCTCACCTGTTCGAATGCATCCTCGGCTTGTGGGTTCAAAGCGCCCTGTCCTGACAAGGGCACCACCAGGGGGTATGGAAAGTCTTCGAGGACAATTTCGAGCTCACTCGTGTCCGCCCCCTCGTCCACCGGCCGATAAGAAACCTCAACCGAGGTGCTCGTTTCGCGCCCAAGCTCGGTTCCTGGAGAGAGAGTCCGGGTGATTTGAAACTCTTGGGTTTGGGTCGAGGTCAGGGTGACCGACTGGACCCGGGTTGCCGTCTGACCCGCATTGTGAACGGTGAGCTTGCGGCTCCCGGCACTGCACTCAAGGCGCGTGGGCCCAAAATCGACCTCGCTCGGCTGGGTAAAGATATCCAGGTCCCTCCGGGCGGAGCCCACAAGGCTCAAATTGCGTTCCGGAAAAACCGGATCTGCGGTTCGGACCACAAAATTGGCTTTCGAATCGCGCATCGCGGTGGGGGTATAGCGAAAGTCGAGCTGAATGCTGTCGCCTGGTCCAAGCTCAACGGGCCACGGAGCGGACAGCGCCATGATCGCCGCATCGACCGGGTCTCTGAACGCGCCGGACTCCAAGAGGCAGGCGTCCTCGCCGTCGTTCTTGAGCGCCACACTTTTTTCTCGCATGTAACCGAGAGGAATGAGCCCAAAGTTGACCTGCCCCGGCGTCACCTGAAGGGCGCAAATCTGGTCTGCCAGCCCCCCGCTGAGCGGGATCTCAACCTCGGGCTTCGCGACATCGTCGGTGTGAATACGCAACCGCCCGAGGTATTCGGCCACGCGGTCCGGTCTGAAGGCCACCCGAACCGTCAACGATTCCCCCGGCCCTAAGCGATTGGGAAGACCCGGAGAACCCAAAAGACCAAACGCCGGGTCCCCCGAAACTTCGAGCGATCGGATGACCACGTCCGAGGAGCCCGCGTTGTTCATGACGACCGAACGCGCGTAGGTTCCGGGCGCGCGCTCGGTCCCGAAGGACAATGCTTGAGGCTCGACCAAAAACAAGGGACCTCGGCCCTCACCCATAATCCGGATGCGGGTGGTGGGGACCCGAGCATTGTCACTGTCAATCACCACTTCCCCCGTGAACGCCGACGCAGAGTCGGGCTGGAACGCGACATCCAGAGCCGCGGCTTCCCCTTGGGCCAGCACCACGGGCAAGCCTCCCGCCACCGTCAACGAAAAGACCTGCCCGGTGGCCTCGACTCGACTCAGCTGAATGGGGTCCGATCCCAAATTCTCAACGCTGAGTCGCATGGTCTCCTGGACCCCAATACCCACCGCGCCAAAATCAAGAACCGGCGGGGTAGCCTTGAGGGCCGCATCGGAGGCGGAGGCCAGCACCTCAACCTCGAGCCCGCAGCCCACACCGCAGGTTTCGAACACCATGCGCCCGCTGTCCTCCCCTGCGGCAATCGGCCGGTACTGCAAGTCGAGGACCAGCTGGTGCAGGGCATCGACGCCAAAAGCGCCCCCGCTGGCGAAATCGGTGAGTGAGCTCAGACTGAAATGCTGCGGACGCGGGAACCCCACCACCTCAATCCGTCCGTTTACGGGCTCGGCATCGGCGTTGGAGACGACGATCTCGACCCGAGGACTGGCGCCGACAAAGGTGTTTGTCAGGTCAACGACCTCGGGCCGCACCGAAACAAACCCCTGAACGCCCTCTCCGGACAACGAAACCTGGGTCACGGGGTTCTCAGCCGCATTGGACATGATGACCAACGTGCCGGTGGCTGGCCCCTGTTGCGAAGGCCGGAATCCCACCTGGAGGGTGGTCTGGCCACCCGGACCAAGCGTGCCCTCCCCCATGGAGACCACGAAGGGCGCCCCCACATCCACGCCGGTAAGCTCGAGCGTCAAGCTCCCGAGATTTTGAACGGACAGGGCAAGCCGCTTGGTGGCACCGAGCGGGACGTCTCCAAAGTCCAGGTTCTGTGCAACCCCAATGCGGGCGCTCACCCGGCTCAAATCCACCGCTTCCGAGCAGCCCAAGGCCAAAAGCCCAAGCAGAAGCCCGTGTTTCACCATCATGGAAGTCATCATAGCCTAGCTCTCGCCCGCCTCAGCCCCAAAACGAACCCTAGACCGGTAAAGAGGCCGCCTCACAGCCACCCACAGCACATGGCGCCCAATCATGGGGCCGCCGCGGGCGCCCCGCGCGACGCCTTCCGGTCGTAACCTTGCACCAAGGTGACCTCGTCGAGGTACACGCCGTGCACCGGCCGGGTCCCCAGGTTCGACCAAATGGCGCCCTCGGCTTCGCCGTGCTCCGGCTGTGCGAAATGAATGCCGATGTCGGCGCCCCGTGCCTCGCGGGCATACTGGATCTGGTGCGGGATCTGGCCTTCCTTTCGATACATAAGGTAGCTTTCGTAGTTGGTGCGGTTGAAAAAGGCTCTGAGAGCACCCCCGGTTTGAAAAAGATGCGGATAGAGCGGCCGTGCCAGACCCCCCCAAAAGCCCCGCTGCAGCCCCAACGATGCGGCCCCCCGCACCCCCCCTACCGTTTCGCTGTAGTAGCTGATTCCGTGCGGATGGGTTTCAGCGATCGCCAAGAAACCCGGACAAACTGTCAAAAGAATGGCGACCACGGTCAGGGCTCGGGTTTGAACCTCGCTGCAAGTGCGCCTCAGAACCTCAAAAACAGAAAACATGGCGCTTGCCGCCAAAACCATGAGCGCGGGCATCGCGTTGTACCAGTGTTTCACACCGCCAAAAATGGGCGTGCTGGGCAGCGAGATCAACAACATGGGAAAAAAAGCGGTGGCCACCAACAAAAACGCGCGCCGGTCCCTGTGTTTCAACGTATCGACCAGCCCGCGACCAAACCCCAAAAACGCCATCACAAAGATGGGTAGGGGGACCGTAAACAGGGTCATCAGCCAGGGAAAAGACCAAGGAAAAGGAGGCTTCACCAAAAGCGTGTGAAACCAAGACACCGGGTAGTGCTCGTGGTGAAGGTGAAACGCAAGATAGCCGGCCACCCGCTCCAGGCTGTGGTGCCAAAGGTAAGGCCACCCCGCGAAGAAGACCCATACGCCTCCCACAAGGCATCCGGTCAGCACCCAGGGCGGACGGGGGCACACCAGCTCTTTGCCCCCCGAAACCCCCCTCCCCCACTGCGGCCACCGAGATTTGGGGAGCGTGGCCAACCAAAACGCCACAAAGAGCAACGGCAAGAAAAGTGCGTTCAACTTGGTGAGGAGCGCCAAACCAAAGACCCATGCAGCGCCCAGCCCGCGAACCACTCGCTTGTGAGGAGGGGCTGTCATCGCGCGATAGAAGGTATGGATCGAAAGCGTCCACATCGCCGCCATCGGGACGTCAAAACAGGCCAGGTGCGCGTCATAAAAGTAGCGGGGTAAGGAAACAAGCAACAGGGCGGCCAAGACCCCTACCCGCTGAGAAACCAACGCAGTCCCGAGCAAGTACGTGGCAACCAAGCTCAACGCCCCGAAGAAAAAGCCCGCAGCCCGAAAGCCCTGCGCGGCTGACGCGAACCCCAACCAGCGATGGGTGAGGCCGTGGCACAACGCCTGGACGTATTTGACCAACGGGGGATGTTCTCGGTTGTATCCGAAGGCCTGCAGGATCTGGCGGTCGGAGAACGCCGATGCAATCGGGTGCGAAAAGAGGTTCTCCAGGTAGGTGGCAGCGTGTGACGAAGCCTTGAAATAGTAGCCTTCGTCTCGGGTAAATCCGATCTCTTCAGCCGTCGTCCACAACAAAAGAAAGTAAGCCAGGGCCATAAGCCCCACCAGATTTCGCCATCGCCGGTGGAGGGCCCCTTCAGTCACGGCGGCGCAATCCTCTCAGCTCAGCGGTGAAACAAAAGTGGTTGGCGCCGGCGTCTTTGGTGAAGACCGCAAAGCTGACCGTCGTGGTGGTTGTGGCCAGGGGCGTCTTCACTTCAAAGCGCGTGAACGTATCCTTCGCCTCGATCACAAAACGCTCCGGGGGCCGGTCTCCGATCCCCACTTCCAAAAACACCGGTGCACGCGCTCGGTGCGAAGCGTAAAGCGTGTGGCCAGCGTGGCCAACCAATCGATCTGCCGTAGCCACAGCTGGGTACCGAATCAAAAGACGGCCCTCGTCGGGCGGATGCGCCCAAAGGCAGCGGCGCGTGTGCTCACCCATACGGTGCCACTCCTCTGCTACGTAAAACCATGACGCACTCTTGGGGCAGCGCCAACGCACGGAAGATGAGCCACCAAGGCTGTGGTCAACATGCCTTCGGTTGCAGGGTACTTGCCGACCACTCTTTTCATGAACGACCCGGGCTTCGTCAAGATGATCCAAAAAGGCGTAGGTTCGTTCGACCGCAGAATGGGTCAGGTAGCGATCAACGCGCACACCCCCAGACGAAAAACGCCAGGTGTGATCCAAGGTCAGACCCGCGGCGCGCATCTTGGATCGCACGGCTTGGCCAGCGCCAAAAAGACCCAAAACCCACACCCGACGGAAAGTCTCCAAATCCTCGTTTTGGGGGGCCCTCACTGCCAGCGGATGGAGATCACCGAGATACTCCCTCGCTCGGGTGGCATAGGCAGGAAGTAGAAAAATCTGATCCTCGGCCTCAAAGCCGTCCCGAATCACCGCCGCAGCGGCGCGAATGGTTTTGGGCGCGGGCCCCCGGTCCCGAAAAACCCAAAACAAACTCCCGTACAGGCCGGTTCCGAAAAGCAAGACAACCGAGGCCATTTGAAGCCACGAGGCCCTGCGCAACCTGCTCATGGAAGGCAACGAATAGGGTGGTGAAAAACGTCCCGCCGGCTAGAGGTCGACACTGAAGCCAAGACCCACACTCCAGTCGTCCACCGATTCGAACCCGCCGGTCTCCTCGGCCTGCCACACCCTCCACCACCTCAGCCGCAAAAGAAACACACTCGAAAATGGAATCGAGGCCTGCGCCACAATGGCTGAGCGGTCGTCGATTTCAATGAGATCATTCAGCCCTTCGATGTTCACCCGGTAGTAGAACGCAGCGAAACGCACAAACTCCAAGGCCGGGACTTCAAGCGACACCCGAAGCGATCCATTGGCCTCCCCATCGTAGTCGATAAACTCACCTCCCAAGAAGATGTATTCCGGCAAACCGGCAAGCGCCTCCAAAAGAACGCCATTTCTGCCCGGTCGCCCGACACACGCATCGTCCAAGGCCCCCACCGCGGCCCCGCAGAGCGCCCGAAGCTTGGGCGCGCCCGAGCCCCCATCATCGGAAAGCGCCTGCACACGCTCGATTTCGTAGACGGTGTCGAAATACGGCCCGCGGTAGTCGCCCGACACGCGCCGGTATTCGGGCCGAAACTCGATCAAGAAGTTGTCGATGCCGAGCGGAAGCGAAAAACGAGAGAGAACGCCGATATGAAGGCCAAAACCGTCTTGGACGGTGCTCATCGCGTTAAAATCAATGTACGGGGTGATCGAGAGCAAGTCGGTTTCAATCAGTTCCAACCCCACATCAACCCCCACAACAACCAAGGTTCTATCGACCTCGACCTCCGGCACATTGCGCTTGTTGAGCACCAAGGCGCCCTGGGTGTCGGTGCGCAGCGCAAACGGTGCTTTGGTGTCGGTCATGAGTGTCGCACCCAGGACCAGGCGCTCTTCAAAAAAACCTTTGACGCCTGCGAGCTGTAGAGGTCGCACGGTCAGCCTGAGCCCCAGCAGGTACGGATCGGCTACGTCGCCTATCAAGGTCTCTGCGCCGAATGGGCCCACGTTGACCGACGCGTTGATGCCACCCCGCCACCGGCTTGCATCCACGCCATTGAAGTAGCGATGGACCATGGTGCCGTGTCCCATACTTAGGTTGGACAGCTCACCAAGCCGGATGTAGAAGGGCCCCTTTTTGTCTCGCCTGCCGATGTACACGTAGCGAAAGAGCTTGAGGTAGTCCGAGACCTCATCCCAGTCCTCTCGCCGCAGAACGCCCAGGTAGTCTTCATTGACCGTCTTCGGGTCCTGATCATGCACACGAATCCGGAGTGGGATCTGAAACCCTACCCCCCAGTTCTCCCGGTCAAAGCTGAGCCGCAGCGCGAAGTTGACAAAATAGTCCTCCGCTATCCGGCCAAAACCGAGCTGGCCCGAAAGCTGATCTCGAGTCCCCGGGCCCGAGTAGTTTTCGAATGCGCTCAGGAGCCCGGACTCGCTGAACTCGGCGCGAGCGGACTCCGGGCAAAGCAAAAAGCCCACACCCAAGCAAGCCAGAGCCAGTCTTTGAGGCCCACACTTCAGCGGCAACATCGATGTGGAAAGCCTTTAAAGGAGATTTCTCCCTGAATCCAGTGGCCAACAGGGGAACACAAAAACGAGCCCTCAGCGCCCCCTGAACTCGAAACTGGAGCGCAATCTCGACCCCTTGGCTGTCGGCCCCAGATCCCGACGAACAACCCCCACCACCCGAGTGTGAGCTCGAGCGGGCAGCCGACGAACTGAGAACCTGGGCGATCTACTCAGGGTTACCTAGAACTGGCGCAACCATCCGCAGCCAAACCCCGCAACGGGTAGGCAAATCCACCGCCCCGAGTGTGCGCGCGATCAAGCCCCGAGCGGGCTTTGGCAGCTGAGGCCCCCGGAGGTAGACTGGACCTGGATGAGATTCTTTCGGGAAAACCGAGGGGTGAGCGTGGTTCGCGCGACCCTATGGGCGCTGCTCGGTACGCTCACGTTAGGGGCCGCACCCTCACAAGAAGACCCCAAATTCGCTAAAAGATTCCAAGCTCTCAAAAAAAAGGCGGGCCTCGTATCCATTCAGATGGCTCCGGACGAAGACCCAAGCCACATCAAAACGGACGAGGCACCGAGCGGTGTGGTCCCCATCGCCGCCGGCCGCATGGGGCTGGTGACCCCGGAAGTCCTCAGCCAGGAAGATATTCTTCAGGTGGTGAACAAGAACATGATCTCGGTTCGTCGCTGCTACAAAAAGCAGCTCAAGAAGGATCCCGAGTGGTCAGATGACTTGATTCTTGACCTTGCCATCAAGAAGACGGGCCGGGTGAGCGAGGTCTCCGTGGCCCCGCGGCGCGTGAAAAAAGACGTCATCGGTCGCTGTTTGATGCGCAGCGTGCCCAAGTGGAAGTTCCCAAGCTTCACCGGAGAAACCGAGGAAGGCATCACCCAAGAAGTCATCAACGCCAGCTTCCCCTTCGCCTTCAGCGCCAAATAGGGTTGCCAGGGCCCTGGACCCGCTACGGGGCCTTCGTAAAGATCAAACCACCGTGACACCCTGAGCACTCCGCCCGAGACCCGACCCCATAGTAGGGGTCCGTGGGGCCTTGAACCCAACAACGTTCCTGAGGCCCGTCGCAAAAGTACACAAAATGAAAAGCTGGCCCATCAAACTTGAGCATCGCGGCGCGGCCCAGGCGCTGATCGGCATCGTCGTAAAATTCCTTCACCGCCATGCTCCCAGACACGTGAGCACTGCCCTGGAACTCACCGTGGCCCGCACGCTGAGAAGCGATCAACGTTTCGTTGAACCACACCTGGACCCGGCCGTGCGGGCTCACGACCCCGCTTTTCGGACGAGGCTCCGGGGTTTCAGCCGTCCATCCTTCTCCCCGATAACGCTCCTCGACCAGATAAGCCATGATGGCCTCCTGGCTCGCATCTTCTGGGTACGGCAGTCGCGGTTTCGCACCACCATCCGACATGGACCCGCCATCGTTGGCGCCGTTTCCCCCGTCACGACCCGAATCGTCGGGCGACGATGAACAACAAAGGAGCCCAAATCCGAATAAGCCCGCAAAGGCTACGGGGCAATAGCCGCCTCGCGATCGCAACCTCAACACAAGGCCTGAACCCGTACCATGGCGTCATAGAAGCGTCGATTTCAGTGCCGCTCCGCACCGGCCCCAAAGACGCCAGCGCTCCGAGCCCCAAGCGATGGCCCAATCCGAGGGATAACTTGCATCCGAGCCAAGCCCGAACTAGCAAGACGAGAGCTCCCGTGGATTCGGTGCAAAACGAAGGGCAGGCAGAGAAATGGGCGGCGTCGCTGCGTGTGGCAACGGCCAGACCCCGGCGCACGGCGCGCCACGCGGCCAGACTCGCACTCGATTACCTCAAAGGAGACCATCGTCGGTACGCAACAACCTGGTCTCATACTGAGGACGGCCCTTTTTGCGAACCTTGGAGCCCCTACCAAACCCGCATTATCCAGCGACCGGGGCCCCCGACCCTGCACCAAGGCCGTGTGCACAATATGAAGCTCGCCGCGCACACCCTGTCCGGCTTGGTCATCCAGCCAGGAGAACGGCTGGCATTTTGGAGAGTCATCCCACCGCCCGTCGCCAAAAACGGCTATTTGCCGGGTCCGAGCCTCCATCGCGGGCGCCTGATCACCGACTACGGAGGCGGGTTATGCCAGGTCGCTTCCACCCTGTTCAACACGTTGCTTCTGGCCAACTTTGAAATCATCGACCACCACCATCACAGCGTGGACATCCATGGGCCGAACCGCTTTTTCGAGCTCGGTCGAGACGCCGCGGTGGCTTTCGGGTACAAAGATCTGGTTGCCCGAAACAACCATCGGGTGCCGCTCAGGGTCCACGCGTCGGTCCGAGAGGGTACGCTGTTCTCGGTCTGGCTCCGCGGGCCCGTGGCTCAGCCCTTCGAGGTCCGCGTGAAGACCAGCATCCTAGGCCGTCACCCAAAACGTACGCCTTGTGGCCAGCCTGGGCACCGGGTTCAAATGCGACGCAACATCCGTTACCCCGGCGACGTCTGGAAAGAAAACTACCGTGTCATCGTGCAATACGCCCCCTACTGAAGGCAGCGTCATCGTTTCCGAGGCAGAGCTCCACACGTTCTACCATCAGATCTTGGAGCCCATGGGCGTATGCCCAGCCAACGTGGATGCCATCGCCAAGCACCTCATCGAAGCCAACCTTCTCGGATTCGACTCTCACGGTTTGCAGCAGATACTCGGCTACACCGACAGCCTACAGAACGGCCGAATTCAAAAAGCTGCCAGCCCAGAGCTCGCCCAAAGTACTTTCGATGCCGTGCTTCGAGTCGAGGGCAACGGCGCACCCGGGCAGCGGGTCGCTTCCTTTGCCATGGAGCACGCACTGGCGCGTGCCCGCACCACGGGCACGTGCCTGGTGGCCGCGACCAACAGCAATCACTTCGGAATGGCCGGGTATTATACACGACTGGCCGCAGAATCAGGCTTTGTATCTTTCGGTACGAGCGACACCAATGTCGTCGACTTGGCCGCCCAAAACACCGACCGTCCCATCGTGGGCAACAACCCGATCTCCTGCGCCTTCCCCGTAGGTAAAGATGAACCCTTCGTTCTCGACATGGCTGCGGGGCCAGTCAGCGGAGGCAAAATTGCCCATGCGGGCTACCAGAAAATCGAACTGGCCGAGCCTTGGGGCATCGACCAACAGGGGAAGGCGTCGACGCACCCCCAAGACATATGCGCAGTCCAGGCAGCCGACCACAAGCAGCTGGCCATCGCTTTGGCCGCAGACTGCCTGTGTGGACCGCTCCTTGGCACCGTAGCTGCACTGTTCAAACGCAAGGGTGTTCACGACGCTCAAAATGGAACCGGTCATCTTTTTTTTGTCATCCACCCCGAATGCCTTGGTCCCGAGAACCTTTTCAAAACGCGCGTAGCCGAACTTCTCCATGCTTTGGCGCCCCACGGACCCTATCCCGGAAAAAGAGAAGCTTTGACCAAAGCGTGCCGACGCAAAAATGGAATTCCCGTGCCTATCCGCTTGGTCGAAGCCCTTTGGCAACGCTATGGCGAAGAGGCCACCCTGGTACTCAACAGAGCGAAAGCAAACGCTGGGCAAAGTTCAAGGTGAACGCGATCCCGGGCGCGCACCCCATCCCGTGAGGGACTGACGAAAAAAAGCAGCCTCTACAATCCGCCGAATCAGCTCGACGTAGTCCACCCCGGTTTGACGAAAGGCACAAGCCAAAGAACGCTCCGGATGAAGGGTCGCATCGAAATTGATGTCAACGAGAAATGGCCCTCGCTGTGGGTCCACGCGAAAATCGAACGTTGCGTAATCCGCCGGCCCCAAGGCCTCTGCCATCCGAAAGGCCGCCTGGATCGCAAGAATCGCCGCGGGGTCGTCGGGCTCAGCAAGACAAAATGCGGAGCCCGAGGCGCGTTTGCTCGCGGTGTCCCGCAGCATCGCCGGTCCATCGCCCCCCCCACCGTCGAAGACCAAGACCCTTGCCGTCGCCGCCGGTGGGTGGCCCACAACCGCAACACAAAGCTCCCGGCCATCGATGAAACGCTCACACAAAACCGGCGCACAAAAACGTTGACCGATTCGATGGACCGAACGCCTTAAGGCCTCGAGCCCGGAGGTTTTCGTGCCCCATTCCATCCCCAAAGAGTAACCTTCGGACACCGGCTTGAGAAGCCAAGAATCAAACGGCGGCAACGCGGGCACCTTGGCTCCGTTTTGATACACCACCCATCTGGGTGTGGGGACCCGAAGACAAGAGGCTATGGGCTTCCAGATGTGCTTGTTGAGCGTAACCACTTTGGACAAGACGTCGCCGCCGATACTCGGGATCCGGTGGGCTTCAAGAATCGCACTCCCCAGCGCTGTTCGGTTGCGCGACAGAGTTCTCACGGACAAGTTAAAGACGCAATCAACGTGGCTGATGTCGTTCTGAAGCAGCGCCTCTATGGGACCGAGTCTATGGGTGTCGAATCCGAGCTTTAAGAGCGCGGCTTCGACAGCATCCACTTCCTCGGGCTCCCTCCAATGGTAGTGCGTTTCTTCGCAGTATCCAGGCAGGCCTTCGATATCGGACCGCGATTCGAACAAAAGGCCGACGGCCCCCACATGGCGGGTCTCGACGGGAGCCCCCCCGACACGACCTACTTCTTGAGGCATTTTGCCATCGGGGCCAATGCGTCTTTCACTTCTTGGTCAGACATCAGCTTCTTATCGATACGTTTGACAAAGGCACAACTTTGCCCACGCCAATGCTGCCTCAACCAGCCGATCACAAACGCACGATCCCGAAAACGAACTCTTGGAATATACGGCACAAGCCGCGGGTCCCACCCCAAGGGAAGCTTCAGTAAGAAGTCACGACTGTGGAGACGCTTTTTGAGATACCGAAACTTAGCCTCTGTGGGACGCCGCCTAAGGAGTGGGAACAATGTCTGTAAGAGCGCCTCGTGGGCACCGGACTTCCCCGCGAGTGCTGCAGCCATCATTTCTCGGTACTGACCGGTGTCAAAGGTATTCACGTTGAAAGCGCTTTTTTTGAACCAGGTGCTATAACCAAAACGCTTGTAAAACCATTGCATATTGCCTTCGGCATCGTAGGTATCCACATCGAAGGTCTTGGCTTTGAGGTCCAAAAATCGGCGCGAAACCCAACCTTCGATCTTTCCCGAACGAACCTTCACCCAGTGAATAGCGCCTTCATTTTTTGGTTTGGAACCCTCGGCAAGAACCTTGACCGTCATGTTCTTGAACAAGACGCCGAGCAACGTGCTTTCCTTGACCGAAGGCTTCGATCGAACTCGAACGTCGTCTCCGATCACCAACGCCCTGGAGGCAGCCGCCTTCGCGCCCGTCACGCCACCAAAAACACACAGCGCGACCAGAAAGTTTCGCACGATTTTGGGTCTCCGAGCTTCTGTCCCCAAAACCAGAAACGTCGGACCGCTCATCGCACCGGCCAGATACCATCCCCGTGATCGGCAAGCAACTGACGTGCAATTCGCTGATTTCGCGCGTCGGACTCGTTCGACACCCGGGGCGTGACCGACAAGGTACGCTTCGCCATCAAAAGGGCATCAGAGGTCTTCCCTGCCTGCGCGTAGATCAGCGCCAGCTTGACCATGGACGTGAGATGCTGCGGATATACTTCAAGAATCTCTTTGTACAGAGACTCCGCTTGCGCATATCGACGTTCGTAAAAATACATATGCGCTGAACGCTTGATGGTATCCATCCCCGGGGCAATCTTCATGGCTCTTGTGAGGTGAGCGTTCATGGATTCTGTTTCGCTTTGAAGAAAATGAATGTGTCCAAGCACCATGTGTGCCTCCACATGTTCATCATTGAAGTCAAGCGCTTCGGCCATCTTCCGCTGCGCCTGACCCTCACGCCCGAGAGCCCAGTCCTTGAGTCCCCGTGAATACACCCACTCTGAACGCACCGCCTGCCCCACCCGGAGGGTGAGTACCGTCGCCAAGGCGGCAAAAGCCACCCAATGCCGACGGCCCAAACGAAGGTCTTTTGCCCCACAGGTTTTCAAGCCGCAACAACCGAGCAGTAGGACAAACACAAGAAGGGAAGTGACCGACCCCAAAACGACCGTGTAGCCACATTTGAAAACCAGCAAGGCCAGGGCGGGCCCCACGCCCGGTTTGTCCTCGAGGGTGTCTGCTCGGCCAAGCACCCCGCCGATGGCCCGGATAAGGAACCAAACGCTGAGGCCCAAACCAAGGCCCCCAAACAACGCACCGCTGTTCAGAACCAGATTGTGGGCATCGAGGACCGCCGCGGTATGGGGTCCAAACGCGCTCTTGAGCTCTGGGCTGAACGAAAAAAGACGTTTGATGGCTTCAATGTAAGCACCCTCGAACCCCGCGGGGCCAACGCCCCTTCCCATATTCGACAAGAAGATTTCGCCACTTGCTATCCAGAGGAGCAGCCGACCTCGGACCGACTCCGGAGTCAGATATACAAGCGAAGCACCCAACCCCGCCAAAACCGAAACCAACCCCGGCCAGCGTGCCACCCGCCAGGCGCCATAGCCGAGCAGGAATCCGATCGTTCCCTTGCTTCTGGTCAGAAGAATGGCCCAACACAAAAGCAACCCAGTCCCCACCAAAACCATGCGCCCCTTCCGTCCCCAAGCGCTCCAAGGCGCAAGGCTCGGCGAAATCAGAACGCCTACCGCAAGGAGGGTCGCAAGAAACTCACGATTCCCCACAAACGCGACGGGTTCCAAAGCCTCCCCCCCTGCCGTCGCCCCCCAAAAGTCAGGAGGAACGTGGCCCTGAACAACGGCGACAACCGCTTGAAGAAGCGCAGCAGCCCACAGACACCGAAGGATCGCCCTCTTGGTGTCCACTGTGGCCGCATCAACAAGAACCCAGTAAAAAAACCCGGACAACAGCTGGCAGGCCACAAGCCCCGCAGCCACCAGACGATGCCCACGGACCGCCAAAGCCATCGAAATGGAGGCGACCACCAGTGCAATGCCCAAACCAGCGGCATGACGCGTCCCCGGCCCGAAAGCCAAAAGCCAGGCGCCGAGCGTCGCCACCACGGCAAAACAACAAAGGCGCGGCAAATGGTGGGCGTCTTCAAACATGGGCGCGTAGACAAAAAGCGGTAGGCACAAGAGCGCGCCAGCAGCGTACCGACTCACTGGACGCGACGACCAAAGCGAAGAAAAAAAAGGCACGCGCATCGCAGACACCGGCGGGGTATAACAAGCCCTTCTGAGGTATTCAATTGTCCCTGGTTACGGGTTCTGATAGCCGAGCCGCAATGCGTAACCCACGAGCTTCAAGTGCCCCCCCTGCGCCCGAGGCGGCATCAGCGTGGCAAGTCGAACTGCGTGAGGCTGTAAGGGCGGCGAAACAGGGCGACCTCTTCGTACCCAAAGACGCCCCGGAATCGGTCGACATCACGCGAGAGCGAAGCCGCTTTCCCATGCTGGTGCCGGGGAACTACGCCAAATTGATCGACTGGAGCAACCCAGCCGATCCTCTGCGGCGACTGGTTACACCCTCAGCAGCCGAAACAGACAGCGACGGAAAACTCGACAGCAGCGGAGAAGAAACATCGACCGTCGTACGTGGTCTTCAGCATAAATATGCTCAAACCGGCGTCATCATCGTCAATCAAGCATGCGCAGCCCATTGTCGATACTGCTTCCGGCGGAGGCTCATGAGCGTGGACGTCATGACCCGCGAAAGCATCGCCGACCTCGAACCGGCGCTCATCTATCTTCGCAACCAAACCGAGATCGACAATGTCGTCCTGTCTGGTGGGGATCCTTTGGTCAGCGGCACCATACGGCTACGAAGACTGATGACCGCACTCGCGGCCATACCCCATCTACGCTTGCTTCGAATCAGCACCAAGATTCCTGCCTTTTTACCCAGTCGAATCGCCCAAGACCCCGCGCTGCTGGAGCTTCTAAGCGAACTGTCTCAAAAAACGAACATCCTGGTGCACTGCCATTTTGATCACCCCCGCGAAATCTCTCCTTCGACAACGGAAGCGCTGACGCAACTAAGACGCTCGGGCGTCATGCTGAGCTCGCAAATCGCGCTCATGCGAGGAGTCAACGACGATCACCAGGTCCTCCGAAAACTCTTCACCGAGCTCCACGCCAGAGGCGTGACGCCCCACTACCTCTTTCACCCCCGCCCCGTGCGCCATGCGACCCATTTTCAACTCCCTATTCTTGAGGGCATGGCCCTCATCGAACGCCTCCGAGACCAATGCTCGGGTCCCGTCAAACATTTCCGCTACGTGATGGTCGTACCCGACGGCAAACTGGAGCTCATTGGAATCGACAAACGGGGCCCAAAACCAACCCTCGTCGCCAAATGGCAACAGATTCGACGGGGCCTGACGAAACCCAAGCTTGGGTTCCAAACGCTGTCCAAAGAGACCATGTGGTGGGACGGCGCCCCCGACACCTCCTAGCGCGCAGCCCTTCCGCCGCACAAGCCGGAACGTTCAACCCACGGCCCTCAGCCCTGTTCATCGAGCAAGCGAACCAGAATCGGTACGACGAGACGATCCTTTTCTCGACCGGCCCCTGCTTTAACTTCGATCAACGTAGGAAGATCAAGAACGAGAAGCTCAAGGGCTCCATCCGACATCCGAATGGTCCGCTTGTGCAGCTCGTCATATCCTCGACCATCATGAAGCTGACACACAGGATCCAGAGGCCCCAGGGTCGTGCTCAAATTGAGCTGGCCTTTGCCCATCAGCTGCGCCCGGGTCGGCCGTAACAAACGACCAGCCGGATCGCGGATCCGTGCATCGAGAGCACCAAGAACTTTGAGCAAGCGATCCACGTTACCGGCGGTACGCCGGTGAACAATATCCACGTCCTGTGTTGTCGTCGGTGCACCGTGAAGGACTGCAGCCACACCTCCAACAACTACGAATTCGACCGCGCCCTCGCACAACGCCCTAAGCAAGGCCTCAAGATCCGCGTCATCGGGATGGTACACGCCTAAAAGCCCCCAACGTACGCCGCACCCGCGTTGCCGCCCGCAGTCTCTGGATCATGGTCCTCTCGAGACAACACCGAAGAAGCGTCACATCCACGTCGGCGGCAGCACGCAGCAAGTCAGGCGTAAGCCCAGGAACCTGGTCTAACCATCGATGTCGCCCCTGCAAGACCACCAAGGCGTCAGTATGAAAAAGTCAACGCGGCCCTGTCAAGGAAAGTGCCCTTTACCTGAGGGGGCGACGTTCGTGCCGGAAGCTCTTGATGATCGCTTCCACAGGCTCACCACCAAGCGGCGCGGGCTTGCCCTCCACCGAAGTGCCCTTTTGGTTGACGATCCACAAGTTCATGCGAACCGTCTCCTCTCCGGGCGCAGCGATGTTGTACGCCTGATCGTATTTCCACTCGACAAAGTGGTCGCCGGCCGGCTGGGCTCCATAGTAACCGCGGAAGAGGATTCGATCCGACTGCCAGTCCATGACATAGGTCGTCACGTAGTCGGCCCTCTCGAGCCGGATCCTGTTCGGTTCGAAGCGGTGAAACATGCCCTCTTCGTAGGGGGGAACCGCAAACTGACCCGCAGGTCGATCCGAAGTCTCCCAGCGCGAAAACTCGATATCGATTTCGCGATGGTTCGCCTCGGCTGCGTCACGGCGCGGGTCCCACAAGAAAAGCCCAAATACGACATTTTGTGGCTTCTGGAGCATGTTGTACTGCACGGTAAAGATGTACTGGCCGTAACCAAGGTTTTTATCCGCGATCACTTCCGCCGAGTACCATCGATCTTTTTGCACGGGATGCGGCGTAATTCGCAGGTGCAGGCCCTCGTCGTCGACAAAAACGTTCTCAAAGGTCTCGCTCCACAGGTTGGGTCCTGGCGCGATGAGCTCCTCGGACTTCTTCGCCGTAAAGCTGTAGCCCGAAAAGAAGATTTCTTGCCGCGGTCGGGGATCGACCGCAATACTGCCTGCTGAGGCACACGGAACCGGAGACCCTTTCACGTGGCCACAGGTTCTAAACATCCCGTCTTCCTCATCAAGCTCAACAAGGAAATCGTCGTACTGAACCCGAATCACACCCTGAAAAGGTGGTCTAACCCGACCATACCAATAGGCATCCTGGTCACGCGGATCATACAATGGGTCATTGGGATCGTCGTGGCGATCATAGTGACCATTGCCCCTGTCGCGCGTGTACATATAAGGATCGACCTCAGTGAGTCGCCGGAACGGGTTCTCAGCTTCGGTAATGGGCTCCTCCAAGCCGCTTCCCCAAAGATCTAAGAGGCGCTCATTGAAACGCCCGCGCAACGAGGCACCGTCTGCTTCGGCTCGCCACTGCACCACCAATAGCAAAGCACGAATGACCGGCTCTTTGTCGGTTCGTGGGCTTGACCAGTAAGCGTCAAAAGCCTTTTGGGCTTGGCCCCTGGCACTCCGGATCTGGTTGTTGATCGCTTCTCCCTGCTCCAATTTCAGGGGCAGGATATGGGACAAACTGATATCCTCCAGCACGCCGGGATTCTTTTGGTCGATTTCCTTCAGCGCCAAGAGCGAGTTTAGAACCGCTTCGGCCTCAGCACGAAGATAGAGATTGAATACAAACTCACGCCACTGACGCTCTGACTTTGCGATTCTTGGTGCATTGTAAATAGCCGGACAAACGGTGCTCTTGCGGGCGTTGGGACAAGGGACAGGGACCACAAAATTGCCTACTTGGTGGAAGTTGTCGTGGGTGACTTGGTGAACCACAGCCGCAATGGTCATCGCCTTAGTCTCCGCAAAACTTTCGTGTACATGTACGGAGCTTCTATTGGCAGCGTGGTTGCCCGGGTCCCAGTGGGGCGTTTCATTCGTCCAATGGAGGGCAGGGACTCTTGGCTTCAGTTTCTCGTAGGTGTCTGAGTCGTCCAGCAACAACTTGATATCGCCGCCGGCGGGATTGAGCCCTCGAAAATCAGGAGAGGCAAGAACCACCTCAAAGTCATCATGCGCGGTCTCACAATCCGGCTCAGTAGGCGCTCGCCCATCCACAAGCACTGGATGGCCCATCAAGGTATCGATGCTGTACACCACGTGGTCGCTGACGCCAGGATCGGTGTCGGGCACGAAGTTGAATGAGATCGAGCCTATCGAGCTAAAGTTTGGCCGCCGATTGGTCGCACTCGTGAGGTCGTTTTCGCTGTACGCGAATTCGGTGATCGGAATTGTGATCTCCCGGTCTTCGGTGACCGGAATATTGTACGCCTCTGATACCCAAGCATCCCCATCGGCCTCGACCAGACGGACATGCACACAACCGTTCTTCGCGGTTCGAAGGTCTGCGCGCTCTGGCGCTTGAATCCTAAAGCTCAACGCCTCGTAAAGCGTGAGATCCTCTTCGAAGGCGAGCCAGACCGCACCTTGCTTGAGCAACTGAGGGTTCTCGTACACCAAACGACGACTGTCCCCGATTGTCCTGAACACGACGTCGGCACCGTAATCGACACGATCCGTGTCGGGCCAAATGCCCCAAGTGGGGTCACAATCCTTGGTGCACCCTCGAACCGGTTGGAAATCGTTGAAGAACAACTGGGGTTCCAGTGACTCATCCACTGCGGGCCCATCAATGTTGGCGCTCCCCACAACCGAAAGATCAATCTTGATGGGCAGCTGGCCTACGCGCTCACCGGTTAGTGGGTCGACAAAAAACAATACCTCCCAGACAATGGTTGTTTCGTCCTTGGTCATGCCGCGGAGCTTGGCCACTTCGTTGCGCAGGTTCCTGAGAATCGCGGTGTTCGGATTGAGGTGAATCTCATTGGGTTGTCCACCCGGCTGGAAGTACTTATTCGGGGCTTCGGGGGTCAGGGAACCCCACGCACTTTCCAGCAGGAACTCCTTGCCATATGACCCGTAGTAAGTAACCGGAACAAAAACTCGTCCCGCAAGGATGTCGAGATAGGTCACCGTGGTCGCCAGCAGATTGAAGCCTTCGGGGTTGATGGTCTCCGGGCGCTCCGATGCATCGATAAATGCCACGTTGGGCCCTTCGATGATCTCCGCCTCCAGCTCCTCTTCGGTTTTGGGTGGAGGCAGAACGCGGATCCCGCCCAAAGCCGCCGCAATCTGGTTCGGATCCCCCTCGTAGACCGCAATGTTGTCGACGGCAAACGACACCGAATTACGGTCCTTGTCATCGGACGTAAACACAAACGCAAACGCCTCGGGTTCTCCTGGATCAAAGACATCGTTCCATGCAGCCTCGTCCACCTTCTCGGCGTACCCATCGGGGCGAAAGTCATGCGGGACCGACAGCACCATGGTCTGGTAGTCAGCGGTCAAAACGAGGGGCTCAGAGCGCCAGCGCTCACCACCCTTTTCCGTAAACACCGCCGCAACCTTAGCCCCCAAACCTGGGTAGGTCGCAGACTTGACATCGAAGGCCAGCACGCGTGGTTCCGCGCCGATCCGGGGATAGTTTTTGGTCGTCCACAGGGCGCCAAAGCTGGCTTCATCCACATTCAGCGCACTGAACTCCGCGACCATGGCAAAACTGTCATCAATCCAGTCCAGGTACGGATCCACAAGATATGGGGAGGAACCCCACCACCCAGGCGCATCCGGGGTCTCAAAGTCGATGACACTCTCTTCTCCGTTTTCATCACTCGGCCCGACGTATGCAGAGGCCCGGGGCGCTACGTCGATGGCGACTCTCTCATTGTAGATCTCTTTCGTCGCCACATTCTTCAGTGAGATGGTGATATCCTCGCCAGGTCGCAGCAAATTGCCTTGAAACAACATCTTGATGGAGACCCGGCCCTCCGTTGGCACAAACACATGGCGCTGTGCCGCCGCAACCTGTCTGCCGCTGTGCGCAAGACGGTCAGGCCCATGCACGGTCACCTCGTAAAGACCCGACGGAACATCCCAGGTTCTCAAGTCGTAATCGACCACTTTGTCTGCGACCTCAAAGACACGCGGCCCCTTCACCTTGACGATCACCCGCCGGGTAAAGACCTTGTCGGGTGGAAGTTCACTTGCCGGGGTTTTTGCATTGCGGCCGGTCACGTTTTTGAGGTTCGCGTAAGCCAGTAGGGTTTGACCCTCGTAGCCGACAAAGGCATTGGGATCGTAAACAAACCCGAGCGTAGCCAGCCCAAAAACCTCTACGGTCACGGGCTGCTCAAAACCGGATATCCATTCCGGAAGCTGCACGGTCGGAACCGTATCTGGGAATGAGAACTCCAACATGTAGTCTCTTGGGCTACGGTCATAGGTGAGATCCAACAACGCCTGGAGTCCGCCTGGCGCCTTGTTGTCAGCGCCGGAGCTCAGATTAAAGAAGTCGGGGGGTTCGTGCTTGAGCAGAAACATGCCCGTTTGGGGCGGTCCGCCTGCAGTCACCTCGATTTCAAGGTCGCCAAAAGGCTCGATGTTGCGGTTTTCATCAAAGTAGGAATCAGGCAGATGTACGCCTTCAGGAAGTGCATAGCTTTCGATGGGTAGGTACAAGGGATTGCTGTCATCGACTCCTTTGAGCTCGCCTACCGGCTCCGCGTTCTGAGCCACACCGTCCAGCGCGAGGGTCACAACGCGAGCCTGGCCACTCAAGAAATCTTGAGTCCAGTCGGTGACCGAAGCGCCCGACAAAAACACGTAGGTGGCTCCCTCGCCGTCGTACGCCGACGCCGGCGCAGCAAGCCCCAATATTTGAAGCCATGAGGGGACTTCCACCGCCGACGCGGCGTGGACGGTGTCGACAAACTTCGAGGAACCGGGATGACCGACGACGAAGGGAGACACCTCGTATGGTTCGAGCTCAGAGAGTTTGTCGGACGACAGGTCCGAGGCGGGTAGCTTGACCACCGTTCCGGACACAAAGCCATCGGTAAACACCAACTCGGTCAACCCATCTCGGTCACGGTAGGCCGTCACGCCCTCTCCTGACGCCATGGAGGCACCATCGGGATCAAGATGCAGGGTGATCTCTTGGACCACCATGTTCTCGGGTGCAACCGTCTGGAGTCCCTGGCTGGCTTTGTCACCCCGGTAGAACTTCAACTCGTCAACCACGCCTGTCAGAGAGTCACGAAACGGACTGTCACCCACAAGAATAGGGCTCACGCTTTTGAAGTCTCTAGCGCTGTCCCTCGGCAAAGATGTGGTCTGGGTCTCACCGTTCACCGTGAGCTCAAAGTCTACCGTGCCCTTCTGCCCGTGGACCCGCCATTCGATGGTATTCCAGGCCTGCTCATGGAGTAGAGCGGTGAGAATGGCGTTGGACCGTCCCGTCACATCGACCGTACGGACGGTGAGATCGAGGCCTTGGCGCGTCATCTCCCACCCTGGCCCCACCGAATCCTTACGATGCCCGAGGTTCCCGATAATGGCCTCGCGACGGGCGCTCGGCTCTGGCCACACCGAGAGGCTTACGGTAAACGTGTCGTCGCTGCCAAATTGAAGCGCTGCCGAATCCACCGAAAGGGTCCCCTTGAGGGCGCCGCCCCCAACACCTGGCGATTTTTGGCCATTCACATCGGCCGCATGCCGAAGGAAGCTCTGGTCTTCGGACAAATCACCATCAAAGGACCAATACCCCACGAGACCCTCAGGCTGCTCGAACGCGATCTGGGTCGGAAGGGCGGCCAGATGGGAGCCCTTCACCAAGGCGGATTCAAACTTGATAGAGCTCGGGAAATAACGATCGATGGATACCCAGTTGCTGTCGGTCAGCACCGGCAAATCACCCTCGGGAAGGGCCTTCGTGTAGTGCGCCGCGAGGATCTCATAAAACGCGACCTCGCGTGGGGTCATGGTTCGACCCAACGTCTCGCCGACAAAAGCAATGCGATAGTTGGTGCGGGCCGCCGCCGGCCGCTCGCCCCAGCGCGGTACGATGTCGTCCGCCACCGAAACCTGTACCAGCCGGCCCAAGACCTCGTCGTTGCATTGAACGGCCTTGGGTTTTCCGTCAGCGGGAACCAGCACGGGGATGGACCCCGCACTGGACGCAGAGCGCACGCCCCATAGGTACTCGTCGACCTTCGTCGCTTGTCGGAAGGTCTTGCACACCACACCCACCTTCCCGTTGCCCAGATCCTCAAAAGTATAGGGCACGAACTTGAGCAAGCTGAGATCGCCTACGCTCTGAAGATAGTGGTTCGTGTCGGTGAGCAGAACATCCGTTCCGTCCACGTGCACAGACCCATTCCAGTAGGCGCCAAACCGATGCATCAACTCGTGGGTCACCCGGTAGCTGCTGATGCCTGCGCCAAGCACGTCCACGTAAGCCAGCGCCTCGAGAGACGCGTCGCTGCCGTACCGGCGGCCCACATCCACACCATCGGCGGTGATGTCGAGGCCTGGGGTATCGTCCCGGACCACGCGCGAGTATCCCCCTCGCTCGTTGATACCCTCTTCGCCAATTTTTTCGACGTGGTGGGTAGAGAGCCCCACCATAAACTGAAACGTATCGGAAAAGCCCGCCTCGTAAAAACCGTTCGCCAAATGCGTAGGATCAAATCCGAGTCCGCGAAGTTCGCTTTGAATTGTGCTCTTGTTTCGGCACACATTCACAAAGTGGTTGCTGGCTTGCCCGTTGGGGGTCTTTTTCAGGGTCGGTGCCACACGCTCGGCGATGGTCGCATCGATGAGACCCACCGAGGGAGAAATCACAAAAGAACCCACCTTCGGGTCCCCCAGCTTCAGTCCGACGGTCACCCTCGACGCCCCCACCGGCCCATTGCGGTCATCGGCGAAATAGGTTGGCGCCGCGCCCACATACCGAAGAGGACCCGCCACATAAATGCCGTCACCCTGGGTGTGGTCCGGGCTGATGCCGTCATCACGGAATCCGACCCGAGACCCCGGCAGGGCACGGTCTGGCCCTTCGATGTGGGCCCCCAAAACCATCCCCAGGTCAGAGAGTATACCGAGACTCGGGTCCGTACGCACCTCGACGTAAAACGGCTCGCTCCCATCGTTTTTGACCACATTGGGAAGCACCTCGTAGCTCCAGTAGCCTTCCTTGATGACCACGGCGCCGCCCCGTCCACTGCCGCAACTTTCGATGCCCACAATGCCGGAAGGCCGAGTCACCTGGTGAGATACACTGGTATTCGCCAACGCGAACATGTCGAAATCGTCGACGCTGCCTCGGTAGACCTTGAGGTCGTCGACCGCGCCCTGAAACGGCTCCACTTTCGTCCCAGCGAGACGCGCACCGCCGATCAAAAACGACTCCGGTGAAAACGCAATGCCACTTCCAACATCGAGGGATGCACTTTCGTTGTACGCCGCCGAATCCGAAGTGAAGAAAAAACGGGCTTCCTCGCCGTCCCAACCGATCGTGACGTGAAACCAGTCATCCGTGTCTGATTCTGGGAACATCCTGATCCCAATCGCCTGGGTCGCACGAATGGTCTGTTGCCAGGAACCGTCTCGCATATGGAACACCGGATAACCGCCAGCATCAAGACCCGCAGCCCAGCCGGTACCGTTCGAAAGCTGGCTCACAAAATAGCTCGTACCTGAGGCATCGGTATTCGGCTTCACCCAAGCCATCACCATGAACGGCTCCAGCGTGGAGTCAATCCGCGCCCCGGGGGCGAGGTCTTCTTCTAGGGCCATAAAGCCAGGCGCCTCAACACTCGGGTAAAGCGCTTCACCAAAATGTCCCGCCTCGTAGATGCCAACGTTCAGCCCATCGTTGCCGCTCACAAGGTCCACCGACTCGCGGTTGAGCGGCCAGTGGGCAACCAAGCCCTTCCGGTATCCGAACACTTTGAAGCTCTGGGTCAGACCATCGGTCACGTTGACAAGCGCGACGTCCCCCACACCCAGCAGCTGGTGAGCAGGCAGGTTTGATGGCGCGTTCTCGGTCGCCTGGGCGCACACCACGAGGGTGTCTTCGGCTCCAGCGGCCAAGACTTTGGGGTCTTCTGGGTGGACACCTAACCCCACCAAAATCTGATGACGCGACGAGCTCTGAGCCGTCAGATGCCACTTGACTGGGTGATCGCCGGTGTTCTGCACCTTGTAGGCCGCACAACCTTGTAGCCCAACTTTGAGTACACCCCCAGCCGCAAGGGGCACCACCAAAGTCGGGACCTCTTCGAAACGAAGTTTGACGGCCTTGGTCGCCGATACCGTTTCGCCGGTCCGCGTATTGGTCAGTTCCAGGTTCACCAGTGAATACCAGGCGTCAACCCCCTTGGGTAGAGCATCCGCATCGGTCGCTTTCACACACGCGCTCACGGTGCCCACCTCTTGGGGTGCGATCTCTTCCAAACTGCTCGGAGCGTGCAGCATGTAGAGCCACTTCCCCCCGAGCACCTGGTGCCCAGAGAATCGATAGCGGTCACCGCCCGCTAAGGGGCTGTGGTTTTTGACCCGAATGCTGGTACAGATCACATCCTCGGGCTCTTCGGCGGCCCGTAGTAAATCTTTGACCTCACCCTCGAAAGCCAAAAGACCACCCGTCTTCTGGTAGAGTTCATCGTCTTCCACCGACGTTCCGCCCTCGGTGGTCGATTCCTCATCAGGCGAAGGCACCAAGCCCGTGCCATCAAGAGGAGGCGTTGCGACCGACAAAGCCAATGCCAGACCCACCCGATCGGTGAGCAGGTCAAAAGCGCTTACGCTTGCGCCTTCGGAAAGCATGGGCCAATGGGCACTGTCGACACCAAGAAAAACGAACTTGTCGGCCCCGCTCTGCGACTGCGTGGAAGAAAGCCCAAGCCCCAGCGCCAGCTTGTGAAAATCACGGGCCGTCAACAAACCCGTTCGCATCATCCGGTGCATCGCATCGGTGCTGAGGCCTGCCTTGAAGGCGGCAAGCGGAAGGCTGCCGTCGGCCTCGAGGTTGATCAGCCTCCGAAGCTGGCGTACGTTTTCCTCTCGCTCGGCCTGGGTGGGCGCAGGCTCGGACCCGAGCGCGGCACCGGGGTAAAAAACGGGCACTGTCGGCTGGCCACCGAGGGTGTAGGTCACATCGCTGCCCAAGCCCTGAACCACCCGGTGCTCCCTCGCTTCCCGGCTGAAGTAGGCCGGCGAAGAGGGATTCGCCATTTGGATGAAATCGATGTCGTCGAGTGCGTAGTGGAGCGGCCTACCCCGCCACTCGCGTTCAAGCGTACCGTCCCGAAGAGTCTCCCGCCATAGCGCGCTCAGGGCTGAGCCCACTTCTTTCGAAGTCACATCCTCGGCAAAAGTCAGCGAGCTCTGAGACAGGATCATCGAAAACGAATGAAGCGGCGTGCTCTTGACGACATCAGCCCGAAACGCGCCAAACGCAGTCTCGGCGGAGCCCAGTTTGTAGGCCGGGGCGTGAACGAGATGAACGAGCGTCAAAAGCTCAAAGGCGTCGTTCGGCCGCTCGATGAGCAGCGACACATGCCGAAGATCGTCGCTTCCGAAGCGCCGAGCCAACAGCTTGGTGAATTGAGGCCCCACCTCACTGCAATCCAAGCCCAAACGCGACGGATTGAGAGACCCGACAATCGGTGTCACCCGGAAGGGAACCCGGGCGTCGCAGAAATTCTTGAGCCGCGCGATGGTCTCCATCAATCGGGACCTGAATGTCTCTTGGTGCCATCCCAGCCATTCTTGCACCGGGCGCTCGTCATCCATCGCCTCCACCACCAAGTCGACGGCGACCAAACGGCGAAGAAGGGGGTCGAGCATGTGAGGCTTCGGCTCAGAAACCAAAAGAGCAACAACCGTGCTCACATAAACATCCCGAAGCCGCTCATCCACATTCAACAACGACGCCACCGCGCTCTGTTGGGTTCCGAACATACTCGCCGCATGCACCCCCAAGAACCCTCGCGGATTTTCCGCAATCAGGAGGCTCGCAACGTCCCCAGAGGACAGACTATAGAATTCGGCAGCATCCAGGTGGTCGTTCCAAGCAATCTCCTCTTGCCGCGGATCAAAGGCCCGCGCACTCCGCTTGGCCAAAATGCCGAAGCCTCTGTCCTCGGAAAACGCTTGGGGGCCCCCAGTCGAACGCTCAGATGCCCGAACCTCGGGCGACAGGGCCAATAGATCCAGCGAACGATGAGCACGCCCGAGCTGGGCATTGTCGGTCGCATAGAGCAGGTATAACGATGCCGATTCACGCACCCGAACGTCGCCCGAAAACGAACCCTCACTCGCGTTCACATAGGCCACCGGCGCGGAATAGGCGTCGATGGAGCCCGCACCCGCAGGACCACGCCAGAACACGGTGTTGAGTGCAACCTCAACCTGCGCCGCCAAAGCGCCATACGATGCATCACCGGACACTTCTTCTGCCAATCGAAGAGCAAAGTAAGCATAAACATGGTCTTCGAGGGCCGCAACCGACGAGACAGAAAGGCCCAAGGCGTCTTGGGGCCCAAGATCCTCATCCGCATTGGGCACAACGCCTTCAGCGAGTCGCCGCAACGGTTCGGGATCGCCGAGACCCGCCGTGAAAAGCCCATGCTGAGGATCAAAATGCAGGCCTTCAAGGGACTTCAAAAGCGCCTCAGCCTGTGCCCGAACGTGGTTTCGATGGACCGACGCGGGCGTATTGCGGACGTACCAAAGCAAACTGTACGCCGCCAACATCTGAGACCCCGTCTGAAAATAGGGCGCCACCGCCCGCCCGGTGTCAGAGCGGAACGCAGATGGAAGCAAACCCGGTGCGCCCGGTGTCTCGGGAAAGCGCACCACGCCCGACAACATCGCGTCGATCCAGGTTTGTGCCACCGCATCACCCCGATTGACCGCAGCCACAATCGCCACGGCCTGATCCTCAAGATAGGAGATACCGAGGGTCGGTGAGTCTTGGTCCTCAAGCTCAATGGTCTCAGAGACCACAAGCGCCTGGTTTTCTAGGGTAGGCCACAAAGAACCCACAAACGCGCGCTGCTCCGCGATGGGGAACTCGTCTGTGAATTTCTTTGGCCCATGGGTGTAGTTTTTGAGCGGCTGATTCACGTCACCGTGGGTTTTGGCGAAGTAGTCGTAGACGTCCAGATACCAAATCGCCGCAGTGGCGGAGGAGAGCTGGGTCATCAGGTCCAAAATGCTGCGCGTCGCATAAGGCGTTCCATTGGCCGCCATGAAGCGCTGCATATCGGCCCAGAGCAAAGTGGCCTCTTGGAGGTAACGCAGAGACACCTCGGGGTGGGTCTCGGCCATGGCCTCATGAAAATAGAGGAGACCCTGGATGAGGCCGGTGGTGGCCTCAATGTGGTAGAGATCCTCTTGTTCAAGACTTTGCTCGACGTATCGATCGACAAAGCTGTTCGTGAAGTAAAAAGCACCATAGTAGCTGCCTCCCCGGTAGGTCAGATCCGTGCTCGTGAATCGCCAAATGGTATAGTCGAGACACGACGCCAGCTTGTCCTGGTATGCTGGGGGCAGGGTTTCGAAATCGACAGAAAGAGATAACCAACTACAGTTGTCGATGGCGCTAAAGTTGCTCTTGTGGAAGTGGCCCGCGCTAAACTCCCCACCGGTCACCACCCGACCGATGTCACTATGGGCGAGCAAGTGCTCCAAAAGCTTTTCCTCGCGCTCTTTTTTTGCGCCATTCGAGGACTGGGGTGTGGCGAATGCCAGGGCTGCCTGAGCTTGCTGAAGTTCAAACTCGGTGCTCTCCCAAAGTCGGTTGAAGATGGCATCTCGCAAACCATTTCGCCAAATGATGAGCCCCGCTACGCCTTCGCTCCCCGAAACACCGTCGAGCTGGCCAAGCCTACGTTTTTCAGCGTCGGTCAGGCCATCCGTGACCTCGTTCCAATGTTTGATGGCATGGTTCAGCACGCTCAGCGTATCGAGGTTATGCTCCGTGACGACGTTTTCTGCCCTCGCCCGCTCGTGAAGGGCGTAGAAAATCCCCAGCTGCTCTAGACCTAGCACCAGATCTGCTTGGGTCGCCTCATCGGGCTCGTCGTTTTCGTCCCGAATGAAGGTACCAATCGTCGCGCTTTCTTGGGGACCGAGATCCTGGTATCCAATCACGTCCAGAACATCGTAATAGGCAAGACTCCGGCGCCCTTCCCGACCACCACCCAGGCCCAAATCACCGAGGTTCAGAGGAATCTCTTCCGGACTGTCCGCGTACTTCAGGCCCCGGGTCGTCACACCGGCGGTCATCAACCATCGGTCCTGAGGGTTGGATGCCAGGTTGCCCGCGCGATGGTCGGCAAGGCCCACAAGCGCGGCCGCGTAGCACTTTTGCACCTCGTCCCGCACCCCAAGACCGGCATCTTCCCGAGACAACTTGGAAGACAAGAAGGCCCCAAGACCATGGATCACCCAAGCATTGGCACCGGTGACCAGTCGCGCATCTTTCCAGTAGTCGTCGTTGGTGTTCCACGAAAAGTGCCACCCGAGAACGACCTGTTCACCGCGATCGTTGGTCCCCCAAACGGCCACGTCTTCTCGGCAAATGGCCCGGGCCAAACCCGGGGCGCGCGCATCACCCTGCCGCGCGAACTGGGCAAGCGCAATGCCCTGCGTATAGGCCCAGACCCGCTTATAGTGCGCAATAAACGCCGAATCCCTATCCTCTTCGTCGGGTTCATACTCTGCCTGGAGACTGATCTCGGGAAGAAATAGGCGATCACGAATGGAAAGGGCCCTTTGGTAGTTGCCTGCCGCATCACCGCGGAAGAGTTCAATGCCTGGCTGAACCCCAATTTTTGCATCAACGCCCTCCCTGAGAGCGGCGGGAAGCGCCGGGCTGAGGCCTCCGTCTCGGGCCGAAACCAAAGCGGCGCCCATTGTGGGCGTGTGGGCGGATCCGGCCCCGGCAAAACCAGGGATCCAGAGCGTTTGGTTGCCGTCCACTGTTCCTCCGTGGGCGGCCACAAACTCGCCGACAAAACTGGAGGCGCTGGTCCCGAACGCCAGCGACCCTGCGTCGATTGTGCACCCCTGTGAGAGCGCATGGTATTGGTCCACGCAGGTGAGCTTGGTTTCGACCGCTTGATTTTGAGTGGCTACGGCGGGCCCCTTGGCAAAAACCGTGGTGGTGCGAGCCTCGGGCGCGCTGATGCGATTGTTCATGATTTGATCCGCATCGTCCGACACGTCGGCCTCTTTCACGAAGGAAGCCACCCAAAGATCTTCATAGGTCGAAAGAGAGGGTACCCCAAAGTAGTAGTCAGCCCCGCTGCCGTAAGCTCGCCAGTGTATGGGTTTGGCGGCGTAGAGAAGCTTTTCACCCCGGCCAGCGTCGAAGCCCTCGTTGACAATGCTGGTTTCGAAGTCCTCACCGTCGCCGCTGCGAGCCAGCTTGATCTGGCCGAGCGCTGTACCGCTTTCACTCACGAAGGCAGAATCGGGCGCGTAGTACAGCACTCCGATTTCGCCGCGCTTGGCCACACCAAGGGAGGGCATATAACCTTGACCAATAGACTTCGGCGCCCCCCAAGTCAGACCCCCATCAGGCGAGGACACAAACTGGATGGCGTTGCCCTCGGGGTCATTCGGGTCTCGCTTAGCCCCCCGTTCGTAGACCGCGTACAGCTCACCGGCCGTTCCCGCGTGTACCTGTGCGTAAGACGGTCCGACCTCGCCCCGGTCGGTATTGGAGCCACCCTCGCACGCTCGGTAGTCCCCCGCACGTTCGGCTGAGAATCGCTCGACCGTCCCGATCCGCCACCGAAGAAGGGTCTCTTCGAACTGCGTCCCCTCCTCGTGAAAATGTTCGCCGCCCGGCTCGCGAGGCGGCGGATTTTGGAGCGAAGCTCGGCGCCAAACCCCCTGCCGGAAGCCTTGCTCAACCTCAACTTCCACCGCATCAAATTCAACCCGGGCACCCCGACCTTCAAACAGCCTTGGCACCAAGCGGGTTTCGCTTTGGGGATTGGACCACGCGCCCTTCCGAAGGGGACGCTGCGCCACTTTGATTTGGTCGTCCTCGTGCCAAAGACCCTGGTGGGTGTACTGAAACCAGTTTGCCGGGTGACCTTGGGTCTCGTCGTACGCGTAGTAGCGGCCCCTCGCCTTACCGAAATCTTGGATCTTGTCGTAGTTTTTCTCTTGGGCGACCAACACGTCTACATTGCTTGGCACCCCCAAGGCGCAAGCGTACTGATCGACCAGCTCTGCGGCCCGAAACCCCTTCCGGTACTCTTTGACGTCACCCTTGTACCAGGTAAGGCTGCCATGACACATCTTCGACCGCGGCGGAGGAACGAAGGGGCCCAAAAAGTGGCTCTCCAAACCCTTCCATGCTGGGTTGGCCCGGGGAAGATTGTCGAACATGCGGGTCTGACGGGCCACGATGGTGACGCTGTCGCGACTCACATGCAAGGACGGGGTCTCCACGAAGGTTTCTTCGGTCCGCTCGAGATACACACCAAACTGGGATTTGCAGAAGCCTCGATTCTTGCAGGCAAGCGAGTCTTCGGGATCGATGGCCAAAGTATAGGTGTCGGTATAGCGGTCGACGCAACATTCGCCTGCTTCGTCTTCGCACTTGATCTCGGCCGTATGCGCGTACTTCACGAGCTCGTGATTCACTTGACGTTTTTGCTCATCGAACACGTTCAAACGCTCGCCATTCTCACCTTCTTCGGCCTGGAAGTTGCTGTAGTAGTAGACCTTGTTGGCCTCGTTCCAGATCATGTGGTGCACACCTTGGTGGTCGAAGGCCATGTCGAGATCGCGCTTCCAGGCCTCACCCTTGGGATAGGCTCTAAGTTCTCGAAAAGCTTGCCGGCCCCCAGCATCGAGGCCCGTCTGGTCGCTCTTTTTGAGCACTACGCGACTGGCAGAACCAGATTCATCTTGTTCAATCCATCCGACAACCACCTGGCTTCCAAACGCCGCCAAAGCAATATCGCTGATCATCGTGCCCTCGGGCGCCACCCCGATCGCTTCGTCGGCAAAGACGAAAGAACCCTCTTTGGCAAACTGTTCGCTGCGTGCGTAACGCACTTCGTCCGGCGTCTCTTCGTCACTGCGGACGACGTAGACAAGATGGGCGTAGACCTTGGGCCCCAGTTTGCTGAACACCACCTCGGGCGTTGACAACGACAACCCATCAGAAATCGACGCAGCACCTTCAAGCTCACCCTGGGCCACCACCGGCACCTCAAAGCCCACATCCAAATCAATGGGGTCGGAGGGGGCTGATTCATATTCCACACCCTCGGCCCCCTGAAGCACGGATTTCACGTAATAAAGATAAGTGCTGGGTACGCCTGGCACCCGACCCTGGTGAAAAACCTCCGGCTCGTCAGCAATGGGAGTTTCGTCGCGATACACCCGGTAAGTGGGCTTCAAGCCCGGCGGAAGCCGGGTTCCGTCGGCAAAGAGACGGGGCTGGCGCCAGCGAAGCTGGGCCGTATCGCCGTCAGCCCACGCAAATAATCCTTGCGGCGCTTCGGCCGCTTGGACGGCGGTAAAGGCACCTTTGAGCGTAAGCCTAACAGTTTCGGAAGACACATTCCCCGCACGGTCGGTGGCCACCAATTTCAGGGCGTTGACCCCCTCGATCAGCGAAAGCGAAAACTCAAAAGCCCCGTCTTTCACGTCGACCACGGTCTCTTCTCCCGTGCCGAGGTAGATGAGGCTGAGCCCCACCAGCTGGCTCTCGGTCACCCGACCACGAAGCACAAAGTTGGCGTCGTATACGGTGACCTCAGCGCCCCCCTCGATCGAAATCGCCGGAGGTTTGGGGTCGAAAAGAACCGTGCGCCGAACTTGCACCTCAAGCCCCGCCAGATCGCGCGCCGCCACCACCAAGTCAGTGCGTTCTTCCTCAAGCTTCACAAATGAGGTGAAGCTGCCGCTGATCGTCGAAGTGATGATTTCATTGACCCGCACAAAACTTAGGTTCTCATCGAGAACCTGGCCGTCAACGCGAAGCATAGGCACGTTGGTGTAGATCACCGCCTCATCCGGGTGGGCCAAAGTGAGGGCCGGGAAGGTCTGGTCGCTTGGGGAAAAGGGGGCGTCGTCGGCGCCAAAGAAGGTGAAATTCAAAGAAACTTCGCTGTCCGCGGGGGTCACATTGTTATAGTCGATTCCTTCAATCGCCTCCTTGTCTACGTTCAGAAGGTCTTCGAAGAACAGCGACGCACGTTTGAAGCGCGGTCCCGCTCCCCCTTCGAGGAGATCCGAAAGCATCACTTCTTCGGTCGACGAGTTTTTGTCGGTCAGAACCAACACCAGGTCGGTTCCAGGCAAAGAGGCCTGGATGTCAACATGCACACCGAGGCGATCGCGCTCAACCGCTACCCCACCTTCGGAGTCACCCGTGTTGACCTCATCGTCGTCTGGAAGCTCAGGCACAAACTTCACGCCGTGCTCGTCTACCAAAAACGCCACCAGACGGCGGGTACTCAACCCGGCCTCATCGCCGGCCCATAGCTCAAATTCGTGGAGCCCCAAGGGCAGCGCCGCGACATCCACCGGTAGAAAAAAATTCTCTCCCCGCAAGGTGATGGGAGCTTCGTTGATGGTGAAGGTCTTGAGGGTAGCGTCTTTGACCACCCCACCGAGAATCACCGTATCCTTCTCTAGAAGGGCCAGTGCATCCGGCGCCCACACTTCGATGCGCGGAGCTTCATCGTCGTAGATGACCTGCTTTTTGACCTGCGTCATATTCCCAGCCCCATCGACCGCCGACAACTCGAAGAGGTTTCGACCGGGCACCAAGAAGAGCTCCTGAGAGAAGCTTTGATTGTGGCCGCCGAGGACCACGCCGTTCAGCGAAAACTCAAGGAGATCGTCATCGTAAACCACACCATCCAGTCGAAATCGCGGCCGCGCAGTCACCGACACATCGCTCCCTGCAATGAGGTACAAAAGCGGCGCCGTACTGTCTTGGGGATCCTCTGTTTGAACAGCTGTTTCGGTTTCGCTGGGCTCGGTGGTGGGTGCACGGGCCTCGTAGTCCCAAGGCGACAGCGCCAAATCCGCCGCGGCATCGATGGCCACACGCCCAGCCCCAAAGAAGCGGCCATCAAGGGCGAGAACCAAGTGCTGAGCTTGAGGCCCCAGCCCCCTCGAGGCCTCGGGCGAATCCGCATGCGCCTCCGGTTCGTAGGGGTAGAGTCCCCGGATGTCGGGAACCTTCTGAGAAAGGTGCGCCACCAAGGACAACAGCCGAACCGCTGCACCCGCCGGCGGCTGCTGGGCTGCTTCAGGTGCATCGGGCACAAAACCGCTCGCCGTTTCGGGAACCGCCGCATCAACAGCCTCATAGGTGCCCATCACCGCGATGTTGATTTCGGCCGGCGGTTGGCTCAGGTCCACGCGGGTCCCCCCATAAACCTGCCACTCGCCGGATTCGTCTTGAGCCACCACAAAATGAAAGCCGAGATCGGCCTGGCCGACCGTTCGCCGAGCCTCGAGCGCTTGAATGCGCTCATCTTGCCGAGTGGCGGTATGATGCAGAATCAGCTTGGTCCCCACTTCGGCCGCGGCCGCCTGGCCGGCCGGCTCACTAGAAAGCGGAGTTTGCGTAGACCATTCAGATCTCGGGATGATACGCAGCCCCGAATGTTCCAGCTTGCAGTCTACCAAAAGGCGTACCGCATCTTGGAAGCCCCAAGCCCCGGCGTCGCATCCCGGTGGCGACTCGACCCAATAGGCCTCGCCGGCGCTTAAGCTTTCGGTCATAGACAGCACCACAAACTGCTGTTCAGAGCTATCCCAGCGGAATACTTTGTCCGCGCCGAGCTCGTGTACACGCATCGCGCGGGCGGGCTGCACGAAGTAGCCCTCACCCGAAAGCTGGCCTGGCATCGATGGCGGAACCAACGACCCATCCGAGAGCACCGAAGAATCCTTCGCCACGTGCACCCAATAGGTGCGATTTGCCACCAAGCTTGTCTCGGGTTTGTAACGCGAAACCACCCGTCCCGACTCCGCCTCGTAGCGGTGGTCTACCGAAAACAACACCCGCATCTCGCTCGGGACCCCGCGCAAGAAGTCGGCGCCGGTCGCCGTAGCGGTGGAGAATAGATGCCAGCCCTCGGTCAGTTGTGCTTGGGCAGTGCCGTACTCCGCAAGCCCCGATGGGCCTTCAGTCTTGGCGCCGCAAGCGGCGCTCCACAACGCAAAGAAAGCCCCAGCCAAAAGGTTAGAATATTTACGGTTCACGCCGCTCTCCTTGTGGGTTTAACCCAGTTCATCAACCCACGACCTGCGTGGTTAACCCCAAATATCCCGTAAGCATCCCGGGATTCCATCCTGTTTCCTGCCCCACCGACTCCCGCTCGTGACCTCAATCGGGCAACAGGACGATGGGTATACCGCAGGCGACACACAATGGAAAACGCAAATTTTCATGAATCAACAAAAATTGCGCACACCACCCTCCGGGTGTGAACCGCAAGTCACACTTGAGATGATTCGCACGCGCCTGCACACCGCCGGTCATTCGTGCCGACGGCCTGCGTTGGCACCTCGAGGGCGCCCATGAAAGCGAAAAAAATCATCGCCCTCCAACCACACCACAAGCTCGGCATCGAGCCCCGCCCTACATGTCGGGACCGGCCGCATCACCCGACAACCAGGACGAACTTTCGATCCAAGCAGCGATCTCCCGTTTACGGGAATGGAAAATGGAGTCAATGATATAGCTACCCGGAGGATCCATTTTGCCCGACTCAAGGGCAGCACGTTCCGCAACCCGCTATACCTGAAGGGTTATCCGCCACTTCGGTGCAGTGCGGCATCGCCCACCTCTTTCACGCGAAGGCCCCGGAGTGTCCCCTGAACCTCCCATGTGAAGGGGTTTTCGAGAATGCTTTTCTTGCTCACCTGGTCAAGGTTTGGTTGCCAAAATCAATAAATCTTTTTGGTACGGAAGCGGCGATGAATATCTTCGGCCTTGTACTTTGGTAGTTTTCGGTTGAATGGCCTTGCCGGCGAGAAGTATTTGGGAAGACGTCTGGTCTTGAAGAAGTCATTGGCATTGCGGATGGTCGTAAAGTAGCGAGGATGTTGCCCCATCAACCACAGTTTGCCACCGTATCGTATCCCGGCTTTAGGGCAGGTGCTTTGGGCGACCCAATACAACCCCGCATCCTCCATCACGTTGTGGGCTTCCGCCTGGGTGCCGGCGTGGGCATAGTAACGCATGTCTAAGGTGCTGATCATGCGTGCATCCACGGGTACCGGGTGTCGTCTCACCGTGCGGTGGACCAGGAGGCCCCCTTCCCGTTTTCCGCTTCGCTCCTCGATGAGCTCCTCGTGACCGAAGGTGGCCTTGGGGCCGGTTGCGGTAACGGAAATGCCAGCCTTAAACGATGTTGAACGTTGGTTTCCGGTGCCCACAGAAAGTGCCCGGCTCGCGTAGAGCTTGTTTCCGATTGCGAATTCGACTTTCTCGGCGACGGTTGCTTCGACTCGATTGTGGCCTGTTGTATTGACCATCGACTTGCTCCGGTACCCGAACTCGAGGTCGACGGAAGCCGTGCAGACACTCTCCTTGGGAAAGCAAATTCGCCCGCTCGGATTCTTACACACAAGGTTGATTCGATGGGTGATGTGTCCTGTGGTGTCCTGTGCGTCCGTGACCCAGCCGTACCGTGCTCGACGGTCTACGGTCGCGAGATCGCCATACATTCGGCCGTAGTGGAACGGGCCGGGACCGTAAGCCAAAAACGTTTCCCCCACCTTCGCTTGGACTGTCGGTTCAAAAGGAAAGCCGTTGACCTTGTAAGACTTCTTCTCGGTCCCGTTGTTTCGATGGGTGCGCCAATGGTTCGGAGTGGAGTCCTCGGTTGCAACCCATTTGCAGTAAAAATTCTCATCGCAGGGTTCAATGGGAATGGACTTATCGTCGGCAACGGGCTCCGAGGGTTCGTCGTCACAGCCCTCTTCTTCTGGGTTGCACAAGGTCACGATGCCCACGCACCAACTCGAAAGAGCCCCAAGGCTGGCGGTGAGCATCACCGGGTGATCTCCCAGCGTGCAAAGGGCCTCTTCATCGACTTCGAGCGTCGGCAAAGAGTGGGAATCTGGGCCATAGGATCCGCCATCGACCAGGCTTGGATCCATGGGCACACACTCATCGTCCACGATCGGGATTTTGATGTTTTGGCACAGCGCCGTAGGCCCATTGGGGTCTGGAAGATCGTCTGCCAGGGCCATGACCGGTGAATCGGAATCCAGGCCTTCGAGAAGTTCTTGAATATAGGCGCCGGGCTCCTGGAGGCGTTCATAAAGTTCAGGCTCCACCACCAGCGCCCGGTTCTCAACCATCGCCGCGATCTGCGGCCCTGGCGCACTGGGAAGAGGCTGAGGAGGCACCTCGGTATCAACGAGAGGAATATGGAGTTCGTAGAAATGGTTCTCTGAAGCAACAGTGCTCCGCTTCGGCGATACGATGGGGGCCTCAGAAGGGAGATGGCCAATTCCGAGCTCGCCATCGGTCACTTGGGGGCTTTTTAAAGCTGGGGGCTCGACTTCGCCCCGTACGGCAAAAACTTCGGCTTGCTCGGACTGTAGAGGAGCGCTTTGGGGTCCGCAGCCGAGTCCGATAGCGGTACAGACCGCAGTGATGGAGTGCATGGTTTTGAGGGTCATGTGACTTCCTTTCTTTAAAGGCTAGAGCTCGGTTGCTGGAGACAAACTGAGGCCACGTTTTGGCTCACTCTGTCCCGCGCAGCCGAACCCACGGTTCTCGGATCACAGCCATTGGGCTGTTCGCACCCGTCTAGAAGAACTTTTTCTTGGGCGTCTCCCGCCCAACACGATGGACTTGGTGGTCCTTAAACGCATGGTTTTTTGAAACGTTCTCATTGAAATAGGTGGGAAGGCCCCTGATCTTAAAGAAATCGTTGGCGGCTCGAACAATTGAGGCGAACTCGTCGTAGCTGCCTTTGGCGTCGAGTTGGCCAAAGGGCTTGAGTCCCGCCCCAGGGCAAGTGCTCACACCAACGTAGTAGATGCCAGCATGCCCGAGGGTGCCATTGACCGTACTTTGGGTCCTCAATTCCGCGAAGTAGTCGAACTTCATATTGCTTCTGATGCGTGCGGCCATAGGGAGCCCTACTTTGAGGATCGTCGTTTTGGCGAGCATGGACGCGGGTCGAATGCCCGTATCGTCCATAACTTCCCATTGGTGACCCGTCGTGATCTCGGAATCACTTCCGGTAATCAGCTTGAGTCCGTCCGCCGCCTCTGGCGCAACTTGAATCCCCTGTGACGCTTTGGTTTTTCGTTTGGTGCCCGTTCCTACGGTGATCTTCTTGTCGACATAGACCTGGTCGTTGATGGAAAGCTGAACGTGGTTTGTGAACGTCCCCTCTACGCGACTGCCCGTGTAACTTGAATCCTGAGTGCTGACCGAGGCATGGCTGGCGTAGTCAAACTCGACGTCGACGTAGGAATGACACTGGTCTTCGCGGGGAACACAGGTGACACCGTCGAGATTCTGGCACACCAAGTTAAGTCGATGGGTGAGCTCTCCGTCCTTGCTTACCGAGTCAGAGAGGACGATACTCGGACTGATGCGATCCCAAAACGGGGTCGCGTTCGCCCGGAGGTCACCATGGGCATAAACACCCCATCCATGGGTCACGAAGCGCTTCTTGGTGCCCCCGTGTTTAGAGGCATACTTGCCCTCGGTGCCATCGACTTCATAGTTGTTTCGATCGAGCTTCCAAGCGTTCGGATTGCTGTTTGCTGAAGATATCCACGTGCATCGATAGCCTGGCTCACAGGGAGCAATGGACCCGCCGCCTATAATATGCTCATCCGTATCGTCGGCCACGGTGACGCAATGCTCTTGGGAGTCGTCGCAGGTTGTATTGGAGGACACGAGGGTCTTTGGGCTCTCTCGGTCGGGGGAGGACTCAAGGTCCATGGCTGTTTCCATGGGCTGTTGAAACTCGGTGTCTGGGGGGTTCAGCTCGTTCGAAAAAGTCACCGCATCGCTCACAATCGCCGCGGATTCAGAGGAGGAGTAGTCGTTGTGGGGAGCGGGGCCCCCGCACGCCGCCATCAAACCGCTGGCGGTGTACGTCCACAAGAGCTTCGGTTGGGCAAATCGAATCAAAGAAGGACGCTGCATAGGATTCCTTTCTGGGGGGAGGCCCCGTCAAGATGCGTTGGGTTCTCAAAAAGGTTTGGCAGACCCAAACCCGGTACTCCCCATGAGTACGCGCCTGACGAGAAAACGGATCTCGCAACGTATTGTTTTATTTAGTGATTTCGATCACCAAGCTGGGCGGCGAAGATCAACCGCTGGTGCCGCCAGAAGAGGGACCACCGTTGCCGTCCCCCTTTCCTTTGCCAAACAGAAAATTGGCAGCGCCGGCGGCAAACCTTGCGATCTTGCCGGCTAGATTGCCAACGCCGCGCGCGGCACCTCTGGCGATCGAAGTCGCTGTATCCGCAAACAGGCTCCCAAAACCCGGATCTTTGATCGTGGCTCCAAACTCTCCCGCTGTGCAGGAAGAAAAGCACGCGATCATACCGAGCCCGTCTGCTGACGGCATGCCCACCGCCCCAAGGGCGTCCTGGCCGAAGCCCTTGCCATCAAAACCACCACCGCTGCCGTCCCCAAGCCCGGGGCTTCCGACTCCACCCGGGCTGCGACCGAGCCCACCGTTGAGGTCGCCCCGGATGCTTCCTGGGATCATGGCAGAAACCAAACCCGTGGGGTCAATAAAACGAAGGGGGTTGTTTCGGACGTAGGCATATCGGTTGACCCCATCAACGTAGCCTAAAGGATCGCGGGTGTGAAAGCGGCCCAAGGTTGGGTTATAGACTCGGGCGCGATAGTCGATGAGATCGGTATTCGCATCGTGCCAGCGACCCGTGTACCCTCGCGCATTGCCAAGGGCACTTGTCTTGAGCACCTGCCCACCGCCGTCGAAGATCTGCCTCAGGCCGAACGAAGAATAGTCATAAGCCTCGAGGACCTCACCCAGAGGGGAGACGAGCGCACGAACACTATGCTGTACGTCGCTAAGGTAGTAAAGCACCCGACCCGAACCCTCCATCGTGTAAAGAGGACGATCGATTTCGGTTCCAAGAACCGTTGTTTGGACGCCTTCTCGGGTGCGCTCCTCGATAACTTGGCGCCCACCATAGATCCACCGTGCAAGCGCACCCTCGGGGCCGGTCCGAGTGACTCTACGTCCCAAGGCATCGTACTGAAAGGTAGCCACGGATCTTCCACTCGGGTCGGAAACTTCGACCAAACGATTGAGGGCATCGTAGCGAAAGCTGAGGTCTCCATGAGCCTTTAGGTTTCCTTGCTCATCGTAGTCAAGGTTCGTGTATTCGTTGTCGGCATTGGTTTCACGGGTCTCAACGCGCCCCCCATGGTTGCTTTCGATCCAGTTGCCCACGCCATCGTAGCGCCAAAAAACCCGTTTTGAGGGGTAGCTTTGTTCGGTTAATCGACGTTGCGCATCGTATTGGGAGAGAACCTTTGTTTCTACTTGGCTGTCCAGACCCGCATTGAAAATGGTGTCTTCAACACGGTTTCCGTCCGAATCGTATTGGCTTCGATGCCGGTAAAGGTCCGTGTTCTCATCGAGCGTGTAACGGCGAAATACTTCTCGTCCATTGGCATCGTAGTGAAGGTCGAGGGCAACCCTGTTTCCCAAGGTCATGCGATCGACCCGCCCCGCGAGGTTGTAGGTGATGACCGCGGGATCCTTCGTCCTGCTGTTTGTGATCTTAGATGGCCTATTGGTCGGATCGTACACCGTTCGGACAATCAATCCACTGGGGTAAACAAGACGGGTTCTGTTCCCGGTCTCATCGTAGGCATGGCGCACCCTGTGGCGGTCTTGCCGTTCGGCAATGATTCTACCTTGGGCATCGTATGCTCGGGTCACCACATGCGTACCTCGTCCGCCGTTGTAGTCGATGGCTTCGATCAGTCTATTGGCGGGGTCGTAGTCAAAGACTTGCTCAAGGCGCCCGTCAACAACAAGAGTTTTGAGATTCGAACGAACATCGTAAGTCAAATCAACACGGCTTCCGTCTGGGAGCGTCTCTTGGGTTCGTCTGCCAGCGGGGTCATACTCTATCTGGTGGGCATCGCCGTCCCCATCGGTTTCCAGGGTCATTCTCCCGAGAATGTCGTAATCGAACTGAACTTGATTTCGCCCGGCACCTTCGATTGAAAGAAGATGTCCCACTTCGTCGAACGAGAACCGTGTCGTGGTCTCTTCCGGCTCTCCCATGGCGACGATCGTTTGTGTTCGTCTCCCAAAGTCGTCGAAGCGATGCAATGTGGTGGCTCCGTTAGGGTCTATAATCAAGGTTCTTTGCCCAATCTCGTCGTACCCGTAGGACGTCGTTTGATCGAGGGCATCGGATGACTGGATAAGGCGCCCCGCAGCATCGTATACGGACCGGATGGCTTCGCCCAAGGGGTTGATGAAAGCAATTTGCCGAGATTCTGCATCGTAGGCATAGGTCGTTGCATAACCAAGCTCATCTTCCTCGGCGATCAAACGGTTCTCGGGATCATAGTACTTTTTGGTGACATGGCCGCGGGCGTTGGTGGAAACCGTCTGGTTTTTGTTCCCATCGACTTCGTAGTGCGTCACACTTCCGAGGCGGTCGACGGCACGCACCAGGTCGCCCCTCTTGTTGTAGCGCCTAAAGATGGTGTAACCCAGTCCGTTTTCTTCTTGCACAACGTTTCCTGTAGCATCGTGGCGCCTGACGAAAAGAAGGCCCATTTCATCGGACGATTCGGTCAATCTTCCAGCGGCGTCGTAACGAAAGACTGTGGAGTGCCCGTTGGGGTCGATGCTGCCGATGAGCAAATTGCGACTATCAAAGATCTGTCGTGTCCTTTTCAGCACCGTTCCTCCTGGTCCCAATTGTCTTGTTTCTATGCGGTTGCCTTCGGGGTCGTACCCGTACTCAGTGACAAGCCCAGAAGGATCTGTCTCCCTTACGAGGTGCCCCAACGCATCGTAAACGCGAGCTATTTTTTGGCTCGCGCTGCCATCCTTGCTGATCGTCTCCTCGCTGGTGATGCGATTGCGTGCGTCGTAGGCAAACAGAGTCCGTGTTCCTTTGGCATCCGTAGCCCCAATCAGATTTCCTACCGCATCGCGCACAAGGATGGTCGTATGGCCCAGAGGATCAGTCTCTTTGGTGAGATGTCCCGCAGCGTCATATTCAAAAACGGTCGTATGATTTTCGCGGTCCGTGCGACGTGTAACGCTCCCAGCAGCGTCGTATTCAACCCGTGTCCTGTGACCCAGAGCGTCGATTTCCTCGATGGGACGCGATCGCCCATCGTACCGGAATCGAGTTTTGTTGCCCATAGGGTCTGTGATGGAGGTCCGGTTGCCCTTTGCATCGTAACCAAAACGAGTCACGTAGCCTAGAGGATCGGTCATAGATTGGCGCATAGGACCGCCGCGGTCTCTTCGCACCCCGAAAACGTGGCTTGTGACGGCCCCGAGTTCATTCGTTTCTCTTATGATGTCTCCGGTAGCATTGTACTCGGTAAAGCTTGTGTACCCGAGGGGATCGCGGGTCTCGGTCCGCCGACCGTCCAGCTGGTAGGCGAACCTCCGCTCCGCACCGGTGGGGTCAATTTCCAGCGTGCGTCTCCCCAGAGCGTCATAGCCAAAGTGTGTGGTGTGTCCGTTCTTATTGGTCTGGGAAATGAGATGAAGTCCATTTTCGTCGTAGATCTTGCGTGAGTGGTTTCCCAAAGGATCGATGGTCACGACCCGATTTCCGAAACGGTCGTAGGCATAAGTGGTGAGATGGCCTAGCGCATCGACTCTTTCGATCAGGTTCCCGAGGTTGTCGTAAACCCACCGGGTTGTGCGGCCCAGTGGGTCTGTCTCGAGCGTGCGTTGGCTTCGGTCGTTGTACGCATAGTTCCATGTGTGTCCCAGCTCGTTGGTCTCTTGAATCATGTTTCTTCGAAGATCTGACCCTCTTGCATCGAATTGGAAAAATAGACAAGGTTGCGCGCCAGTCGGGCGAGCGGGTGGTCAAAACGAAGGTGCTCGCCGTATCGCTCTCGGCCCTTGGCCGAAACGTCTCGATAGAGCGCACCGTTGGTCGTGTGGGCATCGGTGAACCAGCGGGTTTGCGTTCCCACTGCAGCAACATCGTTGGCGAACAATGTGGTCGGCGGGGTGTAGATTGTGAGCGCATCGAGACCCGGATGTTTCTCCAGCAGATGAAGCAATGAAAAAGTCCTTTTCTCCGCGGCGACCTGCCGCAACTGGTAGCTGGCACCCATGAGGTCTGCGACCGATGCGAGATACGACATGCGTTGTTGGTCGGTTTGATATCCCTCCTGATAGTGACGGAACAAACGCCTTTTGAGCTGATCAATGTGCCCCGCTGAGGCACTGTAGCGGTCGAAACGAAGCACACACAATGTCCCGGTTGGTTTTGCCGAGCGTGTAGGAAGATCAAAGCCATTGAGCACATACGACGTGGTGAAGTCATCGCCCAGCAAGACGGGTGACCCCTTCGAAATAGGCTGCCCGTCTAGAATTAAAACCGGCACCACAAAGGCGCCGACGTCCTTGGGTGTGTTGGCGATTCCACCGAATGCTGCAATCATTTCAGCGTCTTCATCGGTCGCGGCTTCGAATGCTATCGCCAGCGTGCGGCCGACTACGGCCGGCAAAACGATGGACTGTTCGAGAATAATGGCCTCATCTTGGCTTCTTAATGCAATCTCGACCGTGTTTCGATGCGCCGAAGATATTTCATAAAACGCCTCCACCTGAGCAAGATTGGCCTTGGGACCGTAGGCGTAAGGCAAGGACAGTGGGAGCAAATCGAAGTCATCCGACCGCAAAGTCCGCGTCATCGCAATGGCTTTGAGATTCTGCTTTGAGCGCCCCCTCGCCCTGCCAGCCGCAAATTGGGTCATCTTCGTCTCAAACGCCTCGAGTGCAGTTTGGGAACGGACCGATTCTAGATAGCCAGAGAAGTCGAATACTGGCGCCCGGATACGTGCATTCTTTGCAAACAGGTTCCTTGTTCCAGCAAACTCGTACTCCTTGTCTATCGAGCTCAGGGGAATCCAGTCTCGATCCTCACCCTGCCTGGTGCCTCGGTAGTCATTGAGCGGAAGCCAAGCCTGGACAAAAACCGGGCCATAGGTGCCGCTTGAGTCTTTGACTCTCGCATACCGCGCTGGAATACCGGCGATTCTCAACAGTGCAATCAGGAGCGACGCCTGATCCCAGTCATTCCCCGCCCGCGTCAAATGCGTTGTCCACGCGCCCTTGCGTGAGCCCAAATAGGGCTGAGAATCAATTTGCTCCCGGAGGTAACGAAAGATGAGTCGCGGATCGTGTTGGAGCTCTTGCGCCAATGCCATGAGGCGAGCATCATCCAAGCGAAATTCCAGCGTGGAGCCGAGAGCGACTTCAGTCGGGGAGGCTGTCCCGCTGACTGCGTTTTCGGCAGGCTCTTGAAGTGCTTCAAGAAAAAGCGCCTGCGTGTCTGAAACCAAAGAGGTGACGCCGTCCGTGCCCGCTCCGGAGCCATCTGAGGTGCCGGTACCCCCCACGTCGGCCCCGGGGCCGGCATTGCCCACGTCGCCGGTGCCGGTGGCGCTGGTGTCTTTGCCGGGATTGGGCCCTACAAAGGCCTGCGTAAGGCGCGGTGTTGCCAGCACCAAGATTCCAAAGAAGGCCAAAAGTACAATTCGATGAACCATGATTATTCTTTCTCTTTGCGGGTACACAGCTTCAAGTGCATGGGTTCTCATGGCCGCCCTCCTCTCGTCGGGGCGTCTGCCAGTAGGGCCTCTAAGAACAGGGCTGTATGATACGAATCTTGGGCCCAGCTTCCATCGCGGTCTTGTTGCTGCCTGAGGTAGCGTCTTGCTCGGCCCTTCGATTCAGGTTCGAGAGATGACCACAAAAGAGCAGCAGCGGTATCGATGAGGTTACCGGCTATCAACCCACTCGCTTCTTGCTGTGACTGAACCCAGGCCGCATGACTGGGCTCTAATAGACCGTATTGCGCCAAGGCCTCCTGGACCAATGCGGTTGTATACACCGCGGAACGAAGGCCAGGCATCCAAGAGTAATGACCATCTACGCCGCGGAATCGATCGTCTTGAAACAGAGACCGCGCGGGTGATGGGGCGCCTCCTTCGCCCTCAGGCGACAACGCCAAAGCGGCGAGAGCCGTGGTCACCGTGTCTGGGCTGTATCGACGACTCAAGCCGAATCCTTTGACGATTGATCCTTTGATGGTGGCTCCGGACAAGAGCTTTGTGCGCAGTCGGGCGGTGTCAAGGCCCCAACGCCTTAGGACATAAATCTTGCGCGCCAGCAGATCGTGGTCTTTCGCTGGCTGGGCATAAACCCAGTAAAGAGCCTGCCGGACCCCCGGGCCATCGTAGCCGGCAACATAGAACGCGTTGAGAACCTGAATGGTCGTCAAGAGCCGAGACCCGTGGTCTTCACCCCAAAAACCCTGTGGATGCTGAGCTGCCTGAAGCCACGCAAGTGCCGCAGTGGTGGGTGCAAGATTCTGGCCCAAGACCATGTCGAGTGGGACCGTGACCGGCGCCGTCACAGACCCAAAATGTTCTCGGCCGTTGGTGTCTACCCACGTCACCCCGTAGGTGTAGCTGCTCCCGGGGAGGATGTTTTTGTCCTCAAGTACAAGAGCAGATGTTGGTTCGGACGTAACTCTCAAGCGAACGGGTGGAGCCGAATGCAGCACCGCCTTTTCACGCAAGTGCGCTGCGTCTTGGGGAGAAGCGCTTCGGTACACGTGGTAGGCCTCGGAGGAGGTCGCGTTTTGATTCCAAGCGATGCGAATGCTCCCAGATACGGGATCGTGCTCCGCGTAGGCCTCTATCCTGTCTTTTTCTGCTTCCGTGTCTGTCAAGAGATAGTCGTGTCGAATGACCTCGCTCCGATTCCCGGCGTGATCGACGGCAAAAAACTGTAAGGTTGTGGTCCCTTCGATCAGAATATCCGTCAGGGGAGCTTCACCCTTATAGGTGCTGCCTAGCCCTTCCCACGGAAGGTCCCCGTTGAGCGAATAGTAGATGGTTGAAGGCCCATCCGCAGTGAGCTCCACGTGAAAAGGGCCGGTGATGGGGCCGCCGGCGACATTGGCAGACACAATAGGCGCTCTACCATCCACGGAGAATCGTATTTCCTGGGCACTCGACTGGCCTGAAGCACTGGTCACCACCAAGTGGAAACGATAGCTTCGGCTGACCGTACTGGTGATGCTGTATCGAATGCTGTGGGCTTGAATGTCAGCCTTCGGACTTAAGTCCGTGCCCTCTTCGTCAAACAGTTCGACCGTGCTCTGTTCCGAGGCCCCGAACACCGCTGTGAGCTCTAGGTTTTCGTTTACGCCCGCGACGGTTTGGTCCGGGTTTGGGAAGAGTCCCAAGATTCGAGGGGGCACACTGGGCTCGATCGATTCGGAGGGATCGACCACATCCGAGGCGCAAAGGCTCGTGGGAAGCGCGTTGAGGTTTTCAATCACGCCTCGTTCGGCGCCCCACATCCCGTTGGCTTCGCCCGCAATGACCGACCAAGCGGTGGAGGCCACGCTGCGCCATGGTTGCAGCTCATACTCCAGGTAGGTTTCATCCACGTAGAGGACGCCCTTCCCTTTTTGGTAGAGCCCCATGAGCATACTGAATTCATCGAGACATCGGGCCAGTTGAAAGGGCTCCCGGGGGACGCGAGCGCATCGTGCGCTGGCAACCCCGGCTGTTCCTTCGCCCCAAGCGATTCGTTTGGCGAAGGCGTACCCTTGCTCTGGAATATAGGCGGTGTAGCCGGTTTCACCCCGTTCTTCGTCGTGAACCACAAATGCATCGGCACCAACAAGTGCTTGGCGTGCAAGTTTGTGGGCTCCGATGTCTCGGAGCATGAGGCTGCCCCAAGAGTTGATATCCAGTGCACCGGCGTTGTCGACCAACTCCGGGCTTGCGATGCCTTGGTTGAAACGGCCCAACTCAGGGGACCACATGTGAGCCAACATTCGGCTCCGCACCGTGTTGCTGACTTCTAAGAACCTCCTACCGTCACGCCCCTGCTGGTCGAGTACTTTTGCTGACAATCGATAAGCAAAGTAGGCGTCGAAGTTGTGCTCCGCGCTCACCCACTTGATCTGGTAATCTTCGTGAAAGAACTTCACGGGGTTTCCGTTCTCATCCAGTTCGGTTTCGGTGCCCCCGCCATATTCGATGGGAAGGCGGCCCGGCGTCCGGCCGTACCACCCTCTCCCGCCCCTAAAGAGGCCCTCTTGCAAGCCACGGTTGCCCTCCATGTGCAGCGCCACCATCGTGTCCAAGCCGAGTTCCAGCGCGTCCAAGACTTGCTCTTTGATTTCAGAATCAGGGTAGTTTTTTAAAAAGAAGGCCAGGGCATAAAAAGCCCACATTTGAGCCCCAGTGCGGTAGTACGGGTCCACTGAAACCCCGCTGATCGAGCTCGCAGAGAAAGGAAAGCGCAGCCAGTATCTGCCCTCTTCATACTCGGTGTACACCGCCATACGAAGAAGGCCACGGACCCATCGCGTCACAACGGACTCCGGCAATCGTTTCATGCCACCGATGATGCCCATGGCCTGGTCGTAGCTGTAGGTTCGATATCCTAAATAGAAGTGTAGCGGACTATCCTGAGGAACTTCGTAGGAAACCAGCAGCCCAGTGGGCTTGAAAGCCGCGTCTACGATTTCACCGGTCTCACGATTCTTGAGCAAGAAAACGGGAACGCCGGTGCGCGCGGTGGGAAAGTACCAGTGATTCTTTTTTCCTCGGTAGATGGTCGTCCCACCTTGGCGTTCTCCCACGGGATGGGTGAACGCCATAAATGCGCCATCTTCACGTCGTACCAGGGAAGCACCCGGTCTTCCGCGCCAGCTACGAGGATAATAATTGAGCGGGATTCCGTACATCACGTCGCCCATCAAGTACTTTCGAATGATGTAGTCCGAGTTTCCCCAAACAAAAAAAGGAGACGCACGGAAGCCTTCATCGGTTCTCGTCAAAGCCGTATTTCCGGCGTTGAGGCCCAACCGCTCCAGACCGCCGAGGCCATTTGCTCGGGCATGCCAGCTCCAAAATGGGGCTTCATTGACCTCTACGGCACGATGAACAACCGTAAGGTCGGCAACGTTTACGGGCGCATAGTCCTGCTCAACTGTTTGATCCGATGGCTCCTCGGGGGACCCGAGACCCGGGAACTCTCGGTACCGAACAGAGACCTGATACGGAAGATCTGTGGTTGCGTACCGTTCTATTTTAAACTTCGATGGGTCCCAATCTGGATCGGTGGTCTCGACACGGCCATAGGCGTACCCAGGCTCCGGAGTGTCACCATACTCTTCGACAACCAAGGAATAGGGATAGCGATAGTTAGAGGGGCGGTATCCGAACTCGTACCGGGTAAGGTCCGTGAGCAGATCGTTGACGAAGGTTTCCGCCCGGGTCTGCATCGCAAGGACGTCTTTGAGTTCGACACCGTGCTCGTCACGTAGCCTTAGCTCATCAATGCAGTGGCCCTGTGGTGGTTGAAAGAGCGTCCCCGACTTGGGTCCCAAGGAGCCACGGACGACCACCTTGAGATCATCAAACCCCGCGGCCTCGCCATCGTCGGCGGTCAGTCGAAGAACATAGGACCCCGCAGAAGGAAAACGCACCACGGTATCGATGACAGATACGTTTTCGAATACCGAAGCCGCTGGGCCTTCGACCTGGCTCCACCTCGCGGTGAGCGGACCCGAGGAGACCCCGTCGTCTTGGACCTGGGCCCGAAGCTTAAGTTCTTGCTCCGGCAAAACAAGAACGCGAAAAGCCCCCGCCTCCACCGTAGGTGGCTGGTTTGGTTGAACAACGTTTACGGTCACCTTCTTGGTCGCACGGAGCTCGCCATCGTCCGCGCTCAACTCGAAGACATATCGCCCAGGAACCGTCACCACTGCGAATCGGCTCATGACCAGAATCGGAGGGCCGGCGCCCTCATGGGTCGGCCCGATATGGGTCTCGCTCACCACGGGTCCTGACCCTGACGAGATCAATTCGTCTGCACTTGCTTTTTCAAATCTGATGCTTTCGGGATCGACGTTTTCTGGGGCTGATAAGACGCTCCATGACGCACTCAAAGTCTTTCCGTATGGCAAGTCATCATCCACGACCCAGGCTTCGAGGTACAACAACTCCTGGGGCAAGCTGACCTCCAGCGAGGATGCCGTTTCGATTCGCGGAGCCTCATTTGAGGACTGCACGAGATAAACGTCGTCGAAGAATGCTGCACCGCCCGCATTGTTCTGTTGCTCAAAGAGCGGCACAACTCTAACCTCCACGGTGTTTTCCGGGGCTGTGCCAGCAACCGTAAGTGCTACATAAGTATCGGGAGAACTCGCGCTTGTGAGGCTCTTGGAAAGGTGTTGTCCTCCCGGAAGCGTAGCGCCCGCGCTGTCGACAAATACGAGCTCAATTCGCGCTCGGTTGTCTCCCTCCAGCATATTTGCGCTGGGATGCATCACAAAGGCCGATGCGAACCAACGTTGCCCTGTCTCCGCCGGAAGAGACTGATAGACTCCGGAAAAGTTGGTTTTCTTCGAAGACGGTGAATTGCCCGAAAGGCTCAAGTGGGCCTTTTTGCTGCGGGCCGATAGATCGAGTTGGTAGACATTTTCCCCGAATGGATTCCATTGATCGAGCGTTCGTGTTCCCAAAATTCCGTCCTCGAAACTCGAATTGAGTAACGATTTCGGCTGCACTCCGGGTGAATCGGTTTCACCAGCATTGGGAAGCGAAACCACTTCAGCTGGCTCGGCTGCAGTCGCAATGCTCTTGGAGTTGAGTTTCGAACTGCGGTTCCCCAAGGAACGCACAGACCGCACCTCACCATCCGAGGGGTTCCTGCACGCAGGAAAACAAGACAGAGCAAGCAAAAAAAGCAAAAGTATCTTGTGTTGTTTCATTCTTGCGCTGCTCCTCGGCTACCCATGATGTTTCCTATCGTCCTAAACCAAGGCCCCTTGGGCCCTGGCACCTCATCCGCTATATTTATTGCGGAGAAACTCTGGCTTCTGTTCGCTCAGAGACAAAGATGAAGAGGTGCTAGGCTGCGTTTTGGCCCCGAAAAGATGAAACCTTGCGAAATTCACTAGCTTGGCGCGCAAGAACAACGGATCGATGTCTGGAGATCAGCGTGGCGCCTCGGGTTCTCTGGGTGGGCAAACCGATGGGCCGTCGTCCAGGCACGTGTTCCGCTTCAGACCAAGCCCACAACGCCGCCCGTGGCGGCGGGTCCGACATGGCATTCCAAGAAAGTGGTCCATTCTAGCAAAAGGGGGTGGTCCACAGCCCTCTCAGGGGTGGCAGGGCCTGCGCTTTGGGGCAGGGGGAACGGGGCCGTGGGTCGGGCACTGGGTCGAGTGACTTCACATGAACCGGCTGGTATGGAGGCGGCACCACGTAAACTGACCGACAAGAGCCGAAACGGGCCGAGGAGGACGATGATGCTTAGTCACACCTGCAATCCGATTCATAATGGGATGATCGCTTCTTTAGCGGTAGTCGCCGCGCTCGGCTGCGGCGGTGATGGGCCATGGGAGGCAACCGCAACCACCGGGGACTGCGGCGACGGGTCATGTCTGAGTACCACCCTTCGCATCCCCATGGGCGACCTAGCGGTCGAACTCGTCGAAGTCGCCGCGGGTCTGGGAGCCCCCGTCCAGGCCACCCACGCCGGCGACGGATCCGGGCGGCTTTTTATCGTCGATCAGGCTGGTCTGGTGCAGATCATCGATGCGGATGGCAACCTGCTCCCCACTCCGTTCATCGATGTCTCAGACCGCATCGTCAATTTGAGCACGGGCTTCGACGAGCGTGGGCTGCTGGGGCTCGCCTTCCACCCGGAATACAGCAGCAATGGACGGTTCTTTATGCGCTGCAGCGCCTCCCGGCCGGGAGACCCCAGCGAGCCTTGTTTTGGCACCCGACGTGGCTGTCACTCGGAGCTGCTCGTGGAATACAAGGTATCCGACAGCGATCCCAACCGGGCGGTTGCTCCCGAAGAATTCGAACGCATTCTGCTCAGGGCGGAACAGCCCGAGTTCAATCACAACGGGGGACACATCGCCTTCGGGCCCGACGGATTTCTCTACATGACGCTCGGGGACGGCGGTGGTTCCCACGACGGCCTGGCCGATATGCCTCCGGTGCACGGTCCGATGGGCAATGGGCAGAATCTAGAAACGTGGCTCGGCGCCCTACTCCGCATCGACGTCGATCGGGGTCGACGTTACGCCATTCCCGAGGACAACCCATTCGTCGACGGACCAGGTCTCGATGAAATCTATGCGTACGGCTTTCGCAACCCCTACCGATTCTCTTTTGACGGTGCCACAGAAGAGCTGATCTTGGCGGATGTGGGTCAGAGCCTCTTTGAAGAGATCAATACCATAGAGCCAGGCGGCAACTACGGATGGGCCATTCGTGAGGGCAGGCACTGCTTTGACCCGCTCAATCCATCGAGCCCACCCGAGGACTGCCAAACTGAGGGCCTCATCGATCCCTTCGCCGAATACGATCATGAGGATGGTCAGGCCATCATCGGCGGCCATGTCTACCGAGGCTCCAACTTCCCCGAATTGGTGGGTAAGTACGTCTTTGCGGACTTCAGCAAGACCCGTGGCCAGCCTGACGGTGGGTTGTTTTGGCTGGACGTTGACGGAGACCGCACCCAGATCTTTTCGTTTCAGCTGGGCGAACAAAACGATCCTCTGGGAGCATACATCAAAGGCATGGGTGAAGATGAGGCGGGTGAAATCTACGTTCTCACGAGCGAAGTTGTTCCGCATACCGGCGACACCGGGAAAGTATGGCGCATCCAATCCGTCCAGCCGACAGGACACATATTGGCTGACATCCCAGCATGTGAACCGGTGGATCTCGAAAGCACGCTCGCTTTGGCCTGTGCATCAGGAGACAACGAAATACCCATCAATCCAAGCACATTGCGAGACAGTGCGCCGCCGCACATTGACGTCGGAAAGACCTACGGAGTTCGCTTGCAGAACGTAGACGACAAAAACGAAGGAACAATTGCATTTGTCGCACCCAGGACTGATCGGTACCTCGTGTACCTCGGAACACCGAACGTCCCCTTCCACAACGACAAAGAAGCACCCACCTGCTCCCGTTATCTTTCCGAGACGCGCGTTGAACGCATGACCGGCGGAACATGTGAGAAATTCCGCGGCGTCTACGCGCTCCCCTTGACCCAAGCGGGCACCGAAGTCCGCGTGAGCCTCGGCCCCATCAGCCCACAACGATGGGTTCGATTCTTGGTGCTACCAGGGAACCTCGCTGTCGAGTGACCGGCCGAGCTTGCCTAAGGCGTATCGGGGTAGCCATTCTTTTGAGCTCCGCCGAAACCGCAAGAATTCATCGATGGTGCATCTACACAGCGGCGACTGCTCCGGCGCCGAAATCGCATGCGACCTAAACGATGATCCGGGCGGGTCCGCAGTGGCATCGCCATCTCTCGAGGCGGGCACACTCTGCCGCGTACAGCACGCCCGGCGCCTACACGCTTTCTGTAGAACTCAGCAAGCCGTAGCGCTCTTCGCATGGTGGCCGACCGAGAGGCGAACTTCATAGACCCGCGGAGGCGGTGTCACCAGGAGGTGGAGGTTTAGAGCGCACCACGAGCACGGCGCAAGGCGCCTGGTGTATGGTTTGGGAGCTTACACTTCCGAGCAGCGCAGCTTTGACCAGGGACCTTCCTCTTGAGCCAATGACAATAAGGTCGACGTCGTGTTGTGTGGCGTAGCCCACGATCTCCACCACCGGGTTCCCGACCAAGGAAACGGTTTTTGGACTCCCGCCCAACTTCTGAAGCGCTTCTTCTGCTCTTTTTAGATCGGCGCTCGAGTCGTGGGCCTCACCCTCCGTAACTTCGTGATGGGAGCCGGACATGAAGTCTGTGATCGACGTATGCGTGGCATCATATACGGTGATCAGGGTGACTGAGGCGCCCAGAGGTTTGGCGAGTTCAGCAGCCGTGATCGCCGCTTGGACCGCGCCGTCCGAGCCGTCAACAGGTACAAGAATCTTTCGAATCGGTGGTATGTTTTTGATGGTTGATTCTGCCATGGTTCACGCTTGATCCTTTAACCCAACTCATGAGCAATGCCCGTGCCGAGCCCGCGGCCTGGAGCACCAAAGCGCGATCGCAGGCGGGCGCTACCAAACGGTGGACTCGTTGGCCGATCGTGTTTCCACTCGGAAACAACCTCTTTGGAGCGAACACCGCCCCGCCGAGGCCCTGGAGAGGGTGTCGAAAAACCCCAAGCTAGGCCGAGGGGACCGGATGGAAAAGCATTTGACATATGCATGCATATACATTGAATGTATATGCATGCATAAAATACCAATAACTTCGACGGGTTTCGTTGGGTTCTTACTCGTTTCGTGCGCCCATGGTGATTACCGGCCAACGAACCTGCCCACCCCCATTGCCGTCGATTCAGAGTTGGAGGGTCTCAAGGTCTTGGCTGCGCTACCCGGTGCGCAATCCCCCACTCAACTTGCGCTTGCCCAGCAGTTCATGGCGACGGGACGAGGGTGGCAAGGTCTCGCCTACTTTGACCGCCATGACTCGGGCAGAGGACCCGTCGCACTGGCACTCCAGGGCGTATTTCGGGCGCACGTGGCCGACGAGGTTCCACTATGGAAACGCGTATCCTGGGTGGATGACGCGCTCGAGCGACTCGATCGTGCAGCAGCGTCCGGACACGCGGTTGCGAGGCTGTTTTTGGGCGTCGTCAGTGCGGCTGTGCCCAAACGGTTCGGGCGTGCTCAAGTCGCGGTTCGAGAGCTGACGTGGGTTCGAGAGCACCCCCAGGTGTTTTTGGTATCGGTGGAACGGGGCGCACTATACGGGCTGGCCCAAGCCTATTCGAAGCTCGGCGACCACAAAAAATCAATGGAACTGTTACAGCGTTCTGGGCACAAGACACTCGACCCAAATCGCCCCGTCTTCTTCGATACCGCCGCCTGGACAGAAAAGGAGGGTTTTCGGTTCAGCTCGCCACCGCGGCTAGACGAAGTGGCCCCAGGCGTTTTTGTGGCTTCAGGCTATGATTTCGCCGACCAGATCTTTATCGATGCCGGTCCAGGTATCGTGGCGATCGATGCCTGTTCATCTCCTAAGAACGCTCGTGAAGCACTTCGTGCATTGCGAACTCGAACCGAAAAACCAATCACGCACGTCATTGTCACGCATTCGCATCGTGACCATGTAGGCGGGCTGCGGGCATACGCAGCACAGGGCGTAGAAGTCATCGCACACAAACACCATCGAAAGGTTGCCGGGAGGCTCAAGCAATCGCCAGGTGTGAGAAACTTTTGGCCCGACGGTTGGCAGGAACCACCGCCGAATCCGACAACAGTCGTCGAAACGCGGCAGACCGTAGTCATTGGGGAGCGCCAACTGGAACTCATTCCAACGACCGGCGGTGAAACCGAAGATGCGCTCTTGATTCTAGACAAGGCGACCTCTACCTTGGTCGTGGGCGATGTACTGATGCCGTTCCTAGGCGCGCCGTTTGTTAACGAGGGTTCTCCCGAGGGCGTCATCGACAGCATTCGAACCATCCGATCCCTCTCACCCAAACAGCTCTTGCACGGGCATACGCCCTTGACGAAACTTTATCGCATGGCTGCGATGGCCGGGCTTGAATCCGCATTGTCGTCACTCTTGGCTGAAGTCCGAAACGAAATGGCAAAGGGGCGGTCGGAGGCCCAAGTGATCGCAAAAAATATTATCCCGGACCCGCTGCGAGCGGCACCCGCCGCAGCGCTGCCATACATTGTCATGCGCAACCATTTTATCCAGCGCACATTTCGCCAGGTCCAAGGCTATTGGGGGGGAGAAGGAGCGGGCTTGGCTCCCCAGACGCGAGCCGCCTGGGCACGGGCAGCAGACCTATTGACCGACAGCAACCCCGCCCGGTTTGAGCAAGCGGCTCAAAACCTGCTCCACCGGGGAGATCTCACGTTGGCCTTTGACATCGCAGACCTGGGCGTTCGCAGCTATCCTGACCACAAAGAACTACAACGAATTAGGTCGGATACCCTCCAGCGTCTGCGCGCCAAGTATCATGCCGTGAATCCTTTCAAATTTATCATTTATTCGGCCATGTCTGGCCAAGAGCTACCTTCACTATGACACGATCAAAGAGACCAGGGCCTATCGATTTGGCCCTTTGCGAGCAGGTTGCCCACAGCTGTCCGGCGATGGCTCTTGGGAGCGCCGCACGAACCGTAGAGCGCGTCTTCGAACAGGCGTTCGATGGCCTCGAGATTGGCGGTCGTCAGTTCTCTTTGCTTGTGGCCATGGCCTTGATGGGACCATGCACCATCGCCCAGCTCGCCCATGCGCGTGGCCTGTCGCCCACGACGCTCAGCCGGAATCTTTCTCGCTTGGAGCACAAGGGTGTTGTTGAAATGGCCTCCGGTGAGGATCGCCGCGAACGTGTCGTATCACTCACAAAGCACGGGCAAAAGGAACTCATGCGTGCGCTCGCCGCATGGCGTGGCGCAATGGAAAAAATCGAAAAAGCCGTCGGCGCCCAGCAGTTGGAGTCATTGCACAAGTCCCTTCGCATGCTGACAGACCGACTGGGTTGATGCCGAAGACACCAATCGCGGACATGAGCCGATCGAGTAGATCCCTATTGGGATGTGGCGTGGCCTCCACCCATCTGAGCCCGCTTCCAACCTCGCATAAAGGAGATGGATCGACTCCCCATCGGCGTGCTTGTGCTATCGCAGACGCCAATGGCGCGCCCACGCATCGGCGATTGACCCGAGACACACGTTAAGCGCGACGACGCTGGGGCCCAGAAGAAGGCAGGACGGAATCCGCCTCCTGAGAGCCTGTAGAATGGGATCCGTTTTCGCCAGAGGGGCGACCGGCCGAAGGCGAGGATTGATCACCGTCGGGCAAAGTCACAACCAGCCTCGAGGTGATCGGCGCGCGGTCGTAGGGCAAAAAGACGTGATTGTCGGTAGGCTGGCCCTCGATGTAGTCCAGAAAGTCTCTTCTGGTGCCTAAGGTCGCAAAACGGCGTGCTTTACGTCCCGTCAGCACCGCCTCGCGGCCTTCCTCGATGAGGCCATCGAGCTCGGGGCGAAGCAGGGTCACCTGAATACCGCGCTCATCAAACTCAAGAAGGCGGGCCCCGTGGGGGAAAGCGACGGAAGAGGGGCTAAGAATGTGGTAAAAGCCGCCGGCTCGACCACGACTGGCAATACGCTGAATACGCGACGCATGGTGGTGCCCGCATAAATAGGCCCGCACCCGTGAGCAGCTGGCCAAAAGGGCGATCACCGCGTCCCGGTTTTGCACCAGGTACTCCCGGTCCCACGACTGAAGACCGTAGGGCTCCCATGCGCGGTAAAGAAGATGATGTCCGAGGACCACGATGTGTTTTTCGGTCGAGGACCGAAGCTCATCGGCCAAAAAAGCCATCGTCTCTTCTGAGACGTAGCCGCCCTCAGTCCCCATCAAGGCCGTATCGATTCCGATGACCCGCACCGCGCCTACAACTTCTGAGAAACAGTACTGCCCCTCTTTGAAGCCACGACCAGCAAGGCGCACGGCAACGTCTTGCAACGACACCCGACCAGCGCGAGGGAAAGCGGCCTCATGATTGCCCATCACATAATGAAACCTTCCGGCGGTTTCGGCCATGGCCGCAAATGCTTCAAGGTCTTCACGCCCGTGACTGCGGTTGTCGATATTGTCGCCACCGAACAAAACGCAATCGACGCTGCGTTCGCGAACCTGCCGCAAGAGGTCTTTGAGAATCGCAACGCTTTTGTGTTTCAGCGTCGCGTTTGGCCGACCGTGCGGCGCAATGTGGGCATCTGTAATGTGCGCCAGTCGCGTGACCACACCCGTGGGTCCGAACTGCATGATCTTCTCCTTTCAGAACCAACGGGGCCTCGGGCCTCTGGGCTGCCCGTAGACGAAATAACCCAGCGTAGCGGATCCCAACCGCGAATGATAGCCGGGGAGGACGCTCACCTACATGGTATAAACCATGTATCGAGGAGGCAGGGGCGGCAGAGAGGCGACCCACACGGGCACAAGTCGTTTGAGCAACGACTGAAAATGACCGACAAAACCTCCCGATGCGTTCCCGCCCCGAGTTTCCCATCAGAATCCGAGATCCGATCCACGGGACCCTTCACCTGTCCAAAGCGGAAGTCGCACTTGTGGACCAGCGGGCCTACCAGCGCCTACGGATGATCAAACAGCTGGGCATGGCGGATCTGGCGTTTCCGGGGGCCACCCACACCCGCTATGCCCACGGCCTCGGCACCATGCACGTCGCCTCACGTATGTTCGAGGCGATCGCCCGCCCTTATGCCCTTTCAGAAGATGAGTACACGCGCCTCTTGCAGACTGTACGCTTGGCCGCCCTTTTTCACGACCTCGGGCATGCACCGCTGTCCCATACTACAGAGGCCTTCATGCCCCCGGTGAAAGACCTCAACCTCGGCGACTGGTGCTCCGGCTCCGAAAGCCGCCTGGCGAATCACGAAGACTATACGCTCAAAATACTCACCGACTCCGAACTCACCGGCGTCATTTCCGATCGCTTCAAAGACCTGGATGTCCGGCCTACGGACATCGCCATGCTGATCGCCGGACGACCGCACCGACGTGAAGATGCACGTCGTTTTGTGGTGCGTGGCCACGATTGGATGCCCATTCTTCGCCAGTGTGTCAGCTCGGAGCTCGACGCCGATCGCATGGACTACCTTCTGCGCGATTCGTACTACGCCGGGGTGCCCTACGGGCGCTACGACATGGAGTGGCTGCTCGACAACATGCTCCCCGTGAACACCCCTGCCGGCATTCATCTCGGACTGAATGCACGTGCCAGCTTCGGTTTCGAAGACTACTTGCTCAGCCGATACCACATGTTCATGTCGGTATACTTCCACCATATACCTTCGGCCTATGAAGCCATGCTCCGAAAACTGTACGAAGAAGGAACCGGAGAGCTCGACATTCCCACCGACATCGAAGGCTACCTCGAGTGGGACGATGTTCTTTTGCAGTCCAAACTCCGCGCCTCCCAAAGCCCGTGGGCCGCGCGAATCGTATCTCGGAACGCCTATCGTTTGGTCTTCGAGGAAAAAGAGCTGGTCGGTGGCGGCGCCCCATCGAGCTCCTACGACCGCGATGACAACACCCACGACCAAACAGAAGAAATTGCATACGCCTTGACCAAAAAGGGGATCGACGCCGTAACCCACGTGGTCAAAGGCCGCCTTTCGAAGTACTTTGGCATCCGGTCCAGTCAAACACCCCAAGAAGCAGGACTTGACCTCTTCCTGGTCGAAAAACAGCGACACTTTCCCGTAGAAGAGTACTCACCGCTCTATCGCCGCTACGCCGGAGCCATTCACCTTCGCCGCGTCTACGTGAACCCAGAGCGTTTTGAGGAAGCGCGCCGATGCGTCGAAACCATGGGCCCCGGAACCGAAAGCGCAGGCGACGACGAGGACTTCCCGCAGACAGGGTTACCCCAATAAATGCGCGCCCACCACACCGGATGGTGCCCCGCTGAACCCCATTCATAGCCATCGTCGGCTTGCCAAGCATTGCGGCCCTCGTCTAAGCCGCCCGGATGGCGATTCCCATCATTGGTGCTTCAGACCCTCGACCCGAGGCCGTTCTTTCGATCCCTGAAATCAGCCTTCCGGAACCAGAATCAGCCCCTGCAGCAGAGGGGGTGTTGTCCGAAAGCACCCTCAGACCTCTGTTGTCCCATGAAAACCCAATGGTTCGCTCTTTCGCACTCGAGCAAATAGAACACCTCAATGAAGAAACTTGGGACGATGCGGTCCTGAAGCTTGTCGACGACGAAGACCCGCGCGTGGCTGCGGAGGCCATCAGCACAGTGGAGGCTCGCAAAATCCAAAGCGCGGTCGTAGCCATCTTGAAGCGCTTCGGATCTCAAGAGCCCGAAGTTGCTGGAGCGGCGGCCGAAGCGCTCGGAACCTTGGCACCGGACCAATTGCTTGAGGCGGTTCGAAGCCGAGGCCGCCTCGACGACGAAACGTATCTTGCAACTCTCATTTCCTTAGGGACAAGCGGCTCCGACGAGGCCCAAACCTACCTCAGCAAAGCGCTGGACCGCTCTGGCGCCCTCGCAGGAGAACGCAAACGTATCCTTTTTCTCGCTTGCCTTCTGTCGGGCGAAGCCCAGCTTATCGGTAGAGTCCTGGGCTTTGCGATCTCGGAGTCCAAAGAATCCTCCACAAAGGACCCCGCTGCTCGCATTGCCCTTTCGATGGTTGCGGGGCTCACACCGGGACTTTATGACTCCAAAAAGGGCGCTGTGGCCTTCAATGCGACGACCGAGCGTCTCGTAGGCATCATTCCTGCTCTCATGGGCCCAGATGAAGTCGATTTCATCGAAAAAGCGCTCAAACAGCGAAACATCCAAGACATCCTTGGCGGCCTTTCGAACATCGCGCTCAAAGAGGGCAAAAAGCCTCAAACGCCAACTCTGGAGCGTATCGCCTCCCTCGCGAAGCGACGCCAAGCGCTCCTTGATGCGCTTGTCAAACGAAGCGAAGCCATCGGTGACCTGGGATTTGACGCCGGAGCCTTGTTTTTGTCGGTTGCCACCGAAGCCATCTATGCCATGGCCCCCTATTTTGAACCCGAAACCGGCGCCCTCGAGAAACTGAGCAAACTTTTAGACCTCGAGCTCCAAGACTTGACGTCCCCCCCGTTTGCCAAGGTCACTCAAGCCATCAAAAAAAAAGGCGAACGCCAACTGAGACCCGTACTTAGAATGCTGGTCGAAGGGCTCGACAAAAAAGACCTCGAAGAGCACCTGGTGCTCACCATCGTCGAAGAAGGGCATAGCCAACAGATCCTAGAGAATCTCTGTGAAGCAGAAGATCCCGCGGTGATCAAATCGGTTCTAGACGTGATGGCCAAAAGCCCAGAGCGTACCGAAACCGCGGTCCTGACTTTGTTAGGCGCCTCCCCCCTCGAGGAAGACGCCGTGGCGGTCGCCCTGCTGACCGCCCAACGGCTGCGCACAAAACGCATTGCCCTGGCCATCGGAAGACGTTACTGGCAGCTTCGTCCCATTGCCCGAAGCCTACTGGCGCGAACCATGCTGCGACTCGGGGATCCGAGTCTTCTCCCCTTACTGAAGAGCCGCGCATACCGCGAAGAGCCCGAAGAGCTCGCCTGGGTGATCTTGTCGCTGGTGCATGGCGAACCGATGGAGAGCCAGCTTGAAGACGCCCTGAACCGGACCATGAAAAAGCGGCGAGGGGAAGAACCAGACGATCAGCTTCAGGTCACGCTCCTATGTGAGCGCTGCCAAGAAAAACTCTCCTATCGTTTTGAACGTGCACTGGTTGACGCCCAAAGCAAGGATCCATCAGGAGACCCGGCCTTTGTGGGCCCAGTGGTGTGTAAAGCCTGCGGCGGTCAAGACACCCTAAAGGCAACCAGCGAGGCGGCCCGCGTTCTCACCGGGCATATGCTTGAGTTTCTGTCTCGTGCGAAGATGGGCCAGCCCGGCCCCCAGCCATTGGTGATGCCGGCAACAACCATGCTCGGCGGAAAAAGCATCGGCATGGCAGCCGCTTTTCGGCAACTGACGGAAGAAATAGCAACTTCGCCGGACGCGATCCGACCCAGACTACACCGTGCACGGCTCGGGCTGGTGCTAAAACGCCCCAATGTTCAAGACGATGTGGACGCTGCGCTCCGCATTGATCCCGAATCCGTGGAGGCCAAAGCACTCCAAGCGGCATGGCTGATCCGAACCCAAGACCCAAAAACAGCGATGACGGTCGTGGCCGACGCCTTACGCGCTTTTTTGCGAGAACCGGCGCCAAGGATCTACGACGTCGCGGCCTCAGAAGCGTTGCAGGAAAATCTCGAGGACTACATTGTAGAGCTCGAAAAATCAGGAATCGAGCCGCCCTCCGATCTGCCCCTTGCGGCGGCACGTGCACGTCTATCAACCGCCGTCGAAGAACCGCCCTCCCCCCCTAGACCCCAAGATGCACCGAAACGCGAACCCAGCAAACGCACGCCTGGCAGGAACGACCCCTGCCATTGTGGAAGCAAGAAAAAGTACAAAAAATGCCACGGGAAACGCGCCTCAAGTGGGTGAGTCACAAAGCATCGACCAAAACACCAAAGCGGCTCGGCCACGGGACCATTAGGCTTGACGTCTGCACCCACTCCTGCTTGTAACGACGCCACGGAGGGATGAGGCAGAGATGGCGATCCAAATTGGCATCGTCGGTCTTCCAAACGTGGGGAAGTCGACGCTTTTTAATGCCATGTCTTCTGCAGGCGCGGAGTCTGCCAATTTTCCCTTCTGCACCATTGAACCCAATGTGGGCGTGGTGCCGGTCCCCGACGAGCGGTTAGAAAAACTGGCCACCCTTTATGAGTCTAAAAAGACCATCCCCACGGCACTTCAATTCGTGGATATCGCGGGTCTGGTCAAAGGCGCAGCCAAAGGAGAAGGCCTGGGCAACCAGTTCTTGTCTCATATCCGTCAAGTTGATGCGGTCCTTCACGTTGTTCGTTGCTTCGAAGACGACAACGTCGTCCACGTAGATGGTTCTGTCGACCCGGTGCGCGACGTCGAAATCATCGAGACAGAACTTGCCCTCAAAGATGTAGAGACCGTTGAAAAACGCCTCGAAAAGACCACCAAACTCACCAAGGCAGAGGGCAAAACAGGGGAAGACGCCCGCACCGAAGTCGAAGTGCTGGAAAAGATTCAGGCCCATCTCAACAAAGGACACCCCGCGCGCACCCTCGAACTAGAAGAAGCCCAAGACGCCGTCCGCCGCGAACTCCACCTTCTGACGGGCAAACCGGTGATGTTTGTCGCCAACCTGGCCGAGGAAAATGCCTCAGACCCCGACCAGGTGCCGCACTTCGTCAAACTCAAAACCCTCGCCCAAGATCGTGGCGAACCGGTGATCCCCATCAGCGCCGCCATCGAAGCAGAAGTTGCAGAACTGCCCGAAGCGGAACAGACGGAGTACCTCGAATCGGTAGGTCTCGAAGATGCGGGCCTCGCCCGCGTCATTCGAACCGCATACACCCTCCTCAATCTCATCACCTACCTCACCGCAGGACCCCAAGAAACACGAGCCTGGACCATCGAACGCGGGACAAAAGCCCCTCAGGCTGCGGGCGTCATTCACACGGACTTTGAGCGCGGTTTCATCAAAGCGGAGGTGATGCGATGGGAAGACCTCGTCGCACTGAAGTCCGAGGCTGCAGTCCGCGAAAAAGGTAAGCTTCGCATCGAAGGTAAAGAATACGTGGTCGACGACGGAGACGTCGTGCACTTTCGATTTAATGTCTAGATGTCGCCGGCAGAAGTCCTAACGGTCTAGTCTCCTGACCAAAGGAGCTTCTCTATATGGATCCGAAGGGTGGTCACCGTAAGGTATTGCACCTTGTTTTCGCCCTTCGCAAAAACCAGATCGAGACGTCCCGCAAGCTCCGCGATACCATGCTGGGTTTTGAGCAACACCCGAGCTCGATGACTCCGCGGGCCAGCATATACCGGCTCGCTATCTTCGCTGACAAAGCGGCTCTGATTGTCGTCTGGGAGCCACAAACGATACCCCAGTCGCAAGCTGTCGAAAAAAACGAGGTCCAAGCCACCCTCAAAGCCGTGGTGGCGTTCTTCTTTGCCCCCCGCTTCTTGCACCACTCGGCCAGCGACAAAGGAAAGCGGAAGCTCGAGACAAAAAGGCCCCACATCGACGGGCCGAGGCGTAGCGGTCAGCGCAAATGAAGTGGGTTGTCGTTTGTTGTCGAGTCCATCTCTTCTCGAAGGATCGACCGCTGTGTAACGTTGACCACCGTAGTGCACCAAACGAAATTGCGCCGAAGCATCGATGAACCGACTTTTGTAGCCCAAAAGCGCCCCCACCGCGAACTTCTCGCGATGTTCCCGGGTCTCGAGAAGCTGCCAGTCGAGAAAAAAGTCTGCCGAAACCGGACCCAAAGTCGCCTGAATTTGGGCGCCATTTTCGACCGGAAGAAACGGGTCTCGGCCGACCTCTGGCCTCGCCCGGGGCAAAAGGCTTCGGTGGTAGAGTTCTTCGAGGTTTCGTCCATAGGTGTACAGGGCTTCATCAACAAGCGCGGGGTGAAAACCGTGGTTCGTCTCGAGCGACCCGAGCCGCAGCACCAGGGCCTCTCCAAAAGGCCAAAGGCTCACGCTCAAAAGCGGAAAGGCCCCTATCTCGCTGGAGAAGTTGTGGGCGAAGGGAAGCCGTCCCAAGACCCCTCCCTCAAAAGCCAAAAAGCGATTCAAACGGTACGTCAGCGTCAGGCGTAAAACGTTCCCTGCGTGCCCAGAACCCACAACCTGGGAATGGCCCGGCAGCTCGTAGTCCAGAAGGATTGAGGTCCACGCAAGCTTCAGCCGAAGCCCGTTCTCGGCACTCGATGACGCCGATAGGTCCGGCCCGGCGAGAGGCGGGGCGGCCATCGGCGCCAGCGGGAACCCCCACGCCAACAAAAGCGCGGCTCCCCTCAAGCCCCAGCGGGAACGCAGTTCGGGCACACGATGCCTCGAGCCTCGGGGACGCCCCGAAAAAGCCTCGGAGCACGGTCCCGCACGCCGCCCAGTGAAACCATCATCCGTCCTGAGACGCCCAGCGCTGGGGAACACGTCCGGGAGCCTAGGACGGCGGGACGGAAAGGGCGACCCATTCCAAGCTAAGGGTTTAAACCCGATGGGACGGAGCCCGGTGGGCTGGAACCGGAATTTTTGGCACCCGCGGGCCTTCGGCCGCTTCCCATCCATGGACGAGGCGGCGAAAGTGGATAGCGTCATGCTGGCTCATTGCCCACAGTGCAAAGAGCACTTCCTGATCGCCGGGGCGGGACGGATCGCGTGCCCTTTTTGCCAGACCTGGTTTGAAGCCACCATTCATCACGACGGCACGGAACCCAGCCCAAACCTGAGCCAAAACGACAAGCTCGAACAAACCATCGAGAACCAGATGCTCCAAGCGCTGGAAGAAGAAGCCGCCAAACACATCGCTAAGGTGCACCGACTGCCCGCGCCGTGGGACCAAGCTTCCGAAGCCCGGAGCCAACAAAAGGACCACGCAACCCTCCCTCCATGGGAGCGCACCCGCCTTGGCCTGTTGGCCAGGTTTTTTCGAACCCTCCAAGAAGTCATCACCCAGCCTCGCGTTTTTTTCCGGATGATGGGGGGCTACCGCATGGCTCCGCCCCTGCTGTTCGCGGCACTCCTCTTCTTGATTCCCGCGTGGGTCGAAACGGCGACATTTTATTTTTCCTCGAAGCAACTGGCGCACCGCTCTCAGCACTCTGTACACAGGCAGGAGACCAAAACTGAATCGGTGGACTCGTCCGTGGCCGCTTCCGCTGCCGTTCGCACACCCGACTTATTTCCCTTTGGATTCGTGCCTACCGCTCTTTTCGTCTGGGTACTGACCTTGGTGGCCTTCGGCGGGCTGATCATCGTGTACCAGCTTGCAATCTCCTTGGCGGCTTGGCGATGGGTCTCGCTGCGAACGACCATTCGAGGAATCTCATTCGGATTTGCACCCACCATCTTTTCCGCCTTGCCAGTTATCGGCCTGTGGATCGCGGTCCCGTGGACCATTTGGGTCTTGGGCGTGTCTTTTTGTTACACGCACAACCTCGGTGCAATTCGTGCCGCACTCGCCACCGCACTCCCTATTGCCACAACCCTCGCATGGGCAAGTTTTTGATCCGGTACCATGCACGGCCTTGAGGGAGGAATAAGCATTGCCTTAATGGTGTCCGCCTACCTTCTTGGTTCGGTCCCGTTTGGCCTCCTCGTTGCCAAACATTTCGCCAACGTGGACGTACGAAGCAAAGGAAGCGGCAACATCGGCGCCACAAACGTGGCCCGCTCCGCGGGAAAGATGCTTGGTTTGTTGACACTTGTTCTCGATGTGGTGAAGGGCGCGGCTTTGGTGCTTGTCGCGACCTATCTCTTCAAGCAGCCGTTATGGGTGGTCGCCAGTGCGGGGTTCTTGGCGGTCTTGGGGCATGTGTTTTCAATATTTCTCAGATTTCGTGGAGGCAAGGGAGTCGCCACAGGACTCGGAGTCTTTTTGGCGCTCAGCCCCATCCCTACGCTGATGGCGGTGGCCATTTTTCTCGCGATGTTTGTCAAAACCCGGGTGGTGAGCTTGGGCTCGCTGCTCGGCGCCGCCACCCTCGTCGCCGCCACCGCAGTATTGGACCCGCGACGAGAAATCATCGCTTTAGCCTTGGCGGTCACGACGTTGATCACCGTTCGGCACCGAGGCAACCTAGTCCGAATGTTTTTGAGAACCGAGCGTAAGCTGTAAAGCCTCACACTCGAGGAGCGCTTCCAGCATCTTTGTCTTTCTTCGACGCCGACGAGACCGAAAACGCGCCTCGTTGGCGACACCTTGCGCAGTTCTCAGCCATCTTTCGAGGCGAGAAGCCTTCTTGGTCAGGGTGAGCCGCTCTTGAGCAAGCAGATCAAGTTGACTATCGATTGAACGAAGCTCAGCAAGTTCGTTTTGCTGGACCACAAAGCCCAAGACCCGTTCGATACCACTGCTCAGCAAACGCCGCGACTCGTGATGATACGGATTCACCAGCTCCGGAAAACGGGCGAGCGTCTTGTCCAACAGGAGACGGCGGGCCTTTTGCCAGGCCTCAAGGCGCTCATCCATCTTTTTTTGGACCTCCTCGGACGCATCACGGAGGTGGGCAAGCTTCTTCTCCACTTGCCGGGGCGTGCTTTTCCGTAACGCCGCGGGCAACAATTGCTCCAAAACAGCCCTTTCGGATGGGCGCGCGCGACGTATCAGCCTCTTAAGGCTCGCCTTTTTGAGTTTTGGGGCTCCGTTTTTTAACTCTTGCGCCAGCCACTGTTCCGAAGAACTGACCGGCACGTCGATGGTCTGGTCGTAGATCTTGGCAAACGCATGGGCCTCGTCCAAGGAGATGGTGCCATCATGGTTGAAATCAGACCGATGTTTTTCTCGAAGAGCCCGAGCGATCACCGACAGGTATGCGCGAGCGCTCGGATCCTCTATGTCGGGCGTGCACCCCGCGGCCTCTCTATCCCCAGGAACCGCGGCATGAACACAGCGAGTCGGCTTGGCCAGGCCTTTTTTCGAATCGCCCCCTTCGTACATGAGGTCGGTAAAGGCGCCAGAATGGCAATGCCCCAAAACCATCGCCAAAGGCTGCTGAAGCCCGAGCTTGTCTAGGGTCTTCGCCAACTCTTGGACCTCAAGGCGGCTATCAGAACCCCAAAGCTCAAGACTTGCGCCTTGCTCGTCGTAAGCGGGCGCCCCGTGGCCGGCTCCAAACACCACGGTTTTTTTCCCACGCACGACCGACCTGAGGGTATCAACCAAACCCTTCTTCGACGCCGATGCGTGGGCACCAGCCCGGCTGGGCCGATAGAGAACATGGAGGTTGTCTCGTCGGTCAAAGAGGGTCCCTAAAATAGCCCCGGCCTGGTCCAACACCGGGGACTGTACCTGAACCGATCGGGTTTTGGGATCACCGTCGGCAAACAAGACCACGGGCTTTTGAGCGCGAAGGGCCCGTGCAAGCTCTTGGACATGAGCCTCAATGGAAAGCTGGGTACCTTCAGGCCCCCACCCTCCACCAAACACGATCACGTTTAGATCTTCGGCCAAAAGAGGCGTGGCCCAAAAAAAGCCAACACACAGGCCCATGCAGCCGATGATGCCGCGGCTCGGTCCGCGGCTCGGGGCGCTCATCGCAACCTCAACAGTACACGTTCACGGCTGTGTGTTACGCCTTGGCGGAAGCTTCGCGCGCCGGAGGCTCGCGCTTATCGCCGCTCCCAGAATCGTCCCCCGCGGCATGGGTGCCCAGGCCACTATTGTGGTCACGCGACGCCTCCATGTCATCAGCAGCCTTCGCGTCACCAGACACATCGGGCGCACCGCCCGCCAAAGCTGCCGGTTCACCAGATGCCGCCGATTCGCCAGCAGCCTCCGCATCACCGGGGGTATCAGGGGCAACGCCAGCCGAGGCCACCGGTTCACCGGATGCCGCCGATTCGCCGGCAGCCTTGCCATCCCCCGATGCGTCCGGCCCTGGGTCAGCCGATGCCGCCGATTCACTCGAGGCACCCCCTGCGTCCGCTCCGACTTTTTCGGGGCCATCCGGCCCCGCACCGGCATTCTCAGCCTGGGCCACGGACTCGGCGGGCCCCTCAGGCAACGCGCCATTGCTGCTGGCGGCGACCTCACCGCTGGCGGCGACCTCACCGCTGGCAGCGGCCTCACCGCTGGCAGCGACCTCACCGCTGGCAGCGACCTCACCGCTGGCGGCGACCTCACCGCTGGCAGCGACATCACCGCTGGCAGCGGCCTCACCGCTCTTGTCGGCGTCCGCTTGCGCGGCTCTGAGTGCGTCGGCTGCATCCTTTTGGGCCTGCTCCGCACGGCGCCGCTCGGTCAGCAACTCGGCGGGCCCCTTGGCGCCTTCGTAGCGCCGCTTCAAAACGGCGAGTCGATCCTCAACCAACTCGAGTTGCCCCTTGATGACCTGATAGAGGGACTGATGATTCAACGCACGTTTGTTTGCCGCTCTCGCCCGTTGGGTTTGTTCCTTCAGATCTTTGGCGAGGCTTCGCTCCTTTTGAGCCGCCTCCTTCTTGAAGGCCTCAAGCGCGGCCAGCGCGCCCTCGAGTTTTTCTTCCGAAGAGAGGGGGGCCTTGGTCTCCTGCGCCCGAGAAGCAGCCCCTTCTTTCGCAAGGGACGCCTTCGCCGCCTCCTGCCGGGCCACGCGCTTGGCTTCTTTTTCTCGAAGCGCCTTAAGCTCGTCTTGAGCCCGGTCGCGCTCGCCGCGGAGCTTGTCCAGCGCTGCCTGGTGCTCTGCCTCAAGCTCCTGACTGCTGACCCGCACAACGTGGGTCGCACGATCGCGGCTTGCCGGCTCTCCTTCGGAACCTTTTTTGCCGCCCTGAGATCGCTGATCCTTTTTGATTCGAGTGAGTTTTGCCTTCGTTTCTTGAAATTGCTTTCGGAGCTTTTCCAGCTCATCGCGGCGCTGGCGGCCTTCGCCGCGCGCTTTTTCGAGTTGACTGCCTTTTTCTTGGAGCCCGCGGTCTCTTGCACTGAGTGCTTCTTCGAGGCCACCGATTTTTCGCCAAAGAAAAATGATCGCCACCGCAGCACCCACGAAGAGAACGGCCAGAATCGGTTGGAGTTCGGTCATCGTTCGTCCCCTGGTTGGTTAGCTATTTGGGCACCAGGCCCTCAAAGGCTCGATCCTCTCTTTCAAGTGTTGGGTCGAGCTCGCTCACCCAGTCTAGATGCGCTCGGCGGAAGGTACAATGCTTTTCCCGAGCAATCTTCGCCCACGGCCACGCGGCCCAAGGCAAGCGATGGCCCCAACCCGCCGTCTACCGTCAAAAAATCGCGCTCCGTGGGCAAGAGCACCGGTTCACCTCCGCACCTTATGAACGGAACGCGGCTGCGGCATCCCCGTGAGCCCGCTCACCGCTTCGGCGATGATTGGGGTATATCCCCAGTCCTCCAGTCTTTCTTCAAGAGGGAACAAGCGTAGTCCTCGGGGGCCTCAAGCCCCAAAAGCTCAAGTGCCGTAGCCGCCACATTGGCCAGACCCGGTGTATCGAGATCTTGGCGTAGAACCGTTTTGCCCAAACCCTCGGGGTCAAAGAGGTGAAGCGGGACAGGATTGAGGGTGTGACTGGTTTTGGGTTCTATCTCGCCAGACGGCCCCACTTTAAACCCGGTGCTCGAACGCATGTACATTTCGTCCGCGTTCCCGTGATCGGCGGTAATCAAACCGACGCCACGGGCCCGTCGTATCGCAGCCAGCAGCCGCTTGAGACAAAGGTCGACCGTCTCTACGGCCAACACCGTCGCGCCAAAATCACCGGTGTGCCCGACCATGTCCCCATTGGGAAAGTTGATGCGAATAAACCGATACTTCCCAGACGCGATGGCGGCAATGGTGGCATCGGTAATGTCGGCCGCCTTCATCCAGGGCCGGTCCGAAAAGCCCCCAGGATCTGAGGCAATTTCAAGGTAGTCCTCCAAATCGTCGGAGAATTTGCCCCCGCGATTGCCATTCCAGAAATACGTCACGTGGCCGTACTTTTGGGTCTCTGAGCAGGCAAACTGGGGTACACCGTTGGCCGCCAAATACGCGCCGAGTGCCCTTTCGATACAGGGGGGCTCAACCAGGTAACGGCGCGGAATGTGGTAGTCGCCGTCGTACTCCATCATGCCTGCATAAAGAACATCGGGACGGGCGCCCCGGTCAAAGTGCGAAAAGTCTTCGTCGTCGAACGCACGGCTGATTTCGAGGGCCCGATCTCCACGAAAATTAAACAAAACTGCGCTGTCGCCGTCCTTCATGGGGAAAACGGGCGCACCGTCTCGAGCAATGACAAAGGGTGCTAAATCTTGGTCAATCACCCCTGGGGTTTGCTCTCGAAGGCTCAGGATCGCAGTTTTGGCGTCAGGGAACTGGTCGCCCTTGCCCTCCACGTGGACCCGCCACCCCCGTTCGACCATCGCCCAATCCGCGCCGTATCGATCCATGGTGATCTGCATTCGGCCTCCACCCGAGGCGATGCGATAGTCGCGCTCTTGGTTCTGGCGAACTTTGGCCAACACCCCTTCGAGATCATCGACATATCGAAGAGCGGAGGTCGCAGCGACGTCCCGGCCATCGAGCAGAATGTGGACAGCAAGCTGCCGGATGCCCACGCGGTCGGCCTCGGCGATGAGCGCCTTGAGGTGATCGATGTGGCTGTGGACATTGCCATCGGACAAAAGACCGATCAGATGGAGGGTGCTTTGGTTTTCTCGGCACCGGGTGCTGATTTGGGTCCAGCCTTTGCCCGCGAACAGCGATCTCGAAGCGATGGCCTCGTTGATCAGTTTGGCGCCTTGGGCAAACGCGCGCCCCGCCCCCAAGGCGTTGTGCCCCACTTCGCTGTTGCCCATATCCTGGTCGGACGGCAGACCCACAGCGGTTCCGTGGGCCTTGAGCGCCAAAAACGGAAACTCTCGCCGCAGGCGGTCGAGGACCGGTGTTCTTGCGAGGCGAATGGCATTGCTCTCATCTTCGGGGCCAATACCCATGCCGTCCATGACGACCACCACAACGGGCCCAGGCCGAGGACCATGTTCTTGGACTTTCTTGAGCGTGAAATCCATAAACAGGTACCATGTTACGACCGCGTGACGATGTCGAGTGCCTTTCGCACCCTGATTGAGGGTTGACTCGACTTTTCTTCTGACCCTCAAACAATGGGCATGCACGTTTGGGCTATCGCAATGTGGGCTGTGGTCGGTACGCCGGCCCCAGGGTCGGCCTTGAAAAACACCCCGAGGAGAACCCCGGTCGTGCGGGTGGTGGAACGGGCTGGCCCGGCCGTGGTCAACATCGCCACCGAGTCCCGGCGGGCCAACCCTTTCGCCCGGGGATCACCTTTTTTTGACAGCGTGTGGCAAGATTTCTTTGGCGGCCAACGAAGGAGCGATCGACAGCAATCGTTGGGCTCCGGAGTGATCATCCACAAGGACGGCCTGGTGGTCACCAATGAACACGTCATCGCCCAGTCGGGTAACGTCTCTATTACCCTCCAAGACCGGCGCACCTTCTTGGTCGACGTGGTGGGTGCCGACCCGGAGTTCGATTTGGCCGTTCTCAGGGTTCGGGACGCCAAGAGTCTGCCGGTGGTCGCCCTCGGAACTTCGGCGGACCTCATGCCGGGTGAAACAGTGGTTGCCATCGGCAACCCCTTTGGCCTCGCCAACACCGTGACCCAAGGGGTCGTCTCTGCGCTTCACCGCTCCATCAACGCAGGGGGCCGCATCTACGAGAACTTCATCCAAACCGACGCCGCCATCAACCCTGGCAACTCGGGCGGAGCGCTGCTCAACATTGAGGGAAAACTCATAGGCATCAACACCGCCATCCACGGTGAAGCCACCGGCATTGGCTTCGCAATCCCCGTGGACCAGGCGAAGGCTGTCCTGCAGGAGGTTGTGCGTTACGGGGAAGTCCGCCCCGCCTATACCGGCATCATCGTGGCATCCGGAGGCCGGCGAGGCGCAACCGTCCGCGCGGTGCACCCCAAGAGCCCCGGTGCCGAGGGTTCGGTTCGTCCCAAAGACGTCATCGTCGACGTCGGCGGCCAAGAAGTGAAGTCTGGCACCGCCTACCGCAACCTTGAGCGAAGCTTCATTCCGGGACAAAAGGTGCCGCTCACGGTTCTCAGATCCGCCAAGGGGCGTAAACCAGTCTTGCGAAACCTGGAAGTCCTCGTCAGAGAGCTCACCCGCGAGCAAGCCACCGCCATCGGTCGATCTCGGCTCGGTCTTAGGGTACGCGCTCGGGCCTCAGGGCTGGTCATTACGCGGGTTCAGACCGACAGCCACGCCGCAAGAATGGGCATCCGCCGGGGCGATCGGCTGCTCGGCATCGCTGGGCGCGAAATGCGAACCATGAACGAATTCAACAAGATGTGCGCCGCCCTTCGCGAGGCCCCCACGGTCACCGTGGTCATTGGCCGCGGCGGCCGCGCGTACTACGCCACTTTGGAACTTGATCCACCCTCATAAACCCCTAGTCAGAATCAGAGTTGGCTGAAGGAAGTAAACTGGCTTACTCTCGATTACGCTGGGACCTGGCCCGACCAGGGCCGAGGCGTTTTGGGTGAGCGTGAGTCACGTTTTTCAGTCAAGTGAAGGTCGTCGTCACCGGTTGAGCCGGATCGTACCGGTCCTCGTTTTCCTTGTAGGGGCATGTGCGCCCGAAGGTTCGGAAGAAATTCGGGACGAACTGCGCGGTCATGAAATGCGCATCGGCGAAGGCCTCGAAAAGATCGAGCGCGCGCTGCTCGACCCCGAGCTGACCTTCAAAGAGCTGGGGCACGGCATCGCACTCGTCGAAGGCGCGACCCGAGATTTGTCTGCTCTCGAAGTCGACCCTCGAAGCAGCGAACTCGAGCAACTCGAAGCGATTATTCTGCGGGCGCGTGCGTGGGACGACGTGGCCACCGCGTATCAGAGTTCCCGCCGCACAGAGCAGCTTAGCGACGCGCAAAAAAGACTCATTGCAGACATTTTTCGCGACAAATCCCTGAAGGCTCGGTCACGCGCCGAGGACAACTATCGATTCGCGCTCGACCGAGCGTGCACCCTTGGCCTTCAGGAGCACCCCCTCGCCCAGGAGCCCGCGCTCTTTCTTCGGGTCGAAGAGTCTTGCTCAAACTGATCACGGACGAGGACGGTTTCGGGATGCCCTGATGGTTTCGCCGCCCTTACACGCACGGGTTCGCGCCTTCATCCAAGCCGACGTTGACGCGCAAGATCAGCAGGAACTTGAGGATTTGCTTCAGCAAGCGGGTTCCGGCGATGCCGACGCAGAAAAAGCGCTGAAAGACCGATTTTGCGGCCCCCTCCAGTTTGGAACCGCAGGGCTTCGTGGGCTTATGGGCGCGGGCGAAAGCCGGATGAACCGAGCCAACGTGCTCCGAACCACCGCGGGGACCGTCCGCTACCTTCTCCAAGTGCGCCCCCAAGCCAAAAGCCAAGGCATCGTCATCGGACGAGACGCGCGTCACCGCTCCAAAAACTTCCAGCGCGATGCCGCTGAAGTGGCCCTGGCCCTCGGCGTGAAGGTCTATTTTCTGGATACCCCCTGCCCCACCCCCCTGGTCGCTTTTGCCGTCCGGCATTTGGGCGCAGACCTTGGGATCATGATCACCGCGAGCCACAATCCTCCCGAATACAACGGCTACAAGGTCTATTGGAACAATGGGGCTCAAATCATTCCCCCCATCGATCGGGCCATCGCCGATACCATTGACCGGATGCCCCCCGCGGCCGCCATCGAACGCCGGCCGCTCGAGGAGGGGCGAGCGTGCGGCCTCCTGTGCACCCTACCCAAGATCGAAGAGGCCTACGTAGACACCCTGATGTCCCAGCTGATCTTCGACGCCACCTCGCCGGTGGAGCAAGTTTCAATGGCCTATTCCCCCCTCCACGGGGTGGGCGCACACCTCTTCCAAAGAGCCATGACCGCGCGTGGCGTCAAAACGCTTCACACCGTGGCTACCCAAGCCGAACCAGACGGCAATTTTCCCACCGTCCGCTTCCCGAACCCAGAAGAACCAGAAGCCGTGGAACAAGTGCTGCGTCTGGCAGAAAAAACTGGAAGCGACTTGGTTTTGGTGAACGACCCCGACGCCGATCGTTTAGGGGTCGCGTTCCGCGTCAAGAACTCTACCGAATATCGAGTGCTGAATGGCAATGAAATCGGCGTGCTTTTGGCGGACCACATCATTCGAAACACTGAGGGCAAAGACCGGCTCCTGATCACGACCATCGTCTCCTCCCGACTTCTTCAAGCATTGGCGCGCGAGGCGGGTGTTCGCTATCAAGAGACGCTCACCGGCTTCAAATGGATCGCCAACGAAGCCCTCCGCTTGGAGCGTGAAGAGCACCTGCGTTTCATGGTCGGATACGAAGAGGCCTTAGGCTATACGGTCGGTTCGGCGGTCAAAGACAAAGACGGGATTGGCCCTGCACTGGTTGTGGTTGAGCTCGTCGCCACCCTCAAGGCCAAAGAACAAGACCTCGCCGATCGGTTGCTCGCCATTCGTCAGCGCCTGGGCCACTTTTTCAGTCGGCAAAAAAGCATCGTGCTTTCGGGTTCAGAGGGTCAAGAAGCAATGGCCCAGGCGATGGCGAAGTTGCGCAAAAGTGCCCCTGACCTGCTCTCGGTCTTGGGCGCGCTCAGTTATTGGGACCTGGCAAAGGGGTTCCGGCGCGACGCCGCGGGGCACGAAACCCCCGTGCCCGATTTTTCGACCGACGCATTGGTATTCGATCTCGCGGACGGCGGCCGAATCGCCGTCCGCCCGAGCGGAACCGAGCCTAAGATCAAGTTCTACCTTGAGATTGTCCGAAGGCCGGCGCCTGACGAGGCACCGAACCGCATCAGCGCGCAGGCGCAGGAGGCCCTTGTGGCCCTCGAGCAGGTCCTGCTCGAGGCCTCGGGTCTCCCCAGCATACTGCCACCCCCCGCTGACTCGTGAGTGCTTGTAACCATTGACGTATTCGGCACACCATCGTAGCCAAGTTGGGTATGAAGAAGGTCGAGGCGATAATCAAGCCGTTCAAACTCGATGCAGTCCGAGAATCGCTGGGGGAAGCGGGCATCCAGGGCATGACGATCAGCGAGGTGAAGGGCTTCGGCCGGCAAAAGGGTCATTCGGAGCTCTATCGGGGAGCCGAATACGTTGTTGATTTTCTCCCCAAGGTCCGCGTCGAAGTGGTTTGCACCGACGATGTGGTTGAGCAAGTCGTCACCACCATAGAAAACGCAGCCCGAACCGGTAGAATCGGCGACGGCAAGATCTTCGTGTCCGACATTGAAAACGCGGTTCGGATACGAACCGGGCAGCGCGGACCCACGGCCATCTAATTGAGCTAGCTAAACTCGATCGCAAACGCGTCAGCTCTCGACGGATGGGTCCCTCGTATCGAGCATGTTCGCTCGAAGCAGTTTGGCCAAGAAAGCGCGCTGGGCGGAATCCGCTCGCTCCCAAAGTGCGCCATACTCGACCCATTCGGTCCGAAGCCGCTCAAGCAAAGGCAAGGCACGGTCCCTTGCTTCTAAGAAAATGAACTCCGGAGCCCGTGTGGCGCCCTCAAAGTACACACGGTGACAGGGGTGTGGTCGGTCATGAAGACGCGGGATGAGGTGACCGTTTTGTACTGGATCTGCCCAGTACCGCTTGAGCCGGTTTTTGCCCTCTTCTTCACCGTAATGATGCACCGCGTGCGCGGAGCGAGAAATGCCGACCTGGAGGGTCATGCTTTCACGCCACCGAACGCTTTTTTTGAGAGAGAGCAATGCCTGCGGTGAAATTTTGCGTTTGAGCTCCCGCAGAGCTTCGATGAGGGGCCCCGTTTTTCCGAGCGCCTCGACCTGGCCAGCCCCACGGCTGAGCACAAAAACAAGATCGGAACTGAATGTGGGTTCGACCAGCGCGTTGATGGTGTCTCGGCGAGTTTTTGGATCCTTGGGCGCTGCCCGCGACCGCCAGTAGACACTGCTGGGATGGTGTTCGGCTACACGATGATACCACTGCGCCATGACCAAAGAGAGGCGTCCGGCGATATTGCGCCAGCCGATGTTGTAGTCGTGCCACAGCTCCCGCTTGTCAGCACCACTTAGGCCCTGAGAAAATTTCGACCGGACCGCAAGCGCCGCACCGGCCGCCTGGCTGACGGCAAAGCTGACCCCGGTCGAGAACAACGGATCCACAAAAAACGCCGCATCGCCGATGGAGATCCATCCATCATCATAGGAACAGAGGTCTTCGCTCGTTGACGAACGTTTGGTTGCCCGCATCACGCCGTCAGAGATCGGACTCGAATCCTCCATCAGCTCTCTCAGAATCGGTGTCTCCCGCGCCTTTTGTAAAAACACGTTCGGGTCGGTGTACCGCTTGCCCGGTTGCTGAAGCACACGGGGATCCGTCACCATACCGACCGAATGCACCCACTGCCTTTGGCCCAAGACTTTTCTACGAACAGGAATGCACCAAAACCAACCATCCTCGAACGCCACGTGGGCGCTCGCCGACACCCCGAGTTCTCGAAACAGATTCCAAGGCGCATCCAAAGACTGGGCAAGCCGTCCGCCGGCAAAGTGGCTCCAAATCGCGATATCCTCGTAAGGACAAAGACGAGTCTTCTTTTGGCCAAACAAATCCGCAACGCCTCCGGTCGCATCCACGACGAGCCTCGCACGGACCGCAGTTCCATCGCTGAGCTTAAGCAGGGAGACATTCTTCCTTCGGCATACGCCCTCCACAGCGACACCTTCGTGTACCTCCGCACCACTTTTTGCGGCATGATCCAAAAGGATGCGGTCGAACTCGGATCGGTTGGCATGAACCGCCCATCTTAGGATTCCATCCTTCATCCATTCTTGGTGCTCAAAAAGTGACACCGCTGGATCTTGGTTGCCCCATGCGTAGTAGCCTCCGAACTTCTTAATGGAGCAGCCACTGTCGATAACTTTTTCGAGTGCCCCGCTTTCTTCAAGCGCTGCGGTTGTCGACGGTGAAAAAGATTCGCCGATGTGCTCGCGCGGAAAAAACGCCTTTTCGAAAACGGCTACCGATAGATCCGTGTCTCGGCCCAAAAAGGCTGCCAAAGTGGCCCCACCAGGTCCACCTCCCGCGATCGCAACATCCAACAAACGGTGCGTTGTGCCCCATGCGTTCATGACACTCCTATTTCGGAACCTCCATAAAAAGGGGCGGCCCGTCTTGTCCACACCCTGGCAAGGAGACCAGCAGGATCACAGTCATCGGGGCGACAAATCAGATCCCGACTGGCCAACCAGACAGTCCTGTCAAACGCCCTCGCTTTGAAAACACGGGCCGCTCGTTTTTTGAGTTTATCTGACTGACGCTCAGAACGCTTGCGCGCCGAATTGCAGATCGCGCTTTTTCGGCTCAGCCGCAATCGGTCTTCAAACAAAGCGTGCCTGGTGGTGAATCCCAACCAGAAACCCCATTTCTGATGACGGGGTCCCCCACACCATGCCGTTTGGTGCCGCCACCGCTGGGTCACCACAGCGAAAGGGCCCCTTGTAGAGGGCGGGGGAAAAAGAGGCTCAACGAATCCAAAATCATCTTGTGATCTCAGCATCTTATGAAACGAAGGCGTTCTCCAAATACGGAAACCACGTGACCCGGATTCGGTCCTTCGCCGTCAAAAATCACTTGCTCGACCCAGGCAGCCAGGCCACAACCCCCGTGGAGACCGCTATGCCCACGGACGATCAAGACTTCGGAGCACTCATCAAACGATCCTTTGAGCTTTCAGTAGAAAAGGACAACCTCGTGGTGCTTTTGGTAGGCGCCCTGGCACTCTCTATCGGCAGTCTCGTCACCCTCGGAATCCTCGGGGGACCCCTGGCGCTCGGCTTGGCGATCACTTGCCGAAAAATGGTTCGAGGCGAGACCGCCACCATGGACGATCTCTGGCTCGGCTTCAAAAGCTTTGGGCCTTCCTTCGTGGCGATGCTGCTGGTCTGCCTGGCCATCTTGGTCGGTACGCTGCTATGCTTGGTCCCCGGACTCGCGGCAGCCTTTCTGTTCTGCTTCACTTTCCAAGCCATGGCCAACGGAACGGAGTCCGCGGTCGATGCCATGAAAGAGAGCTTGGCCCTGGTCAAGGAGAACATTTCGCCCTCGCTCGTGTTCATGGTGGTTCTGTTGGTGGTCAACGTCGTGCTCGGGTTTGTACCTTTTCTCGGCTCGATCGCCGGCGTTGCCTTCAGTGGAATCCTCGCCGCGGTTTTCTACCATCATTTGACCGAGCACTCCCCCAACCTCGAGTAAGGTATGCCAAAACAAGCTTGGACCACCCTCACCCAACACATTCTGCACAAACAGCACCGGCACCCGGGCGCAACCGGGCAACTGTCTGCGCTGTTGACCCAAATTGGTGTGGCCGGAAAGCTTATCCAAGCACAGGTACGACGGGCCGGGCTCATCGAGATATGGGGCTCAACGGGCGACACGAATGTGCAAGGAGAGAAGGTCCAAAAACTGGACCGAATCGCCGATGAAACCCTCGTCGATGTACTCCATGCATCCGGTTGTGTCGCAGTCATGGCTTCCGAAGAAGCCCATGAAGTGATCGAGGTGCCGACCCGATTGGCCGGCGACTATGTGGTTCTTTTTGACCCGCTCGACGGTTCGAGCAACATCGACGCAAACGTCTCCATCGGCACCATTTTTGCCATCTATCGGCGGTGCAATGATCGCGAGGTCATCCGTCGCGACACGCTTCGCCCGGGGCGAGAACAAATTGCGGCGGGGTACATCCTCTATGGCTCGTCCACCGTATTGGTCTACACAGATGGCACAAGCGTGGACGCTTTTACCCTCGATCCCAGCGCCGGCGAATACTTTCTCACGCGCGCCAATATTCGAATGCCCAATAAGACCAAGGTGCTTTCAGTCAACGACTTCAACGAGCCCTACTGGCCGAGCTGGGTGAAACCGTACATTGAGGAGGTCAAGAAACGGAATAATGACGAAAAACGGAGGGTCACTGCCCGGCATATCGGCTCCTTGGTCGCCGATTTTCACCGCAACCTCCTGTACGGAGGTGTATTCCTCTATCCAGCCGACGCCCGAAACAAAAATGGAAAGCTGCGGCTGCTGTACGAGTGCAATCCCCTGGCATTCATTGCAGAGGCGGCCGGCGGAAAAGCATCGAACGGGCGGGGACCCGTTCTCGATGTCGAAGCGCAAGAGCTTCACGAGCGCTCGAGCCTCATCATCGGACCAGCTCAAGAAGTCGCGCTCGCAGAGACTTTTGTCGAACGCCATCCATGAGCTTCAGTCCCAAGAGCGCATCCGAGACAACGCCTCCGAAAACCGAGGCCGAGCTTCTTGAGCGGGCCCACCGTCTCGCCGGGCGCAAGCTGGCCACCCTCGCCCAGGCCATCGGCGAACCCGTTCCACAGGACTTCCGTCGCAACAAAGGCTGGGTCGGCCGGCTTTTGGAAACCGCGTTGGGCGCCACCGCCTCATCCAGGCCCATGCCTGACTTCGAAGAGCTGGCGATAGAACTCAAAACCCTCCCCGTAACGTCCAAGGGTGAGCCGAAAGAAACGACCTACGTATGCTCGGTGAGACTCCCAGAGCTCCAGTACACCTCGTGGGAGAAATCCCTTCTAAAAAAGAAGCTTCAGCGCGTCCTATGGGTGCCCATCGAGGCCGACCCGACCATCCCCATTCCCGGCCGGCGAGTCGGGACTCCCCTATTGTGGAGTCCCTCACCCGAGGAAGAACGCCGCCTCAGAAACGACTGGGAAGACTTCGCCCAGCTGATTGGGGATGGATACGTCAACGTGCTCACGGGCGAGCGTGGCCAATACCTCCAGGTTCGGCCCAAGGCGGCGCACAGCCGGGTCCGCCGATGGGGACACGACCACGAAGGCGCCCCCATGCTCGCCCATCCGAGGGGCTTCTATCTCAGGCGGAATTTCACCCTCAGCCTTCTGCAAAAGCATTTTGTGCTTCCGCCTCAGGACTCCTCTTGACGCTAAAACTTGAGTAAAACGACACGAAACGCTTCTTCAAGAACGCGAGCCATGCTTTGATGCGCGGTAGTGAAGCACATCGTTCTTAGGGTCCAGCAAGAATCCGATTGCCCGCTCTTTTACGCAGGCGACCAAATGGTTCTCGACCTTCCAGGCGTCAGCCGTGGAAACTCATCCAACGTTTGCGCACTCACCCTCGCCAAGTTTCTCGCCGAAGTAGACCTCAGCCCCTGTCACACCATCAAAGCGCCTTCCGAGCGCCAACAATTTTTGTGTCCACGGGCCGTCAACCCTGTGGTCTTCAGCGTGGGGCAACTCGATGCTCGACGGGTTCCAAGCCCGTCAACGACAGATTTGGAGTATCGAGATATCCCAAGCCTGGTTGCCTGGCTGAGAACCGTCCCCGTGTTCCGCCCCCTTCCGGCATCGGTCCTCGCGCATCTGAGCCACCGCGTAGCCCAAAGAACGTACCGCGACGGGGACGAGATCCTGCAAAAAGGCCATTTGGGCGAAAGTTTCTACATTCTCAAGACGGGCGTCGTACAAATCGTAGACTACGCCGATCAACAAATCTCATCGGTCGTCACGCAGCTCAAAGAACGAGATTGCTTTGGAGAGATGTCTCTTTTGACCGGTTCACCGTGCGTAGCCACCGTCGCCGCACGAGGCGAAGTTAAAGTTCTTGCATTGATGAAAGACGACTTTGACCAATTGTTGCGCGACAATCCGTACATGGCCAGTCGCTTCACTCGGCTCCTCGCTTCCAGGCTCATGGCTGCGAACTTTCTCATCGTGCAAGAGGGCGCAAAGTCGTTTTCCGGCAAGCTCAGTGTCATGAATCTACCGACGGTGCTTCAAGTGTTGGCAAACTCGAGCCGCTCCGGAACCCTCATGATCACCAACCACCGGGGAGGCCGAGGAAAGATCGGCTTTTGCGACGGTCAAGTGTACGAAGCCGAAGTAGGGCCGCTCACCGGCGAAGACGCCGTTTTTCATACGCTCACGTGGAATGAAGGCGACTTTTGGCTCGACCCCGGCGCAGTCCCTAGCGAAGACAACGTCAACGCGGGCGTCATGGGACTCCTCATGGAGGGCATGCGTCGCATCGACGAATCAAGCCGCTAGCGCCATCTACCTAGGGCCCGCCTCGAAATTGAAAAGTCTGATCATTTCGGCACCTTGGAGGTCTCTGAGGAGAAGATTTGTGGGGGCCTCTAGCGAATCCTTTCGGTTTTCATTCGAGGAGGAATTGGGGTCTCTGCTCTTTGTTGTTTGACGACAGGTTCGGAGCTAAACGATTTTCGTGGATATTTTTTTGCTTGCATCGGACTCGTAGGCTTAGCCTGAAACTTTCGGTCATTCGCCGACATTATTGAACACAAATATGAACACAATTGGTGACCGACGTTTCAACGCAAACGAGAACACAATTGGCCAAGGAAGAACGGCCTAGAATATGAAGGGCGATGATATTTCTCAGCGACTGAGGGAATTCGCGCGGGGCGTCAAAAGAGTCGTACGAGATCTGCCAGATGATGTGGGCGGAAAACACATCGCCCGTCAATTGTTCCGGAGCGGAACCGGAGGTCGAGATCGAACACCGACATGAACTTGCTATACTTCTGCAAGAAGCAGATGAACTTGTAGCGATCCTCACAGCCTCTGCGAAAACGGCCAAGGCTCGCAAGTCGTGGTCGCGCACAGGTGGTTCTCTCCCCGATCGCACTGGCCATTCGCGTTCAGATTCAGATTGAGTGGCCGATCCCCAATTGTGTTTCTATTCCTGATCAATATTGTGGTCGCTCTAGATGTCGCCGGCAGAAGTCATGATGGTTTTCCAGCGAGAAATTTTGCCTGGGGGTGTTCGCGCGAGGAGGCGAATATCGCCTATATGCAACCGACGAGCCAACGGGAACGCGGACGGCACCGGGCGAAAGAGCCGCTGCAAGACCGTTAGGACTTCTGCCGGCGACATCTAGACTCTATGGAGTGACCAGCCCGCAATCGCAGGCCCTTATTCATCGACATCTCGGTCCAAAATGAGATCGGCCCGCAAGAGTTGCTCCCCTCGCATCACATGGAGCACAGAGATGGTGGTCTTTGTAACCCGATAGAATACGCGACAAGGAGGTACTGCAAGACAGCGATATGGGAGGCCCTCAAGTTCGCTCGGCTTAGGGCCTTTATGAGGATGCGCACGGAGCCCCTTGACTCGGTCAAATACCCGGCGCACTAGGCGCGATGCGGCGCCTCGGTCGTCAAGAGCAATATACTCAGCGATGCGTTCGAGATCATCAAGGGCAGGCTCAGCCCATGTTACTTTTCGAGCCATCGTTTCATTGTCTTCTCGGCTTGAGCGTGGCTCACTGTCCGACCTTCCAAGACGGCCTTTTCGCCGCGAGCAATGCCCTCAAGAATCGTGATCCGTTCCTTCATCGACTCGAAGGCATCAACCTCAATCAAAATTGCCGCCGGCTTTCCGTGTTCTGTGATCAAAATCGGCCCCTCTCCAAGATCGGCAAGAAGCTCGGTAGCCTTCCGTTTCAGTGTCGTTACCAGTTCAGTCCGCATTAGTAACACTATAGTATCACTTTGGGAGGCCTCACACCAACCAAAAAACGTTTTTTAGGAGTCGTCATCCGGGATAAGTCTACAACTATCGAGATCACTGTCATGTCTCGACCGCGTACGATGGCCCCTTTGCTTTCTTGGCAATCCAACTCTGGCCTGGGTCAAGCAACAGGTTCGAGGGCCACCCCATTCGGAAACACACCCACGTTTTTCATCCACGACAAAATGGCATTTTTGGAAAGTTGCGGACCAGTGGTCAAGAGCTGGCGCCTTCGTGCCCAAGTTGGTCACGGTTGAATTGCCGCGAGACTAAAGAGCGCTACGCACCGTCGCAAGGCTGCTGCGCGTAGCGCGTACTACGGGTTGCCTCGTTGAGAGCAACCTATAGGTCGTGCGGCCCTTCGTTCCGAAGGCCTTTGCCTCAAAAAACACTAAGAAGGTTTCACCCTTTTTGCCAAAGAAGAAGGGGAAGGCAGGCAAAAGCCACGGTCGCCTTTTTGGCCCCTTGAGGGTTCTCAGGCGTTTGAAGTGGGGCTGCGTCGAGTGTGACGCTGCTCGAACAACTCGGAGATAAAGTATGAGGTCGCTTTTTTGCGTCATCTGCCTCAACGGCAGGTCTTTCATGCGCTCGATCCATAGCGCTCTGTTTTTTTTTCTCCGGTCGCTTTTGTTTGCATCCCATCTCCGCTTACGAACTTCCTTTGATGCCCAACGCTTTTTGAGCGTTTCAATTCTTGCTCGAGCCTCAGTCCTCCTCTTTGGTGTTGCCGAATAGCGGGGCCCCGAGATACGGGGCGTGCCCCAATGGGTTGGCTGCACTACGAGTATCATGTCGATCCCCAGCGGTGGTCCCGGGAGCGGACGATCGTAGTACGCGTCATTCCCGCAAAGGATCGTATACGGTGGTTCAGGCGGCCCCCACTCAGCATTGAGATATCGACCCATGTGCTTGCCATGAAGGACCTCACTGACCTCGAGGGCCACCCGTGGAGGATTTCTGTTCGTAGCGTTTGTGTCATCCATTTCGACAACCTTAGCCACGATGACTGCGCCTTCAACAGAAAGACGTATCTTGCCCTTTGGATCAAACTCTGGGGACCCAAGCCAAACGCCAAATCCAGCGATCATCAAACCTGCAGTGTTCATATCGCGGGCACCACGAACTGCTTTGTACGTGGTTGCTTGGGCTGCTGCATCCGGTCTTGCCACCGTCCGAGAACCGTTTCCCCAACTCCGAGCTCCCAGCTTCCTTCTTTGGTTGGATCATCGAGACTAAATGGTCCCCTACACGCAGTATTGAATTCCGGCCGATGGTATGTCGATGCCAATGTGACCGGGCGGCGTATCAACCAGTGCCCGCACCGACATGCATATCGCTGGTGACCCGGCCGCCCTGGCGCGCCGAAGACAAAAGACGAATCAGCGCGTCGGGATCGGCATCCATCAATCGCAGAGCCAAACCGCGTGACCGCATCCCTACGGTGGCGATGGAGCCCAATTCACCCGGTTCCTCTTCCACCCGAACCACCTCAGCTTTGAGAAAAATGGTGGGCCCCTGCCCGATGGGGTCCACTTCGACTTCGACCGTAGTTCCGACCGCAAACACCACCGTGGTCTCTACAAAAATCCCGCCACCGCTAATGTCGCGGGTCACCTCGTCGAACGTCTGACGGGGACGTCCGATATCCTTGAAGCGCACCCTGAGCTGAACGGGAATGCGTCGCGCTCCGCGTCGTTCGTCTGCCACCAGAAGACCAGGGTAGCGGGGCCCGGACCTGAGCTCAACTCCAAGCAAGGGCGGGCCCAGATCGGCCCGTCGGGGGGCTCCATCGACCCGAATATGGGCTCCCTCATGGAGCGGCCCTATGTGGTCCAGACGACGACACCATCGCTCATGACACCACCGAAAGGCCAAAGCCTGGAGATTCCATTTGGACCGGTGACGACCCATTGCGGACCGAGGAAGTTCCTCAAGACGCCTGGTCAGCCAAACGAAGCCGTTCTCGGTTTGGACGTACAAGACCCTGAAAAGCGCCATGCACCGGCCACGTGCGGTCATGAGATGTGGGCCAGACAGGGCGCACCGCAAGGAATCCATGACGTGAACGTCAACGTGTTGTCGCACTGGACAGCGCCCATCTGATGCGCATTAGTAAACCCTGTGCCCTCCGCGGACGCCGAAGCTCAAACGCGCCCGACCAAGAGCTACCGCATCGTACGCAAAGGGATCAGGATCATCCTCAAGTCTTTTTTCAGACAACTCGACATTGCAGGCTTAGAGTATATTCCTAAGGACCGCGGAGGAATTCTGGTCTCATGGCACCCGAACGGACTCGTCGATCCGGCGCTCATGTTGACCTCCTTTCCCCACGAACTCGTGTTTGGCGCCCGCCATGGACTTTTTCGTTGGCCCCTCCTGGGACGAATGCTGGTGCTCTTGGGGGTGGTGCCTATCTACCGCACCCAGGACCTGAAAAACACCGATCCGGAAAAACGGAGGGCGTCCAATCGCAAGAGTTTAGACCGATTGGCCCACAGAATCGGCCAAGGGGCCTTTTCCTCGCTGTTTCCGGAGGGCGTCAGTCACGACGAACCCTTTCCTGTGGCGCTCAAAACGGGCATTGCGCGCCTCTATTACCAAGCCCAAGCCTTGACCCAAGAATCGGGTCCACCGCCAGCGATCATTCCCGTTGGGCTTCATTACGATAAGAAACGTGTCTTTCGCTCAAGGGCCCTCGTATGGTTTCACCCTCCTCTTGAACTCCCCAAACACCTCGAGGCGAGTCCACCGACCGCCAACGAGGAAGCCGAGCAACAACGAAATCGCGCGCTCACGCAACAAATCGAACGAAGCCTTCGTGAAGTGGTACACGCAACAGAAGACTGGGAAACCCACCGAGTGTTGCACCGCGGAAGAAAGCTGATTCGAGCCGAACGCGCCCAACGCGCGTCGAGCAGCCCAAAAAAGCCAGACGTCAAAGAGACTGCACTCGGTTTCGCAAGGGTGCGCAAGGCATATTACCAGCTCAAGAAAGTCGAACCCGGTCGAGTGGCGTCCTTGCGCGCGCGTGTCGAGGCCTACGACAGGGACCTGAGAGCGCTGGGCTTGAGTGATCATCATCTGGATCAATCGCCCAAGATGGTTCCGGGGTGGCTGGCAGTCATCCTGTTGCTTCAACTCATCTTTGTTTATCTATTGCTGCCCCCTATTTTGCTGGTGGGCTATCTGGTCAATGGGCCCACAGCTCTGTTGATCCTGAGCATTGCCCATCTGTTCGCTGCCAAGGGCAAAGACATTGCCACCATAAAAATGTTGCTGGGCGCCCTGCTCTTTCCGCTGACGTGGTTGGGCGCCGGTTTTTTGGGAGCCATGCTCCATGAAGAACTCCACCTGATGTATCCGAGGGTCCCGAGCCGGCCAGCGCTGGCCGGCCTTGTCCTCAGCATGTGGGCCGCTGTCGGGGGCGTGATTTCGATCCGCTACCTGCACGTTGCCCGGGATACCAAAAACGCGATTCGTGTCAGGCTAACGAAAGCCCGGCGACGCGCGCACGTGCAACGTCTCCTTAAAGAACGCCATATCCTGTTTGACGCAATGACCTCCCTCGCCGAAGGAATCCCCCTGCCGGGAACGGTCACCGATCGCGGAACCCTGGAGCTGAAAGAACGAGATGACCCATAGCTCCAGAGTGTGATCCGCCGCGAGATCCAAGCGCTTGCGTTTGTGATCGATGGCACAACGGGCTCTAGGGGTGTCGTCCATTGTGCTTGCTGCACGCACAGCATAGACCCCGTCGGTGGGTGTGGTTGTTTTCGCGCGTTCGGATGCTCAAGCGACCGCATCGGTAAAAATTCTGAGACTTCAGGGGGGGCGGGCCCTGCACAATTGGCACCCATAGCCTAAAAGGTGATATCCGGGGAATCGATCAATAATAAGGTTAATTCCGGATGGTCGTGGTGAAACCCACTCAGGCCTACAGCCGCTTGATCTTGTATCATTTTCGGGATTTATAAGAATCCGTCGGGGCGCGCCAAACCGCGTAAAAAAAGTTTCGGTTACTGTTGGTCATTCACATGCACACGAAGGATGATAGAGTGAGACAAAGTAGGCTGCAGTGTTTGGTATCGGCGATAAAATAGGAAATTACGAAATCGTCGCGCTGCTCAAGGCGGGGGGAATGGGGACGCTGTTCCTCGGCCGACGGGTGGGTGCGGCGGGGTTCTCACGGCATGTAGCCATCAAGGTGATACACCCCCACCTCGCGACCGACCCTGCGCTGATCCAATCCTTGATCAACGAAGCCCTTCTGGCTTCCCGAATTACCCACCCGAATGTGGTCCACGTCGAAGAACTCGGCCAGGCCCAAAACACCTACTTTATCGCCATGGAATACGTGCACGGATGTACCCTGGCACAGTTCCTCAAGAAGCTGACCCACGTAGACCGGCACCTCCCGCAGGAATACGCCGTGGCCATCGCCACCCATGTGGCGGCTGGGCTCCACGCCGCGCACGAGGCCACGGACGCCACCACCGGCCAACCCCTTGATCTCATCCATCGCGACGTGAGTCCGCAGAACGTGCTGCTGAGCAGCAGCGGGCACATCAAACTCATCGACTTTGGCGTGGCCAAAGTCCGAAGCTCAAGCAGCCACTCGGCAACCGGAGCGCTCAAAGGCAAACTGCGTTACATGGCGCCAGAGCAGGCATACGGCAAGCCAGTGGATCGCCGAACGGATGTTTACGCCCTGGGCATCGTCCTCTGGGAGATGCTCGCGCGGCGCCGTATGTTCGAGTCGACCGAAGAATTGGCGCTGCTGGAGACGGTACGGCACCCCAACATCAAGCCTCCAAGCGAGTTCATGCCAGGCCAGGTGCCGGAGCTCGAGAGCCTGCTGATGAAGGCGCTCACCCGAGAACCCGAGCAACGACCGGCCACCGCAGAAGTGTTCCGGCAGGGCCTTCTTAAAGCGATGCCCAAGGCGGGCACCATCGATGCCTCCACGCTTTCGAGTTTTATCCACGACGTGATCGGGGAAGAACTCGACCAAGTTCGCCGGACCATCTCGGGACTGGGTTATGCCTTGGCCAGCCAGGGAAGCCGGCCTCCAGAAGAACGGCCAACGGTCGTCAAAGAACTCGAGGCTTCAGAACTCCGCACCATCAACGGAGACTCGGCAAGCTACAGTGGCGTCCCACCAGCTTGGATCTTCCCTGAAGTTACCGCCGCAGAGGCCCATTTTGCCGACGACGGTGTCGAAACGGTCGCGTACGAAGGAAGTGATTCCTTCATCGAAGCGCCACCGCCCATCGCCGAGGAGAGCGATTTCGGCCAGCCGGTCCCCACCTCAACACCCGGGGTGGGGAGCGCCCCGCCACCCATGCCCCTCGCTCCGGGCATCGCCGGAGACTCGTCGAACAACTTGACGACGGACGTCAGCAAAGAAACCAGCGACCAACAGCTGAGGCTCGAGAGCAGTCGAAATCGGAGTGGTTCTCGAGCCACCCTGACCATCGCGGTCGGTCTCGGCGTTCTCATTCTATGCGCCTCTCTCGTGGTGGCCTTCGGAATCAGAGGCCCACACCGGCAAAGAGCAAATCTTACCGAACAGTCTGTTTCACTCAAGTCCGAAACGGCTCCAAAAGCAAAAGCGATGGCTTCACCAAAGAAGGACCTCACCGCCCCAAGCAAGGCGGAGCCTTCCGTTCCACCGCGGGTGACTCAGGGCGAAACCAAGCAGCAGCCAACAGCCAAAACGCCCGCCGCGAAGCCCGCTTCCAAGCAGCAGCCAGTCGCCAAAACGAGCCCCGCGGTCAAAAAACCCACGGAGAACCAGCCAGCAGCCAAGCCGAGTTCCGCCGCGAAGCGCGCGCCGTTCAACAAGCGCAGTCGAGCCGCGGTCACCCGGAAGCCACGCGTCACATCCAAGAAAAAGCGGGCAGAGCCTCCCAAGTCGCGTCCCACGGCTCGCAAAAAGCGGGTGGGTGTTCCGTTTATCAGCGAACCTGAGTGGTAATCTAAGACGATGAACGGGCGAAGCGCACTCTGTAGATTGTTCACCGCCGGGCTACTGGGCATCGCTGGTTTGTGGGTGATGGCCCCCCCAGCGCGGGCGGCAAAACCAAGCTCGGACGAGATCGCAGTGGCGAAAAAGCAGTTCCGGCTCGGCGTCAAAGCCGCTGAAGAGGGGCGCTGGGAGGATGCTTACAAGGCCCTTCGAAAAGCCTACGACACTGCACCCAAGGTCGCCATTCTCCTGAATCTGGGCGGTGCTGAAGTTCAGACGGGCCGGGTTGTGGAGGCAGCAGAAAGCTATCGGACATTCTTAGAAAAAGCGACGGACACGCGGTTTGAGCCCCACCTTGAGGCCGTGGCCAAACTGCTGAGTGAGCTTGAGCAGCGCGTGCCCAGCGTGGAAATCCAGGTCTTGAATCTTCATGCCGCTGACGTGTTGAAGCTTGATCAGAAAGTGATCGCCCGGGACACACTCGGCGCGCCGTTGGCCGTGAATCCAGGTAACCATATTTTATCGCTCGAACGGGGCGGAAGTGAAGTGGGTCGCATCTGGTTCTCGGTCGCCGAAGGAGACTTTCAGAAGTTATCGCTCAAGGCCCGTCCTTATGCCGCCGCCCCCCCAAAAACGGGCGCACCCTCGTCTCGACCACAACCATCATCCCAAGAATAGGCTCACACCGTGAAACGAATCATCTGTTTGCCAGGGTCCGTTTGGGCCCGTTTCTTGTATACATACCTAGGCCCTTTTCTGTGTCTCTCTTGCGCGCACACACCCCCAGGTGATGCACCTCAAGGGACGGCCGGCGCCCAAGACTCGCCTTCGGACACAGCCGCCAGTCAGGCGGGGAAGTCTGCAACCAGCGTTGAGACCAAGACCATCGCACTTTTCGCCGGCGCACTCGACGAGGGCGACTACCTGTACGCCTTTCCGGAAGGCAATGCCGAGGCGAACCTCGACCGTTCGAACGCCCAGCCGGGTGCGGTCACCCTGCGGGTAGCGCTCGACTCAAGAACCCATTCCGGCGCGGCGATAGGCTTCGGAACCGCGGTGGATGCGCAAGGCCTCCGAGAGCGCGGTACGCTTCAGTTTTGGGCCCGAGGTTCCGGGGGCGCCAAGTTCGAAATTGCGCTGGTCGACGGCTCCGAAAACAATAGCCAAAAAGTCGAAAACCGCATTTCCCTAAAAAAATATGGCAACTTGAGCGAGAGCTGGCAATTTTTTCGGGTTCCGCTCTCCGCGTTTCGGGACCAGGGGGTGGTTTGGAACGGCACCGAGCTTGAAAGCAAACCCTTTGAATGGCACGACATCAAAGAGTTCAAGATCCTCAGCCAACCAAGCGGAGATGGGAAAAGCGGCGGCACGACCCTTCACTTCGCCGACATTGCCCTAACCGATTCGCCCCCACCAGCACTCGAGCGCACCAACTAAACAGGAACGCACAAGTTCGAAGCCAGGTGCTAGGCAAAGCCGGGCCCGAGGAGCCAAGGGAGCGTACACGGAAGTACGTGAGCCGGCACCGCAGGGTCCAATGCCGCATCGTGCCTGGATCCGGACTTGTGCGTTTCTGTTTAATCCCTAGAAGGTCACGAGAACCGAGTATTGAGCATCTACGGGGCGTCCTCCACCGTCGTAGCAAGCCACACGGACGGACAAGTTGCCACCAGAGGGGGACCATCGCTCTACCTTGCATCGCGCGCGATCGGCACCGTACCCGGTGACCTGCACGTTACCTCCATTTTTGGCACCCCGTGATGCCAAGCCCGTGAAAACAACTTCATATTTTCCAACACCATTGCGACGCACCTGTACTGGTTGACCGAAGTTGTGCGCGTACTGAGAGGATGCGGTGTAGCTGCTCCCCGTTTTGTTGTTGCCCCAAGCGTAGGCCACGGTGCGTGAATTGCCGCGGCCACCCCGACCAGCCATGGTCACCAAGGCGGTGAATTGGCCATCCTTGGGACGTCCATGGGTATCGAAGCATTTGACCTTCACGTTCAACTTACCCGTCCAGCTGACCACCTTGCACCAATGATTGCCCGGACCATAACTCGTGACTTGAACGTTCCCGCCGCTTTTGGTTCCCTTTCCGACACCCGAAAACTCCACCACGTATTCCCCCGGCCCCCGTCGTTTGACCCGCACGGGACCCCTTGGGTTGTTCATGTATTGCGCGCTGGGCTTGTATGAGGGCGCACGGGGGTTGTTGGCCCAAACCCAAACCTGGTAGTCAGCCCACGCGCTCAAGGGCGCGGCAAACAAGAAAGCCAAAACGAGAGTAGATAGGCATGTGCATCGCTTGTTCATATGCCATTCCCTGCCACCGTTTGAAGGCAGTGTCGATTTGTCGAATTCTCGCGGCTGCCGACCACGCGCCTCAGCTCATGTTTACCCTGAATAGCCCCGTTGTCGCGTCCAGAGCCGATCGACGTCCGCTGCGAGAGCGCTCAAGAACGGCGTAGGGGACCATCCGGCGTCGGCGCCTTGCTGCCCCGACCACACTCGCATACATTAGGCAAAAACGCTCTTAATCGAAACATTCTGAGCATCAAACGTTTCAGCAAACAGCGTCTCCTCGCACCTAAGCGTACCAAACCTACAAGAGGACTGCGCCCGCGGACAAAATGGGTGCGCTCTACCGGCCACAAAGGCGCGAGACGGCCCCGAATAGAGGGGGAAGGCACCAGGCTGCCGGAATGGAGGGCGAGAATGGCACGAGACTGGGCAAGAAAGGCACAAGGTGCCGGAATGTAGGACAAGGAAAGGGCGTTTGGGGATCGGATGTTTGCGTCGCAACAAATGATGTATGGTCTTTACCCACCCTAACCCCAAGCCTCGGAGGAAAATCAATGTCTCGGCGCAAACACCTTTTTGCCGCAGTGTTCATAGCCTCACTTGCTCTTCGTTGTTCACCATCTGAAAGCGGCAAAGCGGGCACACAAACTTTCGGAACTGGCACGCGCTTTTTAGAGAGTGAACAACCGATCCCCAATCGATACATCGTTGTCTACAAAGACACGCCCACCGTTCGCGCCCAGAGTACGGCAGTGCGTACGGAAGCTTTGATTGCGCAGTACCCCGGTGAGGTCAAACATATCTACCAAGCAGCACTGGATGGCTTTGCGGTCGAAACGGATCGGGAGACAGCCATCAGTCTGAGCAACGACCCGATGGTCAGCTTCGTAGAAGAAGACAGTGTTATGGTCGCGTCTGACACGCAAAATAACGCCACCTGGGGTCTTGACCGTATCGATCAGCGGTCGCGCCCTCTCGACAGACTCTATGAATTCTCGCAGACGGGGGCGGGCGTTCATGCTTACGTCATCGATACGGGCGTGCGTACTTCTCACGTCGAATTTGAAGGAAGAGCGAGCGGTGGCTTTTCGGCGATTAACGATGGCCGCGGCTCGGGCGATTGCAACGGACACGGAACACACGTTGCCGGGACTGTCGGCTCTCGAGCCTACGGTGTAGCCAAAGAGGTGTCGCTCGTCGCGGTGCGTGTTCTCGGTTGTGACGGGAGCGGCAGCAACTCAGGCGTTCTTGCGGGCGTCGACTGGGTCACGGCCAACGCGATTCGACCTGCGGTTGCAAATATGAGCCTTGGGGGTGGGGCGTCTCGAGCCTTGGACCAGGCGGTTCAGCGGTCGACGGCCAGCGGCGTCAGCTATGCGATCGCGGCCGGAAATGACTTTGCCGCCAACGCCTGCAACACCTCACCCGCACGGGTGGCCTCGGCGGTCACCGTGGGTGCAAGCAACCGCAACGACAATAGGGCCAACTTCTCGAACGTAGGCCCCTGTCTGGATGTCTTTGCTCCTGGTGAAGGCATCACTTCAACATGGCACTTGAGCAACACCGCAAACAACACCATCAGCGGCACATCGATGGCCGCGCCGCACGTCGCCGGAGCCATTGCGCTTTTCTTGGAGGTGAACCCCAATGCTTCCCCGAGCCAAGTCGAGGATGCCTTCGTACAGGGCGCAACCGAAGGTGTGCTCAACGATGTCCGTAGCGGCTCTCCAAACCTCTTGCTTTACACCGGCTTCATCGATCCCAGAGAACCGCCAGATCCGAGCGTCGCCATTCGAAGCCCAGCGGATGGCGCCGACCTGGTTCGCGGCGCCATTACCATCGAAGCCGTGGCGGACTCCGCTGCAGACGCAGTGCGCGTATTTGCTGACAACACACTTGTTGGCGAGGATGGAAATGCACCGTACGTTTTTCAGTGGAACGCCGAAAACGCATCTTTGGGGACACACACCCTGCGCGCAGAGGCGCTGCGTTCTGGGCAACCGGTGGCAAGCGACAGCATCCAAGTGAACCTGGTCGCCGCCCCCCCTCCCCCGACCTGCATCGACACCAGCCTGGGGACCGCACTCGGAGAGGTGGCGTCCGGAAACACCAACAACGCTGGACACGATTCGAACGGGAGCTGTGGCAACAGCCAAGGGGGCAGCAGCGCACCTGACCTCGCCTTTGAATGGACCGCGCCCGCAACCGGCACCTACGTCTTCGATACCTTTGGCTCAGGCTATGACACCGTCTTGTATCTTAAAGAGCCAGGCTGCGACGGCTCCGAGCTCGCGTGCAACGACGATTCGGCGTCGACCTTTCAATCGGCCGTCGAAACCACACTCCAAGAAAACGAGCGGGTGGTCGTGGTCGTCGACGGCTACCGCACGGGCTCGGGCAGCTACGTTCTCAATATCGCCCGTTCCGGTGTAGAGCCACCTCCACCGCCACCGCCACCGCCACCGCCACCGCCACCGCCACCCGAACCCTCCTGCATCGAGGAGGATCTGGGGTCATCACTCGGAGAGATCGCCAGCGGTTCTACGAGCGGCCAGGGACACGATTCCACCGGAAGCTGCGGCAACAGCTCGGGCGGAAGCACCGCACCAGACCTGGCTTTTGCATGGACAGCGCCGGAGGATGGCGACTACCGTTTTGATACCGTCGGCTCGGCCTACGATACCGTCCTTTACGTCCTTGACCAAGACTGCGACGGCGCTGAGCTGGGGTGCAACGACGACGCCAATGGCTCCCGGCAGTCTACGCTGGAGCTCACCTTGTCTGCCGGACAAAGTGTCGTGGTGGTGGTGGACGGCTACAACCAAAGCTCCGGAAACTTTGTGGTCCATATCGCCCGAAACGACGACCCCGAACCGCCACCGCCACCGCCGCCGCCACCGCCGCCACCACCGCCGCCTCCACCAAGCAGCTGTGCGGACGTCGTGCTGGACGGCGAACAAGGCAGCGTGGCGACCGGAACAACAGAAAATCAAGGCAACAACAGCGTGGGGAGTTGCGGCAATTCCTTCTTCGGCACTAGCCGCGCCCCCGAGGTAAGCTTCGAGTGGACCGCGCCCGAGGCGGGTACGTACCTCATCAATACCTTTGGGTCGAGCTACGACACTGTGCTGTATGTTCGGGACGGCGTATGCAATGGGCCAGAACTGGCGTGCAACGACAACAACTCCGGGCAGCAATCTCAGGTGACAGTGGCCCTAAGCGAGGGGCAAACCATCATCATTTTTGTCGATGGCCAGGGTCTCTTTTTCCCAACCCAGGGCAGCTTCGAGCTCAACATCAACCGAGCTTTTTAGGGCAGACCGGTTCCCAAAGCTTCCCCTTTTCACCTGCCCGGGGTCGTTGCAGCCAGGTGGCGCCCCTAGACGACACGAAGAATATAAAAGGACTTCAGTCCGCTCGGCGACGACAATTCCACATCGTCGCCTTCCTGCTTCCCTAAAAGAGCCCGACCGAGCGGAGAACCCGGGGTGACGACAGCGATGGTCCGTGCCCCAAGAGTCAACTTGGTCCCCCCGCCCGCAGGCGCAACAAACGTGTGGGTTCGCCCACCTTCCTCATCTTCGAGCGTCACCCATGCCGTCAAAGCAATCGGCGCGTCATCATCAAATGTCCTGAGACGCAAAGACTCCAGTCGACCAAGCTCTGCCTGGAGATCGGCCACGCGCGCCGCCAAGCCCCGTGCCAAATAGCTGGATTCCGTGGCCCGGGTGTCCTTGTCGCTTTCGGGCTTTGCCTCCTCATGCGTTGCCGCCTCTTGGCTTTGGCGTTGAGAGGCCAAAAGAACGGTGAGCTCCTGGGTCAACTTGGCCACAAGCCCAGCCAGAACCTCAGATTTTTGAACACCAGGGTTCGACATCGCCCGCAGATAACCTAAACCGACCCCGCTCACAAACCCAAGACCGTGGTCAAGGTATGGAGAAATCCTTTCCTCGGGAAAATACCAGTCGCCGGCCGAGGCCCCAGAAAACGCGTCCAAAGTCGCACGCATAAGAAAGTGGACCAAGAACGCCTTGACTGTCGTTTCAGGCGGCGAAGCGTTGACAAGAAAGAACATAAGCCCCTCTTAGAAGGACCTCTTGCTCCCCCGATGTATGCATGTTTTAGGTCGGCTCATCTGAAGGAGCAGCTCGAAAAGAGCATCCTTGGGGGGGGACATGCAATCTTTGCTGAAGATCGCTCTGGCAATGGCACTGGCTTCATCTTGGATCGCAAAAGGCATGGAACCTACACACCGTTTCATCAACCACCTCCGTATCAGATCTCCAGAATGTTCAGATCCGGGCTTGGAACCCGCAGATCCAGCAGCTTGTGGACCTTTCACCGGGCGACGTACTCTATCCAAGCCACGGGAACTGGATCACCGAGCTAAACCGGAACGCACAAGCTCCAAGCCAGGCAGGGCTCGACGATACCCGAGCACTCAACCCTCCGCGCGACCTCCAGGCCTGGGTGTCCGGGGAACCTCGTGCGCCTCCACTGGCGTGCTCCGCGACTTTTCACAAGCGGAGCGCCCATTCCCCACGAAATACGCTTGTCCTTCAACATCTATCGCAACACAAAGCGCGTAGCAACCGTCAGCAGCAGCACGTCCTACACCGAAACCGTTTCGACGACCGGTGCTGTCGAATAGGTTGTCACTGCACATACGACCGACGATGGTGGAACGCGACATCAATCCTTCCCTTCAGACCGTGCTCAGCTCATCGTAGGCGCCTCCATTCCAGCAACCCCCGGTGCCTTCGAGCCGCCGGCGCACCCAACGATGAAGCTCATCGACGGACAAGCCACCCTGTGGCTGAACCAGAGCGCGGAGGATGCGGGCCCAGGGCTGAACATGAGCGCATTCCCCCAAGTGGCATCGGCGCTGAGCCTGGCATCTGCCCAAGGCACAGGCGCCGCGTATCTCAAGGACACCACGGAGCAAAACCTGGGTGTTGTGAGCCACAACCATCAGCAGGCACGACGCTCGCGCGACCGGCTCTTGATGACCCAAACGGATGAAGAGACAGGTCGGGTCTTGCATTATCAGGGCAGCCGACTTTCCGGCCTGGGAAGACATCTTGGCCGCCACGCTTCACGAACTGTTGAACGCAGATCTGATTGAGCAAGTGGACGGCCGCCAAATCTACCGCCTGAGCCCTGACCGCGGCATCGCGCTCACGGAACTTCTGAAGGTCATGGCGCACAGCGCGCCGCCTGAAGCCTTTGATCCCACCCCGCCGCCGGACCCCAATACGCCCAGTCTGGAATACCGCCCCAAGGAGTACTCAAAAGAAGAGATGCGCAAGTTCCTCCTAGACAACCAGCTCACGACCGCGATTCAGATTCGCACCAAAGCCGGTTACCGAATCATCAAGGGCAAGGGCAATACGATCACCTACGCCCTCAAGCCTCTGAACGGTCGGTACAAATTTGTCCGGTACCTCGACCTGCAACGCCGAAGTGTCGCCAAATCAGCGGAGGCCGTAGAAAAACATGTGCCCCGAACCCAGCGATACTTCCGCGTGACCGATCGCGGAATGGGGACCACCGTCTTCAACCACCGTCTGGAAATCGTACGAGAGGAAAACGACTAAGCAACTACGGAAAACAAGACCCACAGACCGACCCCACCCTACAGCGCGAAGACCCCAAGTCCCGAATTCCCGACTGGGGAAACAAGACCCACAGACCGACCTCACCCTACAGCTCGAAGACCCCAAGTCCCGGATTCTTGACCTCATCCGCCCCCTTCAGGCGCGGCCTCGACCAAAGGCCTACCCGAAAACACCCCACGCAGGGTACAGTGCCCCGCCAGCAAAGGAGGCACACGGTGTTGACCGAGAAGACCAAGGAGGGAGACCTCGAAGGCGTGATGACGCTCCTCAACCAAGGAGCCGATATCGATATGACTGATGACCAGGGTCAAACCGCTCTCATGCACGCCGTCAGGACCGAAAACGCACCGATGGTGCGACTCCTCCTCGACCAAGGCGCAAACGTCGATGCAGAGGATGCGATCGGCAGAAGAGCCATCATCGTGGCTGCAACCTGTGGGCATTCAGACATCGTCAATGCGCTGAAGGCCGCCCAAGCGAACACCACAGGACTCGATGAGGCTCTGCTCATAGGGGCCGCAAAAAATGGCGATCTTGAAGACCTCCGCCGCCTCCTCCAGGGCGTCTCAGCCGACGCCAAGGAAATCGTCGAAGAGGGGCACGCACGCACCGCTTTGATGGTCGCCGCTCAAGCAGGACACGTGGACGCAGTTGAATTACTGCTCAAGGCGGGCGCCAACCCGAAGGCCCGAGACACAGAGCACACAAGCCAGCTCCTTGTGTCTTACCGAGAGGCTGACGTCCAAAGCCTTCGCGATCAAGTATCCGCCGAACGCGCAATGGGTTTCGAACCCATTCACTACGCAGCGCGAGGAAACTGCCCGATGGTCATTCATCTTTTGGTCAAAGCCGGCGTCGACATCAATGCCCCCGACGGCGCCGGCCGGACCGCGCTTCACTGGGCGGTGCTTCTGGGCCATGACGACCTTGTTGCACCCCTCTTAGAGTTGGGTGCGGACGTGTCAGCGACGGATGCGGCCGGGCACCCTGCACTCGTGGGAAGTGAATGGGCCAAAGGGACCGCGGGCGAACGCCTCATCGAACACGGTACACAGATTGAATCGAAAAACAGCGCAGGCCGAACACGGGAACGAAGTTTCGGCACGCGCACCGCCCGGGGCGTCGCCACCTTCGACACAAACGAAACGCTGATCCTCGTCAAGGCCGGGCCAAAAGACGTCGCCAACGCATTCGCAAAACTTCGTGGCGCCGAGGTCGAATACAACATCTACGGAAACGCTATTCAACTTACAGAGGACTGCTACGCAGTATACAGAATAGCTGGACACGCTTGGAGCATCATCCAACCTTGGTGCATCAATCTTTTTTCCGGATGCGGCGCAACCGAAGACGATGCCCAGGCGGTCTCCCAAGAGATGGCGGTTCCGGCCATTTTTTACGGCAACAGCGATACTGCAGGGTGCGTAGAGTACGCTATTTTTGAGGAAGGTGAACGCATCGAGTTCCTTCGCTACGGCATGGAGGACGCGCCAGAAATGTTTGACGAAACAGAGTCAGACGAAGACGAGGACGAGGACGAGGACGAAGACGAAGAGATTGTGGATGAAATCGAGTTCGAATCCAGCCGACGCGACCTCGATACCAGCGATGCGGACCCGTACGAAATCATAGAGGATACGTTTCGGTCCCTGGAGGCCTACGCGCCAGGCATCCGCATCGATTTTCGGACCAAGCCGGGCCAAGAGCGAACCTTCAAAATAGATGAAGGAGTCGGTCTGTTCGAGGAAGTCCACTTCGTCGATGCCTCTGATCCCATCCACGAGCCCTAAACCGCCGTCTCGGCCTCACCCCGAAGCTTTCCGCATTGGTTTGCGTGATGTGCGGGAGCGGAGCGGTTTCCAAATCGTAACACGCGAGGACAACAGACAACTGGGGTTGTCGACTCGAGAACCGACCTGCTAGAAGCCTTGGGATGGGCGTAACGATGTATCCGCGATGGCCAAGGGTTTTTCTGAGCGCTCTTTTGCTCACGGGGGGCCTTTTCTTCAAAGGCCGACCCGCAAGGAGTCAAGACGCCGGAGCTTCATCCGATAGCGGTTTTGAGTACATTGTTGTCGGGTCCGGCGCGGGCGGAGGCCCCCTGGCCGCCAATCTGGCGCGCGCCGGGTTTCGAGTGCTCTTGCTTGAAGCCGGCGGATACACAGGAGGTAACCTCACGTACGACATTCCGGCGTTGAGTGCACAAGCCACCGAGGATCCCTCGTTGGCATGGGGCTTCTTTGTCGATCACTACAACGACCGGGCTCGCCAGGAACGGGACAGTAAGATTCAACCCCAAGGCATTCTTTACCCCCGTGGCGCAACGTTGGGCGGCTCCACCGCCGTGAACGCAATGGTGACCGTGTACCCTCACGAAAGCGACTGGGACCACATTGCGGACCTGACTCAAGATGAATCGTGGCGACCAGAGTCCATGCGCCGATATTTCGAAAGGGTGGAACGCAATCAGTACCTTGGCTTTGGCGCACCGAGACAAGGCCATGGCTTCGAAGGCTGGCTTGCTGTTGAGCAGGTCAATGGGGCTTTAGCACTAGGCGATCGCTCGCTTACAAACGCCGTGTTCTCTGCAGCAACCGTCGCGGGCGGCAGTTTTTTGGGGGCATTTGGTCAACTGGTGAGTCTCAGCAATGCCGATTTGAATGCCGATGGCCCGGCTCGGGATGCACGACAAGGGCTTTTTACGGTCCCTAACGCAACCAACGAGGGGCGCCGGAACGGGACTCGAGAGTACCTCTTGGATACCGTGGCCCTTGGGTACCCACTCACAATTCGGACCCACGCCCTGGTGACACGAGTCCTCTTTGATGAATCCGCGCCCTCACCGATTGCGGTGGGTGTAGAATATCTCGAAGGCGCGCATTTGTACGGCGCTTCTTTGACCCCCAGTCAAGCCGAAGGTGTGCAAAAAGAAGTGTCCGCCTCACGCGAGGTGATCCTGGCAGCCGGCGCGTTTAATACCCCTCAGCTTCTTCTCCTATCAGGCATCGGTCCTCGCTTCCATCTTCGTAAGATGGGCATTCCACTTCGCGTGAATTTGCCTGGGGTGGGTGCCAACCTTCAAGATCGCTACGAGGTCGGCATCGTCGCCCGCGCCAACAACGAATTCACGAGCATTCGCGATTGCAGCTTTGACCCCGAGGTGGAAGACCGCTGTCTTCGCGAATGGAAAGACGGAGGCGGCGGTCCTTACGCGTCAGGCGGCGTTTCCTTCGGCTTCATTCACAAAAGCCGGCAAGCCGATGGGGATCCCGATCTGTTTATCTTTGGCGTACCCGGCTTCTTTAAGGGATATGAGCCAGGTTATTCAAAAAAAATCACCGCCGATAGGTCATTGTTCACCTGGCTGGTGCTCAAAGCACACACCCGAAATCGCCGGGGCAAGGTACGCCTTAGAAGCACCAACCCACAAGATCCGCCGGCAATCAACTTCCGATACTTCGATGACGGAAACACCAAAAACGGAGAAGACGAAGACGATCTCGCCGCCGTCGTTGAGGGCGTTGACAAGGTCCGAGAGATCATCGCCAGAAGCGACGGCTACACCGAAATCTGGCCCGGCCCCCACGTCTCGTCTCGCTTTGCAATTGAACAGTTTGTCAAAGATGAGGCCTGGGGCCATCACGCTTCCTGCTCGGCCCGAATTGGCCGAGACAACGACCCACTTGCGGTCCTCGACAGCCGCTTTCGCGTACGAGGCGTGCAAAAACTACGCGTCGTTGACGCCTCTGTGTTTCCGAAGATTCCGGGATTCTTTGTTGTCGTTCCTGTTTTCATGATCAGCGAAAAGGCTACCGACGTCATCATTGCCGACGCGCACGCCAGGCGTCCCGACTGAGTACGTCAAAAGGCCCATGACAGGGCCGCCAAGCCTACAGGGCGGTGGGTTGCGCAGAACGCACGCTCCACCTCCCGTGGGGTCTACTTTTCTCACCTTGACACGGTTGGCACGCCCCATGCAGAGGAGCCCCTCAACATGGGAAACATACTCAAGCAACAGCAGGCTTCACCAAGAACCGCCCTTCCACCAAGCATCTTTGAATCACGTCGCCCATTACTCCTTATTGCTCTCTCTTTAGGCTCAGCGGCCTGTGGCGGGGCAATTGAAGAGTCGGCTGTGAGCCAAAACGCAGGTACCACCCTGCGCCCCCTCCAGACACTGGGGGTTGCACGTGCGGTCACGCCCCAGGGTCCCCTAGATATGCCCAAGTGGGAACCGCAAGGTGGCAACAACGGGGAGACAGTAAGTCAACAACGAGAACACACCGGGTATCAGAACAAGCCAAATACGACATGGTGGGGTCACGCCGGCCACGATTGGCTCTACGTCATTGACTTCGGCAAGGGCAAACAAGCCCAAGGGGTAGGCGAGGTCGAAGTCAACTGGGTCAACGAAGGAAAAGGGCTGCGGTGGTACCAATCACCCCATCCATACACGGTCGAATATGCCCAAACGTGGAACGGTCGTTTTGACGGTTGGAAAGGAACGCGAGCCATGTCTTTACCCATCGCGTCGCCGACCACCAAACATCGGCAGTCCGCCCGATTCGATCCCTTTAACGCCAGATATGTTGCCTTTAAGTTCCCAAAATCCACCCGAAAAGACCACTCAGGCCTCTGGGTTTGGGAATTCTTTGTGAGAGGCGTCCAGGTGGGTTCGGCCTCCAAGACCGAAACCCCAGACGAACCCAGCACCGAAACGCCAAAAGCACCTCAGGAGCCCGACTCAGACTCAGACCCCGAACCACGCCCGAGCCCAGAACCAGACTCGAGCCCAGAACCAGACTCGAGCCCAGAACCAGACTCAAGCCCAGAACCAGACTCGAGCCCAGAACCCGATGGCCCCATCAATATCCCCGAGAAAAACATACGGCAGGTTCCGCTTTGGGGGTTGTTTGAGACCACCATCGTCAATCCCACGCAATATCCGACGGGCACCAACCTCTTTCGAGACGTGGAGCTTGTCGCGGTGTTTAAACACCAAGACTCTGGTGAAACCATTCCATTTTGGGGGTTCTTTGATGGCAACGGAACAGGGCGGCTGAACAACGGAGGTGAGCGCGATGGCAAGATCTGGAAACTTCGATTCATGCCGCACAAGAAGGGGAGATGGACCTTTACGTGGAAATTCGAAGGGCCCCTTGAACACAAAGTCACAGAGGGGGTTGGTGCCTTTGAAGCCGTGCAAGAAAACGCCCGACCAGGCGTCTTGAAGCCTCTGAAGTCAAACTTTCACTGGCTTCAGACCCCGGACGGCAAGCCTTTCTTGCCAAGGGTTTGGTATACGATGGTGAGCGAACTCCCCTATCGAGCCAGGGACTTTGCCAAGGCCTATTACGACAAGGCTGCCCGCGAGGGGTACAACATGTTCGTTCTCAACATGCTTCCCATCAATGATTGGACGACCCACGATACCTCCGCGTTGCCGAGCGACACCCCCAAACAACTGAACTGGCGTCTGTGGCTGGACGACAAGAGCAAGGCTTACGGGTTTGATACCGACCGGATGAATTTGTTCGCGTGGAACCGCGTGGAAGAACACATTCAGTACTTGGCCGACCGAAACATCGCCGTATACCCCTTCCAAGGATTTGCGATCAAACGGACGGTGCCGTCGGCCCTTCGACCTGACAAGTTCTCAGAAAAAAAGGCAAAATGGTACCTCAAGTATTCGATGGCGAGGCTTGCTCCATTTTGGAACATGATTTGGAACTACACTTGGGAGGTTGATCCCGGAAGAGATCGTACCGACCAGTTCGGCCGCTGGATCGACCAATACGACCCATGGGACCACATGTACACAACCCAGAGCCTCAACAGCGGGGACAGATCTTCCCTCGACGACTTTTCCGGGGCCATGTACGACATGTCGACGATTGAAGTAGGCTCTTCCGGCCCCTACCCGGGCAACACCGATTCGGTCGCGCACTACTACAAGTTCAAGAAGCCCATCTTCATGGTGGAGGACTACCGACCGCTATGGACAGAGAATGGGCAGGACGATACCGAGGCACTCGACAAAGCATGGCGACTCATCTGCAACGGATCATTTTTTGCCTGGAGCGAGCTCGATTACAACGATTGGCCCAAGGAGCCATGGAAAGAAGTCTTCACCCGAAAGATGGCGCGGTACATCAAAATCCTGTACCGCTTTATAGGCAGTACAAACTTTGGTGCCCTCAAACCCCGGCGAGACCTAGTCACAAACGGCGCATATGCATTGGCGAATCCGGGCCGCGAGTACGTTATCTTCGCACCCTACATCGAAAGCACCCAGGTCCGAAATTTCGAAGTCAATCTTAAAGCCGGAACCTACGAAGGCGTCTGGCTCAACCCACTGAACGATCGACGCACTTCGGCGGGGCGCGTGTCGGGAGCCGGCCGCGTTTCTTTTCGAACCCCCGCCGCTCAACCCTATACCCTTCATCTACGGCGGATAAGCGGCAATGAGCCGCCCGAAGACACTGCGCCGCCGGCCGACGAGAGACCGCAAGACAATGACAAACCGGAAGATGGCGACCCACCCCCTCACGGAGTCCTCTTCGAAGACGACTTTTCCGGGGATTTACGCAAATGGTCGGTCGTGGAAGGCTCACCTCGAATCGAAAATGGGCAGCTCGTACTCGAAACCAGGAGCAACAAGGCGCTCGAAATCGAGCTGCGCAATGCCTCTGAGCTTCGTGATTTCTCCATTCAAATGGACATCCGAGTGGAAGCGTTTCAGTGGGGCCTGTTCTCGGTCCATTTTCGCAAAGCAGGTCGGCCGTTTTACCAATTTTCGGTGGAGAAATACAATGCGGACGGAAGCGTCCGAGACACCCCAACGCGCTTGCGCGTTTTTAAGAACGAAGAAGAGCCGGCATTCAAAACCGTCCGACAGGAGTTCCCCACCGAGCAAACCAAAAGATTGCGCATCGACGTTCGGAAGAACACGTTTGTTGTCCACCTCGATGGACAGTATATATTGCAATACGAAGCCCACGATATGCAGCCCCAGGGCACCATCGCCTTTCGACTCTACAAAGCCAAATGGATCATCGATAATTTCAGGGTCACCCCATTCCCGAACTAAGGGGATCCGTTCAGATGCAATACGAGTTGGCCGAGGTACAACCCCTCGGCCAACTTACGTCACCCTTGTGCCTCCCCCCGGTCTTGTGGGTCTGCTATTCAGCCTTGGGCCTCGGTGAATTCAAATAGGCATCACTAAAGTGCCCGGTCACACTGACTGGCAAGCGAAATCCCGGGTCAAGGTAGATTCGACGCCCCACAGACGAGGGCAACAGATGTCTGAGGTAGGGCGTGTAGTCCTGTGCGAGATTAAGGATTTCACCACCGACGATATAATTGGTAATCAAGTTGTCGGCATTTTGGGTAGATGCACCATGACGGCGTAGCGTGGCGTCATGAACACCGGCCGGATTGAAAACGACTGCATCCTGGTTGGTCACAAGCGAAGCCGCTGTAGCCAAGCCACCTCCCAAGGAATGCCCGGTCAACCGAAGGGTCCCGCCGTCTCGTTGTGCCAGCAACTGTGCGATCTTGGCTACTTTAATAGCAGTCTCGTACTGGGCTGTCTTTTCTCCAAGACCCTGCGATAGGTTGGTTTTCCAGTCTTTGAACAGACCGTGTGTGCCTCGAAAGGCCAGCACATAAAGCCCACCTTTTTCCCGCCTATAGAGCGCAGAGAAGAAGCCCGTTTGATCATCCTTGAAGTTTCGAACACGCTCCCATCCTACAGGTGCGCTCTCCGTTCCATAGACGTCTTGAGCCAGAGCTCCCAATTCTCGGTCGATACCCCGAACGCCCTCTTCCTCATCTTTGTCCTCAGAAGCGAGGCCACTCGGATCCCGCTGATTGATGGGGTCGTTCATGGCGTACGTATAGCGATTCGGTCCAACCCCCTGGTCAAGCACGTGGGAGGGGTCGGGTGAGATGAACCGACCGATCTCAGGATCGTAGTAGCGCGCGTTCAAGTACACGAGTCCGTTTTCATCCTCGAGTTGACCAATGTAGCCATGCGCATCGACTTTTGGACTCTCATCTTGACTGGATGCGACGGAATCTCCGAAGGGAAGATAGCGCTTCCGATGCACGGCCTCACCCTTCGCGTCGGTGATGACCCGAACCGAGTGCAAAAGGTCGCTGTGAAACCACAGGGTCTCAGCCGTACTTTTTTCGGAATAACTTCGCTTGGCGACCAACTCGTCCCCAAGTTCGACATACACATTCTTTTGGCCATCATCTTTGGCAACGTGCCCATTTGGGTCTTGCTCAAGGCGCACGCTTATGGAGCCGGTTCCGCTTACGGGCGCCGTAAGGGCTATGCGCCTTTTTGCTGCAAGGACGAAGCTCTCGTCGAAAAGGGTCCTATAAGGGTGCCCTTCTTCGGTGACCCCATCGGGTTTCGTGAACTGGACTCCACCGGTCAGAACGGCCCGAAACGGACCGAGCAGGTCGCCCCCAGAGGTATTCTCGACATGAATGGCAAGACTGTCATAGTTCGTGAGGGGAATCGCATAAAGCGTGACAACGCCCCCTTCACCGCTGTTCACTTCTGTCCATTTCGGTGACGGACGATCTTCGGAAGGCGCTTCTTTGCCCAGCACGTGTTCATAGCCGTAGTCGAGATAAAGGGTTGTGGACGCGTCGGTGTACAACACGCGACGTACACCAAGATGATCGTAGACCATCCGATCGGTTCCGATCTGGACGGGCCGGTTCTCGACATCGTAGAGAATGGGCACCCCGTCGCGCGACGTCATATTCCCGATTGAATCGTAGGCGTAAGTGCGATCTGCGACCTTCGTCACCGCGTGCGGATGGACGCTATCATATGCGTAACAACGGTCGGACGCACGCGCGATGTTGTCTCGCCGATTGTACGTAAAGGTTTTGGACTGAGAAGCATCATCGATTCGGTGCGCTGCAGTCAACCGCTGCGCATGGTCGTACTCATAGGTCCACGAGTCCTTTTCGTCTTGAGTGGAAGCCGAAACAATCATGCCCGCGTCGTCGTAGTCATAGCTCAATCCGTCGATGACTTCTCCGTCCTGGTCCAGGACTTGCATGGTCTTGATCCAGTTTCGACTCTCATGAAAAGACCGTTCGGTGACAAGACCGTTGTCCTGGGTGTATCTTTTGACACGGCCGTCTGCAAAGTAATCAACTTCAGACACCACACCCGGAATCTTTTGCAGTCGACCGGCGTCGTCGTACTCAAGGCCCGTGAGCGCATCTGCATCATCGAAGGTACGTCCCTTGAGCCTTCCCAGACCATCATACTGAGTTCGAATGATATACGGACCAAGGTCTCGATCGTGACCGCTCTTCGACTTGACCCGAGCCAGACGGCTTCGCATGATCTCTCGTCCCTGGATATCGTACGCGATGGTGACCAAACCCGCGGGGTCGTTTACTGAAGTCAGGTGACCCACGTTGTGGCTGCCCTCAACGTCGTCACTCGTCTCGTCGTAAGCCAGCGTGCTGATCGATTCGGTCGCCCACACGGTGTCGGTGGGCAGTCGTCGCTTGGCGCGTATTTGGGTTGGCCGTCCCAATTTGTCGTAGGTCCATTCCATCCTGCGGATCGATGGTCCTGACGCGGGCCCCTGCTCCAAAGACGTTTTTCGACCCGCAACATCATACCCGTGGGTCAAGACGCCTCGATCCGGATCCTCTTCGCGCAGCAGGCGGCCAAGAAGGTCATATTCGTACCGAAAGACCGTAGAAGTATCCTGTCGAACCCGCACCAGATGCCCCTGGGGATTGAAAACACGCTCGACCCGACGAAGCCCTGGATGGCGAGTCATGACCAAGCGTCCGCGAACATCTTGGAGCTCCTCCATTCGGTGCCCCAGTTCGTTGATGGTGCCTCGGTAGGATAGGACCATCCCGAAAAGAGATGGATCGACCTCTGCGCCCTCACGAACCGTCACAAGCTTGTACCTGTATGTTCGCGTAGGCTGAACGCCATCGGCACGCGCCGGAAGTCGCATTTCGGTGACTCGTCCGAGGACATCATAAAAAGACTCTGTCTTCCGAGGCCTATCACCCTCGTAGTAAGGCTTCGTGGTCCATTTTTCATATCCTCGGCCGTCGTATGCGACATCCTTCAAGATGATCCGACCATCGCCGCCTGGTGTTCGAGTACGCCACGTCCGTTGCCGGCCATCAAAGTAGGTTTCAGACCAAACCACCGTAGATCCGTGTCTAGTCTCTTCTCTCACATGCTGTCGATTGGGATCACCGCAAGGATTGTCGGCGCCCTCCTCCATCCTACAGTGCCGGATAAAGGTCTCTACGTTGGACGGAGACACCGTGAGCTCCGGGCGACACAGCGAGTCGTAGGTATGTACAGTCGCAGGCAGATCCTCGGGATCTACAGAACCAGCAAGCCCACCGACGCTTTCTCGTACAATCGATTGACAGCGCTCGTCCCACTCTCGGAAGACAATATGTCCCTCGGGGTTGACCTCGCTTTCTGCAAACTGATGAAAAACGGCATCGTAAGTCGTGGTCGTACGGGCGAGGACCGGATCGACGGCGGCTGTCACGTTTCCGTAGGCGTCATACTCCCACCGCGATTCCGACCACAGCTGTTCCGAGACGCGGGCCTTCTCGCTCGTTTTTTGGCCCCACGCGTCGTAATCGTAAACGGACTCCTCGAGAAGCGATGTGCCCGAGGTGACCACTCTGCGGGTCATGTTCCGAATCCGGTAAGGCCCTTCGGGGTCCATCTCAATTTGATATTCTTCCTCTTTTTCGATGTCGTCGTCATCGATTCCTTCTTGGCCTTTGTCCCATGTCTTGGTGATGTTTCCGTACGCGTCGTAGCCAAACTCGGTCACCTGGGCACGTACTCGATCTTTGCCGTCTACTTCAGTGCGAACGATGCTGGTGGTCCGCGGGGTGATGACCCCTCCGTCATTCGACTCGGATAACACGTGGAGCTCTTCGGAGAGAATGTTGCGTTCGGTATCCAATCGACGAATGCTCTCCGGTTTGCCGTGGCTCCCAAACACAAGCCGATGTCTGAGAACCTCTTGTCCGCAAACTTCGTCCCCGCAGAGCCTTGTTTTGACAACCCGTCTAAACCCGAGAAACGCACGTTCGTCTCGGTCGTAGCGTGTGCCTTGGTATTCAAACTCAGTCACCTCGGGCGTGGTATCTCGCCCATCACGTACGGTGACTCGACGCACCGTATCGAGAATCATCCCCGAGGGAAGACCAGTCTTGTGGCCGTCTGGACGGGACGTATCCCACTCCGTCGATGGGACATAGTCGATGGTGGTGCTTCCACCGTATCCGTTGTGCATGGCACGCACCCGATAACGCGGTGCACCCAAGGAGGGCATCCCAACGAACCTTCGTCCATGGTCACGATGGGTATAAAAAACGATGTCGGGGCGACCATCTCCGTTGTAATCGCCCGCCTGGATGGCCCGCGACATCACCCGGTAGGGTAACACGACCCACACGTGCTCGGGACCAAAGCCGGAACCGGTCCCCAACCGGACCCGAAGCTCCCTCGTATCCTTGCGAACGTAGACAAGATCGGCCAAATTATCGCCATTCATGTCCTTCGCCAGCGCCTGGGGGATGACATGACCCTTACGAAAACGCGCCGTCTCGTGCTCGGTAGGGAACGACCCGAAGAAGTAGAAATCGCGCCCGGTTGAAAGGAACACAGAAAACGTGTTTTTATAGCCGGAAACAACATCTTGAATGCCATCCCCGTTCACGTCCACAAAACTTGTAGCTGAAAAAGCGGGTGAAGGGACTCTCTCTCCCAAGTGCAGCATCGTGTTACGGGCAAAATCGAAGACCTTCAGACCTCCTCGATCCCTGTAGTGCGGGAAAGAGAGCAGTTCGTCTTTGCCGTCACCGGTCATGTCAGCCATGACCGCGGTGTAGTTGTCGGTGGTTCCCAGGGAGGGCGTCTGACCCTGACGGACCAAGTTCTTGCCGTCGGAGACAAAAAAGAAAACAGGATATCGCACACACCGAAAAAGTCCAAACTCCTTGCTCATCTGTCGAAGAAAATCTGTTTTCCCATCGCCGTTGATGTCACCATACAAGCTTGAGCACCCGTGCCTATATTTGTCAGGTATCGAGCCAACCCTGGCCGGAACGGAGCTCTCAATGACAGAGTCGCCATTGAAGTCACCCAGGGGATAGCGCTTGTCGCGCGGGATCCACGCCTCTCCGTCGTCCACAAGCTCATAAGGGTTGAAGTTGGTATAGTTCTTGAGATGCACGGTGGCTTTGCCGTCTCCGTCGGCATCGAAAAGACCCCACTGACCCGGGACCTTCGTGCTCGCCGAGCGATCCGACGACCCTAGAGCCAAAGGCGGCAGTTCCCAGGTAAAGCGTGTCGCGGGGGTGTAAATGGGTCCTGATACTTCTCCATCAACTGCAACCTCGGCGTCGTGACCATACTCCTGAACGGTATGCAGCAAGGATTGCTTATTGAGCTGGGCATGTGCCTCCACCGATTCCGGATCATCGCCGTCAAAGGCCAGGTAACCCAGCTGATACGCACGGACCAGACGGTCGTTCACGTGAACACTGACAGATCTGAGACGATGCCCCGCGGTCAGTGGTGTCGGATCGCCAGAAACCGTGGTGATCAGATCTTCGCGTGGTTCCCAGTGGAACTGGACTCTGGTCATGTTGTACTCAATCGAATCCACATACATTTCACCATACGCTTCCTCATCGGGGCCTGCCTGGGTTTTGTATTTGTAGTCCACTCGGTGGGTGACGCTATCGCTCACGCTTTTTTCAACCGTCGATAGCGCCCAGCGATAGGGGATACCGGCATCGGTTGAGAGCACCGGTACATACGTCCGCCGGGTGCCGTCCGGGAGCTCGACCAGCCAATGTCCCGCCTGCGGTACATCTTTTCGAATACGGAAGTAGCTTTGTATTTTGGTGGCAAAGTGTCCGCCCAGTTTGTCATAGGGGATAAGTTCTTGGCCGTCCAAGTAGTAGATATCCTTGTCGTCATAACGAGGCACACCGCCACGAGGTGCACTTCGTTTGATGAAGGACATCCCCATGAGTTGAAACTCACGCCCCGCCCAACCATTGCTCTTGGTCATGGACGAGTAGCGTAATCCAAGCTCGGGCTCCAGTCCTCTATAGGCTGGAACCTTAAAAGGAACAATGGTTTGAAACCCACCGGTCGCATCGTTAACCTGCGCGTTTGCGTGCGACGGATCTGAGGGGACTGCGGAAGGATCCTTGTCATCGCCTGATTGGGCGACAGCCACGGGCGCAACCAACAAGGCGGCGGCAACATAGACCGCACTAACGATAAGAGAGGAGAGATATACTTTGGTATTGGGCTTGTTCATGGAATTTCCTTTCCCTGAGGCCGCTTCTTTCTGGCGGCAAAAATATCCTTTGCGTACTACTTAAGAAGGTCGGTCGTACGGTTCCATCGATCAGTCCCTGACATTCGAACACCGACGGTTGTGAGTCGGGTACCGTACAAAAAGCCGGGTGTTTCGATTTCTCCAAACTGTTGAGTCCCGAGGGTGAAAAAGTGAATATTTTTTTCGTCGATCTCTGGACTGAGCCAACCCTCTTTCAAATCATATACGTATGCCGTAAGCTCATCGGGAAGCGGACCCTCCGAATCGAGTTCTATAAAAATGGTAGATTCGCTTTTGACCTCCCCGGTTCTCGGATCTTGGCGGAAGACACCTAAGGGAACCGGCTCCGACAGCTTCTTTCCTGCAGTGACCATCACAAACGGTACCGAAATAGATCTGACGCCTCCGCCACCTTCGAAGGTGGCTTGCACCGTAAGCTGAGCTAGGCTTGCTGCGCCCGGCTGGTCGAGGTGAAGGCGATCCGAGACAAAGGTCGGCCCATCGGGAGAAAGCGTCGCCCGAGTTTTGCCATTTTTGAAGGTTTTCACGGTCAGCGAGAGCTCGTTGACCGTGGAGGGCACGTGGCTATAGTGGAGCATTGAACCGCCGTCGGCGACAATGCGAACCAGGTACTCAGTAGCATACGGGACCTTGGACCAGCGAATGGGGAAGGTTCCGCCCTCTTCTTCTACAATCAGCTTTTGATGAGGGATGGGTGTGAGAATGGACAGGTCTCCAGGCAAGCCGGTGCTTGTAGGAGACGAATCATCGAAGATTTCATCGACTTCGGTTGTATCTTCAGAAGGGCATCGTTTGCTGTCGTCGACGGGATGAGATGCCTCTAGCGGTTTGTTGGTCTCAGAGCAGCCCAGATGGGCGATGGATAGCCCGACCATGAGTGCTCCCAGTTTCAAACCTGAACCGAACCGTGGGGCTCGACCCATCATGTCCTTTTGGAAAAGGGTTGTTTTCGATGTTGCGGTCCTGCAACGCGTGGTCGTCATAACGGGCCCATAAAAAGCAAGTTCCGTGCCCCGAGAAAAATGTGCGGCCAAGCGACGCTACTACCTGGAATCACGCGGATAGTTCTCCTTTTGGTGCTCTGCGCCACCCTTCGGATTGTCCCAAGTATGGTACACCTGTGCCATTTCCGTCGCGCTTTGGGTAACCGAGGGGCCGTGGGCGTAAAACCGTGGCCGGGCGCGGTCACGGCTTAAGGCTCGGCTTGCACGGCACCCACATCAAGCCGTCCGCCTGAGACTCTCGGTTGATCAAACAAATCGAGATCGCCCCCTTCATAAACCATGTCTGCGGCCCCCACCACCGGCGAGATGACGGGACTGACTTGGGGCCGAAAATCACCGTCCAGGAGTGGATCTACACCGGAGCATCGAGCAGCCGATGGAAGCGAGCCCGAAAGCGGGCTTCCGTCGGCGGCGATCACGCAGTTCGACCCCGGTGGCGTACTTGCTCCAGTTCGGATGATGACACTCCCAACCCGCACCTCATCCAGTCCGTAGAACTGGTTGGAGACAAAAACCGACCCTATGGTGTTCTGGTCGGTTGCGGCGGGGAGGCGGCCGCCGGCATTTTCTGCGAACCGCAGATCGATCACATTGTTGGCCGCGATGAAATTCTGCGCCCCCCTAAGAGTAAAAGCCTGGGTATTTCCTTGAAAACTACGCCACTTCGGCCGAAACGAATTCCCTATCACGCGCACATCCCGAGCAGATGTCGACGCAAATGCACGGAATAGACCGAACACGGCGCTAGAAAGCACCTGCCCCTCCGGCCCCATATGAAACGCCGCGTTGGCTCCCCCGACCCAGGTGTTTTCGGCCATACATCTTTCAACGCGGCCGCGAAGCGCGGCAAACGGATGGTCGGCGTCCCCCCCGTCGCCGCCATGAAACCATACCGCATTGCGGGTAATGCTCGTGAGGTCGAAATGAAGCCCTACGAAAGCAACATCGTCAGCCCCCACCACTTGCACACCTTCTTCATCGAGAACAACCGTTTGGGGGGGCTCTGTCTCGGCACGCCGAAGAGTCAACGTTCGGTCGATCGTATAGTCTCGCTCGTCCGGTATCGAACTCCCCGAACCCACACGATAACGCGCCACGCCCCCGTCATCACTGAAGAGCATCAGCGTCGACCCAGGATGCGCGGCCTTGAGGGCGCGCCGCAAAACGGGCGCATCACCCGAACGATGAAAGAAATCACATCTTGTCCCCTGAGCCGCAGGGCAGCCCAACTCCACGGTACCGATCCGGACCTTTTGGCCAAGCACTTCGGGCGGGGAAGCACCCTGCAATTCGATGGCCCCTACATCTGGCAAACCAACCCGACGACTCTGTCCCCAAAGATCGACGCTTCCGGCCTCAGCCAGAATCCTCCCTCCATCAATGGCTGGACTCCCCACACCGGGTCGGGGGTCGTTCATATTCACAAGCCTGGGATCGACTACGCGGTTGTTGATCCCCAGAGGAAGAGCCGAGCCAACAAATCCACGTGAACCAAAGACGAGGTTATTTTCGATCTGAACATCAACGGTATCTTCGTCGCCATAAAACAAACCCAAAGCCGGATTATTGAAGTTGAGGAAGATGTTGTTGGCAACCACCAAGTGTTCCGTCGCACCAAGGTTCACAAACTGAGGTTCTGGGGTGACCACGGTGTTGTGAACGAAGTACGCGTTCCGGACAGGAGTGCTGCTGTTTCCCCGAAAAGAAGCCCCGCTCCACCAACCCAAGATCCACGAATTCCGAAAAATGGTCTCGGAACCAAACCGAAACGCGACAGGCATCTTGCTATCATTCAGATCTGGTCGATTCCAGACCGCCTCCATGATAACGCGTTCCACAAGATGGCCGCGAGTATGCGGGCCGCCGCCGGGGCCTGCTTCTATTCCCGCCGTAGAGTCTTGGTTCCCCAAGAGATGAAAACCGCGGAGCGTAACGCGATCGGCGTTCAGTTGGATCACGGAGCCTTCGCTTGGACCGACTTCGATGTTCAAGAGGTCCTCCCCTGGAGCGCCCTCAATCACCAGCGGCTTCGAAATGGTCAATGACCCCGAAAAGCGTCCCTCATAGAGCCAAATCACATCTCCAGAGACGGCGTCGTCCACCGCGGCTTGGAGGGCATCGGCGCCGTGGTACAAACACAATCCACCGGTCGCGCGTGGGCAACCGTCAGCTACCGGCCCCACAGTGATTGCGCTTGGCGTCAGATAAACATCTGCACGAGATGGGGGCTGTCCGGGATTAATGGCCCCACTTGCAGTCCGCACCCACAAGTAAACCGTCTTGAGGCCAGGCTCAGGGCTCAAAACATGGTGGGTCGGTCGCGCCAGAGCCCACCCTGGATCACTGCTATCGGGCGCACTTGCCGCGGTTTCCGAAAGATGCCAGGCGGTGATATTCGCTTCCACCTCACCGAACTCAACCGCAACCGTCGGACTTCGCGTAGTGCTCACGTACAGTCCAGTGTTCGCATCAACAAGAAGAAAGTGGACGTCGGGCGGTACAATGGGAACACATTTTTGGTCGAGGCATTCGCCGTTCGGTGCATCGCTCCCCGGAAGACGGCAAGTGGAGCCATCGAGTGCAGGAAAGGTCCTGGGGCCGTCGGGTTCGATGCAGGCATCTATGGTGCACGGGTTCCCATCGTCCATGACCACTGGTTCCCCGCGAACACAGCGCCCTCCGACACATGTTTCCGTACCATTGCAAGTGGCGCCATCATCACAGTTTTGGTTGTTCGTGCACGCCTGACCAAGACTGCAGCCCAAAGTGATGTCGCAGTACTGCCCCTCTGAACAGGTCGCGTGTTTGGCTTGAACTTCACACCGGTCAAGCGTTTCAAGGCAGGTCACTTCAACACAATCGACGGGCGAGATCGGACAGGCGTCCTGTTGCGCACCACAGATGCGGTCCTCACAGAGCTCCAGGCCGTTACAGAAGATGCCATCATCGCAGTCCGGAGTGCTTTCGCAGGGGCGACCAAAGGTGACCAGCAAGGTGGGCGGATCCGAGCGCGCAAAGGTCACCGTGGCCAACGACCGTGCGACCGCACTTGATGTCCGCGTCAGGCTCGCTTCGATCCAATAGGTACGCGTCGCCTCAAATTCAGACTCCAAAAAGAATGTAAACGGGAAGGATCGCCCTTCCCGCTCGATCTCTCCTAACGATTGCCCGTCGCGTCCTCGGACAACAAAAATGGCCGCCCGGTCCGCAAGTCCTTGGGGGTCGTGCAGGGTCACGAAGGTTTTTGGTATATCAGTACACGCAAATAGACAGGCCAAGCCTAAGCCCAAGAGCCGGGCACCAGCGATGCGATGGGTTGCACTCCGCGCCTTCATGCGATCAGCGTCCCTGATGTTTCACCTTGGCGTGCCCGCCCGCAGGAACCATAACACGCTCCAACCGGCGGACTTTGCGCGTCACCGGATCAAGAAGTTCAACCGTGTGAAACCCAGCGGGGAGCGTCAGTCTTTCGAGCGGTGTAATCCCCTTCTCTTGGCCGTCGATAACCACCACGGCATAAGGATGGGCACCGACGGTCACCTTGCCAACGGCCAGCGTCTGCTTTTTAACACGCCTGCGCTGGGAGCGTCTCTTTGGGGGCTTTCGGTTCACCACGTCGGGTTTGCGCAATTTCTTCGCCTGAGGCTGCGGAATCGTTCGCGTGGGCGCCACCGGATCCGGCACCGAGACCCCACTCGGGGTGGCCAGTGTCTTTGCTTTGACCTTCCTATGCCCCCCTTGCGACCCAGGGCCCGATCTGGCACTCAAACCACGGAGATCTACCGGTTTTTTGGGGGAGAGAAACACGTCCGTGTTCATGGCCGCAATCCCTACCAGCGCGGCAACAACAAAGGCGCCAAGCCCAAGCCGCCGAGAAAGCGCGACTTCTTTTGAAGCGCCTGCCCCCTGACCCTGGGCGGGCTCAAGAGCGTGGGTATCGGGCAATGTTTCGGGCCAACGCTCGACTCGGCGCTCCGTCCGCAATGCCGGAGCAGGATCTACGGAAGATGCGCCCCCATCCAGCTCCAATCTGTCGCCAGACGCAAACAACCAAGAGATCTCGTCCGCGACCGCATACGCGGTCTTTGGCCGATCGGCGGGATAGGCGGCAAGCAACCGTACCGCGAGGGAACCAAGGGGACCCGGGGGCACCGACGGCGACGCGTTGGGGCGCTGCGGCAAAGGCGCATTCGATAGCTCAAACGGAGGACCTCCGGTCAGAAGTTCGTAGAGTATGACACCGAGAGCGTACAAATCAGCGGAAGGCCCCACCACCGAACTGACAAATTGCTCAGGCGCCATGTATCGTGGTGTCCCCACCGTACCTCGTACCGTAGTCAGTCGATCCGCTTCCATGGCCCGATCCACGAAAGCGGCAATACCCAGGTCGACAATCTTGACAATCTCCGTACCGCCCGATTCGGCGACCATAATATTCGACGGCTTGAGATCGCGATGCACGATGCCCGCATCATGAAGCGCACCCAACCCTTCGGCGATTTGGCGAACAATCTCGGCGATACGAAAAAGGGCCATAGGACTTTGATGACCCATGAGTTTGCGAAGACTCACCCCATCGATCCAGTCCATGACGATGTAGTGAATGCCGTGTTTTGTCGTGGAAAAATCGGCAATACCCACAACATTCCAATGGTCCATCTTGCTCAAGATGGCGGCTTCCCGGCGAAATCGTTCAGTCATCCGGCGGTCACTGCACATCTCTCCGAAAAGAATTTTGATCGCAAAATAACGACCCAGCGCCATGTGGGTCGCGCGGTAAACGACTCCCATTGCGCCAGACGCAACACGTTCTTCTACTCGATACCGACCGACACCACGTCCTACCCACGGATCTCGATCGTATGTCGTGAGTTTGGTTCCATCCAGACTGCAAAAACCTGTGGCCTCCAGAGAGAAGATCCCTAAACACTGGGGGCATATCTGCACAGACTCAGCATATCCGTTGCGCTCCAAAAGCTCCAAGACACCCAAAAGGAATCCAAAGACCCAACCAACCTGCACCAACAAGGTGGGCAACCCCGAAGCAGCGCTCAGTACACGCCTCTTTGGGAGTGTAGGTACTTCTCAGCCCTTCTGAGTCTTGGGAAGACCTTGGGCGCTTCGAACCCCTCCCCTGGACCGCACCGTCTTCAAGCGGCAGACGCAAAGCTCTGACACGCGCTAGGGCTCCCGAATCCGTATGCCTGGGACATCCTCCCCTCCTCGGGTGGCCGCATATATACCGGCCACACTTCCCACAACACCGACTCCGATCACCGCCCAAACCCACCAGCGCTCCGTCCATGGGGTCGGTGGAACGTACGCCAAGTTGATTTCTCGAGGGTGTCGAGGGCTAGCCCATTGCAGTATCTCGTTTCCTTGCACGTCCTTGGCAACAGCATAAAGCTCCAAAGTCGAAGTTTTGACGGCGCCCTTGGCCAGCGCCGGAACCGTGGCATGCCCACGCTTTTGACTCAGATCAACCTCGAGCCGGGTGGTCCTTGACTCCCCGCGAACCCGCGCAAACAAAAATGCGTTTCGAATGAAAGCTTCAGGATCCCCTGCGGTCTCAACCTGTATGCGGACCTCATCGTCAACCGTGTGTCCCCGGGCCCAGTCAAGCTCCAAAGCCAGGGGCGCGGCAGATCCGGCTCGTTTTCGAGCCTCCTGAAACACCCGGGTCACCTTAGGCGAAAGCTCGTAGTCGATGACGTGGCCAGGCGCCATCTGAAGAAGACGGCCAAAAGCCCTAAGCGCATCCGCTTGACGACCGGCATAGGCGTAAGCGGTGCCTAAAGACTCGTAGAGCTCCAGATGTTTTGCGTATTCGTAGGGTCCATTTTCTTTCGCGGACTCAAGCAAACGGATGGCCTCCGCGCTGTCGTACTCGCGTAACGCCGCCATACCTCGCTCTAAGGCAGTCGGGCTCTCGGGCTGAGCGACCGACAGGCTTAAGATCAAGACCAACAAGCCTTGAGTCTCTCCATTATTGGTTCCGTGAGCAAACCAGGGTGCTCCGATGTGCGCCTTCTCGCACACCCGTTCCGAAGCCCCTTGCCGTGCTAGAATCGTCTCTGGTGAAGGGAAATACCACCCTACCGCGCGATTTTCCAGTCGCCCCCATCGTTAAGACAGTCGGTCTGAAAGTTGTTGGTGGACCCGATGAAGGCCGGCATGCAATCGCGAAAAGCGATCGACTCAGCGTCGGATCCGCCGAAGGCAACGATCTGGTGATGAGCGATCGTCAGGTGTCTCGCTATCATCTCGATCTTGTCGCCCACGACGGCGGAATCAGGGTCCAAGACAACGACTCCACAAATGGCACCTTCGCCAAGGGCGTACGCATCGAGCGAGCAATCGTTCGTCCCGGCACAAAGCTTCAAATTGGTGACAGTGTTCTTCAAGTACTGGACGGGGACAACATCGAACCAGACCTCTGCAACGAATCGGAAGTGCACGGGGTTCTCGGCCGAACGCCATCGATGCGTCGCCTGATGGAACTCCTCAAACGAACCGCCACGAGCCAAGTCCCCATATTGTTGAACGGAGAGTCCGGAACCGGCAAAGAAAAGCTTGCGGAAGCCGTACACAGCCTCAGTTCGCGCTCAGACGGCCCCTTTGTCGCAGTCGATTGTGGCGCACTGGTTTCGACACTTCTTCAAAGCGAACTTTTCGGCCACGAAAGAGGAGCGTTCACTGGAGCGGACGAACAACGTATAGGAGCTTTTGAACGAGCGCATGGGGGAACTTTGTTCCTCGATGAAATCGCCGAGCTGCCGCTCGACAGCCAGGTGGCCCTTTTGGGCGTACTCGAGCGCCGCCATTTTCGGCGGCTGGGTGGCAACGAGCAGATCAACGTCGACTTTCGGGTTGTGTGCGCAACCCATCGCAACGTCAAGAAGGAGGTCAACAATGGGAGCTTTCGGCAAGACCTTTATTACCGGCTTGCAGGCATTACACTTCATGTGCCTCCCCTTCGGGACCGAAGGGACGACATCCCGCTGTTGATTGAGCATTTCTTGAGGCAAGAGGACTCTGAGCAAGATATGGCATCTTTGATGTCTTCTGCAGACATCACCACCGTTCGGACCCATCACTGGCCAGGCAATGTCCGAGAGCTTCGCAACTTTGTGCAAGTGATGCTCGCGTTAGGGCGCCCACCAGAACTCGAAGGCGAACAGACCTTGGCGAAGCAGCACGCCTCTAAACTCACCTACAGCCAGGCCCGGGCATCGGCGCTGCGAACCTTTGAGCGCGCCTATCTATCCGAGCTTCTCGCCGAATGCAAAGGCAACGTCACAGAAGTTTCAAGACGTGCGAAACTTGCCCGGTCCCGACTGTATCAGCTCCTCCACCTCCACAACTTGCGCTAAATCCCTCAGCCCACCGAGGGAATGAGGCCTACATACCGTACACCGGAAAGTTGCCCCAGGGACCGCCTTGATAGCCGCCGCAAGTCACCTCCCGTTGCGCCGACACTGTATCGTCTTTGACGTCGCAGTGATTGCCATTGCAGTTGGCAAAAGCTGCTTTGCGTGTGGCGGCGTTGGAATGGTCTCTGCAGGGATCCTGCGACAAAAACGTGCCTGTTGTTTGGGTTGTTCCGTTGGCATCAATGCACTCATTACATGCCGTCACACTCTCAACGGGATGTGCATTCCAGTTGGTGCCCTCTTCGATATCTTTCGGCGTGCATGACCGAAACGCAACCAGTTCCGCGTTGGCATCACTGTTGCTGTTGTGCCCCCACTTCCCACTGTACACAGGCCATGCGTCAAAGCCCGGATAGATGGCCACATTATTGGACTTGCAGACATTCTGCAGCGCGTCCGAGGGTGGAGATCCGGGATAGGGCAAGCCTCCAGAAACCATGGGCGCATGGGTATTACAGCCGGTAAAAGGAAATGGAATCTCATACTCGATGCCTGCCACCGGAATCGGAGCGCCAGCCGTTTGGAGCCAATACGTACACATACCTATGCCGATGCGATCTGTGTAGTACGGGGGCGCGTCGAGGTGCGCGGGCTGGCATACGGTATCGTTCAGTGATTCCGGGACACCAGGGCACGAGTCTGGGAAAAGAGGCTCCGGGGCAGGTAGTACATAGCTACAATTGTTGCAAACAGAGTCGCAGAATCCGTTTGGAATCTTGACACATTCCTCCATCCCGTCCCTTGTCGTTTCCCAAGTTGCAAACCCATCATCCTCGCGCCGGGGACTCAACCGAGTTGCCACGTGGGCCGCCTCTCCGTATCGATCTGGCTGAGGGGCAACGGTGCGGCCGTGGTTATACAAATACCTACCGACGAGCCAGTCTCGAGTTCCGGGGAGTTGAAGCACGCCTGTTTCGTCGCACGCCCGTATATCGTCCAGACTCTTAATGCTCGGATGGTCGTATACGGGGTCGTCTTCGGTGCCAGGAACAGGCGCAAAACGGTCATCAATGGAAACACCCCACGGCGAGCTCACGCCCACACCAATGTGTTCACCAAAACCGAGCGTGTTCTTAATATCGTAGGACGTAAACAAAAGAGCCCAAGCATCGGCGTCACGCAAACACTCTTGGTCACACGCCGGCCTGCAGTAGCCTTCTGGATTGTCGAAGGTAATTTCTGTAATGGCGGTATCATAACATGACGGTTCGTCAGGGCATCCAGGGGCCTCCGGAATCTTGAAAGTCAGCCGAATTCGGCCATCATCCGATGGGTCTCCGCCTAGAACCGATTGCCGATACTTCGTGTTGCCCAACCGAGCCGAAGTATGTCCGTTTCCATCCACCGAGTTCAAATGGGAGCCAGCCTGATACACTTCTTCTTTGCAGGGCCCCATCCTGGCGTCACAAGGCGGTGTATCTTGAACAGACCGAAGCCGATCGTGTTCGCGGTTCAACGACGGTGATCGAAGCGCCCACGGGTCGGGTTCCTCGAAAAAGCTTGTCACTTTGGAGGCGCGTGAGCGCCCCAAACAACCATCGAGCGAAATTTGCTCGCAAAAGGTGCTACCGGTTCCAACCTCATAATAAAAGTCCACCCGTGATATCGGCAAAATGCCCCCCTGGACTTCATCGTCAAGCCCAAAACCGATGGCCTCGATGGAAAAATGTCCGCCCAAAGAGGAACACTCGACCGAGGGGTTATTCGGGTCTTGCACACAATTCCCTCCGGCATCCGAGAAATAGACATCCCATGCCGTGGTTCCAGGCGACCTGAAGCCATCGGCATAGAGTGATTCATTAATGCCCCACTCCTCGCGAAACCTGCTCCACCCCCGAGCCCCGTAGTTGACGACCCGAAGATCTCTCTGGCGGTCAAAAAATCGCCAGTCATCTCCCGAAAGACATGACGCAAACGCGCCGAAGCAGATCTTCTTGATCTCCGGGAGTACGGTCACACTGGTGGTCGCCTGCGAGACCAGCAACCCTAGTTTCGGGTCACCTTCCACCGGCACATCGTTGAGCTTTGCCTTGAGCTCATTGGATTCATCCGACACACCGACGTCGGCAACCGCAGTGTCTGAATCGGCGTCCAGATGCTCACGAACAACGATTTGTGTCGTCGCGGTGACCTCGTATACACCAACCTTGGGAAGGTGCGGCCAAACGGCGGTGACCGTACTTGTTGTACTTGGTGGCAAGCGGAGCGGCATGGACGCAAAGGGTACCGGGTCTTCCTCTTCACTCGTGCGATAGGACAGTCTCAAAACGTAGTCTTGCGACAAAGAAGTTTCATTGGACGTGACCACCAGAAACTTGGCTGGCTTCGCCATGTGACTTCCGGACGCGTGAACGAATTTCTGAATCGCCACCGGTGGCGCACACGATCCATTGGCACAGATATCGGTGCACGTCTGCGCGAGACACGGGCCAAAGAGACAGTCACGGTTCCGTTGGCAGCTCAAACCGGGCTCGCAGGCTCCGCAGCTGCTGCTCCCCCCACAATCCACGCCACTTTCATCCTTGTCACGTTCTCCGTTGAGGCAAGACGCCGAAACTCGCGGAGCCGGCACCGCCTCGTACCGAACCATGACGCGTGGCACCCGGCCTCTAAATGGACCATAAGTCACATTATAGACGACGGTCTGTTCTGGCTCGAGGCGAACGGGCAACAACCCGGGAAAGACGATGGAGGCCTCGTCGGCATTCGTGATGAGAGTCTCATCAAAGGCAAGACCCTCTTCACGGTCTCGGACGCTGAACTGAAAGGACGGCGGCAAACATTCGGACCGTTCTTGTCCTAGAGCACACGGACGAACGATGCGAAAATGGCCTTCAAAGGTGGTGGTCGCGGTATTGCTGAACCGAAGGTCGTACGAAACCATTCCACTTCGCATATTAAATCGTTGTCTTGAGGCCTCTTTCACGAGGCCAAATTCAGATACGGGCCGCCACTCGGCGTCGTCCTGGAGACTTTGGCGGCCCTCGTATAAAGACGGTTCACCTTCGCACCCATGCAAAAAAAACGTATGGGTGGCCAACAGAATGAATAGAGTTTTTTTGTCGTTCATACACAAAAGACCAAGCAAGGTGCGTGCCGTTCCGAGCACATCCCACAGGGACGAATCACGTGATCCCAGTCTCACCCTTACCCAAAACAACCGCGTAAATGGAACTCAATGGGTCTGCAACACAGAAACGACAGGGCGATACCACACCTCATGCGTCCGCAAACGAGGCCGATTCAACCGCGGTCGCAGAAACGAGCTAAACACCCATACACGCGACACAAAAAGCTCCACGGAGGGTCCCAAAGCTAAAAAGAAGAACGAATCGTCCGTCCTTTGAAGAGGACGCCTATTTAAAGGAGTCGGCCACGACAACGTTCTCAATGGAGAACACGCTGACTGAGTTCAACCCAACCGGAAGTCTTGGGACAAAAAGTAGCGCAAAGGAGCCACGCCTTGTCTTTGAAGACCGACACGCCAGCAGATTGACACGCCGTTGACAACACCTATGCGGTGTGGGCGGCACTATTCGCGAACCACAGAGGCGTCAACACCAGCACAACCACAAAAAGTCCCGCCGCCACGAAAAAGAGGCTGCCACCGAGCGCGGGATAAAGCAGCCCACCGATCAGGAGTCCGGCGATGCTGGCCAGGCTACTGGCGCTGGTAACGGCACCTTGGACCGTCCCTTGCTCGTCACCCGCGACTTCGGCCACACGCGCCTGAAAGGTCGGCCACGACAGACCGTTGCCCATCGCATAAAACGCGGCACCCACATAGCTGATGGGGCCCGGGGGGAGCTGGTAACTCACAAGCGCCAAAACCAAGCAGCCCAACCCCAGCGCAAAGACAATGCGGCGTTCGAGGTGTTTTGACGCCCATGAAAGCAATGGGCCCTGGGCAATGACCATCATGATCGCCAGGACCGCAAAAAACGCTCCGAGTTCGCCCGCATCCCAGCCGTAGGCGGCCACCGCGTGCACCGGAAAACCCGCGTAGAAGAAATTGAATCCGAGAAACAGGACAAAGGTCGCGGCCAGGACAAGGGCAACCGGGCCTTGAGTCATGCCCTTTCGCAGCACCCGCTTCTCAAGCGTCCGGTTGCAGGGCTTTGCTTGTTGATGAAGACCCGCTTCAAGGGCACCGGGCCCAGGAGGGCCCTTGGGACAACGTCTCGCGGGCTCCTTGAGAAACAGAAGAATCGCCGCGGTGGTGACTGCCGCGAACACCGCGGCGACCGCGATCGGCAAACGTGGACCCCAGTCCGTGCCCCCAAGCAAGCCAGCGACCGCCGGCCCGACGACAAACCCAAGACTCGCAGCCATTCCCATACGACCAAATGCGAGCTGGCGAACCTCGGGATGCGCACGGGTGAGGTCCGCAACGTAAGCATTCGCCACTGAGATATTGCCTCCGGTCGCCCCATCGAGCGCCCGTGCAGCGAAAATAAGCAGCAACGGCAGCGTCAACGTCGCACCTTGGAACTCGACGATGGCGATCACCGGCATCGAGAGTGCACCGAGAAACAGGAGCCAGGCGGCGAGCGTACCGGCCTGGCTGGCAACCAGCACCGGTCGACGCCCGGTGCGGTCGGACCACCGCCCGAGCACCGGCGCGCCAAAAAGCTGAAATGCTGAGTAGGTCGCTCCGACCAACCCGTACGTCCAGCTCGCCCCACCGAGGTCTGCGACGATGAATACGAGGAAGGGTATCGCCAACGAGAACCCGAGCGTACCCAAGAAGTGAATCGCAAGGATGGGCCCGAAGCTGGACCACGGCACGGCGGGCCTCTTGACGCTCGGCGCTAAGCTCTCGAGGGCAACATCGGTCATCCCTGAACCAATAGGCCCATAGAGAACTAGCTCGCATTTTTGTTCGCGGTCAACGGTCTCCACAGATGACTCCTTTTGTGACCGCGTCGGCGGTCGACGCGGGTCGCTTGGGTCACCGCCCATTCGGTGTATGTTAAGAAGCACCATGCAGTCTCCACTTCGCGGCATCCGCGTCCTCGACCTCACGCGGGTCCTCTCTGGGCCCTACGCAACCCAGCAGCTGATTGACCTCGGCGCCGACGTCTTAAAAATCGAGCGGCCTGGGGGCGGTGACGATACCCGACGATTCGGTCCGCCCTTTGTTGCGGGAGAATCAACCTATTTCATGAGTGTCAATCGAGGTAAAAAGAGCGTAGTCATTGACCTCAAGTCTCCCAAGGGTCGAGAACTGATTCGAGGACTTGCGGGGCGCGCCGACGTCGTGATCGAAAACTTCCGTCCGGGCACCGCTACACGACTCGGACTCGGTCACAAGGACCTCCGAGCACTTACGCCACGGCTCATCACCTGTTCCATCAGCGGATATGGCGAAGGAGGCGACCCCGACTACGAGGGCCTCCCCGGCTACGACGCCGTCATCCAAGGGGTCAGCGGCCTGATGGCCCTCACCGGTCACCCGAGCGGCCCTTCCACCAAAGTGGGTGTCGCCGTATCGGATATGGTGGCGGGTCTCTTCGCCACCCAGGGGATTCTCGCGGCGCTTGTGGAGCGAGGCCAGACGGGACAGGGTCGGCACATCGATATCTCGATGCAAGACGCGATGTGCACGCTTCTGACCTACCAAGCGGGCATCTATTTCGCGACCGGCGAGGACCCCCCAAGGATGGGCAATGCCCATCCCTCCATCTGCCCCTACGAAACCGTCGAAACGAAAGACGGCCCCTACACCCTTGCGATCGGCAACAACCAGCAATTTGATCGCCTGGCCCATGTTCTCAATTTGCCCTGGCTCAAAGATGACGAGCGCTTTAGGACCAATCGAGACCGCGTACACAACCGAGCGGTCCTGATGGCCATGATCGCCCCAAAAATGAGGGAAAAGACCCGCAAAGAATGGGATCGGTGCTTTCGCGAAAACGCCATTCCTGGGGGCCCCGTGCTCACCGTTTCCCAGGCCTTGTCGCATCCTCAAGTCAAGGCAAGAAGCTCTATTCTCACCCATGCGCACCCCGCTGCGGGCCCAATCCACACTGTGGCCTCCCCGGTCCGCTTTGACGGCTGGCCACCCCTCGACGTCGATCCCCCGCCTCGCTTTGGGCAACACACCCGCGAGGTGTTAAAACACGATCTTGGCCTCTCGAACGAGCAAGTCGACACCCTCGCAAAGGAGAAAGTTATCGAGCTCGAAACGCCAGAAAACCGTTCAGAACCTTAACAAATAGCACCGTGGCGCGAAGCGTCCACCCGACTGTCAAGAAGACCGCTACGGTTCGATCGAAACACTCGACGCGCCGTCACCCTTGAGGTCTTCGGTTGGGTGCCGTGGCCGTTCGGGCACTCGAAAGCCTTCCTCTATGAGGTCAACGCCGCAGGCCAGGGTCTCACACCAGTCCAGGAATCGACCGACCATCTGTTCACCCTGAAACAATGGTCCATGCTGCGGGGCAATGGTCTTGACGTCCAGAGTCCGAACCATCTTCACCCAGGCTTTGAGCGCTCGCCCGGAAGCCATGTACCGACGGTGAAAGCCCGCAATTTTCGACACATGCGCGTCGAAGTCCTCCACGAAGGCAGAGCCTCCGCCCATCGAGGCGCCCAGGTCTCCAGAAAAGAGGATCTGAGAGAGCGGGTCGTACACATGAAAGTTTCCACAGGAATGAAGAAAATGCGCCGGCAGAATGAACAGCTCCGCGCCCCCCAGATTGAGCACCATGCCCTCATCCGGAATCGGTTTCAGGCGCTTTTCCAACAGATCATCCAGGCCAAAATGAGGAAGAAATCGAGTCCACAGCCTGGAAACAAAAGCGTCGGCCGGTGTATCCAAGAGCCAGGCATTGAGCGAAGTTCCGATGTCCGGATCTTGGTGAGACAAAAAGACGTACCGCAGGCATCCAGAAGAAAGATGAAGCATCGTCTCCGCGTATAGATCCGGATAGATCTTCGGTCCTCCAGGATCGAGAATCATACCCTGATCCTTTTCGACAATAAGAAACTGGTTGGCTTGCACCGAAAGACCGCGTCCAAAGTCATGGAGCCAGATGTTTTTATGCTCGTCCCGATCAAACAGTAGCCCACCGGGACGCGGGTGTTCAATTTTTGCGGAGGCCCGCTCCCCTCTCCTTTCTTGCTGAGCGAGCGTGCGGATATTGAGTCGAGCTTCAGGTTGCCTAGAAGAACGGGTCGACTTTTCCTGGGGCGTCTCAGAAGAGCCGTGTTTGTCATGAGCCAGCTCAACGAACATCTCATACTCACCGCCTGGCATGATCTTTGTGCGTATGGCTGAGAATCTCTCGAGCAGTTCAAAATCACTCTTCGCGGGGAGCGCCCGTTCAATCATGGGAAACAGTGTCTTCTCTTCCTTCTCGATGTGTGGTCTGAGAATCTGCTCGTAGTTTTCGAAACTGGCCTTGAACCGCTGATATTCCGATTCTTCGCCCCTGGCTGCGCCGGCAAAGGCCTGGAGCGCGACGCGCAAGAACGCACGCGAAAGTTCATGCTCTTTTTGCATCACTTCCAGCGGCCCCTTGGCGAATTCTCCCATGCCCAACAAGAACTCGGGAAACAAAGCCTGCTCTTCGTTCGCGTTGTGCACGCCGTCTACGAAGTCCTGAAAGAAGCAAAGACAAAGGCCTATATGTTCGAAGTCCCTCTTTTTGATGGATTCGCGCGCCTGGTCTAGCATGTGCTCGATGGTTCGATGTTCTCGTTCTAGCTGACGAATCGATTTCATAGCTGGCTCAAGTGTATCAATAGACGGCCGTCAAAACCTCCTCGTCCTCAAAACAAGAATCGCGAGGTTACCTTCTTGTTACCTGGTCGACCTAAACGGGCCCCATAGGTGCCAAAAGTTTCTAGGGCAACGCCCAAAAGCATGCGTGCCTGTCGGGAGGAGTAGGAAGTCATGCAACGAGCGCGCCTCCCACATAGACTCATACACACGCAAACCGATTCTGCACAGGATTTGCACAAGTTGGTTGTCGGACCGCCACATCGACGTCATGAAACCTTGACACCGAACCGGTAAAACAAAGGTGATGGAGGCCAAAACCAGAGCGCCTGAGGTCCGGACCACCCTCCTCGTGATGGCCATCACAACGCTCTGGTTGCTGTCGAGCCCAGCCACCCTCTCATGGATTGTATCAAGCCTGCTTGCATCATGGGCGCGTCTTCATCTTGTACTGCTTGTCCTCTTTCTGGTTGCGTTCCTCACCCGCATCCGAAGAGAGAACGCCTTCGGTATAGACCTTGGGATGCGGCCCCGCCCCGCGTTACTCACATTGATTTCGGCCTTTTTTTACTTTGTCGCACAAAGAGAGCTTGGACTTGACCGCCTGTCTTTGTTCCCCTGGGCCCTCACGAGCTACGGGCTTTTGGGTTTTTGGCTTGAGCCTCAAGACTGGCGAAAACTCCGCGTTCCAGCGCTGACTGGACTCGTGCTCCTGCCCTTTTCCGAGCAGATCGACTTGTACCTGGGCTTTCCGATCAGGGCCGCAACCGCATCCTTTGTCTCAGCCTTGTTAACCCAGTCTTCACCCGCGATCACGTCCGCAAGCGTGCTCATCTTCGAAACGGGCCTCGCAAACATTGATACCCCGTGCAGCGGTGTACGCGGCCTGTGGGCGGGTTCGGCCCTTTCTCTTTTCGCCACCTGGTTCTTTCGAAAACGCATCAGCCTTCGGTGGTTTTTTGCCAATCTCGTGTATGCGGCGTCGCTTCTATGTGCAAATACTTTACGGGTGGCGCTCATTGTAACGGTGGGCGTGCTCTTCGAGCGGCCCCGCGCCGCCGAAATCCTGCATGAGCCCATTGGCCTTGCGGGATTCATCGCTTCGAGTAGCTTACTCCTGGCCCTCTTGGTCTTATGGGTTGATGACGATGTCACCCAAGGGCCGAAACCTCCCCTCCCGAAGGCTCAAAAACGACTTCTTTCGCTCGGCTTGTCCTTCGGAACCCTCGCCCTATTCGTCACGATGGCTGCGTTTCCCTCTCATCAGAAAATCCGCGCGACAACCCTAGAACCGCCCAGGCTGTCTCAAATCTTGAGCACGCATGAACCGGCGATATTTACGCCAAGCGCACTCACTGAAAAAGAACGTATGTTCTTTAAGACGCAAGGCGCCCAGTTCGTGTCAAAGCAGCGGTTCAAACGTGGCGAGGTCCAGGGGTCCGTCATCCTTGTATACGGAACGACTTGGCGCGCGCACCACAACCCTGAACGTTGTCTTATGGGCTCGGGGCTTCTTGTCGAAGACCGTGACACGATCTTGGTTGAACCTGGGTTCCTCATTCGAAGGCTGTCATTTAGAAACACCGCCAGAGAGTCACTTTATTGGTTTCAATCGAAGAAGCGTACAACGTCTGACTTCGCGGATCGCATCTGGTCGCATTTTTGGGATCAGGAGCGTTCCTGGGTCCTCGTATCCATTCTCGTGGATGACCGCGAAAGGTCGTTGCCTGCTCCGTTCCTTATCGATTTTCGGCAAACCGTCCAAACGCTCCTGGAGGAAGCATCCACATGACACCGTACGCAGAAACCCAAGCCCAAGGCTCCATCGTTCGCTCCAGGCCGTGGGAGTCTGGAAGAAGAGTCATCAAGTGGGCCATTCACGGGATTTTTTGGTCCTGGAATGGTTTGTTCTTGCTGACTCTCATCTTTGGTCTTGGGCCGCACGTCATCCTGCCCCTATTGCGAGATGCGGCGGATGGTCGTGTGCCGTGGGATATGCTCGTTGGACTCTTTGGCGCGGCAGTGATTCCTTGTTTATCCACCCTGTGGGGTGGCTTTCTGGCTCGCCAACCCGCGAAGCTGGCTCTCCTATTTTATGGCCTTGAGCTCCCGCTTCTGTTGTTCTGTCTTGCACGTTTGTTTTTGGTTCGAGAGCTGACACCACCCCAGATCGCCCTCCTGGGGTTTGCCGTCGCCGGCACTTTCGCCTTTGCGCTGAACATCAAGCGTACGCCACAGAGGGTGTGGGCAAAGATGTTGATGCGCATCGGGCTGGCCGCAGCGGCGCTGACGAGCCTCTATTTGGCGCTTATCCTGGCCATCTATACCCCACCTTTTGTGGCGACATTCCTTAAAATGGTTTCTAAGTTCGGTATCGATGAACTTTGGCGAATCGCGTTTCCGGCCTTGTTGATGTTCGGACTCTTTGTATACACGGCAACCCTGACCTTCGCCTTGCCCCTGCTTGCTCCTTGGATGCATCTGGTTGCTTGGTTCGGTCACACCGATGAAAACGCGCAAAACGTCAAACCTCAGACCCTGTGTTGGTCAGGGGCTGCGAGCCTCGCAGTCGCGGTGACTCTGTCTGTGGTCGCATCACACCAACCCCAACAATCCATTCCGGTATCCCTGACTTCGAAAGTCGGACTATCAGACCCTGACACGCAACGACTGCTGCTCAAAGATCAAGACAAAATTAGGGAGGGTCTGGTCAATGCGTACCTGTCATCATACCGCTATTTCTACACCAGAGGAAATTCAGAAACGGTTTCGTACCTCTATGAGCATGGACTTGGGATCAAGTCTGATCTCTTTCAGACTTTTCATGATTTTCTGGTGTCGCCATGGCTCTATGACGGAACGCTCATTCAGGATCCGGCTCACGCTGAGAAGCTTTACGAGGCATTCTTTGATGAGCCTATTCAGCGTGGTGAACGCAAGCGGATCCAAGCGGCACTGGAGGCCACCTGGGACCGAGACGGTATCGAAGCGGGCTTGCTCGACAAAGACCGTGAGCGAGTCCTTTTGGTCTCACAGGATGTCTCCGTCACGCAAGACGACACCCGACGCATCGTGGAGATTCACGAAACCTACGAGAACAAGACGCCCGACGACCAAGAAATTCTGTACCACTTCACGCTCCCACAAAGCGCGGTTGTCACGGGACTATGGCTGGGCCTATCCCCCCAAAAAGACCAAGCGGATCGCTTTGTTGTCGCCCCCAGGGGCGCAGCCCAAAAGGTGTATAGAGCAGAGGTGAGACGAGGCGTCGACCCCGCCCTCCTCGAAAAACTCGGACCTTTTCAGTATCGGTTGCGCATCTTTCCGATTCCTGAAAACCAAACGATGCACATGTGGTTGTCATACCAAGTGCTCGCTGGTGTCCATCCGACCAGGCCACAACTCCTCGAGAAGCGGAACGTCTACTACAATGAAACCACCAAACGCACCGTCAATGGTGCCCCCGAAGAACCGCTTGAACACGATTTTTGGGTTCCTCCAGCCATGGAGCTTGGGCGTGACACCCCCAAGCGCACATTCGCGAGTTCGTTGGTTGAAGGCCTCACGGTGCGGGCGACTCCCGCCTCCTGCGATCAACCCCTTCCGGTCGGTCGTTCCTTTCTCATTGCCGTCGACCGATCTTACAGCATGGCCCAAGTGGACACCGCGCTTCGCCAAGCGCTCCGATGGGCCGCGACGGACCTTCAGGCGCACAATCGCATTGATTTACTCCTCACGTCTTCGGAGCTCAAGCAAGATGCACCAAAGCGCATTGCCGGCGTCCCTCACCAGATCACGGAAGAGTTGGTCTACTTTGGAGGGCAGGCGCTGAGCTCGGTGGTCAAACAAGCGATCAAAGCAGCAGCCCACACGAACTACGACGCCGTGTTTGTCCTCACAGATGGATCTGGATCAATGCTCGAGCCACACCATAAGGACCCGATTCAGAGCCCCATTCCCCTTTCCATCGTGCACCTCGGCACAAGCGTTCCGACTTCCTACGGTGACGCACTCACCGCTGCGGTCCATGAAAGCGGGGGCGTCATGACCCGAATGGAATCCACCGCCTGCGAAGCGGCCCCCTCAACGGGTGGAGGGGCAACAATGAGGCGGGCCATCCACCGGCAATGGGCCCTTCGAGAAGGCTCGCGCCTGGTAGACGGCTACCGATGGACCGTGAGCCCCGGGCATGCTCGCCCCACCGAGTCCCCGTTTGAAAAAATAGCCGCCCTCGCAGCCATTTCAGACCAAGCGCGTCAGACCCACGCCCAAAAAGATGTCAAGCTCGACAGACTCCATCGTCTTGCCCTCAGGTACGAGGTGGTCAGCCCATTTTCCTCGATGATCGTCCTTGTCAACCCACGACAACACCTCGCGCTCAAGAAGGCTTCGGCTTCAAAAGACCGCTTCCAACGCAGCTTCGAGTCAGGAAAGGAAGCCGTCAGTCAGCCATCCGGCGGAGTCCTGGTTCCCGCCGTGCCTGAACCCGAAGAATGGGCTCTGATCTTCCTGGCCGCAGCGCTCTTGGCCACCGCCTACGTCTTCAAGAACCGAGCAACGCTCCCTTTGGGTCCACGTCAATGAACATCGATCAACCCCATCGCCACAACCCCACACCCTCGTCAGCTTCGTTCCCCTCACCTGGTTCACCCCCATCAGCCGCCGGGCAGAACGCTTGGGCGCGGAGGAAGCCCGTTCTTTCTCGGTGGGTTCGAAGGCTGCGCCGTCCGCTGGGCATTCTTGCTCTCTTACTGGTCCTCAGTTCATTCGCAACGGCCCCCACCTCCCTGACGGGCGCCCTATTGACCTTTGCGGCATGGCTCAGCACTTGGCAAATCGGTCTGGCAGCCCTGGCGTCGCTGGTTCGCCCCATCGACAAACCCACCATCGCATTCACAGCCCTTGCGCTCATCATCTCGTTTTTCACAACTTCACTGCCGCCCCAGATCCAACGAACCCAAGCACAAGCCCTTGGCGCCCGCATACAAAAAGCAAGCAAACCCGAACGCAGAATCTCGGTCCTCAGTTACAACATCCTCTTCAAGGGCGGCGACCGCGAAAAGACGATGTCAATCCTCGAGTCCACGCGGCCCGACATCTTGTTCTTGCAAGAAGTCACCCCCACCTGGGTCAAGCTTATAGCCAAACTCGATGGCCTTCCCTACCGCTTTACGCAACCACATCTAGGAACCCACGGCTTTGCGGTCCTATCCCGCTATCCGATTTCTGATCTGGTATACCTCTACAACAACAACGGGCTTCCTTTCGCGCAATGCATGACCATCAAGCCCCCCGAGCGGCCCATAGCCACCTGCAACGTACACACCGCCTCCCCCGCCATCGTGTTCCACGATCTCCCAAACTTTATCGAGGCATGGAAGGCCAACGCAACCCTAAGAACCGATCAGTGGCGCCAAATCCGCAAACACGTCGAAGCTCAGCCGCATGAGGCGCTTTTGGTCGCCGGTGATTTCAACACCCTCGAAGCCGAACCCCTCTACCGAAAAATGACCGCAAGCTTCGTGGACCTCCACACCGCCACAAACCCAAGCCGGAGTCCAAGCTATCCAAACCTACCAGCCCTCCTGCCTTTCCCAAGAGTCAGAATTGACTACGTCCTGGCCCGCGGTCCCTTCACCCCCATCAAAACCGAAGTGCTCCCCGGAGGCGGCTCTGACCACCTCCCAGTCAAAGCAACCCTCACCCTCCATCCCAAACGCCCCCCCAAAGCCCAAAAACCACACCATCTGCCGGATGCCCCCATAGAGCACATCTCGCCGCGACAATGAGAAAACCCGATATGACACGTTGCTGTGTCTCGCAGAGTACCGAAATCCGCACAATAAGTACGTATAACTTTGTGTGCGGATCTTGGTCTTGACGAGGCCATAATCCGCACATTAAGTTGTTATCACTTTGTGTGCGGATCAAACAAAAACTGGGGCGACCTCTTTTTATGGAAGACATGAACAGCTCAATCTCCTTGCTGAGCTTTACGCTCGACCTCAGAGCGCTTTGATTGCACTCTACGGTCGACGCCGAGTTGGAAAGAGCAGACTTATTGAGCATTTTGCCATGCGTCGTCCGATGCTTAGGTTTGAAGGTCTCGAAGGAGAACGCACTCAAGCGCAGCTTTCGCATTTCATGGCAACCCTCAAGAGTCAGACCAATGACCCCCTGCTTAGATCTGCTCGCTTTTCGTCGTGGGAAGATGCTTTTACATTTTTGACCGATCGCGCAATCCTTGGGAAAAAGAAGACAATATTGTTTTTTGATGAAATCCAATGGATGGCCGCGGGTCGAACAAAACTCTTAAGTTTGATCAAGTATTTCTGGGACCTCCACTGGAAAAACGCAAACGTTATGGTGATTCTATGTGGATCCATATCCACCTATATGACCCAGAAAGTCGTCCGCTCGAGGGCATTGTACGGACGTATCACTGCCGAGATTGGTCTTCGAGGGCTCGCCCCTCGCGAAGCCGCTATGATGTTCCGCGGGCGTCGAAGCCTGGCCGAAGTCCTGCAGTATCTGCTTATTTTCGGAGGAATTCCCCACTACTTGGAACAGATTCAATTGTCGCGGTCGTTCAACCAAAATGTCAACCGTCTTTGCTTTACGTCCTATGGAAGTATGACGGATGAGTTCGAGAAGATATTCTACAGCCAGTTTCGCGAGCACCGGACCTACCTTCGGATCGCTGCTCTTCTAAAAGAACGACCTCTTTCGCTACAGCAAATCAGTCAGAAACTCAAAATGGCGTCCGGGGGAGGCTTGAAACGCTACCTTTCGAACTTGGAACAAGCGGATATCTTGCATGTTCTGCGCCCCTTCCGAAAGTCGCCCACAACGAAGGAGGCGAAGTACATTTTGATTGATGAGTATCTTAACTTCTATTTTAAGTTTATCCGCCCCCATTCGCAGCTGATCAAGCAAAACGACAAAAATCGCAACCTCTTCGACAGAATCTCTAAAGAAAGCCTTCAACCCTGGCTCGGGTTTGCTTTTGAACGTTTCTCCCTGCGACACGCACTGTGGTTGGCAGACCTAATGGGCTTCGGAGAGCATGTGCTGGAGGCGGCGCCGTACTTCCGGCGCGATGATCGTCGATTTCAGATTGACCTTCTCTATCAAAGAACCGACAAGGTCATCACTCTGTGTGAAATCAAATATCGCAACAAACAAATTTCAACGGCGGTGGTTCCCGAAGTAGACCGCAAGTGTCACCTCTTGGATCTCCCTCGTGGCTACACGCTTGAAAGGGCACTGATCAGCGTCCACGGGCCTAGTGCCGCGTTGCGCGAGACCGAGTATTTCCACCACTTCGTCTCCCTTCGGAACTTTTTCCCGGACCCAATGGCTTGATGATACTCGCTCAATACGCTGCATAGGCTGACACGAGCCCCTCCATAGTGTAGTGGCGCCCTTCGGGCCCTATGGGGATAGAACCCGCGTTGACAGGAGGGACAGCGGATTCGAAGAGGCTGGAGCTTGAGGGTTTCGCAGATGCGAAGCCACGCGCGGGGCCGGGAGTCCGCGGACCGTACACGGAAGGACATGGACAGCCCAGGTCCCATGCACACGGTGACCGGCGCAACGGGTAGATCACCTTTTGGCATGGTAGCCAGTTCTGGTGTTGGGGTGGGAATATCCTTTTTGAAGGCCGTGGAGGCTGGGTTCACGCAGCCGTTCACAGTTGCTATTCTCGTAGGTCTGCGGCTCACAGGTGACGGCTTCGGGCCGATGCCGATCATTTTGTTTGAGAAGAAAAAGTCATTAATTGTCAGACCCTTACGAAAGTTTTTCGGCATTGCGTGCTCACAAGACCCGTCCGAGGTGTTGTTTCTTGAAAGGGGCCAATCGGCGGCTCGGCCGCGAGAACGTCTATGGGGAGGAAACGTTGATTGTGGCATACATCAAGAAAATTCTGGCATTGTTCCTTATTTTCTCCGGGATCAGTGTAGGCAATAGTGGTTGCGGAGGAGTTCACAGCACGGGGGACGAGGGACAACTACGGATTCGGGTCTCCGAGGCGGCCCTCAGTCCGTACGGTGAAATCACGCGCATCGCCATTGAAGTAGAGCCAGGTGAAATGATGGCAGATCTCACGTACGAGACTGCTTCCAGTTCATATTACGGAGCACTGTCTGCGCCCATCGGAGAATACACCATGACCGTGCGCGTTTACGGCGGTGACCCGGAGACTCAAATCGGAGAAAAGGTCGTTCAAGTGACGGTGTCAGACGAGGCCGACATCGTCGTAGATGCTTTGGACTCGGTGGAACCAAAGGTCGCCGATCGCCCCCCATCCATCGAGTCGGTCCAGTCCGACCCCACAACGATCGACCTCCATGCGACCGGAACCCTCACGGTGACCGCCGTCGATCTCGACCAAGATCCCCTTTCCACGATTTGGCAATCGGACTGTGCCCAAATCATACTGGCCACCCCCACCAAGCCCACAACGGCGTGGTCCTCGACCTCTACGGGCACCTGCGTCATTCGAGTCGTGGTCGAATCCAAAGGGCTTCGCGACGAAGCAAGCATCCAGGTACACGTCGTGTCGGCTGATCCTGAACCAGAACCTGATCCTGAACCAGAACCTGATCCTGAACCAGAGCCTGAGCCTGAACCAGAGCCTGAGCCTGAACCAGAGCCTGAACCAGAGCCGGCCACCGGAACATGGTCAGCGATGGCACTGCTGGAGACCGCTCGATCCGGGCACAATATGGCCTGGACCGGATCTGAAGTGATCATGTGGGGGGGCTATACCACGGAGTACACAACCGAAGGCGCCCGTTACAACCCCGCCACGGACACGTGGGCTCCCATACCCCCGGCTCCATTGTTGGGTCGCCGAGACCACAGCATGGTTTGGACGGGGACCGAAGTCATCATCTATGGGGGTCGCGACTCCGACCAAGTGCACATGGATGGCGCGCGTTTCAATCCGAGTACCAACGTGTGGACGCTCACGAGCACCGTCAACGCGCCTCTTCGCGGCACGCTGCGGAGCCCAGATCGAGACCACCGGTACCGGTCGGCGAAACACGCGGTGTGGACAGGCTCCGAAATGGTGTTGTGTCTACAAGTGTGCAGTGCATACCATCCGGGTACTGACACCTGGCGCGAGCTTCCCACGCCTCCCGATCTGCTTTACCAAATTCCGGCGGTATGGACTGGAACTGAGGTGATTTTCTTTCGTGGCCACGCTTTGGGCTCGACCGGAGCTCGCTACCGCCCCTCCGACAATGTTTGGACCCCTATGTCCACCGAAGGCGTCCCTGTCAACCTCGGCCAGGAGGTTGCTTGGAGTGGAAACGCCCTGATTGTCTGGGACGGTCCCACCACAAGCGCACGATACGACCCCAATTCGGACCGCTGGACACCCATCCAAGACATGGGTGCGCCCGCTGGGAGTTTGTGGGAACACGTCCTGCCCATCGACACCGGTGTCCTGGTGGTCACCCACAAAGGGGGCGGGGTCTACGCCCCAGACACCAACACGTGGACCGAAATCCCCGTCAATCCCGCGTTTTCGACAAACCTTGGATTCACCAGCGCGGTATGGACGGGCACCTCACTCGTCGTGTGGGGCCGAACCAATCCAGGATCCGGACAGCTGGCCGGCAGATTGAATTTCACCCCCTAGCCGGGGGGCAAGTCCAGGCGCAACGACCAAGTGGGAAACGAAAGCCCCGCCCAAGTTGTGTGGGCCGCTCAGCAACCGCTTGAATGAAGCACCACCACCGGCGAGATGGGGTTCAGGGGCGCTCGTCGGAGAAGAGACGGACGACGTCGCCGGGGCCGTAGACTCCGCGATAAAAAGCAACGTCGTCGATGGCGCCATGGAAACGGTTGACGTGCTTTTCACCATCGAGTGCGCCCCCGATCACAATGGGGGCGCCCGTTCCAAAGGAGGGGACCTGACCCGACTGGCTACCGCTCGACCAGCGAAGATTAAGCTCCCTGGTATACACCGCGTTCACATAATAGGTGACCTCCAGATGTCTCGAAGTCCGAACGTGCGTGACGGCGATATGATTCCACGTATCCGGCTCGAGCTGTGCCGAAACACGGGGGTACACAGATTTGCCACCACCGACCAGGCGTCCTTGCAAGTGAAAGGTTCGCTGATGTTCAGACTCTTTGGGCTCGACCGCGAGCTGCCAGCCGGGGCCAACGCCGGCCGGAATGTTGCCGATGATGACCCCACCGGTCTTGGGGCCGGAATTTGGGTAGACCCACAGGCTGATGAGAAAATCGTCGAATTCATCAAAGTCCAACGCCGGTACCTGAGGAAGGGCCATGGTGCCCGAAAGCGACGCGCTGATCCGCTCGGACAAGCGACGGTTGGTCGAAAAACCGGAGGCCTGTCCGTGAAGGCCATGGGGCCCAGAATCACGGTTTTTGTGCCTTCGCAGCGTACCATCAAAGTCGTAGGAGGCCAGCAGTCCTGAGCCAGGTCGGTTTGGATCGCCGGGGAAGGTCACCGGCACATTGGCGGTGAACAGGTAGTCCACCCAAGTGCCAAAATCCGCGGCCACCGAAACCTGGTACAATCCGCCCGCCAGCGGTTCCCCGCCTACCTCGGAGATCTCCACAAACTCTTGGTCCATCGGCACGTAGAGGTGTTTCACGGTACTCGGCCATGGCCTCGGCGACACCGGCCACCGCCAATTCTCGTAGAGACTGCTCGGAATGTTCGACGTCTCGCCGTGCCAAGACCGGGTGTCGGCCCGCCAAAAATACACATGATAGCCACGCGCCTCTTCGGAAATACTTCGCCTCGTTGCCCCGTCCAGTTCGGAAAGGACACCAAACGCATCTTGGGTTCCGAGCCGCAAAGTCGGCGTGCCCTGATTCTCGGCCCAGATCGGCGCCGGCACCAACCCATTGTGGACATCCTTTTGCCACCAAAACGGCTCCGAGAGCGTTGTATAGGCGCCATCGCGCACCGCGACCACCTCACAGAGGTGGGCGAACGGCAAAACGGGTAGGACAGCGGAGGGAGAGGCAGCAGCGTCCAGCACAAAAGGCGCGCCCGTCATCGTCAGATCATCGTATCCATCCAGCCGGAAGCGATCACTCGACGAAGATTCCCGATGGAGCGGCGCCCGAAAGAGCAGTCGACGGGAGGCCCCCTCGGCCTGCTTGATCTCGTAGCAAGCCATCTCGATGCTCAGGGCCGCCACCTCTTTTTCTCGAGAAGCATCGACCCGCACCACCAAGGTCGTGGGCTCTTCGAGCCAAGCCTCCACCGCCCCCCGTAACGGAAGGGCAGCCGCATCCTCGGCGGCCTGAAGAACCGTTCCTTCCAGAGTCGTTACGGGTTGAAGGGCTGCCCCGCCGAGCGTGTCCTCAGGAACCCAAATGAAATTGCCGGGGGCCTGATCCCGCACGCCAAACACGTCATCTGCGGGTGCGGAAACAAGCTCTTGGTCGCGCGGGGTGTCGATGAGAAACGGAAACAAGAACTCCTTGTTGCTCATCTGGTTCGTCACGACGATCATGCCCTGGGTAGGCTCCTCGGCTACGGGCGTCACATAGAGTCGATCTTGGACTCCAAACCTGAGCTCTTGCTCCAGTTTCAAATCTACGCCCGCGGTGGCTCCAAACTCATAGCCAGGCGTGCTGTTTTGATACCTGAGGACGATGGACGGAGGAAGCGCCTTGTCGCTCAACGCCGTATTGAGCTCGAGCACGCATGGGCCCTGAATGACAACCTCCGGGCCGCCAGACGAGTCGACATAGCGGCAATCTTGAGTCGCCTCAAATATCGGGTAAAATCCGATGGGATAGGTACAAAATTGCCCCTGGGCACCCGTCGACATGATATTCGCACCGCCAGAAATCCCACGGTACTTTGCGAAGCCAGAACCATCGGTGACCTCGTCCCACAAGAGCTCAACATCAAGCGATGAGGGCCCGTTGGCTGGCGCGTTCGCCACGTAAAACAGGTCTTCGGTCCCGTCCAGGGTTCGGCCAGTGAACCCCACGGCGACATGGAGTTCTCGGTCTTCCCAATCGCCCAAGTCCCAGGTCAACGTGGCTTGGTAATCGTCTCCCGCAGACCACACTGTCTTTCCCCGCATCTCAACCCACGGTAAGCGTGTCCGCTTCGAACCCACCGCGATGGTCTGCCTGTTCTTGTTCAAGAGTTCCATATCGATCACCAGTTCGCGGACTTCGGTAACGAACCCAGCGGCCAACTCGACACGCCCCACCGCTTCAGGCAACTCGACGATCTCACTCTTTCTTACAAGCCCGTCCGGTTGCGGATCGTGGTACGAAAGTTTCGCCGTGTAAGGACCGCCCTCTTCCGCGTACGTCCCAAAGTCAAACGTGGCCTCGATTGCAAACTCAGGACCGTTTTCTGTACAGTTCAGCCGAGTAGCCAGGATCTCAACACGCGCATCCGAATCCTTCGGAATAGCGGCCGGCGGTCGAATGTCTTCGCCCTCTTGGCTCGCAAGTTCAGAGCCATCGAGAATCTTGACCGGTACAGAAATCGATCGCTCTAGGATCTCACGCCCCTTCGAAGAAAACTCATTCATGAGCCCCCCCAGATTCTCAACATTGAGAACATAGAATCGGTCCATCTCCTCCATCAAGTCTGCGTCCTGCCCGTGGGCAAGGAGAAACGTCGATGTCAGTTCAAACCAGCCGATCGAGCTGTGGGTTCCCGCGGGACCGACAGACAGCTCGGACGTGGCCCTGACCAACTGGCCATCAGAATCAATGTGCCCAAACCCTATCTCGTAGCCCACCGCCCTTGGCCCGAGATTGAAAAACATCACATTGTCGTTGCCAACCCGCGAGCCGACTTCAATCTCGCAAGGCAAGAGGAATACAACCTCAGTTTGCCTATCGCAATCGAACCAACAACTCTCCGGGGTGAGTTCAACCTCGGCCCGCGCGCATGAAATCTGGTCAAAAGCGTGCTCTTCTATTCCATCGAAGAGATCCTTAAAGGCCGTATCAGGCTCCTCCACCAAAGCCGCATTCCAGCGAGCGTCTACCTCCAAGTTCACAAACTCCATGAGCGCCCATCCAGAGCCCCTCAGCTTGTCCTCGTTCTTGGCCTCGAGATTGTAGGCTTCCCATTCGGGCGATTTTTCTTCAACGGCTTTTCGAACCTGGGCGGTCGCCTCGCGAAGTTGGGTGACTCCGTCTTCGAGCAGCACAAGGCGGGTCTCGATGGCCGAAGGAATGGTTTCGTTCTGAAGGCCCTCAAAATACGCGCGGTAGCGTTTGGCACGCCCCGCATAGTCTTCGACGACGGAATCGAGAAGGTCGAGGTTTTCGTATATCGTTCGATGGATCTCGCGATTTTTGGCCTTCTTTTGACGCTCGAAGGAGAGGTCGGCGATGGCGTCTGTGCTGATGTGGATGGCGCTCGACTCGACCATGAGGTCTGGCTCTTCGGTCCTTTCGGCCGCCGGCCACAAGTTGATCCGTACGATGTAGGCCTCGCCCGCTTGCTCGGGCTCGATGCGCCAATCCGTGGAACCCTGGCTGGGCATGGCGAGCGCGTACTTGGGGTAGACCGCGCCTTCGCCTTCTTCGATCGGGACGCGCTCGGAACGAAAGACCGCCTGAGACGGATCCTCACCTTGACGATAGACCACCACTTCCATCTGCTTGCGGGTCACGGTGTCGTAGGCGACATACGCCGAAAAGAGGTGAGGATACTCGCCATGCGGAAGCTCACCGGGAAGCGTCCCGATGAAGAGCGTCTCTTCTTCTTCGGCGAATGCCCGCGTGTCCCACGACACGTCTGAAACCGCCTCCCACAGCGAAGCCGTCAAATCCGCCTCGGGCGCCGCCAAGGCCATCGCCCCTCGGACGCCTTCGCAGTCCGCGTCTTGGCTGGCATCGCACAACGTCGCCCGCGTCTGCCCCGCGCCAGACGCTCCGGCGACAACGTCATCACCCGGGCTCGGCACCGCCGAAGCAAGCGCAGCAATGGCGTCTTCCGAGAGCACCCCGCGGTAGATGCGCATATCATCCAGCGCACCGTACGGCCACCCCATGCGAATCGGACTTCCGCTGGTGATCGATCCGGTATTGTGCGGCCTCTCGCCCCCCTCGTCATGGGCACGAATGGTCTCACCGTTGGCGTACATCGACACACTCCGACCATCCCAGGCCACGACCACATGGGCCCAAGAACCATCCCAGACCACGGGGGACCGCGCGAAACTGATCCCCATCGAATTCCGACGTTTGATGCGAAATTCGAGCCTGTCATCGCCATCGAGAGCAATGCCCCATCCGTCTCGGCGGGCACCGTCAAGCCCTATCGTTCCGATTATCGATGCGGGCTTCGCCCGCTGTGACGCCGGTCGCTCGAGCCAAAAAGACACCGCAAACGGCGCGCCTATGTCGTGGAACTGAAGAGCAGGCGCCGCTGCGGGTACGTCCACCAACATGCCCGCCCCGAGCGACTGCCCAAACTTGCCAGCCACCCAGGAGGAAGACCACCCAGGAAAAACTGCTTCTTGGGCTTCCGGGTTTTGACGGTCTCGCGCATGGCCGTCAAACGTCCAATGCCCAGCCAGGCCTTCGCGCATCATGTCGACGTCGAAGACCATCCTTGGGGAAAAAGATGCCTCACCGCTATCTTCTTTCAGCTTGGGGGACTCTTCGTTCTCGGCAACCGCTACGATCAGCGATAAATCCGTGGGGACGACAAGAACCGAATCCTTAAACAGCTTTTCTATGGCCCCTTGGGAGGCATCCAAACACACCGTCACTTCTGCACGATCGTCGCCGGTCGCAATAGGGCCCATGCCCTCCACACGCAACGCGAGTCCTTCCTTCGGTTTGGCGCCTGGACGCGGGGCGACACGAACGAGGGCCGTCTGTCCTTCGAGAACCGACAGCGGCGAAAGTTCGATGTCTCTGCAACTATTCGGTTTGATCTGGAGTCGATTCTGTTCGGAGCGACGTGCCCAGGCGACCGAGCGGTCCGACGGAGACAACATCTTGATGGGGTAGGCAAAACGCTCGCCTTCACCAGCCACCGCAATTTCGACCGCACGGCCCGTCTCATGAGGCCAGTCTTTCACGCGATCGACGAGACCCGGGTTCATATCGAGACAAAGCTCAAACCATCCAAACGCGCCGGGCTCCAAGCGTCTGCCCCCTTGGTCGATCCGCGTCATATGCGGCAGACCATTTTCACCATCGAGCTGTTCCTGGACCGAAGCGCCGCTGGGTTCTTGGGAACCAACCGAAAGCTTGAGACCGTCGGCATCGTGGGCGATGGCCTTGGCCTCCCAGTCAATGGCCTCGCGCCGATTATTGAAAACCTCAAACGTTTGGCACGTGTTCACGCCCACGCTGAGCGAGCCGTCTTTGGCCGCAGCGGCAACTCGAATCATCCAATCCCGATCGCGACTCGAAGCCATATCCACCGCGACCGTCTTGACCACCCCCTGACTCGGCAAGGAGATTGTTATGACCCACCCTGACTCTGACAGGGGGCCCATCCGCCCAACATATCCATCCAGGTCTTCATCCAAGATATCGAGACAGGCCTCAAAACCTCCGGTCTCACCGGAATTCAAACCATCGAGTCTGTCGGCATTGACCGATACCGTTGCCCCACCAAAGAAGCCCTCAGAACCAACGAATTCGGCCGTAATCACGGGCTCGTGGTATCCAGTCCCCGAGTTCACCACGGTGAACGAACGGCACCCGTTCGACGACAAGGTCAGCCGACCGTGGCCCGATGCCTCGACGATGGTCAGCTCGGGGGCCTCGCCCGGGGGCTGTCGCTTCACCCGTTCCGAAGCGGCCATGGCATGGGAATACTTGGGTGCCAAAACGCCGGTGCGCATCGCTTCGTGAAGAACCGCTGGCGCAACCCCAAACGAACGCGCAGCCGCCACCAAGTTGCCACCCCAAAGATGGTTCAGGCGCTGCCGCAACAGCCGCACGTTTTCGGTGCGCTGAACGACAGGGGGACTGTACGTACGCCCCTTGTACGTGACCGAAAATCCAATCGCATGCGTTTCATCAAATGCGAGATCCAGGTCGTTGGGATCAATGCCAGCCTCAAGATCGAGCAGGCCCCGATACCCATAGACTTGACGAAACACTGTCGCATGATGACTCCAGTATTCGGGTGCACGCGGATTAAACGCATCGATGGCGTCTACCCATCGAAAATCAAGAAGGTGCAGTAGCTCGGACTCTGGCGAGTCTCGAAGGTGAGAGAGGATAAGCTGCTCGTCGATCTTCTCCGAAAGCGCCTGCCGGAGGACGGCCTGCTTTTTGGAGACACTGCCAGCGGGAAGCTCAACATCTGCGAGGGATACCACGCAGGTCACGCAGTCCAAACTTGTTCCGAAATCGGCATACAGTTCCGTCTGACCCCAACCGGCGTGAAGCACACGCAACAGATCCACCAACTGCAGATCTTTGGGCGCTTCTACGGCAGCGATCCATGCGTTCTCAGATGAGCCGGTTCGATAGACACGAAGCCCCTCGTAAAGCGCACTCGCGTCCTCGCAGGACATACCAAAAAATGATTCAAAATGGGGGTACTCCTCATCCGACAGATCCCGCGAGCAGAGATCCCGTAGGAGTGCGTCTTCGTGCTTGAACCACGTCCTCCAATCTTGCCGATATGTCGCTGGCCATTGACCGGGGGCTACGCCATCCTCGAATTGTCGGCGGGCAAACCCAAAAAGCGCAACACGGTGTACCATCGCATCGAACTGCCCCTCAGAAAAGGGCGTAATGAGCAGGGCCCGGATGGCATCTCGTTGCATCTTTTTGAGTTCAAGGGCGCTGGTCGAGACCCCAGCAAACCCCGGGGCCGTGCCCGGCACGAACAAAGGCGCAGCCTCAAGACCAAGAACACCCAGCGGCTGATACAGAAACAGTACCGACGCGTAATACGACGCTGTGTTCCCGTCGAGAGACACCAGCCAGTCAAGTTCTTCAAGCGCAAGCTCCTCTTGCCGCGGATCGATGACAGAGGCCGCTCTACGGGCCAAGGCCTCGCCCGCCAAGCTCACCCAGCCGTTCGGAACCCATGATTCGTCCCCGATGAACGCAGTCCAACTGGTGGTGGAACGCGCTTCACGTCCTATACCTAAAACCCCCTGAACACGGCGTGCACGTTCCAACCGACTGGACGCCGCTTCCAAAAAGACGGATGCCTCAATGATCTCATCGATCTCGGCGGAAAACATGGCGCACATGACAAGTGAACGCCCGACTGCTTCCGAGTCTCGAACCCGCGTCACATCCTGGTCGGTGTCGCCCTGAAGGGTGGCCTCACACAGCTGTGAGACACTGGCCTCAAACCCTTCTCGACCAGCCCCACCCAAAAGTGAAGTCATGCCCAGCGATGGCGTAGACGCCTCCGCCTGAACAAGGGCAAAATAAGCCATCACGTTGTCTTCAGGCGAAGGAGACTCGTAAGAAACGTTGGAGCCTACCCGCTGCCGGCGAGAAAACAGTCCGCCCGGACCAAGGCGAGTGCGGCGAAAGTACGCGCCAACCTTAGCCCGAAGACCATCCCCAAGGATGTTGCGAGCACGATCGACCTGGGCTTGATCCCGATCTCGAAAGGCCTCGATAAACAGCCCCAACGCATAGTACGCGGCCATTTCAGTGGCGATGTCATGCTGATCGAACAAAGCCTCCCCGGTGGACTGATCCACGACGACCGGAAAAGCCTTGTGCGTTGAGCGGACGTCTTGACCGCCCGAAAGTTCGACGAGTCGGTGGGCGTCCATCAACGCATCGGCCCAGCGCACTGCGCTTTCATCATCGCTTCGATGAAGCGCCGCCATCACCACCGCCGCCTGCTCGTCGATGCGGGTAAAAACACGACCGTCGTCGGCGCGCCCCGAATACACCCGGTGGGTGGTGGTCGACGTGAGAGCCTTCAGCCCTTCGTAGCTCTCGGCCACCCCACGATCCACGGCCTCCAAATTGACATCGGTGGCATAGTGAAGGAGCGGCCTTTGGCCTTCATCCAGCTGACGATCGCTGTATTCGTAGACATCGATAAACCAAATGAGAGCCGTACTCGAGGTCAAAAGCGTGGAGAGATCTTGGATGCGTTGACTGGAGTACGGAAACCCGTGGTCGGCGACAAAGGCTTGAACCCCAGCCCAAAGCTTCAGAGCTTCTTCCCTAAAAAAGAGCGCCTTTGCGTGTTCTGGATGGTGCTCAATAAACTTCAACAGGCCCAAAATCAGGCCAGCGGTGGCCTCGAGATGAAAAGACTGCTCCTGCCTCGAGCTGGGCCGAATGTACCGGTCTTCGAAACCATCGAAGAAGTAGTGGGTCCCGTAATAATTCTTGCCCTTAAACTCCATGTCCTTGGCAAACCCGAGGGTGGTAAACTCAAGACAGCGCGCCAAACGATTCACATACTCGGCCTCCGGCAAGGCGTCGTAATCGACCGACAAAGAGAGCCAACTACAGTTGTCAATCGCAGTGTGGGCGAGGCTGGTGAAATAGAAGTCTTCATCGCCTGCCTGAATGTGGACCCGTCCAGGTCGCCAAACCCCATCTTGGCGGTGTGCATCGTCGGCGGCCACAATCACCCCCCCGGTGGCCACGCGACCCCATTCGTCGTCGTTCATGAGTGCATGATCAATTTGTTCTCTTTTTGTTGAATCAGGTGGCGTACTCCTTCCCGCGGCCGACAAATCGCGAATCCAGAGTCTGTTGTTGTCATCCCACAAGATATAGAAGAGGCCGTCGCGCACTTCATCGCGCCAGGCTTCCAAGCTTGCACGATCGTCAAGGCCAAGCTCGGAGGCATGGTTGAGGGCGTGGTTGAGCACGCTCAACACATCGAGATTGTGCTCAGTCACCACATTCTGGGCCCGTACTTCTTCCTTCAGAACCCGATATTCTTCTTCGGTGAGCACTCGGGGGGCGGTTCCGACCAACCAGTCACCGGCTACGGGGTTGGGTCTTTCGAACTCGCGCGCGATGGCCGGGGGCTTTTCCGAATCGTATTCGTCATACCCCACCGCGTCGAGGACGCTGTAGTACGCCCAGGTCTCACCCTCTGTAGCCAATCGTTGGCCATCGGGGCCGGCGATGTTCCTGGGGGTGGCGGCTTCGTTCAAGCCGCGGACCGTCCAGCCTGCGGTCATGAGGCTGACCTGCCGGCCCTCGGACTCGCCGCTCCACCGGTGGAGCGCAAGGCCACGAAGCGACTGCTGATAGCAGGTCAACAGGGGTGCCCGTTGTGCTTCGTCCATGGCCTCATAGGCTGGGGAAACCAAAAAGGCACCGAGCCCATGAACAACCCACGCGGTGGCACCGGTGACGAGCCGAACGTCCTTCCAACTGTCGCCGCGGGTATTCCACGAAAAATGCCACCCTTTGATGACAGCCTCTCCGTCGTGGGTGCCTCTTGCGGCCTGCTCGCACAGGTACCGGGCGAGCGCCTGGGCCCGTGGATAAAAACGGGTGTCTTCTTGCCGCGCCAACTGCGCGAGCGCGATGCCTTGGGTGTAGGCCCACACCCGCTCAAAGCCGGCGAGATGTTTGGAGTCGTCACCGCGACCGGCTTCGAAGTTGTCGGTCAGCCAATCTGACGCTTGCCGAACCACCGAGCCGTCTTCGCTGACCGCTTCGTACTCGACCTGATAGGCGATGGGGCCCGTCTCGCCAACACCCTCGCGCCACAACTGGTCTCTCATCCATTGGGCTTTTTCGTAGTTGCCTTTGGCCGTGGGCTGAAAGCTGGGCACGTCGTCACCAAAACCCGATGCCGATGTCCCCTCAGCCAAACCGGCCGTCGCCCACACCGCCAGGCCCGCATCGCCCTCAACCGCCAACGCGACGGGATCGACCCAAGCGGTCGCTTCACCGCCGTGGAATTGAAGTTCGAGTGAATCGGGTGAAAAAACGGACCGGGACTCTGGCGCCACCGACGCCAAAGACACGCCGCCCGAAGCCCACGGGGCATGGCCGATGGGCGTGGCGGGCGTTTGGCCCCCATCCGATGACGTTTCTGGGCCCGAAGCCGATGGCGCATAGCCCGAGCCACCAAAGGCCCCACCGGAAGAGGATCCGCGCGAAAGCCGAACCGTACCGGAGTCGTTCACCCGCATGTGATAAGCATTTTCGGCGGTGACGGTGACCCGCGTGCTTTTGCCCTGCACCACATGGTCTGGCAAAGACACGCCGTACTGCGTGACATCGGAAAGGCTGGATGCCCGGGTGGTGACCACTCGATCGCGGCCGAGCCCGATGTCATCGGTTTCGACCCACGCTGCGAAAAAGAGCTCATCGAGCGCGACCAGCGCCGGGCGCCCCATGAGGCGGTCCGCTCCTTGGGCGTGAGACCCCCAGTGCACCGGCTTCACCAAGCCGTCGTTGAGCGCCTGGCCCTCTACGAAGAGAACACCGCCATCGCTGCTTTGGGCCCCATGGACCGCACCTCCGGCCGCAGAATCCGGAACGTAGGTCAGAACGCTGATCGCGCCGCCCCGCGTGGCAGCCAGGTTGGGGAGGTAACCGGACGCCACCCGGCTGGCACGCGACCAGTGCACCCCGCCATCGGAAGAGAGGGCAAAACGAACGGCGTTTTCGCCGCTTCGGTTGGGGTCATCGGAGGGGCCGTCTTCAAAAACGGCCACCAGTCCAGAAGGCGTGGACGCGAGTTTGGGGTGTGACGGCTTGTCGTCTCCACCCTGCCCCACTTCAGCGACCACCGAAACGCGCCAAGACTGCTCGGCATCTCCTATCCAGGCACCTTGGCGCCAACCCTGGTGGCCGTCCGCTGCGTCCGATCCAGCCCAGGCGCCCGCCACGAGGGGACGCTGCGCCACCTTGATGAGGTCTCGTTCATGCCAGGTGCCCCGGTACCGGTACTGATAGGCCACACCGAGCGCATCCACACGGGCTTCATCACCGGCCTCGTAGGCATCCTTCCACACCTCACGCCAACCAGTCACCAATCGGGTGGGAAGCAGCCTTTGAACCACTTGCTCGCTGAAAACCGGCTCGGACGCCATGGCGGTCCAGGCCTCGTGCGGAACCGGCTCTGCATCCCACAGGCGCGTTTGCCGAACAACAATGCTCACCGCGTGGTCATCGACGTGAAGCGAGGGTTGGTACACGTAGGCTTCTTCGGTTCGATACAGGTACGCGCCAAAAGGACGACCCTCGTCATCGGGGTTGGGCTCTTCGCTCAGGGGGTACGATTCTGGGCACCAGCAACCCTCGCAGCGACAGCCTTCGCCACCGGGCTCGTACTGAACCATGTACCGAACTTCTTCGGTGGCGGGCTTCCGGCGACGGACATCAAACACATTCGAGGGCTCGCCCTCAAAATTCTTGAGGTAAAACGCCTTGTGCGCCTCTCCCCAAACCAGGTGAAAGTCCAGGTTGTGGTCGTAGGCGCCATCGAGGCCCCGCTTGAAAGCGGGTCCGCCTCGGACCGCCCGAGCGGGCCTGAACGACCGGCCAGCGTTGTGACTTTGGGCGACCTCGACGGTGCTCTCGGCATGGGTTGTGTGAGTCCAGACCACCGAGACCCGCCCGGCCCGGGCGGCCACCACCAAATCGGTGGCGGTGGCACCGGCCTCAAGCTCGGCCACCACCTGGGGTGCACCGAAGCTTCCAGGCTTTCCCGCCTTTTCGCTTCGCTGGTAGACAACACGCTCGCCCGAAACGTCTTCGTCAGGCCCCAACACGTACACCACGTGGGCCAAAACCGCGCCCTCGTGGCTGCTCAATGCGGTGGCGGGTAGCAACGCTTGACTCCCGGCCTCTGCCAGCACCTCGGCCGGCTCAAAATGCCCGGGCTCGGTGACCGAGCGGGGCGCGGTCACCTCCACGGAGAGCGGATCGGAAGCTTTGGATTCGAAGGGGGTGCCGCTTCGGTCGCGGACCACCGTCGTGGCGTGGTAGCGATAAGCCCGTTCGGCTTCAGGCACTGTATCGTCGTACGCGGTCCCCACAAGCCCCGCTTGGATCATCGTGTCGTCGCGGTAGAGGTTGTGCACCAACTCCACGCCTTTGGGAATCTCTCGCCCATCCTCAAAGAGCTTCGGAGCCCGCCAAAAAACGCGTACCGTGCGCCCAAGCACGCCCGCGGAGAGGGCCGTCGGGGGCTGCGGTGGTCGACCCTCGGCCAACCCATCTTGATAGGTGATCTCGATCGCGGACGAGGCTCGGTTGCCGGCAAGATCGATTGCTTCCAGCACAAAACGATGGGTGCCCTCCGTCAAGGTGACCGCAACCTCAAACAGCCCGTCGGCGGTTTCAAGGGGCTCGGGCGCCAAAGCGCCCTCTTCAAACCAGGTGGCTTCGGCCAAGTGGGCTTCGTTGATCCGCCCCCGAAGCACAAACTCGGCCTCATGCACCACCCGCTTCTTTGCCCCAAACAGATCGATGACCGGCGAGGCGGTGTCCAAGACGACCGTAAACTCTGCTTGAGATTCATGACCGCCGGGGCCACGAGCCACGATGCGCACATCGGTCGCATCTTCGAAAAGACGTACCGAATGCGAAAACGCCGTGGTCGAAGCCTCGACAAAAACACCGTTGATGCTGATTCGAACCGCCTCCGAAGCCTCGACGGAACCGAGCACGTTCCACACGTTTTGGCGGGTGTAAACCAAAGGGGCACCGGGTGATTCGATGTGCAGGATCGGTGGCGCTTCGTCGGTCAGGATGGCGGGGGGCACATCGCTGGACTCCACACGGCTTTCAGCCTCCGGCAACACACGAACATGCGTATCGTCTCGTTCAACCGCAACCTGGTGGCGGGCCCAATTGCCCGCGCGATCGATGGCTTCAAAGTCGAAAAACGAGACCCCCGTGGGCAGCTCGGCAGCCGACCGCGTGTACACCAACTCATGACCGAGCGGCAGCGGCACACCATTCACACCCAGCCGCGCGAGATTCTCTTCCGAAACCTGGACCTGAAACTCCACGGTCGGATCCGCCGCGTCCCCGGACGCCACAAATGCGGCCACATTCAGAACCGGCGCCAAGTCATCACGCACCACCCGCCGCAAGACCCGGCGAACGTGACCCGCCCGGTCCACCGCGACCAGCTTCAGCACATTCTCGCCGGGAACCAAATCCACAGCTTGCGAAAATCGAGTGGTCTCTTCGGCGATCTTCACACCGTTGAGATACAGCCCTTCGAGGGCGGCATCGTGGACCTCACCCTCGAGTGAAACCCAGGCCTGGTGGGTGCCCGATAAGGGGGCCCGCGGGGCGTAAACCAAGAGCAGTGGTGCTTCCCGATCACTGTCGTCTTCAACCGGCAATACGTCTGCTTCGTCGGGCGCGGACTCTGGAAGAGCTCCACCCTTCAAGAAACGAGCGCCCAGCGCCTCAACGATGTGCAAGAGCCCGCTCCCCGGGCTCAAGCCAGCGCCCGGGTACGCAGCGCGCGCACCTTGTGCATAGGGCACGACATCTTCGATGGCCGAAAACCGCGTGGTCAAGAAGGCCGTCAGATCTGCCAGTCGGAGAACCGCCTCTAAGGGCGGCTGCCGCTCAGCCTCTGGGGCGCTCGAAGCAAAACCAAACTGGGTCTCATGGTATGCCGCGGGCTGAATGGCTTCGTAGGTGCCCGCAACCGCAACATGCACCTCGGACGGAACCCCTCGCTCACCTGCGGCCGAGCGGGCAAGGGCCCGCCCCTCATAGACTTGCCACGTCCCTTCTTCGTCTTGAGCAATGACAAAATGGTATTCGAGATCGGAATCCGAGGAATCATAGACGACGGCCTTTTCCAAGGCGCGCATCGAAATCGTGGGTCGGGTTGCCGTATGGTGAATCACAACTCGGCTGGCCGGTGCCCATGCATCCTTTGTCTGGGGCCGACGAATGCTCCACTGGGTACGGGGCACGATGTGAGTCGACACCTCCGAAAACGGACACCCTTCGATCGCCGAGATGGCGTCCTGAAACCCCCAAGTGGACGGCACACACGAATGGGCCAACAGCGCGCCCTCGCTGTCCAGTCGACCAAAGTAGCCCACGCCAGGAACCAACGTTTCACCCACCCGCACTGGCACATGGGCTTGCGCAAGTGCGTCCCAGCGAAGCACCCGACCCAAGCGAGGGTCCGCGTAGACCTGGGCCTTGGTGACCGAGATGAAATGCCACCCGGGCTGACGGGAAGCCAAAGTCTTGGGCTCCAGCGCATTGGCGCCTGCATGTAAAAGATAAGACGCCTCGGACGTGGAATGCACCCAGTAGCCCAAGCCGGCCTCAAGCACAGTCACCGGCTGTAGCACCTGGTTATTGGAGAGCGCCGGCCCCGCTTCGGGCCGAAGCGCAGGCCACACCGCACGCGCCTGCCACGACGGGGGCAGCTCAGAAACGTCAAAGGGTACGGTCACCAAATTCCAGCCTGGTTCCAAAACCCCCGACCAAGACCTGGGTTGCTCGCTGGCCGCAAAAACAGTTCCAGAAACGACTGTTGCAAGCCACAGAGGAAGAACGCCAACACGCCTCGCCATCAAAACCCCTCCGAACTCTGCGACCCACGCATGGCGCCGACCGTCAGAGCACCTTTTCGGGGCCCCTCCTTGGGGCCGTCGAAGGGACGGAATACCATGAAACCGAGGCTGCTTTGTCAACACATATTGTCTTTCATGGTCGCATTCCGAAGCACATTTGCCAGGACATCCCCGCAGTCCAAAGCGGCGCCTCCGATCGCGACAACCAGTCGAGCACCAGGCGCCTCACACATCTTATGAAGGGCCGCACGGACCACAACGCGAGCTCAAACCGAATCGCGCACGGCACGAATCGCGCACGGCATCGACTCGTTGCGGCATGGAAGTTTCGAACCCGAGGGTTTCACCGAACGCCCCTTGTCAAGCCTTCAGTGACCACTGACCGACGAACCGATCGCTTGTTCCTGGGAAAAAACCCGAACGTGCCTCCCAAAGGCACGATGGGTTTTGCTGCGGCCTGCCTTTGCGCGAGCACCCAGGTATGGTACCAGCCGAGCTGGCTTGTGTAGGCCCACATAGCTCAGTTGGTAGAGCAATGCATTCGTAATGCATAGGTCGTTGGTTCGAATCCGACTGTGGGCTTACTTCACCGATACCGAGCAGGATACGCTTTCAGACGTTGCGCCCTTATCGATGTCACCGGCAACCTCGGTTCTTCAGGTGAACCGACGCGAGGGCGAGGAAACGTTCGCGCGCCTCTTTGTGATCGACGACGGGGGCTGGGTAGTTCTTTTTGAGGCAAACACCCGCGTCAAGAAGCACACCCGAAGGCGCCTGCCACGGAGCGTGTATGTACCGTTTGGGTAGCTCGCCGAGTTCCGGAACCCAGCGGCGGACGTAGCGACCGTCTGGATCAAATTTCTTTCCCTGGGTGACCGGATTAAAGATTCGGAAGTAGGGCTGGGCGTCGCATCCACAGCCGGCAGACCACTGCCATCCCGCGTTGTTCTGGGCCCAATCGCCGTCGGTCAGGTACTTCATGTAGTGCGCTTCGCCCAAGCGGTAGGGGATCAACAAATGTTTGGTGACAAAACTGGCAGAGATCATGCGCGCGCGGTTGTGCACGAACCCCTCGCGAAGAAGCTGTCGAGAAGCCGCATCAACCACCGGGTATCCGGTCTGACCCTGGACCCAAGCCTTCCAGAGTCTCGCGTTCTTTCGCCAGGGGAACCCGATGAAGTCCTCGCGAAACGGTTTCTTAAGAAGCTCTGGCCGATCCCAAAGGGTACTATGGGAGAACTCTCGCCAGATCAGCTCGTTTTGGAACGTTCGCGTAGCCTCGGTGCTACCGAGCGCATCTTCGACGGCGGTCCACACCTGGCGCGCCGACAAAGTTCCGAATCTGAGGTCTTGAGAGAGCCGGCTGGTTCCCGCAAGATCCATTCGGTCACGGTGCTCCGCGTACGAGGCACCCGCATTCTTCACAAAAGTCCTCAAGCGCTGCCGCGCCGCGCGCTCTCCGCCTCGAACAAGGTGAACGTTCTTCGTGATACCGAGATCTGAACAGCTTGGAAGCTTCACCCGCCTAAAGCGGACATCGGAAGGACGTTTTGGAAGCTTTTTCGGAGCCAAAATCGGTTTGCCAATGTAAGCTGCTCGTCGAAAAGCGCGGCAAAACGGTGTGAACACCGCGTAAGGCCGACCTGCGCCGGTTCTTAACTGGCCTGGCGGGAAAAGCGTCTCTCCTTCGTACAGCCGAAAACGATCGCCAAGTGCCAAGGCGATGCGCCGATCTCGCTCCCTCGCGAAAGGCTCAACCGCGCGGTGAGCCACCACGACATCTGCCCGCCACTTTTGGGCGAGCTCGGGAAGAACATCAACACTCTTTCCTCGTACGAGGATCAACTCCGACCCCACAGACTCGAGGTTTTTGGCCAAAGAGGTAAGGGACTCGAGCAAAAACTGCATCCGATGAGGACGTTCTTGAGCCTTCGATGGTTCGAAGTCGCAGGGATCAAGCACAAAAAGCGGGATGACCTCACCGTCTCTGCTCGCATCGCAAAGCGGTACATGATCCGCAATTCGGAGATCCTTTCCTCGGTACCAGACAATCGTTCTCACTTGGTCCCTCCGACGTTCACGTGGTCTCCGCCTGATGTCGGATCTCCTTCCCGAAAATCCATGGTACCCCACCCCGGCGCCGTCAACGCGACGTCCCCCACGTAATGAAAACATTCACAGCCCCACTTAAGCAGCGTTGCAGCTCGAGCGGTAGCCCCAATGAAAGTCCATGATGAAACGAGAACCGAGAACGAAAACGCCGATCCTCACCGTAGCTCAAAACGCACCGAATACCGGACGACTGACCGCCGGGACGGAGGACATGTTTTGGGCACCGACACCCCATCATACCGAAAACGCCAGTGATTCTAGTCACAAAACCAATTGGCACACCCCATGCTCTGAGGGGCATGCTATGAAAGAAAGTCAACATACGCCGCCAAACTGCCTTGCAACGCCCCATCTCCGATCCCCGTCATCCCTGTTCGGGGCGGGTGAGCGGGCAGCGTTGGTCGTGGGTTCGCTATTGGCCCTGGTCATCGGTTGTAGTGAACCGCTGGATCCGCACGTCAGCGAGGACTCACTGACTCGATTTGGTCCCGCCGCGCGCGTGCTTGAAACTCGGATTTCAAGCGGTCTGGATGATGCGGAGGAATATATTCCCGCCGGAACCGTGAACCAAACCAGCACGGACCTGGAGATGATTCATGACGCCGATCCCAATGCGGGCTATGGCGATCAAGTCGTTGGGTTGCGATTTTTGCGCGTGCGCGTCCCCCGGGGCGCCTCCATCTCGCGTGCCTACGTTCAGTTCCAAGTTGATGAAAAATCGACGGGCGCCGCGTCGCTGACCATCCATGGAGAAGATACCAGTAACCCGGAAGAATTCAAGCCAGTCTCGAGAAACCTGACCCGCCGGACGAGAACATCCGCCAGCGTATCGTGGTCACCGCCAGAATGGCGAACCGTCGGTGCCGCGGGCGCAGATCAACAAACGTCGGATCTATCGTCCATCGTTCAGGAGATCGTTGACCGGCAGGATTGGTCCAATGGCAATGCGTTGGCGCTCTTCATCAGTGGGTCGGGCAGGCGTACCGCCGAGTCCTTCAACGGAGTTAAATCGGCCGCACCGCTGCTCCACATTGAATACGAGCTACCCGCGATGGGTGTTGAGATCGGCATCGCCAACCAATGGGACGACGCTGAAGAAGCCACGGATGGCAGAATCGTGCACGACAGCACGGATCTTGAAATGGTCCTTGATACCTTTCAGAGTCGAGGTGACCAAATGGTCGGTCTCCGCTTTCAAGTGCCGGTCCCCAAGGGCGCAACCGTCGTCGAGGCACACATCCAGTTCACGGTCGATGAACGGGACTTCACAGAGACATCACTGACCTTAAGGGGTGAGGCCGTTGACGACGCCGAGCCTTTCACCAATGCAAAAGGCAACATCACCTCTCGAAGGCACACGGCGGCATCGGTGCCATGGTCACCCCCGGCTTGGCCCACCATTGGTGCCGCTGGTCTAGATCAACGGACACCCGATATCGCGAATGTGGTTCAAGAGATCTTGAATCGCCCTGCATGGGTGGAAGGAAACTCAATGGTCATCCTCATCGACGGCCGAGGCCAGCGCGCAGCGCAGTCCTTCGACAAGAACCCCAATGCCGCCGCCCGGCTGTACATCGCCTACACCGCCGATGATGGCCTCCCTCCCGAGGACGAAACACCGCCACCGAGTCAGCCACAAGAGCCCATCACCGAGACCGATCCGAGTCCAACACAGACAGCACCTCTTCCAACAGAGAATGTCTATTATGTCGATCTCAACGGCATTGGGGGCCCGAGTTCGGACAGCAATCCAGGAACCATTGATAAGCCCTGGAAAACCGTCCTCAAAGGATTTACCTCCGCGAAGCCCGGCGATACGGTTTTGTTTAGAGAGGGAATCTATCGACAAACGAAGCCGATTACGGGCAGTCACTTTTCTCACGATGCGACCGCAGCCAAACGGATCACATTTAGAGGATATCCTGGCGAGACGGCAGTGATTACGTCTCTAAAATTGCGTAATAGAACTTCGTACTGGAAACATGAGGGAGGCCAGGTCTATTCGACGCCCCTCACGCCACAAACATCCTCGACGCCTGCCTGGGCCAGAGTCCCCCACGCCTCCCAAGGCGGCGTTCCCCTCAAGCTCATGACTTTCAGAAATGCAGATGGTACGGCCTCCGATCTCACCGGCCCCGGACAGTGGGTCAGGAATCTCAAAACATGGAAACTTTATGTCTGGGCCCGGGGCGGCGGAAATCCTGGTCAGTACTTGACGGAGTTCACAGAATTTCCTACCGGCGGCGTCAATACGATCTCGCTTGAGGAGTCTAGCAATGACGATGACGAAGCAGACTATATCACATTTCAAGACCTCACCATCGAAGGCGCTTATTATCCGATCTCTATCGTTACGGACTATGTTCACTTGATCGGCAATACTTTCCGCAACTGCTACGGTGATGCGATCAAGGTGATTGGACATCAAAACAACCACTACAATTCAACCCACGGATTGATTGAGGGCAACGATCTCTATCATTTTGGTGAACAAGGCATCGACATCACCGGTGGTGACCACTGGATCATCAGAAACAACAAGATTCATGACAATGCCTCCAATCGAGGCGATAGTTCCGGTGGAACGAAGGCCAACGGAATCATCGTCAAAAATAGAGCCGAACACGTTCTGGTTGAGAACAATGACATCTACAATATCCGCTCATTGTTTGGTGCGATTACGGTGGGTGGAAGCGGCGCAAGAAACGAGCAGCTCGCCAAAGAAGCAGTCCACGCAATGGTACGCAACAATCGAATTTATAACATAACGGGCCCGTACGCGGTCTTGGTCCAGGGCGCCCACGATAGCGAGTTCTCAAACAACATTATTGAAAACTCTAGTTTTTCAGAAGCCATTTTCCGGGTCAGGGCAACTCATGACATGCCCATCCAGAAAAACAGGAACAACCGGATCACAGACAACCATTTCTACAACAACCGCGTTTCCTCAGGGCATCAGATTGTTTTCTACCAAGATAGCTTTGAGGGTCTTGTTATTGATGGCAACGCACTCGACCCAGAGAAGACCTATCGCTACCTGGATAGAAAAACCAAGACGCTCGAGCAATTCCAAGCCCTTGGATTTGAACGAAACTACCAGATCAGCTCCGAAAGCCAACTTTAACGACCAGAAACAATCCTCACGTTTCTCGGGTTGCTTTTCCTCCCACGTGGGCGCGCACTGCTAAGCCTGGTAGTTCAAAGTCTCTAGCACGACTTGATTGGGGAACTCGATCGTGATCTAAACTTGTCGTGCTAGTTTAGAGCGCATCTCATAACCTCATTTTCCTGGACCTGGACCTGGACCTGGACCTGGACTTGGACCTGGATTCCTACCAGCGGGTTCGAGGGGGAAGGCACATCTTGGAGAGAATGCGAACGATCGGGTCGAGTATCTTAACAGCCTCCCGAACCGATGCTTTGTCGATAAAGCCAAGAGCAAAACAGGCGTCGACAATTACTCCACACTCCATAGCGGAGCCTCTGGCGATTGCGTAGAAGCGTTTTTGGTCCGTTGGCCTGGTCTTTCCAGAGCCTTCCACGATATTGAGCGGGACAGACAACGACGCTCGCCGGATTTGGTCCGCAAAACTTGCGTAGCCGGGGGGAAATCGATCCGTGAGCTGCGATGCGAGAGGCAGGAAGGCGATGGCCAACCGGTAGACTTCGAGATTTCGGTAGTTCATGCGTCCAGGTCCAAGTCCAGGTCCAGGTCCAGGTCCAGGTCCAGGTCCAGGAAAATGAGGTTATGAGATGCGCTCTACTTTAGTTTAGCCTTGAGTAGTCGAGTAAGAACGCGAACGCAGTCCCACAAAAGCGTGGAATCAAGAGGCGTGTGGATGTTTGATTCGACGACGGTGCAGTCCATGCGGAGGCGCTCGTTGTTTTCTACCCCTCATTCAAGGGCCTTCCTCGCAATCTGATGATGGATTTCCTCAAGGGTTGTGGGCTGGACCGCTTTCATGTTTCTCTGCAAAGTTGACTTTCTTTTACGAGGTCCTTGTGAACCGTGGTCAGAACTTCCCCCAGGTCATCGAGAATGGCGCTCATGGCTTGAATTTCTCGGACGTGTTCATGCGAAATGGGTGGTGGCATCAATGGCAACTGTTGGTGTGACTTGGCTCGCATGGGGATGGGCTTTCTTTTTGGTAGTGAAGGGGGAGTTAACCGAGGCGGAGCCAAAAAACTCATGTTGTCATTCATGGTCGTTTTTCTCTTGACGGCTTTTTTGCCTCGGACACGCGCTTGTCAGCGACGAATAAGGGGCCCTGCACCATTTTCCATTGTCCTGTTCGTTTTGTTGCGTCCTATCCTCGTTTTCGCGTTCTCATGGGCCCGCAGAATTGAAGCCTCGGTCGCAACCAAGTCGGCTCAAAAAATAGGCGTGTTAGGCTATCTCCGGCGTTGGAGGAAGTCATGAGGAAACCGACCCATTTTCAGCAATGGACAGATCAGAACTTGATCGCTGGGCTTCGAACTGCGGTCAAGAAGGAAAAACGTGCGACCGCGGAACTGCTGGCAACTATGGCCGAGGTCGATCAGCGACAGCTCTATCTTTTGCATGGCCCCAGTCGAAGCATGCACGCCTTTTGTACCCATAAGCTTGCCATGGGCGAACATGAAGCATTCGACAAGATCCGAGCCGCACGGGCTGCCCGTCAATTCCCACAAATCTTGGAGAAGATCGCCAACGGAAAATTGCACGTCACAGGCGTTCGGGTCCTGGCGCCCGCGTTAACGCACCAGAACTGTGCGAAACTCCTTTCGGAGGCCGAGGGAAAGTCTACCGATGCCTTGAAGGAAATCGTGGCCGCACTGCGCCCGAAGGCGGATGTCGCCTTGAGCATTCGGAGATTGCCAACACCACCCGCCCATCCCAAGACTCCCAAGCCGATCCGTCCCTCGCAGAAGAACCCTCAATCTACTCGGTTTGAACCGTCTCCTTCCCGGGAAACACCGGCTCCTGCCATCGCGCCCGCTCAAAAGACCAAACGACCCCATTTCGAACCAACCGCAAGGGAACGATATGCCTTCCGATTTGCGGCTGGAAAAGCCTTCCGAAACAAGTACGAGGAGGCTCGAGCCCTTTTGAGTCATGCCATTCCCGGTGGGGACCCAGAATCAATTCTAGAACGAGCGCTGGATCTATTGATCGCAGACACCAAGAAGAAGCGCTTCGGCCTGGGGGCTCGCTCCAAGAAAGCTCAGGAAACTGAAGAAAACCAGAAACCTGTTTCGCGTACTATTCCGGTCGCCACCCGCAGAGCAATCGCCGAAAGAGATGACTTGCGATGCACATTCGTAGGAGTCGATGGGACCCCATGTGGGAGCCAAGCTTTTCTCGAGATTCATCACTGGAAAGATTTTGCTTTGGGGGGCGATCACACCCTTGCCAACACAGGGCTCTTATGCCGAGCCCACAACCAGTACCTCGCCCATAGAACCTGGGCAAAAGAAGATCCAACAGCAAAGGGATAAATGCCGAAAAAAATCAGCGCACACGTAGCAACGTCAAAGGACGGCGCGAACAAAAGGCAGAAAAACTTGCTTCGGGGCTTGGCCGAGGCTTTGGAGGGACCTGCCCCACACACGCTAACAGACTGAAATGATCTCGCTTTTCGGTTTCGGGGCGGGCTCTAGTTTAGGACTTCGTTGGGGCCTACGGTGAGCAATCCGAGGGGCAGTAGGTGCTGCTTTCGCTGAATTCACACACTCCGTCGCCGCAGTTGTCGAGAATCGTTACCCGCTCGGGGGAGATGACCGGGGCGGAAGTGTAGCCTAGGCCGAGCTGGCCGTAGGCATTGTGGCCCCAGCACCAGACTGAGCCATCTGTCTTCTGCGCGCAGGCATGGTTGCCTCCGGCGAGTGCGTTTTGTACACCGGTCATCGGTACGCCCCCATCCATTGCTTGTACGGGCGACGACCTATTCACCGTGGTTCCGTCACCGACCTGTCCTTGGGAGTTGAGCCCCCAGCACCAGAGGCTGTCATCGTCCAATACGGCGCATGTGGTGTAAAAGCCAGCGGTGATGGCCTTGGCCGGGAGCGGCAGGCCGGTGACTTCCGCCGGGGAGGTCTGGTATGCAGTACTTCCGTTACCCAGGCGTCCATAGCTGCCGGAGCCCCAGCAAAAGACACGCCCATCGTCAAGCAACGCGCAGGTGTGACCGTAGGTGATGCTGATGTCGATGGCGGGCGAGGCCAAACCGACTTGGGCCGGCAGGCTTTGGTTGACGGTGCTGCCGATTCCGAGGCGACCTTGGTAGTTTTTGCCCCAGCACCAGACGTTGCCGTCGTTGGTAAGACTGCAGCTGAAACCGCTTCCGGCTTGCGTCTTGATGGCACCGGTCAGGTTCAAGACCTCCACCGGCAGCGTAGAACTGGTGGTTGTGCCATTTCCGAGGTTTCCATAGCTGTTTCGGCCCCAGCAAAAGACCTGCCCATCGGTCCGAGTTGCGCATGCGTGCTCTTTGCCGGATGCGATTTGCGAGATATCGGAGCCCACATCACCAAGGACTGCCGTCGGGACCAATTGGGACGATGAGGTTGAGCCGTTGCCCACTTGTCCGTAATTGTTCCTGCCCCAGCATGATACCGAACCGTCCGTGTGGCGAGCGCAAGTGTTTTTGTGGCTGGCGACGATCTGTTGGACGTTGTCCAAGTCAACCGGTGCGGCGCCGACGGGCACTGTGCTGACCCCTCCGTCTCCAATCTGTCCGCTGGTTCCGTTTCCCCAGCAGAAGCTGCTCCCGTTCACCAGGTTGGCGCACATGTGGTGGGTACCGGTGCTGATGTTGCTTTGCAGCGGCAAGAAAATATTGATGACATCGGTGGAGCCTTCTGAGCCACAATTGGTGTAGTTGCCCTCGCTGTCTTGATCGAGGCAAACAAGAGCGCAAGGGCCTTCGTCAACAAAGCTACACTGTCCACCGGTGCAGATACGTCCCGAGGGGCCGTCGCCTTTCACCGAGCAGCTGTGTACCACGGGGTCGGCCTCAAACATGTTGCCCCAAAAAGCGCCCTCATGATGCGTGTACGTTCGCCGCTCGGTTGCGGTCGTGGGGATCCCCATGCCGCGCACTGAAAGCTGGACGGTTTTTCGGTGCGGATTGGTGCGTGATGCGAGGCAGGCCGATACACGGCGTTGGCCGACCGGATCCGCGTCAAAGTCGGAGTTGGTCTTCCAGCTCGGAGCAAGACCGATGCCGCCGTAGTATTGAATAGTTTCGGTACCGCTTGGATAGAGCTGGTAGGTCACTTCCACGCAGCCCGGGTCGGTGCCACAAGTGCCGCCCGAAGACTCCGGCAATGCGCAGGAAGCAGAGTATCGATTGAGGTTGTCGGCATAGGCTCTAAAATCTGCATTGAGGGACGCAAGGGTTGCGTCGATGCAGGAATCTACGGCGGCCACGGTTGCAGGGTCGCCTTGGTTGGTGCCCAATCCTTCTTTGCCGGCGACGTAGAGTTCGTTGCCTTCACAGTCGGTGACAACCCGGCAATCAGGGTCGTTGGCGCAGTCGATTGCGTCCATGCAGGCGGTGTCGTTTTCTGCGCAGGGCGCCGGCAGCGCACACTGAATAGCAGCGACGTAAACCATCAGTTCTGTCATCGCTTCGCTTGGATTGGGGGTGGCCGTGCAGGCGTCTCCGGCAAGGACTGTGTCTGAGAGGTTCGATATATCTAGACTGGAAACCGCAAGGTTGCCAAAAAGCATTCCGTTGCCCCAGCTTCCATTGCCCCAGCTTCCATTGCCCCAGCTTCCGTTACCCCAAGTTCCGTTGCCCCAGGTTCCATTGCCCCAAGTCCCGTTGCCCCAAGTCCCGTTACCCCAGCTTCCGTTGCCCCAAGTTCCGTTGCCCCAAGTTCCGTTGCCCCATGAACCATTGCCCCAAGTTCCGTTGCCCCACGAACCATTGCCCCAAGTTCCATTGCCCCAGCTTCCATTGCCCCAGCTTCCGTTACCCCAGCTTCCGTTACCCCAGCTTCCGTTGCCCCATGAACCGTTGTCTGACGAAATGCTGGAGACATCCGGTGCGCTTTGGGTGTTCGTTCCGGGGCCTTGGCAGGCCATGAGTCCGATGAGTCCGAGAGTGAAATGCGGGCGAATAGTCATGGCTTCCGATAGATGCACACCCCGTGCCATTTGGCTTCGAGCGACTGACAAACGATAAATCCTGATGACCCAGTCTAAAAGTGGAACACACTGCCGAGCAATGAACGGCGGTGCGCCCAGTCTTGGGCACCCAAGCCATCGTGTCGTGCGCTTCCCCTTTTCGAGCACGGGATATCGTGCAGGCTGGGTCGGAACCCAAGAACCCGGTTCTGTTGATGGCAAACGGGTAAACAAAGGTGCCCTTTTTTGTGCGCTTGCCCTATCAGCCCTGACTTAGGCTCCCTTCCACGCTCCAGTCTACTCTGTCAAGAGTGCATCATGCGTGGGAGGGGCCTGTAGATAAGCATCATGACAACGCACGCAGGTTTCAGTGATCTTCCCGTACGACCGACCAAGCGCTTGAATGTCCTTGTTCTTCGCTGCAACGAGGAGCTTCTTCGTACGGTCTACAAGTTCATCTTGGAGATCAAAGAATATCGGTGGGATACGGTTGTTCAGCACGGAGGCGTCGCCGGTATGAATGCGACTGAGCCTGGGGCCCTCGACGATGCTCATGCCGGCGGACAGCGCGCTATCGTAGTCGAGAAACAGGACCGACCACAGTAGGTCGTTCATGCTGTCACCGTGTTGAGTCATCCTATTTCTTAAAATTCGACGTACCTCAAAGGGAAGATGTTCTGGATCCAAGCTGCGACGAACGCCTCGCTCGTGGCGTGCTTGGGTGTGAGAAGCGCTGACCGCTTGGTCCGCTGCGCAGCCTAGGCTGCTAAAACCTACAAAACCAGCACAAAGCATAAAATGGTATCTGCACAAACGCATGACTGCCAATACCACGGCGGTCTTTCGCACACGAGCCCCGCTTTGTCGGAACCATAACCAAATTTCGAGGATGCCGGTGCCGCGGCCATGCGCGCACTAGAAACCGGCCATGAGAACAGAATCTTCACGGCTTATCGATCAGACATGGTACGCAACCACCGCCGAAAAGTCGCTGGACGGGCACGAGGCTTTCTTATAAGAAGTGTAATGGTTTCCGGTGGTTCGTCAGCACCAGATAGGGTTTGGAACCGTGGGCACGATGTGCAGAATTCGGTGCGCGAAACCACTCGAATGGTTTCCAGCGTTCAGGGGCATCGACTCCGCAGGTGTACACCATCAGGTGAATGGACGAATGTCGACGCCCAGAGTTGGTGGCAGCGCCACCAACCGGCACTCTGCAGGCAAAGAAAGGCCCCACAGAGCGCCGGGAACGTTCCGCTGGCCGTCGCGGGCTCACTGTCTCGCTATGAGAAGAAAGTGTACGTTGCTCCTGCCAACCACGATCCCCTTGCAGCGCTAACTCGACAAGTTTTTCGGATGCGAATTCGGACAACCTATGGCTTAAACAACACCTGAGGTGCCCCGCGAACGGCAGCACCGCCACCGAAATGAGTGTGCGGACTCACTTCGCCGCCAATAAAGACCAGCGGCGCGGCGAGAACAGAGCCCACTAAGCGATAAGGATTAAAAGCCGGAAACAACGCATTGTAGCCGGTCAGATTTGGAATCATGTCCCATGGATGGGCCGTGAATGCGCGATAGGGCAAGCTAACGCCCATGGTCTTGAAGAGCGCGCTCGTTGAGGCCCAATTGACCGCAGCCCCGTCGAAGGTGACCTTGAGTCCTGCCAAGTCCTGGCCAAGCCGGTGGTTCATCACCAACGCGTTTCGGGTAATGATCCCACCTTGGCTATGGGCGTAGATGTGAGAGTTCGTGAGGTCGAACTGGTTTAGTATTCTCGCCGTACTTTCGGAAATCGGCGTGCTACCGGTGAGTTTTCCGAGAACAGATTCGATGGTGTCCATGTTCGAACTGACTGTCGGATTGTGAATCAGATAGAAGTCGTCGGATGGCACGCGCTCCAAGGCAAGCTCAAAAGCTTTTTGCAATTCGTTTGACTGGCCATTAACAAAAATCTTGCCACTTTTACCGCGAATCTCTGAGAAGCTCAGCGGGGTCTTATCCAGCTGCCTTCCCCTGACACGGTATATTTCCGCCTGCATCTTGTCGAGCGGTGTGAACTTCTCGTAGATCCACTTGACCAGAGCCGCCTGAATACCTGCTAAAACCCCCGATACCACCGACCCGGTAAGGCCTGCTTTCAAAGCCGCCTTGAGTCCTTGACCGCTGGCAAGGGCCCCGGTAAACCCGCTAGCAAAACCGGAAACGGCACCCACAAATACCGCAGTCGATACTGCACCCCAACTCAAAGGCGCAATCGCCAATGCCCAACCCCCAGTCACGAAACCGGCGATGGCCCCCAGGATGATGGCTCCATAGCGCTTAAAAAATCGCCCAATGGCTCGCGCCGTTCGCTTGAAGAATTTTCTGATTCTCTTCCAGATCTGGCCACTCGGATCAACATTCACCAACGGATTGTTGAGAACATATGAATAGCGATTATGGGCCTGAAGATTGAAGCCCCCTTTTACGATAGGATCAGGACTCAAGAACCTCCCAATGATCGGGTCGTAGATACGTCCATTCATGTGAATCAGCTTGGATCTGTCGAGCATTTCATGACCAGTAAATCCTCGGTCATTGAGCCCATAGTCTGGCCACTGACTCATTGATGCGTACCCCTGCACCGGCGCCCCCCACGGATCATACGTGTACCGTTGTAGCGTACGGCCTACATCGTTTGTTCGAACAACCAAGGATCCGAGGTGGTCGTTGTGGTGGTATGTTCTCTGCCCCACATGGGGCTGCGTGATCGCAATGGTGCCCAAGGTACTTGCTTCGGGACCAGCGATTCGTAAAACGTAGGCTCCATGGGTCCACTCTGCGCTGCACTGGACTGTTATGCCTGGAATCGCGGTGCAGCGCTCTCCGTGAACATCCGTTTTTTCGAGATCTTGAAACCAGTAGTATCTCTCCTTTAGGCGACGAGTCCACTGGTTGTCTTCATGAGGCGAACCAATATTGTCGATCAACGCGTTCCCAAGGACCACAAAGTCCGTAATCGTAATAAACTCAGCGTCTGGCTGTGCTCGTTTCAGATCTGCCGCGAGATCACGGACCACAGTTTGCCGATTGATCGCATACCCATCAAGCTTGAACGTGAGTTTTTCTCCAGGACCAAGGTTCTCTGCCCCCCAGCCATACTCGAGAAATCGCGTCCCCTTTGTAGTCTCAACCGTCACCACAACCTTCGGTGAGAAAACGCCACTGGATGGTTTTTGAAGATCGAACTGCAACACCGAGCTCGGTCCAAACTCCCAGTCTGACTCCACCGTGTTTGCGAGGCGGCACCCGCTAATTCGATCCGCCGTCACACTGTACTCCCGGTTTTCTACCCCACCTACAATCGCTACGTGGCATGGTTCATCATTGTCGACACGCCTCCACCGCGTAACGCTTCCATCTTCAGCGTCCGCATACATATCCAGTCCCGTAGTCGAGGCTTCACGAGAACTTTGGAAGACCCGGTTTCGCCCTGCATCGTACTCGAAGGAGGTATAGTCGTTACCCCGAAGCATCAAACTTGGCTTGTCAAAAGAGGACCAAGAAATGCCTGAATCACCCCGCTTCGTCATGTTCCCGTTGGCGTCGTAGCGGTAAGAAACAGAGCCAACCTCGCTGACAGCGTTTGGATGCTCCGTATCGTACACAGGCGTATAGGATTGACCGCCAACCGATCGTTCGGTGATGTTTCCGAGCGCGTCATATTTTGAGAACCCCTCAGGGTAGTTTGTCAGACGGTTAAGGCGATCATACTGATATTCCTCAACCTTGCCTTTGCTATGCTTAGACCACGCGGTGGTCTTCTTTGTCATGTTTCCGACAGAACTGTATTCGAGGTCAATTCTGGCGATACGTTGGTCATTGTTCTCGACTTCGATCAGGTCGACAATGCCCTTCGCTTCGTCGTAACCCTTTGTGGTCAAGGAACCCGCACCATTCAAGTAAGACCGGACGTCCCCTGCTGCTGTGTACTTGGTTTCTGAGAACCAATCCTTGCCATCGGAGCCCTTGGCAGAGACCAAGAAGCCTCGGTCGTCATAAGTGTACTCGACATCGTAAAGCGAATCGCCACCTGCTTCGTAGCGACGTTCCGTGACGTGGCCAAAGGTATTGTATTCGTGGAGAACGGATGCCGTTTTTCCTCGAATACTTGAATCCGCTTTCGTAAGCCGTCCCAGCAAGTCGTAGCTATACGTTCGACTCGGGCGAGACCCAAGATCCAAGCTGGCCACACCCACTTCCTTCATCATCTTGCCCAACGCCGTGGTTCCTTGGAAGCGATCAAAAGTCCACTCCTCGACACCCTCGGGACTTGTTCTTTGGGTCATCCTACCGAGGACATCGTACTTCATCGTGGTTTCTTGATTGCGGGCATCACGTTGAAGTGTCAGTTGCTGATGGAGATCGTACTCGTACGCGCGGGACCCCAAATTCGGATCAATGAGCGCCGTGCGGTTTCCGACCACATCGTATTCCATACGAGTCACAACGCTCTTGCCAGAACCCATGGTCGTACTCTTGGTCAAACGACCACCAGCATCATAATCCAAGATGAGTTTGCCCCCCGCATCATCTTCGACCTCCACAACATTGCCGCGCGGATCTGATCTTCGCGTGGTCTTAACCGCCTTCCCGTCCGCATCTACGGTGGTGACCTGCGTATGCCCAGTGTAAAAGTCGGTGGTCACGATATTTCCGAAGTCGGTCGATCTTGTTACTCGGTCCAAAGCGTCATATTCGAGAGTATCCCACAGCTTCGTGTCCCCCACCTCGCCTTCCACGCTGTTGCTCGCAAAAACGTTCGACTTGCGGGTCACCCGCCCCATTCGGTCATATTGTGTCACGGAGACACCCCAAGGTTTTTGTCCCGTTCCTGGATTCACTTGCCTCTGACTGGCCGCCGATATCTCGCGCTCAAGCCGATCGAAATAGCGGATTTGCATCGGAGCCCCGCTCGCAGTGACGGTGGTCTTATACCCACGACCGGAATTGCCTTCTATGAGGTAGCTCTTCACAACCCTCTCAGACGCATCCAATGCGGGTAGAAGCTCTTTGGTTTTTCTCCCAAAACCATCGTACTCGATTTCTGTCGAGGGAAAATCCATAGCGAGTGGCGTTGCGGGGCAATTCTTAATACCCCTCTTGTCCAAAGTATTGGCATCGACAATGCGTGTTTCTACGCCGAAGATCTCGCTGTACTCACGATACTCGAGATGGCTTAGGGCGTTTTTTGTGCAAATTGGGAAACGGCCCTTCGAGTCGAAGAAGTACTTGCCCTCAAGGCGTTCACCCTGGACTTTTTGGGTAATATTTCCATACCCATCATAGGAATACTTTGCCTCAATTTCTCGGTCGGTATCCTCATCCCTTGTTTCATATTCGACCCGTCGCTTGCCCCAACCGGTTGTCACGTACTGGTAACGAATTTTCCGCTCATGGTTATTTCCCGACTTCGTGGAGACCGTCTTCTGCGTGGAGATGCGACCAGGAATCCAGTTCCTCGCGTCAACGACGTACTCGTAGACGGTGTCGACGGTCTCCGTGCTGTTGTCTCCGAACGTTGTCTTCTGAAACGTTACGTTTCCAAATCGATCTACTCCAGTCTCCTGGGTCTTGGTGTCCCAAAACGTTCCGTCGAGCTCCCACCGCGTTTCTGTTTGGGTACGCGCAAATGCGTTGTATGTAGTCCCCACGGCGGGCGAAATATTGGTACAGTCGGTTGGCTGTCCTGCGACCCCGCCCTTGTGAGTCTGGTACGAAGGTGCGTGCTCTTCTAGTCTCACAACGATTCCGTCGATGCTCGTCTCTTTGCTCTTCAGCATTCCCCGGCAAGGGAACCCTTGAACAAATGTTTCTAGAATAGATAGTCCCCTCCAATCATCAATGGTCCTCATGGACTCGAAACCCAAAAATCTTTGCTGCGAAACATCAATGACTCCATTGGTATATTCATAACGCAGCACAGCCTTTGTCGCTGATCCGGTATCGTTGCGAACCTCCGAAACAACAGTAAGTGGAGCATAGAAATTTCGCTGAGGGTATTGAGCCCCTTCACCTTTTTGATAGACATCTGGATCTGTAAGGCGGGCATACGAAATTTCTGTGCTGCTACCATGTCCGTTTTTTATCGACGTAATCTCTTCTGGCGGTCCGATCTTTGATAGGTACGGTTGGAGCTTCGTATTTGCCGCGATTCGCCCCTTATCGTCGGTAGTCGCGACCACAAAGTCAGGCACTCCGTTTCTATTGATATCTCCAACGATTTTGATTTCTCGGTTACTCGCCAACGGTATGGCGGGCCGTTCCTCAAAGATCTCTCCATTGTAAGCATATAGCTTATCTCCAGCGTGAAAGTCTCCCTTTCCGTCGCCGTCGTGGTCGCCGACTGCCCGCACGCGCACCGGTGCAGTTATCGTTTTCGTCGTCGGCAACCAATCCGCCAACGTGCCGTCCCCCTTCGAGGGGCGGAGGTGAAATTCGGAGAATTTGGTCTTGTCCTGGCACCATGTGTCCGAGGCCGATGAATAACCAAGGAGTAGGTCACTCAGTCCGTCTCCGTTAAAATCGGCAATACCAACAGGCCTTGTACCGTGAGGGGGTGATACCGTTTCGACTTTCTTGAACAAGAAACCGCGGTAGTCCTGCGCAATGTTCGTATAGGTCTCCAAAGTCACCCATCTTGCGTTGCACAAGTCTCCCGTGCGCTCAACCACAACGTCTGCTTTACCATCACCGTTGAGCTCCGCGACATAAACCTTCCATGGTTTGTCAAGATTTGTTCCCAGTCCAATGTCGTGGTTCACGACTGTCATCTTGACGGCATCCGAGCGAGGTCCTGGAACGGAAGTCACGATACACTTCTGAAGCAACAGATCAATCGCCCCGTCTCCATTGAAGTCACCCGTGCCACGAAGTTTGGGATCTTCGCGCACACACGGGTGTTGCTGAGGATTCCATGACACCGCCTTTTTTTCGAATTGACCATCGGCGTTTGAGAAATAGATGAGCGGGTTCGACTTGCCTCGCCACACGCCTTTGCTACTCATGTACGTCAGCATGAAATCTGTGGAACCATCGCCATCGAAGTCACCGCTCGTAACAATCTGTCGCTCATAGCCTGAGTAAGTTTCTGTTGGCAGGGCGAACAAGTCAGTTCTTGCCACATAATTTGCAGACGACAGATACGTATGCAACTTAGTGGCCGAGTTCTTAATACGACCATATTGATCTACTGGACCAAGAATGAAATCTACTCGTCCATCTCGATCGAAGTCCCCTTGGGCAAGAACCTGAAAACCCTCCTCCGTCGGTCCGTCTATGGTGGAGACCGTTTCGAACGTAAGCGGAGTCTTGTCTCCTTCTTTCCACACAAAGGTCGTTGCCGGCAGCGCTGTCAACGTCTCACCGCTATTGAGACCAGTGACTTCTTGAATGGAAGTGAGCTGGCTGATGCCCGTCAGCTTGCTCCGGCCATAACTCAACCGATACTCACGGACATAGTTGTCTAGGCCCGTCCGCATCTGAACCTTGCGAATTCTGACAGACTGTTTCCGTGCAATCATGCCCCCTGCATAGAGTACATGGACGTCGGGGCGCGTTTCGTACAAGAAGTCGACATGGTTATATGGCGAGAGCCCAACGCCAGCGTTACCGGTGTAGTCGATAGATACGAGGAGCGAATCTTGATAGTTGTAGTCGATAAAATTGCCCGATGCATCTTCAGTTCGATGCATATACCAAGCCAATATTCCCTTGTCGCTGGTGAGTTTGGCATTCTTTTTCTGACCATAGACACGCTTAATCTGTTCTCCAGTCGAAACAATAAAGTGCGTGGGTTGCGCGCCTTTCGTTTTTGGACGATACGCACGCACGCGAACTCGACTCTCAACAACCGTACGATAGACATCAATGTAGTGGGTCGACTCATCGCTCGAGCTGATTTTGACAAGTCGCTGTCCGTCGAGGTCGTACTGATCGTCACTCGAGAGCGTGATAGGCGATATTTTCTGATTGTAGTGCTTCGTAGAGGACGCAACGCTGATCACGGATGGCCCAAGAAGGCTCCAGCCTCTTCCAAGGACACCGTCCGAGCCCCCACTTTGGTATCCAAGAGCCAGGCTGGGGGCAACACCACCGCTCCCAGGAGGCACACGTAAGCTCAACTTGTAGTTGCTCTGCCCATTTCCGTCTATCGTAAGCTCCCCGTCAAGCGTTCCAACGGCGATCTTGGTCGGAGCAGGGTCGAGATTGTCTTCGGGATCGGGAAAGGAGTCATGATCCGTATCTGCTGGACATAGATAGCGCACTTCGTAGTCGAAGCATCTTTTCGCAAATAGTCCGATGTTTCGACACGCCAGTCCCCTCTCCAGCGTGCAGCCCGCTCCTGGTTCGAAGGTCTGCCCGGTACTCGATGCCGGTTCGTGTGTTTCTCTGACCCGACACTCAATGCGAGTGGGCTGATTACAAGGAATGAGGCCACGATAATCGTGCGAACTGCGCGCTTCGTATTCTCCGGAACCCTCGGGGTCGGAAACATTCAACCACTCGGTCCATTCTCCGACAATCGCCTCTGAAACATCGTGTTTGTTTTCCATCCCCCCAGGTTCAACACACGCCATCACCACCAAACACATTGGGAAAATAAACATCGTCGATATTTTAGAAAGTTCATTCCTATGAAACACTCCAGCACTCCCATGGCTTCGACACCTAAGCTGCACTGCCAAGTTCGGCAAATACAAAAACGTCGACGCTCTTGTGATTTGGACGCGAGTTGCTTAAAAAAAGATCACCCAAGTCCAAGCTCATTGACCCACGAGCAATGCATCTTGTCAACCAAACGCGTTCTGGGAGCCATTCATGTGCAATCCCCGTAAAACGCTCTGACAACATACGACGAAGACTCTGTTGTCATGGTTGGTTTGAATAACAACAAGCGACAAAGGTAACTTTGTCGCACGCATCACTCTAAGCCCTCCCTCGAAAGACGCATTGGGTTGAAACAAGGGCCCGGTCTTCAACCTCCAACGATTCTTGAACTTCGGATTTTCCTAAAGGGAAGAGTCAACCAAATACGCACAAATGAGGAATGATCCCAAATACAGTTACAAAGAGGACGCCTGGGGCTATTCTTCCCAAATCCGCGGTCGGGCCGCCATGCAAATTCGACCATCAACCCATCGCCGCATTTTCGCTGTGCGCGTCCAGAATTCAGCAATGCCCAACCGGCGAACGTCACAATCAATGCAGGAACAGTTTACATCGGATCAACCCAGCTCGACTCGACCGGTCGGTGAGGCTGCTTGACCACGCATCACATCAAGGAATATCCCTCTGTCGGAACCCTCCACTTCATCGAACCGCCCCGGCATTCCCCGACAACTGCAGAGGAACCGCAGGGTGTCCGCGAACGTCATGCTTTCATCTGTCGTTGATGTTCGCCCCCGCCCCTGCTTGACTCGCGTGACTCACCACAACCTGACTGGAGGAATCCATGCGTAAACGATTGCAAAAACTTATCCCCCCCCTGGCTTTTGGGCTCGTCGGATGCGCGGCACCGATCTATCCCGTGGGCGCAATCTACAACAATGTCAAAACCCCCTCCCCTCTGACACAGGTCGAGGCACAAGGCGAAAACAAAGCGGGCCCCAAACAAGGGAAGGCCTGCGCGACCGGTATTCTCGGCCTTGTCGCTTGGGGCGACGCCACGGTGGACACCGCCAAAAAGGCTGGCGGAATCACCGATGTGCATACCGTCGAGTGGGACTCGACCGCGGTGCTGGGACCGATCTATTTCAAAGCTTGCACAATCGTCACCGGAATCTGAGCGCCCAACCAGCCTCCCCGCTCAACCGAGTTCAGTATGCGCCTGAGATCACCTGTTGTGATCCGCGCAAAACATCGAACCGCTTCGTCAATGATGAATGCGTGTCTTCGGTCACCTCGAACTCCAGCCCCGCTCTTGGCCGTCGTTAGAGGGAACGAACCACGAAGTTGGGGCGTCCGGTTCGGGGCCTGCACACACCCGCTAGGACTGTAGCCATCTCCTCGACGGTGACGTCTGCCGCCCCCCGACTTCCCCCGCGAACGCTCGCACGCGCGATGTCGCTCAAGGACACGACACCCACAAGCTTTTTCTCATCATCGACAACGGGGACTCTCCTTATTTGTTGCTCATCCATCAGGTGCTCGACCTGCTGAATAGAATCCTGAGGCCGGCACAAGAACACCTTGTTGGCCATCGCGGTCCGGGTAGGAATCGAATCGAGGGCTCGTCCCTGGGTGTAGGCTGCCATGCAAATGTCGCGGTCGGTGATCACGCCTATCACCCTGTTCCCATCGTCAACCACCGGGACAAAGCCACAGTCTTGGTCCCACATGACTCCGGCCGGGACACACAGGCTATCGTAGGCGCGACATGTTTTGACTTCTTCGGTCATGAGCTTTTTGACTTTCATATCTTTTCCCTCTGCGAAATGCGGTACCCAAAGAAGAGAATCTACTTCACGCGTATCTCCTTGACGCTAGTCTTCGCGCCAGGCGATTTTGGAAGATGCACATACACGAGGCCGTCTTTGTTCTCTGCAACGATCTTGTTTTCGTTGATACCGTCGGGCAGCGAGAACTTCCGACAAAAACGCCCGTAAGAACGTTCGACACGGTGGGTCTTTTCTCCTTTCTCTTCTCTTTTTGAATGCTTTTCACCTGATATGGAAAGCGTTCCTTCATTCACATCGATCTTGACGTTTTTCCTTTCTACGCCTGGAAGTTCGGCGGTCACAACAAACTCTTCTGCATTTTCCGTGATATCCACACGCGGATTCCAATCGGACATCGTCATGCGAACAACGTTCCCCGCTCCGCCTTCGGGCATAAAGAATGCATTAAGCCGACTTGAAATATCTTCTAACTCGCGCCACGGATTCCAACGAACGAGATCCATCTTACCCTCCTTGGCTCTCACACATGGAGAGACCGAATACACATGATGAATGAGCAACATTCGTGCCAAGGGAGATCGTCTAAGGGTTCCTTCCGCACCCATGTCTCTTCGTGCGCGTCCGTCACGACGTCGTAACCCAAGCATCCAGTTCGGTCGACGCGCGTAACGCCTGTCCCCAGGCGCACCTAGTAGAGCTCGGAGACGAAGGTTTGATCGCTGATCGGGGGCCTGACGTAGCCCCCGAGCTCTTGACGCGGGGGCAGAACAATCTCATCGTGCGAAAGATGGTTATACTCAATTTGACCCAAGAGGTGGGCGATGCAGTTGAGGCGCGCCTTCTTTTTGACGTCGGCGCGAACGACGTACCACGGCGCCTGCTTGATATCGGTGTGGGCGAACATTTCGTCCTTGGCTTTTGAGTACTCAACCCAGCGTCTTCGGGATTCCAGATCCATGGGGCTCAACTTCCATCGCTTGGTTGGATTGCGGATCCGGTCTTGAAAACGACGCTCCTGCTCCTCGTCGCTCACTGAAAACCAGTACTTGATGAGAATGATTCCGGATCGCATAAGCATGCGCTCAAAACCGGGGCAACTTCGAAGGAATTCTCGGTATTCATCTTCGGTGCAAAAGCCCATCACCCGCTCCACACCGGCACGATTGTACCAACTGCGATCGAACAAGACCATCTCGCCGGCTGCCGGAAGATGAGCCACATACCTCTGAAAATACCACTGACTCTGTTCACGCTCCGTCGGGGTCGCCAACGCAGCCACACGACAAAAGCGGGGATTCAAACTTTGCGTGATTCGCTTGATCACGCCGCCCTTTCCCGCAGCGTCGCGGCCCTCAAAAATCACGACCACCTTGAGACCTCGAGTGCGAATCCACTCCTGGAGCTTTACGAGCTCCACCTGAAGACGGGCCAGTTCTCGCAGGTAGACCTTGTTTTTGATCTTCTGGGTCTGTTGTCGCTCGACCTCCGACACCAGTTCCGAGACGCTCTGCGTTTCGGCGACCGACTCCTCGATCTCCTCACCAGTCCGCTTCCCTTTTTTGCTGTTCCGTCCTTCGCTCATACCCCCGTCGCGTACCACGGTTCACCAAAACCGAACACCCCACCTCTTTCACCCAGACAGCAAGAAGAAACGAGAGCCTCCGCCTATGGGCGGGCCCGCCACAAACACCCGATCAAGGACTGCTCTAAGTAGACTGCTGGATAACCTGCGCGAGCACCTCCTCTCGTTTGTCCGGATCAAGCAGACGGGCTGCGCGGAAACGAACACCCTCTCGGCCTGCCCAGTAAGATGAAAACAGCGGACCACCCTGGGGCTCAGAAAAGAGCTTCACGAGCCTGTCCCGCACATTGTCGCTGGACTCCCCCCACACGATGGTTTCGGGCCGATCTACGCCTCCCTGAAGAATCAAAAAGACGCCGGGCCCGTCGGGTGCAGCCTCAACTTCTGAGCCATTCAACTCGTGGTCCTCGGTCCACACCAGCCCGGTGGCCTTGTCGTAGTGGGGAAAAGTCCAAGGGTGCCGGGCAGGTAGGCCCTCCAGGGCGCGCAGAATATCCAACGCCGAGACATTGCCGACGACCGTCAAGTCATCCACCACTGGAAGGCGGTGAAAGCCCGTTTCTGAGAGATACCGAGCGGCCTCGCGGACGGTCGTCTCCGGATGGACGACAAACGGAGGCGAGCTCATGTATTGCGATACTGACTCGGACCAATTGGCGTCGATGACATCCGAAAAAGAGATTGTGCCCACCGCTTTTTTGGCCCCATCGACCACCGGTGCGCCGTGGATTCCGAACCGTTGCAACTCCCGAACGACCGCGCCCACCCGATCTGAGATCTTCGCCACGTAGACCTCTCGGTTCATGATTTCTTTTACTCTGATAGCCATCAGCTACACTCCTCTTCACTGGGTGATGCGCCCGTCTTTTGCAGGGGCCATGCCAACCGTCACCAGTCTCCATCATCCCCATTTGGTCCGCCGCAATCCGTGGGCTTGTTACCTAGCTGTAACCCTTATCCGGTGCGAAGCCCTGGGTCGTAACTCGCGGCTCAGCGTAGTCGCCCCGGGGAAGGAGCCAGGTACGGACAACGGCCACCCGGGGGAGGGCGCTCTTGCACTCGAGCACATTCGAAACGCATGCGGCCCCGTCCAAGTGCGTTCACATTCATGGTATGAACAACCCATGATAAAGATTCCCATAACGCTCTGCCTTGGATTTCTGGCGCTGACCATAGGCGCCTGTGCGAGAACCCCCGTTGCATCATCCGGCCAAGAAGGTAAAACGAGCTGTTGCGCCCACCAATGTCCCATGCAGGCCAAAACTGAAGGCCAACGACCTGGCTGCCCCATGGGGCTCGAAGGAACGTCCGTCCGCGCCGAAAACTTGGATGAGGGGGCTGCGCTGGTTTTTTCAACGACAGGTGACGTTCAAGCCCTGCAATCCCTCATTGAGGCCAAGGCCCAGTGGAAAAACACCCACCATGGTTGCCACCCTGGTTGCGCCCACACCAGCGACGCCCCTTGTGCCCACAAGGGACACCACCCGGACAAGCCCGAGGTCAAGATTCAGGCCGTCAATACGGCAGATGGAGCAAGACTGGAGTTTAGAGCTGAAGATCAAACCGCCCGCGAAGCTATCCGGCAACGCATTCAGCGCCGTGCAGAAAAGATGAATCACTGCCCCATGGGACAAAAAAAGCCCGGTGCAAAACCGCAAACGTAGCGCCGTTGGCTTACCGGATCTCGTTCTCTCGTCGGTCGCACATAGAGTAGGTCGAGAAGATTCTGCCTGGCACGCTGGCCCGTTCACTCACAGTTGTTCAGCGCTCCCGTGTTGCTGCTGAACGATACGCGATCCACCACGCCTCCTCGACATTTCACGGCACCATCCTGGAAGTGATTCCGTCTCACGCCCACACTCCCCGTCGTGCCTAGGTATTCATTGCCCTGAGAACTGGTGTGGGTGTTTCCAATCAGCAAATCACCCGCGCGGAAATCATTACGCCGAACCGTAGCCTGTTCATTGCTATAAAACCGAAAGGGCGCTCCAACAGGAGATGAGCCCAAAAACTCAAAGGTGTTGTCTTCCACCAGAACGTCATGGAAGTATCTGAAGTCCGATATGATTTGGCCCTTGGGGCAATCGTTGCAGCGGAAAAGATTGTTGCGGACGATAACATTCTCAATGCCGTCACCGACCTCGTGAAAGGGTTTGAACTTTGGCTCTCGGGTCTCGGGATCCTCCCCAACTTTGACCCGTTTGAGTCCCACGCCACCTTGGAACTTGAGAATTTGTCCATCACTGGTGATCTTGTTGTGTTCCACTACCGTGTTTTGTACGAAATTCGTATCCTTGCCGGTTTTGTTTTCGAGGATAAGGTTGAAATTGACCGCACTGACAACTTCGTTGTGTCGAAAAGTAAAACCCTCCGTGCCGTCGAATATATCAATCATTTGCCTCCCGATTGCACTCTTGATGTCGATCTTGTTGTTTTCAAATAGCACGTCGGTCGTGTGAAAAGGTGTGATTCGATAGTTCCCTGTGAATCGCTCTGGCGCACGCTCAATGTCTCCAAGCTTAAGCAAACGCAGGAAGTTCTTGGCCCTGAACACATTGCGCTTGATATGAACGTCTTTGAAACCCCGAATGGTGATGAGGTCGTTCTGGATCGTGGGTGCGGCCAAACTCCAGTATCCGAGATCTCCGACAAAGAGATTGCGCTCAATACGCACCTCTCTTGGCCCACCGGAGCCGATATCAGGGCCACCCACAGCCGCAAATCTGGCCCGAAGGACGACGCGGCATCTTCTAAATGTATTGTCTATCAACGTAGCCCTGTCCCTATTCATCGCCGAAATACAGGTGGGGGCCGCACCACCCGCAAACTCGGTGGACTTGCTCTCGATCGTAAGACCCCGTAGAAAGAAGTTGCTCTTGTGCACTTCGATCGCATGATGCGCGGTCGACTTGATGTGGGCTCCACGGCCGTACAGACCACTTCCCTGCTTGGGGAGTCGAATACGTGTTCGGGTGTGATAGACGCCAGGCGGCAAGAAGACCACCCGGTGTTTGGCCAAAGCCTCGTTGATTTTGATGGCGTCATCGTCACGCGGATCGTCAGGCGTCGCGCCCTGTTTCACCGCATTTCCCGGCGCGCAACCCCGGCAATGCTTGGTTCCCTGAATCGACCTTTGGTTGAGCCATCGACCAACTCGAGGCCCCACTGCTTGGTCGATCAAGCCCCTGGGAGGCAAAGTAGACACTGCACTTGCTGACTCAAAACCGGGGTCTTGAGGACCACATCCCAGGGGTACCGCCAGACTCAAGCCAACACAGAGTGGGACAATAGCAAGTTGAATCTGTTTCGTGATTTCCATCCCGCACAAAGAAGCAAGATCGGTGCCCGTGCGTTTGAACACCCAAGCGCTGTAGGTGACGCCATGATCAGGTACTCGAAACCGTCTGGTGCCTGCCGAACCGCCGGACACCTTCGTCCATACAACCAAGATTGAACAGGAATCGGGACGGACATTCGGCCCAGAATTCTTTGTCCTAAGGGGTTGGTACAAAGTTTGCTCAGAAGCCGATCCCTCGGAGGTACGATGGATCCACGAAAAAATACAACCATGACCCAAGCTGGGGGACTCGGAACGGTTTCACAAGCCGCACTTGTCGATCATATCAACAACTACTACCAAGTGGGACCCATCCATGAAGGCCGAAGCAACCTCATACCCTGGCTTTTTAAGTACATTTTCGTCGAAGGTGAAATCGCCCAAATTTATACTGCGGGCAATCTCGTCATGCCTGATTTTCACACCGACGACGATGCCGACAACTGGCATCTATGGGAAGGGAGAACAACAAGCTGGTCTCAGCACCTTCCAATAGCAGAATCCGTCTACCGCAAACACATTGCGAACCAGCCAAGCGCCCATCCCGTTACGGTTCAGACGGCACGAGAGGCCTATACATCCGTCATGCAGGATGTCGGCGCAAACGCCCGACTCGACGAGAACGGCAACTGGGTCTTCAACCTCGATTCAGTCGACCAGATTTACCTAGAAGACGTGATGGAGCGAAAAGGCCCAACCAAATATAGACTTCCTGACAGCCACAGCTATCCTGAACAGGACGCAGGGACCGCCTATCCTGATCGTGACGAAGACGGAATGTCTGACCTATGGGAAAAGGCAAACAATCTCGATCCTTACGATTCTACCGACGGAAAGCTCAAGACCCTTAGCAACAATGAATACACGAATTTGGAAGTATTCCTGAATGGCGGATGTTTATGAGTGTTCGGCTCGGGCTCCGTACGGCCCAATGGGCAGTGATCGAAGCGCCCTCGTCACCAGCCGACGCGGGCGTAATCGAAGTGAGCCAACGGATCAGGCCTACTCTGGTTCGCTGACACCGGGCAAGGGAACGGGCTGCGGATCCACGTCAAGCGGAGGAAGCCTTGGCCATTCGACGATGACCGGTCCGGTTGGCCGCGGCGTGGTCGAACCTGAGTCCTCCTCCGGGTTTCCGTCTGCCTTGGGTTGAGGCTTCGAGACTTCGCCGAGAATGGGTGTCAACCGTGGTTTTGGGAAGTTTTCGGGATCAACAGGGACGGTTGTGTGGTCTAGGCGATCCACTGAAGCGGCATTGCCATCGGGCGCAGCTTCTTGTTCGCCTTGCCTCGCGCCGGGACTGTCGTCAAAAAAGTCGGGCTTTTGGTCGCGGTCCTCATCCTCGAGACAGCTACACTTGGCTCGAGCGATACATTCTAGGTTCAGCTCTTCTCCACCTGCCGTCGGTGCTCGGCAATTCATTTCTGCGGACGGGGGCGGATTGTTGTGGAGGCGATGCGTGCATCCAAGGGAATTGCAGTGGAATCGGCAAGCATCATCGTTCATGGCAGCAAGCGGAGGCTCGCACAGCGTGCTCAGGGCTTGGATCACCGCCGAGCTTAGGCAACCCTGGGGTGCGTTGCCGAGGGCAACCTTTTGTGATAGGCGCTCGCTTATAAAACCGGTTCCAGGACATGAGGGTGCTACCTCAGGCTCGTCATTTGGCCGTGACACCGCTCGAAATTCGTCTTCCGATGCGACACCTTCTTCGCAGCCACATTGAGCGTAGTCGCTTGTGTATTCGTATCGACTTTGACCACTGCAGTCCCAAGGAGACTCAAGAATGGCAGACGCGAACGGGATATCGTTCCACGCCCAATAGGGCTGGGGTGCGACCAGCACACCACCCGCGGCCGCGGCCACACCAACCGGATTTGGACCTCCGCCGAGTACAAATCCCGCTGCCCCCTCAAGAACGGCAAAAATGGACTGCTTCTTGTTTGGCGCGTTTCCGCCCTCCAAAATATTCTCTACGATGCCCCATTTGAAAGCATCGAAGTCATGAAAATCGAGACGGCGACGCTGGTATCGAACCCCAAAAAAAGCCCGAGCATCGTGACAGCGTGTGGCGCGTTGCACATCAGCACTACACGAAAACTGGATGTTTGCTGACTGAGTGAGTTTGATAGACTTGCTGATCTCGTTCGCAAGATGGGCGTCAAGGCTGGTATCAGATCCTGGAGACTTATCCGTTTTGTCGGAATAGCCGACGCTTCCTGAAATCGAGGCCTCGTCCTTTTCGGAAACTTCCAGCCTTGAAGTCGTCAGCGCATCAATGGTGACCGAAGGAAACTCGCATACGGTGCTCCCCCCGGGATGTTCACTTGAAACGTTTTTCGCGATGCACAGGCACGCGCCACCCACCCGTTCCTTTTCGACCATATCGAGATCGTGGGTCACGATCTTGGTCCAGCCCCCGTGCACCAAGACGGAAGAGAAGTGTTCCACCACAAAATCAATGTGTGACGGCGTCAAGATCGCGGTACCCACGCGGGTGGGCTGGACCGTCGGCGGGCTCGAGCCATCTTTGTCCGCCAGTGTGAAAAGAATGCTCTCACCTTCCTTTAGGTAGGCCGATTCTTGCGGGGGCAGCGGAATGACAAGGTGGGCCCTGCGGGTCTCAAACCGCACATGCTTGGTAGGATCTTCTCCGTGAACAAGGGCCGAGATCCTCGGCTGTCCCGGCAACAACCACTCTTTGCGCATGCCTTTTTCATCCAGCAGCACAAAATAGAGCGAACCTGCCCGGTCGAGATCTTCCTTGGCGGCTTCGATGAACACACCCTCACCAAACTCGATACGCGTATCGGCGACTCGGAACCCAGGTCTCGAGTCGCTATAGCGATGTAAGCCGATGACGCCCACATCGTGGGTGGCCGCGCGTCTCAAAAAAGCGCGTCGGTTCCGCTCCATGTGAGGCGCGCTCACGTCGATCCAACATAGATCATGGACACGGTGAACATGCACCCAAAACGAGAGCCTAAAGCTTCCGTCGGCCCGACTGACGGTGCGAGGTGGATAGCCATAGCCAGAGAGTTTGGAACCTTTAGGATCGCAGAAAGGAAGAACCGTAGCCCCTCCAACCGGCGCACCAAGGGTGTCAACGATCCTACCCGTCACCTCAACCCTGGAATAGTCACCGTAGCGCCTGGAGGGTTGAACCACTTGGTAAGCCTCCTTGGTCACCGCGATGGTTGAGAACACAGGGTGCGCCGGCAGAATAATCTCACCTGCGCTTGGAGCCCGAATGGGTTCTTTGGCCCAAAGGTACTTACGCGCCGGAACGTACGCAAAGACGTCGCCATATTCGAGGTACTGGACCGGGGCATTGTCTAGGGCAACCAGAACAAAATCCGCGTCCTTTTCGAGTTCGGCGGTGAGCGCCATGCTCCGACCTGGCGGCAGACTCGAGAAAGGCATCTCGGTCGGCACGCGCACCTCTCCCGCCCGGGTCCAAACGCGAATTCGTTGGTGCACCCACAAGAGTTCGCTGCTTCGATTGAGCAGTTCAATGCGGCGCCCACCAGGGTCCACCTCGGAAATGACCAGCCCCAGTGCTTCTTGCGAAAGGCGGAGGTGGCCCTCTTCAATGGCGCCCTCGAACCCGGGTGTGCCCTGGATCAGGGCGCCGTCCTCGAGGGTATTTATTTCTTCGATCGAATCGTTGCGATCACAGTTCCATACGGTGAAGCAGACAACAATCAAGACTCCTTGAGTCCTGCGTCTGACAAGATGCATGTTCAACTCCCATGCGCCAACCCTCCTTTTTGACGAGACAAGCCGTCCCCCCAAAGAGGTACGATGGTCATGATCCGATCGGATCACGCCCTCGCACAAAGCGAACACCCTACAAACACCGAGTCCCCTGAATCCTTCGAACCAGGGGACGGTCCGGGTTTGCCGTCGGCGGTGGGGGATGACTGTGACTCACGCCACCCCTAGGGTCTGATAGGCCACTTGCGAGGGCTTGTTCGATCGTGTTCTAACGTCAGGGCGGGAGAGGAAGCCATGGTCGAAAAGGGTCCCAACTGGTACGAACGCTACAACGCATCCCACATCGTCACGGTCTGCGTTGAAATTCTCGATGCCCCGGGGACCTTGGCGACCGTGCTCGCAGCCATTGCGGAGCAATCAACAAACATCGGAAACATCCGTGTGGTCGGCGCCGTGGGTCAGTACAAGGTTCGAGAAATCCAGCTGTTCTTTGTCGATGATGAACACAAGGATCGCGTGCTCGAGGCCCTTAGACGCCTCCCTCCCATTCGCGCGCTCAGCGTGACGGACGAAGTCCTAGAAATCCACCGCCACGGGACGATCGAAACCAAGGCACGCGTCCGGCTCGACACCCTGATGGACTTACGTATGGTCTACACACCAGGTGTCGCCAGCGTCTGTGAAATGATCGCCAAAACGCCTAGCACTGCCTGGGACTACACCGCCTTGGGACAAAAAATCGCCATCGTCACCAATGGCACTGCGGTCTTGGGACTGGGCAACATCGGACCCTTGGCTGCCCTCCCAGTCATGGAGGGAAAGTCGGCGATCCTGTCGCGCTTTGTCGGCATCTCCGCTGAACCGTTGCTGATTGAGAGCGACAACGTCGATGAAATTGTCAATACGGTTGTCAAGACATCCGCCGGCTATGGCGCCATTCAACTCGAAGACATCGCAGCCCCGGCTTGTTTCGAAATCGAACAAGAACTCCAGGCGCGCCTCGAAAAGCCCGTGTTCCATGACGATCAGCACGGAACAGCGACGGTTTGCGTGGCTGGCCTCATCAATGCCATGGCCCGGCTGGACCGAGATCCCAACACCTGCAAAGCGGTTATCCTCGGCGCCGGTGCCGCCGGATCTGCGATCGCCAAATTCCTGGCACACTTCGGAATCAAAGACGTTGTCGTTTGCGACTCGGTAGGCGCCATCTACAAGGGAAGAGAAGAACGCATGAATCGCTGGAAGTCCGCACTGGCAGAATTGACCAATCCCAGCGGCTCCAAAGGGACCATTAAAGAAATCATTCGCGGCCGGGATCTCTTTATTGGCGTCTCGCGGCCCAACGCAGTGTCCAAAGAAATGATCCAATCCATGTCCGACAAACCTATTGTCTTCGCACTTGCGAACCCAGTCAGTGAAATCAGTATGGACGATGCCATGCGTGCCGGAGCAGGCATCGCAGTGGACGGCCGTGCCATGAACAATGCCCTCGCCTACCCAGGAATCTTCAAAGGCGCACTCGAGGCACGCGCCACCTCCATTACCCAAGAAATGATGTTGGCCGCAGCAAACGCTCTGGCGCGATCAGCCCCCAAAGACACGCTCTTGCCCAGCATGCTTGACCCCAAGGTTCACCAGGCCGTAGCCCAAGCAGTCAAAGAAGCTTGGCACGGCCGTGCAGCCTAAGTACCCGCCATGTTCCCCTCCCGCGGACGGCGGAAAAGCATGTGGCTCTTCTTGCCGCTCATCGTCATGTTTTGTTGCGAAAACGGCAAGGCGCCAAAAGGTATGGGGCCAGCAAACGAGACCCACAAGATGAATGGCGACACCCCCATGATGGGCAACGAAGGCGGTGCACCGCAATCCGAGTCAAGCCAGCCCACCGGCGTTTGGCCCATCTCGGGCACACTGCAGCCGGATTGCATCCAAGATGGGTTCGGTCACCGGATTCTCAACGGCAGAAACGATTTTCACCCTGGGGTCGACACATGCAACGACGATCCAGCCGAAATCGAACCCACGGTCAACCAAGTCACAATGGGCCTTCCTGTCCATGTCGTCCTCGGGGGGATAGTCACCCGAGTTCGCCGCTGGGACCCAGAATGGAACGACACGCGTTCCGACTGCCCCGCCCTGTGCCGCCAGGGAAACTTCGTCATGGTTCGCCACACCGAGATAGAACCGTACTTCAACGACCAAATCGTGCAGACCGTGTACATGCACCTCGCCAATGACACGCTCACCGTCGCCGAGGGAGACGCCGTAACCCGTGGCACAGTCCTCGGAAGGGTTGGAAAAACAGGCTTGGACATCAACACGGTTCACCTGCACTTGGGCCTTCTCGTTGGCCCCTCAGAGGGTCGGATAGACATCGACCGCTACGTCAATCCGCTGCGTGTTCTGCCCTTCGTGCCGCGGGGCCCCAGGCTATCGATTCACATAAAAGACGATGCCCGCGTCTTCGGCCCCAACACCTGCCCCGATGCCACCAAGGTGATGGTTCTAAACTTGGCTCAGTTTCCACCCGCCCTGTCGCTGGTACGCCTTGAAGCGACACTTCCCGGCGGCGCGACGAACATTGTTGACTTTGATAAGCGGATCGGTGTCGGAATTGATGGAACCCATGACAACTTTCAACAAGGATGCACCGCCATCGAGGTGGATGAGTTTCGCAAGGGGTCGACCGAATACAACCTTAGGCTCCACTTTGCGGTCGATGGCCCAAGCCCCACGGAAGTGTCCGTCGTCCTTACTGACGTTCGAGGCCAAAGCGAACAACGCGCGATACAGGTTGAGTGACTCGACCTTGGGCGGCCCCATGTCTTACGTTGGTGCTACCAGGTTCGGATCAATGAGGGTGAGCTCCGGGATTGATCACGCCCTGCCTTGCGCCTTGTTCAGCTTGGTCACGGTCAGCCTCCCTTTGGCCTGCGGCCCACTCAACGTTTCCGAAGCCCCCATGGCCACGGTCCAGCTTACCAAAACCCGAGAGAGCGTGGCGGAGGGCCGGGTGCTCTCGTCCATTCCAGGAATTGACTGTGGCCCTCAGTGCGATGGTGCGTTCCCCGTCGGTGCACTCCTTGTTCTCACCGCCACAAACACTGCCGACTCCATTTTCTCGGGATGGTCGGGGGACTGCGAGCGCTTTCAGCAGGCCTCAGAGTGTGTGCTTCGGCTTGATGGTGATCGCAACGTAGGCGCCCATTTCGAGGTCAATTGGCAAGACCTGGAGCTTTCGGTCCTGGGTCTAGGGGCGGTCGAACTTACCAGTTCAGAGCAGTCCACATGTGCCGATGACTGCCGCAAACGGTTTCCCAAGGGCGCACCTCTTTTGCTCCGTGCCATACCTCAGCAAGGTTTTTCATTTGTCCGGTGGCTGGGAGCCTGCCGTGATCAGAATCCGGACCACTCTTGTAGACTCGATTTGGGCAAGGCACAGTTCGTGGAGGCCATCTTCGAAGGAGATCGCCAAGCGCCGTCTGTGCTCTATATGACACCCAACAGTGGCGGAAGAAGCGAAGGACTCACTCTGGACGAACTGGGCACCGTGTACACCACCGGTTGGTTCGACGCCCCTCTCGATCTCGGGCAAGGACTTGTCGAACCCATCGTCACGCAGGGCTCGAACAATGTCTACATCACACGCCTTGCCACCAACGGCCGCACCCCCTGGACTCTAAGCTTCGACAACAAGAATGACCGATTCAGCAACCTCGCAGTGGACAATCATCTCGTTTACGTCACCGGATGGTTTGAATCCGCAGACTTCGGTTCGGGGGTACCAGAAGAGGCCAACGAGCGCGGCGCCCTTGTTGCTGCCTACGATCGTGAAGATGGTGCTTACCGTTGGCACAAAAGTGCAAGTGGACCCGGCCGAGACCAAGCGCTGAGCATTGCAGCCAGCCATAGCGGAAACATCTACGTAGCGGGCTGGTTTAGCGACGCTGCAGACTTCGGGTCAGGCTCGATATCAAGCCGCGGCGGACAAGACGCCTTTGTAATCAGCTACGACAGCGACGGAGAATTCAGATGGAGCCGGACATTCGGGGGCACCGGCGAAGACGATCGCGTGCACGGTGTGTTTGTCGGTCCAGACGGCACCGTTTTTCTCGTCGGCGCATTCGAAGGAACCATTGATTTTGGCGGCGGCCCCAGAACCAGCGCCGGCCTCCACGATGCCTTCGTCGTTGCGCTTGATGAGCAAGGCCGTTTTTTGTGGGACCGCGTCTTAGGGGGAAGCGGAGAGGACCAAGCCCTCGCCGGCGCCTCCCCCCGGACTGAAAGTATCTACATCGCAGGATTTTTCGAAGAATCCGTCTTTTTTTCCAATCAGCTCAAACAAAGCAGAGGGGCAGAGGACGGGTTCGTGGCCCGTCTTGACAACCAAGGCGCGGTTGCGTGGGGTTACACCTTTGGTGGCCCCGACAAAGATACCGCAAACGCCATCGCCATCGACCCTTCTGAAAACAGCTATGTGGTAGGAACCGTCGGTTCTCTTCTACCCACGACCGACAAAGTCGCCAGCGGTTTTGCAGAGGACGACGTTTTCGTTCTAAGCCTCAACCATGAGGGCCACACTCGATTCACAAAAGTGATGGGAGGCCCAGGACGAAATCGAGGCACCGACATCGGAGTCAGCCAAACCGGACAAGTCTATGTCACGGGCTCCTTCAGCCAGGAGGTCCATCTGGGAAACTACAGCATCGATGGGCAAGGTGGCTCAGGATTTCTCGTGCAGTTCACCCCCTAACCCTTCGCAGGCTACTCAAAAACGCGCGAAGCGCCATTCAGCACTGCTCGTGGGCCTGATTTTGGACGCCAGCACGAAGGTCATGCTCGCCTCTTCGCAGACCACCCACCAAAAAGAAAAGGCTCGGAACCATCTCTGATTCCGAGCCTTTTCAAGTGTCGGGGTGAGAAGATTCGAACTTCCGACCTCTTGATCCCGAACCAAGCGCTCTGACCAAGCTGAGCTACACCCCGCCGATGCTGCGCTGTGCGGCGCTCCGAATGCCTTCGATGGCGGCTCGGTAGTCCTCTTGATTGAAGACGGCGGAGCCGGCGACGAAAACGGTGGCGCCCGCGGCGGCAACCTCTTCTGCCAGGGCCGCGTTTACGCCTCCATCGACCTCGATGTCAACGTGAGACAGGTCTTTTTCGTGTTCGTCGAGTCGAGCCCTAAGGGCGCGGATTTTGGGAAGGACTTCGGGAATGAAAGCTTGTCCGCCGAAGCCCGGGTTCACGCTCATGACGAGAATCAGGTCCAGATGGGGAATGATGTAGTCGAGGACCGAGGGCGGCGTGTGGGGGTTGAGCGATACGCCTGCTTTTTTACCCAGACTCCGGATTTTTTGGACGGCGCGGTGGAGGTGGGTGACGGCTTCGGCGTGTACGGTGATGATGTCGGCACCGGCGTCGGCAAAAGCCTCTAGGTAGCGGGTGGGTTCGACGATCATGAGGTGGACATCCACGGGTTTTTTGGTGGCGGCGCGAATCGCTTTCACCACCAGGGGGCCGATGGTGATGTTGGGGACAAACCGACCGTCCATGACATCGACGTGAATGAGGTCGGCGCCGGCGGCATCTACGGCCTCGACCTCTTCTTGAAGACGCCCAAAATCGGCGGACAGGACAGAGGGAGCCACCCGAAAACTGGGGCGCTTGGTCATCGGCGCGGAAGCTAGTACGGCCGGACTGAAATTGCGACCCATTCGGGCGCTTGAGCCACGGTCAGGCAAAAATAGGGCCGGTCCCGATCGGCGGGCCACCAACGGGGCTCTTTCGGGCGCCAAAAGCGGCGCCGAGAGCAAGATTCCGGCCGGAAAACACCTCGAAGGCTGGGTGACGAGTGCCTCCGGAGTCGGATAACCCTCAAAATGGGCCTGGGCAGATTCTTTTGGCTGGGCAGGATCGGGGTCCCGGTGGCTACATGGGCCATTCGTGGACGCACGAAGCATCAGTTTGGAGGTCCTGCGGCGGGTCTCCAAGGAACGGGCCTTCGCGTCGGTGGTTCTCCGGAGCCTATTGCTCAGACAGCCGGCATTGGCGGCCCCGGATCGGGCCCTCGCAACCGAGCTCACCTATGGCGTTCTCAGAAGGCGCCGTCAGTTGGACGGTGCGCTTTCCCGTTGCGCGGGAAAAAGGCTCAAAGACCTGCATCCTGGCCTGCACGACGTACTCCGGCTCGGCGCATACCAAATCATGCACCTCGATAGGGTGCCAGCCTACGCAGCGGTAGGCTGTGCGGTCGAACAAGCCAAACGACGGCTGGGGTCCAAAGGGGCCGCCCAAACCAACGCCATCCTTCGCAAGTTGAGCGTGGCCGATGAAACCATTCGTTTTCCCAGAGCGCCGGATGCCCGGCGAGATCCGGTCGCGCACATTGCCCATCTGGGTGCCTTGCCTCCGAACATCGCCCAAGTGCTGCTCGAGGATCTGGGCTTTGAATCGGCGTGTGCCTTTGCAAAAGCCAGTGTGCTCCAGGCACCGGCCACGCTTCGCGCCAACTTCCTCAACACCGATCAAACCACGCTGGCCCAAGAGGTTGGGGGCACGGCCGGGCACCACCCCCGATCGGTCCGGCTTCCAAGTTTGGGGAACTTGGCAGGCGAACTTCCCGCAGTCCAGCACGGACGAGCCACACCCCAAGACGTGGCCTCTATGCGCGTGGTCGACCTGCTCGATCCAAGACCGAACGAGCGGGTGTTGGACCTGTGCGCCGCGCCCGGGGGCAAAACCACCTACATCGCTGAACGAATGGAGAATCGCGGGGATGTCGTGGCCTACGATCGTCTCCCGCGCCGGCTGCTGGAAGTCGAAAAATCCAAAACCAGGCTTCGTTTAGATTGCATTCGAACCACCGAGGCGCTTCCACCCGCCGACCCACCCTTCGACCGAGTGCTGGTCGATGCGCCGTGTTCGGGCTTGGGCACCCTGCGTCGCCACCCAGAGATTCGCTGGCGATTTAGGCCTGAGCAGATGGGTACCCTCTATCGGACCCAGCGAGAAGTTCTGGAGACCGGAGCCCGCTTCGTCCGCGCCGGCGGAACACTGGTGTACTCGGTGTGCACACCAGCCCGAAAAGAGGGCTACGACCAGGTCACGGCGTTCCGACCAGAAGAATTCGAACTGGTCGAACACTGGAGCACAAGTCCCGCCGACCCTGAATCACCCGACGGATTTTTCGCGGCAAAACTGGTTCGGAGACACCGGTGACACCTTTTGAGGCCCTCGGCAAAGAGGCCGCTTTGAGGCCTATCATTGAAGACTTTGTGGATGCGATGTTCCAGGACACCATGATCGGCTTCTTCTTCTGGAATGTCGACAAACCCAGGCTCAAACAGCGCGAACTCGAGCTGAGTGCCAAATTCCTCGGCGGAAAAGTCCACTACAGCGGGCGCCCCCTCCCCGAGGCGCACCAAAAACACCCCATCATGGGTGGTCACTTTGATCGTCGGAGACAGCTTCTCAAAGAAGCCCTCGACCGACACCACGTGGCCCCCTGGATCCAAGACATCTGGCTGGAGCACACCGATCGGCTTCGCGCCCAGATCACCAAAGACAATCCGGGACAGTGCACGCCCCAGACCGACCCGACTTCATAAGAGCATCCGTTCACCCACAACGCACAAACGTGTTCGGCGCAACGCAGGGGGGCTCTGGGGTTGATCCCACGGCTCAGTTTCCGTCGAACCCTTGTGCCACACGAATCTTGCAGCCCAAATCAACGACGGCTCGGCCTTCGTTCTTTTTTCAAGACCGACCAAATGGGGACTCCATCGATCCTCTTTTCTCGCAACACGGTTTGCCTGCGTAGCCTTTCTAAGTCTTCTCCGTACCGCAAAAACCGACGCTCATGGCTCAGCACAATCCAGTCTGCGTCTTCTTCTCTCGCCGCCAGCCCAATATCGGGACGCAATTCGCCACAACGACGGTACCAACGGTAGGTTCTTTGATACTCCCAGTGGTTGGGTAAGAAATAGATGCGTGTATTGGGCGGAGCCTCTTCCCCAAGCCACGTCACCAGATCCGGAAATGCGATATCGTAATATTGTCGCTCAAACCCAAGAGCAGTGGCGCCCCGCAACCCGCCCGCAAGCGCATTGTACTGGGACAAAGCATAACCGCCAAACCGGAGCTGGAGGGCAAGCGCCGAGATCCCCCCCAAAACGATGAGTCCTACGGGAATCACGCGAGACGCCCACAACTCACAGAAAAATTCGTAACACAAAAGCGCCCCGTAACCGGCGAGCAAGCACCAAAACGGCACAAAGGGCAAAAAGAGTTTAATCCCTCCATATTTGGGTCCGCCAGAAAACGCCACAAGCCCGACCGAAAAGAAGGCCTGAAGCGCAAGATTCAACACAAAATCACCCTCAAGGCGCACGTCATCATCAGGTCCTTCGTGAAATCGAAGCCGCACACCAACCACCGTTTTCCCAAACCAAAGACCGTATAGTGCAAACAAAGAGACCGCCAAGGGAATGGACACCATCGCCATCACCCACGGAGCATGCCAGGGTGCAAACGGAGTTTCCGTAAATACACGCCCAAAATAGAGGAAATGAATCCCGTAGTGGTGAAGATGAAAACGAAGGTATCCCCATACTCGGTTGAGAGAATCGAACCACAACCACGGCCACGTACCCATAAAAACCAACGGGCCCACAAAAACCATGGATAGAAGAGAAAGAGGCAGCCGCAATCGCCCTGTTTCGCTATCTGAACGCCGTTGCCCCGAACCAACCAGCCACAAGAACGCAACATAGGGCACAATAAGAAAAGGCGCATTCAGCTTTGTGCCACATGCCAAGCCGAACACAACTCCACAAAAAAGTGCGGAAGTCGTCGACCTCGCACCGTGAACCGCAAAAAAGACCGTCGCGAACACCATCGCAGACACCGGCACATCCAGCGTTCCGGCATGACTGTGAAAATAAAAACGTGGCGTCAGCAACAAAAAGAGAACGCCTACGCCGCCGGCGAACAGACCTCGTTTCGAGCCGAGGTAAAGAACCGACCACCACAGCATACACGCTGCGAGCATCGTCGAAAACAACACCGTACCCATGCGGGCGCCATTCATGATGCCGAGCGAACCAAAAACATACGCTGAAATCCCGAGGACAAATTTGGCGACCGGCGGATGCTCGTGGTTCAACGAAAAGGCCTGATCGATTCCCGTCTTGGACCAGGCAGACGAGTCGCCGCTCAAAAAATGCCCCAGCCATTCCGCGTATCGAAGCCCTGCGGGAACGTAAAAGTCATCGTCGTCCGTCAGCCCAATTTCTGACAAGCCCAGCCATTGAACGCCAAAGTACAAGGCCACCATCACCACGAGAACAACGGCCGTACGGCGCGAGACGGGCGCCGCGCTCACGGCTGGCCCCGTGTTTTTGATGGCGCTGACCGCGCTTCTTCAACGATGGTCAGGCGCACGCAATAGTGACGGCGCTCGTCCCGCTTTGTGCGTGTTCGAAGCTCAAGCGGTATGTCAGCATCGATAGAAACCTCCATTCGGTTCCAGCCGACCCGGTTTGGCGTTTTGAGTTCACCAAGCTTGCGTCCTTGCTGAAAAACCGCGGTGAACACATCGGCTCCAGCGGGTGTATTGCGGGCCGCGTCGTCGGTCAGCGCCCCCATGAGCCGAAGGCGCAAAGGGCCACCATCAGGATGAGGGCGCTGAGCCGGAATCCGATGGATAACAACACCTCGAGCTGTGGGATGGGACCAAACGCAAGGTCCCGGCACACCGCCGACCACAAGCATCCGCTCCTGCACGTAGAGCCACTCAGGCATTCCGGGACAACCAAACCCCCCACCCCGCCGAGCTTGGTTGCAAAATACCGTCGATCTTTGTGACCCAAAGTCTATGTGCATCGTATGGCGACTGATGCCGGAGCCAAGCTCGTAGCGCACGGGGCCCCGCAATCCTCGGGGTTCAAAGATGCGAAGAACCAAGCCTTCCGACAAAGGTAGACGTCGTTCCCCAGACCCCAGTCCGTACATCGGATAGTCTTTGCGATCGAGGACCACAACCCGACGACCCGCACGAGCGTGCGCCGCGGGCACATCTGGCCGGGCCCGAAGGCCGCCAAGCACACTGAGCTCCTGCATCCCGAATAGTGGCGAGTGCACAACCCAATCCCCGGGCCGCGCCAAGGCCGTCAGGCGGGCCTTCGCATTCGCCATTGCATGTTCAGAGACCAGCGGCGCGTCGTTCCGAATGGCCACCCAAAAATCCGCCAAGGAAACCACGACGATGGCGAACCCCGCGACCGCTGCACAAAGCTTCTGCCGCCGCACGCGCCGCGCCAAACTGGGGTCGTAGTCCTTCACGCTGTCTGCCCTTACCCATAACGCGAAACGCCTCCAAGTACATGCGCGCGCGATTTTCCTTGTGGGCAACCGACCATCACTTCGCCCCTTCTTTCCGGGGGAGCCCCGCACGGCGCTCGAGCTCGACCCGGAGGCGCTTGAGCCCCGACCCAAAACCCAGCGCGCTTGCCGAGTCGGACCCCACCTTGGGGAGGAGCATCCGAAGGAGATGCATCCCAGTCTCTCGGGAGCGCTCGCGACAACGCCCCACCGCAAAGGCCCCAAGCCGACGGTGCCGAAGTTCGCCCAAAACCTCGTCTCTCAACCCCTCGGCCGACACGATGGCGAGCGCCAAATCGGCCCGCTGCAAGCGGCCCCACTTGAGCGCCTCGTTGTGAAACACGCGGCGGAGCGACGCCAAGTCTTCGGCCAAAAGGCAGAGGGTACTTCGAAGATACACCTCAGGGCTGGGAGTGGCATCCGAAAGCTCAGCCGACACGCCCCGCTCAGCCGACGCACCTCGCTCGGCCGGCTTGGACGCCGGCTTTGACCGAAGGGCTCGAACGCTCGAGCCACTGCCAAGAAGGAGATCGTCCTCGGACGCCAAGACCTCGGCCAGCGCACGCATCGATTCATCGTCCTGGTTGCCGTGAACTGCGGTCGACGTTCCCGCATAGCGCTTCTGGAATCTAGCCTCTTCCGCTGCCCGCAAACGATTCAAGCGCCCCCGAACTTCGTCGGCACGACGCACCGATTCTGCCCGGCGCACTTCTTCTTTGGCCTCATAGGTGCTGGGATCTCCCGTCATTCGGCCCAGGCAAGCACGGTCTTCAAGGGCATCACCGCGACACGCCGAGGCCCCCTCGGCTTGTTGGGTCGAGGACGACACCCCGGCACACGCACCCCAAAAGACCAAAACCCCAAAAAGACCAAAGCCTAAGTCCCTTGCCATCACCATCTTCACGCTCACCGGGCACAAACCCGAGCGGCAGCCCGCCAACCCTCAACCGCCAAGCTTTGATCCTCACGCTTGCCAATCGAGAGCAACAACGGAAGATCCTGGTGGCGACCGTACCGACCGATGACCTCAACCGCAAAGCGGAGCATAGGACCCTTCCGACCAGCGATGCGGACGCGGGCCAAACGAAGGGCCGCACTCGGGTCAAGGGTTTCAAGCGCCGACAAGACCTCCGAACCCAATCCAGGTTCGAGGTGGCCCCTCATGATCCACGGCTCCATGCCCACAGCAATGCTGTTCGCAGCATCGGTCGCCACCCATTCGCCGACCGACGGAGAAGACGCGAAGGCCAAAAGTACAAGGCTGGCCGCTCGGGCCGAATTCTTGCCCATCGTTTTCAGAGCCGACACCGCGCTCGTATCTCTTAAGAGCGCCAGCGCCATAGTCAATTCATCGGTCATCCGCTTTCGCCGCTGAACATCGAGACGCCGAAACCAGTCTCGAATGCCCTCCTTGGTGTCAAGCTCCGCGGCAACAAGCAACGCAAACGCCAAGGCACGGGTGGTCGCGTTGGCGGACATCGCCTGCAAACGGAGCGATCTCAAGTTTGGGCGTCCACGAAACGACAACTGGGCCGCCGCCAAAAACTTTTGGGGCTCAGGCAGAAAACGCAGATCCTCGGTGCGAAAACGATAGCGGTGCTCGAGCAGACGCTTCGCCGCGCGCGCACGAATCGCCTCGGGTCCGCGCCGTACGAGCTCAAAAAGCACTCGGCGGACACCCCTGATCGGCGCGCTCATCAGCGCATCCGCAGCGTAAAATCGAACCCAGGGATCCGGGTCCTCGAGCGCTGGGGTTAACATGGCCTGCGGTCGCATCTGCCTCATTTGACCCAACGCAACGGCCGTCATTCGCCGCAGCTCAACCCCGCCTTGACTGAGCGCGCTGGCAACGGTCGCGGTCCGGCTCGCCCGCCCGAGAGCCAGCAGGGCAAGCGCATGGCCGGTACTCCGTAGCCGCTCTGAGGGCGGTTCTTTTTGCTCAAGCTCAACCAGCGCCTTCGCGTGCCGCGACAGCCCCGCCGCCACCAAGGCCTGAAATTGAGACCGACCGTCGAGACCGTCCAGGCCCGCCAAGAGGGGCCTCAAAGACTCGGGTCGAATGTACGGTGCCAGACGCGTCAGATGCACTGAGTTGGACCCGCCCGTGACAAACGCCCCGATCGCGACCTCGACCGCCCGGCACGCATCAGGCTGCCCATGGGCCAAACCACAGCCCGCCCAGCCGTACACCAGGACAACCCAAGCCCACCGGCGCCCAGATTCACCCGGATCTCGCAACCTTGGGCACCTCCCTTGGGCAGCGAACCATACCTATAAGGATGCCATCGCCAACTCCAGATCCACCCCTTTCAAAAGAGCGCAAGACTCGATCACCAGAGTAATGCTACGCTGCCTGGAGCGCCGAGGACTCCATAAGGGTTTATTCGCATCCCTTTGCCCTCGGGCCCGGGCGAGAATCGCGTCTGAGTCTATGGGAAGGACTCAGGCGAAGGGCGACTGATGCGGCCGATGGAAGGAGAGTTTGGCAACTACCGGTTCCGCGGGCACATCGGCCAGGGCGGAACCGCTGAACTGTTCTTGGCCGCGCCAAAGGACCGTACGGCCACCATCGACAACTGGGTCGTGGTCAAAAGACTTCTTCCTCGCCTTCGTCAAGATGAGGCTTTCATCCGGATGCTGGTCGAGGAGGCAGAGCTCGGAGAGGCACTCAGGCACCGGAACATTGTTGAGGTTTATGAGCATGGCGTCGTCGATGGTGAACACTACTTGGCGATGGAGTATGTCCCGGGAAAAGACCTTCAGCGAACTTTGGTTGCTTGCCACGCCCAATCACGAGGCTTTCCCACCGACATCGCGCTTTACATCGTTGGGCAGGTCCTGCGCGGCCTCGACCATGCGCATTCCCAGTGCAACGAGGCGAACGAACCACTTGGCATCATCCACCGCGATGTGTCTCCCTCGAATGTGCTCCTATCATACGGCGGAGAAGTCAAAATCGGAGACTTCGGGATAGCCAAGGCGAACCATCGCGAAAAAACCGCGGCTGGCGTTCTCAAAGGAAAATCACGGTACATGGCGCCCGAACAAATCAAGGGCGCTGCACTCGACCGCCGCACCGACATTTTTGCGGTCGGCATTCTTCTTTATGAGCTCCTCACGGGGCAACAACCATTCCAGGGGAGTTCGGACAGAGAAGTCCTTGAGCTGGTTCGCCGAGGACGGATTGACCCACCCCTTTCTCACTTCCGTCCGGACCTCGATCCTGAACTTGAAGCCATCGTCGAAAAGGCCCTCGCCTCTGATCCTGACGCACGGTACAGCCACGCCGCAGAGCTTCACAATGCCATCGGTGACTGCGTGTTCCAAGCGGGTGCAAGCATGACAGCCACAAAATTGGGCCAGTTCATGGGCAGCCTATTTCCGATGGAACGAGATGATTTCGAAACGGAGCAAAAACGCATCACCCAACCCATGCTGCCCAAACCGCATCTTCCAGACGACGAATCGGCAGCGCAGGCCCAAAGCCGAGGTGAGAGCAAAGAAAGCACCGACGCAAACACGCTGCGTATAGAGCGCCCGATTCCGGTAGACCGGGAGCCCACAGTGCCCGCCTTTCCCAACCTCACGAACAGCGCGGCACCCGCCCCTGCCCAAAGAGAGGGGTCGGAACCCACGGCACTCTTGGCCGTCGCTGTTCGCGAGCGTCAAGTGACAACACCTGAGAATACGGGCCCTTATTTTCTGCCAGAGGAGGAGCCATCCGCCGAAACGAGGGCGTTGAGCATTTTGGGCAGGCGACCGATTCATGATCCTGCAGGCACCCCGACGCCCAAATCAATCCCCCCCGAAAACAGCCCTTTTTCGTCGGAAAAAGAAGTGCACGACGAAACCCGTGAGGAACCCACGCGGCTGATTGCGGCCGACGAGCGCGTGGCGAGGACGAACGGGCGTATCGGCAAAGGGGGCGGCGACACGCGGGGTGACTGCGCAACCGCGGAAGGGTCGGTCTCCGATGGACCCGAGGGCAAACGCACCACCGCCACGCCGAAGTGGTGGCCGCTTTCGAAAAAGCCAGCGACTGCAGCCCGACGGGCGGCCTCGCTGGTATTTGGTATCGGTGCAATCCTGATTTTAACCGCCCTCTTGATCCTCTGGATTAAACCAAAACCGACCCCGGTGCCCATTATGCCCGTGTCCGGGAACGAGGGAAAAACAAAAGGCCCTTGGGCGGTCCTCGTACTGGACTGCGGTGAGCCCATTCATTTAACCATTCAGCAAGAAGGCACGTGGAATGCCATATCCAAACTTCGAAGACCGGTCACGCCTGGAGCCCATCGCGTCACCGTCACCCGCGATCGATTCCGCGTGTGGGAAGGCACCATCCATGCCGCCAAAGGAGCGACCGTCAAGATCCCTTGTCCCTAACGCAGACCGTGGGCCCACCCCGTTTCGGGTGGGGTTTTTTGGAATGGACGGGCGTTTCGCAGAGACCGTCCTCGAAGGGTTGTGTCGGAGCGGCCTCAAGCCAAAGCTGGTGGTGGTTGGCCATGAGCGAAACCCACACGCGTCATACCCCACAAAACGCTTTCCCGCGTACGCCTCGGTTGCTGGCCTCTGTCAGAAACTGTTCGGAACCGGGCAGATCCGCATCCAAAAGAACGCCCCAGGTCTTTTGAAACTCGCCCACCGCCTCGGCATCGACGTTCTTCGGACCGACGACATCAACGATAGGCGGGCGGTGCGTGTTCTTCGTAAGGCTCGGCTGGACGCTTTTATGGTGGCAAGCTTCCCAAAGCTCCTCTCGCCCCCCGTTCTCGCCCAGGCTCGTCACGGAGGCATCAACCTTCACCCGGGGCGCTTGCCAGAGGAACGAGGCCCAGCGCCCTTATTTTGGGCACTGAAGAAGGGGTGCACCCGCATTCGGTACACCGTTCACCAATTGGACAATACAGAGGACTCCGGCCCCATCATCTTCTCCGAAGACCTGGATTTTCGCCCGGGCCAGAGGGCGCAAGACATCATGGAAAAGATCGCCCGAGCCGCCCTTCCCCAGGTGGACGACGCCCTTCGGGACCTGGTGAACGGTCGGCTACAATCGGTTGCCCAGGGCAAAAAAGGGTCTGCCAGGTGCCCAAGGCCGCGTTTCATCGACGGCCGCATTGACCCGACAAGACCCGCTCAAGACGTGTATGTGTTTGTTGCAGGCACCAGCCAGTACCATCGGCTGTTTGTAGACTCGGGCGGTGAGCGATTTTTCATCGCCGACGCTCTTTCGTACGACCCCATAGCAACTTCCCCGGTGGAGTACGCGCTCACCGGCGATCGCCTGGTGCTCACCTGCAACCCGGGCGTGGTCGAGCTTAAGATAGCGCATATCCTCGACTCCCGACGGTGAAATGTGGCAGCTTCCCGCGCCATGGCCATCCGGACCCCCTCCAATTCCGCGTCGGGCGGACGTCGAGCGAAAATTATTTGCACACTCGGCCCTTCCACCGACTCCGACGAGATCATTCAGCGCCTGGTCAAAAATGGAATGGACGCAGCCCGGCTCAACCTGAGCTTCGGCCCCATCTCGGAGCACGAAGAACGCATTCGCCGATTCCGCCGAGTGATCAAGAGCCTCAAAAGCCGTCCGGTCGCCATCATCGCCGACATTCCGGGCCGGAAGATCCGCATCGGACACCTCGAGAAGCAGAAAATCCATCTCAAGACCGGTCAGCAAATCACCCTGGTTCCCGACGACGGAAGCCGCGGCAATGAGCGCCTGGTGCCCATCGCCCCGTCTTTTTTTCACAAGAACATGTCGAGCGGGGACCGCATTCTGCTTTCGGACGGCGTCGTCGAAATCTTGGTCGCCGACGTCAAGCCCTCGGAAGTGGTGGCCGAGGTGGTCTACGGAGGCGATGTCCGCGAGCGGACCGCAGCCCACGTGCCTGGCGCCCCCCTCCAGCCCGACTTCCTCACCGAAAATGACCTCAAGTACCTCAAAATGGCGGTCGATAACGAAGTTGACTACCTGGCGTTGACCTACGTGGCCGATGGCGCCGACATCGTGCACGTCAGAGAGCGCCTGCAGGAACTTGGTCGGGATATCCCCATTATCGCCAAAATAGAACGCTCCGAGGCCTTTTCGCGGCTCGACGGAATCCTTCGCCGCGCAGACGCGGTGATGATACGGCGCGGCGACCTCGGCGCGGACATCGAAGTCACGCGTATCCCCCTGGTTCAAAAGAAGATCATCCAGCTGGCCACCAGCGCCGGGGTGCCCGTCATCATGGCCACCCAGATGCTCGGTTCGATGATCAGTTCACCGCGACCCACGCGGGCTGAAGCCTCCGACGTTTCGAACGCCATCGCCGATGGGGTCGATGGGGTTTTGCTCAGCGCCGAGACTGCGGTGGGTGCCTTCCCCGTAGAGGCGGTCACCATGATGGGGCGGATCATCCACGAAACCGAGCAGGAACGGGTGGAACGGCACAGCTATTCGTCCGACCCGGCGGAGCCCGCCGCCTTTGCCGATACCACGGCGGGTATCGCCTGCCGGGCGGGTGAGAAGATCCAAGCCAAAATGGTGGCCTGTTTTACCGAGTCCGGGCGAACCGCCCAACTCGTCGCCAAGTACCGCCCCGACACCCCCATCCTCGCTTTTTGTTCCAGCGAGCGGACCCGGCGGATATTGGCCATCAACTGGGGTATCCGGAGCGACGAACTCGACGTTGCCGGCAACGTCGACCGAATGGTTGAACAGGTGCAAACCCGCCTCATCGACCTTGGACTGGTCGAAAATGGTGACCGGCTGGTCATCGTGTTCGGGGCCCCAGTGGGGATCACCGGTCATACGAACTCGGTTCGCCTCCACGAGGTGGGTGTACCCGCCCGGTCGTAGGATCGCCTCATGCGGTCCGATCCAAGCCAAGGCCCTGAAACCACAAGGATCTAAACCTGATTTGTCGTCCACATCGCGGACGACGCGGAGGCGGGCTCGGTCATACCCGAGCGATCGCCCCGCGAGCGTGTGCGGAGACCGGCCACAACCGGGTGTCTTCGATGCGGCCCCCTTCGGAGCGCGGCGTTTTCATGAGGGAACCCCGCTCCTCTTTGCTTGACCCACGCAGCCGACGGTGGCTACCTAAGGTCTTCATGGCGCGCGTAACCGTTGAGGACTGCCTCCAAAACATCGAAAACAGATTTGCGCTGGTGCTGTTGGCAACGCGGCGCACCCGCCAGTTGCTCAAGGGCGCGACCCCACTCGTGGATCACCACAAGAATAAGCCCCCAGTGCTGGCCCTCAGAGAAATTGCCGCCGACCGGGTACGCTATGACCGCGACCTGCGAGAGATCATGTCCAGCTCGCCGGCTGAATTGAAGGCCAGATTCGGGGAGCCCCAGCGTATCGACACCGGTGCGGGAACCGGCCCCATCTCGGGCAGCCCGAAACTCCTCTAGCCAAGACCGGAGCTCGCTCGCAGGAGCAGAGGTACGCAATAGGCGGACTTGCCTCCGCCGAAACCGCGCAAGGCCGACTCCGCAGCGGGCCGGTGCATCCGGCATCCGAAACAGCGCGAACACCGCAGGAGCAAAACCGGGCCTCGCTCTGGCAAGCGAGAGTGGGTTACGGCGGAAACGGGCACTCCACGTCGAAAGCAAGCGTCCCCGTCCGAGAACAAAGCGCATTCAGTCCCGAGCATGATGCTCGAGCGAGCAAGCAAGGGCACGCAGCGCAAGTCACAGGAAGAATTTCACACCGGCGATCTCGGGTTACCGTGCAGCCCTGTTGCCCACCACCACATGCTTCTTCCCCAGCCGGGCACGATCCGCCATCGGTGGGTGTGCACGGTCCGCGAGGGGTGACCAAACAATACTCTGATGACGGATCACAAAACCGCTGACCACAGGCCCCAACCGGACCCGCATCTTGGGAGCCCCCATCACCCACGGAGGCTGTCGAGCCACAAGCCATGGCGGCCACTGCGCAAGACCAGATCAATGCCCGCACACCCGAGCCCATACCGCAAACAGATCCTCAAAGGCCAGCAGCGCCTCCGCTTTACTTGGAATACCCAAAACCAAACGACTGGAGAGGATTGCCTTCGTCCTCGAAAACCGACTCGAAGTTCATGCCGTCCCTAGAACGAAGTGTCTTCTCCACGCCATCTGCCCTTCAAATACACACCGTGGCCAAAAGAAGGCTCCGCAGCGACAGGGGGAGCTCTAAACGAGGACGGCATGTCTGATATCATCGTCAGCGCAAACGGGTAGCACAGTTGGTCCAGAGTCACGACATGTACGGATCACAACCACGCTGGCATCTTGGTTCGAGACCTGGATCAACAAATCGACCAGAGGTGAATGACGACAAGGTCGCCGCCGACGCAGCATTGTAGGCACAGAGGGCCTCGGGTCAGATTATTGAGGGACGACCACAGAATACTGATACATTATACGTCCAGTTTGAAGATCTATCGTTGTTTCAATTTTCCGACACAATGGACTTTCAAGTGTGGGAACCGTACGCCGCTCGGTTCCAGGAGAAAAGAAACTTGCTCCATTGTCAGACGATACTGGCATACGCGTTGCAGTGCTACCCTCCAGAGGTGAACCCTATGAAATTCAACGCTGGTCACAGTTATTGGGCCCATTGCTTGTTCCTCGGTGCCTTTACACTCTCAAGCTGCAGCACCGACTCGAACACGAATCTGGCATGCGCGGAACGTGTCAACGAGTTTGAGACAGTCCCTGTTTGAATTTAGTGTAGCACCTCCTCTTGCGACTGCTCGGTTGGTTTTTGATGTGAGGCCGCGAGTGCTGGGTTGTTGATCCAGACCTCTTGCGGCGGATGTGCCACGCGTGGTGGGCCATGAACAAAGCGTTCTGGCTTCGCTTCGTAGGCCTTAAGTAGCGCCTTCTGGCGCACGTTGAGCACGGTGTCTGTGCGACCGTGGTGAATGTCGCTGGGCGTGAGAAGAGCCAGACCCGAGTGACGGTGTTCGTCATTGTACCAGGCAAAGAATGTGCGGCAGAAAAGCCTGGCGTCTTCCAGGCACCCGAAACGCTCCGGAAACTCCGGTCGGTACTTCATCGTTTTGAAGTGCGCCTCCGAGAACGGATTGTCCGTGGAGGTGTACGGACGACTATGTGTCTTCGTGACGCCAAGATCGGCCATGAGTAGGGCGACTGGCTTGCTGCGCATGGACGTGCCCCGATCAGCGTGAATAGTGAGTTGGTTTGGTTCGATCATCTGCTTTTGCAGGGTCTCCTTGATAAAACGCTTGGCCAGTGTACCCGATTCACGATTTGCCACCATCCAGCCGACCACGTATCGACTGTACACGTCGAGCATGACGTACAGGTAGTAGTAGGTCCATTTCTCGGGGCCGAGCAGCTTGGTTATGTCCCACGACCATAGTTCGTTGGGCGACGTGGCAAGCAGCTCCGGCTTGGCATACGCCGGATGACGAAGCTGATCGCGGCGTTCGCGCACCTCCTCGTTCGCGGCGAGAATCCGATACATCGTTCGGACCGAGCACAGGTACTTTCTTTCATCTAAAAGCGTGGCATATACCTCTGTTGGCGCCTTATCGACAAACCGATCGCTATGAAGAACAGCGAGCACAGACTGTCGCTCTTCAGGACGAAGGGCTCGCGCAGGAGTGGGCCGAGGTCGCTCAACTGTCACCTTTGGATCGAGGCGACGGTAGAGGGTTGCCCGGGGAATCGCGAGTGCTGCGCACAGCGGGGCTTTGGCGATTGAGTTGCCCTTGGTAAACTCGGTGGCTGCGTTCATGATTCGCTCCCTTCTTCGTCGATCGTCTTCAGCGGAATCCCCAGAACCTGCGAGACTTTTTTTTGGATCTCGATGATCGCCTCAGCCTGTCCAAGCTTCTGCTGAAGCCGAGCATTTTCCCGACGGAGCCGATCATTTTCGACCACCATCGGGTCCTTTCGTCGCCCTGGCTTACGGCCCCGCTTCTTGGGTCCAAGCCCGACGAAAGCACCGTTGTCCCGCTGTTTACGCCAATGGGTGATCGTCGATGAGTAGAGCCCCTCCCTCCGAAGGAGAGCGCCGATCTCACCGGCTTCCTTGCACCCATCGATCTCCCTGAGAATCTTCATCTTGTACTCGGCCGTGAAGGTCCGACGTTTCGGCCGCTCTAAAACTTCCGGATCGGCTTTACCATTCTTCTTGATTGCCATCTGCATTTCACAATCTCATCTCCGCTCTCCACAGGTCACCAACAACCTGGTCACAGGTTTGTAGTCTCCTCCTCCCCCGCACCCCCACCACCTCCTGGAGGTTCACGATGTGCTATGGATCACACGGGTGCGGACGAGTAGGTCGTCTACGACAACGACAACTGACTCTCTAATTTCGGAACAGGTTACTGTCTCACGTTCGTTGGCACAGAGGGGCGGAGACACGAGTTGCGCACAGGGGCAGGTCTGTTGTGTTGATTGCGATGGCCACGGTAAGTGCGGAGCGCCGGGTCTCACTTGCTCAGCAACCGCTTGCACCACCGTTGATACGAGCACGATTAAGAACAAACCGATTGAATGCGCACAAACCTCCTGTGTAAACAAAGCATGCTGCATCGACTGCAACGGTATAGGCTCTTGCGTGTCGAGCGACGGCGTATGCGGAGCCGAGGGGTGCGCCGAGCCTGAAGAATGCGGGGGCTCTCCTTGTAGCGGTACCTGCTGTAGCAACTGCGATGGTGGCAAAGTTGTCTATTGGTGCGGCCCGGAGGATTCCAACTGCCAGCAAACGACACAATGTGAACCGGCTGACTGTGGCGCCTTGTCAGAGAACCTGTGCGACCGGACGCCAGGATGCAAGCCGGCCTATTGCCCGGATTGCTCGAGCAACAGAGGCTACGTTCGATGCCTGGATGAGGACGAAGATCTCCCGGTTTGCCCAGGCAATCCGTGCGAAGGTAACGCCATTGCGCGATGCCCCGCGGATCCTCCTTCAAATGGGACCGATTGCACCATAGGCGAGCACCCTCCTGCTCCTTGTGTGTACGAGCGCTGTGCCACCGAAGGGCTTATCACCGCGGAATGTGCCCCTGCCTCGGGCGAGGGGGGCTTTGGTCCACGTTGGGTCGTCAAGGCTGAAGACTGTTCAAGCCGTTCCTGTAACGGCTTGACGTGCGGCTCTGGCACGATATGTGGGGTGAACACAGGGGGCGCCATCGTCGCAGCATGCCACGCCCACGAATGCGGAACGGGCCCCCTTTCTTGCGACTGTCTCCCCAACTGCAGCGACTGCAGCCGCACCGCTGGACTGTTTTTCGAAGGAGACATGTTCTCGTGCAATATCTGTCCGACGAACGATTGTCCTTAGTTAAACACTGTGACATTGACATCCGATCATCGAAGTACACGTGACCCGATTCCGATGATCGGGGATCAATGTGACAGTGTTTTAAGACGACCAGGACCTCACCTGACCGCCCGATTCCCTGCTCCCTGTTTGTATCCCCTGCTCTGATTCAGATTCCCTGCTCCCTGTCCCCCGCTCCGCCGCACCTCGCGACAAAAAGCCACCCCAAATCAGGAGCCGGGGCCCGGGAATCGGAGCGGGGAATACAAACAGGGAACAGGGAATTCGTGCCACGACCGACGTCACTCGGTTGCCCTCAATGTCCGGATCTCAATGAGAGCTTGTTTAGTTAGCGTCTCTCTCAAAACCGGCGCTCGCGTGTATGAACCGACGATCGGAGCTCACCCCTCGCGCCGCCCAAAAAAATCCCAGGAAGCACGATCGAGACCTATACAAACACCGATACTTGGTGGAGACATTGTTTCAGAAACCTGAGAAAGATCAACCCCGAGCGCTGTGGTGTCTATTTTAATGGATGAAAGAAGGGAATGTGCCCCGGAGAAGAGACACTCCAATTTTGGAAGTGGTCTTAACAACATTGATAGGTACTGCGATTTTCCTTGTACACGGCAACCGACCGCGGTTGCGTCATTGAGTTCCACAGATGCTTGTGACCGAAAACGCTAGAAAAAGAGATTCCGAAATGATTGTAGCCGAGCCACTCTAGCTTTGGATTTAGCGTCCATGTTAGAGGGCCAGCTTCGCTGATGGGAGGCTGTTTTCGATATTTCGGAGGGAGCAATGCTGGCAAACCTCACGCAGCCAACTGGCGCTTTGGATAGTGTCTTTTGCCGGTAAAGGACCCATCTTGTTCTTGGATAGTAGACTTCAGCTCGGACGAGTGATGTCCGTACAACCTAATTTGATTGGAGACAGGTCAGTGTTATATAAACGCGAACGTAGTTGGTGGCAGTATCCACTTTCGGCCGTTTCGGCCGTCATGTTGTCTGGAATCTTTTCTGCGTACCCGACGGAAGCCACGGCTTTCGAGTTTGTTGGTGATCTCGTTTACTGCGATGTGGATGCCAATGGGATCTTTGATGGCGCCGACGAGCCGTTGAGCGGTGTTGAAGTTGAAGTTATCTGCCAAACAACGGACGGTTTTGTATGTTTTGACGACACCGCTGTGACGGGTAGTTTGCATCCCAGTGTAGAACCAGATCTTTTCAACGATTTATGTGGGGCCTTTAACCTCTGGGATCCATCTGACGAAGCCCAGCGGGCGGGTCGCTATCTGGTGGAAGTTTCGGGTGGTTTTTCCGCCGACCCGGACACCTGCTTCAATAGAGGCTTTCCGGTCGACTGTGCTGTGAGGGTTGTTGGTGGACTACCTGACGATTGCAATGTGCTCCTTTCACCCCAAGCCGGCGGCCCCCCTTTTGATGCGAATGCTGACGGCGACTTCTGCGACCCTGATGGCGATCCCCCGGACGGTCCGTTTCCGGAGGGCCAGGTTCTCGGCGGGCGCGACACGTCTGACCCGTTTGATCTCGCAGTGTGTGAAAGCGACCCGGATCCTGCCCCAGGGGATGGGGTTTTTACACCTTTCCTTCAAGATCCAGCCTCAAACCTTGATCGCTGCTCAGTCCATAACGATTTTGCGTACAGGCGGGGGCCCGAGTGCGGCGACGGTATTCTAGATCCCGGCGAAGCCTGTGACGACGGAAACGACGTCAATGATGACGAATGCCGAAACGACTGCACGGAGCCCCTATGCGGCGACGGTATTCTAGATCCCGGCGAAGCCTGTGACGACGGAAACGACGTCAATGATGACGAATGCCGAAACGACTGCACGGAGCCTCTATGCGGCGACGGTATTCTAGATCCCGGCGAAGCCTGTGACGACGGAAACGACGTCAATGATGACGGATGCCGAAACGACTGCACCGTGCCCCTATGCGGCGATGGCATTCTAGATCCCGGCGAAGCTTGTGACGACGGAAACGACGTCAATGATGACGGATGCCGAAACGACTGCACGGAACCCCTATGCGGCGACGGTATTCTAGATCCCGGCGAAGCCTGTGACGACGGAAACGATGTCAATGATGACGGATGCCGAAACGACTGCACCGTGCCCCTATGCGGCGATGGCATTCTAGATCCCGGCGAAGCTTGTGACGACGGAAACGACGTCAATAATGACGGATGCCGAAACGACTGCACCGTGCCTGTGTGCGGCGATGGCATTCTAGATCCCGGGGAAACATGCGACGATGGAAACGGGGTCAATGATGATGGATGCCGAAACGACTGCACCGTGCCCCTATGCGGCGATGGCATTCTAGATCCCGGCGAAGCTTGCGATGATGGAAACGAGATCAATGATGACGGATGCCGAAACGACTGCACGGAACCCGTATGCGGCGATGGCATTCTAGATCCCGGGGAAGCATGCGACGATGGAAACGAGATCAATGATGACGGATGCCGAAACGACTGCACCGTGCCTGTGTGCGGCGATGGCATTCTGGATCCCGGGGAAGCATGCGACGATGGAAACGAGATCAATGATGATGGATGCCGAAACGACTGCACCGTGCCTGTGTGCGGCGATGGCATTCTGGATCCCGGGGAAGCATGCGACGATGGAAACGAGATCAATGATGACGGATGCCGAAACAACTGCACCGTGCCTGTGTGCGGCGATGGGATTCTGGATCCCGGAGAGGCATGCGACGATGGAAACGAGATCAATGATGACGAATGCCGAAACGACTGCACGGAACCCGTATGCGGCGATGGTATTCTGGACCCCGGGGAAGCATGCGATGATGGAAATACCGATGACGGTGATGGCTGCAGCGCGACCTGTGAAGAGGAGCAGGGCGGTCAGGGCTGCACGCCGGGCTATTGGAAGCAAGAACATCACTTCGATTCTTGGGTCTCCTTCGATCCGAGTGATGACTTCGAAACAGTCTTTGGCGTGGATGCCCCGTTTGAAAAGACTTTGCTCGGTGCACTTGAGCAGGGTGGCGGCGGAGTTAAAGCTCTCGGACGCCATGCGGTGGCAGCGCTCCTCAACACAACCAATGATGATGTGAGCTACGGTTTCACGGCCGCACAGGTTATTGCTTTGGTTCAGGACGCCTTTGCTACGGATGACTTCGAAGCCGCCAAGAATCTGTTGGCGGAACAGAATGAGCTAGGCTGTCCACTTAACTGATAGAGACCATAGGTGTGGGCACGAGTTTGATCTCGTGCCCACATGCTAGTCCCCTAAGTCCGTAACTCCTTACACAATTCGATGGGCGTTTCACCCCCGGTAGGGTCGACGACTGGCGCGGTCTCCTAAAAGGCTCCGTTTCCAGTCGCCGCCATATCAAACGCAACACGGTGCTACGGCCTACTTCAGGATTCGTACACCCTGGTCGCGGACTCTGCTGGTCACCCAGAGTCGACAAGCGCTTAGAGGCCTCCGGCCACTCCACTTGTTAGGCGAAGTGCGTCATGGCGCGTGAATTGTTCACCCGTTGCACTTGTTCTGACACACAGAATATGGATTCATCAAATGGGTTTGTTCGGAAGAAACGCATAAGTTGTCCCGTCATGGGAAGGACAGTCATCACCACAACGAAACTCGATGACCAGATGCTTGGGTGTATAGGTAGGGTACACTTCTTGCGAACTAACATGTTGTGGTTTTATTTCAGTCCATATTTCGTTCATATCTATCGATTGGCTATCTTGCCGTCATCAGTCTGGTCCTGGCGTGTCACCGAGAGGCCCCACGCGAACCGTTGGATGGAGCCGGGCAAACGGCAGAGCCTTCCGGTACGCTAGGCTTGGTAGCTCATTGGCCCCTCGACGAGGGCAGGGGTGACAAGGTTCACGATATCGCATCAGGAACTGAGTTTGATCTCTATCATGGAAAATCGTCCGGCGTAAAATGGCATCCGAGTGGGGGTGTGGAGTTCGATGGCGTCGACGACCACATTGATGTCGGTGCGGTAAAGATTGGGCCTCGCGCTCTAAGCCTTTCTGCACGATTCCGACAGAGTCGGTCGAGTGGATGCAAGACGAACGATTGTCGAATTATTTCTCAGGCTTCTGGCATTATGGTCCAAGAGCAGGGCTTCATACTTGGGCTAAAAAGAAAAGACGAGCCCGGGGCTTGGCTTCAGTTTCGTCTCCGTATCAATGGAAAAACAGAAAACTTAGTTGCAAAAACTAAAGACGCTAAGAACGGCGAAGAGGTCCATGTGGCGGCGGTTTACGATGGCACATTTATGCGACTATTTAAGAACGGTAACATGGTCGCCGAGGAGAAGAAGCCTGGCCGCATTAGTCTACTTGAAGGAGCGTCTTGTTGGATCGGAGGGAATCCTCCGGATTCGAAGGCCCGACCTTGGGACGGTGTTATTGAGGATGTTCGGGTCTATAAGCGGGCTTTATCGGCGGCTGAGGTTAAGAAGTTGGCCAACCTTGGAGATCAGAACGAAGAGGAGATTTCGATAAGAAAGCCAGGGTGCACGGCCGCAAAATTTAATGGTCACGTTGTGAATCTCAACGGTGAAACGTATCGAGAGTCTTACGAGTCACCGACCGGCCACGACAAAATATGCCTGACCAGCATAGGCACTCCGGTCGTACCGGTGTACTTCGATCCCAAAAGGAAATTTCCTGAAAACGTTACCGGCAAGACTCCGTGGAACTGGACACCTGAGGAATCGCACCTATACTGGGAGTATGTGTTTCATCATTCATTGGAGAGCGGCGCGGTGAAGTTGCTAGGTGGGCCGCGCCCGAAGTTTCACAAAGCCATCGTAGAATTCGCCCACATCAATCGCACCGGAGATGGTATCCAATGGCGTCAGAAGTTCAATATGCCCGCTGATGCGGAAGAAGATCAACGCTTTTACACCGTGCGCGACGTCTACATACAGCGCGCCGGAGACGACGCCATCGAGAATGACTGGCTTACCTCTGGCCTGATTCAACACGTGTTGATCGATGGTGCGTCTATGGCCCTTTCCCCCCGGGCGAGCTCTTCTAGTGAACATAAATTGCACGGAGCATCGGCGAATACCTGGGCCGTCGAGGATTCGGTAATTCGCTTGGTCCCACAATATGCGACTCACAAGGGGCGGGGGCGTCGGGATGAAATGGGACAGCCGCTGCCCGCTCATGGGGGGTTCTTCAAGTGGGACGGTGATCCTGATCTCAACGTCGGTCTGGAGTTGAGAAACAACGTCTTTGTTGCCTACCACCAGCCGTCCAGTGGAAGCATGCTACTGGACTTGGGCGATGTACGCGGGTCTCCGAAGGTGAATGCGGCCAAGAGCCATGACAACGTTGTCGTTTGGCTTGGTCGCAGCGCCTATCCACCCGAAGGGCACACTCTCCCGCCTTGGGCGAGCTGCACACGAGATATCGCCATCTTTCGTAAAGCTCGTGCCAAGTGGTTTGCCCAGCACCCTCAATTTCAGGATCCCTTCCAAAATGGTGGGACTGACCCCGCTGAAACTTTTTGGAAGACCTATCGTTCGGCTCCAGTCCAAAAGGGCGGACGCGATTTGAGCTACAAAGATGTGGCGGCCAAGCCCTGCTCCGAGCCCCTATGGTAGTGAAGCGTCGCGGCACGGCAAAGGCCCGCGAACCAAGTGAAACCGAAGCGTTGCGCCACCGAGGAGAGCAGCAACGCGAGCGGTCCGTATTCCTGGCAGGCTGCTGAGTCCCATGGGACACCACCGTGGCGCCCCATGGTCGCCTTCGGTCGGGGTACCGGGAGGCCAGTATACTCTGAGCGTTCTCCTATGATGGTTCCGCAGAACGGAAGGCACAAACGCATTCGACGGGGTCACCAACAGAGTCGCGCCGTTCCTGCACAATGAGAAGCAAGATGCCATCGCGAGATGCCCCACCGGGTCATCTCGGACCTCTGGGCGGAACAGTTGAACCCGGTCCGTGGGGCAGGGGACGTCCGCCTGGATCGAGTCTTGCACAGCTAGAGCTCTGAGGGTCGAGAGGCAAAAGGAGACATCATGAAAACGAAACTTATGAAATACGGTTCACCCAAGGGCATGTACTCGCGCGTGGTATTGAGCCTCTGTTTGACCGGGGCGGCCGGGGCGTGCGGAAAAGACGCCTCAGAGAGTTCCTCGGTGGCCAGTGAACTTCGCCGACTTCAAAAAGACGGTCAATGGGAGCGCACGGTTGAGCCGGTGCGCGTGGTTGCGACGATAGAACACGAAAAAGACGTTTTCTCCGCAACGGCGGTGGACCTCAAGCGTCACGCGGAGAAAGCATCGGAAGACGGAGTATGGTACGCAGCCGACGGAGAACGCTATCAAGCGCTCCTTGTTCGAGCCGACGGGACCTCCTACGGGCGAAAAGGAGAAGGAGCGCCTCGCCTCAGCCACGGGGCTGTTGCCCTGGAGCCTTCGTTCGGGCCGAGTGTAGCCCCCAGCAAGACGGTCGAGGCCCCATTTGACTCGATTCAAAAGGAGCGCATCCGCACGGATACCTCGATTGACGACCGTTCACGCATTGCCTTTAGCTTCTTCCTAAGAACCTTTCCCAATCGGGTCATCGGCGCGTTGAGCGGTAACGGAGACACCAGTATGGGAGGATGTACCGGGGCAAAGGTGGGGCCTCGGCATGTGCTGACCGCAGCTCATTGCGTCATGAATTCCAACGGTTCGATCACCACAAGCGGTTGGTTTAACCCGGGGCAGACAGCCACCAATGCGACGAATGGCTCAATCCGGTGGCAAGGTGTCTATCTGAGGGATTGGCGCGTCAGTCGAGACTACGACTACGCGCTCTTGTATTTGTCCGATACGGCCGATGTGGCCTCGACCGGTTATATGGGCATGGCTTACTGGAACAGTGCGAGTGGCTATGACGGTCGGAGCGCGACACTCCGTGGCTATCCGTGTGGCCCCAGTCGCGGATGTGGATCCATCTCCTCGCAGCGTTGCGCGGCGTCACCTCGGTCCGACAAACGGTGCGACGGCTGGATGTACACGCACACAAGAACAATGGACGAGTCTACGATGAGCGGGAACCAGCTGCGAATCGACAACGATGGTTCAAGTGGACAAAGCGGAAGCCCGATCTACGGGTCTGTCAACGGCCAGAACGGCTGGATTTTTGGGGTCTATTGGGGATCAAACAGCAATGACGACAATCGTGGCGTTCGCGTCCGATCATCGTTGGCAAACGACATTTGCAACTGGATTGCTCAATACCCCAGCTCCCATGTCGAACATCCTAGCTGCAACTGATCAAACCCTCACGATGCGGGGTACGTGTGCGGGCACATCGGAGCGTGCACATGTACCTCGTTCCCAACCCATCCCGAGGAATACCGTGAAACCGAAAAACGCACAAAAGACACCGCCACCCGCATCGTCTCGAGGTGAGCTTCGACAAATCGCCGTGGCAATTTTGTCCCTTGTGTTTGTTTCAAATTGCTATCGAATATCCCCGCCAACGACCCCATCCACAACGGTCGCCAGTGCCGTCATCTACGGCGAAGACGACCGCTACGATGCCTACAACCACCCAGACGCCTCTTTACGTAGCCGCGGCCAGGCCAGCGTCCTCGCCCTCATCGCCAAAGAGGAGGCACCAGAACTCATCGACGGAGCCTGGCCCCTCCCTCTCCCCACGCTCTTTGAAACCCTAAATCTGTGCGCCGGGGAGGCTTTCAAAGATCAGCCTGTTCTACCTCGATGTTCCGGAGTACTTGTCAAACGTGACCTCGTACTCACCGCCAGCCACTGCGTTCCCACCCCAGAGCATTGCGCGAGCCTTCTCTTTGTCTTCGACTACCGTCTCGTATCGGACCACCAACTGACCGAGATCAAACAGGCCGATGTCTACGAGTGTCAGGCCCTCATCCCCATGGAGCCGGAGTCCATGTTGCACAGCGACTTTGCTTTTGTCCAACTCAACCGCCCCGTAGAAGGGGCACGCGAGGCCGCCCCTCGCCGGCCATCCACCGCACCGGCAGCCAAGCCTGGTGACTCTGTCGCAGTGATCGGTCATCCGAGTGGTCTGCCTTTGAAGATCGATGCGAACGCCGAGATCTTGGAAACGCTCCCAGATGGCGCTCATTCATACATCTTCGCAGATACCTTTGCTGGCAGCTCAGGTTCCGCAGTACTAGATAGCGAGGGGCAACTCCTCGGTATCATTGTCGGGGGTAAGGAGGACTACGAAGATGTCGATGGCTGTACCCGCACCATCGCCCACAAAGAAGTTGAAGGCCAAGAAATCATGCTCCACGCCGAAGCCGCCTTCACCACACTCGCGATCAATGAAGCGCTGGGGCAACCCCAATCCGTGCAAGCCTCCCCTCCCTCCGTTCAAACCTGCGCCTGCACAACAGACAAGGCCGACACACCTACTCCTTTTGCCGTTTTCATATGGGTCGTGGCTCTCTCGATCCTAGGATGGCGAGGGCGCCTGCTCGCAACGGAACTCGAAGCTTAAAAAGCCCGGCACTTTCAGAACACATCCATTCAGGCTGTCTGGCCCCAAAGCCAGGATGGCGGCCTTAGTTCACCCCAGACAAGGGGCCTCCGACAGAATATCTCGCCTCGCCGAAACTTGGGTCCGACAGACCAAAGGCACGTAGGATAGAAAGAAAAAGACGATTATGGGGCTCTCCGTTAAACTTCAACCATCGGCCCGTTCGAATGGCTCCGCCACACCCGCCCACGGTCAGGTACGGCATATTGACGTGGCGATGGGTCTTTTCCCCAAACTCGTTGCAGTACAACACCAGACTGTTATCGAGGAGCGTTCCGTCTCCTTCGGGGATGGCATCGAGTTGATTCAACAGTCGGTTGAATTTCTGCCACTCGTAGCGTTTGACACGCAAGATGCTATCGTAAAGTGCATCATACTCGGCAGGCATCACTGAAGAACTGTCGAGACGATGAATGTAGTCCTGATGCCAGTCGCCAAAAATTTGGTTTCCCGAGCCATCGCGCTCATAACCCCCGTCTTTGGATCTCTTGTAGCCAATATGATTGCCGTCGCTATCACGAAGCCAGTGGTAGCGATTCTGCTGCCCCATGGTGAAGGTCAGGACTTGGGTTTGATTGCAGGCCAACGCCAACACGCCCAAGTCGATCATCGGGTCTATTGAAATATCTGGATCGTAGTAGGGGTGGAAACGGTTGACGTGCGTCCACCAACCGGCAGCCAAGCGGTCCGGGGAGGGCCCCAAAGACAGTGGCGCAGGGACAGCGCATGAAGCGCCGAGGGAAACAGTGGAGTGAAGCCGACGCTCAATTTCCTCTACCCTTGCGAGATACCCGTCCAGACGAACCCGGTCAGAAGCGCCTAGACGCGCTTTGAGGAGCTTGATGTTCGCCTTCGTCGCATCAAGTACACTCTGTCTTTTTGCTCGAATTCTTTGCTGCCCATTCGAAGTGGGGTCTTGGCCCGCAAAAAGTTTATCGAACAAGTCGTGGGGCGATTTTTGGCGACTCACGGGCTCGCCGGCCCCGGTGTAGCAAACCTCCCAAGGCGGACGGACCCCCAAATGGAGAGGCGCAGGGCTATTGAGCCCCTGGGCAATCCGAAAATCGATGGAGTGCCCACCCGAAAGCGTATGGTTAGAAGAATTGCCCCCCGTCTGCATCATCGTTCCGGTGAGGCAGTGTCCGGCCGCAGCGTTGTGCGCGTTTCCGCCCTCTTCGTTGGCACTCTCATTATTCAGTCCGCTGAGAACAAGTGTCTTCGGCTTGTGCGCATCGATTTGCTTGATGAGTTCTCCCTCAAAGCGATACGCATCGGGCGTACCGGAGGGAAGATATTCGTTCACCATCAAACCCTGGGCGCCATACCAAATCACCAGCCGTTTAGGAAAAGAAACGGTTTGCGCCAGAGCTCGGCTCCGAGACATGGCGTTCAAAAAAGGCAGCCCCAAAATGACGCCACCGGCCCCTCGTATGAAATTCCTTCGGCTGACGAACTGGTTGGTCCCTCGTTTCTTAGTCATCGCCGTTCTCTCCTTGGGCCTCCCGGTAGCGAAACGCATCAGAAAGCGCGATCTCAACAAAGAGATCTTGCACCGATTTTTTGTCTGGCGTTTCATTTGCCGTCAAAGACTCGATCATGCATCCTTCCTCTTTTGTGGGTCGTCGTCCATGAGCATATTGGAAGATATTGCGTGCAAAACAACTCTCGGCCTGCTGACTCTCAACGAGCTTTTTGACCAGTTCACCTGCACCGTTGAAGTCACCATCAATGTCATCAGTTCCAATGAACTCGCCCGTTGCATCAATTTCAAGGTCACCTTCTTCTTTTTCACGGTAGCGACCGATGGCATCGTAGTGCTCAAAACCAAAACCGATCGGATCCATGAACTGATGGCAGGCATAACACTCGCCCTGGGAATGCTCTTGGAGTCGGTCGCGGTTGGTCTTCACATCGTCGGGAGGCGCTACCTCGGGGACAATGTTGTCAGGGGGTGGTGGAATGTCGCGACAAAGGATTCGGTCACGAATATACTTTCCGCGAAGCACAGGCGCGGTTTCTGCGGCGTGAGCCCAGCGCGCGAGAAAACTTGCTTGCGTCAAAACGCCTCCGGGGCGTTCTCCAGCAGATACAGTATGCCAAGCCCAATCTTCAGAACCCTCATCCGCGACAACTCCGTACAAAGATCTGAGCCGGCCATTCATGTACGATTGATCCGACGACAACAGTGACTGAAAATCGCCATCCAGGTCCCACACGACGCGGTCTACAAAGGCTTCAGTCTCTGTCCGCATGTCTTGGGCCAAGGAACGATCAAAATCCGGAAACAGACTGGGATCCTTCTCCACCAGCTCCAAGCCCTGAAGACTGAGCCACTGACTGCTAAAGCGCTTGAGCCCCACTCGCGCCCTTGGGTCTGAAAGCATGCGCCTAACCTCTGCCTCCAATTCTTGGGGAGTATCGAGCTGCCCTTGGGAAGCGGCATCGAGGAGAAGGTCGTCGGGGGCAGAAGACCACAAAAAGTAGGCGAGGCGCGTCGCGAGCTCAAATCCATTCAGCTTGATCCTCGGCAATCCATCAAGCGGCTCGGTGGCCACCCCCACTTCGGGCCTGAAGCTAAATTGTGGCGACACGATCATCGCCTGAATCACAAGACCTACGCTCTCGGCTACGCCGTCTTCGTCCACGTGGGCGTTGTACAGCCCGCGAAGGACTTCCACCTCCTCAGAACTCAAAGGTGCGCGGTACATACGGCGCCCAATACGAGCGATAAAGTCATCAACACATGCGGCATCGGGATTCTCGCCACACTCAAATAGACCAGCCAGCTCTTTCACACGCTGAACTGACACCTGCTCCGAAACCTCGAACATTCGGTCCGCCCTCAGCTGGGATATGTTGGCGCCACCGGTGTTGTTGTCGAAGCCATCCACAGACGTCTCTTCAGGAAAGGCCGTCGCATTCGGGTCAAAACTCACTCCAAGCACATCTTTGAGAGAATTCAGAAATTCCACCGTCGTCAGGCGTCGGAGAGGCGCCGGACTTACAATGTCGGGCGTCACATCGCACTTCTGGGCGAACACCCGACTGTCCGGTTTTTCGTCTCTACGCTCCGTCCCCTCTGTAACCGAGGCTTCGAACATACCCACCTGGCTCTGGCAGGAGGCAAGCTGAACAGCGGCACCCAGCACAAACGCCCTAAGAGGCGAACCAAGACCATGGACCGGCCCACCTTTCGGCCGACGCCCAAAGACCTCCTTCCGCACATGAGCTCCCACAAAAGACATACTAGAACGCAGCCATGAAAACGATGACGGATCTGTGCTCAACCTGTCGATGTATTCATAGACGCCACAAGAGGGGGCCTCTTTCACACGCAATCTTACATGCGAATGTCAATCCAGGCTCACAGACATTGCGTCCGAACGAACTGCCTTGTTTGCCGTGAACCAAGGTCCACGGATCACTTCGGGTCTGGCCCCGTAAAGCCGAATGGGCTAAGACCGAGGCTTACACGCATCGACAGCTGATGCGCTGTATATCGAAGTGATCCAAAGAGCTAGATGGGATCGTGTTCTGCGATCCACTCAAGCACACAGTCTAATACCTCGTCACTGAGCGGTGAGCGGCCAAGGGGCATCATGGCGCCACCGCAAGGGGGATTGGTAAGCTTCTGATAAAAAACACTCTCCCTAGGATTTGCGGGATCGAGGAGGGAACCTGCACAGCCCAAGGCCTCCTTGCCTACAAGCTCGGCCGAAAAGTCTGCCTTTTCTAGGTCCAGCTCTCCGGCAGGCGCCGAGGTGACGTGGCACCCAGCGCCGAGGCAGGTGTCGGTGACGGCCTTGGCCACAATCTCTGAACACTTGGGCTCGGTGGGCGTGGTCGTAAAACGCTCAGGGTCTTCGAGCGCCCCGGGGCACGCTGCAGAAACTGCACCCCATAGGGAACACAAGACCAAGGCCAGGCCCAAACGACCAGCTCGGTGCTCTGGATGCGCCCTAACCCTTGGGTTCGTCACGAAACGCCTCTTCAAGACTCTAAATGGAATAGATGAAAGCCAAGTGTGCTCTGTAGAACTGATCAAGGGCACCTCCTGCCACATAGGTATCACCCACTTCTGGGCGAAGGCTGTAAAACACTCTTGTGTAGTCAACAGACAGACGCGTTTCGAAGCTGCCAAAAAGTCGCATGCCAAGACCGAGCTGCGCATCCAACCCTGCGCTGCTTGCCCGCGGGAAAAAATCGTCTTTGATCGAACCATTGGAAAGCATTTGGAGATAACCTGCCTCGGTAAACACGTGCATCCTTCCGAAATTGATCTTGAGCGACAGCCCCGGCCGAAGGAAATTGTACTTGACGCTGGGGACTTCTGACCCAATTGCCGAGCCCTCGGGCGATGTAAGCCCGTAGCTCAACATTCCGTACGACAATAACACGCCAAAATCGACGGGACCAAACAAGAACTTTTTCTTAAGACCCAAACGCCAACTCGACCAGCTATTCTGCACCGTGACTTGGTCAACGTCCTCGACCGTCGAGTCTGCAACCGAGAACATGTCATAAGCCCCTTCAATTCCGAGAAAGCGTAAGAAACTATGCTTTGGCCTTCGGAGTGGGTAAAACTCGGCAAAGACACCAAGGCCGGGGCTCCCCGATGCGGAATGTGGCCGCAGATTGGAAGTCACGACATCGTTGTAGTCCATCGTTCGACGACCAAAATGAAAGCGTAGACCGAAGCTTATCATTGGGCGGTTTTCGCCCTTTCGCCTCTTTTTCTTGAGTACGAGTTGAGTAGAGTCGTTGTCATCGTCGCGCTCAATCGCGGCCTCACGAGAGGCCTCGATCGCAGTCGAGTCCGCCTGGCTATCCTCGTCGGACTCCCGCCCATCAGACACCGTCTCTCGTTCTTCAATCTCACTGTCACCGGACGCACCGACAAGGGACTCATCCTCTTGGGATTCAGGTGGATCGAGCTTCGCATCGCGATCTTCCCGCAATCGCTCAAACATGGCCGCTGTCCTCGTTCTGAGGACGGCGCGCCACTTTCGGTTCCAAACCAAGTGCTCAGTTGAATCGCTCAGCACCGTGCCATTTTCAGTTTCCAGCAACAAAAACCGAACCCGCTGCTTCTTCCCACGAGGGCGCAGGCCGCGAATAACAAGGACCCAATCGGCACCAAGAGCGCGCCCCACCCTCGTCAGGCTGTGTTGGGCCCGTTCTCTAATTGGTTTCCCGATCTTCCCCCGCAAGCCATCTCGGGGGAGTCTTTTTCTGGCCAGCTTCTTCTTGACCCCCCGGGCAGACATGACCCTGGCCTCACGTTTCAGCCTTTTGGTTAGCTGGGCCCGGATCTTTCGGACCTTTGGGCCTTTTGAGAACACGACGATAGATGGCTTGGCCGCCTGGGCCCAAGCGACCTCGACTTGTCCCAGAACAAATGGGAGGCTCCAAAATAGTATGTAGGCAGTCCGCAAGGTTCGATCCCCTAATCATTCAATCCGCATTTGACAGTTTTCCATACAAATCATGCGCCAAATCCAAAAGAGATGCCAGTGAGGATCGGCGAGAAGGCAGAGCCCAAGCAAAAGGTCTCTGAAGCCCCGGCTTGGTTGAGCTAAAGCCCCGATGAGGTTGAGGTTGTTGTGTAGATACCAGAAAGTATTCTTGCAGATACCCCACAATGATATGCGGTTCGGATGACCCACATCAAAGCGATCGTCCGACCGACACCGTTGTGCTCCCACCGCCGCGCTGAGGTCAATACAGGATGCGCGATGTATGCAAAGCGCGGACGCCCGCGCATAGCAACAAAGCGTTTTACAAAATCGAGATCCTCGCAGATGGGCATGTCCTCCGAAAATCCCCCCAGAGCGCGAAACACATCACTGCGGACAAAAATGGCCTGATCTCCAGTTCCAGACTTGAGAAACTTCGAACGCACCGATTGAAAAAACGCTGACGCCCGAAGAACCCAATGATCTGTATTGAGCCGCACCGCAAAACAGCCTGCGTCTGCCCCCCGATCCATCGCACCAATTGCGAGCCCGACTGCCTCGGAATCGATCCAAGTGTCGGCATGCAGGAAAAGAAGTAGGTGCCCAGTCGCCTCTTGGGCACCCGCATTCATTTGAACGGCGCGGCCCTGTGGGCTGCGCACAAGTTTGGCAAAGTCCATCTTTTTCAGGAATTCAAGACTCCCGTCGCGAGAGCCGCCATCCACCACCACAATTTCGTACTTTGCGGCCAAAGACCGAAGGGTCGTCAAAAGGGCTCCGGCCACCGTCCGCTCCTCAAAAACGGGTACGACAATGCTCAATAGCGGTCGACTTCCGCGCATCAACATACCCATCCTTGAACCCTAGGATACCCAGTCACCGCAACTTGAATATGGCAAGCAGGGTATTTCTCCGGAAGAGGACTTGTCGCAACGCCAGAGGACGCGCTAGCACCCGAAAATAATGGACGACCCCAACTTCGAAGTGAGCGAAAATCACGGGAAGGCACCGCCCCCAGTACCACCACCCGAGCTGACAGATGAACAACTGCGTACTTTAATCGACGAAGGCCGAGTCCAAGAAGTGGAAAATGCGCTCCGAGAGCAGTCGCTCAGACTGCCCCGCGTACTCGAACAACTCAACCGTGTCCTTGAACAAGGACTCGGAAACCTAGCGACCGCGCTGGCAACCATGCTCATCTCTCGCTTCCACGTATCGCGGGCCGGCGAGCTCTCGGATCGGGTGCTGGACCATGCAGACAGCGCAGGCGCCGACGAGTTGCTAGACCTCGTGGCCGCTCTCATTCAGCAGGAGCGGCTTCAGAGCGCAGACAAGGTGTTGGCAGCAGCCCGACAAAAGGATCCTACCCATGCCCGAGGCCTCTACTTCAAAGCTCGCCTTCTTGCACGACAGGGCAAAACCGAAGCCGCTTTCGAACACATCGCCCGGGTGAGCACCAAAGTTCTGGGCGCTGTCGGACTCGCCACCCAAGCACGGTATGCAACTTTATGCGGGCGACCTAAGGCCGCAAAAGGCGCCCTCAAGGGGGCCAAAAAGGCAAAAGACCCCGAAGCCACGGACCTCATTCGGCAAGTCGAAGACATCCAGAGTCGCCTGTCCATCACCGGCCTTGACATCACCCAAGCCCAAGACCTGCAAACCATCATGGCGATAGAGTATGGGAGCATGGTCGTCGAACTATCTAAAGTCGACCGCAACTGCGGGCGGTTTGTCGACGAGGCGCTCTCTTTGCAAAAAATTGCCCCTCTGATTCGAGGTATCGTCGAGGTGATCCAGCAACTCGGACTCCCCATGAACAAACTCTTCCACGCCACCGAAGACGGGGAGATCGTCGCCGCGGCCATCCATCACCTCACCGACGTCCCCTATCAATCGTGGAGACAAGAGAGCATCGCCGAAGACGGAAGCTGGTTGTGTATGGGCGCCGCATCTACGCACCCGCACCTGCGAAATCCCGCCGTCCAAACGCTGCACGCAGCGCTTAACTCTGGGTCACTACGGAGCCTCGCACTTGTACTTCCAACTGGAACCAGGGGCCCCCTCGTACCCGACATCATCGGCCAGATGGGTGACTCCGATGAAATGCCCTGGGCCATTGATGACGAGGTGGAAGACGTTTTAGAGGAAGTGTGGGCTGGCGATCAAACCCCTGCGCTTCTTGACCACAGTGATCCCAACCACGGCCCAAAAACCAAAAACCACGAGAGCTCATTCAGTCACGTCGAGCGATTCGGCGGCATCCTACGGGCCACGCAGAAAAGCCCAAGACCGGGCCATGTTCCCTTCCTCGACGAGGCGCGCTGGTGGGCCAAAAAGTAGGGCCGAATGGGCGGCGACCAAAGCTACGTAGGTTGACCGACTACGTAGTTGTGACCGAAGTAGGTCGAAGAGTTGGTCTCCAATCACCACAAGCGCACTCACATGCATGCAATATTGCATCCGTTGGGGCGTTTTTTCTTACTGCAACACATACAGCGTTCACGTCTGAAGACATCGCGCACACCCGGGGATGGATGAATATCTAAAATCCGCTTACTCTAAAAGAACACGTGGTCACCACACTCGAACAATTCATTGGTCCTCTGGCAGCCCATGCGGTTCTCCACATTGAAGATGAATCCGTAAGAAGCCGGGTCATAGACGCACTCCGTGACTGCCAAAACACGCTCGGAATTGTAGGCGACCTGGACCTTGAAAAACATGAACTTGCCGAGCTCGGTACACCTGATGTGTCTACTTGGAATGAGGTTGCACCCGATGTCCGGAACATGCTGGTTGCCGTTCGCGGAACGGCCAATCGACTCACCGAACTGTTCCCCGCCAGCCCTGACCTAGACTCGGCCGAACAGGCACCAGAAGAACCTGGTGTCGCCGACATGTTTGGAATCTGCGACACCGATTCCGACGCGGCCCGTGACGTCCGCGACGAAGAAATCGACCGTATTGTCGAAAATGCCGGCTTGAGCGCCCAAGAATGTCTAGGTCAAGCCATAAGCACCCTAAGCAATATGCTCAAGCAGGACTTCATCGCCTTCGGCGCCAAACTCCGGTGCCCAGATGTTGCCGCTGACCGTTGGACGCTTCTCGGCGAACTCCAAGAGTTTAGGAGCACCTGTGAGAGGTGTCTTGACGCCGTTGTCGCCACCATTCTCAATACCTTCAGTGGCGAGGATCTGGATCAACTGATGCCACGATACAGAAATGCGACGATGAGAGCCGTAAGATTGCGTGGTGCACTCGCGGACCTAAGTTACGATCTTGATCGATTCAATCAAGACTTCCAGCTTGCCGCGGGTTCTATGGCTGCTGTTCTCGGTGAGCGTCTTTTGGCGCGGCTAGAAGTTTTTGCTGGCGACGAGGTCTATCGTTTCGTCCGAGCTCCCGACAAGCACATGATCATCATGCTGCGGCTCAATCTGGCGACCTGGCAAAAGGGAGAAACGTCCCTGCATGAATTCAATCACCAGCTAGATGATGCCGCCAAGTACCTTGAGATGAGAAGGTCTATGGAAGAAAAGGAGCAATTGGCAGACCACGATCGCACACAAATTGACGTTCTTCTGGGTGCTCTGGAGCACGCACAAAACACAGAAATTCTTCCTGGTCTGGAGCTCTTGTACGGCAGATCCCAAGAACTGGACGAACAGGTCCGGCGCTATCGAAAAGGAGCGCCACCACCAGCCAGCCAGCTCGCCAGCGCCCTAAAACAAATGCAGGCTAAACTCGGACTCGCTCTTTAGATTCGCTCGCGACACACAGATCGTTGTCACAACCACCTCAGCCTACCCGGCGGTTGCGCATATCGCGTCCATACTGGATCATGGTTGGGTCTGGATGCGAGGATTCCTCTTAGTCACGCTCGGGTGTTGTGGAGCGTTCGCCTGTGGTCGGCTCGGTTTCGATCTCAGTGTGGACTCTGGTTCGCGCCAAATGGATCCTGACAATGAGGTGCCCGATGGGACCCTTCCGGGCGACGATTCTCCGGACAGTTTGAACTCGCCGTCTTTTGTGGTGGCCGGACGCTCTCAGTCCTGCGGTCTCTCTTCGGGGACGCTGCTTTGTTGGGGTCAAAATGACGAAGGTCAACTGGGACTCGGAGACAATATCAACCGGCAATCAGCAACGGTTGTGGACAACAATCGTTGGTTAGACCTGGCGGTCGGAGAGGACGTCACCTGCGCGCTCAAAGAGGACCGGACCGCATGGTGTTCGGGTGCAAACGATTGGGGAGAGTTGGGCAACGGCACCTCGAATTCCACGAGCCGCCTGGTGCAGACTCTGGGCGAAGATTGGCGGCATATCACCGCGGTCTTTTTCCATGTGTGCGCCATTCGCAAAGACGCGACCCTTTGGTGTTGGGGCGACAATACCGAGGGGCAGCTCGGCCAAGGCGACCGAAACAATACCCGATCATCGCCGGTGCAGGTGGGCAGCGCTACGGATTGGATGGACGTGGCGGCCGGCCAAGGCCACACCTGCGGCATTCGTTCGCCGGGAACCCTTTGGTGCTGGGGCCGCAATACGGAAGGGGAACTTGGTCAAGGACCGAACTCTCCCATACAGATTCGGTCTCCAGTCCAAGTGGGCTCAACCGACGATTGGGTTCAGGTCACCTCAGGCCAAGACCACAATTGCGCCCGCCGAAAATCGGGAGAGCTTTGGTGCTGGGGTCGGGGCGTAGCCGGACAACTCGGGGTCGGTGGGAACACGTCGGTGGATGTGCCAACAAGGGTGGGAACGGACCAGGACTGGGCTCAGGTGTCGGTGAACACTTTTCATACCTGTGGCGTGCGAGACAACGGCACCCTTTGGTGCTGGGGTCGAAACGTAGAAGGCCAGCTGGGATTACCGCCGACTGCCCGCCTGGAAACACCGACGAGAGTAGGCGTCGATGAAGACTGGCGCGCCGTCCATCTCGGCCGGTTCCACACCTGTGCCACCAAAACCGATGGCTCCTTTTTTTGCACCGGAAACAACGGTGCAGGGGAGCTTGGTCTTGACGACTCCCAGCGACGTTCAGAATTCACTCGGGTCGTTATGCCTTAATGCTCACGACCCTTCTCTATAAACGCCACCAAGTTTTCTTCATGGACTCCAGCCACGCCCCAGCGCTTGACGCCTGCTGCTCGAAGGCCGAAAACGGGGCTCATGTTTGTGGTCCTTCTTTGCTACCAAGAGCCGATCGAAAAAATCGATGCAGTCATGAATGAGCACGTTTCATTTCTTAGACCGCACTTCCAAGATGGAACTTTTGTTGCCGCGGGAAGAAAATTGCCGCGCACCGGGGGGGTGATTCTTGCGCGGAAGATAACCCGGGCCGCGCTGGAGGAGATCATGAACAACGATCCTTTCTGCAAAAAAGGATTGGCGACCTTCGAAATCATCGAGTTTCGGACCAGCCTATACAGCCCAACCTTTGCAGCCTTTGCGGACCCCAAGACCCGACCGTTGACCTGACGCTTCCCTGCCAACGCAGGATCTTGCTGCTGATGCTGGCCCGCGACCTATCCCCAAACGCGCAGCCCCGAATCGCGTACTGTCCTCAGCGCGTGTCATGTTTGTGTCGAATCTCTTGGTCCATGAGGACAGGCTCAACCGCAACGATGAGGGGGGACTCCATAGTCCCCCAACAACAAGTCGGTGCAGGCCCCAAAGCCATGGCCCAGATGGTCTGGATCAAGGCGCGCCTAGGCCAGCGCTTGGAAAATTTATCAGGCCCTCCGGCAAATTTCTTCTCTGGGGCGGTTGCACTCCACGTCTCAAATGCGCTAGAGGCATCCGACTATGATGTATAATAAGCAAGGCAAGAAAGCTCGTGCTTTCGATCATGCCTCATTCATTTTTGGTTTTGCAATTGTTGGCGCATCTTTTTTGAGCACCGATCATGCGAATGCGCAGGGAAATTCAAACCCCGAGGTCATCCCAGCGCAGTCGAATCTGTATGACATCCACACCGATGCCTGGTGGCAGTGGATCGTGGCGATTTCCCAGGCTGAAAATCCCCTCCTGGACACCACCGGCGAGCACTGCGGTGTCGATCAGTCGGGCTCGGTCTGGTTTCTCGCTGGCACTTTTGGGGGGATTGAAACACGGGATTGCGAAATTCCTGCCGGCAAGAAGATTCTCTTTCCAGTGGTGAACTTCGTATTCACTGATTTTACTCCGGAAGACGCCGAGTCCAACTTCGGGGTCATCGAATCCATTATGGACACCGCCTCGGGCCTCCAAGTCATCGTAGATGGCGTTCCTCTTCAGGACGTTGACGGATACCGATTCCAAGAACCCGATGCTTTCGACATCGAGTGCAACTTCGAGCCCGCATGCAACGGTGAAGAATATGCCGTTCACGATGGCATCTTTGTCATGTTGACACCGCTTACGCCCGGTGAACATACGATTGAATTTCAGGGGACCGTCAGCTTTCCGAACGGCTCCTCGTTCACCGCAGGCGCGACCTATAACATCACGGTCGGCAACTAGCACCTTACCTCAGCGCAGGCCGTCGAAAGGCGGCCTGCAACCCCCAGTCACCCGAGATTGTCCGACGCATGGTTATGAGATGCGCTTATTGCCCCTTGCCGGAAGTTCGTTCCGGCAAGGGGGCCCTAGGATTCGGGCAAATGAGCCTGAAAGAAATCACTGAAATCCGTGCCGGTCACGTTCTCGACCATGTCCCGAAAAGCGCTCGTCGTCACCGGGGTGGGCGCCACAGCCACCAGGCGAAATACATCGTCGAGGCTCTTTTTGGCCTGGGTCACCTTTTTGATCTCTTCGTTCAGCAAGTGAAGAACAAAAGCAGCCCGCGCCGTGGTTGCACCGGTCGATCGCGATACGGCAAGCTTCGTTCCTTTCTTTCCTTTGCGTTCCAGCCGTTTAAGGGCCCGTTGGAAGTCTTCTTCTGCGAGGCCGCCAGAACGGCGTAAGATCTCCAGCGAATAGAGCTCAGCGAGGCCCTCGACGATCCAGTCGCCATCGATGCTCGCTCTCGCCGACGTAAACACGTGGATAAGTTCGTGAAGTACCGGACTCGTTCCATCCGGTGAAATCAATGGACGGTCCCGATGAAGATACAAAGATGCGGGTGCCGAAAGCCCGCCGCGCCACATCGGATCCCCAGCCCCCACAATCAACACCGATGGAGGCACCTTGGGGAGAATCTTTTGAAGCTCCGGTACCGTCCAACGTAAGAAAGCAAGGATATCCTCTTTATCAAGCCCCCTTTTGAGAGGAGACTTACTTGTGCCCCGTCGGGCCTCGAACCACCGAGGTACCAAATCCTGGGGCGTCAACACTGATTAGTGCACCACGGTCTAAACAACTCCGCCACAACTTACCAAATACCTTCACTAGCTGCAATGGGTTTCAGAGGGTTAATGTATTTACGTATTTATGCCAATTATAGTTGCGTTAATTTTTGACTGGAATTCCCAGATTCTACCAATAGAAGGCCTACCAGAGTTTGTACCACCAAAGTATGGATTGAAAATAGCTCTTAGGGCCTTATCTGAAACAGCTGTGTGGTTGGTTAAGATATAGCTGATCAAACTCAGAGGGGGGAACTAAGGAATTTTACTGGTTTTAAGGAATCTAGGACTACGGCAGGCCTACAACTGTTTGTACAACCCAAAAGCGAATTGTATGTTATTTCTACAGGTCTGACCTAAAACACTGTGTGGCTGGTTAAGCCCTAGCTCATCAAACTCAAGCTGTGCTCAGAATGGGCAGGACTTGTTGTAAAGGATTCTAGGCCGATGGCAGGCCCACTGGTGTTTGTGTCACCAAAGCAAGGATTGAAAATAGTTCTTGCAGGTTTGAACTGAAACACTGTTGGTTAAGCCATAGCTCATCAAAGTCAGGCTGTGCCCAAAGGAAGAAATTTTAGTGGTTTTCAGGAATCTAGGCCTACGACAGGCCTGCAGTTGTTTGTGTCAGCCAAGTAAGGATTGAAAAATAGTTTTTCTTATGAAACACTCCGTAGTTCATCAAACTCAATGCTGTGCTGAGAAGACAGGTCTACACGCGTTTGTGTCACCCAAGCCGTAGCTCATCAAAGTCATGCTGTGCTCAGAGGGGGCAGGATTAGAAAATGGTCGAGTATATAATATCCAATAGCGAATATCCAACTAACTTCACCAACGTTTGTATTTGAAAGGTAGGAATGTACATAGGCCAGTTCTGAAAAACAAAACCACAACTATGTTTTTTTTCTTAAAAAAATGTTCTAGTTATAATAATATCTTGGTCATAACACAGTGCTTTTCATGCATCCCATGGTTGTTTTCTGTTTACTTGGTGTAAACGTGCGTTTATTTTTTATTAATGAGTTATCTTTATCTCCTTCTTCTATTTGATCTGAGCAGTTTTCAGCTAGTCTCACTCCCATAACTTCTGTTTTTATTTCTTAGTGTTTTTTCTAATATGCTAATTTAATTTTAGGTAGAATCTTGATAGGTTTAGTATTTAGGCTTCACCTATTTCTGGGCTTCCTGTGGGCTTCTAGAAAAAAAGTTCCTTTGTCTTTTCTCTGTCTCCTGGTATCTATAATTTCTTGATATTAGAAATGAATTCTCTTTTATCCATGTGTTTACTGTACATTTTAAGTTTTATATTTGTAGTGTTTACGTTTTTTAAGCACCAAGCAAAAGAATTCATAATTTATACTCCAGAAATAAAACTGTAGGCCTAATTGGTTGCTATATTATTGCCTATATATTATTCTTATGAAAACATGATATATTCTTAAGGTTAGATATTTCCTTAATTGGCTTCATCAGCCAAATGGTTTGAAATAAGAAATAAAATTCATTTTATATTATGTGTGAAAAGTTTTTCATTTTTTAGAATAAATGCACATAGAGACTAATTTTGGCATAGCCTACTGCAGCACATGTTCAAAATATTCAAAACTCTTTTTCGAAAACACAACTGTCGATTCAGTGTCAGGACATTGTTTTGCATCATGTTAGCAATAATTATTTAGCAGCCATCTTGCGAATGAATTGGTTTTTCTCGTTGTATCATTGCCTGTTAAAGGTCTAGAGATCTAGACAAGTCAGATAAAGCTCCTTCTGCCTGGTATAAAGTATATTTTCACACAAAATAGTTTCTTCAGGTGCCACTGAGACAGTATTGATCAAGGCAACCACTGACTGCTGATTATTACCCATGGTTACCTTGCATTTTTGACTGAGACATTGTGTTGTTCATATTAATGGTCCCATGGTCTCTTAAATAAATTTTAGATAATACCACGAACCAATGTTTGTAAACATTTTGAAATTGTAAAAACCATGAAATTTTGTGGGAAAAAGATGGGGCAGGTCTCTAAAATGGTCCAAACTGGATGAATTTTTTTTTGTTTTTATACTGCCCAAGGAACACCATAATTAGATACTATATTTTACAAATCAATAAATGTACAATATCACATAAATTGCACATAAAAGAAAAGAAGAGGTCTACCATACCAAGTAGTCTAAACATCTACCTATATAGGTTTTGAAGTTCACGATCAATTTTATAAAATTTTAAATGTCTGTTTATTCTAACACAAAATTAAATTATTACAAAATTAAAATATTACAGTCACAATGTTAAGAAACATTGAACCATCGATTTTATTTGGGTATATAGGAAGTATAGTTAAAAAATATGATATTTATCCACAATTTTTCCAATTTTTGATTTTTTGGCCGC
>CBDCWQ010000020.1:0-1185363 GCA_965223435.1 Myxococcota bacterium
GGCCACGGGTATTGGGTGCAGCTTTCGGCATCGCGTCCGGGGCTGGGTGATTCTTGTATCCCGGCGAATAGAGGCCTGGAAGCGGTTGTTCGGATGGTCCAAGACTGCGTCTTTTTGTCTGACAGCGTGGTGGTGACGGGTGACAAGGTGAGGCCCGACTTGCGGGGGGAAGGCGGTGTTTCATCGTCTGGGCGGCTGGTGGTGAACATTCAGGACGGAACCCGCCCTCTGGAGCACAGGCACGCTTTCGGTGGTCCCGAAAATCGGGTGCTGGTGCCTGATCTCATCTACGGGTGGCGCGTGGTGTCGGGCGGTGCGGGGGAAGAGCCCGGGCCATCACCGGGTACGTATTGGCTGGATGTCCCGCCCATCGAAGATCGCTTTGGTCTGAGACGAGGGCTCATCTTTCAGTTGACCAAGGAAGTGAACGAGCTCGCCCAAAAGGGGTTGATCGGTGAAGTGCGATTTTTACCCCATCGATACGCGTCTGTCCTTGCGTCGACGTTGAACGCTCGATTTTTTGCGCATGATGTCCCAAAAAATCGAGGGACCGATGGGGGTGCGCTCGCGGGTGGCTCCGCGCCCATCCTGAGGCTGGCTTTTTCCGAAACCGCGTCTCGGCGGAATCTTTGCCCGGTCTCCTGGTGGGGGGAGAAGTGTCCGACGACGATTTCATGCGGCTTTACATCAACGGCGTGTTGGTTGAACGGAATTCGGGTCCGTTTGTGCACCGGATGATGCTTTTGCCAAACGCGCACCGGGTGTCGGTTTTGGCTTTGGACGCTGCGGGGCAAAAAACGCGGTACACGCGTTTTGTTGCCGCAGGCTCGCTTGCGTTCGGGGGCGCGCCGGCAGCGCCCGTCTCAGGAAAGTCGCCCGAGGGTGAAGCGCGCCTGCCGGACTTGGCGGTCCGCCAAGGCGGTGCCCCGGCAATTGTGCTCGAGGGGCCCACGCCTCGCCCCTGGGTGACGGCCTTGCCGGAAGTGCTGGTTCCGTTTTTGGTCAACGACCCTGATGGTGATGTGACGTCAGTCTCGGTGAACGGGGTGATTGTTTCGTCCAAAGGGGGTCCGTTCGGGGTCCGGGTTCGGCCTTCGGGTGCGCCCCTGATGCTGGTGGCCGAGGACCGTGCGGGCCACCGGACCGCAACCGAGGTTTTGCTGGTCTACGATTCTGAGGCGCCCGAAGTTCGGCTGGAGAACCCCAAAGCCGAAGAAGTCTACGCGCCTCAGTACGACATTGTGGGGACGGTCCGAGACCCGCACCTGAAATCCGTGCGGCTCGCGCGCGACGGTGTATGGTCGCCCGGCGATGTGGCCGTGAACGGGGCCGAGTTCTCCCGGACGGTGACCTTGGAGCCCGGAAAAAACCACTTCTTGGTGGTGGCCGAAGATCAGGCCGAAAACGTTCGCGAGACCTCGGTCACCGTGCATTACGAACCGGCCGGGCCATTGCTTGCGGTCCCGCCCGCGCCGCCAAGCAATCTGGTGGGTGTTTTGACGGAGTCCGTGGTTCGGCTGGGTTGGCGTGCGCCGCGTCTGATGGCCGACCGAAGTGGGGTCCCGGGCGGGGTTCCCGTTCGCTATCGGGTGCATCGAAACGGTTTGCCCCACGAGACCGTGGATGGGCTGGGGTTCGAGGACACTCTTCCTTCCTTTGGTCGCTATACCTACACGGTGACCGCATTGATGGAGGACCGGTCGGCGCGGGTTTGGGCGTCTTCAGATTCGGAACCCGTCGTTTTTTCGCATGAGCCGCCCGCACCGGGCCGCGCCATGGGTCTGTCTTTTCCCCAGTCGGTCGATGCGGGGGGGAGAGCTCGGTTGCCCAAGGCGGCGCTGTCCTGGTCTGAGGGACGGGTTGTGGCGCATATGGTGTACGTCCTTCGAGGCGAAGGCGAGTCGGGCGATCGCATTCAGTATCTGAGGAACGAAGAGGGTGGGCAGGAGGGCTCTTGGACGGTGCCCATCACCCTTCATCGAGGCGCGAAGGGTGTCTTCATCAGCGACCTTGCGGTGTCTGGGGAGGGGACCCAGCTTTCGGCGGCTTGGATCGCACAAGATTCAACGGTCGAGCCGGCAAAAAGCCAGGTGGTTGTGATGCGCGGGGTTCAGACCGCATTCCGAAGGCAGGCCCTTCAGACATCCGAAGAGGCGCCTACTCATCCCACGAATCACGCCGATCGCAACCGCGTCGGCTGTCGGCGCCTGTTGCCTCGGTCACTGCCTATTCGGCCTGACGGGGCCCGGTCCGAAGTGAATTCGGCCCACCCGTGGACCTTGGCTTACGACAACCAAGGTGGTTCGTTTGGATGTCATGCAAGTGAGCCAAGGTCTACCAAAGTCGTGCGGGCTGGTCCTCATTGGAAGCGGGGCCTGGATCTTGCGTACGACGCATCGGGTGATCTTCACTTGGTTTGGGGGGAGTCGAACAAGGTCTACTATCTGAGAAACCTCGAAGGCAGCCCCTCGTCGGTTTTCGACATCCCGCGTCGAAGGGCGGTGACCGGTTCTGTGAAGTCTTTGGTGCAGTACGCGCCTCTTCAGGGTCTTGGCTGCACCTGCGAGGGGTGTTGGTGCGAGGAAAGTTATCCAGGGAGTGAGGTGCTGGACGCGGCAACTGGCCAAGCGATGGGAGGCTACCGCGAATGGGTAGAGGCTCGCATGGTGCGGGAGCCATCGCTTCATGTGGATGGCGACCGAATCGTTGTTGCCGCCCGCCAGGTTTCAAGCTGGAACCCAGATCCTGTGCCCAACCCGAATTGGGCGGCGATGGAAACCGACCCCATCTACAGCGATACGGTGCTCGACGGTCTCCGCCCCACCCGCATGCTCGTCGGTTGGCGCAAGACCTGGAAGCCCAAAGAGGTGCCGGGCGATCAAGCACTCTGGGATAGTTTGGGCGTGCAATACCAGTTTCGGTATGCCGGAACCGAGGATCCGGTTGACCGGATCGTGGTCGCGGCGCGGCCCACCCTGGGGCCAGAGCCTAAGGGCCCTTGGGTGGACGGCGTTCGCCGGGATTGGCTTTGGTCCACGGTGGACGTATTGCGCGAGGCGGGCTTGGACGGTGCGCCTTCGCATCCTCAGGTGTTTGCCGGGCCTGACGATCGCTTGCATGTGGTCTACGAGCGCGGCCCCCTCGTCTGACCCCAACGCCCAGAATTACAATCCCATCGTGTGGTCTCATTCTGGTGACGGGGCAAAAAGCTGGTCCCGACCCTTGCCGGTGGCCGACGGTTACGTCCCGCAAGCCGTGGCGGAAGAAGGGCTTTTCATTCTGCGATATCGACCTCGGCCCGCTCGGGACCCCAACGTGGCGCCCTCGGGTGAAATTTGGGCGTCGCACAGTCAAGACGGCCGGTCCTTCCAGGATGTTCGTCTGAGCGTGCGTTGGTCCGGAACATCTTCTCAAACCGTTTCGGTTCCGGCGAAAGCCGTCCACTGGAAGACGCACGGCCCAGGTGCCGACGTGCTCACCGGTGTGCCCACGGTTGCGACTGCCAAAGACCTATGGCTGGCGGCGTGGCTTCGGCCTGCCCAAGGGCCCGGCGGTTCGGATGCGTTGATGATCGTGCGGCGTACAAAGCCTGCACCCGATGCGGCTTTCGGTTCTGACCCTTCGGACCCGCGACTGCCGGCTGGGTCTCGGTTCCAGCCCCAGGCATCGGTCACACCCGAGGCATCGGCGGGTGCCGAAAGCGCGGCGGGTGCCGAAAGCGCGGCGGGTGCCGAGAGCGAGGCGGGTGCCAGGAGTGAGGCGGGTGCCACGTCCGGCGGATTTGATCCCCTTGCCCCTTCTTTTGGCTCCGGCGCCGGGGCCGTGCCAGCGAGGTCGGCGCCGCGCGGCGGTCCCTCGGGTGGCTCCGGTGATTCGGTGTTGGCCACGATGTCGACCCCGGTTGGCGGTCACCCAGACGCGGAGGAAGGGCCAGAGGGCCCCGGCACCGAGGCTCTGTGGGTCCAGGGGTCGGAGGTGCCTTTTAGCGGTGCGCTGGCTCTGGGGCATGAAGCGCCAGGCGGAGCGGGGTCTGGGCCGACCGTCTTGGTGGCGGGCTCGGCCCAGCTTCCCCGCAATGTGGAGCGCGCTACACGGCTTCTCGCCACGTTGTACGACCCGGACGAAGGGGTCCAACGGGAGTTTTTGGTTGAAGAGGACAACCGAGATTCGGAGAAGTTGGCTGAGTTTCATCGGGTGTGGGCTTACACGCAGGGCATTGCGCTCGCGCAAAGCGCGCGTCTCGATCAGCGTTCGAAGGCAAAAATGATTGCACGGTGGCTTTGCCATCGTGGCATCCGAGATCCAGACGATTCGTCTGTCATCTTGGGATGGCATTTTTCGGAGAACACCGAAGGGGATTCCTGGAAAGACGTTCGATTGGTCACGGGGGCCAGCGCGTGGGCGGTTCACGGGTTGGGGGTATTCTTGGCGTCGCCCGCCTACGCGGAGCAAGAAAGCACGCAACAAGTCGGTGATGCGGTGGACTACCTTGGGTGTTACCAGGCCGCGCTTCGGGGGCTTGAGCGCCATCGCACGCCCTCTGGGTTGATGACCGCGGGCATGACCGACGCCGCGCTCCTCGAGGCTGGGGGACGGGTGGCTTACTACCAAACCCTCGACACTCTAGGTTATGCATCTGACCTCACCCGCGTCCGTGCCGAAAACGTGGTGACGGAGCACAACCTCGATGTTCTCGCTGTTCTGAACCATGCCCTTTTGCATGCCGACGCTCTGGCTCTGGATGCCGACGCGCTTCTTGCGTGGCGGGATGAACTGCAAGAGGCCATTTTCCACTTGCTTTGGGATGGCTCCACCGGTCGAATCGTGACCGGCGGAAGCTTTTCCGCGCAGGGTGTGTTCGAAGCCAGCCCCTATTCCGCCATCGACAATTGCAGTTGGCTTTCGACTTCGGTGGCCCACCAAACCCTTCGCCAGGGTCACCTGACAAAGCTGGCGGCATGCCTGCGGTACACCATCGACAGCTTTGTCAAAAGATTGCCGATGGCAGGGGACGCCCTGGCGCGCACGTATTTTGGCACCCATTACTTTCCTGGCGATTTTCGCGACCCCTACATTGATCCGACCCCGGAAAACCAAGTCAAACAATCTCAGACTTACCACCTGGAGGCCACTGCGGGGTTGATTCTGGGGCTTTGGATGTTTGCCGACGCCCATCCGGACCATCCGGACACGAAGTTTTTTCAGGAGAAGGCAGACGCGCTTTGGTATGCGATGCAGCTTTTTGTGCACGACCACGGTTTTCCTTACGCGAGCCAGCGTATTCAAGATCTGTTTACCTTGTTGCCTTCGAGCACTTCCGCCATTTGGTTCAAGGACTTATGGGCGTACAAGAATCGGATAGGCGAAGACGAAGACCGGCCGCTTCTGACCTACGCGCGCCTAGATCCAGGCGCGGATGGTGCACCCGGTGAGCCCATTGGGGTCGATGCGGTGGTGGCGGTGGTCGACGACGCGCTCGGTGCGCTTGAGGCGTGGACCGCGAATGGGGCGAAGGCACCGGGCGAACCCGTGGCCGAGGAGGATGCGCTTGCGGTTTTGGGTTGGATCTCGGCCAGAAACCTTGCGCAGGCGACAACGTTGGTCGACTTTTTGGTGCACGCCCTCACGCCGGCATCCCCCGAGGCCGAAGGGGTGTTGCCCAACGAGGCCGAGATCTTGGCGACGTACGCGCTCTTCCGTTTCTCGTTGGTTGACCAAGATATGGCCCGTGTCGCCGCCATACAGGCGGTTCTCGACAAAACGCTGCCTCGACTTCAGGCCTATCAAGAGATGGCGCCCACCGCTCAAGTTTGGTCCTTCTTTGTTCTGGACGGACTGGTTAGGGCGCGGGGGGAGGACGTGGCTCCTCTTTGGGTCTCACTTCGAGATGAACTCCGCCTTCACCTGGTGAAGGCGGTGCGGGGGGTGTCCCCGAATGCTGCGTTCTCGGCTGACCCAGAGCTTGCCTACGGCCTTTTTGCCCTCCACGCTGGGGAGTGGGTCGCGCTCGAAGACCTTTTGCTTCGGGTCGGCCTTCAACGCGAGCGGCCACCGGGGCTTGGCTTACTGTATGGTGCGGCGTCGTCGTTTGACCCCCGCTACCAGGAACTGGCTACGCGAGACCTCCTTCGGCCAGAACCACGCACTGGGCGCGAAGAACCCCATCCTGCGCGCGTGCTCTTGGCTCAAGACGCGCGAGGGTTGTTTGGGGGGCACGTGCAGCGCGTGGACGTGTCCTCCTGGATGGTGGCCCTTGAAGGCCAATTTGTAGAAACGCTGTTTACGCTGCTCGCGAGCGAACCCCACGATCGTCACTTCGACGCCGGCCTTCTTCGGCTGCATCAGGTTTTCTTTGTGATGGACCTGGTCAACAGGGGGGTCCCGTTTGAGGCGTGGTTGAAGGCCTACCTCGGGCATCCCTTGGTGTCCTCGATGGAAGAAACGGTTTCGGCGATGGAAAACCTGTGTGCGTTGCGTTTTGCCACCGACCCCAAGAGCCCCGCATACGTCGTGCGATACCTCGGCGTGTCGTGCGCCCAGGCGGGTTCGACTTTTCGGGCCCGATTAGAGGCGCGTACGGGGGCGATGGAAGCTCAAGTCGGCGTTCTCATGGCCGACTCCGATGCCGCGGGTTTTGAACGCTGGACCTCCCGTTGGGTTGCCGGAATCCCCGCGGAGCCAGATTGGGATGACCCGGTGGATGTTGCTTTCGGAACCTTGGGGCCCGCCCACTGGGGCTTGGATGCGCGGCTTCGTCCCCGGACGGCCCATGATCTGATGGGGTCGGCGTGTGGGTTCGACAGGGCGGCCGAGGCATGGGGCGTTCCGGTCTGTCCTTTGCCGTTGGCCACCGATGCCAAACCCGAAGCGGTGGCTGCGGCCCTCCGGACGCGGTTTGTCGATGCGCTTAAGCGGGCGCTCCAGAAGGACACGGACGGGTCCAGGCGGACCTACGAGTTTTGGGGTGGTGACCTGGTTGGGTTTCAGAACCCGGGCGCATCCACCTATTGGTCGAGGCCTGCTGTCGAGCTTCGGGTACTGCGGGACGAGTCGGCGCCCTTCGAACGACGGTTTTTCGGACGGGTCGCCGATGGGTGGGCGCCGCCCTTGTCCCCTTCGGAAGCCAAGAACGTGAAATGGCTTCGCCGCATGATCAACCGGCATGGCAAGGGCGATTTGGTTGGCGTCGCCCATCGGGCAAAGCTTTCGGTGGAGGCGTTGCACCACAGCCTGCTTACGGGTGATCTGACCGAGGAGACCCTGGCGGCGCTGCTTGAGGCGCTTTTCCTTGAGGACCAGGGGGACTGGTGGCGGTCTCATTTTGACCTGAGCCCCAACGCCCTCGATGGGGTACGAGACGGTGCGCTCTTGGATACTGCGTTTGTCCCCGTGGGGCGGGGTCTCGAATCCATTCTGTCGTATTCGGGGGTCGTCCGGTTGGACGGCGTCCCCGCGTCGGTGGTGCTCCCGCTTCACCTTCAACGTGGTGGTGCACTCGCAGTGTTTGCGGAAGCGGAGCATGAAGGGGGCGTTTCGAGGCTGAGGCTGACGGTGGAGTCCGGAGGGGACGCGCTTCGCTTCGACACCGATGCGGCTTCGTGGGGGTCTTCCGGGGCGCTCCCAAGTTCGTCAGCGCCCATTCTTTTGGGCGAGAGCGCAGGCGCACCGGCGGTCCCGGGACCGGACGGTCTGTCTACGGCACCTCTGGTGACGCCCTTTTTCTCTTTGGAGGGCAAGGAACATCGGCTGGTCTTTTCGGTCTCGGACACAGGGCCCGTTACGCTTCGCTATCGGTTGGTTCTCGACCAAGCGGCGGACAAGGAACGTGAGGTGTTCTTGAGTGCAAACACCGCACACGGTCCCCTGAGGGCCCCGCGCTTTTGCCGCTCGCTGTCCGACCACGTCGAGGTTCGGGCTGCCGCCCTGGCCGACAAAGGTGCGGCCGGCGGCCTTTCGGTGGTTCATGAACCGGGACTTCATGAACCGGGACAGACAGCGCTGGTCCGCGAAGGATCCCCCGGGGAGGGGGCGGCCTACGGCCTTTCGGTGGTTCACGAACCGGGGCAGGCGCTGGTGATGGGCGAGGGGGTCCACAGGGTGCTATGGCCGACCGAAAGGACGCCGCTTGGCCCGGTGGTGACGACAATCCAGGGCCACCGCCGCGACGGGTACCTGATGTTCTCGGGCTCTGGTGGCCTTCTGGGGGGCGCCCTAGAGCCCCCCGCGTCCGTGGCCGATTCCGAGGCAGGGACGGTTGCGGGCGGGTTTTGGTTGGAAGCTGGGGCAGAAGCGTTTTTGACGCTGACGCACCAGGTGGACGGTTTTTCGGTGCCCTATGCAGATCCGGCGGTGCTTCGGAATGGCCCGCGATGCGTTTTTGGTGCCGGGCGCACCTTTAGGCGCGGCGCACGAGTTCCAGGTGTACATCACCTCCCTTGACGTGGCCGTAGGGTCTCGGGTGCGCGAAGAGCCTTTCCTGGGAACGCTCGGACCCAAAACCAGCATCTACGTGGCCCCCTCCCAAGAGTGGGGTCCCGCGTTGGTTCACATCTACCTGGGCGAAGGTGGGGCGCCCCCAGGGGGGCACGGCTACCAGGTTCGCGCGGAGGTTGACGTGGCGGCTTTGGGGGCCGGCCTCGACCGCTTTTTGGCCAACGAACAAGCGCTGGCCGACTGGGTGGCCACCCAACCTGACTTCCGGCTTCCCTTGGCCCCAACCGAAGCGGGGCATGAATTTGAGGTTTATGTGGTGGCGAACCGCGTTTCGGTGTCGGCTCGTCTTCTCGATGCGTCTTCGTCGGTGTTTGCCGTGGATGGCCGTCCGGTGGTGAATGACGGCGGTTGGGACGCGGTGCACCAAGACGACCCACTCTTGGCTCTGTTTGCGGCTCGAGCCGCCGAGATGGAAAAAGCCGGTGGCGACTTTCACGCGTTTTTGCGGTCGATGCACGCTTTTGTCCTGCAGCTTGGTGCGTCGACCCAAGAAACGCGTCAGTATGGTGTTCGCATATGGTCTGAACCGCGCCAAGGCGCCACTTGGATTCTCGACTTTGTGAAACAGGATTCGAATGGTCTTGATGGGGCGCCGCCCGCCGAAGCCCAACACCCCGCGCCGGGCTTTTCATTTTGGAATCCCCTAGGAGACGTCTCTTCAGCCTCGCCCGCCCTGGACGGTTGGCAGGGCCCGGGGGTCTTGGGTGAGCCGCTCGGGCCGTTTTCGGGCGGAGGGCAGCTCTATGCGCCATGGACCACCGCAGGTCACACCCACCCGTTTCTTTCGGGGATCGTCGGACCTGGGGCCCATCCCAACCAAAACGCGCCCGAACCGGTGCCCATTCCGTCGGCTTGGCCGCCATTCGATGGGGGCGGGGGGCATGCGTACTACGGGCTCTCTCAGGAAGTCTTTTTGGCCAGCGTTCAAGAAGACTGGAGCACGGCGACCTTTGCCTCTGGTACGCCGTCTCGTGAGATGTTTCGAGACGGAAAACAGGTTCAGGAGGCGCCCGGCAACCTGCTCGATTTTCTTCAGTCTGGTCGCGGCGGTTTTCAGCTCCTTTACCGACGGGGGATGGATGATGAAAGCTATCGCGCCGGCAAAGGGATCTACACCGTACGGGTCCCTCCGGGAGCCATCGATCTCAATCGCATGTTTGAGGCCCTCGGGTGGCCGATACCCGATTCGCTTCAAGATGGCGTGGTGCTCCCAGGAACCCTATCGGGGGCCTACATCACGCATGTCATGAGCCTTGACGAGACATACGCGAAGAATCGGTTGGAGGTTGATTTCGACAGCGATAAGCTGCCCTTCAAACCTTTCGACGTCCCCACCGCCAGTGCCCACGCGCCGTCCGAAGAGGCCTTGGCGCGTCGATTTGCGGCGCTCCCTGGGGTACCTGCCCCCCTCGCGGAAACGGCTCAGCCCATGAATCTCAACGCCGCCCTCTCGATGGCCCCGAGCTTGGTGGTCGCGAGCGAACCCCGAGGGCCTCTTGGGCCGGATGGGGTGTTCAAGACCGGTTTTCAGGTGCCCTCCTCGGGGCGTTGGTCTCCCTACGTGACCACCCGGGTGGCGCCCATGTTTTCTCGCAAGGGTTCGCTGTCGACGGGTGGCATTCCGCTTAGGGCCGACAAGCTATGGTTTTATTACCTGGTTCAAGAGGATGGACTCTTGGTCCATCACAAGGACGCCTATGTTCCTTTGGTGCTGGTGCCCGGTCCGGTTGGCACGAAGCGCATTGTTGGGGCTCAGGAAGTGACGTGGGACGATCGCGACCAGACGTGGGTGCCGGGCCCGTTTGTACCCAATCCCGAAAGTGGCGTTGCCCGTCCCACCATGAGGCGCTACTGGCACGGTGAGCCGGCTCACTTCGTCAACGAACGCCACACACCCATCGTGGACCCCCAGCAAGGCAAGCCCATTGCGGTGAATACCGACATCTACGATGAAGCGATCTATTCTTCTGTGGTCGAAACGGTTGCGGCCGCCCGCGGTGAGGTCAAGGTTCAGCACGATGGCGAAAAAATTGCCCGAACGTTGGAAGGCAAATGGGTAAAAAAAGCACCCCTCTATCCGCCGGGTGTGGTGGAATTCCCCGTGGCTGATATCTACCGTTATCAGCGCCTCACGGCGACCGACTTCTTCGACTTCTCTGCCCTCATCGTCAAGACTGTGTTTCGTGGGATTGAGCTTTCGCACCCCATTCGTTTGTACAAAAACGAGGACGGCCGTGCGTTCGTTCATCCCGAGGACCATGTTCCCTTGGCCCGAATGACGCTGGCAGGCGAAACCTTCGTTCCAGTGAAGTTTGTGGAGCCTCCCGCCTTTGCGGTCGGCGTTCCTCTCTCGAGCGGCAATCTGAAGGACGCCGAGGCTTTTGTGCTGTCGATGGTCCCGCTGATCGTGCCGGGTACGCCCCAGGAGATCTTTAAGACCGGGATTCAAGCCCGAGGAGATAACCCGAGTCTGAGGGCTCTTGTCGACGAGCCTCATCAAAGTTCGTGGGTCTATGGGTTTAGACAAATCGACACCATGTATTACACGCTCCAGGAGTCCGGAAGTGCGCACTGGGGTGATCAAAAAAAGCCCGAGGCGTCGCTTCCGCGCATCTTCTTGGCGCGCCCCAAAGGCTTTGTCGATGTGAAGACCGCCTTGGGGGCCGGGACCAAGCGTCATGCTGCGGGAAACATGAACGCCGTGATGGACCGCATGGACCCGAATTCGGACTCCAAACTGGCCATTCCCGGCCAGGTGTTGCCCGAAAACATTGTGGGCTCATTTGAGTTTCATGCACCCCAGCGAGGCTGGTTCGAACCCAATCCTTCCGCAGCAGATCCGCTTCCCCGGGTCTACGAGTGGGCCACCGTTTTTGTGCCCGCCCTCATGATGCAATGGGAACCGCAGGCGGACAAGGCGGCCGCGGAAAAGCGTGCCCAAGAACTCATGACCACCAACGCGCATGCCAACCCCCTCTTAACCCTGTCGTTTGAGGATGATCGGCCGAAGCAAGTCTTGGAGGGCGCCGTCGATTTCGAGGCCCTTCGGGCGCTCGGTGAGGACTATGCGTTGGAGTTTGGCCTCGAATGGGAGGCTCTTTCCGTAGAGCAGCAGGCTGAACTTCAGAAACGCTACAAGATCCCCCAAGATCCGAATCGAAGACTCGTCCGGCGTATGTTCGAAGGACGGGTTGTCAACGTCAAGGACCAATATCCTGCCGGGGTGGAAGAGATGTCGGTCGACAACATCGTGGTCGCGTCCGAAGATACGCCGACGCCTGCGGACCAAAGCTTGGTCGATCCGATGGCCCGTCAGTTCGTCGAGCGGGGCATCGACCTCAAAGAGCCGATTCGGGTGTATTGGCTTTTTACTGGAATGGTCGTCTGGAAAAGTGATGTCCTCCGCTTTTTAGCGCTCAAACGGATGAATGAAGAAACGATTCCGATTCGCCAGGTTCCGCATCCATCCTATTGGCCCAAAGGCACGGCTGAGGACTATCCCCAAACACGAGAGCCAGCGTTCGAGGCGACCATGGGGGTGGAGCCTGAGCAATGGGTGCGGATGAAAAGCGAAGTGCGCACGGTGACCATCCACATGCCCACGCCCAAGCCTGAGCAGCCCTTCAAAAAAGGCTTTGCCGCCAAGGGCACCCACCAAGATCTCCTCGACTACTATTGGTACGGTCTGGACGACGGCTTCATCAAGACGTTTGACAACGTCTCTAGCGCCGACAAATCCATCCAAGCGCTGACAAAAATAGGCTACTTGGTTCGACCTCGTGGCGGTCTCGCTCCGCAAGGCGCGCTTCAGATGAGCCACCACGAGGTTTTGGTCCCCTCTGCCATCTTGCCCGAATATGTCCTGGGATCGGCCCCCCTTAAGGCGCGATCTCATCATCGCTTGTGGGTCAACCCAGATGCAAAAGATCCGCTGCTCCCCGAGTATGGGTTTGCCAACGCGATCGTGGACGTCCCCGTGACCACATTTTTGGACGCGGGTATTCGGTCTGAGCGAACCGTGGGAGAGCTGACGCGGAAGCTCCGCCACGGAGAATACTACGCCAAACCGATTCTGATAGCGGTGATGCCGGATCGCTCGATGATCTTGCTTCACGGACACGATACTTTGGCGGCTCTTTACCGGGCTCGGGTCACCGACATACTGGCCGCGGCAATCGATTGGAGTGGGCTCAGTGAACGGGAGCGTCAGACGCTGAAGACGCGGTTTCGGGAAGCGTTTGACGAAAAGAAGCTGGCGCTCGAGAAGAAGAAGGCCGCCGAAGAGAGGCCCACGCGTATTCCAGAGGTGTTTGTGCCCAAGACACCCCGGATCCTCGACACATACCATGTGGACAACAAGGTCGAGCTCGAGATGGACGAACGGCTCCGCCCGGAAAACTATGAGTCCAAGTACCAAGAAATCTACGTTCTCAGCACCCATCGGCCAGAACTCTTACAAACCCTGAGCCCTCCGGGCGAAGTTCCCACGATTGAGGACGTCAAGGCTTTGGTGAAGCGGTACCCTGAGTGGGTTTCGCTTCAGATTGCGTTTGACGAAAGAGCGGACCTCAGCATGACCTTCGACGCCAATCAATTGGAGCAGCACTCGCCGGTCCACAAAGTCCCTGAATGGGCCAAGAACGTACCGCTCGTGAGGCCGATCCCCGGTTTGGGCCGACAGGTTTCAGTCTTGGTGAAGCTCACCAAACAAAAGGCGGCCTACTCTCGTCTGTCCAACGCGGTGTCCTTTGATCCTAAGCATAGCGCCATCGGTCTTGCGGAGCCCAAGCTTGTGCCTCCGAGCGCGGCGAGCCTCGAGGGCGGTCTTGAGGTCACCCTGCACCACGAAGAATCGGGGTTCAAAGCCAGAACCGTCCGGTGGGTTTTCACAAAGACCACCTACGACGATGATGGGCACCTCCAGGTGAAAGATTACATCGCCTTCGATCGTGCCTTGGAGCCATCGGAACCGGCCCACAGTGACTTCGTGGCCTTTGGTGGTCCGTCCAAGAGTGCCGAAGGGGTGTCGCTCTGGGATTTTCTGAAGTCTCGGAAGCAAAGCGAAACCGTACACCTCTCGGCGCAGGTGGTCGGGGAGCAACCGGGCGACCCCGTATGGCCCTATGAGCACAAGATCGCTGCGCGCGAAAGCCCTTTGGTAGCGCTGCCTCCGTCGTTTTGGACTGCCTTCGATCAGTTTGGTCACCCACCCCAAGCTTCGTCGGCATCGCCCGGCTCAGAAGGGGTGCTGGAGCCTTTCGAGTTGACGGCCCGCAAACTCAAAGAGTTCCAGGGTCTCTTTGGAACGCCAGACTACCCAGAGCTGATGCGGGCCTACCCGGCGGTACGGGAGCTGTTGTCTGGCTTGCCGGTCGCAGATGGCGCTGAGATGGAAGACGAGGATCTGGACGTGATTGTGGACCGCATGACGCGGCTGGTCGAACGCAAAGACGTATCGACCCATGGCGAGTGGGACCCCAAATGGGATCGAACCAACTTTCCCCAATTCAGAAGCAGTCTTTACACGCAGCTTTTTGGCCCCTTGATCACCACCGGTCTGGCGGATGAGGGTGGCGGGGCAAGCGGACTTGGGTCGGTATGGATTCGCAAGGTTCCGGGTTCTCGCACCAAGCTGATGTTCCAGCTCTCCTCATCGGCATCCCAACCTGGCGTCACGGTCGAGACGCTGGTCCGTCAGCATCAAGACTATCCAGGGTACTCTGTACACACCCTGAGCGCCGAGACATTGCTCAAGACCTTCCGCCGCCTCGATACCCAGAGCCCAGTGTTTGAAGCGTGGTCGGTCAGTAAGCTCGGTCCGGCGTGGATGGTGTCGCTGGTGCCCATTGCGGCTTCGGCCGGGTCTTCTTTTCACATCGGACTGATGCCCAAACACGATGTGCGGTGGAACAAGGAGATCGTACGCGCCGAGGACGTTGTCGACGAAGCGTCGAGTACAGCGGTGCATGCCGATGGTACCATCGACCTTGTGTATCTTACGGCACCGGGAGAAGAGCGTCTGTCAAAAATAGCGGCTTCGGTCGTCAACAAACGCGGCGAGGGCCGGGTCTCTTTTGAATTGGTGACGCTGGGGCGTCACCATGAATCTGGCGTCGCGCCTTGGACGGGGACGGTTCGTATTGTGCACTACCGGGCGCGCTAGCCGATGGCGTAGGGTGTTTTCACCCCCTCCTAGGGGCGCATGGTGAACGTTTCCACGTCGACTTTGATGGGCTGACCTTCCCTGGCCGAACCTCGGTCGTCGTCGGAGGACCACCGTGATGTGCGCTTAAACCGGGGTTCTCCAAGAGTGCGAATCGACATCCAAAGTTCTTTGGTTGCCTCTTCAGGCTGCCCAAAGCTCTGTAGGAACGCGCGCGGACTGAGGCCGTCGCGGGCGCTCGGGTTGGCGTCTGGCCCGTCAAGCAAGAGGTTGAAGCGACGCAGCTTGGCTGTGGGGCCGGTATCGAGCGGGAAGTAGACAAAATCTTCGGGTCCCTTTTCGAACTTCAATGGATCGACCTTCGCCAAATAGAGCTCCGCGTCGTACACCGTGTAGCCCGCCTCTTGGTACGAGAACGTGACCTCCAATCCATGCAGGGTGTTGGTCGCGCCTACCCGGAAAGGCTTGAGCTGGATGGGAATCGATACCGTTTTGGGCGTAAACGTTGCGGTGTTGGACATGCGCACCGGTTCCTCGGTAAGAGGAATGTAGCCGATTTGTCGACTCCAGCCGGGTGCCATGCGCGGGATGGCATTTTTGCCGTGCTTCTTCTTCAAGAAGGTGTAGTTTTGAGTACCCTCGGGAAGCATCATGCTTAGGTCCACGGGTTCGTACTGCCTCCGGTGAGAAATGACGTGGACCGAGAACAGGCCAGGCGTTTTTCCCAGCGCGTCCAGGACCGTGGAAAAATCGCCAAAGAACTTGCCGGATTCCATCCCGGACCGGAAAAGCTCGCCGTCGTGGGCGCTGAGGAGAACGATGCCATCGTAGTTCGGTTTTTTGGGGTTGTGATTGATGAGCCCCTCGTCAAACCGGACGTAGACGTTGTTGCCAATCGGTGGGTCGCTGAACTTGGGCGCGTTCAGAAACTTAGGCAACTCGGGGGCTGTATCGCTTTTCATGGGACCGATGCCGCTCACCTGGGGATAGTCTGAGACCAGCGCGGTTTGCTGCTCGGGCGATAAGAGCTCCCACTGAAGAATCAACGCCGGCATGGCATTGCCTCCGAGGCTTCGTGTGACCGCGGCTCTCGATCGGCCTTCCAGAAGAATCGCGGCCCCGGCTTTGTTTTCGAGGACCACGAGGGGAGCAAGCGCGATGTGGTCGTCGGACACCGCATCTCGAAGCTGCGCCACTTCACCACGATCATAGGGATCGATGGCAAGTCTCGAAAGGAGAAAAAACTCTTCCTTGGTCGCCCAAGCGGCCACGGACGGGAGAGGGTCGACCGCATTGGGGTTGATGATCCAGTGGAGCGGACCCGAAACCCGCGGCTGGGTGACCGCTGCGAGCACATTCCGGCCGGCAACGCTTGAGACCGCGGTCTTTTTGGTGTTGATGCCGGTCGCCGACTGGAGATCAAGACCGTCTTGCTGCCGGACCAAATAGTAGGTGATGGATTGATTGAGGTATCGAGAATCATAAATGATTTCTGGCTCGTTAAACCTGGCCCTGAAAAACCCAGAAAGCCATGCACTGTGCGCGCCCGTGTTCCAAAGATGTTTCCAAAGATTTGTATCGTGGCCGTCGGCCTGGATTCCCTGCTCGAACACCTCGTTTGGGTCTCGGGGGTCGGCGACGTACTTCGCCTGGGTGGCGCCTTTGCGACCGAGGGTGAGTGCGACGTCGCTCACACCGTAGGGACTTTCCGGGCTGAACTGTATCTGTTTCTCGGGCGAAAGTGCCCAGAACTTGGGATCCACAATCATCCGGACCGGCACTCTCATTTCACCCAAAAGAACCATCGCTGCGAGGAGCGCCCGATCGTGTTCAAAGACGAAGGGCTTGCCGCGCTCGTAGAAGACGTGAATCGGTTGGTTGAGGTTAAATCCATGTTGCGCGAGCGCGCTCATGTGGGCTTTGAGGCTTTGGCCTCCAGGATGGGTGGGGCTGTTGGCATCGACCCACTCTGTTCGGTAGATGGTGGAGGCATCTACTTCAGCAACCCCCAACGGGTATTCTGAAGAATCGGACACCCACTTGTTGTCGACCCGGCGGCGAACCCCTTCCTTCCTCACGAGGGGGAGCAGTGCATCCTTGTGGGCCATGACCTCCTCGTAATCTGGAGCGAAAATGGCATCGGTGGTCACGTACGTGCCATCGCTTAGAAAGCCTTTCCCGAGTTGGTTGGCATCATGCTCGAGAAAACGAACATGGGCCCCCGCCGCGTGGAGCGCTGGCCCCCCAAAAAATTGGACTCCGGCGGGGGATAAACGGATGTCTTTGGAAGCCAAGCCATTGTTCCATACTCGTCCCGACACGACATCGATCTGAGCGCCGTTCTTCGCATACAAAACGATATCGTCATCATCTTCGGCGACGATGTCTTTGATGGACGAAACCGTTTGCTCTTTTCCGTCCGGTGTATGTTTGATGACCGCCGCATGATCGGCTTCGAGGACGACATTGTACTCTCCGGTGAAGTTTCGATTCGCCTCTTTTTCTCTTTTGGCCTGCTCGATGTTTTGGTCAGCGCCCACCACTCGGTTGGTAAGTGCGTACACGTCAACCGGAGATAGGTGATCCGGAGTTTTGGGATCATACGTACTCTTTTTGAGGGTGCTCCGGATGATTTCGGGCAGGTCTATCGGCTCCTTGCCACGGCTCACCGTCTCACCGAGCGCAGCCATTTTGCCCATGAGGGCCGTGGCCGCAGCGAATCCGATCGGCACGTGGGGGCCATTGTCGACGACGGTTGCGCCTTCAATGGATTGCGGAGCAAGACCCGGAGCCATGAAATCGGCCTCAGCCGACCTCGATCCGAGGGGCGCGGCTTCTGGATCGACGGTGCCGCTTTGGAGGCCTCCGACGTGGAAGAAAAGTGGCTGGGCACGTCCCGCCTCGAGGACCTGTTCACTGAGATGGGCGCCCGGCCCAGACCCGGAAAAGACCAAGATTTCGGCACGTGCGGCTTCGTTGAGTACCTCGGTCAGCTGGTCCTGAATTTCTTGGTTCAGGGCTGACATCGTGTCGCGGTCTGCGTGGGGGAATTGTGACTCAACGGTATAGCCCAGGTTTGGGCTAAGACTGATGACGCCGACCGGACTTTCGTCGCTGCTCTGCACCCTTTGGGCTTCACGGATCGCGGTGCGGATGGCGGCAAGAACCATGCTTGGGGTTGCCTGGTCGGTGGGGCCGATGTCGATGCCTACCACGGTTCCGAGGCGGGTCTTGGTGATGGCTGCCTGCTTTTCGAGCTCGTTTTGCAACACGGCGGCATGTTTGGCCCCTGAACTCGCGTTTTTTGGGAGGATGCGAGGAAGCGGCTGGTTTTGGCCCCGAAAGTCGTCGATGACAATGGCCTTGACAGCGGGTGGAAAGGCAGGAGGGGTTTCGTGCAGGAGCTCCCCGGAGAGCGTCACCATGGTGGGTTGGGTAGAAGGGGACAAAAAGAGCTGGGCTTTCATGCGCACGAGTTCGAGGGCATCCGACTCGCCCGGTACCGGTATGGGAAGAGTGACGGTTCCGTCCTGGAGCACCCCATAGTGTTTGATGAGCGTTTGCCGATCGGTGTGGGTGAGTGTTTTCCAGTGAATGATGGCTGCGGGCATGGTTCTCATGCCCACCTCTTTGAGCGCCTGCAGCTCGACGTGACTGCTCAGAAGGCCTTGCGATCCATCCTCTTTGCGCACGATCAACAGCGGGGGGGCGAACATCTCGCCGGCTTGAAGTTTGGCCACCACGGGCGCCAGTCTGAATTGCGGTATGGTGCCCATCTGGAGTTGGTAGAGGTCGATTTGTTCGAGTGCGGTGGCAAGACCGTAGGGCTCAGGGAGCGGGCCATCGGCGTCGGGGTTGATGGTGAGTACGCCTTTGCCCGGGCTCTGAGTCGAAAATGCGCCGAGAACGTTTTTGGCGTGGACGTGGGGCAGCACGATCTCGTCTCGACCAAAGTCGTATCCGAGGGCCCGATTGAGGTCGATGCCGCCTTCGGGTCGGACGATGTAGATCTCCAGCTTGGGCACCGGCGTCCAGTCGATGCGATTCACGGATCGGGTACTGAAGAACCCTGCCTGGTCCTTACCAGATTCTGAAGTCGCATGTGTCCATAGGTCCGAGTCGAAAGGTTCGATGTTTTCGTAGAATCCCCGGTGGCGGCGAATGTAGTCCCAATCGCCGGGATGCGGGAGGAGGGTCGACTGATGGATGCCCAGCAAGGCCCGTTCGAGTGCGTGGGCGCTTATGCCCGTGTTGGTTCCCAAACGCGCATTGGATCGCGGGACTGAGCCCCCCCGCTCGTAGGGTGGCAGTACGAAGCGAACCGGAACATCGGTCTCGCCGAGCAGGTTCATGGCTCCGACCGTGTGGTGATCGTCAGGATGTACGGCGAGTTGGCCGCCGGGCAACACATAGATTCGAAGCGGGTGGCGCAGGTCGAACCCTTCATCGACCAGGTTCGAAACCGCGGTCGACAGAAGGCTGGTTTGGGCACCGGGAACGGGGCTACCGATCGGGAAGCTCCGATAGATTTTCTTGATGGGCATCTCGGTGACGCCCCGTGGCATCTTGGCGCTTTTAGGTACTTCGATGCCGTCTAGTCGTTGCTCCACCCCCGATGGCCCGAGGTTTTGACGCTGCGATTCGGCAAAGCGCAACTCGGCGTCAAACGCGTCTACCACAATCCCGTCGGTGGGCGCGAAGGTGAGCTTCCCCTCGGTGATGAGTTGGGGTGCAGGATCAACCCAACGAATCCGTTGTCCCCGCAATTCCATGGTGTCGTCACCCGGCCCTACGCCGCCTGCTGCGGGCCCTGGGGTTGGGGTTTTGGAATTGTCTGGGGGCCCTGAAGACTGCGGGGCGACGTATTGGGGCAAGAGCACCAGCCAGTAGTACACGGAGGCCCGAAAGGCTTCCGGCACTTGGTCGAGCCACGCGGTCCCCAAGGGAGACTCGGGGATGATGGTTTGGGTGTCGTGAGGCTCAGGGGTGGGCGCTTGGTTCTCGAGGGTGTGGATGAGCTCGGCGAGGTCGACTTGACGGAAGTCAGGCGTGAGCGCCAGGGCTTTGAGTTCGCGGAAGAGGTCGGCGGTGAAGTCGGTCTCGTTCGGGGCGGGGTCGGTGCTTGGCTTGAGCCACGGAACCTGTTGGTCGAGGACCGCACCCACGATCGCTTCAGGGCTGAGTTCGGTGTCGAGCCGATACACGGAGATAGGCTCGCCAGTGGGGAGGCCCAGGCGGTAGAGGTCTTTGAGCATGCCTTCGCTCGGGCCGTAGACTTCTTTCACCAGCCCATAGATGGCATCGGCTTCAAATTCGACGGTTGAAGTAGCAAACCCGCCTTGGACATGGCTCTGCTGGATGCGTGTGTGGCGAATGAGGGCTTCGTCTTTGAAAAACAGCCCCAAAAAGGTGACTTCATCTTCGGGGACGGTGCCGACAAAGGTCCAAGGCTCCGTGTGTACGTTGGGGGCTTGGTTCAAGTGAATGAGGGTGGTCCACGTCTCGACCTGTCCGGTGGACAAGGCGACGATGCTGGCCAAGGCAGTCCCCGCGGCCAAAAGCTGGCTGGTTGCGGCCGAGGTGCCTGGACTGAACTCGTCCAGCGACGCTGCACCCTTTTTGATGGCGTTGGCGAGGACCGTGCCGGGTTTGGTCGCGCGCACGCCCGGGCCAAAGGTGCCTTGAGCCTCTGGGTAGATGGCACCCACTGACCCGTCCGACTGAAGGGCCTTGGTGTCGACCCAGATTGCTCCGTTTTGGCTTTGGAAGCCGACGAAGGCTTCGTGGCCTCCGAACAGTCCCAGCGAAACCACGTCCTTATGGGCCAAAGAGGACGCGGCCGAACGCCCAGGATCGAATACGCGCTCGGTGCCGGCTATCCCCCTGAGTCCCGCCCAGTCCTGGTTGAGTTCGCGGTAGACATCGATGAACCAGATGGCCGCCGTACTGGAAGCCAGGAGCGTGGATAGATCCTGGATCCGCTGGCTGGAGTAACGAAACCCGTGATCTTTCACAAAAAGCTGGACACCGTTCCAGAGGGCGCGGGTTTGGTCTGCAAAATATAGGGCGTCGGGATGTTCGGGATAGGCGCGGGCAAAACGGGCGAGGCCCAAGATGAGGCCGGTGGTTGCTTCGAGATGATACGAGGACTCCTGAAGGGCGCTGGGAGAAATGTAGGGGTCGCGGAACGTGTTCTGAAAATAGTGGGCGCCGAGGTAGGTTCTTCCGGCAAAGGGGAGAGGCTTAACGAACTGAAGCTCGGTGTATCGCAGGCATCGGGCCAATCGTTCGATGTATTCAGGCCGTTCGGGCAAAAGGCCATGGTCCACGGACAGAGAGAGCCAGCTGCAGTTGTCGATGGCGACGTGGTTGCTGGCCGAAAAATGTAAATTCTCTCCCGTTCCCGAGAAGTGGCCCCCGGTCACGATGCGTCCCAGATCCTGCGCCTCGAGGGCTTCCTCAAGCGCTGGTCTTCGCGGGTCGTCGGGTCCGGTTTGCCGCAGGGTGTAGGCGAGGTCCTGGGTGTATTCTTGGTCGTCCCAAAGAAGCACAAAAATACCGTCGCGCAGTTCGTCTCTAAACACCTCGAGTTCGGCGAAATCTTGAAGACCGATTTTTTCTTGGTGCCTCAGGGCGTGATTCAACACGCTCAGTACATCCAGGTTGTGTTCGGTGACCACATTGCTGGCCAAGACGCGGGTTTTGAGGCGCTGGTGATCCTGCTCGGTCAGCACGCGGGGCGCGAGCTTGGTGGGCGGAGCTCCTGGTGTGTGTCGAAAGCGCGCAACCTCGGGCGCGCGGTCTTCGGTGAACGCGTCGTACCCGATGGCGTCGAGTACGCTGTAATACCCCCATTGAACCGACTCCTCCTCTTCTGTGAAGAGCGCGGAGGGGTTTTCGGCTACGGTGAGGCCTCGGGCGGTCCACCCGGCGGTCACGAGACTGACCGTTTGGTCTGTACCCGGGGCCACGAGCCGTCGCCGGTGGACGAGGAGCCCTCGAATGGCCTCTTCGTAACAACCCCGGATCGCACGTTGTTCTTTGTCGCTCAGGCTGTCGAAGGCCTCCGATGCGACAAAGACCCCGAGTCCGTGAATGGCCCACGCGTTGGCGCCGGTGACCAGCCTTCGGTCCTTCCAGTTGTCTCCCGCAGTGTTCCAAGAAAAGGGCCACCCGAGAATCACGGTTCGACCTTCGTGGTGGCCTTTTTCGGCGTGGGCACACAGATAACGCGCCATGCCCTGGGCCGCCGCCTGGGACACCGTGTCTTGTTGTTTCGAGAGCTGAGCCACCGCGATGCCTTGGGTGTAGACCCAAACCCGTTCGAAGTTTGCTAAGTATTTCGCGTCGGATACCATCCCTGGTTCCGCGAATGACGATGTAAGGCTGGCCGATGCGTCACCCGGTTGTGGACTTGCTTCGGGTGCGTATTCAACCTGAAACACCCAGGTTTGTTGGGTCGCTTCGTCGACGACGGTGCGCATCATTCGATCTCTTGCTTCGAGCGCCCTTTGGTAGTTGCCCGCGGCCCCCGAGGCATAGGCCAAGAGCGTCGTGGCCGAAGCCCGACCGGTCGGGTTCTCTTCGCTTTGGACCAAAAGGGTGGTGTCGGTTTCGGTGGTCAGCCTGACGAAGGTGGCTTGCCCGTTTTGGAGTTGAACGGTGGCCGGTGGGCTCCTTCCTTCGACCAAGGCCAGCGCTTGGGTGTTCTCGGACCTGAATGTTGGGATCGCGGCGTTCTCGGACCTGAATGTTGGGTTCGCGGCGTTCTCGGAGCTGAACGTTGGGTTCGCGGCGTTCTCGGAGCTGAACGTTGGGTTCGCGGCGTTCTCGGACCTGAACGCTGGATCCTCTGTCTCCCCATGGGTGAGCGCCTGATCTATGGGCCCTCCCTTCGGCCGTACCTGACCGAGGGGGCTTAGGTCTGGGACCGCTTGGTCTACGGCTTCTCGACCAGGGCGTAATGGGCTGGTGCCTTCATGCGGACTCCCTTGGTTGGTGCCTGCATGCGGACTCCCTTGGTTGGTGCCTACATGCGGGCTCCCTTGGTTGATGCCTGCATGCGGGCTCCTTTGGCTGATGCCGCCTTGACCGCGCGATGCTACGCCGAGATGCACTTTGCCGTCGTCGTGGACACGCATGTCGTACGCATTGACCGCGGTGATGGTGAACTGGGTGCTTTGGCCGACGGTGAGGGGACCCGTGTGGGTGATTTCGTAGCGCCGCGTTTCGGGGGCGCGGGCAGCACGCGTGGTCACGATGCGGGTTCCCGGTTGTGGGTCGATTTCGCTACGGACCCAGGTTGCGACAAAGAGTGCTTGGTGACCGCTGAGGGCGGGGACGCCGATGGGATCGTCGAATAGGTCGGGGTGATGGGCTCCGTTTTCGTGATGGGTTCTATGAATGGGTGTTGGAGGATAAAGATTCAGCGTGTCTCGCTCCCAGACCTGTAGGTCTCGGGTGCGCAACATGTCGATTTTTGGAGCCGGCGGGGTCGCGTGGCCCAGCGCCCCGAGGTGATAGACCAGAAGGCCCACTTCTCCGTCCTGGGTGGCGGCGGCGTCGGGGAGATATCCGTGGGCGACCTGGGTGCCTCGGGACCAGGTGATGCCCCCGTCGAGGGATTGGGTGACGAAGATGGGGTTCTGGCCCGGTAAGTGGGCGTTGCTTGAGGGACCGTCGCTGTAGACCGCGACCAGATGGCCTTGCTTTTTGACTGCAAGTTTGGGGGCATCGTGTCGCCCTTCATGGAGGGGGCTTTGAAGCGGTGCGACCACGGTATGGCGCCAGTCTTGCCGGACCCCATTTTGGAACGCGCCCACTTTGAAGCCCTCTTCGACGGGGACTTCGGCGGTTTTCCATTCGAGGAGCCCCTCACGCATCGGCCACACCGGGACGTCGCGCTTGCCGGTCGATGGCTCGGACCATGCGTCTTCGACCAGGGGCCGTTGCGCGATGCGGATTTGGTCTTCTTCGTGCCAGGTCCCATCGTAGAGGTACTGGTGGTGCGTTTTGTTGCCGGGAGTATCAGACCCGGCGCCCTCTTGGGGCCCGCTTGGGTTGGTGCCCGGCGTTTCTTCGAGGTGCCTTTGGGGTTCTAGGTCGTGGGCTCTTTTTTGCCAAATATCCTGAAATCCTGCTTGCGCGATGCGCGTACCGGGTTTGGGGCAAGTGCCCCCGGCTTCGTCCGGAGTCATGTTTTTCTCGAGGGGCCAGTCCGGATTGGGAACCGCTCGGTTGTCCCACATGCGGTCTTGGTGGGCGATGATGCTGACCGCGTCGTCGTCGATGGTCAGCGAAGGGTTGTAGACAAAGGCCTCTTCGGTTCGGGTCCGGTAGGGCCCGAACGCCTCACCGGTTTTGGGATTGGTTTCGAGCGCGTAGCTGTAAGCTTCCTGAGACCATTCGATGCAGCCGCACGGGGCCACCGGTTTGTGGCAAAGTGGGTTTTGGTGGGCCAGGGCGTAGGAAACCACAAGGTCGTTTTTCTCACGAACCACGACGTCAAAAACGTTCTCGGGTTCTTTGGTGAGGTCTTTTAAGTAGTAGGCCTTGTGGGCCTCACCCCACACCAGGTGAAGGTGACCGAAGCGGTCGTATCCCAAACTGAGCCCACGCTTCCAGGCGTCGTTTTTGCGCACGGTCCTGGGCGCAAAAAAGTGAGCCCCGCGATCATGGCTTTCGGCCACGCGGACGAGGCTTTGTTTCGGTTGTGTTTTCGGACCGGTTTGGGTCTGGGTCCACGCGACCGAAACCTTGTCGCCGCGCGCCGCAATGGCCAGATCGGTGATGGCCCAACCGTCCCCGGGAGCGGCGAGCGTCTTGGTGGTCTCGAAACTTCGGTCTTGGGCGGCTTTCTTGCTGCGGCGATAGGCCACTTCGAAGTTTTGGGACCGACCCGGTCGAGCCACATGGACCAAGTGGGCCCAAGTGCGGTCGTCGTGGGTGACAAGCGCGACTTTGGGAAGCGCGACAAGCAGCCCTCTCGGACTGACTGCGGCCGGCGCTTCGAAAGCGCCAAGCTCCGTCGGGGGCCGGGCGGCAACACCTGGGCCAAAAAACCGTCGCTGAAGCGCGTCGATGAGGGGCATCCATGCGCCGCTCCCACGCTCGTCCCAGACGACGCCCTCGATGGGCGAAAAGCGTTCGCTCAGTTCGGCGATGAGTTCGGCCACCCGGAGGACGGCACCTTTTTGCGGCAGTTCGGTGTTTATTTCGGACAGCGATGCGTCCGAGCCTTGTGAGGGCTCGTCGATGTGAATGCGCAGGAGCGGCGGAAGCTGAGCGCCAGGCGGCTGATTTTCGATGATGTTCCAGGCTCCTGAGGCCGTTTGGGTCACGGTAAAATGGGCCGAACTTTTGAAGTCTGGCGCGATGGATCCTCGGTCGTGCATGGCGCCCCGAGCGGCCGCATCTTCGGTGGCGGATTCGAGAACGATGTAGGTCGGCAACGCCGGGTCCGAGGGCCGAGGTGCAGGGCCATTCGAGGCCGGGCCGGAGAACGGGCAGGTCTCGATGACCGTCCGCACGGTCTCGAGGGTCCACTTGGAGCCAAGACAATCGTCTTGGAAGGGCGCGCCCGCCTCTTGAAGGAACGCAAGGTAGCCATAGCCAGCCTTGAGGGCGTCCCCGAGGCGAACCCCTTGGTACCGCTGTGCCTGCGCATCCCATCGCGAGACCCGAAGGATGTTGGGATCCGCATAGACCGTCTTTTCGGGGACGGTGAGCATATTCCAGCCGGCAGGTACTAAAGCGGCTGCCACCGATGCGGCCATGGGAAGCTCCAGATCGCTTCTTGCGAAAACCCACACGACCCGGGCCTCGTCGCTCGGCTCGGGTGCCTTCGGGTCGAGGCTTTCTGGTCCGCAAGAAACCTCTTCGGATCGTTCAATCTCGCCTGCGCCGGGGCCCCCCTCGGATCGCCTAGCTGTCGCCCACAGGGTGAGCCCCAGCCCCGTCCACGCGCACTGGTGTTCGGCGTTGGAAGGCGCGGCCATAAGGTTCCAGCCGGCCTGAATCCGGACCGACTTTTGGACCTCGGCGTGGGCGAAGGTCGTCAGACCGAATCCAAGAATCCACGCGACGAAACCCATCACCCGACGGTGATGTTTTCCTTGAAGCTTCATTTTCCCCCCATCCCGTGTAGGCAGCGCTGTCCCAGGGCTGTCCCGCCTGGCATCCAAACGAGATTCGATAGGGTGAGTCAACGATTGTTCGCAGATTGCCTTGCCCTCGCTGGACCCGGACCTGGACAACCTGGGCCTGGACCTGGATGACCTCTTGGAAAGCTACACGATCCTCTTTTGGGAGGAGACCGGGACGACGGGGACCTGGGACTTTAGGGGAATACACCCTGGTCTTCGGCACCAGACAAGGGGGTTCGATGAACCTTGATGTCATCTTGCGTGGACCCAAGGCGGAGCACGATGCCCTTCGCAGCCTTCCAAGTGAAGTCGAATCTCGGCATCCGATCGGTTTCCACACCGTCCCCGGTCATCTTCAAGATCAGGCTCTGAGGGTTGTCATCTTGAAGAACGGTTCGAATTTGAGCGGTGGCTTCATCCCTGAATGTCGGCTCGGTGTGCAACCGAGGGCATCGGCGACTCCCGAAAACGTTTGAGCGTTCAGCCTGGCCCGCATGAGAATCTCGACTCCATCCCAAAGATCACTTGCATTGATTCGAATCCGTTTGCGTGGGGTGTGCCTACGTTTCTCATGAAGATGGATGACCGTTCAGTGTGGCCCCACTTTTTTTGTCGGGGAGAGTCAAGTTCCTGATTTTCCCAGTGGCCCTGCTTAGTTAGACGATAAAAAAGGCTTGCGGACAAGCGCTGGGCCGCCCGATTTTGCGAAAAATGGGCCACCTGGATGGGGCGACGCGTCTTTCACGTAGGTACAAACGATCTACGTTCTTGGGCGAGCCTTCCACTCGGCGCGTACCTGCTTATGGGCTCTTTACGCCCGGTACCAAGCCGATGTGCTGCGAGGTTATTTTTTGGGGCCATAGTTGAGTGCAAGGCTTCTTTACTTATTAGAAGCTGGCCGAAATAGGACTTAAGCCCAATATGCCATCGCAAGGCATGCAGCCTTTGCTGCGTTTGTCCGCGATAAATACTCCGTCCGCTCGGGGTTGGGCGCTCATCTCGTGCCGCGACATGGAGGTCGATGTGAAATCTGTATTGATACCAGCATGCTTGGGACTGCTGACCGCTATGATTGCCTGCGCCCCTGAAGTGGATACTGGCCGTTCCGTCCAAACGTTGGTTTCAGCGCCAAAGACCTACTATTCGTTTGAAGATGGGTCTCGGCCTGCTTTGGTCAGTGGGGCGATTTCAGCCGACGGTCGATTTGGAAAGGCTTACCTTTTCGACGGAAGCAGCTACGTTGCTATAGACAACTTACACTACGAGTCTCAGGGAAGCATTGAGGCGCTGACTGTTTGCGCGTGGGCAAAAACAGAAATCGGCGGCGAAGCACAAGCGTGGACCGACAATGCGGCACTCGTCGACTTTGATCGAAGCGAATACTACAGCTTGGCTGTCCGAGCCGACGACGGACGGGTTGCGTTTTCTACGGCCTCCAAACGAGACAATGACTCAACCCAGATCGTCGATACGTGGAGCAGCCGCGCGGTCAACGATGGGCATTGGCACTTCATATGCGCCGTGTACGATGGCCAGGACAAAGTTATTTATGTCGATGGCCAAGAAGATGCTCGTCAAAAGAATGCCCATGAAGGTGAGCCTCTCGGTAGTGGGGCGGTCCGTTATGGATTCATTGGTGATGGGTCTTTGGCGGAAACGTTTGATGGGGCCCGTAGTCAAGACTACTACGAGGGTTTCATAGACGAAGTTAGAATCTTTCATGAGGCCTTGTCGGTTGCATCTGATGGTGATGGGGACGGACTCAACGACATAGAGGAACTCTTTATCGGTAAAGACAGGTTTAAACACGATTCCGACTTTGAGAGCGGTGACAGCCGTGCTTCGACAGCCAGCGTGTGCAGCGGCAAAGCGGGCGTTTGCGGGGCCTCGGCCAACCGAAACCGGTCGAGCCAAAAGCCATCAGATATCGAGCTGACAAGCGGAGCAGGCCGTAATGTGTCACTGGTTCCGGCGTTGATGGCAAGCGCTCTGGTCGGGCAGCTCAGGGCGCTGGGCAAACATGGTGAGGAGATTCCGGGTCTGAAATTCAACGTGGTGGGCCAACATCGAGACGATTTTCTGCTGTCGGACACCGAAATGGGCGTGGCGCTTCGCACCGGTCCCCGTGGGCTCGATTTTTCGGACCGACTGACTGAGCGTACGGTGACCATTGCCGCACTTCATCCGGATGGTTCGGTCGCGATTCAAAAGGATTTCACGGTGATTACGGTAGGAAGCTCTGTACGTTCCCTATCGGGCTCCTGCGGTTGTGGCGGGACCCCGGCAGCGCGTGGGGAGCTTCGGGTGCCGGCCGTGTACCGCGACTTGGAACCACCGGCTTGGTGCCGGCCGGCAGACGAAGACGGTGCGCCAAAGCTGGTCATCGATGCCCATGACATCGAATTGGCGGGAAGCATCGGCGGCAGCACGGTGTTTGTGGATGCCGGGTCTTCAGATATGCTGGTGGGTGCGCTTCGGATTGTAGACCCAGCCGGCGGGCGTGTGCACGGTCTGCGTCTCCAACTTCAGGGGCGCGGGCATGATCTTTTTGAACTGGTCCAAACTGAGTCGGGAGCAGAGCTTCGAGTCGGGTCTGCTGGCTTAGACTCTGAGAGTCGCGTGACGACCCATACCCTTACGGTTTCAGCGCACACCGATAAACAAACGGTGTTGCTTAAGGATTTTACCATCATAACCCGAGGCCCCCGGCCGAAGGGTGCGTGTGCTTGCGTGGGTGGGAGCGGTTCCCCGCTTCGGGTGCCGGCATCGGCAACCCCGACCGACACACGTGCGGGATGCGAGGCGCAACCATGAATGCGCAGACTACGGTTTGGATACAACACAGGTGAGTCGAGGCACACTCGGAGGAACTGAAATGAAAAACGATAGGAAAACACAATACAGACCGAGACCCCTGGGGGGGAGCCTTGTTTCGTTTGGGTTAAGATCTCTTCTGTTGATTTTACTGGTGGGCTTCGGCCTTTTTCCCTCTGCTTTGACCGCACAGCAAAAGCGGGCAACGCCGTCGGACAACGTAGACTCGTTCTACGGCATCTACCAAGAGACGATACCCATAGCCGTGCCACCTTTTCGCGGATTGGAGCCGAAAATCGGACTTTCGTACCAATCCTCGTCGGGAAATGGCCTCGTGGGAGTTGGTTGGAATCTCCTGGTTGGTGGCTGGGTGGAGCGTGCGAGTCGGGGCAAAGGTGCGCCGCGTTACGATGACTCGGACATCTTTCTCATGGGTGGTCAGGAGTTGGTCCCCTGTGAGGTCGGAAGCCGAAGCCCCAGTTGCCAAACCGGCGGAACGCATTCCACCAAAATAGAAAGCTATGTGAGGATTCGTTACGACGAAGGTGAGGACACATGGACCCTCACCACCAAAGAGGGCACCCAATCAACCTACACACCGGTCGTGACTACACAGAGGGGTGTTTTTCGATATGGCTTGAAGTCGGCCAAAGATACCTACGACAACGTTGTGGAGTATTCGTACCGCTACGAAGCCCAAGCTCCATGCGAGAATGCGTATCCGGAGTCTATCGCCTACAATGAGTCCGAAGTCCGCTTTTTCTGGGAAAAGCGTCCCGATGTGAGCAAGCGTGCGATCGGCGGTTGTCTCTTGACGACTGCGTCGCGCCTCCGCACGGTCGCCGTGACCGTGTCGAAGGTGATGGCTCGGGCCTATCGCTTAGAATATGAGACGAGCCCGAGTTCGGGCCGTTCCAGACTCAAATCGGTGCAGCGTTGTGGACGCTCCGCAGTTTTGGACAGTGGGGGTGCCATCACCGACGGATGTGATGTGGGCTTGGGAGAAGCGATGCCCAAGATGATGATGAAGTATACCGAGAACACCGGGGGCTTTGAGGCGCCCAAGAACTGGAGAACATCAGCGCTATTGAACAAGGTTGAAGCGCGGTACCACCGGTGGGCTAATGGTGCGTATACCGACATTCAAGACATCAATGGCGACGGCAAACTCGATTTTCTTTCTCACTACAACTGGAAGACCAAAGAATACGGACTTTGGGTTTTGCTTAATAAGGGCGACAAGTTTGATGCCCCGCGCAATTGGAAAACGGCGGAGATGCTTGGAAAAAAGGAAACGGCACGTCCAAGAGACGATGAACGTCGATTGATCGATATGAATGGAGACGGACTTCTCGACTATGTCTCACACCACAATTGGAAGACAAAGGAGCATGGGCTGTGGGTGCTTCTCAACAACGGTTCTGGATTCGACAGCCCACAAGACTGGAACACCGTGGCTCTTTTGGGTGGGCGAAAGAACGACCAATCTCGTCCCAGCTGGGGCGGCGGCCAATACACGGATCTTCAAGACATCAATGGAGATGGCCTGCCCGACTTTCTTGCGCATCACAATTACGCAACCAACGAGCCCGGACTGTGGGTCCTTATCAACAACGGCAAGGGGTTCGAGGCGCCCAAGAACTGGAACACCGCGCATCTCCTTGGCAACGCCGCGTACGGTCGGGCGAGTTGGTTTGGAGACGGCAATACTTACGGGGAGCTCATGGATATGGATAACGATGGATTGCTCGACTACGTTGCCCATTACAACTACAAAACAAAACAATACGGATTATGGGTTCTCATCAACAATGGGGGCGGGTTTGGCGCGCCTCAAAACTGGAACACCAAGGCTCTTTTAGGCAACAAGCGCAATGAGCAAGGTTATCCATCATGGGTCGCAGGGAACTACGCAGATCTTCAAGATATCAACGGAGATGGTTTTCCAGACTATGTTGCACATCACCACTATGTGCACGGAAGTTACGGGCTATGGGTGCTGCTCAACAACGGCGCCGGCTTTTCGAACCCAGTCAACTGGTGGCATACGGCAAGCCATCTTGGCCGAAATGATAGTGGCCGGCCCAATTGGACACACGATGGGCGATCCCTCACGAAGCTTGTAGACGTGAACGGCGATGGCCTTTTGGATTTTACGGCGCACCACAACTACAAAACCAATCAACGGGGTCTTTGGGTCATGCTCAATACCGGTTCGGGTTTTGGAGCGCCGGTTAATTTGGAGACTTTCTTGACCTTGGGAAGCGGAAACGTCGTTGCGTCGGAGCCGGATGCGTTAGCCTATTCGACTCTTGTGGACATGAACGGGGACCGTATCCCTGACTATGTCTCGCACTACAACTGGAAGCCGGGTGGCGGCCATGGTCTGTGGATTCTCAAAAACAAGGGCGGCACGCCTGACCTTTTGACCGGAATTGACAACGGATTAGGCGGTCGCACGCTGGTCGACTACCGCCCGTCAACCAGTTGGCCCCGGGCCCATCATGACCCAGATTGTACCCAGAACTGCACCAGCAATCCTCTGATCATGAGTCTCGTTTCTTCAGTGACGGTCCAGGATGGTCGCGGAAACAGCGCTCAGGCGCGTTATGCGTATGCCGGTGGCTTGTACGACCGACTCGAACGACGGTTTTTGGGCTTTCATTACGTCAAGCAGGTTGATCCGTGCATCGAAGGAGAAACCGCATGCCCCTATCAAGAAACCTGGTTTCATCAAGACTACGGCTCGGTGTCAAAACCGAAACTTGAAGAAGAGCACAGTGGAGAAGGTGAACTGCTGACGGCAACAAGACACATTTATACTTCCAACGGAGCAACCACTCCTTACACATCACAAGAAACGGAAGAACAGGTCTACGTCTATTCGGCAAACGGTTCTTTTCGAGCATCGAAGGTCACGAGAACCTATGACGATTACGGCAATGTGGTCTTGGAGGGCTCGTACGGGGACGACGGGGTTATCGGGGACGAAAAAGTCATTCACTATACGTACCGACCCAACAAGGAGCGGTACATCGTGGGCAAGCCGGCTCACCTCTCTACCTATAGCGCTAGGGATTCTCAAGGAACGCTTGAGGTCCAAGATTTGCTCGCCCAGACTTTGCTCTTTTACGACGGCGCCAACGATTGGGAAACATCGCCCCTCGCAGGCAAACCCACCACCACCATGATCTGGGACTCAAGCACGGATGGCTACGTGACCACTTCGTCGCGATACGATCGCTTCGGAAACCTGGTCGAAGAAACCAATGCCCTTGGGGTCGCACAAAAGTACATCATCGATGAGACTTATCACACCTATACTGTGGCTACGATTCGGCCGTATGGCCTGACAAGCTCGTCCGTCTACGATCCTGTTTGTGGCAAACAGTCCTCAGTGACCGACGCGAACGGCGTGGTGACCACACGGGCATATGACAGCCTATGTCGGCTGATCTGCACAACTGCGGCAAACGGTCTTTTCGAAAAGAGGTTTTATGAACATCTCGGGGATCCGAACAAACAACACACCCGTATTGAAACACCGGGCACCAAGGACAAGGGAAGTATTTGGACCAAAGAATACTTTGATGGCCTTGGCACCAACTACCGCACCGAGAGCCGCGGGCCGAGGTTTGATCGATTCATTGTAGATGAAAAAGTCTATGATGCCCGGGGCAACTTGGCGAGAACGACCGCGCCCTACTATTCGGGCGATGAGCCCGAGTGGACGCTTGCTCGTTTCGATGCCTTGAATCGCGTAAAGACCATGGTGCACCCAGACGGTCACCAATACACCAAATCCTATGACTTGGGTTCGGTGACAACCGTCGATGAATTGGGGCACGCGGTCATCGAAAAGAAGGACATCCAGGGCCTCGTTGTGGAGCGTGTTGAGGCGTATGAAGGTGCACCGGTGGTGACCAAATACGTTTATGACGTGCGCGGAAACTTGAGCGAAGTCATCGATCCCGCGGGAAACATCATTTCGACTGAATTCGATTCATTGAACCGGAAGATCCAAATTTCAGATCCCGATGGCGGGCGAACCTGCTACGAGTACGATGCCGCCGGACAGCTGGTGGTTCAATGGCAGCTGAGCGATAGAAGCGGCACCTGCCTGAGTCCCGTCGGAAAGCGAGTCGAACTCGCCTACGATGATATCGGCCGAATTACCGAAAAGCGCACCTATCGAGCCGACAACAGTCTCGAAGGTGAGGTCCAATTTGGGTTCGATGAGATTCGCAAAGATGCGGCAGGCGTAGCTTTTGCCAACCGCGGGCGACAGACATCCATGAGGGATGGGGCCGGTGAGGAGACCTACGATTACGACAGCGCGGGCAATGTCGTTCGGCAACGACGAGTCATCGACTCCTCGACCTACGAAGTCTTGACTGGCTACGATGCGGCTGGGCGGGTCCTATGGACCTCTGGTCCAGGCGGAGACGTAGGAACGCCGGACGAACCGCGGGGCTACGACGAGGCGGGACGAATCAACGCGATCCCGGGATTTGTGGGCGATGCCGAATACACGGCGTGGGGTGCACTCACCCGCATCATGGGTGCAAACGGGGTGGTGACCAAACACGAATATGACAAAAAGCGCCAGTGGCTACGGTCGGTGAAGACCGAGAGTGGTTCTCTTACGGTCCAAGCCACCACCTATGGTCGGGACGCCACCGGCAAGATTCTCAGCATTCAGAGTCCCTTTGAGGGGGAAAGTGCCACGTACGCATACGACGAGCTCGATCGGCTGACGTCGGCAGCAAAAGATGGCCAGACCGACTACTTCGCCTACGACCCCATCGGGAACCTGACGAGGGCCCGGGACATGGATTACGTCTACAATGCCAGCGGCCCACAATCGGTGCTTCCGCACGCTGTGAAGCAGGCGGGCAAAAACGCATACGTCTATGACGCCTATGGAAACATGCTCAGCGGTGCGGGCCGAACGCTCACTTGGAGTGTTGAGAACCAATTGCTGACAGCCAACAACAGCGTCTTTACCTATAGCGGAAGCGGTGATCGTCTCAAGAAAGTAGAGGGGGGCGTAACGACCCACTACCTTGGGGACGACATCGAAGTTGGGCCGGATACAACAACAAGATACATCCGTTTGGGCGCCATGTTGGTTGGCAAGCGTGTCAACGGGACTTCTTTTTGGATGCACAGCAATCATCAAGGTTCCGTTCAGGCCATCACCGACGCCGCGGGAACAATCGTCAGTCGAAAAACCTATGGAGCGTACGGCGTAGCCGGCGCCACCACGGGCAACCATAGTGATGGCCTGGGCTATACCGGTCAACGTGAAGACGAGACCGGGTTAATTTATTTGCATGCCAGATACTATGACCCGAGTCTCGCGCGATTTATTTCTGCGGACCCGACGGTACCCAGTGCGCGAAGCATTGGACTGAATCGATATGCGTACGCGGGCAATGATCCGGTTAACCATACGGATATCGACGGACTGGGCTTTTTCAAGAAGATCAAGAAGAAGTTCAAAAAATTCGTCAAGAAGGTCAAACGCACGCTGAAAAAGATTGGCACTTTCGCCAACAAGTTGGCAGCCAAAATCAGTAAGGTTCCACTCATTGGTGGTATTTTGGCGACACCACTCTTGGCGGCTGGCGGGGCCCTGACCGGCAACTGGGAGCAGTTCGCGCGTGCCTTTGCGACCATGGCCATCATGGCGGCGGCGGTGGTGATGACGATTTTTACCGCTGGGGCGCTATCGGGTGTCGCCCTCGTTTTGGCCAATGCCGCCGTCGGTTTTGTGTCCGGCTTCGCAACGGCTGCGGTCAATGGGGCGTCTATTGGACAGTCCTTGAAAGCCGGAGCTATAGGCGCCGCCATTGCCGCGGGGACCACGGCGCTTAAAATGGCGTATGACTCGATGACGGGTACCGCCGACACCACGACCGCTTCTTCTTCCACGGAGGCTCAAAGCTCCACCCCGCGGTTGGCTCCGGCCCAATCAGGTTCAGAAAACCCGTACTTGGTCCGCGTATCCAATCGCGTCACCAGCGACACGGCCATCGCGGTCGAGAGTGCCGCCAAGACTGCAAGTGATATCAACAACGTGACCGGATCTGCGTCCAATATCGCTGGAATTGCGGAAAGCTCGGGTTTCAATTCTGCCGGTTGGGGTTCCAAAGTATTAAAGGGATTCAATCGGGTGTTCGGGCCCGTAGGCAAGGTCCAGCAGGGACTGGAGCTCTTCGACCGGCTGCTCAAGCGCTGGAATGGTATGGCGGGTACCTCTGTTCCGAACCCACCGCTTCAGGTCGTTCCGAACCAAGGCAACATGTTTGACTTGCGGGGCGGCACCGGCGCAGCGACAGATGGCCGAAACATCGTGAGTCAAATCTGAGCCGTTGCGGTCTGTTCATCTTTGGGGCTTCGCAACATGCGTTTGGATGAATCGGTGCCCGTCATTCGCGAAGCAGGTTCAGACTTTGTTTGTATGGAGTGCCTGAAACTGCTTCAGCAAGACGGCCCCCTTGGCGGGATCAACCATGGACAAATAAGCGATTTTCCCGCGCAGCCATGCTTCAAAGTGAGGTCTGCCGTCACGGTTTTGCGCATCGATGCCTGTCTTTTGTGCGTTGTGCAGAATAGCCCTCAGTTTTCGAACCTCAGCCCTCAACAGACCCGGTTTATGATTGACAACGATTCCGGTCACCTCTTGTCGTCGCCCTCGCCGTTGAACACGCCCCTTTTTTGCGTTGATGCGAAAGCCCTCATCTTCGACGATGTGGCGCACGCTGGCGAGCAACCCGCCGACTTCTTTTCGGTGCCCCGCGCGCGCGGAGAAGCTCAGGTCGTCGGCGTATCGGGTGTAGGTCCAGCCCACCTTGTGCGCCAAACCAAAGAGGCGCCGGTCGAGGCGCCGGGCCACCTGGTTCGACAGGGCAGGACTGGTAGGCGCCCCTTGGGGCAGGGCGCGGTCGCCGACGGCGACATGGTACACCGAGCCTGCGTACGCGACGCGTCGACGCTCACACTCGGTGGCCAAAAGGGCCAGCACGCTGGACACGGATGGTGAGTATCCCATGGCCTTGAAGACGCCACGCACTCTGGCGAAGGTGATGGTGGGGAAAAAATCTTCGAGGTCGAGATTGACAATGATATCCTTGCCTACGTGAGGTTCGGCATTACTTACGACCGAACGTTGAGGAACAAATCCATGGGCGGGCGTCTCGGTTTCTCGTCTGGCCAGAATATTTCTCAAGATCCAGCTCTGTGCTTCTTTGAGCTGAGGCTTGGGTGCCGAGATCAAACGCTGACCCTCGCTCCTTTTGGGGACGGCAAATTGCCAATAGTGAATGCACGTTGATGCCTCCTCGTGAAAGGACAACCAGCGCAACTTCTTGAGAGGCATGTTGAGTGCGGTGGCAAGGTCTTGCGGATGGCTCAAAAGGGGGAGGCCGTGAGACTCCAGCCGCTCGATGTTCGACCGGTGGTCGTTGAGTTCTGCAGAAACGCCCGAACCAAGGTGAATGAGTTCTTTGTCTTTGTGCTCTTGAATGGCCAGCAAGCGACGTTGTTTGCGCTCTTTTGCCTCTTGACGCCTTTTTATTTTCCGCTCTTTTCGTTCTTGCCGTAGCTGTTGAACGGCTTCATCGCCGGACTTGGCCGCCATGACCTTGGCGTAGCGATCTGCTTTTTCGTACTTGAGCCATTCGTCACCCAGCTGGTGGATCTTGATAAGCTCGTCTTCGGTGATCAGGCCCGCGAGCACCATGGAACGGTCCACAAGTTGCGTAAATTCATCATCGGTTGAGGGAATTTCGTTCGGCCGGAAATAGGGTGTGATGCCTCCCTTTTTGAGTTGAAAGAAGCGGCGCCTGACCTGTGCCGAGGAAAGCTTCGCGGTTCCGCTGATTTCGTAGGGGTTTGTGGCCGAGGGTGCTTCGTCCGATGCCTGAGATCCATCCCCTCGCGCTTGAACGGGCGGGGAAGCGGGTTCCGGGTTGAGACGCTCGGCCGAACGGGCACCTTCGGGGCGTTGTTCCGAGCTTTTGGCGCTCAACCCTAGGAGTGTCTTGATCTTATCCCAAAAACCCACATGTTCTCCAAAAGCGCGTCCCGACCCCGAAAGGAAACCCCAACCAACGACTACAGTTCTTAGGACCGTGCTCGATCACCCAGGCGCCCTGCCACCGTGCGGCAGGAGAACTCTTGAGTTGCCTTGGCTGCCTGCGCACGGTGGCGTTGGGCGCCCAAAGAAGATCGGGCGCGGGGTTGCAATGTGAAGCAAACATCCACCGCGGCGTAACACCGAGGGTTAGCGGGCTCGTTTGCTGGGGCTCCCTTTCGGGGGCGGGACAACGGGGACTTCATGACGGCACCTTGGGCCCCGGTCCCAGTGAAGGGGCTTCGTTCGATAGTTTCAGGGCTAACGCGTGACGGCATGGGCCCTTCCTGAGGCGATTTTTGTAGGCGTAGCGGCAAGTACACCGAGCCTTGATGAATCCGCCATCGGCGTTGAGCATGACTTCGCAGGCGGTACCGTTCACGACCCCGACCAGCAGGCGCTTCGCGTGGACATGTTCTGACCGGTCGATGCGTACCTGCCCGCTGGCGACGAAGGTCTTGGCGGCCGTCAGCTCGGGGTGTGGTGCCCCCCCGAGCGTTTCACCGAGTGCTTCGGGCATGACTTGGCGGTATCGGAAGGCATCGGTTGCGTGGTCAAAGATGACCTGGCCCCGCTTGGCCAGCGCGTAAAGCGAGCCCAAGAGGATCGTCCTTGGAATCTTCGGAAACAGCGATTCTAGCTCGCCGGCGGAAACGACGTGGGTTGTGCCCAAACGCGAACCGATTTCGGACATGGCCTCGTCGGTGCCGGACCAGTGCCCCGCCAAGAGGTCAAGATGTGCACCGCTGGTCCAATCGTTTTGTGTCCAGCCGGATAGACACAGCGTGAAGTGCATTTCGCCCATATGGGCGACCCAGAGGGAGGGCAGGCCCGAGCCCAAAAGATGGACCGAAAACGCGTCGGCGAGGGGTAAGAGGCGGGCCAACACGCCCAGCCGCCGTCGCCCCCAGACTTTGATGCTTTCTTTTGTGTCGCCCTCGTAGGGCCTGCCAGGAACACAGACCCGTTTTTCCCAGGGCTCGATGACGATGGCGGGTGGTCGGCCTGGCTCCAACTCGAATCGAAGACTGCGGGGCCCTGCTTTTTCTCGATGCCGCAGCAAAAAAATCAAGATGTTGTAGACGGCTTCAACCGACAAGGGGACGCGCCTCGAGGGGAGCATCTGCGCCGACTGAATTTGCCCAAATCCCCGAAGCCACGACTCGGGGAGATCGACCTTTTCTTCCCGGTACTGCGGATGGCCCGTGACTTCGACCTCGAACCCTTGGGGGTCAACAGAAAGCCGGGTAGGGCGGTACGAACGGATCGTCTGGAAGTGCTCGTACAGCGTCAATGAGTAGTCGACATTGGTCGTCCCGAGGCCTGCCTCGTGGGCGCCCACAAAAGCGTCTCTGTTGATATGGAGACAGCCGTAGCTTGATTCGTCTTTCGAAAAACACTCAAAAAAGACGGTGTCGGGGGCTACGGTGATCACTGGGTCAAGAAGCCACCAGAGTTTGCTATCGCGTTTTCTCAGGTCTCTTATCCACTGGGAACGCGCATCAAAATAGCGGGTGCGGGCCGAATGAAACGCTTTTTTGAGCTCTTTGGGCATCGGGCCTCGAGAAGACACCGCCAGTTCTTCGTCGTGTCTCTTCTCAAATGCCGCCTGCCTGACGGCAGCTTCCTCATCAAGAAGGGCCTTTTGGTAGGCCGCGTACGGTGCGCGGTCTTGGACCTTGTGGCGAAGATCGCCTACGACGACTTCATGAAGCGCGCTGATCGCTTCGCGAAAGCGCAACGGCTTTTGAAGCTCAGCATCGAAAAAGACTTTCGGACGCTCAAGGTTCGGCGAAAACCGGATTGAAGAGCCCCCCGACGTTTGTCGAAGCTCACTTTTGCCGAGGTATGCCTGTTCGACCCTCATGGGTGGTGGACCTCGGTGAGGGAGAGTTCGGGGATAAGGCGTTCTACGGTCTGCCTGATTTGTGGACGGGCAAACACCCCTTTGGCGATTGCGGCCAGCGCAAAACGGCGCTCCCTTCCGCGAATGCTTCTGAGCGCGATGGCCAACAAGGGCATAAGCTCTTCTGTTCGCGCGGGTTCTTGGAGGACTGCCTCACTCAGGTGACGCAACACGGCTTGTTTCGGTCGGCCCCCGTTTCGAACGCTAAGAAGGGTCCGCGCGAAGAGGTGGTGCACACTCGATGGTTCGAGTTTGGCTTGCCAGTGTTCTAGGCTCGCGACCAGGGCGTCCCGGACGTCGCTGTACGGTGACTCGGCCATCGCAACCGCCAAACGGGTTTCTCGGTTGTAAGCGGCATGCGATCGCACGAGGTCCAAGGCTTGCGCACGGACCTCTTGGTGGGGCGAATCCAGCACTTCTCGGAGGAGAAGCGGGGCGGGATGGGCGCCGAGGCACGAACACAGCCATTGGGCTGCAAGCTTGCGGGCATCGTGGGCTTTTGCGTCCAGCATACCCAACAGAACGGGATATTCTTCCGGCCCTGGCGATTTGGCCTGGATCCACTGCAACATGAGCATGGCGACCGGGGACTGACCCTCTTTGACGAGAGCAACGCATGCTTGAAGCTGGATGCGTTCCGGTCGAACGTGGGTCTCAAAAAGCGTCAACAGCTCGGGGATCGCAGCTTCGTTGTCGGTGGCGAGCAGTTTTGTCCAGTCTTCTGACGAAAGTCGGCCAGGGCCCTCGATGCGTGAGACCAGTTCTTGGGAAAAGGACTGAACGTCGAGGTGGGGGCTTTGGAACACAGGCCATAACAAACTGAGTTTCAATTCCTTATGCGAAGGAAGGTGCTCCGATTTCACCCATTCGATGATCCATTCTCGTACGATGGCGTTCTGGGCACGGCCGAGCAAGCTCAGGAGTTCGCCAAGGGCATCTTTGCTTCGCCAGCTGTCCGGGAAGTGCGGGGCCGGGCCCAGTTCTGTCAGGGTGTGACCTTTGTGGATGACGATCTGGTGGGGTCTACGGGAAAACGCTGGGTGGCTCCAGTAGAGGACGTGAAACAAACTCCATCGATCCAACAGGACTTCCTGTGAGGGGACATCTTCTTCGGCATACAGATAGAGCGCTTGGCGCATGAGCGCCCCGTAACGTTCGGGATCTCGAAACCCGATCCTGCGGAAAAACCGGTAGACGCGGCGGCCAAGGTACATGCGCGTGCGAAGCGAGAATTGATCGTTCGAACGCCATTTTTTCTGATCGGTGGCTACCCGCCGCACCGCGGGGCGAAATCGACCCGCTTTGGGGTCGTAGGCGAGGAACTTCACGATAGAGCGATCCACCAGGCGATCAAAAGCCACCATGAACTGGAGCATCAGTTGTTCGTCACCCGCTTCTTCAGCCAGTTTGAAGAGCTTTTTGATCAAGGGCCGATGTCCAGGAAGATCGGTGCCGAGGCGGATGTATTTGACCAGAGCTTTTCGGGCGAAGGGGCGTTTGTCGCGAAGCCACCGCTGTGCGAGGGGCCGAAGCCCGCTCAGGTGATGGCGGCTCTTGAGAAGCTCGGGGACAAAACGAGGATCGGCATGTTCGAAGAGCTCTTCGATGAGCAGGATGGACCCATGCTCCTCCACGGCCGCAAGAACATCGCATGGACTCCATGCGGTCAATAACAAACCCCGTCCGTAACCGTGCTCTACCGCTTCGGTGGGGCAACCCCACAGAAACGCAAGCCTAAAACCCGCCCGCAGGGCCTATGGGCCGCAGGTATGGGAAGAAGGCCTTCGGCCCCCAAAGGGGCAGATTGGACGAGCCACTCTGGGTCGGGTCTTCGGCGGGCCAGCGCTTGTCCTGATTCGCCGGGAATGTGGTCTCGTCTTACTCTTGTTTGTCGCGAGCCAGGGCGACCCTTGCGACCCAGGCGCTTCCTCCAGGTAGATCGGAAAGTCCCTCGCCTGCGAAGACAAACCCATCGCCAGAAACTGCTTTGATGTTGGTGATGGAAGACCAGTTCTCGTTCGTTGGTCGGAGTTCGCGCCCGTTCGCATTCCACAGAATGCCCTCCGTGGTTCGAAACCCAACAAAACCAGCGGTGGTGCGCCCGTTGGCGGACATGGCGTTCACGGCGCTTAACCCCTTGCTCAGCACTTTCAGTTTTCCGCCCGTGCGCCACCGAAAGGCTTGCTGAAAGTCACCTACGCTGACCGAACCCGCGACTACGGACTTGTTGTCGGATACGGCCGTCGGAAAGATAAGCGTGAAGTGGTCGGCATGGCGCACCGCTTCGTTGAATTCAGAAACGGGGACCTCACCAAGTCTCGGTGACCATGTATACAGATGGTACTTGTCTTTGGCGATCTCACGTCGATACACAACTTCCGAGCCGTTTGCGGAAATTGAGATAATTTGTCCTTCGCCGATGGGCTGCATACCCCTTGCGTTTGTCCACACAAACATACTCTTGGCGGTGTGCGCGGTCCCCCCGCGCACACCGGCCACCACGCCACCGTCATCGGAAATATGGGTGGGCGAAGTAAATGCGAAGCCTTCGCGAGGCAGGTCTATTCTGCCGCCTTTTTCGCTCCAGACAAATCCGGTCTCGCGAGGACCGGCGAGACTCACGCGTCCCGCCACGATCTTGTTGTTGGAAACTGCTTGGGGAATGACTCTAAGGAACTGCTCCGGCCTCCGCTCTTGGGCAAAGATCAGGGTGGCCAAGTCCACGGCGCCTTGCGCCTTTGTCCACAAATACCCTCCTTTGCCGTCCTTGCCGAATTTGAGCCCTACGATGGCAGACGCATCTTTGGACATCGCGTAGACCCGTTGGGTTGTGAAGTCCCCAGCGGGTTCGAGCTGCTCAAAGCGGATTTGTGGGAACTTTGGACCGGGTGCATGTGCACCCGCTGGAATGGCTCTCCAGTTGACGCGCAGTGAATCAATGTTGATTTCGTTGGCGCGGACGCGGATTTGAAAACCGGTCGGCGAGGGGCTGTAAATTGCGTTTGAGCCGGTGGTCCTCCAGTGCCCGCGGCCTTCGATGGAAGTGAAGTACTGCGGTGTGGCGTCGCCAAAACCGCAGGCGGATGTGTCGACATCGCTCACATAAACCCCCGGTTCGTCCTCGTGCGGACGCCACTTTGAAGCGCTGGTCCCGGTACACATGTTGGGCTTCGAGTCGGCCCGCCCGGTGGCCTGCCAGTTGACGTGCCATCCCCACGCATTTGCTTTGGCTGCCGTGAGGCCACGGAACGTGATGTAGAGCCGAAATTTGTCCTGCTGAGGGTGGTAAATGGCGGATTGACCGGTTGCCATCCAGTGCCTGGTACGCCCCCCAAGGGATGCAAAGTAGAGGGGCCTCTGCGCGGAATCGGGGTATGCTCTGTGGCACGTGCTCGTATCGACATCCAAATAAACAGCGTGTTTTTTGTAGTCCTTCCAATTTGTGCGCCCCACAGCCGTCTGACCGATACAAGGATCTTGACCTTTTGGATCGGCTTGCCAGTTGACGTGCCAGCGTTTCGCCTCTGCATCCTCAGGCGTCGCCGCGGTCCGGAGGTATATCCGAAAGCCTTTGGGTGTTGCACGGTAAATTGCGCTGGGGCCTAGAGCTTCCTCGTGGCCCTCTTGGCCCCCAAGCGCCGTCGAGTAGATGGGTGCCGCCTGGTATCCGCAGGCGGAAGTATCCACGTCGACGTACATGCCCTGGTCTCCATACTTCACCCAGCCGGTGGCGCCCGGGACGGTTTTGCCCATACAACGGTCAACCTCTTTGCCGTTGTATGGCGTCGCCGCCTCGTCCGCCCCATTGAGCGTCGAGGTTGACAGCGCCTCGACCCCCGGTTGTTCGTCGAAATCGGCCGCCCCACATGCCAGCAGGGCTGTGCAAGCACCCCAGCAGAGTGTCTTGGCCCAAAGTTGGATCCCGTTGGTGTGCGCTAATCGTGTCTGCCCTTCCTGAGCTTGTATATCCCACATGGTCGCATCGTTAAGCAGGTTCTGCGCCAATAACGCATGCGGCGAAACCTATGGCCTATTTACGCAACCAAGAGGCTGATCCGGCGTTTTGGTGTCCCATTTTGGAGACAGCTGCGCCCAAACGGGGACAGAAGCTCAGCCAGGCGGGCCCTTTTCAAGCGGGGAAAGGGTCGCCCAAGTTGGGTAAGGCGTAGTCGTTGCGAATGCGGCGGATAATTTGATTGAGGTAGGAGCGTGTAATCTTTGCATCTACGGCCGCCCAGCTCACGTTTCCTCGTCGGCTAAGCAAGAGCCGGTTGACATAGAGTCGCTCGAAGTCTCGCAAGACTGCTTCCCGTGCCTCTTTGAACGGCACGGAGATCGAGGGTACAGGAATTGTAGCGGGCACCACGATTTCGCGGGTCTTTGTGTGCGGATCGGCACCATCGCCGGGAGCCTGGGCGATGGGTGATGGGGCGGAATCAGGCGACGACGATGCTAGGCCGGGAGAAGCGTCAGCTTCTGAGGCTTTTTTCTCCCAAAGTGCGATCGTCGTCTCCCCGATCTCGAAACTCGAGCCGACCGTGAGTGAAGAGCGCTGGACCAGAATGCCCTCCAGGAGGACCCCGTTGGTGGCTCCGAGGTCGATGACCAGGATCTTTCGGTCCCGTTCCCATATTTGAACGTGTTTTCTGGATACCGTAGGATCCGTCAGAACCAGATCATTGTGCGTGTCCCGGCCGATGTTGAGGGTGTCTCCAGACACCTCTATTCGACGACCACAGTCTGGCCCCGCGACAACGCAGACTTCCAAACTTGATAAGGTCGAGGACGCTTGATTCCTTCGAGTATAGGGATTTGTTTCAGACATGTGGCTTTTCTCCGCTCGGCCAGCTGCCGAGATGGAAAGGGATAATGGCAAGGCATATGCCGCCCTCTAAATCCTCGAAATGCGGTCCTGTGGGCCCGGCGGAATGTGCACCCAGGGTCTACGGGGCGCCATGTGTAGATGGCTCTTCGGGATGCGCCCGTTCCTGTTCGGAACGGGTTTTTGAGCTTTGTGGTTCACAAGCCTGCCAAGGTAGATTGTTTTTAGAGATCTGAGGTCTTCCGCGTGAGCCGCCGCACAGAAGGAGGCCAGGATGAAGTCCTTAAAAAGGGTGGGGCACAAATGAGGTCCATATCTCGTCGACCGTCTCCTCAAAGCGTGCGAACTTGGTCGCCTCGGCATGTCCTTGAATGACGTGGAGCTTCGAGAGCGTCAAACCGGCGTCCTTGCCGAGCTTATCGATGACTTGTGCGGCGTGGGTTGCCCTTTGTATTGCGGCGGCTCACGCCGAGATGATTTGTACGATCGGGAGGGCGTAGCCTCGACCGCGTGCTAGAGCAACTTGTCTTACCGGTGGATCGGTTTGGTCATGGTTGAATCGGTTCGGTGGTGTCAGTCGGCAAACTTGGTGTGGACCGGGAACTTTGATTTCCCGCTGGCTGCCTTTTTCAGGAGCTTCAGTTCTTTTTCCAGTTCTTGGGCGTGTGCTTGGTTTTCGGACAGCTGCAGTCGGATTTTTTCTAGTTCTGACCTCAAGGCTTGGTTTTCTTTGATGGCTCGAAGTGGGGTTCCGTCATGGTTTTCGTCGAGCGCGTCGCCTGTGGCTTTGCCGCGCAAGAACCCCGCGAGAAAGAACGTCGCCGCGCCTAGAATGGACGCCAAGATCATCCCCAGCTGAATACTCATTTTTCCTCTCTCCTGAGCTCGATCCAGACCACCTCAACTCGGCGGTTTCGAACCCGTTCTAAGGGCTTATTCCCAATTTCCGGCAGTTTGTCCTGACCCAAAGCGACAATTTCGAAGCGCTTAGAGGCAACTCCGAGCGCGTTAAGGTGTCTCCCTACCTCGGCCGCGCGTTTGTGGCTGAGGGCTCGGTTGTATTCCGGCGAGCCCTTTTTGTCGGCGTGCCCTTGGAGCGCAATGCGCCGATCGGGGTTTTCGGCGAGGACTTGTGCGATGGTCCTCACGGCTTTTTTGGCGCGAGGTCCAAGAACCCAGCTGCCGAGTTTAAAGCGGATTTGGGGAAAGGGGCTTGGGGTTGCTTGGTTGCGGCTTTTTTCCTTCTTGGCTAGATGGTCGCTGCTTTTTGGGGGCTTTGGTTTGCTACCCGCCGTGGTTCGGCCTGAGCTTGTGGTTCCGGTTTTTATTTGTTGCGTTGGGGTCGAGGCGCGTGTGGTCGTTTGGGTTGTGTTTGACTCGGACCCGCGGCCTGCATTCTCGGCTGACGGGTGTATGGTCTGGGTGAAACGGTTCGTTTTGTGGGTACCGATCAGGCTGCGTCTTTTTTGGGGAGCCGTGTTGCTTTCCTGGAGCCGAACTTCGTGAAGCCCGGCCTTTTTTGTACCTGTCCATCGCGGCACAAGCACAAGATTCAAAAATGCAACATCGGCCATGCCAAAGAGAACGAGTGCATAAAAAGCAAGCTGGCTGCTTCCTCGCTCCATTAGGTCTCCTGGACTTGGGAGGGGCGCTCTCGCTTCGTTAGATTTTCGCTATGTATTCTCAGAACCACCAAACAATCCCGGAGCTCACCCGTTCCATGGGATGAATCCCGGAACTCACCCTCCTTGATTCGAACAGGGTCGCGTGGTGTGGGTGAGCGGACGTCGACCCAAATGCTCCATAGACTTAGTTCACCACGAATGCAGAACGTCCGGCAAGCAAGCTCACTGATTTGTACCGAACGGTTGGAATGAGCGACTCTGGTCAGAGGCTCGGTTTTTCTGCTGATGGGTCTCGTGGTCGGTATGGCTCGTAAACCCACGTACCCACAAACGCCGAATCAGAGCCACTATCCCACAAGGGCGCCGGATCGTGCGCCCTTGGAGCATAGCGCGCACAAACACACATTCGAAGGAGCGGAAGATCCGTTACGAAGGCCCAACGAGCCGCAGCGCGTTCCAAAAGAAACGTGCAAGGCATCCTTGAAGGGGAAGGCTCACACAAATGTGCATTTTTCCGAGGCGAATGCGCGAGCGAGGACCTCGCTATTTTCGACCGTACGATATGGTTTCGCGAGCGGGCGGCGCCAGGGAACAACGCCTAGGCGTGTGACATGGTGTTCTTGCTGGAAGTCATGAAAGCGGTGTTCGTACAGGTGCGTATTCAGAGCGTATGAATAAGCGCAGGATGTGTGGCATAATGAGTTCGCCTTTGGGGGCCTGCTTCAAGCCTAAAACATGGGGATGCAACCATACTTTTCGTTCACGAAGCGTGAGGTGACCTGCTTATATGTCGACTGAGGGTGACGCCGACGCACAGTGTCACCGTAGATCTAAAACCAGGAACGTCGTATACGTTTTACAACGCAAGCGCGAATAAAGATGCGTCGTTCTCAGAACAAAAATCTCATCCAAGAGAACTCTACCCTTGCCCATTCAGCACGCCTGTTGCTGTGGGACTCTACACATCGCAGGACTCCTTTTCAGCGATTCTGGTTTACTGGAATCAATTCAGGAGCCTTCTCCGGCTAGGATTACAACATGGGCTTTTTCTCACGACTCTTTGGAAAGGACGATGCGGCCGATGAGACCGCAAAGCCGGATGCGCCTACGCCGCCCGATGCGGGTAGCAAGAACGCCAAGCGCTCGAGCCCCAAGGGCCAAAAGGCCTCCGCCGGTGGGCAGCAGAGCATCAAGACCGACCCTAAGGTCAAAGCAACCAAACCAGCATCTCCGATCAAGCTGAAACCGTCCAAGCTCGGAAAAAAGGGTCCCGCAGCGCAAGCGAAGAAGAAGCCGCCTGTTCTCCCAAAAAAGGAGAAAAGTGGAAATGAACCTTCTTCGGTACAGTCGGGAAAAGAGGCGAAGGCGGCAGCCGATCACGTAAAGCCTGCACCGCCAAGATCTACGCCGCAAAAAAAGACGGCAAGGCCTTCTACTAGCTCGGTCAGCGTAACCGCGGCTCCGAATCAAGGGAGCGCTGGGTTAAGAAGTCAACCGCCTCCACCGCCTCCGCCCTTGCCGAAGCAGCCCGTGTCACGTGTGAGTGCAAACGGCGGAGGCCTGGACGTGATCCGATCTCCGGAGCTCGACCTTCCGGTCGACCAACCGACCATGATCGATACGCGGTCCCCGTTCTTGAGCCAGAGCGATGTTTTGGGCCAAGCGGGAAAAACCGCTGGCGCTGCTGTTTTGGGGCCGGGCACAGGCGACCTTGGCATCGACGAAGAACCGGATCTATGGGCCACGTGTGTTGGACCTGTTCCTGATGCGCTGATCAACAAAACGGACGTTTCCGCCAAGCCTCCGTCCGCCGAGACGACAAAACCAAAAAATGGTGCGTTGCCCAAACCGACAAACGGGAGCAGCGCCGCCAGCGCTTCGGCTTCTTCGACCTCACAAGAAGGAGAAGAGGGCGTTGATGGCTTTATCGATGATCTTCTTTCGGGTTTCGATTCCATCATGTCCGATTCGGACGTCTCCGAGCAGAAATTCGACCTTTCCGCACAAGAGGATCAAGAACCTGCTCAGGAAGTCATCACCTTGTTCACCGACATCGCCGCAAATTATCTCAAACCGGTCCGAAACATGATGATTGAGCTGGAGTGGGGTGAGGTTGGAAAAGAATGGGTCGATATCTGTGGCCCATCGGTCCACGCTATCAAAAGCGCTGCAGAACAGATCGGGTTCGGCAGTATGTTCACGACTCTCGAGGACTTTGAGAACAAGTTGCAGGCTGCCGGTAAAACCTCGGGCGCGACGATTGGCGGCGCGGAGCGAGAGTCTCTCATTGCGGCTTACAATCTTGTGGCCAAGAGCGTTCCGGATGCGTTCAACATTGATAGTGAGAAGGACCGACGGGAGTCAGTCATCATTCATTCCCTGTTGCTACAGGTGCCCAATGTTCGCAAGGTCACAATAGACAAGCTTTATGCTGCGGGGCTCACGGATCTGAACGCGCTGTTTTTGGCTCAGCCCGGTGACCTTTCGGCCACAACGGGGATTCCTCTGTCCCTGGCTATGAAACTGGTCGAGAAGTTTCAGGCCTATCGCACTGAAGCTAGGTCTGAAGTGACGAAAAAAGGAGAATCTTCAGCGAGCGCCAAGGTCAAGAAGCTCGCCGACAAGCTTAGGGCACAGCAAAACGAATTCAAGGGTCTCAGCAAATCCTGGGACAAAAATACGAGCGCCAACAAAAAGCGATTGCGACGGGCGCGTGAAGAAACATTGCTTCAGATCAATATCGCCCTGGCCCAACTTGGGCATGTAGTGGTGGTCAAAGACTTGGAGCGACTGACATTCGATCGTAAGACTGAGCGTTTGGATACTTTTTTTGAGGAACTGGACTCAGAAGAGGGACCAGCGATTTAGTTCTGGCAAGGTACGGAGGCAATAATATCCATGGCAGACTTTACACGCGAGGAAGTTCAGAATCGTTTTCAGCACGGCGAGGGACTAGAGCGTTTCGACCTCCAGGGCATCGATCTTTCGAAGCTTCCACTCGATGGTGTGAGTTTTCGTCGATCTGACTTGGACGGAACGAATCTGGAAGCAGCAAAACTCAAGGGAGCGAATCTCGCGAGTACGAGCCTGCGGGAGGCGTATCTGGTGGGTGCGGATCTGAGGGAGGCGAATTTGGCCAAGGCAGACCTAGAGGGGGCCAACTTGGCAAAAGCTGACCTGAGTGGCGCAAAGCTGAGTCGGGCGAACTTGGAGGGGGCGAACCTCGAAGGGGCTATTTTGGCTGGAGCCGAGTTAACTTTCGCGCAGCTCGATTCAGCGAATTGTGGTGGCTCGGACTTGCGCAAGGCGAACGTTTCCCATGCGGATCTGAGTGATTGTTACCTTGGTGGTGCGAATCTATCGATGGCCAACTTTGAGAATGCGACCATGTCTGGTGCAAACCTTGAGGAAACCAACCTCAAGGGGACCGTTCTCAACGATGCATCTTTGGCGGGTGCGTATATGGCGGGAGCCAAGGCTTCAGGCACCCAGCTTGTGAAAGCCGACCTTTCACGGGCTGACTTGAGCAACGCGGATCTCACCAGCGCGGATCTCCGCTATGCCAATTTCGATGACAGTGTTCTCGTTGCAGCCAACCTAACCGGTGCAAAAATATTTGGTGCGGATGCGAGGCGTGCCAAGTTAGAAGAACTCAAAGCAGATTGGGCAGATCTCAGTCGCGAGGGCGACAACTCTGAGAAAATCCAGGACAAGGAAGTCATAGAAGCGCTGGAAGGCAAGCGTCAAACGCAGGTTCAGTCCTCACAGTCTGGTGCGGCCAAGCGATATTTCGGTCGTGGCGATATCCTGCGCAACGCGAATCTTGAGTTTGGTGAGGCTGCGGCTGTAGAGATCCAAAGTCGATTTGAGCAGTGCCACATTCAGCTCGCGAAGGGTGCGGAGCTGATTATCGGAAAGGATGGCGTGCTCATCGATTGCCAGATCACCGGAGGTGGAAAGGTTACGGTTCACGGGCAGTTTGTTGAAGGCAAAAGCCCTGGCATTGTTGATCCCACGCAACTGATCGTGAGCGCCAATGGTGCTATCATCAGCGCCGTTCAGCAGCCGCCGGGATCTACGAGGTTCGGTTTCGAACCTGGATGCAAGTTACGATTGAAAATATTGGAGGCCCGCGGGGCACGGGGAAAGTAGGGAGCAACGGATGTCAGATGGAAAAAAGGTCGCAACGAGCGAAAAGAAGACGGTGGTAGAAGAGGGGACTGAGTTCAAAGGAACGTTGTCTTCGAAGTGTCCTGTGGTTATCAACGGCCGCATGGATGGCGAAGTGACGGCACCATCGATGCTCGTGAGCTCCTCAGGGGCGGTGAAGGGCAAGGTCAAGGTGGGTGATATTCGCTCCGAAGGAGAGATCGCGGGGGAGTTCGACGCCGATACGGTGGTGCTTGCCGGCAAGGTCAACAACAAAACCATCATCCGTGCAAAATCCTTGGAGGTGAAGCTTGCGTCAGACAAGGATAAACTCCAGGTGAGTTTCGGCAATGTTTCCTTGGAGGTGGGTGATTCTTTGCCGAAAACGATGACACCTTCAGCCAACAGCAACGGAAATGCGCAAAAAACGCCCCGAGCCTAGCGCACGTCCGTTCGTCCCGCTTTGTGACTTTGCCTGCATTCAACCCGCTGGCGTCGTGTGGGTGAGCCGCGGTGCGTCTAATCCCTCGGCTCACTTGAGTGGCCTACGTATCGAAGCGAAGACATGATGATCGCCTGTGGACATCGAGCAATGCCAAGAAAAGTCAGGCCTAGCCGGCCAGAGGCCGTGCACATCGGCGACGGCGACGGCGACGGCAACCTCAACGGTAACCGCCGGATCTGATTTTGCGAATTGCCCAACAGGCTTTTAGTTGGGCCGGTACCTGAGAATAGAATCGAGGGCGGCTCGAGCTTGAATTGCGGTTTCACGGCTTGGGTTTTGTTCCATTGCCGCCAGCAGGTGATGATAGGCGGCTGTTGTCTGGCCTCTTTTGAGTCTCAACAGGCCCATCGCTAAGTAGATATCAGCCAGGTTGGGATGGTCGGTAGAGCCGTACTGGCCGAGGGCACGACGCAGTACCTCACTCGCTGCGACGTCGTGACCACTATCCAGAAGGTGCTGTGCAAGTGTAATGCATGCCTTCGGGTGAAGGGTGTCTGAAGCTGATTTTCCGAGTTTTCGGAAGAGCGTGACGATCTCTTCACGGTCGTTTCTCTCGAGAGCGCTTTTGAAGGCCTCGAGGGTTGCGCGTGGTTCCTCGTGGCCTTTTGTTTTGGTTCTCCAGTAGCCGTCGGCTCCTGGCCATCGCCAGGCGAAGCGTTCTCCGAGTTTTGCGATGAGGACCCCAAAAAGAAATCCTCCAAGATGGGCTCCATACGCGACGTTGGACTGTAGCCCGCTGATGACCGGCAAGAGGTTGTCCACAACGACGTAAAAGCCCAACACGAGTCTCGCAGGCAGAAAAACAGTATGCATGAAAAAGGGGAAAAGAAAGATAAAGACCTTGACTCGATTACGAGGGAAAAGAACGAAGTAGAGCCCCAGAACGCCCGAGATTGCGCCCGATGCGCCGATGAGGGGCAGCATTGAATCTTGCGCGAAGGCAGAGAAACTCCATGTCGCGATCACGCCGGCTCCGAGGTAGGTCAACAAAAAACCTAGCCGTCCGAGTCGATGCTCTACGTTGTCTCCGTAGATCCACAAGAACAGCATATTGCCGGCAAGATGGGCGAAGCTGCCATGCAGGAATAACGAGGCGAAGAGGTCGGTATACTCAGGCGCTGCGGGTTTGTAGCCGTGCACAAAGGCAAAGACACTGTAGGCGTCGATTTGGGCGAGGACCCTGTGTGCCGGCATCCCGAAAGGCAGTGTGGGCAGAACGTGGCGCAGATATTCTTGAACGAGGGGGTCGTTTGGGTCTGGTGCCTGAAGGCTCAGGGGCAAGGTGATAGCCAAATAGATGAGTCCATTGATGCCGATCAGCCCCCAAGTGACGAAGGGCGTATAGCGGTGAGGGTTCGGTGTGTCACCGATCGGGAGGAACAAAAGATGTGCCTTCTTGCGGGCCGCGCCGACCATCGTTTGGGGGCCGGAGGATGGGCGTCGCCGTTCTTCGCATGTACGTTCGGAGGCGCAGGGCTGCGTCGCCAGGGTGCTGCCGAAGTGGTCCCGGAACCCAAAGCTCAGGGTCAATGGGGGGAAAATAGACGGCTTTGGGGTGGTTGATCGAATCCGGTACGTAGGTGATGTCGAGCCGATCGCACAGAATCATCGCTTCTTCGTAAATTCGCGCGCCTCCAATGAACCACACAGTCCCAGTGCAGGCATCGAGGGCTTCGCCAATGCTTCGATAAGTGGTGACACCAGCAAGGTTTTTTTGCGTAATCACCACGTTTTGTCTTTTGGGGAGAGGTTTTTGCCCCAGCGATACCCAGGTGAGTCGGCCCATGATGACGGTGGTGTTGAGTGTGAGCTGCTTGAAGCGCCGAAGATCACCCGAATAATGCCAGGGAATCTTGCCGTCCACCCCAATGACGCCTTCTGGGGACACGGCGGCGATGATGCCTCGTACGGGCAGAGAACATTTTTGCTTTTCGAGCACGGTGAACTTCCATTCCGTGGTGTCGGCTTACACCGCGACTTTGAGTTTGATGGCGGGGTGGGGATCGTAGCCGCTCAGTTGGAAATGTTCGAGAACCGTGTCGGTGTCTGCTTCAAGGAGGGGCTTCAGGTCATCCAGTTTCTTGATGTCTGGACTGATGGTCAGGGTGGGTCGGGCCCTGGGCGAGCGCTCCAGTTGGGCCGTCAGTCCTGGAACATGATCAAATTCCGCCATCGAGCCATCGGCTTTTTTGGTGTAGATGTGGGCGTCGATGAGTGTGTGGGCGAAGGAGCCGACAGGAATGCCGCTAAAGCGCGAAAACAGCGTCAAGAGCAGAGCGTAGCCCGCGATGTTGTAAGGTACGCCGAGTCCAATGTCGCAACTTCTTTGGGTGAGGTGCAGACAAAGGCGGGGTGCGCCGTTTTTGTCGGTTTGCACGTTGAGTACATAGAGGGCATGGCAAGGAGGAAGGGCGCTGTTTTGTGCGTTCTCTGGGGCCCAGGCGCTGATGACCAGGCGCCGGCTCATGGGGTTTTTTTGAAGTTCCTCGACAACCCATCGGACCTGGTCATTGAATCTCGGACGGTTGTCGGTGCCTATGACGGGGAAATGTCTCCAAAAGTTGCCGTAGGCGCTCGGGACCATGCCGTTTTCGTCGGCCCAGGGGTCCCAAAACTTACAGTCATGTTTTTTGAGCAGACCGATGTGCCGTTCTCCGGAAAGGAACCAGAGGTTTTCGACAACGATGTTTTTCCACGAGATTTTTTTGGTGGTGAGGAGCGGAAATCCGTCGGCGAGGTCAATCTCGTAGTTGAGGTTGAACGTTGAGATGGTATCCACGCCGGTTCGGTTCTCTTTACGGGTCCCCTTCGTGAGGACTTCGCGGACGGCGTCGAGGTAGACTTTCAAGCTCGCTCTCCTTGTTTGGTTAAGACTTCGCTTTGCCGGCATTCGCTTCGGGTTCAGTTTGAAGCGCGGCAAGCAGACGAAACATGGTTCTTTGGAAGGCTTCGATCTCGTGGGCTTCGAGCGGCGGAGCGGGGGCATTGGCGAGCGACCTCGGGTCGATATGCCTTCCGTGGACCAGCGCCTCGAAATGAAGGTGGGCGCCCGTGGCGAGCCCCGTCTGCCCCACAAAGCCGATGAATTGCCCTTGGTCGATGCGTGAGCCTTCTCGAATGCCCGGCGCAAAGTGGCTCAGGTGAGCATAGCGGGTGACCAGCCCGTTGGCATGCAGGAGCGACACCACCTTTCCCAGTCGTCCCTTGCGTCTGGCGTATTGCACCACGCCCTTGGCGGCTGCGCGCACCCCCGTGCCTTGGGCGGCGCCATAGTCGATGCCTTGGTGTAGGCGTGGTGTACCAAGGACCGGGTGAACACGCATCCCGAAGCCACTGGTCATGCGGCCTTTTCGAATGGGTTTTTCGAGCAAGCTTTGGGCGACGGGACGCCCTTCTTCGGTGTAGTAGCCTGAACGGTTTTGGTCTCGTTCAAAAAAGAACGCCCTCAGGACATCGTTGTCAGGGGTTCGAAGCTCTGCTGCCAGAATCTTTTTGTAGTCGACAAATTCATCCTCGATGAATCTTTTTTCGACCAGAACGTCGAGCCGGGTTCCGGCACGTCGCAGCAACCGCGCATGCCCCGAAAAAAGCTCAGCGATAAGAAAACCAAGCCCAGGATCACGCCCGCTGGCGCGCACCGTTCGCCCGAGGGAGCCTTTGAGAACCAGGCGAACGTGGCTGGTCTCGGTGTGGGTGGGGAGTTCGACGGCTCGAACCCCCCATCGCCCGTTCGCCAGCCTGCGACCGCACAGGGCCATTCGGCTTCGCGGTGTCGCTCGCAGTCGGAACCACACCGTGCGCCCATCTTTGTTTTGGCCTGCCCGAAATCGCGCACCGGGACGGATGACCGAAACATCGTAGTGCTTGCGCAACGCCCCATACAGGCTTTGAATGTCTTTGGGGTGAACGGTCATCGACCGGAGGGCCGTCCAAAAGGAGTCGCCGCGAACCACCGTCTTGCTGCGCGCAGGGCCGCCTTCGCATGGTGCGTGGCGGGCTACGGAAGCGACACTGGCACGGACGAAAGGAAAAGCTGTGGCCTCTGGCTGCGGGACCCATACCGCGATCCCGGCCGCACAGATGCCAAACGCGGCCCGATTCACGGGAAAGTTATAGTGCGCCGGTGCGGGGATGCCCAGCCAATTTTTGCCCATTTCAGCGCCCTCCGGACATTCCAGGAGAGAATCCGAAAGTGGTTGATAACAGGGGCTCTTTTTGCCCAGCGGTCACTGCTTTGCGGTTGGGTCCTGGCCGGTGGCCAGCTCTGGTCCCGCGGATTTTTCGGCTGATCGTTTGCCTTCTGTCGTCTTCGGCTCAGTGTTAACCGCAGCGCTTGGCTCCGCACGACGGTCGGTTCGGCCCGCCTTGAGACCCGCTTAGTTCGAGAATTCAATTTGATCGAAGTCAAGCCCCCCGGTGCCGAGCGTTTCGACGACGAACGAAACGCCCATGAGCCGGACGAGGTTCCCGGGGGTCTCCTCTGTGGCAAACGGGCAGCCTTCGACCGACGAATCAAGCATGCTCAAGGGTATCGTGACTGGCTGCCACGATGAGGTTGCCACCACGGGGTAGGTCGCTCGATTGGTACCGGGCAGGCACGGATCGGGTCCTCCTCGAAATGAAACGTGAAACGACTCTCCCCCGGTCTTTCCTCGGACCCAGAACCGGAGCATCGAATACGGACTGACATCGGTGGATGGAAAGTTCTCACCGCTCAGACCCATAAACAGGGCCGCGAACTGGAACCCACAATCCTGGTTTTCTTGTACGTCGTAAGTGAACGTCGCATATCCGCTGTCTTCGAGACCCCCGGACATGACATGGCTCATCTGTGCTGATGTTCCATTGCCTGGGCCACACCCCTCTTGGGAATCGATGGCCACGCCATTTTCCCCGCCGGCCCCATTGGTTGACATGCCATTGTTAAAGCTTCCCAGTACGGGGAGCATTTCCGGTTCACCTTCACCTTCACCTTCTCCCTCGCCTTCACCTTCACCTTCACCTTCACCTTCACCTTCACCTTCACCTTCTCCCTCGCCTTCGCCTTCTCCCTCGCCTTCACCTTCACCTTCTCCCTCGCCTTCGCCTTCGCCTTCACCTTCACCTTCTCCCTCGCCTTCGCCTTCGCCTTCTCCCTCGCCTTCACCTTCACCTTCTCCCTCGCCTTCGCCTTCGCCTTCTCCCTCGCCTTCACCTTCTCCCTCGCCTTCGCCTTCACCCCCAGAACACTCGCAGCGTCCCTCGGTGACCGGGTGGTCGCCGACGGCGTCTCCGGGGCAGGTGGCGGGCAGGCCGCAGGGCGACACGTATACGGGGAAGCTCAAATCCGTGATGCCCACGCCGTTGCTGACTTCGACCTTGAGCATGTATCTTCCGGGCATCACTGCGGAGAACTCCGCCTGCGCGCCGTTCGACCCTAAACAGTAGGAGGTTGAGTCGGTGTTGTCGGGCCCTTCGAGTACAGACCACGCCCAGGTGAGGTCGGCGTCCTCAGAGCTGACGGTCGCGGTCACCGTGAGTGCGGTGCTTTCGTCTTGGCAGATAAACTTACTGGGCAGGAAGGCGAGCTCTTCGATGAAGGGGGGCTCGGTGAAGACCAAGACTGTGTCCAATGCTCCGCTGGCTCCGCCTCTGCAGGTAGAGACCAATACGATTTCGGTGGTCATGGACGCCTCGACGCGTGCTTCTCCGCTGGCTGTGCCGCAGTCCTCTGACGGCTGTCCTTGCCCATTGAGCGGGATGGCGTCGACTCGGTAGTCGCCAGGGTTGAGCACCACGAACCAGTCCGCAAAGGGAAGTCCTGCGAGCGCTTCGCTTACGGCTTCGGGAAGGCGTTCGGCTTCAAGGGGTATGGTGGCCGATTGGCTGGCGCCATCGGTTGCGGTGACGACAAATTGTACAAGCGCAACATCGACGTCGAGTGACCCAGGCACAGCCAAACTGAAACGCAGTGTTCCCGATTCCCAAGTTTGTTGAGTCGGTTCCGGTTCGGTACCTTTGGTGTGGCATGCCAAGAGCAGTCCGGTCGTTGCCAGTCCAGCCAAAAGAGATTTTCTGGTGTGCATGAGTGCGCCTCCCCGATTTCGTGCATTCCCAAGAGTTGGGATGACGGGCCGAGTAGCATGGACTTTTACACGCGGTCAAAGTGGCCGGGCCTTCCACTTTTTTCCTTCGGTCGACTGCCGGATGCCTCGCTGGGGCGAGCGTGGACCGCGGCGTGCAGAGCGTTGGGTGTGAAGCACGGCGGGGCCGGCTTTGCCGGGCCGGACCCCAAAGAACGGATCTGGGGGTGTTGTTGCGCGGGAGAAAGGTTTCGCGACGAGGGACCGCTGCTCTTGTTGGGCCGATAGGCATTGGGGGGATTTGGCTAGGGTTCAGCCCGAGGCCGAGATCCAAATAGCGAAGACCGGCAACCGGGGTTGTGCTAGGGGGTGGGGCGTGGCACCGAGCCCAAGACAAGGGCGATGCCACCGGAAGATGACCCTACGACCCAACCACAAGGAGGAGGCTTCACCTTGGCCAACCTAAAAGGCACCAAAACCCACGACAATCTCAAGGCGGCATTCGCGGGCGAGTCCCAAGCGAATCGGCGTTATCTCTACTTTGCCAAGGTGGCAGATGTAGAGGGTTACCCGGAGGTCGCCAGCAATTTCCGGGAGACCGCTGAGGGAGAAACCGGTCATGCCCATGGTCACTTAGACTACCTCAAGCAGGTGGGGGATCCGGCGACCGGAGAACCCATTGGGGACACGGTTCTCAACCTGAAGGCCGCCATCGCCGGTGAGACCCACGAGTACACCGACATGTACCCGGGAATGGCAAAGACCGCGCGAGAAGAGGACTTCGGCGAGATTGCCGATTGGTTTGAAACCTTAGCCAAAGCTGAGAAATCTCACGCCGGCCGGTTCCAGAAGATGCTGGAAATCGTCACCTAAGACAGCCCTTATGCGGCCGGACCATGGGCACCAAGCCAGCCATGCCTCCACGCGAAATCGGGCGGGACAGACACCCGCTTTCGCGTGAGGCTGGCGGCTGCCTCCCACATGTCTTTGGTGCACGGCGCCGGAGCCTGGCCTGCGAAGGAGATCTCTTTGGCCACAGGGGACCCATCCAAGAACATTTCTTATCAACCTACCGGGGCCTTGACCTACGATCCCACGGAGGAGGCCTACTGGGATCCGGCTCTTTTAGATGAAGAAACGCGGCGGACCTTTGAGATCTGTCACGGGTGTCGCATGTGTTTCAAATTTTGCGACAGCTTTCCCCATCTGTTTCGCTTTCTCGACGAGGTCCATGACGGTGATGTGCGCGGGCTTCAGGACCAAGAGATCCAAAAAGTCGTAGAGGCTTGTTTTCAGTGCAAGCTTTGCGAGGTCCAGTGCCCCTATACCGAGCGCGACCAGCATGAATACCGGCTCGATTTCCCGAAGCTGGTCCATCGTCACCAGGCCATCCGTCGGCAAAAGGAAGCTCCAAGTCTAAGAGATCGAATGCTCGCCGACCCGGATCAGGCCGGCCAGATGGCCAGAATGAGTCTAGGGCTTGCGAATGCGTTGAACAAAGTCCCTGCCCACCGATGGTTGATGGAGAAGTTCATCGGAATACATCGGGAGAAATTGCTTCCAGAGTTCGCGCCCGAAGCCTTTGATGTTTGGGCTCAAAAAGAAGGTCGCGCACAAACGGGTGCCGAGGCCGAGGCGGTTCTATTTCAAACGTGTTACGTTCAGCACAACGAACCTCAAATCGGACGCGATGTCCTAGAGGTGCTCGATAAGAATCAGATCCAAACGGTGTGCCTAGAGGGCTTACGCTGCTGTGGCATGCCGTCCTGGGAGCAAGGTGATCTCGAAAGCCTGCGTCGGAACGCTGCGCACAACTTGGATCTGCTTTTTCCGCATGTGGAACGGGGGGCGAAAGTTCTTGCTGTCAATCCGACATGCAGCATGGTGATGCGCCGAGAGCACCCAGAGCTTCTAGACGGCCGCGATCGAGAGCGAGCGGTCGTTTTGGCCTCAAGCGTTCAGGATGTCGGTGAATTTCTTTGGGGTATTCGCCGCGAACCTCGTTTTTCAACTGATTTTCGCAGCAAGCCATCGGGACCGGTTGCGTACCATGCGCCTTGCCACCTTCGGGCCCAAGGTGTGGGCTTCAAGGGAAGGGACCTCCTCCGGAAGATTCCGGGCGTGGTCCCGAAGACCATCATGCAATGTTCTGGCCACGACGGAACCTACGCCATGAAAGTCGAGGGTTTCGAAGGCTCCCAGCGCGCGGGAAAGCGCGCCTTTGAAGAAATGCAAGCGGCAGAGGCGTCGCTTTGGGTCACGGAATGCCCGTTGGCAGCGCTTCAGTTCGCGCAACATGCGGGAAAAAAAGCGCTGCATCCGATGAGTGTGTTGGCGCGGGCCTATCGAACAGACGGATTTGAAGAACAGCTTGGCGTTGAGGGAGGCGATTCGTGAGGAAAGTTCGTCGCGAAGACATTGTCGATTTTGTCACGTACAGCGAAACCCGCGAGAAGATTCGCAGCCAGGTGATGGCGGTCAAGGCTCCACGCAGAGTTCATCTCGGTGATTGTTTTACCTTCCTTTTCGAGAACAGAGAAACGGTTCGTTACCAAGTCCAGGAGATGATGCGGGCTGAGCGCATCGTTCGGGAGGCTGACATTCAGCACGAATTGGATACCTACAACGGGCTGTTGGGTGGCCCGGGTGAGCTTGGGTGCACTCTCCTCATCGAGATTGAAAAACCCGAGCTTCGTGACCAAAAACTTCGCGCGTGGCGCGAACTTCCGAAACACGTCTACGTAGGCTTTGGCGAGGGGCGCCGGGTGTACGCGACTTACGATGCGTCTCAGGTCGGAGACGAACGACTGTCCTCCGTCCAATATCTGAAGTTCGATTGTAAAGGGCAGACCCCGTGCCTGGTCGGCGTGGACCACGAAGCCGTTCGGGTTGAGTGTGCGTTGAGCAAAGAGCAAGAAAACGCGCTGACCTTGGACCTCAAAGACTAGAGATCCTCACAGCCCCTAGGGTAGGCAGGGCTCACCACAGGCCCTGACTGTGTCCGATCAGGTTGATACCCATAAGCAGGAGGCCAGCCATGAGCCCCGCAACGACGTCATCCAGCATGATTCCCGCTGCATTTTTCATGCTTCGGTCGATGATGCCCACTGGACCGGGTTTGAGGATGTCAAAAAGCCTAAAGAGCCCAAAGCCAGCCACGACCCAGACTAAGGTCCAAGGAACAAACGCAAGAGCCAACAAGACTCCAATAAATTCATCGAGTACGACCTCGCTGGGGTCGGGGTCTTTTGGGTTTCCGTGAACGTAGCGATGCGCGACCCATATGGAGAGGATGGTGCCCACCCCTAAAATGAGGACCCGAAATGGCCAGTCGAGGTTTGAGAGGATCCAGGCGCAGGGCAGCGCGGCAAAAGCTCCGAAGGTTCCGGGGGCCACTGGGGCATAACCTGCGCCCCATACGGTTGCAAAGTCACCTGCCATTCTTGCCCTGAGGCTATCGAAAAGGCCTGCGCCCGCCAGACGTCGGCGCCGGGTATGCCTGAGCCCCAAAAGTGAGACGAGCCAAATGAGGGAGGCCACGATGTTGGCCAAAAGGCCTACGAGCGCGAGCTGCCCAAAGGAGCGAAGGCCCGGGTGCCGGGTGAGAAGGAGCGCACCAAAGCCAATGGCGGTGGTCAGTGTAGATCCCCAAACGGCGTGACCGGTGTCGCGAATGGCTTCTTCTAATTCGTCTAAGGTGGTGGTTCCTCGCACGACCAGATGGACACCCGCGTCGACGGCGATGCCAAACAATACGGGGATCATGACGATGTTGAGGTAGTTGAGTTTGACGCCGACCAGTGGGAGCAGACCGAGGGTGGCACAAATGGTCAAAAGGGCGGGTACAAAACAAAGAACCGCGCGACCGAGGTGCCCGAGTAAGGCCCACAGGGACAAGAACACCAACGCGAGCGTGAAAGAAACGGCAACGGGTGATTCTCGAAAGACCATGTCGAGGATGTCCGCGAGCACCATGGCTTCTCCGGCCGCGGACACCGTGCGTCCGTCCGGGAGCGGGACCTCGCGCACTTCCCGCGCCAGGTCGCGGATGCGTTGTCCGTCGCTTAGGCTGATGGAGGGGAACAGCAGCACAACGCCGCCTTGGCTTTTTTTGTTGTCGGGCTCAAACTGCCTCAGAATCTCTTGGGGCAAGTCCGTCTTGGTAAACGGGGGCTGGGCGGTGAGTTTGAGCATTCGAGCCAGCTGTTCTTGCTGCTTTTCTTCTAGGGGGTCGGGATCAACTTTTTGGAGCGTTGTGTTGATCTCGCTTAGGACTTCGGACTTTTCTTCTTGCTCTTCAGGGACCAGGTCTCGGGTTGAAATGACAAAATCGACCCCGGACGCAGGGCCCAAGGCCTCGGAGCGTTTGCGGACCGCATCGGCAGCGAGGTCTTCGTCTTTTTCTTGGTTGGTGAGTAGGACGATCGGCGTTTGGGAACGCCCGAGCACGCGGTTGACAACGCGATCGAGCTGGTACGACGGAATCTCGCTCTCATCAAGTGCGGCAAAATCGTAGTTGAAGCGGACGCCCCGCGCCTGAGTCATGACCGCGATCAAGGCGATGCTGATCAGCCAGAAAATCGCGGGCGACCATTTCGGAATGCTTGTGGCGTATCGATGAAAAACCCCAGCCCGCTTGTGAGGCGCATGGGATCGAATCCGGGAAGCAAGCGATAGAAGCGCGGGGAGGGTCAGCGTGTAACCCAGCACGACAAAAAGCATGCCCAGCGCGGTGACGATGCCAAACTCGCGGAAACCTCGGAACTCCGAAACGCTGAGACCCAAAAACCCCACGGTTGTGGTTGCCGCAGCAAGGATGACCGCACGCCCGGTGCGTGTGAAGCTGATGCGGATGGCCTCCTCGGGGTCCTTTCCCAAAGCGCGTTCAGCCTCGTAGCGGCCAAGAAGGTGAATTCCGTGATCGATACCCAGGCCAATGAGGATGGCTCCCACGAAGCCCGTCAGAATGTTCAAGGTGTCGAAAGCGAGCGCGGCAAATCCGAAGGTCCAGCTCAGCCCCACCATGAGAGGGACCATGATGAGTAGCACTGCGATGATGCGGCGAAAGTGGAGCGCAAGATAGAAGACGACCAACAACAGCGCAATGAGAGAAGCCAATCTAAGGTCGCGTTCGATGGCGTGCTGCTGATCGATTTTCTTTTTGTATCGGCCCGCTATGGCGACCGAAAGATTTGTGTCGTAGGCTTTAAGGTCGACTTCATTGAGGACACTTTGGACTTCTTCGATGACCTTCTTTGCGAAGTTCAAATCGGATGCGAGGCTCGCCGGTTTCACCAAAAGCACACCCAGTTTGGCTTTGGGGTCCAGGTAGTAGCTTTCCTTCTTTTCGAAGCGGGCGAAGCTTTTTTGGGATCCTTTTCGGTATTTTTTTTCTAGGTCCGAAAAGTCGAGTGACGGTGGCTCATTGTTTTCGAGATCGACCAAGAGAGGGTTGGCCCGTTTGCGCTCGTAGTGCGCGCGTGCCTCGATTCGATCTTGGATGTCTTCGAGGTCTTCAAGCTCCAGATAGTAGAGCGCCCGCTTTCGAAAAAACTCGTCTGGGCGTCGATAGTCCACGTAGCTCACGCTTGGGAGCTGCGCGAGTTTGGGCGCCAAGTCTCGGGCGAATTGCCTGAGTGTTTCCGGTTCAGCGTCTTTGGCTACGACCGCGACGTAACCTACGCCCCCGAACTGAGCCTTGAGTTTTTCGAGGTCTTGAACGCTGGGAAAGGACTTGGGCAGGAGTGAGGCGAGGTCAGCGTCAAGCCTGAGGTTTCTTGCTTGGGTCAAAGCGATGGCCGTCACGGCAAGGACGGCCGCCAGCGCCAAAAAAGGTCGCCGAACCGAGATCTTGGCGACCTCGCCCAAGGTGGACTCTATGGCTCTTGCCAGCCGGCTAACTTGTTCCGGTGTAGACACGCTCCCCCTCGGGTTTGCTCTTTCGTCAGGCCGCCGTGAGGTCTACTTCGTTGAGTGGGTTGCGGCGGTTTTCGGAAAACACATAGTCGCGGTGGAGGGGGTAATTCCACGCAATGAACACGGCGCCGCGCGCAACGAACCACGCGATGCGATAGTCAAGGCCGGGAAGGAAAAGGAGTACGGTGACGCCTCCGCTGTTCAAAAGGGCGCTGCTTGCACTGACAAATCCGTACCGCCAAGCCTGGGTCATGGCCGGTCCTGAGCTGCCGAAGGTCCACGCACGGTTCATTGAGAAGTTGATGACTCCGCCCACAACGCAGCCGAGGGCCGTGGCCAGCCTTGGATCTACACCCAAAAGATTGACCAAGGCGACAACCGTCACAAAGTCGAAGGCGGTGGCGACGAAGGCCGCGACCATGTTGCGCAAGATGCTGCCCTTGCCGGTGAGCTTATTCCACCGCGATGTGGTTTGAGGCTGGAGTTCGGCCAGGACGTGAAAGAGCCTACGGATGGCGGTCAGCTGGGTGGTGATGGCCAGGCCCACGATGGTCAGGACCGCCAGGCGATGGATCGGTTGGGTTTCGGACGGGACGAGGATGGCCTCGATGATGGGGCTGAAGGCGACACCTATGCCCAGCATGACCAAGCGCTCTGGGCGCTGCATGAGGCCCACCTTGACTTCGACCCCAAGGCCTTCTCCGCGGGCGCGGATATAGGGAACCAAAAATGAGCCGACCAGGGTGGCCAGGACGGCCAGCAGAACCCAGGATTCGCGGTAGTACCAAGCCAATCCGACCAGCACCGCGGATTCGGCGTATCGGTCGAGCACCGAGTCCAAGGCGGCTCCGGCGGGACTGGCTTGGCCCGTCGCACGGGCTAAGCGCCCATCGATGAAGTCGCAGGTCCCGGCAAAGAGGTAGAGCCAGCCGCCGAGGGAAAAGCGGCCCACGGCTATCGACACCCCCGCGGCGGATGCGAGGAAAACAGAAAGCGTGGTGACCGCGTTAGGAGGAATGTCGAATTTCTTAAAAACGGCCCACAGCGGTCTGGTCACCCACGCGAAGTACGAACGTGCACCCATGCCGATGAGCGCGCTGGCCCCCCGCGCCTCGATTTCGGCGTCATGGTAGCGGCCTCGTACGGCGACCCGGAACATATAGGCGACGAGTCCAACCATAAAATACGAGCCGAGGAGCAGCGCCGGGGCCAAGGCGCCCCAGATCCGTCCTGCGGCAGTGAGATTCCCCGTCAGCCAGTCGCCGAAGTATTGCATGTGGGAAGCTCCTTATCTCGTTCGAGGGCCGTAGGTCTCGATGATCGGGTTCGCCAGGACGAAACCGCGACAACCGCGCCGTATGCCAAAAAGCCGTAAAGAATGCCAGCCAGAACATCAAGCACGTAGTGATGTCCGAGATAGACGGCTGAAAAGGCCACCCAGAGGGCGTACAAAAAGGCGGGGATGCTGTACCGATAGCCAAGCCTGAGGGTGGTGGCGAAGACGATCGTGGGGTATGCGCAGTGAAGTGATGGCATGGCGCCGAAGACGTTGGCGTTGCGTGCATAAAAGGCAGAAAAGTATCCAATTCCGAGCAGTTCATCGAACCGGGCGGCGCCCGCGGCGCTGGGTGCCGCGTCGAGGACGGCCGGCCCGAGGCCGTGTTGTTCGACGTACCACGGGGGGGCTGCCGGGTAGAGGATGTAGGTGGCAATGCCGAGCAGGTTGACCAGCAAAAACGCCCAGGCCAGGCGAGAGAGCCGCGCGCGGTCTCGAAAGTAAAACCAGATGGCAGCGAGGAAGGATTCGCCGAGGTATGTGAGATAGGCCAGTCCGCAAAGGAAGTCCAAAAGCGGGCTCGTGTGGGCCTGAAAGTATGCGGGGAGGGTTTCGGGCCCGCTGTCACCCTGGATCCCGAACCACTCGAGGTCTGCGCGGTAGAGGTCCGCGACGTGGATCTCTCCTCGGAGGGGAAGGAGGAGGCGCATGTTGTCGTAGGCAAAGCCGACGACGACGAAGGGGAGGGCCAGAAAAGCGAAACGGGCCGTTTTTTCACCCGCCCAAAACAACCCCACAAACAACACGCTGACCACCACGTGCTCACTGCGAAGGCCGATGGCGTAGGCGGTCCAGCCAAGATAGGCGGAGAAAACGGCCAGCGCGAGCCAGCGCGAGGTGCGGTGATCAAAATCTCGGACGGGATCCATGGCGGACTCGTGAATCGAAACGAACAGGTTTGGCCCTGGTTACAGGATGGACGCCGCCTGGGCCGCGCATGAAGCGGCTCGCTCGACGCATTGCTCAGTCGACTACCCTGGGTTTACGCCACCTCACCTCGAGAAGGCAAGAAGTCTTTGACGCCGGTCTGGGGCTCTGGCGTCGATGCGGACGCGCGACCTACAGTCTGCTCCAAAATGCGATATGTGTCTGAAATAATAAAGAATACGGCGGATGGGGATTCTCAGAATCAACCCAATTAAGGTGTAAATCCTGATACGCAATCGCTGCCGAATTGATTATCATTCTCAATATCAACGCTATGAATCGGAGGAACCCCCATCATGATCGTATGTAGCTGCCACGGGGTTCCTGACTCTGCCATCGACTCGGCGATCAAAGGTGGTGCGCGCTCGGTCGATCAAGTGGCCGGCGCGTGTCGCGCGGGGTCGGACTGCGGGTCGTGCAAACAAATGATTCGAAAAATGCTCGAGCGAGGGCTCGGACACCCCCAAAAGGATGGTGCCCCGCTCGTAAGCTTGTCTCGGTCACGTCGTTCAGATTAGACCCCAAGGGGTCATGCAGGGACACCCGAAAGTCATCGAGCACCTCAACCAAGTTCTCACCGGTGAACTGACCGCGATCAACCAGTACTTTATCCACGGCCGCATGTGCGACAACTGGGGGTACGCCCGTCTGGGTCAGAAGATCCGCGAAGAATCCATCGATGAAATGAAACACGCCGACCGGCTGATCGAGCGAATCCTCTATCTCGAGGGTGTGCCCAATCTTCAAAGGCTGGGCAAAGTGAACGTGGGACAGACGGTTCCCGAGCAGTTCACCTTGGACCTCGAGCTCGAAAAGGCCGCAATTTTACTCCTCAACGAAGGGGTTGAGCTTGCCCGTGGTTTTCAGGACAACGGGAGCCGCGAGCTTTTTGAGGGCATTTTGGTGGATGAAGAGCGCCACGCCGATTGGCTGGAGACGCAGATTTCACTCATTGAGCAGGTGGGCTCGGCGCCGTATCTGGCGGAGCAGATTCGCGCCTAATCCAACGGATCTGCTGGGTCGATCTTGTGCTTCATGCATCCTCGCGCCCAAGCCGACGCTATGGGGCCAGGGCCGAGATCCATTCGGTCCACCGGTTTCCCTCCGCTCACCCGTACCAGTCGGACGCGTTCGGATCTATACGGGCGAGCTTTAGGATGAAAATCATGCATCCGAGGACAGCTCTGGCCGTGTGGGTTTCGTTTTTGCTTTGGGCCTGTGCTGGTGGCCGGGGCTATCCGGACGCGGGTGCTTCCGGGACTCGTTTCGAGCGCGCGGTTCCTCATTGGGCCAAAAAGGGCGATCGGCGAACCCACGAAGGCCACGTTTTCGTCTGTGAAGGCGAGGGCGCCAACGAGGAAGATGCCAAGCGCGCGGCAGGGGCCATTTGCAACGCGAAGATCTGTGAGCTCTGTGGCGTTGAAGTGGAGGCTAGGGTCCGTACGAAGGAGACCCTCAACAAGATTGAAGTGGAACGAAGCGTTGTGGAGCGTTGTCGGCGGGTGCGTAAGTCCCGTGATGACGTGCGTGCGCACCAAACATCGTGTGGGTCATCGGGATGCACCAGTTGGCTCGAGGTCGTGTTTGACCAAGAGGCTGAAGCGCGCGAATGCCGTGCGTACGCCCAGGACACTTTTGAGGACCCCAAAGCATGTGAACGGTGGATAGAGACCTTCCGGGACACGCCTGGTTTGACCGCAGCTTCTTTTTTGAAGCGGAAGCAGGTGCTCGAACAGGCCATTGTGGCGTGCGCCGAAATCGATGTTCGCCCTACGCCCTTGCTCGAGGCCTTAAACGAATCGTTGTGGTCGGGGGTCATTTCGCCAAAGCTCGAAAGTTGGACGCCGGCACCTGACGAACCAGAAGAAGACATTCCTGGCCGGGTGTCGCGATATCTTGCGAATAAGCGCACCCGTCTATGGCGAGATTTTGCTCAGGCGAGTTATCGCCCCATGGCGCGCCAGCCCCTGAGGGAGACCAAGGTCTTTGTTGACCGAATCGCTCTGGTTCGAGACGCCATGTTGCCTTATATCCCTCTGATGGAGGTCTGGGCTCGTATGGCTCGCCTTCGATTCGAAAAAGGTGGATCTGAAGATGCGCTTTTGAAGGCCATGGAACGGCTCCAAAAAGTTGGGCGCATCGAACCGGATTGGGTCCACTTCAAGGTGGCCGAGAAGCTGAAAGACAGCGCGCGTGACTGGCGAAAGCTTCGGCGCTGGATGGTGGACCGGTACCCTGCTGCTTCGCTGTCCAAGCGGAGGCTCGGATGGATGGCCGCCCTTTTTGTCAGCGATTCTCGTCTTTTGGATGAGGAATGGGCCTATCTCGCCGGCGGCCCCCCCTGTGGGCGTTGTCTGAGGCTGGTCTTTGAGCATGTGCCTCGCGATGAGAAGACGCCAAAGCGCGCAGTTTTTGCGCTCGAGTCGCTTTATGGTTCCAAGGGACAAGGAAAGCGGGTTGCCCGCGACCTCTTGCGACACCTATCGGTCGAATTGGCTGTGGGTTCTGCCGCCGCCGTTCGAGCGGAACTTCGGGCATCGCTATACGACTTTGCCCTTTGGGATGGGCTTCGGGTTCGCCTGCCGGCCGCCCGCGGAAAAAAATCGGTGATGCCTCTTCGCCAGAAGGTCTTACGCGGCATGCGCCTTCGGCTCAAAGAAGATCTGAAATCGCCCGACAGAACTCAGTGCCGCCGGCTTGACAAGCGCCTCGAGACGCTCGAGCTGGAGGGCGTGAAGACCAGAGGTTTTGCGCCCCAGGTGTGTCGCTGCTTGCGTGAGGCCAAAGGTGCCAGGCGCATAGGAGAACTGGACGCGCTTTACCTGCGCGCTCTTCACTGGGGGCGTTCGTGCCTCAAGGAGCGAAGCGGCGCATGAACACTTTTGTCTTGTGGGTGCACCTCGTGCTGGGGGCGCCCCAAGGGTGTGCGTGGCGATTGCCCCCGGTGGGGCCTGAGGCAGCTCTTACCAAAAAGCCTGATGGTCGCCTCGAGTTCATTCGCCGGTATCCATCACTTTGGGCGGCATGTGCGCTTCGGTCTGGTGGGCCTGCACCCGTACTCAAGATTGAAGCCTCCGATGCGCGGGGCCGATGGACCTTGAACGATGAAGTCATTGATCTCCATCCGTCGCTTTCGCCGGAGCGCTTCGCAAGGGTTCGAGCGCTGTTTGACGTCTGCAAGAATCGAGAACCTCGGCGAAACAAGGACGCAATCTTGAGGGGCCCGGTTGGCCGCACCCGTTTTGAAAACCCCACCAAGGTGGAGGTTGTGCTTCAGGCTCGTGGGCGATATCAGCCTCTTTCGTATCGGACCGAAGCGGACTGGTTTTGTCCGTCGTGCCCAAAAAGCCCCCGAGCCGCTTCCATCAGCTTTTACCGAGTGACCGGCCGATCGGGGCCGACCAACAACCAAGTTCGGTTCCGCATCGCCCTAGACAAGACAGCTTTCAAGTGTGCATCGGGTGGGGGCTCGATTGAACTTCGCCACTACTTTATCGATTCATCCTCAGATCCATGGCGTCCTTTAAAGCCGGTGAAGACGGTCCGTCACTTTGAGAAAAAGCTTCGACCGGTCAAAGACGAGATGGTTTTTGAAAGCTTCTATGCCCCGCAAGCGTTCTGTAAAAAGGGGCAGAAGTTTGTCTGGGAGGTGGCCGGGCTCGGGACTTTTGCGCACCTTGTGAACCGTTCTGGTTACGGCCCATCGCGTTTTGTGCGCCGCGGTACCATTGAATTTCTCCGGTGTCCTCTATAGGTCTTTTGCGAACGATACGAGACCCATGACTGTTTGGACTGCGAATGGAAGGCCCCAACGCATTTTGGGGTGGGTTTTCTTGAGCGCGACTGCATGTGCGTCGGCGGACGCGCCGAGTCCGGTTTTTGGTGCGAAGGACACCGTCCTCGACCGAGGCGGTGCGCTTTCGGTGGAAGCGCTTCCTTCGGCGCGGGTCCAGATTGAGGGCGAAGAACTGGTGGTGTGGGCAGAAACAGAACTTCCTGGCGATGCGAGGCTTCCGGTGGCGATACGCGCCATCGAGGCCATTACCCGGGGTGCGTTTCTCAAAGTGTTGGCGGTGAAGGTCAAAAGCGCGATGATGGACGTCTCGGGCAGTGGCGTCCGGGCCCGTGTGCGGTGGACCACTGAAGAAACGGCCCGTGCGGGGCTCCACCAACGGGTGGTTGTGGACCACGGGTGGGTGCGGGTCGCCCGGCCAGATGGGCCCATCTTGCGCCTCATCGGGCGGGTACGGCTCTCCAAAAGCGCGCTCAGCCGCTTGTTAAGCACCTCGCACGAGCTCAAGACGCAAGCCCGCCGAATCCTGAGGGCCGTGTTTCATCAGGATTCACCTGCAGACCCCCTTGGCTCGGGCGACGACGAGGCCGTCTTGGACGAGCCCTAGCAGGGTGTTTTTTAACACCCTGCTAGGCCAGAAAAGCGACTTTCGGGCTCGTCTTTGTTCTATCGCTGGGACGCCTTCCAGAGGACCTGCGTCCGGCGAGCATCGGCACCCTTCACGTAGATGCGAAAGCCTGTCTCGGTCGGAAAGTAAATCGCCGTTCCCCCTTGAGCCATCCAGTGCGTTCTGCCTTGAAGAGAGGTAAAGTAGTCCGGTGTCGCGGTGAAGCCACACCGAGAGGTATCCACATTCACGTAGTATGCGCTTTTTCCGTACGGTCTCCAGTCTTCCTTTTCGGTGTGGCCGGTACAGAGGGAAGGCGAGTTAAGCTCGTCTGGGGCCGCCGACCAGTTGATGTGCCATCCCAATCCGTTGGCTTTTTGTGGCGTCATGCCGGGCGAGTACAAGTAGATTCGGAAGCTGGTGTCGGTTTGCTCGTAGATCGCGGTTTCACCTTTTGCGCGCCAGTGGCCGGCCAAGCCGCCCAGTGAGGCGAAGTACAGGGGCACTTCGTCCATGCCGCACTTGCTGGTATCAATCACTGTCGTGATGCCCGAGCTTCCGTATTGCTCCCATGCGGTTTCGCCGGGTGTTGTCCGTCCGTGGCACTGATCGAAATCGGGTGCATCGGATGGCAATGCTTCCCAATTGATGTGCCATTTTCTCGCCTCGGCCTCTTTCGCTGTAAGCGATGTCACCAGATAGATGCTGAACCCGGTCGGAGTTGGGAAATAGATCGCAGTCGAACCCTCAGTCGCCCAATGCCATCCTGCGCCTCCCATCGATGTGATATACTGCGGGGTCACTTTGTACCCACAGTCGGAGGTGTCGACCTCGAGGTACAATCCTTTGCCTTTGTAGTCTTTCCAGCCCGACGCGCCCGGCTCGCTGCGTCCTACGCAGCGATCGAGGGATCCAAGCTCGGGATGACCGGGAATTTCGGGCTTCGGGTCGTGGCACGTGCTTTCAAACGTGACAGACCATGACTCCAGGGTGCCCGCGTTGGTGGGAAACACGCTGCTCTTGGCGAAATAATCGACGACGTGAAGTTCCCAGGTCCCGGATACGCGTTCTCCGCGGGTGCCTTCGATGGGCTGGTTCACGATGGAGATGCGGGTATCGTCGGTCTGATCCCTTGTCGAAATCACGTGATAGTTTCCACTCGGAGAGACCAGCCACATGGCCAACTCAAGGGTGTCTTCGTGACGGATTTCTAAGGAGAGTTCCGCACCCACGATTTGGTCCGCGTGGGCAACCTCAATGGTCGACACCAGTTCGCGTACGCCATCATTGGGAATGGAGGTTGGCGTGTTTGATGCGGCGACCTCATGGTGACAAGTTTCTCCGTTCAAGATGAGGGCTTCAACAAAATCTTCGGGGCCCAAAACCTCTTGATCATCGAAGACCCGGGCCTCAAAGACGGCAAATCCATCGGGGACCTTGGTGGTGTCCCATTGCATCTCATAGGGTGCGGAGTCATCTACGAAGCTCTCCCCGTTCGGAAGAATGAATTCTACCCGGTTGATGGTACCGGACTCCGACGCCGCCTTCGCCGATAGGGTGATTTGTCCTTTGAGATCGGTTTCGCCTCGTGGACTCCGAAGGGCGACCACCGGCGCTTCGGTGGTTTTTTCAATCCATTCGGTGAACGACGTGACCCGCGCATAAAAGCCCGGAATGCCTGGCTCAGCGCACCCGATGCCCCAGCTGACGACGCCGGCGAGGAAAAAACCCGTGCCTTCCTCATCGGGGACCACCAACGGTCCACCGCTATCGCCCTGGCAGGCGTCTTTGCCGCCGCCATGGGCGTACCCGGCGGCCAGCTGATCCGGCGTGATGCGCCAGTCGCTGTACTCTGGCTCCCTTCGGACCATCTGTTCGGCCGTCGCGTTTTCGATGATCGGCAGTTCAACACTTTGGAGGTGGTCCGGGGCGTCGCCGCCCGACGCCAAGGTTCCCCAACCACTCACCCGCGCGAGGACGCCGGAGCCTGCCAACAGCGAAGCGTCGCTGGCGGTCAAGAGTGGAATAGGCATGGCGCCGATCGCCGCGCCTAAGTCCAAGGGCTCGGACAGTCGAATCAAGGCGATGTCGTTCCCCTTGGAGGCTTCGGTATACTCAGAGTGCGAGACGATGCGCAAAACGTTGCGGACTTGACCTTCACGATCGGATTCACTGACTTTTGTGGACCCGGCGACGACCCGGAGTTGGTCTTCTTGAAGGCCGTCCACACAGTGCGCTGCGGTCAAGATCCAAAACTTGTCGATGATGGATCCTCCACAGAAATGGAATGGTTTCTCATCGTCCGATGAGACTGGACTCTGCAGTGACACCTGCCATGGAAAATCCATAATGTTGGCGTCTACCCCACCGACGATGGGCGTAAAACTATCGGTTGTGGGTTCGGGTGAAGCACAAGCTGCTGCCATCAAGAAGACCGCCGGCAAGACCGCGGTCTTGCGGTAGCCATCGTGGTCGCCTCGACCTTGATGAACATCACTTGGTTGATGGTTTTTTTTGGAGTTCCTAGTCATGATTTCCCTCCTCCTGGGATCAAGCAAAGATGCAGGCTCGCATTGCATTCGGCATGCCACACCGTAAACCGGCATGTCCGCGGTGAACCGTGGGATGTAGATGGGATCAAGGAGAACCGGACTCTGTCTGATTCTGCCAGCAGTGTGGCGTCTGTGGGACCATTCGGATCAATGTGGGCAGGCCCTGGGATGCGCGCACAGGAGGGACGGATTTCGCGCCGACGGTAAACGTCCGTGGTCGCGACAAGATTGCTCGATCTTCAGACGCAGTTGAACCTGCCCTCTTCACGGGAACTGCTCTTTCCGAACGGCGTATTGATCAAGGTCAGCACCGAGAGCCAAGAAGTCCTGCCTTGGGATGTGGGTGCGCGCGCGGTTGGCTCTCTTCTCTCGGTGGTGATCCACATCAAGCGAGGACTATGGTGATGAAATGCACCCAAGACGATGTGGCGCCTCGGGTTTCACCGCGTTGGCAAATGATCCTCGCAAAGGAACGTCCCGAGGCCCTGGCTTTTTCGGGGACTGCGTGACGCGCTCGCCAAGCGCGGGATAAGCGAGTACGTTTGTCCGGTGGAACGCCTAGAGGATATTGTGGGCACGTGCTGGGAAGGCGAGGCGGAGCTATGGATCGATCCCAAGGGCAATGAGGTCGATCGGTCCGAATGCACCATTCAAATAGAGCCGGGTGTGGTTCGCTATACCTGGTGTGCCGGCGTTCGGCCCATAGCCCGTGGGTTCGAGTCGGCGCGGCCGGCCATTCGATGTTGATAGGGGGGGCGGTGGCTCAACTCAAATTGCTTCAAGAGATTCGCGGGTGCAGAGCTTGTGAGAACGAGCTTCCTCTTGGGCCTCGCCCCGTGGTGTCTTTTGCCCGCTCGTCTTTGGTGATGGTCGTGGGACAGGCGCCAGGAACCAAGGTGCATGCATCTGGCATTCCGTGGAATGACCCCAGTGGTGATCGTCTCAGGGCGTGGATGCATGTGACGCCCGAGGCATTTTACGACCCAAAGAATTTTGCCATTGTTCCTATGGGGTTTTGTTATCCCGGCAAAGGAAGATCTGGTGATCTTCCACCCCGGCCCGAGTGTTCCACGTTGTGGATGGAAAAAATTCGGAATGAACTCAAAGGTGTTCAACTCACCATTTTGATCGGGCAATACGCGCATCGCTACTTTCTTGGAGACCGGCGCAAACGTACATTGACCGAGACCGTGAAAGCGTGGCGTTGTTATGGGTCCGAGCTTTTCGTTTTGCCGCACCCCTCTGGGCGCAACAACATCTGGATGAAGAAAAATCCGTGGTTCGAACAAAACACGATTCCGGCCCTTCGACGTCGTGTAGCCCGCGCGCTCAAAAAGGCGACTGCCGGGTAACGAGGACCCCGGAGCCTGCCAACAGCGAGCCATCGCTGGCGGTCAAGAGTGGAATAGGCATGGCGCCGATCGCCGCGCCTAAGTCCAAGGGCTCGGACAGTCGAATCAAGGCGATGTCGTTCCCCTTGGAGGGGTCGACATACGTACGCTCGCCGGTACCTGGACCTGTGATGGTTATGGAACCTTTAGATCTCGGTGTGAGGCATGTGGAGGTACTTTCCGAGATCCCCATACACCATCTCTGGGTCTTTGGGCCGGCGAAGTGTCCGCTCTTACCGTGGCATGCCTATTGCACACTAGGCCTCAACGATGGTGATCACGTTGTGTAGGACGATCCAGGTTGAACCGCGAAGAGACAGACCGCATGGTGGATGATCACAACTCGAGCGACGCCAGGGCGCTCGGGCGGCGTGCCAGAACCGCTAGAGGTCTCTCGATCAGGTCCGCCGGCTGCGAAATTGCTCTGTCCTCCATTGATCTCAACCTTTTGGTTGCGTTGAACGTTCTTCTACAAGAGGAAGGCGTCACGCGCGCTGCTTCATTGTTGGGCATAGGCCAGTCGGCGCTGAGTCACAAGTTGAGGCGTCTTCGAAAGATTTTCTCGGACAAGCTCCTGGTCTCTGGACGGCAAGGTATGGTCTTGACCGATCGGGCGAAGGCTCTACGAGGGCCGCTCAAAGACGCGCTCGCATGTCTGGAGCAGGCGCTTCAGAGCGATCGATCGTTTGAACCTACGAGTTGTCGCCGTCAGTTTCGAATCATCGCGTCTGATTATGGTCAGTTCGTTTGCATACCTGGAGTCTTGGAGGAAGTGTCCCATCAGGCTCCGGGCTTGGAAGTGACCGTTCTTCCGAGCGTGTGGGACATTTCTGAACAACTGGAAGCCGGCACATTGGATTTGGTGTTCTTGTCCCAGCCGATTCAAAGCGGTCAGCTTCGCCTACGAAAAGTCTGTAGCGACGAGTTTGTTGTGGTCGCTCGGAGGGACCATCCTGCACTGAGAAACGGGCTCAGTCTGGAAACCTATCTTGGACTGAAGCACATCTTGATTTCAGCGGAAGGTCGCAGTCGAAACCCAATCGATCACACCCTCACCTCACAGGGGCTCAAGCGACGTGTCGCACTGCGCGTACCCCAGTGCTTGGCAGCACTCTTTGTGGTCGCGCGCTCCGACATGCTTCTCACGGTCCCGCATCGTTTGGTGGGGGCCGTTCGAAAGCTTGTCGATCTAGAGTGGTTTTATCCGCCGATCGCGCTGCCCAAGATTCAGGCGTGTATGATGTGGCATGAACAGATTCACCGAGACCGCGCCCACGCATGGTTCAGGGAGTTGCTCGTGGATCGCATCCAGAAGCGAGCCGTCGTAGCCCGCCAAGCAGCCCCTATCGAATGATCGACTCAGTAGCCGAATGCGCCGTGGCGCTTTAGAAGCCCGTTTCAGCGGCCAAGGCGACCACAAGTCCGTCTCCAACAAGTCTTAGGTCGTGCAGAGACTTTCCGAGTTCGAGGGCCAGGCGTGCTTGCGCCAATGGCCGCCATCCGAGGGCACCACCGACAACCGCGCTGGTGAGTGCCTTTGGGAATTGGCGACTGACAACATCCACTTTGGCGCTCAGTGACAGCTTTGGGTTTTCAAAGTCCCCCTCCAAGAAGGTGCCATTGAGAAATGAGGGCCAAAACAGAAACTCGGTTCCGGCGACAAAACCGTCCATGTTTGTAGGATATGCTGCGACTTTTAGGCGGCGCCTTGGATCATCTCGGTCTTCTACCAGCTCGTGGGCCGCTTTGATGTCAAAGCGCAGGCCCTTGAAACGGGTCGTAACGGGGCCAAAGGATAGAAAGAGGCTTCCTCTTGAAAGCCGAAATTGGGGTACGCTTTTTTTGTTTTTTGCGGACCGCCCCCGCCTCTTTTTAATCTTCGTGTGGTGCAGGGCTTTAGGCTGGACTCGGAAGAGACTAAACGCGAAGGGATCACAAGGTGTAGGCAAAAGATCCGTTTCATAGGCCGCTTGAGAGTCCTCGTTGGCGAAGCGGGCAAAGGAGGCCCTAAGGTGCAATCGGCTGCTCTTGGCGTTGAGTCGCTTCGTAAATGGGCACGGAAATCGAAATGCCAGAGCGCGAAAGCGAAGAGCAAGACTGCTTTTTACGCCAGGGCGTGGCGACAGCGCCCTGGGGCCGGGCAACCATTCACCCCCTCGAGCGAGTGGAGGGATGACCGAGAAAAAGAGGCGGGGTTCGGTATTTTCGCTGAGCTCAGCAGACGGAAGAATAGCGCGAACTTGCCGAAGATGCTCTCGGGTCGTTTGCTCTTGCGCGTGTGGGCGGATGTCGCGAAACTGTGTTGCAGATGCGTTTGGTTGGGCAACGGCTTTCGAAGACAACAGAAGAAGACAAACCGCCAATCCGGTGACGGTTTGATGTACGGTCTTAGATGGAGTGGATCTTCTCGAAAGGTGCGCTTGCGCACCTCCATGAGGGCGTCCGTTGCCCAAAACGATCAAGCTGATTTTCCCCGAAGGGGTTCGCTTGTTCCCTGCAAAATTTGCATACCATCTCTAGTTTTTACCGGTCGTGACCAACGGCAGTCGTTGCACCGAAACAGATATTGTTATGATACGCGCAAGCAAGAACCCGTATCAAGGGTGCATTTCGGCGCCGATGTGGTTCTTTGGTGAAAAAAGCGGTGCTGTCGTGTGCGCAATTCGGATGTCGGTGGGGCGGGGTGCGCAATGTATATGGCGAATTCTTGAGGCGAGCCGGCCGCCTTCGGTGTTTCGAGACAGTGGCTCGAAACTTCCCGAAAGCGGCACGAGCCGTGTCCTATTGTGCAGAGGCCTTCCAGTAAACTTGGGTGCGCCTGGCGTCTGCGCCTTTGACGTAAATGCGAAAGCCTGTTTCGGTGGGGCGGTAGATGGCAGTACCGCCCTGAGACTTCCAGTGGATGCTTCCTTGGAGGGAAGTAAAGTAGTTGGGCGTAGAGGTGAAGCCGCACCGAGAGGTGTCGACGTTGACATAATACCCGCTCCCATAGGTTTTCCAATGCCCTCTTTCGGTGTGGCCTGTGCACAACTCGGGCGAGGAAAGTTCGTCTAGGGCCGCCGACCAGTTGATGTACCAACCCAATCCGTTGGCCATTTCTGGCGTCATCCCTGGGGCGTACAGGTAGATTCGAAAGCTGGTTTCGGTTTGCCGGTAAATCGCGGTTTCACCCTTGACGCGCCAATGACTGCCTAGGCCTCCCAGTGAGGCGAAATACAGCGGGACCTCATCCATGCCGCACAGACTGGTATCAATGTCCGTATAGACGCCCGAGGTACCGTATTGGAGCCATTTGGTTTGGCCTGGTTCCGTGCGCCCGTGGCATTGATCGAAAACGGGTACATCGGCAGGAAGCGCTTCCCAATTGATGTGCCATTTTTTGGCTTCAGCCTCTTCCGGCTTGAACGATGTGGCGAGGTAAATGCGGAACCCCGTCGCGGTGGGAAAATAGATGGAGGTTGCCCCTTCAGCCGTCCAGTGCCATCCATCCCCTCCCATGGAGGTTATATACTGGGGTGTCACAGTGTACCCACAGTGTGAGGTGTCGACATTGAGATACAATCCTTTGTCTTTGTAGTTTCTCCAGCCAGACGCGCCCGGGGTTGTTCGCCCTACGCATCGTTCTGTCGAACTCAATTCAATATCGATGTCGGGGATCTCGGGGCCCGGATCGTAGCATGCGCTCTCGAGCGTGAGCGACCATGACTCGAGGGTGCCGGCGTCAGTGGGAAATGCACTGTTCTTGGCAAAGTAATCGACGACGTGAAGTTCCCAGGTCCCAGAAGCGAGTTCGCCCCGGGTCCCTTCGATGGGCTGGTTCACGATGGAGATTCGGGTATCGTCCCTTTGACCCCTGGTTGAAATCGAGTGGTAGTTTCCGCTCGGTGAGATCAGCCACATCGCCAGCTCAAGGGTATCTTCGTGGCGGATTTCTAGGGAGAGTTCTGCGCCCACGATTTGGTCAGAGTTTTCAACCTCAATGGTCGACACCAGTTCGCTGACCCCATTATTGGGAATCGTGTTTGGCGTGGGCGACGCGGCGACTTCTGTGTGACAAGTTTCTCCGTTTAAGATGAGTGCTTCAACAAGATCTACAGGACCCAAAACGTCTTGATCGTCGAAGACCAGGGCCTCGAAGACTGCAAATCCATCGGAGATCTTGGTGGTATCCCATTCCATCTCATAGGGTTCAGAATAGTCTACGAAGCGCTCTCCGTTCGGAAGCATGAACTCTACCCGCTCGATGGTGCCCGACTCGGAGGCCACTTTTGCCGATAGGGTGATTTGTCCTTTGAGGTCGACTTCGCCTCGCGGACTCTGAAGGGCAACCACCGGCGCTTGCGTCGTTTCTTCAATCCAGTCGGTGAAGGCGGTGACCCGCGCATAAAAACCCGGAAGATTGGGCTCGGCGCAACCGATGCCCCAACTGACAACGCCCGCAAGAAAAAAGCCGGTGCCTTCTTCATTGGGGACCACCAGCGGTCCACCGCTATCGCCCTGGCAGGCGTCTTTGCCGCCCAGATTGGCGTATCCGGCGGCCAGTTGATCGGGTGTGATGCGCCAGTCGCTGTACCCGGGCTCCCTTCGGACCATTCGCTCTGCGGTTGTGTTTGGGATGATCGGAAGCTCAACACTTTGGAGGTGGTCCGGGGAGTCGCCTCCGGACTCCAAGGTTCCCCAGCCGCTCACCCGCGCGAGGACCCCGGAGCCTGCCAACCGCGACGCATCGCTGGCAGCTAAAAGTGGAATAGGCATGGCGCCAATCCCCTCCGAAAGGTCCAAGGGCTCGGACAGTCGAATCAAGGCGATGTCGTTGCCGCTAGAGGCCTCGACATACTCCGGGTGGGAGACAATGCGCAAAACATTGCGGACTTGACCTTCACTATCGGATTCACTGACTTTGGTGGACCCAGCGACGACCCGGAGTTGGTCCTCCTCGAGGCCTTCCACGCAGTGGGCTGCGGTCAGGATCCAAAATCTGTCGATGATGGACCCTCCACAGAAATGGAATGGTTTGTCATCTTCCGATAAAACGGGATCTTGCAGTGATACCTGCCACGGAAAATCCATGATGTCGGCGTCTTCGCCGCCGACGATGGGTGTAAGATTTTCGGCGATGGGTTCAGGTGAACTACAAGCTGCGGTGACTAAAAGCACAGCCGATAAGCCGGCAGTTAAACGTTGAATTTTGTGGCGGAGCCGGCCTTCGTCTGAGCCGTTCCGGTTGTGGGCGTGTGTAAATCCTAGGGCCAATGATGATTTCCCTCCTCGTGGGAAAAAAAAGATGCAACGCACCCAATGCATTCGTTGTGCCGATCATGACTGGGGCCTTTTCGCGTGATCGGTTGATGTGGGATGTTTTCAGGCGGAGTCAGTCGTGTCCATGTTCGGGGACAGCTTAGGTTCTTGCAGCGGGACGGCTCTTGCCCGTGTGAAAGGTTTCACGTGCGTCGCTTCACAAACCGTTTCAGGCCGGAGTGTGGCCGCGTTCAAGGTCGCGGAATCAAGACTGGGCGGGGTTCGGGCGGCTAAAGAGTTGTACGAGTGTGCGGTGCATCAATTCTACGTCTTGGGTGCCTGCCATCTCTCGAATCGAGTGCATGGAGAGCATGGGGTTCCCAACGTCCACGGTCTTGACGCCTAGGCGGCCGGCGGTGATGGGGCCAATGGTGCTCCCGCAGGAGAGGTCGGTTCGGGTGACGAAGCTTTGCGGTCTGAAGCCCGCTTCGAGGCACAAAGCGATGAAACGCGCCGCAGACTCCCCGTCGGTTGCGTAGGACTGGCCAGCGTTGGTTTTCACGACCGGCCCCTGCCCGATAACCGGCATGTGTTGCGGCTCGTGTCGGTCTGCATAGTTTGGGTGGACGGCGTGAGCCATATCGATAGAGACCATAAACGACGACGCGATGGCTCGAGGGTAGGCTTCTTGGCTCTTCTTGGGGTGAGCCTCGACACATCGGTGAAGGACATCCTTTAAGAACGGTCCGGCTGCTCCCTGGGCGCTTCTGCTTCCGACTTCTTCGTGGTCGTAGAAGGCGAGGAGGCGCGTGGTGGGCAGGGGCGTGGCGCGGGTTTCGATGAGCGCTGTGAGTCCCGAGTGGCAGCTGGCAAGATTGTCGAGACGCGCGACGTGTATGAATTCTTCATGGAGCCCGCTGAGACTGCCTTTTTGAAGGTCGTACAGCGCCAGATCATGGTTGAGAATGTCCTCGGCTTGAACTTCGAGCGCTTCGGCCAGCGTGTGTCTGAGGGCGTCGGTGGCGCTCTCAGAAGGCGGGCGAGAACCGAGCGACCAGATGGGCGCCATGTGGTCTTGCGCGTTGAGCTTGAGCCCCTCTTGGTTCACGGTGCGGTTGAGGTGAATCGCCAGATTCGAAATGCGGACCATGGGGCGATCGATTTTGACCAGGCGAAGTTCCAGCCTGTCTTTGTTCTTGATCGCCACTCTGCCGGCAATCGACAAGTCGCGGTCCAGCCATGTGGATAGGAGAACGCCGCCGTAGACTTCTACGCCCAGCTGCATGTAGCCACGCTTTTCGTAGCTTGGCTGAGGTTTCAGCCGGAGGTTTGGTGAATCGGTGTGGGCGCCCACCATGGTGAAACCGGCCCTTGCGGGATCGTCTTGTCCAAGGATGAAGGCGACGAGCGTTGATCCGTTGCGGGTGACGTAGTAGCCCTGGTTTTCTTTGAGCGCCCATGTCGCGCGTTCCTCGAGCGCTTGAAAGCCAGCGGCCTCTAAGCGTGTGATGCTCTGTTCAACCGCATGGTACGCGGTCGGGCTGCTGTCAATGAAGGTCAGAAGGTCTTTGGCCCGGTTGATGGCGGAGGGCTCTGGGGGTTTTGGGCGGGGAGCGCCCTCGCTGCTGTTCACAGCAAAAGCTTAGGAAAGGGTGAAACGCGCGGCAAATGGCTGTGCCTTCATGGCGGGGAAACACTGTCTGGGCACCCCGTGGGTCGGGTGCCTCTAAATGTCGGCCTCAATGAATGGCGCGCTCGTATAGCAGGCAATGACATCGTCTGAAGATTCGTCGGCGAGTACAAACCAGCGGATTCCGTCGCTGTCCTCAAAAGTCCACGGAGCGAGCACCGTGCTGTCTTGAGCCCGAAGATGGGCGACCGCGTCTTCGATAAGGTCGAGGCCATTGGGCATATCGTCGCTGCGGCGGCGGAGGCGCTGAAGCCTCGACTCCAGACTCTCTGCGATCTCTTCCGCGACGACCGAGGCTCCCGGGGTTCGAATGGGTTCCACTTCGTCGGCCTCAAGAAGCTCGAGGAGTTGGGCTGCTGCGCTGGGCATATGTTCCGATGGCGATGACTCGACGAAACGCCCCAGACTTGAGTGTAGGTCCACCATTGTTCATTCCATTCCCGACCGTAAAGCCAAGGTCGCGAGCGGAGATGGAGGGATTCGAACCCCCGATAGGGTTGCCCCTATACTTGATTTCGAATCAAGCGCCTTCAGCCGGACTCGGCCACATCTCCCCATTGAAGGCGGATAAGCGCAGTCTGCGTGCTCCGTCAACTCCCTTTCCACTTTGGCGCCGGTAAGCGGTCGATGCCGGGCCTTTGGCGTCCTCTTAAAACCGAATCACGCCCACGATGGGTGTGGGCAAAAGTGCGCACCGGGACGCCGTCGCGCCGAAGTCGACCGGGCGCCCCCTCCCGGCGTCGTCAGGATCGGGTATGAATGGGGACGGTGCACGCGGGAATGGAGCGGACTCATTCGGGGTTTGGCTGGGTGTGGCCTTGCGGCTTGGGGCTCCTGATCCTTGCGGGCGGCGCCGCGGGCTGCGGCGTGATCCATTCGGTATCGCGGGACCGCGCGCCCGAGGTCTCGGTTCCGGCCCGTTTCGTGGGCGCCAAGACGACGACAGCGGCGGTGTCAGGCCTTCCGTGGTGGCAGTCCTTTCAAGACGATGCCATCGATGGACTGGTTGAACGGCTGATGGCCAAGAACCTCGACGTGCGGCAAGGGTTCGCGCGGCTTCATCAGGCGCAGGCCATCGCTCGGGGTGCTGGGTCGGGATTTTTTCCAGAGGTGGGTCTTGAGGCCGATGCCTCCCGCGCGCGCAGCGTCCAGTTCTTCGGCCAGCAGGGACCGGTGTCTTTCAACACCAATCAGTTCAATGTCGGGGTTTCGGCATCCTACGAAGTCGATCTTTGGGGACGGGTGCACGCGCAAAGGCAAGCCGCCACGACCGAGCTCGAGGCGACAGCGCTCGACCTTCAGTCTCTCCAAATGACCCTCTCGGCGGAAACCGTGGACACCTGGTTGGGCATTTTGGCCGAGCACCAGATGCTTCGCCTGCTCAAGGTGCAAGGCGAGACCCACGACGCCTACTTGGAGCTGGTCACCCATCGTTTTCGCCAGGGCTTGGGTTCGGTGTTGGAAGTGTACCAAGAGCGCCAGCTCTTCGAGGGGAGCCGGGCGCAGATCCCCCTGGCGCGGGCGCGTATGAAGGTCCTTGAGCATCAGCTCGCGGTTCTTTTGGGGGAGCCGCCTGGGGGGGCCGGTCTGGCGGTTGATGGTGTGTTACCCCCGCTGCCGCCGCTTCCAGCGACCGGTATTCCTGCGGCCTTGATTCTCAGGCGTCCGGACGTACAGGCCGCTCATCTTCGGGTATTGTCTGCCGACTACCGGGTGGGGTCGGCGATCGCCGACCGTTTTCCGACCATTCGCCTCACCGCGCGTACCGGGTTTCGCTCATTCGCCCTCGAAGATCTCCTGGATGGCTGGATTTGGAACTTGGTGGCCGGTATTGCCGGTCCGCTGTTTGATGGCGGTCGAAGACGGGCCGAGGTGGACCGTACGCGTGCGGTGCTGGAAGAGCGGGTAGCGGGCTATACCAAGCTCGTTTTAAACGCCATTCGAGAGGTCGAAGACGCCCTTGTCAAAGAGTCGACACAAGCCGACCACTTGGGAGCCCTCAAAAAACAAGAACGGGCGGCTCGGTCGGCTTTGTCCGAGGCGCGGGTACGCTACCTTAACGGCCTCAGCGATTACCTTCCCGTTCTCACCTCTTTGCGGGCGCTGCACCAGGTGGAGCAAGCTGTTTTGACCGCAGAACGCAACAGGCTTTCCTTTCGGGTGATGCTTTGTCGTGCCCTTGCCGGCGGATGGGAAGCGGAGCGTGGGCAATGAAAGGGGGACTTGTCTTTCGCGTCCTGGCGCCTGTTGGCCTTTTGGCGCTTGGTTTTGTTGTCGCCGGCGCGCTGGTGTCCAACAGGCCTGAGCCAAAGCGAGAGGTCCAGCCGGCCAAAAAAGAACGGGTTGAATTCGTTTTGATGAAAAGCGTGTCGAAACCAGTTCGGATTTCTGCGATGGGTACGGTTATTCCGGCCAAGAGCGCGGAGCTTCGATCCGAGGTTTCGGGACGTATTGCTTGGCAGAATGTGGCGCTGGTTCCGGGTGGCCGTGTCGAAAAAGGCAGCGCGCTCCTGAGGCTTGACGCCCGCGAGTTTCGTCTTGCTCAAAAAGAAAAAGAGGCTGCCGTGGAGAAGGCACGGTTTGAGCTCAAGCTTGAGGAGGGCCGCCAGCGGGTCGCCGAGCGTGAGTGGGCGCTGATGGACCAGTCCGGCGAAGCGTCTTCCGCGGGGCGTGACCTGGCCCTTCGAAAGCCGCACCTAAAAAGCGCGCAAGCAGCGCTCCTTGCCGCCGAAAGCGTTCTCAAACGCGCCGAGCTCGATCTCGCTCGCTCGAATCTTCGGTCTCCATTTGATGCACTGATCGTAGAAGAGTCGGTTGATGTGGGCCAGTTGGTGTCGCCCCAGACCACCCTCGCAACGTTGGTGGGCACTGACCAGTTTTGGCTCCGGATCTCGGTGCCGGTCGAAGACTTGTCATGGATTCGCTTGCCGGACGATCAAGGAAAGCATGGGGCGAGTGCAAAGGTTTTCCAAGATCTCGGCGCCGGGCACTTTCAGGTCAAAAAAGGGCAAGTGGTGCGACTTCTCTATGATGTCGACCCGCGTGGCCGTATGGCCCGTCTTTTGGTGGCGATTGATGATCCCCTTAACTTACGCCTGCCGCCAAGCGAACGCGGATTGCCGCTCTTGCTGGGCGCCTACCTTCGAGTAGAAATCGAAGGGCGTAAACTTGATGCCGTATTCGAAGTTCCAAGAAGCGCGCTCTACGGCGCTTCGCGGGTATGGGTGATCGAGGAGGACGACCGCCTTGCGCCGCGGGAAGTTCAAATCCGGCGTCGAGGTGCCCGCTCGATTTTTGTTGGCGGTGGCCTCAAGGAAGGAGATCGGGTGGTGCAGTCTCGTCTTGTTGCTCCGACGGAGGGCTCTTCGGTGCGGGCTGTTCTTTTCAATTCTGCCACCCACGAGTCGAAAGGGACGGTTAGCCAACGGGCCTCCGATACGCCTCCACCTAGCCGAGAAGCCCCCCAATGAACACCAAAGTGTCGCTCACAGGGACGATTCCCTGGATGGTCAAAAACACGGTGGCCTCCAATCTTCTGATGGCGGTCCTCATCGTCGGTGGTCTGGTTGTAGGACGCCAGCTGAAGCAAGAGGTCTTTCCTGCTTTTGAACTCGACATCGTCCAGATCAGCGTTGCCTATCCTGGGGCGAGTCCTTCCGAAGTTGAGCAAGGCATCATCTTGGCCATCGAAGAGGCCGTTCGAGGCTTGGATGGGGTGATGCAGGTTAATGCCACCGCGCTGGAAAATGCGGGCAGTGTCAATGTTGAACTCCTCCTCGGAGTGGATCCACAAAAGGCCCTGTCCGACATCAAAAATGCGATTGATCGAGTGACCTCTTTCCCCGCTGAAGCTGAAAGGCCGGTGGTGAGTGTGCTCAGCACGCGAAACGAAGTGATCTCCATCGCGGTGTACGGCCAGCACGACGAGGAGGTCTTGCGTCAGGCCGCAGACAAGGTGCGTGATGACCTTCTTGCCAAACCCGGCATTACCTTGGTTGAGCTTGATGGCGTACGCGCGCGTGAAATCAGCGTCGAGGTGCCGAGAAGAGAGCTGCGCAAACACGGCCTTACGCTTAAACAGGTTGCGGCGATGATTTCACGGTCCTCTTTGGACCTTCCAGGTGGGAACGTGAAAACCCGAGACGGGGAGGTCCTCCTTCGTACGGCGACGCGTCGCGACTACGGGCAAGAGTTTGGTGCCATCCCCCTCCTCAATTCTACGGACGGGGCTCCGCTTTTGGTGCGAGACATCGCGGTGGTCAGCGACACTTTTCAAGATACCGATGAGTCTGCAGCATTTGACGGCTTGCCCGCCCTGATGGTCAAGGTGTACCGCGTTGGAGACCAAACTCCGATTGAGGTATCGGATCTTGTTCATCGTTATCTAGAGTCGTCTGCTCTTGCGTTTTCGCCAGGGATAAAGCTGGCGGCTTTGGATGATCGATCGCAAATGTATCGAGACCGCATCGACCTCTTGGGCCGCAATTTGGGGCTGGGCCTGGTGCTGGTGCTTTTGACGCTTGGTTTGTTTCTCGAAGTTAGGCTTGCGTTTTGGGTGACCATGGGTATCCCGATTTCATTTTTTGGTGCGTTTTTGGTGATGCCCGCAATGGATGTTTCGATCAATATGGTGTCGCTGTTTGCGTTCATCATTTGTCTGGGCATTGTCGTGGACGATGCCATTGTTGTGGGTGAGAATATCTACGAGCTCAAGGAGAAGGGATATACCCCTCTCGAGGCCGCGATGCATGGCGCGAAGCAGATCGCCTTGCCCGTGACGTTCTCGGTCCTGACCACGGTTGTGGCTTTTTTTCCCCTGTTTATGGTTCCTGGGTCTCACGGCAAAGTTTTTCGAGTCATCCCATCCATTGTGGTTTCGGTTCTATTGATCTCCTTGGTTGAGTCGTTGTTTGTCCTTCCGGCTCATCTCGGGCACAAAAGCCGCTTGGCCCTTGTGGCGCAACGTTTCTTTGGCTTTGTGTTTGGCGGGAAGTCAGTTCGTCAGACGGCGGTTTGGGGTGTGGTCTCGTCCAGCCTCCAGAGAATCGAGGTGTTTCGTCGGCGTTTCGGACAGGGGCTGCACGCCTTTATCCATGGCGTTTACGGGCCATTTTTGGAGCGTGCGGTCCGGTATCGTTACGTTGCGGTGGCCACCGGGTTTTCTGTGTTGATCATGACCCTGGGGTATATCGCGAGCGGCCGAATCGACTTTACGCCCATGCCCAAGGTCGACTCTGATGTCATCAAGGTTCAGGCTACTCTGCCCTTCGGAACGCCCCTTGCTAAGACGGTTGCGGTGCGGGATCGGCTAGAGACCGAAGCTCGGGCGCTTCTGAAGACTTATGGGTCCAACATCAGTCGTGGCATGTTTTCCAGAATCGGGTCCGCGTCTTCGCGTTCACGTGCAAGGAGCAATACCGGCGGTCATTTAGCGACCATCAGTCTTTATCTCAGACCGAGTGACGAGCGAAGCGTGAGCTCGGCTCGTTTCGCCCAAGAATGGCGTGACCGGGTGCAGGACTTGGAAGGGGTTGAGAGTCTTGCCTTTGACTACAGCACCGGACCCGGCGCGGGGCCCTCCATGAGCATTGAGCTCAGCCACAAACACATTGAAACCCTTGAGGTGGCTGCGGTCTCGCTGGGCAGAACGCTGTCGACCTACCGTGGTGTACGGGATATCGACGACGGTTTTTCTCAAGGAAAGCCGCAGCTCGATTTTGAGCCGACCGCCGAGGGGCAGAGTCTGGGGCTCACAGCGGACGAGCTTGGGCGCCAGGTCCGAGACGCGTTTTTTGGTGCCGAGGCGCTCCGGCAGCAGCGAGGGAGAGACGAGCTTCGGGTTATGGTGCGTTTGCCCAAGTCCGAACGCGGATCTCTACATGATGTTGAATCGCTCCTGGTGCGCACACCCGAAGGTGGGGAGCTCCCCTTGTACGTGGCGGCTCGGGTGGAGCGAGGCAAATCATACACCATGATTCGGCGCATCGACGGCCGGCGGGTAGTGGTCCTCACTGCCGATACCATTCAGGGCGTCGCCAACGCCGAAAAGATACAGGGGTCGCTTCGGGCTGAGGTGCTTCCTTCATTGAAGGCCGAGCATCCGGGCCTAGGTTATGCATTTGGGGGCGAATCGAGAAACTGGGGTAAATCGCTTGCCGCTTTGCGATCGGGGGCAGTGATGGCGATGATCGTGATCTTCGCCTTGTTGGCCATTCCGTTCCGAAGCTACGCCCAGCCCGCCGTGGTCATGACCGCAGTCCCCTTTGGCGTGGTTGGCGCGGTCGGCGGGCACATCCTCATGGGTTACGATTTGAGCATCATCAGCGTGATGGGCATTGTGGCCGTCTCTGGAATCGTCGTGAACGACTCCTTGGTTCTGGTGCATGCGGCCAACGCGGCGCGCGAAAACAACATGAGACCGATAGAGGCCATCCAGGTCGCCGCCAAGCGTCGGTTCCGTCCCATTGTGTTAACCTCCTTGACCACGTTTTTGGGACTGGCTCCGATGATATTTGAGGCCTCGGTTCAGGCTCGGTTTCTCATTCCCATGGCCATCAGCCTCGGTTTTGGCGTGCTTTTCGCTACCGTGATTATTCTGGTCATGGTGCCTTCGCTTTACATGATTGTCGAGGATCTGACCCTTTTTGTCTTTGGTCCTAAAGAGCGGTCTGAGCCCGTCGCTGCGTTCGAATCTTCGTAGGGGCCTTGTGAGAAGTGCCCCAAGCACAAGTTGTTCAAAAAGGCTCGGTGGTCTATGGCCGGCCACGAAACGTGAGCTCGCTCTTGTGGACTCTTCGTCAATCGGTCATGCCATTTTGACACCAGGCGGCCAAAATTCGGGTCCAAGTTCAGGTTTTCGGGGTGGCACGGAGGCTGCTCTTGTCTGGGTGCATGTATTCATATCAAAAGTGTGATTTTTCAGCCCGTGCTCCCCGAAAATACGCGAAGGCTTCGTGCCGGGGACTTACCTTGATAGAGATCATGGTGGTCATCACCATCTTGGGCATTGTTTCGGGTATCGTCGCCTTCAATGTGCAAGGCAGTGTTACCACCGCCAACCACAAAGCGGCGCGCATCGATTTGGGCCAGCTGACCAGCGCCCTTGATCAGTTTTTCGTTCGTTTTTCGACGTACCCCACCGCCCACGACGGCTTGGGCGCCCTTGTCGATCCTCCGAGTGGCTACGGGATTTTACGCGCTCTCCCTGTCGATCCATGGGGCCAACGCTACGTCTATAGAGCGAGGCCCGCGGGCAGCCGATTTCCTTACGAGGTGTTCTCTTCAGGCCCCGATGGAAGGCCAGACACAAAGGACGACATTTTCCCAAAGGACCAGCCTCCTGCCACCGAGTGAGCGCCCCGTAAGGCCGAACCGGCGTTGCCTTGGGCCGCGGTATTCGTGAAGCACAAGGGTTGAGGCAACTGATCCGTGGTCCTAAACCCGGAGCTCACCTGCATTGATCCGAACCGGTTTGTGTGGTGCGGGTGAGCGAAGGGGGAACGGGTGGGCCGAATTGACTTCGGACCGGGCCCCGTAAGGCCGAACCGGCGTTGACTTGGGCTGCGGTATTCGTGAAGCACAAGGCTCGAGGTAACTGATCCGTGGGACTAAAACGGACTCATTTCACTGACCACGGACGAAATTTCTTCGACGCTCGAAGACATCTCTTTGAGCAAGGATGTGAGTCTTGCTTCTGGCTGGTCCAGGAATCTAAGAATAAGGACTTGAGAGGTCATCTCCTCCAGCTTGACCAGTGCTCGGTCGAGTTCATTTTCGGTCCTGGTGCGCATCATCTTAAGATGCTCAATGTTTTTCTTGCGCGCCTTAAGGCTCGTGATCCGAGGCTCGTCGGGCCCATAGCCTTCGCCAACGAGCTGGTTCAAAGCCTCGTCGACGCGGCGCATGTCAAACTCGGTGGACGCCAGGAGTCCTTCCATTTGACGAAGTCGGTCTTCGGCCTGGCCTAAGGATTGCACAATGGTTTCGATTCGCGCAATCTGAGGCTGAATCATGGTCTCATCCAAACCCGGCAGACTTCTGAGCGCATCGAGCAGGCGTTCTTTAATGTGGACAACATGAGAGTTGCTCTCTTTTTCACCGACTCGAGGCGTTTGTTGGGCGCGGCCCGGGTAGCGGCGTCCGAGAGCCAAGGGCGCGAAAAAAGGCCAAAAGGCCGCCCATGCGATGAAGTCAAGAACCGGACGCACGCCCTCGCGCCTGTGTTCTCTCGCGGTATACATGGTCAAGGCCATCACGGTGCCCAAGAGCGCGTAGATGACCAGTGTTTCTCTGATGCCCATCATGTTTCTCCTTCCTTCGAAGCGTTGACTATGCCCCCCACAGGCCTCCCAAGAAGCCCCCAATGCGATAGAGGGCGACGGGGCACACGGTGCTGTACACGACGCCCCAAGCCATGACCATTGCAGGGAGCAGATTCCGTCGACCGCGATGCCCAGAGGGGAGGGTGGCGGCCAACCGACGGAAGCTTTGGTAAAGCGATGTCAACCCGAACAGACCGATGACAAAGGGAAGGCTCAGCCCCAAAGCCACAAGCCAGCCTGTAGCCGAAAGAAGACCAGCCGCTGCAGCAAGTGCAAGTGCCGCATAGAATGGCAAGATTCCTAAGAGCAAGACCGACGTTCGCCCCTGCACTCTCAGAGCCTGCGCGGTGATCAACCTGAACGATGCGTCAAAGCCACAAAGCTGCGTGTAGAAATAAAAGCTGGGAAGGCAGACAAAAAGCGCACAAAAGAACGCCCCGGCCAAAGATATGGGGAGCGTGGCTACGGGCCACGCGCCCAGCCACGCTTCAAAAAAACTACCCGGCTCACGAAACTGAGCGGCCAGTCCCACAACGAGTCCGTAGAGTATCGTCCCCACGAGGGAGACGATAAGAAGCCGTAAGATGGTGTCTTCGTGATGCTGCTCATCGGCGATGCGCCCATCGAGTTCGGGCTCATCGCGAATGAGGAGCTCGTAAAGTCTTTCGCTGGGCTCCAGGGCTTGGTGTGCAGCATTTGATGGGGTGCAGGTCGGGGTCATGGTGTTCTCCTAGAAGTGAAAAATGCCAAAAAGGTAAAAGAGCTCGATGCCGATTATCGACAACAGTGTGAGCCAAAGGTATCCAAAGAAACTTGATCGCTCCGGTTCTACCGCCTTCAACACACGAACAAAGACGTCTCGCATGCAGGCGCCTACGCCAAAAAAGACGATAAGATTGACTGCAAGTCGTATCGAATCGTAGGGGAGTGCGAGCGTAAAAAACCAGTTGATGGGGACGCTGGCCAGCATGGCCCATGACCCAAAACACACCGTAACGCTGGCCAAAAGAATCGTCGAAGTGAGGGTGATTTTCGAGCCGGTCGCGCTATTGAGAATATAAAGAGCCGGCATGGCGATGGTCCATGCGCCACCTGCGGCCAGGGGGGTCAAAAAAGCGGCCCAGAGCATGGCGTCCAAGCCGGCGTGCATCTTCATGCTCAGGCCGTAGACCGCGACACCAAAGACAGCATTGAGTAGGAAGGTCACGATGAGCGTTCGGATGTTTTTGTCGGATTCGTCTACCCACTTGAGGGTCAAGGCTTCGGGACGGCGGATGGCGAGTCCGACTTCCATGAGTGCACCTCGAAAGTTCAGCGTTTCAGTCATTGTGGTCTCCTCCAATCGGTTGGACTTCAGGAATGAGCATAGAACGTGCCAAATAGGTTTCTTTGTTTTTGGTCGCGGTTCGGCCCCACGCTGTCTACGACGTGGACAGTAAGGTGTACGTGGTTTGGCGTTCTTGTAGGGGCACGGCGCAGGGAAACTTGTCCTCCTTCGCATGGTGGGAATAGGGCCCCTGGGCCCGTTGTTGTTCTGTCTGAGCAAGGTTTTGGGCGGCCAAGTTGGTCTTTTCGCGACGAGAAGCTTGGCCGAAAAGCGCGGTATCCGTGTTAACCCCGACCCTGGCCCTTTTGGAGCTCGAAGGCCGTTGAACGAGGGTTGAAATGGGAACGTTGTACGAAAAACTTCTTAAAGAGAATGCCCAGCTCAAGGACGAGATTCGAAGGCTCGAAACCTATCGGGCCATGGCTTATAGGGATGACCTCACGGGCATCTACAACCGCCGCCATTTTCACGAGCGTCTCCGAGAGGAGCTTGCGCGCGCCAGGCGTTGCCAGTGGCCCTGTTCGTTGGTCACCGTGGATGTCGATGACTTCAAGCGGTTCAACGACGAGATGGGCCATGCCACCGGCGACCGGGTGCTCGTGGCGGTGGCTCGTTTTTTGGAGACACACCTTCGTGAGATCGATATTTGCTGTCGAGTTGGAGGAGATGAATTTTCGGTGATCTTGCCTTGTACCGGTTCTTCGGGCGTCGAAACCATCGTGGCGCGCCTCAAAGAGGGGCCTTTGGCGCCGGTGGTCCGCGGCGCTCCCAAGATTCATTTGAGCATGGGCTCGGCTACCTTCCCCAAGGACGCGGACGGTGCGTCGGCTTTGATTGCACTGGCGGACCAGCGAATGTACGCCCACAAGCGGGGCGACGCGGCATCCTCACCCAAGGACACTGAAGAACGCGCACCGCCTGCGCGTGCTGCATCTTAACCCCCTCGTTGTTGTCGTCTTCCTTATCCAAACCGAGAGCGCTTTAGCTCTCTTGGGGATCTCCGTCTTTGGGGAGAAGCATGTCGACGGCCTGCGAAACGTTTTGGCCTACGGGCTGGGACAGCGCGACCGCCGTTGCGGCTTGCGGGGCATCGCGTACGCCGCCGAGCGCATCTTCGATTGGGTAAGCCTGCATGTGCATTTCCGCCACGTCGAGACCAATGTACTCTTCGTGCTCATCGACCCGGAGTCCGATGAGGGCTTTGATGCTCAGCCACGCGGCGCTCGAGATCGCCACCACAAAGGCGCCAAGGGCGATGACGCCGAGAGCCTGCGCCCCGAGGAGGGATGCGCCGCCGCCATAGAACAAGCCGTTGCCGACGTCGGCAGAAAACTTGGCTTGAGAAAAAAGGCCCACCGCGAGGGTTCCCCACACGCCGCAGACCAGGTGCACGCTGGTGGCGCCGACCGGATCATCGATGCGGATCCGGTCAAAGAGGAACACGCTCGGAACCACCACGAGGCCAGCCACAAGTCCGATAAGCACGGCGGACCCAGCCGACACAAAGGCACAGCCTGCGGTGATGCCCACGAGGCCGGCGAGGCATCCGTTGATCATCATGCTGAGGTCGAAACCTTTGGTGAGCACGTAGTTGATGGTGAGGGCGCCCGCGATGCCCGCGAGCGATGCAAGCATGGTTGTGGTCGCAATATGGGCGATTCCGGTCGGGTCTGCGGCCATGGTGCTCCCGGCGTTGAATCCAAACCAACCGAGCCACAGAATGAATCCGCCCGCCGTTGCGAGGGCGATGTTGTGGCCGGGGATGGGCCTCACTTTACCGTCTTTTTGGTACTTGCCCATGCGGGGGCCGAGAAAAAAAGCGCCGGTGAGGGCGGCCCAGCCACCGACCGAGTGGACCTGCGTAGAACCGGCAAAATCCCAAAAGCCCATGTTGGCAAGCCAGCCGCCGCCCCAGATCCAATGCCCGGTGATGGGATACACGATGCCGGTGAGCACCACCGAAAAGACGATGAACGACTGAAACTTGATCCGCTCGGCAACGGCCCCGGACACGATGGAGGCTGCTGCCATGGCGAAGCAAGCCTGGAAGAAGAATTTGGCTTCGAGCGGAATTCCCGTCCAGTTCAGGGAAGAAAAGATCCCCGCGTAGGCGTCCCCCGTGGCTGGGCTGTTGTCCACCCCCGACAAGAAGACGCCTCCCAGTCCCATGAAGCCGTTTCCGTCGGCAAACATCAAACCGAAGCCGACAAAGAAGAACGCGAGGCCGGCGCATGAGGCCACCGTGAAGTTTTTGGCCAGGATGTTGACGGCGTTTTTGGCCCGACAAAACCCGGTCTCCAGCAAACCGAAGCCGGCATTCATGAAAAAGACCAAAGCGCCGGCCAGAATCACCCACACGGTGTCGAGTGCGACCTGCAATTGAGGGCTGCCGTCGTCGGCCCATGCGGGTAGGGCGAAGAGGAAGACAAAGATGAGCGTGCCAAGCCGGCTAAGTTTCGATGTTGAGATCATGACGAATCGTTCCTTCTTTCGGGTCGCGGCGGGTTCGTTGCCGGATGGTCCCTGTCTGAGCAATCATCGTGCCGGGCGAAGGGCCTTGGCCCAATAAAGCCAAAGAGCAATACTTTACAGTAACTTAGGTCCAGTGGGAGGACTGCGTAAGCCCGATCGAGACTACCTTTTGGTAGGATGTCGTCCGAGGCCTCCTACCGATTCGTAGGACATGAGTTCCGCGCCTCGCTGCCAGACCCCGCGAGCCCTTGGCCTTGTGTCGGTGGCCCGCGGCCGGTAAGCCCTTCGGGCGTGAGGCGGCCTCTTCTGTGTCTGCTTGGTGTGGGCTGTATCACCTCGTGTGGCTATCGCCTCGGTTACGGGCCCCAGCGAGGTGGTCGCCCCCTTCGAATCTACGTGGCCGAGGTGAAGGCGCCCGACATTGACGTCGACGCCGGTGGTTTGCTGATGCAGTCCGTGGGCCGCGCCGTGGCGCACCGCGTGGGGATGGAGCTCGCGAGCCGGGATCGCTCGGAATGGACGCTCGAGGTCGAACTGGTCCGATTGAGCCTGGGATTGGATGCGTTTGCGGAGCCCCCGGTTCGTGCCGCGGGCTACGAGGTGGTCGCCGAACTTCGGGCAAGGCTCATCGACCACGATGGGCGGGTACGGTGGCGATCGCCGGCCATGGTCGGTCGTTCGAAGTTTGTGTCGCCCGCCGGTCGCCTGGAGGCGCTTGATGGCGCCAGCCGCCGGGCCAAGGCGCGCGCCATCGAACAGGCCGCACAGCGGCTTTTGACTTCTTTGGGACTGACCCTTCGCGACTATCCACCGGGCTGATCGGGCGGCTATCCATCGAGATGGTGTTTTTTCAACAGTCGATAGAGGTAGTTGCGATCGATGCCCGCCTCTCGGGCCGCTTTACTGATGTTTTTGCTGCGGCTCATCAAACGCTCTAGGTACGCCCTCTCGAAGGTCATCACCAACCGATCTTTGGCTTCTTTGAATGGCACATCGGGGCCTTCGAGTTCGGGGCCTTTGGGCGATGGCCGTTGTTCTTTGGGCACCATGGGAATGGCGTGTTCCGCCCCCAAATGAACCGCCCGCTCGAGGGCATTACGCAGTTCCCGAACGTTTCCCGGCCAGGCGTAAGACAGGAGTGCTTCTTTCACAGGGCCTTCGATGTCGAAGGCGCCTTCGGCGCCGAGGTCTCGCAAGATGTGTTCTGCGAGAATGAGCACGTCGTCACCCCGTTCGCGCAGAGGCGGGAGTCGCAGAGTGACCACGGCAAAGCGAAAAAAGAGGTCCTGTCGAAAACGACCTTGGCTGATTTCTTCTTCCAGGTTTCGGTTGGTGGCGGCCAGGAGCCTCACGTCGACGCGGCGCCGCGTGCTTTCGCCCACGCGTTGGATTTCTTTCGATTCCACGGCTCGGAGGAGCTTGGGCTGAAGATCGATGGGCAGCTCCCCGAGTTCGTCCAAAAACAACGTGCCGCCGTTCGCGGCTTCGAAGGCTCCCGCACGGTCCCCGTGGGCATCGGTAAAGGCGCCTCGAACGTGTCCGAACAGCTCACTTTCGATCAAGTTATGAGGAATGGCGCTGCAGTCGATGACGATGAGGGGCCTGTCCTTGCGATCGGACGCCGCGTGAATGGCTTTGGCGACCCACTCTTTGCCTGTTCCTGTTTCCCCAACGATCAGCACGGTGGCTTTGGTCGAGGCGGTCCTTTCGAGGAGGGCGAACACGGATCGCATGGCTCGCGAACGTCCGATGAGTGGTCCGAACGCGGTTGCTTCTGAGGGCACCATTGTGGGTTGCGTGGCCAATTCGATAGACAGCTCCGGCCCCACGGGTCCGCCGATATGCAAGACCGCGCCTGCCCCCACGCGGACTTCCGTGATCCGCGCTCGGTCAAAGAAGGTCCCGTTTTTGGACCCCACGTCTTTCACCAACACCCGGTCCGCTTCGGCCCGGATCTCGAGGTGGTAGCGAGAAACGGACGACGACTCGAGCACCACGTCGTTCGAGGGGTGTTTCCCGACCAGGAGGGTGCCTTCGATGGGAAACCGAAGAAGCGCGTCGTCCTTTTGCACGACCAACACAAAGCTCAGACCTGGCCCGCGCCCGGCTCCCCCAAATTCGACGGTTTCGGTCATGACACGTCCTTCTCGGTCCGGACCCACTCATGCCCTGATCGGGCCCCTTTTCCAAGCGCTCAGATCCTGACGAAGTCCTTGAAGAGGGTTCACGTTGATTTTGGAGTCCAGGACGCCGCGCGGGGCCTGATGCCAGCAGCCATTCGTAGCTGGGCGGCATTTTTTGGGCGCCGACATTTACTTGGCGGGTGAGGTGCGTATAGTTCACTCGGCGGGGCCATCATTGTGCTCCGAAGGAGAACTTTTATGGGCGCCATCTGGGACCGCATTACCTCTCAATTCATTGAAATCATTGAATGGTTGGACGACGACCACCAAACCCTCGTATGGCGTTTTCCCGTCAGAGGGCAGGAAATCAAAAACGGCGCCAAGCTGGTCGTCCGCGAGGGGCAATCCGCGGTGTTCATCAATGAGGGAAAGCTCGCCGACGTGTTCAAGGCGGGCACCTACACCCTGACCACCGAAAACTTGCCGATTCTCTCCACCCTGAAGGGGTGGAAGTATGGATTTAATTCCCCGTTCAAGGCCGAGGTCTACTTTGTCTCGACCACGCAGTTCACCGATCTTCGCTGGGGCACCAGGAATCCCATCATGATGCGGGATCCCGAGTTTGGGCCCCTCCGGCTGAGAGCCCATGGCCTATACACCATCCGGGTGGAAGATCCCGCCAAGTTTCTGAGACAGGTGGCTGGGACCGATTCCGAGTTCGAGGTGGACGAAATTCTTGGCCAGCTCAAGGGCACCATGGTGGCGCGTTTTACCGAATCGCTCGGGGCGGCCAAGATACCCGCGCTCGATTTGGCTGGAAACTACGAAGAGATCGCGAAGAAGATTCTTCCGCGAATCCGGACCGATTTTGAGGACATGGGGCTTCATATTCCGAAGTTTCTCATCGAGAACATTTCGCTTCCCGCCGCGGTGGAGAAGATCCTCGACAAGCGAAGCGAAATGGCCATCCTCGGAAACATGGGGCAGTACGCAGCCTATCAAATGGCCAACGCGATACCCGACGCAGCGCGAACGCCCAACAGCATGGCCGGAGCCGGTATGGGGCTCGCGGCGGGGATGGCGATGGGCAACCAGATGGGCCATCTTGCGGGCGCTGGCTATCCGCAGCCGCAAGGTTACCCGCCGCAGGCGGCCATGGGGGTCGGAATGGCGGTCCCCGGATCACCGGGGGTTGCTTTCGGCGCGCAATCGACCGCGCCTCAAGCTGGGCCCCCAGGAGCCTCGCAGGGATCTCCACCGCCTTCGTCCGGTGCGCCCAGCATGGTCGATCGCCTAAAAAAGCTCGATGCCCTCAAAGCCGCAGGAGTGCTCTCGGATGAGGAGTACACAAAAAAGCGGAACGAAATCCTCGCTGAAATCTGATGGGGCGAGGCGCCCGACTCCGGCGTGTATAGGGCGCTCGGCCCGTTCCCCCTATGGGGCGCGCGCTTCGGCTTGCTGAACCCACAGGGTGAGCGTCGAGACGCGTTTGTCGTTTGGAGCGAGGGCCTCGGCGCGTTGAACGATATCTTTGAGGAGCGCCAGCTTGCCCGTGCGGCGATAGACCGGGTTGTAGTAGATGGCACGGGCGAGCCCAATGAGGTACACGTGCTCCTCCGCGCACAGCGCGACCGCTTCTCGGAAAGCCTCTTCCGCGTTCGTAAAGTTGCCTTGCCCGAGTAAGGCGACCCCCTGCTGAAAGTGTTCTCGAGAAAGCGCCTGTTCAGGGGTTTCTTGAGGCGTTCCGTCGCTGTTGCGAGGGATTGGGCCCGCGTAGACCAGCTTTCGCGGCATTTCACCATCGCGGCCGTTTTCGGGGACTGGCATGGGGGGAATCTCGGTCCCATCGGGGGTCGGAGGCGGTGCCGTCTTGGCCGTGGTTGCGGGCGGCGGCGGAGGGGTCGCGGCCGCGGGTGGTGGCATTCGGGGTGGGGGGGACGTGGATTCGACGGGTGCCGGAGGACTTGAGGTCTTGGGCTCGGCGGCGTGGGGCAATTGGCTTTCGAGGTCTTTGGTGCGCTGACGTTCTTCGCGGATCCGGGCCTCAAAGTCGCGGGAGCTCGGGGTGAAGGCCTTGAGCTCTTCACAGATAGACAACACCGCAACGATTCGGGCCGCGTCGTTGGTGGCGATCTTCGCGATCTCGGCTGCGTCCACCATGTTGTAGGCTCGCCCCCCGAACTCGAGGAAGGCGATTTCTGGTGCGGACAGCACAAAACGGTCTTGAAGTGCACTGAGGGGACGTTTCAGCGCGAAGTAGTGTTCTTCGGGCTCGCCGACGATCTCCTTGATGGTCTCTTCGGGGGCGTATTTTCGGATGCCCAGCGCGATCACTTCGCCGACCTCAATTTGATAGCCGCCTTTTTGAGGGGGCGGGGGCCGGGTGCTGAACTCGATGGATCCTGGTCGCCCGTCGAAACACGCGACCAAAAGCTCTTCAGCCGATGTGGCTTGCTCTTTATGAAGCTCTTCTTCTGATAGGTATCCAAGGTCGACCAACGCGCGGCCGAGTGCGACGCCTCGTTCTATCGACCGTTTGGCGGCTTCAGCGTATTGGTTTTCGTTGAGATGGTCTCGTTCGACCAGCGCGCGACCGAGGTTGTCTCCTGGTACGCTGGAGGCGACAAACACCGGAACGCCTTCGTTCAGGTGGGCGGTGACGTCCTCTCCGTCGCGGCGGATCTTGAGCATTCCGGAAACGCCGTCTGCCCAACGGCGATAGAGAATTCTTGCCAGCTCTTGCGGCCTCAGGGGAGACCGCGATACCGGCGGCGGGCCACCTGGACTGGTTCCCCCTTCAGCATCGGGTGGGCGCCTGATGCCCGAGGGTTCGTCGATGTCGAAGGCCTCGTGCAGAAGTTCTTGATCGTCGAGGACGTCGAGCTGGCCGGCAATCTCTGTGAGACCCATGGGTTTCATCGCGTTGTCCTGCTCCTCGGGGTGCTTTGATGCGCCCGATCCGCCTCCACCAGGGGCCACTTGGTTGGTGGTGCTCGTGATTTGTTCGGGGACCAGCAGCGGTCGTTTCTCTTGGTTCTTCAAACCCTGTTGCTCAAGGAGGATCTCGGTGGCGCTTCGATAGATGGCCTGGGTGTCGATGGGGTCCGCGATGAGGTGAATGAACTCGGGCGCGGGTGCAAGCCGGCCGCCCAAGATGATCGTAGGGGGCACCTGGTACCCTGGCCCCAATCTCTGAAGGGTGTCGATCATGTCGAGGCCGTCCAGTTTGCGGGACAGAATCAAAAGCGAGATGTTGCGCTTATCGAGACACCCTTCGAGCTCTGCGGGCTGCTCGACCACTTCGACGTTTGTGTCGTGCCGCGCCAACAGGATCCGAACTTTTTTGGCAAGGACCGCGTCTTGAGTGCACACGACGATTGTGTGGATGCTTGCCACCGAAACCAGATCCGACGAACGGCGGTTACATCAGGTGGAAAGGCCCCCTCAAGCCTTTCTCGCACGTCCCGCCGAACTTTGGGCACTTTTTAGGGTAAGACCCTAGCATGATGCAAGTGGGCCTTTCCCAGTCGAGGGATATGCATCCTTCTGTGGTACTAGCTTCGCGGTGTTTGACAACCTCCAAGACCGGCTCCAGGACACCCTCAAGAAGGTTCGGGGCCACGGGACACTCTCTGAGGGCAACATTCGAGACGCGCTTCGTGACGTTCGAATGGCTCTTTTGGAAGCGGACGTGCATTTTCGGGTGGTCAAGGAGTTTGTCGCCGAGGTGAAGGCGCGGGTTTTGGGACAAGAGGTCACGAAGTCCCTGTCCCCGAGCCAAGACTTCATTCGTATTGTGGGCGAAGAGCTCACAAAAACCATGGGTGAGCGGGCGGCCCTTCTCGACCTGAAGTCGAAACCGCCCATCGTCATCATGCTCATGGGGCTTCAGGGTTCCGGCAAGACCACGACCAGTGCCAAGCTGGCACGAAAGCTCAAGGCCGATGGGAGAAAGCCCCTGCTTGTCCCTGCCGACGTCCAGCGTCCGGCAGCCATCGCGCAACTTCACACCTTGGCCAAGGCTGTGGGTGTCGATGCCTTCGAAACCGAAGCCCACCATCCGGTGCCCGACATTGCCAAGGCCGCCCTTCAAAGGGCCGATCGCCAAGGGCACGATACGGTGATCGTCGACACCGCGGGTCGTCTTCAAATCGATCTCGAGCTGATGGACGAACTTCGCAACACCAAGGAGGTTCTGGAGCCCAAGTATTGTCTTTTGGTGCTCGACGCCATGACCGGCCAAGAGGCTGTGAACGTTGCGTCTGAGTTTCATGCGCAGATCGGCATCGATGGGGTGATCATGACCAAACTGGATGGCGACGCCCGAGGTGGTGCCGCTCTTTCGGTTCGGCGGATCACCGGTGCTCCCATCTATTTCGCCGGCATGGGCGAAAAGACTGATGCGCTAGAGGTCTTTCACCCGGACCGCATCGCGCAGCGAATTCTCGGTATGGGCGATGTGATGTCGCTCATCGAAAAAACGCAAGACGCCTACGATCAAAAGAAGGCGCGCAAGATGGCGCGCAAGATGAAAAAAGCGGACTTTAGTCTGGATGACTTTCGGGAGCAGATGCAGATGATCCGCAAAATGGGCGACATGAAAGATCTGCTCAAAATGATTCCGGGCGGGGCGCAGGCGATGAAGAAACTCGGAGCCGGTGGTCCCGATCCGGACAAGGCGCTCAGCCAGGTTGAGGCCATCATCAGTTCCATGACCCCCAAGGAGCGTGCGCACCCCGAGATCCTCAACGGTTCGCGCCGCAAGCGGGTGGCTTCGGGAAGCGGCAGAAGCATTGCCGAAGTGAATGCGTTTTTAAAGCGGTTTAAAGAAGCGAAGAAGGTCATGAAAAGAATGTCAAAAATGGGCCCCGGGGGTCTTCGCTCGCTTTTGGGGAATATGCCTGGCCGCGGGGGCTTTTGACAGGCCCATGCGCTGAGGAAAGCAAGCACATGGCGACAAAAAGAGACCCCATTCGGGCCGCGGTCTTGATGGGGGGCCCCAGCGACGAGCATGAAGTCTCTTTAAGAAGTGGAAGGCAGGTCGTGGAGGCCCTTGGTCAAGCGCGTTCCGTGCCGGTTGTGGTCGGGCGTGACGGCCGATGGTCTTTTGGTCAAGGCGCCCCCGCCGGGCACGAGCAAGCGCTTGTGGCTCTGGGCGAAGAGGTCGACGTGGTGTTCATTGCCCTCCATGGCGCCTATGGCGAGGATGGAACGGTTCAAGAGATTCTCGACAAAGCCGGATTTTCCTATGTCGGCTCCGGCGCCTCCGCCAGCCGCTTGGCCATCGACAAGGCCAAGTCCAAAGACGCCTACCGGCGTGAAGGTCTCCCGACGCCCGCGGCCCTCAGCATTGCGGCCGAGGCCCCTGGGGCCGCGCGGCGTTCCATCCTCAAACGCGTGGGTGCGGAGCTTGGCTATCCGGTGGTGGTGAAAGCCAGCACGCTGGGTTCCAGTTTCGGAATCGGCTTTCCCGCCGATGAAACCGCGCTTGGCGTGCTCGTAGACGGTTTTGTGGCCGACGGGCACGACGTTTTGATCGAGGCCTTGGTTCGTGGGCGAGAATTCACCTGCGGTATCTTAGAGAAAAAGAACGGTGCAGTCGTAGAGGCGCTTCCCGTCACTGAAATCATTCCGGGCGCGAAGTACAGTTTCTTCGACCACGAGGCCAAATACACTCCCGGTGCCACCGAAGAAGTGACACCCGCAAGCATCAGCCAAGCGCTCAGCACCAAGATCCAAGCGCTGGCCCTTCGGGCCCACAAGACCCTGGGGTGCCGCGATCTGAGCCGCACGGACTTCATGCTCGATGAACAAGAGGCGCCTTGGCTGCTCGAAACCAATACGATTCCCGGGCTCACCCAGACGTCCTTGTTCCCACAGGCGGCAAAAGCCGTCGGGCTCGAATTTCCCGAGCTTGTAGACCTTCTCGTCGATAACGCTTGGCACCGGCGAGCGGGCGCCTAGCCCAGGCGTTCATCGGACTCCATGGCCCGTGTGCGGTCGGTCTTGTCTGGGACCCATTGGGTTGCTGGCGTTGATATCGTAGGAGATTGCGGTTCCGGCTCCGGGGAGGGGTGGGCCCCTTTCATCCAGGCCGCCCATCCTGGGCTTGGGGCCCCCAAAGCACCACATCCTGTTCCCCCAAGCCTTCCTGAAAGGGCCCCACCCCTCCCCGAAGCCTCGGCTGAGCTTCGCCCCAGAAGACGAATGGCGCTTTTGTCGGGAGACTCAGGTGCGGTCAAAGCGGCGCCAGCCCTCAGAAGGCACATGTTCTTGAGCCAAAGAAAGAGTCTTCGCGCACACTCGGTTCCGCGAAGGGGGAATAGGCAGCCTCCGAGAAAGGCGATGAAATCACTTTTGCCTCTTTAGGTTTGTTTACGAACCACTGCAGATTCATTCTGCATTCAGGATCGCTACGGGAACGCTTCTTTGGGTATCAGAGCATCAACTTGGCTAGATAGGGAATTCGCCTGTTGAGCAGGACTATCGTCGCAAACTTCGAAGCTCGCCCTGATAGCACGACCTTGGCCTAATAAGTCAATGCGGACTGCTTTGGGCGATGTTTGCCGACCAAACGGTTGCAATTTTAGGCCGGGTAGCTAAAAGTGCCGGCTTTGCGATACGGCCCATGATTGCACGGACGCTAGGTCCGAGAAGGAGGGTGGTTTGAGATTTGGTAGGATAGGACTCTGCTGGAGCCAACTTCCTAAGTCTTTCGCTCTGTTGGTTGCGTTGGGGTTGACGGGTTGCGCACGCCCCGCCAAGACCGATGATGTGGCGCCGTACGGGACGAAAGTGAAGGCGCTTCGCGAGGGCTGGCATCTGGTTTCCGGGCAGTCGACAGCGGTAACGGGTGCTCTGAAAACCATGGCTCGGGCGCAGTGGGTGGCTTTTTCGGTCGATCATGACTATGAGCCAGGGACGGGTGAGGTCGAGGTTCGTATCGCCGACGTCGAGCACTTGGAACCGAACAGGGATTACTGGCTCTACGTTGGACGGGTGGGTGAAGTTGCTGCTCCACCGCAAGGCTCGCCGCCCATCGTGTCTACTCCGCCCATGGCTTGGGGGCAGTTTTTCAGTCCGAGCGAGTCCTTGTCTGTTTCTTTGCTGGGGGCAAGACGCGTCCTTGCGTGGGACGTGCTCAGCCAGCGTTTTTATCCGATCACCAAGGCCGAGTTGGAGGCGTCTGAGCTCTATTGGGTTGAGTTTGAACGACCATGCGAGGCCGGACTATGGGGCTTCGAAGACGGAAAAGCGCTTTCAGTGAAATGCCCGCTTCATGGCGACTCTGTGTACGTGGTGCCGTCGGAGGGTAAGGGACCGCTGGCGCCCCAAAGGGTTGGCAATAGAGAAAAAACACCCGCGCCAGATCTCAATCCCGGACCTTACATGGAGGCCCAAAGCTTGATGGATGGTCTTTTTGATCATTCAAGCGGGGCTCAAAGGGAATATGTTTCTGACGTTCTGGACCCGGACGATGCATTTTTGGTGCGGCATGGCCGTGCATGGGCCTATGGTCAAGGGATCACTTTGGCGCTCTACAGTCGCGATCATGACATGCGTGCAGAGAAAATTGCGGACTATGTCTGCCAGACGGCAGTCAAGGTGCGGGACGATCGCGGTGAAGTCACCGTCGGAGGATGGCATTTTTCCTCAAACACCCACTTGGACAATTGGAAAGACGCTCGGCTGGTGACGGGTGCCAACGCGTGGGTTCTTCACGGCTTGGGTGTCTTTTTGGTCTCTGGCATCCTTGAGGAAATGTCTGCCGAGCGTCAGCAATCCTTCTACGACTGCTATATGGATGGTCTTTATGGCCTCATGGTGCACTATGAGCCTGAGTTTGATCTGATGACGGCGGGGTGGACGACCCAAGGTCTTATGAATGCCGACGCACCGAGTCTTATTGTGCCAATGTCGGACCCCACGCTGTCTTGGGCATACTACGACATCTTGGATGCCGTGGGATACGATCAGTACGACGAATCGAATCCTCCGGCCATTCAAACCTTACGGTGGGGCAATAACAACCAAGCCGAACCGGTCGGCGTTCATGTTATCTCCCCCGTTGAACATCGTGTGCTCGGCGAACGGGCGAAGGCCACTAACGTCGTCACCGAACACAACTTGGATACGCTGAGTGTCATCAATCATCTTCTCAAGCATTGGGATGAGATTGTCGCAATGGGCCCCACCGGCGGGTCCGATGCCCCTATGGGGCAGCGCTATAGCAACGCGCAGTGGACCGAGTTCCGAGATCGCTTGAATCAGTCGATTTTTGTTTCACTGTGGGACGAAAAGCACGGCCGGGTAGTGACCGGGGGCGAAGTTGTTGACGGTGAGTTTTTGCAAAATCCCTTCTCGGCCATCGACAATTGTAGTTGGTTGTCTATGTCGGTGGACCATACATCGATTTCGCGTGCCGAACGTGAAAAGCTTGCTCGGTGCTTGGACTATACGATCGCGCACTTCACTAAAGAACTTGGGTTCGAGGGTACAGAATACTATGGTGCTCATTATTTCCCGAAGGGCTTTAAGGACCGATACATCCGTCCCAATCAAGATCAGGAAAGGCTCTATCATATCGAAGGCACTGCGGGGCTGATTCTCGGGCTGCTCTACTTTGCGGACGCCCATCCCGAACACGAGCGATCACCCGATTTCAGGAATAGCGCCCTCCGACTTTGGAACGACATGCAGCTTTTTGTTCAAGAACACGATTTTCCTTACTCCACGCATCGTGTGCTTGACCTGATGGCGACCCTCGACTCCAACACTTCAGCCGTATGGTTTATGCAAGTGTACAACTACCTCGCGAAGAGTTCGCCTTCGGATGGCAGCACCGACTCGACGGATGCCCCGCCCGCGCCTGGGGGCGGAGACCTTTTGAGCGTCGCGGCCGAGGAATTCGCGGTGGAGAACTGGCCGGTGGCTCGAACGAGCGGCACCCTACTTGAGGACGTGCTCGGTGAGCCCTGGGAAAAAACGAAGGCGTCTCGACAGCGGGTCCTGAACCAGCTGAAAATGTTGCCTCAAAGTTGGACCGTGGATGTCAACGGACTTGGTTCGCCCGTTCAACTCACATTGACCGCACTCGGCCCGCAAGGCGACAAAATGAGTGTGCAGGGCTTTTATCGGGTTTGCAGCGACGAACGGCCTTGTACGGCGCAGATGCTGGACACCGAGGCTCTGTTCTTAGACCAGCTTCTGAGGTTGGTCCTGAATGAACCCGCGAGTCTTCTGGAGACGATGGTATTTCCATTCGGTCAAGGTCGTGATGACCTGGCCCACGCAAGATCACTCAGGCATGATATCTGGAAAATGCCGTGGTTCAACGGCCTTATGATCGCAGGTGCAAATTCTGCTCTTGCTCTTGGTCAGGCTTCAATGGGAGAAATCCTGGTTGCCAACTTCGTAGGGAGTCTCGTCGGCGCGGTGTTCACTCTATACGATAAAAGGACCGGCGCCCGAGGCGGTTTTCTTCAAGGTCTCTCAATGACCCTGGGGTTTTATGTCGTCCACTACTATTTACGCGAAGCGTTCGCCGGAGACCGGACACCTGAACCCGGCTCAGACGAGGCGGTCGACGTCAAATCGACGATCTCCGGAACTCAGTTTTCGTTACTCCTTCCGAAAGCCTCAGATGCGGTCAATGAGCAGCTGTTTGCGGACATCGTTCGCGCGAGCGGTTTCGGCGAGTGGGGGCAGTTCTTTCGAGATGTTTTTGTGCAGGAGAACTGAGTTTCGGAATCCTCAGCGCTTTTTTAGACTGGGCTCAGCCACCCCGAACGCATGGCAAGGGTAAATCAGGAGGAACACTTCTCGGATCCTTCCATGGTGAGGCCAAGAATGCATTGGAGATTGGAGCGCTTTTGAACCTCAGGCTATGCTAGGCCTGCTTTGAAGCATTTCAACACTGAGGGGCCCGTATTCGCAGCGGATCACTATCTTTTGCCTCCGCTTGGTCGCATTGATATCGAGCATGTACGGGCCCTCATTGCTCGGAAAAAGTACTTTGTACTCCACGCGCCGCGGCAGACGGGGAAGACCACGACCCTGCTCGCGCTTATGGAAGATTTGAATGCGGGCGGGCAGTACAAGGCGCTGTACGTCAATGTGGAACCGGCTCAAGCGGCTCGAGAAGATGTCGCAGCAGCCATGCGGTCGATTGTCAGTCAACTTGCCCAAAGCGCGCACCGCTACTTGAGGGATTCGTTTATCGATACCCATCGAAAGGCGTACTTCGATTCTGAAGGACCACACACAGTGTTGACGAGCCTTCTGGCGGCCTGGGCCGAAGATTGCCAGCGGCCTATCGTCTTGATGCTCGATGAGGTCGACACGCTTGTTGGCGATGTCTTAATCTCGTTACTGCGCCAACTGCGGGCAGGCTACGCACAGAGACCCTCGGATTTTCCTCAGAGTGTTATCCTGTGCGGTGTAAGAGACGTTCGGGACTACCGTATTCATTCATCAAGCTCGAAGGAAGTGATTACTGGGGGGAGCGCTTTTAACGTGAAAGCGGAGTCCCTCAGGCTAGGTGATTTTTCAAAGGCCGAGTTGACCGCGCTTTATGAACAGCACTCGAGTGCTACCGGCCAGATATTTGAAGACGAAGCCATCGAACTGGCCTGGGGCTACACGTCCGGTCAGCCCTGGCTCGTGAACGCGCTCGCGTACGAAGCGTGTTTTCGCATGGAGGAAGGCAAGGATCGTACCCAGGCGATCGGAGCTGCGCTCATGGAAGAGTCTAAGGAACGTCTCGTACAGAGCCGACAGACGCATCTCGATCAACTTGTCGACAAGCTGAAAGAACCGCGGGTTCGACGGGTCATTGAGCCGATGGTCCTTGGGGCCAGTGAGTCAGGAACGGCTACGCCGGATGATTTCGAGTACGTTCGCGACCTCGGGCTCATTCAGCGAAGCGACCGAGGCTTTCAAATTGCCAACAGCATCTACAGAGAAGTGATCCCAAGAGAGCTTACGTATCTCGCGCAGGCCGATTTTGAGGCCAGCTTCCACCAGGCTTGGTACGTTGCGGCGGACGGATGCTTGGACGTGCCTAAATTGATGACGGCTTTTCAGGAGTTCTTTCGAGAGAACTCTGAAGTTTGGATCGAGCGATTTCAGTACAAAGAGGCTGGGCCTCACCTGCTTCTCCACGCCTTCTTACAGCGAATCGTGAATGGGGGGGGGCGGATTGATCGAGAATATGGTCTCGGCAGAATGCGGACGGACTTGCTCGTTCGCTGGCCCACTACGTCTACGGGTTTTCATGGCCCGATTCAGAGGGTTGTTTTTGAGCTCAAAGTTCTTCGGAAGTCTCTGGAAGCAACGATATCTCAGGGATTGACGCAGACTCTGGCGTATATGGACCGAACGGGTGCAGATGAGGGGCACCTCGTCATCTTTAACCAAGCCGAAAATGTTCCGTGGGAGAGAAAGATTTTCACGCGGGCCGAGTCCTGTGCCGAACGCGGGATCACGGTCTGGGGTTTGTAGATGGGCTTATCGATGCGACCAGGGCATCTTGGTGCTGGGGCTCAGTGTGCGCCGGCGCTTGCGGTCGCTTTCGCTTGTCGGGCTGCGAGGTAGTCGTAGACATCGATGAACCATATGGCGGAGGTGTTGGATTGAAGCTCGGTCTTCAGGTTTTGAATGCGGTGGGTTGAATAGGGGAACCCGTGATTCTTGACGAACCGTTGCATGTCGCTCCAAAGACGGTTGGCCGTTCTTTCAAAATGGGCCGACCGCGGATGTTGCGGATGGGCGTCCACAAACACAAAAAGGCCTAAGATCAGGCCCGTTGTGGCTTCGAGATGGTAGAGCTTTTCTTGGTCCGGATCGGGGCGAATGTAGCGATCCTTGAAGCCTTTGGGGAAGTAGTGCGCGCCAAAATACCGATTGTCTTTGAATTCGAGGTCTTTGGCAAAGTTGTTGATTGTATAGTCAAGGCACCGAGCCAGCTTGTCTCGTTCGTGTGGAGAAAGAGAGGCATAGTCTACGGATAGGGAGAGCCAGGTACAATTGTCGATGGCTGAAAAATGGTTCGGCTCCAGCTGACCGTGAACCAATTCACCGCCGGTGACCACCCGCCCGCCGGCGTCGTTCCAAAGCGACGTGAAGATGGCGCGGTTAAGGCGATTTCGAAACGCTGTCCAGGTCGATTTGTCGTAGCGTTGATCCGATCCCTTGTGATGGGTCTCCGTGGATGCAAAGCCCTGGATTTGGTCCCAGTGGCGGAGGAGGTGATTGATGACGCTCAGGGTATCGAGATTGTGTTCGGTGACGACGTTGGATGCCTTGGCTCGTTCGCGCAGAACGCCGTGTTCTTCAAGGGAAAGAACACGTTTGTTGATGAGCTTGGGTTCGTCGCCTTCCCACCTGAGTGTTTGCACGATGGGGGGCTTGAGCGCGTTGTAAAGATCGTAGCCGATGGCGTCCAAGATATCGTAATACGCCCACGAAAGAGTGGGATCGATGTGCTCAAGAATCTTGGAGGGGGTGTCGGCGTTTTTGAGACCTTTGGTCGTCCAGCCGGCCGTCATAAGTTCAATCTTGGGCTCAAAGTGGACCATGAGTCCGTAGAGCCCGTCCATGTAGCAGTTGTAAAACGCGTGTTGACGTTCAGGCGTCAGCTTTTCGAATGAGTCCGATGCGAGGTATGCGCCCAGCCCGTGAATGACCCATGCATTGGCGCCCGTCACCAGCCGCATGTCCTTCCAGTTGTCCAAAAAAGTGTTGGAAGAAAAGTACCATCCACCCATGGTTTGTTCACCGGACTCATCTTGGACCGGCACCGCGGTACGGCAAATGAAGTCTGCAACTCTCTCTGCACGCGCATCATGGCCTCTCCGGCTGTAGAGCGCCAGGGCAATGCCTTGACCGTATGCCCATACCCTTCCGTATTGGGAGAGATAGGCTGAGTCTTCGTCCAAGACATCGAGGGTGTATTCGCGTTGAGCGCCCGTGAGGTGGTCAAAAAGGCTGTCGACGAGGGTTTTCGCCCCGATGTAGTTTTCCTCAATCTGCTCGGGGCGCGCCATAAAGACTGGCTCCTTGGGCTTGGAATCGGCCGCGATGGAATCTTCGGTTTGATATTCCGCCGATGCAGATTCTTGCGGTTGAGACTCAGAGGATACGGGCTGGTGGGCTTGAAACTCGATCCAGTAGACCCGACCTTCCTCGAGGAGCGCCCCTTCGAATGGCGTAAACTGCTGGGCGTTCAAGTCCCACTCGAGAACGCGTTTGGCTCCCAGCTGGGTGACACGCGCGGGCGCCGGGGGACTGAAGAATCGCCCCCAGGCGTTGGGCGACAAGACCGCGGCTGGCGCCGACAGCACGTCTGGGTCGACTTCGTGGCCCTTTACCTCCACATAGACCCAGTAGTTTTTGTTTGGCTTGAGGGGGCCGCTTACCAAAGCGTGTGTCTTATCCTGGCCTGCGTTTTGGTCCTGGATCTGATCCGCAGTGAAAGCCGCCCACCGTGTTTGTGGTAGCGCTTCCAGAAAGCTCGTGGCGCTCGGTACATTTGTGGAAACCAGAATCCAGCCGCTCTCTAGCGCGCGGGCTCCGGTGCCGTAGGGAATCAGATGTCCGGTATTCTCCTCGGCGGCTTGTCCGCAGGACCACAGTCCCATACCGATGCACACCATCAGAAACGCATATTGCGCGCGCCCCATGCCCGCGCTCAAATTCTTGATTTTCAAAACAACAAACTCCTTTTACACCTTGGACCATCCTCGGTCTTTGCCTTCGAACCGTCTCAGGGGTGCCGGCGCCCAAGAACAATCGGGGGTTCACCCCGGCGCGCAGCCAAGAGAGCTTCTATTTCGATTGCGCCAGGATGTCTAGCAAGTTTTGTTGCCAGTGTGGCCTGAGGCGGCATTGGGGCCGCTCTTGCTCGGGGAGGCCACCAGGTTTGTCGTTTCTCGCCAAATTCCGTTCGGGGGGTATGCCCGGAGGGCGGGACTACCGCGGGCTGAGACCGACGGGTCCGAGTGTCATGGGATTTGACTCAAATCTGTCTTTTCGTCCCGATCGCTCAGTTTGAAGAATCGCTGATCGCTATCTCCTCCTCGGTTGCGCGATTTTCTGTGTACTGTTCCCCCCGCTTACGCACACCACGCCGATGGGTTCGGAACCACACAGGTGTGCTCTAAACAAGAACGCACAAGTCTGGATCCAGGCACTATGCGGCATTGGGCCCTCTGGTGCCGGCCCGCTCAAAGCGGCTATCCGAATGAACAAACAGCGGTACTCGCAAAACTCTTAAATGCCTCGGTTCGGTTTTGCCCAGACCGCCGACCACGACCACGACCACGTGGACGTGGACGTGGACGTGGACGTGGACGTGGACGTGGACGTGGACGTGGACGTGGACGTGGACGTGGACGTGGACGTGGACGTGGACGTAGACGTGGACGTGGACGTGGACGTGGACGCGGACGTGGACGTGGACGTGGACGTGGACGTGGACGTGGACGTAGACGTGGACGAAAGCTCTTCCCCAGATTTCCGTCTCCGAGAGGACCGAACGACTCCCGGAATTGTCAAACTTTGGGAGCCTCCCCGGCAGAGCCGGAGGGTCTCCAACTGCTCACTAGGACCCGGCTTCGAACTTGTGCGTTTCTTTTAGTTCTTGTGTTGTGCAGAGAGCTCAATTCGAGAGAAGAACCCCCCCGCAATCCATTCTCTGAACCAGACCATGACATCGCCCTCGCTTGAAGGTGCGTCCATCGAAGCCAGGCGGTCGAGGGCCTCGCCCAGGCGTTGTCCCTCAAGCAGCGCTTGGAGCACGGCGGCCATCGGTGGCGTAAAATCCATCCGCCACACGTTGAACCCGACGCGATAGATGGCGGTGGCCGTCTGGGAAGCCTCTGGGAGGGGGGGGCTGTGGCCCTCACGGGTTTGCTGCAAGAAGGCGTTGACCGGGTACTGGAAGTGGAGAAAACGAAGGGTTGTGCTTGGGTGGAACCGGATCAGTGGCCATCGACTGGCGTCTTCTTTTTGAATCGCGGTCAGCGAGCATGTGGGTTCGGCTTGGGCGTGCAGAACTTCGACCATGGACCATTCAAGTTGGGCAAGCTCGCTCAGAAAAGCGGCGTGCTCCAGCCAAGCCGATTGGGTTGCCACGAACGAAGCAAAATGCCGTCCATAACTGTTGAGGTTGGGGCGATCGGATGGGTGGGCCTCAATGTAGTGTCGGGCAAGGGCTTCGAATCCGTTTTTGCCCAAGGCTTGTTCGGTGACCGGGTAGTCATCGGCTAGGCAACCGACCAGACGCGCGTAATAGGCGAATTGGTAGATCTCGAGTCGCTCCGTTGCGCTTTGGCGGCGGTTGGGCGACACCAACTGCTCCACTTGCGCCGCGCCCAGCGCAGTTTGACGTTCTGCGGCGTCGGCGACACCTTTTTTGGCACTGACCGGGTGGGTGATGACTTCGCTAAACCACGCTTGCAGTTCCGCCAGCGAACCTCCGATGGCCTGCACGTTGCGATCGAGGGTTGTGGGTTCCGTCTGGTGAGGAGGGTTCGACGGGGCATCGTTTTGCCCTGCCGCGGAGGCCATCAGGGGGGTTGCGCTTGCGCGCTCTTGCCTGAAGTCTTCTTGCAATCTGCTGGCTTCGGGTACGGGCCCGCCGTCGGATCCAACCAGAGGTGCGCTGGCGTTCGAATGCGGGGGCTTGGCCTCTGGGGCCGTTCGGCGGGTTCGCCTGTGGGGTTGTTTGGCCATGGCTGCTCTCAAGGGTGGAACTGGTCCTCGTGCTGGTCGTTCACGGGTGCCTCTGGATCATGGCCGTTCATGGGAGGCCTCGGCACGGACGCCGTCGACCGGCGATGGGGCCGGGAGGGCTCGTGTTTTCGGAAAAATGGCAAATTGGTGGGCTTTGAGCGCTTCGGTGTGGGTATCTTCGAAACTTGGGATTTCGGCATCCCACTCCAAGAGCGTCGAGGCCCCGCCACAAAGCGCGTAGGCTTCTTTGAACAAGGCCCAGACGGGGTCGATGACCGGCCCGATGTGGGTGTCGACGATGTGGGTGTCCTCTCGGGTATGCCCGGCGACGTGAAATTGGACCACACGGTCCATCGGCAGCGCTCGAAGGTAGGTCAAGGGGTCAAAGCCATGATTGAAGGATGAAACAAACACGTTGTTGACGTCGAGGAGGAGCGCGCAGTCGGCTTCGACCGCAAGGGTTGCGAGGAAATCGTGTTCGGTCATGGTCGAGCCTGCAAACTCCGCATAACTTGATGGATTTTCCAGGAGGAGGGGCATTTCCAAAAAGTCTTGGACCTGCCGGATGCGCGCTTTGACGTGCGACAGGGCCTCGTCGGTGTAGGGCAGAGGCAAGAGATCGTGAACATCTTTGCCCAAGACCCCCGTCCAGCAAAGGTGGTCCGACAACCACCGCGCTTTTGATCTTTGGGCGAGTGCCTTGAGTTCTTTGAGGTATCCCCAGTTCAGGGGATCTGTAGAGCCAATGGACATCGAGACCCCGTGCATCACCAGGGGGTAGCGCTCCCTCAGCTGGTCGAGCACGTACAGGGGCCTGCCATGGGTCTCCATAAAGTTCTCACTGATGATCTCGAACCAATCGATGTCCGGCTCTTCGGCAAGAATATGGGGGTAGTGGCAAGTTCTAAGCCCGATGCCCACCCCGAGGTTCGGGAGGCTCCATCGATTGCCACAGATACTCATTCGCTGTTTCTAGCGCGGGCCCCCCGAGATGGCCAGAGGTTCGATCCCCAATCTTCCAGGCGTCTTCCGAGAACCCCCGAAACCTTGGAGCCATCATCCGAAATAGGTCAGCTCGAAGGCGCGCGTTTTCGAAACCATGATGAAGAAGGCCCTTGGGTTGCGACGGCGCACGAGATGAGCGACCGGAGCGGGGTAGTGGGGGTGGCGCGCACGATGGTGCGCTGCGTGGGTTTGGCCCAAAGCGGACTGAATGTTTGGTGGCGGCAAAGCCGACCCACCCATTGTTCGCGCTGACGTGCGCGGCACACGCTCAGTGGGGCCCGGTGAACGCCTATGAATCAGCTGACCTGGCAGCCGCCTTGTCCCTTGCAGGCATTTTGTCCTTTGCAGGCGTGTTTCCCTTCAACCTGGCAGCCACCTTGCCCTTTGCAGGCATTTTGTCCTTTGCAAGCGTGTTTTCCGGTGGCGCAGCCGCCTTGTCCTTTGCAAGCATTCTGCCCTTTGCAGGCGTGTTTTCCTTCTACGGCGCAGCCGCCTTGGCCTTTACACCCGTTCATCCCTTTGCAGGCGTGCTTTTCCACGTCCGTGGTGGGCGCCGACGCTGCCGATGTGGAGGTCCCGGACTGTGATGTTGTGCTCGAGCAGGCCGTGGCCCCCCCCATCAGCATTCCGGAAATAGCTGCAACGACTAGCGGATTGCTCTTCTTCATCTTATTGTTTCCCTTGTCTTTCTTGGCCTAATCAAAGATTGCGCGATACGCGGATTCCCAAGTCGAATCGAGTGTTCACCTGGCGCTCGAACGTACGGCCGAGCCCCCAGCTGTTACCGAGGGCCCGTACACACTACAGATTGAGGCTGAATACAAGCCCCGCTCAGGGCCGAGGCCGGCCCGACAATCATCCGATGGGATTGCCCACCATGGGCTGGGCGTCTTACCTGGGGCGAACCTTCCCAAGAGGCTCGAATCTCCCGGTTACGGCCCAAACCTCGCCCGAAAATCCGGTATCCAGATGTCGCCGGCAGAAGTCATGATGGTTTTCCAGCGCGAAATTTTGCCCGGTGGTGTTCGCGCGAGGAGGGCGCATATCGCCTATCTGCAACCGACGAGCCAACGGGACCGCGGACGGCACCGGGCGAAAGCGCCGCCGCAAGACCGTTAGGACTGCTGCCGGGCACTAGTACCCCTTGCCGGAAGTTCGTTCCGCGTTTTCGCCGAGTCATCGTTTTTCCTGGTGGTGGCGCGAGGAGGGCGCATAGTCTGCCTATGCAACCGAGGAGAGCGAAGCGGCGACGCCAGCAGGGAGGACGAGGGCCGGCGAAAACCGGGAGCGAACTTCCGGCAAGGGGTACTAGGCGCCCTGTCGCCGGACCAGGTCGACCTGCAGCTTTTTCAGCTTTTCAATGAGGGTCGTGCGTTTCATGTGGAGAATCTTGGCCGCTTGACTCTTGTTGCCACCCGTTCGCTCCAGGGCAGCCTCGATGAGCGATTGCTCCACTGCGCGCACCGTTTCGCTCAGGCTCTTTCCATGGCCCACTTCCAATAGATCCTTGCCGTTCGGCATGCGAACGACCGTTCCACATTGCGCGTTCCCACCGCTCTCGCTGAGGGCGTCAATAAAGTGGTTGGGCTCGATTTTCTTCGTGGGCTCGACGATCACCGCCATGCGCTCCACCAAGCTCTCCAGCTCGCGGATATTTCCCGGCCACAGATGGCTCCGGAGGGCCGACATCGCTTCATCCGAAAATGTGGGCAATTCGTTCCCGATTTTCTCCGCAACCCGGCGAAGAAAGTGCTGTACCAGAATAGGGATATCCTCGGGCCTATCGCGGAGGGGGACCATTCGGAGGCTGGCGACGTTGAGCCGGTAGTAGAGTTCCCTTCGGAAGCCGGTGAGGCCCAAGAGGTCTTGGCTGGCGGCCGCGATGATCCGAACGTCGATGGCTCTTGGCCGCGGGCTTCCCACGGGTTGGCAGGTCCCGTTTTCGAGGACTTGCAAGAGCTTGGCCTGGAGCTCAGGCTCTAAGGCTTCGATCCCGTTCAGGAAGAGGGTGCCCTTGTCCGCCTGTTCCATCTTGCCGGGCACGACCCGGGTGGACCCCATGAGGGCACCCTCTACATGGCCAAAGAGCTCCCGTTCGAGAAGGGGGCCGGGGACCGCGTTGCAGCGGACTTCATAGAACGGGCCATTGGCCCGTCGTGAGAGTCGCCAGATTTCCCGGGCGACGCTGCTTTTTCCGGTACCTCGTTCTCCCTGGATCAGGACCGAGGAGTTGGCTTGGGCGATGCGGTTCACGGACTCGATCAGGGGCTCAAGCCAGTGGCGAGAGCCGACCAATGATACTGCAGTCTTACCTTTGACTCGCGGGGTCCCTCCGAGCTCGGTGATCGCTTCCAGGGTATGGCGCAGCTGCTCGACGCTTACGGGTTTTTCGAGAAAATCAACCGCGCCGTGCTTCATCGCATCGACGGCCACTGAAACGGACCCGTATCCGGTCAGCATCACAAACGGGGGAGGCGGTTCCAGCGTGGCCGCGAAACGAAGCAGATCAAGGCCATCGACTTTGGGGACATGCAGATCACAAAGCACGGCATCGAAGCTGTGTTCTTGCAGAAGGCGGATCGCGGCGTCACCGTCCTCCGTCGCCTGGACTTGATAGCCCACGCGCTCCAAACCACGGGCCACAAACCGACGCATGTGGGCGTCGTCATCAACTAAGAGGACCTGCTTTGCCATCCGCTTCCCTTCACTTTCAGGTCGCCCACTCCCGTCTGGTGGCCAGGTCGGAACGCGACTCGTTGGTGGGTGACTTGCGTCGTCCCAGTGTGACAAAGTGGGATACACTTTTTCGATATCCCGACGCTCGTGCCGCGTTGCCGGTTTTCGCAATTCTTACTGAAGTCGCCCCCAAGACATTCCAACCTAGGGACGACTCTAGTCAATGGTGTTAGATCCGGATCTGACCTGACCCCCCTCGAACGCCCCGATCCAATGGCCAGGTTATGGGCGCTTTTTCTCCCGAATGTGGGTGGAGTTGGCATGTTGGAGCCGGTTAGGGGAGGAATCGGGATCAGCAGCTTGCCGAAGCACAGCCTCGGCGTTGCGCCTGATGGCCTCGGGCCCGTTGCGGGCGAGGGCCGTGCCCTTCAGGAGCTCGAACAAAACGTCGTGTTTGGACGGATCGGTGAAGGTCGTCCGGTCGGGGAACCGAAGCCCCTCTCGAGGCGCGAAACGCGGCTCCTGACTGGTTTTGGCAAATTTGTTCCATGGGCAGACTTCTTGGCAAACGTCACACCCCGCCACCCAGCCGTGAAGTTTGGGTTCTTCGGTCGGGAAATCACCCCGATGTTCTACGTTCCAAGTGGTAATGCATCGCCGGGCGTCGAGGACGTAGGGTTCAACAAACGCATCGGTCGGGCACGCGTCGAGGCATCGGGTGCATGAACCGCACCGATCCGGGTGGGGCGCGTCGTACACGAACTCGATGTCCGTGATCAGCGAAGCCAAAAAGGTATAGGTGCCCAATTCGGGAGATATGGCCATCGTTGACTTGCCGACCCATCCCACGCCCGCGCGGGCGGCCCATGCGCGTTCGAGGACCGCCGATGTATCGACTGAAGGATGAACCTTGGCCTGGGGCGCGAATCGAAGGATGCGTTTTCGAAGCTTACGCACCCGTCGCTGGATGATTCGATGATAGTCGTCACCGGTGGCGTAGCGTGACACTTTGAGCGGGCCTTCGGGGTGAACGTCTGGCTGGAAGTACGATGTCGCCAACGCCACGACGGATCGTGCTCCAGGCACGAGACGGGCCGGATCGGTCCGTGCCTCGGCCGTTCGGGACATGTAGTCCATGCCTTGGCCGAAGCCGCGCTCGAGCCACGCCCGCAGTTTTTGTTCGGGGTCGATATTCCCCGCGGGGGCGAACCCAACTTTTTCGAAGCCAAGCGTGTGGGCGTACTCACGGATCTCTTGGGTCCAGGCTGAACGTGGGTGGTGGTTTTCTTGAGTCATTCGTTTTTTCTCACCGTACCATCCAAGCGCTTATGTGCCCGGCCGGAAATAGCTCGCACGCGCGCATGAGTACGGAGACGTGGTACGAAACGCGTCGTGCGCGGGCACGATTTCGTGAGGCTTTTCATCAAGATAAGAAACCGATTCTGAGGCCGGCTCCAGTATGGGGCCCACAAAAGCCAATATGTCCCGAAGACTGTGGCGTTGACCATCGGCGTCCTGGACATCCTAAAAAAGCTGCGAATGATTCGCGATTTCCGCCCAGCCGTACTAGGGTCTTTGGAGGGGATTTTCGCGTGATCTTGAGTCAAGTTTTGGAGTCAATGGGATTTCGGAGTCAACCTTTTTGGGCCCGGGCCGAAGTGAATGTGGCCCATCCGTGTGCGGGGGCCCTGGTTTCACACGTGGAAGTTGGCCCGGGGGCGGCCCCGGCGAGGACGATCCTATGGGTTTAGGGCTTAGGGCGTTGTGTTTTCTTTTCGTGGGCGCCGGTGCGTGTTCTGCGGGCCGGACCGCCGCGTGGGAACGCGCACGTACGCTGGAGTCGGGTTCGGCGCCAAAAGTTTCTGGAGCGAAGGTGCTCGGCTTGTTGTCAGAGGCGAAGACCGAATGGGCTCGTCGTGACGACGAGAGCGCGCTCCTTGGGGCCATCCAAAAATGGGAGGAGGCCCACCAGGGGGACCCGCATAACCCCGTCCCGCTGCTTGCCTTGTCCCGGGCCTACTATTTTAAAGCCGACGCATTTTTGGCGCATAGCCAGCAGGGCGAAAAGGCAGAGCTTGAGGCCTACCAAAAAGGGGTCGACTACGGTGAACGTGCGCTCCTCCTTTTCGAGCCGGAATTTGAACAAAAGATGAGAGCGGGAGATGATTTCGAGGCGGCCATTTCAGGGATCAATCGAGCTGGTGTTCCGGCTGCTTATTGGTACTGCGTCAACCTTGGACGTTTCGCCTCCAAAAAGGGTTTGGCTCAGCGTCTTTTCTATAAGGACAAACTCAGGGCAGCGATGGAGCGCATCCTCGAGATCGCGCCCGAATTTTTCTACGGGGCCGCCGATCGGTACTTGGGCGCCTTTTACGCGTTGTTGCCGTCCATCGCCGGCAAAGATCTGGCGCGTTCGAGTACACACTTTGAGGCTTCGCTGAAGCGGGCGCCCCAATATCTTCCGACCCGGGTCGTCAAGGCCGAATTCTTGGCGGTCGAACAAGATGACGAGGCGCTCTATCGACGGTTGCTGGGCGAGGTGCTTGAAGCGCCGGATACGGACAATGAAGATATTGCGCCGGAAAATCGGGCGGCTAAGCGCGCCGCCAAAAAGATGCTTCGCGACATCGACGAAGTTTTCTGAATCCACACCAAAGGGAACCCAATGCAAAAGGCTGTTTTTGTTCTTTTTATAGGGCTGTCGCTGTTCCTACCCGAAAGCTCTACTGCCAGGGCGGCGGAAAAGGTGGTGGCGAAGGTGGGGACCGTCGCACCCGAGGGCACCCCTTGGTCTTTGTTGTTGAAGCGTATGAAGAACCGTTTCAAAACCCTGTCGGAAGGAAAGATCAAGCTCAAGGTCTACTTTGGTGGCCGCCTCGGCGGAGAAAAGGAAATGGTTCGCGAGACCCGTCGGGGGCGCATCCAAATGTTTGGCGGCTCGACGGCGGCCTTGGCCACCATTGTCCCCGAGCTCTACGTCTTGGAGTCACCGTTTCTCTTTGAATCGGACGAAGAAGCCGACTTCGTTTTGGACCGCCATGCGAGGCCTCACGTGCGCACTCTTTTGGCCTCCAAGGGGTTTGTGTTTTACCAGTGGGCAGAAAATGGATGGCACGGTCTTGCGCTGAAAGGCGGTTGCGTTCGTCAGCTGTCGGACCTCCGGGCGAAAAAGCTGAGAAGCCAGGAAGCCAGGATCCATTTGGATACGTTTAAGGCGTGGGGCGCCAACCCCATCGAGATGTCGGTCCCTGAAGTTCTTCCAGCTCTCAAACAAGGTACCGTGGACGGTTTTTCGAACACGCCCCTGTTTGCCTTTGCGACCAGTTGGTACCAGGGGGTTGAGTCCTACACCTTGAGCAACCACATCTACCAGCCGGGGTTGATCGTGTACTCCAAGAAGTGGCTGGACAAGCAGGATAAGGTGCTCAGGAGCGTGCTTCTCGGAGGCGTGATCAAAGACGAGGCCTTCGGTCGTCGCGGCGTTCGCTCGATTCGCAAGGGGCTGCTCGAGAATTTCACCCGGGCGAAGATCAGCGTTTGCAAGACAAGCCCGAAATTGCGAAAAGAGATGAAGGCGGCCACGGCGTCGATCTTCAAGAAGTACCGCGCGGAGGCCAGCCCCAAGGGCCGCGCCCTTTTTGATGCCATTGTCGAAGGAAAGCGGATGTGGGCCGCGAAGAAGCAAAAGTAGTTTTTGCGGGTGGCGTTCCAGCGCCGTTCTTGCGGCCCCTCGTGGGCTCTTTCTTTGTCCTTTCTTTTGGGCTTGTGGTGTGGCTCCCGTGGGGTGGATTGTGGCTCTTCGGGCTTCTGTCGGCGCTTCTTGGTTTGAATCACTGGGTTGGGCGTGTTTCCTGGCGTGAAGGACTTGAATCCCTAGACGACGTGGCCTATTGGGGCGAACAGACCATCGTGACCTTGTCGTTGGTGGTCATGGCCGGTTCTGTCTTTTTGGATGTCGTGTGGCGAAATCTGCAAGGGCTTGAGGGCCCCTGGCGCATTGCCTTGGGGGTCTTGTCGGTTTCGGTGCTGGGCGCATGGACACGAAGGCGGCCCAACGTGTCGCGACTCAGACAGGTGGCCATGGGTCTTGGGGTTGGGGGGCTCATCCTCGGTGGGGCGTATGCGGTTTTCCTCTTTCCTCATGGCTTTGGTTGGTCGGAGAGGCTGGCGTTGGTTCTCATTCTTTGGGTCGGCATGCTGGGCGCTTCGATGGCGGCAAAAGAAAACCGCCATATCGCCGTCGATGCGGTCAGACGCATTCTCCCTCCGGGGCTCAACCGCGCTTTCGGTGGAGCTTCTGCGGTGGTCAGTGCGTTTGTGTCACTCTTGCTGGCGATCCTCGGGAGTCTCTATACGCGAGCCCATTGGCTCGATTGGCTTCTGTCGGGACGCCGCTCATTTGTGTTTGAATCGATGCCCATTCCCTACTGGGTTGCGACGCTTCCCATACACATTGGATTCGGTCTGATGGCCTATCGTTTTGTACGGGTGCTCTACGAAGGGCCGCCGAAGCTCAGCCTTTTTCGCTCGGTGGGGGCCGCGGCGCTCGAGGGCTCGGGTCCGTCTTCTTCGGGTGAGGCCTCGTCGTCGCCCACGCACTACGAGACCAACAAATGAGCCAGGGTGTATTCAACCTATTTCTTGTGGTGTTGAATATCGGGTCTTGGGTGCTCATCTCGCGCGGGCGCCCCGAGAGTCCGAAAATGGGCCTGGCCCGTGCGGCTTTGGCTTTTGCCGTACACCTTGGGCTCTACTTCATGCTCCCGGCATCTTTGTACACGACGCTCGGGACGCTGATTGTTGTTCTTAGTCTGGGCGTGCCGCTCTTCGTGAGCATCGGACTCCTGAGCCTCGTTTGTTTTTATTTTCTGACGAATGAGTATCGGGACTTCTCGAGCTACAGTCTGGTCATAGAAAAGATCTTTGGGCTGACCGACAAAAATGTGCTCCTGGCGATTCCGTTTTTTGTCGTGGCCGGTACGCTCATGACCGCGGGCGGCATCGCTCGGAAGGTGGTTGCTTTCGCCGACGCACTGGTGGGCTGGCTGCCCGGCGGTTTGGCTGCTGCTGCGGTCTTGTCGTGCATGTTTTTCGCAGCGATTTCTGGGAGTTCCCCGGTCACGGTGATCGCGATTGGCTCCATCATGATGCCAGCCTTGGCAGAAAACGGATATTCCGAACGTTTCTCCTTGGGGCTTGTCACCTCCGCCGGCTCGCTTGGCATTTTGATCCCTCCGTCCATTCCGATGATCGTTTACGGAATTGTGGTGGGGGGCGTGATGGCCGTCAACGTGTCGGACTTGTTTTTGGCGGGTGTGCTCCCGGGACTGCTGATTGGCAGTTTGCTCGTTGCCTATTCCGTTTACCACGCGGCGACCCAGCCTGGTTTTTCATGGCGTTTGCTACGGCCGCCTTCGTTTCGATTGATCGCAGAGCGTTTCGTCGATGGGCTGTGGGCACTTTTGTTGCCTCTGATTGTGCTGGGGGGCATCTACCCCATCTTAGGGCCCCGGGGCATCTTTACGCCGACCGAAGCGGCGGCGGTGGCGGCGGTCTACGCTTTTGTGGTCGAAGTATTTATTCATCGGGAGCTCACCCTATCTCGGCTGCCGTCCTTGCTTGTTGAATCTTCCGTATTGATGGGGACGCTTCTGGTTATTTTGGTGATGTCTTTTGTTCTCAATCATTTTCTTGTCGACCAACAGATTCCCGATGCGCTGGTGGCGTGGATGACCGGGCTGGAGCTGAGCCGCGTGAGTTTCTTACTGGTCCTCAATATCTTCTTGCTTCTGATCGGGTGTTTGATGGACATCATGAGCGCCATTTTGATTGTCGCCCCGCTGGTGGCGCCGATTGCGAGCACCTTTGATGTCCATCCGGTTCACTTGGGCATCATCTTCGTGGTCAATCTCGAAATAGGCTACCTGACCCCTCCGATCGGGCTGAATCTCTTCGTATCGGCAACACTTTTTCGGCAACCCATTGGGGTTGTGGCTCGATCGGTCCTGAAGTTCACCGGAATCATGCTCTTAGGGCTTTTCTTGATCACGTGGTGGGAGCCTCTTTCCTTGGGACTGGGTCGTGTTCTTTCCGGCGGTCCGTTTTTGGGATCTGGTCCCCACGATTCTTCGGGGCAAAAAGATGTCGGGGACCCGCCCGATCCGCAGAAACCACAAAACAGCGTGAAATCACTTCAAGAACTGATGAGAGAGGCGGCCGAAGATGGGGACGAGGACGCGGGCGACTGAAACAAGGCTTGGGTTCGACTGGCATTTTATATGGCGACGTGGTTTGCAGGCCCGGGCCTTGTCGCCCAGGGCAGAGAATGCTTCGCGCGCAAGACGGGACTAGGCTCGAACTTTATGGATGGCGCACCGATGCGCCGCGGGCTTACGTTGCCCTTCTTCACGGGTACGCTGAGCACTTGGGACGATACGGCCATGTTGCCGAAGCATTCCAAGAAAAAGGGATCTCACTTTTTGGCGTTGATCTTCGGGGGCACGGACGTTCCGATGGGGCGAGGGGGTGTGTGAAGCGTTTTCAGGAGTATCACCAAGACGTCGACGCCTTGATGGCGCATGTGGCCGATGAAGCGAGCGGGGCGCCGGTGGTGCTCTTGGGGCACTCCATGGGCGGTCTTGTGGCTTTGGACTGGCTTTTGGCACGGCCTCAGGCATCGGTTACGGGTCTGGTGCTCTCGTCGCCGTTTCTAGGGCTCGCCCTCGAGGTGGGGGCCGTGAAGAACATGGTTGGGCGCGCGCTGTCGCGATTCCTTCCAGCGTGCTCGGTCCCTTCGGGCCTCAAGGGCTCCGAGGTTGCGAAGGATCCCAAACTGGCCGCGGAATACGACCGCGATCCGCTTCATTTTCGGACCGCCAACCCACGCTGGTTCACGGAGGCAGAAAAAGCGATGGCCCGCGTGCATGGATCGGCGGGCGTGCTTGATTGCCCACTTTTTCTCCTGTACGCGGGGGCTGATCGCGTGGCCAATGCCGAGGACACTGAGCGGTTTTTCGCTCGGCTCACCATGAAGGATCGAAGCCGCGAGTGCTTTGATGAATATTTTCACGAGATCATGAACGAAGCGCCGCCGGAGCGGGCTGTGGTCCTAGACAAGATGGCCGCTTGGATTTTGGATCGCGCTTCGGCGCAGGTTCTTTGAGGCCAAAAAAATGGGCTCTGTGACCAAGCGTTCCCCACCGGAATCAAAAAAACTGACCCCGATGATGCGCCAGTATTTGGGCGTCAAAGAGACACACCCCGGGAGCCTTGTCCTTTTTCGGATGGGCGATTTTTTCGAAACCTTCTTTGACGATGCGGTGGAATGTGCGCGCATCCTAGACATCACCCTGACCGCGCGCTCCAAGGAAAAGGATATTCCCATGGCGGGGGTGCCCCACCATGCGTTGGACGCCTATCTTGCGCGGCTTATCGAAGCTGGGCGAACGGTGGTGATCGTCGACCAGGTTGAGAACCCCAAACAGGCCAAGGGTCTGGTACGAAGAGAGGTCACTCGGGTTGTTTCTCCAGGGACGTTCGTCGATCCCCAGGCTTCACCGCGTAAGGCGCATCATTTGGTGGCGGTCTATTTTGCGCCCAAGGCCACTCGAAAAAAGAGCGCGGTGGGTTTTGGAATCGGGAGCCTCGACGTGTCGACCGGTGCGTTTCGGGCTACTTCAGGCACGCAAGGGACCGTTTTGGCGGACGAACTTTCTCGTTTGATGCCCAAGGAGCTTCTGGTCCTCGAAAGCCAGCGAGAAGATCCGCGCTTTTTGGCCCTGACAGATGCGCTTGAGGGGGTTGCGGTGACCCCGGTGAGCGAGCCGAAGTATGGGGGGGAGGCCTCGAAGTCGGCTTTGGTGCGTGCGTTCGGAGCCGAAGAGGTTGCGGGGCTGCGCCAGGTCCTGCCCGGACCGGCGTTGACCGCTGCCGGCGTGGCGCTTCAGTTTGTGGAGGACACCCAGATTCTTCCGGGAGCTTCCGACGTTGTGGGGGAGCCGTCCCTTAAACACATCCGATCTCTCGAACCGTACGAACCCGGTCGAGGGCTGGTCCTGGACGCCCAAGCCGTGGACCATCTCGAGCTTTTTTCCTCCCGCGGCCAAGGCGGGCCCAAGGGCTCCTTGCTCTACGCCCTCGATGCAGCAGTGACGAGCATGGGTGGACGCAAGTTGGCAGAATGGCTGGCCTATCCGCTCCAAGAGCTTGAGCCTATCGCCGCCAGGCAGGATGCGATTGCGTGTTTGGTCTCTTCCCCTTCTCACGCGGACCAGATTCGTACGCGCCTCGCGGGGGTGGGGGATCTGTTCCGTCTGACGGCAAAGGCTGTCTTAGGGCGAGCCAACCCTCGGGATCTGGTTGCGCTTGGCGCGAGTTTGGCGCAAGCACCCGGTCTTTTGGCCAAAGTGCGGGCGTGTGTGCCAGAACCGAATGCGCCTCGGTCTTCGCTCATGGGCCAGGAGGCACACAGGGGTTGCTCGAGTACCCGGCTGGTTCAGCTGAGCGAAACCGATCCTCTGACGGAGCTCAAAGACAAGATTGTTCGAGCTTTGGTGGATGAACCGTCGGTCGATCTGAGTCAGGGTCAGGTTTTTCGCGAAGGTCACGATGAGGTTCTCGATCGACTTTCTGAGGTGGCGCAAAACGGCAAAAGCATGATCGCCCAGCTGCTCAGCAAGGAGCGCGAGCGGACCGGGATTTCGTCTCTCAGAATTCGGTACAACCGTGTGTTTGGCTACTACATCGAAGTGACGAAGGCCAACCTTCATCTGGTTCCGGATGATTACGTCCGAAAGCAAACCACGGTGAACAGCGAACGTTTCTTCACGCCAGAGCTCAAAGAGCTCGAAACCGAGGTCCTCACTGCGGAGGAGAAGCGGGTTGAAAGAACGATCGTCCTTTTCGAACAGTTGGTGATGCTGGTTTCGAAGGAAGCCGATCGGCTTAAGGCTCTGGCCGAGACGCTGAGCGAAGTCGATGTGCTCGTTTGCCTGGCGCATATTGCCGAACAGCGGTCTTGGGTGAGACCGGCCATGGATGATGAGGGATTTGTGGAGATTGTAGAGGGGCGTCACCCAGTCTTGGAGCGTTTGTCTTCGGAGCTTGGCGAGCGATTTGTCCCCAATGATCTCACGATTTCGGCCGAAGAGAGGCTGGTGATCGTGACGGGTCCCAACATGGCCGGCAAGTCGACCATCATGCGGCAAACTGCGCTCATTGCGGTCCTCGCACACATGGGATCGTACGTACCCGCTCAGTCCGCGCGTATTGGTCTCATCGACCGAATCTTCACTCGGGTGGGTGCCAGCGACGAGCTATCCAAGGGGCGGTCCACGTTTATGGTGGAGATGAATGAGACCGCACGCATTCTAAGGTCGGCGACGGCCCGGTCGCTCATTCTTCTCGATGAGATTGGCCGCGGGACGAGCACTTTTGACGGGCTGTCTATCGCCTGGGCCGTGGCCGAACACCTTCACGACCGCGTCGGGGCGAAAACACTGTTTGCAACCCACTACCATGAGTTGACTGAAATCTGTCGCAACAAGGCGCATGCCGTGAATCGACATGTCGCGGTCAAGGAGTGGGATGATTCGATCGTTTTTCTCAGAAAACTGATGCCTGGCGCCACCAACCGAAGCTATGGTGTGCAAGTTGCTCGGCTTGCGGGGCTTCCCGAGCGGGTGGTCGCTCGGGCACGAGAAGTCCTGAATGCATTGGAGGACAAGGCGCTGTCGGGCGGCGACCAAGGGCCCGTGGGTTCTGCGGGTTCCGCCGATGAGGTTGAGGATCGGACCCAGCTGCACCTTTTTTCCGTCAAAAAGAAGGAGGCGCACCCAGGCTCAGATGCCTTCAGCCGGGTGGCAAGCGCCCTCGCCGCCCTGTCGATGGATGACCTGACGCCGCGTCAGGCGCACGCGAAGCTGGTAGAGCTTCAGGCCATGCTCGGTTCCGACTAGACTAGAGCACATCTCATAACCTCATTTTCCTGGACCTGGACCTGGACCTGGACTTGGACCTGGATTCCTACCGGCGGGTTCGAGGGGAAGGCACATCTTGGAGAGAATGCGAACGATCGGGTCGAGTATCTTAACAGCCTCCCGAACCGATGCTTTGTCGATAAAGCCAGGAGCAAAACAGGCGTCGACAATTGCTCCACACTCCATAGCGGAGCCTCTGGCGATTGCGTAGAAGCGTTTTTGGTCCGTTAGCCTGGTCTTTCCAGAGCCTTCCGCGATATTGAGCGGGACAGACAACGACGCTCGCCGGATTTGGTCCGCAAAACTTGCGTAGCCGGGGGGAAATCGATCCGTGAGCTGCGATGCGAGAGGCAGGAAGGCGATGGCCAACCGGTAGACTTCGAGATTTCGGTAGTTCATGCGTCCAGGTCCAGGTCCAGGAAAATGAGGTTATGAGATGTGCTCTAGACTAGCTAAACCCGGAGCTCACCTGCATTGATCCCCACACGTTTGCGTCGTGTGCGTGAGCGGAGGGAAACGGGTGGGCCGAATTCACTTCGGACCGGGACCCGTGAGGCCGAAACTGCGTTCGCTGGGGCTCCGCTGTTCGTGGGGCACAAGGTCGATGCAACTGAGCCGTGGGTTGAATTCCACGGGGCCGCTGGGCCTCATCCGGGACGGCCCACCCGAGTTGCGAGTGTGCCGAGTTCCGAGGGTGGACTGTGTGTAAGTATCTAATATGGCATGGCTTTCTGCTTCTGGTTTGTCCTTGTTCGTCGCATCGGCCAGGCCCCCAGCCGGTAGGGCCGGAAGGCTTTTCGGTTCTCCTGACCCATCCGTCCGTATTTCGTGATCGCAAGGGTTTTCAAAGGCTCTGGATGTGATGTAGGTACGCAACCGATGGCCGCAAAAAAACGACCGACAAAAGCCTCCAGGGGCTCGGTGCGCAAGCAAGCTTCGAAAGCCGGATCTTCAAGCCGGTCCTCTAAGAAAAACTCATCGAAGGCGGCTTCCTCCGCCCGGTCGTCTAAGACAAAAAAAGTCCAAGCGAAGCGCTCCAAGAAGAAGGCTGCGACCACGAAGAAGGGCCGCGTCGCGAAGTCTACGGCCAAGAAAAAGGCTGCGAGCGTGAAGAAGCGCCGGGTGGCAAAGTCGGCCGCCAAAACGAAGTCCGCGGCCCGAAAAAAGGCTACGCGGGTGACAAAAGGTCGGGTGGCCAAGTCTACGGCCAAGAAAAAGGCTGCGAGCGTGAAGAAGCGCCGGGTGGCAAAGTCGGCCGCCAAAACGAAGTCCGCGGCCCGAAAAAAGGCTACGCGGGCGACAAAAGGTCGGGTGGCCAAGTCAACGGCCAAGAAAAAGGCTGCGAGCGCGAAGAAGCGCCGTGTGGCAAAGTCGGCCGCCAAAACGAAGTCCGTGACCCGAAAAAAGGCTACGCGGGCGACAAAAGGTCGGGTGGCCAAGTCAACGGCCAAGAAAAAGGCTGCGAGCGCGAAGAAATCGAGCGCACCGGGTTCGAAGAAGGCTGGCGCGGGTTCGGGCCGGGTGGCCGAGGACGGCGTGTGGTCCTCCTCGCCGGACGGCGTGATAGAGGATGAGGGTGGCACCCACGAGGATGTGCAGTCGCATCAACCAGATCCAACCGAATCGAGTCCTGGCGAGATGGCAGGCACGTGGCTCAAGGGCGACAAAGTTCGGGTGCTGGTCGTGGATGATGAGTCGGAAATTCTTGGTCTGCTGGTGCCGTTTTTACGATCGAAGGGCTACGCGGTCAGCGAGGCCCAAGACGGTGACCAAGCGTTGGAGAAGATCCTCACCGAAAGGCCCAACATTGTGGTGCTGGATGTGATGATGCCGGGTCTCAATGGTTGGGAGATCTCGCGGTATGTCCGGGCAAGGTCCGAACTCGACTCGGTACGCATCATCATGGCGACCGGGATTGGTAAGGAAACCAACGCGGCGACCAGCCCGCTCTATGGAGCCGATGCTTACATCGACAAACCGTTTCAGCTGAAGAAGGTGGAGACCACGGTCGCGGACCTGGTGCGACGAATGGAGAGCCGCTAGGCGCTTCTTGGGGTTGCCAAGGGGTGTGGGGTTGCCCGGGTATTGGGCGTTATCGCAGTCGTTCTCGGCACCTGGCCGTTTTTTTGACTCCTTGAGTCAGTGTCCGGCCCCGCAAAAAACTTGCGGTGTGTGCGGGGAGCACGAATGATGCCCGGGTGCGCGTTGATGGCCTCCGCACCGCTTTGTTGGGGTTCGCCTTAGGTTCCGTTTTTTGTTCGGCCACACTTTGGGCCGTGCCCGCGAAAAAGGCGCCAGAACTCGAGGAGCTTCGGGCTTTCGAGAAACGTCTGCGAGCCTCGCCCAGTAAACTGAAATACCGACACAACATTCAGCGGTTGATTGCGGACTGGGCTCGGGTGCGAAGGGCAGCCACCGGTCAAGTAGAGCTCGAAGCGCTTCAGGGGGAAGCTCGAGCCTGGCATTTGTTGGCGCATTGGTCGGGGAGGGCCCAAGACAAGGCTCGAGGCCAGGCTCTTGACCGCCAGATCGCCTCCAAAAAGAAGCAGGTGCTCAGAAAATCCCGCAAGGTTCTGAAGTCGAAACGGATAGAGCGCGGTCTGAAGCGGCAGTGGCTTCAGTCTGCGAGGATCAAGAAGCTTTTCAAGGGCGTCCAGATCAGTCTGTCCATCGATGACCGCGTGCGGGTGCGGCGAAGTGAGATCAGTGGCACTCGAGACGGGACGCGTCGTGTCTATTTCGATTTCTATCCGGTGGCCGCGGCAAAAGGAGCGGCCAAAACGGTCATGCTCAAGCACTCCGAGGTGAAAAGAGTGCGCATCGCACAGTTTGATACCAACACTGTGCGCCTGGTGTTGGACTTTGTGTCGTCTTCTTCGCTGCCTGAGAAGATTCGTTTGCTCCGAAAGAAACGAACGACCATTCTTGTTGGCACCGCCCCGAAGAGGCGGCCTCTAGCCCGCGCCCTGCGAGATCCCAAAAGAGCCGCACAGGCATTGTCCGATACCTTGGCAGAAATCGTTCCTGCGGATGGTCGAGGGCGTTCAGAAAAAGCGCGTTCGAGCAAGACACATGGCAAGAAGTTGCTTCTCGAAGAGACACACCTGGATGCGCCTGCAGGCGACTCCGAGGACATGGGGCGCATTGTTGCCGAAATGCGCGAGGCCTATCCTGATATCGCGCTTTTGGCCGACGGCTCGTCGGCCAAAAGTGAACCGCTTCGGTTGCCCCGAACCAACGATGGGGGTTCCTGGCTGCGTATCCGGCGGGTGGTCGTAGATCCTGGGCACGGAGGAAAAGACCATGGGGCCATTGGGCGGGGCGGACTTCGCGAAAAAGATGTCAACTTGGGTATTGCAAAAAAATTGGGCGGCTATCTGAAACGAAAGCTTGGCGTAAAAGTCATCTACACCCGAACGCACGATCGCTTTGTTTCGCTTCCTGGGCGCTCCGCCATTGCGAATCAAAAGAAGGGTGATCTATTTGTTTCGATACATGCCAATGCCTTTTGGAAACGCAAGATTCATGGCATCGAAACCTACTACCTCAACACGACTTCAAACCGCTACGCTCGGCGTCTCGCCGCTCGGGAGAACGCGCTTGCCCGGCATGACAAGGACCGCGGACCCGGGCCAGACGACCCCTCGTCGGGGAGGAGCGCTTTGCCTCCGGGGACCCTCGGGCGAGACCTACGCCTTGTTTTGGCGGACCTGGCGATGCGCTCGGCGACCGCCGAATCGAAGCGTTTAGCAGGATACGTCCAGGGCTCTCTTGTGGGATCTCTCAGAAGGCGCTACTCAAAGGTCCGGGACCTGGGTGTGAAGCATGCATTGTTTTATGTCTTGCTGGGTGCGAGGATGCCTTCGATTCTTGTGGAGACCGGCTTTGTGACCAACACAATGGAGGCCAAGCGTTTGAGGCGTGATGCGTACCAGGCACAAATCGCCACTGCGATTGGTCGCGGTATTGCGCGTTTCATTCGCGAGCGTGAGGCTTTGGCTGCGCGGAGTGACACTGGGTCCGGGCGTCTCCCGTCGGTCTTCAAGAGAGCTATCCAATGACAAGGCTTTGTGGAGGTAGGACCACAGCGCGAGCCGGAGATCCTTGTCGTGGTGTGTGGGTGAATACGGTTGCGGGTCTGGTGGGTTTCACCACCTTTTTTTCGCCAACAGAAAGGAGAACGTGTCGGGCAAGTGACGGAGTTAGGCCAGAGGGTATGACTAATTCCGTACGTCCGGTATGATCAGGGTCCATTGCTGTCCCATGAGATCAGGTCTGCACTCGAGGTGCACGGGATTTCAACACGCGCCCATGTGGATGTTCTCCACTCGTCCGCGGTGTACGAAGTCCTGAAGGACGTATTGAGCGACGCGAGTATTCACAGGCATGAGTCTGTTGCGTCTGCGATTCGAACGGCGCGTTCGCATTGTCTGTCGGTCATTGTTGCGGCTGCGGACGAAGCGCCTGCGCTTTTGAAAGGACTGAATGCACAAAACGTAGTTATCGCCGTCATCGTTGTTCAAGAGGAGCCCGACAGAAAAGCTTCGGCTGCGCTCCGCGCGCTCGGCGCGATGGACGTATGTCAGCGGAGTGATGAAGCGAATCTGAGAACGCTGGCACAGCGCGGGCTTGATTTCCGTGCGCTGTTGGCGCTGGAGCTTGCGCACCGCTGTGAGTCCAAGCGTCTCTTGAATCGAGAGCTTGAGCTGCTTGGGCAGCCACCAGAACAAATGAGTGATGACCTCACCACCTTCCAGCCGCCGCCGCTGCCCGTAGGGCCGACTTCACTGTACGATCTCGACGAGGCGAGCGACGCCTTCGAGCGCTCATACATCGACCGTGTGCAGCAGTTGTGCGGAAGCGCGCGCGAGGCGGCTGCTCATCTCGGTGTGTCTTCAGCGACCTTGTCTCGTCGGTTGCGTAAAGAGGAGCCCCTCAATGGCTGATGGCAACATGCCCCGGAAATTTCGGCTTGCTGTTGTAGACCGCGCCGGCCTGGCCGGCGTCTTCGAATCCATCGCGCGGCGAAAAGGCCTGTCGGTGGAAGTCGTTTCTTGCAGTTCTGCCCTTGAAGTTGTCGGAGAAGGTGGCCCGGGCGCTATCGGTGGCCTTGCGGTGAGTGTGGGGGCCTCTGGACCCTTTTTGACGGACTTGCTTCGATGGTCCGAAAGCGGCGTCAACATGCGGGTCCCAACCTTGGTCATCGGGGTGGGCAACGACGATGACGAGGCTGCAGCCAGAATGATTCTCAGCCGAGAGCATGTGGGCTGGCGCGACGCCGAGCCCGATCCCGAAGCACTACAGACGTGGCTGATGGTGGCTTTGGAGGTTCATGAGCTTCGGTCGTACCGCGCCGAGCACGATTCGGTGTCGGGGGCTCTGCGCGAAGCTCGGATGCAGCTTTTTCATGGCTTCATACAGTCTTATTCACCGCCGGACGGGCCCCCTTGCGGGCCACCGCTCCCCACCACTGCGGAGGAGATTCGCCCCCTGCGGGAGGCGCGCTCTCAGTTTGAGCGGAGCCATATCCAAGCCGCGGTTCGAGAGTGGGGGAGCCTCAAAGATGCCTCCGCAGCCCTCGGCATTTCGTACACAAGCCTTTGGCGCCGGCTGCGCTAAGGGCCTGAGATCGGATCGCCGTCCTGGGGTTAGGCCTCGGCCACCGCAGTGCCGACGATGAGTTTAGGGTCTATCCCTAGAGCGGCGAGCGTTGTTTGCCACCGGTGGGCGTAGGGCGTATCGAAAATGACCGATTCGTCCACGTCCGCGGGAATCCACGAGCCTTGCCGTATTTCCTGGTCGAGCTGGCCCTCACCCCACCCCGCGTAGCCAAGCACCAGGGTGTGACGGTCTGCTTTTTCGGTGGTTGCGAGATGCTCCAGAAACTCCCGAGAGGCGCTCACCCGCAAGCGATCCGTGACCCACATGCAGCGCTCGTCGATTTCGTGCGATTGGGCGGGGTCAAACACGATCCACCCGGTGTGAGGGGCCACCGGCCCGCCCGACAGCACCGGGACGTCTGGCACCAGCGTGTCCTCTCGGCCGATCCCCAGTTCGTCTACGACACCCCTAAAGTTGATTGTAGCCGGGCGGTTGACGACAAAGCCGAGGGATCCCTCAGGCCGGTGATCGACTAGGAGAACCACCGAATGGGCAAAGTTCGGGTCCAACAGCGTTGGGCTGGCTACAAGGAAGCCAGGTGCAATGTTCGACGCCATGGCCTGAAGCCTCTCATTATTGCGCCGCCACCTGCTAGGGATTTCTTCGGGGGCGGCGTTCGTCTGCGCGCGTCTTGACCCCAGATGCGAGACGAAGACCCACGTTAAGGACGTAGTCGGCGCCCGTAGTTCCTAGAAACGACAGGGTTTCGGTCTCGTACCGGTGAAATGCGGCACGACGCTCCGCGGCCAGTTCAAAGACGCGCTTTCCTACGGTGTAACCGAGGTACGTTCCATTGAAGGGAAGGATCGCCAGGCGGATTCCCAGGGATCGCGCGCGTTTTCGGGCGATCTTGGTCAAATCGCCGCTGAGCTCGGTGGGCAAGTGCATGAGGACTGCGTTTTGAATCGCGACGGCGCCGAAAGTGAGTCTGGGCATTCGCAAGAAAGGGGCGATGACAAACCCCGGAATGGCTTGCCCCGCGACCCGGTATTCGATCGGGGGGCTGGGCAAATCCAGTTGGGCGCTGGCGATCGTTCCGTGGGTTCGCGCGTGCTTTTTGGCCGCCTCGAGGGCTTGGACGAGGGCGGGCTCGAGTCGCCTTGCCACTCGGCGTCCCCCCTCAAGGCCGGAGGAGGGCGGCTCGCTGCTTCCCACGCCCCCGGCGGCAAAACCCAGAAGGTCCACCCGGCCTCCTTCCAAGAGGCGGGCGACGTCGCCCGGGTAGTCACTGCTGATTTTCATGTGATCCGGTCCCCGGGTCACTGGATGGCAACCGTAGGTCCATAACGCCGCCGACTCTTTATCCTGGAGGTGCTCGATGCGAAGAACCCACAAGTGTTCGTCGACGGGGCCGTTCTTCTCGACGCGGTTGATGCAGACCCCAGGCACACGACGCTCGGCGAACCCGATCCGTGCGGGCGCAAGACGGGAGAGTGCGATTTTTGCAGCTTCGACGTGGGCCGACACGACGGCCCGAAAGCTTTCAGCCGCGAAAGGCCCAAAAACTTGGCCCCAGACCAGACCGTCGATGAATCCGCCGGGTCCGGAATGGGTGTGGCTCGCGGTGAAAAACAGCCTACTCGTCCGGATGTGCCCGACCAGCGCGCGCCGGACGTGGTTCACCACATCCGGACTGGTCAGAAGCAGGTCCGCGGCAAAGATGACCAGGCGATGACGACCCGCCGCCAACGCAAAGGCCCGTACGTAGTTTTGGGTTGGTGATTCTAAGCTTCTGGCGCCGTCCCTTTTCCCATAGCCGGCAAGCGGTGTACCGCGTGGGGCCCGAATGGGGACCCGGGCCCACCCCCCTCGATAGGACCCGTGATCGGCCTCCGCGGATTGGGCCTCCTGGCGAATCGCGTCGACCGCCGCGATGAAGTGTCGTGAGGCCGCGAGCTCAGTCGTCGGTCCCACACATGCCGCGGCCGCGACGGCTGCCAGCAGGAGCGCTGGCCACTTGCCTCTTGGAGGCTCGAGGGGGCAACAGAGTTGGATAGGCTTTCATAGCAATTTTCCATAGTTGAGGCCATCTTTCAAATCCATGGGCGCCTGCGGGGACCGGGGTCAGGGGCCGCGCCTTTGGCCCCCAAGAACGAGGGTCCATGCACGAGATTTTGGTCGGCGAACCATTTCGGGATTAGAGTTCCATGGCGTGCGCGTTTTGGTCGATATGACACTCAGATGGGCTTTTGGCTGGGTGGGCTCTTGGCGTCGTGCTCAGACGGTGCTCCTCTTGTTGGCTCTTGGGGTCGGCCTTGGGTCCGGTTGCCGGCGCCGCGAAGGGGCCACCCCGCCGGCCAGGGCCACGGCTGCCGCTTATGTTCCGAAACGGGTGGCGGAAATCTACTTCAGCACCGACGTGTACGGCTATATTGAGCCTTGCGGGTGCACCACCGAACCCCTGGGCGGGCTTCCTCGGCTGGCGTCGGTGGTTCTGGGCGGCCACAAAAACCGCGCTTTGCTCGATGCGGGCAATTTCCTTTTCCCCAAAGAGGGCCTGTCGGAGGTCACGAAGGAACAGCATCTCTTGAAGGCGCGCATGCTTGCCCGCGCCTATCGGCAGCTGGGCGTGGCCGCGGTGAACCTGGCAGAGCTCGATTTTTCGGCGGGTCTCACGTTCCTCGAAACGCTCAAACAAGAGGGGGCTTTTCCGCTTGTTTCGGCCAACGTGCGGCCCGAGGCGGACAAGCCGGACGTTGCGCGCTCTTTTCTTCGGAGAATAGGGGCGATCCATTTTGGAATCACCGGGGTGGCAACGCCCGAGAACATCGCTGCTCTGAAGCTTCCGGTGGCGGCCATCGAGTACGCACCGCAACTCGCGCTTGAAGTCCGCCACCTGATCAAAAAGGGGGCGGAGGTCGTGATTGTATTGGCCCAGGTCGGTGAGGAGGGGGCGCGTGCGCTCGCACGTGCGGTGCCGGACATCGACATCATCATTCGCGGACCGGGAACCCCTATTGAGCGCGCGCCCAGCACGCCCGTTCGCGCTGAGGGGGTCATCATTGTGGAGGCCGGGCAGCAGGGCCAACATGTGGGTCGCATGCGTTTTTCCTTGGGCGCGGCGATGCCTACGAAGCCAATCACCCTAGATGACGGAGGTGCTCGCGCCAAAAAACGGCGCGAGCTTATCGCTCGGCAGATCAAGGCCTACTCGACTGAACTCGAGGCCTGGAAGACCCAGCCTGAAAAGGCGGGTGCGGCCCGGGCCAAGGCGGAGCAGATTCAGAGGCTCAAGGCCAAACTTGCGGTCCCTTTGCCCTCACCCAAGTCGCCCGAAAAGCCTCACGTGCGCATCGACCTTGTTCGTCTCGACGGCAAAGTTGCCGACGATGGGGGCACCAAGGCCTTGCTCGAGGCCTACTACGCACAACTGAAGGCTTTTAACCTCGAGAAGGGCAATCTGGAGTTGTGTGTTCGGCCAAACAAGAGCGTGCCCACCTACGTGGGCACAAAGAAGTGTGCGCCCTGCCATCAACCTGCGTATCAGTTCTGGAAACGGACCAAGCACGCGCGCGCGTGGGCTACGCTGGAAGATCAGAACAAGCACTATGATCTCACGTGTGTGGGCTGTCATGTGGTTGGCTACGAGAAACCGGGTGGGTTCTGCAGGCTCAAGGACGTGGGGCCATTTCAGGATGTGGGCTGCGAGAACTGCCATGGGCCGGGCAGTGCTCACGTCAGCGGTGGAGGCAAGGCTGCCATTGTGCGTCGGACCACCGAAGCGACGTGTGCATCGCACTGCCATGTGCCCGAGCACAGCGATGCTTTTGTCTACGAAACGTATCTGAGAAAGATCACCGGTCCGGGTCATGTCTTGAGCTCGGCGTCAAAATAGGGCACGCCCCGATCGAAGGCGAACCTGGGGTTGCAGGGCATTTGGCTGACGCTTCGATGACGTCGACTGTGGATCGGGGCTATGTACGATGGCTGTCCGTGGGATCGTCTTAATTCTGTTTGATTTCTATTGGCGGTCGCACAAATTGCTCAAAAAAAAGTATCAAAAGAATTCGCCGGTCAAGGTGGATCGCCATCGACGTTTTCTTTGTCCGTGGGGATCGCCTTTTGTGATCGGTCGTTGGTTTTGTCTCGCGAGGCAACATGGCTTCTGTCACGCAGGTCGGGTTCAATGACGGCGACAATCACGAAGCATATGTCAGATCTCTTGACAGTTTCGAGTCGTGTCTTCCATGCTTCGCGCGTCGTTTTTTTATGAACGCGTTTCGGATGGCTTTGAAAGGGCCTCAGTTTTTTGACTGGGGCCCTTTCATTTTTTGCCGGTCCCTGACTTCCACGCCGAGTTCAAAACGGACCGGGCCCCGAAAGGCCGAATGGGCAGTCGACGAAGCTGCGTGCACCGACAGCCGACGTGGTTGCGATCGAAGTGAGCGGCAAGATTGAACTGAATATTTGTTCACGCCCGGTGGGTTGTTGCCATGCGCCCTCCCATCGGGTCAGAGGAACGGCATGATGAAGAGCCAAAGCTCGGCCACTTTGGTGCTCGAGGACGACACAATGGTTCACGGTGTCGGGTTTGGAGCCGACAAGGTTGTCGCTGGAGAGGTTGTTTTCAATACCGCGATGGCCGGTTATGTCGAAACGCTTACCGACCCGTCGTACCGGGGTCAGATTCTCCTTCTGACTTATCCTTTGGTCGGGAACTATGGGGTTCCCGCTCCCCGCGCGTCCGGCACCTTGGACCGGCCCTACGAGTCCGGCCAGATTCAGGTTCAAGGGTTGATCGTCCAGCACGCCATCGAGCGATTCAGTCATCACCGGGCCGGACGTTCTCTCGATGCCTGGCTCAAAGAGGGCGGCGTACCGGGCATGACAGGGGTCGACACCCGCACCCTGACACAAAAGCTGCGTGAGTTCGGGACCATGAAGGGATGGCTTTTTCGGGGTGACTGCACCGCCCGCCAAGCCAAAGAGACCGCGGCTTCGGTCGATATGCGACGGGAGGTTTTCGAGCTGGTTGCGCCCGAGGAGGTTGTTCGACACCCAGGCGGAAAGCTTAAGATCTTGGTTGTGGACACGGGCGCCAAGGACAACATCGTGCGGTCTTTGCTGTCGCGCCAGGCGACGGTGATTCGGGTTCCTTGGCATGGTCCGGTTCTAGAATTGGCGAAGGAAGCCGATGGGCTTTTGCTCGGCAACGGTCCTGGAGATCCCAAAGACCTCACAGAGCTGGTCGAGGCGGTGCGGACGCTGCTCACGACCAGTACCAAACCGATTTTTGGCATATGTCTCGGAAATCAGATCTTGGCCAGGGCTGCAGGTGCGGACACCTACAAGTTGCCCTACGGGCACCGGGGTGTGAATCAGCCCGTGCAGGATCTCCTTTCCAGAAAATGCTACATGACCAGCCAAAATCATGGATACGCGGTGAGTGATGATTCATTGCCGGATGATTGGGAGCCCTGGTTTGTGAACATCAATGATGGAACCAATGAGGGCATTCGTTCGCGAACCCGTCCCTTTTTTGGCGTTCAGTTTCATCCCGAGGCCTGTCCGGGGCCCGAGGACACGGCTTTTTTGTTTGATGATTTTTTGAGACTGGTAGGGGCTTTGGCACACCAAAGTTGACCTTCTTGCGAAGCTTGTCCGCCAAAGGAGCGAGAAATGTTCGGAACGTATTTGCCCAAGAAGCCGCGCTGCGCGCTGGTCCTCGGGTCTGGAGCTCTTCAGATCGGTCAGGCCGGTGAGTTCGATTACTCGGGGACGCAAGCCATCAAAGCGCTGAAGGAAGAGGGCATCAAGACGGTTCTTGTGAACCCCAATATAGCGACCATTCAAACCAGTGAAGGACTCGCGGATCGAACCTATCTGGTTGCAGTCGAACCCGAAGGCGTCGAGCGGATCATCGAAAAGGAAGATGTGGATGCCGTTCTTCTGTCCTTTGGCGGACAGACGGCGCTCAACTGTGGGCTCGAGCTTCACCAAAGAGGTATCCTAGAAAAGTACGGTGTGCGGGTTTTGGGAACGCCGGTCTCAGCGATTCAAGATACGGAAGACCGGAAGCGTTTTATCGAACGTCTGGATGCGCTGGGGATCAAGTCTCCGAAAAGCTTCGCGTGCAAGAGCATCGAGGAGGCCCGCCGAGCGGCCGAAGAGATTGGTCTGCCCCTTATGCTTCGCGGAGCCTATGCCCTCGGCGGCAAAGGCAGTGGAATCGTAGATACTCAGGACGCGCTCGACGCGGCCCTCGATCGGGCGTTTTCTGGAGACATCCCCCAGGTCTTGGTCGAAGAGTGTCTGCGCGGTTGGAAGGAAATTGAATACGAGGTTGTTCGGGACGGGAGGGACAACTGTATCACCGTCTGCAATATGGAGAATTTTGATCCCTTGGGCATCCACACCGGGGAATCTATTGTTGTGGCTCCATCGCAGACGTTGGATGACACCGAGGTCCAGCTTCTTCGGACCTTGGCGCTTCGTACCGTTCGTGATTTGGGCATCGTAGGCGAGTGCAATATTCAATATGCGCTTGATCCCCATTCGACGGACTACCGTGTCATCGAAGTGAACGCTCGGCTATCCAGATCGAGTGCCCTGGCCAGCAAAGCGACGGGGTATCCGTTGGCGTATGTCGCGGCCAAGTTGGCACTCGGGTATTCTCTGCCAGAGCTCCCCAATGCCATCACTCGGCGGACCTCAGCCTTTTTTGAGCCCGCGCTCGACTATTTGGTTTGCAAGATTCCCAGGTGGGACCTGTCCAAGTTCCGAGGGGCTTCCACGCGTATCGGAAGTGAGATGAAAAGCGTGGGTGAGGTGATGGCCATTGGACGGACTTTTCCCGAGGTCCTCCAGCGTGCGCTTCGAATGCTGGACATTGGGGTATGGGGGCTTGATACGCGCGCCGAGAAATTTCGCTTTGAGGATCTCCGGGCGGAGCTTCGTTCTGCAAGTCCACGGCGAATCTTTGCCATCGCCCAAGCGTTGCGGATGGGGCTCGGGGTCGAAGAAATCCATGAACTGACGGGGATCGATCCGTGGTTTCTTTTCGAGATCGAACGCATTGTCCACATGGAAAAGACACTCTCGGAGATGCGAGATGACCTGCCCGAAGCGGTTTTGCGCTCGGCCAAAAGGCTTGGGTATTCGGACCGTGCCCTCGAGAAGCTCACCCACGCCAAGCCCGATTCGATCCGGGACCAAAGAGCACGCCTGGGGGTTCGGCCCCAACTTGCGCAAATCGACACGCTTGCCGGCGAATTCCCGGCGGAAACCAACTACCTCTACTCGACCTACCATGCGGACGTGACGGGTTCTCCGCCCTCGCGGCGAAAGAAGATTATGGTGCTGGGGTCTGGAACCTACAGAATAGGGTCAAGCGTTGAATTCGATTGGTGCTGCGTCAATGCCATTCAGGCCGCGCAGGAGCTTGGTTACGAGACCATCATGCTCAACTACAACCCCGAGACCGTCAGCACCGACTACGATGTGTGCGACAAGCTCATTTTCGACGAGATCAGCTTCGAGAATGTGTTGGATATCTACGAAGCGGAACAGCCAGAGGGGATCGTTTTGAGTATGGGGGGACAAGTCCCCAACAACCTCGCCATAAGGTTGGCTCGGCACGGCGTGAAGATTTTGGGTACGGGTGCGACGAGCATCGACCGCGCCGAGGACCGGAGCAAGTTCAGTGCCTTGCTTGATCAGCTCGGCATCGATCAGCCTCGATGGGCAAAACTTGTGAACACCGAGGATGCGGAGCGTTTGGTCGAGTCCTTGGGTGGCTTCCCGGTGCTGGTACGCCCGAGTTATGTGTTGAGTGGTGCCGCCATGTCCGTGGCCCACGAAAGCAATGGCCTCCATCGGATTTTGGAAAAAGCCAGCTCAGTGTCTCCCGATTATCCGGTCGTGGTTTCCAAGTTCGAGGCGCCGTGCTCGCGAAATTGAAATCGATGCGGTGGCCGATGGCGGCAAACTGGTTTTGTGGGCGATCAGCGAGCATATCGAAGATGCAGGGGTACACAGCGGCGATGCGACGCTGGTGCTTCCCCCGCAGACGCTCTACATCACGACCATTCGTCGGGTACGCAAAATTGCGGAGGCTTTGGCGAAGGAGCTCCAGATCACGGGGCCATTCAACATGCAGTTTTTGGCAAAACACAACGCGGTGAAGGTGATCGAATGCAATCTCAGGGCGTCGAGGAGCCTCCCGTTTGTGTCTAAGGTCACGGGTCAGAATATGGTCGGTGAAGCCATGAGGCGGATGCTTGGCGTCCGGCGTCCGTGTGTGAACCAGAGTCTGGAACTGGACTATGTGGGGGTGAAGGCTCCGATGTTTTCCTTTTCTCGCCTCGTGGGGGCGGACCCCCTGCTCGGCGTGGAAATGGCGAGCACCGGGGAGGTTGGGTGTTTTGGCGATGACATCCACGAGGCGTTGCTACACGCGATGATGGCCACGGGCTTTCGTTGGCCCAAAAAAGGCGTGCTGTTGTCGCTCGGGGCGGTGTCGGAAAAGTACCGCTTTCACGAGGAGGCGCGTGCGATTGTGGATGAACTCAAACTGCCGATCTACGCGACGGAGGGCACGGCGGACGCTTTGGACCGCATGGGGGTTTCGTGTCACGCGGTTCGAAAACGGCCCGATGACCGGGCGACCGGCATGGAGCTTATCGACGAGGGAAAAGTCGATCTGGTGATCAATATTCCGCGTGAATACGACGATCTGGGGCGTCCGGATGGGCATTTGATTCGGAGGCGGGCGGTGGACCGTGGCGTCCCGCTGCTGACCGACCCCCATTTGGCGAGGGCGGTTATTGAGGCGCTCAGGCACCATCCCAAGAGGAATCTTCCTCTTTTGGCGTGGGATGAGTACTTGGCTCGCAATGAACGTGCCCCACACGGATGAAGGTCGGCGCGGGGGGACCATTTGGCCTGGGCAACCGAGGCATGTGACGTGGACTGAACCCGTGATGTCGACGGGCGTTGAGCCCTGGGGGCCGATGCCCGGCCGTCGACCCCCAAAAAAGAACGGAAAACAAGGCATATAGAAGTTACCCTTGATGACAGCAGCCTTCTGTCTGTGCTACGTGCCCCGCTCTTCTCAGATCTCGTTCGGTTAGGAGTTTCAACGCCGTGTCAAGTCATCTCATCGAGCCCCACGGAGGGGCCCTCGTCAATCTGTTTGCCCCCGCTGAGCGAGAAGCCCAGCTTAAGGCCGAATCTCGAGACTGGCCGTCCTGGGATTTGAAGCCCCGGCAATTGTGTGATCTCGAGCTTCTCATGTCCGGCGGTTTCTCGCCGCTTGACGGATTTATGAAGCAAGATGACTACGATCAGGTCGTGGAGTCCATGCGCCTCGCAAGCGGTGTCTTGTGGCCGATGCCGATCACCCTCGATGTTTCCGAAGAGGTGGGCGAAAAACTTTCCAGCGGCTCAAAGCTGGCGTTGAGAGATGCCGAAGGGGTGATGCTTGCGGTTCTGCACGTCGAGGACGTGTACAAGCCCGATCTGGGCCAGGAAGCCCAGAAGGTTTTTGGGACAAAGAGCACGGACCACCCGGGGGTTGCGTACCTTCTGCAGCAGACCGGACCCTACTATGTCGGGGGACGCATCGAAGGTATTCAACAACCGACTCACTATGACTTCAACGAGCTTCGGGACACGCCCGCTTCCCTGCGCGCCAAGTTTGAGACTCTGGGTTGGCGAACCGTTGTGGCGTTTCAAACCCGGAATCCGATGCATCGAGCCCATCAGGAGCTGACGCTTCAGGCGGCCAAGGAAGTGGAAGGGAGTCTCTTGATTCACCCCGTGGTCGGCATGACGAAGCCCGGAGACGTAGATCACTACACCCGGGTTCGTTGTTATCAGGCGCTTCTGCCCAGCTATCCCCGGCGAACGGCAAAGCTTTCGCTATTGCCGTTGGCGATGCGCATGGGTGGACCGCGCGAGGCCCTTTGGCACGCGATCATTCGTAAGAATTATGGGTGCACCCACCTTATCGTGGGTCGGGATCATGCGGGTCCGGGAAGCGACAGCAACAACAAGCCTTTTTACGGGCCCTACGATGCACAGGAGCTTCTTCGTGCCCATGAAAAAGAGTTGGGGGTCACGATGGTGCCCTTCAAGCTGATGGTCTACGTGGAGGATCAGGATCGCTATCTCCCGAATGATGAAGTACCGGACGGCGCGCGTGCCCTCAGCATTTCGGGCACTGAGCTACGGGCCCGTTTGGCCGACGGCCGCGAGATTCCTTCTTGGTTTACTTTTCCCCAAGTTGCGGAGGAGCTTCGCCGCAGTCATCCTCCCCGGGATCGACAGGGCTTCACAGTGTTTTTTACAGGATTGTCCGGGTCGGGAAAATCGACCGTGGCCAATGCTCTGTTGGTGAAGTTGCTTGAGTTGGGGGGCCGGCGAGTCACGCTCTTAGACGGTGACCTGGTGCGCAAAAATCTGTCTTCAGAGCTTGGTTTTTCGAAAGCGCACCGCGACCTGAATATTCAAAGGATCGGTTTTGTGGCCTCGGAGATCACGAAGAACGGCGGGATCGCGGTCTGTGCGCCCATTGCGCCGTACGACCAGGTTCGCAAAGACGTTCGAAGCATGGTCGAGGGGCAGGGCGGTTTCTTGCTGGTTCACATTTCGACGCCGCTGGAAGTGTGTGAGCAGCGCGACCGCAAGGGACTCTACGCCAAGGCTCGCGCGGGAATCATCAAAGAGTTTACGGGTATTTCAGATCCTTACGAGGCCCCTCAAGATGCGGAGTTGGTCATCGATACTTCTGATGAGACCCCCGAGGAGGCTGCGCATCAGATCGTGCTGCGCCTAGAAAAAGAAGGGTTCGTGGGTGCGAGCCAGTCGGCCTCGCAGCAGCGCTAGGACTCCTGCGTTTCGGGTGCGGCGGGCAGGTGGAGGCCGCACTCCAGTTTACCTCGTCCGGCCCAGCGCCCGGCCCGCTCGTCTTCACCGGGCTTCACGGATTGGGTGCAGTGCGTGCATCCGATGCTCGGGTAGCCCTGATCGTGCAGAGGGTTGTAGGGCAACTTTTGCTCAAAGATGTAGTTCCACACCTGCTTTTTGGTCCAGGTGATGATGGGGCAAAGCTTCAGGAGTTTTTGGCCGTCCTGAAGGGTGGCTTCCTGCAGCATGCCGAGGTGGGCACGGGACGCGGACTCGTCGCGGCGAAGCGCGGTGATCCATAGGGCTTTACCCCGAAGGGCGCGCTGATTGGGCTCCACCTTGCGGATCGCGCAGCATTGGTCCGGGTTGCGGGTCCAAAGGGCGGGGCCGTGTTGGTCTTCTTGGGCCTCGGGGGTCAGGACCGGAAGGACTCGATTCAACCTCAGATTCCGTTGGTGGGTCCAGGTGTCCATCAGGGTCTGGGTTTCTGGAAAAAGAAACCCGGTGTCGATGGTATAGGCTTCGATTTCGGGATCGACGGACTGCGCCATGTGGAGAACGCAAAGGCCTCCGGCCCCAAAAGCCGTGCTGAGAGCAATGCGGCCCCGAAAAGCGTTGAGGGCCGCGGCCAAAACGGTCTCTGCGCTATAGGATTCCAAGGCTTTGGCGCGTTGCGACAAGTCGCCGGAACCCGTCAAAAGTTCAGTAAGGGTTGACTCGGACATGTCCAACATCCTAAAACTAAGTACCCGAGTTTGTGTAACGCGAAATGACTTTTCCATCTCAATCCATGTTTATCGGCGTTACCGCGGTTTGTTTGAGGTTGGCTAAGCTGCGCGGCCTCATGTGTTCCTGTTGTAGTTGTCCCAAGCCCTGATTCCCCGCTGCTGAGCATTGCTCGACCAGGTTGATCAGGGCCCCCCGAGATATGCCCCGATGAGGCCTTGTGGTATATACCCTCATCGGAAAGTTTTTTGTTGGCGTAGGACGGTCGCGTACTTAAACATACAAGTGAGGATGTTTGGGGCCCGACGAAGGAACATTCGATGTTTGATTTCAACCAATTTCAGCCGCTTGCGCTCCTCGTGGGTTTTGTTGCCGGCGCGCTAGTAGGTTCGACCGGGGTCGGTGGGGCGGCTTTTGCGACCCCGGCGTTGGTTCTTGGACTCGGCTTGCCCCCATCGGTGGCCATCTCGACCGACGCGGTTTTTTGCGCGGTCATCAAGCTGTTTGGAATCAAGGCCCACCGTTCTTCGCTCAAGGGATCGATGGCCCATCTCAAAAGAGCGCTTTTTGCCAGCATTCCGGGAGCACTTTTGGGCGTTCTTGCCGTCGCGTACCTCGGCCGAATGGAGGGTGGAGAACAGATTCTTCGTCGTTCTTTGGGTGTTCTCCTGATCGTAGCGGCCACGTTGACCTTTCGTCGATCCCTCAAAAAGGGTGGGCATCGCAACATTGGAGGGACGTTGCCTCCCGCCGTGTTCCGTCCGCTCAATGGGGTGGTCGGGTTTTTGGTCGGTCTGACCAGCATCGGAGCCGGCTCCTTGTTTTTGCCTTTGCTTCTGGCGGGCATCAAGGCCTCGTTTGCGACCATTGTGGCCATCGACATCGCCCAAGGTTTTATCCTCGCGTTGGTGGTCGGAGCCGGACACATGGCCGTCGGAAGTGTGGATTTTACCCTTCTTTTGGTTCTCACCATTGGTGGGATTCCGGGTATCTTTTTTGGTGCCTATCTTCATCGGACGGTGAGCCCTCGGGCGTTGGCCTCGACCGCCGCAAGCTTGATCGCGGTGATCGGCGTGCGTTTGGTTCTTTAGTCCACGAGGCACGTGGGGCATGGGCTATCCGATTCATCTCACCTGCCTGAAGGGGCGGCGCGTGCTTCTCGCGGGCGGCGGCTCTATTGCGGCCGCGAAGCTTGAACCGCTGCTCAGCGCGGGGGCAAGGGTCCATTGGATTTCCGAGTCTTTTGGCCAAGATGCGCGGACAGCCTTCCCTCGCGTGGATCGCATCGAGGAACGATCGGTCACTCCAGACGATGTCCAAGGCGCCGCCTTGGTCATTGCGGCCACCGATGATCGAGGTGTCAATCGTCGGCTTTCCCAGGAGGCCCGTAAGCGGGGCATCCTGGTCAACGCGGTGGATGATAAAGAGGCCTGTGATTTTTACGCCCCGGCGGTGGTTCGCCGGGGGCCCGTTTCTCTCACCATCAGCACCGATGGCGGTTCGCCGCTCTTGGCGGCCCAGCTACGACGCTTCCTGGATGCCGTGATTCCAACGAGCCTTGGGTCCGTGGGTTCCTTTTTCGTTCGAGCCCGGGCGGCCGGTCTCAAAGGCTTGAAGCGTCGGGGCGCGCTGCTGAAGGCGCTCGCAGATCCGCACGTGACGCGTTTGGTCGACCGTGGCCAGCAAGACGCGGCCCTTCGGCGGGTCGAACAGCTGCTCGAGGCCACCGAGGAGCCCTTTCCTCCAAAAACGGTGGCCCTGGTGGGGGCGGGCCCTGGAAGCAAAGAGCTTCTCACCTTGCGTGCCCTCAACCGAATCCATCGGGCCGATGTGATTTTTCACGATGCATTGGTCCCGCCAGAGGTTCTGGACATGGCCCTTCCGGGCACCCAGTGCATCCATGTGGGGCGCCGCGGCCGCTCAAAACCTCAGGAGCGGCGGTGTCGGGGCGCGGCGCCATTTCCCCAGGCGCTGACCATACGCCTTTTGATTCAGGCTGCGAATTCCGGACAGCGGGTGGTCCGGCTCCATGGTGGAGATCCTTGCCTGTTTGGCCGCGGTGCTGAAGAAATGGATGCCTTGGCCGAGGCTGGGATTCGTTTTGAACTGGTACCGGGTGTGAGCGCGGTGACGGCAGCGCCGTCTGCCTTTGGGGTGCCGCTGACCGAGCGAGGCAAGGTTCGAGGATTTAGCGTGCGCACTGGGCACCGGCGGACCGGGCCGAGCCAGGCAAAGCTTGAACTCGAAGAGGAAACGGTGGTGGTGTTGATGGGCCTTTCGTCCATCCGAGAGATCATGGAGGGACTCATTCAGGAGGGCCGCCTACCGAATACGCCGGCCATGGCGGTGTCCAATGCGTCGCTCCCAACCCAGCGGGTGGTGGTGGGGACTTTGGAAACGCTCGCCGCGAAGGTCGAGGCTGCTGAGCTTGCGCCCCCGGCAACATTGGTCGTGGGGCAGGTTGTCGCCAGCGCCCAATCTCGTCGGACGGTTCTCTCAGAATTGGCGGATCACGCCGCATGACCGTTTGTTTGTCTTCGCGTTTGTCGACCAACTCAAATGGCTCAAACTCCCCATTTGTTCGCCAAGGGATGCGTTTCAAACGCGTCCCTACGCGCTTTGGCTGTCGATGTAGATCTCACCTTTGAGGTACAAAGCGGCGTGGCCCGCAACCCTCACCCGATCGCCTTGGTCTTCGAGCCACAGCTCACCGCCGCGACGGGACAGCTGTTTGGCAAAAAGCTTGGTTTTGTTCAGCCTCTGCCGCCAATAGGGGCCGAGGGTGCAATGCGCTGAGCCGGTGACCGGATCCTCGTCGATGCCGTAGGCCGGCGCAAAGAAGCGGGAAACAAAGTCACACGCCTTGCCGGGTGCGGTGACCGTGACCGTATCCTTGATGGCCTTCAAGAGCGCCATATCGGGGCGGAGGGTCGCGATTTCGTCTTCGTGCTCAAAGATGGCGAGCAGGCCAGAAGAAGAAGACCACAGGGCGCGCGGGGACTGTCTAAGCGCGTGGGAAAGGTCTTCTCGCGGCTCTACCGGTTCGGGTCTTCTGCTCGGGAGGTCCACTTCAACCATCTCACCCTGTTTTTTGGCGGTCAGGAGGCCGCTTTGAGACTGGAATGTGACGCATGAGCGACCCGGTTCGATCGCATTCATGATGACGAATGCCGAAGCCAAGGTTGCGTGCCCACACAGTTCAACCTCGACGGTGGGCGTAAACCACTTGATATCAAAGTGGTCTCCATTTGGGACAAAAAACGCGGTCTCGGAGAGGTTGTTTTCCGCCGCGATCGCTCGCAGGGTGGCGTCGTCGAGCCAGGCCGGCAGCGGGCATACCGCGGCGGGGTTGCCTTTGAAGACTTGGCCCGCAAAGGCATCAACTTGATAGATGGGGAGGGTCTGCCTCGCGTGATCCATGGTCACCGCCTTAGGGGTTTCGGCTTATGGGCTTTTGGGTCTGGCCGTGTAGTGGCGGGCAATATGTTCGATGGTCCTTCGTCCGAGCTTGCCGCCGACATTCTCTCCGAGAACGCCTCCGGCAAAACCGCCGAGTACGGTGCCGAGTCCCGGCAGAGCCGCGGTTCCGGCGGCGGCGCCCGCCATCGCACCGGCAAGGTTTCCGGAGACCGCACCCACGTGCTGGCCTGCACGTCCTCGAAACTCTTGGGCATCAATATCGCCTCGCCTGAGGCGTACCACGTCTTTACCAAAGCGAAGACCCAAAGATGCAGCGGTGGTCACCGCCAATGGGTGCCGGGACAATCCGCGAAATATGCGGGTGGGTAGTCTTGCCATACTTGGGTCTCTCCTCTCGTTGGTCTGTACGATGGTAACACGCTTAGGTTGGGGTCGGTCGAAATGGTCTCGTTCCCCCGATACTGAGCCGCTCTTCCGCTTTTTGGTAAGCCGTGTACGCGGCCGCGATGTGGCATAGCCACCCCAAAAAGCCGCCGGTTCCAATCCATAGGCCGGGTGTGATCACGAACCAAAACAACGCCCGCAGAAAATGGCCGTTGTACAGCTGGCCCATTCCGGGAATCAGGAACGAAAGGAGTGCGGCAACGCCCGTTTGCTTCATCTTACCTCCATCGTGCGCACGAGCCCGCCCGCGTAAAGCGTGAATACCCTAATAAGGTACCCTTTTTGCTTTGCGGCCAAACGGCTTCTGGGGTGATTCAACGGCCCAGAGGGTGTAAAGATTTCTCAAAAGCGCGAAAAACGATTTCGGGTACGCCAAAGCGCCTGGTTGGGTAAAGGGTTGTGGCGTGTCGCTCGCGTTGACTCCGATCAGAGGCCCATGCTACCCGCGGGCTCGCCAGGGGGTTCGCTGAGCTCGCGAAGAAGGCAATGGGTCACGCACCCAAAGGCATGGCAGCAGCACATGGACAGCTCTGGTTTCGAGGTTGGGTCCTCGTCTTAGCCGGTGGTCTTTTTGGACTCGCCGGATGCGCCGACGAGGTTCCAGGGAACCCCCCGCCGAACGGCCAGCTCCATTTCCCGACCGGGTTGGCGGTCCACACCGCCACGGGCGCTGACCCTCAGTTCCTGTACGCGTTGAACGCCAACTTTGACCAGCGTTTCAATGCGGGCTCGGTGCTCTCCTTTTCTGTGGATCGCCTTTTCGCTTTGGTCCCCACGTCGAGCGCGGACGACGACGTGGTCTTTCGGGCGGATTTTGGGGACGCGGTGGTGAGCCAGGTCCGGGTTTTTCAGTTCGGGGGGGAACTGATTTCGGTGCCCGACGGTGGTGGAGGGACTCGATTGTTTTTCCCCTCTCGGGGCCGCAATCGATTGACCATGCTCCAGGCCGACGCTCGGGGCCAACTCGACTGTGGTAACCGCGATGAGGACAATCGTTCTATCGAGCCGGTGGTGGCCCTGGATTGTACGGAGGCCCATATCATTCGCACCGGTTTTGACGATCCCCTTTCTCTTGCCTACGCGGCTCCCGCGGATTTGCTGGTGGTCGGGCACCTCCGCCCGGAGGTGGTGAATACGAACGTCATCGGCAATGTGGCCATGGTTCCAACCCTCGATTTTCAGCAGCGGGTCATTCAGGAACGCGAGGGTTCAACCCTCGTGAATCCCGTGGTCTCCTCGAGTTTTCTTGATCTTGGGGGGGTGACCGGTCTCGCGTATCGGTCTCAGACCGTGACCTCTTCGGTGGCGGTCGGAGAGGTTTTTGTGCTGGGGCAGCGGGGCGGGAGCAATATTTCGGGGAATGCGTGGTTTACGCGGCTCGAGCTTTTGCCAGACGGCGGCGGACATCGACTCGCGGTGGTCGATAGCCTGCTGCTCACCCGTGAGGCCGACGTCATCGGGAGTCGAGGTTTGGTGCTCAATGCTGCCGGGACCCGTGCATACGCGTCGGTTCGGTTCGAGGACATCGCCACATCCTTCAATTCCGGTCTCATGGTTATCAATGTCGAGGGGCCTGAGTTGCGGATCGTGTCGGTGTTGGAACTGGGTGAGGAGCTCGGCAAGCCCGTGTTTTATCCCGGCGGTAGACTCCTTTATGTTCCGGATATCCGGACGGATCGAATCTGGGCTGTTGATGCCTCCTCGGATCACCTTACGGTCGTGGCCGAAATCACGGGCCGAACGGATCGAACGGTCGATGGCAAGAGCTTCTTAGCCAGGACACTCGATGGGCCGGTCGACATCGTGTTCCTTCAGCGCGGTGCGCGAACGTTAGGTTTTGTGTCCAACTTTGCCAACAGCACGCTCGGGGTGATCGATGCTTCGGCACCCAACCCGACCCAACATCGTGTCGTTGCTCGGTTCGGTCGCGACCTCAATCCCGACGGCGATGCGGAGGGCCCGTGAACCGCTTAAGCAGGAACGCACAAGTTCGAAGCCAGGTGCTCGGCAAAGCCGGGCCCGAGGAGCCCGTGGCGCGTACACGGAAGTGCGTGAGCCGGCACCAGAGGGTCCAATGCCGCATCGTGCCTGGATCCGGACTTGTGCGTTTCTGCGTAGTACCCCTTGCCGGAACAAACTTCCGGCAAAGGGTGCTGGGACTGTTTTTGAGTGTTCTTGCAGGCTGCTTTGCGGCCGCGTGTGGATCGGATGATCCCGATGCGCGCGGGCGTTTCGAGCGGCCGAGCGGACTTTTGCACCTCACCCGCTCCAGTGCCCGCGGCGACTTGTTTATCGCGGACTCCGAGGCCCAAGGGGTGCGGGTGCTCCAGTATCTGAAGACCGATGGTGGCGTTCGGGCGGCCTTTGTGCTCGCGCCCAGCATTTTTTTTCCTTTGGTGATCTTTGCGCCTGGATTTCCGGTGCGCCTGGCGGCGTTTCCGGAGGCGACCGATCGCATTTTTGCATTGGCCCCCGCGCGGCGTGAGGTCCATGTGCTTGAAGTGGCGGAGCAACCGTTTGGCGTGGGGGGATCGTCGGTTTCGAATGTGCCGCTCGGTAGCATTTCACTTGAGGGGGTGGTTCCCGAAGATGCCGTCCCCGTGAACCTGGCCGCCCTTTTTACCCGCGCGGACGGCAAACAAGTGCTCGGGGTGTTGTTTGATCGTCTCGGAGGGGCTGAGCCCAGTGGGCTCTTGGCGGTTTTGGTACTGACCCCGACTGAAACCGGGGCCTCGTTCGACCGCGCCGAGCTTGAGTCGGTTGAGATTCTGGGTGGGCCGCGAGAGATGGTGGTCCGAGACGAAGTTGTTTTGGTGTCGAGCGCAGCGACATCCTCGGTGAGCATGGTGCCCTTGTCGCGTCAGGCACGACCGATTTTGGGGTCGCCCGAGTTTCTGTTCGCGGGTGGACCCACCTCTTCACTCATTGACGTCAAGGCGGAAGACCCTGGACCCGATAGAGGGGCTTTGGCGCTGCGCCTCGATACGTTTTCAGCCGTTTCTTTTTCGCATGAGGGCGGACGTTTTCGTCGGGCAGACCCAACCGTTTCTTATCCATTTTCGACGGATCGCACTTTGCTTTCCGGTGAGATTCAGTTGAAGGCCAGTGTTCCGGTTGCGGGCGCCCATGGCCGGGTGAATTTTTTGGGGTCGTCTACCTCCACAACGACCGCTCCGAATCTTTTGCTTCCGTCCGACTACGCGGACGATGGATTGGCCGACGTCGTGATGATTACGCACCTGGATGGCACCACGACCTTCTTGACAGGCTCTCCGTTTCGCGTCGTGATGACTTCAAGCACCTCGGTGGGTCGGGTGACCCGGCTGCGTGGGGATCTGGTCGTAGAAGGATGTTCGGAACCCAGCCACGAGACCTGCCAGGTCGGCACCGCTGGTCCAGAAACGCCGGAGTGTGCGGATGGCATCGTCCGCCAGGTGACTCTGACCCAGGAGACCTATCGAGCGACATACCGGGGCCCGCTTGCCCAGGGCCGGAGCGGCAACATACAGCTGGTTGCAACTGCGACGCCTGCCTTTGAGCTGCTTGATCCCGCAGTGACTTCCTTTGTCGAGAGGCAGGTTGTTCCCGGTGACCGTGCGCTGGTTCAAGGGGATCAGCTGTGTGCTGACGGGGTGCGTCGCGAGTTTCAAGAGGAGGGTACAGTGACGGCCGTTCTCGAGGATCGGCTCGGCGTTGAATTGGGTTTTGTTCCGTGTACGGGCAGCGCCATTCGGGTTGCGGTGTACGAAGTCTATCCGAACGGAGAAGAAATGGTCCTCACCCGGGTGTTCAACGATCTCATCGGGGAGGTTGTAGAGCGAGTCCCGGTGCAGGGGTCGACGGCCACTTTTTCCAGTCAGCTGGGCATGCGGGTGGTGGCCGGAGACGGTTTTGCTTGCGAGGTGTCCGCGAATCTTGGCGCACCGTGCAGAACCTCGACCGACTGCGGGTCCGGTAGAAACTGCCAAGCTCCGGTTGAAAGACAACTCGATTCGTGCCCCCGCTTTTGTGAGGTGGCGTGCATCCAGAATGCGTCTCGTTGCCTCAAAGAAGAAGTCGTCCGGGCGTGTTCTCAGCTCGAACTGGTGGTTCGGCCGGCGCTTCCGTTCAGTCTTGACCTTGCCCAGCGGACCACCGATGTGAACCTGCTTCGCCCGGCGGCGCCCGACCAGGTCGTCTTTTCCGATGTCCGGCGGTCCTGGATCGTCAGTCTGCCAGGCGCACGAGGTTTGGCGGAAGCCCGTTGGTTCGACGATATCCGCGGTTTCATCGTCGACCATCTTCGTTAGACCGGGTGCCGTCCCCGCCCGCTCATTAGGGTTTTGTGAGTCTTCGTCGTTGAACCCAAGGGTTTTGGGCGGAACGGCGGTGCCTGCGGGTAGGCTTGTGAGGGTTAACCGAAGGAAGTCTCGGACAATGTCGCACACAACTTGTTCCACGGGCTTGGTTTGTTACACTGCCGACCCGAACCGGCCATGCTTCAAATCAGCATCAATGAGAAAGGCGGCGAGCCGCGTCATGAAACCTTTGAAAAAGGTGAGATTACCATCGGGCGCGTGCAGGGCAATGACGTCATTTTGCCAAAAGGCAACATCTCGAAGCGTCATTCCCGCATCGTTCTGAAGGATGGCAAGTTCGTCATTGTTGACCTCAAGTCGACAAACGGCACCTACGTCAACGGGAAGAAGATCACCGCGCCACAGGTTATCAAAGCGACGGACAAGATCTATATCGGTGATTTTACGCTTCAATTGACAGGCGCGAATGGGAGTACGGCGGCCAGTGTCGAGCCTGCAGAGTCTGTCGCGGCGCCGGTACCGGAAGAGATCGATCTGTTTGGTGGCGATGCGCTTGAGGCTGAACCACCGAAATTGGGCCGGCCCGGAGGAAGCGCTCCTGGGCTGATCGACGACAACTTTGACCAAGAGTTTGAGGCCGAGGCGCAGGATTCGCCGGTGACGCCGTCACCACCGATGGATTTTGAACTCAAGAATCCGCCCTCGTTGTCCATGCCTGCGCCCTCTTCGAGCCCGCAGCATTCGCCGACCGAGCAGCCCGAGCTTGAGCAAGTTTCTTTTGAGTCGACCGAGGAGCCCGAAGTTCCTTCTCTCGCAAAGAAGCCGCCCGCTATGAGCCGAACGGGTGCGGCGCGTGCGCGGCCTGTGCCTTCTCGACGATCCACCGCCGTGCCGAAAAGTGGGCTTTCCGACATCGAGATTCACGCACCCCGCGATGCCTCCCTTGCTGCCGCCGGTGTCGGCCTTCGGCCCGATGCAGAAGGGGGCATCGCCCACGCGGCGCGGGTGGTTTCAGAGCCACTCGATCGTCGGCAGGCGGTGTTGTCGATTCACCAAATCATCGCCCAAGAGCTTGGTCTTCGGGGGCTCACCCTTGAGGCGTTGGCCTCGGTTCGATCCGAGGCGATTGCCATCGCCGAGCGCGAGGTCGGTCGCCTGAGAGCCTCTGGCCGCTTGATTGCGGCTTCGGACGTGACGGGCTTGGCCGAGCTGGCGGCGGCGGCGGCGCTGGATATGGAGCCCATTTTGGATCTGCTTCTGGATGAGGCGGTGGTGGAGATCTCCATTACTGGAGATGGTCGGGTTTGGGCCGATCGCGAGGGGCACCTCGAACCTACGGGTCGGGTCATCGATCGCGAGGCCGACGTGATCGGACTGATTCGTCGCTTAGCGGTTCTGGGGGGCGCCGATCCATCGGCCATAGATTCACTGTTGGACGTTCGGCTCTTGGATGGGGCCCGGGTGGTTGCGGCCCTTCCCCCTGTCGCGTTTCGTGGGCCGACGCTGTCCTACCGAAAGACGACACGCGACGCGTTCTCTTTGGAGAAGCTGCTTGAGTACAGCACGATCTCTACAGAGATGATGACCTTCCTGGATTACTGTCTCAGGTACCGCAAGGGCATCTTGCTGTCCGTCGGTCCCGGGGTTGGGGCGACTGCGACCTTGAATGCGCTTACCGTTCAGATGCCGGACGACGATCGGATCGTGACGATTGAAAACGGCGTTGAGCTTCATCTTGGCTCCCTTCGGAACGTGACTGCGCTCGAGCCTAAGGGGAATTCGGATATGGGCGCTTTGGTGCGCCATGCCGCGGCCATGCAGGCCGAACGTGTGGTTCTCGGCGGGCTTGGTGGGCCAGCTGCGGCGGAGGTGGTGCGGGCTTTTTCGGGGCCGCTGGAAGGGTCCGTGGCCAGTTATCCAGCCAACAACCCCAGTGAGGCTGTGAGCCGGTTGGCCAACATCGAATTGGCGTCTTCGTACCCCGATTCGGCAGCTGCGATGCGTCTTTTGGCCATGGCCTTTCCGGTGGTGCTGCAGGAAACGAGGTTTCACGACAACTCAAGACGCATGACGGTGGTCAGTGAGCTCAGTTTGACCGAGTCGGGTGAGGTTGTTCTCGACGATATCTTTGACTTTTTGCCAGAGGGTGTTGACGAGCAGGGCATCGTGACCGGGACCTTCCGCGCGACGGGTCATCAGCCCCGGTTTTTGGAAGAACTCGTGGACCGAGGTGAAGCCGTCGATGTCGACATGGAGATTTTCAAGGAATAGGACCACCCCATCCGATCACCGATGGGTGGGATCAAACGCTCGGCTTAGGTGCGGCGCGTATGGATAGACCACCTGGCTTGCGCGTGAGGCGTGGGTCACGGGTGGGCCCAATGGACTTCGGCCCGGTTCCCGTCGGGCCGCATGGACTGTGACCGAAGCTACGCGCATCAACAGCAGACGCGTGGTATATCGGAGTGATCCGAGGGATGAGATTGTGGCAGGGGTCTCACGTTTAACTTTCCAGGTCGTCGTTGAGGCTCCAAATGGGGATACTCGCGAGTGGACCATCGGTGCGAACCCATTGGTCATTGGCCGTGATGAAAGCGCGGACATCCGTGTAGATGGACAGAAGGTCTCTAGGCGCCACGCGTCTTTGGCGGTTGTGGATGGTGCCATTCGGATTGAGGATCTGAGCAGCCGAAATGGCATCCGGATCAATGGGGAGGTGGTTAAGGGCCCCAGGTTCTTGGGCCCTGACGACGAACTTTCGGTAGGGGGGTATCTTGTTTATCTGCCGGGTGCTGCCGGCAAGCGCCAAGGTGGTGACAAGACCTTCGAAAGCGCCGCCCATTCGCCCGAGGGGACTTCGCCGGCGAGCAACAAAGAATATCCTGGCACGCCGTATCTTCTCGGGACAAAGCCTCCGGTCAAAGGCTTGCGCCACGTTCTTGTGGACGGGGTCCACGTGGTCGGGCGGGCAGAGACCTGTGAGTTGAGCATTGCGGACGGATCGATTTCCCGTGAGCACGCTCGAATCACCGTTGAAAGAAAGCGGGTTTCGCTCCGAGACCTTGGTTCCTTCAATGGGACCTTTGTCAATGAAGAAGCTGTCTCGGTGTCGACTGTGCTTAGGCACCGGGATGAAGTGCGTTTTGGAGACGCGCGCTTTGATGTTTTCGTTCCAAAGCAGCTCGCTTCTCGGCCTCCCGAAACACCGATCCTCAAGCGCCTGTCCGGGTCGATGCCGGTGAAGGTGATCGCGGTTGTCTTGTCCCTTTTTGTGGTGTTGCCGGCCATCGTTTACCTCCGCAAAGGGCCCGAGGAGCGAAAGAGGCTTTTGGGGCTGTTTGGGTCACGAGGCAAAAATGTCAAGACCGCCACGGTCAGTGGGGCGCGCAAAAAAGATCCGAGGAAGAGCCCTTCGTCGAAGGCTTCAGCCATGGCTCGAACGAGCACGTCGCCCTATTCGCGACGTGACGCGGATGGGCTCCCCCTGAACCTTCCCGAAGTCGATGTGAAATTTGACTTCGATGGCTTTGTGGACAAGCAGCTCAACCGGGCCCAAGGATGCCGCAAACGGCGCGATTTTGCGTGTGTGCTGGACGCGACGCGTGCGTTGCTGAACCGGGATCCGATCAGCAAAGAGGCCAAGGCGTTTTTGGACGAAGCGGCGATTTACCAAGCGACCTTGCGGCTGCAGAGCCGAGCACGTTCTTTCGTCGAAGAGGGTGAGTACGGGGAGGCGTTTAAGTTGCTTCTTTCGGTCGACGAACGCGCCCCTCAGGTGGAAGAACTGAAAACGCTTGCTCAGAAACTCCAGAATCAGGCCCTATCGGCTGAACTCCTCCAGGCAAAAAAAGATCTCAAAGCCAAAGCCTACACCAGCGCCTATGCGCGGTTGTCGTTTGTTCTACAATTTGATCCCTCATCCAGTGAGGCGGCGAAAGCGATCTTAGAGGCGGAACGAAAAATGCAGGCGCGTGGGATGCCTATTTTGGACCGCTCTTCAACGCTTCAGAAGGTTTCTCGAGCCCACACGTCGGAGGGGTTCGTGCCCGCCCTCAAGAAGAAGTATCGTGGTCAGGCAGGTCTTCTGAGAGTCGCGCGGCTTTATGCGAGAGGTTCGCTCCCCAAAGCGATTCGCCGTGCCGGCGAACTGGAGCGGCGTGGCAAAACGAAAGCGAAAGCGAAAGCGTTGAAGGACACGCTGAGGCGAATCCATCGCAAATATGAACGTATTCGCATCGAAATCAGCAATGATCCATCCCAAGCTTGGGTGATGCTCTTGGATCTCAAGAAGGAAGAGGCGCGCATTCTGCCTGCGGGAATGTCGTCGTTCACAGTGAGGGAGCTTGAAGCCGGTTTGGCCCAGGCCTTTGCCGAGCGAGGATCGTCGCTGTTCAACCAGCAGAAATACGAGGATGCGTTTCAGCAATGGGAGGCCGGTGCGAAGCTGGATCCCACAAACTCTAGGGTTTTGGCGGGGCTTAAGCAGCTGGAAGCTGAGGCGACCAAAGAAGCCCATGAAACAGAAATTGCGGGTCAGCGAGGGGCGCGAGGGGTGTGTGCCCGCTGGAAACGAATCACGCGCATCACCAAGGCGCACTCAGATGTTCATCAAGAAGCGCTGAGACAGATCGTGCGTGTTTGCCGGTAGTCCAGGCACCGGCCCCGTCGCGGTCGTCTACGTGATCGAAACGCGGCCCCCTTAGGGCCGTTTGTGCTTCGGGGCGGCCGAGGTTCTGGAGGTGGCCTGGCTTTCCTTGTCGATCTCACGGGTCTTACGTTTGATGCGGTCCAAAAGCGCGTCGAAGCCCTCTTTTGCAATGATTTTTCGGAACTGGGACCGATAGGTTCGCACGGTGCTCACTTCATCGATGAGTACGTCGTAAATTCGCCACTCCTTTTTTTGATAGAGGGTTCGGAATTCAAGAAGAACCTGAGTCTTATTGGATTGGAGCTTGGCCTCTACGGTTGCCCGGGGGGGTGATAGGTCTTCGCTGAGCCAATCAATGTGCACCTTCTTCGGGCGCTTGTTGGGCTTTTGGAGACTCAATCGGAGTTTCGATCGATACGACGCTTCGACCATCTTTCGTAGGAACGCGCGAAACTCTTTTTGTTGTTTCTTGTCGAGCTTGGTCCACTGTCGCCCGAGGGACCGTTCGGTCATTTCCTGCCAATGAATCATGCCACCGATGGTTGCGGTCGCCCTTTTTTCCCATGCTTCTGCCTCCTTCGTATGGGGCTTCACGCGTTCTTCAGCGAGTTTTTGCGCACGGCCGACCATGGTTTTTAACCAAGGTGTAGGCCCGCTCGGTACTTTACCCGCGGCGCTCGCATCTGGCGCGCTAAGGGCAATGAGTCCGAATGTGAGGGCGAAGATGTGGTTTGGTATGGGCATGGAGGCGTTTTTTCTTGGACGTCAAAGACGCAGATTTTATGCATCTTGGCCTAGGGGGACAAGCTTTTAGGGTTTGGGACCTTTTTCAGTGATTTTGGCCAATAACAGTTGGCCCGAAGCTCGCGCGAGTTCCACAAGTTGGATGATGGTGTCAAAGCGCGTCTTTTGAAGTTCGCCTTCGGAGGCCGCCCACGCCAAAAAGGAGTCCGTCAGCTCGTAGACTTCTCCCGTTCCGATGTCATAGGCGAGCGTGGATGCGGTCAGCCAAGCGCGGGCGGCGCGGTTGGCTGCTTCGAGGGCTTTGATTCCCTGGAGTCCGGCGCTCAACTCGGTGTGGAGTTTGCGGATCTCAAGCTCTACGGCTGCGCTTGCGAATGCGCGTTGGCGCGCACGTACCCGGGTCTGTGCTTCGGCCTGCTCCAGGAGGGCGAGCTTCGAGAAGACATCGAGTTCGATACGCAACCCGACGCCGACACCAGCGTTGAAGTTGTTAAAGGGATCGTAGACAAATGGGCTCGTTTGGTTCGTGGCGTTGCTGGTGTAGGCGTAGTCGATGACGCCCCCTAAAAAGAGGTCTGGATAAAACTGGGCGGCTCTAAGTCCCGCGAGACTTTGCTGGGCTTTCACCAGGGCTCTCAGGGCCTCGAGTTCTGGCCTCTGGTGACTCGCTTTTTGAAGGAGCTCTTCGAGGTTGGGCACCTTGTCTGGCACGTGTTCTTCAAGCGCCTGGGTTTCGAGCCGAAGAGGGGTTCCCCCCGCATAGCCGATCAGCAAGCGCATCGCGTCGATGGAGATCTGCGTGGCCTTTTGCGCTTCGGTTCGCCTGACCGCCAGGGTGGACAGCGCGTGGCGAAGGCGCAGGCGGTCGTTTTCGGTCACCTGCGGGGAGTCGGCCTCGAGGAGATCCTCGATTTTGGCCAGCACTTTTTTGAGCTTGCTTTCGCCCTCGTCCAAAGAGCCTTGGAAGGTTCGGGTAAGCTGATGGACCCAAAACGCCTTTTTTACCTGAACGAGAACGTCGTTTTGGGTCGCACGCACCTTCGCTTTTTGGGCTTCAACCAGGTGTCCCGTGGCTTCTTTGCCTTTCTCAATCTTGTCGAAGGTGTAGAGCGGCAAAAACCCTTCCGCCTTGGCTCTTAGGGTGACTCCCAGGGTGCCAAAGCGGAAATCACCTTCGAGAGAAGCTTCGGTGGCGGAGCGGGGGTCGTTGAGAACGGTGGTTTTGGCCTCCGGCACGGGCCCGCCCAAAATGGCGTGGGCTGAAAACCGCGGGTATGCCTGGGCTTTTGCCCACTGATGGAGGGCCTGGGCCTCCGCGATCTTAGCCTGCTCCACGCGAACGCCCGGATTGTTTCTAAGGGCTTTCGACAGGAGCATGGGCAACGTGAGTGCTTGGGCGACCGATGAGGTTTCGGTGGCGGGAGCCCGAGGGGCGCGGTTTTCACCGGCCGCGGGCGAAACTGGAGCCGTCAGGCCGACGCATGCGCCTATCAGCCCCGTTAGCAATCCGTATCGGGCGCCCATTCCATTCGTCTCGCCCGGCGGTAACAGACACGAGCTCAGCTGGCAACGGGCAAGGGGGCGACGGTGGCGCCATGGGATGTTTCAGCTTGGGCCTGCTCAGAAGGGGCGCACCTTGCTTAGGGCTGGCGCATGCGGTCTTTACGTAGGTCGCCGAGGGTGCGTCCCAGTTTTTGTGGGATGTGGTTGTACAGGGCTCCGAGAATTCTGTTTTCACCCAGTTGGGACGTCGCCTGAGTGACCCATTTGCCCAACGTGCAACCGTTGGACACCACAACCAGGACCGCATCCACCAAGGGTAGAATCAGGTTGGTATCGGCGAATGGGGTCGTTGCGGGGGCGTCGATGATCGCAATGTCGACGGTGTTGGCCAGTTCTGCGATGAGCGTTTTGAAGCGTGGTGCGGATAGGACTTCTGCGGGATGTTTGTGGTCGCCTCCCGCGGGCAGGACAATGAGGTTTCTGTCTGCGACTTTGACCACCGAATCGGCCAGAGCAACCTTCCCTTCGAGGACTGGAATCAGACCTGTATCTTTGGGAATGTTGAAGATTTCCGCGAGCCTGGGACTTCTGAAATTGGCTTCAACAAGCGCGACCCTGCGGTTGGCGTCTTCAGTCAGCGCAAAAACGAGGTTGCTGGCCGAGGTGGTCTTACCGGTCAGCGGCTCGGCGCTGGTGACCATGTAGCTTCGGTAGCCCAGTGTTCGCGAGAACTCTTCTATCCGTGTACCCAAAAGACGGATCGAGGTTGCGAACTCTCCATCGGGATCGCGCAGCAGGGTGAGGGCGGGGTCCTGGGTTTCTCGGGCCAGCGTTCGGACGACGATCTGGTGTCGGGCGCTGCCATCGAGATTGCTTGTACGTGCGAGTGCGCGCTGGGGTGCGAGCGAACTGTCGGACCTTGGTGCCCGGTTTTTGCGGTGTTTTTCGTCGGCTCGAGCGGACGGCCGCGGAGGTTCGGTTGCGGCCTCTTGCGCCTCGTCGTCCGGGGAAAGCGTATTGGGAATCGGGTACTCTATAGGCTCACCCCAGGCGTTTGTGGCTGCGCTGGAATGGTTTCGTGCCGAGGCGAGCTCCACAATTTCTGCTTGCTGGGCGGACTTGTTGCGTGCCGGTTCGGTGTTTGCCCCGCTTCCGTCGCTTTTGGCTTGCAGAACTTGAGATTCGGGTACCGCCAGAACGTGTGCGGCCTCAGCGTTGGCCTCGGTGGCCTGCGAGGCCCATGGGGCACGTTCCTTCTCTTTGAGAACCGATGGTGCGACAGGCGCGCGTTCATCCAAGAGCCTGACCCGCGCGGCTTCGCGAAGGTCGCTGGGGGCGCGCTCTCCGGCGACAGTCGGCATTTGTGAAAGCTGCAGGATGTCGAGTTCAGCGACATTGGGTGTTTTGCCAGGGTGTGGTGCGGGCATGGCGATGGTGGGGGCTTCGGAAAACGGATTGAGATCGAGCTCCATGGTTTTGGACTCAATGTGGGTCACCAGTCCCGCGGGGTTTGGGGTGGGTGCGCTCTGGCCCCCATGCTTTTGGATCTCCTGGTCAACGACTTCGGATGAGAGTTCACCGGTGAACGCAACAACGGCCGCGCTCCCAATAAAGACAAGGGCACCTCGCTCGCTGGTGTTCGGGTGTGTCCAGCGCCGGTCGACCACGACGCTGCCTGAGGCGGAGATGCGCCACTTCCCGTCACTCAATTCGATGACACAGTGCCAAGGATTCACGTCCGGGTCTTCGAGCACGAGTTCGTTGCCCGGGTCTGAACCCATCGACACCGTGTGCCGGCTCGCTACGAGCTGTTTCCCGGTGCTTTTCCCTTGGACCACCGCCAAGCAAAACGGTCTTGTCTTACTCATTTTTGGTCCTGGACCCCCATGGCCACGCGGAGGGCTCGTTTTGCATGGGTGGTCTTCGGAAACAACCCTTCCCTCGCCGGGAAGCCTAACGTGCCCCCGCTCAGCCAGCAATCGTAGACACCTGGATGGATGTGCGATAGGGGGGGGCGTGCTTGGTAAGCCCTCCGGCATGGGTCTTTTGACCCTGTGGACGTTGTTGGCGGGCGCATGTGCGAGCGTGTGCCCTAACATTCCTCAGTCTGAGCGTGAGTCCTTTTTGGCGACTCGGCCAGAACAGGGGGGATACGTCATCCATGAGGGTGACCAGCTGCAGGTAGAAATCTGGGAAAACGAGCAGCTGACCCGCACGGTGACTGTTCGCCCCGACGGCCGCATCACGCTTCCCCTGGTCAACGAGGTCCAAGCGGCCAACAGTACCGTGCCCCAGTTTCAGCGTCGGCTGACCCAGCGGCTGCGGACCTACATCAAAGACCCGATTGTAAGCATTACTGTACTGACGTTTAGTGCCAAGCAAATCTACATCCAGGGGCAAGTTGGGGCTCCTGCCTCCTTCGACTACTCAGGAGACATGTACATGCTCCAGGCGCTGGCCCTCGCCGGGGGCGCGACCCCATTTGCTGCGGGCTGCGCCATGGTCGTGCGTCGGCGTGGATCGAGGTTCGTTCGATACCGGGTTCCCTTGGATCCTCTGGTGAACGGCAAGGATTTGAAAGAAAATATTCTCCTTCAGCCGAACGACGTGGTGACCGTACCCTGAAGACACCACCGGAGGGCGGGGGAGACCATCGAAGTCTGAACCCGAAGTGGGCGTGGCTCGCGGCCTTGCTCTCGGGCGTTTTGTATTTTCTGGGTTTTGCCGGTTTTGGCGTCGTGCCCTTGGTGTTTGTGGCCTGGGTTCCTGTCTTGGGTGCGGTGCAGCGGGGGTCCGCCCGACGTGCCCTGCTCATAGGGTGGGTCTTCGGGTTGGCCGCCCACATGGGTGGGTACTATTGGGTGATTCATCTTCTCCGCGAATTTGCGGGCCTTGTGACGCCGTTGGCGTTTTTAGGGTTTATACTGCTGTGTCTGTTTCAGGGGGCCTCGCTGGCTTTGGTCATTGCGCTTGTGAATCTCGGCCAGCGCCGCCTGAAGATCGCGCCCGTGTGGAGCCTTCCCGTGGCCTTGGCCGCGGTGGAGTTTGCCTATCCGTTTATCTTTGTGAGCTACACCGGCAACGCGCTGTACAACGTGCCGATCCTAACGCAGGTGGTGGAGCTGACGGGCCTTCTCGGTCTGGCGGTGCTGATCGGCCTCGTCAATGGGGCTTTTTTGGAGTGCAGTCAGGCTTTTTCGGTTCGGCGTCGTGTGAACTGGGCGCGGATCGCGGTGCCGTTCGGCGTTCTCGGCCTGGTGGCGCTTTACGGATCGATTCGCATTCCGATGGTGGAGCGACAGATCCAGCAAGCACCCACGATGCGTGTGGGGCTCATTCAGACAAACTTGGGGGCGCGCGACAAGGCGGAACAACGGTCTGAGTTTATTCGGCGTCATCAGACGATGTCGCGGGCTCTCTTGCACAAGGAACCAGAACTCGATCTCATTGTTTGGCCGGAGTCGGCGTTCAACGCTTGGATCGATCGTCGGACGACAAACCTCAAGCGTGAGGTGACCGAGGGCATCGATGCGCCCGTGCTTTTTGGGGCGTTAACCTTTGATTCTCGTTCGACGGGCCGTCGCATCTACAACAGTGCCGTGTTGACCTCGTCGACGGGGGAGGTCGCGGGTGTTTTTGACAAAGTTGAGTTGCTCGTTTTTGGGGAGACCATTCCCCTGGTCGACACTTTTCCCGCCATTCGCAAGTGGTTTCCCAGAAGTGGCACTTTTTCCAAAGGGCAGTCCCTCGCGCACTTTCGGTTGGGTGATACCTCTCTTTTGCCGATGATTTGCTACGAAGACATTCTTCCAGGTTTTGTCCGTGCCATGTGGCGTGCCGATGGCCCTGCGGAACTCTTGGTGAACGTGACCAACGATTCTTGGTATGGCGACACCCACGAGCCACTCATCCATTTGGCCCTGGCTTCCTTTCGCTCCATAGAGACCCGGCGGGCGTTGATTCGGGCGACAAACACGGGAATCAGCGCCATCGTCGACCCGGTTGGGCGGATCGTCTCGCGCACGGGGCAGTGGACGCAAGAGACGCTGGTTGCGGATGTGCCCAAGATGACATCGGGCCAAGAAACTTTCTACATGAAGGCCGGGGATCTGGTCGGTTGGCTAAGTGTTGTGTTGCTGGGGTTGGCGGGCCTTTGGGCCCGGGTACGGGGAGCGGGCCGAGTGGGCAGCGAAGAAACACGCGTCGACAGCTGACGCAGGTACGATCGAAGTGATCCGTGGGGTCATTTGCTGCCTTTCACCCTTCGAAGGCGTCTCGTCATTTGCCAGTGTTCACTGCGTCGGACTCGAAAGCTCACCGACTTTCGGTAGGTTCCGCGATGGACGCTCAGTCGGTGCCGGCCCGGTTTGAGTTTGAGACCACGGATGGGTACCCGCTTTTTGAGCCAGTGTCCGTCGAGCCGCACCCGCGCATTTCTTGGGCTGAGAACATCCAGCCGGCCTTCCGCTGCTTTTTTTGGGGTCTTGGGGACTGGAACCTCAGGTGTGGGGTTTGCGGCTGCTGCCGTGGTCTGGGGTTCGTCGCCTTTCGGTTCGTTGCCTTTCGGTTCGTCGCCTTTCGGTTCGTCGCCTTTCGGTTCGTCGCCTTTCGGTTCGTCGCCTTTCGGTTCGTCGCCTTTCGCTTCATTGACCTTCGGATCCCGCGTCTCGGCTGCGCCCGGAGGTTTTGCCTCCATCGGAACCCCCGGTGTGCCCCCATCGGGAAGACTCTTTTTTGCAGGATGCCATTGGGCATATGGGTTTGATGTCGACGAAGATGGGTCCTGGTTGGGAGAGCGCCGAAAGGCGCTTTGAGCCGCGAGCGTGAGCAGCACGCCCATCAGGGCGCCGAGGACGACACCCACAACCACGTGGGCGGTTCCCCATTGCTGCTTCGTCGGTTGCGATGAAGGTTTTGTGCGAATCTGGGCAGCGCTCTGTTGTCTTGGCGGGAGCTTCGTGTCGAGCGGAGGGACCGAGGGTTCGCCTTCTCCGTTTGTCTTCGATTGTAGCCAGGCCAGGACCCGGAGCGCTTCGTCGACTTGGCCTTGCTGACTGCTAAAGGTGTCAGAGCCCACTTCGGTCAGCTCTGATGCATCGCGAAATGGCGAGAACTGGTGGGCGGATTCGGCCACAGCCAATTCGGCAAAGGGCGTGAGTTCTTCAGGATCGAAAGGGGTCTCTCCGGTTCCGGGTTCGGTTCCCCTCACGGTGGCTTCCTGATCAACGTAGGCGGCATCGATATCGAGGTTGGGTACCTCAAGAGCGGCCATGAGATCCGATTCCAGATTGGTTTGAGGGGGCGCGATGTTGGGGAAACCGTGGATGGTGGGGGCATCTTCGACATCGAGAAATCCCGCCAGCGGGTCCTCGTCGGAGCGAAAGAGGCTGTGAAGATAGTTGCCGAGTTCGGCCCGGGTGAGCGGAGAGCCGAGATTGCTTGCCGCCTCTTCGATTCCTTCTTTGAACTCTCGGGCGCTCGCGATGCGCTTGTCTGGATTGGTGTGGAGGGCCCGATTCAAGAGTTGGACCAGCTGAGGGGCATGAAATCCGAGAACGTGCTCCAAGTTTGCGCGGTCTCCGTTGACGATGGCGTAGAGGGTCTTGGGTACGGATTGAAAGTCAAAAGTCGGTACGCCCGTCAGCATTTCACAAACAACCAGCGCCGATGAAAAAATATCGGATCGAGGGGTCGCGGCTTCCCCCAAGATCTGTTCAGGCGCAAGATAACGAGCTTTCCCCTTGACGATGCCCACGGTGGTTTGCACTTGCGAGAATTGAGATTTCGCAATACCAAAATCCGTGAGCTTTACATCGCCATCGAAGGAGACAAGTACGTTTCCGGGGGTGACATCACGATGAACCAAAGATAGCTCGGTACCGTCTTCTAAAGTGCGGTTATGAGCGTACTCCAGGCCCCGCAGGATATCAGCCATGATCTTGAGTGTGACTTCTGGGGGGACGCTTCGCTGCAGATCAGACGCTCGGGCCAGGAGCTGCTGGACATTTCGGCCCCGGACGTATTCCATGGCGAGGCACTTGACGTTTTCGATTTCGGGCATGTCGAATACCCGGACAATGTTCCGGTGATCGAGGCTCGACATGACTTTTGCTTCGGATAGGAACATCGAAACGTACTTGTCGTCGTCGATGAGGTCCGCGAGGAGCCGTTTGATGACCACAAACCGCGCTGGGCAGTTCGGGGCCTTCATTTCCGCAAGGAAGAGTTCACCCATACCCCCTCGGTCGATGGGAGCAAGCAGTTTGTACTTGCGTGACTCCTTGCCTCGGCCCGTCGAACCTATCGAGAGCGAACGCCGAGGCAACAGGGGCCCAGGTTCGTTGATCAGGCTCGAGCCGATCGCCTTAAAAGACTTCCGGCCCTCGGCGGAGGAATCATCCGCAAGGCGGTCATCCGCCATACGCAGGACATCGTAACCCAACGGCCAGTCACGGACCAAAGATCACCTTTCATGCGCTTGCCTACCGGAGCGCATATTGGGCGGCGGGCTTCGCGGACGAGTGAGTCTGTCCTTGCAGACAGCTCTGTGGTGGTGGTCTGGCCACAGAGCCAGTTGTGCACAAGTGGGAGCTTGGCCGATGTTGAGCCGAATGGTCGGTTTTTGTTCTACACGCCTAGGAGCCCTCAGTGTCTGTCGCTGAGGAGCTGATCTACGACTGGAACGAGGCGAATGAATGGCGCTCCTTGAAACCCAGAACCCCCGAGTTAGACGATGAGACGCTGCGCGACGGGATCCAATCTCCGTCCGTGGTGGATCCCAACATCGAGGACAAAATCGCGATTCTTCACCTTCAAGAAAAACTTGGAATCCACGCGTGCGATATCGGGCTGCCGGGAGCAGGACCACGCGCTCTCGCGGACGTCAGCCGTCTTGCACAGGAGATAGAAAAGGAACGGATGTCGATTCAGCCGAACTGTGCATGCCGAACTTTGGTTGCGGACATTAGGCCGATTCTGGAAGTGAGCCAGAAGGTTGGTATTCCTATCGACATCTACACCTTTATTGGATCGTCACCTATCCGCCAGTACGTTGAGGCATGGGACCTGGACTATTTGTTAAGAACCATCGAGGAGGCCATTTGTTTTGCGGTCAAGGAGGGACATGAGGTCGCGTTTGTCACCGAGGACACAACACGGTCTCATCCCGGGGACCTCGACCGATTGTTTCGTCATGCATTGAACCTTGGTGTTGGGCGTTTGGTTTTGTGTGACACGGTGGGGCACGCTACGCCGTCCGGTGTTCGCGCGCTGGTTCGGTGGGTCAAGCAGTTGGTTAAGGCGTTGAATAAAGATGTCAAACTCGACTGGCATGGTCATAACGACCGAGGTTTTGCGGTGGCCAATGCATTGGCTGCCTTTGAGGCAGGTGTCGACCGGCTCCATGGAACCGCCCTCGGTATCGGGGAGCGTGTGGGCAACGCCGCGATGGATCAGTTGCTGGTGAACTTGAAACTGATGGGGCTTATCGACAATGACTTAAGGACCCTGCTTCGTTACTGTCGGACGGTTTCGCGGGCGTGTCACTTTGAGATTCCCAGAAACTATCCGGTGGTGGGTGAGGATGCGTTTCGTACCGGGACCGGTGTGCATGCCGCTGCCATCGTCAAGGCTCAAAAAAAGGGGGACGAGGTTCTCGCGGATCAGGTCTACTCTGCGGTTCCGGCGCGGCTTTTGGGGCTCAAGCAGAAGATCGAGATCGGGCCGATGAGTGGGATGTCCAACGTCCGCGCATGGCTTTCTTGTCGCGGTTTACCCTGCACCGATGAATTGGGGGAAGCTATTATCCGCAGGGCCAAGGGTGGCACTTCGTTGCTTCGGGAAGAGGAGGTTTTCGAGGTCATGCACGCATTTTTTCCTGAGGTTGCGGCGCCCGAGCGCTGAACCCCAAGGGGATCGACAAGCCGGGTTTGGGCGGTGTGGGTTGAGGTAGGCCAGATTGTCGTCTTCACAAGGAGGGACAAATCGCGGAAGAATCAGCGCGGTGCGTACGCCGATTGTGGGTCTTTGGCTGGCGGGAACGATCCCATGGGTGGTGGGGGATGCTCTGGCTTTTGAGTGCAAGGCTTCTGACCGCTACAACTTTGTTGCGGTCCATTGGAATGAACGTTCTATTCCTTACCGTACCCAAACTGGAATCGCGCAAGATGAGTTTCGGGCTATAGAAGATGCTTTTGGGGCTTGGTCTGGCAAGAGTTGCACGGACTTGGACTTTCGGTGGGATGGTCCGGCCAGCGCGGCGGATACAGACTCGAACATCGTTCGTTTTGTCGATGAGAACTGGGTCAGCGACGGAACGGTGAGTCGGCCTGCGCGCGCCGTGGCGGTCACCCTGACAACCTTCGGCCTGGATACGGGTATCATTCGGCGGGCGGTCATCGAAGTGAACCGGGACCTGTTCGATTTTGCGGACATCACCAACAAATACGATGACCTTCGTCTTTGCAGTGAGGACTATGATCTGATTTCGGTCCTTACCCATGAGGTGGGCCACTTTATTGGCCTCGATCACACCCGTGAGTTTAACGGGACGGGCACGGACCCCACTATGGCTCCGGTGGTGGGATCGTGTGAGGCCAACAAGCGAACGCTTGAAGCCGACGACGTGAGTGCGATTTGTCTTTTGTATCCGGAAGGTCAGGGCCCGGGCAGTTGCTTGCCGCTTCCGGTTCAGGACACCCCATATGTGAGGAGCACGGCCTTCGCGTTTGGGTGTCAAAATACCGCCGATTCCGCAACGGAACTGCCCCTTTGGCTCCTATGGCCCTTTTTGATGTTGGTGTTCCGCCGGACGAGAGCGCCATTCGGGTCCGAGGCTTGCCCTCGGTCTCGGTCCGGGGGATAACGCCCGAGGCGGATGCCGGCTCCAGTGCCGTGATTTGCGGCGAGCTACGGGTACGCCAGGGGTCACGGTGTTCGAAAACCCTTTGGCAATTGAATTGGCGTATATCGCCGTGGAAGAGGCTGTTCGGCTGGGCGCCAGTTACGCGGATGCCCGCTTTGAGCTCCATGAGCGTGAGGACATCAACAGCGAAAACGGTGCCTTGTCCGAAGTAAGTCTCCGTCAGCAGACTGGCTTAGGGATCAGGGTCTTGGTGTCAGGCGCGTGGGGCTTTTCGGCAGTGTCCACGCCCAACCGCCACGACGCGGCGGCGGCGGCGCGGCGTGCGGTGGCAGAGGGGCGCGCCCACGCGGTTCTCAGGTCAAGGCCGGTGGAAATGGCCGAGCACAAGCCTCAGCGGGCCCTGTACCGAACGCCCATCAAGCGCGATCCGCTCGCGGTTCCTATCGAAGAGAAAGTCGCACTGCTCCTCAAGATCGATGAGCAATTGCGGGGCGTAGATCTGATCGTGCGGGCGCTGGTAGGGTTTCACGCCAGACGTGTTCGGAAGATTTACGTGAACTCGGAGGGGAGCGAGATCGACCAGGAGTTGGTCTACACCGGGCTCGGTTTTCAGGCCGGTGCCAGCGACGGCCACGACTACCAAACCCGTTCTTTTCCCGCCGGGAATGGGGGGCTGTTTATGGGGAAGGGCTGGGAGCTGATTCGGGAGCTTCCGCTGGTGGAGTCGGCCCGGCCGGTTGCGGAAGAAGCGGTTGCCCAGCTCAAGGCTGCGCCATGCCCCAGTCGAGAAACGACGCTTGTTCTCGGATCTTTGGCGCTCGCGCATCCGATTCAGGGCGTGTGTGAACGCGCCATGAGGCTCGATGCCGCGCTTGGTGGTGGTGAGAGTGCGCTCCTGACCACGTCGACGCTCGGGCAGTTCGAGTTTGGGAGTCCCCTTGTGAACTTGTACGCCGACGCGCGAGAAGTCGGTGCGGCGGGGACTTTTGGCTTCGATGACGAGGGGGTGGCTGCCCAAAGAATCGATCTGGTCACCGAGGGGCGTTTCACGGGTTACCTTTGTGGTCGTGAAACCGCGCACCAAGTTGGCCTGAAGCGTTCGTCGGGTACGATGCGGGCGCCCGACTGGCGTTCATGTCCCGCCGAATCGAATACCAACATTTTTCTCGCTCCCGGCAAAAAGGGGACATTGGAAGAGCTTTTGGCGGATACGGCCTCGGGCGTATTCGTGGATGTGGGCCATCAAATCTCACTCGAGGACAACGGGCGTTCTTTTCTTTCAAGCTGCGAGGTTGCGTTTGAAATCAAAGATGGCCGGTTTACGCGTCGCCTTCGAAACCCGAGCTATCGCGGGCAGCTGCCTCGCTTTTGGAAGAGTTGTGATGGCATATGCGGTCCTTCGGAATGGAAGATGTTCGGGATCGGTCGGTGCGAAGATGGTGTGTCTGGACGCTATGTTCCCGTAGGGTGTGGTGCCTCGCCCTCTCGTTTTCGCGATGTTGAAATCGGCTTTGACGAAAAGAATTTGCCCCGTCATCAAGAAGGAGAGGCCATCGCGCTTGTCAACCACCCCGAAGCGTCTGTGGTCTCAGATTTGGTGCAAAAGCCAGGGCACGAGGGTGCGCGGCGGCGGCGAGCATGGAGGTTCAAGCGGCGTCGCATTCGGAGAAAAGACGGTCGATGAGGACCCATCACCCTTTTTTATTTGGGCTCCTGCTTGTTGCTTGCTGCACGACACCGGAGTCGAGAATGCCTCGTGATCACGATGCGTCCCGTACCCTGAAGAGCGGCGAGCCTCATTCTGGCGAGGCCTCGGTTCCGGTTTCCTCCGCAGGGGTTCATTCTCAGAACGTTCATTCGCAAAAAAAGGTGCTTCCAGGTGTCGCCACCGAAGGTGTTCGGGATCCAGAAAAGCTCACGAAGATTCTTCGCGGTTTTGTGGTGGAACAGCCTTACGGGAAGAGCTACAAAGACCTTGCTCCGGCGAGCGACGCCCCCGAGGATTCTGAAGAACTCGGGGCCGCAAAGACCCACTCTGATCTGAAACGGGACCAAATGGAAATGCAGGCACAGTTTCGATATCTTCAGGAGACCAAAACCGAGGTTCGTTTTGGGGCGGTTGTGATCTTGGGCGCTCGTGTGTTTCGGTATGGGACGCTCAAAGGTGTCCAGATCGCCTTTGGTCCAGTGGATCGCCCTAAAAAGGCCCATTTTTGGAAGGATCTGGGCGCCCTCGGGTCCCTTTCAAAAAACCCTATTGAAACCTTGGCACTCAAGGGCTTTCGGGTTGTTCGAAACGATTTGAGCAAAGTGCCCCCTGGGGGTCGTGCTCGGTCACTGCCCAAAGAACCTCTCCTCCTCGAGCTTGAGGAGCTCCGTCAGGGAACACAATGAGAGCCAAAGAAGAGTCCTTACGAATCTTAGAATCTGCGCTGAGCATTGTCTCCAGCGGTGTCGAGGACGCACAAGTTTCTCTGGCTGGGGGGCAGCTGGGTTCGACGTCTTTTGCAGAGAACGAAATGGGTCCTGGTGAGGACCGTAGTGTCGAACAGATTTCGATTCGTCTGTGCGATTCCGGCCGCAGCGTCTGTGTCCAGACCGCAGATCTTTCGGTGGACGGCATCAAAGCCGCCGGAGAACGGGGGCGAAAGCTTTTGGAGCACATGCCCACGTCCAAAAGCGCGGTGACCCTTCCGGAGCCTCAAGAGTATGAGGGGGTGGAAGCCTACGACGCAGAAACGGCAAGGATGCAAGCCATTGACCGAATGCCTATCGTAAGCAAGGCGATTCTCGGCGCGTATCGAAGTGGCCTTTCGGCATCTGGAGTTCTTCGGGTATCCAGGGGGGCGCTGGACGCCAAGAGCGAACTCGGGGTGTATGCGCTGGCCAACACGCGAGGGCTCCTCGCGTACCATCCGGCAACCCACGCAGAGCTCAGAATCACCATGAGCTCCAAGAGCGCCAGCAGGGCTTCGGTGGTGGCGGAGTCTTACGCTGCGGGACACTTACCCGTGAAAGATCTGGTGGCGTCGGTATTGGAACGCGCGAGCATGGGCGTGCCCAAGACCATCAGGGCAGGCCAATATCCCGCGGTCCTCGAACCAGCGGCGGTCGCCGCCGTCATTCGGATGATGGCGCAAAGTTGTGGCGCGCCGTTGGCGAAAAACGGTGCGTCGTTTCTGAGTGGGCAAAGTGAGGGCGAACGACTGTTCGGTTCTTCCGTCAACCTTTATGACGACTACGCCCACACGCTGCACCGCGGCGTTCCCTTTGACGATGATGGCGTGGCAAGGAAGCGCGTATCGATCATTGAAAATGGCACGGTCAAGGCGACCGTTTGTGGCTGGGGCAGCGCGGTGCGATACAATATGGTTGCGACTGGTCATAGGGTGCCTCAGCCCAGCATAGGCGGTCGTGATGCGGCGTCGCATTTGGTCTTGGCCGGCGGTCAGTCCACTTTGGGCGATCTGATTGGTGGTACCCAAAGCGGCGTTCTGGTTTCGGCGTTGTCTGGGGTTCGGTTTGTGGACCGGAAGCGGCTACGGCTCACCGGTGTCGCGGATTCCGGCCTGTTCTTGATCCAGCAGGGTGAGCTGGCGACCCCGTTGGGGCCCATGCGGGTCGACATAGACCTTTTTTCGCTTTTCAATGAAGTGGAAGGACTGGGTGCCCAGTCTTTGGCTTTACGCACCGTGGTTCCTGCAATCAAGACCGCTCGGCTTTCTTTGACACCAGCGCTTTAGCTCTTAGATCCCTCGATCCTAGAATGCAGCCTGAAGCTGAACGCGGAGCTGGTCGCGGCCATCACCGAACCCATCTTGATTCCACAGACGGAAGTAGTCGGTTTGGAGTTTCAGCGGGTGCCGGGCGAAGTAGTAGCTTACGGCTGCGCCGAGCTCGTTGGCGTCGGACAGGCTGCTGTCTCCCGTCGAGCGTATGAGGGCATATCGGGCCGAGAATTCGAGGGGTATCCGTTTCAGAATGTGCCCCGCCTGGATGAACCACCCAAATCCGTTTCGTGCCGCCTCGGTGGGAACGGCGTTGCCCATATCGTCTAGGGCGTCGCCTCGGAACCGCTTACCATCGCGCCACATGAACTCCGACTGGAGCGAAAACCCGAGCCACTTGGCCATCAAGTCCACGGTGACATTGTGGTAGTCGGTGGTGCCTCCGTCTTCGAACCGACTGCCCAAAATGCCGCGGTTGCCTTTTGCGTTGTCGACAAACGCGTAGGCGGCGCCAATGCTCAGTTTGGGCGTTCTGGTGCGTTTGAGGTCTCCTTCTGAGTAGTCTTTGAACATCCCCAGGGGGAGGAATTCTGCCCGAGCGATGTACATCATGCCGAAGTCGTCTCTTTGGAACGCGTCTCGCCCCTCGCCTACGCCCACGTAAAGGTAGTATCGGAGCATGCCGAGTCCCAGGAAGTCCTTGGACCGAATATCGAGCCCGACGTCTCGGTCCACGTTGAATTCACCGTTGACGATCGAGCGGTCCACAAGCTGCAAGTTGCCGGAAGAAATGACCCGCTGTCTGCTGTAGGGGACCTTGTATTGGCCCAGGCGAATGGTGAGGTCTCGAAGATGGTCGAATTCGCCGTACCAGGTCAAAAGGGGCGTTCTACGGGTTCGCACCGGATCCGTGGTGAGGCTCAGATCGCGGGGTGAGTACGCCAACTCAATCTTAAACTTGTTGTGCCTGCCAAAGAAATTTCCAAGAAATTGAAGACGGGCGCGACGAATCTGAAAAGACTGCTCCGCATCTTGGTCCTCAGCACTGTCGTTCAGAACCGAATACTGAAATTGTGCACGTACTCTGGTGATGAGCCTCATGCGGCCGTCGCCTTGACGCGCTTCAAGGCCCTTGCCTGGCAAGTATTGAAAATGGACGTCGGGATCGGCTGGTGCATCGCCGAAGGCGATGGCGGGAAGCACGGTCGGGAAGAGGGCCAACCCGATCATGAAGATGAGTTTTGGACGGTGCTTGGCGGATGTACCTATACGCATTTCATAGCTCCTTGGCTGTTTTACTCGCATCCCGAGAAGCCATTCGGGTGGGATGGCAATGGGATGACGTTCTCCCGCCGCCTTCTTGCGGCAGGTCGGTGAAAGAGGGTTGAGTTACGCGTTTGGAGGTGAGCTCCGGGATTGAGTGAAAAATCGACTCAGAGACGGGGTTGGTCGGTCAAAAGCAAGTCTTCGACGCTCACCCCCACTTTGGCGCCTTCGCCCGCGAAGACAGACCCTGTGACGCCATCGGTGAAGCGTTTGGCTACTAAGCGCGATGCACGCTGAGGCAAGGGAATGTATCCCACCTCTGCGACCAAGCTTGCACCTTGTCTGAGATAGAAATCGACAAACGACTTGACCTCATTTCTGAGGGCACCCTTGTGGTTGACGTAGATGAAGATGGGTCGAGACAAGGGCTGGTAGGTTCCGTCGGCGATGGTTTTGGGCGTTGGGGCAATCGCCCCCGGCCCGTTTTTCTCGTCGCCATCGTCGATGGGGATCAGCTTGAGCCGTTCTTTGTTTTCGCTGAAATAGGCGTACCCAAAAAACCCAAGTGCCAAGGGGTCCGTGGAGATGCCTTGGACCAGGACGTTGTCGTCTTCGCTGCTGGTGACGTCTCCTCGACTGGCATGTTCTTTGCCCACGATGGCTTTGGTAAAGTAGTCGTACGTCCCGGAATCTACCCCTGGGCCAAACAGGTGAATCTCTTTGTCCGGCCATCCGCTACGAATTTGACTCCACTTGATGACCTTTTTTTGGGCTTCGGGTCTCCATAGTTTCTTCAGCTCTTCGACGGTCATCCGATCCACCCAACTGTTTTTGGGATGAACCACTACGGCAATGCCATCGTATGCGACCGGAAGCTCAATGTATTCGATGGCGGCTTCGCCACACATCTTGACTTCGCTTGGCTTGATGGGCCGTGAGGCCCCCGTCAATACGATCTCCCCCTTGCAAAATTTCTTAAACCCGCCTCCGGTCCCGGAGACGCCAATCGTGACCCGGGCGCCGTGCTTTTTTTGAAACTCTTCGGCGACGGCTTCGGTGATCGGGAAAACCGTGCTGGAGCCGTCGATGGAGATGACCGTTGAGGCTGCGTGTTTGCTTTTGCATCCATGGCCCAAAAAAACTGCGGCTGTGGCTACGCACAATGCGGTGAATATCGTCGTTTTCATGTTTGACTCCGTCGGTCCTGTTTACGCAATCCCCGTCTAGGTCTTTACGATCCGGTGGGGTTGAGCCGGAGTGTGGGCAAAGAGTGTGGCATCTACGTGACAAAATTGCGCCGTTTCGGTGGCTTGGTGCACCCGTAGGCGTGCACTAGGGTTTCTTGAGAGGACTTTTTTGGGCTTTGTAACCTGGGTGTCACACGACCCAGGCAAGGTCGTCTTGAATTGAAATCAGGAACGACGATAGGGCAAAACGCGCCCGCGGCCCCAAGGGCCACACCGGAGCTATCTTCAGGTGGCGAGCATAAGGTTTTGCCGGACACTTCAGCGAAACTGACAGGGTCCCGTCGGGGGGAGCCGTTCAAAGAGCGGTTGGTTGGCCATGCGTTGTGGCTGGCCGGAGCGCTTTCGGTGCTCACCACTGCGGGCATCGTTTTGGTGCTTTTCAAAGAGACAATCGCTTTTTTCAGCGAGGTCTCGTTGTTTGACTTCTTGACCGACACCGAATGGACGCCGCTTTTTGCAGACAAACACTTTGGTGTATGGCCTTTGGTTTCAGGCACGCTTTTGACATCAGGAATCGCGCTTGGAGTTGCGCTTCCTTTTGGGCTTTTGGCGGCCGTCTTTTTAAGCGAGTTTGCCCCCGCGGGACTTCGGCGTGTCGTCAAGCCCGCTCTCGAGATACTCGCGGGTGTCCCTACCATTGTCTACGGGTACTTTGCGCTGGTCTACGTCACGCCTTTTCTCCAAAGCTTTGTACCCAAACTCGCGGGCTTCAATTCGCTTAGCCCAGGGATCGTGATGGGTGTGATGATCATACCTTTGATTTCGTCGTTGAGTGAGGATGCACTTCATGCGGTGCCCGAAACGTTGCGAGAGGGGGCGTATGCACTCGGTGCGGATCGCCTACAAGCGGTGGTTCGGGTCATCTTGCCGTCGGCAGCATCCGGAATTGGTGCATCGATTATCTTGTCTGTTTCTCGTGCCATTGGTGAGACCATGATCGTGGCCATCGCTGCGGGGCAACAGCCGCGGCTCACTTTTGATCCGAGAGTGCCCGTTGAAACCATGACCGCGTATATCGTCCAGGTCAGCATGGGTGATACGCCCACCGGGACACTGGAGTATCGAACGATATTCGTGATCGGCGCATCCCTATTTCTGATGACGCTGGCGATGAATCTGTTTGGTCAGCGGTTGCGCCGCGGGTTTCGGGAGGCGGCCTAAGATGAACGGAGTTACCCGAAGCCGATTTTGGGAGCGAGGCTTTTTGTTTGCATGCGCCTTGGCGGCCTTTTTGCCGCTGGTGGTGCTCTTTTTGTTGGTCGGTCATGCGATTTCTGATGCCTTGGGGCGCTTCGACGTGGGCTTTTTGGTTGGGTACCCGTCGAGAAAAGCGGCTCTAGCGGGTATTCTTCCAGCCTTGGTGGGGAGCGCTTACCTGATCTTGCTGACCGCGGTGATCGCCTTGCCCTTAGGGGTCGCGACGGCGATCTACCTTGAGGAGTATGCCGGGCGGAGCAAGATGGCGAATCTCGTGGAGGTCAATATCGCCAACCTGGCCGGAGTTCCTTCGGTCATTTATGGCCTGTTGGGCTTGGGGCTTTTTGTGCGGGTGTTGGGCATGGGGCGAAGTCTCCTGGCAGGCGCCTCCACCATGGCGCTCTTGGTTCTGCCGATCACCATCATTGCTTCGCGAGAGGCGCTTCGCGCCGTGCCCGCTGGGGTCCGCGAGGGGTGTTATGCCCTGGGGGCGACGCGGTGGCAGGCGATTCGGCAGGTTGTCCTGCCCGCGGCCTTTCCGGGGGTCTTGACCGGGGCTATTTTGGGGATATCTCGTGCCATTGGGGAGACTGCGCCCTTGATTGTGGTCGGGGCCCTGACCTATGTCACTTTTTTGCCGGACAGCCTAGGGTCTCCTTTTACGGCGATGCCGATTCAGATCTTTAACTGGGTTTCTCGGCCCCAAAAAGCCTTCCTGACCAACGCCGCAGCGGGTATTGTGGTCCTTCTTTTGGCCATGATGCTGTTCAACACGGTTGCGGTGGTCTTGCGGCACCGCTACCAGAAGAAGTTCTGATGTTTGAGGGTTGGGTGAGCATCGGTTTCGGTTGGCCCTGGATGGGCTGCGAGCAAAGGAGCTAGGGTTTGACCCTGATTCGACCTCAATCTGAGCTGAGCAAGGTCACTAAGTTCAGTGTTCGTGAACTTTCGGCCTGGTTTGGGGCCCAGAGGGTGCTTCGAGACATCAGTCTTGAGGTGGCCGAGCGGGAAGTGACGGCGGTGATTGGGCCTTCGGGCTGCGGAAAGTCTACCTTTATTCGCTGCTTGAACCGCATGCATGAGCTTGTGCGAAGTGCCCGGCTTTCCGGCGAGGTGCTTTTAGACGGTGAAGATGTCTATGGCCGCGACGTGGACCCCGTGCTCCTCAGGCGACGGGTGGGTATGGTGTTTCAGAGGCCCAATCCTTTTCCGGCGATGTCGATCAAAGAGAACGTGCTGGCGGGATTGCGACTGACGCACACGCTTGGGCGGGCCGACGCCGGGGCGATTGTGGAGCGAGCTCTTCGCCAGGCGGCCCTTTGGGACGAAGTCAAGGATCGCTTGGATGTGCCCGGGGCTGGCCTGTCTGGCGGCCAACAGCAGCGCCTTTGCATTGCCCGGGCGCTTGCGGTGGAGCCCGAGGTGGTCCTCATGGACGAACCGTGCTCGGCTCTTGACCCCGTGGCGACCGCAAAAATCGAAGACCTCATACATACGCTCAAGGACAGCTATACCATTGTGATTGTGACCCATAACATGCAGCAAGCGGCCCGAGTCTCAAAGAGAACGGCTTTCTTTTTGGCTGGTGAGCTTGTTGAGTTTTCACCGACCGATCGGATGTTCACTTCGCCCGAAGATCCTCGGACGGAGGACTACGTGACCGGAAAGTTCGGCTGATCGTTGAGCCTTTGGAAAAGAAAAAGCCATGACGCAAAAGACTCATACTGATCGCAAATACGAACAGCAGTTGAAGCAAGTTCGTGAGGGGCTGCTCATGATGGCCGGGCGCGTGGAGCAAATGATTGCGCTGTCGGTCCAAGCGCTGCTCGAGCAAGATGTGGAGCTTGCTAAACAGACCATCGAGGAGGACCACAAGGTCAACCGCCTGGAGGTCGAGACGGATGAGCTTTGTTTGTTGATTCTCGCCAAGCGTCAACCGATGGCTTCCGATCTTCGGTTCATCACGCTCGCGCTGAAGATGGTGACCGACCTGGAACGGATCGGTGACTTGGCGGTCAACATTTCGGAACGCGCCTTCGATATGGCCGAGTACCCGACCTTAACTGCTGCCAAGGACATTCTGGCGATGTCGTCCATCGTTCGGACCATGGTGCGAGAGGCGATTGATGCCTTTGTTGAGGCCGACGAAGAGAAGGCTCGTTCGGTGATCCAGCGAGACGACGAGGTCGACCAGCTCTATGTCACCATTTTTCGTGATGTGTTGGCGATGATGGTTGATGATGCTGCCTTCATTGAGCGTGGCATCCATGTGCAGTCGGTTGCGAAGTGGCTGGAGCGCATCGCGGATCACAGTACCAACTTGGCTGAGCTCGTGGTCTTCATGATCAAAGGCAAAGACATTCGTCATATCGGCAAACGGGACTGAGAACGGCGCGTCGAGCGCTTGCCGCTTCAGACGCTTGGCGGGTTCAGCGCGTTTCGGGTCAGGTTCTGGGCGGCGCCTCCTTGGGGGGCATTCGGCTCAAGAACCACAAGGTCGTCCTCGATACGAATGCCTCCGAAGGGCTTGAGGGCATCGATCGTCGTCCAATCCACTTGGCCGCTATAGGGTCCTTGCTTGAGTTCCTCCATGAGGGTGTCGATGAAATATAGGCCGGGCTCGATGGTGAAGACCTGCCCGGCTTCGATGGGGCGGGTGTTTCTCAGCCAAGCGTTTTCGGACCGGGGGCGAATTTGTGCGCAGCCTACGTCATGGCACTGAAGCCCCAACGAGTGGCCTAAGCCATGCGGCAAGAACATGCGGGTCACGCCACGATTGACGGCTTCGGCCGCGCTCATCTTCAAGAGTTTGGTGTCAACCAAAAGTTCGCCGAGTTTTTGGTGAGCCTCGTCGTGAAGGTTTTCGTAGGGGCGACCAACAAGAACGCGAAGGCACAGCGCTTGCTGGAGGGCCTCCATACGGGTGATGAGTTCCGAAAAGAGCTCGGCCGGGGCCGTGCCGTCTTTTGCGACATAGGTGCGTGTGATGTCGCTCGCGTAGCCTTGGAAGCTGGCGCCCGCATCAAGCAACAGGGAGGGGTTGTTTGCATCTTGGTGCTGGTAGTGAACGTGGTGAAGAATCGAGGCCGCGGTGCCGGTGGCCACGATGTTCTTGTATGGGGTCTGGCTATCGTCTTGCGATGTGGCCTCCAAGTAGTGAAGGTGAAGGTGAAGTTCAGATCGCTGGCCGTCGAAAAAGGCCTTCTGGACGGCGTGATGGCCAAGGGCGGCGCGCCGGTTGGCTTCGCCGAGGCAATGGATTTCGTAGGGGGTCTTGTGGACCCGCAATGCGTCCAGCCTTTCGTGTAGGCCCTTTGGGTTGACGTGGTCTTCCGCGACGCCCCATTGTGCGGCCCGCGATGTGTTTTCGCCCATGAAGGCGGCGCGGGCTGGATTGTGCAAGGCCGGGAGAATGTCGTCCGGTGTGTCGAGCTCGATGATGTCAAGCGCGGCTGCCAGGAAGTTCCAGTCTGGCTCTTTTGGTCTCTCCCAAAAACTTTGGTCTCGAACCGCGAGAAGGCGCGGCCTGAGACCGGGCCTAAGCTCGATGGCGCACTCCGGCCAATTGAGGGGAGCCCAGTGCTGGAAGTGTGGCACGGGACGAAAGGGCCAATACTGGTCGTCGAAAATCGACTTCTTTTGGAGGGAGCCCGAGTGAATGAGCAACGAGGGATAGCCCTCGTCCTGGAGCGCCTGGCTGGCCTTTTTTTGGAGGCCGGCCACATGGGCGCGATAAAGAGCCGATAGGGTCGCCTTCATTGGGGGACCCGCACGACCCGGATGCTTCGGTCTTTGAAGCGGGCGATGATTTTAAGTCGTGCGCCTTCCTTGACCGTGAATCCGCGCACGATGGGGGCGGGGCGCGACTTGAGACTGGCTGCGCTCGACAGACAGTGGGGGCCATCAAAATGAACGCGGTGTTTGCCGGGACTGATCTCAAAATCGTGAATCGGGGTGGAGCGGCCAATCAGTTTTCCGTCGAGCAGGACGCGCGCTGGGCAGTCAGATCCGAAGGACACCGTGCTCGAAGCTTGGGCGAGCGCCCTCGGACGAGGGCGGGTTGGGGTCAGCGTATCGCTTGGTTTGGGGCTCGTGGCCACCAGCTGGGGTTCTTCAGGGGCCGCTTTGGTGGGTGTGGCGCTGGGGGTTGTCTTGGGCCCGCCGTCCTGTGTTGTGGGTTGAAGGGGGTTCGCATCCACCGGGCTCAGGCCCTGGGGCGGACCGCTGGGACTGGGGTCGCTTGCCGGACGCAGGTGCGCGTCTTGGGGGGGCACGTCGGATCTTGGCGGCGCCGCGGCCCTTTGGGTGTCCAAAGGCGGTAGGGGTGGGGGCGGTTCCGACTGCCCGCGGAGCCATACGCCGGCCGCGCCGCCCATGAGGAGCATCATGACCCCCGCGGGAAGCAGCTTGGCCCGCGTGGGCCGCTTCATGGCGCTGAGCGCTTGAGGTGCGACCGGCGTCACCGGCGCTGCTTCTATCACCCGCTGTTCGGTCTCGTCCACGTCGAGGGGCGTTGTTCCGGTCTTGGCCCGCCCAGGCTGTTCGCTGGGCGCCCGCGTGGCGATTGTTTCCACAAACCCGTGGTTGGTCTCCTGCAGGGCCTCGGAGATCATCGCGGACAGATCTTGGGTTGAGGGAAGCTTTCGCTCCACCACTTCTTGCCGGGCCGCTTCACCGTCTAGGAGGCGCCCCACTTGGTCTCCCAGGTTTCGCGGTTGGGCATCCGGAAAATGGTTGAGGCGAATTTTGGCGATTCGCGCACCGAGTTCGGCGCCGGTCTTGATACGCTTTTGGGGATCCTTGGCCAGCGTGTCAAAAATGAGGCGATCCACTTCCTCGGGAATGCCGTAGACCAGCTCGGAGGGTCGGATGATCTCGTGGCGCTGCATGAGGCGCCGCGTTTCTTGGTCGTCAGGCCGCCAAAACAGGGCTTTTTGGGTCAAGACCTCAAAAAGCAGCAGTCCCGCCTGGTAGATGTCGGTTCGGGCATCCACCTCGCGTCCCGTTGCTTGTTCCGGCGACATATACCCTGAGGTTCCCTTGACCACCCCCGCCCGGGTTTTGGGCATCTCGGCAATCTTGGAGCCGATCTTGGCGATGCCAAAGTCGAGGATTTTGACATCACCCTCTCTCGATACGAGAACATTTCGAGGGTTCAGGTCGCGGTGAACCAAATCCAGTGGAAGCCCGTCTGGCCCCCGTTTGCGATGGGCATAGTCGAGGCCTTTGGCCACTTCTTCGGTAATCAAAAGGGCGGATCCGATGTCGATGCGGCCTTTGTCGCGCTTGACGGCATCAATGAAGTCGAACACATCGAGTCCGTCCACGTACTCCATGGCGATGAAATACGTGCCCCCAACCCGTCCGAGTTCATAGATCCCCACGATATTCGCGTGGTTCAGCGTGACGACAATCTTGGCTTCGGCGACGAAGGATTGGACGAATTCGGGGTCTTTTGCGTATTGGGGTAGGATTTGTTTGATGACGAGGTCTTTTTCGAAGCCGTCAGCGCCGTACAATTTGGCTGCGAAGACTTCCGCCATACCCCCCACGGCAAGCCGCCGTGTGAGAAAATACTTACCAAAAGTCGTCGGCTGGAACACAGCGTGTTCATGCATCATGCCGCGGCCCCGCTGGGAGCGCAACGGAGTGTGGGGTGAGCACGCATGAAGTTTCGCTTGCTCTCACCTCTTACACCCTCAAACCTCGGCGTTCTCGGCCTTCTCGGCCTTCTCATTCCCGCCTCCGGGAGTGGGTGCCAAAGCGAGCTTTCCCTTCAGATCGAACTGTTGGCGCCGCGGGCACCCGATCCGTTTGGCGAGGTCCAGACCGTGCGGGTCCGGGTTCGGGATTCGGGGTTGCTGGTGACCGTGGGCGAAGTTCGCTGGGATCAGGGCCCCATGAAGCTTCCCGTGCTGGCGAAACCCAGCTTTGACCGCGTTGTGGTTGAAGGCCTATCCCTCGGGGGGGAGGTTTTGGCTTCGGGGGTCAGCCCCGTGCTGGACCTGGTGCGTGCGCCCCCCGAGACGCCTGTCGAGATCTACTTCAGCCGCGTGGGTGCGTTGTCGGTGTTGGATTCAATGACGTACGAACCCCGTGTCGGTGCCAAGGCGGTGACGCTTCCTTTGGGGCAGGTCCTTTTGGTGGGCGGGCGAGATGCGAATGGATGTGTGCTCGAAACCACTGTGATGCTCCACGCTGATCTGCCTCGAGTGCGCCCTGGTCCCTTGATTCCGGGCGGTCGTGTCGGCGAATTTCACGCGCCTCTTTTGCCAGACGGAAGGGTTTTGATTCTCGGGGGGGAGCTTCGGACCGGCGTGGGATGCGACGAAACCAAGACCGCAGACTCGCTTGCGGTTCTAGACCCGCAACGCGGGACGGTGCGGACCGCATTTTCACCTTTGGCCCTGGCCAGGCCGGGGGCGACGGCGGCGGCGGTGTCGGACAATCTGGTTTTGCTGGCGGGGGGACAAGTGAATGGTGTCCCATCGAGTGTGGTGCACCAGGTCCATGCCGAAACCCTCGACGTCCAGACTCTTGGTCAGTTGGATGGACCTCGAAGTGGGCTGAGCTCGGCGGTGGTCAGCGGGGGGCGTTTGGTGCTCCTGGGGGGCCGTGAGTCCGACGATTTGTTCGGCGTGCGGGACGATGCGGTGGTGTTTGTTCCTGCTCGAGGTTCGGTTCTCGAAGAAAACATCAAACTGTGCTCGGGGGAGTGTGCGCAGACCTCTACGAGGGCGAGGGGGCTTGCGTTGTTGCGGCCCGCCGTGGCCCGGACCCGCTCGGGAACCATCATGATTGCTGGGGGGCAAGGCCCAGCCGGGGAGGGTCAAAGCCGCGTGGACGCGTTGGTTGTTCGGAGCGAGCGAGACATTCCGCTCGGGGATTTTTCCCCGGTCACAACCCTTTCTTCCACGGTAGGCGATGCAGATCTGGTCGCGTTGGACGATGGGAGCCTTCTGGCCTTGCCGCGCGAACCACGCCCTGACATTTCGTGGGTGCGTTTGTTGCCAAGGAGTACCCGAGAGATTGCGCGTCCAGCCGGGTTTGGGGGCGCGCTTCGTGGCGGGAAACTCAAGGACGGGACGGCGATTTTTCTTTCCGAACGGGGTCGTCTTTTGAGCTTCAACCCTGGTCCTGGGGCCGTGTTTGGTCTTTTGGTGACCAATGGAACGCTTGGGCTCCCCCTTGCGCCGGGGCTTGGCCTTTCGGGATTGGGTATTGCGCCGCGCCGTCCTGAGCGCTGGCGTTTCACGGAGCTTGGCCTTGAAGGGCGGCGGGATGGACCCGGTACCGGTCAAAGCCCCGATGAGTTTGCGGTCATCACCCAGGAACCGGTATTCAATTTTGAAATAGAGTTTGACATGAGTCTCCAGGACCGGGGTCGCGCGGCCCTGATGTTTGGCCTGGTGGGCAGCGAGTTTGACTATGTGCTGTTTCAGGAGACGACGACGCTAGAAAGAGAACGGAGTCTGCCCGGTTTACCCATCGACTGCCGGAGCATCGAGACGCCGGAGTTTCTGGCCACCGAACGGCAGCGTATTCGTGTCTCTCGAAATGGGGACACCGTTGCGCTGGATCTGGGGGCCGACGATTTGATTGAGCTTGTTTGCACCACGCCCGATCCCTTGCAGGGTCACTTGGCCCTAGGGGTCGTTCGGGGGGTTTCGAGCTTCGACCGGATTCGAATCACGGATCCGTAAATGACTCGAAAGATGTGTTCTAGCCTTTGGGGGTTGTGGATTGGCCCCTTGGAAGCTCAAGGCGGTGTTTCTTCAGCAGGGTTCGAAGATGTTTTCGATCCATGCTTGCAAGACGGGCGGCGCCGCTCAAACTGCCGTCGGCACGCGCCAGCAACCAGGCCAGGTACCGGCGCTCGAACGATTGTTCCCACTCTTGTTTGTGCTCGGAGAAAGAGCGTTCAGGATCAAATCGGCTCCGTCTTTCTTCTGATTCTTGGTTCTCTACAGAGGGAAACATCGATTCCACGCCCGGGAGTGCGAAATGGGCAATGCCGTCACCGGTTTGTGCGAGCCACATCGCCCGCTCGACGGCGTTTCTCAGCTCCCGCACATTCCCAGGCCAATCGTGGGCCATGATGCCGGACAGCTCCTTGGGATCTATCTCGGCCTGATGCCCGGTTCGCGCGACAAAGGACGCCTGGAAGTGTTTGACTAGGGTAGGGATGTCCTCTCGTCGCTCGCGGAGTGCGGGCAAGGTGATAGGAACCACGGCCAACCTAAAATAAAGGTCCTCCCGAAAGCGTCCGCGCCGCACCTCTTCTTGCAGGTCACGTTTTGTCGCGGCTACGATGCGAACGTCGACGGCGGTCGATAGATTGCTCCCGATTCGCTGAATCTCGCGATGGTCGATGGCTCGGAGCAATTTGGGCTGTACATCCAAAGGCAGCTCTCCGATCTCGTCCAGAAAAAGGGTGCCTCCTTCCGCTTCTTCAAAGGCCCCCATCTTGTGCGCTTCAGCGCCGGTGAACGCGCCTCGTTCATACCCAAAGAGCTCGGACCCCACGAGCGTCGGGGCAATGGCACCACAGTCGCACGTCACCATTGGGCTTTTGCTCCGGGACGATTTTTCATGAATCGCATGGGCGATGACATCTTTTCCGGTGCCGGTTTCCCCCAGGAGCAATACCGTGGCGTCGGTGGGGGCGATGGCTTCCAGCATTCCGAAAACTTCACGCATGGCTAAGGATCGCCCTCGCGCGGGTCCAAAATGATCCTTGGTGGAAGGCAAGATGGTGACCGTGTCGGTCCCGTTGCGAAGCCGAAGTTCAACCCCGCTCAGGTTGAGGGTCCCACCAGGTTCGAGAATGGCCTCGTGGATCAGGCGTCCATTCAATCGGGTGGACCCTGAGGAAAGGTCGGTGACGGTTACACCGGTCCGACTTTCGGTGACTGAGAGCTCGGCGTGGATGGATTCGAGTCCTGGGATTTGAATGGTGCAGTCGAGGGCCGCACCGATGTGGACCGGTGTCCCCGGGGCGCCCAGCTTGAATTCTTGTCCTTTTCGTTCGCCGGTGAGAACCACCAGCATGGGATGGTCCAGCCGAATCTCCTGGGCCACGAAGCGTGTCTTTGGACCTTTTCCCGACACCGTTCTTGAGCCTATCACAGCCAAGGGCCTGCCCCCGCCCGGAGTACTTTGTGGTCTTCGAGCTGGAAGCATCGTACCTTGTCGGTCGATGTCGGACGATTCACGGACGCCGCGCTCCAAACGTCAGCGCCTCGCCGATTGGCTGGTGGGGGAGGGGCTTCACGAAAAAACGGAACAGCTCCGAGCCAGCGTGGGGGAGCTTGGGGTAGATCCCTTTGGATATGACCCTGAGGTGGCGCGGTATGCTGCCGTTCCTGCGACTTGGCTTTATCGGCACTACTTTCGGGTGATCGCACAGGGCATCGAGCATATTCCTGACGGGCCGTTGTTGCTGGTGGCCAATCACTCGGGTTTTTTGCCGTTCGACGGTTTGATGATTGGGGCTGCGCTGGTTCTTGAGCGCGAACCCCCTCGAATGGTCCGGGCGATGGTCGAAAAGTGGATCCCGCGGCTGCCCTACGTGTCCGTGATGTTTTCACGACTGGGGCAGATTGTGGGCACGCCCAACAATTGTCGGCGCCTCTTGGACCGCAATGAGGCCATCTTGGTGTTCCCTGAGGGCGCACGCGGAATGGCCAAGACCTTCGACCGGCGTTACGAACTCGAGCGTTTTGGTCATGGCTTCATGCGCCTGGCGTTAGAGAAAGGGATTCCGGTGGTGCCGGTGGGCGTTGTGGGAGGAGAGGAGCAATCGCCCAAATTGGCGAACCTGGCGTCCGTCGCTCGGGTTCTCAAGATGCCCGCCTTTCCCATTACGCTGACTTTTCCATGGTTAGGTCCCGCGGGGTTGGTTCCGTTGCCCGCACGTTGCCGCATCTACTTTGGCGAGCCACTCGTCTTTCGGGGCCGGGGCGATGAGGAGGACGACTTCGTGGAAAAAGAGGTCCAGGTCGTGCGGGCGGCGATTGAAGGTCTCATTGCACGGGGCCTTGACGAGCGTACGGGCATTTTTCGTTAAGGAGGTGTTTCTTGGAATCAAGTTTTGGAGTTTTGCAAGTGAGCCGAGGCATCATTGGGGTGGGGGCCCGCCCCCGCTAGGTGTGTTGTCATGGGTGATAACGGGGAAAAACAGGAACGGCCGCTCGTTTTGCTCACCAACGACGACGGCATCGAAGCCAAGGGGCTTGCCGCCTTGGCGGAAGCGCTAGAAGGCATTGGAGAGCTCGCGGTTTTTGCCCCGGATCGGGATAGATCCGGTGTGTCTCAGATGATCACTTTGCACCGACCGCTTCGTTGTCACGAGGTGCGGCCTCGCTGGTGGAGCGTGGATGGGACGCCTGTGGACTGTGTCTATCTTGCGCTTCATGGGGTCCTTCCGCGGCGGCCCACGCTATTGGTTTCGGGTATCAACGCGGGGCCCAATCTGAGCTTTGACGTGCTCTACTCGGGGACCGTGGCGGCCGCCCGTGAAGGTGTGTTGCATGATGTTCCATCGATTGCCGTTTCTTTGGTTGATGGTAAGTCCGGGCGCTTTGAGGTGGCAGCGTCTTTTGCACGTATGCTCGTGCAGGAAGTGTTGAAATCAGGACTGGCGAGAGGCACACTTCTCAATGTCAATGCACCTGGCGGGGATCCCAAGGCCTACCAAATGACCTTCCTTGGTCATCGGTTGTTTCACCACGGTGTGGAACAACGGTTTGATCCACGGGGTGGTGTCTATTATTGGATTGGGGGCGTGCCGGCGCCGGCTCGAGACCTGCCCGGGAGCGATTGCAACGCCGTTCTTGATGGCAACATTTCGGTGACCCCTTTGGATCTTGATTTTGCGCGACCGGTTCGTTTGCCCAAGCCGATTTGTGTTTCACGATTCGACGTGGTCCCGGCGGTTTCACCGCCTGAGGTCGAGTTTTGAACGAGGTCGCTCGGGCTTGCCTGTGGTTGGCGCTGTGCCTTTTGGGTTGGGCGTGTGCGCACCGGCCGCCGGATGGGTTTCGGCAGGGTCGGCTTCATGTGGTGCAGAAGGGCGAGACCGCGTCAGGCATTGCGAGGGCCTACGGCGTCAGTCTACGCACGCTGGTCTTGGTCAACGGCCTGGAGGATCCTTCCGCGCTGTACGTAGGACAGGCGCTCAGAATTCCCCGGCTGGCGAAAAAAGAAGGGCCCGGGCTCCAAAAGGCTTTGGCGCCGCCACATCACCGTACCCCTTCGGCCCCGACGACACCCGCCCTGCCGCGCGAAACCACGCATTCGGAAGGGGCGGCACCGGCTGCCCGCCGGCTCGCCGCGGATTGCAGAGGCCACGAGGGGGCAGGGGGGGTGAGAACGGTTTCGCGGGCCGGGTTTCGGTGGCCGGTGGACGGGATTGTGGTCTCTCGGTTCGGCCGCCGAGAGGGCCTAAGGCATGAGGGCTTGGACATCGCTGCGCCGGCGGGAACCCCGGTCTTGGCCAGCGCTCGGGGCAAGGTGGTCTACGTGGGCGAGCAATCGGGGTACGGCCGGTTGGTGATTGTGCAGCACCCGGGCGCGCGGCTCAGCATCTACGCCCACAACCTCAAAAATTGCGTCGCCGAAGGCCAAACCGTGGACCAGGGCGGAGTGTTGGCTTTGGTCGGTCAGTCGGGGCAGGCGACATCGCCCCTGGTGCATTTTGAGGTGCGAATTCACGGGAAGCCCGTAGATCCGAGGCCCCTACTTCCCCTCGATTGATCTGCGTGCCCACCCCTGGGGTTGCGACATCCGACCCTCCGGAAGTATGGGCAAGACATGTCGGGGCATCGCGCGCTCGAGGACCGTATTCGCGCTCGGGTGCGGGACGTACCGGATTTTCCCCGACCCGGCATTCTCTTTAAGGATTTGGCGCCAGCGTTCGGGGACGGGCCGCTTCAAGCCCAGATCGTGGCTGCGTTTGCCGAACGCTACCGCGACCAAAACATCGATGCGATCGCCGCCGTGGAATCGCGTGGGTTCATCTTGGGGGCGCCCATCGCGGTTGCGCTGGAGTGTGCGTTGGTGCCGGTGCGAAAGCATGGAAAATTGCCAGGCGACACCATCTCGGAGTCCTACGCGCTCGAGTACGGCACCGATACCCTCGAGGTTCAGGCGGACGCGGTGCCCCCGGGTGCGCGGGTGGTCGTCATCGATGACCTTCTGGCGACTGGGGGAACCATGGCTGCCAGCATCGCCCTCCTTCGTGGGGTCGGGGCCCACATCGTGGAAGTCGGCTTTCTCATCGAGCTCGCGTTCCTGGAAGGTCGCTCTCGGTTGAATCCCCATGATTGTTTCTCGCTGGTGACCTATCGTGCGTGAAATTGAGGGTTTACTCGGGTGGGCGCCAGTAAGCAAGGGGGCCTTCGCCGACGGACGCGGATGTGCGCCTGAACAAGCGCCCTGGCATGCGTATCTGGTGGTATTGACGCCACTTTCGGGCCGAGCTACGAATTGAGTGGGTCGATGACCACGGGAGTGCACCCGTAGCTCAGTTGGATAGAGCGACGGTTTCCTAAACCGTAGGCCACAGGTTCGAATCCTGTCGGGTGCGGCGTGCTCAGCGACGGCCGGTTTCTGGAAGCCCCGAGGTTTCCGACCATCGTATTGGGGAATATGCCGTATGAACAAATCAGAACTTGTCGAGAGGCTGGCGGAACGGGCCAAAGTGACCAAGAAGCGCTCCGAACAGGTCGTAAACTTGGTTTTCGACGAGATGACCCAAGCGCTCAAGCGCGGAGAGCGGATCGAGATCCGAGGATTTGGGAGTTTTACGAGCAAATCCTATGAGGCCTATACCGGCCGAAATCCGAGGACTGGGGCGACCATTCATGTGCCGGCCAAGCGATTGCCGTTTTTCAAAGTTGGCAAGGAGCTGAAGGAGCGGGTTGACTACCCGCCGGGGGATCGGCCCAGATCGCCGGTTGCCTCCGGAAGCCGAGAGGGCGGATCTGACTCCGAACGAACTGAAGATGGTCAACCAGACGAAACCGAGGGCGGCAGAAATCCCTTGTGAGCCTGCGGTGGTGGCGGGTCTCGCTCCGCCCACCGCTACGGAGATCAAAGCACAACTCGGTGGGTATCGGTCGAAGCGCGTGGCGGTGGCGCTTTCTGGGGGGCTGGATTCTGCGGTGGCAGCCTGGGCCCTAAAAGAAGCGGGGGCCGACGTGATAGGCCTCTCTCTTCGTCTTCACGACCCCGATCCCAGGTTGCCCCTTGCCCCACGCGCGTGCTGTCCACCTGAAGATCTGCAAGACGCCCGTCGGGTGGCCGAGCGCTTAGGTATTCCGTTTTATGTGGTCGACGGCCGCGATGGCTTTGAACGTCATGTCGTTGAGCCCTTTGTGGGGGCCTACCTCAAGGGGCAGACACCCAACCCCTGCGTGGGGTGCAACAGCTTCGTCAAACTGGCCCGCCTGGTGGAGCGGGCCCGTGTCCTGGGCTGCGCGGGCCTGGCCACGGGGCACTACGCCCGCCTGGGCCGTGACGCGAAGGGTGTCCATTTGTTTCAGGGCGAAGACGCATCCAAGGATCAGTCGTATTTCTTGTTTGCGCTTTCTCCGCCGGTTCTCGAGCGGTTGATTTTTCCGCTTGGGGGCATGACCAAGTCTGATGTTCGGGGTCGCGCCGTAGAGGCCGGTCTGCCCGTGACGCACAAGCTCGAAAGCCAAGAGGTTTGTTTTGTCGGTGGCCGGGGCGCCGGGGCGTACGTCATGGGCCGGCCTGAGGCCCAAGGGGCGCACGAAGGACCGATTGTCGATCGTCGCGGCCAGGTTTTGGGGCGTCACCGGGGGGTGATGCATTTTACCATCGGTCAGCGCCGGGGGCTCGGGATTGCCCACCCGCAGCCCCTGCATGTGCTCGAGATTGACGCCGCGAAAAAGACGCTGGTGGTCGGCGGGGCAGCTGATTTGGAAAAGCGCGGACTCGTCGCTTCTCGGGTGTCCTTTTTTCACGGATTTCCCGTTGGACCGGTACAGGCCCGTATTCGCTATCGTGACCCCGGAGCGCCCGCCACGCTGCATCGCCTCGCGCGGGACGGGGATGTCGAGGTCCGATTTGCGACCGCAGTGCGTGCGGTGGCGCCCGGGCAGGCGGTGGTGTTTTTTTCGGGTGCCGAAGTGTTGGGCGGTGGGTGGATCTCGGAGGCCTGCGCCTGATGGTTGGGGGCGGCGTTGAGGCACCTCCTGAGCCGTCGGGGACCGAGCCGGTCGACCGTTTGATGCACGGGTTGGGGCATCGCTTCTCAGATCGCACGTTGCTGCTTTCAGCTTTGACGCATCGGTCCTACACCAATGAGAATCAGGACCCCACGTTGGCGGACAACGAACGCCTTGAGTTTTTAGGAGACGCAGTCATCGACCTGGTGGTTTCTTCCATGCTCATGGAACGGCATCCAGAGGCCTGCGAAGGCGTCCTTTCCAAAATGAGGGCCGCGGTTGTGAGTGAGGCGGCTTTGGCCAAGGCTGCCAGAAAACTGGGGGTTGGGGAGGCTTTGCGTCTTGGACGCGGTGAGTCGCTCTCAGGAGGCCGTGACAAGCCGTCTCTGCTCGCGGATGCGTATGAAGCCCTTATGGCAGCGCTTTATTTGGAGCATGGCCTCGATGCGGTGCGTACGGTTTTGGAGGACAATCTTGAGTTTCCGGAGCCCGGAGAACCCGAGGCTCGAGATGCCAAGTCGCGCCTGCAGCAGCGTGTTCAGGCCCTTTGGCGGGTGACGCCCAGCTATCGGTTGAGAAAAGCCATGGGGCCCGATCACGACAAGACCTTTGTGGTGGAGCTTACGGTGCGCGAAAAAGTGCTGGCCGAGGGACGGGGTCGAACCAAGAAGGACGCCGAGCAGGAGGCCGCGCGATCGGCGCTCGAGCGCTTTGACCAAGGGCTCATGCCCGAAGGCACTTCGTAGCCAGGCGAAATTTTCGGTCCGTTGCTTGACCCCAGAGTCTCGATTGCTATCTTCCGGCCCATGACGACGAGGATTCTTCTAGCTACAGCGGGCATTTTCACCCTCAGCCTCTTTTTTGTCGCTTGCGGAAAAAAAGCGGGGGCCTCCGACCCCAAAAAAGCGAGCGCGACGAGCAAGAGCGCCCAGGACAAAGCGACCGGGGCGCCGAAGGCCCCGGCGGCTGCGGCCAAAAAGGCCGCTCCGGCGGGGGATCCAGGCCCTGTCAGCCTGGAAAAAGCCCTTGAAGGGATCAAGGGAAAGGGCAAGCTCATGGTCAAAATCGAGACCAGCGAGGGCACGATGGTGGCGGAATTGTTTGAAAAGAAAGTTCCTAAGACCGTGGCCAATTTTGTGGGGCTCGCGCGCGGAAAGCGGTCGTTCAAGGACCCCAAGACGCGGACATGGACCACGCGGCCCTACTACGATGGCCTGACTTTTCATCGTGTTATTCCGAATTTTATGATTCAGGGAGGCTGCCCCTTGGGTACGGGAACGGGCGGACCCGGCTACAAATTCGAGGATGAATTTGATGCCAGCCTCAAGCATTCGTCCCCGGGTATCCTGTCGATGGCCAACGCCGGCCCCAACACCAATGGTTCGCAGTTTTTTGTCACGGAGGCGCCCACGCCGCATTTGGATAAGCGGCATTCGGTGTTCGGGCGACTGGTGAAGGGCTTGGACATCCAAAAGAAAATCGGTCGGGTCAAGACAGGGCCGGGAAATCGGCCCGCCAAACCGGTGGTGATCAAGGCCATGTCTTTTTATCGAAAGTAGACAAGCCTTCCGCCTCTCGGGTGGAATGCGCACAGCCTCCGACGAAAAAAGCTCAGCAAATTCCATGGGTTTTGGTCGAACTCAAGGCAGGTCGGGGTGCGAAGTGGGGTGGGGCGTTTGCGTGCTTTTGTGAACCAAAGGTTCAAAGGGGGCGACTGAACGGCGACCTTTTTGGGGCGTGAGCGTGCTCCGTGCTTGTCTAAGCGGGTACGGCATGATGTGTCCTGACTGGACCAGGTGAACCTTTGACAAATTTGCGACCTTTTCGGTCGGGCTACGTGGCCCTCGTTGGGCGTCCCAACGTGGGCAAATCAACCATCTTGAACCAGCTCTTGGGCCAAAAGCTCGCGGCCACGACCCATAAACCCCAGACCACCCGCGAGACGCTGCTTGGCGTCTTGCGCAAAGACGATGCGGAAGTCCTTCTGCTGGACACGCCGGGTCATCATCGGGCCAAGGGGCCCCTGAATCGCTTTATGATGAGGCAGGCGGGTGATGCTGTCGCTGAGGCCGATGTGGTCGGTTATGTTGTACAGGCACGCTCCGACGGCAAGATCACCCCGGGCAATACCGCGATTGTGAATGCCCTGGTGGGCGCAAACAAACCGGTTGTCTTGGTCATCAACAAAACCGACCGGGTGCGCGAAAAGGGGCTTCTTTTGCCTCTGGCAGAAGCCTATGGGGCCAAGCTGAAAGAGGTGCTTCACGCGGTGGTCCCCATTTCGGCTCGTCGTCTTGAGGGCATGCAAGAACTGGTTGACGAGTTTGTCAACGCCTTGCCTCCGGGGCCGCCGCTGTTCGAAGAGGACACTCTGACCGACAGGAGCGAGCGGGCGGTGGTGACGGAGTTCATTCGCGAAAAGGCTATCCTTGAGACCCAAGCGGAGGTGCCTTACGCCGTTGCGGTGACGTTGGACGGGTTCACCGACGAGCGGCCACGCATCGTCCGCATCCAGGCGACGATTCATGTGGAGCGCCCATCACAAAAGGGGATCATGATTGGTCGCCAAGGCGCCAAACTCAAAGAGATCGGCATCCGGGCGCGCAAGGATATCGAATATTTTCTGGGCACGAAGGTGTTTTTGGCGCTGAACGTAAGGGTGACGGAGGCTTGGACTCAAAGTGACAAGGGCCTCCACCGGGTGGGCTATGGGACGCGGAGTCCGCCGGGTTTGGGGGACGAGGGCTTATGAGTTCGTCTCTGCCTGGCGGAGCACCCATCATCGCCATTGTGGGGCGCCCGAATGTGGGTAAGTCGTGTCTCTTCAATCGCCTCATCCAGAAGCGTCGTTCCATTGTGGCCGATACCGCGGGGGTGACGCGAGACCGCATCTACCAGAATACGACCCTAACTTCTGGTCCGGTGGAGCGAGACGCGGTCTTGGTCGATACCGGTGGCTTTGATCCCCAAAACCAAGATCCGATCATGCGCCGCGTCCTGGAGCAAACAGAGTTCGCCATCGATGAGGCGGACGTGGTGGTGTTCATGGTGGATGCCCGTGCCGGAGTGATGCCTGAAGACCATGATATCGCTCGGCTTTTAAGAAAGGCCGAAAAGCCAGTCATCTTGGCTGCAAACAAGGTCGACGGCCCAAAGCAGGCTGCGCTGGTCCATGAGTTCCACGGCTTGGGAATGGGCGAGCCATTGGGCGTGAGCGCTGCCCACGGGGCCCAGGTGGGTGAGCTGGAGGATAGGGTGGTTGCGCGTCTGCCTCCGTTTCAGAGTGCGCCCTCGGGAGTGGGGATTGCTGAGGTCCATGACGATCAGCGCGAAGGTGCGGAGGACGCGCTTTTGTCTCTGCCCGAGGTTGAGCCACTGTCCCCCGATGAGCCGCAGGCTTGGGCCGAAGGCCGAGAGTCTGTGGCGACGCGCCTCGCGGTGATCGGACGCCCGAACGCCGGCAAGTCGTCGCTCGTCAATCGGCTTTTGGGTGAAGACCGTCACTTGGTTTCCGAAATCCCCGGCACGACGGTGGATTCGGTAGACTCTCTCGTCTCGTATCGCGATGAGGCGTATTTGTTCATCGACACCGCTGGGCTACGGCGCAAACGTTCCATAGCGATGCGGGTGGAGAAGTTTAGCGTGGTTGCCGCGCTTAAAGCCCTCGAACGCTCCGATGTGGCGTTGTTGCTCCTGGATGCCTCACGCCCGATTGCGGCCCAGGACGCGAAGGTTTCGGCTTTTGCGTTCGAGCGGGGCAAGGCGGTGATCCTTGTGGCTTCGAAGTGGGACCTCGTTGCGGGCAAGATGACTCAAAAAGAGTGGATCGAAGCGGTGCGCTTGGAGTTGCCTCATCTGAACTATGCCCCGGTGGTGTTTACGAGTGCGCATAGTGGCTATGGGGTCGAACGTTTGATGCCCACCATCAAACGGGTCCACCGAGAATACGGGCGCCGGGTGGGCACGGCGGCTCTGAACCGCTTTGTGGCTTCCCTGACCGGACGACACGCACCACCCTCGCGCAAAGGCAAGCCAGGTAGAATTTATTACATCAGCCAAATTGATGTTCGGCCGCCACGTTTTTTGGTTTCGGTGAATGATCCCGGACGCTTTCATTTTAGCTATCGGCGCTTTTTGATCAACGAACTTCGAAAGAACTACGGCTTTCGGGGTGTACCGTTGCTCGTGGGCTATCGCAGCCACCAAGACCGCGAGGAGGGCGAAAAGAGGCGCCGCTTCGAGAAGGGTAAAAAGCAGGCCGAGAAGGACCCCCGCAAGCAGGCGAGCAAGGTGCGTCGGGCACGAAAGTTGAGCAAGCGGGTCAAGCGGCGTCGCCGGCCGAGCTCCCCCTCGTGACGTTCCCCTGAGGCCTGGGGGTGCGTTTTCCGGTCGACGAGCGATTTTTTCATGGTGTATTCATCGCCCATGTCAGATTTGGCCCAAAAACACTGTGTTCCTTGCAAGCAAGGGGCTTCGCCCTTGACGGGGGCTGCTCTTGAAGCACTCGTAGACCAGCTCCCGGGATGGGAGGTTGTTGATGACCATCATTTGTCCCGGGTGTTCACTTTTTCGGACTTCAAGGGGGCCCTTTCCTTCGTCAACCGCGTGGGCGAAGTGGCTGAGGCTGAGGGGCACCACCCCGATATTTCTTTCACTTGGGGCCGAGTCAAAATAGAGATTTGGACCCACAAAATCAATGGCTTGACCGAAAGCGACTTTGTTTTGGCGGCCAAGTGTGATGGCGTTGTGGACTGAAGCGAGGGGTGGTGATGCTTCGGCTCCAGTCTGAAACCGATCCTCAGTGGGCAGTCCGCGCTCAAAAAGCGATGCCGGACATCCTTTTGGACCACGCTCATTGCGAGAAGAAGGCCGCATCGACGGCGCTGAGTTTGATCTTTAGGTACCCCGAGTACACCAGGCTCCACACACCCTTATCTGAGCTCGCGCGGGAGGAGCTCGAACACTTTGAGCAGGTTCTCGAGCACCTTAAGGATCAGGGTGTGAAGTATGGTCGACAACGGCCGAGTCCTTATGCTGGCAAGTTGATGTGCATGGTCAGGCAAGGAGAGCCCCAGCGCTTGCTCGACACCCTTTTGGTGTGCGCCCTGATTGAAGCACGAAGTTGTGAGCGCATGAAACTGCTTGCGGAAACGCTGGCGGATAAACGTCTTGCTGAACTTTATCGTAGTCTTTTGGCCTCCGAAGCGAGGCATCACACACTTTTCGTCGAGCTGGCGCTCTTGGTGTGCCCCGAAGGAGAAGTGAAAGCGCGTCTACACGAGATGGCAGTCCACGAGGCGAAGGTGCTCGCACAAGCGCCAGACGAACCTCGTCTGCACAACTGATCGGGAGGTCAAAGATGCCGCGTCGTTTTTGGTTGTTCAAGTCTGAACCCTCGGCTTTTTCGTGGGAGGACCTCAAACAAGAGCCCGAGAGCCGCGCCCACTGGGATGGGGTCCGCAACTACCAGGCTCGGAATTTTTTGCGAGATCAAATCAAGAAAAACGACGGGGTGCTTTTTTATCACTCGCGAGTCAATCCCCAGGTCGTTGCGGGGACCGCAAAGGTTGTGCGTGAAGCCTACCCGGACCACACGCAGTTTGATGCCAAGAGCAAATACTACGATCCGGATTCGGACCCGGCCAATCCAAGGTGGTTCATGGTGGACATCCAGGCTGTGAAAGACTTCAAGCGGCCGGTATCCCTCAAAGAGCTTCGAGACGTACAAGCGCTCGAAAAGATGGTGCTCCTCAAAAAAGGCTCTCGGCTTTCCATTCAGCCGGTGACCAAAGAAGAGTGGGACATCGTCGTCAAGCTTGGCCGGGGCTGACCGGCTGATGTCCCAGCGCACAGCCCTCGGCTTACGCGCAACTCAGGTGAGTCCATCCGGCTGTCGGTTCTTTGCCGTCGTCCGTGATGGGTGTGGCATGGCGCGCGGAGTTTCTTTTTGTGAGTCTTGGCTTTCATTGAGCTTGAGCACCTCTTTCACCGAGGTGAAGGGCAGAGTCGTCAATAGAAGCTCAATCTTGCCGAACATGCTGTGGAGCCCTACGTATCCACGGAAGTCTCGTAACACGTTTTGGGAAAACTTCGGGATGTCTGGGTCAATCTCCCATGGGTGGAGGTACAGAATGCCCGGCTGGCCTTGTTTGTTGAGGGCCGAAAGTGCCCGTGCAACCAAGTGGGCGGGGAGCAGCCGCAGATAGCCCCCGCCCGCGACGGGAAGATTTCGGCCGGCGATGCGAAAGGTGCTGAGCGGAAACTCCCAAAGGCCATTCGAAAGTTGCACCGGAAAGCGTGGGTAGTCCGCAATTCCGTAGCGATCGTGCATGACCGGGAAAATGGACGAGGAGTAGCGAAAGCCTTCTTCTTGCAGAATCTCGTGTGCCCACAGGGAATCTTTGGTGATCGAATAGGTTGGAGCCCGGTACCCGATGACGGGGCTTCCAATCAGGTCTTCCAGAAGGTTGTGCACCCGTTTCAGATCCTGCCGGAACTCTTCGGGGCTCATTTCAAAAACCAGGCGATGCCAGTAGGAGTGGGCGGCCACCTCGTGGCCGCGCTGTGCGATTTCTTGCACGAGCTGGGGTTGGCGCTCGGCAACCCATCCAAGAACGAAGAATGTGGCGCGGACACCGTGTTGGTCAAAGAGATCCAAGAGACGCCTGGTTTGTTTATCCGACCGCATGGGATGGTGGGGCCACTCGGTTCGAGGAATCAGGCCGTCCAGATTTTGGACAGTAAAGTATTCCTCGACATCCACGGTCATGGCATTTTTGGGCGCGACATTCGTCGCGGCGGGCTTGGAATGGCTCTTGAGGGCGGTTTTGAACATGACGGGTGTTCCTCGCGGTGCAGGCTTAGGCGCGTGAGCTGCCCATGAATACGCTTCCGGCGACACGGTCTCGCCCGATCAACTCGAGCACTTGGTCGAGTTCGGTGCGATGGGTCCTCTTCTTGGAGGCCACGATCACCACCCTATCGACATGCTTGGCGAGCATGACGACGTCTGCATGAGGTCGGGCGGAAGGGGCATCCACGATCATGAAATCCACGGCTTGTGAGAGTCTTTTCATGAGGGATTTGAAGGCTTGTGAGCCAAGGAGCTGAGGCGGAGGCTGTTCGGTTCGGCGGGAAGGCACAATGAGGAGATTGCGTTGGTCCACTTTTGTGGCGCACATTTCGAGGGGAACGCGGTGTTTGAGCGCCGAAACCAGATCGTGTTCGGTGCGAAGGTTGAAGAGTCTTTTCAACCGGGGCTGACGCAGATTGGCATCGACCAGGGCGACCTTTCGATCGTGGTCCTCGCTCATGACCAAGGCGGTATTGGCGGCGGTGACCGTTTTGCCTTCTTGGTCGCCAACCGATGTGAATAAGATCGATCGTACGCCGGCGGTCCTGGAAAGCTCGATCATTCGAGAGGCGAGAACTCTGAGCTCTTTGGCAAAATGGCTGTCCTTTGCGTACAGTACGAACAGGTCATGGGAGCTTTTAGGCAACGCGCTCACCGCCGTGTCGGATAACGAAATGGTCATGCGCCCGCGGCCCCCCACCGGCTCAGGATCGGGCACTTCGTCGTCTTCGACAGGGCGGTTGACGACGCCCTCCGGAATGGGCCTCATACCGGCCCGCTCAGCGAGTGCGTTGCGGTGTGAGTCAGAAAAGGCGTGGGGCTTGTGAACCGGAACCGGGGCCAGCAGTTTTTCCGGCCGAAGTGGCGGCGCTTCGGCGGCGGTGAGTTTTCGGGGTTTGCCGCGCATGTTGCGCTGAAACTCCATCGCGTGTTCGGCGATGCGGCAGGTGTCGTCGTCTCTGATCGTTGCCGTTTCGTCGGGGGTAGGCTGGTGCTTGAGGGCGTCTTCGCTCAGATATCCGGGGTAAAGAAGAAGCTTGGAAGCGCCAACGTAGACGTACGCGCCTTGCTCCTGGCTGGTGGGGTGATGCCACCCGCGTTCAATGATGACGGCGGCGCGATGATCGAAGGCCCTCGCTTGCCAAGTCTTGTGCGCAAGTGAAAGCACGAGGTGGCATGGCCGTGTTTCGGGATCGCTGAGCACGAAGTCCATGTCGGACCCGGTGCCTATAGCGACGCGTCCGGAGTCCAGCTGGAGGGACCGCCCCCGGTCGGGCCCCCTCAAAACGTGAATCGTGTACACCTTCGCGTCCGCCGCCTTGTTGCGTGCCCGCCTTCGGACCCTCAGTCGGCTACGTTGCCCTTGGGTTTTGGGGGCCAAACTTCACGAACGGTGTGCCCGCTTCCGACGAGAGGCACCTGCATACCGAGCATCCGGTCGGGGTTGAGAAGGATAGGCGCGAACAAGTTCACCAACGCTTCACCCGCGTCGGCGCCGTGGCGTACGGTCACGCGATAGCGCAAAGGCTCGCTTCCATCGTCGCAGGGTTGAATGAGCTTGAGTTCGCCTGGCTTGGGGCGGGCATTGTAGTTCACGGCGAGCTTTTGGGGATCGACGGTGAGGACGGCCACCTCGGGCTCGTCCAGGGATTGCATCCATTCAAGGGCTGGGTTGCCCTCGCAAGCGACAAATGTGAACCGTTTGCTGTTGAAGCCGGGAAGTCCGTCAGGAAAATGATAGATCTGGTCTTCCGAGACTTCGATTTCTCCGAAACGTGTCGACGCGAACTTCACTAGGGCTCCCATTTACTGTTCGAGTTCTAGGAGCACTTCGGGGATGGTGAGCTCCTGAGCGGCTTCTTTGTTGGCCGTGCAGAGCTCCTCATAGATTTCTTCTCGCAGGACTCGGACGTGCGCGGGGGCTTCAATGCCGATTTTAACTTGCCTTCCTCGAATTTCGCGAACGACGAGGATGATATCTTCCCCGATGCGAATCCTTTGGCCTGGCCGACGTGCGAGTGAAAGCACCGGATTCCACCTCCTGGTTCGCCGAGGGCGAGAATCGCTTCTCGTCTCCCAAACGCTTCTTGATCTCCCGCACTTCCGCCCGAGATGCAAGTTACGGGGTCCGCGTATCTCGTGGTTTACGCGAGGGCGGGACTCTTTGGAGGGTTAAAACTTAAGCGTTAGCCCTTGGTGTGTCGCTCAGGGTATAGATGAGGCCGGGTTCGGTGATTCGATGGGGGGCCGCGCACGTTCTTGGAGCCACGGTTGGAGTTGGTCTCCTGAAATCCACAGCAGGGCAGCGATATAGCCCAGGATCGCGATGACGGTCGCAATGGCCAAGAAGACATGGAGCGCATTCTTGGGGGCGTCGACCACCTGGAGTCCCTCACTCCCCGGGGAAATTGCTTCGCTGGTGCCGAAGGCTGCAGGGACTTCTTTGGTGGGGGCTAGTGGGGTCGTTGGCGTGAACTGGACCACTTCCGAAGGAGAAGGACTCGTTTTCAGATCCCCTGACGGTGGGGCCGCCGAGGGTTGTGGCTTTTGGGGCGGGTCGCCAGAAGGCGCCGGGCCCTCGGGCGGGCTGACGATCGTGGCGTCTTGGGCCAAGCCCTGGTGGGTCGGTTCAAGATCTTCGCTTTCGAATCCGTCGAGGGGTTTGACTGAAGCGGGACCAGGATCTTGAAACAGAGGTTCGTCTCCGAGGGCCAATGTTTCCGCCGAGAGTCCGCCCATTCCGAAGAGTGGAGCGGGTTCTTTGAACCCTGGAGCCGGGCTTTCGAGGATGGCTTCATACACTCGACCAGGCTGGGTGGTATCGACGATGGGCTCGTCGATGGTCGCCAGTTCGCCTTGGCGTTGCGGTAGGCCCGGAATTTTTTTTCGGCGGATGACCTGGGTCACTTCAACGCTGCGGAGGGGCGCCGCCGGGGGGTTGGATGAGAGCCCGAGGTCTTTGGTGAGCGTGGTCAGGAGTTCAGGAAGTGCATCGTCTTTTGACTTTGGCTCTGTCTGGCTCGGGTCGGCATCGAGTGGGGGTTGGTCGTTCTTGGATTCGGGGGTGAGGGAACGGCTCTTAAGAAGCGCGGCGGCGCGGCTGGGGGCGCCGGCCTCGACGAAAACTTTGCCCAAAAACCGCATGGCGCGCCGGTGATTGGGATCGAGGGCAAGCACGCGCTGAAGTTCGACGTAGGCGACTCTGCTTCGACCCAGAGCCAGCAATGCCGCTGCCCGCTGAACGCGGCCCTCGACGTTGGTTGGTGCCAGGGCGATTCCGTGCTCGGAGATTCGGAGGGCTTCGCTGCTGTGACCGCGGGCGAGAAGAGCCACCGCCAGCTCCGTGAACTCGCCCGGGCCCGGATTGTCGCGAAAGCGGGCGATCAGCGCCTTGAGGGCCTCATCCTGTTGCGGTATCTCCGCTGTCGAGGCCATTTGGAAAACCTACCCTATCCCGACCACGAAGCCCACAACCGTCTTTCACGTCGAGGCAACTGGTGGGGAACATTGGCTTTTTCGCGTTCTGGTCTCGCTTTTGTCTGGTTCTTGCTCGTGATACCGGGTGTTTTCGTGGGGCCGCACCATGACCCGGTCAGCACGGAGACTGGAGGTCCAGGGATCGGTGGTTTTTTGCGGCTCACTCCGTTGGGCGTTCGAGCGCGTATTTTTTTATCCAGCGGTAGATTTGTCGCCGATCCCGGCCAAAGGCCCGGGCTGCGGCGCATACGTTCCAGTCCACTTCATCGAGGACTGCAACAAAACTCTCTTTGCTGGTGGGCGCCGGCACGGGCGTTTTTGGCGTCGGACCCTCTTTGTCTGCTGGGGTTGAGGGCGCGTCTACCCACTTGGGCAAATCGTGTAACTCCAATGGCTGCTTCGAATTGCGCGAGGCCACTTCGTGCACAAAGCGATTGATGGCCCGCAGGTTTTCCTGCCAACGATGCAGGAACAGGCGCTCGGCGGCATCCGGGGTGAACTCGAGAGGCTTGTTTGGGTGGGATTTTTTTCGAGCGATCAAAAAATCTTTGTGCAGTCGTTCGACCCATAACAGCACATCGGCGCGTCGGGCACTCAAGTCTGGAAGGTGGATTCGCCAAAAGGCCAATCTTGCGAACAAGTCCCTGCGGAAGAGGCCTTGCTCGACGTCATGCTCAAGCTCTCGGTTGGTCGCAGCGATGAGGCGGACGTCGACTGGGATCGGGTCGGTGCGGCCTACGGGAACTACGGCACCTTCCTCGAGTGCACGAAGGAGCTTGGGCTGAAGCGAAAGGGGCATTTCGCCCAGCTCATCCAAGAACAGAGAACCTTGGTGCGCCGCTCGAAACATGCCTTTTTCGGCATGGGTTGCCCCCGTAAAAGCCCCTTTTGCGTGTCCAAAGAGCTGGCTTTCGAAGAGCTGGGGTTGAAGCGCAGCGCAGTTCACTGCCACCAGAGGGCCAGAACGTCCACTCAATCGGTGAATCTCCCTGGAGATAGATTCTTTCCCAGAGCCGGTGGCCCCGCTGAGGAGGACGGGCGAGGGGTCTTTTGCCGCGAGCGCCAGCTGTACCCGAAGGTGTTGGGTTTCGAGCGCATGGCCCAAAAGGGCGTCCCAGGAGGGGAGGCCGGAACGCACCGTGTCCGGCGCGTCGCCACTTTCGTAGACAAAACAGAGGTCGCCCAGCCGCAGGACTGTCCCGGGCCTGAGGGGCGTCGGCTGATCGGGGAAGAGGGTGCGGCCGTTAAGCCAAGATCCGTTTCGGCTGCTAAGGTCTGTGGCCAGGTGCCCTTGCGTATCGGAACTCCAGTCGATGCGAAGGTGTTTCCTGGAAACCGTGGGATGCTCGACCACCAGTGTGGATGGTCCCTCGTCGGACCGCCCCACCAGGTGTCGTGGTCGGGTCAACGGAATCACGCGACGTTGGTTCGCGGGGTAGACCAGGTGAATTTGAGCCACTTTTTGGGGCGAACGGTCTTGTGCGGGGCGAGCCCGTGAGATGGTTGTCGTCCCTCCGACCGGATTGGGCATGGGTGAGAACCTCGCTTCAACCGTGAGTACCCCTATTGGGTTCGCTTGATCAACGGAATCCGATTGCCAAATGGGATTGGCCCCGTATGATGCCGAATCTAGTGTTTTCTCCCCTCTGGATAGTCCTAGCTGCGGCGCGCGGCTTGCTGTCTACCCAGCCGGCACTGGACGAGAGGCCCGAGGGCAAGGCTCGCGCGTTGGCCCAAGAGGGTGAAGCGCTGGGGCTGGCCCACAACTACAAGGGTGCGGTCCGTTCATTTCGGGCATCCTACGCTTTGGATCCGCAGCCGGCCTTGTTGTGCAATATCGGTCTTTCCTACTATGGGATGGACGCCTATACCCATGCATATCTATATCTAAGCCGTTGTTTCCAAGCCTCACCAAAACAGCCAAAAAGCGCCCAGCGCGTTTTCTCCTATCTTGCGACTTTCTTGAGTCAAAAAGAATACGTGCCGCTCTCTTTGGCTGCGGTGCCCAAGACCGCGGCCATCTATCTGTCTCATTTTGGGCCCGAGGAAGCCATCTACGGTCCAGTCATGCTGTATGTGCCCCTTGGGTCTCAGACCATTTCGGTTGTTGAAGCGGGTTACCGACCCGTGAAGAAAACGATCGCGCTTTGGGACCAAACACCTCATCTAGAAACGCTGATACTCGAGCCTGCTCGGGCAGAGGCCCTTCAGGCCGAGCCGAGCGCACACCATGTTGGTCAACCGCAGAAACAGTCGCTGTTATGGCCGTCCGTGACTTTGGGGGTTGGTGCGGCGAGCGCCATTGCCGGAGCCGTTTTTCATGTGGCCGCTCAGAGTACGAGGAAGAAATTGAAGGGTCCTGACCGGGAGGAACACCTGTCGACGTTCAAGGGGCAGCGAGGGGCGGCCATTGGCCTTTATGCCTTGGGTACGCTTACGCTCACTACGGGTGCCTACTTGCTCTGGCGTTCCCTGGACCGCGATGCGGTTGAGGTGGCGGTGGGAATAGGGCCTTCTTTGACCCAGGGAAGGGTGGCCGTTCGGTGGAGACACTAGAATGAACGGAACGCACCCAACTTCTGTCCGCCTGGTTTTCATGGGCGGAAGTGGGGCCGGGGCATGCCCCAGCTAGAGGGCGACGAGCGTTACTGCCCGTCTTGCGAGCGATCGTTTACGGAGTTCGATCACTGCCCTGCGGATGGGACCAAGCTGGTCCGGCTGGCGGCGTCGACATCCTCTTTGGTCGGTCGGACCATAGACGGACGCTTTCTTGTTCAAGCACGGCTAGGGGGCGGAGGGATGGGAACCGTCTATCTGGCCTGGCAAGCTTCTTTGGGCCGTGAGGTGGCGATCAAGGTCGTTTCTCCTAACCAGCGCCACGATGCGGCTGCCGCCAAGCGTTTTTTGCGCGAGGCCAAGCTCCTGAGTCAACTGGCGCACCCTCATATGGTCACTGTGCTTGATTTCGGGCAAACGCCAGACCATGTGCTGTACCTCGTGATGGAGCGCCTGCAGGGTCGCACTTTGAAAGCGGTCCTTGGCGAAGACGGGCCCTTTGTGCTCAAAAGGGCAAAACGCATTGCGATACAGCTGTGTGACGCCCTTGAGGCGGCCCACGGCATGTCCATTGTTCATCGTGATCTCAAACCATCCAATATTGTGATTCTCGACGAGCCGCCCGGGCGAGATCATCTGAAAGTCTTAGATTTTGGTATCGCCAAATCGACGGTGGCGACGACAACCTCAGTGGCGGTGACCCAAAGCGGTATGGCCCTCGGCACGCCCAATTACATGGCGCCAGAGATGGTGGTTCGTGGCGAGTCTACCGAGCAGAGTGACCTATACGCTTTGGGCGTGGTGCTGTACGAGCTCCTCGCCGGGAGGCTTCCCTTCTGTGCACGAAATGCCGAGTTGATGATGGCCAAGCATGCCCACGATCCGCCGGAGCCCATGCCCTCGCATGTCGATTCTAGGATGCAAGCGTTGGTGTTCGCGCTCCTCGAGAAAAGACCCGAAGAGAGAATCGCTTCCGCTGCCGAAGTGCGGGAGAGACTGCAGTGTATCCAGGCCGACAGCCCTGTGAAGGACACCGCGGGGGTTTCATTTCAAAGCCATACGGGCACGGCGAGCCTTGCGGGTTCATCGAGGAGACACGCGCTGATGGGAGGCAACGCGCATGCGGTGTCGCTTTTTGAGCCCCCACCGGTGCTTCGAAGCATGAACCGGCGTCGGTGGGTTGTGGGTACGGTTTTGGGGGTGCTGGTGTTGCTTGGTGTTTTTGGGGCGCGCTGGTTTGTCGGCCGATCATCAGAGGGGGTGAGGACCGAGCGTGTGCGCCCCGCTCCAGATACACGCGCGGCGCTGTCGTCTTTTTCGCCCGTACCCCCCGTGCCCAGGGTTGAGACGATCACATTGACGTTGGAAGCGCAGCCCACCGCGCTTGTGCACATCGGCGGGAAACAACAAGGGAAGACGCCCCACACGTACACGCGTCCCAAGGGGGATGAACAGATTCAAATCGTCTTTTCGCGTCCGGGCTACCGGCCCGTCGAGATGCGCGTGAGGCCGGACCAAAACCAAAGAATCTCGGTGGTGCTGACCAAACGGCCCAAAAAGCGCTTGCTTCGTACCCCACAGAGGCGCCGCGCGCGATCGTCTCCTTCTCCCTCGTCTCCTTCTCCCTCGTCGTCTCCTTCTCCCTCGTCGTCTCCTTCTCCCTCGTCTCCTTCTCCCTCGTCTCCTTCTCCACCCCCTTCGCCGGAACCCACGCGCCCACCGATTCGTTTTGTGCCGATTCCCTAACTAGAGTTTGTCGAGTCATCGGACCGTCATTCCCCGTTTTCATTTCCATTTTCGGATGGGCTTCTCGGTCCTCTGTCGCCCGTTTACTTGGTTTCACGATCTTGGGCTTCGCATACCGGGTTTCGATAGGTTGCAACGCAAGACGATTGGCTACATGCACGCACTTGATTGACCTATTGTTCACCAGCTACCATTGGATTTCGGAGCTCGTGGGGATTCCGTTTCGCTACCTGTTGTCTGCTTCCTTCGTTCTTTTACTCGGGTGTGGTCGCTTCGGTTTTAATGCACTAAGCCCCGATGATGCTGCGCAAACATCTACTTCCCCGGGGCCCTCTTGTCGCGATCAACGCCTGAACGAGGACGAGACCGACACAGACTGTGGGGGCCTCTCCTGTCAGGCTTGCGACGATGGCCAGACCTGTTTGGTGGCTTCAGACTGTATATCTGGCGTATGTACAGGCATGGTATGCCAGGTGCCCGCTTGCACAGATGGCGTTCGCAACGGCAACGAGAGCAAAACAGACTGCGGTGGGTCCTGCTCCCTATGTCCACCCGAACGCTGCGCCAACGGAGTTCAGGATGAAGATGAAGCCGGGGTTGACTGCGGAGGCTCAAACTGTCGCGCCTGCCCTGTGGCGACGCCGTCGTTTCTCGGGGCTACGGAACATGCTGAATGCGGCGCGACGTCTCTGGTATTGGAGGTGGGTTCATCGGGTGGATCCGTAGGCGACACTTTGATCGTTCGGCTATCAGCGCGGAGTCTTGGCGGGGGACTCATTTCCGCCGGCGACACCCAAGGCAACAGCTATGTCCTGGACGCCAAGGCTCATCACACGACGGGTGCCGAAGCCCACGTTGTTGTCCTTCGCTCCAAGCTCAACTTTGCCCTTACGCCCGCGGATCAGGTGACTCTATCGTTTCCGCGTTCGGGCGCTGTAGGCGCTGTGGCCCACATTTTCCGCGGTCTGGCCGACGCGCCACCTCATGCCGTCACGCAAGCTACAGGGAAAGACACCACCATCGACATCGCCTTAGAGACAACCGAGCCCTACATCTTCATGTATGGCGCAGCGACGAACGCAAACAATAGTTCTGACATCCCAGCGGCGGGATGGACTGATCTTGCGACCACGGCGTTCGGTTGTGGGGGCGCCACTCGAGATTTCGATGGGCGGGGTGCCTATGCCTACATCGAGACGGTAGGGCCCGTTCGGTGGCAAGAAACGCAAGTCCGAGGATCATGGGCCGGAGTGCTCATCGCGTACCGCACGGACTCATTTTAGCTCGGCAGGGCGGCCGAAAACGTCGTGACGCGTCGGCCGCCTGCTCCTTCGCCAGACCCTGTACGCGCACCCGTTCCCACCTGGTACGGCGCTGAAAGTAGGGTTTTTCGATGATCGGGAAAAAGTGGTCCCCCGATCAGATCTTGGGCCGAGGTGACCCGTTTGGATCCATCGGAGGGCAAAAGAATGACAAATCGAGTCTACAGGGGCGCCGCCACGGTGGCCAAAATGATGGGTGTGTTGTTGTTGACAGGCCATGCGGAGGCGGGATTGCGCGATGCGCGGAGCGCCTACCGGGTGGAGGTGTTGGTGGGAGGGGCCCCGGCGCCGACTTTTAGGCATCGGGGGGAAACCTATCTCCTTGGACAGCAGGGTGCGCGTTATTTGATTCGGGTCCATAACCATAGTCGGCGCCGGGTGGAGGTGGTGGTCTCCGTTGATGGCCTTGACGTTATAGACGGCGGCCGTGCGAACTACGCCCACAAGCGGGGCTACCTGGTGGACGCCCAGAGCCATGTCGACATCGATGGGTGGCGGCTGTCCAGAGGGAAAGCTGCCGCGTTTCGCTTTTCGAGTGTCCCGGACAGCTACGCGAAGCGGACGGGTCGACCGCGAAACATTGGGGTTATCGGGGTCGCCGTGTTTCCTGAACGACGGCGGCCCAGGATATCTCGATGGCAAAGAGGTGCTCCCCCAGCGGCGCCGAAGGCCCCATTTCCGGGTGACGGCGCTCGCACCGAAAGTCCGGCAAAAAGCAGGAGCCAGTCATCTTCGTCGGGTTTGGGGACCGCGTTTGGTGAGGCCGTTCACTCTCCCATCACTGAGGTGACCTTCCATCGCCAAAACCCGGTCAAACCGGCATATGTTCTTGGTGTTCGGTACAACGACCGCCAGGGCCTCGTGGCGATGGGCGTGGATGTCGATGGTCGAAACCGGGTGCACGCGCGGCAGCATGCGACGCCATTCTCGGACGCCGGTTACGCCAAGCCGCCGGCAGGCTGGACGCCATGATTTCAGCTGCTCTGGGGCGGTGGTGAGGATTCGTTTTCACGAAGGAAGAAAGCCTTGGTGTTCGGATGTGCGGCCGGACTCACTCAGACAGGGGGCCATAGGGCGTTCCAGGCATGGGCTTCGAAAGGTGCTGCTGGTGGAGCTCGGCGAAGGTAAGAAAGAGCGCCACCAAGAGCGGTCCATAGAAGATCCCGGTGACGCCGAAAACCTGCAGACCTCCGAGGATGCTTAAAAAGATGAGAAGGTTGTTCATCTTGGTGTAAGAGCCGATCAGCTTGGTCTTGAGGACGTTTTCTACGAGCAAAGCTTGTCCCGTGCAGAACAGAAAGAAGAAGATGGCCGCACTGATTCGCCCCTGAACGAGCAAGAACAGGGTGGCGGGGATGGTGACAATAGAGACACCGACGAGCGGAAGAAAAGCAAAGATGGCCATGATGGTCCCCCAGAGGACGGGGGACGGCAAGCCGACGATGGCCATCGCGATGCCGCCAAGAACGCCCTGCGGAATGCTTCCGAGGCCATTTCCGATGAGAATCGCTCGGCCCACGCCCATAAACTTGGACAAAATGAGTTCTTCCTCTGCAAGCGGTAAGGGAGAAAGGCGAAAGAGAAAGTTTTTGAGCGTCTGCCCCTCAATCAGAAGGTAGAACACCACGACGATGGTGATCGCAAAGTGAAAAAGGGCGGAAAACAAGTTCCCCAGAACAGTGTTGACCGATTCGTAAAGAAAAGAAGCCACATCTGCGATGAAACGCGACAAGATGGTTTTTGCATTCTCGGGAGAGTAGTCGAATCCAAGCGTATCGCTGAGCTTTTTTATGTTGCGGGCGAAAAAACCATCTCCAAATAAGAAGTCATCTACGTGCTCAAAAGAGATGGTCTCGCGCGCGGCGCTGTAGGTTGTGGCCGCTTCATGCGAAATGCTCAAAACGAGAAAGATTGTGGGAATCAGTACCGCAACAACAAGGGCCGTACAAACCAAGGAAGAGGCCAAGATGGGGCGCCCGCTGAGCTTGGTCAAAAGGCGTCGGTAAACGGGCGTTGTGATGGTCGCAAAAAAAAGGGCAAAGACAAAATCGGTGATGTACGAGGACAGGAGGTAAAGAACGGAGGCTGTGGACACGGTTAAAAGAGAAAGAAAAAACGCTCCTCTCAGCTTGCGCCCAAGGCCGGGCGGTTCTGCGGCGCCTTCTGTGGGAACGTCGCCGTTGCGCATCGCGGCGAAGAGTAGCGGGTTACCGGCCGTGCTTCAAAGGAAAAGGGCTCGGTGCGGGGCGCTTTTTGATCCCTCGGTCCACATCCTGAAGCCCCCGGCTTTTTCGGGGAGGACATCACTGGTAGGGCAACTCGAGGGTTGTGACGGAGAGCCCGGGCACAGTGTGCTTGAATTCTCGCCGATGGACTTTGACCTGGAATTTTCGGCGCCGGATGGCGTGTTTGCCGCCAAAGGGGTGTTGCGGGGTGGTGGGATGGATCATCGGCTTGGCGAAGCGGATTTTGGGGACTTGGACTGGCCCGGTTCCCGTGTGGGCGTCGAGGCCCTTGCCGGTCAAAACCTCAATCGTGGCCCGGGGTCCGAATCGGGCCTTTTTTGTACGAAAAGCGATGTTTGCTGGCTTGGATGATTTGTTGACCACACTGATCAGCATGGTTTTGTGGCCTGGATGGATGCTTGTGGTGGCTTCGACGTACGGCGCGTGACGAATCGCTTGGGTCCATCCTGCGGCTTGGGCCCCGAAGGTTGGGCCCTCGGTTTTTGTTGCGATGAGAACGCGGTCCTCATGTTTTTTGATCATGCAAAAGGCGTAGTAGGGTGTTGTGGGTAAAAAAGTGTATTCAGCACTTTTGTTCATGCGGGTGTGCGCTTCGATGCCCAAAAGGCCGTTGAAGGTAAAGTCCAGGAGCTTAAATTGGTTGGCGATAGAGACTTCAGGGGTTTCGATGAAGACCTGGAGAAGGCTGGCGACAAAAAGAGCTGCGCCAAGGGTCTTTGAGTGGTCGAGCCAGCGAAACTTGGGAAAGGCATGAAACATCGGGCCCCATTCGGTGACCGCAATGGGTACGCTTTTGGCGCGCAGAGGCACGTGGCGTCGAAGCTGTCCCGCAACCTTTTGTAGGTTTTTTTTGATGGCCACAGGGGCGGCCAAGAGGGTTTGATATCCATGCTCAAAAGGGACATGATCGGGCACACCAACAGGCGCGTAGGCGTTGTGTTGGGAAAAAAAGTCCAGTTCGTCTTTGGTGCGCTCCAGAATGATTCGGTTCCATTCGGGGAAACTGTTGAAGCGGTAACGACCGAAATTCTCGAGTCCGATGGCCCCCAATTTGATCGAAGGATCGACGGCGCGCATCGCGCGGGCAAAGGTCATGAATTTCTTGGCGTACTGCTCGGGTTTTTGGAATGCTCGATTTTTCTTGGTGGGCTTATGATAGAGTTCGTTTCCGAGCTCCCAGTAGGTGACGCAGTTTCGGCGATCTTCACCGCACCGCTTTTTGTTGATGTAGTGCACCCACTGTGCTGCCAACTCTGGTGTTCCGGTTCCGACGTTGACGACGATGAGGAGCTGGCCGCCGACGCGGCGGGCGAACGCGAGTGCCTCATCGGTACCAAAGTGGGGCCGCTCCAGAACGTCACCGGGCAATGAGGCGATGGACGTTCGAGTCTTGAATGGTCCCACGGCCTTTTTCCAGTTGTAGTGGTCTCCAAAAGTGCCGCCCGGAAAACGGAGCAGGCTTGGTGCAAGCAGACGGGTATGACGAATCACGCTCGGATTGAAATCCTGCTTCTGGGGAAGCCATGCGCCAAATCCATTCCAGCGCCACGTGACGTTGGTCCCAAAGAGGGTCGCGGGAACCGTTCGAATCTGACGGGTGGAATCTACGGTGATACGGACCTCAAGCTTCGTGTTGGCTTCTTTGTGGGGCGCGGCTTGAAGGAGCCCAGCCGCGGTCAGTCCCAGTGCCATGACCGTGCTCCGCGCAACCCATACCTTCATCCGTGACACCGGCGGGTTTTGTCTAACGCCGAACCGAAAAGGAAGAAATCTCCCGAAAATAGGAAGAATTCTTTGGCCCTCGATTTTGAAGAAGGTGCGAAGAGCATAGGACAGGGAGGATCCGACAGACCGTACAGCTACTCCCCGGGCCATTTGAAGCCGAGTCTGGCCCAAGGGTTCCCGACTGTCCATGCCACCACGGAAACATTGACGGCGTAGTGCTGGCGATCGAAGATTCGCAACATCTCGCGCAGCCAACGATCGGCGAGGTCGAGGGCTTTGGGATCGTCGATGTCTGTGGCTCGCCACAGCCGGGACTGTAAGGCGGTCCACTCAAGGCCGGTCCTTATGAATGCGACGCGCCCGAGGAGTGCTCGGTCCCCGTTCGCGCGGCTTTTGGCGGCTTCCAGGTATTCGCGGAGTTCGTGGACGACGTCGTCGGTGTAGGGGACGAGGGGCCGGAAAATGGAGCCATAGATCCGTCCGTCCGGAACGCCAAACACTGATTCTCCTTCAGGCGCTTCTTCGGGCAATGTGGCGATTTCTCGGGAAATGGCTTCGATTCGGTCGAAATATTGCCGAATAGGCTTGGCGGCAGGACCGAACCCGAGCGTGACATATCTGTCGATGAGGCGATCAATCTTCTGATAAGGATCCCAGAGCATACGTGCGGCAACGTAGTAGTTGAGCCCCGCGGTGGACCAGTGGTGGGCGATGGAGTCGAGGTCGGCCCCGACCATGGTGCGGGCAAAAACACGGTAGTCGGCCGCGATTTGGTGCGCGGAGTTCTGTAAAGCACCGACCCGCCTCCCGCCCAAGAGATGATTGGATCTCAACAGCATGGTGTTCGTGACCCGACTCCATCCCTTCCACGCTTTGAGTGCGTTTTTACGGTCTTTGTCGCCGAGATAGCTGAGGCCGGCAAAGCGAATCGCGACGTTGGGGTCCGGCGTTTGGGCGATCGGAGGATCAAGATATGCTCCGTAGGCGTCTCCGACCACGTAGGCCTCAGGATGCTTTTTGCTGACCTGTCTCGCGATTTGATTGTAAAACCAAACATAGCGATCGCTCAGGGCTCGGTAGTCATAGGGGGTTCTTACGATTTTTCCGTCGACTCGCTCGTGAAAGGCCATGTCCCGCTTCGCCGCGTCGGGATGATCGAGTTTTCGACACTGATTGCACATGCAAAACGATGTTTTCCCTCCATCGTTGGGTCCCACGGGAACGCTGATCCTGTCGGGGTTTTCGTCCAGCATAGCGATGCGATCGTCCGCGACGTGACGAATGAGTCCCTGGTGGGTGACATGAAGCCGCGCTCGGTTTGGGGAGAGCGACTGGTCTCGGTTGCCGTGTAGGTTTTCTGCAAACCAGTCGAGATGCGCCTCACCGTGTTCCTTCCATAGGCTTTGAAAGGAATGACCGCCGCTGATGCCACTGGTACCGCCCAGCCTCTGCCATTGCCACCAATCGCTCCCGGGGACGTTCATGCCTGCTGTGCGGCGTTCTTCGAAGGCGCTCGGGGCGATGCCCAGTTTCTTAAGACCCTGTAGGTTTCGGTGGCCAGGCCTAGCGCTGGCGCCTCGAATGCGACGCTGGCCTATGGGCGGCCTATGGGTAAGACTCAACGAGACTCTGATGGAATGACGCTTGGGAATCACCTTGCCGGATGCTCCAGGCCACAAATAAATCACACCGAGGGCTTCCTCAAGGAATGTGGTGGCTGCGTAGGTCGTGCCCCACGGATCTGACGGGTCGTCATCCATGCCCATGATCGCAATGGCGTTGGGCAGCGTTCGAATCGCGATCCCACCTGGATTGAGTTCGATACGGTTCAGCCTGAGCTGCCTTGTCAGCTGGCTCTGCCCGATCAGGAGAAAGTTGGTTTTGGAGGGGGCATTTTCGACCGTGATTCTCCGGTCGTGCACGCTAAGTTGACCAAGCGCACCCTCTTTCACGATGCGAATCCGGGTTTTGGACGCCCGCCAGATGTGGTCTTGGATGATCTTGGCGGCCTCCGTGGCTGCCTTTGACGGTGTGTCCGAAGTCACAATCCATGCTCTTGGTATGCCTCGGTCCACCAGTGCGACCCTCGGGGCCTGGGACGAATCTTGAGTCCATGTGTTTCGGTCTTCATGGGGAACGGGTCCGCAACATAGCGCGCCCAACCCAAGGGGGATGCAAGCGACCCAGGCGGTGCTACGGATAATCGAGCTTTCTGACATCGTGAACTGCATCGAGCAATATGCATGCCCGTTGGGATTCCGACTGAAGCACGACGTGGTTTGGGTTTTCGCCTTGGTGAGATGAAGAGATGGGTCGCCATGTTCGGGGTCTGAACTCATCGTCAGCGACTGGTTTCCGGGTGATGCGTCAGTCTCATCTCGCCCATTTGAGCTTAGCTGGCCGGTGTACCGAGATGGATACGGTTGAGTCTACAAGTGGATACCGTGACGTGAGGAAGATCAATATGGCGACCGCTTCTCCTGAAACTGTTCCGCTGGCGTTCGTGCGAGTGTCCGCGCAAATGTCTGTTCATGAGGAACGAGTTCTCAACTACGAGGTATACCCAGCCGAGCGGCATGCAGGTCGCAATTCCAGCTACTGCCGGCCGTTGTTTCCGCCGATCTCTCTATCGCGGACGATGGCGTCCTTGTCTTTGTCGAAAACGGCACGTCCACCGGGATACCAGATGGTCACCATGGTTTGTGTTTTGGGTGTGTGGTCTACGAGGCTTCGACCGAACCTCAGGAGTTGCTTTTTGTCTGTCGGCTGCCCGCTTCTTCCCTCGCCCCGATAGTAGGCGCCAAGGACTTCCCACTCATTCCCGTACACCTTTTGGATGCGGTCGGTCACGGGAGCCCGGCGCGAGACCACGATGGTCCCACGCGGTGTTTTCACCACCATCAAGTTTACGCCGCGCTCTTCCGCCTCTATTCGCGCCTCTTCTCGGTCAAGTCGGTGAGGCCGGTAGGTCAACAAGCCTCTTGCTTTCACGTAGTAGATGCTGTGGCCTGGGCCCGGGTGAGTGAGCGGATACTCCTTTTGACTTGTCATCAAATACGCGGCAACGCGCGCGGCAAAGGCGTCAAGGTCCGAGGTATCTCTCGGTAAAGAACCAAACGCGGCTTGCTCAATCCGATAGGTCCTATGTACCTTCTTGACGAAGTCAAAGATTTGCTGAACGACACCGGTAATCACAAACCCGTCCCTGGTTTCGATCGCTACGAGGTGTGTGCCCGCTTCCTCTGCCTCGGTTTGTAGATCGGGTAGACTGTTTCGATAGCGGAGCAATATTTCCTGCCTTCGATGATAGAGCACCCGGCCCGTTAGGCCATTCCAGCCAATGGTCAAGGTGGTCTGCTTTTGTGGGACGAGGCGATCTATCTGGGCCGCGAATGTCCGCAGCAGGCGGTGCTCATCCTTGCCCGCATATGCTGCGTACTCGAGGGAGACCTTCTTTCCGTGTATCTTTTTGAGAGCCTCACCCGATGAATGAAATGCCTCCTCGGACAAGATCATATCGCCGCGAGGTGTCTTGAACCACAGCTTATGTTCGCCATCGCTCTGACTCTCTGCCCGTACGCGCTTTTTGGTTACGCCTCGAGTCTCATAACTCAGAAGACCCTTGCCCACGTAGTATATGCTTTTCCTCGGACCATCGCGTAGGATCTCAAACTCGGTTTGCTTCTTCGGTGCATAGGTTGCAACTCTTTCGCCCAGTTGGGCCAGCGATTGCGCATCAGGAACACCTTCAAACTGGGCATGCATCAACTCGAGATCATCGGGATGCGCTTTCAGCAGCCGAGACAGTAAGAATATGTTACGAACGCCGACCACCAGAAAACCGAGTTCCGTCCTGAACTGGATCAAGTGGTCCTTGGACGAAGCGCTCAATTCTTTCATGGACACTCGGGAAGTCGCTTTTGTCTGGTAGGGCAGATAACCGCCTTCCACGAAGCGAATGATTTTCCCCGACAGAGCGTGATATACGACAAAGCTCGATCGCTCACGCTCAAAAATTCGCTCCACCCGGGCCACGAAGTCATTCAGCAGATCCGAGCCCACCGCCCCGGTTCCTGCGTAGGCAACGTGGAGAAGTTGGTACTCCTGCCCGTGAATCTTCTTGATGCGCGCAACCTCCGACGATCGGGGGTTGACCACGATATTGCCGTGAGGGGTTTTGAGCTGAACCAGATTCCCTCGGGCTTTTTTGGCTTCGTCCCCCAGTTGGGTCAGCCCGGGCGTTCTTGTTCGGTATTGGAGAAGGCCGTTCCCCTTGTAGTAGATGATTTTCTCCAGAGGAACACGAATAACCTCTATCTCCGGCTGGCCTGGCGGAAACTCTGGCTCCAGTGCTTGAAGATCATTGACAATTTCGGATGCGGTTCCCGCGTGGGCGAGATTCACGATCCGGTAGTTCTGTTTGATTTTGGGATCCTCACGCATCAAGGACCATAGTTCTGGTTGCCCAAGAGGAATCACAGCATATCCATCCGGGACTTTGACCTGAGCAAAGTTCTCGCCGAGCGCCGCCCGTTTGCGTCTCATGTTGGAGGGCTCCATGCGTTTCTTTTCATGCACAAATTGTAGCTGGCCGGTTCCGTCAAACCACCAAGTTGCCCCATTGCCCGCAACAACCTTCAAGTCACCCTGGTTCGAAGTGAACGAAGGGCCAAGGCTTTGGACCAGCGACACAATGCTCGATACACTGATTCTCTTCGTGACAAGTTCGGTAAACGAAACATGATCGCCGATACTTCTCCAAGCGATGGTCGTGTTTTCTTGAACCGCGAAGACTCCAAAATCATCTTTATCAAGCTTAAGCTGGGCCAGCGTCTCATGCTCCCCCCTCAGCGCTTGCATTTTGGACACCGTCAGCCGCTTCCCGCGATGGACCAAAACCTGCTGTACTTCGTCCAACAGGAAAAACGCCTCACCCCGCGGACTTTTGTTGATGACGCCGTGGTGGCCCACCACAAGCCGATGAGATGGACTCACAAATGTCATTTGCTTCTGCGCCACCCTCAGGTGCAAAGCCGAGAAATTGATCGCAAAGTTTTCGAATCCATCGGCGGGACCGTGGTAGGCGACCAGGTCGATTTCGGGTGTTTTCTCCGTCTCCATCCAGGCCGAAACGAAAGACCGGCTGTATCGCGCAACAAAAAAGCCCTGATAGGCCTCACTGTGGGCTTGAACCAAGGTCGACTGCAGTGATTTGGCTTTGGATAGGAGTGCTTGTTCATTGTTTCTCTCCCAAGAAACGATGCGATTCCAGGGAGATCTGGTCAAACGCAAGCGGAGACTGTCTTGACGAAATGATTCCTGCGCCTGCGTCAACCACTTGTTGCCCTCGGCACGAGTGGGTTCCCAGGCAAATCCAATGAGATCGCCTCCGTCCAACTCTACGATCAGCCTCGAGAGCTTTTTCCCGGCCGGGGATCGGTAGTGGTAGTGTAAATCTGCATAGGGCCCAACCACAGCAACGACCTTTGTTTTGATCCAAGCCAGCAAGCGATTGTGAAAAATCTGCCTCATGGCTGTGCTCGACACCACCGGCTGGTCGGGAACCGAGTGCGCCAACTGGCTAAGATTTTTTTTGGTCTCGTTGTAGACGAGATGCCCCTTGACCTTTTGGCTTGCCCCAAGATCGTCAAAAATTGCGAAGAACGAACCGTCTCGAATTTTCTCATTCGGTGGCTCAGCCTCGTGGTCGGGAAGGCGTGTGAACACCCCAGGACCCGGGGCGGATTCCGTTTTGGGAACCGCGGGTTCAACGAACGGCTTGGGCGTTTGCGAAACTTCGTCTTCTACTGATCCTCGACGCTTTTGCGGCACGCCTTCGTCGGTACCGCTCTGAAAAAACCAGAACGTCATCGCGTGCAGCAGCCTGGTTTGTGCCTCTTCGCCGAAAGCCTTTGCCCAATTTTTAACCATCTGTACCCAAAGGTGTTGTTCTGGCTCTGGCAGCAAATTCGTGTGGCCGCCAACATCGAATTTTGTGGTCCCGACGTATCGAAACACGGGGATCTCGGTGTCGGGCGAAACGAGAAAGGGTGGAAGATAGCGATCGAGATCGATGACGGAGGGAACGTGTGGCCGCACAAGTCCATAGATTGCGTCGGGATCAAACTCTACACCGGAAGTGGAAAAACCGCCCCGAACTTGTGACTGAACAATGTGCACGTCCTGACGAATGCGCTCTTCGCTCCCTAAACCGAAAGCAAGTTCACCCGCCGTCACCGTGCCTTCATAGACCCAGGGTGCCGTTTGGGCCGTGTCTTCATCCAAAATGCGAAGCGATGTCCACGGCTCGTAAGCGGCGGGACTCATAGACATGATTCCGGCTCCTAGGGCCAAAAGGCTGGCGCCGTCCATCGTCCCCCAGGAGGTCTTCGAAAGAGCCCCGGGGAAGGCCTTTTGGAACAGCAGAACCACCTGTTTGGCCGGAATTCTGATCCGGGTAAGCGCGCCCTGGAAATCGGAACGTCGAGAAAAGACCATGGTTGCGGCCCCATTTTCGTCCAACACGTAGTCTATTCGATTCCAACCGGCGTCCCCAAGCTCGGTCCATCGATGGGGTGTCCATCGATAGCCAGCCGCGAGAATGTCGTGAACCCAGTCGGTAAGCTCTAAGGAGGCTCCTGGCGGATAGTCTTCGGGCGTGCCGAGCAAGACCTGCCGGCTCTCATCCAGCGTGAATTGGTCGCCTTCGGAAACAGCCCACGGTGGAAGATGGGCATGGACCTGAAACCCACGGTGCCAGTGCGGGCAGGACGCTCGGTTCGGACGGCCGCACCGCATACACAAGGCGAAGATCCGCGGGCCCGGAATCGTCCCGGAGGTCATTCACACTTTCATCTCTATAGGGTGACCCACCCTCATGACAGGCTTTGATTCGATGGTGATTCCGCTCCTCATCACTCAGGGCCAAAAACGCCGCCCGGTCGATCTCAGCGAGACTGAAGCGATAGATGTCTTCGCAACGCGACAGAATCGGGCGGTCATAAACCAAAAGCGCGCTCAGGTGTGCTGTCGGTGACTTCGGCCAAGGCCGCTTGCTCACCGCTCCCTTTGAGCGACTCTGTGGCCATTTCTTCGTGGACGGTCGGCGGTCTGGGATCGGTGAGGATCAGGCGCGCACTCCACGCTGAGACCTCTTCGGGACCGAGCCCTAAGGTGTCTACCAGTGTTTGCCATTGATCCGTTGCCAAGGAACCGTTCCTCAAACCAAAGTGGAGTACGGAGGGCTCGACTCCGCCGAGGCCGGCCAGGCCCGGAAGATCGCCCCCGCGCCATTCGTTCACGAACTGTCGAAACGCCCGTCTGTGTTCAAGCTCGTCCGCGCCACTTGGAAAAGAAGGGGCGGGAACGGGGACACCACGAACGGTGAACTGCACCCCGTCTCCAAAGGTCTGGACCTGGCGAAGCTCAACTGCGGCCCGCGTCCAGTATTGATGAGAGGCCGGGTTCAACACTTCGAGTAAGTCAAGGGGGTAGAGCTCGTAGTGGACTTGGGTCTTGGCGCTCTGATTCTCCGCGAGAAAGTCCCTCGATGGCGCGGGCCAACCGCTCGCGAAATTGGGGACGAAGGACCGCCACGGGAGCACTTTGTGCCACGTTCACGGGGCCTTGCTGCGCGAGCAAGGTCCACACTGTTTTTGACTCGAAATCGACCAGCCCTGAAGGTCGAGGCGCCAAGAATCGATCGGTTCGCGCGTCAAACGAGGCGCCCTGAAGGGGGGAAAGAATCGCGAATGCCGACGGATCAAGCCAACCAAAACGTGCCTCTAGAAGTTCGTCAACGGCGCGCTCCACTTCGTGACAAGGAAGACCGAAAAACGCTTCCAAGCCGTAAGATGCACGAGCGATCAATGGATCTGATGGGCAAAGATTTCTTAGCCGGTAGACGGCGCCCGCAACATGCTGTTCGTAGGGGACCTCGACGAATCGGTCCACCCACAATCCTTTGGGAACGTCTTGCTGGAGCAGGCCAAAGGCAAAGTCGATGGCGGTGAGATCTTGGATGACCGCGTCGATTCCATCAACCCCCAAAGGAGAAGCGAAAAGAGACCCCATGATCTCCACATAGTTTTCGGCCAAGCGGGACAGGGCATGTTCTTTTTGCTGGCCACGGACAAAAGAACCCTCAGCTGCACTTTGAGGGGGCATGAACGCACCTCCGGGATTTGCGTCAGACAGGATCAGGAGCGAAGCGTCGGTCGCGGAAAGTTGCGTGGGGTCGTCAAAGCGGAGCAAGTTCAATAGACGGAGCGCCTCTTGGCGCGGATCGATGGAAAAGACGGCTCGTTGCACCAACAGCTTGGCCGACGCGGCGTCTGCCCATCGGTGTGCCCGTCCGTCGTGGGGTACCGAGGGCTCTGTGGATGCTTGCTCGGAAAAAAGGTCCTCGAGAAGCTTTGTTGCGTCTTCGTACCGGCTACGCGAGGCCAAAAACAGACCACACAGGACGTACACGTGCGCCTGACCGCTCAGGACCTTCGTCCCCGACGCGGTCAGGCGCGCGACCGGATGTTTGTCGGGAGAATGGAAACAAAGACTGTCGAGCGCGCGACCCATCGTTTCTGACCGATGCTGAAACGTGCTCAAAGACGCCCCTTCATCCAAAACCTTCGATGCCGCTTGCAGCGCAAAAAAAGCCATGACGTTGTCTGCGACGTGGACCGTGGCCGGTTCTTCGTGGCTTTCCCAGATGAGTCCGGAATACGGGCGGGGCAAAGGTTCAGGCGGCTCCGTAAGGAGTGCTTCGAGGGTGTGTGCAAGGCGTTCGCGTAAAGATGGATTGAGTTGTCCCCGTTGTGCTTCGCGTTCTGCCCAGCGAAAAAGTGCGTAAAGCGCCAAAGCGGGCCGTGAGGAGGGTAAGGCCTCACTCGGCCCGCTACCGCCCGTATCTTCGAGCCACGCCAGACTGGGGAATCGAAGCACCGGTCCGGGGTCTTGGGCCAGCGCGAGAAGCGCCTCGGCCCACGCCTGCCCAGAAACATCATCCTGTTGATGAAGAGCGGCCAACAAAGCCAGCGCTTGGTCTTCGACCGACACATAAGACCGCCCGTCTCGGGTACCGGACACCAAGAAGGCATGCTCGGCGAGGGATCCCTCAAACGCCCCGACCGGCAACCATCGCGTTCGCGCCTGAAGCTGGGTGTAGGCCGCTTCCTTCAGCGCGTCGGCCTGCCCGGGCGGCACCGTCCTCGCGTAGTCTAACAACGGTCTATCCGGGGCCCGATCGCGGGCCGCAAAATCGTCGTGGACGTCGATGAACCAGAGCGCTGCGGTGTTCGACCAAAGAAGCGTCGACAAATCTTGGATACGCTCACTGGAATAGGCGAACCCGTGATCACGTACAAAGGCCTGCACTTGTGCCCACATGTGACGTGATTGTTTCCGAAAAACCTCCGACCGCTTGCGCTTGGGATGGGCGTCCGCGAAGGTGCGAAGGCCCCCGATGAGGCCCATCGTGGCTTCGAGGTGGTAAGAGGATTCCTGCCGCGCGTTCTCGAGAATGTAAGGGTCTCGAAAAGTGTTCAGAAAGTAGTGTGCCCCGTAGTATGATTGCCCCCTAAATTCCTTTTCGGAGGCGAATGTCCTCACTGTATAGTCCAGGCATTGAGCGAGCTTGGTCACTTCTTCGTCATTGAGCTCGTCGTGGTTCACAAAGAGCGCAAGCCAGCTACAATTGTCGACCGCAACATGTTTGCTCGCGCGAAAAACCGCACCCGCCGCTTCTTCTGAGAACGCCCCTCCCGTCACGACGCGGCCGAGGTCCAAGGAGGCCTCGTTCGGATCCACCACGGTGTTTCGCCAATCGTCGGAGTCCCACAAGAGCTCAAAAATGCCCCGGCGCAATTCGTCTCTCCATCCCCGGAGCGCGTCCTTATCAGGGACCTCGAGAAGCTCAGCGTGTTTCAGGGCGTGGTTGAGGACGCTTAAGACGTCGAGATTGTGCTCCGTCACCACGTTTTCCGCCTGAACGCGTCGCTTGAGGACTGAAAACGAGCGCAGCGTGGGGTCTTGGGTATCGGGCTCGTCGGTAAGCACCAGGGGTTCGATTTCGACGTATTTGCCCGCGGGGGTCTCAACCCGCTGCCGCACCACGGGAGGATGGAGGGGATCAAAAGCATCGTACCCGAGCGCATCCAAGATGTCGTAATAAGCGAGTCGAACGTGCCCATCGTCTACAATGCCAAGGTCCCGGGGGGCGTCGGCCTTTTGGAGACCAGCAGTCGTCCACCCGGCGGTCATCAAGCTTACGCAAGACTGGGTTTCGCAGCTTTTTGGATCAACCCGAAGTCTATCCTCAGGCCGGATGCGGGCACGATGCTGCAGAAGGCCGGCAAGCGCCGCGTGATAACAGGCCTTGAGCGCATCTGTTTCAGCCCCATGGCCTCCATCGGCCGCGGCGCGCGACACCAAAAAAGCACCCAGACCGTGAATGACCCAGGCGTTGGCGCCGGTCACCAAGCGTGCATCCTTCCAGGGGTCGAGGGTGTTCCAGGAGAAATGCCACCCTCGAATCATGGGTTCTCGCGTGCCCACCGCGTAGACCGCGTGGGCACACAAGTACCGTGCAAGGCCTCGTGCTTGCACCCAGTCTTCGCGGTCACGGGAGCGGGACAGTTGCGCAAGGGCAATGCCCTGGGTGTAGGCCCACACCCGCTCGAGGCGGGCGAGGTGGTTCGAGTCATGGAGGGACGCCAAACGAAAGAGGTCGTTTTCTTTGAGGCCCCACTCTTGTTGTAAAAAGGCCCATTGATCTTGGCTGGCGTAGTCTTTCCAATATTCTGGATCATAAAGAGGGGAGTCCGGCGCGTACAAATTGCCTGTCTCATGGCTGTGCGGATCCAGCTGGTACTCCACAAAATAGTCGTGCCGTTGATTCGAATCGGAATCGATCTTGGTACGGTGGAGCTCATTCCGAAGTCTTCGAGCCGCCCGGTTGTTGCTCGAGACGTCGCCCGCTACGGTCTCGACGCTGAGTTCCTTCCTCGCTTCTGGGGAGCTCCCAGCCACCGCCAAAGAGGTCGCCGGGTCTTGCCGCCCGACCGAAAACGCCGCGCCTCCCTCAAAAAAAATCCCTGTTTGCTGCTTCTTGCGCTCCTGTGCGACGGCGTCCCCACCACTTGTCCATGGGTCTCCGTCGCCCAGCGATGACCGTGGTGCGCCAGACTGACCCCAAAGAGGTTGCGGGGATGCTTGAGCATCGCCGGCAGGTTCGCGCGTCGGTTCAGTCGTGGTCGGTATTTTAGAATCACGCGCAGCGGTCCAAGCTTGTTCTTTAGAGTTTGCAGCGGAATCGCGGGTTGAGTCGGAATCGACTGCCGCCGAGGCGAGCCCCGCGTGTTCGGAAAATGCTCGGTATGCTGGCGTATCCGCCCATCGTGTATCGTCGACCGAGTCGATGCTGAAGATCTGCCACTTTTGGAACGCATCATTTTGCCACGTGCCCAGCGCCCAGTCCTCCTTGTTTTGGGTGATGCCAAGCGTTTTTCCGGCCAGCGGACGTTGAGCTGCTTTTATCGCTTTTGATTCATCCCATGTGCCTTCGCGCTCGTAGAAGTACCAGTTTTTAGGATGCACGCGATCGGGATCGTAGGAGGCTTCGTTTGCCTGAAATGCGCGTGAGTGCACAAGATCCGAGGGACGATCTTCATTCACCGACTTAGCCCTGGGAGAGCTGTATTGGTCCTTTTTCTGGGCATGGCGAAATCCTAATTGCTTTTTTCTCTGGCCTTCTGGTTCGACTGGGCACTCCCCATTCGCAGGTGGAGTCGTGGGAGGGGTCGCGGGGCCGTGTTCTCCCGTCCAGGATTCGTTGCGAACGGGTTTGTTGTCCCAACGTCGAGTCTGGTAAGCCAAGATGCTTATTTTCTTTTCGTCCAGCACAAGAGAAGGATGGGTCACAAAGGCCTCATCACAATGAAACAAATAGGGGCCAAACGTTGGCTCTTTGGGCACAAATGGGAACTCATCGTAGATATCCAGGCAGCCACGAACCTGGGCCTCTTCGTGCGGCTGGATCTCTTCGAGCGCCAGATCGTAGCGCTCTCGCGTGAAAGCGTAACAGGGACAATCGGCATCGCCTTCGCACTCCGACGGATACGGAACCCAGTAGTCCACAACAATGGTATTTGGGTATCGTCGGTGCACGTCGAACACGTTTGACGCTGGGCCGCTCTGATCCTGAAGGTAATAGACCTTGTTTCCCTCCCCCCACACGAGATGGTGGCGCCCAAGATGATCGTAGGCGGAGTCGAGACCGCGTTTCCAAACGTTTCCCTTGCGAAGAAGTTGAGGCGCCCCGGAAAACGAAACACCGCCGTCGGCACTTTCGATGAATCGAATCCGCGAGTCGAAGACCGCTCCATCCGTGCCTTGTGATTCTTCGATCCAGGCCACCGAGACCCGCTCGCCGCCTGCGCTGATGGTGACGTCATCGATCGTGAGCCCTGGCGACGCGGTCGCCAAAGAAACAGACGGCGCTTCAGGGCCCGACTTGGTTTGGCGAACGTAGCGAAGTTGTCCTCCCTCTGCGTCACCCCCTTGCTCGACGTATACAAAATGGGTCGTCTCTGTCGTCTCGTGCCGAACGACGGCCCGATCGGAAAGCGCCGCTTCCCCCCGGCCACCGGCAGTTTGATGGGGATTTCCGAATCCATTCAGGGACACCCGAAATGGGTAAGAAAACCGAGACACCTTGTTCGGTCCGCCAGGCTCTCGCACAAAAGCAGTCAGCTGATACTCGTACCGTCGACCCAGAGCGATTTGTGAATCTCGGTAGCTGAGTTGCGCTTCGCCTTCCGTCAGCCGGATGCCATCTCGGTACACTTGGTAGCCAAGGTCTGTGCCCCCAGGAATCTTGGCCCCGTTTTGGAACCGGATGGGGGCCTTCCATTGCAGCTGAACGGCTTCATCGTTTATCCAGACCTGAACCCCATGAGGAGGCATGGGAATATCCGAAGCCGAGGCTTCCGAAGGCCCAAAAGGTGTGACGGCGTCTCGACGGAATACCCAGACGATTTCGCCCGGCGCCAGATGGGCGCTCACGGGAGTCGGCTCGTAGAGGGTATAGGTCTGTGACGCCGGGTCCCAGCGAGCAACACGCGTGACGTCAGGTCCCAAGGGGGATGGCCCGTCCGGAACCCCTAACATACTCCAGCCCGGAGGCGCTGAACGTGAGGAAGAAGGGGCGGGCGACCAGGGGCCTCGAGGCCACAGTCCCACTTCCGGGACATAGATCCACTGCGTTCCGCGCCCAGCGGGCTTCGGCGTTGGCGACCAGGACCCATCGTTTCGAAGCGACCAGATGGCTTTGCTGGGGATCGATCCCGCGGAGGCCAACGACACGCCGTCCTCCCCGCCTCCCCCCACGAGGTTCCACCCCGGCTGTAGGGCGAGCGTTGGAAGAATCGTGTCAGGGGAGCTTGATTCCCCTACAACGTTCATCGAACCGGTGTCTCGCTCCGTCAGGCCCCAAGGTCCGTACGGAGACGAGACCTGCGCTTTTGCGGGCGAGGATGGCGTCCGTCCCAGCGGATGCGCGTCGTGTCCCCCGACCGAAACCCATGCGTCCCTCGGGGCAAAGATTTCGGGGGCGGAAGAGGCCAACCCATGGGGGACTGATGACAAGAATACCCCACCCAACACCGTCGAAAAAACCTGTATTACGGGAACCATGCGCAACTCCGTCGAACCATTTCCCGGGAGTTGGCACCCGCACCCACGCGTGTGGCTTTGTGCCGTGTCAGCCATTCATGTGGCTGCCCCCCCCGAAGCGGGGCTAGCCATGCCACCCGCTTCCCCAAAGGGCAAATCGAAAGCGCCCAATCCAAAGCCTACCCAGTTAGGGGGGCCGCACCAATCGGTTCGGGCGCGCCACGGCGACCCGGTCACCTCGATTGCGAAACGCGAAGCCGCGCCGTTCACAATGAATTGCCTTACGTGGACGATTCTCTTCAGTGTGGAGAGTAGGCATCTGATTCAGGAGACATTTTTCGACAGATGTTCAGGGCTTCCCTGAGGACCGCGGGACAGGTGGCGGTCTACCGATGGTGGAAATAACCCAAGACGGCCTCGTCAAGGACTCCAGCGGACTACTTGGTTAGCGCGGAGTGTTTATCGTATGCAAGCCTCCAGTCGACCTCCGACAGCAAAAGTGAACCGGTTCTCCAGTTGGCACTGGCCTCGCGGATGACAAAAGGGACTTCGTATTGGAATGTCGTCGCGTAGTCGACGTCGGGATCAAGGCCAATGCTGTACAGTCGCAGTACGCCCCCGAATGAAACATCTCCCGAAAAATAGGAGGCTTCTAAGTGTCCGGGATTAAAGGCGGCTCCATAGACCGTACCCACTGGCCATGACCTTGCGGGCAATCGCGCCGCCGTTATAGGTCATGTCGCAGGGCGGGAGTTTTAGAGCGGCCGGTTCGGGTTCGTGTCCCTTCGTCGAAAGATGCGCGCTGAGTTCGGTTACGCTTGCGGACATGAGTCCAGGGGACTTCGCCGGGCCAGACAAAAAGTCGGTGCGGCCATCGCCATCAAAGTCTCCGTGGACGTAGACTTTGCCGCCCGCCGCAAGAACGCGAGAAAGCTTCGATGACTTGAACTTGAGGGGATCGCGATGACCACCTCGCCACTGGAACTGGCTCGGAGGAAATGCGTAGCGCTCTTGATCCCCGGCCACCTCTTGAATCGAAGTGATCTGGCTGTGCTTCGAAACGGGGCTTTGCTGGTAGGAAATCCGGTATTCTCGAACCACTTTATCTTGTGCGCGGGTTACGATTTTTTTCACCCGACGGGTGAGCATCCAGTAGCGGCGGCCTCATACCGGATCGGAGCGTCCGGACGTTCTTGTTCGTAGACCAGTTCGACAGAGTTGTCAGATGCGAGACCGAGACCCTGATGACCACCGTAATCGATGCGTTTGAGGTGGTGATGGTTGTACTTATCGAGGCCGTAGATGAAAGTCATATCGTTCCCGTTGCGATCCGATATATGGCTGAGTTTCCAGTCGAGCTTTCCGTTGCGGGCGTTTTCGGTCTTGCCAAATTCCATGATCAAACCTGTTTTGGTAAAGGCCTTGAAATAGCCATCTTCGAACCGAAAGAACGTGAAGCTATCAATCTCGGTCCGGTACCCAGATACGGGCTGAAGGTACTTCCCGCTGACCAGGCGCAGCCTCTGTCCGTTGAAGCTCAGGCGGTCAAGTCCATCGAAATCAACGGGGTCCGAAACCCCATCGTGGACTAGGCTCGACGGCGTCCGTACCATTGAGGAAAGACCCGAAAGCGACCAGCCTTCCCCGAGAATGCCGTTTGCGGATGAGCCGCTGCTGTAAGACAGCGAGAGATCGGGCTGGAGTCCCGCAGTGCCCGGTGGGACCACGATCGGAATCGAGTAGGTCGCCGCGCCATGACTGTTGTCCGAAGTCCATTCGGCCCACCCGTGGCCCTCGATTCACGGAAACCAAGGTGCTTCTTTCGGATGCAAGGCAACTGAGTCGAGGGAATTCATCCCTGGGTTCACTTCGAAGGCACCCGCGTCGGCTGTCGACGGGCGTAGCTTCGGTCACTGCCCCTTCGGCCTTGCGGGTTCCGGTCCGGGGTCCATTCGGCCCACCCGTGGCCCTCGGGTCACGGAAACTAAGGTGCTTCTTTCGGATGGAATGACAAGTGATCCGAGGGATAAACACGATCTTCGTCACCATGGTACGGACGCACTTTAGGCTGAGCGCTTTTCTTGGCCACAAGACACTTATTGTCGTTGGGCGTGACAGGTGCCGCATGCTCCACCGACGCGAGCGGCCGGCAGAAATCGGGGTGGCGTGGCCTCCGCTGCTTCGACTCCGTGCTGGACAGCTTGCACGAACGTATCGAGGTGGCGATCAAGGACGGGGTGGTTGGACTGAAGGGCGCTGCCCCGGAGACCCTTTGCCGTCGTTTCGAGGCCCCGAAGCCAAAAGAGCACTTCGCTTTGATCTGGTTGGCTCCCGGCCGTAAACATGGCATGCTCCAGTGCACCGTTCAGCTGCACCAGGTGGTAGGCCAGTTCATGCATTTTGCTCTTGAGCTCCTGCTTTTCAAGATACGCAAAGCTCGGTGGGTAAGTATGGCGCCGAATCGCTTTCGGTGACGAACAAGCCCCTAAAAAGAAGATCGGGAGGAGGGCGATCGTCTTACACCAACAGAAGACGCTCCGGGGACCTGCCCGCCGTACGTCGTTGTGTACACTGGGTGCGGATTTTCGTTTCATGCAGGACAACGAAAAGCAAGGCTTGTGCCAAACTCGGCCGAACGTTCCTTGGTCATCACCGGCCGCTCGTCGAAGCTCCCATGTTTCCCCATCGTCCCGTGGCTTGGGTCCTAGGGTACGGTTTGGTGACGTTCCCAAACACCGCCGGCTGGCTGTATGGGGCCCAGGACCAAACGGGTCAAGCGTCTCGAGGGTGCGCCTAAGAATCACGACGCGTTGCTCACCGCACCGTGTGCGACCTCTGGACTTGGAGACAGTACGCGTTGACGAATGAATGACCGCTCTGTCTACGTATTTGCCAACTGAATTTCATGTGAAGCGTGGGTACATCGGCGGTCGGCCAAGGGGCTTGGATTTTGAGCCTTTGCGATGCCAGGCGATGACGATTTTGGGCTTGGTGAGCCCGTCGCATTTCAGCGACTCCACAACCGTCCCCTTTCTCGTGGGCGTCCCTCCAATTCAGTCTCGGTGAAATGCAGCGCGCGCTCAGTATCGGCTCCGGCCGGACAAGCCTCACAAGACAAGGCGATCAACGGCCAGAGTGGAATGATTTTCGGAGGAAATAGGTGGTTCTTGATTGATCTGAACGTCTGTTTAGGTCAATCAAAGTGCTGTGAATCATGGTGCATCGGACGGGTCACCCCCACGAAAAGCGGAAGAATGGGGAGAAGAAATCGCAATGATCGCGTCCGGGCAGGCTTCACGAGAGCACCGTCTGATTCACGCCATTGGGCAGTTTGATGCCTTGGGTGGATGGCACGCCCAGGGCGCCGTGTCCTGCGCGCACTGGCTGTCTTGGCGGATTGGGCTCGACCTGGGGGCCGCAAGAGAGAAGCTTCGGGTCGCCAAGGCGCTTCGGAATCTCCCCGCCATCGACGGTGCCTTTGCGGCCGGTCAGCTTAGCTACTCCAAGGTCCGAGCCCTGACCCGGGTGGCCAGTTCAGAAAACGAAGTCGCGCTGGTGGAGATGGCGGTCTTTGCCACCGCATCTCAGCTCGAGCAGATCTGCCGCCGCTTCCGGGGCGTTCTTCGGAGCGAAGCCACGGACTCTGTAGACGAGGCCGAGGCGCGGCGCTTCGTGTCCCACTCAGTCACGTCGGACGGCATGATGCGCTTTTCGATTCAGCTGCCTGCCGAGGAAGGGGCGCGTCTTTTGGCGGCCGTTGCGATGGGGCAAGACGCTGCGGGTGGTGCCCAGGCACAGAGGCGTGGCGTTTCGGCGGAAACGTCGGGTGGGTCCAGGCCGAGAGCGAGCCGGGCGGACGGATTGATGACCGCGGTGGAAAGCTTCCTGGAGCATGGCGCCAAGAAGAGGTCCGGCGGCACGCCGAATGAAGTGATCTTGCACGTGAGCAAGGATGTCTTGGCGCATCGAGAGGAAGGGGGCTTTATCGAAAATGGGGGATCGGTCGCCGTTCGGGCCCAGACGGCCCAGCGGCTTTCATGCGATGCCGGAGTGGTCGAAATGGTTGAAGATTCAGACGGTACGGTGCTGAGCGTAGGCCGTCGCACCCGCACCGTGCCGAGTGCCATTCGCCGAGCCCTCCAAATGCGCGACCGAAGGACCTGTTGTTTCCCGGGTTGTACCCACAATCGCTTCCTCGATGCCCACCATCTTCAGCACTGGGCTGAAGGCGGGGAGACGAAGCTCGACAACTTGATCTTGCTGTGCGGGCGTCACCATCGTTTTGTTCACGAGCACGGATTCCAGATCGAAAGGCACGGAGGGCGGTTCCATTTCTTTGACCCAAGGGGGCGACCCATCTTGGAAACACCCCCAATGCCGCCCCCAGAGGAAGCGGGTGTGCACCTTCTCACGGGCCCTCAGGAGCAGCTCTTGGCTCTACAGGGAAGCTCACTGACCGCCGCTGGTGACGGAGAACGCGTGGACTATGTCCACGTGGTCGATGCCCTGGTGTCCGCCACGGGGCTGGGCGACGTCCGGACCGTTGAGGGCCCAAAGCAGGCCGTTTCCCCGAGAGAAGATTCGCTCGAACTCAAAGAGACCGAAGAAGCGATGGTGTACTCGGCCTCCTTTGCTTGTTGAAGGCAAGCAGCTTCTCAGCTTCTCAGCTTCTCAGCTTCTCAGCTTCTCAGCTTCTCAGCTTCTCAGCTTCTCAGCTTCTCAGCTTCTCAGCTTCTCAGCTTCTCAGCTTCTCAGCTTCTCAGCTTCTCAGCTTCTCAGCTTCTCAGCTTCTCAGCTTCTCAGCTTCTCAGCTTCTCAGCTTCTCAGCTTCTCAGCTTCTCAGCTTCTCAGCTTCTCAGCTTCTCAGCTTCTCAGCTTCTCAGCTTCTCAGCTTCTCAGCTTCTCAGCTTCTCAGCTTCTCAGCTTCTCAGCTTCTCAGCTTCTCAGCTTCTCAGCTTCTCAGCTTCTCAGCTTCTCAGGCTCTACGGCTTGGCGGCACGCGGTGGTGTCCTTGGTCTTGACAACCTGTCGGTTGAACTCTAGATTTGGGGCTCATGACTGCGGTCATTGTGTAAAGCAAGCGCTCTTCCTTCTTGGAACCGAGTCTTTCGGTGGGCCCACGCGCGGATAAAGCGCGTGGTGCATGTTGAGGTATGCACAATGACACATCTCCTTAAACTGGGCTTTGCCCGATTCAGACGATCCTTTGAAGACGTGGCGTCGGTGGGCCAGGTACCAGCCCGGGTTGCAGAGGTCTTTCCGAGTGGGTTCCGCGTGCTGGGGGCTCGTGGCCGCGATCTGGCGGTCTTGTCGGGTTCTATGCTCCGCGATGGAGGACGTCCCGTCGTGGGCGATTGGGTGGTCCTCGCGGGCGGCGACGGCGCGGCCGTCATCGAAGAAGTTCTTCCCCGCCGCGCCTTGCTTTCCCGCAAGCGGCCCGGAAAGACCTCCGTGGCGCAACCGCTTGTCGCCAACGTGGACCGCGTCGTCATCGTTACGACGCCTGGGCGTGATTTCAACCCGCACCGCTTGGAGCGGTTCATGGCAGTCTCCTGGGAAGCCGGGGCCACCCCGATCATCGCCATCAACAAGAGCGAAGACCTGGTCGACCGAGAGGCCCTCATCGACCCCATTCGTGCCTCTGCGGGTTCGGTCCCTATTATTCTAACCAGTGCCACGACCGGTCTCGGCATTGAGGCGCTGCTTGGAGCTCTCCCCGCCGGGGACACGGTGGTCTTGATGGGAACTTCTGGAGTGGGCAAGTCCACGCTCCTCAATCGGATCGCTGGAAACCTCCGTGTGCGAACCCAGGACATCCGGGAATCCGACGAGAAGGGGCGGCACACCACAACGACGCGCTCCCTATGGTGCGCGCGGGAGCGTGTTTTCATCGACACGCCTGGAGTTCGTGAGTTGGGACTCGTCGATGCCGGGGTCGGCTTGGGGGCCGTATTTGCCGACATCGACACTTTTGCTGCGAACTGCCGGTTTCGAGACTGTCGACACACGACTGAACCTGGCTGTGCCGTTCGTGAAGCCGTCGCGCGGGGTGAACTAGACGGCGCCCGCGTTCTACACTACCTGGACCTTGACCGGGAGCAAGAAGCTGCGGTCCAGCGTTCCGATGCACGAGCCGCCCGGGCCCAGGGCCGAAAAATGGGTCGGCAGATACGGGAAGCCAAGGCCTGGCGTAAAATGAGACGGGGTCGATGAAACCAGCGTGGGTTTGGGCTGTGGGATGCGTGAAGCTCAAGGTCAATCCAACTGATCCATGGAAGGTACCTGGGCTCACTTGGACTACATCCGAACAAACCGCTTGGGTTGGCGTGAGCCGAGGTGTACGGGTGGGCCGAATTCATTTCGGCCCGGGCCCCGTCGGGCCGCATGGGCCGTGACCGATGCAAGGACGGTTGATATTCGGCTGGGTGGGATCGAAGTGATCGATGGGAAGTACCTGGGCTCACTTGGATTACATCTGAACAAATCGCTTGGGTTGGCGTGAGCCGAGGTGTACGGGTGGGCCGAATTCATTTCGGCCCGGGCCCCGTCGGGCCGCATGGGTCGTGACTGATGCAAGGACGGTTGATATTCGGCTGGGTGGGATCGAAGTGATCGATGGGAAGTACCTGGGCTCACTTGGATTACATCTGAACAAACCGCTTGGGTTGGCGTGAGCCGAGGTGTACGGGTGGGCCGAATTCATTTCGGCCCGGGCCCCGTCGGGCCGCATGGGCCGTGACCGATGCAAGGACGGTTGATATTCGGCTGGGTGGGATCGAAGTGATCGATGGGAAGTACCTGGGCTCACTTGGACTACATCCGAACAAACCGCTTGGGTTGGCGTGAGTCGAGGTGTACGGGTGGGCCGAATTCATTTCGGCCCGGGCCCCGTCGGGCCGCATGGGCCGTGACCGATGCAAGGACGGTTGATATTCGGCTGGGTGGGATCGAAGTGATCGATGGGAAGGTACCTGGGCTCACTTGGACTGCATCCGAACAAATCGCTTGGGTTGGCGTGAGCCGAGGTGCACGGGTGGGCCTAACCGCGGTTGGAGTCATGCGCGCGTTGACAGTTGAAGCGTAGTATATCGAGGCTATCCATGGGATCAAGCCGAAACGGGTGTGGATTCGTGGCCGGTAAGTGGCAGTCCTAGGAAGCCCAGTGGTTTGCGACCGGTACCGGTTGGGGAAAACGGCAGCGTCGTCCGGTGGTGTTGGCCCAAGATATCTAGCAATTCATATTGCCTGGGGGGTGAGATTGAAGTCTGGTGGGGCCGAGTGGTGCCGGGCCCGTAGGTTGCTTGGCCTGATGCTGGAGGGGGAAGCGGTGACGAACATGTGTCGATTTTCAGGGGTGAATCGGCTGGCTTGGAGCTTGGGGTGGATGTTGTTCCTGTGGCCGGATGTCTCGGTTGCGGAGGCTGACGCATCTTTTCGGGTTCGGTTTGAGTCGGGTTGGAACTTGACGACTTTTCCCTGGCGCGTTCAGGACAATCTACTCGCGCGCATGGCGGAGAAGCACTTGCGGGTTTGGGTACTCGAGGGTTCCGACCCTGGCGTGGGACCGAGTGCGTCACATGCGCGGCCGGCCTCAGACATTGAACCCGGACGGTTCTACGCGGTCGCGGCGGCGTTGCCCACGGAGGTCGTCGTGCATGGTGCACCGGTTGTGCCTTCTTCTGCCGATCTGCGGGCAGGGTGGAATCTCATTGAGGTGCCGTCTTTCAGTCCGCGGCCAGGATCCAATATCGAGCGCGTGCAGACGTGGGATCCAAAGAGGCAGTCTTATCTCTCTGTAGAGGAAGGCGACCGGATGGAGCCCCAGAGGGTTTACTGGGTCAAGGCCAAGACGGCGGGCCCTTTTCCGTTTTCGGGTGGCGCCGCCTTGGCCTCGGTCGGCGCATCGCAGGGTGGCGACGCCTTGTTCTCGGCCGGCGCATCGCAGGGTGGCGACGCCTTGTTCTCGGTCGATGCATCGCAGGGTGGCGACGCATCGTTCTCGGTCGATGCATCGGAGGGTGGCGACGCATCGTTCTCGGTCGGTGCATCGCAGGTTTCTGGGTTCGAGCGCTTGGCTCCCGTGCAACATCAGGAAGGGGCCTTCGGTGTGCCGATGGCCGTGGGTGAAGGCAGCCTCAACGCGGCGCTTCCCAAGCTTGTGGCTTCGAGAGTGAGAGACAAGATCTATGCCCACCTGGTTTACATTGCAAAAGGGGACAGGCTCCTGGGTGACCAGATCTGGTATTTTTCGAGTGACAGGGCGGGCAAGCGAGGCTCGTGGAGCTTGCCCACGTTTTTGGGGCAGCCCGATGTGCGGTGGTCGGTGGAAGATCTCGCCATCGCGGCACAGGGCAAGCGGTTGACGGTTGCCTGGATTGCGACCTCCAGTGTTGCGGGGGAGCACCGTCTTTACGCGCTTGGCAGTGACGACGCTGGTCAGAGTTGGCGAGGTGAAAGCGGGGTGCGTGTCGCCGGACCGCGTGCGCAAGCAAGATTGGTGCGATCGAGCTCTGCGTGGATGGATGGTCTCGGCATGGCGTACGACCATTTGGGGCAGCATCATCTGGTTTGGGGTGAACAGCATAAGGCCTACTATCTTCGAAACCTCAAAGGCCCGGCGTCCAATGTGTTTGATGCGCATAAACGCGAGCCGGTCGACGTGGTGGTCGACTACCAGCTCGAGTATGTTGGGGGGTGTAGTCAAGAGCGGGAGAATGAAAAATGCGTTTGCTCCGAGATGGTGCACGAGTTCTATTCGCTGGGCGAGGAACGAATAAGCCCCGAGGACGAAGAACGATCGCTGGGATGCCTCGAGGTCTACGACGAGTATCCCCATCTTCGTGCCGCACTCCCCAAACACCCGTCCGGCGGTCTGGCCTACGGGCCGTACTTTTTTCGATGCGAACAAAACTATGTCAGGCGGCCGTCCCTTCACGTGGATCGAAACGCGGTGACCATCACTGCGCATCAAACCCTCAGCTGGGATAACCGTCCCATCAAGAACCCCGATTGGCGCGCTCGCTACGGCCCTAAAACCCCGCCTCCAAATCCAGAGGATCCCTGTGGTGATCCCTTGGCGGGTCGTCGGCAATCGCTGCTTGGGTTCCGGCAGGTATGGAAACCACATTCCGGTGCCTGTGATCCGCTGGAGCGGGCGTCTTGGCTTCTCGCGCCCGAGGGCGCTCTTGGGAGCCGGTATTCTGGCGAGCGAAGTCCGCCGCATCCACGGGATGGGTATCAGTATCTTTATGCGGGTCAGTGGCATGACCGGGACGTCATCAAGGTGGCCCAAAGGCCGTTGCTCCGAGGGCAATGGTCCTCGCCAAGTCAGGGACCGGTTCAACGACGAAAAGTAGCGGCGGTGCAACCAGGTGTTCCGAGACATGCGTTCGAGCCGGTGGTGACGGTCGAGGACGTGGGCGAGCGAGAAGAGGGTTGGCGGGAGGGGATTTGGGCGGGTGATACCTTTTCGCGTTGGCGCATCTCCCACGTGGATGTTTTCGACAGCCACGATCTTTTCGACGAAGGACAAGAACCCTGCGTGGACATTGAGGCCCAGCCCTTGGATTCGAACGCGCCGAAGAAAATGGCGCCTCTTTACCCGCGCGTGACAACCGGTCCCTCTGGACAGATGTGGGTGGTCTATGAGCGGGGGCCTCCGCCAGGGCCGAGCGCGCCGGGCATGAATCCCATCTTTGTGGCGGCGTCGCATGACCACGGCCTTTCTTGGTCCCCGGCTGAAGCGATTGCGACCGGAACCATGCCTGTGGTGGTTTCGGCCTCGAGCCAAGAGACCATTGTTTTATACAGCGACCCCCAAAAACCGGGCGGGGGGGCCATTCGAACGGTTCGCAAGCTGGGTGATGGGCCTTGGCACGGCGGCGAAACACTCAACGAGAAGCCTGCGAAGCACATCCATGGCCATCATGGTGGCGAACACGCGGGTCCTCTGTACGGGGTGCCCGAACTGATAGCCGTCGAGCAGCTTTTTGTCGCGGCGTGGATCCAAAAGGCCTCACCCGGTGGTTCACGCGAACAGATCATGGTGAGTCGGGCGGCACGTCTACGGGACGAAGAGGTTCAGATACGGGTGACTGGCGTGCCAGAGCCATCGTCCGCCGGCGGAAACGCCGACGGTCCTCGGCTCACGATGGAAGATCAGTTCGACCAAGAGCGGGTTCTTGAGGATGAGGGCGTCTCTTTGGATCTGGGTTCCGGGGCGCCGGGGGCGGCCGGGTGGTCGCCCGATGCCACGAGCCCGCTCGCCCGGCTTCCAAGGGGCGTGGAACAAGGGGTGACGCCGTGGAGCCCAGCTGATCCCGTCGCATGGAATCATGTGGCCCTCGGCGAAGCTTTTGTCCGCCCGGAGGTTCAAGAGACGGTCCTAGAGACCCTCGCGCCTGCCACAGTCGCCGACAACTACCGGCGGGGAGTGGATTTGCGCGATCGCCTCTACAACCCGTTGACGGGCGGACAGCGCGAGTACCTTCGAGATTCACGGGACCCCGACAGCGCCAAGCTTTCGGAGTTTGATCGGGTGTGGGCCTACACCCAGGGGATCGCGCTTGCGCAGGCTGCGCGCCAAGGCGATGGTCAAAAAGCAGAAAACATGGCGCGCTGGCTGTGTCGCCATGCGGTCTGGGAATCTCAAGGCGACGAAAACGCATCCGTCATTTTGGGCTGGCACTTTTCCCACAACACGCTCGGCGATGACTGGAAGGATGTCCGCTTGGTGACCGGCGCGACCGCTTGGGCGGTTCACGGCTTGGGGGTCTTTTTGTCTTCTATGGCCTTTTCTCGCACTGAGGAGCCCGGCGCGCATGATGCGGACGCCTATCGTCACTGCTACCAGGCGTCTTTACGCGGTTTGGCCCGCTACCGCACCGAGTCGGGCTTGATGACGGCGGGCATGACCGCGCAGGCTCTTGAACACTCGGAAGGCGGGAGGGCCTACTACCAGACCCTCGATGCCCTCGGCTACGACGACGTGCCCAAAACCATGGTGAGGGCGATGAACGTGGTGACCGAGCACAACCTCGACACCCTGAGTGTACTCAACCATGCCTTGCGCCATGCCGAAGCCTTTGGACTGGATGCTGCGTATATTCGTACCTGGCGCGATGAGCTCCGAGATGCGATTTTCACGAAGCTTTGGCATCCGGAGGATCGCCGGGTGCTCACCGGCGGAGAGTTCGACGGCCAAGGCCACTTTTTCCCGAGCAAATGGAGTGCCATCGACAACTGCAGCTGGTTGGCGCTTTCCGTCGACTACGAGCACCTCTCTTTGGGCCAAACGGACAAGCTCGGCGATTGCTTAGCGTACACGGTGGATGCTTTTGTGAAAGAGCTCGGCTTCGAGGACGGTCCCGACGCCCCGAGGTATTTGGGTACGCATTATTTTCCATCCGATTTCCGAGATCCGTACATTGATCTTTCGCGGGAAGATCAGTCCAAACAGCCCAAGACCTACCACCTCGAGGCGACGGCGGGGCTCATCTTGGGCCTCTGGACGTTTGCCGATCAAAACCCCGATCACCCCGGCGTCATCGAGCTTAGGGCGGTTGCCGATGATCTGTGGTTTTGGATGCAGCGTTTTGTCGGTGATCACGGTTTTGTGTACGCGAGTCGGCGCATTCAAGACCTTTCTACGCTCCTGGAATCGAGTACGGCGGCCATTTGGTTTGTCGATGTGCGGGACTACCAAACCCAGCGGGCCTATGCCGAATCGATTCACCGCATCGAGGAGGCCCATTTCGAACCCGTAGACCCTCAAATGGACGGCGTCTTGGTCTATCAGACTGAGGTTTTCCTGAGCGCGGAACAGCCGAGCTGGGCTGCGCACCTCTCGCTTCTTGAGGCGCGTGGCCTCGGGGTGATCATCGAGCCGGTCTCGAAGGCGAATGAAAGCCCGCTCTTGCCACTGTGGTCGCTCCGCCCACTGGATTCGACGCCCTCCATGCGTGCGGCCGAATGGGTCCCGGAGGGGGCTGAAGGCTCCGGGTTGGGGCCTGAGGCGCGGGTCGGGATGGGCATACATCGCCGTGAGGCGGGCACCTACCAGTTGGCGCTCGGGGACAGCGGGGCCTTGGGTGCGTTTCGGGTGTGGTTGGTCCTGGACGTGGGCTCGGATCGTTCTCGCGAGGTGCTGGTTGGGGGACACGGACCAGGGGCCACCGATATCCCGCGTTTTTGCACGACGCTTTCCCACCCAGCCCGTGTGCACGCAGCCTTTTTGTCTGAGGACCTCCCTGACGCGAAGTGGACGGTCGAACAAATCCCCGGCCAGGGCGTTGTGGCGGGAGAAGGCATGCACACCATCCGGGTGGCGCCACCCGGCGAGGGCCGCGCACCGTTTGTGGCTACGGTCAGTGGCCACCAGTGTTCGCCCTATTTGGTGTTTGGGCAGCCCGGCCAGGAGGGTCCCTCCGGCGGTTTCGAGCTTCAACGCGGTCGGGAGGCTTTGCTGCGCGTCAGTGAGCTGAAGGACGGCGAAAAAGTACCCTACACGGAGTCGAGTTTTGTCCACCGCCTGGAGGTCCTCACCCCCGGGGCAGAGGGGCCGTCCATGGCGAGGGTGTTCCCAACCGAAAGTCCAGGACAGTTTGTGATTCACCCCGAGGCCTCGGGGCTTTACGCGGTTCGTTTGTTCCTCGATTCCCAAGACATGGCCCGAGAATCGACACTCGTGGTCGATATCGAAGCCACTCTTGCCGAACAAAAAGCGTTTTCAAATCCCTGGGTGGCCAACTTCTTGCTGCCGTTCACCTCCCAAGGTGATCGGGTTCGGTCCACCCAGCTCCAGGTCTTTGCGTACTACCGCCCGCAGGGTCGATTGATGATCGATGCCGTCGGGCATTCAGGCGTGCGGTCCATCTATGGTCCTCAAAGTTCAAATCGAGGTGAAGCGGTGGTGTACATCTATCGCGGCGATCAATGGTTCGACGCTGCGTACGCCGAGGGTTTTGAGGAGCGCGGGGTTTATCGCAACCAGGATCCATTTGATCTTTTTTCGCCTCAAGGCGTGGTGTTCGGACCGGACGCGGCGACCGACGACGATCAAACGCTGGCCGATTGGGTGCTCCATGAGGATTCGTTTCGGGTTCCGGGAGCCGCCCCCGATGCGCGGCACGAGTTTCAGGTGTACGTGACTTCCGGATCGGTGCGGGTGGGGTCGCGGATTCGGCCGGACCCTTTCGTCGGGTATCTGGGATCGAAGACTTCCCTCTATGTTCCGCCGACCGACACGGTGGGCGAGGCGGTGGTTCACATCGCTTTGGGCGACGCGGCGACCGAGGTTCTCGGGGGGAGGGGTTATGTCCAGACGGCTGACATCAATTTTTCGGAGCATGGGTTTGGTTTAAAGGGATATCTGGAGACTGAGCGCCGGGTTGCCGATTGGGTCGGGACCCAAGAGGCTTTTCGTTTGCCGGGGGCTCCGTTGATGGCCCCGCATGAGTTTGAAGTTCACGTTCAGGGCGATCGTGTGTTCGTTGCCGCTCGGCTTCTCGAGGAAGCGATGGCGGTGGTGGGCACAGATGGTACCCTGTCTTCCAACGGCCCAAAGTGGGCCGCCGTCCATGACGAACATCCGTTTTGGGCGCAGTTTTCTGCGTTTGCGGCCAAGTTTGCCAGCGCCGGTGGGAACGCGGAGGCCTTCATGCATTCCGTGCGAACCTTTTTCTTGAGGTTGGGCAGTGAGCTCCATGACGGCGATCGTTATGGGGTTCGAATCGTTTCTGACGCCCAGCAAGGCGCGGCCTCGATCCTTGAATTTGTGCACCGGACGGTGCGTCCGAGCGGGGGCGACGCTTCGCCCTCAGACGGCACCGGCGTGACGTTTGGCGAATCACTTTGGGGTGGTGGGTTCTTGGCGAGCCCCGCACCCTCGTGGACCCCAACGTACGGCCCGTTCCCCATCTACCCTAGCCTCGGTGAAGCGGGACCCTTTCATTTTGGCTACCCCACACCGGCGGGCCGTCCCGCCGACCCCTCCTCTGGCCTGACCCCCGTGTACGCCCCGTGGACCATTGGGGCGGTTGGGTTGGCATCGAACAACCCCACCCAAAGCGGTTCGCATGGCAGCGGGCCTTCCGGGCCCGAAGGGGCAACCCCAAAGCCAAAGCCCACGGCACCGCCGCCGGTCGCGGAGCATCCCGTAGAGATTCCCCTTAAGGCGTTTTCGAGTTTGGCGCAATTGGTGTTGAAGCACATCCCCGCCAGCGGCCCGGGTGCGGTGGGACCCGTTCCGCTTGTCGCCGAAGAAGATGCCTTTCCGAAGCTCATGATTCCTCGCATCGAGATCGATAGCGACCACCGCGAGTTGCCTACGTTGCTGAGTCGAGGCCTTGTGGTTGAAGACGGGCAAGATGGGCACTATGTGGTCGAGTTTCCACCGCCGGGGTCGCCCGCACTTCGGTTGCCCGTGAAGCACTACGAGATGCTTCGTGAGGGTCAGTGGGAAGACCCGGGTATGATGGAGCGCCACGTCGTGGTGGAAGGCATCCCTTACAACAAAGCAGATGCTCGGGCTATCCGCGATGCGTGGTTTGTGAAGAGTTCGCTGGCCTCCATCAATGGCGTCGAATCGGGGGCCAAGACCCACACGATTCGGGACGTGCGTTTGGAGCTTAGATCGTTTTCGGGTCCAACGATTTCTGGGCCTTTTCTGTTTTGGCTATCCAAAGAAAGATTGCAGACCGCTGTGAAGGTCGGGCCCGTATTTTTTGACCCCCAAGCACGTGTGCTGAATCTTCCGGTTGTTGCGCCGCATCCTCCGGCGTGGATGGCGTCGACTTCTCCAGGCACACCCGAGGGCCGAACCGCGCGTGCCCTCAGTCAACTTCCGCACGTTGGTCGGCATCTTAAAGAGGGCTTCGTCCCCGAGAAATGGATACCGTTCTCCCACTTTCTCCAGCCCTACCCGGAAATTCGGGCTCTGGTGTTCGAAGCCCTTAAGCAGCAAGCCCAAAAACGTGGCACACGGGTTTCGTTTGATGGCTTCATGCTGAAGATCGAAAATCTAGAACTTCGGGCGGAGGATGTGGCGCCCTACGGGGTGACCAAGTCTGAATTTCTTGACGGCTTTGTTGAAATACTTCGGGGTGAGCAATCCATCGATACCCGATCCTCGAAAGGACTCCTCGAGCCACTCGTCAGGGACGTGCACCATCGTCAAAGCGGCTCGCGTTCTACAGTGGTCGTGCCGCGATACGTTATCGATTTTCGCGCATTGATCTCCAATTTGACCGAAAAAAAGCCCGCGTACCCCGACCTCAAGCTTAAGGCTGCTTCGAACCATTTTTTCCCTATTTTGGACGCGCGGGGCGCGGAGCAAGTTGTCCGTTTTGAGGTTGGCTTTCCGCCGGGCGATACTGCGCATGCCCATCCTGAGCTCATATTTTTGCGACAGGGTGAACTTTCGAGTCTTTTTGCGCAGCCCATCTTTCGGGTTGCGCCTACCAAACAACGAGAAGGCCGGGTGATCGATTTTGCGGTTTCTCTACCGCATTTTGCCAATGACCGTCTTTTGGATCTGTGGTTGGCGGCCATGGTTTCGGGCAAGCTCAAGACAGAACGGGTGAAAAATGCGCATCACCTTGTCATTGAAGATCTGGCTATCCCGATGGAGCTCCTCATGAAATTCGCGTCACATAAAGGGCAATCCGCAGACGACATCATCGCGCGTTGGCGGGGGACCGTCGACAAGAAGCGGGCGTCGAATTTGCACGCTCACTCGACGATTCCTCAGCAAAGTGGGGTAAAGGAGGCCAAAATTCATAAGATCGTCAACTTCGAGGGCCAAGTCTTGGGGCTGCATGTCCAAGAGTTTAGGGCGAGTCTTGGTGAGTTCCTTTGGAGGCTCGACGAACCAAGCAACTTTGGTATCCAGAAAATCAACAGCCAGGTTGAAGCCATTGGTCGAAAACTTGGCGACTACCAGTTGGCCTTCGGCACGTTCTTGACGAGGCCCAACGTACCGATGATGTTTCTTGAACGCCCGGGAACGACCGAGATGGCGCCCCAAGGGCGTGACGGCAGTGCCCTTTACACGACGCCTCGGGTCGATTCCTACATTCGACTCTATCGGGAGGCCGAAGTCAAAGATACCGAGCCCAGGCAAGAAGAGGCATCCAGTGCCGTCGGGGTCGACGCCGACTATCGTACGATTCACAACACCAACGGCCAAGAGAGCGCCTGGAACACCGACGCTTTTTCGAGCCTAGCGGAGCTCGATACGGTGCGGCGCATCGCCGAGGAGGTCAAAAAGAAGCTCGAAAATGTACCCCGCACGCTGAATGGGCAGCAGACCACAGACCTTGCGCTCTACCCGACTGGCGTGAAGGAAATGAAGATTTCAGAACTGTTTCGCACGGTGAAGGCCGAGGTTGAGCCCGTGGGCGCGAGCCTTCGCCGGCTCAGGGACACGGGATTCGATCTTCACCATCCGATACGCGTGTATGCGCATCCCACCGGCAACGTTTTTGTCCACGGAGGAGACAGTGATTTGATCGCAGCGATGAATCTGCTGGGTGAAGAACAGGTCCCGGTGCGTTTCGTTTTACCGGCAGGGGGGCCGAGTGATCTTCAACGCTTCGATTCACCGAATTACGCACCGGGAACGTTGTTGGGGCTGAAGAAAACTGCCCTCCAGCGCGCGGGGGGTGCGGTGCATCAGATCACGCTGCGCGTGGATGCGGCGCCCAAGGATTCGGTTTTCAAGCAGGGCTTTTCCGCCAAAGGGCGCGAACTGGATCTGTCCAATCACGTGTTTGACGGGGATCAAAGCGCGTGGATCTCGACGACGACGTCGATGCCGGTCGCCGTGGACTTGGTTACGAATTCACGGGATGTCGTAGAGGTCCTCGCTCGGTTTGATGTTGAACCTCCGCCGTATCGAATCAAGTACGCGGATGGTCGAATCTATCTGGTGAGGCCCACTGGTGGTGTCGATTTGGCGACGGCGCTGGGTATCGATGTGGGTGAGGGCGAGGTGGCGGTGCGCGAACGCATCGTATCCAACGATGTGCTGGGTGTATTCACACTCGGTGATGACAACAAAACCGGCGTTCTTGAACTTCACGCGGCTGCCCGCGACCCGCTGCCCTCCAGTTACGCGCTGGCGACCGCGCTCGAAACGGTGACGCTGGGAACGCTTGATGTTCCTGCGGAATCCACCGAGGCCGTGGCTTCGCTCACCAAGAAGCTCCGTATCCAGGCGGCGTACGCCAAGCCCATATTGCTGCTCAAGACCCGAAACGGGGCGCTGAAGGTGCTCGACGGAGGCCTTGACGCCCTGGCGCTCGAGGCGGTGGGCGAGCATGAGGCTCTGGCCGCCGTGATTGATTTTGAACACCTTTTGGTCGAGCAAAAAAGAGCACTGAGCGAGGCGTATCCGCAGCATTTTGTGGTCGACGAAGCGAGTCAAGTTCCCGAGCCCAGGGCCGGTGGGGTACCGCGCCATTTCAACGGCCGAAAAGTCACGAGGCCTCAAGACTACCCGCCCTTTGTTGAAGAAATGGAGATCAGCAAGATCGTCGAGCAGAAAACGCCAAAGGATGAAGCCACCGGGTTCACGAAGGCGGCGGCGAAACTTTGGCCTACCCATGACGAAGCGCGTACTGGCTTTGCCCAAGATGGCTTTGATCTCAGCAATCCGATCAAGGTGTACAAGTTTCATTCCGGTATTGCGCTTTGGCCCATGGAGAAACCAAGGTTCTCGGCCTTGGTTGCTTCAGGGGAAAAGGTCGTTCCAGTACGTTTTGTACCCCATCCATTTTTTTGGCCACTCAAAAAGCTGGGTTCTTACCCCCACAAACGCGAAGCTGGTCTTGCCGCCCATCGCGGGGTGGGCGCGGCGCTTGTGCGTCAAATGCATCTCAAGGTCTTCAGCAGTTCGCTCAAACCCGACGATCGTCCGCCCGACCGTGTCTTTGTTTCGGGATTTCAGGCCGAAGGGGGGAACGAGGATCTTTTGGACCACGTGTGGAACGGAGGTGCGGGAAGCGCATATGTGTCGACCTTCAGGGAGGTCAAGGGTGCGGTGGAGGAAGGCCCAAGGGGTGTCTACTTTGTGCGACCTTCTGGAGGCCTTTATCTTCGCGAAAGCCTCGGTATGTTTGAAGACCGAGTTTTTGTGCCCGGTCCAGTCAAACCTCAAGACATCTGGGGCTTTCTCCCTTCTTCTGGCCGTTTTGTGGTCAACAGGAATGCCATCGACCGCTTGCCGGACAGCTATGGACTTGCCTCCAGTGCCGAGGACCTCTCGGTGAAAGATCATGAGGGACACGGCGTAGACTGGAAAAAAGTGGGCACCCTTATCGAGAACTTCAAAACCTCCGCGGACTACGCCAAGCCCGTGCTCATGGTTCGATTTTCAGAAGACGACCTCATTTTTTTAGAGGGCAACGAGACCATAGAGGCCCTGTATCAGGCCCATGAGGAAAGCGTTCCCGCCCTGGTGATCGATTGGCGGGGTTTGACGAAGCTCGAACAAGAGCGTTTGGCAAAGGACTACCGAAGCGCATTTGTGTCGGCTGGCGTGACCGTACCGATGGGGCAGGTCTTGACGCAAGGTTCGGTGGTGGATCCGGTGCTTCCGGCTGCGCCGGGTCTTCGCGAGGACTACGGAAAGGACAACAAGGCCTTTTTGGTGTTGGACAAGCGCATTCAAAACCCTTTGTCCATCCGGGGCATCAACTTCATCGCAACCCACCGGCCAGATTTGATAGCCCGCGCTGTCGGAACCGGCTCTTTCTCTCAAGGTTTGGACGAAATCATAGCCATGGTGAACGACCGTCCACGCTGGTTTTCAATCGGGCAGCTCAGAGGTCCCGACGCTCGAATGGACATGAGTCTGATGACTGATGTCCGGGACCCGCATAAAGAGCACTCTACGTTGTTCCTCTGGGCGGGCAAGCCGGATGACGACAGCGCTTTTCCGCGTCCTATACCCGGACTGGGACGCTATTTTGTTCACTTTGTAGGCTACCAACAGGAGTACTCCGGATTGTCCAATGCGGTGTACTTTGCGCCCAAAACCAGTCCTATTCAACTTGACCAGCCGCGGTTGTTGTCCTCCAACAAAACGGGCGAAGTTGAACACCTTGAGGTGGCATTGACATACAGCGAGGATGGATTCGAGGCCGAAAAGGCCGACATTTATCTGTTCAAGGCCCCGAAGAACAAGAAGGAGGCCGTCAAGGATTTTATTTTCTTCAGGGCGAACATGGCTTCGGGCCAGACAACCCAAAAAGCGGTCATTTCCCTGGACGGACTCGAGACGAGTGCGGCGGGTCACGCACTCCGACCGTTTCTGGCTTCGATGGCCGACGAAGACTCTTTGTATTGGAGTACACGTCTGATCGGAACCCAGGCGCTCGACCCCATCGGCGGCGACGACAGGGTTTCGTCCCGGGAGAGTGAGCCCTTGCGGGTTGCGCAGGGGCTCTTGGGCTTGAGCGAAAGCCCTAAATAGCCCGCCGCTCAAATGGACATCCGCGCATCCAAAAGGTGCCCCATGGGCCAAAAGGCATGCCCGTGGGCAAAAGGCGGCTTGTTTTCAATAACGTAGCTGCCACCCGACGAAGCGTTGATGGCATCTCGGATATCTTTGGATGGCTCCGCTCAGTTGGGTGCGATCATTGAAAAAGATGCTCCGGTCAAAGCCGAAGCTCTTTCGGGCGCTGCTTCGCATCGCTTGGCCCCACCGGTGTGGACGCAGTGGTTGCTCATGCAATCCCTGGATTCATGGCATGCTTTTTCCGTTTGTGCAGTCGCCACAGGGGCCTCCACAGTCTACGTCCACTTTCTCCTTGGTTTTTCACACCATCATGGCAGGACGGTGTTTCGCTCTGGGTTCGGCGCGATTCGACGACTACGGCGCGTGTGTCTGAGTCTTGGATGGTTGTTCGATAAAGAAGAATGCGATCGACACTGAAGATTATTGAAGGGTGAAGGCCAGATCGTCTCTATCGTTGTAAATGCCCTGCGAACAGGCACCAGGATCTGCTGCGGTTCCGTTGTATCGCCACTGTGCGCGAATGGCGGTTGGATGCGTTGGCTGGAATGGCCCAATCCTTCACGGTCAGGACTTGTTCGCCTCCCTTGATACCTCTCACCGTGTCGATATGCACCCAAACCGGGGTCAAGGCATCCGCTGCGTAGTACAGATCGAGGTAGTCGGCGAGGCCATTGCCGTAGCCCCATACTGTTGCCTCTATCTGCACGGCGCTGCCGCGCGACAGCGGGCTTCCGTCCAGGGTACGAATCGAAAGGTGGTCGATGGATTCATCTCGATGAAAGTACCCGCGGTTCTCATGCTTTGTATGGGCCGCGGTATATCCTGGGTGTAGACGAAGACGTCACGATCGCTGCCGAATGGGAAGCAGTACTTCGGTTTCGAGGTCGTCAGGCGGCACTTCAGCGGGATCGTTGAGGTAGATCTCGCGAAGCGCATCACGTTGCTCGTAGCCGCGTTCTTGGGCCCAAGCGCACAATGCGTGATAAGCGACGCCCAATTCTTCATAGGCACCGCGGTGGACCAGCCACGCGACTTGACCTCCGGGCACTTCGACGAAGGTGGCTTGGTTCAGGGTCGGGTGTGGTTGGGGCACGCCAGCGCAGGCATGGACGATTACCCGACCATCTTCTCCCGGATCCTCATTGATACACATCACCGGTGACTCGTATGGACACCCGAGCTGCTCGAGTTCAGAAAACAATGCATACACCAGGTCACCTGATTCTTGGACCATACAAGCCAAGGAGGTTTCACAGCTCAGCCTTGCGAGTGTTCGATTCGGCTCCACGCGAACATCGATCCGGTAGGGGGCTAAGTCGGCTTCTCGAGCCAAGCGCCGTAACGATGCCAATGCCTGCGTTTGCTTTTGTATCGACAAGGCAACACGTTGATGTTCTGCCTCCAACATAGCCTGTAACGCCTTACCCTCGGCCTGAAGCATTTTGCGAATCCGGGGAAGCGGCACATCCAATGAACGCAACATCGCGATCCGCACCGCGTCGCGTGCTTGTGCGGTCGCATAGTAACGGTAGCCGGTGGTCGGATCGATGTACGCGGGTTCGAGGAGACCTTCCTTGCCGTAGTGGCGGAGCGCCTTGATGCTCAGACGACAAGATTTGGAAAATTGCCCGATCGGCATCAGATCCTTACACACGGCGGCTCTGTCCTTGGCATGGAAGGCCCTAACAGACTTCCTAGTGCTCGAGATCGGAAGTCCGTTCCGGGTTTTCTGCGATAGGCGTGAGTGTCCAGGGGAAATTCTCCAAGACCATCCTCACCAAGGGCTTAAGATTGTCTCGGAAAGGCGTTCGTTCCCAGCGACCAGAGTAGTTCGCCATGTCAAGGCACCAAAGATGCACCGTGTCACGACGAAGGCGAAAGTGCTTGACGGGATCGCGCTCTGGTCCAGACTCGACGATGACCGCAACGCCATGTTTACGGGCGCGGAGATGCTTGGCGCCCGCGGCGTGTAAAACCTCTTCCACGAGCGTGGCGTCTCTGGACTCAGCTTTGGGTTTGGCGGGCATGATCAGGCACCGACCGACTACGCGGCCAGACGCTGCTCATTTTGTAACTTATCGGTCCTCCATGTCCAGCGAAACGGGTGACCCTCATACCGGTTCCAGTGCTTGATGAAGCCCACCACGCGTTTCGCCTGCACCCGGTGTGAAGAGAAATCGCCATATTTGAGGATGCGTCGGTGCAGGATAGAGAACCAGATCTCGACTTGGTTCATCCAGGACGCGTGCTTTGGGGTATATACGAAGTGAAAACGATGCCCATGCCGGCGGTTGAAAGCCTTCCATCGTTCTGCCCGACCGTCATAGTGCGTATTGAGATTGTCCCACACCACATAAATCTTCTTATCCGAGTATTTGCGGGCCAGTTCGTTCATGAATGAAACGAGGGCATCGGCGCTTCGGTGGGGAACCACACGGCCCAAGACCCGGCCTGTTTTTACGTTGAAGGCAGCCAACAGGCACTGGGTGCCGTGGCGTTTGTACTCGTACTCGTAGCGCACCGAGCCATCAAAGGGATTCCGGTGCGTCGGGCTTTTTCGCTCGAGCACTTGCATGGGTTTTTCGTCTACGCACACCACCACTGCATCCTTTGGAGGACGGAGGTACAGTCGACAAATACGTTTGGCCTTCGCGAGGAAATTCGCGTCGGAGGATTTCAACCATTGGCGAACCCTATGGGGGCGCAGGTTCTCGAACCGGAGAATTCGGCCCACCTCGCTCACACTGATTCGGCAACCCGTAGACGACTCCAGGGCATCTGCCAGCGCTCTATACGTCCAAAGATCTCGAAAAGGCGCTGGATGTTCATCCTCGTCTGGGCGGTGACAAGCGAGTTGGACCAACTGACACCTCATCTCCACTGGGATCTGCGCGGGGCGCCCAGACCGCGCTCCGTCTTGTAGGCTCTCGACGCTGGGGTTTTCGGAGAAACGCCGCTTCCACTTCCTCACGGTTCTTCCCGTGACACTGAGCCGCCTTGCGATCTCCGCCGTGCCCATGCCCTGCCGCGCCATCAACACCATCTGGGCCCGCACAACGACTCCGTGCGGAGCACGTTGGCGACGAACGAGAAACCTCAAATCCCTCCGAACTCGACGTGGGATCACAAGCTTCTTCGCTGCCGGCCCTGGGCTCATGTCTATAAGATCACGCCCGGCCTGATTTTATTCCCGAAACCCGGATCGGACTTCCGGCAAGGGGTACTAGGTGGGAGAAAGGCCGTGCTCGCGCAAAAACTCAGGTGTTGGGGGAATCATCTGGACCACGTCCACCAGCAAGCCGTTGGGATCGATCGTCATGAAGTGACGCTGGCCCCACGCCTCATCGCAAACTTTCTGGATGATCTTGCAACCCAGTTTACGGGCCTTCTCGTAGACCGAATCGACGTCGTCAAGCTCGATGGTGACCACCACACCTTGAGAAACGTGTTGGTAGGCCTTGGGGACACTTGTGTGTTCCCGCTTCACAAAAGCGATCTGCAAATTGTCGTCATGGGGTGACTTGAGCTGGATGTACCAATCCATTTCGAACACGGGCTCAAAGCCAAAAAGCGAACCATAAAAATCCTTGGACTCCAAAAGAGCGTCTGAACAGATATCGGGAAACAAACTTTTCATCGGGGAGCCTTTCGTCTTGTGCATTTTTTGACTGTCGGCTCTCCTATAAGGGGAGAGTCAAGGACCAGCTTCGAACCCCGGGTCCTCTGCTGAAAACAATCCGTAGAACCGGGGCCGTGGAGCCTGTCGGCGGTTTTGGCTTGTCGCAGACCCTTGCGATAGAGGCGGTTACCCTGATGTTGCCAGGTCCTCTCCGTGACTCTTTGAGTCAAGTTTCGTGGTCAAGGGGGTTCGGAGGCGTCTTAGGGGGTCTGGAACCCGGCTTCCATTTCGCCGCAAATCAGAGGAGCACCGTCGCCGGGACCGGGGGCATTCTTGGCCTGCACCTTGAAGGACTGCTTGCACGCGTGGCAGGAGGCGTGCTTTAGGAACTGTTGGGGGGCCGGGGCCGGGTTCCCGCGTTTGCGTGAGGGGGAAGCGTGCAAATAGGGTTAAGCATTTTACTGGCGGTCGCATGGGCTGCTCCCTTTGCGGCGATGGCCGCTCCAGCCATCGGGGAAGACGCCCCAAGTTCGAAGCGGTTTGTGTTGGCCCCAGGGTGGAATCTTCGGAGTTTCGACGGAGTGAAAGCCCGCGACGCTGGGATTCAGCTCCATGCGGCGGGGGTGGAGATTTGGCGGGTGGAGGTCAAGGCGCATCAACCGGTCGAATACGTGCGTGTAAGGGGGCTCCCCACGGATGAGGGGTTTGATGCGAACGGCGTGTACTGGTTGCGCGCCCAGGGGCCACTGACCTTGGTGGTCCGTGGTCTCCAAGAGCCCGGGGGTACCGGAGCTTTGACCGCCGCGAACCACGAAGGTTGGCGCCTTCAGACCGTCGCGACGGCCACACCGGTTTCCGAGCTCGGGGTCTTTGCCGCGCGTGGGTGGAATGCCCCCTTGCAGCGCTATGTTTCGCTTCTGGGTCACGACGTCCTCCAGAAGACCCACGGATACTGGGTCCATGTCACATCGGTCGAAAACGATGACCCCGATGCCAAAGAGATTGTTGCAAAAACGGGGCTTCATCAGAGTGCTGCACGGGGTTTTTCCGTCGCGAACCCTGGGATATGGAACGCTTTCGATGAAGCCGGTGGTTTGGCCTCGGTCCCGCTAGAGGTGGCCATCCATGCGGACGAGGCCCGACGGGTTCGGGACCAGCTCTTGAGGTCGGTGACCGACCAAGATTTCGGCCTCCCATTGTATTACCAAGTTGAGTACCAGCCCGCCACCGCACCAGAAGAGGACCCCGAAGGCACTGCCCTTCAGGCGCATGCTGAGTTGGCCGAGGACTCGAGGGTTCTCGCCGGCTTCCAGAGGGTCTGGGCCTATACCCAAGGCATCGCGCTCGCCCAAGCAGCTCGAGAGGCGGACCCTCTGGCGTATGGACGCGCCCAAGGTATGGCGCGCTATCTTTGCCAACACCGCGTGTCTGGCCGCTCCAATAAGAGTCTGGGTTGGCATTTTTCTTGGAACACCCACGGAGACGACTGGAAGGATGCCCGGTTGGTGACCGGAGCCACAGCCTGGGCGGCGCATGGAATCGGGTTATTCGTGACTTCTCAGGCGTTCCAAGCCCTGCCTTTGGGCGAAGAGAAACGAGACATTCAACAGTGTTATCGGCGGGCGCTTCAGGGCCTGAAAGATCACCAGCGATTTTTACGCCTCGCAGATGGCCAAGAAGTGATCTTGATGACCGCGGGGTGGACCGCGGTGGGACTCCTCAACGTAGACACCCCTTGGGCGCTCATGCGCCCCGACGGGCAGCCCGTCACTCAAGATCGCACCGAACGTTGGGGGTACTACAGTGTCCTTGATGCCATCGGATATGACACCTATGTGGACCCACCCAAGATCAAGTTCTGTTCTGATGCCTCCGGGTTCCCCTGTGGGGGAACAGGCTCTGAAGCCTGGGGCGAAAAGGAGATCGATGAAAACACATGGGCTCTCTTGAAAAAACGAGTCCTGGCAGAAAACGTGGTCACCGAACACAACATCGATGTTCTCAGTGTCCTCAATCACGCCATTCAAAACAGCGAGGCGCTGGGACTCGACGACCAGCAGGACCTCGTGCGCTGGAGAGACAAGCTCCGAGACGGCATTTTTCATGCGCTTTGGGACGATGAGGATCGCATAGGCCGGGTGATCACCGGGGGTGAACTTCACCGGGATGCGTCTGGCGCCCTTCAGTTTCAACCCAGCACCCACACCGCCATCGACAACTGTAGCTGGCTCGCCCTTGCTGTGGACTACCCAAGTCTCGACCAACGGACCCATGAGGGCCCGGCAGCAGACTACCCTTCAAAACTTGAGCGGTGTCTTGATTATACCTCGCGTCGCTTTATCAAAGACTTGCCGTTTGGGGCCCCTGCTTGTGGCGATGCCGGTGCTTCTTGTCCCGAAATCCCGACTTATCGCGGGGCGCACTACTTCCAGAACGCCTTCCAAGACGCCTATATTCAGCCGAGCGCACTTCAGGCGTCTTCCTACCATCTTGAGGCCACCATGGGGCTGATTGCAGGCCTTCTGAGGTTTGCCGATGCTTATCCCCAGGCCACGAAGACGCCGTACTTTCGCGATGAAGCGTTGGGCTTATGGGCCGAGGCCCAACGTTTGTCCGTGACCACGGGTTTGTGTACTCCAGCCAGCGCATTCAGGACCTTTCTACGGTGCTTCCCTCCAGCACCGCGGTCATCTGGTTTCTCGACGTCCATGACATCTTCTCTGAACGAGGCTATGGCTCCGAACCGGAGACCGCACTCATCGACGCGGTCGAAGAAGCAAACGTCCTCGTGGCGCCGGGGGGCGTTCTTGGCGGTTGGGCCGAAGCCGTCCAGCCGTACTTCCATGGCCAGGGGCAAACGGTGGACCGCGTGCTCGCCTCCAGCATGCTTCGCTTGCCGAGAAGTTCTTCATCGCCTAAGGCACCCGGACAACACACGGTGGGCACCCAGATCCGCACCGACAAGGGTCTGGTGAAAGCGTTCGAGGCCCTGTTGCGCATCGATCCCAAAACAGCCGGTCTTGGTCACGGACTCGCGGTGACCCTGGGGCTGGTTCTCACCGAACCCACCCAGCTGCTTTCAACCATTTTTGTCGTCGATCGGCTTCCTGAAGATTGGCAAAACGCATGGACTTTTTCCGGCTGGGTCTCAGCCGAGGATGTCTTTATGGACCGAGTCCTCCCCAAGACCCCCTGGGCGGAGTGGACCGCATTCAAAAGCGAGGCGCACATTCGAAGCCAAGTACCCCTGTACAATGCCCCTCGGGTCGACGCCACTTCACACGCGTTCGACCTCGACAAAATCTATCTTTTCGAAAAAGAAATCTACGCCCTCTCCGACATCCCAGGTGCAGAAGATCCAGGCTTTTTGGATATCGTCCTTCCCCAACTGCCAAGCGCCCTGGATGACCAACCTATGATTCCGGTTTATGCTCTGGACACCAAAGTCCCCAGATCGGAAGTTGTGGATGCCTTTTTGGCCGACCATCCCCTTTGGCAGTGGTACCTCGAGCTTCGAGATCTCCACCCCGCCCTCCTGACGACCGAGTGGAATCTTTGGATGCGAAACTTTGTCTTGGGCACCTACTTCAACGCCGACGCCGCCACGCATGCCGGCGGGCGTAAGGGCCCCCAGGCCCCGAAAACCAAGGAAAACCGCGATATCGTCGACAACCAAGAAGTTCCGAAAGCGCCGCCGCCGCCGCCGCCAGCCCCGGGCCCTCGGGACTTTGATCCAGACGGTCTGCTTCGGGCCCTCAACGAAGAAGGGGGACTCCATACTGTCGAAGTGTTGGCCGGGTCGGGGCCGACGACGGTCCGAACCCTTCGAGGCTCAACCAGGTTTTGGGACTACTGGCACACTTTAAGAGCCCTCGAATCCGCGGGTGCTGTTTCGGTGGAGACCGGGGCCAAAGAGGGTGTCACTGACGACGCCACCGTGGTCCTCGTTGAAGGAAGAATCCAGGCGCTTGTGGATTACCTCAGGGATCTTTACCCTGGCGAAACGGTCGGCGCCTACCCTTACCGCACCCAGCTTGCTCACTTGGTCGATCCCGTCAAACGAAGAATCGTAGAGCTTGTGCGTCAGAAGCCTTCTTCCCTGTCGACGCTGCACGCGGAGCTAGGACTCTTGCGTGTGCCCGTTGAGCGTTACGTTCAAGAACTGTTGTCCGCGGGGCTTTTGTTTGAGAGCGCGCGGAATACATTTAAAATTGAAGACCATCGAGGCCTTGCTCTTGTTGCTTTCTTCAGGACTGCTCACGCTAGGTCGGTTGCCATGCCGCCCAAGATTGCCGAGGCCATAGAAGCCTTGAGAAATCCTGCGGCCTTGCCGCTTCTGAATGCGCTCAGCAACTTTGGTACGATGGATACAGGCCGTAGTTGGGACATCACCGGAAACGATCCATTCGTAGGTAAACCGCCGCTCGGGGTTCAGCTCGCCGAGGCCGAATTGATCACCGGCGAAGAACAAAGGCATTCACCTTACCAGGTTTCGAGGTTCATTTCTCTTCATGCCGAAGGGCTCTTGCGCGTGGTGTCCTATCTCAACGATCTTTACCCTGGTCAGAGCCCGGGCAAGGTGGCCCTTGCCGACGAACTGTCCTTGCTCGAAGACGAGAAACTTCAGATCCTTCATCAGTTGAGCGCTGGCGCTCAGAGCCTCAACAGTCTCCAATCGAAATTTCTATCTTTCTCTCATCGGGTTGAGGCGCATGTGGCCGCGCTCGAGAAAGCCGAGCTTGTGGTGCGAACCACCGATGGAAGCCTCCTGTCGCTGAACCCCAATCGGAAGCTGACCCTGGCCGGCACCATCGAGACCCTGGTCGAAGGGGCTCGCACGTCGACATGGCACAAAGGGCAAGACTTCGAGCACTTCCCGGAAGAGACCTGGATCATCCTGAAGATTTTGAGCCGGCACGGACCGCTTCCTCGGGCCCGGTTTCATGTCCTCGCGGGGCTGTCTGCGGGCAGGGCCGCGACCGCCACTCGGGGCCTGTGGTTTGAGCACGAGGGAAATATTCTTTCGCCCGACGAATTGGTTTCTCTACACACCGCCGAAATCCAAAAAAGCATCAAGTATTTCAGGCAACTTTTTCCAAAAACCCGCGAAGGTACGCCTTCGCCGGACCGAGTGATGAACGCCTTCCGTAGTCCTCTTGCGCAATTGATTCTTGAACGCGTGAGTGACAAGCCCCGTACGATTCGGCAATTGAGGACGGATTTGCCAAGAAATCCTGAGGAAACGGCGGATGTGGCCCGGCAGCTGATGCAATCGAAGCTGGTTGTTTTGGCGGATGACGGTACGCTCCATATCCAGCGAGACCATGGCGGTTCTTTGCCGGCGTTCCTTGAAAAAATCTTGGCCGACGCATCCCAGAAGATGCCGATCCGAGAGATACCGGAGCAGGCCCTCCAAACGCTGGGGCGCGAGGGGGCGTTGTTGATCTTAGGCATGCTCCATCGCTTCGGTCCCCAGTGGGGTCTTTCGCTTCTGGAGTCGACGGGACTTGCGCGTGGCCCTCTTCTCAACACGTTGAAGGCACTCCACACGGCCGGTTTCATCTCAAAACTGACCGGAGAAACGCGCGTCACGTTGGACGCACAGTTTTCATTGAATGGTGAGGCCCTTGAGCCCATCATCGCCTACCTCGAGGCGACCTTCTCTGGCGAACTTGTTGGGCAACAAGATGCAGTCCAGCAGGTCCGCCAATTTGGATCCATTGCGAAGATCATGGTGATCGAGCGACTGCATCAAGGCCAGGCCAACCTGGTTGACTTGCAGGAGGACTTCCCGGTGTGGCAAGAGACGATGCCCGACCTCTTGCTTGAATTGGCGGAAGCAGGGTTGGTGGAGCCCGCGGGTGATCGAAACACCTTCCAGATCTATCAAAAAGGAGGTCTCGCCCTCACCGAACACCTGAAGACGATCGCCCGCAATGCGCCTCAAAAGACTCTGGCAGAGGCCCCGCCTTCGTCCTCGAATGAACCCGAGGACGCCTTACTCGGCCGATCGACGGAGTACGGCATCCAAGAGATGCGCCGTTTCATTGAAGAAAAAGGGGGCAAGGGTGCGGTTCAATTTCATACCAAGTATGGGTACATCCTGTTGCTGCTGGAGCGCGGCGGCCGCGTGAAAGCCCTGGTGGATGGTATGGACGCCTATGAGTTTGTGCGCTTCCTGGATTTGTCAAGAACCCGAAGCATCACCAAGTCTGCGGAAGCGGTGGTGGCCTACGTGCCAAACACCCAGCCGACCTTTCGGGTCACCGATCGTGGGCTGGGGACGATCGTTTTCAACCATGCGCTCCACGTCGTCGGTTATGAATGAGGGCGACGTCCAAGTTCAGGGGAACGCAGTCAGCGTGGCTTCATTGAGGCCGGGGAGCGGGGACCATAGTTCGCCGTCCGTGCGAGGCCAGGTGATTCGGACGCGTCCGCTCTCCCGCGAATCCTCCTCGGGAGGGTCAATTTCGATCTCAGGTTCGGTTTCTGGGGGCACAAAAAACCCCACAGTGCCTTTGGCGATGAGCATGCCTATAGAAATGAAGGCAAGGTTTTTGAGGACGCTGAGGACAAGGAGGCGAGGGAACACGTAGTCCACCTGGCGGATTCTGCGTCTTCGCATGTCTACGGCGTGGAAGACGGTGCCGACGACGAACAGGATCGCGGAATCGAACGTTTTTTGGATCGTGGGTCTCTCGAAATCGGACCACACCAAAGCGAGGTAAGCGATGGTCGGCGCCAACGCGGCTGCATAGGCGCCTACATACAACAAGCTCAGGTGTTGAGCACCCATTTCCCCGGCTGGGGCCATTCCGTCGGCCCCAAGAGAAGGGCCGTTCATGTTCAGCTCCTGGGCAAGGCTTTGTCCACCCGCTCCGAAGGGGCTCCGGTTCAAGTCTGTACCCTGCGCGAAGCTTGGTCCGCCGGCTCCGAAAGGTTGGATGAGCATGGTCCAGGTGGAAAGAAAGGCCATTTGGGCGCCAAGGGCCGCGAGGTTCATGTGCGGTGTAGCGCAGGATTCGACCGTGGAATCACAGAGGCGAAGAGAGGCATCCAAATACAAGGACTCTTCGGTTTCCTTCAACGCATGGACGGTGACATCGACCGAAGGAAGGCTGGCAAAGGGTAGTCCAACCTCCATCCGAAAGTGAGCCGGCAGGTTGTCCAAATCAAGCGTGGGCATTGCGCTTAAAGGTGTGCATCCGTCGGGCAGGGGTGCCTGAGCAAAAAAGGGACAGTGCTCCGAGTCCAAAGAGAGTATCGGTTGGTTGTCTATTTGAAGGGCATAGCCCGGACTGCTGCTCCCAAGGCCCAAGGCGCTCAAAAAGTTGGCGTCCGGGCCAAACCAGGAGGTCACATCGGCAACGGTTTTTTGCGCGGGCGTAAGATTCGGCGAGGACGTAAGAAAAATTGCGTCGTGGGTGTCCGTATCCAACGAGGCGATGGACTCAAAGACGTCGATGTACCAAAGGATGGCCGTGCTCGAAGGCAAGAGCGTCGACAGGTTATGGATCCGCCGGCTCGAATAGGCAAAGCCGTGATCTCGAACGAAGCGCTGGGCTTCTGTCCACAGCGCGAGGCCTTCTTTTCGGAAGTCGGGGGCCCACGGATGTGTGGGATGGGCTTGGACAAAACGAATGAGCCCCAAGATGAGCCCCATGGTGGCTTCTAGGTGGTAAGACGAAGCTTGCAGTTCACTGGGGGCGATGTAAGCGTCTCGAAAGCTGTTTTGGAAGTAGTGGGTTCCGTAGTAACGTTCAGCGTCGTTTTCAAAACCCAGTGTCTTGGCGTACTGCGCCACGGTGTAGCGAAGGCACTGTGCCAGGCGATCCACATAGGCGGGGCGACCGGGGTTTTCAAGATCAGCCGTCAGGAGTGCGCGGTGATCGACCGACAAGGATAGCCAGCTGCAGTTGTCGATAGCGGAGTGTGGGCTTCGCTCAATGCGCTGGACGCCGGAGTCGTCGGTCACCCATGCCCCCCCGGTCAGCACTCGTCCCAGATTTCGGTCCCGGAGTCCTTCGTAGATCCACGGGTGAACAGGCAGATCGCCCGCAACCCGTGCTTCGAATTCATGAATCCAGTTGTTGTCGTCCCACAACGTTTCAAAAAGGCCACGCCGAAGTTCGTCTCGCCACTGTTCGAGGGCAACCGGGTCCTCAAGTTTCAGGACATCGGCATGGGCAAGGGCATGGTTGAGGACGCTCAGCGTGTCGAGGTTGTGCTCGGTCACGACGTGGGTCGACTTGTGGGGTGTACGAAGCACGTGCCACGTCTTTTGGGAGATGGGCCGGGGACGCCAGGCTTCGTCGGTGAAAGGGAGATTGTAGCAGTTGACGCCGGGTTCTTCTTGGCAAACGTTGAGGGTGGGTGGCTCGCCAAAGTGATCGTAGCCGATGGCGTCTAACACGCTGTAATAAGACCAGCGTTCGGTCGGTGGGATGGGGTCGTTGCCTGCCGTCCTGAGTGCGGCGCCATGTGCGGCACGAATCGCAGCCGGAGAGGCTGCCTTGGCCAACCCAAGGGTGGTCCAACCGGCAGTCATGACCGACACCCGCTCCTTATTTTCGTTCAGTCGCCGTCGATGGTCGAGCAAGCCAAGAACGGCCCCATCGTAGCAGTTTTTGAACCATGCCTTTTCGGCCTCGGACTCCAAGTCCTGGTAGGCGGAAGAGCTGAGAAAGACCCCGAGGCCATGGATTGCCCAGGCGGTCGCGCCGGCGACCAGGCGTGCATCTTTCCACGTGTCTCCCGACGTATTCCATGAAAAGTGCCATCCTCGAATCTTCGATTGATCTTGCGGGTCTACCACCGCACGGCTGCATAGGTAGCGGGCCTGCGCCAGCGCCTGTCGCGCCTTCGCACCGGTCTTTGCGGCTTTTTCCGTTTCGCGTGATGTCTGCGCCAACGCGATGCCCAAGGTGTAAGCCCAGACCCGTTCAAAATTCGCCAAGTAGCGCGAATCTTGGGCTGTTAGGTCTTCAAACGAGCCCTCATGGAGTCCGTCGCCATCTTGCCCAGAAGCGTGTGGCTGATACTCAACCTGGTACGCGCCCTTGGTCGACCCCACAAGCGGCGCGTAGTCCGCATAGTAGTAAGGCGCGGCATCCTCACGGGGCTCGATCTCGGTCCAGCGCACCAAGCTTTCACGTTCTCGAAGCGCCCGCTCATAGTTGTACCGTGGATCTGGGGTTCCGGTGGGCACCGCGTGCCCCTGGTCTTGATGGTGGCCTGGGCAGCCGTCGATAGGGAGGGACCCGGCCGAAAAAAAACCGGTGTCGACATGGACAAGATGCACTTCGTGTTGGCTTGCGGGCGGCTTGACGAAGACGCCCTCACCGGCGCGGAGGAACTGCCCGGGCGACACGGCTTGCCAGTCTTGTGTCCCCCCATTCCACCGCATCGCCTTTTTGGTCTGTGAGTCGGTATAGACCGATGCCTTTTCGATGCCCAATAGGCGCCACGCCTCACCATCATCCATAGGTTTTGTGGGGGGATGCAAGCGAGTGGGTAGGGGTAAAGTCAACTTATCTTCCGCATAGACCCACAAGCCGAGCGGCGTGCGATGAGCCATGGTGCTTTCGAGAGAACTCCCGGAGCCTTCCGGTCTCGGTTCATTCAGTACAAAAAAAAGCAGTTCGTGGGCTTCGAGCCGCGCCTCTGTGCGCGTGTGTACCAAAGCGCGGGACGCGATGAAGTTCCAACCCCGATGAAGGGGGTACGGAAGGTCGCAGACGATGTCTCCCGAGTGGTGTGGGATTGGTCCGGGGTCTTCGACGCGCCCTTGGACGGTTTCGTGAGGTGCGGTGGGGACACTCTGTGGGGCACCCGCTCCTTGAGGCTGGGCGCCAAGTCCCTCATGAGTCAGGAAGAACAGCATCGAGCCCACAAGGCCCCAAAGACGCAACCCACAGGTATTTCCCATAGGGTGTGGGGTTAGCACAACAGCGCTTCGCCATAAACCCACAAGTGCAATGTTTGTGACCTTTATTGTTGGTTCCGCTGGGCACGTTAGAGGGCGGGCACTAGGCAAAGAACCGACGCGCATCCTCGCTTGCCCCCACAAGAGGTCGGCGCTGACCATCGACTTTTGTCGGGACTTTGGTTTTGCCCACTGCGGACAGTCGCACGGCAGGGGTGTGTGGGCGTCGTGGGTGAGGCGAATGGCCCTCGCGGACCCACTGTGGACTACCGGTCGTAGGTTTGGTTCGGTTGGGTTTTGTGGCACATTCGAGTGTAGACAGACGACACTGTGTCTACGGTCGTTTGCAAGGAGCGCTGGTGGCCAATTCTTCGATTTCTCTATACCACACGTCGTGGTGCCCTTTTTGTCGGCGGGTCGTTTCGGCGATCAAGAAGCTTGGCATTCAAATCCCAATCCACGATGTAGACCAAGACCCCGTGGCACGGCAGGCGCTGGTTGAGGCCACCGGCCGAGCGCGTGTGCCGGTCCTTCGTATTGTCCACGATGATGGGCAGATCGAATGGATGCCGGAATCTCGCGATATCATAGACTTTCTTGAGAAACACTTTGCGCCCAGTCCGGCATGAGGGCAGGCTTCTTGGAAATGGCGTGGATTCGAATAGACGCTTGGCTCCCTCGGCCAGCAGCAACTTGAGATCGCTAAGAAACGACGTGAACTTGGCTTTTGCCCGGTTTGATGGGCTCCACGCGAATTTGATACCCGATGCGTTCCGCAAGCTCGGGTACATGGGATATGAGGCCCACCGTACGTCCGCCTGCTTGCAGTTGATCCAAGGCGGCGATGGCCAGTTCGAGTGAGTGGGGGTCGAGACTCCCAAAGCCTTCATCGATAAATAGGGACTCGATGCGGATGTTGCTTGAAGACAGAGAAGACAGGCCGAGCGCCAAGGCGAGGGAAACCAAAAAACGTTCGCCGCCCGAGAGCGTCGACAGCGAACGGACCTCGTTCCCCATATCGCGGTCCAAAACCTGAAGTTCCATATCGTGGCTCAAAACCCGTTCGAGTTTGTATCTTGGCCTCAGTTCGTTGAGGTGGTTGTTGGCTTGCTCCAGCAGCGCATCGAGGGTGAGGCTTTGGGCAAAGGTTCGAAATTTCTTCCCGTCGCGTGCGCCGATGAGGGTGTTGAGCTCTGAGGAGAGGGCGACCATCGCTTTTTGGGCTGCGATTTGGGGTTCGAGTTTCGCCCGTTTTTCGCGTCGCATTGCGTTTGCGCGAAGTTTTTCGTCGAGTTGGGCGATTTTGGCGATGGTCCGGGTGAGCCATTTTTCGTTGGTGTGGAGCGCCTGGCAGCTCTGTTTTGCGTCTTGCCCCGGCGCTCCGGATGTATGGTGCTGTTCGAGTCTGTCTTTTCGATCTTGGGCTGTGGCCCGTGCCCTTTCGAGGGCCGATCGGGTGTTCTGTACGACCGACCGCTGGGTTTCGAACCATGGGGCGCCGCGCTCTAGGAGGGCGTGAAGCTGGGTGCGGTCTTGAATCTGGGTGTCTTCGAGCTCATGGGTGGTGCGGGCGATACAGCGCGCACGCCTGGCGTTTGCCGCCTGGGTTGCTCGGGTGTTGCTTTGTCGCTGGGCGACGAGTTCGCACAGCGACTGGGCCTCTCGGGATTGGACTTCCGCCAAGGATTCGGTCAAGGCCTTCTGCTGTTCCATTTTGTGGCGGAGGTCTTTGGTGATGTCCTCGACCGAGCGGCCGCCCAGCAATGCGGCGCGCACCTGGACCAGACGGGTGTGTTCTTGGCCTACGGCCTTTCGGGTCGCTTGCGCTTGCTCCCTATCGTTTTCAGCCCGAACGCATTCGGGCTTGGCCAGCTTCAGCTCAGTCATGCTTTCTTGGAGGCGCGCCTCGGCGTGTTTTTTCTCTTGATTTAGGGTGGTCCAGGCGCGGACCGCCTGATGGAGGGTCTCGTTTAGGGCGCCGGATTGCAAAAGGGCACGCCAGTCAGGCCAGGGCTCAAGCACGGTGTCGAGGTTGCGAAGGGCATGTTCTTGTTGTTTTTCGGCGGACTTCGATTCCAAGTCTTGGGCGGCGATGGCTATTTCGAGTTGAGTGGCCTTTTCTTGGGTGCGTTCCATGGTTTCTGTGAGCTTGGCGGCCTTTTCACGGATGGGGTCGAGGGCCGCTCTTTTTTGGGCCAAGGCTCCATCCACGGCTTCCGAGGCGAGCGCTTGGTCCTGGATGGTCTTTGAGGCTCGGGCAAGCCGCGCTTTGGCTTCTTTCATGTCCTTGGGGTCTGCGACCAGGCCCGGGTCTTTGGGAAAGTGGCACCCTAAGGTTGCGATGTCTTTTTGGGCAAGGAGCGGGGAGTCGACCCACAGAAGCTGAATTTGCTCCCGAAGTGTGTTCCACTCCGCGAGGGTCCGAAACAGTCTCTGAATCGTCTGCGCTTGGGCGCGGTGCATCATGGTGGCTCCGCGTTCGTAGCCTCGCACCGACTCTCGAAGCGATGCGATCTGGCGGTCGTACTCGATGAGTTTGCGTTGTTGTTTCTCTAGTCGCGGTTCGGCACGGGTGATGGACTTGACGGTCGAAGTTGCCGCTTGATCGAGCTCGTGTTGTTGCGAACCGCACAAAGGACATGGTTTTTCGGGCCCAAGGAGTTTATCTCGGTGCTGGATGAGCTCCTCTTGGAGGCGGTCTATCCGGAACTGAGGTCCGAAGGCATCGAGGTGGGTTTGGAGCTTGTGCCTTTGTTCTTCGGCGGCGCTCAGCTCTCGGCGCGCTTGGTGGCCCATTTTGACCTCAAGTTTTCGTCTCTTTTTGCAGTCGGCCTCCGTGTTTTCGAGACGCCGGGCTTCGGCCGAAAGATCGAGCATCCGGTCGATGGTTGAGCGGGCGCGCTCGAGACAGGCCAGGGCGTGTCGAAGTTCTTGGGGTCCGGCTTGCCTTCGGGCGTCGTCTAGTGCGTTTTGCAGCTGTTTGATCTCGCCGGCCATCCGCGTTCCCTGGGCGTCCACGGTTTTGAAGTCGGCTTCCAGCGCCTGGCGGTGCTTGTCGTTTTTGCGTTGATCGGCCCGAAGGCTGTCGGCTTTTTTTTGTGCGTAGATCCTTTTGGCGTCCAGCGCAGTAGAGCGCCTAAGGGCTTCTTGCCACCTCGGCCATTGCTCAGCGAGCGGGCGCGTTCCCTCTTGCCGGACTTGCTCTTGGGACAGACGCATGACCTGCGCCTCAAGGGTTTGGTGGGTGTGTAGAAGTTGCTCGCCCTTTTTTGTGAGCTGTTGGTGGCGTTTTTGACACCTCTGCTCATCTTCCTCGGCCTTCTTGAGGGCTTTCGCCGCGTTTTCAATTTCGAGATCGAGGCTCTTAGCGCGTTCGATGTCTGGCGCCAGATGATGTTGTTCTTGCTGTAAGGCCTCGAGTGCTTTTTTGGCCTTTTTCATCTCTTGTTGAGCGCGTTGGTTTGTTTCTTTTTGCTGGCGGACTTGACCCTCTAGGGCCTGTTCTTGTTGCGCGAGGCGCTGACATGTTTCTTTGGCTTCAGTTTCCGCCTCTGCTGCTGCGCGCATCTTTTGGGCCTCGAGGCCCAGGTCCAGCTCCGTTCGAATCTTTTGGAGGTCTTGCCATGCCTCAAGGCAGGCCCGCTCTTCGGCCACCGCCTTTTGGAGCTCGTCTTGCAGCAGGCGGCGTTTGTCGTGCCAGAAGACGGCTTTTCGGTTGGCTTCGAGCTCGCCGTGGAGCTTTTTTTTCGTGTCGGTGAGCGCTGCCTTTTCGGCCTCAAGTTTCGCCTGGGCCTCCGGGTCGAGCACGTCGAGCGCATGTTCTCGAATCTCTAGGGTTTCTAGCGATTCGCGTTCGGTTTTGGCCCGCAAAAACGCCGCTTCGGAGATCTGGGCATAAAGCTCGGTGCCCGTCATGGCCTCAAGGAGCGCCGCCCGTTCGTCGGGCTTGGCGTCGACGAAGGCGGCAAAATCGCCCTGGGCCAAAAGGATGGCTCGGCGAAACTCGTCAAAAGAAAGTCCGATTTCCTTTCGAATAAGTTCCAAAGTTTGGGTCTTGGTGTCCCCCGAAAGTTCGGTGCCGGTCCGAAGGCATTCAAGACGCATGCGCTGGTTTTGGATTCGTCCGTCGGTCCTTTTTCGTGCGCGCCACACCTCCCAGGTGGCTCGAAAGGGATGGCCAGAGCGAGAGGCGAAATCGACTTGGGCTTGGGCCTCGACGGTTCCTCTGCGCATGATGGACCTGGGATCTGACCCGGGGATTTCGAGCTCGCGGGTTTGGGTGTCGCGGGCGCCCAAGAGCCTCGGGGTGCGATCGTACAAAGCCAAACAGATCGCATCCAGGACGGTGCTTTTGCCGGCTCCGGTGGGGCCGGTGATCGCAAAGATTCGTGTTTGGCTGAGGGGGCCATCCGCCAGATTGATTTCGAAGGTGGGGATGCTTGCCAAATTGGTTCCGCGCACCGCGAGGATTTTCATGGCTGTTCTGGCCTATCGAGGTTTTCGACAATGTCGTGAAAAAGACCAAGAAGCGGCTTGGGAACCTCGCCCGGCCGATGGCGCTGGTACGCCGCATGGAAAACCTGGTCGGGCGAGAGGGTCTTGAGCTCTTGGCGCCTGGGCGTTCGCCTTGCCGGCTCTGCCTCTGGGTGTGTCGCATCGATTCGGAGGAGACGTACGTGGGCGCCCTCGAGTGCGGCTTCTACATCTTGGCGAAGTCGAGGATAGGTTGAGGTCAGCTGAACCCGCACCTCCACCAGTGGTCTTGCCGGTTCGGGTACACCTTGGCCGCGGGGCAGGGCTTGAAGCTGCCTGAGGACCTCGGGGAGGGGCGCGTGCTCTTCGGGAATGGCTCGGATGTCAACCGCTCTTGGAACCAAAAGGGAACGAACCTCACGAAGGGTCTCCTGCGCGAAATCTACGACCAGAACCTGGTGCTCGTAGTGGCGCTCGCGAATCGACAGCGGAATGGGCGAACCCGAGTATCGGATGTGGGGCGCGACGGCCTGGGCCCGATGCAGGTGCCCGAGCGCAACGTAGGCTAAAGTGCTCGGGAAGATATCGTTCGGGAGCGTGTGTTGGTTGCCGACTTGGATCTTGCGTTCGCTCATTTCGGACAGGAGTCCGCCGGCCATATAACAGTGGCCGGTGGCGATGAGGGGCTGGCCTGGGACCCGCCGCTTTTCGGCGTGGACGCTGAGTTCACGGTAGAGGTGCCGGAAGGCGCGGACCAGTTCTTCGTGGGCGGGGTCCGAGACCCAAGGGGCCTGGTTTTCGGTAAAAAGCCCGGGGTCGGTGCCCGGGGCGGGCGCGATTTCTTTGTGGAGCGCCGAAATGACCCGGCGACCCAAAAAGGGTACTGCGAGGGCCCATGCGCCGACGTCGCCCCGCCTGTCGAACAGAGGCACGATGCTTTTTTGAAGCGCGTCGCCGCCCGGTTGAACGTGAAGTCCGCCCCGGACTTCGACCCCGAGGGCTGTGAGGACCTCAGCCGGTGCGTCCAAGCGGGCGGGTGAGTCGTGGTTGCCACCCAGGATCAAGAGGTCGAGCTTGGGGAGCCGCTGCCGGCACTCGGCGACAAAGCGGTAGTACATGCGCTGGGCCTCGGGGGGTGGGCTTGCACTGTCGAAAATGTCTCCGGCGACGACGAGGGCGTCGGCTTCTTGTTCTTCGAGTTGGTCGATGAGCCAGGCCAAAAAGGCACGGTGTTCGTAGGTCCGCGCAACACCGTGAAGGGTTTGACCGAGATGCCAGTCTGCAGTGTGGACGATCCGCACGGCGATTCAGAACGCGTCTGAGCGCGCACCCACCTCGGGTGTGCCCCATTCTTTGCGCCCTTTGTCCTACCACCGATGGTCGACGGGAACCAAGGCCTCAAGGGTGCTTTTCGCTCGTGGTTTTTGCCCTTTTGGAGGGGCTCAGGCCCAACGGCCTCGGGGAGGGGCCCGTGGGCTGGCCGCGCCGGCCCGAAAAAGCTAGCATGACGCTATGACGCTCCCTCCCCATTTGGTGGAAATGCAACGAGAAATTCGTGGCTACGCCGATGAATTTGGTCTCGACTGTTTCCCGGTTCTGTTTGAGCTGGTCTCGGTCGACGAGATGAACATGGTGGCCGCTTACGGCGGTTTTCCCACCCGCTACCCGCACTGGAAATTTGGCATGGAGTTTGAGCAGCTTGCGAAGAGCCACGAGTACGGGCTCTCCAAGATCTATGAGCTCGTGATCAACACGGACCCCTGTTACGCCTATCTCATCGAGTCCAACAGCGTGATGGAACAAAAACTCGTGATGGCCCACGTATACGGTCACTGCGATTTCTTCAAGAACAACTACTATTTTTCGAATACCAATCGGCGCATGTTGGACCAGATGGCCAACCACGCGGCCCGCGTGCGGCGCTATATGGACAAACATGGTGTAGACCCGGTGGAGGCTTTCCTGGACCGCTGTCTGAGCATCGAGAACCTGATCGACCAGCGCGCGCTTTTCGAAAAGCGCAAGCGTTTGGCGCCCATTCCCATCTCGGATGAAGGCGCCGAGGAGAAGACCGTACGGCTGATTCCTACGGATCGCTCCTACCTTCGAGACTACGTCAATCCACGCGAATTCATTGACGAAGAGCGCCGAAAAATTGAGGAAGAAGCCAAGCGGAAGAAACGTTTTCCGGAGCGACCGGTTCGAGACGTCTTGTCTTTCATTTTGGAGCATGCGCCCCTCGAACTTTGGGAACAGGACTGCCTCGATATCGTTCGCGAAGAGGCTTACTATTTTGCGCCTCAAGGGCAGACGAAGATCATGAACGAAGGCTGGGCTTCATACTGGCACTCCTCCATCATGACCAAGCGCGCGCTCAAAGACTCAGAATTGGTGGACTATGCCGATAGCCATTCCTCGACGATGGGCGTGTCGCCGGGCCGGATCAATCCGTACAAACTGGGTCTGGAGCTGTTCAAGAACATCGAAGAACGCTGGAACAAGGGGCAGTTTGGCAAAGAATGGGATGAGTGTGACGACTTTGCGACCCGCAAGCGTTGGGACAAACAGACCGGGCTTGGCCGACAAAAGATCTTTGAGGTCCGGAAGCTGTACAACGACGTCACCTTCATCGATGAGTTTCTCACCGAGGATTTTGCCCGAGAACAGAAGATGTTCACCTATGGCATGAACCGGAACAACGGGAACTGGGAAATTCAGTCGCGGGAATTCAAAGAGATCAAGTCCAAGCTTTTGACCAGCCTCACGAATTTCGGGAACCCGGTCATCGATGTGGTCGACGGCAACTGGGAAAATCGAGGAGAGCTTCTGATTCGCCATGCCCACGACGGCATCGATCTTCAGCAAGACTGGGCACGGGACACCTTGGAGAACATCCAGAAGATCTGGCGCCGACCGGTGGTGCTGGCCACAAAATCGGACAAAAAAGGGGTGCTGATGCGTTTTGACGGGAGCAGCCACTCCGAGAAGAACACCAAAACCCTGCCCGAAGTGGCTTAGCGTAGGGGGTATGTCCGTCGCCCGCGGCCCTCAGCACGCGAGGGGGGGCGATGTGACTGGAAAGTGTACGTAAATTCCGCTTGAGTGCACCCCGAACCGATGCGGATCTTGTTTGTGTCTTCGGAATGCGCGCCCTTTGCCAAGGCTGGGGGTTTGGGTGATGTGGTGGGGGCTCTGCCGAAGGCGTTGGCGTCCCTCGGCCACGATGTTCGGGTGCTCATTCCCCGCTACGCCTGGATTGAGCGCGACACGCTCACGTGTCTGCCGGACCCTTTGGGTGTTCCCCTGGGGCAAGGGCAGGCGTGGTGCGCAGTGTGTGTGTCCGAGATCCCTGGCTCAGAAGTGCCGATCTATTTTTTGGAGCACGATGCGCTTTTTGGGGGCACCCAGGTCTACGACGGCTGCGACGACAGCCTGCTGGGACTTGCGAAGTTCGGCTTGCTTTGTCGTGGGGCTTTTCAGCTGTGTCGGGCCCTCGATTTTGTCCCCGACCTTGTCCACGTCCACGACTGGCCGACCGGGTTCATTCCGATCATGCTCAACACGGTGGAGTCTGAGCATCCCTTTTTGCGGACCGCTTCGGTGATGACCATCCACAACATGGCCCATCAGCCTCGGTTTCCGGCAGAAGGCGTCGACATCTTGGGGGTGGGACGGGAGGTCCTGAAGCCCGACGGACTCGAGGACTACGGAAAGTTGAACCCCTTCAAGGGTGGCCTGTATCACGCCACCATGCTGACCACGGTGTCGCCTCGTTATGCCCAAGAGATTCGAACCGAGCCAGGGGGGGCCGGCCTTCACGAGGCCATGCGCTTTCGGGGGGCTGACTTGGTGGGGGTCCTGAATGGTATCGACGTGGAGGCCTGGGATCCGCGTACCGATCCTGCTTTGCCGATGCCCTATGGCCCCCAAGACCTACAAGGCAAACGTGCCTGCAAGCTCGCGCTTCAACGTGAGCTTGGCCTGGAAGAACGCGCGGACGTTCCGTTGATCAGCAATATCTCTCGTTTGAACTTTCAAAAAGGAACAGACGTGATGGTGAAGGCCCTTGAACGAATTTTGGAGCAAGACGCCCAGGTTGTGATGCTCGGAACCGGAGATGAGGCCCTGACCAACTACCTTCGGCATCGATCCAGCTGGGGCGGAGGGCACTTTCGGGCATGGATTGGCTACAACGAAGACTTGGCCCACCGCATTGAGGCCGCTTCCGATCTGTTTTTGATGCCTTCCCGGTTCGAGCCTTGTGGCCTTAACCAGCTTTACAGCCAACGGTACGGAACGCTGCCCATCGTGCGGGCGACCGGCGGCCTGGACGACACCGTTGAACAATGTGATCCCGACCGAGGGACCGGGACGGGTTTTAAGTTTTGGGACCTCACCGTGGACGCGGTTGTCGACACCGTTTCCTGGGCGGTGGGCATTTACCGCAATAACCCGGCCTTGTTTCGGGCCATGCAAGTGCAGGCTATGAAGAAGGATTCGAGCTGGGGGCCCTCAGCGAGGCGTTACGAAAAGGTTTACGATTGGGCGCTCGAGCGAAAACGCCCGGCTCAAAAGACGTAGGTCAAGCCCGCCATCGTTTCGAAACGCAAGATGCTGTCCAGGCCCTCTTGGAAGGTGTTGCCTGTGGGACTCCAGGAAAGGACCGCGGGCGACAAACTGGCCAGTAGCGATGGGGTCAATTCGAAGTCAACGCCCAACCCGGTCCGAAGCTGGACCAAAACCACGACGCTTTCGCTTTGGCCGCTGACGGTCAGCGGATTGCCTTCTTTGAGGCCGAACATCAAAAGGGCACCCGCTCCGCCATCGAGTCGGATGCGAAAAAGGCCGATGCGGTAGCTCGCGGTCAGGTTGGCAAGAGCGCTGGTCATGGTGGCTGTTCCTTTGGTGTCGAATTCGAAGGGCAGGGGTGTAAGGCTGAATATCACGCCCGGATCGAGGGTGAAGCGACCCCATGGAATGCGGTAAGAGGCGCCCATACGCAGTGTGAACTGAGCCGGCACCGACAGATTCCCGATCTCAGTGAAGGCCAGCCCCCCTTCGACGAAGGCGCCTATCCGGTTTTGCCTCTGGGGCTTTTGGACGTCCCTCAGCTGGGCGGACCCATGAGGCTCTTGGCCCTTCGTTTTTTGCGTCGCGTCCGGTTCCTTTGGGGGGGATGTTTTGTCGGTTGATGCCGGTGGCGGCGATGTTTCACCCGGCTGGGCGTCGGTGGATGGCGCCTCGGTTCCCGAGGGGGGGCGATCTTGGAGTGCTTTTTTGTTTTGGCAGCGTGCCTCGAGCTCGGCAATGCGGCCGAGGACCTCCTTTTTGCTCTTCGCTTGGGGTTTCAAGGACAAGTACCGCTTGTAGAAAAAAGTCGCGGGTTCACAGCGATCGAGCTGCCGGTATGCTTGCGCGATGTTAAAAAGAAACTCGGGCGCGGGGTGAGACTCGTAGGCGCTTTGGTACTCGGTAATCGCGTCTTCGAAGCGGCCAAGGTTGTACGCGGTCGTACCCCGTTCGTAATGCTCGAGGGCCGTTTTTTTGTCGGCATGCGCCATGTTGATGCCCCCAAGCATGCCGAGGGTGGCCCCCAAAAGGGTGACCGCCAGTTTCATCCCGGAGCTTGCCGGCATGGATCCGAACCCCTTTTTGGGGTGTGGGCGCGGGCAGGGAAACGGGTGGGGCGAATTCATTTCGGTCGGGGCCCCATAGGGCCGAACCCGCGGCGGTTTGGGCGGTTTAGAATTCGGGCACAAGCACCCCATCGCCCACTTGGTCGTTTCCGGGTCGCAATACGTCGTCACCGATTTTTTGGGTGCCTTTGGTGCGAGACTTGCGCGTATCGGCCGGCCGACGCTTGCGGGGGCGTTTGGCTTTGGACCGCGCATGGGCTCGGGCATCTTTGGCGCGCTTTTTGGGTTGACCGATTGTTTTGCCGGTTGGCTTCTTTTGTGGCTCATGGGTTTTGCCCCTCTTTTCCGCTTCGCTCCCTTGAACCGTAGCCGGCTCCGCGGTGGGTGTGAATGGAGAATTTCGCTCGCTTTGGTGTTCTTTGGGCCGGGCGGGCTTCGCGTCTGGCTGGGCGTTTTCAGGGGGCGCGTTGGGCGGGCTCTGCTCGGCCCTCGGGGGCGCTGGCCCACGTTTGGGTTTTCGAAGGACCAGTCCCAGCGCCACGAGCCCGATGGCGAGAAGCCCCAGCAGGATTTCCGGCAGCCGCGATGGTTTTCGCACCTGCATTTTGGTCACCAAAGGCTGAGAGACCAAAGGGTTGGTGTCGAAGGCATCTTCAACGGGATCGCCCGTAAGCGAAGGCACCGGATCCCCAAACGGTCGGGCCTCAAACGAGGCTTCGCCGGTCTTCGGTGCTGGAGGCCCGTTGCTCTTGGCATATCCGGGGAAGCTGGTGGAAGGGGCTTCGTCGGGAAGGCGCGCTCTCAGGAGTTGGGCCAGCTCAAGCTGGGCCCGAGTCGAGACCTCGTCGCAGCGAAGGAGTGCCTCCAGCGCGTCTTCTGCGGTCTGGAAGCGCTCGTCTCGGTTTCTGGCCAACAGCTTGAGGCACACTTCGTCCATGGCGCGCGAGACCTCGGGCCGGGTGGCGCTTGGCGGATCGATTTTGAGGTTCAGCACCCGGTGAATCAAAATGGCGTCGGGTGCACCATGGGGAACACCAAAGAGTCGCTTTCCCGTGAGGAGTTCGTGCAACACAATTCCCATCGTGAACAGGTCCGAGCGGCCATCGAGCTGGAGACCGTGCGCCTGTTCCGGACTGAGGTACGCGGGCTTTCCTTTGAGCACCCCGACTCCGGTCAGCTGCGCCATTTGTGCGGCTTTGGCGATGCCAAAGTCGTTCAGTTTCACCGCGCCGTGCCACGAGATCAAGACATTGTGAGGGGAGATGTCGCGGTGCACGATGCGCATGGGTTTGCCGTCGTGCACGAGGTTTTGGGCAAAGGCGAGGCCGCGAAGAAGCTCGGTGACGATGTAGGTCGACATCGAAAGGGGCAAGGGGCCGGTTTTGAGGAGTTGATTGAGGTCTTTGCCTTCAATCAATTCCATCACCAAGAAAAGCTGTCCGTGTGCATCGCGGTCGAAATCCACCACCGAAACGATGTTGGGATGGTTGAGCAGGGAGGCGATATGGGCCTCCCGGACGAACATCTGGGCGAATTCTTCGTTGGCGGAGAGTTCGGGGCGAACCCGCTTGATGGCCACCGCCTTCGAAAACTGCTCTGCCCCCCGGAGTCGGCCCCGAAAGACATCAGCCATACCCCCGCCCCCAATCCGCTCGCCGAGGCGGTACTTTGGGAGGCCATCGATTTCCACGGGAACCCTCAGATTGTCCCCAAAGTCGACTTCAAGGGCAACCAAAGATGGTCATTTACCCTGTCGCCAGCGGTCAAAACCCCGAACGCACCAGGCTTTTGGCTCTGAATTTCATTCAGTTGGACCGTTCGTTTTGGGCTTTTGCCATCGTTTGTGGCGCAAGCCCCCACCGCGGGGGTCGCCAGAAGAGGACCATCACCGGTAGTCCATCGCGGAGGCTGGGCCGAAGCGGACTACCGCAAAGCATAGGGTCTCAGGAACCAGGCTTCAGGGACCAGCCCTCAGGAGTGAGACATCTACGGGTAAGATCTACCTCTCCCCGTTTCCTTTCTCAATTGAAGACACCCCCTACTCAAAATTTTCGTCCAGGAGGACCAAGCTATTTTTGTGTATCGTCGCGCGTCGCAAACGCCATTCGCCTTGGATGACTCTTGCGTCAAAAAACCCATCAAAAAGCTTCGGAGAAATTCTGGGCGTCGTAATGACCGGGTCAAAGATACCCGTAAAGCCTTCTACTTTCCCACCATGAAATAGCAGTTTGCGAACCGAGACCCGCACGTTAAGCCCCTTCACCCAAGGTGAAGTCACGCCCCAAAAGACCCTTGAATGCCGCCCCCCTCGTCCGCTTACTTCTCCGGGCACGACTCCGTTTCTTAGAATGCTGGTCAGTGCATCTCTAGGAAATCCGTGGAACGCGAACAGGGGGTTCGGCTGATGGATGAGAACGCTGTTCCCTGTCCGAACGAACTGTGGTCTCACCAGTTCAAGATCGGGACGAAAATCTGATGTATTGCGCCGACCGAAGTTGAAGCGCCACAGTTTCGAGTCGCCAAACCCCGCGCCAAATCGAGTTCCGTTCTCAGTGATTCCAGAACTTGACACCCCATGAACATTGGGCGTCGAGAATCTCCGATAGATCTTTGTGGCCACCCGGCCAACCTTGGGCGTCTTGCTCAAGACCGTAGCACCAAGCGCAATCCCAAAACTAAGGCCCCCCGTTTCGGGAGCCAAGGAGAGCCCCGCGGTCAACCGCGTGATGTCGGCTCCCGTTGGGCGGAAGACTCCCAAGAGATCGACAACATCAGACCTTATCGGGCCCGGCTGTGCTGCGTGGCATTGACAGCCGTTCTTGAGCTGGTTGGTTGCGAACTCAGAAAGCACCAGGGGCTCTCGACTCCTCAGGCCGGACGGGTCGATCCATCGCAATGGGTTGTTTTTGACGTAAGTGTAACGGTTAAATCCATCCACAAAGCCCAGGGGATCGCGGGTCAAAAACCGCCCGATCGCGGGGCTCAATACTCTGGCCCGGAAATCCACGAGGGTGTTGACCTGGTCGTGCGGCCGTCCCGTGTAGCCGCGCGTGTTTGTGAAGGCACTGCTTTCACGGGCGTGACCTCTGGGGCCAAAAATTTGGCGCTCTCCAAAGGGGGAGTAGGCGTAGACTTCAAGTATTTCCCCGGTATTTGAGCTTAAGCCCCGGATGTTGTGGTGCGCATCGCTCAGGAAGTAATTGCGCTCCCTGTTTCGATCGACACTCAGGGGCCGATCCACATCAGCGCCATAAACAAAGGTTGCCATATCCTTCTCAGACGTCTTTGCTCCGCCGTTGTGATCGATTGCCTCAAGCAGCCTATCCGCACCATCGAAGGCGAAGCTTTGCTCCAGTTGCCCATCGACAGCGACAGTACGGAGATTTCGCCGCGCATCAAAAATACGGGTCATGTGAGTGCCATCGCGTAGAGTCTGACCCACGACGTTGCCCGCTCCGTCATAGTTGGTGGTACGGGCGATGCCGTTTTCTGCATCCTCAGCGTCGATTTCTTTTGTGAGCCGACCGAGGGCATCAAACATAAACTCGACCCGATGCCCTCGTCCATTGGTGACCGCGGTCTGCCGGCCCAATACATCGTAAGCGAACTGAGTGAGCACTTCATCCTTTGTTCCGGCGGCAAATGTTGTCGAAGTGCGTTGGCCCGCCAAGTCGTAGCCGTGCACCATGACCACACCGTTGGCATCGATTTCCTCCAACCGACGACCGCTGAGGTCGTAGTGAAAGGACTCCGGGCGCCCATAGGTGACGACGCCGATCAAACGACTACGGGCGTCGTAATGCCAATTCATCACTCGGCCGAGGGCGTCTATCTGCTTTGTGCGGTTGCCGTTCTCATCATACTCGAATCGCGTTTCTTGTCCTAGTGCATCGGTCTGCGTGAGCAGTCTATCTTGCTTGTCATACGTGGGGTTCGTAGGATGCCCGTTTGGATCAACTTGGCGAACAAGCCGATTCGCTACGTCGTAGTCCGACTTCTGTACGCGAGTTTCAGTATGTGCTGAGCCTTCTCGAACAATTTCAATCCTTCGACCTCGGGCGTCGTAGACGAAACGGGTGCGAGCGCCCACAGCGTCCGTGCGTGCGATGAGCTGCCCCTTGGCGTCATAGACAAAATGCTCGGTTGCCGCCTCTGCTGAGACGTTGGCAGCAAGCGTTCTTTTGGTCATGCGGCCAAGCGTATCGTACTCGTTTTGAGTCCTGACGCCCAAGGCATCAACCTCAAAGACAGGACGCCCGACCATGTCGTAACCGGTTTCAGTCCGATACCCCAAAGCGTCAATGACGGTCGTGCGTTCACCAAAAGCATTGTACTCGTAACGAGTCATGTTCTCGTCGGCGTCCAAGACAGCGATCATGCGACCGAGCGCATCGTAGGTATTCACGGTCACCCGGTCTAGAGGGTCAGTCTCCTGAACGCGCCGGCGATTGCCGTCATACACAACCTGGGTCGTTTCTGACTCGGGCCCCACAACCTCGATGCGATGGCCTCGCGCATCGTATTGGTATCTTGTGGTCGCTGCGATACCGGTATCGGCCGCGGCGGTCATCTCCGTCAGACGGTTCGCGGCGTCATAGTGAAACCGGGTGAGGGTTCCTTTCCGGTCCATGGATGAAACCCGGTTTCCGTTGGGGTCGACCTCATAGGTTTGCTTCTGGTTCAGCGCATCAATCTCTGCAATCAAATCACCACGAAGATTGTAGACGCGTTCGCTCGTTTGTCCGAGGCCATCGCTGATTCGAACCACGCGACCATTTTTGTCATACTCCGTGCTTTGAACGATTCCGATTTCGTCGCGAATTTCTGTTCTCCGTCCGACCGCATCATAGTCGAAAAAGGTTTCATAGCCATTCGCGTCAGTCTCTTTGGTAAGCAGATTTCGGGCATCGTAAGCCCAGCTTTGCATCGAAAGAACCCGTTTGTCTTCATCGATACGGGTTGTGATAAGCCGGTTCCCGTTTTCGTCATACCCATGTTTCGTAACCAATCCGTTCGGGTCGGTCTGCTCGACGAGCTGCCCAAGTCCGTCGTACACGTAACGTGTTATTCTTGGTGCATTTCCATTTGCCGCCTCCACCATTTGGGTCAGACGGCCCATTTCGTCATAAACATGGGCATGGACAAAGCCCAGTGCGTCCAGGCGACTGAGGACTCTACCGTTTGCATCGTAGACATATGTCGTTTCATACCCCAAAGCATCTGTTTCACGCGTCTTCTGATCGGCGGCATCGTACGCAAAGGTGGTGGTGTAGCCGTCGGGATCGGTCTTCACCAGAATATTACTCTTTGCGTCGTAGGCCGTTCGGTTGATGTTCCCCAGGGCATCTTCTTCGGTCATGAGTCGCTTGAGCGAATCGTAACCCATCTTTTGTGGGTAGCCACGAGGATCGATGGTTTGGATGCGGCTCCCTCGCGCATCGTACGCATAACCTGTCACTTCGCCTAAGGCGTCCCTTTTTGTAAGCCGCAGTGGACCAATCACAATATCTTGCGCCTGACTGTATGTATACGCAGTGACTGCACCCATGGGATCAATTTCACGCAAGATCTGGTCCGTTGGGGTGTACTCGATGCGGCGGCGAGAAAGGAGGGCGTCGACCTCTTCTACAAGGCGACCTTTGATATCGTAGGCCCACTGCTTGACTGCTCCACTTGGGTCGGTGACCTGAGTCTGACGGCCTAAAATGTCGTATCCGACTTCACTGGTATGGCCTCGGTTGTCCGTCTGGGCAACGGGGTAGAGGGAGCGCTCGTCGTATGTGACCTGGGACTGAAATCCGAGCGCGTTTGTCGTCGATGTCCGATGACCAAAAGCGTCATAGGCATATCGCATTGTGAAACCCAGTGCGGTTTGGACCCTTCGAGTCCGACCTCGCATCAAAGCGCTGTGAGTCCAAAGGGACCCCACGACGATGAGCTGACAACACGTCTCTCGAGAAACTTTTACGGCAGTCTGCATACTTTGGCGCCACTGCACAAGGATTTGTTGCCGCAGTGCATAGATCTTGGATTGCTGCGAAGGATGTCACGGTGTCTTACTGTCCGCTTTTGATGACAGGTCGTTGGACTGCCCAGTGAGACAGGGTGTCCCCGAACATTTAGAGAGGAAGAGGGGACATAGAGAGGGAAGAGGGGACAGGCACTCTTTATTACCCTGATTCCGCTTCCGGCTTCAGCCTCGGTGGTCCGGGAGCCTTCCGGGCGAATCGACGCGAGACACTCAATAAATGCCGAAGATTCGAGTGGACTGCCGATCCTGGAGTTGGAGCTCTCTAGAAAGAGGGTTCGATCCTTCTCTGCCGCAGCCTGAACATGCACGTCTGACCAATTTGCAATGCACCAATTTGCATTCAATTCAGTCGCCGAGCGGTTCGATATTTGTCGGGCCATCCGATTTCTTCTTGAGATGCGCTCCCAGCGCCCCATATCGCCGCACAATTCTTGCAACGACGGGGTTGGGGTCAAAGGAGGTCCGCGACCAGAGGCCCCATCATCCTTGGTGAGGGATGCGAATCGCATTTGTCAAAGAGGGGCTTGCCAGCGCTCGCGGTCATTGATGATTTGCGTCGCAGGCACGCCGCCAATTGCTTTTGCCAAGGAGGCTTCCGGTGCTCGGAAGGACGAGAAGATGAACGTGGTTTGTCATCAGGCAATACCAGCAAATCGAAGGGCCCTCGCTTCGAGAATGCTTCGTCAAGATAGGTGGTGTATTCTCGGTAGTCCGCGTCTGAAAAGTACACTTGATGGCGGCTATTTTTTTGCTGGGGCGTTGACGAGGAATACCGCGCGCAGCAATGCAGACTCTGCGAGGACATGCGCCGAACATTGAGCGATCAGGTTTGCGGAGTTTCATCACAATCGCTCGAAATTCGTTCAGGATGGTCGGTGAGGGTAACTAATAGTGCCTGTCCCCTACGTTGCTGTCCCCTACGTTGGGCGAGGACTCCGCTTTGTGCCCTAAGGCTTACGCGGGGTACCGAGGCCAGGCCTGTTGGGCGAGGACAGTGGCCACATCTATGCCAGCCTAAGATAGCGCCCGGGCCAGTTTTTCCTGGATGCCGCTGGCTCGGGTGACCGATTTTTGGATTGCGCGCTCTAAACTTTGCTGGGTGCCGACCACGACGACCGAATTGCGGCTGCGGGTCACCGCGGTGTACAGCATCTCGCGGGTCAACAGCGGAAGATCGGGTTTCGGCAAAATGACAGCGACCTGGTCGTATTCGGAGCCTTGCGCCTTGTGGACGGTGATGGCGTGGCAAAGGGAAATCTCGTGGCCAAAAGACGATAAAAAGAACGCCTGCAGGCCGCGCTCGGTTCGAAAGACGGCCATCGGCTGGGTTTCATCGCCCACGCGCAGCCTCAGGACCAAACCCTGGTCGCCATTGAACAGGCCCCGCTCGTAGTCGTTTCGTTCGACGATGATGGGCTCTCCGGGGGCCATAGGTAGAGTCGTTACGGTTGCCGCGGGGCCCAACCACCTGAGATGAAGGGCGCGGTTGACAGCATCTTTGCCGCTGGCCAGGGCCGGGCTTTTGGTGAGGCACAAGACTCTACGCCGCTGGCTGGCCTGAAAGAGCGCTTCGATGTGGGCTTCGTCCTCTGCTCCAAAAGATCCGTTCTTGAGCTCGAAAATCCGGTTTTTTGCCGCAACGAGGATGGGATCTTGGACGGTGCCTCGGTGGTGCCACGTGTCCAAAAACGAAGATAGGGCTTCGTCCGGTTCGGCGTCTAAAAGCTCCACACCAGAAAATTCGAGCGCCTGGGCCGTCTTTTTTGGCTCGATGGGGAGCGCCTTTGGTTTTCCGAGATCGATGGTGCGGGCGACTTCGATGATTTGGCGTCCCGCGGCGCTTGCTTCGTCTACGCGGAAGTTCTTTTTGAGGTGTACTGCGTAAAGCGAGTGGGCGTCTTTTGCATGCAGGAGATCGCGAAAAACGGCGCCGGCATTGACCGACGGGATCTGCGAAGCGTCGCCCAGGAGAATGAGACGGGTTCCGGGTTTGAGTGCAATCAAAAGGCGGGTCATCAACGAGAGGTCCACCATGGAGCTTTCGTCCACGATCACCACTTGGCGCGCGAGCGGGTGCTTTTGGTCTACCTCAAAGGCATCCTTCACCGGTGAGTAGTGAAGAAGCCGATGCAGCGTAACCGGCTGGGGGCAGGCCGAAAGGCGGAGGTCCTCGCCTCTTTTAAGGGTGTCGGCCAGGCGATGGGCGGCCTTGCCGGTGGGAGCGGCCAACGCGAAGTCGTGGGGCATCATGCCAAGTCGCATCAACAGTCGAACCAAGGTGAGGGTGAGGAAGGTCTTTCCGGTCCCGGGCCCCCCTGAAATCACAGTGAACGGTTGGGTCACCGCCTTGACCACGGCCCGTTTTTGTTCGGCAGAAAGGGCGGCCCCCTCTTGACCAAGGGCATGGGCCACTTCTTCGGGATTCTTGTCCACCCAAGCGGTCTTGAGGTGGCTGGCCAGGGCCTGAACAAAGGTGTTTTCTTCAAAAAGAGCGCGTTGAAGATAAAGCCTCGAGCCTTCGAGCACCAAGGGCGTGTAGCCGTTCGGATCGGTGGTGAGGACTTTGGTTAGCCGGGAGGACGTGACAAGCTCAACGATTCTTCGATGCATCTGACCCGAGGATCTTGAATCCAAAAAAAGGGTGCGCAACACGTTGTGAAGCATCGACGGCGGGTGGGCCGGGGGCGGAACCGGCCTTTTGGGGTGGACTTCGTCAAGGGTGACACAGGTGCTGCCCGCTTGGGTCAAGATCAAGCAAACAAGCACAAGGAGAAGCAGGGTCTCTTGATCTTCCTTTTCGAGCTCGGGTTCGAGCAGCACCAGTTCGTATGCGAGGTCGACCGATTCTTTGGGGAGGTCGTGGTAGACCACGGCCTCGCGAAGTGGGGCCAACAGAATGCGTTCTGGCCACCGTGGAATGCCCGAAGCGCGTCCCATGGCCTCCATAAAACGGATACGTGCTGATCCGAAACGACTGAGAGGTACCCGGTTTTCGAGGGTTGCGCTGCCGGGCAGAGCCGGCCTTGAAGGGTGTTTCATAGGTCCTCACCCCGAGCCGCCTCAATCTCCTTTTCGAGTTCGGCCCTCCTCGCACACACGCTTGTCCAGTCCCATCGTTTGTAGACCAGGCCAAGCCTTGGGTGGGTGCCCATGGCTCGCAAGAAGCAGTACGCACTGCCGCCAAACCGTTTTTCGTATTGGGCTCGGCTATTGATTCCGAAGAGCTTGAGCATGGCGATGGTGTATAGATCGGCTTGAAGGCGGTAGTGCTCCTCAACGTAGCTGTCCAAGGCCACATCTTCGTAGCTTGGCAGTCGATCGGTTTTCCAGTCGATGATGAACACGCGGCCTTGGTGCTCAACAACGAGGTCGATGTACCCTTTGATCATCCCCGATGCCGGCGTTGGAGCGGAATTCTTGGCCTCTTTGTCCTTGATTGGATAAAGAAACTCCATCTCGCGCACCACATGATCGGCGAAAACCAGGCCCTCAGAAAACGCATGCCTTCCAAGACGGACCGGGGTTCGGTAGGCGCGGTACACCATGTCTTGGATGCGCTTCAACAAAGAGGGTGTGATGTTGTGTCGTGCAAAACAGTGGTCGAAGCATCGCCGAACTTGGGTATCCGCGGCCCAAAAGGCAAAACTTGGCGCCTCTCGGAGGGTTTCGAGGGATACAAGTTCCAAGAGTTCATGCAGGAGCCGCCCGGTTGCGGCCCCTCCAGGGAGCTCCGTGCTTTCGGGGTCGTCGAGGGACTCGGGCCGCGGTTCCCACGGCCCGGCGTCGGGAGGCTCTTTTGCGTCCACGGGCCCGCGGGCCCGCTTGAGTTTTGAGAACGACTCGATGGGGATGCCCAAGCGGCGGCGGCTAGGTCCTGCGACCGTGCGTGTGAGTCCTTCGCTTCCCTCGGCATTCGAAGGTTTCCAGTCCGAGAGGCGGCGGTAGTCGTCGAGATCATTGTTTGGGCCGCCGGGCGCGTCCAAGACCGCTTCGTGCTCAAAGTCGGTTTCTGACGCACCAAGACGTGTCACTTCGGGAACGATGCGGTCCAGCACCTGGTTGAGGGCAAGGTAGGGTCCGTTCAGTCTTTTGAACTGCCTTACCTCGTTTGTAGGGTGTGTTCCTTCGTGGTCCTTGGCAAATCCGAAGTAGGGCAGGTAGAGCCGCATTTTGGCGCGGGTTGCGGCCACGTACAGCAGTCGCTGGTGTTCTTCCTCAAGTTCTTGGATGGCGGGGGCGGGTTTGGCTTCGCCGACCGAAACAAAACGTTGTCCGTCTTGGTGATAGCTCAAAACATAGCTATCCATGCGCACAAAGCCTCCGTACAAAAAGACCAACGAGGCCTCCAGTCCTTTCGCTTTGTGCATCGTCATGACTTGGACCGAAGCTTGGTCCGACGCGATTCTTTGGATGGCTCCACTTTGACCTTCCAGAAAACGGCGGCCTTCCCTAAAGGCGATGAGGGCGGCGACGATGTCTCGAAAGGGGGCTTGGGTCCGAAGGGCTTCTTCCAGGAGAATCTCAAAGATGTGCAGGTAGTTGGTCAGGGCGCGCTCGCTGTTTTTCAAAAACAACTCCCGCTCCACGATGCCGCTGGTCTCGCCCACGCTTCGAAAGAGCTGTGAATACGACTGTTTTTTTGCGAGTTCGTGCCAGCCGAGAAGCCTGACCATCAAGGGGTGGGTGCTGGGGATGGCCTTTGCGTGGGCCAGCTCTTCGGCACGAAGACCAAAAAAGGGCCCCCGCCATGCACGCAGGCGATGGGCGCGATGGGTAGGGTCGTCAATGGCCACTAGGAGATGGAGGATTTCGTCGGCCTCAGGCGTTTGAAACAGTCCTTCTTGTTTGTAGAGCCCAAACGGGACCTGGGCAGCCACAAGGTGCTTGGCGATGTCGAGCGCCTCATGCCTGGTTCGGGTCAGTACAAAAATGTCTTCAGGCCCAATGGGGCGGTGGGTCGTCCCTTCCTTGATGGTGAAACCGTTGTTTTCATCCAAAAGGGTTGCGATCTCTTGGGCGATTCTATGCCCGAGAATGGCGTGCGCTTCGGGGCCCGAGAGTTTCTCGGTGGCCGACCGGATCTCGAAGACATGAACCGGTGGGACGGGCAGGCCGCGGCGCTCAAGAGATATCGAGTTTTTTTCTTGGGCCTCTACCGGATGGTCGTACCGGATCTCCCCCGAAAAAAAAGGATGTTTTTGGTTCTGGTCAAAGATTCGGTTGAGGGCGCGTATCATGGCCGGCGTGGCCCGGTAGTTGGTGGTGAGCGTTGTTTTGACTCCGCCGGCTTCAAGAATGTGGGCTTTGGCTGCAAGATAGGTTTGAACGTCGGCTCCGCGGAAGCCGTAGATGGCTTGTTTGGGGTCACTGATGATTCGAAGCATGGTTTTGCTGCCAGGTCGGAGGTAAATCCGCTCAAACAGCGACCACTGCACCTTGTCGGTGTCTTGAAACTCGTCGATGAGCACGTAGCGAAAGCGCTGGTTGAGTGTGTTTGTGAAGGTCTCGGCGTCGGGTCGGCTGACGCCATCTTCGAGCAGCGACAGCATATCCTCAAAATCGTATTGGCCCGAAGTGTCCTTTTCTTTTCGAAGCTGGGCCCGGACGAGGGGCAAGAGGAGCTGGCTGAGGGCCGCGGTCAGCGGCGTGTAAAGCGCTTCGATCGCGATGAGTGCCTCTCGGACGCTGTGCAAAATGCCGCCCGGGGTTTGGTCTTGTATTGCCTCGATGAGCGTTTCGAGGGGAGGGCGGTCGTTCATTTTCTGAAGCCCCCACGCATCAAGGAAGGAGGCCAGGGCATTTTTCTCTAGGGCCTCTGTGGCCAGCCGCTTGGTGCGGGCCACGCGGTCGAGGAGCGCGTTGCTCAGGGCGCGCGAGATGCCGGCTCGCTTGAGCGCAGGCTTGAGCCGGTGGGGCGTGGTGTCGAGCTTCAAAAAGGCCCCGAGGGCGTCTACGAGTGCGTCTGGACGGTAGCTGTCGAAAAACTGCCCCTTTTGCTGATGACATGCGTACAGAAGCTCTTCCAGGGATGTGAGTGATTTTTGGGTCATCCACGCTTCGAGGTAAGGATGGAGGCGAACGTCCGTGGCCACGTTTTGCCGCAGGGTGTTGATAAAAGCGCGGCCAAACAACAGGCGGGTGTCCGCGAGACGTTGGTCGAAGAGACGCTGGTGCAAAAACGCATTTTCCTTGAGCTGGTGTTGGCAAAAGGCATGAATGGTCGAAATCACCGCCCGATCAAAGTGGAGGAGTGCTTGTTTGAGTCGTTCTTGTTCTTCTTTTCCGATGGTCCAGGCGTGGGCCTTGTTGGGTGGAAATTCTGAGCCCGGGTCCTCTGGGTTGCGGCTGATGCTGAGGAGTCGGTTTCGAAGCCGTACTTTAAGCTCGGAGGCGGCCCGCTCGGTGAAGGTGACCACCAGGATTTCGTCAATGCGAACCTTGGCCACGAGCAAGAGGTCGATGACCATGTGCTCGAGGGTGTATGTTTTGCCGGTTCCGGCAGAGGCTTCGATGATCGCATGATGATCGCTTGGTATCTCGGCAAGGATCGCCGGCCTGGGCCACCAAAAACTGCCCATTTATTCCAGCTCCCCTTGTCGTTTTTTGAAAAAGGGCCCGAGCCGGTTCTCGAGGATATGGAGCGCTTCTTCCAGCTCAGGCGGTTCGGGGGCGCCGAGCAGTGCGGGGGCTTTTGTGTTTTGGGTCGCTCTTTTGAGAATGCGCTCTAGGCTGGAGCGCGATGCGTTTTTCTTGCGGTACGCGAGCTGCAGTCTGATGAGGGTATCGAAGGGGAGCCAGTAGTTGTGGCTTTGGTTCAAAAGTTCGTCCACAAGCGTTTGAATGTAGCGTTTTGCTTCCTCTTGAGGGAAGGTCAAAAAACGAACCTGATGCAGCTCTTTTTGCCCAAAGCCGGCGTAGATTTCAGCGGGTCCTTCATTGTATTCGCCGAGGGCCGCCATCATGGTCAGTTCGAGAAACCCGGCCAGCTCGAAGCGAAGGATCTGGCGACCTTTGGGCATCGGCCGTGGATGGAGGTGAAGCAAGGACAAGGGGCGTGCCAAAAGATATCCAGCGTCGCCCGAGATTTCGACCCGGTAGGGCTTTTGCGCGCGGTCTACAAGCTCCAGATCCAGCGCGGGGGTGATTCGGGCCTCATCGAGCCCTGGGCTTTGCAAGCCGAAACCCAGCTTTTTGAGTCGTGTTGGTCGACCATCGGTGACCAGTTCGGCATGTCTGACCCACGCTTCGAGGATGGCTTTGTACTTGTTTTCTTCGATGGTTTTGAAAATGCCGGTGGGGCGGGTCCCCAAGAGTTCCCACGTTTCGGCCTCTTGTTGATAAAGCGTGGTGGCGAGGTCGTCCAGGGGGGTTGTGGATTCTTCCTTCAGGGTGGTTGCGAACACACCCTGCAAGAGCGCATGGGCATCTTGAAAGCGGGTGAAAAAGCGCTCGTGGGTCGGGGCCATAAGGCCTTGGGTGTTGTCATACACGCCGAGCACGTGCTTCACCCAAGCGGAAAAGGGGTCTTCTAAGAAGTGTCGGAGGGCGAAAAAAGGCAAGGCACGAGAACCGCCTTCAAGGCCTGGTGTTGTGTTTTTGGCGTGCGCCGGCAACGGAGCCAAAAGCCGGAGGGTTTTGGTCAGATGCTGCCAGCTTGCGGGGGACAGGTTCATCGATAGATGCGAGAGCGAAAGGTCTTTTGCGGATCCGCCTAAGTGTTCGAGAATCGTTTTTCGAAGGTGAAGGCAATGCCTTTGCCGGAGGGTGGCCTTTGGCGTGGTGGGTGAAATGCGCTTCGGGTCCACCGCGTAGCGTCGCAGGGGATGTTTTTCGACCATGTCCTCGATGCGGCTGGGGTCAAGGCCTCGTGCTTCGAGGACCTCAAGCAACTCGACAATGGTTTTTGATGGTTCGAGGGGTTCACCGGTGTGGTTGTCTTGGGCCACGTACGAAAGATGGAGTGCGCACCGGGTGCCGCTCAGTACGTCCAAAAAACGGCCTTCGTCTCGCTCGCGGGGCGTGAGCTCGTGTGTACCCGCCGGCAGAGGTCCGAAGGCGTGGGTGTGCCCGGCTCGAGGGAAAAGGCCTTCGCCCATGCCCACCATAAAAACGTGTTTAAATGGAATCGCGTGTAGGCTGGACAGCTTTCCGACCACGACGCCCTGCGCCATCGGTTGACCGCGGTTGCTGGTTAGGCGGCCCAGGGACCGCTTGAGAAATTCTCGCGCAATGGCGAAGGAAACTTTCGCCTCGCAGACGTCGAGGCGCCCAAGTTTATGAATGCAGTCAAAGGCGCGAAGAAGGTCTCGCTCCTCGGAGTCGTGGGTGGTTTTGACGTAGCTGTGGATCATCTGCTCGGTGAAAACGGCCCATTCGGGTAGGCTCATTCGTTGTTGCTCTGCAAAACGCATGTCTTCGAAAAGCGAGCGGAGTAGCGTGACAAATTGCGACAGGGCACTCAGCTTGTCCTGAGACAGCTCGTAGGGCAGATATGCCTGTGCACCGATCTCGACCCTCCTTGTGTCGTCGCTTCGGGTGCCGGACATGAAGGCTCCCAAAAGCAGCCTTTTGAGTCCTTGATCCCAGTTGAAGAGGTCTTTTTCGATGTAGGTGTCGGCATGCGCGGCATGATCCAGGCCGTAAACAATACCAAGCTTGTCGCACCAATCGATCCATTCTTCGCTTTTGGCGTCGGGAAACTGGGCGAGCACGCAAGGGTGGGTGACCAGACGTAAAATATCCTGGCGCTCGAAGCGGGAGAAGGGAAGGTCGAGCAAACATCGGACGGCCTCCAGGACGCGGCTGGTCTCGAGAGGGACATCCAAGAAATGGCACGGAAGTTCGTTGAACTCGTCGAACACGGTCTGTAGGAGGGCGCGATACATCGGGGCCGAATGCTCGGGGATGATGACCGCGATTTCGTTCAGCGTGAGAGGGGGGCCTTCGCTTTTGCCTCCAAGCTCTGCGATTTTCTCCGCAATGATTTCGACTTCGCGCCTGAGACTAGGACAGGACGAGATCCGAAGGCTTTGGTCTTTTGTTCCATCCGCCGGGGGGGCCATGGGCTTAGGTTCCCCAGCGAAAATTTCTTGTTGAAGCCGGCGAAGCGTGCCGCCTCGTTTCGGTGCGACAAAAGCGGAGTCAAAGTTGTAGTCGCTGAGCTGGTTCAGAAGCTTGGTATGCCTTCGCCGCGCATGACCCAGGCGGCTGAGCAGGGTTCGGTCCTCGGTGGGCTCATCGCGGGCGTCCTCCCAGAACTCGGCGCAAGGGTTCAGGGCGTACACGTGAAGGTCGGCGAGTTTGGCGAGGTGCGCGATGGCGAGATGGGTCCTTGGGGGGAGAACATCAAGCACAAAAAAATGAAGGCGCGCGGCGGGTGAGGTCCACGCAAGGCTGGGCAAAGCGGCAACCAAATGGTGGGCGGTGGGGGCGTCCGGTTTTTCAGGGAGGGGCGAATCCAAGTTCAGGCTTCGGTAAAGGGTCGTCTGCCAAGGGTAGGCAAAGACGGGGCCGCCTTGAGGCCGGAGGATGGGGGCACTTTTTTGGCGCTCTTCGAACACCCGGGCGACTTCGAGCGAAAGCTGGAACCGTCTCAGATCTTGATGGGGCGACCCTGCATGATCGGCCTCCAGGTAGCGTCGCACGGGGTCGAACTCGGGTTGGCTGAGCAGGTGCGCGTCCGAGAACCGGTCCAAGATGAGACCCTGGAGCACATCCAGGGTGGCCACCCGAAGGGTTGGGTGCTGTTCTTCCAGGCGTTGCCGAATAAAGTCGCCGAGGTAGGCGACCCGCATGTGGGCCGCGATGCCTCGGTTTTGGGCCACCTCCAGCTTGAGATAGTAGGCAAACGCCGTGGATGGCACCACCAGCGTCACCGGGTGAAGGGGGTGAAATCCCGATTTTTGGGCTTCGTCGTCGAGGTTTTGTCCGAAGCGCGCGACCAGCGCGTCGGTTTGATTGGCGTAGACCAGTCGGAGCATCGAACGGCCCGGAGCCTATACCTTTTTGGCTTGTGTTAGGCTGTTTTGGTGGGCAAGTTTTCGGGTTTTCAGCTTCCTGCGCACCACGCATTTTGGAGAAACGCCCCCTGGGCAAGAACGTATCCTCGGTGGGATGAGGAGCCCAGACACTGATGGCGGATCACGAAGAACAACCGATAGCTTTGGACCAAGGCGGTCCTGTGTCCCACGCCGCCGACGACCGCGAAGGCCGGGGTCTCGCCTCTCAGGTTGGCTTGCCCCCGGCCCGGCCCAGGAAGGGCTCCTCCGCCCTATTGACTGGGCTTTTGGTGGTGGCGGCGGCGATTCTTGGGGCCCGGTTGGTGGATGTGTACACCGCGGGGCCGGGTATTTCGGCCGGGGATCCGGCCCCTGAATTCGAAGGGACGACCGTCGATGGACGCCACATGCGCTTGTCGAGTCTGCGCGGGCAGGTGGTGCTCATCGATTTTTGGGCGACGTGGTGTCTCCCATGCGTGCAGGCGATGCCTCATTTGGAGGGTCTTCACCGCAAGTTTGGCCCTGAGGGGTTGTTTGTCTTGGGGATCAATCAAGAGGGCGGGCAAGAGGAAAGTGTCCGCGCTTTTTTGAAGGAGCAAGATATCCGCTTTCCGTCGATTGCGGAGTCCGGTGGCATCGCCCAGGCCTACGGCGTGCAGGCGCTCCCGACTTCGTTTTTGATCGACACACATGGTATCGTTCGAGGCCGTTACCGGGGATCGGATTCTTTGGAACACATTCGCCAAGATGTAGAAGCGGCCCTCAAAGTGCGGGTCGCTGAATCTTCAGGTGACTGAAAGCGTCGTGACCGCATGTCCTTGAGGAGGTGGGTTGGAAGTGGGGCTGGGGCATGTCTCAACTAGACCTGAGGCAGCTTCTAGACGCGGACCGCCTGAGCGTGGCCGCGGTCGCGCGCGCGGTTCAGGGCATCGAGCCCTGGTCCCAGGGTGATTGGACCTGGGAAGCGCTCATGGGTGTTTGGACTTCGCTTCCGCTGCGGCTGGTGGAAGCCGAAGCGATCTGGATGATGGATGCCACGCCAGCGGATGGGGAGCCTTCAGCGGAGCGGGCTTCGTGGTACGAAATGAACGGTACGCGGGCGCTGGTGTTGTCCCCCGACGGGCCGGGCGCTTTGGAGTCGACGCTGCTCGGACTCGGGCGGTTCGCCCACTTTGCGGCGCATGTGCGCCGCGCGGCTCAGGCTGAGCCTCAGCTGCTGGACACGTTGGATGAGCCGTTTGTCGATTCCCAGCCGGTCGTGGCCCTCGCACATGCGCTTCGGTTGCCCTATGAGGCGCTTTTGCGTCTCGATGCCAAGGCGCCCTCTTTTCGCATCGATCTGGGTTTGATGGCCCGCATCGATTTTGATGTGCCCGTCCATGTGCACGCGCATCTTCGTCCCGGGCGGTGGCGCCGCCAGGGGTTGAGCACCGCGGAAGACCTTCTTCGCCGGGTTCCTCCCGGCGGGTTTCAGCTGGTCCTTTCCGATAGCCCGCTGTTTTTGGAGCATGTCTCCCCTTACGTCCGGGACTTGGGCCATGCGCTTTATGCTTGGGGCGTACAGAACAGCGATCGGTTGACGACCCCCGGTTTGACGGATGCCCTTCACGCGTCGTCGGATGCGCCGCATCCGGATTTGGCTTCGTTGGTGGCGCTTGATCTGGTGCCTTCGCGCCCGGGCCTTTTGGAGGAGAGGCGGGCCTCCGAGAGGACGGCCGGGCTTCACGTGACCGATCAGCCCGGCGTGGTCTCGGCGTGGGCCGGGCTTGGGGCCATGTCGGGGGCCGAGGCTTTCCTTTCGAATCGCGAGGGCACCTTGGTGATGATTTCGAGCCCCATGCCGGAGGTTTGGGTGGAGGCGGCGAAGGTGCTGCTCGGTTCGGGCCGGGTGGAGGGGGTGGCCACGGTTTTGGCCGCGCCATGGGATGTGGACCAGCCTGTCGTGCCCCATGTTTTGCTGGGGGGTGCCGACGGGTTTCGCTTGCGGGGCGCCGAAGGGGTTGGGGCTGAAGCCAAGCGCCTCGATATGGCGGTCCAAGAGGTCCCGTGTATGGAGATATCCCACGCTTCCGAAGCGCGCCATGCGCTCGAGGTGGCCCGGGCGGCGCAGCGGGCCCAGGTGATGGGGGATTTCGGGAATGAACAACCCGCATTCTTGGTTCTATACCCTCGAGGGCGGTCCGCGAGCCGCCCAGGGTTGGCAACCCGCCTGTGTGAACTTGATGCGGCGCGACTGGCACTCTCATCACTTTGTCGGCAGGAGGCTCCCAGAGCCCCCAGTCCACCGTCAGATGTCCGATCTTCAGGGTTTCGCCGCAGGTTTCGCGCATAAACCCCGCGAAGATTTCGTTTTTTTTGCGTGCACTATGGAGGCGAAACAATTAATGATAAGCACGTATCCCGTTGGGGGATGTCCCAGCAAGGTTCATGGCGATGGAGCTGGGAAGAACGCCCGGAGACGAAGTGAGACGCCGGCTGGACGTTGAGTCGATTCGGCAGGCAAAGGATTTTGAAAGTAATGACTGAGGGTAGTCCCGTGATGATAAACAATCCAACCAATCCCGCAGTAGCAGCACCCGCTGCCACGAGTGGGGAATTGAGCGAAACACCGGTCCAAGAGTTGGTGATCGCCTACACGCCGAGGTTGCCCCCGCAACTGGAGCACTGGCTGCGCAAACGGACCATGCGGCTCCATCTGGGCGATCCTTCGACGATTGATGCCGGCGAAATCCGGTCGATGAATGCGCGTTACATCATTCTCGATCTGGACGCGTTGCCTGCGGATCGAAGCGCCATCGAGGTGGTGCGCATGCTTCGGGCTCAGGTGCCTGATATTCGCATCCTGGTGACGACGGTTCGTTCCGACGACAACTACTCGCGCGGTCTGACCGAGGCGGGTGCCAACGGCGTCATCATCAAGCAGCCCTACGTGGCCGACTTGGTGTTTGCCTTGCAAGCCGCCAGTGAAGGGCGCACCTATGTTTCCGGGGTGGCGACCGAGCGTGAGCGGGCTGCGGTCCAGATTACGGCCCGAGAGCGTGAAGTCCTCGAGCTTATGGCCAATGGGCACAGCAACCAAGCCATCGGGGAACGTCTGTCGATCAGCGTCAAAACGGTCGAGGCCCACCGCGCCCGGTTGTTCAAAAAGTTGGGCGCGTCCAACGTCGCCGATGCGGTATTGCTCGCCATTCGTACCGGCCTCGTGATGCCTTAGGGCTGATCACCGGCGCGCGCGCAGAGCGGTCATACGCGGCGGCAGGCGGACTTGTTCCGCCGCGCGCCGCGTAGGGTGGGGTCTCGGTCCCGGGTTTCTCAAGGGAATGTGATTTTTCGGACCGCCCACGCGGGGATCCAAATTCTGTCAATGGGTCCGGGCCGCGGATCGGGAATCAGCGTCATGGTTTTGTTGCCCTTTTCGTAGTCTGGGGTCAGGCCCCGGACGGTGCGATCGTTCACCAAAGTCACCACGACCGGCGTACCTTCCAGCGGGGTTTCTGGCTCGCCTTCTTGTCGGCCGTAGAAGATCGCCAGAATGTCGCGGAGGTTGACGGTCGCTTTGGTTCCTTTGGTGGGGTCGGTGACCAGCGTGAGGGATGGGTCCTCGGCAGAAAACGGCTCAATTTGGCCTCTTTGGGTCCCGCCATGGACCAGATGTACGATGGTGGGGCGCCTTTTCGTACGCCCGGTCTCTTTGGTTTCGAGATCGTCGATGAGCCCCAGCAGCACACTGGCTTCCTCGCTCAGGTCCGCAGCTTCACCGTCTGCGCGAACGATGGTTTTGGGACGCTGGTCGGTGGGGCCTGTTTGGGGCACCAGGTCTTGATGATAGTAGTCGCTCATGAACGCGGGGGTCCGCGGCGGGGTGTAGTCTGAGGCCAGGGTTTTGAGGCTGACTGCTCGAATCTTTTTTTGGGTTTCCTTGCTCAGGTCCAGCTTGAATCGTGAGGGCGCGCGCGCTTCGGGCGCCGCGGGGGATTTTCGGGTAATCTTTGTTCGCGAAGCCGGTGGCCGAACAACGGGGGCTTCCCGCGGTGCGGCATGGGCGCCGTCGATCTCTTGGCGCAGAATGGTCTCAAGGGCGGTGAGCCGTTTGTTCTCCACGGCGAGCAGCGCACGTTTTTGGGCAATGCGGTCGAGGTGAACGAGTTCCCGCACCGCATCAACAACCTCGTCGGCTTCGCGCTCCATGCCTACCTCGGTTGCTCCTTATTCAGGCCCGTAGACGCCATGCCCAACCTGCCTATCGAGACAGATCCAGCCGGAGGCGTTCCAAGTAGTTTGTTCCTCCAAGTGATCGCCAAAAAGCCCGGGCCACGTCGTTTTGATGCGCGACGTAGACTTCGATGGAATCCGCGCCGACTTTTTTGAGCCACCCCACGGCATCCCAGACCAGACGCCGGCCGATCCCTTGCTGACGAACCCGCTGGGTGACACACAAGTCGTTGATGTAGCCGATCCACCTCGCCTCGTACACCGGGCTGTTGGGAAGGATACACGAAACGGCAAAACCGACGGGCTCGGTGCCTAAGGTGGCCAGGCGCACTCGGTAGTCCTCCCGCGATTGGGCCGTGTCGAGATAGGTTTGAAAACGCTGGTCGGCGTTCTTGGAGAGGGCGAATCGAGGGTCGACGCTGACATGGAGCTCCATGAGCTCGCGCCACAAGCGCAGAATGGCCTGGTCGTCGCCCTCAGTAGGCGCCCGAATCACAATCTCTTGCGCGTTCGCACCTTCCCCAGGACGCGCCTCGGTCGGATTCCGCGCATGCATCCTTTAGGAATATCACTTGCTTAGGACTTGGGTCCAGTGGTCGCCTCATTGGCTGATACCCCTTGGCGGACTTTCCTGAAGGCGCTGAACAGAGTAGCCAAAGGAGCATGGCAGAGCATTCCACCACCGAGCTTCACCGTCTGGCGGATGAGGCGGCGCAAAAGGGGCAGTTTTTGGAGGCCCTGAGGTACGCCGCAGAGGTCCTCAGGGTGGGCCCCCTCGATCATCGCGCCCGACTGAAGGTGGGACTCGCCTCTGCGGCCCTATCGCGGATGGACGAAGCCGTCCAAATCGTTGGTTTGGCGGCCGACGTCGCGTATCGGCAGGGATCGGTGCTGGCGGCGATCGGAATCTGTCGCGACGGATTGGCCCTGAAGCCGGGCGCGCGAAAAGTCAGGGACGTCCTGCTCAAGATCCATGCTGGGATCCACGGCCTCGAAGGGGCCCCGCGCCCGCGCGCGCGCCCGCCCGTCGCACCGCTCAGGATCAGCCTGGAAGACGAAGAGAGTTTGCTCGGTGTTCAAGATGGTGAGGCGCTTTTGGGGCGGGCGGTCAGCATGGGGCTTTTGGAGCCGCAAGACCTGGCCCAAGAGCCTTCGGAACTCAGCCGGGTTCCGGTGTTTTCTGAGCTCCCGCGTGCAGCCTTTGTCGACCTCATCGAAAAGCTGGGCTACCTCAAGGTGCCCCGCAACCATGCTGTGATTCGGCAGGGTGACGATGGCAAGGCCCTTTACATGCTGCTCACCGGAGAGGTGAGGGTGGTACGCACCCAGAGCGAAGAGGAGCAGGTTCTTGCAGAGCTTCGAGCGGGGTCCATCTTCGGCGAGCACTCATTGGTCACCGATCGTCCTCGTGGTGCCTCGGTGGTGACGACCCAGCCTTCGGAGCTGTTCGAAATCTCGCGGGCCCATGTGGAGTCGCTGGCCGAAAAGCACCCCGCCCTGGTCGAACAACTGGTGGGTTTTGCCCGAAAGCGTCTTTTGGAGAACCTCCTTCGTACCTCGAAGGTGTTTGCGCCCTTCGACGAAGCGGACAAAGCCAAGATACTCAAGAGCTTTGTGGTCCAGATTGTGGAGGGTGGAGCGCCTATTATTGAGGAAGGCCAGGAGCCGGTGGGGCTGTTCTTGCTCGCGGATGGCCGCGTCGAAGTGACCAAAGTGGATGAGGCTGACGATCGTGTCATCTTGGCGCATCTTTCAGCCGGCGATGTGTTTGGTGAAATCGCATTGTTATCCAAACAACCAGCGACCGCCACCGTCACTGCGGCAGAAAAATGCGTTGTCCTTCTTCTGAGTCGCGAAAAGCTGTCACCCTTTATTGACGCGCATCCCTCCATTGCGAAGTATCTGGAGTCCCTTGCCCAAGACCGTCAAAAAGACACCGACGATGCGATGAGCCAGGAGGGGCTCATTCTTGAGGTGGACGATCTCATGATTCTGTGAGCCCCTAAGTTGCTCTTGCCCCGGAGGCGGTAAGGTTGAACCATGAGATCGTGCACCTGCACGTGTCGTGGTGTACGAATTTGTCCGTTTATGAATCTTCGGGCTTGGACGATGGCTCGAGCAGGGCAAAAAAGTGGTTGCCGTCGATGATCTGGACCCCCAGTTTTCGCGCCTTTTGGGCCTTGGACGAACTTGAGGATGCGTCGGCAAGGACCAGGTAGCTCAAACCTTTTTTGACCGTTGAGGCGATGCTGCCCCCGTGTTGTTCCACCAGTTCATGCAAAACCTTTCTGGGTTTCGACTGCGCGCCTGAAAAGCAAAAAGATAGACCCACCAAGGGACCTGCTTCGAGGGTATGGACCGGCTCCACGCCCACTTTTTTGAGGCGCTCGATTTCCGGAAGCCGAGTACGAAGGCCCTCGACGATGCGGGAGGCCTTGAGGCTTCCGAGGCCATCAATGGCCGAAAGCGCTTCTTCTTCGGCCTCAGCGATGGCTTCGATGGAATCGTAGCCGGCCCGCACCAGGAGTTTGGCGGTTTCTTTGGAGATTGTTTCGATACCCAAAGCGGCGATGAACGTGGCCAAGGGAAGGGTTTTTTGCTGGTTGAGCGGCGTCAAAAGTTTGCGGGCAGAAACTTCTCCAAAGCCCTCGAGGGCCGCGATGTCTTGCTCCTTGAGTTGGTAGAGGTCTTTGGGTTCTTGGACCAGTCCACACGTATAGAGCCGTTCCAGCGTTTTTTCGCCCCATTCCATGAGCCCCAGTTGCCGGACCCAGGTCTTGAGGCGGCCCACCCTTCGGGCGGGGCAGTCCGGGTTTGGACACACCAGATACTCACCGGCAGAAGAGACTGCGGTTCGGCACACCTGGCAAACTTTGGGGGCTCGCTCTTGTTTGGGGCCTTTGACCACCACGTTTTCGACGTAGGGAATCACGTCGTTTCTTCGGGAGACCAGAACTTGGTCTCCCTTGCCGATCTTGAGTTCTTTGATTCGGGCGAGGTTGTGCAGACTGGCTTGTTTGACTTCGGCCCCCGCAAGGAAAACCGGTTCGATTTGCGCAATGGGCGTGATGCGCCCGGTGTCTCCGGTGCTCCACAGAATATCTTTGAGGGTGGTCACCTGCATTTCGTTGCCGAACTTGAAGGCAATGCCGGCCCGGGGGCGGTGGTTGAGTTCTCCGAGGATGGTGGCGGTGTGTAGGTTGTTGGCCCGGATGACCAAGCCGTCGATGTCGTAGTCGAGCTGCTTTCTTTTTCGTTCTCCATAGCGCCGCCACACCTCGGCGAGACTCTCGGTGGTGCCAAACTGGGTGCCCGGGGTTTCGAAGCCCAAGGCACGAATGGCCTCGAGTTTTTCGCGCTCGGTGGTCAGGGTTTCGGAGGGCTCAAGATCGTAAAACAGGACACTGAGGAAGCGTGTTGCGCCCAAAAGGGTTGGGTCTTTGATCCGGCTGAGACCCGAGGCTGCGTTGCGCAGGTTCTTGAGCTCGGTGAAGCTGGGGTCCACCGTGCGGCGGAAGGCAAGGAGACCTTCCGCGTCGGATTTTTTTAGAATGATTTCGCCCCGTACGGAGATGCGGGCCTTCTGTGAAATCTCGGCGGGTACCCCCTTCATGGCCCGCACGTTCGGGGTGATGCGCTCACCCACCACCCCGTTTCCGCGGGTGATCGCTTCTTTGAGGGTGCCGCGCTCGTACACCACTTCCAAGGAAAGCCCGTCCAGCTTCTCGGTCAGGACCAGGTCTGCCGATATCGGATTTACCCCCGCTTCTTTGGCCAAGAGGTCGCATTTTTCGGCCCAGGCGGTCAGTTCATCGACGGAATTGACCTTGTTCAGCGAGCCCATGGGAATTTCGTGGCGGGCTTTTGGCCAATCTTGCCCTTTGGGGGGCACGGTTTCGTCGAGGATGGGGTGGCCTGGGGAGAGGGACCGAAGCTTGTGCCACAATGTCCGATACCCCTCGGCATCGGTGGAGGTTTGGTCGTAGAGCGCTTGGTTCATCTGCCTGAGCGAGGTGGCCATCTTTTCGGCCTCAGCCGAGTAGGGCGCCCCCTGGGCGGGGGCGGGCCCGGTGTGTGCGCCCATCGTTTGGGCGGGGGTAAGGCCCTCGAGCGCACCCACTTCTGCCAGGACCTCGTGCTCGGGCGACAGCGCGCGCAAACGGTCTTCGAGCGCGTCGAACTCGGCGTCCGAAATCTCAGGCTCTCCGCCATAGTAGAGCGCCCGATGGCGCCTGATTTGACTGGCCAGGATATCGATGCTCGCGTCTTCCTCGGGGGTCTTGGCGGTCTTGGGGCGCACGTTTCCCCACTCTACACTTGTGTTCACGTCGATCGATCTTTTTTTGCCCTGGAGGAAGGGGCGCGTTCAACCCTGATTCCTTCGCCCAATGAAAATGCGCCCGTGGCATTGACGCGTGCCTGGAGCGAGGCCAAGTTCGGCCTCCATGAAGCCCAAACTTCACACTGTCCAAGTCTCGCCCATCCTGCCGAAGGCGCTCGCGCCGCTCGAGGAATTGGCCCGCAACATCGCCTGGGATTGGATGCCCGAAGCCGAGTCCCTCTTTCAGCGAATCGATCCCCTGTTGTGGGAGCGGACCGGTCGAAACCCCACGAAGCTTCTCGGTGAAGTGGCCCAGACCCGCCTTGAGAGCCTGGCAGCGGATGTCGGTTTTTTGGCCCACCTTCATCGGGTTCAGGAGGCCATCTCGCAGTATCGGGCCGAGCCACGATGGTTTCAGCACGCGCATCTCGGCGACAGCGATGTCCAGATTGCCTACTTCAGCGCCGAGTTTGGGCTGACCGACAGCTTGCCCATCTATTCCGGTGGCCTGGGGGTGCTTGCGGGTGACCACCTCAAGAGCGCCAGCGACCTTGGGGTGCCCTTGATCGGCGTGGGGCTTTTGTACCAAGAGGGGTATTTTCGCCAGTACCTGAACGCGGATGGGTGGCAGCTTGAAACCTATCCGCCCAACGATTTTTACCGGATGCCCATGGAGCAAGTGCGGCACGACGACGGGCGTGCCGTTCAGGTCAGCGTCGAGTTTCCTGGACGCCTGGTGTACGCCCAGCTTTGGCGCGTCCAAGTGGGTCGCATTCCCCTGGTGCTCCTGGATACCAACGTTTCCGAAAACTCGGAGGCCGATCGAAAGATCACCCGGGCGCTGTACAGCGGCGGGGTAGAGCTTCGGATTCAGCAGCTGATGATTCTTGGCATCGGTGGCTTTCGGGCCCTGGTCGCCATGGGCAAAGAGCCCACCATCTGCCATATGAATGAAGGCCACGCTGGCTTTTTGGGGGTTGAGCGCACCCGTCATCTCATGGAGCAGCGTGGGATTTCGTACGAGCTTGCCCGCGACATTGCAGAGGACGGCAACGTGTTCACCACCCACACGCCCGTGCCGGCGGGGTTTGACGTCTTTGGTCGAGACCTGGTGGAGCGCTACATGAGCGACTACATACGCACCGTCGGGATATCGATGGATGCGTTTATGAAGCTTGGGAGTCGTCGCCCGGATCCGAGCGAGCCACTGAACATGGCGATCATCGCCATTCGCCATTCCGCGCTTCGCAACGGCGTGAGTCGCCTCCACGGCAAGGTGAGCCGCAAGATGGTGCAGGCCAATGGGGCATGGACCGATTGGCCCCAGCACGAAGTGCCCATCGACTCGGTCACCAATGGCATCCACACCCGAACGTGGATTGCGCCCGAGATCGCAACCTTGCTCAGTCGCTATCTGGGGCCAAGGTGGCTCGACGAACCAGGCGGTGGTCGGACCTGGCGCGGCATCGATGAGATTCCCGACGAGGAGCTTTGGCGCGCGCATGTGGAGCTGCGCGCCCAATTGGTGACCTACGTGCGGCAGCGTCTCAGGTGGCAGGCCGAGCGGCGCGGCGCGTCTCAGGGGCAGTGTGAAGACACGCGGCATGTGCTTGACCCCGACGCTTTGACCATTGGTTTCGCGCGGCGTTTTGCCACCTACAAGCGCGCGACGCTCCTTTTCAGGGATCCGGAGCGACTCAAGCGGATCGTGCACCACCACGCCGGGCCCGTTCAGTTCATTTTTGCGGGGAAGGCCCATCCCGCAGACGTGCCTGCCAAAGAGTTGATCAAGCGGATCTCAAATCTGATCAAAGAAGAAGCGTTCCATGGCTCCATCGCGTTTTTAGAGGACTACGAAATCCCCGTGGCCAAACACTTGGTGCGGGGCGTCGACGTGTGGCTGAATACGCCTCAGCGGCCCAAGGAGGCCAGCGGGACCAGTGGCATGAAAGTGGTGCCCAACGGTGGTCTGAATCTGTCGATTCTCGATGGGTGGTGGGCCGAGGGGTATGATCCCGGCGTGGGATGGGCCATCGGCAACGGCGAAGACCACCAAGAGGATCGGGACGAAGTCGAAGCCAGTGCGCTGTATGATCTGTTGGAGACCCAGGTCGTTCCTCTTTTTTATGAGCGGGACGCGCGCAAGTGTCCACGGACTTGGGTGAGCATGATGAAGCGTTCGATGGGCCGTCTGGCGGCACAGTTTTCGTCGGACCGCATGGTGATGGAGTATACCAACCGGTTTTATCTTACGGCGGCCGCGCGGTACCGAAGTCGAACCAACGGCGACATGAAGCTGGCCGGAGGGCTTGCAGACTGGAAGCGCAAGGTGGCGTCGGCGTGGCCTCAGGTGCGGGTGCTCGAGGTCTCTTCACCGAACGGGGATGCCACCCGCATCGGGGAGGCCTTTGAAGTGCAGGCGCGTCTTCGACTGGGTGCGCTCGAGCCCGCCGACGTGGACGTGCAGCTTTACCACGGGATCCTCGACGCGCGAGACGAAGTCCACCATGCGTCTGTGCACTCCATGACCTGGACCCGCGGTACGGATGGACTCCACGAGTACTCGGCCTGCCTGCCGTTTCGCACCAGCGGTCGCTACGGCTATACGGTTAGGGTTATTCCGAAACACGAAGGGGTTTTGGTTCCCAACGAGCTTCCGTGGATTCGCTGGGCCCAAAGCTGAGGGGGGGCCAGCGGGTGTCGGGTGTCTTTTTCGTCGCCGCATCCGGGTAGCGCCTGACAAAAAGAAGCGATCGGCGTTCACGCCCTTTTAAAGGATGTAGGTTCGGACGTAGACTTCGCCTCAGTCCACAAGTGATACTGCTCATCGCGATCGTCCTCATCCTGGTCACGTCTTTTTTCTGCTCGATTTCGGAGGCCGCCATTCTGAGCGTGAGCCGTGCGCGCATCGAGGGTTTGGCGCGTCAAAGCCCGCGGGCGCGGATCGTGGGGCGCATGAAAGATCGCCTGGATCAGCCCATCGCGGCGATTTTGGTGCTGAATACCGTGGCCAATACCGGGGGGGCGGCGCTGGCGGGTCGAGAGTACCAACGTATTTTTGAGGGCGCCAACATGGTTCTGTTTACGGTCGCCCTCACCATCGCCGTACTTTTGTTGTCTGAACTTCTGCCCAAGACGCTTGGTGTCCGCTACTCGGAGCAGGCTTCTTTGCTTTTGGCGCGGCCGATCCAGGTATTGAGTCAGTTTGCCCGGCCCGTGACTTGGGTTGTGGAGCGGCTGACTCGCGTGATGGGGGCAAGTGGTCGCTCGGCGGCGGTGTCGCCCGAGGATCTGAGGGCGATGGCGCGTCTCGCCTTGTCATCAAAGACGCTTGGGCGCGAAGAACACATGATCATCGAGGCGGCGTCTCGCCTTCCGCGGGTGAAGGTCAGCCAGATCATGATTCACGCGCAGGATATCGTGTTCTTGACGCTCACCGATGACGACGAAACCAGCTTGCTGAAGGCGCGGCGCTCGATGCATTCGCGATTGCTTCTTTGTCGGCATGATCTTCGCGACGTTCTGGGCTTTTTGAACGTCAAAGAAGTTCTTTGGCGACTGGTGCACGAGCCGGAGGACCTCAAAGAAGAGGGTCTCAAGCGCATCTTAGGAGAAGCGGTTCGTGAACCGCTTTTGGTGTCGTCCGGGCTGGATGTTTCTCAGCTCCTTCAGTTGTTCTCCATGCGCCATGAGCATGTGGCCCTGGTGCGCGACGACGACAATGTGGTCGTGGGTATGGTGACCTTAGAGGACGTTATCGAAGAGCTCATCGGTGAGGTCGATGACGAGTACGACCAGTCGCCCAAACACCTCGAGCGTTTGGAGCAGGGCTTGTGGCGTTTTGGGGGTGGAACTTTGTGGTCCGAGGTCGCGTCGGCCCTTCAGCTTCGAACGTCTTCGGAGTTTGCTGAGGATCTCGACCTCGACGGCCGCTTTGACTTGAATGATTTGGCCGCAGATCGATTGCGAGGAAAGCTCAGAACCGGCGGCGTGTTTTCGATCGGACGGTGGTGCTTCAAAGTCACGCGCATGCGTCGCGGCAAGGTGCTCCATGTGGAGGCCAAGCTCCTGGGGCAGTCGCACCCAGCGCCGGCCTCGGTGGATTCCACCGCGTGACCTGGCGGCCGCAATGTGTGCGATGCCCATGGACCGTACGCTCCCATCATAGCATTTGCCCCCCGCTGGTGCCGAAGGGAGCGTGTCGCTTGAGGCGTCGCTGAGCGACCCTTCACAGCGCCCCAAAGTCCATGTCCGTCACTCCGAAACGGGAGCCGGTTCGTCTGCATGCGTTCATCAACCACCCGGTGACGGATGTGGCCGTCATCGTTTTGATCTTGGTATCGGTCCTCTTGCTGGTCGTGGAAGAGCTCATGGAGGACGGGCATGCCGCGCTGGTTTGGGTTCAGGGCGCAGGGGACATGGTGACGATTCTTTTTGCGCTCGAGTTGTCGATTCGGTATCGCGTGGCTCGGAAGAAGGCCCGTTTTTTTCGCCGCTACTGGCCGGATCTGCTTGCGCTTTTGCCCATTTTGCGCCCGGTTCGTTTTTTTCGGCTTTTGCGTCTCCTCAGGCTTTTGCGCTTGTTTCAGTTGGGGCTTTTGCTCGATCGGCGCGTGGCCATGCTCCGAGGCGTGTTTCGCGTCAATTTCTATATTCTTTGGGTGTTGTTGGTCCTGACCGCAATTTTGGTTGTGTGCGGAGGGATCATGGTCTTTTTGTTTGAGCACGATGGGCCTCCTCAGTTTGGGGAGCTTCAGGACGGCCTTTGGTGGGCGGCGTATACGATCATTGCCGGCGAACCCATTGGCGGGATGCCTTCTTCCATCTTGGGTCGGCTTTTGCTGGTAGGCCTCATGCTTGGGGGCATGACGATTTTTGCAGTGGTCACCGGTGTGATTTCGGCGACGATGATCGAGCGTCTTCGTGGCGTCACGAGGTTGGGTGAAATGGATATCGAAGAACTTGAAGGTCACAGTGTGATCTGCGGCTGGAACGCGGGCGTTGAGCCGCTGTTGACGGAGCTTGGGCTTGACGAAAACCTTCGGGGCATTCCGGTGGTGTTGGTGAACACCAAAGCTCAACCCTATGAGGTTTCGCATACCGGGCTTCGGCGGGACTTGCTCTACTACGTCAACGGGGATCCTACGCAGATTGCGGTGCTCGAAAAGGCCGGAATCAAGCGGGCGTCCCGGGTGGTGGTCATGGCCGATGACCAGCATGATGGCGATGCCGCGGCGCGGGATGCGCGATCGGTATTGGCTGCGCTGACCATTGAAAAGATGAATCCAGATATCTACTCCGTTGTCGAGCTGATGAACGCCGAGAACCAGCCTCACCTCGAGGTTGCGGGGGTGGAGGCCGTCATCATGCGAAGTGATCTCAGTGGACGGGCATTGGCTTCCGCATGCCGCAATCCGGCGCTGATGGACGTGATGATGAATCTGTTAACCCTTCAGCGCGGCGAGACGGTTCACCGTCTTCCGGGTCCCAAGGAGCCCACCCCTTTTGCGGATCTGTTGGCCAGGCTCAAGACCGATCGTGATGTTTTGGCGATTGGCGTGGATACGCGGGGGGGCCGCCGCCAAATCAATCCGTCGCCGAGTTTTTCGGTGGGGCCCGAGGACTGGGTGATCGTGATTGGTGCTCGAAACATGAGGGTATAGCGAGGGTTTGGGGGTAGGGGTGGTCAAGGGCTGGCGTTCGGTACCGGTTTTCGGGTACATTGGGATGGTGTTCGGAGTCGTTCCGGGCGTTTTAGGCGCATTGAAGCTCGTTCAGCCCATAGGGCTATGGGATAAGAGCGGGCTTTTGTCGCCTAGAGTTTTGGAACACGCTGGCTGGCCCGAGGCCAAAACTCGGGTGGTTCTTGCCAGGGTGCCGGTGGGATCGCCGGAGGAGGGAAGTGAATGCAAAGTTTGGTGACTCTCTCGAGGAGTGAAAGCTAAGCGAAGCTCCACTCCGTGGAGATACCAAATGGGGCGGCGGATAGAACAGACATCCGTCGCCTCATTCTTTTTGGCGGCCCTCTCGCCTGCCGCGCCCAGAGCCTTGGCTCCCACGCAACTCAGGTGGCCCATCCGTAGGCAACGCGAGTGAGCCGAGGGATGCGTGCCCAGCGCTGTCCCACCATGCTTCCAAGATCTCGCGGTGGTGCGGATTGATGCGCGCGGGAAGCGTGTTCGGGCCACAAAAAGCTCCGCTGACGATTTCATGAGAGAAGCGAAGAGGTCTGGCCTTTGCCTCGTTGACCGGTCTGGTGCCGTAGATGACCGTGAGGGTTCCGAAGCGATCGCTGAGAACCTTGTAGGGGTCTTCGATGGGGTCGATAACAAGTGTCGTTTCTTCGTGAATCTCACGCGCAAGCGCTTCTTTGAGCTCTTCTTTGTGACGAACAAAACCGCCGGGCAGCCCCCAGGGCCACGGCGGGCGGAACCGATGCTCGAGGAGCAATATTTCGTTGCGCTCGTTGGGGACAATACCGAGCACTCCCACAAAGAAGGTATCATTCAAAAGCCTGAGAACCGTGGTCTTGAGTGAACACGGAAGAAAGCGCCACAGATGCTGGGCCCCTTTGAGGGCATGGTCCTTGCCTAGCATGCTTTGGCCCTCGGGAGGGGCTGTTGGTCTATCCGTTCCGTTTGAGTGAACGATTGCATGGGGGAGGCCATCATTGTGCGCTGCCGAGTTGGAGTTGGGTCGAAGTAAGGCCTTTAACACGTCCTTCATCGGAGTAGAAGCTCGGGGCGGGAGACCTGGTGGGCATGTCTCGCGCGACAACCGCGCGCGAAGGAGGACGGACCATGAGCAAAATCCAGCATTTCGCAAAAGCCGATGTCGTTGACGCGTCTTTTCACGTCGACGCTGAAGTCACCACCATGGGGCGTCAGCGCCGCCTTTGGGATAACCGGTGGCGTTGTGCGTTGCGCCTCTCCCAACACGGCGGTGAAACCGCCAAGGTAGACCCAGGCACACCGAAATTCAGATCAAACCATATCAGCACCCCTCGCGCGTCGCGCACGAAATAGCGGTCCGAACAACTTGCAGGCCGGAGGCGGCCTTGCGCAGTTATCGGCGGGGTGAACCCGCCTGCTGCGCACATCCGCTCGCAAAGCTCGCTCCTGTTTCTTAGAAGCACCCCTCGCGCGTCGCGCACGAAATAACGGTCCGAACAACTTGCAGGCCGGAGGCGGCCTTGCGCAGTTATCGGCGGGGTGAACCCGCCTGCTGCGCACATCCGCTCGCAAAGCTCGCTCCTGTTTCTTAGAAGCACCCCTCGCGCGTCGCGCACGAAATAACGGTCCGAACAACTTGCAGGCCGGAGGCGGCCTTGCGCAGTTATCGGCGGGGTGAACCCGCCTGCTGCGCACATCCGCTCGCAAAGCTCGCTCCTGTTTCTTAGAAGTATTCTACGATCCGGACGATCCTTATGAGTCGGCTGTCGTACCGGGCGCAACCACGACGACTATTGCGATGGCGTTGTTGCTCGGGCTAGGAGCCATTGTTGCTGCTTGGGTTCTCGGGATGATGGGAGCACGAAAACCCAAGCAGCAGCGACAATCAGCCTGACTCAGCAATCGCATGTCGAAGCAGACCCATAGCATGGCGACTTATCCCTCGGCTTACACGCAACTGAATTGGCCCATCCGTATGCAGCCCAAATCAGCCGAGGGACAAGTTTGACCAACCTTGGCAGAAAATACCCCGAAGCGGCGCGGGCCCTGTTGCGCGACGACTTCGTTTTGGTGCCAGGCAAGCAAAGGCCACGACCCAACCGTCGACGCTGATCTCCGCGTCAGGGGTATCCACGGTACAGAACCGACACCGTTTTGGGGCGAACCCTCTTTTTTGGCCACCCTTTTCGGACAAGAAAAAGGGCGTCGGGGTCAATTTGACCTGCATGGTGGATTCACCTGAAAACCGTTGACACCCCCGCACCCTTCTCATCGTATGGCGCCCTGGACAGGGGGGATCGCCCCGACCGCCATGATACGCAAGGAGCATTCCACGTGAGCAATCTTGACAGGCGAAAACGCCGAAGTGTCCTGCAGCTTGGCACCAGTCTTGGATTTTGTGTTTCCCTTGCGGCACAAGGCTCGATTTCCGAGGCCCAATCCCCCGCCGAGCTCCGGTTGCGCGTAGAACCCGGCTGGAATGCCTTGCCGGTTATCGAAACGCCAACCGATGCTGACACACCTCTGTGGTCTTCAATGTCTACCCAAGACAGCCAACAAAGAGTCTCGGATATCGAAAGTACGGTGTTTTCGCCAATCAGCGAACCCCAGCTGATGGTGGGAGACGGCGCTTTCGAAAGCCAAGCGGTCCATTGGGTCTTTGCCAGTCAGGCACAAGACCTGACTCTTCCAAGCCCTCAAGAAACCGTCGAAAAGAACACCGAACAAACGCGCACATCATCTTCCACAGTGGCGGAGGGGTGGCACGCAGTCCACTTCATCAAGACCCACATCTACGATGATCCCCAGGTCGATAGGGTCTTACGATGGGATCCCAGCGCCAAGGCCTACAAGGATCTCTCCGTAGGGGACCGCCTGGAGCCGACTGTAATGTACTGGCTCTACCGAAGTGCGCCTGGCATGCTTTCCTTCTCAGTGCTGGGCGGCACCGCAAGGACGCCACAGCCTCTGACCACCGCGTCTGAAGTCGAGTCCCAAAAAACGCCCCGCAGTCTGGTCGAAGGTGCGCCCGTCATTGGCCTCGGAGACTTCGAAACCCCCTCGGTTGCGACCAAGAACGACGTTCATGCAGCCATGCCCAAAAGCGTGATCACCGGCCACGGCGAAAAGACCATGATTCACCTCGCATACATCGCAAAGGACGCGCAGGGTGACCACATCGAAGTCTTGCATTCCCTGAAGAGCGGCAGAGCAGGGTCGTTCAGAAGAGACCAAGGACGACGGGTGGCCACCGCCTCGCCGGGATGGACGATCACCGAACTCGCGGTGGCCGCCTCTTCGGAAAAGTTGGTCGTCGCTTGGATTGAAAAAGGCCGCGAAGGCGACAAGACGCTGATGCGCATCCAAAAAAAGCAGCTGATGTTCACCGGTGCCCAAGAGCCTACACTATCGATCGTTCAAGGCCCCCCAGGGGTCGGTGAGGCCGACCCGTCCTGGAAGCGAACCCTCAGCCTCGCCCTCGACCCCGATGGACACGTCCACATGACTTGGAATCAAGCCAACCAAGTGTTGTACGCGTACGATTTTGAAATCGAGCGCACCCCCGATGGGCGCCCCCTCAACGTCTTCAACCAACACGTCCGTACGCCGGCAACCGAAATCGTGAAGTACAAGGCCCAATATGCCCCCCGCGCCGACGGGCGCTGCGATTGCGAGGGCTGTTGGTGCGATGAATCGTATCCCATCCGTGACGAGCCGGATCCCAAAAAAGATGGGCAACCGAGGGGACCCTACATCGACCGAACCCACGAAGCCTACGCGTACGCTCCGTCTCTTCACATCGACCCGAAATCGGTCATGATCATCGCGAAGCAACTTCGCCTTTGGGAAGACCATCCGGTCCCAAGCGAGGCATGGCAACATATGCTCGCGAAGCCCATCTACAGCACGACCATTGTTCAACGCGCACAACCGACCAAATGGGTACAAGGTTGGCGCCAAACGTGGAAGACCGCCTATGAGCCGGGCGATGAGCACCGGTGGGCGGGCCTTGGGTTTCAGTACCAGTATCTGTATCAAGGAACATGGCATGAAGACGACCAAATCGTCTTCGCCCATCGGTTTTTGGATCGTGAAGACACGAAGAGCCCAGCGAAGAAGGAACATTCGGCGCATCACCCGGTCGCCCCGTGGAACCTCAGCGTGGTCGATGGGGATTTTGCGCCTCAAGTTTCACAAAAGCCATCGTACCCCAAGGTGGCCCACATGCCTTCGGGTTCGCTGATCGCGGTGTACGAAAAAGGGCCCCAACATGACGCCAACCAGGCGGACGGCAACCCGCTCTTTTATGCCACTTCCGACGACGGCCAAGTCTGGGCTTCGCCGAAGAACCTCTTGGCTGAAGGCGAACCGCTCGCCGGCTACCTGCCTCAAGTCGCCATCAGTGGCCGTGGCGAAATCGGGGTGGCCTACTATCGGCCAAGTCTGAGCACAGATCTGGGTATTTCGGGTAGGGTCCAAATCGCTCGGAGTCGAGACCAGGGGCACACCTGGAATGTAGACACTCTCAACGAAGAGCGGCGCACCGAGCGCTTGCTTGATGTGGCGCCGCTGCATGGAACCACGCTCGACACCGAAACCACGACCAAAGCCGCCTACAGTGACCACTACGCGGGTGAACCCAGCCTGACCGCGGATGGCGACCTCTTTTTTGCCGCCTTTGTCCACCAGGCCAAAGAAGCCCACAAGCGAAACCGGATTTTGACGACCCGGGCATCCCGCGACCAAAGCGTTCGGCAGCTGGATGCCACCGTAGAACGTCCGTCCAGCGCCACGAGCGCGCCGCCAACAGTGAAGGTCGCACTCGTCAACAAGCACCACGTCAAAGTGTACGATGCGCCCCCTGAAGAGCTTGTCACCGCCGTCGAAGCGTCTTTAGAGGCTTCCCCGCAACGCCCACTTTGGGCGTCCAACTCTGGCGCGCCCGCGCAAGCCAACGCGGCCCTCACCTCGTCCCCCCTTCCGATGCAGGTGGAACTGGTCGAGGGCGAAGCCGTCGTCTCATGGGCCCCGGCGGACGGACTCCACACCGACGAGGCTGTGCCCCCAAACCCAGGCCTCAACTACACCAAGGCCATCGCTGAGCGTGAAAGTCTCATCCGACGGACCACGCTCCAAGCCTCCGAGGGGGGGCGATACTACTATGCGGACTTCCATCCCCCCCTCAGCAGAGAAGGCGCGTATCAGGTGGAGTACCGTCCGGCCAACCATCGCTTCGGCGATGACCAAGTCCCTTTTGATCCCCGCGCCTCGCCGCTCTATGAAGGAGACGACCCAGATTCGATTCATCTGGCCGGATTCGAACGGGTGTGGGTCTATACGCTCGGCATCGCCCTGGCACAGCTGTCCCGAAGCCAAACGGTTCCCGGCCTGACCACCCCCGGACATCGCGCACGAACCCAAGCCATGGCCCGCTACCTGTGCGGCCATGCGGTGGTCGACCAAGCCAACCCCCAAGAGCTCAAAGGGTGGCACTTTTCATGGAACACCACCGGCGACAGCTTCAAAGATCCTCGTCTGGTGACCGGCGCCAACGCGTGGGCCATTCACGGCCTCGGCGTGTTCATCACCTCCGAAGCGTTTGCGGATCTGCCTCAAGACGAAGAGCAGGCGTGGTTTAGGCAGTGCTACCAAAGCGCCCTACTCGGACTCCAAAGACATCGGCGGACTTTTGAGGTCGGCCACCAGGCCCGACAGGTCAGCCTCATGACCGCAGGCTGGAGCACCCGCGGACTGGAGGCGGTCGACCGACCCTTCCCGATCCAAGGAGACGGCGAAACTTCTCCGATTGAAGCCCACCATGAACGATGGGCCTACTACAGCGTCGTCGATGCCATCGGCTACGACGTCTACGATGAAGCGCAACCACCGGTCCTCAAGGCGTGTACCCATTCCTCTCTGTGCTCCGCCGCCGACATACCCGAAGACGCGTGGCAGTCTTTCACCCTTTCCGAGCACGCGTGGGCTCGTCTCAAGCAGCCAGAAATCGCCCGCAATGTGGTCACCGAGCACAACCTCGATGTTCTGAGCGTTCTCAATCACGCCCTGAACCACAACGGGGCGCTCGGATTGAACAACAAAGGCGCGCTTGAGGCATGGCGAAACGAGGTTCGTGACGGCATCTTCTACGCGCTTTGGGACCAGGTACCCCCTTCAAAGCTGGCGTACCTCGCCGAACGCGAGCCCCACAAACAAGCGTGGCTGAAAGACGAGGCGTCCACAGATGCCAAAAGCCCGATGGGCCGTATCGTCACCGGGGGGGCGTTCCAAGAGGACGGCACCTTCTCGAAGAGCAGCCACACCGCCATCGACAATTGCAGCTGGCTGGCCCTTTCCGTCGACTACCGTGACCTGCCCTCTTCAGACGAGGGCACGCCTTCCATCTACGTCAGTCGACTCGAACGCTGCCTTCAGTACACCATCCTTCGTTTTGCCAAAAAGATGGGCTTCAGCGACAGCGGGCCCCAGTACTACGGAACCCACTACTTCCAGAACGCATTTCGCGACCCGTACATCAACCCAAGCGATCTCCAAGAATCATCGTACCACTTGGAGGCGACGATGGGGCTCATCCTCGGTTTACACCGTTTTGTCGGCGCCCATCCTGAAGTCCAAAGCGCCGAGGGCCTCGAATACGAGGCAAAGAGGCTATGGGCCAATGCCCAAACCTTCACCCGAGACCACGGGTTTCCTTACTCAAGTCAACGGATCCAGGACCTTTCGACCTTGCTGTCTTCGAGTACGGCGATCCTTTGGTTTATCGATGTCCACGACGCCCTCGAAACACCGCCCTCATCTTTCCCTCCCGCAGCCCTGGCGATGGGTCAAAGCTTCTTTGGTTCGGCCTCATTTTTGGGGGGGCTTGAAACCTCTCTCGCTTTGGGTCCCCGGCCGGAGGCGGCGGCTTACTGGGTCTACGGAGTCGAGGTCATCAAACAGCTCGGCGCCCGGGAGGCGCTCAAACTCGTCCTGACCGAAATCCTCGCGACCGGCGTGTTCACCGCCATCACCGGAGAGATTCATCAAGAAGAAATCAATGATCTGGTGGACCAGCTCCTCGTAGACGAGAACCACAACGTGGTGGTCGTGGAAGAACATGTTCCGTTCGAAGTTCCAGCGGGCTACGCGTACGTTGGACGGACTCCGCCCCTCGAACCGTCCAATCCCAAAGACTACTACACTTCCGTACGCGAAATTGTGAGCGCGTACCCATCGTATTGGGAAGAAGCGTTTTCTGACAGCATCATTGCCAACTTGGGTTTTGGTGTAGGCAGCACCACCGAAGAACAAGAAGAAGCCGCACAGGCCCTTCGCGCCATGTTCCAAAACGCGATTCCCCAAGACGTCATTCTCCAAAAGACGTGGGACGGAATCGAAGTTTACCGCAAGCTCCGTCTCTTTCAACCGCTCGACCGATTCTATCAGGCGCCCCGGGGTGTGGTGCTCCATCTCAGTCCGGACCACGAGGGTCCCAAGCTCATTCACCACCAGCCAGGATCTTGGACGAATTGGTACGAGGGTGAAATCGCCGCCTCTGACATTCCAGAAGCCTACAAAGACACCTACATCCAATGGATCCACCAATGGCTCCTCGACATCGTACTCGGCGTACCGAGCTGCAAACAACACCGCGTCTCGGATGCCTTCGGCGTCACCGTTCCTTCACGCTGCCCCGATAAGCCGCCCGGATGGGACCATTGGCGGACCGAAGCCACAAAAGACATCCCGAAGGGCGGACTCATCGGAGCGCCCTCCATCACGCCTCCCCCGGCCCCCCCCCCACGTCATCCACCCCAAGACACGGGTGGCTTTTTCGGTCCCCAGCAAAAACTCACGTTGGAACTGCTCCGTAAGGTGGTGGGGCAAAAATACCTGCCGAATTCATTGAGTCCAGAGAACCCACACGCAGAACAAAACTTCCAGGCAAAGGTCCTCCTCGCATGGCAGGCCATCTACGAACCGGAGTCCCAATACGACATCCATGGGTACTACGCAAAGGATCCAGAATACAACAATGTGTTGTGGAATATTGGTTTTGGCACCCCGCTTTTTGCGAGGAACTACGAAAAGTCGCCCGACGAAAAATGGGACGAATACGACACGATGACCGCAAGGTTCTACAATCCTCCATCTTTGGTACAAGCCACCGTGACGGGACCCAGGCTCGACCCCCAAATTTGGGTCGCGTACCGAAAAAAATGGGACCTTCCAGTTATCCCAGCTGCCAACTATGGGGTGTACGCGGAACGTTCGGAAGCAGTAGTTCCTGCACACGCCGGAAATGAAGGCTCCGGTATCGTCGGCACCCTAGCCATGTTCAAGAGCATCACGACCTTAGAGCAAAATTACGGAACCGATCTCGCCGCGAAGCTTGATGAACTCCGGGCCGATGTCAAACGAGACTATGGCGACCTCTTCGAACCAGCCATGCTCGTGCCGATGGGTTCGGTGAGTCAAGAAGTCTATGTTCAGCCGTTTCTCAAACGCGTCAGCCAAGAAGACGCCGAGATTCAATGGACCGAAACGGAGGTCGACGTGACCAAGATCAAGAATCTCCCGAAGGCTGCCATCAAGGATGAGAAATTCCTGGACCTCGATTGGTACCTCGATCGGTTCACCGGCCCGACCGCTGGGCTAGAGGATCTATTGGCCGTTCGAGGCGAAGCCATCAAAGCTCCCGGCGCATACTTTGCGTCTCGGGTGCAAGGTGGCGCGGGGAAGTTGTTTTTCGGCGATTATATTGGGCAGGGCCGTATCGTTCTTCGCATGTACGCTCGAACCGATGGGCACCCCGCTGCCTTTGAAGAAGAGGAAACGCACGCCCATTTGTCGTCGCCTAAAGAGACAGGCACGAAGCTCACCGCAGCCCGCGTGCGGGCACTTCAAGGCGATGCCTTTCGTATCAACTACGCCCGACCCACAAAAGGGCAGCAACCGCTTTTTTACGATCTGCCTGTGGAGTCTTCCGGTGCTCTCTCGGACGAGGTCTACGAAAAACTGGTTGAGAAACTTGCGTTGCTGGTCAATGAAAAACAGATCGACAAATGGGGGAATACTTCCGCTTGGGCCAACCGATCCAACCTCGTTCTCGAGGACAATGCTCTCAAGCTGGCTTTTGGGCCAACGCTCGTCACGAACCCCGTCGACCCCATAAACCGCGAGTTTTCGGGATTGAGCACCATGGAAATCGGGGAAGACGAAACGGGGAAGCCAGCGATTTGGATCAGGATGGTGACCGGGCACCCCAATGCCTTTCTTCATGCTTCGCCAATGGACCACGCGACCCACCAACCCATTTGGCCAAAGGACGCTGAGGACGAATCAGACGAAGAGGAACTGGACTCACGATACGACGAGGCCGAAATCGATAGCCAAGTCATGACCCCGACGCTTCCCAAACTTCTTGAGCTTTCGAAAGGTCGCTTTGATGCCAGAACGGACGAAGGCAAGAAACTCTTCGCCAAGATGTTCGGCGATGGATTTTCTACCCATGTTGGGGTTTTGGGGGCCGCGTTACCGGGTGAACTCGAGTATATTCTCCAACCCAAAAACGAAAAGGGATGGCAACGGGTTGTGGTGGATCCAAACGTACATGATATTCCCCTTACAGCACAACATCGTGACGGAACCATTGACCTTGCCTATTGGCTCCGGGAAGAAACGTTTTACCGGCATCACGAGTTGCCGCGCAGCGAGCCTATTTTTGCTGCTGAGCTGGTCACCCTCGAAAAAGCCGAGCCCGGCGATGTCCGTGGTTCAGTGGAGATTGTGCACTATTTCCATCCAACGGATCACTGGAACAATCCATACGCTGACTGGGGCGACAGTAAGAACGACATGTCCATTCGTCTCGCGGATCGCCGTCCGCCGGAGGCACTTGCTTTCGTCGACGAACACGTGGATGTTATGCTCGATCAGCTCGAGGCAAAATTTGACCGCGCGCCTGACCCGGCAGATGTTACGCCCTACCACGACCGGCTACATACGGAAGAGGTGATGGCGTTTGCCATTCGTATCCTCCGAATCGTGCAACAAACTGAGCCCATTTTTGTGTCGGAGTGGATCATCCGTTTGGCCAAAATCGCTGCAGTGTATCATGAGTGGCATCAGTACTACGCGCTCGGTCCCCGCGGAGAACGAAAGCGCTACGACGCCATCAACAAGGGCAAGAGCGCCGACGCAGCCAGCGCGTGGATGAAAAAAAGCTCCTGGTTCACCGAAGCCGATATCACGATGGTTGAAAAGGCCATTGAGAAGACGCATTCCCCCTTCATCCACGATTACCTCCATCCCTTTTTCTTCTTCACTGAAAAAACGCCGCTTATTGCCCTCGTCTTGCGCCTCGCCGAATTCGACATGGGCGCAGCCATGCCGCATCCTTGGATGATAGAGCGAATCCATAAGGCTTTCCGCGAAAAGAATATTGACATGCTCGAGGCGTTGACGCTCGCCAGGGAGCCCTTGTCCAAAAGCGTGCTAAAAGACTATGCCGATCGGGTCATCGTCTACTACGGTGTGGTCCTGGATCGCATTCGCAAACGTCAAAAAGATCTCAACCACAGCGTACTTTATTTTCCCGAGCACTCGAAAGAACCTGTCAAAGCGCTTTTCGATTTCGATCAGACTTATACGGACGTGCAAGCTCAAAGAGAATTCTTGCGCGAACAAACACCCGAGGAAGTCCTGAGAATTGTTGGATACTCCGGCCCCGGGCTGCCTTGAAATCGATTTTGGGGCGAACCCATTGGGGGCCACGATGGTCTATTTTTTGAGCGAACGGGTGTAGGCGATGATGGCCTCGATTTGTCCGGGGTCGAAGACCTCGCCGAATCCGGGCATCTTGCCTTTGCCCTTCTTGATGAGGTGGGCGATGTCTTCATCTTTGAGCCTGGCATGCAGCGCAGGAGAGGTGTGGTCGCCAATGCTGGGAAGCATCTTGCGCATGACGCGGCCGGAGCCATCGGGTCCATGACAGTTGGCGCATGCCTTGAGGTATAGCTTTTGACCTTGTTCCAGATCGGGCTTGGTTCCGCCGGTGCGGGTGGCCGTCTTTTTCGGCTGACCGGGGGCGGACGCGGCGTGGCCCGGGTGAGTCGGGGCGGACGCGGCCTGTCGCTCTCCCGCGCTTGGGGTCGGCGTGGCGGCTTTGGCGGTGGCGCCCGAGGCCGACAGACCGCTGGGCTTCGTGCCCTCCGAAGCGGGGGTTGCGCCGGAAGGGGACGATGCTTCGCAGCCGAGCGTGAGCGCGGCGGCCAGCGGGAGAAGGACAAGTGTCTGAGTGAATGGGTGCATAGAAGAGGCCATCATTGCGGGTTCCCGAGGGGTCGTTGAGGCCAGGTCCTTAACACGGCCCTTTTGGTCCGCCAAGCCTTGTCTGGGCGAGGCACCGGCTACCGAAACAGCCCTCTACGGAAACAGGCCTCGGGACAGCATGGCTTCGGAGACCCGGTGGATGCCGAGCATCAAGGTTGCAGTGCGCAGATCGGTTTTGAACTTTTCCTGGAAGTTCAAGCACTCCTGGAAGGATTCTTGGAGAATGCGGTGCAGCCGCTGGCTGATCTCTTTGGAGCTCCAAAAGAAAGACTGGAGGCCCTGAACCCACTCAAAGTACGAGACGATGACCCCGCCGGCGTTGGCGAGGATATCTGGAATGACAAAAATTTCGTCTTGCCGCTGCCGAAGGATTTCGTCGCCCTCCGCGGTGACCGGGCCGTTGGCGCCCTCAGCCAAAATTCGGCACTGGAGGTTCTGGGCGATTTCCGCATCGATTTGGCCGCCGAGGGCCGCGGGAATGACGATGTCGACGTCTAAGGTCAAAAGGTCCCGGTTCGAAATCGCGGACGCCCGTGGGTAGTCCCTCAGATTTTCCCGGATATCCACGTACTTTCGGACGTGGCCGACATCGAGGCCCTTCGCATTGTAGATCCCTCCGGTGACGTCGGAAACGGCAACCACTTTGGCGCCCATGCGCTCGAGCTGCATGGCGGCGTACATCCCAACGTTCCCGAATCCCTGAATGGCTGCCGTTTTCCCCTGAATGTCGAGGCCCAAATGGTCGGCCGAGGCGGCCACGCAGTAGGCGACACCTCGCCCCGTGGCTTCTTTACGGCCTTTGGAGCCCCCGATGCCAATGGGCTTGCCGGTGACCACCGACGGACAGGCGTGTCCTTTCATCTCTGAGTAGGTATCCATGATCCAGGCCATGGTCTGCTCGTTGGTGCCCATGTCCGGGGCCGGGATGTCGGTTTCAGGGCCGATAAAGTTGAGGATTTCTACGGTGAAGCGCCGGGTCACCCTTTGAATCTCTTGCCGAGAGAGGGGGCGGGGATCGATGCGGATGCCGCCCTTGGCGCCGCCGAGGGGGAGGCCGGTCACCGCGCACTTGAAGGTCATCAGCATCGCGAGGGCGGAGACTTCGCCGAGGTTCACCTCTTCGTGGTAGCGAATGCCCCCTTTATAAGGTCCGAGGGTGTTGTTGTGCTGCACCCGGTAGCCGATGAAATTGGTCACCGTGCCGTCGTCCATGCGTGCCGGGACGGTCACGATCAAAGCGTGTGAGGGCGTCAGGAGGCGGTTTTTGATGTTGGTGTCCAGGTTCATCTGGTCGGAGGTGCGCTCCACGAGCGCGGTGGTGTCCTCGTAGAACTTGGATTCCCACTCGAGGCTGGACCGATAGCGGTCCAAACTCGCGGTGGTGCTTTCCTCTCGGGGATGGGCGTCCTCTGACATCGGCTATCCTTCGGGCGTACGGGCTTGGGTGAACGCGGGGGGCGCCGCCATCAGTTGGGGCAACCCGACGCGCACGTGGCCTTTCGGGCGCCGCACTTGTCTTGGCATTCGGTGACGCCTGCTTCGTGGGCGTTGATGCAGTCGGCACGGCACGCCTCGTACCAGCTTTGGCACTGGCCCTGTGTGCACCCGGTATAGGGGGTCCAGCGTTCAGACTTCATCGAAGCGCTGCAGGCGAAGAGCAGACTGAGGGCCGGCAGCGTGAGGAGACCGTACCTCGGCTTTCGACCGCCGACGCGGTTGCAAAAGAAGTGGGCCAAGGGATGGAGCCACGGGGCGCGCATGCACCAGACGGTAGCATCACGCCTGGGCGAACGCGACTTTCGCCGCCCGCTTGACTATCTTCCCCGTAACATGGTGCACCCCCCACTGGGAATTTCTCGTACCAAAGAGGTGTAGGGATGCGTACGTATGGTTCGATACTGGGTGTGGCGCTGTGCGGTCTATGGATGGTGGGCTGTTCAAAAATCAGCGATTGTGGACACGACGCCCAGGCCTGCGCGTCCATGCTCGTGGAGGCGAAAGCGGCATGTGCGGAGACCTTTAAGCGCCGGATCAGCGACCGGGAGCGAAAGATCTGTGAACGGGCCATTCGGGTGGTTGGCAAGAAGCAGGCGGTTTCTGCCCGTCCGGGCCTGGAGGCTATTCTGGCGGCGCCCGACACCAATGTGGCGGGCGACGATCATCGCCGACTGGCGGCCAAAGCATTGGGAGAGTTGGGTGACCCCCAGGCCGTGGATGCCCTATTGGCCGCGTTGGATCTCACGGAGCGCACGGGCTCCAGTGCGAAGCACAAAGCGATTCAGCGGGCCAACGAGGCGATTGCTACGGCCTTAGGACGGCTCAAGGATCGGCGGGCTACCGCGAAACTGCTCGAGGTCCTGAAACGGAGCACCGACGACTACGTTGTGCTGAAAGCGGTGCGGGCACTCGGTACCCTTCGAGATCCAACCTCCGTGGCCTCTTTGGCCCAGATTGCGCTGTCTCACGAGAACAAGTTCATGCGAAAAAATGCGGTCATTGCTTTGGGGGATATCGGATCTGCCGAAGGCGCTGACGCGTTGATTCAAGCGCTGTTCATCGAATATCGAGGGGTCTCTTACTACCAAGATGCTTCTTTTGCGCTGTTCCAGATCGGCCCCAAGGTGGTCGATGCCCTCCTTGAAACCATGCGTGGCAACAACGCCCAGGTCAACGCGTATTTCGCGCGTACCAAAGGGCTTCGTGACACCGCCATAAAGACCAAGTGCGCCGTGGTCCTTTCCGATCTCGGGGACCGGCGCGCAGTACCTTTGTTGCTCGCCGCTTTTCAGACCGGCATCAAGACCCGCGACCAGCTGCTGGTGGCGTACGTCGCCGATGCGCTTGGCGCCCTCGGGGCGAAAGAGGCCGTCCCGGTGCTTGTACAAGAAATGACGTCGCTTGATCCCTCGCGTCGCCGGCCCATCATGAGGGCACTCAACCGCATCGGCGACCGCGCCCCGGTGCCTGAGATGATCGATGCCATGACCCGTACGCATTTCGTGACCAAGTGTGTGAAGGACGGCGTTGCCGGCAAAGACGCCTGCGCCAGCGACGAGTTGGTGTCGGCCCAAGCACGTGAGGTCGCCGCAGACTTTGCGTCGATGCTCGCTTCCCAGGAGCACCTCGAGTCCTTCAAAACGGTGGCCCAAGCGGAGAAAAATCCCAAGCTCAGAACCCATTTTGAAACCCGTCTCAAGCTCGTGGCCCTGGCCGCCGAATGCAAGACTGGCCCCGAGTGCTGGGCCAAAAAACTCGAGGACCCAGACCCTCTTTTGCGCGAAAAAGCGGCCTGGGAACTTTCTCGGGCCTCGTCTCCCAGTGCGATTCCCGCCCTTCGCCGGGCGCTTGGCGACAAAAAGCCCGCAGTACGCTTTGCGGCCATCGTCGCCTACCGCCGAAGCGGTGACAAAAGTGCCATCCCCGACATCGAAAAGCGTCTCGTAGATGAGGAATCGCGCGCCGATTTTCTCAAGGTCAACCAGGAGCTCAAGCGGCTTTTGGTTTTCCTTCGAAGAACCCAAACGCCGCCTCCCGGCGAGAGATGATTTCAGTCGACCAGAAAAGATGTGCCGTGCGTCGGCGGCTTACGGAAGCCACCAGTCGACGCCCCATCCGGGTTTTTTGTAGGGCGGTATCCTCGGCTCCCTTCGATGGCGATCGCGTCTGCAGTGGATGCGCGTTGCTTCGGGCGCCCTCCTTACGGGGCCCGGCCCGAAGTCACCGGCCCACCCGTAGTCCTCAGCTCGCGCGCAAGTCGGGGGGGGGGGCGGCCGTATACGAGGCAAAGGAGCCGGGGGGTTGGCGTCGGTGATGTCTCTTTAGGGTGCACTGCCTTTTTTGGGGGAGGGTGGGGATTGGAGTCGAACGCGTAGTGGTGTTTTTTTGGTCGTTCCCGCAGGCGTGATGCCTGAGAGGCCGGTGCTGCGCTGGCGGGTGCCTGGCGGGCGCATTCGGGCGAGCTTGGGGAAAGCGTGGTCACTCAGCCACTGAAAGAATAGATCGCGGCCGCCCACTTTGGCCAACCAGGTGAGCCCGTCGTGAAGCGCGGCGTCTATGGGGGTCGCGGTGACGGTGCGGGTAAGTGCGTGCTGCCACACCACCGAGCCGTTCTTGACGTGCTCAAGGTGGATGGCGACGCGCACGGCGCGTTCGTCTTGGGAGGTGAGGGCGTCTCGGGCGCCCGCTTTGATGACAAAGTCCGCATTTTTCAGCGGAACCACCAAGAAGGGGATGGACGCTTCGCTGAACACGGCCTTGAAGGTCTTGGCCACCAGCGCACGTGGGACGGTGGCGCCCCGCGTTAACACTGCCGCATGGATGGGTTGGCCGTGGGTTTTGGAGAACAGGCGTTGGGCGCGGGGGTGCAGGGGAAAGCTTTGGTCTATCCATGCCCGAAGCCCCGGTTCGGTGAGTTCGAGACGGGAGAAGGTCGAGATCGCCTGGATGATGCGATCCTGGGCTGGGGTCTTTTTGGCATGCAAGAATCGGTTGCGAAGGACAGTGGCTGCGATCCGCAAGTCGAGGGCGCGAACCAAGCGGGCGTGGGCCCCGACCCGTTCTTTTTCAGCCTTCAAGATTTCGAGTGCGTTTGGGGTGCCGCGCTTCGGATCACGCTCAGCCTGGGATGCGGACCTCACCTTGGCTCGAAGCTCACGGGGGAGCACGGGATCGCTGCTTTCGGCGTATGCTTGGTGGGATGTTCCCGAACCTACGCCCAAGATCAAAAAGAAAAACCACCCCCTGTTTTTGCTTTGGGTACCCACGGGGCGCCATGCTGTTCAATGGGTGTCCTTTTGGCAAATGGAAAACCGAAAAGCATGATCTGCCGAATGGGAGACACTTCTTAGTCTTGGCAGCTGTCGTAGGCCCCTACGGAGTAGATGATGCCCTGGAGCATTTGGCTGGCGCCTTTCCAGTACCCGGAGCCATTGTCGTACAACCGGTTCCAACTGTCTAAAAAGCCTGAGGTATCGTAGGCCGTCTTGACGATTTCGCACAAACCCAGGGAGGGGTCGAGTTGATGGCTGAGAAGGAGTGTGGTCAATGTGTGTGGTTTGTTTTGGTCCCAGGCTGCGGTGCGGTTGTCGCTGTCGCGGAGCAGCGTACACCGGGCGATGCTCTGGCCGTTTGAGGTTCGCTCACAGCCGAGGCGCGACGCGAATGGCCCACCGGCATCGATGGAACGTCCATCGGATTTCTTTTGAAGGCCGTAGGTGTAGTAGGTCTGGGCGAGTTCGACCAGAGCATCCTTTAAGGTGCCGGTGGGATCGTTGAAGTTTCGGAGGTAGCGATGAAAAAACGCGTAGTGCATGGAGTTGATCATGAACTGCTGGGGTGCGTCGCATCGCGTCGATGAGGGCACATCGCTTGCGCACATGTAGCCGACTTCCAAGTTGTCCTCGATGAGTTCGGTCATGGTGTTGTGAAGATGGGCCAAACATCGCTGGCCGGCGCTGCCGGGGACAAATTTTGCGCAGTTCATGAGCATTTCGAAGTGCTGTAGAACCTGACGTGTGGGACGAACCTGGGTGAAAAACGCTTCGCGCTGGGCTTCTCGCGATCGGGGGACATTGTATCGACGCAGGACCGTGAGGCCCGCGTGCCGAAAGCGATCTCGTAAGACCGTTGAGGGGTTCACGAGATAGGCCAAGGCCATACCTTGATTGTAGCTGTAGTCTGAAGAACCGGAACTGTTGCGGTGCCACTGCCCTTCTCCGGACCCGCCGGAAGTCACGGCGAAGCCATTGGACCATCCGAGCTCATGGTCCCCGATGTTGTAATAGGCGGTGTACATTTGGAGCCAACTGCCCGGAAGGGCCATGTCCCAGGCCCACTTGGGGTGACCGGAGCGGAAGAACTCCAAAAGCTCCAGCCCCGTCGGGTTCCAGTAGTTCATTTTGGCTCCATGCCGGGTGGGATCGGGGAGGTCTACAAGCCAGCGGTCGAAGATGGTCTCTGGCCACAACTGGCTGCCGTAGGTCTTGGAGCGGTCCCACTGTCCTCCGTCTTTGACGGTGTCGGTGTGAAGCCGATTGAGGGCAGTCAGATAGCGGGTCTTGAGCGTGCTGCTTTGGCTTGTTCCTAAGCTGGGGAGCACACCGGTTGCGTTGAACTCTTGCACCGGGCGTCGGAGGAGAAGGCCGCGCTCGAGGTTTTGGGCGGTTTCTTCTCGCAGGCGCTGTTGGGCCGAGCTGGCGAGACGGGGACGAATGCTGATTCGACCAGCATTCCATATGCCCTTGGCTTCGCCCACAAGGAGGGGCTCGCTGACAAAATAGAACTGAAGGACGTGGTTTCGAACTTGAAGGGCTTGGGGTTCCCGATAGCGCATCCAGGGCATCTGTATCGAGGCGTAGAAGTTCTCGTCCGAGATGGCGAGTACCGGATTGAGGAACGATTCGTCTGTTTGCTGAGACTGTCCATCCAGGGTGATGGTGGCGCTTCGTCTCCAAGGAGATCCTCGGCCTTTGCGTTGCTGGACGCGCACCGTCGAGGTGGTCTCGGCGTTGATTTCGATGATCGAGCCGGATCCGCCGGCCCAGGTTTTTGTTTGGCCCGCAAGGCGAATGGGGAAGCCCCAACTCACACTGGAAATCTCGGTGATGTCGTCGGTCCAAGGTCCGGTATTGCTTCCACACTCGTTTCGGAAGTGAAACTTCAAACCGATGTCGGCGCTGTTCCGGAAAAAAGACATCTCGGCGGTGTACCCGAAACGCTGGTATCCACCGTGGGTGCATGTGGTGCTGCTTCCCGGGCCGACAAAATGCCCCTTCTGCTGGACAACGACGCGGATGGGTCCCGATTCAACAACTTCGAACCCTCCGGCATCCAGTTCGATTTCGCTCCCGCCGTTGCCGAGGTTGGTCCCATCCCGAAGGACCAAGCGTGGGCCCGCATCCGCGTGGTCTTCGTAGATGCGCTGGGTCGGGCCGCCGGCAATGGCGGTATCGATGGCCATCAGGAGCCCCGGATCATTGGCGTCGAGCTCAAACTGTGCCGCACCGGTGTCGATTTCGTAACGGCTTCCACTGTTGGTGATGCCCACGGCGCCCGTATCTTGGGGTGCCCCCTGGGTACGGTGCCTGAGCTCGTAGACGCTTTTGTCTTGGGCGCCTACGACCGCCGGCAGCACGATTTGGAGCCACTGAATGGATTGGGTTTCGTCATCGACCGCACCATTCCAGCGTGCGATCACCTTGAACTGTGCGGGGATGACGCGTTCCCCTGGACCGACCACAAAAAGACCATCGGTGGTTCGGATGCCCGGCGACAGGGGCACACCTGAATCGGCGATTTCGCTCCGGGGCTGATCGGTGTCGTTTTGGATTTCGATGCAGCCGATGGCTTGGAAGCTCGTTGGCGCGGTGCCGAGATGGTCGGTGGGCGCAGGCCCTCGGATGCACCCCAGCGATGTGTCCGGATCGGGCTGGGGCTCAGGCTCGGGTTCGGGTTCAGGCTCGGGTTCGGGTTCAGGTTCAGGTTCAGGTTCAGGTTCGGGCTGGGGCTGTGGTTCAGGTTCAGGTTCGGGCTGGGGCTGTGGTTCGGGCTCCGGCTCTGGCTGGGGCTGTGGTTCGGGCTCCGGCTCTGGCTGGGGCTGTGGTTCGGGCTCCGGCTCTGGCTGGGGCTGTGGTTCAGGTTCAGGTTCGGGCTGGGGCTGTGGTTCGGGCTCCGGCTCTGGCTGGGGCTGTGGTTCGGGCTCCGGCTCTGGCTGGGGCCCCGGATCCTCCGGATCCTCATTGGACCTGGGTTGGGCGCTAGGACCGTTGCGGGTTCGTTGCGCGGGCGTACTGAATTCTATGTTGCCAAAGGTGGCATCGGACGCTGCACCAATGGTGCTGTTTTGAGAGCAGCCGATGAGGCTCGCCGCGGTGAAGCTGCACGTCAAGGCATAATAGACAAGTTTCATCGGCCACCCGGTTTCGTTAGAACGGAAAGACGCAAGATATCATCCCGATATCTCAAATAACCAACTGCGGGATACCCGGGTGTCGTTGCGTGGTGCCGTGGGTGCGAAACTATTTCTGCGCGAGGAAACTACGGCTGAGGTCTCGGGTCACCACGCTGGCGGTGCCGTTTTTCTGAGAAGGATGGATGCGTCTTCGTTGCTCTGCTGAATAACGTAAGTAGAATTGCGATGGCATGCCTGTGGTCTATCACCAGATGGGGTTGTCGGTTGTGGTGTGCGTGGTTCTGGGTGGGACTCAGGGGGTGACTGCTGTCGCCACGCGGCTGCTGCTTTTTTTTACTTCGGCGTAATGAAATTTGTTTCGGATCCGGTGTGCTGAAGCATCGGCGAACAGAGGGCATAGGCGCGACGACGGGTACACCTAGACCTTCGATTGGTGCTGTTTATCGGGGGAGACGGTTATTGAAACGTTGCCTTTGTTCCTCGGCTTACTTGCATTGAATCCGAACGCGTTGCCTTGTTTGACGCGAGCCGAGGGGGGCTTCTCGGTAATCAGGGTTGCCGTAGAAGTTGGGCCGAGGGCTAGTCGATGCCCTCGTAGGTTCGGACGTGGGTGAACTGGTAGTCGGCGCTTTCGACGATGGGGCGGAGGTTGTCGCCCTCCTTGAAGAGTTTTCCGGTAACTTGGTCGACGTGGGCCTTAAACTCTTTTGCGCGGGCGCCCGGATCCTTAAATGTGTAAAAGAGCCGGCCTTCGTCGTCGTACCCGCGGCCATCAATGGTCACAAAGTGATCCGTAAGCTGGTCTTTGTTGATGGCCTGGTCTTTGTAGGACACGCCGACCATGACCGGAAGACCTTGGTCTAGGCAACGGTCGATGTAATCGCGTCCCAGGGCGGCTTGGGTGGAGTCTACGGCCAAGAGCCCGTGTTCGTCCTCCGCGTAGGCCATTTGGATCGCTTGGTCCATGCCTTTCATTCGGGGTGCCGCACGACCGAGGTGGCTCCGGTTGAACTCGGTGGTTTGATCGTAGCTTGCGCGGGCACAAGCGTTGTCGGGGTTGTCGTAGCGGTGGGAGCCATCTTCTTTTTTCTCGTATTGATTGATGCCTGGCATGTTGAGCGCAACGGGGGGTTTTTGATCGGCCTGGGGCACCTTCAGCGCGTCGGCCTCGACAAAGAGGGGGGTTTGGGTGGGTACTGGGTGGGCGCCGGGGCGTGCGTACTTGGGGTCGTTCCGGTTTTGGTCGACGGATTGCTGAATGCCGGCTTGCACCAGCCCCTGGGGCGTATCGCGCACTTCCCTCCTGGAGTTGGCGATCTTGCCCGAAAGAACGCCGTCTGCTCGGCCGTCGGTACCCTCCACCAGTTCAAACAGGTCTTGGAATTCATCCCCTTTGATTTGGTTGTCGGGGCCGGCCAATGCTTCGAGTTCAGACCTCTGGATGCCGATGGTTCCCATTTGCGCTTCCAGGTTTGGATCGAGGTGGTTGACGTCGAGCACACCGTGGACCTCCTTGGCGGCGCCCATGTCCTCTAGGAACTGTGTTTTGGTTGCGACTCCCTGGGCGATGAGACGTTGGGTGTTCACTTCCGCTTGGAGCTCGTCGTAAAGCGCCCCGCTTTGGGTCGGCACCGTTTCGTCTGCCTCGCCGGGCGTTGCAAGAAGGAACCCGCGGTCCACGCCCCCCTCGTCAAAGCTGTCCACGAGTCGAAACAGCGCGTTGAACTCGCGCTCCCCGGAAATCTTGCCGTCGTCCCCGGCAATTTTTGTCAGGGCTTCAGGTTCGATGCCCATCTCATCCAGTTGGGTTTTGAGCGGGTGGCTGAGATCGGTGGGGTCCACGGTGCCCCCGTCTTGGGCGAGGGTTTGGACGAAGTCCCGTTGGGTGACTTTTGGGGTGGAACTCATGATGACTCCTTGGCAGTGTCTTGCCTTGAATGGGCACCAACCCCACGTGAACGCCCCCGTTCATGTCCGTGGAGAAGAGCAAGCGGCATGCCAGACCCCGTCGCCCTGTCTTTGCGGGGGCGATGTAGACAGCGGTCTACACCCGGCGTCGACAACCGCGGATCGTTGTCCGCAAAAGGACGGTGCCTCGCCCTGGGGGGCAGCCTTCACTTGGGCGCCGACCGGGGTGAGTCCGCAGGGGATTACACCTCGGCTGGGATCCTTCGGTCCACCTGCGTGGTACGGGGTTGCGTCCTTGTTTCCGTATGGGGCGAGTCCGGGAGGATGCGCCTTTGTGACCCTTGGGGGTGAGTCCCCGGGGGTCTGACCGTGGAGGCGGAGCGCCGCGTCGCCTTCCTGGCCAGTTCTTGCGGAGGAAGGGTCTCCGTGTCAGGTTCGGAGGGGATGAGGTTCTCCCCATGGTGCGGCGCGCTCTGGGTGGGAACGCTTGGGCTTGTATTCGCCGAGCAGGCGATGGCGGAGGAAGACGTGCGCATCGCCATTGCATCGGGCGCACGGCGGGTCGAGATCGGGGGTCGAGCGCTGGCGTTTTTCGACGCCGACGTGGGCGACGAGCTCGTCCGGCTTCGAGGGGAAACCGTGGTCACGGTACTCGAAAAGAAGGGTGCTTTGGAGCTTCGGGCTCGAGGCAAAAAACCGCTCGGGGCCCGTCGGGTTTTGGTGGAGGGCAAAGACGGCATTCGGGTGGGGGATGGGTTCTATTTCGGTCGGGTCCAGATTGAGGGGGACCGCAAAAGTCGCCTCCGAATCGTCAATCGCTTGCCCCTCGAGGTGTACTTGCTTGGCATTGTGGGCAGTGAGATGCACGCCGCCTGGCCTTTGGAAGCGCTCAAGGCCCAGGCGGTGGCGGCGAGAACCTACGCGATGCATCGGCGGACCATGATGCGGGCGCGAAACAGTCCGTTCGATTTGTCGTCCACGGTGCTCTCTCAGGTCTACAAAGGGGCCGAGGACATTGCGCCCTCGGTGGTCCGGGCGGTCAAAGAAACCCGAGGGGAGCTCATGGGGTATCACCATGACGTGGTGGAGGCCCTTTACCATTCGACCTGTGGTGGACAGACGGTTTCGGCGCGTCGGGGTTTTGGCAAGGCGGTTCCCTACCTTATTCCAAGGATTTGCCACTGGTGTCGGGCTTCAACCAAGTACCGATGGCGGCTGAGCCTTCCGCTTTGGGAGGTTTCCCGGGCCCTCAAAAAGGCCGGTCTTTCGCAAGGAAAACTTCAGGGGCTGCACCGGCCCGCGCTGTCGTCTGGCCTTCGGCTCACGGAGCGCGGCCGCAAAAAAGAACTGTCTCCGAATGCGCTTCGCAAGGCCGTCGGGTACGGCCGCGTGTTTTCTGACCGCTTTACGGCTTTTACACGGGGCGCAAAAGTGCATATGCAGGGGCGTGGATTTGGGCACGGGGTGGGTATGTGTCAATGGGGAGCGCGCGGCATGGCGCTAGGCGGCAAGACCTATCGACAGATCCTTCGGCACTACTACCCCGGCGTGCGGATTCAGCGTATCTATTGAGGACCCACGTCTTGCGCCTGTCAGATTTCGACTATGTACTTCCCCCGGAAGCCATTGCGGCGTACCCCCTTCCGGCTCGGGATGGGGCGCGGCTCATGGTCCTGGACAAAAAGCGCGACGAAATCACCCATCGGCGGTTTTCAGATCTGCCAGAGCTTCTCAGTCCCCAAGATTTGGTGGTGGTCAACGACAGTCGGGTCACGCCCGCCCGCGTCGCGACCCGCAAGCAGAAGAGCGGCGGCCGCGCCGTCCTTTTGTTGGTCGAGCCAGTGGGCGCTGAGACCCCAACGTCCACGGAGGTGTCCACCCCCATGCCCGATTCCAGGGTGTGGCGGGCCCTCGCGCAGGCTTCGAAACCCCTTCGGGTCGGGACGCGGCTGGTGGTGGAGGGTGATGAGGCTCTGGGGATTGAAGTCCTCGAGAAGGAGCCTGACGGATTTTATCGGTTGGGTTTGCCGCTTTTGGGCCACGCATTGATGGCCAAGCACGGCGTGATGCCGTTGCCCCCTTATTTGGGCCGCGGCGCCGAGGCCAGTGATCGCGCCCGCTACCAGACCATCTTTGCCAACTCGGCCGAAGCCGGTTCGGTTGCGGCGCCCACGGCCGGTCTTCATTTTTCTGGGGCGCTGGTCGCCGCGCTTGAGGCCCGTGGCATCGCCTTGGCGCGGGTGACTCTGCACGTGGGTCCGGGGACATTCTTGCCGGTGCGCAGCGAGCGGGTTGAGGATCACGTCATGCACTCTGAGCGATATCGCCTTGGCGATGAGGCCGCCAGAGCCATCCATGCCACAAGGCAGCGCGGAGGGCGGGTGGTGTCGGTGGGGACCACGGTCACGCGGGTGCTCGAAACCGTGGGGGATCCGCCTCAGGCAGGTGAGGGCAGTACCCGTTTGTTCATTCGGCCGGGTTTTCGTTTCGGGGTCGTAGACGGGTTGGTCACCAATTTTCATCTCCCGCAGTCGACCCTCCTCATGCTGGTGTGTGCGTTTGGTGGTCAGTCCTTGGTCCTTCGCGCCTACCAGGAGGCCATCCAAAAAGGCTACCGCTTCTATTCCTACGGCGATGCCATGATGATTCGGTGAAGACGATGCGTACCGTACAGTTTGAGCTTCTTCACGAAGACTCCGAAACCAACGCGCGGCTTGGCAAGATGACCACGCCCCACGGCACGGTGGACACGCCGGCCTTTATGCCGGTGGGCACCTACGGCGCCGTGAAAGCGATGCTTCCGGAGGAAGTCCTGGCGACCGGCGCGCAAGTGATCTTGGGCAACACCCTTCATTTGCTGCTTAGACCCGGGCATCGGTTGGTGGAGTCTCTTGGGGGCCTTCATCGGTTCTGCCAGTGGCCAAAAACCATTCTCACCGACAGCGGTGGTTTTCAGGTCATGTCGTTGAAAGAGTTTCGAAAGATCACCGAGGAAGGCGTGTTGTTTTGTAGCCCTTTCGACGGGAGTCAGCACCTGTTGACGCCTGAACTTTCGGTCGAAGTCCAAGAGGCGCTGGGGGCTGATATCGCGATGGCGTTTGATGAGTGCCCGGGGGCGGATCATGACAGAGACTACATTGCGCGCTCCATGGAGCGGACCACGCGGTGGTTAGACCGCTGCATCGGCGCCCGAAAGCGCCCCGAAAAAACCTCTCTTTTTGGCATCGTGCAGGGGGGACGCTTCGAGGATCTGAGAAGGGCACATGCCGATGTTTTGATTCAAAAAGACCTTGATGGATACGCCATCGGGGGGGTGGCCATCGGCGAGTCGAAAGAAGACATGCTTCGGGTGACCCGCCTAACGGGCGCGTGTCTGCCGCGAGACAAGCCCCGCTATCTCATGGGCGTGGGTCTTCCCGAGGATCTGGTGGAGGCCGTGGCCGCGGGCGTCGACATGTTTGACTGCGTGATTCCCACCCGCAACGCCCGAAACGGTCGCTTGTTCACCAGCCAAGGAATTTATGTGGTCAAACACGCGTCCCACCGAGAGGATGCACGCCCCATCGACGAGGCCTGCGGATGTCCGACCTGCCAGCGTTTTAGCCGGGCCTATATCCGCCATCTGTTCACCATCAACGAGATTTTGGCCCATCGTTTGACCACCATGCACAATCTTTGGTTTTTCCAGCACCATATGGCGCGAATTCGAAGTGCGATTGCCGAAGGCAAGATGGCTGCGCTCCTTCGCACGTTCCGCACTGCTTGAATATCAGACATTTCTGGAGCCCGTATTGTGCAAAAACTCCGTCGACCTCCTACGCAGCTTCGCGGTAGTCAACCTGTAGCCCTCCGCCGAGTCGATTTCGTTTCTGAATCGCTCCCGCTCCTCAAAGAAACTCTGCGGCCGATGACATGAGAGCCGTTCGCCCGCGCGCTAGAGCAGCTAAACGGGTTTGTGCCAGGGTGCCGGTTGGTTCATAGATGTCGCCCCCTCTACGGTCAGTCCCTGTGCTTGGCTGCGTCGCGGCAAGAGTCGGCGAATCTGCCAACCGTATACATCAAGTCCGTCGCGTTCCAAGTTCGGCAAAAGATCGCCGAAGGCATTGTCTTCGATGATTCGATGCTTGGTTAGACCCGGCTCAAATAGCAGATCAACGCCAACATGAAATGCTCTGCTGGCGCGTTGCACCGCCCGTGTACTGTCCATCGCAGCTTGCCATGCGATGTCGGGCACTCGTCTGCGGAACTGTTCCAGATCGCCTCGGGCACCACCGAGATGCAAATTCGAGCCTTCACCGGACTCGGTCCAGTGATTCGATTCCACCGAAAACGGGTCTCTTGATTTTCACCACCATCGATTCACAAACTCATGTCAGCACGAGTGGGGTTTTTGGGCCCGGATCATCACGCTTGGAGCTGTAAAGAGCCGCGACGTCGATAGGCCCATGAACCCGGCTTCGCTAAGCCACTTGCAGAGCTCACTCTCCGGCCATACTTGGGCGCCAGAAACAACGTAGAAAAACAATTCGTTATATCCAGCAGATGCGTCGAGGGGTCGGTCAGTCCCCCTGTGCGCGCCATCACAAAGTATGATCTGACCACCCGGACGCAGTGCTGAAAATGCATCCACCAGCAATTTCCTGGCCTCGGCTTCGCTGGCGTTGTGTAGGACATTGAAGATCAGGACGACATCCACTTCTTGACCAAGCGCGTCACGACGGAAGTCACCTGGCCGGAACGTGACTAGGTCGGAGAGCCCTTCTCGCTCAATGATCACCCGGCCCGCATCGCAGGCGGCCGGAAGGTCGAGCACTTCCGAACAGGCCCCGAGCTTCTTTGCGATCAACCCACCAAAGAGACCATGCCCGCCACCGACATCCACGATGCGTTTTGCCCCCTTAAACACTTTCGCTCGACTCAAGACTTCTGGGCTCATGACCTTCGCAAAAGCGGCGAGCGCGCCCATGTAGGACCGCCAAAACTCGGGCGGGTGCGCCTTGTCGTGTAGACGTACGATGTTACCGGACCGTACTTGTTCGTCGAGATTGTCAAGAAGCTCATGGCAATAACCGAGGAACGCAACCACGTCCACCATAGAAAACTTTGACGAACGGAGGAGCCACTTCTTCACGACCCTCCGGTTCATATAAAGACCGTTTTTGCGGTTCAGCACACCAAAACCGGTAAGAGCGTTGGCGAGCGCGGTGATGCCCGCGACGTGGCATTGTAGTGACTTAGCCAAAGCCTCCACCGACAAGGGACCCTGAGCCAAGGCTTCAAACAAACCAAGGCGAGTTCCGGTGACAATAACCTTGGAGTAGCCGATGCCAAGAGTCGCTGAGACAACCGGCCGCGGAACCAATCCCGACAATAGGCCTACGCGCTCGATGAAGTTGTCACCGGCAACATCTAAGCGCATGAGAAAACTTACAAGTAATGTTCTCCTCAAACAAGCCCGAGCAGGGACAGAAGAGGGGTTTTTACGATCAATCTTCAAGGCAAACACTTTGACGTTGGTGCCCAAGAGGAATCGCCGACTCCCAAGCCGAAAGACGATTGCAAGCCGTGGAGGCCCGTCAATGAGTCGCATGCATGGAAACCACCGTCGTTTTTTCGGGGCGAATTCAACTCTCTCCCTTGATTCGGACGGTTCTCTTGGGATGAACTTTCGGATAGAGGGCCTTTCGAGAATTACACGCGTCGGCTCCGGCAAGCTGTTGGATTCAGTCGCCGATCCGATCGATTTTGACGAGCTCGATCGGCTCGAACTCGACGGCGAACGGCTGCGCGTTGTCAAAGGGGACTATTGGGCGTCGGGATTGGAGTATGCGACGTAGATTGACAGTATGACTCGCATCCCCACGATGCTCCGATACGCGTACCTCGTTTCCATAATCGATGACCTCGACGGCAAAATCTGCCGAATCTTGTGGCAGCGCAGCAGAGCTCAGGCCCGTAGGTCAAAAGGTTCGCGGAACGTTCGCTGGCGCCAGCAATCATTTCAAGCGAATCTGCGGTGTTTCGAGCAGCCAAGATAGAGTGTATCGACTCGAAGTCACGAAGTCCGCGCTCCTCCGGATGACATGCTCGCCAGCCACAGAAGACGTAGTCTATCGATTTGAAGTTATGGAAGCGGTCCGGTTCACGGCAGAGCACAAGCCCGTATTCAACGACAGCCACATCTATTTGGCGCTTCGTAAAGGCATCTGCGACACCAATGAAGACGTGAGCTGCTCACGCCATCGCTTTCTAAATGAAGAAGAAACGCCTTCGAGGCTCGAAGCATGGCTCGAGCCTGGCGTCTATTACTTTATCGTCGGTGCCGGTGGCTTCACTGACCGCTATAGAGTCAAGCTTAAGTTCGACTCTCCAACGTACACCTGCGAAGCGCCCCAGGTTCTTGGTGTTTATGATCAAAAGGTAACCGGCAGCTTTGAGCAAGGGGCTTTTCTTTCCTCCGCGACCTGTGCTGGGGGCGGTCAGGAGAGGACATTTTTGACCTGAAGTTCGACCCGGTTCCGTAGCGCGACGGCCGAAGCCGGCACAAACGTCGGGCTCGACACAAAGATGGCCTCCCCAGACTCTCTTTCTGCGGGAGGCCTCTAAGCCCCCAAGCGACACCGGATGCGACGACGGGTGCCTTGGGCCGGTCAACATCAAGACTCCACTTGGTTTGTTACATTCAAATACCAGTTATTTTCGTGACCGCGGGCAAGTTCATCCTCACGGGCAAACGACTTTGCTTGATGTCCCGTCGATGGGACACGTGGCGGTGTTTGGTCTTAGAGGGTGTGATCTAGCCAACATGATTCTTCGTAAGATGGGGGCGGCTGTATCCAACCTGTGGGGCCGCTGCCCCCCAGTATTCGTTTGTGCTTCGCACCATCGTTTATGTGACTTGCTGAGATGATAGCTTTGCTGAACTCGGCACAAAGTTTGCGTCTGCACGTTCTCATGAACAGTGAGGCTTGTCTCCAGATTGAAACACCTATTCTCACGAGAGCGCTCATGGTTGTTTTGGCAATGGTATGGATGGGGTTCGCTGCCGGATGTGGATCTAGGCCAGAAAGCGTTGCGGTTTCTGGATCTGACCATGCCGGTGGTTCCGCCGCCCGCGAAAATGCTGGCGACGGCACAGAGTTCGAGGACATGTTCGGCGAATTCGAAATCCCGTTTGACGCGGGTGAATTCATGGACGCTCCGGGGGATGAGGGTGCGATGGGCGCGTTCTTCGACGATGAAATGGCCGATGAGGTTGACGTCGAAGGTCAAACCGGACCGTGTGCAGAGCACGTCGAGTGCCCCGGCGACGTCGTCGTTGAGGGATCACAGTCTCTCTTTAGCCTTGCTCGGTGCCGGCACGTCGAAGGGGACGTGCGAATCTCAGAGTGGGAAGGTGACGCGCTGGGTGCTCTTGAATGTCTACGTTCCATCGGAGGGGATCTGGTCGTTTCCAAGGCGAATGCGGTTGTGCGTCTATCGAGCTTCAATGGTTTGGAGTCGGTGGGGGGAGATGTTCTTGTGGAGTGGAACGAACAAATGGTCGAACTCGACGGTTTCGAGCGCCTCTTGAGGGTTGAAGGCAGCTTCACCATTCAGCACAACCTGGCGCTCACCCAAATGCATCTGGCGCCGGAACTTCAAGTTATCGAAGGGGCGCTAAGAATCTGGCACCACTCGGCGCTCGAGGCCTTTTCGGGGCTGAGTAAGCTCCAGGCCATCGGAGGGACCTTTACGATGCATCAGCCCGGCAAGGTTTCCAGCGTATCGGAGGGCACACTCGCTGCGTTGACAACCATCGGTGGGGGGCTGCGGCTCACCGGTGGCGGCGCCTTGGAGCATCTTCCAGGGCTTCACCGTTTGTCTTCGGTCGGGGGTGATGTCTGGATATCGGGCAGGCGCTTGGCGAGTCTTATGCCCCTGTCGAACCTCGAAACCATCGGTGGCGACCTCAGCATGACAGGCAATGCGACCCTCGATTCCCTCGAGGGTCTTGAAGCTCTGGAAGCAGTCGAAGGCAGTCTTGCTGTAAGCCAAAACGGGCTGTCCACGCTGAAGGGTCTGGATGGCCTCCGGACCATCGGCGGCTCCCTATCGGTCAGCGGTCGTGCGCTTCGAGCCCTGGAGGGCCTGACGGCCTTGAGTTCGGTCGGAGGATCCCTGTCCATTGGTGAATCGTCGATCACGACTCTTGCCGAACTTGGTCGCCTGAGCGCGGTGGGCGGTTCGGTGTCCATCAGCGGCTCGCGTCTGAGCACCCTGACGGGTCTTGATAACCTGACCGCAATTCCCGGCGCCCTCTCGGTGACCGATACGGGCGCGAATCTTTCCGATCTTACGGGGCTTCACAATCTACGTTCCGTTGGGGCCGGTCTCGAGGTATCCCGCAACCAAGGGTTAACAACGCTGGCTGTGTTTTCCAACCTGGAACGCATCGGTGAGCTTTCCAACAACGATGTGTTTGGACAGTCTGGTGCGATCGTCATCGATGAAAATGAGCGTCTCGTAGACCTCCGCGGGTTGGAGGTTGTGGCTTGGGCGAAAGACGTGTCGATCACAGACAATCCACTGTTGGAACGGCTTGATGGTCTCGGCAACCTCGCGACCGTGGAAGGGAAACTGGCCATCGAGGGAAATGCTGCGCTGACTGATTTGCGGGCTCTTTCTTCTCTGAAGACCCTCGCCCTCGATCTCAACGTTGTGGATAACGATGCGCTGGTGACCCTCAGTGGCCTTGACAACCTTGAGTACATCGAAAGAGATCTGCGCATCTGGGACAACCGAAGGCTCGAAGACATCACCGCGCTCAAAAGCTTGAGCTTTTTGGGCCGCGGCCTATCCATCAGCAAAAATTTTGTGTTACCGGCTCTTGAGGGTCTGAGTGGCATCACATCCATCACCGGTGATCTTCATATTACGTCCAACACCGGTCTAGAAGAGCTCAGCGGAATCGAAAACCTCGTTTCGCTCGGACCGGACGCCCGAATGACCATCGCCCGAAACAGTTCCCTCCCCGAGTGTGAGGCACGGGCCGTGGCTTTGCGCCTCAACAAGGAATGCTACCAATGTGATGACGGCAACCGCGGTACAGGAACTTGCGAGTAGTCACACGACTAGGGTCGAAAAGATGCCGGGCTAGAACTGGCCTCAAAATCGTTTTGCTGCCTTGATGAAGAGCCTCCTGGGGCCGAGAAGGCGCACGTGAAAGTCGTGTACAAGTTTCGTAAACGCAAACGCGCTGATGCGCGTGCGCGAGCTATTTCCGAGCGAGCCTTGTCAGCATGGCTACAATTCGAGAAGCTCTTTGTGCCTGCGCGTGTCGCTATGGGGCTACCGGAGTCTAATGGGTTGACCCAGCTCGTGGGCTTTTTCTCCGTTTCGGTGGAGTTTGCCCCGTTTGTGCTCATAGCGAATCATGCGGTCTCGGTCTTCGAACAGGATTCTCCGGCGTCGACCGTTTTTCTGATAGTGGCCATAAAGCGGTACGTCGAACCCAAAAACCTTGGTTTTTCGACTGGCTTTGGCCAGGTTTCGAGCAAAACCGTTCGCTTCGGTGTTGCATCCGTACAGGTAGACCTCAGACGGCTTGGACTGGGCTCGGTTCAGGGCCCGCGCAAATTGTTTGGGGGTGATGCGGCGTGACTTTGTCGGTTTGAGGGCCGACTCGTTTTCGATACTGTGTCCCATATACACCACTTTGTCGTAGGCGCTGTTGGCCAGCGCTCGGTTGAGATCTCGGACGCTCGCGATGCGGACAACCGTCACTTTGGCGTCTTTTCCGAGTTCGGGGGCAAAAGCGGCCCCCACCGCTTTTTCGAAGGCTTTCCACTTTCGCGCGTTCCTTCGGTATTTGCCCAGCTTGTAGGACTTTGGCTGGTTTGCGCCATACACCACCAGAGCCCGGATGGGCTTTTTGTTCACCGACTTGCCTTGCTCTCCGTCGGGGTCCCAGTACAAGACGGGGTTTTGGTCCACGTACTGAAAAGGATGAAGCGCCCAGGGCTGACTGAGCACCCGCTGATTGGGGGTCTTGAGAGGCGGATCTGCTGAAAGCCATCGGCCGGTTTCGGGCGCCATCCATCGTGCACCGTGGTACGACCACCCGGTATCGGGATCAGACACCTTGTTCAGCACGTTGTGGCCTTCCTTTTTGAAGTCGACGCTTCCGATTTGTGGGTTTGTGTTCCCAACAACCGAAAACGCATCGACGGTGGCTCCGAAGGGCTCGTACCGGCGTTCTTCAAAGACGGTGCCGTCGGTTCGGGTCATGAGGGAGGGGCCAGCGCCCACGCCTCGATGAAAATAGAGGGTGCCCACGGTGGCCCAAAGGGCGCGGTCGCTTTGCCCAAAATCGAGACATTGGCCACCCGCACACGGAAGAGAAGGGGCACAAGCGGCTTGAAAGAAGGCCGCCATGGCGAACGCACGGGTGGCTTTTTTCCAAATAGGGTCGGAAGTTCGCGCCCGAGTCGGTTGCGCTCGAAGGTCTGTAGCACGCCATTGCCAAAGCGCTCGCGCAAAATCCGGTCTTCCGCATCTTGGGACTCCAAGGTCCATAGGTCGCCGGCCGCCACCGCTCTTCCGGCCGCGTCGTAGGACATGGGGACCGACAGATCGTCGTCATACTGGACCTCGAGCATCAGGCCGGAGGGCGAGTAGCGTGTGGTTTCGCCGGCTGAAAGGGTGTCGACGCGCCTCTTGATCTGGATCTGACGCCCAAAAGCATCATAACCGAGTTCAACTTGGCCGGTGGGTTCTTCCACCCAGGCCAGCCGGCCGGCGGTGTGTTTGTAGTGTGTGGGATCTTGTGCCGCATCATAGTGGTATTGATAGACGGTGGCGTCGTCGCTTTCGGTGCGAGCGAGACGCCCGGCCCCGTCGTAGGTGTAGGTGACGCCTTCGTTCTCTCCGTTTTCCTGACGAACAAGAAGGTTTTGGTCGTTGTAGGTGAGGGTGCGGGGACCCATGTCCGGGTCGCTGGCGAACACCAGTCGGCCCAAACTGTCGTAGCGGAAGGTGTGTTCCACGCTTCCTGCTTGAAGAGACAGATTGAGGATGCGCCCCGAGGCATCGTACGAGGCTTCGATGGATTCGACCACGCCATCCACCGTTCGTTCGGTTCGGCGGATGCGCCCCTGGCCGTCGAGCAGGGAGGTGACCGGGTTGAGGTCGTCCTGCCTTTGGACCCGCTCGAAGGCGCGAAAGGTGAGGGACTTTTTGGTGCCGTCCGGAAGAATGTGTTCACGAACGCGATCGAAGGCGTCGTATCTGAGCCGCTGTTTTTCCGTATCGCCTGGCGTTGCCCTTCGAAGGTCGCTGCCATCAAAGTAGAAGGCCTCATAGACCGATGTCACGCGGCCTTTGTGGTCACGTTCTTTCCATTCGTCGATGAGCCACCGGTTGGGCTCGAGCCGCACGCCACGGAACAAGACCTCTCCCGCACCGTTGGAGACCGAGGTGGTCTGTCTCCAACCGGAATCCGGCGTGACATCGTTCGGCAGAGGGCCCAGGTCGGCAAGCTCGCCGTCGAACACGAAGGTGGTGGTTGTGGGCAAGGCCGCGCGCCAATCGTATACATAGTGCATGTGGGCCGGGTGGTGGTCTTGGGCAACCGACAGAAGGCGTCCGAGCGCGTCGTGTGTAAGATGCTGCACCGCGCCTGAAGGATCGATGTAGGATTCAGGCAGTCCTCGGACGGTATCCCAGTGCATGGTCCACGTCAGCGTCTGGCCAGAATTCGGTTCGACGGTCTCGGTTTCAGGAAACAGGCCGAGCGGATCGTAACCGATGGTTCGATGAATGCCACCTTCGTAAAGCCTGAGTGGTTTCCAGGCTTCGTTGTAGGCAAGGGCCGCCTTTTGGCGGACCCACCGGGCTTCGGATTTGAGCCAGCCGTAGGTTTCTCGTTCGAGGCCCAAGCCCGCTTGGCAAAGGGGTTTCGGATCTTTGGTCGGGCCTCCGTAGAAGGTCTGCGTCCACGACAGCAGGGTTCCATCGTGTTCGAAAGTCTTCGACTCACAAACTCGGTTGCGAACATGGAGCTTTGGGTCGTGCTCGGCATAGCGGGTGTGGCGCACCACTTCGTCTCCCGATTGATCAAGCCGACCCAGGTTGTGTTCTCGAATCACCCTGCCTTGGTTGTCGTGCTCGAGCCACACCAGGGTTTCGATGGGGGTGGACACGCCTTCGTAGTGTTGCGTTCGTGTTTCTCGGGTGACCGGTACGCGAAACGAGGGATGGTCCGGCAAGTCGGCCACGGGGTGTGCGGCCCAGCGGGTATGGGTTCGCTTGTGGCGCTCGCCCAGTCCGTTGACGAGCTCAACAGACTGGGTTTTGCCTCGGAGCACTCGGTTTTTTCCCAAACCCGCATGGTACCGCGTGGTTCGAATGCCCATGTGCGTGGCGTCTTCACCCCCAACTGCGATCTGGCTGCTCTTCAAAAACCCGGCGAACTCTCGGCGATGCCGGTCCCAGACCCCATCACGGATGCGGTAGAGAACCTTGCGAACTGGACCGTTGTCCCCCAAGTCGATAGAGGTTTCGACCGGCACCGGGATCGAAACCGGGAGGGTATGATCCCAGGGGCGCCCGGCCTTGTGGGCGGACACACTGAGGACCGCGGAGCTTGCATAGCGAAAAGAAACCACCCGACCCAGTCCGTTGTCGATTTCGGTCAACATGGCGGTGTGGGTGGCGCCCGCCAAGTCGAGGAGCCACATGCCGCGAGGAGACGACCACACCACATCGAGGGAGCCGTTGCCGTTGAGGTCGGCGAGACGAACCACGACGTCGCGGGTGACGCTTTCGGGTCGCCTGAGTTTGCGAACCCTGGCGTCTAGGCTTCCGTCGGCGTTTCCGCGGTAGTACAAGACGTGCCCCGCGCTGACCACCACGACATCCATGAGACCGTCGCGGTTCAGGTCAAAGAGGTGCAGGTCCGACAGGTCAAAACCGCCTTCACCCCAAGGGTAAAAGGAACGCCGCCACGGAACGAACGTGCCGTCACCTTTGCCGAGAAAGATCTTCATCCAAGCGTCCGTGAGCCAGACCACGTCTGAAAGGCCGTCGCCGTTGAAGTCGACGAAGCGAACCCTGGCTTGGCCGGGGTCGACCTGAGGGTCATGGGGGCCGATTCGAGGGAAAAATTGCGGGTCCGCCATCCCGTGGGCATGGACCAAAGAAGTCAGAATTCCGGACGCGGCGCCGCGCACGACATCGGTGCGTCCATCTCCGTTGAGATCGGCCAAGGCCGCATGGGCCCCGAACAGGGGGAGGTTCTTGGTTCCTGGAACTTCTCCAAGCGATCGAAAATGGGTCCCATCCAGGGTTGAAGCACGCCAACGATCGTTGACCACACGAATCAGCTCCGGGCGGGCATCGCCATCGAGGTCAACAAATCGCACCCGTTGAAGCTCGAGGCCCGTAGCCCCATGAAGGGGTTTTTGCGCCAAAAAGCGGCCGCCGACGTTTTTTCGAAATTGATGGTTGCCCATCTCCATGCGTAAGAGATCCTCCATGCCGTCCCCGTCTACATCGTGGAGGGTCACGCCGCGGCGTCCGAGAACCCAGCCATCGGTTCCCTCAAGGGCGACGGTTTTCGGTCTGTTCGGAGCGCCATAAGAGAATCGTATTGTTGGCAGCGCGCCTTGTCCCTGGTAGCCGGTCATGTGTACCGACGAAAGGCGGCTGAGCGGGTGACTTTCATCGTAGTTGAGGTGAATCTTTCGAAGTTCCTGCCCCGACGACTCGATGGCGATGGAGGCCACGCGCTTTTTTGTCTCTATTCGAATCCCTTGGCGAAAACTGATGCTCGGGTCTGACCGTTTCTCGTACCGAACCGCTGCGCGGTACCTGTTTTGTGGGCCCCAAAGAATTTCGTGAAGGTAAAGCGCATGGCCTTCGCGGGTGTAGTGGTAGCGGATGCTCTCCTGAGATGGATGAACGGCCAGTTCGATGCGCCACTCCGTCACCCGACCATCAGGTCCAAAAACCCGGGCGTTTTCGCTGAGGCCAAAAAAGTATCGCTGCCCCTCGGAATCGGTGGCCACAAAACGGCCGCCCATCCGACGAATGACGACTTCGTTGCCTTGCCCCTCGATTCGGTAGCTTCCGTCACCGACCGGCACCAGCTTGCCGCCACCTAAGCCTACGATCTCGAGTTCATCAGAGGGGCTGAAGGTGGGCACTCCGTGGCGAACGGATCTACGGATCAGCATTTCGTGCATGCGCCAGCCTACCCCCAAGGGTCCGTTGCCCAGCTCGCCAGAGTAGCTGAGGCCGAGCTTTGGACCAAAGCCTGCACCGGCTCTGGGGGCATCGAGGGGGATGTGGTATCGAACTTGGGCGCTGAAGATGTCGACTTCAGCGTCGCTTCCCAGTCCGCGCACCGAGCCAGGCCCGTCCGGAAGTTTGACAACGGTGGATGCGGTATTGGCCGGTGATGGGGCGGCCCGAGCCTTTATCATCAAAGACCAAGGCAAAGCCGTCACCAGAACGGATCCGACCGCCAGAGAAAATCGGCGTTTTTTGGGCGCGGTGGTTGAAGACAGCATGCGTTCCTCCAGAACTGATGAACAGTAGACCGAGTTGGCTTTTTTGCATGCCCAACGTTGTTGGGCATGCCCTCTGTCACGTTAGAGTCCAAAGAGATCGTCGACCGATAGGAGGTCGAATCGAATCAACACATCCTCGACCCGATCCAGAGGGAACGGTACGCTTCCATCCTGAGTCCACTCGAGAAGCCCGGCCTCGGGGAAAAGCAAGATGTACTGACCGTACAAACCGCGCCCCGCGAGCTCCTCGGAAGCGCCCTCTCGGAAAGACTCCTGGTAGAACTCGCTTCGAGGGACGTTGAACCAGGGGTACAGCATGCCCGAGGTGTACGACTCGGTTTCCTTTTCGCCGCCCGGGTTGCCGTTCGGATGGAAGAGCTGGGCCGATGGTCGCACGGAGCCCACCTGGTAAGGGCTCTGGTCGCCTTTTTCGTGGCACCACTGGCTCAAAAAAGTGTTCCGCTTGAGGACAAATACGGGGGCTCCGGGCGCCGAAACATCGAGGAGATCGCCCTGGATGGTGGCGCTGAGGCGCCATAGACGCTCAGCGCATCGAAGCTCGAGGGCGCCCTGTTCTTCGATGGAGAACGGGATGCCTTGACCAAGGTAGCGCCCGTCGTTGTCGTAAACCGCGAAGTCCGGTGATTTGAGGAGCTCGCCAAAGCGTACCGCCGGTGACCAATCTCGTTCGCCGGCTTGGGCGCTGCTTCTTGGGGCGAGGGCCAAAATGTCGTCTCGCAGGCTCAGGACCAAGGTCGATGCCTCCGGGCGTCGCCCATTCAAGGTGCGTCCCGCTTGCTCTTGCTCCAAGACACGAACGACGTCGAAAAGAGCGCTCGGGTGCCTGGCACTGAGGATGCTGTCGCGAAGACCAAGACTTTGTTGGAACTCATACTCGACCGCCAGCATGGCGAGGTAGGTCAGCCGCTGGGCCCAGGCGAAGTCGCTTTCGAAGCGGGAAACTTTTTCATCCAACCAGTAGTGGTGGGCAAGGCTCGGAATCGTCCGCCGCCGTTCGCGTTCGACGGCCGCGTCCCCCTCGTAGAGGAACTGCCTCACACGCGACTTCATGTTGGCGATGCTCAGGAGCGCATTTTCGACGTCGATGATCGCCCGCTCGACCGCAAGGTATTCGTTGTCGATACCAAACTTCATCATGTCGGCCTCGTGAAAGCAGGCTGTGATGTCCTCTTCGATGGAGCGTTTTTGCATGTTGGCTTGAAAGGCCGCTTCGGCCTCTTCCATGTTTGCCTGATAACCTTGGGTGGCGAGGTCGGTCATGGCCGAAATGGCGCCCACCGGGTTGCTGGTGACCATCGCCGTTGCTCCGCTCAAGAAGGACCCAAAAGCTGAGGCCACCATTCGTTTTTCCCGAAGCTTGCGCATGCGCTCCTCATGTTTGTCGATGGCCGAAAGGTCTTCTTCGAGGCGAACCTGTTTTTCGCTGCAGAACAAGCTTTGGAGATCATACCGACCCTCCGCGGCTTCCGCCGTTTCGGTCGCGATTTCGACGTTTTTTTGGGCGCCGATGATCGCCATGGCGGCGGTCCCTATTTCGCCTTTGTAACACTCTGCTTGAGGTGCGCCGGACTGACAGCCGCTGGCCTCCCGGCGAATGAAACAGTCGTCGGGAGATAAGGCGTTCGGGTTTTCGGGGTTAAACAGCCCGCGCACATCTTTAGGGTCTACGTGGGTGAGTCCACAAAGACGGATGATTTCTTGGGCGGACTGATTTTCGAGCGCGTCTATGCGGCGCTCGGTTTCGTACTCATTGAGAAGCGCTTGGACTTCACTGTTGCGTTGGTTGAGCCACGCGTGGCGAGCCTCTTCTAGGGATTTTTCCGCCGAAAGGACCGCAGGTCGCGCCCAGGTGCCCAAAAGATAGTCCGAAGCGGCAAAGAAGCGTGCGTTGTGACGGGCCTTCGGAGTTCATCCATGCAGAGGCGAAACAGTTCTGCGGCTCCGAGCTCAGCGTAGGCCTCACGCTCGGCGGCGTCGCGCTGTAGACCGAGAGATAGCGACCGTGGCAAGCGCTGGTCGTCGCAGTTGGCTTCCCCGGAAGCATAAAGAATATCGACGGTGCTTCCATCGGCCCCGACCCCGCCCGATGGACTCAGGCCCGAATCGTTGATGATGTTTCCAACCTGGGTATCGTCCTTGTCATAGCAGAGCAGCCGTTCTCCCCAGTGCACATCGACCACATCGCCGTAGATGGCTTGCCCGCTTTGCATCCACGATGCACCGTCACGCCAGGCTCGGGCCCGGTCGTGTGCGGTCCGGTTGCCGAAGGGGGCGGTGGTTCGCCAGTCTTTGCCCGGAACACAGACTAGAAGGCCCGAATCGCAGTAGGTGTCCTCAGTGCAGTCGCCATCATTTTGGCAAGCGGGTTGGGTGAGTTCGCCCAGCTTCCGAAGGTTGACTTGAAAGGCCAGAGGCTCGGAGGGCGTGGCGGGGAGAATGAGTTCGAGGACGCCATGTTCGAGGGTGCCGTCGGCGGAAGCGGTTGGGGCGGCCTTCATCCTTACGCTGGCCACCATCGTATCTTCTCCGTCTCGGTTTTGAAGCCACGACACATTTTGGCTGGTTCCATCGGCGTAGGGCATGCCGAAGTGCATCTCGGAGGAGAAGCTTCGAGTGGAATCCGAAAAGACGATGTAGCGCCCGTCTTCCGAATCAGACACGAAGGCTCGAAGGGGGACCATCGCGGGCGGATCTCGGTCGGGGTCTTCGTTGTCGACTTGGAGGGTTGCCATGCCTTCGTAGATGCCCGAAACGCCGACGGGCGCCTTGGTGCTTTCGAGCGCCAACACCACCGACTGCCGACCGTCGGCCAAGCCATCGCCCGATACTTGCAGTGCCCAAGGAGACTCCGAGGGCGTGAGCGGCCCTGCTACGCGGATCTGAACCTCTTGTTTCGCGACCCAAAAGTCGCCTTCGGCTTGGAAAGCCCAGTTGTCGACGGTGATCGCTTCGCCGGGACCTCCGCTCGTGCTGTCGCTGGACAGGGAAAAGGCCTCCGGCGGAAGCAGGGTGAGGTTTCGTTCGGCATCTGGGTCAATGCCGCTGTCTTGAGCGATGGTGAGGCTCAGCTCGACCACCATGGGGGCGGCGGGTGGGGTCGAGAATGTGAGAACCTTGTCGGACAGGACCAAGGTGGGCCGTGCGCCCGTGGTCCTGAGCGGAGCCTCCCCCTCATTGGCACAAACACCCTGGCAGTCACAGACCTTATCGGGTGCGCAGCCAGACTCGAGATGGTCGGTGCCGAGACATTCGAAGGCGCATAGTCCGGTACCTCGGTCGCAGTGGCTTCCAAACGGACAATGCTCGTCGTGGACGCAGCTTCGGGGCTCAGTATTCAAGGCGGCCAAAACGTCTTCGTCTCGGGGGCATGCAGGGTCCGAGGCCGCATGGCTTGGTGGCAAAGGCGCATCTTCGTCGATGCACAAACCTTTGCATGAGCAGGTGCCTTGGCTTGCGCAGTCGCTGTCGGTGTAGCACTCCCAATCGCAGACCGAGAGGTCTGGGTCGCAGAAGCTGCCGCCAGGACACGAGGCGGTTGTCGAGCATGATTGGGGTTGAACCAAAAGTTGAGAGAGGGCCTCTCGGTCCTTGGGGCATACCGGGCCTGGCGTACTGCCTCCGAGGCCAGACCCCTGGTTTCCGTGTCCCAGGCCGTCGCATGCGGTCATGAGCATCATCAACAGCAGAAGACCGATTCGTCGACGCGTTTTGGTGCGCACCCACCGGTTTGCCGCAAGTCTGGCGCGCTGCGTTCGCCGCCTGGCGGCACGCTCTGTGGCCGAAGGGCACAGGGGAGCGTGGGGTTCATCTGCTTTGGGTGTGGGCTCGTGGGTCTGCATCGTGTGGCCTGCTTGAGCACGTGGCATGCCAACGTTGTAGGCCGTTGAAACAACTATGAAATTTACAAGCTGTCACACCTTCTGCACCCTGCCATCTCGGTTGCACGGTGTTACGCTGCGCGAATCGTTCGGATATGCTGCGTGCACCGTTCGGTAGCCTCCCGTGGTTGAGATGGCAAAGATCGTGCGACGGTTGCCATCCGAGTGCGCCGAAATCGGTGCCGCGGTTCGGCCCTGGGGGATTCGGAGCACCCCTCCTTGGTCAGGTCCTTCTCCTTGGCTTGTGAAGTGGAGGTGGCCGTTGTGTATGGTTTGGAGCTGGGCGCTGGGCCAGTCGCTCAAGTCTTGGAGCCTACTTTTTGTGCCATCCGCTTGCCTTTGGTACATCCGAGGCCCCCCCATAGCCTCCCAGTTGGCGGGACTTGCTCCATCGTGGCACAGGAAGTCGGTCCAGAAGATGGCTAGTAGCCTATCCCGTGTCGGTATCGATGATGACCGCGTGGCGGCGGTTGGTGTGGTCACTCTGGTACGTTGCGGATGTTTCGCCAGTCTTTTTCCATTTCGATGATGTCCGCGCGCACATCCTGTTGATCTTGGTGGGTGCGCCATGCGTGGTCGTGTTCATCGTAGCCGTAGTCTCGGAGAACATCTTCGACGAAGGCGGGTAAGAAGCGCCATTTGCTGAGGAGAAACAAGGTGCTGGGTCGAATGATCATCTTGCCATTCCAGTCTTTGAGCTGGTGCGGGCCCATGATGAGCTCAAAACCTTCTCCGAGCAGCGCGACGTCTTTGAGGTTTTCGATCTCAAAGGGTGCATCTCGGTCGACCGGTCGGTGCAAGATTCTTTCGAAAGTGGTCAAGTACCACGATAGGGCTTCGGTGGCCCAGATAAGTCCAAGTTCGCCTTCGGTCGGTGCGATTGGGATGCCAAGCTTGTTGTATGCTGTGGTGACTACCTCCCGCAAAAAAGCGTCGTCTTTAAAATGTTCGATCACTTCGGTGTAGTCAAAGTCGAGTTCGAGAAGGCGAAAATAGAGAACGTGACCCAACTCATGAACCAGACCAGAGACCATGTAAGCAAGGCGGTCTTGCAGGTGGCGCTCCCGGAGGAAGTTGCTCTTCAAGATGCTGTCGAGGATTGGTACAAAGCCGAAGGCTGCACCTCCCTCCTGGTGCTCGCTCGCCGGACGCCTCAAAATCACAAAAGTATGCGACGGCAGGTAAACCGAAGGGTCATTGCCCTCCACACGATCGAGGTACTGAATGGCGGATACGAGGTGATAGAGCAGAAGATTCTCCCGGAAAAGGGTGTCGATCGCACTTCGGTCCAAGCCTGAGCCTATAATCGGGCTGAAAACATCGACGTTCTCGTCCTGGCCGAGGCCCAGTGCTGTTCTTACCGCTTCCGGGCTATCAATCACTTTTGGATGGTTGGCGAGGTGTGTGCTGAGTTGCTCCTCAGCCCAGGTGTGCTCCTTATCGCTTTCTAGTTCTGTGAATACCAGCGGAATAGCCTCCCCGCGAAGGGATGCGTCTTTGAACTCTTCGGAAAGATTTTCATCTGCAATCCTCAAGGCGAATCGGTGGTGCCCGTTTTCGCCCGGCACGGCCAAGAACGACAGGGCTTCTTCTCCCTCTTCATGCTCCAGTATTGCTTCTATGTAAAAAGCGGACTCATGGGATAGGGTGCTATCTTTGCGGAGTTGATTCAGGTCATATACAGTGATCTCCTTCAACTTGTAAGCAGCGTCCTTCATGCCGCGAAACCGGAACGTGGGGACGAGCCAGGGCTCATTGAGCAGCCAGTTCAAGGATGTACTTCCTCTCTCCTTGGAATTGCTCCTGAGGAACTCCGTGGAGAAAGAAGGAACGAATTCGACCACAATGCCTTGTTTAATCTTATACCATTCGTCAGAAGAGGTGTCGATTTGAGTCCGGTTTGGAAAGTGCCAACGCGACTTCGGGAACAAATCAGCTATCCCACTGCGAAACAGCGCTGCACGGGATTGGATGAAAGGGCGCCCAACTATGAACTTTTTGGTACCGAGCTCAAACGATATCGCGTCGAAGCTTTCCTTTTTGAGCTCGATGAAGTTTTTGTCTACAAGGATATCGAAGATCCCGCCGAAGATGGCTGCGGTCTGTATCAGCATTCGCTCGTGCAAGATCGATGGCGAAACGCCGAGGTCGGGCTTTCTGAGGTACTTCGGCATGCGATAGGGGGCCAGCTCTGTAGAACTCTGGAAGTTTGGCGGAATAAAGTTTTCATGCTCGACACCGAAGAAATACCAGTCATTGAGCCATTCTTGGTTCGGAACCAAAATGATTTCGATGTCGTTGTTGTCGAGGAAATGTTGAAATCCAGGGTGTTCATCCAAACCATCGAGAAAATCGGTCAAGACGGCTCTTGAGGGGCCGCTTTGGCTCAGCAAGAAAGGCCTGAGGCGCCTGATGAGCGTGGCGTCGAAGGGGATGGTGGTGCGGCCTTCGTTTTGCCACCACGCAGAGGGGATGGGGAGGTCTTTGGGGAGCACCGGCAGCGTTTGGGGCAGATTGGATTGCGAAGCCCTCTGGGGGAGCCATCCATGAACGGTCAAAAGCAGTTCCTCGAGTTCTTGGAGCAACGCTTTTTTCGACTCGGGTACCGAGGTTGACCCGCCGTTCGGGTAGGCAAGCAGGGCATCCTTGACGTGCCGGTGATGCAGGTCGATCTCTTGGTCGATGCTGGCCAACAGGACTCTGTCGCTCATGGTTTTGGTCGATACGGTTCGGCGTGCGAAGGATCCTTCGAGCAACTCGGTCATGACGTCGTTGAGGGTCACCAAGGTTTTGTATCGTGCCTCGAGGGTCTTTCGGTCGATGGCCTTGCTGAGGTAGGTTTGGCGAACATGGGTTTTCAGGGCCCGAAGCTCAGAAGGTGCTAGGCTTGTGAGTCCCAGGGCCTCGTACCAGGCTGCGAGCCAAGCTTGGACGGCTTCTTGGATTTGCTCGCTGCTGTCGGCGACTGCGGGATGGACGGGTGGTGGGAGGTTCTCTTGCGGCTCTTCTTTTTCTCCGGATGGGTTTTGGGCAACCCGGCCGGTATACGCGTACACGGCCATTTTGGAGGTGATGTCGTGCCCAAAAAGCGGTATCGCGCTGTCTATGAGGGGGACTTTGGGGCCCGCATAGACCGGGGGCGGGACCAGGGCATAAAGCACGTGGTCTAAAAAATGGCCTTGGGTTTCCCAGGTTCCGTCTCGGTTTCGGTTGTAGATGGGCAAGGCGCGCACGGTCTGGTCGCTTTCGGCGAAAACCTCCCACGCCGACACCCATCCGACGCGCGTCCACGCCCCCTTAGGGGCGGGGTCGAGGAGCACCATCGACGTCCACAGAAGACCCTCGGTTTCGGCCCAGAGGTCTTGGGATAGGGTGGCAAAAGACCCGGCGCCGACCAACCCGCCGGCGATGCCCAAAAGCTCTTCGAAAGAAAGGTTCTTGGAGCTCTCCCAGAGGTTTTTGGGGGCCCGAAGAATGGTTTTGGCGGTGCGGGCGGCCCGGAGGGCCCCGAAGGCGCCCATAGGGCTGTACTGTATCGGCCGGGCCACTGGCCCCGACCGGTTTTTGGGCTGGGCGCGTAGCCTGAGGCGATCGCCGCAGTCGGCACGGCGGTCAACGTCGAGCGTGTATGCGCCGGTCGCGACCAGGTCCGCCGCCGTTTCCCCGGAAACGTGCTGGCCGACTTCGCAGCGGTCTTGAGTGGGGTCCGTATCGGATATCGCAAAGGCCTGTTGACTGGGGATTCCATCGAGGAGGGCCCCTACGAAGTGAATGGGGTTCCACTCGCTGAGTGTTCGGTGCGCGATTGCGCTCGGCTGGAGTGACGGGTCGACGTGCTGTTCGATGTAGTTGTAGACATCGATGAACCACACGATGGCGGTGCTGGAAACGAGGCGGGCCGACAGGTCTTGGATGCGTTGGCTGGAGTAGAGAAAGCCGTGATCGCGGACAAAGGCCTGAGCGCCCGCCCACAGCTGATGTGCCTCTTCGAGGAGGGTATCGGCTGCAGGGTATTCTGGGTGGGCATGGACAAACTTATACAGGCCCCAAATCAAGCCCATGGTGGCTTCCAGGTGGTATGACGCTTCCTGCAGCGCGCTGGGCTCGATGTAGGGGTCTTTAAACGCGTTTTGAAAGTAGTGGGTTCCGCGGTAGGTGCGCCGTGGGGGACAACGGACCAAGGTTGGGTCGCAGTCTTCGTCGCCGACGCTGAGGTCTTTGACAAACTGAAGCACGGTGTACTCCAAACACTGTCCCAGGCGTTTGGCGTAGAGTCCGCCGATGTCCTTTACGGACAAGGAGAGCCAACTGCAGTTGTCGATGGCGACGTGGGGGCTTGCTGTGAAACGGTAGGTCCCCGCTGGTTCACGTTCGAGGGTACCGCCGGTGATCACCCGGCCGAGCGAATCGGATTCTAAAGCCGCCTCCATGTTGTGGATTCGAAGCGTTTGTCGCCGGGCTTGGGCCTCGGTGAGGGGAATCCAGGGGGTGTTGTGGTGCTTGAGCTTGGCAAGGGTTGTCACAAACTCGTCCCGCCAACCGTGCTCGTCGAAGAGGAGATTGAAGACGCCGTCTTGGACTTCGTCTCGCCAATTTTCGAGGTCTCTGGTCCAGTCCTGTTTCGTTTCTCGGCCTTTAGGGCCGAGCGCGTTCGCATGGTTGAGGGCGTGATTCAGTACGCTCAGTACGTCGAGGTTGTGTTCCGTCACCACGTTGTGGGCCTTGACCGGAGTCTTGAGGCGGACCCATTCCGCTTCGTCGGTCAGCGGCCGTTCCTGCCAAGCGGAGTCATCCGAGGTTCGCTCTTCACAGGGCTTACCGAGGGTACACACTCGGATTTGAGTGGGACTGAAGTCTGCGTATCCCATGGCGTCGAGCACGCTGTAGTAGGCCAATCGATGGTCTGGCCCGAAGTCGGTGAAGATGTCCCGTGTGCCAGGGGTCTGCAGCCGATGGGGGGTGCTTGCCTCCTCTAGCCCTCGGGTGGTCCAGCCGGCTGACATCAAGCTCGCCGTGCGGCCGTCGTCGATGGCGACGGGCAGTCGGTGCTCTTGGAGTCCGAGCAGTGCGTTGTGGTAGCAGTCCTTCAGGGTTTTTTGCTCTTCGGGTGGCCCTTCGAGATAGGCACTGGAGGTCAAAAATACGCCAAGCCCGTGAACAACCCAGGCGTTGGCGCCCGTGACCAATCTCGCATCCTGCCAACCGTCGTCTTTGGTATTCCAGGAAAACGGCCATCCTAAGATGACCGCAGTGTTGGGTTCTCTCACCGCGCGGTGACAAAGGTATCGTGCCATCCCACGTGCTTTGGGCGCGTATTCTTTGGAAGCAGTCGCGAGCTGGGCCAAGGTGATGCCTTGGGTGTAGGCCCACACGCGATCGAAACCCGCGAGATGATGGGCATCTCGAGCGGTCAGGGGATCTGGCAGTCCAGAAGGTGCGTCTTGGCCCTTGGACCCAAGGTCTTCAAGAAGGACGTTCGGAAGGTACTCCACTTGATAGAAGAACGCGGCGTGTTCGTTGTGGCCAGGGTTGTCGTTGTCGTTTGTCGCTTCATGGGAGCCTGCTTCTTCACGAAGCGTGTCCTCGTACGCGTCCTGTTCGCGGCCTATAGAGCCGATGGGCTCAGCAACACCGGCGTTCTTTGCCGTCGGGTCCGCAAGTGGAGGGTGCTTGAGCAACCGGTCTCGCAGCTCGACGGCGTTTTCGTAGTTCCCCGCGGGTGTCTCCCCTGTGATGTGGGTTGGGTGTGGCGGCGAATCGGCCGGTTGAAGTTCTGTGAATCCCGGGGTGACATGGCTTTCGCGGAGGGCGAGGCTAAGCGTTTCACCCTGGGGGAGGACCACTCGGCCCGCACCCTGCTCGAGCTCAAAACGCAAAGGCGTGCGCCCGGTGGCGGTAGACGAAACCGCTGAACCCTCGTGCTTGGGGTCTCGGTGCCCGCCCATCGAGACTTCGACCGACCCCTTTAGGTTGACGGGGACAAAGTGTTTGTTGACCGCGCGGATCGTCATGGGCACCCGTTGGTGGGGATTGGTCTTGGTGTCGGCTTGTACTTCGAGATGCGAAAACGCAGATGCGTTTGAGGCCCGGGCGGTGACGATGTGGCTCCCGCCGCTGGGTCCACCGTGTCTCCGCCACGCGGCAAAAAAGAGGCCATCGTGGACGCTGAGCGAAGGCCTCTGGCCCGGCATGCCCTCACCCAAAATGGCGAGCTGTGGCATGGCGTCCGTGGCACCTCTTTGCGCAGGCGACCAGCTGAGGCCACCGTCTAGAGAATAGGAAACATGCATGGACGCGGCTAGGCGCGTTCCATCGGCATCGGGGCGCGCCGGCGCGGACGTTTCCGCGCTTGGTGTCAGGGGCGCGTCTGCACCATGCAACCCGTTCGTGGCCGTGTCCGGCGTCGACGACGAAACCAACATGTTTGCGGGCGCCTTGCCCGGAGCGGGAAACGAAACCAACCCGTTCGTGGTCGCTGTGCCGAAAGTCGGCGACGAAACCAACGTGTTCGTGGTCGCTGTGCCGAGAGTCGGGGACGAAACCAACGTGTTCGTGGTCGCTGTGCCGAGAGTCGGCGACGAAACCAACCCGTTCGTGGTCGCTGTGCTCGGAGCCGGAAACGAAACGGAAGGACTCCGTTCGAAGACCGCTGCCAGGGTCCCGTCGGGTGCGGTGTAGAGTCGGGGGCGCGCCGGCCGCTGTGGCCATCCGTCCACGGCGGCTCCGGAAGCGACCTCCGAGATCCGCCATGCGGTGAATGGGTCGCCCGACCACCGATTCTGAGCGACGGCTTGTCCACCCGTTTGGGCCCAGGCGTTTTGTTTCAGTGGCCGTTGGGCAATCTTGATCTTGGGTTGGTTGTGCCACGCGCCGCTGTACAAATATTGGTGTTGGTACCCGACGCCATCGCCCTCGGGGTCATCACCCGGTTCAAACGCGGGTTTCCAGACGCTTCGCCAGCCGACGAGCATCCTGGTGGGGTGTTGCTTTTGGATGACCACATCGCTGTAAACGGGATGTTGGGTCATCTTGACCCAGGCCGGATTCAAGACGGGCTGGTTGTCCCATATCCGCGATTGTCGGGCGATGATGCTGAGTATATCGCCATCAACGTGCAGGGCGGGTTCGGCCATTTCACATTCTTCGATGCGTTCGACATGGGCTTCATTCAAGCGATAGGACTCTTCGCACCAGCAATCTTCGCATCGGCAAGGCTTGCCGTCGGAAGGTTCATAGAAAGCTTTGTAGCGAACGACCTCGGTTGCGACCTCTCTTTTGGGTACATCGAAGACGCTCGAAGGTGTGCCTTCTAGGTTTTTGAGGTAATACATCTTGCGTGCTTCGCTCCAAACGAGGTGGTGGTCTCCGTAGCGGTCGTACGCTGCATCGAGGGCCCGTTTGCGGTTGCCGTTGCTTTGCACCCTCCGGGGAAGACTGAACGTCTGACCGCCATCCTGGCTTTGGACCACGTAGAGCTCGCTGGAATCATTGTCTGGCTGTGTGGCTTCTTCTAGCCACGCTATGGCGACCAAGTCGGCATGGGCGGTCAGAGCGAGATCGAGTACGTCCCGGTCTGCATGCAAGGTGGCGACGGGCACCACGGGCCGAAAGCTCCCTGCTCGCCCAGCTTTGGGGCTTTGGGTATACTGAATCTCCGTCTTCCCCCCGGTAGCGGGCCTCCCAACCAGGGCAACGTGGGCATAGACCTGGTCGTCTTGGGTACTGAGTGCGGTTCGAGGAAGTCGTGTTTGTTGTTCTTTGCCCGTCAGTGCGGCGGCCGCTTCAAACTGGCCTGGGGCAGGGGGCCCATTGGCTTGGAGCATGGAGAGAAAGACGGGATGGGAGCGAACGGACTCGGGTGCGCTTTCGGTCCCGTCGTCGACGGTGGCCGAAACTTGGTACTTTATGGCTCGCTGGTGCGGTAAGATCTCGCCGCGGTACTCGGTGGATGTCAGCTCGGCGATGGGCTCGCCGTTTTGAAAAATTCGAAAGGACACGGTGGCCTTTGGTGGGATAACACTGTCGTCGTCGAACCGAGTTGGCCTTTGCCACCAAAGCTGTACCATGGTGCCCGACAAGGTGGCGCCAAGGCCGCCCGGCGCCCGGCTTCGCTTTAAATGCAAAGCCTGAGCATGCTCTGCCGTATTCGTTTCTGGGCGCGACGATTCGGTGCTCCGAAGGGCGTCTTTAGGCTGAGGCGTTCGCACCCAATAACCTCGCCCCGGCAAGAACGACTGACCGGACTCCATGCGCTCAAACCTTTGAAGGGTTGCGTTCCAAAGCAAGGCTTCGTGCGCCTGGTCATCGAGCACTGCCGGACGGGCTACGCTCAAGACCTGCCATCCGTCGCTTGCGCGGGTCGACGAAGCCACCCACACTGAGGGGGTCTTTGCATTCCAGGACAAGACGAGCCGCTTTTGGGACCACCCCCAGTACGTGACGCCCGCTTCGACAGCGGAACCATGAAGGGGCGATTGCGAGGTGTTTGGGGGTGTAGAAACGGACCATAGCTTAAGGTCCGAGGCCTTCAGGACTTCGCCGAATTGGGGGGTCCGGGGAAAGTTAAGAAGATTCCACCCGCGCTCAATGATTTGCTCAAATGACGTCGTCTCTGTGGCCAACGAGGTGGATGCCGATTGACCAAGCGCGATACTGACCATACCAACAAGCGGCCAGTGGGCTTGCTTTCTTGCCGTACGCAGGCGGTGCGCTCTGCACTGGGTGTTATTGCTTCTTCTCAAACCGTGCCCCCGCTGCCAAACCCCTCGTGGGTTCAGACGATGTCCCCCGAAAACCATGCCTCCGCGGTTCTCGGGCGCGGGTCCCTTCGGGACTCAGTTATGCCTGGTGGTCACGTGAGTCAAAGACCGTTTTAAGAAAAACGCTTCGTTTTGCTGAGGCGTATCCATACGCAGCAATGCGCAAAAAAAATTGCGGACATGGTAGGGGGATCTGGGGTTTCCTACAGTCGTCGACCCAAGCGACTGGGCAACCGAGCGCAACGCAATCCTGCGTCTAGAGGCGGGCAAGCCACATGTCCAGGCCCCAGTTCCGAATGGGATGGTGCTCGAGCCACGCCCGCGTTCGGTGACGGACGTTGAGCTTCCATTTTCGATCGCAAACATATGGTTGTCACTTTGTGCAGTGATCGGTGTCTAGGTGAGTGATTAAAGTTGCGATTGTGGTCGCGGAAGATGGGTAGAGCAGACGAAGCTGGGTTTGTGCTCAGGGGCGATCAGGGGGCGTGCCGGAGAGACGGTAGCGTGTTTGGTGGGTGATTGGGGTGAGGTCTCTTGGCCTCGGTGAAGGGGTGCGTACGCGCCGTTCGAACCCTTTGAGTTCGGTGGTGATGGGCTCGAAAGGAGCAACGTTAAGGGCGTTCGCGGGACACATCGGTCCGCTGGGTACGGGCACATCCCTTGCATTACGCGTATCTTGATGTCGTGTGGGGGAATAAAGATCTCTTGCGGTGTAGGCTTTTGCTTACACATGGTTTGGGCATGTGGGTTCCTGTTTGGTTGTACGCCTTTGGCCGCGGATAGCGGCGCAAGGGATAGGAACACGGCCTTCGGTCCAGGGTCGGGGGCGGATGGCAGCGAAAAAGAAGCTGGCTCGGTCGCATGTATTCGTAGGTGCACCTCAGAATCATGTGGGAGGGACGATGGTTGTGGTGGCCGGTGCGCGGCCTGCCCCTCGTCCTCGTTTTCTCCGTCTCCTTCGTCCCCGGAGTCTCCATTGTCTCCGTCGTCCACATCGCCCCCGGAGTCTCCGTCATCGCCGAAGTCTCCGTCATCCCCGGAGTCACCTTCATCCCCGGAGTCACCTTCATCCCCGCAGCATCCTTCGTCCCCATCCCATCCTTGCGAAGTTTCTCTTGATCGCTTTATGGGAACCCGGCGGCAAAAAATGGGTGAGACAAGGCGGGTCCCGGGGCGTTACGCGTCTATCCGACAGGCGGTTTTGGCGTCCAACGATGGGGACGTGGTGGTATTGGACGAGGGCACCTACGAGGAAAGCGAGATTGTAGTCGATAAGGCGATTACGATCGCATCAAGAATGGTTTTTGATGCTTCGATGGGCCATCAGCAAAACACAGTCATTGATGGGCAAAGCGCGGATTTCATGTTCGAGACGGAATCGGGGGTCGGCGTGGTTGAGTTCATCGGCTTGACGTTCAAGGGGTCGAGGAAGAGCGTTGTGGCGAACAGCGAAGTTCTGGTCTATCACAGTCAATTTCACGATGCGTCCGATCAGCTGAGTTTCGAGCGCGATGGTTTTGGTCGTGCCCTGTGCAATGACTTTGTATCGCCGAGCGATGATGCGATTGATGTGGATTCGGCACCGGAGGGCGAGGCGTACATCGAAATTGGGCACAATACGATACGCCAAGCGGGGGACGATGGAATCGAAATACGTTTTCACAAAAGGGACTCCGGCAGTCCCACCGTCCCCATTTCGATTTGGGGCAACCGCATACAGGGCTCCGACGAAGATGGCATTCAGCTCATAGACGAACGGGAAGGTCGCAACGAAAACAGCCGTGTCCTGAACATCTTTGGGAATCTTATCGTGGGGAGTGGGGACGCAGGGATCGGGTGTATGGCAGAACAAAACACCATCGAAGATTTTCGAGGGGCTCCACAAATGGACGAGCCCGTTTACATTATAGGCAATACCATTGTGGGTGGTCGTTATGGGGTTTCGGGGGGCGGCCATACGGTCGTGTTGAATTCCATCATTGCCGACCATCGGGTAGCCGGTGTGCACCGAGTGAACGCGCCGGGGTTTGTGGACTATACCCTTTTTTATGAGAACGAAGGGTCCCATCTATCGGAGACGGAGGGGGCAAAAGAGCAGAACTTCTTCGATCAAGCGCCTGGCTACGACCCCGACACCTACCAACTCATGGCTGGGGCATTCAGCATCGATAAGGGAATAGCGCAATGGATGGACGGCGATGCTCAGACGGTAGAGCCCGCCTTTCGACCTTTCATGGGGCCGGCGCCGGATCTCGGGGCCTTCGAGTTTGCCTCGGGGACGACCCCCCGCGTTCCCGTGACCACGGTGGACGCTGGCAAAGATGTGGTGGTCCTGCATCCGGAGGCCACTACGGTATTGAGGGGGCAAGCTTTTGGCGGCGAATCGGCTCAAGGTGTCGTGACCGCGTGGCGGCAGGTGGGGGGACCGGGCGAGGCTCAGATTGCATCGCCATCGTCCTTACAGACGGCGGTGCGATTTTCGGCGATGGGAATCTACGAGTTCGAGCTTTCCGCCGGTGATGGGGTCAAGGCCGCGCGGGATCGGGTTACGGTCCGCTACGTCAAAGGCGGGGAGGGCGTGAACCACAGCTTCGAGGAGCCGCTGTTTGTAGAAGCCGGTGCCTTTGCATACCTCTATGGATCTTTTGAGCTTGCACCCGATGAAGACAGCGATGCGGGGCAGGCGATGGTGGTTTTTGAAGGTGCGCGTGATGAAGCTTTTGCCGACTACGAGGTCGTGACCAGGGAGCAAGAAGTGGCGTTTTTCCTGTGGATTCGCGCAAAGTCGGTGGACGACGCGCCGGGTTCCATGGGGGTGGCGTTTCACGGGAGCCACATAACGGAAAGGACCCTCGGCGTGCCCGCCGATAGGTCTTACCAATGGCACCAGGTGGAGGGGACTTTTCGGACCGAGGCGGGGCGCTGGCGCCTCAGGGTTCAAGCCCACGGCTCTGGTATTGCGTGGGACCAAATGGCCCTCAGCGCAAGCCCCGATTTTCGCCCCATTGTGCCTTTGAGTCCGCCCCCTACCGAGCCATCGGACTGCTTTTTGGGTCTGAGTACCGATACAAAGACCTATTTTGAGCCCCCGCGTTCTTCGTTGCCGGACTATCTGGTGCCCTTTGTGGACCCTGTTTTTGGCACAACGGTCACGCGTGTGAGTGATCCAGGAAACCGCATTCCTGATGTCGGGGGAACGTGGGGCAATGAGGCAAGACATCACTATTCCAAGGACCAAGCCTGGAATGCAGATCAAACGCTGGTGATGTTGGACCGTGGCACGACCGGCAATCTATACCTCGATGGACGGACGTATCGTCCCTTGTTTGTGAAAAATGCACCCGGCCGAAACCGATGGCACCCCAAAGAACCCGATCTGCAGGTGTTTGTCCGTGACAACCGCATTGGCACCTGGAATGTACGCACGGACGAAATCATCGCAGTGGAGACGTTCAACGGGTACAGCGACTTCACCATCGGCGAAGGTGAAGGCAATCTTTCCCGCGACGGAGACCGATTGGTCGTTTCCGGCAACGATCCCGACGGTCGATTGGTTGCCTTTGCCTACGAGCGTTCTTCAAAGAAGAAGTATCCAGACATCCCGCTCAAAAGGGAGGGTTTTGGCAACGTGAGTGTTTCACCCCTTGGTGGCTATATCATCGTTCATGGAGATGACCTCGATTCTGTGGGCGGAGCCGATGACCAAAATCAGGTCTATGATCTCGAAGGCCAAAAAGTGGGACCGCTGTGGTCCGAGTATCATCGTCCAGGTCACTTCGACCTCACGGTCGACAACAACGGCGACGAAGTGGCGGTGGGGGTAAGCAAGGCAGACGCAGACAAAGGCCGGGTCATCAAACGTCGGCTTGTGGATGGGCGGGTGACGGTGCTGACCGATGGCGGCTACGCTTCACACACGTCTACCCGCAACACGAGGCGCCCAGGTTGGGCCTACGTGACCTACAAGGGCGATCGCAGTGAAAAATGGATGCCCTACTCAGACGAAATCATCGCTGTGAAGTTGGATGGGAGCATGGAGACCGTTCGTCTTGTTCAGACAAATTCTGCCCAAAACGGATATCTTACGGAACAGCATGGCTCTGTATCGCCCGATGGCACAAAGGTCATCTGGGCAAGCAACTGGGGTGACGCCGACGGCAGCATCGCAGCCTACGTCGTTGATTTGTGTCAACGCTAAACACGAACGCACAAGTCCGGCTCCGGGCACGATGCGGCATTGGACTCTCTGGTGCCGGCTCACGTACTTCCGTGTACGATCCACGGGCTCCTCGGGCCCGGCTTTGCCGAGCACCTGGCTTCGAAGTTGTGCGTTCGTGTTTAACTCAATTCATTCGGTGGCTTCGCTACAGGAGCCATCGAAATTGCCCGTAACCTCGACGCCGCAAAAAGCTCAATAGACGCGTGCTGGGCGTTCTATGACGATTCTTCTTCGAACACCGACCATATATGATCAAATTCGGGACCTAGACCTGCGGCGTAGGCTGACGCGCGCAGTGACTCCTCACGTACATTCGCGTTGGCTGCAAGGAGCTCTAGAATATCGTTCTCGGACTTCCTTCCACCTGCATACAGCTTCAAGGCTATCAAATCCTCGAGCTTGACAACCCGGAGATTTAGCCCAGGTTCAAGCGAACAGGCATTGGCTACCGCTCGCTTTCCAGGGTGGATGCGCGAGACCCAAGGGTTTTCAAAGTTGATGACCTGGACCGGCCCGACCTCACCGCGATTCACCGTGAGGACCCCTCCAAGCGGATCATCGTCATCGGGGTCGAATAGCGTTACCTTGCAGCCAGCGTCCTCCAGGGATCGTTTTAGCTCTCGCAACTTTGCGTAGGGTACAGCGATCGCACCCAGGTCCAAATCTTCGGTCGCCCGGGCATAGTGATGCACCGCCAGTGCGGCGCCTCCGATCAGAGCGCATTCGATTCCACACAACTGGGCGGCCTCCGATACCTCAATGGCCAGCGCCAGCATTTCGTCAGCGCGGTCACGCATTCCTATTGCCCCCTAGAAAGAGCCATGAACGCTTGCGCCCGTCTGCCCAAACGAAGAGCCTGGAGAATTCGTTCTCGAGGACTCTTAGCTCTGAGTCGCTCCCGCTCTTGCATCTTGGCGCGACGTTTCGTTTTGCTCGGCTTGGGAGTACCGCCGGAAGACCTGGACGGCGCGAGCGCATGACGCAATGCCTGTTCGGCTCGCCTGCGCTGACCCAACTCAGGCGATCTCAGGTATTCGACGTTCCGTAGAAGTTGGTAAAAAGTCGGATCTCGGGCCGCAATGGAGGGCTCACTGCGAAGCAAAGGACGGCCGTTTTCAGGAAAAGCGTAGCGTAGCCCATGCGCCAGAAATTCTAGGAGGGCGCTGTTTTGGACGACTTTTTGATGCGGTCTCTCGTTGCGGTCCACGAAGAGAAGTTTTGCCGCTTCCGCCCGCCGGACCGAGTGATAAACCTCCGAAGTGCTCAGTCCAAGTTCGCTGGCCAGACTCTGAAAGCTGATACCCACTTCACCACGGAGGCTAAGCCGAAGAAGTACTGCAATATCTTGATAACGCAGCATTATTCAATATTCTAGAATATTGAATAATATTGTTCAAGGAAGATCGAGCTCGAAAGAAACCGGCCCCATTTGGCCAAAAAACAGCAAACATCCTGCCAAACCGATGCGCGCCGAGCGCAAAAAGCGCTGTGGGCTGCGCTTCGTATGGGCCGGCTGGATTTCGGGGCCTTTGTGCGCGATTCTTATTGGAAGAGGGTCTCGTTGCAGGAAGCGTCATGGTACGAACGAAAGTGCAATCGATGGGCCAAGGTTTGGAATGGATCATAAGTCCATGATTTGTCGCTGTTTCCGTTCGTGAAGACTTGGCGCTCGGCCGAACAAATCCCGGACAGCCGGACAAACTTGCTCAAGACCCGGACATTTGAGTGCTAGAGTTGGTCGTATGACGGGGTGTGGGACGTCGGCGGCGGCTCAGGAAACAAAGGCCGGTGAAGAGGAGTCCGAGCAGGGGGAGGGCTGTGTTTGAGGGGGGCAAGTTGGCTGCTGCGTTACATCCGAAGGCCGCGTTGCCGATGTCGGGTGCGTCTTCTTCGACGATGGAACGGCAGTCTTGCCGAACGGGTTGAGAAAGAGGGTACACAAAGCAGAGGCCCACGGAATCAGTCGTTTTCAAGAATCGCTGATCGGTTTCGCAGGACGAGACTTCGGGCCACATGACCGTTTCGAGGTCGGCATCGGGGTGGTCTTTGAGAAGCTCGGTGCAGCTTTGGGTGGGGCAGCTATCGCCGTGGCTTTTGCCTTCGTATTCGCAGGGGTGGGCGAAGCCAAGGAAGTGTCCCACTTCGTGGGTCATGGTGGCCAAGAGGTCATGGGACCTGCCGCCACATGATTGCTCGGCATCGACGAATTTGTGGGTCTGGTCGTTGATGAAGATGGTGGCATGGCTGATTTGACCAATTTGGTCCCCGTAGGACACGCGGGTGACCGCGAGGGCGCTGTTTGGCTTTTTGGTCACTTTCGTCCAGTTTTTGGTGACCACGATCACTTCGTTTCGAATCGGTGATTCTTCACCCATGGGGACGATGCCTTTGAATTCGAACGCGATGTCTGAGCACTCCACGGACTGCCAGTTGCCGAAGGCCTCGGCGAGCGAGGCCATCAGGAGGTCACGGTCTATTTTGGCTTCGTCCGGGATCCGAACGATGTAGGGAATGGTGCGGATCTCCCAACGGACCGAGGAAAAGCAGTAGTCTTGGTGAGGCGTGCACTCGAATGCGTAGGCTTCAGAGGCGCCAGAGGCACTCAGGAGGAGGGCGGCGAGGGTGAGGCAGAGACCTTGAAAGAGCTTGACCATGGTGTTCGTCCGTCTGGGCTCGGGTGCGAGCCACTTACTTGTAGCATACTACACGACAGCATCACCTGGTGTGGGTGATTGGAGTCACCGCGGTTACTTTTGCTAACTTTTTGGCATCGATCGCAATGTGAATTGTTCTGCGTGCGCCAAAACACAAAAGATTTCGAGAACTTTGGGTTTTTGGAGGAGCCCAAGAAGTTGCGTTTGAGCCCTCATCTGGTTTTGGAGCGCAGCGCGGGGATGCCGCAATGAGGGTTTCTGCGGCGAGCTCATTCAGATGCTCGGGGCAGATGGAAACGCTGGCTTAGGAGAGGGCCTATTCTGCTGGATGGGGCTTTTTTAGGGCGCGAATGGGAGAAATCGTTGGTAGGTCACCCGAAACTCATTTCCTTGCGGTAACGCTGCAGGGCCGAAAAACAGGATGGAGTTGCCGCTTGGCTCGTAGTCAAAGCCATCCTGTCGGCTCCGGGGCGTGACGGTGCTGCTGGTGGTCAGCTCGATAGAGCCCGAGATGGGTGAGCCCTCAAGCTGGGTTTGAGATGCGGCACCAGCTGCCGCAATCAGGATTTCTTCGATGGGCCCGGTGAGGTCTTCAGAGCAGATGGAGGCGCTGGTTCCACCGAGGGCCTCTGCCGCTTGGATGTAGCTGTCTCCGCTGCTGGCGATGCCCTGTCCTACGGCAACGCAGCCTTTGGGCCTTGGACCCACGATGGCAAAAGCGATGACATGAAATTGGCTCAGTCCGTCGATAAAGGTCTCGACCGGCTCGATGTTCACCGAGTCTTCATCGCTGTAGAAGATGGCGACGGTGACCACATTGGGTCGCAGCCTCATTTTGGGGTCGGCCGCAGCGGTGGCGGTTTCAACGGCCTTGAGGGCGTTGAGAAGCCCCTGCTCATTGATGCTGCCGTTGATGCCCACGAGGACTCGGTCTTCAAACTCATCCAGGTCTCGGGTGAATGATCCCCCTCGCAAGACCGGACCGTCGGTGGTGATGACTCCGAGGCGAAAGTCGATGCGTGTTCGTCCAAGGGATTCGAAAAACTGCGCGGCAGCAGAGGACAGGGCCTGCTGTTCGTGAAGCATGGTTCCTGAGTTGTCGACCACCCACAAAAAGTCGACCGCAAGGTTTTCGGCCGTGTCGTTTTCGCACTCGGTGGCGATGGCGGCGCCTCCGGGTCCGATATGGCTGCCGTTGGTCAGATCTGCCATCGTCAGACTGAGGTCTTCGGCGTCTTGTTCATCGGCCATGACCATGACGATGTTGACTTGGTCGTCTACAAAATCGGTTTCGACGAAAGCGGCCATTCTCAGGCTGCGGCTCGGGCTTTCACCCGCAATGCTAGGAAGTCCACCAATATCGGAGAGGGCACGCTGCGAAAGGCTGGCCAGCATCCCGTCGCGGACTTTAGATGGGAGCACATCGTTGACCATCGTGATTCGGCGCAGGGTTCGGGCCGCCGGTCGTTCCGAATGACGGAAGCTTTGCTTCAGGGTTTCGTCGACCCGCTCAGCGATGCCCACGACGCCGGGGATAGACCGTTCAAAAAGGGGATCAATGATCTGGTCGAGGTAGTCGCTGGCCGCCGAAGGATCTCGGGCGTCAAGGAAGGTGGGGAGGGGCAATCGTATGGCAAAACCTCTTAGGCCTCGTGGGTGGTCGTCGAGCACCAAGCCGTTGGGCCCCGACAGGGCCTCAGCCTCGATATCTTTGTGGTGGGCCAGCTGAAACTGTCCACCGGGCAAAATGGCGAACGCGACCCGGTCGGCCTCTGCGAGGCGGCACGCGCCTTCGATAAGGCTTGTGCCCCCCCCGGCGTCCGACGCGCCCCCATCCGAGCCTCCGTCTTGGTTTCCGCCATCCGTGGTTTGCGTGCCTCCGTCCCCGGTGGCTCCGTCCCCCGTGCCTCCGTCTTGGGGTTTGGCGTCCGGGTTCATGTTTTGGCTGCCGTCGTTTTGGGTGGCGCCATCGGTCGAGCCTCCGTCTGTGGCTGGGCCGGTGTCGGCCACGGTGCTCGGGTCTACGGCGTTGCCGCCGACGTCGAAGCGTGTGCAGTGGTTTAGAAGCGAAGAAGCAAAGAGTACGCCGATGAAGACCCCGCCCGCCGAACGGGTCTCTTTGGCCTGCTCTGTGCGCCCAAGCCGTCGCCCGGGACGCGCCGCCACGAACAGGAAGAGCAAAAGGGCCGCCCAAGCGCCGTGAGGCTCAGAGTCGGGCGGGCCCGCGCCAACCGCCGAGCATCCGCATTGGACGTCGATGGGTGTGGGGCCTGAGCGCCCTTCTTGACCCGTGACCCCGCTGTTGGTCGTGACGCCCCCATCCAACGAGCCACCGGTGGTGCTGGTGGTACTGGTCGTGGATCCATCTTGCGACGTGCCGCCGTCGGAGCCCGTAAGGCAAAGGTTTTCGTTGGTTGTGGGGTTGATGTCGGTGAAACTGTCGCAATTGTTGTCGTCGCCATCGCATATCTCGATGGCATTCGGGTGAATGGCGGGGTTGGTGTCATCGCAGTCTCCGTCGCAATCGGTGACACCATCGAGGTCCACGTCGTTGCAGGACAGACAGGTCGAAACGCCTCTCGGATCTTGGTCGATACGACCATCGCAGTCGTTGTCGAACCCGTCGCACACATCTTGGGCGTGTGGATGCACATCGGGGTTGGTGTCGTTGCAGTCGCCGCACAAGACACTGAACATGTCCCCATCACTGTTGCTGCTTTCGTCGATCAGACCGTTGCAGTTGTTGTCGATTCCGTCCATCAGCTCGGGTGCGAAGGGGTGAACATCGGCTCGGGTGTCATCGCAGTCGCGGGGGTCGGCACATGCCTCGAAGGTGTCCCCGTCGGCGTCGGCGCCGTCATCGATGATGTTGTTGCAATCGTTGTCCAACTGGTCGCAAATCTCTTCTGCGGCCGAGGATACGCCACCGGCCACATAGATGCCGTGCACCGCAGGGTTGAAATCATTGCAATCTAGGGGGGGCTCGGGGCTGTTCCGACCCTGCCCTGGGCGGCAATACGGCACACCGTCGCCGTCGCGGTCGGTTGTGGGGTCGATTTCGAGGTCGCAGTCGTCGTCTATGGAGTTGCCGCAGATTTCTTGGGCGTTGGGGCGAATCAGGGGATTGTTGTCGTCGCAGTCGTTGGCGCAGGTGGGTACGCCGTCTCGATCGTTGTCGAATCCCTCGTCGATTCGGCCATCACAGTTGTTGTCAAACCCGTCACAGACTTCGGTGGCATTGGGGTTGATGTTTGCAAAGCGGTCGTCGCAATCACCCTGGCAGGGTGTGAAGCCATCGGCATCCTCGTCGGAGTCTTCATCGAGAGTGCTCCCATCACAGTCGTCGTCCACCTTTTCTCCCGCATCACAGACCTCGGGGGCGCCCGGAAAGATGGTGTTGTCGGTGTCGTTACAGTCTCCATCGCAGTTGGTCAAAAAGTCACCGTCGAAGTCGTGGCAAGCACCGAGCTCGCAAAGGGATTGCACGGATCCGTCGGTGTGAAACAGCGTCATACCTTGGGCATCGGTTCGTTCGTCGATGAGGTTGTTGCAATCGTTGTCGATACAGTCGCAGCGCTCCCTCAGTCCCGGCGCAACAAACGGGTTTTCGTCGTCGCAGTCTCGGGGCCCAGGCATCGTGCATTCTGGGTACATTCCGAGGACCCCGTCTTTGTCTTTGTCGAAGGATTCGTCGGTGAGTTGGTTGCAGTTGTCGTCCATTCCATTGCAGGCTTCGGCCGATGGCAGAACCTGGTTTTCACAGACCCCGGAAGGGGCGCCGTTGACGCACAAAGATGAACCTTCTTTACACACGCCCACCCCGGCGGTGCCCGCTGGACCCTCGTAGCAGGGCACCGGAATCATATCGACTACGCCGTCACAGTTGTCGTCGCGATCGTTGCAAAGCTCTTCCGCATCAAAATTGATGGCTGCATCCTGATCGTTACAGTCCGTACAGGTATCAAACCCGTCCCCGTCTTCATCAGGAAAGCCTTCATCGGTGCTGTTGTTGCAGTCGTTGTCCTCGCCGTCGCAGACTTCTTGAGCCGGGGTGACTTCGTTGGTGCACACGGTGTCTATGGGGCCGGGCCAGCCTGAAGGCCCGTCGCAGTTCTGGGTGCCACGTTTACACAGACCGACGCCTGCGGTGCCCGCCGGCCCCGTGTAGCATGCGCGCTGGTGCAGTTGGGCGTCTTGGGTGCTGCTGTCACAGTCGTTGTCTACACCGTCGCAGACTTCTCTATTGCCCGGGTAGCGGTCCTCGTCGTTGTCATCGCAGTCCGGATTGGCTTGGCCTGTACAGGGGGTGACGCCGTCGCCGTCGTTGTCAAAGCCCTCGTCGACTGTGCCGTCGCAGTCGTTGTCAATGGAGTCGCAGGCCTCCGGCTCGGGGCCCACTTGGCCCACGCATACGCCGTTCCACTCGTGCCGATTGGCACTGGCGTTGAATACGCAGGATTCATTGCCATTGTTGCAGGGGCCTCTGTTTCCGGGACCGTTACACTGCCGTCTCAGGGCGGTATCTAGGGTACTGGCGTCGCAGTCGTTGTCGACGCCATCGCACGCCTCATTGTTTCCGGGATAGCGATCGGGGTCGTTGTCGTCACAGTCTGTACATGTAGTTGCCCCGTCATTGTCCGCGTCCGCAAAGCCTTCATCTCGATTGCCGTCGCAGTTGTCGTCGATGCCGTTGCAGATTTCGTTCACGCCGGGATTGATGTCTGCGTTTCGATCATTGCAGTCGTCGCAACTGATGTAGCCATCATTGTCGCGGTCGGTGGTCGGCAAGGGGTTCCCGTCGCAGTTGCGGTCCTGGGTGTTGTTGCAGTTTTCGGATCGGGGCCGAACCTCACCCGGGCAGTTCGAGGGCCATCCATTGGGGCCGTTGCAGCTCCGGGTGACGCCATGACACAGGCCCACGCCATCGGTGCCTGCGGGACCCGTATAGCAGTACTCTGTGAATAGATCTGCATCCTGCGTGCTGGGGTCGCAGTCGTTGTCTTCACCGTCGCACACCTCAGGGCTTGGGGTTCCTCCGTTACAGTCGTTTCGCCAGCTTGAACCGTTGCAGGTTTGGACGCCGGCGGTGCACTGGCCCACCCCCCGTTGGGCGACGGGTACATTCCAGCAGCTTCGGGTCAACTCGTCGTCGTCGGTGACCCCGCAGTCTTTGTCTACACCGTCGCAGTCTTCGGGCGCCCCGGGGTACACGGTGGGGTCGTTTTCTTTGCAGTCGGGCGGGTTGGTGCAGGCGGTAAAGCCGTCTTGGTCGGGATCGAGGCCTTCATCGACTTGGCCGTTGCAGTTGTTATCTTTGCGGTCGCAGATTTCCGTGTTCCCCGGAAACCGGGCCGCATCACGGTCATTGCAGTCGTCGCAGACCAAAGAATTGTCCCCATCGGCATCGAGTTGGCGGTCGTTTTGCCCATCGCAGTCGAGGTCGCGGTTGTCGTTGCAGGTTTCGGTCCGGGGTGTCACTTGCCCCTGGCAGGAACCAAAGGCGCCGGCCTGACAGGTCTGGGTGCCTCCTCGGCATTCACCGACACCGTTTGTTCCCGCGGGGCCCGTGTAGCAGCTTTGCTGGATTTTGGGGCTGGCACTTCCGGGGGTTCTGTTGTCCGTGTTGCCGTCGCAATCGTTGTCTTTGTTGTCGCACACCTCGGTGCGTCCAGGGTTCATAGTCGGGTCGCGATCGTTGCAGTCGACGCAGGCGTCGAAGCCGTCGTTGTCCTCGTCGGTTTCATTGCAGTTCTGTTGTGCCCACGCGGGACTGGTGGCCAACATGAAGGCCGCAAGCATCGCGCTTAGGGTCAGAAGGTTTTTCATAGGGTCCACCCAAGATTCAGGCTCAAGTCAAAGTAGGTGTCTTTCACGCTTCTGCCGGAGAGCTCAGTGGTATGCCGGGTGTAGCGGCCGAGGAGTTTGGCAACCAATCCGCGGTAAAAACGAAGCTCAGGCCCCCCCTGAAGGTCAAAGCCCAAGTCCGCTTTGTCGGCTTGATCGCCGAGCGCCAGGCGGGTGCTTCCCTCGATGCCGAGTGAGAGCTCCGCCGGTCCGAAAAAGAGCATGGACTGGGTGCGGTAAAGAGGCTGCGACATCGAAACGCCGAGACGAAGCGCCGTGTAGCGCACCGACAGGGCGTCGGCGGCGCGGTCGACCTCGAAACGAAGAAGCTCGTATCCCACAACCGGCCCCAGCCGAGGCAACCAAGGATGGCCGAGTTGGAAACGATAGCGGGCACCCAAGCGGAAGCGATCGGCATCGACGCGAAGGTCTTCGTCGCCGCGCTTGCCAGACGCGAGGCCTCGAACGTAGGCAAGTTCGAAGTCGAGGTCGTGGCTTTCCGAAAGTCCGAAACGGGGTGCCAGGTGAAGGGTGGTCTCGACCGCCACGGACAGGAGGTTGGAGCGGCCAACAGGCGTTCCGGGGGCATCTTTAAGGCTCCGCGTTGCGTACCCGACCCCAAGGTAGGCCGTCAAAATCGGATACGAAGGACGGGTGGGTTTGTGATTGGCGAGGGCCAGCTCCTGAGCCAGTTCTTCGTCCACGAAGCTTTCTTCGGTTTTTGTGGACGAAGGGGCGGCGACTGGTTTTGGTGGCGGGGGCGGGGGTGTGATTTTTTGCCACAGGCTTGCCCAAAACGGTCGAAAATCGGCGGCCGCGAGTTTTCTGATGTCGAGTTTGAGCTGAGATTCGGCCAGGATTTCTTGGGAGCCACGTTCGGTGGCCGTCAGCGAGAGCCGGACGTTTTTCCGGCGGCCCTTATAGGTCATGGTGATGTGCACCCGGCAGTCGCTTTGGAATGTACGCCCAACAGGCGTCGCTGTAATGCGTTCGGGGGCGTGCTCGGGGGTGGTGGCCTGACCGGCCTCTTCAAAGGCCTCTTTCAGTTTTTGGCGTGTGGCTTTTCGTAGCTTTTTTTGGGGCCAGGCCCAGCAAACGAAGGATTCGTTGGCCTCGCCGAAGTCGAGGTCTTGGCTATCAAACGAAATCCTCGAGCCTTTTTTGGACTGGGCCGTCGCGCCGGAGGGCGAGAGGGTACAAACAAACAAAGGGCCGAGGAGCATAAGACTCCTGGGTATAGGCACGACAACACTGTAAGGCCCCGGGCTGCTCCTGAGTAGAGGGCCACAAGACCTTTTGCGCGGCCGAATGTGCTGAAGGGGTCCTGGGTAGAAGCACCTTCTTACTTTTCCTTGCAGTCGGTGAGGCGCCTTCACTCGACTATTTGGAAAATGGCACGAAGTTGATCATCAAAGGAAGGATGAAAGGCCTTTGGTTCTCACTTAAGGCGACAAGTAGGCCACGGGCGGGCGCAGTTCTACCTCGACGGACTTAGGTTGCCTCGCCGCCATGGGCATCGTTTCGCTGGTGCATGTGTACGTCGCGGAGTCGATTGATGGCTGCGGCGACTTCGTACCTTCGGGGCCTCGCCAGTTGGCCCGGGTGTTGCCCCGGTCTACCGCGGGAGATGAGGACGTCGAGGCCTTGTTCATCGAGGCGTTTGTCGATGGCGTCCAGGATCTCTTTAAGGGAGGTGTCTTGGCCCATCAATGTTTGGAGGGCGAGACACATGATCTGTCCGATGGCCCGGGTTTGGCTGTGATCAACCAGTTGCTCGACGGCGCGAAGGTCGATGGTGCTTCTTCCGAACGCGATGAGATCCTTTGCCTTGGCATCCACCTTGACGCCATGCCGTCCACGCGATGGGTCGAAACTTTTCTTGACGGGGATGCGGGGCACAGGGAGAGACATCGGTTCTTGGGCTTCACGCGTTCGGCGGGTGTGAAGCGCATGGGCGATGTCTTTGGCTTCGTGGGTCACGTCATGAGGCACGTAGGATTGCATCATGAGAACGTGGTCTGCGGGTTCGAAGTAGTCACCGCTTCCTCCCACCACCAGCACGGTCGAAACGCCGAGGTTTTGGTGAAGTTCCGCCACGCGATCGATAAATGGCGTAATCGGTTCGCTTTCCTTGGCGACGAGAGCCTGCATCCGCGCATCCCGGACCATGAAGTTGGTCGCGGATGTGTCCTCGTCTATCAACAGGAGCTTGGCTCCGATTTCGAGCGACTCGATGATGTTGGCCGCTTGGCTTGTGCTTCCGCTGGCATCGTCGCTCATGAAAGCACGGGTGCTTTTGCCCTGAGGGAGGTGGCTGATAAAGGGGCTGATGTCGACGCGGCTGATGCTTCGGCCATCCTCGGCGCGGATTTTGACGGCGTCTCGATGGGTGATCACATACTCGCGACCATCCCCGGGAATATGGGGATAGACCCCGCGTTCGAGGGCCCGAAGCAAGGTCGTTTTGCCATGATATCCGCCTCCCACGACCACCGTGATTCCTTGAGGGATGCCGAGTCCGGTCAGGGCGGTCTGGCGCTGCCCGCCCGTGTCGATCGGATGCAACAGGTCCATTTGTACGGCGAGGCTGTCGGGAGCCCTCACCGGCACCGCCTCTTTCCCCACCAGCGGACGGTCGCTGGCGCCGGTGACCCGAGGAAGGACGGCGCCATTGGCGACGAATGCAACCAGTCCGCGCGCTTCGAGCTCGTTTCGGATGTGCTCCTGGTTTTCGATGCAAAAAACGAACGCCTGCGCCTCTTCAAGATTGAGCGCATCGCGACACAACCCTTGCTCGGCGAGCTTGGGGATTTCGGTCAGAAGAAGTGTGTGGGCTTGTTGCCCGAGGACGCGGCGGCCGTTTGCCGGAAGGCCCACCGAAATCCGAGCTTCGACCCACTCTGGATGCACGACAACCGCCGCGCGTTCCAGCACTTCTTGGCCACCGGCGTCGATGTCGATGAGTCCGCTTTTTCCGCTGCCCCAGCGCCGGTTGGGGCGCCGGTTCAGCGCCTGTTTGACCTGGCGCGCAAGGTAGTCCTGAAAAGCGATGCGTCGGGTGGCGTTTTCGAAGAGGTGGGGGGGCAGCTGGCTTCGGGCTTTGGCCACCCGGACCCGCACCTTGGATGGGGATGCAAACGGATCGGCTTGCACGTGGTCGAGATACAAAGTGGCGTCAGGGAGTGCGTACGCACCCTTGAGCTCTTTATACGCGCCGTAGCTTTGACGATCGATTCGAGACAGCGTCCGGGAGAGGTCGTCGTGGTTTCTCATCCCTTCATGAGGTCGGCCTTGGTGGCATCGATGGACGAGAAGTTTTGGTAGATGGAGAGCACAATGGCCAGAGCGATGGCCGCCTCGGCGGCTGCGATGACGATCACAAAGAGGGTGAAGGCTTGTCCGCCAATGGCGCCGGTCACGTAGTGAGAGAACGCCACCAGGTTGATGTTGGCGCTGTTGAGAATGAGTTCTACACCCATCAGAATACCCACCGCATTGCGCCGAGTGATGACCGTAAATGCACCGAGGCTAAACAGAACGGCCGCCACCACCAAGAAGTGCTGGAGGCCCACTTGAAGGACCGGAATCTCAGGCATCAGTCTTTGAGTTCCTTTCGAGCCATCATGACCGCGCCGACGAGCGCTGCCAAGATGACGATGGAGAGAATTTCGAAAGGCAAAAGATGGGTGGTCAAGAGGGCGTCACCGAGGGCATGGGTTGTCTCTCGGTAGGTCGTTTTGGGGAGCACGGGCCAGGGTGTTTGGGTCGCGATGGTGGCCAATGCCGCGAGGCTGCCCAGGGCAACCACGGCGCCCCCGCGCACCCCGACGCTGGGGTTCGAATGCTGAACATCGGTGATCTTGTGGGTGAGCATCACCGCAAACAAGAACAATACCAAGATCCCGCCGACATAGACGATGAGCTGGGTGATGGCCAGGTAGTCTGCCGACAGCCAGGCAAAGAGTGCGGCCACTCCGAAAAGCGAGGCCAACAAAGAAAAGGCGGAGTACACTAGGTTTTGTGAGAACGCTGTCCCCGCGGCGCCCAGCACCGCCAAGGTCGCAAACAGAAAGAAGATCTGGTCGCTCAAGCGAATCGTCTGGAAAATGTTGACGACAAAGTCCATGAGCGGGCGGGACGCTAGTACGGCCGGACCGAGATCGCAACCCATTCGGCCTCCTCAAAGGGCCGGTCATCAAGGCCGAAACCGCCTCTTAGGGCTGGCCTTGGTGGGGGGGACCATCGCAGGCTGCTACGGTCACCGCTTGGCGGGTCCCGAGGCGGCTTCTTTCGTCGCTGCGGAGTCACCCCGACGCTGTGAACGCATGCTTGGTCGGGTCGCGGGCCGATATACCCTCCGAAAGGCGGATGAGGTCATCGGTTTTGAGCGTTTTACGGTGACCTCGTCCGGAGCCTTGGGGGTGGTCGAGGGCCTGATCGAGCGCGGGGGGGAGGCGGGCGAGACCCAACGCTATCGGTTGGCCTTTGACTCGGGGTCGGGCAAGCCCGAGGCGTTGGAAATCGCGCTGACGTTGTTCGGCGCGCGTCGGGTCGTCCAGGGCAAGCGCGAAGGGACCTATTTTGTGGTGCGCACCGGGGGCATCGGCCGGCCTCATGCCAAACGGATTCCGCTGTCGGATTCCACCGTTCTGTCGTTTCCCTCGTTTGCGTTTCGGGCGGTCGCCCTGTGCGCGCTGGCTTTGCCGCTTGCCGAATCGGAAGAAGCGCTGCGCGCGGTGGCTCTTGCGCCCCCGTTTTTGGTCCCGGTTGTGGTTCTCGAGCGGTACGCGCGTTCCCCGCCCGTCGATTCGCGCGATGAGACGACCTCCGCCCTGACGTTGACCAGCCGTGCGCACCGCGCGCCGATAAAGCTCGTTTTCGAAGGTTCTCTTCTGTCGCGGATGGTGGAGAAAAGCGACGGCGGACTGGTCGTCGCCCGCGACGACGCCCCCGAGTGAAGTTTTATCGGGTTATGGGGTGATTCGAAAGTCCCACTTGCACGCTCGCATGCGCCTCAGAATTCATCGTCGTCGTGCAATCAGGGTTTCAAGAATTCTTGAGCATCCGCGAAAAACGGGACCCGTGGCCTTGGCCCCTATCGGCGCAGCGCACCGAGCTCTTCGGACACCGATTCGAGCAAAGCGCGCTCTTTTTGGGTGTCGTGGTATACGCTGGCCCAGGTGACCTGGCCCGCGTCCTGGTCCTGGTCTTGGGCCTCGTGTCGTACGTAGATCGTCAGGGTTCCGTCCCGTGGTTCGCGTTCCCAGGTGAGAATGTAGCGTTCACGAAGGGTGTCGACTCCGGAACGGACCACCAGCCAGCCGGTGACGATCTTATGCTTTTCTTGGTCCCACGTTTCGACCGGGAACTGCTGGGCGTCTAAGGCCCGGGTGATTGCGGGTACCGCGTCATCGGGATCGGTCCGAAACGACTGCCAGCTGGAAGGCAGCACGTAGCTGCATCCCGAAAGCACCACGAGAACCCAAGCCGTGAACAAGAACCGCCGCATCGCAAGGTCACCTTAGCCGAGGTGGTTAGGCGCCCTCCCTGGATGCAAGGAAAGCGGTGCGAAACTTCGTCACATGCTCAAAAAGCTGTTTCTCGAGCTCTTTGGAAATCTTTCCGGTGTCTTCAATCTCTTTGATGATTTCGGGGGCGTTGCCTTCAAAGTAACTCAAAAGCTCGGTTTGAAAGACGCCCATGTCCTTGGGCGCGACGTCGAGAATGAACATCCCCTCCGCATACTTTTTGGGGTCCTTGTACTCATCGTTGAGTGGTTTGGACGGAAAGGTTGCCGCCCAGATGACCACAACCTGTTTTGCGGTGGGCATCGGTTCGTACTGGGCCTGCTTCAGGAGTTCCATCAGCCGCTGCCCGATGTCGAGCTCCCGCTTGGTCGCAGGGTCGAGGTCGGAGCCAAATTGGGCAAAGGCCGCCAGCTCTCGAAAGGCCGCCAGCTTGAGCCGAAGGTGACCGGCCACCGCTTTCATGGCTTTGATCTGCGCGGCGCCGCCCACCCGTGAGACCGAGATACCCACGTTGACCGCCGGACGTTGCCCGGCGTTGAACAGGTCGGCTTCGAGGTAGATCTGACCGTCGGTGATGGAGATGACGTTGGTCGGAATGTACGCCGAGACGTCACCGGCCTGGGTTTCGATGATGGGCAGCGCGGTCAAAGACCCGCCTCCCTTGGAGTCAGAAAGCTTTGCGGCCCGCTCCAAAAGACGGCTGTGCAGATAAAACACGTCGCCGGGAAACGCCTCGCGGCCCGGTGGGCGGCGAAGCAAGAGGGCCAACTGCCGATAGGCGACCGCTTGCTTGGACAAGTCGTCGTAGATGATGAGTGCGTGCTGACCCGAGTCTCGGTAGTACTCCGCCATGGTCACGCCGCAAAATGGGGCCAAAAACTGAAGGGGCGCGGGCTCTGAGGCTCCGGCCGCGATGATGGTGGTGTACTCCATGGCACCCGACCGTTCGAGGCGAGCGTGAACCTGGGCAATGGTCGATTGCTTTTGTCCGATCGCGACGTAGAAACAGCGGAGGTTGCCGCCCTTTTGATTGATGATGGTGTCGATGGCCACCGCGGTCTTGCCGGTTTGCCGGTCACCGATGATCAATTCTCGCTGGCCGCGCCCCACCGGAATCATGGTGTCGATGGCCTTGATGCCGGTCTGCATCGGTTCGTGCACCGGCTTTCGAGAGATGATCCCCGGCGCTTTGATCTCGATCTGACGGCGCTCCGCCGCGGCGATGGGACCCTTGCCGTCACGCGGCTCGCCCAAGGGGCCGACCACCCGTCCCAGCAGGGCATCCCCGACGGGTACGTCCGCGATGCGCCCGGTTCGGCGCACCGTATCGCCTTCGCGGATGTGCTCGCTGTTGCCCATGAGGGCGACACCCACGTTGTTCTCTTCAAGGTTGAGGACGATGCCCTGGAGGTTGCCGGCAAAGTCAACGAGTTCGCCCGCTTGCACGTTTTCAAGACCGTAGACGCGGGCGATGCCGTCACCCACGGTCAAGACGGAGCCCGTTTCGGCTACGTCGACCTTTTTTTCGTAGCCCTCGATTTGCTGGCGAATGATCTGGGAAATTTCGTCGGCGCGAATCTGCATGTTCGCGGGCGAGGTAGCAGAGCCCAGCGCCACAGATCAACAGAAATGGAGGCGGTTTCAGAACGACGTGCTCTAGTCTGGATTTCTCAGAGTTTCTTGGAGGTTTTCCAGTTGGCGCTGGATGGTGCCATCGAAGACCAGCGAGCCGATCTGGACCCGAACGCCGCCGATGAGCGCGGGGTCGATTTCGCGGCTCAGATCAATGGTTTTTCCGGTTTTTCGCTCCAGCGCGCGTTTGAGCTGGTCGACGGCGGTGTCCTGCAGCTCAGCCGCCGAGGTCACCGTGGCGCGCACCTTGCCCTGGCGGGCATCCGCCAGGTCGCTGAAGGCCTCATGGATGTCATCCAGCTCCGGCATTCGGCCTTTCTCGGCCACCAGCTTGAGAAAGTTCTGAACCGTCTTGGAGAGATTGAGCCGCGCCATGGTTTGGTCCAAGACTTGGCTTCGCTCATTGGACGTGAACACGGGGTTCAGGAGTGCGTTTTTCAGATCCGGTGCTTCGCGAACCGTTTGGGCGAAGCCGGCGAGCTCGCGGCGCACTTCGCCGAGGCGGTCCGTGTCTTCAGCGACGCTGGCTTCGACGAGGGCTTCCGCGTATCGGCGGCTGGCTAGGGATGCGATGGCCATGGGTTCCTCCTGTGGGATGCGGCTTGCGGTGGCGACGGCCCGTGACTACGGGCCAAAAGGCCTTACCGACCGCGGATGTCCTGCGTGGGCGCGGTCACGATGGACCCATCTTCCCCGCCGACTGTTCTAGGGACTGGACATATTGGTCGACCAACCGGCGCCGATCCGCCTCGGTGATCCGCGACTGAACCATTTGGGCGGCGGCCTCCAGGGTGTCCTGGATGGCCTCCTGCCGAAGGGCCTTTTCCGCCTTTTTGATTTCCTGGCCGATGGTGAAGTCGGCTTCCCGCCTCAGCCGTTCGATCGCCCGCTCGGTGTCGGCTTCCAGCCGCTTTTTGTCGGCCTTTGCCTGGGCTTCGTACCCTGCGACGATCCCGGCGACCTCTTCTTCGAGGTTTGCCAGCTTGTGGGCGTACTCTTCGAGCCTTTTGGCGGCTTGGGCCTGTTTTTCCTCGGCGTCGCGTAGGGCTTTTTCCATCGAGGCACGCCTCGATTTGAGGCCATCGCGGACCGTAGGACGCAAAATGTAGGCCAAATAGCCGAAAAAAATCACCGCATTAAGGATGGTGCTGCCCAGAACAAACCAGTTGATGTGTCCGGGGCCGTGGTGGCCGCCGCCGGCGCTGGCGAGGACCCCAACCCACTCGACGATGGGGGCGTAGTCGATCATTGAAGCTCCCTTCCAAGAAGCCTGCTGGCCGTCAACTCTGCAAGCTTCTGGGTGGCGACGCGCATCTCTTCGTGTGCTTTTTGGCGGTCGTTTCGAAGCTTGGCCGCGGCCTGCTCGAGTTTCTCAGCAAGGGTTTTACGCTCTCCGTCAACCTGCTTGGCAAGGGTTTCGTTGGCTTCGGCCCGGATCCGGTTTCGGGTCTCGAGCCCCTTGGCGGTGGCTTGTTCGATCTTCTCGGTGAACGTGGCGGCTTCTTTTTCGGCTTTTTCAAGCATTTCTTGGGCCCTTTCGACCGAGCCCTCCAGCCGCTCATGACGTTCGGCAAAAAGCTTGAGAAACGGGCCGAAAATCAGGCGGTTGAGGATCAGAAGTGGCAACAAGAAAAGCGCCAGAACGACAAGATAGGTGACGTTCAGGTCCAAAGACATGGTGCCGGGGTCGATAGCGAGCTAGGGTCATGGAGTCAAGGAGTGCTATGCTCCCCGGGACGCATGGCTTCCGAGATCCCCATTGCCGAGCACGACCTCGCCCAGCACATTCCCAACATCCGTCGGTATTTGACCAAGATTCTGCGGCCCGATGAGCTCGAAGATGGGACCCAAACGGTGCTCGAACGCGCGCTTCGGAATCTGGATCGTTTCGAAGGACAAAGCTCACCCCGCTCGTGGTTGCTCGGCATCGCTCGGAACGTAGGGTTTGAGATCGCAAGGGCGCGCACCCGCGGGCCTCGCCCGTCCGAAGACGCCACGTCTGGGGACTTGCCCGCCCACGAACAAGCCAACCAAGAGGAGCAGCTCGGGCGCAAAGAGCAGCAGGCGCTGGCGTTGTCGGCTCTCGGAGAGCTCAGCCTCGACGAAAAGCTCGCCCTCTTGGTGACCTATGTGGACGGGCTTTCAGGTCCCGAAGCGGCCGAGATTCTGGGCGTTTCCTTTGCCGCGTTTCGGCAGCGGCTGTCCCGAGCCCGAAACGCGCTCGCGTCTCGTCTCGAGCGCGCCATGACCGGCCGAAAGGCGGGGAGTGCGGAGGTGATGGCCGAGTGGCGCAAGCTTCTCGACCCGTGGCACGACCGCGAGCGTCCCCCGCCGCCGCGCCAAACGGAGCCCGTCGCGGGTGGCACTTGCGATAAACCCTCATGATGCCCGGCGCAGGCGGCGAAGCGCCCTGCTCCGAACCGGAAGACCAGAGCCCTCGGTCGGTTGCGCTTGACCGCGCGCCGGTGCGGCGCATAGCCACGCCCCATGCCGAAGGATAGCCTGACGATCACCGACAATCGCACCCAGAAGACCTACGAGGTGCCCGTGGAAAACGGCGCGATTCGCGCGGTGGACCTGCGTCAGATCAAGACCGACCCCTCCGATTTTGGCCTGATGACGTACGATCCCGCGTTCATGAACACCGCGTCTTGCAAAAGTGCCATCACCCTCATCGACGGCCAGGCCGGGGTTCTCAATTACCGCGGGTATCCCATTCAAGCACTGGCGGAGCAGTCCACGTTTTTGGAGGTGGCCTATCTGTTGCTCGAGGGCAAACTCCCGAGTCGCGCGGAGCTCGACGATTGGGTCCAAGAAGTGATGACCCATACCTTCCTGCACGAAAACGTTCGCAAGTTCATGGATGGGTTTCGCTATGACGCCCATCCGATGAATGTGCTCATTTCCACCATCGGCGCGCTGGCGTCTTTTTACCCCGAGGCCAAAGACATCGGTGACTACGAAAAACGCCGCGCACACATCGTTCGCCTGTTGGCGAAGATGCCCACCATTGCCGCCTGGTCTTATCGTCATAGCCGCGGCCTCCCGTACGTCTATCCCGACAACGATCTTTCGTACCCCGGCAATTTCTTATCGATGATCAAGAAAATGTCCCAGGCCAAGTACCAACCGCATCCCGTGCTGGAGCGCGCGCTGGATGTTCTGTTTATTCTTCACGCCGATCACGGCCAAAATTGCTCCACCAATACCGTTCGCAACGTCGGCTCTTCGCGGGTCGATCCGTACTCTGGTGTCGCCTCGGCGCGGCGGCGCTTTACGGGCCCCTTCATGGGGGCGCCAACGAGGCGGTGCTCAGCATGCTCGCCGAAATCGGAAGCCTCAAGAACGTTCCGGCTTTTATTCAGCGCGTCAAAAATGGAGAAGGGCGCCTCATGGGTTTTGGCCACCGGGTGTATAAGAGCTACGACCCGCGCGCAAAGGCGATCAAACGTCTCGCGGATCAAGTGTTTGATGTGACTGGAAAGAGCCCGCTTTGGATGTGGCTCGGGAGCTTGAACGCATCGCCCTTGAGGACGACTATTTTGTGGGGCGCAAGCTTTACCCCAACGTCGATTTTTATTCAGGCTTGATCTACGAGGCCATGGGGCTGCCGACCGACATGTTTACGGTGATGTTTGCCATCCCCCGCGTGGCGGGCTGGCTCGCTCAGTGGAACGAAATGGTACAAGACAACGAGCAAAAAATCGCGCGACCGCGGCAACTTTACACCGGTGAGCCCACGCGGCCCTACCAGCCGATCAACCGTCGCTGAGGCGTTTTGAGGAGGTCAAACAGATGGCGGTCATCGTCCTCTCGCATGAGTCCGAAGCGCTTCGCGGCAACCCGCTTCAAGACCCGCACGTACGTCGGCTTCACGTGATCGTCCCCGACGACCTTTTGCCCGGTACGCCGGTTCCGTGTCTTTGGTGGTTGTCAGGTTATGCGGGTGTGGGGCGCAAGATGCTGTCCGACGACCCCTGGCAGGAGGGCCTTGAAGAACGTTTGCTCCGGCTCAGGCGTGAACAACGAATAGGCCCGATGATCGTCGTGTTGCCCGATGCGTTCACCAAGCTTGGGGGCTGCCAATACCTGAGTTCGCCCGCCGTGGGGGACTACGAGACCTATCTTCTCGATGAGCTTCGAAGCTGTGTGGAGGCGCGCTGGAACGTTTCGGGTCACGGCATTGCAGGCAAGTCGTCGGGCGGATTCGGTGCCATCGTGCACGCCATGCGTCGCCCCGACCTCTTTCGTGCGGTCGCTTGCCATTCCGGGGATATGGGCTTTCAGATTTCTCTTTTTCGCGATCTGCCCTTATTGATGAACGCGGTGCGCGACACCGGTGGCGTGAGCGAACTCGTGAAGCGTTTCGAAGAGGTGCGAAAAAAGCACATCGGGTCGTGGTTCGGTCCGATTTCGATGCTCGCCCTTGCCGCTGTCTATAGCCCCGACGCCACAAAGCCGCTGGGCATTGGGCTTCCTTTTGACCTCGAGACGGGAACCCTCGATGAGGCCGTGCTGAAGCGGTGGCTGGCATGGGACCCGGTGGAGATGATCGAGAAAAAGGCGCACCAAGAAGCCTTGCGACAGATGTCTTTGGTGTTTGTGGATTGCGGCACGCGCGACGAGCATTTTTTGCACTGGGGCGCGCATGCCTTCCACCGAAAGCTCGAAAGCTTCAAAGTTGCGCACGAGTACCAGACCTTCGACGGCGGTCATCGTTCGACCAGCTATCGCCTCGATGAATCGTTGCCCAAACTCTATGGCGCCCTCCACGTGGGTACTCAGTCGGCTTCGTGACGCGCCCGCTCGGTCCTGGGTCCGGCGTGGTGTCCGGCGCTTGCATTCGGTGTGCCTGACGGCGTAACTGAACCCCGTGGGTGCATTTCGGCGGGTTGCCGTTTTTTGTGGGTCTCATGACGGGGATCGCCCCGAGTATGCGGAAGCGGCCATCGCGGTCGGGAAGTTGTTGGCCCAAAGGGGAATTGGGGTCGTTTACGGGGGCGCGAAGATCGGGCTCATGGGGGCCGTCGCCAATGCCGCCCTGGTGGCGGGGGGCGAGGTTATTGGGGTCATTCCCGAAAGACTTCGGGCCCACGAGATTTCGCACGAGGGGTTGAGCGAACTCTTTGTCGTCGAGAGCATGCACGCGCGGAAGACGATGATGGCGCATTTGTCCGATGCCTTTATCGTTCTGCCCGGCGGGTATGGCACCCTCGAGGAGATGTTCGAGGTGTTGACGTGGACGCAGCTTCGCTACCACGCCAAGCCGGTGGGGCTCCTCAATGTAGAGGGCTACTACGACAAGCTCCTCGGGTTCTTGGACCACACCCAAGAAGTCGGTTTTTTGTCCGGCATCCACCGGGCACTCCTTTGTGCGTTTCCAGAGCCCGCCGCGCTTTTACAGGCGCTCGAGGCGGTGGAGCTTCCGGCGGCCACCCGCTGGATCGACAAACCCTAGTTCATCGCCCCCGCCCATGGGTGGGCCGAAATTCGGCTGTGAACCCCGGCTACCAGACGTTGTAGCGGCGTCGATTGGCCTCGTGTTCCTCTGCGGTGCGGGCAAAGTGGATCTTTTTGGTACGGTCGTGAAGGTAGTACCAATAGGGTGACCCGACAGGTCGTACGGCTGCGGTGAGGGCGTTGAGGCTGGGCGCGCCGATGGGGCCCGGAGGAAGGCCCGGTTTGAGGCGTGTATTGTAGGGGTCGTCTGGGTCTCGGAGTGCTCGCAAAAGGGCGCGCCGGTTGTTCCAGTCTTTGAGGTTGAATCGGCTGGTTGCGTCGACTCCGAGCGGAACCTTGGCGTCGAGGCGTTTGTAAAGCACACCTGCCACCTCGGGCCTGGAGGCGGGGTTCGGCTCTTCCCGCTCCAGCATAGACGCCATCACCACGATTTCTTGGAGGGTTCGCCCCGCTTGGGCGATTTCGTCTCGAAAGGGCGTTTCGAAACGCTCGTGAAAAGCATCGATCTGGCGCTGAATGAGCCTTTTCACGTCCACGGAGCCCTTCGGCACCAAATAGGTGTCTGGAAGCAAGTAGCCTGCGAGAGAGTCCCCCGGTACGGAAAAGGGAATCTTGTAGGCCTCCTTGTCGTGCGCCGCCTGGATGTAGGCCCCTTGGGTGATGAGCTGTCGTTCGGCCATCCACGCGTCGGCATCGCGCAGCCGCCATCCTTCCACCATGGTCAGGGGGACGTCCTCTGAGAGGGGTTTTTGGCTCAACGCCTCGAGGAGCTGGGGGATGCTGAGGGGCCCGTTGAGGGCGTGCCGACCGGCTTTGGGGGCCGGCGCATCGGGATGAAGCTTGAGATAAGCGCGCCAGGCGAGGGTGCTCTTGAGGCGCCCCTCCGCGTGGAGCTTTGCCCCTATTTGGGCCAGCGTGGCCCCTTTGGGTACCGAAAATTCCAGGTCGCCGGTGCCAAAACCCTGTTCTGAAGCCCACTGAACCCAGAGGTATCCCGCCAAGGGGACGGCGAGGGTCCCCGCGGCGACGATCGCCAGGGTGCGTGCGACGCGCATGCCAAGTCCGTAGACGCGCGTGCCCTGACTCGTCAACGCCCTCGGCGGTGAGCCCCCTTGGACGTGCCCCAGCCCGACCCGAGTCCGGCGGCTCCCCCAGAGCGAGAGTCAGGGAAAAGGCTTGGAAGTTCATTCGGGGGGCGGCATGCTCCTCCGCTTGATGCGTGTGCATGACCTCGAACCTGATCCCATCGTCCAGTTCCAGAGCTGGTACGACGAAGTTTGTCGCTCCGAGCAGGCCATGCCCGACGCGATGACCCTGGCCACGACCGGCGAAGACGGGGCGCCCGCGGCGCGCATTGTCCTTTTGAAGTCGGTCGATGAAGGCGGTTTTGTCTTTTTTACCAACTACCAAAGCCGCAAGGCCCATGAACTGGAGCGCAATCGCCGGGCTGCCCTGGTGTTCTATTGGCCGACCTGGGGTCGACAGGTGCGGATCGAGGGCACGGTAGGCCGGGTTTCCGAAGATGAGTCACGCCAGTATTTTGCCTCCAGGCCGCGGGGAAGCAAGCTGGCCGCCTGGGCATCACCCCAAAGCCAAGTTCTTCCCGATCGTGCGCGTCTGGACGCGTTGCGCCAAGACGTGGCCGCTCGTTTCACGGGCGACGAAGTGCCTTGCCCTCCGTTTTGGGGTGGATACCGGGTCAGGCCTCAGGCAATCGAGTTTTGGCTCACCCAGTCGGATCGGTTGCACGACCGCGTGGTCTACACCCGGGTCGGGACTGGCCCTTGGACCCAAGCCCGTCTGGCGCCTTGAGGGCGAGCGCTTTTTCGCGACCTTTTCAACGCCTGCGGTGGGCCCGGCGGCCGAAGCGCTGCGAATGGACGGAAACTTGGTGGTCCGCGCGTCGGTTGGCCCAGCCCCTTCGGTGGGCATGGTTCGTGGTCCGTGGGGTTCGCTGCCGGGCGGCCCATCGGCGTTGGGTGGCCCTTCGAAGCTGCCTTTTGAGTCTTCGCGCTTCTCTTCGCACTTTTTTGATCTGCCGCTTCAGTTCGCGAAGCTCGCCGCGGTACGCGTGATGACCGTACACCGGGGCCGTTTGCCCTAGCGCGGGGGCGCTGGTGCGGTTGGGACAGGGTGGACGTGCGTCGGCGCTGCCGGCTCCGCCCGCGAGTGCCAAGCACCCCAAACAGGAACCCACGAGCCATAGGTGGTTTTTCATGAATGCCTCCTTCTGTAGGTTCTGACGCACCCCGGCGCGGTTCATTCAACCCTCAGATTTTTGAATGTCCACCTAGGGGGGGAGCCCTAAGGCAGCTTTGGCGAGTGAAACCACGGTCCCCCTTCCCATGTCTGGTGTGCTTTCACGGAGTCTCCGGCGAGGGAAAGGGCTTGGCAGGGTCGGGGGTGAGCGGCATGCTCGGCTGCCCAATGGGGCGCCCGGCTACAAAGCTCTTTTTGGCGTCGATCGTCTGTAGCTTGGTTCTGTTTGTTCTTTTGGGCAAAGCCTACCTTGAGGTCGGCAGCAAGCTTGCTTTGGCCCAAGCGGCGGACAGCTTGTCCGATGTCCTGACGGGTGCAGGTCTTCTGTGGGCCCTCAAGATCTCGGCCAAGCCCGCGGACGAGGATCACCCCTTTGGACATCACGGCGCGGAGCCTATCGCGGCCTTGGTGGTCGCCGTGTTGGTGGGGGTCTTGGCGGTCGAAGTGCTGCGGGATGCGGTTTTGGGTTTATCGGCGCCGCCTCTCGTGGACTTCAGCTGGCCCTTGTTGGGTGCGCTGGGCATGAAAGTTGTGATCAAGAGCGTCTTCGTGGTCATGGCTCGCAACCGACTGAGAGAGGCTTGGGGCTCGGTTCTTGGGGCCTTCAAGGTGGATGCGCAGAGCGATGCGGTTTTGGGGCTGGTGTCTATCGCTGGACTGGTCGGTACCCATGTCTTTGTTCTGCCGGAGCTCGAACCTTATTTGGCCTTTCCGGTGGCCCTTTGGATTGGCCTTTCCGGTCTTCAACTGGGCCGGGAGAACATTCGGCTATTGATGGGCCAGGCGCCAGGCCCAGTACGCCAGGCTGAGCTTCGTGCGCTTGCGGGTTTGGTCGATGGCGTTCGCCACGTCGAAGCCCTCAAGGCTCGTTCCTATGGCAGCGCGCTCCATGTCTGGGTCGAAGTTTGGGTTGACCCACAATTGAGCGTAGGCTCCGGGCACGACATCGGAGAACGCGTGGAAGCGAAGCTTCTTGCGTGCCATGATGTGGGCGAGGTTGTGGTTCACGTAGACGCCTGGCGCGACCCAAGCGCATCGGCAAAAGGTCCCTGATGTTTGAGGGTCAACGCAGCCCGCGGCGTCGGTTCCCGGCGGGTATTGGGGTACGGGGACGCTTCAAGGTCCCCGACAAGCTATAGGAGTAGAACCCGTCGCTTCCCTTGGCCCGGCGGATGTTGTTCAGGAGCGGTCTGAGCAAAGGGTCTGAGGGACAGATACTTTTCCGTCGGCTTGAAGCTGAAGACGAGGTTCAGTCGGCTTCGTTCTACCGGGTTGGACAGCTGGATGTCTCCGTCGAGAATCAACTCGAGGTTTTCGCCTTTGAGTGTTTGTTTGTTGAACTTCAATTTCCCTTCTTCGAGCGGAAGTTCCCAGTCCAAATCCCCGATGGCCAGATCCGGTATAGGAAACATACCGACCTTGCCCCCTTTGAGGCTCTCGAGTCCCTTGGCTTTCAAGAACAGCACCCCTTTGGACTCCTTGGGCACCTTCTTGTTCCAGTCGACATCTGCTTTGATGCTGAGTTCGCCCCCAAGGGAAAGGCCGATGGCGTCCTTAAGCCCTGGAATGAGTGCCAGCTCAACCTCCTCAACGATGCCTTCCAGGGTCACGCCGGTTTCGTGTTGAACGAAGGAGGCATCCACCACACCCTTGGCCACCGGGGCCCGTACGCTCGCCGCCCGGTTGCCACGGAGAAATTGGAAAACGTGCGCGCGCACGATGAGCTCTTCGAGCTTGATGGGCTCTTCCTTGTTTCTCGGAAGAATGGACAGCTCTTTGGCGATGAAGCCCGTTATCCAGTGAGGCTCCAAACTGGCCGCCGTGATTTTCGCTCCGGTCTTTTGTGATGCGGCGGTCAGCACCCGATCCTTGACGGCGTCAAAAGGAAAGGTCCAGTAGAAAAACAAAAGAAAACAAAACAAAGAAAATGCGACGTACGCCGCGATGCGTTGAATCATATCGGTACCTAGCGTTCTTGAGGGGGGTTGCCTGTTGTTTCACACACGGAGCCTTGCTGGGGGCTTCCCCCGCTAAGTCTTGGTGGGTTTAAAGGTCCCGACCATAATGGAGGCGTCGAGCATCTCTTTGTTGTCGAATCGTGTTCGCACCCGAAGGCGCCGAACCTTGACCAGCCGGTTGCCCTGTTCGATGCGTTTGAGAAAATCGTAAAGGCGGTCCAGGCTGACATTCTTGACCTCGACCTGAGCAGCTTCCTCTCGAACGAGCCCTGAGCCGGTACTCCCGCCGGCGCGTTCCGATGCATTGCCGAGCTCGATGTTTGCGGCTCGACTGAGCTCTTCGAGGTACGACAATATGCGGGTTTTTTCGTTTCGTTTGACTTCTTCGGCGAGCCGGTTTTGTTCGCTCAGCTGGCGGTGGTAGTCGCCGCGTATCTCTGCGATTTCGCGCAGCTTTTCTTCTTTGTGGGCGATTCGCTGGCGGGTGCTTTTCAGGTCTTTTCGGACAAAGTAGGAAGAACCTCCGAGCGCCATGGCCGACAAAGCGACGACGACAAACAGGACCATCCGTTGCTCGCGCACGGACAGCCTCTCAAAGGCGGCGGTGAGCTGGTTGATTTGATGTTTCATTTGGAGCACCCCAGGCGAATCGAGAGTTGGAACTCGACGCCCTTACCGTCAGATTTTTTGCGGAGCTGTCCCTTTTTGACCTCGGTGTAGCACTTGTCCTCCCCGAACGCGCTCACCATGCGATCTACAGCATCGAAACCCGTGGTTTCGCCAGAGACTCGGGCGCGTTCGGGGGTGATGTCCATTTCTTTAACCAGAAGTTCGAGGTCTTTGGGCAACATACTTGAAATTTCGGCGGCGACTCTAAACGCGGAGCGCTCCGGGGGCTTGAAGTTGCCGATTTCGTTGCCTGGATTCTTGATGGCTTCGATGCAGACTTTGGGTTCACAAATTTCGCGGCCCACGACTTCTTTACATATTCGGCAAAACTGGAGGTCCATTGAGCGCTCCCTTGAGCCTACGACGTGATATTGCGCAAAGGTGTTGGCGACGAGCAAGAAGAGAAGGCACAGGACGGTCCCTGCAATCGCGGGCCCTCGGAGCCGGAGGTTTTGCATCTGGCCTGCGTACTGAAACTCCCCGGTTCGAAGGTCTATCTCGGACACCGGTTCGTCCGGGGCCGCTCGGAGCGCCAAGGCAATCGCACCCGCGAACGCTGGGCGCCGCGAAGCCTCTACGTGTTGGGCAATCGTTTGTTCAACGGCTGCGCCGTAGGCCACGGGCACATTGAGCTCTTCAGCGAGGTAGGAAGGGAGGTTCAAAATGCGTGCCCCCCCCCCGACCAGGTCAATGCGGCTGACGCGAATGCGCCGCTCTTTGCGGATGGCTTGCAGCGTCCGCCGCAGTTCTCTGACGAGACCGTGCAAGCCGTAAGAAACCACATCGCTCATGCGCTGGGCGGCGTCACTGGTTGCCGGATGGCGCGTTGAAGCCAAAAGGGCATTGTCGTGTTTTCCGGCTTCGGCGTCAGCCCAGTCGAGCTGATAGACCTTGGAAATGGCTTCTGTGATGTCCTTGCCGCCGGCCCGAACCACCCGTGCGTGGGCGATGCCATCGGGACTTGCGGCGAGCACGGAGGTCCGCTCGTGGCCGATGTCGACGATCAAACGGCCTTCAGGAACGCCTCCTTCGCGGGCTTCGATGTTGACGATGGAGGTGCTCGAATCTTCTATCGGTGTTTCGGCTTTGGACAGATCGTCTTCCAGAAAATGGGTATAAAGATTGTAGAATTGAAGAACATCTACTGCGAGAAAACGAGGATCCACATCCGCATCTTGGAAGATATCCAGACGATGCATGACACTTTCTTTGGGGGCGGCGGCGCAGATGGATAAAGACCCCCCCGCCTCGTTTTTTTTCACCAACGTGTGGTCGTAAACCGTGTCTTCTATTTCGAAAGGGAGCACGTCTGCCAGCTCGCCCCCCAAGGTTTGTTCGATGCTCCGTGCATCCGAGAACGGGAGCTCCACGAAGCGGGTGGCCGCACTCTCCCCCGAGACAGCGCCGACGTAGATATCGGCTTTTAGAGAGGTTCGTTGCAGAAGCTCTTTGAGTGCGGTGACCACGCGTGCGTCCTTAGACTCTGGGTTGCCGGCGCGAAGCTCTTGTTCGTGCACCTCTTCGATTGTAAACCCCCGAAAGCTGGACTCTAAAAGCACAGCTTTGACGGACCAAGAACCGAGATCGATGGCGAGAATTTTCTGTGGCATGGTCTACTCCTCCCGCCAGTAATAGAACTGGTCAGGAGATAGGGTTGGTGCTCGGGTGTCGAGCCAAACAACCGTGATCTTGGACGACGCATCATTGACACGGCCCACCGCGGTGATGCGATACACGTTCGAGATGTCGTCAAAACGAAGGGCTGGCTTCAGTTGAGTGTACTTGGCCTGATCGTACGGGATTTCTGCGCTGGCCAGCTGTGCCAAGAAGACCTCCTCTGAGAACTTGTTCAGGGGAGGAGGGAGCGCGCTTCGGAGCGCATCTTCTTCAAAGTACTTCTTAAACTTTTCCTCGGGGACCGGCAGGTTCCCCGGAGAGATCGCCCGTATGACGGTCCGGATCATCCAGGGATCGGCGGTTTTGAGACCGACGCCCTTGTTGCCCCATACCGTGAGCTGCTTGGAGAACAGACGCATGAAGGCGTCGGTGATGCCCGGAACCAAACGGAGCTCGGCGATGGAGTTCATCAGCGCGTTTTTGGGCTTGTACCTGACGTTGTAGGGCAAATGATCGTAGCGTGCATCTTCAGCCCCGCCTGTGCCCGCGTCGCCGGTCACAAAACACACGGGGTCAATGTTTTCGTCCGAGTCCGTCCAGTCGGTGATGTTGGCGATGATGTCCAAGCGGTTTCGAATCGGGTCCCTAGATTCTCCAATACTTTCGAACAGTGGATCGTATTTGGGATCATCGATGACGGCCACCAACAGCGGATGCATGAGGTTTCGGCAGCCGATACCGAAGTTGTGGTTCAGGTTGATTTTACGGTTTTCGTCGACGACCTCTTCGATCCAAAAAGAGCCGTTGAAGTTTCCGAAAGGTCTATCCGGCTCTAAGGGGTCCACTTTGGGTTCGTCGGAAGGCGTGGAATCGCGGTTCAGGACGCCCTTGATGGTGTCGGAGGAAACCAAAAAGCCGGACAGCTCAAAGAGCGGTAGCGGAATAAACTGGTCGAGCGTGCCCTTGATGGAGCCTTGGAGCCGTAAGATAAACAGCTCGAGCTCGATGGCGCTTCTCGCATGAAAATGGGCTTGCAGCTGATCTCGGGCATTGGCTGCGGCTCTGAGATTCACTTTGGTGTCGTTTTCGAGGTCGGTCGCGATCGCGCTCAGGACGGTGGTGATCACCAAAACCATGATAAGGGCGACGCCGCGTTGCTTTGGGCTTCCGCCCGGCGTGGCCCCTTGGGCTTGGGGTTGGCAGACGCTGTGGGAGCGCTTTGTATTTCGGCGTTTGGCCCGAAGGGCGGTCCACTGAAATAGGGGAGAGCGGCGAACCACCGTTGGCCTCGGCCGTTCCTGTTTAGGTCGATGCAACCGATCCATGCGATCAGATCCTCCCGAGCTCCAACGTCAGGTTGATCCGGGTCTTGGTGACGAATTTCAGCTCTTCTTTGCTTTCGTCCTCGATGATCATGGTGATCTCAACCACGGTAGGAAGGCGTCCCTTAAACTCTTGGTCGTCGGTGTCCCACTCTTCGGTCCAGTCGTCGTCTTTGGGGTCAAAGAACCTGAGTTTGAAATCCTTGATGTTTTCCGCAAGAACGTAGCTTCGGCCCCCTTCCGACGGTTCGCGATCCAGTCGTGGGTCCTCGCGTCGCATCAGGTTCATCTGTTCGGGAAAATCTTCGTCTCGCTCTCCGTAGTAGCTGATTTCGCTTTGGTCGGACTCCTTGGCATCTTGCCGCAACACTTCGTGGGCAAAGGCGGTGAAGTGAATGGTGTGAAAGGGGCTCCCCGGCTCGCCTTTGAACAGGGTCTCCCACATTCGCTCCCGCCCGGTGTGTCGCCGATCGGAGGTCAAAAAGGCCATGGAGAGTTCTTTGGCCATGCGATTCATGGCTACCCGGACGTTGTGGTAGCGCCCGTCAATTTCTTTTACGGTTTCGAAGGCGTCGAAGCTGCGGGCGATGGACCCCCAGGTGAGCGCGCCCATCAGGGCCAAAATCGCCAGCGCGAGCACCACTTCCATGAGTGTGAAGCCCGAAGCGCGGTGCCTTGAAAACCTCATGGGCCCACCGTGCCGGGTCTCGAACCCTGTGCGGGTGGGTTCAGCCCGCCCCCCGCTTGCCCAGTCCCCGCTTGCCCAGGGTTGGCACCGCCCGGAATGATGCCGGGGGGGAGGCCAGGGAGGCCTGCGCCTCCCGCACTGATGTTCACCCTTCCGGTGGTGGTCAGGTACTGCACGAAGGTGAGGGTCTCTTCGTTGGGCGTTCCTTCCTCACCCCATTTGATGGTGAGCTCGATCTCGCGGATGGAATTGGCCAAGGTTTCACCCATCTGGCGAAACATGGTTTCCATGATGTTCTCCGACGCGCCTCCGCCGCCTTCGAGAAGGGCTTTCAGGCTGGGTTGCTCGGCCCCCGCCAAGGCTGGGTCGGCCCCGGCTTCGCCACCACCGCCTTGGATGCCGCCCAAAAAAGCTTTCATTTGCTCGGGAATGCTGTCGGCCGTGATGTCCCCGCCCAAAAAACCGCCAATCAGCTGGCTCACGTCCAGCTCGACCTTGCGAGATACGGCTTCCCAGCGCATGCTCTCGTAGCCTTCTTCGTTGAAGTCTCCCGAAAACTCCCGATCGTCGCTGCCAAAGCCATCCTTTCGAAGCTCTTCTTCAATGTCGACCATCTTGGAACGGGCGAGCAAGGTCGCGACCGTGATGTGCTTGGCGTAGTTCGATGCGTTGAAGCTGTTGGCATTGATTCCCGCGATGGCGGTGAGCGCCAAGGCTAGAATGGACAAGGAGATCATCACCTCCAGCAGCGTGAATCCGGAAGAGGCGCGTCTCATTCGTCGCCCTCTTCTTGGCCATCGTGCTCTTCCACCTCAGGGTCCTCAAGCCGCTTTTGGTAGGTTCGGACCCGGCCGGTGAGCGGAAAGACCTTTAAGGTCACGTATTCGTCGCGTTCGCTGGGGTGCAGGGGGTCGCCGTCGGTGATTTCGATCTGGGCCGCTTCCGTCCAGCCCATGCGGAAAAAATGAAGATACTCGGTCCCCGAGGTGGCGGGGACCTCCCGCTGTCCGGTCCAAATCTTAGAAAAACGAATGCCAGAAGGTAGGGGCTTGGGGGCCCCGGAGCCCTCGTCGGGCACAAAATGGATGGCCTTTCCCCCTTCCATGGCGTGCCTCACTTCACTCGAGTCCTCATGGTCGAAAATAGACCGGCTCGGTTCCTCAGCGTCACGCTCTTGTCTTTGGTGGCCCTCTTCTCCTTCGCTTCTTGTTTTCGAAAGGGCGTAGGGGTCCTCGGTGTACTCCAGCCACCACACCCCCTTATCGATATCCATTCCGATGCGTTGAATCCGTTTTTCCATGATGGCGCGATCGTACGAAAACTTGATGGCTCCGGTGAGTTCTATTGCGGTTGATTTCAAGGAAGCATGGGTGAGTGCGTTGATGCTGATGATGCTCATTGCGGTGGCCATGGCGGCGACCGCAATGGCAATGCTGATCTCAATCAACGTAAGACCGCGTCGATTTGCTCTTCCCCGAACCATTTCGTGCTGCGCTACCAGTTTTTGATATCGTCCGCTGAGTCCGCTACGCCGTCGGCTCCTTTGGATTGAAGATCAAACTTCGTGGTGTTGTGCTGGCCCGGAGAAACGAAGACGTAGTCGTTGGCCCACGGGTCTTTGGGGATGACTTCCATGACGGGCTTTTTGCCACCAGGGGGGCTTGTCAGCGCTTGCAGGCCTTCGGCGGTTGCGGGATATTTGTTGTACTTGACTTTGTACAGATCGAGCGCCTCTGAAATGTTTTGAATCTGAACTTTGGCGGTATCGATTTTGGCCTCCTCGAGGGCGTCCACGACGGCGATGCCGACGATGCCCGCGATCAGCCCCAAAATGGTCACCACCACCAAGATTTCGATAAGCGTGAGACCTCGTTGGTTCTTTCTCGGTTTGCGTCTCAAAGAAGGGTTCGCTGCTTTGGGTTTTGGGCTAAGCTTCCTTTCTTCTGGTTTCATGGTATGACTCCTTTGTTCTTTCCTTTGCCGACTACTTGACGTGCTGGGATAGCTGAAGAATGGGCATGAGAATGGAGAAGACCACAAAGGCCACAGCCACGCCCATTCCTACGATCATAATCGGCTCTATCAGTGTTGTAAGGCCCTCAACTTTCTGGTCCACCTGAAAATCGTAGTTGTCGGCTACGTTTTCCAGCATGTGCTCCAGCTGGCCGCTTTTTTCGCCGGTGGCGATCATATGCACCACGATCGGCGGGAATTCGCGCGACTTCTTGAGGGGTTGAGCGATGGATTCGCCTTCTCGAATCGCTTCTCTGGCGTTGGACACCACCTCGGCCAAGCGGGTATTGTTGAGGACGTCTTTGGTGATGTCGAGGGCGGTCAAGACCGGGACGCCGGAACGAAGCAAGGTCGCGAGCGTGCGCGCAAAACGCGCCACGGAGATGATCCGTATGATGGCGCCAAAGACCGGCGCAATCAGGATAAAACGATCCCATTTTGGGCGGCCACGTTCCGATTTGGTCCAGCGAACGAATGCGTAGAATCCAAGGAAAATAGCCGGAAACAAAAGGAACCAGTAGTTCTTGACCAGGTCCGCGGTGGCGATGAGCAGCTTCGTTTGCAGGGGCAGTTCGGCCTTCACCTGGGTGAAAATCTTCGTGATTCTGGGTATTACGACCACAAAAAGCACGATCATGATGACGGAGCCTACCCCCAGCATGATCATCGGGTAGAGCATGGCGCTCATGATTTTTGATCGGAGGCGCGCCTGCGCTTCGGTGAAGTCGGAGAGTCTCACGAGCACTTGGTCTAGGGCCCCCGAGGCTTCCCCGGCCCGAACCATGCTGATGTACAAGTAGGTGAAGACCTTGGGGTGCTGGGCCATTGCGTCCGCGAGTGATGAGCCTTCGTTCACTGCGGTCTTGATCGCACTGAAGACTCGCTTGAGGCGCTCGATTTCCACTTGGTCGACAATGGCGGTCAAAGACTCGATAAGCGTAATGCCACTTCCCAGCAAGGTGGCCAGCTGGCGGGTGGTGAGCGCGATGTCCGCAACCGTGATGCGTTCGAAGTATCGTTTGAGGTCAATCTGAGTTTGACCGGCGCTTCCAATGAAGGATCCAGAGCTTGTGTTTTCGAGCTCCTCTCGATGCTCGATGATTCGGATGCCGTCCTTTTTGAGCATCGTGCGCAGCACTTTGGGTGACTCGGCATCCAGGATGCCTTTGACCTCTTTGCCGCGCGGGTTGAGACCCCGATAAGCGTAAACCGGCATCAGCGCGCGCCCCGCCTGCCGCGGACATCCGCTCCAAGCGCTTGCTTCTGTTTCTCGTTCGCATTCATCGTGCTTGGTGCACGAATTTTGAGCCAAAGAAACTTGTGCTTTCGAGGCGTCCTTACGCGGTGAACGGCGGGATAAACCCGCCTGCCGCGGACATCCGCTCGCAACGCTCGCTTCTGTTTGTCGTTAGATCTCAACGACCATCTCCTCGTCTTTGGCTACGCGCAGGACTTCTTCAGGGGTGGTGACGCCGCTGAGCACCTTGTCCACGCCGTCCATCAGGAGGCTTGCCATTCCCGTTTTGGTTGCGGCCTTTCGAATGGTCCCCGCATCGACATTCTTGAGAATGAGTCGGCGAATTTCATCATCGATGTTGAGGAGCTCGTAGATGCCGGCGCGACCGCGGTAGCCGGTCTCGAGGCACTGGGCGCAGCCGACCTCGCGGTAAAAGGTCGTCCCTGATCGGGGCCTCATTCCGATTTTGGCCATTTCATCGTTGCTGGGCTCGTACGCTTGTTTGCAGGTGTCGCACAGCGTGCGAACCAAACGCTGGGCCAAGACCCCAATCAGCGTGGACGACACCAAAAACGGCTCCACGCCCATATCCACAATACGGGTGACTGCACCGGGGGCATCATTGGTGTGCACGGTCGACAACACCAGGTGGCCGGTGAGGGAGGCCTGAATGGCGATTTCTGCGGTCTCTCGGTCTCGAATCTCACCCACCATGATGACGTCTGGGTCTTGCCGCAAGAAGGCCCGGAGCCCAGAGGCGAAGCTCAGGTCAATTTTGGAGTTGACCTGCATTTGCCCCACACCCCGAAGCTGGTATTCAACCGGATCTTCGACCGTAAGAATGTTGATGTCGGGGGAGTTGATCTTGGCCAGGGCCGCGTACAGTGTGGTCGTCTTACCCGACCCCGTGGGGCCAGAAACCAGGAGAATGCCGTGAGGCCGGGTGATCAGGTTTTCGAAGTTGTCGTGGTTTTCTTTTGAAAAACCGAGGTCGTCCAGCGAAAGCAAAATGGAGGACCGGTCGAGGATACGCATGACAATGCGTTCGCCGTGCGAAGTGGGTACGGTACTGACACGTACGTCAATGTCTTTGCCCGCGATGCGGCGGCGAATGCGCCCGTCTTGTGGCAACCTTTTTTCGGCGATGTTGAGATCGGCCATGATTTTCACACGCGCGACGATGGAGGCCTGCGCGTGTTTAGGTGCTTCGACTTTTTTGTACAGGATGCCGTCGATGCGGTTGCGCACCACAACATTGCGTTCGTAGCACTCCACATGAATGTCTGAGGCTCTGCTTTTGACCGCATCTCTTAAGAGTGCGTTGACGAAACGGATGATCGGTGCGTCATCTCCGCCGTGCTCGTCGATGAGGTCGATGGCGTCGAGTTCGTCTTCGGGCTCTTCTTCTTCAGCCTGCAGGCGTTGCACCGCCTCGTCGGCGAGGCCCGTGGCGCGGTCGTAGACGCGGTTGATGGCGTCACGAATGAGGTCGGGCGCGACGATGACCGGCGTCAGGCGTTCCTTGAGGAGCAACGCCAAATCGTCGAGGGCCTCGGTATTGAGGGGGTCGGCGACGGCGGCGATGACCGAGCCTTGGAGCCTTGAGATCGGGAGAATGGCTTGGGTTTTCGAAAAGCCGATGGGAACGGGCTTCACGAGGTCGTCCGGGACCTGATCGATGTCGATTTTGTCGACCAGGGGCATGTCGAGTTGAACGCTGAGGGCCTTGGAGACGCTTTTTGCGTCTATGGCGTCCATTTCCACCAGGATTTCGCCGAGTCGGAGCTCGGGCTCCTCCTTCTGCTTGATGAGGGCCTCCTGGATGTGATCTCGGCTCGCGAGCCCAAGGGTTACGAGAATTTCGCCCAGACGACGGCCCGTCAGTCGCGCCTGGCTGAGCGGTGCGCTGATCATCGTCGCCTCGTTGTCGATCATCTCGCCTGTCATCTTGGAACCTCGAACGATTGGGAGTGGTTGGCCCGAACTGGGCTACTCGGGAATCCCGGGTGTCTCCTTGCCCGTGGACCCTGGATCCCCGGTCGAACCTTGTCCGGGGCTGTCCCCCAGGTCGGGCTCTCGTAGACCGGATTCTTGCTCGCTTGCTTTGATGATCACTTCCTCTTCTTTCCCGGGACCGTCGTTTTCAGCCTTGGCCATCTCGCGTCTCATGCTCAGGCGGTACGAGGCCAAGGGCCCCCGTTTTCTGTCCCAATCGATGCTGGCGCGAAATTCGTCACTCTTTCCATAGAAACGATCGACGAAGTCTTTTCGTTCCTCCATTTTTCGTTCGAAGATCGCTTGAAAGTCGTCTGGCCCCCGGATGATGTACGGGGTGAGGATCAAGATGAGGTTGACTTTCTCGACGACCTTGATCTGCTGCTTGAAGAGCCAGCCTAGAAGCGGGATGTCGCCCAATATAGGGGTCTTCGATTCGCTGATGGATTCTTTGTCGCGCACCAGGCCGCCGATGACCACGCTGTCTTGGCTTCGCATGACCACAACCGTTTTGGCCGAGCGTTTGGACGTGATCGTCTGCTGGGTGGCCGGATCTGTTCCGGCCACATCCGACAACTCTTGATCGATTTCGAGTCGAACGTACTCGTCATCATTGATTTGTGGCTTGAGTTTGAGGGTCAGGCCGACGTCTTCTCGGGTGAAGTTGACAGAGCCGAGCCCCAGTCCGCCGATATTGCCGAGGGAATTTCCCGCGGCCCCGGAGGCGAGTCCCCCAAGGTTGGACAGACCGCCCAGGGTGAGTCCCGAAGGGAATGGCCGCCGCTCGTTGACTTGAATCTCCGCCTCTTCGTTGTCGAGGGTCAGAAGGTGCGGCGTAGAAACAACATTGACGTTGTTGGACGTTTGCAGCGCATTCAGAATGACCCCCACGGCAGGAATACCGCCGGGGATGATGTCTTCGGTCCCGGCCAGTTCTGGCCCCCGAATGGCGCCCGCGAAGCCGAGCAGGGTCGCAAACGAGACGGGGTTGAGGCTTCCTTGGAGCGAGGAGAGGTCCGCGGCTGGGGTGTTCCCGAAAATAATGGGCGTGGTTTCACCGCCGATGGTGGGGGCAATGCCACCATGCCAGCCGGTGCCCATGTTTCGGTCACGGGTGGTGGAGACCTCCATGATCACCGCTTCTACGAAGACCTGAAGACGGGCGATGTCGAGTTTTTCGATGACCTTTTTGACCGAAGCAAAGTCTCCCTTGCTGGCCGTGATCACCAAGCTGTTGGTGGCCTTGTCCGCCGTCACTTTGACTTCCCCGGAGAACAGGGCCGCGGTGCCGCCAGGCGTGGTTTTGCGGCCAGAGCTCGTCGAACGCGAGGAGCGAACGGTGGTGGGGCGGGTCGAGCGCCCCGATGCCAATGACGCCAGGGTCGACGCCAGCTCTTCCGCGTTGGCGTGTTTGAGCCTGACCACGTGAATTTGGCCGTCGCCGCCGTCGCCTTCAGGCACGTCCAGTTCCCGCATCAAAGACATGATCTGTCTAAAGGAGCGCTGAGAAGCGATGATGATGAGCTTGTTGGTTCGATCGTCGGAGATGATTTTCGAAACGGTGACGCCCCCGTCTTCATCTTTGGCCTGTTTGCCCTTGTTGACCTTGATCCGGGAAGAGGCGCTTGCGCCACGGCCTCGCCCCGCCCGGTTTGGCTCGAAGATCTCGGTCAGTTTCTTTGCGATGTCGGCTGCGGCTGCGTGCTGCACGGGGACCACATGAACCTGTTCGAGTGCCCCCGGCTGATCGATTTCATTGAGGATACGTTCCAGCTTGGCGATGGAGCTGCCGTAGTCGGTGGCAATGATTGTGTTGGTGGAAGCAAAGGGGTGGATTTGCCCGCGGTTGCTCTTGAAGATGTTGAGGTAATTGACGATGGCCGCGAGGTCCGTGGCATGCTTGGGTTTCCAAATTTTGGTGACCATGCGGTCGTACACCGGGTGCCTCGAGCCGGCTTCGTAAATGGGGAGCGGGGACCGGGTACCGTCGTTCGCTTGGATGATTTTGTAGTACCGACCGGTCCGTACCAGCGTGAAGTCGTTGGCCTCGAGCGCAGAAAGAAAGGCCCGCCAGGCTTCTTGAACGGTAATGGGTGTGGGGGAGACGATTTCAAACTTCTGACTGCGCACCTTATTGGTCAAAATGAAGTTCTTGCAGGTGGTCTTGCTGATGGTGGAGACCAGTTCTTTGATATCGCCCTTAAAATCGAAAGTGATTTTCATGTTGGGCCGCATCGGCTTACACTTTTTTGAACCACCCGCGATTTCGCTCAGGGCCGGCACTTCTTCCTCTTCGGCGCTTTTGCGTCGATTCGTCGCCCCCGAAAGCCCTGGGTTGGACCTTTTTTTGGCCAGGTTGCTATCAAAGGGTCGAGAAGGACGCTTGGGTCTCCCGGGAAAGCCTGGCCGGGCGCTGTCTGGCGGACCGTCGTCCGGTTCGTCTTGAGCCGAGGCCGGGCCTGGTCCCTGAAGCAAGACCAAGGTTAGGGTGAGGACCAAGGCCAGACGGCCGGTCCCGAGGCTTTGCTGCTTTATTGAGGTGCTCATTTTCGTTTTTATCGAATCGAGTAGCTTAAGCTCTTGCTCTTCCCGCGACGGACCAAGTCCACCGTGATGTTCGGAGCATTTTTAAGCTTGGTATAGATTTCTAGCGCCTTGTCTGGACTGTTGATCTCGAAACCATTGATTCTCTGGATCACGTCTCCGTTTTTGATCCCGATCTTTGTATAAAGGCTTCCGGGCCGAATCGAAAACAGTTTAAAGCCGTTGGCCTGACCGTTTTGAAAGCTCGGAACGATTCGCGCGGAAGTTGCGATGGAATTGAGGTTGCTCAGGATGTTGTCGATTTCTTCTCGGGGAATCGTGTACTCGTTTTCAGAAACCTTGTTGACGCCGGCGCCAAAGGTATTCTTTTTGGACGCTCGGCTGGGCGGGGGCGGTGGCAGGCTGCTGCGCGCCAAGGAAGCCTTGTCTTCCAAGCTGAACATTTCACACTTTCCGTTCCGTTCTACACGAACGTTGCGCCATTCGATGGTGACGACCTCGGCGTCGTCGAGTAAGGGGTCGCCGATATGGCAGGCGACGGTTTCTTGTTTGCTCTTGTCTTCAAAAACGGCCATCGACTCCGAATTTTTGGTGGACACAATCGTGGCCAGGAGGCGTGCGCCCAGCGACGATTTTTCGCAGTCTTCGGGGTCGTAGACCGACCTTTCGGCGCTGGCCTCGGTCGTGGTCGGAGGTGGGGGCGTGAGGTCTTCTCGTTTGGCCTTGAACACGTTTCGGTCCAAAAACGCTGTCAGGGAGATTTTGGGTGTGGTCTCTTGTCGGCGCCTTGGTCCCGGGCGCCGTGCCCGCTCTTGAGAGACCAGTTTTTCGGCCGGGGGCAGGAGCTTTTTTTCCACGAAGGCGTTGGTGGTTCGGGCCACCAGGTAGGCGCCGGCGGCCATGGCCGCCAGCTGGAAAGTCCAAAAATACTGCTTGAAATAGGTATCGAGCACCGGTGGAATCCTAGTCGCTGCTCGGGTGCCTCTGAAGGCATGACGAGACTTGCGGGTTTCGCCCTAGTTTACTAGCATGAAGCGTGCCAATTGTTGATGTTCCCGAAACCCCCCATGTTGGCTGCAGCCTTGGAAGATCCTTTGACAGCTTGGCATCTCGCACCCCAGTTTGTGACACTTTGTCCCTTGGGGCGATCTTTGTCCCGCCGATCGCCCCGAATGATGTGGGTGTGAAGATTCCCATGTGTGGTCGCTATACACTGTCTACGCTCGCCCAAAAAGCAGAGTTGTTCGGGGTAGCCCTAGAGGGAGTCCGATCTCGGGGATCCGTGGCGCCGAGTGAAGCCGTCCCCATCCTTGAGCGGGTCGATGGTGCCCTCACCCTCGGCTGGGCGAACTGGGGTTTCACCATGGGTCGCAAACGAATCATCAACGCTCGCTCGGAAAGTGTGTTCGAGCGACCGCTCTTTAGGCGAGCCGCCCAGAAGAGCCGGTGTTTGGTCCTTGCCGACGGATTCATCGAATGGGGCAAAGGGCCCCGGCCCCGGCCGTCGTTTCACGTTCGCCGGACCGACGGGGGATTGTTTGTGATGGCTGGGCTCGTCCGGCATGAAGCCGATGGGCGTGGCGAGACGGACCGGACCATGGCGATACTCACAACGAAAGCCAACGCTTTGGTTCGGCCGATCCATGATCGGATGCCGGTTGTGCTCGAAGAGCAAGATGCGCTCTTGTGGTTGAACGAAGACTTCGATTCCGTTGACACACTCGGGCACCTGTTTGACGCCGCAAGTTTCGACGATTGGGCGCTCATTCCCTCGCGTGTGGACGCGTTGCCTCCGAAGTCGCCCCAACTCAGTTTCGGCTGGTGACCGCGGGGCCGAGCAAGCGCCCGCGCAAAGTCCGAATCCAGACGCGGCCATTGCCGAAAAGTGGTGTCGACCTATACGTGGAGCGCACGCATCCGGACAAGGCTTCAGCGTCTGCAAGTGCGCCTCTAAGCGCGTGTTGTCCCCCAGTGTAGGCGCTTGGGGTCACCATGCCCAAACGGTTCTATATCAGCGACCCTCGCGCGTCGCGCACGAAATAACGGTCCGGGAATCTTGCAGGCCCAAGGCGGCATTGCGCGGTTATCGGCGGGGTGAACCCGGCTGCTGCGCACATCCGCTCGCAAAGCTCGCTCCTGTTTCTTAGAAGTTGTTTTCTTGCGGTGCTAGGCTTCGGAGCTGGATCCGGGCCCCAGAATCTGCACAATACTTGCCCGAAGGTCATGCTCTTTCCCTCGCCTTTTTTGCGTTCTCCGTTCTTGCCGTTGTTTGGCCTTGCGCTTTTTTTGTTGGGCGCGGCGCCCAAAGAAGAAGAAAAGATCTACGAGCGAAAAACCAAACCAGAAGATTTTGCAATAGAAGTCGAGCGGTTTCGTCTGGGCAACGGGATGATCGTGCTGCTTAGCCCCGACGAGACGGCATCAAGCGTTGTGGTCGACCTCACTTTTCGCGCCGGCGCGCGTTATGAGCCCGAGGGACTGAGCGGTTTGGCCCACTTTATCGAGCACCTGTTGATGCGGGGCTTCGACAAAAACACGAACTACATCGAAATTTTAGAACGGAGGAGAGCGCGAGAGGTTTCGGCGTTCACCACACCTCTCAATATGACCTTTCGTGCCGTCATGCCGCCTGAGGAGCTTCCCATTGCTCTTTGGGCGCACGCGGAGCGCTTGCACACGCTGCCCCAAACGCTACGTCAAGAAGATTTTGCACGCCACTTCAGCGTGGTGCGGGTAGAGCGCATGCTCCGGTATCTCGATGTTTCCTACGGTCTGGTGGATATGGCCATCCAGAAGAAAATGTTTCCTGTTCCTCATCCTTTGCATGGCCAGGTGATTGGGGTTCCCAAGGAGTTGGCTCAAGCCAAGCTTGCTGACGTCCAGCAGTTTGTCCGTGACTACATCGTTCCGGACAACGCCGTCCTTACGTTGGTGGGGAATTTTTCAACCAACACCGCCCGCGCATGGATAAAGAAGACCGTGGCGGCTCTACCCGCCAGGCCCAGCAAAGATGCACCTGAAATCCCCGAGGCCGAGATTCCGAAGCCGAAGACACTCCGGTACAAGGAGCGTTTGTCTCGGCAGCCACGCGTGACGGTTCTGTGGAAGTTCAAAAACCTGATGCCGCGCGATCGGGACGCCCTGAGCTTTGGCGCCAATCTCTTGTCGAACTACGTGGACGGCGCTTTTGGCACCCATGTTCGCGCCTACCTGAGTGACTACGCGGGGGTGAGTTATTTCCGCTTGGACTTGGTGCTTCCGCACGACAAACCTATAGGTTCTGCCCAAAACGAAGCGGAGGCCCTATTAAGGTACCTCACGGCGGTCGAAGTCTCGAAACATCTTTTTGATGCAACCCGCATCGCCAACGATCGGGGGGCGCTTTTTTCCCTCGACTCCTTGATAGGGCGGGCCAATTTGGCCACCGCGCTTGAGCTTGGCGGTGAGGCGCCTGACAGTGCGGTCAAACACCTGAGCCGGCACTGGAAATTTACCCGTGAAAACGTGCGGCACGTGGCATGGAAACATCTGATTGTGGGGCCTCCACGCATTGTGGTCCACTCGCGTCCTATCCGTCCGCGCAAAGCCAAGTTGAGTTGGGACGAACGGCAGGAACAATGACAAAAAGAGCTTTGGCATGTTTGTGTCTACTGGTTGCCTGCGGTGCTTCGCGCGCCGCCCAAAGGCGTCCGAGTCTTGCACCCAAAGATGGTGCTCCATCCAAATCTAGCCATATGGACACGCTGGAGGCGGACGCGCCCTATCAGTCTATGGAGATGCCGGGGCCCCTTGAAGAACGCCCCGTACGACAGAGCCCCAAGACCTATCGCTTTCGGCTCAACAGTGGAATGCCCCTCGTCGTTGTGGAGCATCACCGGCGCCCGGTGGTGTCGGTTCGCGTGCTTTTTGGCCGCGGGGCATCTTCGGATCCCGAAGGCAAGTGGGGGATGACGTTTCTCGCGGTGGCCCTGCTTGGGGACTATTACGAAGAAGATGGCTCTGGGCGACGTTTGTTTGCGGAGGCTTCATTTCGAGAGAAAGTCTCGAGGGTTGGAGGCGCCTATCGCTATTTTGTCCATTCGGACGAATCGGGCATTGGTATTGACGGTTACGCCAAGGATGCCCACCGTTACCTGAAGATGCTGGCCCAGGCACTGCGTGTCCCTAGGCATGGCAATCGAATGTTCTCTGCGCGCCGCACCGGTGTCATTCACTCCGTCGAAGAGATCGAGTTTGGGGACGATGAGGCATTTTTTAAGTTTATTGGCCAGGCGGCCTTCGGCACGGAGCACCGCTACACGCGGTCCGTTTACGGAACGATTCCAAGCCTATCGCGGATGCATTTTGAAGAAGTGGTGGAACACCAAGAAAAAATCCTACAGCCCAAGGATGCGACGTTGGTGGTGGTGGGCGATGTCCGCGCGCAAGCCGTCCTGAAGGCGGCCGAAAAATACCTCGGCCCCTGGCATGCCAAAAAGCGTTTTCGCACCCAACCAACAATTTCGGCGCCGCGCATTCGAACCAAACGCCCTCCGCTTCTCCTTCCCCGAAAACCAGCGGCATCGATGGCTGTGTGTGGGGCACGCCCCCTCTCCGACGTGAAAAAGAACGCACAAGCGATTGCCGAAGTGATGACGGCCGTCTTTGGCCGAGGCGCCGACGGTCGCTTGGGGCAATTGCTCCGCTCCAAACACGGAATCAGCTACTACGCCCATGCGTCGCTCATCGAAAAACGGCATGCACGTTCGATGATGGCCTGCACCCGGGTGTATCCCAAAAAAACCGCGGAAGCGGTACGACTGTTTTTGGCCGCCATGGACAGCATGCGCCAGAACCCACCGACGCCGGCCGAATTGGAGCGCGCCAAAGGCGTGCTCGCCGCCGATATCGAAACCGAACACGAAAACGTTGGACGCTCGATGTCCACGTGGCTCAAAGCCGTGGAGTTCAATAATCCAACACCACAAGAAGAGCGGCTTTCTGCCATTCAAAAGGTGAGCGCCCAAGAAGTCCAGGATATGGCCCGCCGGATCCTCACACGCGCCAGCATTCAGCTGGTGTTGTCAGGAGATCCAAAATACGCCAAGCACGGTCTCAAAGCCAATGGCCTAGGCTCTCCCAAAACGGTTCGTTTGTCCGAGTGAACGGCGAGGCGCTCAAAGACAAACCAACCTTTTTTTCTCGGCCGCGCCGCGCCTGGCCACGCCCATCGCTTGGGTGATGTGACCATCGGAATAGAGCAGGGAAACACCGTGAAAAAGATTCCCAGAGTTGGTCGGACATTCGTCGAATCCGCCTAGATACAGATGCCCCGTCGCCCGGTCTCAAGTTATGCACGCGCCATGAACACAAACCCATCGCGAACAAAGGGCGTGAGGCGCCTCCTCTTTGGTCTGTGCCTGATGGCTGTGGCGCTTCAGAGTGAAACTGAGGCAGCGGAAGGCCCAACGTGGGGAAAAAACGATCTCCTCATCGAGTTCGGTGAACACTGGGGGGAAGACAAGCGAAGCTTTGGCTGTAGCTTGGGCCTTGATGGTGGGCTCACCACGGTCACCATTCCGAGTGCGCCCAATGGGAAGCATGACCTGTGGTTACGCATGTTTCACCAAAACCGCTCCGGGTTGGATCCGCAGCCCCGATTCCTCTTGGACAAAGAGGCGTTTGATTTTGTTCCGGGGCTGGGAACCACGGGGGGGTACCAGTGGCGGCGCATGAAGACCGTGGACATCGCAGGCGGTCGATTCACCTTCACCCTGGAAGATCGCGACGAAGACGGCTCTTTTGTCATAACGGGCGTCGGCAAAGGTGACCACGTCTTGCGGGCCAAGCTCGCAACAAAAAGCGGCCGCGCGATTGAGGGGACAACGGTTGTGGTCTATTTCTCGCGCAGTTAGGCTCACCCTTTTCTCTTCCTTCACCCACGCCACTCAGACGCGTGCGGATCAATGCAGGTGAGCTCCGAGTTTGGTTGACGGAACAGCTGCATCCACCCTCTCACGAAAGTTGCGGGTAAAGCCGCGTGGGCTCTTTCATCCGATCATCCTACGTGTGTCCATGACGGCCGGACCTGGCTCCCGCGTTTTTTTAGGTATGCATGCTGCTCGGCGGCCCATGTTCATCATCTGCCGGGGTAGACCCGCCCGAGTGACTGGGGGTAGCATGAGGGTTCACGTTGGTCCCGATTCGAGTCTGCATACTCGCATGTTTGTGTGCCTGTAGCCCTCCCGAGGTGCTGCTGGTGATTGAAGATCCTGACTTGATTGCGGACGACGCGCGCTCGGTTCGCTTTCTCGGCGAGGCGTTCGAGTCCTTGCTTCAAGTGTCCCTCGGGGAACGTTCGTTTCCGGCATCGGTGGCGCTGACCGCGAAGAAGAGTCAAACGCAACAAGTTTGGGTTGAGGCGCTGGGAGCGGACTCCCGGGTCTTGGGTCGTGCTCTCGTTGAGCTTGCTTTCAGGCCTGACAACAGTCATCCGCAAAGAGCATTTCTCGGTCGTCCCTGTGAGGGGCAAAAGCACGACGACTGTGACAACGGCGTTTTCTGTGATGGCGCGGAAACATGCCAAGACCGGGTGTGTCAAAAAGGGCGTATTGCGTGTCCTCCATCTATCGTCAGCTGCGTAGCCGTCACGTGTATGGAGGAACTTCAGCGCTGCGATGTTGAAGCCCGGCATGCTGAGTGTGTGGACCCATCCGCGCCCGACGATGCTTTGTATTGTGACCAGCGTTTTGGTTGTTCTTTGGTTCAACCCTGTGATTTGGATCTCGATGGTCGGCCAGATCTGGACGACGGTAATCCTTGCACGCAGGACCTCTGCGACGCAGAGGGGATTCCTAAAAATCTTCCACTGACCGATGGTGATTCTTGTGCGCTCGAGGGTTCTACAGAGCTCGATGGTCGGTGTATCATGGGAAAATGCGTGCGTCGGCTCCCTGTGGCGCCCGTTTTTCTTGCAAGAGACACGGACTCCGGGAGTGCCACGGTGACAACCCAAACGGGTGTTACGATTGAACTGGGCGTGACGGACTCTGATGTCAACGCGTTCCACCTGTCGAGCACGTTTGAGACTGCGCCGCCGGTGGAAGATCCTCAGTGGAGCTCCGAGCAGCCGACTCAGTTCACCATAGAGCCCGGTCAAGGTATGAAAACGCTCTATCTTTGGGTGAAAAATGAGCTGGAACAGGTCAGTGAGCGCGCTTCGGTGGCGACCGTCTACCTGGCCGACCAAGGCGTCGTGACCGTGGGGGGCACGGAAGATGGTTGTGGACCACAGATCGCCTGCGATTTTTTTGGGACGCGCTCAGATGTGATTCAGAGGGCCATCGATAGCGGCTCAGTCGATGGCGGCGTGGTCTGGGTTTTTCCCCGCCCAGCGGGGGAGGCTTATGAGGGGCGCCTTCAAATCCGTCGCCCCATTGTCTTGGAGGGGGCTCCGAAGACCCGTCCCGAGGATGTTCGTATCGCGGCTAAGGATCTCATGGATGGCGAGGCCGTGGTGCAGCTGGAGGCGGATGGCATTGTACTGCGTGGGCTCTCCGTGGTTGCGGGGCGAAGGGGCTTCGTGGGCGTGAATGCGCGCATGACCGGTGGACATGTGATCGAACGGATGGTCCTTTTCGGGGCGGAACCTCACGCCTCGGGCCCAAACTATCTCGATTGGGCTATCTTTCCTGGGGATCGCTCGGTGGTGCGAAACAATTGGATTTACGGGTGGTGGAGTGGGGCCGTGGACGCATCTGGATTGTCTCAGGCTAAGGTTTTACACAATACGATCGTGCTGACCAAAAAGGTGTGGCAAGTTCGCGTGTTGGGTGCGAGCGATGTCCAGGTTCGCAACAACATTTTGTCAAACTTTGAGTCGGGTGATTTTGCCGCAATCTTGGGAGACGAGACGACGCGAGATGTGGCCGTGTCGCATAACTTCATCTATGGCGCGCAGCATCTGACCGAAGGTTTTCAGATCCCCGATGGCGGCAATCGCCTAGAAAACCCCATGCTTGTGCACGTACGGGACCCGCGACTGGCCAAAGACAGCGTAGCGGTGGACATCAGCCCCGTTGTTGCAGACTCCGGGGCCTTCGATTTTACCGGACGGCAGCGTCATGTGGGCAAGAGCCCAGATGCAGGGGCGTTTGAGGTCCAAGATGGTGAAGAGCACCCCGAGATGCTGGGGTCTTTGGTTCGTGTTGGTCCCAGCGAGCAAGCTTGTGGCGGGCGTTGCGATTTTTATACTGAGGCTTCAAAGGAGCCAGCTTTGCATCGGGCGATGGCGGCCGTTTATCCGGGAACAGTTGTCGAGTTGCACAAAGGCGCGCAGGCTCCGGCTGAGTTTGACGCCTCCAATTTGGTCATCGACCGGGCACTCACACTCGAACGGTCCTCGGATGCATCGCCCGGAGAAGTTGTTCTTAGGCTTTCGGATAAAGCGATCTTGGTGACGCAGGGTGATGGCGTAACGCTCAAGGGTTTGTATTTTTCCTGTCGCGGATGCTCTACCGTGGTGACCTTTGTGGGGGGCAAATCGCAGAACAGCGCTCGTGCTGGCCGGATTGAGCAGTGCCTCGCAGATTTGGGTGTAGCCAACGGTGGACGGTGCGCGGGGCGGTTTGGGTTTTCGGTGGGTGATGAGTCTGTCCTGACCCAAAGCGTAGTCGTTGGGGAGGGGGGCTTTGCCGATTTGCAGGCCAAGACCAACGCTCGGCTCGTTGGCAATACCTTGTATTCGACCTGCCCTCGAGAAACCGCGATCTTGGCAGTAGGCGGGGCGGGTAGGGCGCTTGTCGCGAACAACTTGTTTTATTTTTCGGATACCGGGGCGGTGGTCAGATTTGCGAACGCCAACCAGAATACCGCTTGGAGCACCATGGAACACCGTGGAAACCAAGTTTATGCCGCCGACCTTACCCTGCCGGAGGGGGCCAATTTGCCGACGGTTGACGATAACGAGGCAATCGCCAACTGCTTAGGTACCGTGGCACGTGGCGAGATTTCCGCGTCCGAGATTTGTGTCGGCGATCCCCTCTTTGCAGACGTCAGCAAAAAGGACTTCTCATTGCGTCCTGGTTCCGCGGCCATGGATCGCGGCAGCGACCAAGATGTTCTGAGCAGTCATGACCATTTCGGAAACACGCGCAAAAACGGACGTGTGGACGTTGGCGCAGCTGAGCTTCAATAGCCCCGGAACTCGCCTCGGCTGATCCAAATCAGCTTGCGTAGTGCGGTCACTGCGGACGGGACCTCTTAAGGCCGAATCGCAGTGACTGAAGCTACGCGTGCAGGCAGCTGACGCGTTGGGTATCGAATAGTGACCCATAGATGCCGATCGCCATGTTACCGGCATGGGCGGTCAACTCATTGGACGGGTGGCTCTCACGAAGCTCTACTCATTTTGAATTTCTCTTGCCCGGTTGCGCCTGGGGTTGAGTTCTATATGAAAGCCCCGGATATAATCATATGACAAGTCTGATTGCGTGATGGTGGCGATCTGAGGCTCAACAGCGATCTGCTCAACAGCAATCGGACATCGAAGGAGACTATCTTGTTAAGAATGAATAGAGGATCAATGAGAATCCGCATGCAAACCGTGGGGCTGTGCGCCGGCCTTTGGATGGTGATGGCTTGTGATTTGGGGTCGACAGGGACGCCGCAAAGTGACACGTCCGCGTTCACGACCCCGCAGAATCGTAGCCCGGTAGTGATTGCAGGGGGCACACAGTACGTTTGGGTGCGCTGGGGCCAGGAGGTTACGGTCAACCTTCATGGCCAAGTCCGCGACGACGGCAGGCCTTCTGGTGATCTCACGACGACTTGGACCACCCAACATGGTCCAGTTTCGGCGTGCTTTGCCTCCGCTGAGTCAGACTGCGCTGAAACGACGAATGACCTTGTGACCCAAGTGGCACTCAAGATCCCCGGCAAGTATACATTTTTGCTGACTGCCGATGATGGGGAGTTTGTCAATTTTAGTCATACCGAAGTTGTTGTTCGCGAGGTTTCTGCGTTTGCGGACGACGTCATCTTGTTGGCCGAATCAACTCGGCCGATCACCCGCCTTCCCTTTGCGGTTTCCGAATTGACGGGACAGCTGGAGGTCGATTTTCCAGAGCCGACGCCGGCTGCTCGTGTCGTCGGGTTTCGCTGGGAATTGATTTCTGGCCCCGGCCCAGTTCGATTCGAAGATCAAGGGGCGCTGAATACCGAAGTTTCCTTTCGGAAGGCAGGTCTATACCGTTTTAGATTGATTGCGGACGGAACCGACTGGCTGACTTCGGATACCGTCGTCGTTGAGGTCCAACCAGAGCTTGGGGATCCAAAACCACCTACCGTGGTTGCGGGTCAAGATCGAACATTGGTCTTGTCGAGTGATGGCACGGCTTCCGTCAGGATGGATGACAGTCGAATTGTATTCGGTGCTGAAGGCCATGAGAGTCGTATTCGGTGGAATCGGATCAGTGGTCCGGCTCCAATCAAGTTCGATGACCGAGAGAGCTTGAATCCGACGCTTCGCTTTTCGGTCCCTGGTCGATATGAGCTCCGATTAAGCGCTGCAGTCACTATTGACGACCTGCGATACGATCGGAGCGACCTCGTGGTGATTCATGTGCATGGTAAGAAGAGTGACAATGCGCCCCCGATCGTTTTTGCGGGTCGAACGCAAAAGTCCCAAATTGACGTCAAGGGAAACGCCGAAATAGAACTATGGGACAGCATGGTCGCGGACGATGGTCTGAATCATCCGGTAAAGATCGGTTGGCGGCAGTTGAGTGGCCCAACCGTAGTCGATTTTCCGATGGGGCCTACTGGCCGCTTTTTTGCCACGACAAACCTGCCTGACGGCCTGACCGCGCCCGCGGTTTATGAACTTGAGATATTTGCGAATGACGGTTCGGGCAAAGAAGTGTCCGACCAGCTGACCTGGATTATCTTGCCCTAGCGGGGGCGATGAAAGCGTCGCGAAGCGACTTTTCATCGGACTGCGACCATTCTTGCGCGCGGCAATCTGTTTCATCGGGCGCTTGCTTGGCACATCCACCACAAAGAAAAATCATGTTGTCGTCCAAGAACACATGCCTGAACTGATGTGGCCTTCGTTTGAGGTGAATGACGCAAAGTGTGCTGTTAATTGCTTTGCTTTGGGTCCTGCTTGGAGGACATAATGGTGAAGCAGATGAACTTGCTGCCGTTGGAGGTTGTGACTTCCGGTTTGCGGTTTGCGCTAGATCAACATGGCTGCGGAACAGCCGAGAAGCAGGAGGCTTCTGATATGAAACTTTCTTCACCAAAATGGTTGGCGATATTGGCCTTGAGCGCGGCAGTCGGATGTGCCAAGTCTTCATCTACACGAAACAATGATCAATCGGTTCGCATTGATGCTGGGTCTCGATCAATCCGTCTTACACAATATTTCGAACCTCAGGTTGTGGTTTCAAACTTGAATGGCGCAGTCCCCGACGGGCGAGAAGTCTCGGTCAGAAGCCTGGGGGCAGAGTCACTAGGTCAGGTCCTTGTTCGGCCTCAAGCGGCACTGGATGGGGTGGGGTTGTTCTTGGCGAACGAAACAACCATTCTAACATCGTATGGCGACCAGATTCCGGATCTAGCCTACGTGTTGACGGTAGAAAGGCTCGATGACGGATACCGCGTGGTTGGGACTGCGGATTCGGGGACTTTGAACATGACCCGGATTTCGTCGCGGGAGCCTCGCTCGTCGGCTGAGTTGGAAAACGGTGAGGAGATGGTCTTCCAAAAGCCGCTGATTCCTGATCTCAGCTACGAGTGGGTGGCAGCCAACGGTCAACGGGGCAAGGGCCTGCTGGTCGTCTCGCCCAGTAGCACGAGCGAGATGACCAGCATTGTTCACAACGCCATTCGAGGCGATTTCGCGCCACCTGTCTTCTACGAGTGGCGGGAGAACAACCGAAAGGCATTTGGGCCGCCGGAGGCTACGAACGTCCTCCTGATCGCGCCAGATCGCAGCAACCCACTGTACCAAGACAGGCTTGGCATACCTCCGGGTGTCGTCAGCTATTATAAGGCAGAGGGGGACGCCATTCCGGCACTGCCCTATCGGCTGCGTACAGAATCAGATGGCTCTTTGGTTGCTGAAACAGCTCTAGGCCAAGTTGATATCAATTCGTGTGGCAACGGCAAACTCTGTTACACCTGGAAAACATCAGAGGGAGAGGGCAAGGGTCAACTGGTTCGCCTCACACAGGATGTGGGTACCGTTCGTGTTCGAGCGGGCGAGCCTACGGTCCTAACGGCCCATCTTGAACGTGCTCCTCTGCCAGGAGACGTTCTTGAGTGGCATGCAGAGCACGGAACGATCCTCGGTGAGGGACAGCGTATTGGGTATGTTCCAGCCACCGATTTTTCTGGCATGGATCGGGTTCGCTTTTTGGTGAAGCGAGGCAAGCTCATCGTAGAGGAACGTTTGTTTCGGCTGCCGGTCTCGCCGATACGAAAGCGCCTTATCGTGACGGAAGTGCTGAGACAGGATGGTCATATTGTTATGCGAGGGCGAGCCGAAAATATTGCAGATCCCGGCCTGTTCAAGGTGGCCGCCTATTTTCACGAAGATGTCTACTATCCGGTAAGTCAAAATCATGTCCTCCCTCTGCAACCGGATGGCAGGTTTGTTTTCGAGGCGAAGGCGGGCCCGGAGGTTGACCGGGTGGTCCTGCATCTCATTCGCGATAACGTTGATCCGGATGACGAGCAACATTGCCAAAACCCATGGCGGAGCCCGCCGGTTCCTGGACAGTGCACGGGGGTATTCGACTTCTTTTACAACTCTAAAGCGCGCGTCCCTCTGGAAATCAACGACACGGACTCTCTCGCTTTTGTCTCTTTCCCGCTTGAGGAGGAATCGAAGCAGGCCGACCCGCAGCTTGCGTTTTTAGAGAGGCGTATTTCTAAAACGCGCCTTCTGTACCGAGGCACACCCACAAACAGCGGAGAAATCGAACCAGATCCGAGTGCCCCACCAGGTGCCAGACTCCTCAGAAGTTACGATCACCATGACCAAGTGTACTTGTACGATATCGCACTGGGTATCATGGCCTTTGTTCACGCAGGTGAGCAAAAACATGCGAAGAGTCTTCTGGACGGCCTGAAATACCTACAAATTGACGGAAGCGAGAAGGGTCGCAAAGATGGATCCTGGTATTTCTCATATGATCCTGACGGGCGAACCATCTATCCCCTGGCTGCCTCCTGGCATACCAATGGTGTTTGGGACCGCTACGACTACAGCGATCGGCGCGTGAGTGGTGCCATCGCATGGGCTGCCATGGCAGTGGCATCGTATCGCCTCAAGTACCCGGAGGACTCAAGCTACAATGATATGCTTTTCGGTGTCGTCGAATATCTTGAGCGGAACCTCATTGATTTGGAATACGCTGGAATCAAGTCGAGACCACTCAGGTTTCAGGACGGGGATCGTGCGTCCACCGGTGATTGGGACGAGTCGAAGACCGTGGCCGTGGAGCACAATCTAGACGCATACGCTGTGTTTCGAATGGTTGCCAAAATTACAAATGATTCCAAGTATATCGAGCGAGCAGACGGTATTCGTAGTTTTGTACAGAGCATGTGGGATGAACCCGATGGTCGATTCTACCCGGGGCACGGAAATAGCGATGGAGCGAATACGACCGATATCTTTATGGATCCCCAAAGCTGGGGACTTCTCAGTATGGGGCATGACCCTTCGTTCTTGAGTCGGTACAGCCGGGGGCTTGAGTACAACTACAACAACTTCTTTGAGCCCCTTGGAGCTCTGACGCGGGTTACGTCGGAGGGTGTGACCGTGTCCGCTCTTCCCGGTTTTTTTGACCACTACCGTGCGGGTCAAGACATTCTAGACGGCGCGCACCAGCTGGTCTGGACCGAAGGCACGTTGGGGATGATCATGGCGATGCAAATGGTTGAGAAGGCCACAGGTGAGCGAGAACAGTTTACGCGGTACGGCGTTTCGTACGATGCCCACAAGCTGTTGGCGCTCATGAATCAATATCAGGACGAACGAGGCGGTGTGTCCTATGCAACATGGAATGCTGTTCGCGATGATCTCAGCCACGATCCTTCCATTGCGGGGGTTGCTTGGCTCTATTTTGCAAACCACGGGTTCAATCCGTTTGATCCGGACTTTGGTGACAAGCAGGCAAACAAAACACCCTACGAGGGCCCCGGAAAATATGAAATCGACGTCTCAAGCACAGAGGACAATGCGAGTCGGAAGCGCCTGCACTTTGTGCCCAGTGAGGTTCGTTTGGTGGACGATTTCGATGAGGGCCCAGTCCGGACGACTCCCGACAAGCGCACCACATCGTTGAGCAGGGAGCTGGGACTCAGCACGGTCTTTCATGGGACATTTTCGCATCGCCCCAATTTCGTGGACATGACAAAAATCCATACCCGGAACGAGGCGGAGGAAGAGACGGGGCTCGCACTGAAACTCGATTACGACGTGACGTCGGCGGGGTGGGCTGGTTACTACTCGCTGCTGGGTGGCATCGATATCTCGGGCTATGATGCCCTGACTTTCTTGGTTAGAGGGAAGGAAGGCGGTGAGACTTTTACGATTGGACTGACGGACCAAACCAGAGTTCAATACGATATCGGAGGCATCAATTTGGGTTCGGTTGACCTGTTCTTGCAAGGGGGTATTACGACTGAATGGAAGGAGGTGGTGGTCCCTCTCGCCCCATTGAAGGAACTCGGCGCGACCAAGGTAGATTTGAGGCAGGTCGGTGGCCTCCTTTTCGAATTGAGTCAGCACTTGAAGGGTACCGTCTTCGTAGACGACATTGCGTTCAAGAAAGGGCAATGGTCTTTGGTTGATGGGGGTTCGGTCCCAACGCCGGATCATGGTGCCGATCGAGTCATCGATCCTGATGATGAGTCGGTCATTGAGGGACGGCTGCAGCCGGGTGAGATCGGAGCGTATGGCTACACGCTGTCGGAGGAAATCGAATCAAGCGAAGCCAAAATAACGTTGGTGTCGGGAGGACTGAGCAACACCACCTACGCGATACAATACAACAAGGTGAAAGATCCGGCATCTGTTGCCGGTGTCTTCATTGGTGTTTCACGGGACCTTCGTCCTTTCAACGGCGTGGAGTTTTTTGTTCGAGGCGACGGCCGTGCCCATACTTTTGACATAGGGTTTTTAGATATTATTGCCGACAATCGACAAGACGGGGTCCTGGGTGGATCGATCCACCGCTATCTTGAGAATGGCATCAACACCGAATGGCAACTTGTGCGGATTCCGCTGTCGGATTTCCGTGCGCTCGATTTTTCAAGAATGGTCTCGCTCATCTTCAACTTCTCAGACGAGGGGGAAGGCACCTTTTGGGTGCGAGGACTAAGATTTATTGATGATCTCGATTTTGATCCCAAGGATGACCTGCCCGCATTGCATGTCGATGACTTCAACTACAGCGACCAGAATCTGCTTGGCCATTTTACGGGTGTATACAATCGCCTGCCATCGCTGTGTACAGCAGAACGTTTGGAGAAGCCAGACGACGAAAAAGATGTTGTCGGCACAGACAAGATGCTCAGCGTCAACTACCAGAGGGATACGGAAGGCTGGTGCGGATACTACTCTCGACTGGCATCTGTAGAGGGAGATCCTCTTAGGTTGTCCGAATACAACGCGGTGTCCTTCCAGGTGAAGGGGGCGACGGGTGGTGAGCGGTTCCAAGTCAAGATCGCTGACGCTGAGCATGACGTCGGGGGCATCTCGGTACCTGTCGCAGACGTCACAGACCTGCTGGAAGGCGGGGTGACGGACGAGTGGCAGACGGTTGTGGCACCTCTCGGTGCTTTGGCCAAGACCGGGCAGGTGGACCTCACCCGGCTTGTGACAATTGTCCTTGACTTTCATGCCACGGGAAACGGAACCGTGTACATCGATGACTTGAAGTTTGTGGCTGTTCCCGAGGAGCCGGAGATCCCAAAGGTTGTCGTCGACGATTATTCCGAAGCAGATAGGAATTCGCTCGGGCACTTTAAGGGGGTGTTTTCACAAGCTCCCACCTCGTGTTCTGCGACCCATGTCCCGGATTCGCCAACCTCCGGTCCCATGATGCGTTTCGCCTATGACCGCAAGACTCAAGGTTTTTGTGGCTACGTGAGCCGGTTAAACGAGGAGGCTAAAGAGGGTATAGACGTTTCCAAACATGGTTCGCTTTCGTTCCGGGTCCGTGGAGAGGCGGGTGGCGAACGTTTTCAGGTTCGTCTCGCAGATCTTGACCACCAGGCGACGGAGACATCGGTTGCGCTGGGCGACGTGGGGGCCTTCATTCAGGGCGGAGTATCGACTGAATGGCAGACGGTTCGCATTTCTCTGGCGCCCTTCGCCGAGGTGCTCGACTTGACTCAAATGGCGAGTGTTGCGCTAGAGGTTCGGCACGTCGCCGAAGGTGCGGTCTACATAGACGATATCGAGTTCGTGGATGAACCGGGTAAAGTCATCGAAGAAATCGATACGTCGGTTTTCTTGGTAGACGACTTTGAGCTCGGCCCGCTTAACCGGCTTGGCCAAGCCAACAACACTTTCTCCGGGGCACCCTCATCATGTGTGGCGTATCGTATCTCGGAGACACTCCTGACTGGTGAAGTGCTACAGATCGACTACGATCAGAAGGACACGGGCTGGTGCGGGTACTACAGCCGCATGAATCCTGATGATAGCCCCTTGGACGTTTCCGGTTTTGGGGCGCTGACCCTGAAAGTAAGAGGCGCCTCTGGGCAGGAAAGGTTTCAGATCTATTTGGCCGACAACGAGGACCAGCAGCAGGATTCATCACGTTTGTTGGGGGACATTGGAGAATTCTTGGAGGGAGGGGTCACGGAGCAGTGGCAAACCGTGACTATCCCACTGACTCTCATCGATACGGAATTCGACACAGGCAAAATGGGTACGATTATCGTTCAGTTTGATGAACCGGGACAGGGCACCATTTATCTCGATGATATTGGTTTTGCCCGCTGAACAGTGCACCACTTCGCGTCGAGGCTGACAAAGCTCGTTTGGAAATAGCTGGCGCACGCGCACGTTTACGTTTACGAAACTCGTACACGATTTCACGTGCCCCTCGGTGATTTCATGTGCATGCGACGAACGAGTTAGCGCGTGACGACTTTGTTTGTCGTCGGCAAACAAGCAATCTCCTTTGACATGCGCTGCGGTCGTGACTCAAGATGGCTGGCGTACATCAACGCACAAAGACTCCATCTGTTGTGCCGAACATGCCGGCAACCGCATTGGCGTCTTTTAGGAAGCAAAGGAATATTGCAAATGAATACACACGCCACCAAGCCCCAGATCGCAAACACGCTTATGTGGGCATTGATTTCCCTCGCAGTAGCGAGCTGCTCGAGAGCCGATCCCAGTGCAGTCAACGAAGAAAGCATCATCGGTGGATCACCCACTACGATAGAGGTGACACCGTGGTTGGTCTCCATTCGTGCGGGTCGAAGCGACTACGACGGCTCTAGTCACCGCTGCTCTGGCGCCATTCTCAGCGAGCGTTGGATCTTGACGACGGCGCGGTGCCTGCATTCTCCGCTTCCGTCAAGGCGCGACTATTTTTCTCGCCTCAACTACTGGAGGGCCCACTATCTATGGGTCGCGGCCGGTGTCACGAGGCAAGACACCGAGTCGGGCACCCGAGGTCAGCGTCGTGAAATCGAAAGCTACATCATCCATGAAGATTATGACGAGATCAAAATCCAGCCCGGGGTTGGATCACGCCGCAGCCGTGGCCAATATGATATCGCGCTCTTGCGGCTGTCCTCACCGCTTGACCTTTCGCAACCGGGTGTCGCGGCTATCGACCGTTTGACTTCAGAGCAAGAGGTGTTGCTGGCGGCTCCCGGAAGACTCGCCACGCTTGCCGGCTGGGGGTATACCGAGAAAGGTGGTCGCGGCTCTAGAACCGATGAATTGTTACAACTTGTCGTGCCCATTGTTTCGAACGAGCTTGCGATGAAACTCTATCCAAAAGAACGCCAGATTTCAGATTTGCAGTTGGCCGCAGGCGATCTCACCGGCGAAAAATCGATCTGCGGAGATCGCGGCAGCCCACTTGTTGCGTGGGATCCATTTGCCGGACGACAAAAGCTCTTGGGACTCGCGAGCTGGGGTGGTGGGTGTGGGGAGCCGGACTCACCTGGAATGTATGTTCGTGTCTCCGCCTATCAAGACTGGATCGACCAGCACATGGTTGAAGAGCCTAAGGCTAAGGGATGGTTTCAATTTACTTCTCTAACCGATGAACAATTCGTGGAGGGGCAAGTCAACATCGAGGCTGAGGCCACCGATGGTCGAGTCCTGTCCCGAGTCGAGTTTAAGCTGCCTGGCGGTACGATGACGGATCGAATCCCGCCCTATCGGGTCACGTGGGACAGTACGAGCCTCCTCGCCGGCAAGTACGCCTTGGCGGCCAAAGCGTTTGACGAGTACGGCATGGAGGTTGCGTCCATTTCGATCCCGGTCCACGTCATTAACACTGAGGAACAACCCAACACCTTTTTGATCACGAATTTCGAAAGCTACGCCATGAGTGAATGGTGGAGAACAGCTACAGGAAACCCTCATGACAACTGGAAGGTCGCGCCCTTTCGGGGTCACCGAGCCCTCATTGCTCGAGCTTCGCTTTTTGACGGCGACTTCCACAACACGATTTCCGAGCACCATACCAGCGATGTTGGGCGCAGCAACGGTCCCTTCCGGAGAATCTTGACCCACATGAAACAACTTCGAATGTGGGCAAAAAATGGAGGTACGGTCGACATGGAACTTAGCTTGATTCTCAATGAGCTGGACGGCGAAGAATGGCAATCGAAACATCGAGCGCGCCTGAGCGACGACTACGAGGTGGTTCGATTCGAACTCGATCAAGACGCGTTCGAACTGATCAACGAAGGATCTCCTGACAGCGCTGACGGCGATCGGCAACTGAGTCTGCGACATGTGCAAATCAAGCTACACTTCAGCGGAATTGACGCCACCTTGGACGACGAACTTGTTATCCACGTCGATGATATTGTTGCGGATGCGTTGCAGGAAGTACCAAGCATCGGCAATACCCTCTTCGATTTTGTGGGCGACCAGGAGGAATGGACCACCTTTGGCGGGGGCGTGCCTGATCTGTTCTCAGGCTTCGGCACTCTTTCGTATACCAATGCTGGCCCGAAGGCCCTCGGGGGCTTCACCCGCTCAATGGGGGACACCCTGACGTTGCTGGCGGGAGACACCCTCGTTTTGAGAGGGCGATGCGATAGACCCGCACTCATCACCTTTGGATTTTCGGAGAACGGAGGAGAACAATGGTCTGGCCCAGAGATGCCCTTCGAGGATTTCGCGAGCGTTTCCTTGAGGCCCGAGCATTTCACCTCGTCCAATGCACCCATAAGCGGTCGCCCCGACTTCGATCAGGTCAAAGCTGTGTCCTTCTTGGTCCGCGACGTTGATGATGACTTCGACACGACACAGTCTGACGTCCGATGTTCCCTTCAGCATGTATTCACACAACGCAACGACATCACTGTCTACGAAGATGCAGAGGACAAACTGAGTAGACGATGGCATATCTACGACAATCGCTCCGAGGCTGCGCAGTTTGTTAATCGGTTCGACCACGACCGAAACAGCCGGGTCATCGAACTGCTGCCAGGCGACGGCAATCCAGTTCAGGATGGATTTGCCCTTGAGACTGAGGACGGCCTATGGAACAATTCCGACCAGCGTATACTCCAGTGGAGTATGCAATTTGACTCAAGATTTATGATTTACGTCGATGTAGAAACCACCATCGGGCAAAAGTACATCTACTACACAAGAGCCGCGACGAACGTTCGAAACCCGAACCCCAGATACATTCACGTCGGTCTTGGAGCAGTCCATGACGGGCAATGGCACACGATTACCCGAAATCTGCAGGATGATCTGCGTGTCGATCCAACGCAGAATGCCGACGCAAAAATTCTTTCGGTGAATCGGTTTTTGGTGCGTGGCAGAGGCCGCCTAGACGACATCCGCATGCTCGATGAAAACTAGGCTCTATACCCTCAGTTCACTTTCCCCAGGGACTAGGGCATTCGTTTCAGGTGGAGCACAGTATGCTGTGCAAGGGGCGCCGTGAAGGTTGTGTCCCCGGCGCCTTCGACGTGGCCAGCCGGCTTCTGTTCTCCCGTGAAGGGGTTGAGCCACGTCACTTTGAAACGGGGCAATGGGCCCGTTTCCCCCTTGGCTCTTGCCAGCGTGGATGGTTTGAAGGCGACCATGGGACCGAGCTGTGGTCTCGGTGTCGCGATGGGGGCCGGTCACTCCCTTTGTGCTAGAATTCAAAGGAACACCTGCGAATGCCGATGACGTATCCATCCACATAGACCTCGCCTCTCAAGCGGGTGGCGTGACATTCTGTCGCTTTTTCTGGTGCACCGGCGGGATGCTTTGTGCAAGAGCGACTCTCGACCGTCTTCGGATCGAACTCGATTGTTTGCATCGTGTTGTTCCTCACATTGGTCGTTTGCACCCAGACTGAGCCGTCCGCGTCGTTCACGCCACCGTAGCAATCCAAGCAAACGCCTGCCGAGTCTGCACCTACGATCTGCACCACTTCCGAGGCCGACAAAGCTCTTCGCACCACCATCACTTCATCGATCCACCCACCAAAATCGCCCCAGCCGTTCCGTGAACCCGGGTTGTTGTAGTCGTGTCGGCCGATCAGTACCGTTCGAGGGCTGTCGATGAGCTTGCTTGAGGACTCATTTCGCTTCTCGTCTTTGAGCTTCCCGTCGATAAACAAGCGAACATAGGTGCCGTCGTAGGTCATGGCGACGTGATGAAATTGATCGCTTAGAAAGTAGTCGAAATGATTCTCTTGTGGACCAGCCCCGGAGCTTGAGACGACCCCTTGGCGCGCACCTCCGGCGTGAATCCAGCCTCTGATCTGCCCGCTGCGATCGAGAACGATCGCCGTGCTGTCACGTTGATGGCTTCCCATTTCAATGATTCGACCGTGTTTCGAACCGGTCTGGTCGGACTTGATCCAGGCCATGAGCGTCAGCTCGTCTCCGTCCGGGCCGCCGAATGCGTCACCGATGGAAATGGAACCCTTTGTTTTGACGATGGGCCGAACGTTTTGGGTAAAATCGAACGCACGACCAACCTTTCCTTTGCTGTACGCGTCATTTTTGCTCACCATGGGTATCGACCCGTTCATGATGTCGGCGTCGATCGCACTTTTTTCCGAATCGTCGCCCCGCCAGAGCGCTACCGTTTGATACGGCACCTGGCCACAGGCGCTTTCCTGAAGTTTTGGCCTCTTTGTTTGAGCGCTGAGGCTGACCTCAGCGAGACCGTCCCCGAATGGACCTGAGTTTTCGGCAGTTGTGTCGCATGCGATCACACTGAGTGTTGTCCAGATGACCCATAACATTTCATGGTGTGTTTTCATTTCGGCTCCTCGTGGCTGGGCGTACCCGCCGGCGGAAGGCAACAGCAACTCTTGGACCAGCGTCTCAGGAGGGGCACAAGGCGGTCCTTTTCGATTGGTTGGATCCAATCGGACGGAATTGGCTGATGAGACTTGACCTCGGGTGCAGAGCCTAGACCCCACATTCGTGTGCAATCTACGACGCAATCGCAACCCAAACCCCATCTCGGTTCTCTTGCAACGCATTCCCTCGACGTTTGGGTTCGTGAGGACGGATTGGCTTCGCCGAGGACGGATTGGCTTCGCCGAGGAGTGGCCCTTGTCCGAGCAATCGCGTCCCTGGTGGGACCGCGGATACCCGTATTTATCTTGGCACGCGAGGGCGTGGAACCGCAGCCTCCGAAGCTCGCAACGAGCATTGACTTTTGGCCCTGGGCGGCGTGAGGTGCACCGGCTGACTGACCAGGGGTCGGGCGTGTGCGTAGCTGCATGGAGGCGGCAAGCATCCAGCAAGATTTTCATGGGCATTCTCCGATTCCGGAGGGATTGGGGCGTGCCGTGCTGGAGGGGTGATGATCAGGGTTTTCTGGTTGGCTGGGCTGATTGCGGCGGTGGTGGGTGGGGGGCAAGTTTGGGCTTCGCCGGATCCGCTCGTCAGGGATCTTGAGCAGGGATGGAATCTTGTTGCCGTTCCGCGCGAGGCGTCGGTTGCGCCCGAAGACGGGGCTTTAAACCCTGGGTCGGTGTGGCGGGTGGTGTCACTTTCAGAGCGCGATTCGGATTTTCCGGTTTCCGCGCGCGCCGCGCAGTCCTTGGAATCTGGGGGAATCTACTGGATCCACGTCGACGAAGCCAGGCGGTTGGTGCTTGGGTGGGGCCGCACGGGCGCGCCCACTGAGGGGATCGCAGGGGCACTGAGGCCCGACAGCATCGAAGGTGCCGTGTGGCCGGCACGGTCGGGCTGGGGCTTCTTTTCGGTGTTTGCGCCTACGGTTTACGATGGCTCCCAGGGGGACGAGGTCATGGGTTGGGATGTGACCACGCAAGCCTTTACGGGTATCCCTCACGGCGATCGCCTTGAACCCGGGTTGGGCTACTTCGGCTGGGTGAATGCGGCCGCACCCCAGCTTCCGGCGGTGACACCGCCCGGTGTGTTCGAGCCGGCCCAGGTCTTGGTTTCACCTCGAGACGGTCGGATTGCGCTCGTCGACGCCGCCCTTTCCGAGGGACAGAGTGCTGAGACCGCCCATGTGGTCTATGTGTTGCGGGGTCAGGGCGATGGCCGCGGCGACGAAGTCCACTACGTTCGCAACCCTTTGGCCGGGAAGCCCGGGCATTTTTCTCCCTCGGTCTCCATGGCCCAGGTGCAGACGCCTTGGATGGTGACGGAGCTTTCGGTTGCGGCACGGGGCGGTCGGGTCACGGTCGCTTGGGTCGAGCACTCGGGTGGGTCTGAGGAGACGCCCACGAACAACCCAAGGGCCCGGGTGATGCTGGCTGAGAGCTTCGATGGGGGTCGTTCCTTTGCTGGGCGCCAGGTCGTACGCCAAACCTCGGCCTGGGTTCGGGGTTTGGAAATGGACTACGACGCGTGGTTGGGCCGACACCTGGTTTTTGGAGAGGCCCACAAAGCTTACTACCTGAAAAACCTCGAGGGCCCTCCGGAGAACGTTTTCGATGTGCGAAAACGGGACTCCCGGATCAGAACCGAAACGCACGAGGTCGGTCCGCCTTCCCTCCACGTGGGGGATGAAGCGGTGACCATTGTCGTGCGGCAGCAAAGGATGTGGGACAGCCGGGCGGTTGGGACTTGGCATACCGAAGATGCGATCAAAGTGGCGCAGCGGCCTCTGATTTCTGGAGCGTGGCGGTCGCGCACCGAAGGTGGGGCCGAAACCGGTTGGGCGCAAGGGCGCTGGATAGGCGACACGTTTCAGAGCTGGCGCATCGCTCAGGTGGCGGCGGTGGGTCGAGGGCCCGGAGACGATGCACCCTCCCTTCCGCAGGTGGTGGGGACGCCTTTGGGGTTGGCTGTGGTGTATGAAGATGGCGTTTCGAAGAACCCCAATCAGCCGGGACAAAATCCGATCGTTCTCCAAAACTCGAAGGACGGCGGGCAGAGTTGGGCGCCGCCCCGTATTCTCTCTCGGGGATATGTGCCCAAGCTTGCATGGGCCGATGGGCAAGACATGACGCTTCTTCACTATGTGCCCTCCTCAGCCCTCGGAGGTTCGGTGGTGGTGCTTCGAAGCGGGGATGGCGGGCAGTCTTTTGGACCCGCTGAAACCGTAAGCGAAGGTGTAGCCAAGCCGATTCATTGGAGTGGTCACGGCGCCGACGGAGGCACCCTCGACGGTCGCGGCTCGTTGGTGAGCCATGGGGACCTATTTTTTGCCGCCTGGGTCGAATACGCCCCCACCGCGGGTGGGGGTGAGCGCATCATGATGTCGCGTGCATCCAGGGCATCATCGGTGGTTCGGTATGGCATCGACCTTCCCAGTCACTTGACGCGGGGGCGGGTGGTTTCTTTTACGGTGAGCCAAGAGAACGTGCACCACATGAGGGTGGACGGGGGCGGGACAGCGCGTGGGGCCCACGCGCCGGCTTCCACGGGGCCCGGGGCGCCCGGCGTTTTCACCGCATCGAAGTCGGGTACGGACCTTGCTTTTGTCTCGGGACTTGCCACGGTCTACGCCGATCCCGAAAAGAGTGCTTTGCTTGTGGGGCCGGGGGGGCACGTTCGGCTTGTGGCTTCGGACGGTGTGGGTTCCGCTCCGAAACAGGCGGGCGAGGAAGTGATCCCGCTGCTTAGAGAAGACGCCGAAGTGCCCGTGTTTTCGGCTGCGGCCGAAGGCAACTATCAAAAAGCGAAATGGATGCGTGCGTCCCTTTGGCGTGCGCCCTATCAAGTGGAGTACACCCTGGACTCCCAGGGACCTCCATCACGGGGTCAGGTAGACGACGCAAAAACCTTGGCGGCCTTCGAGCGCGTGTGGGCGTATACGCAAGGCATCGCCCTGGCGCAGTACGCCCGCGAGGGAACGCCTGAAAGCGCAACGCGGGCCCAGGTGTTGGCCGAGGCGCTGTGTCAGCAAGCCCACCGGGGAACCCATGGCGGGAAAACGGTGATCAAAGGCTGGCCTTTTTCTTGGAACACCCGGGGGGATTCTTGGAGGGACGTTCGCCTGGTGACCGGGGCCACCGCTTGGGTGATCCATGGTCTCGGTGCCTTTTTGATCTCGGAGGCGAGTCAGAATGTGCCTGCGCTTCGGGCCAAGATCACGCAGTGCTATCGCGACGCGCTTTTGGGCCTTGAGGTTCATCGGTGGTCCGGGGCGACGGGAGACGGGCGTGCCGTGAGCTTGATGACTGCAGGTTGGACTGCCATCGGTCTCAATCATGCTCCCGATCCTTTGAACATCGTTTTTGATGATGGGCGCCGCGCGGGGATCGAGGGTGAGGCTTGGGACTACTACGATGTGCTCGATGCCCTCGGGTACACGAAGTTCAATGAAACCTCGCCTCCGGTCATTAAGCGAACATACGCAACTTTGGGCTCCGACGCGTTTTCACCCGCACCGAAATCGGATAAGATCCTCTCGCCTGTCGAGTTTGTCGCCCTCAAAAAAGAAATGCGGGCTCAGAATGTGGTGACCGAACACAACGTGGACGTCTTGAGCGTGCTGAAGCAGGCGCTCAACCACACTGAGGCGCTCGGTTTGTCCAATGTGGCTCACCTCCAGGCTTGGCGCGACCAAATTCGGGACGGGTTGTTTTACGTTCTGTGGGATCAGGAAGCCAGCCGATGGCGGCGAGATCTGAACGATGCGCTTTTGCGCGCGTCTTCAAAAAGCGACAAAGCGGTCCAAATCCAAGCTGCGCTTCAAGAGGGGGATTGGGGTCGGGCGGCGACCGGAGGGCTTTTGGCTCCGGGATCGCAAGCATTCGGGGACGTGGCCGATGCGCGGTTTGGGGGACCCGGAGGCGCGCTCCATTTTTATCGGTCGCCCCACGTTGCCATCGACAACTGCAGCTGGCTTTCGCTTGCGGTCGACTATGAAGCTTTGCCCGGTCCAGTGTACACGGACGGTTTGGCGCGGTGTCTCGAATTTACGGTGCTCGCATTTGCCCGCCAAATCGTCTTCGGGGGTCGGGCCTACTACGGTGCGCACTATTTTCTCGATGGGTTTGAGGACCGATACATCGCGGCGAGTGATCTCCAAACCGAATCGTATCACTTGGAAGCCACGACCGGCTTGATTTTGGGACTGTTGGCGTTTGCGGATCATGCGCCCTCGCACCCCAAGGCCTCGTTTTTTCGGGACGAAGCCGATGCGCTTTGGTCGGGTGTGCAGGCCTTTGTCGTCGATCATGGGTTTCCGTATTCGAGCCAGCGTATCATCGATCTTTCCACCCAGCTGACTTCGAGCACTGCCCTGATCTGGTTCATAGACGTCTACGATGCCCTGAATGCACCGGCCTCGAGTGTGCTTTGCCCGTTTTCCGCTTGTGCCCTCCGTACGGCGTTGGCCACCTCGCCGTCTTTGGGGGTTGTGGAGCTGATGGAGGCGACGGAGGATGGGGAAGTCAAGATACCGTCGTGGATTCGCAAAAACGCAAGGTGGTGGGCCGACCGCGTGATCGAAGACGAAGCGTTTTTGACCGGCATCCGGTATTTGCTGACCCAGAAGGTCATTGAGATTCCAAAGAAGCAAGGCGCGGCGCCCGGGGCCGATGACCAGACCACGATCCCTGAATGGGTGCGTGAGCGGGCAGGGTGGTGGGCCGACGGCCACATGTCCGATGCTGAGTTTGCCTTTGGCATCGAGTGGTTGATGGGGGCGGGCATTCTGGTCCTCGATCCCGTGTCGCCTACGGGTTTCAGAAAGCCCGCCCTTGAATTCCGTCTGAATGCGCACGGCGCACTCGATGTAGAAGAACATCACGTCACGCTTGAATTTCTCGAGGAAGCCCAGTCTGACGGGTGGGTATGTGCCGTAGACGGGGGGCGGTGGCTCGAGGAGCCCATGCGTGTTTCCGACCGTGAAGTCTTGGTGCGCGTCGACCCTTGGGAAGTGGTGAGAACGATGGCGGCGCGCGAGGCTTCTGAACTTTTGGCGGAGCTTCGTTTTGGGTCTTCACCTCCCGAGCCCTATGGCGGCTGCGGGGATGATCCGTCATGGGTCCAGGAGGTTCGCGTCGTAGCGACCGAACCGGCCACTCCCGAAGCGCGAATCGAGGCGGTTGCGAGCGGCCTACAAGACTCCGTTACGGTCGCGCGCGAGGTGGTCTCGGTGGCGGAGACCTTGCGCAAAGCGTACGCTGAATTGCCCCGTGCCCTTCGTGATGCTGGTGACGAGGAACGCGCTTTCGCGGCCGAGACTCAGCTCGCGTACTTGGCGAGAACCCGCGACAGCCACCGGACGCTTGCGGATACGTTCACCGGCGTGGTCGAGGATCTCCGGTCTGGGAAAGCTGGCCTGACCGGGGGTGACTCCCCAGGGGCCTTCGAAGCCTACGGCCACAGTCAAGATGAGCTGGCACAGGAAGCACGCAACGTGACCGGCTCCGGTATCGTTCTTCAGGTCCTTTCCTTAGAGGTCTGGGACGTCGACTTCGACGCCCTCCTTCATGCATGGCGGGTGTGGCATATCGCGGACTTGGACGCGTTTTATGGGCAATTGCAAATGGTCATGCGTAAATCCCGGAAGGTGTCGGAGGCGTCGGTCGACCTCCCCGAGGTGCTTCGGGGCAGGGGCTGCATGGACGCGGCCGACGAAGTGGAAGGTTTGCTTTTGAGGCAACGTGAACTTCAAGCAAGTCTAGAAGATCCCATGGGCGATGTACAAAAGATGCGGCATTTGGCCGCAACGACCAACTTCCCCAAAAGTGAAGGTGATCGTCTACGCTCGATCGCGTCGACTTTCGTCGATCTTCGAGGACTGCTCGGCGAGGAGGTGGCAGCGCTCGCGGTGGTTGATGGGCTTTTGGACCTGGGGCAAGACATAGACGCGTGTCAGGCCTTTGTCTCGGCTCGCGGCGCTCCGGGTGCGCGTTTCGCCTCGCCCTTACCGGTGTCCCTGTCGGCGCCCGGTGGGGCGCTTTTGCCCATGGGCGCTGTGAGTCGGGTGAAAGCGATTGGGCGGTCGACGTTGGTCCCGCCCATTTCCAAGAATGTGGAGCGAGAAGCGGCGGGTCTCGAGCTCGGCGACCCTTTTGGGTTTGGGATCCAATTCGCTTCGGCTCAGACTGAACCAGAGGTTCCTTCGGAGCTTCATCAGACGTTTAACCGCGTGTTTTTGGCGGCGAAGAAGGCCAATCCTTTCGCGGCCGAGGCCTGCTCGCCCGAACTGGAGCACGGGGCGGGCCACCGACCGTCTTTGGACCGTCAAGTGGTGGCGCTTTGTGAGGGCTTCGGGCCGGGTGCGTCTCGGGATGCCTGCTTTTTGGCCTACCAAAATTTGCTTCTGTCCGGCGTCAGCCGCGTTTTGCTCGACGTTTCGCGTCAGATCAACAGCCGAGAAGCTGCGCACCCCGTATCCACGCGCCTCGCCCAAAATTGCGCGGTGATGGGTCGGGCGCTGTGGGGCGCCCTTCCAGATGGATGGACGACTGAGCTTCGAAGCCAGATGACCAACCGGTCCTATTGCACCCTTGAGGCCTTGGCCTATGCCAACGTGTCCAACCTGGAAACGACCGTCGTGCCCCCCGGATGGTTTGACGCCGCATGCTGTGAGCCCGGTGAAGACTGCGTGGTGTACGAAATGCCTCAGCCCTTCTCGCTGGCGCGTTCGACGTGGTTGGCGGCTGACTTCGATGGCCAGGGCGGCTACGTCGAGATTCCGGACCACGACGCGTACTCCCGACCCGAGGGCGGCGCGCTGACGGTCGAGGCATGGATTCGGCCTCAGAGTTTGGTTTTTCCCACCGCCGAAATGGACGGCTACGTGCACTGGTGTGGAAAAGGCGAAGTCCCGGGCCAGCGCGAGTCGGCGTGTCGCATCTACTCCCTCGACAACATTGTGGAAAGGAAGAACCGCGTCAGCTGGTACATGTTCAATCCACCCGGGGGTCTCGGGGTGGGGAGTTACTTCCAAGATGATCTGGTCGCGGGAGAATGGATCTACTACGTGGGCACCGTCGATATGACGCATACCGCCATCTATCGGGACGGCGTCCTCCGCGACCGGGCCCCCCTGGATTGGACGAAGCGGAAGATCGTGATCAATCCTGAAAACAAGGACTCCCCGTTTCGCATCGGGACCCGGGACGCAGGCAACAACAGCTATTTTTACGGTGCCATCGCCCGATTCGCCATCTACCAGGGCACCCTCAGCGACGCCCAAATTCGCGAGCACTACTTGGCCGTTGGCACCGCCGCGTACGATGACCTGGTGCTGAGCGAGCCTTCAGTGGTGGGGTATTGGCCGCTCGACGAACAAAGCGGCTCGGTGGCCATAGACCTCAAAGGCGGCAACCACGGAACCTACCACGGCGGCGTGACCTTGGGCGTCCCCTGGACGCCGTAGCGAGCGAGCCGTCCCTCAGAATCCCCCCAGGGTGATTCAAGAAGAGCGCCTCTGGTCACGACTTTTTTCTCCTTCAGTTTCCCTTGCTTTGGCCATCGAGTGGGGCCGAATGGCCTTTTGCCGAGGACGATCCTTGTCATCGCGCCAATAAATGGCATAGTTAGTCGGTATTCGCGTCATTCTTTGTTTGTTTATCGTGCCAATAAATGGCACGATCTAGAACAGGCCCAGACGATTCTTCGTCAATCATCGCGCAAAAAAATGACGCATCTCGGTACGAGACATTGACTTATCTTGATATTACAGAGGGTTACGAGCCCAATAAGATGTGTCTTAGATAGACTGATCGTGCCAAAAAAGCTGCCAGAGAACCTGAATGAACGCCTCACGGAGTTCCTGTCGCGCCATGGGCCAGAGGGCATGGCTGGGGTGTTGCGAGAATTCCCCCAAGCGAGCAAGCGCACCCTTCAGCGACGGCTCAAACTGTTGGAGGGCCAAGGCATCGTTGAGATCGAAGGGGCCGGTCGAAGTCTGCGGTACAAGGCGGCGAAGAAACCAGTCGGACCCTTCCATGGTGACCCATATGTGCCTGTGTCGGTGGATGGAGCGGAGATTCGTGATCTCGTGCGGAGTCCCATTCACGAACGAAGACCGGTTCCGTACGACAGGACTCTCCTTGAGGCCTACACCCCGAACGAAAGTCGCTATCTCCATCTGAAGACACGGCTTCATCTCCAGAGCATGGGTGCGGTCGAAGGCCATGAGCGACCCGCTGGTACCTACGCCCGTTCGATTTTGGATCGGCTCCTCATCGACCTGTCGTGGGCGTCTAGCCGCCTGGAAGGGAATACATACACGCGGCTTGATACGATGCAGTTGATTCAGTTTGGTCAGGCGGCCGAGGGGAAAGACCGCACCGAGGCCCAGATGATCCTCAATCACAAGGCGGCAATCGAGCTGCTGATCGACAACGCGGACTCCGTAGGCTTCAACCGGTTTACTCTCAAGAACCTCCATGCGGCTCTGGCAGACAACCTCCTCCACGATCCAACCGAGGCAGGACGGCTACGTACGCGGATCGTCCAAGTCAGCGGAACGGTTTATCAGCCGCTCAGCGTGCCCCAGGAGTTAGAGCGACTTTTCGACGTTATACTGGAGAAGGCACAAGCTATCGAAGACCCGTTTGAGCAAGCTTTCTTCGTGATGGTTCACCTGCCGTATCTTCAGGCTTTTGTCGACGTGAATAAACGCGTGTCGCGGCTCGCTGCCAATATTCCCCTCATCAGACGAAACCTGGTTCCGTTGTCCTTCATCGATGTGCCCGAACGTGCCTATGTCGAAGGGACCCTCGGCGTGTACGAGCTCGGTCGGATTGAATTGCTTCGCGATGTATTTACCTGGGCCTACGAACGCTCCTGCCATCAATACGCCGCCATAAAAGAGACCGTTCGTGAACCCGATCCTCTCAGGCTGAGGTATCGTGAGCACTTGTCCTTAGCAGTGAGAGACATCGTGAAGGGTTGCGATGAACCCGACCGGCGGAGCCTGCGCGCGTCGAGCCTCACGGTCGGGATACCGGCGGACGACGCGGACGCGTTTGTAGACATGGTCCTGAGGGATCTTGCGATGCTCCACCCTGGAAACATCGCCAGGTACCGGATTAGGCTGGCCGAGTACCAGGCGTGGCAGAAGATTCAGGCGGCAGCGCTTTTCGATTGATTCTTCCCGCCCCCGATTCACCCGAGGGGCTTTTGCAATACCTATTGACTTCGGGCGATCGAGCGGGGTGTGGTGCGCCGATGGTTTGAGAGCCCACGTACGATGACAGTTATCGTTCCGGGGCGTTTGTCGATAAAGATACTTGGCCCGGTGGGGAGGTGTATGTGTCGAAAGACGGTCGATCAGCTAAATTTAAGGTGCCTTACAAAGCCCTGGGCGAGCGGGTATCCGTGGAAACAACGCTGGATCCCTTGGTCCAAAACTTCCTTCCCTCGGGTGGTGACTATATTGCAGTGATGGCCGTCAAGCCCGTTTCTGAGTCAAAGCCTGGCTTTCGTAGCTTGCCCACAAAAGTGTCTTTCAGCCCGGACACCGGCAATTGACGATGCCCGCTTGACGGCGCGGGGCCGAACCACTTCCGGACGGGTGTTGGTGGCCAGTAGGGCCTGCCCCCTTTGGCCTTGTTCTCCGGCCACCCGGCGCGGAAACGGGTTTCGCCCATGACTACGATGTGCCAAGGTCGGCCTGAACCCAGTGGCGCTGAGCGCCGGTGATTGCGGCCTATCGCATCAGGCAGAAGAAACGACATGAACGAACAACCGACCATTATGTACACCCAAACCGATGAAGCGCCCGCGCTGGCCACCCGGTCGTGGCTCCCGATCATCCGGTCTTTCCTGGCGGAAGCGGATGTGGCGGTGGTGCTGCGTGACATCTCCTTGGCGGGGCGCATTATTCAGGGCTTTTCCGATAGGCTGCCTCCGGAGCAACAAGCCGAAGATGCGCTTCAGGCGTTGGGGGAGCTGGCGAAAACGCGCGAGGCCAATATCATCAAGCTGCCCAACATCAGCGCGTCGGTCCCTCAGTTGAAGCGCGCCATCGCCGAACTCCAAGAGAAGGGCTACGCGGTGCCGGCCTACCCCGAGGAGCCCCAAACGGATGATGAGCGTGCCGTCAAGGCGCGGTATGACAAGATCAAAGGCAGTGCGGTCAATCCGGTTCTGCGTGAGGGCAACTCCGATCGCCGCGCGCCGAAGGCGGTGAAGGAACACGCCCGGGCCCACCCGCCGCGCATGGGGGCATGGTCATCGTCCTCGAAAAGCCATGTGGCGACGATGTCGTCGGGTGATTTTCGCAGCAACGAAAAATCGGTCACCGTGGAAAAAGCCACCAAGGTGCGGGTGGAGCACGTCGACCGACAGGGCGCGGTGACCGTTCTCAAAGACAGCATCCCGCTTTTGGACCAAGAGATTCTTGACGCCTCGGTGATGCAAAAAGAAGCGCTGGTGGCGTTCATCGAAGAAGCCCTCCAAGAATCCAAAAAAACGGGTCTCTTGTTTTCGTTGCATCTCAAGGCCACCATGATGAAAGTCTCGGACCCGATCATTTTTGGTCACGTGGTGCGCACGTTTTTTCAAGCCCTCTTTCAAAAGCATGGTGCCCGTTTGGATGCGCTCGGGTTTGACGCGAACAACGGCCTGGCCGATCTGGAGTCCAAGCTGAAGGGCCTCGACAAAGAAACCCAAGAAGCGATCGAAGCGGATCTGCGGGTGGCTTACGAAGCGGGGCCGGCCCTGGCGATGGTCAACTCCGATAAAGGCATCACCAATCTTCACGTCCCGAGCGATGTGATCATCGATGCCTCCATGCCTCCCATGATCCGGGATTCGGGCAAAATGTGGAACGCGGCCGGGGAGCTCCAAGACACCAAAGCGGTCATTCCCGACAGCAGCTATGCCGGCATTTACCAGTCCGTGATCGACGACTGCAAAGAACACGGCGCGCTCGACCCCGCCACTATCGGCACGGTCTCGAATGTGGGTTTGATGGCCAAAAAAGCGGAGGAGTACGGTTCTCACGACAAGACCTTCGAGGTCGCGAAGGACGGCCAGATTCGTATCGTAGACGAAGCGGGCACGACGCTCATGAGCCACGAAGTGGCGAAGGGCGACATTTGGCGGGCGTGCCAAACCAAGGATGAAGCGGTCAAGGACTGGGTGCAGCTGGCGGTGAGGCGCGCCCGTGCCGAGATGGTTCCGGCGGTCTTCTGGCTCGACCTGGACCGGGCGCACGATTCAGAATTGATCAAGAAGGTGGTGGTGTACCTCAAGGAACACGACACCCGGGATCTGTCCTTTTATACCTTGGCGCCGCCTAAGGCCGCCCATTTTTGCCTCGAACGCATGCGCAAGGGTGAGAATACGATTTCGGTGACGGGCAACGTGCTTCGTGACTATCTCACCGACTTGTTTCCCATCCTCGAGGTGGGGACCAGCGCCAAAATGCTATCCATCGTCCCCCTCATGAACGGGGGGGGCTTGTTCGAAACCGGTGCCGGCGGTTCCGCGCCCAAGCACGTCCAGCAATTCGAAAAAGAAGGTCACCTTCGCTGGGACTCCTTGGGTGAGTTTTTGGCGCTGGCGGCATCCCTCGAGCACCTCGACGAGCGACGCCACAACCCGAGAGCCCGTTTTTTGGGGCAAGCCTTGGAAGAAGCTTGTACCCAGTACCTGATGTCCAACAAGTCCCCGTCTCGCAAGGTCCACGAACTCGACAACCGAGGCAGCCACTTTTATCTTGCCCTCTATTGGGCCCAGGCCCTTGCCGCCCAAGACAAACACCCCGCCCTCAAGGCGCATTTTGAAAAAGTGGCAAAGACGCTTGCCGAAAACGAACCCCAAATCGTCGAAGAGCTCCGTGCGTCCGAAGGCAAGCCGGTCGCGCTCGGGGGTTACTTTCGGCCCGACGATAAACTCGCCGACGCCGCCATGCGCCCGAGCGCAACCCTCAACCGCATCATCGACGGCTGACTTCAGCGTAACGGGCCCCCCGGCTGCCCTCGATACCCTACGCGCAGGCCGTCGGCGTGCGAAGCTTCAGTCACCGTCTATTCGGCCTTACGGGGCCCGGTCCGAAGTCAAGGACCGGCCGCGGCCTCACATCATTCCACCGTGACGCTTTTGGCGAGGTTTCGCGGCTGATCGACGTCGGTGCCGTTGAGATCGGCAATGTGGTACGCGATGAGTTGCATGGGGATCACGGTGATGATGGCGTCGATGAGGGGGTCGTTTTTGGGGACGAGAAAGACGTCGTCGGCCACGTGGGCTATTTTCGAGTCTCCCTCGGTGGCGACGACGATGAGTTTGCCCTCTCGGGCGCGGACTTCTTCAAGATTGGATACCGTTTTTTCGTAAAACGGGCCTTGGGTGGCAATGCCGACGGTGGGCATGTTTTCGTCGATGAGGGCGATGGGGCCATGTTTCATCTCACCCGCCGCATATCCTTCGGCGTGGATGTACGAGATTTCTTTGAGCTTGAGGGCGCCTTCCAGGGCGATGGGGAAGTTTGGGCCCCGGCCGAGGTAGAGAAAGTCTCGGGCCTTGGCGTAGCGGCGGGAAATGGCGATGAGCGAGGCTTCTCGAGCCAGGACTCGTTCGATTTGTTGAGGGACCTCGCGCAGCCTGGTCAAACACTCTTGCGCTTGTTGTTTGTCCAGGGTGCCGAGTTCTCGGCCAAGATAGATGGCCAGAAGATAGAGTGCAACCAGCTGGGTGGTGAACGCTTTGGTGGAGGCGACCCCGATTTCGGGTCCGGCGTGGGTGTACATGACACCGCCCGACTCCATGCACTCGCGGGCGATGGAAGATTCGATGACGTTGCAAATGGCGAAGCTGGTCCCTTGCTGTCTTTTGGCTTCTTTGATGGCGGCCAAGGTGTCGGCGGTTTCGCCGGACTGGGAGATGGCCAAAAGCCCGGTATGTTGGTTGATGACGGGGTTTCGGTAGCGAAATTCGCTGGCGAGGTCGCATTCGACTGGGATGCGGGCCAGGGCTTCGATCATGAATTTGCCCACCATGCCGGCATGAAAGCTCGTCCCGCAGGCGGTGATCACCAATCGCTTCAGGTCACCAATGTTCTTGAGGTTCATGCCGTCCAAGTGTACTCGGGCATCTTCCATCGATACCCGGCCACGGATGGTGTCGGCGATGGCCGTGGGCTGCTCGAAGATCTCCTTGTGCATGAAGTGTTTGTGGCCACCCTTTTCGGCCATGACCGGGGACCAGTCGATGCGGCGTTTTTGGTACTCGGCTGGTTCGCCATCAAGCCTTGTGACCTCGATGTTTTCTCGGGTGATGATGGCCAGCTGTCCATCTTTAAGGAACACGAAGTCCCGGGTGTGTTCGAGGCAGGCCGGAATGTCGGACGCCACAAAGTTTTCGCCTTCGCCCATGCCGATCACAATGGGCGAGGCGTTTTTGGCCGCGACGATTTTGTTGGGTTCTGCGCTCGACTGAATGACAAAGGCGTAGGCGCCTCGCACGGGCTTGAGGGCGTCGCGGACTGCGGTCACCAGGTCTTTACCTTGTTTGACCTCTTCGGCCACCAGGTGCGCCATGATCTCCGTATCGGTTTCGCTTTTGAACGCGTTCCCGAGCTGTTCGAGGCGCTGCTTGAGTTGAAGATGGTTTTCGATGATGCCGTTGTGGACCACCGTGATGCCGTCCACTTCGTGGGGGTGGGCATTTTCTTCAGACGGCCGTCCATGGGTCGCCCAGCGGGTGTGTCCGATGCCGACCGTGCCCTTGAGCGGTTTTTCCGACAGAGACTTGTCCAGATTTCTCAGTTTGCCGACTGCGCGCCGAATGGAGGTCTTGTGGTTGTCGATGATGGCGACGCCCGCTGAGTCGTAGCCTCGGTACTCGAGACGTCTCAGTCCTTCGACGATGATCTCGGTCGCATCTCGGTTTCCAATGTAGCCTACGATTCCGCACATGGTCGAAATCGTAGCAAGAAAGGTCCCCGACGCCCAGGAAGCCCGTTTCTTTGGGTTTTGGGAGACGCTCCAGGCGGGTGGTGGGTGGGCAACAGGCCACAGGGCCTCCGCTTACCCACACCACGCCGACGGATTCGGAACCAAGCCGGTGCGCTTCGGGATTTTGCCCAAGGAAGTCGAGGCTACATACCCGCGGGTCTTTTTTGTCGGCGCTATTTGGGGGCCTTTTGGGCCGCGTCCCGCGCTTGCTTTCGGATTTGTTTCGCGCGCCCCTTTTTGTTGATCTGTCTGGCGCGCCCGAAGGCGAGGTCGTGGGGACCCACCGATTCGGTAATGGTGCTTCCGGCGGCCACGTAGGCGTCCTTTTTCACCTCGAGGGGCGCGACCAGGGTGGTGTTGGAGCCGACAAAAGCGTTGGCCCCGATGGTTGTGCGGTATTTTCCGTAGCCGTCGTAGTTGCAGGTGATGGTGCCGGCGCCAATGTTGACGTCGTCACCGATTTCGGTGTCGCCGAGGTACGCGAGGTGGCCGGCTTTGGCGCCTTTGCCCAGTTTGGTTTTTTTGAGCTCGACGAAGTTGCCGACGCGGGCATCGTCCATGATTTCGGCGCCCGGTCGGATGCGGGCGAAGGGACCGATGACGGCGCCTTTTCGGACCGAAGCCTCCTCAATGACCGAATAGGGTTTGATGGTCACCTCCTTGCCCATGCGGGTGTTGGTGATGACGGCGCCGGCGCCGATTCGACAGTTGGGGCCGATGACACTGTTTCCAAAAATGCACGCTCCGGGCTCGATGACGGTGTCCCGTCCGAGCTTGACCTGGCTGCCGATGTACGTGTTTTGGGGATCGACCATCGTCACCCCGTAGAGCATCCACTGGGTATTGATTTCGCTTCGGAGCACCGCTTCGAGTTCTGCGAGTTGGGCTCGGTTGTTGGCCCCGCGCACTTCGTTGGGGTCGTCGACGATGACCGACCCCACGTCGTGGCCGCGCCCAATGATATAAGGAATGATGTCTGGCAGGTAGTATTCGCCTTGGGTGTTGTCGTTTCGAATCGTCTTGAGTGCCCGTTTCAGGAGGGCAAAATCGACGGCGTAGATTCCGGCGTTGATCTCTCGAACCTCTTGTTCTTCATCGGTGGCATCTTTGTGCTCTACGATGCGGAGGAAGCGACCCGAGGGGTCGCGGATCACGCGCCCGTAGCCCGTGGGATCTTCGAGGACGGTGGTGACCAGACTGAGGGGGTGTTTTTTCAGCTGGCGGACCAGCCGCCGGAGGGTGTTCTTTTTCAGTAGGGGCACGTCCCCGGACAGAATCAGCACCCCACCTCGATAGCCTCTAAGGGCTTTCAGTCCCTCCATGACGGCGTGCCCGGTGCCCTGTTGGGTCGCCTGAGTTTGAAAGCGAATCTTGTGTGAGAACATGGTCTGGACCGACGCCTGGACCGCGTCGGCCTGGTGCCCCACCACCACCACGATCGGATCGGCCGAAAGTTCGAGGGAGCGGCGAATGGGATAGGCCACCATGGCTTCCCCGCCCACGGCGTGGAGAACCTTGGCGTGGCCTGATTTCATGCGGGTACCTTGTCCCGCTGCGAGAATGATGGACGCGAGTCGATTGCTCATGATTGGGGCCGGACGGTTCCAGATGGCGGATAGGTGGTCAAGTTGGCAAAAGGCGGTTTGAAGATGCGGTGCCCGCGAGTCAGGGGCTGGGATTCCCGCTTGGAGGGGCATGGCCGGTGGGCCCGGCTGGGCGTCCGGCGACCAACCGTTGACCTCCAGCGCCGGTTGTCCCACCTTAGGCGCCAAGTTGTTGGTGGGGCCCGGCCGAATTGAGCGCATCGAGCTCTACCATGTGGATGTTCCCTTCCCGACCGCCTTATTTCCGGCGTGGATTCCGGGGTATCCGCAGTATCGGCAGTGCTACACCCTGTTGTCGGTGACCACCAAAGATGGCCTTCGCGGTGCGGCCACCGGTCCGGCGTTTGGGCGTGAACGTGACGGTCTCGGGGCGTTCATCGGTCAGTTCTTGGTGGGGATCGATCCCTACGATGTCGATGCGGTGCGGGAGCGGCTCCGTCAGGCGGCGTATCTCGGATGGCGCAACGGCTGGATGGAGATCGCGTTTTGGGATTTGGCGGCCAAGGCCCGGGGCGTGCCGCTTCATCGACTCATCAGTGAGCGGCTTCAGGCGCCGCCGGATAGCCCGGTTCCGACCCGGGTTCCGGCGTACGCTTCGTTTCGAGAGCTGCGGCGTCCGAAGGTGCGGGCCGAGTCCCTCGAGCGGGCTCAGCGCCTCGGTTTTCGGGCGGCCAAAATTCCAGTCCATGCTTTTCGAGAAGAAGAAGACTGGGAACAACTGACGATGGCACGTCAGGTGGTCGGACCGGAATTTGGTCTGATGGCCCATGCCCGCCAGGCTTCGGTGGTCTCGCTGGTTGAGGAGGGGCCCAGGTGGGATGTGCCGCGCGCGCGCCGGTTTCTCGAAAAGGCTGCGGACGCGGGTTTTGACTGGGTCCAAGAACCACTCGGCGATGAGGCTTGGGAGGCACTTTGTACGCTTCGCGAGGAGGGGTGGCTTCCGGTGGCCGGGGGCGATTTGGCACTGAATTTTGGCGCGCTCAAGATGCTGGTCCATCTCGGCTGTTTTTCGGTTCTGACGCCAGACGCGGTGTTTGCTGGCCTGGGGAGTGTGGTCCGGACCATGAGGCTGGCCAAGCGCCACGGCCTTCGGGTGTCGCCCTCTTGCCACAGCGACGGCTTGGGGTTGGCTGCCAACCTCCATTGCTTGGTGGGGTGGGGGCAAGCGGTGGACGAAAAAAAACCCAGCCCCATCGAGTTCCCTTGGGAGCCACCGGCGTTGATTCCCGAGCATCGTGATGCCCTGTTGGCGCAGCCTCTGTCCATTGAGTCCGATGGCACGGTTTTGGTCCCCACGGCCCCGGGCCTTGGGGTCGAAATCAACCCGCAGGCCCTCAAGCGCTACGGAAAGCGAACCTACGCGGTCACTCCGGTGACTTTTGCGGTGGGCTCGGCGCGACGCTCGGGTTTGCGCCAAACGGCAGCCTTTGTGCGCCAGGGAAAAAAATCAGAGAAGTCCTGACCAATATTCGGGATCCACGCTATACTGCGGCGGCCTTTTCACGGATCAGATGATGTCAACGGGTTTCCATCGGCCTGGTGGGCTTTCGTCCCTAGGCCCGCTTGTGATTGGTCGCTACCGCGTTCCCATCCCCATTGTTTTGGCTCCGATGGCTGGCGTATCGGAGGCCCCGTTTCGCAGCATTGCCCTCGAGTTTGGCGCCGGCTTGGCGCCTACGGAGTTGGTGAGCGCCAAGGGGCTCCAGTTCAAAAACACGAGGACGGAGGCCTATCTTCGTCACGACCCGCGTGATGAACCGATCTTCTCCGTCCAGATTTTCGGGGGTGAACCGTCATCGATGGCGTTTGCGGCCGGCATTGCGGTCGAGCGTGGGGCCAAAATCATCGACATCAACATGGGCTGCCCGGTCAAAAAGGTCACGCGAACCGGGGCCGGGTCGGCTTTGATGTGTGATCCGGATCGAGCCCAGGCGGTGGTGCGCGCGATTCGGGCCCATGTTGGGGAGGATGTTCCGGTGACCGCCAAGGTGCGGGCGGGCTGGGATCACGGGTCGCGGAACGCTCCTGAACTTGGGCGTCGGCTTGAAGATGCGGGGGCAGCGGCCATCGCCATTCACCCGCGCACCCGAACCGAGGGGTACTCGGGTTCGGCAGACTGGGGGTTGATTCAGGCGCTGAAGGCGGCCGTTTCGGTCCCCGTCATCGCCAACGGTGACATCCGAACCCCAGAGGACGCGGACCGCGTGGTTTTCGAAACTGGCGCCGATGCGGTGATGATCGGTCGTGCTGCCCTCGGCAACCCGTGGATCTTTCAGGCGCTCCATGCGAAGTGGGCCAGGCAAGCGGAGCCGTCCGAGCCGACACGAAAGGCTCGGGTGGCTTTGGTGCGGCGCCACCTCGCTTCTCATCTCGAACACGTGGGCGATGAGAAAAGGGCCATCCGGCGTTTTCGTCAGCACTTGATCTGGTACAGCCGCGGTCTTCGAGGCGGGGCGGCTTTTCGCGAACGTGCGACGCGGGTGGAGACCCTGCCTGAACTCACCGACGCCGTGGACGGTTTTTTCCTTGGCGCGGATCTGGTTCACGAGCACGAGGCGCCCGTCTACGATGAGCGCCAAGCGTTGGGCTGAGGAGTCAAAGGGGAAAACGATGCCGCGCGTGAAATTCAAGAAGAACCGTCTGCTGGAGCGCGACTTCGATTGTGAAGCGGTGCCCGGCCATACGGTACTCGAGGTTGCTGAGGCCCACGGGATGCCGGTGGGCTCCAACTGCGGTGGGGTGTGTGGGTGTTCGACCTGCCACGTGTACGTGCTCGAGGGGCTCGATAGTCTTGAAGACATGTCGGACCGAGAAGCCGATCGGCTGGATCTGGCCTTCGATGTTCGTCTCCCTTCTCGTCTGGGGTGCCAGGCCGAGGTCTCGGACCGTCCCTTGGTCATCGAAATCAGCGAGGAGAGCCTGCAGGCCTATCTCGATGAAAACCCGGATATCCGCAAGCGCCTAGAAGCCACGGGTCGATTTGTTCCGGAGCCGCGCTTGGCCCATCACCGCGATCGCGCCGGGTAGTCGGGTGACCCGGAGGCGTCTGTTTACCCTAAGCTGGTAACCCACATAACGCAGTACGACGTGATCCCGCACGGTGCGAAAGTTCGTTCGCGGTGCGCGCGGAACTACTCACACGACCGCTCAGTCGGAATTAAAAAAGCCAATGATTTCAGAACTTCCAGAGCGGTACGGGGCTTGAGAGGTCTTGGGAGCAGGATGCACGCAACAACCAATGGCCGGCCACGAGAACGTATTCTTTCCCGGGTCGGAAAAGACGTTCATGGTGCCAAGACGGTGGCTCGGACTCTGTTCCGGGAGCTGAAAGGTCAGGGTATGCCGAATGAACAGATCCTCGCGGTGGCCTCGGAGTTGATCGGCCTCGTGACGACTGAGCTCAAGGAGGCCCACGAGGAAGAGGAAGCCGAAACGCGCGTGGCCTGAATGCGCGTGTGCCCTTCTAGGTGCGTTTTGGGGGCGCCTGCCAAAAATGGAGAAGGAGCGTTCGAAGCTGGTCTTGGGCTTCGAGCGATACATTGTGCCCCGCGCCCTCAATCACGTCCAAGCGGCAACAAGGCACGGCGGCACGAATCTGACCTCCGATTCGAAGAAACTTCTGATCCGCGTTGCCCACAATCAACTGGAGATGGGGTTGAAGCTTTGGCAACAGCGGCCATAGGTTGCCCATTCGCCCGAGTCCGAGTACCCGGAGCGCACTCGCCAGGGCATAGGCGCCGTGGTTCCTCCGGATCGTTTCCTGTGCTTGCAAGATCTCTTTTGTACATTTTCGCTGGGTTCGAAAAATAGGATGTTGCGCCCACGCATCGACAAACGAATCGATGCCGTGGTCCTCTAAATGCTTGGCCCACTGTTCGTCATCTTCTTGCCGCTTTCGCTGGTCTTGGTCGGATGTCAGCCCTGCATGAACGCCAAGTAGGGATGCTTTTTTGAAAAGTCTAGGGTGCCTTAGGAGGATAGCCAGACCCACTCTGGCGCCCATCGAGTAGCCCACCAGGGTGTCGGGCCTCGGATTCAGACCGTCGACCACCCGGGCGAGATCATCGACTGCGGTCTCGAAGCACGCGGTGCTGGCGAGGACCTCTGCGCCTTTTCCGTGTCCCGGCAAAGTTAGGGCGAAGGCCGTGCGCGATGGGCGTTCAACCAGGCCTTCGATGAGCGGCGCCCAGCTTTCAGGTCCACCGGTGAACCCATGAAGGAAAACGATGGGCGACGAAAGATGTTGATGGCGCCAAGCAAGCACTCGATTTCCCATGATTTCGAGCTCCTCGGGGCCTGCAGTGTCCTTCGGGTGTTCCATAGGCGTGGGCTTCATTCGAGGGCCGGGTGTCCGCCGGTATCCCACATGGGTGGGCTGGCGTCGACATGAACGGGCGCGCTTGGCTCTTGCGAGTGAGGTGGCAGTGGGCCCTGGGGCCCAGGCTTGTCTCGACGGGGGCCCGGTGAAGCCGAAATGCGCCTGGAGATCCGAGTTGCACGGTAAACCTGACAGGGGCTGATGTCGTACGGGGTCCAAAGCTTGTGCCTATTCGGACACCAAGATGGTGGCATATGCCTTGCTTTTTTCTCTTTCATGAAAAATGACCGTTTTTGCACCCTGTCGGGCATGGGCCCCGTCATCGTTGGGTCTCTTTACTCAATGCACGCTCGCGCGCAACGCTTGATCAAACCAAGTGTGGTCATGCTCGCCTTTGTTGCTGCTTGTCAGGCGCGAACTCGAGAACCAGGACACGCAACCTCCGTGTCGCCATCGACTCAGGCCAGTCCTTGTGCCGGACGAACCTCTTTGGACAATACGGATTGGCGACGCTTTTCGGATACGGCGATATATACGATCGTTGATACGTCGCAATGTGGATTTCAGTCGACGCCCATCTATACAACCTCGATCGGAGGAAACCGTTCCCATTGGGAAGCGGAAGGGGCCACAGCTATTTACAATGCGGGCCCGCAGCAATTTTGGGTCTACGTGAATACCGAGCTGACCGAGTTGGAGGCTGAGCAGCGAAAGTGGCATGTGAACTGGGAGGCAAACGTCGCGGGAAAGTCGACCCAAGACCGGTGTGCCGGTCAGACGACTGCGGGTCAAACGGCGTGGCTTCCCGACGGGCCGGGTCGCATTTACGTACAAATCGACAGCAGCGTTTGTGCGTTTGATGAAACGCCGTCCTATTTCGCATCGGTGGGTGGCACGAGGACCCATTCCAAGGCTCTTGGAGAAACGTCTATCCACGAACCGACGAAAGAAGGTTTTCGCATTGACCTCGAGTACCCGGGCATTACCCCAGCCATGGCCAACAAACTTATGTGGCATATCAATTGGAACGCGGTTCGTCGCGGGGAACCTAAAAAGGCACTTTGCACCGGTCGTAGTGGTGCCCCAGACTGGAAGCCTTTTGGCAAAGATGCGTTCACGTTGAAAGTCGATACCTCTGCCTGTGGGTACAGCGAAGTTCCGCACTACTTTACTTCTCTAGAAGGAACAACGCACAGCCGCGCGATCGGCGCCGATGCCATCTATGAAGCGACCTCGACGGGGTTTCGGGTATACGTCAAGGGTGAGGGGATCGATCCAGAAGCTCTGTTTATCAACTACAAAGCGTTGCCCGCCGGCGCCGACATTGAATCGATTGGGTTGCGTCGTTGTGTGGGCCAAACAGAACCCCGAGGGACCGAGTGGTACCGCTTTTCGGATACGGTCATTTACACGACGATGGACACCTCAGCGTGCGGGCATCAAGAAACGCCGATCTACACGGCCTCCGTCGGTGGCGTTCGGTCCCATTGGGAGGCGGAAGGCGCCACCGCAGTGTATGACCCCAGGCCCGGCGGGTTCCGAGTGTATCTCAACACCGCGGTGACGGCCGCCGAAGCGGAAGAGAAAAACTGGCACATCAATTGGGAGGCCAATGCGCCGGGGGCCACCGCCGAGGGACGGTGCTCCGGCCAAACCGCCCCCGGTGAAACCGATTGGCGAACGGACGGAGGGCCAGTCTACGTGGACGTCGATACCCGGTCCTGCGGATACGTTCGAACCCCGCGATACTTTACTTCCGTGGGGGGCCTCTATGGGCATTCAAAAGCGCTGGGAGAAACCGCCATTCACGAGCCCACCGCAACGGGCTTCAGGGTCTATCTTCTTTCGGACAAGATGACGCCCGAGCGGGCCAACAACGCCAAGTGGCATATCAACTGGAACGCCCATGCGGACCTGCCCCCAAGCGACGAACAATGCACGGGGCGCGCCGGAAGCCCGGACTGGAAACCTTTTAGAGAGGGTGCATGGTTCTTGGACATCGACAGCTCAGCGTGTAACCACGCAAAAACGCCCAACTATTTTACCTCCATCGAAGGACTGAATCATCGGGGTGCAGTGGGCTCGTCGGCCATCTATCAAGCGAAGAAGACCGGTTTTCGAGTTTATGTCAAAGGCGAGGGCATTGACCCCGATAGCCTGTTTGTCAACTGGAAGGCGCTCAAGAGCGGAACGACCCTGTCAGCCCCCCTGACCGAAGACTCCGCCTGCGCGGGCTTGACGCCCCCTATGGGCGACGAGAGCTGTCAAGATCGGGTGCGTGACAACAACGGGCGTTTTGATTTGGTTCTCCGGGCAGAAGGCTCGGAGCATGTGTTGTGCCCAGGTTTTAAAATTTCTGTTCCCGAGGGGGCGGTTGCCGTCGATACCGCAGTCACGATTCTGGTCGAAAACGATGCCAAGACAGCAAGACTGGCCGGAGCCACCGTTTTTTCGGAGGGGCTGGAAATGGTCATCCATATGGAGCCGTCGATGGATTTTGAGAAACCCTTGTTGTTTTCTCTTCCACCCGGCTTGGCTTTTTTTGCGGATGAGCAGTCTTCGGCCGAAGGCAAGTCGTTGGTCCTGGTCACGTCGGAAGAACCCCAGGAGGATGGAAAAGGGCGGCCTTTACTGAAGACCGAGCTTTTGCATCTCGAGCGCGATGAATGCGGTGTTGTGACCGTACCGGTGCCCCACTTTAGCGCAATCGCCAAATGGACAAACACCTTGACCGGGTCTCAGCTCGACGCGTGGGCCAGTTGGTTTTGGACATGGCTCACGTCGGTGGTCAAAACCACCAAGGTTAAGCTGGCGCAAGGATACTGCGAAGGCTTTAAGCCAGGCTGTGAAGCCGGTCTTCCTCTCGGCATGTGTCCCGCCGGCGTCGCGGCCAAAAAGGCTGCCGAAAAGAAAGTCGAACGATCGCTTTTCATCAATTGCGTCGCGGGAAGACTCGGTATTCCCACAAACTTCAAGATTGACACCGTCTCAGTCAACGACAAACAGCCAGGTACAGCCATCTACGACGTTTCAGGGTCTCTCACCTGTAGAGCGCTCGAGCCATCCGGGCCCTTGCTCGTGACGCGTGGCGGTGGTTGTACCGTTCGTACGAACCTTTCGAAGCTACCCGCCAGCTGCCTTTCCGAAGTGAATGATTGGCAGGACGCTGTCGCCGAGGCCCAGAGCACCTGCGCGGAAGAGCCACCGAAAAAGGAAGCCCTCGACGAGTGTGTGTTAGACCATATCGCCGAGCCCGGCTGCGATGGGGCCTTCCCGGTCGTTCTGCCGTATACCTGCCTTCCCTGTGAAGGATTGTATGAAGACTGGAAACAGAGCATCGAAGACTGCGCGAGTGCGACCGCACAAAGCGCTATCAAGATGCTTGTGGCGCTCAAGGAATGTAAGAATGCCATCCTTTAACGCGCTACCGCACGCGATCCCCATGGCCGACACGCGGTCCGACTATTCGCGCAAACCCTAGCGGGTCTTGCCGCAACGGGATCGTTGACCTTTGTGTGCAGTGCTTATTGCGATTACGCGTACTTGGACCACGGCCCGGTAGGCACGGTTCGATTCGCTCGACGGGTACCGGTGGGACTGAGATCTCCGTGGACGTTCCCCGGTAAAGACGCTACAAACCAGGCTCTGCGTGGCGGTGCCCCTGATCCCAGAGCATTCCCTAGGACATGCCCAAGCTTCGGTGCGTCGTGAACGAAAGGACCGTTGATGCCCAGTCGCTGCAAGCTGAAGAGACCATTCGAAGGACACCTGGCGAGCTTTTGGCTTTGGCTCGCGTTTTGCCTCCCGACGACTTCGTTGGCCGCCGAGTTGTCTTGGCAAGAGGGCTGGAATCTCATCGTACTTCCGGGGGCTACACCCGCGTCGACCTTCCCCGATGACGTTCAGATCTGGGAGCTCCGGGATGATGCCTATCCGGATCGCGCGGACGCACCGGAGGCATCCGGGTCCACTTTGGGCCACGCCTTCGACGAACGACCGATGCTCCGCGGTGAGGTCAGGTCTTGGGCTCAGAGTCAGGATGGAGAACCCCGTGTGGTTTGGCTTTATGCGACAGGCACGGGGACCGTATCCCTGGCCGCGCCTGAAATCAGACCGATGGCCCCAACAGCGGGCCTGGGTTCTGGCTGGACGGTTCTGGATGCGCAGGCGTTTTTACCTGACGGCCCCCCCGACGGTTGGCGGGTTGAGCGATGGGATGCGGTGGACCAAAACTATCGCGCCTTAGGCTCCGAAGCGTATGCCCGGCCATTCGTTGCGTACGTTCGGCCCGCCGCCCAGGTTGGCATCAGCGGTCATCAAGCCCACTTGGCGCCCAAGCCTCCCACGAACCTATGGGCCACGGGCAGGCAACAAACGCTTTCTCTTTCATGGCAGGCCCCCCACCAGTGGTCGAATGGCGCACGGATCTTGCCTGGTACCAAACTTCAGTATGCTGTTTATCTCGATGGCGCACTTGTCAAAGATGGCATCGAAACCACCCATTTCGAATACCAGGTCCCGCATGCTTCGGCGCGCCACGAGGTTCACCTCAAAACATCGGCGCTGAGTGAAGTCGGACCGGTCCTGCGTTCTCGACCCTCCAAAACCGTAAGCGTGTGGATGGGCACACCTCCTCTGGCGTCCAAACCCGGTGTTTTTGAAGTCCCGAACGCGGTCCGCGGATCGGTTGGCGACATCGCGCAGCCGAAGGTCGTCGTCACCGAGTCCCGCCACGGGCGGGTGACGTATCTGTTGTATCTCGTCCGGGGGCGCCAAGGAGAAGGGGACCGTATACAGGTTCAGCGAAGCCTCAGCTTCGGAGCCCCGGGCCCAAAGGGGTGGTCGACGAACCCCATTCTTGTCACAGACTCAGGCCCCGAAGCCCGCATTCTTGAATTCAGCGTAGCGGGGCATCAGTCCAATCTGGACATCGTTTGGATTGAAGGCCCTAGGGAGGCCAAACCAGGTGGCAGCAACGCAAGCCGGATCTTGCTGCAAAGAAATTGTAGCCCCCAAGACTTTCGCCCTTGTCCCGAAAAACGACGTGTGCTTCGCGAGGGCACGCCCTACAAACGCGCGCTTTCGACGGCCTACGATTACACCGGGAACCATCACTTGATCTGGAGTGAAGCCAACAAAGTGTATTACCTGAAGAACTTTGCGGGCGGGGCAGACGGTGATTCCCTCGTCAACGTATTCGACGAGCATCGGAGAAAAGCCACAACGGGCGTGGTCAAGACCCTGGTGCGGTACGACGAGGTGGATGGCCGATGTCCCTGTGCCGACTGCTGGTGCGAAGACCGCTACCCGGTGGCAGAGGAAAGAGACCCCAAAAAGGGCGGTGCCCCAAGGGGCCCGTTCACCGATCGTAGGCTCGAGACGTACGTTTACACCCCCGCTCTTTTTGTCGGCCGTGAGACCGTCAGCGTTGTCGCGCGACAAACGCAATTTTGGGACCCAGAGCCGGTTCCCAACCCGACCTGGGCCCGCATGTTTGACACCCCGATCTACAGCGAAACGGTATGGCCTCTTCGTCGCCCCACGCGATACGTGCTTGGCTGGCGAAAGAGTTGGAAGACGGCGTATGAACCTGGGGACGAGGCCCTCTACGACACCCTAGGCACGCAATACCAGTACCGATACGACGGCACTTGGTACAAAGAGGATGCGATCAAAGTCGCAAAGCGGCCCCTTCACGATGGGGAACTTCCAGAGCCCGATGGGACAAAAGCCTTTTCCCCCTGGAGGGTTTCTGTCGTGGACGACACGTTCCCGGCGGCCCAAAGTCAGCCGGCTTCTTACCCCGCGTTGGTCACCACCCCGTCGGGAACGATGGTGGTGGCCTATGAAAAGGGTCCGTCTATGGACCCGAACGCCTCGGATGGTCATGCCATCGTGGCGAGAACATCGAAGGACGGTGGTCAAACGTGGTTCGGATCGGATACACCGCTTGCATACGGCTATCGCCCCCAAATCCAGGTGCTCGAAGGCCCGGACTCAAATCCAGAACAAATCGCCGTGCTCTACTACGCGCCCCTTCGTCAAGAATCTGGTTCCTCAGATCACGTGTTGGGCACCATCCGCATCGCGCGGGCTCTGGGTCCAAACAGTTTGGTTGAATTCCAGGATGAGCGACTCAACGAGCGTGCCGGAGAGGTTGAGCCTGCGAAGTCCCTACATCATCACCGGAGCGGTGTACAGGCTGACCACCAGGATGGATGGCCTTCATGGACCACATACAAAGATCTGATCCTGGTCACATGGGTCCGGGAAGCATCCGGCGCAAATGGGCACAATCGGGTGGTCACCACCCGGGCGTCGCAAACGCAAGAGCCCCATCGTATATCCGCTTCTTTTGCGAAAACGCTCACGGGTGGAACCAGCGTTCCGGTCACGTTCCAAACGCTCAACGAATATTCCATGCGCGTGGCGCCGACGGAGCGAGAAGTCGAATTTGGAAGAGACTTGATCGAACACCATTCGCTGGATTTATCGCAGGGGCTGGCCGTTGCCTCGGTGCCGGTTGAGAAAATTCCACATCTCGAAGAAAGGCTCAAAGAGGCTCCCATCGCAGCGCGAGCCTTGGTATCCATCGCGCCCGAATCCGATTCGGAAGTGTCTTCTGTTGGGCATCCTGAGCGTTTTCAACTGGCCCCGGCACCCGAGATGGCGATGGACCTCCGTGTGTCCTCACATGCCGATTCCATATTTTCCGCTGGCCCGGCCGGCAACGTCAAAAAAGCACTCGCGCTACGCGCCTCGCTTCGTAAACCTCAGGACCTAGACCGAACGGTGTGGGTTCAGGCCGAATACCGGCCGAGTCACGCGCGAGGCCGTCCGGATGAACGCCAAGAAGCCCTCCTCGGCGGCCAGCAAGACGCTCACGCCGAAGAAGCGGGGCCCACGCCCCATGAAAAAGATGCCGAAGATAGCGTGGTTCTTGCGGGGTTCAGCCGATCGTGGGTCTACACCCAAGGCATTGCGCTCGCTCAATCCGTTCGACGGCATGAACACGAATACGCACGCGGTTTCGCCCGCTGGTTGTGCCAACCGGAGCATGCCGTCTGGCAGGACGAGCGCATGCTCGGGTGGCATTTTTCAAGAAACACCGACACCGACACCTGGAAAGATCCACGGCTCGTGACCGGTGCGAACGCGTGGGCCCTTCACGGACTGGGCACGTTCGTGGTGTCGGAAGCGTTTTGGGGGCTTTCTGCGGATGAGCAAGCACACATTCGACGCTGCTACCAAGGCGCTTTGCGCGGTCTAGAGGATCACCGGGTGGTCATGGATCTGGAAGCGCGCGAACGACAAGCCGATGCCTCCGAATGCAGCGAAAAGAGCTGTGCCTACCTGATGACCGCCGGTTGGACCACCCAGGGGCTTCAGCACGCGTCTGCGCCATGGGTCTTGGGTCTGACTGAAGACAAACATGAACAATGGGCTTATTATGACCTCCTTGACGCCCTAGGGTATGAAGACTTCAGTGAGGACACGCCTCCCCCCATCCGAAGGTCTTGGAGCATCGCCCGAGGGGCAACGAAAGAAGAAACCTTTTTCTTAGCCCCCGTTGCGTTCGAGCCTCTGAGCCTCCGAACGCGCGCCACCAATGTGGTCACTGAGCACAACTTGGATGTTTTGAGTGTCCTCAATCATGCGTTGAGCCACGTCGAAGTCATTTGGTCAAGAGAATCCAAACCGGAGCAAGAGCGAGTCGAGCGCCGCCTTCGGGCGTGGAGGGACGGTGTGCAAAGGGGCATCTTTGAGCTCCTGTGGGAGGCGCCCCAAGACGTGCCGGTCATGGAGAAAAAAGCACCCAACGGTTGTCGCCTGGAGCCCAAGCCCATTGTGATGACGGGGCGCGTCATCACGGGCGGCGAGTTTGCGAGCGATGGCCATTTTTCTCCCAATCGAGATGTCGCCGTCGACAACTGTAGCTGGCTTGCTCTATCCGTCGACTATCGTACGCTTCCGCCGCGTCGTGTCGAACAGCTCCGTACGTGCCTGGAATACTCGGTTGAAAAATTTGCCGATCATATGCCGTACGGCGCCAACCACGCGTGTTACTACGGGAGCCACTACTTTCCCAACAGCTTTCGTGACCGCTACATCGCAAGAAGCGATCAGCAAGAACGCTCTTACCATCTCGAAGCCACGCTCGGCCTCATTCTTGGCCTCCATCGGTTTTTTCAGGCCTATCCCCAGCAAGCTGGCTCGCTGGAGGCCAAGGCGCGCGCCCTCTGGGTGGGGGTGCAAGCGTTTGTCCGAGACCACGGATTTGTCTACTCCAGCCAGAGGATACAAGATTTGTCCACGCGGTTGGCATCGAGCACGGCGGTCATCTGGTACCTCGATGTGTTCGACGCTCTGGAAAGGCAAGATGGGGACCTGAATCAGCCCCTGAAAAACTATGCCGATGAAGTGGATGCCCAGGCCCTGGAACGAAGCTTGGCTCGGTCATGGACGCGACTCAAAACCTTCCGGCCCGAAGCGGGGCAGGGGGCGTGGTCTGAGCTCAAAGACCCTGCCTTGGCGGTTCTCGCCGCGGTCAATCTCGACGATCTTGAGGTCGCCACCGCCTGGGTCCAAGGCCTACTTCACGCTTTCGACAACATGTCAGACCAAAGCGGTCCGTCCACTGGTCCATCGGCTTTGGGGTTCGCAGCCCTTGAAGGGCCGTTGTTTGCGGCTTACGCGCTCACACGGTTTTACGCCCGCCATCCCGCACGGGTCGCGGGCGGGCTTGGCTCGGCCAACCCCCTCTTGAGCGAAGTGTCTGAGGTTTTGGCTCAGGTTTTGCTCGCCCTCAAACACCAACACTACAAAGAGACGACCGACGGTGCGTGGCTCGTCACAACCGACGAAAGAGCTGAAGAATTGCCCGCCGCCGTGGCGCTGCAAGTCCTTTTTTACTTCGTTCTCCTCGAGGCCGAAGACATCGGTATCCTCAAGGATGGGCCGTTTCGCGCGGAGGCTCTGGCCCGCGCTCTCCAGTCGGCATTTTGGGACCACAAGAAGCGCCGCCCATTGCGGGTGCGTTCGGGTGGCGACGAAGGCGCAGCCAGAATTTTGGACGCATCGCTTTATAGCCTATTTGCGAGTCATATCGGAGACGTTCCTAAGGCCACGTTCAGTCTTGACGTGCTTGAGGAAGGTCTACCGCCCGGGACTTGGGCCGGGCTGGCTCTTCGTCGGGCCGGGCGTCTTGACCCGCGGCTGGAAGAGATCGCACTCGTTGAGGCGCAAAAATCGCTGGCCTTGGATGCGCCCAAAGACAGCGCTGGCGTCGAGCTTGCCACTGCCTTTGATGCCGAACGCTTGCTCACGCACAACCCTCGAGGGCTGTTCGGCGTCGATGTGGGCCCAAGCGTGATGGGGCACGCAGCGTTTGATCATCGACAGGTCGCCGCCCATGAACGCGCATCCCTCGTCGCCCAGCTCGAAGAAGCGTATGTCGAAGATCTCGCGGCTCTTTTTGCTTCCGACACCCAGCCTTACTTCTTCGATGCGTCGCTCACCCACATGACGCATCTGCGTTTCATTGAGCGGATGTTGGAAGAAGATGTGCCTCTAAGGCGGTGGCCCAACGAGCTCGAGCCTCAAAGAGATGAGCGCGCGGGGGTGCTCTTTTCGGATCGAATCCAAGAAACGATCGCTGAGCTTCGTCTCCTATGCGAAGACGATGCCGTCCTGGCCGAACGAAGGGCCACCATCGTTCGCTATTTGGGGTTGGCCTGCGCCGACGTGGTTCGCTTTTTTGAGAGCCTGTTGGTTCGCCGTGTCGGTACCGTGGATGCCGATTTTGGGCCCACGATTTTCAGTGCAGAGGGCCACCCCTCCTCACCCTACACCCTCGCGCTCACCCGCATCACGGACGGGTTTCTCCAAGGCGCGCCAGAAAGCACCGTGCGATATGAACAAGGGGGCGCCTTGTTCGGAAATAGGAGGACCGCGGGGTTTTTAAGCAACGCCGCGAGCACCCGGTCAGCATTCGTCTTGGACGAGCGCCTTTTGGTGGCCCCAAAGGGGCCCTTCGCCGTGACTGAGGTTCAAGAAGCGTTGCAAGAGCGTTTCAAGGACGCGGTTCTCGAAGAAGCGGGGCTTGCGTTTGGCCAGGCGCCGCAACCGCCTGCCGTCTACTATGCCTTTTCGGGCCTCGACCTCGTCGGTGCGCGCCACGCGGAATCGTGGGTGTATTGGCAGCGACCATCGATAGAATACCGCTTGTTTGACGATGCCCAAACATCGGGCTTTGGCGACGCCTCGTTCTCCTACATCTTTGAGGGCAAGGTGAGCACCGGCCCGGTGCTGGCCACCCAGGCAGCCGGCCTCACACGTCAGCGGACTTTTCGGCAGTTCGTCAACCGATACGCCGGCGGAAGCTTGAAACGCGTTGCCGACGATGCGGGCGTTCCGCTTTTGACCCTGCATCGGTCCTTGAGGAGGGGTCTCATGTCGAACGGCACGTTCGAACTTTTGGCTTCGACCTACCTGGACAGCAAAACCAGCGTAGAAAAATGGCGCGCGCGTTTGTCACCAAGCCCGGCCGAAAACCAAGAATGGGCCAGCGCCGGGGTCACCGACGTGAGCCTCGAAGGGCTCCTTGGTGGACTCCTTGGTGCCGATGGGTGGCTCTGGCCATTTCAAGCCATCTACGCGGACGGGGATGCCCTTTTGGGGCCGAGGCCCGAGGCTGTCGCCCATCTCAATCTCGCTTTGGGCTTGGAGATGGCGAAGCAAGTTGGGTTCAAGGAGGCTTTTAGGTGGGCTCTTCTAGAAATCGCGGGAACGGGCGCGTTCATCGGGATCTCGGGCGCCGTCCACGAAGAAGAAATAGAGGACCTCGTCGAACGCCTGTTTGCCGAGGAGAGACACAATGTCATCATCGTCGACCAGGACGTCGTCTTTGACGTCCCCGAAGGCTATGACTATGTGGGCTCGGATTCCCACTTGCCTGAGGTGGCCCCCAAGGATCTCTACCGTTGGCCCCGCGAGGCCATCAGTCGTCACCCGGCAAAATGGCAAGAAGTCGTCTCTTTGGCGCTGATCGACACTCTTGGCTTCGGAGTCGGTCCGGATTCTCGGGAAGAGGCGGCCGAGGCGCTTCGGGCGTTCGTCCAAGAAAACGCGCCTCAAAACGTCATCCTGAAAAAGACCTGGGACGGCGTTGAGATCTACCAAAAGCTCGGTTTTGATCCCGCGTTGGAGGCCCCTCGTGGCGTGGTCATGCACCTCACCACGGAGAGTTCCGAGCCCCTGTTGATTCATCGCCAGCCTGGCCCCTGGAGCCAGTGGTACGAAGAGAACGTTCTGGGCGGTGATGTGCCTATCGTCTTCAAGGATGCGTACATTCGAGCGGTCAACGCTTGGATTCTCGAGAGCCTTTTGGCCCGTCCTGGTCGCCTGAGTTTCAGCGAGCGAAGGGAGCTCATTGCGAACCAGATCATCGGATCCTCCCCCAAGCCACACCACGATGGGGCCGGAGAGCCTCCGAAGGGGGGGGCGGCTGGGCCAGGCGACCACAGCTACCCGTGGCGGGGTGAGTCGGTGATCTGGGTTGACGGTCCGCCGCGCCTGATTCCTGATGGTCCGTGGGATCTTCTCTTTTCTCCTACCGATGGAATCGTCCGAGACGCCTACCCCGATGCGCTGCTTGAAACCGAAAGCGCGCGTCAAGAACTCAAAAAAAGTGGCGTGAAGCGGTATCTCGGCGCTCAGACCATGACCCAGTCGTCCCAGTACCCGAGCGGTGTTTCCGAGATGCCGATTCAAGACATTTTACGCAGCCTTCCCATTTCGGTCTTCACGCCCAGGCTGGGCGCCACTTCACTGGCGGACGCGCTGAAGGCGCTGGTCAAGGATGGCTTTAACCTCCGGCATCCGCTTCGGGTCTACCGCCTCCCGAGTGGCCGGGTTGCGGTCCACCCCGAAGATCACGTGTGGCTCGCAGCCATGAATCTCGTCAAAGAAACGAAAATTCCCGTGCGTTTCGGTTGGCCTCCCTTCGAATGGGCCGAAGAGAACAAACGCATGCTTTCTTCAGTGGTATACGGCCGCGAAAATCAACAGCAGCCCACGCCCCAATCACTCCAAAGCGCCCGCCACGCCATCTACCACGCTACGTTGGTCAAATCCACGGAATCACAGGATCAAGTCTTCTCCAAATCCGGTCTCACCGCGGTGGGCACAGACCCGGACATCTGGACGCTTCTTTATGGCCGTGGGCACAGCGGTTGGATTTGGAGCACCAAAAATGTGGGGACCACCAGACAAACAACATTTGGATACGACACCACAATCTACGTGGTGAGGCCAGAGACCGGCGTCGATGTCAACACGGCCGTTCGTATGGACGTCGGCGATCACGGTGTTGTTCTTCAGCATGTTCACCCCAAGAACGTGCTCGGAAGCTTCACGCAGGCGGAACCCCACCGGGGCCGGTTTGAGGTCAACGTTTCGGCTGACAGCCCCCTCCCCGATGCGTTCAACCTGGCGACGATGATGGATCAAGTGGATTTGTGGTCGGTGCCGCTCAGCGATGTTTCTCAAACGGCGGTGGTCGCCAAGGCGGAATCGCTCAAGGCGACGCCTGCTTTCACACCTCCCCTTCTCATCATCCGAAAATCGGATGGTGGCTTGCAGGTGTTGAGCAGCCATGTCGATGTGCACGCCTTGAGATACCTGGGTGTAGACAATGCGCCCGCGGCCGTCATCGACTGGAAGGCCCTGGCTCCCGCGGACAAAGAAACACTCATCCAAAATTATGGCGTCTCTCAGGACGGCAGCGTGGGCCTTGGCATGACCTCGGTGGAGCCAGATCTCGCCAGCGCCTCTTTGTTCTATCCCACTGACCTCCCGAAGCAACGCACGTTCTCCCAGCCGCATGGCAGCCGAGAAGTCGCGGTGGCGGTCTTGGACGACCTGGGTACCGGCCAAGACAACATTGTCAAAGTGAAGAACAACGCAAGCGATGGCTTGCGGCATGCGGCCGTCGTCCGGGCTGAGATTGAGCGACAGTCCAGAATCACGGGGATCGACGACGGTCCGATTGGCCAGGTTGTAGGATACGACCTGGGCCCAGCCGACGAGACCACCCCCAATGACGTGGCTGCAGCCATCCGGGCGGTGATTGCCGAGCACCAGAACAACGATGATGGCATGCGCATCGTCGCCATCAGCCTGAGCCCAAAACTGACCTATTCCCTCCAAAGCCATCACTCGGGCGCTGACGCCCAAACTTTGAATACGCTCAAGACCACACTTCAGGACAAGCTGGCTGAGGTGATTGCCGAAGCGGGGCGCGCGGGCATCATGATCTTTGCTGGCGGTGCTCCTGGTGCGTCGCTCAGCCAATCCATCGTCGAAGCCGGCCAAGGCCAGGCTCATTTTTTCCATGTAGGCGGAACAAACTCGATGACGACGGAGCCCTTTGCCCCCGCCGCCTCGTCCAATCAGCCATTTGATTTTGCCGCACCCGGACTCGTACCCCTTTCAACCGAATCCCACATCCGTGTCGAAAGCAGCCCCTTCGTACCCATTGCCCTCTCGGCAGCGAACGCGCTTGTTGCAGACATCAAGACGGGTCAATTCTTCGAGGACGTCGATGATCAAACGATCCTCGCCATGGTGCGAGAGGCCATCGTCCCCCACCCAATCGATGCCAAGCAGCCCCGTCAGCTGTCCCTCGAACGTCTGTACAAGCTTTCGTATGAACTCGCTGCCGCCGAACCCACCATCGAGCATGCCAAGCGCTCGATGGACAAAAAACGAGGTTTTGTCCATCCTCCAATCGGCTCCGTCGAGGTGACCGAAGCGATGATTTTGCACAAGGGAACCACGCCTTCTTTGGCGCCTGTCGCTTCACTCACGGGCGTCAAACTCAAGGAGGGCGACGAGCTCATCTTGTTTGGCCAAAAAGGACGGCTCGAAGATATCGTTCACAGTTCTATCTGGAATGGGGGCATCCAAAACGGACACATCCAGATTCAAGGCACGGCCCCCACAGTGGTTTCCTATTTCGGAGGCTCCAGTCTCCGCTCGGCAGGACAATGGTTTCGGGTTCCAGACCTGGACGCTCGTGTGAGTAACCCCACAGGAAGCGAGGACGAGCGGGCGCTTTCCACCGATGCCATTGTAACCAAGGACTACGACGCAATCATCGCGGCTCGAGACTCGGTGCTTCCGAGTCTGGGCAACACGGGTGTCAAACGACTCGTCGACGGTCAAGAAGTCACTTCTTCACACTACCCCAAGGGCGTCGCCGATGTGCCTATCAAGGAAGTCTATCGGAGCCGCACGGTGGGCATCGACGAGCCCTCCGCACGCGGGGGAGAGACCATCACAAGCTTGCTCTCTACCCTTGCCACCCGCGGCGTTGATGTCAAGAATCCCGTACACGTCTCTGTGAGGCATGACGAACGCGGCAAACCCATTTTGATCGCCTGGGAGGATGACCACGACCTTCTTGCCGCCCTCAACCTTTTGGGACAGGAGAAGATACCGGTTCGACTGTTGCCCCGACCCGATGATTGGACCGCCAGCGTTGACAACCGACTCCCCGTAGCCGAGAGCACAAGCCCCTATGGCGTTTCCGAGTCAGTGGTCGAGGAAGCCCAGGCTGGCATTCAAGAAGCGGTCTTCGTTGTTGGCCCCGATGACCCCAAAGTAGGTTTCCGTACCGGGCTTTCGGCCGACGGAAATGACCTTAACCTTTGGAACCACCTTTGGAATGGAGGTCTCCAAAGCGCCTGGCTTACTGGCTATTCGCTGCTGCGTTTAGGGGAGCTGCTCAACGATCCTCAATACCGGGGTCGGAAAGTCACGCTCTATTTGGTTCGGGCCCGTGGAAGCGTACCCGTCCATTCGCTTGGCGAATTTGTCACTTCGCAGGTTGCCCTACCGAGCATCTCCCCACGCGACGTGCTTGCCGCGGTTGAGGTGGACCATACGGATCATCCTCAAAAGTTTGCCGAGGACCAGAGCTGGGTCGTCAACACCGAGGCCACAGATCCGTTGCCGACTGAAATCAGTCAGGCATCAAGGGTGATCATTTTAGACCCCAGCAAGCTGAAGTTTGACGATTTCGATGTCAACGAGGCGAGCCGCATCACCGAAACCATTGTCGAGGAACATCGGGGTTTCAACCCTCCTGTCTTGGTGAACAGCGATCACGGAGCACCCAAGTTCTTGGCGGGCAAAGAGACGGCTTTGGCACTCAGGAATATCGGCGCCAAAAGTTTGTATGCCTTCGAAATCAACTGGCTCAAACTGGACGCTTCCCAGCAGAGCGACTTCATCAAGAAGTACCCAGTTCTTGAAGGCACACCCCTAGGGGACGCTACCCCACAGGAAGGCAAGATTCTGCGGGCATTGCGCTTCAAAAACGATCACACTATCGGCAACAAAATCAGTATCATCTTCGACGAGGTCTTGAGCGCCTCCGGACCTGATGAACATTCTTTCACCGATGTTGCGATCTACAGCGTTAATCACGGGGAAACCATTCATGAAGCCATGAAGAACAAGCGGTTTTTTGGCGATTTCACCAGCCTGGCTCAGGCCCTTTCCACGAAGCGCAAACTCTTTTCCATAAACAACGTTCTCGTGGCGGAGCGTTTTTTGCCGGTCGACCTGAGCAACATGATGGATGTTGGAGACGGATATGGGGAAGGTGCCTTCCCCAGGCCCCCCGCAGGATGGGCGCGCGAAATCGGGTACTGGCCGTTCAAAGAGCACAGTCGGGGGCATTTTCGCATCTCCAACACGACTACGTTTAGGCCCAGGACTGTGTCGATCCCGATCAAGCTCGGAAAACCGAGACTCAACAGCGTCGGGAAGTGGCTGGGCTTCGACGTCAATATGTCCTTCTATGACGAACTGCTTACACCGCGTATGGTCGAAATCTACTTTGCCAAAATCGATCCGACTCAATCCGATCCGAGACCATTAGACTTTATCTACACGAGACTACCGGCCGCTTTGGGGGGGCAGGCTGCTACCTATGATTTTCTTCTTCGCAACGTTTACAGCAGCGCGGCCGAGAATCTGGCGCCATCGGAGTTCTTCCGGCGAATCATGCACTCGAACACCTTCGAACTTTGGACCTCCGCTCGGATCATCGGGGAGGCGAGTACGTCCGCATACGTCGGCACGATCGAGGAAATCGGACCTTCCCGGGAAAGCCAACCGGTCAAGGTCAACGTCCGCGAGTGGGCGAACCCATAATCGCGAATCGATCGAAGATGAGGAGACATTCGGGTTCTGGTGTTTGTGACCCTTGCTATTTGAGGAGATTGGGGTTGAGGTTGGGTCGTGCGACCATGGATTGATGTGGACGCCTGCGCGGCGCCGGGTTTCGGTTTGAGCGACAGTCTAGAACCCTTTGCCTCTGAAGGGCACGTCCACGACAAACATCAGGTTCTTTACGTCGATGCGGGGACGTTGCACCTTTGGGCTCAGGGGGGCCAGTGGCTGCTTCCTCCACAACGCGCCGCGTGGATTGGGGCGGGGGTCAAGCACGAAGTGCGCGCAAAGGTTCCGGTTGAGCTTCGAACGGTCTATTTCGCCCCAAGCATGATGCGCGATGCGGCACCAGGCTGCAGGGTCTTTGCCGTGAGCCCCCTTGTGCGTGAAATGATCGTGACGGCCATGCGGTGGGGGCCCGAACACGACCACCAGGAGCGGCTACCAAGGCACTATTTCCAAGCGTTGGCCGCGTTGGTTGAGGACTGGTGTACCAGGGCCTTGCCCCTGAAATTGCCGGCCGCGACCACCCCAGAACTCAAAAAAGCGTTGGAATTCACCCTGGAGAATCTGTCCGAGAGCCTTTCCATCGAAGACGTTGCCCGGGCGGCTCATGTGTCCTCCCGCACGTTGTCTCGGCGCTTTTCCGAAGAAACGAACATGACGTGGCAGAGGTTTTTGACGGAGGCTCGGGTCATGCGGTCCATGGAGCTGCTTGCTCAACCTGGGCTACGCATCATTGACATCGCGCTTGAAGTTGGGTTCCAGAGCCAAGCGGCGTTTACTCGCGCATTCCACTCGGTCGCGAGCGAGAATCCCAAAGATTACCGCCAACGGATGTTGCGGGCGCAATGCTGAGGTCGTTGGCCTTGAGCCGATGGGTTTATTCTTGACCCGTGGTGGCCGCAAGTTGGTTGACGAGGCCGTAGACGCCGTAGGTGACCATAAACGGCAGGGCGTATTGAGGAAAGGCTTCGGACATCTTTTGGGTGATCGCCTCATGGTGTTTTTGGGCGTCTGCGCCGGTCAGCGATTCGGGGTCACTTACACTCTGCACATAGTCTCGAACCGTATCTTCCGCGACTTTGAGGTATTTGATTTGCTCTTCGACCGCCTGGTGCAAATTCGTAGGTTCGCCGCGCCCACCATAGAGCGTGAGCTTGGCGGAGCGGTCAAAGTCCTTGAGTTCGAGAAGACGGGCTCTCCACCCTGCAAGATCGGGCACGGCCTGACCATTGACGATGGGGCCCTCGAGCCATGCGTGAGCCTTGTGGTGCACCAGATCGCCCACAAGGATCGCGTTGAGTCCGTCGATGAGGGCGACGGTGTGGTGACGGGACATCCCAGAATTCGTCAGCTCTCGTAGGTTTACGGAGCCGCGGCTTAGGGGCAGCGCCAACGCATTGTCGAACTCCAGGTCGACGGTCGGGAGCTTCGGGTAGCTCGCTTCGGTGAACATCTTGGCGATATTGACGAAGTAGTACTTTTTGTACGCGTGAACCGCGATCATGGCTTCGGCTGTTTGTCGGCTGGCCACGACCTTTGCTCCTTCCTGCTGGAACACACTCGCTCCATTGAATTTATCGGGATTGGGGTGGGTGATCACGACGTAGCGGATGGGAGACAAAGTGGTCCTCTTGATTTGTTCGACGAGCTCTTTTGCGATTTTCGGCGTGAATTGTGCACCAAAGACCACAACTTCCTCGCCGCTGTCGTAGTAGTGCGAGTTTGTGAAAAACCCGTCCTGCCCGGAGGTAAAACGATGAAGCGCGCCGACCGCGGTTTCCTTGGGTGCGCCCGTTGTGGCACAGGCACCGGCTCCCGCTGCTAAGAGGACTGAAACAAAACTGAGGTATAGAGATTTCATAGCCAAGCTCCTTTTGCTGGTTGATCTCCATATTGCGGCAGTCCGCGGCCCACGTTTTTGCGGCTCCGGACAGGTTTTTGCTGGGTTCGGCCAGACCAGGGTTTTCATGGATGACCGCCGTGCGGTGTGTCCGCTCGAGGGGGTTGTCAAGGCGTGTGGTCGCGCTGTTCTTTGTCGAAGTTGTCCTGGATCAGTACCTTTTTTCGGGAAGTACTTCGGAGGGTTGTGTCATGCATCGCCCTTCACAACGATTCGGGACCACCCTTTGACCTCGCTGGGGATGATATCTATTTCGACGGTGACTGCGTAGCCGGTTAGGGGCCACTGAAAGTAGCGACCGGTGATCGTGTTGCCTTCGACGCGGTCAGGAACGAACACTTGTTCGATGTCCTCGAACTTGGGGTCCAAGTAGCGGAGGTCTCGGACGCTGTCGACGACGGCCACGGACGGGTTCCAAGCGCGATGTGTGTCGGGGTTCAAGAACTGATCAAGAACGACCTCGGGGGTCGCGCGCATGCTTAGCTCAGACCCTACCCCGGTCCGAGGTAAAAGTGTGGAACCAGCGGACCCTTCAGCAGGTGGTCGGTGACCAAAACATGCTCGTTGAGGGGTTCGTCGCTCGGGTTCCCATCTCGAACAACCTTGAGGGCGGAGTTGTAGTATCGGACCTTACCGTTTCGAATGGCACGGACGAAGGGTTGATTGATACCGTGCGCCTTGATCCCCTTCCACACGGCCTCTAGCCATTTGAGCTCCGATTGTTTGTCGATGCCGGTACCCGAAACGCCCACGACTTGAACGCGAGCGAAATGGGCTGCTTGGGTGATGGCATTCGACCACCCTCCTTGGCCGTCTAGGGCAAAGGCGACAAATCGGTCACTGTTTGGGCCCGATGGGCCAGGCACATGAAGTTGCACCACGGCCTCTCCTTGAAGGACCTTGCTCGTGGAATGATCCAGACTTCGATCGCTGAGTGGCTTGGAACCGATATAGACGGGGTTGTGGGCGAAGAGGTTTTTTTGGGGTTCATCGTGTTGAATGTGCTTGCGGACATACCATTCCACCGCTTGTACGCCATTTCGGTAGGCACGAAGGGGATCGGATAAGTCGACCATGGAGGGCAATTCTTCCAGATCTCGGTTGTAAAAAGACACCGACTCTCCGGTGAGCACCCGAAGGTATTTCTGGCTGGTATGCTTGAAGACCTCCTCCACCACCATGTCGTTGTCGTACCATTCGGGCTCGTCCTGGCCGATCACGCTGATCACTTCGGTCGCTTCACCCCAGCTTTCGATGGTTTTCCACATCGCGTGGGGGGTTAGGATTGGGTTCGGTGTCTTGTAGGTACCGAATACCGCATATCCATGATTGGGGTGGTATACCAAAACGGCGTGCCTTCGATTGAGCAGGTGCTCGTCTACCAACGCCAGACGTTCGTCGGTCATCGCAATCTTGCTGATGCGAACCGGACCGCTGTCTAGGTCGTTTTCAAAGCCGTCGGTGATGTCCGAGGCACCGGCGACGGCCGTGACCTGTTGGAGCACGCGGTCGAACTCCGCCTTCCATGCGTCGATGCCACGTTGCTCCTGCACTAGGAGGGCCTGGTAGGCCTGCTGTTTCTCCCCGTCGTAGGTTGTGTACTCCTCGCTGGTGACGATTCTTTGCAAGAACTGGGTGGAGGCCTCAAAGGCATACGTCTGGCGCTGGACGTGTTCTTCAGGGGTCCGAAAAGACTGTATCGCATCGAGGGGCGTGAGCAACGCGTCTTGCACGGGACCGTAGATCTCATGGGCGAGGGCTGCGACCAGTCGGGCAGAGGCGTCGGCATCGAGCGGGTGATCGTCGAAAAATAAGCGGTCGGTTACGAGGTGCAAAGTGATTTCTCCGGCTGGTTTTACGGTGGTAAAGGCCAGAACACCCTTTGGCACGTCGCTGGCGCCTACAAAGAAGAGCTTCGCCGTAGCGCTAGAATTCTCTTCCAGTTGTAAGGAGAAAGACTTGCCCGCCAGGACGTCTCGCGGGCCCTGCCATGAGAACAGATGGTCTTGGTTCGGGGGACCAAAATAGGCGACGTCGGCCAGCGCGCGCTTCAATTCGGTGCGGTAACGATTGATTTGTACACGGGTGAGCGACGTTTCCTGGATGATATTTATGTCGGTGGCTTCGAATGCGGGCGCTCCCTTGGCATCGGCTACGATCTGGATAGGAGAGTCCGGGTTTGTGGGATCGAGTGGGAGCGCTTCGGAAAACTGGGGCGGGCTCGCCGGCTCTTCCGGCGGGGAGACCACGCGCGGATGGGTGGTATCTTTCCATGTCGGGCCTACGCTGGCTTCGTGGGTGCGGCCTTCGGGAATGGAGGTCATCCCGGGTTCGGCCATGTTGGGGCCGTGGGGGGCCGGTCCGCCCAGGACCATGGCGCGAATGGCTTCGAACCTTGTTCGCCAGTCGTCCGGTTGTTGGTGGCCCAGGATCATTTGGAGCACCCACTCGAACTGATAACGGAGAAACGCCTGTCGGTGGTCTTCAGACAGGCCTTGGGTCAGCGCCGGGTCTAGGGACATCCAGTCGTGCCAGGGACCATCCGATTGATAGGTGACCTTGACGGGCGCGCTGGGTTCGAGGACCAGCACCAGGCCGTAGGGCGCGAATGGAGAGCTGGTCCTTTCGAGGCTTGGGAAGGCGTGAAGAAAGTCCAGGCCATCGTCGGTTTCGAGCACGATGATGTTTTGGGGGATCTGTCCCCGCCACACGCTGTCGAGGGCGAGCGCGAGGGTGCGCACCCATTCGGCGTCGCGGTCCCCAAAGGGGTTTTGGGGAGATGGCTTCCGGTAGCCGAGGGCGCCTTGGGCGTACACGGCGGCTTCTTCGGCGAGGAGTTCTTCGGCAAAAAGGTGGTGTTCTTGAGGGGAACGGCCAAGCAGATCTCGAATCGATACCGAATGGGGAACGGTCACGTGGCGGAAGCCGTCGGGGATCTCAAAGCGGACGCCCTTTTTCACGACGACGACGTTGTGTCGGTGAGGATACGCGGCCCCAAAGCCTTGGGCCAACAGCTCCGAGAGAGGACCGATGTGTTCCGAAAGGCCGAGGGCGGTGGCGCTGCCGGTGAGCCAGCCCAGGAGCGTACCCTTGAGGGTCTCGGTTCCGGCGGTGCCCACCGCGGCCTTGGAGCCGCCGCTGAGGAGCCAGGACAACAGTTGGTTGTACTGCACAAACCGGGGGTCTTGGGCCGCGAGGAGGAACGCGGGGCCTTTGGGCATGATCCGCCGGGGCTCCGTTCCCTGGGCCGACGCTTCTTGGGTGTGGGCCACTGGTTCGGGGCCGGTTGGGTTCAGGACTTCGTAGGCGTCGATGAACCAGATGGCCGCGGTGCTCGAAAGCAAGCGGGTAGAGAGGTCTTGGATGCGCTGACTGGAATACGGAAAGCCCCAGTCGCGAACGTATTGTTGCACACCGGTCCACAGGGCTTCGGCCTGGGTCTGAAAGCGCGCCGAGCGGGGGTGTTCGGGGTGGGCTTGGGCGAAGTGGTCAAGACCCAGGATGAGCCCTAACGTGGCCTCGAGATGGTACGAGCGTTCCTGAAGTTCGTTTTCAGCGATGTATGGGTCCTTGAAGTTGTTCTTGAAATAGTGGGTGCCGTAGTAGGTTCGTCCCTCAAAGGCGAGGGGCTTGGCGAAGACCAGAAGGGTGTATTCGAGGGCGCGCCCGAGTTTGTCCAACATGGGCTCGGGGAGGTCGCTGTAGTTCACAAAGAGGGCGAGCCAGCTTCCGTTGTCGATGGCGGAATGGGGACTGGCCACGAAGTTTTCTTTTTGCCAGGGACCCCGGTCGGTGTTGAAGGCTCCGCCGGTGACGATGCGGCCGGGGGCTTGGCCCGCCGGCGCCGCGTGCTCGGTGCTGAGGTCGGTCTTCCAGGGCTGATCGTCCCAAAGGAGCTCGAAGATGGCGGTACGAAGATGGTCTCGCCACGCCCGGAGGTGGGCCACCCATGCCTCCCGCTGCTCCGCTTCGTCGGGCCCGAGGAGGTCCGCATGGTGAATGGCTTGGTTAAGCACTGCCAGCATGTCGAGGTTGTGTTCGGTGACGACGTTTTCGGCTTGCATGGGCTCTCGAAGGATTTCCCAATCGGCCTCAGAGAGCGAAACCACGCGCCCGTAGACTTTTTGCGGAGGCTTTCCGTTTTGGGTTTGAAAGCGGAAGGTGCGGATCTTGGGTCGTTTGAGGTCATCGTCAACGAAGGTTTCGTAGCCCAGGGCGTCAAGGACGTCGTAGTATTCCCACTGTTCGGTAGGATCCTTCGGGAACGCGGGCATGCGGGGATCGAGCTTTTGGGGCGATGAAGCGTAGAACAAACCGCGGACGGTCCATCCGGCGGTCATCAGGCTGAGGCCGGGCTCGAGGTTGCGGCGATGTTCTTCTAAACCCTCGAGGGCGAGCGTGTAGCACGCTTTGAGGTCGCTTCGTTCTTGAGGGTCTTCAAGGGCAAATGCGGCGCCCGAGACCAAAAAGGCGCCGAGGCCATGGACCACCCATGCGTTGGCGCCGGTGACGAGTCGGGGGTCCCGAAAGTGGTCCTGGTAGGTGTTGTTTGAAAAGGGCCAGCCACGGATGACTCTCTCATGCGGCGGATGGATGCCTGAAGCTCGGACGGCGGTGTCGCACAACCTACGGGCGATGCCCTGGGCGGCGGCGCGGTCTTGGGCGAGCGGCCCCCTGGACCGCTGGGCGAGTGCGATTCCTTGGGTGTAGGCCCACACCCGCTTGGCGTCGGCCAGGAAGGTGGTGTCATCGGGAAAGTGCTCCGGGTCTGGAAGGTACTCGACTTGGTGGTGTCGGGGACGAACGGACGGTTCATCCGAATCGGTTCTGAAGAGCAATGCGTCGCGAATCTCGAGGGCCCGTCGGTAGTTGCTTTGGGCGATTGCGGTGGGGTCGTTTTTTTGCGCCGCCGCTGTTTCCGGTGCGACGGCGACGTGGGCGACCCCTTGGTGCAGGCGAAGGACGGGAAGGCCGTCTGGCGTCTTGTCGAGGGCGAGGGCTCCGTGCGACTGGGGCCACTGTGCGTCGGTGAAGACGGGTAGCGTGCTTGGAAGCCATGGCGAACGGCTGGACTGTTGTTCGCGGTCGATGGGGATGTTTCGGTTTTCTTGGATTCGAAAATGGAATTTGTCCTCCAAGACGACTTCGAATTCAGACGTCCGCCCCGAAGAGCCTTGCGTGCGTGCGGAACGCACCGACAGCTGACGCTCGTCGTGGGCGTCTCGGGTTCGGCTAACGACAACGCCCGGGGGCGGGTGCCCATCGTCGGCGCCTCGGCGGACCCAGGCGGCTACAATCAGCTCCTCCCAGACCGCCAGCTGCGGCGCGCTGAGGAGTCTTGGTGGCGCCTGGTCGCTCGCGCCCCACTGAAGGGGTTTGCTGGGGTGCATGTTGAGTCTTTGGATTTCGGTGAAGCGCCCGTTGTGTTCGCGGGCCAGGTGGATGTCGCCAAGAGGGGTGCCGTTTTCTTGCACGGACGGGTTGGGTTCGTAGTACACGATGTGGGTCCGCCCTTCGGATGAAACGGCCACGTCGGGTCGGTACCCCCACCCGATGGGACCCTGCCGCGACCAGGTTAGGCCGCCGTCTTGTGATTCCGCCACGTGGATGGGGTTTGTGCCGGACCGATGGGTCCCTTCTTGGTTCCCCTGTTCATAGACCGCGACCATGCGGCCCGATGGTCCGGTCGCCAATTGAGGGTGCGAAGGCTTGCTGCCTCGGCTGTTCTCGGGGGCCTCGTCAATGACGGAAATCTGCCAACGGGACGCCCGGTCATCTTTCCATTCCAGAGGTGTGGGCTGTTCCCCGACGAGGGGCCTGAGGGCGACTTTGATGGCGTCGTGTGTTCGCCAACGGCCTCGGTACCGGTACTGATAGTTGACGCCCAGGCTGTCCCAGAGGGCCTCATCTTCAGGCTCGTATGCGTGTTTCCAGGTCTTTCGCCACCCCAGAACGTGCCGCGTGAGCCGGTCCCCGACGATGACCTGTGGGCTGTACAGGGGCTCGCTGGCCATGCGCAGCCAAGCGGGATTGGGGACCGGAATATCCTCCCAAGCGCGTGCTTCGCGGGCCACGACGGCGATCCGGGTGTCATCGACCGAAAGCGAGGGCTCGTAGACGAAGGCCTCGATGGCTCCGTACATGTAGGGTCCAATCGGTGCGCCCGCGTTTTTTGGGTCGGGTTCTTGGCTGAGGGGATACGACTCGGGGCACCAACAGTCATCGCAGGGGCAAACGCCGGATTTTGCGTCTGGCGCGTAGAGCACGAGAGACCTCAGTTCCTCGGTGACCGCCTTACGCCAACGGACATCAAAAACACTATGGGCGTCGCCGGAAGCGTCGGTTTCGACCACAAAGTCTTTGGCATAGTGCACCTTGTTGCTTTCACCCCACACGAGGTGGTGGTGGCCCCATCGGTCGTAGGCGGCATCGAGTCCTTTTTTCCACTCCGTCCCTCTTTTTAGAACGTGGATGCGAGGTCTTTGGGGCCATCGGCCACCCTCCGTGTTTTCGACGATGGAGACGGTGCTTGTGCCCTCTTGGGCGTTTTGGGTGGTCCAGGCCACGGCAACCTTTGCGTCACAGGCGGCGAGGGCGACGTCGACCACCATCGCGTTTGGGGGGAGCACCGCCAAGGGGGTCGGTCTTCCCCAAGACCCCTTTTTTCCGGCCTTGTGACTTTTGACGTAGTGGAGCCGGTCGCCCTGCTTCTGCGTACCCGGCACCACGTACACCAGGTGGGCGAAGGTAAAACCTTCATGGTGGGCGATGGCCAGGTTGACCAAGGCACCCTCTTTGTGCGTGGCGTGGGGGCTGAACGGGCGCTCAAACTCGCCCGGCTCTGTCGCCCATACCGAGGGGGTGTCACCGACGACCACCTTCTTTGGGGTGCCGAGGTGCGTGGACGGCCCCCCGCCTTTGAACACCCAGTAGCCATGGCCGGGCACGAGGGTTTCATCAGGGCCGAGGGTGCGAAACTGCTCAAGACGTGCATTCCATTCCACGACCCTTTGGGCGTCCGACTGCGCGCGTCGCACCGGTTCTCGCGTCCCTAAGAATCGCCAGTCCGTGGCGTCCGCGGCCGGGTCAACCCCGGGTGTGAGCGCGCGGGTCGGCAAGGTCCAATCGGTGGGTGTTTGGGCGTAGACCCAGACCCCCGCGTGCCGAAAGCTGTGCGCTCCGCTGGAGGTTGAGGTTCTGGCGGCTTCCGAACCCACTCTTTGGGGCGCATAGATCCATGCGTCGGCGTCCGCGACGTGGCTCGAGGAAGGGCGGACCCAGACGCCCTCGGGGGGCTGCAACCCCTCGGGCAGGACGACGCTCAGCAGGTTCCACTTCGCCTCGAGGTGAATGATGGTCGTTTTGGCAGGCTGCGGTGGGCTGCAGAGCCCTTCGCCCACGTGCCCCACCTCCAAGGCCACCAAAGACACAACCGTCGTGAGTCCAATCATCGGCAGTCGTCGTTCTGCGAACGGACAAGGGGTTGCGTTGGGGGTTTTCATTGATACGTCTTGTGGCGTACTTGGTGGACGTCACCATGGTCAAGGACTATTGCACTCGGAAAACTTCTTTCGGGACCAAGGGGAGGATTGTATCGACAGGCAGGCTGCGAGTCGCTGCCAGGCGCCCGTCCTAAGGGTTTGAAAGAAGGTCTTTGAGGTCGCGCTCGACTTGTTCGGCGATGAAGCGATGGACTTTGACTGGGCCGCGGGTTGCCGTGGATTGCCCATAGTAGGTGACACCTTTGCCTTGGCCCTGGCGCCACAGGGTGAGTTTTCCGAGGGTTTTGTCGTTGTCGTCGAACCACTGTGCCTCAAGGACGGGATCCAGCCCCTCGGGAAGCTTTCGGTTCTTGAGGTATTCAGCCGCTGTCAGTTTTTCGAGCTTGTCGAGGTAGTTGCCCGCGGTTTCGTGCACGGTGTCGCTGTCCGCATCTATTGTCCAATAGGATTGCTTTTCGGCGAGGCGGTTTTTGTGGAAGAATTGTTGACTCTGGCCCCCGCCCGCCAGTGAGATTTTGGCCACTTCCTTGAGGGGGGCGCTTCGCAGCTTTTTTTGCATGAATCGGGCTTGGGGGAATTCGAGGTCGGTGACCAGTCGCCCGGGGACCAAAAAGACCTCGAGTTTGCCGCGTTCTCGTACGTAGTGGTCGCGGGCGCCGTGGGTGCGGGCGCCGAGCTCGAAAATTCGGGTGCTTCCACCCACCTCGAGGGTCAGGACGCCGGGGTCTTTTTCGAGCTTGGTGAGCTCGAGTTCTTTGCCCGAGAGCCGCCCGAGGCTGCGAAGTGCCTTGAGGGGCGCAAACGCACCCCGACCTTTTTCCATGAAAGCTTGGTTGCCCACGAAGCGCTTGTTGTTGGCCTTGGAGGTGATCTCGAACCACGCGTAGGTGTCGCCCCCTGGATCTTGTTGAAAAGAAACGTGGACGGTGCTGGTTTTGACCCGCAACCGGATGCTGCGCAAATCGTCGGGCTTGGCCTCGACGAGGGTGACCTCCGAGTCGCGTCCGCCGGCGTCTTTGTCTTGGGTCCACGACACGTAGGCGGCCGCCATCAGGGCCAACAGGAGCGCTCCGTACACCTTGTTTTCGTTCACCGGCGTCTCCTTCTTCCGGCGACCCAAAAGCCGAGGGCAAAAACCAGGATCGGGATGCCGAAGGTCATTCCGTAAAAGAGGAGGGCGTCCTTGTCCCGCCGGTGCACGATACGGACGTCGGCTTCGGAGATGGTGGGGACGATGGGATCTGTGGTTTGTCGAAGCCAATAGACAATGTCGCGAAACAAGAAAAGATTGCCTCGGCTCATGTCCAGCATTCGATCGCTGAGGACGTCGGCGTCGGCCAACACAAACACCCGACCCTCGTCGGACTTCTTGGCGGTGGTGGCGGTGACGGTGACGGCTGCGGCCAAACCGAAGTTCTTTTTGCGTTCCGTTTGGGCATCAAACTCCAAGTTGCCGTTGGCATCTTGGTAGGTGTCTTCCATGGCGGTCAGGACCAGCTGGGTTTTCGAACGGGCGAGTGCGCTTTCTGGCTTTTTTGCGAGGGCGCCGGTTCGGGAAAAAAGAGTGGGTATACGCTGGTTTCGGGTCATGGTGGTGACCGATTCGTGGGATGAGTATCGGTTCGACCAGATGGTGGTGCGGTCGGCTTTGGTTCGGGTGAGGGGAAGCAAACTCCGGTTGTTGGCCAACACCACCGGATCAAAACCCAGGCCGAGCGGGCCGAGGAGGTTTTCGAGCCGTTCCCCTTCACGTTCACTTTCGAGCGCAATCATCAGGCGGACTCCGCGAGAAACCGCGCGGACCATGGCTTGAGCCTCCGCGTCCAAGAAGGGCTTTTCGGGTCCAAGCACAAAGACGACGGAGGCGTCCTTGGGGACATCTTCGAGAAGACCCTCTGCGATGCCGAGGTTTTTGACTTTGTATTGCCATGCTTTCAGTTGCTGCTTGATGAGTTTGACGGTGTTTCGTTGATCCTCCTTGTCGGGTTTGTCTGTGCGCTCGTCGTGGCCGGTGGTAAAGTAGGCGACTTGGTCATCGGTGGTGATCGCGATGAGGATCTTCAGGAAATTTTCGTTGAGACGCCGAAAATGAGACCGCGCATTTCGGGCATCGGTCCCAAGCCGGATCTTGTCTTTGTTTTTGTTGTGAAGAATGCCGATATAGCCGTTTTCGGTGACGCCCGCCTTTCGAGCGAGTTCGCCGGCGAGGGCGTGATCGATGCGGGTGACCTTGAGTTTCGGCGAGAGCGCGGTGAGGGGTTCAAAAAACCGTTCGGCGGTGTCGGCCACTTCGCTCGCTCGGCCAAAAAAGAGGACAACCTCCACGTCTTTGGTGAGCTCGCGAACCGCTCGACGGGTTTGCGCTCGGGGCGCGATGAGGTTGGCTTCAGAAAGGGTCCAGCGCAGCTCGTGTTGGGCCGTGAGGAAGTTGAGGTAGACCAGGCAAGACCCGAGTAGCCCCAGCCCGAGCGCCCGAGAAAAAGAGCGTGCGATGCGGTCTTCTTCGTAGCGTTTGATGGTTGCCACCCCAAAGACCGAGATCTCGACCGCGATCATCGGCAAGAGGCCGAGGAGCATGGCGACCGGCCAAACCCCCCAAAGAACACTCCGCATGCGAATGTCGACGCTGCGGTCACCGTCAAAAACCAGCGGAATGAGGGCGTAAAGAAGGGCGCCCAGGGTCACGGCGAGGGTGGTCCCAAAGAGCTTGGTCAGGGTGGGCTTTTTCGCGGCCTCGGCGCCGAGCAGATCTTTGAGGCGGGCGATGAGGGCCGCACCGAAGGCCAGACCGGTGATGATGGCGAAGGCGGTTTCGACGTGGCCACGGCCTCCGAGGTGGCGTTCTTTCACAAACAGGGCCACCAGACCCACGAGCACCGCGCCGGTGGGCCAAAGGGGGTGAATGCGGCGGGGCTTTAGGGCTTCCAACGTCGGGCCTCCAGGCCGTTGCGTGCCATGACCAAAAAAAGCACGCAGACCGACAGGTAGTAGACGATGTTGCTGACCGTGACCGTGCCCTCCATGAAGGGGCGGAAGTGTTTATCGTGGAGCGCGAAATGGGCAATCAGGTCTCCCAGGCGCCCGTCGACGATTCTTGAGGTCATCCAGAGCAAGAGCATCACGACCGTGATCACCCCAGAAATCATCAGTGCCACCAGTTGGGATTTCACGAGGGACGAGCCAAAGAGGCCGATGGAGACCGACGCTGCGCCGATGAGAAGAAGCCCGAGGTAACCGGCGAGGATGTGCCCGATGGAAACCTGGCCGTTCACAAACACCAAAAGTGGCATGTATGCGGTGACCAAAATGAGCATGCTGAGCACGAGAAACGCAGACAGAAACTTCGCAAGAATGATTTGCCCCTCACTGAGGGATGACGTGCTGAGGAGGGCCAAGGTGCCGGTTTGGCGCTCTTCGGCGATGAGACGCATGGCAAAAAACACACCGGCCGCAATCGTGGTGCCACTGCTGTAGTAAAAGTAGTCCGAAAGGACATCGCTCGAAAACTTGGCACCCTTTCCCAGCGCGAAGGCATGAAAAAACAGACCGCTCAGGAACAGGGTGAGCGCCGAGATGATGTAGCCGCTTTGGGTGCCAAAGTATTGGCCAAACTCTCGCTTGACGATAAGGAAAATGCCGCGCGCAGCGCTCGGTTTGGTGGGGGTGTGGTCGCTGCGCTTCATGTCGGGGCCTGCGTGAGCTCCAAAAAGAGGTCTTCGAGCTCGTTGGCTTCAGGTTGCATGCGCCTGAGCCCGTGGCCATGCTCCACGATCGCTTTTGCGACATCCTCCCGCTGCCCGCCTGGGCTCATGCACACGATGTAGGTGTCAGGACTCGGATGCACGGTCCAGTGGGTGATGCGCCCTTGGGTCTCTAAGTCGTCGAGCAAGCTCTTGATCTGGGTGGCATCGCCTCGCGCTTCGATGACCACTTTTTCGCCGTTGTCCATGCGTGCACGGAGTTCTTGCTCCGTGCCGACGGCGACCAAGGTGCCCTCACGAATCACCATCAAGCGGTCGCAGCTTTGGCTGATCTCGGGGAGGTTGTGGCTCGAGAGGAGCACCGTATGCTGGTCTTTCAGGCTGCGGATCAGCTTTCGCATTTCGACAATTTGCACGGGGTCGAGCCCGCTGGTGGGTTCGTCGAGAATGACGAGCGCGGGATCGTGAACAATGGCTTGACCGATGCCCGCTCGTTGCCGGTAGCCGTGCGAGAGATTGGCGATGGGCTCGTTTTCGTAGGCTCTGAGGTCTATCATGTCGAGGACTTCGGTGACTCTCGCGGTGGACTGGGAGGCTTCAAGGCCTCTGAGTTCGGCGGCGAAGCGGAGGTACTTGAAGACCGTCATTTCCTCGTAAACGGGTGGACGTTCCGGAAGAAACCCGATCCGCCACCGCATGGTGTTCGCACCCCGAGCGAGCATATTGTGTCCATCAATGGAGATCTGCCCGTGGGACGGGGCAAGGAGCCCCGCCAACATGCGTAGGGTGGTGGTCTTGCCTGCGCCGTTGAGTCCGAGGAACCCTACAATCTCGTGGTCGTCAATTTCGACGCTGAGGTCACGCACCGCGCATCGTTGACCGTAGTATTTGGTAAGGGACTCGGTCTGGATCATGGCGTATTCTGACGCCTCCCGCGGCCCTCGAAGGGCACCGATTTCCTAGACAAGTCTTTCGCTCTCGGTCAACGACAATTGTGGCTCGGTCTTGCCCGGAGTCGGCCAGGGTGTGGGCGGGTCGCACAAGGGAGGCAAGCACCATCGTGGGCCGTTGTTGCCCGAGAAGGGAAGTCATCGGGGGGACGCGAATCGGTGGGCGGGATTTGGGGTCCCGCTCGGGTCGCGATTTCTGCTATGCCGTACTAGGATGCCCGAAGCCCCGAAGGTGTTGCCCGGAGGGAGCCGCTCATCGCCCACCCCCAGTGCAGTGACGGACTATGACCGAACATGAAAACCAAGGCCCCGGCGGTGGGCCCAAACCCCCCAAGCCGGGCGGCAAGCCGGCCTCGGGGTGGTCCGATGTCCTGGGCCACGTCACCTTGGATGGCTCCGCCGCGGATCAGGTGGGTCTGGTGGACCGGTCCAAGATGGCCGACGACGACCAGTTTGCCTATCACCCAGATCCGAGGGAGCTGTCGCGCAAGCAAGATCACGCAGGGCCGGCGCCCGAAGGCGGCCCGTCTTTGCCGCCCGCGGATACCCGTCAGGATGCGTCGCGGCCCGAAAGCGGCTTTCGGCTACCCTTGCCCGGTGAAGGCGACACACCGGGCCCTGGCCCGGTGGCACCGGTGGGGTCCTTTGGCAAGGCCGAGTCGTTTTCGGCCCTTTTTGAGCCGGACGGAGGGCAAAGCGGCAAGGGCAAAAAGCCGATAGTCATCGGCGGCGTCGTCCTTTTGGCGCTTTTGGTGGTGGGAGGCTTTTTAACGCGGGAGGGCGGACAGGGCGGCGCTACGGACGCGACCGGAAATTTGATGATCAACTCCAAGCCAGAGGGGGCGACCATCTATGTGGACGGGGTGTCGACCGGCCACCAAACCCCTTTTGAGCTTTCTCAGATGGCCCTCGATACCCTTCTTTCGGTGTCGGTCCGGTTAAAGAACTACAAGAGCTTTCCAGAGCAGGCGAAGCTCACCATACCCTATGAGGCGCAGCATGCGTCCCTGTTCTTTTCGTTGAAGCCCACCCAGACCTTCAGGGTGGTCACCACCCCCGCCGGCGCCGATGTACTCGTGGACGGAAATATCCTCCCGGGCGTGACCCCGAAAGATTTGCCGCCGGTGGTCGCGGGGGATCAAGTGGAGGTCACGGTTCGCCTGACGGGTTACCTGGACGAAAAATTTGTCCTCGAGGCGAGCCCGGAAACGCCGCTGGTGCGGGAGCTCAAGCTCAAGCAAGCCAACGTGATCAACATCATCTCCGAACCGCCAGGTGCGAAGGTGTTTATCGGTGAAGAACAGCGGGGCGTCACGCCCCAGTACGACGTGCCGGTGCCGAAGGGGCGTTTTCGCGTGCGGATCGCGCTCCCTGGTTTCAAAACGTGGAAAAAGCGGCTTCGGGGCAAGCGAATCGGGGAAGAGGGCATTCGGGTGACGCTCACGCCGGCACCGCTTTTGGCCATGGATTTGAAGCCCGAGGAGCGGCGCGAGGCCAAAAAATTGGACCGTCGCTTGACTCGGCTTCGCCACCAATTGGAATCGGCCCAGCGTAAGTTGGCCAAAGTCGAGCGCATTCACGAGCGGGTGACCTCGGATCCGAACTCCATGTTCGGTCAGCGGGCGAAGGTGGAGCGGGCCGTCGATGTGAGCAGCCAGAGGGTCGAGCAGCTCGAGGCAGCCTACGGCGAGGTCGAAGTGCAGCTGGAGGTTCTGCGCAATCAAGTCATTGCGCGGCTCGAGCAGTCGGAATAGACCTCCTTTCACGATGAAGGACTTTGGGCTGGGGCCTCTTTTGGGCCTCACCGGGCTTTGGGCGGCGTGCGCCCCGCATTCTGCTTCCACCCACGTGCCCACGGAGCGCGTGGCCGCATTGGCCAAGGTGCTGCCGGCGCGCGCCGACGAACCGCACCTCAAGAACCTCCGGCAGCTGACCTTTGGGGGCGAAAATGCGGAGGCCTACTGGAACAAGGACGGCTCCGAACTCATTTTCCAGTCTACCCGGGACCGTTTGGCTTGCGATCAGATCTTCCGAATGGATGCCGATGGGCGCGATGTGCGCCAGGTCTCCGTGGGCGAAGGCCGAACCACATGCGGCTATTTTCAGACCGATGGAAGCGTGATCTATTCTTCGACCCACGGCCACCAAAAAGGCTGCCTGTGGAAGCCTGATATGTCTCAGGGCTATGTCTGGCCGCTGTATCCCGAAATGGACATATGGCGCGCAGACGCCGATGGGCGCAACGCGAGGGTGTTGTTTTCGTCCCCGGGGTACGATGCGGAGGCCACGATTTGCCATCAGGACGGACGCATCATTTTCACCTCGACCATGAATGGCGATCTGGACCTCTATATCATGGACAAGAACGGTCAGAATGTCGTCCAGTTGACCAACACACCGGGGTATGACGGCGGCGCCTTTTTTTCGAAGGATTGCTCACAGATCGTCTGGAGGGCCTCAAGACCAAAGGGGGCTGCCCTTCGTGCGTATCAGGCGTTGCTCAAGCAGAACCGGGTGAGGCCGAGTCGCCTCGAGATCTTTCGAATGGATGCCACCGACAGAAAGAGCGTTCAGTTGACCGACAACGGAGCCGCCAATTTTGGGCCCTATATGCACCCCAGCAACGCCTACATCGCTTTTGCGTCCAATGTAGAAGACCCGTCAGGCCGGAACTTTGATCTGTACCTCGTGCAGGCCGACGGGACAGGCCTGACGCGGCTGACCTATAACCCGACATTCGATGGCTTCCCGATGTGGAGCCACGATGGCAAACGGTTGGTTTTTGCATCCAACCGCAACAACGCCCGGCGGGGTGAAACCAACATTTTTGTCGCCGACTGGGTGTGGTGACCAGACAGGGGGCGTTGTGGGTCAGTTTTTTTTCGTCATGGGTCAAGGTCCCGAGGCTCGCCAGGCGCTCTGTGAGCGGGCCGAGGGTGTGTTTCGAAAGGCCTTCGGGGTGAGTCCCCAAGAATCTGTTCGGTGCGAAAGTCTGGCTGGGCTGAAGTTTGCACGCCTTGAGGGCCGGGCGACCGCGTTGGCAAAAACGCGGGACGGGCACCAGATGGTTCTGGGGGCCGGCACTTGGATTCTCGATGACGCCAAGGGACCGGAGGGGGTGCTGAAGGCCTGGGATGCGGGCGGCGACGATGACCGAGCCTTGTCGAGGCTCGCAGACCGCATCGACGGCAACTTTGCCCTTGCCCTGGTTTCCCCGCGGCGTCGCGAATGCGTGGTTTTGACCGATCGGCTGGGGCTTTTGCACGTCTACCGTACCGAAATCGATGGCTGCCTCGTCCTGTCCACCTCTTCGTTGGCGCTCGCCCTCTTGAGCCATCCGGGTTGGGACTTCGAGGGCGTTCGCCAGTTCTTGGCGATGGGCTCAGTGTTTGGTGACCGGAGTTTGTTCAAGGGCATCCAAAAATTGGGGCCGGGTATGATCTACCGATACCACGACGGGCGGCTGCGCGGAAAAACTCGGTATTGGCGGGCGGAAGACCTTGAGTACGATGGGGTTTCGACCGAACGCAAGGTTGCGGAGGTGGCCGATGCACTCCAGGAGAGCCTGTGGACGGTGTTCAAGGCCTTTCCCAAGCCGAGACTTGATCTGACCGGAGGGCTCGACTCTCGGGCCCTCTTCGGGGCCGCGCAAAAATTGGGCGTTCAGGTTTGTACGGTGGTCAACGGGCCGCGGGCGGCCGCCGATGTTCGCATCGCCAACGACATCGCGCGTCGTTTCGACGTCCAGCATGTCCACAACCCGCCCCCCGAGGGGGGACTTGGCCCGCGGGTTCCGTTGGCCGAACGGGCGCTCTTTTTAACGGACGGCGAGTACGATGCGTTCGAATACACCGATGTTGAATACTACCAACGTCTCTCGGGCTCTCGGTTTGATATCAGCGTGAACGGATCGGGAGGCGAGGTGGCCAAGGGCTATTGGTGGGAGCTTCTATACCCCCACCTTCTGTCGCGGCGACATTTTGACCCCTTGAAGCTCGCTCGCCTCAGATTTGCGACCGACGGGTGGTCTGACGATCTTTTGGCGCACACGTTCGACGATACGACCCAAGAGCAGGTCGCACAAATCATCGCCGAGGCCAACCAGAGCTTCGCCAACTGTCGGGATACGGCCAAAGTCGACAATGCTTATCTCGTGCTCAGAATGCAGAGGTGGCAAGGGCGGATTGCGAGCGCAACCAATCGCCTCAATCCTGTGATTTCCCCGTTCTTTTTTCGGGCGCCCCTCGAAGCGTGTCTTACGGCCAAGCCATCGTCTCGGATGCACAACCGACTGTCGCGGCGCCTGATTGAACATCTGGACCCGGCGCTTGCGGCGATGCCTCTGTCGGAAGGTTATCCTGCGCTTCCGATTCGCTGGTCGACCGTGCACAAATTTGGGCCCATGTTTCGCGAGATCGCGGGCAAAGCGGCGCATCGGCTGAAAGAGCGCGCTGGGCCGTCGGCCGCGGGCCCAGCGCCACAGAGCCCAGAGCTTCGGGCCTTTGTCGGCGACGAGGGGGTTCAAAGCTTGCTCAAGGAAGAAACGCTCGCCACCCGGGATCTCTACCGCCCCGATGCGCTCTGTCGTTTGCTTCAGGATATTCAGCAAGGCGCGGGCGTGAACGAGGCCCACCTCGGGCGTTTTTTGACCCTCGAGCTCGTGGCCCGAAGCTTGGCGTCTTACCCTTAAGACCGGTTCGATTTTTGGTCCCCGGAGCAACGGGTGAGGGCAGCTCCCATCGTGGACACCCGGTTTCATGTTGCCCGAGGCCTTGAACTCATGCTCACTTTCCAAGTTCGAACATGCTGTGCCGGAGATCCAAATGTCGAATGAGCTCTTGAGTGACGCCCGCCTGAAATCAGAGGCCGAGTTTCAAAACCAGCGGGTCCTGGGGGGCGCTGAAGCAAGGGATCGGTTCTATTACCTTTCGAATCGAGCGCTCGAGGACTACCAACGGACGCTCGAGGACGTGGCTGGTCAGGACGTGCTCGTGGCCGGTTGCTCCGAAGGGGGCGTGACTCCGCTGGCTCGGCGCGGTGCCCGCGTCACGGGCATTGACATTGCGTCGGAGGCCATTACGAGATTGACGGCGGGTATCGAGCGGGAGGGTCTTCAGGATTTGGCGAGCGCCAAACTGATGAACGCAGAAGATCTGACCTTCCCCGACAACAGCTTTGACCTCATCTGCTGCACTGGGGTGGTGCACCATCTTGATATTGAGCGGACGATGCCCTCATGGGTGCGGGTGCTCCGCCCCGGCGGGCGGGTCAGCATGAACGAGCCGATGGCTTGGCATCCGGCGGTTGCGGCCTATCGGGCGCTGACGCCATCGATGCGCACGCCGGACGAACATCCTCTTACGCCGAAGGACATCAAAATCTTTCGTCGGTACTTCGAGGAGGTCACCGTCCGGGGGTACGTCTTGACCTCGTTGTTGTCCCTTCCCTTTGCGCTGCGGCCTCAGCTTTCTATTCTCAAACAGGTGTCGCTTGGCGCCCTCGAGCGTCTTGACGACTCGCTGGTGAAGCGCATTCCACAGTTGGCGTATTTTTGCTGGACGGCGGTCATCGAACTCTCCCATCCCAAAAAGGCTTCGAAATCGCCCTCTGCGTGACCAAGTTCCCGTCATGGACCCCGATTCTGGCATCGCGGTCGTCATTCCCGCGCTCGACGAAGAGGAGAGCATCGCCGGCGTTGTTCGGGGTTTGCTGGCGCTTGGCGTGCTCGACGAAGTGGTGGTGACGGACAACGGGAGCCAAGATGCCACCGCCGTACGGGCCAGGGCATCGGGCGCGACGGTGGTTCATGAGCCTCGCCGCGGCTACGGCCAGGCGTGCCTTGGTGCGCTCCGGTACCTGGGCGCGCGGCCAGAGGGACCGCCGAAGGTTGTTGTTTTTGTCGATGGAGATGGCTCCAACATTGCGGCCGAGCTTCCTCGGTTGGTGGCGCCGGTTTTGCGTCAAGAAGTTGAGGTGGTTATCGGGGCGCGAACGCGCAAGGCGGACCCCGGTTCGCTGACGCCTCCGCAGCGGTTCGGAAACCTCTTGGCCACACGGCTTTTGCGGTACTATTTCGGCGGGTACGTGACCGACTTGGGGCCTTTTCGGGCGGTCTCCTGGCGCGCTTTTTCCCGCCTTGGGATGCAAGATCAAACCTATGGCTGGACGGTTGAAATGCAGATCAAGGCGCTCAAATATGGGCTTCCCATGCGCGAGATAGACGTGGGGAACCGAATTCGAACCGGTGGCCGTTCCAAGATCGCGGGCACGGTCAGGGGGGTGCTCGGGGCCGGAACCAAGATCGTGTCGACCATCATGCAGCATCGGTAAGACATGCAGGCAAAGGTGCCATGAAGCTTGTCCGCTGGGTGTTGGGTTCTGGGCTCCGGGTCACGATGGCGGTGGCTTTGGGCGTGAGTGCTCTCTACGTGGCCGAGGAAATACGGCGGCTTTTTGGTGGCGCGCCGGGTTTTTATCGCCGGATGGAACTCCGCGCGCTGGACGCGAAGCTTGAGGCGCGAAGCCAAGACCTCGAGACCGACTGGAAGGTGGTGGTGGCCGCCGCCGACGAAAAGGCGATCGATGCCTTTGGCCCGCTGCCCTGGTCAAGAGAGGTGTATGCCGCACTTGTGACCAAGCTGACTCAGATGGGCGCGGGGTCCATTGCTTTTGATATCACTTTTGATGCGCCCACCAAGGATGCGGTGTCTGAGGCCCTAGAGCTGTTTCTCCAAGACCCCGCTGTGGTTCAGGCACCGGGCCTCCTGCAACAGACCCTCGAGAAGCTTCAACCTTCCAGTGGCACAAGAGGGGCCCTTGAAGATCTGTTGGGACAGTTCCAGGGGCTTGAAACCCGCCTGGAGGAGAAACGAAAAAGTGTGGATCCGGATCGGAGGTTTCATGAGGCCATCGCCGCATCGGGTCGGGTGGTGTTGAGTCTCGTCAGCCGATCCAAGCGTGAGGTCCGGAGTTTGGGCTTAAAGCAACATGCGCTCGACCGGGGTCTTGAGGCTGCCATGCCGTCGGCCGTCGGTCCGTTTGTGGAGCCGGGGGGCGCGCTCATGGAGACCGTCTACAATGGTCGGGACTCGGTGCGAGGTGGCCTTTATCGCACGTTTTTTAGTGTGCAAGCGCCGACAAGCGCACTCGCCGCGGCGACTTCGCATTTTGGGACCATCAATGCTTTTCCCGATGCCGATGGTGTTTTTCGCCGTGTGCCTTTGGTCAGCACCATCAAAGGCACGGGGCTGTTGTTTCCGACCCTCGCGCTCAAGGCGGTTGAGGTGGCCGAGGGCGCGGGGAACATCGAGATCGTAGCCCAGCGGGGCGCCTTGCTTCCCGAGCGCGTCCGAGTGGGGTCCTATTCGCTGGAGCCTGGGCTTGAGGCCGCGAGTCTCGTCGACTGGCAAGGTTCGGTGCCGACTCGGTCCATCAAAGATATTCTTGAGGGACAGATCCCAAAAGAGGCGATTCAGGATCGCATTGTTTTTGTGGCTGCAACAGCCATCGGGACCCACGATCTCAGGACGACCGCGGTTGGAGGCTCGGCTCCAGGGGTTTTTATTCATGCCACCTTGGCACAAAACATTCTCGACCGGCGTCACCTTACGCGTCCGCCTTACGTGATGGCCATTGAGCTTGTGGTGTTTTTGGTCGTGGGTCTGGTCGCGGGTTTATGGATGGTTCGCTTCCATGTGTTGGGGCAGCTTGTGACTGCTTTTTTGATGGTGTTGGGTTGGTTGGCCTTTGATCGCTATGTGTTGTTTGCCTCGGGCCTGGTCGCCGGAGCGGTTGCGCCCGTTGCGCAAGTGTTTGTGACCCTTTTGGCGGTCGTGATTTGGCGATTTTTGGTCGAAGAAAAAAAGCGGCGCAAGACCAAGCGCGCCTTTGGTCAGTACCTGTCGCCCAGGGTGCTCGAACTGGTGCTGACCAATCCGGACGAATACTTGAAGCTGGGTGGTCGAAGATACGAGGCGACGGTGCTGTTTTCAGACATTCGGGGGTTCACGACCATCTCCGAATCGCTGAGCCCGGAGGATTTGGGGGCTTTACTCAATCGATACATGACCCCGATGACCGAGATTGTCTTTGCGCACGAGGGCACCCTTGACAAATATATCGGTGATGCCGTGATGGCGTTTTGGGGGGCTCCTCTTGTGCAGCAAGACCACGCGCTGCTCGCCTGCCGGGCCGCGCTCAAGATGTCTTCCGAGGTCAAAGCTTTGAGTCAGGCCTTTGTCGCCGATGGCTTGCCCAACATTGCGATCGGAATCGGGCTATCGAGCGGGCCGATGACAGTAGGCAACATGGGGTCTGACGATCACTTCGCCTATACGGCGCTCGGCGATCGGGTCAATCTGGGCGCCCGTCTTGAGGGGCAGACCAAGGAATACGGCGTCGATATCATCATTTCAGAGGCCTGCCATGCCCTGGTGAAAAGTGAAATGCTTTGCCGAGAGCTCGGCGGCCTGAGGGTCAAAGGCAAGCGAGAGCCGGTTCAGATCTACGAGCTTTTGGGCCCGCATGAGGCGTGCCTGGACCAGTTGTCCTTTGTGCGGACGTTTCATCGTGCACTTCTTTGCTACCGGGCTCGCGACTGGGATCAAGCCGAGGGTTTGTTTCGTGAGGCGGAGGCGCTCGGTGGGGGCAAGGACGTCGCGTCGCGCCGTTACCGAGCCTGGTGTCAGGGGTATCGGCTCTCCCCGCCACCACCCGATTGGGATGCGGTGCATGAAGCGAGCACCAAGTGAGGCGGGATTTTCAGGGAGAACACGACCCTGTCGCCAGGAGGCGCCCACCGTTCGAGTGCACTTTTGGATTTAGGCGCCAATGGCGTGGGGTCGGCTCAGCTTGAGGGTATAGCGTCGGGCGTTTTCGCCACGCCCTGCTGGACTTTTTTGGGCTTTTTCTGCATGAAGAGCCGCCATTGGCCTGGTTTAAGCGCATGACTTCGCCCAAGGTGAAGGGCGAAAACAAGAAGGCGTCGGTGCCCTCTGGGCTCTGGAGACTCTGCGAGGGGTGCTCAACCGCCTCGCTTGCGGAGGATATCGATGTTGTTCTCAAGACCTGCCCGAACTGCGGCCATCACTTTCGCATCGGTGGGCGTGAGCGGCTCGAGCTTTTCTTAGACGCGGAGTCGTGGCGTGAGATGGCTGCGGATTTATCTTCGGCCGATCCCTTGAAGTTCAAAGACAGCAAACGCTACGCGGATCGGGTTAAGGCGGCGCAAAAATCGACGGACGAGGACGATGCCTTTGTTCTTGCCGAGGGCCGACTTTACGGGAAGCCGGTGGTTGCGGGGGCCTTTGAGTTTCGCTTTATGGGTGGATCCATGGGCAGCGTGGTGGGGGAGAAGGTTGCGATTGCCTTTGAGCTTGCATCCGAACACGGCTGCCCCGTGGTCGTTTTTTCTGCGTCGGGGGGGGCCCGGATGCAGGAGGGCATCTTCTCCTTGATGCAAATGGCGAAGACCTCGGCTGCCATCAGCCGTTTTCGCGAGACGGGTCAGCCCTACATCTCCGTGTTGACCGATCCCACCACCGGCGGTGTGGCCGCGAGCTTTGCGCTTCTCGGAGATGTGATCATCGCGGAGCCCGGAGCCCTGGTCGGTTTTGCCGGGCCGCGGGTCATTGAGCAGACGATTCGGCAGACCCTACCCGACGGCTTCCAGCGATCCGAGTTCCTGTTGGAGCACGGCGTCATCGATATGATTGTGCCGCGTCGCGAGCTTCGGGATCGTGTTGCCCATCTTGTTGACATGCTAAGCCCGTCCTGACCGTGACAAGAACGGACATGAGCGATCGGACTGGCGGGGCTTTTCGGTCCGTGTGGGACGGTCCCGGGGTTGTGCCGCCTGGGGCCCGAACATCCTACAAGTCGATGGTGAACCTCGTGGAGGGGCTGACCCGTAAGGGCGTACGGCTTGGGCTTAGGCCTCTCAAAGAGGTTCTGTCTCGACTCGACCATCCCGAGCGAGGGCGTCCGGCGATTCACGTCGCGGGCTCCAACGGGAAGGGGTCCACTTCTGCGTTTTTGGCCTCCATTTTGAGCGCACATGGCTACCGAGTGGGGCTCTTTACGTCTCCCCATTTGACGATGCTGACGGAAAGGGTGCAGGTCGTGCACGGCGGGCGGTCGGTGGCGGTGACGCCCGAAGCCTTTCTCGAGGCGCTTCAAAGGGTGGAGGCGGTGGCCCCCGGTTTTGAGGCCCTGACTTTTTTTGAGGTGGTCACGGCGGCGGGTCTCGATGTCCTGCGGCGGGCCGATGTGGATGTCATGGTGGTTGAGGCGGGGCTTGGTGCGCGTTTGGATGCGACCCGCTTGGTGGAGGCCGAGATTGCGGTGCTGACGGACCTATGCCTCGAACACACTGAGTTTTTGGGGGACACGCTGGAAGAAATCGCCGCCGAGGAGGGGGCGGTGGTCCGGCCTGGGCGCCCGCTGGTGACCGCGGGGGGGCCGCCTGAAGCCATGGCGGTGGTGGAAGGCCTTGCCCGCGCCCATTCGGCCACGCTGTTTCGCCTTGGACAGGAGATTTCGTTCAAGATGGGGGCCGAGGGTCAGGCCAACTTGGATCTGGGGGATCGGGTGTTGCCGGATGCTTCGCTGTCGCTTTTGGGGCCTCATCAGTGGCGAAACGCGGCTCTTGCGGCCAAAGCCGCGTGTCTTTTGGAGCCGAGCATTGAGGACCGGGCGCTTTACCGCGGTTTGGCCACGGCGCATTGGCCCGGAAGAATGGAAACGATTTGCCGACCGGGCCGTCCCATGATCCTTCTTGATGGTGCCCACAACGCGCAGGCTGCGGGGGCTCTTGCCGAGGCCGTCGCGTCCGACCGGGGCCGCTTTTCGGGGCCGATGCACCTCGTGTTTGGCGTGTTGGCCGACAAGAATGGGGGTGAGATGTTGTCTCACCTCTTGCCGCTGGCGGCTTCCGTCGCGTTGACGCGGCCTGACTCGCACCGGGCCCTCGAGCCGGAACGCATACCGATCCACGGCGCCGGGCTTTTCTTGGGGGTGGACCCCGGGTTGTGTGGGGAAATCCAGGTCATTAGATCCGTGCCTAGGGCTTTTGCGGCCGCCGAAGCGCGCGCCGCGAAGGATGGTGGATGGGTGTTGGTCGCGGGCTCGCTCTACTTGGTCGGTGCCGTCCGTGATCTCCTGACACGTTGAAACTTGCGGGCATTTCTCGACGGGTGCTACGTTCCCGAGCTATGCGCAGACGAAAGTCTCTCGGAGTCGCCCTGTGCGCCGTTCTCTTGACCCCGGTTCCCCGGGGGGCGGCTGAGGGGGGGGCGGGGTCAAGGCTCCAGGCCCTGCGGCTCGACCGGATTGATCGGGAATGGGTGGTGACCATTTTAGGCACGCAGGCCCCCGACTTCACTTCGTTCACGCTTTCTGAGCCTTTTCGGGTCGTTGTGGATTGGGCCGGCAGCGAGCTCGGAAAGATTCCCCGCGAGAAGGTTTTTCAGCAGGGCATGGTTCGGCGGCTGTCTGCACACGAGCTGGGGCCTGGCAGCGATCGGGTCAGTCGCGTGGTTGTGGAGCTGGCGGCGCCGGCGCCCTACATCGTGAAGACCGGAGCCCGCGGCGTGCAGCTTCATTTTTCGGGCGCCGCATCCCCGCCTGTCCCGCCTCAAGCGCCCGGGGCCAAGGATCCGAAATTTACACGCACCGAGCTGGCGGTGCCCGCGCCCCCGCGGGCGATCGCGTCTGAGGGCCCCTTGACCGAACCCAAGGCCTCGATTCCTAAGCAGCCACCGCGCATGGGGTCTGTCGGTGCCGTCGTTGAGGGCGCGACGGGCCGTCGCAGCGGTTCTTCAGCGGCCACCTTGGGGCCCGACGAATCTCGAAGCCGCAAGGAGGATGCTGGATCGCTCGACGACGTGCCCGCCAAGAGCGTGGCTGACTCGGTGACCCATGGTCAAAAGCCGGTCCCCGTCTCGATGGAGTCATGGTCTTCGGCTCGATACCGCCGCGCGGCTTCTTCGATGTCTCGGATTTCTCCGCGCCGAACGCCCCTTCCGAAGCCCCGGCCGGCTCCGAAGCCCGTGTTCCAAGCGTCGGTGCGGCCGGTGCCCGGGCAAGATCCCACGCCCAGCGGGCCCCCGCGGATCCCCAAACAGACCGCAATGTCTCTTTCGGCTCGTTCTTCAGTCACCGGCGGGCCAAGCGCGGGGCGCAACAAGGAAGCGAACCCACGCGCCCTACGCCCGTTGCCCGTGACACCGGACGTACCTGCGGCAGCGGGTTCGCGCCGTAGCCCTGACTCCGGTGCGGGTCCGGCCGTGTCATCGGGTCCGGCAGTGGCTTCGGCTTCCGAGAGGGCGGTGGTGCCGACTCTTGGCGCACGCGTGGCTCCCGATGCCGGCCGCGCTCGTTCCCCGGCGGCTACTGCTTCGCACAAGACAGCGGCTTCGGCCCGCGGCACGCCAGAGGTTCCGGATGCCGGCCGCGCTCGTTCCCCGGCGGCTACGGCTTCGCACAAGACAGCGGCTTCGGCCCGCGGCACGCCAGAGGTTCCGGATGCCGGCCGCGCTCGTTCCCCGGCGGCTACGGCTTCGCACAAGACGGTGGCTTCGGCCCGCGGCACGCCTGAGGTTCCGGATGCCGACCGCGCTCGTTCCCCGGCGGTTTCTGCTTCGCACAAGACCGTGGCTTCGGCCCGCGGCACGCCTAGGGCACCGGATGTCGATTCGGTCCGTGGGTCCTCTGGTTCCCGGTCGACTTCTGCTTCACCGAGGATTGCGGTGGTTTCATCGGATGATCCGGCTTCGCCGCATTCTCCCACCGGTGCTTCGAAGGCCTTGGCCGGGCGCACGTCCCGAAGGGCTGCGCTCGGAGCGCGTCCTGCCCGGGTTCATTTGGGGTCTTTTGCAGGGCGGCCGAAGGCCGAGCCGGTCCTGGTGGCCTCCCTTCGTGGAGGTCGCAAGGAGACAAGCCCGGCGGTTCGCACCTTGGCCTCTTTTACGCCGAGGCCAAAGGCGTCCCCGAGCCCACCGAAGCCCCTCAAGAGTTTTCGGCCCTCTGTCGCTCAAGGAAGCGACGACGCGTCGGGAGGAGGACTTCCGAGTGATGCGGATGATTTTGATCCGGGCCCGAGGGTCATGAAATACATCGGTTTTCGCCAATCCGCAGGAACCTCTAGGGTCTTTGTGCGCTTGGACGGAAAGGCCCAGTTCCGGCAGAAAAAAGAAGGCGCCACCTTTGTTCTGGAGCTGGTGAATACTTCGGTGAATGTGAAAAACAACGAGCGTCCCCTCGATACCAGCTATTTCACGGGCCCGGTGAGCCGGGTCCAGGCTGTCCCTTCCGGGGCGAATACCCGGGTGGAGATCCGGCTCAAAGAGCACACACCCTGGAAGGCCAAACGCATCGGGACCACCATCGCCATTGATTTTCAGCATCCCACGCCTTAGGCGTCCCCATTCGATTCCTTCGCGGCCGTGACGCACAAACAGCGGGTTTGGTCGTGAAAGGTCTGATTCCGAGCGTTCTGTTCGGGGTGATGATGGTTGCGAGCTCTCGATTGTTCGCGGCGACGGCGACCTCCACGAGGGCCTCAAGCTCAAGGACGCCTGCGGCGAGACTGGGTGACGTTGCGTTTTCGGTCAGCGCGGATCGACTGTTGGGTGAGCCGGGCAAGGGGCTCTATTTCGCGGAGGGTTCGGTGGTGTTCAGGCGTGCCGCCAAGTTGGTGTACGCCGACAGGATGCGCTTCGATGAGGCACGCGGAATGATTGTTGCTGAGGGACACGTGAGCGCGGTCGATGGCAAGACGGTTGTCAGCTGCGAGCGTTTAACATTGAGAGTGCCCGAGCTGGTGGGCGGCGTGGCGAATGCCGAAATTCGGGTGAAAGCCAAAGAGCCCTTGTTGATGCCCAAGGCTCCAGATCCCCGTACGTGGGCTCGGCGTGCGGGGCGCGATGAAATGATTCTCGACGCACGGCGGCTCGAACGGGTGGACGCACGAAGCTTCGAAGTCGAGGACGGCGCATTTACGGCTTGTGACTGTGGCGATGACACGCGGCCCAGCTGGCGCATTCGTGCAAGTCATGCTTCGGTTGACTTGGATTCTGGCGCTTTTCTTCAGTGGCCCGTGTTTTACGTCCAGGATGTGCCTATTTTCGCATTGCCTGCTTTTTATCTTCCACTTGGCGACCGAAGGTCCGGCCTTTTGGCGCCAAGACTAATGTTGTTCTCGGACATGCGCGGGGCCTTGACGGTTACGCAGCCGTTCTATTGGGCCTTAGGGCGGTCTTACGATCTTACGTTCGACGCATCCTATCTTTCGTCTCGTGGGTTTGGCACCGCAGTTGAGGGGCGTTATGCACCGAGCGAGCGTACCCGTGGGTTTGTCAAGGCCAACGTTTTGTTCGATTTTGGCGAGCGACAGCCGAATGGGCTGTTCCAGAAAAAGCGCTCTTCACCGATCGTGCGGTACGCGCTGACCGGAACCCACGATACCCGTTTTTCTCATTCTCGAATACGTTCGGATTTGAACCTGGTGCTCGACCCTCAGTATATCGTCGAGTTCGGTGATCAGTTCGTTTCGCGGCAGGCTGAGTATGCACGATCGCGCGCCACTTGGTCGTTCAACAAAGAACCGGGGCTGAGAGGCACAATTGGTCTCAATCTTATGCAGGAGCTGAGGCCCGTTTGGTACAGCCAAAACGCGGCGGATCCGCGAACGCTCAATCTGTTGTCAAGCACGGTGCCCGGCCCAGGAGAGATTCGCTATCGCTTTTTGGAGATGCGGCTGGATATGGCCCCGCGGCCGATGGCGTCGTTGCCCTTTGTGACCGAAGCGACCCTGACCGGGCAGGTGCTGGCCGCGCCAAGGCCAGAGGTCTTGCGCTTCGCGCGGGCCGATCTGAGGCCCCAATGGAGTTGGCCGATGAACATCTTGGGGCTTTTTGTACTGGAGCCGTCCGTGGCCGGAAGAATCACGGTCTGGGCGGGACATCAAGATGGTGCGAGCGCGCTGGCCAGCCGGGCGGCTGTGATCGGGCGCGCGAGGCTTTTTACAGAGTTCACCAAGGCCTACGGGAACATGATTCACCGCGTGCGGCCCGAATTTGACTACCTTCTTATCCCCAAAGTCTGGGGAGGACTGGAGGCCTTTCAAAACGATGACGAAATATCTCAGCTTTCGTCTGTCTCTCAGGTTCGCGCTCGGCTGCTGAGTGACTTTTGGAGTCAAAAAGATGGTCGGCGTGTCGGTGGACTGGTTGCCACCATGGGTCGAGATGCCAAGCCGCCCGCGAGCGAAGCTGAGTCGGGCAAGGGTGTATCGGAACTGGTCGTTGAGGGCGACTGGTCGTTTACACCTGGCTTTTTTCCCTTTGGGCTGACCCTCGAGGCTCTTTTGGCCTTCGATACCAAGCAAAAGCAGTACACCGAGTTTCAAGGGGGCATCTCGTTGTTTGCTCGGGGAGGCCATCGAATATCCGCCCGTTTTGGTCGTTTTCGCGGAACGCTTCCGCAGTATTCCTTTGTGGCTCCTGAGGAACTGGTGCCGTCAAGGACCATCGATACCGGGGTGTACCTCCCGCTGGCAGAGTACCGGTCTTTGGGGGCCGCGCCCGAGGACGAGCCGAGACAACGCGACGTGGCCCCGTACAGTGCATTCAAAGGATTGAATCTGTCGGTGACCTCCAAGCCGCTGGCCTTTGTCCGAGCGTTGTCTCCTTTGAGTCTTGCCTTTGATGCGGGGTTTACCTTTGAGCATCCCGATGAGGACATTTCTGGCTCCGCGGTGCTGCGGAACCTTTCGTTGGCCCTTCGCTGGGACTCGCCCTGTCGGTGCTGGAATGGGACGCTGACCTTTCGGACCCAGCGGGTTTTGGGGCGTTTGGAGAGCCCGTCTTTTGGGTTCTCCATCGACCTGGCCAGGTTAGGGGGCGTGGGAACCTCATTTTAGGGCGCCCCTCATCACCTCGCTTGCTGTAAACCCTGATTCCAGGTCCGGATGGGGGGCTTGGATTTTGATTCTGGTTCAGAAGCGCTTCAAGAATAGCCCATGCAGTACCAGCACATTCTTTACGAGCGGGACGGCCGGTGTCTTCGCCTGACTTTGAACCGTCCTGAAAAGCGCAATGCGCTGAGTGTTTTGATGCTTCAAGAACTGCTCGACGCACTCGAACGTGCAGACCGCGAAAAGAAGATTTGCTGCATGGTTTTTCGTGGTGCCGGAGACAAGGCTTTTTGCGCCGGCGCAGACCTCGGGGACATGGGCGAGCAAAAGAGCGACTTCGAGGACTACGAGCGACGTGGCTTGTTTGCCCAGCTGTTTTCCCGGATTTTGGCGCACTCCAAGGTGAGCATTGCCGCGGTCAATGGGCACTGTCTTGCCGGTGGATTGGGGCTCGCGCTTGCCTGCGACCTTGCGATTGTCAAGCAAGGTGCCAAAGTCGGCACGCCCGAAATTGCCCGCGGCTTGTTTCCGTTTATGATTTCGTCGTTGATTCTTCGAACGGTCTCGCGTCGGGTGGCGCACGAGTTGATGTACCTGGGCCGGCTGTTGACCGCAAAAGAAGCGGTAGAGGTCGGGCTGTTCAATCGTTTCGCATCGAGTGAGGCTTTTGATGCCGAGGTCGAAGAGTGGCTCGAGCGTCTCTGTGGGTTTTCTCCAGCGGTCCTCGAATTGGGTAAGAAGGGGCTGACGGGACAACGTGGCATGACCATCCAAAGTGCGCTTCCTTTTTTGCAGGGCCTGCTTTGTGTGAACGCAAAGATGAGCGACGCACAAGAAGGCATACGCGCATTCTTTGAGAAGCGAACGCCCGTGTTCAAAGGCGAGTAGGCAATAGGGAGCATGATGAAAAAGCTTTTGGTTGCAAATCGAGGTGAAATTGCCCGGCGCATCATCCGAACGGCCCGAAAAATGGGGATACATTCGGTTGCGGTGGCTTCAAAGCCGGATCTGGACGCTCCCTTTGCCCTGGAGGCGGACGAAGTCCATCTTCTCGGGGAGGCTCCGCCTCGGGAGAGTTACTTGGCTGCGAGCAAGATCATCGGTGTTGCCCAAAGCGCTGGTGTAGACGCGATTCACCCGGGGTATGGATTTTTGGCAGAAAGTGCTGAGTTTGCTGAGCAGGTCAGGGACGCCGGTTTCCTTTTTGTCGGCCCGAGCCAAAAAACCATGCGCCAGGTAGGATCAAAACTCACTGCGCGGAAAATCGCAGAAGAGGCGGGCATCCCGCTGGTTCCGGGATCACCGGTTTTGAGTACCCTCGAAGAGGCGAAAGCCGCCGCGCTTTCGGTGGGTTACCCGGTTATGCTCAAGGCCGCCCTCGGTGGGGGCGGAATCGGAATGTCCCTGGTTCCAGACGAAAAACGCCTGGAACGAGCATTTGTGGACACGGCAAAAAAGGGTCAGCTTTTCTTCGGTTCGAGCGCTGTTTACCTCGAAAAGTGGATCAATCGGCCCGCTCACGTGGAAGTCCAAATCTTGGGGGACGGCCATGGCAAGGTTGTGGCGCTGGGAGAGCGAGACTGCACCATCCAACGGCGACATCAGAAGGTCTTGGAAGAAACGCCCTCTTTGCGTATCGATGCTGGCGTCAGGGCCAAAATGCTTGAAGCTGCGGTGCGCCTCGGTGAGTCGGTCCAGTATGAGAGCGCGGGCACCGTCGAAATGCTCTACTCCGAAGACGAATCGGGTCAGGCGCAGTTCTTTTTCCTGGAAGTCAATGCCCGTTTGCAGGTCGAGCACCCGGTGACCGAGATGGTGACCGGACTTGATCTGGTTGAACTTCAGCTTTTGATAGCGCAGGGCTCGAAGTTGCCCAAAGACCTTGATGATTTGAAGTTCAGTGGACACGCCATCGAAGCCCGCATCTGTGCGGAGGATCCCAAAAAAAGATTCTTCCCTTCTCCGGGCACCATCGAGGAACTTCGTTTTCCCTCGCAGCAAGAGGGCGTTCGGGTCGACTCCGGGGTTGCCGCGGGTAGCATAGTGTCACCAGCGTACGATTCGCTCCTTGCCAAGCTTATTGTCTGGGGCGCTTCGCGAGAAGAAGCGATAAAACGTCTGGAGACCGCCGTCGCGTCTACACATGTGACTGGCGTGAAGTGTAATCTAGAGATTTTTCCCGCGATTCTAGCGGAACCCGAATTTCGCTCTGGGCGCCACGATACCAGCTTTTTGTCCCAGGTTTTGGGGTACAAGTCTTGAGGTCGCCTAGAGCACATCTCACTTTGAACGCCACCACGCCGACGGTATTGAAGTGAGCCACGGGTTTGGTGTGGGCCGTGTGCACGTATGTCGGTCTCCCTGGTGTGTTCTGTTTGCAAAGTGTGTTGTCGTATGGGACGTGCGCTCGGTACCGCCGTAGGTTCGAACATATTAATCTAAAGAGATTCGTGAAAACCGTGGGCGAGGTGATATGCTAAGGGTGCCGTCTGCCGGGAAGGATCGTGGCAGCTGGTTGCGCCTGGGCTAACCTGACGAATGGACTTTATTGGGCACAGTGAAAGGCACGAGGGCGTTCCGACCACCTACGCAGTGTACAAAAAGTCCTCGCCTCAGCCGGCTGAAGAAAAGATAGATCTCGGAGAACGCTACCGCATCGAGCGACGGCTCCAGCAAGGTGGAATGGGTGTCGTGTACTTGGCCACGCAGCTTCATCTTGAGCGCCACGTGGCCGTGAAAGTCTTAAGCCCGTGCCAAAGAGACGTATCTCAGAATCTGAAGGAACAATTTTATCGAGAAGCGGCCACGTTGGCTCGTCTTAAGCATCCCAATGTGGTGACCGTTCATGATTATGGCCAGGCGAAAACCTCAGAGATGTTTTTGGTCATGGAGTATCTCGATGGCCTGTCTTTGCGCGATTTGGTGGAGCGCGAGGGTGTGCCTTCGATCGATCGCGTGCTGGAGATCGGCCTTCAGGTCGCTCGGGCGCTGCGAGAAGCGCATCGCTACGATGTGGTACATCGTGATCTTAAACCGGAAAACATCATGTTGGTTTCTCGAGATGAGGAAGACGACGCCCCTCTTGTGGATGCACCCGACTCGATTCTAGGACAGGCAGGAAACCACGTTAAGGTTTTGGACTTTGGCCTGGCCCGACTGTTTGGTGAGCAACCAGATCCTTTCGATGCCCAGTTTGATAGTGTGTTCACTGGCTCTCCGGAGTATATGGCACCCGAACAGATCTGTTTCGACACCCTGGATGCCCGAACAGACTTATATGCCCTCGGGGGGATTCTTTATTATCTTGTATCTGGGAAACCGCCTTTCGAAGGCAAGACGACCAAGGCGTTGTACCACTGCCACCTTCAAGAGCGGCCTGCGGCTCTTTGTCGCCGCGATTGCCCAGAAGACCTTGAAGCCATTATTTTCCGGTGCCTTGAGAAGCAAAAGGAAGCACGGTACGCGTCAGCCAATGAGTTGATCACCGACATCAAACAGGTCTATCGGGCCCATCGGGGCCGTAGCCAAGACGAACACTCCGTTGTGTATCCCATGACTGAGGATCTGGAACGAACTGCGAGGGCGCTTCTTCGTGGGGTCTCAAGCCCATCGGTTGACGCCCAGAACCTTACGGGTCCTCTTGGGCTTTCGCGCGGCGCGACCAATGACGTGTCCCTGTTTAGAAGCATGGATTTGGCGGTGCCGACGCAGTCCAGACTTTTGGTCCTTCCCTTCGTGGCTGTCCTTGTTCTCGGTCTTTTGACGGGCTCCTTGGCCACCTGGGCGGTGATGCAACGATACGCCCAACCAGAGGCCCAAGAGACGTCTTCAGTGGGCTTTAGGGAAACGAAGGTTCGCTTCGAATCCGATCCCAGTGGGGCACGGGTGTCCGAGAACGGCGTGACCTTGGGCGTAACCCCGTTCATTGGGTCTTTTCCTCGTTCTTCGAAAGCAGGGTCGCGGGCGTTTGTTTTTTCGCTCGACGGCTACGGGGACGTGCGTCTTGAATCCACGATGGAAAACGCCCACGCGGTCCTTAAGGCCCGTCTTGTCTCTGGCGCATCTGAGGAGCGTTAGGGTCGTTGGATACCCCCCGGTTCATCACTACCGGGCAAGTTGGGCACCCGGGAACAGGAGGCCACCCAGCCTTGGGCAAAGCGCTGAATGTCCTTGTCCGAAGAGCGTTTGAGGTACTTTCTTAGCTCTTGTCGCGCCGTGTCTTCAAGCCGGCCGTCAGGCCGCGCGCCAGCGTGTTGAGATCCGACGAGGGTGCCGCGAAGTAGTCGGTGTCGAGAAGGTTGGTGTTCGCACCCGAGACCTACGGGATTGAGAACCCAACATTCGGACCATTCGGTCTTTTGGTATGGTTTTTTCGGAAGGCAGCGCTCGGTGAGGTGTTCGCTGGGCAAGTCGGTGGGGTTGGGTGCCGAAGCACCATGGCCTCGATGGTTGATCAAGCTGACGTGACTGAAAAGGGAAGCGTGAGTTGGTCAGGTGGTCCACGGGCACGGCTGTTGCAGGGAGAACGGCCTTGGTCGATGTGAGCATGGAAGGTTCTCTTTGGGCGCCGAGATACCACGGGTCCAGGGAGGTGACCTCCTTATCCTCGGCTTCTTGGCCGACAAAGCCTTGCCTTTCGAGGAAGCTCTGCATACGCCGAAAGACATTCCTTGCAACTTCCATGAGGTCTCGTTGGGTTGGCGGGAGGCATTGGTGAAACTTCGGCTCGGCCTCGTCATCGGTTCGAATGAAGACACCGTCGATGACGATCAGTTGCAGGTGCGGGTGCACGGTCAATGTCTTCGTGAATCGTTGGATGAACGTGACCTCACCGCACGGGACATTTTCGAGCCTTTGAGACTTCAGGGTGTAGTGCGTGTTGTTTGCAAATGTGTAGAGTCCCTTCGGGGCTTGGGGGTGCTCTCTTCGGCTATCACGAATTGCAAAGAAAGCCTTTGGTCTGGTATTGCCTCACTCTTCTTCTTTGAAGATGACGTTGCATCTCACATAGTCGTTGAGTGGCACTTTTACTTCGCGGTTGTTGTCTCCGTGGGCACAATCGAATTCCCATGTTACTTCTGTGAGGTGGGGCAAGTTGTTGTTCTGGTGAGCGGGAGATGGCGTTGCTTTAAGTGTGACGAAGCCCTCTTTGGGTGCAAGGGAAATACGGCAGTTGGCTCCCTCGCTTCCAGAGCAGTGAATCCCTTCGGGCTCGCTTGTGACGACGCCTTGGCCTTGGATCGTGACCTCCACTATGCGGGTCGGGTTTTCTGTTGGCGTAATTCTGACACGGAAGCTCCCTCTACCAACGAGCTCTGTGCGTTCTTCTATGGGGCTCGGGGCTATATAGTCATAGTAGAAAGTGTGCACGGCGAGAGGCGTGTCAACGGGCGCGAATAGAGTTAAGATGCCGTTGGCGGATAAGAAGATAGAGCTGACCGTAAACCAGTATTCACTGAAGCTTGAAAAGCTTAAGAGTTTGCAACGAGAGTCGTAGAACGTTTTCTCGCCGAGCTCATTTACGCAACTTGGCCACAGGAGATGCTCGAAAGCTGAGCTGAGAGGGCCCTCGAAGCGGTCGGGCTTTCTGGTGAGTTCGACGTAGTCTCGATCCCGGGCATGTTCGGCCGTAATGAATTTCCGATTACTGCATGGTGGTCCGTCGATCTGCAGCATCCTTCCGCGTTCCAGGGTGTATTGACAGTTTTCAGCGGTAGTAAGTGGTGTGTTTTGAATGGGTTCTTCGGGCCTACTGCGATCGCATGCAGCAGCGCGCGTAAAAAGAAGGAAAAACGATGCTGCTAGCGAGAGTTGAGTGAAGGACAGCCGGATTGGTTTGCGGTACTGTTGGTGCATGTGATGTTTCTCCACCGGCAACGTTCTTTCGTGTATAGGGCATCCAGTCTCGGCGCTGCGGGGCTCTTGGTTTCTGCTTCTATAGTGCGTCGAGAAGGCGGGTGGGTGTCAATCTGTTGTGCCGTGTGGGCTGTCCGAAAATCATTGCAGTGGAGAGAGTGTTGCCGGCTCTTTGCATAGTTGATGGCGTGTGGTGACCGAACAAAATGGGCGGAGTTAACTAGCTCTGATATGGAGTGACCCTTTGTCAATACTTGTAAGCTGATTTTGGCTCTAAAAGGCCTCCCTTTCTTAGCAGTAAGGTGTAGTTGAAAGAGGGGAAGCGCAAAGGAAGGACGACGTAGGTCTCTTCGACGACGAGTCACTCTGATATCCGCGGATTACCTGGACATAGCCCAGGCAGAGCCTAGCATGACCGTGTTCCGTCGGGAGAGATCGCTGTCTAGTCGCGCGAATCCGGCGCAAGGCCTGTCGCAATGCTAGGTCGCGTGTTTCTCCAATTCGTGCCTTGGTCGTCCGCCCTTCGCGTCTCCCCTCATACTTTTTGTTTAGGTCATCCTGTTGCCCGGGGCAGAGTCCCCGCCGGAGGCACCCGTACGCTTCATCCACGGTCAAAGTCACCGGTGGGCGCAGTGGTGGTCCAGGCCGCGCAGCGCCGAGCATAGCGAGGGCAGCCTGGAGGACCATAAGCACGCTGGTAGACTCTTGAAGATGGGGCGCACGGTTCGTCATGGTTTCAGGCCGCCCGCCTCAGACCCGGCCCAACCTGAGCACTTCTTGGATAGAGAACCGCCCAGAGGAAGCCAACGAGTTCTCTTGCAACCGCGATGGTTGCTTTGTTCACATTTTTGTTTCCGTGCACGAGGCGCGAAGCGGCGCCCCAAATAAGCTGATGAAAGTTCAGTCTATGGAATTTGTCGTTCACCATAGTAGGCCAGGAGACAGCATGAAGAGCGATCAACATGCTGAAGCTCTCCGGAAAAGTCGAGCTTGGCTCGGCCAGCCAAATCTACAGGCCGCACCATCCGGGAACTCCTATGGGCCCCGTAAGGAAAGTTGTCGAGGCAGACCCTACGGGAGTGGGGGGAATGCAGACTTTGATGTCCAAGAAACGATGACTCGCAGACATCAACTCGGCCGGGGTTATCGAGGTGGCATGTGGAGAATGTTTGGGGCGCTAACCGCGGGAGACCTGCAGAATCGAAGTGCTCTCCGTATAAGACGACAAACGTCGAAGTCAGAGGGTGATTCTGCAGGAGTCGGAGGAGGCCGTAAGAGCTATGAGGTTGGGTAATGCCGGCTGAGCAAAGGGCCTCTACCGTCACAGCGGGTGCGGGCAAAGCGGAGGATGCGGTGACTGCCCAACCGGGCTATCAGCGCCGCGGTAAAATTCGGTCGCTTCAACGTACCCTATACCGATCGGCCAAAGCAGACCGCCGACGGACTTTCCACCAATTGTACGATCATGTCTGTCGGGAGGATATCCTGCACGAGGCCTGGCGTCGGGTGAAGAACAACGGCGGTGCAGGAGGAGTAGATGGTATAGATATTGAGACATTTGAGGAAAATGCGGCAGAAGAAATAGCAACGCTTAGCGAAGAGCTCCGAAACGGCCGCTACCGCCCTGGAGCCGCTCGCCGCGTCTATATTCCGAAGTCGCAGACCGAACAACGCCCCCTAGGGATCCCGACGGTCAGGGTCAACTACACTTAGTAACAGTGAGCTTTCGGACTGGGCCGAAATCACCCATCCATTCCACCCCTTACGCGGTCAGAAGTTTCCTGTCCTGAAATCGAGAAAACTTGCTCAGCGAGACCTGCTCTCGCTCAAGGGTTCGCCCAGAGGAACGATCGTCGTCCCGCGTGATTGGACGGACAAGTCAGACCCAGATCCATACTCCGGTTTGGATATTCGTTCTCCGATCTTGTCATTCAAGAATCTGTGCGCTTTGGCCGATCTTTTGAGTGCCCTTCGTCGGAAATCTGGGAAGAAAGTGGGGGTTGACGGATGAGGCGGTTTGAGAGAATATCAGACCAGTTATATAACTGGTCTGATAAATATGAAGAGTTCAGTAGAAAAGCTGCGCCGGAATCGCGCGGGTCTCATCCGTCGACTTCGAGCGATGAAGCCCGAGTTTTTACGAGGATCTCTGATCGAGCGTTACAAAAAGTGCGGCAAAGCTGGCTGCCAATGCGCGGAAGGCCGTGGCCATGGTCCCAAATATTACTTGTCGGTGAGCCTCCCCGGCCGCCGTCCAGAGATGATCTACGTTCCGCAGTCGTACGTGAGTCAGGTCGAAGCCTACCTGGAAAATTTAGCAGAAGCCCGTGCGTTGCTGGAAGAAATCTGCGAAACCAATCGCGAGTTACTGAGACGGCGGGAAGACTTTTAGAGCGGTGCGATGGAGCCAGGGCCCACTCATCCCCTGAAGTGTATCGATCTGTCGATGGCCGGAATCGTCGTGGCCAACATGATTCAAGACTTTTTCCTTTTGAAACAAGACAAAGAGGAGTTGCAAGATGAGCCCGAAGATTCAAGAGCGACACCTGAGCAAGTCGGCATATGTTTACCTCCGGCAGTCGACGATGGGTCAGGTTCGTCATCACCGGGAGAGCACCGAGCGACAGTACGCGTTGAAGGACAAGGCGATACGCCTGGGTTGGCGGGCCGATCGGATCAAAGTATTGGATGGGGACCTGGGCTTGTCAGGGACCCAGTCGACGACCCGGACGGACTTCCAAATGTTGGTCGCCGATGTGTCGATGAACAAAGTCGGTGCGGTGTTCTCCTTGGAAGTCTCGCGTCTTTCGAGATCCAACACAGATTGGCACCGCCTGTTAGAGCTCTGCGCGTTGACGGAGACTTTGATCATCGACGGGGACGGCTGCTACGACCCGTCGGACTTCAATGATCAACTTTTGCTCGGTTTAAAGGGGACGATGTCTTCGGCAGAATTGCACTTCATTCGCGCCCGTCTCCAGGGTGGTAAGATCAACAAGGCGAAGAAGGGAGAGCTTCGTTCCCCGTTGCCGGTGGGGTACGTGTACGATGAATCGGGCCGGACATTGGTCGATCCGGATAAAGAAGTTCGGGGCGCGATCAATCTGTTGTTCGACACGTTCAAGGAATTGGGTAGCGCGTATGGCGTTGTTCATCACTATGCCAAAAATCAACTGAAGTTTCCGAAGCGTTCTTATGGGGGTGCATGGGATGGAAAGCTTATCTGGGGTAATTTGGTGCATGGGCGCGTCCGAGGTGTGCTGAGGAATCCTGGGTACGCTGGGGCTTACGTTTACGGTCGCTATGGGTACGAGAAAACGATCACCGAAGATGGCCGTATTCAGACCAAGATCTACGAAAAACCCATGGAAGAATGGTCGGTGGTGATCCAAGATCACCACGAGGGCTATATCTCATGGGATGACTTCGTGGAGCACCGACAGATGCTGACAAAAAACCAAACGAATGGGCAAGAGAGACGACTTCCTGGTCCAGCGCGGGAAGGTTTAGCTTTGATGCAGGGACTTTTGCTCTGTTCGGATTGCGGCCGTCATATTTCTGTTCGTTATACAGGCAACGGTGGTCTCTATCCGACCTACCAATGCACGTGGAAGAAGCGCGATGGGATCTCTCATCGACACTGTATCAATATTTCTTGCGGTCTTGTTGATGGAATCGTGTCCGAACGGATTATAGAAGTCCTTCAGCCCTCAGAGATCAAGATAGCACTTCGCGCATTCGAGGAGCTGGAGCGGAGAAGTACGGCCGTCGATCGGCAATGGCAACTCCAAATTGAACGAGCAGAATACGAGTCCAATCTCGCTCAGCGACGTTATGATGAGGTAGACCCGTCCAATCGAAATGTCGCCTCGACGCTCGAAGCTCGATGGAACGATGCGCTTTTGAACCTCGAATCCATTCGCGAAAAATATGATGAACACCGTAAGAAAGAAGGTCTGTCCGACTGGAAGGAACGAAAGGCTGAGATTCTCACGCTGGGCCAAGATTTGCCTCGCCTTTGGCGTTCAAAAACGACGAAGTCCAAAGACCGTAAGAGGATTTTACGCCTTTTGATCCAGGATATCACCGTCAAGAAGCAACCCGGCGCCAAGACAGTACAGCTACAAATCCGTTGGCAGGGCGGAGCAACTGAGGCGCTGGAGGTCGACATTCCGCCGAATATCGCGGACAAGTGGCGCCATTCTCCTGAGATCGTAGACCGGGTGCGAGCACTGGCCAAGACGCTTACGGATGGACAGATTGCCAGGAAGTTTACCGCGGAAGGTTTGCAGTCCAATAAAGGGAATGATTTTACTGCAAGCGGGATCTCGTGGATCCGGTATAAGCATTCTATCCGTGCTCCAAACCTCAAACGTTCGGAAGAGCTCACGGTCAAAGAAGTTGCCTCGAAGTTCGACGTCAGCGCCCACGTGGTGTACTACTGGATCGATCGGAAGATGCTAAAGGCTCGCAAGCTCAACTCCGGATCTCCCTGGTGGATTACGCTCGATCACAAAACAGAACGGAAGTTACTTCAGTGGACTGAGTCCTCCCCTCGCATTGCAAAGAGCCGCAAATCCCAAACGCGCATTGAAGGAGGTGCATTATGAAGCGTCCGTCCCTCGAATTCGCGATCGCGTGGTACAGGCTGCACTGAAGATCGTTTTGGAGCCCATTCTGGAACCTCGATTTTACGAGCACTCCTATGGATTCCGCCCCAAACGATCCGCCCACGAGGCGCTAGAAAGAGCAGGACGGCTCATCGGCGCGGGCTATCGGCATGTTCTGGACCTGGACGTCCGCAACTTTTTCGACAGTGTGCCTCACGGCGCTCTTCTTAAAGTAGTGAGGCGTTACACAAGTGACCGGCGAGTTCTCGGTCTTGTCAAGGCGATCCTAAAGGCTCCTATTCAGGAGTCCAACGGCGTCCTACGACGGCCTAAAAGTGGTTGTCCTCAAGGGGGTCCGCTCAGTCCGTTATTGGCTAACGCATATCTGGATGTCCTGGACCAATGGTTTCTTGAGAACGTGCGCTACAGGGATGCGGTGCTTCTTCGGTACTGTGATGATGCCATTTTGGTAAGTCGCACTCCGGTGGCGCAGCTCCATCGACGCATTTCGCAGAAGCTCCAAAGTATGGGTCTAGCACTTCACCCCGACAAAACTCGAGAGGTTGATATGGGACGCAACGGCGCCCATGTGGACTTCCTCGGCTATCGGTTCGCCCGTCGAAAGGCGCGAAACGGAAAAGCGTTGGTGCTGCTGATGTATCCAAGAGCAAAAGCGATGAATGCATTCCGGCGACGCATGCGAGAACTATTGCCGTCTCGAGGGCCCCCGATATCGCAGGAACGAGTACGGAAGACAAATGCCGTTATCCGAGGCTGGGTACAATACTTCGCTCGCAGTACCTGTAAGGCCCCATTTCGGGCGCTGGACCGGTTTACGAAAGCGCGAGTACGCCGGCTTTTGGTGCGTCCTCGAAAGATCCGGGGGCGTGGCACACGCCGATACTCAGACCAATGGCTCACCGAGCGACTCGGTCTTCTCAGTGTCTACTATGTCTATGTCGAAACCCGCCAGCAACTGAAAGCGGTCGGAAGAATGGGACGGGAGAGCCCGGTGCGTTAGTAGCGCACGCCGGGTTCGATGGGCGCTGGATGGAAACGGGCGATGGAACGAACTGAGGCACCGGCAGATACGGTGAAAGCCGCCGGAAACAGCTACTCCTCGGTCCTAAAGTACCGCGCCATCCTTCGACCCTACTATCGATGCCCCGAAAACATCGAAGAAGACCCACCGCTTCAGCGTACGACTCGGTCACCGCCATTCGTTCGATGTTCTCCATGAGGTCCTTCAATCGCTCCTCTATCTGTTCCATCGAACGAAGATAGTCATGGAAGGTGGCGGCGTCCGCTTCATGCTCAAATGAAAGGCCCTTAAGCCAATGCCTATGAGCCAGGCTCCAGTTCTTGGTGCCCGTGAAGGAAAGACCACGACGCAAAAGCCATTTAGATAATCGATGCCGCGCGCGCATTAGATCTTCTTGCGCATCCTCCCGACATCGACATAGATCGCGCACCGCCTCGTCGTCAGCTTGCGGAGGATGAACTTCCGTGAGCAGACAGGCACGGAACAGCTCGGCGAGCTTCCTCGCATCGCGTCTATCCGTCTTGATCCGCTCGCCCGCTTTTCTTGGCACCAGCGCCGGTGCGATCACCTCGCACACCAACCGGCCTTTGCTCAGCGCCTGAAGCGTTCGCTGCAAGGCAAAGCCGCAAACTCCTGCCTCGTAGCAACACCGGATTTCTCCTGGAGCCTCTCTCTCCAGTTTACGCACCAGCCGTTTGAGCGCCTTCGGCTCATTGTTCACTTTCCATTCTTCGGTCGTTTTTCGCCTCGGCAGAAGCATGGCTACGCTGATAAATTTCTTGTGTGCGTCCATTCCAATCCATGTGATACCCTTCGCCATGACCGGCTCCTTTCGTATGCGGCTCTGGCACCGCACGGTGCTAACCCGCGCTCTAAAGTTCCCTGCATTGTAGCAGGGCCTACGATTGCGGGCCGGTCACTCCATAGGGTCTAGTGAATTTATTGTTCAGCACGGGGTCGGTTGCACTTCTGGCAGTATTCGTACCGCGGTTTTTTGCCGGACCCGGAACAATTTAAACATACGTATGAGTCGCTTTTGCCAATCATCCATGAAGTATCAGGATTGTACGTGTAGTTTTCTTCCGGAGCTTCCGTGTTGACTACGATCTCTGCCCCGGTGCCCTGGCACGTCCCGCAGAGCTTATAAGTTGTTGTCCACGAATGCCGGTCGGCCCCTCTGTGCCAACGAACGTGAGACAGTAACCTGTTCCGAAATTAGAGAGTCAGTTGTCGTTGTCGTAGACGACCTACTCGTCCGCACCCGTGTGATCCATAGCACATCGTGAACCTCCAGGAGGTGGTGGGGGTGCGGGGGAGGAGGAGACTACAAACCTGTGACCAGGTTGTTGGTGACCTGTGGAGAGCGGAGATGAGATTGTGAAATGCAGATGGCAATCAAGAAGAATGGTAAAGCCGATCCGGAAGTTTTAGAGCGGCCGAAACGTCGGACCTTCACGGCCGAGTACAAGATGAAGATTCTCAGGGAGATCGATGGGTGCAAGGAAGCCGGTGAGATCGGCGCTCTCCTTCGGAGGGAGGGGCTCTACTCATCGACGATCACCCATTGGCGTAAACAGCGGGACAACGGTGCTTTCGTCGGGCTTGGACCCAAGAAGCGGGGCCGTAAGCCAGGGCGACGAAAGGACCCGATGGTGGTCGAAAATGATCGGCTCCGTCGGGAAAATGCTCGGCTTCAGCAGAAGCTTGGACAGGCTGAGGCGATCATCGAGATCCAAAAAAAAGTCTCGCAGGTTCTGGGGATTCCGCTGAAGACGATCGACGAAGAAGGGAGCGAATCATGAACGCAGCCACCGAGTTTACCAAGGGCAACTCAATCGCCAAAGCCCCGCTGTGCGCAGCACTCGCGATTCCCCGGGCAACCCTCTACCGTCGCCTCGATCCAAAGGTGACAGTTGAGCGACCTCGGCCCACTCCTGCGCGAGCCCTTCGTCCTGAAGAGCGACAGTCTGTGCTCGCTGTTCTTCATAGCGATCGGTTTGTCGATAAGGCGCCAACAGAGGTATATGCCACGCTTTTAGATGAAAGAAAGTACCTGTGCTCGGTCCGAACGATGTATCGGATTCTCGCCGCGAACAAGGAGGTGCGCGAACGCCGCGATCAGCTTCGTCATCCGGCGTATGCCAAGCCGGAGCTGCTTGCCACGTCGCCCAACGAACTATGGTCGTGGGACATAACCAAGCTGCTCGGCCCCGAGAAATGGACCTACTACTACCTGTACGTCATGCTCGACGTGTACAGTCGATACGTGGTCGGCTGGATGGTGGCAAATCGTGAATCGGGTACACTGGCCAAGCGTTTTATCAAGGAGACCCTGCAAAAGCAGATGATCGAACCAAACCAACTCACTATTCACGCTGATCGGGGCACGTCCATGCGCAGCAAGCCAGTCGCCCTACTCATGGCCGATCTTGGCGTCACGAAGACACATAGTCGTCCGTACACCTCCACGGACAATCCGTTCTCGGAGGCGCACTTCAAAACGATGAAGTACCGACCGGAGTTTCCGGAGCGTTTCGGGTGCCTGGAAGACGCCAGGCTTTTCTGCCGCACATTCTTTGCCTGGTACAATGACGAACACCGTCACTCGGGTCTGGCTCTTCTCACGCCCAGCGACATTCACCACGGTCGCACAGACACCGTGCTCAACGTGCGCCAGAAGGCGCTACTTAAGGCCTACGAAGCGAAGCCAGAACGCTTTGTTCATGGCCCACCACGCGTGGCACATCCGCCGCAAGAGGTCTGGATCAACAACCCAGCACTCGCGGCCTCACATCAAAAACCAACCGAGCAGTCGCAAGAGGAGGTGCTACACTAAATTCAAACAGGGACTGTCTCAAACTCGTTGACACGTTCCGGCCGAGGTATCGGAGATTGCGCAAGCGCTTGAACTTGCCCGAAGCGTTGAAAATCTTTCGGGGCAGTTCGCCAAAAAGAAAGTGAAGAAACGAACATATTGGTACTTTCAGTACCGAGATGTAAATGGGCAGCTACTTTTCGAACCACATCGGGCGCCGCATTCACATTCAGACCGACAAACCCCTCTATAAGCCTAAAGAGACGATTTGGATCAAGACGTGGGACCTCGAGGCGCGAAGTCTGCACGGAGGCGCTGCTCGTCCAGTCACTCAATATGCGCTTACTAGCCCGAAGGGGGCCGCGGTCCTTCGCAAAAACGTCCAGCCGCAAGCAGGCATGGCCACCAACGACTTTGTCATCCCAGGGAAATCATCTTGTGCTTCCGAGACATGAAACCCAAGGAAGTGAAAGAAATCCCGCTGGACCTGGTCGCAACCATTCCGGGGCGATACACCGGCCCAGCTTCAAGAGCCTACCTCTACTACACCGACGATCAGAAAGTTTGGGCCGACCCCCTCAAGATCTCGGTCTCCCGTTGAATCGCGAAGTCTACTCTTGGACCGAGTGAGGCGGTGCTTTCTGGATGTGCTCTAATCCAAGCGAAACTCTACTAGTGACCAGCCTTCGGTCTCCATGGGAGTCACCACGAAGGCAAAGCTGATTTCTTCTTTTCCTGGTTCAACCTCCCACAACCCGGCTTTCCTTAGGTGGGGAGTGTTTCTTGCGTAGCCACGGAATTCGGCTGCTTCGATTTTCTCTTGCACGTAGATGATATGGTCGATGCCTTGGAGTGCTTTTTCGTCTATCTCTCCGCCGTCGTCAACCAACATGAACTCGGGCATTATTTCCCTGAAAGACTCATTGTCTGCTGTCTTGCGGTAGGCTTCGCTCGGTGTCACGCGGGCTCTGACAATTCTTGGGCCGCCGGGCGATTTAGATTTGTCGGTGACCTTAGGAATCTTAGGGCGCGGGAAGCTCAGATTTGGGCGTTTGGTGAGGGCGTCTACGGAGGCATCGAGTGATTTGAGGAGGGCCTGGGTTTCGGCCTCAAAGCCTGGGGGAATCGCCGGCTCGTGATAGATGTCTTTGGGGACCTTGTACATGGCAAGGTCCATCTTTGAGACCAATAGATTGACGTAGGTTCTGAGTTCGCTGAGTGTCTCTTCGCGGGACAGGGCATTGATGCGCGCGATTGAGCTTGTGGTGTCCTGAATCTCGGTGTCATCCATGAAGGCGGCAAGGTACTGGTGCGCGTCGCGGTGGGCTTTCAGGTTTTGCTTGTAGATCTCCAAGTGGGTCTTGAGGGCGTCGAATGCGGCTGGGTTTTTCGCGCGGATCGCATCGTGAAGGTCCAGCAGGGTCTGGGCAAACTCTGCAAGGCCTTGGCGGAGGAGCGGCCGGTGCGAAAACACGTGTCGTAACCACTTTTTCCATTCGGGACGCGCCCAGCTGGTTACACCGGGTTCGATTTTGTGTGGCTCCGGGCCTACATGGGCACCGGCAGGTCGCTTTTTCGATAGTTTAGGACCCTTGGTTGATGTCTTGTTATCCCCTTCCGGACCGAAGGATGCTGCGCTGAGAACGCCGCCGTGGATTTCGGCGCTGGCGCGGTCGAAATCGGTGCGGATCGCGAGCCCAACGAGGTAGAGCCATGGTTCTCGGAATGCGTCCGGAAGGGTCTCGGTGATCGTCTCCACCTTGACCCATAGCGGGTGTCTTTGAACAAAAGCGTCCAGCACTTCCGACCTTGGACGGGTTGCCGCGAGACGATAAACTTCCCACAGGCTCCCGTCGGTTGGCGAGAGGACCCCGACTTGGCTCGTGAATTTGGACTCGAATCCGATCCAATCTGAGCGAATGTAGTAGATGTGCTCGTCATCGAATGACATGGAGGGGCCGTCTAGGGGATTTTCGAGGTGGGTAGAGGCGTAGATGGATACCGTCTTTCGTAAATCTTCTTCATTGCGAAGATAGGTTTCGAGAGGCTGGGCCACGGCCTCTTTGGGATCGATTACGCCTTCGTATCTCCACAACCAAGGAGAAGGCTTTTCGTTTCCAATGAACATGGTCTCGAGCCCGGAATCGACTTCGGTGCCGAGCGTGCTCAGGTACGCGAGCGCGTTGCTGCTGGCAAAAGCGGTCACGACGAGCTCTGGAGGCAGATGAAGAAGGTCGTCTATCCATTTGATCGCAGCCTGGGAGACTCGATTGACAGCCTTGCCCCGGACAAGGATCAGCTTGCCCCCAGCGTTGGAGAGGGGGGAATCGACCCGACTTGGGGGGGCTTCGTGGAGGGCGTGGTGTGCGTCAATGAACCATATGATCGCTGTGCTTGAAGAGAGGCGAGTCGACAAGTTCTGAATTCGCTGGCTTGAATACGAAAATCCATGATCTTGGACAAAGTCCTGAGCGCTCACCCAAAGGCGCTCGGCTTCAGCCTGGAACAGTTCCGACGAAGCGTGCTCTGAATGGGTGGCGAAGGCGTGGAGCCCCATGATGAGCCCCATGGTCGCTTCCAGATGGTATGATTCATCTTGAAGTTCGCTGGGTGCGATGTAGGGATCCCTAAACGAATTTTGAAAGTAGTGGGCACCCCAGTACCGCGTTTGCTCGGCGCAACTGACCAAGGTTGGCTGGCAAGCATGTTTCCCGAAGCCCAAAGGTCGGGTATAGCTGAGCACCGTGTACTGTAAGCATTGAGACAATCGCTCCACATAAATGTTGTCGTCGCCGATCTGGCCGAGGGAGCGTTTCAGGTCTTGATAGTCGACCGAAAGAGACAACCAGCTACAGTTGTCGATGGCGCTGTGCCGGCTCTTTTTAAGATAGGGTGTGCCGAAGTTGTCTTCGAGAATTTCACCTCCGGTGACAATTCTACCTAGGTTTCCGTGAGTGAGTGCTTCTTGTAGCGCTTGTTTGCGCGTGGTCTCATGCGCTATTTGAACTTGGGTGTCTGGCCCGGATCGGCTAGATTTTTCGAGGGCCTGGATCGCGATGTGAAATTCATCTTTCCAGCCTCGATCATCCCATAGGGCGTAGAAAATGCCGTCCCGTAGCCGGTTTCGCCATGACTCCAGCGTTTCGAGATCGGTCAGGCCCAGCGCTTGGTTGTGATCGATGGCATGATTCAGGACTGACAACACATCGAGGTTGTGCTCGGTGACCACATGGTTCGTCTTGATGCGTTGGCGCAGGGCGTTCCACTCGGGCTCACTGATGGTGCGCTCCTGCCAGGTGCTGCTTGAGAGCGCCTGAGTAGCGCAGTCGATGTGAGGCCCCTGTAGGCAGACCTTGATGGTGGGCGGTGTCGAGTAGCTCTTGTAGCCGATGGCGTCCAAGACACTGTAGTACGCGAAGCGTTCGTTTGGGTTTTTGGCCACCCTTTCACCCGCGTCGGTTTTGAGCTTCCAGGGATCAGCGGCGTGTGCAAGCCCAGATGCGGTCCAGCCAGCAGTCATCAGGAGAATTTCGCGACCGTCGGTCCAGGTCAGCGGTCGCTGATGTGCTTGAAGGCCCCAGAGCGCGTTTTGGTAGCAGCGTCGAAGCTGGGCCTGTTCTTCCGGGGAGCGGACTGTTTCAAACGCGGGTGAGGTGATGAATTGGCCCAAACCGTGTATCGCCCAAGCGCTGGCGCCGGTCACAAGGCGAGCGTCTTGCCAGTCATCACCATCGGTATTCCACGAGAAGGGCCAACCGCGATGGGCATCGGAATGCGGGCTGCTCTTTGCGGTGGCGCACAGGAATCGAGCCAGCGCGCGCGCAGCGCGGGCATTCTCAGGTCCGGAGGTTCGTGCGTATTGCGCCAGGGCGATGCCTTGGGTATAGGCCCATACCCGGCCAAAGTCGGCGAGGTACTGCGCGTCTTTGAGGTCGTCAGCCCTGAACTCATCGTTGTCTGAGTCTCGGTCCCGCCGATGGGATGCCTCTGCCACAGGGGGCGCTTCGTATTCGACTTGGTATCCCCACTCTTGATCGCCGACCCTCGGGGACTGAAAGCGAAAAAGCCGAGCTCTGGCAGTGGTAGCCTGGCCAAGGTTGGTACTGATGTCGCGTGCGGTCGATGTGAATGCCCATGGCGTGCTACTCGGTTCGGAAAGCTCTGCGAATTGGACAAGGTAACCTTCGTGGGGCTGAAGAACACCCGCAGGATGAATCGGTATGTAAGACTGTTGGGCCACGTTCCAGTGCAGTAGCTGCTGAATACGCAACTCTTTGTAGAACAGCGGGTGTTCTGCGTGATGGAAGTGCCATCCTGGTTTCGGGGGACTATGCCCAGCGGTGCCTTGGGGCATGTGTTCTAGCTGAAGCGTTGTGGCGGCGTCGGCCCAAAACCACATCCCTTGGCCGCTCAGAATGTTTGTTTCGCGGGCAGGATCGGCGGGCACCCATGCGTGGCCGGGATTGACCCCGATTGAATTGAGCCATAACTGAACCCCGGCGGCGTGGAGTTCTTGGGTCGATGGCAACTGGAGGACCGACGGGATACTCTTCAGGTTCCAACCAGGGAGGAGGCTGACTTGCAACGTGCTGGGTGTTGTTTCGGAGCCATACGTTGCGGTCACCGAGCAGAGCGCCGCGATTCCTGACACCAAGAAGGCGTGCTTGGGTCGCGTTGACCCTTTGTTGTATGGCGGTGCACTGCGCTCCGATCCTTGCTTCAACATCCCCCCCCCTTCGGGTTTTCGCGAAAACGCCATATCGTGCACCCGACAACCGCAATGTCAATCTTGATTTGCCTCGTGTGGTCGGTTTTGCGCGCGGCAAGAGATTTGTTCGATTGTTTGGCGAGGGGAGGGATCTACCTTCACGGAGTCGGGGATCCCTTGGGCTCATGCGGGGACGTCTGTGCGAGGATCTGCAGGGAAACTCTTTTTCTTGAGGAGGCCTCTCAACGGTGCGCCGAAAGTGTCTGTGCTCCCGTTTACGCCGAAAACAGATCGTCTACCGTTACGATGCGGTCCACAATGTCATCAAGCCAGAGGCTTCGTGCAGGCGGGTCCGGAGTCACCAAAGCGATCTGGACATCTTTTCGGGTTCCGGTGCGGTCACGAAAGACCTGTGCCTTGTCTGCCAGCGCGCGGGCATAGCTCTTACTGAGTTTGAACGGCTCTGCCGAATATTTGATCTCACACAGCGTAACCACTCCGTCATCGCGATCGAAGAGCAGGTCGATTTGGGCGCCTTGCGCCTTCGATTTGGTTGGGGGTACGTAGCGCCAGGAGGATACCTGTGATGCGATGCCCTGGAGGCCAAGCGCAGCGCCGATTTGGACACTGTGCTTTAGGCATATGCCCTCGAACGCGTATCCTGCCCACGAGCGGTACGAGGGTGCTTTTGATTTGGTTGCCCAAAAAGCCGTACCGCCGGAGGCAAATACGCCGCGTGGCGCTCGCTCTATCCAAGTTAGATAGAATGCGCTGTACTCGTCGATAAGCCGGTAAGTTGTGTTCTTGGTGCGGCGACCGTAGGGCGTGAATCCAGCGATAAAGTCAGCTTCTTCGAGAGCTCGCAATTTCTTGACCAAAGTCCCTCCCGACGGAATTGACGTTGCGCGTGAAATCTCACCTCGCGTGAGACCCGTCATCTTTTGACGGAGCGCTCGCACAATCGCTTCGTGAGATTGTGCGTCTCGAAAGAGTGATACGAAGAGACGGGGGAATTCATCGTATAGTGGTCCGGACCGGTCAAAGCAAATGGCTCCGATTGCTTGGGCCGCCGATCTTCCTCGCGCGATTTGCTTTAGATAGTGGGGTATGCCACCAAGCGCCAGATAGATTTCGAGAACCTGCCGTCGTCCGAATCGGATGTTGCGACTGGTGAGGAACGCTTCCGTCTCCGCCAACGTAAATGGCTGAAGTCGAACCCGCTTGGTGATGCGATTGTGAAGACCCCCTTTGGCATTGATGATCTTGTCCATCATGAAAGACGCGGCACTACCGCACACAACCAAGCGCAGATTTTTTAACTTTGAGAGCCGCCTATTCCACACGTGATCGAGACTCTCGAGAAGGCGCGAACGAGGGCTTGCAAGCCAGGGCAGCTCGTCCAGAAAAATGACCATGGGATCCCTTCTCCCGGACGCGTGGTCTTCGAGAGCCGTTGCCATCAGATCGAACGCGTTTTCCCACGAAACGATGGGGGAAAGTCGATGCCGCCGATAAAGAACCCTTTCCAGTTCGTGTTGAAAGTGCGCCAACTGTATCGACATGGGGGCGTCGTTTTGACCGGTGACCTCGAAATAGAGGTCAACTCTTGGGGAAAAGAACTCGCGGACAAGGTGTGTCTTTCCTACACGGCGGCGCCCGTAAACGACTATGAACTCGGCTTCGTGGGAACCGAGTGCTTGGTTGAGTTGAGACATCTCAGCGATCCGTCCAACGATGTTGGGCGCGCCTAGCGATTTCGCCATATATGGATGATTATAATCAGCGAAATCTTCTCGAACAAGAACGATTTCGCTGGTTTGATTCGAGCATGCGCTTTGACTGCGTTTTTTTGGAAAAAACCCCGTATTTGGTGGCAGTTGGAGCGATTGACGCCGGATCGGGCAAGCGTAGGGGCAAGGGCACGCGTACGGGAGCAGGGTGTAGCCGCTAGGGCAAACAAAGGGGAACGGTGGAGTATAGTGGGTGGTGCGGCAAGGGTTGTTGATGAATCAGGCATGGTTGTGGCGGGGCAAGCGCCCAACCGGCGAACCATCAGATCCGGGTCTGTGAGCGCGCCATCAAGAACCCACTTCGGATACGGGCCGGTAAACGCCAACTCATAAGAGGCGCGTCTCGCGATATGCTCTTCCGAGGCCAGACCAACGCGCGGGGCGTCCCAGTGCGACAAGAGAAGCTCGCGAATCGACTCAACGAGCTGACGATGGTCTCCACGCGTCGACTGTTTGAGGCGGATAACCAGAGGCCACCAGACTGCGAATTGTTCGGCAAATCCGGCGGATATCTTCTGGAATACGGCTTGACTGGCGCGGACCCGAACGGGAACCGCCCAATCGTTGGCGCGCGAAGCGACGGTATCGATTCGATGGTCGAGTAAAGCCACACAACCCCAGCATCAAGCCAACCGCGAAAGTAACCCGCAACCGCCCCAAAAAAGCACCAAAAACCACCGAAAACAGGGACGAAACAAGCCCGACAGAAATAGCCACCTTCGCTCCGTACAGGGTTCGTACGAAGATGTCTCGCCTCTGGCGGTCGGTCCCCAGCCAGTGTTCGAGCGCGGGGCCCATGAATTTGTGCCCCACACGCGCGTCATGGTCGGCACCGAGGACGCCCACCGCAACCAGTCCAAGGTTTCACAAGCCTAATTTGAAACCGATAACGCCCCTGACGAACCAACCCGGGCACCGGGGCATCGTAGTTAAAAGGCCCGCCGTGAGACGTTTCGGCCTCTTTATAGGCATCAAACCCTTGAATACGAGCCTGGTAAATCCACCAACCTTTGGGCTGAAAATGTGGGTCCGCCATGCGCTTCATCGAATAGAGCACGTCCTCGGCCAGCAATTCACGCCCTCGGCCATTCTTGAAACAAGGGTCATCCTGAAAACGAATCCCCGGCTTCAACTCAAAGTTATATACCGTCTCGCTTTCATCCACGTCCGGCATCCGGGTGAGAAGCTGCGGTTCGAGCGTCAAAGGGCGCCTCAGGTACTTGTACCGAAGAATCGGCTCATAGCCGGCGCTTTGCACCAGCGAAGAGTAAACGGTGTTCCCCTGCACGGGATCAAGCGAACTGACCTGGCGCTCAACGCCATATGAAACACCTTTTTGCCCTGTTCACGCGGGTCCGGCCGTTTGCAGGGCCACCACAGATGCCAGAAAAAGCAAAACCACCCCCCGAGAAACAGCTTCGAACCCAAGGCGTTGAACAAAGACCGGCAACGCGAGGAGAGTACCTCATGTCGGACCGTACGTCGCGAAAGACGCTCGGCGAACACGTGTCAGACGCCGAGAGAAGACACCGCTAGATTAGACGCCCATCACACCGCCTCAAGCCCACAACCCTCTCGGTCGCAAAGTTGTCTCCATATGATCGACGATCTTCCAAACCCAACGGGTTGCTCCACGTAGGCATGTGCGCTTCGTCATCCCCTATACCATTCGTGAATGGCACGACCGCAAGATTCGATAGACGCAAAGGGGCGATGCAATGGGCCCGTCGGTTCAACACACAAAAAAACAAGGACATTGACGCTCCCGGTTACAGACTCACCAGTTCGCGATTGATAACATCTCAATCTGCCGCGCAATCTAACATGCCGCCTTTGACGCCCTCATAGGAGTCTTCATGAAATACAGAACAACCGCACTTTTTTTACTCAGCGCCTGTTCGGCGTACAGCTGCAGTTCCTCCGATGGCCAGCGTGCAAACGCAGACTCGGCGAACCCTTCCGATGACCACGGGAACACCGCCGCAACCGCTACGCTTGTTCTTGCCGGCACAGCAGCGGCCGGCAATATTGAAGTCTCAGACGACGCCGACTGGTTCAAATTTCAAGCAACAGCGTCACACATCTATCGTTTCCAGTTGCAGAGAAAAACCTTGCCTTCAAGAGATGGCCACGTCTTCATCATCGACACCGACCAAAAGACAGAGATCAAGAACACACGTAACCAAGTTACACTGACCTTTCCGACGGCCGGCACCTACTTCGTGCGGGTTCAAAACCCAGGAGGATTTGCCCCGGGCACCGGCACCTACGAACTTCGCATCGACGATATCGGTACCGATGACCATGCGGACCTCACCGAAAACGCGACCGAGCTCGGCATCGACATGGCAACCAATGGCACCATCGAGCACCAAACCGACAAGGATTGGTTTCGCTTCACAGCTGAGGCGGGCGAAATCTACTCCTTGGTCGTAGACACAGAGCTGGGCCTTGGTCAGGGGTTCGTTGAACTCTACGAGGGGGACGAAACCAAACGACTCGCCTACCGGTCCGAGCCCCCACAGATTTATCATCGCTTCGACAAGACCGGCACCTATTTTGTCAAGGTGAGAGGCAAATTTGACACGGGCGCCTACTCTATTACGCGGAGCAAGATGCCTGACGACGAGTTTGGAGATGATGCTTCTACAGTCAGCGTTCTAGCCACCGGGGTGTCTCAAGAGGGCGGCCTTCAACACGATAAAGATTTCGACTGGTTCAGATTTGTTCCCGAGGCCGGACATGTCTACGAATTCGAACTTGTCGGAAAAACGCTTGATGCTGGATGGATAGGTCTGTACAACCAAGACGGAGAGAAAACGCTTGCCGCTGGTCGCTCGCCCGATTCGACCATAGCATGGGAATTTGAAACCACGGGAACCTACTTTGTTGTCGTATCGGGCAGTCTTGCTGGCACCTATGAACTGACTGCCCATGACCTAGGCCCGGATGATCACGGACCCTCAATCGAAAAAGCCACCGCCCTCGTGATGGATGCCGATTGGACTTCGGGCCGCGTGGTTGTGCCAAACGAAAAGGACTTCTTTTCGTTTACGCCTCTCCCTGGACGAAACTTCCATGTCATCGTGAACGAAAGGAGCGAAATCTACGCCGGAGTCACGCTTTATAACCAAGATGGCACACAGCTTCAATATGCCAACGTGCCCACAGAAATGCAGCGCTTTGCAAGTGAAGCGGCAAGCTACTACGTTGAAGTCTCGGGCTTGAGAGATAACGTGGGTGACTATCGCATCCAAGTTGTTCAGGGAAACGGCGATGTTCACGGCGGCGATGCGGCCTCAGCAACGCCCATCAGCGTACCGGCACAGCTTCAGGGTCGAATCGACTTCGACGGTGACGCTGATTGGTTTCGGTTCGAGGGCCAGATCGGACACATTTACCAGGCTGACACCAATGTCGCGTCCAGCTTGGTTGGCCCGGATGGGACCACCGAAGTTGTTCGGCCTCAGCATGGACCCTGGTACTACGAAGCAAAGGCCACCGGTCCCCATTACTGGGTTATCGGGAGAATGTCCGCACAAGACTATCATCTTGATCTGAAGGATTTGGGGGTTGACGATCATGGAAACAGTGCCGCCAACGCCTCAATTGCCCCACTCGGGACGAGCATTGAGGGTCTGATTCAGGGAGCCGAAGATTTCGACTGGTTCAAGTTTGATGCGGCGGCCGAGGAAATCTTGCAATTCAATGTTGGAGGGGGGCGGAACACCCGCCTATTCTTATATGACCGAGACGGCACAACCAAAATTCACGACACCGGCGCCGCAACCTCTCGATATAACGTGACCACTTCCGGGACTTACTACGTCGCTCTTCACGCGCTACCGCGCACCCGATATACACTGCATATCGAGTCCCTAGGCCAAGATGATCACGGCGACGAGCTGGATACCGCAAGCGAAGCGATGCTCAACACGGTGACAAACGGTAGCTTAGAGCATCACTTTGACAATGACTGGTTCCGCTTCGATGGGGTCTCGGGACACGACTATCATATAGACCTCACGATCCGGGTTCATTCGAACCACGGACTTTTCGTCTATGATTCCGATGGCAACCAGACCTCAGTAGGAGGGCCCGATTTCCTGAGTGGGGTCTTCACCCCCGAATCTGACGGAACCTACTATGTTCGGGTGTTTGCAACAGCCAGACGTGAGATTTCGGGACCTTATTCTTTGCGTATTGTCGATTTGGCAACCGACGACCACGGAAACAGCGCGGCTGATGCATCAACGCTTGAACTTGGAACAACGCAGTCTGGCCTGTTTCACACCCGGAGTGATGAGGATTGGTTTAAGATTGTCGCCGCGGCGGACGGTGAGATATATAACTTCAGACTCGAGGCGCCCAAAGCGTTTTCGCCAAGAATGACGCTATACCATACCGATGGCACCACCCCGCTCGAATACTGGCATGGTGGCGGAAGGTCGTACCGCTTCGATGCCGGAACCTACTACATCGCCGTAAAGAGCCGCCCCGGCCTCACGCCCTATCGATTGTCCGTCACACGGCCTTTACCGGACGACTATGGAAACCGCCCGGAGGAGGCTTTCGACATATCGATTTCGGATACCATCAAGGGAAATATCGAGTCTGTACTAGACTACGATTCGTTTTCTTTTTCGCCCCTAGACAAGCACCTGTATTCTATCCAGGTGTGGCATGATCCCCTCGACACCCTCCGTGAGCCTCTTGCGGTGCTCATAGACAAGACGCACAGACACTTCGATATCCATAAAGGATTCATCAAATTTCGGGCCATTTCGGCGGAGCCCGTTGTTGTCCGCGTGAGAGACAGAGACCTCGACGGCGTGGGGGGGTATTTTGTGCGTGTTGTAGATATAGGAATCGACGACCACGGTGAGTCGTTCAAGGAGGCGACAAACTTGGCTGCTGGTTCATCGATTTCAGGCGAAATATCGATGGCTTCGGAGCGTGATTACTTTGCCATCACGATGGGTGAGAACGAGGTACACCATTTCGGAATCTCGGCCGTCGGAGCACCTGTCAGCCTCTCCCTCTACGACACCGAGGGTGATAGCATCCTCGCAATCGGCGGCTCGTCGACGGACGGCATCAGCTGGCGCGTCGAAGAGGGCCAGGCTGGTACGTACTATCTGCGGGTCGACCTAAGGCGCGACTTTACGAAAAAAGAGGGCTCTGCAGCGTACACGCTCACCAGTTCAGGCCCATTGAACGACGACCATGGAAACGATGCGGCCACCGCTACAACCGGACAACTAGATACTCTCATAGACGGGAACACAGAGACGCCACAAGACTCGGATTGGTTCGCCATCGAACTCCGCGCCGACGTGCTTTACCACATGTCGATCCGAAGACCGTGGGGCGGCATGACTCCGGTCACCCTTTACCGACCGGATGGAACGACGCCTATCGATGAATTGGGCACCGAGAGCGTGACCCCGTTTACCCCCCTCCGCGACGGTGTATACTACTTTGACGTGAGATCGGACGTTGCCGGAGCTTATCAATTGCTGGTGCACGAAGCGAAACCCGATGACCACGGGGACGGACTCACGAACGCGACGCCGATTGTTTTGAACACCCCTGTTGCCGGATACCACGAAAACAAAGTGGACAGGGATTCGTTTCAGTTCGAAGCAGAGGCCGGAGAAATTTACCATATCCTTGGATTGACCACCACGGGAAAAAAGGGAGGATTCATGCTGGTTATGAATGAGCACCAAGTGCGTGTCGCAAGCCCGAACTTGGGGGACCGGCACCCCGACGGGACCGTCTTCCTCCCCGAAATCAGCGGAACCTACTACCTGGTCCGGTACGCCAGTCAGGGCGATCACGTCGGTGCTTATGAAGTCATGGTCTCGAACTTCAGCGGGATGCATCATGGAGGAGACGAAGCCTCGACCGCAGAATTGATTACCGAAGGGTCGAGCGTTTCTTCTTTCTTAACCGCGTCCGGAGACAAGGATTGGTACGCCGTGGAAGCAACCTCCCCCGGGACATGGCTCACGGTGACCGCAAAGGCACCAAACTATTCGAACGTGCACATAGAGCTTCTCGATGTCGACGGCCGCCGTGTTTTGGGGCATGGTGCCCGAGGGCATCAAGCAAGTGACCACCTCGTGATTCAACAGATCCTTGTATCGTCCGGGACCTACTTCATTGTTGTCCACTCCAAAGACCCGTTTGCAGCCTACGAACTGAGCGTCGAAAAGACTATCGCTCCGGGCTACACCGACGACTCGGGTACCGTCTACGAAGATGCTGAGGACGGCGACAGTCAAGGCTGGACCATCTATGACCCTCGAAGCGGTGGCGCCAGTTATGCCAATGTATTCGACGACGAGAGACAGAGCCGAGTGATCGAGCTTGTACCCGGGGGTGATAATCCGATTGCGGATGGCTTCATGCTCCAAACTGCGGACGGTACATTCTGGAACAACCGTGAAGAGTTTGTAGCAGAGTGGAGCATGAACTTCGAATCCCCTAGGTTTTATGTGTACGTTGATGTGGAAACGACAGGTGGGCAACGGTATATCACCTATACTGAGGCCACTACGAATCGACCCGATACGACGCAGAAATATGTTTATATCGGCCTCGGTCCGGTGAACAACGGCGCCTGGAATACCGTGACCCGAGATCTGCAGAAAGATCTGGAAAGTGATCCGCAAAATGCGGGAGAAAAAATTGTCGCCGTGAGAAGATTCTTGGTGCGCGGCCGAGGTCGATTGGACGACATCCAGTTGCAGTCGAGCGTCCCGAGTCCAAATCTCGCCGAATAGCGGACCGCCCCCGTCGAACGAAGCGTGCTTGCACGGCTTGAGAGAACGTTCCGAGCCACTTTGTGGCTCGGAACTTCTCCTCGCCCAGCAGGCCTCGAAGATCGGTCGGTTCCATCAAGGGTGTGACTCTGGTCACACGCCTGCCGAATACTTGCAGTCGAAACCTTGTAGCACTTGCCGCCTCGCCGCTTCGATGAAGCGTGGCGCACTTGTGACCTTGGGTTTGAGACTGCTAGGGTCCCGCACGTTTCGTTTGTCGAAGCGGGAGGGTATCATGCGCAATGTATCATACGGCTTGGCGAAGGGGCTCGTGACGGTGGCCGTGTGTCAGAGTTCTTGCCAAAGCGATCGGGTCGACGTAGGTCATGCGATGCATGGCCTCGAGGCGCAGTGCCGCCCTTTAGTCGACCAGCACACGCCTCGAGCCTGCAGCATCGTGGAGGCCCAGGGAACCATCCCCATCCGCACTTCGGCGTTGGGCGAGAACCAGGGGCCGAACATCGAACCCGACCTCAAGGCCTACGGTGTCCACCTTTTGCGCTCGGCTGGGCCGAACGGCGGGCAGCTGTCTTTCGTCGCCCAAAACAGCGGGCGCTACATCGCGTATTTGGGCACACCTTATATTCCTTTTGAAATTGTCGAAGACATAGCGTCGATTGGACCCGTATGTACCGGGCCGGTCGATCGTACTGGATGCGCGCCGTTACGGCGCGGATTCGTCTACGACTTCGAAGCGGGCAAGACCTACCGTCTACGCTTTGGCCCCATTTCACCGCAGCGCTGGGTCAGGCTGATCCTGATCGATACCGCCTTCGGGCAGAGCTGCATGCCCGAGGAGCCGCCGTCATTTGTCACGGCGTGCGCGGCAGGCACCGCGAGGCCCCAAAGGTTGGAGCTGCCGCCGGTCGGCGAGGATGGGCCTGAGATTTTTCTCGACACCGTGTACGGGGCTGCCTTGTTCGAAGGTGAAGGCCAGAACTCGGGAAGTCTTCGCTTCACACCCTCCTCAGATGGGTTTTATACGCTCTACCTAGGAACGCCACACGTACCGTTCTTGGTTCGCGACGTCAGCTCCGGTCTCAGACATCGTGCAGAGTGTACATCCCAGTTTTCTGGGTTCACCTGTCATCCCCTTCGACGGGCGTACACCTATTCACTGAAAGCCCAAACCGAATACCGTTTGGAGTTCGGCCCCACCGCCAGAAATCGGTGGGTTCGCTTCTTGGCGACCGAAGAAGTGTGTAGAGAAGCGATTGCGTGCGAGGGTGATCAGGAACCCAAGAGCTCCGCGGATCTTGCGGTTCTGGGGCGCCGCTGTTCCTCAATATCCGGTTCTCTTATCATTGAAGGTACAAGCCTCACGGATCTGCAAGGCCTTGAGTGTTTGCGTGATGTCACCCGAAGACTGGTGATTCGCAACAATCATGCGCTCCAGAGCCTCAGGGGGCTTGAGCAGCTTCGGAACCTTTCGGCTACGGTCGAGATCGTGAACAACAGTGCTCTGTCTTCCCTTCACGGACTCGACAACGTTTCTTTCGCCGAAGGGTTCAAAATCGAGAACAACCCAGCCTTGACGAATCTCCGTGGCCTCCAAGAGCTCGGGATGAGCTTTTTCTTGGTCATCAAAAACAACGACGGCCTTACAAACTTGCGCGGACTCGAAAGCCTGGTCCGGGTGGAAGGCACTGTGGAGATTCGTGACAATGACAGCCTCATCGACCTTAGCGGACTCCGCGCTCTCCTTGACCTCCCCTTTGGCTCTCTGACGATCGCGAACAACGATGCGCTCGTGGAACTCGCCGGGCTCGAGAGTCTTCGTTTCGTTGATCTTCACCTTAGCATTGTAGAAAATCCTGTTTTGTCCAGCCTAACCGGGCTTCAGGGTCTGGACACCATCGGCGATGGCCTGTTTATTCAATCCAATCCGGAGCTCCGAAGCTGCGAGATCCAATCGCTACAGGCGCACCTCGGAACCGAGTGCAACTGCAAGGATAACAATGACCTGGAGGTCTGCAACACCTGTGTCGTGCACGCGTGCAACGGCCATGGAACTTGCGACGACACAGCGGGCGAGGTCCGGTGTACGTGCGACCCGGGCTGGGATCCGGACACCCAGTGCGCCACCTGCGTGGACGGACGCTTTGGCCAGAACTGCGACGAAAGCGTGGATTGTTCTTTGGCGGGCCCCTGCGAAGGTGACCGCGTGGTCACGAGCACAGAAGCCCTGCTCGACCTCCGGTCCTGCCGCTCCCTTTCAGGGAATCTAAGCGTACACGGTGTCGAGAGCACGAAGCTTGAAGGGTTGGAGTGCCTCCGAGCCATCGATGGAGACTTCAGGATTTTTGAGAATCCGTCCCTTATCGAGCTGAGTGGGCCCGAAAAAAGCACTTTCTTGGGCGGCGCCTTGGTGATCGATCACAACCCCGCGCTCGAGAGCCTGAAAGGACTCGAAGCGTTTCGAGTGATCGGCGGGCTGGCTGTACGCAACAACCTCTCGCTTCTCGCGATCAATGGATGGGAGGAACTCGACCAACTGAGAGGCGATCTCGAGGTCGACCACAATCCCTCCATGACCCACATCTCTGGGTTCACCGAACTCTCGCGATTTGACGGGAACCTGCAAATCGAAGCCAACGCCGAGCTTCAGTCCATCTCGGAATTCAACGCACTCGTGCACATCCGGGGCGACCTGGCCATCACGGCCAATCCTATGCTGGTCGACATTTCCGGCCTCGACACCCTCGATGAAGTGAGCGGAGCGTTCAACATCACGGATAACAGCAGTCTTGCGGCCTGTGTTCCCCCCAATCTTGCTTTTCAGACACAGAAGGGCCCCCACCCCTGTTTTGAGCGCGGCGTATGCGAAGACCAAGACGGAGACGCCACATGCGTGTGCGAGCCCGGGTGGCGGGCCGAAACACATTGTGCCACCTGCGACGACGGCTTCCATGGCGAAATCTGCGTCGAAGACACAATGTGCACGCCCAACTTCTGCAACGGAAACGGACGTTGTCAGGACAACTCGGGAGAAGCCACATGCACCTGCGAGGACGGCTTTTTTGGACTGCACTGTGAGGTCACATGTCAAGACGCACGTCTTTGCGAAGGCGATCGGGAGCCCCAAAATGCCGACGACTTGCGAGCGCTCAGGGGCTGCTCGGCCCTCACAGGGACTCTGAGCATTCGAGATACAGAACTCACCGACCTTGAGGGGCTCGAGTGCCTCCAAGCTGTCCAACGATTGACCTTGGATCGAAACAACGCATTGACGAGCCTCGCGGCCCTTGAAAACCTCCGCACCATTGAAGGGGCGTTGTTCATCACCTCCAATCCCGCCCTAAGAAGGCTCCGAGGGCTCGATCGGCTTGAGTCGATCGGACGCTTGAGCCTCCAAATCAACGCATCGCTTCACAGCATCGCCGCCCTTCGGAGCCTTCAATCGGCCCGGGGAGGCCTCATCATCACGTTCAATCCATCCTTGCAGAGCCTCTCCGGACTTGAAAACATCGCAAATATGCGAAGCCTCACCGTGAGTCGAAATCAGACGCTCACCGAACTTACGTCGTTTCGAAATCTTCAGTCGCTCACGACGTTGCGCATCGAAGACAACCCCTCCCTTCGCACGCTCGCAGGGCTCGAAGCCGTCACGCTCGTTGATGGCAGTATCAACATTGCCGGCAACATCGCCCTGACCGACCTTCGTGGACTGAGTGGCCTGGGCGCCGTGACAGATCTTTTGTTCATTAGCAGGAACGCCTCACTCTCTGATCTCCGGGGGCTCGAACAGCTCACGGACATCGGAGGAAGCCTGAGGCTGAGAGCACAGCCGGGCTTATCCGATCTGCGCGGCCTGGACGGTCTCGAGTCCATAGGATTCGGCCTCGACATTGAGAGCACCGAAAACCTCCGGTCGCTGGCCGGCCTTGAACGGCTCACAAGCATTGGCTTGAACCTCAACGTTGCGCGCAACCCCAATCTCATCAACCTCGGAGGACTCAACAACCTGAGCTCCATCGGCGGCAGCATGTTGATCCAACACAACCGTCAGCTCAGCACGTTGGCCGGACTCGAAAAGCTCCGGTCCATCGGCGCAAGGGTCCGCATTAGCAACAATGCGGAACTCGCGAGCCTCGAAGCGCTCGCCGCTCTTGCGTCCGTCGAGGACGATCTCACCATCGAGAACAACAGTTCCTTGCCCGCCTGCGCCCCCGAAGCTCTGGCGGACCGTCTACAAACCGCGTGCCACTGCGACGGCAACCAAGCCGAAGGAGACTGCGAGTAGTGGCGTTTTTGCGGCCGGGCGGGTTCGTGCCCATCAGTGCCTGAGATGAATCTTTCGATTGGGACCTTCCAGCGCGGGCAAACCCATCATCATGCGACGTCGATTGGTCGAGTACCGGAGCTGACTGTCGAAAGCCTTGTAGGCATCCATGATAGCGTCGGGGAGGTTGCCGAAGAAGCGCCCCGCGTCTGGCGACGCCATGATGCCCTGGAGCGTGAGGCCCGAGACGATGTTTGCCAGTCATGAAACTCTCCGCCCGCCTGTTTCAGCGCCTTGAGGGCTGAGATTGTCTTCTTGGCCTTGGCTACATCGAGCTTCCGGTCCCCATAGAGATTGAACATCGTTGTAAATGCGGCCGAATACGCTCCGTTCGCGAAGCCGCTAGGGCAAACAAAGGGGAACGGTGGAGTATAGTGGGTGGTGCGGCAAGGGTTGTTGATGAATCAGGCATGGTTGTGGCGGGGTTGCTGTCGGTAGTCAGAGACCATTCGGACCATTCGGTCTTTTGGTATGAACGTGACCTCACCGCACGGGACATTTTCGAGCCTTTGAGACTTCGCCCATGACTTCATCTGCCGGAAAACTTCGTCGACGAAGATGCGAGCGATCTTGAATAAAACCTCTCCGCGGGCGGCCAACAGCCCCCTGAGCTCGAACGTTGGGGAGAGAACCCATTGCCGCAAAGACACGTTGGGCAATACGTGGTCAACGAGGTGAGCGCTTGTGTCTTCCATTCGCCGTGCCGAGCAGGATGGGCAGATCGCTCGCCCCTTGCAGGAGAATGGGAGGGGGTGCTCGTCCTGACATTGCTCGCCGCGGAGTTTGATGAATCCGAACTCGGGCCGCCCGCAGGTCAAGTACGTCCGGAATGCCTTCTCGACGAAGGCAGGGATACCGCTCTCAGGGTTGTTGGGGTCGCGGAAGCTCTCGAGAAGCTCATCGACGTGCCTTTCGACCCATCGGTAGAGGAGCCACGGGCATCGACATCGGTTCTCAGGCCCACTACGTGGCGGTCCCCGAGGACCGAGATGAACAACCCGTTCGGTCGTTCAAGAGCTTCACATCGGATCTCTACCGACTCGCTGATTGGCTCAAAACGTGCGGCATCACCACGGTGGCGATGGAGTCCACCGGGATCTATTGGAGTCCACTATACGAGATACTGGAGGAACGGGGCTTCGAGGTTCTGCTGGTGAACGCCAGGCATCTCAAGAATGTACCTGGCCGCAAGACGGATGTGCTCGACTGTCAGTGGCTACAAGAGCTCCACACCTTTGGACTCTTACGCGGTAGTTTCCGGCCACCGGAGGAGATCGCATCTCTTCGAGCATACCTTCGACATCGAGCAAAGCTCGTCGAGTTGACTGCTGTCTACATTCAGCACATGCAGAAGGCTCTTGCCCTCATGAACGTTCAGCTTCACAATGTTATTAGCGACATCACCGGTGAGACGGGCATGAAGATTGTCCGTTCGATCGTCTCGGGGAACCACAACCCGCATGACCTTGCGAAGCACCGGAACTGGCGCTGCAAAGCCTCGGCTGAAGTCATCGCCGACTCGTTGCCCGGGAACTATCGACCCGAGCATCTCTTTGTCCTTAAGCAAGCGCTTGAGCTCTACGATGAGTACCAACGAAGAATCAGTGCTTGCGACCTCGAGATCAGTCCAGGCTTGAGGATTTACAGACCAAAGCTCCGGAGCCTCAAACTCCCCTCCCACCTTGGCGGGACAAGCGGAAACCTTCACCTAATGAACCTCGATTCGAGATTCGGTCGCCGCTACACGCAATCACTGGAGCAGACATCACCCAAATCAATGGCATTGGGCCCCACGGTGCCCTTCGAATCATTTCCGAGATCGGCCACGATATGAGTCCCTGGCCCACGCGAAAGAACTTCACGTCTTGGCTTGGCCTCGCCCCTGGTAATAAAATCACCGGTGGCAAAATGCTTTCTACGCGGACTCGTGCGTCAGCCAATCGCGTGGCGCAACAATTGCGTATGGCCGCAGTGAGTCTGGGCAGAAGCAAGACTGCCCTCGGGGCATTCTTCCGTCGAATCGCAGCACGCGCTGGAAAAGCCAAAGCTGTCACAGCCACTGCGCGGAAGCTCGCAGAACGGGTGTATCTCGTGCTCAAAACCGGCATCGTCTACCATGACCCGGGAATAGACGCCTACGAACAAGCCTATCGAAGCCGTGTCGTGCGGAACATGGAGCGCCGCGGCAAAGTCTAGGATTCCAGGTGATTAAGATCGAATCAGAAGAGGTAGCCGACGCTGCAGTTTCTTAGAAGCTAGAGCCAGGGTGCCGAATAGCCGACTTCTTTGAGTACTTCTTCTGGGGACAGTGCGTCTAGGGCATTTCGGGTTTCACGCAGATCGTCGTATGTCTTCTTGAGCGGCGGGACTCACTACCAAGCCTGGGGCGGCCTTCAGGTCTTCGTTCGCCATCATCTCCACGATTTTTTCCAGGGTGTTCCGAATGTTATCTTGTTCCGCGCGCGGGGCCTTTCCCAGTCGATCGAGGAATTTCTCCTGAAGTGGATGAGGCGCGGTCCTCAGGAACGCCCCGCGGTGCGAAGGGTAGGCGTGCCCATTCATCGCTGAACAAGATGAGTCCATATAGGCTGTGAGGTTGATCCGATTTCGCGGACGGTTTCACGCGGCCAACCGCGCCCTCTGATACTGCGCTTCATATTCCGCCAGCGCCATGTCGCCAAGGGCTGAATGACGCCGAGGGTGGGTATAGAAATTCTCGACGTATTCATGGAGGCTTGCGCGAGCCCCAGTCCGATTATCTATGAAAAAAAGATCACGCATGGGTCCGCAACACACACGTTGGTCCAGTTGCGATTTTTGGGTCCGCGATGGCACTTGTGCTCTGGTCTGCTCCTCGGGCGAAAAGGAAACCAGTCCCGGGGTGAGATGACCAAAAAGAGAGCTCTGAATAGAGCCCCCCCCCCAGGTGTCAAGTTCGTCGCACACTTTTCGTCGCCTGAAAGGATTTTCCGTTATAGGCCGGAATGCTCTGAAGCTTGCAGTCAAGAGCTTTGATGACTCAAAGCGACTACACACCCCGTCAACCAGCATGGTACCGCACCCGTTGGAAGTGGCTACTCCCCGTGTTTTTCGGAACCACGACTTTTGCCTGCGTATCCCCCGAGCCCAGTGAGACCTCCATCTCGGCCGTGGCCAAGCCGGATTCGATCGAGCTTTCGTGGGCGCCTTCGTCGGACAATGTGGCGGTGGCCGGTTACCGAATTTGGCGAGATGGTACACTGCTGGCCGAGACCCAAGAGGTGGTCTATCAGGACCGCGCGATCAAAAGAAACAACAGTTACACCTATGCGATCAGTGCCTTTGATACCACGAACAATGAGTTGGGGAGGTCTGAGATGATTATGAGGAAAAAGGAGCAAAGACGATGTGGGCCGCTGAAAGAAGTTGATAGCGCCGCATTTTGTACTGGGAATACCGAGCTTCTTCGCTCGCTTTTTCATAGAACGAAAGACGGTTCGAACAAAGAGCTTCGAAAATTTTGCAAAGACGTCTGGTTTGGCACCCAGCAAGTCTCGATTGTGATTCACAGATCGTCGAGAGTCTCCTCTACGGCTGTTTCGAATAAGGTCACCCCCCTCCGACACCCGCATTCGTTCGCCTAGCAGATGTCGACACCGGTGAGGGTTGCGACGGCGGCCCTATCGCAGCCCGAGGTGTGGTCCGTACCGGGGAATGTGCTTGAGATAACAAGGCGCGTGGGAGGGCGAGGGGGCACAGAGGCAAAGACGGTCACGTTTGAGAAGCAGCTCGGGCACGTGGGGCTGTGGATGAGGGGACCGGCTCGATGTTTGAGCAGGAGGAAATCCTTCTAGCGCAGGTCGTAGACCTCGATACGGTCGACCGTAACGGCACCAACACCTCGGTAATAAACACGTGTGTCGATCTGGTGCCCGTCACGATTTGCCATATCGAAAATGACCCCCCGACACACGATTTGGCCATCCGCAAACGAGCTGTCAGGCGCCGCAGCCGTTACGCTATCATTTTCACCGAGAAGCTCGTTGGTTGTGGTGTCCCAAACCTCGAGGTTCGCAAAAGAACCCGTCCCAAACTCGCCGGTGGACACGCAAAACTGGGCCAATCGCCGGGTGTTGAAACCACCCCCGAAGCTTGTCGAATCCAAGCCACGAACAAGGTATCCCTCGCTATCTCCTGGCGGTAATGCCCAGGGGCCGATTTCCGTTGTGCTTCCGACATCGGATTGAAACCGTGGACCTTCCGCTTCGAAGACAAACCGACGGGGGTCCAATGGGCGGTCAAAAATAAGGATCTTATCCACCTTCAGATGACGATCGCCCTCCCAATGAACTCGAGCCTCAAGCTGGGCCCAATCGCCTTCTTGCAGTTCGAAATCCAGAACGAAGTTTCGGTACGTGTTCTGCGGAACCAAGTCGCGCCGTTGGATGTTCCGCTGCGCTAGCACTCTATTCTTATCCCGGTCGACAATATCGATCGTTGCAGCGACGGGGAACCCAATCGACCCGGGTGGGGTCTCATCGCTCAGCATTCGGAAAACCGCCCGTTTGTGACCCTCGCCCCAATGGGCAGCGTTTGGACCGAAAATGATGTAGCCCGCCGCATGGGTGCCCGGTAGAGCCACCCAACCGTCCGCATCAAGTTGACCCGAGTTATGCCGCAACTCGTTCGACTCGGCTTCGTAGACCAGGAGGTTGGGTGGAACCTCTTCTTCGAAGAGCATGATTTGCTCCAAGCGGACGCGACCCACACCATGCCAGTACGCGAGCGCCTCGATGGTTCGTCCGGCTCGCCCGGTCAGGTCGAAGTTGAGTCCGAACGATTGATGAATGCCGTTCCAGCGAAAGTCTTGGGCATAGAGCGTTTTGGAAGCCAGCAATGTATCTGCGGTCGCATCCTTCACCGAGAGTGTGACCAAGGGGGCTTCTCCGTCGACGTTCTGAAGAAAGGTGGTCAAGAGTCGAAACACAACGTGCTTGCGAACGCCCCCCAGGTCCCAGTCCGTGGCCTCTGTTTTCATGATGACGCCCGCCCCGTCGGCCGCTTCATCCACGGCCCACTCCAACGGGGCTATCGGATCCGGAGTAAATGCTTGACCCACGGCGTGCGTCACGCCCGGCGAGTTTGGGCGATAGGTTCTGTGCGAAATGTCCCCCCGCACAACCTTCTCTAGGCGTACGTTGTCGATACGAATCCGGGTGGTGTTGCCGTGTTGATTCAACAGGTTTAGGAATACCCAACCGTCGCGAAAAGCATGGGCATCAAACAGCATTGAGACCTCGGTGTACCGGCCGAACGTCGGCCCAAATGACTTGGACCAAAGCGGTGCGCTGCCGTCGATGCCCCCGCGTATGCCAAGCCGAGCACTGAAGCGCCCGGAGCTTTCAGTTGAAATTTGCGCGGACAACCGGAAGAGTCCCTCCGGCTCAAGCTCGACGTATTGGCGAAGCTCGGCGCTCCCTTGCGGTAGATTCGATTGGACGTATCCGCTCCTCTGCCCCTTGTAGGCTATGTCCGCATCGGTGAGCTCGCCCGCTAAACCAGAAACCTTCCAGACTGTGGTTCCGTCTTCAAAACCTGGATTGGCGACTCGATTGCGATAAAGCAGTGCATCCTTATCCCAGGTGTCGATCGCGGCGACCAGTTCTGGAACACCTACCTTGTTCGAATCCGTGACAAAGAGTTCGGCCCAATCGGGTCCGCGAATGGAGTCGATCCAGGACTTACTTTGAAGCATTGTGGTCGGTTCCACGCGATACCGAAAACCCCCCGTTCGATCCACATAGTCCGGTATGGGTTTGTAGCTGAAGGGGGGACTAGGAGCGACGTGGGAGTGGCACTCGGAGCACAACTCGCTGCCTGGTTCAGGTCGGCCCGAGACTCGGCCCGATATGATATCGCTGAGCGTCTTCCCTTCAAGGTACGGCGCCGTTTCTTCGTTCATCGAATACCGGTCGACCGGCGTTGTCCAGGTCACGCAGGGGGAATGTGCAAGGCCCGACACGATGAAGACGTTGAGGCCCTCGGTCGTCGCGAGGACCAGTCGGTACGGCACGCAGCGACGTGGATTGCCACCGGTGAGCTTGAGAATACCCCGGCCACCCGGTGGAATGTCCTCGACAAATGAGCCATTGACGACGATGTGCGGAACACCCAGTTCGGATGACAATATCTGTCCGCGCACCGCGGTCTCGGCGAGGAGGGTGGTACTGCCCGTATTGGACACGCTGAGAAACATATCGCTAAACGGTCCGAGAAGAGGCGTGAAGGTCATTTCTCCGGTCAGATGAATCGCTGGTCCGCCGGTATAAACTGGCGGGACGGGCGGGAGGAAATTGAAGGTCACGGGAGGCACATCGGAGAAACCGTTGTGCGCGAAGTTGATCGTAAGGTTGCCGTCGGCCTTGCTGCACAGCCAGTCGCTCTTTTCATCTGCGTCGAAGTCGCCAACATTGATCTCTGCATCCTGCTGGCTACAAAAATCCATTACAAATTGCTCGCTGACCGTATCAAAACCGTCAGCCGCGTAGTTGATCGCCTGTTCCTCAGCGGTATGGCAGAGCAAGTCATCTTTTCCATCGCCATCAAACTCACCTACCAAGAGTTTCGAACCCTCCTGATGGCAGAAGTTCGTACGAAGTCGATGTTTCGTTTCCTTCTTTTTGTGCGTGAGATGATACATGCGATTCTTGTTCCGTAAGTGACACAGAAGGTCGTCCGTTCCGTCCCCGTCGAAGTCGCCGACAAAGAGCTCCGATCCTTGCTCGCGGCAAAAACCAACCCCCCAGTGCGGAAGCGTATGCCCGAACTCTTCTGCGACTTGGTTGACCCACTTGTGCCCGTGCTTATGACAAAGCAGATCATCTTTTCCGTCGCCGTCAAAATCGCCTACGTGAAACCTTGCGTATTCTTGGTGGCAGATGTTCTTGACCCAATAATCATTGGGTTCTCCGAACCCATCGACCGCGTAGTCGGCCCATTTGCGCTTGCGCTGATTGCAGAACAAGTCATCTTTTCCGTCGCCATCGAAATCACCGGTGTAGAGGTCGGAGGCTGGATCCGTGCAAGGCGTTGACTCGATGGTTTGATCGACGGCACCAAGTCCATTCTCGGCGTAATCGATAAGAATGCGCTCCTCATCGGGCTGTCGGCACAGCACATCGTCTTGTCCGTCCCCATCGAAGTCACCTATGTGTCTGCTCTCGCAAATCGAACTGCCCTCTTCGGAGTTCGACGCGGGGCGTTGCGCGGTCGGTTCGTTGCTTGCGTTCAGCACCGAATAGGCTTCTTTGGCAGGCGGCTCCACGGTGGGGCCATCGCAGGAAACCAAGAAGAAGCCCAAGACGGGCATCGCGGATCTTATAGGAAGGTGGAGGGAGCGGGTGCTTTGGTTCCAACGGGTTGGCCGGTTGGTTCGAGGACACTGGGTATTCATCGACATTCCTTTCCATGACTCCGCACCTGATGACGGGGTCATCTCTACTTGGCATCAGCAATCCCCATGCCAACTCGAGTGGTCCAGGGTTTGGAAGATGGCCGTCGGCAGGGTGGCCGTCCGCGTAGGCAAAATCGGTAGCATAGCGAGCGCGGGAGAATCATGGAGGCGGAACTCATCGGTTCGATGTTCGGTCGGCCGACGGTCCAAGAGGGTCGACCGGCGTCCTTGGGAACTCAGCTCAAAGACTTGGGCGAAGGCTGGCGTTCACCCTGCTCCGACATGGGGATGGTTGACTTTGATTCGCCGTAGGGATGCGCCGGGCAGCCAATCTTTTGGGGCCAGGCTCCTGACGTCTTTCATGGGTTCCGCTTATTCAGGGGCGGCCCATGACGCCGCAACGGAGGAGCCATGAAGAGAACCCTATGGGTGACCCTTTTGAGCGCGATGTTGGGCCGTCATGCGATACAGCCCGGTGATCATTTCCGGGGGAGTGGTTGAGTGAACGGCGCCACTTGGATTCGATCCCGTTTCGAGCCCACTGCTCCCCTCGCTGTCTGATACGGACCAACGTAGGCTGATTCGGCCACAAGATCAGGTGGCAGTTCACGCAACACCTATGTGACGAACCTCGTTCGAATCTACGCAACCTCGTGAAAACACGACGACCACCCGGCCGCATCAGAGTGGCTCCTCGTATGCTGAATACAGATCCAAACGAAGGCCAATAGAGGCTGAACGGACTCCTTCCGTCGTTACCAATCTCGAGGAGAGCGCAATGACCAAAAATAGAGCTATGAGGCCGATGTCATCAAGAGGACACACGATAGGCACCAAGCGACAAACCCGCCCTGAAGACCTGGGACACAAGACTTGCCTGCAGGAGTCTCAATGGATGGGATCGACCGTAGCCGCCTCTTTACTTGTTTTTGTTGCTTCCATTTCCTGCGAACCGAACACCCAGGACTCCTCGGTAACCAGCGAGAACGCGGTAGTGAGCGCGGTAGAAATGGGTGCTTGGCTCCGCGAAAAAATCGAGTCCGCCGAAGACGGCGCCACGATTCAGCTGTCTCCGGGAACATACACCCTGACGTCACCCATCGAAATCACCAAGCCGGTTCACCTGGTCGGCGAGTCTGGGATGTTTGAAACGGTGATTGATGCTGAGGGTGCCTACGCTTTTAGGATCAATGCCGGGGGCAGTGGATCAAGTTTTCAGGGCATTACCATCCAGAATGCTACATCCCGTGGAATCTTCGCACAGGGTTCTCTAGCCGCACCGGTCTCAAATCTGAGAATCCAAGACTGTCAGTTCAGGCACAACAGAATCGGATTCTTCGCCATCTTTGCGCAAGGTGAGATCAATCGCAACCTGTGGGTCGACCAGACCTTTCGAACCATGCAGTTCACAGGGTTCAAGGGCGAAATCGCCAACAATACTATCGTTCGAAGTCCTGGCATCCTTGGTTCCATCCTGGAGGGTACAAAAATACACCACAACCTTATCGAGAACAACGGCGATGGTCCGGAGCTGGCCTATGGGATCGTAGTCAATTCAGGTTCACCCACCGTAGCGGTTCATGACAATTTGGTCCTTGGCCATGTGCGGGTACGTTTCGAAGCAAGAGGATCTATATCTCAAGAAGGCACATGGCTCACCAACAGGGCCCAAACATCGCCACTTCCCCTGATGGGCCCAAAATATGCCCTGCAGACCATCGACACCCTCGGCTATGGGTATCCAAGGCCGTTGATCGTCGACCCGAAGGACCCGCAGGGACTCAGCGTGAGTGACGCGGTGGCTCAGGCTGAAGATGATGCAACGATTGTGCTCAAGCCTGGGACCCATTCTCTAGCGTCCGCCATCAAGGTCGCGAAGCCGCTTTCCTTTATCGGTGAATCGGGGATGTTTGAGACAGTGATTGATACCAAGGATATCTACGCATTCAAAATCGATGCCGCAGGGAGTGGATCAAGTTTTCAGGGCGTCACCGTCCAGAATGCCAAATCCAGTGGAATCTTCGTACAGGGTTCTCTAGCCGTACCGGTCTCGAATCTGAAGATCCAAGACTGTCAGTTCAAAAATAACAGAATAGGATTCTTCTCCACCTATGCCCAAGGCGAGATCAATCGAAACCTGTGGGTCGACCAGACCTTTCGAACCATGCAATTCACGGGATTCAAGGGGGAGATCAGCAACAACACCATCGTTCGGAGTCCTGGAATTCTGGGTTCCATCCTGGAGGGTACAAAGATACACCACAACCTTATTGAAAACAATGGAGAGAGCCCGGAACTGGCGTACGGCATCACCGTGAGCTCAATCTCATCCCTCGTTCAGATCCATGACAACCTGGTCCTTGGACCTGTGCGTCGTCCTTTCGAAATGAGGGGAGCGATCTCGAAAGATATCGTCTCACTCACCAACCATCACCGAAGCAAACCTTTGTCGTTGAGCGAACCGAGATACGCGCGGCACACGATCGACACTTTGGATCATGGGTATGCAATACCGACGGTGGTTTATCCAAATGAGACTAAAGGACTCTCCCTAGAAGATGCTATCGCTGAAGCAAAGGAGGGTGCTTCCATCGTTCTGAAGGCCGGGACCCACATACTCTCGGAAGCCATCTCCATCGCGAAACCGATTCACTTGCTCGGTGAATCTGGTATGTTTGAAACCGTTGTCGAAGCAAAAGGATCTTCTGCCTTTGTAGTTAAATCCAGTGCAGGTGGTTCGAGTTTCCAAGGTCTCACGATTCAAAAGGCGAGCAACGTGGGGTTGTATGTTCAAGGCACTCCGAGCATTTCCCTCCGAGGTATCGAGATTCAAGACTGCCGATTTGTTGGCAACAGGATCGGATTGTTTGTGCGCGGCGCCCAAGCGGAAGTGCACCACAATCTTTGGGTCGACCAAACCTACCGTGGGTTTCAATTTTCGGCCTTTGAAGGCGAAATACGAAACAATACAATCGTCGGAAGTTCAGGCATCTTGGGCTCCGTAATGGCCGGCACGAAAGTGCATCACAACATTATTTATGGCAAAGAGAACGATGCCGCGCTTCCGCTCGCAATCAGAGTCAGCAGTACAACCTCCGAAAACCATGTCTACGACAACGTTGCTTTTGGCAACTTCTTGAGCCTTTTTCAAGAGAACTATGCAACACCCCTGAACGATGGTGTACGTACCAACGAACATCATCTGCTCCCGCCGGTCACGCTCCAAGGCCCGAAGTATGCGGACTTTTCATCCCTCTATCCGGGCCATGGCTATCAGGAGATGGACGGAAGCGTTTCCGTTTGTACCAAGGGGGCCGTGATGCGAGCTGTTCTGTCTCCGGGCGCAGAAGTCGAGCCATGTTCTGGCTTCAAAATCGTTGTGCCCGCAAATGCGCTGCCGGCGGATACTGCCGTGTCTCTCAAGTTCGAAGCAGATCCGGCTTCGGAACAGGTTAGGGGAAAGGCAGTTTTTTCGGAGGGACTCGTCGGAATCTTGCGCATGGAGCCATCGATGGAGTTTGCTGAGCCCTTGGAGTTTGCAGTACCCGTGACGCTTCTTGGGTCGGAGTCGCTGGGGGTTGAGTATTTGACCTTTGTTGTCGATGACACGCATGAACCCAGTATTGAGCTCAGAGAAATGGACCGCTCCGTCATCCAGCTTCGTGTTCCCCATTTTTCTTCCATGACGATTCATGACTGGTCGCGGTTGGACGCCGATGCGCGCGGCGAACTGTTGGAGTGGGCCGCTGATTTTTACACCTTTAGTCGGAGTCCTCCGCCGGGGGAGTGGCCACCAGAGATTTGGCCCTCTGGAAGGCCCTTTAAGGAGCCCACCATGGTCAGGAGTCAGGGTCGGGGAGACGGATGCAATACCGGCAATTGGGATCTGGGCATGAACAACGGGAGCGCGACTGGTGCCCATGCCCGATTCGGGCGACCTAACGAGATTGTGATCGATGGCGCTCGTGTGAGTCACTGCGTTCATGCCGAGTTCGACGAGTCTTTTTCGGGCCAGGTCGTGGTTCGGGCCAGGCAGCGGAACAATGTGTGTGATGGAGCGCTCCGATGTATTCTCTACAACGAAGAACAGTGCAGCAGGCAGATCGGTTTTTCGGTGTTTCATGCGCCCTATCACAGCTACAATGGCTACAACTATAATTTGTTCAAGCGGGTTGGTGACGAACAGCTGCTCTCCCGCGATTTTGAGACCTTCCGCTACGAAGTACCAGAGTCATCGCGTTTTGTTCTTGTCTGTCGGGGCGACTACGGCTCACAGAATATGCCCATGGAAATCGATTCGATCCTAACCCCACCAAGCGTACCGTGCATCAAGCCCTATTCTAGTGCCGCATGCAACAAGGAACGGCCGGGCTATGACTGTCCGGCAACAGAAGCTCAAATCGATGACCCGAATTTTTGCAACAGTTCTTCGTTTGATTCGGACAACTTTGAGCACTTTGGTACCTGTTATCGATGGGTTCAATCCGACGCCGACGCCCTAATGCCTCTTGTTCGCGGACAGCAGTGTTGTTACACCGACGGATGGGACAATGGTTCAGGATCGGTCGACAAGACCGGGACCGCTAAAGGAAAAACGGCGGACAACAGTTGCCGGTGGACGAAGAATCTCGGCCGCGTTCGTAAACACTGTTTGGAGGATGTGGAACTCGTTTGCCGGAATACATCGGATAATGTCAAGGAGCATTGCTCATGCATGGCGGGCTGTCGGTTCTTTGATTCGAGGTGTAGTGGCCTTGGGTTCATTCCAGGGCTGAGGTTCTAAGGGTGTGAGGACGACGTGGTGGGTTCGGTGAATCTTCGGTTCCATATAGTCCGCCGCGACCAGCGGTGCTGTCAACAGGCCAACTTTCTCGACATTCGGCGTCCCAAGCACAGGCACAGTCCACAACCAGGAGAACGGAATCTAGGTATCTGTACGGGGGTGAAGGGACAACTATTCGGCTCAGGTCTGCGAAGGAGCGGCCTGAGCAAAGAGAGGATGAGGATGAAGGGGGACTCCTGGCCCGGATCAACTGACGCGACGACAAGAATGGAGGTTGCCCAACACTTTCGCGGACGACGGGTCCTAAGTGAACAACTACGAACCGCTACAAGGGTGAGAATGTCGCGAAAGTGCTGTCGGTACACTTAGGATCGAGACGAGCGCTACGCATCCGTCGACCGACAGTGAAGCCAACACGCGCATTCGATGCCAGCGGAGGCTTGGCGGATTGCTCAACACTATGACCGCGAGGCCGCGTAGTGGAGGCCGACGAATAAACGGACAGCACGGCCTAATCGTCGACCTTGCTCCCCGCAGCGCGAGGTACATGATTTGAGTTCGCAAAATACTTCCCGTTGATGACTTTTTCCTGGACGGGATCCCAGTAATATTCCTGGGCTCCAATAATTTGCTCTGCCGTGAGGTAATCGTCGGAAACCGATTCCCCTGCCATCGACGCCTTCCCTACGGACTGCAAAGCGACGGTGCGGCCATCATTCTCATAATAGTAGAGGTATTTGAGGGGCGAATAGCGACCCGTGAAAAACTCAGCCGTAGGAAGGAAGGATGCGGCATAGAGAACCTGCAAGTCACCAGGCCTTGTCCCTACTTCGAAGGCACCGTCTGGGCCAAGAGGCTGATGTTTGCTGGAACGGACTTGAATCGTTCCTGCGGTTAAGCGACCACGGTTGTAGTCGGATAGCGTCAGCGGATCTGTGAGACTTAGCTTGGTCATCTGATTGAGCGCTTGCCGCCGTTCCTCAAGTTCTTCGTCGCTCACGGGAACCGAGTCGACGTACGTTTCGGATATCGCCCCGCCGGGGACCCGAAGCGGCCCGACGAACTTCGAGTTGACTTGACGTGTTCCCGGGATGACCCGGCCCTTCTTGTCCATCTGGTAGGCACTGTAGGTCATCCAGCCGGAGAGCGGGGCCGGTGAAACCACCTTCCCTTTGAGGTCGTCGGACACGGGCCGACCCAAAGATTCGAGGAGAGTGCCCACATGCATGCTCCCATGCGGAGGGTGCACCGTATATACCCAGGCTTTGCCTTTTCCCGCCTTCACGGCGGCTTTGAAAATCGCGTCTTGACCATCCGAAAACGTCGGATCCTCGTTCAATAACAGAAAGCCAGGACGAGAGTCTGAGTAGAACGAGTCTTCGTCGCGAGCGGCCGTCTTCGCGCCAGCATTTTCGAGCGTCAAGTAGGACAAAACATCGTCACCCGATTCATAACTCCGAAGTCCGCGCTCACTGAAGGCGAGCGATGGGTCGATGGCGGACACGAAATGGAGCGGACCTTCAACGTTTCGTACCGCCGAAACATAGGTCTCGAAGGGAAGCCCGTAGTACGCGATGCCGTTTCCGAAGGCGGTTCCGCCGGATTCGTCCGGCACCGCCGTTTCCGGTGGCGTCCCTTCTTCGTCGGGCGTGGGTACAAGTCCGAGCTCGGCGAGAAATGTCTCTAGGGTCATCTTTATCTTTCCGGGCATCCAATAAAGCGATTGTACACTGGGCGGGAGCTTTACTTTGTCTTTTGAATTCACAGACAAGACGGCCCAGCCGTTCTCGGTGGGGAGCCACGTATACTCCGCCCAGGGCACGAAGTTGACCGGCGGCGTGAGTGTCCAGTTCACTCGTCCCTCGAACAGGGAGCCTTCGCGGGTCGACGCCAAGTCAATGCCTACGAACAGCGGGTCAAGCGAGTCTCCGCGATGAACCTTGGTCGGCAGCGAGGCTTCTCCCCGGGGGCTAAATTCCGGATTGAGCATCGTTTGTAGGTAACCCCACTGCTGTTGGCTTGAGAGCTTCAGAAACCAATCTTGCTTTTGGAGGTTGGCCAAGACGAGCCAACCGGTTTGAGCCCAGGCCCAGTACGCAGAATCGATGGCATTCACCGATGCGTTAAAGTCCCCTTTCCCGTCCCACGCAGGCTCCAGAACATAGTCCTTCACCACCTGCAAGAGTTCACTGGCCTGAGCCCCGCCACCGGTGATGGCGTCCGCCGCCACTTCAAGAAAGTCATAGGCCGGTTGGTTTTCGATGACCGCGCTGTGAACCTCCGCCGGCGTGAGTTCGGTTTTGAGCCGATAGACCGCGATCGGCTCCCCGGTAGGCAAAGCGAAATGAGGCTGCCAGAATTCCGCTTTCGGATGGCTGGGCAAAATGCCTCCGTCCTCGGGGCCTGGCTCCAAAGTCTTGAACGCCGAAATCGGCGTATGCACCTCTTTGACCAACCCGTACGTCACGTCGGGGTCAAACTCCACCGTCGAGGTAGAAAAACCGCCGAGGACGTGGCTTTGGGTGATTTGCACATGGTCCCGGATGAGGTCTTCGTCGCGGAAGGCGAGGCCAAACAACGTGGTGACCTCGTGTTCTTGGACGTATCCGACAAACTCCCACGGCTCGGTGGCCAGATTGGGGGCTTGGTTCAACTGGACGAGCGTGGTCCAAGTTTCGGCGGCTCCAAAGTAGAATCCGACGAGCGTCGAGGCGGCCATCCCGGTGGCCATGAGTTCGGCGGTGCCCACCTGAAGGGAGGTGGGGCCCAGTTTGGCCACGTCGTCGCCCAGCGATTTCGCCAGACCTTCGGTGCCCTTCTTGATGACCACCGAAAGCGGTTTCCCAGGCTTCAGAAATCGACCTAGGTATGAAACCAGACCCTGCTCCTCGGGCCAGACCATATCTTCAGCATCGACCTCGGCGAGATCGACCCAGCCGCCATCTTGGCCTTCGAACGCCGCCATGTAGGTGTGCCCCGATTGCCCGAGACCAAAGGAAAAGAAGGAAGCCTCCGGGTCGCTTTGGGGGAGAACTTGAACCAAACGGGACTCCACGCCCGCGCCCTCGGTTTCGAAGATCAACTCACCGATGCCGGCGCCTTCCAGATCTTGCTCGAGGGCATCCACATCCACCGAAACTTCGATGGACCTCGTCTCGCCCGCATCGAAGTCGACCTCTACGCCGTCCAGAAATTCCACAGAGGAGAGCGTCGACAAAAGGCGGACCGTAACCGCGTGTTCGCTGGGATTGGTCACCTCGAAGGTCTGGGAGCCATAGCTGCCACTGAGGCTCGGGCCAAGCACCACGTTCCCTATGGGCTCGATCAAAACAGGCCCCTGGCCTGCTGAAAGCGTCATCAAGGGTTTATCCGCCCACCAACTGGCGAGGTCTCGAACCCAAGAAGGAACGAGGTTCTCGGCCGGTGCGGTTTGGAGTTCTGGCGGATCTGGGGCCGCGTGCGCGTTGGTGAGCCAAACCTGGGCAAGACCGACGTCGGCGGTGTTTTGAGAACGCAAGACCACCAGATCTCGCTTCCATTGCACACGTCGCTCACCATGGACAAACGTGAGCAACCCGAAGGCGACGCGCTCGCCAGAGGGAAAGTCGGCCTTTTCTCGGTGAACCTGGACCAAAACGTCCACTGTTCCCATGGCCGGGACCGTGATCGAGACCGCAGAGCCCTCGGGCGAGACCCGCTCCTCGAGGACACCGTCCCTGGAGGACCTAAACGAGAGCTCCGAAAAACCTCCCTCGTGGCCGACCTCAACCGCAAAATCTTGGTTCGTGGTGTTCTCGATGCGAACAACTCCTTCGGAGCTTCCGAGTTCGGGTTCCGGCGGAAACCACAACTCCCGGGTATCCCGCAGCGCGTTTTGGTGTGCATCCAACGGAAACACGGCCATCGGTGGTGTGGCTTGGCCCCTCAGCCGGTTGTTCGATAGATCGACCCCGAGAAAATCGATGTCCCAAAGCTCGGACGGGACTTCACCCGTGAGCTGGTTGTTATTCAAACGCAAGTAGCTCAGCGCCGGAAGTGCACCCAAGCTCGGCGGAATCGAGCCGGTGAGGAAGTTTTCGTCGAGATGGAGATGTACGAGCGCCGACAGTTGGCCCAGTTCTTCAGGAATGCCTTCATCGAATCTGTTGTCTCTGAGGCTCAGGACGCGTAGTCCGGGGAGCTCGCCGAGCCATGGAGGCAGCGGCCCTTCCAAGGCGTTGTGGCTCAAGCTCAAGCTCACGAGGTTTTTCAGGTTCTGAAAACTTGGCGGAATCGGTCCGCTCAAATCGGCCAGGCCGAGATCTAGGTCCACGAGTTTGACCAACTGACCCAATTCAGAAGGGATATTACCCACCCAGGGATTGTAGCTCAGGTCCAATTTCTCCAGACGGGTGAGGCGCCCGATCCAACTCGGGATCTTGCCGGTGAACTCGTTGCCAAAGACATCGAAGTGTCGCAGGTTGCGAAGCAGGGCGAGGCTCGCGGGCAACGGTCCGTGGAGGTCATTGCTCGTCAGGTCCAGTACTTCAAGCTGCGACAGAGCGTCCGAGCCCGCAAAGGCTTCGGGAATAGCGCCGCGAAGACCGAAGTCCTTGAGCCGGAGGGCCCGGACCCGACCGCCAAAACAGGTCACCCCTTTCCAATCACACGGCTCACTGTTGTACAGCCACGTATACGCCCAGTGTTCTGGGCTGGTGGCGCGATACAGTGAAGCCAACGCGATACATTCGGCCGGAGGAATCGCGGTGACTTGGCTACAGCGCGTGATGTCTTCCGGGTGGAGCCCGGAGAACGGCTTGACCGTCAGTCCGTTTTTGCTTTGATTGGACCACGCGGCTGGGTTGGCCTCCCATTGGTGAAAGCGATCGCGGATGTCTGATGGCAAAACGCCGAGCTGGATCGCTCGGTGGAGCACGTCAGGTAAGACACCCAGCTCGAACGCCGCGCGCGCCAAATTCCCGTCCCACTGCTCGTGGAGACGTCCGCGAAGGTCGCGGAGGCTGTGGACCGCATCGGCGCTGAGGGGCCGCCCAAAGGCGTGCATCGGGCTCTCGGCATCGAATAGGATCCGATCCTGAATCTGGAGCACGCTGCGAAAGACGAGGGCGCCGTGACTGTAGTAACTCGGGGAACCTGGGTTGAGCGCATCGATGGCATCGATAGAGTCGAGATCGAAGTCAAACACCGAGCCCGGCGCATCGCGAAGGATGGCGGCGATGGCCTCATGGTAGGTGCGCTCGAGGGTTTTGTGTATTTGCGCTTGGGTCCCAACGGCGCCGTTTTTTAAGTCTGGCCATGGTGCCTGAGCCAGCGCGCAGGTCACGCATTTCAAGTCATCGGAACTGGTCTCGCGTATCCAGAGCTCCGGGGCTTTTTTGCGCTGGATGAGCGCCTCCACGAAGGCGTCAAACGCGTGCGGCGCCCAGCCTGAGACCAGGCTCGAAAGCTTGTACTCTGCCTGGCCCCCAAGCCGCTTGGCCTGAAGGTCGTGGTATAAGCGTGTCGCTTTTTCGCACCCGAACCCCAAAAATGACGCCGAGTCGCGTTCGTCGTTCGGCAAGACTCCGTAGCCATACGCGCATGGTTTTTCTAAGTAAACGATGGCTTGAATGGCCCAATGACTCCGGTCGCGCCCAAGATTCTGCGCCCAGTTTTCTGGTGAATTGCCTTCGATAAACTGAGTTCTGAGAAAGTACAAGAAGGCCACCCGATGGAACATGGCATCGAACTGAAGCGGCTCAAAAGGGGTCACCAAGAGGGCACGAATCGAATCGAGGAGCACCCACTCGATGTTTGGCCATTCGAGCGCGGGGACGCCCCCATAGGTGAGCTCGGGAGACCAAAACAAGGGTGTCCGAGGCGTGCCCATGACGCCCCCGGGTAAGTAGGAAAGAAGAACGGCGAGGTGATGGGCTGCGATTCCGTTGGGTTGGTCGTTTAATCGCGTGTGCCGATCAAAGGCTTCAAGCGCCAAGGCTTCCTGACGCGGGTCGAGCCGCGCTTTGGCGCGGTATTTGAATCCGGCGGCCGCAAGCTGGGCCCAAAGGGCGGGCTCCTGAGGCCTATAAAGACGCGTGAATGTACGCCATTCAGTGAGGGGCGCTTCCTCGCTTGCAGCGAGTCCTTCGGCGGATCCGGGACTCCACCGCGGGACATCAAGCACCGCTTCGGGAGAGAGGCCGGAGTGCGCCAAAAAAAGCGTGCAGAGGAGGGCGGTGCTGTTCGCCAGGCTTTCGGTAGAGGGCGGTTGAAACTCGCCGCTTCTCAGGACGCTCGCCGCGCCGTCGGTGCACAGTCCGGCGACGCGCTCTTTGAGTTGCGAAAACCATGGCCATGGTTCGAATAGAGGCGTCCCGGGTTCGGTTGCTTGAGATTCTTCGAATACAAAGTAAGCCAACACGTTGGTTAGGGTGTCCGCGCGCGACGGTTGACCGGGCGCCACCTCGGCGTCACCGGCGACAAACAACCCCTTCGTGCCCGCATCCGATTCGTCTAGGTATAGATGCACCATGGTGAAAAGACCTTCTTGGAGCGCTCTTTTCACCGCTTCTTGGACGGATGGGTTTTGTGTGGGGCCAAGGTCTTCAAGGGCCCGCAGGTACTGTGCGAGGGCCAAATATGCGGTCATCTGCGTTCGCGTGCTGCGGTAAGGAAACAAGGCCTCACCCGTCGCGGTGTCCACGAGGGGCAAAAACTCAAGGCGCGTTTCTCCCTCTGCGGCCGGTCGAGGAGCGCTTCGACGCGTATCCAAAAGTGCGGTGGCAAGGCGTTCTGCGTGTTCCCAGTCGGCCGAGGCTACGGCCGCCACCAGGGCCATGGCCTGTTCGTCGATCCGGGTGAACGCGGGCTCTCCATCCTGCTCTTGGAGGAGGTGGGTTTCAGGGTGAACCAGCGCCTTCAGCCCCTCGTGGGCAGCTTCCACCGCTTTTGCGGTATCTTTGCGATCGACGTCTGACGCATAGTGCTGCAGCGGCTGTTGCCAGCGGTTCGAGACCTCATTGAGGTTTTCGTAGGCATCGATAAACCAAATGAGTGCGGTGCTGGAGTTCAACAAGGTCGACAGGTCAAGAATACGCTGGCTGGAGTACGGAAAATCGTGGTCGATGACAAACGCTTGAACCCCACCCCACAACCGGTGGGCCTCGCGCTCAAAGAAGTCGGATTTGTGGTGTTTGGGGTGATGTTCGACAAATGCCAAAAGGCCCATCACCAAGCCCGCGGTCGCCTCAAGGTGAAACGACTGTTCTTGTCGGTTGGTGGCTTGGATATACGGATCCTCAAAACCATCAAAGAAGTAGTGCGCGCCGTAGTATGTGTTTTTGCCAAAGCGGATGTCCTTGCCAAACGCGAGGGCCGTAAACTCTAGGCACCGAGCCAGGGCATCGATGGGTTCTGAGTCGGTCAGCGTTTTGTAGTCGACCGACAAAGACAGCCAGCTACAATTGTCGATGGCAGTGTGCCTGCTCGGAACGAAATGAAAGTCATGCGCGTGCTCTGAAGCGGGGCGGAGTCCGCCCCCGGTCGAGACTCTCCCCCAAGCTCCGCGCCACAGGGCCTGTTTGATCTCGGCCTGTTTGGTGGGGTTTGTGTCCGCTTGCTCCAGGGCGCCTTCGAGGTCTTGTCGCCAGCGATGGTCGTCGCGGTCGAAAAGGCCCTCGAAAATGCCCCGCCTCAAGCCGTCGCGCCAGGCTGCAAGCTCGGCCGTTTCATCACCGAGTCCAAGGCTCGGGGCGTGTTCCAGGGCGTGATTCAGTACGCTGAGCACGTCGAGGTTGTGTTCGGTGACAATGTTTTGGGCACGGCGTGCCTGCTTGAGGATGCCGATTTCTGATTCCGTCAGGACTTTGGGCGAAAGGCCTACGGTGAGGTCACCGGCGATGGGATACGGACGCTCCCACACCCGGGCAATGCGGACCTCGCGGTCCGGGTCGAAGGTGTCGTATCCGATGGCGTCGAGGATATCGTAGTAGTCCCAATGCTCCCCATCGAGGGCCATCGGTTTCCCGTCTCGCCCCATCAGTTGCCATGGACTTCTCGCATGCGAAAGGCCCGCGGTGGTCCTGCCTGCACTCACGAGACTCGCGCGGCGACCATCTTCCAAAACGATGCTTCGCTGGTGGGCCCTAAGTCCCCAAAGGGCCTCTTGGTAGCACCCTCGAAGAACCTTCTGCTCTTCTTCTGGAAGAGACTGCAACGCGTCCGATACCAAAAAGACGCCCAGTCCATGAACAACCCAGGCGGTGGCCCCGGTGACCAGACGGGCGTCTTTCCAGGTGTCGTTCTTCGTATTCCAGGAAAACGGCCACCCGCGGATCACGGGTGCTTGTTTGCCGTCGCTCGAATCACGCACGGCGTGTGCGCACACGTAGCGGGCGAGCGCCTGGGCTCGCTGGTCGAACTTTTGAGTACCTCGTTTGGCGTATTGCGCCAACGCGATGCCTTGGGTGTAGGCCCACACCCGTTCGTACTGGGCCAATACGCTCGAGTCTTCGGTCTTGCCCTCTGAGTCCGCAAGCCATTTTGCGGCGTGGGCTTCGGTTCTGTCATCGTCCCGAACCGCTTGGTACTCCACTTGGTATCCGGTGGGTCGTCCTTGTGGGGTCGGGGGACCGTCCCTCCACAGCGCGTCCCTCAGCCATTTGGCTTTTTCGTAGTTTCCGTGGGCCGATGCCGAAAACTGGGGCTTGGGTGGGCCCGATGCCCCCTCGATGAGCACGGCTCCGGTGGCAAGGGGGAACGAAGTGAGTTCAACCGTGCCCGCTGCGCCGAAAATACGGAGGTCTTTGGGATCGGCTTGAAAAGTGGCTTGACCGTGGATCAACGAAACCGAGAACGGGGTGCCCTCCCCAGAAGAGCCGCTCACCCCCCCGGCATCGCCCGAACTTTGTGCGAGAGAGTTTAGACCTGCATTACGCGCTACGCTTTGGGGTGAACCGAAGGCCGCGCCTTGCGACGCTGCGAAGGCGGTGGCCACGCTCAGGGTTTCGGTCGTATTGACCCGCATATGGTGGCGATTCTCCGCGGTCACCGTGATCGGAGATTTCTTGCCTTGGGTCAGGCGATTCGGGAGGGCAACACTGTACTGCACTGCATTTTCGTCTCGGGATGCGCGGGACGTGAGAATGTCTTCGCCGTCTGCCCAGGCCACAAAAAACAGATCACCTTGGACTGCCAAAGATGTGCCGGTGTATCGACCACGCGTTGCCGGGCTTTCATGGCTACCCAGTCTCGGTGTGGCATCTTCGGGGTCTACAGGGATCGGTGGACTCCAGGGGTGTTGATCACGGTGACCCACGACCGCAAACACCCCAGACGCGCGCGGCTGGGGGGCAGTGGCGTTCACCGCCGCGGGGTGGGCCCTACGGTACAGCACCCGGATGTCGCCGGTCTCGGACACCCCGGCGGTTGGCTTGGCTCCGCGACCCACGGTGTTGGGGTCGGACCAAGAGCGGCCCTCGTCGGCAGACCACCGAACCCGAATGGGTGGGTCCCCGATGCGATCCGGATCGGCGGGCCCACCGCCCTCGTACGCCAGAACCAGCCCAAAGGGCGCGCCTACCAGTTTCAGGTAAGAGGGCGGGTGGTCGGCACCGCCCACACCCACCGAAGCCAGCGTCGACACTTGCCACGCATCGACGGTGTTCACGACGCTGGTTTGCTGCGCTTCGCTTTTGCGGGCATCAGCTGCTGCGTTTGGAGACCCTTCCTGGGGTGGGTGATGGTTTGGCGCCAGGGGACGCCGCGCAAGAACAATGTGATCCTCTTCTTGCCAGGTTCCGGCGTACCGGTACTGAAACTGAAACCCGAACGTGTCCCAAAGGGCCTCGTCGCCCGGTTCATAGGCGGTCTTCCATACCGAACGCCAACCGACGACCCTCCGAAGGAGGGGGGCATGGTCCGCGGCGGTCGGAAGGCTCGGGCCCGGCAACGACACGAGACTTTCCGAAAGCGGTGCTCTGGGCTCGTACACGGGTGAGTCCAGCATGGCGGTCCATGCCGGATGGGGGACGGGCTTGGGATCCCACAGTCGGGTCTCTTGCGCCGCCACGTGGACCGCGCCTTTGCTCACGTGAAGCGTAGGGTCGAGTACGTACCGGCTGACACGATAGGACTCTGTTTCCACCGAGCCCATTCCGTCGGAGCTGGCATCCGAAGCGCCCCCCCGCACGTAGGACTCTTCGCACCAGCAGTCGGCGCAGGCGCAGCCTTGGCCCCCCGTAGGCGCTTCTTGGACAAGGTATTTGACCTCTTCGTGAACCGGGACCCGGTAGGTGTTGTCGAACACGTTGGACGGCGGCCCCTCGGTGTTCATGAGGTAGTAGACTTTGTTGGCTTCGCCCCACACCAGGTGTTGGTTCAGGTGCGCATCGAAGGCGACGTCGACGCCGCGCTTCCAGGCTTCGTTCTTGCGCACCACGGTTTTCGGTCCAAAGGATCGCCCCCCGTCCCGGCTCTCGACCGTCACCACCTGAACCGGTGCCCCTTTGCCGGTGGCTTCACTCTCATGGCTATCCTGTTCATCGCCCGTGTTCGTGAGGACGATCCAAGCGATGGCCACCCTGTCCGCTCTGGCCGCCAGGGCCAGCGCGTGCACCGACCCTGGACTTTCAGGAACCGAAAAAGTGCGCGGCGCCGAAAAGCTCCCCGGCTTTCCGGCCTTGTCGCTGAACTGGTAGCGAATTTCATCGCCCGCCGCGGTCGCGCGCCTCTGCACCACGTAGGCCAAATGGGCGGTCATCCCGGTAGAATTCGTGGATAGCGCTGCCCTCGCCATACGGGCCGGTCCGTCGCTGACCCCAAGGGGCTCCGGCGGCTCGAAGGTTCCCGCCCTGATCCACGGGGCGGATTGTCTTTCGGCCAAGACCGTATCGGGCAGCGAGCTGGCATTTCCATCGGGTGTGTCAAGCGGGCCGTCCTCCGACGATGGGGTGAATGGATCTGGGTCGGGCGAGGAGCGTGAAAGGACAAATGCCCCCTCGCTTGGCTTCAGGTCGTCGGCCCCGGGGACCCGCACGTAGGAGGAAGTCGAAGCATCCCAGCGCACCACGCGGCGTGGACCCGATTCGAAGTGGGGTTGCGTGTGGTGGCTTGCCAAGAACACCCCATCGAGAGGCGACGCCGGTGGCGTCGGGAGCCTGGCCCGGTCTTGGGCTCGGTTGTCGGCTTGACCCGACGGAGGGGCCTCGATGGCTTTGCGGATGTGAAAGACCTGGGGGTTTTTGGCGTGTACCCAATATCCGCCCTGGCTAAGCCACGGCCGTTCGTTGGGGTCACCCATCGAGCTCAGGGCAGTCCATTCGAGCAAGGAAGCAGGGTTGCTCGGCCGAGGAAGTGACCAAACCACCACGTCGGCGCTCAGCCAGCCAAGCGGAACCTCCGCGTTTGCAAAAGGCACCGCCACCAGATTCCAACCCGGCGAGAGCGAGCCTGATAAGGTTTCGGGACCAGCGGGTGCGGCGTTGGCCTCCGGGGCTGAGGCCCCGAGCCACAGCATGATCAGCAAAGCAGCGTTCCTCTTCAGCACGTCCCCTCCACCGTCGCCAGGCGCCCTTCCCCCCGGGCCCTGCGACAAACCCTGTATCAGTGCCTGTCGGCGTGTTCCAACACAGGATGCGGCGCATCCAAAGTCAATGGATATTGCCGTTGCTGACTAAAAACCGAACAAGACGTCTTTCCACCATCAAGGCACGACAACTACGGGTATGATGTTTTTTGGGCGTCTAACCATGTCCAAAGAAGGCCCGCGCAAAGCCGTCTCTGCGTGAGCCAGAAACCCGTTCCTGAAACAAGTCTACAGCTACGACCCCCTAGATCGGGTCAGCCTGGCCACTCAAACTACGTTTGATCCTTTCGAAGCCATAGAGTCCCAGATTGGCTATGCCTACGATCCAACCCTTCGCATCACCGAGCGGGCCTTTGTCCGCTAGAAGCATCTAACGTATGGCAGGATATGTTCTTGAGTGCAGCGGAGTCGAACCCACGAGGCAAGTCCGGTCGTTCTTGTTCGGCTGCGAGCCTATGCAGTCTTGCTGAGATCGAGTTTGGCTTCGAGTCGTAGAACATCCGCCTTGCGTACAAGTTGCACCTGGCCCCATGCCTTCGTACGGGGCGAATGAACGGTTGTGCGGGATAGGGCAAACAAAGCTCAGGCATTGAAGGGGATCGATTTCCCAAACATGCGAGACCTACGGGACTGAGAACCCAATTGGCGGACCACCATCCTCATCCGTCGCAACCCATCTTCCGACCAGCGAACGCAACTCGCCCCAACTTCGGCCTTCGTGGCTAGATCGGACGTGACATGAAGCCCCCCGCTCCGTCGGTGGAGCACGTCCAGCCGACCGGGGTGTGCTCCAAGGAACAGTTACCCTGAGACGCTTTGCGGTCTGCGCCTGTGATTGCGCGTGCGAAATGCCTTGCGTTCGTGTCCAGTTTCGGACGAGCCACAGTGAAACCGGCTTCATTGCCGTCCACGATGATGGTGCATCGACGCCCGCCCGGGGGCGAGGCTTGGATGAAAGCCGTCGTCGAGACCGAAACGCTTTTTCTGTTGAAGCAAACACCATGGTGCCGGCCCACGATGCAGCGGCAAGAGAACGCATCTGCCGGTACGCAGCCAGGCCACCGTTGCGCGAGAAGGTCGTTTCCATAACCGAAAACGGCAGGGTTCGGGTTGCACTCAAGCGACCACGAATCACTGGAGCCACACACATTGAACTTGAACCCCTCCAGTTTTCTCCGCCGTGTCGCATGGTTGATTCCACCCAAAAAACGACCGCAATTCACATACAACGGAGTGCTCGCCGCAGCTTCTGCTTTGGGCGCACAGATCATACCGAAGGCCCCCATAGAGCTTAAACTTCGACCAAACACTTCCGATTTATGCGAATCGATAAGCACATCTTTAACACATCGTATTTCCTGGGCTCGACTCTTGGCGCGTGTCTGGGATTTGGACGCCCTGGCTTGCCGATGCGGGGGTCGACTGAAACCCACCGCCGTGATCATTACTCGAAATACGATTCGCACGCTGCTTGACCACGTCGGTCTTTCATCTGAGCGACCCACTTTGGCATCAGCAAGGGCGCCACCTTTCTGATGGAAATGCACAAGATGATGACTGGCCAAATTGCAGCGCGCGCTCTGCATCGGCACCCGTTCAACTTGAGTGAACAAACTTGACATGACAAGACTGAAATCGGTTTCTCAGGACCGAAACTCCTATGATAATTCTCCCATACTCAAGTCGATAGGTTCGCATTTTCCTACCCTCGAAATTCCTGCACTCGTTGATACTTGTCTACCATGCGTTCGCGCTTCCTATTCTGCTTTCCTGAAAGCAATATGGCATGCGAATAGATGTTGACGAGGTGAGACTGGCATCCTATTTCAGGGTTTAACGAATGATGTAACCAGTGTGCCCGATTGTTCGTTCAGGAGTGGCATGTTTAGGACATATTGTGGACTGAGGGCTGGTTTCGGGTCTGCCTTCGTTGCGAAGATGAGCGCATTGGGCCTCGCCTTTGTTTTGGTGAGCCTTGGGCTTGATGCCTGGGCGATTTCATCTTCAGTTCCCCTGAAACTCGAGGCGGGCTGGAATCTGATTTCCAATCCGAGAGAACCGGATGGTGCGCTCTTTCGCTTGTACAAAAGCCAGGGCTTAACGCTTTGGTCCGCGGCGGTCTTGGATCCGCCGGAACGAACGAACCGCCTCGGCGCTGGTTTGTCGGCAGAGCTTGAAGCGTTCGACGGACGGGGTGGTGCATGGGTCTTTGCGCCAAGCCCCGTTGAGCTCCCGCAGGCTGAGGTTCAAGACGTGCCTTTGCACTCGGCCGGCTGGAGCGTGTTGCGCGTTGGTGAGGCCATGCGGCTAGCGAATCCAAGCATCGCAGCGGTTTTTCACTCGGATCGAACCCAGCAGGGCTACAAGCGGATTCAGCCGGGTGAGTGGCTGCATCCCGGTGAGGTCTACTGGGCGCAGTTTCTGGAGTCGGGCGTCTCACCATTTTTTGTGCCGAACGCGTCTGTTTCTGGCGCAGAGTTTGAACTCACGCCGCCGAATCCCCCGTCGGCTTTTTCGGCCACGTCATGAGGTGAGACGGCGATTCTGTCCTGGGCTGATCCCACTCATTTCGAGGACGGGACTGGCATTGGGCGGGTGTCCGATTGAGCTATCGGATAGGTCGGGACGGCCTTCCCGTTGGAACGAGCACTGAGCACGAATTTTGAGATGCCGTGCCCACATCGGACCGCGTCTACCGCTTCCAGGTGTATGCTGTTCTCGAGTCGGAAGCCGGACCCAGCCTGACCTCGGATAGCTCAGATCCGATTTCTCTTTTTTTTGCCAGTCCGAAGCCCGTCGCTTCAGCGGGCCGCTTTGAGGCGCCGAGCGTTGCGTCTGATGAGAACGCCTCCGTTGCCTTGCCCCAGGTTGCGGTCTCGGGCCAGTGCGACCAGATCTTGGCGCACCTTGTCTACGTAGTGGGTGCCACCGAAAACAGGGGCGCATTTGTAAGAACAGAGCGCTTCATGCCAACCCTTAGGCGCATTTTCCCCAGATTTCTCTCCCAATAAATGCGTTCATTTTGGGGCAGGTCAGAGGTGGCATCCAGCCGACCCGCTTGAATTTGCACGAAGCTGGAAAGCCGCGCGACCAGAAGCGTCTGATTCATGGACATGGCTTTTTCCAGTCCACCCAGTGCGTAGGTTCCGAGGTTCTGTAGGGCTGCGTCTCCGTCACTGCGCTCCGCGATTTGTGCCTCGGAGAACCACCAGGGTTCTTGCCTGCAGGGCGGACAAAGTACGCAAAAAGCATTGACAACAACCCGCCAATCGTCTGGTTTCCCGAATCCATTACCGGGGACAAAACGAAGGGGTCCGTCCATCGGCGTCGGAACCCATATGGGGGGCGTAAGGGTTGTCACGGATACTGTTAGGCGCTTGGGCACCGGGGCTTCTGGTTCTTAGCCTTCCACTTTACGCTACATCTGCGGAGCTCCACCAGGGAAAGCCGCGTTCGGAATTTCACATCTCCTATTTTCTGGAAGAAGGCTGGAACCTCCGGAATTTTCCTTTCGCAGCTTCCGAGGCGCTCGAGTTTTTTGCCGCCCACTCAGGGGCCCAAATTTGGGAGGCCGAATTGCCCGCAGAGCCGTTCGGTCCGGACACGCCTCGGTCTTTGCTTTCGCCAGGCGAAGTACACCTCGCGTCGGTGACCGCAAACAAGGTGTATTGGGTTTTCTCGAAAACAGCGGCCTCATTTCACGCTAAGGTACAGGTACACGATGTTTCGCATCCCTTTCTGGAAGCGGGGTGGAATGCTTTCGGCGTTTCGAAAGACCACGTCTATCGCGACCCGAAACTTGATCGAATTTTGTCTTGGAACCCAAGAACAGAAGACTACCATGACGTCCCTCTCGGCCGAGTCCTCCGGGTCGGAATAGGCTACTTCGCCTATGCCCGCGAGTCGGGCATTTTAGGCGCGTCTATCGCACAGCCCGATGCGGATTTTGTACGCCGATCGACGCCGAAAGCACCCTCACGCTTTGTAGCGACCGGCACCGGTAAGCAGGTGTCGCTTTCTTGGGACGCGCCCAAGCAGTGGATAGACGGCTCGGCTATTCCTCCTGGTGTTGACATCGGTTACGAGGTCGTCCGGTCACAGACTCACTCTGATGGGACAATCGGTGAACGCGTGACCCGCGTGTTTGTCGAGCAACCTCGATTTACCGAGAGCGTTTCGGAATTTGGCTTATACCAATACACGGTCCGTGCCGCAGTCAAGGGCGAGGACGGCACCGATTTCCTGTCACCGCCTTCGGATATCGTGGAGCAAGCCGTCCTCAGACCTCTCGCAATAACCGCGCTGGGCTCTTTTGAGGCGCCCTCGGCGGTATCTTTGGGAGATGAGCGTGTCGCGCTCCCAAGTACCGCCATTGTCCAGGGAACAAAGAACAAACACATATATTTGGCCCATGTGGTTCGAGGCGAGAACGGAAGCCCAGATGCTCTTCGACTTCTCCTCAGTCGATCTTCAGGACAACCCGGTTCTTTTAGGCAACTGGCCCGCGTTCGGCTTGCGAGCCCTCTTCGAACCATCACCGAACTTTGCGTTGCTGCACGCGCGAAGCGGGTGCTGGTCGGGGTTATCAGGCGCGAGCCAGGACAGGCGCAATTCGGGATCGAGGTCTTTGAGCAGAACCAATCAGGGCCTGCGCCGGTTCTGTCTCTGCTCTGGGCGGACACGCCGAGCACACACGCCCGACGCGACCTCTCTTTAGCTCTCGACCGATGGGGCGATGCTCACATGGTTTGGAGCGAAAAGAACAAAGTCTTCTATGCCAAGAACTTCAAAGTTGAAATGGATGACAACCCCACGCCTCACCACGAGCGCGATCCACGACTGTCTGTCTTTGATATCCATCGCCGCCGCCCCGCAGACGAGACCGTACGCTATCTCGCGCAGTATTCTCCTAACGACAGAGAATGCGAATGGTGTGAAGAGCACTATCGCATAGAGCGGGATGGAGACTACGTTGAGTGGTGGGAAGAGGCTTACGTTTACGCCCCCTCGCTGCACGTCGATGACCATACGGTGACCGTAGTTGGGCGACAGTTCCGTGTATGGGACAACAAACCAGTCCTCAACGAAGCTTGGACAGCGATGATGGAAGATCCCGTATGGAGCCACGTTCTCGTCCAAAGAAAACGCCCCACGAGGTTCCCGGTGGGTTGGCATTCCGTTTGGAAAAAAGCCTATGAGCCAGGAGACGAGCTCCTTTGGCCCGGTCTTGGCTACCAACACCAATATCTATACCAAGGAACAGAACATCAAACCGACCAGATTAGGGTGGCCCAACGACCATTGGCTGTCGACGCGCTGGCCCAAGAAGACGAGCAGCTCCGCACCAAGGGTACTGGGGCAGCGGTCTTACAAGGATCTCCTAGCCATCGCGACCAAGACGGCGTCCGGGCGCACTGGCGCACCGCCGTGGTTGATACCATCGAAGACGTCTTCAGCGAGCGCCCCTCCTACCCCCGGCTGGCCGCCTCGAATGAGGGGCGGTGGGCGCTCGTATACGAAAAAGGAACCGACAACCGGCTTCACCTGTCCACTTCCCAAGACGGGGGCCAGAACTGGTCGCGACCGAAGTTGATCCAGACCGAGGAGGGGCTGCCGGTGGTTGGCTACATGCCTGGAATCGCTTTTGGGCCTGAAGGAGAGCTTTTGGTTGTGTACGCCGCATACAAGTCGGAACCGGAGAGCGGCGTGTGGGCCTTGTACCTGGCCCGAAGCTCAGGCGACAACGAATACTGGAGCACAGCCGAGCTAAGCAAAGCGCCCATTCCCCCGATCTTTCGCCCGAATCTTCGCCTTGATGAACCAGACAGAAACACGAGCTACAGCGATGCGTATGATTACATTCCTCAGATTCAGGTTCGCGGATCGCTTGCGGTTGTTCCCTTCGTAGGTGCGCCGCCTGCCCCCGAAAGAGGAGACCGACTGTGGCTGACCAGGGCCTCCTGGGATAACAAGAAGCGCCAAATATCGAGTACCTTTCGGACCGCACATCCAGGGGCGTCCAAAACTATTTCTGCCGACCTTCGCTTGGTGAACGCTGACTACGTTGCGGTCTACGATGACCGTGTAACCTTGGATTTTCCCCGAAATGGCGTCTCTGGCGCCTCCGGCCCTGTGGCTTTGTCCTTCGTTTCTGGGCAGGCTTCTTTTTCAAGCACCCACAACGTCGAAATGCTTGCCGTAGATCCGACCTTCGTTCTGGCGGCGGCCGCTACCCAAAAATCTGATTCGACACCTTGGGCCAGCGGCCCACAGCCGGCGCCTTTTTACTGGCAGTCGGGCAATGTCGATGGGAACGTTCTAAGAGCCCAGTTGGAACGCACTCGGCTGGAACAGAACCAGATCCTTGCTTTTGATTCACCACAAGCCGCGCGGGACGGAACCGCCCACTTTTACGGAGAACGTTTCCCACCGCAGAACCAAGAGGTCACCTATTTGTCGGAATACCGACTAAATGAAGGTCATCAAAAGCATCAAGAAGACATGCGGCGGCTTTTAGAGGATCCACTCTGGACTTCAAAAGAGTCCGAGGACGCGAAACACCTCGCGGGCTTCAAGCGGGTGTGGGCATACACTTTGGGTATCGCACTTGCGCAGGCTTCGCGAGACCGAAAAAACGCCGCGATATCACGCGCCCAAAGCATGGCCCGATACTTATGCGCCTATGCCGTTCTTGATCCGCGTCGCGAAACGGAGCTCCAGGGCTGGCATTTTTCCTGGAATACCCAGGGCGACAACTGGCGTGACGCGCGGCTGGTGACCGGCGCCACCGCTTGGGCGATTCACGGCCTGGGGATATTCATCAGTTCTGAGGCCTTCCGCACCCTTGAGACAGACAAGGCTTGGATCAAGACCTGCTATGAGAGGTCTCTGCGTGGCCTCCTGCGCCATCGTAGACGGATCCGATCGCAAGCGGGGCAAGAATTCTATTTGATGACCGCGGGAACAACTACCCAGGGCTTAAGATTTGCCGGACGCCTGCACGCGGCCGGCCTCAGTAAAGATCCGCAACTCCGGCTGGGGTATTATACGGTCCTCGATGCCATCGGCTACGATGCCTATGACGATGAGAATCCAGCCCATGTTAGGGCATGCCGCCGGGGTGACCGCTGTGACACGATTCCGGTTGAGGACACCGCCGTATGGGCCGACGAACCGCTCCCAGAAGACATGTGGCGAGCGCTTCGCAAGCCAACCGAAGCGCTCAATGTCGTGACGGAACACAATTTGGACGTTCTCAGCGTTCTCAACCACGCCCTCGACCATGCAGACACACTCGGGTTGACGCACGACCGAGAACTTGGCCCCGAGCCTCTCCGCGCGTGGCGAAATCAGTTGCGTGAAGGTATTTTCCAGGCCCTTTGGGATAATGAAGGTTGGAAAGACGAATTCATCGCAGCCATCGCCGAAGATCCACAGAGTCCTGAGGCTGGGCGACTGCAAGGCTTCCTTGATTCCGGTGCGCCGCTCGGGCGCTTCATCACCGGGGGGGGAGATGTCACACCGCTGGAAGAAGGTCAGGATGACCCTGATCCGCTCTATAGGTGGGAAAACAAGAGTTCTCATGCGGCCATCGACAACTGTAGTTGGCTTTCGCTTTCAGTCGACTACGAAGATCTTGAAGAACAAACACCCGCACATGCTTACTCAAGCTATGTCGAACAGCTGGATCAATGCCTCCAATATACGGTGGCTCGCTTCGTTAAGCCCTTGGGCTTCGGTACCGGACGAAATTACATCGGTAGCCACTACTTTCAGAATGCGTTTCGCGACCCCTACATCGCGCCCAGCGAGCGCCAGGCGTCCTCTTATCATTTGGAAGCCACCATGGGGCTCATCCTTGGGCTTTACCGTTTTTCCGAGGCCCATCCCAATCATCCTCACGCGGCCGAGTACCGGGGCACCGCGCTCACTCTTTGGGCACATGCGCAAGCCTTTGTGAGTGACCATGGCTTCCCGTACTCCAGTCAACGAATACACAATCTATCCACCCTCCTTTCGTCTGGCACCGCAGTGGTCTGGTTCTTGGATGTCCACCAGCAACTGACCGCCTCCAGCCTATCAGACGATCGCCCACTCCGGCATTACGCGGCCAACGTTCCGCTTTTGCGGGTCACAGCCTTCATCCAGAAAGCCTATTCGGAACTCATTGACACGCTCGGACAGGGCGTCCTGGTACAGTCTGAGATCTATGAGGGACGTCCGCGTACTCGAGTGGAGGACCAGGCGCTCACCCTTCAGGTTGCCCTGTCACAAGGAGACTTTGAGGTCGCGGGACGACTGGTTGATGGATTGCTGCACTGGTCTGCGAGCGATGAACCACTTCGCCGCATCGTCGATCAAGAGACAGGCCTTCCCGTCTCTGAAGGCGTTGCCCCGCTTGGCGCCCAGATGTTGGTCATTTCGTCGATGGCCGATTTTGCGCGCCAAGCCGCTCACACGCCCCAAGCCGGCGCCGCCAAGCGCTTCGTTTTCTCTCGTTTACTCAGCCTCGAGGCCGCTGCCTTCAGACACGACCCGGACCACATTTCACTCACCAAAGACGCAAGAACGGAGGCCCCACATCAAGAAAATGCGGGGGCAACACCGATCACAGCCGGTCATGACCGGGGGCTTTTTCGGGCGATAGAATCGCCGGAGACCCACGCTTCGATCGCCGACAACACGCTGGCCTATTTTGCACTTCGTCGAGCGCAAGCGCTGTACGAAGACCCCTTCACGAATTGGGCGAACGCCGTGGCTCGGGCGCTTACCCGCGCTTGTTTTGACGTCTCGAGCGGCATACCGATGGAGATGGTGTTTCCATCGGCCTCACCTCGCGCAGCCGAGAGTGTCGAAACGTTTAGCCTATGTGCCTTGTTTTACCAATCGCGTGGCGACCTTCAAAAGGCGCAACACCTCTTGAATGCCCTAGACGACCTTACTGGGCAAAATCAGGCTTTCCTTAAGAAGAGTTCGTTTGACTATCTTCCGCCCGCCCTTGACCTTCTGGCTCGGCGCACGGTGTCCAGTATAGATCCCCGGCAGGAGGCACTGGCTCTGGTCGGCCTATCTCAGCTGACTGAAGAACCATCGTTTACGGCAAGACATGCGCTCGGACTCCTTCTCGTTCAAGAACCCGGGGGCTGGCTCTCGGTCGAGCTCCCTGAGTTGGTGTCCGTCGATACGACAGTCCTCCACGAGACGGACGCAAAATGGATGTCGGTAAGAAAGACGATCAGCGATCGCTACGCCCATACCCTTTTCAGTCTTCTCGCCTCCGACTACGAATCCCACCGTTTCGACGCGTTGATCCGCAGCCTGGTTCGCCTTCGTTTTGCCCTCTCCATGGCAGACCAAGACACGCCTACACCCCTTGGGGCTTGGGTCTTGACCTTTGGTGAACGTGAATACGTCGAGCGGCTGACTCAAACGGTGGCCGAACTTCGTACTTTTTGCCAGCATGAGGGGCTTCTCCTCAACGCCGCATCCCTCTCTTTGGACAGTCTACTCGGGCTAGACAATGCCTGTGCGGTTCTCGAACGTGCCTTCGTTCGTATGCTCGAAGTGCGGCGCGGCCCCGAAGATGGCACGTACTACGCACTGATGTCTCTCAATCTCCAGGAAGAACATATACTCATGAACGATCTGGCCCGATCGCTTTCAGAAAAACTTGAGCGGGACCTGAGTCAGAACACCTTCGCGTTCCATCTTGGCGCACCGGGAAGCCTGGCCCACGAGACCCCGGACCTAAGTTTTGCCACTGGGCAACGCGCAAACCTGAGCCCCGATGCCTCCTTGACCGAGGTGCGCCAAGCTGTCCGACACTACCTGAAAGAACGACTCGACAATTGGTGGGATAACGTCCGAGGCCAGCGCATTTTTTTCGAGCTCCACGAAGTGGATGCCATGGAAGCTTTTCACTATTCTTCTCCCTCTTTTTGGATGCCGGCGTCGGTGGCTCTTCGGCAGAGTTTGGCTCCCGGCGCGCCGTCTGGCTTGCACTTTCTCGCGCGTGCTCAAGAAGCCCCCCGGCCCATTTTTCCTCGGCCCAAGCCAGAAGAAGACCGAAGCCGAGCCTTCCGGCAACTTGTGCACCGATTCGCCGATGGCCATCTTCCCCTTTTGGCGCACACCGAAAAACTGCAAACAGGGTGGCTCCATCGACGGCTTCGAACCGGTATGTTGGTCACCACAGACTTTCAAAGACTGGTGGAAGGTTCTCCCGAATCGGACCAAGAAGCGTCGAATTCGCCTGGGCCAGAAGAGGTCACCGCGTGGTTCGAGCGCCCCCAGCCGGGGATGGCGGAGACAACTCGTCACATCACCGGAGAAGAACTTTCGACGGTCAGTGTTCTAAGACTCAAGCAGGTGTTTAGAAACCCGGGACGGTCGTTTTTTGGGGCTTTCAGAGAACTGGTTCACTCTGAACCCGCTCTGGCTGCCTTAGCGGTGCCCTGGGTCCTTCCTTTGGCATCTATCTCAGAACGAGACGCCGGACTCACCACGATGATCGCCTTCAATCAAGAGCCAAGCCAAGCTTGGGTAGAGGTGGGTACCATTGCTGCCGATGCCATCATCAAGGAGGTGGAATTCGGGGAATATCATTCTGGCGTGGCGCTGTTCTTCGAAGACGAAACTCAAATCCGAGCCCATCAAACCTATCAGACCCCGGGCGGAAGCTCGCGAATCTTTAGCCGAGAGAAGATATACGGCTTTGATACCAGCCATATTCCAGACCTCATCCCCATCGACCCCAAATCGGCCGAGGATTCACTCCTCGGTGCCTTTGCTCCGGACTCACCGGAGCTGATCGGCCAAAATGGTCGCGTCAAGGTTCTGGTCTTGGACACCGCAAAGTCGAAGGACGAGGTCATCGACGAATTCCTTCGCCACCATATTTGGTGGCAAAACATCCTAGAGATTGCAGTTCATCTCCCCGACGACGCGGTCCGAGAAGGTCTGTTGCAAGCCGCCCGCGGCCTCCTTCTGGGGGGATTCTTTGACGCCGACGCAGCTGAACGATCGGCGGGTACTTTCGGGGTCTCCCCGAACGGCGGATCCCATCCCGCCTGGTACCAAAATGCTCGGGGTTACGCCAATTGGGAGGAAAGGCGCAGATCTAAGGCGCTCGCAGCAAACAATGTTGATGACGATTCCGATGATTCAGAAGAGGGAACCGTAGGACCAGAACCCCCAAGTTGGTTGAAAGAAATTGGGGAGGTCTTGGAAAAGGCGGCCCGCGCTACCTTCGAGGGAGACGCTATTCCGGACGCACCAGACGAAACCTCAACAATCGATTTTGAACAATTGTTCCAGGATAATCCAGCCCATGTGGATGCTTTTGATCGCTTAATAGACAAATTCAAAGCACTCGGTTCTCCGACCGACATTCGATTCAAGATGTTTCGACTCGCACCGAAGGCGCCCCACTATTTGGGGCGCGTTCTCTTCATCAAGGCCGAGATCGATTTCGGAAGCAGCAAGCAGTTTGTTCACTTTTTGGCCTTCAGTCCCGACGGTACCAGCCCCTTCGATCGCTTTGCGTTGGCGGGTCATTGGGATCCAGATGAGAACGTGAGAACCTATGGCCCTTCGAACGCGGGCCTCGAGAATTTCTATCTCGAGCTCGATGAACAAGATGGTTTCCAGAAAGAACTGGGTGACCTCCTCCGCCGGTCAGTCAATGCCTCCCCGACGAAAATCACCCAGGCCCTCATCGGAGACCAAAGATTTTTCCGGCCTACGCCCAAGGATTTTACATCGTTCTTTGGGCATTCACCCACCATTAAGCTCTTTGGACCAGCCAAGGTCTGGGACCTGCACGGCAATGGCCGGGCTGCCCTCGAACACGAAATCCTTGACAACTATTTCTTTTATCACCTGGTCGCCTCCGCGCAGTCCGTTGACAGTCTGCGGTTTCCGGTAAGGACTTATATGATTGGCGACGCCGTCCCGGAGGGATTTTTCTTGCCCCCAAGCGGTCACATATTTAGGAACGCATTCCCATCTCTGTCCCCCGATAGCCCAGAGCTGAATAGTTTTCTGACCGGACTAATCGCGTTCTACGAGGTCCAGCATGGGTTTACATTCGGTCTATACCATTCGAGCCCAAAGGTGATAGAAGGACAGCTTGCGCTTCTCGATAGCGATCCTGCCTTTGACTTTCCCAAAGAGCCACTGAAGAATCACTACGGAGACCTGTGGAACATGCCTGTGCTTCGGTTTTCGGAGTCGACTTCCATTCTTCTGCAAGCATGGATGTCACTATTCCACGGTGAGGGCATAACAGAGAAGACACCCGAGGATGCTCGCATCTTTACCGGCGACGTGGCATACATGTTGCCAGATGCTTTTTTTGTCGCAAGAGATGTTGCTCCGCGGCTCACGCCGTCCCTCGTTTTTCTTATGGTGAAGTCCTATCACCTTCCGTGGTTCGTCGGCGATGTCCTCCGGAAGCACGGATACCAGAGCGACAGCAACGAGTGGGGGACGGTTCAAAAGGAGCGCGCCGTCTACAGAGACCTGTTCCTTCGAAAGGAAAAAGAAGAAGAACGCCGCTACGGTGACCAAAGAAGAGGGTTCATCCATCGCTAAAGGGCGCAGCGATACAAGCGCATGCGAACGCAGCCTAGCGATGTCGAGCTTTCCCAGGTAGTATTTGGGTAGACTTCGAGCATCCAAATTTCCAAAGAAGCCCACTCGCCGACGCCGAGGGTTCGCCGTTCGTGAGGGCGACAGTGGGTTCTGGGCATGGCTCCATCGGGCTCTCAGTCGAGTCCCAATGGTTGACTTGGATGAGCTTCTCACCGACCACGGTGGCACAAAACTACGTGAAGCTACTTGAGAATGCCCTAAATGGACAAAAGTAGCCACGCCGCAATATTATGGTATTCTTCGATCGTGGGCGGTGCTTCGGGATGACCTCGGCTACTTCGTAGGCTTTTCTTTCGACGACGCGTGCTTGGGCTTAGCTTTTGTGCCAACGATTTCAGGTGCGCGGTCAACGCGATGCCTTTTATGGTGTCTATGTAAAAAACGTTCTGTGCATCTCGCTCAATCAGGCCGGCATCAAGGAGTTCGTCCAGCATCTTGTCCATGGTGTCTTTCCACCAGAGAAAGTCGGCCCCGAGACTATCGAGGTCTGACGGCACATTTCGTAGGCGCTCGATGATCATGATTTTTTCGATGGATGCAAATTGTACCGCTTGTTCTTTGAGGTCATCGCTATTCAATTCCGATATCTCCCCAGGGTAGGTATCCTCCAAGTACGCAATGATGGGGTCTAGGCCGGTAGGCACGAGTGAGAGGGGTGACTCGAGTTCAAGCTCATCTTCTTCTACATCTGCACTTAGAATACCGAATTGAACGAGTTTTCGGGCGGTGCTCAAAAGCGAGGATGGAAAGAATTGAAACCATGGTTGGCGAAATAGAGCCAGGCAGTCCCAGCAACGCTAGCTAATCTTCACGTCTCCATCGAAAGACACCAGCATGTTTCCCCGGTGTAACGTCTCGATGAACCAATTCTAGCGGACGACCGTCATTAAGCACGTACGTATGTGCGTACTCCAAACCCCGTAGAGCCTCCAAAACCATATGGAGGGCCACCTACGGTGGAAGCTGTGAATCCAGCTTGTGGCAGCGCTTCATGATCTGCTGGAGGTTGCGACCTTGCACATGCTCCATCGCAAGACACTGCTTGCCGTCGATCAGCGGAACATCAAACACATTGGCAATGTTCGGGTGGTTAAGCCTCGACATCAGTTGGGCCTCGGATCGAAACATCGAGACGTCGTGCGCGTCATCAACGTAGTTAGCCAAGAGCCTCTTCAAGATTACTTTTCCCCCAGGCTCTCCGCGCGGGCCATATTCTGCGAGAAATACTTCTCCCATTCCTGCACGCCGAATACTCGATATGATTCGGTAGTCACCGAAGTTCTTGCCCGCAACTTCTTCGCTGAAGCTCGAACCACTCCAGTCCGATCCCTCCGACACTACAGGCATCAAGCTCTGGGGAAGACGTCCCACCATTGAAGTTTACAGTCTATAGCAAGTTAGATTGCCGCGGCGCGACCAATGACGTGTCCCTGTTTAACGCCCACGCGGTCCTTAAGGCCCGTCTTGTCTCTGGCGCATCTGAGGAGCGTTAGGGGTCGTTGGATACCCCCCGGTTCTACCGAGGCGGGGAGGCGAAACGCGCTTCGGCCGGGCCCTAAGGCACCTCGGCATCACTCGAAAACTTTAAGGACCACCAGCGGGCCACGCGAAGACCCCCTGCGCCCGTGACCGAGACGGTACGGGTGCCTGAGGCCGTGTGGGTGCCTGTTTGCGTGCCTGCTCCGCCTTGGGTGGTTCCATCGACTGAGCGGTTCTCACCCGATCTACGGGAATGATGACCCGGTTTCTCGTTGCCTGCAGGGTCTCTTGGACCCAATGGCGAAATGCGGGGTAGGATTTGGGCGAGAGGCGCTGCATATGGGTGCGGTCTTCGCGTTCTAGGTGGAGGGTCAACTTGTTCGGGTCCCAGCTGAACGTTTGGGTGACGCGCCCATAGGTTGCCGATCGGCGGAAGCTTTTGGGTTTCTCGACCGGGGCTCCTGCACCTTGGGGCAAAACGATGTTGGCCTCCATACGCTCCGCGTTTTTCAGCAGCATCAGGGGTGTCTTTCGGTCGCGGGCACGCAAATAGGAGGAGAGGAGCGGCAGGCCCAAAGAGCGGCTGGCAATGGGGGCGTTGAAGAACTGTTCCGCCACCAGGTGTTTTTCTTCTCGAACCATAAAATGCGGAATGCCAAGCTTGGCTTTGAGCCGGACGGGGGTGAGCAGGCCGTCTTGGGGGTTGGCCTCAAACCCTTCAAGTTGGGCACCCGGGAACAAGGAGGCCACCCAGCCTTGGGCAAAGCGCTGAATGTCCTTGTCCGAGGAGCGTTTGAGGTACTTTCTCAGCTCGCCTCCGTAGGTGCCGGGCACCACCAGTTGTACGGTTCCTTTTGCGGTTCCGGCTTCGTTGACTCGAAGATCGATGCGAGAGTGAAGTGTCCAATCGGCGATATCGGTGTCGAGGAAGGGGTAGATTTTTCGGCTGCCGCTCAGCACATATTGGCCCCCTACGAGAATGGGCGGTACTTTTCCCATCCAGGGCTGCCCACGCTCAAAGGTCACCCAAATGGGTGACGCGTTTTTGGGCCGGACCCGTATGATCCTCCACGAAAAGCGGCTTGGTTCGAAATAAGGTGGGGAAACCTGGGCCGCCCTTCCTGGTCTGGCCAACGCGAGTTCGGCCTTCAGCTTAAGTGACTTCATCAAGGCCATGAAGAGTCGGGTTTGATCGCCGCGTTTGAGGGCAACGGATACGCTTGGGTTGCGGTTGTTGCCGGAGCCTGTTTCCCGGCTGACCCACTCGAAAAGTCGATTGATCTTGTCGCGCTGTGTCTTCAAGCCGGCCGTCAGGCCGCGCGCCAGCGTGTTGAGATCCGACGAGGGTGCCGCGAAGTAGTCGGTGTCGAGAAGGTTGGTGTTCAGTGCGCGTTGTTCGTCGAGGTCGACTGCGATCACCACAAAGGGAAGATATTCTTCTGGCGAGACACCGTGAGGTTCTGTCTCTTGCCCCTCCATGTCGGTGACTCGCCAATAATAGACTGTCGTGGACGTTTCCTCGTGAATGCTCGGCTCAGGTGCATTGTTGTAACTTTTGAACCAGACCTTCGCGCCTTTGGGCACGACCACAGCGAGCTCGGAACGAATGATCGGTGAGGAGCCACGAAAATAGAACTTTCGTGTGTAGCCTCCCCACGGCGTAGCGGGTGAGTCGATGACCACCCACTTTTGCTCTATGGCATCGCCCGGCGCGAGGGCAGAGAAGGAAAGGTCTTGTTTGCCTTGGTGCCGGTCCGTATCGATGGCTCTTCCGTCGGGTTTGAGGGTTCGGAGGGCAAGGGTCAAAGCGTCGGCCGGAAGATTCACCTCACCCGCGCGATCGGTAGCCTCCTTGGTTTGGAGGCGGGTGATAAAATGGCGAAGGGACAGGGCTTGGCCGTTTGGCCACACATGGTCGATGACGCGGTCAAGGACGTCTACGTTTTTGTGTCGCGACCAACGATCTGCGGGGTCTAGACCCCTTGGTGTGTTTGTGCCTGCGACGTTTGCGATGAAAGGCCACGGATCAAACTCAAGCGTCTTGCCCAACCACGTGTCATTTTTGGGTTCTGCCAGCGGCGCGCCCTCAAGCCTGGCGCGCAGCGCCTCAAGGCGCACGGTGGATTGTCCTATCTTCCTGATCTGATAAAGGCTCGAAACCGCCTCTTTGATTTCGCCTTGTGAGGCCTGCGAGAGGGCCAGCTGGTGCAGCGCAGGTCGAGACCAAGGGTCTTTTTGGAGTGCCTCTAGGGCCAACGCTTTTGCGGTGCCGGTTTGGCCACGGGCCAACTCAAGCCGGGATGCGCGCTGATAGGCTTTTGTGGGGGTGGCACTTTGTGTGGCGCTCCTTTTGAGCTCGGTCACCGCCTGGTCGATATTTCCGTGGCGAAGAACGCGCTCGCTGGCGAGCACTCCAGGGCCCACGGCATCCCACATGAGGAGCAGTTCTTCTTCTAACGCGATGGCGTCGCGTACGTGATCGATGCTTCGGAGAAAACGCGCACCGCTTTGGAGAAGGTCAGCGCTCTTGCCTAGCTTGAGGGCTCGCTCAAGGCTGGCTCTGGCTTCCGCATGCCATCCCTTTTTTCGCAAAACCTGAAAATACAGCTCTAGAGGTTCTGGGCTGGTTGGCGCGGCGTCTTTTGCGCGTTCGATCAGGGGGAGCGCGAGTTCCAGTGAGCTTTGGCTGAGCGAGCGCGCCAAGAAGACCAGAGCCTGCGGAAAGGTGGGATCTCGTTTGATGGCCTTACGATACTGATATTGCGCAAGACTTGTGGGAAATCGTGCAAGTTCCAGGAGTCGTCCGTTGAGATGCAGCAAGAACGCGGATTCAGGGGCGTGGGTCAGCCCATGAATCAGAAACTCCCGACCCCGTTCCAAGTCGCCCTCCCAATGGGTCATGGCAATCATGGCCCCAAGCGCGATTGAAAAGAAGCTGTGGCTCTTTTGCCCGCTGAGCTCGTAGACCCATCGTGCGGCGTCGGTGTCTAGGGGGCGAGGCTTTGAAGCGTCTTTTGGGGCCCGGTTTGGGCGCGACGCTTTTGGCGTGGCGGACTGCCGGGCGATAACGGTTTCACCCGAAGTTGAGAGCAGTGATACCGATGGCCTGCTTCCTATGGTCGCAAGGGTTGAAATCGTCAAGCGATGCCAGCCTTCGGTAAGTTCGACTTCGACACGGATTCGGCGCCGCCGCTGCCAGCGAAACTGTCCTTCATCGACGACTGGGACCCCATCGATGAGGACCTTGCTCGCATGGGGTAAAAAGAGCTCAAGGGCCAAGGGTTGTCCGTCCGCGTCTGGCCCGAGCTCGAAATGAGACTCAAGAACGTATACACCCGCGGTGTCTCCAGCGACGGGGGCCAGCATCATTCGATGGGCACCAAGGACGCGCACCGGTGGGACGGCCCCCCGAAAGGCTTCTCTTTTGGCGTCTATACCTTCAGTTTCGTAGCGGGCGGCCTCTGCCAGTGCACTTGGTACAAAAGGCGCCAGGGGCCCTACACTCCGAAAAGACGTGATCCAACCGCCACGCTGAAGGTGCGTTTGGACGTCCTCGACGTTTTGGCTGGCCATTGCGATTCGACTGAGAATGGAAGTCGCCAGCGTGACGCGGTCGGCGCTACTCAGTGCGCCATCCAGGAGCAGAGGACTCAGAACTTTTTTGATCTCGTCTTTTTTTCCCAAACGGGTGTGGAGGTACTCATGGATAAAAAGAAGGGCGATGTAGCCCTCGGCGGAGTCTGGCTCGTCTTGGACCAAGGTGAGAAAATCGTCGAGGGCTGCCTGGTATTGAAGCTCGGCGATATACAAAAGGCCCCGGCGGAGCCGAAGGGCGACATCTTCGGGGCTTCCTGCGACGCCTTCGTCGAGGCGTTTTTGGGCAAGCTTTCGCGCGTTGCCCAAAATCCAGGCGAGTTCCGCAGCCTCTTCCGCGTCCGAGAGTGTCTCGGCTCTTGAGACGGCTCCTGAAGGCGGTGGTGCGGCGCCCAGACTTGGGCGTAGCGGACCCAAGGATGGGGTTCGGCAACTGAGTAGGACAAGTGCGCTGCTGAGCAGAACTTTGGTTTTTGGGATTGCTACCATTGGATCACCACCCTGCGGGAAAGGGCCCTGTCCACGGCCAAGCAGGCTTGCCTGAATTCAGGGTAGTCGGAGGCGGGAATCCTCCTGGATTTGAGGGTCACTGTATCGTCGGTCCGAAAGCCGTGTTTGGTAGGCGTGACGGTCTGTTCTAGGGCGATGTGACGGGTATCAATGTGGAGCCCCTTGGGAAGGACTTTGATTTTCGAGCCGGGGGGCAGCCGATAGTCGACAACATTTCGAGTGGACCAGCGGTTTTCCGCAAAGAGGTCGTGTTTTCGTTTAGCGAGCCGGGCGTAGACTTTGGCGATGCCGTGGCGGAACAAGGCCACCGGAATGAACGCGTGGTCCTGCTTTACGGCTGCGTACTGGTCGACCGTCGCTTCGTACCGATATTGTACGGGCGCTTCCAGATTGGTGATGTCCGAGAGTTTGAGATCGAGAACCTTCACTCCGGAAAAGATCTGGCTCAATTGTTCCTGAATATGTTTCTTTCTGAGTTCCGGGACTTCAAGCTCCTTGCGTAGGGCCGACGCGCGAACCCCCAAAAAGTTCTCGGTTCCATTGAGTCGGAGGCCCCCGTTTTTGGTGAGGACAGCTTGGTACTCGGAGCTGTTGAGATTGTCTTTGGGTTCACTTTCGGGCAGCTGTGTCAAACGGGTCTCACCGTCGGGGTGTACGATGAGGGCCATGGCGCCCTGGTCGAGTCGGGGAAGCTCGGTGCTACCAGAAAATTCGGCGGTGGCGTCCAAAAAACGGTTCTGCGAGGGCACGTACGCGATGGCGTGGTTGAACGCCCACATGGTAGCATGGTCGTGCGGGAGATGTCCTCGATCGGATGTTCGCACCAAGGCCATTGTGGCATCGATGCCGTTATCCTCAAGCAACGCGATGAGCAGGGTGGCTTTGTCTTTACAGTCACCGTAGCGGCGCCGATGCACCTCGGAGGCCTTAAATGGCTTCCAGCCATGAATACCGAGCTCGATGCCGACGTAGCGTGTGTTTTTGACCACGTATTCGTACAGGCGCTCCATTTTTTCCCGTTCGGTTCGGGCACCACGAACCGCACGTTTGCCTGCCCGGCGTGCATCTTCGTCGATGGTGAGTTGTTCCGAGAACAGGCGCGCATACCACTTTCCGAGGTCGCTCCAATCTCGGTACGTGGAGACGCTGACGAGTGTGCCAAGTTCGGCGTAGGGGGGCGAGAAGGGCTCTAGCTCGAGTGCGTCCAGATGTTCGTATTTCCAGCTCAAGGTGACGGTGTCTTGGTCCTGTTGTCTTTTGGGCTCGGTGGCTCGAATACCTCGGGCGTAGATGGGTCGGTTTGCGGGAGAGGTCACGGTGTAGAGGACATTTTTTTTGGGGAGCAGGCCCCGGAGCGTGCTGACGTCTCCGAAAAATCCGCCAAAAATATTCTGCCCGATGCTGTCTACACGGTAGCGAATGTGGATGAGGTCTCCTGAGTCTAGATCGTCGAAAACGATGGTTGTGGTCCGTCGATCCAAATACATGCCGCCGATTTTGCCACGCGGCGCCTGGTCGTTGATGTGATTCGCTTTTAGGATCTCGCCGTTTGGCCGGACACGGTCGGCGCTCAGAATCTCGACCACTTCTCGGCTTGGCGAGTAGGCGACTTGTTGAACGCGCAGCCTGTCTTTCATTCCTTTGTTGTGGATGCGAATGACTTTTTGATGAAACCGCGTGCTTTTCCCGTTTTCATACAGTCGAATCGCAGTCCGATCGGCGAGGAAGATTGCACCCCAGGTTCGTTCATCGGCCTGAACCGGTAGATTTTCTAGGGCACTGAGTTGGGTGGTGTAGTTGTCTTCCAGTTCTTGCTGATCGCCAGACAGCGTGCCTCGGCGCCGACGAATCGACGGCTGGTGTGGGTCGAGCTCAAGCGCGCGGTCCAACGCTGCGACCGCCGCTTCGTTTTGGGCGCCCCACAGAAGGAGATCAGCTTTCAGAATAGCCACTTGGGGCGCATCAGGAAACTGTTTGGCCGCTTCATCTAGGGTGTGAAGGGCTTGTTCTCGCTGGGAGGCACTCCCTGAAAGAATGCGGGCTTTTCGGAGTCGAGTGCCCAAAGACCACGGGCGGAGCAAAAGGTCATTCTCGAGATGGTTGAGCGCTTTTTCTGCGTGGCCTGTCTCGAGCAACAGGTTGATGAGTAGACGCCGTGCAGGCGCGTTTTCGAAGTCCAAGGCAAGCGCTTTTTTTGCGTGGTTTATGGCGGCTTGGCGATTTTCCAGGGAGCGGTACATGTGTGCCAGCTCGCTGTGAAGTGCCGCCGATCCAAGCGATTCCTTTTTTTGGAGCTCCAGGGTCGCCCACGCGCCGGCTTCGCCCTGATTGAAATCGAGTCTACCTTTTTGCATGACGGCCGGGACGAAATCGGGGTCCACGGCCAGCGCGCGTTCGAGGTGGTGGCGGCTTTCGATGGTTCGCCCCGCAGATTGTGCCAGCTGGCTGAGCCTGGTTCGTGCGAGCACGTGGCCCGGATCCGATACCAGGGCTGCCTCGAGTTGTTCTCGAGCCAGGCTTGGGTTTTGTCGCTCCACTCGGTGAGCAAAATAGAAGCGGGTCATGGGGTCTTTGGGGTCGAGCGCGATGGCCGTCCGCATTTTTTTTTCGGGTTCGGTCGGTCTCTTTCTTTCATCATACAGGGCCAGATTCACATCGAGGTCGGCACTGAGGGCGTAGTGCTCCGCGCGCTGGGTGGTGTTGCCCACGCGGCGCGCGAGGAGGGTATCGAGGGGTCCAGAAGCCGTTTGCACCCAAAAAGATTGCGCTTTGGTCTTTCCCCATTTTGTTTTCTGCATGGCCTCCTTGAGCGTACGGTGGTCGCTCAGCACCCGGACACCCTGAAGGGGTGCACCGTTCGGCCGTGTAAGGCGGGCCATCAAGCGTCCGGTGGACCCTGTCCAGGAGGATTTGAGAACAAGCAGGCTGTGCCCCTTGGGAATCGAAAGGGGTATTGCGTCCTGGTCCATGCCGAGAGCCCGCCGCTGGTCCACGGAGGCCACCAGTGTACCGGCGAAAAAAACCTTGAGCTGATCTTTTGCCCCTGTTCTGAGGGCCGCCCGCGTGGCCCGTTTGGCCTCAAGGACAACCGCGAGGTACGCGGTCCCTTCGGAGGGCGGATGAAGCAATTGGGACAATTCAAAAGTACCCGCGTTGACCATCCCCACGATGCGGCGCCATCCGATCGGATGAGCTTTGCCTTGGGCCGTATCCTCGAGTTTCATACCGAGTTCGGGGACAAAGAGCTCATCGTGGCCGCGGCCCGCGGCGTTGTCGAACGGGCCGATTACCTGTGCCTCGGTGATGAAACCGAGGCGCTTCAGGGCTTCTTCGGCCTCCTTGAGTTTTGCCTTTTTGAAGAGGAGTTTGGCTTCAAGGTAGGTGGCGTGGGCACGGACCAATGGCCTTGCCGAGGCCATCTGTGAAATCTGGTGGATTGCGGATTCCACCGGCTGCTCCAGGATTCGGTTCAAGTTCCACAATCGATGGAGCCTTGCGAGGGCAGTGGGGCGTTTTTTTTGGGCGTCGTCGACAGCTTGCTTGGCGAGTCGCGCAACCGTTTTTTCGGCGCCCTGCCACCGGCGGTCCGCCGGCGCGGGCCGCGGCGGAGGAAGGGGCGCCTCGAGTGCTGGTTTGGGTTTACTGGAGGGCTTGTTGGACTCCGGTGCCGCCAGCAAAGTGGTCATCAAACCCGTGAGGGCGGTTAAGGTGAGCAACGCGACATCCCCCGTTCTCTATGGCCTTTGTTCCTGAGCAGGAAGGAACTCAAACAACTTTTAAGCGTGGCGGCAAGGGAGCCAGAGTTCGGCCTAGACGGGCCTGGGTTCGGTGCGTACGATCTCCCCATGATCGTCCCAAAGTTGGGGTTTCTTTGGTGGGCCTCGTGCTGAGGAGCACAGACGACGCGGAGGAGGGGCAAGCGTTAACCCCCGGGATTCGAGGCTTTGTGGTGGGGGCGACCTCGGTTCTTTTGGGGGCCCGCCGCATTGCGGCGGACCGCGCCTTGCGCAGGCTCTTGCTGATTCCCCTTGTTTTGACCTCTCTGGCGTACCTGGGGCTGGTCGCAGGCGGGGTCTACCTGGTTCCGCGGGTTCTGGCGGGCTTGTGGGAGAAGCCGGAAGGGGTCCTTTTGGGGCTCCTTTGGATCGGGGTGGCGGTCTTGGTGGTTGTCGCGCTTTTGGCGGCCCTGGCCCTGGTGTTCACCACGGTCGTGGAAACACTGGGTGGTCCTTTCTACGACAAGATGGTCGCCCATGTGCTCTCAGCCCACGCCATCCATGTCGAGGAGCCTGGATTCTTCGATTCGACGGTCCCGGATCTGGTCCGAGCGGTGGTTTTGTTGGTCCCGACCGCGCTTTTTGGTTTTTTGGGCATTTTTTTTGCTCCCTTTGCCTTTGTGGCGACCTTTGTCGCTTCGATTGGCTTTGCGTCGGCCGCGATCAACCCATCCCTGTTGGTCACCGGCCACGATTTGGGCGCACGCATGCGGTATGTGTTTCGGTCTTTTGGGGCGATGTTGGGGCTAGGGGGGATGATGACGCTTTCGATGATGGTCCCTTTTTTGGCGGTGGTGTCCATACCCAGTGCGATGGTGGGGGTGGCGGAGCTTTACGCCAAAAGCCAACGCTCAGCCTGAAATAGACCTCGGCTCACTCGCGTTGACGGATGCCTGTGGAAGGGGGAACCCGTGGCTCGGTGTGGGCGATCGAAGGCTGGGCGCAAGCATGCGCTTGTGCTTTCCTCGCCCCGCGTATGTCCAAACCCATGACGTCCGATCTGGCTGACGACGGGCTTTTGTCTCGACCCCTCAAGGACGTGTCTATCGAAGACATCGAGCAACTGTTTCTTGCGGCGCAAAAGCCTGACCGCGAATGGTTTGTGGGCCTGGAGTTGGAGCTTTTCGGTTTTCATCGCGAGGGCCGCGCGCCCTTGGCCTACGAGACTTTGGCCAGCATCTTGAAAGATCTTGGTGAGCGGCGAGGGATGAGCCCCGAACACGAGCTGGACGGACGCGTGGTCGGCCTGAAGGGCGACGGGATGATTGTATCTCTTGAGCCCGGGGGACAGCTGGAGTTCGCAAGCACGCCTCACCGCACGCTGAAGTCTTTACGAAACGAAGTTTGTCAGTTCACTTCTGATCTTCGTGCCATCGGCGAAAAACGCAGGGTTGGATTCTGGTCGCTCGGCGTGCGGCCCTACACCGATTTGGCCGGGGCGCCCCGAATGGACAAGGCGCGATACCACCGGATGCGCACGTATTTCGGACAACGCGGCCCGAGGGCGCTCGAGATGATGCATCTGACCGGAAGTGTTCAGTGCACGGTCGATTTTCTCGACGAGAACAACTTGGTGGACAAGATCCGCACCGCGGCACGTGTGTCTCCCTTCATTTCGGCGCTGACAGCGTCTTCGCCTTTTTCGAAGGGGGTACCGAACGGATACAAGTCACTTCGGTACCAAATTTGGCTTGAGACCGACGAAGACCGGGCGGGCCTATGGCCCGAAATGCTGGATGAGGAGGGCCTGAGAATTCGGCGCTATCTTCAGCGTGCGATGGACGCCCCGCCGGTCTTTTTCATTCGAGAGGGTCGCTACCTTCCGCCTTCGCTTCAGCCCATGCGCTATTTTCGCGACCACGGTTTTGAGGGAACGCCGGTAACTGTGGCTGATTTGGTCGACCACCTCACGACTTTTTTCCCTGAGGTTCGGCCCAAAGGGTACGTGGAGCTTCGGGGCGCCGACGGCATGCCTCCGGCAGACGCCGTCGCCCTGGCGGGATTTTGGCGGGGCGTTTTGGACGACGAGCCCACCCGAAAAGAAGTTGATGCGCGTCTTGAAGCCATGGACTACGAGGCCATTCGGGCGCTGCAGCCGGACATCGCCCGTCTTGGCCTGGAAGCCGTGAGCGCCGCGGGGCCGGTGCTTGAAGTGGCGCGCTTTTTGTTGGATGCGGCCCACCGCCGCTTTTTGCGTTCCCAGCCCGATTGCGCCGAGTGTCTTGAGCCTCTCCTCCGCCGCGCTCACGAGGGACGGTCGCTGGCCGACGATATGCTCCAGGCCGCCCGGCGCTCCTCTTTATCCGAAGCGGTCGCGTTGGGCGAAATTTAGGCGGAACGAAACAGGAACGCACAAGTTCGAAGCCAGGTGCTAGGCAAAGCCGGGCCCGAGGAGCCAAGGGAGCGTACACGGAAGTACGTGAGCCGGCACCGCAGGGTCCAATGCCGCATAGTGCCTGGATCCGGACTTATGCGTTTCTGTTCTAGGGGCTCTCAGGGGCCGGAAATTGCGCGATGACGCGATGGACAAACTCTGTGGAGGGGAACTTCGATGCGGCGGTGCATGCTTGACTCGCCGCCGCGTTGAGGTCGATTTCGGGCAATACGCGGTTTTGGATGACGAACTCCGCCATGCCCCAAAGGAGGCTTTTGTTCTCCAAAATCGCTTTGCTGAGAGGCACCGCGTTTCGCGCCAAGAACCATCCTCCTTTGAAGAGCCAAAGATAGGGCACATGCGCTTTGACCCCGACGCCGACCCCTATTTCTCGGTAGAAGGACTTCGAGACGGGAAATCGGATGGTTTTTCCTATCGGGACCCCGCGACATTGCTCCTCACAGCCGATCTCTCCCGCAAGATGGATACCGAGTTTTGCCTTTTGGCCGATGAGTCCGACTCGGTCCCAATTGGCTTTGGTTCCGGGCGGAATCAGTTCGGGGAGCGGCGTGACACTGATCCCGGGCAACTCGCCGGACCAATACCCCGCAAACGTCGTTTTGGTTGCGCATGTCCCGTCTTCGGGCGCGGAGAAATTGGCTTTGTTGTCGGTACACGTCTCGTGGTCGGGCTCGCATTTGCCGGTGCCAAACGCCAGCTTTTGCACCAGGGTATCGTCGTTGCAGACATGGCCGCCGTCGTCGTTGATGCTGGGGGGGTATTCCGGGTGGATGGGGCTCGACCTCACAATGCCCCCATGGGTTGATCCGAGCGGAAATACGGGGTGCTTGAATCCCTTCGGAACGATCGGGTTTGGCGCAAAATCGGAAGAACACTCACAGGAATGGGCCGCAGCCCACCGGTCCGCGGGATCAAGCTTATCGTTTTTTCTTTGCACTTCGAATGGACCGTCGACGTCCGTCCATTTGCCCGTGGTTCGAAAGTCGATGATCTCCATGCTTGGGTTTTCAGGGGCATCACCATGGTTTTTGTTTTCGCCGAATTTGGAGCTCCTTTTCAGGTAGGTGGTGCGTCCGTCTCCCAGGGTGCAGGCCAACCTCTCTTGGTACAAAACGTCGGTTCCCGTATGGTCATAGAAGTTTCTGAGAAGGGCCCGGTCAGGATCGTATTTTGCCGCCCAGAACGCGGGCTTTCGTCCGACTCTTAGTCGTGCCTTTGCTTGCCACTGGGCTCGGCAGCCACAGTGTGGCTGGGTGTTTTCCTTGGAGCATTCTGCGTCACACGCCGGCTCACCCGTGCTTGGGCTGGGCGCAGGACAGGACGGAGCGTTGGTGAGGATCGCATCGATTTCCATCATCATCTTCGACGATGGGCTTCCATCTCGGCAGATCCGCACGAATCGCGTTGCCCTCGGTAGTTTGAACGCGTAGGTTCGGTACTCAAGCGATAAGGTTTGCGTTTCGCCTGCTTTTTGGAACCAATCGTTGTTTCCGAGGCCGGAAGCAAAAAAGACCGAAAAATCAAGCGGCTCAAGGCATGTGTCCCGGTTGTAAGGAAAGCATCCGAGGTCTTCCGGACGGGCACCATCGCATGGCGCGGCGCTTTGTCGCGCATGCACGAGGAGGTGTCCGTCGAAACCGTCACGAAGGTGGGCTGTGGCACACATGGAGACCAGGGTTCCCTTAATCTTTTCGGTTGTGGCGCGGCCGTGCCTCCCTCCGAGGCCGATGGATTGGCCGTTGTGAGGGACGCCAGGCACGTTTTTCCTTGGTTCTCCTTGGGTGCACGCATTGCCCCTTCCGTAAAAGCTTACTTCCTTAGGGAACCCAGGTTGAGGAGGAGGTGATGGTGGAATGGGGCTCATCGGTGGGGCCTTTGTGGTGTAGAACTCCGCTATCCAGTCCCAGAGTTTCTTCTGTGTTGTGTGTCCCATCGAAGACCAGTCATAGATGGCTTGTTGCGAAAAATGCGGCACGGAAAACCGGAGTGAATCCGCCGCAATCTCTTTGATTCCTGTCTCCGGATCGTGGGTGTCGTCGGCAAGAAAAACAGCGTATTCTTCTAAACCCGATCTCGCGCCCAGCAATCTTGAGGACATGGTGACCGCGAGAGGTTTTTGGAAAGTCATCGATGGCTCCATGTGAATCAGTTGAACCAGCCCTTTCTGAAAGATGTTTTTGCCGTTGATTGTGGCTTGGGCTGGGTTTGCTTCGAATTCGAATGTGACCTCCGTGTCGGAAGAAACGGCGCCCAACGGCACGTCGATTATGAAGCCCTTGCAAGGCTCTGCTCGGCGTCCGGAGCGAAGAACGGCGTTCATGATGGTGCCTTTTTTGCAGAATGGGGGTGGATTCAGCTCGGTTGTCATATCCTCCAGCGTAAGGGCGTTCAACATCACTGGGAGCTTGCTCCCCTTTGCTTTTCGTAGGGTGACGTCGAGCACATCGGATGCCTTCTTTGCGTCGAAGAATACGGTCAGTACAACGCCCTGTTCGCCGCCAGGAACCGAGGCGAGGTCGAACAAATCTAGCTCGGTCACTACCGGCCGACCTTCCACAAGAACGTCCATGGTTCTTGCATTGTCGACACCCTTCTTGTGGATCTCGTGCCAAATGAGCTGCAACTTGTACCGGTGTCCCTGTTGAAGCCCCCCAAGCTTAAGGTCTGGGCTTGGCTTGAGCGAGTAACCCACAGACCCCATGATCTGCTCCTCAAAGGTATTGTCCTCCCGGGCGGGTCCGTAGTCGGGCTTGGTTCCTTTCGCCCATATCCTGTCGAAGGAGTGACTAAAATCGGCGCCGACATCGGAGGCCGGTCGGAAGGTGGCGTTCCCCATCTTCGTTTGTCCGGTTCCGCCCATGTTGACCGCGTAAACAAAGTCACCCTCTAAATCCAAGCCGCGGTCGCTGTCTGGTCCGGTGAACCCGGTTATAGGGTTGGTGACATCTTCCAGGGTCAATGCATTCAGCATGGGGACAAGGTCGCTCGAGCTGTTTTTGGCGATTCGAATGTCCAGCGTGTCGTTTTCGCGTTCAGCGTGAAAAAAGACAGTTAACACGACGCCACGATTCCCTTTGGGCCGTGATTGGTGATCCGCCAGATTAAGGTTGTCAAAGAGGAGTTCGTCTTCAACGTAGACGTCCATCACCCGCACCTTTTTTGCGGCCGAATTGTTGATCGCGTGCCACAGAAGCTGGAGCTTGTACCGGCGGCCTTTCTGTAACCCGCCCATTGCGATGGCAGCCTCTTTGCCGCCGGCGGGGTAGCGAACGCGTTGCATGATGTGGTTCGCAAGAATCTTGTCTTTCGCACTGGAACCGTAATTTGGCTTTGCGCCTTTGGTCCAACTCTTGTTGAGGGTATGGGAAAAATGCTCGCCGGAGCCCGAAACGGTCGTGAAGGCGGCATCACGCACTTTGAACTCGGTCGCCCCTCCCATATTGACTGCGTAGACAAAGTCTCCGTCCAAATCGAGGCCTTCCCCAGCGTCCGCGCCCGTAAACGACCGGATTGGCCCCGTGACGTCTTCTAGGGTGAGCGCGTTCAACGTGGGTACGAAGCGACTCGAACGGTCCTTTTTGATCCGGATGTCAAGAACATCATTCCCCACTTCAGCCTCGAAGAATACGGTCAGTACGACGCCCTGATGACCGGCCGCCTGGGAGCCATGGTCCGCGAGGTCAAGGTCGTCTACAACAAGCCTATTTTCCACAAAAACGTCCATGACTCGAGTCCCCTTGGATGCGGCTTTTTCAACCTCATGCCAAATAAGCTGCAACTTGTACCGACTCCCGGTTCGAAGCCCCCCCATCCGGATAAAAGCGCTCGAAGAGCCGCTAGGATATGCCACCGGCTGCATAATATGTTCTTCAAGAATGTCGTCTTCTTCGGTCGCTCCGTATTCGGGCTTTTTCCCACGGGTCCAGACGCCCTTGAAGGAATCTTCAAAATGAGGCCCAGCACTCGACTGGCTTGTGAATGTTGCGTCTCGGATATGGGTGTTGGCGGTCCCGCCCATATTGACGGCGTAGACAAAGTCTCCGTCCAAGTCGAGGCCCTGATGGGGTTGTGCGCCATTAAACACGGTGACCGAGTCGGTGACATCTTCTACGGTTAACGCACTTAGAAAGGGTGCAAGGCGACTGGAACGGTCCTTTACGATTCGAACATCGAGGCTATCGTTTTTCTGTTGGGCCTCGAAGTATACGGTGAGCACAATGCCCTTGTCAGTACCAGGCCTGGAACCGTGGTCGAACAAATCAAGGTTGTCCACAACGAGTTGGTTTTCCACAAAAATATCCATGACCCGCATGTTGTCGGTCCCGGACTTGTGGGTTTCATGCCACAAGAGTTGCAGTTTGTACCGGCGTCCTCTTTGAAGGGCGCCGAGCTGCACACTCCCTGTTCGTTTGGTTGTGTACCGAACAACGCTCATAACATCCTGCGCCAGCGCATTGTCTTCAGCCGTGGCGCCATACTCTATTTTGGGTTCTTTTTTCCAGGTGCGGTTGAAGGACTGCGTGAAATGTTCTGCTGCGTCCGTGCTGGGCGTAAATAGGGCATCGCCAATCTTGGACTCTTTGGACCCACCCATATTGACGGCATGGACAAAGTGACCATTCAGGTCGAGGCCTTCGCCAACCTGAGCACCCGTGAAGGTTTTCATGTCGATTTCTAGGGGCGCAGTGGTTGAAGTGTCGGCATCCAGTGCGCCCTGACGACAACTCGTGACCAAAAGGCAGAGTGGATACAAGAAGCAAATGTTGTTCTTAAGCATGGTAAGTTCCCCAGCGCTTTTCGCCTTCGCAGTCGGCCGGAAGGCGAAATCAATGTTTGCGGAAAAGAAAATGGCGATACGGGGTTCGTCTGCAATATTGATTCCATGCGACATGAGGCCGAGGTTGACCGGTAAAGCTGGAGCGTGTCTTGAAATGAGGTTCGCTCCGCACCCCACAATGGCTCTGAACGACACACTCTGTGATCTACACCTCGGCTTACGTGTATTGCATCCAAGGGGAGGCAAAGAGAGACCCCAATTTTGCTGTGCTCCGGCTCACAGTCTACGGATCGTAGCCGCGGTTTGCGGGGCGCCCGGTTAGGTGGTGAGCGTTCTCATGACTTTTAGGATGTCATTGCCGAAGCGTTTAGCTTTGGCTTCACCGATGCCTTCTACGCGAAGAAGTTCGTCTTTGTTCGTGGGGCGCAGCTTGAGTAGGCTCTGGATGGTCTTGTCGGCGAAGACGACGTAGGGAGGCATCCCCAGTTCGCGGGCCTGGTCATTGCGCCAGCCGCGAAGGACCTCAAAGTGCTCGCGATCTCGGCCCTTGAGCTTTGGTGAGATCGTGGGTTTCTTTGATTTTTTCCGAGTAGCGTCCCGCTTACGTCGCGTTTCCTTCGCTGGGGCTTGTGGTAGAGCGACGCTGGAGTCGGCTATGGTCAGTTTGTCCGGGCAAGTTGCTTGACCGGTCTTGGTGAGACTTACCTTGGTGAAAACGATTTCGCGCCCATTTTTTTCGAAGGTGGCGGCCTCGGTTCGAACCAAGCCGGAGCGGGCGAGGGCGCCCAGCAGCATTTCGAAGTCGGCGCGTTCGAGCTGGTTTTCCACGGTTTGGCGAAAGAGCATCCCGGTTGCAATCTTTCTATTGGGAGGAATGCCACGGAGGATCTCGTGAGCTGCCCGTAGCTCTTGCTCGGTTGCCGGTCGAAAGTTTTGGAGCAGGCTGGCTTCGGGCGCGCATGCATCACAGATACCGCATGCGTGGCCCGCATCATCCCTGTCGCCAAAGTGCTGAATCAGTTGCAACATGGTGCAGCCATGGGCGCCGGTGAGGCGTGTCATGTGGCCCAGGGCCGCCTGTTTGTGGGATCTTTGGGCCCGATAGGCGCGTTTGTAGGCGTGGTCGCTGTTGGCGATGACGACGTCATCTTCGATACGAACCCCGTTGTGAATCAGGAGCTTCTCTAGGGCGACATCGAAGGGGTCAGGCTGGTGTTCGCGTCGCCGCGTTGACTCGCCAAGATTCACTTTTTGTCGCAGACGCTCGATGGACGTCCCCCCGCGGTCGATGGCCTGGTGGATGCGCTCCAAGACGCCAAGCTCTGGGTAGTCTCGTTCGAAGAACGTTTTGTGAAGCCGGACATCGACAAAGCTGTGTAAGAGAACGGCGCGTGAGGGGAGGCCATCACGACCCGCGCGCCCGATTTCTTGATAGTAACCCTCGACGCTGCCCGGTAAACCGGTGTGAATGACGGTACGCACGTTGGGTTTGTCTACGCCCATCCCGAACGCGATGGTGGCGACGATGACTTCGAGGTGTCCTTCGATGAATCGATTTTGGATGCGGTCTCGATATGCGGTCTCAAGTCCGGCGTGATAGGCGGCTGATGGGAAATCGTTTTCAAGCTGTTCTTTGGTCTCCTCGGCGCTTTTTCTGGTCGGCGCGTAGACGATGGCGGGCCTGCGAGCGGGATCTGCAAGGATTTTCTTTACGGCCCCGATGCGGTTTTTGGGCGGCAAACTGACCATTTCGATGCCAATATTCGAACGGCGAAAACCGTGTATGAATCTTTGGCAGCGTTTGAGTCCAAGCTGCTGAACGATGTCGTCTTGCACTTCTTTGGTGGCGGTGGCGGTCAAGGCGATGACGGGCGCCGACGGGAATCTCGAAATGTGGTCCTTGAGTTGACGATAGTCTGGTCTGAAGTCGTGGCCCCACTGTGAAATACAGTGGGCTTCATCCACCGCGACGAGGTCGGGTGGAGTCCTCTGGAGCCAGTCGCGAAAGCGCTTCACTCGGAATCGCTCGGGCGCGACAAAAAGGTAGTTCAGACGCCCCCCGGCCCAAAGGGTGCTCGCGGTCCGGGATTCGGCGAAACTTCTGCCCGAGTGAATGCGGTCTGCTTGGAGTCCCGCCTGATTCAATTTGTCGACCTGGTCCTCCATGAGCGCGATCAAGGGGCTGATGACCAGCGTTTGACCCCGCGCGAGTCCTGGCAGCTGGTAGCACAACGATTTTCCGGCGCCGGTGGGCATGACCAGCAGGACATCGTTTCCTCGAGCGGCGGCTTCGCACACGCGGCGTTGATAGGGCCGGAAGCGCTCAAAGCCGAAAGCGTCTCTGAGAATCGTGTCCAGGGTGGCGCTCGAAGCCGGCGAGCCCGTGGCGGACGGTATACCAAAGATGGGTCCCCCACGGGTTGTGGGGGGCAGGTTCGGTCCACGGTGGGGGTCGTCGTCGAATTGCATCCACGGGGGTGGTTCCTCGGGGGCTGGGGGAACACCGTGTTGCTCTTTTGGGGGCTGCCCTGCTTGAACCCATGGGGGCTCCTCGAGGGCCGCCGGGTTCTCCTCGGCGTGAACCCACGCTTGTCGCTCGGTTGCCGGTGGAAGGGCGCCTTGGTCGGGCGGGGCCTGATTCGCAGGGACCCGCGCTGGGGGTGTGAACGATGTGGCCAACACTTCTTGAAGGACCTGGGTCACGTAGGTTTCGACATCGCTCAAAAAGGCGTCGAGCTTCTCTTCGCGTCGCTCCACTCGCCTGAGTCGTTGTTCCCACCTCCCGGTCATGGCCACGTCCTTGACGCTCGGATGAACGAGCCCTATCAGGCGAAATCCTTTCTCGGTGGCCACCAGACTCTTACCCTGACGCTCGATATACCCGCGCTGAATGAGGGTTTCGATGGTCGCGGCGCGCGTCGCTGGCGTACCCAGCCCGCAATCGCGCATGGCATCAAAAAGGGCCTCGTCATCGAGCGTTCGGCCGGCCGTTTCCATTGCGCTCAGAAGCGCGGCATCGGTCAGGTGTTTTGGAGGCTGCGTCGTTTTATCTTCGCTTCGGGCATTTTGGGGCAACACGGTTTGGTGGGGGCGGAGGACCGGCAGGCTTCGCTCTTCGGACTTTTGTTTTTTTGGGGACTTCTTTTTGCTGGGGGAGGGGTCGAGACACTTCCAGCCCTCCTCGACCACGACGACGCCCTTGGAGCGAAAACGATCAATCAGGGCGTCCGGGTCTGCCAACTGCAGCCGGGGGGGATTGATGATGGCGGTGACGACGTGGGTGTAAGCCCTGATGTGGTCGTCATGCCAAGCGCTGAGGAGGCGGCGGCAAGCCAAATCATAGATGCGCTCTTCGTCCGCGGTCAGCGTCACCCGCGTGGGATCGGTTGTGGTCGGGATGATGGCGTGGTGGTCTTGGAGTTTGGTGTCGTCGGTGTACCTTCGCCCCAGGGGCTGTCCGGTTCGGTGGTGGACTTGGTTGGGATAGCGGTTCTTGATATGGCCGAGGATGGGCGGCAGCGTTTTTTCTACCGCCTTGGATAGATGGCGGCAGTCGGTCCTCGGATAGGAAAGGAGCTTTTTGTCCTGGTAGAGTCGCTGCGCGATTTCGAGCGTCTTATTGGCTGAAAAGCCGAAAAGGCGGTTGGCGTGTCGTTGGAGCTCATTCAGATCGTAGAGCTTCGGGGGCGGCAGGCGTTTTTTCTCTTCGCGGATCTGTTCGACCTCACCACGGCCGGTTTTGGCCCGGGCCAAAATCGCTGCAATTTCTGGGGCATTTTTTGGCAAGCGGCTTGTGGTGCGGTCTTCGGGCTTACTGGGCGCATCCGCGGGGGCGGAGGGCTGCTGGGCGCCTGAAGCTTGGCTTGGTGTCTTGGGGCCGTGGTAGACGCCGTCATAGCGTGGTGAGGCCTCCGCCTGTCGGGGGTCCTTGCCTTGTACCAAAAACGTGGCGCGGATCTCCGTGTATTCTTCAGGCACAAAGTCTCGGATCGCTTGGTCGCGGTCGACGATCATGGCGAGGGTTGGGGTCTGAACGCGGCCTACAGAGAACTTTCCGTCGCAGGCCAGAGAATAGGCGCGCGAGAAGTTGAGACCGACGAGCCAGTCTGCGCGACTGCGACCGCGCGCGTTGTCGGCCAGTCCATCAAAATCGGACGACGGTTTGAGGCTTTGAAAACCGTCTCGGATCGCTTGGGGGGTCAATGAGGAGATCCAAAGTCGCATGACCGGTAGACGCGCGCCCACCGACTCGTAGATGTAGCGGAAGATCAGTTCACCTTCGCGTCCGGCATCGGTTGCGCAGACGATTTGCTTGGCGGTTCGTGCGTGAAGGACCTTTTTTACGATCTCAAATTGTTTGCGGGTCTTTTCATAAATCGTGAGCGGCCATTGGTTCGGCAGCATGGGAAGGCGGCCGAGATCCCAGACGCGCCATGCGGGATCGATTTCGTGGGGTTGAGCGAGGGCTACGAGGTGCCCGACGGCCCAGGTGACCGCGTAGCCGCCCCCGTGCAAGAAACCGTCGCCTCTTTGATGCGCCCCAAGTACGCGAGCAATGTCGCGGGCAACACTCGGTTTTTCGGCCAAGACGATCGTAGTCATGACCCTTCGGGATTAACACAAGCTGCACCCGGTAGACGACCCCATTTCGTTCAGTTGAAGCGGCGCGACAACCCGAAACAGGCAAGGCCGACAACCATGCCTGGGACCACTTCGTAGATGGCCCCGTGAAGGCCAAGCCCAAAGCGCCAGAAGATGGACGCCGCCAGCCCAAGGAGCATCATGGTGAGCGCCCAGCGGCCAGACAGGGGAAGGCCAAACACGCGCACGATCAATACCGGCCCAAGTCCGGAGGCGAGCGCCGACCAAGCGATGGCGACGAGCGTGAATACACTTTTGCTTCCAAAGAGGGCGACGCCCAGGGCCAAGAGGGCGACCGCGATGGTCGTCATTTTGGTGACCAGATACCCCGACTTGGTTTTGGGAAGAACGTCTTGCGACAGCGCAGCCGAACACACCAAAACCTGAGAGTCGGCCGTAGACATCGTTGCCGCAAAAAGCCCCGCAAGAAGAACTCCTAAAAATCCCGCGGGCAATAGAGCCTCTGCAAGCCGAGGAAGGGCCAGCTCGGAATCGAAGCTTCCCGTTTTCGGAAGAAGGAGCCTGCACAGAAGCCCAGCGGTGATGCACAGAATGGTAAAGGTGATGTACCATGCGAAGTAGATGTTTCGGGTGCTGCGGATATCCTTGGGGTCGCGGAGGGCCATCGCCCGGACCATCACATGGGGCTGTCCGATGACGCCCAAGCCGGCGCCAAGCCAGCCGAGCGCATAGGGCGAAAAGCCGAGCGGAAGGCCTTCAGGAATCCAGCGAACCAGGTCTGGGTCTTCCGCATAGAGACCCTGGTAAAGCGAAAAGGGCCCCCCCGCTTCATAAAGAGCGGTGCCGGTCAAGATGGCGATGGCGGTGAGCATCACGCCGGATTGGGCCGCATCGGTCCAGATGGAGGCTCGGATGCCGCCCGAGAAGCAGTAAAGAACAATGACCATGGCCCCGAGCATGGCGCCGCTGGCGTAGGGCCAGCCGAACAGCACGTGAAGGGCCTTGCTGCCCGCATGGAGTTGCGCACCCGCGTAGGTCCCCAAAAAGATCACGGTGATGAGCGACCCCACCACCGCCACCGATCGCTGGGTCTGTCCGCGATGGTCGGTGGCCAAAAAACCCGAAAAGGAAAGACTTTGACGGGCCTCACTCTTTTCTCTTAGGCGTCGGTGCACAAAAAGCCAGGCGAGCCAGTCACCGCCAATCCAACCGACCATGATCCAAATGGAACCAAGACCCTCGTTGTAGGTTGCCCCGATCAAGCCGACAAACATGAAACCACTGCTGTTGGTGGCCACGGCGGACAGCGCCGTCAGCCAGGGGCCGACGTTTCGGCCGGCCAAGAGGTAGTCGACCTCTGTTTTTTGCGCACGCCGAACCGACAGCACGCCGATGGCAACAAACGCGAACAGAAACAGGGTGAAGGTGCCGATGACCGGCCAGTTTTCCAGGTTGTCGGTGGTCACGCCCGGCACCATCGAAACACGACCGAAGAGATGCGTAACCCCTTTTCTCTTGCCCCTGCGCCTCGGTCCACCGGGCGAAGGCAGGCGGTATGTCCCCTAAGGGTAGTTTCTAGGTCGACGACTCAAGGCCACAAGAACGGGAGGCGGCGGGCAAGGCCCACCTGGGATTCCAGCCTTCCTTCTCCATGATCCGTTGAATCGTGCCCAAAAGCATGAGCTCTCTTCGATACAGAAGCACACTAGCGGTCTTCCAAAGAAAACCCGCAGTCTTCAGGGCACGAAACCTGGGGCCAGCGATCCCGCCCCAAGGGTTTGTTGGCAAAGTCGTCCAGTAGGATCGGATCTCGTTCGTTGGGAGTGCGCTCGATGGGATCCTGCTCTTCTTCTTCCGTCTTCTGTCGGACGGGAGGTGTGGGCTTGTCAGCGCCCGCTTTCGTTCGCATCGATGATCTGTTCCAGCGAACGCGCAAACTCAAGCGCGAATTCAAAGCCCTGCCGACCCGTGACCGCATCCGGATCGGACATGTGATGCATCAGAGTGCCTTTCAAGGCCTCAAGGTGGCCCAAAATCTTAGCGGACGGATCCACAAAACGGTAAAGCTGAATAAGCCGGTCGATACGGCTACGAAGGGCCACCAAAAGATACCCCACGGCAAAGTCTGGCCCTGTAAGGGCCATCCTATCGATTTCTTGGTACAGCTGTTCCGCATTCACCTCTTCCAACACCTTGCGGATATCGTGATGGGCGTTGTCCCATGGGGTCCCAGGGGGGCTCTCTTCGCGGTACAGCTGGGAGAGCGTAAGCATCGGTGAAGCATCGCGAAAAAGGGGTGAATTGGACCGGAAGGTCTGCAAGCGACCGAGTTTCTCTGCCCACTCGGCTCGACGTGCGCCTGGCAATTCGTCGTGCAACGCGAGCAAAGTCAGCTCCAGTCGAAAGATGAGGGCGTTCAGCTCGTAGACTGCATTTCTGAGCGCGTGTTCCCGCACAATTCCCGGATCTACTTGAGCCAGTGTTTCCTTAACGCCCGCGATCACCCATGGACGGATGGGGGCATCGCTGGAGATTGCGGCCACGATGGCCTGCAGCGTGTCCAAGGGCGGCAGTTTTCCGGATACCCCGTTGACTTGCCCCTCCTGGTACCAAGCCATTCCGCGATGACGGTTCGATAAGTCGGTCCGTCCGGCGAGATCGGCCCACGCGATGTGGGTCGCGCCCACCCTCGGGTCACGGTACTCCAGCACAACGAGGAAACGGCCATCAAAGAACTCCCACGACACCCAATGTGCGCCCATGCCCGACGCAGCAATCGCTCGTGATATGGACCGAAGGACGCTATCTAGTATGACGCCCCGCACCATCTGGGTCGTGTCTGTCACGGCCTCGTTCAGCACCTCCAGTCGGTTTTGCGATTGGATCCAAAACTCGAGGGCACGAGCCCAAGACTCACCCTGTTCGGCAGCCGCCGCAAACCCGTCGACTTGGTCTCGATATCGGCGCGTTTGGGTCAGCATTTCCTCAGCTTGACGCGAAATCAGTGCATAGCGAGACCTCTCGATTGTAACGAGTGGAAGGTCTTTTTCCCATTCGCCATAACCGTGCACTGCTTCGGTTGCCCTGTGGAGGAGCTCTTTCGCCGCACAGCGAGTAAACAGCCAACGACGTTCAACCGACAGGCGTTTGAGCGCGAACTCTCGGGCATCGAGCGTGTTGGCCCCAAAAACGTGAATGTTGAGCGTTCTGCATTCCTCTTCGATGGGCGGGGGTGGCGGGGGCTCGGAGACCTTTGACGCGTCGTAGGCAACCCGTGTGACTTCGGAGCCGGTCCCGGTCGTCTCGGTTGCTAAAACGGGCTGCTGATTGGTCCTTGGCCCTTCGATTCGGTCATACACATCGATGAACCAAATGAGCGCCGTGCTCGAGGTCAAAAGGGTGGAGAGATCCTGGATCCGCTGGCTCGAGTATGGGAAGCCGTGGTCCGCCACAAACGCCTGAACCCCGGCCCAAAGGGCATCGCCTTCGCGCCTGAAAAACTCTGATTTGGGGTGTTCAGGGTGGGCCTGGGAGAATTCGAAGAGCGCAAGAACCAGCCCCAAAGTGGCCTCAAGATGAAACGACTGTTCTTGGCGTTTGCTGGCCACGATGTATCGGTCCTCGAACCGATCGAAGAAATAGTGCGTGCCATAGTATCGCTTGCCGCCGAACTCTATGTGTTTTGCGAAGGCGAGGGTGGTGAACTCGAAACAGCGTCCTCTAGCCGGTCGATGTGGTCGGGGCCTGGCAGGTCGTCGTAGTCTACAGACAGCGCCAACCAGCTACAGTTGTCGATGGCCACGTGCGGTGAACGAACAAAATGAAAGGTGCCCGCGGTGCTTTCGAGGCGAACATCCGCGCGTACGGCTCCCGCTTCGAGCTTGAGAAGGACCGCGTCCCGAGAAATCCGATGGCCTTTGCCCAGTTCCCGCAGGTCTTGAGCGCTGACCATCAGGCCGCCGGTGGACACCCGGCCCCATTCATTTTTTGTCAACGCACCTTCGATGTCCGCTCGTTTTTGAGAGGTTACGGCGGCACGGGTGAGCGCGTCGTTGAGGTCCTGGCGCCAGCGTGTGTTGTCTTCGTCCCAGAGCACGTAGAAGATCCCGTCTCGCAGCGCACTACGCCACTTCTCGAGGTGGTCGCGGGAAAGTTCGAGTTCGTCCGCGTGGTTGAGCGCATGGTTCAAGACGCTGAGCACATCGAGGTTGTGCTCAGTCACCACGTTTTGGGCCCGGACTTCCTCTTTGAGGATGCGAAATTCACCTTCGGTCAAGGTCTTGGGGGCTTCTTCCTCAGGCGCCGTGGCCGCGTCGCCCTTTTCAAACCGACGTCCGACTTGAGGTGGATTCGCGGGGTCGAAGTGGTCGTAACCAAGGGCGTCGAGAACATCCGCGTAGTCCCACGCTTCACCCTGAAGAGCGAGCCGCTGACCTTGGGGCCCTTCGATGTTCCATGGGGTGGCCGCTTGGTCTAAGCCCCTGGCTGTGAACCCCGCGGTCATGAGGCTGACGGTACGGCCGTCTTCGGTTACGCCCGAACGCCTGTGGACCTCGAGCCCACGAAGGGCCCGGGTGTAGCAGTCTCGAAAAAAAACCTGATCGGCATCGGAAGCGTCCTCAAAAGCCAAAGACGTTGCGAAGACGCCAAGGCCATGAACCACCCATGCGCTTGCCCCGGTGACGAGACGAGCGTCCTTCCAGTCGTCGCCCAACGTGTTCCATGAAAAAGGCCAGCCTTTGATGATCTCTGCCCCCTCGTGGGTGCCTTCTTCGGCCCGGTCGCACAGGTATCGCGCCAAGCCTTGGGCTCTTTCGCGGTCGACCAACGTGTCGCGTCGCGACCACTGGGCCAGCGCAATGCCCTGAGTGTATGCCCACACCCGCTCAAAGGCCGCAAGGTATTGGGAGTCGTAGGCCCGCCCCTCGGCGAAGTGGCTGACCAACCACCGCGACCCTTGGCCATCCTTCGCGAGATCGCGCTCGGCGGTCCCGTACTCGACTTGGTAGGCGATGTCTGGGGCCTCGCCGTTCTCACCGCCGAAGCGAAACAAACCCGCCTTCACCCTGAGGGCCTCTTCGTAGTTCCTGTCCGCCATGGACTCAAAGCGGGAAAGGCCGTCCCCGGTGCTGCCCATGCGCGGACCAAGCCCTGCGTCGCTCATGGTGTCGTCCCAAAAAAGCGCCGTTTTCACGCCGTGACCAAAGTACCCATACCCAGGTCGAAGGACCGCGGTGGATTCAAGAGGAACATAGCCCTCTTTGGGGGCGTCCCAAGCGAGTAGGCGGTCGAATGGGGTGTAGGCTACGACTGGGGGCGAAGGTGCAAAAACGAGCTGCCACCCCCCGTTGACGGCGGCCGGTGTGGCATCGCCTTCACCCAGCCAGGTGAACGGCAGGGCGGCGTCTGTATGCACCCAGTAACCCGCGCCCGCAACCAATGACGCGACGGGTTGGCCCCCCCGCCCTCCATCGAATTGCCCGGCGTCCCGTACCTCGTCCACCCGCCATACCGAAACGGCGGCTTCGCGCCACGCCGTAGGCAGGGTGGGTACATCGAACGGCGCGACCAGCAAGTTCCACCCGGGTTCGAGAACACCCGAGTGATGCCTTGGTGCCGCCTCTGGGCTCGAAGGTCCGCTGGCCATCGCTGGCAAACCCAGCCCCAAAAACAGCGGAACCATTACACTCAGAACCCGTGAACGCTCCATGCCCCCCTCCACATCGACGGTTTTGTCGAATGGCGCACAACTCAGCGGTTGCTCCGAGCCGCGCGCGAAGACCCGAGCGGTACGTCTGCGTGCGGCCCTACACTCGCCTCGATTCGGTTCCTAACGACAAAACCCGTTGCACTGAACGATACTCCTCGGGGCAAGTCAACCGCGATCCAGAGCGCCAGCCCGATCGACAAAGGCAATCCTGCCTGCAGGGTTTGCCGGCGTCTTGTTGGCCGACCTCATGGATACGGGCGGCGAAAACGAAAGCACATGGCGGCAAAGATTGCCTACGCCGTTGAGTTTGGCGGCTTCGACACCCATCTGGTTTCTGCGCTCCAGTTTCTCATGGTTGTCGAACCCAATGCGTCGGGTACAAGTTAGCCGGTTGCGATCTACATCGATGAGCAACCTTCACGGATCGCGGAACACAAAACCGAGCGCCCGGCTACTTGGGCTGAAGCTTAAGCGCCGACCAGCACCTACAGACTACGATGGGGTCTCGCGGGAGAGCTCAAGATACCTCCATGAAAGAACTATTTGGCTTCGAACAGGTTGAGTCTGTGCCCGCTTCCAGCCGGTGCCATCAAGGGACAGAGATAGACCGGAGTGAGCCAGCGCGTCTATCACCGGCGGGTTTCTGCGCATACCGGCGTTTCTTACGCATACAAACAAAAATTAATGCATTTATTAGGTGTAGTTACGATGTTTAGTATAAAATATTTACGCATAATGCTTGCATATGCGCAAGAATGATGCTGATGCACACCGAAGGAAGCGGTCGCCTCTGTGGCCCGTAAGACGCCAGAAGCCGAGCTTCAGGCCATCGAGGCCGCGGTCCGAGCACGCCCGGGTGGTGTGCCCCTCGAGGCGATCTCTCAAGCGCTGCCCGGTCACAATCGTCGCACCCTGCAGGCGCGACTCAAGGAATGATACATGGCCGCGCTTATCAGCTCGGCTCGTCGTCTGTGGGCTCTGAATCGCCGGAAATGCAAACCAGTGCGGGGGTTTCTGTCGAAGAAAGGGGGTCTTTCGGAGCTGCCGGGCCGGGGGCGGCGGAGGCTGGCGAGGACGAGGTTCGATCTTTTGTCAGTTCTAACAGTGCTTGCTCGACGCTCATGGTGAGTTCAACATCGGAATCTTCGGCCTTTTCGCGCATGGCTTGGAACGAAAACTGACCGTGGCTCCATGATTGGGCCTCGCGGAGAGCAAGCAGAACCTGCGTGCGCCAAGCCTCCTGGAGTTGAATTTCGTTGAGGGCGCCTTTTTGTACCAAAATGCGTCCGAGTCGAGCCGGTTGAGCCTGGGGGCTGTTTCGTTGGGTGTCGAGGGCGTCTTCTAGCTGTTGTTCGTTGATCGTTCCGCTGGTCAGTAGATATTCGCCGAGTCTTCGTGTTGAGGGTGCGTCTGCGTGGGCGATTTCGCCTCTCAGAAGTTGAATCAAGCTCACACCAGAGGCGCCCTTTATGACCAAGGTACCCGTGACTTGCCGTGCGCCCAGAAGTTTGAGCAGTTCTGGGAACGCCAAGTGCTCGAGGGTGCCGAGCATGGATGCGCTCATGTTATCCTTCGGCTTAATTTGTTCCTCTGTTCTGAGCCGCGCCTCGATGCCTGCGAGAACGATTTCGTCCAGTGTTTTCTGAATTCGCTGGTCTCCGGGAGATAAGGCGGCTGCCTTGACGACGGCTTCACGTGCAGCGGGTAGATCTTCTTGGTCACGCAATGCCAAAGAGAGTTCGAAGTAGGCGGGGGCAAAGGGAGCGAGCGCGGTCGCACGCTGAAGTGACAAGATGGACTGCTCTATGCGTCCAGAGCGTTTCCGGGCTAGCCCTAGAAGGTAGTGCACTTTTGCAACCTCAGGTGCTCGAAGAAGAGCTTCGTGGAAGGCTTCTTCTGCCGCCTGTGGCTTTTGGGCTGCGAGATATACCAGCCCCAATGCCGTGTGGTTGTCCGCCGCCTCGGGCTCAGCGAGACAAAGGTCGACCAATAGTCGTTGGGCTTCTTGATGTTCTGCTTGCTGGGAGTATGCAAGCGCGAGGGAACGGACGGCATCGCCGTCCGTATCGTCGAGCTCGATGACCTTTTTCCATGCCTTGATTTCATCACCGAGCGGGCCGTGTTTGCGGTGGATTCTTGCGATCCTTCGAAAGGGCTCCGGGTGTTCGGGCCAGCGTTTGGCGGCTTGAGCGAGAAGGCCAAGGGCATTTTCCAGCGCTCCGTTTTTTGCGCTGCATGTGGCCAAGAGTAGGCGGATTTCGAGATCGCCTGTATGGATGTCGAGCACCTCACCGAGCACCTTTGAAGCTTCGTGGGTGTCACCGGTTCTCAAGAGTGCGTCGCCTAGCTTTCGGTAGGCGACCAGACACTCGGGATCGAGGTTTGTGACATGCCGGAACGCAGCTTGGGCTTCGTAATTGCATTCGAGCTCGTACAGGGCTTCTGCGACGGCAAGCGCGAGGGTTGCATCGTCCGTCCTGAGCGCATGGGCGTGTAGGAATGCGTGTGCCGCTTGGTTTTTATCCCCCTGGCGGTGAAGAGAGGTGCCATGAATATACCACGAGCGTGCGTCTTGCTCTTTTAGATCTTTTTTCCAAAACATGTGTTAGTCCCTGGGTTCATTTCTATTGCGACCGCGTCGGCTGTCTGTGCGCGTAGCTTCGGTGACTGCCCATTTGGCCTTTCGAAGCCCGGACCGAAATGAATTCGGCCCACCCGTGGCCCTCGGCTCACGCGCAACCAGAACCATTATCCGGATGCGATGAAAGTGAGCCGAGGGACTCAAGCCCTCGGTGGCCAGCTTGATGAGGTACAAGAGCAATCAGTCTAGCATTCTTTGCGGACTTGACATCCTGTCCGAAGGTTCAGTTGACGGATTTTGGGGGCGAATGCCACGCTTTGATTGGGTCAACCAGGTGTCACCTATGAAGGGCACGCAAGGGATCAGCGCTTTTTGAAGAGTTTTTTCAAGAAGCCCTTCATGGCCGGGGGTTTTTGAGCTGGTCTGCTGGCCTCCGATTTGGGAGCCGGCGTGTGACCCAACGACTGCCTCCGGCCTACGGGCGTCTGGATTGTGGCAAACGTTTGTTGCTCGGTAGCCTTTGAGCCATGCTCCGAGAGCAGGACGGTGAGCACGCCGTCGGCATCAACGTCTAGCTCCAAGCTGATGTTTACACCCCCGCGCGGGGCCTTTCGAATTCCTCTTAGGATGATCGTGCCGAGCTGCGTGCAGGCGCCGATATTTTCTCCTTCTCCTTGGTAGAGTTGAAGCTCGACCTCGGTTTGATTGTCGCGCGTCGTGCTGTGATGCCGCTTGAGGTTGATGGGGAGCGAGGTCCCAACGGGGATCAATGGGCGGAAACGGCCACCGGGAAGTGAAATACCCACGGACGCTTCGAGAGCTGCTTTGGGTGGTTTGGGCTGGTGGGTAAGGACTTCGCCCTTGCGTACCAGGCCAAGGGCAAAAATCTTGGGTGCCAGTCTTGGGGTGAGGGGCGCCTTCCCGTTGTTCCATTGGGTGATCGCTGCGATGAGGGGAGAGAAGGTGGCTCCGGTGCCCGCAACGACCACAACATCAACCGTTTCTTTGAGGACATGATGTTTATCGAGGAGTGCCTGTATCTTGCTGATGACCGACGATACGATACTTTCTGTGGCCGTGTGAAACTGTTCCAGCGGAATGCTTATCGACCTTTCGACGACCGTTTTGCCCGCGCCCTCGGACACGGGTAGGGCTACGGCGATGTTGAGCGCATCTTTGTCGTCGGTTGCGCCCAGTGCTTTTTCGGCGGCGTGCAGCAAGCGACTCCGTACAGAGGCATCAAAGTGATGGTCCTCCCGATATCGATTGTTCAGTTCTCTGAGCGCGATTTCGACAGCTTTGGTGTGTAGGCTTCGGCCGGATGGCTCGTTTGCCCAGGTTTCTTCGACAATATCCAGGTTGTTGGTGTTGCGGCGGGCCAAGCACAGCATCAGGTGGGTGAGCCCGAGGTCCACATAAACAGCCACTTTGGCATCCGCGGTTTCACGCTTGAATGCATGAAGGAGGGCTTCACCTTCAGTGGAGAAACCGATCACCCGGAGGTCTTGGTCTCGGCATGCTTCCTCAAGCATGGTCTCGGCATGGGGATCGAGCCCCGCGGGAATCGAAAGGATGGACTTGAAGCGCGTTTGTCCGACGTGACGTTTAATCGCGCCGAGTATGGCGCGAAACAGGGTGCGAAGAATATCGCGAAGGTCGAAAAACGCATGACCGAGGCCGATCATCAACTTGCCGCCTTCGTTTTTCTGACGGATGGTTGCGAAGGAGGGATCTACGTTTTGACCGCGAACCGCTTTGAGGACGGTTCGGGGTGAAATGGCTTGTCGGGGGTCCTCCAAGAAGATGCTTCGGGCTTGCTTTCCTGCGCAGAGGGTTCCGTCGGGGCGTGCAGCGACGAGTGCTGGAAGGTAGTGACCGTCTCCGCAGTCGACCAATTCAAAAGTTCCGTCTCGAACCGCGCCGATTCGAATCCATTGCCCACCCCAGTCAATGCCGATCGTGCACGGTGCCGTCTTGTCGGGCAGCGCTTGGGCGGGCCGCTCTGAACCCACACGAGCCTGGGATTTTGCTGTTGCTTTGACGCCCGCGCTCGGTGGTCGGGAGGGCTCACGCTCGATAGCAGGCCGAAAGCGTTCGATATTGAGTGGCGGTCTTCGAGAAATCGAAGGTCCAGTGGGCATGCCTTTGGGGGCTGAACTTAGGCCGGTGACGCTGACTTTGGTGCGCAGCAACGGTTCTTGGAGTGTTGCCTCTTCGTCTGCCTCGGGGCGAGAGGCCGTTGCCGGCGAACTCGGTTCGTCAAGGTTTCCTTCGGCTTCTGCCGAGCGCATGCTTTGCTCAGGCCGTGGGACCTTGGGGGCCATCGAAGGAGGAGAATCGGCGTTTAATGAGCCCCCATCGGCCGAGGCCGGGGCGCCCGATTCGAGGGGTGGCAGTCCTGTCCGCGGGACTGGAGGGCTTAGTGAGGTCTCCATGCCTAAGTTGGAAGCGATGTTTTCTTCGGCTGGCCACGGGGTTTGGTCGCCAGTGTCTGCTTCCTCTGCTTCGATAGGCGGTGAGCTCGGGCCTACGGGCGGGGCACCCCCGTCCAAGCCGGCGGGTGAGCCCGGGCCCAAGGGGGGGGCGCTTCCCTCCAAGCCGGCGAGTGAGCTCGGGCCCAAGGGGGGGGCGCTTCCTTCCAAGCCAGCGGGTGAGCTCGGGTCCACGGGGGGAGCGTTTCCCTCCAAGCCAGCGGGTGAGCTCGGGTCCACGGGGGGAGCGTTTCCCTCCAAGCCAGCGGGTGAGCTCGGGTCCACGGGGGGAGCGTTTCCCTCTAAGCCGGCGGGTGACCTTGAAACTTCGGGAAGAGCACCGCCTTTGGACTCCGTGAGTGGCTGTGGCCTATGGTGCGGCTGTCGATCTCCTGGGGCCTGACCGCCCGTGGTCAAGGCCGGTTTTGGTTCACCGATACCGGGGCTCAAAGGGGCTTGGTGACCGAAGGCCAGGGCGTTGAATTCCGCAGGGACACCTGGGCTCGCCTCTTCCCCATCGCGCGGGGCCGAAAGATCGGGCCCCGCTTCGGACACGGTGCGCTCCAAGAAGGGATCGGGATGCGGTGCGGCGTCTGGCTCCTCTTCCTCGAGGAGTTCGGTATCTTCAGCAAAAAATGGGTCCGGGGTGGGCGCGGCCACCTCCTCGGACCCATCGTTTTTGTCGCTGGCGAACGGCATGGGCGACGGCTTGGCCAGCACGTCTGGCCATGGGGCGTCACCTAAGCTTGGAGGCTCGGTGATCGCCTCGGTTTGCTCGGGTTCGGACGCATCGGGTTGAGACTGGGGCGGTCGCAGGTCTTTGGTCTTAGACCGTGGGTCCGACGCCGGCTGCGTGGAAGCGGGTTGGATGTCGTCGCTCCATTCGCTGGGTAGGGGCGGCGGCGTGCCGGTGGCTTCGAGGGCCTGCTGATCCGTCACGTCAGAAGATGCCAAGTCCTGGGTTCGTGAAGCCGGCGGCCACGGGGAAGGGTCGCCGCCGCTTGGTGGCCGAATATCCTTGGTATCGAGGTCCGGTGTTTCGATTTTGTCCGGCCGGAGGGGCGTCACGTTGACGGGGGGACCGAGAGAAGGCGTACCCGGAATGCTTCTTGGCGCGTCCATGGCCCACACCAAGGCGTTGTCGTCCAGAGGAGATTCGATCGACCCGGAGTTTAAGGGGGCTTCTGATTCCTCTTTTTGGGGTGGCCCCTCATCGGTCCACGACAGCGAGGGCTCAAACACGGTGGTGACCGGTGTGGGTGTGCGATCACCCTGGAGCGCGGCCGAGGTTGGGCTCGGGTCGGTCTCTTCCGATGGCTGTGATTGCTCGGACTCGAACACCGGTTTGGGCTGTTCGTCGGTGGTGGACTCGTTGAGCGTTTCCTCGATAAAGGGTGGCAGGGGTGTCGCCTCTACCCGATCTTGATCGGTATCGGTCGTTTCGTCTGCGTCGATGGGGGCGTCCACGCTTGCGCCAAGACTCACTTCCCCGACGAAAACGGGGTCGCCAGCTCCGCTTTCGGTACGGTCTTTGTTTGTTGCGTCCGGCTCGCCAGCAGCGGTGGGGTCCTCTTCCAAAAAAGAGATGCTCCCAAAGGGGTCTGCATCCTGAAGATCTGGCTCTCGAAGTGCTGCGCGGAGGGGTCGCTTTTCTAGGGGGCCTGTATCGTTCGCCTCGTGTTCTTTGGATAGGTTGTCGATCTTCTCGGGGCTCGAGGGTTCCGGATCATGGGCATGGCGATTTTGCGGAGCGGTGTCGAGGGTCTCAGAACTGAGGGGTACGATGGCCTGGGCCTCGCGTTCTTGGGGTGCGGTGTCGAGGGTCTGCGATCCGAGGGGACCCGTATCTTTGGCCTCGTGCGGTTGCGCTTCGTGGAGGGCCTGAGGACTGAGGGGTCCGGTGTCTTTGGCTTCGTGGGGTTCTGTTTCGGTCTCGACGGTCTGGGGCCCGAGGGGTCCGGTGTCTTTGGCTTCGTGGGGTTCTGCTTCGGTCTCGACGGTCTGGGGCCCGAGGGGTCCGGTGTCTTTGGCTTCGTGGGGTTCTGTTTCGGTCTCGACGGTCTGGGGCCCGAGGGGTTCGGTGTCTTTGGCCTCTTGGGGCTGCCCTCCGGTATCGGGGGCCTCGGGCCCGAGGGGCCCCTTAGCTTTGGCTTTCGGTGGTTGCCGCTCGGCGTCCAGCGCTTGTTGCCCCGACGGTCCGCTGTCCGGTGCGTCCGGTTGCTGCTGTTTGGGTTCGAATTCGCCGTGCCCCGCTCGCGACATGGTTTCGGCTTCGGTCAGGGGTTCTCGGGATCCGGTCTCGCCGGCACGTGGGGGGCTTCGGCCGAGGGGGGGAGCGCCTCCGGAACCGCTGGTGGCGGGGTAGGGCGCGGTTTTGGGTTTCGGAAACGGTCTGTCCTCGGTGGGGCCTTGGCCTTCCCTCGGTGTTTCGGTCGCTTGGTCCGATTCCAATTCTCGTCGAGGGAGGATTGAAACCGTATTGGGCATGCGCACCCGCTCAGTGATCTCCAATCGGTCCGGTGTCGGCCCTTTCGGAATGTGCGCCCACGGGCTGAGCGACGGGATGGGCGGCGTGACCGCTTCGGATGCGGAATCGACGCGGGCGCCCGACCCTGTGGTGCTTTGATCGAGGGGAGGAGAGGGGTATCGTGACGGCGCTGGGTCTTGGCTCGTTTTGCGGTCTGGCGTCCAACTGGCCCGGCCTGGACGCCATCCCGGTGACGAAGTCGGTCGTTCCGACCGAAAGCCGGCGGTCTTTTTTCGGCCGAATCGTGTGGAAAGGGGGGTGGGTGCAAGAGTGCCTTCTCCATGGCGCTCCACGAGGCGCTCGACGGTGGTCTTGGACTCCGGATCCAGGAGGTTAAACCTCAAGGCCATACCCGGTTTGGCCCCCTCCCGAATGGTCACGACCACCCCCTCGCCCCGCAGTGCTCTTTTTCCGCCCGACAACAGAAGGTCAAATCGGATTTTGGTCCCCGTGGCTTTCGGAGACTTGGTCCTCAAGAAAAGCCCCGCGGAGGAGACGTTTTCGCGGTACCGGTCGATGAATTCGTCAAGGCTCTTGTAGCGGAGCGTGATCTTGAGCGAGATGATGTCAGGCGCACGTACCATACGGCAACGACACACCATAACCCGCCTGCGGCCTGAAGGCATCGTCCCCCCGGTGGAGTCCTATTTGCCCCGGGCCAGAGCCCTCAGCGGAGGCCCTTGATGCGTACCCGAGTATACCCTAGTTCCGTGCCGGACCGGTGTCGGTTTTTTGTTCGATCGCTTGTCGGGCGGCCCGGAGGCCGGCGTCGAGCTTGGTCGCTTTCCCTCCGCCCTGGGCAAAATCGGGTCTTCCCCCGCCGCTTCCGCCCATGGCTTGGCTGACCGCCTTGACGACCTGTCCTGCGTGGACTTGCTCCCGGAGGTCTTTGGTCGCCGCGACCAAAATCGCTGCGTGGCCCTCTGAGCAGGCCGTCAAGATGACGACTCCGCTTTGGAGTTTGTCCCGTAGCCGGTCCGCAAGTTGTCGGAGTGCTTTTTTGGGTGTGCCGTCAGCCCGGTGAACCAACACTTGAACGCCGTTCCACCGCTCGACTTGGTCCATTGGGTTGCGGTCCTGGGCCCCCATGGCTGCCTGGGTATGGAGGGCATCCAGTTTACGCTCCAGTTCACGGTTTTGCTCAACGAGCTTTCGCACGCGGTCGGTGAGCGCACTGGACGAAATCTTGAGTGCGCTGGCGGCGTCCTGAAGAATGGACTCTTGCTTTTGAACCCAGGCGAGCGCGCCCAGCCCAGTGACCGCCTCCAAACGTCGAATTCCGGAAGCCAGCGGGGCGTCACTTACAATCTTGAACAGTCCAATGTCACCCGCGCGCGCGACGTGGGTTCCGCCACACAATTCAAGCGATTCGGCGCCGACTCGGACAGTGCGCACGCGTTCGCCGTACTTTTCGTCGAACAGCATCATGGCACCTTTTGTTCGGGCCGTCTCGATGTCGGTTTCTTCCACCTGGGTCTTGTCGTTTTTGAGAATGAGTTCGTTGACACGGTTTTCCAGGCGCCGAATATCTTCGACGCTGATCGACGCAAAGTGTGCATAGTCAAAACGCAAACGATCCGGAGCAACCAGGCTTCCTTTTTGGGTGACATGGCTTCCGAGGATTTCTTTGAGCGCCAAATGCAGAAGGTGCGTGGCCGAGTGATTCCGACGCACCGCGTCTCTTCGTTTCCCGTCGACGCCCGCGAGCACCCGGGTGCCCACACCCAACTGGCCCTTGGTGATCTTGGCCCGGTGCACGTTCAAATTCTTAAGGGGCTTCTTGGTTGCCAGAACTTCTGCCTGGCCCTCAGGCCACGATAGCACCCCGATGTCACCGACCTGGCCCCCGGATTCCCCGTAAAACGGCGTTTGGTCCAGCGCCACCTCCACTTCGTCACCGGCCACGGCCTGGTCCACAAAACAACCTTTTTTGGCGAGTCCGCGGACGATGGCTTCATTCTCGTCGGTTTCGTACCCGGTAAACGCACCGTTTTTGATGGGTGCGCTGGCTTCTTGCCAAAGTGTAGGTTGCTCGGTGCCAGGCCGAGTGGGTTCGGCGCTGCTCTTTTGGAGCGCGCTTTTTGCTTTTTGGGCGGCCTCCTCATCTACGCGGACGCCGTTTTCGTTGGCGATCACCCTCGTCAGATCAATAGGGAACCCGTAGGTGTCCCACAATTTGGCGACAAACCCAGGGTCTAAGGCGCCGTCCTTTTTGACATTCTTCATTTCCTCGGACAGTCGTTTGAGGCCTCGTTGCAAGGTACGTCGGAAAGCGGTTTCTTCGTTTTGTGTCCACTTTTTGATGGAGGGGAGGGCGTCTTTGAGCTCGGGATAGGCTCCGCTCATGACGTCGGTGGCGTGGGTGCAGGCGCGGTCAAAAAAGAGTTCGTCGAACCCCAGTCTTGTGCCGTGGCGAATGGCTCGCCGCATGATTCGCCGCAAAACATAGCCGCGGCCTTCATTGGAGGGCGCAACACCGTCGCTCAGCAAAAATGCGGTGGCACGGGCATGATCGGCGATCACGCGCATCGACACGTTGTCCCTTCCGTCCGTTCCCGGGTAGGGCTTCTTGGCATCTTCGGCGATCCTCTTCAGAATTTTCTCAAATGTGTCGGTTTCATAGTTCGACCGCACACCCTGAAGGATCATGGCCAGACGCTCGAGTCCGGCGCCCGTATCGACCGAAGGTTTGGGAAGTTTTTTCAGTTCGCTTTCTTTGGCCTCGCGCTCAAATTGCATGAACACCAGATTCCAGATCTCCAACCAGCCGTCCGATGCCTCCACTCGGCCCGCTTGAAACATGTCCTGGGTGTCGTCTTCGTTGAAATAGTGAATCTCGGAGCAAGGGCCCTGGGGGCCGGTGTCGCCCATTTGCCAGTAGTTGTCCTTGCGCCCAAGTCGCAAGATTCTTGCTTTGGGTACACCTACCTTAGCCCATAACGCAGCCGCTTCCTCGTCGGCCGGGATTTCATGGTCGCCACAAAACACGGTGACGCACAAACGCTCTAGTGGCAGGCCCAAGACCTTGGTGATGAGCTCCCACGCATAGACAATCGCTTCTTCCTTAAAATAGTCGCCGAAGGAGAAATTCCCGAGCATTTCAAAGAAAGTATGGTGTCTGGTCGTGTAGCCGACGTTTTCGAGGTCGTTGTGTTTTCCTCCGGCCCGTACACATTTTTGCGCAGTCGTGGCGCGGGTATATCGGCGCGTCTCTTTGCCGGTAAACACGTCTTTGAACTGCACCATCCCGGCATTGGTAAAAAGAAGTGTGGGATCTTTGGCCGGCACGAGTGAGGACGAAGCCACTTCTTCGTGACCTCGCTTCTTAAAAAAATCCAAAAACGCGCGACGGATTTCGTCCGTGCTCAGAGCCTTCATGGGGGCCAGAAGCTAATACGGTGGGACAGAAATTGCGACCTATTCGGTGAACCCGCTCGTGATTTCATCCCCCGGATCCGCTGTGTGGCATATGGTTGGGCCACCCAAAAATGTCAAACTCCGGGGGCCTCTCCCGGCAGAACCGGAGGGGCTCTGGCGATTCACGCCTGTTTGTCCCGGATGCGAGGCCCGTCGCCCTGGGATCCTGGAGCTCACCTGCATGGGTCCGGTTCCGATGGCGTGGTGTGGGTGAGGGGTGTGGGATTATTCTAGTGTAATTCGGGCGATGGGCTGGATGTTCATGTCCGGTGACAGCTCCTGATAGGAGAGGACCGCAAGATGGGGAAATTCGAGCTCCACCAACTTCCGAAAATAACGGCGAATCTCCATGATCGTAAGGATCACGGGGGCCTGGGCGGTCGGAGGGAGGTTGCCGACCTCGGAACGAACCGCGGTCAATATCTCTTGCGTGATTTCTGGCTCCAGCGCCAGGTAACTCCCTGAGGATGTGTGCTGAATGGAGGAACGCACGGTTTCCTCGATTTGCGGATCAAGCAGGTACACGATCAGTGTATTTTGACCCCGTGTGTACTTGTGGCTGATGTAACGCTTGAGGGCGGCGCGCACATATTCGGTGAGCATGACCGTGTCGTGCTCTACCTGACCCCATTCTGCGAGGGCTTGCAGGATGGACCGAAGATCTCGGATCGAGATTTCTTCTTCGACCAAACGCCTCAGAATATCAGTGAGTTGGAACGGGGAAACAACTTTAGGGACCGTTTCCTTCACGAGGGCGGGAAACGCCTGCTCAAGTTGCTCAAGCATGTTCATGGTTTCTTGAATGCCCAGAAACTCCGCGGCATTTTTCCGCAATACGCTCGAGACGTGCAGAACCATGTAGCCGGCCGCATCCCAAGTGGTGAGCCCTGCTTGTTCGACGACGTCGCGGTGTTCGGCATCGACCCACGCGGACTCTATTCCACTCGCGGGGTTGGTGGCCGGTTCGCCGTCGATGTTGAGGAGGCGGAGACGCTCGGGGGTGTCATTGACCAGGACTTTTTCTTCGTCGATGTTGCCCATCACCAGGGGAATCTCATTAAGCATGATGAGATAGCTGCCCGCCGGCATGTCCCCTTCGTTGCCTCTGACCCGAATACCAGGGAACCGTACGCCGAGCTCATAAAACAGCCCATCCCGCATCATGGGCACCATTTCGCCCAGAAATTTGGCTCCTTCGCCTGTGTTTTCAACCAGGTGCACCAGATCGGACGCCACCTCGAGGGCGATGGGGGTGACCACCGGGAGCATTTGCTGGGCCTGGCCTTCTTGGGCTTTTTGGTCCTGGATTCGCTTTTCGCGCTCCTCCTGCAGGGCCTCTTCCGGGAGTGGCCCTCCGCCCTCGCGTAGCTGCATCAAGTGTTGTTTTTTGGACAGTTCGCTTCGCCTTAGACCGTAGCCGATGCCGAATGTGGCGAGTGAGAGAACCAAAAACGGGATGGCGGGAAGCCCAGGGACCAACGCGAACAAGGCCAAAATGGTGCACGCGATCAAAAAGGCCCGCGGCTGAGACAGGAGCTGGAACGAGATATCCTTGCCGAGATGGGCTTCTTCGTCCTCCGAAGCCACACGGGTCACGACGAGCCCGGCGGTGACTGAGATCAAAAGGGCAGGGATCTGAGAGACCAGCCCGTCCCCCACTGTGAGCAAAGCATACACCTGAAGCGCTTCGCCGCCGGACATGCCCAGCATCAAGGTCCCGATGATTACGCCGGCTACGATGTTGATGGCGGTGATGATCAAAGACGCAATCGAATCGCCTTTAACGAATTTCATGGCGCCATCCATGGAGCCGAAAAGCTGCGATTCTCGGTTGAGGTTGTTTCGCCGGCGGCGCGCTTCATCCATGTCGAATGCGCCTGCACGCAGGTCCGCGTCGATGGACATCTGTTTTCCGGGCATGGCATCGAGCGTAAAGCGGGCCGCGACTTCCGCAACGCGTTCTGCACCCTTGGTGATCACCAAGAACTGAATGATCGTGAGGATCAAAAAGATCACGATTCCGACGACCAAGTTGCCGGAAACCACGAAGTTCCCGAAAGCGCGAATGACTTCCCCGGCGCTGGCCGTGAGCAAAATGAGCCGGGTGGAAGAAACGTTGAGGGCCAGGCGGAACAGTGTCGTGACCAGAAGAATAGAAGGAAAAGACGCGAGGTGAAGCGCGTTGGGGATGTACATCGCGAGAAGAACCAAGAGGACTGCGATGGACACGTTGAGAACCAAAAACAGGTCGAGAACAAAAGGCGGCAGCGGGATGATGAGCATCGAGACGATGAGCATCACCAGGCCGGCGAGCATGAAATCGGAGTAGCGGCCAATGGTTTGGCGCAGATCCCCGGTCATCAGGACTGCAATGAAACCCTTCATGCCCTTGTACTTCTCGCATGGGGCCCTCTGCCTACAGAGCGCTTCGAACCCATGTGTTTCGGTTTAGCTTGGGGTGCCGCGGGCTGATTGCACTCGGCCTCGGATGAAGAACGTCTCACACCCACGGTGGATTGTTTCGTCGTTATTCGCTTGGTGGCTTGGCGGCGGGTTTCTTTTTGGCCTTGGATGCTGGTTTACCACCACCACCGACCTCTTGTTCTTTTCGAGCAATGAGTTCTTTGATGGCCGCTGCGGTGGCGGCGGCAAGCGCGCGGGCCCTCATCGACGCCGGGTTGTCTCCCTCGGGATCGAGGTCGATGGCGGCCTTCAGGTCTTCCATCGCGTATTCGAATTCGCCGTGCTGAAGGAGCAGCTCCCCGCGATTGACGAAGGAGTTGATGTCTTCGGGATCCAGGTCGATGGCGATGGAAAACTCTTGGGTGGCCTCCTCGTGCAGATCGAGTTTGGCGTAGATGGCGCCCAACATCGAGTGAAAATACGGATCGTATGGGTTCCCGATGACCAGGCCCTCGAAAATGGTCTGAGCGTCCTTGTAGCGTCCCTGTTGGTAGCTGTTGTAACCAAACTCCGCGATGGCGTACGCCTGCTCCATGGTCATGCCCTCGAGCTGTGCCCAGGTCATTTCGCCCATCAGGAACTTCTGGAAGTTCTCTTCCGTGAAATTGTCCGCCGGATCCGGGGGATCGACGTACTCTATCTCGATTTCGCCCCGTTCGACCGCTTTGAGGATGTCTTCAGCGGTCATGTGTTCGACCTCGCGGTCCACCGCCGCGATGATCTTTTTCTTGTCTTCCTCGGTGAGATTCTCCGGATCCTTGCCCTTGAGGAGCTCGTCGAGTTCGCTTGTTGCGCTCAGCGTCATTTTTTCTCCGGATTTCTCTTGGTTACTCATCGAATTTTCCACGGTCTTCATAGCACTCTCACCACAAATTGCAAAACCTGTTAGACGCCGAACACCGAATGCAGTCCAGGGTTTGAGCACCGAGTGGGCACCCGATTTTGGCGCCCGTCGTCCTCGCTGCCTGGCTCCGGGCCAAGCCCGGTTTGTTGCCCACGCATGACGGCTGTGCGATCAGTCACGATCGCCCTCCTGCTTTGGTGTCCTAGCGGCTTTGTAGGGTTCGCGTCAGCATCCTCTCCACCTTTTTATCGGCCAAAAGGGGTTCGGGGTTGCGCCCCTTTTTGAATCCGTGCCTGGGGCGTTGCGTAAGCGTAGAAGATAATTCAAGAAACCTGTCCGGTCATGCGCATCCCGTGAAAACCTGCAGTCGTAGGGCCTTTCATGGAGGCGATCGGCGTCGGCCGGTTCTCGGAAGGGCGTCTCGTAAAGCTGAGGCCTTGCGAACGATCGGCTCGTTTTGGCTCCATCCGACTTGGATGGCCCGGCTCAAGTCGCTGCGAGCGCTCTCGAAATCGCGTTTTGCGATGTGCACCTCCGCCCGGTTGACGTATCCGTTCGCGGTGCGTGGGGCGACGGTGATCGCATGGGTGAATTGGCGCAACGCACGATCCGGATCCCCCTGACTGTAGTAAATGACACCTAGGGCCCGATAAAAGTAGTCGTTTCGGGGTTCGAGGGCCACCAGCCCCTCAAACACCACGCGTGCGTCGCCGAGCTTTCCGTTGAGAAACAGCGTGTACCCGTGCTGTGAGATGGCATAGAGCTCGTCCGCCGTGTATCCCTTGAGTTCTCCCAGCGTGGCTTTTCCGCGGGCCCATTTTTTCACGGCTTGCCGCGGCCGTTCGATGTCGTCCTTTGGGGGGGCGATTCTGGCCAGGGCCACGTCTTTTTGCGGACTGATTCGTCTGGTCTTGGACATGTCGCTTTAGCCCTTGGATTCCCCGAGGAGCCGACTGTACAGTTCTTCGGCCAACCCAGCGTATCGGCCTAGGATTTCGTGCATCGCCCGCTCGCGGGCAAGCATGTTTCGCATCTTGGCTCGCCGCTCCTCGGGAACATCGTCCCCGAGATCCTCTTCCTCGACCAGCGAATCGAAAAGGGCCGTTCCTTTTTTCTTGCGGCGGGCCAGCACCCGGCGAAAAGCGATATAGCCGACGGACGTTGGGGTGGCGGTTTGTTCCGTTCGGGCTTGGGGGGCGCGACCGTCGGCCATACGGAGGTGTTCGCTGGACGTTTTCGGAGCGAGGAGCTTCTCCGGGCGCGCCGAGGGCATCGGCGATGCCTGAATGTTTTTTTCGAGGGCGCGGCCGGTGCGCAGCTCTTCTTTGAACGTGCGGCGCTGGACCAGATCGGTTGGCCACGGCCAGTTTCCGTTGATCTTGGGCATCCCAGTTTACGATGCGCTGTTTGTCGGGCGTCCCTCAAGCCCTTCACGTTATTTGCCGCGTTTGAGCAGGTTTCCCCGGGGGCCGGCGGTGGATTGGGCACTTTTTTTCCGTTCCGGTCCCTTTTCGTTTTGTTCCGAGGCGCCTTTTTGGGCTCGGGTTCGGCCTTTGTCTTCCTGCTCTTCTTTGAGCTTCATCACAAAGGCGAGCACTTCGGCCACGGCTTCGTAGAGGTCTTCAGGCACTTCTTCGTCGACGTCGAGTTTGTGCAGGGCCTGCGCCAAGGACACGTTGCGCAGGACCGGGACACCGTGTTGCTTGGCGATTTCCTTGATCTTTTCGGCGTGGATACGCATTCCTTTGGCGACCACGACCGGGGCCTTTCCTTTGTCTTTGTCGTACTTGATGGCGACGGCGATATGGGTGGGGTTCACGATGACTGCATCCGCGTTCTTGACGTTCTCCATATTCCCACTAAACAGGAGCTCTTGGGCAAGTTGTTTTCGTTGCCCTTTCATTTGGGGGTCGCCTTCGCTCTGTTTGTATTCCTGCTTCACGTCGTACTTGGACATCTTTTGCTCCTTGGCGAAGGCTTTTCGGGAGTAGATGAGGTCAAAACATCCAATCACAATGAACAGGACCGCAGTGCGTACCAAGTAATCCCACAACAAACCACCACCGTACTGGACCGATTGATGAAGGGGTATTGTCACCGCCAAGGTCATGTCGTACACGGCGTCTTCCATGATGGCCCACGCAAGCCATGCTGCGGTGGCCATCTTGACAACGTTCTTCAAGAGCTCGACGAACTTTTTGACTTTGAACATCTGCTTGAGCCCGTTCATAGGGTTCAATTTGTCGATTTTGGGGGTGATCGCCTTAAAAGCGAGAAAAAACCCGGTTTGGACCACGTTTGAAAAGACGGCCATGACAAACACCGCGGCCAGAACGGGCAAGGCGGCTTTGAGGATCGTTTCAAGACTGTCTATCCACAGAGTATTCAGGGCTTCGATGCTCCGAAGCTTGAGGCCGTTTTCGAAGCAGGTGAGGGTGAAGTGCTTGACGGTGTCGGCCATGGAGTCCAGGAGAGCCATCAGGACAAAAAAACCGGTACAGAAGCCCAGGGCTCCGACGAAATCCTGGCTCTTGGGGACCTGGCCCTGTTCTTTGGCTTTACGAAGTTTTTCTGGACTCGCTTCTTCGGTCTTTTCTCCGGTATCGCCACTCATGGGTCGCCAGAGCCCATCCTATAACCTCCCGTGGGGCTTTTCGGCGAGTGATTTCGTCTACGTCCGTGGTCGTGGTCGTGGTCGTGGTCGTGGTCGTGGTCGTGGTCGTGCTCGGCCGTCTGGACGAATCGAGGCATGTGCGCGTTTTGGGCGCACCACTGTCCCCCATGGCCTTCGGCGCCCGCGCTCGCCAGGTGGTCACTCGTAGACCAGCGCTTGTTCTTAGCCGAACAGGGCGACCAATTTTCGCAAAAAAATCAGGGCGTGTTCCAACCAATGGGCCATCTCACCGGTCATGAGGGTCAGGGCAAACATGAACATGGCGATGCCGCCCATGGCTTTGACACCCATCGCCATGAAATAAGCGTTTAGTTGAGGCGCGATGCGGTTGAACATCCCGAACATGACGTCCACCACGAAGGCAGCGAACATCCCTGGAAACACGAGGGCAAAAGCAATCTTGAAGAGTCCATCGGTGTAGCGAAGCACCTGGTCGACTACGGCCATCAGTCCCCTGCTGAGGGTCGGCCACGCGTCAATGGGGACAATCCGGAAGCTGTCGATGACACCCTCGATAAAAAAGCCGTGGCCATTGAGCGCACAGAATACGACCAGCAGCAGTTGGAATCCAAACTGGCCAATGGGGGAGACGCGAAACTTAAGCTCGGGAACTTGCACTTCTGCCATGTTTGAGCCCCGCATAATGTCGACTGCGCGTCCGCCCACCTCCATCGCAAAAAAGAGCTCAGAGGCGACAAAGCCAATGACGTAGCCAATAAACACCTCTTTGAGCATCAGGACGACGTAGTCCAGGGCATCGATGTCTATGGGCCCGTCCATGTAGCTTTTTACGAAGGGGAAACTGAGGATGGTCAGACCGACCGACAACCCCATTCGGGTCTGGGCGGGTACGAGTTTGCCCCCAAGGAAGGGTGTCAAGAACGTGATGGGTGTGATCCGCGCAAACATGAGGCTCGCCATCAGGATGTGCTTGGAGATGACATTGTTCTCCAGCATCTGTTGAATGAGGAGCCGTGCGCCTGAAGCGTGTTCCACCTTGGGGTCCGTACGTTCTCTTTGGCGGTGTAGGTTGACCGTGCTTTTGGCTCAATTGCCCACGACTGTTGGGAAACCTTCGAGGCACAGGCGGCCAAATTGAGCCATGGTTCCCGCCAGCCACGAACCCATGATCGCAAGGGTGCCAAAAACAACGATCACCTTGGGCACAAAGCTCAGCGATTGCTCTTGAATCTGGGTCACGGCCTGAAAAAGTGCGATGGTCAGTCCGACCAGCAGTGAGAGAAGAACCGGCGGTGCGGAGATGACCAGGGTGAGCATGAGGGCTTCGTTGGCGATCTGGACGATAAAGTCTTGAACCATGGTTACACGTACCCCGTAATCAAGCCCTTTGTGATCAGGTACCATCCGTCGATCATCACGAAGAGTAAGATCTTGAAGGGAAGAGAAATGGTGGTCGGAGAAAGCATTTGCATCCCTAGGGCCATCAGGATGTTGGCCACGATCATGTCGATGACCAAGAAGGGCACAAAGATAATAAATCCGATCTGAAAGGCCTCTTTCAGCTCGGAAATGACAAAGGCGGGGATGACGATCATCAGATCTTTGCTTCCAATGCTTTGCCTCTCCGCCTGGCTTCGACGAAGTCTTTTGGCCATGCCAATGAACATGGCCCGGTCCTTCGCATGGCTGTGTCGTGTCAAAAATGCGGTCATGGGGTCTTTGGCTCTGGCGGCTGCGTCGATGACCAGATCCATGGTTTCCGCCGACAAAAAAGACGCCTTTTGATTTCGCTGGTCGATGATGCTTCTCGACTGATTGTAAATCTGAAGGCCGACTGGGGCCATGATGTACACCGTGAGGATAATGGCCAAACCGGTGATGACCTGTGTCGGAGGGATCTGTTGGGTTCCCATCGCGGTTCGCACAATAGACAAAACGACAGAAATCTTGACAAAGCTGGTGACCATGATGATGACAAAGGGAAGGAGCGACAACAGAGCAAGGGCTCCAATGAGCACCAAGGGTTTCGAAGATACCGACTGCTTGAGCATCACGTCGGCCGGAACCAGCTTCTGTTTCTTTCGTCGCTGGGCGTGGGCTTCCTCGGCCACCAGACTTGTGCCCAGGGCCGCGGCGCACAGCGTGAGGACCAAAACCCCTTTGGATGCCGCCCTTCTTCTTTGCGTGCGCCTGGGCGCGGGGGGCCTTTGGGCATCGGCGGGCGCCCGCTTGGCATGGGTCAGGGGGTTCGTGGTGGCTTGAGGCCTCGGCTTTTGCGACCTTTGAGCTTGGGCGTGGATCTTTGGCGCCGGAGGCCGAGTTTGTTTGGGCGCCTTTTGGGCCCTTGTTCTTTTCGGCGCACGGCAGGGGACGGACCAGTGTGCGGGCCCCTCAGTCCAGGTGATGACCCATGTTGATTTCACTTAGCCCTCCTTTGGTGGATCCTTAAGAAACAACGACGTGAGTCGCCCCATCGGCGAAGGGGAGGTTTCGATGCGGGCCAAAAGGGTCTCCACATCTTCGGTATCGAGGCGAGAAAGCAAAGAGAGACTCTGGTCTGCGGCGCCGACCAAAAAGTAGCGGTCACCGACCGCGACCACCAAAATGGAGCGTCGCTGATCGATGGCGGCGCGATCCACAATGTGAATGATTCGCCTTGCGCCGTGCGGCCCAGAGACCCGAAGGAGTCGTGGCCAGAGTTTTCCGAGGAGCAGGTAAGCCAGGAGGCACACCGCCCCGAGCGCGAGCAACATTTGAAAAAACGCGGCCCCAAAGCCGTATTTTTCCATGCCTGGGGCCTCGGGTGGGTCACGTTCAGATGCTTCAAACATCTCCTGGTACCGCTCAAGATTGGGTGCGGGGAGGGACTTGGCTGGAGGTTTTTGCAGCTCTTTTTCAGGGCCCGGCTCCTGGCCGAGGGCGTTGGGCTCAGCGGCGGTACTGGCCATGAGCGCGAGGAAGACTGGGAGCGTGCGGGGTGTACGAAACAAAAACGCACAAGTCCGGATCCAGGCATGATGCGGCATGGGACCCTGGGGTGCCGGCTCACGTACTTCCGTGTACGCTCCCTTGGCTCCTCGGGCCCGGCTTTGCCTCGCACCTGGCTTCGAACTTATGCGTTCCTGTTTAGGTCTCGCCGCCCATCGCCGTACGCCCGCCGCGGACCTCATTCCGAAGATTCCTTGGCGAGGCTGAGAATTTTGACGCCAAGCGCCCCTTCGATCTCCACCAGTTCTCCCTTGGCTAAGAGTTTATCCCCCACCACCAGGTCCACAGGGTCGGTCGGGGCGCGACCAAGCTCGATGACTTGTCCGGGCTCGAGACGAATGATCTCATCGGCGGTGAGTTGGACTCGCCCGAGTTCGACCACCAGCGCGATGGGAATATCTCCGAGAAGGGGTTCTGCCTCGATGAGGTTGTCTTCTTCTTGGTGTTCGTCGGCGCCCGCGCCGGCGGAATCCCCATGATCTTCCTCGCTGGTTTCATCGTGTTCATATTCTTCACCTTCCTCGGCGTATTCTTCCTCGTACTCCTCTTCTTCACCTTCGTTTTCGTCGTCTGTGCCCCAGTCTTCGTCGTGAACGTCCTCGGCTTCGTCCTGTTCGCTCCCGTATTCGACGCGCTCCGGGTCTTCGTACTCGGCCATGGCCTGTTCCGGGTTCTTCGGTTGTCCGTGTATCATCTTGGGGTCGTGCTCCGCCGGGGTGGTGTGGATTTCTATTTCTGACACCTCAAATACGAGGTGTCTATGAGGGGTCTCGTTCCGCGTTTGCACCGTCCCATTCACCCGTCCATGGCGGCCGAGCCCGATGCTCATGTGGGCCGGCCCCTCGACGGAGTCTTCGTTAACGGTCAAGGCGGTGGCATCGAGGAGAATGATGTCCCCGGGGTCGAGGGCTTCGAGGTCTTCGCGAGACAATTGGGTGCGACCGATTTCGATGTGCGCTTCGGTCCGAATGCCTCGGATTCGGTACAGACGCTGGCGAACGTGCTCCCGCAGCCTCCGTCCCATCGGAGAGTCCTTGTGTGGCCCCCGATCCGGGAGTTTGTGCACCAAGGACAAGGGGATGAGGGCGCGAATGTACCCTACGTCGAGGTCGAAATTCATCTTCCAGGCCACACAGGCCCAGTGTTCTTCGTGTCGCAGAATATCGACGGAGCCCCGGATATCGTTGCGCATGTCTTCAAGACGAAGGGCCGTGGTGTTGATATGGGTGACCTCGGACCGAAAAAGCATCATGACCTTCAAAAAAGCGAAGGAAAAAACCCCCTTTTCGACCTCGGTGAGCGGCCGGTGAACATCGGCGCGGGGTCCGTGTCCCCCCAAGAGCTTGTCCACCACGTGGTAGGCGAACTGGAGGTCGATTTCGAGAAGCACCTTCTCCGGCTCGGGGGATAGGCCGATGATGGCGAGGCACGTCTTTCCGGGGATAAGGGCGCGCAGCTCGCTGCGGTCAAGTACGCGGACCGAGTGGAGCCACATGTCGACATCCATCTTGGTCACTTTTTGAAGCAGATCACGAACCTTCTGGAGAAATCCTGGCTGAAAGGTGATCGCGGGCATGAGCCGTTGGAGCTCTTGATAGAGCGCTTGCACTTTTTTGGGGACCCGCTCGAGATCGTCGAGCCGGAACGGGGTCGGTCTTTTTTTAAGCAGTTCGGGATCGCTGGGTTCGAACGCCCGCGCGACCCGGGTGTACGCGGTGACCTCAGGGAGACTCCGGGGGGGAGGTGCTGGCGGAAGGCGGACCAAGGACCAGGGTCGTACCCTCCCGATCCCCTTGAGGCAAGCGTATCGACCCTCTCTTTGCTCGGCGTAGAGGGGCTTCAGGCGCCCCAAGCGGGGCGGACACGGGCGCTACACTACAGCACTTTGAGGGACGCAAGGCTGAGGCCGCGTTTGGACAGGCCCCGCATCAGGGCGCCCTCGCTGGCTTCCAGGAGGTTCTTGGTCTGCTTGTCGCAGTTTTCGAAGGTGCAGTGGACCTTGCCTTTTTCGGCAGTGATTTTGAGCTTAACACCGCCGAAGGTCGTGCCCTTGAGCTGAATCTGCATGCTGGTTCGTCCGCTCGGATCAACCGCCGATTGGATTTGAGACACCAGCGCGCGGATCGCCTCTTCAGGCAGGTGGGCCCGCTTGGTCTTTTTGGCCTTTTTGATCGCTTGCGTTTGCGGCCGATGCTCCCCGCGGTCCCCGTTTGAGCGGCCGTCCTGCTCGGGTTGCTTGCCCTGTCCATGGGCTTGGCCCTGTGGGTCGCCCGAGTCGAGCTGCCGGTCCTCCATCCGGAGCAGTTCTTGCTCGTCCGCGCTTCGAATTTCTCGATCCATCGCTTCGAGTTCTTTGTCGCGGTGCTCGGACAGCTCTTCGTTTCGCTCGATGCCCAAGGTTTGCTCCGCTTCCGTGTGACCTTTGCGGCGCACCGAAAGATTGGCCTTGAGGGCTTGAGACATGGCGGCGTGCCGCGCGAGGTGAACGGGCTTTTGGGGCATTTTCTTCTTGAGCAGCTGTTCTTTGAGCCTGGTGCTCGCGTGTTTTTCACCCGAAACACGCGCTCGGTTTTGCGCCTCGAGGCGCTGGCTTGTTTTTTGGCGCGTTCGGTCCGCCATGACCTCGTTAAACGAGCGGCGCACCCCTTCCTCTCGATGGCGCTTTTCCTGGAGGCGCTTTTGGGTCCGGTCCGCCTCATTGACTTCGCGCATGCGGCGCGCCTCGTTGTTGTCGTCGCCAACTCGGCTCATCCTTACCTCCAAGCGCCGCGTACACGCTGGCGCACCAAAGTCCCAAGAAACACCTTAGCTCGAGGCGACCCGATGCAGGGCTTATTAGTATAAACCCGTATGCGCTGAGCGCCCGCGCCTCCCGCCTGTTCCTTCAAGGGGAAGTTTGCCCCCTCCATGCTCATTATCGCGCAGCGTCTTCAAAAAGTTGCGCCCCCTCTCCCATAAGAGTCTGAATCCATTGAAATCACTTACTGTTTCGTTTCGATTGCCTCCGTGCCAGGGGTCGATGCACGTCGCATCGGTCACCACCGATTCGGCCTTACGGGGCCCGGTCCGAAGTGAATTCGGCCCACCCGTGGACCTCGGCTCCCGGCCACCCCGGTGGCTCCTTCGGATGCCATGGAAGTGAGCCGAGGTATGAATACTTCGACCGCCTCCGTGCCCGCGGTCCACGAAGCGGAGGGTGTTCACTCTTTGGGCCTGGTCTGGAAGATCGTTTGGGCTATTTCGTCCAAAGCGTCTTCCTCTTTCATGATTCTCTCGCGGCGCAGCTGAGCGGCCCATTTTTCCCGGTGTTTTTGGAGGGCTTTGAGGTCTTGGGTCGCTTCCACCAGCGCGCTTTTGGCCGTCTCCATGGCCTGGCGTGCTTCTTCGACTTGGCCTTCTTGGGTTTCGATGCGTTCGAGCTGTTCCGCCTCCAGGTCTTTCAGTCTTTTGAGGTAGCGGTCGGCGGCGGCTTGGTCGGTGACTTTCATCTGGCCGGAAGCCAGCTTGTCGGAATAGGCCTGTCGTTTTTGCGCCCGGTCCTCCTTCATTTTTTCAAGCTTTGCTTTGGCTTCAAGAAGAACGCGTTCCTCCTCGTGGAGTTTTTTGGTCGCGAGTGCAAAAGCCTCTTTGGCCTCTTCTTCGGTACGCTCTCGGATCTCTAGGAGGGCTTGAAGTCTGTATCTTGCCATCGGGGTTTAGGCCTTGGGTAGCCGCGTCATCATTGGAACAGGTTCACAAGCTGTCCGACGCTTTCGTCGTAGTCGGAGCATTCTTCGGTTCGTTGCCTCAAAAAGGTCTCGACCGCTTCAATTTTGTCGATGGCGTAGTCGGTTTTGGGGTCGGTGCCGTATTGGTAGGCGCCCAAGAGAATCAGGTCTCGTTGTTTTTCGTAGGTTGCGAGGACCTCGCGTAGTTTGCCTGCGGCGTCGCGGTGTTCGGGGCTGATGATGCCATTGGCGACACGGGAAAGCGAAGGAAGAATGTCGATGGCCGGCCAATGGTTTCGCGCTCCGAGTTCTCGGTTGAGGATGATGTGACCGTCCAGAATGCCGCGCACCTCGTCGGAGATGGGTTCTTCCATGTCTCCGCCGGCGACGAGCACGGTGTACAACGCCGTGATGGAGCCTTTACTGGAGTTCCCGGTGCGTTCAAGCAGTCGGGGGAGCATGGAAAAGACCGACGGAGGATAGCCTTGCCTGGCGGGCGGTTCGCCGACGGCAAGACCGATCTCGCGCTGGGCGCGCGCAAAGCGGGTTGTCGAGTCCATCATGAGCAACACTTTGGCGCCCTTGTCACGAAACCACTCGGCGATGGCCGTCGCGACAAAGGCTGATTTTTGGCGGATGAGCGAGGTCTCATCGGATGTTGCACATACCACGACCGACTTTTTCATGCCCTCTTCACCAAGGGACTCTTCGATGAAATCTTTCACTTCGCGGCCACGTTCTCCGATGAGGCAGCAAATCACGATCTCCGCTTCGGTGTTTCGAGCGATCTGTCCCATGAGCGTCGATTTGCCCACGCCGGACCCCGCGAAAAGCCCCACCCGCTGGCCCTTGCCGATGGTCAGGAGCCCGTCGACGGCCCGCACGCCAAAGGCGATGTGTTCGAGGATGCGGTCCCGGTCGAGGGGCGCCGGTGGGTCCCGCTCCACCCCCCAACTCTCGAGTTGGGCGGGGTTGAGGGTCCCACCATCGATCGGTTCGCCAAGGCCGTTGACGACGTGGCCGAGTAAGGATTCCCCGCAGCGAATTTCGAACGGGCTGCCTGAGGGCACGACCTCCGAATCGGGTCCAATGCCGTCCGCGCGCCCGAAGGGCATCAGCATCACTTCCTTGTCTCGAAAGCCGACCACTTCGGCTTTGACCGAGCGGTCGGGGTTGACGATTTCGACCACTTCGCCGATGCGGACGCCCGGCACCGCGGCCTTGATGATCAGCCCTGTCAGTTCGGTCACCCGGCCGCGAATTCGCGTAAGCTTGGTCCGTTCGATACGGCGCTGGTACCGCTGAAAGTCTATGGCCACTGACACCGGAGGGCTCGCTATTCGTGCTGGCCGTAGCCAGGGTCATCCTCGAGGTCGAGTGCATCTTCATCGAGCTCGGGTGCGCTCGAGGCTCGGCCGGCTTGGGATTCGTTCAGTTCCGTGTCGAGGGCACTCTCTATCGCTTGGAGTTGGCGATCCAGGGATGCATCGATGGTGCCGAGCTCGGTCATGACGATGCATCCGCCGCGTTGGATGGATGCGTCTTCACGCACATCGACGTTGTTGGCGCGAGCCAGTTTTTCGAGGAGGCGTCGTTCGTTTTGTTTGAGGACGTCGGCATCGGCAGGGTTCACACGGACGATGATTTCGCGCTGCTGGCGGGCATCGTTGAGCGCGTTGCGAACCACGCCCACCACGGCTTCCGGGTGGCTCTTCAGTTCTTGTCCGAGGATCTTTTCTACACAGGTTCGCACGAGCGCAACGTAGCCGGCCTCGAGGGCGGCGGCTTTTTTTTCAAGGGCCAGGAGGGCTTCGGTGATTTTCTCAGTGTATTCAGCTTTCCCTTCTTCTTGTCCTTGGCTCCATCCACGGGTCCGAATTTTTTCGGCATGGACCTTCGATTCTTCGATGATGTGTTGGGCTTGGTGTTCAGCTTCGGCGATGATGCGGCTGGCTTTTTTGCGCGCGTCGACCTCTTCGCGTTCAATGATGGGTTTTCGACTGAGCTGCGCTGATGCACCGCGCCTCGGTGTGGGGGATTTTGCCGCGGGAACTGAACCCGCGGCCCGTTTGATCACTTTGGGCACGACTCTTTGATGCTAGCTGATGCCGAGGCGGTTTCTCCAGGGTGTTTTTGACGGGGCTGTCGCCCCACCTTTGAGGAAACGGGCTGTTTAGGGGTTTTAACGCCTCGGCGTACGCCCGTGGTATCCGGACGGACCGTCGCAGGTGCGGGTTCACCGAGGGATTTATCCCGGACCTCACCGGCATTGATCGGCATCTGCGCGCATCCACCATGACTCCAGTGAACGCTCAGCGCTCTTGCGGCGGCTCCAGGGGACCCTTAAAGTGGCCGCGCGATGCCTCGGGTGGTGATTTTGGGATGTGGTTATGTTGGGCAGGTCTTGGCTCGTCGGCTCATTGATCGGGGGAACCCGGTGCGTGCGACGACGACCACCGAGGCCAAGCTGACGAAGCTTGTGGCCCTTGGCGCGGAGCCGGTGTTGCTGAGGCCGGATCAGCCTGACAGTTTTCGGGAGGCGATGCTTTTGGCGGATGCGGTCGTGCACCTCGCTCCGCCTTCGACCAAGCGTTCGTGCGAGGAAGAGGTTGCGTTGATTCGTGCGGCTTGTGGCCCGTCGCTGAAGGCGTATGTCTACGGCTCCTCGACGGGGGCGTTTGGCCGGTATTCGGCGGAGGACTGGCTGGATGAATCGGTGCCCCCTCGAGAGCCCGGCGAGCGGGGCAGGCGTCGGCTCGCCTACGAGCGGGCACTCAGAGAAGCCGGTCTCCCTCTGCGCGTGGTTCGGATTGCCGGGATTTACGGGCCGGGGCGGACCCTCCGGGAGCCTTTGACCAAGGGTTCGTTGATCTTGTTCGAGGGTGGTCCGGCCACCAGCCGAATCCATGTTGAAGATCTGGTTCGTTTGTTGATGGCGATGCTCGACGAGGGTGTTCCGCCGTTGGCCATCGGATGCGACGACGAACCGGCGCCAACCCTGGATGTGGCGCGTTATACTTGTGAGCTCCTCAAAGCGCCGTTGCCGGAGGTCATTTCGCTCGACGACGCCGCGCGGATCATGTCGCCACAAGCCCTGGAAATGCGGCTTGGTGGTCGACGCTGTCGCTCTTTGGTGCGGGAGAGCTTGATGGGACCCTTACGTTATCCCACCTACCGTGAAGGGGTGGTCGCATCCCTTGAGGCCGAAGGGGTGCTTCCCCAAGAAGGGAGGCATTGATGGCTCTCGGAGCGTTGACGGTGGAGTCTCCTTACACCGGTGAAACGGTGTTTGAGGCTCCGCTATGTGGTGTGGCGGAGCTTGACGGGATGATGACGCGGGCCCGCGTTGCGCACATGGCCTGGAAAAAAGAGCCGCTTGGTCATCGGCAGGCGGTCGTCCAACGTTTTCTTCGGGCTTTTGAGGCCCAGACCGGTGCCCATGCCGTGGAGATTGCCGCGTGCATGGGCAAACCCGTGCGCCAAGGCCGAAACGAAGTGCGGGCGATGGTACACCGGGCAGAAGAAATGTTGGCCATGGCGCCGGAGGCTTTGGCGAATGTGCACCTTCCCGCAAAGACCGGTTTTGATCGATGGATTGCGCGCGAGCCGGTGGGCGTGGTTGTGGTGTTTGCGGCTTGGAACTACCCCCTCTTGATTCCGATCAATCCGCTCGTGGCTGCCCTTTTGGCGGGCAACGCGGTGGTGCTCAAGCACAGTTCCCGGACCCCCTGCTGTGCGGAGCAATTCACAAAAGCCTGGGTCGCAAGCGGGGGCCCCCAAGATCTGGTCACGGCGATTCATGCAGATCATGCGGTGTGCGAGGCTTTGGCGGCGCACCCTTCGACGGGCCTGGTGTCTTTTACCGGGTCGGTGGCGGGTGGGCGGAAAGTTTACGAGGCGGTTGCGCGCGCCCGTTTCATTGATGTCGTGCTTGAGCTCGGCGGAAAAGATGCGGCCTACGTCGCCGCAGACTGCGCGTTCGAGGACACGGTTTCTGGCATTGCCGATGGCGCGTTTTACAACGCGGGTCAGGGGTGTTGTGCGGTAGAACGTGTCTACGTGGAGGCGCCGCTATACGACCGCTTTATCGAGGCGGTGGTTGAAGCTGCTCGAGACTTTCAACCGGGGGATCCGAGCCGTGAAGAAACGTCACTCGGCCCCATGGCGCAAGCTGGCGCACCCGCTTTTCTTGAGGCCCAGGTGCAGTCGGCCGCTGAGCTCGGCGCACGGGTGCTTGTGGGCGGGCGTCCTGCGACGCACGAGGGTCGAGGGCGGTTTTTCTTGCCGACGGTTGTGGCCGATACCGATCATCGCATGGCCATCATGCGTGAGGAGAGTTTTGGTCCGATCTTGGCGGTGGCCAAGGTCTCTACGGACGAGGAGGCCTTGGGGCGCATCAATGACAGCCCGTACGGTCTGACCGCCAGCATCTGGACCTCTGATGTCGAGCGCGCGAAGGGGCTGGCGCAAAAGGTCGAAGCGGGGACGGTTTTTATGAACCGTGCGGACTATTTGGACCCTATGCTTGCCTGGACGGGCGTCAAGGATTCAGGAAAGGGTGTCTCCTTGTCCCATCTTGGGTTCCATGCCGTGACCCGTCCGAAGAGCTTTCATTTTCGGACGGTCGTGGCCCAATGACCGCCCGCCCAGAGCCTCACGCTAGGTCGTGCGCTCTAGGGGTAGAGGCGGCGAAGGCGTTCTTTACGGCGTCGCCGGCGCGCTTTGAGTTTTTCGGCCACCATCTCGGATTCCAGTTTACCGGTGGGATCGCGGTCGTAGGCCATTCGCTTTTCGGGATCGATCAAGATTTGGTACGCCGCTTGGATCTGTAAAAAGAGTTCATGCGCTGCTTCGGTTGCGCCGTTTCGGTCCGGGTGAGCGCGTTTACTCAGACTTCGGTACCGCAGCCGAATTTCGTGGGTTGAAGCCAGCGGCGTGACCCCAAGGACTTCGTAGGCCGATGGGGACTTGGTGTTTTTCGGCAAATGGCTCACGCTTTGGGAAACCGCTTTGGGATAGGTGACGGGGCGCTCAAAGTTTGATGGCCCGTTTCACCGCGTCTTCGGTTGCGGCAACACTGATGGGTTGATTGCAATAGCTTCCCGACGCTTGGGCGTGGTAAGCCGCTTTGAACTCCGAGAACTTGAGTCCGTGGGCGGTTGATATCACCACTACCGAATGGTCTGGTTCAATCAGTTTTTTCGCAATGAGTTTTTCAACCGCAGCGAGGGCGACGCCGGTGTGGGGGCAGCTGTACAGTCCGGTCCGGTCACCGCGGGCTGCGGCCTGTGACAGTTCTTCCTCAGTGGCTTGCTCGACAATGCCGTCAAAGCGTTTCAGGGCACGGATCGCCCGGTGGACCGAGACCGGATTGCCGATGCGAATGGCGCTGGCCGCAGTCTCTTGAGCCACCACCGGTTCGAAGCTTGTGAAGCCCTTGAGAAAAGACTGATAAAGCGGGTTGGCGCGTTCTGCTTGGGCGACGCAGATTCGGGGGGCACGCTCGATGATCCCGGTGGCGAGCATCATCTCAAAGCCGGCGCCCAAGGCCGATACGTTCCCAAGGTTCCCCCCCGGAATCACGACCCAATCGGGGACTTTCCATCCGAGCTGTTGGGTGATTTCGACCGAGATGGTCTTTTGCCCTTCAAGCCTGAGCGGGTTCATGGAATTGGCGAGGTAAATCGGGCTGCCTGGTGCCTCGCAGATGGTTTTGACCAAGGCCATACAGCCGTCAAAATCTGTTTCGACTTCGAGGACTTTGGCGCCATGGGCGAGCGGCTGAATCAGCTGGGCCGGGGTGATCTTCCCTTTGGGCAAAAAGACGACCGTGGAAATTCCGGCGGTGGCTGCGTAGGCCGCCAGGGCGGCCGACGTGTCTCCGGTGGACGCACAGGCTACAGCTTGGATGTCTTGGCCCCGCTCACGCATCTCTCGGACGGTCGAAATGAGGACCGTCATCCCCAGGTCTTTGAAGGATCCCGTATGGGAATTGCCGCAAAGCTTCACCCAGAGGTCGGGGACCCCCAGTTCTCGCCCCAGCCGCTCTGCCCACAAAAGATTGGTGTTGCCTTCGAAGAGCGAAGCGATATTTTCGCTTTTGACCTCGGGGCATACCCATTCTTTTTTGCCCCATACCCCCGAGCCATAGGGCCACTGGGTGCTCGCGACGCGGCTTTCAAAAAGCGTGCGCCAGGACTCGGCCGGTGTGGTCTTGAGGGCCTCGATATCGTGTCCGACATCGAGGAGACCGTGGCACTTGGGGCAGCGGTAGCGAACCTCAAAAAGATCGTACACGTCGTCGCTGCAGCGCTCGGAACAATGAAGATAGGCTCGATGGCTCATGCGATTCACCTGAAGATCCGGTCTACGGTCTCAAGTTCCAAGCGCGCGACGCCGAACGTGTTGGGCTCGCCCCCTCGCGGACCTTCCGAGTCCCCGGAAGACCTCAGCACACGCGCACGGGTTTTGGCTCCTTGGACTTGAGTCCGTGGATCTGAAGACAGCATGAAGTCATGCTGCCCACGCGGCAAGACCTGTCGCGCGAAAAAAAAGCCTGGCCTGACTTCGGTTTGCCCTTGGTCTTCGTACGGCCGGGCAATCCTGGGTACTTAGGGCCTGACTGGGGCGAGGGCAGTCGGCCGCCTTGCCCTGGGGCGAGAGGGTGCTGTAAGGGGCCAGGGCGAGAACGTGCCGGCTCGGGTCACCAGCTGCCCCAATTGCGGAGGGCGTGTGGAATTCAAGGCGGGGACCTCCCTGCTTTCTGTTTGTCCCTATTGCTCGAGTGCGGTCGCGCGGGTCGGGGACGACATCACCGAGCTCGAAGTGTTGGGCAAGGTCGCCCCGCTCCAGGATTTGGGCTCTCCTTTGTCTGTCGGGACCGTCGGTCGGTACCGGGGTAAGTCGTTCACGTTGGTGGGACGGGTCCAATTGGACCATGGCGCGGGGCCCTGGAACGAATGGTACGCCTCCTTTGACAACGGAGTCTGGGGTTGGGTGGCTGAGGCTCAAGGCAAGGTGTACCTGACCTTTCGGCGGGATGGGCCTCACGCTCTACCTTCGTTTTCGGCGGTCCGTGTGGGACAGCGGGTTCGGGTGGGTGATTCGGAACTCACCGTGGTGGAGCGCCGATCGGCGTCGTTTTCGCAGGCGGAAGGTGAGCTCCCCTTTGCCTTGGCCCCCTCACAGTCTCTTCACTACTGTGATCTAGAGGGGGAGGACGGGCTTTTTGGCACCCTTGATTACGGGGCGTCCGGTGGCGATGTCGAAGAGGTCTTTTTAGGCCATCAATTTCTTTACGCCGATCTGTTCGCAAAAGACGTTCTCAAAGACGCCCCGGCGGCCGAAGCCGCGGGGGCGGTGGGGATGAATTGCCCCAACTGCGGGGCGGAGATCGCGGTTCGCGCTCCGGACGACGCGCTTCGGGTGAGTTGCAGCGCGTGTGAATCGCTTCTGGACTGTCAAAAGGGCACGCCGCTGTCTTTGCTCCGATCCGCCCGGCGCAAGGGTCCATCGCCCCTCATTCCGCTTGGGAGCACGGGCAAGCTCGAGGGGGAGCGCCTGACGGTGTTTGGCTTTTTGACCCGCAGTGTGACCTACGACGGAATTCGTTACACCTGGAGCGAGTATCTGCTTCACAGCCCGCAGGTGGGCTACCGGTGGTTGGTGTCGAGTGATCGCCACTGGAGTTTCGTCCGACCGATTTCTGCGGGTTCCGTGACCGCGGGCCCGAAAAACGCGCGCTACCAAGATCAATCGTTTGCCCTGTTTTCGAGGGGGTCACCACAGGTCCAGAGCCTCAGAGGCGAGTTTTACTGGAAAGTTTCAGTCGGAGAAACGGTGGGTTCATTCGACTACGTCAACCCCCCCTTGATGCTTTCCCGCGAGCAGGGGCAGGCCGAAGTCACCTGGTCGTTGGGGCGTTATGTGTCTCCCGACACTGTGGCTCGGGCCTTCAACCTGAAAAAGCGTCTGCCGCGCCCCATCGGCGTGGCCCCGAACCAGCCCAATCCCCACGGATCGTCGCTCAAGGCTGTCCTTCGCATTGCAGGCATAGCCTCCATATTGATTCTCTTGGTGGCAGCCTTCTTCTTGGTGACCGCAGACGAGCGCACCGTGTACGAAAAACGCGTGGTGCTGTCTTCGGTAGGAGGAAGCCCAAAAGGGCCCAAAAAAGGGCTCCCTGAAGTGAGTCCGATTTTTGAGCTCAGCAGTCGATCGAACCTAGCCATTTCGGTTCGCGCGAACGTCAAGAATTCATGGTTCTATTTGGGTGGCCAGTTGATCAACGAGACGCTGCAACAAACGACGCCCTTTGGCATCAGTCTTCAGTACTACAGCGGATATTCTGGCGGAAGCGCCTGGTCTGAGGGGGGTAAGGCACGGACAGTGTACCTTGGGGGCCTCCTTCCGGGGCGCTACTCGATTCGCTTGGATCCCGAGTGGCAGGGGGCCTTCCCCACCGCGTTCTCCGTTGTCGCCAAGTCCGACGTATTTTTGGGCTCTCACGCCCTGGTGATGCTCTTTCTTTTATGGATGGGACCGATCTTGTTTGCGCTTCGCTACTACGCATTCGAGAAGCGTCGGTGGTCCCAAAGCGATTACGGGTGAGGCGGCATGGGCGGTTTTTTATCGAAACTGTATCTCGGGGGCGCCGGCTTCTTGCTGCTGATGTATATCGGCATCGAGACCCGCGGCACGGTTTTTGGCGGGACGGACCGCAAGCCGAGCGCGGCCTACAGTCGCTCCGGCGGGACGTCGAGCAGTCGGTCGGGCGGACGGCGGGGCGGCAGTTTCTTTTTTTGGGGTTCCGGATATCGAGGAGGAAAATAATGTTCTTTGAGACGCAACAGGGTCACATGGTGGCTTCGGTCGTTTATGCATTGATTGGCATTGTGATGTTTGCGCTTGCATTTTTGCTCATAGAGCGAATTGCCCCGTTTTCGCTGAAAAAAGAGCTGGCCGAGGATGACAATGTGGCTGTCGGTGTACTTTTGGGGTCGATTGTCATCGGTCTTTCCATCATTATCGCGTCGGCCATTGGCGCGTGAGTGACGCTTCGACCAAAGGGTTTGATGTGGCTCCAGGCTCCGACAAACCCGCGCTGAATGCGCCGTCTATCCTTTTGGCCGTCTTTGTCATTGGGACCTGCGGCCTGATCTATGAACTGATGGCAGGGACGTTGGCGAGTTACGTGCTCGGCGACTCTGTGACCCAGTTTTCCACCATCATTGGGGTGTACTTGTTTGCGATGGGCGTGGGGGCGTGGCTTTCAGGGTTTGTCGATAAAAACGTGGTGGCGCGCTTCATCGAGGTTGAGATCGCGGTTGCGCTTGTGGGCGGGACCTCAGCGGCGGTCCTTTTTCTGAGTTTCTCGCGCGCGCGTTTCTTTCACGGTGTGCTTTACAGCGTGGTGCTCCTCATCGGGGTGTTGGTGGGGCTCGAGATCCCGTTGTTGATGCGCATTCTAAAGGATCGGTATCGGCTCAAAGACTTGGTCTCCCGGGTGCTGACCGCTGACTATCTCGGTGCTTTGCTTGCAGCACTCGCCTTCCCGCTTTTTTTGGTGCCTCGTTTGGGGCTGGTTCGTGGGGCGTTTTTTGTGGGCTGCCTGAATAGCGTGGTGGCGTACTGGTCGACCCATCTTCTGTCTTCGGCTTTTACCCGCAAGCGCTATCTTTTCTTTCTTCGCGCCGAATCGGCGTGTTGTTTTGCCCTCTTGGTTGTGGGCATGGTTTTGAGTGACAAGTTGACGTCGCTCGCCGAGGAGAATCTGTACCAAGACCCCATCGTTTTTGCCAAAACCTCGTCATACCAACGCATCGTGGTGAGCCAAGGGCGGCGGAGCTTCCAGCTCTATATCAACGGGAACCTGCAGCTGAGCAGCAGCGATGAATACCGCTATCACGAGGCACTGGTGCATCCGGTGATGGCCGTGCCTCGGTCGCTCGGGGGGCGGGGTCCGGGCCGAATTTTGGTCCTCGGGGGTGGTGATGGCCTGGCGGTACGGGAGGTCTTGCGACACCCCGACGTCGAGACGGTGCACGTGGTGGATCTCGACCCCATGGTGACCGATCTTGGTCGTGAATTTGTGCCTCTGAGACGCCAGAACGAGGGTTCCCTTCACGATCCTCGGGTGCACATCCACAATCAGGACGCCATGAATTGGTTGGTCGGTTCGTTCGAACGCGGTGAGCGCTGGGATGTGATCATCGCCGATTTCCCCGATCCGAACAGCTATTCGTTGGGCAAGCTGTATACGACAGGCTTTTATCATCGGGTTCGGCGGGTTCTCAGCGAACACGGTGCCCTGGTGGTCCAGGCAACCTCCCCGATGTTCGCCCGGCGTTCCTTTTGGTGTGTGAGTCAGACTATGGAAGCGGCGGGGTTCTTTGTGCGCCCGTATCATGCTTCGGTTCCTTCCTTTGGCGAATGGGGTTATTTGCTTGCGGCCCATACGCCGTTCCCGGTTCCTGACAAGTTGCCTCAAGCACCGCTCCGTTTTTTGAGTGAGCCGGTCTTGGCGGGGCTTTTTGTCTTCCCGGCGGACATGGCGCAGGTCTCGGTAGGCATCAATCGTTTGAACAATCAGCGTTTGGTCCGACTCTACGAAGATGAGTGGTCCGACTGGAACTGAACTTGAGTGTGTCGGACGTCACCCGAAGGGAGTTGCTTGCCGGGCTTTTGGGGCTTTGTTCGTTCAGTGGGTGCAAAAAGTCGTCGACGCGCTCGGACTGGCCGGGGTCCTTCGTCGATTCGCTCGAGGGAGCCGGACATCGATTTCGCGACGGTTTTCGTCCGCCGCCGCCCAGCCAACCGCCTCAAGAAATCCCGGTGTTGATCATCGGAGGAGGGGTTTCGGGGCTCACGGCGGGATGGCAACTGAGGCGACGGGGTTTCGATCGTTTCAAGATCCTGGAGATGGCAGACATCTTGGGCGGAACCGCGGTTTCGGGGCGCTCGGAGGTCACCCGTTATCCTTGGGGGGCCCACTATGTGCCCGCCCCTTTGAAAGAGAACAAGCCCCTCTTGGCCCTCTTTCAAGAAACGGGCTCGTGGAGAGGAAAAACGGACAAGGGCGGACTTCTCTTCGAGGAGACCCATCTTTGCGCTGCGCCTCAAGAGCGCGTTTTTTATCAAGGGGCCTGGCATCAAGGATTGATTCCGCTGTCTCGCGCGAGGCCCGGTGAGGCGAAGATTTTCAGCCGTTTTCAGGAAGAAGTGATGCGTCTTGCCCGGTACCGAGATGCCCACGGGCGGCGGGCGTTCTGTCTTCCCCTGGCCCACGCCTCGGATGATCCGGACCTGGTGGCCCTTGACGAGATCTCGATGGCCGAGTGGATGAGACGGCGTGGCTTTCGGTCGCCGCTGTTGGATTGGTACGTGGCCTACGCTTGCCGGGATGATTTTGGCCTTGAGCCCGAGAACACCAGCGCCTGGTATGGGCTCCACTACTTTTGCGCCCGCATGGATCCGGACCGGGGAACGAGTGCTGAATTCTTGACCTGGCCCGAGGGAAACGCGCGACTCGTGGAGCACCTCGCCCAGAAGGTCGGGCCGAAGCGGGTCCAGTGCGGTTCCCTGGTTCACGAGATTGCGCCTCACGACGACGGCCGTCGAGTCCGGGTACGGGCGCACGCACTTTTTCAGAACCGAAGCCAGGTGTGGGTCGCGGAGCGGGTGATTTTGGCGGTCCCCGCGTTTTTGCGAAAGCGCATGGTGCGTGGCTATCCGAAGCTTCCGTCCCCCGCGCTCAGCTACAGCCCGTGGCTGGTGGCCAACGTGCATCTTCGTGGCCGTCCGGGTTACCATGGGTTCGAGACCGCCTGGGACAACGTGATCTACGGAAGTCGATCGCTGGGGTACGTGGTGGCCACGCACCAGGGTGGAGCCTCCCGTGGACGGACGGTCTGGACCTACTATCTGCCCCTCACTCAACCCGATGCGCGTTCGGCCCATCGCGGTCTTTTGGGTCTGGATTTTCAAGAGGCGGTTCAGCCGGTGGTCGCGGAGCTCAGCCGAACCCATATGGGTTTTCCAAAAAAGGTTGAACGGATAGACATGATGCGATGGGGCCATGCCATGGTTCGGCCCATGGTGGGCACGTTGGGCGACAAGGTCCGAAGGTCCGCGGTCTTCCCTCAGGGGCCGCTCCATTTTGCCCACACCGACTTGTCGGGCGTGGCCCTGTTCGAAGAGGCGTTTTACCACGGGCATCGCGCCGCGGACGAAGTTCTGGCCGCGTTCCCCCGGCCCACGTGAGCGGGTGTGCGTGGTGACGACCATCGAAACCGGCGCGGCCACCGAAAACCTTGGACGTTCCACTCCGTTTCCCAAAAGCGCCCCGCCCGCGTCGAACCGGGGCGAGCGCGGGGTCCGAAGTCCAGATGTGAAGGCGCCGTCTGCTTTGTTTGGAGGTGGAGGCTCGGTTTGGCTGGTTTCTGGCCCGGTCGATCTCGCCATGTTCCTCGGGCCGGCGGTGGCGGCCTTTTTGCTTCTTGGCTTGGAGCCCTGGCTCGCGCCTCGTGGATTGACGCCGCTGCCGCTATGGGTTGTCGCGGTCCTCCTCGTAGATGTGGCCCACGTGTGGGCGACGATCTACCGGACCTACCTGGACCGGTCGGCTCTTCTTCGCCGCCCGCGCCTTCACGTGGGCGCGCCCGCATTGGCCTATGCCGGAGGGGTGTTTTTTTATGCGTGGTCCCCTGGGGTGTTTTGGACCGCGTTGGCGTACTTGGCGGTCTGGCATTTTGTGCGTCAGCAATACGGCTGGGTTGCGCTTTACCATCGCCGTGACGCCGAGCTCACGCGATGGGACCGGCTTCTCGACTGCGCAGTCATTTATCTCAGCACCATCTTTCCTCTTTTGTGGTGGCATGCCCATCTGCCTCGGCGCTTCGATTGGTTTGTCCCCGGCGATTTTATTCAGGGCCTGGTTCCGAGGCTCGTGGTGCGTGGGCTGTGGCCCCTCTACGTGTTGGCTTTTGTGGTGTTCTTTGGACGTCAGGTGCACCGTCGCCTGTGCTCAAAACGGTGGCAGACCGGGAAAATCGTGGTGGTGGCGACCACCGGCGCGTGCTGGGGCGTGGGCATCATCAGCACCAACAGCGATTGGGCCTTCACCGTCACGAATGTACTCATTCACGGGGTCCCCTACTTTGTGATCGTATGGGTATACGGGAGGCGAAACCGCGCGCGCTACCCTACGGGTTCCGTTGTTGCCCGAATCTTCACCCGGAATCGATGGCTCACCTTTTATCTGGTTCTCGCGGCGTTGGCTTACCTCGAGGAGGCGGCCTGGGATCGGCTCGTGTGGCACGAGCACGACGTTCTTTTTCTGGGTCCTCACTTTTCCCTGGACGCGAGTGTGCTCGGATGGGTGGTCCCCCTGTTGGCGCTCCCCCAGGTCACCCACTACATTTTGGATGGCTACATTTGGCGGTCGAACCCATCCCGGCGAATCGCGGGTGCGCCGGCTTCACCCCGCGAATAGGTTTTCTCGGCTGCGTCTCAGCCCATGGCGGCGATTTTCAGGGAGACTCGTATGGGGCGAGGCGGGGAGGGGGGTTCACGGAGGTTTTTGACTGGTTTTACTGGTTTCCTCTTGACGTAGTCGGAGGAGCGCCCGAGGAAAAAGGGGTGCGGATCGTTGAGAAACTGAGAAGTGGGGTGCCGGCTTTTTCATTCGAATTTTTCCCGCCCAAAACCGAGGTGGGGGAAAAACGGCTGTGGGAGGTTCTTCGGGAGCTTCAGGGGTTGAATCCGGCGTATGTGTCGGTGACCTATGGCGCTGGGGGGTCGACCCGAACGAAGACCGTCGAGCTGACCAAACGCATCAAGCGGGAGCTTGGCATGGAGACCATGGCGCACCTGACCTGTGTGGGGGCGTCTCAGGCCGATATTCACGGGGTGCTTGAGGCCCTGGCGGAGGGGGGGGTGGAGAATGTTCTTCCTCTGCGCGGGGATCCACCGCGGGGCGCCGAGCGCTTTGAGGCGGTGGCGGGCGGGTTCTCGTACGCCAGCGATTTGGCCGCGTACATTTGCGAGCGCTTTGATTTTTGTCTCGGAGGCGCTTGCTATCCTGAGGGGCATCTTGAATGCAGTTCCCCCAGTGTGGACCTTGAGAACCTCAAGAAGAAGGTGGACGCTGGGGTGGAGTTTCTGATTACCCAGCTGTTTTTCGACAATCGGTACTACTTTGAGTTTGTCAAAAGGGCACGCCAAGTGGGCATCGAGGTTCCGATCATTCCGGGGCTGATGCCGGTCCAAAACGTCGAGCAAGTGAAGCGGTTCACCAAGATGTGTGGGGCGACGATCCCTGCCAAGTTGGCGTCGGAGCTTGACAGGCGCGCCGACGATCCCGCTCGGGTGCAAGATCTCGGCATTGCCCATGCGACCCTTCAGGCGAGAGAACTTCTGGACAAGGGTGCGCCAGGAATCCATTTTTACACGCTGAACAAGTCTGCGGCCACCCGCGAAATTTTGACTGCGTTGGGCACCAGCGAGGGGTAGCCGTGGCGCGCGCTGGATGGGGCGCCAGGTGGTCGTGGTGAGAGAAAAAATGCCCATGGCCGGTGGTTGGCGGAGGCGGCCGGCCAAGTGGGTCCGAGGGGGCTTGCTTTTATGCTTTGTGTTGGGGGGCGGGGCGGCTTCTGAAGCTGCGGTGGTGCGTTTTGATCCTCCCAAGCCTCGGTTGGGCGATGTGTTTTGTGTCTACCTCGAGGCGCAGTCTCTGGGTACAAAGAAGGGCACCATCGAGTGGCTCAGCTTTAAGCTTCCGTTGTTTTGGGTATCCAAGGGGGTCTTTCGGGGGGTCCTGCCGGTGCCGGTGGACATCGAACCCGGACCCTACCCGGTTCGCTTGTCGCTCGTGGGGACCGTGTTTGAAACCTCGGTGACTGTGGTCTACCGAAGTTTTGAAGAATCCGAGCTCAAGGTCTCGCGTCGCTTCACCAAGAAGAAAAAGTCGCGCGCGTTAAGGGCAAGACTGAAGCGGGAGCGGAATGCGATGAAGGCCCTGTGGCAGATCGATCCCGGACCTCCCACGTTGCGCGGAAGTCCGACACGCCCGGTGAACACCCCCGTCACGGGGCTTTTTGGCACCCGGCGAATCTTCAATGGCAAGCGGAAGAGCACCCACTATGGGCTCGATCTCGATGGGAAGACCGGCGACCCCGTTCGGGCAGCGGCTCAGGGGAAAGTGGTGATGTCCGCCCGCCGCTGGGCCAGTGGAGGCACCCTGGTCATTGACCATGGCGGCGGAGTGTTCAGTGCGTATTTTCATCTTTCTAAGCGCCTCAAAAAGCGCGGCGCTTTCGTTAAAAAGGGTGCGCTTGTGGGGGCGGTGGGACAGACGGGGCGGGTGACGGGCCCGCATCTTCATTTTGCGGTGGTGGTGCGGGCGGCGCCCGCAGCCGACGGCGGGGACGGTCAAGCCAGGTCCATGTATGTGGATCCCCAGAGCTTCCTTCGTCTGGATTTTCGGGTTGTGCCGCCACCTTATCCAGGCACCCAGCCCTCGACGTACCGGCCTGACCCCGAGGACCGTTTTGGCGGGCCCGAAGGACCGGGCCCCGCCGCGGCGCCGTCTCATGGGGACGGACGCTGATCATTTGTTCAAGCCCATCTTCTTGCTTTCCACCTGGCACCGCCTTCCGGTAGCGTGGGGATGCGGCTATGGAAGAGCTCCAAGAAGCGATGGATCAGGTCCTCCTTGCAAACCCGGAGATGACGTTTTTCGAGGTTTGCGCGGAGCTCGTCACCAAGGGTGAGCTGAATTTCGAAGCGACGGAAGATCCGTCGGTTCATGTCTTTCTTCACCAGTTGTTCCAGCGGGCCAAAGTCCGAGCGAATGTGGGGAAAGCGAACCTAGACATGTAGATTCCGAGTCTGCGCCGGTTTGTGGGGCGCCTGCTAGGCGTTTCCCTAATTGAGTGGCACGGCAAATGCGGTCCTATGGTTTGCGCTGCTGTCCGAGTCCTGAAATGCTCCTGGCCATCTATGGCCCAAGATCGCGCGCGTTTTGTCTCCAAGCACTACCGGCTTGGGGACTTTTTGGTGGATGCCCAGTTTTCTGATTTGGCCGAACGACTGATGCCCGGAACGAAGGAAGTCGAAAATCTAGAGCGCCTGGGTCAGCTCATTGACCGTATTGTGGACCACTTTCCGTCAGGATGGCGCGTCATATCGGGTTACCGGAATCTGGAGTTGAACGAGGCGTGCCGAAAAGCCGGGCGTCCTGCTTCCGTCCATTCTCTGCACTTAGAGGGCTGCGCCGCAGATCTGCAGCCCGCCGACGAAAACCTCGATTTAGAGGCCGTGTTCGAGTGGATTCGTGAGCACTCGCACCGCGACCTTCCCGTTCATGAGGCCGTCTACTATCCCATGAAAAAGATGATCCACGTGGCGGTGGTCTGCAACGAGAAACCCTCGCCACGCCGTTTTCTCACCCGCACTTGAAACTTGCTTCACGACGGCCGGGGCTGGCCCGGGCCTCGAGGGCGTTCGGGGAGCTCACCGGCGTAGATCCGAAGCAGGTTTGCGTGGTGTGTCGGTGAGCGGAGGGAACAGGTGGCCCACTTCGCTTCGGCGCCCGGGGCCTTGCTTGGCCGAATTGGGCTGAAAGTTACGTTTGTCTACAGGCTGACGTGCAGCATGTCGAAGTGATCCGAGGGACCCATCGGATGAAATCGCGGGCTACTTCGCGGTAGCTTCGGCTTTCGCCCAGGTGTCGACGGTACCGTTGTGATCCTTGTCGACGCCTACGCGGTCCAGGACGCGACCGGTGTAGTACTCCCAGCGATCGACCTGACCATCGCCGTTGGTGTCGCTTTCCTTGCGCTCGAGTTTTCCGGCTTTGTAGTAGCGGGTTACGTCGGGCCGACCGTCGTTGTTTCGATCGCGCTCCGAACGAATGATGGTGCCCTCTTCGAAGTGGCGTATTTCGTCCACATTCCCGTCGTAATCGGTGTCCCACTCCTCTCGCTCTACGACCCCAGCATCATTGAAGTAGCGCCAAATATCGATTCGCCCGTCCCAGGTCAGGTCGACATCTTGTCGGGAGAGAATCAATTTCTGTTCACCGGGCCGGTCAGGATCTGGGACCTTGCGGTAGTACTTGAAGACCTCTGGCCGTCCGTCCTTGTCGAGGTCTGACGTTCGCACGTGTCGGGTCATTCCTTTTTCTCCCCCCCGAATGGGCGATCCTTCTCCCGCGATCGGAACGGGGCCCGATGCCGCCGCCTGCTGGGCGGGACGTGCCCGTTGCTGGCTTTGGCCGCCGCACGCGAATGCACCGACGCACAGGGGGAGGACATAGAGCGATAGGTTTTGGACTTTTATCACCACGGCGCGGAGCATGGCCCCGTCCGAAAACCTCGTCAAGCGCGTTCCTCTCGATGGTCTCGGCAATCCATGTGAGGCGAGCCGAGTGGAGGTGTCGAGGCCACAATGCCTGGGAGAGAGGAGGGGCGGTGTGGCGCTCCAAAGGGGCGGCTTCAGGGCGACAATGCCATCCGCCCGTTTACGGTTCCTTCACGATTCATCTCAAGGGTGAAAGGGAGGCCCTCCGGGAGGGCTCGGCCGGCGATCGGGAGTGACGACCGGGTCACGATGGCGTTGGGGTAAAGGACATCATGACGTTCCATGGCGGTTTGGGCGGCTCCGATGTCCTCCATGGCATCGAGCGATACACCCAAAACGCGTTGGCCCGCTCGATGAAGGGCGTTCAAAGTGGGCATTTCGGCGAGGCACGGGGGACAGTAACTGGCCCAAAAAGCCACGAGCGCGGTGGGGGCCGAAGACTTGGCCTTGGCCTCGAATGCCCACGGGACCAGCTTTTGGGCGACTTGCGTTGGCCCTTGTCGAGGAAGCGGATGAATTTCGAGGGTGGGCAAGAGGGCTGACCAGCGTGCGCGGGTCTCTTCTGAAAGGGGTCTTATTGGGCTCCTGCCCAGCACCGCGGGCTCGTTCGAGCCGCGCTGGCACGCGGCGATGAGTAGGAATCCGGTGAGGGCCCAAGACGACACCCTCCGCGGGCCAAAACGCATGAAGGTGGGCTTCGGAGCGAAGTCCGACGGGCCACAGGTCAATGGCGCGCCAGGGCGGTCTTCACTTGGGCGGCGAGGGCCTTGAATTGGTCTTTGCTTTCTTTCGGCCTGATGATCTCCGCCACGTGGATGCGGTTGTCCGCCCCGGCGAAGAACAACGTTCTGCTGGCTGAGACTTCGTAGCTCTTGCTGAATGGCGTGTAGTGCTTTTTCTCGGCCTCGGTGAGGGAGGCGGGGAGGACCACGAGCGGAAATTTCAGCTTGAGTGCCTTTTTCTTTGCCGCCAGTGCCTTCAGCGCTTTTTCCTCGTTGGGGGGCGCCACAAACTGAGATTCTTTGAAGGTTCCCAAGACCGCAAATGCGGTGAGGCCGTACGCTGCGTGTTGGTCAAGAAGGGCTTGAATCTCGGTGAGATCGGCATCGAAAGCGGTATCGTCAATGTCGGCAATGGCCATAATGGTGGGCTTTCCGCCGAAGCTGCATACCTGGCAGTACCGGTCACCTTGCTCACAGTCCTTGATGATGAAGGCGCGCAGTTTGTCGCCGACCTGTTTTGTTTTGGCCTGGGCGCGCTTGCACGATGAAAGCACGGGCGAGATCAGCAGGGCGAGTGCGACCATGGCGGGGAAAGGTTGTCTCACCGAAAATCTCCTGTCGTCATAAGGGGAAGGGAAGCGTGCCCCATTGGTCAAGGGTTGTGAGCCCGATTCGCTCCGCGACCCCATCCGCGGTGGGGAAACGTGAGTTTGGGGTTTACCGCCCCCGGTGTCGGGAAACAACAGCCTATTGGCCAAACCGTGATTGCGGTAAGAGTGGCCTCGTTCATGATGAGCAGTACGTCCGAACCCCCGGCTCGGGAGGCCCCTCAGACCCGCCTTCGTGGTGTGCTTGTGGGCGCGGGATCCCTTGGCCGCTCGTTTTTGCGACAGCTTCGGGAGCATCCTCAGTGCCCGGTACAGCTTTTGGCCGTATTGACCGCCCATCACGGTCGTAAGGCCGATTCCGGAGGCCTCGATCCATCCTTGGCCTTGAATTTGGTCGAGGCCGCGGACCTCGGTGACTCCGCGCCCGCGGATGTGAAGGCTTTGCTCGAAGAGCTTCGGCCCGATGTGCTGGTGGAATGTGTGCCCCAAAATATTCGAAGTGGAGAGCCTGCGCTGACGTTCATTCGCGCCGCACTCGATATGGGCATCCATGTCGTGACCTCAAACAAGTCCCCCATCGTTCTTGGATACCGCGACCTTCGGCACCGGTCGGCGAAGACCGGGGCCACGTTCCGCTTCGAGGCTACCGTGCTAGATGGCCTGCCGGTGTTGAACTTCGTGTCCATGATGCAGGGCCCAGAGGTGTCTCGGGTCCGGGGCGTCCTCAACGGCACGTCGTCGGTGGTTCTTGAGTCGGTGCAGTTGGGCTCGACCCGTTCTCGCGGGTTGGCGCGCGCTCAGGCGCAAGGCATTGCCGAGGCTGACAGTGTTCTTGATCTCGACGGCTGGGATGCGGCCGCCAAGCTGGCCTTACTGGCCAACGTGTGGATGGGTGGAGCCCTTCGCGTGGTTGACGTCGAGCGTGCGGGTGCCCAGTCGGTCGAAGACAGTGTGATTCGCGAGGCCGCCAAAGAAGGGGGGCACTACCGGCTGGTCGGGGACCTCCAGAAGCTGCCGGACGGGAGCATTCAGGCCAAAGTGGGGCCTCAAGTTCTCGAGCCGGGGGATCCGCTGTATCCCCTTCGTGGCGCGGCCGGAGGCTTGACCATTGAGACCAACGAGGGTCAGTCGTTCACGTTGTTGCAGCAAAGTTATGGGACCGAGGACGCCGCCCTTGGGTTGATTCACGACTGCCTCGCGATTCTTCGGAGCCAGAACCAGGCCCCCTAGACTGGGTGATATTGACCCTGGCCCGGTCCTAGAGCGCTGATCGGTTTGAATTCCTGCCGTGCGGCTACCAAAGAAGTGAGCCGATAACCGCACTATTTGGGTGACGGGCGGCAAAGCTCGGCCTGCAAGACTTTTGAAGGCAGCGATCTCCGCACGGCCTCCTGGGCACTCTTCGAGGTTTCGATGAGGGCAGAAAGGTCGACTCCGGTGTCGTGGCCCATGCCGCCCAACATGTATACGAGGTCTTCGGTTGCGAGGTTTCCGGACGCTCCGGGGGCGTAGGGACAACCGCCGAGACCACCGAACGCCGTGTCGAAGGTGCGAATGCCGGCGTCGAGCCCCGCAAGTACGTTGGCCAAAGCGGTCCCGCGCGTGTCGTGCATGTGCAGCGCCAGCTTTTCGAAGGGCACATCGGCCTTGAGAATCTCAAGCAAACACCGAACATCCCTGGGCGTCGCCGCGCCGACGGTATCTCCGAGACTGACTTCGTACACCCCAAAACTGAGAAGCGCCTGGACGAGCGTCCGGACTGCACTGGGGGCGACAGGTCCTTCAAAGGGGCAGTGAAACGCGGTGGAGACGTAACCACGCACTCTGAGGTTGTGGGCCATCGCCTGGTGGGTCACGGTTTGAAGGACTTTCAGGGCTTCCCGGATGCTTTTATTGATATTTTTTTGGTTGTGGGCCTCGGACGCCGACAAAAATATGGCGATTTCTTCGAGCCCGGCCCGAAGGGCACCATCCAGGCCTTTCTGGTTGGGCACCAGGGCGCTGTAGCGGATTCCTGCTCTTCGGGGCACGGCGGCGGCAAAGACCTCATGATCCGAGAGCTGCGGAATCCACCTAGGCGAGACGAAGCTGGTCAGCTCGATGCGTCGAAGCCCCGCGTTTGCGAGGCCATTCGCCAGGGCGATCTTGTCGGCAGTGGGAACGAAGGCGGCCTCGTTTTGGAGGCCATCTCGGAGTCCCACCTCATAAATGCTGATGTTCTTTTGGCTGCCGTCCGACATTGGGGTTCGGTCGCGGTACGCCGATCTCCTTCGCTTACCCCAGAATCTCACACGGATGAGAAAAGGGTCAAAGCGCTGCCCTTCTGCAGGCGATTTGACACCGCCCCCGGCGGTTGGCAAAGTCTCTCGCTGTCATACATCCGCGCACCGAAGGTGTCCGCGAAACGAGGAAGGAACCAAAAAAACATGAGCGAATTGACCTGCCAGGAAGTCTTCGAAAAACATATTCCCGAACGCCTGGCTGCCAAGCCCGAGGTCGTCCAGCAGATCAACAACGCCTACCAGTTTGAGATCACCGGCGACGGCGGAGGTTCGTGGGTTGTGGACCTGACCAAAACCGCAGACTTTGTGTCTGCCGGCTCTATCGATGAGCCCGGCGTCACCGTGACCATGACCGCCAAAGACTTTGTGGCTCTGGTCGAGGGCAAACTCAATGGCCAAATGGCCTTCATGTCGGGCAAGCTGAAGATCAAAGGCGACATGTCGTTGGCGCTCAAGCTTCAACAGATTTTGGGCTAGCCATCTGGTCGGTGGAGTCTGCCGAGTCGCGCCGATCGAGCTGGGATTCCCCTTCCACTGTCTGGATAAGCGTCTCTGAGCACATTATCCAAGATATTTTGATTGACGTCGCGCCGTTCCTACGTACACTCCGGCCTTCGCTGCGGGGTGGAGCAGTCTGGTAGCTCGTCGGGCTCATAACCCGAAGGTCGTTGGTTCAAATCCAGCCCCCGCTACTAAGTTGGGTAAGATTCTCGGGTGGTTGACTGAAAGGTCAACCACCCTTTTTTATTGGTCTCTTAGGTACTGCCCAAATACTGCCCCCCAGTTTGCTCATCGGTTGCGGTGAGGTAGGTCGAACTCATGACCGAGGCAGTTCGCCGCATACTTGTTGATGCTGATGAGAAAGGACAATCGGAGAGGCCACGCGGCTTGAAGACGAAGCAAGCTCTAGAACGGGTTCTCAGCCTCAGGCCCAAGGTAGAGAAGATTTTAGGCGTCGAGCTCACGGTCGACACGCGAGTTCAAGATGCTTCCTACCTCAGTAAATGTCCGACGTGGCCGTCCTGACCCGAATGGTTTCCTTTGCTTTGAGGCCCTCCATGGCAACAGAAAATACGAGAATTCTTACGCTAGGAACACAGTCGATATGAGAGATCTGGTAGGAATCGGGACGCCGCTCAAAAACACAGTTTTCATAGCGATCCTTCTACTCAGCGTCGAAGCTTGTCGTGCACCCATTCAATCCAATCATCCTCGGGCGCCTCCCTCGGGCGTTGTCCGAGCCAGTGGTACCGAATCGCAGGACGACCGTGAGCAGCTGAGGGAAATCGTAAAGACGATTTATCTCGGACAGTTATACCCGTCCGGAAATGTCTATCTGAGATCCTTTCGTGAAGACTCCTCTAAGAAGGAGAGCTTTTGGCCGTCGCGGGTTCGTCTCACTAGCCTGTTAAGCAAGAGCCCTGATGCAGCGATGTTTCACGATGCCAGCTTCTTCGAGGTGCTCGCAGACGAAACAGGTTCGGAGGGCGGAACGTCTGTCATGCAGACTCGCTACATTCCAGGCTTTGAGCACATGGACGCTGAACACGAAGGATGTGATGTCGGGTCGAAGGGAACTAAGAACTCTAAGTTTGTCTATGAGATGGTTGATGGAGTCCCCGATGAATTCTTTGATGCGATCTCTGATCACTGCGAATCGAATGAGGGCGTTGCCGTGTACAAGGTTAAGCCTAACCAACATACATCGTACTCTGTTATTGCCAGTTCGGCAGGTTTCGACGTTCGATCCATCGAAAGAATCCCCGGACACAAACGGCCTTTGGCCGAAGGTGAAAAGTCTGTCGTTGAACAGGCAAAGGCCGAAATCAACAAAGAGGAGTGCAACACAGAACCCGTTTCTTTTGACGACGCGACGGTGATTTTCTCAGCCCGGATTGGCGGTACGTCGTCGTCGATTCGGATTTCTCACTATGATACGCCTGGCTGCGCCGGTCATCTCGCTTCGGTTTACATTCTGGACGTTTTGTCCGGAATGAATGTTCTCGGTACGTACGAACTAATCCAATATCGAGGGGCCTTGTGACCGCAAGCAATGCTTGTTGCCGCATGTTCAGCACAGTCTGTGTGCGTCCGCGGTGGATGTCACTCGGTGTTAGAAGCGCCGAGCCGGAGCCGCACTCGGCGATCAGTGAGATTGCTCTTGGCCAGGTGTTGGTTTTTCTTGGATCGGCTCTGTGGGGGCTTTTGGCATGGGTGGGGCAGCGGCGGCGGCTACGTTTGACCAATTGATGTTGCGCGTCACGATCATGACCACGCCGAGGGCTAAGAATATGGCCCACGATCCCACCAGGAGGGCGGTCCGCTCTTGGGTCAAGGTGATGAAGAGGACCGCGTACTGGGCGCTGAGGCAGCCGCCGCATATGAGGGCGTTTTTGGTCGTGCCGAGGACTGCGCGGGTGTAACCCGTGACCAAGGCGACCACCGCTGCTGCGGCCACAAGAAATGCCAGCTGAAACCGCATGTGCTCACTTTGGGCGAGAACCAGCAGGTAAAAGATGACCAGGGCCAAGCCCACAAGCGTGTACTGCACGACATGGACGTGAAGCTTTTGGGTGATTTCAAAAAGAAAGAAGGTCGTGAAGGTCAGAAGCACCACAAACAGGGCATATTTGACCAGGCGCGTGACGAGTGCATATTGGCCGACCGGGGTCACGAACCGGACACCGCTGGCCGGTTCTTCACCTAGGTGTCGGGGGAGTTCACGGGGGTCTTGCAGGAGGGGGCCCGAGGGTGCGGAATGCAAAAAGTCCCAGCGGGCACGAAAGCCTGTTTCTTCAACTTTTCGTTTTTGCGGCAGCTGACCGACAAAGCCTGGGTGGGCCCAGTTCGATGACAGGCTCCAAGATGCGCGTCGTCCAATGGGCGCAAATTGAAAAGATTCGGCGCCCGTCACCGCGAGGCGGGCCGAAAAATGAACGATGGGGCTTTTGAGGGTTGATTCAACTGTGACAGGGGCCTCCAGTGTGAACGGGACTTCGCGATAGACGTTTTCTTTGAAGTCAGAGCGCACGCTGGCGGCGCCAAAAGTGAGCTCCAGCCGTACGTTTCGCGCGTCGCCTTTTTCGACAAGCACGAACCACGAGGCCTCTTCGAGGCGCAAGTCTGTCCCCTGAGGAATGCGAAAGTGCCCTTCAAGGGTGAGCTCGCCGGCGTAGGTCGGATAACGGTAAAGGCCTCGATAACGCTCCAGCGCTTCGAGGCTGCCGCTGAGTTTCATCTCCTCAGCCACGAGGTGCTGCCATTTTGCGGAGCTTGTCGTCGGGATGCGCAGGAACGGACCTCTCAAGGTGACCCCGTTCCCCCAGGTTCGGCCGAGTTCGCTTCGAACCTCCACCATGCGCGCCTCTCGTTCGTCGACCAGTTTTTGAATCATCTTGGTGGGGATCACGAGTAAAAAGGCCATGCCGCCGATGGCACCCAACTTGAAGAGACCGCCGAATAGGGCTCTGGCAACCGACGAGGTGTGCGTGGGTTTGTTTGCACTGCTGAGTTGCATACGGTTCAGTTTGTTGTCTTGGGGTTGCGAAGTGCCGAAGGTCGGGCGAAGGCATCGTCCAATTCTGGTGCAAAACCTGTGCGGGCGGGGGCCCATGACCCGATTTACCCTAGCGAGGGCTTGTCGGACGCGGTATACATGCCGACCGCGGCCCCGCCTTGATTGAATTCAAAGACGTCAGCAAGAGCTTTGTCGATGGGCGTGGTCGATCGGTCGCGGCGGTTCGCAGTCTCAATCTGAGGGTAGAAGATGGTGAGATCCTGTGTTTGGTCGGTACCAGCGGATGTGGGAAAACGACGACGCTTCGACTGGTCAATCGGTTAATTGAAGCGACTGGGGGTCACATTTACGTTGGCTCGCAGGAGGTCCGGGCGCTCGATCCCATCCGCTTACGAAGAAGGATCGGGTACGTCATTCAGACCGGAGGCCTTTTTCCCCATATGACGGTCGCCGAAAATGTGGGACTGCTTGGCCGGGTAGAACGGTGGGCGGAGCGGGATGTGGCTGAGCGTGTGGACACGCTCTTGCGCTTGGTGAACCTAAGCCCCGAAGCGTTTCGTGGGCGGTACCCCGCAGAACTCTCAGGTGGTCAGCGACAAAGAGTTGGGGTTGCGCGCGCTTTGGTCCTCGACCCTGCATATGTACTCATGGATGAGCCTTTTGGGGCGCTGGATCCGATGACCAAAAAAGATATTCACGATGAGTTTCTTGCCCTCCAAGAAAAAGTCCAAAAGACCATTGTTCTTGTGACTCACGACATGGAGGAGGCTTTTCGGTTGGGGAGTCGGGTTGCCATCATGCACGAGGGTGAGCTCTTGCAGGTGGGTACGGAGGACGAATTTCGAACTTCTCCTCAAACGCCGTTTGTGCGCGATTTTCTAAGCCAACACTTGGTTCGCCGGGGTTCGGTTTGAAGGGCTCGTGATGATGCGTCTGGTTCTAAGAAACGGAAGCGAGCTTTGCGAGCGGATGTGTGCAGCAGGCGGGTTCTCCCCGTCGATCGCTGCGCAAGGCCGCCTCCGACCTTCAAATTTCTCGGACCGTTATATTGTGCGTGGCGTGCGAGGGGCGCTGATCTGGAGTGTCGGTGTAGTGTTGCTGGTGGTGGCGAATAGTGCCTATGCGGGCCCCGAAACCAAACCGCTGGTGGTGGCCAGCAAGAGCTTCACGGAGTCGCGCATTCTCGGGGAGCTTATGGCCCAGATGATTGAGGCCCATACCGAGGTTCCCGTCAAAAGAAAAATGGGGCTTGGCGGCACGCTAATTTGTTTTACCGCACTCAAGAACGGCGAAGTAGATTTGTACCCGGACTACACCGGCACGGCGTGGGCGGTTCTTCTTAAGGAGACCAAGAAGGTTCATGATCCGTTACAGACCTTTCTTCATGTCCAGCGTCGATTTCGAAAAGCGTACCAAATTGCACTGCTCGATCCCTTTGGTTTGAACAACTCATACGCCCTCGCTATGGTCGAGGCTAAGGCAAACGCACTGGGCATTCGGCGCATATCCGATCTGGTGGAGCACGGCCCCGGCCTTAAGGCTGGTGTCAGCATGGAGTTTTTGAATCGAGAAGATGGCTACCCCGGTCTTGAAAAGAGTTATGGCCTGAAGTTCCAAGAGCTCAAGGGCATGGAGCACGGCCTTGCCTACGAGGCCATTGTTGCCGGACAGATTGATGTCATTGATGCGTATACGACGGACGGCAAACTCCTTCGGTACAAGTTGCGGGTGCTCCAAGACGATCGGCGTTTCTTTCCCCCCTACAACGCTGCGCCGCTGGTAAGACAAGCGGCCCTGGACGCTCACCCCGAAATCGAAGAGGTCTTGGGACGGCTTGCTTTTCGTCTCATGGATGCGCGCATGCAGCATCTCAATCACCGGGTGGAGACGGATGGTCTCAGTTTTTCGGAAGCGGCGCGTGAGTTTTTGGTGAGCGAAAGATTGCTTGATTCGGCTTCAACACCAGCGCCAGAGGCCACGCTCAACCCAAAAGGCGAGACCCGTCAAAGTGTGGGCTTTTTGGCCTTGATGCGAAAACGGCTTGGAGTCACGCTTCGTTTGACGTGGCAGCACTTGTTCTTGACCGTCTTGGCGGTGGCGCTCGCGACGCTTTTTGCGGTGCCGCTGGGCATTTCGATGACATGGTCGGAGGGATTACGCAAAGGGGTGCTTGGCATTGCGGGCGTGCTCCAAACCATTCCCAGTTTGGCGCTGCTCGCGTTTATGATCCCGATTCCGGGGTTGGGTTTGGGCGTCAACGCGGCGGTTGCGGCGCTTTTCTTGTACGCCGTTTTGCCGATCTTACGCAACACATACACCGGCATCACCGAGGTCGATCCGGATCTTTTAGAGGCCGCCCGTGGCATTGGCCTGACACGCGGGCAGATTCTCGTCCGGGTCGAACTCCCCCTCGCGGCCCGCACGATCATGGCGGGCATTCGTACGTCGATGGTCATCAGCGTGGGCGTGGCCACTTTGGCCGCTTTCATTGGGGCGGGCGGGCTGGGCGAGCCGATTCTGACCGGGCTTCAGCTGAGCGATACTTATCTTATCTTGTCCGGTGCGATTCCTGCGGCACTGCTTGCGCTCCTCGTTGATTTTTTGCTCGGGTGGACGGAACGCGGCCTGACGCCCCGGGGCCTGGAGGTGAACTGATGGTGGGGCGTGGGTCTGAGCGCGAGCCTTCGGCCGGCAAGTCGGAGGACGCGGGCGCGAAAGGGCGGGGGCTCGCAGCACGGGTTCAGGCTGCGGGACGCTTTTTGGGGCCTGGCTCGGCTGTTTTGGTCTTTTTGCTGATGTCGGGTCTGCCAACCATGACCCACGCCGGCCGGGTGTCGGCTGCTTTGGCCGCCTGGATGGCCGTGTGGTGGTTGACGGAAGCGGTCCACGTTTCGGTGACGGCGCTTTTGCCCGTGACCGTTCTCCCTATCCTTGGCGGTGCAACGGTCAAGGCTGCGGCTGCACCGTATGGTCACCCGCTCATTTTTCTTTTCATGGGCGGGTTCATGCTTTCCCTCGCCATGGAGCGTTTTGGGCTCCACCGTCGAATTGCGCTTTTGATCCTGAGTGTTGTGGGGGGAAAACCGGCCAACATCGTGGGTGGTTTTATGATCAGCAGCGCGGTGATGAGCATGTGGGTGTCGAATACCGCCACCGCGATTATGATGCTGCCCATCGCGGCCAGTGTTCTTAAGACCGCTGGTTCGGGAGATGACCCCGGTACTGCGGGTCAAGGGGCCCTTGATGCAGCCCAGAACTTTGGCATCGCGTCGCTTTTGGGCATTGCCTATGGGTGCTCGATTGGCGGAATGGGGACGATTGTCGGAAGTCCGCCCAACTTGTTTGTGGTTTCGTACCTCCGCGAGCATTTCGAACGCGACATCAGTTTTTTGGAGTGGATGAAGTTCGGACTGCCCTTGGTCGTTGTGCTTCTTCCGCTGACTTGGTTTCTCCTGACGCAGGTTTTTTATCCGCTTGGGGCTGTGCATCGAGAAACCCATGGTCGCTCGTTCAAACAAGAGCTTCGCGAGATGGGGCCCGTAGGGCGTGGGGAGTGGGTGGTCTTGTTCGTGTTTGGCGCTACGGTGCTGGGCTGGTTGTTTCGTCCTCTGTTGGCTCGGTTTGAGCTACATTCGGTGACTCCATTGGCCGGGTTGAGCGACGCAGGCATTGCGATGATGGGCGCGTGTATCCTTTTTTTGATACCCGTTGACCGGGCGCGGGGCGTTTTTGCGATGAATTGGGACACTGCGTCGAGGCTTCCTTGGGGGATCTTGCTCCTCTTCGGGGGAGGCTTGAGCTTGGCTTCTGCGTTGGCCAGCAACAAAGTTGATCAGTTGATCGGAACCGCTTTGTCGGGGCTCGGAGCCATTCCCCAGTGGTCCATTGTGTTGCTGGTCGTGGTCACGGTGGTTTTTGTGACCGAGCTCACCAGCAACACCGCAACCACCGCAACCCTGGTTCCGATTCTCGCCGGCATCGCCCCGGGACTCGGGGTACACCGTGAGCTCCTCATGATCCCTGCGGCCATGGCCGCCAGTTGCGCGTTCATGATGCCGGTTGCGACCCCGCCCAACGCCATCGTGTTTGGCTCGGGGATGATCACCATTCCCCAGATGGCGCGAGCAGGGATTTGGCTGAACGGCGTGGCGGCGCTGACGATACTCGTGTTCAGTTTGCTGGTTCTGGGCTGAAAGACCGGGGGAGGTTACGGCCTTTGGGGTTTGATGATGCCTAAGGTCGCGCCGGTGGGATCGGTGAAAATGGCAAAACGACCCACACCGGGAATGTCGGTACAGTCCTTTCTTTTGGTGGCTCCGAGTTCGACCGCGTGTCGAAGCGTGTCGTCGCAGTTTTGGACGTGGACGTAGGGCAGCCACTTGGTGGGGACTTGGGCGCTTGGGATCTGAAGCACGCCCGCCCGGGGGGCGCCGCCTGTTTTGAGGATGTAGTAGGTGCCTTCGGGCATGGCCATGGTGTCGACCTCATAGCCGAGCGTTTTTTGGTAAAAGGCGGCGGCGGCTGACGCATCGCTGCTCCAAAGTTCGTTCCAATGCCAGCCGCCGACGACCGAAGGTTGGTCTTCGGGGTCGCCGTGGGCGCTGGCAAAAAGCATGAAGGGGATGCCTTGGGCGTCGGCAACCGGCGCGACCCGCCCCACCTCAGCAAGGTCAAATGCGGGTGCGGGGGCTTGGCCTCCGCCCTCTAGGACGGCCTTTCGACGGTCATCCACGTCTTCGACCGACAAATACGATGCCCAGTGGCTCTTCTTAGGGTCGCCTTGGGGTTTGACGAAGCCACCGATCGCGGTATCGCCATTTTTGAACGCGTCGTACATGGTTCCGCCGATGGGCATGGGCGCCAGCGTCCAGCCAAGGAGCTTGGTGTAGAAGGCTTCGCCTTCGACGATGCGGTCGGTGATGAGTTCGAACCAAACGAATTTTCCCTGAATGCGTGTCATGTTTTCCTCCGTTGTCGCGTAGACACCCAAGAGACGATCGGGCCCTCGAAAATTCGACCAGCCATGGCACAAGGAGGGGTTCTACGCCCCATCCTCCCGCGGCGTCTGATGGCAATAGGGATCAGCTTTCGCCAAGCTCTTTTTGCTGATGGGCCAAGAAGGCGCGCTCTTGGGCGTTGCCAGACAACTCGATGGCTTTTTGATAGGCGAGCCCTGCCGCTTCGTGGGCACCGGCGCGACGAAGCAAATCAGCTTTGGCGGCGTAATAGGGCTGGTAGTTTTTGAGCTGCCCCTCCTGGCCCAGGTGTTCGAGGATGGGGAGCCCGGCCTCGGGGCCGTGCGCCATAGAAAGCGCAACGGCTCGGTTGAGCTCGACCACGGGGGAGGGCTGGCGGCGGGCCAGCTCCTCGTAAAGCTTAGCAATTTGTGGCCAGTCCGTTTCTTCAGCAGTTTTGGCCTCGGCATGGAGGGCACTGATCGCCGCCTGCACTTGGTAGGGCCCGACCTTTCGCCTTGCCAAGGCGCGCCCCAGGACCGCGAGCCCTTCACGGATGGTGGACTCGGACCATCGGGTTCGGTCTTGTTTGTCCAGGGGAATGAGTTCTCCCTCAGTCCCTGTTCTCGCGGGGCGGCGGGCGTCGTGAAGCAGCATCAAAGAAAGAAGACCAAGGAGTTCAGGCTCATGGGGCAAGAGGTTGGCTGCGGTGCGAGCCAAGCGGATGGCTTCGTCTACCAGACTGACGTTGGTTAAGTTCTTGCCCGACGTAGAAACATAGCCTTCATTGAAAATGAGGTACAAGGTGGACATGAGCGCTGACAAGCGCTCCGGGAGATCGTCGGGGCCGGGGATTTTGTAGGGAATTTTGGAGGTCCGAATTTTCCGTTTCGCCCGAACAATGCGCTGGGCGATGCTGGCTTCTTTGACCAAAAAGGCCCGTGCGATTTCGAGTGTTTTGAGCCCTCCGAGGGTGCGAAGTGTCAGGGCTACTTGCGCATCTTGGGAAAGGGCTGGATGGCAGCATGTAAACATCAGACGCAAGCGTTCATCGGGGATTTCTTCAGGGGTCTTGTCGTAGGATTGTGCTTCCGTCGACCGCTCCAACTTTGCGAGGATCACCATTTCCTCTCGCTTGGAGGCGAAGTTTCGCTGCCGCCTCAGCTGGTCGATGGCTTTGCGTCGGGCGGTGGTGTACAGCCATCCCGCTGGGTTTTGTGGCGTTCCCTGGGTGGGCCAAAGTTGAAAGGCGCGCTCCATCGCATCTTGGAGCACGTCTTGTGCCAGATCCAGACTACCCACCTCCCGGATGAGGCCCGAAAGGAGCTTTCCGGATTCCCGACGAAACAGCGCCTGCAGGTCCAGTTCCCTCGAGGTCACGGTCCGTCTTTGGTCCCACAGAACTTCAGGGGACGAATCTCCACGCATCCTCGTTGAGCGGCCGGAATTTGGCTCGCGTAGGTGATGGCTTCGTCAAGGTTTTCGCACTCCAGAAGATAGTAGCCACCCAGTTGCTCCTTGGTTTCGGCAAAGGGACCGTCGGTGATGCTTCTTTTGTCGTTTCGAACGCGCACCGATGTGGCGTGGGCTGTTGTTTCCAACGCTTCCCCGCCGATAAAGGCGCCCTTCTTTTGGACGTGCTCGGTGAATGCGCCATACGCCCGAAAATCTTCGGCTTCTTCAGGCGAGCCTTCCGGCTTACGCTGGCTCTCGTCTTCGTAGATCAACAGCAGATATTGCATGGATGTGCCTCCTTTGTGCTTTCGACGAACGGGTCCGGCCGTTTTCGACACCCGAGATCGTTTTTAGGGGAACTACCCTATCAAATCAACGAATATCGCCCGTTGGGGCCTCGCGGGCGTGCCCAGATCCGGTCACCTCCATCGCAGGCTGTACCGCGTGCTCCCGAAGGGTAGGGACCGCGCGCCCGTTTTTCTGGCTCCGGTCTGTGCAAGGGTGGGGTCGGAGGATGACCGATGTTTCGAGGTGTTGAGCTACGCAGATTCCCGCGGATCGATATGGCTGTGTTTGTGGTCGGGTTCTCAGGTATGGAGCAGACGCTGGAGGGCAATATCTCTGCCGGGGGCATTGGCTTTTGGTTCGACAAGAGCGCGGGACTCACCGTGGGCGACGACGTGACGGTCCAGCTTTCGATTCCGGAAGCTGAGGGGGTGGTTCACGTGCCGGGCATCGTGCGGCACATTCAGGTGGGTGAAGACGATCGGTGGTACGCCGGCGTTGAATTTGTCAATTTGGACTCGATGGTGGAGGGGCCCCTGTTTCGCTATGTGGAAGAAAAGGCATTGGTCGGCCACATCGAGACCGCATCGGCACAGGAGGCGCAGCGCAAACATACGGTCTCCAGGATTCGCGCCAAGTGAGTGATCGCTGAAGCGATACGACATGTGTATGGCCTTATGGGTCCCGGCCCGAAGTGAGCTGAGGGTTTAAGCGGGATCGTTCACGATGGGCCGCCCACATGATATTTGGCGGTGACGCGGTTTTCGTCCTTGACCGTGCCGTCTCGAAAGTCGGTCAGATTCTGAATCGTGGTGTCTGCGATGTTTTGCAGCGCTTCGCGTGTAAAAAACGCCTGATGGGCGGTCATCACCACATTGGGGAAGGTTTGCAGTCGGGCGAACAGGTCGTCTTGGATCACTTCGCTGGAGAGGTCTTGAAAGAAAAGGTCGGCTTCTTCTTCGTATACATCCAGGCCCACGGATCCGATCTGTCCGCTCTTAAGCCCTTCGATCAACGCTTTGGTGTCGACGACCGCGCCTCGGCTGGTGTTGATCAACATCACGCCTGATTTGAAGCTTCGGATGCTGTCTTGATTGACCAAGTGATGGGTTTTTGGCGTCAGAGGGCAGTGAAGGCTGATGATGTCGGACCGCTCAAAGAGGACCGGCAACGGGCAGTAGGTGGCACCGAGGTTTTGCATGACTTCATTCGGGTAGGGGTCGTACGCGAGAAGAGAACATCCGAAGCCCGAAAGAATGCGGGCCAAGACCTGACCGATTTGGCCTGTGCCCACGATACCCACGGTCTTTTTGTGCATATCGAAGCCCAAGAGTCCGTCCAGGGAAAAATTGCCTTCGCGGACGCGACTGTATGCGCGATGAAACCTCCGGTTGAGGGTCAGCATGAGCCCCACGGTGTGTTCTGCGACCGCATAGGGTGAGTAGGCCGGCACGCGCAAGACCGTAAGGCCGAGTGCCTCTGCGGCCCGAAGATCGACATTGTTGAACCCCGCGCAGCGAAGGGCGATGACTTGGGTTCCCCCCTCCGCCAGAACGTTCAATGTGGCGCGATCAAGACGGTCGCTCACAAAAGCGCAGATGGCGGGTGCATCTCGGGCCAGGGTTGCGGTCTGCGCATTGAGTTTGGCCTCGAGGAACTCAAGTTTAAGCCCCGAGTCTTGACTGGCTGTCGAGAAGAAGACTTCTTCGAAACGTTGGCTTCCAAAAACCACCACGCGCATAGCGATACCCCCTGGCCAGCCGAACTAGAGCACATCCGGTACCCTTGCTCTAGAGCGAGGATGGAAAGGGCGACTGCTTTCACTGGGGTGCCGGTGCTCTTCGTGCTTTTCTTGTGAGGACCCGGTTGATCAGTCTGCGTACGTGCCGTTCGGGTTCTCCACCCGAATTCAGGCGCGCTTTGAGCATCGATTCCGCGTCAGGATGGTCTATCCGGGCCAGTGCGCGCACGGCGGCGGCCCTGAGTTCCTTGTTTCGATGGACGAGGGTCTTCTTGAGGCGGGGGAGGCCCCGGTGCCCTTCGAGTCGGGCGAGCGCACGGACCGCCTGAACTTTGATCTCCTGGACATCCGCCCGGAGCAGGAGGTCGCTTAGGCCCTTTCGACAGGTGGGGTTATCGAAGAGGCCCAACAATGACGCGGCGCGGATCCTCGGATAAGCCGCAACCTCGGGATCGCGCGCGATGGCCAAGAGGGCCTCGCCGTCCTGGGCTCCTTTGGCCTCCAATTCGGCTTTGCTCGGAACCTCATCGATGCGGTTGAGGGCGTTGAGAAGCTCTGGCGGGTGTGGCTTTTGGGCGAGGGCGCGTTCGACGAAAAAAAGTCCCCCAAGGATCAACAGGGCTTGAACAATGGGTTTCAACATAAACTTGCTCCTCGGTATCCGGAAGTTATGGGTTTACGACCTCGATGTTGTTTCTGAGAATGCGGCCCTGTTGGGTGCTGATTTGGTCTCCCCCGGTCAGGAAGGGATACATCAGATGGTCAATTCCGGACTGGCCCTCGGGGGTGTCAGGGATTTGGTCCTGGGTGCGCTCGTCGCTTTCGACGGTATGGAAGAGGCCCAGCCAATGCCCGGACTCATGTCCCATGATGAGCGCGAGGGTCTCGGGATCATCTTGTGCAGCGACCAGTGAAATGGCGACCCCCCCGGCAACCGACCCTGGTGGGTTCGCCGGCCCGCGGGGTTTGGGCGAGCCCGGTATGCCGCCGGCCACACCCCCGATCACGCCGCCCATGGCCCCTTCGATGCGGTCGATGAAAAAGATGTGGAGGCCGGGGCCACCGTCTTTGGCAAACTCAAACATTTCGCCGAAGTCGCCATCGTCGGTTTCGTTTTGGGAGGAGAACGTTCGAGTCCGAAAGCTCGAATCGATATCGTGGTAGCTGATGTGTCCGAATTCGATTCCCGCCTGGCCATAGATTCGCTCGAAACGCGAAAGCGCGTTTTTCAGAAGCGGTGATCGCGAAGCATTCTTGGCGTTCAGGTTGCCCGCACCCGTGAAATAAAGGTTGAGGTCCACACAACCGGTCGTTCCGGTTGTGTTCTTGTAGTAGATCTGTACACCCACGTGGTCCTCGAAGGGGCGTCCATCGAAGAATGCGGCGACCACCATGGAATACTCTCCGCCCACCAGCGCATAGCTGGGATTATTGGGGAACATGGTACTCACGACCCCGGTCGCGGCGACGGACCGATTGGTGCTGCCCAGCTGGGTCAGGCCGAGGGCCCCATCGTCGCTGACCAAGACTCGACGATTGGGATCTTCCATCCGGGCCAGGAGCAGGGTGACCTCGGGGCCGGCGCTGAGCACTACGGTGAAGGATTGAACGTCACTGGGGAGGGTGAAAGTGACCGGCTCCGAAACGCCCGTCTTACCGATGATCGCCCCGCCATTGAGGACCTGGACGCCTGGGGGCAGCGCATCAAAAGGTGCGCAGGCGTCGGCGGGTGTTTCGATGCGGACGCCAGCATCTTGGGGCCCGGGACCGGCATCGCTGCCACCATCCGTGCCGGCATCCGTACCGCCGTCGGTGGTACCGTCCGTGCCGCTGCTCGTGCTCCCATCCATCGTCGATGTGGGAACGCTTGAGTTTGACGGGGTTACTCCGGCGTCGGTGGTGGAGCCTTGCGTCGTGCTTTTGCCGTTTTGCAAGCCAAAGACATCGCTCGAACTCCCGCACGCGGCGGCGGTCGCCGCGATGCCCAAACAAGCAACTGCCCGGATGAAGGTCTTGGTTTGTGGATCGGAGGACGGCAAACGCGCCCCCCCAAAGTATCGGAACCCGATCAGGGGAACCTAGGTTCAGTGATGCTACTCCTGAGCGGTTTGGGTCACGGAGTGGGCTTGCGGCTTACATTGTGCCCAAGAAGCGCAGTCATCGAGAAATACGAGCAATATCTTTCTGTTAGAAGGGGTGGAGCCGGCCCGTCCTTCCAAAACGATGAAGGCTTGCGACGACCGGTGCCGCCGTCTAGGTTTCGGGTCTTTTTCGCTTCTTTGACGGGGTCTTGGAACTGTGACCTCTTGGGCGAGATGCCGTCCGCCTGCACCCGTGGTTCTTTGGGAGCGTAGACTTTGTTTTTACGCAAACTCCGATGGGCCATTTTGGTTTTCTTGGGTGTTCTTGGAACGGGTGTGGCTGGCTTTCGTTTTCTCGAAGGATGGTCCTGGTTCGACTCTCTGTGGATGGTGATGATCACCCTGACCACCATTGGCTACGGAGAACCGCATCCGATGACTGATGAGGGGCGAATGTTTACGTTGGGCTTGATCGTCATGGGTGTAGGGCTTGGCACCTACACCGTCGGGCAGGCCACAAGGTATGTCGTGGAAGGCGTTCTCGCAAATGATCTTGCGGAGCGCCGCCGGAGGCGAACGATGAAAAAGTTAGAAAATCATTACATTGTGGTGGGGTATGGGCGTTTGGGCAAGGAGGTGGCCGCCGAACTTGGTCACCGCCGCCGGTCGGTCGTGGCCATCGATAGCGAAGCCGAAGCTTTCGAAACGGCAAGCCACAACCTCACCATGCAGTTCGTGGGCAATGGGAGTTCCGATGAGCTTCTGGCCGAAGCCGGGATTCAAAAGGCACAGGGCCTGGCGGTGGCCACTGGCTCGGAAGCCATCAATATTTTTGTAACCCTTTCGGCACGTCAAATGAATCCGCATCTTCACATCCTCACCCGCGTGGATGAGGAGGCGGATGTCCCCAAAGCCTTCCGTGCGGGCGCCAACACTGTGATCAATCCCTACGGGATAAGCGGCGCGCGCATGGCCCAGGGGCTGCTCCATCCGCATGCTGCCAAACTTGTGGACCGTGCCATCGGTCGGGCGCACAGCGAGTTTGAGCTCGAGGATATTGCGGTGGGTGAGGGCTCCAGCCTTCAGGGGCCCTTGGGTGCGCTGGAGATTCCCAAGCACTACAAGGTTCTCATCGTTGCGGTACAAAAACCGGATGGGCGCCTGTTGATCGGCGCCGACCGCAAGACTGAACTCAAAGCCGGGGATGTCGCGGTTGTGGTTGGCCGGGCCAACGAAATCCAAGCCTTTGCCAAGGTCGCACACGGTTAGTACCCAGTTGGAGCCCCCGCCCGGCTTTGCCGGGCAGGCACTCTGAGTTTGACAATGTTCATTCGGATAGCCGCTTTGAGCGGCCCCCATATTTTGAAGGCCCCGGCTTTGCCGGGGGAGGACGTCACTCTGTGCCGGCGAGTTCTGGGATCAACTGATGAGGGCGAGTGTTTGTCCGGTCGCCACCTGTTGCCCGTCTTGGACTTCGACCTTACTCACCTTGCCGCCCACGGGGGATGTGATTTGCATTTGCATTTTCATCGCTTCGAGAACCAAGATGACGTCCCCGGCCTTGACGATGTCTCCTAGGGTGGAGAGCACCTGAATGACCTTGCCTGGCATCTCGGCTTTGACGGGGGTGCCCAGGCCGTTGGTGGGGGCTGCTGCCGTCTTGGGGATTTCGGCGTGCATCCCGACGCTGAAGGTTTGGCCGGCCACGGTTGCTTGGTCACCGTCGATGGTGACCTGGTAGCTCTTGCTGTTCACGGTGATGTGGTAGTTGGCGGGTTGGTCGGCGGATATCGGCTGGGGTCCTTGGGTCTTTGGCGCTTTTGCATTGTCTACCTTGCGCACGCCTATTTCTGCTTCGCCTTTCAAGAAGCGAATGCCTTTTTCTTTGCAGGTGGCAGCGATGAAGATGTTTTCTTCCGAGACGGGAAGATTTTCTTCTTTGAGCCGCTTTTGGGCGGCCTCGACACCCTTTGACGGGTCCTCGTCGTTGGTCTCGAGCGGTGGGCGGGTTGTGGGCTTAAGCTCAAGCTGTTTTTCCGCTTCCTGGACCACCTCTGGATCTGGCGGCATGGGCGTTTTTCCGAAGTAGCCGAGAACCATTTGTCCGTAGCTTTCGGCTATTTTTTTCCATGGCCCAAACATCACATTGTTGAATGCCTGCTGAAAATAGAACTGTGAAACCGGCGTGACCGACGTTCCGTAGCCGCCGCGCTCCACGACTTCACCCATGGCTTTGATGATCTCGGGATACTTGTCCATGATGTCGTTGTCGCGGAGCATCTGCGTGTTGGCGGTGAGGGCGCCGCCAGGCATGGGGCTCCAAGGCAAAAGAGGCTCGACCTTGGTTGCTTCTGGCGGAAGGAAATAGTCGGCCATGCAGTCTTTGAACACTTCTTCCGCGCGTCGGACTTTATCGACGTCGACATCAAGTTCGTAGCCCGAGCCTCGTAGGGCGTGCCACATGACCAAAATATCGGGCTGACAGGTCCCCCCAGAGCAGGGGGCCAAAGACAGGTCGATGGCGTCGGCGCCGGCTTCTATCGCTGCGCGGTTGGTGGTGACGCCAATGCCCGCCGTTTCGTGGGTATGAAAATGAATAAACGTGCCTTCCGGAAGCAAACGACGGGCGCGCCCAATCGATTCGTAGACCGTCTGGGGGACTGCGGTCCCGGAGGCATCTTTGAAACAGACTGCATCAAAGGGTATGTCGGCGTCCAAAATTTTTCGCAGGGTAGACTCATAAAAGTCAGGGTCGTGGGCTCCGGTGCACCCCGGTGGAAGCTGCATCATCGTGATGCAAACCTGGTGCTTGAGGCCCGCCCGGGCGATGCATTTTCCGCTGAAAATGAGGTTGTTGACGTCGTTGAGCGCGTCGAAGTTCCGAATGGTTGTGATGCCGTGTTTTTTAAACAGCTTGGCGTGGAGCTCGACAATGTCGCTCGATTGTGACTCGAGTCCGACAACATTGACCCCCCGGGCGAGGGTCTGCAAGTTTGCGTCAGGACCGGCCGTGTCGCGGAAGCGATCCATCATCTGAAACGCATCTTCGTTGCAGTAAAAATAAAGCGATTGAAAACGGGCACCGCCCCCGGCCTCGAAGTAACGAATACCGGCCTCTTTGGCCGCTTCCAGGGCGGGCAGGAAGTCTTTGGTGAATACACGGGCTCCAAAGACCGACTGCAAGCCGTCTCGAAACGCGGTACACATAAAACGTACTTTCTTAGCCATCCCCCAGTTCCCTCATCTTTACCTTAGACTTTGTTGTTCGCTTATTTGACCAAGACCGACCAGAGGACGCCCGCGCCGACCGCCGACCCGATCACGCCCGCGACGTTGGGCGCCATGGCGTGCATGAGCAGAAAGTTTTGCGGGTCTTCTTTTTGTCCGACCATTTGCACGACCCTGGCCGAATCGGGCACTGCGGATACGCCCGCTGCGCCCAGCAATGGGTTGATCTTGTCCTGAAGAAATACGTTCATCAGTTTTGCGAAGAGAAGCCCACCGGCCGTCGCGACAGCGAAAGATAGGGCGCCGAGACCGAAGATCAAAAGCGATTGCGGTTTTAAGAACGTTTGGGCTTGGGTGCTGGCTCCGACCGAAAAACCAAGAAGAATGGTCACAATGTCGATCATGGCGCTGCGGGCCGTTTCGGCCAGGCGGTCTGTGACGCAGCTTTCTTTAAGCAGATTGCCCAAAAAAAGCATGCCGACCAGGACGATGGCGCCTGGTGCGACCAATGCGCAAATGAGGAAACCCACAATGGGGAAAAGAATGCGCTCGCGCTTGGACACCGTCCGCGGGGGGGGCATGCGAATAAGTCGCTCTTGCTGGGTGGTCAAAAGGCGCATGATGGGAGGCTGAATGACGGGCACCAGCGCCATATACGAATACGCCGCGATGGCGATGGCGCCGAGAAGATGGGGGGCCAACTTGGCTGACAAAAAGATGGCTGTGGGGCCATCCGCGCCGCCGATGATGCCGATGGCGCCGGACTCCGAAGGGCTGAACCCTAAGAACAAGGCCCCAAGCAAAGTCAAGAAGATGCCAACCTGTGCCGCAGCCCCGAGCAGCACCAACTTGGGGTTGGACAGCATCGCCGAAAAATCGGTCATGGCGCCGATGCCCAGAAAGATGAGCGGCGGGAAGACCCCTTGGCTCACGCCAAAGTAGATGTATTGAAGAACACTGCCCTCGTCGTACACGCTCAGCGCGGTCCCTGGAATGGAAGGGATGTTGCCGACGATGGCCCCAAACCCGATGGGCAAGAGCAAAAGAGGCTCATAGTCCTTCACAATCGCCAACGTGACAAAAACAATGCCGATGACGATCATGATGGCGTTGCCCGCGGTCATTTGGGCAAAGCCGGTCGTCGTTAAGAACCTGAGCAGGATGTCCATAGGTTTCTCACCGCCATTCAACCATTGAAGCTTGGGTTAGGTCCTTGCGCCCCGCCCGGTCAGCTCCTGGTGGAGGGCAAAGCCGATGGCTGCGAGCACTTCGGGCTCCGCCTCACCCGAAGACGGACTTTGGACAAGGCTTTGGTGCTCGGGTTTAGGCGGGGCCACCTTGTCGAGCACGGCCACTATTTTGGGCAGGAGCGTGATGAAGCCGCTGAGTGCGGTCAGAGCGACGAACACGATGAGCATGCCGGTCAAGGCCACGCCCCCGCCGACATCGAGAACACGTTCTATCTGAGCCCCTAGATTTTCACCCACGTTGATCCTGCCCTTTCTCGCGTTCGACAAACGCTCCTGGTTCTCCCCCGGACGCGCTCAACGCTCTTTGCTAGCATGAATGTGTGGCTTCAGGTATCGAATCCGGCATTTCGGGGTTAGCCCCGATGAATTGCTTGCCGAAACATGTTGAAATCGCTTATTCAATAGGTGTGGTCCGCACGCGCCGGGCCGAATAGGGCACCCCCAAGACCATGGCACGGGTGCAGGCAGTAAGGGCCGAATGTTATGTTTCATGTGACCGATGATGTGCGGATTGAAGAAATCCGCCCTTTGATTCCACCCGCGATCCTGATGGAGGAGCTTCCCCTGTCGGATAAAGCCTCTACGACCGTTGCCGAGGGGCGAGATGCAGCGACCCGTATTCTTGAGGGAAAAGACGATCGCCTGCTGGTGGTCGTGGGCCCTTGTTCGATCCACGACCGAAAGTCATGTCTCGAATACGCGGGCCGCTTGAAGGAGACCGCCGATCGTTTGTCCCAGGACTTGGCCCTGGTGATGCGGGTTTATTTTGAAAAGCCCCGAACCACCGTGGGCTGGAAGGGTTTTGATCAACGACCCAGACCTGGATGGCAGCTTTGCCATCAACAAAGGCCTCCGGCTGGCGAGAAGCCTTCTTCTTGACCTCGCGGAGCTCGGGATGCCGGCGGGGACGGAGTTTTTGGACACCATCACCCCGCAGTTCATCGCAGATCTGGTCAGCTGGGGGGCGATCGGCGCCCGGACCACCGAGAGCCAGGTCCATCGGGAACTCGCCTCGGGGTTGTCGATGCCCGTGGGCTTCAAGAACGGGACCGACGGCAGTGTCCGGATCGCGGTCGACGCGATTCGCGCGGCCCAGCATCCCCATCGCTTTTTGTCGGTCACCAAGCAGGGGATTTCGGCCATTGTGGCCACGCGGGGGAACAGCGCGTGCCACGTCATTTTGCGCGGTGGGCATGGGGCGCCCAACTACGACGCCGAGTCGGTCGAGGGCGCTGCGGAGGTCCTGAAAAAGGCCTCTGATTGCCATACCCGCATCATGGTGGACTGCAGTCACGGGGAACAGCCAAAAAGACCATCGGCGCCAACCTGAGGTGGCTCAATCGATCCAAAAGCAGCTCGAGGGAGGCTCCGAGCGGGTTTTTTGGTGTGATGCTGGAAAGCAATCTCGCGGAGGGTCGCCAGAACCATGTTGCGGGGCAAGCGCTCACCTATGGTCAAAGCATCACCGATGCGTGCCTAGGATGGGATGACACCGTGCCGGTTCTTGAGGCCCTCGCGGCCTCCGTCCGCAAACGCCGAGGCTGAGGGCGGGGCCAAGGTGCCCCGTATCACCAGCAATGCTCAAAGAGTTCAAAGAGTTTGCGGTCAAGGGCAACGTCGTGGACATGGCGGTGGGCCTCATGATTGGTGCGTCTTTTACGGCGGTTGTGAAGTCCGTGGTGGACGATCTTGTTATGCCCCCCCCTTGGCCTCCTCACGGGGCATCTCGATTTGAGCGACAAGTTTTTCGTGTTGCGCGACGGCACCCCCAGTGCGCCCTACAAGACGCTTGAAGCCGCCAAGAGCGCTGGCGCAGTGGTGATGGGCTATGGGCGCTTCATCAACACCGTATTCAGCTTTGTTGTCGTGTCCTTGTCCCTCTTTTTTGTGGTTCGCTGGATGAACCGACTGCGGCGTCCCGATACGCCTCCAGCGCCTACGACCCGCGCTTGCCCCCATTGCATGATGATCATCGACCATGGCGCAAAGCGCTGCCCCCATTGCACGTCTATGCTCGCAGGAGACAAGGTTTCTTCTGTTCCCAGCGGATGAACCTCACACCCACATACCCCTCGACCTGAAATCTATTGTTCAGCCCAAGGATCGTTCACTGTTCGCAGGTGATCATGACCGGTGTGCTTCGGCCGCTACCGGCAAGCGGACCGTGAAGTGTGTGCCTTGGCCCACCTGACTTTGAATCGAAATCGAGCCGCCGACTTCCTCGACGATGCGGCGAGAGATGGCCAGCCCCAGTCCGGTGCCTCCGTTGACCTTGGTGGTGAAAAAAGGGTCGAAAAATGCGTTCGAGCTCATCTTCAGGAATGCCCGGACCGGTGTCCCGGACATGAAGTTCGACCCACTCGCCATCCGCTTCCATAGACACCGTAACCGTGGGTGCGGACTCTTGGTTTTCGGGCTCTGGAAGCGCTTGGAGTGCGTTGACCAAGAGGTTGAGGGTGACCTGGCCGAGTTTGTTTTGAGAGCCGCGCACCGGTGGGACGGCCTTTAAATCTATTTCGATGTTGGCCCGCTTGAGGAGTGCGCCTTTCACCCCTTTGAGCGTCAATTGAACCACCTCTACGAGATCGGCTGAACGTTGGTCGTCGGCGCGCCGGTTGGAGAGCTCGATGCCCTTGGCGATTTCGACCAGTTGGTGGGCCGCCGCTTTGGCCTCAAAAATGAATTTGGCGATGTCGTCGGTGGCCCCTTGCTCCTTGGGGCCGATGGTCTGGCCCGGTGACAACAGTGCGCTGAGGCTGTCCGCCCGCATGGCGGCGAGGTCGAGCATGCCTACCAACACCGAAAGGGGTGTTCGAATTTCGTGCGCCACAGAGGCTGCAATCACGCCCAAAGCGTAGACCCGCTCGGTCTCGAGCAAACGGCGTTTGAGCTCCTGAAGTCTGCGGTTGGTTCGGTAGGTGTCGATAGACTCGTGTAGCGCTGCCTTAAGTTCCACCGGGTCCCACGGTTTCTTGAGGTAGCGCCGCACGTGTCCTCGATTGATGGCGTCGATGGCATTGCTGATGTCGGAGTAGGCGGTGATGAGGAGACGCACAGTGTCGGGTGAGGTCTTGCGAGCCGCCTCGAGGATTTCAACACCGGTCATTTCTGGCATGCGTTGGTCGACCATGAGGACCGCTATTTCATGGTGCTCGATAGTATGAAGAGCCTCCTTTCCTGACGATGCGGTCCGGATGGTGAACTCTTGGGCGCAGGTTGCCTCAAAGACTGCGAGGTTTGCGTCGTCGTCATCAACGTACAGAACAACCCCTGAGACTGCCGGGGGCGACTCAGTCTTCGTTTGGGTCATGACTCTCTTTTAGCACGGCTGCTGATTCACGCAGAGCCTTCGCGAAAGTCGTCACGTTGGGGAATCGGTCGTCCGGTTCGGGTCGGCACGCCCGATAGCAAAGCGTTTCGCATATGGAAGGAAGCTTCGGATTGATGGACAAGAGGTTGGGTGGGGTCTGTATGGCTTGCCCTAGGATCTCGACCGCCGAGGCCGCAGGATCGCGAATGGTGTGCCCCGACAAGGCTTCGTACAGAACTGCGCCCAGCCCGTAGATGTCGCTGCGAGGGTCGATGTCGTGGCTCAGGAGCTGCTCCGGCGACATATAGAGGGGGGTTCCTACCAAACCGCCGTCCAAGGTCAGTCGCGTTTCGTTTTCCTCTACCGGAAAAAACGACGCCGAAATCGCCGATTCTGACCCCTCCGGCGGAGTCGAGGAAAATGTTTTCTGGTTTGACGTCTCGATGCACAAATCCGGCGTGGTGTACGGCGCCCAAGCCATCAGCCACCGCGGCGATGATTCGAAAGGCTTCGATGGGGGAGAGGATGCCTTGGGCGTCCATGCGATTCCTCAGCGACGGTCCATCGATGTATTGCATGCTGTAGTAGTGGTGCTCACGGTAGACGCCCGCAGAGTAGATTTGCACGACGTTGGGGTGGTCTATTTCCGCAAGGGCCATCACTTCACGGTGAAAGCGCTGCGCGAAACGGCGGGGCTCTTTGCCTTGGACGTCCTGAATTTTGATGGCGACCTCTCGTTGGTGTTCGAGGTCTGTCGCGTGGTACACGACGCCCATACCGCCATGTCCGAGAGGGCCCTGGATGGCGTAACGCCGATCAAAGATGGTCCCAGGTTCAAAGTGAAGAATGCCGGCTTTTCGGCGGCGAATGTGGCCCCGCAGGGTGGCCCGGATTTTGGCCAGCAGGATGGCCGGCTGGAAGGGCTTGACGATGTAGTCGTCGGCGCCGCCATCGAGTCCCTTCAGCATGGTCTGTTCGTCGCCCTGGGCAGATATGAGAATGATGGGGATGTCGACCGTCCTGCTGTCTTTTCTCAGCTTTTGGCAGGCCTCGATGCCGGTCATTTTGGGCATCGTCACGTCCATGAGGATCAGGTCTGGGAGGGTTTCGTTGACGGCCTCCATGACCTGCCGCCCGTTCTCTACCAGTTTGCTTTCGTACTCGCCGAGGGCAAGGGTGTTCAAGATCACCTTGCGAATTCCAGGATCGTCATCCGCAACCAGGATCATCGAACGTAGGCCCCCCGCGAACAGATTAGGGCAAACGCCCGCTGAACGCCCCTCCTAGGATAGGTCGAGCCTGTCCCAAGATCCAGGGTTCGAAAGCCAAGCATGGGTCGCCTATGGCCATCGGCGACCCCATCGTTTCGTGGCACCTCAGGCTCCTTCACCGGTTTCCCTCTAACCTCGTCTTTGGCCTTCAAAAAAAGCGGGGGTCGACGGTGACCGAACGGGGCACCCGATGGCGACGGTCTTGGGCTTCCTTTTGGCGATGACTGTAGGTGTTTGGGTACCTCGGCGGTACGACGAGATTTTGAGGAAGATACAAGGTCGCGCATGCCGGGCCTCCGCCTGCCTTCCCGAAGAGCTCGGCCAAGGGCAAGCATATGGCGCGAAAGCCGAACGATTCTAAGGTGGATATGAATGTACGGCTGACACCCTCCGGCACCAAGACGCCACCGTCAACCTGTCGAGAATTGGTCCCATAGGCATGAACCGCGTCCTCGGCGCTCACGGTGTGGACCGTGCCCGGAGCCAACTCGGACGAGGCGTCGCCTTGCGGGTAAAGGCCACCAGGGTATTGGAGCAAACGCGCGTGGCCGAGTGGAGGCCTGAGCGCGAAGTGAACCGTATCTCCGTGAAAATGTGGGTAGACGAGCTCCCTCTTGATGATGTGGGTGTCGTCGATTTGGGCGAAACGGGGCGGCGTATTTCACACCCTCGAGGGAGGAGCGGCCAGTTTTGGGCGCGTGTCCCGCATCGTAGCGGCCCGCTACGGTGTACGTCAAAATGACTTTGTCTTCGATCACCGCAACATCGGCCAACCCCTCCCATCGGTGGGGGTTCGACTCCACGGTGAGGTGGGCGCCCGAGGCGGTCGCCAAGTCTTCCAGGAGGCTTTTGTAGTACCCCGCCTCATGTTGTCGATGGGGGGAGCATGTTGGGAAGGAGGGCACGGACTTGGCGCTCTTCCACGATGACCCAGGGGCCGTTGGCGGTGAAGACGCGTCCGGTCTGGAGTCCGTCGATGTGTCCTAAGACCTCGTCGCGGCTGTCTTCCGCCAGGATACGCCCATCCCCATCGATGCGGAGCGCTTCGTGTCCGAGATAGGGGTCGTCTTCGGGTTCGAAGTCAAAAAGGGCGTCCCCCCCAAGGGCCAAAATGCCCTCGCAGATGCCCAGCCACTCTTCGTATGCCTGCCGCGGCCCGTAAGTGAGATGGGCAACTTCACTTTTGTAGTTGGCCCCGGCCTTGTTCAACGAGACCGGCACCGGGGGCCTGACCATAAAGCGGTTGCTGTAGAACCGGGAGAGTGTGTGGTTTGGCGTGGGCACCTACCCGCGGACCCTAGTACGGTCGGCCACAAATCGCGACCCACGAAGAAACGAAGGCCACCCCGAGGGGCGGTCGTCGCGGACGAAGTCCACAATGATCCAGCCCCCTCAAGGCCCGGAACCGGGGCTGTTCGGAAACGGACCTGGGCGCAAAGGTTACGGGTCGGACCGACGCACCCAAAGTGTGGCACCTCCTGACACGAGGGGGAAGGGCCGTGATTTTAACGTGACCTCCGTGCTACGATTGGCGTGTTGTCTTTCGATTTTGAAGATCCAACTGCAGTCTCTGGCGACGGCCCCAAGGAGTTGCCCGACCTCGATCGACTTTTCTTGATCGTGCTGCAGGGGCCCTCCGTTGGCGCGTCGGGTTTTGTGACCCGCCAAGGGGGCTTTGTCGGTCGTGACCAGGGCGCCAACCTCCCGATCAGGGACCCGTACGTGTCTCGGTGCCACCTGAATATCATCTTTCGCGATGGGCAGTTTGTGGTGGAGGACCAAGGGAGCCAGTTTGGCACCTACGTAGAGGGAGAGAAGGTCGGGGAGCAGCGTTTGCGAGACGGTGACCGCATTCAGATCTCGAAACACACCACCTTGCGGGTGCGTTACCAAGACCGCATGGAAGCCGCCCTGGAAGAGCACATTCGGACCGCGGCCGTCACGGATCCGCTGACCAAAGTCGCCAATCGGAGATCGCTCATCCAGCGCCTAGAGCAGGAGTTTGCCTACTCGGTGCGACAGAGCGAACTTTTGACAGTTTTGATGATCGACGTGGACAATTTCAAAGGGGTCAATGACCGTTTCGGGCACCTTGAAGGTGATACGACGCTGATGCGTTTGGTGGGTGTTATCCAGCAAACCATCCGCAAAGAGGACCACTTGGCCAGGTATGGCGGCGACGAATTTGTCGTGGTGTCGCGCGGTATATCCGAGCGCGCCGGTCTCAACCTTGGCCGTCGATTGGGGTCCTCGGTGCGGACCGGGCGGTATCAGGCGCTTGGCCAAGTCTTCCCATTGACCGTGAGTTCGGGCGTGGCCACCTTTCGTCCGCGCGAACCAGGAAGACCTGCGACCGTTGCGGAGCTCCTTGCCCGCGCCGACGCTGCAGCCTACGCGTCCAAGCGGGCGGGTCGCGATCGGTGCACGGGGTGGTCCGAACTGCCGGCCGCGCGCCTGGCCAGTGTCACGTCCAGTGCCACGACGCTTGGCTGATCCGGGGGCCACGGGGCGGGCCGGTCACTTCGGCCCGGGCCCGTGCGTCTAAAGTTCGTCACCCACCCATTCGAGAAAGAATATCAAGGACCGCGGAAGTTGTTCTTCGAGCGCGGGGCGTCCGGTGTCGTGAAAACTCCGCTCGGCAAGCTCGTTGCCGAAGTCCAAAAGGTTGGCAACGAGTGCGGTGGCTCGCAGGCGCACGTCCGGGGGACCGAAGGTGACCTCGACCTGAAGGTCGACATTGAGCCGGAAATCCTCTCTGGGCCCAGTGAATGGCTTCGTATATTTAAACGGCGAGCCGCGTGTTTGCCGTGGTACGACTGCGACCTGACCACGGTCTTCGTGGGTCTCGAAGAAGGTAAAAGGCTGACCGTCGCGGTGCGATACGCTCAAGAATCCCCACAAGGTGTCCCAAAATCGATAGCCAAAAACGGCCTTGAGAACAAAGGCGCGGTCCGAATCAAGGTTCGCCTGGCGGAACATGTTTGCGTTGGGGTTCGCCGAGGAGAAACTGACCACGCCGATGTCGTTGGCTGTGGGGCCGTTTCCCGGAGGCGGATAGCCGATGGCATTGAATACCGAAAAATGAACATGCACGACGTAGTCGCGTCTGGCTCCCAGGAGCTGGAAGTGCCCCCCGAAGTAGACGGGTGTGTCTTTTCGGTCGTTCTCCAAGACGTACCTGGTTTCGCCATCGGAAAAGAAAAAGATTCCGTCTCGCAGGTATCCAAATTGGTTGGGGTTCCCGTCCAGCTCGAGTCGGTACGTGTTCTTTGTGGCTTTGAACATGCCTTGAGCACCGAAGGTCCAACCTGTCGCGAGCTTCGATTCGAAGCCCGCCGCCAGCGAGTAGATATTCGTCTGACGAAGCTGGTCCGCGAGCCGGGTGTAGCGCCCTCCGGTGGTTTGTAAAAGCGTTGCCCCAGATCGCCCCCTCGTCAGAAAACTTCGACCTGCGAGGTAGGCGGGGTCGAGCAAACGGGTCAACTCGGGCGTGACAGGCACCGGAGTCTTGGCGGCGCTGACAAACGGTGTGAATGCCCTCCACAGGCGGAGTTCTGCCCTGGTTTTGAGGCCTACGTCCAAAAACGCAAGGTTGTTGTCGAGCGAGGTGTTGAGTGCGTAGGTGGTGGCCAAGTACAGGTTGTATGAGAAGCGAACGTGCGCGGAGTTCAACGTATCCTGGATGCCCGCGCGATGGTCGCCGATGATCTCGCCGGTGTCCTCTGTTTCAAATTGGAAGGTTCCATAGGGCTCCCCCCGCAGCAAGGAGGGCTGCTCCCAACTGTGGGTCGAGGGCAAGAAGGCGAGCAATCGATGGTTGAAGTTTGCATAAAGCGATTCTCCGATCACGGAAAAATCAAGGTTGGCGGCGAAGTGATCTCCGTCTGGGGCAAAGGGCGAAAACGATTCGCCATCCGGATCAATCCAATCGCGGGCAAAACGAAGGGTGCTATGTTTGGTTCGAAAATATCTTGTTGTCAGCCCCAACTTGAGCGCTCCGGCGGCAAGGCCACCGAATAGCGCGAGGCTGTTTGTCTTGGGTGTTTCGCTCGGTGCCATGTGAAGCTCGCTGCCGAGGTGGCTACGCTGGCGGTATTCGGCAAGAAAATAGGCCTTCCAGGTGGAGGCGGCGGGTTCGAGGTGGAGCGCGCTTTTGGCGACCAGGTAGTCCTCGTCGAATGTTCCCGCGAGGTCACCACTGGCTGGGATAAATTCGAGGAATCTCCGGGTGCCGTATTGAAGCTCAAAAGCGGAGGATAGTGCGGTTTCGCCTAACTGTGCGCTGTGCGCGACATAGGCGCTCAGGGCCCGGCGGAAACGTCTGCGCGTGGGCGCTGGCGGTGGGTCACGTTCCCGACCGTGCATGCCCGAAAACACCCGCATGAGGGGTTTGGCGAGCGGCCAAATTCCACCGACTTGAGGAATGGTCCACCGGATCCCCGCGCGCGGCGATGATGGGGTGGGGCGCGGCCTTCGCCCTTCGACGTCTACGCCCATCAGTCGCAGGTTTTCTGGCCGTTCGTGGTAGCGAAGGGACAGGCGTGAAACAAAGCGAAAGGGGGCTGTCAGCGCTGGCGTGCCCGAGGTGAACGGATCGGTGGTATTAAAACCGTGGTACGTCCACTGGTTCCACATCCATGAGTCGCCATAGATCGAAAATTTTTGGTCGTCGATATCCGAAAAACCTCCGCTTTCCTCAAGGCTGTAGCCCACGGGTCCCACTATGTTGTCGAGCACCGTTGCATACGACCACGCCGAGGGGATGCGCTGAAGAAGTGTGCCCAGGAGGGTGTATCCGCGGCTGAAGAGCATGGACGGCACCGGCTCCGCGGAGCTTGCGGGAAGGGGGCTGAGGGTGAGCGCGGCCGCGAGAAGGCCTGTTTTGTTGAGGCAAAACATGGGTGTTACTGTGGACGCCCGGCGCGATAGAGCATGGTGCTGCCCAGGGCGAGTACCGCGAGGTTGGGCCCAAAGACACAAACAAACGGACTGACGAGCCCGTGGGCGATGCCGTAGTCGCCTACCCGTACCAACATGTAGTAGCCCACCACGCCCGCGAGGGCCCAAAGCACTTTCCGGACGGGTTTTTGTTCTTTTCCCCGGAGCATGATGGCGGTGGCCAGCAGTCCAAAAATCAAGGCCATGCTCGGGTAGGAAAAGCGCCGCCAAAAATCGCGTTCGGTGCGACGCATGTGGAGCGACGCCTTCGAGTCTTGCTGGAATACTTGCATCATTTCTCGGGAGGACATTCTCTGTATTGGGCTCAAAAATCGCGTACGTTCGTTCAGTTCTTGTCTGACGTCGATTCCGATTTTGGCTTTTTTGAAGCTCAGGCGGTCGTAGTGGGGTGATTGGGTTTTTAAGTGAACTTCGCCATCGGTGAGGTTCAGACCAATGCCCTCCTTGGTGGGGCTCAGTGTGGCTTGGTCTGCGGTGATGAGGACCGGATGCGCGGGGTCTCGGTTGTCAAACACAAACACGTCAAAAAGCACGCCGTGCTCGTTCCGGTCCCGAATGACCAGTGCCAGGCCGTCCAGGTCTTGGGTGAATACACCAGGGGTGATGGCATGGATGATGTTCTGTATGCCCACCTGGACCAGGCGGTCATACAGTTGGTTCAGGCCGTAGGGACCGGCGAGATGGGCGATGGGAAGGATAGCCACGGCGATGATCACGCCTAGTCCGAGGGGGACTTTGGCCAGCCGCAACGGGTCCGCGCCGGCCGCACGAAGGGCCAAGATCTCGAGGTCCTGGGACAGCCGGCCCAGGCCCACCATCAGGCTGGCCATGTACGCCAGCGGAATGACAATCACCAAGAACTGCGGAAGGAGCGAGAGGAAGATCAAGGTCGCATCACTGAGGGTTAGGCCCGTTCCGAGGGCGGCATCGGCCAGCTTACGGATCTGCAAGAGAAAGATGAGGGCGACAACCAGCGCTGTGCACCAGAGGAAGGGGCGCAAGACGTGGCGCAGGAGGTAGCGGTCTAGGCAACCCAAATCAAACGCTCGACGCCGCCTGGCTACCACCACCGTTTGCAAGGCGCCACACGCGCCTACCTTCGGTTCGGCTGTGGTTTGCTGTGCCGTGGGGCGCACGCCGAACGATGACGATGCGTCCACGCTTCGCTCTGGGGTGCATTCCGGGTTATAACTAAGGGTGTGGGTCTGAGTCGACGAGGTCTTACGGAGGATTTGCTCCCGCACGTTCAGGATCGCATTGGGGTTGGGGACCTTCGTATCGTTTTTCAGCCATTGCTGGACCTTTGGACTGCGGAGATCTTTGCCTACGAAGCCCTGGTGCGTTCTTCTGATCAGGGTTTTGAGAGCCCAGTTCAGCTCTTTGACCGCGCGATAGAGCTCGACTGCTGCGGTGAGCTGGGCCGGCTGCTCCGGGGGCTCGCTGTGGATGGTTGTCCGGGCGCACCGTTGTTTCTCAACATCCACCCCAAAGAATTCGATGATGGCTGGTTGCTTCGGCCGGATGATCCCATTTTTCGTCATGAGCACCCGGTGTTCATTGAGATCACCGAATCGGTGCCGCTCAGCCACGCCGCTTTTTGCTCTGAAACCCTGCAGGAGGTCCGCGACCGGGGGGTGCAGCTCGCGGTCGATGACTTGGGTGCTGGGTACTCGAACCTCAAATACATCGCAGATTTGCATCCCGAGATCGTGAAGTTTGACCGCGGGTTGATCGCGGGCCTGACCACCGATAGCCGCCTGTTTCGATTGGTGCGCTCCGTCGTTCGACTTTGTGTCGAGCTTGGCGCTCAGGTGGTGGCTGAGGGCATTGAGACCCCAGAAGAACTTCACGCCGTGCGACAGGCGGGCGCGCAGTTCGGGCAGGGCTATCTTATCGCGCGCCCCGCTTTTCCTCCGCCTGCCTCAAGTGTGGACGTGTTTTCATCTTCGGCTCCGGTTGCACCGGGGTGAGCCTCCATGTAAAACGGCGTCGCGCCCTGTGGGGACATGTCGTCCCAACGCGCGCCCCGGAGGAAGTGACAGATGAGGCGACACAGCGACAAATCGACGTGGTTTATCTTTTTGGGTCTCGGGCTGGTGGCTTGTCCAAATCCGGCGGACAAGGCTCCCGAAGCACAAGTCGGGGAAGCGAAGCCCCTCGCGGCCGCTTCGAAGCCCTCGTCCCAGCCCTCTGCGGCGGGGCAGGCGCCGGCGGCAAAAAAAGGGCCCGATGACGGTCAGGGACTCGAGGTGCTGGCCATCTCGAAAGAAGGTTCCGAGGTCAAGTTTGTGGGCTCCAAAGTGACCGGAACGCACGATGGCGGATTTAAGGGGGTTTCTGGCAAAATTCACCTGGACCCGAAAAATCTCACGGCAAGCAAAGTTGAAGTCTCTATCGATATGAAAACGGTGTGGTCCGACGACGAGAAACTCACCGGTCATCTCAAGTCAGCGGACTTCTTTGATGTCGAAAAACACCCGGTGGCGACGTTTCGGTCGACAAAGATTGTCGCCGGAGCCACGCCTGGGGCCGCACACACCCTGACGGGGAATCTTCAACTTCACGGCGTGACCAAGCCGATCAGCTTTCCGGCGACGATCTCTGTCGGTGCGGCTTCGGTGACCGCGGAAAGTGAGTTTTCCCTGAATCGCAAGGATTTCGGAATTGTGTATCCTGGCAAGCCCGATGACCTCATCCGGGACGCGGTGCTCATCAAACTGAAGCTCAAAGCACCGCGATCGGGGTCTGGGCAGCAGGGTTGAGGCCGCTTCGTTCCCGCCTTTTCATTCGGTTGATCAATCGCGAAAAAAGTCCTAGGAGGTCCACCTACCATGGGGATCTCCAGCCTACTGGACCAAGAACCGCGCATTCTGCCGCCACTGGATCGGGGTTTTCGGCCTCCTGTTCTGGCCCGCGCCGCATTTGGTTCCGCGGTCCAAGCTTCGCAAAACCCACAGACGGTCCATCTCGGGCTGGAGCGAAACAACGGGTATACCGCGACGCTCTCTGTGGATGTCCTCACCTCCGGTGAGGGTGCCGAGGCGGCGAGCTATCGCTGTGTCGAACGGGCCCTCAAGTTTCTCCTTTGGTCCCGAGGGGGCTGGAAGGTCTCCATCGCTGGCCCACGGGCTCTGGCGGAACGAATTCGTGACGCCTACCGCATCGGGGGTGAACGAGGCTTTGATGCCGAGTTGATGGGGCGGGTGTATCGTCGACCGTTCGAGGTGGAGATTGTGGCACCCGATCAAATTCCGGTGTCCAAAGAAGAAGCTTCGTCCGTGGGGGGCCACCTTCGCGGGTGCCGAATCGGGTTTGATTTGGGGGCCAGCGACTACAAATTGGCGGCGGTGATCGATGGTGAACCGGTTTTCAGTACCGAAATCCCCTGGGATCCGGTTCCGCAAAGCGACCCCAATTACCACATTGAGCGCATTCGGGAAGGGCTCAAGCTCGCGGCCAGCAAGCTTCCCCGGGTGGACGCGATCGGCGGCAGTTCTGCGGGCATTTACGTCGACAACCAGCCCCGTGTCGCGTCGTTGTTCCGTTCGGTGCCTCCCCAAGCGTTCGAATCACACATCGAGTCGATGTTTAACCGGATCCAAGAAGAGTGGAAGGTTCCGCTGGTCCTGATCAATGACGGTGATGTCACCGCGTTGGCGGGAGGGATGTCGATCGCTGAGCATGGGGTGCTGGGGCTTGCGATGGGATCGAGCGAAGCCGTGGGATTCTTAGATCCTGAAGGCCGCATTACCGGTTGGTTGAACGAGTTGGCCTTTGCGCCGGTTGATATGAGCACCCAGGCGGCTGTCGATGAATGGTCTAAGGACCGAGGTGTCGGTGCCATGTATTTTTCGCAGCAGGCGGTGAATCGTTTGTTGGCACCTGCCGGCATCCGTTTGCCCGAAGAGCTGGGTTTGCCCGAGCGGCTGCGCGAGGTTCAGAAAAAGGTGGAAGAGGGCCACCCTGGTGCCGAGTCCATTTTTGAGACCATCGGTGTCTACCTCGGTTACACGATTCCATACTACCGGGAGTTCTATCCGTACACGAGCCTTCTCACCCTCGGGCGGGTCACGTCGGGTCGCGGTGGCGAGATTATTCTCGACAAGGCCTCTGAAGTTCTTCGCGAAGAGTTTCCAGAAATGGCGTCCATCAATTTGGTGGTCCCTGATGAGAAGAGCCGGCGCGTGGGCCAAGCGGTGGCGGCCGCAAGCCTGCCTCCGCTTGCGGCTCCCGACGGTAGGTAAGGGATGAAGTTTCACCAAGCGACGGCAGATGTGTGCGTGCCCGATGGGTCCGTGCTCGAACAAGCACTTTCGCGCACCACCCATATGGGGATAGGCGCCCACCAAGACGACCTCGAAATCATGGCGTTTCATGGGATTGCGGAGTGCTATGAGTCCCCCGAACACTGGTTTTTGGGCGTGACCTGCACCAACGGTGCCGGGAGCGCCCGCGCCGGCAAGTTTTCGGAGTTCACCGACGCGCAAATGCAGGTCGTGCGCAAAGAAGAGCAAAACGAAGCCGCGCAAATTGGCAAGTATGGCGCCCAGCTTCAGCTCGACTATCCCAGTGCGACGGTCAAAGACGCCCAGGATCTGCGACTGTACGAAGATCTCGTGCGGGTGCTGAGGCAAGCCCGGCCGGAGATTGTGTATACCCACAACCCTGCCGACAAGCACGACTCCCACCTTGCGGTGTTGGCCGCCGCCGTGCGGGCGATGAAGGCCCTTGAGCCCGATGAAAGACCAAAACGGGTTTACGGCTGCGAAGTCTGGAGGGACTTAGATTGGCTCCAGCCGGAAGACAAAGTTCCCTTCGACGTAACCAGCCAGTCCGCGTTGGGCGAAAAACTGGTCGGCGTCTTTCGCTCTCAGATTGCAGGCGGTAAGCGTTACGATCTGGCGACCGTCGGCCGGCGCCGCGCGAACGCAACCTATTTCGAGTCCCATAGTACCGACGCGGCCGAACAGGTCATTTTTGGGCTTGATCTGACGCCGGTCATTCAAGATGGGGGGCCCGAGTTGGTTGATTTCATCGGGCCGTTTCTGGAGCGCTTTTTCGAGGATGTCCGCGCTCGGCTTAGGGCACGGCTTTAGATGTCTCAGATGCCTCCTCCGTCGCGGAAGGCGTGATTGGTAGAATCGATATGGAAGTCATTATTTCAGACACAGCGGAAGAGGCGAGTCTGGCAGCCGCTCGGTTGGTTGCTCGAACCATTCGGAAAAAGCCCAGCGCGGTATTGGGGCTGGCCACCGGGGGGACGCCCCTGTTGCTCTATCAGGAGCTTCGGCGGCTGCACCGCGAGGACGGACTCGATTTTTCGGGCATCAGCAGTTTCAATCTTGATGAGTACATCGGGCTTTCAGGCGATCATCCGTGTTCGTACCGGCATTTTATGGATACCCACCTGTTCAAGCACGTCAACATGGAGTCTGCCCGAACCCATATCCCCGACGGGACCACTCAGGATGTGCTGGCGACGTGTATGGCCTATGAGGAGGCCATCGTGGGGGCTGGCGGCATCGATCTGCAGATTTTGGGCATTGGCGGCGACGGTCATATCGGGTTTAACGAGCCCACGTCTTCGTTGGCGTCTCGGACCCGAATCAAAACCCTGACGGCAGAGACCAGACAGGATAACGCGAGGTTTTTCGCGTCCGAATCGGAGATCCCCCGACACGTCATCACCATGGGGGTGGGGACGATCATGGAGGCGAAGGAGATCATTCTTCTCGCTTTTGGCGAGAATAAAGCGCAGGCCGTCGCTCGGACGGTGGAAGGACCGTTGACGGCTGCTGTCCCGGCGTCCATCCTGCAAATGCACAGGGAAGCGCGCGTGTTTGTGGATGAAGCCGCGGCATCCCGCTTGCGTCGAGCAAGCTATTACAAGGAGGTTTTTCGGGGAAAGCCCGATTGGCAGTGCTATTGAGCGTTCGTCGGAGCGTCCAAGTACCCAAGGTCGGTAGGCCCGGAAAATCAAGGTTAGGAGGGACCCTGTGGAGACGCTGGATCCGCTATCAGGACTCGATTGGACCGTTATTGCGCTTTTCTTTGGGGCCACGCTTGCGATCGGTCTTTACTTTTCGAAGCGCGCCACCGGGAGCCTGAGCGAATATTTTGTCGCCGGCCGGAAGATGACCTGGTGGCTGGCGGGGACCTCCATCGTGGCGACCTCCTTTGCGGCGGACACGCCCTTGGTGATTTCGGGCTGGATGCGCACCATTGGCCTCGAGCGCAACTGGTTTTGGTGGGGCGGCATCATGGGCATGATGCTTTGCACCTTCTTTTTTGCGCGCCTTTGGCGTCGTGCCGACATTTTGACCGACGTCGAGTTCAATGAGCTTCGTTACAGCGGTGCGCCGGCCGCGAGTCTACGTGCATTCCATGCCACCTACCGCTCGCTGATTCAGAACACGCTGGTCATGGGGTGGGTCACGCTGGCGATGTCGAAAATCATCGACGTGACTTTGGATATCCCAAGTTTGGTTTTCCTGAAGAGTCAGTTCCTACCCCATTTGGTTCCCAAAGGCGTTGAGATTGCGGCTGCGGTCGGCCTCGACAATATTTCCGATTGGCCGGTGATGGGCGCGGCGATCATCCCCCCGAAAGCCACGGCCATTATTGCGTGTATGTCTATTGCGGCCCTGTATAGTGCTGTATCGGGGTTGTGGGGGGTCATTGCCACTGATTTTTTCCAATTCACCTTTGCGATGACCGGCACCATCATTTTGATGGTGGTGGTTCTTGCGGCCTCAGGGGGCCCGACCAGCATGGTGACCCAGGCCAACGAGGCGGTTTTGTCGGGGCGGGTCTTCAATCGAGCGCCCGGTGACCGGCGCGCCTTTCCTTTGGATAAATGGAAAAAAGACAAGGCCAAGAAGAATTCAGAACCGCAGGCGGATCTCGACAAGCTGGTGGCCGCGAAGTTGATCCAACCAGCCGAGGGCGGTGAGGCGTACGTGTGGACGAGCGACGGGCTGACCCAGAGCGCGTTTGCGGCGCGCGTGGGCGAGGCCGGCGTTCAGGCGTCGAAGGCGGCCATGCACCACTGGAAAAAAGCCTATACCGTACCCCGATCCCATTTTGTCGATGCCAAAAGCCTCGACGAAGCTGTGGCCTCGGCGCTTTTGACGGAAGGCGAGTCCGGCACGAAAAAGACATCGGACTACCTGCGCTTCGCGACGCTCTCCCATTCTGAGGAGACGCTCAAAAACGCGCTCCAAGAGGCCAACGTGCATAACCATAGCGCAGTGCTGTCGGCATGGCGCCAAGATAAGGTTGTGGTGCCGGCCAAGATTACGGGCTTTCTTCCACCGTTTGACCTCGAGGGCGGCGGTCTTCTCGCGGTGTGGGCGTTGGTGGTTTTTCTGGGGCTTCAATGGTGGGTCGGGGGCGAGGGCGGCGGCTTCTTGGCGCAGCGGCTGTTCTCTTGCAAGGACGAAAAACATTCTGTTCTCGCTATGCTTTGGTTCAACTTCGCGAATTTTGTGCTCCGACCTTGGCCTTGGATCGTGGTGGGCGTCGCGTCGTTGTTTTTGATTCCCGACGTCACCGTGTACGGAAAGGGTTACGACCCTGAGCACGCCTACGCCCTCATGTTGATGAAGTACCTCCCGGCGGGGTTCAAAGGTTTGATGGTGGCGGCGCTTATGGCGGCGTACATGTCGACGATTTCGACCCACGTGAATTTTGGTGCGTCGTATATCGTCAACGATCTGTACCGGCGCTTTGTCAACAAGGGCGGCACGGAGAAAGCCAACGTTCTTGTGTCGCAGGTCGCCTCCGTTTTACTCGCGATGCTTGCGGCCCTTTATGCGTTTTTGTCCGACTCTATCGGAAGTGGTTGGTTCACATTTTTCGAGTTGATGTCGGGAGCCGGCATCGTCACCTTGCTTCGATGGTACTGGTGGCGAATCAACGCCTGGTCCGAGCTTTCCGCGATGGTTTCTTCCCTCGTCGTGTTCACTGAGCTCAACCATGGTTTTGTGGTGCGCGGTCTTTTTTCTTCGGCGGGGGCACCCGGTTATCTGCTCGATGAATATGCGGTGCGTTTTACCATCAACTTGCTGTTTTCCACCGGGGTGTGGGTCACCGTCACCTTCCTCACCCAACCAGAAAAAGAGGACCATTTGGTCGAATTCTATCGGCGCATCCGCCCCGCAGGGTGGTGGGCGCCCATCGCCGCAAAGGCTGGGAATCCAGACCATCTGGTGGTGGGGCGCACCGAATGGGCCGCGTGGGCTTTTGGCGTGACGGGTCTGTTTTCTATGATTGCGGCCTTCGGAAAGCTTTGTTTTGGAGAATTCTTGATCAGCGGTCTTTGCGCGGCCTACGGCGTGTTTGCCACCCTTTGTCTCTTTCGGTTGTTGAAGCGCATGGACTGGTCTTCTCTTCGTGAGGAAAAAGAAGACAAACAACCTCAAGAGAACGATGTCAGCACGCCTTCGATGGGCATACCAAGTGGCGTAGGGGATGGCGTCTGTTCATGAGATCGATGAGGAAGGAGGCGATCACCATGAAATCATGGGTGCGCGTGCTTGCTGGCGCAGTTGTTTTGCTCGGAGGTCCGCTTTTAGGCTGTGTGACCAGCCGCCCAGAGGGCAAGGTGAAGACGGTCGCCAAAGAAGTGGTGCCTCAAGTCCCGATAGAGTGCACGCAGTCGCGGTCGTCGATTCGCGCCGATGAAGCGGTGGTGATGACGGTTCGGGCCGACTTTTCGTCCGAAGTGACCTTTGAGTGGTCGACGGACGCGGGTTCCGTTCGGGGGAAGGGGACTCGGGTGACGCTTATTCCTGAGCGTGATTTCTCGGGCCCTTGCACGGTGTCGTTTACTGCGAAAAAGGGGTCGAGCGTGGTGGCCCAGCACCGCTTCGAGGTCGACGTGAAACCGGGCCCGCCAGAACTCGTTATCGAAAGAGTCATCAAAGAGGACGCGGGCCGGGTGATCGTCCGGGGCCGCGTCACGAATCTTGAGAATCCCGAAGACTATCGCATTGTGGCCTACATCCATGCCGACGTGTATTACAAGCTTCGCGGCCGACACGTTTTCAAACTGAATCACCGCGGGAAATTCGCGTTCATGACCGATGTTCGGCCCGAGGTGGACCGAATGGTGGTTCACCTCATCTCCAAGAAGTTCAATCCCGACGGTCCGGGGGGTTGTCAGAATCCGTGGAAACGGGTGCCAGGTTTGTGCACGGGGCATTTTGACGATTACTACCAGACTCACACTCGGCTTCCGTTGAAGATCGATGGCAAGCGTGCTTTCGCGTTCGCTACGCATCATTTTTTAGACGACGTGAAGCACCCAGACCCCCAAATTCAGAATCTGCTCCGTCGTTTTACGCGGGTGCCGGTTACGGGCGCACCTCGATCGGCCGCTTTTGTGCGGAGCTACCTCACAACCGACCAGATTTACCTGTACGATCAAGCTTTGGCGGTGTTGGCGTTCGCTCGGGCTGGTTTGCAAGATGCGGCCAAACGGGTTCTGGACGCCATGGCCCATCTACAGATTGTGGATGGGACAACCAAAGATGGCTCCTGGTATTTTTCGTATGATCCCGACGGGACCAGTATCTATCCAAACGAGCCATCGTTTAAGGCCGATGGGACGCCGGATGGCCATACTTATGGTGATCGCCGGGTGGCCGGGGCCATTTGCTGGATGGCCATGGCGCTCAACGCGTATCGCATGCGCTTTGAAGACCCGACCTATGATGAGGCGTGGCACCGGGTGATGGAATACATCTCTCGCGAGATGGAGCCGGCGGTGTACCACGGTGTTCATTTTCGGGGCGTGCGTTTTCAGCCTACGGATCTAAGCAGAACCCGCTGGGATGAAAGTTCGGTCCTGTCGGTGGAGCACAATCTCGATGCATACTCTGCGTTTCGCGTCTACGCCAAGATGACCGGCAATGCGCGGTACAGCGAGCGCGCTCTCGAGATACGTCGCTTTTTGGAGTCGATGTGGATCGCAGAAGAACGCCGCTTTTACCCGGGGTACAACCTCGGCGAGGACGGTCCGAACCGTGGGGATTTGTACAAGGATCCCCAAACTTGGGGTCTTTTGGCGTTGGGGCACGATCGTTCGTCGCTGGAGCGATTTGGTGATGGCCTGACCTTTGTGTGTGAACAGTTTTTGGAGCCGGCTGGCTATATTCGTGGAGGCGACAAGGTCTTTGTCGGTTTCTTCGACTGGCGCCCGCAGCAGGCTGGTCCGGACTACGAAGCGAGACGCTTTGTGTGGACGGAGGGCACGCTTTCGACGGTCATGGCCATGAGTTTGCTGAAGGCCAAGACGGGCAAGGAGATCCAGTGTACCAGCCATGGCAGAACCTATCGGGCAAAGGACTTTTTGGACTCGATGAATCAAATCCAGGATCGGGATGGTGGCGTACCATACGCTACGATGAATGACCTGCGCGACGACTTTTCCATCGAGTCGAGCGTGGCGGGCACCGCTTGGCTCTATTTTGCCAACCAAGGTTTCAACCCCTTTGATCCTGAGTTCCCGAAGGAGGATTTATGATGACCTGGTCTACCGGTACGGGTGCACGCGGGGTTGGGGTGGCCGTCGCTTCGCTTTTGGTGTTGGGCCTACACGGAACTGAGGGCTGGTCGCAAGATGGCGACGAGTCGCTGGCGCCTCTGGTTGCGGACAACTTCGACAAAGGTAAAACAGTTGGGGTTTATACGAGCCGCAAGAACTCTTTGGGGGCTTTTCATGGCTCGTTCTCGAAACGTCCGGCTTTTACGCGGATGCAGAAATCGTCCAATGAAAGGCGGGGCGACTCCGGATACGCCCTAAGGCTTGACTATGACACCCGTGGCGGCGGTTGGGCCGGGTATTACAACCTTTTTGGTGGCGTGAATGCGTCGCCGTACAACACCGTCACCTTCTGGGTGAAGGGTCAAAAAGGTGGTGAGACTTTCGATATCGGGTTCATCGACAAAGAGATGGAAAGCCTTCAGTACGATGCCGTGTATGTCGGGTCGGTACAGCTTTATCTGGAAGCGGGGGTCACCAAAACATGGCAGAAGGTCGAGGTTCCTCTTTGTGCCGTGAATATGATGAGCGGTGGTCTCGTCAGTCTCAAAGAGTTTGGGGGCATTGTCCTCCACGTTCGTAACCGAGAATCGGGGGCCATTTACCTCGATGATCTCCAGTTCGAACTCAGTCCGAAGCTCGAGCACGACTACATCTGTACCGGTTCGGACGCCGATGCAAAAGGAGCGAACCATGGACAAAAACGCGGCAAATAGGCGAGTTGCCGGCTTTCTTGAAAGGTCGCTTGACCAGGCTACGCGTCGAAGATTCGGTCGGGTAGCAGCGATGGGCATGGCTCTCGGGTTCTTGCTGGTTGGTCAACGGGCGGAGGCAGAGCTGATTCCCCTCAAGAAGATTGCGCCCTACCCAACGCCCAAAGAGCTCCCTGACCGGGTTCGTCGGGGCAAGATGAGCGTCTATCAACACAAACCCAGCACGGCGAAAGTGCAGCGTGATGAGACAGTGGGCTATCGACCCAAGCGTGACAAGATTGCCAACGATCGCAAGTTTGCGAAGAAGCTTAAAGGCGTTCGTTCTGGATCTGAGCGCATCTCATACGTACGGGCCAAAGGTTCTTTTTCCGGTGCCTACTTGATGGTGGTGGGAGACGTGAGCAAATACGACAGCCTCACCTTCTTGGTGAAGGGCCGTCGTGGCGGCGAGATTTTTGAGATCGGCCTCAACGATTTTGTCTCTCACTCGCGCGAGGACTCCGTGAAGATCGGCTCTATCCACCGTTATCTTCCGAAGGGGGTGACCAAGAACTGGCAAGTGGTGAAGATCCCCCTTTCTGATTTTCACGGGGTAGACTTCACCAAAGTCATCTCCTTGGTATTCATGTTCAACGAGGTCGGCGTCGGTGAGTTTTGGATCGATGAGCTTCGGTTTTCTACGGACAAGCTTATCAATTGGGACTTGGCGGACAAGAAGAACACCGACTTGGTGCTCGACAACTTCGATCACAGTGACCTGAACCTTTTAGGCCGAAAAGCGACCACCTATAAGAAATTACCCTCTATTGCCGTCGCCAAACGATCCGAGAAGCCCAGAGTCGGATCGAAGGGCCGCAGCTTGCGGCTCGATTATAGCAAACGGCCCGAAGGGTGGTGCGGGTACTATACGTTGCTCAATCAGGTTGACGGAGACTACTTCGATTTGTCCCCCTACGGCACGTTGTCGTTCATGGTTCGAGGGGAGCGAGGGGGTGAGGATTTCGAGCTTGGCATGGCCGACAAAAGGTTGTTGGATATCGGAGACTCGAACAAAGCGGGCCAGATTGGCGATTTTCTCGAAGGGGGCGTCACCACCAAGTGGAAAGAGGTGAAGATTCCCTTGAAAGCATTTGAACGGCAAGGCCCCTTAGATTTCAGCACCATGGGGTCGTTTGTTCTCAACTTCAATGTGGCCGGACGGGGTGTGGTCTACATCGACAATCTAAAGTTCATCCGCCGGTAGGAGCAGCAGAGCGTTTCCCAGCGGAGGGTCAGGAGGTTCCAAATGGTGGTCAGGACGCACCTTATTGCATGGAGTTGGACGGTCGCAATGGTCTTGGGGGCCGTGTTTTCGTCTGAGTCCGCATGGGCGTATTCCAAGGAGGCGTGCAAGTCGGAGTACGTCAAGGCCCTCAAAGATGCGCGAGAAGCCAAGCGGCAGGGTGAGGCCCCGCGTATCGTTTCACACATTTACGCGGGTGCCGCCGCGCGTTGCCGAGACTTCGGCGGGGTCGCGTTAACGGTTGAGTTGTTCGACAAGGCGGTCAAGGCCGACCCCAAAAATGCGCATGCACTGCGGCTGTATGGCGATTATCTCATGGGTTACCGGGGATTGTATGAGTACGCCGCAGTCCAGTATTTCCGGGCCCTCGAGGTTGTGACGGCGGAGCCCAAAGCTTTCGACTTTTCGTTCAAGCGCTCGCTCGAACGCTCGTTCGAGATTCTACACCGAGATGGGAAAAACGGTGTCCCGTTGTTCACCTCGAAGCCGCTTGCCGCGTTTCTCAACGTCGACGGACGCTATTTTCGGCTTCCAAAACCCCATGTGACCCAGGGTGCGGCCGATGGGAGTCTCCAGCAACTGGCTGAAGATAAACTGCCACGCGTCGCGGCCAACACGGACAATCAGGCTGCGCTCGGTGACCTTCAGGGCACGGCGCGTGACGTCATCGTTCGCAACTTCCAAGACTGGTGGACCGAAGGCGATCTCACCTTGCGTTCGGCCTACAAATGGGCGCCCTACCTTCGGGTGGGTGGGGAGTTCAGGACGGGTAAAAACCTTGAGATCGATCCGGAAGCTCTGAACGAACCGCTCGAGCGTACCTTCAGCCGACTTGAGGTGATTCTCGGAAAAAACCTTCTCCTCGGTGGTGGATTTGATCTCAATCTGGAAGCCGAGGTGGCGTGGACCCAACTCCTCTTCGACAACCAGGTGACGGGCGACCGGATCCAAGACGAAGATTCACTTCACTACGGTGGTCGTTTCACGTTGGGCTACAATTTTGGGTACAGCAGTCTCAAGCTTACCGGTGGTCTGAACGCCATCGACATTGAGAACTTTGACAGCAACGACGACGATGGTCTCAACTATTCGCTTGCCCTACGACTGTCTTCGTTTACGGATCCGGAAGTCGTGGCGCTTGCCGAGCGCTTTCGCGGGCGCCGGTCGACCCATCTCGAGGTAGGCTTCATTCGGACGGCGCGAAATTTTCGTTCGAACGATCCCGCGAGGAGGGACCAGCATCTCAATGAAGTCGTGTATCGGCCGTTTTTGAGCTACGAGGAGTTTGGACTCTTCAAGGGTTTTGTCGATGTGCTGGTCAACTATGAGTGGAGGCGGCAATTCAACCGGCGGGGGGGACAGCTCTCGGTCGATGGCGCGGTTGAGGGGCACGTGCTGACATTGGTGCCCGCGTGGGTTCCGGTCTTCAAACTCTACAACCAGGACTTCTGGGAAGGGGTAGAGTTTGCATCGGTCGAGCTACCCATCGAGTTTGCGTTCGGAGATGGGTTTTATCGTCGCATCGGGGCGTCCCTCAGAGGACAGTTGCGTTACACCACGCCATGGGGCTTTGCGGTGAAGCCGGCGATCAGCATCGGTTTCACACGTTACACCGACTTGGACCTGGGTGACTTCACCGCTCTGCTTCAACTCGGGTTGGGCGCCTAGATGTCCCCGGCAAAAATTCTAACGCTTTTGCAGCGGCTCTTTTGCCCGGTGCTGCCCGCGTTTCCCTTCGGCTCGTCGGTCGCATATAAGTGATATGCGCCCTCCTCGCGCGACCACCACCGGGCAAAATCTCTCGCTGGAAAACCATCATCATTTCTGCCGAGGACATCTAGTGCCCTGACCGGACAATTCTGACCCTTTCTCGTCGGCCCTCTTGGCTCCTGCTGGTGTCGCCGCTTCGCTCTCGTTGGTTGAATATAAGCGAGGACAAGGGTTTGTAAACGCTTCAGGGGGGCTCTACATCGAGGGGCTGGGCTTGGGTTATCAACGGATGGACAGGTTGCTGCGTCGTCGCGTAGTACTGAATTTCGGCCGAGATAAAAAGCGACTCGCCGTCTTGGAGATCCGCCAAGAATTCGGCGGCCGTCTTGTCTCGCCGGCTGGTCTTGCCTATGCCGGAAAGGTCGATGATATCTTCGGCGACAAGAGGCCTGCGGAAGTCGTGTTGAAGGGACACCGCTTCGAAATGGTCTCGAGGGGATTCCCGACCAATCTTCTTGAGCTTAAAGATAAATAGCTTCACCGCTCCGAAGAACTCTGCCCCGGGCCTTTGTGGCAATTCGATGCGATAGGAAAGAAAAGATGCATTCAAGGTGGCGTCGAACTTGACGTCAGTCGTTGGGGAAGCGATGGGGCCAATGACGTCGCTGGGCTCGCTGAGGGTGTCAAAGGGGATGTCGGGGGCTTTGAACCCTTTGAGCCGTTCGTCACTGTCTAGGTTCGGTTCGCCGGTAGCGGTGTACGCCATAAAATAGAGCGGGAGTCCGGGAATGATTCTGGGTCGAGAACTTCTGAGATGAAAGCGCTCCGGATTGGTTTCGAAGGTCGCACCACCAGCGGGTTCGGGAGGGAGGTCCGGGTCCTCCTGGGCCTCCGACGATGCCTCCAGTCCGCGTCGCCACGAGTGCGGGTTGAGCGCCCACGCCTGGTCAAAGTCTAAGGCGCCACGTTGTCGATTCTGTGGATCGGGTACGTAGATCTGGTCGCCATGCTCGAGCCAATGGCGTACATAGCTCGTGCGGTCCCGGAGATTAAACTTCAAAAGCGATGGGTCGTGCGAAACCATCCAGTACAGGGTTTCTCCCTCCGCCAGGGATTCCTTGGCGCGGAGCGCAAATTTTCCGGTCTTCGGGTCGTAGTCCCCAACCTCGATGGCCAATGCGCTGCGGGGTGCAGTGAAGCGCACGAGGGCCTCTTTCCATCGGAGATGGCCCTTGGTCGTCACGTGCAGTTCTCCCCGTGCTGCGTATTCTGCCATTTCTTCCCCAGAGATGATGTCGACCGGAAGGCCTTTCCTCATGAGAATAATGTCGAGGTATCGGGACCAATCCATGGTTTTGAGGTCATCGAGGGATTTTGAAACCAGAAAAACTTCGTTGCCGTTCTCGGTCCGTTCAACGGTCGTGACTTTGACGGTATCGACGACTCGAGTGCCGGTTCGTTTGAGGGGAGGAATGCGATCGACATCAAGCTCGTCGAGCGCCAAGGAAGCGTTCGGCGTGCCGGCGTCCATGCGTTTTCGCGCTTCCCGGGCGACTGCGAGGGCCTTTCTTGGATTGAAGATACCCTCCACGCCGGGGACCTGGACCGACGGTATGCGCGTTCCGACGATGATGCGTTTGAGTGCATCCGGAGCGATCTCGTGCCCGTGTTCCGTGAATTCAAGGATCACAATACCCTTTAGAGCCGACAAGACGAAGGAGGCCAAGGCGGTGTGGGCCGATTTGTGCAGGGAACGCCGCTTGCCATCCTTGTGTTGAAGCTCAGATATTCCGATGCCGGGCACCGCGACATCAGCTTTCGGTCCGTAGCTGGACAGTGGGCCGAGCGGCGAAGCCGCGTTTGAAGAAAAAGACTCGAGAGCGGCCGCCTTGCTGAGGTTGTTCCTAGTCAGGCTTGCCGGCGTTTGATCCTCAGAGATGATGGCGCTCTCGTCGCCCGCGGCTGCCACGACCGAGATACCGAGCGCATGGGCGGTTTCTATCGTGTTGTCGACCAGGGTACCGGGTTCGGATCTGAGGTTATCTGGATGTATGCCTGCTTTGATAAAGGCTTCGACCCGCGTTGAGGGGGCGTCCGATGCCTTCACGATCTTCGGGAAGCTATCGCTAAAATTGAGAAGATAGACAGGCTTGCCCGACAAATCGGTGTTGTAGGTCCTCCGTTCTTCGATCGCCTCCTGGAACACGAGAGGATCGCTCACGTATAGGGGGTGAAGCTTTGATGCGTCCACTCTGGCAAGGGCCCCAAAGATCTTGGCGTACACTGAGAATTGGAGGAGTTCGGACTCTAGGTGTCCGTCCTCGTGGAAGCCCACATAGATGCCCGCTTTGTTATCTACGGGAAAGAGTTTTGCGAGATGGCTCGGGACCGAGTTTGTCGCCATGCTCTGAGGGTGCGGTGCGTCGTTTTTTCCACCTACCTTCGATTCTGCATTCGGCGTCGTGTCGCCGTTCTGTTGTTCATCAGGCGGAGGAAGGTCTTTGGCGGTGCTCCGCATGGTGGTGTCGCGTAGCCGGTCTTCGAGGTTGGCGTACGCCGGGGTATCCGTCCACCAAGACGGTGTGCCCAGGTTCCATCCCGGCTGGGGGACGATTCCAGCGGAACGCTCGACCGCCGCGGCGTCAAAAAACCAGCCGAGGAGGAAGCCGCGAACGGCACGGAGGAGATTCTCGCGAAAGGCACCGTCCGGCAAGTGGGCGGCGATCTCCAAGAAACTTTGCCACCATAGGTGGTGACGCAAAAACGTGTCCACGATCGCCTCTCGCGACGCCTCGGTGTCCAAAACAAAGACGTCGATGCGCCCATCTTGGCCGATGATCTGTGGAGACTCGGCTAGGAAGTCTCCGATCATGCGGGTGCCAGGGGCATTCGGTGCCAGGGGAATCAGATCTTGGAGATGACTGGTATCAAAACCATAGATCTTGTTTGCGCCAAAGATTCGTGAAGAGCCGTCCGGAGACTGATAGGTCCTGTGGGCTCGAATGACAGACTCGTCTTCGTAGTAGAGGCCGAGCCCGGAATGAACTTCGCCAAAGGTCACTTCTTTAATGAGTTCATCGGCCCTGATGCTTCCCACTGGAGTCCAGGCGCTGCCGGGTGTTTCATTGAATGCGACCATGGTAGTTAGCCCCGCGTTCAAATCCCCCGCCAGTGCGGCGCCCGGCAAGAGTACGGGCAACGCGGCGGCGGCCAAATGGGGCTCGGCCGCGAGCAGTTCCCGAAACGCGCCATACAGCGAGCGTCCCGGTTTTTTGAAGACCTGCTTGGCCCCTGCAGCGTTTGCTTCGCGAATGTTGGGTGTCTGAAACTGGTCTTTGGGGCCCAACCACGACAGCCAGGTTTTTGGCGCTGGGTCCTCCATGTCCGCGGTCATGGTGTCTTCTGTCCCACTGGTCAAGACCAGCGAATCATCGAGGGCTGCATGAGGGCAGGCGTCAGACAGCGGCCCATCCCCGAGAAGGCACTTGGACCGAATGCCGGGCGCCAGGGCCAGGGCCCCATTCCCAACTTGGTGCTCGGGCGCGAGCGGTGCAGGAACCGAACCGGCGTTCTTGGCGAAATAGTTGTAGACATCGATGAACCACACGAGAGCGGTGCTTGACACCAGGCGGGCGGAGAGGTCCGGGATGCGCTGGCTCGAGTAGATAAAACCGCGATCACCAACAAACGATTGGGCTCCGGCCCAAAGTTGATGGGCTTCTTCGACGAGAGTGGGCGCCCTGGAGTCGCCTGGGTGGGCACGCGCAAATTTGAGCAGGCCCAAAATCAGGCCCATGGTGGCCTCCAGGTGGTACGACGACTCCTGCAACGCACTGGGCGCAATGTAGGGGTCCTTGAATGCGTTTTGAAAGTAGTGGGCACCGCGGTAAGTGCGTTGGGGCGGGCACTGGACTTTCGCCGGATCGCAGTCTTCGTCGCCCGCACTTAGGTCTTTCGCGAATTGAATCACCGTGTACCCTAGACAGCGGCTCAGACGTGCGGCGTAAAGGCCATCGAGATCATCCTGCACCGACAATGCCAACCAGCTGCAGTTGTCGATGGCGGTGTGTGAGCTTGCCTCAAAGCGATACCCCGTTGAACCGTCGAGATGGAGGATCCCCCCCGTAATCACGCGACCGAGGGAGTCGGCATCGAGGGCCTCTTGCATGGCTTGGACTCGAAGCGCCCGTTGGGTGGCCTGCGCCTCCGTGAGGGGTACTGTGGACACTTCGTTTCGGAGGTGCGCGAGAGTCTCCGCAAATTCGTCTCGCCAACCGTGGTCGTCCCAGAGCAGGAAGAACACGCCATCGCGGAGTTCGTCTCGCCAGGTCCCGAGTTTGTGGGTCCACGCGCGCCTGGACTCCGGGTCCTTTGGTCCCAAGGAATCGGAATGATTCAACGCGTAATTCAACACATGAAGGACATCCAGACTGTGCTCGGTGACGACATTTTCGGCAGGTACCCTGGTCTTGAGCACTGCCCACTCGGCCTTTTGATCGATAGCTCGACGCTGCCAGGTGGGGCCATGTACGTGGAGGCCATCGCAGCCGGGACCCAGCCCGCAAACCCGGATCTGGGTGGGGCTGAAGGTCTTGTATCCGATGGCATCGAGGACGCTGTAGTACGAAAACCGATGGTTAGAATCGATGTCGGTAAACAAATAGCCAGCATCCTGGCCGCGCAATCGATGGGGGGCATGGGCGCCCTGCAGGCCACGGGTGGTCCATCCGGCCGACATCAGGCTGCCCATTCTGCTTTCGTTGATAAGCAGCCGCCGCCGGTGTTCGTGGAGACCGTCGAGGCTGTTTTGGTAGCAGGCCCTGAACATCTTTTGGTCTTCGGGAGCGGCTTGGCGGTACGCTTCCGAAGTCAGGAACACACCGAGTCCGTGGATAGCCCAGGCGTTGGCTCCAGTAACCAGTCGGGCGTCAGCCCAGTTGTCATCCCTCGTGTTCCACGAAAAGGGCCATCCCATGATGACCTCGCTGTTTGGCTTCTTGACTGCGTGTTGGCACAAGAATCGCGCCAAACCACGGGCCTTCGGCCCGTAGCCGCTCGGAGCGGTGGCGAGCTGGGCCAAGGTGATGCCTTGGGTGTACGTCCATACCCGTTCGAAGCCCGCAAGATGCTGCGCGTCTTGGGCATCTGGCCTCTTTGAGGGTTCGGTGGTTCGGGTTTGGGCCCCGGAAGCATCTTGGGGAACGCTCGGGAGATACTCCACCTGGTAGTAGAACTCAGCGGGTTCTTCCGTGTCCGGCGGGTGTCTAAGCAGCCGGTCACGGGCGTCGATGGCTTTGGCGTAGTTGCCACCGCTTTTTTGAGTGACGCGCTTGAGGGACGTGGCTTCGATGCCTGCTTCGGGGTTTGTGAAGCGCACCGAAAGGGTGCCGTCGCTGAGCGCGAGGCCTCCGGGCTGCGCGACGATCGGCAAGGTCACCTGGCCCACACCCGACTGAAGTTCAAAACGCAGGTCCAAAGGTGCTTTTGTGGCCGATGATGAGACGCGCTGCAACCCGTCAACAGCGGGCGGAGGGCTGGCCGGAGGAAGCACTTCGACCGTGCCGCCGGTACGCACCGGCACAAAATATTTGTTTACGGTGCGCACGGTCACGGGGATACTTAGACCCGCTGCTACCTCCTCTTTGACCTCAACCTCCAGGTGCGAAAACGAGGACACCCGCGCGGCCCGAGCGGTGAAGATCTGGTCGTGAGACAGACCGTCCATGCCTTTTCGTACCCAGGCGGCGAAAAACAGCTCTGCGTGGGCGCTGAGGGATGGCCTGCTGAACGCAACATCCGGCTCTTCTCCTTGGGGCCCACGCCGAATGGGCAGCACGAGGGCCCGGCTCAGTGTGGCTGCAGCACTGAAGCCTTGCGCGCCCTGCTTATGTACCCATCGAATCGTCCCCCGCGACGCGGCAGATTCAGGCGCATAGAACAGGACGCCGGTTTCATCCAGGGCAGAGATGGCGAGTTGAGGCGTGTAACCAACCCCAACTGGTTCAGAGGCTGACCAGGTCAGTCCGCCGTCCTTGGAGAAGACGACCTCCAGGGTGGCCGAAGGATTTGCTTGTTCAGCATCCGAGGAGACCGAACGGCCCCGTTCGAACACCGCCGTCAAAATGCCTTCAGGTGATGTGTACAATTGGGGGTGGGCCGGTTTGTGCTGCCATTCGGTCGCAGTTGCGCCCGAGGCCACGGTCGAAATTCGCCACTCGGTCATGGTTTGGCCGGCCCAACGGCCTTGAGAAAAGCCACCTTCGCCCATGTTGGCCCATGCCTCCGGTGTAAGGGGACGTTGCGCAAGCTTGATTTGGGGTTCGTAGTGCCACGAGCCACTGTATAAATATTGGTGTTGGTAGTCGATGCTCGATAGTTGATCGCGGTCACCCTTGGCATAAGCTGTTTTCCACACGCTCCGCCACCCAACAACCAACCTAGTGGGTTGTTGGCGCTGCACAACGACATCACTATAGATGGGGTCTTGGAGCATATCGACCCACGCCGGATTCAACACCGGCTTACTATCCCAAACCCGCGATTGACGAGCCACGATGCTCAGCTTGTCCCCATCGATGTGCAAGGACGGTTCGTGCATATCACTTTCTTCAGTGCGTTCGACGTAGGCATCCTTGACCTGCTCTAAGGGGGCGCTCGACACGGCGGCCGTGACATGTGCGTGCTGGCTTGGCGGGTCGCGCAAAAGATACGATTCTTCGCACCAGCAATCTTCGCAGGCGCATGGCGTGATTTCGGGAGGGCCGTAGTAAGCCTTGTAGTGAATGATTTCGGATGCCGCTTCTCGTTTGCGCACGTCGAAGACGCTCGAAGGCATGCCCTCCAAGTTTTTGAGGTAGTACACTTTGTGGGCCTCGCCCCACACCAGGTGGTGATGCCCAAAGTGGTCGTATCCGATGTCTAAACCGCGTTTCCATGCCGTGTTGCTTCTCACCCGCTGCGGATGACCAAAGCTTTGCCCCCCGTCCTGGCTTTGTGCCACATAAACTTCGCTGGTACCTTCCTGCGACCTAGGGCTTTCTTCCACCCACGCAATCGAGACCCGGTGCGCATCGGCGGTGAGCGCGAGAAAGCTTACTTGCCGATTTTCGGCTTGGGTTGAGATAAGCAGCGGAGGTCGAAAGCTTTTGGATAGTCCAGCTTTTGCGCTTTGAGTGTAGCGTACTTCGCTCTTTACTGCTTTGGCACCCCGAAGGACAAAAGCCAGGTGAGCGTAGGTTTGACCTTGATGGGTGCTGAGCGCTGTCTTGGGCATGCCTGCTGGTGCACGCCCGTCGGTTAAAGGCGCCGGAGCTCCGAAGTCGCCGGGAGTCGGTGAGGACGACGGCTCGAGAATGGCAACATGAACGGGCTTTGAACGAATCGATGCTAGCCCCGGTCCCGCCCGGTTCTCAATGACTGCTGAAACCTGGTATTTGTAAGGCCTGGCGCGTGACTCCACAATCTCTTTGTGCTTCGCGGCGTGCACATCTTGGACCGGCTCACCGTCACGGAAAATACGAAACGACAGGTTCAGCTCCGGGGGTATGGCGGTGCCATCATCAAAGCGTGTGGGCTCCGTCCACCACAACTGCACCAAGCTCCCTGAAGTGGTTGCGCCAAGCCCAGCCGGGGCGAGGGTGCGCCGCATGGGAAGCGTGGGGACAACGTTTGGGGGGCCCCTGGTTTCGGGGCCTGGCCCATCGAAGTCATCACCGTTCCGTTTGGGCGGCGCAACCTGATCGCTTTCGGCCGTATTGGGTGCAACCGGACGTACCCAATAGCCGTGTCCTGGCACGAACCCTTGATCCGTTTCCATGCGCTGAAAGCGCTGGTTGTGGGCACTCCAAATCAGCGCCTCGTGGAGATTCAGTGTATCGTACGGAATTGGACGTGTGACGGCGAAGAAGCGCCACTTGGATGCGGTCGAGGTTGCAGCCAGGTTGGTCTTTGTTTGGTCGTCCCAGGCCAATGCCAACGCTTTCGAAGACCAAACCCAATAACCAAATCCCGCTGGGGCCACAGACGGGAGAATCGGGTACCGGGGCGCGTCCGGCGTCCGCGACTGCACTGGCCACAGCCCAAGCTGTGCGATCTTCAGAGAGTCCCGCGCAATGGGCGACTCGGGAAGGAGCAACAGGTTCCAGCCCGGTTGGAGGGCATATTGAAATGCTGCAGGCTCTGTTTTTGCAGCAAACGACGGCCCTGGGAGGAGGAGCGCCGCGCTCAAAAGAGCAAGCAACGAGCGATACAGCCTCGCGATGAACGGTGGAGTTCCTAGCACGGGCCGAGGACAGCGCGGTTCGCCGAACATTCTTGTGGGGCTGAACGCGAGCAGATGAAACTGCGTGATCCATAAGGCGTGGACTAGGTCGCGGAGGATGTTTTCGAGCCACAACCTGGATCGCAATCGTTGTGGAGCGGCACCAGATGCGTGCCATTGATGTTGGGTACTCAACCGTCATCTCCTCAGCAAAGGAGACGATGGGTCTTTTTTGGGCCTCTTGTTAGCTTTATGCGCCATCCAGATCTCCCCTCTGGTCTGAGTTCCTCAGACACGAAACTTTGGCTAGACGCAAAAGGACACCCAAGTCAAGGGGATTGGGCAGGACGGCCTGGGGCCAAGGACCCGACAGGCCGATGCAAGAATCATTCTGGTCGATGACCTCGCACAAGATCCCTTCAGCCAATGGGGGGGGACAACACTACGTCAGGCGCGTTTTCTTTGCGCTAAGAACTGTAGGTCGCCTGGATTCCCGCGGAGGGCAGCGAAGGCGGGAATCCAGGCCCAGTGAAGCAAGAAGGTGTGTTGTCCGGTTTAGGCATTCGCGGGAATGACGGTTGCGTTGCCAGTGCCTCTCATTTCAGAGGCTTGGGGGGAGCCCAAAAAGATGTGTAGTTCTGGTCAGGCTTGGGCGGCGGCGGCTTGCGGTTCGAGCTACCAGCATGCGCCAACATAGGTTCCGCGGATGCGGCTCCTTTGAGGCATGTTGACCAAATCGATGACCCGTTGATCTGGTCGATTGAACTCGTAGACGTCGGACAGAAGGGCTTCGTCACTGAGTCCGACGACCAACACTTCTGCGTCGTCGATGACTTCTTTGGCGGTGGAGGCCATGAGGGACGAAATGTGGGGGATGCTCTCTTCAATGTAACGTTTGTTGGCGCCAATGAGGCGGGCGACGCTGACTTCGGGATCATGGATTTTCAGCGTGAGGCCTTTGCCGATGAAGTGCTCGGCCATGGTCACCAGGGGACTTTCGCGCAGATCGTCGGTTCCGCTCTTGAAGCTGAGGCCGATCATACCCACCGACCGCTTGTTGGCGCTGTGCACCGCTTCGATGGCGTGGTCGATATGAATTCGATTGCTGGGAAGAATGCCGGAGAGCATCGGGACCTCGACATCCTCGGTCTTCGCCATGTGGAGCAGGGCGCGCACATCTTTGGGAAGGCAGGAGCCGCCAAACGCAAACCCCGGCCTCAGGTAGGCCGGCGAGATGTTCAGCTGGCGGTCTTGGCAAACCAAAGACATGACCGCGTGGGAGTCCACCTGAAGTGATTGGCAAATCCTCCCGACCTCGTTGGCGAAACTGATCTTGAGGGCGTGAAAGGTATTGCAGCAATACTTGAGCATCTCCGCCGTGCGAATGCCGCTGACCACAAACTCGCAGGGCAAGTGGCCGAAGAGTTCGCGCAGCGGTTCGGCGCTCTTCTCGCTGTCGGCGCCGACGACGGTGAACGGAGGATGATCGTAGTCCTTGATGGAGGACCCTTCTCGAAGAAACTCGGGCTGAAAACAGAGCCCGAAGTCTTGACCGGCCTTCTTTTGGGCGTGCCGCTCGATGATGGGCTTCACCACATCCTCGACGGTACCCGGCAGCACGGTGGACCGAACCACAAACACGTGGAATCCGGACTTTTCCTTGAGGGCCTCCCCCAGTTCTTCGGACAATCGGCAGATCGCGGTCAAATCTTGCCCGCCTTTTCTCTTAGAAGGCGTGCCCACGCAGATCAGCGAAATGTCGGTTTTGGCGACCGCCTCTTTGGCGTCTGAGGTCACCGTAAGACGGCCGCTCTTGACCGCTCCGGCCATCAGTTCTTGCATGCCCGCTTCGATGATCGGTGTTTGACCGCTGGCAATCAGGTCGAGTTTGGCCTGATCGATGTCGCATCCGATGACGTCGTTGTGGTCGCGTGCGAGACACCCTGCAGATACCGCACCCACGTATCCTAGTCCGAATATGCTCACTTTCATTGGCTGGTCCTCCGTGCTTCTTTGTTCCGAGAATGGGTCCTATCCATACAGGTTTCGATGATGGCGTCGAGCTTCTTCATGGAGTGGTCCCACGAATGATGGGACAGCATACGGTTGCGCCCTGCCCGGGAGAAACGCTGTCGCTCTTTGGGGTCTTCTAGGAGACGCAAAACGGCATCCCGGTAACCCTCGGGACTTTGCGCGGTCAGGATGTGTTCGCCCGGAATGGCATCGACGCCTCCGGCCGCGATCTCGCTCGAAACCGTGGGGATGCCCATCGCGAGGGCCTCGAGAATTTTGTTTTGTGTGCCTCGCGCAATGTTGAGGGGGGCGATGGTGAGGGCGGCCTTTTGCACATAGGGCTGTACTTTGGGAACCGAGCCCGTGACGGTGACCCCTGGCCGCTCGCCCAGTTTCTGCACCGCAGGCGAAGGGTCGGCCCCCACGATGACCAACTTGGCACTGGGGCGCTTTTGCTGAATGAGGGGGAGGGTCTCGTCGCAGAAGCGAAACATGCACTCTTGATTGGGGTAGTAGTCCATACGCCCCACAAAACAGATGAGATCCGGGTCGTAAGGCTCGGTTGTGGGCTTGAAGGCTTCGGCGTCCACACCGTTTGGGAACCAACCGGTGGCCGTTCCTGTTAAAAATCCGTCGAGTGTTTTGAGTTCGGCTTTTGTGGTGCAGGTACAGAGATCAAATTTCTTGGCGAGCTCGACTTCCGAGAGTTGAACCTTGAGCCCTTCAAGATAGTAGCCAAGGGACAGCGGAAAAGGCTTCATTGCGCCGTAGGTGAGCCATTTTTGAGAGTCCATGTCTCCAAAATCGAGAATTTTCGGGATGTGGGTTTGGTCTTCCACGTACTGGGCCACCGATGAGCAGTGGACAAAGATGAGGTCGTAAGCCTGGCTCGAGAGTTCTTGGAGAATCTGTTTTCGAAGGCGCGCTGAATAGAAAAAGCCCATCGAGGAAGGCTGGCGGGTGGATAGGTTGCGCACCATCCGAAGGGCGGCCACTGGCTTGTAGGTTCGGCCCACAATGAACTTTGCGCAGTGGTCCTTGATTCCGGCGCCCGCCTCCGCTTCCTCTTCGGTTCTGGCCAGCGAGGCCACCGTCACTTCATGCTTTTGGCTGAGATGGCGAATCATGTTGAAGGGACGGATTTTTCCGCCGCGTTTGGGGGGATAGGGGAATCGGTGGCAAACGTAGAGTATCTTCACGACTGAATCTCGGACTCGATTTCCTGGCTCAGGTCTTCGGGGGTTTGTTTGTCAAGGTAAAGGCGCGCCCATACTTCGAGATTGATGAGCGCCAGGATGTGGTCCGTGTGATCTTCTTTGTTGGAGCGGTGCAGGGCGATGGTTTCTTGCACCACTTTGGGGTCCAAAAGGCCACGCCGGGATACAGATTTTTCGCTCAGAAGCTGATCGGTGAGGGTACCCAACTCGTTTTTGATCCAGGCCCCCATCGGGGCCCCAAAGCCACGCTTTTTTCGATGAAGAACATCGTCAGGCAGTAGGCCCGCCAACGCTTTTTTGAGAACGCACTTGAGTTCACGGCCCCGGATTTTGTGGCGGGATGGCATGCGGGCCGCAAGCTCCACCAGTTGGTGATCCAAAAAAGGCACCCGACACTCAATCGATGTCGCCATGGTCATCTTGTCCGTCAACAGCAATAGGTCGTCAGGGAGCTGGGTTTCGAGGTCGACTTCAAAAAGGGTCCGGAGCGGATCATGGTGGCCGTGCGTGCGGTCGAAGGCTTCGCGCAGTGCATCCCACGTTCCCACGGGTTCGGACGAGAGCACCCTTTTTATCTGTTTGTCGTCGTAGACGCCTACGTACGCGCGATAGCGCTCCTCGAAGGGAAGCTCGCTCGACAGAATGAAGGCGCGCGCCAATCGGGAGAGGTTGAGAAGCGGGGAATGGCGGTCGGCCGGCAGCTTTTTGGCGATCGGGCTCAGGAGGCGGTCTCGGAGCGTTTTGGGCACGACTTGGTAGAAACCTTGGTAGTATTCGCCGAGATAGCGCCGATAGCCCCCAAAGAGCTCATCGCCGCCTACGCCGGAAAGAATGACGGTCACATCTTTTCGGGCAAACTCGGCCACCAAAAAGGTGGTGATAAAGGCCGAGTCGGCGATGGGTTCGTCCATGTGCCAAAGGAGCTTGGGGAGCAGGTGGACCACATTGGGTCGGACCAAAATCTCTCGGTGGGTTGTGTGGAATCGCTCAGCGATGGCACGCGCAAAGGGCAGTTCGTTGTAGTAGGCGCCGGCCGAACCGGTGTCGAACCCAATGGCGTAGGTTTTGACCGGTTCGCTCGCATGCTGGGACATGAGGCCGACGATGGCGCTGGAATCGATGCCCCCACTCAGGAAAGCCCCTAAGGGCACGTCGCTGACCATGTGGGCCTCAACTGCGCGCTTGAGTTCGGCCAGGAGGGCGTCGGCCCAGTCAGCCTCGGTTCGGTGGGGTTCGGTGTGCTCTGGCAGCCTCCAGTACCGCTCTATATGCGTTTTGCCGTCTTCGACCACCATCATGGACGCGACGGGGAGTTTCTTGACCCCTTCAAAGATTGAGCCTGGTGCGGGTGTGTACCCGAGCGCAAGGTACTGTTCGAGGCCCTGGGGTGAGATGTTCACCCCGACACCGGGTACCTGAAACAGCGCTTTAGCCTCCGATGCGAAGACCAGTCGCCGACCGTCGTTGAGATAGTATAGGGGCTTCATCCCCAGTCGATCCCGGCCTAGGAGCAGCCGCCGCCGGTTTTGATCCCACAGGGCAAAGCCGAACATGCCTTCCAGACGATGGATAAACGCGTCGCCGTATTCCGTATAGGCGTGGATGATGACTTCGCTGTCGCTCCCGGTCTTGAAGGTGTGGCCGCGCGCGCGAAGCTCTTCGCGTAACGACCGGAAATTGTAGATCTCACCATTGCAGACAACCCAAAGGGTCCGATCTTGGTTGGAGATCGGCTGGTGCCCGCCCTCCAAGTCGATGATCGACAGACGCCTCATGCCGAGGGCAACACCCTCTGCAAGGTACGTTCCTTCGTCGTCTGGTCCCCGATGATGGGTCACCCGCCCCATCGATCGGAGCGTCTGTTCAGTGAAATGTTCAGTCCCTGAAAGGGAGACAATGCCGTGAATGCCGCACATGGGGGTAAGAGGGGGACAAGATCACTATCCGAGTTCCAACTGTAGGGCTAGTCCGAGCACCTAAAAATTGTGAACTCAGGGAAGTTTTGCGCCGCGAAACGGGTGTGGCCGCCCATCGGGGGTCTGTCGAGGTGGGTTGGGGTTTGTGGATAAGCGTCGGTTTACAACCGGTCTCCGAATGCTGAGACCATCTTTTTGAGGGTGACTTCAGGGGCGTCGTCACTTCCGCCGGACGCCACCACATAGCCTTCAGAGGTGGTTTGCACAAACAAGGAGGCGCTGTCCGAGACGATGCCCCAGCCCTGAACGGCGCCCATCCCGAGAACCGCGCCTATCGTTTCCAGCGGTTCTTGACTCATGACGGCGATGGCCGCTGCAGTATCGGCTTCCATATCGCCCGCGCTCTCTAGAATGTTGGCGTCCGAATCGGAACGGGCGATGCCTCGGAGCAGCGAGATGCTCCGCAGTGTCTTTTCCAAAGTGAATGTTCCTCCGTCCCCGTTTTTGGGTGGGCGAGCGAGCGGTGCCTCGGTTGAGTCCTCAGGGGCAGGTTCTGCGGGGCGGCTTACAGTCAGATCCGGTGGAGGGCTCGGCGGCGGGGCTTTGCGTAGTGTGGGTTGCTCCGGAATCTCTGAACCCTGGTGGTCGACCAACACGGCTGCGTTCATGAGATTGCTTTCTATGGAGCCGTTCAGGTTTGCTTCTTTGGGCGGCAGCGCAACTTCATGGATCCGAAATCTTCCCGCGGGGAGTTCGAGGAGCTCCGCGAGCGCTTCAATGCCTCGGCGCCGGGGCGTTTCGGCTCGCACCAGATATCCACCTCGAAGATAGACGCGCCCGCACCAACCCGTTTCCTCCTCGGCTTGACCGCGTTCTGCTGATTCCCAGGGGGTATGGCTGATGTCTCCGCTGGCACCGAGCGACACAGTGACCAACGCCGTATGTCCTTTTTGACCGAGCATCTGTAGCACGTCCGCAAGACTCATTTGCTCGAGACGGCCGCTGAGCCACTGACGTGAGCGCAAGAGCGCATCCAACACCGGCGTATCGCGATCGCCGTCGATGGGATGGGTCACGACGTAAGAGACGCCTTGTAGTCTCAGCGCTTCACGTTGCTCAGATGTGAGCGGCTGACTGGCGACCATGACCAGCGGCGGAAAGGAAAGCTGATGGATTGTGGACGTGGTTGAGAGCGAACTTCCCGCTCGCGCTGGATCGGACAGGTGCCCCAGTGCAAAAAAAACAGAGGGCAGACGAGCGATGTTGCGAGCCTCAGGTATGGTGTCGGCGGCGTGGATAATGAGTTTTAGGCCTCTCTCCGAAAAGAAGTTCTCCCAATCGCTTTGGACTTCAGGGCTCGTAGCCAAAGAGAGGCAGGCGACCTCGTTCATTACCTTAACTGATCTACCGCCATTGGGGAGTCAGATCAATTCTGCCCATTTGTAGGAATCCGTGACACCTGGCACAAATGGCGTGTGTTGGCCCAGGTCCCTATTCTTACAGTGCAAAAGGAAGAGGACGCACTTGAGCCCAGATCGTGAGTTTAGGTACATATATTGGCGACTTGCAAGGACATGAGTCACCTGGACAGTGTTCCAGGTGCATGTTACTCCCCTCAAGAAAGCGCATCGAGGTGAGTGTACTATGACATGTGTTGAACGGGGCGGGGATGGCGCTCAAGCCTCGCGTTCCCCGTTGCGTGTAAGGAACCCAGCAAAGTGGCCGATCTTCTTGGGGGTTCTGTTTTTCTTAACCCAACTCTCTCGGGTGGCTGCTGCTTCGACAGAACTGGAAGCCATTATCGACCGAAACCAGGGTTTGGTGAACGGCCTTTGGGTCTTGGTCGCGACGGCTTTTGTTTTTTTTATGCAGGCAGGATTTCTTGCGTTTGAGATCGGCTGCGTTCGTCCAAAAAATACGGTTGTCACCGCACTCAAAAACATGGGCGACTGGGTCATCGTCAGCGTTGTCTTTATGGTCATAGGATTTGGACTCATGTTTGGCCCCTCGAGTACTGGGATTGTGGGTGAGGGACTGTGGATGGGGCCCGAGGAACTTCGCGGCCGTGAGGGTTTTGAAGGCTGGACCTTTTTTCTGTACCAGCTCGCTTTTGCGGGGACCGCCGCGACCATCGTTTCAGGCGCCATGGCCGAACGTACTGGCTTTAAGGCCTACTTGTTTTTTACCGTTGTGATGGGCGCAGTGATCTACCCCGTTTATGGCCACTGGGTATGGGGAAATGCACATCTCGATAGCAACGAACCTTGGCTGGCAAAGCTCGGATTCATCGACTTTGCCGGTGCCAGTGTCGTCCATGGCGTCGGCGGGTGGGCATCGCTCGTTGGGATCAAATTGGTGGGCCCGCGGATGGGGCGTTTTAGCTCGGATGGGTCCGTGAACAACCTTGAGGCCAATAGTCTAAGCTGGAGTGCTCTTGGGGTCTTGATTCTTTGGATGGGATGGTGGGGGTTCAACGGGGGCAGCACCCTGGCGTTTACCGATGAGGTTCCGGTGATCATCCTCAATACCAACCTTGCGGCCGCCACGGCCGCTATGGCTGCCTTTGTGCACGCGCAGAAGATGCAAGCGAAAGAAGACGTCGAGGCTAAGTTCTTGGGGGGCGCGCTGGGTGGTCTGGTGGCCATTACGGCGTGTTGCCATGTGGTCACGCCCGTCGGTGCGATGATGATTGGGGCTTGCGCCGGCGTGATCCACAATCACGCCTTTGTCCTCGTGCGAGATTCTTGGAAACTTGACGACGTCGTCGGCGCCGTGCCCGTTCATGGATTTTGTGGGGCTTGGGGTCTCCTGAGCGTGGGGATTTTCGGAGAGCTGGACTTGATCGGAGGCGAGTCGCGTGTTCGCCAGGTTGGCATTCAGGCGCTGGGCATTGTCGTTTGTTTTGTTTGGACTACGGTGACGACCTTTGTTGCCCTGATGGTGTTGAAAGTGGTGACGGGGATCCGCGTTGCGCCGTTTCGTGAACTTCGGGGGCTCACGCTGTCAGCAGAGGTTGACGACGATGACGAGGATGATGATGATGATGACGACGAAATCATGTACAAGACTGCCGCGGTGGGTCTGGAGAGTAGTGGTGACAGCCGGTATTGACTGGTCTCGGCGGGCTCCTCGGAGTGGATACCAAGAGTGCTCACAGTGGATGGTGGATCGAGCCATAGGTGAGGCTCTCGCATGATGATAGAACGGGAAGAGATGAGGGAAGAAGGCCGTGGACAACATTCTTTCTAGTCTCAGCGGCACCCCTGGGGTTATCGGGACTGCGGTCTTTGACTCGGATCATGCGTGCCTGCTTCACGACCTTCCTCTTCCTTATGAGCCGGTTCTGTTCATTGATGTCTTGTCTTCTTTGAACATCGTGTTGGACTCCTACCATTCGATGGATCCGGCCTGCCTGATGAAGGCTTTTACGGTGAAGTTCGAAAACGGGAGTCTCATGATGCGTTTTGTCGGCGACTACACGATCTGTGTGATTGCAGATGAAACTGTGAATGTCCCGATGCTTAATGTGGCTTTCAACGTGATCCGGCGAAAAACGATCGACGGTTTGACCGGTTCAGGAGAATGGGCCGGTGGTTCGGCATCGGTACCGAACAGATCGTCGTGGCGGCCTGCGCCCTCGCAAGATTTGGATCAGGAATGGGTGCGCCCAAGCATGAATCGTTCGGTACGCTCCCTCCCCGGTGGAGCGAGTTCTCCGTCGCAGGACCTGTCGCCGGTCTACCAGTCTCAGGCGTCGACGGGTGCGGTGTCGACCAGCAGTGTGGGAGGTGTCACCAAGCCGAAGTGGGGCACGCGAGAAGAGTGGAAACGCCTCGCGACGCCGAATTCGGTTGGCCGGAAAGTGATGACGAATCTCCTTCGTACCTATGCGGCCTACGTGGGGCCCGAGGCGAAACCTATTCTCGAGGCTGAGATTGCTGCCCTCGGGGCTACCCCGATGACTGTCCACGCAGGACAGTTTAGTGATCTCATTCAGGCCGCGGCAAAAAGGATTCGAAAACGCTCTTTGAGGCAGGAATTCCTCACCAAGGCCCTCGGCGACGGCTGAACCACCTCGAATTAGCGCGCGCGGCGCATTTCTGCAAAAAACTAGCCGCAAGGATCGGCTTCGGATAGGGTCCCGGCGCACCTGGCTAGGATGAAGTGGTCAGTGGGCAGGAATGGACCGATAGGAATTCATGGACGCTCCGCGCTCGGATGGGCGCAGAGCCTAGGACACGTTCGACACCGAACATAGAGGAAAGGGATGAAAGGTCATGATCTCTGAAAGCTTGATGATGTTTGCGGCATCGGTATGTCTCGCAGCCACGCCACCGACAATGGCTCCCAAGGCTCAAGAGTACGCGTTTGCCAGCGAGCACGGAGGTGATGCCAGCGCTGTTCCCTCCGCTTCCCAACCTCAGCACTGGTATCAGAAGCTGAGTGTGACTGCTTTTGCCGACGCGTATGCGAATTATAACTTCAATTTTCCTAACCCAAGTGCGGGTGCCCACAACAGCCTCAGGGCTTTTGATCTGACCAATGGCTTTGCGATTCACTGGGGTGGGCTCGACATCAGCTACGACGGTGGCACCATCGGTGTGGCGTTGAGTCTTCGTTTTGGCCCCGGTGCTCAGGCGTACGGAATTGGCATTCCGGATAATGTTGGCGGAGGCTTTGGCCAAGCGAGCCTCGAGGTCGCCAAGCAGGCCTATGTGACCTGGAAACCCTCTGACACCGTCTCCATCGATTTTGGCAAGTTTGACACGATTTACGGGGCTGAAGTTGCCGAGACGCAAAACAACTTCAACTACACTGCGGGCATTGTATTCAACAATTTGCAGCCCTTTTTCCACACCGGTTTTCGGGTCAACGTCACCCTGAGTGAGCAGGCAGGTCTGACCTTTCTTTTGGTCAACGGAGTCGACAGTGTCATCGACAACAACACGGGGAAGAGCGTGGGCGCGCAGTTCTCACTTGCGAGTGGTCCCTTTGAGCTCTATGTAGGTGGACTCATTGGCCCTGAGGTTGATGACGTCGTTGGCGGCGTAGCCGTCGACGATATCAACGACAAGTTTGAGATCCTCTTGGATGTTGTCGTGAAGTATGCTGCCTCGGAGGCTTTGCAGTTTGTGGTCAACGGAGACTTTTTGACTTCCACGAGGGACAATACGGAGGAGCAATGGGGTGTCATGGCTGCAGGCCGATTCGGTGTCAATGAGAATGTTGGGGTGGCCGTCCGGGGCGAGGTGGCTCGGGGGCTTCTGACCGCGGGGGGAGCCCTCGGGACGGTGATGAGTGGCACGGTGACCCTCGACTATCAGCCGGTCCCTGGCCAAATCTTCATCCGTCTTGAGCCTCGTATCGATGTGGCGACCGGAGACAATAAGGATATGTTTCCTACGGATGACGGCGCGACAAGCACGGCGTTCACGACCACGTTGGGCATGGTTGTGACGACAAACTGAGATTGCGCGGAGCATACCGCGATACCCCACGCCCAGGGGCCAGTTGTTGCCGCCGGTTTGCAAGGCGCCAACAATCAGCGAGCGGCAGATGCTTGGCCGGCCTTTTGGATGTCCCTCGAGATTTTCGACGCCGCGCGGGCAAATTTCTCGCAGGCCTCGGGGGACATCTTAGGCTTGATCGTCGCCGAGAGGCTGAGCACGCGATCTTCCAGAGCCTGAAGTTGATCCAGAGGCACCTCTTTCGATTTTTCGGCCAGCTCGTGGGAGAGGCGTTTCGCGCGTTCAGAGACAAAACGCCGGTCTAGGGCGACCGTTCTCAGTTTGGGCTCTAGAGCGCCGAAGCTTTTGTGGAGCTTGGCGATGTGTTTCTCCTTTTTCGCCGTGTTCCAAGCCTCGTTCTCTTCGGTGAGCCCCGGTATGATGTCGAGGTCAGCCAACGAGAGGCCTCGTTGCCGAGCGGCGGTTGCGAGCCGCGCTTTCAACTTGTCGGCTTCGACGCCAAAGCCGGTGATTTGAGGCTCCGGCTTCTTCTTTTCGACCATCTTGTTCACCTCGGCAGCAAACGGGTTTGGCCTGGTACCGTCCTTGTTCCCGCCGGTGTTCACCGGAACTTGGGGTGTAACCCCAGAAAAACCGTTCGGGGGTGGTGGCGCTGGTTTGTGATTGGGGTCTTGCTTTGGCGCTCCAGAAAGACCCGCGACCAGCGCGATGACCACCAAGATGGCGATGGCAAGCAACGCCACGATGAGGCCCGGTTGAATATCTACGCCCCGAACCATCGTTGTTTCTTCTGGGGTGTCCCCTTGCGCCGGACTTTTGGGCGGAGGGAATGCCTCGCCGCTGGGCGTGGACTCTTGGGGGTCTGGGAGGGTCGTGTTTCGGTCAAGGCGCTCTCGCTTTTCCGTGGTCGCCTTGGGGGGCTTACCCACCGCCCCCAAAGCTGCGTCCTCACTTTTCAAGCTCGAAGATCGGTCCGTGCCGTTTTGAGGGGCGGCGGATTCGGCTGGCTCTTTGGTCTTGAGTGCGGCGCCATCGCTCGCCGAATCGAGGACCACCGTAGCGGTCACGTCGTCAGTCCCAGCATGGTGGCCCGTCGCCGCCGTGCCCGCGGACGGTTGGGTGCTCGGCATGGTTTTGGCAAAGACCACCGGACCAGCGACCGGCTTTTTGGGTACGGTGGTTGGGGTTCTGGGCGGTGGGCGGGACGGCCTGTCGTCCGCCCTGTTTGAGGGCACAGTAGGCCCACTTGATTGGGCCCGAAGGGGGTTTTTCGGATCGGCTCCAGCCAGAGAATCCCCTTCCATGGAGCGATCGAGAATGGGATCGATGCCAAGCACCTTGAGCCGTTTTGATACGTCGCGATGATTGGGATCGGTCCGGTACGCGGCTTGAAACCATTTTTTTGCTTTGTTTGCTTTTTGGCAATGCTCGTAAGCCAGGCCGATTTCAAACTTTAGGTTGGCAGCGGCGCGCCCGGAGGCGCCTTGCTCCAAGGCCTTTTTGAAATAGTGGATCGCGTTGGTCCACTCCTTCTTGTCCATATAACATTGGCCGATTTGTTCTAGAGCATCGACCGATCGAGAGCTGGCCAGTGCAGCGGCTTTGAATTCGCGAATCGCCTCATCAAAGCGTTCCAGTTGCCTGAGCGCGATGCCTAGATCGAAGCGATCTCGTGCGCTGGGGCCCCGAGGCATGCTGGGCGTGTCGGGCGACAAAGCGTTGCTCTTGAGTTTTTTGCTCGAGCGAAGCGGTGGAACTTTAACCTTGGGGATGGATAGGGACTTGATGCGTTCGATGACGGCTGCTGCGGTTTGCGGTCGGCTTTTGGGGCTCTTCTCCAAAAGACCCATGGCCAGCGTGTCGAGACCAAAAGCGGACTTGGGTGCCGGTGGAATCGCGGTCAAATGCTTCTGTTGAATTTCGACGACACGTTTGGCCCGAAATGGGGGGCGTCCTTCCAGCATTTCGTAGAGTATGACGCCCAATGAGTAGAGGTCGGCGAGTTCGTCCACTCTCTCCCCCGTGATCTGTTCCGGTGCCATGTACGTGGGGGTTCCCACAAACTGCCCAGTCTTGGTGAGCCAGGCTTCTTCATGTTCGGGGCTTGCGGCGCGGACCAGGCCGAAATCAAGGATCTTGACCTTGTCGCCTTTGGGGTCCTCGGTGACCATCACGTTGCTTGGCTTGAGGTCGCGGTGGACAAATCCTTGACCGTGGGCTTCCCGAAGACCTTCCGCGATCTGGCGTACGATATGGGCACTACGGTATGGGCCGAGGGGGCCCGTCTTGCGCACGATCCAGCGGAGTGTTCGTCCTTCTACGAGTTCCATCGTGAGGAAGGTGAGCCCGGTGGGTGTAGACCCGAAATCAACCACCGAAACGATGTTCGGGTGGTTCATCTTACTCATGGCGTGTGCTTCACGTCGGAAGCGCTCCGCCAAGATTTGGTTCGACGCGACTTCGCCAAAAAGAACTTTGATGGCGTAGTCGCGGTCGAGAACTTGGTGGCGAGCCCGATACACCCGAGCCATGGCGCCGTCGCCCAGATGACCGATGACATTATACCGATCGACCTCGGTGCCGATGAGCGGATCGGTGTTGAAGACCCGAAGCCTTGTGCCATCAATTCCACAAAATTCTACTTTTGTGGCGTACGGTGTCAGGCACCGTGGGCAGCTTCGCATGACCCGTTTTCCAACGGGGCTCTTTTGCCGGGGTCTCGCCAGGATGCTGCTAACGTTAGCCTGGCTAAGTCCTTGTTTCAACTGAACGAAAACATCGTCGGTGGACCCGTAGGGGGCATCGTGGGGAGGGGTCTTGAAGCCGGAAACGATGTGGGTCGGAGCAAAGACCGCATTTTGCACAAACCCATGCCAAAACGGGCCGCATCACGCCTCACCGTTGTGTCTTGGACGTCTTGTTCCTCGTTTTGGCAGCGGTCCCTCGGCCGTACAAAGAATGTACGTTGTCAGAGGAGACGGGACGAGAAGTAGGGCAATATCGCCTTACACCTACACTTTGGCGGTTGCGGCGGTAGAACCGTGTTCATCCGGTTTGTCGGTCTCGGAGAATCGCATGTTGAGCTTTTGCTCATCTTTGGGGCCGATGACGTCAATGTCGACGTGACCTCCGTTCTTGAGTTCTCCAAAAAGGATGGCATCGGCGAGCGGGCGTTTGATCTCGTTTTGGATCAAACGATCCATGGGGCGGGCTCCGTACTGTTCTGAATATCCTCTCTTGGCCAGCCAAGAACGGGCACTTTTGCTGAGATCTATGGTGACCTTCTTGGCCGCCAGCTGCACATCAAGGGCGTTGATGAATTTGTCGACAACCATCAGCACCACTTTTTCGGGCAAGTGCTCAAAGTTGATGATGGCGTCGAGTCGATTGCGAAACTCCGGAGAGAAAGTCCGTTCGAGGGCCTTGTTCGGGTCGCCTATTTGGCCGGATCGCGAGAACCCTATTTTGTTTGCGGTCAGCTCTCTTGCTCCGGCGTTGGTTGTCATGATGAGCGCGACGTTCCGAAAGTCGGCCTTGCGCCCGTTGTTGTCGGTGAGCGTGGCATGATCCATCACTTGCAGAAGAATATTATAGATATCCGGGTGCGCTTTTTCGATTTCATCGAGGAGAAGGACACAATGGGGTGTTTTGCGAACCGCGTCGGTAAGCAGCCCGCCCTGGTCGAAGCCCACGTAGCCTGGCGGGGCTCCAATGAGGCGCGAGACGGTGTGCTTTTCCATGTACTCGGACATGTCAAAGCGAAGAAATTCTACACCCAGCACGCGGGCCAATTGTTTGGCGAGCTCCGTTTTGCCCACCCCGGTTGGGCCCGCAAAAAGGAACGAGCCGACGGGTTTTTGTGGGCTGCCGAGCCCCGAGCGGCTGAGCTTGATGGCCTCCGCGACTTTTTCTACGGCCTTGTCTTGCCCGAAGATCACCAAGCGGAGCTCTTTTTCGAGGTTAAACAAAGCGTTGCGATCGTCGGCGGAGACACTTCTGGGCGGAATTCGCGCCATCTTTGCAATGACTTTTTCGATGTCCGAAGGGCGAATCTTCTTTTTGCGCTTTTGGGTGGGCACCAGGTGCTGTGCTGCGCCCGCCTCATCGATAACGTCGATGGCTTTGTCTGGAAGGAAGCGCTCGTTGATGTGCTTGGCCGCCAGTTCGGCGGCTACCCGAAGGGCCGATGTGGTGTACTGGACTTTGTGGTGATCCTCATAGTGAGACTTGAGGCCTTTGAGGATCTCGATGGTTTCGCTGACGCTCGGCTCGTCGACCTGGATTTTCTGAAAGCGGCGGGCGAGCGCATGGTCTTTTTCGATGGAGGCTTTGTAGTCCTGATGGGTGGTTGAACCCATGCACCTCAGTTGCCCCGACTGGAGCGCGGGCTTGATCAGGTTGGCGGCATCCAGGGAGCCATCTTGAGTCGAGCCCGCCCCAACAACCGTGTGGATTTCATCGATGAACAAGATGGCGCCTGGGATCTCTTTCAGTTCATTGAGAACGCCCTTGAGGCGTTCCTCGAAATCGCCGCGGAACTTTGTTCCCGCGAGCAGGGACCCCATGTCCAACGAGAAGATGGTGGCCTCCTCGAGGGCCTCAGGGACCTCCTTTTGGTGGATGCGAAGGGCAAGGCCCTCCGCAAGGGCGGTTTTTCCGACGCCCGGGTCTCCAACGTAGATGGGGTTGTTTTTGCGCCGTCGGCAGAGGACTTGCATGGTGCGCTCAAGTTCTCGGTTTCTGCCGATCAGCGGATCGATGCGCCCTGCGGCAGCCTCACTGTTGAGGTCGCTTGCGTAGGCTTCCAAAGGGTTTTTTTGGGGCTTTTCTTCGCCCTGGGGGCCGACGGCAGGCGCCTTGTCTTCAAATCCGTGATCGCCTGGCTGAGGGCTTTTTGCGATGCCGTGCGATATGTATCGGATCACGTCCAGTCGGGTGATGCCCTGTTTTTCGAGAAGGTAGACTGCGTATGAGTCTCGCTCACGGTAGAAGGCGACCAGAAGGTTGCTGGAGTCCATCTCGTTTTTTCCCGACGAGTGCACGTGCATGACTGCGCGCTGAAACACGCGCTGAAATGCGACGGTCTGCTGGGGGTCTTGATGCACGCCCTCCGGCAGGGGTTTCATGTCGGTTTCAAAAAAACGTTCGAGTCCAGCCTTGAAGGATTCGATGTTGCCCCCGCATGCCTTGAGAATACGCTGCCCGCTTTCGTCGTTTAAAAGGGCAAACAGCACGTGCTCTAAGGTGACAAATTCATGCCGCCGCTCAGATGCGTCGTTGAAGGCCAGGGCCAGGGTGTCTTTGAGCGCTTGCGTATATTCCATCGCTATTCTGGTTCCACGGTGACTTCGAGGGGAAAGTCGTTCTTGCGGGCCAGCTCGACGGTTTGGGCCACTTTGGTTTCAGCCACTTCCCGGGTAAAGACGCCGGCGACGCCTCTCCCCGATGTGTGCACATGCATCATGATCTTGTAAGCGCTGGCCTCGTCGTGATGGAACACACCCATCAGCAACGACACGACAAATTCCATGGTGGTGTAGTCGTCGTTGTGGAAGAGGACACGGTACATCGGAGGTTTTTGGGTTGTTTCCTCCGACCGGACTACGGTTTCTGTATTGCCATCCGTTTTTGTTGCCATGCGGTTCCTCGTTCAGCTGGCGACTGCACTTCATGGGAGTCACGCCCACCGAAGCGTCAAGCGCCTTCTGAATACCTTATGCTCACTGGGTATCTTACCTCGTTTCGTATCGGGTCTGGGCGCTTTGTCCTCACGAAGTCGCTGGCCGCAATCCCAAGAGAACATTAGGGGACTACCCTGTGCCTGGCCCCGTGCCGGTGGCTTGCCTCACCCGCGCGAGCACCCCCTCGGCGACGGCACGGGCCCGGTCTTTCCCCTCAGCGAGCAGACGATCCAGGTAACCCTTGTCTGCCATGAGCCGATCGTATTCCTTCCGTGGCTCCTCGAATTGAGACTTGAGCACTTCCAGCAAGCGCTTTTTCGCGTGCCCCCACCCAAAATAGTTCTCAGAGGCGCTCTCGAACGCAGTGTCCGGCTTTTTCGGATCCTGTCGCCCGCTTTGGTAGGCTTGTTCGAGCGCTTGGTGCTGCTCGGGGGCCGCGAGGCAGCGGTATAACGCCATGATCGGATCATTTTTGGGCTCAAGAGGCTCACCAAAGGCTGTGGAGTCGGTTTTGATGGACATCACGGTGTTCTTGAGCGCCTTGTCCGAAACAAAGAGCTGGATGGTGTTGTCGTAGCTTTTCGACATTTTTCGACCGTCGGTCCCCGGAATGGTCATCACCGTGTCGTCTATTCTCGGCGTTGGGATTTTGAGGACGTCGCCATAGCGGTTGTTGAATCTGCGGGCTGCTTCCTGGGCGATCTCGAGGTGCTGCTTTTGGTCCCGGCCCACCGGTACCACGTCGGCGTCAAAGAGCAATATGTCCGCCGCCATCAATACCGGGTAGGAATACAAACCATGGCTGATGTCTTCTTCTTTCAGGTCTTTGGCTTTGGCATCTTTATAGGAATGGGCTCGGTTCAAAAGCCCCTTGGGGATCACGCATGACAGAGCCCACGCGAGGTTGGTGATTTCGGGAATGTCGCTTTGCCGATAGAAAACGACCCGCTCAGGGTCGAGCCCGAACGCGAGCCAGGCTGCAGCCACGGCGTAGGTTTGCTCTCGAAGGGCCTCGGGATCGGGCAAAATGGTCAGGGCGTGGAGATCCGCAATGAACAGAAAAGACTCGAATGTCCGGGTGAGTTCGATGGCGGGCTGGATCGCGCCCAGGTAGTTGCCGAGGTGGGGCACGCCGGTAGGCTTGATGCCGGTGAGGATGCGCCCGAGAACGTCGTCCGCCATGGCGGCCATGGTGGGGCGAAACGGTTCTTGAGTCCAGCCGCTTGGCAAACATTGACAAGTGCGACCGCCTTGGGGATCCATAGGGGATGTCTGAAGCAGATCTGGCGTTAGAGATTCGGGAGAAGATTCAAAAGGTTCTCGAGTCCCACGATACCGTTCTTTACATGAAGGGTCAGCCGGCACTTCCCCAGTGTGGCTTTTCCGCGCAAGTGGTGCAGATTCTTCGCCACTTCGATGTTCCGTTTCACGCCGTGAATGTCCTCGCCGACCAAGACGTTCGAGAGGGTATCAAGGCCTACAACAACTGGCCCACTATTCCCCAGCTGTTCCACAAAGGAAAGTTCGTCGGAGGATGCGATATCGTCACCGAAATGGCTCAGTCCGGTGAGCTCGGGGCGGTCCTCGGCGTGGCCGACTAAGAGACGGGGCACCGGGGATGATGGGAGCACCGGGGACAGGCACCCCATCTCAAGACGTGACGCTTTGTGCTTCCCCCTTCAGATGGGGTGCCTGTCCCCTCTCCCGCTCTGTGCTCCAAGCGCGGGAAGCGCACTTTCGAGTTTTTCGAGGCGCTTAAGTTCACTGTCAATCTCACGGGCAGGGTTGAACCAGAGCTCGTCGCTGTCTCTGTCTGTGCTTTCGAAGTTTTGCGCCCCTTCGTCGCTTGAAAGTGCGGCAGCGGTTCCCCGCCTTCTGGGTTCGACGGCCTTTCGGCGCCGGACACCGTGGTTTGCTTGCTGCCCTTGGTGTGTTTGGCGCCCCTGACGAAGGACTTCAAGCTCCTTCGGCCGAAGCGTGGGGAGCTGACTGGCGCCCTGGGCATTGTCGTAGTCGGAATCGGTGTAGTCTCGTTCGGTGGGAAGAAGCAAGCTGGTGGCGACCTGACGAACGATGTGCTCCGTGATGAGCGGCCTTTTTCGCAGAGCGCCTTCTAAGAGGGCATTGTCGCAAACCGTGTTGATCAGCCTCGGAACACCCTCGGAGGCGATGTAAACAGCCCGGATGGCTTCCGCCTCAATGATGGGGCCTTGGGCGCCGGCATGACGCAGTCGGTGTCGAATGTAAGCGTCGGTGGATACAAGATCAAACGGGCCGAGACGGATTCGCTGGGCGACCCGCTGGGCGAGCGGGGGATCGACCGAAAGATTTTGTTCTATTTCGGGAAGTCCAAAGAACACAAAGGAAAGAAGTTTGTGTCCCGGAATCTCGAGGTTGAGAAGCCCCCGGAACTCTTCCATCAGGGTCTGAGTAGAGAGCATCTGGGCTTCGTCGACAAGCACCACGGCCTTTTTTTGCGCGCGGTGAATCGCCAACAATCGCTCGAAGAGTTGGCTGAGAATTTGAAGCTTGTCCTTCGCAGGCTGTTCGACGCCAAGCTGCAAGGCGATGTGCCGAACCAGCCAGTCGGGCTGCACGTCTCGGTGGATGATCACCATCATGACCGCCTCGTAGGAATCGGTCGGGAGGCTTGCGATGAGGCGGCGGGCCAGTGTGGTTTTGCCCGTTCCGATTCCGCCGACCAGAACCGAGAGGCCCTTCATGGCGTCCAGGCCGTAGCGAAGTCTCACGAGCGCTTCGCTGTGCTGCGCGGCGTCGTAGTATGCTTGGTTGACAGGAGCGTTGGAAAACGGGTCCTTGTGGAGGCCATAGTAGGATAGGTAGTTCATGGGCTTGCTATCGGTAGTCCGCGTCCGGACCGGAGGTGTCAAGCCAAAGAGAAGGCGTTTTGGGAGGCAAGCACTTTTTGGCCCTCCGGCGACAGTCCGATTCACGCTGGGGCGGTACTAGAGGTATGAAATTTTGTCTTCGGGTTCTTGCGGATCTTCTTCTGCATCCGGGTTGTAGGTACCGCCGGTCTCGGTGTGGTCCAATTCGTCGAGGGGTGGTGCCCCCAGTTCCCGGAGTCGGTCGGCTACGCCTCGGTGGTTGGCATCTTGCTGGTAGCAGGCGCGGAACCACCGAATTGCGCCTTCTTGTTGCTCGGCCGCTTCGTGCGCGGCACCGATCTCGTATTTCAGATTGATCTCCGCGGGGGTTCCTTGGGCACGGTCAAGGGCCCGGGTGAATACGAGGATCGCACTGTTAGGGTCTCGGTTCTCAAGGAAGCAATGCGCAATCATTTCGAGGGAGTCCACCGCTCGACTGGGCGAACGGGCGGCCGACATGAACTCTTCGATGGCCGCTTGGGTCCGCCCAAGCTCCTTAAAGGCGAGGCCTTGGTCGTAGCGATCGTCGGGGTCGGTGTCGTCCGAAGGATCGTTCAAAGCGGCTTCGAGGGTTGCGACCAGGGGGTTGGCGTCGGCCCCTGACGGCTCCGGCTCGAGGGCCTCGGGTGACTGCTCGGGTTCTTCCTCGGTCAGGCCTTCCTGCGCGTCAATGGTCTTAAGCATGTTGAGGGCGCGCGCGTGGTTCGGACATTTTTCGAGGAGGGCCTGGATGGTTTCCCGGGCTTCGTCTAAGACGCCAGCCTCGATAAGGAACTCCGCTTCGTCGAGTTCGTCGTCGATGTCCTCCATCGGTTCGGGAGGTTCGACGATGGCTTGTGGTGCGGTGTCGATGGTGCCGCCGTCGGCCGGTTGCTCCGCGGGGGCTTGCCAAAGGTCTTCGGGCACTTGGTTATGGGCCGTGGTGGGGCCGTCCGTCCTGGGCATTTCGGTCTCTGGGATGCTTGCCACACCGGCGTGACCAAGTTCGTTCTCGGCGGTGATGGGGTCCTCTGTCGTGCCTTGGGCAAACGAGGCCTCGGCGGCGCCCGCAAGCGGTTGGGCCTCGAACGGTTGCGGAGCCTCATAGCTGGTTGTGGGATCTTCGTTGTCGAAGGCGTCAAAGGCCGCCATGGCCTCGTCGCCGGAGGGCAAAAGGTTGTCCCCAAAGGGCTCGTCGAGCAGAGGGGTGGGTTCGCCACCACCCGTGGTGGGGAAGGGTGTATTCTCGATGGCGTGATTTTCAGTGACGGGGGCCGCCCCGTCCAAAACCCCCGCCGCAAAACCTTCGATCTCGCCCAGGAAATTGGCGACTTCGTTCTCGGCCGCCGGCTCTTTGGGTTGGTCCTCAAGGAGCATCACTGAGGAGAACGTCGCTTCCGGCAGTTCGTCGGGTTTGGGCGCGGGTTCTTTTTCGTGCACCGGCGGTGGGATGGCAGCCGACTGGAGGTCGTTGGCAAGCGCGTGGGCGGGCGAGGCCGCTTCTAGAGGGCTCGCGCTGACGATGTAGTCGTCCGCGACGAGCGTGTTGTCGGGTGCGCCTCCGGTGGTGTCCCCGCCGAACTCGAACGCCGGGCCCAGGGGCTCGTCTTCGTCCGCAGGCAGGGTCGGCTCCAAGGAAGTGTTGGCGCGTTCCACCAGATCCTGGCTTTCGGTCATGATGTCGATGGAAATGCCTTCGTCATCGGAAGCGGGGTCCATCGCGCTCATCCCGCTGAGTAGAGGGTGTTCCGGCGCGATCTCCTTGAGCTGGGCAAGTGAACCGCGTGCCTCGACATCGTTTTGATTTCTGCTGTGGATGTGAAACACGTTGACGATCGCCTCTTGGGCGCGGGCACTTTCTCCCATCTCGAGGTACAGGTCCCTCATTTTGTCGTAGGCCAGGACGTTGTCCGGATCTAGATCGAAGACCTTGCGGATGTGCTCGAGGGCTTTTTCACGCAGGCCATATTTGGTGTAGACGTCGGCCTCGGTCAGAATCTTGCTGATCGCGGCGCTGGTTTCACCGCTGGGTGGCGCCCTGAGGGCCTGCTCGGGTTGGGATACACCCGAATCAGAGGATTCGTGTAACACGAGGACTTCGTCTTCTTCTGGCAGCGCGCCGCTTGCGCTTGGAATCGGGTTCGAAGGTTCGGTAGGAAGACGGGCCTCGGATGGGATGAGGTTGGGCAGGGGCGTCATGCCGCCCATCGACAAGGGGCGCGCTCCAGCATCGAGCTCGAGTCGCCCGTGGGTATCGGCCACGTTTTGGGCAGATACCGGATAGATGCCCGAAGGCATGGGCTGCGAGGGTTGCGGCGCGTGAGGTTCTTCAACAGCTCCGACGCCGAGGGCGCTTTGCGCTTCGGCATCGGTGGGATCGAGCTCGAGCACCCGCTGGTATATGGCGCGGGCTTCGTCGAGTCTGCCCGCATCTTGATACACGTGCGCGAGTTCTCGATACACGAAGATGGCTTTTTGGGGTTGGCCGAGATCGCTGAACGCTTGCCCAAGGAGGCTCAACGTCTCCGGTTCTCTCGGGTTGCCTTTGAAGCAGATCTGCAGTTTGGCAAGGCCCCTTTTGGTGTCCCCGCGACTGAGATAGACCTTCGCGAGGTCTTTGACGACGTCCAGTCGGTCGGGCGCGTGGTAGACGAGGCGCTCCGCGACTTTCACGTAATCGTCCACGCGGGCCTGTTGTTTGAGGAGACCGGCCGCGGTTTCAAACTCGTTGATGGCTTCGGGAAGCGCACCTGCGCGTGAGTAAGCCTCAGCCACTTTAATGCGCGCGGCCACGTTTTCCCCGTCGAGGTCCGCCATGCGTTTGAGGGTGTCTAGGCTGTCCTTGGGACGCCCCTCGGCCTCGTGGAGCTGGGCGGCGATCTGATACTGAGACATGGCATCGGAGGTGAGGCCCAGGTGCTGATAGAGCTCAGCAAGTTTGAGAATGACCTCGAGGTGTCTGGGTTCGTGCCTCAGGATTTGCTTGTAGACCGCAACCGCCTTCAGGAAAAATCCCTGCTCGCCGTAGGATTCTGCAACTTGCTTGTAGACCCGGGTTGCGTTTTCTCGGTCGCCCTTTTTGGAATAAACGTCGCCGAGCTTCAGTAAGGTACGAACATCGCTTGGATCTTCTGCGATCAATTTACGCAATTCTTTGATCGCGCGATCCCACTGCCCTTTGGAAATGTATTTTTGGGCCTGGTTGATGATTTTGTTCTTGTTCGCCACGTGACCTTTACCGTGGATTCTGCCCTTGGGAGCCCAAGTATAGCTTTGACCCCGGGAGCCTACAAACCGACTTTAGCGTGTAACTCCCTGGAATCATGAATTACCCGTCGACTATGGGTGGACGCACCCAGAAGTCGGGCGACAAACGTGCGTGTGGGTGTTGGGCTCGCTCTCGAACACCCGCGACAAACGCCTGTTCGCCTCCCGTGTGCCACAAGATCAGGGTCAAAGCACCCGCGATCGTACAACATCGGACCCTTGGAGGACGTGGGTTGATCTGAGGGCAATGGCATAGGGCGTTCTAGGACGGTGGATTGAGACCCACATGCCTTGATGCGTTGAAGGGATTGTTCCATAAGTACTAACTCTGAATGATATACCGGAGGCCGAGGGTGCTTCTGTCAGTGATTACCCGCCCTGCATCCGTCGAGCAACGGACCCTCTGGGTTCGCTCGAGCTTCGTCCCATGCGCCACAGTACGACAACAAACCCCACGGCCACCGCGAGTGTGACGCCAATGAGACCGACTGCCGTCTCGAGGGCGACGAAACAAACCGCGAGGCCCACGCCGCCGAGAATGCCTCCTAGGGCGTAACTCAGAAGAGCTATCGCGTTTGCCTTCAGGCCGTGGTTTCGAAGTCGGACCGCGTAGTGATCGGGACTTCCTTGGGTCAGAGGGAGATTGCGTGCCGCCCGAGCGCCCATCACAAACAATGTGTCGAAAAGCGGGACGCCAAGGATGATCGTAGGGGCTACCGCCGCCAACCGGTGATTGAAAGTGTAGTGACCACTCATGGCTAAGGCCCCCAGCATGAAACCTAAGAACATGGATCCGGTGTCCCCCAGGTAAATGGAGGCCGGGGGGCGGTTGTGTACCCAAAAGCCAAGCGCGGATCCCACCAGTGCAATATTCAAAATGGCGATGGTGGTGTGTTGGTTCCATAGGGATACCACTGCCAAGAAGACGCCCGCAATGGCGGCCACGCCCACGGCCAGGCCGTCGGAAACGTCGATGAGATTGATGGCATTGGTCATCCCCACGAGCCACAACACTGTCAGGGCCAGGGCGAGCCAGCCTGGCAGAAAACCCAGGCGGATCATGATGCCAGCTTTGATCAGAACAAAGGCGGCCACCAGCTGCCCCAAGAGTTTGGCACTGGGGCTCAGGACCTTCAAATCATCAAAGAGGCCGATCATGACGATCACCGAGGCGCCAAGGAGGAGGCCCAGCACTTCGCTGGTGAAGGTATAGGTGAGGGCGACGGAGAACAGAAAGGCCAAGTAGATGGCGATGCCCCCGAGGTAGGGGATGGGTTTTTTGTGTTGCTTCAGCTTGCCGTCGGGCTTGTCGACAACCCCGTAGCGAAGGGCGCCTTGTCGAACCATCGGTGTCAGGTAGAGCGACAAAAGGATCGCGACCACAAAGGCTGCGGGAAAAGTGAGCATGCCCAAGTCGAGGATGAGGTCCATGGGAATGTTGCCTGCACGTCGTGCGCCGCGCTACGAAAGGGGCGAATTGCCGAGGGTTACCAGCGGCGCGTCTTCGGGCTCGGCAGGGTGGGTTTCAGGCGATGCCCGCCTGGATAGAAGCCGGCCGTAGATCACTTCGAGGGCCTGTACAAAGGTCAGATCGTCGTCGGGGTCATCGAGATCCTCCATGACGTAAACCGAACGCTCAACGCCGAGCGCTTGGAGCGCTTCTTTGTCGGAAGACGTCTGGAGCACAATGGCCGCCGCGAGCCTTACGAGCCTTCGCGTGGGGCGAGGGCGGTCGCGCAGGTCGTCGGGGCGCACGTGCGCGATCAAGGGGGCCCGGATGCCCAAAGCGATGGTTCCCCCCATTTTGGCGAACCCTTGGGCACCCACGGCCTGCACAATGTGGGGCTTGGTTTCCCAAGCGGCGCGCGCCGTAGAGAACCAGCTTGTGAGCCCTGAAGGGTTGCTCAAAAAGTGCGTGACTCGGTGGCGCTTGGCAATGGCCCGCGCCATGGCGGTCGTCAGGGCCTCGGTTTGAGGACTTCCGAGGAGCAAAACTTCGAGGCGTCGGTTGGCGACGGTTCCCCAGCCCGCTTTGGGGTTGCCCGAAGGCATGGTTCTTCCGGAATGCATGGGTAGGGCGGGCGCTCTTTGACCCTACGAGAGTCCGTGTTGGTGCTCAAAGTCAAGGTTTCTCACGGGCACAAACCGCGATTTTGGGAAAGAAGTGTGCGATAGGGCGGCCATTGCTCCCGCTTTTGAAAAACGTGGTGGTTCATCGGAGCTTGCTCTGGAACTTCATCGGCAGGGACCTCAAGGTCCGGTATCGGGGGACCGTCTTTGGCTACATGTGGAGCCTCCTCGAGCCGATGGCACAAGTTTTGGTCTACTATTTCCTGTTTACCACGGTGCTTCGGCGCGGCACCGAGGACTATCCGCTGGTGGTGATTCTTGGGGTTCTTCCCTACGGATTTTTTACGGCAGTGGTGCAGGGTGGGGCGGTTTGTTTGGTGAGCAATGCCAATCTCATCAAGAAGATTTATTTGCCCCGTGAGCTTTTTCTTTTTGGGTTGGTCGGTTCCAACCTCATCTTTCTGGTTCTGAGTCTCTTGGTGGTGGTGCCTTTTCTTGTCTACTACGGGGTGGGACTGGGAGCGACCGTGTTGTGGGTGCCGGTTTCGGTGTTTCTGTTGGCCCTGTTTGCGAGCGGTGTCGGGTTTGTGGTGGCCTGCCTGAACGTTCTTTATCGGGACGTGGCCTACGTGCTTCGGGTGGCGTTACGCATTCTCTTTTATGGGTCTCCCGTCATTTATCCGATCTCCATGGTTCCCGAACGTCTGCTTGACGTTTATTTGCTCAATCCCGTGGCGGCGTGTCTCGCCATGATGAGGGCAGGGTTGATGAATAGGCCTTTGGCGCTGTCGTCCGCCAGCCTAGGGATTGCGGCCGGGGTTTCGGTGGCGAGTTTTGTGGTGGGGGCCTTTGTTTTCGCGCGCTATGAAAGGTTTGTGGTCAAGTACTTATGAGTGCTTGGGCCATTCAGGCGCGGGATTTGAAACTTTGGTTCCCGCAGTTTCGGCATCGGCCGAGGGGCGTCAAGGAGGCGTTCTTGAGTGCCGTTCTTCATCGCGCCCCGCAAAAAGAGGAGCGCAGGTTTTGGGCGCTCAAAGGCATTTCGCTTGAGGTGGCTCGCGGCGAAGTCCTCGGTGTGGTGGGAAGCAACGGTTCTGGCAAAAGTACCCTTCTGAAGGTGATCGCAGGCATCTATGAGCCCGATGAAGGAAGCATCGCGACCCGGGGTCGAATCTCGTCCCTGCTCGAGCTTGGGGCGGGGTTTCGGGAAGAACTGACTGGTCTCGAGAATATTCGGCTGAACGGCGCAATCTTGGGGCTCACACCGGCGGACATTCAGGCCAAATTGGAAGAGATTGTCTCGTTCTCGGAGCTTGGAGACTTCGTCCGCCAACCCTTAAGGACCTACTCGTCTGGCATGAAAGTCCGCCTCGGGTTCTCGGTGGCGTCCTTCGTGCAGCCCGAGATTCTGCTTATCGACGAGGTTCTGGGTGTGGGTGACGAGCGTTTTCGCGAAAAATCGATGGCCCGAATTCAGGAGATGGTTCGGGGTGAAACCACCATTGTGGTGGTTTCACACAACCTTTCAGAGCTCGAGCGGCTCTGCGATCGGTTGATCTTGGTGCAAAAAGGCCAGCTTCATTCTGAGGGTAGGCCCCCCGAAGTGATTCAGACCTATCGAAAGAGCCTAGGCCTGCCGGTCGAAGGCGGCGGGTCTTGACGGGGAGAACGCGGTTCAAAGGCCGTTGTCGCCGGTGATCTCACGCAGCGCCTCTGCGAGACGGGCGGTCAGGCTTCGGCGATCGTATTTTGCAACCACATCGCTTCGGTACGCGATGCCATCGAGCGTACCCTCGTTCAGTTGGAGAAGCCACCGCTCAAGCGCCACGAGGCCATCACCGGGTGCGCTGCTGTCGATGGCGAGGGATGGCCCGTTTGCGTCGCGCAAAATGTCGAAGGCTTCGCCTCGTGGCCCCACCGCAAGAATGGGTCGGCCCAACCGAAGGTAGGGATACAACTTTTGGGGCACTGTGGCCGAGGGGGCGCGGCATTCAGGGACGATCAACAAGGTCGCGTGGCACGCCGCCAGGCGGGTCATGGCTTCCGCATGGGGGCGGTAACCCAATTCTTGCACGACGTTTTCGAGTACAGTCCCTCGCACGTTAGTTTCTTGATGGGTGTTGCCCATCAAGGTGATTTTGAGGCGCGTCTTGAAGCCGGGGTTGTTGGCTAGGAACGCACCGAAAAGCTCGAACGCGCGGTGTGGCTGGTAGCCCGGATAAAAGGAGCCCGCATAGCCGATTTCAAGGACCCCGTCTCGAGAAGGGGGGCTTGCCACGGTGCGAAAATCATCTTCCTCGTAGCCGTTTGGGATATGGATGGTCTTGTGCCGAGCGAAGGGAAAGGCGCGGATGCTGTTCACCCGCTGAAGCTGGGTATTGGCGATAAGGCGGTGCGCATCTTGGCGTACCCGCCGCTCCAGGCGGTGATGGATGCGGCGATGGACGCGGGAGGGTGGGGTGAACGCTGGTCCCCCATACCAGGGATCTCGGAAGTCGGCGATCCAAGGGAGTCCGGTTTGGTGATGAATGCTTTGGGCCACGAGGTGGTTGGTCCAGGGGCTGCCCGTCGAATACAGGGCATCGAAAGGGTGGGTTTTCAAGCAGTGAAGGGCATGCTTGCGCGCCGGGCGAAACCACAGAATCTCGGGATCGGGGATCAACAAGGTGCCTTCGAAGCGGGTTCTGAGGCGGCGAGGTTGGAGCTTTCGCATCCGGTGGATCCAGGGGCCGATGCGGTCCATGGCGACCCGCCTGATGTCGGTTTGTTGACCGAGTTGGGTCAAAAGATGCCGGTCGGTGGCCCAGTAAGGTGCCCCTTCATGTGCGGCGAGCACGGTAGGGCGCCATCCAAAACCAGGAAGATGGCGGACAAAGCCGAGGGTACGCTGCACGCCGCCGCCGCCCATGGGCGGGAATCGATAGGAGATCATGAGCAGGCGCTTCATGGCGATGGCCGTTTCGGGGTGCCTGGCGGCGCCGCCCGCGCTGGCTGGATTCCCCTTTTGAACCTTGCGGGGTTTGTGTCATACACCAACCGTTGGCCTTGAGACCATGGCGAAGCGAGGCAAAGGGGATCAAGACCAGGCTCGGGGCGTAGGGCGGCGCGGCGGCCGAAACACGACCTATTCCACGCCCGCCTACGACGACGCCGAAGGGGGCGGTGATCGGAAACGAGAGAGCGGGCCGTCGCCTGGGGGTGGGCTTGCGCCCGGCGGGGGTGGGACGCAAGAAGAAGTTCAAGGTTTTCACCAGGCCACCGCGATGTTTGATCGCGGGGAGCTCTTGGGGGAGTTGGCCGAACTCGAGCTAGGGTCCGAGCCGAGTGTTTCTGCCGAAGCGGAGGCGGTCTTGGGTTGCCGCCTCATTTGTGTGGCCGGTCCAGAGATCGGGCGGGTGTGGCGTTCTACCGAGCGCGAGGTGGTCATCGGTCGAGACGACGACTGCGGGGTGGTTCTCGAAGGGGAGGCCGTTTCGCGGCGCCACGCGCGGCTGACCAAAGAGGGGGCGTCGTATCGCCTGAGTGACCTGGGCAGTGGCAACGGTACCTATCTGAATGGTGATCGCACCGAAGACGCTCTTTTGTCGGCGGGTGACGAAGTGGCCATCGGTGGGTGGACGGTCCGCTTTGTCCAACTTTCGGAGTCGGAAGTTCCGAAAACGGGTGAGGCGCGGGCCGAGGATTCCGATTCGAAACCAGACGAGGAGGATGAGGGCGATGATGCGTCTCAGGAAGACGACGAGGTCCCGGATTCAGAAGCGGCCGACTCTCGGGCCTCTTCTTTAGACAAAGAGGCGGGATTTCGCACCGTGGGTCCCAAGGGCACGCCAGAGTCTTCGAAGCCGATGCCGCCCGTATCTTCTGCGGCATCTTCTAAGTTTTTGCCATCCGAGGGTTCGGCTCCGCCATCCAAGCGCGTGTTGTGGACCATCGTCGCTTTTATCGTGGCCGGCGCGGCCGGTGGTGTTTATGTGCTTTTTCGCGCGGGCTATTTTTACGACGGCTGGTCCATGTTTCGAAGCGATCAAACCATGGATGCGCGTCGCCGTTTTCTTCAAGGGATCGAGCTCGTCAAGGCCAAACGATGCGGAGACGCGATAGAGTTGTTTGATCGGGTCTTGGCGCTTCAACCGGAAAATCTCCGTGCTGTAGACTATCGAACCCACTGCGAGCAGGAGGTGGGCTTTTGGAAATTGATGGAGTCGTCCAAAAAATTGGCAAAAGCTTTCCGCTTCGAGGCCGCTATCGCCAAGCTTTCTAGCATTTCCTCCGAAAGTGTCTACGCGTCTCAGGCCGAACGTCTCGCGGATCACTATCTGTCTTTGATGGAGGCTCGCGTTCTCAAACGGATCCAGGCTCGCTTGGACGCCAATAGTGACGGCGGTGCCCTTGACCTCATCGCACGCACCCTCGACCGCTATCCCGGTTTCGCCAAGGTGCGTGCGATGCGTACCGAGATTGAGGCCCGGCGCCAAGCGAGGCTGAAGGCGCAAAGAAACAGGAGGCGGACGCCCTCGCGCAGCATGAAGCGTGCGATTGCGCTGTATCGTTCGGGTGGCCTCGATGAAGCTTTGAATGCGGCACGGAACGCCAAGGGTTCGGGTGCGGCGGATCTTACCCGCGACATGTTGCGCGTTCGGACCATCCTCAAAGAGACGGCGGCCGCGCACAAGGGAAAGGATGTATCCAAGATCTTGAGCCTTGCGCCCCAGGGGCTCGCGGTGGATCTTCGAATAGCCGGTGGTCAAGGGCGCCTCCGTTCACGTCTCAAGACCTACTATGCGGATGGGCTTTACCTGAGGGGCATCGACGCTTACCAGCGTGACGATCCGGTGTTGGCTTTTCGGCTTTTTAGCCAGGCCCTTCGGGTGAGGCCGGGTCATGTTCTTTCCAAGGCCCGGGTGTCTGAGCTTGCTGGTCTGGCCCACAAGTTGTTCGATCGCGCGCAGACCATGGGCACCTCGGATGCGGCCGAAGCCAAACGTTTGTTGAGGACCGTCATGAAACTCACGAGGCCCGAAGACGATCTTCACCGGCGTGCCAAGCAATGGCTGCGGCAGCGCGGACCGTAGGGTTGAGCGATTTCAATGTACGCAAGGACGGTACGCATGGCCCAAGAGTTGGGCACACCGGTCCCAGAGGGGTTGGATGACGCGGCCGTTCTGAGAAGCCGAGAACAAGGCGGAGAAAATCGCCTACCCCCTATTCAAGAGAGGTCGGTATGGTCGATGTTTGTGGGTGCCCTTCGTGATCGCACCCTATTGATTCTCGTTGGTGCGGCGTTTTTGTCTATCATCGTCGATGTTCTCAAAAGCCATCTGAGCTCGGGCTCTTTGGCGGGTGGTATCGATGGCGCTGCAATTTTGGTCGCCGTCCTTGTCGCTGCTTTGGTGACAACGTTCAACGAAGCACGCGCGGCCAAGCAGTTTCGACTTTTGTCCAAGATGCGTGATGACGTCGTGGCCAAGGTAGAGCGTTCAGGTCATGTGCGACAGGTCTCGGTGTTTGAGGTCGTCATGGGTGATGTTGTTCATTTTGAGCTCGGCGATCGTTTGTGTGCCGATGGGCTTTTGCTTGAAGGTGTCGACGTTGCGCTCGATGAATCGATGCTGACCGGGGAGTCTGTTCCTAAGCAAAAATCAGAAGAGGACTTGCAGCTTTTTGGGGGCACGACGGTTGTGGAGGGCGCAGGGCGGCTCTTGGTGACGAAGGTGGGTGCCCTTACAGAAATGGGAAAGCTACAGCTGTCCCTGACGGAGCCCCGAGAAACCCCGACCCCGCTTCAAGAAAGGCTGAGCAAGCTGGCCGATCGGATCGGTGTTTTGGGATTGTCGGCTGCGGTGTTCACCTTCTTGGGGCTGTTCTTATCAGGCTTTTCCAGGGGCACGCTCCCTCAGACGCTCGACATTGATTTTGTGAGCCAGGTCTTGGAGTACGCGGTTGTCGCGGTGACGATTGTGGTGGTGGCCGTGCCTGAAGGCCTTCCTTTGGCGGTGACCATCAGCCTCGCGTACAGCGTTCGAAAGATGGCCTTGGACCAAAACCTTGTTCGGACGTTGGCCAGCTGTGAAACCATGGGCTCGGCCACGGTGGTGTGCTCGGATAAGACCGGCACACTGACCAAAAACAGAATGAGCGTCGTTGCGGGTTGGTTTGACGGCGCGATCCATGACCGCATCGCCGTGCGGGGCCAGGTGCCCGAGGCGCTCATCGAGCGCATCGCCGAGGGAGCTTCGGTCAACTCTACGGCTTTTGTCGAAAAAGATGAAGGAGGAGACCAGTACTTGGGGAACCCAACGGAATGCGCGCTGTTGGTGCTCGTTCGGGATTGGGGGGAAGACTGGAAGGCGCGGAGGCAAGCGGCCACGGTGCTTCACCGTTTTGCGTTCAACTCAGACCGAAAGCGAATGTCTTCTCTGATGGGTGTGGGGCCAGGGGTTCATCGTTTGCTGGTGAAGGGCGCCCCAGAGGTTTTGCTCGAGCGTTCGGTTTCGGTTGAGGGAAACCAAGGACCGATACCATTCGATGCATCGCTTCGGCGTTCGGCCCAGGAAGCTGAGCGCGTGTTTTCGAGTCGGGGTTATCGAACCTTAGCCCTGGCCTACCGTGAATTTGTTGGGGAAGAAGCGCCGAACGACGTCGAGTTGGCTGAGAGCTCGCTGACGCTGGTCTGCCTGCTGGCCATTTCAGATCCCTTGAGGTCGGATGCCAAAGAAGCCGTGAATGCGTGCCGAAAAGCTGGTTTGGATGTCAAAATCGTCACGGGGGATCATGCCCTGACGGCCCAAACCATTGCGAAGGAGCTCGGAGTCCTGGGCGATGGCGACCTGATTTTGGATGGCGCACGTTTTCGCCAAATGAGTGATGAAGAGGTGCGGATTGCGCTCAAACCCCTGCGTATTCTCGCTCGGTCGGTACCCTCCGACAAGCTCCGCTTGGTTCAGATGTTGCAGGGCGAGGGAGAGGTTGTGGCCGTGACCGGCGACGGAACCAACGATGGTCCGGCTTTGGCATCTGCAGACGTTGGTTTTTCGATGGGGCTGAGTGGCACGGAGGTCGCCAAAGAAGCCTCGGACATCGTGATTCTCGATGACAACTTTCGGTCCATTGTGGCGGCGGTTCGCTGGGGACGTTCCATCTTCGAAAATATTCGCAAGTTTCTTCAGTTTCAATTGACGGTGAATCTTGTGGCGTTGTCTACGGCGTTTCTGGCCGCGGTTTTTGGCTACGGTATTCCACTCAACACCGTGCAGCTGTTGTGGGTGAATTTGTTGATGGACACTTTGGCTGCCCTGGCGCTTGCGACTGAGCCACCGGATCCAAAACTTCTCGACGAGCCGCCCTATGGGCGTCACGCGCCCCTTGTGACCGGCTCGATGGGGGCCCATATTCTGGTCATGGGAGCCTTGATGCTGGTGGTGTTGTTTATGGCGTTGATGACCGATTGGTTTGTGCCGAGTCATGCTTCAGAGGGCGTACGGCGCACATTTGTTTTCAATTGTTTTGTGTTTTTACAATTGTTCAATGAAATCAACGCACGGGCGACGCGTTTTGGCCAAAGCGTTTGGCGTCGCATCTTAAAAAGCCACTTGTTCCTTTTTGTGCTGGTTTCGACGGCCTTTCTCCAGGTGCTGATTGTCGAGTTTGGTGGGGCGTTTTTTCGAACGGAGGCTTTGACGATGGAGCTTTGGGTGAAATCGGTTCTACTCGGCAGCTTAAGTTTGATTTTTGGCGCGGTGCTTCGCTTTTTTGGGCGGCTTTTTTTTCTCAGGGAGACCCGTCTTCAAACGCACCCGTGTTAAGAAAGTGGATGATCATTCGATGAACAAAGGGGCGTGCCATGATGAAGGTGTGCCCCGACTGGACCACGCGGTGAACTTTGGCCCCCGCTAAACGGGTTTCGTCCACCGAGACTTTGCCGTCGCGGTGCCCGGCGATGATACCGATGTCCACCCCTTCGGGGAGTAACAGGGTGCGGGCAAGGCTATCGCCTTTGTCTGTCAGACCGGTCAGCGGCTTGAGGAAAGGACCGAGGAGGCGCGCATGGCGTGTGGCTACCGCGGAACCCTGATTGGGAGGCGCCAACATGACGATTCGACCGAGACCGTGGGGCGCACCGTTTTGGATCGCCCAGCGGATGAGAATGTTGCCAAGGCTGTGGCCAACGAGGTGGACCGGTGGGCCCTCTTTGATGAGCGCATCGATTTTTGAAGCAAGGCGATCGCCCGCTTGCCCGATGCTCCAGCGCATACTCCGGTAGTGGAACAAGTGCGGCGAAAACTGAGCCCGCCTGAGCGCCCGCGCAGCGGGGAGCATCGAGGCCGCGGTTCGCGCCATGCCATGAATCAATAGGACTCGGGGTTGTGGATGGCGCAACCGACGGTCCTAGAACTTGCGCCCGATAGCGGTGAGGATTTGGTGGGTTTGATCCGGAAGGGTGAGGTTCAGGTAGAAGGTACTGCCCGCAGACTTGATGTGGTTCGTTGTCGGGTTGAATCCATCCTCTTCCGCCTTCCGCCTAAATGCATTGTTGGCGATCGGCCTTAGAATGGAGTTTCTACGGTCTAACACTGAAAAGCCATCGTTTCCCCAAATCACAATGAGTGTTCCTTTTTCATTTGGCGCGGCGCGTATCGGTTGTCCGATGCCGGGAACGCCGACGCGCCGTGCGCTTCCATTTTTATAGTTGAGTTCTCGGTAGAAACAAGGATCGCTCGAAGGACGGCAGATTTGGTCCGCGGTGAACGGCCCGGCGGATGGCGTGCACGGGGTGATGAAGCCGACCACGTTGTCCGAGACCCGGAAGCTCTGGTCGACGGGGAACGGAAGCGCGATAGGCGCCGAGGCCGAGGGGGCTGTGGTGCCGGTCGATACGGTGAACATCGTGGGTTCTCTGTCACGCATGATGACCGCCCAGGTGTCTTTTTTGGTGAAGGCCACAACCTCGGTGCTTTTGGCGACGGTCGTGGTCCACGTTTGGCTTGGGGCCTCGGGCCAGCCGGAGACCGTGCTGGTTCGAAGCAGGCGTAGCCTTAGGGTTTCGGAGGTGGCCGAAGTCGATGCGACAAGGAGGCCCCGTGTGGATGCGGTGAGGTTTTGGACTTCACCCTCGATGGGTGTGGTCCCCATGAACGGAAATTCTGGGGTGCGCCTGAACCAGTGGACCCCCTCGGCGTCAGAGACAAAGACGTTTTTGTTGCCGCGCGCGATTCCGATTTTTTGGGGATTGTCGAAGGGCGGTCCTCCGTCTCCTTTGGTGGTGATCGTTTCGAGGACGGCGTTGGTGTTGAGGTGGCGGATCTTGATGCCGTCATTTTCGAGGATCCAAAGTTGCTCTTCCACCGCGAAGAAGTCGATGGTGGACTCAATGGTGGTCCCTTGTGCGGTGATCAGGTCGCGAACGATCAGCTGTTGCTCCGGCTGATGGTAGAGGAGAAGCTTGCCCTCGGTGGCAAGGACCGCAAAATCGCTGATCGGCAGCTGGCTCGAAAAAGAATCCTCGAACATCAAGGCGGAGCGGTGGTTTTTGCGCTCCAAGTAAAAGCCAGGGTGGCGTTGGCTTAGCGGATCGGGCAGGCCGGGGGAGGTCGGTTGGATGAGGGCCCAGGTTTCGGGAGGATCGGCGGCCTGTGATGGGCGTTCAGGGTTGTGCAGAACGCCCTCAAAAGGGCTAACTTCAAAGCCGCAGCGCTCGCCGACCCCGGACGCCCCGAGTTTGGCCAGCCGCCGGAGGTCGAGCTCGACGGGGGAAAAGGGTTCTTGGGGGTCTTGCTTTGTGACTTGACCGCGCCACTCTCGAACAACGGGCTGGGTCGTGCAATCGTCGAGAATGCTGACACCGCAGGCATCGGTTTCGAGTTCGACATCGCAGCTTGAACCCGTTCCGAGGTCTACCAGGCGAAACTGGCCCCCCTCCAGCGCCTTGGTGCCCGGATCGCATTGGTCTGCTTCCGGGGGCGGTGCGGCTTCGAGCGGGGCTCGGGTGAACTCCGGGGGTGCCTCGCACCCCGCGAGGAGGCCGGCGCTCAGAAGCGGGGCCCATCGGAAGGCCGGCGGCAGGCCCAATTTCATAAGGCGTTTCATCGAGACCAGAAACCGATTTTGAAGCTAGTATGTCCGAACGAAAATAGCGACTGCCCAAAAGTTGCGGGTGAACGGGCCCGAGGGATTGGGTTCCGGAGGTTTCGACGCGGGGTTCACGAAGGAAGTACTCGCCAAGGCTGCGATGAAAATGAGACCCTGACTGGAGCCACTTTGAGGCTCAGCCCGAACGGCGGGGCGATTGGCGTCGAAAGGGGCGCGCGGGTCCATGCCGGGGTGTGCCGGCGCTCACAGATGTCGGGTTTGCCCTCGAAAATGGGACCTTTCGGGGTCCCTACCGAGGCGCTCTTCGGCGGTGAGGCATAAGGTACAGGGGCAGAGGGTTGGCCAGTAGCCAAACGATGGGCGCGCACAAACACCACGTTCGAGAGACCAAGTCCGCACGGGTCATCCGATTCTTGAAGCGAACGGCCGTCGCTTTCGGTTTTGTTTTTGTGGCGGGGCTCGCCGGGTTGGTGTGGGCCTTCAAGACGGGGCGTGCCGTCGATGCGGTGCAGATGGAGGTGATCGAAGAACTCAGAACGGTCTGCAAGCTGGACGCGGCGTTTGGGTCGCTTTCGGTGGGCGTTTTTCCCCCAGAACTGCACCTCAGCGAACTGGAGCTCAAGCACTTTGATGGCCGGCGGCTCCTTTCGGTAGAGGAGGCTATCGTTTCGCTCAAGCTGCTCCCGCTGCTTTACGGGCGTCTTCAGCTCGCGCGGGTTGCGGTCCTCGGCCCTGAGGCAAGCATCGAACTCGAGGCGGGAAAAATTCTCAATCTTCCGGTCTGCGTCGAGCCTTCTTCAGCGCCCCTTGCAAAAGAGGGCCCCACCCGCCTTCCCATCGCGCTTGGGGTCAACGAGTTGACCATTGAGCGGGGGCGTTTTGAGCTTGTTGGCCAGGACGAGGTTCAAGCGGAGCTGAAAAACATCGCGGTTTCGTTGGTACCGGCGTCGACCGGTGGACTCAACATCGCTGTGGGGCTTGATGACGGTTCTTTGACCATGGAAGACGAGACCTTTGTCGTCTCCCGCGTTCGGATGTTGGGGCACCTCGAAGGACTCATTTCTCGTCCTCGCGCCCTTTCGGTGGACCTTTTCGAAGTGCATGTGGCCGATGCAGAACTGAGCGGGAAGGGCTCTGTGGATCTATTGGGCCCCGTTTATGATGGCGAACTGAAGGTCGAGGCTCCGCTCAACATCATCCACCGGCTGGTGGACGACATACCCAAGCTCCACGGAAACGCGCGGGTTGAAGTTTCGGTGGCGGGTACGGTTGCGTCGCCCCGCGCCTCCGGTTCGGTGTTTGTGGAAAAGGGACAAATGGGACCGTACCGTTTTGGGGACGCGTCGCTGGTTCGTTTTATCGTGGACCGAAAGAAGCTCGAACTCCCGCGCGTCGATGTGACCTTAGACCGAGGAAGGGTTTTGGGATCTGCGACGCTCGATTTTGACCAAAAACGGAGCTTTCGAATGAAGACTGAGGTTGAGAACTTGTCGTTTGGTCGCCTCATGGACGCGCTTGGGTTGCCCGGCACGTGGATCGATTGGCGGGCGACCGGGAGAGGGGACGTTCGCGGCGGCTTGACGCCGCTTTCTTTGGCCGGAAAGTTCGACTACGACATTCGCAGGCTCTTTGTGTACGACCAAGCCTGGGACTCACCCCGGCTGCGCGCCACCGCGTCTTTGCCCTCACCGCATGTGCTCCTTCACGTAAAACCCGCGCGGGTGGCTGGCGCTTGGCGGTGGGACGAAGAGGGTGTGTCTTTTTCTAAAACGACGATTCAAGGTGGTGACACCAAAGCGGATGCGGCGGCGCGCGTGTATTTCGAGGCCTCACGGGGCATGTGGGTGGATGCGCACTTCTCCGAAATCGATTTTAGGGACATTGGGCCCATCGCGGGCCTAAAGCTCGAGGGTATCGGTGCGCTTTATGGCCGGCTTGAAGCGAATGCCGTGGGTATTGGCGCAAAGGGCCGTTTTGATCTGGCTTCCATCAGAATTGGTGGCATTCCCTTTGGGCAAGCATCTTCCGAAGTTCGTTGGCATGATGAGGCCTTTCTTGACTTTTCTGATGTACGCGGTCGGTTGAAAGAAACGGCTTATCAAGGGGACGTGTCGGTTCATGTCGCTGGCGAGGTGCCCATAGATGTTCAGGGCTCGATTTCACGCGGCCGAGTGCAAGACGTGTTGATTCCCTTGGGAGTGGATGGCGCAAACTGGGGTGATCCGCGGGGCAAGATTGAGGGAGACTTCCATCTCAAGGGTCCCGTTTCTCACCTGTCGGGGCCGATAGGGCTCCGGCTCAAGGCCTTCGAGATCCTGGGTGAGCGGGCAGAAAAGGCGATGCTCAAGGGGCGCCTTGATGAAGGTGTGGTTGTGCTGGATAAAGTGCGTGCCCATAAACATGGCGGTACCGTGGTGGGGCGCGGACGTTTCGACCCCCACACCCATCGCGTCCGGGCCCAGGTTGATACCAAGGATTTTCGCCTCAAGCATATTGATTTGCTGCATCAAAACCAGGAGCGGCTCGACGGTGAGCTGATGCTCCACGTGGGTGTGCAAGGGCAGCTTGGCTCCGTGACGGGAACGGTGGCCGCGCGGGTTCGGGGCGCGCACGCGGGGTCGGTTCCGCTTGCAGATGGATCTTTTAGGGGGAGGGTCCAAGGAGGGGCTGTCGAGGTAGAGGGGGGCCTTTCGGACGGGACCTTGTCGGTTGCGAGCAAGATCGCGTTGCGCCGCCATCTCCCTTATGAAGCTAAAGTGTTGCTGAAACAAATGCCCGTCGCCCAGATCGTTTCTGGCCTTCAAGGGCATCTTCGTTACAAGGGGAACGTCTCCCTTGAGGCTCGCCTTGGCGGAAGCTTAGTCGATTGGCACTTATCGAGTGGGAAAATGAAGCTGAAGCAGGCGGTCCTCGCCACCCAAAGTTACGGTTTTGAGAGCGCGGGGAGTACGAAGTTCTTGCTGAAACGTGGCGTGTTCCAGACCGGTCGGTGGGTGGTGACTGGACCGAGGACACGCCTGGTGGCCAAGGGCCGCTTCGGTAAGGATGCCCTCGACTTGAAACTCAGCGGTCGGGTCGATCTCGGTGTGCTTGAAGGTTTAAGCCCCTCCGTGGAGCGTGCGGGCGGGTCGCTGTTGATAGATGCCGGGGTTGGTGGCACCTTTATGCGCCCAGATCTCGTGGGCACGGGTCGGGTCGACGGCGCGATTTTGCAGTGGCGAGGCATCCCCAGCCGGCTTTCTGGATTCCAGGCCGATCTGAGCTTCAGTCAGTCCACCGTTGTGGTCGACCGTTCTTTGGGTCGCTGGGCGGGGGGGCGTCTTGAAGCCGAGGGCCGAGTCTTTTTGAGGAGCTTTCAGCCGGACCGCGTCGATTTGTCCGTTCGCCTGAAAAATACCCGCCCCACTTTTGCCCTCGCGATGGTGGATCTTTCCGGCCAGCTCGACGGGGATCTGGCGCTGGAGGGGTCCTTGGCGAAGCTGTTGGTTCGCGGTGACCTTCGGGTGCGGCGGCCTCGGGCTCGTCCCAAGCTTGAGTGGCAAAGCCTCACCAATCGACGTCTCACCATCAAATCTTATGATCCCTCAAGGGAGCGGTTGACCTTTGATGTGGGCCTAAAGATGCAAGATCCACTTCGCATGAAAAATGACAGCGCCGACGTTGAGCTCCTCGGCCATGTTCGGCTGAGCGGAACAAACGAGCGGGTGGGGCTTTTGGGTACATTGGTGGCAAGGCAGGGAGGACGGGTGACCTTTTTTGCCCGAGAATACGAGTTGGACGCGGCGACGATCGAGTTTACAGACCGATTTCGCTTTTGGCCTCAGTACGATTTGCTGCTGAACTCACGCGCCTGCGATGCGCGGATCCGGGCGAATGTGGTAGGCACCCTGGATCGCGATCCCCAGATCAGCTTGACCAGTGTGCCCGAAATGGATGAAGACGACATCGCGTCTTGTCTTATCAGCGGCGTCCGAAAGAACATTGATGCGGAAACTTTTGCACCCCTTGCCAGCAATATGCTGTGGAAGGCCTCGGGAGTGGATCGCCAGGTGAGAAAGGTTCTTCCGGTCGATCAAATTGACGTAAGCACGGAGTACTCGTCTCAGACCCAGGCATACGAACCGCGGGTTTTGATTGCCAAAGAGATACTCGACGGTCGGATTCGCTTGGAGTATTCCAGTTCTCTGGTGAAGACCACCGACCAACGGGCCGCCTTGACCTGGAGGCTGACGCCGAGACTGACGCTCGAGGCCGGCTGGACCTCGTCGGAGGACGTCCCCACTGGAGACCTCGGGCTTGATCTCAAACGACGCTGGGAGTGGTAGGACGATTTTTGCCGCCTGATGGTCCTCGTGAGCTTCGCATGGTTGTACGGGTTCCACCGAGATACCGCATTCGAGGCCTGAGGCGGCGATTCGTGTGGGGGGCGTGTGCGGTCGCTCTGGCTGTCCTTTCAGCGGTCGGCGGCGGGTCTGGCGCGTTGGGGGCGGCGCTCGAACCTGTGGGCGACGCTGCTTTTTCGGGCAAGCGGGTTTCGTCCATCGCCATCGAGGTGGCGTCTTCTGAGGATCGGGCGGAGCTTTTGCGGCTTTCTGGTCTGCGCGAGGGGCAGCTTTATTCCTCGGCTGCCATCCGCCGTGCCGTGAAACTTCTGTATCAACTCGGTCGCTTCGAAAACGTCTTTGTGCGTGCGGCTGAGACCGACGGTGGGGTTGCGTTGGAGCTGGTTCTTCCCCCGAAGCCGCACGTGCAGAAGATCCGAATTCTCGGGGAGACCACGTTGACGGAGACCGAGGTCCAAGAGGCGATGGGTTTGGTACCTGGCGATCATTTGGATGTCCGGTCTTTGCCCGCGTTGCGGCAGAAACTGCGGGAAACGCTGCTCGCGAGGGGTTTTCGCCGGGCGGCCCTAGGGATTGCCCTCCAGGCCATGGATCGCTCGGGGGGAATGGATCTGCTGCTTCGGGTGGATGATGGGCCCAAGACCCGGCTTCGGCGGCTCGGTCTGAAGGGAGAGCTTCGCTACCCCCGCCCATGGATCGTCCAAAGGCTAGGACTTTCACCGGGGGATCCTCTGGATTTGCGGGCTATTCCGGCGATGGTGGAGCGGCTTGAGGCCGATTATCGGCGCCGGGGTCACTGGGATGTGGCGGTGTCCGGCCCAGAAGTCGTCGAATACCCCGACGTTTCGGGCGATGCGCCGGTCGCAGATTTGGTCTTTCGCATCGAGGCGGGTCCGAAGCTTCGGGTTCGTTTTTTGGGAAACCGCGTCGTGCCCGAAAGGCAGCTTCGATCGGACGCCCAACTGATGCACGCCCTTGGAAGCGGTCCGCCCGAGCTGGCTGAGGTCCGCGAGCGGATCCTCGGTCGGTACGAGCGGCGCGGATTCTGGAAGGCCGAGGTGCGGGCGATGGTGCGCTCTTCGCCGGATAGGACTGAGCGGGTGGTGATCTTTCGAATCCAGGAGGGAACCCGCCCTCGGGTGGCGCGCTGCCTGTTTCCGGGCAATACGGTTTTTCGAGAGCGCGATCTTTGGGAGCAGGTGCTGCTTGCCCTGGAGCGTACCTTGGGGTCTGAGCTGGAGCGCCCGGGGGCCGATCCCGAGGTGTTGGGCGAAATTTTGGGGGATCACTCCTCACCGGGCGAAAGGGATTCCGAGCAGCCGTACAACACTTCTCCCGATCCGAATCGCTACGAGCCTTTCTTCCAGAATCCCAGGCCCAGGATTTATGTGGCGCGTGCCTATCGGGCGGCGGCGGACGCCATTGCTGATCTTTACCGTTCGAAAGGGTATCAGACGGTCGAGGTGTCTCCTCCAGAGGCCACGCCGAGAAAGGATGGCCGTCTCTTGGATGTGCGCATCCGTATTCAACCTGGCATTCCGTGGCGGATCGGGAAGCTCAGCTTTGGTGGCAACGAAGCCATCGCTTCGGGTGTGTTGGGCGGCGTGTCCAAGCTGGACCCTGCGCGCGAAGGGGGGGAGCCTCTTTCTTTCTATACGGTTGAAGAGGCCCGAAGGTCTGTCATGGCGCACTACCGGAACCAGGGCTACTTGTATGCGACGGTCGCGGAGGAGGTTCTTGCCGCACCCGACGAGGTGCCCGAGCTGAAGTCTCCTCAGGGGCTGGATACCCCCGACGAGCGCATCCCGGTCCGTGAGGCTTGCCGTCGGGCCGAGATTCGGGGTCGTCCGGAATGCGTCGTGGAGCTTCACTTTCGAATCAACCAGGGCCCGTTGGTGCGGACCCGACGCATCATTCTCCGAGGTTTTGCGCGGACGAACGACAAGATCGTCCGCGAAGCGGTGTCCATTCGCGAAGGAGAGATTCTGACGGAGAAAGACATGGTCAAAACGCGCGCGGAGCTCTTGCGGCTCGGCGTGTTCGAGCGGGTATCGGTTGCGCCGCTGGACCAGGACGAGATCGCGAGCCAAAAGGATGTGTTGATCGAGGGCAAGGAACGAAAGCATCTGTCGTTTGAGGTCGGCCTGGGGGCGTCCACCGAGCAGGGCCTTCGGGTTTTTGCGGGCTTTGGCCATGCAAATCTGTTTGGGCGGGCGATTCGACTGCAGGCGAGCACCAAGCTGAGTTACCTGCCCGATCCTTTTTTTGTGTTTTTCAACGAGGAACTTCGGGGGAACGTAGAGACTTTTTACAAATCGTTTGGGACTTTGGATCGCATCGAACGCGAGTTTGCGGTGGGCCTGACTTTTCCCCGCGTCTTTGGGCTCCCCCCGGGGTACAGCGCCGGCATGAACGTCAGCGTAGTCCGCGACAATGACCCCGATTTTTCGCTCGATTCCCGCAAGATTTCGCTCACGGGGAATTATAAGGGTTTCAAGCCGGGCGTGTTTGGGCAGCCGCGGCCGTTGGCGATTCAGCTCCGAACGGAGTTTGATTGGAGTGATCTCAAGTGCAATGTATTGACTTCGAGTCGGGTCGGGCAGGGCAACCAATGTATCGGCGACGATCAGGAAGGGACCAACGTGTATTTGAGTGCGGGGCCAAGGGTGAGCTGGGACCTCAGGGATCGCGCGCTCGATCCCCGCGCCGGGGTGTATGCGGAGCTTGGCGGAAGCTACGCCAAGGGGCTCGACAACAACAGCCCGGACCATGTCGATGTCCAAGGTCAGGTCAACGTTTATGTTCCGCTCTCTCGCGGGGGAACCGGGCTTGCGCTGGCGTTGATCGGGCACCGCGTGGTTCTGCTCGAGGATGGTGGGGCGCCTATTCCCCGCAACCGCCGCGCCTTTGTCGGGGGACACAGCACGGTTAGGGGATATGCGGAAAGAAGCATTTTCCCCAGGGACGGCGACCTCGAAGGTGAGGGCACCCTCCTTTCTCAGGGAGGGGCGCTTTCGGTTGCGGTGAAAACTGAGTTGCGGCTGCCGGTTTTTGGAGCTCTGTCCTTGGCGGGTTTCTTCGATGTAGGCGAATTGTTTGAGAATGCCAGCGCGTTTGCGCTCCATCGGGACTACGCGGCGGGCGCGGGCCTTGGCGTCCGATACGCGACCCCGGTCGGGCCTCTTTCCATCGATTTTGCGGTCCCGCTCAATGGAGATCGTGGCATTCCGCAACAGATTCACTTCTCTGTCCGTAGTTTTTGAACCACACTTGCCCCTGTTTGACCCCCCGCCCGGAGGCTTTGCCGAGGCATTTGGGTTTGGCGCGGTCATTGCAAGGTCTCCTGCACACGGGATGTGGGGCGGATCCCACTCTCAAGTCGGATGATCTGACAAATCACTGGGCTACACAGTTTCCGTTTAGGCGCAGCTGTGAGACAGTGGTCTCGAAAGGAGCGGGCGATGGCGATGAAGACAGAAGGGCGTCGATCCCAAAGGGTCCCTATTGGACCATTTGTGGTTGGGTTGTCCGACCAAGATCACACAGTCCAAGGCAACGTGGGCGTGGGCGGCGTAGGCTTTGAGATCGAAGCATCGGTCCCGGTTCGCCCCGGCGATGGGTTGCTGGTCCACCTATCGCTAGAAGAAGAAGGCGATGAGCCGCTGTGTTTGGGGGCCATCGTCAGGCACACCCACGCGCTGGCGGACCAGGCTCGGAAATATGTGGGTGCAAAATTCGTCGACATGGACGCACTGGTTGAGAACCCGCTGTTCCGATACGTCGAAGAAGCGGCGCTCATCAAGACCGTGCATCTGGAAGAGCCGGTGCGCGTGACCCCCTCGCAGCCGCTTTAATCCCCCTGAATGTGTTATCCCTTCTCCCGTGTTTTCGCCGGCGTCCAAGAGTCCTGAAGACCAAGGTCGTTTGTATCGAGAAGCGCTCGAGCGCGGGGCCCTGTCCCTCGGCCTTACCGTTTGTCCAGAGGCGGTGGACGCGATGTGCATTCATTATGAGCTGCTCTTACGCTGGGCGGTTCGTGTGAATTTGACCTCGGTCCTTGACCCGGTTCGTGCTGCGGGCCTTCACGGTATCGATTCTTTGCTTTTCGCAGAGTGTCTGACCGGGGCGGTCGGGGCGTCGCGCGCCGCTGTTGATGTGGGGTCGGGCGGAGGTTTTCCGGGCATTCCGGTGGCGCTGGTGCACCCTGAATTTCAAATGACCCTTCTCGAACCCCGGCGTAAGCGGGCGTCTTTTTTGCGCGTGGTGCTCCGCACCATCAAGCGCACTGATGTTCGGGTTGTCGAGGGGCGACTTGAAGGCTCAGAGGTTCGCACGAAGGAGGCCGTGGCCTCAGAAGGGCTTTGGCCAAGCGACGTGATCCTTTCGAGGGCCACCATGCCGCCTCAGATCTGGATCGATCGACTGGCTCCCAGGCTTCGTCCTGGAGGCGTTGCCCTGGTAAGCTCAGGTGCGCAAGGGCCCGACCCGGGTGAAGTGAAGCGCTGGGCAGAGGATGCGCGCTTGTCTTACCGTGACCGGCTCTCGTGGACGCTCCCCGGCGGCGAAATGAGGCGCATCGATCGCTTGGGGGCGCCAGCCGTGTGATTCTGTCCGGTTGCAGCGCTCCGGGCGTCTTTGCTTCCCTCGTGGACGGCACGCAAGATGGGGAACAGACGTGGGCCGTGGTGGTGCCCTTTCGCGGCCAGCGACCGGATAAACCCCCTTGCCGTGGATATCCGGTTGGAAAGCGCGCTTCTGGTTCTCTCAGGCGGTTGACCGTGTGTCTTGAGATCGTTATCCCTTTTTGCTGCCGTGGGTTTATTAGACGCATTTAAACGCAAGTCGCCGCTTGAGCGGGCCGCCAAGCAGCTGCGGGAACCGTTCGCTCAGCCCGACTATCGAAGGGCGGCGATGGACAAGCTCTTGGAGATGGCGACGCCGGAGGCCTACGAGGCTTTGCTCGGGCGGTTCACCTTCAACGCCAATGGGCAGATCGCCGACGAGGACGAGAAGCGGGATCTGGTGGATCAGTTTGTGGAGCTGGGGGCTACGGTGGTGGGGCCCTTGAAGACCTTTATCGGAAGAGAAAAGGCCATTTCATTCCCCATTCGGGCTTTGGTGCGCATCGTCGGTCGAGACGAGGCGCTCCCCTTCTTGATAGAATGTCTGTCGGCCCACGAACCGTCAGACCACCGGTCGTTTCAAGCGAAGACGAGCCTCATCATTGCGATCACGGATCTTGCGGGGCCAGAGTGCGCAGAGGTGATTGCGCCCTACTTGTCGGATCACAGCGACGATGTGCAGTTTCAGGCGGTGGTGGCCCTTGAGGCGCTGGCCAACCCCGACAGTGCAAAAGCGCTGGCCAACGTGTGTGTGGAGGAGGCCCACGCGGGTCGGATCCAGCGGCGTGCGGCAGAGGCTTTGGCCTCGCTCAAATTTTCCGTGAAAGAAGAGTTTGAACGGTTTCAGCCTGAAATCAAAGAAGAGTACATATTGGGCAAAAAGGGTGTGCTTGCCAAGAAGTATGCCTGAAGACGCGAAAGGGAGCGGTTCGCTGGCGCTGTCCGCCCGGCAGATAGGCTCAGGCAAGCTGGAAGCAGTGGTCTCCCAGCACAGCAAACGACTTGATCACGCGTTGTGCGCGGTCGCGCCTGGATTGAGTCGAAGGCTTGCGCGGCGTCTGATTCGCGAGGGTTGTGTCTTTTTGGATGGTCGGCGCTGCCGTATCGAGTCCAAGGCGGTGGCCAAGGGGGCCAGGATTGTTCTCCATGGTGGGGCGACATCGCAGAGCAAGGAGCAAGATGGACTGCGAGACTCGTTCCCCTCCGATGGCTTTGAGCGCATCTATGTCGATGATGACGTGGTGGTGGTCAACAAGGCGGCGGGGGTTCAGGTGAACGAAACCGAGAGCACCGTGAAGAGGGGGCTGATCACCCGGCTTGGGGTCAAGCAGGCTTTCTTGGTGCACCGTCTAGATAAGGACACGTCTGGCGTGATGGTGTTTGCACAAAAACGTGCGGTCGCCGCTGAGCTGGCCCACGGTTTTCGCACCCGTACCGTTCAAAAAGTCTATGCGGCCATCGTTGAGGGGGCACCCTCGGACGGATGGGTAGAGGCACCGCTCGGTCGCGATCCTGCTCGTCCTCGGGCGCAGGCTGTGCTCCCGGCGGGTCGGCCGGCCAAAACACGCGTTCGGTGCCTTTTGTCCATCCGTGGGTTGTCTTTGTTGGAGGTTCGTCCGGTGACTGGGCGCACGCACCAGATTCGCGTCCATCTAAGCCACCAGGGTGCGCCGATTCTGGGTGATCTCCTTTATGGCGGTGTGTCTGCGTTTCGGGCGGGTGATGAGGTGGTCCACGCCCCAAGAACCCTCCTGCATTCGTCCAGCCTCAGTTTTCGCTTAAGGGGCAAGCGTCGGGTTTTTGTGGCGCCCCTGCCGACAGATTTTCTCGCTTTTAGGTCGCTTGGGCTGGCGTTCTCGCACTTCTTTACGTAGCCTCGGTTCATGGCACATATTGGTCGATGGTCCGTGGTTTTGGGGCTGATGGTTCTGGGCGTGGCCCAAACGGGGAACGCAAAGGAAGAGGACAAAAAGGACAAGGCTTCGGCTGAGACCCACAAGGTGCACATGAAAGTGTGGCGTGTTCTTGATGGTGCCAAGAAAGAGATTGATGGGTGCACGGCCCGCTATGTGGAAGAGTACCCGAAGGCCAAAGGCACCGCGCGGGTTTCAACCACGGTGCAAAAAGACGGGAGGGTGTCGAAGGCATCGGTCAGTACGTCGCTTGAAGGGGCTCGGAATCTCAGGGCCTGCCTAGAGAAGATCGCACGCGGCTGGCGCTTCCCCGAGCCCCAAGCGGAGTCCGCTGATTTTTCGTTTGAACTCGTGGTTCAAAAGGGCGTGAAGTTTTCGCTTCTGAAGCCGGGTGAAAAGCCCAAAGATCGGCCCAAAGAAGGGAAGGGCGACCAGGGATTTATCAAGTTTGTGGGGCGTTGGCTTCCCCCGGGTTGGAAGTAGGGCGTTCGGTGTCTTCATACGCCGTCCGGTGCCCGCGCTTCGCAAGACCTTGGTTTTTTGCGTTGAGGCCCTATCCGCGGATCTTTGCCGGGGTCTTCATCGGCGCCGTCTTGGCGGTTTCCGGCTCTGTTTTGGCCGGGGAAGAAGTGGATGCCGGCTCAAAGGACAAGCGGGTACTCACCTTCCATGGGCTCCGGAGGCTGGAAGAAGATCCCAAAATATCCGATGAACACAAACGCGCCGCCTGGGATGCGTTTGTCAAGCGTGCCACCGAGCAGGTCGCCTATGCCAAAAAAGCAGTGGTGCACTGGGAGCGGGTGGCAGAGCAACGGCTGGTGAAGACCGCCCAAGCCTACGAGGCCGATGCCGGGGCTTCAGTCGACAAGAAAATACACGCTTGGCGCGCGCTGGTGGACCGTTTTCCCAAGGCGTCCGAATCCGGGCACGCGCAAAAGCGCATCGCCGACCTCAAAGCTCAGGAAACCGCGCGACGGGTGGAAGTCGCCGAGCACAAGGAGGCCTCACGGCGGAACAAAGTCGTGCGCCTTCAAGCGTGGGGCGAGGTGTTGGCGTGGACCCAAGGTGGACCCGAGGCCGATAAAGCCGCCGCGCGGGTGCGCGCGCTCAGAGGCCAACTTTATGCCGAAGCTTCCAGCTTAGACCGGCTTGTGGGGATAGATGCCGCGAGCAAGATTCGTTTGTGGCAAGAAGTCCTCGATGGCCGGCCGACCCCGCGTCAATCTGCGCGCGCGCTCAAACGCATCGAGGCCCTCCGCGGGCAACGCTAAGCCGTTTTTTGGCAAGGGGAGGGGCGCCGCTCACGGGTGAAAGCGGCTGCAGACGAAACGCGTTCGGTTATCGTCTGCCTTCGCGGGCGGTCGATAACAGGGACGCATTTCGTTTGGACCCATCGAGCTCTACAGCGGTTTCGAGGGCTTCGATGGCCTGAACGCGATCGCCACGCATCAGGGCCATTTCTCCTTGCTTCACGAGCATATCCGCCGCGTACTGGCGCTCGGTGGCGTCGAACAGCTGCTTACGATAGCGGACGCGCATGCCGTGGTTGATGAGCAGTCCATAGGCCTGCTCCACCAGTTTTTTTGCCTCGTCCGCGATGGATTTGACGTTTTCCGGAGCGCTCCTGAGTGGCGGTGCGGTGGTGTTGAACTCTCGTTTGGCTTTTTCGAAGGCTTCGCGGAAACTGCTGTGGTGTGCGGACCAGTGCACCCCCAGCACTTCGAAGTGGTTCATTCCTTTGAGGTGTTCGAGTCGCGTGCCAAGCTCTTTTTCTAGGATGCGGATGGATGCGGCAATGGGGCCGGTCAGCTCACCGGTGGGGGCGCCCGGATCCTGAATGTGTAAAAGCCCGCTGCTGAGCGCCAGTCCCAGAATTCGAAGGGACCCGAGGCGACCTATGGGGCTGCCCGTGACCGCTTCCAAGATGGTGCGGCTGCCGTCGAATTGCAGCTGAAGAAAGCGGACCTCCTTTTGCTGAAGCTGGAGGGTCGCACAAACTTTATCGAGATCTTCGTCGACAACGGCAATCTGCCCGAGCTTCTTGCCGTAGAGTCGCTGAAGTTCAGTCGAACCGAGCGCCTCGTAACGGGTTCGAAAATGCCGACCGAGGATACCGAGGCCCTTGGTCAGCACCAGGTCTGCGTCGCCAGGGGGCTCTTCCCAAAGACTCCATTGGTAATGACCGCCCGGCCACGCGAACGCGAGATCGAGCTTCACTCTGGCTTGCTCGCGAAGCGCAGAGGATAGATCGCTCTTGGATAACCGCCCCAGGGCTATCAAGGTGCGGCCAAGCGACTTCCGCCGAGTTTTACTTTCTTCGAGTGCCTCACGAAGTGCGCTTTCGTTGATTTTCTTTTGGGTCACCAGAATGCGTCCGAGCCCCGTTTCCGGGTCGAACGGTGTGGTTTTGACAAAGGCTACACTCCCGCGATGGACATAAACGCGAAGGCATTTTCCTTGGGTTTCGAGCGTGAGCACCCCGCGGCCGTTTTTGCGCACCACGTAGTCAAAGACCGAAAGGGCCGTGGCATTCTGGAGATCTTGCGGACCGCTGGCGCGCTTTCGCTGAAACGACAAGACGTCGGAAATCGCTGAGGGGGACGATAAGGTACCTCGAAACGCGGGAACGAGGTCCTTGGGTGGCTTTTGTTTGGTGGCCTGCTGGAGCTCCTCTGGAACCACATCGACCGTGGCTTTGGTCGGTGGATTGGGATGGTTAGGGTCTTGGCCTTCTAAGAATGCGGACAGTTTCTCTATGGTTCCGGCGGCGTCCACCAAGGACAGCCCGAGGCGCCCTCCGTTTGCGAAGACCACATCGGCCTCCAGCTTGAGGATCGGGTCCGATCCCGGGGTGACCAATTCGAGGGTTTGCCGCGACCGGAGAGGCAAGGGGGCCGCGCGGACCAGCAAACCACCGTTTTTGAGATTCGACTTCAATTCGAGCTTCAGTTGCGCAACGTCCGCGAAGGTGACGATGCCATCCGTGAGCGTGGGCAGCTCTGCATGGGCATCTTGGGTTGCGTCCTTTCGGTCTGAAGGGGCCCGAGCGGGTGGCCCTGGGTCCCTGGCCGGTTCGTCCGAAGGGGCTTTGGGCTCGGTGGTTTCCGGAGACTTCGGTGAAGTGAGTCGTACGCCACGTGCCGGTTTTCGGCTGCGCGGAGGAGGTGCCCCCTTCGGCGGTGTGGGCCTGGTGCTCATCTGAGGCTTAGAGCGGGTGTGCACCGGCTTGTCTTCGCCTGGTCCACTTTTTTCGACCAGATGTCTCAGCGTGCTTTCCCAGAGCGGTTTCACCCGGTCGAGGTGTTTGGCAACGAGATCGGGATCGAGCACCTCTAAGGTGATCCATTCGCCTTCGCGACGCGCGATCCGAGTATGGATTCTCAAACGCCCGGCCCCCTCAATGCACAGCTGAAAGTTTTCGCCCAAGGCCCCCTCCGGTCGAATGACATGGAGCAAGCCGTGTCGAATTTCCGCCAGGTACAGGCCGAGCAGCATGGCGGCGTCGTCGATGCGAAGCAGATCATCTTCGAGCCGTCTTAGGGCAATGGCCTTGAATGCAAGCGGAAGCTCCTCTGCGACCGTGTCTCGGTTGATATCCGATATCGAGGGCTGAGTAGGGGCTCGGTCGCTGTGGGTCATCTCAAGGCTCCGTAAGACCAATCACCATCTTACCGGTGCGGTCACCACAACCTCAACCGCAGCTTGTCCGAGGCGTCAGGAGACAAAAAGGCGATCTTTGTTTCGACTCCGCCCCGTGTGGGCTCCCGAACTATAGGGCCAACGCACACAGTCGCGGCAGCGTCTTTACGACAGACGTGGTTTTGCGGTCGCGCCCTCGTGGGCGCGGCGCGTACATCGCTTGATTCTGACCCCGATTATGGGATAGGGGCCTACACGCGAAGGGCGGGGTGCTGTGGGCCCCGCCGGACCCAGGCACAGCGATTCTGGGGTGCGGACGGCAGAACGATCCACGGAGGGCGACTGAACGGTGACGGTGGGTGCAACCAAGGCCTGGGCAGGTGATGAAGCGCCTGTCGTCTATTATCGCTACCAAGACGAATCCGGCGAGGTCACCGTCGTCGACGCTTTGGAGCGCATTCCTGAAAAGTATCGCGCCGGGGCCCAAGAAGTCATCGTCGGTGTAGAAACCCAAGCCCAGCGTGTGGTTCGAACCCTTGGCGAAGCGACAAAAGGGGCCAAGCCTTTTGTTTATGGTCTGGATGGTCCGTCGGCCCTCGCCGGCGCCGGGGCGATGGCCATGGTGTTTTTCGCGCTGGCGTTCCTTCGGCCCATGCGCCGGGTGGTCGTGAAGACGGGGTTGTTGCTGCTTGGTGCCGGGCTCTTGGGCGGTGCCTACTTCGGTTGGTTGGACCGGGCGTCTCGCCCTCAGGCAGGACGATCGGACGCGTTTTTGGGCCGTGGCGACGGGGATGGGGTCGCCAGCGATCGGGCCTACGAAAAACGCTTCACGAGGCGTGGCTTTTGAGTTCCGTCCGTCATCCCGTGGAAGTTCGCAATGACCGCGACAATGGACGCTTGCTCGTCTCCTGGAGCGACAGCACGAGGCTGCAGTACCCCTACGATTTTCTGCGCAATGCGTGTCCCTGTGCCGGATGTCGCGGACACAGCCCCGGGGAAGTGCCCCCACCTCAACAGCAGGGCGTCGTCCTCCAGCGCATTCATGAAGTTGGAACCTACGCGCTTCGTTTCGATTGGTCCGATGGCCACACCACCGGTATCTACGCCTGGTCCTATCTCGAGGACATCGGCCAGGCCGTGGTCGCGTGAGCGAAGCCCATAAACGTTCAACGAAGTCCACAGGGGGCGCACGTCGGGCGCACGATGTGGGGTGCGGACCGGGTTCGGGTGGGTCCATGTTGATGGTGGCCACCCAAGAAAAGATTCGGTGAACCGGGCCGGAACGGGGTTCCAAGCCCTGCTCTTTGTCGGGGAAGCGCCAACCGGGTGAGGGCTTCTTCCGAGGTCGAGGTGGTGGGCGCCCGGGGGTGAACCTCGTCCTGACGATCGGTTAGAATCCGGGAATATGGAGAATACCCTAGCCGGCGCGTTCTCGGCGGCGGAGACCCAGTTCGCGGCGGGGCAGTATCGCGAGGCGCTGACGTCGTACATGGCGGTGGTCAAAGCCGCCCCTCGGTTTACGCGGGCTCGCTACCGCATTGCGGACTCCCTTCTCAACCTGGGTGACAAGCCGCGGGCCAAGGAGGTCTACAAGAGTCTCGCGTGGTACTACATCAAGGCGGGACACCCGTTACTTGGCCTGGTGGTTTGCAAGATGGTGCTGGCCCTCGACCCCAGCTACAGCGACCTTCTGAACATTCTCGCTGAGCTTTACTCTTCTGAATCAGACCGCGTGGCTGCGGATGTGGAGTTGCCAGAAGCCTTGCCTTTACCCGACGGCGCACCGTTGCCTGATGTCGAAAATTGGGATGCCTCTACCCTTTTTGAGTCCGCAGCCAAGATTGCAGGTGACACCGAATCCATCACCAGCGTTCCGACCCGTTTCCCGATGATTCCCCTGTTTTCGCACCTGACTGAAGATGCGTTTATCAAGGTTGTCGGTAGCCTGCGTCTACGTCGTCATACCCACGGTGAGCGAATTCTTACGGAAGGAGAGAAGGGCGACTCATTTTTTATCCTCGCCGATGGGGTGGTTGTGGTGTCGAAACGTCTGAAAGGAAAGGAGACGGTTCTGGCTCACCTCCATCAAGGCGCAGTTTTTGGGGAGATGGCTTTGGTTTCGAATGCGTCGCGGGCGGCGACCGTCATGGCCCTGGGCGATGTCGACCTTCTTGAGCTTTCGCGCGCCGACTTAGAGAATCATGCGGGCGAGCTCGAAAGCGTCAAGGAGGCGCTCAGGAAGTTCACCCGCGGCCGATTTTTGGCGAACTTGGCGGCCACCAGTCCTCTTTTTCGGCCGTTGTCCAAGCCCGATCGGCGGGCGCTGATCCAAAAATTCAATCCCAGAAAAGTATCGTCCGGGGACATCCTGATCGAGGAGGGCCGGATGGGCGACGGTCTGTACCTGGTTTTGCGGGGTGATTACCGGGTGTCCAAGCAAGGCGGGCCCCGCGGGCTCGAGCTGGCAACCCTACGCGGCGGAGATGTATTTGGGGAGATTTCCCTGATGCGCGACGAGCCTACCACCGCAACCGTGACCGCGACCTCTCCCGGAGAAGTCTTATTCTTACCGCGTGAGGCTTTTGGCGACATGATCAGCCAGCACCCGCAAACCAAGCAAGCGCTGGCGGAAATCTCAGAAGAGCGACTTCGGGTCCTCAAGGAAAAGATGGTGGCCACCGGCGACATCATCACCAACGATGCGGAGCTCCTGTTCTGAATACCCGGGGTTCCGAGCAATCGGGCGGACCGCAGGCGGAAGTGGCTTGGGTAATGCTTATTAGATAAAACCCTTTTGAGGCGAACATTGACGGGCGACTCCAGAAGACCGAGCCTCAGAGATGTTGGACCCTGGCTCCATAGTATGGGTGCTCGTTTTGGGTGCGGCGGCGGTAGGGGTCGGTGCGGCGGGCTTGGTGGCCCTCCTGTACAGCGTGCTGACCTACGCCGTTTGGCTGGTGGAGCGGGGGCAGCGCGGGCGTTCTCCGCTCAAAGGTGCGGGCCGGGAGTGGGGACAGTTTCAGACCTCGGCGGCCATTGAGTTTCTGTCTTCGGCCCTTTTGTTTTTGGTTCATCCCTTTGGCGCCATTGATCCGTTGCCACCCCGGGAACGGGTACTTTACGGACGCCGACCGGTGCTTTTGGTCCACGGTTATGCGCAAACGCGTTCCAACTTTGCGTTGTTGGCTTTTCGATTGGCGTCGATGGGCTTGGGGCCCTTGTATGCGGTGAATCTCAGGCCGTATCGCGCCAGCATCCGTGACCACGCGGCGTTGGTGTCGGACCGCATTGATGAAATTCTTCGCACCACGGGTGCGCAGAAAATCGACATTGTTGCCCATTCTATGGGCGGCTTGGTGGCACGGGTCGCAGAATCGATGGGGGAGCGTCGGCGCGTGCGGCGCCTGGTCACCCTGGGCACGCCGCATCGGGGCACAAGGATGGCTTTTTTGGCCTTCGGCGAGTGTGGCGCAGAGATGCGAGAGGGGTCAGATTTTGTGAAGTCTCTGCCACCATCGCCTCAAGGGCTCATCGTGGCCATCAGCAGCGAACATGACAACGTCATTGTGCCTGCCGAGAACGCCCGAATTGGCGATTCGGGGCGGAACGTGGTTGTGAGCCACGTAGGGCATATGTCGCTGCTTTTGAACGAACAGGTGGCGGAGATCGTGGGAACGTCTTTGGGGGAAGATATTCAGACCACTCAGGATTTGCTGGCGGCCGTGTCGCCTGAGGTTGCCACTGTGCGGGCCTCGTCGGTTCGTCTTGCCGGGTAATAAGCTTTGAATCGGAAGAACAAAGGCCCACTGTTGGCACCGGGTCGAATTGCGTCTGATGCCTCACGAACCACCCTCGAACCCGGATGGCTAGGCCATCAGCCCCCGGCACCAGAGCTTGTTGCCCAAAGTTTGTCGCATTCGTTTCAAGTTGTGGTCGGAAAAGGTGGCGTAGGCAAGACGACCATGGCGTCGGCCATGGCCCTCCATGCCTCTCGGGGGGGACTCCGAACGCTCTTACTGGAGGTCAACGCCCCGGATGATGCGGCGCACTGCCTTGGCGTTCGTGCCGCGGTGGATGAACCCAAAGAGGTTCTGCCGAATTTGTGGCTCTGTCGCATGACACCGGAGGGGGCTCTCAGGGAATACGCGTTGATGGTTCTCAAGTTTCGTGCCCTACACAATCTCGTTCTCGAGAACCGGGTCGTGAAATATCTTCTTCGGTCCATACCCTCTCTGGGCGAGTTTAATATGTTTGGCAAAGCTTGGTTTCATGCCACTGAGCTTCTCGACGATGGCACGCCCCGCTATGAGCGGGTGTTCGTGGATGCCCCTTCCACGGGGCACGCGCTGACTTTCTTGTCGGCAGCGCGAACGGTTGCTGATCTGGCGCCCCAGGGAACCATGAAAGAGGCTTCGGAACGCATGGCTCTTCTGCTTGAAGCCGACTCGAGTTGCTTGCACGTAGTTTCGTTGGCTGAAGAGATGCCGGTGAACGAAGCGCTCGAGCTTATTCGGAGCGCGCGCGAACGACTTCATATCGCGCCCGGCCTTCTTTTTGTGAATCGGGTCATCGAGCCTTGGGCGACCAAAGAAGAACGGGCATTGCTTGAGCAGGCGGAAAAAGAGGCAGAGGCTCAGGCGGGCCTTCAGGCCTATGCCGAAGTATTGCGGTTTTGCCGGAACCGGGAACTGGTTGCTAGGCAGTCTGTATTGCGACTCCGCAACGAGGGTGGATGGCCCATGGTGTTGGTCCCAGAACGCCGCTCTTTGGAAGATGTGGTGTCGGTTTTGGCGCAGGCGAGCAGCGACGGTCCGTCCGCCGAGGCTGCCCGGAGTCTCGGGCGTGGTTCGCTTGGGGAAGGGAACGATGGGTAAGCGGGGAACGCGCATAGCGGGCACGCAGGCGGAGGTGCAGGCCGGGCTCGGCGATATTTTGGCGAAGGTTAGGCTCGTGGTGTCCGTGGGCGCCGGGGGCGTGGGCAAGACATCGACATCGGCGGCTATGGCGATTCATGGTGCGTGTGAGGGTAGGCGAAGTTTGGTGTTGACCATAGATCCTGCGCGACGTCTTGCGAATGCTTTAGGACTGGCTGAGTTTGGCAATCAAGAGCGTGTTGTTGAACCCGAGGCGTTCCGAGCATGTGGACTCGAGCCGCCCTCTGGACGGCTCTCGTGCATGATGCTCGACGTGAAGAGCGCGTGGGATGAAGTGGTTCGCCAACATCACCCCGATGCCGAAGCCAGAGCCCGCTTGGTTTCCAATCGACTGTTTGGCGCGCTGTCTCGTCTTGCTGGATCCCAAGAGTATATGGCGATGGAGAAGCTTTACGAGCTTGCCAATCGCACCGAAGATCCGCTGGATTTTATCGTGCTTGACACGCCGCCCACCGAGCATGCGTTTGATTTTTTGAACGCGCCCTCACGAATCTTGGACGCGCTCGACAACGAGGCAACCCGTTGGATCTTGGAACCTTTCGAGAAGAGGGGGCGCATTACGGACAAGCTGTTTGACGCGGGCTCTTCCTTCCTCATTCGGAGCATTTCTCGGTTCACCGGACCCGATTTTTTGCAGGAGATTGCGGAGCTTTTGTCCGGGTTTCAGGGCATGTTTGACGGGTTCAAAGAGAGGGCAAAAGCGGTGCGCAGTCTTTTCAAAGACCAAGGCACGGCGTTTGTTTTGGTGGGAACCCCCGACCGCGTGGGGATTGAGCATGTCCGTGAGTTTGACGCCCGGCTTCGGGAGCGCGGTATCGATGTGGCGGCCCTGGTACTCAACCGATCGTTTCAGGACCCCTTTCGCCATGGACGCGCCCAAGATTCAGGTGCCTTTCGAAGCTTGGTTTTTTCACTCGGGGGGACAACGGAGCTGGTGGAACGGGTGGACGGGTTGCTTCAGCACGCCCAAAAAAGTGCCCAGTCCCAATCGGAGACCGTCGCCAAGCTGAAGCGTCAGTTCAACCATCAGCCCATGATATTGGTTCCCGAGTTCGACGCCGATGTGCACGATCTGGTTGGTCTGAAGGCGATGGGCAAACACCTCTTCGCACGTGGAAGCGACTTTTTGTGCGTAGGCCGAGAACCCGATTCTCGAGCCGCTTCATTTTGAGGGTGACGCTCTATGCTGAGGCGTGCCTTCGAGTGTAGCGCGCACCGTGCGGTGCCTGCCTTCCTCGTCGCTCTCCTGCTCGCTTGCGCGGGCCCGAGGGTCAAAGATGATGCTTTTCTGCGTTCAGTCGACCCCGTCGAGATGGATCCAGTCGTCGTTGTTCGTGCAAAAGATCCGCTGATCGGTCTCGATGGCTACGATGCCAAGCAGCTTCTTGAGCTCAGCACGAAACTTTACCACGAAGAAGAATACGCCCGCTCTCTTTTGGTGCTCGAACGATTTCACACGCTGTTTTCAGACTCTGCCTTGGCGCCTCAAGCGGCGTATCAGCGGGGGCTGGCCCACGAAGCGCTTGAACGCTATGAGGAGGCTTTGCCCGCCTATCAGGTGATCATGGAAAATTTTCCTGAGGCGCCGGTTTTCAATGATGCACACTTTCGTGCGGCCGTTTGCCTTGGCAAACTCTCCCGGTGGGAGGAAGTCTCGTCGCTTTTTACCCGCATTCGGCAGTTCGAGGGTTTGTCGACCATGGATGAGCTCGAGGCGCGGGTGGGTCTTGGCGTGTCTTTGTTTATGCAAGCGGCGTACACGCGCGCCGAGGGTGCGTTTCAGGCGGCGGTGTTCTTTTACGAGGACCAAGAAAAACAAGAGTATATCCCGGGGGAGTATTTTCTTGGTCAGTCGCGCTTTTACCTCGGGGAAATCTATGCCCGCGCTTTTGAAGCGAAGCGCTTGAGCCATCCCCATGCTGGGGACAAGGATTGGGCCGAAACCATGGGTGTGGAGCTCGAGGAAAAGTGTCAGGCGCTTCTTCGTGCGCAAAACAATTTTATTCGTGCCATTCGCGTGGGTCACGCGGGGTGGGCCACCGCGGCTGGCTATCGGATCGGTTCGTTGTACGAGCGTTTGTACGATGATTTGATGAAACTCCCCGTTCCCGCCGAGCTCGACGAAGAGTCGGCCCAATACTACCGACAGCAGGTCTGGGAGCGGGTCAGTGTGCTGGTGGTGAAGGCCATCAAAATCTATGAGCAGTCCCTGCAAATGGCCGAACGCACGGGGCAGGACAACGAGTGGGTACAGCGTGCTTCAAAGTCGCTCGATCGGATGAAACACTTGTACTTGGAGTCGTTAAGAGCGCGCGCCGGACAAAGCGAGCCCAAAAGCGCTCGAGAATAAGGCCCGCTTTGGTTGTACGTCATCACTGTTTTGCCGTGTAGCAGGCGCTTCTAACTGCCTAGCGCCGTATTGCTAAATCAACGAAGCGAAGCTGCGTCCGCAGGCTCCAAATTTGTGCTCACCGAGGTCAGCCACACGGCCTCTGTTCTTACAAAGCCTCGGGAGAACAGCTCTTTTTCGAAATGAGGCATGTGGGCCGCACCATATAGAATCGCGATCCGGCCCGAATCCCGTTCCTCGAGCAAGCCATCGAGAACCGACAGTACTTTATTGTTCCGAGCGACAATGATGACTTCGCGGTCAAAACCGTCCTCGACCAGAGTATACGGTCGTGCGAACCACTCTTTAAACAGCAGGTCCCGAAGCTCTGGCGCGATCGTTTGGAACGCAGCGTCGCCCAGACGGCTGGCCGCGATCGTAAACAGGTACTCGAGAGGATGGGGTTGGATATAATCGGCGGCGATACTATCCCTCTTCCCTGTCGTGCGCTCAATCTCCTTGGCTTGCTCGGCAATTGTCTTTGCATCGAAATCTACGTGTAAGAAAAGCTCGGGCGGGCCTTCGATTCTTTGAGACGACAACCCGAACCAACTTTGCTGGAGCGCAAACCCGGCAATCGCATTCCTCATCTGGATGCGTTCCCTTTCCGTGGGCCCGTAGAATCGACCTTCGTCAGGATCTCTTTCTTCGCTTGTCAGTGAGACCCCTTCGGCCAAGACGAGATCCATCTCGTTGAGATACCTCGAGGCCTCTTTATAGTATTCGACCCGACCCACATGAATCATTGACACTAGGGAAATCTCGAGGTTCGTTTCGGGGGAGCGATAGCGCGTAATCGCAGTCTTGAGCAGGGGCAATTCAACGCGGATGAACTCCCCTGGGGTTTTGGAGCCTGAGAGCCCGTGCGCGAAAAAAGGGGTGATCGCAACTTCGACATGCGGAGCGTCAGGCGAAGAGTCTTTGCCCTCTCTTTGGATCTGGGCGTCCCAGCGATAACGACCCGACTGAAGGTTTTCTGGCATGGTCACCGGCAACGACGCAAATTCATATCCGTCCGTTGGCTCCACAGGCTTCACCGCGTGCGCCACGTGGCCGGTGTCGACGTGCTCCAAGCGAACCAGCAGCTCACGGCCCTTCCCACCAGCCACATAGGATACGCCAAGGTGGTACTCTACTCCGGGCCACAGGTTCACGGGAACGGGATCGCGGAGGGTCTTCCCGCTGACAATTCGAATGCGATCTAGATGTGAATCTCGCGCCAAAGGCTCATTGCTCTGCTTGGCGCCTTGGATCTGGTTTCGAATTTCTTTGAGATCGTATCCCGAACGGCGAAGCAACTCTTCAAGCTTCTCGTGGTTGATACTCCCTAATGGGTAGTATCGACCCACTGGGGGCAATCCACCGAAATCGACGGAACCACCCGCAAAAGAAGTCGCGAGAAGTTCTTCATCGAGTCTTTGGAATGCTTCAACACCAAGGGCGCCGTAAGACTCCACAAACCCATCCGCATACGCCCTAACGACTCCGGATTCCGCGTCAACAAGCCAACGGTAGACGCTCCATTCCGTGGCCGGCCACCTTGTTTGCTCAAGATAGTGTATGTAGTCATCTGTTTGGGACGCTCCGCCGGCCACCGCCGCCAAGCGATCGAACAACGTTGGCTCTTCGCGATCAAGAAGCGTTTCGACACCGAAAGGATGTAGGTCAGCCAACAACCGGTCCCGGAAGAACCGGAACCGTGCACCTTCAGTGTTCCCCGAAGACTCCACCCCCCACGGATCTTCGACAACCTGTCTTACGTTCTGCTCTTCGAGAACGACCGAGATCTCGTACAAGCCTTGGTTGACAGTTCTCGCGTGCGAATGGACGGCTGAATTGTGTTCGCGAAACCACTTTTCTAAGGTGTTTGCGCCGAGCGCCTGTTGCCTTTTGTACTCCTCCCCTTTTGGATCAAGTTGCTTTTCGATCTGCTTAAGCTCATCCATGCTTGAATCCACCTGCGCGAAAAGCGTCCTATAAGGCTCTTTGCCGGCGGCGTTTCGAGAAACCACTGGGATCCACACCAGTTCTCTATGCTCAACCAGCCACGGAAATTGACTCTGCAGCTCCCCTACCAGATCCAATATCAATGCAATGCGTTCAGACTCTGCTTCATGGGGTGCAAATGAGAGCCGGCTCACTGTGTATTCGTCCGGATGCGGCTGTTCAACGTGCAACCATTCTCGGTGATAGGCATACGAACCCAGACAGCCAGGAATACAACTTGTGCCCTCCTCGATCATATGAACCCAAATCTGATATTGGCCTTCTGCCGGATTCATATTTTCGAGCCAAGAAACGAGAACACGCTCTTGGGTCGGCTTGCTGCTAAGCGTGGCTGTTTCGTAAAAACCCACGACCTCATCTGTGTCAGAAACCAAATAGAACTGAAGCTTATGCTCTTCGCCCTTCGTGTCATAACTCACGTCAACCGTGAGCCCGGTGGCATCGATTCGAGGCGAGGAAACGATCTCAACGGCCCCCCATGCCGTTGCAACATTGATGGGACGGACCGAGCAAGCCTCGCCTATGCAGAGCTCAATGCCTGCTTTCGTATTTGTGACGTCACCTGGGTTCGAGCCGGGCGTTCCGGCCGACGGATCACCTCCGCCCAATCGTTCAATCCAATCGCTCACTTCTTGCTGCTTTTCGGCGAACCAAGCTAGGGGCCAAGCGTATTCAAGCGATGGGTCCAATTCTTTGGGAGCCTTGATGTGAAATCGAATGGCCTCGCCGCCGGCCTCAAAAGCTGCATCGGCCTGCCACAGCAGTTGGTTGAGAGGCTGAATAGGTAAGAGGCTTTGCTCCAGATAAAATGCGTTGACGAGTATCGCGTGTGCAATCACGACTACCGCATGAACCGAGATCCGGTTGTATTTCGAAAAATTGAAGGGAATACCGAAGCCCTTCATCACCCCCAAGGTCACAATCCATGGCAGCGCAGCAGCGAGTCCCTTGGTCTCTGGGCCCACACCGAGACCCAGCAACCAGTAGTAGTAGAGGGCAAGAGGAGTCACGGATACTGCCGCCCAGAACACAGACGAAGAACCAACCTGCGTCACCCATGGATTCGAACTATCATCACCAAAAAGAGGCGCGTCTAGCCCATCTGAGAAAGAAAGAGCCAACAGCTGGCCCACACCGAGCGCAAGAGCCGGCGGATCGATTTCGACGGATCTGTTGCATCCTGAATTCCCTCCGTCACACAGAGACAAAACTCCGCTCAATTCTACGAGGTCATCAGTCTCCTTAAAATCATGAATCTTTAGCCTCGCCCCGCTGAGCTCTAACCCTGTCATTTTGAAACTCACATCAAAGGGCTCATGAAATTCATCTTGCTCAAAAAGATGGTTTCCCTGTGTGGCAAATACGTTTTGCCCGTCTAGGTTGAGCTCTACCCCCAAAGCTTGCGGTACCGTGTCTGCATCGCCAACGCCAAACGGTTTCCACGGTTGGCCGCGCACTTCGCCTATCGCAGGAGACGCCTCATAAACGTCGATGAACCAAATGACCGCCGTGCTTGAGGACAGAAGCGTCGATAGATTATGAATGCGCTGGCTCGAATAGGGGAAGCCGTGATCGGTCACGAAGGACTGTACGCCATCCCATAGGGTGTTGGCTCGAGCACGAAACCATTCCGCCTTCTTGTGGGATGGATGGGCCATTGCAAACCGATGAAGGCCAAGAATCAGACCGGTGGTCGCCTCAAGATGGAAAGACGACTCTTGAAGCTCGCTCTCATCGATATAGGGGTCTTTGAACGCGTTTTGGAAATAGTGGGCGCCATAGTAGCTTCGGCCCTCAAAGGTTATCTCTTTGGCAAAATGAAGTTCAGTAAACTCGAGGCACCGAGCCAGGCGCTCGACATACACGGAGTCGGCCGGAAGCGCGTCGAAATCTACGGACAAGGAAAGCCAACTACAATTGTCAATGGCCACGTGCGGACTCGGAGCGAGCACCTTGGGCTCTGTATCGCCTAACAGCTCACCCCCGGTCACGATGCGTCCGAGGGAACCGTGCTCAAGGGTGTCCTCGATGTGCGCCCGACGTTCAGAACTGATACCTTCACCATCAAGGGTGTCCCGAAGATCGCCCTTCCAGCCTCGCTCATCCCAAAGAGCATCGAAAATGCCAGCCCTGAGCTCGTCTCGCCAGGCACGGAGCTCTTCAACATCCGTCAAGCCGGTTTTCTTATGGTGCGACAGAGCATGATTCAGCACACTGAGAACATCCAAATTGTGTTCGGTGACGATGTTCTCAGCCAAAACCGGCTCGCGAAGCACGGCAAGACCGCTCTTTGTCAGTTCGAGGGCGCCGATCGACTTGCCGTCTTGCCATCGTTTAATGAGCGGAGGCTCGGCTTCATCAAAGGAATCATATCCAATCGCATCAAGTACGCTGTAATAAGCCCACTCAGTGCCTTCGGCTTCCTCAAAAGGCGGAGGCAATAGAGCGGGTGTAGACGCGCGCTGAAGTCCCGTCGTCGTCCAGCCGGCCGTCATCAGGGTCACTGTTTCACCCGTACTTGGTAACCGAACCTGTCGGCGATGCTCCTTCAAGCCGTGTAGAGCTCGGTGATAGCAAAACTGGATGGCCGAGCGATCGCCTTCTTCGAGACGCCGGTAAGCCTCGGAAGCCACAAAGGAACCTAGACCATGAATGGCCCACGCGGTGGCACCCGTGACCACACGAGCGTCCCGCCAGGTATCACCAAGCGTATTCCAAGAAAACGGCCAACCCCGGATGATCTCCTCACCCTCAAACACGCCCCATTGCGCTCGGTCACAGAGGTAGCGGGCCATGCCTTGCGCAACCTCTACGGACCAGGCATCAGTCCTGCGCGAAAACTGCGCCAATGCAATGCCCTGAGTATAGACCCAAACACGCTCGAAACCGGCCAAATGACGGGCATCTTCGAGATGGCCCTGGGCCCATCCGTTCGGTTGGGAGTCACGCGAGACCAAAGCGGCAACCTCGGGATCTTCGTAGTCGGGCGCGTACTCAACTTGGTAGACCCATCCCCTGGTCTGATCCCGGCGAAGTAGGGCATTACGCGTCCGAAGCGCCCTATCGTAGTTGCCAGAGGCATGGGCAGTGAAGGCCACAAATGCCTTCGAAGTCGTTTCAGCGCTCAAGCCACCGTCGGCGTCTTGAACGAAAAACGTGGTCTCCGTGTCGTCCACCACGGTCCAAAGCTCTGCTTCGCCACCCTCAAGATAGACTGTAGAAACAGGCGCAAGGGCCAAAGCAGAGCGTCCCTGTCCATCAGCCACGCCAGACAACTCCGTCGGATGCCCCAAAAGGTCGCCCGACGATTCTGAATGCTCACTGGTTGGGGCCCCGGACTCACTGACCACGGCCCCAGACCTATGGGTTAAAGCCCCAAAATCCGGTGCGCTCTTGGTTGTCGCCCCGGCCGAAGGCGAAGGGTTCGGCGTGGCATCAGCGATCGGCCCGGGCTTCTTCGTCACCTGAACGACGCCGCTCGCATTCACGCGCATGCCGTACTTGTTGACCGCGGCCACCGTAAAACGAGCGCTCTTGCCCGTGATCAAATCGCCGTCATGCGAAATATCGAAGCGGCGAACATCGGTATCGTTGGATAGTCGCGTCGTCACCACCGCATCGTGGGCAAATGCGTCTTCGGCCTGCCTAACCCACGACACAACAAGCAAGTCCTCGTAGGCCGCGAGGGAAGGCACCCCGACCAGTGCGTCCGCCTGTGCCCCATGGGTCTCCCAGTGAATGGCTCGCGGAGGTTGCAAGCTAAGCGGCGTACGCGCCCAATTTTTGAAATTCCGGCTCCGCGAAAGCTGTATCTTTGATAGATCTGACGCGTCTTCCGAATCGCGGGCCTCATAGTATACAACCGCCATCTCGCCGTCTGCGAGAAGCGCAGCGTCGGGCATGTAGCCCTGTCCGACAACGGTTGGCTGCGACCAAAAAATACCCCCATCGGTCGACACGTTCACCGCGATGGTATTGTGACCAGGCTGGTTCGGGTCTTTTGAGGCACCATCCTCATAGACGGCGACCAACAGGCCCTGCTGATCCCCGACGAGCTTCGGCCTGACCACCCGCCCATCGTCATTCTCGGCGCTTGCTTCTCGCGAAGACACCACCGAAAGCCGCCAGTTCTGCAAGTGGCCACCTTTCCAGCTGCCCCGGCGCCAACCCGTCTCGATGGGGAGCGTCTGGTGCGTCCAAAAGAGGAGCCCTCTATCGATGGGCCAGACCGGGACCTCGACCGGGGTAGCGGTCTCCTCGGACCAAGCGCGCGAAACCAACGGCCGCTGGGCCACACGAATCTGATCCTCTTCGTGCCATGAACCGTCGTAAAGGTAGAAATACCAATCCTTGTCGTGCGCTACACGCGGGTCGTAGGATAGGAAGTGCTCTTCACCGTCCCCGTAGTAGTGGGCAAAAGCGCTGGCCGGGTCTTCTTCGATGGAAAGCCGGTGTGCGCGCTCTTCATGAGAGATTTTGACCGGTTCATAGGGTAAGGCGGGACCTCGTCGAGATGACCAAACCTGCATGAAGCCCTGCTGATTGTGACGAGAACCCTCTTGACCGCACCATGCGTCCTTATCCAGAGCCGATGGTACGCGGGGAGGAACCACGGGGCCGTATTCGCCACGCCAATGCGGGTTGCGAATTGGGCGATTGTCCCACATGCGATCCTGAGACGCGATGATGCTAACCTTTTTGTCATCGATTCTGAGTGAGGGATTATAAACCCACGCTTCCTCCAAGCGGTATCGGTAGGGACCCAGGAGCTCACCGCTGTTCTCATCCTCTTCGAGTGCATAGGTATAGTGCTCTTCGGCCGTTTCAAAGCAGTCACAAGGATCGTCCGGTGCATCACATTCCTTCTTGTAAAGCATACGGTAGCTGACGACGATATCGTTTTTCTCGCGAACCACGACATCGAATACGTTCTCCACCTCTCCATCCAGATCTTTCATGTAGTAGACCTTATTGGCTTCCCCCCATACGAGGTGGAGGCGGCCAAAGCGATCGTAGGCAATATCGAGGCCTCGCTTCCAGAATGCATTGGCGCGAACCTTCTTTGGAGCGCCAAAACGCTCCCCGTTACTGCCGCTCTGAGCAACCCAGATTTCGCTCTTTGGCTTGTCGCCCTCTCGGCGTTGAATCCAAGCGACCGACACCTTATCTTTTAGAGCGCTGATACCAACGTCGGTGATTTGCCAACCTGATGATACCGCGGAGATCCGATGCAAGGTTTCAAAGCTTTGGCTCGTTGCCGCCTTGGGGCTCAGGCGGTATCGAAGTTCGGCGCTTCGGTTTTCAGTGGCACGTACCACGTAGACGAGGTGCGCAAAGATCTGTTCACCCCTGCCTGAGACCGCAACCTGAGGCAGCGCTACCGAGGCATTCTCGTCGGATGCTACGCTCGGGACCTCAAAATGATCCGCTGAAGCCGGCTTCGGGCTGGCCAAAAACAAAGAAATGGGATCTGAGGCGTCAGACGTTAAAGCGGGTTCGTCCCCAGTCTTGAGAATTGCACGCACCTCGTAGCGGTAGACTCGGTCCAGTTTGGGCACGGCATCTCGGAATTCGGCTTCGGTGCTCCTTCCCACTTGGACACCATCTCGGTCTACCTGATAGCTCAACTGGGCACCCTCTGGAATGGCAGTTCCGTCGTCGAGGCGGGTGGGCTTCGTCCAAGACAGAATCGCCATCTCGCCTCGTGATGTGGCGGAAAAAGCCGCCGGGGGCCTCGGAGGCTTTGCGTCTCTCGATTCGGAAGCCTCGGTCAAAGCCATGTCCTGAGAAGCTTCGTTCTGCGCTGAAAAGGGAAAAACGCCCGGTTTTAGAAATTGCGCCCAGTAGCCCTCGTTTGGATGCAACCACTCACCCGGTCGAACCCGTGTGTAGACCTCCTGGATTCGATCCCAGTGAAACACCGTTTCGATGTTTGGATCTTCCAGCCGAGTCGCCTGCGTGACGCGCAACACGTTCCAGCCCGCCGGACGCAAAGACGCATCTTGGATCTCAGCCTCCCTGAGCTCCACCGGACTTGGTGCGAAAACCCACACGCCACCCTGTCCCTTGAATGCCTCCAGCTCTACCATGACGCCAGCACCGGAACTGTTCTTGCGCCCCGGCGCCTCAAAGACCGCCGCACTCCAAAGCGAAAGGCCCTGTGCTTTGTATAAACGAAAGAGAGAACCATCGTGGTCCTTCGGACTGGCAATCAGATGCCACCCCGACGCAAGCTTCAGGGAACGCGGAGATGAGATCGCCGAGGAGCCAGATCCCAGGCTCACGAAAAAAAGGGCGAAGCACGTGACAATCGTTTTCAAACTGGTGGGCACGAAACAAGCAAGCCGTAGTGCGCGATATGTCCTAACCAAGGTCCCTCCCCCGAACGAAAGGCCCAGCCACGCAATGGGTGCTTCGTCCCGAGCACCCCTGGATAGAATACCAGTTCCCGCTCGTCAACATCCGCTCGCATGCCATGTTGCTTTTGGGGGAAGACCCAGCGCACCAGGAGTCAATGGCGTCTATCGCAAACCATGGTCTGACCGACAGCCACACAGTCCTTGTAAACCCTACTAAAGGCGCAAGGTGAGCGGCCTTAAGACGCATAGAAAGTCTTTCGTACGGTCTTTCACTTTCCGGGTGGAGGTCTCTTCAAAGCAACATCGTTTCTGCCGTTGAGGTATCGAACACGTAGTTAGTCTTCAACTTCAAAGGCCCAGGCAACTCACAACCCCCAGCGAACCTACCACGAGAAGGCGGGGCCTGTTGGCGATACCAGACGACTCCGTTATCTTAGGGCCCGGGTGGAAGAGCCATTTGAATTGCTCGCAATTCTTCACAGACCTGAAAGAGACGACCATGACAATTTTCGAAAAGAGTGACCCGACGGAGTTCGGAAAAGAGTCGGAGACCGATATCTTTAGCTACCACATGATTGAAGCGTCGTTTCATCAAATGATCCGAAGCATATTCGTGTCGCGCGCCATGTCAAAGATCGAAGGGCTCAACCATTCCGAATGCCTTGTAACGATGAAGATGGGGCGGTCGGTCACAACGCTATCTCGGTACAACTTCAGAGAGTTTGCGTTCTTCGCCTGGTGGAGAGATCGGGATTCTTTGCAGTCATTTCTGGACTACCCACCCTATCAAGTCTTCAGGAATCGCGGACGACATATGCTGCTCAAGCTCTAGCGCCGGTGGGGCCAGTTCGCAGAATTGGACGACGCCCCACTGCACACAGAATACAAGAATCCCGATGGATCCATCGTTGCGATAACGCTCGCGCGACTGGAGTTGCGCAATACATTTAGATTTACGAAGTGGGGTAAGCCGGTCGAAGAACAAGTTCGAGACCATCCGGGCAAGATCTGCGCGCGTGTCGCGTATCGACCACCGAATACGTTCTCGACCTTCAGTGTGTGGAAGTCTGAGGAAGCAATGCTAGGAATGGTACGCGGAATGCGTGAATCGGACGGAGATCAACACAAGCACGCGATGCTAGAACGCGCGCGAAAGCCCTTTCATTCCGAATTCACGACGCTGCGCTTCGTACCGTTGTCTTACCATGGAGACTGGGAAGCAGTCCCTGACTAGAGTTGGCCGACAAAAGGTCTCAGTTGGCATTGCCGCAGGTTGTCTCGCCATCCCCGCGATGTGTATGCCCGAGAGTGAGACGATGATTCGGCCAACCGAGGAAGAAAATCGGACATGCCGTTGTGGGGCTCACAGGGACCGGGGTGACTTTGGGTGAGCGCCGACGCAGGGATGACTCTCAGGGTCGAAGCCTGAACTCAAAATAGGTGTGCGGTTTCGGTCATAGAACGAAGGCGAGCTCAAGCCGACCGGGCGGTGCGCGTGACCGCGGTGGGTGCCGCCCATGTCAGTCGATAGGCCGTGCGCTCGGGGGTGATATTCTCAATCGGGAATACGAGTTGGCATTGAGGTGGCGGTTCGGGAATAATTTGTGGACGAAGTTTCGCGTTGGGTGCGAGCACACCGGCGTATCGCAGCTGCTGTTGTCTCGGGGTGCAGTCAACCACGAGAGTCTTCGGAGCGGTTGAATGGGCTCAAGGAGAATGGCGGTTTGACCGCTCTTGGCGGGTCTTCGCATCACGAAGCGAATCCGGCCTTTCCGTCTATGTTTCGGACTTGGGCCAAGCAGTCCCGGAGAAGAGCCCGTTCTCTATCTCTTTCACCTATTCCGACTATGTTGCGGAGTTTGGCCAAGCCATCCCAGGGAAGAGCCACCTCTCTAGAGATCTTTGGGTAAAAATGAACAGCATATTTGGGAGAGTTTCGGAATGAGATCACGACCCGAACCCGCGTCGGCTTGGGCTGTGGGCTTCGGTGGGCGTCCGGCCGACGCAAGTTGATCTGTTGGGATTCTTCCCGGATTTCGACGATTGCGGGCGCTCTGAAGAACCTGTGTGGGTGTGGGTAGCAGCCGATGGGGCGTGGCTTTGGCCTCGGGCCGCCAGGCTTGACAGCTAAATGGGGCCATCCTAGTTGACTCGGAGGTCGGAAGGGCCGAGCGGTGATCCACCCATGGGCGCAGCCCTGAGTGGCAGGCGCGGTTGGGATAGAAGTTGATGAAATCGTTGCGTTTGGCGAGCTTTGGTGTGCACGGCCAGGTCGGAGAAGCGTTGACCCCGAAACTGGTCATCGATTTCTCGGCTGCCTTTGCCACCTTTGTGGATGGGGGCCGGGTTCTCCTCGCCCGGGACACCCGATACTCGAGCCCTATGCTTCACTCCGCTGTCCTGTCAGGGCTGATGAGCGCGGGGTGCGAGGTCATCGACCTCGGGGTGTGTCCCAGTCCGGTGCTTCAGTACTCGGTCCCCAAGCTTGATGCCCGCGGTGCGGTGAGTATTTCGGGTATGCACAATCCCATGGGGTGGAATACGGTCGCTCTGATCGGGCCCGATGGTGCTTTTTTGGAGCCGGTTGGGGGAGAGTACGTCCTCGATTCCTTTCATTCGGGTGACTTTCTTAAACGAGATTGGCAGGGCATCGGTTCGGTCGCCCCGGCCGATGACGTGTTTGGCCCCTATGTCGAAGCGCTGGCCGCGAGGGTGAACGTGGAGGCGATTCGAAAGAAGCGCTACACGGTGGTGATCGATCCCGTCGGAGGCGCGGGGTGCCCCTTTCTTCAGCGTTTCGCCGATCGACTTGGTATTCGTTGGGTTCCGATCAATGCGGCCCCATCCGGATACCTCGCGCGGGAGCCGGAGCCTCGTCCGCGAAGCGCGGTTCAGATGGCGTCCATGCTGCCTCACCTCAAGGCGGACGTCGGGTTTGTATTGAGCTCGGATATGGGCCGGTTGTCGCTGGTGACCAATAAGGGTGAAGCCGCGAGTGAAGAGTATACGTTCGCGGTGGTTGCCAATCATGTCTTGAGCAAGCGCAAGGGCACGGTGGTGACCAACTGCTGCACCTCGCGCACCATCGACGACATTGCCGCGCTTCGAGAAGTTCCGGTGGTGAAAACAGCTGTGGGCCAAGCCTTCGTGGTGGCTGCCCTCGGTGATGAAGAAGGGGTTGTCGGGGGTGAAGGAAGTGGTGGCGTCGTGCTTCCTGATTTCAGCTTGGCCTTTGATGGCTTTGTGTCCATGGCGTTGATCTTGGAAGCCATGGCAGAGAACCAAGTGACGATCGGCGAGCTGTTGGCGGCCTTGCCCCGCTATCGGGTGGTCAAAAAACGGCTGCCGTGTGAGTCGCGCCTGGCGTACCGCGCTTTGGACGTCCTCAAGGAGAACCTGCTGGCGCAAGAAGGTGCCCGGGTGGACCTCACCGATGGACTGCGGGTCGATTGGGACGATGGCTGGGTGTACGCCAATGCGTCCAAAACACAAAAGATGATGCGCGTGATTTCCGAAGCCAAGAGCCTGGAGCGCGCCAAGCAGCGGGCCGAGGACGTGTACCGCGCGCTTCAACACGAGATTTGAGGAAAGCGGTGATCGTATGGGGAGGCGGGAAGCCCTCAAAGTAAGCATTTCTGGAGTTCGCGGTATCGTTGGCTCTTCTTTCACGCCGCAAGTCGCGGCGTCCTTCGCGCAAGCTTTTGGAACCTACGTGGGGCGCGGACCGGTGGTGGTCGGTCGAGATACACGGCCGACCGGTCAGATGGTCGAATGTGCGGTGGTGGCTGGCCTACAAAGTGTGGGCTGTAGACCCATACTTGCTGGCGTTGTGCCCACACCTACGGTCCTGATTCTGACCCAATCCCTCGGGGCACGAGGCGGAATTGCCATCACGGCGAGCCACAATCCTTCGCCGTGGAACGCGCTCAAATTTGTGTCCCGCGATGGCATGTTTCTCAATGGGAATCAGGCCGACGAGCTTTTTGATTTGTATCATCAAAAAGAGTTCCAGTTGGTTCCGGAAGCGCAGATCCCACAAGTCCAACATGAACAGAGTCCGATGCAGGACCACTACCAGCGCATCGTCGAATACGTGAATGCAGCCGCGATCAAGAAAAAACGTTTCAAAGTGGCTGTGGATTGCTGCAATGGCGTCGGCGCGGTTCACAGCGTTGAATTTCTCCGCGATCTGTTTGGCTGTGAGGTGGTGCCCCTGTTTGACAGTGCCAGCGGTGTTTTCGAGCGAGAACCAGAACCGGTTCCGGTGAATCTTTCGGCGTTGTCCAAGTTGGTCAAAGACGAAAAATGCGACATCGGATTTGCCCAGGACCCCGATGGTGATCGGCTTGTTCTTGTCGATGAGCACGGGTGCGCGCAGATTGAAGACACCACCTTGGCGCTTGCCGTGCAGCAAGTGTTGTCCGTTCACGAAAAGGGCCCGGTGGCCATCAATCTTGATACCAGTCGAGCCGTAGAAGCCGCGGCCCTTGCCCTTGGAAGCCAAGTGGTTCGAACCAAAATAGGCGAGATCAATGTCTCGCAAGAAATGATCAACATCGGTGCCGTGGCTGGCGGAGAAGGCAACGGCGGGGTCATTATTCCGAAGATTCATCCCTGCCGCGACAGCTATGGTGGGATGGCCGTCATTCTCGAGCGAATGGCGCTCGAAGATCAGCCGGTCTCGAAATTGGTTGCCGAGGTTGAACCTTGGTTCATGGTGAAGCGGAAGATGCACGTTCGCGCCGAACAGACACCCGCTATTCTTCGAAGTGTGCGCCGACGATACGCGGACCAAAAACTCAATCTCTTGGACGGTATTCAAATCGATTTTGGCGATGCCTGGGTTCATTTGCGCCGGTCAAACACGGAGTCGGTCGTTCGCGTAGTGGCGGAGGCACGCAGCAAGGAAAAGGCTGAGGCTTTGGTCACCGAACTCGAGGACGCAGCCAAAGAAGTGCTTGGCGACGGCTTCTAAGAAACCTGAGCGAGCTTGGCGAGCGGATGTACGCAGCAGGCGGGTTCACCCCGCCGATAACTGCGTAAGGGCGCCTCCGGGTGTCACGATTCTCGGACCGAGATTTGGTGCGCTTCGCGCAAGGGTGGCTTCTACGAAACCTGAGCGAGCTTGGCGAGCGGATGTACGCAGCAGGCGGGTTCACCCCGCCGATAACTGCGTAAGGGCGCCTCCGGGTGTCACGATTCTCGGACCGAGATTTGGTGCGCTGCGCGCAGGGGGCGCTTCCAAGAAACCTGAGCGAGCTTGGCGAGCGGATGTACGCAGCAGGCGGGTTCACCCCGCCGATAACTGCGTAAGGGCGCCTCCGGGTGTCATGATTCTCGGACCGAGATTTGGTGCGCTTCGCGCAAGGGTGGCTTCTACGAAACCTGAGCGAGCTTGGCGAGCGGATGTACGCAGCAGGCGGGTTCACCCCGCCGATAACTGCGTAAGGGCGCCTCCGGGTGTCACGATTCTCGGCCGAGATTTGGTGCTCGGCGCGCAAGGGGCGGCGACATGGAAGTCCGCCTTGAGCTTTCGTGATCTTTTTGGAGATCGCTGTTAGGGATGATGCCGAATGCCGGCGCCCCTATTCCAGAAGATCTTGGTCGCCAACCGCGGAGAAATCGCGGTGCGGGTGATGCAAACCTGTCGGGAACTCCATATCCCGAGCGTGGCCGTGTATTCAGACGCGGACCGCACGGCCCTGCATACCCGATACGCCACTGAGGCTTACGGTATTGGGGCTTCTCCGGCAGCGGACAGTTATTTGTCCATCGAGCGGGTGATCGATGCGGCGAAGCGGTCGGGTGCAGACGCCATCCATCCGGGATATGGTTTTGTCTCCGAACGTGCCGACTTCGCCCGGGCCTGCGCGCAGGAGGGGATCACGTTTATCGGGCCGAGCCCGGAGGCGATTCAGGTCATGGGCGACAAGACGATGGCGCGCCAAAAGATGATTGCGGCCGAGGTTTCGGTGGTGCCCGGCAACGCGGAGCCGCTTTTGGGGCCCGATGAGGCCGCCCTTGAGGCCCGCGCGCTTGGTTTCCCGGTCATGATGAAAGCCGCCGCCGGCGGAGGCGGGCGCGGAATGCGGGTGGCGCACGACGAGGCGGAGGTCCGCGCGGCTTTTGGCAGCGCGTCGCGCGAAGCGCGGGCCGCCTTCGGGGATGGAACGCTTTACCTCGAGCGCTTGATTGAAAAGCCTCGTCATGTCGAGGTTCAGGTTTTCGGGGACCAGCATGGCCAGGTCATTCACCTCAATGAGCGTGAGTGTTCTATCCAGCGGCGTCACCAAAAGGTCATTGAGGAATCGCCTTCAGTGGTCGTGGACGAAGCCCTGAGGCGCCGAATGGGTCAAGTTGCGGTCCGCGCAGCTCAGGCCGTCGACTACGTGGGGGCTGGGACCGTTGAGTTTCTTTTGGACCAAAATGGGGACTTCTATTTTCTCGAGATGAATACGCGGCTTCAGGTCGAACATGCGGTCACCGAGTGTACGACGGGCTATGATCTGGTCGAGGCCCAAATTCGGGTTGCCGCGGGCGAAAAGCTCCCCGTGGTGGAGACGTCCCCTCAGGGGCACGCCATTGAAGCGCGGATTTATGCCGAAGATCCCGCGCAGGGTTTCAGGCCAGCGCCCGGCACCGTGACCCAATGGGTGTGCCCGAGCGGAGCCGGAATTCGGGTGGATGTCGGGGTGGAAGCAGGCGCAGAAGTCACGCCGTTTTACGATCCGATGATCGCCAAGGTTGTGGCATGGGGTGCCGATCGCCCAAAAGCGATCGCTCGAATGGGACGTGCCCTGTCGGAGCTGAGCGTTGGGGGCATTGCCAGCAACGTCTCGTTCTTACAGTCCATCATTGCCCATCCCGCTTTTGTTTCGGGCGAGACCGATATCAGCTTTGTGGACCAACACCTTTGTGAGATTCCACCGTTAATAGCGCCCGAGCTTCGTGCCGCGTTTGTGGCCGGCGCGGTTCATGCGGTCGAGAATAGACAAACCCGTGTCTCCTCGTCTGGTGGGTCTGAGGCACCGAGCGCCTGGAGGCGACTCGGCCGGCAAGAAAACCTCAGAGGGGGAATAGGACGGTGAGCATTCGTTTTGTCGCCGAACACGAGGGGCACGCCAGCGAGATCGCGGTCGAGAAGAAAAAGGCCCATCACTATGTGATCGGCATCGACGGGGTCTCGTACGAAGTCGATGCCGTGGAGTTCAAACCGGGGCATTTCAGCGTGCTCATCGACCACCAAAGTTATGAGGTTGCGCTTGAGACGCGGGTTGCGGAGTCGCCACAGATGGGGGCCTACACGGCGTCTATTCGGGGTGCGGGTGTTTGCGCTTTTGGTCTCCAAGACGCGCTTCGAGCCCGACTCTTGAGGGCAAACGCGGGTTCAAAGGGCACCTGGGGTCCGAAGACGCTTCACGCGCCGATGCCCGGGAAAGTCTCTAAGATCCTGGTTGCCGTTGGGGATACGGTGACGAAGGGCACGCCCATGGTCATCATCGACGCGATGAAAATGGAAAATGAGCTTTCGGCTCCGGCGGATGGCCGCGTGCAGCAGATACTGGTAAGGGAAGGTGAGGCCGTAGAAGGTGGTCTCCCACTGGTGGCGCTCGAACAATAGATTCAAAATGCCTGGCCGGGTGAATGTAAATGACATGAGGTGCGTCTGAGAATGACCAAGTTCGGAGGCCCTGTGGGTTCGATTTTCAAAGAGACAACAAAGAAGGAGCAATCCCTGATGAGAGTTCAGATCCTGACCGGAGTATTCTTGATTGGTTCGATGGTGGGCTTGTTGAGCCAAGATGCATGGGCAAAGAGCAAGTACCGCAACCTGGAAGTGCTTCAAGACAACGGCAAGGCCCTACAAAAGGGAATGAAGATTCTGTCCAAGGGGCTTGGTGTCAAATGTAAGGCTTGTCACGTCAAGGGGGAGTTCGAAAGTGATCGCGTCGAGGCCAAAAAAGCGACGCGCATTTTTTTGAAAAATGTGGTGGGCGAAAGCAGCGGCAAGAAGAAAAAGGCGGCTCTTTCGAAGTTGCTGGCTGAGATGAAACTTGATGCCGCAAAGAATCCTGCTAAGGTGTGGGCTTCCTTAGAAAAATTCAAGTTAAAAGCGGGCGCGAAGAAGGGTAAGCACCGGCACTGATCCCAGAGCTCACCCCGATTGAGAAGGCAGGCGGCCTTTCGGGCTTGTTCCTCTCCCGGCGGACCGGTATGCCAAAACGGTCTGATTTGTGAGCCGTGGATGGATGACCCTGTTTCGAGAACACCCTGAGCTCCTTGAGCCTTTTCAGGCTGGAGAGACCGAGGCGCTCCACCAAGTCTACAACGCCTGCTTTTCTCTCGTGGAGCGCGTTGCCGAGAACACGGTATGCGCACTCTTTGCCGGTGAATCCAAAAGCACCCAAATGGACCTGGCGAGAGATCTCATCCAAGAGACCTTTACCCGCGTATTAAGTCCCAAGGCTCGTCGCGCGTACGATGCGACCCGCAGCTTTGAACCCTATGTGGTGGCCATTGCCCGCAACCTGGCGCGCGACTGGGCTCGCAAACACGGACGTCGCCGCGCGCTGCTTCGGGCCGAAGCCGCGGCCGCCCAAGAGGAGACGGCAGATTCTGCGGCCGAAACCCCATTTGCCGATCCATGGACCATGGAGGTGGTCGAGGCCTACATTGGGTCGCTGGAGGGCTTTGTCGCTGACGTTTATCAGGCCCGCTACGTGCGGGGGCTGTCGCAGGTCGAGGCCGCCGCCGAGCTCAAGGTCGGGCGGCAGCGAATTCGCACCGCAGAAAAGAGGCTACGCGCGGAGTTGTCCTTGGCATTGGGCAGAGGTTCGGGGTAAATCCACAAGATTCGGGGAGATGCCAACCAACCCCATGCCTACGCGCGTACTGATGAGTGCCAGCCGTGACGACCGATAGCTCCAACGTGAAGGACACCCCCCAGCCTGAGTTTTCTCATGGTGGGCAGGCGGGTCCCCAAAGTCTGACCGCGCACGAGCGCAAGCTCGACCGGTTGCTTGCGCGCGGGGGCTTTTCGGGGGCCGAGCGAGAGGAAATCTTCTACGCATCCCTTCAGGCGAGTACGTCCCTGAGGCGGGCCTCGTGGCGCATGTCTATGGGGTATGCGGCGGCGGCGGTTGCACTGGTCGTTTTGCCCGTGGCGCTTTGGTCTTCATTCGAGGGTGGCTACCGAAGCAAGGGGTCGGCGGTGCCGATCGAAGCGGTCTGCCGGGACCGTTGCCAGGAAAGCGACAAGATCTTGTTTCGGGTCACACCCGAAGCGCGTGGTTTTTTGGCGGCGTACGCCGAGGCTGAGGATGGCCAACTGATTTGGTATTTTCCGTCTCAAAACAGCGACATGCCGAAGCTTTCTCATGCTTCAGGTGCATTCTTGACGGTGGGCGTGAGGATTGGGGCTGAGCATCGGCCCGGTCGGCACCAGGTCCATTTGGCGGTCTTTGAGCATCCCCTGGACCAAACGTCGGTTCTGCGTGCGGTCCAAAACGACACGGTCAGGCACTGGACCCAGAGCTTGGAGGTACGGCCTTGAAGCTCGGGTGCGGGGCCGCGTTTCTCTGTTCGTGGGTGCTGTGGCCGGCGCTCTTGGAGGGCGCACCGTACGTTTATGTGATCACCGTGGGCAACAACGCTGTCCCCATGTCCAATCCGGAGGCTGTCCAGGAGCTCCGCTACGCGGATGATGACGCGGCGCGGTTTCACAAGCTCTACGCCCAGTTTGCCGATGAGGCCGAGTTGTTCACGGTTTTCGACCACGATTCGGCTGAGCGGTTCAAGGGCCTCGCTGGGCTTGCCCGAGCGCCCACATTGAAGGGATTGAGGGGTGCCTTGGCGCGGGTGCGAAAAAAGGCAGAGGCCCTCGCGGCAAGAGGCCAGGCGTTAGAGCTGTTTTTCTTCTTTAGTGGGCACGGGGTACGCGCCGAAGAGGCATCGGGTCGTCTTGCATTTTTGGACGGGGGCCTGACTCAGGGGATGCTGTATGACGAGATCCTGTCGCTGCCCACCAGGCTCACGCATCTCATCATCGACGCTTGCCACGCCAACACCATTGTTGGGGCCCGGGGGCATGCGGAGGCCCAAACGGTGACCGTGGATGACGCGGATGTCGCTTTTTGGGCGGCCAAGGCGCCCCTTCGACGTTTTCCGAACGTCGGGGTGATGCTGGCGACGACGGCGGGCCAAGAAGCGTACGAGTGGGATACCTACCAAAGTGGTGTCTTTTCTCATGAAGTCATTTCGGGGTTGCGGGGTGCGGCCGACGTGAACGGGGATGGGCGGGTGGAGTACAGCGAGCTTCAAGCGTTTGTCGTCGCCGCAAACATGGGCATCACCCATCGACGGGCGCGTCCGAAGGTGATCGCCCGCCCGCCGCCCGTCGATAGAAGGCGGCCTCTCATGGTTCGCGGGCGTTTGCGGCGTGCCGCTTGGTTGGTTGGACCAACCGAACTGAGTCACGTTCACGTGGAAGACGAACACGGCACCCGCATTCTCGACGCGCACCCCGAGCCGCAGCAGGCCATCCGTCTGGGGGTTCCGGCGGGCCAGAAGCTCTACGTACGGACCCAGGATCAACAGACGGTGATTGAGCTCGAGCGAGGAAGTGAGCACCGCCTTGATCGTCTTTCGTTCACGCCTGTGGATCTCAAGGCCCGAGGTGCGTTGTCGGCCTCCATGGCCCGGGGGTTGTTCAAGACGCCTTTTGGGGCCCGCTATTACCTTGGCTTCATGGGTCGATCCAACGAACCCGTGGTCCCGCTCACCCTCGATTTACCCAAAAGCACTGAGGCCCCCCACCGGCCAAGTGCCGCGCCTGCGTGGATCAGCTGGAGTGTTGCTGGCGTGGCGCTCGCAGGGGGGCTGGTGTTTGGTGGTTTGGCCCTCGAGGCCCAAGGCCGTTTTAACTCTGCGTCCTTTCAGGCGGACGCCCACCGGGCACGGGAGGACCATCGGCGCTACGTGCTTGGCGGCCTGTCTTTGGCCGGCGTCGGCCTGGTGGGCGTGTTGGTGGGGGCCTTTTTGTACCCGTGGCCCGAAGCAGCGCGAGAATGACCAAACTTTTTTATAGGGTGAGGTCCGACGCGACCGTTCAGTGGCCCACGCAAAATCTTGGTCTCGCGCAACAATACAGACGGTTTCGTTCCTTTGCGTTTTTGCCTTGTGGTTTGTTTTTGGTCTTGGGAATAGGCTTCGGCTGCAGCCTTGGCCCCCTGCCCGGTGATTGCCGGACCCAAAGCGATTGCGTCGGGGGCAAAATCTGTCGCGCGAGGCGCTGCGTTGACCCCGCGGGCCTTCAAAATGAGCCGTCAAAGGGGCTCCAAGTCTATTTTGGAGGGGGGAACGGCATCAGCCGCTATCAGGAGGGGGTCATCGAAGAGGTGGCGCTCGGGGTAGGGGCGGCGTTTGTCGGCAGAGGCCCAAACAACAACGAATTGTACATGTCCACAGAATCGCTTCTTCATCGCGTGGTTCTCTTCCCGCTGTCGAGCACCAATGTGGGAACCATTCGTTTCGGCCAGGGTGTGGGTTTGAGCGACGACTACATTTTCTGGGGCGAGGCTGAAGATGGGATCAAGCGAGGAAGAAGAGACCAGCCTTCGGACGTCGAAGCGATTGTGGACCTTCAGGGCATGGCGCCAAACCGAGTTGGGGTTGGGTTGGTGGTCGACAATGTTCGCGATCGGGTTTACTTCGTCACCGATCACACGACTGCCGACTGCACCGACTCCGGCAAGCGTGGGGGGCTTTGTCATCGACATATTCTCGCGGCCGACTTTGATGGCCAGAATCTTTCGACCATCAGAACTTTAGAAAATGCTTCGTGTCTCGCCATAGATGTCGACACCCAGGAGCTTTTTTTCTCGGATCTGGTTGCGGATGCAGACGGTCATGCGATTTGGCGATTGAACCTTGGGAACCAGGCAGCGCAGGTTCTATTCACGGTTTCAGATCTGAGCCGAGTTTGGTGCACGGGGCTCTTCGTCGACCGAAAGAACCAAGTGGCTTTTATGGTCCGTACGGACGAAGGTGCCAATTCGGCGCTCCTCTTTCGGTCTTTTGACGGGCCTTGGGCTGTGCTTCACGAGTGGCCGCACGCAGCCGGCGGTGTTCTGGCGTTTGTCCCGGACGCTTTCGAACCGCCCTCCTTGTTGGGGCTTTCTTTGTCCGGGCTTTACTACAGCCGAGATGCTGGCATCTACCGATACGACCCAGAGGCGAAGCGTGCTGACGGCGATCCCCAAGTGGTCGCCACCGATGGACCTGCATACATGGCTACGGGTGGCAGCCCTGATGATCTATACTACACAACCTCGAGCCTGTTGGCGCGTGTCTCCCTAGGCAGCCAGGAGACCACACTCATTGGCTCCACCTCGGGTGGACTGGGGTTGGCCAGGTCACAAGAGGCGTTCTATTGGCCCGAAGGCATAGGCGGTCTTAAGCGTGCCGACCTCGAACTGATGGAACCCGCGACGAATCTTATCAACTTGAATGAAATGGGCGCCGCCGATCGCACCGGTCCCGGCATCGCCTATGACTCAGTAGAAGAGCAGGTCTACTTCTTGAGCAGGCGCCCCGATGGGGATTGTGAAAAAAATGCCAGCACCCTTGCTGAATGCGGTCACCTCATCTGGAGGATGAACCAAGATGGCTCCCACCTCATGCCCCTAAGGGGTCTTGGCGATGCCGGATGCCTGGCGCTCGACGTCCAAGCTCGACATCTTTATTTTTCTGATCGTTTGCACGGGAAAGGGCCGCACCAAATTTGGCGCATGAACATCGATGGAAGCAAGCCGGAGCGTTTGTTCGACGTGTCCGGCAACGAGGCTTATCGATGCAGTGCGCTCGCTCTAGATCCACAGCAGGGTGTGTTGTTTCTTTTACGCAGTCACCGGGATTCATTCTCTTCGCTGCTTGCCGTGCGCTTAGACGGACTTGACCGATTTATTCTGCGCGAGTGGGACGGTGGGGCCGGAGGTTTGAGCGTTCAATTTTGATCCCTCGGTTTGATCTTACAAAGCCGGGGGCGTCCAGTGAATGACCACTTTGCGGACGCCCCAGCTCTTCGCGGCTTCGACGTCGGTTCCCATGAAGATGTCTATTTTTTTTGTCCACCGTCTGTTCATCTTGTCTCGGACAACATAAACACCTTTGAGGCCTTCAATTCGAACTTCGGCCTTGTGACCCAGGCCTTTTTTGATGAGGTCCCGAGAGACCGCTATGGCTTTCATTCCTGGCTTGAGTTGATCACCCCAGGCGGCGAGGCCGATGTTTGCTTTTTTCGTTTCGGATGCCCGCATGGTGTACGCCGACGCGGTGACCGTCATCGACTGGGTACCCCGCTTAGGTTGGCAGTTCCATAGGCTGATGCTGAGGGCGAGGGCGAAAAGGCCGGGCGTGGTGTCCATTTGGGGGCACGTTTATGCCATGTGCGGCCGGCGTTGACGAGTGGTGGCTCCTCGCTTTTTTGTCGGCGCGAGGACGGAAACTGGCCTCCTGGCCTCCTGTGGGTGGGTGAACGTCGGGCAGGGGGAGGAGCGGGGTGGCTCCGGTGTGCATGTTTTCGGCGGATGTGGGTGGTTGATGAAAGGCGTTTGTTTGGATGGGCCCGCGTGTGGGGTGGCATCTTGGTGTTGACCACTTGGTCACACAATGTCGCTCCCTTATGCAGAAAGTGGCGATTCAGTTAGCTTGCTCTTGTCATGGCGTCCGAAAAAGGCCCCGGTCAGATGACCCCGGAGAGACAGCGTCGAATCGCAACCAACAAGCTGCGCGCACTCGGCTTGCAGGTGTATAGCGCGCAGGGCGGTTTGTTGGGGCGCATCCAGATCCCACCGGACCGTTTTGACGACGGTATCGAGGGTTTGGCGTTTCCTAGGGAGCATCGTTTTGTGGTTCGAGGGCCAGGGACGCTTCAGTTTATGGCGCCGTCACCGCTTCAGCACTTGGGGACGATCCCTTTCCTTTCTTGTGAAGATCATCACGCCTTTGTTTCGAAGCTGCAAGGCTTGTGGACGAGGATTGTGACCAACCGGAACAAGATTTTGAAGAAAGCACGGCGCTACGTCAAAAGCACGAGGATCATGCCCTCCACTTTGGCCGTGGTTGTGGAGGTCAAGGACGACGTAGGGCATGGCGTTTTTCGGCTGGTCGCGAGGCAGGGAGCGTCGCTACAGCTGGTGGCTTTGGATGGCAAGGGATTCAAAGTAGCCGAAGGCGATGACTTTGACGCCTTTGTTCCCCTTCCCGATGAGGAAATTCTCTTTTCTGAAGATCAGCTTCCGGCATTGATGAGTCGGGCGCGAGACCATCTCGACTCGGTCCGAGATCGCTCCCATGAGCAAGGGGTTGTTGTTCTTGAGGAGCTGTTGCCCGAAAAAAGTGCGTCTTCAGTGGCTCAAGATGTGGATCATGGTTTGCGGGCTCAGGAGTCAGGTGCTCCTAACAATGCTCTGGTCGGGGCGGCAGCGCATCGTACGTCGTCCGGGATGCATCACCCTGAAAGCGATGCTCCGGCTGTCGCTTCGGGCTACGCAAGGCGCTCTAAGGCGCCGAATGCCGAGGAGGGCACGGGGGCCGATTCGGCAGGAAACGGTTCGGCATCCAGGGGGCCGGATTTCGGGGCCGGCGCCGGAGCGGACGGCGTGGCGATGAGGAACGCGCTCGACCATGAGCGTTCGGCATCTGGGGGGAGGGCTTCGGGGGACCGTGTGGTGGTGGCTGATGGGGCGGGGGCTGAAATGGTGGAGCTTGGACCAGCGAAGGGTGCGCGCCATGGGGGCAACGCGGCGGCAGCGCCTTCGCATGGCGGGTCGCCCGTGGGCCCAAGTGCCGGCGACGACGCGGCGTCCATCGATCTGGGGTTGGCTCCCCGTACCGAACCCGTGGCGGTGTCGACCGGGGTCGAAGGCACTGAGGTTTGCGCTCGAGCGCCTTCATCTCATGAGGGTTCTTCGAGCGGGATGGTCGACCCTGAACAAGGCGGGACCAGCTCACTGGAGATTGAGTTTGTCGGAACCGAAGACCTGGCATCCTCGCGGACCGAACCGGCGGGCGCGGGGGTGTTCCCGGCACCCCCGGAGGCGATCCAACTCGATTTTCAGAAAACCGGCTGTTCCCAAGATCTGTCTGAACTCCCCTTGTCGGAGCCGAAGAAGCGGCTCCCGCGTTTTTCCGTGAAGGTTGAGGCTGTGCTCCAATGGAAAGGCGGTCGGCAAATCGTTGAGATCCAAAACGTCAATCGGGGCGGGGTCTTCGTGGGGATCCCTCTTGAAGACGCACCGGCCGAGGGCGAAATCGTGGAGCTGTCCGGGTTTGGGTGTGATGCGATGCCGTGCACCGTTCGGCACCTTCGAACCCAAGAGGAGGCGCCTCTTTTTGATACCACCGAGGGCCTTGGGCTGGCTTTTTTGGGTGCCGCGGACCAGCCAGAGTACACGCCGAGGCAAGAGGGCCCAGGCGTTTTGGTGGTCATGAAGGAAAGCCCCGTGCAAAAGATGGTGCTCGATGCCACGAACCACCCCAGACGAAGAGTCATTTGGGCCGAGAATCCAGTGGCCGCCGTGTCTGCGTGCTACTCGGCAAGAATTGATCTTGCGGTGACGGACGCTTCCATGTTGGCGGACGACTGGGCGGCATTCCACTCCGCGCTCGGGTTCCAAGGGACATCGTGCCGCTTTTTCGTGGTTTCGGATGTCGAGATTGAGTCCAAAACCGTGCAATCGGTTTCCCCATGGGTGCTGCGGCCCGAATGGGTTGCGCGACAGCTTACCTGACCCAAGCCTTCGTCTCAGGTCCGTCCTCGTCCTTCGGGGGCTGGGCGGTGAGGTCCGTCTTCAGCCGGGACTTGCTCTGAACTTCGTTTGGCCTCGTCGTTGGGGCGTGCACACTGTTCTTGGCTTGAGCCAACGGGGAAGCGAGACCTGCAGTGGGCAGGCTCGTTGCGTGGGGTTCGTATAAAATATTGAAACTAGATAGTTATTAGAGACTATTTATTGTCGGCACAGTTTTTGCTTCCTGGACGCGTCATGTCGACGGGAATACCCACGGATGTTCGGGCCGCGGGCATGACTGCGTGGCTGCTTGTTCTAGCCCTAGGTGCCGCTTGCGAGGCGCGCATTGGTGCGCCAATTCGGGTCCGTTCTCCCAAGGACGCGGAGCCCGTCATGACCGGTACCGAGCCCACTGATTCCAGAAGCGGGGCGGCGGAAGACGGCTTGGGCGATGTGGATGCACTGGCTGCTTTTCGTACCGGGGTTCGTCGACTCACTCGAATCGAGTACGACAACACCATCCGGGACCTCTTGGGGGACGTGACGCGCCCCGGAAGCCGCTTACTTCCGGACGATTCTTTAGACCCATTTGATTCCAACTACACCAGGCAAACAGCCTCCGAGGCGCTGGTCGAGGCCGCCCAGAGTTTGGCTGAGGACATCACAAAGCGACTCATGGCGGATTCGAAACGAAGGCGAAGCATACTTCCTTGCGAGCCCCAGGGGAAAGACGACACCGCATGTTTGAAGAACTTCATCGAGTCGTTCGGTCGGCGAGTGTATCGACGACCCCTGAAGGAGGAAGAAGTTGATGCATTGATGACGCTTCGTGAGCACTCGCTTCGGACCTACAACCACATGGAGACCGACTTTTTTACCACCGTAGGACTCGTGTTGCGAACACTTCTTCAAAGTCCTGACTTTCTCTATCGAATTGAGGCGGCAGAACTGCGGGACGGTTCGGGCGCAGTCCGGCTGAACGATTTCGAGACAGCCACCCGGATGTCCTATCTTATTTGGGGCAGCACGCCCGATGACCAGCTTCTCGATGACGCGGAGGCGGGGTTGTTGAAGGACTCCGAACAAAGGCGAGTCATCGCGCGTAGGATGTTTTCGGGACCAAAAGCCTTAGCGCAGCTTGAACGCTTCCACGCGCAATGGCTCGGTTACCGAAACCTTCCTCAGGCGCCTGACCTGAAGGACGCATTTTTGCGCGAAACAGCGGCACTGCTCAACCATGTCATCCTCGAAAACAAGGCGAGTTACTGGGATGTGTTTTTGGCGCAAGGCACTTTTGTGGATGCGCCTTTGGCCCGTCACTATGGATGGGATGATCACACCCAAAACGCCACCAACTGGGTCAACTATGGTGAGCTGGTGCAAGAACCAGTAGGAATGCGTCGAGGGATTCTCTCTCATGCTTCTGTTCTTGCGGCATTCAGCAAGTTTTCAGAAACCAGCCCCACACAGCGAGGGCTTTTTATCAGCACGCGTCTTCTGTGTAGAGATGTACCAGCCCCCCCCGCCAATGTCGACGTGGACAAGGTGAAGGAGGATGGCGAATCGCACTGCAAGGTGGACAGATTAAAACAACACCGCTCGGGGGCTTGTGCGGGATGTCATGCCCAGCTGGACGTGGTCGGGCAGGGGTTAGAGCCGTTCGACACCGAGGGACGTTATCGCACCCACGATGAGAGCGATTGCCTCATTGAAACCCCAGGCGTCATCCCTGGACTTGGGGCCTTCGAGGGGCCAGCGCAACTCGTGGAGCGCCTTGTCGATTCGGATGAGCTCAGGCAGTGTTTTATTCGTCAGTTCTACCGTTTTGCGGTGGGGCGGTTGGAAGAACCGTCTGAGGAAGCCAATTTGGAGGTCCTCGGCCGTGCATTTTCGGGTGTTGATGACCGGCTGGATGAGCTCATCGCCGAGTTTGTTGCGCAGGATGCTTTCACTTTAAGCAGGGAATGAGGGCAAGTGATGAAAATGAATCGACGCGCAATGTTGAGAGGTTTGGCGGGGGCGACGGTTGGACTACCTATCTTGGAATGCATGCTGAACAACCGAGGGGATGCGTTTGCGGGCACGGACGCTCCGGTTCCAAAACGTTATGTTGTTTGCCTGGCCGGCATGTCCCTTGGGTCCTACGACTACTCGCCCGATCGCACGTACGTGCCCAACAAGGTTGGCTCAGACTACGATCTTAAAGAAGCGTTGGCCCCCTTGGCGAACCACAACAACATCAAAGATGAGATTTCGGTGGTCACGGGCCTCAAGATTCCCTGGGCCCGAGAAAACGGTGGCACGGTTCCCTCGGCTGGAAGACCGGATGACTTTCACCACCGTCTCACTTCGCCCCTGCTCGCCGGGGTACGACATCCTATCGACGGTTCGAGTGATACCGCCTTTGGCCCAACATCGGATCAAATTGTGGCGGACCGAATCGCCGAAGGCAGAACCTTGGTGTATCGGATTCAAACCGCGGTCTACCGAGAAGCAGGGCAAAAAGAAGGACATATATCGTTTCGCCTTCGTCCAGGCCTTCGGCTAGGGCAAGCCGCCACCCCTGTGACCCCCGTTTTTAGCCCGAAGCAGGCTTACGACGCGTTGTTTTTCGCCGCTTCGAACCCGGAGGATGCGGCTGCCCAAGAACAACGAGATTTCCTCGTGGCGACTCGGCGCAGCTGTCTAGACCTGGTGAGCCAAGCTCGCCAAAGGACCTTGGCAAGAGTCGGTGTGGCTGACCGCAAAAAGCTGGAGCAGCACTTTGACGAGGTCCGATCACTGGAGAATCGCTTGCGCGCCATTGGGGAAGATGCATCCGCCGCATGTGAGGGACTTGCAGACCCAGGGCGGGACCCCGATGTTGTTGTGGGTTACAGCGGTGAAGACGAACGGGCGCAAACGTTCTGCGACATCGTTCACATGGCATTCAAGTGCAATCTCGCTTGTGTTGCCTCACTTCAGTTTAGTTATTTTCAGTCATATCTGGATGCTGGCCGTCTGTTGAATGCCCAAACCCTGAAGGATCGAGGTGCGATCCATCAGTTAAGCCATTCAGGCAACGAAGGCGCCAAGCATATGGCTTCTGTTCTGGCATGGCACAACAAGCACTTCGCTTACCTGGTTGCCAAACTTCGTGACACGCAGGAAGGGCAGGCCACGATCTTGGATCAGTCGGCCCTGGTGATGACGCATGAAGGCGGTTACGGAATAGACGCGTTGGACAACGCCGACGGGCGTACGCATTCGACTGAAAACATGGCCTGCCTCATCGCGGGAAGGGCCGGAGGCCTCCGGCCTGGTCGTCATGTCCGGGCTGTCGACCGTCACCCCGCTGAAGTCTTAAAGACCGCTATGAAAGCCGTAGGCGTAAACGATAGGCTCGGGGAAGTCTCAGCTCACATTGAGGATCTCTTCTAGGCGGCCCCATGCCGGCCGAAACTTTGGGTGACCGCGAGTAGGGCCCATAGCCCGACGACATGACCTGCCGAATGGGTTTTGGTTATATGTTTTTGCTTTTTCGTCGCCGCGTGAAGAGGAGAAACGCACCAGCCATGAAGAACACAAGTTCGAAAGGAAGCGTTGTTTGGTTGCGGATGCATTGGCAGTCAGAAACCGCTTTTCCGCGGGAGCCGGTTTCGATGGATGGAGCGCCGGCGGGGGCGGCTGAGAGCACCGGTTGGTCTTTTTGTTGGGGTCTGTTCGCTGGTTTTTGGGGCGTTCTTTTTTCGCTTGGCTGCCCGGTCGCTAGGAACTGGATGTCGTCGACATAGATGGTCCCTTGTCCTGGGTCGTGCCATTCGATGACAAAACTGCCCATGCGGGTGAGGTCCAGTCGGTCCGCCAAGGGGGCTAGAGGGATGACGAGCGTCTGCCAGTCGGTGGTCACGCCGTGCTCTAGAAAATCGTTGGCTTGACCCACCCATAAAGAGGTCTCCTGTTCCTGGTGGCTTTGGTCCCCGAGTTTGATTTGAAAGCGTTCTCCTCCCTGTTTGCCCCGAATCCGAATCGAGAGCTCTGTTGATGTAGAGAGGTCCAAGAACCCACCGTCTTCGGGATTCAATCGACTGACGTAGCCACAATAGCCCTGGGTGTGTCTCGTGTAATCCAGCTGGAGAATGCGTCCGCCATTATCCTCGGCTGAGTCGTCCTCGACAACGGCGTGGCTGCACGTAGAGGGTGCTTGAGCGAATATTCCGGTGACGTGCCCGAGCGCGTTCGATTTGTCCTCGGAAAAATCATCGACCAGGATTCCCTTTGTTTCGGGTTTTTGGTCCAGATCTTGGGCCCTTTGAATAAACTGGATATCGTCGATGTAGACCACGCCCTGGCCGGTGGCGTGAAAGTCAAAAGCGATGGTCCCCATGTGGCTCAGGTCTAGACGGCCTGAAGAGGATAGATCTTCTAGGGGGACCATCACGGTCTGCCAGGCGGTTGTGATGCCGTTGATTAAAAGCTGGGCGGTGTCTTTGGCGACGAGAGATGTGTTTTGTTCTTGGTGCTCCGTATCCGCGAGTCTGATCTGAAAGCGCTCGTGGCCGACCGCGCCTTTGATTCGAAAGGATAGCGTATCATACCGCGATAGGGTGAGCGGCTGACCGTCCAAAGCGTTCAGTCGAGAAAAGTAACCGCACCATCCCTCGTCTTTCTTGGTGTACTCAATGCGTAGAATCTTGTCGGTTCCTTGGACTTGCTTGTCGGCGGGGTCTTTTTCGACTCGCGATATCTTGCAAAGGGAGGGCAGTTCGCTATAGGGACCGGTCAGATGGCCGAGCAAGTTGCGATCGCTGTGGTTGAAATCATCGACAAAGAGCGCGCCGAAGTTCGCCTTGGGTTTGAAGTTGGGATCGTGAAAGAAACGGATGTCTCGGACCCAGATTCGGCTCGCCCCTGGCTCCGTAAAATGAAATACGGCTGAAACCATCTTTGAAAAGTCGAGCCCACGAAAATCTGACAGGGGAATTCGCACTTGCTGCCAGGTATCGTCCAAGCCGTTTTCAAGATATCGAAAAATAGAACCGCCGATCACGCCGTCTTGCCGGTTGTCGGCAATGAAATCAAGAAGGCCGATATCGAACCCGTGGACCTGACCGTCGCCTCGGACAAAAAACTCTAGACCGTTGAATGCGCGGAGGTCCCGGGGTATACCGATGTAGAGCCCAGCGATGGATTCAGCGTCGTCTGCTTTTTCGTATTCGACTTCGTAGAGGGGTTGCTCAAGAGTCTCTCGATTGTACATGGAGACGTGACTCGAGGCGGCATCGGTGCGCAGCTTGTACGTGAAACCGCCAAACTCGCCGGGTTTTAAGCGGTCTTCGACCGTTCCGTGGCTGCCTTCCTCGATGTGCCGATATCGAGCGTAGTTGGTGCTTTGTTGAGCTTCAGGGGTGCGGAGGACCCATTCTCCCTTCTTGAATTTCAGGTCGTCGACAAAGATGGTCCCCTGAGCACCGTGCTCAAAGCGCAGCATGAAGGCGCCCATCCGTTGAAGATCGATTCTGTGTCCGAGGCGGGTCTCAATAGAGTCCAGGGGCACCAAGATTTCTTGCCACGTGGTATCGATGCCGTGCTCGAGATACAGGCTGGAGGAACCGACATAAATCCCATCGATGCGGTAGTCGGTCATGGTTTGGTCTGCAAAGCCGATGGAGACGGCTTCACCTCCTGAAAGGCCCTTGACCCAAAAGCTCAGGACATCAAAATCGCTGACATCTATCCCCCCGAGGATGGAGTAGTATCCGGCCCATCCTACACCGGTGATATCGTAGTCGAGGCGCAGGGCCTGACCGGTTGCCGTCTGAGCGTCGTCCATGGTCGGGACCTTGGCCATGTCTACAAAACTAGGACGGTAGGCAAAGTTTCCGTGAAAAATCGAGGTGTCGTCGAGCTCCCGACTGAGGGAAGTGGTTCTCTTATCGGGTGTCGCGCGCACCGGCCCCACGTCGAAGGAATCGATCAGGCGTTCGCCCTTGGTGATGAACTGACGGATCTGCCGGCTGGGATCGTCTTTTTGACTTGGGATGTCGAGCGATCGCGGCACGGGTTCGTCGTAGGTTTTGGGCCTTGGGGCTGGTTTGGCAAAATCAGGATCAAATGGGTTAAAACCGTGGTTGGCAAAGTATAGCCAAGCGGTTCCGGCGATGGACGCTTCGTGGCTGAAATCGTCACGAACCGCATTCCATGAGGCGTAAGGCACCCCACCGTCACGGTCCTGAAAACCATTCATGAGCGCCAGCAGTTTGTCGGCGTCGTAGGATGCGCCGAAGCGAACAAAGTGCTCTTTGCGTCCGGTGGCTTCTTCGACCATCTGCATGGCCATGATCACGCCCAGTGTGCCTTCGGTCCATACGAATTGATGGGAGCCGGTCAGGGGGCCTTCGCCGGCTGGGAAGTAGTCAAAAAAGCCCGGAACCGAAACGACTCGGCTTCCCTTTTCGGTGGCGTAGATCAATGCGCCGCTGGGCTCGAAAAATTGGTCATAAACCCACTGAAGTCCGCGGGTGTAGGTGTCCAAAAAGACTCTGTCGTGGCCCATGCTCAGAAGGCCCCAGCTTTGGGGGTCCATGAAAATCTCGGACGTATTGGGACCCAGGCCCGTATTGCCGTAGCCTACGTAGAACTTCCCATTTTCCTCGTCCCACATGCTTTGGACAAAACGTCGAATGCTGTCGGCACGGTCTTGGTATGTGGGGTCTTTTGTGATTTTCGCAAGCATTCTAAAGACGGCGTAAGCGTCGAGGTTGTGTTCCACTGAGACCGTTTTGGATTCGTCCCATCCGCCGGTCAGTTTGCGGTTGTTGTCTTGAAAGCGCAGAGGCTCCGAACGTATGCCCGCGTAGTTTACCTCGACAAGATTGCGCTCCATGTATTGGACGACGTGTGCCAAAGCGGCGTCGTAGCTCGTGTCTTGAGGGTATTTGAGCCTGTAGGCTGCGAGGGCCATCGCAGCCCATGCGATGGCTCCGCTCACGCGCCGGTCGCTGTAGTCGTATCGATCCCAGGTCCCGTCGGTGTGCCACGAGGCTGCACGGGGGTAAATGGTGCGGCCATCGGGTTCATAAGAAAAGTACCAAGACCCATCCTTTCTTCCTTCTTCGCTTCCGTGAATCTGCAAATACTTGAGCGCGTCCAAGAGCTTCTTGGCATCCCGTTTTTCGCCCGCGTGGGTGAACGCGAGGGCGCCGAGGGCTACATCGTATAAGTACACCTGGTCGTGGTTGTCGTAGCTACGAATCAGCCGGGCGCTGGGCGGTACGTTGGGGTCAGGTGCAATACTCGGGTTGTTGGAAGGGGTACCGGGGTAGAGGACCTTTTTTTTCGAGAGTCGCTTTTGGAGAAAGGCGATTTGAGGATCTTTGTGTGATGAGGTGCTGGTAAGCCGGTAAAACGCATAGGCCGGTGAGTCGGTATCGTTGAGGGCCAAAGGCAGGCGGGCTTTGGAGTTGTAGAAGAAGTCGAATACCCCCGTGCATTGACCGCGCACGGGCGGGTCGTGCCAAGGGTTTTGGCAGTGCGCTTCGTCGTCTGGATCAACTTCTTTTCGAATGAGGTGAACCACGAGTCGGTCCGTTCCGCTCTGTGGCTTCGCGGTGAACGCGAAGCTTCCATCGCTCTGGAGAGGAAAGATGTGTTTGTGGCCGGCGGGGTAGTAAATGTCCGTATGAAGATAGGCTGCAACTTTGTAGTTATTGGGATCGGATAAATTTTCGGAGCGTCCTTTGACAATGAGTTGGTCGCCCTCTTCAGTGACTTTTGTGAGGTGGATACGTTTTCTTGCCGGTGAGACCGGCAATACAAATTCACGGGTGTGGAGCACTCGGTCGTTTCTTTTGTGAACAAGCTGGACAGTGTCCACGCCTTCGAAGTCGATGTTGGGTACGTACGCGACGCGCTGGCCCTCACCGAGGAAATCGCCGTGGGCGGAATGCCACTCAAAGAAGTCCTGAGCTTGAACGGGTTCATCGAAGTTGACGGTCAACACCGTGGGTTCTCCCGCACGAATTCGCACCATGCCTTGCTCACTGAGTCGAAAGAGTTGGCCTTGTCCGCTTTGACCTGAGCTTTCCCACTGGTAGCAGTATTCGGCCGCTTCGCAGGCACTAAGGCTGATTTGGCCCAAAACGGACTCCCCCACGATGGTCCCATCCGCTTCTGTGCGTAGCCGATAAGGGAGATTGGGAACGGGGTCGCCATCAGCGACAAAGGCCGAGAGCTCCGCGGCCGGCAAGTTGGATGCGCTCTGGTAGTTCTTGTTGGTCGGATCGGGCGAGAGAAGAAGAATATTTGTCTGGTTTGGGGCACCAAGGGTTCGACGATTGTCTTCGCGCCACGCATGCATCAGAGCCGGGGTAAAATCTCCCTGAATGGTGTTGCGAATGATGCTGGTGAGTTCGCTCGGTCGGCCTGGGTTGACCAAAAGGATACCTCGGCCTCGGCGCCCCGACGGCGTTTCCCACACGTATCGCATATCCGGCTGGACAGGCTTTTCGAAGGTGAGACGTTCGCCGCTGGCCGTGGGGAGCGAAGTCAGGGTTTCGTGTGAGGCGGCCCGCGAAAAGCGTATGGTGGTGCCGTCTTTGGTTCCGACGACGCTTGCCTCGGGCCCCTCTGATTCGCTTGTGAAAGTGAATGAGAGGTCGGGGATGGGGTCGCCATAAGCCGTGAGTGAAGTGGTTTCGTTCACCAAGAGTAAGCCGAAGCCTGCCAGTGCATTTTTCGGACGCACCAAGACATGCGCGGTGTGCGGCACACCCAGGCTGCGAACGATCATCTCGCGGTCGCGGGGGATGTGTGCCGAGTGTCCCACCATCGAGCGATCATCGGCAAAATAACTTGTCAGTCGGATTTCTTGTGGCTTGGGGGCGGCCAAAAGTGCTGCCGGTGATCCCCCCAAAAAAAGCGCCAACGCAACACAGAGTTGTCGCGACCTGTTTGCAAAGAGCAAGGGAGGCCGTCTTAGACCGCTACCGCCAGATTCATCAGTTGTCATCAAAGGTAGCACAATGTCCACATTGGGCAGATTCTGGGTTTAATGTGTCAAGTCAATTTGCAATCTGGGGCGCACGATGGATGTCCGATTCGGGCGGTGTCAATCAAAAATGCGTTTGGTGACGCTCGAGGGATAGACTGCCGTGAAGGACGTCGAGTCCAATTTGGCGCCTGCGATCGACGATGACGTATCAGTTCATCCTGCTGGGATTGGCCACAAGGGGTCTCTAGGCCGGGTCTTCGTTTGGCTGAATCTTCAGGTTGTAAAGTCCGCCATCAGGGCGGGCGGAGTCTGAAAGTTCGCCGATCGTTTTTTGTTCGAGGCTCCGGTAGAAGGCTTCTTCGGCCTCCATCAGGAGCACCCGGAGCTGGCATCCGGGCTCCATCCGACACACGCTTGGATCTCGGACACAGTCGAGCACGCCTTTTTTGCCTTGAAAGGCCTCGACAACGGTCCGAACGGTCAACCGAGTGGGATCCGAGAGCAAGGTGATGCCCCCTTTTCGGCCCGCGGTTGTTCGCACCATGCCGAGCCGCGCCAGTTGCTGCACAACCTTCACCAGATGGTCCTTAGAGATCGCGTGGGCTTCTGCAATCTCGTCAGACGTGGCTTGGCGTCCCACGAACCCCAAGTAAAGCAGCACGCGGAGCGCGTAGTCGGTCTGCAGTTTGAGCTTCACTCGGGCTCGATTCGCTGGGAGCAGCGACAGGGGTTGGTGCTCGAGCCCACGGGGACCAGTTTTGCTGGGGCGCTTTTTGTCGGCGGGACGGGGGCCTTGGGTGGCGTGCGGGCACAGGACAGGCATCCTCCGGCGAGCCAGATGACAAGCAACCCGACCTTGGGGCTGAAGCCAGGGATCTCCATCGCTATTTTTTGGGCATGACGCGGCCGCGGGGGCCGATTCGGTGTTTTCGCTCGGTGGCAAAGGCGTCGAGGTGCATCACGGGTCTTTCGGTGGGCGACAAAGACAGCACGTAGCTTGTGAGGGCCCACGCATCCTCCGGTTTTTTGAATGCGCCTTCATAGGAGGGCATCGGCGTTCCCGTAAGGCCGCTCAGGAAGGTTCGGTACAGATCAGTCGCTTTGTATCCATTCTTAAAGGACCATTTGTTTGTCAGGTCGGTGGTTTCGATAGGATGGCCGTCGCTGTCTTTGAGCCCCTTGGCGGATCGCCCATCGCCCTTGCCCGAAGACCCATGGCACTTTGCGCATTGGAGCTTTTTGTAGACACGGGCCCCCTGCCCAGCGAGCCCATCGATGTTGGCTGGCGCGGGTGGGAGTGCTAACTTTTCGGGGGTTGCACCTTGTTGCCAGGCTTCTTTGAACTCCGAAGAAAACAATACGAGGTACTTCGCGACGTCCGAGATTTGCTCGGGTTTGAGAAACTGTCCCCAGGCCGGCATGGTGCTGTTCGGGACACCTTCTTTTATCACCTTGGCCAAATCTTCGATCGTGGGGAGGTTGTCGACCCGTGTGGATCGAAACTTGTACTGGGCTTTGGTGAAGTCTCGGGGCTTAACTTGAAAGCCCGCGGCCAAAAACCCGTTTCCGTCGCCTTGGACACCGTGGCAAACGGCACATTGCGCCAGGTAGATGTCCTTGCCACGCTTCATGGCGTCTGCCTCGCGTATGGTGTCCGGGACCTCAACGGCTGGGGGATTGGGTTCGTAAATCTTCTTTGGAGTGTACGTGGCGTGGTTGTAGCCGGCCTTGGTGACGGATGCTGGGGGAGGATTCTGCTTGGCCCAGTTTCCTTCAGAGGCGAAGCCGTGCCCAAATTGGTCGTACATTTTGAAGAAGTCGACGGCCCGGCAATCGGTGAGCACCTCTCGAAGCTCGTGATAGTAGCGCTCAAAGCTGTACGTAAACGCCACGCCTTGCCCGCCGAGCAGGTGTATGGAGGCTTCTTTGGGGTCCACCACTGCCTCTTGGTGAAACAGGTAGCGGTAGTACGGACTGGATGCGCCTCCGATGTGCTCTAAGAACTTGACCCAAATCACCGGGGAACCAGGGTCTATTTCGGTGAGGCGATCTTTGACGTTGATGCCATAGACCCCGCCATGGGGTTCAAAAAAGTCGGGAAACATCGTGTCTGTCCATCGGTGTTCGCCGATGACGTGCCCGATGGTGAACCCAAAGCTCGCCAGCGTGTCACGCTCCCAGTGCGAGCCCGGCGCCCAGTGGAACACGACGCCGCCCTCCGGGCCGTCCCACCCGGTGCCTCCGTACTGCTCTACCTGGTGCTCCGCCACCTTGTTGTTGAGGGTCCAGTAGACAAAATCGAGCCAACGCGACTTCCCGGGAACGAGGGTCAATGTGTCGTCGGTCAGATCGGTGTCCGGATTGTAAGACGTGCGGATCCCGGCGCAGCTCTTTTGCCAGGCCCCGGAAGTCCACGCCATGGGGCTCAGATGCACCCGATTGGTGATTTTTGGGGGGGCGGCTGGGGTGGCGGTGTTCCCGCCGGTGTGTCCGCAGCCGATGAGGCCCATGCCTGGGGCCAACAAGGCCGTGTAAAACAGTTGCTTCATGAAACCCGATCCTTTCGATTCCGGGTCGAACACCCGGCATAAGCTTAAAATCTGGTATGGGAAATACCAGATAAGTACAAGCGCATTCTGACGCGGGTCGTGGGCTTCTGCGTGTGCTCTGCCTTTGTTCAGTAGGCTTTGGCCCATGCCACCCGTTGCGGGGACGGGCGGCCGCTGACCATACACACGCCCGGTTCTTCATCGAGGCCCTGTCCTTTGAGGGGGATGCATCGAATGGTGGCGTTGGTTTCTTTTTTGACCTGGGCTTCGGTCTCGGGCGACCCGTCCCAGTGGGCCAGCACAAGTTTGTTTTCGTTTCGCATGAGCTCGACGAAGTCGCTGTACTTTTCGAGGGATACCGTTTGGTTCTTTCGGCGCTCAAGGGCGGCCAAGTAGAGTTCGGACTGCATTTTTTTGAGCTCTTCTTGGGCAAAGGCCCCGAACCCCGAAGTCGGGACAAGCCGTTTGTCTTTGAGGTCGCGGCGTTTGAACTCCACGGTGTTGTTCTGGACATCGCGGGGGCCGAGCGCGATGCGAAGCGGCACACCCTCTCGCTCGTAGCGGTAGAACTTGGGTCCTGGAGGGCCTTCGTGGTGGTCGAATTTGACCGACAGGCCCGAAGCGCGAAGCTCGGATTCCAGCGCACGCGCGGCGCGCCGCACACTGTCGTTTTCGGCTTCGTCTTTACGGAATACGGGCACGATGACCGCGTCCAGCGGGGCGAGGCGCGGGGGAATGATGATGCCTTGGTCGTCGGAGTGGGTCATGACCAGGCCGCCGATCAGTCGTGTCGACACGCCCCAGCTGGTCTGCCACACGAAATCCAATTTGCCGTCCGGATCTTGAAAAGTCACATCGAAGGCGCGGCCGAAGTTTTGGCCAAGATCGTGCGATGTTCCGGCCTGCAGGGCCTTCCCGTCTTGCATCAGGGCTTCGATGGTGTAGCTCGACACCGCGCCCGCAAACTTCTCGGCATCTGTTTTTTTTCCTTTGATGACCGGCATGGCCATCCATTCTTGGGCGAAAGAGGCATAGATGTTGAGCATGCGGAGGACCTCTTCTTGCGCTTCTTCGTGGGTCGCGTGGGCGGTATGGCCCTCCTGCCACAAAAACTCGCTTGTTCTTAAGAACATGCGTGTTCTCAACTCCCACCGCATGACGTTTGCCCATTGGTTGATCAGCAGCGGAAGGTCGCGCCACGATTGGATCCACTGCGCGAAAAAATGTCCGATCACCGTTTCTGAGGTGGGTCGGATCACGTAGGGCTCCTCGAGTTGTTCTCCCCCGGCGACGGTCACAACCGCGAGCTCCGGGGCAAAACCGTCGACGTGCTCCGCCTCTTTTTTGATGAAGGATTCGGGGATCAGGAGGGGAAAGTAGGCGTTCTTGTGGCCGGTTTCTTTGAACCGGCGGTCGAGTTCACCTTGGATCTTTTCCCAGATCGCATATCCGTTGGGTTTGATCACCATGCACCCCTTGACGATGCCGGCGACCTCCGCGAGCTGCGCCTCGCGGACGACGTCTTGATACCAGTCCGGATAGCTTTGGGCCCTCGGGGTGATGCGGGACAGGTTTTGCTTGTTTTTACCCATGGCTGCGCGGCTGGACCTAGCTCGCGCGATCCAAGGGAGGCAACTCATACCGGGTCCCAGAAGGCGGAACCGGTGTTGGCTTGGGCGGGGGAATGGGCGACGCAAGGTCGACCCCACCGATTCATGGGATTGAGATGCTCCGTGGGGCCTCGAGTCGGTAGATACCACTATGGGTGAAGGTCCGGGCAAGACCCAGCATGTGCCGAAGACTGTTCACCCGACCCAAAGGGTGCTAGCGCTTCTTCCGTGAAGTTCAGAACGTGGTTTTGGGTGGCATGTATGGGCTTGGCGGGCGGCTCGGTCTACGCCGAGGCGTCGGGCGAAGCCGGACTGGAAGAGGCTCCTGAGGGTGCGCCCTCAGCGGACGCTGAGGTTCCTCCCGAGGCCGCTGAGCCGCCTGTTGATGCGACCGACGCCGCGCCTCCGGGCCCCAGAAACGTCGCCCCCGCGCCGCCGACGCTCGCAGAGTTTAGGGCCCGCCTTGCGGTGCTCGACTCCCGGATGAACGACGCGCAAAAAAGGGTGGACGTTTTGAAGGACACCGCGCTCGGTGGCGGGATCGCCCGGGCGGTCGCGTCCATCGATTTTCAAGATTTGGTCGATGGCCCGTTTGAGCTGGTGACGGCGGAGTTTCGGTTGAACGGAAAACCGGTCACGCTGCCCGCGGGCAGTGACATGAGGCGCCCCGTTCCCCTCACCCGGGCATCGCTTCTTCCTGGAACCCACGATGTGGAAGTCTCGCTGATCTATCGCGGCCGAACGGTTGCACTCTTTACCTACATGGACGGTTATACGTTCAAAGTGGCTTCGACCTACCGGTTTGAGGTCATCGACGGGAAGAACAACAAGCTCCATATCCGCGGTGTGATTCATCCGGACGTGACCAGGACGCTGGATACCCGTCTGGGCGTTGACTATGATGTAGAACGCGTCAGGGGTGCGCCCTTGCCCGATTCGAAAGCTTCGTCTCCTTAAACCCACGGCTCAGTTTGCGTCGACCTTGTGCCTCACGAATCGCGGAGCCCCAGCGAACGCTGGTTCGGCCTTACGGGTCCCGGTCCGAAGTGAATTCGGCCCACCCGTTTCCCTCCGCTCGCCCACACGACGCAAACGCGTGCGGCTCGATGCCGGTACGCTCCGGGTTTGGTTCGAGCACCGAGAAGCTTGATTCATCCAAAATTTCTGTGCGGTGGAACGTGCGCAAAACGAACGTGCGCAAAACGTTTGGTGAGGACACGCTAGCCCGTGGATAGCGGCGTTCGAGAGGCCCTCGGCGAACGTCTTCGAGAACGCGACGCCACGGCGCAGCGTGCCCGCAGGCTTTCAGAGCAGCTCGGGAATGTGCGACTTGGCTTGGCCGCATTGACCTTGGTGGTCGTGGTTCTTCCCGTCGTCACCCGGGAGGGTTACGTTTGGTGGCTGTTGGTTCCCCTGTTTCTGTTCTTTTTTGTGCTCGGAAAGTTTCAAGAGCGTGCGTTGGCCCGGACGCGCCGGTTCGAAGCCGCGGCCCAATTTTTTCGAGGGAGCTTGGATCGCTTGGACGAGCGGTGGCGAGATTTCGCAGACGATGGCGAAGACTTGGCATCGATGGCAGAAGACCTGAGCTACGCCAAGGATTTGGACCTTTTTGGTCCGGCCTCCTTGTTTCAGCTCCTGAATCGAGCAGGGACGGCCGAGGGTCGAAGAACGCTGGCCACATGGCTTTTGGCGGCTGAGAGTGTGGAAGAGGTCAGGCTGCGTCAGGAAGCGGTCCAAGAGCTGGCGGCGCGCCTTGATTTTCGCGAAGGGTTGGCCGCGAGTGCGGCCCGTGAGTCCGCTTCGCCTTTGGATGACGCGCGTCTTTTGGCGTGGGCTGAAGCCAAAGAGGGGGTGCCCTTTGCGGCGGTGCTCAAGACCCTGGGGGCGGTGCAGCCGCTGATTCTGGGGGTCGCGCTCGGGGTCTATGGGGTGCTGGACATCGGGGCACCCCTGGCGATTGTGGGTGTTTTACACCTCATTACCATTTACGCCACCCGGGGATTCGTGAACACGCGGGCGGCCGTGTTGTCGGGGCCGGAGGCGGTGCTCGGAGCCTACGGGGCGCTGGTGGACCACATTGAAGGGTCCGACTGGAAATCTCTAAAAATGCAGGCGGCCAAGAAGGCGCTGGCACTCGAGGGCGAAAGTGCGGGCGATCGAATCCGGTCGCTCAGTCGCTTGGTGGCGCTTTTGGATGCGCGCTTGAATGTATTTTTTGCGCTGACTTTCGGCGCATTTTTTCTTTGGAATATCAATTGGGTTCTTCGTTCCGAACGCTGGCGCCGAACCACCGGCCCCAAACTTCGGTCGTGGCTCGCTGCCATTGCTGAAGTTGAGGCGTTGGCCTCTTTTGCGGCTTTGCTCTACGAGCGTCCCGATTATGCTTTTCCGGCGTTTGTTGAGGATGGAGGCGCCCATTTTGAGGCCGAAGCCTTGAGTCATCCACTCATCCACCGCGACCAAGTGGTTGCGAATGACCTCTTGCTTGGGGGGGAGGGGTCGGTATTGCTCCTGAGCGGCTCCAACATGAGCGGGAAAAGCACGTTGCTTCGCTCCATTGGGATAAACGTGCTTTTGGCCCAAGCGGGTGCTCCGGTTTCGGCGCGCGGTCTCAGGCTTTCACCGTTTTCGGTGGTGACCTCGGTGCGCATCGTCGACTCGCTGGCGAGTGGAACGTCGCACTTTTACGCGGAGATCAAGCGCATCAAGGCGCTCTTGGATGCCTCCGAGCAAGAGGGGCCCTTCCTTCTTTACCTCTTAGATGAAATGTTGCACGGGACCAATAGCCGGGAGCGCTATCTGGGCGCGCTTGCGGTTGTCAAGGCCTTGTCGGAGCGGGGTGCGGTCGGGGTGGTGAGTACCCATGATTTGGCCTTGGCCAAGCTCGCCGACAAACTCCCCTCTGGCATGGTGGAGAATCGACATTTTTCCGATGAGGTCGTTGAGAACGGGATCCGTTTTGACTATCGGTTGAGGCCAGGACCGATTGCCTCGACCAACGCCCTTCGTTTGATGCGGTCCATTGGCATCGTGTTGGATTTTGAAGAAGAAAGCGGGCCTACGATGACCACACCTTTGGCCGACTGACCGGAACGCGTTTTCGTTTACGAGGACCCCGATGGGCCATGAAAAGGCATTTTTAGGCTGTAGACCGCGTTTTGCAGCGTGCTTTGAACCTCAAGTCCGGATTCATGAAAAACATGCAGCATCGCTTGGTTTTGACTGAGTACCTGTGCGGTGAAGCCGAGGATGCCGTGCTCTTGGGCAATGTCGATGAGGTGCGCAAAAAGGGCGGTGCCCATGCCTTGGCCCTGCCAATCGTCCCGCGCCACGAGGGCCACTTCGGCGAAGCGGGTCGCCCGGTCGGTATGGTAGCGGCCGACCCCGATCAGCTCAGATTCTTTTTCTTCCTCTAGGGCCTCGGCCACGATGGCCACGTTGAGTGCGCCATCGGTTCTTAGGTACGGCAAGAGGTTGCGGTGCGGCATTCGGGGCACCGCGGTCATCCACCGCCGGTACACGGTGTCGTCCGAAAAGCTGTAAAACAGGTCACTCATTTTTTGCTCATCTGTGAGTTGGAGTGGTCGGAGCAAGACCCTTCGTCCGGTTCGTGTATGGATTTCTTTTCGGTACCGCGGCGGCCGTTTTTCTCCGGGCTGTATTTGATCGGAAAAGACGTACCGTCGATTTTTTGCGGCGTCCAAGAGTTGGGCGCGGTAGTCGGGATGTGCAACCGAGATCAAGGCCATGGCCCTTTCGCGAATCGATTTGCCAAAAAGATCGGCAATGCCGTACTCGGTGACCACGAAGGCGACGTCGCCCCTTGAGGTGACCACACCCGAGCCTTCATCGAGCGTGGGCACGATGCGGCTGACCGCTCCGTTTTTCGCGGTGGCACGCATGGTGATGATCGCCTTACCGCCGCGGCACATGGATGCGCCCCGAATAAAATCCACTTGCCCGCCTATACCGGAGTAAAACTTGGTGCCGATGGAGTCGGATGAGACCTGTCCGGTGAGGTCCACTTGCAGTGCCCCATTGATGGCGACCATCTTGTGCTGTCGGGCGATTCTTGTCGGATCGTTGATGAGGTCTGATGGGTGGAAAACGAAGAGCGGATTTTGGTCGATGAAGCGATATAGCCGTTTGGAACCAAAGGTGAAAGAGGCGGAAACTTTGCGGGGTTCAGATGTCTTGTATCGGCCGGTGATGTTTCCATTCTCGATGAGGTCGAGGATGCCCTCGGGCAACATCTCGGTCCACACCCCGAGGTCCTTTTTGTGTTGCAGTGCGCGCAAGGCGGCGTCGGGAACCTGACCGATACCGACCTGCAAGGTGGCGCCGTCTTCCACCAAAGAAGCCACATGGCGACCGATCTCCAAGGCTTCCTCATCGGGTTGGTCTCGCATGTGTTCGGGCAAGTCGCGTTCGTTGAGGGCCCACGCGTCAATGCGGTCCATAGAGATGAAGCCTGAGCCGTGAACCATCGGCATGCGCGGGTTGATTTCCGCGATGACCAAGGTCGCGGCATCGATGGCGGCGAGAATCACATCCACGGAGACGCCCAGGTTCACAAAGCCAAACGCATCCGGAGGCGTCGTCTGGATGAGCGCGACATCGATGGCTGCTCTTCGGGTCCGGATGAGGTTCGGAAGTTGAGACAGAAACACCGGGGTGTAGTCGGCGCGCCCTTGGTGGACGGCCTCACGGGTGTTCGGGCCAATGAAAAACGCATTGTGGCGAAAGTGATCCGAAAAGCTAGAGTCGACGTAGGGCGCCGGCCCCAAGGTGAGAAGGTGGAGCACGCGGTTGTCGGCAAAATGCGCGGCCTCGGTGACAAGGGCATCGACAAGCCCCGTGGGCTCGGCCGCGCCCGACCCGACGAAGATGTGTTTTCCCTTGGGGATGCGCTTGACCACCCCGGGCAGCGGAGCGTGTTTCGCCTGGTAGCGTGTTTGCCACTCCATCGGATCAACCACTGGGCTCGCGGTATCGTGACTCGGAAGGGTCCCCCTGGGCAAGGTACGGATCGGGTTGCCTACCGGGGGATAATCTGCCAGTGAAGACCCGCAATGACGAGGACGGGCGCAAGACTTCTGTGGGTTGTCTGCTTTTCCTTCGGTGGTGCGGCCGCTGCCTGGGCAGAGGTGCCCACATCGTCCACTGCGGGTGGCAACTCGGTGACCACGGGCGAGAAGGGCGATACGGGCTACGCTTCCGGCGAAGCTTTCCGAGACCGGCTGAGGGACGTTCTTCGGGGCAAAGATCAAACCGGCACGCCCAAGCCGCCCCCCGAGGGCGGTCACGTGCCCACTTCATCGGTGGCGTTTGGGAAAAAGCGGGTTCGGCCCAACTATGAGGGGCGTGAGCCCACGGGCGTGACGGCACGCGACCTCATTTGGATTCCGCGCGCTCTGTTTTATCCGGTGCACCTTGGGCTCGACTTTCTGGTGCGCCGTCCGATCGTGGGTGGACTGACGCTCATGGAAAAGCACTTCGTTTTCACGCGGATTCATGAATTTCTCACCTGGAGAGACGGCAAGTCGGGTGTGTTTCCCAGCTTTTTGGTGGACTTTGGTCTGAGGCCGAGTGTGGGCCTGACGACCTTTCACCGCGACCTGTTTGTTCGAGGCCACGAGTTGACTGCGGCCGCGAGCACCTGGGGTGAAAACTGGATTCGCGTGGCTGGCCAAGACCGAATGCTTGTTTTCGACGACGATTCGGGCTGGTTGACGTTCAGCGCGGAGTTTTTAACGCGTCCGGATTGGGTTTTTTATGGTGTGGGGCCGTTGACCTCAACCGATGACGAGTCCTTCATCCGGATGCGACGCATCGAGGTCGGCGTGGAGCTTCGTGCTTTTTTACAGGGGCTGAATCGTTTCGCGTTTAGCGTGATGCTACGCGATGTCGCCTTCCTCGAGGACGAGGCGGCCAACCCCACCGTGGAATCGGTCCACACGGGACCGCTGCCCAGTGGCCTGGGCCAGGGGTCGCTGCCCCCTGGCTATCGGTCCGGTAGCGGGCTTGCGGCGTACCAGCTTATCGACGCGCGCCTTGAGGCGGTCATCGACACCCGCATTCCAGATCGAGAGTTCAATCCCGGTTCTGGCTTTCGGTTGGAGCTTTTTGGCAGCTTTGAGTTTGATCCGAGCGAAACCAGCATCAACTTTTTTCGCTGGGGAAGTGAATGGGCTGCCTTTTTGGATCTATCGGGCGTGAATCACGTGTTGGCGCTTCGCATCTACTCCGAGTTCGTGGAGGATACCGGCGGTCGACAAGTTCCGTTTACCGAGCTTGCAGCGCTCGGTGGCCTTGAAACCATGCGGGGCTATTTGCAGAATCGCTTTTTGGGAGACAGCGCCTTTGTGTCGACGCTCAGTTACCGTTACCCTGTGTGGTCTTTGCTCGACGCGGAGTTGTTTGCGAGTTTGGGCAATGTGTTTGACGGTCACTACCGCGACTTTTCCTTTCGGAAGATGTACTTAAACGGAGGTCTCGGCCTGAGAACCACCGTCGATCGAGAGGTCGCGCTGATGATTTTATTTGCGGTTGGGACAAACCGGCTGGACCAAGACGACGTGACGGTCGATTCGTTCCGATTTACCTTTGGTATTACGCAGGGGTTTTAGACATGGTCGATGGTAGGACGAGGATTCTATGGGTTTTGGCCGCGACGTCGTGGGCGTGGGCTTGTTCGAGTCAGGTCCGTCGTTTTCCGCTCAAAGAGCCTTTGTGGGAGGACACAGATCGCAACCATGTTCGGGAGCGTCCGAGCAAATACTATTCGGGCTTGATGGCCGACGGCGCCGACATGATTGCGTTTTATCCTTTGGCGCGCCTTCCGACCTTCCCCTTGTCGAGTGAATCCGTCAATGTGAACGCCATAGACGAGGTGCCCAACAGCGCATGGTTCGTCAACCGCATTGGCTTTTTTGATATGCCGCCCGAGGCCGCGTACCGAGGGGCCTGCGGCGATGCGCCGAGCCTGGACCCTGGCGGGGGGCCTTGGACCGTGGTGTCGGCCAAACCCAATGGGGCCAATCCAGGGTTCTTCATCAAAGCGCCCGATGGGCACTCCTATCTTCTCAAGTTTGATGGTCCCCAGCAGCCGACCCGGGCCACCGGATCGGACGTCATCGGCTCGAAACTCTACTGGCTTGCGGGTTATCACACGCCCTGCAACGAAGTGGTTTATTTCCCCAAAGACATCTTTGAGATTTCTCCGGACGCCAAAGCGGAAAACAACGTAGGAGAGGATGAGCCGATGACGGCCGAGCACGTGAACCAAGTGCTGCTCAAAGCCTATCAGCTCAAGGACGGTCGGCTTCGGGCCTCGGCCAGTCGCTTCGTGCCGGGAAAACCGCTGGGCCCGTTTCGTTATCAGAATACCAGGAGCGACGATCCCAACGACGTGATTCCGCACCAAAACCGGCGGGAACTGCGGGCGTCACAGGTGCTCGCCGCGTGGATCAATCACTTCGACTCACGGGAGCAGAATACGCTCGACGTGTGGGTGGAGGACGGCGGGCGAAACTACATCCGGCACTACTTCATTGACTGGGGTGATTCGCTCGGGGGGCGTTGGCCGCATGATCAGGTGAGTCGTCGCTTGGGGCGGTCTTATTATTGGGACTGGGGCGACATCGGCTTGGACCTCGTGACCCTGGGCCTCTATCCGCGGGTCTGGAACCAAGTGGAGCTCAACGAGTTTGAGATTTTCGGTTATCTTGATGGCGAGACCTTTACGTCGTCGGAGTGGAAAGGGGGCTATCCGAACCCGGCCCACGACGCCATGACTCCGAGGGATGCACTTTGGATGGTTCGCATTCTGGATCGGATCACGCCCGAGCACGTTCGGTCGGCGGTGCGCTCCGCGCGATTCCCAGACGACCGGCACGCTGCGTTTATCACCAAACGTCTCCTGGAGCGCCGGCACCGAACTTTGCAAGAGTACCTCACGCGTTACGCGCCCCTTGCGCGCTTCACCCTTGCGAGACGGAGTCCGCCCAAACGGGAGCAATCGCTTTGTTTTGAAGACCTGGCCCTCAAGCACTCGCTCGCATCGCCTCGTGTCACCCATTACAAGGCGCGTTTTCGCGGGGGGGCGCTCTTGGACTCGGAACTTGGTTTTATGCAGTTTACGCCTGACCCGGAACATCCGCACCGAAGTTGTATCGTGCTGCCCATTGGCTACCGCCGCCCTTCAGATCTGGCGCCGAAAGGAGCGCGGGCGGACCACCCCCTTCGTTACGGGGTCCTTGATTTGTTCATTCATCAGACGCAGTCGGTGCGCCCCACTTCGTCGATGAAACTTCATTTTTACGACCTCGGTGTGGACGAGGGGTACCGGCTGGTGGCGATTGAGCGACCGCCGGAGCCGTCGATTCCAGATTTTTACTGAAGCGATGGGCAGGGGTTGGCGTTGAGGGTCGAGGGCGAGCACGAAGAAGACCGGACGGTGCTTGAGCGCCTTCTTGGTGCGGTCACGGAGGTTCGCGCGGGCGAGGGTGTTTCGGCTCTGCTTTTGACGTTCAACGTCTTCTTGCTCCTCATGGCGTACTACCTGATCAAGCCGGTGCGCGAAGGCTTGATCCTCGCCTTGGAGTCGGGTGCTGAATACAAAAGCTATATGAGTGGCGCCATTGCCGCCACACTTTTGGTCGCGGTCCCCGCCTACGCGAAGCTGGTGAACCGACTGCCGCGCAACCGTTTGGTGGTCGGGGTGACACTGTTTTTTGTGACCCATTTGGTCCTGTTTTATGTGGGGAGCTCGGTCGAGATGGTCCGAGCGCACCTGGGCCTGATTTTTTATCTTTGGGTGGGTGTCTTCAACATGATGGTCGTGGCCCAGTTTTGGGGATTCGCCAACGACATCTACAGCGACGAGCAGGGCAAAAGGTTGTTTGCGTTGATCGGCCTTGGGGCCTCAAGTGGCGCTGCTTTTGGGAGCAAGGTGGCATCGTGGTTGGTGGAACCTCTTGGTGTCTTTCAGATGCTCTTGGTGGCGGCAGGGCTTCTTGGTGTGTCGGCGGTTTTGACCCAGTTGGTACACACGCGAGAAGGGCGAAGAGTGGCGCCCGAAACCAACAACCAAGCCCCCGAACCCCAAGAAGAAATCGACACCAGCGAAGGTGCGTTTCAGATGGTGGCCCGTCATCGCTACCTGGTGCTGCTTGCTGCTTTTTCGTTGGTCTTTACCTTTGTCAATACCAACGGCGAGTATATCTTTGGCCGTCTGGTCAAAGTTGAGGCCGCTCAGGCCGCGGCCGGCGGACGGCTTCAGGGCCAGACGGAAGCTGAATTCATTACGGGGATTTTTGCCAACTTCTTCTTTTACGTGAACGTATTGGGCTTGTTCTTACAAACCTTTGTGGTCTCTCGCCTGGTGAAGTATCTCGGCTTGCGTGTGGCTTTTTTTGTGCTCCCGGTGATTGCGCTCCTCGATGCGACCGCGGTGGCATTGGTTCCCGTTTTTTTGATCCTTCAGATCGGAAAGACCGCCGAGAACGCGACCGATTACTCGGTGAACAACACCGTGCGCAACATGCTTTGGCTGCCCACGACCCGAGAGATGAAGTACAAAGCGAAACAAGCCGTGGATACGTTTTTTGTGCGCATGGGCGACGTGAGTTCTGCGCTGGTGGTGTTTTTAGGAGCGGGCGTTTTGGGGCTGGGCGTTCGTGCTTTTGCACTGGTGAACATTCTTCTGGTGGTGGTGTGGCTTTGGCTTGCCCACCAGATATTGAAAGAAAACAAGCGACTTTCAGAAGCGAAGTGACGCGTCCGCTGTGGGTGCGTGAGGCACAAGGCCGATGGAATTGAACCGTGGGATCAAAGTCCAGGCCACTTGAACCCGAGATCCTCCCAGGGGTTACGAACTGTCCAGGCCACGACGGCAACGTTCACGGCGTAGTGTTGGCGTTTGAAGATACGCATCATCTCCGCCAACCACTTGTTTGCGATCGAAAGCGCCCGGGGGTCATCAACGTCCGTCGCTCTCCATAAACGTGACTGGAGCGACGTCCACTCGAGGCCGGTCCGGACAAATGCAATCCTGTTAAGAAGTGCTCGATCACCGTTGGCTCGGCTGCGGGCTTCTACGAGAAGGGCGCGAAGCTCATCGACCACATCTTGGGTGTAGGGCACGAGCGGCCGGAAAATGTGCCCGTAGATACGGCCGCCCGGATTGCCAAAAACCGACTGGCCTTCCGGAGGAGAGTGAGGAAGACTTGCGACCTTACGAGAAATCTCCTCGATTCGACGAAAGTACTGCCCCATGGGCCTTGCAGCTTTGCCGAAACCGAGCTTCATGTAGCGATCCAAAAGGTCATCTACGTTTTGATAGGGGTCCCAGAGTAGGCGAGCGGTGACGTAGTAGTTTAGCCCCGCCGTAGACCAGTGGTGGGCAATGGAATCGAGATCCGCACCCACCATCGTGCGGGCAAAGAGTCGATAGTCACGGGCGAGGTGGTGCGCAAAGTTTTGTGCCGCCCCCACTCTGCGGCCCCCTAGGAGGTGATTGGACCGCAGAATCATCGTATCGGTGATGGCACTCCACCCCTTCCAGGCCTTCAGGGAGTTTTGGCGATGCTCATCTTCCATGTAACTTAGTCCCGCGAAACGAATGGCCACGTTAGGGCGCGGAACCCGCCGCAATGGGGGATCAAGATAGGCACCATAGGCGTCCCCAACAACGTAGGCATGAGGGTGTTTCTTGCCGACCTCTCTTGCTATTTGATTGTAGAACCATACGTATCGATCGCTGAGTGCCTTGTATTCATAGGGCGTTCTTACGATTTTTCCTTGCACGCGCTCGTGAAAGGCCATGTGACGCTTGGCCGCGTTGGGGTGGTCTAGAGCCCTGCATTGGTTGCACATGCAAAAGGATGTCTTGCCTCCGTCGTTCGGCCCGACCGGCACGCTGATCCGATCGGGATCTCTGTCGAGCATGGCTATTCGATCGTCGACAATGTGTTCGAGGAGTTCGGGGTGCGTCACGTGCAGTCGAGATCGCTGAGGTGAGATCGATTGATCTCGATTACCGTTCAGATTCTCTGCGAACCAATCAAGGTTTTTCTTCCCATGGGTCTTCCACAGATCTTGGAACGAATGACCTCCGGTGATTCCACTGTCGCCGCCAAGGCGTTGCCAGCGCCACCAGTCGCTTCCAGGTGCATTCATTCCATGCTTTCGACGTTCTTCAAACTCGCTCGGTTCGATTCCCAGCTTCTTAAGACCTATGAGGTTTCGAGAACCCGGTGAGGAGCCGGCGCCACGGATACGCCGCTGACCAATGGGAGGTTGGTGGGTCCGCGTGACTGCGGCTCTGATGGACGCCCGCTTGGGAATGACCTTGCCCGATTGTCCCGGCCAAAGATAGATGACGCCAAGGGCCTCTTCAAGGAAAACGGTAGCCGCATAGTGTGTGCCCCATGGATCTTTGGGATCATCGTCTTTGCCAAAGATGGCGATCGAGTTGGGAAATGTCCGGATCACGATCCCTCCCGCATTGAGTTGAATGCCATCCAGCCGGAGGCGTTTGGTGAGTTCGCTTTTCCCCACGAGCAAGAACTTGTGGTTCGCAGGTGCCTTGGCCGCTGTGATGCGCCGATCGCGAATTGAGATCTCCCCCAGCGCACTTTCTTTGACGATGCGAAGTCGGGCTTTAGAGGATTGGAGGATATGATGTTGAAGCACCGTGGCCGCCTCGGTTGCAGCCTCCGTTGGGTTGTCGGAGGTGACAATCCAAGCCTTTGCGACCCCCTGGTCTACTAGAGTAACCGGTCGCCTGGCCACAGCGGCTGCTGGCGGTGTGACTGTATTCTCGGCCTGTGGAACAGGGCCGCAGCTCAAGAGGCTGCTCAACCCTATTGCCGAGATGCACCATCTCGTACTTCTTCTTGTCATCGTTTCTCCTTCGAACCGTTGTTGTTCGTTGTCGTAGAGTGTTAAAACAGTGGCCGTGGCTTGTCCGTCCTAGATGCCAGGCCGCATCGTGCAAGAAGTCTTCAGCAAGGATGGTGCCAGTGCGCCCACCATATGATTGCCGTCGATTGAGTTGGGCTACGCCGAAGAGTGTATTGGCCGCGCTTCATCGCGTCACCAAACGAAGCCATTTGTTTAGCCTCGCATGTCAGTCGCACCCGAAATCTTGCGATCGAGCGTCAGCGCCTAAGGTGTGAATCCGGAACTTTGGAGCATCCCCGTCAGGCGTGCTTGCACTCAGGGTTGCCTGCGTGATGTTCGGCTTTTGTAGTTGGGGTTTGTGAAATAAGGGCCCTGCACGACGCTTTTGGTCTTGGGGTCCCAGCGGTATTCTTGGGCGCCTATGATCTGGGCTGGGCTGACGTACTCGGGAAAAATGTGTTCGCCCGTGATGGCGTCGTTGCGGGCGTTGACCATATTGAGCGCCCTACCATCGTTTTCGATGATGTAGATCCAAGTGACGTCGATAACCGAGGCATCTTCTCGGTCTTGTCGGGTGCCCTCCTGCTGCCCGATGGTGAGGTAGTGGTCTTGGAGGAGGCTCTGGTAGGTATCGGCGTAGACGTGGGCTCGACGCTCCCCGGAGCCCGAAAAGTGGGTTGGCCGCATGATGGTGCGGAACAAGCCGTTTGGAGTGAGGGGAGGGCGGTGGTCCTCGCGGAAGAGGACTTTGGCGGCGGTGGTTCTGGCTCGGTCCACATCGATGGAGCGCCATGAGCCTAGATCACGCTCTTCAAGCGTGCCTTTTTGGATTTTGTTCAGATAGTCGGTCAAAGCAAACAGTTGGACGTCGGTGATGGGGTGGTTGTCGACGTAGGTTGCTCCGGTGGGCATGTTTTTAAGCTTGAGAGGAGGTTCGTAGTCAGGGTTTTGGCGTTCAGTCCCTGGAATCACCCGGCCCTGAGCATCAACCTTGAAAGCTTCGGCAATATTGGCGGAAGGAATGGGCTGCTGCACCAACACCGCCTTGTTCCACAGGGGCGGCGCTTTCAGGCCTACGCCTTGGTAGGCTCTCCCCACGTGTATGGCGCCTTCGGGTGCCCGGATCTTGAACACGGGTACCGGGCCGGACTTGAGGGCGTCCGCCCATTGTGGGTGGGCATCTTGGGTGGGCGCCAGGTCGGTGGTGAGCAGGGTCGGCTGGTCGCTCGGCTGAATGAGCGACGGAAACGTATCCTGAAAAAGCCCTAGGGGGTCGATCCAGTAGACAAACTCGGGCGCACCTTCGATGCCCGCTTTGTGGGCCTCAAACGGAAGCCCCTGGTAGACCGTGGTGTCGGTCAAGATGGTGCTCCACGGGGTGGATTGGTCGGGAAAAAACCGTTCGATGCCCTCGAGGTAAGCGTGGTGAGGATGGGTGTGGAGTGTTTCTTCGCCGATGACGAAGGTTTCGTCCTCGTTCAAGCGTGTGTCGTAGTAGCGGATGTGATCGGGTTTGATGACCCGTACGTAGGGCACGGTCACCCCCAGCTCTCGAAGATCGCGAAAAACACGCATCACGTTTTTTCGCTCCACTTTGGGTCCGTCGTTGCCGGTCATGCCCACCAAAAGGACCTCATCGGTCTCTTTGAGGAGTTTGAGATTGAGAAAAGGTGAACCCAATCGGGTCGTCAAATAGAGCCCCCCGGTCGGAATGGTCTTTCCGCGCAAAAACAGTTGGATTACGGAAAACCTTTGGCCGAAAACTTCGCTTTTTGTGTCCAAAAGAGCTTGGTCGGTCAGGGGCTGGGTACTCGAGCGGACGCCGTCGGAAAACTGATCCGCGATGGGCCCGCGCGCGTGACCATTTGGGGATGGTGCTTGGGGCAATAGAGCCCCCAATGGGTGCAATACGTTGTTCCGTAAAGTATCGGGGACCGCCTTCCCAAAGACATTGACGGTATGCGCGCCCACGATCCGAGAGGCATGCATGGTTGGGCCGAACACCACCAAGTTTTTCCACGCGGGGGGCGCTTCGAGTCCGACGCTTTGGTACAGGTGGCCCACATGGATGGCAGAGTCTGGGGGTTCTACGGTGTATACCGACCCATGGCCGGACATGAGTGTCAGGCTGGACAAGACTGGATCGGTGCCCCCATCAAAGTTGGCGTCGGTGGATGCCATGACCAAGCCGTTGTGGTCCGCGCTCAGGGGGTCAAGGAAGTCGATGGAAATGGCGCTGGCCGCCGTTGGGACGTAGACCAAGTTCGGGACCGCGCCCTGCGCTTTTTTGAGAATCGCATCGGGTATGGATTTTAGATAATGGGCGTCTTTCATAAAGGTCTGCAGAGGGGATAAAGGCGCCTGAGCCCTTGTGGTCTCGCCCTCGCGAAACTGGGCCAATGGCGTGCTGCTCAGGGTGGTTTCGCCAACGGACCAATGTTTGGTGGTGGGGTCTACGTAACGAACATGGTCTGTTTCGACCATTCGGTAGTATGGGGGTTGTAGCGCCAAGCTCTTGAGTTTTGTCTCGAGCTTTTCGAGTCCGCTTTTCAGATAGAGAAGGCCGGTGATGGCAACCAGGGTCACTGTACCGGGGGCCGCATTTTTGAGTTGTGGGTGCTGCCAGTGCTTCGAGCCCAAGGTGAATGCCAAATACAGGTCTCCTTGCGGGTGTTTTTCTCGCCGGATATGGAACTGAACCAGCGTACTGTGGCTGGCAAAAAGACCCTGCTTGGCGCGGTAGAGTTCGTCGTCGGTGAGCGGAAAGCGGGCCGCGTATAACCCGGAGCCAGAGAACAGAAAGGAAACCTTGTCGGGTCGGGTTTCGAAATGGCTTCGAGCTTCCCCAACGCTGTCGATGTACGCATCCATAGGGCTGACCGACCATGGGTGTTTGCTGACAAACGCCACCAGATCGTGCCCGTAAATCTTGACCGAGCCGTCGGGCACCAACGACCGCAATGTGGTCTGTACGACGTGCTTAAACACTTCTTCGACAACCAAGCGAACCGTTTGAGGGTCGGTGCCCTCAGTGCTCGTGAGAACCCGGGTGTTGCCCGACCATTGCTCGACGTCGGTCCATTTGGTGTGCGGAACCGGCGCTGAGCCCTCCTGGGTGACTCGCTCAAGAGCAGGAAAAACGGCATACCCTTTGAATGTGTTGTGCACCAGGACCAAGTCGCGCCCCTCGAAGGCATCGTGTTTGAGCAATACAAGCTCGGCGTCGGTCAGCGCCTCAGCACCGATGCGCATTTCGTTTTCGAAGCCATAGTATTGTTTGAGAGCATCTGGGTTCGTCACGTCAACCGACTGGGCGGCGAGGGTGGCCCGGACGTCTGAAAGCGAATGGGGCGTTTTTCGTTGCGTGAAAAACGGCGGATGTTTTTGAGGCAGTGCGCTATCAGGAGGCGGGCTGGCTTTGGCCGAACGCCCGGTTCGCGCCTGGTCCTCAGCCGCTTGGAGGCTGTACTCACCACGGACAACCAACGCCACGAGGTGGAGCCAGCCGATGCGTGCGCTTTCGGGCAGACTTTCGGCCAGGGGGGCGAGCTTCTGCCATAGCGGGTGGTTTTTGATGAAGTCGCTGAGGAGCGACTCTCGTGAGGCCTCGGACCTCAAGTGATAGACCGGCCAGAGTGCGTTTTTGTGCGGTGTGAGGATTTCGAGTGCCGTGCTGCCAGGTAGCGAGACTCCGAGCCTTTCGACCTGAATGTAGTAGATGAGAGGTTCCTCAAACGAACGGGCGATGTTTTTGAGTGGGTCGTCTACGTCAGGAGTGCGCGGGTAGATCACACCGGTTGCGCGAAGCGTGGTTTCCGGGAGGAGGTGGGTCCCAAGGGGTTGTGCGACGGCTTCTTCAGCCACGATCACCCCCGTTTCTTCCCACAGCTCAGGCCCCGGTGGGTGGGTACCCAAGAAGATGGTTTCCAGGCCGGTGTCGACTTGTGCAGTGCCAAAATAAGCGGCCGCACCGAGTGCCGCGGTGCCCGCAAGAGCAAGCTCGGGCGGTATCACGAAAACGTCGTCGACGTGTTTGAGGGCCTGGGTTCCGAACCTGTGGGCCAGTTTGCCGCGGTGGACAAAGAGTTTTTGGGCGAACCCTAGAAGCACCGCATGGGGGACGCCGCTTGGGGGCTCGGTGCTGAGGAAGCCGCCAAGCCCTTTGAGCGCGAGAATCAAACTCTCGACGGGTACGTCTTGGGTTGGGGGGCTCACGGATGAAGCGTCCCTCCAAAGCGGCACCCATTCACCGGCCAAACGCTTCACGCGCTCAAAGGTGATGTTCGGCTCGACCGTCGAGGCCCAAACCCCATGCCCCATGCTTCCGCGCGCACGAAATCGCGCGCGGGCCTTGGCCCCAGCCTGGACGCAATTCATGCCGAGACGGTCTTCGAAGGTCGTGGACGCCTGGTGGAGGAGCCGTTGCGGGTTACAGAGGTCTTGAACCAGGTCATGTTCTACGGCGTGTATCCAGTCTTTGAGCGACATTGCGGTCATTCCGTCATCAAAGAGGAGCCCCCAAACCATATGCACCTCGACCAACGCCCCGAGCGCGGCATCAAAGCGCGGATGGGATAGGTCGGATGCGAGGAAAGTCGAAAATGCGTCCAGCCCTCGCGCGGCCAGTTGGCGCCTGACTTCGGTCTCCCTTTCGGGTTCGAGCTCGATGTCTTCGAGCGCGCTGAAGTCATCCAACGATGTCGCTGAGCCGAGATCGGTCGCTGCTTTTTGGCCCGGACGAAAGGCAGCATAACCGTCGATGAACCATATGGCAGCGGTGCTGGACTCCAAAAGGGTGGAAAGATTGTGAATGCGTTGGCTCGAATAAGGAAAGCCGTGGTGCGTGACAAAGCCTTGGGTCCCGGCCCAAAGCCGCTGGGCTTCGGTCAATAACCAGTCAGCGCTGGGGTGCTCGGGGTGTGCCTGGCCGAAGCGAAGGAGCCCTAGCGTCAGGCCCAAAGTGGCTTCGAGATGGTACGACGACTCTTGAAGGCTACTGGGCTCGATGTATGGGTCTTTGAAGGTGTTTTGGAAGTAGTGCGTCCCGCGATGGGTTTTTTGGGCGAGGCACGGGCTGCCGGTGCAGGTGCGTTGTCCGTAGCCCAAGTTTTTGACGTACTGGACGACGGTGTACGCCAAGCATTGCGCCAAACGTTCGACGTGAAGATCCGGTACTGCCCCTCTTGTGGTCCCAGGGTTCGGGGCCAATACGGCGAGCACCAGCCATGAACAGTTGTCGATCGCGGTATGGGGATTCTGCTTGAGCCGAAACCCGGTCGGGGCATCACCCAGCAACACGCCCCCGGTGACGAACCGGCCAACGGATCCGTTTTCGAGCGCAACGGCAATGCGCGCCTCTCGGTCGTCCGGCGTGCGCGTACCGGGCGGTTCAAAGTCCTCCGTCTCGTTTTGCGCTTCCAGTTCGGCAAGCCGGCGGCGAAGGTTCTCTTTGGCTCCGTGTGTATCCCACAGGGCAAAAAAGATGCCTTCAAGAAGCGCGTCCCGCCAGGCTCTCAAGCCAGCCACGTCGGGCAGTTCGAGCGCTTCGTGGTGCTCGAGTGCATGGTTTAAGACACTCAGGACATCCAGATTGTGTTCGGTGACGATGTGTCGGGACTGAATACGGGTCCTGAGGGCCTGGTACTCGGCCTCGTCTTCCAGGGGGCGCAGGGCCCAAGGGCCAGCCCCCTGCCCACCAAAGGATTCTTCGAGGGGCGGTGCGCTGCCCGTCGAACCACATCCGGGCCCTCGGCATGCCATGACGGATGTCGGCGCAAAGGCGTCATAGCCGATGGCGTCGAGGACGCTGTAGTAGGCCCAGGTTTCTGAGGCCTCCGCCTTGATCGGTGTGCCCCCAGCGAGGCGAATTCTTTGGGGGTCTCTGTGCCAGCGGAGCCCAGCCGTCGTCCACCCGGCGCTCATCAGGCTGGCACTGGATGCGCCTTCGGCGATGATGGGATGACGGTGGTCTTTGAGGCCTTCAAGCGCATCCAAGTAGCAAGACCGGAGCGCCTTTTTGTCTTCACCTTGGTAGGAGGTATAGGCGGGTGAGCTCAAGAACACCCCCAACCCATGGATGGCCCATGCGGTGGCACCGGTCACCAGCCGCATGTCTTTCCAGTTGTCGAGGTGGGTGTTCCACGAAAAAGGCCAACCGAGGATTTTGGAAGACCCCGGGGCCCGCACCGCGTGACGGCAGAGGTAGCGCGCCATTCCTTGGGCCTGCTTGGCCTCATCGGGATCCGTCGCCCGCTGTGCGAGCGCGATGCCTTGGGTGTAGGCCCACACCCGTTCGAAGCCGGCAAGGGTTCGCGCGTCCTCGGTCAGCCCAGTGCCCCGCTCTGCTTCGTACGCCACTTCGTGGTCTGCTTGGTACTCCACCTGGTAGTAGTATTCAGCCCCGGTCTCGTCGACCACGTGGCGCAACAGCGTGTCCCTCAATAGGCGCGCTTTTTCGTAGTTTTCGCGTACCTCGCTGACGAACATCCGCGGATGAAACTTGTCGGATGGGACAGGGGGGGGCGTGGCCAAGGCGGTTGTCAGAGCCACAGGGCCATCGACCGAGGTCACCGACGCAAGATGGATCTGTGAGCTGGCTTCGGTGTGTCCCATTGCGGAGTGGGTGGGGTCCTCGGGTGCGCGTCCAAGAAAGTCGTGGGAGCGGACTTCGGGCGCGCTGGGTGCCATCGCAGGCCCCTCGGGCGCGGGCGTTGGGGGGTTGGACACAAGAATCGTTTCGGGCCCGGAACCGGTCGAGCCGGCGGGCCGAGGGATGCTTCGGGACGGGGGTGAATGCGGCGCGGGAATCGAAGGTGTTGGCCTCGCGCGGCTGGCGGGCATGGTGAGGCTTAGGGCGATTCGATCTTGGGCGGGGGGGCCCGCCGGAGCAGACTGGACCCAGGCAATCATCACTTGATGGCCTTGGATGGTGAGGCTTATGCCCGAGGCCGGGAGGCGGCCCGCATGGACGCCTGTTTCTTTGTTCGGTGAAGCAGGGCCGAGGGTGATGGCGGGGGCCTTAGCGCCGATCGCGGGGCCGCGCGTGAGTTGGATGACGTGCTTTTGGCCTTCTTGAGCGGTTGCCTGGTAGGCAACGGTGGCTTGCCCATCTTGGGTGAGCGCCAATGCCGGGAAAGAGCCGTTGGCGATGGCGGAGGCGTTCGACCAGGTGAGCCCGCCGTCTTCGGAGGTGGAGGTCCGGATGGTGTGAGACGCCGCTGGGGACGCCTCGTTCGCGGCGTGTTCTTCGAAGACGGCCACCAGCATGCCGTCGGGCGCGATCGCCACCTCGGGGCGCAGCGGCCGACCCGGAACGGGTCCGGAGTTGGCGATGGCGACCCGCGAGATGCGCCATGGATGGGCGGGCGCTTGGGCTGCATACGCCGCGAAGTGCGGGGCGTGCTCCGGCGCTGGGGTGCGCGATGGAGGCAAAAAGGGTCTGCTTGCGTAGAGGGGCCTTTGTGCAAGCTTGATCTCTTCTTGGGTATGCCAACGCCCGGCATATCGGTACTGGAACCTTGCGCCCAGCGTGTCCCACAGCGATTCGTCACCTGGCTGATAGGCGTGTTTCCAGACTTTTTGCCAGCCGAGGACCATTCTTGTGGGGATGGTTCCGGCCTGGACTTCAGCGTCGTACCGTGGGGATTCGAACAGGGTGTCCCAGACCGGGTTGGGGACCGCCCGATTGTCCCACATGCGCATCTGGTGGGCGATGATATGAATGTGGCTCGGACCGACGTGGAGGGAGGGCTCCGTCATATACGCCACTTCGGTACGAAGTTCACTCCTCCCATGCGCCCCACTTTTGCTTGGGTTGCTATGGGGCTCCTGGCCCGGCGAATAGGACTCCTCGCACCAGCAACGCGGGCAGCGGCACCCCTGCTGTCCATCGGGAGGGTAGTAGGCCAGGTACTTCACGGTCCTTGGGGTTGGTTTTGGTTTTTGGACATCAAAGACGTTGGACAGCGTCTCGTGAAGGTTGCGGGTGTAGTAGACTTTGTTGGCTTCACCCCAAATCAGATGGTGCTCACCGCCTTGGTCGTAGGCGAGTGAAACGTGGCGCTTCCAGTGGCTGTTTTGGCGGACGATGTGTTGCGGACCGAATTCTTCGCCGCCGTTCAGGCTTTCGAGCACCACAACCTGCGACGCAGGTTGCACGCCGACGGTGTCGTCTTCAAGGTTTTGAATCCATCCCAGGCTCAGCTTGTTCGCGCGCGCACTCAGGGCGAGGTCGGTGACCCTCCAGCCGGGGGCCAAGGTTGCGATCACGCGAGAGGGCTCGAAGCTTTGCGCTTGCGCTGCCCTTGGATTTCGCCGGTAGAAAATCTGGTCTGGGGCGCTCGGGGTACGCCGTCCCACATACGCCAGATGGGCTACGGGGGAGCCGTCGTTTTGACCCAAGGCGGTCTGAGGTAGACGGGCTTTCACGTCTTTGCGACTGAGGGCTGACGGGGGCGGGAACCCGCCGGCCAAAACCGCTTTGGGGGCCCATTTTTTGGGGGGCGTGGATGCCTTGTTGGCGTCGAAGATCCAGTACACCTGGTTGGTGTGGAGCATTTCGCCGGTTTCGAGCGTGCGGTAGCGGTGTTCGCGGGCGTCGAAAGCGAACGCCAAAACGTCAGGCTCTTTTTCATAAAGCGTTGGGGTCGAAACGCTTAAGGTGTGCCAGGGACCGGAGTCGGGTGGGGCTTGAGGGTGTCCGTTCGGGTCTCCCCACAGGGCGCTGGGGGGACGCTCGATGGTCGCGGGCGCGTAAACCCAGTAGGTGTCGTTTTTCTCAAAGACCGTGAGCCCGCGACCTGCGAGTGCCTGGGCCAGCGCTTTTTGGTCTTTTGCCGCCCTCGGGCGGGGCATCGCGTGCCACCCAGACTCAAGATTAGGGCCACGGAGTGGCTCTTGAACCGGGATGGCGGCGGCGGGGGGGGATTCGGCTCCTGCGGCGCCGAAGGCGAAATTTGGGGCCAAAGCCCCCATGAGCCACCAAAGCCGCAAGCCGCCAGACCGCCGGGCGCGGGGCCGTCGGGCCTGGTCTGCAACGCTCGGGGGCCCCCTTCGCATCGCGCACCCCAGAGCTTTAGAACCACTCAGTGCATGTTGAAGGCACATCAGATCCCCCCAAGCCACCTCGGATGACTCGGATAGCCGCGAGCCTATGAGGCGCCTAGATCCAATGAGCACGAAGCTCGGTTTATCGTCCTGCGGCTTGGGGCGTGACCCCTTTATGCCCTGACCGTCGGTACCATGGACGCGCGCGGCCCTGTCAACGACTTTCGTCTTGCAGGATACGCGTTGTTCGGCTTGCGGCTGAGCCCTGTTTGGACTTGGGTCGCGTTCAGCCGCCAGGAACGGGGGCGTTGGCGTTGGTTTGCAAGACCGCGTAGTTGAAGTTGATGTATCCCGCATCCGCGGAGGCATACATCACCTTTCGCAGCAATCTGAAGTCCACTTCTTTGTCGCAGTTGATGATGATCTTGCCCTCAAACTTTTTGCCGGGGTGCATCATCTCATCGACTTTGCGGATCTCTTGCAGCTTGTCGGTCAATTGAGGAATTCTGAAATCGGTATCCTTGAGGATCTCTTCCGCGTCACCCACGCGTACGCCTTCGATGGCGATGGTGTTCCGCGATATCTGGATGATCGGCGCGCGTTCAAGCTCTTTGGTGGTGCGGGCCTTCGGGAGCTCGATGTCCTTGGAAATCGATACGAGCTCGCCGGATGCCGAGAAGTTCATGATGAGGAACACCACCAAAATGACAAACATGTCGATCAGCGGGGTCAGCAAGAGATCCGCGACGCCGGAGTGTTTCTTGCCGCCCATCTTCAGGCCGCGGTGTTTTTGGAGCCACGGTGCGAATGGACGTTTGCCGGGTTTTTTGATGGGCATCGTGTGTCTCCCTAGGTGTCCATTCCGGCTACAGAAATCCCGGTCAGCTTCTGCTCGAGGCAAATATCCATCACCGTGATGAGTTCCTTGTAGGCGATTTTGTCTTCGCTGGTCACGGTCACGTCGGTGTTGTCTTGATGCTCCTTGACCACCTGCTTGAGGACCTCGGTCAGGGTGTCCACGTCATAAGCGCTGTCGCCCTTTTTCTCGATTTCTTTGACGACGTCTCCCTTTTTGGTGACCGTGTAACCCGATGCCTTGATGATGATCATCAGCTTGAGGTCTTCTTCTTCCTCTTTGGGGGGTTCTTGGTCCACTTCGTCCCCAGAAGTCGGGGACGGTTTGACATCGATCTTCGCGATTTGGGTCCACACAGAGGTCATCAACAAAAAAGAAATCAGCACCGAAAGCAGGTCGATAAACGGAACCAGATTGAGCTGAAAGTCGACGGACTTCTTGCCGCCGCTTGATTGTTGAACGGGGGTACCACCACCAGCCATGACAAAACCTCGCTGGGCTTACGCCCGGTTAGCCATCTTCGTGCGCGGCGCCAAGCGTCGAGAGGTCGAGCTTGTCGCGGTTGGTGATGATCAGGTTGATGACCGTCACGGAAGCTTCGTTGATGTCGTCCATCAGGTTCTGCACTTTGCCTTGCAAAATGCCAAAAAAGAGCAAGCCGGGAATGGCGGTCAGGAGCCCAAAGCCGGTGCAGTTCATGGCCTCAGAGATGCCTTGCGCCAAGAGAGTCGCTTTTTCTGCAGGGTCGGCTACGGCCACCGCTTCGAAGCAGTTGATGAGACCGCTGATGGTGCCCAAAAGACCCGCCAACATGGCCACGTTGGCGAGCATCGCAAGATACGCGGTCCGCTTTTCGATGTGCGGCATTTCGCGAAGCGAGGCCTCATCCATGGCCGCCTGCACTTCAGGGTCTGATTTGTTGACCTTGACCAGCCCCGACTTGATGACGTTGGACAGGGGCGTAGGTTCTTGGCTGCATAGCGCGAGCGCTTTGCCTACGTTGCCTGAGAGCACGTACTTTCTCATGGCCTGAACAAACGCATCCTTCGAAATCGAGGCCTTGAAGTACAGGAAGTGAATCCGCTCAATGGTGATGGCAAGAATAAAGACGGAGCAGAACGCGATGGGGTACATACCCCATCCGCCTTCATTAAATCGATGTGCTAATTGATCCACAGGACCTCCTTCGACGTTCGCGGGGCACTGATGATGGGACAACGAAGCTTGGCGCAAAGTTCCAGACCAAGCGTGGATTGTCGTTTTTTCTCGCCCCCGGCCGAGGTCGAATGCTCTAATTCATTAAGCAAAACAGCTGCCTAACTGGACTTCAGGCCTACCACCTCGTGGCGCCCTTCGTCCATCCGCGACCCATTTTTACAGGAGATTGAAAAATCCGCCACCTTTCATGAAGATCCCGGGTGAGGCAAGGTGGGCAAAGGGACTCTGTCTTGACTCCGAGTTCGCCTAAAGCGAACAGGTTGGTCGACAGCCATGGAACCGCGCATGTTCGACAAATTCTTGGCCGCCGCGGTGAAAGCGGGGGCCTCGGACATTCATCTCAAGGCAGGGGCCCAGCCAACGCTCCGAGTCCACGGGGTGTTGAAAGAGGTCAAACTCGATCCCATCACATCGGAGGGCATGGACGGCCTGGTGGCACACATGATGGACCGCAACGCCCTGGATTACGACCTGGCGCGGCTCAAGGAGTGTGACACCTCGTACTTCGTGGAGAGCATCGGGCGCTTCCGGGTCAACATTCTTCGCCAAAAAGGCCAGTTGGGTGCGGTGCTTCGTGTGATTCCTCGTCAGATTCCGACACTCGACGAGTTGGGGCTGCCCGCCGTATTGAAGAAGCTTGCGCGCGAAGAGCGAGGCTTGATTTTGGTCACGGGCGTCACCGGCTCGGGGAAGTCGACCACCCTGGCGGCGCTGATCAACGAGATCAACGCAGAGTTTCGCAAGCATATCGTGACCATCGAGGATCCGATCGAATTTCTTCACGAAGATAAGATGTCGCGGGTCACGCAAAGAGAAGTGGGTGCCGATACCGAGTCCTTTGCCATGGCCCTTCGGGCCGCGCTTCGCCAAGACCCCGATGTGATTTTGGTGGGCGAGATGCGCGATGCGATCACCATCGACACCGCGCTCAAGGCAGCAGAAACCGGGCATCTGGTTTTCTCCACCGTACATACGACCGATGCGGCCAAGACCATCGGGCGGATCATCGATGTCTTTCCGCATGAGGCCCAAGATGGGGTGCGCATTCGCTTGGCCGAGAATCTCAGGGGGACCATCTCCCAACGATTGCTGCGGCGTATCGATGGCAAGGGCCGGGCGGTTGCGATGGAGATCATGGTTGCAACGTTGTCGGCGCAGGAGTTGATCAAAGATCCCGCACGTACGCCTGAGCTCAAGGACTACATCGAACGAAGCCGTGAAATGTACGGCACCCAATCTTTCGATCAGCACCTCATCGACTTGTACCAAGGGGGCATCATCTCCTTGGAAGTGGCCAAGGCCGCGGCCACCAACCCCGCCGATTTCGAACGGGCCCTATACGTCAATTGAGCGAACGTGTTCTTGCCGATACCCCGCGCAGCAGCCGCTTGACCCGTGGTGTGTCGAAGTGAGCCGGCGCCTCACGTGAGGTCATGAGATGCCCCCTAGGCCCCTTGGGGAAGGACGCTTTTGGGGAGAGACGAAAGCGTGCCCGGGGTCGATGGGGCGTGGGTCCAGGCGGCTACGCGGGGCGGACTGCTGAACTCTTGGATGGTGCCATCTTTGAGGAAAAGCACCCGCTTTTGGTAGCGTTCGAGGATGTTTCGGTCGTGGGTGGCGACCACCACGGTCGTGCCTCGGGCATGCGCGCGTTCGAGCAAGGACATGATGTCTTGGGTGATCTCATCGTCGAGGTTCCCCGTGGGTTCGTCCGCGAGAAGAAGGACGGGGTCGTTGGCCAAGGCCCTCGCAATGGCGACCCGCTGCTTTTCGCCTCCCGATAGTTTGGAGGGGAACACATGCGCCTTGTGGTAGAGCCCTACATTCTTGAGGGTCTCGAACACCCGTTTTTTGACCTCTTTTTCCTGGATGCCGGCCACGTAGAGCGCGTAGGCCACGTTTTCGTGCACCGTGCGGTGGGGGATCAACTTGAAGTCCTGGAAAACGACACCGACCTTTCGCCGAAGCTGGGCAATGCCCCGCGGCTTCAAGGTGGCGATGTTTTGGCGGTTGACGAGGATTTGCCCTTTGGTTGGCCGCTCGGCCACAAATAGGAGCTTGAGCAGGGTGGATTTTCCCGCACCAGAGGGGCCCGTGAGGAATACGAACTCTCCCCTAGCCACTTGAATGTTGACGTCGTGAAGGGCAGGTCGATCGCCCCGTTCGTAGACTTTGCCCACGTGAAAGGTTTGAATCACGGCGCCTTCAGGCTGTAGGGCGCTTCGCCCGGGGAAGCAAGCCTTCGGGACGCCTTTTTCAGACTTTTTTGCGGCGTTCGACGGTTCACCACGCCCCCTCGGCCCCGGGTCTCGGCGACCACTGCTTGACAGCGGTCGGTGGTCGTGGGACCGACCGTTTTGGCCGCCGGGAACCCCGCGTTTCCGAAAAAATGGCGGCCCGAAGCGAAGGAGCCGAACATGGTGTTCCAGTTACCCGATTTGCCCTATTCGAAGGATGCCCTTCAGCCACATATCTCTCAGGAGACGCTTGAGATTCACCACGGAAAGCACCACAACGCCTACGTGACCAAGCTTAACGCGCTCGCGGAGGCCCAAAATCTGGGTTCGAAGACGCTCGAAGACCTGATCCAAAGCGCCGAAGGCGTGGTGTTCAACCAGGCCGCCCAGGTCTGGAATCACACGTTCTATTGGAACAGCATGAAGCCGGGCGGTGGGGGCGAGCCATCGGGCGCTCTGGCCGATGCCATCAAACGTGACTTCGGAAGCTTCGGGGCCTTTAAAGAGGCATTCAGCAAGGCTGCGGCCGGTCAGTTTGGTTCTGGCTGGGCGTGGCTGGTCAAAAATGAGGGCGGGAAACTGTCGGTGGAGAGCACTTCCAATGCTGGAAACCCCCTCTCCGAGGGCCGGCAGCCGATTTTGACCTGCGACGTGTGGGAACACGCCTACTACGTCGATTACCGCAATGCCCGGCCTAAATACATTGAAGCGTGGTGGAATCTTGTCAACTGGGATTTCGCTGCAAAAAATCTTTAGGCCCTTGCGCCCCTCGACCGCAACCACGTTGGCTCTCCCCGCGTGTAGCGCGGGCCACAGCCCATTCGGCCCTTCATAAGGGGCCCGGTTCGAAGTCGATTTGCCCCACCGTCGCCTACATCTGGGTTCCTCTGCTCAAAGCTCGCATTTTCGAGGTCCCTGCGTCCTGTTTATACTGATGTCGTTGGTGGTGTCGGGAGAACTGGCCCACGCACCGCTTTGAGCCCCGCTGGCTGTACACCGGGGTCGAAGTGCGAACTTTGTTTTGGGGCTCCCCCTCCGCGGGCGCGAGTGGCGACGAAAGCGATGGCACGAATGAATAGACGGTTGAATGGGGGTTTGGGGAACAGTGTGGCGATGCTTGGCCTTTTTGGGCTTGTGGGCTGCGGCGGCGGCGGGGTTCCCGGGAAACCGGGTACTGGGGATCGCAATCAGGTCCCGGTGGCCGTCTCCGAACAGTTTGTGCTCGAGGCGAACAGCACCCTGGGCGTCGACGCGCCCGGCCTGCTTGCCAACGATACCGACCCGGATTCGGATCCGCTGACGGCACTTCCCGTGGCCTTTGCCACCCATGGGCGCCTGCGCTTGTTTGAAGATGGTTCGTTTACCTACACACCGGATCTGGGCTTTGTGGGAGACGATTCGTTCTCCTACCGAGCCCTGGACGGCAAGGGTTTCTCGAACATTGTGACGGTTTCGTTATCGGTACGGGTCTCAAGTGGGGCATTGGTGTCCCATCATGACTATTATCGCACGGAGCAAGGACAGCGTTTGGTCCTGCCGAGTCCAGGTGTTCTCACCAATGACGTCGACCCCGATGGCGGCATCCTTTCGGCTCAGGTGAGGTCGCCGACCCTATTTGGGGAGCTGATGTTGGCGGAGAACGGATCGTTTTCATACGAGCCTCAGGCGGCGAACTACGGTGTGGACCACTTTCGTTATCGCGCGAGCAACGGCCAAGTTCACTCGGAGGCGAGCGCCTTTGTGAACGTCGTGGGCCCGCCGGGCGGGTTGGCGTTTGCGCGTCGGGGTGGCGGCACCGTCGGAAGCGAAACGGTGGCGGGGTTGTCGGTGGCCGCCTTGGCCAACGACAACTTTGTGGTGGTGGGGGAGTTCACGGGGAGCCCTGTTTTTGGTCCGGGTGAGCCCGGTGAGAAGTCCATCGACGCGCGCGGACAAGAGGACATTTTTGTGGCCCGTTTCTATCCCGATGGCCGTTTGGCGTGGGCCCAGCAGGCCGGGGGCCCCGCGCGCGACCGTGCCCAGGGCGTGGCTGCGCTCGCGGATGGAAGCCTGACGGTGGTTGTGGGTGTTTTTCAGGGGACCGCGCGTTTTGGGGACCAGGCGCTCAGCTCCCTGAACGGCTCCTGGGATGCATTTTTGGCGGCCTACGACGCGCTCGGAACCCTGTTGTGGGTCAAGCGCGCGGGCGGACCGCTGGACGATGAAGCGTTGGCGGTTGCTGTTTCTCCATCAGGCATCGCCGTGACCGGCCGCTTTCGGGGCACCGCGGTTTTTGCCCCGGGTGAGGCCCGCGAAGCGACCCTGCCGCCCGATGGCAGCGCGATTTCGACCGCCGGTGATTCCAACATCTTTTTCGCCCGGTACGCCCTCGATGGTGCGTTCGAATGGGCACGCGCTGCCGGGGGGCCTGGAGACCGGGACCTCGGCCTGGCGGTTGACCTGCTTCCGGACGGTTCCCTCGCGGCCACGGGTTTTTTCGAGCGGACGGCACAGTTTGCCTCGACTGCGCTCGAGGCTGAAGCCCACACCCAGACCTCAACCGCCACCGATGTGTTTGTGGCGCGCTACGGCGCGATGGGCGCGCTTCAGTGGGTCAAAAGGGCCGGGGGCCAAGGCGATGATTTTGGATCCGCCATCACCGCCGTGGGGGCCGATGGGATCGCGGTTTCCGGGGTCTTTACGACCAGGGCGGGTTTCGGTGAACCGGGGGCTCAGACCCGGCTGAGGTCGGTGGGGGACACCAACCCCTTTGTGGCGCGGTACGCCGCAAGCGATGGTGCCCTGTCGTGGGCGCAAAGGATCGGTGGTGATGACCGTCCTTGGCTGGGGGACACCGAGGGCTCGGTTTTTTTCTCGGGTGGTCTCACTGCGCTTGCGGACGGTTCGGTGGTTTTGACCGGTCGCTATCGAAGCGCCGACCAAGACACACGGATGTTGGTCAGCCGCCGAGACGCCCAAGGAGAGCTTGTCTGGGAAAGGGGCGCAATCGGTGGTTCGTCAGATCCCGCAGCCTTTTCGGTCGGCTGGTCGGCTGCGGTGCTCTCTGACCAATCGGTGTTGGTGGCCGGAGAATTCAGCGATGTCCGCACTTTTGGCCAAGGAGAGCCGACCGAAACCGTCCTGACGGCCGGTGGGGCCGTCGACCTTTTTGTGGCCCGATATTACCCCTAGGCCGTCCGGCTCGACCGATCAAAAGGTGTAGCCGAGGACCAAGGCGAACTCTTGGCTGCCTTCAGCCTTGGTATCGATGAGTGAGGCAAGAACACTCAGCGCAACATGGTTCTCAGCGTGAGGCCCCGATGGATAGATCCATACATCCACACCGACCCTCATCGGCTGCCGAGCGCTGAGACCGATGCGCTGCTCGGACGTGGTGTCGCCGAACGACCACTCGCCAAACCGGTACAAATCTGGCGAAAACCAAGCATAAGGAAGGATGGAAACGTGGTTGGACACCACAAACTCGGCCATCAAACCGACGCCCGCATTGATGTGCAGGGACTTCGCTTCGAAGCGTGTCCGCGTGGGGCTTGAAGATGGCGTATAGGTTCCCGAGGTCGCGTAGTATAGGCCTCTCAGATTGACAAAGACAGTGATCGCGTGCGGGCGGTCGTCTTGGCGTGGTGCGTTCTTAGGCCCTCTGGGCTGGCTGAGATGGCCCGACCACACCATGAGGTAGGTTCGAAGCTGCACGCCCAAGAGGAGGCCGGTCGAAGTGGGTCTTGGACCACCGCCGAACTCGGTTTTGAGCTTTGCGCGTCCGGCGGCGAGCGCGCCTTGAAGGCCGTAGCCCTCGGCCCATTCCTTTTGCAGCATGTATTGAGCGCCCACAGTGGCCAAGTGAAAGCGGCGCCCTTCATCGGACTTCGTGTCGGAAGAATATAGGGCGCTGGGCGTGTGACTGGTGTGGTCGCGGACGATACGCACTTTGACCAAAGGTGCCGAATAGCCCGCGTAGGCGGCATCACCGAGCGCCACCAGCAAGACGGCAAAAGCCATGGTCCAAGCCCATTCAGGAGGCCGAGTCACGGGCATGTTTTTAGCGGGTCCTTTGCCGATAATCCACCCACGTGTGTCTCAACCGAACCATCTTCGTCCCGCGCTGACGACCACGACACAAAAGGCCGAACAAGACCTACCGTCCTCGCGTGGGGCAGCAGATCGCGCTGCTTCCGCCGCAAAAAGAGGGTGATTCTGTCCTTGGGTTGTTGTCCCCTCTTTGCAAAGGGGCGGGGCGTTCAGTGTTCGCCGTCTTGACCAAGTTCCATGCCGTGGGCTTTGCCTGGCGGGCCGACGGCGGCGCCTTTTTCGCAGGTGCACAGGGCCAGTTTGAACAGAGGTGGTGCGTTATAGACTTCGTTGATTTGCTGCTTGTCGGGAGGGCACGAGGCATCGCATTCCTTTTGCATCTTGTCGGTCATCCAGTTCGAAAAGAAACCCATGCCCGCGCCTACGGCACACATCACGCCCGCGATCTCAAACCACTTTTTCACGGCGCACCTCCTTGAGAAGCTGGGCTTATTGCCCGCCTAGATCTTGTCATCTTGCGCCGAATGATAAGCGGTTTTGGGGCAGGCGGCCAACCGGTGCGCCGGCAGTGCTTGGTTACAAGGCCAATCAGCCCTCCATGTAGGTGCGTATACCTCAGTCGTCCGCCCCAAGTCCGATGTCCCACACCACGGAAAATGAACCTTTGTCGGTCTTGAACTGGGCGGCGGTGGGCATCCCCTTTTCGATGGTCAGCGAAAGGTCCGACCGGAGAATCAGATCTTTGTTTTGGCCAAGCTTGGGGTGCCCAACGACTTCGCCCTCGGTCGTGGTCACGCGAAAGATGTACGTCTCGGTTTCTCGAGACTCGTGCGCGACAAGGACGTAGTCTTGGTTCTTGACATCCTTTTTCAGGCTGCTTTTTGGATACCAGCCACCTCCGTCTTGGGTCCAAAGGACGAGGACGCGGCTGTCGTTTTTGAGTTCGGCCCAAAGCCGGTCGTCTTTGTGGGAGAAGGCCACGTAGCCGTGTTCTCCTGAATAGGCGTACGCCATGGCTTCGATGGGGTGTTTCTTCCAGATCTTCGCGACTTCGTTGATGGGGATGGGAGAATGGCTTTGTGCGAGGAAGCGGAAGACACCTTTGGGGTCGGCGAGGCGTGTGCCCTTTTTGTCGAACCAGTACGGTGGGTCCACATCAGGGGCGGAGATGAACCATTTTCCTTTTTGGCCACGGGGAAGGGCTTTTTTGACCGCGGGCCAAAGGCCCGTCTGGGAAACGCCGACGCCTGCGAAGTTGTGGGTGGCGAGGCCCACATATTGGTAGTCACCAAATCGGCTGAAGACGGTTTGGCCTTGCTTGCCCGTCTTTTGAGGGGCGATGGCCAGGTAGTAGGCGCCGTCGGGAACGAAGATCTGATGCATGAGGGGTTCTTCGTTGCGGGTGAGTAAAACCAAGTCTTGGGGCTCTATAGGATTTTTTGAGGCCCTCGTGATTTCACCCCAGCCCGGGAAGCGGTCGTAGACTTCAACGAGCAGGGGGTCGAGCTCTATTCGCTGCTGGTCGGTCAGCTTGGGCGCATCTTGTTCCCGCATTTTTTTGCGGGCTTCGGGATCGCCGCCGAAGATCTCTTTAGACCGATTCCACAAGGTGATGAACCACTCTTCTTCTTGGTCTTCGGGCACATAGGGGCCAACCTGTTTTTCGATGAATGGGTAGAGCTCGGCTTCGACGCCCTTGAGGCTGTAACCGGAGCCCACGAATCTGTAGGGTTTCATCGAGGACGTGAGCTTCTCGGCCGCGGATAGGCCGAATCGCATGAAAAGTTTGTCTTTCCCCTGGTGCGGTATGGCGATGACCAGTTGGAGTTCATCGGTCGATGGGTCTCCGCTGTTGGTTTCTTTAGCGGATATTTTTTTGGTCTTGATATTCTGTATTTTGGCCTCGTCGACCCCGAGGAATGAAGCTGTTCGTTCGATACGTGTGGCTTGAGCGAGGTCAAGGTTCGAAAGCAGGTAGGCTCTTACCGGCGAGGAAGAGCCGATATAGGCACCGTCGGCGGCGTATTTTCGAGCCCAGCTGTCTCCGAAGGTGAAAAAATCGTGGTCGTTCGTCACCCAGTCATCTGCCACCTTTTTTGCCCAGGCATCCACGTCCGAGAAGTCCTCTTTGGGGGTGCCAAGGTATTGTGCCGAGTGGACGGTCCAGTCTCCAAGCTCTTGTGGCTTGCGTCGATTGGTCGCATAGATTTCGAGATTTTCTCCTTCTACGCGCCGGGCGTGAACGAGGACTACGTTTCTTTTGGCCGCCGTCGCCCAGGCGTTCCCGATTTCTCCGGGGTCGGTTCCTTTGTAAAGCCGATTGTCGACGGTGAGCCCTAAAAACCGTGCGATGTGATTCCTCACGATGGGGACAACCGAAGTGAGAAAGCTGCTGGTGTCAAAGGTGGCCCCCATGGCCTTCAGCACGGCGGAAATCTCCTCAATGGTGCGCAGAGCCCCGGCATTGAAATCGCTGAGGTCGCGAAGGGGGGCCCGGACCTCGGTCTTTTTTTGAAGCCAGGGCAGCAGGGCCTCGAGTTCCAAGATCAGCTGGGCTGCTTCCGGCCAGCGTGCGTAGATCCCATGGTTGGCCGAGATGAGCTCCTTTGCGATCTGTAGGCTGTTGCGCAATTTGACTTCCGCGTGGGTCGCGGTCGCCTTCTCCTTGTTTTTGGGGGGGAGGGTGGGTTCCTTTTTGAGGTACCCCTCGATGGCGGACTCGAGGATCTTTTCTCCATCGATGTAATAGTTGGTCTTCAGGCGATCGGTGACAAACCAAGGCAGCCGTTGCCCTTTAGGCACGTAACCCTCAGCCGTTTTTCTCGCTTGCGCGTAGTCTTGGACATCGGTGGCAACGCCCTCGAGAAGGTAGCGGTTCATCTTAAAAGCCGGCATGTGGAAACTGATGGGAAAGACGATGTAGATGCTGCGATTCAAAATGGACACGGAGTAGTAGTTTTTGGCCTTCCTGAACGCGTCCGTGCTGGGTTGGCGCATGAGCCACTCCCAGGTTTCGGTCGCTTTTTGGGGCTTCGTACCTGCGTACACAATGGGGTCCACCGCGTAGGCCGACTCCGATCGGGTTTCGACCCTGAGGTGCAGGAGCTTGGAGATGAGCTCTCTCAGGTTTTCTTCGTAGAGCTTGCCCTTTTGTCCCATCAAGATGAGCTCCTCTTCGACGAAGAAGACGACATCCACAAAATCGCCGTCCGGGGTATATTCCCGGCGCCAGGCGCCTCCGATGACAAAAAAGTTGGTACGTTGTTGGCTGTGAACCCAGTTTCTGGCCGCTTCCGTTTTGGCAAAAACATCGACTTGGGTGAAGGCGGCGTTTCCATTGAGGTAGGTGATGGTGTGGAGCGCCTCGTTCACCGTGGGCTTTTTGGTGGCATCGTGTTTGAGGAGCACGTATTTGTTTTCCTTCTCTTGGAACACCAAGGCGGTCTCGGCCTTAAGCGCTGCGCTCACTCGGTTTTGTCGCCAGCGCGCAATGGGTTGGCTGTGGCGGTAAAGGGCATCGTCCGCGGTGAGACCAAGGAACCTCTCGATGCTTTGTTCGACTTCGGTGAAGGAACCTTCGCTGTCGATGTGAAGAGTGCTCTCTTGGAGCTTGGTGAGGGTTTGGGACAGCATCAGTTTCAAATCGGTCAGCAAAACCTTAAACCGCGCGTCGGACGTCATATCGGCCACAGGCTCAAGACCGTTCCAGGTTCTGAGATGGCCCTCCACGGTTTCCGTGAGGGTGGCCAGCTCGGGCGAAAATTCGTAGGCGGGCCCGTGGGCCTTAACCCGAGCTTGAAACTTGCGTAAGCTGAGGCGAAACGCGAATATGCGATCGCTTCGCACGATGGTACTGGCTTTGGTCAGCGGCGGAACCTTCGCTTTTTTGGTCGGGGAAGGGGCTTTTTTTTCGCCCGTGGCCTTTTTGGCCGCTGCCGAGTAGCCAAACCTGCCGACGAATGCGGCCACGTCTTCCTTCGGTCCATAAAGGTGCCAATCGGTCCCCGGCCACTGGTCCCACACGTACGTCGGATTCTGAAGCTCGATGGGCATGGAGGGCTGCTTCTGAAAGCGAAGGTGGTCAAACAGCACGTCGTCGCCCTCCATGTGAAAGAGACCGGGCCGATCGCGGGTGAGGACTTTGTTCGATTGGGCTCCGCCGATGCTCTGAAGCGGGGGATCGACAAAAAGGGTGATGATGATCGGATAGTGAAACTCCGGGGGAAAAGCGTTGATCCATTCGGGGTAGGCATCGATTTCGGTCAAGAAGTCTTGAAGGGGCGTGGTGTCGCTTTGTGGAGGCGTGTCTTTTTTGCTGACGTTCAGTTCAACGGCGCCTGTGTATCGGTAGACGGCCATTTTGGAAGTGATGTCGTGTCCAAACAGAGGAACCGCCGGGTGGAGCAGCGGAAGTCTAGGGCCTGAGTACACCGGCGGCTGGACCAGGCCGTATAGAGCATGGTCGTGGAATCCGCCGGTGATGGACCACCCTCCTTGAGCATCTCGGTTGTGGATGGGAAGGCTTCGAATAGTCTGATCGCCTTCGGCAAAGACCTCCCACGCCGAAACCCAGCCGACCTGAACCCAAGGGCCCTCGGGCGGACTTTCGAAGATGCGGATGGACCGTAAAAAAAGCCCCTGCACTTCGGCGGCCAGGTCTTCGGACATCCCTTCGGCCGAGCCCGAAGCGATGATGCCGCCAAAAACGCCTGCGATGCCTTCTACGGAAAGTCCCGCGGCCGGTGTCCCTCGGATCGTGCTGACGGTCCGCAAGCTTTGCTTCGCGGTGCGCGCCGCGCGCAGGGTGCCGAGCACGAGGCTGGTCTTCACCACAAAGGATTCATCTGAAAAATGGGCGTTGTGGCTGGTTGGTTCGGTCTTTTGGAGGGTGAGTAAATCAGGACAGTCTTGGCTGCGGCGACCATCGAGGGCCCATTCGCGCCCGGCGATGCGTTCCGCGGCTTGTTCGGAGGAAATCGTTTCGCCTGACTGGCACGCGGTGTTGTGATGGACCGGGAATGCAAAAGAGAAGTCCTCGCGCGTCGTGATGTTGCGCACGACCACCTCGGCTTCGGAGCCAAGTCCGTCCGGAACGCTTGCGCACACATCCCGAGTCCGGGGCCCGGGGCGTAGCCCGAAGGCGTTGTTTTGGTCCTCGAAGCGGACGTCGTTGCCAAAGCGCACATCGTCGATGAGAACCTCATAGGTCACTTGGGCTTCGCTGTGGTTCTCGATGCGAAAGAGGCACTGGTTTCTTCCGTTCAGCAACGCATAGTCGCCGTCTTGGGTGCGAAGCGGGGTGATGGTGGCGTCCATCTGAACACTGGTCCCGAAAAGACGTTTTTCTCCGAGCGGACCGTGGTCCACACTGGCGTCGTGGATGGGGCCAAAAGAAGTTTCGGGGGAACCAAACGCCGGGGCCAGTTCGCCCCAAAGCCCTCCGGTGGTGGTCGCGGCCAAAGACGCACGGTTCGAGGACAAGCCTAAGAGCGAGGCAAAAGGGCTGGCTTCCATGCGAAGCTGATCTTCTAAGGCGTTTTGACCCTCGAGGTTGAGGGCGTGCACGAGGGCGTCGATGGATGCGCGCGGCACCTCGCCCGTGCGCATCATGCGGTGGATATCGGTCAGCCATGAACCCTGATGCTTGGGCGCGACGCCGGCTTCTTCAGCCACGATGCTCAGGTCGCCATCCGCGTGGGTATTGAACCAGGCCCTCAGCGCGCGCACGTTGTCCGCGCGGGGGGGGCTGAGGGGAAACGGGGGTGCGTCGGCGGGCCGGCCGTGCAGCCTGAAAAGCACCCGGGGCGCAATGGCCTGAGACCGGGCCATTCGAAATTCGATGGCGCTTCGTTTCCAGTAGGCCGTAGAGCCCGGATGGAACGCCTCGATGGGGTCGATGTCCCCGAGCGCATAGGTGATGACCGTGTTCGCGTCGGCCGCCTCGAGTCCTGTTTGGATGGCCGCTTGGGTTCGGCGACGGATGGCGTCCTGTATTTCGATGGTTGTGGCGTCTTCAGAAAGAAGGAGGGGTGCCTCCGCTTTCAAGAAGATGTGGCTGGATGGGTTCTGGCCCCAAAATCCCCGTACATCGCCGAGGCGGTGAACCGAGGCGCCGTCGGTCGGGTTGGGTTTTTGGGGTGTTAGCGCGAGGGATGGGTCCCAGGGGGTTTGGCTGTTGGTGCTTTCGAGTGTCAAAATCCACGTGTCTCGGTCGAGCGCGCCCCGCGCCGCAAAAAGCTGCCGGAGCGCAACCATGGTGGTTTTGCATCCGAGCCCGAGGCGTTCTTCTATCGACAGGGACCCTTGGTGAATCAAGGCATCAGACGCACAAAGGCCACGCAGCAACAAGGTTTTCATTGCTCTGAAGCGATCGTCTCGAGACGCCTGAGCGTCGGCTTGACGCACCTGGTCCGCGCTTTTTTTTAGGGTCACCATTTCCGTGAGGAGGGTGTCGAAGTGCCTCGCCCGAAACGTCGACGAAAGGAGGGCCGCCACGGTTTCGAGGAATCGATCCGCAAGGGCGGTGATCAACTGGCCGCGCGCCTCGGGGGGGATGGTGCGCTTGAGGGTTGTCGCCTGGGCACGGGTCAGGGGCGGTCTTTTTGCCCCCAAAACCCCTTGAGGCAAATCGACCAGCGCCGTCACCAGGGCCTCGGTCAGGGGCCCGTCCGCTGGGTTCGCGGACGCGAGATCAACCCGGACGATTTCATCCTGTCGGGGATCGATGGCAGCGAGGGCCCGTTTGGCCAAAAGGCCCCACATTCGGTGGGTGGCAGCCGCCGTCTTTTCGTCCCCGCGCGGTGGATTTTGGGTGTTTGGGTACCACGTTTTAGGGGACTCGAGCGCTTGTCCCGCCTCGATGAGGCTCAGCGCGCTTTCGGTGGCGCCGAGATGGGCCGCAAAAAGGCCACAGGGCATGAGGGCTCGCCACCCGTCGAGGGCACTTTTGTCGATGCCCCATTCGCCGGCCCAGCGGGCGGGCAGAGCTCCGCTCGAGAGTCCGCAGAGCCTGATGAGGCCTTCGGTTAGGGGGGGGTGGGCGCCGAGCAAGGTGGGGCCAAAAGGGGTACCGCCAAGAAGGCTCCGGGACAGGCTCAGGGCAAAGTAGGCCATGAGGTTGTCTTCGAGGTTCGCCACCTTGAGGTCTTCAGGCCTTCGAAACAGGCCCGCAAGCGGTCCGTCTTGAGAGACCACGTAGGTTTTTAAGAAGAACTCCAGGTCCTCGATGAGCACCGACTCCACATTTAAGGCTCTTTCGGTCGCCGGGTATCGGTGCACAAACCAGGCGAGGGCATAGAGCGCGAGCATCGATTCCTCGAGGCTAAGTTTTTCAGGGTCTAGGGGTTCGAGGCTGTCCCGCAAGACCGCATGCCAAAACGTGTCTTCCCGCATCGACAACAGTCCGTTTGCCAGAGCGATCGCACGGTTTTCATGGCCTTGGTTGGTTGCCACGAGCAACGCCAACGCTTGGTCCATCAGCAAAGTATAGGCCCTTCGGTCGCCTTTCGTGAGGCCCGAATCAACAAGATCGGTTGAGGCCTCTTGGATTCTGGATAGCGCCTGGCCGACTCTCTGTGTGCTCAAAAGTTGGGCGCTGCCGACGCGGTCGTAGGGTTTGAGGAGGCTGTCCTGGCCACGGTTCGCTTTTTGGAGTTCATCGTAGACGTCAATAAACCATACGAGGGCGGTGCTCGACACCAACACGGCGGATAGGTCTTGAATGCGTTGGCTCGAGTAGACAAAACCGTGGTCGCGCACAAAACCTTGCGCACCCGCCCAGAGGTGATGCGCTTCACGGAGGAACATGCCCGACGCCGGATGTTCGGGGTGGGCTTGGGCAAAGCGAAAGAGACCCAAGATAAGACCCATTGTGGCCTCCAAATGATACGAAGAGGTCTGCAGCGAACTGGGTTCGATGTACGGGTCCCGGAAGGCATTCTGGAAATAATGGGTTCCTCGATAGGTTTTTTTGGGCGGGCAGCTGGCTTTGTAGGGATCACATAGGTCCTCCCCAAAGCTGAGCTCCTTGGCGAACTGGAGGATGGTGTACTCCAGGCACCGAGCCAGACGGTCGGTGTGCACCGCTTCCAGCTCCCCATACTGAACCGACAAAGACAGCCAACTGCAGTTGTCGATGGCGGTGTGCTGACTGGCATGAAGAAGGAAGTCGCCTTGTTCGTCTCGCGTGAGGCGCCCGCCGGTGACCATTCGGCCGAGGGTGTCTTTTGCGAGGGCTTCGTCCATGGCGTGCATCCGGCGCGTTTGCGATTCCTTTTGGGCGCGGGTCAGTGCCTGGGAGGGTGGGGCGGCGTCGAGGGTTGCGAGGGCCTCCGCAAACTCCTGTTTCCAGCCCTCTTCGTCCCAAAGATGGTCGAAGATGCCGTCGCGGAGTTCGTTTCGCCAGGTGGTCAAATGTTCGCGCCAGCGGGTCCTTTCACCTTGATCCTCGGGTCCAAGGGCATCTTCTTCGCTGAGGGCATGGTTCAACACACTCAGCACGTCGAGGTTGTGTTCGGTGACTACGTTGGACGCTTGGGTGCGGGTCTTCAGGGCCGCCCATTGGGCCTCATGCTCGATGAGGAAGTCCTCCCAAGGGGGACCGTTTGGGGGGTGGGCGTCACAATCGGTGCCGGGGCCGTTGACGCACATGCGGATGGGGGTCTGTGAAAACGCCGGGTACCCGATGGCATCGAGTACGCTGTAATATGAGAAGCGATGAGAAGACGTCCACGGTTCGAAGTTGGAATTCTTGGAGCCCTTTGGCTTGGATAACGAGGCCACGAGGTGGGGCGTGCCCACGTTTTCAAGGCCTGCGGTGGTCCACCCCGCGGTCATCAGACTCCCGGTACCGCCCCCGCTCACGGGCAGGCGGCGGCGGTGGTCTTGGAGGCCGACGAGCGCGTGGGCATAACAGTCTTTGATCTGGCTTCGGTCCACGGCTGGGGCTTGGTGAAAGGCCGCCGAGGCGATAAACACCCCCAGCCCTTGAATGGCCCACGCGGTGGCGCCGGTCACCAAGCGTGCGTCTTGCCAGCCGTCTCGGTCGGTGTTCCATGAAAATGGCCACCCCAAGATGATGTGGCTTCCTTCTTTTCGCACCGCGTGGTGGCAAAGGTAGCGGGCCAGCCCCAGGGCCTCTGCTCCGTGTGTTGGCCTTCGGGCCAGCTGGGCCAACGTGATGCCCTGCGTGTACACCCACACACGGTCAAAGCCGGCCAGATAGTGGGCGTCGCGGCTTGTGTCGGGGTCGTCCTGGTCTTTATCGGGCTGGTACTCCACCTGGTAAAAGAACACCCCGCCGGCACGACCGGTCTTCTGCTTGAGGAGTTCGTTTCGGTGGATGAGGGCCTGGTCATAGTGGGTGTGGACGTTGCCCTCCTTTTGGGTGGCGAGGATTTCGAAACGCGGTGCGTCCGGCGATGTGGACAACGTGGCTTCGAACGAGGACTCGGCGAGCGACGCCTCGCCAAAAAAGGGTGCGACCGGGACCGAGGCCAGCGCAGCGACCACGCGGCCGACCCCTTGGTGGAGCGCAATTTCGACCGCCGGGTGCTCCGTGGCGGGCCCCTCTCGGGACGACGCGCCCGTCGGGGATGAAACGCCGTGGGGCGCGCTTTGCGAGATGTGGACGGGACCGTGGGAGGAAAGTCGCATGTGAAACTTGTTTTCGGACACGACTGTCAACGCGGCACCTTTTCCGCGGGTAAGCGCTTCGGGCAACGCGAGGTCCAAGTGGGCGAAGGTGGCGTCGCGCGACGCTCGAGCGGTGACGATATGGTCGCCTCTGCGCGCTTCACCCTTTCGCACCCAGGCGGCAAAAAAGAGTTCTTGGTGGGCGCTCAAAGCCGGCGCGCCGGGCAGCTTATCCGCCGTTTCGACGTGGCTTTTCCAGTGGATGGGTCTTGGGGGTTTGTGATTCAAGGTCGCGGGGCTGCTGTAAGCGTGGCCCGCGGTCTTGCGAACGGCCTGAATTTCTCCGGGCGCGTCTGGATTCTTTTTTGCGTAGAACAGCAGGAGCGTTTCATTCGGGTGGGCGACGGCGACCTGAGGCAGGTAACCCGTCGCTACGGCTTGGGGCGGCGACCACCTGAGGCCGCCGTCGGCGGAGTGGGTGGTGTACAGGGCGTTGTGGCCCGCGCGGCCGGGCGACGACGATGGGCCCTGTTCGAAGACGGCGACCATGGTGTTGCCTTGTGCGCTGTGGACCTTGGGATACAACAGAGGATGCGTGTCTTGGGGCGCCCATCCGTGGGTGACCGATGAGATGCGCCAGTCGGTGAACGTGTCGTCAGACCATCGGCCGGTCACATAGGGTGCTTGGGGGTGATCCGCCCAGGCGCCTTCTTCGAGGGGGCGCTGGGCCACCAAAATGGACTCCCGTTCATGCCAGGTACCCGAATAGAGGTATTGATGCGCGTAGCCCAAGGTCTCGAGAAGGCCTTCATCGCCTGGTTCTTGGGCCTGTTTCCAGGTGGACCGAAAGCCCACGACCAAACGGGTGGGACGCAACCTTTGAACGATGATGGGGTCGTAGACCGGGGTTTGCACCATCGTTTCCCAGGCGGGGTTTGGCACCGCCTTGTTGTCCCACATGCGGACCTGGCGGCCGATGATCGTCACCTTTTCATCGTCGATGTGAAGAGCCGGTTGAGCCATGTAGCGGTCTTCGATTCGATAGACGTAGGGCCCGATGGGGCGGTTTTCATTCTTGGGGTCCGGCTCTTCGCTCAAACGATAGGACTCATCGCACCAGCAGTTGGGGCATTCGCAGCCGGTCTTGCCAGGCTCATATTGGGCTTGGTACTTGATGCGTTCGGTGGCGGCTTCGCGTACCCGCACATCAAACACGTTGCTCGGTGGCCCATCGAGGTTTTTCAAGTAGTAGATCTTGTTGCGCTCGCCCCACACCAAATGGTGGTGACCCTGGCGATCGTAGCCAACGCCCAAACCCCGTTTCCAATGGTTCGGAACGTGGGACTCGCCCACGGCACGCGCTTCATCAAAGCTTTGGCCCCCGTTTTGGCTGATGGAGACGTAAAGACCACTGCCCCCTCCGCCGTGTTCGTTTTTGGGGCTTTGGATCCACGCGATGGAAACCTGTGACCCCCGGGCCGAAAGGGCGAGGTCGGTGATGTGAAGGTCGGCAGGAACGGACGCGATGGGCAGTGCGGTCCGAAAGGTGCCCGGTTTCCCGGCCCGGTCGCTTTGGGCATACCGGATTTCTTCATGGTCCTCGTCGCTGGCCACAAAGGCCACGTGTGCGTAGGTTTTGCCGCGATGGACCGACAGCGCCGTCTGGGGGAGGGTCTCGGTCCGAGACCCGTCGGTGAGTGGGCTCGGGGCCTCAAACGTTCCCGGGGATGGCGCCGGGGGTGGGGGTGTGACGTCGATGGTCACGGGCTCTGAAGGGACAGACTCCAGGACGAGGCCGCCCTCATCTTGGAATCGTGCAGTCACGTGGTAGCGAACGCGCTGCTGGTCACCCGGTGGATGGTCCTCATGGTGGCGGCTTGCGGTTTTTGTGACTTCGAGACCGTCCCGATAGAGGGTGTAGGTGGGGTGTAGGCCCCGAGGAATAGGGATGCCATCCTCGAACCGCGTGGGGTGCGACCACCATAGGCGAACACGCTTGTCCGCGCCGGTGGCCGACAGTCCGGTCGGCGGGCTCGGCCGGGTGCGCGCAACGGGGTGACGCGCGTAGGTCACGATGATTTCCTTCGAACGTTGGTTGCCCGCAAGATCTGATGCATGGACGACAAAGACGTTGTGGCCTTCCTCAAGCGACACGATCGATTCGAAGCGGCCGTCGGTCAGTGCCAACGTGCGGGTTGCGGTGGCGGCTGTGCGGAGAAAGACGTCGCCGAGATGGGGATCAAAGACCGAACCCCGAAGAACGAACTGGGCTTCATGGGTGACGATGTGTGCGCGGTGCGAAAGGAAAATTTGGGGGGCTTCGGTGTCGAGAATCCACGTCACCGTGTCCGTGGTCGTATTGCCCGAAGCGTCTCGCGCCGAAACGGTGACCGTAGTGGATGGGGGTGCTTGGCTCAGCTGAATCGGATGAGAAAATGAGCCGCTTTCGGTGCCGATGAGGAGCCCATTGACGCTCAGGCCCCAAAAGTCGTCATCGCTGGTGGTGCCTTCGATGTGGGCGTGCGGCGCCCGGGTATAGACGATGTCGCGGGTGGGGTGGGTGCGTATGACGATCGGAGGACGTCGGTCATCGGTGGCGTCTACCGCCGAGGCGGCTTGGGCACGGGCATCGCCCTCGGGGGCCGCGGTGCGAACGATGGTTCGCTCCACCTTGCGGCTTTGGCCGTCCCGCCCCCAGGCCACGAAGGTGAAGTGGTTTTCGCCCGGGGCAAGGAAAAGAACCTCGAGGAAGCTGGTGCGCTTTTCGGCGACGACCATGCGGTTGATGCTCAGGCCGACGAAATCCTCGCCGAAGACCTCGCCCCCCACGGCAAACCAGTCTTGATCGGTATACACGACATCTTCGGATGGCCTGAAAACAAAGAGTGCGGGAGCTTGGGGCCGACGACCGATCTTGGGTGGGGGCGATAAGGGGAGGGGGGCCTGGTTTTGGGGTGGCTGGGGATCAAAAAATCGCTTTTGGAGGGCCTGGACCAAGTGTTCGGTTTGGATGTGGGTCGAGCGAGTCTGGGATACGATGTCGGTCGGCGTCTCGAAGGCGCTGAGATAGGCGACCAGTTCGATGAGGCGCAAGACCGCACTCAGCGGCGGCTGCCGCAGCGATTCGGGGGCATCGGCGTCAAAGCCGTGGGGTGGGCCTTCATCATTTTGCCCTTGGCTCTGTTCGTATGGGCCCATGATGGCGACGCGGATGTCGGTGTGGGCCAGCGCGTTCGGCCCCCCCCCGTACCTTGGCAGGCCTTCGTAGATTTCGAAGTGGCCTTCGGCGCTTTGGGCGATGACGAAGTGGGCATCAAGGCCGGCCTTTTTTTGCGTTTCCGTCTGGCTACCTTCGAGCGCCGCGAACGGCGCGCGGAACGCGCTCGCCGTGGGCTCAAGGATGATGCGCGTGCGGTTCGGAGGTTCGGTGGGTGCAGCCTCTGGTGAGCCGGGATGGCTCGGTTCGTAGGGCGGTCTAGACTGCGCCAGGCTCCAGGTGTTTCGGGCAATGATTCTTGACCCATCGCCTGGAACCGGACAAGCACCAATGACCGTTTTTGCATCTTCGAAGCTCCAGGTGTTGGGTAGACACGTCTGGGGCGCGTTTTCGGGGGGCGTTTGGTTTTTCACCCAGTACCCGTGGCCCCGAAGCAATGACTCCCCCAGCCGCAGGCGCCTGAAGCTTTGCTCTTGGGCGTTCCAGCCGACCACTTGTGCCATCCGTGGATCGCCGTAGGCGGCGGTTTTGGAGGGACTCACAAAGTGCCATCCGTCCTCGGCCGAAGTGGGATGCCCGCGGTGGGTGCCCTTGACCGGAACTTGAAGCGCAACGGTGACCGGATGGGGCGACCAGACCCAGTAGCCCTGATCCGATGGCTGTGGCGCGGTTCTTTCTTCGACGTTCTTGGGTCCTGTGGGTGAAGTAGGGTTGAGCGCCCAAAGGGAGAGCCCCCCATCCTGAAGTGCGAAGAAGAGTGCGAAGGGGTCTACGAGCGGATCACTGACGATGTTCCATCCGGGTGCGAACGTTCGCTTCGCGGGTGACGTCGTAGCGGCCTGAGCCCTTGCGGCCGAGGCCCACAGGAGGCCGGCGACCAGCGCGTGCCGGAGCCCGACTCGCCACCCTCGTCTTTCCGGTTGGTCGAAACGCGCACGATGCCCAATCATATTCCCCCCAAGGGCCATCGCGAAGGCGCCCACGTTTGTGTTGGTTGCGCGGGTGTCTCAGGACCGGGCGTGTCGATCTCGGTCCGCGTGGCCGGCGCCGATAAGCGTTCCGATGACGTCTTCTGTCAACCCGTTTCGGACACCGGCCATCGCGCTTTTGGAACCCTGGCGACAGGAAGATTGCAGAGCCCCGGTGTCCGAACCGAACAAGCGCGATCGCTTCGGTCAAAACCCTCATTCCACGGACCAGGCGTGGTCTTGGTGGGCATGGGCGGTGTTGATCTTTTGACGCATAGCGGTGGGTGAACAGCGAAGGCATATTTTGGGATATCTTGGGGCCATTTTCTTTGGAGTGGCCAAACAGATGCATGCTGAATTGACATACATGCAACCAGAGCCTATGTTGAAGCCTCGAGCGTGAGGCTATGAAGACCCATCGAGAATACGGCGTGGTGTGGATGCGCTCGAGCGTGGGGCCTGACCGCACCGTTCGTAAGCCAGCGGCCGCCCATCGCGCGAGAAAACGGGCGTATGTGCCGGCGGTTCTCCTGAAGCGCTTTCGTGCGCGGCATCGAGGCGGGGATACCTGAAGCTCGACGCCCGTCCAAGGCTCAGGCGGCGAGGGTGTCCGCGAACTGGAGCTCGTAGAGCTTACGATAGACGCCCTCTTGTTGGATAAGCATGTCGTGGGAACCTTCCTCGACAACCTGGCCGCCGACGAGCACAAAAATTCGGTCCACGTGTCGGATCGTAGACAATCGATGGGCGATGATGATGGAGGTCCGGTCTCGAATCAGGGCTTCGAGGCCTTTTTGGATGAGGGCCTCGGTCTCCGGATCCACGGAGCTTGTGGCTTCGTCCAAGATGAGGATCTCCGGATCCATGGCCAGGGCCCGCGCGAAGGCGACCACCTGCCTTTGTCCTGAGCTCAGGCGCGAGCCCCGCTCGCCAACCATCGTGTCCCAGCCGTCTTCTTGCTGGCGAATGACTTCGATGGCACGGGTACGTTCGGCGGCCTCTTCGAGGACGTCCGCTTCGACGTCGGGGCTGCCGAAGGCGATGTTTTCACGAATGGTGGCGTCAAACAGGTAAGGGTCTTGAAGGACAATGGCCAGGCGTTCTCGAAGGTTCTGGAGGGGTATATGACGAAGGTCGACGCCGTCGATGCGGATGCATCCGGCGCTTGGGTCGTAAAATCGCGCCAGGAGTTTGACGACCGTCGACTTTCCGGAGCCCGTGGGGCCCACGATGGCGATTTTTTCCCCGCGCTTGATGGTGAGGTCAAGATCGGTGAGGACATCGGGACCTTCCGGGTGGTAGCGAAAGCTCAGGTGCTCGAACCGGATGGTCTCCTGGAAGGGGCCGAGGGTCTGGGTGGCGGCTTCGTCGGTGACACTTGGGGTTTCGTCTAGGAGTTCTACGCTTCGTTCCGCGGAGGCCATGGCGGACTGAAGTAGGGTGTATTTGGTGGACAGCTCGGTGATCGGCGTGAAGAACCGCCTAAGGTAATCGACGAAGGCCACAAAGACGCCGATTTCGACCAGTCCGGTTTCAAAGAGGCTGAGCCCCAAGAACAGAAGAAGCGCGGTGGCCGCGGTCGCGATGGCCTCGACGATGGCGTAGGTCATGGCGTCGTACCGAATCGCCGAAAAGTTGGCGTTTCGGTACGCGCCGTTGATTTCCTTGAATTCGGCCATCATGGCCCGCTCTTGGCGGAAAGATTGGACTAAAGACATCCCTGAGATGGCTTCGTTCAAGAAGGCATTGATGCGGGCAATGTGGATGCGAATGTTGCGAAAAGCCTCGCGGGCGTATTTTCGCATGATGGCGATGATGAGGATCAGGGGCGGAAGGGCGGTGAAGGCAAAAAGGGTCAGTCGCCAGTCGAGGATGAGCATCATCACGATGATCCCAATGAGGGTGACAAAATCTCCGATGATGCTGATCGCGCCTGCGGAAAAGAGTTCAGACAGGGCTTCGACGTCGTTGGTGACTCTGGTGATCAACCTTCCGACGGGGTTCTTCTCGATGTAGGCCAAATCGACGCTCTGCAGTTTTTGAAACAGCGCCACCCGAAGATCCCGGGTGATCCGTTGTCCGAGGATCTGGGTGAGCACCGCTTGGCCAAATCGCGCAAGGAACTCAAAAACCACCGAGACGATGAACAGGACGACGAGGGTGCCAAAACCCTCGAGCTCTTTGGTCAGCAGATGGTCGTCGATGGCGACCTTGACCAGGTAGGGCTGCACCAAATGGAGCAAAGAGACCACCGGATAGCTCAGGAGGCCGACGAGAAAGAGCCGCCGATAGGGCTTGATGAAGGGCATCAGCCTCCGGATAAGAAATAGATCGAACGCCTTGCCAAATTCGACGTCGACTTCCTTGGATCGCCGGCGGGGCCCTTGGGCAGGGGTTTCGGTGGCGGTACTCACGCGGGGAGCCCCGTCCTTGATTGGCTTTGGGCTCGGCTTTCGAGGGCTTCGCGGATGCGCTGCCGATCATGCATTTTTTTGTACAAACCTTGGGCCGCAAGCAGCTGGGCCTCGGTACCCTGTTCGCGAAGCTCGCCTTCTTCGAGGACCAGAATCTGGTCCGCATTTTTGGCGAAAGCCAACCGGTGGGTCGCCACCACCGTGGTTCGCTTGACGGAAGCCGCGTGGAGTTCTTTCAAAATTCGGGACTCGGTTTCGGAGTCTACAGCGGACAGCGTGTCGTCGAGCAGCAGGAGTCTGGGCTCGACCAAGAGGGCGCGTGCCAAGGTCGTGCGTTGCCTCTGGCCGCCCGATAGGGTGATGCCCCGTTCACCGACCAGGGTGTTCAGGCCATCGGGGAGGGCACCGAGGTCGTCTTCCAGCTGTGCACGCCTCGAGGCCTCGCGCACTTCGGGTTCGAGCGCGCCTGGTTTTCCGAAGGCCACGTTTTCGTAGAGGGATCGTGAAAACAGAAAACTGTCCTGGGGGGCATAACCAAGGGTCCCTCGGGTGTGGGACAAAGGCAGCTCGAGGGCGTCTAGCCCGTCCACAAACAGCGCACCCGCAGGCACTTCGAGCTGCCGAGCCAGGATCTTCAGGAGCGTCGATTTTCCGGATCCGGTGCGTCCGACGATCACCACGGTTTGCCCCGCCTCAATCCTGAGGGTGAGGTTTTTTAGGACCGGCTTGGTGCTCTTCGGATACGAAAAGGTCAGGTTCTTGAGCTCGATGTCACCCAGAAAGGGTTTGGGAGAGGCCGGACCATCCACAATCGACGGCTGAATGACAAAGATTTGATTGATGCGGTCGAGCGCGGCCATGCCGCGCTGCCACAGCGCGAGCATCCAGCCGAGGGCGATGGTGGGCCAGGTGAGCGCCGCCAGATAGGCATTGAACTGGACAAATTCTCCCACCGTCATCTCCCCGCGGGCGATGCGGCGACCCCCTACATAGAGGACCACAACGGTGCCGAGGGCACCCGCGAGGCCCATGAGCGGGAAGAGGACGCCGCGAAGGGCTGCCAACTTGACATTGACCTCCACATATTCGTCAGCAAGTTTTTTGGCCACATCGGTTTCAGCATCTTCTTGTCCGTAGACCCGCACGGTCATCACGCCCGAGAGGTTCTCTTGAACTTTGGTCGACAAGCGCCCGAGCCGCTCTTGGGCTTCGCGATTGTACGCATAGAGCCGGCCCGAAAACCGCTGCCCGGTGAACAAAAGAAGAGGCATCGGGCTCAGGGCGTACAGCGCGAGTTCGGCGTCGGTCAAAAAGAGCAGAGGCAGAGCCACGAGGTACACCAAAGCCGTGTTGGTGGTGTTCAGGACGCCGGGACCCAGGAGTAGGCGAACTTGGGTCAGATCGTTCACCATTCGGCTCATGACTTGGCCGAGGGGCATCTTCTGGTAAAACGAGGGTGCGAGTTTTGACAGATGGTCAAAGCAGTCGTTTCGGATGTCGTACTCGACCCGCCGGCCGCTCTGAAAGATAAGGATCCGCGACGCAATGCGGCTCGCTGCCCCGAGGAGCGCCACCAGCATGAGGCCCAAAGCCGCTTCTTTCACCGTGTCGCCCTCTTGGGCGATGATGGCATCGGTCGCGATCCGCAGGAGTTGAGGCGCCGAGAGCGCCAGCGCTTGGGTCAGGGTCAAACAGACGATGCCCCACACAAACGGGCGCCGGTACCGCTTGAAATAGTCGCGTATGCGCCGGGCGTGCTCGGACGGCGGCGTACCAAGGGCGTCCAAAGGCGCGACTCTAGCACCCCCACGGAGTTCTGCCCAGAGCGAACCGCCCCCGCACACCACCCAAATCGGTTCGGACCCATCCGGGTGAGCTTCGGGATGAACTTGCGTTTTTCGGGCGGCCTCCGGTCGGTTGATGCTTGACGGGTCCGAGGCTTCGGTCCCAGCGTGCGGGCCAGGTGGGTCGCACCAAGATGCAAGTGCCCGGGGTTGGGGATCGGGCGGTGGTGCGGGTGGGCGCGCCGCTTGATTCCGCCACCTTCGGCCAGGGACGGACCAAGGGCGGGGTCCGCGTGCGGCTCAAGGGGGTGCTTCCCCGCGAACGGGTTCAAGTTCAAGTGGAGCATGTGGGCCAAGATGGTCTGAGGCACGGGCGCTTGTTGTCCGTACTCGAGCCTTCACCCGATCGGACAGACGTGCCCTGCAGCCATGCCGACGTGTGCGGTGGCTGTGATTTTCTTCACGCCGCGCAATCTTTTCAGCACCGATTTAAGCGGCATCGGGTCGCGGCCGCGCTGGGTTTGCCGCTGGCCCGCGTAGACCGCGTGGTTGCCGCGCCCCAAGCGCTCAAAAGTCGGGCCCTGGCCAAGTTTGTGGTCGGTCCGGGCGGGGTTCTTGGGTCTTATCGGCCTCGCACCCACGAGCTTGTGGATATGGAGGGTTGCCCCGTGCACGCGGAGACGGTGGAGGCCATTGCCGACGGCATTCGTCGGCACCTTGCTTCGGCAGTTTGCCCCGGGCTTCGTTACGTGGTCATTCGGGCTTCGGTCTCCGAAAAACGCGCCATCGTGGTGTTGGTGGCCCGGTCAGGGGAAGGTGCTTCCTTGGGTTCGCTGGCCGCGCATCTCGGGGCGCGTGAAGATGTGGCCAAGGTGGTTTTTCATCCCAACGACTCCCCAGGAAACAACATCTTCGACGCAGGCGGTGCCTTCGTCGAGCTCGCCCAAGACGGCCCGCTCTATGAACGCATCGGCGGCATCGACCAAGAGATCGATGCCGGAGCTTTCGCCCAAGTGAACCCGCTTGCCGCCGATGTGCTCTACACCCGACTGGTCGAGCGCCTCAACCCCAAGGGCAAACGAATCTTGGATTTGTACGCAGGCTCCGGTGGGCTGAGCTTGGTTCTTGCCCGGGCCGGCGCCCTCAGGGTGCGGTCCATTGAGTGTGTTCCGTCCGCGGTCCTAGCCGCCCGGCGATCGGCAACCCACAATGGCTTGGAGTCGCAGCTTGAATGCTGGGAGGGAACCGTAGAAACGCGTCTTCAAGAATGCGCCGGACCCTACGATGCCGTCGTCCTGAACCCTCCCCGGAAGGGCGCGTCCCCCGAAGTCTTGAATGGCATTTTGGCGCTGGACCCCCGAGTCCTTGTCTACATCAGCTGCAACCCGGAATCTTTGGCGCGCGACCTCGCGCACCTTGGCGCGCGCCGCCCCCTGGTGCTCGAAAGCGTGACACCATTCGATCTTTTCCCGCAAACCCGTCACGTGGAGACCTTGGTGGTGGCTTCATGGGGCGAGGGCGCCCCTCGTCGGGCCGAAGAAGGCTGAGGGACACGCGAGGGATGCGCGCGGTCGAAAGGGCGGCATCTTGGAGCGCGAGCTAGGGTTCTTCGGTCGGGATGGAAGGGAGCCCCCATCCGCTGATGTCTAGCTTTTGGGGTTTGCCTTCTCGCGTCGGTCCGATCTGAATCGCTCGGAAAACGTCCGAAGAATTCGAGACAATGCCGTGGATTCGAGCAGAGGTCCACAGCTCGTAGGGCGACTGTGGTCCCAGGTGTGATTCGAAGTAGTCCTGTGCCGATAGTCCAGCCTTGGCGCTTCTTTGTGGACCCGTGAGCGCAAGTCGGTGGGGATGGGTTGTGCTCAGGGCGTCGAGGGGTATCTTGAAGTGCAAGAAATCTTGAGGCCCGTGTCCAAGGTCTTCGGGGTCGATGCTGGAAAAATAGATCTCAGCGAGGTTCGCGCGGTAGCCGGTCTCTGCATAGGAGAAGCTGAGGTCGATGCTCTCCCAGACACCCTTGGCATCGATGACCGGTTTTTGGAACGTGATGGGCAAGGATACGGTTTTGGGGACAAAGGTTGCGGTGTGCGAAATGTGAAAAGGTTCCCCTTTTCCGTAAACCAGATAGGCGATTTTGCGAGACCAGCCCGCCGGCAGCCTGGGGAGTGCGCCCTTCCCAAGATCCTTGGTGATCCCTCGGTAATAGGCGCTGCCCGGGTCCATCATGGCGCTGAGGTCAATCGATTCGAATCGCTTGTCTGCGGGGAGCGCTTCAACGGAAAAGAGTCGTGGCCTCTCAAACAAGGCGTGGATGACACTTTTTTCGCTGCCCAAAAACATCGTTTTGTCTGATTTGCTCAGGTATTCGGGATGGTGCGTACTGATGACGACGATCTCGTTGAGAATCGGTTTTTGGGGATCTGGGTCGAACAGAGCGTCGTCAAACAGGATCTTCACCCGGTTGCCGATGTCGTGGTCCTTGGTGAATCGGGGTGCTTTCGGGACCAACGGGAGCGACGCGGATTGCGGGTTCCCTTTGGGGTTCACAGGGTTTCGTTTGGAGAGAAATTTGGTCATCTCTTGTTTTGTCGCGTCGTCTGCGTTGTCCCAGTCGATGACAAATGCGGGCACGACATTGCGGCCGATGCTGCGAAGGGCTACGGCGCGCGATTTGCCTTCGAGGATTTCGAGTTTGGGTCCATCCTTCAGGATAAAAAGAGGTTCGAGAACGTTGCCTGCATCGAGCGTTTCGCCTAAAGAATGGACTTCCTTTTGGTCGAAGCGGGTGAGGTCGAGGTCCTCAATGGGTTGAAACGTGAATTCGGCAAAGCGGACTTCGTTCGGGAGCGGATTGTGGGCTTGGGGGTTGACGACAAAATGAGATTGCCCTGAGATCGTCTGATAAGCAGCGAGCACATCGTGGGCAGGGATGCCTGGGACCGCGGTTTGGGTGTCGGCAATCCCGGTTGCCATCGTGAGGGAAATACCGCCCTGGAATCGGACCAAGTACAGGGTGCTTGGGGCGGGCATCACCTTGAAATACGTGACAGCATCCGGCGAGTCGTAGGTTCTCAGCCAGGCGCTTTTGGCACCTGTATTCCAGACGTGATTCAAGAGATTGGGATCGGTTCCGTCGGGCTGAAGGCCGTGCTGAAAAACATGGTCGATGTTGCTCGGCCCAATCGCGAATCGGGTGACGTCTGCCTTTGCTTGCCCTTGACGTAAGGCGTTTGAGGAGATCCCTTCCGGTGTGTCTGCATTGGGGACGGGCGCGCGGTTCTTAAAGGATGTCTGCCAGGCGTCGGGTCTCGGAACGACGCGGAGGGGGATTTTCGTTTCGCCGAGAAGATTCATGGCGGCGACCAGCGGAAGGTCGTCTGGCCAGACGAAGAAGCTGTCGTAGCTCGTGGTGTCGAAGTACACATGAACCGGGTTTTCAAGGTCGAGTCCGGTTTCGGTCAGGGTCTGAAGCCATGTTTCGAGGCTTGGACCCCCGAACTTCCCAGGCCCCGAGAAGCTCACGCCGCTGCCTCGGAAGATGGAATGGATGGAGGCCTCGAACACGCCCGCGGGATATTTTTGCGGGGAAACTTCGAGGCCCTTCCGCAGGCGTCTGACGCGATGGGTGGGGGCCTGTCCTTGAACCGCGTCGCGATGGTGGATGATTCTTGTGTAGTCCGAGGCGACAAGCCCATCCGTATTGAGGCCCGGTTCGCCGAAGAGGAAACGCGGGTCGCGAGATTTGGGCTTCACATCGAGAAAATGAAACTTTTGACCCACGAGGCGGAGGGTGGGTTCCCCGGTAAAGCCGATCTTGGTGGGGGTTCCCGGCGTGACCGCAATGTGGCCGCTTTTGATCCCCGCATTCCAGACGCGACCGTCGACGACGTCTACAAGCTCCGTGTCGAGAAAAAGCACGAGGGTCTCTTTGTCGCTCACCGGGTGTCCCTCGAGGCTGCTGATGGGCACCATTTCGGGTTGCGGGAGGTTTCGGATCACGAAGAACCGATTTGCTTTGCGGGTATGATGCGCGATCGTGTTGAAAGATAGGGGATCGACAGGCCCGGTGACATGCTTCGAACCGATGCCGGGCAGGATCTGAACCCTTTTTTGCACACGGGCAAAGACGCCTTCTCGAACCCTGTCCGGGGCCAGTTGGCCGGGTTCGTGTGGGCCCCGAGGATTGGGCAACAGGAGGCTTTTCAAAAGGTTGGGCACAAAGGGAATGGAAAGGGGGCCGTCGGCGCTTAGGGTGGCGACGATGGCGGCGGCGGCGGTGGCGGCGGTGATTGCGGTGGGGACCGCCGGGTCCTTGGCCAGGATGGCCCCCTCGTCGGTGATCAGAGGCGCGAGGCCAGGGGCGAGAAAGTCCACCTGCGTAGACCGGGAAGACTTGGCCGATGCTTCGGGGTCGGGGAACGCTTTGGTGGTGCCGGCAACGTTGAGAAAATGGTCTTGACCGTATCCGGCTTCGACGATGGCTTCGCTCATCGCCGCGCCGCTTTCGGCGCGGGCGACGATCATGACGCCCGCCATGCGGGCTTCGGCGATAACTTCGCGCAGCGCTCGCACCATGTCTCGATGGCGTGGGTCTGCATCTTGCGTGTTGGTACCGACAAATGCGTTCTTTGGGCGGTAGCGCCAGTCGCTGCTGAGGCTGATGACCTTGCGCACTCGGCCGTCGTCGGTGGCGGGGAGCTCGAGCGCGCCGTTCACCGCAGCGCGGATGGCACCCACGACGTCACTGGGGCTTGCCTTGTCCGCCGAGCCGACGTGGATTCCGCGCACGAGCACGTTCCCGCCCCAATCTGGTGCTTGGCGATGCAGTTCTTTCAGAAGGATCGCACTATGTCGGACGCCGCTGGCACTGGTTTTGGGGATGTGTGCGAGGGTCTTGGGCGCGTTGTGAAAATCGCCGACCACGACCGCGACCACCAGCGGCGCGTTCGGGTCCGGTGGGGCTTCAGAAAAGCGGATGATTTTGGGGGAACCGGTACTGGGTGGGAACAGGGTGCTTTGGAACTCCGGCGTGTGGATGCGCGCGGCTGATGGGTTTTCTTCTTGGGTCCAGTGGCCGGTCGACGAGAGTCGGTAGGTCTCTATCAAGAGCTTTTGGTCGGCCGTAGGCAGTGTGCCCCAGTCGATGATGGCTGCCGGCAGACTCCATGTTCCTTCTTCTTTCAGCGCATGGACTTCCACCGGATCACTCAAGAGGGTGAGATCCCCGTCTTCGGTACGAATGCCCAAAAGCGGGGCGGCGTAGTGTCTTTGGTGGGCGAGGGCATCAACCATCTGGGATACGGTCTCGGCATCCACGGGACCTAAGGGCACCTGGGCGAGACTGATTTGCTCCAATCGGGTGGCCATGGTGAACGCGTGGGGGAGCGGGTTTTCGGCGGTGGTGTTGATTTTGAACACGCCTTGGTCGGGACTGGTGGGCAGGTACACGGCAAGCACGTCGTTTCCGTCGACGGCTCGGAGGACCACTTGGTCCTCATCTGGGGTGTAGCCCAAGGCGGTCCCGAGATGGAGTCCGCCCGAAGGACGGACCAAATAAAGGGCGTGTTCGCTGGTCATCGACTCGACCGTTTCAGACCGGCCGAGGCCGGGCGCGGACCGATTGATGTTCTGGTAGCTTGCGAGCCACCCGGAATCCTCGGGCGATTGAAGGTGGTCCCACAGACTGCTTTTGCCGCCCAAGGGCCGAAGCCCGATGCCGTGGAAGACATCGTCCCAGCTGCGGTGGGACCGCACGAAGGTCATCTGGCGCACGTGGCTTCTGGCGAGGCGAAGCCTCGCCGCAGTCACTTGGCTGGGCGTGTTCGCGGGTGCTTTCGGTCGCGTGATACCGGTGTCCAGAACCGCCGACCAATCGTAGGGTGGGGTGACAAAGCGCACGGGCACTTTCTGTTGCCCGAGGAGGTTCATGGCGGCGAGCACGTCGTGGTCGTCGGGATGAATGGCTTGAAGTCCATTCGGAAGGGTGTAGACCCTCAGGGGTGTATGAAGCTGGATGCCGTGTTGGACGAGCTTTTCGAGTTGGGTTTCGAGGGAGGTCGGGCCCTCGCTCGCGATGGGGAGACTTCGATAAATGCGCTTGATGTCCCATTCGTACACGCCGGCTGGGTATGCCGAAGGGTCGTCGATGGCTTGCGTTCCCATGTACCGGCGCACGGGCTGGTGGCGAAGGGCTGCGGCCTTTTTTTCGATGGCAGGAAAGGCTTCCACAAAGACCCCGTCGGTGGAGGAAAAGGGCAAGTCCCAAAGACCAAGGGTGACGAGTTGGGGGAGGGGGTCCACCCAGCGGACCGTCCGGCCCCGCCAAAACGTGCCTTGCCCGCCATCGCCTCCGTGGGCGTTGACGCCCGGGACGGGCTCGGGGGGCGGCGGGTTATTGCCCGTCTCCCCTTGGGGCGTGGCTGAAGAAGGTGCGGATGCGGACGTTCCGAGGATCCGCCTTTTGGCGGCTTGGGCCCACTCTTGGAAGCTTGGGCGCCCCGGCCTTCCCAAGATGTGGTCGAGCAGCCACGCATGCACCGCGCGGAGGTAGGCCTCGCGATGCGGTTCAGGAATGTCGGCCGCCAGCACCTCGGTTTCGTACCAGCTGGCCCAAGACCCCGGTTGATGATGGACGAGGGCGGGTGCCCCATCGGTAGACGCGAGGTGGAGGACGAGGCCCCGTGGTCGGTCCAGTGAAAAGTCGAGGTTCAGTTTGCGGTAGATCTCCACCCCGTCCCAGGTTTTTTTAAGAATGACGTTCTGGGGAACGTAGCCTTCCACGTGGGTGCGTAGCCCCTGGGCCGCCTCTTCGCGCCGATGCACATCGACTCCGAAACCGAGGTTGTCTACGAGGCTGAGGGCGATGGCTTCCTCCCACGCGGTGGGGTGGCGGCTGATGGCATCGGTGGGCCAGTCGTAAAGCGCCTTCCCCGTGTGGGCGTCAAGCTCGGGGGCCCAACCCACAAGGGTGTAGCCAAGGGGTACGGTGAAGGGCGCGTCCTCCTCGACCACGACCACGTTCCGAAAGTCATCCACAAAAACCCGATCGACCAGGGCGTTGATCTCGTCTTGGTGCATGACCGTCGAACCGCTGAGGGCCATGATGCCCGCGAGCTCGACCAGCGCTATCCGAACCGCTTCTTTGAGTCCAAGCTGTTTGGCCGCCTCGGTGGCGAACACGCCGACATGGGCTACGGCTTCGGGCCGCGGTCCCCAAAGAGACGCTTCCGATGTCGCCAGGGCCGTAGCCGTGCCCTGGGTTTCTCCAAAGGCAGGGCTGAACCACGGACGTGCCCCAAAGGCCACGGCGTCTGGGTCATCGCCTCCCGAGGGCGAAAACGGAAGGTCGATGCGCTCCGATTCTCCGAAGACAGGCTCTCGGAGTTCTCCCAGGTGACCCACGACCGAAAAAGACAGCGTGAGCCGCTCGTGGGCCTGGACGGTGGTCAGGAACTCTCGGAGGGTGATCTCGTTTGGCTCTTGGCCGAACCGGAAGCCCTTCGCTTCGAGCTTGATCACGACCTCATTCCTCTCCTTGAATGTGTGGAGCGCGGGAAACCGAAAGGTGCCGATGGGCGTGGTGGAAAGGGCATCGGTTCGGACTAAGAATACCTGTACTTTCTCCGTTTTACCCACGTGGCCTGCATCATCGAACACCAGCTCGATGGCTTCGAGTTCGCCGGCGGAGTTTTCGACAAGGCGGGCCTCGGGATGCATGTCGTATGCGATGTTGGGCTCGTACCGGGCCGAAGGGGAAAGGGCCGAGTATTCATGGAACCGGGCCTCCCTTCCTTTGAATCGAGCCATGAAGGCACATTCTCTGGCCCATCCTGGAATGGGGTAGTTGCTCCACGAGAAAAAGACGCCCATTGGACAGGCAGAAAACAAGGAAGCCATCGACGTCGTCGTGGTCATAGGCTTTCGGGAAAGTGAGGACGCCCCGGTTTTCGAGGCCGAAGTCACCCTCGAAAAGGAGCGGTTCCGGGTGACTTGGAGCTGTCCGTCGGCATACACCACCATGTCCAGAATGTCGGCGTAGCTTCGTTTTCGCAGGGTCCAGCGCGCGCCTCCCTCTTGCACAATAATCACGGGCCCTGAAGCCGTGGCCAAGTCGAGGTTGTCCGCCGCTTCGTGTTCTGCGTACTGAATGGCCTCGTCGATGGACAAAAAGGGGGCTTCGGGGCTGCCGTTTCTCAAACCGTTTTGGTCTTTTTCGAGGGCGGGCGTGAACGGGGCGTCTCGGCGGACGTAGAGTAGGGTGACGCCATTTTGACGCACGGGTTCCGGCGGGATCCAGGTCATGAGGGCCGTGACCACCGGTGCGGGAAGAAAAGCGTAGAGCGGGCGGATGATGGGGCCGAGCCACGGGGTCATCGCCCGAACCGCTTGAAGCCCCCCAGAAAGAAATTGGGGTGTATACCAGGGCAATCGTATGGACGCTGGCTCCGTTGCCCCTTGGCCCTCTTCATGGCTGTTCGGGACGTGATCGGCCTCTAGAGGTGGGATTTGGCTGGTCCAGTCGTGGAGGGTGTTCTGGTCCAAGGTATAGGCCGTGACGATTTTGGCGAAGTCTTGGGGACCGAAGAGCCCGGTATGGTGCATGCGGTGCAGATGGAGCAAAGGCAGGCCGGTTTTTTCGGCGACACGCGGCAAGTGGCCGTCGGCGTAGGTATAGACGAACTGCCGAAAAGTCCGCCGGCGGGTTCTGGATTGGGGCGTGGTCGTGAACCTGGGCGAGGGACTTTTCGCACCCTCAAGGGTGAAGGCCACGCGGTGGGTCTGTGGGGCCTCGTTGATGGCATCGGTCAAGACCCGAAGCTCGATGGCCTCCCGGCGCCAGTAGTGCGAAGATTCGGGATGAAGCGCGGCCTGGTGGCTCACACCGAACCGCTCGTAACGCAGGACACCAGGTCCCGATGCCCGCAAAAAAGGGGCAATCGTCTCGCGCACCGCATGTTTGAGACGAGCCCGAAGGGCGTCTCGAATCTCGAACCGTGCGACCGGGTCGGTGGCTGCGGTCGGCATGGACAGCCCGAGCGGCTTGTCCAGACTCGGGGCGTCCCAGCTCGTCACCGTGGGGCCTGAAAAGCCGGCCGCCCCAGCGTGGCCCAACACCGCATCGTCCGAGGTGTAAGGCCCGTCTCGGATGGGGATTTCTGCCAAGAGCCATGCCATGCTTTGGGTGAGGGCATGGGCGTGCGATAAGGCGCCGTGTTCGGCGGCGCTTGGGCTCCGGACCAGCGTGCCGATGTCCGCTTCGGCGTCTCCGGTGCGATGGATGAGGTGCGCTTCGAAAAGCGCTACCGTACTTGAGCACCCGATGCCCAAGTAGCGCTCCATCGTGGGCCGAAGGCCAAAAAGCGTGCTGTCCGGCGCACATAGGTTTTTCAATTCGGCTACGTTTTGCTGAAGTCTTTCCTCGGGCTGAAAGCGCGTGGCCCACCTGTCGGGTGGGAAGCCTTGCTCAAGCATCGTTTGCATAAACCGAAACAGCGCAAGCTCGGTGACGAAGGCATCAAAGAGGTCAGGCTGGGGGTTCGAGGCAAACATGGCCCCCAGCGTTTCGACATAGGCCCTATCGAGCTTCTCCAAAAGCCGCATGGTGCCGATGTCCCGCGTGCCCCGGGGGACCGGCAGCTTCGGCGCCCATAGGTGGGGGCCGCTGTCTACCCCCAAAAAGCCTCGGGGATGGTAGGCGAGAAGAAGGCTTGTGTAGGTCGACGGACTGGGGGTGGGTGCGGGGCTTTTTTCGGAAGTCCTTGCTTCCATGGCGTCTTGGAGGGCAACGAGCGCGACGTCTTCAAGCCGAGGGTCTCGCGCGCTGTTTTTTCTGAGTGCCAAAATCCACATGGCCCAAGATTCGAGCGCTTCGTGGCTTTCCTGGTGGGTGCGCCACGCGTTCTTGAGCTCTTGCACGTGACCGTCTGGGTCGCCTGGGGCTTGTGTGTTTTCCGGGCCCGCGGGTGAGGGTGCCAGGGTAGCGGGCCCCCACGGTACCGCGGGCCCGGTATGCGCGCTGGTGCGTGCCGCTTCAGTGATGGCTGCCTGGGCAAGAAGGCCGGCGTCGACGGCGTCTTCGGCTTTGGCTTCGTCACCGACGGCACTCGCAAACAGGCTGTAGAGCGCCGCGGTGCCCGGGGTCGTGTGGGGGCCCTGGTCTTGTCCGAGCACGGTCCTTGGCCGCCTTCCATCTTGCTTCCAGCCGCGTTCGAGCAGCGTGCGCTCGAAGTGTTGGGAAGCGGTATGCAGGTTGCTTAGGAGACCCACGTTTTCGGCTTCACGCCAAACGAAATATGCCAGCGCTTGGTGCATGATCAACGCTGGCCTTGGTTCCCGAACGAGTGCGGTGTGCTCGGGGCGGGGCGCTTCGGATCCTTGTGCTTTTGGTGAAAGCCAGACGTACGGACCTTGCCGAACGAGATGCTCGCGCTCGAGGGTCTCGAGGAGCTTGGCCGCTGCGTCGTAGGCCTTGGCAAGGAGCTTGTTTTCAGCGCCCGTGGACGAGGCCAAGCGGGCGGGATGCATCGCGTAAAAACGCGTCAGCGCGTAGATGGTCCAAAGCTGGGCATCCAAGGAGAACTCTTCGGTGAGTGCGACGCCCGTTCTCGGATCTACGATGGAAGGAACGTGCGCACGGGTTGCATGCGGGGGGTTACGGGCAAGAACCAATGTCTGGAGCAGTCCCGAGACCCACTGTTCGGCGGTATGGATGTCACCCCAGTTGGTCGCGGCCAAAATGGCGAGGGCTTGGGCCTCGGTTTTTGCTTTTGGAGGTTCATCGGCGTCGCCAAAAAGGAGAAGCGGTTTGAGGGGGCCTCCCATGGAGGTGAGATGGACTGTTCGGTCGCTTTTGTTTTTGGGATCCTGGATGACCAAGGACAGCGTTCCCCGCCCTTGGGGGGGGCGGTGAAAGAAAAAGCCGTCGCGCATGCCTACGAACCGCATGGTTGATGGGTCTTGGTGGGCAGGAACCACCGGCGTTGTTGCCACCGCGGTCGATGGGTCGTTTTTCGCGACCAGTTTCGCGACGGGCACGCTGTCTCCTACGAGCGTGACCTCGGGCTCGAAGGCAAAGGCCCCAGTCTCAGGATCGAGGGGGACGACGCCGAGGAACGATTCGGTCGGTTCAGTCTGGGAGGGACTGCCCTCTTTTTGGGGTTCGGTGTCGAGTTTGCTTAAGTGGATTTCGTAGTGTTCGCTGGACGCAGTCCGCGCCCCGCGAACCTCTCCAGTGAGTTTTCCTGCGCGGTATACACGCGGATCCTCGGCACCACCGCGTGTGCGGTCCGAAACTTCGAAGCGAAGCGTGACTTCGGCGGCATTGACTGGAACAGTCTCGGTGGATGATGCGCGTTTTGTTCCGACCCCTATCATGTGTCGGACCACCTTGTATTGGGTCCGGTCGGCTCCGTCCTGGAGTGACGCAAGACCAGACCATGCCGCGCTTTGGCCGAGTGCATTTGCCCGAGGATTGAGGGTCAAATGACCTTCGGTCGAATGCGGTGATTTGTACGAGCGCGCGTGAACCTCGGCCCATGAAGCGGTGAGGGCGGTTGCAACGGCACCGGGGTCGACATGGTAGGCGTAGCTTTTTAGGGGGCGGTCCCGCGCGGTATCCCCTTGTTCGAGCGCATCGTACACGTCGACAAACCACAGGGCGGACGTGCTGGACTCCAGCGGCGTGAATAGGTCTTGGATGCGCACGCCAGCGTACACCAGACCGTGGTCGCCAACGAAGTCTTGGACGCCCCCCCAAAGGGCTTTGGCTTCCTGGTCAAAGCTTGCCTCGCGGTCGGGATGTGCGCGTGAGAAGCGATGGAGGCCCAGGATCAGCCCGGTTGTGGCCTCCAGGTGGTAAGCGCGTTCTTGGGCGTCGCTTTTTTCGATATAAGCGTCGCGGAAGCTGTTCGGGAAGTAGTGGGTTCCGTAGTAACCGGCCGAGGCCCATCGATGGACCGAAGCAGATCGTTTTTGAGGGTGAGGGCTCGTTGTAGATTGCCGTCGATGGTTCGTTTGTTCACCGGGGCTGGTTCTTTCAGGACGACCAGAGAACGCGTGCCTTGCGCGAGATCATAGGAACTGTCTTGGGGTACGGAGGCGAGCGCGCTGGCCGGGGCCAGCGGCGGGGAGGACCATCCCAAAGCTGTGTCCGGTGGGCCCGAGATGAGGACCGCTGACTCGGCAAGGGGACCATCTGCGGCCCCGCTTGTTTCGAGCGTGGGGTTTTGGTTAGGCTGCGCGCCGGCCGGCGGTGGTGTCGTCGCGCCGCTCGGAGCCGGTGCTGGCATGGAGCCTTGAGGGCGATGTTCGGGGCCCTGAGATGGGCGGGAAGCGCCCTCTTCTCTCCCCCAGAAGGCTTGGGTGGTTGCGATTCGGTCTCGGGTGGTTGACGCGTTTCCTTGCTCGACCCAGGCGACAAAAATGTGATCGTCCTGGTCCGACTCGGAAGTCGATTCGGCATGGGGGATGGGATAGGTTTCAGACTGGTCCGAGGGGGCGTCCGGGCGAAAGTAGCGGGATTGGAGGGCATCAACGATGTGGCGGGTGCCTGGTGGCCAAGCGGTCCGCTTCATCGAGTGGCTGAGCGGAGCAGTGCTTTTTTGGCCCATGGCTTCGTTTTCCAAGAACCCACGAATGGTTGGATGTCGATGTTTCAGGAACAGAACCAACTCTGCGAGCCGCAAAAGCGCAGTGAGCGCTGGCTGTTGTTTTGATGCCGGATCTTCAGCGGTGTATCCCAGGTGTGTATCTTCGAGATCCGCGGTGCGGATGGGCGTGTAGGTGCCCATGACCGCGATATGGATGTTCTGGGGCAAAAGGGCGGGGGAATCCGGTCCAGCGAGGCCGGGCATCGGACGCCCTTCGTAGATTTGCCATTGCCCCGTGTGGTTCGGGGCCACCACAAAATGGTACGGGAATGTTGGGGCACCACGGTCCAGAAGCCAGAGATCTTCTAGGGCGACGATGTTTGTCGTGGTGGCGGTGCCGGTGTGGTGCAGAACGAGGTGGCTTGTGCCTTGAGGTCTTGGTGGGCCCGTTGGGAGGTGGCGATGGGTCCACGCCAGACGAGGGATGATGGCGGCTGATCTCGGATCAAACGGACAGGTCAGAAGCAGCCGCGTTGCGTCCTCGAAGTCGATGGGCGCGGTGATATCCCGGGGAAGGCAGGCCTTGGTGAAGGGGGTGGTTGGGGTGTCTGTGTAGCCGAGGTACACGCGGCCCGGCTCCAGCATGGTGCCCACGGCGATGGGCAGGTAGCGCTGGGTGTCCGGGTCCCAGCGAAGCAGGGTACGCAGGGTTGGATCTTGGTACCGAAGATGGGTTTGGACTTCGAGGAGAGACCAACCGGGTTCTACGGTCATGTCGGGGCTGTCCTTGGGTGCGCGCCCTTGGGGGATGTTGCTTGGCGCTGAGGCGTGAATCCAGACGTAGCGTCCCGGGTGGGGGTCCGGCTCGTAGAGGTTTACCGTCGCCTCTTGCCGCGAGGCTTCGACACTTCTTTGTCCGAAAGAGGCGGTGGGGCGCCCAGGGTCTGGGAGAATGTGCCAGAGCCGGACATGCTCGCCGAAAGGGGCCTTGTTATCACCAGGCGAAGGGAGGGCAACAAGGTTCCACCCGGGTGTCGGTGGGAGGTTTTGTCCAAAAGCGGGTGGGCCAAAAAGAACCCCGAGAAGGGCTGCAAAGCCGGTTGTCCATTGTGCGTTTCGGCCTTTCGGCCGTGTTCCGAAGTTGGTCACTGTTTACCCCCCCCCAACAATGAGCCTGGCTTTTATCCACGACGGCTATGGAGACCGCAAGAGAAATAGCTTTCGGGCTCGCGCACGAACCGGGTCCGATGGAGGTTCGTCGGTGATTCCCCAGGGGGTGTCGTGCGCTCGCCGTGGCCCCGCGGCCTGCCGGCGACTTCGGTCAAGGGGTCTTCGAGAATCGGTTGCGTGAACGGCGTACTGAGGTGGCGAGGCGCCGTGGCGCGACCGGCTCTTCTTTGTATGGCGTTGCCCGCTGCGGTTCTTCTCGATCGCTGCGCAATACGCGCTTGGGATCGAGCCGGTCACCCACTGGGCATCGGGGTGTCGTTCAGATGTTCGGATTTCGTTCGAATGTTTCGAATTTCGTTCGGATGAACCGGTTCAAGACGATCTCATGTGGCACAACTGTCTTGAATAAATGCATTTTTTGGCTCCTAGTGAAAGTGGCTCGCTTCTTGAATTCACCACGGAGGGCCGGAGCTGTGGTGATGCACGCGTCGGTTTGATGTGAAACCGTGTCGGCGATCGGTCGACGCGCAAACCTTGAAGTCAATCAAGATACTACAAGATAAACGGGGATGCGCTGGATCGCATCTGCCCTCCAAGAAAGGAGTCTCCGATGGAGACATCTCAACAGACCAATGGATTGCTTTTACCGAGTCAGCGTCGTTCGAACCCGCGGCCGAGGGGCCTTTTCGCTTTGGGCGTGTCGCTGCTGATGGCGCTCGTCGCATGCGACCGCAAGAACGACGATGGAGATGAAAAGGACGACACGGATGAGCTCTACTATCGCCTCAATACCCTCTGGGATACGCGAGACATTCCTGTGTGTTGGGACGGCGATGGTTTCGATGACGAAAAAGCCTGGGTAAGAGCGGCGATGCGTGGCCAACGTTCATGGTCTTCGGCGGCCGACTTGAATTTTGTCGGATGGGATGACTGTCCCTCACCTTTTGATTCCACCGTTTTTCGAGGCATCCGTTTGATTCCCGGAAGCCGCATGGCAACCTTTTTTTTAGGAGACAACGGAACATCGACCGCGATTGAACTTGACTTTGGCTCGGCGCCCGAGAGCCGGTGGTCGCGGTGTATCGCGAACAGTCTCAGTCGCGAAGACTGCATTACAACCGTGGCCCTTCATGAGTTCGGACATGCTCTCAGTTTTGCCCATGAGCATAATCGGCCGGACACACCGGCCGCTTGCACTGAGCCACCCCAAGGGACCAACGGGAACGCGACGTATGGGGATTGGGATGGCACGTCAATCATGAACTACTGTGGTGGCGCCGTCGAACTCAGTGGCACCGATCTCAGTGGCGCCGACTTTGTGTATGGCGCTCGATACGTCGATGCCCCGCGGGCTGGAGACTACAACGGGGATGGAGAAGACGACATCTTGTGCCACGACGTGATCACCGGTGAAAAGTGGATCGATTTTGCGAACACCTCGGGCCAGTTTATGGGCACCGACTGGAATCGAGATGGCGGGTGGTGCCGGGCGGACAGTTCGGAGCTTTTCAAAGGAGACTTCAACGGAGACGGCAGAACAGATCTTCTTTGCCACGACAACCGAGGGGGCACAAAGTGGATCGATTTTGCGGACGTGAATGGCCAATTTAATGGAACCGATTGGAGTCGGGAAGCCGGCTGGTGTAACCGCGGCACCGCTCGTCTCCTCATCGGCGATTTCAATGGGGACTCTCGCGACGACCTTCTGTGCCACGATATTGCCAGCGGCGAGAAGTGGATCGATTTCGCGGATGCCGCCGGAGAGTTCGGGGGAACCAACTGGAGTCGAACGACGGGTTGGTGTCAGCGCGAAACCGCTCGTCTTTTGGTCGGAGACTTCAATGGAGACGGGCGCGACGATCTTCTATGCCACGATGTTGCCAGCGGTGAAAAATGGATCGACGTCGCGGATGGATCGGGGCATTTTTCAGGGACCGACTGGTCGCGAAACGCTGTCTGGTGCCGAGGGAGCGATGCACGTCTTCTGGTCGGAGACTTCAATGGAGATGGCCAAGATGATCTCCTCTGCCACGATGCGACTTCCGGCGAAAAATGGATCGATTTCGCGGCGACTGGGGCGTACTTCTTGGGGACCGATTGGCGCCTAAGTGCCGCTTGGTGCCGGTCCAATGGGTCTCGCCTGTCCGTCGGTGATTTTAACGGAGATGGCGCCGACGATTTTCTTTGTCACGATGTCTCGACCGGGCGAAAGTGGATCGACTTCGCCGATGCATCAGGTCACTTCGATGGTACCGACTGGAGCCGAGATGCGAATTGGTGCCAGACGGATGGTACCGAGCTTCACTAGGTTGAGAGTCGCTTGAGCTCCCCCGGTCTGCCGGGGGGGCTGGCGAGTTTGCCATTTCCGCGAGGCATTGTCGATAGATGTCGACGACCCGCTCCACGTCACGTGCTTTGTCCATGGAGAGATTTCTGAGCAAAGGCACTCAATAGGTTCCTCGCCTTTGGGGGAGCCGGTTCGTACACGCGTGCGACGTTGACCAAGAGAGAGCCGGGTGTCCCGCTTCCTTCGAAAGATATCGAGGTCTTTTGAACGTCAGTGCGCAACGGGCGAATCCTCGGGTTCCCTCAGGGCTCACAGCAAACACCGCCTTCGATGCCGAGTTTGAGATAGCCGATACGCCTCCTTTCGCACTGGCTGCTGCCATCGCCAGGATCGGCGACAGGGATCCCGCCTGCGGCCTTGCACTCTGCTATCGTGAAGCTTTCTTCGCCGTCGGGCTCGGCGGTTTCGGGTTCTCCTCCACAGGCAAAGAGCGCAGATGCAATGAGTATACGAATGATTCTCTTGGTATTCATGCTTCTGTGCTGGTGCAAGGTTGGCGCCAAGACTGCGACGCCATGTCCAGAAAACCGATTTCAACAAGTTACGCGCAGTTGCAAAAATTGAATAGCGCACCCCCGACGCGGACAGATTCAGAAAACTGAGGATCCCTTGTAACCTCCGGGCCTGAGCAAGCCCAGAACGTTTTCACAGGAATTCGTCGCGTGGTGGCGCTCACAAAGCCCAGCTCCGCATCCTACTTTCTTCGCCAAGTTCGAAAGCTGTTCCGCCGGCTTGTACTGCTCTTTGCCATTCCCCGCGCCGCTCTCGCTGGGGGCTCGCCGTTGAGCGAATGCGTCCGCCGGTCGGAACGGCCTAGCGGGGGCAGGCTTGTGGAAGCACGGGCGCATTATCAACTGAAACGACGGTGATGGAAATCGTGTCTGTGTCTTTGGCCCCGTCGTTGTCTTCGACTTCCAGAGTAAAGACGTGACTTCCGGCGCTCAAGTTTACGACGGGGTTGATGCGGTCTTCTGGGTCCCGGATGCCTGACCAGCGATAGGCCACAATCGTTCCGTCCGGATCTGCTGAGCGGCTCGCGTCCAGAGCAAACGGTATCGTTGTTTGGCCCGGAGCCAACTCGATCGTTCGATTCACACCGGCATCGGCCGTGGGTGTGCGATTTTGTGTCGGTACGGGGTTGACGGTGATGGCAACGGTATCCGTATCTTTTGCTCCGTCATTGTCTTCGACTTCTAAGGTAAAGACGTGGCGTCCTGCGCCCAAGCTCACGCGAGGGCTAACCACTTCGTCTGGGGTTGGACTGCCCGTCCAACGGTAGGCCACAATCGCTCCATCCGAATCATCCGACTCACTCGCGTCGAGGGTGACGGATATCGTTGTTTGATCTGAAGCCAACTGGATCGTTTGGTTCATGCCGGCATCGGCCGTGGGGACTTCATTGGTTCTAGGGGCAGGATGGACAGTGATAGAAACCGTGTCCCTATCTTTTGCCCCATCGTTGTCTTCCACTTCTAAGGTGAAAACATGCCGCCCTACGCCTAAGCTTACGCGAGGGTCGACCACATCGTCTGGGATTGGACTACCCGTCCAACGATAGGCCACAATCGATCCGTCCGAATCACTGGACCCGCTTGCGCTTAGGGTGACAGAGACTGTTGTTTGGCCTTGCACCAGATCAATCGTTTGGTTCACACCGGCATCGGCCGTGGGTGCTTTATTGGGTGTTGGCGCAGGATTGATGGTGATGGAAACGGTGTCCGTATCTTTCGCTCCTTCGTTGTCCTCAACTTCCAAGGTAAAGACGTACGTGCCTACGCCCAAGTTTACGCGAGGGCTGACCACATCTTCTGGATTAGGACTACCCGTCCAACGGTAGGCCACAAGGGTTCCGTCCGAATCACTGGAGGCACTGGCAGTCAGTATGACGGATGTTGTCGTCTGGCCTTGCGCCAAGTCAATGGTCTGGTTGGCACCGGCCTTGGCGGTGGGGGCTTCATTGGGCATTGGCCCAGGATTGATGGTGATGGAAACGGTGTCCGTATCTTTCGCCCCATCGTTGTCTTCCACCTCCAAAGTAAAGTGATGTGTGCCTATGCCCAAATCTACGTGGGGGCTGATCACATCGTCTGGATTAGGACTGCCCGTCCAGCGATAAGCCACGATCGTTCCGTCTAAATCGCTCGATTCACTGGCGCTGAGGGTGACGGATGTGGTGTTTTGGCCTTGCGCCAGATCTATGGTCTGGTTGGCACCGGCCTTGGCCGTGGGTGCTTGGTTGATCGGCGGTGTCGCGCTGAGCAAGTTCTCATAGACGTAGGGCTTAGAAGTACCTGCATACGTGTTCTGCCCAACGATGTCTAAGTCCCCATCTTCATCGAGATCGTAAGCAACCCCAGAATATAAACCTTTGCCTGATGCGACAACTTGCGTGCTACTGTAATTGCCCGATCCGCCATTGTAGTAGACCAACACGGAAACCGCCGCAACGTTGTTGGCCCAAGGAATGCCAACCAAAACATCCAAATCGTTGTCATCGTCGATGTCCGCCAGCTTGACCGTATGATTGTTGTTCGTCACACTCTTGATAATCGTTTTTGTCCAATTGCTGCTCGACGTGTTGCCCGGGTTCTTGTACCAGGCAAGATGGTGGTTACCGCCACCCCTAAAAGCCTCAGCAGGTCCGATCACGACGTCGTTCAACCCATCACCGTCAATATCACCCACCGCTTCTTTGCTATTTTGGTTTTTGTTCTTGAAGTTCGAATCTATATTGAGTCTCGTATAGTTCTGGCTGCGCGGGTTGCTGGGGGATTTTAGCCAAACCCCAGTAAACGTAATATCGGGCAAGTTATCGCCATCCAAACGCCCTACACCCAGCCCTTCTGAGTCGGCAATGTCTGTGTTGATCGACTTTTTTGTGTAAGAAGAGATACCGTTTTGAAAAAAGATATGGATTTGGTTCGGTGTTAGGCTGCGACAGATGATATCTTTTTTCCCATCACCATCCATGTCCGCGATTTCCAGATCATTGATATGAAAAAGTGGGAGCTCACTGGTGTTGACCTTATGAAATGACCAAGTACCCTTCACGTTGCTCGGACCAGGGTTCACGAAGACAAAGACGTCGGCCTTCATGGCACTCGAGGAGCCCGAATGATTGTCCGACGTCAAGACCACGTCTAGGTCGCCATCCTTGTCCATGTCTGCGAGTTTCACAGAACCCAGGAACGGTTTGAGTGGCGCGCTGTTGTTGATATTGTACCGAGTCCACGATCCGCCAATCGTGGCCGGCGCTTTGAACCAAGCGAATGTCTTTCGGCCACCCGCGTGCTTTCCGCCCTCGGCCACCACCACATCGCCCAGCCCATCACCGTCTAGATCCCCCGCATCCATCGCGCTCACGCCACGCACACTCCCCGTAGCGATGTCACGAGCCGGCTTAAAGGATGCCTGAGCGGTAGAGACAAGACAGGCCTCCTCGTCGACCGTACCGTCGACGGTGCTGCTGACGATCGGTTGGCAGCCCATCACCGCAACCAGAAGCAACCATCGTCCGGAGTACGTGGAGAAACGACAAGGCGGTACACATGACTTCTGCAGGGTTCCGAGGATGACTGATTCCATTCTTGCTGGCTGGGTGTAGTCGCAAGGAGCCTGCCAATGTGGTTTTACGACGCTTTTTCGCCGCAGACCCATTGGCTGGCGATGACACTCCCGGGCGGTCTGGGGTGAAACGACGCCCCGGGTTTGCGAAAACGGGCAGGGAGGCGCCCATGATGGACCATGGGGTTGTCCGGAGAACACAACGGAGGCCGGGGAGATTCTTCACATTTACGGGTTTTCACGAGCATGACCCCGGTCCGGGCAATTGTTTGCAGCCATCGGTGCACCATACGGCCTCACGGAGCTCCCAACTCCTGCGAAAGTTTCGAGCATCGCGCGCTCTTGGCCGAGGTCGCTTGGAACCACGTAAATCCGAGGTCTCGAATGCAGCGATAGGCGTCGCCGTGCCTCACGATGTAGGAGAATCCGAAAGGAGGAAGGGTACAGCCTTCTTTGCCCGACAAGGGCCAGTTTCCGTTGATGCGCGCGTCCCGGTAAAGCAGTAGAACGTTGCTGGCGGCAAAGATTTGCGCGTCTTTCAAGTCGCAGCGATCGCGCGCGACATCACAACGGTTAGCCCTGTCATGTAAGACCACTCGGGCGGCGGCAAAGATCATCCCACCAGCGTTGCGAAGCGAGGCTGGGGGTGTTTGGTGGAGTCCGAGCTCAAGTCGTCCGGACGCAAACGCCCTCAAACTCACCGGCTGACAATGCCCGTCAATGCGTTCCTCGTGTTCCGTTGCGAGGTCTGTTTCCTGAGCTCTTTGCCAAACCAGAGCGCCCCCGAGACCGTCTGGGAACGGCTCGTCAGTAATGCTGACGGTATTGATTCGGCCGGGGATCGTGAAGATCGAAGGTCCCAGGAAATCATCTCCATGGACGCTGCCTCCACAGGCCGAGAGCAACCCTAGGAACGACAAGCCCATCGCCCAAAAACACCAGACCGGTATCGAGCCGCGCCCGCTCGTCACAGGTTGTACCCCCCGAAAATCGTCAAAGTGTACTGACCTCGGAGTACGCGCGCTTCATCCTCATGCAAAACGAGTGCGCGAAGCTCCGGCGACAAACCCAGGAACCAGCGGCCCTGAATGGGAAGATGGAACTCCAATTGTACGCCGGGCCCGAATGCATCGGTCGATCCGCTTTGATTCGCTGAAGAAAGCGATGGATCGGGACTGCTCACCCGGCGGACCACACCCTGCCGAGCGACGAGGTAGTTGACTCCAAGCCAAGTCCTAAAGACAAGTGGATAGAGATCGACTGCGTAGCCCACACTGAGCCCACCCCCGAACTGGTTGTTGCTGTAGCGCCAAAGTGCGTTGCCTCCATTCGCTGTGGCCACCTCCAAATGGGCACGCAAAAGCCAGGGGCCCCCGAGGTGTCGAGCGAGGGCCACGGTGCCACCCTTGAGCGCATTGTGTGTGCTGAGCGCCATCTTCCCGATTACAGCTCCGGCGGACAACTCCCAGACTTGCGGATTGAGCGCATTCCCTTTTCGAAGAGCGACATGCAGCGGCTGCAAGGCAAGTTCGTCTCGGCGGAGGACGTGTACGCCGCCCCACGGGACCCCGAACTCCCCTGCCCACACCTGGTTGTTACGGCGTAGCTGAACTCGGTAATGGCCAACGGACAATGCAAATTGACACCTCCCTTTTTTGTGTTTTCTGGACCTCAGCGATCACTCGGCTCGAACGATCGTTGATAACCAGCACGCTCCCGAGCATCTCGGCCGGAACCCGAAGTGTCGCTTTGGCGCGTTCGAGACGCGTCACAACGAGTTCCGCCTCGCCGACCAAATCTGCATCCATTTTGGGATGCTGTGCCACACCTGCTCCACCATGCGAAGAGACAAGCGTGCGGTGATAAACGTAGCGGTAGACCTCAGCGAGGGTGACGGAACCATCTTGATCTGAGTCGGCGGCGCCGCGCAAGCCGCTTAGGAGATGGTGGGTAAAGTAAGAGCTCTGCAACAAATCAGACTCCTGAGCCACTTCGGTCGATGTGGCCGACGAAATATAAACGCGGCCTTCGGGACCGACCTCATGTTCGAATGAGACCTCAAAGGCGGGACGAAGTTTCATGCCTTTGGCCCGTCCGCGAAGCAAAGAACCGCTATAACACGCATCGATAAATGCAACCGTTGTGGTCGACGGTATCCTTTGAATGAGAGTCTTGAAACGCGCCATGGGCAGTTCCGTATTTTGCATCCGGAGCGAGTTCGCGCCACCGTGGCCCGAATAAAAAACATACAGCACCGTGCGGTCTCCACGACGCTTCGCTTCTTCTACGCGTCCACGCAGACGCTCCATGGCGAGGAACAGTTCGTGACGGGTGGTACCAAGCAACAACAAACGTCGGTCGTCTGAGACCCCAGCCAAATCGCCGAGCGAGCCATGGATTCGTTCGGCGTCTCGTTCTGCCCAACGCAAGGGCTCATCATTGGAGGCGCCAAGATTGTTTCCGATCGAGAGGGAAAAACGAGTCTCGGCGGATGCCTCCAAGCCATTCAGAAATAGGACCATCCCCACCGCGTTGGCTACCACGAACCCCCTCAACATCATCACGGTACATCCGTTCGCAAAGTCAGGCTCGTCGTATCGCAACTGCGAAAACGAGACATTCCCTGCGGGCGTGACCGCAGGGAATGGGCCCATGCGTCGACAAATCCGGCCGGCGGTAGAATCTCACAAAGGGCAATATGTAAGCGATCACGTGTCGACGTGCCATCCAGCTCTAAGCTCATGGGTAGGTAGGCTTCTCCAGGAGAAACTCTCACCGGCCCAGTCTCCTCGCCTCCGTAATAGATGTCGACGCGGCCTTCGGAGTCAAAGCCCAAAACGTAAACATAACCCCCGTGGCCCGCATCAAGACGAATACGAATACGATCTCCTACTTTCAAATAGGTGCCGTTCCTAACCTCCATCGTTCGACCGTTCCGCTGCGCGACCACGTGAACGCTCATGGGTCCTCGCGCTCGAATTCCCGAATAGAGAGGCTCAGTCTCAGGCCCGCTGCGCCAACCGGGGACCATCACCAAGAACATGGAGAACGCAACCGCCACGAAGGCCACCGCCAAGCCCCACTTTCGGACAATACTTCTCGATTTTGGCAACTTGGGTTCCAGGGTCCGAAAGGGGTGCTGGACCAAAAAGGCAGTCCGCTGATTCACTCGTTTGCGAAGATAAACTGCGAGGGGAGAACACTCAGCCATGGCCTTTTCGATGAGTTCCGCCTCATCGGGCCCCAAATCACCACACAGGTAAAGCTCCAATGTCCGTTCGCTGAACGGCCCAAAATGATGACGTTGATTCTTCGCTGTTATCATGTGCCCACTCCCGGGGTCGATGCCCACTCCTCGAGGATACCGCGAGACCGCGAATAAAACCGAGCAAGCCGCCGGTTTACCGTGCGGCGACTCACCCTTAGGCGTTTCGCAATTTCGCTCTGGTTCAGTTCATCCAAAAAATGAAGAAGCACAACGTGCTGTGTCGTCTTGTCGAACTCCCTTAGGAGCTTCCGAATGAGATCGCTATTCATCAGCGTGTCTTCAAGACTAGGCTCTGGTCTGGGTGTATGTTCTTGTTTACTCGCTCGCTGCCCATCAAGCCAACGGTTTCGTTTCCGGAGAACCGTTAAGCATTGCCGGTCCGCTATCGTAGCAGCCAATTGAGAACCGAGTCATGCGAGCGCAACCCGAACTGGCTCTTGTGAGCACGAATAAAAACCTCGTGGGTAACATCCAGGGCTATTGCTTCTTCTCCCAATATGCGAAGGCAACGCCGGTGAACGGATTCTGCGTAGCGCTCGTACCAGGCCCGCGTTTGTTCTATAGGACTTGCCATGGACATACAGCCTTACTTAGGACATCGGGGCCACGGCGCTCTGTTGAACCTGCCATGGCCCCGGTCTCCGTTATTCGCAAGTCGCAGCGACGATCTCAGCCCGCTTTAGGATTTGAAGCCCTGAACTCTGACCCGCAAGAAACACATGTTGTCCTACAACATCTGCATCGACGTAGTCGTCGGGTTCCTCCGAGGGCGGCTGTTCTCCCGTGGTTTGTCGAGGCATTGGGTTTCGGTGGCAACCCATGACATTCATCGCGCTCGCATCGCTTACATCGATCAGCATGGCGTCCCCGCCACTCAAGGCGAGCACTGTTCCCTCATCCACCCGCCGGAGTGCGTGTGTATTGGCGTGATTGGTTGGGGGTTCCAGGGTCGAAAGAATCTTTGGGGCCTCGGCATTCGAGATATCGATGGCAACGAGCCCCGTATCAATACCAACGAAGGCTGTGCTTCCCAGGACAACCACATCCCACACCGAGTAGGCGTTGTCCGAATTCTTGTCATCTTCGATGACTGTCTTCGACAACAGTCTAGGATTTTCTCTATCTGCAATATCAACCAGTAAGAGTCCGCCCCCGATCCAACTTGCTTGTGAAGGTCCTTGCGTTCCGTCGCCGCCAAGGTCCGAATAGTCTCCACCGAATGCAACGGCAGCAACCTTGCCGGTCATCGCAACCGCAGGGAGTCCGGCGGAAACGCCGGCACCGGTGCTCAATCGTCCAAGCATTGCGATTCGTTCGGGATCTCCGACGTCCGCCACATACACACCATCCCGTGCAGCAATGACAGCGGTGTCATTCTGAACGTCGATGCTCTGTGCTACGACGTAATCTTGAAACTCTCCTTGCTTCACGTAGTTGAAGGCTCCGAGCAAACCTGGGTCATGGGAACTGGATACATCAAAGATCTCCAGTCGGCCCAAAGTGGCGTATACACGCTTCCCACGGGCAATCAGTCCGTTCGCACCGGTGTAGCTTTTTGAGTCGTCAACGGCGCCAAGAACAGTGGGTTTCTCTGGATCGGTTACATCTAAGGAATAGAGCACGTCCGGGAAGTCGGCACTTACGTAGCCCCCAACATAGAGGCGTCCCGGCGCGGCCGCGATTTGACTCACATAAACGGGACCCGAAACGCTGGCATCAGGGTGAAAAATCGAGAGGCCGCGCACCAAACTGTTGTTGTCAAAGGGGACAGCGATGTCCCTAAGGGATCGCTTCGAGTCTCCGTCACAACCGAGACCCAAAAGACAACATATGAGGCCGACGGCGCCGGCGACCCGAGGAAATGGAATACACATTGTTCGCTCCTACAAGAACCGCTCGGCGGTTCCGTTCTGTTTTGCAAGAGGAGACGTCGGCCGCTCGCAAGATGAGACACCGTGATCGTTTTTTCTCGCCTTCCGAAAACCCCAACTAGCCGTACTCCGCCTCAAATTCGAGCCCCGAGCCGAACATATCCGTATAACCCACTGAAACCACTACACATGGGCGAGCGCGGATAGCCGCGGGTAGATCTCTTCCCCTAAGCGGCGTCTTTGTACAGAGAACAGGGTCCGACCCTATCAAGCATGTGTCGGTGGAACGCCCATCGCTCAAGGAGACGCCTTCTGCTCCGGAAGCGGTCCGAGGACGACTTTCCTCGGCCCCCAGCTGATCGTCACCTTTCACCTCGACGTCTTCGACATCTATGGGTTTGTCCCTTTTTTTGTGTGTGCCGAGGCATCTACTGCATTGTAGCGATTGATTGAGCGGTTTTTGAATCGAATATGGAGGGTGTGTGTTTCGGCGTTGCAGGCGATCGCAGTGGCGCAGGGCGGTTGAGAGCCAGGAAACCGTGCGCTGCCGCGCAAAGTGCGGCGTGGGCGGTCTATTTTGATTGTAGTTTACGGATTTCCGCAGCAGAAATTGCACGGTCGTAGACACGCACCCCATCTAGCCAAGCATGCAGATGCCCCGAAAAAGGTGCGGAGTTTTGGGCACCCACAATAACTTTGTCCTCTTGCACAATGTTTCGCCCAGCGTAGGCGCCAATACGCACGGGCGTCGCCGCTTCCTTACCATTGACGTAAAGTCGCTGGAAGCCTTCTCGATCGATCACAGTGGCTATGTGGTACCAGGCGTTTGTTTTTAAGGGCTTCGAGGTTCGTATTGTCTTCGAGTTTGGTCCGAAGTCGATAATGGCTTCAACATGACCCGTGGGCTTGCTTCGAATCGAAAATCCTTGTTTGCTGCCTGTTTCGCTTCGATTGTCAAAAATTCGGCTACTGCTCATGGACTGAAAGCGGATCCACAAACTGACCGAAAAGTCGTGGTAGAATGGTATGGGTTCGGCCTCTATGTAGTCGTCACCCCCCTGTAGCTTGATCGAGTATTTGCCGTTTTTCTTGTGCTTGGTCTGCCACTGGTTTGTTGACATATTCTTGAGCCTTCCAGGTTTGGCAAAGAGGGGTGAAACATCTGACACCTTGGTGCCCGACCCGTTTTCGAAGTCCCATTGAATCAACGGGGCTTTGGTAGGAACGGTTCCGTTCAAGAATTCCTCGAGGTTCTTGTATCCGTCTTCATCTTGATCACAGGAGCCGCACTTGATTCTAAGAACCGGGTTGTTTTCATAGGCGTTCGGCAGTCCGTCCTTATCGCTGTCTCGATATGCTACACCCTGCCTTATGCTCTTGTAGCCCTTGTAGTCGTCCTCGTGGTCGTTCCTGCTGTCGTGGTTGGGACCTGTTCGTTGATTGAAGTCAGTGATGAAGCGTTTGTCGAGTGCATCTCTTCGGGGTACAAGCTCTCCATGTTGGGTGAGTCGGCGACTATCCCCAACTTCAGCAAAGACCAGCGCTCGGGCCTGGTCCGCGCCCACGATCGGGAGCATATCCAGATCGGAAGTGGGTCTGTTGGCACGGTAGTTACGAGCTGTTCCTGGTGTCCCGCTTTTCGGGAGCGAGGATAGATTGGACTTTTTCTCAAAGTTGCATTTTGTTGTTGGTCTATTGCTGAGATCGTAATTCCCCTTGCAGGCGTTGCTGTCATGAAAGGCAAGAAGAGGCCAATTGTCAGATGCGGAGTTCTTCAAGAATGGCTCCGCCTTATTTCCGACTATGTAGATCAAGGGGTAGAGGTCGGTATGCTTTTCTCCGTTTTTTCGCCAACTCCAGTATCTTAGCGGCGGTGCGTTGGGGTTTGAGTTCCAAGGGCCGCTCCTAAAGTGATTTCCCACCAGGTCCACTTGAGGGCTGTGGAATCCTCCACGAGCCTTGATAATTGATCCCGCCTTCGTCTTCCAGTTGTACACGATATTATTCACAAACTGGGTGTTGTGGGTAGACGCAAGCCAGGGATTGCGGTGGCTGTTATGCGCAAAATAGTTTCGAAATAAAGTCACGTTCCATACGTGATGGCTGCCTCCGACGATGATTCCTGCGCTATGGGGCTCAAGGTTCGCAGCAAAAATCGTGTTTTGGTAGGTGACATCATAGACTGGTCGCTTCGGATCTTCTGTCCAAAGGTCACCGCCTTCGTCCGTGGTCCATTCTATAGAAAGGTGATCGAAAATGACATTGTATGCTTGCTTTGTGACCAGTATTGCGCTCTCTTTGCCAACACCGGGTTTAAGCTTTTGACCAGGCCTCAGCTTAATGTACCGCATGACGACGTTGTTTGTGCCGTGCGAGATTCTCATGATCGGTCCGCTTTTGTTCTTTTTCTTCCTAAAAACGACGCCTTCGCCTGCAGCGGTTTGACCCGCAATCGTGAGGTTCGAGCCAAGGTCAATTTTTTCCCCGACGGTGATGTAACCGCCTGTCGTGAATAGAATCGTTCCACCACCATCTTGTTTCGCTTGGTGGACGGCCCAGCGAAAGGTTCCGGGTTGGTGAATATCGTCAGCGTTCTTGTTAGGAGTGTGGTCATAGACTGTGACTATGTATGGGAGGTGTTTGGCCAGATGGTTCCGGCCACCCGTTGCTTTCGACCCAAACCCGTAAGCTCCGGGAAAAGATGGAATCGCCATCGTTTGGCGGCTCGATAAGACCAAAGCAGAAGCTGCCGCGAGGGCTACGATCGCTGGGCATACGCGCGATAAAACGTTTTTGGTTTTTCTGTGCATGCTCCAAAAAGGGAAGCAAGAATGATACCGGTCGACCTGTTCCCCAGGTGCCACGACGAGGGACCGTCACGTAGAGACACACCCGCTTTGATAGGGACAAAAAGGTAGACCTCGCGAGCCAATGTAGAAACCATTGCTTTCAAGCACCGTGCCCCAAGAGGCACATGGCACCACTTGGCCAAGACGCAAAACCGCTTGTTCGAATGTCGGCTCTTGAAAAACAATTGGTGTGTATGAGGCTGCGGGTGTGGCGATAGAGTCAAAAAGGGGACCGGTTGAGAAGGAGTGAGGAGTCCTTCGGGTGACAGCTCTTTGGGGGTTTCGTTTCGACGAGCGTTGCGTGGGTATTGCACGCATCGTTGTTTGGCGTGGACGCTTGGGTAATTTGGATTACACTGTGTCGTAGATGGCGCGCCACATCCGACGAGAAGTCTCACCAGCTGGTGTGGATTGTCTCCCTTTCCCGTATCCAAGTCGAAGCCGAGCAAGTCCTCGCCCGCGCCGAGGGACAAGGCCAAGCGGAAATCGTGCGGGCCGAGGCTGAAGCCAAAGCGCAGGAACTGCTTCGCAAGACCATCACCTCAGAAATGATAGATCTCCGGGCGATCGAAAAATGGGACGGCACGCAGCCCCTCATTGTCGGCGACGGCGCGGCCATTTTGGCTCTTGGACCAATCAAGAAGGCCGCTGGGCGTTGAGATCTTCGGTCCACCGGCTTTGCCGGGGGAGGAGGTCACGGTCGGCTCATGCTCAGCCGCGCAAAAATTGGGCAAATCGGTCGAGCCAGGCGCGCTGTTCCTCGGTTTCTGGAACATAAAAGCCACGGGCTCGACTCATGCGAAGGCACGCATCGTGGACGTCAAAACCGGCCAGATTCATGGTGGCACCGCCTATGGTTCCCGAGCGCCCGATGCCGGCGAAACAGTGAAGCAAGACGCCTTTGCCGTCTTGGAGGAACGTGAGGAGGTCCTGGCAAAGGGCCTTGGTGTCGGCCAACGAGGTGGGCACGCTGTGGTCCGGGATGGGAAAAGAGATAAAGTGCAGTCCATGGGTTTGTGCGAGTTCTGCTTCTTTTTCGAGTCCAAGCTTGTGGCTTTCGTCCGGTTCGAGGAGCGAGACCAAAACATCGACCCCCATGCATTTGAGTGCCAGAAGCTCGGCTTCCAGTTGTGGGCCTCCGGATGGGCGGTGTCTTAAGGCCAAGCGAAACGCTTGATCGGTGTCCACCCACTGAAACGCCGGCAACATTCCTTTCATCTTTCGAAAACGGTCTACTGGGTGTCGAAGTAGACGGACTTGGGGTAAGAAAAGTGCTCAAGGGCACGAGAACCTAGGTCGCGACCGCGACCCGACAGGCGGGTGCCGCCGAGAGGGAGTGCGGGATCGAAGGCGTCGTGTCGGTTGACCCACACGATGCCGGATTCACAGGCCCGTACAAGTCGATGGGCGCGGCTAAGGTCTTTGGTCCACACTGAGGTGGCCAGACCGTAGTCGGTTTGGTTGATGATGTTGATGGCCTCCTCCGTGGTGCTGAACGGCATGATACACAGCACGGGGCCTGCGATTTCTTCGCGTGCGATTCGCATTTCGGGACGGACGTCAACAAATACGGTGGGCAACACAAAAAAGCCCTGGGCGCGATTGCCGCCCACGTCTCGGCTGCCTCCAGCCACCAGTTTTGCGCCTTCGCGTCGACCAAGCTGTACGTATTGAAGAACCGTCTTCATACGTTCAGAAGAGATCATCGGACCGAGCTCGGTGTGTTCATCGAGGGGGTCGCCAAGGACGATTTCTTTGGCGCGGGCGGCAATGGTGGCGGCCACTTCTTCATAGACCGATCGCTGGACCAAAAGCCGGGCACTGGCAACGTTTTGGACACACCGTGCAGTCAGAATGGAAGTGCACACCGCGTTGACCGCTTTTTGGATAGATCCATCTTCGAACAGTACGGCGGCCGCCTTTCCACCGAGCGCAAACTCCAAGGACTTGAGGTTGCTCTTGGCGGAGCCGAGCATCATGCGTCGTGCGTTCTCGATGGTGCCACTGAATGAGAGCGCGCGCACCTGGGGATGGAGGGCCAGGGTCTCTGCCGCGCGTTCGTGTACGCCCGGGACGACGTTGAGTACGCCGGGGGGAAGGCCCACGTCGAGAAAAAGTTGGCCGAGACGAAGGCTGGTGAGTGGAGCCCGCTCGGCCGGAACCAGGATCACCGAACACCCAAGCGCGAGGGCGGGGGCAATCTTTTTCACCGCAGAAGCCAAAGGCTCACGCCAAGACCCCACGACGGCGATCACCGGGTGGGGTGCGTGTTCGACGAAGCCGAGCGTATGGGGGCTGAAGGGGTGATATTCGCCGGCGTGTTTGCCGGCCCAACCCGCGAAGTAGCGAAGAATTTCTATACTTTCAGGCACTTCGCGCGCGCTCGTTTCGCGCAGCGTCTTGCCGGTCTCAAGGGTTTCGAGGATGGCAAAATCTTCGGCCTGGCGGTGAAGTTCCGCGGCGGCGTCCCACAGAATTTTGGTTCGGGCGTTGGCGGGCATGACGCGCCACTTTTGACCAAAGGCCTGCTCGGACGAAGCCACCGCCTGGTCCATGTCTTTGGCGTGGGCCGCGGGTGTGCGCCCCAGGGGTTCGCTGGTGGCGGGGTTGTGAAGGGCGATGGTTCCGCTGCCTTCGGATTCCACACAGAGGCCGTCGATCAGAAGGTAGGGTGTGCGTGCGCGGGCTTCTTCGGTGAGTGCGCGGGCCCGGGCGCGGCAACGTTCTCTTTGTCCGCCCGCCAACGTTAGAGTCCTTCGACCAAGGTCGCGACCCCTTGTCCGACCTCGACCGAAATGGCGGCCACGCCTCTTTTGGCGCCGCGGCGCTTCATTTCGTGCACCAAGGTGGTGAAGATGCGCGCGCCGCTTGCGCCGACGGGGTGCCCGAGCGCGATCCCTCCCCCGTTGACGTTCAGCCGGCTCATGAAGGGCTCCAAGTCGAGGCGCCGCACCACCGAAAGACACTGCGCCGCGAAGGTCTCGTTGATTTCGTATAGATCGATGTCGGCCAGCTCAAGCTTGGCGGAGGCCAAAAGGCGTTCGATTGCGGGAACCGGACCGACGCCGGTGAGCCTCGGGTTGACCCCGACCGCCTTGGCCTGGACCCACCGCGCCAGTGGAGGTCTTGTGGCCTGACCCAGGGCCTCTCGGGACGCGAGGACGACGCAGGCCGCACCGTCGTTGAGGGGGCTCGAGTTCCCCGCGGTGACCGACCCGCTTTTGCGAAACAGCGGCCTGAGCGCCTTAAGGCGGTCTAGGGTGACATCGTTGCTTTGGGTTTCGTCTTGGTGGAGTTCATCGGACTCACCGCCTCGCTTGGGAATGGTGACGGAGGTTCGCTCGGCGTCAAACCGCCCCTCTTGCTCGGCGATGAGGGCTTTTTGGTGGCTTTCGAAGGCAAATTGGTCTTGGTCCTCGCGGCTGAGGGACATTTGTTCGGCCAGGTTCTCGGCGGTCTGTCCCATGGTTTCCAGCGGGAACAGGCCTTCCATTTCAGGGTTGGGAAAGCGCCAGCCAAAGGCGGTGTCGTAGAGGGTTCGATGTCCGCGGGCCCAGGGGCTATCGCCTTTGCTGACCACCAAGGGGGCTCGGCTGGTGCTTTCGACGCCTCCAGCCAAAATCACGTCGGCATCCCCGCACGCGATCTGCCGGGCGGCGTGGTTGATGGCCGAGAGGCCCGATCCGCACAAACGATTGAGGGTGAGGCCGGGCACGCTGTTGGGGAGGCCTGCCAAAAGGAGCGCCATTCGCGCGACATTGCGCGCGTCTTCGCCGGCTTGGTTCGCTGAGCCGAGCACCACTTCGTCGACGACCGCACCCGCGAGCCCGGTCCGCTCGAGGCAAGACTCGAGGACTTCTGCAGCCAGGTCGTCCGGCCGAATGGAGCTGAGGGCACCCCGATGGCGCCCCATGGGCGTTCGGACCGCATCGAGAACGTAGACGTCTTGAAGTTTGCTCACCGGTCTCGGCACACCTTTTTTGCCTAGGCCACGATCGCGAGAGGGGCGGCCTAGGCTGTCATGTTTTCAACACCGCTAACATACTGGTCCATCTCTGCGGGAACAAGTCCACCCCTTGTCCTGGCGGGTGGCGCGTTGAGCAAAGCGGTATAGGCGGTGACTCGGGGCGCAGCGCTGGGCCCTTCCAGGTCGGGGTGCAATGGCCGCACTTCGGCGAACCGGAGGCTCGCTTATTGGCCACGGGCTCGGAATTTGGACTTGCGGTGGGTTTTCTGAGCGTGATAGGGGCGTTGTTTGGGCTTGAGAGCCGCCTGTCGGCGTCAGGCAGCCCGTGGAGCATAGCGTTGGCGAAGTGTAAGGTTACAGGGAAATCACGGATGAGTGGGAACTTGGTGTCCCATTCAAACCGCAAGACGAGGACGGTCCGAAAGGCAAATATTCGCTCGAAGCGAATCTTTGATCCCGAAACGGGGACTTTTCGCCGGATCAAGATCTCGACGCGCGCTTTGCGCGCACTGTCGCGCAAAGGCATGGGTGCATTGCCGAAAGGGGCTAAGCTATGAGGGAACGAGGAGGTCGCGAAGAGAGAGGCGGCGACAAGCGGGGTGGGGACCGCCGGGGCACAAATCGGCGCGCTCGGAGAAAAGTCGATCCTTTTTTGGCCGATAAAACGCTTAAGCTCGACTGGCGCGATGCTCAATTGCTTTCCCGTTTCATCACCGAGCGCGGAAAAATTGTTCCGCGACGGGTGTCAGGGGTTTCCGCCAAGAACCAGCGGAAATTGGCCAAGGCCATCAAACGGGCACGTCATGGCGCCATCCTGATCTACGGCGGTCACCATGTCCCCCTCCGAAATTTGGGTTAATCCCGAGGCCCACGTCGATTGCTCCGCCGCCGTACCCGCTTAGGTGTGGTTTTGGGACCGCGTGTTGTCGCGTGCGTCCTCGGGTGGATGCTGGCGCTTACGGCCTGTGGTCCGGCCCATGTCCCCCTGGATGGGCCTTACACCGACGACGAAACGCAAGCGGAGCGCCTGCTTCAAGAAGGCTTGTCGGCCAAGCGCGATGGTGATCTGGAGACCGCCAAGCTCCGCCTCCGGGAGGTTGTGGTGGATTTCGAAAAAACGGAATCCTTGCCGGCGGCCTTGGGCCTCTTGGGTGAGATCCTGTTTCACGAGCGCGGTTGCGGGGTAGCCAAAACCTACCTGGAACGGCTGGTGGAACACCATCCGCTTCATCCGGATGCAAAAGAGGCCAAGCGCCGTCTCATCGAGTGTGCGGGTGTTCCCCGGGTGGCCGCGCCCGGCGATTTTAGAGCGCGCTTCGAGAATGAAAAAACCGATGCGGGCCGCAAGAAGGTGGCCGCAAGCGCTGCGGAGGCGGCCCTTGTCGGCAAAGACTTTGCCGGTGCGGTGTCGTGGTTGCTCCGGGTCTGGCGTCTCGAAGCCGACGAGGTCTCGCGGCGGGCGCTTGAAGCCGAAGCCATCGAGATCATCGACGATCGGGTGAGCTTCAAGGGCATTCGCAAACTGCTCGAAAGCGTGGAGGGTGTCCCCTCGGTGGAAGCGTTCCTCAGCTACAAGCTCGCGCGGATCCAGCACCATACGCGGAACTTCAGCGGCGCCGACGAAACCTTGAGTGCGCACCTGAGGCGATGGCAAGGCGGGACATATCAAACCGAGGCCCAGGCTTTGTTGAAAAGAATCCGGGCCAAGGGTTTTGTGAAGCCGGACACCATCGGCGCCATTTTGCCTTTGACCGGAAAACACCGCGTGTACGGCGACTACGCCAAACAAGCGATCGAGCTTGCCCTCGCAGGGCTCAAAAATCGAGGGCCAAAGATCAAACTCGTGATCCGGGATACCCAGAGCGACCCGCTCAACGCTCGCAAGGCTGTGGACGATCTTACGGAAGATGAAGGGGTGATTGCGATCCTGGGACCGGTTTTTACGTACGCCGCCGAGCCTGCGGCTTACCGAGCCCAAGCGCTCGGAGTCCCCCTGTTGACCATCAGCGCGGCGGAGGGGCTGGGGGCGGTCGGGCCCTATGTGTTTCGGAACGGACTCACCAATCGGGCGCAGATGAAAGCGCTTGTGGCCCATGCGATGGAGATTGAGGGCATTCGCCGGTTTGCGGTGCTCTATCCTCGCCATCCGTACGGCGAAGAACTCTTGCATCTATTTTGGGATGAAGTGGACCGCCGTCAGGGGGAAATTCGCGGCGTCGAGTCCTATCGAACGGGCGATACGACCTTCACCAGTCAGGTCAAGGCGCTGGTCGCGCGCCAGAACGTGCAGGCAAGGCCTGACTACAAACGCGCGGTCCTTGAGTGCAAGAAGCAACCCGACAGTTATCGGCGAGCCCGGTGCAAAGAGCGGGCGGCCAAGGGCTTAAAGCCCATCGTGGACTTTGAGGGGTTGTTCATTCCGGACTACCCACGCGCGATTTCTATGATCTCGGCGGCACTGGCCTTTGAGGACATCGTTGTGGAGCGGGACCCGCGTCGCCTGCGTATCATCAAAAAGACACTGGGCAATCGTATCAAGCCGATCCGTCTTTTGGGCGCAAGCGGGTGGAACTCTCCCGATGTGCCCGCCAAGTCTGGAAGAAACGTGGAAAATGCGTTGTTTACTGACGGCTTTTTCTCCGGGGCGGACGAAAAGCATACCCAGGCCTTCGTCAAGCGCTACGCGCGGGCCTACCGTCGGACGCCACGGCTCTACCCCGAAGCACTGCTTTACGACTCAGCCCGGATCCTCGCCCACATCATTCAGACCGAAGGCCCGAAGACCCGGAACGCCATGCAAGAAGCCATTCGCAGAGTTCATGACTTTCCGGGCGTGGCGGGCAAAACCTCGTTCGCCCAAGGCGCCGACGCCCAAAAGCCAGTGAAGATACTCACCATCCAGAATCGGGTCATTCGCGAAGTGCCGCCGCCCGAGTGATGGCTCCTCCAGAAGAAGAGCCGGACGACGGGCGGGTGCGATGGACACAGCGGGTGTCGCTGGCGGACCTCGGGGCGCGTTCGGTCCTTGAACCCCACCGGGCCCTGGAGCGCATGCAGGACGCCGCGGCCTACGCATCTTTTTTGGGGGGCTACCCCCCCAAAAGATACCGTGCGTTGGGGGCGGGCTGGTTTATTCGTGAGGTGCTTTTGTCCCTGGACGGGCCTCTTCACGATGACGATTTGCTCACCATAGAGACCTGGGTTTCGGATCTTCGGCGCTTTCGATCGCACCGCGAATACCGGGCTACGGCCCAGGGGAGAACGGTGTTTAGAGCACAAGTCGACTGGCTGTTTTTGGAGCGCAATCAGGACACGGGGCGTTTCAAACCGCGGCTGGTCGGGTCGGCCCTCAAGGCGGCGTTTCCGCGTATTCCGGATAGAGTCCTTGGAGAGGACGAAACGTTGGCTTGGCCTGATGAGCGGACCCTGAGGGGGTTGTGCCAAGAAGACCGTGGAGGCCTGCGCGCCGAAGCTTCGGGTGAGCACCGTGGTTTCGATGAAGCGACTGGAGCGGGGTCGTCTTTGCTCCTCCGGGCGAAGGCGCGCACCGTGAGGCCGACCGACATCGACGCCCAGGGGCACGTGAACCATGTGGTGTACCTTCGGTGGCTGGAGGATGACGCAAGAAGCGCTGAGGGGTCGCGCGAGAATGTGTTGGCGTTTGTGCGCATGGAGTACCTCGCCGACTTGGGGGCAGAAGATGTGGTTCGGCTTGAAGTTCGTGCGCTTGCGCCAGGGCTTTATTACGAAATCTTCCGGGGGGCGACGCGGGTGTTTCGCGCCTGGATGGTGCGAAGGCCGGGCTAGGCAGGAACCCATCGTCACTTCATCGCGCCGAGGTCGACCCGCCATCCCTCAAATCGGGCGCGGATCGCATCCTGAGTCGTCGTTGAGCCTGATGCTTTGAGGAGTTCTTGCTCAAGCGTGCGCATATCGATGCGCACCCATGGCCCTTTGGGACCGTGCTGCCGGGCATCGACCCACCGAGCAGAGCGCAGGGTCACCTCGATGGCGTTGGCGATGGCATCCATGGACAGGACGGGTTCGTTTCGGCTGGCAACCACCGTCTCGGCCCCATCTGGGACCATTTTGGAGACGATAAAGTCCAACGCAGGTTTCAACCTGGATCGAGCCTGCTCAAGCTCTTGGGGACGGCCCAAGGCCGGCGTTATCGGAATCGCATGTAAATACACTTTTTTGCCGACCGCCACCTCTTCGATGTGCCACCTCATTTCGGATCGGGCGGTGCGGCAGGCCCACCCGAGGACCAAAAGTGTGGCCAGCACGTGATGCCGAAGGCCAAGCATGAGAGCCCATCTCATACCTAGTCTTTGGTGCGATCGCGAACCAAGGCTTCGGGGTCCATGCCAGACTCAAGATAGTCAACAACCTGTCGGGTCATGGGCCCAAGCGTGGGGTTTTTAAGCAAACGATCGCGTTGAGTTTGATCACCGTTGACCCACTGCGTCACGACTTCCGCGAAAGTTTCTTCATCGTGGGCGAATCGGCCCGTGTCTTTGCCTTGGTTTCGTTTTTGGTCGTAACTCGAAACATAGTGCTTGGGATCGTGGGAGCGGTTTCGAGCCCGTACGCGCTTTTCGAACACCCCAGGCTCGAATCGTTTGGGGCCTACGTCCGTGGCCGTTTTGGTCAACCCCCGGTCTTTTACACCCACATCATCCAGAAAATGGGCGAACTCGTGTACCACCGAACGCTTCATCCATGCGTCCCTGGACTTGGGCATGCCCTTCAGAAACTTGAACGAAGACATCTTGTTGAAGTAGTCGAGGTTCAGATAGATCGTGTTTTTGCCAGGACTGTATTTGGCCTCGGCGGTTTTTGGCGGCAATTGGTCTTGGCCTGCGATCACAATCTTTGGTGCAGTCTCCCCGTTTTTTTGGGCTCGTTTCATCGCGCTATCGATCCACGCCTTTGGGTATTTTCGAAGCGCCGCTTCCACCTTCTTGATATCGTCCGGCTTCGATCTTTTGGCATCATAACGCACGATCAATTGATGTCCATGGATGTCTACCGTCGTCTCGCGAAGGGGGCCTCGGTTCGCAGTCTTCGACACAACGCTGCCTGGGCCGGCGGGCCCCGCCTTTTTCGGTGGCGGTCCTCGAAAGCTTCTCCCGGCAGATCCAGCGCCGTTCGCCTCGAAGCTGTCTTTGTCTTGGGGAATCGACGGCTTCTTCGGTTTTCCGACCGGCGGCTTCGGGACCGGCGAAGGCTTGGAAGCCACGGGGATGGTGCTGGTTCGGGATGGGCCAATGCCAGGAACGGTCATACCCACAGGAGGAGCAAGAGCTATGCCGTTCCACACCCCCGTAAGAGTGCGAGTGAGATAAGGGGCTTAGGCCAAACCCGATTCCGCGAATTTCATTTGTTCGTCCGATTCGTTCGGCGCCGTCGTCCGATTCGTTCGGGGCCGCGCTCTTCAACGAAAGGTCAACTTCGGTGGGCTTGGTGTTCAACCGGGTGTTTGTATCAAAAGGTAAAACGCGATCGCTTGAGATCTTTACAGCACCCTTCCTGTGCGGGCCCGATACGAATGGACAGAGATTTGCATCGAAGGGATGCGAGGGATTCATCCGGGAGTGAACCTGCATGGATTCGAGTTCGTCTGCGTGGTGTCGGGTGAGGGAGGGGAACCGGGTGGGTCGGTCGCTTCGGGCCGGCTCGGTAGCGCTGAACCGGCGTTGGCTTGGGGCCGGGGATGCGCGAAGTACAAGGTCGACGCAACCGATCCGAGAGTTTAAGTAGTGACGTCCGGCAAAGCCGGGGGCTTCAGGAGCCTGGGCCTGCTCAAAGCGGCTATCCGAATGAACGAACAGCGGTGCTCGCAAAATGCGCAATGCCTCGGTTCGGTTTCGACCACGACCACGACCACGCCGACGTCTACGTCTACGTCTACATCTACGTCGACGTCGACGTGGTCGTGGTCGTGGTCGTGGTCGTGGTCGTGGTCGTGGTCGTGGTCGAAAGCGTTGCCCCAGACTGACGTCTCCGAGAGGACCGAACGACTCCCGGAAGTGTCCAACTCCGGGTGCCTCCCCGGCAGAGCCGGGGGATCTCCAACTGGGTACTAGGGGTTTACTAAAGGGGCACGGCCCGTCTCCCTCCAGATCCCGCGTGGACGAGTCGATAGACAGTAAGCTTGCGATAGGAGGTCTCGTTCACCTTTGGCCGTGTTTCTCGGAAGCAATATGACATGCGAATAGATGTTGACGAGGGGGAACTGGCATCCTATTTCAGGGTTTAGCAGTGCGAGCGGTGTGTGCCTGGTTATTCGTTCAAGCGAGACATGTCTAGGATATGTTGTGCAATAAGAATTGCTTTTGCGTCTGCCTTCATTGTGAAGGCGCGCGCATTGGGTTTCGCCCTTGTTTTGGCGAGCCTAGGGCCTGATGCCTGGGCGATCTCATCTTCGGTTCCCCTGAAGCTCGAGGCGGGTTGGAATCTGATTTCCAGCCCAAAGGACCCTGATGGTGCGCTCTTTCGCTTGTACAAAGGCCAGGGCTTAACGCTTTGGCGTGCGGCGGTCTTGGATGCGCCGGAACGAAAGAACCGCTTCGGCGCGGGTTTGTTGGTAGAGCTTGAGGCATTCGACGGACGGGGTGGTGTATGGGTTTTTGCGCCAGGCCCAGTTGAGCTCCCGCAGGCTGAGGTTCAAGATGCGTCGTTGCGCCCGGCCGGCTGGAACGTGTTGCGCGTTGGTAAGGCCATTCGGCTAGCGGATCCCAGCATCGCCACGGTGTTTCACTGGGACCGAACCCAAGCGCGCTACACGCGGATTCAGCCTGGTGAGTGGCTGCATCCCGGCGAGGGCTACTGGGCGCAGTTTCTCGAGCCGGGCGTTTCCCCATTTTTAGCGCCGAGCGCGCCTGCTTCTGGCACAGAGCCAGCCGCAAATCCGTCGAATCCCCCGTCTGCTTTTTCGGCCACATCGCAAGGCGAGACGGCATTTCTGTCTTGGGCTGAGCCTACTCGTCTCGAGGACGGGACCCCCATTGGGGAGGGTGTCCAATTGAGCTATCGGGTCGATCGGGACGGCGTCCAAGTGGGACGGAGCACGGAGCCCGAATTCCGAGATGCCGTGCCTACACTGGACCGAGTCTACCGCTACGAGGTGTATGCTGTTCTCGAGGCGGAAGCCGGGGCCACCCTGACGTCTGATGCCTCCGATCCGATTTCTCTTCTTTTTGCCAGTCCGAAGCCGGTGGCTTCAGCGGATCGCTTTGAGGCGCCGAGCGTCGCGTCCGATGAGAACGCCTCCGTGGCTTTGCCTCAGGTTGCGGTCTCGGGCCGGGGCGAACAGATTTTGGCGCACCTTGTCTACGTGATGCGTGCCACCGAAGACAGAGGCGCCGAACTTCGATATCGCCTGAGCCCCAAGGCGGCAAAGGGCCAAAGCTTTGAAACCCTGCACCGGATATCCACGTCGTCAACAGGTTGGCACATCACCGACGTGAGCATCAGCGCTTTAGAAGAAAAGGTATCCATCGCGTGGATCCAGCGCCGTGAGGGAGACGGAGCCGCGAGTGAGATCTGGGTTGCTCAAAGCGGTCGTGCAGGCGCGCATTTCGACCCGCCCAAAAGAGTTCGCTCCAATGTGTTCTGGAAGCGAGGCCTTGACGTTGGCTACGATCGCCTTGGCGGTCACCACCTCGTATGGGGAGAAGCCAATAAAGTCTATTACATGAAAAATCTGGATGGGAAGGTGGAAAACGTATTCGATGTCGTCGTTCGTGAGAAAAACGATATCGTGGTTCGTTATCGTATGCTCTACAAGGCGGCATGTGAGGTTCCAGATGAACCGTGTGATTGTTTCGAAACCGCCGACGAACAGTATACCTACGCGCTGGAGGAGCATGCGGACACCGGCGAGCTCTTGGGACCCTACCGATACCGGGTGGAGGAAGCGTGGGTCTATAATCCTTCGCTGAGAATCGATGCCGAGAAGGTTAGTATTGTCGCGTCTCAGGATCGCATGTGGGATAATCGTCCGGTGCGCAATCCGAATTGGCGTGGTGAGTATGGCCCGCTGGTTCCTCCCCGCGTGCCGTCGGCCTTGGCTCAGAGCGCTTGGTGTGGCGAAGAAGGTTCTCGTCACAACCAAGAGGGCTTCATGCAAGTATGGTTGCATCGATCTGGTCATGCAGGAACCCACAAACCCGCCGAAACCTCTCCTGATGAACGGGCTCGCCTGTTGGCCATGGAAGAGGATCCGGCCAGCGCTTTTGCCTACTACTACGGGGAGGGCAAACAAAACTTTGTTTCCTACGACCCGCGTGTCGGCCACGACAGGGATTGGTACTTTTATCTCTATGACGGGACATGGCACGAGGAGGACCAGATTCGTGTGGCGCAGAGGCCGTTGACTTCGCACGCTTGGTCCGAGGAGAGGATTGCATCGGTCGAGGTCCCGGTCTGGCCCATCGAGCAAGGGCTCCTGACTTGGACGCACGAGACGCTTCCCGTCGAGCAGGGTTGGCGGCAGGGAAGCTACAAAGACGACCACTTTCAGAACTGGCGGCTTTCGGTTGTTTCTGTCCGAGAGGCGAGTGCCGATCAGGGCGGTGCAGAGAGTGCCGATCAGGGTGGTGCAGAGGTGGTTCGACCGAAGATCGTAGCGGATCCAGAGGGCCGGTTGGTTGTGGTCTACGAGGATGGGGTGTCAAATAACCCGAATGAGCCCGGTTACAATGCCATCACGGTGAGCGTGTCGACCGATGGGGGGGAGCTTTGGTCGGAGCCCACCGTTGTCGGACGGGGATACCTGCCCGACGCTGCGGCCCTCGCGGATGGAGAGGTCGCGGTTGTGTACTATGAGGCCCGCGAGTCTGAAGACGCGTCGGACGTGTCAAAGATTCAGCTTACGCGAAGTCGGGACCTCAAAAACTGGACGCGTGCGCCGATCAGTCTGCAAGCCCCGAGGGCCATTCACTGGGAGACCCACGGAGCAGCGGCGGACGCACTCGTTGGGGTTCCTTCCCTGACGGCCTACGAAGACTTGTTTTTGGTGTCATGGATCAGGCAGGCCAAAGACGCGTTTGCCCACGACGCGGTGGTGACGACGCGAGCGTCCAACGATTCGAGGGCCAGCCACTTCGATATTTCACACCATGGCGCTTTGACCGTGGGTAAGAGCAGCCGTTTTACGGTGGCTGCGGTCAACAAGTACAACATGCGGGTGAACGCGAGCGGCACCGTTGAGGTGACGAAAAGGGGGCAAGGGTCGAGGGCGCGCGTCACGCCGGACGCTTCGTTTTCCGTCGGGGGTTTGGGGACAAAACCGCCGGCCGGCTCTTTGGCGCGTTCGACTGAGTTGCCTGAGGCGGCCGATGGAAAGCGGCCTTCTGCCTTGGCTGTTGCGTCTCCTTCTACGGTCCATCTCGAGGGCGGTGAAGCGGAGCTTTGGACGGTGGTGGATGATCCCGAGACCACATTTTTCGTTCAAGACGCCGAAGGCAGTTTGAGCGCTGAAACGACTTCGAAGGCATTTTTTGCCTTCAGCGCCGATGCTTCTGGCAACTACGACCGGGCGCTTCGTGCGCGAAACGCTCTCCTTCGCCGGGATCAGGAACGGGGGTGGGTCTACCAAGTTGAGTATGCGCCCGACGACGAAGATCCAGAGGTCGCGGCTCAGGGATCGCGTGATCCCGGAGCGAACGGAAGGGTCCAGGGGCACCTCGAAGACGCCCGTCATTTGGCCGGTTTCGAGCGTGTTTGGGTCTATACTCAAGGCATTGCATTGGCTCAGTTTTCACGCAAGGCCGATACGTGGTCAGTAGAGGTTGCGCAAGGCTTGGCCCGCTATCTTTGCGACCGGGCGCAACCGGGTGTGTTTGAGGGTGAGGAGATCATCCGGGGTTGGCCGTTTTCTTGGAATACGCTCGATGACTCATGGCGGGATGCTCGTCTGGTCACCGGAGCCACCGCGTGGGCTATTCATGGCTTAGGCTCGTTTGTCGCGTCCGAGGCCTATACGCGTCTCGAGGAGGGCGACCGCTCCGCCATTCAGTCTTGCTACCATCGAGCCCTACACGGCTTGAAGGAGCATCGCCGACAGGTTTGGTCGCCGAGGACCGGTGAAACGGTCACGCTGATGACGGCGGGCTGGACGACACGGGGGCTTCAGCACGCGTCTACACCCGCCTTATTGCCTCCGCCGTTTCAGGAGTCCGAGGACATCCACTGGGCTTACTACAGCGTACTTGACGCGATTGGATACGACTCGTTTGATGAAGTTGAGCCTCCCTTCATCCAACGATGGCAAGAAGGCAAGTCGATCGAGGCGCTCGAACTGTCGAAGGGCGGCCTTGCCGTTCTCCAGGAGCCCGTTTTGGCTGAGAACGTTGTCACCGAGCACAACTTGGATGTTCTCAGTGTGTTGAATCATGCCCTGTTGCATCATAAGAAAACCGGATTGACCCATGTTGAAGAGCTCCGGGCTTGGCGAGACGAGCTCCGGGCCGGTATTTTCGAGGTTCTTTGGGATGATCGAGGCTGGAAAGACGATCTTCAGCGTACCCTGGGTGGGGAAGGTATCAGCCCTGAACGCCGGGCGCACATCGAGCACGTTCTGGAACAAGGCGCTCTTGGACGCATCATCACCGGGGGTGAACTTCTGGGCGATACCGAGCCCAAGGTGCTCGCGCCGAGCCCACATGTGGCGATTGACAATTGTAGTTGGCTTTCGTTGTCTGTAGATTTCGACGAGCTCCCGCCCGATTCAGTGTACATAGAGCGTTTGGCTCAGTGCCTTGAGTTTACTGAACTTCATTTTGCCAAAGATTTAAGCTTTGGAACACGAAGCTATTACGGCACCCACTATTTTCAGAACGCGTTCAAGGATCCCTATATCGATGAGAGTGAGCTTCAGGATTCGTCTTTCCATCTCGAGGCGACCACCGGTTTGATTCTTGGGCTTCATCGGTTCGCAAAGGCCCACCCATCTCACGATAAGTCGGAATGGTTTCGAGCTCGGGCGAGTGCGCTTTGGGACGGCGTACAGTCGTTCGTGAGGGATCACGGCTTTCCCTATTCGAGCCAGCGCATCCACAATCTATCGACGCTTCTTTCTTCAAGCACGGCGGTCATTTGGTTCATCGACGTTCATGATGCGCTTGGCGATGGGCATGATGTTGATCGGGCGGCCAAACATGAGGTGAGCGCCTCTGCGATGAGCGAACTGTGGAAATGGCTTGGCCTTGGCGAAGCGGGAACGCGACCGCAATCTTCGGGGTCAGATTTTGCGAAAGATACGTGGTTTCAGAGCGTAGAGCTCAATCTGGATGGGCAAAACGTCCTTGCCGTACCGAAGAATGATCTTTTTGAGGCAGAACCGCTTCATGAACCGCTCGATCTCAGCTTCAAGATGATGGGTCTAGAACTCAGCGGGGCAAAGTTGGAGATTCATGAATTTGCGGTGTCTGATGAGCTCATGGAGTTTGAGGGGGTTTTGTCCCTGTGTGACGGGAAAGACGCAGGATGCATCCGGTCCATCGAAATCGATCCGCCGGCTCTCGCACTTGGCTTGGGTCAGTTATTGGCCCTTTCTTTGTCCAGTGGATTGGAAGGTCCTTCTTTGAGTGACGAGCATTCGAATCCCAGGGTGACGCAGGTTGGTGCTGGTGGTTTTTTGCTGAATGGAATCACCGTGATTCCTTTTGCCGTCTACTACTACGAGCTGCTTGGTCTAGGTGTGGGGCCAGCGGCCAAGGGGCTCGTTGCCGCGCTGCCATGGATTGTGACCTTGGGAGTGATGAAAGGTTTCCGTATTCCCTACAATTTTTCGAGATACAGCCGGAGCACGTTTCATACCATTGCCACAATCGTACACTCGGCTCTCATTGGTGCATTTACCCTGGAGCAAAGGGTCTTGCCGATACAACCTCTCAATCGAACGCTATGGCAAATCGATGCGGCCTTGGAGGCCGGGGGCGAGGCTCTTCGGTTTCACATGAAAGCTCCGAACCCATTGCATGAAGCCATTCCCCCCTTAGATTGGGGGAACGAAACGCAGCAAGATGACGTCACGAACGCGACCAAAGGCGTTGAGCCCTGTCTGGACGAGGCTTGCCCGGCCGGTCCCATCAATGTTGCATCGGCATCCGGTGCGGTTGAACTCGTTTCCGCGCTGCGTGTCGACGCCGCGGGTCTCCTTGTTGAGCTGAGTTATGACACGAAGGGTGAAGAGCGTGAGCTTGAGCTTTACTTGGTTTCCGAAGCAGATGAGATTGTGGGTTTTTACGAGTCGCGCAGTCTCACGAGCGAACCGACCCGAAGGCGCTTCGTTGTTCCCTGGCTCGCAAACGAGATTCCGGCCGAAGGCCGCTATCAGGTTTGGATTTACATGATCGACGGGGGCGCAAGTTGCGCTCCTGGTTGCCAGGTTTCGCATGCCCATTACCGAGAATGGTTGCACATTGCCCACCCGTATCCGGACCAGTACACCGTGCGACGGCTCTCGCCTGCCCCCCATGAGGCAGATTCTGAGCGCATTTCGTTGGTTTCGGATCGGGTGGGGGAACTCTCGGCTGAAATTTCATGGATGTCTGAGGTTAGAGAGCTGCTGTGGATTGCGGCCGTTTCCCGAAACGTCACCGGCAAAGAGCCCTATAGGACGCTGTTCGCTCAGGTGGATTCAGGATTGAGCGAGCTTGAGGTGATCCGACATCGACTTGAACCAGACGGGGAGGCGTACCAGAGGCATCAAGCTCTCGGTGCCAACGCCTTCGAAAAGTGGTTTCTCGAGATGCAATTCGTCGTCAATACGCAGTTCGGAGTTATTGTCGAGAGCATGAACGAGATCTCGGCCGCTCTTGAAGAACCGAGCGTCATCCAGGTTGTCGAAGATCCGTGGATGGTGGAGTCCTCGAGTACAACCGATGCATCTTTTCGGCTTTTCCGAGACCGGTTGTTGACGGACGTACATCCTTTTGGGGTTGAAACGCTTCTTGATCTCGAAGGGCCAACACTGGTCGAACGATTGGTAGGGGGGGGCGGCTCCGTTCAATCCAAAGACTATGCACACTATCTAGCGCAAACCAAGTGGCCGGCTACGGAGTGGGGCGTCTACCGTTGGCTTCTTGACGCGGAATCCGGGGCCGTCAGGGCGTACGCCGATGGGTTTGTAGAGTCCTACGGGGCCCTTGGCGTGGAGGCCTTTCAAAGACTCGATGCGCAACTTCTTGCGACCTCCTTTGCGGGGGGGACCCCAGATTTTCGTGGAGCGCGCCGGGTGGGGCGATATTACCCATTGGAGGGCGCCAGCAAAGAGAAGCTTGAAGTGTTGCTTCGCCGTTCGGGATACGAGCTCGAAGAGGTTCAAAGCCAGATTCGAGCTGCCGGGCAGGGCGCGGCTCCCCTGGCGCGAGAGTCACACTCCGATCGCATTCGGATTGTCAGTGGGAAGACGCTCCGCGATCCAGTTCCAGTGAACCTCTGGCCCGGCGCGAACTATCACCTTGGCGTGTCCTACATTGCCGGTGGGAGGGGCCGCGAGCTGCTGGTCCGCCTGGAGCACGTCGACACGGGCGACGTTGCGCACGCGGTGAAGCCTGTGGCGCCAACAGATGGTTATGAATTTGCCTCGTTGTCGGTGACGATGCCGAAAGACCTTCAGTCGGGCCGTTATCGTTGGGACGCCCTCATCCGCAGAGCCGACGAACACTCGGCGTCTGATGCTCGGCACCGCGAAGCTGCGGTGACCCCCTTCTACGCTCAGGGGCTCTCCGGTTCAAAAACCCCGACGGAGTTTGTGCGCTTGGATGGGTCTTTGCTCAAGGCTGCGCTGACGCGCTATCGCTCCCCAGGTACGAGTGTCGAGGTTTCCCTCGTGTCCATGATTCATGTGGGCCGGGCCGAGTACTACAAAGAGGCCTCGAGATATCTCAACGAGATGGATCTTGTCCTGTCGGAGGGGGTCGCGCTTGACAAGCAAGAAACAGATCTACTCCGGGCCCCCACGGACCGGCAACGAACCCAGATCAGGAATAGCATTGCTGGGCTTGCGCTCCTGCAAAGTTGGTTTGGGTTGACGTCCCAAAGAATCGAAGGTCCACCGGAGCTTTTTCGACGGGTGGATTTCGATCCCGAGACAATCGCTGAGCAAGCCAAGGAGGCCGAGCGCACGACCGGAAAGCGGGACACTGTTGCCGCCGAGTTTATCCATCCCCATCCTCTAGAGCATCTGTTCACGACAGCGTTCAGCCGTGGGGGTGCCTTTGCGTTCGAAACGATCGCGCCGGGGCTTCGGAACGTGCTGTTTGAAGCGATGTTCGTACGACCGCATTCGGACCTGAGCTCCGACCGTGAACGCGAAATCATCGTTGTCGCCCGGAACCTAAAGGTGCTCTCCGTTCTCGATGAATTGCTCGTAGAGCGCGACTCCGGCCGGATCGGAATTCTCTACGGAGCGGGCCACATGCCTCATTTCGAAAAAGAACTTTTCGCTCGAGACTTTGTGAGAACAGAGACCGTGTGGCTTACCGCGATGAGTACAAATTTGAAGCCTGTGGACGCGGCGACAGGCGCCCGCTGAAGATGCGGATCTTTGACGCGATGACTCCAGCTTGGCCTTCTTCCGCGAGGAGGCACCCTTGCTCTAGTGGCTAAAGCTGAGACCACATTGCTCGCACCGGTACTTAGACTGATCCGAGTTGCCGCTCGGAATGCATTCGAACCGGTACGTCTTGAGCCCGAACTCCGAAAGGCATTCCGGGCAAGGGGCGTCACCCAGCTCGGTTTCGTCTAAGGTCAGATGACAGCGTGTACATCTGAGCTTCGCTTGCGGGCATCTTAGCACAACGATAACTTGGTGCGAGCACGACACGCTTGCGCAGCCTACTACGAGGATCCAGTGAGAGGTAGTAAGAAGTGATGAGGGCCAAATGACCCCGGTTTGTCGCCCTAAGCGCGTGGCCCGCGGCGACTGGCGTCGCCCATCCGGTCATTGGGGCCAATCTCTTCAAGTTCGCTTCCCAGGTGGGGTGGTTCATTGACTTTGGCGGTTCGCGTCGGGCCGTCGGACAGGGATGCCGCGGTCCGTTTGATGGTGTCTGACGGGGACCGGCTGGCCTTTGGTGTCTTTTCGTTTGACGAGTCGATGTAGGTTGCATGCATGGTTGCGCGAGCGCTTCTTGAGGCGTCGATTGGGAGCCGGGGTGTGGACCGGGTTTACCCATCTCACTGGGGAGGTATGGATGGTCCGATTCGTCGGGTTTTTGGGCATTCTCGTTGGGTGTTTCACTTCGACGTCGGGTGCACAGGCACGACCGGAGGTCGAGGGTGGTCAGCCGGCCAAGGCTGAGTCGCTGGAACCGGGATGGAACCTCGTGGTGGCGCAGTCTGACCGCGCCAGGTTGCCGCCGGCATGGGCCGAACGCGAATGGGTTGTATGGTCGGTAGGTGCGTCGTATCGCCCGGAGCCCGCGCGTTCGTTGGTGGCTGGCACGCGCTATTGGGTGCACGTTCCGGCGCGTCAGGTCTCTGCCTTTTTGGGCGTGGCCCGGGCGCCGTCGCCGGTCTCTCGGCCGTCGGGGTGGCAGATTTTCTCGGTTGCTTCACCCACAATCTATGCCGATCCGCGCCTCGATCGGGTCTTGGTCTGGGAGCCCTCGGGCCAGGTTTACCGACCGGTGCAAAAAGGTGCGTTGCTCCAGTCCGGTGAAGAGTACTGGGGGCATTTTCTCGAAGAAGGGGTTTCGGGTTCCCACGCTTGTCGGACAACGGAGGTCGGTGGTGAGGCTGTGGTTGATGGGGCGGCGCCCTGCGCGATGGGTGGGTTCAGCGGAGGCGATCTTCCGGCGGAAGAGCAGGTGCGGGCGTGGACTCCGCGCCCGCCTACCGATATTTCGGCGGTGCCGCAGGGACACAAGGTTGCCCTGCAGTGGCGCAGCCCCGCCATCTTCGTGACGGGGCATGAGATTTCGGCCGAAACCGAGGTCACCCATCGGGTCTATCGCGACGGCGTTCTGCTCCAAGAAGGTCTGGACCGAGCGCGATTCGAAGATGAGGTGCCTACCCGTGGGCAAATCTATGACTATACGGTGACAGCGGTCGTTCGGGACCGCGAGGGGACGCCGTTTGAGTCGAGTCGCCCGGCCTCGCTTGCCGTGGAGGTTCGGTTGTCGTCATCGCCGCAGGCTGGCTTGTTTGAGGGGGCGGGGGTGGTGGCCGAACCCAATGGCTCCGCGGCGCTTCCCAGCGCCGCCTTGTCTTCGATGGGTGGCGAGGTGATGGGGCATGTTGTCTATGTGGTTCGTGACCCGAAGCGAGGCGATACGCTTTGGTATACGCGAAGCCTCAAGGCAGGCAAGCCTGGGAGTTTTGAGCCGGGCCTTGCGGTGGACAGCGGTCAGCCGGGGTGGACGGCTTCGGAGGTCGCTGTGGCCGCCAGGGGGGGGGGCGCGTCGGCGTTGCTTGGATTGAGGCCGCGACTTCCGGCGGGTCGCGGGGCAGCCGAGTGTGGATGATAGAAAGCACCGATGGGGGCCGCTCGTTTTTGCCGCGGACCTTGGTCCGAGAGAATGCTACGTTCAAGCGCGGCCTCGACATGGGCTACGACCGGATGAAGGACCACCACCTTCTATGGGGAGAGGGCGGTAAAGCCTTCTATCTGAAAAACCTCGAGGGCAAGGTTTCTAGCGTTTTCGACGTGCGAAAGCGGGAGAGAAGCGCTGAATCGGTCAAGTACCTTACGAAATATCCCCCGCGAGAGGGCCGCTGCGACTGTCCTGATTGTTGGTGTGAGGAGGTTTATACCTCGGGCGGGAAGGTTGTTGGGGGCGATGAGCTCACCCATGAAGGCGGCTACCGAGAATGGGTTGAAGAGTCATACATCAGTCAGCCGTCGCTTTTGATTGACGAGGATAAGGTCACGGTTGTGGGGCGTCAAATACGGATGTGGGACAACAAGCCGGTCCCCAACCCGGCGTGGGCCGCCATGACCGCGGTGCCGGTGTACGGCGACCCGGTTATCCATGGAGATGTTCTTACCCGCTTTCCTGTCGGGTGGCGGGCCACCTGGAAGAAATCCCAAGAACCGGGCGATGAAAGCCTGTGGGCGACGCTCGGCTTTCAAACCGAGTACCTCTATCAGGGCACTTGGCACGAACAAGACGAAATTAAAGTGGCCCAACGTCCGCTGAGCGAAGGTGGCTGGGCGGCTGGTCCGGGGACCGATGCGGCCGACGGTTGGGTGCGGGGTGGGTGGCAAGAGGATGTGCTTCAGAGTTGGCGGGTGACGACTGCGGCGGTGGTCGGCGGAGGAGTAGCCGACGGCATGCCCTCTTATCCGCGGGTTGCCTCCGCGCCCTACGGTTTGGTCATGGTCTATGAAGACGGGACCTCCAGCAATCCCAATCGTCCAGGGTTCAACAAGATCCAGTTTCAGGCGTCGGTCGACGACGGGCGGACGTGGTCTCGGCCGCGAACGGTGGGGGTTGGATATCTTCCCCAGGTGGGGGTCACTGACGCGGGTGAATTGTCGATCTTGGCCTACGCGCCGACGTCACCAGAGGGAGGGGCGATCCAGGGATATCTGAGCGTTGATGGTGGCGCCTCATTTCACGAGCAAATACTGGGAACCAGACCCGCGCGCCCGGTTCACTGGAAGACCCACGGGGCGGGGAGCGATACGCTTTGGGGCCGGGTTGCTTTGGCCACCCATGAGAATCTTTTTTTTGCGGTTTGGGTCGAAAGCAAGCCGGGCGCGATGGAGAGCTTTCGGGTTGTCAGTGCTCGGGCGTCCCACGTTTCAGAGGTTGCCCAGTACGACGTCGCGCTTCCCAAGGCGCTCACGCGGGGCCAAAGTGCCCGAGTCACGGTGACGGGCGTCGTCTGGCGATTCAGCGCGAGACTTGGGACTACTACGATATTCTCGATGCGATTGGGTACGAGACCTTTGATGAGGAACGACCCCCCGAAATCGGACGCCGGTTTGAAAGCGTAGCCGGCGAAGAGTCGGCGGGGGAGGGCTCACCAAAAATACTGACCGAAAACGAGTTTATGCTTCTTAAGGAGGAAGTTCGCGCCAAAAATGTGGTGACCGAGCACAACCTCGATGTGCTCAGCGTGTTAAACCATGCCGCCGATCATGCCGAAACATTGGGGTTGAACCAGGCCCAAATAAAGACGAGGCGTGATGAACTCCGGGAGGGCATTTTTCGCGTGCTTTGGGACGATGACGACCGCCGGTGGCGCGATGACCTAGGAGGGGCGCTTACGAGTGAGGGGGTCGATGCCGAGAAGCGGTCTGACATCGAGGCCGCTCTGGCACAAGGCGACTGGGGCCGGGTGTCTACTGGGGGGTTGATTGTCACTTCCACGGATCTTCAGGCGCTGATAAAAGGCCGTCTGTCTCGGGATGGTGTCTTAGGACTGATTCAATCGGGTTCAAGTGCGCAGAAAGTGTTGCTCAAAGGCTCTGGCGGTTCATTTCATTTCCTTCGAAGATCGGTACATTTCCTCTACCTTGCGACAAGAGCAGTCGTTTCATCTCGAAGCGACCACGGGCCTGATTCTCGCCCTGGCTGAGTTTGCGGATCACCATCCAGAGCATCCAAAATCGACGTTTTTTAGAAGGGAGTCGCAGGCGTTGTGGGCGGGGGTCCAAGCGTTTGTGCTGGATCACGGCTTTCCCTATTCGAGTCAACGCATCCAAGATCTCTCCACGCTGCTGACGTCGAGCACGGCCCTTATTTGGTTCATTGATACCTACGAATACTTCCACCGTCGGGCCCAAGACCTTCAGCGCCCCCTGCATCACTACCAACGTAACACCCGTGTTCATCATTGGGAGGCGGTGCCAGAAGAAGCCTACGCCAGCTTGAAGACGCTTACGTCGAGTGGAGCGAATCTCATTCGCTCCGGCGGTCCCGAGGGTGTGCCTTTCACCCGGGTTGAGGAGCAGGCGATGGCGGTGATGATTGCCGCCCAGCGCGGAGACTGGGAGATGGCCGATACTTGGCTACAGGGCCTACTGAATACTCGAATCAAGACGACGAGACCGAATGGTGCCGAACATGAACGGGAATATGAGGAATTTCCGCCGATTGTCGATTCGCGAGACGGACGCGGCTTGCTTGGTTCCTTTCCCCATACGGGTGCTCAGATGATGGTCTACTATGCTCTGGGTCGCTACCTTGATCCTCGATTCGCGGGTTCAGAAGCTCGGAGTCCGACTGTGGAGGCGGAGGTTCGGCGAGTGCTTGCGGAGGGTCTCCATACGATGGTCGATCTTTACTGGGAGCCGCTCAATCCCGAGGTTGAAGAGCCTCTTCACTATGACATGTTCCTTTTTGGTGCGCCCGCGTTTGAGCAACCGCGTATGCGGACCACCGAGAACGTTCTCGCCTACTTTGCGCTCCAGCAAGCGGAACGGGTAGGTGTCGACATCGGCGGTTTCTTTAACGCTGATTGGATGGGACGTCTCGAAAAGAAGGTTTCAGAGGCATGTGCCATGGGGCTGATAAGTGGAAGGTCCGACCTGGCGGGCCCGGTCAAGCCGGTTGCCGTAAGAGCCGCAGCCGAACGACCGCGGGCTTTTTGCCTCATGTTTTATGCCCATACGGGTCGATTTGAAGAGGCTATGGACGATCTCCGGTTGGTGGAAGATCGGGCCGAACGGGCCTCGTTTTTGGCGCGACCCGATTTAGACGGCTCTTTGTCTTCAAAAAGCATTGTTTTGCACGAATCCGATGTCGCCAAGGCTGCGGACAACGTTGCGGAGTGGATCCTTTATTCAGATCTGGATCATGTCACAAGGCCGCACCTGTGGAGCCGTTTACTCCAAGAGGGTCTGCCTCGTCGCGCACTGGCGTCGATTGATCCGCGTCAAGAAGAACTGGCAATTGGTGAATTTGGCTGGCTGAGATCTTTGCGGGGTGAGAGCGCTTTTTACCACCTTGCGGTGCTCTTGCTGCATCACCCAGAGGGTGTTTTTGGCGTCGAAGCGGGTCCGCTGTTCACCGCGCGAGGACAGCCAGAGCCTGAGCTTCTGTGGCCGGACGCGGAGCCCTATTTAGGAAGGCTCCAGCTGGATGCGATTCGGACGCTGCTGGTCAGCGATGCGTCGCCCCAGGCTTTTGATTCGCTTCTGGACCGAGTTTCCGCCGTGATGTTTGCGACGGTACAGGCGCAAAGCGGTATTTCTCCTAGTCTATGGCAAAGCGAGTACATTTTTGACCGTGAGACGTGGATACTTCGGGCGGATACGCTTCTTTCCAGTCTCTGCGAACATGGGCCACCCAATGAGCATGTTCAAAGCTACGAAGCGTATTTTGGTCTAGCCTGCGAGGACTTGAGCGCGCTCTATGTAAACCTGCGCACCGCACGGTTCGGGGGAAAAGAGGGCCTTGTTGTCGAGTTGCTTGCGGGGTCTGAGCCCTTTATGATGGCCGAACTTCTGGAAGCCGTCGATACACTCGTGAAGGGGGAGTGGCATGTGCTCCGGAAGACCGCCGCGAGTGGTTTCAAAAGCGATGGCGATTGTGTGACCTGCGCACTTCCGATTGAACCGGTTAAGAACGACGACCAGCCCGCCCCTACTCAACTACAAGAACGAATGCGGGAGGCCTTGATTTTGGCCCAAGAGACACGGTTTTTGGAGCAAGGTCGCTACGACCAAGAGTACGGTCGGCCCTCCTTTCGGTTCCTGCTTCGCGGAATAGACAGCATTGATGCGGTCAATCCAAGCGCTCCGAGTTACTGGAGTGAGCGTGCGATTGTCTTACGGGCGATCATCAAGCACCGGGATGGCTTGCGCTTCGACCCCCCGGTTCCTCTTAGAGCGCTAGGCCTCCCTCAGACGACAGAAACAGCTGAGCACGTTCGTTGGCTTCGTGAACAAGTGAACAGAAATTGGAACGGTCTTTTGAACGATGCCGCGTCGGCATTCGACCTTCCTCCGGGCCGTGTCCATAGAGCGATGCAAATCGGTTTTGTCGAGGCCCCCGATCAAGAAGCACCCGAGCCGTCTGCAGCCGACTCGATCGAAAAAACAGATAGCGAGATCCCACCCTTAAGGGAGGTTTCCGAGTGGTTGGCGAATCCGTCCGCAACCGATGAAGAGATCGCTGAAGTCGTCGCGCGTCTGATCGAGGAACATCACTACAGCGGGATGGAAGTGGACAACAACGTATCTGCGCGGTTCTTTGAGGAGTACTTTAGGCGGCTAGATCCAAACAAGTATTTCTTTCTTCAGTCAGATTTCGATGAATTTTTGCCTTTTCAGCAGCTGTTAGACGAACAGCTAAAAAATGGGAGCCTAGAGTTTGCCTTTGCCGTATACAAACGCCTGTTACTTCGTATTCGCCAGCGGGTAGAGTTTGTCCATCAGACGAGCGCTGGTGAACTGGACTTTTCTAAACAGGAGTCACTGATCCAGGATCGCGAGAGCGCCTCTTGGGCAAAAACAACCGCGGAGCTCGATGATATTTGGCGAAAGCGAATCAAAAACCAACTATTGCTGCATGAGTTTTGGCCAGAAGAACAAGATGGTTTTTCGGAGATTGAGTTGGCTCCGCAAGAGAAGGTTCGCACCCGATACAGAAACTACTATCAAGACATGTTCACTAGCGACAGCGCCGACGTTTTGGAATACTATTTGACGTCGTTGCTGCAGGTGTTTGACGCACACTCTCGCTACCTTAACTGGCGATCGGCTGAAGATTTTGACATTCGGATGAGCCTGTCGCTTCATGGAATTGGCGTAGCCATCGAGTCGGTGAACGGTTATGCAAAGGTTGTTTACCTCGAACCGGGCGGACCCGCCGCTTTGGACGGCCAACTCCAGCCCGGGGTTAGAATCATTGCGGTCGCCAGGGGCGAGGGGCCATTGGAAGATGTCGTTGATGTGTCGTCAAAGAAAATTGCACGAAAGATTCGCAGCCCGGCGGGAACCAAGATTACACTGTCGGTTCTCAGAACCCTTACAAGCCAACCGATCACAGTCACCTTGCAGACCGGCATCGTAGAACGGGAATCAAAAAGAGCACAAGGCAAAGTGCTGACATGGGAACGGTCGGCTGGTCCGCCGTTTGCGGTGGGCATCATTGAGATCCCTGGCTTCTATGCGGATTTTAAGGCCATAGATGGGGAGGATCCAGATGCGACAAGGGTGTCTGGGGATGTCAGACGGATCATAGACACGATGATCGAGAATAACGAGATCGATGGCATCGTTCTCGATCTGCGATTCAACTCGGGAGGCAGTTTAGAGGAAACGATTAAGCTCACTGGTCTTTTTATCCCTCACGGTCCGGCCGTCCAAGTTCGTTACGCTAAAAAGCTTACGGTTCGCGATGATGACGATGGGGGATTTTTCTACAAAATGCCTTTGGTGGTTCTGGTGAATCGGTCGAGTGTATCCGCAGCCGAGATTTTCTCCGCCGCGATTCAGGACTACGGGCGGGGTATCGTCGTTGGGGATCAAAGAACCCATGGTAAAGGAACGGTACAAACCAACTTACGTCTCAGTCGTTTGCCCCATTTTGAAGGCTTCAATGTGGGCGTTCTCAAATACACGACGGCGAAGTTTTACCGGGTCACGGGAGGTTCGACGCAGCTCCGCGGCGTGACTCCGGATGTGATTTTCCCGTCGTATTTAGATCATGAGGAAATCGGTGAGGAGACCAAAAAAAACGCGCTGCCTTGGGATGTGGTCACGCCCCAGAAAATACACAAAGCGATCGATGTCAGCGGATGGATAGAGGGCATTAGGCAAAGGTCGCGCCAAAGACGCGAACAAGATGTGGAATATCAGGCGCTCGTGGCCAGCATTGACGAATATGGGCAACAAAACAAGCAGACCTTGTCTTTGAACCGTGAAGAGAGACAAAAACAGGCTCGCGAAAACGAACATTGGTCGTCTCGCTTTGGGGCAATTTTTGGCACCGATGGCGAAGACGAGGACGAGCATGACGGCGAAGACCTACACCTAAACGAAAGTATACATATCTTGGTAGATTTAATAGAGCTGGTGGTCGAGTCGAAGCGGTAGAAGACAAAGGGCCGGGGCGCTACAGCCCAGCGAGATGATGAGGGTACACGTTCGGAACGACACCTGGTGCCAAGCAAGGTCGAATGCGCACCGTAACGCGGAGCACTCGTCGTGCTTGAGTCACCCGTGGATTCAATCAGACATGCTCTGGACAGGGCCGCAGCGGTTCGAATAGGACTGCGTGGTCATGGTTATCGACCCAGGAGAAATTGTACCATCTGGAAGCCACGAGTGGCCCCATTCTAGGACTCCTCCATTTCGTGGATGCCGAGTCGCTCCGACGACGCATTCGAAGCCTATTGCGCGGCCGAACTAAAACGATTGCGGTTCGTCGTCAACGTCATCGGGCTTCGGGTGGGCGACCCTGGGCGCGGGGAATTGTAGGCCCCGAAGTGGGGTCTTTCCTTGGTTAAGGCCTTCGAGGTGCTGCCGGACTTGAGTCAGTCCTCTTACGAAGTCCTCCATCAGAAGACCATACCATTGAGCGGGGGCATTCTTGAGGACACGGAGGGCGCGATCGAGTTTGCCTGGTACCGCCGAAATCCCCACTCGTGCCGAAACCTTGTGAAAACAGGCAGCAACATGCACGAGTGCCAATGCAATCTCGAAGCTTGGGCTGTTCTCCTCAAACTCCTCAACGAGCTCCTCCAAAAGCTCATGCGCTTCGTAGTATTGGCCTGCTTCCCATTCGAAGAGTGCGTCTTTTAGAATCTGTCTTGTCCTGGCGTCATTCATGGAACGTATACCTCGGCTCAGTTCTTCTTCCACGCGAGTGGCCTGTACGCGTAGCTTCAGTGACCGCCCGTTCATCTGATTTTCCTCGTCGGGTCCTCGCACGGTTCTCTAAAGTGGGGACTGTATTGTTCGGCTTCGATCAGGTCCTGAACAAACTGTTCTGCGGAACGCATCTGCCCGTCATCGAGTTTTGCGAACTCGACCACAATAGAATTCGATAGGATAGGCTCCTTCCACACGGCGTCCCTTGTTTCCGAGTCACTTGCTGCAAAGTCGGAACGCTTGTTGTTCGGACGTGACTCAAGATGGCGCCCGTAGACGATTTGGGAATGCTCCTGGATAGCAAAAATTCTCCATGTTCCGGGCCGGGGGGGGCACGGCAGCGTAACGGAACTCCCGGTCATGCTGTAGGGGGCAGATATTCCACCACTATGAGACTCAATTCGACGTAAAGCAAAGAACTCACCATTCTGCTCGGCATAGAATACCATCTTGGGAAATATCCACATCGGCGTCGACGTATTGAGAAGCGTCGTGAGTGTAACGTTGCATAAGACCGTAAACGGAGCATTGTATACACCACTGCGTGCTTCAATCCCAAGAAAGAGCCCTATACTTTCAGGTGGCATAGAACGAGCGGGTGTCAAGCATGTTTTCTCAGAAGCGCTCCTACAGGAAGTCGATATGACGAACAACACCACGAGCAACTTTTTCATGTCTTTCAATTCAATGGTGTCATGCGCATCTCTGCGAAACAACCCCTTCGAGGATCCTACTTTGCTTCGTGTTGGTCGAATAGCTTCTTGGACGTTTCCAAAAGAGGTCCGAGCCAAAGCCACCGCAAAAAGCGGATACCGTTACCGCAGCGAGGCTCGCGCAAGTCTCTTTGAATACATCGAGAATTTCTATGACCGTCGCCGGCGTCACTCAGCCCTGGGCTGCGGGGCGCCGGCAGAGTATGAAGCGCAGTATCAGAAGGCGCAGGCTAGCCGCGTGAAACCGTCCACGGAAATGGATCAACTTCAGTCAGCAAATTCTTCCGAGGCATAGACAAGCTTTTGTTGCTCACTGCGTTTTCGAGCACTGCAGTGAACTTGGCCGCTATGTTCGCGACCTACGAGGAATATCCAGACCCGATTCCCGACGACGGTCCCAGCCTGGAGGTCAAGCGCATAGGGGATGATGGGATCTCCTTTTCGGAAGGAATTTCGAAAAGTCCGGGCCGGGTAGGGTTGAATGGGCGGTGATCGAAACTCGGCGAGGGGGAGGGTATCGAGGGTCTGTTGGGGTTTCCTCCAGGAGAGCTTCCAAGGGAAGACGCGGCTGTTTTTGGCTGGTGCGAGGCCCGGCCGAGTGGCCACGCATCGGTTTCAAACCAGGCCCCGGGCAACCTCCAGGTTCTCATGCATAGGTCGTGATTTGAGGACAAAAGTGTGGAATAACTGGGGTTGGCCTGGGGGCGGGATGGCGCGGGTTTATCGTCATTGGGTGAGTGAGCCGCGTCCGTGTGTTTACCTTCGTGATGGGCGGGAAGCCTCATTGGAATATCGTCTGATGCTCGATGTCAGCACCCAAGAGCTCGAGCACCTGCTTGAACGAGGGTGGCGTCGTTTTGGTCCGCTCTATTTTCGTCCCGCGTGCCGAGATTGTTCGGCGTGTGTACCGCTTCGGGTGTCCGTGGCTTCTTTTCGACCGTCGAGAAGCCAGCGACGGGTGTGGCGAAGACGCGAACGATTCAGGCTTGTGGGAGGCGTCCCCACCGTCGATGCGTCGCGGCTTGCGCTTTACCGGCGGTGGCACGCGGTGCGAGAGCATACCCGGGATTGGAGTGACGATGGTTTTGACGCCACCTCTTATGAGCAGCAGTTTGCGTTTCCTCACCCGAGTGTTCGGGAGCTTGCCTACTACGACGTGTCGTCTGAGCAAGAGGGCACACCGAGGCTGGTTGCGCTCGCCATCATGGACGAGACGGCGAACGCGTTGAGTGCGGTCTACACCTTTCACGATCCGGAATATGAGAAGTTTTCGCTGGGCACGCTCAGCATTCTTGGGCTGGTTGAGCGCGCCAAACAAGCGGGCAAAAAATGGGTTTATTTGGGTTACCGAATTTTGGGGTGTGTGTCGTCTGAGTACAAGGCCCGATTCGTCCCGCATGAGTTGCTTTGGGGATGGCCGGCCTTTGGTGAGTCTGCGGTGTGGCTTCCCCATACCGAATCGCGGGCGTCGATGCCCTCCAGTGATGAAGGGGGCTGTCTGGCCTAGCCGGGCAATACGCGAACCAGGTCCCCCATGACGCAAGAAAAAGTCACGTGCGAGGCTCCGTTGGCCCGGGGTGCTCAACTTGGCCCCTACGTTCTTGGTCAGCGTATTGCCCTCGGAGGCATGGCAGAGATCTGGTCGGCGCGGCGCAGCAACGATGGCCTTGACGTGGCTCTGAAGGTTCTGTTGTCACCATTTTCGAAAGACGAGAACTTTCGAATGATGTTTCGCGATGAAGTGAAAATCGCCACACAGCTCACGCACGAGAACATTGTTCGTGTGTACGACGCCCATGAGATCGATGGTTATCTGTTTTTGGCCATGGAGCTCATAGAGGGCAAAGACGTCCGAAAGATTCTCTCTTCGCTCGTGAGGCAAGGGAAAGCCTTGCCCGTGCCCTTGGTCTTGTGGATTGTGCGAGAAGTGGCCCGTGGCTTGTCCTATGCGCATGGCAAGAGGACTTCCGATGGACGTTCGCTCGGAATCGTTCACCGCGACATCTCTCCTCATAACGTTCTTGTGGCAAAAGATGGGCGGGTCAAGCTTATCGACTTTGGTATTGCGCGTGCGGGACAGAGGCTGACACGGACCCGAACCGGAATCATCAAGGGGAAGATTGCCTATATGGCCCCCGAACAGGCTCTCGCGGCCGGCATCACTTTAAGGACGGATATCTTTGCAACCGGCATCGTCTTTTGGGAAATGCTGGCGATGCGGCGCCTTTTTAAGCGAGGGACTGACGTTGATGTGATCGAAGCCGTTGTGCGTGCGGAGGCCCCCCCGATTCGCGAAGAAAACCCCGACGTGCCCCAGGCCGCAGCGGATCTGCTGCACCGGATGCTCGCGCAGAAGGCGTCGGACCGCCCGAGCTCGATGCGAGAGGTCGAAAATGGCATCAACCGTATTTTGGCGCGAGACTTTGAGCCTGGTGCCTACGGCAAAGAAGCGCTCAGCGAATGGTCGTTGCCCATTCTCAGTGGTGGAAGGCCGAAGACCGTGCCCGTCCGAGCGGTTGACCACCCGCAGTTGATGGCGCTTCGGCGAGGGGGAGAAGATCAAACCGAACCAGACTTGAGTGCGCTCGATCCCGTTGTTTCGGTTCACGACACCCTTGTTCGACCGCCGAAAGTTGTGTGGCCGAAAGAACCCAGTGCATCAAATGCCTTGACCACGCCGGTGCCCCTGCCGGCGGATGAGTTTGTTGATCGGGCGACCGAAGAGATGGACGAGCCCGGAGCCTCAACCGATTCCGATGCGTCGGTGGGCCTAGACACCCTCGTCGACCCCAGTTCGGGTTCGTTTGAAGTGCCGACCCCGCTCTACCCGGGGGCGCAAGACACCGAGGAGGACGGCTTGCTGGCGCTCGAGGTGCCCACTGCGTACGACGCCGTTCCTGTCGAGGTGCGTTCGGCGACGCCCATGGTGATGGAGATGTCCCCCATGGTGCCCACAGGTGCTGAGGAGGCACAGACGGCCCCACCCGCGGTCCCCGCTGCGGGAATAGAGGTATCTCCGGCCCTTGGGGTGGGTATTCGGTGGATTCTGGTCGTGCTGGGGGTTGCTGCCGCCGTGTTTTGGACATTGTATTTGCTGAGCGGGCGTTGAGCGTCGAGCGTCGGATGCAGCGAGCACACCATGCCAGGGTTTCGGGAGATCTTCGTTGACGACTCGCGGTGAAGTCTTAGGCAGTTACACGCTGGTGAACCCCATCGGTGAAGGGCCGCTCGGGCGTGTTTGGCAGGCGAACGATTCGAATGGGGCCGTGGTTGCCCTCAAGCTGTTGAAGCCGACGGTGGCGTCGCAGATGGGCGCGGCGTCGGTCTTGGAGCGGCTGCCGTCATCGGTGCAAGCATGCCAGGCCCTGAAACACGCCGGGCTGATCAAGCTGTTTGGTGTGCTTCGGGTTCCCGATGATGGGGTGCGGGGTTTGGCCATGGAGTACGTAGAAGGTCATAGCCTTGCGCTCGTTAAACTGCCGCCTGCGGTGTGTGAGGGTAAAGATCCGTACACGCTGGCCGAACTCCTTCGGTGGTTCGGAGACCTGTCCGAGCTTCTTCATTGGCTCCACGGCCAGGGATTTGTGCACGGGAACATCAAGCCGACCAACGTGATGCTGGTTCCTTCTCCTGAGGGTGAGCGGGTCAAGCTTCTCGATCTGGCGTGGAGCGGGATCGGCGCGTTGGTGAAGCCCGGGGGGCCCTCGATGCTTTTTATGGCCCCCGAACAGAAAAATGGCCATCCGCCGAGCGCCTTGTCGGACCAGTGGGCCGTGGCGGCCATGCTGAGCCACATGCTGAGCAGAGGGGAAGGAGAACTGACTTTGGGCACGCTTCCCGCGGTGCTGGTTATGAGCATCAAGCGGGCGTTGTCCGAGGCTCCTGAAAAAAGGTTTCATCAGATCAGCGAGCTCAGTCAGGCCTTTCAAGCCATTCGCACGGAGCTTGAGCGAGGGGCGCAAGACAGCCAGGTGCGCCCTCGGGTTGAGCTTCCTGTTTTTCCTTCGGCGGTGCCCACCTCCGATCCCAGAAGCCCCAGCGCGCGAGAACCGGAAGTGCCCAGAGCCCGAACCGTTACCGATGTGGACACTGGGGATCTCGAGGAAAAAGGGCCCGAGGATGATGCGCTTGAGGTTCGGGTGCCCGAAGCCCGCGTGGTTCACGCACACGAGACCGGTGATCTCGATGCGCGGGCCGTCGCGGCTGCGAGTGAGGGGGCCACGGTGCGAGGGGGCTCGGAGCCAGGGCCTCCGCCACTTGATCTGTCTTCACCTACTTTTTTGGGGGAGGACGAGGAGGCAGAATCAGAGGCCAAGACGGAGCCGGCGCACCTCCTTCGGAGCGTCAGCAATGAATCGACCCCAAGCATCGGGGTTCCGGTGGCAGGAGAGAGCAGCCTACCGCTCGGTGGGCCGCCGGTTCCTCCACCCCCCTCGTCGCCCGAGTCTGCCCCCCCGCCGGAAGAAGCCCATGATGGACCGCCCCCGCGCCGTCCGGGTTCAGAAGAAGCCACGGACGATCTTCCGGTCCGGCTATCCCCGTCCGAGACAGACCCTCAGGTTCTCGAAGCGGGTCCACAGCCGTCGGTGGAAAAGTCTTTGCCAGCACGGGTGTTCACCCCCATGCATCGTCCCGCGCCTTCCTCGTCTCCAGAGAATGCAGAAGGGTATGCGGTTCTTCGAGAAGAGCAACCCGCACAAGACGCACCCAAGGAGTTTGTTCGCGCGGCCCCAGTCCCCGAGGAGGTGGATCCGGATGGGGCCTCGCGGTGGGCTCGCGCCGGCATCCTGTTGATGATCGCAGCGGGCTTGGTCCTTGTGGCCTCTCTTTTTATCGATCCCGTGGCCGACAGACCGGTCGCAGACCCGCGCGATCCGGAGCTCAACCAGCCAGACGGCGAAAAGCCTCGTGAGCATTCTCTTCGCCCCAGTGCCCCTCAACAGAAAGTGAAACCGGCGCCCGCCCGCGGCCGCCCACCGCGCGTGCGTTCAAAGCCTAAGGTTTCGGCCCGCTCAGGTCGTGTGGCTTCGCCCGCCCCGGTGAAGCCCGCCGCGGGCGGCGATGTGGACGCGGCTTTGGCGCTCCTCGCCCAAACTTCCGGTGATCGCCCCCCAAGCGCTGAGCTCCGAGAAGCGGCGAAGCTTGTGGGCCAAGCTTGTCAGCGGGGCCGCGGTCGGGCGTGTTTGGTGATCGCCCATCACTACCTCAAGGAGGATTCCTCGGTGAGTCGGGTTCAAGCCCGGGAAGCGTTTGATAAGGGTTGCGAGGCGGGTCACGGAGAGGCCTGTTTGCGCTCGGGTCAGCTGTGGGAAAGCGCGGGGACCGCCGAGACCCGCCGGCGCGCTCGGGCCGTGTATCAACGCGGATGCGAGTACCGGGTCGCTTTTGCCTGCCATCATGCCGCGCGCCTTTGGGCGAGTGGCGAGGGCAGTGCGCCAGATCAGGAACGTGCGGATCGGTTCGAGGAAAAGGCTTGCGACCTGGGAAGGATTGCAAGTTGTGATGCGGTGAAGGCTCGGCGTCAAACGGCCGGCCCCCCACAGAAGTAGAATCCCCTGTTGTCGCGGCGTCTGGGCCTCCTTTGTCTTGGATGGCATGGGGTCTGTCCCTGCGAGATTCTGTTGATGCGTCCCCCGTTGGGCTGGGGTACACTCGGAAAAAGACAATGGAACGCGACGAGAGAAAAGGTCCAGTGGGGGGGAAGGGTAAGCCTGCTCACGACCGGGCGGTGTCTGGGGACGAAGGGGGGGCTGGGCCCGAGACGCCGGTGGACGATTCAGGGACGTCCAGGGCGCGCTCCAGTGGGATGGACGAGTTTTTGGGCGCCGCAAAAGAAAAGGCTCGGGTGCTTTCGGGTAGCGCTCGGAGGTTTGTGGATCAAGGACGCTACCGAAAACTCAGAATCAGTCGCAAAGGGAAGCAGGTGCTTCCGGACATACCACTTGCCGCGGTGGTCGCGGCCGAGGCGGCTTCGATGTATGGCGCAGGTGTTGCAAGAGTTATTGCGGCCAATCTGGGCGCCAAATTCCTGTTTGATGTCCAAATCGTCAATGACGCGGACCAGTTTTTACGGGAGGGGGAAGCTCAGCTCCTGGAGGGTGATCTTGAGGCTGCCGAACGGGCGCTTTTGCGCGCCTATGAAATAGATGATCGCCACGCTAAAGTATGCTTTCAGTTGGGTGTGCTTCACCGGCTGCAAGGGGATTATGGGGCCGCGAGGCGCATGCTGGAACGCGCCAGGCGGTACGATGGCCCAGCGGGCGAAGTTCGTGACAAGGCGGTCCGTATTCTCGAAGCCCTCGACCGTGGTGACGAAGGCTGAAGAACGAAGATGCTCAAAAGAGCGAACAATATGGCCAAGCCGGAGGCCAAAGGAGGGCTCCAAAGTTCGTATCATGTCAAGGCCGGTCGCCGGTTGGTGGCGGTGATTGAACCCGAACCCCTCTCGGTTCTGCTCTTAGAACCGTGGGAACACGCCGTCTTGGTGTTGGCCGATGGCACGCGGACCCTCGATGAGATTGCTGAGGTCTTGAGCCGCTCGCTGGGTGGGGAGTCGATAGATGTTTCATTGGTGGAACGGACGGTCGGGCTTTTTGCCCGGGCTCATTTTTTGGCGAACGAACCCGCGTCTCGAGACCCTACGGAGGATCGGCCTCACCCCCCAGCCCGTGTGGCGACGCTCAGGGCCGCTTACGGTGGGGCCGAAACCGATTCTGTGGTCCAAAAGCGGGTTCTGTTGGGCCTCTATCATCAACCAAGCGAGGGCGACGATGGAGCCGCGCAGGTGTTTGAGGCCGAGCTCCCCAAGAGGGAAGAGCCCACCGTGCGGGACGCCTCGGTGCTGCTCGCCGAGGCCGCGGAGGGCCCCGACCCTGAGGCCCATGTTCTCCTGAGACCTCCGATGGCTCATGCTCCAGAGGGCGCCCCCCTTCCCGGGGCGTCTCCTTCGTTTTTGGTGCCGTCCGGTCTAGGCCCGCCCGTGAAGCAAGCCCATGTGGTCACCGAGGTTATCGAGCGGATCAACCCGGTCGTACAGACCCCACCGGTGGAGGCGCCGGCGTCGGAAGCGACGACCGGGAAAGAAGACCCACAGCCGGTGGGCGAGCGCACGATCGCGAGAGGGCTCCATCATCTGCCGGAGCGTACCCGCGATATCTTTGAGCGCCTGCAGCGCGCCGGCGTTCAGGCGCGAAGCTACCCGGACGATGCGCGAGACGATGCCCGGTTTTCGAAACGCCGTCGTGACCGCCAGATCGCACGGCGTTTTGACCAAGGCATAGAGAGCCTGACGGCGGGCGATTTGGATCTTGCACTCGAACACTTTCGCAGCATGCTCAACAAGGTTCCGAGTTCAAAGCGGATTTTGGCCTTTGTGAAGGCCATAGAGCGGGAAAGTGCCGAACCCGAGTCGTCGGGTGGCCGTACCGAGGATCTCTTGCAATCTTTTCAGGGGGCGGTTCGCGACGCCATAGACTACGGTCGATGTCCCCGGTGTTTTTCGATGGTGGAGTCCACCTCGGATACCTGTTTTGCGTGTGGCTTGGTGGTTTCCAAGGACTGATCAGGAGCGGTCGACGCAAACCCATCCCGGAGCTCACCTCTCCTGATCCAAAAACGTTTCGGTGGGTGCGGGTGACCGGCGAACGGGTGGGCCGAATCAAGCCAGGGCGACGACGAGCAAGAAAGCGAAGACCGCGCCCCCGAGGGCGCCGATGAGGTAGGTCCTGGTTTGTCCGGTTTGGAGCGCTCGGACGCGCTGACCGAGGGCGGCAATGATTCGGGCCACAAGAAGGACTGCGCCGTCGACAATGTATTTATCGATGGCCCCTTGAAAATAACCCATGCTCTTGCCGAGGAAGCCGGCCGCGTTGACCAGCCCGTCCACCAAGTAGACATCGACATTCTTGAGGCCGTTCCACACGCGGGACATGCCGCGAATCATGACGGTGTAATAGATTTCGTCGATAAAGTACTTGTTGTAGACCAGTCGATGCAGCGCACGGATGGGGCCCGTGGGAATAGCCATCCATCGCTCTGGGAGGGGATTGGCGCCATCCTTGTAGAGCCAGCGCGCCGCGTACCAGCCGAGAAGCGCCACCACCACCGATATGCCCGCTAAGGTGACCTCAGCGACGTATTTGGTGCCCGCGTTGGTGATATCGAAGGGCAGGTGTTGGGGCGTGTGCTGCGCGTAAAGCGTCATCATGCGCTGTCCGGGTGCCAGGACCGGTGCGAGCCACGACTCGAGTGGATGCCACTCGACGTGAATGAGGTGGCCAAACACCGGCGGGAGGAACAGGACAACGCCAATCACCAAGGATGCCGAGCCCAGGACCCAAAGCGGTACGGTCATGGTCCACGGTGATTCGTGGGGTTCGCCGCCATGATGTTCGTGTTCGTGATCGTGTTCGTGCGCATGCCCGTGATCTTGGCCGTGCCCGTGGGCCTTCAACCCTTCCAGCATTTCCGGTGTCGGCCCGCGCACAGGTTTTGGAAGCAAGAGTTCGCGGGCTCGGTCGGTCGCGGTGGGGTAGGGGTCGGGAAGCGGCGTTTCGTTGCCGCGATAGGTTCCGGAGAAGGTCATGTAGTACGAGCGGTACATGTAAAACGCGGTGAACGTGGCGGCGATGACCCCCATGCCCCAGACCAGGTAGTTGAAGTAAGGCACGATCCCCGAAGAGGTGAAGGCCTTCCACAGAATTTCGTCTTTGCTGCAAAAGCCGGCAAACAATGGAAAGCCGGCGATGGCCAGGCAGGCGAAGGCGTAGGTCATTCTTGTGGCGGGCATGTATTTGGCGAGACCGCCCATGCGCCGCATGTCTTGTTCGTGGTGGCATCCCAAGATGACGGACCCCGAGCCGAGAAACAAACAAGCCTTGAAACACGCGTGGGTCAGAAGGTGAAACACACCGACCCAATAGGCCCCTACGCCGACCCCCATAAACATGAAGCCGAGTTGCGAAACGGTGGAGTAGGCCAGGACCTTCTTGATGTCATACTGAAAGAGCCCCATAGAGGCCGCGAACAAGGCGGTGAGGGCACCGACAAAGGCGACGACGGAGCAGGCACCAGGCGACAGCGCGAACAAAAAGTTTAACCGGGCAATCATGTACACGCCGGCGGTCACCATGGTCGCGGCATGAATCAGGGCGGAAACGGGGGTGGGGCCGGCCATGGCATCGGGCAACCAAACGTAGAATGGGATCTGGGCAGATTTGGCGGTGGCACCTAGGAAGAAAAGGACCAGGACCAAGAAGATGAGAGGCATGCCCCAGAGGCGTTTATCGACAAACGAGGTTTGAAGCACTTGCCCCCGGGCGTCCCGCCACCCGAGCTGGGTCTCGAGGTCGACCAGCATGCGCTGGGTTTCTTGGTCGAAGGTTTTGAGGGCTTCGGACGAAGAAAGTGCAACTCGGGCGCTTTGACGTTTGAGGAGGATCTCTTGCCTGGCGATTTCATCTTCGAAGATGTTTCGGAGCCTCGAAAAGGTCAACGTGGCGTGCGGCTTTTCGGTGGTCACCTGCATCGTGTTGGGCTTGAGCTTGGGGCGGGGGCCGATTTGGTGTTCGGCAGCGCGGGCGCTTTGGCCCCACGCGTAATCGCGGGGGCTGCTGCTCGACCAGTTTCCCTGAAGGCCCCAGAACAACAAAAACAGGCCGATCACGAAACACGCGTCGCCAAAGCGGTTGACAACAAAAGCCTTCATGCCCGCGGCGGCGTTGGCAAGCTCTTTGTACCAAAAGCCGATGAGGAGGTACGACGCGAGGCCCACGCCTTCCCAGCCCACGAACATGAGCAAGAAGTTGTCCCCCAAAACGAGGATCAACATCATGGTGACAAACAGATTCAGGTACGCGAAAAAACGCCAGTACGATTGGTCGCCGTGCATGTACCCCACGGAGTAGATGTGGATCAGCGTGCCGATGGTGGTGATGATCAGGGTCATCAGGGAGGACAAGGGGTCCAACCAGAACGCGAAACGTGCGTCTACCAGGCCCACCGTAAGCCAATTCCACTGGACGTTGTAGAGTGCCCGGTTTTCCGGAGCCATGCCGTAAAGCTCGATAAAGCCAAGCCACGAGAAGCCGCAGGCCAAGAGCATCACAAAAATGGCGATCCCGTGGTTGACCTTGGTCCCTAAGAATCGCTGGATGTGGGATCCGAAGAATCCGTTCAGCACGGCCCCGAGGAGGGGAAAGAACGGGATAAGTGGGAGATACCAGGCGTATTGGGCTTGCACGATCGGCGGGGAGGCTAGTGTCCCCGACGGGAAATTCATAGGAAAAGTTTCGAGATCAGGAGACGACGCGAAGGCGGGGCGGGTGTGGCTGCCCCCCGGGATCTTCTGCAACCTCGAGCGGTTTGAGGGGGTGAAGCGGAATGGGGTCGGGAAGAACGACCGCGCCGAGGACTTCATCGAGGTGATCGAGGTGCCGGCGCAGGCGCCGCGTCATGGCTCGGACGCCCCGTTGTTGGGCGGCTTTCAGGCGAGCTTGGAGGGCCGTGCGCCCGCCGCGGGCGCACGCGCGCGCGGCCCTGCCCAGGCCTCGCCGCAACCAGCGGGCCGTGTCGTGGGTGGTTTCAAGAATAAGGGTAGTTGCGGATATGGGTGTACCCGAAACCGGGTATGCCGATGGGCCTAGAACCACGTTTTGGGGGGCGGGACAGGATTCTTCGGTGCGCTTGAGCTGGGCCCAAGCGTCGCGCCAGCACTCCGGTTGACCCGGGTCTTCGGTGTCTGGCGGCGCGAGGCCGTAGAGGTCTTCGGGCCAACCCACCTCGCCGGCTTGGCCGGTGGGAAGCGCCTCAAAAGAAGGAAGAGACGACAGATAGGCAACGCTGGGGATCCCGCATGTTTCCTCGCTGAACACGGGAAGGAGTGTAGGGCACCCCATTCAATCTCGCAAAAAGACGGGACGTCAGCGGCATCCTTCCATCTCGAGTATGTGGAAACCATCTCGTTCGATGTCTTCCAGCATCTTGGGAGAGGCCTGTTCGATATGGCAAAAACGGCACTCTTTGCTGGTGAGTGTTCTTCCGCCCTGGCCCACTTTTTCGAGGTATTGGCGCCCGAAGGCGAGAACCTGGTCCTCGGGTGTGCCTTGGGGGACGATGACATCAAAGTGCATCTGTTTCCCGTCGGCCTTGGTGACGTAGCTATCAAAAACCGCAACTCGCATGGGGACTCGCGGCGGGCCTATAGGGTTTTGGAGCCGCCGGTCAAGCGTTCGTTGCCCGCCAGGCGAATCACGAACCGCGGATATAAGGCCGCATCGCATCTACGGTGGGGATGCCGTTCGGGTAAGCAACCCCATTGATGTAGAAACTCGGCGTTCCTTGAACGCCCGCGGCCTCGCCCTGCTCGAAGTCCTTTTTGACAAATGCTTCGGTGGCGGGGTCTTTGATGCAGAGCTTGAACTTGTCCATGTCCAGGCCGAGTTTTTCAGCATTGCTCAAGAAGCGTTCGTCGGTGAGGTTTCGTTGATCGGCAAAAAGGCGATCGTGCATCGCCCAAAACTTGCCCTGGAGGTTTGCGCACTGGCTCGCGATGGCGGCCGGGGTTGCTCGCTTGTGAAAACTGAGCGGAAAGTGAAGGAAGTAGAGTTTGACCTTCTGTGGGTAGGCTTCAAGAATGTCCTCCATCTGGGGGAGCGCCCGCGCGCAGTAGGGGCATTCAAAGTCGGAAAACGTCACCACCGTGACGTCTGCTGACTTATTTCCCTTCATGGGATGGCCCTCGAGGTCGAAGCGCGTCACCACTGCTTCTGGAGGCGGCAATTGCACGTCCACTTTGGCCTCATCGCGTAGCCTTGCGAGCTCCGCTTGTACCGCTTTTTGTTTTTTGTTGTTCACCAAATAGGCGCGCACTTGGTCACGAACTGCTTCTAGGCTTCGTCCGGAGCTCTTGAGTTGCGCGTTGTAAAACGCCAGCACCTCCTCGTCCTGCACCTTGGGGTCACCGGCGATGCCCTTCAGGTAACCTTCGGGAGGGACTTTTTTGGCCGCCGCTGCCCGTTTGACGAGCGCCTCCGTCAGCATCTCCTCGAGGGTGCTTTGCTCGAGTTTGTATTGATCCTGAAGATACTTGGTCTTCAACTTTTTGAGCTTGCTTTCGCTTTTGTTCATCAGCTGGCCGTAGCGAAGCTCGCCTCCTTGCCATGAGGCGATGACCGTGTCGGGCTTGAGGCGGAGTGTCGTGTCTTGCGAGGTCGTGGGCGACTTAGGGCTCGCGGGCGATGCGCTTTTTGCGCCAGGAGGCGGTGCAGACGGGCGGCAGGCGGTCCCCAAAAGGACGGCAGCCCCCAGGCACAAAAGTCCAGGATGTTTCATCGCCCTGTCGTGGCACGGAGGCACGACAGACACAAGGGCGAGGTGATGGCCTCGCCGGGGACGAAAAAAGTGCTAGCGATGACAGGTGTTTAGGATTCATGATGCACCGCCCGGCGAACGTGGCGCTTTTTGACGGGTGACTGAGCGAGTTCAGCTGAAAGATGTGTTGTACTTTGAGGCGCATGGGGCGCGGGTGGTTCGTGGGCCCTCAGGGGGAACAGGGGTGAAAAGGCTTGGTCGGATCTGTGGGGTCTTCGGGGCCCTGTTCGGTGTCTGGTCGGGCGGGGGCGTGGTGGCGCGCGCGGCACCGGTAGCGGAAGTGAGCTGGGTCTCGAAGGGGGTTCGGATTCGGTCGCCGGAGGGAGGGGCGTGGCAGGACGGGGTGGTCGGTTCGGCCCTGCTTCGGTTTCATCAGGTGCGGACGGGCAAGGGGGCTGCCTCTGAGTTGATCCTTCAGGGGGGCGGGAAGCTGGCGCTTGGCGCCCGGGCCTCGGTGGTTCTCTACGGGCCGAAGAAGCGTACTCGGAGGGACCCGCGGGCGTGGGAGGTGATCCTTGAGAACAGCGAGTTGGTGGTCCGGGGCCAGGGGGAGCCGGTAGACGTGACCACCATGGCGGCGAGGGTGCGGACCCGTTCCCGCACCACGCGGGTCCATCACCGGGCCCGGACCAAAGTCACCACGGTATCGGTGCATGACGGCGTCGCTGTGGTCTCGGCGCTGGGCGCGACGGTGACCGTTTCCGCGGGGTTTGGAACGAGGGTGCGGGACGGACAAACACCGGAGCCGCCGTGGCCGCTGGTTGCGCCGCCCCGATGGGCCGGTGAGGGCGCGATCACGGCGATGGATGGTCGGCCGGTGGTGCTCCGGTGGTTGCAAGAGACGACAACTTCGACCACCCGTGTCGAGCTTTTTGCCCTCGACGATCACCGGGCGGTTCGTCGCCTGAGGGCTTGGCGGGTTCGGGCCTCCCGCATGCGGTTTCGGGCGCCCCCGGCGGGCGCGTATCGGGTACGTTTGAGTGCGGTCGATGGACGAGGCATTGTGGGTCGACCGGGGCCGCTTCGGACCTTGCTGGTATTGCCGCGCCCCAGCCTCGCGGGCGGGCGGGTGTGGGCTCGGTTTGATGGCCAGAATATCCATCCGTTCCCGGGGGTTGCGGACTTTCCTTCGGTTGCGGGGGTCAAGCTCGAGTGGGATCCGCTGGTTCCTACCGATGGTTCGGGGCGTGTGGTCCTGACCGAGCCGAAGACCTACCGATTGCCGTTTGTGATGACGACCGAGGCGGGTTCGACGACGGAGCCCGGGGCCATTGTGGTTGAGGTCGCCCCCATCACCATCGAGCTCGAAGGGGTTGGGCCCCCGGCGGTGAAAGCGGACCGGGTGCACACGCCGGTTCGTTTCCGACTCGGCGACTTCAATCAGGATCCCTTGTCTGGGCGAAAGATTACGGTGGCGCTTCATCGGGGGCACCCCGCCTTCGCGCTGGGTCGTCCTCAGGCCGACGGGCGGCTCTCGGTTCGGGGATCGTTGAAGCCGGCCCTAGGAATCCAGAAGCACGATGGGTTTTTGGCCACCGACTTGGGAGAGGGGCACTACGGGGTGATCTTGACCCATCCCCGTCATGCTTCCCAGGCTCCGGCTCGGCTGTCGTCGACAACGCATCCCCCCCGGCGCCGTCGCGGCGCGGCCGTCCTGAGGGTGGTGGATCAGGTCTCGAACACCGAACAGTTCGTTGAACTCCGCCTTGATGACCTCCAGGTTGAGGCGAGCGGGGAGCAGGATGCATCCCAGCTCTTTGTCGCTGGTTTTCTGGGGGCGAGCATGCGTTCTGGGGACGCGCGTGCCTCGGCTGCCGTGGAGGCCGGGGCCGGAAACCGGGTGGGCGACCGTGCCCGCGTTCTGGTGTCGGGTCGCCTGGGTTATGCGCGGTCCTCGCTCAAGCGGGGGGGGGCGGCCCATCCCTTAAACCGCATCCCCTTTTTGGTGCGTCTCCATTTCGAGTGGCTCCTCGGCGCCATTCGACCGTTTGTGGGCGGCGGCGTGGGTCTGAGCTGGCTCGCTTTTCGCGAAGAGGCCCCGGGGTTGGCTTTCGAGGGCCAGCATTTGTCGTGGAGTGGCTCCGTGGGGGTCGCACTGGCCATGGGGGAGGGCGAGTTTGTGCTCGAAGGGGCATACGAGGGCGTGCGTGCGCGCGTCTCGGAAGGCCCTGAGAGCCGCGATTTTCAGATTCCCCTGCACCACGTGGGATTCTTGTTGGGCTATCGTTGGCATCCGTAGAGGGATGAATCCCTTGGCGCACTTCTTTTTCCCACGTGTTCGGCTGCCTGGATGCGTAGCTTCAGTCACCGACCATTCGGCCTTACGGGGCCCGGATAGATGGGATAAAAGGGGAGGGTCATGGCGCACGAAGGATCCAATCGGTGGCACCGGCTGGAGGATGCAAGCACGCAGGCCTTTCAGGAGGCGCGGCTTCAGGCTCACTGGGCATTGCAGGTGCCCGCCGCGTTTGGTCGTGCATGGGTGCCAGCCCAAGTCGATGGTTCCCATCAGGCTTTTTGGTGGGACCGAGAGAACGCGCGTTTGGTGACGGGCCTGGCTCCAGGGCCGGTGGCGGTCCGAGTCGGGTTTTCGATTTCGGATTTGGGTCTGGTGTTGCTCGACGCAGAGGGCGTGGTCCGGTCGCGGTTTTCGCTTCAAGCCCACACGTTGTCCGACGGCTTGGAGGCACTTTCTTCTGCCTTGTCCGCCCTTTGGGGGGGGAAGCGGCCCCGGCTTGCGTTTTGTGGCTTCGAACCCCGGGAACATCCGGTGGGGGCTGGGCATCCTTTCTGTGTGGTTTCGTATCGCGCGTTGGACGCCCTGTCTCATTGGTTTGCCAATGCCGAGTTGGTGTTGGCGCACGTGGGCGCTCGGGCGAAAGAAGGATCGCCGGTGTGCGCTTGGCCGGATCGTTTTGAGCTGGAGACGTCGGTGACCCTACCGGGCGACGATGGGCCCGCAAGCGTTCAGGCACCTGGCCCCGGCCGAATCGGTCCACCCCACGTGGCGCGTGCGCGTGCGCCCGGCGAAACCAGTGGGGACTCCGGCGAGCGCTTTTTGCAACCAAGCACACCCCTCCGGGTGCGCCTCGGGCTTTCACTTGGCGATCGCTTCTACCGGGAACCGTACTGGTATGTGAGGCCCCGGGCCTGGGCGTCGTCGAGGGGGGTGCCAGAGATTCCCAGGGGCGGCCATTGGCACCGCGAGGGATGGCAGGGCGCGGTGTTGCCGGCATCTTCGGTGGTGGGTGCGGACTCGTCGCGTACCCAACGCACGATGGTGGAAGCTTTTGTGGCGACCGTGCTTCAGGATCTTGGACGCTGCGCCTCCGGCCGGTGAGGTCCGAAAAGCGGGCAGTCCTTTGGGGACAACGGGCGGATCGGGCTGGGATGCAGCACGGGGCCGGTGGGGGATGGATTCAACTGGATGCGGACGCATAGTGGGTGATCGCCCAGCGCCAGGTGAAGCGGGAGATCACCAAAAGCACGGCGGCCGCGAGAACCGAGCGCATCGCCACCTGCACCTCGAGCTGTCCGAGCACGGCCATGGCCGGATAAGAGGTCATGAGTGCAATCGGAATGACAAAGGTGAGGGCCGTGCGAACCCAGCCGCGAAAGACCGAAATGGGCCAGCGGCCAGCGTCAAAAATGGTGGTGAAAAGATAACTCAAGTTGTCTATTTTCACGAACCAAAAGGCGGTGCTGATGATCAGCATCCAAATGGCGTAGATGGTCAGGGTTCCCGCGAGCAGCATGAGCGCCCCCGCCGAAACTTGAAGAACGCTCGGCGCGGGGTCTACCTTTGCCATCGACCACAAGGCGATGCTTACGCCACACAGGAAGTCGACTGCCTTGGTGGGTACGATTTTACTCGTGCTGACCATCACTTGGGCATCCACCGGTTTGAGGAGCACAAAATCGAAGGTGCCGGTGCGGATATGCTGAACCAAGGTGCCGAGATTGGGGCTTACAAGACCATCGAGCAGGGCCTTGATGATCAAAAAGGCCGACATCACCAGCATCGCCTGCGGATAATTCCAGCCGGCCACCTGAGGCCGGATGCGGAAAATAAGGTAGAGGGGCAAGACATTCCAGCCCACCCAAAAGAACGCCAAGACCAGTTGAATCAGGAAGTCTACGCGGTACTGCAAGGAGGTCTGGACGGAGATTCTGAGCGAATGGGCGGCGACGGCCAACGCATGTGCGGCACGGTTCATGGTCACCCTCCGAAGGCTTCGTAGCGGCGAATGGCGCGCTTCCACACCGCTTGGACCAAAAGGATCATGACCGTCGCCCACCCGATCTGCACCAAAATTCCCTGGGCCAGACCATTCGTATCGAGATGGCCGAGGATAATTTCCGTAGGCAAAGAGCCCATGGCCCGAAACGGCAGCCAAAGGGCCACGGCTTGCACCTCAGGAATGAGCTCCAAAGGGATGAGATAGCCCGAAAGGATGGCCCAGATCCCGTACCAGGCTTCTTGGAAGGACAGGGATTGCTCGGTGTAGAGCGCCAAAAGACCGAGCATGGATTGCACCAAAAAAATAAGAAACCACGCAAGCACTACGGAAAGCAGTGCGAGGCTGATGCGCCAGGGTTCGGTGTGTATAGACATTTTCGGAAACACCATGAATGCTCCCAGGGTCAGGGGGACCAAAATGACAAAGCGAAAGGGCAGCGCGCCGAGATTTTGGGCCGCATAATACACCAGCGGATGAACCGGGCGCAGAAGCAGCGTGGAAAGTTCGCCCTTGCGGATGACGAAGTTGAGCTCCCAGACCACCCACGCCGACGTGAGCTGCCTGACCACCAGGGTGCACAAAAAGTAGGCGGCAAAGGTGGACTCGTCAAAGCGCCCCACCGGGGCTTCTCGTGCAATCGTAGACCACATCGCATACATGATAAGCGGCATGGTCGTGGTCATGATCCAGATCAGAACTTCGCCGCGGTAAGCGACAAGCTCGGCGAAACCGATGCGAAGCATGGTGGGAAAGGCACGCGCTTCACGGGCGATCACGGCTGTGGGTTTCCTACAGCGACCCGCATGTGCCCTCGGCAAAACCGGACCCGAGGCGCCCAGGGAGCGTACACGGAAGGACTCGAGCAGGCACCGCGGGGTTCAGTGCCGCATGGCGCGTGGATCCAGACCAATGCGTTCCCGTGTAGCATTTTGGTGTGGCGCCGGCCAGATGGTTGTGGCCAGTGGCGCCCGAAGCAGAGGGATGCGCGCCATTCGGGGGTGTCGCCCCTTGCGAGGGCCTTGGTCCGATGCCTCGCGGTGGGTCTATTCGTCTTGTTTTGGCCTGGGTCGGCAACGGCCCAAGTGAACACCGAGAAGCTCCGCAGTTGGCAGGCCCCGGGCTTTGGGGGACACGTGGACCTTTCTTTGTCGCTGAGGTCCGGCAACGTGGATCTGAAAGAATTCGGGAGCAGCGTGCGTCTTCAGTACGCACGCTTTCGGGAGGAACAAAACCCGTCGGGGCGTTCGGACGACGACCGCCTCAAACAAAGCCCCCAAGACTTGCTCTACGTGATCGGAACGGTGGAGTTCGGAGGGGGGCCGGACGAGGTCTTTTTGAACAATGGATTTGCCCATCTTCGCTGGACGAGGATGTGGATGCCGGCACTAGGAACCGAGCTTTTTGGGCAACTTCAGTACAACGAATTCATCAAGTTGAAACGCAGGCTTCTTTTTGGGCTCGGCGCTCGCTTTGCCGTATTGGAAGAAAAGTTTGTGGAGTTGCACTTCGGTACGGGGGTCATGCTTGAGTCGGAGTCCCTCGATGTGCCGCCCGATGGCCCGGATGATCCACACCAGTTGGCGTATCGGTGGACAAACTACGTGTCGTGCAAGTTTTATCTGTTTTCACCGAAGGTGCAGATGATCAACACGGTGTATGCGCAACCCCGGTTCTCGCGGTGGAGCGACCTGCGTGTGCTCGATGAGGCTGAGGTGGAGACAACCCTCGCCGATGGCCTTACCTTGGCTCTCAGTTTCAGCCTGAGGTACGACCGCCGTCCGCCCAACGATGTGGAGCGGCTCGATGTGGTCGTGAACAACCGCATTCGGCTGCGCTTTTGAGCCTGCGTGACTCGGCTTTAAACAGGAACCCACAAGTTCGAAGCCAGGTGCTAGGCAAAGCCGGGCCCGAGGAGCCCGTGGAGCGTACACGGAAGTACGTGAGCCGGCACCGCAGGGTCCAATGCCGCATCGTGCCTGGATCCGGACTTGTGCGTTTCTGTTTAGATGTCGGGCCAGGGCGCACCCTGGATGAAGCCGCGCTTCTCCTGCATGATGGCGGAAGATGTCCGATTCCACTCAAGAGCGGCTCCTCCAGGTCATGGATTCGAAGGACCACTTCGCCTGGCCTTACCTGACCAAGCCGGGGCTGACCAAAGCGCAGCTCCTCGTTCATTTTCGTCACGAATACCAAACTTATGTTCGCGATTTTCCGGTATTGCTCGCGCGGGTTTTGGGGCTCGGTCCCCCGGATGATGTCAGGAAGGCGCTTGCGGAGAATATTTACGAGGAGCAGACGGGTGGGTTGTCGGTGGGGGTGTCTCATCCCGAGCTGTTTTTGGACATGATGGAAGGCTTGGGGTTTCAGCGGGCTGATTTGGAGTCTGGCCCACTCGAACCCGAGGCGCTTCGCTATCGCCAGTTCTTGGACGAAAAGAGCGCCCAGGCGCCGTGGCAGCTGGGGGCCAGCGTGCTGACCGTGTTCGTGGAAGGCAGTCGTTTTGAGCGTGATGAAATGGAAGGGCGGCGCCACGTGGTTCCGGTGGACCAAGCGGTGGCTGAGCATCCCATGGTCAAGCACTACGGGTGCCCAAAGGACCGTATGCGTTTGCTGCGCGCGCACCGCGCCATCGAGGGCGAGCATCGCAAGGACGCGTGGTCTCTCATCACAAACCATGTGGGTCGAGAACATTCGGAAGCCGTCGTGGAGGCGGTCACCTCCGCGCTTAAGCTCTGGCTTGCCTATCGTGACGGCGTGGCTCGGGCGATGGGCCTCGATTGATATCACCCTCGGCTCACTTGCGTGGCCCACGGATAAACCACCGATCAACAACGCACGCAGGACATATCGAAGTGAGTCGAGGGATGACAACGATCGCTTTTGCCTAGTCAGGCGGTGCTTTCATCGGACGCCTCGACGTGGCAAGCTCGGCCGCTCGGCCATGAACCGCCTGCTGACCCCTTCGTTTTTTGCGTTGACCGCGGCCCATTTTCTGCAGGCGCTGGGCTACGCATCGATGCTTCTTTTGCCGCTTTATCTCAAAGCGCTGGGGGCGTCTCACACCAAGATCGGTGCGGTGATGGCGGCGGCCTCGCTCAGCGGGCTTTTGGCTCGCCCGGTGGTGGGGCTGGCCCTGGACCGTTTTGGGCGAAAACCCACTTTGGTGGTAGGCACGTTCATTTTGGCGGCGTCAATGGGCAGTTTTACCTTTGTGACCGAACTGGGGCCGCTGGTCTACGTGGCGCGGCTTTGGGTTGGGGTGGGCACCGGGGCCCTGTTTTCAGGGTACTTCGCGCTGGCGGCGGATATCGTTCCGTTTGAACGGCGGACGCAAGGCCTGGCGCTGTTCGGGATCTCGGGCGTGATCCCTTTGGTGGTGAGCCCGGTGGCCACGGGTTTGGGGGTGACGGGCAGTGAGCTCGGGACCCTCTTTTTGGTCCTGGGCGGGGTCATTTTGTGTTCGCTCATTCCGTTGTCTATGGTGCGCGAGCCCCAAAAAGACCTCAAGCGGAGCACCGAATCGAAGACGCTCGTTGCGGTTTTGAACCGCAGTCTGTGGTCGACTTGGCTTGCGACCTTTGTTTTTGCCGCCATGATCGCTTTGTTTATGGCGTTTGCGGCGGTTTCAGCGCAAAAGCGGAACATTCCTTACCCGACTCTTTTGTGGTTGAGTTATGTGGGGGCGGTGGTTTTGGTGCGCTTGTTTATGGGGCAAGGGCCGGATCGAGTGGGGCCGAGTCGGCTCGTAGGGCCCTGTTTTGTCCTGTATTGTCTTGCGGCGGTGGTGGCTTCTACGGCCGAGTCTACGCTGGGTTTGTTGGTGCTTGGTGCCCTGGCGGGGATGGGGCACGGAATCAGCTTTCCCATGCTGGCCAGTGTGGTCACCCTCCGGGTACCTGAAGCCCACCGTGGTTCGGGTTTTGCGATGCTCACGGCGCTGTTTGAACTGGGCAATTTGGTGATGACCCCGGTGTTTGGTTGGATTGCGGACCTGAGCAGTGATGAGCGCATGTTCGAAGTGGCGGCTGCGGGGACGTTTTTTGCCGCTGGGGCGTGGTGGGTGCTCGAGCGGCGCGCGCCCAAAAAGGCGCCGACGCCTTTGTGTTAAGGGGCGTTTGATCGATGCAGAGCACCGCCGCCATCAGCATCGATGTGGACGCCGCGCGCCTGTATCGCGCGATTCACGGTCTCCCCGCCGGGGCCGATGAAGACGACCCGATTTATCGTCTGGCGATGCCTCGTTTTTTTGAACTGATGCACGAAGCCAAGCTTCCTGCCACCGTTTTTCTTGTGGGGCAGGACGTTCAAAAACACGCCGACGTGCTGGCGCCTTTGGCGGGGCAGGCTTTTGAGCTGGGCAATCACTCCTTTCGGCACGACTATGGCTTGAGTCGCCGGCCCCTTTCAAAGATTGCTCAAGACTTGAGGGCGGCGCATGAGGCGTTGACCACGCTCTTCCCCGATAAGGAAGTTTGCGGTTTTCGTGCGCCCGGCTACAACGTTTCTCGGGCGCTGCTTGAGGCGGTGCAATCCCTCGGTTATCGCTATGACAGTTCTTTGCTGCCGGCGCCTATGTATTATGTCTTGCGGCGAACGCTGCTTGCCCAACAACGTCTCAAGGGGCGGGTGAGCGCTTCCATCGCCGGGGACGCCCGCGCTTTTTTGGGGCCTCTAGTGCCCTACCGAATGACACCCCGCGCGCCCTGGCGGGTCGACGCCAAAGGGCCCTTGGTTGAAGTTCCCATCGCGTGTGCATCGCGGCTTCGCTTCCCGCTGATGGGGACCACCTGGGTGTGTCTTCCGGCCGCGCTTCGGTCGATGCTTCTCAGGCGAGCGCTCGCGAGGCTTCCTTGTTTCAACTTTGAGATGCACGCCATCGATCTTCTGGACAAAAGTGATTTTTCGCCCGAAGACGAACTGCCTCATGTGCAGCGTGATTTGGCCGTGCCGGCCCCACAAAAATGGAAGGCTTTTGCCCACCTATTTCGGATCCTCAAAGAGGAGCGATGCGTTCTCGGCTTGAGCGCCATCGCCAAGCGGTACCTCCCCTAAGTGGTTTGGCAAAGGCGCGAGTGGCGGAGGATGGTTTCGAAAATCTCAACGACCGCATCCTCTTCGAGTCCGCGCGCTTTCGCCCATTTTGCCCTTTGCTCCATGAGTTCGCGCTCCCGCGTGGGATCACGCACCGGTTGGCCCTGCTCCGCCTTGGCACGACCCGCACGTTTCGAAAGCTGCATGCGTCGTGCCAGAAGATCAACGAGCCCTTCGTCGAGTTCATCGATGAATTGACGTGCCTTGAGGAGCTCCGGGGATCGGGCCCCCAGATCGGGAATGGTCAGATTTTTTTCGTCCGCGGTCTTTTGGCTCTGGGGTTCAAGGATCTGCTTGTCGATGCGTTCGAGGGCTGCGATGAAGGCCTCTCGGACCTCTTTGGCGAACGGGTTGGCTTGTTCAATGGTGGCAAACAGATGCCCGGCATCGGATCGAACCGCTTCGATGCTCCGCGCCATCGCCCGAAACGAAGGCGGCGTGAGCGCATCCTTTTCGTGGACGCCCAGGTCGATGAGGGCCTTTGCGATAAAAAAAGCCAGCGCATGGGTCTCGGCCATGCGTCGGTCGTGGGCTTCTGGGCTTTGTTCGATGACTCTGCAGCCCACGTCCTCGTAGAGCCGCTTGGCGCTGGTGGCTGCTTCGGGGTGCAAGGCGTTGGGGCAGACCACCGCAACCAAGGCCCGTTCCCCGCGGGCCAAGCTTGCCGGTCCAAACAGCGGGTGGGTGGCGACCCAGGGTACCTCGGTGCCGAGCGCTTGCTCGAGGGTTCGGGAGGGCTCGACCTTGACGCTGCCGACATCCATGACCACGTGGTCCTTGGTGAGATACGGTTTGAGGGACTCGAGGCAGGGGGCGAGCGCGGCTACGGGGACGGCTACGATCAGTCGGCGGCAGCTAAGGGCCAAGGCTTTCGGCGAGTCTACGCGAATCTGGGGCGGCACAGTGCTGTTGGGGTCGAAGGCGCGGATGGTGTGGTTGGCCTCCCGAAGAAGAATGCCAAGGGCTCGCCCGAAGCGGCCATAACCGAGCACGCCGATGTCTGAAGTTCCCACGGAGAGCGTCATCGATCATGCGCACGTGCAAAGCAACCTTAGCCAGGCAGAGGGACGCACAAAACTGGACAAAAGGGTCAACGAGAGGCCGCTTCGAGGACGCGAGCGGGGCTCATGAACGGCGACCAGCCGAGCACCCAGGCGGCGAGCGCCCGGTGATGCGCCCCATCCGTAAGCCATCCGAGCTCAACCCCGGTACGGGTGCCTTCGCCGACATCGAACCAAAGTTTCACGCTGCCTTCGCCCAAAAGTCCCCGGTGCCTCGGCTCTGGGCCCTGATAGCCCCAAAGGCCCAGTTCGAGTTCGACGGCCGTTTCATGTTCATCAAGCGGAAACAAGAGGGTCTGTGCAAGCCGGGCATCCCAGGTGCTGACGGCCCGAAAGCCGAAGGTGCGCGCGAGTTCGAGATGGAGTTTGAGCTCGGTGTGGCCTCTTTTGAACCAGCGAACGGCGAGCGACGGCCCGAGGCGAAGGGCGTGGGCATCTTGAAGCACTGCCCGGGGCCCGATGCTGACCGCATCACCGAGAGGCAAATGCACAGAAGCCGCTACAAAGGGGCTGCCCGCTTCGAGATGGAGGGTCTGGCCAGCCGCGATGGACGGGGCCCACGCCAGCGGGAGGCAGAAGATCAAGGGCGCCTGGTTTCGGCCCACCATGTCCCCTCGATGGCTGACTTCAAGGCCTCCATGCTCGTACCCTGGTGCACGCTGAAGCGCAACCGGTCGAAACGGCCGTTGAGTCCGGCGTTCACGGACAGCGCACTTCGGTACCCCGCGTCTTTGGCCAGGTCTCTGACCCGTAAAGAATGGACGCCCTCCGGGTACGCAAACACGGTCATGGGCACACCAATCCGTTGCGCGAGCGCTTGTTTGGAGACTTCAAGTTCGCGCCGCGCCGCTTGATCGCCGAGATCGCGCAGCCGTGCGTGGGTCATGCCGTGCGACTGAAATTCGATGCCCGCTTGTTGCATATGCAGAACCTCAGGAACGGTCAAGAAGGGCGCGGGTTCTCGGACGCGGGTGTGTTCATCGTCGCCAAGACGATCATGCACCAAAAACATCGTGGCCGTAAAACCGAACGATTCGAGCACGGGGAACGCGTGGATATAGAAGTCCTGGAAGCCATCATCGATGGTGATCACGATGGGGCGGGGTGGGGCGGGATAGCCGTCCAGCTCGATTCGGTCCAGCTCAGAAGCGGTGATGGGCGTATAGCCCTCATCCCGCAAAAAGAGCATCTGCTCCCGAAAACGATCTTCGCTCACCCAGCCGGACTGGGTCGATTCGTGACCGATGTGGTGGTAAAGCAAAATGGGTACGGTCTCACAGCCACTCACCCCCAAAGCCCCACACAGCGCGACCACCAACCCTCGACTCCGCACCCACGCCGAGCGCGGCCCTCGGTCGGTCTGCTGGGGTCGCAAAGTCAAGTGAACAAAGTGAACAAAGTGAACAAAGTGAGCCAAGGTGTCGTCACCGTGTTTGGGCGGTTTTGTTGGAAAGGGCATGACCCGCCAAGGTGGTGGCGAGGTCCCACACGGCGCCGGGAAAGCGGTGGGCTTCCTGAATCACGTCGTCGAACGCGGTCGCCACGTGAAGCACGTCTTCTTCGCTGATGACGAGTGGGGGAAGCAGTTTCACCACGTACGAGCCGTGGCCTGCGACTTGGCTGATGATCCGGTGTTTCTTGAACAAGGGAATGGTGATCATTTGGCAAAATAGGCCCGGGTTTGCCTTGTCAAGCAGCGCCCACGCGGCCTTCAGAGACAGGCTTTTGGGCGGCCCAAACTCGATGCCAAGCATGAGCCCGCGGCCGTGCACGGCCTTGACCATTTCGTACTTGTCGACCAGCTCCTGGAGTTTGGTTTTGAGCGCCAGCCCTCGGACATGGGCTTTTTGAACAAGTTGTTCTTCGTCGAGGGCGCCAAGGGTTGCCAGGCCCGCTGCCATCGCCAGATTGTTTTTTCCGAAGGTGGACCCATGGACCACGGCGCGGTCCATGCGGTCGAACAGTTTCTTAAAGATGGCTGTCTTGGTCAGAACGACGCCGACCGGCACGTAACCGCCGGAAAGCGCCTTGGCTGCGGTGATGATGTCGGGGACCACGTCTTCGTGTTCGAAGGCAAAGAAGCGTCCGGTTCGTCCGAGGCCGGTCTGGATTTCGTCGACCACCAAGAGCGTGCCATGGCGTCGGCAAAGCCGCGCGGCTTCGGCCAGGTACCCTGCATCCGGCACGTAGACGCCTTTGCCTTGAATGGGCTCCACCACAAAACACGCCACATCTTTGGATTTCAGCGCGTCTTCGAGGGCCATCAGGTTGTTGAAGGGAATTTCGCGACAGCCGGCGAGCATCGGACCCAGGCCGTCTTGGAAAATACGGTCGCCGCCCAAGGAGAGGGCCCCGTAGCTGAGGCCGTGAAAGGCATGGGCGCAATGGACCATGACCGACCGGCCGGTCGCTGCCCGGCTGAATTTGATGGCGGCCTCCACGGCTTCGGTGCCGGAGTTTGCGAAAAACGCACGGTCGATGGGGTCGGGGCATTTTTGGAGCAGTTTTTCGGCGAGGAGTCCGCTGAGGACGGAGCAATCCATTTGCACAAGGTTGGGCAGATCGAGTTCCAAGATCTCTTGAAGCGTACGTTTGATTCCAGGATGGCTCCGCCCGAGGGCAAACACCCCAAACCCACTGAGGAGATCGAGATATCGGTTTCCTTCGGTATCAAACAGATACGCACCCTCGGCCCGTTCGTAGCTGCGATCAAAACCGATGGTCTTGAGAACTTTGACAAATTGGGCATTGAGGCATCGCTCGTGCAGCGCGTAGGCCTCGAGTCTGCGGGCCCGGAGTTCCTCGACGATCTTGTAAGGCATGGGCGTACAATAGGCGGTGTCTCTCTTGGCTTGGTTTGCTGTCAAGGGCCCCACGAGAAGAATTCTGATTCGGTCGCCCTAGTTGGGCAGAATGGGTTGACAATAGGTGCGCAGCTCGACTTATATGTGAAAGTTTTTCGGTTCTAACTGGCCTAGCATTGGGGGAGTTATGGTCTTTCGTTTGAAAGGAGACCTACGCCATGTTGTGCACGGGCTGGAAGCCTCAGAACTGCCGAATCGCCGTCCTCCTCCTGGGATTGCTCGGTGCCTGCCTACACACCTCTTCGCCTGGGCCTCAAAGGTCTCGCGGTCAGAGGGCCCAAGCGGGACCCGTCGTGGATGTGCAGCGCACGCGGGCGAGAGCGTTCTCTTTGGCGGAGTTGGCCCAGACCCATTTTCGTGCGGGCCGGGCCGAGCAGGCCGAAGAGGTCCTCCTCAAGGCCGAAGGTGTGGCCGCCTGGGCGCGGCTCCCTCCGCTGCTATCCCACATTCGCGAACAGCGTCTTTTGGTGCATCGATACGTGGCCCTCAATGACGCCAGGCGCGGGCGCATCGGTCAGGCCATCGCTCGCTTGGAGCAAACCTCGTTGCGTGCCCGCCTGGATGAGCCGAACCGGGCCGACGTTCTGAAAGATCTGCGGCTTTTGAGGGCCCTCACCCCCCCCCGCACCAGACACCGCCCTAGGCAGGCGTCTCGGTCGGCCCCGAGTCGACTTCGCGCTGAGCCGGCTTTTGCCCATTTTGGCCGTCGGGTCCGTGCGGGCCTTTTTTCCGCCCATGCGGAGGCCGAGTTGCCCGGTGGCGCCATTCCCGTGCCCGACACGGGGACCATCGATCCCCAGGTGGTCCGGCAGGTGGTTCAAGCCCATCTCGCGGGCATGAACCGCTGCTACGACCGAGCCCTCAAAGGGGGGTCTACGCTCAAGGGCAGGGTCGCGTTTTGGGTGATGGTGCGTCCCCAAGGGACGGTGATGAAAAGCCGCATTCAGACGCCTCGGTTTCGTCGAACGCGGCTCGGCCACTGCATGCAAAAGCGGCTCAAGTCTTGGCGTTTCCCGCCCTTTTCCGGCGCGCCGCAACCGGTGGAGCTCAGTTTTGTGCTGAGCCGCGCCGGCTTTTGAGCACGCTACGGCTCACTGGGGCCACGTGGGTTGGGATGCGCTTGCCCCCAAGCGGTGTGACCGCTATCCTCTGGGCGCGGGGTGTACCCTGTATGGGACGCCACCGAGGAAGAGAGCGAGTCATGCTGCGACGCATGTTTATGGGCAAAATTCACCGGGCGGTGATCACGCACGCCGACCTGGACTACGAAGGCAGTGTGACCATCGATCAGCACTTGATGGACCGTGCGGGGATTCTCGAGAACGAGGAAGTGCATATCTGGAACGTCACCCGGGGAACCCGGCTGACCACGTATGCGCTGACCGGTCCCGCGCATTCAGGGGTCATCTGTGTGAACGGCGCAGCCGCACATCACCATCGCCCGGGGGATCAGGTCATCTTGGCCGCATTTGGCAGTTTCACCGACGAGGAAGCCCGCGAACATCGCCCCAAGGTGGTGTTGGTCGATGGCGACAATAGGGTGGTCCACACCGGACCTGAAGAGGCGGGGCCGAAGAAACCTCGCGCGGTTCAGCGGGTGCCAAACAGCCGGTCCCCCGCGTCTCCCAAGCCCGGAACGATGTAGCCGTTGCCGTCGAGCCGCTCGTCGATGGCGGCGGTATAGATCGGGACGGACGGGTGCGCTTGATGAAAGTTGCGGATGCCTTCAGGCGCGGTCAGGAGGCACACGAACTTGATGGATCGCGGCTTGGTTTCCTTGATGCGGTGGGCGGCCGCGATGGCGGAGTTTCCGGTGGCGAGCATGGGGTCGATGATGATCGCTTCTCGGTCGTGCATATTGCGTGGGACCTTGAAGTAGTATTCCACCGCCTGCAGCGTTTTCGGGTCGCGATAGAGCCCAACGTGCCCCACCCGGGCCGATGGGAGGATCTTGAGCATGCCGTCGAGAATCCCGATGCCGGCCCGCAAGATCGATATCAGAACAATTTTTTTGCCATCGAGAACCGTGCCCTCCATGGGCGCCAGGGGGGTCTCGACTTGTTGCCGGACAGTGGGGAGGTCTCGGCAGACTTCGTACGCGAGGAGCATGCTGATTTCGTGCAGCAGATCCCGAAAGGTACTCGTGCTGCACTGCTTGTCCCGCATCAAGGTGAGCTTGTGTTGGACAAGCGGATGGTCGATGGCATGAACTTGGGAGGGTTCCATAGCTTCCTTTAGGGGGCTTGTTCCGATACCCGGATAACCCACAGCAATCGGGCGAGGTCCCGGAGCACCCGGGGCACCCGTTTGGTCAATTGGATGGAGGGCTTTCGCTTCTCGGTCAACTTTAGGGGAATTTCGACGATGCGACAGCCGGTGCGCTCGGCGCGGATGACCAGCTCGGAGGCAAACATGTCCCCGTCGATGACGCACCGCCGAACGATGGGCAACAGCGATGCGCGGCGGAAGGCTTTGAGCCCATGGGTGTCTGAACCCCGAAAGCGAAGCCCAGCACGCAAAATGCCGTTGATGGTACGGGTCGCGAAACGCCGGTGCAGGGGCCTTCGATCTCGGGCGCCGTGCATGGTTTTGCTCCCCACCACCAGGTCGAAGCCGCCGTCGTCACCCACGAAGAGCTCGAGCGCGCGACGGTGAAAGTCGACATCACAGATGTCAATCTCATCGCAATGGATGGTTCGGCCCCGGGCCTCGAGAATCCCCTGTCTGAGGGCTCTGCCGTAGTTGGCTTCGGGCAGATGGAGGACCCGCACCGAGGCAAACTCCCTCGCCAGTTCTTCGGCGAGCGCGGGGGTTTCGTCGGTGGAGCCGTTTTCGGCGATGATGATTTCGTAGGGACGTCCGAGTTTGTCGACGCGCGCTCGAAGCTCTCGGATGGAGCCTTCGATGATCGGCCCTTCATTGTGGACGGGGACCACGATGGAGAGGTCGGGGGACATCACGATTCAAGGCTCGCGGCCGAGGCTGATGTTCGCGGCCTCGATGCCCTCGAGGAGGGCGTCTTCCATGGCGTTGTATTGCCAGCGGCCGTAGCGCCCCACGCTGATGATATGGATTTGCTCGAGCCAATCGAGGATGGTGCGGCGGGCCGATTCATAGTGTGCGTCAAAAAGAACATAGGCGGGGGATAGAATGTTGGGCGTCATAAACACCAGGTCTCGCTCGTCTTGCAAGATGCCCATGTGCTTGAGGCCCTCAAGGACCAACGCCTCGTATTTTTGCGGGTCGGGCGCCTCGATGTGGGCGATTTCGACGTAGTAGCTGCGATGCCCTTTGGGCGCCAAGCTGGGTTCCACCGCGGAGTAGGAACCGACTCGATAAAACGGGAACGCCGATTCCGGAAGGTAGACCCAGTGGTAGTCTTGATGGGTGCTGGCGGCTCCGCGAATGCCGACGTCGAAATAGAGCACGGTGTTGGCGCGAAGCTTGTTTTTGGCCTCAAGGACGGCGCCTGGGGTGGCGGCGGGGCAGCCGCGGTGAAGGAGGGATACCAGATCGGGAAGGGGAATGGTGCTTACGAGGTCCTTGTAAGCAATGACCTCGCCGTCTTCCATGTGCACCTGATGTTTTTGAAAATTGATGGTTTGCGGTGCGCGCGACCGCTCCGCCGGTTTATTGAGCGCGCGGTGAAGCGCCTCTGGAAGGGCACCGATACCGCCCTCCTTGGGGTAAAGGAACTCTCGGTTGTACCCGAGTGCCTCTTTTGAAAGCCCTAAGGCACCGTCTATGACCGCTTTCAGCGACGGTCGGGGAATGTATTTTTCGGCAAAGGTGGCCGCCAGGTTTTCCAGAGGAACCCCATAGAGTTTTCGGTTGTAGGGCAGCATGAAGTGCCTGGCGATGCCATCGCCGAAGGTGTGTTCTATCCACTCCCGGTAATTTTTCGGAGGTCCGGCGGGGGTCTTCAGTTGGCGCTCAACAAAACCCAAAAGACACTCTGCGATCACCTCTTGGGGCAGTCCGTGGGTGTTGGCCTGGAAGGGGTACAGGGTGTAGGTGCCCCGGCTATAGACGCGGGCTTTTCGTTGCCGGGGCTTGAGGCTGTCACCCAAGAGCTGGTGGACGAGTTGTTTGCCTTGGTCGCTTTTGAGGTGAAGCCAGTGGCCCGTACCGTCGCACAAAAAACCCTGGGGCCGGGTGCGCGTTTTGGCGAGACCGCCGACTTGAGTGTCCTTTTCTATGATGCGGTAGGGCGCCTGACCTTCGAGGTGGTACGCGCAAGAAAGCCCAGTCAGTCCAGCGCCCAGAATGAGGGTCGGGGCTTCTTGGGGGGCAAAGTCACGCGTTGCGGGTGTCATGGTGGTGTGGTCCTCGCATGGGTTGGCCGTTTGGGATCGATCATGGGAAGGCGGCCCTGATGCGCGCTTTGTCGTCGCTGTCCGGGGCGAGTTCGAGGTACTGCTCGAAATGCTGTCGCGCGCGTGGATCTCGCGTCAACGCAAAGAGGGTGCCCATCATTTTGTGGCAGTTCGGAAGGTTGGCCAGGCGAATGCAAAAAGCGAGGTGGTTCTCGGCTTGCGCGAGGTCCTTTCGCCGCAGAGCCTCCTGGGCCAAATCGAGCATCGCCCGGGCGTCTTGAACCTCGGTGGGGTTTTGGGACGGTTGGTTTTGGGTTTTTGGGGCCGGAGCCGTTCCCCCGGCGGGCGCAAGAAGCACCAGCTCAGGCACCGCGGTGTCGCGCGTGCCGATCAAGGCCCCGAGTGCGATCCCGGCGACCATGGCCAGCCCAGAAGCGAACAGCGCCCGTTTTTGGCCGCGCTGGGTGGCTTTGCTCAACTTTTCTTGGGCGGCTTTGAGATGCTTGCGAAGCTCTTGGGTCTGTCGTTCAAGGCGAGCGGTTTGGGCTTCTTGGGTATCGCTCGGGCCGCGGTCCGGCAACGGGTAACTGTGGGTGGGTCGGGCCAAGCTGACTTCTAGGGGCAACCCTTCGGGATCGGGATCGATGTCTTGGGACAGCGTGAGTTTGCTTCGGCGGTTGGGTTCGGTCGGCCGCGCCGCTCTGTTCTCAGCGTCGGCCTCGGGATCGGTGGAGGTTGCGGGTTTGGGCCCCTCCAAGGGCGCCGGCCGCACGGAGGCGCTCTGGCCTGGGAACGAAAGGGCCACGTCGGGGGACACCGGTGGTGTGGAAGGGCCGTCCGGCTTGCGTTTGGGGGGTGCTGCGGACGAGGGGCTTCTTTGGCGCTGGGGGCTCAGGGGCCTCGGCTTTTGCTCGGGCTTCCCTTGGCCCACTTGGCCCGCAGGTCGCTCGAGTTGACTGAGGAAGTCGTCCTGGTCGTCCATCAGGGGGCGCTCCCGAACCGTTCCTCTGGATTCAAGCCCATGGAAGCTTCCTTCCGGTCAATCCCGGCGTGGGTCCAGGCCTTTTCCCAGGTCGTCCTTGACGGCTTGGGTTCCTCGTTTCCAGAGGGCCTCGGCGTGCTTTTTCGTTGCCTCGGCGGTTTCGAGGCCCGCTTTTTTGAGGGTCTTGGCCGCCGGGCTTGAGTCTTGGCCCGTGAACGTCAAGTAGGCCAGGAGGGCGGCGAACCCGAATACGAGGATCATGGCCCATTTCAGGAGCTTCTTAAACACCGTGTAGGCGATGGCTCCGAGGGCCAAAGTGAGGAGGCCCCAAGCCACGGGTTCGGAGCTGACGCGTGCCAGGAGATCAGACATGGTGCATCTAGGGTAGCGAGACGGTCGCGGAAGCACAATCGAACAGTTTGCGCATGAAAACCCGCATTGCGTCGAACCACACCCCCTGGTTACGAGGGAAGGGTGACCATGAAGCTGGATCATGTGGCGGTGGCGGTCAGGGACCTCGACGCCGCGGTGCGTCGTTTTCAGGACCTCGGTCTTTGTTTGGACCGAATTGAGGAGGTTCCTGAGGAAAAAACAAAGGTGGCGTTTTTCGGCCTCCAGGGGACGCACCTGGAGTTGATCGCCCCTCTGGAGCCGGATTCTGTGGTCCAAAGGTCCCTCGACAAGCGCGGAGAGGGGCTTCATCACCTGTGTTTAGAAGTGGCGGCCATCGAGGACACGATGGCGGTGCTCAAGGCGGCCGGTTTTTCCTTGCTGTCGGAAAAACCGGGTACGGGGGCCGGTGGTCGTCGAATCGTGTTCATTCATCCGCGGTCTACGGCGGGGGTCCTGATCGAGCTGGTGGAAAAGCCCGGGGACGGCTGAGGGGCCCCTCGCGCATCAACCGCCAACGCGGGTGCAAAAGAAGAGCGCCAAGGGATGCGTTTGGCCTTCTTCCGAGGTGGCTTGTTCTGTTGAGTACCAGGTGAGGGCGTGTTAATCGGCGCCACCAATGCACAGTCCGAAAGTGGTTCGGTGGGGGTTGTTCTGGATCTTCGCTGGCGTGCCTCGTCTCCTATACAGCCAAGATTTGGAATTGCCGGAAGCGAAGACGGCGACGACCGCACCTCAGGGCATCGATATCGAAGCGATCAAGGCTCAGATTCGTGATGAGCTTCGCGACGAGCTCAAGGCCCAAATCAAAAGCGAGCTCGCCCAAGAGGCCGAGGAAACCGGCCCCGTGGAATCCGACGACTGGGCCGAAGAAGAATGGAAATGGGAAGAACCGGTGCGGCCCGAGCTCAATTTTGTCGAGTTTGATGGCTATTTTCGGTTTCGATACGACGTATTCACAAACTTGGACCTGAAGACCTATTACAACAATCCTCAACTTGCGAATGGCGAGTTTGGTCCTTTTGCCCCGAGCTACGCGCCCCCGGTTCCACTTTGCAACACGGACGTAGAGCGCCGCGCGAACCCCGCCGACCCCGATGCGCCCCCGGCCGCCGACAGCTGTTTTAACGGCGCCGGAGAAAGCCACACATTGGGCGGCGCCAACATGCGTTTACGGCTCGAGCCGGTCCTCAATGTCTACGAGGACATCAAGATCAAAATGCAAATCGATGTCCTCGACAACTTGGTTCTCGGTTCTACGCCCGACGGCTTTCCTCACAACCCCCTGGTGCCCTTGTCGCTTTTGTCAGAAAGTCAAACGTCTCCCTCCGATGGTGTGAACGGCCTGGCCGACTCCATTCGTGTGAAGCGGGTGTGGGCCGAAGTGTTGACGCCGCTCGGCCAACTGAGGGTGGGGCGGATGCCCAATCACTTTGGTCTCGGGGTCATGACCCACGACGGGAGCGGCCTGGATTCTGACTTTGGAAACTCGGTGGACCGATTGATGTTTGCGACGAAAATCGGCGATTTTTACATCATTCCGGCGTTTGACTGGGCCTCGAGCGGTCCGACCAGCGCGGTCCGTTTTGATACTTTTGGGCAGCCCTTTGACCGCGACCAGCGCGACGATGTCGACAACTATGTGTTGGCCATCGTCAAGCGGGACAAGCCTCAAGAGATTCGCGAAAAACTCGACAACGACGAACTGGTGCTCAACTACGGGACGTACCACTCCCTTCGCTTTCAGGCCCTGGATACCCCGCAATTTTTTGCCGACGGGGATCCAAGTGTATCTGCGACCACCCGCGATGCCCTCGAGCGTGACGCGGTCCTCTGGTCGTATTCGCTGTGGTTTAAGCTGTTGTGGCGCCATCTTTCGGTTGAGGCCGAGGTATCTGGTCTCGTGGGTTCGATCGGCAATTCGGCGCTCGGTGGGGGGTACGGCGACCAAGCCGGGAAGGATATTGACCTCAACCAGCATGGCGGCACAGTTCATGTGACCTACAAACTGCTCCGAGACGCCCTCTCGCTGGAGTTGTTGCTCGTGGTGGCCTCCGGCGACCGCGCGCCCGGTTGGGGCGTGCGGCCTCTGTCGGGACCGGATCCGCGACGGGGCGATTGGGATGGTACCCAGGCCCCCGACGGCGACGATCGCATCACCAATTATCGGTTTGATCCGAACTTTGTCGTCGATATGATCTTTTGGCGCCAACTGGTTGGAGCCATCACGGACGCGATGATTGTTCGGCCCGGCATTCAGTACAACTTCAACGATCAGTTTGGCGTACGGCTGGACCTTGTCTATTCGCGAACCTGGTTCGGTCAGTCTACGCCTTCCGCTTCCATCGGCGATGGGGACAACGCCAGCAAAAACTTGGGGCTCGAGTCCGACCTCAAACTTTTTTACGGTTCAGACGATGGCTTTCACGCGTGGTTCCAGTGGGGCTTATTCATTCCCTTCGGTGGTCTTGACCGGGAGGTCATCGCGGAAACGGATCCCAACCTTCGGCTGAATGCGGCGGTGGCGCACTCCTTCCAGGCCATGCTCGCCGTTTCCTTTTGATCGCTTACCCAGCGTTCAGCAGGGAGGGCGAAACCGCGATCTTTGGGGTCACCGCAAGTAGATCGTCAGCTTTCCTGACACTTCGTCCGTAAGAACGAGGCGTCCGGCAACCGGGTCGACGCGATACGTGATGCCTTGGCTCAGCGCTGACACCTGGCGACCCTTGGGAATCTCAAGCGTGAGCCCCGAAATGGCCTCGGGCAGAGTGAGCTCAACGACCAGCACCTCGCCCACCTCGGTGGTGTCTACGCCCACCTGGTCACGCGCAGCCCACCAGGGGCCAAACTCTGAGAACGTTGAAAACGTGTAACGGTCTTCGGTGGCCTCGATGAAGTCTTCTACGAAGGCGAGCTTTTCGCCGGCCTCGTTGGGGTGGACCAACATCACGTAGATGCCTTTGTGGCGCGCGATACGGTCGGCGAGGGCGATGGCATCTTGCACGCGGCCGGTGATGAGAGGGGAGTCGGGTCGCTCATCTTCGACCGTGACCGGAAAGTCGAAAACCGCCGTTTGGTTGTCGAAACCACGGTTATAGGCCATGCGATGCGGCAGGTGGGTCAGTGTATCGGACGCTGCGGCGACCGATGCGAAGCGATAGCCCACGGCTTCCATGGCCTCGGCGAGGCTGTCTGGCTGACGCAGATGGCCAGGGCGAAACGACTGAACTTTCATGCCCTGGAGAAAGTCTTCGAGGATGGATTTACTGACCCGAAGCTCGCCGAGCACACTCCCACCGGTGGCTGCGAGTTCGCCGTCCATCTCTTCGTTCACGGGCGCGTAGTCGGGATATTGCTCGGTGCCGGTTCCAAGGTCGAAACGGTGGAAATTGAGCGCATGGGCCACCGAGTGGCTCGCGACCTCCATGTTGAGGTCGGCCAGCTGAGCCAGGGCGCCGAAGGCGTCGACGCCCCTGAATGCTTCTTCTTGGGCATCGCTGATGTATTTGGTCTGAACGAAGTAGGTTGCTTTGACCCCCGCTTCGTTTTCCATCTTGGCGTAGTCAAGGCCGATGAGGGCTGATGACGTGGTGTCGATGTCGTGGCTGATGAAGATCTTCAGGTCTTCGTCGTTGGGCAACGGCGCGACGGTGACGGCGGCCGGGTTGTAGGTGGTGTAGATGTTGCGGACGAGACGGAGGAGTACATCGGCACTCGGGTCGTATCCGTTGATGTAGTCACGGCCTACGCCGCCCCCGAATCCGTTAAACGCCTGAAGGATGTACGCACCCAGATCGATGCCCATCGCAATGGCCCAACCCGCCCCGTACCCGTTGAGGGTGATGGCCACATTGTTGTGCTCTTCGGTGGGCTCGGTCTCATCTGAGTACACACCGAGGCCGGGCTCTTGGGTTCCGTTATAGCGCCAAAGATCGAAATTTTCGCCGAGTTCTCGTCGGTAGATCGAAATGTTGGCCTCTCGTGCATCGGTGAAGTTTGCGGTCAGGCTGCTGTTGATGCTTGGCGTCAGCCGAATCCCAGAGATTTCACGCCCTTCGTAGTTTCGCTCGGTTTTAGGGACGGCTGTGGCTTCTGTGATGCCGAAGACTTGGGCGAGCGTGAGATCCCGGACCGCTCCGCCCATGAGGATGCCCCCGTCCTCCACAAAATGCTCGAGATCGTGTGCCCAGTCGGGGCGGTCGGATATGCTCGGGTAGGCCAGGACCACCTTGTGTTTGCGGGCCTCATCCAGGTCGGTCGTGACCCGTACCGGAATGCCGACAGCCCGCATGCCGTGCACCAAGCCCATCCAGGGCGCTGAAGGATCGGTCACCAACAGGGCCAACCGGCTGCTGCTGCCGCTGTCAAACTGATCGACGGTCAGCGGTGCGGGCTCGGTGAGGTCTGAGTCCGGAAGATTGCTTTGGTAGCCGGCCAAGAGCCAGCGCTCGTCGAAGTGGAGGTCATCAATGACAACCGCCGTTTCGGTTGACGTTCCGCCGCTTTGGGGTTCGATGAGCATCAGGAATTGGATTCCGGTGACTTTTTGAAGGTCCATGGTCGTTTCCGTCCCACCCGAAGAACGGATGAAGTGGGTCCGCTGTAAATCGACAGCCACGGCTTGATAGGAACCAAAAAGATCAGAAAGGTGAGGCTGCTCGGCCTCTCTTTGGATCCAAGTGCTTTGGTTGGGGCCGCCTTCGTCGATGACCAGCTCCACCGCCAGGCGGATGTTGGGGCTGTCCACCGAGCTTTGGGCGCTGAACGCGATTCGGTTGAATGAGGAGACATCGACCGCCTGTGGCAGTTGGATTTTGGCGCCGATGCCCCAGCTGGTGCGAAGTCCGTTCACGCCCGATGCGAGACGTGCAGCCCCAGGCCCGAGGACCCGCGGTGTGGCCGTGAATGCGAAGGACTCCACGTCGGCCCCAAACATCGCCAAGGTGTAGTCGGTGACGCCGAGTTCGTTGAGACCGATGTCCAGGGGATCTGGCGCGCACGCCAGACCCGATTCGCGGGTTTGGGGCGTATCGTCGGGGCACAATGGAGACGTGCCGGAGCAGAGTTCTTCGGTGTCGCACGCGTTGGACGGGTCCTTGGTGCGGCACGCGGTGCCGGCCTCCAAAAAGCCGTCATCGGGGCAATCTGGTCCGAGTCCCGAGCAGAACTCTGGCTGATCACAGGCGAGCTGGGCCAAAGCCTTTCGACACTGTTGTCCGGCGGGCGCAAACTGGTCCTCGGGGCAGCTGGGATCGGTGCCGGTGCAGAATTCGGGTGTGTCGCAGGCTTTGGTCGGATCCTGCGGACGGCACAACCGGTCCTTGGAGGCAAATCCATCCTCGGGGCACTCGGCGCTCAACCCAGTGCAGAACTCCGGCGTGTCGCACGGTTGCCCGGGCGCCTGGGGTCGGCACATGTGATCCGGTGGCAAGAGCTTGCCGTCGACAAAACAGGTCCCCGCGGAGGACCGCGGATCGGACCCTTGGGCATATTCGTTGAGGTTCGAGATACCGTCCTTGTCGAAGTCTCCCGCCGAGGTTTGCCGAAGGTCCTGAAAATGCTCCAGTTCCCACGCGTCCGGCAAGAGGTCTTGGTCCATGTCCAAATCGAAAGGCAACGAATCGAGATACAATTCTTTGACCTCCGTGTCCTCGTCGACATGGACGGTGAACTCACCCGGAAGGGCGATGATCACCCGATGTTCAGGCCCAGGAACCACGCCGTCGCGCCAGTTTTCCGGGTCACTGAAGTTGCCGCTGACCGGGCGCTTCCAAAAGGCCGTGGGCGTTTGTGAACTGGTGCTTGTGGTCGTTTCCGCCCGGGCCTCAAGGCCCGTGGCGCAAACACCGAGCGTCAAACAAAAAAGTCGGATGTACTGCATGTTATTCATCGTAGCCTCACGGAAAGGGGGTTGATTCCAATGATGTCGAGAAGGCGCCACGCCGTGGGAACCACGTTGGCGACGGTGCTCCGACCAGGTTCTTCTCCGACGTCGGCGTGAACCTGGTAGCCCTCACCAAAGAGCTGGAAGCCTCCGTCCGGTTCCTCCATGGGGGTCATCAGCCCATAGATTTCCTCGCCCCGCGCGTGGTGGTCCTCGCCGTTCGATACGCCAAGGGCCAGTCCAAACTGGGCCATGCCTTCGAGCCAAATGCCGCCAGGGTCGCCCACAAACCATTGGGTGCCCACCCGTGACTGACCATTGACGAGGCCCGTTTTGCCCCGAAGATTTGCCCAGGCGTAGTCCAGAACCGGACTCAGATCGAGGGCGTAGCCTTCTTCGAACGCCCGGTCTTTGAATGCGAGGAACGAAAGGGTTTGCGCATCCATCGGTGGGTGCGCCAACTCTGCGGCGGTCGGTGCCCCTTCGGGGTTGGTGTCGTCGTGAATGGCGCCTAAGTAGTATTGGCCTTCGCTGTTGTAGAGCTTCTTTTGGGCAAAACCGAAGATGAGGTGGGTGGCTTCTGCGTAGCCAAGTGCCAGCTCTGGTTGCCCGGTGTGTTGCATCAAGGTTCGGACCAGTTCTAGGGCCGCGAAGGTTTTGGCTTGGTGTTTGGCCAAATACATATGCCTGTGAGGACTGTCTTCGTTCGCCGTGGGTTGCGCGACGATGCCACCGTAGGTTCCGAGCGAAGCGTCCTTCTTTTGAGCGACGTTCACCAGGTAGTCGGCGAGTTTCAGCATGGTTCCTTGAAAACGATTGTCTCCGGTCTGTCGTTGGTAGTGCGCCAGGGCTAGCAAAAACTCTGCGTTGTTTCCGCTGTTGACGGGCCCTTGATAGGCAAGCCTATCTCTATAAAAACTCTGGTCCACGGGGTCGCTCGGTAGCCGGGCGCGGAACAAGAGCGGGTGTGGAGGTGTCGCTTCAGCCTGAAAGAGGTCCGGAAAGGATCCGTTTTCAAATTGGAATGGGCTGATGATCTCAAGGATGGTGCGCGCGGCGTCGATAGCCCCGCCGTGCACAAAGGCGACTGCGGCGAGGGCGTTTGACTCGAGATGCCCTCGGAAGTTGCCCGGTTCGCTCCGTACCAAGCCCGCATCGCTCCTGAGACCCAAGAGGAACTCGAGGACGCGGCTTTCCTCGGTTGGGGCATCTGGAAGACTGGGCGAGATGTTGTTTTCGCACAGAAGACGTCCATCTTGTCCTGCCGTACAAATACCAAAGCCAACCACATCGTCGGAAAGTGCGTACGGAAGGGCGTGCCCCGTGGTGGGATCGATGCTCCCGGCGCATGCTCTTTGGAGCGCTCCGTGGGTGCACAGCGTGGTGGGGTCTTGATCCTCAGCCACAAGCATGACGGTCAAAGGTTCGCTATTGTTTTCACTTCGTCCCACTCTCAGCACGTAGGTCTGAGATTCTTGGTCGACGGTGTCTTTGAACCCTGACGCGGTGTTGTCGACATCTGCTTGGTAGTAGAGGTCTCCTTGGACGTGCACGTAGGGAACCAGCCGATACGTTCTGGTGTCGGGCAGGTTGAGTACCCGCCCTTCGAAGGTATACCAGTACCCCTCGTCGTTCAGGGTGTCTACGTGAATACCGAGGCCATCTGAGGACCGGTTGGGCGGTGGCCCTTCCGTAAGCGTGCAGCTGTGATTGCGATCGTTGTGTTCGTCGGCGAACTCGCCGAGGTCCTCAAGATGGAAGGGTTCACACTCCACAAGAATGTCCGCTTCGGGAATCAAGAGGGGGTTTAGGGGCACGTCGCTGATGCTTCCCGTGTATCGAGCGAGCACGATGCGGCCCATGATGTCTTTCGGCGGTTCTCTGAGACCGGTTTTGAAGAAGATACCATTTTCGTCGACCGCGCCGACGGTGGCAGGCTGGCTTGGGTTCCACTGTGCGTAATACTGGTTATCGGGTGAGCCGGTGCGAAGGTAGACGGCTATTTTTTCTCCTTGCTCCAGGTTCAAACCCTCGGGATCTACGCGGCCCTCGAACCAGCCGTTGCCTTCGAAGCTGTAGCGAATGTCAACGAGCGCAGGCGGCGGTGGCTTGGGGTTGGGCGGACCGTCTTCGGGCGGTGCTTCTATGGTGCCTACGTTGATCCATTGCCCCACGGAAGGTACGCCCTTTTCGTTGAGAATGAAGAGCATGTACTGCCCGGGAATGGCGATGTTCTGGTTTGAAGGGACCTGGGCGACGAGGGTGTCGGTGGTCCGTTCAAAGGAAAGCGGAATGATCTTTTGGCTCTGGTCCATCGAGTGGGTGACCGAACCCGGGCGGAGTAAATTGATCTGACGAATGGTATCGGGGTGGTCGCTCTTGATTTGGATGGTGCCGCCGACGTCGACTTGGGCGTCCGCCGAGAGAATTTTTGGCCGCGCGCCCTGAAAGAGGTAGGGCGGGGAGTAGATCTCAATGTTGGCTTGATTTTCGTGCCCGGCGGCCACGGGGTGCCCTCCGGAGCCGGTCAGGACGCGCCCATCGGGAAGGAGGAGCGCAACCGAGTGATAGAGCCTCGGCGTGGCTGAAGAGGAAAGCAGACGGAAGGTCTCGGTTTTGGGGTCCCAAAGTTCGGCCTCAAAGACGGGCGAGGCGCCGTTGTTGAAACCCGGAGACCGGGTGCCACCGGTGATCAACACGGTGCCGTCTGGCAGAAGAGTTGCGTTGTGGTAGCGGCGGCGATCGCTCATGGATGCGATTTGCCGCCATTTTGGGTCCTCTTGGTTCAGATCGATCACTTCCGCGGTATCGGTGGGGAGCTCTCCATCGAGGCGATCGCCACCGCCACCGACAATCAAAATCTGTCCCGGCGCATATTCCACCGAACTTCCGTAGGTGCGCATCACGTCGACGTTGGTGCGGCCGACTTCTATCCACTCTCCTGCGCCGCGTACGTCGATATAGGCGGTCATGGGGCCGGGGCCGCTGTTGAAGACCAAACCGTCTTGGGGGGCGACATGCATGCGTGGGTACATGTCGAGCGTGCCCAGTCTGTCCGTCGGCCACCGGGCGTCGGGCAGGTCGCGCCAGGGGTTGGTGGCGGCATCTGACATGGCGCTTCGGGTTTCGAAGATTTGGGGCTCCAGATTGATCTCGGCGGCCGATTCGGTGGACCCAGAGTGAACCAACACGTTGCCGTCGGGCAACACGGTGGCTGTGGGGTACCAGCGTCCTCCGTTCATGGGCGCTTGGATCGGATACCAGTTCTTGGTGAACGGATTGAACATGTGGGCGATATCGAGTCCCAGGTAGTCCGCGCGATGACCGCCGGCCAAAAACAGCCGTCCATCAGGCAAGAGGGTGTGTCCGGCACAGAAGATGTCCTTGTAGACGTGGTCGGTCGCCTCGATGCTGTCGTTGGTGGGATCAAACAGTGCCGGCGGATGTTCTTCGCCGGCGACGTCCAGCCGATCCCATGCGAGCACTTTGCCGGTGGGCAAGAGGCTCACGTGGATGGGCAAAAACGGCCATCCTGCGACCGGGCTCCATTGTCCAACGTCGCAGGGCGAACCGGGGGGGCAGGTTGGTTCACTTTGCGAATCTTTGACGATGAGACAGGGCCCGGGCTGGGTGAGCCGATGGTCGACACAGGTGCCTGCACTGCACGCGATTCGTGAAATACACGCATCCAGTTTGACCGGTGAAAAGATCTTCCATTCGAAAATGAGGGCTTCATCGGTTTCTGGCCGGATTCGAATGTGACGGGTTGTCAGCGGATCAAAGTCTATTCCAAAGTCCCCATCGACTTCTTCAGGGACCGCCAGTGAGGTCCATTGTCCGGTGGACTCGTTCAGCACCTCGACTCGAACCTGGGTTAAGGTGCGGTCGGCATAGACTCCACAGATTCCGCTTTTGGAAATGGTGTCAAACGCGATTCCATCCACCGTTCGCGCCTTCGGGAAGGTGACGGAGATCCAGGCTTCATCGGTGCCGGCGGTCGAGGTCCACGTGTAGGCTCTCTCGAGGGCGCTTCGCGCCAGGGTGGCCTTTGCTTCTTGGGCGGCCGCGATGTTGTTTGTGAAGAGGCCGAGTTTGAGATCCTCTTGTGGGCATTCGGTGATGGGTTCATCGAGCCCGTCGGTCAGCCGGGCGCGAAGCCGCACGTCGTCACCTTCGATGCCTGAAAAAGAAAGTGCACCCAAAGGTGCGACGTTGAAACGAACGTCTGATGAACCGCCCGGGTGGGGTGAGACCGCCCGGTCGTCGTTTTTTGGCGTGTTGTCGTTGCCGCGACAGGCCACGCCCACAAGGAGCAACAGAATGGGGTAAGCTGTGTGCTTATGTAGTCGTAATCGGTGCATAATATCTTGGCTTGGCAATGCGAAGTGCGTGCCAATGGCAGGTCCACAGCATCGGTGCGTTGGTATGGGGTCATAGACCCCAGGACCCGACGCCAAAAAGCGGTACGAAGGCCCGGACTTCACATAAAAAACAGGCACCGGACGTCTTTTTGACCCACATGGGGGTCAAGGACCCGGGCCGGGTGTTCAGCACACCACAAAGGGGCACAAGGTGTGATCCAGATGACATGCAGTCCGAGGTCTTCACAGCTTTTGCACAAGCTTTGAGCCGGCTTGCAAGAAGCCATCACCGGCCTCGCCACGTTGTCTTGTCATGCTTGTGGTGGGGTTCGGATGAAAAGTGCTTTTGACCTTCAGGCCAGGCGGTGCCAGGCCGTTCCAGGAGAAAAACGGTGTTGAGTAAGATTCGTGATCTATTGTTGCTCCCGACGCGCTTCCACTTTTTTGGTGGCTTTTTGATCGTCCTTGGCATTGCGTCGGTGATTTCGAGTCAAATCGCAGATCGGAGCAGCTTCGCGGACGGTGAGCTCCACCAAGATGTGATGGAGCGATGGGGCTCCCCCATTCATCAGGCCGCGCCGTCCGTACGATACGTGCTGAGCGGCACGGTGTTTAATACGCTTAGGCCTTTGCCCTTGTCCAAACAGCAGGTGGATGTGAAGGCGGTCATGAACTACCGAAAGCGCGGCCTGGTGTACTTTTCGGGTTATGACTTCTCGTTTCACGGCACCTACGAGGTGGTCAACCCAGAGGATAAAGACATCGATGTCGTTTTTGTCTTTCCGGTTTCCTTAGAGCGCAACAAGGCTCTCTTGTCGCTTTTGGCGTTCTCGGTGAACGGCGAAGCGCATGAAATCGAGCTCGATGAACACGCGGACAAGTTTGTGTGGACCGGCCGCATGGCGTCCGGCCGAACACTTCGTTTTGACGTGGGTTTTCGTGGGCGAGGCTTGGACCAGTTTGTTTATCGCCTAGATCCATCGTTGCCGGTGCGTGATTTCGAGCTTCGCTTCGGAGTGACCGGTGGGGACAACTTCGACTATCCAGGCGGTGCGGTGTCGGCCCATGAGGTGGTTCTCGAAGAAGGTCGAGCCGAGCTTTTTTGGAAGTATCCCTCTTTGGAGTCCGGTGTGCCGGTGGGCATCGTTCTTCCTTCAGAGAAGTCCTTTGACCGTCTCATTCGGGTGATGGTGGCCAGAAGTTGGGCGCCCTTTTTGGCTTTTTTTGTGGGTCTCGTTTTTTTATCGGTGCACCTGAAGCGAAAGCTCGAATTTTACGAGAGCTATTTGTTCTCATCTGCCTACGGGTTCTTTTACGTGCTCCTGGCGTACTTTGCGGCGTTCATGAACTTTTACATCGCTTACGTCTTGGCCTTCGCTCTGATGTTTGTGCTCATCGTGGGGTACGGGCGCGGTCTGATGTCCAAAAAAGCGGACCGTTGGTTGAGTCTCCTTCTGGTCGCGTTTTTGTTGGGACCCAGCTTTGCCGTTGTGGCTGAAGGGTACACGGGGCTGATATACACCATCGAAATTTTCGTGGGGCTGCTGTTGCTGATGGCCCTCACCACCCAAGCCGGCTTTGTCGCCGTCATCCACAAGACCCTCGAGAAGGACCAAGGAGAGTACGCCGATGCTGTCTAATGTCACGGTTGCGCTTGCCGCCGTTCACCTTTTGGTTTCGTCGCCATCCGAGATGGATTTGCCTTCAGGAACGGCGACCATCCACGTGGACGAGCTTTTGCGGCTTCACCGCCTGGAGCAAAAAGTCCAACCACCAAAAAAGGCGCCTCCACTCCCCTATGCGTTGGACGAGATACTGGTCGACGGCCGCATCGTCGGTGATGCCGTGGAGGGAACCCTCTCGGTGCAAGTGTCCACCATGAGTCAAGCTTGGGTCCGGGTGCCGATTATGCGCATCGATCCCACCTTGAGTGTGGTGCGCGTGGAAAAGATTGCGGGCGCAAATCTGGTGGTGGGAGACAAGAGCCTGGATTTGGTCACCCAAAAAAAAGGTGTCTTTCGCTTCGAACTTGGCTTTTTGAAGACCGCGGACCAGAAAAAAGGGACCTACAATCTTGCGCTACACCCCATGCCGGCTACGGTGCGGCGTTTTCGGGTACGCTACGACGCCGGTTTGTTCTCGGCGGTTTCCACAAGGGGCCGCCAAGAGGGCGAGGATCTCGTGGTGTATCCCGAGGGCGGTGCGCTTCGGGTTTCGTGGACGCAAAAATTGCCCGTGGCTCCCCAGGAAAAAAGGAGCACCCCGAAGCCGCTGATCGAACCGATTGTGAAACACTGCCAGGCCTCGTGGGTCGTCACTCTGAGCGGCCAGCGGATCGGCCGCTACCGATGTTCACTCGGTTTTCACGGCAACGAGGTTATCGGGGTGCGGATCCCTGAGGGGCAAGCGCTCAAAAAGGCGTTTTTGAACGGCGTGCCCATTCAAGCAAAGCCGAATGGACGCGATCTTCAGCTCCACGTTGAACCCCCACGCCCCGGTCAGCAGTCCGCCGTGGTGGAGCTGGTCTTTGTCGAACACACGGTACCGCTTTCGCTTTCTGGCCAGCTTCATTTTCGCTTTCCAGCCCTGACGTGGGACACCAACGAGCTGGTGGCCAGCTTCTGGCTGCCCAAGGTGTTCAACTACACCTGGGCCGGCGGAAGCTTGGCCCCCGCAGTCCAAAAGGCCGCCCCCAAATTCACCCACCAAATCCCGACGCCCGGCAAAAAACACACCGCAAGACAACAGATCGTCACCGGCGAAGCCGATGTTCGGTTTCGTTATACCGTCGACTTGGCGGGTCACTACCACCACTAAGCCTCGCTGGAGCGATGCAGGTCGCTTAAGGTGCTCGAAAAGCCGGCTCCTCGACGCCAAACTGGGGCCGTGGTGCCGGGCGGTTCGCTGGGGGCTCATTGGGAAAAGTCTACTCCGAATAGCTTTGCGTACTCCGCTCGAGACATGCCAAAAAGTTCAAGGGCCAATTCCAGCACTCTGTCCGAGGCTTCCTGGAACGTCCCGAATTCCTCAACGACGGACGCCGGCGTATAGCCCTTTTTGACGAGTTGTTGAGCGCGTCCAAAGTACAGGAGCTCGCGCTTCATTTTCGCTTTGTCGTCGGCATAGCGCTGACGAATCTTGCGCTCGAGGGCCCCGGGGGCCACCCCAGACAGTAGCTCATTCAGGTATCTTACCGACTCAACGTTCTCCACGGCCACGTTGGCCTCGTCCCATTTCTTTTTTTGGTCTCCGCGGAGCTTGGCTTGCATGACCCGCAACTCCGTTTCGGTGCCGGGGCTCTTGCCCACGTTCTTTCCTTCAAGGTAGTCGACCACCACCTGCCCTCCGTCTTTGAGTTGGACCGTGATGCGAACTTCCGGAGCGATCATGCGTCCGCGCTCTCGAGTAATCTTTGGAGCGTACCCGTTGATCGGAGAACCCCTGCTTTCGATCTCTCCGTTCTTTTTTCGTTTCAGTTCTCCGTTTGTGTCGAGTGCGCGCTCCAGGTCGGCGTCGATGTTTTGCCACATCTTTTTTTGGGGGAGCGGATGGGTCGGCATATCGGGCAGCGATGCACCCTCGAAGGTCTTGTCGCTGTTTGTGACGTAGAGCGTCGGCGACAGTTTTTCAGGGGGCGGACCGAGGCCTTTGTTTCTTCGATGCTCGAGATATTCCTGCCACGCGAGCTCCAGCACGAGGTTTTCAATCGTTGTTCGTACCTCCGATCGCTTTTTCTCGTCTGGGATTTCCTGCCACAGGGCATCATTGAGCTCATCTGCATTGTTGACATAGGCCAGGGCGATCCCCTCAGGCGTGTCCCCCAGAATCGAGAACGGTGTTTCGCGAAGGTCGATGGCGGCGGACTCGTGGTTCGATTCCCCGGTGGGGCTTTCAGAATGGTCGGCGGTCCCACTGACGACCGGGATGCCGCCCGAGGGGGCACGCACGGGAGGCAGGGGATTTGCGCCGGCGGTGAAAATCCACTGGCTGAGGTACGCCTCCAAGAGACCTCGCTGATTCGGCTCCGGAGCGCGCAAGATCCACGCGCGAATCAATTCGGGGAGTCGAAGCAAGGCTTGGAGCTCGACTGGGCTCAGATCGGCTGAGAGTTCAGATGTTTCTTCGGTATGCCGATCCATCACGCGAAGCGTATCTTGGTTCACTTCAACCACGTAACCGCCGACGTTGGCGGTTCGCGGGCCGTAGAAGACTTGAACTCCACGTTCGCTTTCTTGCACAATGATGTCGGTAGGCATGTCTGCGATCAGCGCCAGGTCAAGGAGGGGTCTTCTTTGTCCCGGTCCCTGTCCCCAGGTGCCCGGCGCGGACCAGTCGATGGGGCTCAGCGCGAGTTCGGCCAGCAGCGCTTTTTCGGCCAGGGACATGTTCTGAACCTCTTGAGGGTTTTCAAAGGCGTTGGCGGACACCGGTTTGAATCCATCGGGCGCGTCAAGAGGAAGCGGTGATCGCAATACGTAGATGTTGTGGACGGTGGGCGGGAGGTGGCTGTTGACGAAGTCGAGGAGGGCTTTTGACGATTCGGCGCCCAGGATGGTCCCTCCGAGTCCCGAGAGGATGACCTCGCTGAGCATCACTTGACCGGCACTTTTGCCTCCCTGGGTGGCCAGACTTTGGCTGGCGCTCCGGGCTACGCTTGTTTTGACGAGGGCGTTGGTCGACTCTTTGGCCAGTTGGGGGGCGGTGAGCTGCAAAAACCATTTGAGTACTGAGAGTTGAACGGCGGCGGTGTTTCCCTGTTCGTTTGAGATGCCTTGGGCGCCGAGAAGGAAGGCGCCCCCGAAGGGCGGTACCACCAGCGTGGGTGCTGGGGTGGCTTCGCGGTGAAGTGGATCGGTGTTCGCCCGGGGTGGCCCGGGGTGGCGGTTGAGTTGGTCGTAGGTGTCTATAAACCAGATGATCGCGGTGCTCGAATTCAGAAGGGTGGAGAGGTCGATGATCCGTTGGCTGGAGTACGGAAAGTCGTGATCGATCACAAACTCTTGGACGCCGGCCCATAAGGCAAGGGCTTCTTGGCCGAAAAAGTCTGACTTTTCGTGTTCTGGATGGTGCTCGGCAAACGCAAGCAGACCCATGATGAGGCCTGCGGTGGCTTCCAGGTGAAAGGACTGTTCTTGTCGGTCGGTCGCCTGGATGTACTGATCTTCAAAGCCATCGAAAAAGTAGTGAGACCCGTAATAGGTCTTGCCCTGGAAGGCGATGTCTTTACTGAACGCAAGGGCGGTAAACTCCAGACATCGGGCCAATGCGTTGATGTCGCCAGGGTGGGCGAGGTCCTCATAGTCGACGGAGAGGGAAAGCCAGCTGCAGTTGTCGATGGCAGTGTTCTTGCGGTTGGGGATGAACGCAAAGGTGGCTTCGGGTCCCTCGGTCCGTCGACGCAGGCCGCCGCCGGTCACGACCCGGCCCCAATCCCCGCGCGAAAGCGCGTCGCGGATGTCAGCCTGTTTGTCCGGATTTTTTGCGTTCTGAATGAGTGCGCCTTCGAGCTCGATCGTCCATTGGACGTCGTCTTGGTCCCAAAGGACCTGGAAAATGCCGTTTCTGACATCGTCTCGCCACTCGGTGAGGTGGGCCACATCGTTGATTCCGAGGGCCGAGGCGTGGTTGAGGGCGTGGTTGAGAACGCTGAGGACGTCAAGATTGTGTTCGGTGACGACGTTTTGTGCTTGCACGGTTTCCTTGAGCAGCAGCACTTGGAACTCCGTCAATATTTTGGGCGGAAGGGAACGCGGTTCGCCGGTGCTGGGGTCTTTGTCGGTGCGGCCCACTTGAATGATGTTCTCTGGGTTAAACGCGTCGTAGCCAATCGCATCGAGGACATCATAGTAGTCCCAAACCTCGCCTTCCCTCGCCAACGGCGCGCCGCTGGGGCCTTTGAGTTTCCACGGGCTTCGTGCGTGGACCAGGCCTCGCGTGGTCCATCCGGCGGTCATCAGACTGAAGCGGCGGCCGTCTTCAGCAACAACCGCCCTTCGATGGTCTTCGAGCCCGGCCAGCGATTCGTGGTAGCACGTTCGGAGGGTGTCCCGTTCATCGGATGTGAGTGACTGAAAGGCCTCCGACAGCAAAAAGAGGCCAAGGCCTTGAAGAGCCCAGGCGCTGGCGCCGGTCACCAGGCGGGCATCTTTCCAGGTATCCCCCAGCGTGTTCCACGAAAACGGCCATCCCCGAATGACAAACGCTTGGCGTTCAGAATCAAACGAACGCACGGCTTTTGCACACAGGGTTCGGGCCAGCGCCTGGGCGCGCGCATCGCTTTGTGGGCTCTGCATTTTTGCGTATTGGGCCAGCGCGATGCCCTGCGTGTACACCCACACTCGCTCGTGTTGGGCCAAAAAAGTCGCGTCTTCAGCATTCCCCTCGAGGTTGGCCGAGCCCGCTCTGACCGATGCGGTGTCACCGCTTTGTTGAACGGGCTCGTATTCGACTTGGTACCCGGTCGACTTGCCGTCAGGCGAAGGGAACCCATCGCGCCAGAGCTGGTCCCTCAGCCACTTCGCCTTTTCGTAGTTTCCGTCCACCGTGGGCGCAAACTGGGGTCTCAAAGACCCCGTCGCCCCTTCCAGGAGCGTCAGGCCCTCAGCCTGGGAGGTGGGGGCCAAAAGAGCCGCGCCCGCAAGGCCCTCAATGTGAAGGTTGGTGGGGTCGGCCCAAAAGGCGACCTGACCTTGGTGAAGCGACACCGTGAACCCGGATCCGTTTTGATCGATGTCGTGAGATGGGGTCGCGTCGGTGCTTTCGCCTGGTACGTCGGTGCCCTCGCGGTTCGTATAGGCGGTGCTGTTTGTACCGGGAACGGGCACGGAGCCGACCGGCTGCGAACGCGTAGACAAAGGGGGGACGGTTTTCACCTGCAACGTGTGATCGGTGTCCACCCGCATGTGGTAGGCATTGACGGCCGTGACTGTGATTTCAGCAAGCTGGCCTTGGGTCAACCGTTGCGGAAGCTCTACGCTGTAGCCCACCGCCTCAGACAAACGCGACGCCCGCGCGGTGACGATCCGGTCTCGGTCATCGGTTTGCTCAATCCAGGCTGCCAAGAACAGATCGGCCTGGGCGGCGACAAAGACGCCCCCTTCGAGGCCATCAGAAGTCTCGGTGTGGCTCTTCCAGTGAATCGGTTTGGCGTTGTGGGTATTGATGCGGGTGGGTTCTCCCCAGAGGCTCTGGCCGCCTTCGCGGGTCCGGGAGACGATGGTGCCCCCTTGAGCTGAATGGGGCCGGTAGTAAAGCACCCGAACGTCCCCAGTTTCTGATACTGCCACCGCTGGGAGGTAGCCGGTCCCGAGCGTTTCTTGGGCCGACCAAGATTGTCCGCCGTCCACCGAGGACTGAAAACGAATGGCGTTGTGGCCGCTTCGATTCGGATTCGGGGAGATGCCGTCTTCGTAGACCAGAACCAACCCCCAGGGCGCATCGGCCAGCCGCGGATAGGAGGGCAAGTTGTCGCCGTCCCCAGCACCGACGGCCGCCACCGAAGAAACCTTCCAGTCCCCGAGGTTTTGGTCCGGAGCCGTGTGTTGGGAGCCGCCAACCTCGGGGGTTTCTGCACGGAGTGGCTCAGAGGTAAGGGGGCGCTGCGCCAGCATGATGTGATCGCCCTCCAGCCAGGTTCCTGCGTAACGGTATTGAAATCGGCCGCCCAGCGTATCCCACAGCGCTTCGTCGCCGGGCTCCTGGCTTGTCTTCCAAACCTTCCGCCAGCCCACGACTCTACGGATGCCACGGCCCCCTTGATGGATGACCACGTCGTCGTACTGGGGAGAAGCACCGTTGCCGGTCCACGACGGATCTGGGACCGGTCGGGGGTCAAAGGCGCGCGTCTGTCGAACCACAATGCTGACGCGATCGTTTCCAACGTGGATGGATGGTTGCACGACCTGTCGCTCGATTCGGTAGATCGGATAACCCTCGGTGCCCACGGTTTCAGAGCCTTCGCACCAACAGTTCGCACAGACGCAGGCAATGCCCTCGCGGGGCTTTTCTTGGATGAGGTACTTCGCTTCTTCCTGGAGGGGGCTAGGTCTTTGGTCGTCAAAGACGTTGGATGGCGAACCCGCCAAGTTTTTGAGGTAGTAGGTCTTGTTCGTTTCTCCCCACACCAGATGATGATTCAAAGCGGCGTCGTAGGCGATGTCGAGCCCGCGCTTCCAGGCCTCGCCCGCGCGCACGACAGTCTTTTGCCCAAAGGACCGCCCGCCATCGTGGCTTTGAACCACCACGACGTCTGAACCTTGGCCTTTCGACGCATCTTCATAGGCAATCCAGGCGATGCTGACCCGTGAACCTTTCGCGGTGAGCGCCAGATCGCGGACCGTTTGCCCGAGACTTGGAAGCGACCACACCACGGGTTTCGAAAAGCTTCCCGGTCTGCCTGTCTCTTCGCTCCGTTGATAGTGAACTTGATCCGTCGTGCCTCTCTTGTCGCCGCGCACAACGTACGCCGCATGGGCCAGGAGTTGATCGGAATCTTCAGACAGAGCGGCTCGCGCCAAAAGCCCGGGGCCACCGGTCACCGCAAGCAAAGCAGGATCCTCGAAGCGCTCCCCTCCAGAGATTGCTGCGCCGGTGTTGCGCGGCGCAGGCTGCGTTGGCCACGAGGACGTCTCAGACCCAGGCTGCCCGGTTTGCCTTGCATCGAAAGACGTCCAAATGCTCGCTGCCTCATCAGGATCCAAAAAGGGTTTCCTCGAGCCCTCGGCGTTGTGTTTCTCTTCTGCTTGATAGCCAAAGTAGCCGTCGCCGGGCAGCGACTTATCTAGCGTCGTGAACGGCACATAAGCTGAGCGAGAGGCGTCCCACTGGACGATCTTGTTGATGGCTGAATTCGGCGCCGTTTCCATAAAATGCCAGCCCGGCTTCTGAGTCGTGAATGACTTTGCGGGTGCTCCTGGTTCTCCATGAAGCTCAAAGCCGAGCGCATCGCGCGTGTATACCCAATAGCCGCCCTGACCGAGCCACGTGGATTGAGCCGGTGCCACCGTAGCCACAGAGAGTGGTGATATAGGCGATTCTTCCGCTGAAACCGGCCAAACACGTACGTTGGGGTCCTTCCAGGGATCCGGAACTTTGGTGCGCTCGAATGGTACGACAACCAGGTTCCAGCCAGGTGACAGCGTGCGCGAGAGCGTATCGCTCTCTTTGGCTCTCGCTCCTTTGGCCGAAGCGATGAGGCCGCAGCCACAGATCAGTATCGTACCTAGCGTTTTACCAGTACTTGACATTTTGTTCCTCGTTCCCGAACGCGTACCGCGTCCGTGGATTGCACAGCGGCTTCCTTATCTCATTTCGGTCGGCTTCGCACTTACAAATGCAACCGAACTAGAGTCAATGGACGTTGCGAGTGTGCTCGGGGCGGTCGCTAGGGTTGCTCGCATTCGCTCGTCAACGAGCAGATGATTCACTGGATCAGGGTTTGCACGGACTGGGTTGCTTTCGGCTGAGGAGCCTTACAAAGCGGAGGAAGCAGTGCGGTGGACGCTGAGCGGGTGCGTCTGTGGCATCTTGGGTGCTGGCGCGAGCCTCGAACCTGTGGCGACCGGTCGGATCATCGGTGCAAATTGTGTTTACGAAACGGAGCTTGGCTTGGAAGCTGGTTGGGCAGGGCGTAAAGGCGGAGGTTTTAGGCTCGGGGCTGAGGGTCTTCGCCGACGGGGCCGTCGTCAACGTCTTCTTCGAATTCGTCGTCGTCGTCGTCGTCGGTGCAGACAAAATCGATGAGGGCCGCAAGGCCTTCGGGGTCGTCATCGAAGATGCCAGAATCGGCGTCATCCAGGTCTTGGGACGGATCGCTTGGTTCTTGGCTGGGCTCGGTGGGGGCGCTCGGATGAGGGGGGGCTGGTTCTGCCTCCGATTCGTTCATCAACATGGGATGGGATTCGGCGTTTGGTTCTGCGTAGCCTTGTTTTCTTTTTTGCACGACGAGCCGCTCGACCGCTTCCCTTGCTTGCTGGTCGCTCTCGAAGAGCTTGGTTCGTTCGGTTCCCGGCTTGCCCACGAGTCCGTATCGAAGGCGGTGCTGGTTGCCGAGCACTTCAAGTTCCCAGAACCGATCGCCTTTTTCTTTACTCAACTCGAGATAGTATCGTGTGCTTGTCATCTCACTTTGGCCCCGTGTCCCCGAAGCTTGTGCACAGTCGGGACCGGTCGGCAACACGATCTCGCTAAAACCCTGATTCTGTTTGGGGCCACATGGTCCTAGAGGACCATGCAAAAACGGGTGATGTTGGGGTTGCTCTCGAAGTCGATGCGACCATGTTGGGACTCGACGATGGCGTGGACGATGGCGAGTCCGAGTCCGGTTCCTCCCTCGTCTCGCCGGGTGGTGAAGAATCGCTCAAAAATGTGCTTCTGATTGGCCTCGCTTATGGGGGGGCCGCTGTTTTCGACCAAAACCTCAAGCCGGCCCTCGGTTTGACCAACCCGTACCGATACGTGACCGGGTCCGCCGTGCTCCAGGGCGTTCTCGATGAGGTTGGTGACCGCCGAGAGCAAATGCTCGGGATCGATATCGAGTGTTTGGGGTGGATCCTGGAAGCTGAAGTCGACGCGGTCCGGGTACCGTTTGGCGAGTTGGGAAAAGAAAGGCATGGACTCGACCCGTTTGGGCGCGTTTTGATGCTCGGGCATTTCGATACGGGCCAAGGTGAGGAGCCGGGAGACCAAGGCTTCCATACGCAGCGCGTCGCGTTCGATGTTGGTCAAAAACCGGCGTCGTTGTTCCGGGCTCATGGCGTCGCCGTCGTGTTTTAAGAGTTCGGCCGCACCTCGGATGGCCGTGATGGGGGTCTTGAGTTCATGCGATACGTCCGCGGCGTATTTTCGGGTGTACTCAGCGTGTTCTTGAAGACATGCGGTCATGCGCTCGAGGGCTGCAGCCAGCGTTTGAAATTCTTTGGGGCCACCGGCCTTAAAGGGGGCAAGGTGTTTTTGGGTCCCGCGTCCAAAGGCTTCGGCGCCCTCGGTGAGCCGGGTGAGCGGTTTGGAAATCGCGTGCGAAAACAACAAAGAGATGACCAGCAGCGAGGCCAGGCTGAGCGCCGCGACCCAAAACAGGCCCTTGCGGTAAAAAAAAAGCGATTTGACGGCGGAAAGACTCGTTCTTGACAGACGGATGACTGCGGTGACCTGGCCGTCATGCAGGACGGGCACGGCGCTGAAGATGCGCACTTTGCCTCGTCGTCTGAGGTCTGCGAGGGGGGGGGTGGGTTCGTCGCTGATTCGGAGTCGGGGCTCCGAGCCGTAGCGGCCCTGAAGGGCTTGTTTCACCTCCGAAAGCGATGACAAATTGTGGCCAAGTTCTGATCCGGTGCTTGCGACCACACATCCTTTGGCATCGAGAATGCGGATGGCCGTCAGGTTGAAGACTTGGGACCGTTTGAGAATGGGGGTGATCTCTTCCGCCGCTTTTTTTATTCTTTTGGAACTGGGGGCGGTACACAAAGGCATATCGGGTTGCGGCGATTGGATCGGTGTGCGGAGGTCGATAAGGGGCTCATAGGGCGTGTACTTGTCCCCACTTCGCCCGGGCGGGCGCATCGGCTGCGCATCGGCATCAAGGAAACCTGCGTTTTTGAGCCAGACGCTTCGAAAACTTTCACCGAGCACCACGCCTTGGGCAATCAGTTGCCGCTCGGTTTGCCGCAAAAGATAGCTGTCGTAGATGCGGAGGGTAAAAAAGGCAAACAGGGGGAGGAAAAGCGCGGCACCGTTGGCAAACAACAAATACCAACGAACCGAAAGCCCGCGGGTGATCATCGGTGGGGTTCAGCCAATCGGTAGCCGAGTCCGTAGACCGTTTCCACCAGCTTGGCATCGTCGTCGCCGAGCTTCTTGCGCACCCGGCGGATGTGGCTGTCGACGGTCCGGTCCGAAATGGCGTGGCCTGTGCCGTAGGCCCGGTCGACCAATTGCTGACGCGTAAAGACGCGGCCCGGCTGCTCCATGAGGGTTTGGAGCAACATGAATTCGGTCACCGTCAACACGATTTCTTGGCCGGCTCGGGTGGCGCGGTGTTTGACCAAGTCGAGGGTGAGTTCGTCATGGCTCAAGATTTGGGTCGCGGTCTGGTCTGGGACCAGGTGTTTTCGTCTGAGCACGGCCTTGACCCGGGCCACCAACTCCCGCGGGCTGAAGGGTTTGCTCAGGTAGTCGTCGGCCCCGAGTTCGAGGCCCAAAATCTTGTCGAGCTCGTCGTCGCGGCTGGACAAAAAGATGATGGGAAGGTCGCTCGACTTTCGGAGTTCGCGGCACACGTCGAGGCCGTCGGATTCGGGCATGATGATGTCGAGCACCATCAGGTCGAAGGTGGTTTTTTGGGCTAAGGGCAGGGCCTCTTTGCCATTTTTGGCTTCGTGGACCTCGTAACCCGCCTGGGTGAGGGCGAAGCGCAAGACTTCTCGGATATGGCCGTCATCGTCGACGATCAACACACGCTTCATCAGGCTTTTTGAACCTAGCGGTCTTTGAGCCCCGTGGCCACTGGCTTGCCGGTCTCCGTTTTGACGGCACTTCGGTGTTGCCAAGGACGGCCGTGGCCACTACCGGGGAACACTGTATGGCAAAAAAGAAGCCATGGGGCGGACGCTTTAGGCGGCCGACCGACGAGGTTGTAGAAGCTTTCACCAGCTCCATCGACGGGGACCGGCAGATCGCCCTCGATGACGTTGAAGGAAGCATGGCCCACGCCACGATGCTCCAAGAGGCAGGAATCATTGATTCCAAGGTGCACGAAGCGCTGATCACCGGCTTGGCCACGGTGCGCCAAGAATTGGAAGATGATCGTTTCCCCTGGGATTCGCAGTGGGAAGACGTGCACATGAACATTGAGCGTCGGGTGGCGAGTCTGGTGGGGGAGGAGGCTGCGGGGCAGCTTCACACCGGTCGTTCTCGCAACGATCAGGTGGCGCTCGATGTTCGCTTGTACCTTCGGCGACGAGGGCGGGCGATCGCGAGGCAGTTGGTGCAGCTCGAGCGGGCCCTGGTGGGCCAAGCGAAGGCCCATGTGGATACTTTGCTTCCGGGCTACACCCACCTTCAGCGGGCACAGCCCGTCCGGTTGGCCCACCATCTTTTGGCGTATCGAGAGATGTTCAAGCGGGACCGGGGGCGGCTCGAGGATACGCTCCGCCGGGGTTTGGTTTCTCCCCTCGGTGCGGGCGCTTTGGCGGGGACGCCTCATCCCATCGATCGGGCGCGGGTCGCCGAGCTTTTGGATTTGAGGGGCGTGACCGCCAATTCAATGGACACCGTGGCGGATCGCGATGTCCTCCTGGAGATGATGAGTGCCTCGGCCATTTCGATGGTCCACTTGTCCCGCCTATCGGAAGAGATCGTGCTTTGGAATTCTCAAGAGTTCGGGTTTGTGGAGATCGATGACGCCTTTACCACGGGGTCTTCCATGATGCCGCAAAAGAAAAATCCCGACGTGGCGGAACTCGTGCGTGGGAAGTGTGGGCGGGTGGTCGGGGACCTGGTGGCCCTCCTGGTGACGCTGAAGGCGCTCCCGATGACCTACAACCGGGACATGCAGGAAGATAAGCCGTCTTTGTATGACAGCGTGGACACCTGGCACGCCTCCCTTGAGGTCATGGCCCGGATGATTCCGGCGATGCGTTTTCGTGCCGATCGCATGGCGGTGGCGCTCAAGGCCGGGTTTGTGACCGCAACCGAACTCGCGGATCATCTTGCCTCTCAGGGCGTGCCTTTTCGGGAGGCGCATGAGGTGGTTGGGCAGCTGGTGGCTCGGGCGCTCGATGATGCGAAGACCCTCGATGCTTTTTCCCTCGAAGAGCTTCGCGGTTTTCATCCGAAGTTTGGGGAGGATGCGCCCGAGTGGCTCGATGTTGCGCGCTCGGTGGACCGGCGCGATGTTCCGGGGGGGCCGGCGCGGCCCCGAGTTCTGTCGGCGCTTGCGGCCGCGGAGGAAGAGCTTCAAGACCTGGCTTGATGGGGCTATCCCGATGAAAAGGTGGCTTTTGTGGGGCGGAACCGTCCTGTGGCTCGGCTGTGGCATCAAGGGGCGGCCCCGGCCGCCCCGAGCCCTAGAGCCCCCTTTCGGGTCGGTCGACAAGCCACCCGGTCCCGAACCGACCCCGGTTGGGGCCGAGACCAGTTCGGTGTCGTCTGATGTTGAAGGCGATTTGCCGATGGAGTCCGAGCGAAACTCGCGGTAGACCCTCAGCCGGTGTTTCACTTTGCGTACGACAACGATCGCCTTCACGCGGAGGCCGTGAGTCTCGAGACGGTGGCCCGCGAGGTTTCAACCCCGACCTTCGTGTACACGCGCGCCACCATCGAGCGCCATTTCCGGGTGTTCGACGAGGCGTTTTCGGGGCATCCGCATCTGGTTTGCTACTCGGTGAAGGCCAACAGCAACGGCAGCATTTTGCGGTTGCTCGAGCACCTAGGGTCCGGCGCCGACATCGTGTCGGGCGGAGAGCTGATGCGGGCCACGCGCGCGGGGATTCCGCCCGAACGCATCGTCTTTTCGGGGGTGGGCAAAACGGGCGATGAAATGCGGGCGGCGCTCGACGCGGGCATTTTGGCGTTCAACGTGGAGTCCGAGCCCGAGCTTTTGCGTCTGGCTGAGGTGGCCCGCGACCGCGCGAAGGTGGCCCCCGTCAGTTTGCGGGTCAACCCCGACGTAGACGCCCAGACGCACCCCTACATTGCGACGGGGCTGCGGGAATCGAAGTTTGGGATCCCTCTCGAGGACGTGAGGCCTTTGGCCGCGCGGCTTCGCCAAAATCCCCATCTTCGACTTATTGGCATCGACTGTCACATCGGGTCTCAATTGGAGTCGTTGGACCCCATTTTCACCGCCCTCGATTCGGTCCTTGGATTGGTGGACGATCTTGGCCAAGACGGTCACCGCATCGAATTGGTCGACCTGGGGGGTGGGCTCGGTATTCCCTACGATCCGAAGTCCGAGACCCCACCGCACCCCAGCGAGTTTGGCGCGCGGGTTGTGGCCCGTATGAAGGGACGCAAAGAGCGGATTGTGCTCGAGCCCGGTCGGGTCATTGTGGGGAACGCGGGGTTGCTTTTGACGCGGGTGCTCTACGTTAAAAAGACAGCGTCTCGAACTTTTGTCATCGTGGATGCAGCGATGAACGATTTGGTTCGCCCTTCACTTTATAAGGCCCATCACGAAATTTGGCCCGTGCTTCGAGACGAAGAAGCCCAAGAGGTGTCCATGGACGTGGTCGGGCCGATCTGCGAGTCGGGCGACACTTTTGCCAAGGCACGGGCGCTCAAGCCGCTGGCTGCGGGAGACCTCTTGGCGGTGATGAGCGCCGGGGCCTACGGATTCACGATGGCTTCGACGTACAACTCCCGCCCGCGCGCGGCCGAAGTCTTGGTCGACCAAGACCGTTTTCACGTGATCCGCGCCCGAGAGAAAGTCGCCTCGTTGGTCGATGGGGAGTCCTTTCCTGGGTGGCTCGACAAGGAACAGAAGTGAACAGCGAGGAACAACAGCGATGAATGTCACTCACATGAATGGGGCGTGGACTGCCCTTGTGACCCCGTTTGGCGAGCGGGGTGATGTCGACGTCCGCGCCCTTCGCGCGATCGTTGAAAAACAGATCGAGCGGGGCATCGATGGCCTTGTCGCTTGCGGGACCACGGCGGAGACGCCTACCTTGCGCCCCGAGGAGCAAGAAACCGTGGTGAGGACTGTGGTCGAGGCCGCTGACAAAAGGGTGCCGGTGATGGTGGGAACCGGCAGCCACAGTACGCGCCAGACGATCCATCAAACCCTCGAGGCCCAAAAATGGGGCGCCGATTCCGTGCTTGTGGTTTGTCCCTACTACAATAAGCCGACGCAAGAAGGCATGTACCAGCATTTTCGGGCGGTCCACGAAGAAACAAACGTGCCCATCGTGGTTTACAACGTTCCCGGCAGAACGGCCAGCGATCTGTTGCCAAAGACCCTGGGCCGTTTGGCAAACGAAGGCAGGGTGGTGGGCATCAAAGATGCGACCGCCGACATGGCACGCTTGGTCGAAAATCAGAACGCGGTGGGGGCGCGTCCATTTTCTTTCCTTTCGGGGGATGACTTTACGATCCTCCCGTTTGTGGCGCTCGGCGGCCACGGCGTGGTCAGTGTGGTCAGCAATCTTCTTCCGGGTGATACCCACACGCTCATTCAGAAAACCCAAGAAGGCGCGCTTTCACAAGCGCGGGTTTTGAACCAAAAGATCGTACGCTTGACCCAAAGGCTGTTTGAGGTTTCGAACCCCATACCCATTAAGGCCGCGATGGCCCTTGCCGGATGGTGTCTTCCGCGCTGCCGTTTGCCGTTGGTCCCTGCCGATGAGGCCCTTTGTGCGCGCCTTCGGGAGGCGATGGCCGCGTACCAAGGCGAGGGCACCTCTTCTGGACTTGAGAGGTTCATGTTTTGATTGAAGTCGTGATCTCTGGTGCATCGGGACGGCTCGGTCGACGCACGGTGGCCCTGTGTTTGGCGGCGCCGGACCTTCGGGTGGCGTCTTTGGTGGTGCGGCCCGGGTCCCCTTTTTTGGGGATCGATGGGGGCGTGTTGTCTGGGGGCGAGCCTTCGGGTGTGGCCGCCGTCGCCGACCTTCTTGCCCTCACACCGTCGCGGGTCCTCATCGAAACGGCGACCCCAAAGGCTGCTTTTGCCCATGCTGAACAGGCCTTTCAAGTCGGGGCCCCGATGTTGATCGCGTCTACGGGATTCGACAAAAAGCAAACCGAGGCGATTCACGGTTTCGCCAAAGAGACCCCGGTCCTGTTGGCGCCGAATCTTTCGCTGGGGATTACGGTGCTGACGGATTTGGTCACCCGGGCCTCCAAAGCGCTCAAAGCCTACGACCTCGAATTGGTGGAGCTTCATCACAATCAAAAACGGGATGCGCCAAGCGGAACCGCATGGGCTTTGGCCCGGGCCGCCGCGACCGCCCGGGGCCAGGACTTACAAAGAGACGCCATTGTTGCCCGATCTGGAGAGACGGGCCCTCGGGGCGTTCAAGAGATTGGCATGCAGTCGGTCCGCGGGGGTGATGTCATCGGCGAACATACGCTGTACCTCATGGGTGAGACCGAACGCTTGGAGTTGACCCACCGGGCTTCGAGCCGCGACGCGTTTGCCGCCGGCGCGGTGGCCGGTGCCCGGTTTTTGGGCGAGCCGGGCCGCAAGCCGGGTCTTTACGCCATGGGTGACGTCCTTCATCTGGAGGAGGATCAGCCGAGCGGGGCGCCGTGAGCAACGGTGGGCTCGCAAGCGTTCAGCGGGGTCTTCCTGCTGAACGCGCGCAGCGCACCCAAGTGCGCGAAGATGGGTGGCCAGGCTTTTGCCTGGCCGGGACCCAAAGGCCGAAACGGAGTTAGAAAGAAGCAGACGTGCAATGGTGAAAGTTGGGGGTGAACGGTTACGTGGGCTCGCAAGCGTTCAGCGGGGTCTTCCTGCTGAACGCGCGCAGCGCACCCAAGTGCGCGAAGATGGGTGGCCAGGCTTTTGCCTGGCCGGGACCCAAAGGCCGAAACGGAGTTAGAAAGAAGCAGACGTGCAATGGAGAAACTTGGGGGTGAACGGTTAGGTGGGCTCTACTTGGGCCGAGCGCGGGGGGCTTTTGGACCGCTTCGGGTGAAGTCCAAAAGGCTGAAGACCCACGCCGTCATCGTCGGCATGACGGGAAGCGGAAAGACCGGCCTCGGGCTGGTCTTGCTCGAAGAGCTGGTCCAAAAAGGGATCCCGGTGGTCGCCATCGACCCCAAAGGGGATCTGGGCAACCTGGGTTTGCTGTTTCCCGATCTTCAGCCCCAGTCGTTTGCGCCCTGGACGGAAGAAGATCCGGCCCGCGTCGCCAAAAACTGGTCCGACGGCCTCCAAAAATGGGACCTTGCAGAGTCCGATGTCGCGGCGCTTCGGGCCAAGATGCGGCTTCGGGTTTACAGTCCTGGGAGTCTTCGCGGGATTCCCGTCCATGTTCTCGGCTCGTTGACCCGGCCCGAGCAACGTATCTTGGAAGACGGGGAGGCAAGGCGCCAGCTGGTTCAAGACACGGTGTCTGGCCTTTTGGGCTTGGTGGGCCGAACGCCCGATCCGGTCCAAGATCCCGGACATGTGCTTTTGAGCTCTATTTTGGAGGCTGCCTGGCGTGCGGGTGAGACGCCCACGCTCGAAACGTTGATCCTTCGGCTCGTCGATCCCCCCATGGAGAAGCTGGGCGTGTTTCCGGTCGACCGGTTTTTTGCCCCCGACGATCGGATGAAGCTGGCGATGCGGCTCAACGGGGTGGTGGCATCGCCGGCCTTTGAGCCATGGAAGCGTGGTTCACCGCTCGATGCAGAGGCCCTTTTTGGCGATGGGCGCGATCACGGTTCACCCAAGACGCCCGTGAGCGTGTTTTCGCTGGCGCACCTTCAAGAATCGGAGCGACAGTTTTTTGTTTCTTTGCTGCTGGGGCGCATTCAGGCGTGGACCCGGGCGCAGGCGGGAACGGAGGGCCTCCGAGGCGTGCTCTTCTTGGATGAGGCTCATGGTTATTTGCCGCCGCATCCCAAAGCGCCCGCGACCAAAGGGCCGCTCCTGGGCCTCATGAAACAAGCGCGGGCGATGGGCCTCGGCGTGGTGCTCAGCACCCAAAACCCCGTGGATCTCGATTACAAGGCGCTTTCGAATGCTGGGCTTTGGTGCATTGGGCGGCTGAGCACCGAGCAAGATCGGGACCGACTTCTCAAGGGCATGGGCGGACAAGGCCTCCACCAGGCCGTCGCCGATCTTGCCCCCCGAGAGTTTCTTCTCAAGGAGGTGGGCCGACAAGACCCCGAGATCTTCACCAGTCGTCACGCGATGTGTTTTTTGAAGGGCCCCTTGACTTCCATCGATGTGGCTGCGCTCAACGCGCTTCACGGGGTGGCCCCGGCCGCCTCGGCTGGGGAATCCAAGGTGGTGGCAGCTGCCTTATCCTTGGTGGATCCTTCGATGGGCCCGCCGCGAACCCTGCTGCCTGGCGCGGATGTTTTGCCCGAAGTGAGCCCTACAAGCGCTGAGGCGAAGGCCTTGAAAGCTGGTAGCGCCTCGGTTCTTCGGGGGTCCACAGCTGGGCCCGAGACGCTTTGGGATACGCCGCCGTCGGTCCGGGGTGTAGACCAGTGGCTCCTTCGGCGCGAGGTGGTGTTTTCGGCGCGTATGGAAGGGGTCTTTGAGGCCCACCGGGCGCCACAAAGCGATGGGCCTACCGTTTGCCGGCCGGGCCTTGTGGCTGAACTCGGGTGCCGTTTTGATGAAGACCGTGTCGGTTTCGTCCTCGATGAACGCTTATGGCGGGTGTGGTTTCCGCTCGGATCTACGCGGAGCGAGGATTATCTGTCGCCGCGTCTCGAGGCCGATGACCTTCGTCCCATCGTTTCGCCTGGCGGGTTTCGCTACACCCCATTGCCTGCGTGGGTCGACCAAGAACGGGAATTCAAGGCGCTGAAAAAGCGCTTGGTCGATGAGATCTACCGAAAAAGAACTCAGGGCATGTGGGTCAACAAGGGGTTGAAGCTGTACGGCCGCCCGAACGAGACGCGTGAAGAATTCTCGGCCCGCGTTGAAGAAGCGGTTGAGGCTCGCATCGAGGACGCAGCCCTAAAACTCCATGAGCGCGCCGCACGAAGCGCCCACAGGCTCGATGAGCGCATGGCAAAAAAAACGGCTAGACTCGCCCAGGTTCGGGGTGTGGCTCAGGGGCGGCAGCTCGAAGAAGCCTTCAACGTCGGTGCGACGATTCTGTCGCTGTTCGGAGGTCGCAAGAAGAGCTTTGGCACGGTGCTGTCGAAAAGAAGGCAAAGCGCCCAGGCCTCAAGTCGGGTCACGGAGCTCGAGGCTGAGCTCGAGCGCCTTCAGGACGACGGCGAAGCCCTTGAGGCCGACCTCAAAAAGAAGCTGGCTGCGCTTCGGGCTAAAGAAGAAAGGCATCTTGCCAAAACCGAAGAACGGCAGGTCCGACTCGAGAAGAACGATATCCAGGTTCTGCGTTTCGGGGTCTTGTGGGTCCCCGTGTCGTCGCGGGTCTAAACGGAAACACACCGCGCAGGGGTTCTATGTGCCCGGCCCCGCAGAGGTGACGATGGGACTCCAAGCCATCAAGGGCCAACGGGGAACTTCGGTTCTAAGAACCGTCTACGTGGCTCCATTACTCAGGAAAAACCCGGTGCTGGAAGTGATTGCCAGGCGCCCCATTTAAGTAATGGGCCTATTCGTCGCCTGAGGGTGCGTTCTGGCTTGACGATTCAGCCCGAAAACAACGATAGTCGTAAGTGGACTGGGACTGCTCGGTCGGCAATCTGCCTCGGCTTTGTCGGGGCTTTTTGTTTTTTGGCTTAAGGAAAGATCTTCAGCCCGAAACCTTCGATCTCACCTGAGGGGCTCAGCCGAAACTTTGTTCTCAAAATATCCCATGCTCGGTTACGTTGGCTGGGCATCAAAACATGCCTTCCAATTGGCCGAGCGATCAGGTCCGCGAGCTCCATGCCGGCGTGGCATCTTTCCTTTCCCGCGAATACGACATCGCACGGCATATTCGCACCGTGCCAATTCCGACCCTGGCAAATACGCCGAAACGCGAGCTCGAGCTTATCGTCCTCCTGCTTGCCTCGACTCTCACAGACCACATGAAGCGTAGGGCTGTCTTGGGTCAACCTGCAATGCTGAGCGAGACGCTCGAGCCCAAATTTCATGGCTAGGTGGTAGATATCATCTGAGCCATTGTACTTGTCTTTCCTGATCGCGGCGGCAACCAACGTGAAATTGGCCTGCACGACCAAATGGTTTAGGTCGTCCATAAAGCGATCGCATACATCTTTACGTCGAAGAATATTGAAGGGTGAGATGCGCTTCCGGATATCACGCTCATGAAGGACAACTGTGTCATTTCCAAAGTACCGAAATTTCAGTTTCTGCACCGCGGTAGTTACCGCTTCCGCATAGTGCTCCTTGTCAAATACGCAAAACGCCAAAACGAATACCGGATACTCCGATGACGTTGGTCCATGGTCCCCACTCTCGTCTACGTACACGATGTTCTCGTGAAACTTCGGCAACACCGAGTCGGCCCCCTCAGTCATTTTATTCATTTATGACGAAAACTTCGCAAAAGGCTATTGAACAATTTGATGCGTGCTCTGCCCAGGCCGTGCGCACTATGGGCTCTTCTATGTTGGCGAGGTAGAGCTAGACAGCGGCTTGGCCTTCGTGTTCGGTGGGCGGCACGGGGATGCGCGGTGCGTCTCGCCACAGCTGGTCGAGATTGTAGTGGGTGCGGACATCTTCGTGAAACACGTGGACGATGACGTCGCCGTAGTCGAGGAGCGTCCAGCTGCCTTGACCCTCGCGGGCCAGCGGTCTTTCGCCGTGTCCGCGCTTGAGGTCGTCGACCACGCCGTCGGCGATGGCGCTCGTCTGCCGGTCGCTGTACGCGGTGACAATGACCAAAAAGTCGGTGTACGAACAGTTTCCCTCGGTTTGAATAATGGTGAGGCTTTGGCCTTTGCGATCTTGGGCCGCAGTGGCTGCGGCTAGGGCCTTCTCTTTTCCGGTGATCAGCGCTGCTTTCCTCCTCGCTTGCCTAGAGCCCATTGTAGACGAGTTGATGCGCCGATGATACCGAAACTGTACGCGCCTAGGGTGGAACCATCCCCAGTTCCTTTGCCCCTACGAGAACATGCTCGGAAGCCCCCGGCCCAGCCGATGAAAGCGCCGGTTGGCTTTTTTGAGCCAGAGCGCAAAGACGTCGAGCGATCGGGGGATGCGAATGCGCAAGATCGTCCTCAGGACGGTTTGGGCAAACTCGGTCATGTCCAACAAGAGGCGAATTCGCTCGGGATCCACCGGAGGAGGGTCCGCGACGGTCTCCGCCACGGCTTCGGCCTCGACCAGAGCGGCCTCGAGCGCGAGTTTGGCGCGCTCCATGAGGATGGATTCGCGGTTGCGCAAAACGTCCGAAATGGTGGGCCATACCTCCATACACGCTTCGTAGGGCGCATTGCGGCGATCGCTTCTGGCCTTCACCAGTCCGTACTCAAGGAGCTCGGCGATGGCCAGGCTGATCAAAGAGCGGCTGACGCCTAGGGTTTCTGCTAGTTCGGTTTGGGCGATGGGGGTGCCACGCATGGCGAGCAGCGCCCAGACTCGGCCATGAATCGATTTGAAGCCCCACGCTTCAATGAAATCGCCGACCGCGTCGGCGGCCGCCAGCACGCGTCGGTGAAGGCGTGGCGGCAGGCCGGCGCCCCCGGAACGGGCGCTTTCCTTAGGGACCGAGGCGGACACGGGCCCGGGAGTGTATACCGACTGCGGGTCCCACGGTACCGAAAAGTTGTTCAATACTTCTTCAACAAAATCGGATTTTTGTTCGGAGAGGCGAATAAACGTCCGTTTTTAGACGTTTGTTAGACAGAGCCCGAAGCCGGAGAAGTTTACATGTTGTTCGATGAACGCTTGACCAAAGACCTGAGCTTACGGTGTGTACACCGCGTGGGAGCGCTCTTGCAAGCCGGTTTACTGGTCGCCTACTTCGGTGAGGGCCCAAGGGGGCCATCATGGCGCTGAGTCCGGTGAAATCGGTTGAGGCTGTGGGGCCTGACGTCTTAGGCCGGCTGGGCCTTCTCTGTGAGGCGAGAGGTCTTGGAAGCATCGCCCAGGCCCTCGAGTCGCTTCGAGGTTTTGTGGAAGAGGACCTCCAAGAGGTGGAAAGTGCGCTTGCTTCCCCGGCCACCCGGGACGATCGGGTGGGCCAAAGCGTGATGCATCTTCTGAGCTTGGGCGGGAAGCGCCTGCGGCCTCTTTGTGTGCTCTTGGCGTCCCAGGTCGGGAAACAGGCGTCCGGTCGTGCCCATCATTTGGCGGTTGCGGTAGAGCTGGTTCACAACGCAACCCTTTTGCACGACGACGTCATCGACCTCGGAACGATGCGCAGAGGCCGACCGACCGCCCGTCTGGTGTATGGGAACGCCGCCTCCATTTTTGCGGGAGACTGGCTGCTCATCGATGCCTTACGACGGGTCCGCAAGGCCGATTCCATAGAGCTTTTGGACCGCCTGCTCGACACCATCGATGAGATGATTGCCGCCGAGTCGTTGCAGCTCGAGACCCGCGGCTCGGCGCGCGCGGACCGCGACACCTATTTTCGAATCATCGAAGGCAAGACCGCATCGCTCTTTCGGTGGGCGATGTTTGCTGGGGCGCGCATCGGTGGATTGTCGCTGGCGCCCAGCCAATCGCTCGAGGCCTACGGGCGCCACCTTGGTCTCGCCTTTCAAGCCGTAGACGATGCGCTTGATTTTGCCGGCGACGAAGCCCGCACCGGAAAGGGGCTGTTGGCGGATCTGCGCGAAGGCAAACCGACCTATCCGTTGATCGTGGCCATGGAGCGCTCCATCGGACTTCGGGCGCTGGTGGAAGAGGCTCTGGCGGTCTCTCAAGACGCTCCCTTTCCGGTGGCGTTGGCTTCTGCGATTCAAAAGTCGGTCGTAGAGGCAGGCGGGGTGGAGGCTTGTATGGTTTTGGCCAAGACCCACGCGACCCGTGCCCGCACGTACCTGGATTGTTTGCCGTCGTCGAGGGCGACCACGGCATTAGAGGTGGTTGTAGAGGCCACGATACACCGAGATTGGTAATGGACCGAGATTGGTAATGGCATACGACGAAAGAGGAACACATGTCGGACCGAGTTGAAGTATCCAGTCGAATTCCGGGGTTTTATCGCCAAACCATTACGCGTAGGCTCGAGCTCCTCAAAAAAGTGGGACATTTGTCCTCTGAAGCGGAGTCGTATCTTGCGGGTGGTGGGCGCGTGGCGGTTTCTTCCGTGGATCGGATGAGCGAAAACGTGGTCGCCTGCCACAATCTTCCGTTTTCGGTGGCGCTCAACTTTCGGGTCAACCATCGCGACGTTCTTGTTCCCATGGCCGTGGAAGAGCCGTCCATCGTGGCGGCGGCATCCCATGCCGCGCGTCTGGTCCGAATCAGTGGGGGGTTTGTAGGCGAAAGCGCGCCTCCGGTCATGACCAGCCAGATCCAGCTCGATGAAGTACGTGATGCTCGAGTCGCCAAAGAAAAGTTGATGGGCGCCAAGCAAGAGATCCTTCGGGCGGGTGACTTGGCCATTCCGAGAATGGTGGCGCGGGGTGGCGGCTGTCGAGATCTCGATGTGCGGGTGTTGTCAGAATCGGAAGGGATATTGGTGGTCCACCTCTACGTCGATGTCCGCGATGCGATGGGGGCCAACTTGGTCGATTCGGTGGCCGAAGCGACCGCACCGGTCATTCAGAATATTGTGGGTGGCCGTATTGGGCTTCGAATCTTGAGCAACCTCGCGCTCAGACGCCTGGTTCGGGTATCGGCACGGGTGAGTCGAGATGCGCTCGGTGGCGCGGACGTGTGTGAGGGCATTGCGCGGGCGAGTCGATTTGCCGAACTGGATCCCTTTCGGGCCGCCACCCACAACAAGGGCATCATGAACGGAATTGACGCCGCTGCGGTTGCTTTGGGGCAGGACTGGCGTGCGATTGAGGCTGGTGCCCACGCGTTTGCGGCGCTCGGTGAGGGGTACCGACCGTTGGCGACATGGAAACGATCGGAAGAGGGCGTGGAGGGCTTTTTGGAGCTTCCACTGGCCGTGGCCACGGTGGGCGGGTCGACCCGAGCGCATGAGGGCGTGCGCACCGCCTTTGAGATTGTGCAAGTCGAGAACGCACAAGAACTTGCGGTGGTGATCGCCGCCGCTGGCCTTGCATGCAACCTGGCGGCCCTGCGGGCCCTGGCGGGCGAGGGCATCCAGCGTGGACACATGCGGCTTCACCACCGTAAAGCACTTTCGAATGGCGACACGTTGAGCGCCAAGTGGAGCGGTTAATGGAAAACTGCGCCCAAAGGAACGAAGTGAGCACCGCGAACGTGACGGGCAATGGGGCGATGTTTGATGGCATCGCCAAACGGTACGATCTGCTCAACACCGTTCTTTCCTTCGGCCTTCACCGCGCATGGCGTAAAGCGGCCACCCAGGCGTTGGCGTTGGCTCCGGGGCAGCGTGTACTTGATGTGGCCACCGGTACCGGAGATCTGGCCATCGATGTGGCCCGGGCGGCCGATGTGTCGGTGGTTGGCCTCGATCCCTCGAAAGAAATGTTGGCGCTCGCCGAGCCCAAGCTCGAGCGGGCCGGCCTTGGGGATCGCGTGAAACTTGTTTTTGGGGATGCGCTCGCGCTTCCTTTCGAAGACCACCGTTTTGACGCAGTTTGCGTGGCCTTTGGGGTGCGCAACTTCACCGATCGGCCCCGCGCCTTAAAAGAGATGACGCGGGTTCTTGCCCCCTCGGGTCGGCTGGCCATCTTGGAGCTGTCTGAACCCAAAGGGGGGCTTTTGGGTGCGATGGCGCGGATTCATATTCACCAGGTTGTGCCTCGTCTCGGGGCTTGGTTGTCCAGCCGAAAAGAGTATCGTTACCTCGAGGACTCCATCGAGAGATTTCCGTCTCCGGATGTGTTTTTGGGCATGCTCGATGAGGCGGGTCTCCAACACACGTCTTATTCTCGGCTGAGTTTCGGGGCCTGCGTTCTTTATACCGGGGTGGCTTCATGAGCATGGGCGCCGATTGTGCGGTGCAGCCCAAGACGGCTGTGCTTCCATTTGATGCGCAAAAAGGGCGTGCTTTTCTCTCAGCCCAACTGTCGGCGTTTCGAGGGAGCCAAACGCATGTCGCGGTGACCGTTCCGGCGCCTCTTGGACGTTTGGAAGACGTGCTTTGTGGGGCACCCAACGAGGGTTGTTTGTTGTTCGAACCTTCCGAGGGGCCTGCTTATGCGGCGTTTGGGTCGGCGGCACGCTTCGACTTGTCGGGTCCATCGCGGATGCAGCGTTTGAAGGAGGCGTCTTCGGCCTTGTTCCGGAGCCTGGCTCATCTGGTGGCGCCCGGGGCCTTTGGGCGTCCATTGCGGCTTTTTGGAGGGTTTGGTTTCGGTGAAGAGATTCCAAGGCGCGCGCCTTGGGAGGGGTTTTATCCCGCGAGTTTTACGCTCCCCCGCTGGACCTACGCTACGGACGGAACGGACGCATCCTTGACCGTTTCTGTTCTTGCCGATGAGCTTGGCTCGGCTCAAGTCCGATCCACCATTAAGGGTGAGTACAACGAAGTGGTGGAGCGTCTGCTTTGTTCGCCCTTTTCGCCCCAAAACGCCTCCTTGGGGGCGACCATAGCCCACATGCCTCGAACGACCTGGTCTGGGATGGTTCGGTCGCTGCTCAATCAGATAGACCAGGGGGTGCTCGAAAAAGCGGTTGCGGCACGGCAAACGACGGTCGATTTTGATGAGCAGATTTCATATTTGTCGACCCTTCATCGACTGTCGGGTGGCGACGGCGACAACACCCGTTTTGCTTTCGGCCGAGGCGGGAAGATGGTTCTTGGGAAAACGCCTGAGCGCCTGGTCGAAAAATCGGGAAGGCGTTTGGTGAGTGAGGCCATTGCGGGTTCGGTGAGCGTAGGGTCCCGACAAGCGCAGAGTCGTTTGCTCCAAAGCTCTAAAGATCTTTCAGAACATCGTTTTGTCGTCGAGTTCATTCGCGAGCGTCTCAGTCGTTTTAGCCAGGATGTGCACACGCCGGTCGAACCGGAAGTGCGCCGCTTTGTGCATGTGGCCCATCTTTGTACGCCCATTTATGGCACGCTTCGTCGCCCGGTCCACGTCCTTGATTTGGTGGAACATCTTCATCCCACGCCGGCGGTCGGCGGTGTGCCCCAATCGTTGGCCGTTGAGTGGATCCGCGCCCACGAACCTTGTGCACGCGGGTGGTACGCCGCGCCCTTTGGGTGGTTCGACGAGCGCGGTGACGGCGCCTTTTTTGTCAACCTTCGTTCGGGCGTTCTCGACGGGAACAAAGCCCACCTTTACGTCGGTGCCGGCATTGTCGCGGGTTCCGAGCCGGAGGCGGAGTACGCTGAAACCGAGCTCAAGCAGCGGGGGATACTGGCGGCTCTTGGAGTTCGCTGATGGGGCCCGAGATCACGCGCGCCCCCCATGTGCTCACCCGGTGGGCTGAGGCTCTCATGGATGCTTTTGTGGCATCGGGCGTGCGCGACGTGGTGGTCAGCTTGGGTTCTCGGTCGACGCCGCTCTGTCATGCGGCGCTTACCCACCCCGAGCTTGTGGTGCACCGGGTGCTTGATGAGCGCGCCGCCGGTTTTTTGGCTTTGGGGCAAGCGCGGGTGACGGGCCGACCGAGCTTGCTGGTGGCGACGTCGGGAACCGCGGGGGCGCATTATTACCCTTCCATCATCGAGGCTGGGCAGTCCTTTGTGCCCATGATTGCCCTGACGGCCGATCGGCCCTTTGAGCTTTGGGACGCGGGTGCACCCCAAACCATTGACCAGACCAAATTGTATGGGTCGCACGTGCGGGCGTTTTTTGAGCTCGGCTTGCCTGACCCCCGAAAAGAAGCTTTCGATGGGTTGGTGCGAAAAGCCCACCAGGCCGTGTTTACGGCCCGGTTCCCGGTTCCCGGTGCGGTGCACATGAATTTTCCGGCGGCCAAACCGCTCGAGCCGCCGTCTCATCTTTTTTTTGGGGATCAGCCTTCGTCTTTGGGGGTCGAGCCCGATCACAGCGGCACGGCTGAAGTTGGGCAACCGGCGCGTTCGGCCCATTGGTTTTCGCCCCCTGAGTTTGTTCCCTCGCCGGCAGACGTTACGCGTTTTGCCAAGCAGTGCTGTGCGACCCAAAGAGGGCTGCTTGTTGCGGGGCCTTTGGGGCGCGAGGTCGATGGCGCACGGGCTTCCATTTTTGAGTTTTGTCGCTTGACCGGGTTTGTGGTGTTGGCGGAAGCCACCAGTCAATTGCGCTTCGCGCCCGAGTCCATGAAAAGCGGCGTGGTGGTGGCCGATGCCTTTGATATTTTTTTGGACAGCCCCCGTTTCGCCAACGGCCCTGGACCCGAAGTTGTGGTTCGGCTGGGGGCTTTTGGGTGCTCCCGGGCTTTGCCGAGGTACCTCGCGGCCCATCCAGAGGCGGTTCAGTTTTCGGTCGCACCTTACGGCTTTTTGGATGGTGACAACCGGGTTCACGGTGTGGTTCGTGCCTCTTTGCCCGCTTTTTTTGAGGCTGTGAATGCCAGGCTTCGTGGTCTTCGAAAACCGGCCGAAGGTGAGCCCCCAAAAAGCGCGCGCGCCTTGAAAACTGAGCCATGGGCCGAAATGGCCGAGGCCCACCACACGGGTAGGCAGCTATGGGCGTCTCGGTTCTCAAAAGCGAATGGGTTGGCCTGGAAGGTCCAAAAAGCGCATCAAGAAAGGGCCGCGGGATGGACCGAAGAAGGGGTGGTGGGGGCGGTGATGACCGCCTGTGCGGAGGCCCAGGGGCAAGCCGCCTTGGCGGTGGGCAACAGCCTTGCGGTACGGCACCTTGACCGCGCGTGTCCAGCGAAAGGCCACGAATTTCGGGTGCTCCACCAGCGCGGGGCCAACGGGATAGACGGGTTGATCGCAGGTGCGGCCGGATCAGCGCTTTCGCTCAAAGCGCCGGTGGCCTTGCTTGTGGGAGACCTGAGCGGCTTACACGACCTCGGATCCTTTGATGTCCTACGAAGGGTTCAAACTCCTTTGGTGGTGGTGATTCTACACAATCAAGGGGGGCGAATTTTCGAAGCGCTGCCCCTCAAAAAGGCGCTCGAAGGCACGCCGTTATTGGAAGCGTGGACCCACCCGCACAGACTTTCTTTTGAAGGGGTGGCCACGATGTTTGGCCTTCGGTACCGCCGGGTGACCGAGCGGGCCGAGTTGGGTCCTTGTTTAAAAGAGAGTCTTTTGAAACCGGGGGCGAGTGTTGTGGAAGCGGTGCTCGGTCCTCACGAGGCCCTGGCGAGTTATCAGGCTGTGCAAAAAGAGATGTCGCAGCACTGTACGCTGGAAGAGATTGGAGAGACACCATGACAAAAGATGTGAAATGGCAAGCCCTCGAAGGTTACGAGGACATCCGTTACGAAAAAGCGGATGGCGTTGCCAAGGTTACCATCAACCGCCCCAAGGTGCGTAACGCCTTTCGGCCGCAAACCGTGAAGGAGATGTCTCGGGCCTTCGATGACGCCCGCGACGACGGAAACATCGGTGTGGTGATTTTGACCGGCGAGGGACCGGACGCGTTTTGTTCGGGCGGAGACCAGCGGATTCGGGGCGATGCGGGCTACGTGGGGGCCGATGGTGTGCCTCGGTTGAATGTTCTCGACCTTCAGCGGCAGATTCGAACCTTGCCGAAACCGGTGATCGCCATGGTTGCGGGTTATGCGGTCGGCGGCGGGCATGTGCTCCACATGGTGTGCGATCTGACGATTGCGGCGGACAATGCCAAATTCGGACAAACGGGGCCGAAGGTGGGCAGCTTTGATGGGGGTTATGGTGCCGCCTACATGGCGCGCATCGTCGGTCAAAAGAAGGCGCGCGAGATTTGGTTTTTGTGTCGAATGTACGACGCCCAGCAGGCATTGGCCATGGGGCTTGTCAATACCGTCGTGCCGTTGGCCGAGCTTGAGTCGGAAACGCTGAAGTGGTGTCACGAGATTCTTGAACGGAGTCCGATGGCGCTTCGCTGCTTGAAGGCCGCCCTCAATGCGGACTGTGATGGCCAAGCGGGCCTTCAAGAGCTGGCGGGCAACGCGACACTCCTCTTTTACCTCTCAGAAGAGGGGCGTGAGGGCAAAAAAGCCTTCCTGGAGAAGCGGAAACCAGAATTTTCTCAGTTCCCGAGGTATCCATGACCGGCGAGGCTTCGGCCTTTTTGGGGCCCCGGCCAAGCCCGATAGGGGCCTGGCTTTTGACCGGTCGGCCCAAAACGCTTTCGGCTTCGGTGGTGCCGGTCACCGTAGGGAGTGCTTTGGCGTGGTCGGTGGGCAGCGCATCGTGGGCGGTTTTTTTCGCATGCCTGGTGGGGGCCGTGGCCATCCAGGTCGGCACCAACTTTGCCAACGATGTGTTCGATTTCAAAAAGGGTGCGGACACCCAGGCTCGGGTAGGCCCCGCCCGCGCGGTGGCGGCAGGCTGGTTGTCGTCCCACGATGTGCTCAAGGGCATGGTCTTTGCTTTTTTGGTGGCGGCCTTGGCGGGGGCCTATTTGGTGCATCTTCGAGGCTGGCCCATGGTGCTTGTGGGTGTGCTGTCTGTCCTCAGCGGGGTCCTCTATACGGCGGGTCCTTATCCTTTAGCCTATCTCGGTTTGGGCGATGTGTTTGTGTTTGTGTTTTTTGGGGTTGTGGCGGTGGTGGGCACCGCCTTTGCGCATACCGGTGACCTCTTTTTTGGCGCCTTGCTGTGTTCTTTACCGGTGGGCGCCCTTTCGACTGCGATTTTGGTGGTCAACAACATGCGCGATCGCCACACCGACGCGGCGGCAAACAAACGGACCCTTGCGGTCCGATTTGGTCGGCGGTTCACTCTGATCGAAGATGCGGTCCTTCTCATGATGGCTTACCTGTCTTTGCCGCTTCTCGTTTGGGCCGTAGATGGTGTCTCGGGGTGGGTGCTGCTTCCGCTGGCCACCTTGCCGATGGCGGTGCGCCAGTTTCGGGACGTGTCCCGCTTGGAGGGGGCGTCGCTCAACCAGACTTTGGCCCAGACGGGGGGCTTGCACCTTGCCTTTGGGCTTTTGCTATCCGTTGGTCTGGTGCTTTAGGGGCGGGCGTGGCCAGCCGACGCGTGGACAGGGTTTCGATTCGGTATGTGGATGGCGCGATGCCGTCACCGGTGTCAAGCAGCCAAGCGCTTTTCAGCCGCCGCCGGGCGGTCTTGTTGGAGATCTGGGATGCGGAGGGCACAAGGGGTCAGGGTGAGTTGGCGCCCTTACCGGGCTACTCTCCAGATTCCTTAGAGGAGGGCGTCGAGGCTCTCAGGCGCTTTGACTTTGGCGCGGCGGAAGGCCTTGCTCGGTCGAGCACGCTACGCCACGATGTGGTGCAGGTGTTGTCGTCGATATCGGCGGCGGTGCCGTCGGCGCGTTTTTGTGTGGAAACCGCACTCTTGGATTGGCTCGGGCGTTGTGCGGGTCTTCCGGTGACCGAACTTCTCGGGGGGGCGAGGGCATCGGCGGTGTCTTTGGCCACCTGGGTTCCCGGGCCGGGCAGAGAGCTTGCCCGCCAAGCGGCGCGGGGGATGGGCACCGGTGGCACGCCAACGTTCAAGTTCAAGATCGGGCGACCGGGGTGCTTGGAGGACGAATTGGCGGGCGCGGAATGCATTCGGGCTCGCTACGGCCAAAAAGCCCGCATCCGGTTCGACGCCAACGGAGCGTTTGGCGAGGATCGCCTCGACTGGCTGCTTCAGCGTTTGGCGCCTTTTGACCCTGAATTCGTGGAAGAGCCGGTGGATTTTGGGTCTGAGGTTCCTAAGGTCGATGCCCCGGTTTGCATCGCGCTCGATGAATCCCTGGCGCGCCGGAGGGTCGATTTTGTTCGCCGGGCTTTTGAGACGAGCGCCGTTCGCTTTGTGGTGCTCAAGCCGGTGCTTCTCGGGGGGCTCTTTTGTGCCCTTTCGTGGGCGGAGGAGGCTCATCGCGTGGGGGTTGTGGCGCTGGTCTCCCATACGCTCGATGGGCCGGTGGGGCACGCGGCCGCGTCTCAGCTCGCCCTGTGCCTGCCGCCGCTCGGTTATGCCGCCGGTCTTGGTCTCCATCCGGGCTTGGCTGTTTGGCCTCCGTCGGACCTGCCGCACGTGGGGTCCGGCGGACTGAAAGCCACACCGCGCCCCGGCCTTGGGCTGACTTTCGAGACTGAGGTGGGGCTTGGCGAGCCTATCTATCTTTGAGGCGGAAAAACGCTTCCCGAATCGGGTGGCGCTGATCGTTCAAGGCAGGACGCGGTCTTATCGAGACCTGGCGGCGCGGGCGCGTCAGGCTCTGGTGGCGCTTCGTGCGCAAGGCGCGGCCTCTGGCTTGGGGCCTTCGTCGCCCGTCGCATGGGTCGCGTCCAATACCGAGGATTCGGTGGCGATGTTGTGGGCCTTGTCATCGCTAGGGGTTCCGGTGGTTCTCATTCACCCTCGGTTGGTGCCCCTAGAGCGGGACCGGCTGCTCAAGATGACCGGCGCGCGTTTGCTAGATGGTTCATGCGCGGTTATCGGCGAAACAAGTATGGGCGAAACAAGTTCGCCGGCCGCGTCTTTGCATCACCCGGAGTCGATTTTTGCGGTGATCTTCAGTTCGGGCACCACCGGTACCCCCAAGGGGGTGTGCCTGAGTCGCCGGGCGGTGATGGAGGCCGCGCGGGCGAGTGCCGACAACCTTGGATGGCAGGCGGGTGACCGGTGGCTCCTCTCTTTGCCCATGGCCCACATCGGTGGGCTTTCCATTCTGACGCGGGCTCTGTTGGGAGGGCGCACGGTCGTGGTTTCCGACCAGACTTCGTTTGACGTCGAAAGGACCATCCACGAACTCGAAGCGCACCGGATCACCCTCACGTCGTGGGTACCCACCGTTTTGGACCGGATGCTGCGAAGGCGGCCTATGTGGACGCCCCCGGCGCACCTCAGAGCCATTTTATTGGGGGGTGCACCCTGGAGCCAGGCGAGTCGCGAAGAGGCCCGAAAGCGGGGCTGGCCGGTTCTGGCGAGCTACGGCTTGACGGAGGCCTGTTCGCAGGTGACGACCGAGCGTTACGGCCAGCCACCGCCGCCAAAGGGCAGTGGTCAGCCGCTTTTGGGGACCGAGCTTCGGATTGTGGACCAGGAGATTCAGATTCGAAGCCAAAGCTTGTTTTCAGGGTACTGGGGGGCGACGAGGAGCCCTTTTGGTGCCGACGGATGGTTTTCCACAGGGGACCTTGGCGCCATCGGTTCGGGCGGGGTGCTCCACGTGTTGGGCCGTAAGGACGATGTGGTGATTACCGGGGGAGAAAACGTGCATCCCACGGAGGTCGAAACGGCGCTCACCTCATGGGATCGAATCGATGACGCCGCGGTCTGGGGCGCGGCGGACGCCCATTGGGGGCAGGTGGTGGTGGCGGCTTTGGCGGGGCCCAAGCCCCACCCGACGGAGGCCGAGCTCACCGCATTCCTTGCGACCCGGCTGGCCGCGTTTAAGCGGCCCAAGCGCGTCCGGTGGATGCTGGCGCTCCCCCGAACGGCGTCGGGCAAGATCGACAGGGCGGCGTTGAAGCATTCTACGGCGTGGGCTCGGTAGACGGGGAGCCTAAGCTGAGGTCCGGGAGGTCGGCAAAGATCTGATGTACCAAGGGGGGCAGTTCGATGGCGCGAAAACGCGTGCGGTCCACACAGGTGTGGGTGGTGTGCCCGCGGGCCGCGACGTCGCCGTCCATCTTTTGCAGTCGGTAGCCGACGCTGACCCGCTTTTCTTCCGCCCGTTTGCCGACCAGTTCGACCGTAAATCGGTCGCCGAATCGAAGCGGACGGTAAAAGTCGAGTTCGGCATGGGTGATGGGCAAAAGCCATGTCGCCTCGGCCATGATCCGCTCAAGTCCCATGTGCTGGGCGTCCAAAAAAGCGGCAAAGGCTTCGTGGCAGTATTCAAGGATCCGCGGGTAAAAAACGATGCCCGCGGCGTCCACATCTTGGAATTTGACTTTGGCCTGATGGACGTAGCCGGCTCGGGTGTCCTGCAGTGAATCGGGCATTTGAAGATCTCTTATCAGTTCGGCGGGCTTGTGGCATGTTCGAACGGGTATGGGAGGCCGTTCACCGCGTGTTGGTGTGCTCTTGGTCAATCTCGGGACGCCAGATTCGCCCCGGGTCTCTGATGTCCGCCGATATCTTGCTGAATTTCTTTCGGATCCCCGGGTGATTGACATGAATCCCGTCGGGCGCTGGTTGCTGCTGCACGCGGTGATCCTTCGGTTTCGACCCCGAAAGTCGGCGGAGGCTTACCGAAGCATCTGGAGTCCTGAAGGTTCTCCTCTTTTGGTGCATTCGAGGGCACTCGTCGATGCGGTTCAGGCCCGACTTGGCGATGGGTTTCGGGTCGCATTGGGCATGCGTTACGGCAAACCGTCGATTCGACAGGCGGTGGAACAGCTGACTCAAGAGGACCTCGGCCACCTGGTGGTCTTTCCGCTCTTTCCTCAGTACGCCTCCGCCGCGACCGGTTCGGCGCTGGAAGAAGTCTATCGGGTTGCGGGCCGCCTCGGTGCGGTGCCGGCGATCCGCGCCATCGGTGCTTTTTACGCGCACGACGGTTTTGTGGATGCGTTTGTGGAACAGGCGCGTCCGCAACTTGCAGACTTTCGGCCAGACTACGTTCTAATGAGCTATCACGGGCTTCCGGAGCGCCAGGTGCAAAAAGGGGATCCGAGCGGCTCGTATTGTTTGGCGCGCGAGGGATGCTGCGAGACACTTGGCCCCCAAAACCGGAATTGCTATCGCGCGCAGTGTTTTGGCACGACGCGTGCCCTTCAGGCTGGTTTAGGCCTGACCCCACAGAACTCCGGGCTTTCCTTCCAGTCACGACTTGGTCGTATCCCCTGGATTCAGCCCTACACCGACGAGGTGCTCAAGACCCTGGCGGGGCAAGGGGTCAAGCGGTTGGCGGTCTTGTGCCCGTCTTTCGTGGCCGATTGCCTCGAGACGCTTGAGGAGATCGGCATTCGGGCCCGGGATACCTGGCTCGCGCTCGGGGGTGAGGCGCTCTTGCTGGTTCCTTGCCCCAACGCCCATCCGCGGTGGGTGGACGCCGTGGCGGATCTTGTTCAGGGGACAGGGCCGTAAGGCCAGTTGTTCCTCTTGGCCATGGCGAATGGCAGGTTTTCGTGAAATGTGTACGAAAGTGGCACAGTAGCTGCTCCAAATGGCCACGATTGGATCTCACTGAACGCTTGGCACGATCTTTCACTCGAACCCAGGGCGAAATCAGTGTAGCACCATGTGGGTCTCGAGAAGGGGGAAGCGGTGAGTCAGGAGAGCTTGGGGATTGTGATGGGTGAAGGCCCGCAGTCTGTTAAGTGGGGCAACCGCGAGGCGGTTCGTGCCCACCTCGATCCGATGGATCCTCGGCGTTCGCCCGCCACGATCAACACTGCGGCGGATGTGTCCGGAGATTTTCGGTCTCGCTTGGATGGTGATCCCCGCCCATCGCCCCGCACAGAGCTTCAGGATGCGAAGGTGTTGCTCGTCGACGACGATGCGTTGACGGTGCGCTCTTTGGAACGCGTGCTTCGCAGCCAAGGGTGCAAGGTCGTCACGGCCACCAGCGTGCAGGGGGCCCGCCAGCAAATCGCGCAAGCCGAGGGTGATTTGGACGCGGCCGTCGTCGATTTTTTCTTGCTCGATGAGCGGGGCGCCGACCTGATCGCGGAACTTCGCCATCGCCCGACACCGTGCTCGGCCCTGATGATCACCGGCCGGGGAGAGCGAGAGGCCGCCCGGGCAGCGATTGCCGCCGGGGCCCATGACTTTTTACTGAAGCCTTTTGAGGTCTCAGATTTTGTCGCGGCCGTTGGAAGGACCATTCGCCGGACAAAAGTCTGGCGAGAGCGCCTCGGCCGGCTGAGCCCCGGCGCATCCATGCCGGGGCAAGAAGCCAGCGCGGGACAAGTGGGGCGCAAACAGCGGGCCCAGGGTCTTCCGGACCTGATCATTTGCGCAGACCGACTGGCCAAGCGGGGCAACCTGTCGGCTCGAGAGCGCGAGATTCTAGAGCAGCTTCTGATCGGTCGCCGCAATAGCGAAATTGCAGGTGTCCTTGGCATCACTGCAAGAACGGTCAAGTTTCACGTCGCCAACATCCTCCGAAAGCTGGGCGCCGACTCTCGTGGAGACGTGCTCCGGTTGCTTTTTGACGACGAGCAGGAAGAGTCCGAAATCGACCTCTAGAGCACATCCCAATATCACGCTGGCCCGGTCCTGGTGCCTTAGCCGAACAGCTCGGGGATGGTGCCGGTGACGTGTCCGAGGCTGGTGGTCTCTTCCAGGCCTACGGCCTGCATGCACGAAACCAGCACTTGGGCGGGGTGGCGCCGTTTGTCCCCTTGGGCGCCATCATGGATATGGAGTCCGCCGGCCAGCCCGCCCGCGTGGCCCGCAACACCCAGCACCATGCGTTCGGTGGAGTGGGTGGTTTGACCTTCGCTGGCGCTGCCGTTGACGTCTTTGCCGAATCCCGCTTCAGGCATGAACACGATGGCAGAGTTGTCGAGCAGGGTGCCGCTGCCTTCGGGCGTGTCCAGCAGTTTTTGGACCAAATAGGCATAGTGTTTGACATGCCACTGGAGGCACAGGCTGACCGCCTGGTGGCTGTGGGCTTTGACCTCGACCCCGTCGTGGGTGAACGTTCCTTTGGAGTCGCCGTGGCCAATACCGTGAAGCTCATAGGGGAGCCCCAGTGGCTCCATGCGCATGTGGGACTGGAACATGGTGAGCATCAAGGTCGCCGAACGGCTCAGGTCGCATGCAAAGGCCATATGGATGAGATCGGCAAACACGCGCGCCCGCTCGTCCTCGCCGCTGTAGCCATTGCTCGTCTTGCTTTGGGCCGGTGGGTCTTCGCCCGGATTTTGTGGGGCCCGACAGGCCCCTTGGGCCTCGGGCGGTAGCCGTGAGACGCGCTCGGAGAGTTCTTGAATCTCCTGAAAATGCCGATCGAGGCGTTGGCAATCTCGGACCCCGAGGCAGGGCGCGAGTTTTTTCGCGCTCTGACGCACGAGGTCGAGCATGAACACACGTTGGTCGTGCTCGAAGACCTGGGCGCCGCTGGCGGCCCCTTTGGGGCTGAAGTTCCCGAACAGACTTCCGAAGGCAATTTGGGGGCTGCTGATGGCGGGCACCGGCCGATTGGTGTCGGAATAGGACATAAACTCGCGGCCCGCAGGACCCACCGACTCGTGGTAAAAGTTGGGTTGGGCCCGATAGACCAAACTGTGTTCGGGCGTCTTTTGGGCGTAAAAGTCAGCCACCACTTGATCCGAGGTCTTGCCGCAGCGCCGTGCGCTCGAGCTGTCCATGTTGACCCCACTGAGCAGCGGCGACTTGGCGCCGCAGTGAAAGTCAGGGTAGGCGCCGCTGTCTCCGCCGGTTGGGATGTACAGATTGGAGACGAGGCTGAAATGCTCCCGGAGGCCGGCCAAGGGGGTTAAGGGGGTGGTGATTTCGTAGTTCCGGCCGACGGTTTTCGGCTGTATGAAGTGTTGGTCGAGCGCGGGATGGTTTCGGTTGCCGGCGCTGTCCCAAGCAAGGCCGCTGCCCGCGAGGACAATCGCGTATCGTTTGCTGAACGAGGTATTGTCTTGCGCAAAGGCGTCGCCGTGGTCGTTGAGCATGATATCAAGGACGGGAAGCGACAGGGCAACACCAGAAGCCCCTCTGAGAAATGTACGCCGGCTAAGGCGACGTTTCTTGATGAAATTCACGTTATTCCCTTTCCTCTCGTCGTTGGGCAAAGCTTGGGTCCGAGGCGATGGCCAAAAGCGCGTCCTTGAACGTGTAGTGGCTTCTGAGCCCGGACCCCATGGCGGCCAAAGCGCCCGCGTCTTCGGTGCTTACCGGACGGCCGGTGGCAAAACGATACACCTGTTCTAAAAAGCAGGCTTCGAGGCGCCCGGACGCGACCAAAAGGTCGGAAAGACCTTTGGGCCCGTTGAAGTCGCCCACCCCGGCCACTTGCCCGTCTCCATCAATGGTGCACTCTGGCTTGCCATCATCGTGACTGCGGAAACGGCCGCGCTTGTCGTATTGCTCCAGCCCAAAGCCTACCGGGTCCAGCTGGCTGTGGCAGCCCGCACAAGCGGGGGAGGTCCGGTGCGCTTTGTAGCGGTCTGTTTTGCATTCTTGGCCGCTCGGCGGCGCATCGACATCGACTTCGAGTTCTGGTGGGGGTGGGTTCACGGTTTCGCACATCAGGCGGGTCCGAATGAAGATGCCCCGTTGGGTCGGGCTGGTGTCGTCGAACTTGGAGAACGCTGACAAGACCGTGCCGTGCGAAAGCACGCCTTGCCTGGACGTGCCCCCGTAAGAAGACCAGGCCCAACCCGCGTTTGGTTCGTCGAGTCCATAGTGGCGGGCCAAAGGCGCATCGACAAAGGTCTCGTCAGACAAAAAGATCTCTTGGTAGGGCAGGTTTTCTTCGAAGATGACCCTTCTTAGGAGCGTGTTGGTCTCGGTTCGCATCGAGGCCAAAAGGGCCGGTTCTTGGGGAAGGCTGGAGTAACCAAGCCACTGGGCGTGAAATCGTTCCATGTGCGAGACGGCTTTTTCGTTGTCCAGCATCTGGGTGACAACGGCCCTGCGTTTTTCGGGCGAGACCAGCGCCCCGTTTTGGGCTTGGAGAAAAAGCCACGCGTCGGGCATGGAGCCCCATATGAGATAGGACAACCGGCTTGCGACTTCGTAGTTGGAAAGGGCACGTACCTCATCTTCGCCGTCTATCGGGCTTCCTCGCTCGACGCGATACAAAAACTCTGGTTGCTGCAGCATGACTCTGATCAGCATGTCCACTGCGGTATAGAAGTTTGTTTCGACCTCTCCATCGTACTCCTGGCGATTCCCCCGGTTGGCCCATTCGAGAAGGGGAACAAATAGATCCACCTCGGACGCTGGCATCGGTCGCCGAAGGGCTTTTTCACCAAAATCTTGGACCAGAGTGCGAAAGCATTCGGTGTCGGTTTTCGATTTGGGTTCGCAGGGGACAAAGCGGTTTCGTTTGTCATCCGTGGATAGAGCCAAAGAGGCGACTTTGGCCGCGAGGATCTCCGCCGCTGCAATCAACTGGTCTGATGCCTCTTGGTCGAGGTAGTCGTTGTCAAAAGGCTGGCTGAAATCTTCAGGCAAAAGACCGATGTGATCTGAAATGTCGACGCCGAGCAGATCGCGAACCGTGTTGAGGTATTCGTATCGGGTGAGTCGACGCGCTCCGCTCATGGGACTCGAAAGCTGTTGTTCTTTTTGGCCGGTGGTTCCCGGACCTTTTTCGCCTGTGGGGGTGTAAGCCGGCCCAAGTTCGGTGGTGCACGCGGGCCAAAGGACCGTCAGGGCGACGACTCGCCATCCGGGTGCACGAGCGGACCTCAAGGAAATAGACACTTTTATGATTGTGCTGGTGGCAACATGGATTTGCAATCACGCGAAAGAAGAACAAAGCCTCTGTCCCGTTTTGGCAAACGGGGACGAGACCCCTGTTGGGGGCTAGGGCCTCCATTGGGGTCGTGTTCCCCCAGGGTTTTGTGTTTACCAGCGGAAGGCGGCTGCCGCAGAGCCGGAGTTTCCATGGAAGGTGGTGACCAGTTTGGGCGTCGTCTCTTCGGGCCAAAGAAGCCAAGACGCAATTCCGCTGGCAATGGCAACTGCGCCGCTTACGATGGCCACGGTGGTGAAGGTTCGGACGCGGTCGCTGGATTCTTTGGCTTCTCGTTGAAACTCGGTGTTTTTGAACTCCTGGTTTGCGTGGATCGCCAGGATCGCGGTCGTCACGCTGGTGACCGCTGTGGTCACGGCTGTGACGCCCAGGCCGACCGCCAGAGGTTTCAGGGCTTTTGACGTGGTTTGTGCGTGGAGTCCGACCGCATCATCGCGAACGAACGGAACGCCGACGAGGCCCGCGCTGTCGACGTAGCCTTTGTAGTAGGTTCGTCCGTAAGGTGATGAGAAGAGGCCTCGTTGGTACGAGGCGGTGAGGCTGCCTTTGCCTCTGCTTTGGCGGGGCGAAAAGTCGAGGTCCCGAAAGTTGATCGCGCGACCGCCGGGAGCGAGAACGGCTTCTTTGGCGTCGGTGCGAAGATAGGCGATGCCTTCAGAAGGCAATGCCAGCGCGGCGGTTTGGGTTTCGCTCAGGTTGGAGCCCAGGTAGCGCAATCCGTTTTCAAGTTCGATGTAAAAACGACCGATGTTCGAAGCATCCCCTACCAGAAACTGGCTGTCCGAAAGGTCATCGAGCGCCACAAGCGGTGCGTTGTGGTTGCTCGAGGGCGCGCGGGCGACGATGGTGGGCGCGGCTCGCGGATCTTCAAGGCTTCGATTGGCCGAGGCCACAAAGGCTTGAAGCTCGGTATAAGCCACCACTCGGTCATGGTTCACGTCGGCCCCCCCGAGGAGTCCAGAGACCACTTCAAAGGTGAAGACGCCGGCTTCGATTTCCGACCACTCGTGGGCTTTTTCGTGCCCCGCGGCGGCGACCAGCACCCCGATGTTGGGATGCTTGAGGAGGGGCGTGAGCATGGTGCTCAGTTGCCTGGGGTTTGTGTTGACCCGGGTCCCTTCGATTTCGTTGTCAAAGCTGGGGCCGCGAATCCCTAGGATGGAACCCGCGCTGCAGGCATCGACAAAAACATGGGTGTATGCCGTGGGGAGCGGCGCGAGGATCTCTTGGTAGAGTCGCTTTTGGGTGAGTCGGCCTTGATGGAGGGCCAGGAAGGGCTCTCCGTCGGGTCCGTGGGCCCCGTGGCCGCTGAACGCAAAATAGAAGACCGCATCGTGGCCGTTTTTGCGGTCGGTTTCCATCATCTTTTGGTAGCGAGCCACCGTACGTTTGAGGTTTTTGAGGGTCGGCGCTTGGGCGCGGTGTGCGTGTTGGGGGAAGCGGCGTTGGGTTTTGGTGTCCAAAAAAGTAAAGAGGGTTGTTTCGGCGCCCAGGCGCTTGAACAGCTCAAAATAGCGGATGGCGTCGTCATCCGCGTAGCGAAGCTTACTCAAACGTTCGGTGGTTTGGCTTTTGGGCACGTTGTTTTGTCCGATGGCCATGGCGTATACCTTGGTTTTGGCCGAACCAAGGCGTGGAAGGGCCATCAAGGTGACTGCAACCAGGACAGCTTTCATGTTTCTCATTCGATCACCAACGACCTCTCTACCAGGCCTTGCGCCTCACCTGATTGGGATTGGGTTCGAATATCGTCTCGAGAGAGTGGGGTTTTTGAGAAGTAGCCGTAGACCCGATAACGCCCGGGCGTGTGCTCCGGACCCAGTTGGATGCCGGTATCCAGCAGGCCTTGTCTGCTGTGGCGTTTGAGATTGAGACCGGGCCCCTTGGCTGAGCTCGGGAAATACCAGATCACTGTGCCATCTGGGCGCTCCGAGAAGGCCGCAAAAAAAGTATGGGCGTGGGGAGGCGTGACGTCGAAGTGCAAGCGACTCCCCTGTTTGCACGGACTGGTCTTGCCGTGTTCTTCACAAAAGACATGAAAGTTGGCGTCTTCGCCACGGGTCTGAAACGGGGGGTCAAGTGGCGTAAACAGGACAATCATGATGGCGGTTGAGGAGACCAGGGCTCCTCCTGCCAAGGCGGCTTTGAGCCACCGACGCGGTTGTTTGTGCTCCGGCAGAGCCTCGACCACCGCTTGGAATATGGCCTCCTTTTCGAGTCGGGAGCTTCGGTCGCGGCCCGACAGAAGCCGTGCCATCAGGTCTCTGTCCTCTTCTATCGCCATCGCTTGATCCTCAGGGTTTGTTATCCATATACGCCGCACCGTGGCCGCTGGGCCGTTTTTGTGATCCGAATGACACGATGGGTGAAAACGCTCGTAGCTTCGGATTTCTTTCGTGGCTGTCGCCTAAGCGTACCCTGTGTGTTCCCAATCGGTTGGTGTGCGCAAAGGTAGGGAAGTGTGGCTTCGGTGGCTCTTTCACGATTAGCGCTCTATGAGGCGTTGTTTGTGTAGGTAGGCTTTGAGGCCCGATTGGGCTTTGGTCTCCAGCGTTCGGACCCGCCTTCTGGTGATGTTCATTTTTTCGGAGACTTCTCGTTGGGAGAGTTCTTCTTCAAAGCGGAGGCGAATAAACAACTTCAGTTCGTCGCTGAGCGTGCTGACATACTCGCGGGTGGCTTTCATGAGCCTTTGTAAGTGCAGCGCATCTTCGGGGTCGACTGCGGGCTCTAGGTTTGCGTCGCCCCGGCCTTCAGGGCCTTCGTCCTCCGGAAAGCTTTTTGGGTCGAGCACAAAGTCTTTGTTTTTTTTCCTCAGCCTATCGACCAAAAGGTTCTTCGCTATCCTAAAAATATAGGGCTTGTAGGGCCTCAGGCCGTCGAAAGCCATGCGCGCCGGCAAAGAGAATGCGCGGGTGAACACTTCCTGGATGATGTCGCGTTTCTCATCGGGGTTGGTGACGCCCAGGATCCGCGTCCGCGTTCCGGTGCCCATGGTAAAACCCATCCGAACCAGTCTTTCTATTTGGTCGAAGTAGGCATAATAGACTTTTTCGAGCGCCTCCGGCCTACCCTCTCTAAAAGCGTCCAGGAGGGGGCGATTGTTTTCGAACACAGGCATTTGAAGAGGGGGTGCGATGAGAAGCTTGACGCCTTGTTATTGCCGGAGTGGGTCGGGGACGCAACGGGTGCGCCATGGGTGGTGTGTTCTCCCTAGACGTGTGCGTCGCGGCCTTGGGGGATGATGTGGGTGGCCCACCCGAGATTCGCTACACCCAGACCATCATTCCTGTCGCCGGATGACGATATGGGGTGGCGAAGGTCTTACAGACCGTTCAGAATGAGAGGATCTTCTTGAAAGGGCGACCTCGGTCCGCAAGCATTCGCGGTGTGGCGGCGATGCAGGGCTCAAAACGATCGGTGACGAAAAGACCACATTTGCCTGCCCGAGACTTTTTCATCCTCCGCGTCTTCCGGTGTCTGGGTCACTGGGCTTCCTCTGAACGGCCGCGTGGAGGCATTTTGTGTCTCATGGTGGTCGGGTTGGTTGGGTGTGCGCCGGATCCCTCTTCGCGGGTTGCATGTAGGGACCAGAGCGACTGTTTGGACGGGTTTGTCTGCGCCGCCCAGACGTGTGTGTCTTCCACGGAAAAGGCGGCGCGGGCTCTTCGTTTTGTGGTGCAACCTGGTTTTTCGGTTGGTGTGGGGGAAGCCATTGAAGTTCAGGTCGCGGCGGTGGACGAAGAAGGCGAGCCCGCCTTGGGGTTTGAGGATTCGGTGCGTCTCGAGCTTCTGGCTCAGGGCGCGGTGGTGCCCTTTCAGGGGGTGGCGACAGCCAAGGCTGTCGCTGGCGTTGCCGTGTTTCGTGGTTTGAGCATTGCGTTTTTGGGGATGGATTACGTTTTTCGAGCCCATGCTGGCAGCCTTGGGGAAGTGACCGGAGAACCGTTTTCGGTCACGAGCTCGGATGGGGCCAAGGTGCTGGCCTTTGTTCCGGTGCCTGCTTCGGTCACCGCGGGGGCGACGGTTCCGGGAATACAAGTGAAGGCGTTGTCCGCAAGTGGGGTGCTCGACACGCTGTCTTTGGACTCCGTGACCTTGTCATTGGGTGTGAATCCGGGGGGTTCATCGTTTACGCCCGTGGCCGCCTCATTAGTGTCCGGCGTGGCTGAATTCGAGGGCGTTTCGTTTGACCAGATTGCCTCGGGCTATCGTTTGGTGGCCAGCGCAAAGGGATACGTATCCGGGCTCAGTGCACCCATCGACGTCTTTCGGCCAGGCAAAGCCACACGGCTGACTTTCCTGGAGGACGTCGAAGACGCCCAGGCAGGCTCCATTCTCACCCCCGCGCCGGAAGTGATGGCCGTCGATGACCTGGGAACGGTCGATGTGTCCTTTGAGGGCCCGATTGAGCTGCGTCTGGACGCACCCCAAGCCGTGCTTTTGGGTGCGCGGGTCTTGTCGGCCCAGGCCGGTCGTGCGCGGTTCACCGAGCTCAGTGTTTCGCGCTCTGAAAACGACCTCTCTCTTTTTGCCTCCACGCTTGGCTTAAAAGACGGGGCCAGTCGCCCCTTCGATGCGCTGGGACGGGCTCGCTTTGTGGACGGCAACACCGGATCCGACGACCAAAACAACTGTGACGATGCGGGTCGGCCCTGCCGTACACCCTCTTACGCATTTGAAAGGATGCAATGCGGTGAAGTCGCGCTCATTCACGGGGGCGCGACCTATCAAGAACCCTGGCTCATCGAAGAGGATTGTCCAGTGGGATCGGAGCGGGTGATCGCGCCCTGGCCCGCGACCGGCATGCCGACCGTGACCAGCTCGGTGGCGACCCCGGCCGTGACCATTCGGAGCGCGAACACGAGGCTTCAGGGCATTCAGATCCTGGGTGGAGAGGGCGACGGCATCCTGGTCAGCGGCAATCGAGGCGTGGTGGTTGAAGACTGTGTGGTGCGCGATCGCAAAATGAGGGGGATTGCGCTTTTTGATGGCTTCGATCACATCGTGCGGCGCAACCTTGTGGAGTCGACGACCCTTTCGGGCATTTTGGTTGTGAAACCGACGCGGACGGTCCAGATTTTATCCAACCGCGTTTTTGGGAGCCTCAAATGGGGAATCAGGCTTCATGGGGGTGCGCTGGTTCAGGGCAACGACTTGGCGTTCAATGACTCGGGCATCTCAGCCAGCGCCGATGTATCGATACTCAACAACCGGATTCACCAAAGTACGTTCCAGGGGATCTTTGTGGGTGCGGACCGTGCGCGCATCGAAAACAATACGATTCACGGAAATGCCCAGCAGGGCATTCAGTTCGGCCCCCCCGCCGAGGGGGGTGTGGTTCGGAACAATATCTTTAGCGAAAACGGTGTGGGCATCTTGACCACCCATGAAGATGGTGAACCAGAAGTCGATCACAATCTGTTTTTTGCGAGTGAAAAAGAACATTGCAAACGCGCAAACCGAGAGGACTGTACCCGGACCGAAGACGCGAACATCTTGGATGTTGACCCCTCGTATGTGGATGAGACCAGTTTCCACTTGCGCCCAGATTCCATTGCCATCGATCGAGGAGAGCCGGGCGCCGCGTGCGACCGTGAACCTGAGCCGCGCCCTTGTCGGATCAACCTTGGGGCCTGGGGGAACACGACGAGCGCGGCGGTTCGATAGCCCAAACGCCTGCGTTCAGGGGTCCTTGTGGCTTTTTGGGGCTGGTGGGGTGCGGTGGCTCCAAGGGCATTCGTTTTCGAGCTGCTTGGCGAGTTGAAGCAAAAACGATTCTTCTCCAAAGCGCCCCAAAAAATGCACGCCGATGGGCAAGCCTTCGTCGTTCCAGAACAGGGGCACGGACATCGCCGGGTTCCCGATGAGGTTTGCCAGGGGGGTAAAAGGCACAAAACGCGTGGCGGTGGCGAGGGGGGCGAGGGGGTTTCCTCGGGTGCCCTGGAGGCTGCCGAGGGGGAGGGGCGGTTCTCCAAGGGTCGGGGTCAGCCAGAGGTCGTAGTCCGTGAAGAAGTCGGCCAGGCGGGCGCCCGCACGCCGCATGCACTCCACGGCCCAAAGATACGCGGTGGCCCGGATACCTTCGCCTTGCGCCTTGAGCCCCCAGGTAAAGGGTTCGAAGTCTTCTTCGGTCAACTCGGGTTTGGCTTCTTGGAGGGCTTGAACATCGCGCGCCGTTCCCGAGGCCCACAAGATCATGAACGCCCGCAAGAGCTCGGTTTCGGGAACCGGCGGCGTGACGCGCCGCGGGGTGTGGCCAAGGCGCTCCAGGAGCCGAACACTCGTTTCGACGGCCCGTACACAGTCCGGATGAACCTCGGTGCCGTCGGGCCTTTGGGTAGAATAGGCGACGCGAAGAGATGGCGACGCGGCTTTCAACGACTGCGTGAAGCGCTCTTGGAGGGGGGGCGCACAATAGGGTGCGCCCGGACCGGGACCCTCGGTCACATCCAAAAACAAGGCGCTGTCTCGTACGCTTTTGGTCAACACGTGTTCCTCGACCAGACCGCTTAGGATCTCAAAAACCCCGGGGCCCAGCGGATTTCTCGCGCGGGTCGGCTTGAGACCGAAGATGCCGGTGCAGGATGCCGGGATGCGAATAGACCCACCACCGTCGTTTCCGTGCGCCGCGGGGACCATGCCGGCGGCGACGGCCGCGGCCGAACCCCCACTGGAGCCGCCGGCGGTTCGGGATAGATCCCATGGATTTCGCGTGGGGCCAAAGGCCAGCGGTTCGGTGGTGGGCAACAGGCCAAACTCGCAGGTATTGGTTTTGCCCAGCACGATAAGGCCGGCGGCCTTAAAACGCTTGACGAGTTCGCTGTCCTCTTTCGGGATGTGGTCTTTGAGGGCTTTGCTGCCGCTGGCCATCGGGACCCCCGCATACGTGGCGACCAGGTCTTTCAGCAAAAAGGGCACGCCTCGAAGCGGACCCTCGGGCAGCTTTGGGTCTTGGGCGGCCTCTCGTGCTTGGTCAAACATCGGCGTAATCACCGCGTTCAGAGCGGGGTTTTGCGCCTCGATGCGTGCGATGGCTTCATCGACAAGCTCGAGGGGGCTGGCCCGCTTTTCTCGGACGTCTTGGGCTAGGGCCGTTGCGTCACCAAGCGTGGACATTGCTTGACCTCAACCGGTGTTGCGAAGACCAAGGGCCACACCGTTTAGGGTCGTGCCGATGGCCGACGAGAGGGTCGGGTACAAGGGGTCGTCTTCTTGAAGCGCTCGTTTTTTGCGCATCAGGCTGACTTGAAGCACCGAGAGCGGGTCCACGTAGGCGTTTCTGAGCCCGATGGCCGCCCGCAAAACTTCGTGGTTTTCGAGGAGCCGTTTCGACTTCCGGATCGCCAAAACCGCGTCCACGGTTCGTTGGTATTCGGCTTGCAGGTCGCCAAAGAGTTCGAGATCGCCGCCGAGTTTTTCGACATAGAGCCGGGCGATGCTGAGGTCAGCTTTGGCGCACACCATCTCTATCTTGCCGATGAGATCGTCGAAGAAGGGCCAGACCTCGCTCATGCGCTGAAGGATCTCGAGTCCACCCACCTGGTGGATGGCTTCGTGGAGCGCCGTGCCGGCGCCGAGCCAGCCGGGGAGCATCAGTCGGGTTTGCGTCCATCCAAAAACCCACGGGATGGCGCGAATCCCTTTCATGGTTCCGGCCCCGCGATCCCGGTACGCTGGCCGCGAACCGAAGTGCACGTTTTGGAGCTCGCGCACCGGGGTGGCGGACAAGAAGGTCCGAAAGAGGCGGTCCTCTTCGTGGACGATTCGACGAAAGACTGGAAGCGCGCTTTCCGATAGCTGGCTCATGACCTCACGAAAGCGGACTTCTTCACCCGACTGGAGTTGGGTTCGCCAGTCGGTGAAGGATGCCAAAAGCGTGCCCGTCAGCATCACCTCGAGGCTGCGTTCCGCGATGGGGAGCAGTCCGAATTTCTGAGAGATGACTTCCCCTTGCTCGGTGATCTTGATGTGGTCTTTCACGGTCCCCGGAGGGAGCGCGCTCAGGGCCCGAAACACCGGAGACCCTCCGCCGCGGCCGACCGTCCCTCCGCGCCCGTGGAACAGGGTCAGGGGAATGTTGGCTTCGTCGGATACGCGCGTTAGTTCTTCTTGGGAACGGTATAGAGCCCAGGCGGCGGGGAGCACGCCCGCATCCTTGGCCGAGTCCGAGTAGCCGAGCATGATCTCTTGGCGTCGACCGCGCGCTTCGAGATGGCGTTTCCAGACCTCATCTTGGAAGAGGCGGCGCATGACGTCCGGTGCGTTTTCAAGGTCGGCTTGGGTTTCGAAAAGGGGCACCACATCCAGCCGCGAAACCGGTTGCTCGCGCGTCAAGTCCACAAGGCCCGCTTCTTTGGCCAACAAGAGGACTCTCAGGAGGTCGTCAACACCCCTGGTCATAGAAATGATGTAGGTTGAGGCAGCCTGATTGCCAAACTCGTCTTGGAGCTGGCGAATGGTTCGAAACACGTCAAAGGTGCGCTGTGTTTGCTCTTCGAGAGGAATATGTTCCGAAAGGAGAGGCCTTCTACCCAAGAGCTCGGCGCGAATCGCGTCGGTGTTCCAGGGTGGAAGGTGAAGCTCCTTGGCGATGCGATCGAGGGCCTCAGTATGGGCCTCGGAATCCTCGCGAACGTCCAGAAGGTAGCCGTGGAAGCCGACGCTTTTTACCTGGGCCAATAGGGGTAAGAACACCGTCTGGTAGGTTCGATCGGCTTTGGCGGCGAGGAGGGCTTCTTTGACGAGCTCGAGGTCTTTGAGGAAAACGTCGGAGCTTTTGTAGGCTGCGCGCAGTTGCTCTTGGCTGCCGGACATCCGGGCCGTGATTTCTTTTTGGGTCGCAATGAGGCGTCTTGCCATGTAGTTCAGCTTGAGGCGAACCGGCTCGTTTTGGGCGCGGGCGCGATAGCTGTCGTCATAGACATGGACAAGTTCATGGTCTCGCTCCAGCGAAGCCACCAGTTCGGGTGGCGGGGGAACGATGTGAGCGGATATCGAAAGGGCGTCTCGCAAGGCTTTGACCTTGCTGATGTAGTGGCCGATGACGGCGTAGGACGACCGCCGGACCGCCGAGGTGGTGACCTCGGGCGTCACAAAGGGGTTGCCGTCGCGGTCTCCCCCTACCCAGCTGCCCGGGGGAATCTGGGTGCCGACGCCGAGTGGCTCGTCGTAGACTTCTTTGAAGGCCCGCTCGACCGCATGATGGACCAACGAACTGGCATCGAGAAGGCGGTCTTCGAGGTACCAGATCACGGTGCTGAGCTCGTCGAGGACCGAAAGGCGATCGCGGCGGACTTCAGAGGTCAGCCACAAAAGCTCGATTTCTGCTTCTAAGGTTTCATCGAGGACCGCGCGCTCGACCTGTGAGGTGTTTTCGCGTTCGAGCAGGGCGCTGGCGACCCGCGCCTGGAGGGTGAGAACCGTTCTTCGGGTGGCTTCGGTCGGATGCGCGGTCAGCACCGGCCGGATTTCGAGGGACTCGAGTCGTTTGCGCAGTTCGTCGGCGTCGACCCCCGCTTCTTTCAGTTTGGTGAAGGCCCAAAGGGGTGATGCCGGCTGCGGCCAGCCCTCGTCGCGTTGCTTGTAGCTTCGCCGGCGCCGAGCGCGGTGGACTTGCTCTGCGGTGTTGATCAGAATGAAGAACAGCGTGAACGCGCGGGCCACAGGCGTCGCGATTTCGATGGGAAAGGCGTCGACGCGGTCGAGGAGTTTGTCCAAAGAGGGGGCTGCCGCCTCTTGTCGCCTTCGGCTTCGTGAGGCCGCTCGAAGGTTTTCGACCGCGCGAAAACACGCTTCACCCTCGAGCCTACGGATGACGGTCCCCAGTTTGGAGGCTAGCCAACGGATGTCGTCGTGGAGCGGTCGGTCTTCGGCACGAATGGCGAGTTCAGGCATCAAGCGGGATGTGCATCTAAGGCGCCGAGCCGGTCAAGGATTTCTCCGGGGCGTCGGGCGCATGGCGGCAAAGTTTGTGCCAAAATGGGCTGGAGGACACTTTCGCGATGAATCCCCGGGATTCGTTGGGTCGACCGTGGGCTTCGCGCATTCCTCAGCCTAAGCCAACCCGGGTTTGGCCCTGCGGGGCCCGGGCCGAAGTGATGGGCCCGCCTTCGGACACGGGTTTGGATCAATGCAGGCGAGCTCTGCGGGCTCTGGGATTCAGGTTAGTTGGGGACACCCCCTAGAGCCTTCGCATCCGCAAATACCATTCATTTCCTAGATATCTGGTGACTCCCTGTCATCCTCAGGTGACTTGGGTCGCTCACCTGGGGCCCGGTGGAGACCCGGCACAGTCTGTGCGAGCATGGCCCTCCGTGGTTTTCTTGGTGGTGGTGGCGCTGGTGGACCTGTCGGTTCACACCTATCTCTTCTTTCGGCTGGTCAGGGGCCCCGGATGGCCGCTTTGGGCCCAGTGGCTCGGAGGGTTTTTTTTGGTTGCGGCGGCGGTGCTGATTCCGCTTGGGGCCATCGGCGCGCGCGCATGGCCGCGGCGCCTGGGAAGTCTGCTCGCATGGGGCGCGTACCTGTGGATGGGCACTGTTTTCTATCTTTTAATGCTCACATTCCTGACCGACATCGCGCGCCTGGTGGCTTTGGTGGCGTCGGGCGTGTTTTCCTATTTCGCGGAGGTTCGGCCGGAGCCGGACCTTGAGCGCCGGGCATTGGTGGCCAAAGGAATGGTTGGGGCGGTGGGCGTGGCCACGACGGTGGTGTCGGGGGTGGCGATTCGCTCTGGGGTGGGGGAGGTGGAAGTGAAGGAGGTTGGGGTAGGGCTCTCGCGGTTGCCGCCGGCGCTTTCAGGTTTCACGGTGGCTCAGCTGAGTGATGTTCACATTGGACCGACGCTCGGCCGCCGGTTCATGGAGGGGATCGTCGAAAAGACCAATGGTCTGAAAGCGGACCTTGTGGTCATCACCGGCGATCTGGTGGACGGGAGCGTTGAGGCACTCGAAGATCAGGTAGGCCCTCTGGCGGATCTGCGCGCCCGCTTTGGCGTGGTTTTTGTGAACGGCAATCACGACTACTACTCGGGCGCCGAAGCTTGGGAAAAACAACTCCAAAAAATGGGGATTCGGGTCCTCAACAACGAACGGATATCGGTGGGGGACAAGGCGGCATCGTTTGATCTCGCCGGCATCGATGACTACGCGGGACTGGGCCAGGGGCCCGGGCGGGGGCCGGATTTGGCACGTACGGTGCGCGGTCGTCCTCCTGAGCGGGAGCTTGTCCTCCTGAGTCACCAACCCAAATCCATCGACGATGCGGCCAAGCACGGCGTGGGCCTTCAGCTTTCGGGCCACACCCACGGTGGCCAGATTTGGCCGTTCTCCGCCGTGGTGCAATTGGTGCAGCCCTACGTGGCGGGGCTTCACCACCACACCCAAGACACGCAGATCTACGTCAGCCGAGGCACGGGTTTTTGGGGACCGCCCATGCGCTTTCGCGCCCCCGCAGAAATCACCAAGCTGACCCTCGTTTCCGGCCGCGTGTGACCGCGGATCCGTGATGATGCCTCGGCCACTTGCGTGGCCCACGGATGGACCACCTGATCTGCGCGTGAGCCGAGGGTCCACGGGTGGGGCGGTCACTTCGGACCGGGCCCCGTAAGGCCGAACGGGCGTTGACTGAAGCTACGCAGATCCGCAGCTGACGCACGGGATATCGAAGTGAGCCGGGGGATTAGGTCGCAAGATCGTGCACGACCTCTGCGAGCAGGACGGCTCCGAAGCCGGTGCCGCGGCCGCTTCGGAAGGCTGGGCCAGCGAGGTCGAGGTGGCACCATCTGCTGGGGGTGTCCTCGATGTGGTTGTACAGAAACTGCGCGGCGCAGGCCGATTGGGCATTGGCGCGGTTTTTGACGGAGTTTTTCATGTCCGCGAGGTTGCTTTTGAATTCTGCCTTGTAAAACTCTGGGGCAAAGGGGAGCGGATGGACCAGGTCTCCGGTGGTGCGGCCTGCCTCCACGACACGCTGCTCGAGCTCGGCGTCGTTGCTGACAATGACGCCGTGCATGGTGCCGGTCGCAATCAGCTGGGCGCCGGTCAGGGTGGCTGCGTCGAACAGGTAGTCGGCCTTGAGTTTTCTTGCGGCGTAACTGAGGCCATCGGCCAAAAGAAGGCGCCCTTCCGCGTCGGTGTTGTTGATTTCGACGGTCTTTTGGGAATGCATGGTCACGATGTCGTCTGGTTTGTAGGCTTTTGGGCCGATCGCATTCTCCGCAAGACATAGGATGAGCGAGAGTTTGTGTTTGGGGCGGCGTTTGGCCAGGAGCCGAAATGCCCCCAAAACGGCGGCGGCGCCTCCCATGTCCATTTTCATGGTTTCGATGGCCCCGCGTCCCTTCAGATGGAGGCCACCCGTATCGAAGGTTACACCCTTTCCGATCAACGCGACGTGCGGGCCTTTGGGGCGAGGGGGGCTGTATTGAGCCAGGAGCATGCGGGGCGCACTCAGCGCGGTTCGCCCGACGCTGTGGATGCCCGACAGGCCGGCCCGCAAAAGCGCGTCCCCCACCCACCGCGAAAAACGGACGTTGCGCATTCCCTTGAGGCAGCTCTCCGCTTCCTTGGCCAAAGCCTGGGGGTTCATTTCGGTCGGAGGTGCGTCGACGAGGGCCGAGACCGTTCGTACCACTTCGAGCGGGTCTCTTTGCTCGGGTGTGGTCTTGATGAAGCGTCCTTGGGCGTCGACAAAGCCGACGTGAACGGTCCGCTTTTTCGACTTCGAACTTTTGCGGTGAAAGCTGGGAAAGGCCCGTGCAATCGCCACCATGATGGGTGTCAGGGCGGAGGCGGACTCCACGACAACCACCAATGCCGTGTGTTCGTCTTCGTTGAGCCTGGCGTTTTGGACGATGCGGCTGACGGCCTCGGGACGGGCCGGGCAGTTGTAGCGTGATCCGGGTTTGGGGATGACGCCCAGGAGGAGCCGCCGCGGGGTGGTTCCCGTGAGGGTGCTGACCAAGGTTCCCCGGCTGCCCTTGGGCGCATCGGTTGCAAGATCGCTCAAAAGGGCGTGGATTTTCGGGCTGAGGCCCTTGGGCCATCGCTTTTTCCTTAAGAGTACCTCGGGAACCACGACCAACAGGCGAGCCGTCTTGGTCGGAAGGGCATTGATATCCTTAAGAAAGCTTATTCGCAGCATGTCATCCCCCCAAAGGATGGGAGCCTACCATTGCTCGGGGTTTCGGCCAAAGATGAGGGGTTTCTTGCCGGTCGTGCCGAGATGGTGTACGGCCACCCCCACTCACTGTGGTGAAAGGGGAATTCATGAAAGCAATAAAATGGCTGGGGCTTGTATTTGTGCTGTCGGTGTCGGTCGGCGCCTGCAAAACTGCGGGGGTCGACATGGAGCAAAAAGCCAGGGTGGAAGGCTGCAAAAAAGCGTGCGGCGAAGCCGAAACCGAGTGTGTCGACAAGTGTTCGTCCGAAGTCGATCCCGATGCATGTAAGGTGGCTTGCAAGGCAGCGCGCGACAAGTGCGTGAAAGAATGTACCTAAACGCACCTGATGGCCCACGGGCGGCCGAAAGGTTGCTTGCTCAGGGCTTTCGCCCGAGGAACATCCGAGAGTTTCGAGTCACCCGCGTGGCTCGAAACTCCGGTGGCGTGAGACCCTTGTCGGTCGACCGCAGCAAACTTCGTGAAAGGATGCGACTGGTCCCCGGCAACGGTTTTTTGCCACAAAGTGGCGCAGAACCTGTTCGGGAGGGGTTTTGAGCGCACCAAAAGAGCGTCCTTCGGACGCCGACATCGAACTCGAGTACTACGAGACCTTTTTCTTTGAAAAAGGACTGGAGCCTTACCCGGTCCAAGAAGAAGCCACCACCCGCATCTTTTCAGGCGACAGCGTGTTGGTGACCGTACCGACGGGTACCGGCAAAACCTTGATGGCCAAGGCCGCGATGCTGCGGGCCCTCAGGAGCCAAAAGACCGCAATCTATACGACGCCGCTACGGGCTCTCACCGAAGAGAAGTACCGCGAGCTGTGTGAAGACTTCGGCTCAGACAACGTCGGTTTTGCGACCGGGGACTTTAAGGTCAACCCCAAAGGGGCGATACAGGTCGTGGTGGCCGAGATCTTGTGGAATCGAATCTATGGGGACCAAAGCCGTGCGCCTGCGGATATCGTCATCATGGATGAGGGCCACTATTTCAACGACCCCGAGCGAGGATATGTTTGGGAGCAGTCGATTGTCGGTCTCAAGCCAAGCGTACAACTTGTTATTCTTTCGGCCACCATCGGCAAACCCGAACATTTTTGTCAGTGGGTGTACGTGACCCGTGGCGTGCCCATGCGCTTGGTGCGGTCCGATGAACGCAAGGTACCTCTCGTCCACGAGTTTCGAGAGCAATATTTGGTAGAGCTGACCAAAGAGCTCTACCAAAACAAGGAGTATCCCGCGCTTATTTTTAGCTTCGGTCGGGCGCAGTGTTTTGAGTGGGCGCGATTGCTCAGAAGCTGTCCCCGTTTTGTGACCCCCGAAGAAAGAAAAGAGGTCGAGCTTCGTGCCGACGCCGCCCTTTTGGGTGAAGGCATCGCCCCGGAGCTCAGAAAGATCTTTGTCCATGGCATCGGTGTACACCACGCGGGGTTGCTCCCTGCCTACCGTCGTTTGGTCGAAGAGCTTACGGCGGATCGCCTCCTGAAGTTTGTGGTGACCACCGAGACCATTGCTGCGGGCATCAACCTTCCGGCGAAGCGGGTCGTCTTTCCGTCTCTGCGAAAATTCATCGGCAAAAAACCTCGATTGTTGCTCCCTGCAGAATATCACCAAATGGCCGGGCGCGCCGGACGCCCCCAATTTGACACCGAGGGCCTCGCCATCACCCTTGCGCCCGAATCCGTCGTCCAAGACTTCCGAAAAGAGATCAAAAACAGCGCCCGTGGTGGTGCGTCTGTAGATGAGGCGCGCATCAAAAAGAAATACTACCAGCGCGCCAAGACCGATGCCCGCGCCAAAGAGGACGTGACTTGGGACCCTGAGGCCCATCGCCAGCTTCACGAAGGCGCGCCCGCCGCCCTGTCGAGCCGCACCCGGATCACGGCGGGCCAGATTCTGGCCATTGGCCTCCCAGACCTCGAAGCCCAGGCCCTCCCCGGTCGCGCGATTTTGGACCGCGAAGCCGAGGAAGAAGCGGCGGCTTCTTTGCCTCCTGTGGATGGTGCCTCCGCGTCGTCCAAAGCGGACCGGGCGCCGCTGTCTGCGCCCTCTGCCTTAGAAGGTCACGCTTCCAAGGCTGCCCATCCGGGTCCGGATGAGGTGCCAGTCACTTCCCCAGCGCCCACGAGGGCTTCGTCGGATTCGGAGGTGGACGAGGGCGGTGATCGTCTTCTTATCGACGCGGTCATCGACCGCTTGTTGCTTCCAGAGCCAGACCGTCAAAATGCTCACAAGCGGTTGGCGCAGATCACCGCGAACCTGCAAGCCCTGGGGGTTCTTGATGGCCATGGTCGGCAGGTACGCGGCCAAATGATCGGTGACATTCGTGGCGCCGATGGGGTTTTTGTTTACTACTGCCTCACCGAGCATGATCCAGAATACGAACTCACCCGCGAGTTGGTCGAGTTCCTCGTCGACCACCACTCTATCCAGCGCATCTTCGACAAAAAAGCCGACGCGAAGCGGCGCGAATGGATCAAACAACGGCTCGGTGAACGAAGGCGCGACAACCCCCAAGTCACCTGGGATGACTGCGAGGCCGAGTACTGGGAAGCACATCCCAAAGAGCCATCGGCCATCGAACAGATCTACCAAGCTTTCTTAGGCAAGCTGCCCTATCCGGATCTCCATCTCGGCCGGAGGCACAAACAGATCTGGACCGAGATGGAGCTTGGTGAGATGGGCTTTTTTGATTACGTCGACGAACACGAGCTGGCCAAAGAGGAAGGCAGCCTATTTACCTACTTGGCCCGAATCATGAAAACCGCCCGCACCCTCTGGGAAGCGACCGAACTCACCCATTTCAAGGTTCTTGAAGACCGCGTGCGCGAAATACTCGGCGCAGTGGACGAGCGCATTCTCGGATCGTGACGCGCTGGCTGAGCCCAGGGAAACGGGAGAATCCGTCGCAGGCACAGGCACCTTGGCTGCCCTTTTTGAGGCGTCGCACGTTTACTTTAGTCGTATCGGCTTGCGGCGTGGACAACGAGGGCAGTGCCTGTCACTGCGAGACCAACCGCGCGTTTGGGATCGTTTAAGTTGTTGATTTTATTTTGGAATAACGTTCGGTGTGGACGCAGCCTACCTTGGTCGGGGGGACCAAAGTAGCCACAATAGCTGTTTTATATGCATATACGGCTACATATCATCTGATATAATCAGCCATATCATTTGAAATTTTAAAGATACGGCTGTATATAGACCCTTGTGACCAACTTGGTGGGAAGGCGTCACGAGCAAGAAATCCTCAAAGAGGCGTGTGACTCTCGAGAACCTGAACTCATCGCCGTCTATGGAAGGAGACGCGTTGGCAAAACGTTTCTCGTCCGCCAATTTTTTGGTCCCGCGATTGTTTTCGAACTCACCGGCTCGCATGCCGGTGATATGTCCACGCAGCTCCGAGCGTTTGCGACTGCGCTTACCCGGGCAACCCGATCAGTGGCGCCACTGGCTCCACCGGCCGACTGGCCCGATGCTTTTTTACAGTTGGAGTTCTATCTCAAATCTATCCCGAAGCGGCGTCAGGCTAAGCACGTTGTTTTTCTGGATGAACTACCGTGGCTGGCCACCCGACGTTCAGGTTTTCTTGAGGCATTTGAGCACTTCTGGAATAGCTGGGCATCGACACGTTCGAACTTGGCGGTTGTCATCTGTGGCTCTTCAGCTTCGTGGATGCTGAATAAGGTCGTCAAGCAGCGCGGGGGGCTACACAATCGCGTAACGCGTCGTATCCGGCTCGAGCCGTTTACGCTTGGGGAAACGCAAGAGTACCTCAACGCTCGCAATGTTGAGCTCGATCGCTACCAAATGGTCGAGTTGTATATGGCGTTCGGAGGTGTCCCTCTCTACTTGAACCAGGCAAAACCGGGTCAATCGGCTGCGCAATGCATTGATCGGGCGTGTTTTACACGCGACGGCTTACTCAGGGATGAGTTTTTGCAACTATACACATCCTTATTCGAGGGCGCGGAGCGGCACGAGCGTATTGTCCGAACATTGGCGCGGAAGAAACGGGGGTTAGAGCGAAACGAGCTTCTCAAAGCGGTCAACATGCCTTCGGGTGGGACATCGACGAAAATCCTGAATGAGCTCGAGGAATCTGGGTTCATCATGCGAACACCACGACTTGGCCAAAAACAGCGTGACGCTCTTTACCGACTGGCCGATGAGTATTCGCTATTCTACCTATCTTGGATCGAGAGCTCGCACAGTCGCTCCATGGGCATGTGGCAACGGAAGAGAGCAGGAGCGCGTTTTCGAGCATGGAGTGGACTCGCTTATGAAAACATCTGTCTCAAACACACGGCTGAAATCAAGCAAACCCTTGGTATCGCCGGAGTCGAATCCGAAGAAGCATCGTGGTTTCATCGTCCGGTCGGGCCCGATGATGAAGGCGCCCAAATTGATCTCGTGATCGATCGTGCCGATCGCAGCATCAACTTGTGCGAGATCAAATTTAGTGAATCGGAATACGTGATTGACAAAGCTTATGGTCGAAAACTCGAACAGAAGCGGGATATTTTTCGGCGGGTAACCAGAACAAAAAAGGCCCTTTTTCTTACGTTCATAACAACCTATGGCGTGCGCAACAACACGCACGCGCAAAGGCTTGGCATACAAAATGTCACAATGGACGCGCTATTCATGGCACGGTAGCCTGCAAGAAAGTCCATATTCGCCATCCCGACAAGCTGGTCCTGGGTCGGGGCCTGTCTGCGCTAGGGTTTACTGCGTTGTTTAAGCCGGTTGTATGCGTCGAGCGCTCGTTCTGCTTGGTCTGAAATTTCGTTCCAGACCGCGGTCGCGTCTTCGTCACTGGACCATACGGCATGGCGATCCTTATAGCCGTGGTCTTCGAGGATTGTGCGCACGAACTTGGGAAAGACCTCGCCACCGAACCACCACATGGGTCCCGGCTGTAGAAGGTAGCGTTCGGTGGTCACGGGCAAATCCATGTTCCGAATTTTGTCCGGATCAAGGGTGGCAAAGATCTCGTAGAAATAATCTGGAGTTGTGGATCCGGTGGGTCCCAGTTTTGTGAGCAGGGCTCGAGCCGAATCGAGAAACGCTTGTTTCTCAATCTGCCCGGACTGGACCCGGGTTGCGGCTGTCGCGAAATCCTCCAGAATGAGGTCTGTGCGATCGGGAGGGCTGACACGAAAGGGGTTGGGCCCCTCAGGCGCTTGGATCATCGCCATTCTAAACATTTCTGCCCAAATACACTGGGCCTCTGTGGTGAAATAATCTTGCAGGGCAGCGGGGTCCTTTTGGAGGGACGGGTTGTTGGTGGCAATGAGTTGGAGGAGATCTTTGAAGTAAGGGTCGTTTGAGAACGTGTCGTACAGTTTTCGTTTGGCCTTTTTCGAGAAGTTCGGAAACGAAGAATGAACGAGCTCGTGATAGATGCCAGAACGGCCAGTGGGGCTTGAGAGGGGGTAAGGGCCCCACACTTTGAGAACATGTTTTTTCGAAACGTCGAAAAACAAGGTGTGCATGGGTAGAATAGGCGCGAACGAATAGGCGTAGACGGGGAAGCCCACATGCCCTCCTCGGAGGGCGCCTTCGGCGAGGTGGAGCATAAAGTAGTCCGATTCGAGCGCTTCGATCAGCGCGTTGTCGTCGTCGTCGAAGGTCACTGGGACCGCAAACCTGACCCCTTGAAGAACGCCCTCGAAAAACGATGGGCCGATGATGCTTGCGATGTCCTGAGGCGGTAGGGGTTCCGCGTGCGTGGACAGCGCAAGTTCGAGAAGACGCTTTTCGAGTATCTGGAACTGAGTGGGCTCCGAGGGGAGGTGAGTGAAGAGGGGCTCGCGGACGCCGCCGCGTCGCCAGTTGGTCGCGACCGCGAGGCGATGCCCGTTCTGGGTGGAGATGATGCAGAACAAGATCTCCAGCGGTGCCGAAGATGTTTGGAGCGGAACCTTGGCGGTTCCGATGGACACCTGAGGGACCCCATCAGGGTCTCGGGGAATACCGAGGATTCGGGAGGAATCGTAGATCGTGACGTCCAGGGGGGCGTCGGCATCCCAGTCCACTAGATTCTCTAAGGAATGCTGCATTGCACCAAGCGACGTCAGGCGCATGCCGAAGACCGCCGCCTCGCTGAGGGGCTGGATGGGCTTCGGGGTCGACCGGCGGGTAAGACGCTCAATGAAGTCGACCCGCCAGGCGTTTGCTTCTGCCTCAAGCTTTTGGTACTCGGCGGATTTGGGGTGAAACGTCGTTGCGAGGAAAGGTCTGGCGCTGAGTGCGTTGCCGTCGAGGGCCATTGCGGAAAGTCCGTGCTCGAAGCGTTGGGTGAACATCGAGACGTCATGGTCTTCGTGCCAAAGGAATGCTTGTTCGAGGAGGGAAGGGAAATCGCGGTCCTGAAATTCGGGGGCTACGATGGTGCGCGTGATGCTTTGTCCTTGAGCGGTTTGGAGGATAAGCTCGCGTCGCGAACCGAGTGTTGGGGAGAGGATAGCCTCCTGTTGAAGGACGGCGATGAGGAGTCCGAAGAGTGCCCGCAGGTTGGCGGCGGTGACGGGACCGGCCACTGCGTAGATATGCGCTTCTTCCGATGTGCCGTCGCGACTTATGTGAAAAGACTCACTTTCGTCGTCTCCAATGAGGATACGCAATCGCAAGTCGCGAAGCAGACCGGTAAACTGCTCATCTCGTTCAAGAAGCTGAAATAGGGCGCGAAGCCCTGCCTGGTTCCCGTCATATTTCTTGGCATAGTAAAGCACGTGTTCTTTGAAGGCCTCGTAAAAAAATGAGTCGAAAACCGTGCCTGAAACGCGGCGCCCCCCCCGGGTTGAGTCGTTTTGTTCGGCGGTCGGCGTGTCTGGGGCTTGGTTTTCTTTCGCCGGAAGGGGCACGCGCGGGTTCGGTTCCGGTGTGTTGCTCCTTGGTGGATTGGTGTCGTCTGCCGGATTGGAGCCCGCGGTATGGGTGATCACGCAGCGGCCGGGCAGGTTACCGGACCCTGGCACCCAGCCCACCTGGGCTCCGGGGAAGCGGGACACATAAGTGGGACCGAGCGTACGGCAAGTGTCTTCGTCGAGGCGGCTCAGGTCGTTTTGCAGCGCGTCCCACAGGGGCCCTGAAGACTGCGGGGCGACGTACTGGGGCAAGAGCACCGTCCAGTAGTACACGGAGGCCCGAAAGGCTTCCGGCACTTGGTCGAGCCATGCGGTCCCCGAGGGAGACTCGGGGATGATGGTTTGGGCATCGCGAGAATCCGGTGCGGCCCCTTGGTTTTCGAGGGTGTGGATGAGCTCGGCGAGGTCGATTTGATGGAAGTCTGGCGTAAGGGCCAGGGCTCTGAGTTCGCGGAAGAGGTCGGCGGTGAAGCCGGGCTCGTTCGGGGTGGAGTCGGCGCTTGGCTTGAGCCACGGAACCTGTTGGTCGAGGACCGCACCCACGATCGTTTCAGGGCTGAGTTCGGTGTCGAGCCGATACACGGAGATAGGCTCGCCAGTGGGGAGGCCCAGGCGGTAGAGGTCTTTGAGCATGCCTTCGCTCGGGCCGTAGACTTCTTTCACCAGCCCATAGATGGCATCGGCTTCAAATTCGACGGTTGAAGTGGCAAACCCGCCTTGGACATGGCTCTGCTGGATGCGTGTGTGGCGAATGAGGGCTTCGTCTTTGAAAAACAGCCCCAAAAAGGTGACTTCATCTTCGGGGACGGTGCCGACAAAGGTCCAAGGCTCCGTGTGTACGTTGGGGGCTTGGTTCAAGTGAATGAGGGTGGTCCACGTCTCGACCTGTCCGGTGGACAAGGCGACGATGCTGGCCAACGCAGTCCCTGCGGCCAGGAGTTGACTGGTTGCGAACGAGGTGCCTGGGCTGAACTCGTCTATCGACGCTGCACCCTTTTTGATGACGTTGGCCAGGACCGTGCCGGGTTTGGTGGCGCGTGCGCCCGAGCCGAGGGTGCTTTGAGCTTCGGGGTAGATGACCCCCACCGACCCGTCCGACCGAGGGGCCTTGGTATCGACCCAGGTTGCTCCGCTTTGGCTTTGGAAGCCGACGAAGGCTTCGTGGCCTCCGTACAGTCCCAGCGAAACCACGTTCTTATGAGCCAAAGAGGACGCGGCCAAGCGCTCGGGATCCCACACGCGCCCGGTGCCGACTATCCCCCTGAGTCCCGCCCAGTCCTGGTTGAGTTCGCGGTAGACATCGATGAACCAGATGGCCGCCGTACTGGAAGCCAGGAGTGTGGATAGATCCTGGATCCGCTGGCTGGAGTAACGAAACCCGTGATCTTTCACAAAAAGCTGGACACCGTTCCAGAGGGCGCGGGTTTGGTCCGCAAAATGTCCGGCGTCGGGATGTTCGGGATAGGCGCGGGCAAAACGGGCGAGGCCCAAGATGAGGCCGGTGGTCGCTTCGAGATGATACGAGGACTCCTGAAGGACGCTGGGAGAAATGTAGGGGTCGCGGAACGTGTTCTGAAAATAGTGGGCGCCGAGGTAGGTTCTTCCGGCAAAGGGGAGAGGCTTGACGAACTGAAGCTCGGTGTATCGCAGGCATCGGGCCAGTCGTTCGATGTATTCAGGCTGCTCGGGCAAAAGGCCATGGTCCACGGACAGAGAAAGCCAGCTGCAGTTGTCGATGGCGACGTGGTTGCTGGCCGAAAAATGTAAATCCTCTCCCGTTCCCGAGAAGTGGCCACCGGTCACGATGCGTCCCAGATCCTGCGCCTCGAGGGCTTCCTCAAGCGCTGGTCTTCGCGGGTCGTCGGGTCCGGTTTGCCGCAGGGTGTAGGCGAGGTCCTGGGTGTATTCTTGGTCGTCCCAAAGAAGCACAAAAATGCCGTCGCGCAGTTCGTCTCTAAACACCTCGAGTTCGGTGAAATCTTGAAGACCGATTTTTTCTTGGTGCCTCAGGGCGTGATTCAACACGCTCAGTACATCCAGGTTGTGTTCGGTGACCACATTGCTGGCCAAGACGCGGGTTTTGAGGCGCTGGTGATCCTGTTCGGTCAGTACGCGTGGCTCAAGTTTCGTGGGTGGGGCTCCGGGCGTGTGTCGAAAGCGCGCAACCTCGGGCGCGCGGTCTTCGGTGAACGCGTCGTACCCGATGGCGTCGAGTACGCTGTAATACCCCCATTGAACCGACTCCTCCTCTTCTGTGAAGAGCGCGGAGGGGTTTTCGGCTACGGTGAGGCCTTGGGCGGTCCACCCGGCGGTCACGAGACTGACCGTGTGGTCTGTACCCGGGGCCACGAGCCGTCGCCGGTGGACGAGGAGCCCTCGAATGGCCTCTTCGTAACAACCCCGGATCGCAATTTGTTCTTTGTCGCTCAGGCTGTCGAAGGCCTCCGATGCGACAAAGACCCCGAGTCCGTGAATGGCCCACGCGTTGGCGCCGGTGACCAGCCTTCGGTCCTTCCAGTTGTCTCCCGCCGTGTTCCAAGAAAAGGGCCACCCGAGAATCACGGTCCGGCCTTCGTGGTGGCCTTTTTCGGCGTGCGCACACAAATAACGTGCCATGCCCTGGGCCGCCGCCTGGGACACCTTGTCTTGTTGTTTCGAGAGCTGAGCCACCGCGATGCCTTGGGTGTAGACCCAAACCCGTTCGAAGCTTGCCAGGTATCTCGCGTCGGATGCCACCCCTGGTTCCTCAAGTGGCGATGCAAGGCCGGTCGATGCGTCACCCGGTTGTGGATTTGCCTCTGGTGCGTATTCAACCTGGAACACCCAGGTTTGTTGGGTCGCTTCGTCGACGACGGTGCGCATCATTCGATCTCTTGCTTCGATCGCCCTTTGGTAGTTGCCCGCGGCCCCCGAGGCATAGGCCAAGAGCGTCGTGGCCGAAGCGCGGCCAGTTGGGTCCTCTTCACTTTGGACCAAAAGGGTGGTGTCGGTTTCGTGGGTCATCCTGACGAAGGTGGCTTGCCCGTTTTGGAGTTGAACCGTGGCCGGTGGGCTCTTTCCGTCGACCAAGGCCAGCGCTTGGGCGTTCTCGGACCTGAACGCCGGGTTCGCGGCGTTCTCGGACCTGAACGTTGCGTCCTTTGTCTCCCAATGGGTGAGTGCCTGGTCGATGGGCCCTCCGTTGGGCCGGACCTGACTGAGCGGGATTGGGTCTGGGACCGCTTGGTCTACGGCTTCTCGACCAGGTCGTAGTGGGTTGGTGCCCGTATGCGGGCTCCCTTGGCGGATGCCGCCTGGACCGCGGGGCGCTACGCCGAGATGGACTTTGCCGTCGTTGCGGACGCGCATGTCGTACGCATTGACCGCCGTGATGGTGAACTGGGTGCTTTGGCCGACGGTGAGGGGACCCGCGTGGGTGATTTCGTAGCGGCGCGTTTCGCGGGCGCGGGCGGCACGGGTGGTCACGATGCGGGTTCCCGGTTGTGGGTCGATTTCGCTACGCACCCAGGTAGCGACGAAGAGCGCTTGGTGGCCACTGAGGGCGGGGACGCCGATGGGATCGTCGAATAGGCTTTCGTGATGGGCTCCGTTTTCGTGATGGGTCCTGTGAAGGGGTATTGGAGGATAAAGATTCAGCGTGTCTCGGTCCCAGACCTGTAGGTCTCGGGTGCGCAAGATGTCGATTTTCGGCGCCGGCGGGCTCGCGCGGCCCGGCGCCCCGAGGTGATAGACCAGAAGGCCTACTTCTCCGTCGTGGGTGGCGGCGGCGTCGGGGAGATATCCGTGGGCGACCTGGGTGCCTGGGGACCAGGTGATGCCGCCGTCGAGGGATTGGGTGACAAAGATGGGATTCTGGCCTGGAATATGGGCCTTGCCTGAGGGGCCATCGCTGTAGACCGCGACCAGATGGCCTGGCTTTTTGACCGCCAGCTTGGGGGCATCGTGCCGACCTTCATGAAGGGGGCTTTGAAGCGGTGCGACCACGGCATGGCGCCAGTCTTGCCGGACCCCATTTTGGAACGTGCCCACTTTGAAGCCCTCTTCGACGGGGACTTCGGCGGTCTTCCATTCGAGGAGCCCCTCACGCATCGGCCACACCGGGTCGTCGCGCATGCCGGTCGATGGCTCGGACCATGCGTCTTCGACCAGGGGCCGTTGCGCGATGCGGATTTGGTCTTCTTCGTGCCAGGTCCCATCGTAGAGGTACTGGTGGTGCGTTTTGTTGTCGGGGGTATCAGACCCGGCGCCCTCTTGGGGCCCGCTTGGGTTGGTGCCCGGCGTTTCTTCGAGGTGCCTTTGGGGTTCTAGGTCGTGGGCTCTTTTTTGCCAAATCTCTTGAAATCCTACTTGCGCGATGCGCGTGCCGGGTTGAGGGCAAGTCCCCTCGGCTTCGTCCGGCGTGACATTTTTCTCGAGGGGCCAGTCCGGATTGGGAACCGCTCGGTTGTCCCACATGCGGTCTTGGTGGGCGATGATACTGACCGCGTCGTCGTCGATGGTAAGCGACGGATTGTAGACAAAGGCCTCTTCGGTTCGGGTCCGGTAGGGCCCGAACGCCTCACCGGTTTTAGGGTTGGTTTCGAGCGCGTAGCTGTAAGCTTCGTGAGACCATTCGATGCAGCCGCATGGGGCCATAGGCTTGCGGCAAAGAGGGTTTTTGTGGGCGAGGGCGTAGGAAACCACAAGGTCGTTTTTTTCACGAACCACGACGTCAAAAACGTTCTCGGGTTCTTTGGTGAAGTCTTTGAGGTAGTAGACCTTGTGGGCCTCACCCCACACCAGGTGAAGGTGACCGAAGCGGTCGTATCCCAAACTGAGCCCTCGCTTCCAGGCGTCGTTTTTGCGCACGGTCCTGGGCGCAAAAAAGTGCGCTCCGCGACTATGACTTTCGGCCACGCGGACGAGGCTTTGTTTCGGTTGTGCTTTCGGACCGGTTTGGGTCTGGGTCCACGCGACCGAAACCTTGTCGCCGTGCGCCGCAATGGCCAGATCGGTGATGGCCCAACCGTCCCCGGGGGCAGCGAGCGTCTTGTTGGTCTCGAAACTTCGGTCTTGGGCTGCTTTTTTGCTGCGACGATAGGCCACTTCGAAGTTTTGCGACCGACTCGGTCGAGCTACGTGGACCAAGTGGGCCCAAGTGCGGTCGTCGTGGGTGACAAGCGCGACTTTGGGAAGCGCGACAAACAGCCCTCTCGGGCTGACCGCAGCCGGTGCTTCGAAAGTGCCCGGATCCGACGGGGGCATGGCAGCAACGCCCGGGCCAAAAAACCGTCGCTGAAGCGCGTCGATGAGAGGCATCCACGCACTGCTCCCACGTTCGTCCCAGACGACGCCCTCAATGGGCGAAAAGCGTTCGCTCAGTTCGGCGATGAGCTCGGCCACGCGGAGGACGGCACCTTTTTGCGGCAGTTCGGGGTTTGTTTCGGACAGCGATGCATCCGAGTTTTGTGGGGACTCGCCGATATGAATGCGAAGAAGCGGCGGAAGCTGAGCGCCAGGCGGCTGGTTTTCGATGATGTTCCAGGCTCCTGAGGCCGTTTGGGTCACGGTAAAATGGGCCGAACTTTCTGGCGCGATGGACCCTGGGGCCTGCATGGCGCCCCGAGCGGTCGAATCTTCGGTGGCGGATTCAAGAACGATGTGGGTTGGCAACGCCGGGTCCAAGGGCCGAGGTGCAGGTCCATTCGGGGTGGGGCCAGAGAATGGACAGGTCTCGATGAGCGTCCGCGCGGTCTCGAGGGACCATTTGGAGCCAAGACAATCGTCTTGAAAGGGCGCGCCCGCCTCTTCAAGGAACGCATGGTAGCCATAGCCAGGCTCGAGAGCGTCCCCCACGCGAACCCGTTTGTATCGCTGTGCCTGAGCATCCCATCGCGAGACCCGAAGGATGTTGGGATCTGCATAGACCGTCTCCTCGGGCACGGTGAACATATTCCAGCCCGCAGGTACCAAAGCGGCCGCCGGCGATGCGGCCATGGGAAGCTCCAGACCGCTTTTTGCGAAAACCCACACGACTCGGGCCTGGTCGCTCGGTTCGCTTGCACGTGCCGTCGGGTCGAGGCCTTCTGGTCTGCAAGAAACCTGTTCGGATCGTTCAATCCCGTCCGCGGCCGGGTCCCCCTCGGATGGCCTGCCTGTCGCCCACAAGGTGAGCCCCAGCCGCGTCCACGCGCACCGGTGTTCGGGATTGGAGGGTGCGGCCACAAGGTTCCAACCGGCCTGAATCTGGACCGACCCTTGGATCTCGGCTCGGGCCAAGGGCGTCAGACCACATCCAAGAATCCATGCGAGGAAACCCATCACCTGACGGCGATATCTTGCTTGGTACGTCATTTTTTCCCCCGTCCCGCGTAGACAGCGCTCCCCCCGGGGCTGTTCCGCCCGGCATCCAAACGAGATTCGATACGTTCAGTCAACGATTTGTTCGCAGATTGACTTGCTATTGCTGGACCTCGGCCTGGACGAGCTCTTGGGAAGCAGATGGTGGCATCGGGCGCTCGGCCCAAAATCTATCGGAGGAGGACCGCTTGCGCCCAAAGAAGCGGTTCGGTGTGTCGGGCCCTCGGTCACTCATGCGAAACTCAGGAATGAGATCATCTCGAAAACGTCACCCGCGCTGAAGCCCTTGACCAGAAACAATAGGACAAGCCGATGCTTTTCGATCGGTGCCGGCTTGCTCAAATGCGACGCGTCACAACTCTGCGCTATGGGTTGAGGTCGATCGATGAGGGTAAATAATAGTGCCTGTCCCCCTAGATCCAGATCCGAGCGCGCGGCCCATGATTTTGGGCTCTAAGAAGTTGCTGATGCTGGCGTTGATGGCCACGTAACCCAGGGCGATGATGCTTGCATTCACGAATCCCAGATCCACCAGCGCGAGCAGAACCGCGGGGATGCCGGCGACGATGCTTCCGATCACGGGTACGAAGTTGAGTACGAAAGCCAAGACCCCCCAAAGAAGGGCGTTCTCAACCCCCCACACCGCCGTCCATATAAAAACCACCAATCCTGTGAGGCCGCTCATGACGGTCTTGACCACCAGATACCGCTGCATATCGTAAAGCGCACGTAGCCATTCGGCGCGCGAGCGGCCGGTGCCCTCCGAGAGAAGCTGAAGCTTTTCCTCGGCGCTCGCCCCCTCCACGATCATGAAGATGGTAAACACAAAAACGGCAAGCATAGTGGTGATGAGGCTGGCCACTCCACGCACTGCATCCAGGGCAGTGCCCAAAGCCCGCTCGTGCACATCCATAGAACCAAGGGATTCCGCCAGGGTGGGCATCTCGTGCAAAAGAAGCCAGTTGATGGCGCCGGTGCGAAGCTCGGTGGCCGAGCGCTGAAGACGGGGTACTGCGTCGCCGAGTTCTCGCCCTGCGTAGACGAAGAGGGCAAAGATGGCGACCAGGAGGGCAAAGACCAACACCACGCTCACGATGGTGGTGAGCATCAGGGGCATTCGCTTTTGTCTCAGCCAACGGGCGAGGGGACGTACCGCCAAGGCGATGGTGAGTGCGAGCAAGACTGGGACCACCACCGGCGCGGCAAGCTTAAGACCCACAAATACGATGACCAGGGAGGCAAACATTCCTAAAACCCCGCGACGTTGAGTGCGCGCCCCGTCCATGGTGATTGTACCCTCGGTGCTTCGGACTTGAAACGCAAGGGGGCTGCTTATGGGGCAGGCTGATGGTCAGTCGAGCTTGTCCGCCCTGACACGACGGGAGATCTTGGCCCTGGCTGCAATATTGTGGACGACTCTGAAGATCTCATCCACAAGGCGGTCGGTTGGATGCTCCGAGAAATAGGCAATCGAAACTGCCGCATTGAGGAGGCATTCCTACGCAAACACTACAGGTACTTTCGTGTACGCTCCACGAGCTCCTCGGGCCAGGCTTTGCCTAGCACCTGGCTTCGAACTTGTGCGTTCCTGTTTAGTCTTCGGTGCCAGGCACGGGGGGCTCGATGAACTTGATGTCATCGAGTTCGATGCCGCCTTGACCGAGCGACTCAACTTTGATTGCGACGGTGCCGGTGTCTAGGCGGTTGAAGGGACACCTGAAGTTGGCGGACTGGAAAAAAACGAATGGAACCTCTACGGTTCTCCATTCGGTCGTTGCAAACACCGAAAACGACGTGAATCGATTGAATGTTCCTAAGCAAGAATCCGGCTCGGCACTTCGGAGTTCGACGCGGAGCCGCTCGCCTCCGTTTTGGCCTCTGACCCTAAATTCGACACCCAGCATCGACTGCAAGTTCCGTGTCGGGGGCAAGGCGAGGGGGAAAAAATAAGCGGCAAAAGCGGTGCAGGCGCCGGCTGGATCACGAAGGTTGTAGTTCAGCCGCAAGAAGGCCTCAGTATCGCCCTCTGCTTCGAAGGCACGCTCGACTGAACCAGTGCTTGTTCCTAAGCAAGTGGCGTCGTCGCTGTCGAGGGCAAGGCCGTTTTGGTTGCGATCGTCGGTCCCCGCTCCCGAGGCGTTGCGGAGGATATCTTTTTGAAAGTTGGATACCATGGGCCAGACCCCATTGTGTCCAAGCCCGGTGACGATGGTGATAGAGCCGCTGCCGGTGGCGCCGCTTTCGTCTGTGGCCGTCACGGTGATGGCGCACGAAGATTCGGCCTCGCTGTCGAGCGTGAATTGCGGTGACGCCGCACTCGGATCGTCGAAACGCCCATCGCACGCGGCGGACCACGCGTACAACAAGCTGTTGCCGTCGTCGTCGACCACCGCTTCAAGGGTTGTCGACTCCCCAAATCGGATGTGGCTTGGTGTCGCTCTGACATCCTGAACTTCTGGGAGGGTATTGAAGTCGACTTCGATCTCCACACCGGTGACGGTCACCGGCGGATCCTCGTCGCCGCAGGCCGCGCCCAGGAGGGCGCCCAACGGAATAAGAGCGGTCGACAAGAACGCCCCGGTCCGGGTCGAAGCGCTCCGTGGCCTTGAGCCCTCTGGTGCCTGCTTTGGATACGCGCTTTGGGCTCCTCGGGTTTGGCTTGGCCGAGCACACGGTGTCGAACCGATGCGTTTTTGCTCAAAGCCATCCTTGCTGAATCGGTGTCTCACGATGGTTCTCCTACTCGGGGTCGGTCTCATGAAAAAGCGCTTACAACCCATTGACGTGGAAGAAAAGCGCTCGGCGGGAGGCGCGTTGTCCCCTGGCTTTGGGGCCAGGGGACAGCTCACCTCGGGTTCAGCGGATGAACTCGATGTTGTCGAGTCCGAGTGTGCCGCTTCCAATACCCTCAACTTTGAAGCTGAGGCTTCCCACCTTCGTGATGTCGAAGGTGGTGCCATCGCAGGTTGGCCCGTTTTCGAACGCCGAGAATGGAATCGTGACCTCTTGCCAGCTGTCGCTGGCGGTTTGAACAATGGAACCGATGCTCTTGCAGTCCTCGTTGTTGTCGGCGGTGCGAACTTCAACCTCGTAGTCGATGTCACCACCACCCAGGCTGCGGACGTCGAAGCGAACGTTCCGGTAGCGGCTCAAGTCTTGAGCCAGGTCCAGCTGAAGCGGAAAGAACACCGAGGCGAATTCGACGCAGTCGTCGTTGGGGTTGTCTTGAATGTCGAAGTTGAAGCCCATGATGCGAGAGCCGTTGGAGCTGTCGTCCATGAGGTGACGAATCCGAGCCTCGGTCGCCGCGTCGGTGCGGCATCCGGCCTCTTGTCCGTCGTGGGCGATGCCGTTGGGGGTGCCACCGAGCTCTTCGCTGCCTCCAGCGCCTGCGGAGTTCGAGGTCGCGTTCTGCTCGAAGTTAGAAAGGAGCGGGAAGATGCCGTTGCTGGAGGCGCCCTGGGAGAGAACCACCGTGGCACGGTTGCTTCCGCCGCGACCATCGCTGATGTTGGCGGTCAACACGCATGGGCCACCGGCGAGCGGAGCATCTGGGCTTTCAAGCGTGAAGGTGATTTCGGTGCCTTCATCGTCACGATCGCCGTTTCCGTTGGAGAAGGTGCCGACACAAAGGCGGGGGTTAAGGTCGTTGTCGGCCGGGCCGTTCGGATCATCGCGTCCGGTGTCGTTCACCCAGGTCACGGTCAGAGGGTCACCTTCGGGATCGGTGACAAAGACCTGAAGAACAGCGGACTCTCCAACCTCAAGATGCCAGTCGCTGGCCGCAAAAGGTACAGCCTCGAACTCGGGCCACCCGTTGATGTCGATGTCGATTTCGGCGTCGCCGATGAGCTCGCTGCCGACCAGCACCGAAACGGTGACACCGTCGCGGGCACCGCGGCCGTCGTCGACCACCAAGGTGACGGGGAAGCTTTCGCCCTGGGGATCAACATTGGTCGGGGCGGTGAAGGTGGCGCGGGTCGGGTCATTGGGGTCTTGGGTGATGGTGGCCCCCCCGCTCGACGTCCAGGTGAAGGTGATGGGGTCGCTGTCGTCATCGTGGGCGGCGGCCACCATTTCGATGGTGCCCCCGGGGGTGGTGAAAGTCTGGGAGAGAATCAGGGCATCGATGACCGGTGCCCGGTTCTGAAAGGGAACCACGGTGCTGTCTACCTGCTGGAGGAAAATGACCAGCGTCGATGTCTCGCCCGCGGTGATCACCGTGGAGCCCGTTCCGGAAAAGATCACGGTGCCGTCGCCATCGGCCGCTTCGGCCTCGAAGGTGACCAGGCCGATCGGCAGGTCATCGATGGGATCGTTGGGGTCGGTGACCCACTGGCCTTGCACGTTTCGAATGAGCTCGTGGGTGGACCCGGGCGGCGTTGCCGTGACCCGCACCGTGGCGATGTCTGATGCGGAAAGGGCGTCGGCGGACACGACCAAGTTCGCGCCTCCGGTTTCCGATGTGCAGGCGACAGCAAGGGCTGCAAGGCCGCAGGCGATGCCAAACTTGATGGTTGATGTGTCCTTCATGGTTCTACTCCACTCCTGGAGGCTTCCGTGCCTCCGCGTCGACGTTGTCGAGTGGGCAAGTCGCCGCCCCGAAACGCCCCAAATTCAATTGGGCTTCGTCAAAAAAAATTACGAATTTCACGCTCAACGACCGATAGACTGCGACAACACCCGATGCGGTTTACACCCCGGGCGTTCGCATCTTGTATTGCGTTAAGCGTGGTCTCGGACGGGATGCGTTGTTTCCTTGACGTGTACTGCAAGGATCTGCTGTGTCGCTCCCGCCTCAAGTTCCCTCCTATGGGTGTTCCTAACCCACATGTTTCCATCCCGCCTGCGTAAGCAGGGGGGTAGGACATAGGGGTTATTTGAAAGTTTCTCTCTTACACTGTCAACCGCGGACTGCGCTTCACGGGGTTCACCCCGGGCCGTAGGCCCGGTTTCTGGTCTTCACATTGGGTTTGTCGTGGCCCGTGATCTCGAGTCAACACAGGCACTTCCGGCATGGCCTTGCCGTTCTGAAAGGGCGGCAAAAAAAGTGCATGGCCATTTGCCGCTATGCGCCAATTTCATCCCGGAGCCGAGCCGGCTTTCGGGCTGTGCGTGAGCGGGGGGGGGCACGGGGGGCGAGGATGAAGCCTACACCCCGATCCAGGGCGTTGTGTGATACAGCGCACCGCAAGTCGTGCGAAGCCTAAAGGGGAACCCAAGACATGGAGGATAAGCAGCAGAGGAGGCGACGGCGTAGGGGGGGGCCGAGCAAGGGCAAAAAAGGGAATGCCCGCGCCGAAGGAAAACCGGGGTCCCGCGGCCCGAAGAAACCACGAGAGACCTCTCAAAAACGCGTTTTGCCCCTGATCGAACCCAAGCGGCTCGATCTGAGCCTTTCGACGACCATACCGCTGTCGGCCGACGAGCAGGCGGAGATGAAAACCCACATTGCGTTTCTGAGGCGTTACAAAGCGGCGCTTCGGCTTTCGCTGAACGCTGCCGAGGACCTTTTGGTGAACGGTGTGCGCGAACCCAGCGACCGGGGTCTGTGTAAACACCTGTTGTCCAAAGTGAACAAAAAGGCGGTGGCGCAAGCGTTGGCCCGTGAACCCCTCCACAGCGACCTCGATTTGCGCGCAGAGTTCCTTGCCGGAATTGTTCGCCTCAATCCCGAGGTGCCGATGCTGCTTTCGTATCTCGAGACCTTGTCTCAGGGGACCGAAAAGCGGGGGGCGGCGCGCGCTTTTTCGTTGACGGTTGATCGCATCGATTTCGCGGAACTGTCGTCGGCCCAGTTCGGCCGCTTGCTCGACGTGCTCGCCAGAACCTTCGAGGGGCCGCATTGGGTTCAAGCGCTGTTCGGCTTGTTTGAAAATGAACACTTTGACAAGGCCCTTCGATGCCATCGGTCAAGCCTTACGGGTGCGCATGCCGAAACCGTTCTTCCGCTTGCCTTGGCCTACGACACGGTGGTTCGCGGCGCGCCGCTCCCCGAAGACGAATCCGGACGGCATGAGCTATTGCGGGGCATGAAGGCGTGGCTGTCCGCGCCGACGAGCGTGTTGATTGACCACCCAGAGAAGGTCCGTATTCGTCTGGCGGAGTTTGGGCTTCGGGCGCGGGACCTCGAAGGCCCGGTGAATATTCCCCGGGCGCTTATCGACAGCATTCCCCGCCAAGACCCGGAGTACCCGCGCCTGGGTCTGTTGTTTGCCGAGGCACAGCTCGCTCAGGGCCGCGAGACCCAGGCGGCGGCCCTTTTGAAGCAAATCGTCCAAAGTCACCCGAAGCGAACCAGAGCGGTTCGTCTCCTGGAGGGTCTGGCGTGGCCTAAATCCGGTCGGGTGACGATCATGCCACCCGAGGCGCAGTCCCAGAACCCGGCCGAACGCGGTTTTTTGCTGGCCCGAGGGTTCTGGCTGGACGGTGCTTCGTTTGTGTGGGTCAAAACCACGGGCCCCGAGGGGCGTGCCCGGCTTCTTGAAGAGGGTGAAATTCAGCGAACCCTCCACTTCCCAGGGATGCTGCCTGCGCTTGCGGTCGGGCCGGCTGGCTCGGGCGACGAGGGGGCCTTTGTGGCCATCTTGGGTGAGGGGTGGCCGCTTCTTCGTTCTTTGGTGCGACTGTCGGCGCTCGACGCGGTGTCGCTCGGTTATGAGGGCTTGAAGATTCTCCACGCCCTCGCAGGCCTGGGTTTCGAGCTTCCCGATGCTGAACCCACGCGCTTTGTGGGCGTTCGCGGCCGTCCATGCACCCTCAAGCTGGCCGATATGGGCGGCATCCAACCCCAAAAGCCCAAAGAAGCGGCGATCGCCCACGGGGTGCTCGCGGTCTCGTGGGTCAAGCGCGTCCTCAGCGAAAACCCGCTCGAAGCCGGCGGTGAACTCCGTCAAGATCTGCCCTTGGTCCTTCGGGCGCGGCTTCGGGGCCACAGCCCCCTTCCCCTGTTGGCACACGCCTTGGCGCGGTTCCTCGCAGAGCACCACGGTCCCAAAGCCAGGTCCTCCTAAGCCAAACGCGCATTCTTGCATTGTTTCGGTGAACATGCGTACAGTCCGCGCCGGCATGAAATCGCCCGACCGGTCAGGCCCTTTGGGGGCCGAGCCTCGCTTAGGGGCGCTGGCCAGAGCCGCGCCGCCCTGGACCAGGCCTCAGGGACTTTGTCAGGTGGTGAACGCCTGGAGGGCGCGCCAAGCGCGCTGGCGTTCGGTGGTCCTGGAGGAGGTGCTCGAACGGGAGGCCGGCGATACGTTGCCCATCCCCGAGACGCTGGCCCCGCCCATTCGCCGCGCGCTTTTCGCCCGGGGCATGGCGCGTCTTTACCGCCATCAGGCGGAAGCCTTGGCCCGTACCGCCGATGGCCAGCATGTGGTGGTGGCGACCCCGACCGCGTCCGGAAAAAGCCTTTGTTATCATCTCCCGGTTTTAAACGCCCTTCACTTTTCTCCCGGTTCTCGTGCGCTTTATGTGTTCCCAACCAAGGCTCTGGCCCGGGACCAAGAGGCCTCCCTTCGGCGCCTCATGGATGACGCCAAGCTTGGTTTTGGGGTCGTCACCTACGATGGGGATACGCCCAGGGACGCGCGCAAGCGGGCCAAGGAAGACAGTGGGGTGCTCATCACCAACCCCGATATGCTGCATACGTCCATTCTGCCGCATCATCCGCGATGGGCCCGTTTCTTTTCTCACCTTCGGTACGTGGTCATCGACGAGCTCCACACGTACCGCGGCGTGTTTGGATCGCATCTGTCCAACGTTCTCAGGCGCCTGGATCGGGTGGCACGATTTCACGGGGCGCGTCCGCAGTTTGTGTTTTCGTCGGCGACGATCGGAAATCCCAAAGAGCATGCAGAGAACCTCCTTCGCAAAGAGGTCCATCTCATCGACCGAAGCGGGGCGCCGCGTGGTCCCCGTAGGGTGCTGGTGTACAACCCGCCGATCGTCAATCGAGAACTGGGCATCCGGCAAAGTGCGCTCAAGGCGTCGGTTTCTTTGGCCAGCGATCTGGTCTTGGCGGGGGTGCCCACCTTGGTTTTTGGCCAGTCGCGCAACCAGGTTGAGGTGATGCTGAAGTATCTGCGTGATCGCCTGCGCAAAGAGTCGCTTGCGCCCGATGCCGTGTATGGGTACCGGGGTGGTTACTTGCCGAAGACCCGTCGGCACATCGAGCTTGGTCTTCGTGAGGGGCGCATTCGTTGTGTGGTGGCGACCAACGCCCTGGAGCTGGGCATCGACATTGGGTCCATGGATGCCGTGGTTTGTTTAGGCTATCCGGGCACCATGGCGGGGCTTTGGCAGCGCTTCGGGCGTGCGGGGCGTCGTGACCAAGAAAGCTTGGCGCTGCTCGTGACGACCAGTCTTCCGGTCGACCAGTACCTGGCCCACGAGCCCACCCGCGTGACGGAGCCTTCGGTGGAGCATGCGCGTCTGGACTCCGCCAATCTAGAGATTCTCATCCAGCACCTGAAGTGTGCCGCTTTTGAGCTGCCCTTTGTTGAGGGTGAGGCCTTTGGTGATATTGACGCTGAGGCCGTGGCGTCGGCTCTCGGGTTTTTGGGGGAGCATCAAGTGGTGCGCCCGGTGACCGGTCGGGACGGAAAAAAAATCTACCATTGGTCGACCGATGTCTATCCCGCAAACCAAGTGTCGCTTCGCACGATGGGTTGGGACAACTTTGCGATCATCGATGTGGCCAAGGACAAAACCATTGCCGAGATGGACTTTCGCTCCACGCATACCATGCTTCACGAGCAGGCCATCTATCAGCATGATGGCGCGCAGTATCAAGTGGAGCGTCTGGACTTCGACAACCACAAGGCTTTTGTGCGTTTGGTGAGACCTGACTACTACACCACGGCCATGACCCATACGCGGGTGTCGGTGTTGACGGAAGACCATACGGGCCGGGTCGACCTGGAGCGCGGTTTTGTGCTGCCGGTCGGTCTTGGAGATGTCAACGTGGTGGAAAAGGTTGTGGGCTTCAAGAAGATCAAGTTCCATACCCACGAAAACGTGGGCTATGGAGAGGTTGATCTCCCAGAGATGGAAAAGCCCACGACCGCGTTTTGGACGGTTGTGCCCATCGATCTTCTCGAGGTTGTGGATGCCCCTCCGTCGGTTCGGGTCGATGCGCTTTGGGGGTGGATGCGGGCTCTGCATGCCGTGGCCGCCCTCGGATTGATGATGGACCCCAAAGACTTGGGGTACACGGTGGTCACGGAACCTGGGCGCGGTCATCCCGCTTGGGTTTCGTCAAGTCCACCCCACGTCGCGCCCACCGGGGATTTGAGAGAACACGCACCGGTAAGCGGGCGTTTTGAACCCACAATGGTTCTGTACGACATGGTGGCGGGGGGCGTCGGTTTGGCGCAGCGTTTGTACGAAGACCGTTTGCGGTTGTTTGAGTGTGCCTATCGATTGATCAAAAGGTGTCCATGTGAAGGCGGGTGCCCAAGTTGCATCGGCGCGTTTTTGCCCGGCGCGCTGTCCCGAGAGGATACGTCTCACCGGCTTTTGGCGCCCCTCCCCAAAGACATCGTTTTGCGGTGGGGTGATGCGTTGGGCCTCGGTCTGGCCTCTGAGCCGGAAGCAGGGGCCGAGGGGCCGCACGCATGAGTGACAAGGCCGTTGTCGATGGCGCCCTGAAAAAGCCGGCCAAAATTCAAGCCCTGAAGAACCTGATTCGCACCATGGAGTCACGGAGTCCGCCTCCGAGGGCCACCGGGCGTCCCCCCATGTCCGGGCGTGCTTTTGGGGGTTTTCAGGACGGCGTTTCGGGCCCTTCGGACGTGCGTGTCGAAGATGGCTTGGCGCACTCCGCACGGACCGAAGGGCTTGGGACTCGACTTCTGCGGCACGAAACGCCCTTTGGGCCCGTATGCATGGCGCGGCAAGTCCTCGAACCCGACCACGTGCACGGAACGGTTCCTCTTTGGGAGGCCCGCCACATCAATCCCGATATCTTGCGTCAATGGATGAAAAAGGACCGAGGCGATGCCGGTGCGCCTCAACGCATCTTGTTTCTTGATACCGAAACCACGGGTTTGTCGCGGGGCGCGGGCACGATTCCGTTTTTGATTGGTTATGCCTGGTTCGAAGACGCGTCTTTGGTGGTTGAGCAGGTCCTGCTCGAAGATGTCCAAGACGAGGTGGCGATGCTGGAGCGGCTGCGGGCTCGACTCCAAAAAAGCGACCTCTTGGTCACCTACAACGGGAAGTGTTTTGATAGCCCGATCCTCGCGAGCCGCTTTGTCCTCAACCGGCTGGGGGCTTGTCCTCCTTTGGCCCATCTCGATCTTTTGCACTACGTACGTCGGTTGTATCGCCGCCGGCTGGGCTCTGCCCGGCTCACCCATGTGGAGGACGCCCTTCTCGGTGTTCGGCGTGATGACGACGTGCCTGGCTATGAAATCCCCCTGATGTATTGGTCCTACCTCGATGCCAAGGACGTGTCTCAGTTGGCTCCGGTGGTCGAGCACAACCGGATCGACATCGTTTCATTGGTTGCGCTTTTTGGTCGCGTGATACATCGTTTTGATTCGATACAGGTGGAGGAGGCGCCAGAAGACCACCTCTGTTTTGGGAAACTTGCCTTTTCGCAAGGCGACTATGCGCGGGCGTACACTTTTTTTTCTGCGGCGGTTCAAGGTGAAAGACGGGTCTCGATGGAGGCCCATCGCTTTTTGGCGCGCCTTCATGTCAAAAACCGAGCCTTTGAGGCGGCGCGCGCCGAGCTTCACCACGCGCTCGAGTGTGCGGAGCGAGCCTGGATTCGAAGAGAGCTCCACCTCGCTTTGGCCAAGCTTTATGAACATCGCTTCAAGCGTTTTGATACGGCGTTTCATCACGCGCGCTGTGCGCTTGGGGCCGAGAGCGAAGAAGCGCACGCGCGAAGGCTTGTGCGTCTCAAGAAGCGCCAAGAAAGGGCGAAAGCATTACGGCCGGCTCCGCCTCCGATCGCTCCCCACCAAGATCCGAAGGGCGACCACGCCCGCCAAGGTGACCACTGAAGCCACGATGCAAATGACCGCATAGCCGCCTTTCGCGCCACCCCAAACGGCGGCACCCAAGGCCGCGCCAAAGGCGGCGCCGCCTTGATTAAACGTGTTTCGAAGGGCAGAGAGCGCACCACGGCGGTTCGGGGGAACCACTTCCAAGGCCAAGGTTTGAAAGGGCGCCGACCGAGCCGAGCCTGAAAGGAGCGCCAAGAAAAAGAGGGTGAGGGTCGGAAGAACCACCGGCCACATGACCCGCCCGAAATAGAATGTCTGCCACCCCGCTTGCTCCAAAAAGCGCTGCGCGGGCTCTGCGCCGATATTGCTGTAGGGCATGGCGATTTGCAGTAAACCCATCACGATGCTACCCACAACGATGAGGGCCACACGGCCAAAGCGGTTAGAGAGTCGTCCCGCCACCGGTCCTCCGAGGATGACCGCGGGGCCTCCCACCGCATAGATGAGCCCGCGCTCGGTGGTATTGAGGCCGTAGGCCTGCTGGAGCCATGGGCTGGAGTACACACTGAACATCGTCATGCTCATGCCGATGCTCAAGGACATGAGGGCTATGCCGAGGACCTTGCGGTCCAAAAGGAGGCTAAGGTACCCCCGGAGTGCGCTCATGGGTGAGAGGGCTTGGATTCGGAAGGTGCTCTTCGGGCTGGGCAAGGACAGGGCCACGATGACAAAAAGGACCGCGCCAAAGATGCTTAGGAGCAAAAACATTTGGTTCCACCCGAGTAGAGCGGTGAGAAAAGCACCGAGCGGCACAGCCAAAATCAAGGCCACAAAAAAACCGCCCATGACGTAGCCCATTGCGATGGCACGATGGTCCTCATCGAAGTGATCACCCACAAAGCTGGTGGTCGAAGTCACCAGCAGGCCGGTTCCAGCGCCGGCCAGCGCTCGGGCGGTGGTCATGCTCAAAAAGTCGATGGCGTAGCTCGAAGCCAGGGATCCGAGCCCCAAGGTGAGCATTCCGATCAAGAGTACGATGCGTCGCCCGTAGCGATCCGAAATGGGGCCAAAGATCAGAGCAAAGACGGCGGTGGCGCTGGCGAAGGCCGTGATCCACAGCCCTGCTTGCTCGATGGAGACGTGAAGCTCTCGTGCAACCTGCGGGAGAATGGGGGTCATGACCAACAGATTGGCCCCGGAAGTGAACATCACCAGGGTCAGAAGGATCACGGTCTTGATGTCACTTTTGGTCATGGGGAAGGCTCGGCCGGGGTGTACTTATCGTCGACGAAATAGAGCAAAACGGCCCCCGGAACAAAAAACACCAAGACCCCAAGTATGGATACCCGGGGGCTTTGGGTCAGCAGGCTCAATCCACCCACCAACAGCGGTCCGAAGACCGCAGAGAATTTGCCGAACATGTTGTAAAAACCAAAAAACTCGGCGGCTTTGTCCTGGGGAATGATGCGCGCGTACAAAGATCGGCTCAAGGACTGGACGCCGCCTTGCACCAGGCCGATGCCCGCGGCCAGAAGGTAGAACTCGAGCGCGCTCGAGATGAAATAGGCAGCGACGGTGATGACCACGTAGACCCCAAGGCCAATGGCGATTCCAGCCTTGGCGCCGAGCGCGACCCCCAGCCTGCCAAAAACCAGGGCCGACGGAAAAGCGATAAACTGCGTGATGAGGAGGGCCAAGATCAAATCTTCGCGGGTCAACCCCAAAGAAAGGCCGTAATCGACCGCCATCCGGATGACGGTGTCTACGCCATCGATGTAGAGCCAGTAAGCGACCAAGAACAGAAAAACCGGCCGCAGCCGACGGACGTGCCTGAAGGTGGCAGAGAGTTCGGATAGGCCCATCCGAACCGCGGTGCAAAGCGATGGCGCCTCGGCGTGTTTGCTTTCATGCACACACCAAAAAAGAGGAACGGAAAAAACACCCCACCACAGCGCTGCGCTCAAAAAGGAATAACGAACCCCCTCGGACGCGTCCTCAAGTCCAAACAGGGCGGGTTTGAGGGTCATGGCCACGTTGATGGCAAAAAGGAGGCCGCCCCCAAGGTATCCCAGCGCATAACCCAAGGCGGAGACGCTGTCGAAGCGCGCGCTCTTGCTCACGCTCACAATCAGCGCATCGTAAAAGACATTGCCCCCCGAGAACCCGAGGATCCCAAGTCCATACAGGCAGGCGGCTTCCCACCATCGTCCTTGTCCCACAAAGACCAAGGCGCCGGTTGCGGCGATGCCCGAGGCGGCAAAGAGGAGGAGAAACTGCTTCTTTTTCCGCCCGTTGTCTGCGATGGCGCCCAGCACCGGGGCCAAAAAGGCCACTGAGATGCTGGCGATAGAATTGGCCACACCCAGCCGAAAACTGGTGGTGGACGCATCCACCCCCTGGCTCCAAAACTCCCGAAAAAACACCGGGAAAAAGCCGGCCATCACGGTGGTGGCAAAAGCCGAATTGCCCCAATCGTAGAGCGCCCAAGCCCAAACGGCCCCCGAGCTTTTTCGGTCATGGCTCACCCGGTGTGCGCTTTCTTGGCCCGCCCATACTGCGATTCGGGTTGGGGGGGCAGTAAAATGATAGAATGCCTGACTCGCTCGGGGTATACCGAGGCTTACGGGGCGGTGCCGAGAAAACCATGGCAAACGGCAAAAAAGGTGCGCGCGAGACCCGCCTTCGCATTCTGCACGACGCGGTTGAAAGCGAGGCCGCAAAGCTGGCTCGGGCCCACGGAGCGAGGCTCACGTGCCATCGGGGCTGTGCCGATTGCTGCGTGGACGGTCTAACTGTTTTTCCGGTGGAGGCGGACGCCATTCGGGCCGACTACGCGCACCTGCTGGAGCACCAGGAGCCTCATCCCCAAGGCGCCTGCGCCTTTCTTGATGGCGAGGGCGCATGCCGCATCTACCGCAGGCGCCCCTACGTTTGCCGCACCCAAGGTTTGCCCCTCCGGTGGTTCGAACCCGGCCCCGAAGGTGGGCCTCAAGAGTTTCGGGACATCTGCCCCAAAAACGAAGAGGGCCCCCCCCTGGTTGCGCTCGACGCATCCGTTTGTTGGTTGCTGGGCCCCCATGAGGCGAAGCTTCGGGCGCTCCAAACCGAAGTTGACCCCCAACCGACCACTCGAATCGCTCTCCGCAGCCTGTTCCGACGCTAGCGTGGTCGTGGTCGGCCTGCAAGCGACCCCCGAATGCATACGCACAATCCTATGAAGTTGCTCTTCGCCTTCAATGGCTTTTGGTTTGTCGTGCCCCGCTAAGGGTCCTCCAGGCCCGCCAGTTCTTGCCACCGTTCGTAAAGCCGCTCGACTTCCTCTTTTGCGTCGTCCAGGGCCCTCAATTTGTGAATGAGTTCTTTCCCGAGCTCCTTCGCTGCGTCTTTGTTGACCACCAACGCTTCGAGTGTGCTCACCGTCTCTTCGGCTTCGAGAATGCGGCTTTCCATGCTCTGAAACTCTTGCTCCTCTTTGAAGCTACGACGTTTCTTCCGGTTCGCCGGGCGTTTGACCCGCGGGTCCTTAGCGGCCTTTTTTGCGGGTCTTGATGGCGCCTTTGTCACCCGAGAAAGGTAAAAACTGTAGCTTCCTTCGTAGAGCGTGAGTTGACCATCACCTTCGAAAGCCAAGATCGCGGTGGCGATTCGGTCCAGGAAGTAGCGGTCGTGGCTGATGACCAGCGCGCATCCCGGATAGTCCAGGAGTGATTCTTCCAGCACACGCAGGGTGCTGAGGTCCAAATCGTTGGTGGGCTCGTCAAGAATCAAGAGGTTGCCGGTCTCGCGAATCGATTTGGCCAAGGAGACACGGCTTCGTTCTCCCCCCGACAGGTTTCCGACTTTGGTCCTTTGGGTGGTGGGTTCAAAGAGCAGTCTTTCGAGGAAGGACTGCACGGGGATGGCTTCGTCCCCGATAAACACCTTGTCGCTTTTGCCGGCGACTTCTTCGAGCACCGAGCGCTCGTCGTCGAGGTCGGTTCGGCCCTGGTCTGCGTAGACGATTTTGGTGTTCTGGCCGATTCGAATCGTTCCCGCGTCCGGGGGCTCTTCGCCGAGAATCATGCGGATAAGTGTCGTCTTGCCGGCGCCGTTCTCTCCGACGATGCCGATTCGGTCACCCTTTTTGAGAATAAGACTGAGGTTCTTGATGAGAGACCGACCTTGAAAGGCTTTGCTCAAGCCATCGAGCTCAAGGATGGTCTTTCCGATTCGCGGGGTGTGGGGCAGGCGAAAGGAAACCTCTTTGAGGCTTTTTTTGGGCCGGGCGCTGACCAGTCGGTCAAACTGTTCGAGCCTGGACTTTTGCTTGGTGGTGCGGGCCGGTGCCGATTTTCGAACCCAGGCAAGCTCCCGTTCAACGGTGCGAAGTCGGCGATGCTCCGCGCGCGTTTCCTCGTGCGTCCGGGCGGCCTTTTTGACAATGTAGTCGGTGTAGTCGCCTTCCACGACAAAAAGCTCGCCCCGATCGATTTCCGCCAGGCGGGTCGTCACCCGATCCAAAAAGTAGCGATCGTGGGTGATCAGCAACAAGGCTCCCCGGAACTGCCGAAGGTAGCTTTCGAGCCACTCTATGGTCGCCACATCGAGATGGTTGGTGGGCTCATCGAGAATGAGCAGATCTGCGGACGCAAGGAGACCGATGCATAGGTTGAGCCGTCGTTCTTCCCCGAGTGAAAGGGTGTCGATGCTTCGCTTCTTGTCCGGAACCCGGAGCCCGTCCGATAGGGCATCGATGTGGTGGTCGGTGTTCCAGCCTCCGCTTCGTTCGACTTCGCGGCTCAGTTCGGCCTGCGCCTCAAGGAGTGCTGCGAGTTGGGCTCGGTCAGGCGTTTCGGCCAGCTGTCGCTCCACCGCCTGGAGTCTTTCTCGGACGCTGTGGGCTTGTTTGAGGCTGCGTTCTATGGCCTGACCGACGGTTTCGCCGGGATGAAATAGAGGCACCTGGGCGACGGTTGAGACCGTCAGCCCTCGCTTGCGCTGAAGTTCGCCTTCGTCCGGTTCGAGCGATCCCGCCAGGATGCGCACCAAGGTCGACTTGCCCGACCCGTTTCGGCCGATGAGTCCCACCCGATCGCGGGCGCCGATGGTCAAAGAAACGTCGTCAAGAACCGTTTTCGGCCCGTAGGTTTTCTTCAGGTGATGGGCGCTCAGAAGACTCAACGGAAACCCTCGATACCTGGCCCGTGCGGTGGACCGACGCGGCGAGTGGGTCAGGCGGGGGCGCGATGGGCCTGGCGCAGAGCGTCAACCCGGGTGTACCACGCTTGAATCGAGGGTTTGCTCATGATCTTTTCGAAGATCGGGAACTCTTGAACGGCGGTGAGGGCGCCGTGCATGGCCACGTCGCCCATGGATATCGACGTGCCGAGCACAAAGGGTTTGTCGGCAAGCCACTGCCCGAACTGGTCGACGTTCTCTTGGACCCAGGCATGGGCATCCGTTTTTCCGTGCTTTTTGAGGATCCGCTTGGCTATTTTTTGCATCATGAAGGAACCGGCCCATCCGACTGCAAGTTTTTGGAGGGCGCCCATTTTGGAGCTTTTGGCGATGACCTGGGCGGCGCGCTTGGCTTCCTTCTTGGTACCGTAAAGTACGGTCGGCAACGCCTGGATGAACTGATCGTCGATCCAGTTTTCGATTTCGTCGCTTTGTTTTTGCGCTTCGGGCTCAGTGGGTTTGAGACGGATCTCGCTCTCGAAATGATCGTCGAGGTAGTGGAGAATGTCCTTGGAGCCCGCCATGGCGGTGTCGCCTTTTTGGAGGACCGGCACTTTCTTCTTGGTGTTTTCCGGAAGCGGAGGCAGCTCTTTTTTGTTTCGTGGGCTCACTTCGACGCTGTCAAACGGGATCCCTTTGATTTCAAGCCCTGCCCGAACTTTGTTGCAGAACGGACAAAGGGCAAACTGATAAAGCGTAACGTCTGCCATTTTGCGGCCTTCTATCGGGGCTCCACGGAGATGGCAAGGTGCTTTGTCCCGATGCTCAGGGGTTCAGGACCGTCGGCCCCGCCCTTTTTTGGGAAAGGGCCCGCGGCCTCTTCGGGGCGCGGCGTCTTCAAGGGTTTGACCCTGTTCCAGCCGCTCTTTCCAGCGTTCGAGTTCACCGGGAAGCTCTGCCGTCCAGCGCGATGCTCGGCCCGTATGAGGGTGGGGGAATTCGAGGGTCGACGCGTGAAGAAAAATTCTTCGCAACCCCTGGACGGAGGACGCGCCCTTTTGGCCCTCGGAGAGGTATTTCCGCTCCCCGAGGACGGGATGCCCGGCGTCGGCAAAATGGACCCGAATCTGATTTTTTACGCCGGTCTCAAGGGTGACTTCGACCAAAGTGGCTCGAGAGGGTGTGAAACGAGCCAAGACGCGATAGTGGGTGACGGCCCTTTTGCCCTTAGACGGATGGGCCGCGTGCATTCTCAGGGTCCCTCGATTCAGGGCGAGATGGTTTCGAAATGAACCTTCGTCCTCGCGGACCAGGCCCCGGACCATCGCCAGATAAGTGCGCTCGACCCGTCGGGCCTTAAACGCCGTGATCAGCGTTTCGAGCACCTCGCGGCTTCGGGCCATCACCAAAAGCCCTGAAACCCCACGATCCAGGCGGTGCGCTGCGTATACCTTGTCGACAACGCCCTGGTCTCGGAAGGTCTCACGCAAAAGCGACACCAGGTCTGGGTCGCGACGCGAGGGCGTGGGCACCGTCAGAAGGCCTGCGGGTTTTTCGACCACCAAGAGATGTTCGTCTCGGTAGCGGATTTTCGGTGTGTGCGGGGAAGCGGAGCGTTTTTGCGGTCGGGCCAAGGGAATGTGGTTTCTAGGGAAGAGGGTTTGGGCCGGGTTCGGGAACAAGGGCCTCGGCGACGATACGCCCTTTGGGGCCCCGGCTCAAACCCGACATGCAGGTTGCGGGATCGTGTGTGTAAAACAAACGCCCGTTTTGCTGGAGGAGGTCCTCGAGAATGCTCGTCTTTTCATCGATGAGGCGCTCCGGAAAACGGTCGTAGCCCATGGTGATGGCCTGCCGGACCCAGGCGACCCCCGGGATGAGATCGGCGGCAAAAAGCAAGGGGCCTTTTTCTGTTTTGATTTCGGTCAACAGCATACCGGGCGTATGGCCATTGGAGAGGCGAAAGCGATAGTTGCTGCCCAGCACCTCGCTTGTGGTCCCGTCGACAATGGTGAGCCGGCCGCTCGCTTCGAGCAGGGTGGGGAGCGCCTCGATGAAACTCGCTCGGTCGCGTGGATGGGGCGACTTGGCCCGAGCGTATGCCTCTTTGCCTACCACAAATCTTGCCTCCGGAAAGAGGAGCCTCGGCGCTTCACCCTCAGCCCAGCGGGCCAGAAGGCCCCCGGCGTGGTCGAAATGAAGATGGGAGAGGACCACGACGTCGATGTCTCGATCCTCGAGGCCAAGGCGCGCGAGGTTCTCGAGGAGCACGTGTTGTTCTTCTTCGACGCCATAACGTTCGCGAAGCGCGGGTTCGAAGAACGCTCCAATTCCGGTCTCAAGGAGCACGTTGCGGTCGCCTTCACAAATCAAGAGGGCCCTCGTCGAGAGCGCGATGCGGTTGGACGCATCAGGTTCGAACCATCGCGCCCAGAGCGCCTTGGGCGCATGGCCAAACATGGCCCCCCCATCGAGCCGCTGGGTGTTGCCGAGGACCGCGTGCATCCGCATCGTCAAAGCGAAGCAACTATAAAAACTCTGGCAGCCTTTGGCTATCGAAACCGAATGGGGTAGGGTTCGGCGCGTGTCGCGCTACGACTACGATTTGTTCACCATCGGTGCCGGTTCAGGGGGGGTGAGGGCGAGTCGGCTTGCGGGTGCCGCTGGGCTCCGCGTCGCGGTGTGCGAGGAAAGCCGCCTCGGGGGAACCTGCGTCAATTTGGGGTGTATCCCGAAAAAGCTGTTGAGCTACGCAGCCCACTACGCCGACGACTTTGAGGACGCCCGGGGTTTTGGCTGGGATGCGACGCGGCCTTCTTTTTCGTGGTCCCAACTGGTGGAGGCCAAGGATCGCGAAATCGGCCGCCTCAACGACGTATACGGCAAACTCCTGAAGAATCATGGCGTGGACATCGTGCCGGGAAGAGGGCTTATCGTCGATCCGCACACCGTTGAGGTCGAAGGCACCCGATACACCTCAGACAAAATTTTGGTGGCGACGGGCAGTCGCCCGAAGCGGCCAGAGTTCCAAGGGGGTGCGTTTGCTATTGTGTCGGACGAAGCCTTTCATTTGGATGCGCTCCCCAAAAGAACGCTGGTTCTTGGGGGTGGATACATCGCGCTGGAGTTTGCGGGTATTCTGTCGGGTCTGGGCTCAAAGGTGACCCTTCTTCATCGTGGGGAACGATTGCTTAGGGGCTTCGACGAAGACATTCAAACGCGCATGCAAAGTGCGCTGGCCGCTCGAGGAATCGTCCTCAAGCTGAACGCCCAAGTCCGGGACCTGAGGAAAACCGAGTCCGGGCTCGAAGCTCAATGTTCAGACGGTGTCGGAGTGCCGTGTGACCAAGTTCTCGCCGCCATCGGACGGGTGCCCAACACCGACGGCTTGGGCCTCAAAGAACTGGGCGTGACTCTGGATGCACGAAAAGCGGTGGTGGTGAACGAGTACTACCAAAGCACGGTACCGAGCATCTTTGCCCTCGGTGATGTCATCGATCGGGTCACCCTCACGCCGGTGGCTTTGAGCGAGGCTTCCGCCTTTGTCAGCACGCAGTTTGGCGATAAGCCCGTGGTGCTCGATTATGGCAACATTCCAAGCGCCGTGTTCAGTCAGCCTCCTATTGCGTCGGTGGGGTTCACAGAGGCGAACCTCAAAGGTGACGCATTTTCGGTCTACACCAGCGAGTTCCTTCCTCTTCGCCAAACCTTGGGCGGCCGAGATGAGCGTTCGTTCATGAAGATGCTTGTCGACCAAAAAACCGACCGGGTACTTGGCTGCCACATGATCGGGCCGGACGCGCCGGAAATCATGCAAGGATTGGCGGTTGCGTTACGTGCGGGGGTGACTAAGAAAGGCTTTGACGCTACAGTGGGTATTCATCCGACGGCGGCTGAGGAGTTTGTCACCATGCGATCCCCAAGGCGGTAGGGTGGTGAGTGTTTATGTACGCGGATGACGAGTTCTTAGAGAAGCTGCGCGCGACCTACGAATTTCCCTGTGCCTACACCTTCAAGCTGATCGGGAGCAAAAGCGAAGCCTTTGAGGGATCGATTCTTCGCGAAGCAGAAACGGTTATTCCGGGTGTAAGACCTCAGGTGTCCAAGCGGGATTCGTCCGGTGGCAAATATCTTTCAATCACTTTGGTGATGGAGGTGGCCAGCGCGGAAGTCGTGAAGGAACTCTATTCTCGGTTTCGCAACCTGGATGGCGTGCGTTTTATGTTGTGATGCAGCTTACATTGCGGAATGCTCTATATTCGTTTCCCCTTGTGCGTGGTTGTCCTTGGGGACTGAAGTCCACACCAAAAGGTGAGTTTATTCACCATCGGAAATCACGTTGTCTACGATGCTTTACATAGAAGGGGCCGTTCTGGCTAGGGTTCGTACGACATAGGATTACGTCGAAATATCTCCTGCGAATGTGATGTATGTCGCCTACTTTGTTGTCGCTTTGTGCAGGTTGACCAAGACGAATTCGTTCGCTCACAATGACTGAAGTGAAAGCGAAGCGCAGGGAGTGTTACACTCGCCGTCGTTCGTATATGTTGCCATACACGAAGCGAGGGGCATGAAAGCTGTCACAGTTGTTTGGTGTAACGTCACCAACAACTGAGCGCAGCCATTGGCTTGTCCTGTGACGGAATGAGCGCTGAGGGCGATTGAAGTGAAAAAGCAAGACGAAACCCAAGGAAAGAGGGTCGCAGAAAAGACGCACAGCCGACGCGAGGTTCTTGGTGTAGGTGCAAAAGCATTGGGTGTTGGCATTCCAGTGGTCTTGACCCTCTCACCGAGTAAGGCGCGGGCCAAGGGCTCTTGGGAAGCATCAGAACGGTGTGAATGCGGGAAGCGCAAGAACCATCATGGCTACTGCCGGCGACGACAACGATACACCCGACGAGCTTGGTGGTAAGGAAGGTCGGATCCCCAGTGTGCGGCGAAATGCGCACATTGTGAGGCGTTCAGCAATACGCAAGAATAAGGCGGTGCAGGAACGAACGTGGTGGCTCGGAGACGAATTCAGCGTCGCCGCCCCTAAAAATGAACTGCTTAGCGACGCGCTGGATACGGTCTTCGGCCAGATGGCCGCTTATGCCGCCGGAGAATGTGCGCGTTCTCACCTGGATCTGGATTACCAAAAAACAGTAGGCGGCTTTCAGCTCCTTGCCAATGGCGAGCCTATGGTTCGCACCACCTCTGAATCCGAATTGGCGCCGCTTCTTGAGGGCATGCTCTTGGGCTATGCGGTCCGGACTCGGAGGGACTGTACGCCCTTTCACGCTGCCACAGTGGCGCTTCGGGGTCAGGGCGTGCTGCTTTTGGGACCCAAGGGACGGGGCAAATCGACCCTTGCCCTTTCTTTGGCCGAAGAGGGCGCGATGTTCTTGGGTGATGAGGTTGCCTTTGTTCATCACAACACGCTGGCGCTTCATGCCTTTCCCAAAGCGGGCACCCTCAAACGCGGGAGTTTCGCCTTGTTTCCGAAGAGTCGAACGTTTTTGGATCCGATTCGTGGTCCGGTGCGCTATCACCTTCCTCGTCATGTGGCCAATCTTGTCGATCCGGCCTTTCCTATTCGGCTGATCGTGGCGCCCGAGTACCGGGGGTCAGAAAAAGAAGGTAAACTAGAACCTCTGCCTCCCGAAAAACTGGCGCTCTTGCTTGTCGAGCAGTGTTTCGGGGGTCTTGAGCGCTCGGTAGAAGCGCTCAACGTGGTCGCCCGTCTTTCGACTTGTGCGGCCTATCGGGCGGTGTTTCCGAATAGCCATCGGGGCAAAGCGATGGTTAAGGGGCTTTTGGAATGAATCAAGCTTCTCCTGAGCTTGTCGAGCTTCTCCATATTCTGTCTACGGCTGTGGGTTTGCCTGGTCCAAAGTGGGCCAGGCCCCAGACGCTCGACTGGGAACATTGGTTTGACCTCGTCGATGAACATCAGCTCAGCCCTTTGTTGGCTGCAGCACTCTTAGGTGGCGATCAAGACTTGCAGGCGAGGGTGCCTGCTCAGATCGGGCAAGAGCTTCGCAAAGAGTACCTGCGGTCTGGCCACGAAGCGACGTTTAGGAGCACCGAGGCTCTTCGGATACTCGAAAAGCTTGCGGCGTTTTCAGAGCCGGTGTTGCTTAAGGGCTCGGCTTTGGTTCGCTGCTTGTACTCCGAGGCGGCCGAGCGCCCGATGTCGGACATCGATCTTCTGTTTCCAACTGACGAAGAACTTTATCGAGCCGAAACGGTCCTCAAAGCCGAGGGATACTTACAGTCAGAGGGCCCAGAGGATCACCACCATACGCCACCGCTACGCAATCCCGTCAATGGTTTGGTGTTTGAGCTTCACCGAAACCTCAATACGCCCCCGTTGGAGCCCGTGTTTGTCCACGAGATGTGGCTGAGACGCGAGCGCCTTCGAACCCAAGGGGGTGAGCTTTTGCCTCTTTGGGCGCTCGATCCGGTCGGCCGGGTTGTTCATCACGCCCTTCACGCGTTGAGCGATCCGGTTGACTCGCCTCTTTTGAGGAATCTCTTTGAGTTGGCTTGGCTTGTTCACGGGCTCGACGATGAGGCCCTCCGTGACCTCTTGGGACTCGTGACCAAGTGGGGGGTTGGGACCGAGGTCAGTCGCGCGCTCTGGCTCGCCAGCGATCTTTTTGGGAGTCCGGCCATTTTTTCCCGACCACCGGCGGGGGCCAAGGAGTTTTGGTGTCGGAGCCGTCTGGAGTGGGCCGACACGTGGGAGGCGCAGCCTACTTGGTGGCAGCGGATCCGTCGTTTCGGTGCGCTTGGGCACCTCGACGCCCTTCAAGCACAGGGAGAGGCCGCCAATCGGAGTCCAGGGGCACTTCTGTCCGTGGGTCTTGGCCTGGTGAGGCAAGCAGCGGTTTCTCGTCTTGAAAGCGTGTGCGCTTTGGCTGAAGGCTCTCTTGAGCGAGTGTCGGCGAGCACGGTGCGCGTGGGTAAGGGACTTTTGGCCCACGAGTGGGAGTCGGGGCGGGTCCACCTTTTGGACGGGCTGACGGCGGACGTGTGGGAGGCTGTGACCCGGCCGATAAAACCTGACGAGTTGGAGGCCTTCTTGAGTGCGCGGGGCATTCATCCGGTGTCTATACGAAAAGCCACCGAAACATTGCTTGAGCACGGCCTTCTTCGGTCGGGCGCAGCCCAGCGCTGAGATTGCTTTCGAAAAGCAGTGACGTCCTCCCCCAGCAGAGCCGGGGGGGCTCCAACCGGGTCCTCTAGCAGGGTGCTAGGACTCAAGTTTTTCTTGGAGTTCTTCCCACTCGGCCATCTTGTTTTCGATCATGCGTTTTTTGGCTTGATATTGCTCCGAAAGTTTTTGGGAATGGTCGCGGTCGAGGTGGGACGAGGGATCGGCCAGCGCGCCTTCCAACTCGGTCTTTTCTTCCTCGAGGCGGTCGATGTCCTGCTCGAGCTTCTGAATAGACTTCTTGAGGGCGTCGCGTTTTCGCTTCTGTTCTTTTTCTCTCGCTCTGGCTTGCATCCGGGCTTCTTTTTGCAAGGGCACTCGGGTGGTGGCTTTGTCTTGGCTGGGTTCGCCGGCCAAAGGCGTGCTTCCCGGCTGGGCTTCGAGGTGGGTCAAGTACTCCTTGAGTGACCCGGGGTATTCGGTGACTTTGCCTTCGTGCACGTCCCAAACTTTGTTGGACAGCCGCTCGGCGAAGTCCAAATTGTGGGAGACAAAGATCATGGTGCCGTCGTAGGACTCAAGTGAGGTGGTGAGTTCGTGGGCGGATTCGGTATCCAGATGGTTGGTGGGTTCGTCCAGCAGCAAGACATTGCCCGGAGCCGCGAGGATTCGAGCCAGGGCCACCCGCGCTTTTTCGCCCCCGGACAGCACCGAGATGGGTTTTTCGATGTCGTCGCCCGAGAACAAAAATGAACCGCAGAGGCTTCTGGCTTCCGTTTGAGAAAGTTCGGGGGCGGCTCGGTAGACTTCTTCGAGCACGGTTCGGCTCGGGTCGAGGATTTCGGTGTGGTGCTGTGCGAAGTAGCGGGGACAAACGTGTGCGCCGTGGACGATTTGGCCCCCTTGGGCTTTAAGCTCCCCCGCGAGCAGCTTGAGGAGCGTGGTCTTGCCTTGCCCATTCATGCCCACCACCGCGATGCGGTCTTGTCTTCGGACTTCAAGGTCAAGGCCCTCGAAGATCTGTTTTTCGTCGTAGGCATGGGCCAGCCCCTGGATGCTGAGTGCAAGCTCTCCCGAGCGCTTCACCGGCGCGAAGCGGATCGAAATACAGGAACGCGCCGTTGGGATTTCGACAAGCCGGGCCTCGAGTTTTTCAATGAGTTTGGCTTTGCTTTGGGCTTGTCGGGCTTTGCTTGCTTTGGCGCGAAAGCGGGTGATGAACGCCTCGAGTTCCTTTTTTCTCTGTGCTTGGCGCGCGGCCTGCTTCTTCAGGTCTAGGAGTTCGAGGGAACGCTGCTTTTTGTACTGGTCGTAGTTGCCTCGAAATACCCGCAGGCCCTCGGCTTCAAGCCCTACGATGCGTGCGCTATGGGTGTTGAGAAAGCTTCGATCGTGGCAGGTCAGCACCAGGGCGCTTTTGGATGCGGACAAAAAGCGACTGAGCCATCGCACGGAAGGCCAGTCGAGGTGATTGGTGGGCTCATCGAGGAGGAGAATATGTGGTTTTTGAAATAAAAGGCCGGCGAGGGCGGCCCGCATGCGCCAACCGCCCGAAAGCGCTTGCACCGGTTGCGCGGTTTCATGTTCTTGAAAGCCGAGGCCGGCCAAGATTCGCTGAGCTTCGTGGAGTCCAAAATCCTGCTCCAGATCTTGAAGGCGCGTATGGAGCTCGGCGAGTTTTTCTGAGAGCTGAAGCTGGGAAGCGGTATCCGTGGTGCGGCTGAGCGCTTGTTCGGTGTTTTGGATGGCTTCGTCCAGTGACGCTCGGGCTGGGCTCATCTTCAGGACGGAGGCTAAAAGGGTGTCGGGCCCAGGCTCGCCGTGCTCTTGCGCGAGGTACCCGACCCGGCAATCTTTGGCCCGGCTGACTTGCCCTCCGTCGGGGTTCTGCTGCCCGGCCAGAATGCGGAGGAGAGTGCTCTTTCCCATCCCGTTGGCGCCCACAATTCCGACGCGGTCGCCGGCTTCAATGGCCAAAGATGCCCCTTCAAAGAGGATTTTTTGTCCGAACTGCAGACAGAGATCGTCGACCGATAGGAGTGCCATGAGAACAAACGCGTTTTGAGCTGCGTCCGAGCAAGGGTAGCGCGCATAGGTACAAAGTCCAACCTTCTTCCGCCAACGCGAACGCGTGAAGGCCCGGGGTGCTATTTTGGCGCCTCCTTTGCCGACCTATTCTCCTTCCACTTGTGGTAGGTTCGACCGTCGGTGCCGCCTTCAGAACAAGACCGAGCCGAGTCTTGCCAATCTTGCTCGGATTTTTTGCTGGCCCTTCAGTCCATCGGAACCGTTCTCGCCGTCAAACTCTATCGGGTCGCGCTGGATGAGTCCCCTCGGGTCCCGGTGCTCCCATGTTTGGATCATGAGGCTATGCTGCATGAGGGCATTGCGCCCCACGCGGCCGCCTACTTCGAAGACGACGCTTCGGGAAGCATTCACGAGGTTGTGTTGATTCCCGCCGCCCAGCGAATCGAAATCGACGTGGTGTCGACCATGGAGGAATATACGGAGACCTCGCACCACAAGCTCTTGGCGTGGTTGAAGACGCGCTTTCCATCCCATGGTGTTCGGGTCGCGGGGCCTTCTTGGCTGCGGGGCGACAGCCGCGTGGCCCGCGCGTGTCGATCTCAAGTGACCCTTCGAGAGGTTTTGACAAGCACCGCTTTGGACGAGGTGTGTGTGCGCATTGAGCGCCTCAGGACCATTGGCGGCTTGATGGAAAAGGAATCTCGGGTGGCTTCTTGGAGCGTTCGGACGGTCACTGGCCCGCTTTTGGCGGTCGCTGGGTTTGCGGTGTATCAGCTCCTCGACGCCTTTATCGGCCAAGCAAGCCCATGGCTTTTCTGGGCCCGCTACCTTGTGCTCGGTGTTCTCGGAGCCGTGTTTTTGTACTTTGGGCTCAAGGCCGTGCATCTCACGGAGATGGCCAATCGCGTCTGGAAGCGGACCGCCGAGTACAGCCTCATCGTTGAGGAGCGCCGAAGAGCCCTCCTGAAGAGCGGCCCCTAATACCGCAACGGATCTGTGAAATGAGTTTTGCTTCGAATTTTGATGCACAAGCCAGGGCGGGTCTAGGAGGCTATGATGCGTGTCGTGGTTTTCGGAGCTGGTTCAGCAAGTTGAGGATCTCGTTTCGGAGTTTTTCGCTGTCGTGTCGCACGAGCTCTGATTCGTGGCCGACGTCTTTGATGAGTAGGGTTGCCGAAGAGAGCCCCCGAAACGCTTCTGGCGAAGGGAGCGCTACCGGAACCTGGGCCAACTTGCGGTATTCAAACTTGGCTTCGGCTGAAATCTTGGTGTTGGAAGCGAGGACGTAGTCCAGGTGATCGCCGGCAAGATACTGCGTCACTGGGCGAACGTGATCGATGACTGAATATCCTGGTGTTTCTGAGGGCTTGGTCATGAGGTTACAAATGTAGACCCGCGTTCCTTGAGATTGTGCCAGGGCCTGGGCGATTCCGGGGATGGCAAGATTGGCGATGATGCTGGTGTATAGGTCGCCGGGTCCGACAAGAATGAGGTCGGCCGCCAAAATGGTGGCGTAGACGTCATCATCGCACGCGGGTGTGGGCTCGTGCCACAGCCGCTCGATGCGGTGCTTGGGGCCCGGGGCGTCGTACAAGTCAATGTTGCTTTCTCCCCGGATGATGGTGTGGTCCGAAAGTTCGGCGCACAGGGTGGTGGGCGCTCGGCTGGCGCAGAGCACAACCCCCTGAATGTTGAGGATGTCGCCCAGGGCCTTGACGGCGGCGGGCATTGAGCCGGTCATTTGGGATAGCGCCGTCAGAACAAGATTGCCGATGCTGTGCCCGGTGAGCCCGTCGCCTTTTTCGAACCGGTATTGAAGCACATGGTTCATGAGGGCCGGCGCGTTGGATAGCGCGACCAAGCTTCGTCGGATGTCGCCGGGCGGAAGCACGCCAAACGAGGCGCGAAGACGTCCCGAAGAGCCACCGTCGTCGGCCATGGTGACGATGGAGCTGATCAGCACGTTTGGCAACTGCTTGATCCCGCTCAAGAGCGCAAAGAGGCCGGTTCCGCCCCCAAGGCACACGATGCGTCGTTTGCCTAAAAGGCACGCGTTGACCCGAAGGATCAGCTCCCGCTGGTGGACCAGGCCGGTGATGACATCGCGCGCACCCGCTTCAAACGCGGCACGTATCTCCTCGCGTTTCGGCGAAGATGCGATGACGATAAAAGGGCTTTTCAGTTGGCGGAGGACTTCGAACGCCGCTTGGCTGGCGCGGCGGGCGTGTTCGTCCTCGAGGGAAAGAAGGACACAGGCCGGGGTCTCGGTGCCGAGCGCGAGGGTCATCTCTTGTACGTCCGGCCACCGCATGACCGTGGGTTTGAGGGGCGCCAGAGCCTGCGCCAGGTGCTCGTAGGCGGGTTCGGAGCCCACCAACGCGATGAGACTCATGGGTGGCGTCCTCGGGGCCTGTGGGGCTTCACGGGGCCCGCGTGATGGGGGCAGGGTGCGCGGCGCGGTTGGCTTCTTCCGCCGCGGCGGTGTCCCACAGCGCCCGCCCAGTAGAATACTTTGCCCGTATGGCCTGTGGGGCTTGGGTGGGGGAGGTCAGCGCCCGCTGGGGTGAACGCCGGGCCTATGGTCCCCAGGGCTTCGGGGGGGCTTCGACCGGCTCCGTCAAATCGAACTCCGCTTGGAAGCGCTGTTCGGAGCCTTCTCGTGTGAGGGTGTAGATGAAGCGCTCTTGGGGATGAACCTCGATGGTCCACACCGTGTTGGCGGCGCTCGGCACCATGCGGGTGGTTTCGGCGTTGGGATAAAAGCGCTGTTCGGTGGCCGTACCCGCTTCTCGGGTCGAGCCGCCGTAGCGGGTGGGGTCGACCGAGGAGCCATCTTCTTCGAAGTGGTGATGTTTCAGCTCTAGACCGCCATTTTTGGCCAGCACCCAGACCCGGGAGTGATCGGCGCCGGCATGAAGCGGAATAAGAATCTTGTCTCCATCGCACTGGCGGACGTGCATGATCATTTCGTCGGCCACATGGTAGGCCCCCTCGGGCGCGCTTTGCACCACACGCCCACGGTAGGCTTTGTCGCATAGGGAAGTGAGGGTGTTCCAAAACTGGTTTTGGGCTTGGCTGTCCGATAGGTTTTGGCTGGTGCTGGCGCAGCCCGCGCCGATAACGAGCAGGCCACAAAGACCCAAGAGCACTCTCATAGAGGCCGTATAGCGCAGGTCTGGTCACGGGTGAAGCGCCACCATTCTGTTTCAGGGGGTTACCACGAAACCTGGGCCCCGGCAGAAGTCCTCACGGTTTTGCGGCGCGGTGTTTAGGGGGTGAGGTTCAGTTGTCTTCCTTCGGGTTTGGGGGTGTTTCCATCCCCGATGATGACAAATTCCACACGGCGGTTCGCGGCGCGTCCCGCCTTGGTTCCATTGGTTTGGATGGGCCGTTCCTCACCAAAGCCGACGGCTTCCATCCGGTCGGCGTCCACGCCCTTTTTGATGAGATAGTTCACCACGGCTTGGGCCCTCTTGTTGGACAGCCGCAAGTTGAGGGCGTCGCCGCCCACACTGTCGGTGTGGCCCTCAATGCGGATCTTGGTGATTTCCGGATGGGCTTTGATCACCTCGGCCACGTTCTTGAGGAGGGCAAAAGAGCGCTTTCGAATGCGTGAGCGTCCGCTGTTGAAGTAGATTCGATCCAGGATTTCAAGCTTCTCGGACCGAATGACAACCAACTGCTTTTGTTTGCATCCCTGGAATTTGGCCTTGCCCCGTTCATCGGGACAGTTGTCGAGCCCGTCGGCTATGCCATCGCCGTCGCGGTCGGTGAGGGGGCAGCCCACATTGTCGGCTGGGCCGGCTTCTGTGGGGCACCGATCCGCCACGTCCAGCACGCCATCCTTGTCGTTGTCGGGGTCGGGGCAGCCGTTTTGGTCGGCGAAGCCGTCCAGGTCTTCGGGTTCGTCCACGCAGGCGTCCAGGCGGTCGGGCACACCGTCTCCGTCGGCATCACGCGGGCAGCCTCGGATGCCGGTGCCGGCATCGTCGGGACACGCGTCGTCCGCATCGGGGATGCCGTCGCCATCGCGGTCATCGGGGCAGCCCGAGGGCGTATCGGCGGCCACGTCCGGACAGTTGTCCTCGGAATCCGGTAGTCCGTCTCCGTCGGAATCCGGTGGGGGGCACCCGTGGGGGCTCACCCCTTTGACCCGGGGGCAACGGTCCTGACTGCGTGGGACCCGATCGCCGTCGGGATCGTCGTCGGGGCGGCCGAGTACAATCGAAAAGCCGCCGAGGACTTCGAAGTGATGGGTCAGTGAATTTTCGTCAGGGGAGGGATTGAAGGCGAACGAAACGGTGTGGCGGCCGTCGAGCCGAAAGGTCAGGCCGGAGACCAGGTAAAACTTGGCGCCAAGTCCCCAATGCGCCGCTTCATCGATGTCGTTGCCCAGGGCGTTTTCTTTGGATTTGACGCCCAGAATACCGCCACCTGCGACCAGGAAGGGGGTGAACCGCGCTGGCATCTGCAGCACCAGGTGTCCGCGACCAGCGAAAAGCAGGCTCTTGTCGCCATCGCGGGTGGTCGTGGGCATGAGGGCTCCCTCAATTTCGAACCCAAAGAATTTGAGCGGAAAATACCCGAGCCGCAGGCCGACTTCCGGGGAGGCCTTTTTGAGGCGCTGATGGGTGACGTTGGGCGAGTCGTACAGTTCGTGTTTGTTCGAGGGCAACAGCACACCACCAAACCCGCCCAACTCGACAATATGGGCTTCTGGCTTTCGGTCATCGATGGGTTCTTCCTCGGCACGGGCTATGCTGGAAGCGCCAAGCACGAGGGTCAGAAGGGTCAAGCGGGAAAAGGTGCGTGTCTGCATGTTCGATGAAGTCTCCGGCTTAGGTCTAGGAGCGCGGTGCCCTGAGTCAAAAGCAGCCTAGGCGGGGCCGCTCAGGGGCACAAGGCGCGGTTCTTGTTCTTCTTTTTCCGTCTGGCCCCCGGCTCGGCGGACCCCCGTGTGGGGGGTGCCCGCGTGCGAGAAAAGCTTGACAAAACAGGCGCCTAGCGGGGAGCAGACAAGCTCCCTAACCGAAAGGAGGCTGAAGAAGGTGTTTGAAATGAATGAGGCGACATGGACACTCATCCGAACCCACGCCGTGCGCGTTGTGGGCGTATTGGTGCTGCTTTTTGTGGCCTGGATCGTGGCCGGTTGGACCAAGCGTTTGGTGGCGCGCTCGCTGACGCGTCACAACTTTGATCCGACCCTCACGAAGTTCTTCAGCGGTTTTGCGAAGTCTTTGGTGCTCTTGTTGACGGTCATCGCCTGCCTTGGCGCCTTTGGCATAGAGACCACAAGCTTTGCTGCGGTGCTTGGCGCCGCTGGCCTTGCGATTGGACTGGCGTTTCAGGGCAGCCTGTCCAACCTGGCCGCAGGCGTCATGCTTTTGGTTTTCCGCCCGTTCAAAGTGGGGGATGTGGTTTCGGTGTGTGGGCACACCGGGAAGATCGATGAAATTGAGTTGTTCACCACGCGCATGACCACGCCTGACAATCGTTTGGTCATCCATCCCAACAGCACCGTTTTTGGCGCAACCATCGAGAACGTCACGTTTAACGATACCCGCCGCGTCGATGTCGATGTGGGTGTGGATTACAGCGCCGATGTCGACCGGACCCGGGAGATTCTCCTCAAAGCGGCAGGTGCGCTGTCAGATACCCTTCCCGAGCCCGCCGCCCAGGTGGTCTTGGCCGGTCTCGGCGCGTCATCCGTCGATTGGCAAGTGCGGGTGTGGGTGAAGACCCCGGACTTTTTTGGTGTCAAAGAAGCGCTGACCCGCGCTGTCAAAGTCGAACTTGACCAAGCAAAAATAGGGATTCCGTTCCCGCAATTGGATATTCATCTCGATTCCAACCTCGCACAAACGCTGCCTCGCTCGGTGTCTCAGGCCGTCTGATCCACGCGGGGGCCTGCCTCCAATCTTTACAAAATCGCCCATGCGTGTGGCGAACCCGAAGGAGTAAATCGTTTCATGTCTACGTATTTTCCGGGCCGCGGGCCCAGTCGATTGTGGTTGCGCCGTGCATCAGCGTTGTCGCTGGGTACGCGCCTGAATAAGGCGTTCACGGGCCTGGGGGCGGCTCTTTTCGTTCTCGGTTCTGCTTCTGGGCCGGGCATGGCCCAGGTCGAAGAACTCGGCAGCGAGGACCTCCAAAAGGCCGCCACCAGCAAAGAGGCCAAGCCGGACGGATGGAAGTTCAAATTGAGCTTGGGGGCGACCGGTTCTTTCAATCACAGCAGCAACGTGGTGGGGGCCGACGATGGCACCACGCTTCAGGTGGGCGCAGTCATCGATGCCGGCGCCCATTGGGTGGCGGGTCAGCACGACTGGGAGACGGTGCTCGGGATTCAGCACACCCAGACCAAAACCCCGCAGATCGATAAGTTTGTGAAATCTCTCGATAACTTGTCTTTGATTTCCACGTACTTGTATCGCCTCAAAACGCCGCCGTGGCTTGGCCCCTTTGGTCGGTTTAAGCTCACCACGCAGATTTTCAACGGATATGCGGTCCGCGCGGACGATGTTCAGGTGGTGCGCCCGCCGAATGCGGCCGTGACGGTGCCAGCCCAGCAGCGGGTCAAGCTGACCACCGCCTTTGAGCCGCTCACGCTGCGCGAGACGGTTGGTTTTTTTGCCAACCCCGTCGACGAGAAAAAGCTCAGATTGAACGCCAAGCTCGGTGCTGGCGCCCAGCAGATCATCGCCCAGGACGGCTTTGTTCTCGCGGACGAGACCGCCGGCGTGTTGACTTTGGGCGCGCTCGATTCGACCAATGAAATTGGTCTTGAGCTCGAAGTCGATCTCGCGGGCACCGTCGTTGAGGAAGTCTTGACCTGGAAAGTGACGGGGAACTTTTTCTATCCGTTTGCGTCGAGCTCAGACGCCGACATCGATGGCATCGATCAACTGAACATCGATATCGCAGCCGCTGCGTCGCTGCGGCTGGCAAAATGGCTTTCGCTTGACTATATTCTCAACGTCAAACGCATTCCCCTGGTCACCAGCGACTACCAAGTGCAAAATGGTGTGCTGCTGACGGCCGGCTTTGACGTCATCTGACCGCGTGGGTGAAGGTGAGCTCCTCGCCTGCTTTGAGGTGATAGGTTTTTCGTTCGAGAACCTGATTGCCTCGCCGTAGCTCGGCATACACCGGTTCATGAACGGGCACGGAGGCAGCCTGGGGCGTGCTTCCAAACGGTTTCCCGTTGATAAAAAGTTCGCACGGCACCGGGCTGCAGTGGGTGTGGATGACGGCGTGTTCCATCAGAACACCGGCTGCTGATTGTTCGATATGGGGCATCTTTTGGGTGGGCGCGGCCGATGACTCATTGGCCAACTGGGTTTCGAGGCTCGATTTTTTGGGCACTGTGAAAAAAGAGATGATGCAGCCCGAGACCACAATGAGGACGATGAGAAAAAGAAAGGCAGATCTTCGGTCCCGAGAATAGACGGTGTGGGCTGTGAGGCTTCGCACTTCTTTTGCGGTCTGCATTTCCAAGTCGGTGATGTGCTCGTCCATTGAGAAGACGGGCTCGGGTGGACCGCTTGAACTGAGGAGATTGCGTTTCATCTCGGCCTGCAGAGCTTCTGTCTTGGGGCTCTTTTCCGGGGGCGCTTGTTTGGGGAGCCCTGGTTCTCGGAACAAGGCACTGGGATCGGAAAAGGGCGAAACGGTGGCGCCGTGGATGGAGCGAAAGGCGTCCTCGATGGCCAAGAGGGGGTCTACGACATGGGCGGTCGGTCGGGTGCCCGTTTTGGACTCCCAATGTCTGATCATGCGCTTAAGAGATGCCCGCCTATGGCCGAAGCGTTCGCTTACGAGCACGCGTAGTGTTTTTGCGTCAGCTTTTTCCGGCGCCAGATGGCTGAGGCACGTGTCGATTTCCGCCAAAAAAGAAGGGGCATCTCGAAAGCGTTGGTTGGGGGCCTTCGCCGCGGCGGTGGCGACCAGGGTGTCGACTGCGGCGGGAACCTCTTGGCGTAGGGTGGAAGGGGCCACGAGCGTCTTTGGGGCCATCTCTGGGTTTTGATCGGTGAGTAATCTCCAAAGCAGCACGCCGGCCGCGTATACATCTTCGGTTGGGCCGGTTGGCCCCGTTTCGTCGGTGGCCTCGGGCGGACGGTATGCTCGGTGGCTGGCGGGATACGATGCCTTCATCCCCCATCGTCTGCCTCCTAAGTCTATCAACTTGGCGGTGCCATGGTGGGTCACGATGATGTTTTTTGGTCCTACATCACCGTGGGTGAGGTCCGTTGTTTTGTGGATGTAGGCGAGGGCCGCTAAAACCGCGCGGACAATCCCAAGCGCGAGCGGTACCGGCAAGGGCATGTTGTGCGCAGGGTGGCGGAGCAGGTCGTGGAGCGTTTCGCCATGCAAAAACTCCATGACACTTGTGGTTCGTCCTTCCTCTTCGAATACCTCGTAGGTGCGGACCACATTCGGGTGGTCAAGGCAAAGACTTGCCTGTGCTCGTTTGAGCTCTCGGTGGTCTGCTCTAGGTGTGAGCCAGTTTGGTTTACTGCGCTTCAGAGCGTAAATCGCTTCGGGGTCATTGCGTTTTCGGACTGCATAGACGTGGGCGGTGCTTCCGCTGGCCCAGTGTCCAAGGATTTTGTATGAGGCCTGCCAGCTTTGCGCCTTGGTGTTCTGATGGTCGTTGGTATTCGGAGGCTCGGCGGAGCCCGCGGGACTTTCTAGATTCGGATCTTGAAGAAGCTTCGCATTTTGGCGCGGCTCGACACCGCCGTGGGCGCTATGATCTTCGGCGCCCAAATTTTCCAGGGGGTCTGCACTCCCATGGGGATCCAGACTTCGGTGGTACGGGGCGGCTTCGCTCCCGTGTGTTTCAAGATCCATCTTTCGCATTCGACTGCTGACCAATCAGGCTAAGGGTCCTTTTCCGAAACTTCAAGCACTTCCTGTTGCTCCCGTATGATGCTGGTCTCAGGACGCATGTAGCCGTGATGTTGAGCACACTTTTTAGGTGCGTTTTTCATCGATGATACGCATGATCTCAAGGAGGATAAATCGCGGATCGAGCGCGATTTCGTGGCTGGCGGTCCTGGTGGCTTGATCTCGCTGGAATGCGAAGCCGCCTTCGGTCCACTGCATGACATCAGTGAGGATTTCGATCACATGGTCGCTCAATGACCTACGTGCGTCGTCTTCGCGTATCAGGCCCTGTTCTACTACCCAGTGAGCCAGTCCGGCCTGATCTTTTTCCTTCGTTTCGTCCGGGATGTTTGTGTACTGCTCTAGGGTGAGCCGGCCTTCGGTGACCAGCCACTCGCCCAAGCTCGGCCGGCCGGTCATGAATACGCTGGATATGTTGCCCACCAAAAAATGAACTCTGATTTCGCTTGTGTTGGAAGCGATAAGCAGCGTTCCCGTTGAGCGATTGTGGGATAGGAACTCGACAAGATTGGTGACCGGAAAAGCCTCAAGCTTCCCGGTGAACTGCGCATCCTGAATGATGTCGGCGCTCGCATCGGACACGCATACGTCCAGAGGGTTGTCGGTGGGCGCGCGGTAGCTCTGAAGGCGATTGTGGGCCTGGGACACCATCGCGTCGTTGGGCATGAGTACCGAAGCGCACGCCAGTTCTCGTTTGGCACGTTCGATGTCGCCCGCTTCGAGCAAGATCAGTCCGAGCTGATAATGCGCCTCGCCTGAATTGGGGGCCAAAGATGCGGCTTGCTCGAGTGCTTGTTTGGCTTTGTGGCTGTGGCCCAAGAGACGGTAGGTTTGGCCGAGTTCAAGATGGGCATTTGAGACACTTGCGTCGGAGTCTCGGGCCGTTTCCAAAATTTTGACCGCGGTCTCGAGATCTCCGGTTTCACGGTGCGATCGACCAAGAGAGAGCAGGGCCTTGCTGGACTCCGAAGAACCGTCGACGACGGGTGCAAGAACTTGCACCGCTTCTTCGTGGCGACCGGCTTGAGACAAGGCAACGCCGAGGCTGAGCGCTGTCTTGCGGTCGTTCGGCACCAGCCGTCTTCCCCGCTCAAAGGCAGCAATACTTCCTTCGGTGTCGCCTAGGCAGGATAGAATTTCACCCAAACAGCGGTAGGCTTCGTGTTGTTTGGGGTCGAGATCGACCACAACCTCGAGAAGGTCCCGGGCAAATTCAAACTCACCCAGCCGCATCAAAAGGGAGGTTAGGCGAAGGCGAGAGGCCACGGGGTCTTTGGTCAGGCTCGCCCACGTATTCAGGACGCATTGGGCGGTCTCTCGCTCCCCGACGCGTAGAAGGACAGCGCCGAGTAAGCCATGGGCATCCTCTCTGGTGGGGTCCATGCCAATCGCCCGTTCATAAGCGATTTTTGCCTCGACGAGTTTTCCTCGCGATTCCAAAAAGCAACCGATCTTCACACAGAGCGCCGGGTCCTGAGGGGGGGTGTTGAGCGCCTGTATGACCGCTTGTTGGGCTTGTTCGTTCAGGTCTTGCTGCTGGTACCCAAGGGCTTGTTGAAACAGCTCCTCAGCGGTCTTGTTCGGCTTTTTGTCGTCGTGAAGCAAGCCCTAGCATGATACCTCATTGAGGCCCTCTCGTAGACCCCGCTCGTAGTCGCAAAGGCGCCGAAGACCTTCCTTGACGCCCACGGTGGGTTTGTATCCCAGCTCCGTTTCTATTTTGGTGATCTTGGCAACCGACTCTCGGATATCACCCTCCCGCGGCTTTGCGAAAGCCGGATCGAACGAGAAGCCCGTGATCTCTTGGAGCGCGCTGAGAAGGTCTAAAAGCGATGTCTTTTGGCCCAGGCCTACGTTGTAGGCTTCGCCGGGGGCTTTGTCCGATGTACCCGCAAGCATGTTTGCTTGAACGACGTTGTCGATAAACACAAAGTCCCGGTACTGATGACCATCGCCGAAAACCGTGGGCGACTTTCGGGAGAGCACCCGGTCGACAAAAACGCTGATCACACCTGAGTAGGGCGACCGCGGGTCTTGGCGAGGGCCAAAAACGTTAAAGTAGCGAAGCGCGACGCACTCGACGCCGTAGAGGCGGGTGGCCATCTTTGCGTAGTATTCCCCCATTATTTTTTCCGCTCCATACGGAGAAATGGGCACCGGAATCATGGATTCTTCTTTGGGGAGCTCTGGGGCGTCACCGTATACAGCCGCCGAGCTTGCGAACACGACCCTTTTGACGCCATGGCGGCTCGCCGAGCGGATGACGTTGAGGGTCCCGCCGATGTTGACGTCCATCGTTTCTTCCGGGTGGTCGACCGAGTAGGGGACCGATACGATAGCCGCCTGATGGTAGATGAGGTCGCACCCTTGGGCCGACGTCTTGAGGGCCAACTCGTCTCGAATGTCGCCTTCTAAGAAGGTGATATTGTCCCGAAAGCGCTCTATGTTTTCGATGCGCCCGGTAGAGAGGTTGTCGAGGATTCGAACCTCGTGTCCGTCTTCGAGCAGTCGTTGTGAAATGTGTGAACCGATGAACCCGGCGCCTCCGGTGACCAGTACTCTCATGGTGCCTCCCAGCTTTGCCCATGCTGTCGAGAGGTCGGCTGGGTGTCAACGCGGGTGGGGCAGAGGCTTGCGCCCCATCCGTAATTCAGGCAAGAGCACACGGATTGGGGGTAGGTTGACGTGAACCCATCGAAGGCGTGCGCAGTCCTGGCGGCCACATCACGGGTGTGGGCCCTTTTTTGCCTCCTGGTGTTGGCGGGCTGTTCCGTTGTTCCGCAAAACCGGAGGCAGTATCTGTCCGATCCGACGATGCAGCTGACCGAGAACACCCTAGAGGCGGCGGCACGTCGTCAGCGTTTGACCTCCCGGGAGGGTGCGGGGGGCGGCGACGGCAATCCCGCTGGGGGGGGCTGTGCCTGCACAAACTGAACCACGGCCCAAAAGGCCGGCCGACTTGGGTAGGGCGGTGTGGACGATCATCGCCCTCGTCGGATTGATGGTCCCGGGGGCGTGGGCGCAAACCCAGGTGGCCGGCAGGTCTGCGGCGTTCGAGCCGGACGCGCGCTTGGGGGCGGACTTAGGCGAAGAAGACCCGACGGGCCTGGTGCTGGAGGCGCTTTCGTTTCGGTTTTCTTACATGGTTCAAGAGGGAAAGGGCTTTCAGTCTCAAGACGGTGCCTCAGGTGAGCCCGGCAACGAAGCGTTGACGGTCGTGCAGCCCATGGGCTCGGTGGTGTTTCGGCAAAGCCCCAGGGTCTCGCACCAAATCATTTTTCCCGTTGACCTGGTGACTTCGGCTTCGGCTGATGCCGTCGACGCCATTTCGCAGGCGTCGCGGGTCACAGAAGCCGGCAAGATAGACGTCACCACCACCTATGAGCCGAACGAAGAGCACGCGTGGACGGTTCGATACGGAAGCCACTTTGAAGAAACGACTTTTTCGTTTTTCTTGGGTCTCGGTTTTCGAGCAAGCTTGGCCGATGACAACGCAACCTTGTCGTTGAGCGGGCTGGCCAACGTCGACCTTTTCGATCGGTTGACGCACCGTGGATTTGATACCGGGGTGACCTCACGGGCGAGCTACAACGGCAATGTAGGTTTTACACAGATTCTTTCACCCACGACGATCGCGTCGGTTTCGTACGGATTGACCCTGCAGACTGGCACCCTCCAAACCACCTGGAACGCGGTTCCACTGGCCGGAACCGACCGTTTCGTGGACGAAAAATTTCCCAATACGCGTTTTCGCCATGCGGCGGCGATGCGTCTTGCTCAGCATGTACCGTGGAGCCGCTCGACCCTTAAAGCGGGTTATCGGTTTTACGTCGATAGCTTTGATTTACAAGCGCATACGGTGGATACGCAGTTTTATCAGTACCTTTTGCGGACGGTCTACGTTCGGGGATCTTACCGGTACCACACCCAAGACGGTGTCGACTTTTTCCACGAGCGTATCCCGGTCGACTTCGATCTGGAGGCGGCACGGACCAGCGACTCCGACCTGGCGCCTTTGCATGCCCACGAATTTGGCCTCAAATTGGTGTTCTTACTGAATCCTGCGCGATCTGCCCAGGTCGGGTCGGAGACCTTTGATATTTCTTATCTTCGCTACCAGCGCAGCAACGATTTGCATATGGATGTGTTCTCCTTGGGGTGGGGGGGCACATTCTGAGGCGTTCATCGGTGGCTGGGGTCATTGCCTTGGGGTTGGTATCCGGTGCTCTCGCCTGTCGGGCTCTCCCGGTGGGTTCGGTGGGCTCGGTGGAGCCCATTCCCATTGCCCAGAATCAGCCTCCCTACCGCGCTTGGATACGCGGTCGGGCCGCCGTGGTGGACTTGTGGGCGGCCTGGTGTGCGCCCTGTGTACGGGCCATTCCGGCTCTCAGGCGCCTATCCGAAAACCATGACCCCAAGACCCTGGTGGTGGTCGGAGTCAACGTCGGCGAATCCCAAGAAGACGTGCAACGTTTCGTCCGCGAGGCGCAGGTCGGCTACGCGGTGTATCGCGACCCCGATTTTCGGTTTGCCGACAGTCTGGGTGAGACCCAGATCCCTAGGATTTTGCTGTTGGATGGCACGGGTCGGGTGGTCGCCCGCGCCAACGGGCTCGACCCCGCATTTTTGACAAAAATCGAGGAAATCCTCGTTAAACCCTGAGGAATCATAGGGAGGTCTAGGGCTTACACCTTATCGTGGCGTCCACGGGCGTGACGGGTGTCACCTGGCCGACTGATCGCGCTTGTTGTTCGTTCTGCGTGCTCTACAATCCATAGTAGGATGATTCATGCGCGAGCCCACTGACTCGTTGCGCTTCACTGCGCCCCTTGCTTTTCTTCTGAGCTGCCTGTGTTTTACCCCGAGTGGTCTGGCGTCGGTCCCTCTGGGCAAGGCCCCCAGGTTCACCCCTGACAAGAGTGTTCAACTCAAGCTCCGGCGCGGACAAATGGGCACGTACCAGCGGCGTCCGAGTGCCTCCAACGTGGCCTACGACGCGCGTTTTGGCCTCGATGCCAAGACCGATTTTCCGGTCCCTCCCCGCGGCTACAAAACCGAGCCTGGCTCCCACCGCATTTCCTATGTGCGGCTCAAGAAGGGCTTCGTGGGGGTCTATATGATGCTCCTCAGCGATCTTCGGGACTACGAGAAGATTTCGTTTTGGGTGAAGGCCGCGCGTCCGGGCCTGTCCTTTGAGATTGGGCTCAACGATGTGGATGCTCAGCTTCGCGGAGAATCAAGAAAAGTTGGCTCGGTTCGAAGATATTTGCCCGAAGGCCTGACCACCAAATGGCAGAGGGTCGATGTTCCTCTCAAGGATTTTCGAGGGATTGATTTGGCTCGGGTGATTTCGTTGGATCTTTTGTTCAGCGAGCAGGGTACGGGCAAGTTTTGGCTCGATGAGCTTCGGTTTCACAAAAAGGGTGAGATCTTGCCCGCAGCCCATGCGGCCAAAAAGGGGCCGCTTTTGCTCGATGACTTCGATCACAGCGATCTCAACCTGATGGGCCAGCGTTCCGCTGTGTTTAAACGCTTGCCATCTACGTGCTCCGTGAAGCGGGTCAAAAAATCGGTTTACGGGTCGCGCGGACGAAGTCTTCAGGTTCGATTCGATAAGAGGATGGATGGGTGGTGTGGGTACTACTCGCTCCTCAACGCCCAGGGGGGGGCAGTGAAGGACCTTTCTCGTTTCGGTTCCTTGTCGTTTATGGTGCGGAGCGAAAAAGGGGGTGAGGACTTTGAGGTGGGTCTCGCTGACGAAATGCTTCAGTTGGCCGGTGACTCGGTCAAGGCTGGACAACTTGCGGAGTTCCTCCCAGGCGGTGTCACCCAGGCCTGGAAGGAAGTGGTCATTCCCTTCGACGCATTTTTGAAACGGGGCGACTTGGACTTCAAGCGGATGGGCTCTTTTGTGCTCAACTTCAATCGAACCGGAAGCGGAACCATATTCTTGGACAACATTCGTTTCCTCCCCCGCTAGGTCCGCAACGCCGCGCATACGCGGTGACACACGCGCACAGGCTGTTTTTCGCCGGCCTTGTGATATCCTGTGGGCGCTTTTCGTGGACAATCTTAGACAACATCATCGATACCCGCACTCCGTCCGAGTCTTGGTTGAATCCGATGGCTCCCAGGCTCCGACACCTCAACTGGTGTGGACTGAAGATATTTCAGTCGGTGGGCTTTTTGTGTGTTTGGACTCGCCGCTCGCGCCTGGGGCGCCGGTCTCGCTCGATTTGTATTTACCGACCGGTCAAAAAGAGAAGCTGAAAGCGACAGTGGTCCACACCCGCGACCAAGGGGACGCCGGCGGGGCAAAACAGGGCGTGGGTTTACAGTTTGTCGGTCTTTCCGACGAACAGAGCGCCTCGATTTCGTCGTATCTAGAAACGTTGCCCAAAGTGGCATCGGAAGACAATGATCTTCTGCGTGGTACGACGACCTGGGACCTGGCCTACGAAGTTGCGCGGCCTTTCCTCGAAGCCTATGCCCGTGGCGATATCTACGGAGCGCTCGACCTATCTCCATCGGCCCAAGCGTGGCAGATCAAAGAGAGGGTCAAAGAGCTTTCCCAGCTTTTGTCGTATATGCCCACCCGCAACTCGCTCGGGGCGGTTCAAGTCATGACGGCGGCACAAATCTTGAAGTATCAAGCAACGTTTTGGGCGGACCCCGAAAGCCGCGTACGCTACGATTTTGCCCATGGTTTTGTTCGTGCGGAGGACCGCATTGAGGCGGCCAAAAGTTCCGAAGCTGGCCTTGAATCCCTTAGGCGAATATGGGCGGAAGTATTTCCAGAGCACGTTCAAGAGGCGGCCTCACATGAGGGGTATGCAAGAACGTTTGCTTCGAACAGTCTTTATGGTGAGGCGCTTAGAGCGTTGAGCCAGGCGCTTGAACTGGATCCTTTCCATGACGAGTATCTGGCCCTTCAGATGGAGTGGCGGTTCAAGCTTGAGTGTGAGCCCTGAGTTTCGAGGGGCAAGCGGCAGCAAAACGACAAGTCGGACAAGGAAGGTTTTGCCCCGTCCCTGTAGGGCGACCGGCGGACCCAACCCCAAGACTGAAAGCACGGAGCGCACCGGACCCGTGGCGGTGTACCCGCTGGGGGGCATCTTGTATTCTTTTGACTGCGCGTATGCCTGTGCGGGAACAGACGTCAACCCTCTGTGAGGTCGCGCCGAGCTCATCGGCCCAGGACCGTCCGGCGGACGAATTGTCCGCTGGTCGAGCGGTAGGGGAGTACAAGGTGGTTTCCAAGGTCGCCGAAGGCGGCATGGGTACCGTGTACCGGGCGGCTCACCCGGTCATTGGCAAGGATGCTGCGGTCAAGGTCCTCTCTAGAAACCTAAGTGATCGCGCCGGAATCCTACGTCGATTTGTGGATGAAGCTCGGGCGGTCAACAAGATTCGCCATCCCAATATCGTAGATATCTTTGCCTTTGGCGCTTTGGAAGATGGGCGCAGCTATTTCGTGATGGAGTGGCTGACGGGCCGAACCCTGGAGGACGAGATCTATGGGCGTCGTCTATCTGTTGGGGATGCGGTCGAGATCTTGGATCAACTTTGTGACGCTCTTGAGGCTGCCCACCAGAAGAACATCATCCATCGAGACATCAAGCCCGCCAATGTGTTCCTGGTTGATGACCGAAACACGCTGTTTGTGAAGCTCTTGGACTTCGGAATTGCAAAATTGGGTTTTGAGCTCGATGGCTCCGAAGAAGGGGCGGTCATGGGCACGCCAGCGTATATTTCTCCGGAGCAGCTTGGCGGTGAGGATGTGGGGTCTGAGGCCGATGTGTATTCCCTGGGGGTTATGGCTTATGAAATGTTTGCGGGACGCATGCCTTTTCTTGCGGACGATCCCCGCTCCTTTCTTATTCAACACGTCAAAAAGGCGCCAGCAAGCCCGAGGACGTTTGCCACCGACTTGCCTGAGGCCATCGAAGACATGCTGCTTGGGATGCTTAAGAAGGATCCGAGCGAGCGCCCATCATTGGCTAGGGTTAGAAAGATCCTTGACGAACTGAGACGTGCAGAAAAGCTTAGATCTAGGGCGCCATTGCCTACGGACAGTGCCGGCCCGCCTCGGCCCATTTTGCGAAGACATTTTACCCAAGTTGCCCACCTGTCTCACGTCGTCGTCTCCGAACTGTCCCGAGGCGTTGCGTGGGTAGAGGCCTCGGGGCATGCGCCCATGGTGGATACGCCGGTGGAGGTCCGCTTTGAGGTGCCCCGCTATGGCGTTTGCTTGAAGTTCGGGGGACTGGTGAGCCGGCACTTTGGTTCAGCAGACGGCCGGACGTTGATACGGTACGACAACGTTCCCAAAGAGAGGCTTGAACGTGTATTTGCGGCGCTGGCCGATGCGGGTAGAGCGGGTGTTTCTCCATCTTCCCAAACAAACGAGGCGGTTTGGGAGTATGTGAGCGCGCCGGTGTCGCTTGCGGCCTCAGCCTCCGGCATCCAGTCGCAAACGAGTCGCCACGAAACCTTGGATGCGCTTCGTTCCCGGGATGGGCGGCCTCTGAAGGCCAAGAAGGCCCAGCGAGCGGTTTTGGGTCTTTGGGTCAAGGTGTTGGCGGTGATGTTGCTGGTGACCTTGGCGGCGGTGGCCAGTGTTGCCGTCAAGACGCTGGTCCACGCCAAGCGAGACCGGGGTTTTTATGCACACGGGTTGGCGGTGAGAAGTGCTCAACTTATGGCGAAGGCCTTCGAAGCCCGCGTATCAGGTTGGCACGATCGTCTGAGGTTGATCGTGGGCGCGCGCAATACGCTGGAAGTGGCCAAGGGGGCATTTTCCAGTATTGAGCAGTGTGAAAAGCCCGCCCGAACGTCGCGTTTCGTGTGTCGGGCGCCGATGGTGGGTACGGGACTCGACGAACCCTTGAGGGCGATGGCCCTCAAAAAGGCAAGTTCTCAGGGGTACACGGCATTGGTCCCCAATCTGGGGGTCCTGCTAAGCGCCCGGCTTGGCCGCCGCGTGGCCATCGGCCTGGTTCCGGCACACAAGCTCTTTGATAGCCGCACGATGCCCGAGGAGCTTCACGTTTCGCTGATCGACAACAAAGGTCAGACGCTCGAGGTCAACGGGACCGAGGGCGGTACGAAGTCTGTGGATCAAGGGTCCCCCTTGGGTCTAGATGCGCTCCTTCGAACCGCGGGTGTGCTTGGGGCAGATCCGCCTACCGAGGAACGGGCCCGTGCGGGAGACTTCGAGGTGCTTGTTTCGTTGCCCGGGGATTTGTCCCTAAAATCGGTCCGTGCGTTGGCCGGGCAGGTTCTGCGGGCGTTTTTTGTGGTGGCCATGTTGGCACTTTTGGCTTCGGTGCTTTTCGCGCGCAGCCTGACCCGCAGGCTGCGCGAGCTGAATACCCAGGCGGCACGGGTCGCCGAGGGCAACTTTGAGGCCCTGAAAGTCGTCGGTGGGCGTGATGAAGTGGGGCAGCTGGCTCGCTCTCTTGACTCTATGGCATCGTCGCTCAGGAAGCGTGACGAAGATGTGCTTCGCATTCAGCAGCGTATCAGCGAAGATGAGTCCGAGACGCTCCAGCGGCAGATGTCAGAACGCCTGGAAACCGATTTGGCATCGATGCTCCAGAGCATTCAGGCGGTGACGAGTGAACCCATCGACCACAATCGGCCTATGGAAGACTTGCGGGATCGTCAGGCTCGCTTGCTGAACCTTTCGACGGGGGCGGTGAGCTCTCTTCAACAGGCCTTAGCCATCGCCTCGATGTCGAGTCGGCGTCTAGATTTTGCATCGACGGTGCGCGAGGCCATCGCCTACGCGCGCTCGCAGCTCTACGCCCAAGGGGTCTCGATTCACTTTGATGCCCCGAACGCGGTTTTGTTTCCACGCTTGGATGCTCGGGAGAGCGAAATTCGAGCCGCCGTGCAGCACTTGGTGAGTCATGGGGTGCAGATGAGCAAGGCCCGCGAGGTGTTGGTCAGTGTTTTGCACGAGGACGCGTATCTGGTGTTGTCGGTGCGGTACCTCGGTGGCGGCGCGAGCAAGGAGATCATTCAGGAGACCTTGAAGGACATCACTTCTATTCTCGATGCCCACGATGCCAGGGCCGAAGTCACCCGAGAGGCCGACGAGTTAGGGCTTCGCTTGGCGTTTCCCGTCGGAGTGCCGGGTCAACATGCGGAGAAGCGGATTCGTGCCGAGGCCTGACCGCACCGCGAGGCTCGGTTTTGCCTTGGGGCGTGGTGGCACGCTTTGGGCCGCAAATTGTCGGCTCACACCACTTGGGGCCCCGCGGTTCTCACTTTTTGTCCTCTTGGCGGCGGCTTCTTTCGTGGCGTTCGGGTGCAAATCCCGGTCCGAAGACGGTCCTTACGTGTGCCTCGCCAAGTCCGGTGATGTTCGTTTTCATCGTCAAGCGCAAACGGTGTGGATTCCGGTGGCCGTCGGCATGGGGTTTAAGGCAGGAACCTGGGTTCAAACCGCCGACGACGGTACCGCTGAGATTCGGGTGCCTCCCGATGAGCGCATGAGACTTGAACCCAACACCGTGGTCATTCTTGGCGAGTCCAGTCGTGATGAGGACGCCCAGATGGTCAAAGTGGTGGTCAAGCGGGGCCGTGCAAGGATCCAAAAACCCTCGGGCCGAAGTCGCACGGTGTTGCCCGCAGCCAAGGCGGCTTTGCTGCCCGTCAAAAAGCCACCAGAGCCGCCGATGGCGCCGAAGCTTGCCATGCCCGAAAACAGATTTCGCGTGGCTCAGGGCACACCGATCTCGCTTCAATGGGCGCCTGCCCCCGAACCCGGGACACGCTACGAGCTTGAGATCGCCCAAGATGCCGGGTTTACGGCGTATGTCGTGCAAAAAAGTCTCGGAGAAGCGAAGTGGGTTTTTGGCACTGATGCACCCGGTCGGTTTTACTGGCGGGTACGCAGCGTTTCTAAAGACGGCGTCCGATCGCCTTTTAGTGGCGTCCGGGTTTTTCAACAGATTGAGGAATTTCTTTTGTCACCGGACGATGCGTCCCGGGTCAAAGTTCCGGGGCGGAGCGCCCGTGTGAAGTTTTCTTGGCGTCCGAAGGCAGGTGCCCTGGGGTACGACTTGGTGCTCGCACGCGACCCCGAGCTTCTTGAGCGTTCCGTCGTTCGCCGGAGCACCGACGCCCATAGCCTCACCCTCAAAAACCTTCGGCGGGGCACATACTACTGGGGTGTGTTTACCAAAAAAGATCGCGAGGCTCTTTTTGCCAAACCACGAAAGTTGATCATCGAGCGCCGGGGCCGAGGCATGCGGCTTCCCCGAAAACTACGTTGGCGCTAGTTCCGGCCTACAATAGATAAGATCCGACTTGCCCGGTCCCGGTCCTGGTCCCGGTCCTGGTCCTGGTCCCGGTCCTGGTCCCGGTCCTGGTCCCGGTCCTGGTCCCGGTCCCGATTGGCCCTCCTCAGAAAAGTAGACACTTAATCGGAGGCCTTTCCTCCAGGAGAGTGTACAAGATGGCCCGAAGCCGCGGGAAAACACGAAGATTTACATCAGATTTTAAGGCCCAAGCCGTTGAGCTCGTAAGAGAAAGTGACAAGACGCTTAAGGCGATCGCACAAGAGCTTGGCATAGGGCATACAACCCTGTGGAAATGGTGGACGATGGCAGAAGGAAAAGAGACTGCGACTGAGGTCGTAGGCGAGGTTGAGACCCCGGAAGAAGAACTCAAGCGTTTGCGTAAAGAGGTCCGCGAGCTTCAAATGGAGAAGGAAATTCTAAAAAAAGCCGCGGCCTTCTTTGCCAAGGAAAGTCAGTGAAATACCGATTTATCCAGGTGGAGAAGGCCTGCTATCCAGTCAATCTTTTGTGTCGAGTGCTCGAGGTCTCTCGAAGCGGTTACTACAAGTGGTTGAAGCACCAACCTTCAGCGCGATCCCATGAAAACAGGCAACTCATGAAACGCATCCGTCAGGCCTTTACAGAGAATCGTGGCGTTTATGGCAGTCCCCGAATTCATCGCGTACTCCGGGCGCAGGGTGTCCAAGTGAGCCGGCCTCGGGTGGAGCGAATGATGCGTAAAGACGCCCTCAGAGCTAAGAAGAGACGGTCATTTCGGAAGACGACTCAGTCCAATCATAATCTTCGGAGGGCTCCCAATATCCTTAATCGAGAGTTTATCCGAAAGCAGTGCAATGAGGTTTGGGCGTCGGATATTACTTATCTCCGGACCCACCAAGGGTGGCTCTATCTTTGTGTTATTCTGGACCTCTATTCTCGGCGCGTTGTAGGCTGGTGCGTGGCCGAACATCTTGGTGAAGATCTAGCGATAGATGCCCTTTCTATGGCACTCACGCACCGAGGAGAAGCTCCGAGGCTTTTCCACAGTGACCAAGGCGTTTAATATGCCTCACATGCTTTTCGGCGCACTCTCAAACTGCACGGGATAGAACAAAGCATGAGTCGAAGGGGAAATTGCTGGGACAACGCCCCGGTGGAGAGCTTCTTCGATTCACTGAAGACGGAACTGCTCCCAGACAAACTCTGGAACAGTCATCAGCGAGTAAAATCCGCCCTATTTGAATACATCGAGATTTTCTACAACCGTCAGCGCTTGCATTCCACACTCGACTACATGTCACCGGTGGAGTACGAGCTAGGAGACATGAAGAAAGCAGCGTAACCCGTGTCTACTTTTCTGTAGGAAGCTCACGATAGCTTACCGGGCAAGTCGGATCTTATCTATTGTGCGCCGGAACCAGCAGAGCGTGCCCGCTTGTGTTTGCAAAATGTCCCAGGCGCGATCATCCCGGAAGGTGGTGTTGTTCGACTAAAGCTTCAAGGGGTTTGTTGTCCGGCGATGGTTGAGCTTTTGGCCTCGGTTTGTTTGGTCAACCGCTCGAGCGCGCTGTCGAGGGGATCGGGCCCATCGCTTTTTTTGCGGCGGCTTGGCCCTGATGGGCGCCGCTTCCGCGGGGCAGACAAAGCGTGTTTCGTGGCCTCTTTTTCAAGTTTGGTGATTTCTTGAGCGAGGCTTTTAGGCTCGAGTCCCTGGCTTGATGAGGCGCCCAAGCGCGCGTCAATCTCGCGATGTCGACGTTTGAGTTCCGTCGTGGTTTTGTGTTTCGAGGCGCTGCGGTTGAGGGCCTTTTGCACGCGGGCCAGCTTGGCGACGAGGAAGTCTCGGTTCACATCGATGTTGTCGATGGCCTCGATAAGGGTGACGTAGGACTCCTGAAGACGATCGGCGGGAGGCGGGCTTTTGGGTTTATAAGAACGCCACTGGCGGGCCGGTTGACTGTCGGCTTCGAGCAGATCCGTCCAGCTTAGGCCTTTTTCTTTGAGGCGGGCGTGGATGTCTTGGGACATGGTCTCTAGGCTTGGGGGCGGGTCTTGGGGGGCGTCCTCCTTCGGGGCGCTGGGCTCGTTGTCTTTTTGCGGGGACAAAGAAGGGGTTTCTTTTGGAGGCTCTTTCGTTTTGGCTGGAATCGTTGTTTGGGGCGGCCCAGAATCTTTGGCCGCGGTTGGTTCGATTGTTCGTGGCGTTTTTTGGGGCGTAGGGGGGGCGGTTTGCTCGATCTCAGGCGGCACGTCCAGTTCGACAACCTTAATGCTGGTAGGGGCGCGAAAGCCCGTGTAGATGATGGCCGGCACCAAAAGGATCAAGATGCCGGCAGCCACCAGCCATGGGGTCTTGCTGGCTTGTGTGCCATTTGGATGGCGCGCGCTGGGACGCGAGTCATGAAGCGCTGGCCCCGAAGACAAAGGGTCTCTGTCGGTCGCCAACGGAATGGCCAAAGGCTCGGGTTCTGCGTTGTCGAAAGACCACTTATCGGGATCGGACACCGCTCGGGGCGGTGCTCGGAACGTGCCGTCGGTGCGTTTGGTGGGTTCTATATTGAGTTCGTCGATTCGCCGAATCACCTCTTGGGCCGTCTGCGGCCGCTCGAGGGGGTCTCGAGCCAAAAGCTCCATCACGAGGTTCGTTAGGCCACTGTGTTCGTCGGCCGGACGCTTGGGCATTTCCGCCAGCTTTTGCGCGGTGATGGTGTTGAGGTCTCCGGTGAAAGGCGGGCTGCTCGTCAGCAGCTCATAGAGGACCACGCCAAGGGAGTAGAGGTCTGAGCGCGCGTCGACCTCGCGCCCGGAGACTTGTTCAGGCGACATGTAACTGGGGGTGCCGAAGAGCTGTCCCCGCGCAGTCAGTTGCGACTGCTCCATCGGTTGCTCTAGGAGTCGTACCAGTCCGAAATCCAAGATCTTGGCGATGTCGTTTTTTCCGTCGTCCGCCATCATGACGTTCATGGGCTTCAGGTCTCTGTGGATGAAGCCCTTGGCATGGGCCGCTCCGAGGCCGGCCGCGATTTGGCGGGTGACTTGCGCGGCGCGGTAGGGCGAAAAAGCCCCTTCGGTGTGGAGCATTTCCGCGAGGGACTGACCTTTCAAGAGCTCCAAGGCCATGAACAGAACCCCTTCGGGGGTTTGTCCAAAATCTTCAACGCGCACGATGTTTTCGTGCTGCATTTCGCTGATGGCTTGCGCTTCTCGGTGGAAGCGTTTGGCGATGGCCTTGTCTGAGGCCAGGTCACCGTAAAGAATCTTGAGGGCGCAGGCCTTCTCGATGAACAGGTGGGTTGCCTCGTAGACCCGTGCGGTTCCGCCCGCCCCCAGCAGTCGGACGATGCGGTAGCGGTCGATGGTGTTGCCGATCATGGGATCTTGGGTCTGCTCGACCAGGGGCTGGCCATCGAGTCCGCAGAAGCTGATGTCGCGGACGTAGACGGATCCGCATGTAGGACACATCCGCATGGGACTCTCTTGAGTTAACACGGCCTTGGTTTCTCAGACGAGGCCCGGTACGGCGTCGTTCGCGAAAATTGGGCCAATTCCCTTTCGAGGTACCGGCGAACCGGGGCCTGTGGAGGTGGTATCAGGGCAAATCCGGGGTGGGCCATCGGCGACACGCGCCTGAGCTTAGATGCCTGCCATTTTCTTTTTGGTCGTCTTGGCACTTTTTCGGCAGAGGGAGACGATTTTTTTGAAGGACTTTTGTTGGCCATCGATCGGAACCCGCGTGTTTTTGAGATCCGGGTGTTTTTGGACAAACCGGGCACCGTAGTTGGCACACGATCGAAACTGGGCAAGGGCTTCGGATAGGGCGGCCCGCCGGCGATGGGGGGCGCCGAGATTCTCGCCTCGCTCGAGGAGGTCTCGGCCCTTCCTGAAGGGTTCGATGGAGTTTTTGTAGAAGGTCAGACTGTTTTTGATTTTGAGATTTTTCTTGTTGAGCGTGCGTACCCGTTTTCGGCAGGCCGTGAGAATGTCTTTTGCCCGGACTTGGCGCTCGCCGAGATGCAGTTTTTGCCTTGCGATTTTGGGCCGCCGGGCGATGAACTTCGCCGCACTTTTTTGACACATGCGGATTTTGTCGAGGGCTTGCGCCAGGAGTTGGTGTTTTTGGGAGAGGTTCTCAACCGTTTTGGCTTTGCGGATGAGATTCATGCCCTCTTCAGCGGCCTGAAGGGGGGTTTCTCTGAAATTTGCCAACGCCTGGGCATCTTTGAGTCCTTCCGCAATTTTCTTTTGCCGTGCGCGGGTTTTGGCGGCCAAAGATCGGTAGCGCCGATCTTTGATCTCCAGTTCACGTCCGGTCCGAAGGGCTCGCCTGAGCTCTTTGGCGAGGTTCATGGCTGCTGCGACTTCCTGGGTGGTGGCCTTGCCCGAAAGAGACTGCTTTTGTGCGCTCTCGAGTTGGCCAAGGAGGTCTTTGATCTCTTCTTTTTTGAGGACGATTCGTAGGTTTTGATGCCGGGCCCGGATGCGCTTTTTAACTTTTTGCAACCATTGACGAACCTTGCGTGCTTGCGCTCGGTACGTTTTCGACTTCGCTTCCATTTCATGACCATTCAGGAGGGCGGCCCGAACTTGCTTGATTTGCTGGTGTGCGCGGTCGAAGTCCCTTTTTTCTGCATCCTTTTCCTTGACCCGCGCGAGTGCGTCCTCCATTTGCTGCACTTCATCGTTAAGCTTTTGGGTCTGGGCGTCGGCCAGAAGGTTCGCTTGCCGGCTTTTGATTTCGGAGCGTGTATTCTTGAGCGTCTTTTGGGCTTTGCTCAAGAAGGCCTCGAACGTGCTGCTTTTTTTCCTGAGCTGGGATGATTTGCGAATCAAGACCTCGGTCGATCGCACCGCTGTTTTCAGTTCTTGGAAGTCCGCAGGTTGGGGCCCGGGCTCGCGAATACGCGCCTTTTTTTCATTCACGCGTTCGAGTGCGGCCTCGATTTCTTGCTGCTTTTCCAAAATCACGAGCTCTACACGCTGCTTTCGAATCTGATGCCGCGCCCTTAGGAGTTCACTCCGGCAAGCAAGAAGATATTGGGCAAAGCGTTTGCTCTCGGTTCCGAGGCGCTTCACTCTGCTCAGCGTTTTTTCGAGTGTGTCGCCCGTTTTCTGGGCCTCGTCGAGCTCTTCGGGTGTGGGGTCTTGAACCGCGTTTTGTTTCAATGCGGAGCGAAGCTCGGCTCTCAGGGCATCGATTTCGTGTCGCGCCGTTTGCAGCCTATAGGTTTGATGTCGACTCGCGATCGCATTTTTCGTCTTTCGGAGTCGTTTTCGATAAAGCATAGCGGCTTTCTTGTAAGCCGGATCCCGACTTTCGAGGTCTCTACCCTTTTCTATGGTTTTTGAGGTCGCGCGCAGCTTGGACGCGGCCTGTTCAAATTGGTGTTGGTCGGTGTTTTTTTGTTTGAGGGCGCGGGCCGTTTCATCGAGCATCGAAAATGAAAGCTCTATCTCGTTCTTTCGTCGTTTGACCAAGACTTGGAGTCGCTCTTTTCTTATCCAGACCCCATCCTTTTCCGTTTGCCGCCTCATAGCGCGCGCATAGCTGCCATACTGGGGGACCTTGGACTCCAGCTGCGCGTGCTCGTCGATGACGTGTTCCAGGGTGGTGAGCGCTTTTCGGGCTCGCCGAAATTCTTCGTCGCTCGGGTCCTTTTCCTTGAGTGCGCCCATGCTCTCTTGGAGTTCTCCTTGCGCCCATTCAATCTTTTCTTGCGCTTGTTCGAGTTCGGCTTGGAGCTTCCGTCTTCGAACCACCTCTTGCACACGCGGGAGGACCTTCCGAAGTTCGCGGTGGCGGTCCCGGATGACGTCGTCCTCCGGGTATTCTTTGAATCTGGGATCTTCAAAGATGGTCTCTGCTTGTTCGAGGGCCTGCTCGGCGCGCTGGGGTTCGAAGGCTCGCAGGGCCGCATCGGCTTGGTTGACGAACTGCTCGGCGTGGAGGCCGAGTTCGTCTACCGTCGCGGGTGGGGGTGCGGACGCGATGGGCACCGCCTTCTCAGGACCGCTGCGGCACGCTCCGGAAGCCAAAACCAAAAGCCCAGCCACGAGGGCGAACTTGACGAGCAGAGAGGAAAAAAGCGGCATCTTCGGACTGTACCGGAGCCCGGGATGGTGGCCAATGGCTGCGGCCAGCGGCCGAAATGAGCGGCCGGGCAAGTGGTTTCACCGGTGAGGGATGCGCCCCGAGGGCATGTCGTCCCACCCTCTCGCACATCGCGACCCCGGTCCATGCGTGGCGTGGCGCCTCTCGTTTGGGGCCCTGCCCCCCGCTCGGTCTATTCTCCGTGGTACGCGTGGTCCCCGTGCCCTTCATGATCGTGCAGGCCCTCAAGCACCTCCGCCAAAAGGCTGCGTGGGCCGACGCGGATCAAGTGCCAGATGGTGATGAGCGCGAGGATGCTGAGGCACGCTGCGTCGAGAAGGGCGGATTCGTGGCTGGATCTCTGTGGCGCCGATACACGGACATCGGCGACGGCCGTGAGGTTGATAAGAATCCCGGTCGCGATACTGAGTGCGGGGACGAAAGCTGCGAAGAAAAGCGCCGCCTTCTTTCCGTGGAGTCTTTTCATGATCAACACGGTGGTCAGATTGGTGGCGGGGCCGGTGATCAAAAAGGCAATCGCCGCACCGGGGGAAAGACCTTTGAACAGGAGGACGGCCACAAAAGGCGTGGCTCCAGAGGCACAGACGTAGGCAGGGAAGCCAACAATGGCCATGATGGCGACGTCTAGGCCTTGTGGGAGGTCGACAAAAATGTTGGGTGCTAAGACCGGATCCAAGAGTGCGGCTACGCCCAGGCCGAGCAAGATCCACGGCATGGTGTGACGAAATAAAGGACCAAAACCGTAGCGAAGTCCTTCGACAAAAGACGCTGGGCCCACACGGACATGGGTGTTTTCGTGGTCGACATTGGGAGGGACGTATTTGGCCAGTACAATACCGACCAAAAAAGCGATGACCGCAGCAACCAAGATTCTTGTGATCGCCAGCTCGGTACCAAGGAGCGCCATCGATAGAAGGAACGCATCGATGCCTACTTCCGGCGTCGCGACCAGAAAGGCAATCGCGGCCGCAGTCGGGGCCCCGGAACGCCATAGGCTTTGGTACACCGGCACGACACCACATGAACAAAGAGGCAGAGGCAGGCCAAAAATCATCCCTTTAAGGGCTTCGAGGGATGGATGCGGCGCCTTGAGCCAGCGGGTGCCGAGCGCCGGAAGCCACGCACAAAGGAGGCTTGCTCCCAAAAAGCCGAGGAGCAAGGGGCCGGAGCTTTCGAGGGCGAGCTGGATGAAGGTCTCGGTTGCGTTGTGGATGGTTTCTTGGCTCAGCGTTTCGTGGTCGTGTCCATGCCCTTGCTCAGAGAGGAACAAGAAAAAGAAAAGCCCTAAAAGTGCACCCAACCCGCCGGCCAGCCGGTCTTTTGGGTGGCCCGCAGAATCGTGGCTCGAAGTTGGGGAAGGCTCAAACGCGATGTGAATGAGCATGCCCGCAACCAGAGCTTCGAAGTATCCCCAGACTCGGAAGTCAATAAGCGTCAGCGCCTGCTCACCTAGGGCAAAACCCAGCACCGTCGCCAATGCGACGGAGCCGAGCACCAACGATGCCCGAAGACGGGGCAAGCGGGTCCAGATGGCGATGCCCACCGGGATTCGGTGAAGTACGATGCCGAGACTGAGGGGACTTTTTGGCCCCTCGTGCCCCATGACAGAACCGTCGAGAAGGGCGTGGACCGCCAGCCCCAACAGGCCGATGGTGGTGACCGCCTGGTGATGATGCCCGGGCCCTGACAGCCAACGCTCAAACAGGAGTGGCCAAACCACACCGATGAGCATGAAGCCCAGTGCCCAAAGGCCTGATACGCTGATGGCGTGGGGAAGAACAGCGGTGAAAACCAAACCCAACAGGCTGACGATGACAAAGCCGTCGATGGCCCATCCGGCGCTCGGAGCGCGTTTGGTGAGTGAGACGGCGGCGGGCCCGACAGCCAGAGCCAAGACGCCTCCGATGAGTCCCCCCATAGGCCGGGGGACCCATAGCATACATTCCCACGCGCCGTAGCATACATTCCTACGCTTTTGGGGCGGCCCAAGAGGGTTGTTGCTCCGTTTTTTCTGTCGTGTGGAGCGGGCGCGGAACCGGGCAGCCGGCTTCGCTGTCTATGGGCTGTGAGCGTCCAAGAATTTGGGTCTGCCCCTCAGCTTTTTGCGCGTCTTTGGTGGGGCGACTCGATGGTGGCTTCTTGGGGCCAAAGGGCCTCATTGGGGCTTCACGTGGGGGCGGCCGGAAGGAAGAGGCCCGCGGCTGATAGGTCTTTGGCGCTGCCGGGCGCTTTTTTTCCCGAAAGATCGTGGCTTTTGGTCGCGCCTTGGAATTCGACCCGCGGGAATGCACGGGTTTACATTTCTGAGGATTGGTCATCAAGCCGGCTCCCAAGTGCGGCTTTGCTTGCGGGCGAGTGTTCGCTTTCGCCAGGGCAAAGCATGGTCCTTGAAAAGGATAACTTAAGTCTCATCATCGGGATGACGGAACGCTCGCTGGGCGGGGAAAAATCAATCTTCGCGAACTGGAAAGAGAGATTGGCACTCGAGTTTCGGTGGCTGAATATCTTGATGGTGGTCATGGCACTGCATCTTTTGTGGGTGATGACCTGCTTGACGGTGCCTGGGAGCAAAGGCCTCCCTGACAAGTCCTTGGATGTCCTGATAAAAAGGAGCAGGCCTATCTTTAAAACAACACCGACACCGGTGCGTCCACCAAGACGTGCAGTCTGGCTACCCCGGATGAAAAAGGACGTTGCGCCCAAAAAGCGGTCCCAGCGCCCTTTGCGGCCTTCCTTTCGGCCTCACAAGGCCCAAAACCCAAGACTCGATCCCAAAAGCTGGTGGCAAAAGGCACTTGGACAGCCGAAAAGAGACGTTTTTGTGGATACCAAACACGCCTGGATGAGCGCATCTCGTTTGGTTCGACAGGGGCGAAGTGGAGCGTCCGTAGGCGACCCGCGGATTTTGGGATGGGGCGCAGCAACGCGCGGTGGTTCGGGTAAAGGCGTTTTACCCGGACCCTCGACGGCGGCTCTGGGGCGATGGCCCCGGTCCCAGGGCGGAGATGCGGTTGTGAAAGAAGATCTTCAAAAGTCTGTCCAGGATCGTGGACCCTTGGTGGAGTCTCGTCCGGTGAGGGTCTCTGATGCTTTGCCGAGGAGCGTAGTTCGTCGTGTGATTCAGAAGAATCTTAGCCAGATTCGTTACTGTTACGAGCGCGGGATGGTAAGGCAGCCGGGCCTGACGGGGCGGGTCAGGGTGCGTTTTGAGATCGGGTCTCGCGGCCTCGTGCGCACCGCGAAAGTTGCAAGAAGTTCGCTCGGTGATGCACGCGTGGAGCGGTGCATCCTCAAAAGAATCCGGCGCTGGCGATTTCCCAAACCGCGCGGAGGCGGACAAGTGGTGGTGCACTACCCTTTTGTTCTGAGAGCCGTGCCCTGATCCGAGCCAAAAAAATCGATATTGAGCTCTGCGGTTTCGCCTACTTTGAGTCCTACGAGCGCCTTCAACTTGGAGTCACTCTGAGCGATATTGTAGTCTGCTAGGCGCAACTTGAAGTCCGCCCGCACGCGGACTAGGTTGCCCAAAAGCCGCTTCTTGGTGAGCTCACTTTCTTTGAGGTAGCGCAGACGCAAGGTGATCGATTGGGTTTTGCGCACCCCGTGGATGGAAAAGGAGCCGTCTGCGGTCACCTTGTGCTCTTTTCCGTTCTTGAAGTCCTTGGGCAACGCGATGTTTTCAAAACTGAAGATCACGTACGGCCATTTTTTCGCGTTCATCCAGTTCTCTTCCGTGAGGTGCTGGTCGCGGGTGGTGTTGCCGGTCTTGATGCTGTCCACGCGGACTCGAAACCGCCCGGAGGCCACGTCGTTTTCGAGTTTGACGTGGCCCTCGACGCCGTTGGCGACGCCTCGAATGCTCTCAAAAGGTGCATCGAGAAGAAGGGCGACGGTGTTGCGGCCGTTCGGATCGGTGAAGTTGTAGTCTTCGGCAAGCAATGGGCTGGACGCGATGAATACGGCAGCACCGAGGCCGAAGCTGATGCGGGTTGCGGATGCGGTCATGGTGTTTCTCCTGGTCAAAATTGCGCCGGTGTCTATCGAAAGATTGGGTCCGAGGCGAGTCCCTAAAGCGCGTGGAAGAACCGGAGAACCCTAATCGGCCCAAGCTGCGGATGCGGCGTTCGCCCCCTTGACACGGGCACTCTTGTACCGGCAGCTGGGTTGGCAATGCGCAACACCCGATGGATCACTCAGAATGCATTTGGCTGGACGGTCTTCGCTTTGTGCGGCCTGGGGTGCCTGGAGCCGGTGCCGTCCGAGGATGTGGGCACCACCGCCAAGTTTATTCTGAGCAGTGAGCCCATCCAGGGGCAGTACATCGTCGCCCTGGACGAGGCGTGGGTCCGTAAAGTGGGCCTGGAGAGGCTGACGAATGCGCTCGTCGCCGGCTACGGGGGTCGAGAAGTCCATCGTTACGAGCACGCTTTTTTGGGGTTCTTGTCGCGCATGACGGAGTCTGAGGCCCGCGCGCTGAGTCGTGATCCTCGGGTTCGAACGGTGGAGGAAGACGGCTGGGTACAAAAAGAGGACACCCAAGATGGTGCGCCTTGGGGTCTGGACCGCATTGATCAGCGAAATCTCCCGCTCGACCGCCGGTATACCTATGGAGCGACCGGCAAAGGAGTCCATGCGTACATCATCGATACCGGGATCTTCGAGTCCCATCGCGAGTTCGGTGGCCGGGTCGATTCGGGGTTCACGACCGTGCAGGACGGCCGTGGGACGACCGATTGCGAAGGGCACGGAACCCACGTCGCGGGGATCGTGGGCTCAGGTGCGTATGGGGTCGCCAAGGACGTGACCCTTGTCCCGGTTCGGGTGCTCGATTGCCAGGGCTTGGGTTCGAGTTCGAGTATCATATCGGGCATCGATTGGGTCACGCGGAACGCCCAGCGGCCTGCCGTCGTCAACATCAGTCTTGGGGTCGGCCGCTCCGCCAGCCTGGATCAAGCGGTCAGTCAGTCGGTGGCCACGGGGCTGACCTATGTGGTTGCCGCAGGCAACCAGGGTGTGGATGCGTGTGAACGTTCTCCCGGCCGCGTGCCGGAAGTGATCACCGTCGGGGCGACCGACAGCGGCGATCGCAAGTCCATTTTTGGAGGCAGTGCTGCTTCCAACGATGGCCCCTGCGTTGACTTGTTTGCGCCCGGCACGGGTGTACCTTCGACTTGGTATACGGGGCCGACCGCCTCGCTTGTGGACAGCGGCACTTCCATGGCGGCCCCTCACGTCGCCGGGGCGATTGCGGCTTTTATGGAAGAGAACCCCAGCCGTAGCCCCGAGGAAGTCGCCAAGGCCTTGCTGGATTCGGCGACGCCCGGTGTTGTATTTGGGCTCGATGCGCGGACGCCCAATTTACTTTTGTTTGCGGGTTTGGGTGCCCAACCCGCGTCTTCAGTCCGGCTGACCTCCCCGCCCGACGGAGTGAGACTTCAGCGCGGCGTGGTTCCCATTGTGACCGTGGCGAGCAGGGACATCGAAGAGATTGTGGTTTTGGTAGACGATCGTTCCTTGTTCGTGGGGCCATCCGGCGCATCGGTGCAATGGGATGCTTCCCGGGTGGCGCTCGGGCCCCATCGAATCTCGGTGCGCGGCCGGCGTGCCGGTGTGGACGTGGCGTCGGACACCATCCAGGTTGAGCTCGTCGACGAAGGGGAGGGGGCCGGGCCGGTCACCATTGTCTCCCCTCAAGATGGTGCGGTATTGGGGCCACAAGCGGTCACCATTCGGGTGGAAGCCGCGGCATCGGTCGACTTCGTCCGGGTGAGTATTGATGGCGTGTACGGCTTTCCGAGCCCGCCCCCGGCCAGCGTCGTGTGGAATGCCGGTTCGGTTTCCCAGGGGAACCATACGCTGGTCGCAGAGGCATATTCGGGATCTACGCTGGTGGGCACCCATCGCATCACCGTTCAGGTGAGCTCGACCCCCACGCCGACCCCGACGCCCACGCCGACCCCGACGCCCACGCCGACCCCCACGCCGACCCCCACGCCGACCCCCACGCCCACGCCGACCCCCACGCCTGCTCGCCTGAGCATTGTGCGTCCGGCCGATGGTGCGTCGTTTTCGCCAGGATGGACAGAGATCGAGGTAGAGCAAACCGGTGATGCCGATGAGGTTCGGGTCTACGTGGGCGGTGCGCGTTTGACCGCAGGGTCTTCTGCCACGGGTGTGTACCGCTGGGATGGGCGATTTGCCGACGAGGGTGTTTATGGCGTTCGGGTCGACGCGCTTCGCCGTGGACGGATTGTGGCGAGGAAACGGGTCAGCTTTCGTGTGCAACAAGAAACGCAGGTGCCTTCGCGGGTGTCCATCGTCAGCCCGCTCGACGGATCCGAGCACCATCCGGGCGCTGTTGTTCTTCGCATGACGGTGGACGGTGACCTAGACGCGATGGAACTTGTGGTGGATGGCCGTTTGGTTCGTCGTGGGAGTGTGCAGGAGAGCCTTGTCTGGGACGCCAGCGGGGTCACTTTGGGTTCTCATGTTCTCGAAGTGCGCGGTTTGAAGGGCAACGAGGTCGCCGCGCGCGATGTGCTTCGGGTTGAAGTCGTTCCCGTTGATCCGCCGCCGGCGGAGCAACCGGTCACCGTCGTTCACCCGGCGAATGAGGCCGTGTTGTCGCCCGGTCCGATTCCCATCGAAATTGTTGCCGACCCCGACGTACAGTATGTTCTGGTCAGTGTGGATGGTAGGCCGATAGCGGCCCGCCCTGCGCCGGCGACGGTCTTGTGGAATGCGGCCGGTGCGGTGGGCACCCATACCATCGAGGTCAAAGCGGTGCGCAACCGATCGATTGTGGGTGTCGCCAGCGTGCGCATCAACCTCCGCTGACTTTGTTCTGGTTGTTCGGGATGGCGCATTTTTGAAAGGCCGCAGTTTTTGCTCCGGTAGGTATACGTATGGCTCTTGAAGCCCCGATCGACTATCGGTCACCACACCATGGAGATCCGATGGAAGCGTGCGAATCCCAAACGCGGTGGTTCGCCCTGGGCGCGAGTGACCCGACTGTGTACATTCGTCATTGTTTGGGGTTGCGCGCCTGAGCCGGCGTCCACTTCTAAGCTTCTTTTGAGCAACACCGACGGTGCTGAGCTCGGTTTTGTTTTCGAAGGGCAGCATCTTCAGTGGTCTCTTCGCAAGAGCAGCTTGTTGTCCTCAGGCTTCAAAGTGACCCAGGTTGGGCACAAAAGCGTGATTCAAACGGCGGTTCAAGGCGCGTTTTATGAAGGCGTGATGGATGCGCGGCCGGGCGCATGGGTGCGGGTCCATGTCCTCGATGGGGTCGTCGAGGGGACATTCATGCTTGAACAGAAACGGTACACGGTCGAGGGGGTGTTGGGTGCCGCTCTCACCGTGCGTCCACTGACCGATTTCGATGAGGCCGAAGCGGGGCACTGCCGGGTTGTGGGTGAGGGCCCAGAGTTTTCGGCCGCGGTGTCTTCGCCGAAGCCCTCTTCGGCTTTGGTCGCGCCTCCAAACCCCAGGCTGATTGAACTCGTACTGATCGCCGACTACGAGTACTTTCAGAAGGCAGGTAGCCAAGCAGCAACCCAGATTCTGAGCACGCTGAACCAAGTCGACGGCATCTACCGCGAGACCTTCCAGACGGGATTTGTCGTCACCGATTTGGTGGTCTTCGAGACGGCCGAAGATCCATTCACGGCCCTGGGGGCAGACGATATGATCTTCGAGCTCGCGGATTATCGAGATCGGACATATCCACAAGCGGGCGCAGTTCATCTTTTTACTGGGCGGCGTTTGGGGGGAGCCACGGTGGGCGTTGCCTTTGTCGGAGCGCTGTGTGAGCCATTCAATGTCGGTATTTCAGAAGAAAACTTGGTGACCTTGGTTGCGCATGAGATCGGTCACAATTTTGGGGCCAGGCACGATCGTGAGGCGGGGTGTGGTGGCGGTTTTATTATGGACGCCAACGTGAGCCCCAGTACGGAGTTTTCGTCGTGCAGCCAAAGTGCGGTCGGCGCGTTCATCAGCCGCAAAGAAGCCTGTTTTTTGCACGGGCCCACCATGGTCTCTCCTTCGCCCGGGCAGGCGCTTTTGGGGCGCACTCAGGCCTTTTCTTGGACCGACAACGGAAGGGGGGTGACCAACTGGGCCCTTCGGATAGGGTCAGAAAAGGGCGCGCGGGATCTGTTTGCGTCGCCGGCGCTTGGCCCGGTGAGTACGGTGACGGTGGATGACCTGCCCCTTGACGGGCGAGATCTCTACGTGCGGTTGCGCTACCGGCTCAACGGATTTTGGAAAAACGCGGACTTTGTGTACCAAGCCTTCGCCCCTGAAGTGCAGCGGATTGTGCCGACTTCTGCTCAGGTGTTTCGAGGGCGTGTATGTGATGAAGATGGGGTGCTGGCCGAAGGGGGGGGCGCTGCCGGGCTAGGATACCGCACCTTGGACGGGTTCGATGTGATCGATGGGCAAAACGTGACCGCTTGTATGCAGGTGAACTTTGAAACCGCGATTCCGCGATCGCTTCTTCAGCTGAGGGTGCGTAGCGCAAAGACTGCTTGCGGGGCGAGCTGTGTGCCTGGCTCTTGTGAAGATCCAAGCGTGAAAGTTTTTTACAGCCGCGATGGGCGCGCTTTTTTTTCGCTGGGTAGCCTCGATGTCTCGCCTGATTTTTCAGAGCATCTTCTTTTTGTGGAGCCCGAGGCGCGGAACTTCTTGGTGTGCCGAGGAAGAGAGGGCTCGGCCCGCAAACACGTCGAGGTCGATGCGGTGTCGCTCGCCCCGCGTGGCATTCAGGCGGTTGGGGCTGAGGGCGCTTGGGGCCGGGTCTGTGATGGGGTGGGCGCGCTGTCTCTCGGGGGCCTTGAGGCCAAACTCGGATACCAAACGGCCGATGGTTCGCGTCAGGTAGATGGCCAAAATGTCACGGCATGCCTTCTTTTGGATTTTGGCACCTTGCCCTCGGCTTTGGGGCTCACAGTGGTGGCCCGAAGTATCGGCGAAGCCTGTGGCGCCTCGTGCCGGCCGGGTTTTTGCGGGACGGGAGGGTCGTTTAAGGCTTTTTCGAGCCTGGACGGACAGTCGTTTACGTACCTCACCGAGCTGGATACCACGCCCCGGCCCACTTGGTACCAGGTGCCTTTGGGCGGTGGCCCGTTGCGTTTCGCACTCATTTGCCGAGGCCGTGCGGGGTCTGCCCGGGATCACGTGGCGCTCGACCACGTGGAGGTGGTGCTCAAAGAGGGTTTGTGAGGGCGACGATCCCCCTCCTTGGTCTGTCAATGAACCGCGAAGGGAACAACTGCTTGACCCCCTAGGGTCGCCGGGGTCCAAATCCGCGGCCAAGGGAGGCTTTCAGCGTGAAGTATTACCATTTTCCTGCCTCGAGCAATTGCCGCAAGGTCACCGCAACCTTGGACCATCTCGGGATAGAGCACGAGCGGGTGCTCGTGAACCCCCTCAAGGGTGAGCAGAAAAAGCCGGAGTTCTTGGCGCTCAACCCCAACGGCAGAATTCCAGTCTTGGAGGATCAAGGTCTATGCCTGTGGGAGTCCCATGCGATCATGGGGTACGTGGCCTCCAAGAAGGACAACACGCTTTGGCCCAAGGACAGCCGCCGCTACGACATCATGCGCTGGTTCAATTGGCAGGCTGCGCATCTCGGCCCGGCAATCGGGGGTGTGGTTTTTGAACGGCTGTTCAAAAAGCTCGCGGACCTCGGTGAGGCGGATGAGGCCACGGTTCAAAGGTGTACGGCCGATTTTCAACAGTTTGGTGCGGTCCTGAACCAGCATTTGAAGGGCCGCTCGTTCCTCGTGGGGGACGACCTCACGCTCGCCGACTTCAGTGTAGGCTCGAGCGTCGCGCTTACCGAAAAGGCAGAGCTGTCCCTGGCAGAGTTTCCGGAGGTTGCGCGCTGGAATGCAGCCCTCAATGAGATTCCCGCCTGGCGCGAAACCAGTCCCAAGCTGTAGTTCGCAAACCTCAAGACAAAGACGTGACCAAAATTTCCGGCACTTCTGTGACGGGCTTTGTTCGCTTTCGCCCGCCCCTGAGGTTTGCCTGTGCACTCACGTCGCTGAAAACATGGCGGCGGGGGCCATGAAAGGAGATACGCCGTGAGGCATTGGATGATGGTTCTTTTGCTCTTTTGGGCTTGTGCACAGAAAAAGCCCCCAGAAGCGCCACCCCTTCGGTCTGTTCGCTACGTCGTTGTTGAGAACGACAGCGGCGCACGAGAACGCACCTTTAGCGGGCAGGTTCAAGCCAGCAAGCAGAGTCGAATGGCTTTTCAAGTGACTGGACGGGTCCAGCGGGTGGCCGTCAAAGTGGGTGACCAGGTCAAACGAGGTCAGCTGATTGCGGCGCTAGATCCGATGGATTTCAGACTGCAGTTGAGGGAGGCCAGAGCCTCTTTGAGGCAAGCGCGGGCCCAAGCGCGAAGTGCGGCGGCGACGTATTCCCGGATTCGTGCGCTATATGAGAACAAAAACGCGTCTACCCAAGATCTCGACAACGCACGCGCCCAAAAGGATGGGGCGCAGTCTTCGGTGGCGTCGATTTTGCAAAATGTGCGACGGGTGAAGCGTCAGCTGCAGTACGCCACACTGAAGGCGCCTTCAGCGGGGATCATCCAACAACTCGATGTAGAAACCAATGAGGTGGTTGCGGCTGGCCAAATTATTGCCCTTTTGCAGGCTGGCCAGCAGCTTGAAGTGGCGCTTTCGGTTCCGGAGTCGCACGTGAATCGCATCGAACGTGGGCAAGAAGTGACGGTGACCGTCAACGCCATCGGCGATACCCCCCTCGCCGGGGTCGTGAGCGAAATCGGAATACCCTCGTCCAACAGCGCCGCCTTTCCGGTTGCCGTTCGGCTGGTCGAGCCCGGCGATAAGGTTGGCGCGGGCATGGCGGCTGATGTGACCTTTCAGTTTCACACCGGGGAGACCGAAAAAGAGACTTACCGGGTGCCGCCGGCGGCCGTGGCCGAAGATCGGAAGGGTCGATTCGTCTTTGTGGTGGAGCGTTCTTCAGCGGACGCCCAGAAAAACGAAGGTGTCGTCAGACGGACGCGAGTAGAGGTGGGGGGCATCGAGTCGGGGGGCATTGAAATCCTGTCCGGCATTGAGAATGGGCAACTTGTGGTGTCGGCTGGCACCTCGAGGATCTACGATGGTCTTCGGGTCAAGGTTCCGGCCACATCGGCGAGGACTGTCAAGTGAGCCTGACCGCATCAGCCATCAGACGCAAAAGGGTGACCGGTGTGTTGATCGCCGTGTTGCTGACGAGTGGGGTGTCCGCGTATGTGGCCATGCCTAAGCAGATGGATCCGGGTTTTATCATTCGGGCAGCCCAGATCGTGACCCATTTTCCGGGCGCGAGTCCTGACCGGGTGGAACAGCTGGTGACCGACCCCATTGAGCAGGCGGTTCAAGCGATTCCCGAATTGGATTTCATCAGCAGCACCAGCCGCACGGGTGTGAGCATTGTCTCCGTCAACATCCGCGAAGAATTCACGGATATGCGTCCGATTTGGGATGATCTGCGGCGCAAGGTTGACGCCATGAAAGGGACTTTGCCCTCGGGCGTGAGAGGTCCCGACATCAACGATGAACTCGGGGACATCTATCCGATGATGTTCAGCATGACCAGCGACGGCTTTTCCGACCGAGAGCTGTCCGAAATGTCGGAGACCATTCGCGATCAGCTCTTGCGCATCAAGGGCGTGGCCAAGGTGGAAATTCTTGGGGACCAAGAAGAGCGGGTTTTTGTGGAGTACAGCAATGCCCGGCTTGCTGGCTTGGGGCTGTCCCCCAAGAAGCTGGAAGATATCCTGAAGTCTCGCAACATCATCATGCCGGGCGGCCAGATTGACCTCGGGCCTGAGACGCTTCCTTTGGAGCCGAGCGGCAACTTTGGATCGGTCGAAGAGCTGGCCCGAACCCTGGTGACCCTTCCTTCGGGTGGGGTGGTCAACCTTGGTGGCATTACCGACGTTCGGCGGGCTTACGTGGACCCGCCGCGCGGGGTGGTGACCGCCGAAGGACGAACGGCGCTCACTTTTGCCATTTCTATGTCCGACGGGGACAATCTTGTGGCTCTTGGCGCTGAGATTCAACAGTTCTTTGATGAGTTGCCGGCCTACTATCCTCACGGAATCGATTTTGCGCTTACCTACTTTCAGCCTAAAGATGTGGAGGCCAAGGTCGACGAGTTTGCTGGAAGTGTGATTCAGGCGGTAGCCATTGTTCTCGTGGTGATGCTCTTAACGTTGGGCTTTCGGACCGGACTTATCGTGTCCACGCTCATTCCGTCAGCGATGTTGATTACGGTTTGGGTTCTGAGCCTTATCGGCGAGAGCATCAATCAGATGACGCTGGCTTCACTGATCATTGCGCTTGGGCTCCTGGTGGACAATGCCATTGTGGTCAGTGAGCTCATCATGGTGCGCATGGGGCAAGGCGAGCCGCCCTTTGATGCGGCGGTGGCCAGCTGCAAGGAGCTTCAGACACCCTTACTGGTGTCTTCACTGACGACCGGCGCGGCGTTTTTGCCCATCTATCTCGCGGAATCTTCGGTCGGAGAATACACCGGCGTGCTGTTCACTGTCGTGACCATCACACTTCTCATCTCGTGGTGTTTGGCGCTGACGCTGACTCCGCTCCTGTGTACGTCGTTTTTGCGAACGTCGGTGGGTGACGCCCAAGAAGACTTCGGCGGGCGCGCCTACGCGCTTTACCGCGGGGTCTTGGGGTGGGTGCTTCGCCAAAGAGTGTTGGCTTTGGGCATTGTCGTTTTGGCTTTTGTGGGTTCACTGCCTCTTTGGGGCATGGTTCCTCAGATCTTTTTTCCGCCGCAAGACTCACCCATGTTCATGGCCGAACTCAGTTTGCCTCCCGGGACCAACATTGAGGCGACGCAGAGCATGGCCAAAAAGGTCGACCATTTTCTCGAATCCGAGCTTCGGGCGAACAAAGACCGGGAAGGCGTGGTCAGTTGGACCACATTTATTGGCGAGACGCCCCCGCCGTTCACCCTCGGATATTCGCCCTCTCCGAGTCTGGGGGGCTATTCAGAGATGATGATCCACACGAGCTCGGTCGATGTGGTGCGCCAAATGATGGACCGGCTCCATCGATTTGCGCTTGCCGAGTTTCCAGACGTCCAGACCCGCATTCGCATGCTGTCGTCGGGGCCGCCGGTTGACACACCGATCGAAGTTCGTTTGAGCGGCCCTGAGACCGGCCAGGTGTTTGCGCTGACGGACTTGGTTCGAGAAAAGCTTGCAAGCATTCCAGGCGTCCGAAACATTCGAGACAACTGGGGGCAGCGGGTCAAGAAGTTGGAGGTGAAGGTCGACGACAGCCGCACACGACGGGCCAGTCTCAGCCACGAAGATGTCGCGCGCGCGCTGCAGACTTTTTTGAGTGGCCTAGAAACCACCCGCTACAGGGAAGAAGATGAAAGCATTCCCGTGGTGATTCGCTCGGTGGGGCAGGCTCGGCGCAGTTTGGACCGCGTTCGAAACTTGGCGGTTTTTGCGCCTTCACAGGTTTCTAGAAGTGTTCCGCTTTCACAGGTGGCCGACCTCCATTTGAGTTGGGAAGCTTCTTCTGTGCTTCGGCGTGATCGCTATCGAACCGTCACTGTCGAAGCGGGTGTGACCGAAGGGATAACAGCGCTTTCCGTGTTCCAGCAGCTGGCGCCTTGGCTCAAAGAACAAGCCAAGGGCTGGGAGCTTGGCTATCGCTGGGAGTTTGGCGGAGAGTATGAATCGAGTGTGAAAGCAAATGAAAGCATTGCTGCCAAGCTCCCCATTGCGGGGCTGGTCATCATTCTTTTACTTGTTTGGCAGTTCAATTCTTTTCGCAAGCCGGTCATTGTTCTTTCGGCCATCGTATTGGGTCTTATTGGCGTGGTGATCGGGTTGGTGGTGATGCGAAGCTCGTTCGGATTCATGACGCTTTTGGGGGTCGTTTCGCTGGCCGGGATTGTGATCAACAATGCCATCGTATTGCTCGACAGGATCCAGATTGAGGTGGATGAAGGCCGTCCTCCCCGAGAGGCGGTGATGGTTGCGGCCCAGCAGCGGGTCCGGCCGATTTTGCTCACCACGGCGACGACGGTTGCGTCTTTGATACCGCTCTATATCAGCGGTGGCGAAATGTGGAAGCCCATGGCGGTGGCCATCATGTTCGGGCTGGTGTTTTCGACCTTCCTGACCCTGCTTGTAGTCCCTCTTCTCTATTCCGTTTTGTACCGGGTTGCACGCACCTGAGGACGCAAGCGTTGGGCGGATCAAGGGTGAGGTTCGGCTGGCTGCTTTTGGCGCTGTCGGGCGTGTTTGTGATTCAGCCGCTCACTGTGGGTGGGGGGATTCTCGATCGCTTTTTTGTCAACTTGACCTTTGTGGTTGCGGTGGGCACTGCGGCCGCATCGGTTTCAGGCTCGCGGGCAGCGCGACTTGTGCTTTACGCCAGCGGCGGCATGGCCTTTGTTTTGAGTTGGTGCGCGTTGCTTTGGTCGTCGTTGTGGATAGAGCTTGCAACCCATGGGTGCTATTTTCTTTTTTTTGGTCTGACTTGCATCAACGTTCTGAAGTTTGTGTTTTCTCAGCGCGGGGTCGATGCCAACGGGCTTTACGCGGTGTGCTGCGTGTACCTTCTCGCAGGCATCGCGTGGGCTTTTTTGTATGGGGCGACCGAGTCTTTTGCGCCAGGCTCTTTTTCTTTGCGGGCTTCCCTCGGAGCGACGCCCCTTCAAGAACTTATCTATTTTAGCCTCGTGACCTTGACCACGCTTGGTTATGGGGACGTGACGCCGGTATCTCCATTCGCGCGGACATGCGCCACGCTTGAGGCTATGGCGGGGCAAATGTACCTCGCGGTTTTGGTGGCACAGCTTGTGGGCTCCGAGCGTAGGGCCACCATGGAGAAACGACCCGGGCTCAAAACCGGTGGGCTTGAATGACTGTTTTCGGAGGATATCGACATGAAATACATGCCGCTTGGCGTTCTTATTTTGGGTCTGACCCAGCTGACATGGGCTGCTCCAGCAAGGGCTCAGGCGTCGCTTCTGAAGGCGACTTTTGAGCATATTCCCGCACGAAACCTCAAAGAGCCACCCGCGGGTTTGGAGGAGACCAAGTTTCGGTTTTCGACCATGAGTTTCGTGGGACAATTGCCCGTGGTCTTGGGGGGGCGCGAATCGGTGGTGATTCCTGGCTTTCGTTATCGTTTGACGCTCCCCGAAGAGGCCGCGGGACCTTCGTCGGCGGCACCATCGGATTTTCACGACATCATGCTGACCCTGACCATGGCGCAGCAGCTTTCTTCCAGTTGGTTTCTTTCCGCCAACGTGGGTGCGGGCGTAGCCACCAACTTCTCAGATTTTGACAGCGATCACCTTCGGGTTAACGGCGCGGTCTTGGCCCGGCTGGAGGTTGAACCAGAATTTGCGGTGGGGTTCGGCCTCGTTTTCAACTACGCCTTTGGGGACCTTCTTCCGCTTCCGGCGTTGTTTGTCGATTGGCGACCAAGTCCCATGTTCCGGGTCGATGTTTTTGTACCGCGGCATGCTCTTTTGGCGCTGACTTTCGCTGAAAGCATCGAAGTTGGACTCAGGGCACAGCTGGATGGCAATCGTTTTGTCATCCGCGAGTCTGAGAGCGCGGTGGTGGACAATGTCAAGTACAGCATCATGGATGCGGGCCTCATTGCGGGGGCCCGAATCGCGGGGCCCGTCTGGTTGACTGCCTACGCGGGTACCACGTTTCGGCACCGCTTTGAGGTCTTTGATATCCGCAACACCAAGGTCATCGACCTCGATATGAAACCCGGCTTGGTCGCTCGGTTGGGGGTCGACCTTCGGATTTAGGCGTCTGTACTCACGACCTCTATATTCCAACCAAGCTTCAGGCCCGCTGGTTTAGGGCGTGCAGTCGGCGGGGCACGCGGTGCTGCTCTCGCCGAAGTCGCAGAGGCCATCGCCGCAGTTGTCGAAAAGCAGGACCTGTTCGGCGACAGCAGTCATGTTTGTTGACCCGCTTCCGGCCTGACCCGAGGTGTTTTTGCCCCAACACCACACGGCCTCATCTGCTTTGCTCACACAGATATGATCGTTGCCGGACATCACATCGGATACGGGGCCGATCGGGATCTCGGTGGGCGTTGTGTTGCATCCGCTCCCAAAACACAGTTCCTCTCCGTAGGGGCTGTTGTTTTCCCTTCCGAAGCACCACAGCGTATCGTCCAAAAGAGTTGCGCAGGTCGCGAGGTCCCGGCAGGACAAGCTTTTGGCCGGAAGAGGCAACAGCGACGCGACCGGAGTGAGGTGCCTGGCCGTCTCACCATTGCCGAGTTGACCATAGTAACCCGCACCCGAACAGTACACATCGCCCGACGCCGTCAGCGTGCAGCTATGAGCCTGTCCGGCGCAGGCCTCCACCGAAGTCGGGAAGAGCGTGGGGGTTGCATAGTTGCGTTTGGCGGTTCCGCCATCCCCAAGTTGGCCGTAGTTGTTGACGCCCCAGGCCCACACGGTACCATCATTTTGAATAGCCAGCGATTTGGGCCACGTCGTTGCTGAGGGTTCCCGATAGCTGAATCGGCGTCGAACTACAGGGCTTGTTTGCGCAGGTCTGAGAGGTAGAAGTCGTCCCCAGTGCGTAGTGTTCGTTGTTGCCCCAACACCACACTGTGCCGTCTGTCTTGCGTACGCAGGCATGACTATAGCCGCCGGTGATCTGTTCGATGTCGGTGAGACCTGCCACGTCGACCGGAGAGGTGCTATAAGGGCCGGCGTTATCGTCCGCCAATTGATTGAATCCGTTTGTGCCATAACAAGAGAGGGTCATGTCGTGTCGTTTGGCGCAGGTGAAGTCCCCGCCTCCGGCCATAGTGCTCACGAATGGCAAGAAGGTGTTTATAACCTCGGTCTCGCCTTGGCAATTGGTGTAGGTTCCATCCGGGTTTTGGGTGCATACCGTGTCGCAGTCGCCCTCGTCGATGAAGCCGCAATTGCCGTTAAGGTGTTTGTGGCCACGGGAGAGGCTTTTGCCGATGCCATCGTGCCGACACCTTTGGCCGCCATGGCTGAGAGCCCGGTGTTGCTCGTGCCCGCGGTGGACCGCATCCCGCAAGAGATTGCCGATGAGCTTTTGCGCCTTTCACCAGAGGAGGTGGTGGTTGTGGGTGATGTGTCGTCGCTTTCCCTGAAGACGGGGTGTCAGCTTTCGTCCGTCGTGTCTCCCTAAGCTTCCCAAGAACCCAAGCCCAAGACAAAGCCGGTGGCGACGTGATAGGGGGCCTTCGTGAAGAGTGCACCCCTTCCGTTCACCCTCAGGCAGTTGCAGTATGCGGTTGCGGTTGCCGATGTTCTGTCGTTTCGTCGGGCCGCCGAAAACTGTCACGTGTCACAGCCTTCTTTGAGCGCCCAGCTGGCTGAGCTTGAAACTGCGTTGGGGGTGAGGCTTTTCGAACGGGATCGGAGGCGGGTCCTCCTGACGGCTGCGGGCACCGCGATTGTCGAGCGCGCTCGTCGCCTGTTGCTCGACGCCGCCGATCTCGAGGCTGCGGCCAAAGAGCTCGGGGACCCTCTTCGCGGAACCCTGCGCTTGGGCGTCATTCCCACCATTGCACCCTATTTGCTCCCGTTTGTGACGCCTCAGTTGCGCCGTGTTTTTCGACGACTGACGATCGAATGGGTCGAGGAAAAAACCGAGGCCATCGTCCATCATCTTCAAACGGGTACGCTCGATGGTGCGGTGCTTGCGCTCGAGGCGGACATCGGAGACCTGGCCCACGAAGTGATTGCGGTAGATCCATTTGTGTTGGTTGCGCCCAAAAATCACCCGCTGATGACCAAAGGCTCCGCCATTCGGGTGCCCGAGCTGGTGGATGCGAATGTTCTGCTGCTCGATGATGGGCACTGCTTTCGCGAACAGGCGCTTGATATCTGCACTTCTGCAGGTGCTCGTGAACTTGCGTTTCGTGCAACCAGCTTGCCTACGCTGGTGCAAATGGTGGTGCAAAAAGCGGGGGTTACGCTGCTGCCTGCTCTTGCCGTGGACATTGAGGCGCGTCGTTCCAAGCTAGGTGTGAGGCCGTTTGTCGCCCCGTCTCCTCACCGAACGTTGGTTGTGGTGCATCGGGCGCGCTCACCGGTTGGCCGATCGTTGACCCGTCTTGCGGATGAGATGCGGGCAACCGTGCAGAAAATCCTCCCCAAGGTCGCCACCCCGCGGGCTGCTCGCCCTCGAAGGCGCAAAAATTCCGGGTGAGGCGAGTATGTCCCTGCACCGGTCCGAGCGCCGCCCCCGAGTGCTTTGACGCTTGGCGTTATGGTGTGCGGGGGAGGGCGGTTATCTTTGTTGCTCTTGCAGCAATTTTTCGATGCGAAGACCGTATTCGGGGTCGGCTTGTCGAAAATAACCGATGGCTCGGGCCACGATGCCAGGACGACTGACCCCAGCGAGGCTTTGGGCAATGTTAAGGGTCAGCCGTGTTTTTTCGTCTTCGGTCATCAGGCGGTACAGGGCGCCTGCCTGGGCAAAATCATCGTCCTCAGCGTGACGGACCAGGCCGTGTGGGCCCACAGATCCCAAAACAGCGTCGCCGAATTCATAAGGCGCGCCCGTTTCGACCGGACCGGAGTCGCTGTTCGGCTCATAGTTTTTCTTGCGTCCGCCGTTGCTGTCGAATCGCATCGCGCCATCTCTGCCGTAGTTTTGGGCGCCTCCGTCGACACCTTGGGGGGCATTGATGGGAAGCCTGGTGTAGTTGATTCCAAGGCGGTAGCGGTGGGCATCGCCGTAGCCGAACAGCCTTGCCTGGAGCATGGGGTCAGGTGACGGGCCAATACCCGGTACAAACTGAGATGGTGTGAAGGCAACTTGTTCAACTTCGGCGAAGTAGTTGTCAGGAAGTCGATTGAGCGTCAGTTTGCCGAGCGGTATCAGCGGATAGTCGGCGTGAGGCCAGACTTTGGTGAGATCGAAGGGATTGAAGCGATAGCTTTTGGCGTCCGCTTCGGGCATGACCTGGACCTTCAGTGTCCACGACGGGTAGTTTTTGCGGCGGATCGCGTCGTATAGCTCGTTGTGGGTGTACGATGGGTCCTTACCCCCTATTTTTTCCGCTTCGTCGGTGGCCAAACAAGCAATCCCTTGGTCGGTCTTGAAGTGAAACTTGACCCAAAAGCGCTGCCCTTTTGCGTTCACCCACGCAAAGGTATGGGAGCGAAAGCCATCCATACGGCGATAGGAAGCCGGAATCCCACGGTCGCCAAAAAGCCATGTGAACTGGTGTGTGGCCTCGGGACTATGGGAAAAGAAGTCCCAAACGTTGTCGGGTTCTTGGCGGTTGGTGTGCGGGTCCGGTTTTTGCGAATGAACGAAATCGGGAAACTTGATACCATCTCGGATGAAAAAAATGGGTGTGTTGTTTCCAACGATGTCCCAGTTTCCTTCCTCGGTGTAGAACTTCACCGCAAAACCCCGCGGGTCTCGGGCTGTGTCTGGTGCGCCGCGTGAACCGGCCACCGTCGAAAAACGCACAAACACCGGTGTTCGTTTGTGGGACGCTTCGAACACCTTGGTTGTGGTCCACTGTGACGCGTCAGGATGGGTGCATTCAAAGGTCCCGTAGGCGCCGGTACCCACCGCATGGACTACCCGCTCGGGAATACGTTCACGGTTAAATCGGGCAAGTTTTTCAATGAGATGATGGTCCTGTAAGAGGGTCGGCCCCCCCGCACCGGCCCGAAGAGAATGTTGATTGTCGGGAACGGGCACACCGCCCTCCGTCGTCAGTTTGGGTTTTTGGTTCATCGAGATCCTCCCTTGCTTCAAGGGATACCGCTCGAGAGGTGGCCGGTCCAAGACATCGTTCCTAACGATCTGATAGTGACACGCTATCGTGAGGAGGTCCGTCCGTTTACCGCGCTCGTTTTCCAACACCCTGCTCGTGAACCGCGGGTTAGGTGGGTTCGAACTCTTGGAGAAGGCGTTCCGCTTTGGCTGCTCGCATTCGGTTTACGATCTGCTCGGCTTCCGCATTGTCTCGCAGGGTCTTGGCGAGACTGAAGCAAGAACCGACGGTAAAAAGGAGGCCCATACCAAGGAAGGACTTTATCCAAGTATCGACAGGTAGGTTGACGATGCCAAAGCCGGTCACGCTCACTGAGATGAGAAATGAGGCCCACGCTTGGAAGATCCAAGCGGCGGTATCTTTGTGATGGTTGGTCTTTTCCACTATTTGTACTCCCACAAAGAGAGGAAGCAAAGCGCGTGCCATTTGGTAACGAACCACGAACAAGCCCACTTGCGTTGCGGGGTGAGAAGTGACGTTCGCGTCTGCGCAATCGGCTGCGCGTGCGGAGGTGGTTTCGCCGCAGGACAGGGTTCAAGAATAAAGGGTAACCACTAGTACCCCTTGCCGGAAGTCCGATCCGGGTTTCGGGAATAAAATCAGGCCGGGCGTGATCTTATAGACATGAGCCCAGGGCCGGCAGCGAAGAAGCTTGTGATCCCACGTCGAGTTCGGAGGGATTTGAGGTTTCTCGTTCGTCGCCAACGTGCTCCGCACGGAGTCGTTGTGCGGGCCCAGATGGTGTTGATGGCGCGGCAGGGCATGGGCACGGCGGAGATCGCAAGGCGGCTCAGTGTCACGGGAAGAACCGTGAGGAAGTGGAAGCGGCGTTTCTCCGAAAACCCCAGCGTCGAGAGCCTACAAGACGGAGCGCGGTCTGGGCGCCCCGCGCAGATCCCAGTGGAGATGAGGTGTCAGTTGGTCCAACTCGCTTGTCACCGCCCAGACGAGGATGAACATCCAGCGCCTTTTCGAGATCTTTGGACGTATAGAGCGCTGGCAGATGCCCTGGAGTCGTCTACGGGTTGCCGAATCAGTGTGAGCGAGGTGGGCCGAATTCTCCGGTTCGAGAACCTGCGCCCCCATAGGGTTCGCCAATGGTTGAAATCCTCCGACGCGAATTTCCTCGCGAAGGCCAAACGTATTTGTCGACTGTACCTCCGTCCTCCAAAGGATGCAGTGGTGGTGTGCGTAGACGAAAAACCCATGCAAGTGCTTGAGCGAAAAAGCCCGACGCACCGGAATCCCTTTGATGGCTCGGTGCGCTACGAGTACGAGTACAAACGCCACGGCACCCAGTGCCTGTTGGCTGCCTTCAACGTAAAAACAGGCCGGGTCTTGGGCCGTGTGGTTCCCCACCGAAGCGCCGATGCCCTCGTTTCATTCATGAACGAACTGGCCCGCAAATACTCGGATAAGAAGATTTATGTGGTGTGGGACAATCTCAATACGCACTATGACGGTCGGGCAGAACGATGGAAGGCTTTCAACCGCCGGCATGGGCATCGTTTTCACTTCGTATATACCCCAAAGCACGCGTCCTGGATGAACCAAGTCGAGATCTGGTTCTCTATCCTGCACCGACGCATCCTCAAATATGGCGATTTCTCTTCACACCGGGTGCAGGCGAAACGCGTGGTGGGCTTCATCAAGCACTGGAACCGGTATGAGGGTCACCCGTTTCGCTGGACATGGAGGACCGATAAGTTACAAAATGAGCAGCGTCTGGCCGCGTAGTCGGTCGGTGCCTGATCATGCCCGCCAAACCCAAAGCTGAGTCCAGAGACGCCACGCTCGTGGAAGAGGTTTTACACGCCGCGGGCGCCAAGCATCTCCGCGCCCGTAAACATGGCGTTGCGGTCATCGTCGAGTCTGGACCAGAGCGCGATCCCGTCAAGCACTTTCGCCTTCGTCGTGACACGGTGCATCTTTGGTGCCTTGACATGGCGAACTACTCTGGTCGCTGGGAACGAACGCCTTTCCGAGACAATCTTAAGCCCTTGGTGAGGATGGTCTTGGAGAATTTCCCCTGGACACTCACGCCTATCGCAGAAAACCCGGAACGGACTTCCGATCTCGAGCACTAGGCGCGAGCAGCCGCCTGCGATGGGGGTCACTGGCCTTCGGATCGTCGCGTGCCTACGCAGGCCAAAATGTGCTCGGCAAGGCGGTCCACAAAGTGGCGGTGACATCGTCGCAAACCCTGTTTTGAAGGCTGTGTTTCGAGAATCCTGATTGTCGGCTGGTTGCTCCGAGTGGTCAACCTATGACCCATGCGACTTTGGGCAGGACCAACAGCTTCTCCTCGGGTGCGCCCTTGAATCCTGGCCGGGCCGGGCATGCCGCCCTTCTGCGCCCCGACGGTCGGGTGTTGTTTGTCGGTGGGAGCGACCCGACCGTGTTTGTCTCAAGGCCCGTATATGACACCATTGAGCTTTTCGATCCGGTGCGTCTCACTTTTACACCGGCAGGCAAGCTCCTCAAGCCAAGGAGTCCTCGCTATGTGTACACCATTCCCCGTGGCCCGCACGCAGGCAAGATCCTGATCGGAGGTGGTGGGTTTTTCGATTTCGAGCTGTACGATCCGGCCACCGAGACTTCGACCACCACCGATTTGGTGCTCCCCATGGAGAACGCATCCGCGGTTTCTACGGAGTATGGGGACGGAAAGGTCTTGCTGAGTGGCGGTTCTCAACCAGGCGGCTTTGACTATGTGGCTTCCGCGCTCATTCTGAACCTGGTTGATCTCAGCTTGACGCCGACCAAGGGGCAGATGGCGTTGCCCCGCGGATCCCACGGGGCGGTTTTGCAAGGTGACGGCAAGATACCGCTCTATGGAGGCTCATACACCGAGACCAATCGGCGTCAGCGCCACACCACGACCGAAATCTTTGACCCCTTGACCGAAATCTTTAACCCCGGTCCCGAGTACACCCCGAAAAGTCTGGCTCCCAGCGTCGTACCCTTGCCCGATGACAGCATTCTTTTTATGGGTGGCGCCGCTGCCGATGGGACGTCGGGGCACGTCGACGTGTATCATCCATCGACGGGATTCAGTGTGCACCCCAAAACGCTTGATTCTCTACGCAGCCTTTTTTCGGCCACGTTGCTCAACGACGGTCGCGTGATGCTGCTCGGGGGCCAAATCCCCCTCCCGCGAAACAACAGCGCCCTCGTGAGCCGGCCCGAGTTCTTTGTTCCTTAGGGCACGGGTACGGAATCCAGCTGAGCCCCACGGACTCTATGTGGGCTTATAGTTTGTCTCGGGCCACAAGTCGTTGATCTCATCAGCCTGTTGTTGGGCGGTAAACTTTTCCCAGACAATGCCATTGGCATCGGTTTCTGTCGCAAACTGGGCGGCGGAAGCGTCCTCCCAACCCAAATGCCTAAGCTGCCCAGAAGACGCGGTTGCTTCTTGTCGAACAGAGAAATTGAGCGAATCTGTTCTCCAAAGCGCATACGCGTTTGGAACATAGACACATGGTTCCTTGCCTAGGCGGCGCGTGTAGTCTCCTCGTGTTTGTTGAAGGTCTTTTGTCGAAATCGCGATGTGGAATTTGTTCATGTTGGCCTCTTCACTGGTCAGGTCTCACGGGAACGGAAGGGCCCGAGGGTCGGCACATCTCATTCGCGGGCCCCACGTGGGACCCAACGTTAGCCGGTCGTCAGAAGCGCGTCCACCCATTCGGCAAGCTCGGTCACACCCCTCTGACTCCGATCACCATCCACGCCGCCATATCCTTACCCTGAGGATGGTGGTGCTGCCCTGCTGACTTAGGCTTCTCGGATCTCTTGGGTCGTCTGGGGGAACTCCGTGCGCGGATCGATCGGTTTCAGGAAGCAGACCATTTGCTCGATCATATCCGGCCGGGCTTTTCGACCGCGCCCGAATAGCTGGGCACTTTCCCAGCGCGCTGGGTCCAACACCACGCGGTAGGGATCGACCGCATCGGCTGACCGCATGCGAGAGATCTGCTCAGGACAGACTTCCGCCACCGCCACCGTCAGGAGTGCCAGCGCAAGGTCCTCCATCAGCTGGAGGCGCACCTTTTGCTCTTCACGAAAAGTCTCTGGAGGCTGACGTTCAAGCTCCTTTGCTCCGAGCACGCCGCCACGGACGGCAGGACAACGAACAAAGGGATGGTACAACCCCGGCTCGATCGGCGGCCTGGCGCTCTGGGTTGCCCAGTCCCGAAAAAGTTGTTGCACGCGTGTGGTGAGGGTGGTCATTTTTTTTGCGGTTTGCCAGTATCCCTCGAGCGCGGCCGGATCTTCGAGCTGTCCATGCAGTAGCGCGCGAGCAGGAAAACTGAAATAGTGCAGCGCGTCCCACAAGAGCTTGTACAAGGTGACATGGTCTTTTCCAAAAATAGAGTAGCTGTCGCGAAACCACTCCATGAGGCCATCGATGAACGAAATGAAGGTGTCGTTGTATTGGGCCACGACATTCGAGCTGAGCTGGCCCCGCTGGTCGGCACCTATGAGATGGCAAACCATCGTATTGGCCCACGCGATCAGATCAAAGCCCATGCTATACAACGGGTCCGTGAATGCGGCGGCTTCCCCCACGCAGGCCCACCGGTCGGTAGAAAAGGCTTGGGTGGTGGAATACGCGAAATTCTTCAGCGCTTTGAAGTCGGCTGGTTTATCTGTCGCAAGGAATTTGCCCAGTTCTGGTTCGTGTTGAGAAAGCCAATTCTTGGCCAGCGAAAACGTAGAACGCTGCTTGATGGGGTGCAAGCGTTCGTCCGCGACGATGCCCACGCTCGTGTGCCCCGAACAGAGCGGAATGATCCAGATCCAATAGCCATGCCCCGACACATGATTGGTCGAGTACCAGCGTTTCTGCCGCGTTCGAAGCGGCCAGCTAGGGTGGCTGACGCCAAGGTCTGATAGATCCCGTTCGCCCTTGAGTCTCCACCAGCACGCACTTGCCTTGTGGGGGCTTCCTTTTCGCAAGCCTAGCTTGCTCTGAAGGAATCGGCGACGCCCGGTCGCATCTACAAGCCACCGAGTATTCAGGGCCTTTCGCCCGGTGGGCGTGGACAGAACGACAGTGTGATCCGTTGTTCCCTTTGTGATATCTACGTCGAGGACGTTGCAGTCCGTGCGAATCCGAATCCCATCGGCCTGGCACAGCGCCCGGAGGTCGGTTTCCAGCACCCCACGATCGAATTGGGCTGATGGAACCGGCGGAAAGTCGATGGCCCCAATTTCGAAACGCTTTTCAAACGAGGACGAACTGCCTCCGAAAAAGCGAAGCCCAAGTTTTGGCAAATGCGTCGACTGTACGTACTCGCGAAGTTTCAGTACTTCACCGAAATAATGCGTACCGCCCTCCACCGCGGATTCGCCCACCTTGTGTGTCGCAGAAGGAATGGCTTTTGGTCCTTTTTCGATCAGCTCGATGTGTAGTTTGGGCATTGCGAGACGAAGTTGTCGGGCCAAGCAAAGCCCAGCCAAGCCCCCGCCCAAGATGAGGACATCCGGTTTTGTCTCAGCCATGGTGTGCCTCTTTCTTTGTCATGGTGTCTCCAACCAGTCCACTGACCGCGGGCGCGACCGCCGAAGCGCATCCGCTTGGTGCTTTGGCGTTGCGATCGTCTTCTTTCGCTCAACCTTCAACGTGACTCTCACCAAGCCTGGCAAGTCTGGTGTTGGTTCGCGGGCAGGTGAGGCGGGAATGGCTGCAAAAACGCAAAAGATGCGATGCAGACTGGACTGTGGATCAGGGTGGCCAAAGCACGCAAACCGATGGCTTTGATGAAGCCGGAGGAGCGCGTTGTGTTTGACCGAGTGTTGGAATCCGGCGTGGATGCCCTAGAGGAAATCGTCTGAAATTTCACGCAGCATTTGGGCAAGCGCTTCTGGTTGAGAAAACATAGGGCTGTGGCTTGATTTCAAGGCGTAGGTCTTTTCTATCGGAACCAAGCTTTGCATGGCTCGTTGGAACGCAATGGGAACGGCCCGGTCTTCGGTGCATTCAATGTAGTAACGAGGAATTCTTCCCCATTTTTTCCGAGTCATGTTCAAGGAAGAGCTCAGGGGCCCACACGGCTCGGGTACCAGATTTGAAGCGGCAGCCTCAAACGCGTCTTTGGGGACGTCATGGGCAACAGCCGCGTGGAGTGCTGAGGACCGAATGCCAACATAGGTCCTATCATCGGTGAAAACCAGATTGTCGATCGCCTCTGAGCCTTGGACCGTTTCGGCCGAGGACAGAAACGAGGCGCCATCCGGAACCAAAAACGCAGAAAGGTAAACCAAGGCACGTATCTTTTCAGGACAACGCTCAGCGGCACGGCTGATCACCAGGCCACTAAAACTATGGCCCAAGAGAATCAAGGGTGATTCACTTGCTTGCAAGGCCTGCACGGTTGCATCCACGTAGGTTTCCAAATTTATTGGAACGGGCTCACGCGGCGATGCGCCATGAGCGGGCAGATCGATGGCGTTCGACATGATCCCGATCTTTTCAAGCTGCCCTTGAAGGGGCTGCCAGCACCACGCGCCCATCCAGGCGCCATGGATGAGGAGGAGGCGAGGGCGCGCGCCCTGGGGGTCAAACTGGTCCATGATCTCAAAATGATCGTGTTTGAGGCGCCACACGTTGTCTTTTTCGCGTTGCCATTCCTCACGATGGATCATTCCGCGTGCCAGGTTCATGGACCAAGGTGAGCTTAGAATGGCTCTGTCGTTGGATACGAGCTCCACCTTGGGATCCAAATAGCGGACCTTGGTGTGCCCCTGTTCGATGATCTGTTGCCAAAACTTTTGTATGTTCGCTCTACCGGTCACTTGGGCGATGGGTTCCGCGTGTAGTTCGGCATCGTCTGCGTAGATTTTTGCACATCCGACGGCGTCTCCTTGGTTGAATGCATCGGCCCACCGCCTGGCGGTTGCGAGGATTTCAGCTTTTTGGGTTTTGGGACTCATGAGAAGGAGCGTACGCGAGCGGCGGTCATTTGGCGGGTGGCAAACCTGACATAAATCGGTCATAATCTGCCAATGATCCGGGTGGGGATTCTCGGTTTGGCCCATGTCTTCGATTCGGCCATCCACCTCGTGCGGGATGTACTGGCCGCTGCCGAGCGGGTCGTACGCACAGGGGCCGAGACGCCTCAGCTTCGGATTCACACCCTGACGGTGGATGGTGGGCCGGTCGAGACGGCCTCGGGGCAACTGCTGGTACCGGACAAGGGTCTCGGCCGCTCGAGGTTCGATGTGGTGATTGTACCGGGTGTGATCCTCGAAACCCCGGAGGCCCTCGCGTGCTATCTCGATACCGATGGTTCGATTCCCCGGGTCTCGAGATGGTTGCGGTCCCAGCATCATCGTGGGGCAGAAATTGCCACCGCGTGCACCGGAACGTGGTTGCTCGCGGAAGCTGGGCTTTTGAGTGGCCGAACCGCCACCACCACATGGCATCTTTGCCGCGCGTTTCGTCAACGATACCCGGAGGTTCAGCTCGAACCGAGCAAAATGGTGACCGTTGACCGGGGCATTCGGTGTGCGGGCGCGGCCATGGCCCATGTGGATTTGGCGCTGTCCATTGTGGAGACGTTCTGTGGCGCACAAACGAGTCGCCAAGTGGCCTCTTTGTTGCTTTTGGATAGGCGCCCTTCACAAGCCCACTATATGGTTGTGAACCACCAAAATGACGTGAGCGACGATTTTCGTCGAGCGGACAGCTGGGTCCGCAACCACATTGAGAAACCATTTTCGATTCAGGACCTTGCAAAAGGGACGGGTTTATCGATAAGGACCCTCGCTCGGCGAATCAAAGAATGTACCGGGGAGACACCGGTCGCTTTGGTGCAGCGGATTCGCGTTCAGCATGCGGTTTTCTTGCTTGAAACAACTTCTGTTCCTTTCTCGGAAATCACCTTTCGCGCAGGCTATTCAGAGCCCGCTACGCTTCGGAGGCTCATTCGGCGACGGACGGGCCGGTCCCCTCGTGATTTTCGGTGACCGCCAGGCGGGGTACGCGGATCGGCAACGCCATCGATCATATGGAAGGTCGTGGAGAGTCCCAACCCATCAGGTCTCTCTGGTTTTCAAGACGAGTTGCCTACCCCTGAGATGCCCACCGAATTGCGTCCTGCGGGGTCTGTTTTGTCGGTAAGCTTGCGAACTATGACGCAAACGCCCAAATAAGCCCTCCCATTGCAGCTGTGGCAACCGCCCAGATGAGACAACCGGAGGGGAACAGTGGGTGAAGCAGTCGGATGCGCCGATGGTGTTGGTCGCACCACGTTCCGGTCGGGAACCGTTCAGCATGCCCAGGCTCACCGCAGACTTGGCATAGGCCGCAATAGCCCTGCGGGACACCTTGCTCTCTGAGGACCTCGGGCTTGGTCTCCCACAACCCGCAAGAACAGGAGAGGGCACTGAGCCTTCCGGGAATGCAGAGATTGAAGACGTCCTCGGGTAGGTGCCACCCGAGTCCTCCACACTTGCAGGTTAGCTGCTGAAGGTCTTCGGGGACCTGGCCAAGGTTTCGAGGATGGAACGGATTGCCGGTGCCGCCACAGTCGTTGCAGTCGACAGCCCCATCAGGGCGCCCGGGAAGGAGCATGGAGAGGGAGGAAACCTCTTGAGGGAAACCATGGCCATCCGGATTGGATATGGGCGTACTTTATCTCGTATCTCATCAGCCCCATCGTCCCACCGAATGACGCGTCCGTCGGGACACAAACCGTACCAGGTTACTTGTTTCGCCATGCACATGTCTGTCCTAGCTCGAAATCGGCGGGACCACTATTGCATTCTCATTGGAGGGAGAGGCCCGCAGTGCAACGGTTGGTCGTTTGCCCGACTTCCCAAGTGACAGCACGCTGAACCGAACGATCGTATGGTAGGCCATAGTAAAGAAATACCTCGCAAATATCGTAGGGCCGGACATCGCTTTTTTTGACCGAGTAGGCCCTCGTGGTCGCCCGCAGTGCACCGGACAACAACAGGTCTCCCCAGTGGCGTCGCCCCTCAATCACTTCCCAGAAAAACGATCCAGCCACGCTATTCAGAGCGTCCCAATCCTCGTCGAAGTGGTCATCGATCCGTGCTTCGTTTTGGGTCACGGATATGGTGTAAGCGTCGGTGTGATCGGCGAATATAACCTCTATGACAAAGCGAAGCGGAGTCTCGTTCGACAAAGGAATGTTGAGGGCAGATAACCGGCTGCGAGATCCTCATGAATCCATGTTCGAATCCGCGATTGTGCTTCGTCGGCACGGGGCCCGAGATGCCGAAAGTCCGTCAGAGGCGGGATGTCAAAAGGTTTGAACACGCGGGGATCACGCTCCATTTTGGTGCAGATCGGAAGTTTTACCTCACGATTAGGCTCTACGAACAGAAGACCATCGCGTACTCGATAACGACTGCCGATTTGAGTAGGGAAGGTGCTCGTGCTGGGGCACAGAGCGTTAAGGTCTCGAAGAAATCGGGACTCTGAGACGGGGTACACAAACTTGTTCAGCCAAGCGTACGGACTGGTATGAGCAGCGCCCGCGGAGGATGGAATGAGCCCCTTTGCATCTATCGCCGTAACCTGCGCTAGAATCTGTTCGTAGTCCGCGTAGGGAAATGCTGTTCTGTGACCAAGCACAGCGGCGACTTCTTGAAGAGGCTGCCATCGCACGAGCGCCAAATCGAGCCCGAGAGCGTTGAGCTTCTTGAGTGACGCATCGATCATCTGACGGATGTGTCCAGCATCCTCGAAGACGGTGTCGACTTGATTCCAAACTACGCCATCGCCGGTCGCCATCATGACGCCCCACTCCTCCGTTGACAATGAGGGCGTCGTGATGAGCGCTATTTCGTCGAATGCCAATTTTTCGCCTGGGGGAACAACGTGGACTGAGCGAAATCCAAGTTCTTGTGCCGCCCGCGCAACAAGCGAGTCCGGTGTCAGAACAATCGAATCAGGATCGTAGATCGCAAGCTGATGCAGACTTCGTACATCAAAGTGATCCGGATGCCGATGGGAAATCAAGATCACATCCGGTCGAAGTGCGGCCGGCGCTATAGAGCGCGATGGTACGACCTCGAATACGCCGGAATGGTGTTCGTTGGTCAAGAGGGGGTCGCACAGAAACCGCATATTCCCGGCTTCTACGAGCCACATGGCGTGTCCCAAATAGGTCCAATCCATGGTTCTAAGCTTAAACCCACGGATCGGCTGAGTCGACCCCGCGTGTCTCACGAATCCCGCAGCCCAAGTGAATCCCGTTTCGGCCTTACGGGCCCGGTACGAGAAGTGGCCGGCTCATCCGTTCTCCTCGGCTCATCCGTACCACGCAAACCGCCTCAGTCCAATGCGGGTGCGCTCCGGGGTTGAGCAAAATTGGGGTTGTTTTGGCGGGCCCCCAAGGTTCATATTCTGTGCATGAGTAGCCGCCACCGCTTTTCCCTCGCTGTAGAGCTCACGAGTCATTGCAATCAGCACTGCAGCTATTGCTACAATGCATGGCGGGCAGACAACGGTCGATCCACGGGCTCCATGGGCAGTGAGGAGCTTGCTGAGCTGCTCGAGCGCGCGCTGGCAGAGGTAAAACTGGATCATGTAACTCTCACTGGCGGTGAACCTTTTGCTCGCCCCGATTTTTTTCTCATCTTGGATATTTGTCGAGACGCGGGTGTTCCGGTTCAGATTATTTCCAATGGCGGGCTTGTCAATGATGTTTTGGCGAAGCGTCTGTCTGCCTACGAAATTCGGTGTGTACAAATTACCCTAAACGGGCCGACGGCTGCATTGCACGAGGAACACGTCGGAGGAGGGCATTGGGATGCGACGATTTTTGGCATCAACGCGCTGCGAAAGCGTGATGTTGAAGTCGCGGGCTGCATTGTTATAACGCGTAGAAATGCCGATCGGCTAGGCGAGACACTTGACCTATTCCAAAGCCTGGGGGTGAACGCCGTCGCGCTTTCTCGTTTTTCACCGGCTGGGTACAGCGCATCCCAGGTGGCGTTGCTGCTTCCGTCTCGCTCTGATATCGTCAAGGCGCTCGAACAGGCAGAGCGCCGAGGGAATCGTGGGATGGACCTGCAGATGACCATGCCAGTTCCTCCTTGCGTTGTGGAGCACGAAAAGTTTCCTCATATCGCGTTCGGGTCTTGTCCAATCGGAACCGAGATGCAGGAATTCGCGCTCGGACCGCGTGGGGAGCTACGATCTTGCACATTACACACCCGTGTTCTGGGCGACGCCACGAGTACTTCGTTTGCCAAATTGGTTGGTGATGAGTCTCTAAGAGAGTACCGGGACGTCGTTCCCGAATTCTGTGCACCATGTCCTGAAAAACAAAGATGTATCGGTGGGTGTGGCGCCGCTGCCGACGCGGTACTGGGCGACGCTCGGAAATTGGACCCCTTTGTTGCTCAGCACGTAGATGACGCATTCGGGTTTCAGCTGAAGCAGATTCGTAAACAGCCTCGTCTTCCGGTGTATTCGTGATGAGAGCAGTTCGGGTTCTTCTGTTGTGGCCCGGGGGCGATGGGGCCGCAGCCGGAAACTTTGGTGTACCACAACTGGTCATCTTGGGAAGCTACGCCCAGCACAAAACGAATGCCCGAGTTGTCATCCGAGATTTGGAAGCGGAGCGAATTTTAGGGCCAATATCCCTCGAGTCGCTGTTCGCCGGTGACGACGGAAAGGGCTACGATATTATAGGATTGAGCGTCTACTCCTCTTTTGATCATTTGAAGTGTACTGCAATGGCAGAAATCGCGCGTCGCCTCTGGCCCGAGACGATGATCATTGCGGGTGGGTATCATCCCAGCGCCTGTCCGCTCGACTATGTGAGAGCTGAGTCGCCTTTTGATGTTTGCGTGGTGGGCGAAGGTGAGCGTCCTCTGGTGACAATGATTGAGTCCTTGGAGGGGGGGGAGCCATTGCGTGATGTCGTTCTTGGGCCACAGCCCATTCAATGCTTGGATGATCTTCCTCCTTCTGACTGGTCGCTCCTTGAACGCTATCGTTCGATTGCACCGCAAGTGGCCTCACAGGCCCAATTGTATTTGTCCCGTGGGTGTCCGTTTGCGTGTGCCTTCTGCATGGAGCGCGCCAAGCGTGAGGTTTCGTGGCGAAGTCTCTCCGTCGAGCGCGCACTAGAAGAGGTCGAACGCCTTCATCGGTTTATCGGTCTGAGAGGATGGACGCTTTACTTCGGAGATGCTCTTTTTGGGATGAAACAAGATTGGCGACGGGCATTTCTTTTGGGCTTGGCTGAGCGCAATATTCCGGTCGATAAGTATTGGCTCTTGATGCGAGTCGATCTTCTAGAAAAAGAGGATATACGTTTGTTCGCCGATGCGAACTGTGGACTTGGATTTGGCCTGGAATCTGGTGATCCGGGGTTGCTCGCGACTATCCGCAAGACCGGCCGACTTGAAGGGTATCTGGAACGTATGTTGTGTATTGCCGAGGATGCTCGGAAACACGACGTGCCATGGGGGGCTAACATCATTTGTGGTCATCCGGGGGAGACGCCCGCTTCGCTCCATAAAAGTGCTGCCTATCTATCGAAGCTGTTCTTGAACCCCCAGGGGACAACGGGTTTTCTATCCGTCGATCCGTTCCGTCTCTATCCTGGTTCACCCATCGATGCTCAGCGAAGTCACTACGAACAACATTTTGGTTCCCGCTTCTACCGTCCGCGCTGGTGGGAAGACGGAGATCCGGAGTTTCTTTCCGAATGGATCGATCCATCGTCGGAACTCGATTACCTTCAGCGTGAGGAATTGCAACATAGGCTGCTGAGTCCGATATTGGCTGATGTCGAGAGGCATTTTGTATACAATGGCCCAGCTCAAGACTACTTTCGAAGGGCGATTCGTGAGCAAGTTGGATTTTCTTCGAGCTCGGCCCGACTCCATTTTTTAGACCGCTACTACGCATGGCAAAGCTACTTGGGTCATAGTGCTTGCGCCGATAGAGAACGACGAAATCACGCGGCGCTCCATGACGTGGCCAGAGAACGTCGATGCTTAGCGATTCCACAGATCGCTCGCGACTCTGGGCTTCAAATCGATCATCCTATTTTGAAGGCAATTGGTCGCATACCGCGGGAGCAGTTTGTGGGCCTGGATAGCATCGAGGCCAGTACGCGTGACGAAGCGATTGCTCTAGACGATTTGGGGCTGGCATCGGTGAGCGCAATGCACGCTTATGCGTCGGCCTATAGGCTTTTGGAGGTCGACAGGGATGATCGGGTATTGGATATGGGGGCGGGCACGGGCTATGGGGCTGCTATTTTGAAAGAGCTGGTAGGACCTCAAGGTGATGTGTTGGCGATGGAAGTTGACCCGATATTGGTTCAACAAGCGCGTCGCAATCTGAGAAGTGTAGGGGTCTCGTGCCTTGAGCTCGATGCGCTGGCGCCAAAGACCTGGACTTTCCCGTCCGAAATGTTTCGTAAAGTTGCTGCCGGTTTTGCCTTGGACGGGCTTCCGAGTGCGTGGCTCGACGCTTTTCGACCCGGAACAACGATCGTTGCTCCGGTTTGTCATGAAGGTCGTGTTCGGCTTACTCGGGCGATTCACCAGGGAGACCGTTTTGACGAGGAAAGGTTTGACGAGGTGTCCTATGTTCCGGCCCGACGACCTCCTCCCGCTCGTTCGGTTGCGAACGACGTAGACCGGCTCACGATTCTCTCGTGAATGGTCGCGAGAACCGTGGGGCGCTGCATTTTTTCGACGCTCAGGCTCTGCGCTTCTTTGGCTGTGATGAGTCTGAGCTGCTCCAGGTTCTCGAGCAGGGGCTGAAGATCAAGAAGTGCGAGCCAGCGTTGGTGTGCTTTTTGGAGTTCCTCGGGGGCATGACCCATCCACATCGTGTTTGTGAGCAATGCGGCCCATTCGGTGCGCACGTAGCTATTGGCCGAGCCGAGATGGACCGCGTACTCGTGAAGGGCAACAACGGCGGTCGTGGCCGGATCAATATTGTTCCAGGGGGCTGGAGCACCCGCTAAGACTCGATGTGGCAAGGCTCTTCCCCGTGGTCCAAGCGGCCATACGAGTTCGATGGGGAATGATCGTAGACCAGGTACGAAGGGAGCAAGAGCTTCGAGCAATTCGGCTACTGGAGCCAAAGTCTGAACCGTATGGGGGCGAATAAGGTCTCTGTGGATAGCTTCGAACTCTGCCGCCACGAGGCCGAGGGTAACATGAAGGACCTCAGACGCGGGGTGAAGCTGAACCAGGGCATCCAACAACGCCGCGTTTTCGACTTCAGTTGTGTGGAGGCCCCGCATCTTCTTGGGTGTGGTTTTTCGGAATGACATGATCGATCGGTGAAGATCGGCCATGCTCTGAAGTGGTGTGAGGTGGTGGGACTCTAGCTGAAGGAGAAGCTTAGAATCCCAAGATAGGATAGCATTGAGCTTGGGGCTCAGCGCCTTTTGAGCCCAGGCCATGTACGCCGGTTCGAAAAGATCACCTGGCCCTCGTAGTCGAATGTGCGCGAAGACGTGGAACACCAGATCCGTAAAATCGCTGGCGACGGAGAGCTTCATTCTCCTTTGCGCTCAGGCTTTGATGGGTTGACGCGAACCCTTAGACAGGGCTGTGGTCGCACTTTTCTACTTTCAGGCCTCACGGTTGTATTCTTTTTAGTGCTCGCCTTTTTTGTTTCCGCGGGTGCGGTCGCCGAACCGGCCTTTGTTGACGTTTGGGTCTCCTCCACAGGTTTCTGAGGCCTGGGAACGGCGATCTTGAGGCACGGCCTTGGCACCGGTTTCTGTTCAGCCTGGACGTTATCGTTTTGCTGGGGTGGAGCTATGCTGAGGCACGGCTGGGGGACGCTGTCACAACCTGCCTCCGCGCCCACAGCAAGACCGGATAAAGCGATGGCAATGAAACGCTGACGCCGTGCAAGGATAGCCGCCCGGTCGGGATCTTCAGCTTCGTTTGCCTCTGGATTCGGTTGCGCAGACTCTGGCTTCTTCTCGTCGCTGCTGGTCATCAAGTGGAGGCTACCACGCTGGTTGACCGGAGCGCGAAGAACTCTTGCCTCCTGAGGTGGTTGGCACCCGTTGCCACGATCGACGTCGACGAGCAGCCCGACGAAGGGTGCACCGAGGGCGCTGGCATCACTGTTTCTTTGGGGTAACCAGTACACGCCCACCTATTCTGACGACAGCCGTAACCAGTGCATTGAGAGGCATCCTCGAAAACTCTTAGCGCGATGGGCTCCGGCGCCATCTGAGACCCAACAGTCTACCGGCTTCGAAGGTGCATGTGGAGCGACGAGATGCCTGGGTAGCTGGGCTCAGATGGGTTGCGCGAGGCCAGGTTTGCAAGCCTGAGTGGGTGTCGTCGGTCCACGCGTCGGATTCCCGGTTTTCTACTTTGTGCCTGGCTGAGGTCAAGGCCGTGTGGATCTGGCGGTGGTTTGCCGGTCGTGGTGCTTTGCGAAGATTCGGTCGGCTCAGGATGGGAGACTACGACGTTTCTTTCGGTTTGCGACAACTCCAAGCGAGGGGTGTATAACGTTCCGGATACTTGGCAACTAACCCAGGATCCGTTTTCATGACATCAACAAGGTACGCGTGAACCGGAACTCTGGCCGCAACCGAAGTTTGTACAATAGTGCGTAGTATATCAAGGACAATGCGTCCCTCTGTCGTCCTGCGAAAGAGGGAACTTTTCTCAATCAGTTTCTCGATTCGGAGGAGGCGTTCTCGAAGGTTGTTCGTTGCCTCGAGCCTTGGGTTGCGAAGATACGCGGTAAGTTTTTCAAAGTGCTTGATGATGTACCTTGCAGCCGTCCCGAGGGGTGTCGCCTTGGACCAAATGGTTGCGATCTGTTGTGCGAGCACCTTCATATGTTCCCAGACTTCCCGACTATCATTGCTTCTTACTGCGGAAACATTATCGTAATTGCGGCCGTAAAGGTCGAGCAAATGCTCGTGCAAAGCGAGCTCCCTGAAAAGATGGAGCATATAGGCTGCGTGTGTGGGGTCGTGATCTTCGTATTGAGCAAAGGGGCGTCTGGCATGAGCAGAGCATCCAGCATAGTCGATGTCGAAGTTTTCGGTGAATTTCTTCTCTCTAACGAAGTTCGAGCTGCTGAGGTCAGCTTGTACGGTGAGTTGACGCGCATCGGGGTTCCTTATTTCGAAAAGCATAGCCAGCAGGTCTCCGAAACTTCCGAAGTGGGTTCGGTAGAACGTGATCATACTTTCCGGGCGCTCAGGGTCAGTTCGACCCGTCGCGACCGTAACATGCAGTCCCTCTTTTGAATTTTTTCCGTCGCGCTTCATCGATTCGAACGCAAGCATCCGGCCGACCAGAACACAAAGGGATGGCTCCGTGAGTGGTCTGCGCTTAGCGGCTCGGTCGCCCTCTGCTCTGTGTTCGAGAATTCTATCCCTGTCTTTCATGCATTCGGCATAACTGTTTTCGGCATCCTCTGTTGTGCGATAACCTGCCCATGGAGGCGATGTTCCCCTTCCGCCCTTTCGCTTCGAAAAGTACGATGAAACCTCAAGTACGCGGCATGAAGTGTCGTCGCCCGCCAGAATTTCGCAGTCCGCAAGTTGTTTGGCGAGCTCCAAATAGATCGGAACAAAACGCTTAGCAATATAATGGGCCATGCGACCCAGGCCTCCAGCCGTGAACCGTTTCGCATTCGTCGTCAGCATTCGGGCAAGTCGGTTGAGAGGCGTTGCGTACTGGGCAATCATCACAGCCAATGTCGCCAGTGCCTGCCAGGTTACGGCATAACGCGGCGGACCGATGTCAGCCGTTGAGGCAGAAACGACTTTACGGTCACCGCTCTTTGTAACTACGATCTTCTTCTCTATCTCGAGTTCGACCCGAGTGACCGCCACAGAGAAATCGTAGCGCACCCGGGACTCGTTGATTGTGTCTATTACGCGCTCCGCATCGCCATTCGGCAGAAATTCAACCGGTAGGGTGCGTTGTTCAACACTCGGTGACACGAGGCTGGTGTTCATCAGCGTTTCGGTAGACGATTTCAAGGCAGGCTCGTCTTCGCCGCCGACCTCTAAGTGCTCGATGAGAGCAGTGGCCTCGGACTTCGATTCAGCCTTTTCTTCATCGGAAAGCTCGATCTCCTCGACCGGTACGCCCGATTTTAACGCGCTCACGATTTCCGTACTTGGCCATTCTTCAGCGAGATTAGACAATTTTTTCTTCAGTTTCTTGGCATTGGACATGTGCTTTCTCCTGAGTGCTTTGTGGCGTTCCGCCAACGCCTCGGCACGGTCATGCAATTGCAAAAGCCGCTCCCGTTTACTCAACGCATCAGGCTTAGGCGTCGACTTGACCCCCTTGAGAGGGTCCCCGCTCGGACGTTTTTCACTCGACGGAACGATTCCCAACGCACGCCCGAGCTCTCGTGAATACCGGCTATACTTTCTCTGGGACCCGCAACCCGAAATCAGATCCTTCAAAACCGTACTCAGGAACCGTTGCAGGGGCGCAGGCGCTGTCTCTACGGTGCGGCCAAGCCACTCAATAGCCACCTTACGCTGAGCATCACTGAGCTTGCCGACGTCACCAAGCTCCATCGCAAGCTTAAGATCGTGCCGGGATCTCCGTGTCAACGCCTTTTTTTTGGAACGCCGAATGCTCCTTCTCGCTGGGTAAGCACCTGCGGGCACGCTTGTGAACTGTGAAAGTCGCGCCCTCAAGAAGCAGCGACAGCTCTGCCGTCGATATTGATGTTCGTGAAGGCTCCTCCGCGAAACGCAGTAGAGTGCGGAGGCGACCTCCTTCAAAACGTCGACTCACCAAGTACAGGCCCACGCTGTCTCCCACGATAGCTCGAAGCTGTGTATGGTCTTTCTTCACAAACAGTACGCAGTCGCCAAGATATGGATCTGCGCCTAGGCGATAGGATTCACCGAGAAGACCGTTCATCTGCTTACGAAAGTCCACCCGGTGCTGCGCCATGAAGACGCGACGAATCGTAACCGGAATCATACTACGCGAACCGTTCGTCGATCCGTCGAAGCGTAACCGACCAGCCGTAGAGTCGAAGCTCTAACAGATCGGTCCTTCCTTTCTCGACCGGAATTTCGTCGCTGCGGTCCAAGGAGAATATACGCGCATCGTTCTGAACGCCCTTCGAATCAAGCGCCCCTTCTTCATCTTGCTTTTCCCACACATCGAGCTGCTGCGATGACACACTACAAACACGCCGGACCTTTGTCCGGCCTGCACCCTGTCGAATCGCTTGCACGACCGATCTTCGAAGTTCGTCTGGAATTCGCGTCCGGGGACGATGCGTGTTCCGAAACGCCGCGAACTGTTCTCGCAGCGCTTGCAAATAGTCTTCAACATCTGGACGACCCTTGGACCGGCGAGCTGGCCCCTCCGAATAACGTGATGATTCTTTTCTCATTGCTCTCTGCCTCCTTGCCGGCGGTCACGCCGTGCGAGGCAAATATGGCGCCGGTCATCAGGCTTGTCGTGGGCCCGTCTATGCACTGCTTACCGACAGCCGAGTCGACGGTGTCATACATGCAATCGATTTGCATCAGTTTTGTCGTCTGATTGCATGTGCAAAATTTTCATTTGCAATTTATTTGCGTTGATGTTCGGACTGCGCCTGCGTTGATTACGAACCGCAGAAAGAGAGGAGTACATGGTACGAACAATGACCAAATACGGGCTGATCGCTGGCAGCTTGATGTCGCTTCTGGCGTGTGAGAGCAACTCGCCGGAGGAAGCGAAGCTTTCCAGTGTAGGAAGCACTCAACTGAGCCTGACACTTCCCGACGGAACCGAGACTTCCAGTGTGAGCTGGGTGCTCACCGGGGGCGCATTGGCGTCGCCTCGAATGGGGACTATTGACGTCGGGGATGCGGACGATACCATTTCCGCATTGATCGGTGGTATTCCGGTGGCCTCGGGCTACACGATTGAGCTCACCGGGCTCACCAGTGATGGCCTAACTTGCTTCGCCGACGCAAACTTCGACATTCAGACTGCCGGAGCCACGGTGATGGTGAGCGTGACCCTCAACTGTGGTCTCCGAGGAACACAAAACGATGGGAATCTCGTGGTCAACGGACAAGTCAATACCTGTCCGATGGTCGAGCTCGTTGTCTCCCCCATCGAGGTTGTTGTCGGAAATACGATGGACCTCGAAGCCGAGGCCGAGGACGCGAATGGCGACGACATCACCTTCGAATGGAGCGCGTCGAACGGAACGATCGCTGAATCCGATGAGTCTGAGGCCACTTATACCTGTACATTGGCGGGGCCGGTGACCCTTGAGCTGAAAGTCGATGACGGCTTCGGCTGTGACGTCACTCGCGAGGTTGATGTGACCTGCCGTCCCGACGCCTCGGGATCCGATCAGGACGGTGACGGGGTTCTGGATGCGCTCGACAACTGCCCGCTCACCGACAACGCAGATCAGAGCGACCTCGATGGCGATGGCGTTGGCGATGTGTGTGATGACGATAGGGATGGCGATGACGTTGACAATGGGGCGGACAACTGCGCCGAGGATGCCAACCCAGATCAGGAAGACCTGGACGCGGACGGCCTCGGCGACGCCTGCGATACAGACGTGGACGGCGACGACGTTGACAATCAGGCCGACAACTGCCCGTTCGAGCCGAATCCCGGTCAGCTCGATTCGGATGGCGACGGAGTCGGTGACGCATGTACAAATGATGCTGATAGCGATGGCGTGGACGATGACGATGATAACTGCCCCGACGATCCCAACCCGGATCAGGCAGACTTTGACGGCGATGGAGCCGGAGACGCCTGTGACCCAATCTTCTACACCGCGGGCCATGGTGATCTGGCCTTTGAGTTTGAGTTCGTCGATGGCGAGTTTGAGGTTCTCCTGGAGATCGAGGGTGGCACCGTGGATGGGCTCGACGATGTGGACGGCGAGTTTCCCACTGAGCTCCTGCACATCGTGACCGATGCGACCTTTATGCGCCCCAACTCGGATGGCGGCGCTTTTGCTCCGCTGTGCGTGGATTCCGGGGACGAGGTGGCCTGGTTGCCCCAGGGCAATGCGGATGCGACGGCGAACGGAGTTCCGTTTTTGGGCATCGCCAACGAGGCCCCGTCGGGCGTATTCGTTGATGATAGGCTGAGCTTGGAACTTGTCGAAGTTCAATCGCCGGCTGGCACCGGAGAGTACGCATTGTGGAAGGACGGCTTCCCTCCGGCCTTTTCCATGTCGTCTTGCGATGGCATCGACGCGACCGATGCGGCATTGCTTGAGCCGGGTCATGATCACTTCAATATGGGATTCGGCAGCGACGGCGTGGGTGTTTGGGACATCACCTACCGCATTAGCGGTGAGCTCTTGGATGGTTCGACTGTCGAGGAGGAGTTCACGATTCACTACGATATCCGTTAGAGGCTGAGCCTGACGCGGGCATCATATGAACAATCTCAGAGCGCCGGTGGTCGCTCGCTTTGCTTGCGGCCGCTGGCCTCTGGGATCGTTCGGTTGGGAAGTTGTCCATGCCTTTTACTCCACTGACAAACCGAATCCGGGGCGGTCAGGCCTTAGCCTGGGGTGGTCAGGCCTTAGGACTTGCTCTTGCATCTGTCCTCCTTGGGTGTTTCGACGTGTCCGCGCGGGCCTTATACACCGCGGGCCACGCGGACATCGCGGTGGACATGAGTGTGAGCGGTGGACGCGCAACGTGGAACGCATTCTTGGCCTCCCACGGCGCGACTGTGGGCGGTGAGTCCGTGACAGGTACTCTATCGCTCGAAGACGTCGCGGTTTGGTCTTCGGCTGAAATGTCGCGTCCTTCCTCTGACCTGGGTGCGTTCGGCGATCTGTGTGTGGCGGAGGGCGAGGGTCTCATGTGGCTGCCCCAGGGGCTTCGCGACGCCTCCAGCTTCGGGGTTCCCTTCGTCGGAATCGCCGCCAGCGCCGAACCGAATACGTTGGCCGACGACATGGTCGTGATCCGTCTGGTCGGCGTCCAATCTCCTTCGGAGGGCGGTACTTACGCATTGTGGCGCGACGGTCTGCCCCCTAAGTTTTTTATTTCTTCGTGCGATGGGATTGATGCGGAGGACCGGATCGATGTTCCTCTCGGCCACGATCATTTCAATATGGGCTTTTCGGAGCCGGGAAACTGGACACTCACCTACGAGGCGTCAGCGCAGCTGACCGATGGCGAGATGACCAGCGTGCGATTCGACGTGCACTATGTCCTCGATCGAAACCGTTAAGTACCGCGTACCCCTGTGGGTCGTTGTTGCGCTCAGCGGTGTGGCCGCGCTGTGCCATGAGCTGTTGTGGACGCGCCGGCTCCTAGACGTGCTGGGGAGCAGCACCACTGCCCATGCGCGCGTGTTGGGCGCTTTTTTTCTTGGTCTATCTTTGGGCGCGGCGCTCGCATCGCGGGTGGTGACGAACATCAAACGTCCGTGGCGAGCCCTGGCGATGGCCGAGGGGTTCATCGCGCTTTTGAGCGTACCTGCGCTCAGCCTTCCCGAGTGGAGCTTTTGGATTTGGCCTGCCGTCGGAGTAGGGGGCTTGACGAGTCCGCTCGGTGCCGGGGTCAAACTGCTGGTGTCGTTCGTGGTCGTCGTACCGCCAGCGGTCGCCATGGGGTTCACTCTTCCTCTTGCCGTGGCCAGCCTGGGTGCGCGCGCCCCGCAAACGAGCCGCGATGCCACCAGGCTCTATGCCCTCAACACCATGGGCGCGGTAGTCGGCATCATGGCGGTCAGTGTTTGGCTTTTGGCTGCCTTCGGCCTGACCGGATCCATGTGGGTTGCGATCGGTCTCAACCTCACGGCGGCCTTGATTGCCCTGACCTTCGAGCCCGCGGTCGATTCCGTAGGACGTGTGCCATCACCGACCCCAAAAAAAGTACCTCTACCCATTATCGGGCTTAGTTTCCTGTCCGGAGCGGGGGTGCTCGCCATCGAGGTCATTGCCCTGCAGCTGCTGATGTTGGTCGCCACGATGTCTTTTTATGCTCCGGCCGCCATCCTCGGAACTATGATTGCGATGCTGGCCACCGCGGCGGTGGTCGCGCCAGCCATCTTCAGGACGACGAACTTCGGTCCCGCGATGTCCATCACGCTTGCCACCGGTGGTCTTGTGGTGGCGGCGGCCCCTCTCATCTATTGGGCGCTGGTTCAGGGTGGAGGCTTCTCTTCGATGGCCGAGGGGGTGTCTGAGTTTGTGACCCAACTGTTCATCTTGACGGCGGCATTCATCGGATTGGGCGCGCTCGCCGTCGGGAGCGCGTTTCCTTTGCTGATGGGTTATGTGAATCGCGCGTCCGCGTCCGGTACGGCTGGTGCGGTTGCGAGCCTTTTAGCGGCGAACGGGGTGGGCGGTTTGGTCGGCGCCGAAATCTCGAACCAGGTGCTGCTTCCGGTGCTTGGCCCACACGTGGCGCTCGGATTCGTCGGCGGTGTCTACTGCTTTGTGGCCGTGGCTGTGTTGCTCGCCTGGCCCATGAGTCAGAGGCTGCGATTGCGTCTTGCCGTCTATGCCACCTTTTGTGCGATGGGTGCGCTGGCTTTCTCTTTGTTTTTACTACCTCGGTTGCCGACGATCAATCCGCACCTTGGATTCGACGTTGTCGCCGAAACCACCGATCGACACGGCACGCTCGCGGTGGTCGACCACGTGCGTTTAGGGCGCGCTATGGTCGTCAACAATCAGTATGTGCTGGGCAGCACAGCGGCTGCTTTTGAGCAAGAGCGCCAGTCCCATTTGCCGATGCTCCTCCACAGAAAACCGGAGCGTATTGCCTTGATCGGGCTGGCAACCGGATCCTCCGCGGGAGCTTCCTTGCTCCACGAGCCCGTCGCACGCGTCGAGGTGCTGGAGTTGTCGCCCGCCGTGATTGCCGGGGCCCAAGAATATTTCGCTGACGAGAATCGTCACGTCGTGGACGATCCGCGCGTTCACATTCTAGAGGAAGATGGTCGTACCTATATGAGTGCCACCCGCGATCGATTTGATCTGATCGTCGGTGACCTTTTTCTTCCGTGGTCAACTGGCGTCGGTCGTCTATACAGCGCCGAACACTTTGCCGCGGTACGGCGAGCCCTCAGAGATGACGGCGTTTTCTGTCAGTGGCTTCCGATGTACCAGTTGTCCGAACCACAGTTCGATATCATTGTGGCGTCGCTGCTCACGGCGTTTCCGGAGGTTCACCTGTTCCGCAACACGTTTCGCCCCGATAAACCTTCACTCGGCCTGGTGGCGTTCAAGGATACAGAACTCTCGTGGTCCGTGATATCTGACCGCGCGGCCGCGACCCGGTCGCTCAGTCAAATCGACGACCCTTCCGTCCGTCACGGCGTTGCGGTGGCCATGCTCTATTTGGGACGTGTCCAAAAGGACGACGTCGGCGCAACACCGATCAACACCCTCGGAAACTCGGCGCTGGAGCTCGATGCGAGCCGGGTGCGGCTCGGTGGTGATGCGAATAGCAAGTACTTGAAGGGACAGCGCTGGAACGAGTTCCTCCAGGGGCGGCTTCGCAGATTGCTTGCTGACGAGGCGCTTTCCAAAGACCTTCGTCGACTCGCCCGCCTGGGTATGGAGCTCACCACCTGGGAGATCGCGCACCGCACCGGTCACGCGAGTGCCGCTGAACTGGAGGCGCGTATTCGGCGCTCTTTCCCAGCCGTTGTGGCTTCCGATTTGGGCGCCAACTGGTCGAGATGGCCGGGGCTGCCCCCCACGCGTGGTCCATCTACGAATGCTTCTCACCCCACGTCGAAAGCTGCGCCGCGCGACGCGTGGGTCGTAGGTTCAGGGGAGTAGCGGTGCGCCGAAGGAGTATCATAGACTTTTTGGCGTCTACTGCATTCGTTTTCGGCCTGAGTGCGAGTCGAGCCCACGCGGACCCGAAAGAGGAGTCATCGATATTCTCAGTGTCGGTCCTGGATGCCGAGTCGGGCTGGCCCGTTGAGGGCGCAAAGGTCAGTGTAAGGGAAGGCGACCACGAGCTTATGTCGGGGACAACGGGTGCGGACGGCCAAGTCAAGGTCGTTCTGGAACACGCTCAGCACGCTTCTGCCGAAGGAGACCTAAAATCTCGACTTCACATCGAGGTCTTGCACTTTGAGTATCAGTTCAAGCGCGTGGATGCCTGGGGCGTCGGCAAGCAGTTTGTAGCCGAAATCCGTCTGACGCCCGTGGAAGTCCTCGAGGTTCTCGACGTCACCGTCTATGCCCCTGCGGAGGTGCTTCGCCCGCGGACGACCTTGCGCGGACGTGAGCTTCAAGAGAGCCTCCAAAACAGCGTTCCCCAAACAATTTCGAAGGTGCCCGGTGTCGCGGTTGCCTACAACGGTCCCGGGGCCGCTCGCCCTACGATTCGTGGACTGGGTGGAGATCGCGTGCTCGTGTTGGAAAACGGGTTTGCGAGCGGTGATCTCTACTGGAGCGCTTCCGACCATGGCGTCATGCTTGAGCCCCTCATGGCACGGCAGGTGGAGGTGGTGCGTGGACCCGCGACCCTCATTTACGGGGGCAACGCGCTCGGTGGCGTCGTCAACGTCGTACGCCATGATATTCCCAGGCGCGACGCCTCGATGTCGTCCACCGTACGGACCCAGCTCGAGTCAGCCAGCCAGAGCACAGCGCTTGGGGCGTCCGCCGTTGCTCCGGTGGGGCCGGTCGCGGCGCGGCTCGAAGCATCGGTAAGGCGGAGCTCGGACGTCCAGACACCTCGCGGCGACATCCCGAACACCAGTGTGATGGCATTCGGAGGCAGCGCGGGTGTTGGCTTTTATCCGCGGTGGGGGGAATTGGGCGCATCGATACGCTATTTCGAGAACGAATACGGCGTTCCCGGGGAGTTCGACAATGAACTCATCCCGGGTGGACATCCCGGCGGTGCCACCATAGAGGCCCGCCGGGTAGGCGGCCGCCTGAAGGCGGTTTATCTTCCGACTTCGGAGACCTTCGAGAGCATTGAGTTGGGAACGAGTTTCACTCGCTACCAGCATGATGAGATCGAAGGGTTGATCGATGGGCAGAAGGCTCTGGGGGCGGCGTTTCAACTCGATTCCATGCGGGCCAATCTTGTTGCCCACCACGACTTGAATTCAAGCGGTCCGTACTCTGTTCACGGGGCCGCCGGTATCACAGTTTCGGGTCAGGAACTGCTTGCCGGGGGGAACGCACCGGGTGTTCGTTCGGGTACCGACTGGGGCGTATCCGGGTTCGTGTTCGAGCAGCTCGATCGGGAGCCATTTTCTCTATATGTGGGTTTGCGCTACGAACACCGACGGCTGTCTCCAAAAGTCACGGATTCCATCCACGTGAAAGCGGCCGAAAGAATGATTGAGAAGACGGTGACCGATCGCCATTTCAACCTACTTTCTGCGTCGCTCGCCGCTCAGTGGAAGTTGAGTAAGGGATGGGCTTTGGGCGTAACCTTGGCTCGCGCCTCGCGCGCACCAAATCTGCAGGAGCTCTACGCGGACGGTCCGCACCTCGCCGATTTCTCTTTCGATATCGGAACCCCCAGCCTGCCTTCAGAGGTTGGCACCGGCGTCGACCTTTTCGTGCTCGCCAGGCGAAAACGACTCACCCTCGAAGCGACGGGTTTCGTCAATCTTGTCGACCACTACGTGCAGTACACGCCAACACTTGAGACCGTACGTGTCTTCCGTGAAGGGGCCCGGCCGCGGGCCACACCGGTGTTCGAAGCGCGCGCGGTGGACGCGCTCTTTTTGGGTGCCGAGGGAAAGATAGACTTGCGCATTGGCTGGGGCTTGAGCCTGGAAGCGACCCTCTCATATGTTTGGGCAGAGCGGCGCGGTGACCCCGATCCGCTTCCTTTCATACCACCGCTACACGGTGAGGCCACGCTTCGGTACGAACACCAGGGCTTCTTCGTCTCGGCGAGCTTGTCGGGGGCGATGCGGCAATCCCGGGTGCCTCGTCCGATCGGAGTGGGTGACACGATGGAACGCCCTCAGGAGCCGACCGCCGGATACGCCCTCGGACACCTCAGCGCTGGTTGGTTGGGTGAAGGCCTCGGAATGGGGCATGGGGTGACGGCGAGGGCCTTCAATATTACGAACCGTGTGTGGCGCGACCATCTGTCGCGCATCAAAGAGGTTGCGCCCCAGATGGGTTTCAACCTCGCGTTGACCTACGAACTCGAATACTAAACTTTGAGGATGGTGATGGCTATGGAGAAGCGCGTTGAGCGATGGACGCAGATCGTTGTCGCGTGGGCTTTTGTGGTGGGTTGCGGGAGTAGCGGGCTCGACGTCAACCCCAACCGTGGCGGAGGCCACAAGAGCTTTGACGCCATCGAACTTGCCTTGGTTGATACAGGCGAGACTCTGGCCGAATGGAGCCTAGACGGAGGCTGGCGTGTGTCCTCCGGCGAACCGCTGGAGGCGTTGCCGTCTCCCGTCTGGTCGGGCGATACGGTCGAACCCTTGCGTGCGGGAGGGCCGCCCGCCTCGCTCGAGGTGCGGATGCTGAGCCAACTGTCTTTCGGCATTGCGCCGCTCGACGGTGGGGCTTCGGCCGACGTCAACCCGTGTGGAGAATTCTCGGCCCGTTACTTCCCTATTGATGATGAGACCTCAGCTATTGCCTGGCCCAACGTTCCCGATCCCGCGCAATCCGGTGGCGGCCCTGCGCTTTTCGCCGAGCGCACGGACGGTGAGCTCGTTCAAGTCTTCCACTGCAACCGTCTTGATATCTATCCCGAACAGGCTGGCACCGCACACCTCGAGATCGTCCTGTGGCACGTCAATCACGCAGATCAGGCATCCGATGCGCTCCCTGTGGAGATCCTCGGTTCGGTTCCGTAGTGCACCTTTGAGGCTCCTGGCTATCTGGGCCTCCGCGGCGCTTGTCAGCGCTGGACTTTGAGCTGGTGCGGTTGCTGCGGCTCGAAGCCTTCAGGAGACGTTCGATCGCGGCGACCGACTATGGGGAAAACACCGGCTTTAGTCCCCCTTGGGTAGGGAGTATTATGCAATGTGATTGCAATAGTAACGTGCTTGTGCTGGATATTTCTTTAATTACCACGCATTAGATGAATAAACACATCTCGTTTGCACTTACAAACCGTACCACGTATAAAACTGTCCATGGGCGGCTTTTCTCGTGAGGAAGCGAAACGACGAATTCACGGGGCTGGGCTTCGCGCTACCGCTCCGAGGGTTGCCGTCTTGCGCCTGCTTGCAACGACCAACAACCCTCTATCGCACGGTGAGGTCGTCGCCGCGATTGGCGATCATGATTGGGATCAAGCTACGCTCTACCGGAACCTGGTCAAGCTTGTAGAAGCCGACTTGGCTCGGATCGCCAGCAAGGTGGATGGTGTCACCCGATACGAAGCGCGGGGAGACGACGATAATCCGCACCTGCATCCACACTTCTCATGTCGAAAGTGCGGTTCGGTCAATTGTTTGCCAGAGGCCAAGCTGACAGGGCCCGTCGATCGCCGCTGGAACCGGTCCTTGGAAACGTCCGAGTTGCAATTGATCGGCGACTGTCCGGATTGCCTCGGGGTATACAAGCGAGGCCAAGTGCGTACAAATGGTCGCAAGCGCGCGAGGCAGCGACGATAGAAGGCCTTGAGGCAGAGGTAGATGTGAATCTGGAGCAGTTCAATGCGTACTGCGAGACATTCCCAGCAAGCTCCCATGTCGTCCAATGGGGTGGAGCCCACGTATGGAAAGTCGCCGACAAGGTGTTCGCGATTGGTGGCTGGACCAAGGACGACCAATTGGGGGTCACGTTCAAGGTTTCGGAGGCTATGTTCGAAATTCTGCGTGATCATCCCGGATGCCGACCTGCACCCTATTTGGCGTCACGCGGAATGAAGTGGGTTCAACGGTACAAGAAAAGCGGGTTGAGCGTCAGCAAATTGAAGAGGCACATCGCGGATTCGCACCGCCTGGTCGCGCTGGGGCTGTCCAAAAAACGGCGTTGCGAGCTAGGGTTGTACCTTGACGACGCGTAGCAGATGCTGAAGCCCCGAATGAGGCCGTCGTAGAGGAAAAGCGCCATCTCGAACCGAGGATTCTACGCCCTTCGTCTTCCTTATTGGTGACCGTAAACGGGCACCCGCAACCGCTCCTTTCATTGGCCCAGACAGATAAGAAATTGGCGACTCCGGTCAAGACGTGCCCCTGCAACTTACGTAGTCTGTAGTACATTCTGCTACACGACGGAGCGCCCTATGTCGCCGTCATCCCACAAATCCAACATTTGTCGGCCGTTTTAATATGCCAGGGGCTGCAATGCATGCAGGTTGAGCACGATTCTGCCGCCGCAAGACAAACGGGTAAGCGCAAGAGGCCGTTTGAAATTTTTTCCTGCGTCGCCCCTATGCCTTCAAAGAACTCGGAAGAGAAGGAAATTGGGCCGCCTGAAATAGCCGGGCCCTCAACGAGGATACCCGGTTCGACTTAGAAGGAAGGCGGCCCTACGCCTTCAAGATTGGGAGGAAATGGAGCTCGCTAAAATTTATGAGTCCCCGAAGGGCAGAAGGAAGCCAGCTCTACGCCTCCACGAACATTATAGCAATTCAGCCAGTATCTTTTCAACCTCCATCGCGTTGTATGTGCATCCGGCCAGGCCAAATGAGATGTCGGCGGAATCAGAGTCAATGAGTATTGCGCCCCGCGCGTGCGCGTGCGCCTCTGCCAACTGAAGGAGAGTGGGTTTGGTCTTCGTGAACCCTGCGATTTCGCGTGCCGCCATCGCCACGTTCCCGTGTGCTCCCTCCACGTTGTTGTGAAATGCATTCGAACCCATATACAGGTCTGTAACGATTGCCGCACGCGCATCCAAGTCCACGACCAGAGGAACGCAGTATCCACCGGTCCCGTTCAGGTCGAACTTGTGAGCAACCGTCTGAATGTCAAAACTCTTGTAGTTTGAATCAACCTTGTCTCGAACCATCCACCCCGCATGACACTGCATGTCGGAGAAGGCATCCCCGGCGTACCGGTAGACCTGAGCCGCGACGTATCGAACCTTCGAAGGAAGGCGCGACAGGGTCATGTCGATGAACTCCGCTGCTCCATGTGGCGCCGACTGAAGGTCGCCAGAGTGAACGATGCCGTCACCCCTCAGCTTTGTGTAGCTCACGTGCCCAGCGTACTTAAAGTCTTTGTCGAATTGAATCACCGAAAGGTCGAGATCGGTCCGCTGGTTTGCCTCCTTCCAATAGACGAATAGCCGGAGCACCTTGTCAAAGTCGATGCCAAGTCGGGTACCCCGACCAACATGGATCAATCCCTCGGAAGCAGCACGCTCCGAGAGAGGAACGGTGTAGTCGGCCAGCGCGGGATCAATACGTACTGTGCGCCCGGCCCACGACTCACGTTTGCGTAAAGTCTTGATGACAGCCTTGTCCAAGGCTGATCTTGTGGCTGCAATCGTTTCGTCGGACAGACTACCTCTAGCATTGTTGGGCAACACCTTGATCTTTCCGCGCTTGTTGATCACTGTGCGACATGCCTGGTCGTTGATGGTGGCAAAGTAGGTTTTCAGCACAATCAAACTCTTCACGGTCATGCCACTGGCCGCCTGCTCGAACGCATCGAGAATCTCAGGAGCGCGTCGAGGAAAGGTTCGAAGCAGGTGATGTAGACGGCGAGCGAGCACGCCAGGGCGCCCCGTCAAATGCTCAAGGAGTGGCCCGATATCAGGATCCTGCTTGTCAAACCAACCCGCGACGCCTGACTTGGCGGCGCTCGAGGCCAAGAGACGTTCAGTCTGTCCGTCAAAGGTCACAATCGTTCCGTTGCGGAGCTTGTCGAATGCAGCTGCCGTCTTGGGGAACTTCTTTTTGTATTCGCCGGGATGCAGAAACCGGCCGATTTCCAACCATAACCTTTCGTAGCGTTTCAGGTCTTCCTCCAGCGATGGACTCCCCTCAAGGGCGCCAAGTATGGCTCTTCTCTGCTTACGGGACAGCTTGGGAAAACGGATTGGCTTAGCCAGACTGATGTCGGTTCCCGTCAGCGATGCGAAGAGTCGGAGCACGTCGGTAGGCGTTTTAGCCAGCGCCGTCGCATCGACGTAGTTCTCATCTTCCCACAGGATGCGACTCACCAGACTGCGATTCTCTTTTTGAGTCATCGCGTCGGGGTCCAACCCCTCAGTCCCAAAGAACTTGAGAAGCGACTGGATGTCCTTATGGAGGGCTTCTTTGACCGAGGACTTCGCCGTAAGCGATGCGTGGAGCCACATTTTCAACTTCACCATGACCTCATCGGTCCACACGAAGCGAACAGTGGTCCACTCCATGTGAGAGTCCTTTTGCCTCCGCCCCAGGCGTTCGTTGGCCTTTTTCCACAGTGATTTCGTCTGAAACTGTGTCACTGGATCTGCGCCGAAGTCTTTCAAATCGAACAGCCAATCCGGGATGCACCTGCCGTTGTCTAGGCGCGTTCCCTCATCGAACAATTCGATGACGTTGCCGAGATACCCGATGATTCGCTTGGCGAAGTATTCGTCGTCGTCCGGGATGTCTTCCGGGAAACGGGCGAAGAGCGGAACGTAGGACACATCGCCTCCGCGCATCTTTCGCAAAGTTTGGACGACAAAGCCGTAATCCAAAAAGAACGCTTCGGATGCGCCTTCCAGATACTCGGGGTTCTCCACGTGGACGCCAAGCGTGGCCAACTCAGACAAGATCACGAGGCGCTGTTTTGTACAAAGGCCCGGGCCTTTCTGAATGGGAATCAATCGAAGGCGTTTGATGGCAATGTCTTTCATGTATCCCTCGCGCTTCTACTCTGCACGTAGCGTGCCACCGAGGTGGTGGCGCTCGGGGCTCGCCTGCGTCGAGCGGTCTAGGTGCGGAAGGGAGCGGTTTTTGGGACGATCATGGCTCGCTGTCTTCGGTGCCCGTCGGTTTAGCTTAGTCGTATGAGATATCTATAGTAATAAATATATATACAATTGGATATATATACGAATCAAAGGGTGGTCATGGGGATCCTTGCTCCAAATCCACCCTGCGGGCCGTATTCCCTGATGGGCCATCGTGGTGCCCAAAGATGGACATCCGTCGCCTGAATGCGCGCATACCGTCGCCATCAAGATCGCTGGACGCTGCCAAAGTCGGCCATTTGTATTGCGGCTGTGGGGTTGTGCGTCTGGTATTCGCCGCCCCCATAGGTTCTACTCTAGACCATGAGTTACGTTATGGTTGATGTGGAGGCTGATGGCCCCATACCCGGTGATTTTTCCATGGTCAGCTTTGGAGCGGTCATCGTCGAGTCGGAGCTATCGAGATACTTCCACGGAAAGCTTAGACCCATTTCGGATCAGTGGATACCGGAGGCACTCAAGGTGAGTGGTTACACGCGGGAACACACGCTCACGTTTTTGGAACCCAAGGGGGTTATGGAAGGGTTTGCGGACTGGCTTGCGAAAAATTGCGATGACAGACTCATATTTGTTTCAGACAACAATGGCTTCGATTGGCAGTTCATAAACTGGTACTTCCACCATTTTTTAGGCAAAAACCCTTTTGGGTTTAGCTCCCAAAATTTAGGCTCTTTGTACAAGGGGCTGGTTGGCGATACCTTCAAGAACTTTAAGCATCTTCGTCGGACCAAGCACACCCACAATCCGGTTGATGACGCACGCGGCAATGCTGAAGCACTTTTGGCCATGAAGGAAAAGATGGGGCTAAAAATTAAATTCTGAAACACAATACTATCCTTGACCAACCCCATAGTCCGCCGCGGGTTGGAGCTTATTCTGAAAAGTCGCTACGTGGTTCCTGCGAGGCTCAAAGAGGCAGGCTTTGATTTTCTCTTCCACTGGTGGTCGGACGCCGCAGCAGACGTGGTGGGTCGATATCAAGGCGGACAATAGCAAGATTCAAACGAGACCTTGCCGGAAAACACCCCGTTTGTGGTCGCGCTTGGACGTGGCTTGGGATGAGGACTCGCTTGTTTGCTGTACTCCGCACGGCACCGCTCAACGGAAAAACACAGGCCAACAACAACTCGCCTGATGTCCAAAATAGCTGGGACATCCCGCCCGAGGCTGGAGCAGCAGCACTCGGTTTGGGGCAACGCCTTGACCAGCTCGATGCCCATTTGCTGGGCGCAAAGGAGCAATGAAATGACCGATTACCCATTCAAACCAGACCCAAACCTTGACCTCGTGTTGGAGAGTCCCGGGGTGAAAGCACCAAGTATACGGTATTTGCCATTCACGGTGATGAGCAGGCCCATAAGACTCACGACGAGATGGGATTTGTCGATGGTTGGGGCACATGTCTGGATCAAATGGTTCAGTGTATCCAAGACGGTAACATTCGCTAACCAACCACTTGATACTTGGTAACCGGTTTGAAGTTGATCAAAACACGCGCTCGCGGCGGGGCTCGAACCTCATTCGCTAACCAATTCATGGGATTGCTCGTAAGTATTGGATTTTGTCGAGAGGTTTGAAGTGCTGGGGGCTGTATGAATCGAGGCACTCCGGGGTTTCCTGCGCTGGCCGACGAGTGGTCACCTAACGGAAAATGCGCTGGCACAAAGATGGGGTCCTGGAGCGCCAAGCCGTTTGGCAACGACACCGCACTCGATTGGTTTCACGCGCTAGAAGAGGCGTCCGATCCCACGCTCTTCATTCGCGAGACGATCCAGAAGACCGGGGCCGGGTCCCAGTTGGATGCGTCGACCGGAGAGTCTGTGATCGCGGCCGCCGCGATGGTAGCAGCGGCCGCAGCTGAGCCCGTCGGATCGTTGCCAAAAGAGATGAAGGCATGGGTTCGCCACAACGGCTATGTGCCGGAGGCTGACTTGCTCGATGCTTGTATACACGCGGTGGAGCGAGTCGCGTCCGGCTTTGAGCTCGCAGAGCTTTGGGCTGAGAGCAGCTCCGCCGGAACGTGTCAACGAGTTTGAGACAGTCCCTGTTTGAATTTAGTGTAGCACCTCCTCTTGCGACTGCTCGGTTGGTTTTTGATGTGAGGCCGCGAGTGCTGGGTTGTTGATCCAGACCTCTTGCGGCGGATGTGCCACGCGTGGTGGGCCATGAACAAAGCGTTCTGGCTTCGCTTCGTAGGCCTTAAGTAGCGCCTTCTGGCGCACGTTGAGCACGGTGTCTGTGCGACCGTGGTGAATGTCGCTGGGCGTGAGAAGAGCCAGACCCGAGTGACGGTGTTCGTCATTGTACCAGGCAAAGAATGTGCGGCAGAAAAGCCTGGCGTCTTCCAGGCACCCGAAACGCTCCGGAAACTCCGGTCGGTACTTCATCGTTTTGAAGTGCGCCTCCGAGAACGGATTGTCCGTGGAGGTGTACGGGCGACTATGTGTCTTCGTGACGCCAAGATCGGCCATGAGTAGGGCGACTGGCTTGCTGCGCATGGACGTGCCCCGATCAGCGTGAATAGTGAGTTGGTTTGGTTCGATCATCTGCTTTTGCAGGGTCTCCTTGATAAAACGCTTGGCCAGTGTACCCGATTCACGATTTGCCACCATCCAGCCGACCACGTATCGACTGTACACGTCGAGCATGACGTACAGGTAGTAGTAGGTCCATTTCTCGGGGCCGAGCAGCTTGGTTATGTCCCACGACCATAGTTCGTTGGGCGACGTGGCAAGCAGCTCCGGCTTGGCATACGCCGGATGACGAAGCTGATCGCGGCGTTCGCGCACCTCCTCGTTCGCGGCGAGAATCCGATACATCGTTCGGACCGAGCACAGGTACTTTCTTTCATCTAAAAGCGTGGCATATACCTCTGTTGGCGCCTTATCGACAAACCGATCGCTATGAAGAACAGCGAGCACAGACTGTCGCTCTTCAGGACGAAGGGCTCGCGCAGGAGTGGGCCGAGGTCGCTCAACTGTCACCTTTGGATCGAGGCGACGGTAGAGGGTTGCCCGGGGAATCGCGAGTGCTGCGCACAGCGGGGCTTTGGCGATTGAGTTGCCCTTGGTAAACTCGGTGGCTGCGTTCATGATTCGCTCCCTTCTTCGTCGATCGTCTTCAGCGGAATCCCCAGAACCTGCGAGACTTTTTTTTGGATCTCGATGATCGCCTCAGCCTGTCCAAGCTTCTGCTGAAGCCGAGCATTTTCCCGACGGAGCCGATCATTTTCGACCACCATCGGGTCCTTTCGTCGCCCTGGCTTACGGCCCCGCTTCTTGGGTCCAAGCCCGACGAAAGCACCGTTGTCCCGCTGTTTACGCCAATGGGTGATCGTCGATGAGTAGAGCCCCTCCCTCCGAAGGAGAGCGCCGATCTCACCGGCTTCCTTGCACCCATCGATCTCCCTGAGAATCTTCATCTTGTACTCGGCCGTGAAGGTCCGACGTTTCGGCCGCTCTAAATCTCATCTCCGCTCTCCACAGGTCACCAACAACCTGGTCACAGGTTTGTAGTCTCCTCCTCCCCCGCACCCCCACCACCTCCTGGAGGTTCACGATGTGCTATGGATCACACGGGTGCGGACGAGTAGGTCGTCTACGACAACGACAACTGACTCTCTAATTTCGGAACAGGTTACTGTCTCACGTTCGTTGGCACAGAGGGCGCGAAAACATGGCGGAAGAATCTGAATAAGCTTTTAGAGAAGGTAGCAGCGGCGAGGCACTTAGGTCTTCCGGAGCGAAATCCAAAAAAGAGGGGCATCTCTCGTGTACTTCATAAGATCGTCGAGCAGTATGCGAAGGACCCCAGTCCCAAACTCAAGGCTCGACTGCACGAACGGTTGACTAAGCTCCAAGACGTCAGCGGTCAAAGCTCGGAAACAGATTTCAAATGCGGTACGAAGGGCCGCTTCGGCTCCCTTGAACTTTTTTGGGTCTTGGCTGAAATGAAAGAAAATGAAGAATGGCGGGCCCACGTAGACGATTTCCGAACCGTGATCTTGCAGATGGTCGCTTGAGACATGGAAAGACATGTAGGGTTACCACCGCAGGGGTGGGCGTAGTCTCGCTGGAGGACTGAGTCTCTTAGTAACTGATTTTGCTACCTAAATCGAGGTGAGTGCTGGACAGGTGTCTGTTCAGATATTTCGTATATTGCGTTTATTTCGTTTATGGCTATACTGGAGAAGTCATGGGCGAAGCAGTGATTCAACTTCCAACGCCAGAGAGCGCGAAAGAAGCACAGGTGGCTCTGCGCGTGCTGAGCCGATTGCAACGAGAGGTTCCTAGGGCTCTTCGGGTGGTCCCCCCGGAAGACAAGGGTGAGGTGACGGTCAAAGTGCCGCCTGCAGCGTTCGATCTTTTCTTGGAGATTCTCGCCCAGATGGCCAACGGGAACGCCGTGACGATCGTTCCGGTGCACGCTGAGTTGACGACCCAGCAGGCTGCAGATCTCCTGAATGTCTCACGACCTTTTCTGGTCAATCTTCTTAACGATGGGACGATTCCGTACCGGATGGTCGGAACTCACCGCCGGGTCAAGGCGGCCGACGTGCTTGAATATAGACGTAGATCCGATGAGGAGAGTCGAAACGCGCTCGACGAACTCGCGGCCGAGGCCCAAAAACTCAATCTCGGCTACTAGGGACAAGGATTGGCCTTTACCGTCATTTACGACGCCTGTGTTCTTTACCCGGCTCCGCTTCGCGATCTTCTCCTTAGGATCGCTGTGACCGGGTTGGTACGCGCCCGGTGGACGGATGAAATTCTGGACGAGTGTTTCCGGAGCGTCCTAAGAGATCGGACGGACCTGAACCTGGAAGCCTTAACGCGGACGCGTCGGCTTATGAATCGCGCCGTCCCCGACTGCCTAGTTTCGGGCTACGAGGAGCTTATCGATGGACTCAATCTACCCGATCCGCACGACCGTCATGTTCTGGCTGCGGCTATTCGTTCTAGCGCCCAGACCATCGTAACATTCAATCTAAAGGACTTTCCGCCGGATCTGTTGAACGCGTACTCGGTCGAAGCGCAGCATCCTGACGACTTTGTCCTCGATGCCATCGATTTGAGTCCCGGCCGAATCGCTCAGACTGTCGCAGAACAGGCCTCCGCCCTTAGAAGTCCTCCGATGCAGATCCGTGATGTGCTTGAGACCCTAAAGAATCAAGGTTTGCCGCAGTCGGTCCTAAAACTGCGCGAGTTGCTCGGATAGCGGCGATGAGACCTTGTCCTGCTTAGTATCAGGGACTTTGCCGTACCGCACCCCCTTAACGCGCGGGCACCCGTCACCTCGCAGACCGCCCAGGCGTCCTTCCCCGTTCGCCGTATTGCTTTCGTCATAGGTTCTCTGCGATGAAGACCACGAACCTCCTGGTGGATAGTTACCTTGTCTGTCCGCATAAAGCTCACTTTTTGGCTGACGGCAAACACGGCCAGAAACACGAGTACGAACGAATAACTACGCAATCGATCCATCACTATCATCAATGCGCAAGCGCCGCTTTGGCCCAGCGGTACGGAGTTGAGTCGAAAACTGATTTCGCTTTGCTAACGAACGGCAGGAACCATCGGGCCAAGCTGCTCCTTGACCCAACGATTGAGCACATTGGATCGACGTATCGGTTCGACGCGTTGGTCAGGGGGGCCGGGAAACACGGGGGCAGCCGGATGTACCCGCCAGTGGTCTATCGAGCACGGGCCGGAGTTAGTAGCGCCGAGAGAATCCTTTTGGCTTTCTGCGCACGGCTTCTCGTAGCCGTTCAGGGCCAAACTCCAACGAGTGGCTATGTCGTCAGCGGACCAGGCTTTCGATCGACTTCAGTCCGGCTCCATCGCGAAGTTGGATCCGCGATCGAGCTGGGTCGTTGAGCAACGGAAAGTCATCCCCAAGAAGATGCTCCCACTGTAGGGTCTGCGAGTTTCGGACACGGTGCTTACGTGAGCTTGTGGAAGAGGACGACCTCAGTTTGCTGACTGGTTTACGGCCACATGAAATTGATGGGCTGCACGCGAAGGGGTCTTGGCGGAAATGAAAGAAAATGAAGAATGGCGGGGCCGACGAGACTCGAACTCGCGACCTCCGGCGTGACAGGCCGGCATTCTAACCAGCTGAACTACGACCCCGCTTGGGATGGGTACCTACTGATGCTTTTGCCTGGTGTCAATGTTTGGTCTTGGGTTGAGGACCGGGGAAGCGTTCAGGCGAGGCGGAGGCCGGTGGGGAGGCCCTCGCCGAAGGCCGTGCGTTCGCTGGATTGATCCATTTGGACCACGGTCAGGAGCGGTCTGAGGACCTCTTGGGGGGTCTTTTTGGCGCTTAGGGCCTGCTCGAGGGTGTTTCGGGTGTTTTCGGGGAGATCAAATTGGCGGTCGCCGGTGAGGCGGGCGAGGCTGATGAGGCACGGAGTTAGGGCTTCGCCCTTGGGCAGCTTCTTGAGCTGGAGGAGGCGCTCGGTCCAGCCGGCAACGATGCTGGCTTTGACGGTGGCTTCGCGGGGGCCGTACAGGAGTTTTCGAGCACCGATCCGCCCGAGGCACCAAAGGGCGCCGCGCGGCGCTTTATTGGCTTCGAGCAGGGTGAGGAGGGCTTCGCCCATCTGGGCCCTGGATTTGGCGCCTATCCGCTCCAATGAAGCGGCGGCCCGCCACATTTCGGCGGCCTGCTGGCTCTGAGGTTTTGGGATTCTTCGGCGGGCGCGTTTGGCGAGGGCGGGTAAGATCAAGGGAAACACGGTGGAGGACAGTTCTTCTTGGTGACCGCGCGATAGGCCGCCCGATACGCGGCGCCACAAAATCCACCAATTGAGTTCGCTGGGATCGTGGGACGGGTGACAGAGGCCGGAACCATGGATCTTCCACAGCTGCCGAACGCGCCAATCGTCGAGGGGGACGCCAAAGCCTGGCCTCAGGCAAAAACCGGTGAGGTTCATCCATCGTGCTTCGAGTGCAGGGCCGAGGGCACGGCGATCGGCGAGTTCGAGGAGGTGTTCTGCCAGCGTACGCAGCGCCGAAAGGGGAAAAGCGTCGCGACCCAGCCCTAGGTCGGCTTCGAGGGCCTTCATGAGGTTATCGGGGTCTGGCCTTGGGGCTTTGGGCTGGAAGGTGTCGGTGATGACCTGCTTGGCCGCGTCCAAGCGCTCGGGCTCGACGTCTCCCATTTCGGGCGGGGCGCGGGTCCCCGCGCCTCCGAAAGGCGCTTCGCTGGCGAGTGAACCGGCGGGCGACTCGGTCGTGTCCGGGTTCTTTTCTTTCGAAGCGGTCTGGTCTTTGGCTCGGATGTCGAACTCGAGCTTGAATCGGGCGCCACTCATCTTGGAGAGCAAAGACAGTTCGAGGTTTCCGAGCTCTGTCCGCCTCACCTGGACCCTCACTGGGACCGTTGTTCCTGCTTTTTGTTTCCCAAATTTGACCACGGTTTGAAGCGGAGGGAGGTGCTCAAGTTCTTCAGGGTCGATACTCAGCACGCTTCCCACCGGGTCTTGACGCGGTGAGGTGGTGGAGAAAAGCGGAAACTCCACGGGGCGATTGGTCACCAGGCTGAAGGTTCGATCCCGGATGTCAATGCTCTGGCCGTCTTGCATCCCTCGGGGGGCGATGCACAGAACTTGGACTTGGCCGTTCTTCGGCTGTGCGTCGCCCTGGTCGGCATCGATGCCGAGAAAGTACTCCCGGGGCGATCCGCCCCCTACGCGGATGCCGAGGCCCTCGCGTACCAAGCCAAAGTAGGCCGCCCCGCGCGCGACCGCAACTTCAAGGACGTCGACCCCTTCGTCGTAGATCAGGGGTTTGGGGTTGTCGAAAGTCTTGCCTGTCGTTTGCCGTAGCCAATCGCCGAGCACTTCACTGACCCGGTCACGAATGACGGGTGGCTTGAGCGCCCCCCCGTTAAAGAGGATGGCATCGACCGTTGCGACGGGCTCGCCGGGCGGCGCGTGGCGCATCAAAAACGCTGCGAGGTGCCGGGTGACAGCAGGTTCGTTGGTGTAGGGAAGGCCGTATTCAGTGAAGCCCACATTTTGGGCCGACCGTTTGGGCTTGGCTTTTGGCCCCGGCGGAAGTGCGGGGAAGTAGCCCTCCAAAATGACTTCGTGAAGGCGTTTTTGGGTGAGCTCGGTGCGCATCGTGTTGCCGATGAGCTTGGAGCCCCGTCCTGCTATGGTGATCGGAAGCTGTGCCTTGTCGAGATGGCTGAACAAGGTTTCTTTCGCGAGCCGGCACTCGAGTTTCAGCTGCGCCCACCCCTCACTGTCGAGTTTTTTGGCCTGATTGAGCGATGGCTCGAGCGCGTGGGCCAACGCCAGATCCATGTTGTCTCCTCCAAGCAAGAGATGGTCGCCGACCGCCGTCCGTTCGAATTGAAGAATGCCGGAACCGTCTTCGTTGTTTTTGGGCGCCTGCACCTGAATGAGTGTGAAGTCCGTTGTGCCCCCCCCCACATCGGCAACCAGCACGCGCTCGCCACCCGCGAGCCCTGTGGTGCGGGGGGTGCCTCCGGTGCGGGCAACGAAGGCGTAAAAAGCGGCTAGGGGTTCCTCGATGAGGGTGACCTCCGGGAGTCCGGCTTTTTTTGCGGCCTCGAGGGTCAGTCTTCGGGCCAGCTCGTCGAACGAAGCGGGCACGGTCACCGTCACCCGCTGGTTCTCCAAGAAGTTTGCCTCTTGCCCGTCGGCCACCTGATGGTTCCAGGCTTGTCTGAGATGCCTGAGATAGCAGGCCGAAGCCTCGACCGGCGACAGTTTCGGGATTTCGTCGGGCGCGTGCCATGGCAAGATCGGCGCGTTTCGCTGGACTTCTCCGTGACAAAGCCAGCTTTTGGCCGACTCAATCAGGCGGACCGGTGTTTTTCCGCCAAGGCGCTTGGCGATTTGTCCGACCAAGGTCTGGTGTTTGTCGTCCGAGCGGTTGTCCTCGGTCCCCCAGGGCAATTCACATTGCTCTTGGGAGATTTCAAAGTTCGCCGCCTGATATAGGGCGGAGGGGAGCAGTTTTCGCGACTGGATATCGCCTGGCGTTGCCAGCTGCAAGACCTCGAGTTCACGAATGATGGGCCGCCCTGCGTTTCGGGTTTCATCCAGCTTTGCGTAGGCGACCGCCGAATTGGAGGTACCCAGATCGATGCCCACGACGAAGCGCGCTTCGGCCGTCATCCGTGGGCCTCATCTCGCAGGTTGTATTCGAGTCGCCACTTGCCGGGGCCATCGGTCCGGAGCGACCAGATCTCGAGGGTTCCGAGCTCCGTGACCCGCACCTGCAGTCGAACCGGTACCAACGTGCCTGGTTCCAGCCCTTCTGCGGTGAGGGTCGCGGTGATCGAAGCCGTCTCTTGCAGGTACTCCGGCCAGGTAAACTCGTCGAGGCTTTCACCCATGGCGTCGTCTTTGCGTATGGTTGAGGTCAAAAAGCGGAAGGTCGCCGGTTCGCCAACCACCAGCCCCAATTGCCCTCCCGGCACTTCTGCCTCGGTGCCTTCCTCCATGCCAAAGGGGACCACACAAAGCGCCCTTATCGGGGCCTCGACCCCCGGAACCGCCGGGACGGCGCCTTCGATGCCCACATAGTAACTTCGGGCCACTCCGCCTCGAATTCTGACGCCACCAGACGCACGTACGCGCCCGTAGTGCGCGGCGCCTTGGGCGACCGCAAGATCATTGTCCGCGCCCTCCAGCACCTTGGGGACCTCACCCCAGCTTCCGAGAACCTCCATCAAGCGCGCGCATAGGCGGGGGCTGTTGAAGACACCCCCATTGAAGAGGATGTGGGTGGGAGGTTTGTCCGATTTTTGGTGTTTCTTCAGAAAAGACGCCAAATGCCGCGTGATGGCCGCGTCCGAAACGAAGGGAAGGCCGATTTCCATGAACCCCGTTCTTTTGGCCTGGCTCGGCTCGGCATCGGCGGCGCAAGCCGGGAAAAAACCATCAAGCAAGATTCGGTCGACCTCGTCTCGGTCGAGTTCCGTCCGGATCTTGCCCCCGATGAGTTTGCTCCCTCGTCCCAAGATGGTGATGGGGACCGATTGAAGATCGGTCGTCGACAACAGTTGTTCCTTGGCCTGCCGTGCGGCCAAGATCAGTGCCCGCTGCTGGCTGGCGTCGAGCTTCCGTCTTTGGGCGGCAAGCTTTTGCATCAGATGGTGGGCGAGGGCCAGATCCATGTTGTCGCCCCCGAGAAGGATGTGATCGCCGACCGCGATGCGCTCTAGACTCAACCTCCCTTCGCCGTCGTCTTGGACCTCGATGAGAGAGAAGTCGCTGGTCCCACCGCCTACGTCGCAGACGAGCACCCGATCGCCCGCGCTCAATACCTCACGCCACTGCTCCCCCTGGCGGGCGAGCCATGCGTAAAATGCAGCCTGAGGCTCCTCCAGCAAGACCACCTGCTCAAAGCCGGCCTCTTGGGCGGCTTCCATGGTCAGATCGCGCGCCACGGCATCGAAACTGGCGGGGACCGTCAGATAGATGGACTGCGCTTCGAGCGGGCTCTCGGGATGGGCGTGGTTCCAGGCCTGTTTGAGGTGGTTGAGATACAAGAGGGCCGCCGCTACGGGGGAAATCTGCGGGGCGCCTTTTGGGGCTTGCTGGGGCAAAATCGGGGCTTGGCGGTCGACCCCCCCATAGGAAAGCCAGCTCTTCGCGCTGCTCACGAGGCGCAGGGGAACTTCGGCGCCTCGCTCTCGGGCCAGGACGCCGAGCACCGAATCGGGGTTTTGTTCCCACGGCAGATCGGTTGCGCCCGCCGCGAACTCCCCATCGCTGGGTAGATACACACATGAGGGGAGGCTCGGGCGGGGCTGTACGTCCCCAGCTTTGACAAGTTGGGGCACCAAAAAGATGCTCGGGGGAGGGCAGTTGTCTTCCCCAAGTCTGCGCCCCAAAGCGGCGGTGCCGTCGTCCGGGGCGGGTGGCGGGGCTTCGCCCGGGGCAGAGGCGAGGGCGGTGTTGGTGGTGCCGAGGTCGATGCCGATCACCAGCCTTGTCCCTTGTTCGGTGGAGCCCATCAGACTTCAACCTCTGCGGGCGCGATCACCTTTGCGCCTTTTCCGGGCGGGATTTTCGGAAGACGGACTGCTTTGACCCGCCATCCTTGATGCTTGAGGGTTCCCGAATAGGGACCTTTGCCGACCACCTGACCCACAAGCCGGGTCACGCCGGGATCGTAGCCTTCAGGTACGGTGACCAGCGCCTCTTCTTCGCTGGCGTCAACGTGTTCGAGATCGAAGTGATCGGCGATGGCCTTTCGGCAGTTGCGGTGAATTTCGCGCACCGCGGCCCCGATGTCCGCGTCGTCGAAGCTTTCGATTTCTTCCCACAAAAAGTCGATGAGCCGGCCCTCGGTTTGAAGAATGCTCAGGGTCCGAATGGCCGCGTCTTCGGGAGCCGGACCCTGAGCTTCGGGTGGGGCCGCGTCTTTGTCGGCGGAACGGCCGGATTTTTCTGGGGGCGCCGCCGGGCGTGGGTCGGGAGAACCAGAGTCAAGCTGTTCGGGTGCGTTTCTTGCCAGGAGGGCCTCTGGGAGGATTTCTTCCGGAAGCCGTCCGCCGAAGAGGGCGGCGAAGAAAGCCCGGATCGCCAATATGGGGTGCATGGCCGCGAGGTACGAGAGGCCATGCAGGAAGTCAACGCCCGGATGCCGAGCCCGCCGCTTGATGGGGAGCGCGCCCAGGGCCAGCGATTGTAAGCGGGCAGGCTTTCCCGCTTACAATCGCCGAAGAAAGGCCAAAAGAGCCCTTTTCTCGGCGCCCTTGAGGGTTCGTCCGGTCGTGTAGGCCGGAGTGTGTGGATGCCCCGAATCGTGGAGAAAAAGCGGGTCGGGGCCCAGCCGAGCGCGCTCGAGGACGTCCTCGAGGCGCTTGGCCTTCCCGTTGGTGAAGTAGGGCACTTTGTTGCGGGTGCGCCTGAGCGAGGGGACGCGTGCGCCCTTGGGGTGCACATAGGGGACAACGCCCGTCTGGCGGTAGTCGTTTGAGGCCCACACGATGGCATCGCCGGGGGTCGCCATCAGTGCTTTCCACCGCCCGTAGGGCACCCGCGTTCGGGGATCGTCGGCGACGAGCCGCGCCTGGTGGCAGGTTTCGCAGTGGCGAAGAAAAAGGCGCGCCCCCCGAGAGACCTCAGCCGTCCAGGGCGTTTTGGCTTCGGGGTTGGGGTGGTGCCGAAAAGCCATCAAGAAGCGCATGAGCGATTGTCTGAGGGTCGTGGGGGTCAACCGCTCTTCCGCAGGGACCCCCAGCGCCTTGAGCCACGGATGATTCGCCGGGGCCAGATCAAACCACGGGTTGTGTCCGTTGCGTTTGTTGGCGACCCGAAACTCGTTGTGCACCATCTTCGCCATGCTCCTATCCAGCGCGCGGGAAAAGTAGGGACGGTTGTTGAAGAGGCCCCGTAGGGGCTTGGTTGTGGCGTAAACACGGGCGCGCCCGGTGTGATGGGTTCGTCCATCGATCTCTCCTTCGAAGTGGCATGTTTCACAGGTAAACCGGCTGCGACGCCCCTCGGATCGGTTGTGGGGTGCCATCAAGGTCGTGAAAAACAACGCCTCACCCAAGCGCTCTTTCCAAGGAAGCAGAGAGCCTTCTCGGTCATGGGTCGATAGGCTACGAAACCCGCCTTCTGCCGGGAAAGCAACCCAGGCGTCCAACAGGGGATTGGCCGCAACGTAGCCCCCTCGAAAGGGCGCGGTGAAACGTGTCCCGGGAGGCGCAGAGAACGGGCGGACCTCGGGCGGTCCGGTGCGTGGGTCGCGGGCAGCGGAGGTCAAGCGTTTGACGTGGACGCCCAGGGGGCTGCCGTAGGCAAAAACATGCACGCTTGTGGGGTCTTGCGGGGAGAACTGAACGGACTTGGGGGTCACGACGCCGTGCTGAGACAGGTTGATGGTGGCCTCGAGCCGGGTGTCTTCGCTGGCCGTGTCGAACCCGTAGAGCCATAAAAAAGAGTCGATGTGCCCAAACGCGCCATCTGTGCGGTCGAGGTCGCGGTTTTCGACGCCCGCGGCCGCGATCCAAAGACGGCCTTTTTGCAACACGGCATCGAAGGCCCAAAAAGGTCCCTTGTGCCGGATCTCGGTGGGATTCTCTTTGGGGACTCCGGCCGCGTCCACCCGGTAGATGCGCAAGGCGTGGTCGTACAAGCAGTTCACGATCAGCAAGCGCCCAATGCGTTTCAGCTGTTCGGGCCGGGCGCATTGGCCGAACTTCGCCATACCGTGCACCTTTGGGCGTCCCCTGATGACGGGCACGACCCATAAACCACCGGGAGGGGCATCGGCGACGTAGAGGACGCCGGGTGGTCCGTATCCCAGGGCGCGAACGCCCGGGATCCCTGGAAGTACGGTTTTTTGCCCTTTGGACAGGGTTTTGTTGGGCTGAAGTGCAAACCGATAGAGCGCACCGGTCTCGAGCCCCGAGGCCCACAACCCGTCAGGGGTGCCTCGGAGATCGCTCGGTTTTTGGGGAGCCTCGAAGCGCGCCAAAGTCAAAAACCGATCGTCGAGGACCACCAGTTCCGAGCGACCCCTCAGGAGTCCCGCCAGCCGGTCTTCATCCCAAGGCAGAAGGTGGCTGGGATCGGCCCCAAAGACGGCCTGCGATCGGTCGGGTTCGGTGAAGTCGGTCGCCTGCCTTCTCGATTCCTCAAAAGCCAAGAGCGCGTTCAACTCGGCGAGGTGTGTCGACGGCTCGACCGGCACCGTGGCTGGGGTGCATCCAAGTCCGCCCAACAGGAAGCAGACGAACCCTCGCTGCACAGAATCCCACGGGACGTGAGGTCTTTTTGGAAACAGTGTAAGAGGCATTTGGCGACGACCCATGGTCCATCCTCGACGAGATCGCGTACCCCGACTGCCCGCCGGTTTGCAATGGACCCTCCGTGGCGCCCCAGGCCACCCAAGGAGAGCAGGCTCGACAAGGACAGGGGCCATCCGCGTTCGCTTTCCGTTACTCCGGTGGGGTTCGGCGGGGCGCAGACCGGTTTTCTTCGTGCTGACCCTCAGTTTTTTAGGGTCTTGCAGGGGCTTGGCCCCGGTGCGGGGTGCCGCCGGACCCCGGGTTCTGCTAACAGGGCCACCTGTGGTGTCGACGCCCCGGGATACGATCGTTGAAGAGCTTTTCGGTCAAACGATTTCTGACCCTTATCGTTGGCTTGAGGATGAAAAGAACCCCGAAGTGAAGCACTGGATGTCCGCCCAAGACCGCCGGACCCGCGGGTTTCTTCAAACAAGCCCTATGCGGGCTCGGCTCGCGGAGCGCCTCAAAGAACTGTACTACGTGACCCGACGGTCAATCCCCATCCGGCGCAAGAACCGATGGTTCTATGTGGCGTACCCCGCAGATCGAGAAAAACCCGTCCACTACTATCGTGAGGCTCACGAAGACCAGTGGAGGGTGCTTTTGGATGTCAATACGCTGAGCGATGACGGTACGTTGAGTGTGGGCGCGGCGGTGCCTTCGCCCGACGGTCGGTGGCTGGCCTATCTCGAAAAGGTTCAAAACCGCGATGAGTCGACGATCCGGGTGATGCGGGTCGACACCCAAGAATACGCCCCCCTCGACGTCATCGAGGGCGTGCGGTACACCGAGGTCTCTTGGACACCAGACAAGGACGGTTTTTTTTACACCTGGTTGCCGAATGATCCCAAGATTCCTTCCCACGAGTTGATGGGCTTCGCTGAAATTCGTTACCACGCGCTTGGCACCTCGCCCGACAAGGACCAAGTGTTTCGCGAACGCACCGGTGATCCCAGGCGATTCCTCGGGGCACATGTCTCGGAGGACGGCCGTTATCTCTTTTTGTCTGAGTCCTTTGGTTGGTCGCGCGAGAATGTGTACGTCATGCATCTTGACGGAGATCGAAAATGGCGCCCCTTGGCGGAGGGGATGACGGCGCTTTACCACGTGGCCGCCTACCAAGACCGCTTTTATATAGCGACGAACGAGACCGAGGAGGGCTGGGAAGTTTTTTCGGTCGATCCAAAACGGACCCGGCGGTCGGCGTGGCGGCGCATTGTGGGGCCTCGCCCGAAGGCGTTTCTCGATGGTATGGGCATCGTCGGGGGGCAATTGTCCCTGAGATATTTGAAAAACGCAGCGTCCGAATTGTTGCTCTACACCTTATCTGGTGCGCTAGAACGCACCATTGAGTTGCCCGGAATTGGGAGTGCCTCCAACTTGATCGGCAACGAAGATCAGGACGAAGCGCATTTCAGTTTCTCTTCTTTTACCCATCCGCCGACCATTTACCGAACCTCCGTCAAAGAGGGTGGGCTCGAAGAAGTTTTTCGGATGCGTTCGTCGGTACGACCTGAAGAGTACGAGGTGAGCCAGGTGTGGTTCCCTTCTGCCGACGGGACCTCGGTATCGATGTTTTTGGTTCACAAAAAAGGGATTGAACTCGACGGGTCCCACCCCACGCTGCTGACCGGTTACGGCGGATTCAATATCCCCGTGACACCCAGTTTTCGAAAAGATGTGTATCCCTGGCTTGAGCAAGGGGGGCTTTTTGCGGTGGTCCAGCTTCGGGGGGGCGGTGAGTATGGCCGAGCCTGGCACCAAGCAGGAATGGGAAACAAGAAACAAAACGTTTTCGACGATTTCATCGCTGCTGCCGAATGGTTGATTCGAAGTCGGTACACGGAGCCCCAATACCTTGCCATTCGGGGCGGCTCCAACGGCGGTTTGCTGGTGGGCGCGGCGATGACACAGAGGCCAGATTTGTTTGGGGCGGTGGTTTCAGCGGTCCCGCTGTTGGACATGGTTCGATACCACCAGGTGGGGATCGGATCTGCCTGGATTCCAGAATATGGGGACCCGCGCGATCCCCTCCATTTACCGCACTTGCTTGCGTATTCTCCCTATCACCGCGTGCAGCAGGGCGTGCATTATCCCCCGCTACTCCTCTTGAGTGCCGACAGTGACGACCGGGTCGACCCGATGCACGCCCGCAAGTTTGCGGCGATGATCCAGTGGGCGTCCCCCGACAACGAGGTGTTCCTGCGCATTGAATCGGATGCTGGCCACGGAGGCGCTGACATGAAAAAGAAGGCCGTGGAAGAAGCCGCTGACGAGCTCACCTTCTTGTTTTCACACGTAGGGCCGGCAGCACGAAGCCACTGAATGTTCGCATGCTAGTTTCTAGTCTAGCACTAGCGCGGTTTGCGGAGCGCTTCAGCCTCGAGCACCGTTTCAAGCAGGTCGACGGCGCGCAGATAGTACGGCCTATAAGGTCTTTCATTTTTGGGGAGCTGCGCCGATTCATGTAGGCTGAAAAGCTCGGAACGCTCCACCCGCCGCACGAATTCTTCGTAGTCGGCCACCTTGGTTTTGACGTAGTCGAGGAGGGCCTCTGCAAGCTGCCGCGCCTCAGCGACCTCCTGGGCGTTGTACCGAGAAGACAGCCGGGCATTGAGTTGATTGGCTTGCTGGAATGCTTCGGTGACCGAATCGTCCGTGAATGTCATGGTGGAGCTCGATAAATTAGCCAAAGATAGCGTCTTAGGTCTATCAGGTTCGAACCGAATACAAAGTTAGGCGGGACAGGATTCGAACCTGCGACCCACGCCGTGTAAAGGCGTTGCTCTACCAACTGAGCTACCCGCCTGGCCGCCCAAGCGGGCGCTTTGGTAGCACAAATGGCCCCGGTTTGGATAGTCTAGGCCGTTTGTGGGGTAATCTATAGTCCATGTTGCGCGCGTGGGTGCGTCCTTGTGCATTGCGACGGCATGGGGTTTGGGGTACGCGACGACCGCCCGCATGGGCACGAAGGGGGTGTATGGGTATGACGCAGGACCAGGAGCGCCTGTATTTTCGTCAAGTGCCGGTGGGACCGATGGCCAACTTCGTCTATCTCATCGGGGATCGGGAAAAAGGTGAATGCGTGGTCGTGGATCCCGCCTGGACCTCCGATGCCCTGGTGGAGCTCGCCGGGAGCGACGGCATGACCATCACCGGCATGTTGGTCACCCACTATCATCCGGATCATGTGGGTGGGTCTGCGCTTGGTTTCGAAGTCCCAGGCGGGATTGCGGAGCTTAGCGGGATGCTCCATGCCCCGATTCACGTCAACGAGCATGAAGCAGACGGACTGAAGTTTGTAACCGGTGTCAGTGAATCGGATCTCGTCCGACACGTGAGCGGAGATGTGGTCAAGGTGGGTGACGTCGAAATTGAGCTTGTGCACACCCCCGGACATACGCCAGGGAGCCAATGTTTCTTGGTGGGGGGCCGGCTTGTGGCCGGCGATACTCTTTTTGTGGGCGGTTGTGGCCGCGTCGACCTCCCCGGTGGTGACGCAGAAACGATGTTTCGAACGCTCACGACCACCCTGGCAAAGATCCCCGACGATGTGATTCTTTTTCCGGGGCACGACTACGGTTCAACGCCTTCGGCGACCCTCGGTGACCAAAGGAAGAGCAACGTCTACTTACGGGCCCGATCAATAGAAGAATGGTCGCGGCTCAGGGGCTGAAAGCCCAGTGGGTTGCTCTTTGGCCGAACCAGCGTTGGCTTAGGCTGGGAACACGCGAGGCAAAAGGGTCTTCGCAACTGAACGTGCGATTCATTGGTAAAAGGTGGGCGCTTTGCTGGGAGTGTCTGACGTTGAACCAGAACCGATGCTTTCAGTTCCTTGAATACTTTCTACAAAATCTGCAATCCTGGGCGATACGGGATGGTCCGTGCTCAGTTCGCAATCTGCTATTTTTCTTGTGCCTCGGTTCTGTTGGCAAGTGGGGCGGTGTATGGCTCCGAAAGCGACGCTCTGTCTTATCGGGACGAATTTAACGATAGCAGTGGCGTGGCGCTTCTTCAAAGCACCAACGTAGTCCATGCGCCCGGCGTATTTTCCGCCAGCGCTAAGGACGCAACTTTGGTCTCAGAATGCATCGCCTTGCCTCAGCCGACGGGGGCTTCGTTCGCGGGGTGGAGCTTCTTGGATGTGATGACCAGTGACTGGAGCGATGTCACCAAAGCCGCGGTGATCGTGGAGGATTGTCAGGGGAACACGGTGTTCCTGCGCTTCGATGGGGTCCAGTCAGGTTGCAACAGTGTCGATCTATCGACGATCAGTGCGAACCAAACTTCATTTCGCCTTCGCCTTGAAATGAGCCACCGCGATGAACCCGGTGCTGGCGCGCCAGAGGTTCGACCCGGCACAGTACAAAGCTGGGCGGTCTATGGGCTCGCAAACGGCCTGAGCGCCTTGTCTTTGAACCCGGTCGCCAGCAAGGTGGGCTCCGGACGGGCCGTGACTTTTGGCGTTGATCTGAGCGCCTCTGGCTTCGCCGTTCGAAATCCGCGTATCCGCCTGTCGATTGAAGACATCAATGGCCTTGAAGGCCCAGGCGACAATGGCACCGCAACGGACGCAGAAGTGGACTACGGTCGCGGCGGTGGGCTTCAGGTTTTTCGTCCGATGAAGTTTCTCTCGGCTGCCCCGGGGCCGACCGGGGAAACGCCGGAAACACCAGATGTGGGGGCGACGGGTGGCGAGGTCTTGTGGACGCTCGAAGATCTACCGGCCGGTTTCGCCGGAAGCGTGTCGGTGACCTTGGAGGTTCCGAACGGAACAGTGAACGGCAGTCAGGTTGTTGCCGCTGCGGAGCTCAAACATGGAGCAGAGTCCTGCGATGGGAAACTCGGAACCGAGTTGGTCGACCAGAAAGACAATTCGACCAATCCGGTGATCGTTGTGGCCGACCACGCGTCTCAGATTCAGGTCACGAGTGATACGGTCGCCGTCCAGCCGGGCGCGATTGACGTTCCCGTGATCACGTTTTGGAAAAACGACCTATTGGGTCTGTCAAATTTCTCCGACAGAGAAGACGTCACCATTACGGTGCGAAGCAAGGGAAGCTGTGTTCCGGTGTACAAGGGATACAGCGTGACGACCGTCAGCGATATCCCCTACGCGTGGCGGGTTACCGAGCCGACCCGGGGTCAGCCTTTCGATGGTCCCTTTGTGATTCATCTCGACCGATTGTCCTATCGTGACAACGACGAATTTTTTACGGTTCTCTTTGACGTGCCGCTCAGTTGCCAATCGGGCAACGACATCGAGTTTGCGGCCACCGCGGAAGGGGTCAGGCCGGCATGGTCCGGGGACTCGACCTTGCGCTTTGCAATCAATGAGTCCTATTGCCGCGGCACCGAGAGGCGCGGGGCGCGCGTCATGGAAGGCCATTTGACTTCGTTTCGTAAGTTTCCAGGCTACCCCGAACACAATGTGATGAACGCTTCGGTACGTGCCGGTGAGTGGTTTATGTACAACCTTGTGGGTGGCCGCTGGAACAGTCGAACCCATACCGTCACGTTGGATCGCAGCTACGGCGTCCTAGACATACCCGAGGGCGTAACCTTTCATGGTATTAGGAGCATCATAGAAAACGAGTTTGCGGCCCTTTACAAGGATTGCAGCCGAAGCGCCCCCCTTCCTTCGGACGCCGGTTTTGACCACACCCTTTTGCCGCCTCACCCCAGTTGGAAGCCGGTTACCCTCGAGTGGCAGGGCGCACCTTTGGCCGACGAGCCAGACCCCGACAACCCATTGGCCGTGGTTCTACCGGGATGTCGGCTTTTGGCCATCAAGACCGTAGACAATCCGCCTTGGCAGGCTCCAGACCTTGGGGTTTTTGATGCGGAGGCGATTTGGCGGATTTGCGATGGGCGCTACGGCTGCGGGGAGCTGGCGGAGGAGACGCCCATCAACCTGGTACCGACCACGATGTACACTTACGAGACCACAAGCGACCCGAATGGCGTGCTCCGGACGTGCACCGGTTCTTCGGGAAATCAATATGTCAAAGAATCGAAATCTTGGCCGAGGGTCCATCTTGAGAGCCTTTCCACTGAGGTTCCCGGAGGTGGGCTGGTCCAACTTGAACTGATCCCAGAAAACGGAAACGAAGCGAGTGCCTATGTGGACGGTCGTTGGGTTGTCAATTTATTTGACGTCAGGACCGCGGTTGATCTCCGTGCGGTCACCGGTGGAATACGTGAGGCCGATTTTCTTGTTCCCTTAACCGGTCAAAATGTTCCGGGCGAATCCTGTAGGCTAAGCGAAATCGTTTTTCACGCGCCCGACGCGCTCGGCTGTCTGGCGGCGATCGATGAGAGAGATTCCGCGTGTATGGCCTCATGGGAGGTCCCGCCGGCGTGCCAGCCGCCCAATGGCTGGGGCCTTAGGACTTCTGGAAGTGGGTCTCGGGACGACTACCAGGCGATGTATCGTTTTACGCTCAATGTTCCGATCTTGAGAAACATTCGCTCCCGGGAGATTCTGAAGTTCCGGGCCGAAATCCGAAGCCACGATCTACTGACCCTTGGAGCCGATAATGCCGCCTCCGCCAACCGGTTGGACGTGGCTGGGTTTGCGGATGATGTCAGGGTGCTTGCGGTCGCCAATCCTGCGCTGTCCACCCGAATATCTGGCCCGGCCGCGTGGCCTCGTGGAGGTCGCTTCACAGACATTCTTGAGGTGGTCAATACCGCGAATGTCCTTTTGGGTGGAACCTACCTGGTGGGGCAGCTTTCGAAGACGAGCAATGGTTCTGATGTGACTCCGGGATACGGAACGCTTTTTGCGAACCTCGCCACGGAATCGATCATTGCGGAAACGACCGAAGACGCCTTTTGTTTGTCCGGCCCAGATGACGCAACATGGTCGTTGCTCCCCATGTTTTTAAGTGAGCGGGCCGGCTTCCAGAGCCAAAGCACAGCGCCGCTTTCGCCGTCGGTGCACTGTTTTCGCCTGCGGCTTTCGGGGGCGACAAGTTTTCGCCCCGGTGCGGTTCTTCGAGCCGCTGTGGACTATGAGATCCCCGACGACTCGTCGCTTGACGAAAATCGAATCCGCATGCGGGGCGCGGCGGGAGTGATGGCCCAGTTCGTTGGGGATGCGCAAAAGTCTCCGGTCGAAACCCTGAACGCGGTCACCGTGGTGCGCACCCAGGCGGTTTTGGAAGCAACCATGTCGAGTGAGCCCGATCTCACGCGATCGGGATGGATCCTTTGGACCCTTGGTTTTCACAACAACGCGGGGACACGGGCTGACAACGTGATCGTGACCGATTTGTTGCCCGATGATCTTATCTATGAGGGCCTTTTTGAAGACCTTCCGGTCGGTGTTTCGTGTGTTGATCCGGACTGTTCTGTGGTGCTGGCGGCTTCGGATGGCTCCGGGGGGCAGGTTCGTTTTCGGGCCTCGCTTGGTCCTGATGACGGGAATCTTGGTTCCGGCTCGGATGAGGGTGTTATTCGCCTTTGGACTCGGCTCAAGCCCAAAAGTGCGACCACCATCGAAAATTGCATGACGGCGGTTCCTGGGGGTTTGGGGCAAGACGGTTCCGCGTGTGATTCGGTTGGGTTGGCTCCCGTGGATGTCGCCCTGAGCGCGCAAGCGGTTCCGGTCCGTCGCGGTAACCCAAACGTGATCGGCCCGAGGAGCGATGACGCCATCGAATACCAAATATTGGTACGCAACGATGGCGATGCGCCGCGCTACGTCCGGGTATTGGCAAAAGCTCCCGAAAACACCTCGTTTGTGCCTGGCTCCCTGCGGATTGATGGCGCCACGGCGTCGGACGACCTTTTTTCCTCAGGGCAACTTGATTTCCGAACCCCCCAAGAAGTCGCGCCCGGTCAGCTGCTTAGCGTCATTTACCGGGTAAAACTGGCGGAGGACACGCCCTTAGGGAGCAAGATCACCAACGTTGTCTACGCGACCGACTGTGCGGTGTCCCAAGACCAGCGCAGCTGCTCTTTGACCAAACCTTCCAATGAGGCGGAGATCACCGTGGCTGCGGTTTGTGGCAATGGGGCCGTCGAGGGCGACGACGAAGGCTGTGACGACGGCAACACCCGGGGCGGCGATGGGTGTGGTGCGCTGTGTCAGAAGGAGGATGGGTTTGTGTGTGAGGAGGAGGGCACGCCGTGTGTCACAGACGACCTCGACCCCGACCGGGATGGTTTGACGAACTTCGAAGAGGCTCAACAGGGCACGAACCCCCTCGATGCGGATACTGACGATGACGGGATCTCGGACGGAGAGGAAGTGAACGCAGGGCAAGATGGCTTTGTGACCGACCCAAACGACCCAGACACCGACAGCGATGGCCTCCTCGATGGCTTGGAAACCAGCAGTACACCGGTGGCTCCGGGCACCACGTCGGACGGCGTGCCCTTCGGTGGCACCGCCTCCGATTTTGTTCCGGATCAGGACCCCACGACTTCCACGGATCCGACGAACCCCGACACCGATTTCGGGGGAACCTTGGATGGTGACGAGGACGCGAACCACAATGGCCGCGTTGATCCCGGTGAGCGAGATCCGAACAACCCGGATGATGACATCTTGCAGAGCTGCGGAAACGGTGATCTCGAGGAAGGTGAGGCCTGTGACGATGGAAATCGCCTGGACGGGGATGGGTGCACTCGGGGTTGCAGCGTAGAACTCACCTGTGGAAACGGAAAGATCGACGGGGCGGAAGGATGCGACGACGGGAATCGAGTCTCCGGCGATGGCTGCTCCCAAAGCTGTCAGGTCGAGTCAGGCTATACCTGCGCTTCCGCCGCAAGCCTCTGTCTTCGCAATCCTGATGAAGACGACGATGGCTTTCAACTCGGGGTGGACAACTGTCCGGGCATTCCGAATCCAGACCAAAAAGACTCGGACGGCGACGGGGTTGGCGATGCCTGTGACCACGGAGGTGGTTCCGCGGTCAACGAAGGCTGCGATTGTCGCACGACCGCTCCGCTCAACGCTCGTTCTTCGGGGTGGCCGGTGGGGGGCGCATTTCTCTGGTTGCTCTTGCTGGTCGCAAGAGGTTTAACGCGGCGAATTTGGTGAATACGCCAATCGAAACCCCTGGCAGTTCCACCGCTGATGGGGGTAGAAATAGTTTCGATAGGTTGCTCGTAGGTGGCTTTTGGACGTGAGGCAGGAGCCTCCTTTTTGCACCAGTTGATTGCACATGAATTTGCCGTTGTATTCACCAATGGCGCCCGGTTGAGCTTGGTAGCCGGGATAGGGGGCATAGGGGCTAGACGTCCATTCCCACACATCGCCAAACATCTGCGCCGGGCCGCGCCCAGACGGCGCCGCCGCCCGGGGTTCGAGCGCTTGGGATTCAAGCGTGTTGCCGGTTACAGGCACTTTTTGTGCGATGATCTCCCATTCAAACTCGGTCGGCAGACGCTTTTGGGCCCATCGGGCGTACGCATCGGCTTCGTAATAACTGACGTGAGACACGGGTTCTTCGGGCTCGAGGGCCTTCATGCCCCCGAGCGTAAACTGCTGCCAGGTGTCTTCATGCTTTTCCCAGTATAGAGGGGCGCCCCAGCGTTGCTCTTGGACGGTCGTCCACCCGTCGGCCAACCAATGGTCCGGCGATTCGTAGCCGCCGTCTTCGATAAATTCGAGGAATTCTCGGTTGGTGACACACCGCGTTGCCAGACCAAAGTCTTCGAGGTGGACGCGGTGCTCCGGCATTTCGTTGTCGAAGGCAAAGCCCGCTTCTTTGTGGCCAATCGCGTAAAAATCGCCTGATTGCTCAATCCAGTAGCCTCGGTTCGGAAATGGGCGGGACCCGTATCGATGTGGGGGCGCTCGGTCTTTTTGGATGTAGGCCGGCCGCAAAGGGTTACGCCAAAAGTTGTACTTGACATCCATGAGCAACAGTTCTTGGTGCTGCTGCTCGTGGTGAAGCCCGAGCTCCACGCGGGTGGCGATGGCGGCCCAAGCGTCTTGCGGGGCGCGATGAATCAGCTCCTCCATTCGCTGGTTGATGGTCGCTCGGTACCTGAGGACCTCCTTGAGGGTTGGGCGAGACAAGAGACCGCGCTCGGCCCGCGGCGGGATGGTCTCCTTGAGGCTCTGATAGTACGAGTTGAACAGCGCCGTGTACGGCTCGCAAAATGCCTGGTATCCGGATACGTACGGCCGAAGAACAAAGGTCTCAAAGAACCAAGTGGTGTGCGCGAGGTGCCACTTGGGCGGACTGACGTCGGGCATCGCCTGCACGACGCAGTCTTCTGGCTCCAGGGGATCACACAACGCGAGGGTCCGATGGCGAACTTCTTGGAAACGCGCCATCAGGCGGGCCCTGGGTTCGGCCGTAAGCTCTGAGGGAGGCAGGCGTTGTTCTTCGACGTCCATCATTTCTGAGGGCTCAGAAGGTTCAAGCTGAATCCGGTCTTGGTGTCGACCCAGTTTTCTCGGATGTTCCAACCGCCGTTGTACGCCATGGCCTTGAGGGAATCGAGATTGGGTTTGTGAGAGCTCTCGGTATGTATGGTTTCGCCCTTGGCAAAGTCGAAACTTTGGTCGAGCTCTTCGAAGTGAACCGACTGGGCTTCGAGGCTCTCAAGGTGCATCTCGATCCGGCTGAGATCGGGGTTCCATCGGGCGCGATGACGGAACCGAGACAGGTCAAAGTTGGCTCCGAGCTCGGTGTTCATCCGATGGAGCAGGTTCATGTTGAACATCGCCGTGACCCCTTGGGCGTCGTCATACGCTCGCTCGAGGACCCGCGGATCCTTTTTCTCGAGGTCCGCACCGAGGAGGATCAGCGCTCTTTCATCCGTGGACTGCTTGATTCGTGCCAAAAAAGTGATGGCCTCTTTGCGGTCGAGGTTGCCGATGTTTCCCCCCAAAAACACCGTCAGGCATTGTCCGATGGTCTTGGTCCGCAGCCGATCAATGCCCCAGTGGTACTCGCCGGCCATGCCGTGGATCTCTAGGCTGGGATAGACCGATTCCAGATGCTGCGCGGAGTTGACCAGCGCCGACTCGGAGATATCGACTGGGACGTACCGAACCCTGTGCCCCTTGTCTATCAGCGCACCCAGCAAGATGGCGGTCTTTTCTCCGCTCCCGCTCCCGAGTTCGACCATGGTGACGACCGGCTCGCAGGATTCGGCGATGGTTTTCTTGCGTGCTTCCAAAAGGCGTTTTTCGGCTCGAGAGACATAGTAGTCTCCGGTACCGCGAATTTTCTCGAAAAGCTCAGATCCCCGGGCGTCGTACAGAAGAAGAGGGGGGAGGGCCTTGGGTTCTTTGGACAAGCCCGCCGCGACAAGGTCTTTGAAGTTGTTTTTTCGGGTGGTGACTGGGGTGCGTTCAACCGACCACCGAAGGCCGACCGACGATGAATTACTCAATGGTATCGTCCTTGTCTTTACAGGGGTTTCAGTCCGTTCGGCACGAACGAATGCGCCCGTTGCGGTTACGGGTATTGAGAGCCACGATGCGAGGCCGCCGCAATCGGGCCCCGGAGAACCTATTGAAAACGCTAGCAGCGGACTTCATCTTGAGGCAAGGAGAGAAAGGCGCGCGCCGGATGTAGACCCTGTGTGCCTGCTGCGCCGGTCGTAAACGTCGTGTTTTTATGGACTTACTGGGGTCGAAGCCTTTTTATAGAGCCCTTCGGAAGCAAAGGAAGGGCCATTGAAACAGCACTCACCGTCCGCAGATCGCAATCAGGGACCCATCTCGGAGGTCCTTAGGGGCCACCTGCCGAAAAGCGGCTTGGTGCTCGAAGTGGCCAGTGGCTCGGGTCAACACGTGGTGGCCTTTGCCGCGCGCTTTGCCCACCTTGAATTCCAGCCCAGCGACCCCGATGCCCGCGCGCGGTCAAGCATTGACGCTCGGGCCGAAGAGGCGGGGCTGGCGAATGTGCGGCCTGCGCTCAACATCGACGCACGGAGCCCCGAGTGGCCGGTCGAAGGGGTCGGTGCGATCATCAATATCAACATGGTCCATATCAGTGAATGGTCGGCGTCGGAGGGCCTTTTTGACGGCGCCGGGCGCCATCTCCCACCGGGAGGGCTGTTGTTCCTGTATGGGCCTTTTTTCATCGAGGGCCGGGTCACCGCACCGAGCAACGAAACCTTCGACGGCTGGCTGCGCTCGCAGAACCCGGCGTGGGGGGTCCGCCTTCTGGAGGACGTGACTCGGCTGGCAGAACACCATGGACTCCAATGTGAGGGGGTCATCGACATGCCGCGGAACAATGTGTCGGTTATCTTCCGAAAGGGCAGTGACTGAAGCTACGCCGATCAACAGCCAACGCGCGCCGAGGGTTTAAAAGCCGAGGTCGAGCGTTCCGGTCGGGGCTTCGGGGTCGTGGCTTTCTAGGGTGCGCATATACTGCGCGCGCTCAAAGGCGTTCGCTTGGGCCGTGTGACTTGGGCTGAGTTTTCCTCTGAAATCGTCGAGAGACCGAAGCTCTTGGGCGGCCATCCACGATTTCATGCCCGTGGTCATGGTCCGCAAGCGTTCGATTCCATGCCTGAGGAGTGTGCTGCACACCATGGTGACGTCGGCGCCTACGAGCACCATCTTGAGTGCATCGTCGGCGGTGTGGATTCCGCCGGTTGCGGCGAGGCTGACATCGATTTGTCCTCGGAGAAGGGCGATCCAGCGGAGGGGCAAACGCGCGTCATGCGGTGTCGACAGCAGGAGGTGGGGCCGAACGGAGCGGCTCTCGAGGTCCACGTCGGGCTGATAAAATCGATTGAACAAGACCAGACCGTCTGCGCCGGCGTGGGATAGGGCGCGCGCCATGTTCGCCATATGCGTGAAATAGGGGCTCAGTTTGATCGCCAAGGGGATGGTTAACTCCGTTTTTGCCGCTTTGACGGTGTCCAGATAACACTGCTCCACCCCGTGGGTGGTGGTCGAGGCATCCGTGGGAATGGCATAGAGGTTCAACTCGACGGCGTCCGCGCCGGCTTGTTCGAGAAGACGGACGTAGTGGGTGCTGTGCATGGCCGGCGCTGCGCTGACGCTGGCGATGATCGGAATATCGACCGCCTCTTTGGCCCGATGGAGATGCTCGAGGTACCCCATGGGATCCAGCTGCAACCGGGCCGAGTCGCTCATCAGCGATATGAATTCTTGGGGCGTGGCGCCCCGGCTAAGAAGGTTCAAAAGCTCCGGCCGCGTGAGGGTGAGCTGTTCTTCGAACAAGGAAAAAAGGACCACGGCACCGGCGCCGGCGTCCTCCATGCGGCGAATGTTGTCGAGCTTCTCACTCAGTGGGCTCGCGGAGGGGACCAGCGGACTTTTGAGGGGCAGGCCCAGGTAGCGGGTGCGAAGATCCATGTGCCCTGGGGGTTACGCAAGGCGCATGCCACCCCGCGGGAGGACGCCCCGAGGGGATGCACAGACCGGCGTTCGGGAAAACGACGCAAATGGTTCCGTGCGTTTGGCCTCCGATGTCTGGCGCCACCGTCGTCCCCAGGAGAGCCGAGCCTGGGGGCGGCAGGATGGCTTGTGTAACCAAAGGGTGACCAAGGCGCGGCAGACTGTTACGGTACGGTACGGTGCGGAGGCGGCGGTCGAGGGGCCAATGGGTCATGATGACCGGGATTCATCGCAGATCTGCGCGGTGGGCCCCGAAGGCCCAAGTCTTGCTCAGGAGGGGATCTCATGGAGGCGCCTAAGAGTCGGGGGACCGTTGTCGCTGGAGCAGCCCCCCCCCCAGCAAGTGAGCTCGAAGCCTATCGCTTTGCGCTGGATCAATCTGCGATCGTGGCCATCACGGACCGTAGGGGGAAGATCACCTACGCCAATCGGCAATTTTGCGAAATTTCGAAGTATCCGCTGGAGGAACTCATTGGCCGAGACCATCGCATCATCAACTCGGGATTTCATGATCGGGCGTTCATGGAGGACCTTTGGACGACCATCAAGAGCGGCCGAGTATGGGCCGGGGACATTCGAAATCGGGCCAAAGACAGCTCTTTTTACTGGGTGGCGACCACCATCGTTCCCTTTTTAGGAGACGATGGTCGCCCCTACCAGTACATTGCCATTCGGTCCGATATCACCGAACGGAAGCTGGCCGAGGCGGCCCTCGAACGCACGATTCGAGAAGTCGCGATCGCCAAGGAACGCGAACGGCAGCGGGCGCAGGCGCTCAAAGAAGCACACGATCGTCTCGAGGAAGCCAATCGGCGAATTCGAAAAGAGCAAGAGAAGGTCATCCAGGCGGAAAAATTGTCTTCGATTGGCCTTTTGGCTTCGGGGGTTGCGCATGAAATCAACAACCCCTTGTCCGGCGTGATGGGATGCCTCAAGGCTTTACGCACCGGGTCGGTGCCCGAGGCCCGCAAGGCGCAATATTTTGATACGGCCGACGACGGCCTTCAGCGCATTCAGCAGACGGTGAGGAGTCTTCTCGACTACGCGCGTCAGACGCCGCCCCAGCGTTCGTCTGTGGATGTCAAAGAGGTTGTTGAGGCGTCGGTTCGCCTGGCCGAACCGGCTATGCACAAGAAGCGCATCGGCATCGATATCGAAGTGCCCGCAGGACGGGTGCTCTTGACGGACAGAAGGCAGCTCATGCAGGCCCTCATCAATATTCTTCTGAACGCCATTGCTGCGTCGCCCGAGGGGGGGGAGATCGTGGTTCGAAGTTTGTGCGAGGGGTCTCGTGTTGGCTTTCAGATCATGGACCGAGGTCCAGGCATGACCCAAGAGGTCAAGCGACGGGCCTGCGACCCATTTTATACAACCAAGGAAGAGGGTGAGGGCACCGGGCTTGGCCTCGCGGTCACCCTGAGCATCGCTCAGGCAAACGGCGGCGACTTGGAGTTGAAGAACCGGGCCGGTGGGGGCGCGGAAGTGAACTTGTGGCTCCAAGATGCCTCAGAAGAAGGGAACGATGATGAAAATCCTGGTGGTTGACGACGAGCCCACGATTCGGCTGACGGTGGGTGACGCCCTTCACGCTTCGGGTCACGAAGTCACGGTGGCGGCAGACGGGAAGGATGCACTCGAGATACTGGCGTGTGAGCTTTTTGATCTGGTGATCACCGATATTCGTTTGCCCGGCGTCGATGGCATGACCATCTTTTTGCAAATTCGAGAGGCCACGCCGGAAACCGACGTTATCTTGATGACCGCCTATGCCGAGGTTAAAGATGCGGTGTCGGCGCTCAAAAATGGTGCCAAAGATTACCTCACAAAACCCTTCGACGTGGAGGAAATCGCGCTTCGGGTGGGGCGGATCCAAAAAGAACGCGAGCTTCAGGCTGCACTGACACTGGCCAAAGATGAACTGAAGCGGCAGCCCTCGGACACCCAAATCATCGGCCGTTCCCTTCCTATGACCCGACTTTTGTCGCGACTCGAGACCATGGCCCAAAGCGATGCCCCGGTTTTGATCACCGGTGAAAGTGGTACCGGCAAAGAGTTGGTCGCCAAAAGCATCCACCGGTTAAGCCCGAGAAAAGACAAGGCTTTTGTTGCGGTCAATTGCGCCGCCTTCCCGGAAACCCTTCTTGAGGCTGAGCTTTTTGGCCATGAGCGAGGGGCCTTTACCGGGGCGGTGCGGGCCCGCGAGGGGCGTTTTCGGGCCGCGCATGGGGGTACGCTGTTTTTAGACGAAATCGCCGAGATTCCCCCCATGGCTCAGGCCAAGCTTTTGCGGGTCCTTCAGGAGGGGGCCATTGAGCCCCTCGGCACCAATACGGCCATCGAGGCTGACGTTCGGCTGTTGTCGGCGACCCATCAAAACCTCAAGGCGCTCATCAAGGAGGGGCGCTTTCGCGAGGATTTGTATTATCGGCTCAACGTCCTCGATCTTTGGATACCACCGCTGCGCGATCGTCGCGGTGATTTGCCGTTGCTGACGGAGTTTTTCTTAAGGCGCCATTGCCCGGGTGGGCGTGCTTGTGTGATTGCACCGCGGGCGTGGGCGGCCCTGACAGAATACCGATTTCCGGGCAACGTCCGAGAGCTTGAGCATGCGATGGAGAGGGCCGTGGTGCTGTCTCGCGGCCAAGAAATCGATCTTGAACATCTGCCAGACGATATCGTGGGGCGCACGCACGAGGGCAGTGGTTCGTCGGACTTGCTTGAGCTTTCTTCCGCGCTCAAAGCGTTCGAGCGAGAATACTTGCTTCGCGCCTTGCGGCACGCGGACGGTAAGAAGACCCGGGCCGCTGAGATGCTCGGCATTTCTCGAAAAAATCTTTGGGAAAAACTACGGAGACATCGTTTGGACGCTTGTTTGCCCACCTCGTAGAGGGGGTCTGTAGACCTAGAGGGGTTCTGCTAGACTAGAGCACATCTCATAACCTCATTTTCCTGGACCTGGACCTGGACCTGGACCTGGACCTGGACCTGGACCTGGACCTGGACCTGGACGCATGAACTACCGAAATCTCGAAGTCTACCGGTTGGCCATCGCCTTCCTGCCTCTCGCATCGCAGCTCACGGATCGATTTCCCCCCGGCTACGCAAGTTTTGCGGACCAAATCCGGCGAGCGTCGTTGTCTGTCCCGCTCAATATCGCGGAAGGCTCTGGAAAGACCAGGCCAACGGACCAAAAACGCTTCTACGCAATCGCCAGAGGCTCCGCTATGGAGTGTGGAGCAATTGTCGACGCCTGTTTTGCTCTTGGCTTTATCGACAAAGCATCGGTTCGGGAGGCTGTTAAGATACTCGACCCGATCGTTCGCATTCTCTCCAAGATGTGCCTTCCCCCTCGAACCCGCCGGTAGGAATCCAGGTCCAAGTCCAGGTCCAGGTCCAGGTCCAGGAAAATGAGGTTATGAGATGCGCTCTAGCACTACTTGATTAGGGACCTCACTTGTGATCCAAAGTGTCCATGAGCCGGACATTTGGATCTCTTCAGAAGGAACTCGAGTCGTTTCTCACGGCTCATTTGTCGAACTTGGAAAACGACGAGCGCATCGAGGCTTTGACCTGGTATTGCCAGGGGATTGGGCTGGAGCTTCCGCAAAAGAGCGTCTTTGGAATCGGCTCCCGACTCGATCCAGGTAACGTCGAGGCTCGGCGGCAGCGTATCCAAAGGGCTCTCCAGAAGGGCCGGTTTACTCACCACAACGTGTTCTCACGGCTCCAAGAAACAGTTTCACGGCAGGGCGATAAATTCGAAGCCTATGCGATCGACGATACGGGGATTGCCAAGAAGGGCGAGAGTTCTGCGGGGGTTCAAAGACAATATTCCGGGACCCTGGGGAAAATCGACAATTGTCAGATCATTGTCACGATGCATGCCATATCGGACGATTTCGGACTTTGCTTGGATGCTCAGCTGTATCTTCCCGAGTCGTGGACTGAAGACGAGGCGAAGCTAAAGAAAGTGGGGGTGCCATCGAAAGAGAGCGATTTCCGAAGTAAGCCAGAGATAGCATTGGACCAACTTGAAGCAGCGATAGGTCACGGTATGCCCAAACGCCCAGTGGTCGCCGACGCTGGCTATGGCGATAGCCGCGATTTTCGCGATGGCCTGACAAAACTGGGACTTGTCTACGGAGTCGGCATTTCATCTAACACTACCGTTTGGCCGCCGGGAAGCCGGCCTGAGGTGCCTCCCCGGACAGGAAAATCAGGCCGTCCGTTTACCCAGGATCGAGATAAGAATGGCAAAAAGCCTGTCCGAGTCGACCAACTTGCTCATCAGTATTGGTCCGACGGAAAGTTTAGAACCGTACTATGGAGGAAAGGCAGCACAGGGAGAATGCGAGGACAATTTTATGCGGTCCGTGTTCGCAGTGCGGAGCGCCGAACCAAGAAGAAGAGAGCAAGTGATCCCATTTGGTTGGTCATGGAGAGGGAAGTCTCGGCGGACGAATCTTTTAAGTACTATCTGTGCTCTCTCCCCAGAAGTGCTTCGATCAAAGAGGTCGTTCGCCTAGTCAAGATGCGGTGGCACATCGAACGTGACTACCAGGACATGAAGCAAAAACTTGGATTCGATCGCTACGAGGGCCGAAGTTGGGGCGGTTTGCACCGTCATCTAGCCATGGTTTCACTACTGCACGCTTTTCTTTCCCTCCACCGAGAGGCTTTTTCCCCCGGAGAGCCATCAGAACCCGTGGACGTGGGCGGACTTTCACCGTGCCCTTGTTGTGGTGCTTATGCACTGGTTGGGGAGCTGTCCCACCTGTCACAGGAAGTTCAGTAAAAACGCTGCGCGGAGGCTGATCAGGTAGTGCTAGACTAGAGGTTCTGTAGACCTAGAGGAGGTTACGGGGCGACGTCGGTGGCGGCTTTCGCTTCAGGGCCCAGCGCATCGGCTGGGGTGTTGGGTATGACCAAAACCGGACACGGGGCCTCGGCAATGACTCGGGTTGCGGTGGAGCCAATGATCATCCGGTGCCAGGCGTTGTGTCCGCTGGTGCCGATGACAACCAGATCGCTGTTCAGAAAAGCTGCGGTCTCGAGAATGACGAGCGCTTGGGGCGCTCGGCTCATGGCTTCGACCGTGACCTCGACGCCTGCGTGGGGCACTTCATCAAAGAGCGCCTGAACCTTCTCTTCCCGTGCGGTTCTCAGCGTCTTGAGCTCGTGCCGTGTGATGTATTTTGGAAGCAGTGTTTCTTCTCCGTAAGAAACAACCGGGTGTTCAAACAAGGACACGGCGTGAATCTTTCCTTGGCCCTCGGGTGCCATGGCCACGGCGTGGCGGGCCACTTCCTGAGAGACCGGCGAAAGATCAATCGCGGCGAGGATGTTTTCGAAGACACGCCCGCCGGGCCGCTCTTCGCCCACAACGAGCACTGGGCAAGGCGCGATTCGTATCAGGGTGCCTGCGACGCTCCCGAGAAAGGCACGTCTGAAAGCTCCGTAACCGTGGCTTGCGATGACGATGAGGTCCGCGTGGATAGAAGCCGCCATGTCTGCGATTTCGCGGGCCGGCATGCCTCCGAGACGAACATCTCGGGTGACCTCACCGTGCTCTGCCGACAGGGCGAGTTTGGCAAGAGACTCGTGGGCGTGGGCGTTGCTTCGCGCGTAGATCTGTTCGATGGCGTCGGCTGAGTAGGTTTGTGGGACGACAAGGTCGTATCGAGACGCCTGGATGACGTGCAAAACGTGAAGCCTTTTGGCCTCGAAACGATTCAAGATGTCGAGCCCAGCTTTGACACCGGTCTCTGCCAGCGCGGAAAAATCGGTGGGAGTGAGGATCGTGTTGTAGCGTGTCATGGGGCACCTCCTTGTAGGCCATGGGTCCGTCTGAGCTCAGCCGACCCCATTGCGTCAGGCGTTGTCGGCTTGGGCGACCACGTGTTTGACAAAATCTGTTTCCGTCAGGATGCCGACCAAGTCATCGTTTTCGCACACGGGCAGGCAGCCAAACTTGTACTGCAACAACAGCTCAGCAGCCTCGCGAATGTCTCGGTCTGGGCCGACGGTTTCAGGAACGATGGTCATGATCTCTTCCAGGCGCACCGCTTCGATGGCCTCCCGATACAGGGGCTGAGGAAGCTCGGGTATCTCCGCGAGGGCCCGGCTGACGAGGTCGCGTTGAGAAACCAAGCCAATCAGCTGATTCTCCTCGTTCACCACCGGCAGGTGTCGGATGTGATTGGCGTCCATGAGGTCGCTGGCTCTGGCGACGCTGTCCGTCGCCCCGAGGGTGACCACCTCTCGTGTCATAAGGTCAGAAACCCGTAGATTTTCCATACTTTCTCCCTTCCTGCCCCTTTGTCGGCATCGGTTTCAAGGGGCTGCATTTCGCATGCCATGACGCAAGTCAAGCACCCGGGCGAAGACCGTTACCATTTGGTACCGGTCTTGTACGCCGGTTGTTACTTGTCCTGAAGTTGCGCGGATGGCCGACTGGGGTACCGGCGATGGGGGTTGCCGGCCCGGGCCCCCTGGGTTGGGTTGGATAGGGAGGTTGGATGTCGAGGGAACAAGAGATCCTAGACGGCGACAGCGACGTTTTTTTGGGCTTGATCGATGGTGTCCCGGACGCGGTCATCGTCACCCGTGAAGGGCAGGTTGTGATGGCCAACGCCATGACGGAGAAGCTTTTTGGCTACACGCCTCAGGAGCTTTTGGGTTTGGAAGTCGAAGCGTTGATGCCCGCTCGCTTTCGCTCCGCCCACGTGGCCCATCGTGCGGGATTTGCCGATGCGCCCGCTCAGCGGCCGATGGGCACTGCCCTTCAGCTCTACGGACAAAAGAAAGACGGGCGAGAGTTCCCGGTGGATATCAGTTTGAGTCCCTGGCCTTCGGGCGGCCGGAATGTCCTGGTGATCATTCGCGACATCACCCGCCTCAAACGCTTGTACGATGAGCTTGAGGCGCGTTCAGAGGCCTTGGCACGCTCGAACCGAGAGCTGGAGAGTTTCGCGTGCGCTGCGTCGCACGATCTCAAGAGCCCTCTTCGCAAAATCGCCATGTTTGCCGAGAAGATGCAAAACTCAAAGGATGACCCTCTGAGCGAGAGCCAGGGGGAATATCTTGGCCGCATCGCCCGCGCTGCCACCGACATGCGTGCGCTCATCGATGGGCTCCTCGAGTACGCCCGGCTCGGCGGGGGAGATACCATCGGTCCGGTTTCGAGCCAGGCGGCATGCGAACAAGCGCTTTGTAATCTTCAGGCCAACATCAGTGATGCTGGCGCGAACGTCCATCTGGATGGGCTGCCCGAGGTACAGGCCGACTTTGGCCAGTTGGTGAGGTTATTTCAGAACCTCGTCGGCAACGGCATCAAGTACCAAAAAGCCGGTCAAGTTCCTGAGGTTCATGTAGGGGCCACGGCCGATGGGGGCGAGGTCGTTTTCTCCATCAAGGACAATGGCATAGGCATTGAAGAAAAGTACCACGAACGGATCTTCGGCCTTTTGGAGCGGCTTCACCCCAAAAGCAGCTTTCCTGGAACCGGCATTGGACTTTGTGCGTGTATGAAAATCGTGGAACGTCACGGGGGTCGCATTTGGCTTCGTTCAGAACTCGGCCAAGGCTCGACGTTTTTTTTCTCGCTGCCTGTGTGATCCCGCGGATCATCCGTATGATGCGCAAGTGAGCCGTGGGATCAAATACGAATATCGCCGGTGATCGCCATGGAGTGCCGGGCGATAAAGTCGATGAGGTCTATCTTGCTGACGATGGCAATGGGTTTTTCGTTTTCGATGACCACCGCAATGTTGCCCTGGTTGAAGATGTCGAGGAGTTGACGAATGGGTGTTTCGCGTCGGACCCGCCCCGCCAAGGGTTGGACCACATCTTCAATGCGGTCGGTGGATTTGAGGCGCTTTTCCAAGAGTGCCGTCAAAAGATCGACTTCGTGAACCATGCCGATACCATGGCCTCTTTCATCGACCACGGGGAGCTGCGAATAGCTTTTCTGCTTCATTTGTTCGATGACATCGCCACAGGTATCCGTTTTGGTCGCGGTCGCTACGGTGCTCAGGGCTTCGATGACGTCGGCCACCTTGCCCAGCGCATCTTTGGGATTTTCAAGAAAGCCGTTGTCTTTCATCCATTCGTCGCTGAAGAACTTCGTGACATAACGTGTCCCTGAATCTGGAAGGACGGCCACGACAAGTTTTCCCGGCCCCAGTTCTTTCGCCACATCCAAGGCGACGGCCACCGAAGAGCCGGACGAGCCGCCGGCAAACAAGCCTTCCTCCCTTGTGAGCCTTCGGGCCATCTGAAACGCGGTGCGGTCGTCGCATTGCCGGACTTCGTCCACGTGCGTGAAGTCCATGGCCTTGCAGGGACGATCTTCTCCGATGCCCTCCACCTTGTAGACTTGTGGCTGGCTAAGTTTCCCAGTTTCGAAGAGCCCTTTATAGACAGAACCGATGGGGTCTACGGCAACATTTTTGATAGCAGCTTTGCGCTCCTTGAGGTACTTCCCGGCACCACTCATCGTGCCCCCGGTCCCGATGCCGGCGACCAGTGCATCGATTTGACCCTCGGTCTGTCGCCACAGCTCCGGGCCGGTCGTGAGGTAGTGCGCTTCAATGTTGTCGGCACTGTCGTACTGGTTGACGTAAAATGCGCCCGGCGTCTCCCGCGCGATTCGCTTTGCCGTTTCGTAATAGCTTTGCGGACTGTCGGCGGGAACATTGGTGGGCGTGACGACAACCTCTGCGCCAAAGGCCTTAAGCATGTTGATCTTTTCGGTCGACATTTTGTCCGGCATGGTGAAGATGCAGCGATAGCCTTTCACCGCTGCCGCCATGGCGACGCCAAGGCCGGTGTTGCCGGACGTATTTTCAACGATCAATCCACCGGGTCTGAGGTGTCCTGCTTTTTCGGCCTTTTCTACGATGTGCAAGGCCATACGATCTTTGATCGAACCTGCTGGGTTCATGAATTCGCATTTCACTAAAATGGTTGCAGACTCAGGGGACGCAATCTTCCGTAGCTTGACCAAAGGTGTGTCACCAATCGCCGAGAGGATGGTTTCGTGGTAGCGCATGCTTCATTCGTAGTGCGCCCTTTGGGGGAAGGTCAAATGGGCGTAGGTGTGGATGTGGTTGTCCTGCGCCTGGCCTACGACACCATCCTTCGCGCAGCCTTGGTTGTGACTTTGTCCTGAACCATCACACCCGCTGCTTGGCCCGCTGAGCTTTTTGGCTCCGGTGCTTTTGCGGTTGCGATTCAGCTTTGGTCTCTACGGCGAGTTCGTCGATGAGGTGGTTGTACCTGGCGGGAAGAAACACACGTCCACCGGGTAGACACAGCTGTGTGCCCGTCCATGATTTGAGAAAAAGCGCTTGGCAGTCGTCTCCAAGAGGGCGGGCCGGTTTTTTTGGGGAGCGACGGCTTTCGTTGGCAAACCACCGTCCCGCCTTAAGCTCCAGCTCAATAGGGCTCCGTCTTTTGAGGCCCTCCAGGTCTTGCGCGAACGCAACGAGAGGCCCGATGTCCGAGGGCATCACTTCGTCTCGGGGCAGGCTTGTACGGGTTGTCAAGCGCCCGAGCATCCTCTGCGACACATCCCAACCCGCAGTGACCCCAAAACGCAGGGTGCGAACCGCCCAGCCCAAGAAGAAGGAACACAACAAAAGAAGCCCGAGGTTGAGCAAAATGGCCGCCATCGAAGACGCGCTTGCGGCCCAAATAAACCCCATGGCGATCAGAATTTTGAGGCCCTGAAACCAAGCATCCACAGTGGGTATCGGGGTTAACCAGGTGATGATGTCCAGGCTGGTTCGGACGACCACAACCGCCAGGACCAGGGCCATGCCGAGCACGAGTCCGGTGGCCGCGGCGAGCCCGCCCGCTCTTGGCGGGGCCGCCTGGAAAAAGGGCTGGAGGAGGACGACGAAGGCTACGCCCACGACAAAAACCGACTCCCCGATTCCCAGGAGCTCCACGAGGGGCTTGCTGAGCTTCGCGCTTCGGCCCGTAAGGAACCCCACGCCCAACATCAATGAGCCCAAAAAGACCAATGGGTGGGCAAACAGACCGAGGCCTGCCGGCGCCATGACCCCGAGATGGGTCAATGCGCCCAGCACACCAAGACTGATGAAGGGGCTCAGGCCGAGAGGCCCGAGAATCGCGAGGGCCTGGAGGCTCGATTCGACAAAAGCTCCGGATGCGCGGCGGGCGGCGACCTGGCTACCAACAAACAAGACGAAGCAGGCGATGGCGGCCGCTATCACCCAAAAGCGCCGGTTTTTTCCCTGCACCCCCCAAGCATAGGCACCCTGGGCGCCGCGTCAAACCCTTCATTTTGCCGCCCACGCCGATCCAGGGCGACGGCGTTCTTCAGGTTGGCGAGCCGCGATGGGTGAACCCTTGCTGGCGATTCGCCTCAAGGGAGATCTTGTCGAGCCTCGGCGCGTTCTTATGAAAGGATATGGTGCTGGTGCGAACGTGTGACCCCCCTCCTGGCCTTTTTGAACGGTCCGCGAGCCGCGATGTGCTCAGACGTGGGCGCCCCCCAACCGCAGAACCGGACCCGGCCTGGCGCAAGCGGTTGAACGCGGGCGCGCCGAGCCCACGGCCTCCGGCTCATCGTCCCTTGGAATGGCCGTCGATGGGTAGGGCTCGCAATTCGGGATGGGGCCTTAGGTGGTGTGTGGCCCTGGTTCTCATTTTGTTTGCCATGATTTGGAATCAGGGGGCCGAAGCCCAGGATACTCCGGGTGAGACGAGCCGTTCGGGCGCGGACCCTTCTTTCGAGGGTCTGGTCATCGATCTTTTGGACTCCACCGATGACGACGACGAGCGCGCCATCGAGGCGCGCCTGGGTGGGGTGGACATGCTTTTGAACAGCGTCCACGCCGAAGACGACCGTCTTTTTATCCTTCCTCTTCCCGCTTCACAAGTTGCCGGTGCCATCGAACAAATCAAGGATGATCCCCGGGTCGAGTATGTGGAGCCGAATTATCTCTTCCACATGAGTCAAACACCCAATGACCCCTTGTGGGACCAACAATGGTCCTTTCGGATGACGCATGTTCCAAGTGCTTGGCCCCATAGCGACGGCACTGGGGTTGTGGTGGCGGTGATCGATACCGGCATTGCTTACGAAACACACAATGGATTTAAGCGCGTCGAGGACCTGCGCGAAGATGGTTTTGTTGCGGGTTATGACTTTGTTCACGACACGACCCACCCGAACGACGATCACGGTCATGGAACCCACGTGGCGGGCACCATTGCTCAGGCCACGCACAATGCAAAGGGCGTTGCTGGCATTGCCCATGGTGCTCTTTTGATGCCCATCAAGGTTCTTAGTCGCTACGGTTCAGGCACCGTTGCCGACATTTCCGACGCCATTCGCTTTGCGGCGGATGAGGGCGCCCAAGTTATCAATTTGTCGCTTGGGGGTGGCGCACGGTCCAAGGTTATGGAAGCCGCGGTCGATTACGCCCGCAGCAAGGGCGTCACGGTGGTTGCGGCTGCGGGGAACACCGGGCGGGGCCAGGTGGAGTATCCGGCGGCATACCCGAGTACGATTGCGGTGGGCGCCGTAGGTCCTGATGGGACGCGTGCAAGCTACTCGAGTTTCGGCCAGTCCCTTAGCTTGGTGGCGCCCGGGGGGGATCAAAAGAAGGGCGGTGAGGAAGCGGGAATTCTCCAAAACACGATCATCTCGAAGGATAATCAGGTCACCGACGTCTATCGTTTCTTTCAGGGCACGTCGATGGCGGCTCCGCATGTTGCGGCCGCTGCCGCACTGATCATTGCCACGGGGGTCTCGCATCCGGCGGAGGTTGAGGAGGTCTTGTTCCACACGGCCGCGGACGCGGGTGCGCCCGGGTGGGACCAAGAGTACGGCGCAGGGATCGTAGAAATAGGAAGCGCGACCCAACATGCCACTCAGCAGAAGTCGGGGCTATGGCACATGCTCGTGATGATCATGGCCGCTTTGGTCCTCGTGAAGAGCACACCCCTTCCTTTGTCTTCGATACAGCGACTTTTGCTGCTTTTAGGGGCGATTCTCGGAGGCTCCGGCTTTGCGTTTTTGAAGGGTTTCGGCCTGGGGCCGGGGAATCTTGGACCCATGGCGGTCTTTTTAACGGCAATGCCTCAGTGGGACCTGTTTGTGGTGGGTCCGAGGTGGCATTTTACCGTGTTTTGGGCATCCGCGCTTCCCGCTGTCTTGGTGACCCTCCTCCTTTTCAAGGTGAAAAAGCTTCGGCCGTGGCTCATAGGCTTTACACTCGGTTTCGGACTGCACCTTGTCCTGCAAGCGTGGTCGCTGCCCTGCGATGTGCTTTTTGTGCCTGGCTACGCGAGCTGGTTCGACCGGTTGTGGCTGTTCGTCAACGCTGCCTTCTTGGGTACGCTGACCGCCGTGCTCCACACCCTGCAAAAAAAGATGGTGCTTTGACGGGGCCGACGACCGGCCAAACCGAGCGACCATACCGGGTTAGGGTTTGCGGGGATCGAGAATTCGGACGGGTCCCAGGCCCAGCTTTTTGACCTTGGGAATGATCTTGTTTTGATCACCCACCAACAAGATTTGCATGAGCTTTGGGTCGAGGTACTGCGGAACGGCCTTTTTCACAGACGTTTCCTTCACCGATGCATAACGTGCTCCGAGACTCGCGTAGTGGTCGAGGGGGAGGCCATGCACAAACAAAGAGACGGCCGCACTTCCGATGCTGCCCACCGTCTGGAATGCGCCCGGCAAGGAGCGAACGAGCCCGGCCTTCACGCGCCCCACTTCCTCAGGTGTCGGAGGGACTTGAGTCAGGCGATTGAGCTCCGAGAAAAACTCACGCAGGCCCTCGGCGGTGACTTCTTGCTTGATGGCGCCCGAGGCGACAAAAGCGCCCGCGCCGGTGCGGTGGATCGCATGGGAGTATGCGCCATAGGTGTAGCCCTTGTCTTCGCGGAGGTTCATATTGAGCCTGGAGGCGAAGGCGCCCCCGTAAACCCCGTTCAGTACCTTCATGGTGTTTTCGTCTTGATGACCTCTGCCGAACAGAGGTCTGCCCACCAAGACCATAGTTTGCGGGGCATTTTCTTTGTGGATGACAAACACCGCTTCACGCGGTTTTGCGCTGGGCTCTACGATGGGCGGGGGCTCGGAAGCGGCCGTGTTGGCCCATGCGCCAAAATGCTGCACCGCCAGGGCCCGAGCCTCTTGAAGCGTGATGTCTCCGGTGGCGATAAGGGCGGAGGTTTTAGGCCCGAAGAGGTCTTTGTGTTGCGCTTTAACCTCCGCCAACGTCAACTTCGGCACGGTGAGGAGGGTACCGGTGGGCGCATGCCCGTAGGGGTGTTTCTTGCCATAAACCAGTCCAGGAAAGACTTCGAATGCCAGGCCGTGCGGCGATCCTTGGTTGCGCTCAAGGGCCGCGATGCGCTGTTTTTTGAGGCGTTCGAAATCTAGACCCTCGAACCGGGGCTTCTGCACGGCGAGCGCCAAAAGGCCTAGCATGGCGCTGGCGTTTCTCTTCAGACCACTGATCGAGATTGTTCCGTGGTCCCGGTCACTGGCCGCCCCGAAATTCGCCCCGAGGTCGGCGACCGCGTCGGAGAAGGCCAGCGCATCTTTTTTGCCGGCCCCTTCTTTGAGCATGGCATAGGTCAGTGACGTCAATCCTGCCCGGCCTGGAGGGTCGAGGGCAGAGCCCCCGCGGGTGACCACACTGAAAGAAACCAAGGGAAGGGCATCGGCGGTGGTCACCAAAAGGGTCATGCCGTTGGTCAAGCTTGTGGACTCGAAGGTGGGCAGGGTCGGTGTGGGCGGCGGTCCTGCGGTGGGTCGCGATTGTCGCCAGGATTCGTACGCAGGAACTTCGGGCAGGAGCAACTGCCCGCCATTGCCCGCGCTTTTTGGCGCGGGCGATTTTTTGGCCGGGGCACCCAGCGCAAGTAGACCGGCGGACAAAAGGTAAACAAGGCTACAAGAGGTCATCAGTTTCGTCTCCCGATCATGCGGTTTTTCTTTGGGGTTCCGCGGACGATGAGGCGGTTTTTGGTCAGGTATTTGTCTAGGACCCGCTGAATGTCGCTTCTTGAGACCTTGCGGTAGCGGGTGATGTCCCAGGCGAGCTTTCCGGGGTCCCCAAGATAATGGTTGTAGCGCTGCAGGCGTTCGGCGCGCCCGCCGTTTCCGCCGAGGGCTTCCAGGCTGGTGATGGTGTGGGTCTCGAGGGCGTTGAGGGCACGGGCGCGTTCGGCTTTGGTCGCCGGATGGGTCTTGAGATCGGCCAAGGTTGCGTCGACGGCGGCGAGGGCCTCGTCGAGGGTTCGCCCCGGTCTCACAACGATGTCGATTTGGAACATCCCCCCCGATGCCATCTCGCGGAAGTAGGCCGTGACACTTTGGGCGATGTGGTCATCGAAGGTCATGCGCTTGTCGAGCCGTGCGGAGCGGGTGCCTGAAAGCACATGGGCCAAAATGTCGAGGGCCTCGGTGTCGGGCTCATAGGCCGAAGGCCCCATCCAGGTGATCGAGAGCTTCGGGAGTTGCGCGACCGGTTCCGCAAAATCGATGACCTGCTCCCCTTCGATTTTGGGCGGGGGGACCTCTAGGGCTGGGGGCCTCGGACGCCCTCGCAGCGAGCCAAAATACTTGTGGATGAGCTTTTTGGCCTTGGCGGGGTCGAAATCGCCCGCCAACGTTAAGGTCGCGTTGGCCGGTGTATAGTGTGTCTGGAAGAAATCTTGAACGTCTTTGAGTGTCGCCCGTGACAAGTCTTCCATCGAGCCGATGATGTTGCCGTAGTAGGGGTGCGGCTTTTTGTAGATGGTTTGCATGATCTTTTCGTCCATCAACCCGTAGGATCTGTTTTCGACGGATTGCCGCCGTTCGTTCTTTACGACATCGATCTGATTGTTCAGGCTCTTTTGGGACAGCGAAGACAAAAGAAATCCCATTCGATCGGACTCGAGCCATAAGACCAGTTCGAGCTCGTTGGCCGGTACGGTGGCGTAGTAGTTGGTGCGGTCCAAGCTTGTGGTTCCGTTGATGTCGGTTCCGCCGGCCTCTTGGAGCAAGCGGAAGTGGGCATCTTCTCCGACGTGGGGACTGGCCTGAAACATCATGTGCTCGAAGAGGTGTGCGAACCCGGTTCGCCCTGGGCGTTCGTTGAGCGCACCCACGTGATACCAGACGCTCACGGCCACCACCGGCAGTCGATTGTCCTGGTGGAGAATGACCCGCAGGCCATTGTCCAGCTCAACCCGTTCGAAGGCCAGGGTGGGCAGATCGCTTGGAGGCGTCAGCGGGCTGACGGATCCGTCGGGCCGCACGCAGGAAAACGTGGCTGCGGCAAAAAGCAGCCACGACTTCGGGTGTCGTTGAAAAATTTGGTGCCCAAGAGGCGACATGCCGGGCACGCTAACCGAAGGCGGTGCCCGAAGTCGAGACTTGCGAACCGTGGGATTCGTCTCCAAGCATCCGCGGTTTTCTGGACCCTGCAATTAGGTGCTAACCCGTGTGGGCCAGGAGGCGCGTCTCGGCTGGATTCCCAATCACCCCTCGGCTTGTTATGCCTCGGTGGTGGAAAAGGCGCCTGTAGGGTGGCCCTTAGGTCACCGTGTTCGAGAGGCTCTGCGCAAGAACCTTCGTGAGCTCATCGCGCAAGAAAAGAAGCGCGCCCGTATTCACATTCAGTGGATTCGCCGATCCGAGCCCGCGGTCTCCAAAGATCGATTGGCGCGCATCATGCTCGAGCGATGGGTCAAGGTCGCCTCCGTGGAGGGGGGAATCACCGGCACTTTCGGTTTTTTGGGTGTGCCGACAAACCTGATTTTGTTTTCGTATGCTCAGATCGCCCTGGTCGTGTCCATCGCCGAGGCCTACGACGCTGCGCTTGATGGGGTTTCGGGGGAGGAGAAGGTTCTGGCGGTGATAGGGCGGGCCCACGGGGTGCAGGACCTGGTGCGTGCGGGGCCTCGCGTGGTGTCGGCCATTGCCCGGGCGGTCGCCCTGAATCGAGGACTTGGCATGCTGGGCCGGATGGTGCCCATGGTGGCGGCACCGATTTCCGCGAAGTTGAACGAGCGAGACATGTCTCGCGTCGGGCAAGAAGCCATTCGACGCTTCGGCCATGTGGTCCAGGTCGGGTCCTGAACCTTGGGCGCGGGTTGAATGTCACAGACTCCAGTGGTGCCCCATTCCATGGCGTTCGGTCGACCTTGTGGCTCACGCATCCCCGCCCCCCAGCCCATGCTGGTTCGGTCCTACGGGGCTCGGTCCAAGGTGAATGCACTTCCTGGTGTAGGAGGGACACGCTTTTTTGCTCGGAATCTCTGGGTTTTGGGTTTCGTTTGCTCGTCGCTGGTCTACGCTGAAGGACAGACCGAAACGACTCTGGTGGCCACCGTTTCCGAAGACCTCACGTCCGTGACGCTCGAAAGCCGCGTTTCTTACACGCCGTCCAAGGCCGAAGATCCGATCCGCCTGATCCTTGCGGCGGATCGGTACCGCCGGGTCAATCCCGCCCTCCTGCCCTCGAGCGAAAGAAGCTTCTTTCCCCTGGGTTACGACACGGGCGGATTTGAAGCGCTCAAGGTGGGCATCGACGGCAAAGTCTGTAGGCCCCGTTTCGAGACCCTCGATGGTCAAGAACGGGTTGCGGTGTGTCCGGCGAAGACCCGGGTGGGGCAAGCCGTAGGGCTTGAGATTTCTGCGACCCTCGACGTACCCGAGCGGACCGGGCCTTTTGGGCGGCACGGACGGCAGTTGACCCTTGCGAGCGGCTGGGCGCCGTATGTGTCCGCGGCCTCCCCGGGGGCCTTGTCGGTTGCGCTTAGGGTCCCAGCGGGGACCGGCGTCGTTCTCGGGAATCGGTTTTTTCCCGCAGTTCCTTCCCGCTCGGAAGGACGCGGGACCCGTGTGCTTCGTGTGCGGCAAGATGCGGCGACCGAGATACCCTTGGTCGTGCTTCCGTACCACGCGGGCGTGGTCCCACTTTTGGGTGGACGCGGCTTGTTGATCACCCGAAGTGCGCGCGCGTTTCGGGAGGGCACGTCCCCTCGGATTCAAGAGTTGGTGGCGAGCCTGGAGGATGGGTTGCGGTTCTTGAAGGCTCAAGGATTCCATCTTCCCGAGCGGGCGCACCCGCTCTTGTTGGTGGAAGCGCCTCTTCGTCACAACCTTGCCCGGAGCACCAGCGGACCCGTCCTCGTCAGCGACCGCGCTTTTCAGTTGCTTCCGTTTGATCGTTTCTACCGGTTCCATCGTTTTCCGATCTTGCGGGAGCTCTTCACGCGTCTTGCCCTCAACTGGCTGGGGCCTGACCGCAAACATCAGCACGTCATGGCCGACGCGATCGGCGCGTGGCTGGTCGACCGCTATGTCGTGGACCGCTTTGGCTCGAGAGAAGATGCCTTTGATGTGTTGTCTTTGTGGTCCTTCATTCCCGCGGTCGATTCCCTATTGTACGCGCCTCAGCTTCCCTTCGCAGAAGCCTACTTTCGGTTCATTCGAGAAGATGATCCCCTAAGACCAAACCTCATAGATTTTCCGTCGCCGGCGCCTCGGGGCAAGGTGGTCTACGAAAAGCTGCTCGACCGTGTCGGTGCCGAGCGCGCGGCGGAGGTCATGTTTAAGATGCTGGATGGGCATGCGCTCCGTGGCGCCCTCGCAACCGCGCTCAAGAACAAAACCGACGGGTTCCTCAATACATGGCTTGGTTCCTACCCCGAGGTGCAGTACCGCTTGGCAAAAACAAAGAGCCGCACGGCTGATCCCGCGTTGTGCGGCCGTGATGCCCGAAGGCGTGCGTGTTTTGTCGCAGAAGCGGTGGTCGAGCGTTTGGGGGCCTTGGTCGAAGAGCCTCTCGAAGTCCGATTCACCGACAAGTCCGGGCAGGCGCGTTCGGTGTGGTCTCAGGCGTCGAGCGCTCGGCTCAGAGTGGTCACGGCGACTTTGGGGGCGGCCCTCGACCTGGTTGAGCTCGACCCTCGGGGGCGCACGGCGGAGACCCCGAGCGAGGCGAATCCGTCCCCCCGCTTCGACAACCGCTCTTCACCGCGTTGGCGGGTGCTTCTCAACAACTTCAATCTTCTGGTTTCGCCCAGCGCAGGGACGGTCGACACCGCGGTGGACGTGGGGGCTTCTCGGGTTCGTGACGTGCGCTGGCGGTACGCCCTCCGGGGAGCCTATCAGCCGGAGTCGGTCTCGTTGACGTCTCGTGCGTCCTATCGCTTTGGACCGGCGATTACGCCGGACCGCTTGTCCCGGTGGGTGGGCTTGGCGCTCGGCGTGGACTATCTCAGACCGGGCTTCGCGAACAGCGCCAACGGCGCGTGGGCCACATCTGCCACGCTGTTTGTGGGATCGGACAACCGAACCACGGTTTGGGCCCCAGAGTCGGGCGAAGCCTTCGGGTTGGCGGCCTCATTCAGTCATGTGCTCGGTGGCGTCGCCACTTTATTGGGCGAGAAGGACGGTGTTTCGTCGCCCACCCGCGATGCGTTGGCCGTGACCGGTCGGGTTCTCAAATCGTGGCGTTTTGGGGGTGCCCATCAGCTCTCGCTTCGAGCGAATGCCGGTGCTTTTGTGTTGGGTCGTCCCCGCTCCGAACTGCTTTTTTCGGTCGGAGGCCGCCGCAATGTTCGTGGTTACGCCAGGAACGATGCGCTTGGAAGGCTCAGGGCCATAGGGAGTGTGGAATGGGTGCACCCGGTTTTGCCCAATCTCAACACCAACGGTTTTCATTTCGCCTGGGTCAGCGGTGTGGATGGAGCCATGTATGCAGATATCGCAGTCTTGGGTGATGATGTCGGTGAACTCAACAAGGATGCGCTCTTTGGAGATATCGGGTACGGACTCCGCATATACCTCGACTACTTCGGCGTTCGCCGTGGCGTGATGTCGCTCGATGTTGCTTTTAAGGTTGTGGGTCCAGATCGGCGGGTGCGCTTGGGCTCTCCGGCCATCTATCTCGATTTTGCGCAGTCGTTCCTTGTTTTTTGAAACCAGAGTCGCCGCTTTGTCATGGAGGCCTTTGGGCCCGAGAGGTTGATCTTAGGGCCGGGGGCGGCTACGTAAAAGGGCCATGGCTCAACGAATCACGAAGAGGCGCGGCCCCACGGTGGGCTCCAAGAGGGCGGCATCTGGCCGCCGGACCAAAAAAGCGGTCGCCCGAAAAGCGGGCGTAAAGCGAAAGACAGCAACCCAATCCAAGGCGAGGACCAAAAAAGCGGTGGCCAAAAAAAAGGTCGCCGCCGCACAGGCCCGTGCCAAGCGGAAGGTTGCGAAGAAGAAGGCGAGTGCGAAACGCAAGGTGACCCGGAAAAAGGCGGTCATGAAGAAGGCGAGCGCAAAACGCAAGGTGACCCGGAAAAAGGCCGCTGCGAAAAAAGCTTCGGCGAAGAAGGCGAGCAGAAAGCGCAAGGTGACCCGGAAAAAGGCCGCTGCGAAAAAAGCTTCGGCGAAAAAGGCGAGCACAAAGCGCAAGGTGACCCGGAAAAAGGCCGCCGCGAAAAAAGCTTCGGCGAAGAAGGCGAGCAGAAAGCGCAAGGTGACCCGGAAAAAGGCCGCCGCGAAAAAAGCTTCGGCGAAGAAGGCAGGCGCAAAGCGCAAGGTGACCCGGAAAAAGGCCGCCGCGAAAAAAGCTTCAGTGAAAAAGGCGAGCGCAAAGCGCAAGGTGACCCGGAAAAAGGCCGCCGCGAAAAAGGCTTCGAAAAAGAAAACAGTCGCAAAGAAGGCCGCGGCGCGGAGTACGCGCGCCAAGGCCTCGGCTCGGACGCCGGCGGAGAAGAAAACCGGTCGGGTGAAGGCCCGTGGGACTTCAGCCGTGAGTGCGAAAACGGTGATTCAAAAGGCGGGCGAGGCCATGCGCGCCGAGGTCGACGAGTCGGCGCAAGCGAATGCTGTGGCCGCCAAAGAGGGCCCCGAAGCAGGTGCCGACTCCGGCGCTGCGCGTGAGCCGGTGGTTCGTCCTCCGCTGAAACCAGGGGCAACGGCGCCCCAGTTTGTGCTTCCAAACGATGAGGGCAAAGAAATCAGTTTGTCTTCGCTTCGAGGGAAACCTGTGGTCCTCTACTTCTACCCGAAGGACAACACGCCAGGGTGTCGTACCCAGGCGCAGGGTTTTCGGGACGTGTACGGAGAGATCAAAAAGAGGGGGGCGGTGGTGGTCGGCGTAAGCCGCGACTCTGTCCGAACGCACGCAGGTTTCCGAACGAAAGAGAACCTTCCTTTTTCGCTGCTGTCGGACCCTGATGCCGAAGTGATCTCCGCCTACGGAAGCTGGGGTGAAAAGTCGTTCATGGGACGTCGCTTTATGGGGATCTTGCGGACGACTGTGCTCATCAGCCCGGAGGGCAGAGTGCTCAAGGTCTATCCGAAAGTCTCGCCCAAGGAGCACGCCGCGGAGGTGCTTCGCGATCTAGACGGACTCTCAGCCTGACTCCCGGCGCCGGCATCGCTTTCGACTGTTCCAAAACCCTCAAAATTCCGGTTCGGACCTGGCCTATCCGCCTTCAGGTAGCTTGACTCCCTCCGCAAAGTCGAGGAGCTCGGGTGGGTGGTCACATGGCCACCTCGGTGGAAGTCCAGGGGATATTGCGTATGGGTGAATCAGGAAGGTTGTTTATCGCGGGGATGCGCGCGGTACCCAAGAAACCGCTCTCGAGGATGGTGCGCAGGCTTGCCTCGGTGCCTTCGAAGATGGCAGTTCGGAGGTTCGCGGCGCGATACGGTGCCGCCGTGGAGGAGGCAGAAAAACCGCTAGAGGAATACGAGAGTGTACTCGACTTCTTTACCCGGCGCCTGAAACCGGGACTGAGACCCATCGACGCGGATCCGAAGGTCCTGGTTTCGCCGGTGGATGGCTGTCTGCCGACCCAGGGGCCCGTCGAAGAGGGTTTGTTGCTTCAAGCCAAAGGACGGCGCTACCGCCTCAGCGATCTATTGGCGGAGGAAGGCGCCGAGGTGCGGTACCGCCGAGGCGCGTATTTTACCTTTTATCTTGCGCCCAAAGATTATCACCGCATCCACGCACCGGTGTCCGGATTTATTACCGAGATGACCTACGTTCCCGGGCAGCTTTATCCCGTCAACCCCGCGGCCGTGGCCCACGTGGAGGGGCTGTTCGCAAAAAATGAGCGGCTTATTACCCATCTTCAGTCCGAAGACTTTGGTCGTGTCGCCGTGGTCAAGGTGGGGGCGACTTGCGTGGGGCATATCAAGGTCACGTACGAACCCGAGGTGACCACCAACGTGGGCGACAAGCAGGTTGCGCGGAAAAGGTATGAGGATGGCGCCTTGCAGGTCAAAAAGGGTCAGGAGCTCGGCGTTTTTGAAATGGGCTCCACCGTCATCGTCGTCGTCGAACGCGCGGTTGCCTTGGAGGATTGGGCGCCTGCGGATCCGGTTCGGATGGGGATGCGCGTGGCGACTTTAGCCCCCGACAACCCGTAGGGTCTCGTTCGCGGTTCCTTCGGCCAAGTTGCCCTCTGGGGGCAGGGCTGGGTTTGGGGTTGTCGCGCTTGAGCGACAAAGCCTATTGCGGTGACGCTCGAGCGGCTCCGCCCCCACCGAAGGTTTGGTCGGAGGGATCGTCATCCCGCGCCGGGGCCTGGGTGGGGATTTCGCGAAAGAGAAGATTGGCCTCTTGGTTATGCGGATCGAGCTTACGGGCGAGGAGGAGGGCCTCGAGGGCCTCGGCGTTGTGGCCCAGCATGGTGTGTGCTTTGGCTCGCGCGGTGTAGAGCGTGGCGCGATTGGGCGCAGCGCGGGCGGCGCGCGCGAGGTCTTCGAGCGCGCTTTTGACCAGCCCTTGTGTCAGGCGTGCCCGGGCGCGGGCTTCGAGCACGTTTGCCAGGGCGTCTCGATGTCGGACAACGTTCCCCAGAAGATCGAGTTCGAGATCCAATACGCCCAGGCAGCGACCGACGTCGGTGCCGAGGGTGCAGCGGGTCCGCACCGCGCCGTCCCAGGCCGCTAGGTTTGCCGGGTCTCGCTTTGCCGCGGCCAAGTAGAGGGTCGCCGCTCGGTGGATATCTCCCAGTCGCTCGTGACGCCTGGCGACATCGACGGTGTTGCTTGTGCAACCCATAAGAATGAGAAGGCCGGCCCAGGGCGTCCCGAAGATGAAACCCACTACGAGAGCGGGGGTTTTACGAGGTGTTCGCCCCGCCTTCTGTTCCCCATGACCCATGGTTCCCGCACCTTAGCCTGGACGGGGCAGGGTTGCACACCTTTGGCGCTAAGGTGCACCTTTTGCTTGACCATTCTGCTCGAAAGCGCCCATAGAGCGCCCCGAATATGCCCGAACTTCTAGCCATGGCTGTCCCTGGAGCGGGTGTGGTCGCTCTTGTCTACGCAGCGGTCTCTTCGTCTTGGATCAACAAGCAAGACGCGGGAACCGACCGCATGAAAGACATTGCCGGATACATCCGCGAGGGCGCCATGGCGTTTCTCTCGCGCGAGTATCGGATCCTCGCGATCTTCGTGGTCGCGGTCGCGGGCCTTCTGGCCTTCGCCAACATGGGATCTACGGTGTCGCACCCGTTGGTGGCCTTCTCGTTTGTGCTCGGAGCCTTTTGCTCTGCATTGTCCGGCTTTTTCGGGATGAGGGTGGCGACCTCGGCCAATGTGCGCACGACCGCATCGGCCCGAAAAGGGCTGGTTGAAGCTTTGGCAGTGGCCTTTCGGGGTGGCGCGGTGATGGGCATGTCGGTGGTGGGCCTGGCGCTTCTTGGGCTCGGTGGCCTCTTTTTGGTGTTTTTCAAGACCGAGTTTTTGACCGATGCCAGCGGGGCACTCGACTTGGGCCGAACGCTTGCCGTCGTATCCGGCTTTTCGCTGGGCGCGTCGTCCATTGCGCTTTTCGCCCGCGTGGGGGGTGGGATTTACACCAAAGCCGCCGACGTGGGCGCCGACCTGGTGGGTAAAGTTGAGCAGGGTATTCCGGAGGATGACCCCCGAAATCCAGCGACCATTGCCGACAACGTGGGAGACAACGTCGGGGACGTGGCCGGCATGGGGGCGGACCTCTTTGAATCCTATGTGGGCGCGATCGTAGGAGCGATGGTCATCGGGGGCTCGCACAACTCTATTGCCGGCGTGGTCCTTCCACTTTTTCTCGCTGCGGTGGGCATCATCGTATCCATTTTGGGGACTTTTGTGGTTCGGACCCGTGAGGGTGGCAACCCGCAGACGGCGTTGAATATCGGAACCTTTGGCGCCGGAGCGGTGATGCTGGTGGCCACCTATTTCGTGTCGGACATCCTTTTGGGTGCGGGCATTCCGGGCACCAAAATCAACGGATGGAACGTGTTTGTGGCTGCGATCGCGGGGTTGATCGCTGGACTTTTGGTCGGGGTGATTACGGAGCACTACTGCGCCAAGGGGCGCGGGCCGGTCAAACGGATCGTCGAAGACTCCGAGACCGGGCCGGCCACGACCGTCATTTCCGGGCTCGCGGTGGGGATGGAGTCCACCGCCCTGCCGATTCTGGTGATCGCTGGGGCCACCGTCGTGGCTTATCAGGTGTGTGGCCTCTACGGCATTGCGATGGCGGCGCTTGGCATGTTGTCGACCACGGGGATCCAGTTGGCGGTAGACGCCTACGGGCCCATTGCCGACAACGCCGGTGGAATCGCCGAGATGAGCGGGCTTCCCTCAGAGGTGCGCGCGAAGACCGATACGTTGGATGCGGTGGGGAATACCACTGCCGCGATTGGCAAGGGGTTTGCGATCGGATCTGCCGCGTTGACCGCGCTGGCGTTGTTCTCTGCTTTTCGAACCCAAGCAAACGTAGGCGCGATCGATGTCGCCAGCCCGGTGGTGATGGCGGGCTTGTTTGTGGGGGCGATGCTGCCCTTCCTATTCTCGTCGATGGCGATGCGCGCGGTGGGGACCGCGGCCAACGACATGATCAAAGAGGTTCGAAGACAATTCCGCGAAATTCCAGGTTTGCTCGACGGGAACGCGAAGGCCGACTATGCGCGTTGCGTTGACATCTCGACGACCGCGGCGCTCAAGAAGATGCTGGTTCCGGGCTTGATGGCGATTTCCTTGCCCGTAGTGGTCGGTCTGCTGGACAAGACCGCCCTTGCCGGGATGCTTGCGGGCGTGACTGTGAGCGGGGTGGCAATGGCCATTTTCATGTCCAATGCGGGTGGCGCTTGGGACAACGCCAAAAAGTCGGTCGAGGACGAGCCGAAGGATCTCGAGAAGAATACCGGCAAGGGCAGTGAAAAACATCATGCCGCAGTCGTCGGCGACACCGTTGGCGATCCTTTCAAGGATACCGCGGGCCCCTCCCTGAACATCTTGGTCAAGCTGATGTCCGTCGTGGCTCTGGTGATCGCGCCGCTCCTTCGGTGAATCACGTCTTTTTTCGTTTCGTTTTCTCGCGAGGTGACGGCTGACAGCGGTTGACCGAATTGTGTCGCCGCGGTTACCTGTGCTGACGCCCTCCGATGACCGACTCCCCAAAGGGAATGGTACAGCTCGGACGATGGCGAGAAAGCGGGATTAAGCCAGGTGCCGAAGAGAGAAGACCTCCAACGTGTCATGATCATTGGCTCGGGGCCTATCGTTATTGGACAGGCCTGTGAGTTTGACTATTCCGGTACCCAGGCGGTGAAGGCCCTCAAAGAGGAAGGGTACGAAGTCATCTTGGTCAATTCCAACCCGGCAACGATCATGACCGATCCGGAGTTGGCCAACAAAACCTACATCGAGCCGATCACCCCGAAAATGGTGGGAAAGGTCATCGAGAAAGAGCGCCCGGATGCGTTGCTTCCCACACTCGGTGGACAGACCGCGCTGAACTGTGCCGTGGGGCTTGCCGAAGAAGGCATTTTGGAGCGCCACAACGTAGAGCTCATCGGCGCGAGCCTTGAGGCGATCAAAAAAGCGGAAGACCGCGAACTTTTTCGGGTCGCGATGAAAGAAATCGGTTTGGCTGTGCCTCGGTCGGGCGTGGTGAGTTCGCTGGCCGAAGGCTGGAAGGTGCAAGAGAGCATCGGCTATCCGGTGATCATTCGCCCCTCCTTCACCATGGGAGGTGCGGGGGGAAACATCGCCTACAACCGCGAAGAGTTTATTGAATACGTCGGGTGGGCGCTTTCGACCTCCCCGCACGGAACCACCTTGCTCGAGGAATCGGTGGTCGGTTGGAAAGAGTTTGAGCTTGAGGTCATGCGGGATCGCATGGACAACGTGGTGATCATCTGCTCCATCGAGAACCTCGACCCGATGGGGGTCCACACCGGAGACTCGATCACCATCGCGCCGGCGCAGACCTTGACCGACAAAGAATACCAGGTCATGCGGGACGCCGCGCTCAAGATCATTCGCAAGATTGGTGTCGATACCGGTGGCTGTAATATTCAGTTTGGTGTGAATCCCAAAGACGGGCGTCTGGTGGTGATTGAGATGAATCCACGGGTGTCCCGTTCTTCGGCCCTGGCATCGAAGGCCACGGGCTTTGCCATTGCAAAGATAGCCGCCAAGCTGGCCGTGGGCTACACCCTCGATGAGATCGTCAATGATATCACCAAGACCACGCCGGCGTCTTTTGAGCCGGCCATCGACTACGTGGTCACCAAGGTGCCCCGTTTTGCTTTCGAGAAATTTCCGGGAACGGATCGTCGGCTCACGACGCAAATGAAGTCGGTGGGGGAGGCGATGGCCATTGGGCGGAGCTTTCAAGAGTCGCTCGGCAAGGCTCTTCGTTCCGTGGAGATCGGTTGCTATGGGCTCGAGGCGAGCGCGATCAAGCAAGCCTCGGGCGTTGAGGCGCCTTTGGGGCCGACCGAAGGTGCCCAGCGAGAGACCCTGGAGCGCCTGCTCGCGGAGGCCGGCCCCGAACGTCTGTGGGTTATGGCTGAGGCGATGCGGCGCGGTATGACCGACACCCAGATCGAACGAAGAACGGGTATCGATCCCTGGTTTGTGAACAACATCCGCGAAGTCGTGGACATGGAGAGTGAGGTTCAGCAGGGTGAGCTGACTGAAGAACGCTTGCGTGGTGCAAAGCAAAGTGGCTTGTCTGACAGACGCATCGCGGAGCTGCGTCAAACCACTGAGGCAGCGGTTCGTGAAGCGCGCGAACGGGCCGGTGTCAAGCCGGTGATGAAGAGGGTGGATACCTGCGCGGGAGAGTTCCGTGCAGAAACGCCCTACATGTATTCGACCTACGAAGAAGAGGACGAGAGCCGGACGAGCGATAGACCAAAAGTCATGATTCTAGGGGGTGGTCCAAACCGGATAGGGCAGGGGATTGAGTTCGATTACTGCTGTGTGCACGCCGTCTTAGGCCTCAAGGAAGACGGGTATGAAACGATCATGGTCAACTGCAACCCGGAGACGGTGTCGACGGATTACGATACTGCGGATCGGTTGTATTTTGAGCCATTGACCCTGGAAGACGTGATCCGAATTGTGGAGCTTGAAAAGCCCAAGGGGGTCATTGTTCAGTTCGGTGGTCAGACGCCTCTTAAGCTGGCCGAGGCACTGGACCGACTGGGTGTTCAAATTCTGGGCACCGCGCCCGACGCCATCGATCGGGCGGAAGATCGCGAACGTTTTGCGGCACTGGTGCAGAAACTTGGCCTCCTCCAGCCCCCCAATGGGCTTGCGCGTTCCTCCGAAGAGGCCGTTAAGATTGCCCGTGACATTGGCTATCCCGTTCTTTTGAGGCCAAGTTATGTGCTCGGGGGTCGGGCCATGGAGGTCTGTCACGAAGAGCGCTCGCTCGTCGACTATATGACGCGAGCCCTGGCCGCCACGCCGGACATCGAGACCCGTCCAGTGCTCATTGATCAGTACCTCGCCCAGGCCATAGAGCTTGATGTGGACGCGGTGACCGATGGGCAAGATGTGATCATCGGGGGCGTCCTCGAGCACATTGAAGAGGCCGGTGTGCATTCGGGGGACAGCTCGATGGCGATGCCCCCGCATTCTGTTCCTCGTGAACTCATCGACGAGGTTGAACGCCAGACTCAAAAACTCGCGCGGGAACTCAAGGTCGTGGGGTTGATGAACGTCCAATTTGCCATCCGAGGCCAAGACATTTACGTGCTCGAGGTGAACCCGAGGGCGTCGCGGACCGTTCCCTTCATATCGAAGGCCACGGGGGTTCCGCTGGCAAAAATTGCGGCGAAACTCATGGCCGGAAAAACGTTGTCGGCGTTGGGGCTGACCGAAAATCCAAGGCCTAAAGTGGTTGCGGTCAAAGAGTCGGTTTTTCCCTTTGTGAAGTTTCCCAACGCGGACACCTTGTTGGGCCCAGAGATGAAGTCTACCGGCGAAGTGATGGGTATGGACGCCCGCTTTGATCTCGCGTTCGCGAAGGCCATTCTTGCAGCAGGCATGGAGCTTCCGACCACGGGTTGTGTGTTCATCTCGGTCACCGATCAAGACAAGCCGGCCATGGTTTCGGTGGCCCGTCGTTTGGCGGAGCTCGATTTCACGATCATGGCCACCGAAGGTACGGCGGCCTTTTTGGCAGGCGAGGGTGTATCCGTTCAGCGGGTGAACAAGGTTCGCGAGGGCCGACCCCACGTTGTCGATGCCATTGTGAACAAAGAAGTAGACTTGGTGTTCAATACGACGGTGGGCAAAGAAGCCATTCGCGACTCGTTTTCGCTCAGGAGGCAAGCTTTGCTCGCCAACATTCCATACTTTACTACGGCCGCGGCTGCTGTGGCTGCGACTGGGGCGATCGACGCCCTGAGAGCCGGCGAGCTGATGCCAGGCTCCCTACAAGATTACCACGCGTGAGCGAAATGGTGCGTGCGTGTCACTGTGACCAGCATGTTGCTGTGGGAGGAACGTGAAGATGCCCGATCGGGAACCCATGACCAAAGTTGGCTACCAACGACTCAAAGAAGAACTCAAGCGATTGAAAACGATCGATCGTCCTGACATCTCTAAAGCCATTGAGGTTGCCCGAGCGCACGGGGATCTCAGCGAAAACGCGGAGTATCACGCCGCGAAGGAGAAACAGAGTTTTATTGAGGGCCGCATCTTGGAGGTGGAGTCCAAGCTCGCCCAAGCGGAGGTCATCGACCCAGCGAGCCTGAGCGGTGATAAGGTGGTGTTTGGGGCCACCGTGACCCTGCTCGACTGTGACTCGGAGCGGGAGGTCAAGTACCAGATCGTAGGGCTTGATGAGGCCGACCAAAAGGAGGGCAAGATCTCGGTGACGGCACCCATTTCGCGAGCCTTGATCGGCCGGCGAGAGGGCGAGATCGTGGCCGTTCGTCGACCGCGGGATGGAGAAAAAGAGTACGAAATCACCCGCGTGGAATTCCACTGAGGGCCCGTGTCGCCGACACGTCCAGCCCCCGGACGCTTTTTAGGGCCTATGTCCGACGTTTTGCGCGTTGCCTCTCGCTTTCCCTCTTCAGGCATGATCTTTCGGTGGTGGGCGCCGGGGCCGGGGCCAAACCGAACCGCTTGATCGGTCGTGGGGGCGGTCGAGCCCGGGGAGCGTCCTCCGCCTTTGGTCGCCTGACCGCAAAATCACTCGCCCGGAGCCTCACGGTAGGTTATGAGGTGGGGCGTAGAGTCGCGCCCAGATGGTGCCCCTGGGCACCAAGCAGCGCAGGTTGGTTCCAGGCATGAAAACAATTCCCATCGGTCTCCTCGGACTGGGCACAGTCGGTACCGGAGTCATTCAAATTCTCAAGGGGCATGCAGGGGTTATCGAACAACGCCTCGGTGCTCGAATCGTCGTGAAGCGCATTGCGGTGAAGCATTTGGACAAGAGCCGGGCGGATTTTGTTCCCATCGAGCTCATCACCCAGGACGCGAACGATGTGATCGCCGATCCCGATATCAAGATCGTGGTTGAGCTCATCGGGGGGACAACCGATGCGCGAGACTACGTCTTGCGCGCCATCGAGCACGGCAAACACGTGGTGACCGCAAACAAGGCATTGCTTGCCATTCACGGGGCAGAGATTTTCGGCGCCGCCAGCGAAAAGGGCGTAGACGTATTCTATGAAGCTGCGGTGGGGGGTGGCATTCCGATCATTCGGACCCTTCGCGAGGCTTTGGCTTCGGAACGAATCCAAACCATCGCCGGTATTCTCAACGGGACGACAAACTTCATTTTGACGGCCATGGCGGACGACGGCGCAGGCTTTGATGAAACCCTCGCCAGGGCGCAGTCGCTCGGGTACGCGGAGGCCGACCCCACCGCCGACGTGGACGGCCACGACGCGGCGCAAAAGTTGACGATTCTTGCATCGTTGGGTTTTTCGACGCGCCTGTCGGTCGACGATGTTCACGTCGAAGGCATCCGCACCGTGACTTCCGAAGACATTGCGGCGGCCAAGTCCTACGGGTACGCCATCAAGTTGGTTGGGATTGCGGAGCGAAGGGGCGATGCGGTTTCTTTGCGTGTTCATCCCTGTTGGGTACCCAAGGATTCTCTGTTGGCGCATGTGAACGGCGTTTTGAACGCGGTCCTTTTGGAGTCCGACGCCCTCGGAAACTCAATGCTTCTGGGGCAGGGGGCCGGTGCGCTGCCCACGGGGAGTGCGGTCTCTGCGGACATCATCGACTTGTCTCGGCAGATTCTGCTGGGGTCTGCCGGTCAAAGGCTCCATTCCGCACATCGAAACGACCCCTCGGGAGCCCTTTCTCGATTCGAGTTGGGGGACGTTGAGTCGGCCTTTTACCTCTGTTTTACGGTCAAGGACTCACCGGGTGTTTTGGCGCGTATCGCCGGCGCGCTGGGTGATGAGGGGGTGTCCTTGAAGGTTGTGAATCAGGAAATGGAGAGCACCGACGGGAGCGGCGCGGTCCCGGTGGTGGTGATCACCCACACCGCCCCGGAGCGGGCGGTTCGCACCGCGGTAGAGAAGGTCAATGCCTTTGACACCATCGCTTCACCCACCCGGTCGATGCGCATTCTCAAAGGCCTCGGCTAAGGCGCTTGGTTCCGTCCGCGTCCGGAGCGAGCTTGCGAGCGGATGTACGCGGCAGGCGGACCTGGGGTGGAGCCTGTTGTTGACAGCGTGCGGCTCGGGCGGTTTAACGGCAGGCGGTGCCCCCCAACCGACATCGATTTCGCGTCATTTACGGAGACACGGACATGATGGGGGTGGTGTATTATGCCAACTATCTTCGCTATTTTGAGGCGGGTCGGAACGAGCTCCTCCGTTCGCTGAACATCGACTACAAGATGCTCGAATCCAGTGGCTTCTTTTTGCCCGTAGCCCGTGTTTTTACGCGATATCATCAGCCGGCCCGCTATGATGAGGAGCTGAGCCTTGATACCTCGATTGCGGAGATTCGAACCGGCAGCGTGCGCATGGCGTACCGTTTGTTTCGAGACGCCGATGGCGCTTTGATTGCAACTGGGGAGACCATGCACGCATGCGTCGGACCTTCGGGGCGGGTACGACGCCTTCCAGAGGAGCTTCGAGACAAGCTCGGTCTAGGATGCGTCGCATCGACCGAGGACGGATGTGAGGCGCAGGCATGAATCGCAACTTGGCCTTAGATGCCGTGCGGGTGACCGAAGCCGCTGCGCTTGCGTCTGCTCGCCTGATGGGGCGGGGGGATAGCCGGGCGGCGCGGGAGGCCGCAGTCACCGCGATGCGGCGGGTGTTCGACTGGCTCCAGGTTCGAGGAACCGTGGTCATTGGGGAGGGGGCGCGCGATGAAACACCCTTTTTGTACACCGGCGAACGCGTGGGCCGGTGGCGGGTCGATGACACCGAGATCGATATCGCGGCCATTCCTCTCGAAGGCACCGTGTTGTGCTCCCAGGGGGCGCCGAATGCGATCTCTTGCATCGCGATGGCGCGCGGGGGCGAGTTTCTGAAGGTTCCAGACGTGTACATGGACAAAATAGCGGTGGGCCCCGCAGGAAAAGGCGCCATCGATCTTTGTCAATCGGCGACCTGGAACCTCAACTCGGTGGCCGACGCCAAAGGCATTTACGTCGAGGATCTGACGGTGGTCATTCTCGATCGGCCGCGGCACGAAGCTTTGATTCGCGAAGTTCGAGAGGCGGGCGCGCGGATCAAGCTCATCAGCGACGGAGACGTGGCGGGCGCGCTGGCTACGTGCAAAGAAGAGACCGGAATTGACATGTTGATGGGGGTCGGTGGGGGGCCCGAGGGCGTTGTGACCGCTGCGGGCCTTCGTTGCGTGGGCGGAGACATGATCGGGCGTTTGGCTCCGGCCAGTCCGGCCGAAGAAAAGCGCTTGCGAGATGTCGGCATCGAAGACGCCAGTAAGGCCTTTGGGGCCGATGTGCTTGCGAGTGGGGACGTGTTGTTTGCGGCGACGGGCGTGACCGACGGCGAGTTTTTACGAGGGGTTCGCTTCCGGCGGGGGGGCGCTGTGACCCACTCGGTGGTGATGCGCAGCAAGACCATGACCTTGAGAAACATTGAGGCGGTTCATCGTTTTGATCTCAACCCCGACTATGGCAACGACGACACCTATGATCTTCCGGAACACGCGGTGGAGTAGGCCGTTCTTTTGAAACATACGGAGGAGTAGGGCCTTTGCGTAGGGTGGGCGCGCCCAGCCGATGGTGAGCGCGGTCACGGGGCGCCTGGTCTAGATCACCTAACAGGCCGATATCCCAAAGGCAGGGCCCTGTCCGAAGGTGCTTCGCGACCTGTCGGGGGTTATCCCCAAACTTGCGTCCGTCTACAGCGCGTCAGAACATGAAAGTCGATGCTCGATGCATACATCATCGAGGAGATTCACCGGCGCGAGGACGAACGGCGTCGACGCGATGAGGCGTCCAGGCCACGCCTTCACATCGATGTGGATCGACCTCCTCCTCCAAGGCCGCCCCCTAAAAAGCAGAGCGAGGAGGAGCCCGAAGAAGAAGCAGGGTCGATTCGGATCAACTTCACTTTGTGATGTGGTCCCAATGATCTTGGAGGCCTTCGGGGCTCCAACTGCTTTCAGGGGCTTCGACACCCGCCGTTTCGGTCATCTTGTACTCGAAGACGCGACGCCCGTGGATGCCAAACACGCGTCCGGTGACCTTGTCCGCCAGATCGGAGGCAAGAAAGGCAACGACCGGGGCGATGTGCTGTGGCCCCAATGTTTCTTCGCTGGCGCCGGACATGGCCGGTAGATCTTGGGTCATGCGCGTCAGGGCCAGGGGCGCGATGGCGTTGACGGTGGTTCCGAAGCGGGCGAATTCCTGCGCGGCGGTCAGAGTGAAGCCAAAAATGCCGGCCTTGGCCGCGGCATAGTTGCACTGCCCGAAGTTTCCCCTAAGACCGGACATCGAGCTGGTATTGATGATCCGTCCCCCCTGTCCCTGGACTTTGAGTCTTCGCCCTACGGTCTGGGTCATGAGGTAGGTTCCCTTAAGGTGCACGTTGATGACCGCGTCGAAGTCGGCCTCTTTCATGTTTAGGCAGGTTCGATCACGCAAAATCCCGGCATTGTTCACCAGAATGTCGACCTGCCCAAAGCCAGACAAGGCCGACCACAGAATTCGGTCTGCGCCTTCTTGGGTGGAGACGGAATCGGTGTTGGCCATGGCTTCGCCGCCCTCCCGAACGATCTCTTCGGCGACCTGGGCCGCGCTCGCCGTGGTGCCGGTTCCGTCGCGGCCAACCCCGAGGTCGTTGACCAGCACGCGTGCGCCCTCTTTGGCCATGAGGTGCGCATGGGCCCTGCCAATGCCGTTTCCGGCGCCGGTCACGATGGCAACTTTTCCGGTAAGTAAGCCCATGAAAGGTAGGCGCTTAGCCCCCACGGACGATGGATCCGGTTGACTATAGAGTCAATCGATCGAATACCACGCTCCGCTGATGTTGGATATTATACACGTTCATGCACGCGAGATTTTGGACAGCCGGGGCAATCCGACGGTGGAAGTGGAGGTCGGCCTGTCTTCGGGCGCTCAGGGGAGGGCAGGGGTTCCCTCGGGTGCTTCTACCGGTGTGCACGAAGCCCTCGAGCTCCGGGACGGTGACGAGACCCGCTATCTTGGAAAAGGGGTGGAGCGCGCGGTGGCTTCGGTGAACGAGCAAATCGCTCCGGCGCTTTTGGGGTACGACGCGGGGGACCAGTTCGACATCGACCAAACGTTGCTCTCCTTGGATGGAACCCAAAACAAGGAAAAGCTGGGCGCCAACGCGCTTCTCGGGGTCTCCTTGGCGGTTGCGCGAGCCGCAGCCAACGCCTATGAGCTTCCCTTATACCGCTATCTGGGCGGGATTCAGGCCCGTCTGCTTCCGGTCCCCCTGATGAACGTCATCAACGGGGGCGAGCATGCGGACAACGCACTCGACATTCAAGAGTTCATGCTGGTGCCGAAGGGCGCGACGAGTTTTCGAGAGGCGCTTCGGAGCGGCGTCGAAACCTTTCACCACCTCAAGAAGATCCTAAAGAAAAAGGGTCTCTCCACCGCGGTGGGCGATGAGGGGGGTTTTGCGCCAAACCTTCCCTCAAATCGGGCTGCCCTTGAGCTGTTGCTCGAAGCCATCGAGGGTGCGGGCTACAAGCCCGGGGTGGATATCGGTCTGGCGCTCGACGTGGCCGCCTCGGAACTCTACAAAGATGGCAAGTACGTGCTCGCTTCCGAAAACCGGACTCTGACCTCGTCGGAGATGGTGCAATATCTTGGCGAATTGGCTTCCGGGTTTCCGATCGTGTCTATTGAAGATGGGCTTGCGGAGGACGATTGGGAGGGCTGGGCCGCGCTCACCCGGCAGATCGGCGACCAGTGCCAGCTCGTGGGCGATGATTTGTTTGTCACCAACGTGACGCGGCTCCAAAGAGGTATCGATGACCGCTGCGCCAACGCCATCCTGATCAAAGTCAACCAGATCGGGACGTTGACGGAGACCCTGGACGCTATGAGTTTGGCAGGGGCCTCCGGCTATCGCTCAGTTGTCAGCCATCGTTCGGGAGAAACTGCGGACAGCACCATCGCCGATTTGGCGGTCGGAACCGGCGCCGGACAGATCAAGACCGGCTCGGCTTCTCGCTCGGATCGCACCGCCAAATACAATCAACTGCTTCGGATTGAAGAAGATTTGGGCCCGTCGGCGCGGTACGCCGGAGCGGAAGTTTTTCAGCGCTAGCCCTGAACGGACCTTTCCAATTGCCCTATGGGTGACCACCACCCAAAGACCGACAACAGGCGCACCCGTGACCGACACGGTCTCGTGAGCGTTTTTTTAGGGAGGGAGGGGGAGGGACAAAGCACCGAAAACCGGACGGTCTCGATGCTTTCTTGGTGCTGAAGTGCTACTTCTTGCCCTTCTTTTTGTCGGCTTTGGGCTCGTCAATCAAGTCGGCTTTGGTTTTCTCAACCAAGGGAGAAATCGCCCACCCTGCAACTTGGACCACGTACTCCGAATTGCTCGCTTTCACGTAGTAGCGGTTTTCCTTTTCCAGTTTCTTGCCAACCCGAATGGTGTGAATCTGGGTGCTTGGGGGCGGGTTCCCAGAAACGGTTGAGGTGCCGGTGACAAGGGTTACGGTGGCCAGCGGGTCTTGGAGACCATATTCCGGCTTTTCCGTCTTGCCCACGGGTGTTTCGAGGTTGATGGCGCTCGCTTTTTGCACCAGCTCGTCGACCGTCGACTTCTTGAGCGGCTTGGAGATGTTCGGAGACACCCAGTTGCTATCCTGGGGGTTCTTTTCGAGGTCGATGGCGCCCTTTTTGTTCTTCAGCTTCAAGGACCATACATCGTCTTTTTTGAACTTCAGATACTCCCTGTCGACCCAACTCCACGCCCGATCACCGACGTCGCTGGTAGAGAAGTCGTTGACCAGGAGGACTTCGTCTTCTCCATCCATACGGAAATGGACGTTTTTGAAGCTTGGGGAGCTCCCCACAAAGAATTTCATGGGTTTGCCGTCGTGGGTGATGCTGATTTGCCGCTGAAATTTGTCCTTCGAAACTTCCAGCTTGGGGTGGTAGGTCGATTTTCGAAGGACCACGGTGTGTGACTTGAGCTTGCCCAGTTTCTTCAAAAACTCGTCAATCTTGTCTTTGTTGGCTGGATAGTTGTCACTGTTTGCCAGGCCCCAGGTGGCGCCGACCTTGCTCAAGGCGACGCTGTTTTGAGGTGGCCCATCGGCTTTGTCTTTGGGGGCCCCGAGAATCTCAATCTGGGTCACCTTTTCCGGATCGAAGTTTTCGAGGACTTTTCTCGATCGGAGCTGGAGCTTCTGCTCGCCGCTGAAACGCATGCCCATGATAAGGGCGCCTTGGACGAGGAGCAGAACAAAAAGAATTCGATTGGTGTTGCTTGTCATCAGCTGGCCTCCGGGGCGCTCTGTCCGAGCGAGGGTCCGCTATTGATGCGGCTCTTCGATGATGAAGAAGGGTCAAGTTTGATGGGCGATCGACGTCGCTTCCTGCCCGAGCTGATGGCGACGATGAGCCCCAGCGCCAGAATCACTGCGCCGTAGTTCACAAGCTCCCACGTGCTGCGCTCTTTTGGCGTCAGGGGCAAGAGGGTTCGGGCCATCGTCCCCCGCGATCGGATGGTCAGAAGATCGGTGTCTTCCAAGCCCCAATCCACGAGGTTTTGGACCAGTTGCAGGTTGTTGGCGTAGCGATCCCCTCCCGATTGTCTCGAGATGCCAAGCACCATGTCGTTGGCAAAGGCCGAACTGCCGACCACCACCAGCCGGGTTGTGCCGGGAGAGCGATTGATCACCTGACCTTCGAGGGTTCCCTCAGCGCCAGGGGCCTTTTTGCCTTTGAAGAAACTTTCGAAGGTGCCTTTGACAACAACCGCCAAGGGCCGAGATTTCTGGTCGGAGCCAGGAACAAATCCGTCTTCGTGCCGCTCGAAGTTGGGCTGCACGTTGGTGTCGGTCTGGGTCCAGGCTCCGTCGGTGGACTTCAACAGGACTTCAAAGCTGCGCGCTGGGCCCTCTTCACCCTCTTTGGCCTTCGGCGGTTCAGTCACCGTCAGGGGCGACGCCCACTGGAGGGTCACCGCAGGAAGACCCGCGAGAACGGGGTTTTCGGTGTCCATGCCGGTTTGTCGAATGTCGACGAAGAAGGGGTACTTGACCCGTTTGATGTCCCGTACCCGGATGCCGCCGAGGTTCCGCACCACGGGAATCGGAAAGGCCTCGTTTTGAGGGTCGAGAACCATCGTATCTTGAATGGAGACCCCGTACTTGGCCAAAACATCTTCGAGACCCGACGTGACCTTACGGACTTTGATGCCGTCTTGGGCGGTGGGATCAAGCTCATACTTGCCGGTGAGAACAATGACGGTTCCGCCGCGCATCAGGTACTGGTCAACCGCGAAGCGCTGCTTGTCGTCGAAGTTTTTGGGCGCGTACACCAAAAGGACATCCACATCGCCAGGGACTCGGCCATTCTTCAGGTCAACGTCCTTGATCGTGTAGGTCTCTGAGAGCTGCTTGTTGAGCATGCGGGTGACGTCCGCGGGCGGCCTGGGCGGCGGTGGCCCAAACTGATGCGGTGGCGTGGGGGGCTTTTCTGGCTCTGGCTTGACGAGGCCGATGGTCTTCAAAAAGCCCGGGGCGGCCCGTTTGATGGCGGCGGTGACCTCGGTTTTGATGTCCGCCTCTGACATCGATTCGCCGGGGAAGACCCGCTCATAACGATCGCCGACCTTGAGTAGAAGATGCATGTAGAAGGTTTCTTTGGCGAACAGCGACGCCGCAAACGGTTTGAAACCGTATTTTTTGAAGAGGACGTCGCGGGTCTCGGTCACCCCTTCCGCATCAGGATCCACGATACGGTAGCTGAACTTACCCCCCGACCGGCCTTCGAGCTCTTTCATGACAGTCGTGATGCGCTCAGGCACATCCTTGAAATTCTCCGGGAGGGTATTTGTGCTGACAAAGGCCATGAACTCTGCCTTGTCGTCGAGGTCGGCGAAAACCGCCTCCAGCGTTTGGAAGCCAAACGCCACCTTCTTGATCGCTCGAGTAAGGTCGTATTCAAGGTTACGAAGCTTGACCTCGATGTCGTTCATCCCGGTGGCTTGAACTTCAATCAGGTCGCTGAAGCTCAACACTTGGTATTGGTCGCCATACTTGATGAGAATGCTGAAGTAAGAATTGACCACCGAGTCGTCGTAACGGCTCGAAATTCGAAACGGAAAGCTTTTGATCCCGTACAGCTGGTTGGCCTCTTTTTCGATGTTCTCATCCTCTCGGGGATCTACGTACTCGGTCTGCACTTTCCCGCCGGAAACCACCCCATACTCCTCAATGAGGTCGCGGATGCGCGGAACCGTGGGCGCCAGCAAGGGGTGCGTTTTGGACGAGAAGTAGCCGCGGATGAGTAGAGGCTCAGGCAGGCTGTTGACCAGATCCTTGGTGACCTGGGAGATGCTGTACTCACCGTGCTCCGTGAGATCGACACGGGCGCTGTGAACTGGGCCAAGAACGATGTTGATCAAAAACATGTTCGCTGCCGCCAGGCCCACCAAGAGGGTTCGAGCGCGCCGCCGGGGCGCGGTTCTTTTGCCCTGGCTCCAGCTTTTGGCCTCCAAGATGACCGTATTGAGGACCAAGAAACTCACTGTGATGCTTGCGTAGTAGGTCAGATCACGAAGATCGATGACGCCTCGGCGGATGCTCTCGAATCGACTCCCAGTGCTCAGGGCCCGCAAAATCTCGGCGCCGCGGTTGCCGGCCAGGTTGGTCACCGGGTCCGTTCCGAGGAGGTAGAGAATGCCGCAAAACAGGCAAGTAAAGATGAGAGCGATGATTTGATTGTTGGTCACCGCCGAGATGCAAAGCCCAATGGCGATGTATGCACCGGCCAGAAGAAGGGCACCGAAATAGCCTCCGAAGACCGCACCCCAGTCGAGATCGCCCATGAAAGATACCGAAACGGGCACACCAAAGGTCAGTGCGAGCGCGACCGAAACAAGTGCCAAAGAAGCAAGGAATTTGCCGAGCACCAGTTTGTGGGTTTCGACCGGCAGGGTCGCCAAGAGCTCAAAAGTGCCGAGTTTTTGTTCCTCGCTCCAAAGGCGCATGGTGAGGGCTGCCCCGAGGAAAATGAGAAGAACGGGAAGCCACTGAAACAGCGGACGTATGTCCGCGAGATTTCGTGTGAAAAAGGTCTCCACCCAAAAGAACGTGAACAAGGTCACGAACAGGAACGTGCCGAGGAAAATCAGCGCGATGGGAGACGAGAAGTAGGCGCGGAATTCCTTTTTGGCTACGGTAAGAATCTGGTTCATGCTGCTATGCCTCCTCGTTCTGCGAGTTCGCGGAACACGGACTCTAGGGTGCGGGCGTCCTGCCTGAGTTCGGCCAGGCGCCAATCGTTTTGCCGGGCCACGTCATAGATCAGAGGGCACAGCACCAGGTCGACCTTGCCCGAAACCCGGAAACGACGGTAACCGTTGTCAACCTCTTCTTCTTTAACACCCACCACGCCATCGACTCTTTCGAGTTTTTCCTGGATGCCATCGGGTCCACGCTGAACCATCAGCACCGCGTCGTTGGATGAGGTGAGCTCGGACAGCTGGGCATCGGCGCGAATCTCACCTTCCATGATGATGATCGCGCGGTGGCAGGTCGCTTCGACCTCAGAGAGGATATGGGTGGAGACCAAGACGGTGGCGTGTTCGGCCAGCCTTCGAATCAGGGAACGGATTTCAATGATCTGGTTGGGGTCGAGACCGTTGGTGGGCTCGTCAAGGATGAGTACCTTGGGTTTGTGCAAAATCGCCTGGGCGAGGCACACCCGTTGGCGGAAACCTTTGGAGAGGTTGCCAATGTATTGGGTGAGCCGGGCTTCAAGACCGGTGCTGTAGATGGCTTCCGACATGAGTTGCCGTTTTTGGCCCGGGGCGAGCTGCCGCAGGTCGGCCATCAGCGTCAGGTAGTCTTGAACGCTCATATCCTCGTAAAGAGGGGCGTTCTCCGGCAGATAGCCTAAAGCCTCTTGGACCCGCAAAGGGGCCTCGACGACGTCGTGACCCGCGACGGTCGCGGACCCCTGCGTCGGTTGCAGGTAGCCCGAAAGGATTTTCATGGTGGTGGTCTTTCCGGCTCCGTTGGGGCCCAAAAGCCCGATGATTTCTCCCGAATTGACCTCAAAAGAGATGCCCTTCAGGGCTTGGACGGTGCCGTAGGTTTTGGCGAGACCGTCAACCTTAATGATTGGCACAGGTTACCTCCCAGCGCTCATTTGATTTGCTTCGAACCCCTGAGGGACGCGGACAAGCAGGCCCATGTCCGAATCGGACGAAGCGGCATGAGTTCTAACGCTATCGCGTTCCGTGTCAAACGCTTTTCACCCGCGTTTGATTCCAAAAAAATGAGGAAAACGTTTCGGGCTCGTATTGTCCACTCTTCTCGCGAAAAGCAACGCAGAAACGGATGGGGACGGGGGTCTCCGTCGGGTTGAAGAGGCCTCCCCGAAACCTGAGCTTGCCCGACGAATTAGGGTTTATAGTAGGTGGACCCGCGGTGGTTCTCGGTGGCCCGACGCTCCCCAAGATGGCCGTATCCAGCATGCCTAAGAGAAATCCGCTATAGGGTATATGCTGGTGTGGTAGTGGGCGCAGCGGCTTCGAGTGTTACCATCGTAGGGTCGATGGCGTCCCAGGCGGGAACCAACAAGGGGGCGCTGTGGCGTCTTCAGCTGACCGTGAAGAGTGGCCGGGAGCAGGGTCGGGTCTGTGTTGTCGATCGGGATGTGGTGACCGTCGGGAAGATGCCGGACTGCGATCTGGTTCTGACGGACGACACCGTCTCCAGGCGCCACCTTCGAATTTCCCGCACAGAGAAAGGTTGGCTTTTGGTGGACCTCGGTTCGACCAACGGAACTTTTCTGCATGGGGGTCGCATTCGCGAAGCACCGATCGATGCGGGCGCCGTTCTTAGGGCGGGGACCGTGGAGATCGCTTTTGTTCCGGAGCAGGAGCAGTTTTCGGTCCCGCCGTGGCCGGACGACCATCTTGGGGAGCTTCTTGGTCGCTCTGAGCCGATGCGAGCGCTTTTTGGCATGGTGGCCCGAATCTCAAAGACCGAGGCGACGGTGCTTATTCAGGGCGAGACGGGAACGGGCAAGGGGCTCGTGGCCCGGACCATTCACGAAGGCTCGAACCGCCGGGACGGACCTCATATTGTGGTCGACTGCGGTGCCGTCCAGCGCGAACTGATTGAATCCGAGCTGTTTGGACACGAAAAGGGTGCGTTTTCCGGTGCGGTGGTCCAGCGCAAAGGCGCTTTTGAGCTCGCCCATGGGGGTACGGTATTTATCGACGAGCTCGGTGAGCTCGACTTGGATCTCCAGCCCAAATTGCTGCGTGTTTTGGACGCGCGCGAAGTTCGCCGAATCGGGAGCAGCACGCCCATCCCCGTAGACATCAGGGTCATTGCCGCGTCACGGCGCAACCTCGCGCGGGAGGTTGCACGGGGCGCTTTTCGTGAGGACCTGTACTTTCGCCTTTCGGTCGTGTCGCTGACGGTGCCCCCGCTTCGGGAGCGCGCGGAAGATATTTCGGTGCTCGCGGAGGGCTTTTTGCGTGAGCTTGCCGACAAACGGGGCATTGAAGCCCCCAGCCTAGACGATAGGCTCCTCGACCGCTTCACGAGCCACGATTGGCCCGGCAATGTGCGTGAGCTCAAGAATGTCATCGAGCGTGCTGCACTTTTGGCAAAGGTGCGCCAGGGGACACGACTCGAGGTTGCTCGCTTGGGAGACGGGAGACGACCTGCTCGCGAGACGCCCACAACCGGTGACCTCCCGGTCACCGCATTTGACCCGAGTTTGAGCTTCAGTGCTTCGAAGCTGCGTTATGTGGAGGCGCGAGAGCGAGACTATGTGGCGTGGCTGCTTGAGCAACATCGAAACAACGTCAGTGCGGCCGCACGTGCAGCCAAGATGGACCGCAAATACTTGCACAAGCTTCTCAAAAAACATGGCCTGGGTTCGGCCCACAAATAGAGTCCACGAATTCGACCTACCCCTTTTGCGGGGTTCATACCCTCGGCTCACACGCAACTCAGGTGGCCTGGCCGTATGCAACACAAGTGAGCCCAGGGCTCATTTTATGGGGAAGCTGGGCCGCCCTCGCTCGGTCACTCGGGTGTGGCTTCAGCAGGGGGCGGTGGGGGATCTCGTCGCATCACCATCCCGGAGGCGCCGACTGCGAATGCGACCGTTGTCTCGGGGTCTTGCCAGATCGCGCGGAAGTCCTTGGTGGTTTCTGTGGTTTCCTGGGACCAGCGTTCGCCATTGAAGCGAAAAACATGTCCCCTCCAGCCGGCCACGGTAATGTCGTCCGGCGATGTGCCCGTGATTCCGAACAGGAATGTTGTGGGAAGCTCATCGGCTCCATTGTTGCGGATCTCGTTCCACTGACCACCACCGAAACGCAGAATAAGAGAGTCGAGTCCGACGACGTACACATTGCTGTTGCCTGTGCCCCAAATTCCGCGCAGCGGGTCACCCACGGCGCTGTCCAAGGCGTCAAACCTCAAAAAACCGTTGGTAGACCGGTAGATCGCACCGCCGGACCCTGAAAGATAATAGCGCGTTCCGTTGGTTTGAGACCAAACCGCCTTGAGTGCACCCCTGGGTTCGATCAAATCATTGGGCGGAAAATCAGAAGGCACCAAGAAGGGGATGATCTGCCAAGCGGCTCCGTCCCATCCGAGAACCCGGCCGGAGTCGCCCACGGCGAGGGCGTTGGTGCTTCGCGGAACCGATACGGCGAAGAGGTCCTCTTCGATGGTTAGGCCGGGCTTGGCGTCGACCCAAGTGCCGTCAAGGTTGCGGCTGAGGAGTGTTCCATCCCACCCCGTGGCAAAAAGGAATGCCGGGGGCGCGGCCGGATCCGCGTTGGGATCGGCCCAGCCGTGGATTGAGGTGAGGGGCACAGAAGTATTGCTTGTTTCTTGCACCCAGGCTGTGCCGTTGTAGTGCACGATGGTGCCATTCCACCCTACCGCCCAGATCTGGTTTCGGTTTGCTCCCCAGATGGACAGGAGGTCCTCTTGGGTGGGCACTTCGGCCTCAAGAAGCCAGGTGTTCGGAGGCACGACGTCGGTCCCTGGGTCTTTCGACGAGCCTGAGTTTCCGCCGCCACAGCCAAAGACACCGCACACAAGGGCCAAGCGCGTGGCCGCTTTTTTCAAAAAAACCAACAACCCAAGGATGTCATTCTCTACCCGCCCGCCGTCAAGCGTCTTGGGGCGGTGTTCGATGAAAGCATTGGGTTCAACTTGGTTTCGATGTGGGCTCTGGTATGTTTTGGGTAGCGTTTATCGTCTGAGGTGGGGCGCTGTCTCTTTGACCTTACCCTAAACGTGGCCCCACTTGTGGGCTGTGATGGCGAGGGGCGCTCGCGCTTTTTGGTGTCCCAGCGCTATAGTCTTCTTTTGAGAATGCCGAGCTTGAATGTGTGGAGGTCTGCCTGGCACCCGCTGATGGTGGCGATGCTTGGCCAGTGTGCCTTTTATGCCTCCGGGTGCACCGATTCCCGGCTCTACGGGACAGCGGGGCAACAGCCCCCCCTGGTTGATAAGCTGACACTGAGCGGGAAACTTTGCACCGACAATCCGGCTACCCGCAAATTCCCGGTCAAAATTCTGTTCTTGGTGGATGCGAGTGGGCAGATGCGCGACGCGGCCCCATTTGGCGAGTATGTCAACGCCATGGAGCAGTCGGTCAGTCAGTTTCTGCCCATCGCCAACGTCTTTGTCGGTGTCATTCGATACGACAACGGTGCGAAGCAGCTGATCAGCGAGCCGCTGGGTCGAACCAACTCAGGTTTTTCGCGCGACGACGCGCTTGTGGATGCGGCACTGGCCAATCTTCGGACCGCGGTGGGAGGAGAAAGGGATCTGGTGGCAGCGATGTCCTTGGCCGAGAGCATTGTGACCGGCGATGCCTTTCAGGCGGAGCTTGGGCCGCTGTCTCGGACCAAGTATGTGGTGGTGAATCTGACTTCGGGTGCACCTACGCCCCCCGTATTGCCCAGTCGCTGCGACGACCTTTTTGATACGCCGCCCCCCATTTGCGAGTTGGCCTTTTTCGAAAAGCGCGTACGAGACCTGCGCGATACGGTTTTAGACTTGGGCGCTGCGGAGTTCAATTTTCATACGGTCTTTCTTGAGCCGCCCACCTTTGAGGGGGATCCGTGCGACCTGACCCTTGGGGACGCGGACTGCGGTGCTGGACTTCGATGCGTGCGGGCGGGGGCCAGGGCTGACAGCGGTCGCTGTATTCGGCCCTGTGCCGTTTCGGCCCAGTGCAGCGACCCCCTTCGGCCCGCATGTGTCACTGCGACGACCTTCGACGGTGCGGTGACGGCATACTGCGCACGAGACGAACTTGATTGTTTCGATGGCGTGGATAACGACAACGATGGGGGCGACATCGATTGCTCCGATCCAAACTATCCTTGGGACTGCACTGGAAACGGATGTGAAGAGGCTTGCCGGTCGTCGTGTCGAGCCGATAGGCTGGGCCTGACCATGTCCTTGGTCACGGGCGGAAGGCATGAGCGGTTCCGCTTTGCCGATGAGCTGAATTTCGTAAAAATAGATTTTCGCAGCACGCAACGGGTATTTGTGTTGAAGGAGTTTTTGGTTGCCAATCGAAACGCCATCGCCACCAGCCAGGGGTTTTTGCCGGATACCGATGCCGACGGTTTATCGGACAAGGAAGAGGGCGAACTTGGCCTAAACGCCCTGGTCGAAGATTCCGACGGAGATGGTTTCAATGACAAGCTTGAGCATTTGCTGAGGACCCTTGGCATGGATCCCATGGCGGTGAATCTTCCGCCGGACTGTGCCGATCCGACTTTGGATACCGATGGCGACGGCCTCCGTGATTGTGAAGAGAAACTTTTGGGTACCGACGATACGCTTTTTGATACCGACGCCGATGGCTTTCCTGACAGCGTGGAGTTTCGTGTGGGAACCAATGCGCTCTCCAACGACACCCTCGGTGACGCAGATCTCGATGGCGTCTTGAATGGAAGTGAAGTGAGGGCCCATTCGGATCCCTTGTCGAACGATGCCAAGGTTCGGTCCGATCTGTCCTACCGTTATCGAACCGTAGACCTTGGGACCAACCAAGAGAGTCGGAGCTGCTACGACCTCAGGGTCAGCAACGTGACCCTCGTGGAGACGCTCGACCGTGGGTTTGGTCCAGGCAACAACAGCATCGATGTGTATTTTGGGCAGGTTCCGGAGGGCGATCTCGAGGGCTTTGGCCTGTTTCATGCAGCGCAGCTTCGGATCCAGTACCTTCCGCCAGACACGCGAGTGCCGGATACGCCGGTGCTTGTTCTTGAAAGCGACGACTTTGCTTTCTTTGAACAATAGCGCATAGACAATCCATGGTTCGGCTGGATGTGCGGGGGCTGGGCGTTTCTGTGGGGGGCGTGTCCATCCTCTCTGGCGTCAATCTTTCGTTTTTCGGGGGGGAGTTGGTTTGTGTGCTCGGGCCTTCGGGGTCGGGAAAATCGACACTGCTTCGGGCGATGATTGGCTTCAAGCGCGCCGAAGGTGCGGTGCATCTTTGTGGAGAAGCATTGTTTGACCGTTTTGAGTCGCTGAAACATCTGATTGGCTACGTTCCCCAAGACGATGTGCTGCATCGCTCACTCACGCTTCAATCCGCGCTTCGGTACGCGGCTCGCCTGAGGTTGGATGCGGCGCAAACGGACCACGATGCGGTTGTGTCTCGAGTTCTTGGCGATGTAGGCCTCTTGCATCGGCGTCACGTTCGAATCCGCAACCTGTCTGGGGGGCAAAGACGACGCGCGTCGCTGGCGATGGAACTGCTCGCAAAGCCCCCGGTCCTGGTCTTGGATGAGCCGACCAGCGGGCTCGATCCCGCCCTGGAATCGGAACTGATGGGGCTGTTTGGAGCGTTTCGAGATCGGGGCCATCTGGTGGTGTTGAGCACCCATATGCTGGCCTCGCTCGAATGTGTGGATTTGGTGGTCATGGTGGCTGGAGGCCGGGTGGTCTACGTCGGTCCGCCTGAACGCATGCGAGATTTCTTCGAGGCTGAAGACCTCCCGGCGATGTACCGTGATCTCAGTCGTCAAAATCCGGTTCGGTGGGCCCAAAAATTTGCTGCTTCTTCGGGACACCAGACCTTGGTGGAAGCGCGTCTGAATTCACCCCCGCCTCTGCTTCCGACGGGGGCGGGTCTCGGGCCGGTCGTGAAGCCGGGCCCCAAAGCGCCACGGGCCCAAGACGAAGAGGGGGCTCGTGAGGTCGATGCGGAACAAGAGCTCGCTCGCCTCAAGCGCGTGCACCAAGCGACCGGCCCCAAGAACGCGCCTGACTAAACCCACGGCTCAGTTGCCTCGACCTTGTGCCCCACGATCGCCGAGTCCCAGCGAATGTTGGTTTCGGCCTTACGGGGCCGGGTCCGAAGTGCATTCGGCGCACCCGTTTCCCTCCGCTCACCGACACAACGCAAACGTCTTGAGATCAACGCAGGTGAGCTCCGAGTTTAGGGGACACCGAGGGCAAGACCCAAGATTTCGTTCTGCAGCCGAGGCCCTGCGGGGATTCTGGGGGCATCAAGGCTGGCGGCGTGCGTGCGCTTGGTTCACAATGGGGTTCTGGTGGCACATCGGTTTTCGATTGATCGCACGCAGTTGGGCGTCCTTTGCGACCGGTATCTTGATATCCTGCTGGGAGACCCAAAGGGCTTGTTCCTGCTGGTGTTCCAAGCACCCCTGATCGCTTTTTTGGTGGTTGGGGTGTGGAGCAACATTTCGAGCGATACCCTGACGCTCTATTTTGTTCTGTGCCTTTCTGCCTTTTTCTTGGGCGCAGCCAACGGCTCGCGTGAAATTGTGAAGGAGCGAGCCATCTTCCTCAAAGAGAAGATGTTCGGGTTGTCGGTCGGCGCTTATGTGCTCTCTAAACTTGTGGTTCAGTCGCTTTTGGTTGCGGTGCAATCCTTTATCCTCACGGGCACCGTCCATTTTTTTGTCGGTTTTCGCATCCAGGTCGTTTGGGTCATGCTGGCGCTTGCCCTGTCACAGCTCGCGGGGGTGTCCCTTGGGCTGTTGGTTTCAGCCGGGGTGAAGAGTCCGGACAAGGCCGTCATGGCTGTGCCCTTGTTGGTGATTCCGCAGATCTTGTTTTCCGACATCGTCCTTCGTCCTGGCGCTTTGAAGAACTGGGCTGGTATAGGGCAAAAAATGATGCCCGTTCATTGGTCGTACGCGTTCTTGAAGGAGCTTTGGGAGGCGGACGTGCGCCTCGGGCAGGCTCTTTTTGCGGTGTCGGTTCTCGGGCTGATGACCTACGGGTTCTTCTTGATGACCAACTTCGTCTTGTCCACTCAGGAATATTGAGGGGACCGCTTCAATCGATGCATTTCATCAGGGCTAGGGGAATTCTGGGTAGTGAAGAAAACGGGTGTCATTCTGGGTGTTGTCGCGCTGCTGGTGGCTCTCGGGCTTTTGGTGCTTGCGGTTCCGGGCGGTGTGTCTATCGGTTTCCTTCACATGGGGAACGAAGATCGCGCATTCTTGCGCGACCGAACCGTCGATTTTCTCGAAGACATCAAGTTTAAGGACTTTTCGCGGGCTTCGACCTACCATTTGCCTGAGACTCAGGCTGCCAGAGACATCCCGAGTCTCATCCGCAAGGTCTTCATGGTGAAACATGAACTGCTCGACATTCAGAAGTATCGGATTCTTGGGGTTGAAATGGATCGAAAACAGACGCGGGCCCGGGTTCGGGCGACGGTGGATTACAGGGTTCTGGGCGACAAACGCATTCGCGACAACCTGGAGTCCGTGCGCGACGTAGAGATGCTCTTTTACTGGTTTCAACAAAAAGACAAAAGTTGGGTGATGGAGCTCGAATCTTCGCTGCGGCCGTAGCCAGGAAAATCTTCCTTTGGTAAAATGAGACTGCTTCTCATTCTCACCAGGGGCACATTGTTCCGGCGGGGCCTGGAACGGCCACCGAGACTGGTGTACGGGCGACAGGGGCGGCTTCGTGGACTCAGACAGCACTTTTTTTGTGGTGGTTTCTGTGTTGGCCGTCTTGGCGGGCGTGCTGGTGTGGCGTGTGCTTCATGCCCGTCGGCTGCATTCAGATGCGCGCCGGCTCAAGAGGTCTATTGAGCAGGAAACACACATTCCGGCCACCTTACACCCCGTGATCGATACCGGCGCATGCATTGGAAGCCTTTCGTGCATCAAGGCCTGTCCCGAGGGGGATATTCTGGGCGTTGTTGCGGGGACCGCGCGGCTGATCGAGGGCGCCAACTGCATCGGCCACGGGCGTTGTCATGCCGAATGTCCGGTCGACGCCATCAAGCTTGTTTTCGGAACCAGCGAACGCGGGATCGATTTGCCGGAGGTCGACGAGAACTTCGAAAGCGCTCGCAGCGGCGTGTTTGTGGTGGGCGAGCTCGGAGGCATGGGGCTGATTCGAAACGCGATCTCTCAGGGGCTAGAGGCGGCCGCTTTCATTGGGGAAAGCGGCCGAGCGCGCACGGGAAAGGCGGCGGTCGATGTGCTGATTGTCGGAGCCGGGCCCGGAGGCATTGGCGCTGCCATCGGTTGTACCCAGGCCGGTTTGCGTTTTCAGATCATTGATCAGGAGGTCAAAGGGGGGACGGTCGCGCACTATCCACGCCAGAAGATCGTGATGAGCGAACCGGTTCGAATTCCGGGCTACGGGGTGTTTGGGAAGCGGTGGATGTCCAAAGAGGATCTGCTGGCGGGTTTTGACGTGCTCCTGAAGCATTTTCGCATCCGGGTGGAGGAGGGCGAGCGGGTGGTGGGCATCGAAGGTTCCCCGGGGGAATTTTTGGTCCGGACGGAACGTCACCAGTTTCAAGCCAAGCAGGTGATCTTGGCCATCGGCCGGCGGGGCTCGCCGCGGCGCCTCGGTGTTGAAGGAGAACACCTTGGCAAGGTGAGCTACCGACTGGTTGATCCCGAGCAATACGAGGGCCAAAGGGTGTTGGTGGTCGGCGGTGGTGACTCGGCCCTTGAGGCCGCTGTTGCGCTTGCCGAAAAAACGGACGCAGAGGTCTCCATCTCCTATCGAAAGCCTACATTCACGCGCTGTCGTGCTGCGAACCGCGAAAAGATAGACTCTTTGATCGCACAAGGGCGGGTGCGTGCCCTGATGTCCTCCAAGGTCCATCGGATAGACCCGGATGCGGTTACGGTTGCCCTGAACGAGCGGTCTGAACGTCTCCCAAACGACTATATTTTGATCTGTGCCGGCGGAGAATTGCCGCTTGCGTTTTTGAAGCAGACCGGCATCAGCTTGAAACGACACACCGGCGTGGAAGCGGTGCGCGCCCCGGTCGCTCTGCGCTCGTGGCGACATCGTGGGCAGGGACATCGGCCAAGTGCTGAGCTTGAGGCTGCCCGGGAACGTCGTTTTCACCGTCTTTTGTTTGCGCTGGGGTTGGCCATTACCGCGGCTTTGGCCATTTACGGTTACGAGTATTACCAGCTCTCGCCGCTCAAACGTCTGAAGTCGCCACTGCATGAGCACATGCGTTCCGCCGGAGATTTTGGTCACGGGGTGGGCATTGTTGCTACCTTGGTGATGCTCTCTAATTTTGCTTACCCCATACGAAAGCGTTGGAAACGCTTAAAAGGGGCAGCGCCGATCAACCGGTGGCTGAGCTTTCACGTTTTTGTGGGTTTGATGTCACCCACGGTCATTTTGTTTCACGCCGCATTTCAGTCCCGAAACGCCATCGCCACGGCGACCTTTGTTTCATTGTTGGTGGTGGTCTCGACGGGGGTGGTTGGTCGATTCATTTACGGACTGGTGCCTACGGCTCAAGGGAAAACGGTGGAGCTCGGTGAAATGCTGGGTCAGGTGGAGCGGCTCAAAGGGGCACTTCAGTCAAGGATCGGTGACCATTCTGCTTTTGCTGAGGTTAAGCGAGTGTTAAAAGCCGTGGGCAAAGGCCAAGAAAAAGCGCTCCCCGAGCTGGTGCTTGCGTATCCGCTGCATCTATTGAAAACGCGTGTTGTTCTTTGGCCGCTCCGCTCTTCTTTCCCGGACAAGTCCGTGTACCGCCAATTCAAGAAGGATTTTGTTCGTCTTTTGAGGGTTCAAATTCAAGTGGAGTTTTACGGGGGACTTCGGAACTTTCTCTCATGGTGGCGCGTGATTCATGTGGTTCTCGCGGTGTTCTTGGTCGTGGTCATTGCCTTACACATCGCAGTCTCCCTATACCTGGGTTATGGGTGGATTCTTTTTTAAACTAGTGCTCGAGATCGGAAGTCCGTTCCGGGTTTTCTGCGATAGGCGTGAGTGTCCAGGGGAAATTCTCCAAGACCATCCTCACCAAGGGCTTAAGATTGTCTCGGAAAGGCGTTCGTTCCCAGCGACCAGAGTAGTTCGCCATGTCAAGGCACCAAAGATGCACCGTGTCACGACGAAGGCGAAAGTGCTTGACGGGATCGCGCTCTGGTCCAGACTCGACGATGACCGCAACGCCATGTTTACGGGCGCGGAGATGCTTGGCGCCCGCGGCGTGTAAAACCTCTTCCACGAGCGTGGCGTCTCTGGACTCAGCTTTGGGTTTGGCGGGCATGATCAGGCACCGACCGACTACGCGGCCAGACGCTGCTCATTTTGTAACTTATCGGTCCTCCATGTCCAGCGAAACGGGTGACCCTCATACCGGTTCCAGTGCTTGATGAAGCCCACCACGCGTTTCGCCTGCACCCGGTGTGAAGAGAAATCGCCATATTTGAGGATGCGTCGGTGCAGGATAGAGAACCAGATCTCGACTTGGTTCATCCAGGACGCGTGCTTTGGGGTATATACGAAGTGAAAACGATGCCCATGCCGGCGGTTGAAAGCCTTCCATCGTTCTGCCCGACCGTCATAGTGCGTATTGAGATTGTCCCACACCACATAAATCTTCTTATCCGAGTATTTGCGGGCCAGTTCGTTCATGAATGAAACGAGGGCATCGGCGCTTCGGTGGGGAACCACACGGCCCAAGACCCGGCCTGTTTTTACGTTGAAGGCAGCCAACAGGCACTGGGTGCCGTGGCGTTTGTACTCGTACTCGTAGCGCACCGAGCCATCAAAGGGATTCCGGTGCGTCGGGCTTTTTCGCTCAAGCACTTGCATGGGTTTTTCGTCTACGCACACCACCACTGCATCCTTTGGAGGACGGAGGTACAGTCGACAAATACGTTTGGCCTTCGCGAGGAAATTCGCGTCGGAGGATTTCAACCATTGGCGAACCCTATGGGGGCGCAGGTTCTCGAACCGGAGAATTCGGCCCACCTCGCTCACACTGATTCGGCAACCCGTAGACGACTCCAGGGCATCTGCCAGCGCTCTATACGTCCAAAGATCTCGAAAAGGCGCTGGATGTTCATCCTCGTCTGGGCGGTGACAAGCGAGTTGGACCAACTGACACCTCATCTCCACTGGGATCTGCGCGGGGCGCCCAGACCGCGCTCCGTCTTGTAGGCTCTCGACGCTGGGGTTTTCGGAGAAACGCCGCTTCCACTTCCTCACGGTTCTTCCCGTGACACTGAGCCGCCTTGCGATCTCCGCCGTGCCCATGCCCTGCCGCGCCATCAACACCATCTGGGCCCGCACAACGACTCCGTGCGGAGCACGTTGGCGACGAACGAGAAACCTCAAATCCCTCCGAACTCGACGTGGGATCACAAGCTTCTTCGCTGCCGGCCCTGGGCTCATGTCTATAAGATCACGCCCGGCCTGATTTTATTCCCGAAACCCGGATCGGACTTCCGGCAAGGGGTACTAGAGCACCTCTCACAGCCACCACTGCTCTTTTCGGTTTTGGTCCCCTTGTTGGCTTCGCCTCGCGCGATGACCGCAAAAGCACTCGCCGACAGCCTCAGGCGAGGTTATAGGGGTGCTCGAGATGCGGATTGGGGTTTCGTTGATTGGGTTGTGGGTCGGTTTGGTCGCGGGTCCCCTGTCGGGTCGGGCGCAGTTGTTTTCTCCCGGCAAGCTTTCTCGTGATCATGCGCATCTTGAAGGTTTGGAGAATTGCACCCAATGTCATCAAGCCGGGCAGCGTTTGGCGGAGCAACTTTGTCTGAAGTGTCACCGCGAAATCGACGTTCGCGTTCGGGCGAAGACTGGGTACCATGGGCGCCTCGCGCCTTCAAAGCGGGCGTGCGAGGCATGCCATCGTGAGCACCAGGGGCGTGATTTTCGGGTCATCGACTGGGTTGAAGAGCGTTTCCGCCACCAAGAAACCGGATGGCTTCTTCGAGGGGCGCACCAAAAGGTTCGGTGCCGAGCATGCCATCAAAAGAAGTTGGTTAGGGACAAATCACTGAGGGCACTTTTGAAACGGCCCAAGAAAAAGAGAACATTTTTGGGGCTGGGCACCCGGTGTGTAGCCTGCCATTTTGACGAGCACCGGGGTCAAACGAGCTCGGAGTGCACCAAGTGCCACGATGACAAGCGGTGGAAGCCTGCCTCGAAGTTTGATCACCAAAAAACAAAGTTTGCCCTTCGTGGAAAGCACCGCAGCGTCGAATGTGCCCAATGTCATCCCGAGGAAACCGACAATAAGGTTGCGGTGAATACTCTGGATGCCCACAACCAAACGTTCTTGCGGTTTGCGCCGGTAGAGCATGGCGAGTGCGCCAGCTGTCACGAGGACCCTCATCAAGGAAGGTTCGGTTCTTCGTGTTCGGATTGCCATGTGGAGACGGGCTGGAAACGGATGAAAACCAGAGTCAAAAAAAGCAGGCTTTTTCACGATAGAACGCGGTACCCGTTGCGCGGAGAACACCGCAAGGTGGCGTGTCGAGCTTGCCATGGACCGTTTTTGGGTCAAAAAGCTATCTTTCGAGGCTTGGCTTTTTCGCGTTGCAAAGATTGCCATGACGATGCCCACCTCGGTCAGCTTTCGTCCGACTGTGTTCAGTGCCATACGGTGAACGCTTTTATGCCCGCCCAGTACGGGAGCGAGGAGCACAAGAAGACGCGGTATCCGCTTGAGGGTGCGCATGAAGCCGTGGCTTGCACCCAGTGCCATCCAACAGAACAGAACTTAAAGGCCAAAAAGGTGTCTAAAATGAGACGCCGCGCAAAAAGGAAAAGGCGACGCCTTTTGGTGAGCCGGACGGTTTTTAAGCTGCCCGAAGTGAAGGGTGCCTGCGAAACCTGCCATCAAGATCCTCACGAAGCACAGTTTCGCCATGACGGGGCCGAAAAAGCCTGTGTTGTCTGCCACAAAACAAGTTCTTTCAGAGACCTTTCATTTGATCACAACGTCGACAGTCGCTTTTTGCTTGAAGGCCGGCACCAAGATGTTGCTTGTCGGGCGTGTCATTTCAACAATAAGCGCGGAGTGACTCGGTTTCGCCCCCTGGATGTGCGTTGTGGATCCTGCCACTCGGATGTGCACGGGGGGCAGTTTGAGAGGACGAAGAAGGGGGCGTGGTCCAAACGCCCGTGTGGGTCATGCCACAGTGTATCTGGTTTCCGAGTTTTGAAGTTCGACCACCAGGACCCCAAGCAGACGCGTTTCATTCTGTCTGGCCGGCACCAAGAGCTTGAGTGTGGTGCTTGTCATCGTTTGGTCTCGGCCGGCGATGGGCCTAAGGTCCGCAAGTATCGTGGTGTACCGTTGCGGTGCGAGGGGTGCCACGCCGATTTTCACGAGGGCGCTTTTAGGGGATACGAACCATGATGCGAGGGGGATGGTGTGTGCGTCTCGTTTTGGTCCTGGCGTTGGGACCAAAAATCAGCGTCCGTGCGGAAGAGTCTCCCAAAGGGCCCAAGTCGACTGCGCCCAAACGCGCGAAAGATGAAACGGGGTGCAAGGCTTGCCATACGCCGAGCGGATGGCTCCCCGCAAAATTTGACCACAGCGTCACCGGGTTTGATCTTCGGGGCGCGCATCGCGATGCGCGCTGTCAGGGTTGTCATACTTCAGGACTGAGCGACAAGCTCAGCACCTTGTGTGCTCAGTGCCACCAGGACCCGCACCGAAAAGACTTGGGTTCGCGCTGCGAAGGTTGTCACGATGAGCGCAGTTGGAGGAGCCGGTTTTCTGCTGACGCCCACCGCCGGGGGGTGTTCCCGCTGAGTGGCGGGCATGCCCTGATTCCTTGTGAAGAGTGCCATTCGGATGCCCGCAGGCGGACCTTTGTTCGCGCCGGAGCTGCGTGTATCCGGTGCCATGAGGCGGACTACCAAAGAACGGGCGGAGACTCGCTGAATCACGTTTCGGTAGGATTCGGAACCGACTGTCAGCGGTGCCACACGACCTGGCGGTTCACGCGTGCGCGTTTCAGCGGCCACGATCGATGTTTTCTTCTTTCGCGTGGGCCTCATGCGGGCATTGGGTGCCGGGAATGCCACAGTACGCTTGTGGGTGTGCGCGTCGATGGAAGTTGCGACACCCGGACCGCAGCGTGCAGTCAGTGTCATGAACACCGATGTGCGCGTACCGACGGCGAGCATGTGGGCGTTCCTGGTTACCAATGTAAGGACCGAAAGTGCTATGAATGTCACAGGTTTGCCTCGCCGTAAGCCAGCTGTCGTTCCGGTTCGGTGCGGTTTTTTCCCGATTGGAGTCGGTTTTCGCCTGGTTGTGGCTTGGGCTTTTGTGTCCCAAGGTGCCCCTGCCTGGGCCAAGGGAGAGGCGGCGCGCGTTCGCTACACAACCGCTCGGCGGGTGTTTTTGAACCGCGGAAGCGCGCACGGTCTCTCGGTGGGGTCCTTGGTCAAGTTCTATCGAAAAGACCGACCTTTAGGAACATGCAAGATTTCCTCGGTGGCTTTGCATTCTGCGCGGTGCGAGGCCCGAGGCCTCCGTCGCGGGGACCGATTTCAAAGCACGTCTTTGGGGGCTCAGGCCCCAAGGACCGGCGCGCGGGCGTGGACCCATGCGCCTTCGTCCAAGGGTCTAAGCCCTAAAGGGCTTCAATCGTTGTGGCGGGCTCTGCAAAGCGCGGGCTTCGAGAAGGTCTTGTGGGAAAAACCTGGGGAAGAGGCCCGCTTGTTCGGCCTAAACGGAAACGTGTCGCTGGGGCACTATGCCTGGGTTTCGTTGGCAAACAACCGTACGGACTTTCACGAAGAGCGTTTGGATTTGAGGATTCACGCGTTGCCCATGGGCTTGTGGGATCTCTTTATGGCCCTTGATATGACTGCGCTTCGGTACACGGTACGGCCTGAGGATGCGCGCTTCAGGTCGGGCGCACGGTCTCAGCTGTACGCCTACGAGCTTGCCCTTCACCGGCGAAGCCATCAGCAACGTCTGGTGTTTTCGGTGGGGCGCTTCCAGCCTCGGCATGCGCCGGGGCTGGTTTACTTGGACGGGCTTCAGGTTGGTTTTCGCGCAGAAGAGAGCGCACTGGAGTTGGGCTTTTTTGCCGGCGGTCTCCCCCCGGCTTCTTCTCTGACGCCGAGCACCCGTCGGTGGACCACGGGGGCTTATTGGCGCGTCCAAAAAAAGAGTGATGCGCTGTTTTTTTCTCAGGACGGGCGGGTGGGGGTTACGCACGACCGTGATTTGGGTCTCGCCACCGATGCCGAAGCGCGGGTGTATGCTTCGGTAGGCTCGTGGGCAACGGGGGCTGCCGGGGGGCGCTTTGCGTGGGGCCACCGAAACCAGGTGGCACGGGTTTCGCGCTTCTTTGCCTCGGTGGATATTCGCCCGGCGCGAGACTGGTCGGTGGCGTTCGACGTTCGTAGTCGGCGGGGCGATCCTTTGGTGTTGGATCTATTGGATCCGGTGTTTGATGCGGACAGGGGCTCGGCTTCGGTGGAATGGTCTGGCCTTCGCCGTGTGGTTTTTCGGGTCTCCGCGGGGCTTGCCCGGTACCGCGGCGATCGGCTTTCGCGCCACTACCTGGGACCGTCCGTGGTTCTTCCGGGTCTTTTTGGTCCCCTGGGTTCCGCCACTTTGGGTTTACGAAGAAAACTTTGGCTGGCTTGCTGGTCGATCCGGCTACGCGCTGGCGACGCTTCAGCCCGCGCCTGATCTTGAGGTGCTCATACGCGCCAGTTATTTCGAAGATGGCGCCCCACCGGCCCGTTTGCGAGAAATGGGGTCTTATGTATCGGTGCGCTACGGCCTTGACGATCGTTTCCGCCTGAGCGGCAGTTTCTTTGGCCGGCTGCCCATCACCGATCTTCCAGGGGGCAAGGCCGCGATGGGCTTTGGCGGTCGCATCTCCTTGACGGGTACCTTTCCCTAGCGTCTTGGGAACCCCAAACCCCTATGGACGTCCGGGCTTTTGTGGTTCTGGTTTTTTTCGCCCGTTTTCGCCCAAACTCCGATCCAGGTCTGCAATTTGAAAAGCGAGGTCGCTGTTTTTGGGGTCCAGCGCGAGCGCTTGGACGAAGGCTCTGCGTGCTCCGGCCAGGTTGCCAAGCCGTCGTTCGATGGATCCGAGCACCTTGTAGGCCGGTCCAAGCTTGGGGTCCAGTTTGACGGCGCGCTCTGCGGCGGCTTTGGCCTTGGTGTCGTTCTTGAGCGCGGCCAGGGTTCCGGAGCGATAGTAGTGGGCCCGGGCATAGCTCGCATCCATCTCGATGGCCTGGTCGATTTCGGCCAAGGCTCTTTGGTAGTCACCCGATTCGAGGTACGAGCCGCCAAGCTCGGTCCGGGACATGACGTGACTGGGGTCCACGAGGATGGCCTTTTTGTAATGGGCGCGCTCCTTGGCCTTGTCCCCTCGGGTCTTGTACAGCTGAGCGATACGGTAGTGCGCCATGGCGAAGCTCGGGTGGCGTTCGAGGGCCTGCATGTATACGTTTTGGGCCTTTTTCAGGTCACGCTTGCTCTCAAAAATTCGACCCAAAGCCAAGGTGGCGGGGCGGTTACCGGGCTCGAGCTCCAGCGCCGTTTTCAGGGCGAGGCGCGCCTTGGTCACCTGGTTCTGTAAGAGATGTATTTCAGCCAAGGCGACGAGGATGCTCGGCGCTTCAGGATCGAGTTTCTGCGCTTGTTGGAGTTCTTTGACGGCACTGTCGAGTCCATCCCGGGTGCCCAATTTGGCATAGGCCTTTCCAAGGAGGGCGTGTGCTGAGGCGTTGTCCGGCGCCAGCGCCACGAGGCGTTTTAAGTACTCGATGGCCTTGGCGGGGTCACCTTGCTCCATGTAGGCCCGCGCCATACGGCGATAGGTCAAGGTGTCTTGGGGCCGCGTGTTCAGGGCGGTCTTGTACAGACTCAGCGCGCGGCTGGTGCGCCCCTGCTGGAGGAATACTTCTCCCAAGTGAAACTGCGCCTCGGGGAGATCAGGTTTGAGTTTGAGGGCCTCTTCGAACCGCATGCGTGCTTCTTTGAGTCTTCCGAGGCGAAAGTACGCCAACCCAAGATTGAAGGTGGCGTCGACGTAAGAGGGCTTGATACCGATGGCCTTCTCAAAATGCTCGATGGCTTCCTCTCTTTTTCCCATGCGATCCAGTGCCACACCGAGATTGTTGTGCGCTTTGGCGTGACCCGGCTTTGTCTCGATGGCCAATTCGTATTCGGTGGCCGCGTCTTGATAGCGGCGCTCCCGGAAATAGAGAACACCAAGGTTGTAGTGTGCATCTGGTTCGGATGGATCGATGCGTAGTGCCCGCGCCAGACTTGTCACGGCCTTCTTGGTTAAACCGAGATCGGCGTAGGCTTTGGCTAAGGCGACGAGCGGCCGTGCGTACTGGTCGTTGATTTTACTCGCTTTTTTGTAGTCGGAAATCGCTTTGGTTTTGCGGCCAAGACGTTCGTGTGATTCTCCTCGGTTGAAGTAGGCCGCCGCCAACCGAGGATTGTGGGCGATGGCGCTTGTGTAGTGCTCGATGGCCAGCTCGTACTTTTTAGCTTTGCGGTACGCGATGCCCGCATCCATCATGAGTATGGCGTTGTTGGGCGAAAGCTTCATCGCCGCGCTATAGCTGGCCATGGATTCTTTAAGTTGGCCGCTTGCCTGCTGGATAAAAGCGATCATGTAGAGGGTATCGCTGTTTTTTGGGTCTGAAGACTTGAGGCGCAGCAGCATGGTCAGTGCTTTTCGATGTTCCCCCAAGTGAAAGAGCACGGCCGCCAATTTTTGGCGGGTTTCGGTGTCTCCTGGGCTCTTATTGAGCGCCTTGGTGAGTTGGGCACGCTCGGCGGTGAGGGCCTTTTTGTTCACCGGATCCCTGAAACTGTCGGCATCAAAGCTCTGTCCGTCGGATTCGGGGTTTGCGTCGGGCATAGGCTGCGCATGCGATGCCGCCATAGGGCATAGGCACAGACCAACAAGGCTGAAAGCGATCAGGAAAAGGCGACTCATGTTCATCCTTAGTCCAGCCACCGAGACCCCAAGGCACCGCCGGTTGCATTTTGAAGCGCTTTGGAAGCGACGATCCACTCTTTTTCTTTGGCCTCCATTTCAAGGGCTACCTCTTTGATATCTTCTTCGCTGTCTGTGACATCCTCCGTGTAGTCTTTGACCTGTTCTTCGTAGTCCTCAAGATCGATGTCCGACGCGCCCGGAACATTGTTTTTTTTCACCAGTTTCGCTTTGGCGAGCTCGAACTTTGCTTTGGCAACGACCAATTTGGCGCGTTCTTGAACAAGGCGCTCGCGCGCCCACTCGATACGGGCTCGGAGGTATTCGATTTGAGCTTCCGTTTCCTCGATTCGAAGACCGGCAATTTTTGCGCGATCATGATCGTCCTTTGACTCAAAAACATCCATGTCGCGTTCCGCCACGTCTCGCTTTTTCTTGGCTCGGCGTACCTTCTTCTTGGTGTGCTCAATTTCATCGACGACCTGGTCTCGGGCATCGATGGCGATGTTGAGCTCGTTTTCCGCGTCAAAAAGCAGGAGTTTGTTTTCGATGCTGATCTTGCTCAGAATATCGGCATCGACCCGAAGGCTTGGGGCTGAGCGGCAGCCGTGTCCGAGGCCGACAGCGGTGGACATACAAATGAAGGCAAGGCAGGCCTTGGGCGTTTGTCTAGCCACGTCCTGGAGGCTATCATCGCCTGAGTGAGATGGCAGGGTGGGAGGCCGCGCTTTGTGGCTGGGGTGCTCGCAGTTTTGGGGTGCGCGTGTGGAAATGGAAGTGAAGGTGGTCAAGGCCGCTGCGAGCCCAAAGCGGCGTCTGTTCTTCCCGAAGAGTCACAAAGGCCCCTCCAGGGAAAGGTGAGCATTCGAGAGTCCCGAGACGTGACCCTCGATGAGCAGGGCATGCCGCGTGACATCCACGTAGGCCGTGTCCAAGCGGTGTTTGCGGACCTGAGCACAGCGAGCACTACGGTCGCCGAGGTCTTGGACCTGGGGGGGGGATGCGGAGGGGTGGTTTCGAGGCCACAGGATGAGGGGGTTCGTTTTTTCGAGCCGACGTCGTTTGAGGTCTTGGACGATTCTGGGGACCCCATTTCACTTCGAATGACCGGACCGGGCAAATTCTTCCATTCGGGCGAACCGTTCTTCGACCGGAGTCAGAGCTTCAAGGTGGTAGGCAAAGGTGATTCTTTGTCGGCGTTTGCTGACTTCGACGTCGGTTTGCCTGCCTCTGTGAGGATCGAGCCCCTGGGGTTTAAGACCGATGGCACCGAGGTCTTGAACCAAGGCTCTTGGTCCGTATCCTGGGTGCCCAAAGAGGGAGACTTTGTGGTTTTGAGTATTGTACCGAACGAAACTTCCTCTTCGATACAGTCAGGAGGGAAAGTGGAGTGCATCATGGCGGATGAGGGATGTTTTGAGGTTCCGGAACTGGCCGTACAATTCCTTCTTGGATCGGCCGCGCCTGACTTTACCCTGGTGTTGAAGAGGCACCACTACCGCGCCCAGGAGCTTGGGACGGGAGGCTTTTTGGAGGTTGAGACCCTTTTTGAGTTCCGGGCGACCCTTCAAAACGGAGAACGTCCATGAGCCGAAAAGAATCTTTGCTTCCCGCGACGCTCTGCCTCTTTCTCGGCTGCGGTTTTGGCGCCGAGGGAAACTTTACTGCAGGACTGTCCGAGGACCGCTGCGAAGATACCTTCCCGATCTGCCAGACCACTGCGGGCTGCACGATGGGCACCGGTCGCTACGTTTCCGGGAGTTTTCCCGGGGCAAGAGAGTTTATTGTTCCGGCTCCAGCAGAAGCCACCATCAAACTTTCGATTTTCTTCAAAAGCCAGATGGCGACCGGCGCCAATACCGACATCCGCTTTCACGAGCCCGGGTGTTTCGACACGTATCAGTTCTTGTCCGACGGACGAGACATCTTTCTTCAAGCCGGAAACGATCGTGTTTTCGAGACAACCCAACAGATTTTCTTAGATGGTGACCATTTGGTCGAGGTGTTTTCAGACGCCGTTGCCGAATACATTCTGAAAATCGAAGTGGAAGCTCCCGGCGGCTCCTAGACTGATTCGGGTCTCAAGAATATTCGCGCGCCCGTTGGTGTTTTTTGAACACGTACACGATCCTCGCGTTTGCGCTCCGGGGCCAGCTCTAAAAGTCCGCGTTGAGAAGTGGTCCCAAAGTTCAGTTGGTGCCCGGGAGGGCGTCTTCGAGCGTGCCTTCAAAGGTCCCCCGTAGGGTGAGCTGTCTTCCGCCACTTTCGATAAGAAAGTTGAATTCTCCTTTTACGTCCGTGTCCAGCTCGCCCGAGTAGGAATCGAACCGAACTCGGCTACTGGATTCATCGAGCTGGTCCGTGAGGGGAATGACCCCCGTGCTGAGAAGACGCTGAACCGCGGCGCCACTGACTTGTCCGATGAGGATCTCGGTCCCGTTTTGATTGGGTATCGCGCTCAGCGGTACGATGATTTGAAGCGCCTTTTCTTGGGTCGTACCGGTGGGACGGAGGTACTCTATTCTGACTGCGGAGCCGGTGACCAAAAGCGTTTTGACCTCGGTGAAGCTGATATCGAGTCCTTCACAATAGCTTCCATCGATGCTGTTTGCGCCGCTTCCGCCGCAAGCCTTTTCGGTACCGTCCCCGCCGCACCCCGCGAACAGAAGAATGACACCCACAAGCCAAGATTGAAGCGCAAAGGTTTTCATCGATGGTTCTCCTCAAAAAGAAAGTGGTGCTCGGTTGGTCATAGTTCCCGGGCGTAAATGAGGTCGAGACCGCTGTTGGCTCGGGTTGGTTCTCGTTGGTAAGAGAAGACCAGCTTTCCGTCACTCAGCACGGCCACTGAATTGAATGAACCCACGCCACCCTTGTCTACGGTGTGTTTTTCCCAAAGATTGTTCTTAAGTCTGACCATACGGACTTCGGAGATGTCACTGAGCTGTCCGGGGCAGTTAAATTCTGTTTGTGGCCCGCAGTACGTGTACACAACGACGGGCAGTCCGTCTTGGTCGAGGGTGATGTTGGGATGGAGGCCGGTCTTTCCCGCGGTTTCGGTATGTTCCGTGGACCAGGATTGTCCGCCGTCTGTAGATTTCAAAACGATGAGATCCACATTGTCCACATCGTTGAAGACCATGTACACATCGCCCCCCGGTGCGGTGGCCAGATGGATCTTGGATGCGGCTTGGCTGGGCCAAACCTTGACGGGCTCCCAGTTGGCCCCATTTTGGTAGGAAACCCAAACGCCGGTTTCGTCCTCGTTTGGGGGGACTTCGAGATTGTAGGCCAGAAGGAGTGTACCGTCTTGGAGGTAGGTGATGTCGCCCAGGTGGCCGCCGCTTCGTTCCGGATCAACCAGACTCCGCATCAGTGCTCCACCCTCGGCGTAAACTTCGACGTCGGCGCGGCGTCGGTCTTCGAGTCCATAACTAAAGTGGGTGTCGCGGTAGGCCACTGCGAAACCGTTCCCCGACGCATTGGCTTTGATGGAGGCATGGCTTCCCACCACATTGCCCACGTTGCAGGTATTTTGGGTGCCCTCACGACAGGTTCCGCCCGCATCCGCGGAGGTGTCGGCGATGATACGTTCGCTCCAGGTGCCGCCGGAGCGCGTGGCAAGCACAAGATCTGTTGGAAACGGCGTAGTGGCGACCCCGTCTCCGTCTCCACCCAGGTAGACCACATGGGGACCGCCACGAACATGGGCCAGCCCCAGTCCCGTAAAGTCGACATTACTGCCGTCGAACCCTGAGCCGCTGGTGATGGTTTGGGTGCTCCATGTGCCGTCGCTGAGTCGCTCGGCATAGTGGAGTTCCCGATCGGAAGTCCCCGCAGGAACAAACCCATACGCGACGGTGGGCTGTCCGTTTCCACCGAGGACCATGACCGCGTTGTCACCTACGATGGCTCCAGAATTCAGGCCCTCGATCACTTCGGTTGTGACCTCGAAGGATTCGGGGGTTGTCGACCCATCTTGATTGTTGGAACCGCCGTCTTGATTGTTATTGTTGGTGCTTCCATTGTCGCTGGAGCAGCCGCCCCCCAGCACGAGACCCACAAGTGCGGCGCTCAGCAACGCTCGATGGGACCAGGCCTCACGAAGCCGCTGGGGCTTGTGGTGGCAACGTTGAGGGCTAGGGGGTTTGCGCGTCGATAGGGGGGCATTCATGGCATGTCTACCTCTTGAGTTGGGTGAGGACCTGAGAAGCATCAGGGTGAAGGTCAGGCACGTTTTTGGGAAGGTCCTCCCGGTCGACGCGTTTGGCTAGGCGCTTGGCCGCTTTGGTGTCTTTGAAATCGAGGAGGAGTGCGACGACATTGGCGTTTGCGTAAGGATGCCTCAGGTCCGCTGCGCGTTGAAAACCGAAATATGCCGCCTGAATGTTGCCCAGGAGGAGTTCTGCCATTCCGATCTTGTTGTAAAAGCGGCCATCCCGGTCATCGACTTCCAGCCCGCGGGAGGCGGTGAGCTTGGCTTTGGCGGGCTTACCTGCGCGCAGAAAGTAGTCCGCCAGATCGGCAAGGCTGTTGAGATCTTTTGGGTTCTGAGCCAGCGCTTGCCTCAGGCTTGCCTTTTTTTGTTTGGATGAAGAGGCGCGCTGGAGCCTCGGGGTTTTGACACGCTGTTCATCACTTTTGGCAATGCAGCCCAACACCGCACCACTGAAGACGCGAAGTTCTCGGGCTTTTTGGACACATGCTGTGAAGTATTCCTCACCTTTTTGGCGAATGGCGTTGGCTTGTTCTCCCACGAGCTGGCGGTATTGATTGGTTTCGTCCGCCGACAGCCCCTCGGGTACGGGCGCGTTTTGTAAAAAGGTACCGAAGTTGGTGTAGGCGAGAGCAGCCCGATGAAGGGCGGCCACCGCCCACTCTCCTCGGTTGTAGTCTACGGCCTCACCAAGCGCTTCTTCGAGCCGGGTCAAAAGCTCAGCTTTCTTTTCGGTTGCGGCCTGAACATCGCTTTCCCCAGAAACCCGCTCGAATTGACGAAAAATGACATCACCGGCCAAAAAGGCGGCGCGGGCCGCATCGTCTTGCACGGAGTCCTCACTGCTTCGGCCCGCATGGGACACGGCCGATTGGAAGGAGCGAAGGGCCGCGCGAAGCTTGCCCGCTTTTTGGGCCGAAAGACCTAGCATCAGGTGGGCGCGCAAGTTCTCAGGGTCATTTCTTAGGATCTGTCTGGCCGCTTTTTCCATTCCGTCCCAGTCGCTCAGCCGCTCATAGGAGTGGAGCATCTTTTTGATGTATTCGGCGCGGCGGGCCTTGTTGCTTGTTCTACGCAACAGCTCGCGGAAGTTGCTGATGGCGCCACGGTGATCGCCGCTCAGCTGCTTGATGGTGCCCGCTTGGGCGAGCATATCCTGAGCCGACCGATCGCGCGGAAACGCTTTGTAGAATTCTTCCAAGAAGACTGCGGCCTGCTCGTACTCACCGGTCTGACTCGTGAAGCTTGCAAGGGTTCCGAATACGTCGCCCAGATACTGAGACTTGGGGTAGGCACCGATAAATTGGTTGCCCGTCTCGAAGACCTTGTCGAGGTTACGGGCTTCCTTGTATTGGACAAAAGCGGTGTACAGCGTTTTTTCGGCGACCGGTGAGTTTTTATGTTTCTCCCAATAATCTTTGAGCTGGGAGCCGGCGTCGCCCCCTTGAGGCCGGTCCACGGATGCGGTCAGGATGACCTCGCCGATCTGGCGTTCTTCGGCACCTTTGGCGGTACGGAGCATTCGTTGCTTGAAAGCCGCGGATCCGAGGCCCTTGGTTTTGGCAAACTGACGGGCCCGCGTGGCGACGGCTGCGTAGTCTTGGCGCTGGGCGAAGGAGTCCAAAATGAGGTCAGCCGCAATGATGCTCGAGGGGTGCCCGGGGCGCTGGGCAATGAATTCGTCAAAAACGCCCACCGCCCGATCGAAGTCTCCGGCCTCATAGTAGCTGCGACCGATGTTGAGTTTGATTTTGGGCACTTTTTGCGATTTGGGAAAGGCTTCTACGTAGGCAACACCGTTTCGAATCAGGCCTTGCTGCGCCCAAATGCGGTCAAACCTGGGGAGCTTGTGGGCTTCCCGCAGCGCCTCATGAAAGGATGCGCAGGCGTTGTACAAGGCCTCTTCTTTGGCTTTTCTTGTTTTGGCCAGCTCGGCCAACTCTTCGAAGCGGTCCCCGGCGCGGGCGTAGTCGCGAGCCTCAAACAACGTGTCTGCCAAGTTCGCGAGGACATCGGCTTGGTGCTTGCTCTTTGGAAAGCTCTCCAAATAGCGCGCGTACGCTTGGGTGACCCCGTTTAAAAGTCTGGTGTTTTTCTTTTTGACCGCGACGCCCTGCGCGCGGGTCGAGAGGTCTCGTGATATGAGCTCGAAATCCTTTTCTGCGGATTTGCGCTGGGCCCTGGGGATTCGCCAGTCGAAGCGAAAGGTATCCAAAGCGCGGAGCATCGCCTCCACGTCTCGGTGCACCAGGTTGTAGTTGTGGGCTCGTTTGGAGGATTCGTAGATGCGGCTGGTGAAGTCCAAGTTGAGCTCCGCATCGTGAGACAGTCGCGTGATTTCTCGGTAGGCCATGGAAGCCGCGTTGTAGTTTTGTTTGATGAAATAACGTTTGGCGAGCTTTCGAAGCGCCAGAAGGTAGTGGCTTCTGGAATCGGACAGCCCCCGAAAATACTTCAGTGCGCCTTTTGGTTTTTTGACTTCGGTGTAGGCAAAAGCGAGGTCGATAAGGGCCTCCCTTTTGACGCTGATCAGGCGCTCTTCGTCTTTTTTGGATTCGCCTTTGCCTGATTTTGAGCTGGCCACAATGGCCGACTCGAAATGGTGCAAGGCTTCTTTGTAGTCGGTTTCGTTGAGGTATACCCACCCCATCTTGAAGTGGGCCATGCCGTGAACTGAACTGTGGGGCGAGTCGAGAATCTTCTGGTAATAGCGCTTGGCACCGACCAGGTCCTGTTTGTCAAAACGGTAGTCACCCAGAACGAGGTAGGCATCCAAGACCAAGGTGCTCTTCGGGTATTTGGTGACGAGGTTTTCGTATTGCCGAATCATGGCTTCGTAGTCGCCCAATTCGCGAAGTTCGTGCGCCAAGAAGAAAATGACTTTGTCGTTGTCTTTGAATTCAGGCCATTCGCTCAAGACCCGGCGGTAGGTTTCGGCGGCCTTTTGCTTAAGAAGGCGCGCCGTCGGGGCCACCACCGAGCCCTTGGAGGACTCCCCGCGTTCTTCGTGAACCAAATAGAACTCATAACGGGCTTGCTCGACATAGAGCTCTGCGAGGCGAAGATAAATGTCAGGAAGAAAGGGGGCGCCTCTGGACCGGGTGATGAGCTCCTTGGTCACTTCAACCGAGTGGGCAACCTTGGCAATGTCGCGGCGCAGCTTGCCGATGAACTCCTGCTGTTTTTCAGCCTTGGTTTGATAGCCATCGGAGCCGGGGGCCTGGCCGAAAAGCGCGGCAGGCACCAAAAGGACGAGACCCGCGAAAACGGCAGCAGTGGGTGAAGTCGGTCGAGACATCAGTCCTTTTCCCCTTCGTCGAAGCAACGGTTTTCGACCAGAAAGTCATAGGTAGGGAGTTCGTCATTCCAGAACTCATCCACAAAGGCGTAATAGGCCGTGTCACCGGAGGACGGAATATCGAGATTGTCGGCTTGCTCGCGGCGCCGGGCGTTTTCGCGCTTGAGGCGGCGGTAGATCGCGAGCCCCACTTCGTAGTCCAGGAGATACATTTGCTCTTCGAACTCAACCAGTTCCTCGGCAACCTTGCGGGTCTTGTGTTTGAGCAGCGCGTCGATGGAGAGGTCGGTTTGGGTCGATTTGAGGGCGTAAATCAGCCGCAGGTGCTCATCGAGGCCGACTTCAACCCAGGAACCACCGATGGTATCGATGCGGTCGGCCTCGTCGCCGAGCATGCGCCGGAAGCTGGCGGTGCGCTGGATTTGCCCGTCCTGAAGGGCCGCCCCTCGTAAGACGTCGTCTTTGCGCAAGTCGATTCGGGATCGAATGTTGCCCAAGGTGTCCCCATACTGAAATCGGAAGCGGCGGATCTCGCGCTTCGATGGGATGTAGTGGCAAAGGTTTTTGTACACCAAGGAGCGCAGAAGCGATTTTTCGGGTGCAAAATGATCCTGATAACTGGGGGCTTCCAACGCATAGAGAATCCCCATGGTCTTTCGGAAGTTTCGAAGCCAATAGTAGGTCCATGCTTTTTCGAGGAATAAGGACGCCTCGGCGGTCGAAAGCTCGGGAACCTCGACTTCATTGTACATCTTGAGCGCCGCTTGGTAGCGCTCTTTGTCGTACAGAACCCGCGCCAGAGCGAGGCGCGCCCGGTTTCGGTCATCTCTATCGGTTTGGGCGTGCTCAACAACCCGTCTGAAAAGGGCGACTGCCCGGGCTGTTCGTCCGGCCCTCAGCCGCTCGACCCCCAGGGCGTACAAGGCTTTTGGCTTGTAGGGGCTTTCTTCGGGAATATCGTCGAAAAGGCGCTGTGCCCAGGGTTTGCGTCCGGCTTTCAGATCATGGAGGCCTTGGTGGTAGGCGACAAATGGGGCGATGAACGGTGGGAGATAGCCAAACTCGCTTTCACTCAAAAGACCGTTGTCGATGAGGCCTTCGTCGTGCGGACCTTCGACGAGCGATTCGATTTCAAGAAGCGCGTCTGGCAGGATCTCAGGGCGGGTGCGGTTTTTTGCCACATTGTAAAGATATTCGGCTGCCCCGTGGCGAAAGTTGAGACGCTTGAGGGAGACCCCAAGAAAGTACTCAGCCCACTCGTAGTTTTCGACCGTATCTTCGTTGGTGCTGACGTAGTCGTACATCAATGCAGCGGCCGATTCGTAGTCGTCGCCATAGAACTCACCCAGTGCCTCTTCGAAGACCTCGGGGCCGGCGGCCGGCCTTCGTTGTTTTTTGGGCTCCTGTTCTTTTTTGGGCTTGGGTTTGGACTGTGCGACCTTGGCCACCGCTTTTTTGGGCTTTTCTTTGGCTTTGTCTTCAGCGGCGGCGGCTTGGGAAGGCAACAGGAGCGCCAGACAGATCGGGGTGAAACGATGGCTCATGGCTCATGCGCCTCCGTTGGCGTTTTTTTGGGCCTTGGGGTTGCTCTTTGGATACAGCTCATCGAGGACGTCGTACCCGCTGGGTCCATCATGGAGATCACGGCGTTGACCGTCGGTGGCGCGAACCCGACCGAAGTTGAAAGATACCGAGAAATTCAGCTGCACGATGAAGTCGAATCCGCTCGGAATGTCGGGGACAAGGGTTCCTCGAATGTCAAAACGGGTGGACACCACTTGTCCCCAGTAGAGCCTGACACCGGGACCCGCGGTGGCTTGTACCCGAAAGCCATCCGAAAAATGGGCGATGCCCCCACCCAGGGCGAAGTGCGCCGAGGCATGAAGAATGGATTGGTTAAAAAAAGTGAATTTCCCAAAGAGCGGTGTAAAAACGAGGTGCGTGCCTGCGAGGTAGTCCAGCCGAGGATCGCTTGTGGGTGCGACGGACCAGCGTTCGGCCAAGGTGACGTCCAGGCCGTTGTCCACGTTGGCCGAGTAGTGAAAATCGATGGCCTCCCAGGACCACACGTCGCTCAGGTGAAGGGTGTAAGACCCACCCAGTGTCAGCCCAGTGTAAAATGCGTCGGCGGGCAGCACGCCGGCGGTGATGCTGAATTCATGGACCATGCGATAGGGCTTGTCTTGCACCGCGATGACCCGGCCGCTTCTGAGTTCGTCGTCGGCTTGAACCTCGAAGACAAAGAGCAGCGAGAGCGCCCATGGTAGCAAAAGACATCGAACAAGAGGCCTCATGCGTCGTCCCTCCATAGATTGAATGCAAGGGCAGCTGTCAGATGGATGACGCTGTCTATTTCGAAGGATTCATTGGTTCGGATGGCCCGTTTCAACGACAGAAAACCGCGGGCGTCGAAGCGAAGCGATGTCGTCTTGCTAAGGAAGACCCGATATCCGAGGCCGAGGCCCGCAGCTGGCCGAAAATCCTTGAGGGTGCCCGTGATATCCGCTCGGTCGCCAAACACCACGCCGGCGTGCAGTCCGAGAAACAAGGATTGGTGCACCACGGTGTCGTTGAACAATACGAGCTTCCCGTAAAACGGAGAAAACTCGACTCCGGTGGTGGCCATAAAGCGGGGCGCGGCAAAGTCCTCAGGGGGGATGGCGAAGGTGGAAATCAGTTCGTCTCTTAGATTGGTCGATGTGAGATAAGAAGCGGTCGCGCGAAACAGCTCCCACGCAAAATAGTTGTTGAAGTGCACCGTATAAGAGAAGCTCCCGGTCAGCCCTTTTTGAAATGGGTCTTCGGGCATGACGCCTAAAGAAAAGGCGAACTCATGGGCCATCTGAAACTTTCTTCGTTGGATGGCGACCTTGCTGTCGGTTCCGCCTTCTTGGGCGAAGGCCGTGGGCGCAAGGCCGCCGGCCAAAAGAGGAAGGAACAAAAAGACGCGTTGTCCGAAGCTCACGAGATGCAGGCTACTTTAGAATCCGGTTGAGCTGAAGATGAAGGGGTAGGATACAACGACCACTCCGCCTCGCGGTTTGGGAAAGGTCCATCGTTTCAGACTAGAGATGATACATTTGGCTACCCCGGGGTTTCGAATGGTCGACAGTTTTTGCCTGACCCTGCCGACGCGCCCGCTGGTGGAAATGTGCCACTCCAGAACCAGCTTCCCCGCCAGGCCCGGGTCCCGAAGCAGCGTTTTTTCGTAACAATATTGAACTTCTTTGAGGTGCTTGTTGATCACGCGGGCGACCTCTTCGCGGGAAATGCTCCCTTTTGCCTTGAGCCTTCGCGCAGAGGCTCGGGTCACTTTGCCTCGAACGCGGGCGCCTCCGGGCTTGCCGATGCGCATTCCCCCGCCTCGTCGAAGGAGCTTGGCGGCACCGCGCGTAAGCATCTTCCCACCTCCGCCTCCACCGAGACTGATTTTCGAGGAGGGTGTTTTTCCGATGGGTGCGCCAATGCGGTAGTTGGACCCACCGGGTGCTTTGACCGCGTCGATGTTCGACACCCGAGCGACGATGGACGAACGCCCGGGAGCCTTGAGGTTGAGTTTGCCGCCGATGGCTCCGAGTACACCGCGCGCCTTGACGTTTTTTCTTGAAACGCCCCGAGGAGCCTTCTTGGCTACCCTTTTCGGTTTGGTCTTTTGTTTGCGGCGCTTGGGGGGCGGCGCTTCGGGTTCTGGCTCGGGTTCGGGCTCAGCGACCGGTTCGGGCTCTGGTTCCGGTTCGGGCTCTGGGATTTCGACGTCGCGCAGATCGTTTGGCTCGGGCTCAGACCATTGCTCGGTGGGCCTTTCGCTGTAGGTGACACCCGCGGATGCCAATCCCACCATGGCGCCCACTACCAAGTGAAGAACCACGGCAAAGCCGATGGCTTTGGCGACCAGCCGGTCTATTCGGAATTGAAAGTTGTCGGTGGCGAGGGCCGGAGGATGGACGAAGCGAAGCCGGTATTCGGATTGACCAAGACAGATGGTGGCCGTCTTACCCTTCTTGAGCTGTGTCCGGTAGAGGGTCCCTTTCTTCGAAACCGCATAGGCCGAAGTTTTGAGGGCATCCAGCTTGACCTTTTCGGAACCGTCGCTGATTTTTCCGGTTGCGGATTTGGGGAACTCGACGATCGCCTCTCCGCTTTTGTTGACCCGCGCGAGACGAAAGGCCTTAAAAGGGTCGTTGCCTCCTTTTTGACCTTTGACCGTGAAGCGTTCACCGGTCCGCAAGAGCGTCAGGGCGCGGACTTCGTCCGCGGAAAAATGAACAATCTCCAACGCGGGGGTCGGAGTCCTGGCCCCTTTTGGGGGTTTGGGATCGGGCTTTTTGAGCGTCTCTCGAAGAGAAAACCCCGGTCGAAGGTCGGCTTCGATTTCTTCGGGATCGATTTCTTCGGCGTGGTCTTCGACCTCGACCGCGGTGGGCTCAAGCTCGTAGTGAGGAACAGGTGCTTGGGCGCCCGGCCCCTTTGTGGGGGTCCTCTTTGGGGTGGGTGCGCCGTTGACCGGTGCGCGTTTGAGCAACCGGGTGCTGGGTTCTTCGACCGTTTCGTAATCGGGTGAGGCGAGTGTCGGTAGCCCTGCGGCGGGTGTGAACGTGGACTCAAACGCTTGGTCGACACTGTCGAAGGCGGGCTCCTGTTGCCCGTTTGACCTCGGTGAAGTGGATGCGGGGAGCGCAACGATATTGCCCGAGTCGAAGTGGGTACGCGACTCGGAGTCGAACCCCGTATCGTCCTTAGGTCGACGGCGAGAAAGGTCCCGAGAGAGCTCCTTTTGGATCAGAAGATCAATGGAAGCGCTGACGTTGCCTGACGAGCCCGCCGAGGGGTCTGGGGCGAGGTCCTTTGCCAAAAGGGAAGCGCCCCTCGGGGGAGGGGGCGGGGGTGGAACGCGCCGGGTGGGATGACTCGCCGCAGAAACCGAGCTTCGTTTCCCTTTGGGCGTGACAAACTTGAACTTGAGCGTATGGCTGCCGATGCGAATCTCATCTCGCGGTGTGACCTCGGTGTGTTCAATTGGCTGCCCATTGATGAACGTGTTTCCACTGCCGAGATCCAGGAGGCTCACCTGCCCTTCCTCGTGTTTCAAAAGGGCGTGATGGGCAGCGATGCCGGATTCGTCGAGTCGAAGTTGTGCATCATCGCCTCTTCCGATGACGACTTCCGATTCGACAAAAACCTCGCTCCCAACGTACTCGCTGTCGCGAAAGACAAAAATCTGAAGCAGTGCGTGGGTCATGGGCGACCTTGAATCCTGTGTTTCGACACAATCACTGGTCGAATATGGTCTTGATGGTCAGTCTTTTGAAGGATTTCCGTCTTCGGACCATGCTAGAAATCCCCGATTCTTTACGATCAAAGAGGTAGACGGCGCCGCTTTTGTTGGTCTGCCCCTGAATAAGTCGATCGTCAAAATCGATTCTGGTAGGGCCTCGAAATTGCGGCGTTTGTGCGGGGGCCTCGTTCGCCGGCTCCGGATTCTTGGGTGTACTTCGAGGCTCGTTCGCTGAAGATCGCCTTTGAGTCCTTTTTCGGGCTTTACGCCCGCGCCGCCTCTTTCGCTTTTTTTTGGCCAGGGCGATGTTTGCGTGGTTCATGGGTATCCCTGGAAAGTCCAGGAGGGCGCCTCCAAGGAACAGCGAAAACAAGAGGACGACTGGTCGTCTGGCGCGCATGGTCCTTTCAATGGGTAGCGCCCAACCGAGCGCGCTGTCAAACCACGAGGTACTCCTGAAACGTACATCGATGTGGAGTGATGACAATAAAAATTGCTGCGCTGGGTTGAGCTTGAGGCGCAGGAAAAAGGGGCAAGCTCTTGAGTGCGGATGTGTGGGGCAGGCGGACCTGTCCCGACCCTGACCCATAGGTTCGGCCCAAAAGATCTGGTTTTTCGAGGGTCGAACTCGGGGCGTAGCGGGCGGCGAGGGCGCTGTGCAAGAATGCTGCGGCAAAGCGAACAGTCGCGCAAGGCCTTGACCCTTTGGGGCACAAGAAGGGGCCCCGTTGCGGCAAAGGGGGCCCGCCCCCCCAGGAACGAAGCGCTCGTGAGGGGGCCATACCCCCCATTTGGGCGCGAAAACGAGGGGATCTGAGTTGGCACGAAACTGGCTGTGCTATGAGGCCATGAGCAAGGGAATCAATCTGTGGGCAACATCTTTGGTGGCAGGGCTGGTCTTCGCCATGCCACCCGGCGCGTTTGCGCAGAACTCCGGCGACAACGGCGGTGAATGTTCGGGTGGCCTCTGTGGTACACCGGAGCAGACCGGTGGTGGCGGTGGTGGTGGCGGTGGCGCCGCGATTCTCATCAACAACACCGACATCGGTGACACCTATGGTCCCTCAGACGACTATGACAACGACGGTCTTGAGGACGACTTCGACAATTGTATTTTTGCGTCGAACCCGGATCAGACCGACACCGATGGTGACCAAGTCGGTGATGCCTGTGACATCTGCCTCGATGCCGCGGATCCGAACCAAGCGGACGCGGATTCGGACGGAATCGGGGATGCCTGTGACCCAGACATCGATGACGACGGTATCGCGAATACCGCGGATCTTTGCACCCATATCCCGAATCCGTCGCAGCTTGATACCGACGGAGATGGGTTGGGCAACGCGTGCGATGCCGACGATGACAACGACGGGATCAACGACCCCGACGATGTATGTCCCCTTTCGGCGGACCCCAATTCGCCCCAGTGCGTATCCCACACCGACGACGATGGCGTTCCGGACCATGTGGACAACTGCTTGGCGGTTTCCAACTTTCTCCAAAAGGACCAAGACCAAGATGGCATCGGCGATGCCTGCGACGGAGACCTGGACGGTGACGGCGTTCCAAACGCGCAGGATAACTGCGCGGACGTCGCCAACCAGGACCTGAAGGATACCGACCGGGACGGACACGGTGACCTATGCGACGACCACTTTTGCTTTGTCCTGGACCGGAACGCGCCCGACCAGTGCCTCGACCCCAACACGACCTTTACGGTGTTGGCTCGGCCGGAAGTGACGATGAACGTCAACGAGGATCGCATCTTGGAGGTCTTCAGCAACCGGGAGAACGTGGCCATGCGCTATACCTGGCAGGTTCTGGATGGTCCTGACGGCGATCGGGGCAGCGTGAAGTTCCCTGCTGGTTCGGTCACGGTTTCGAACCTCTTCCGGTACAACTACTTTTCTGGCCAAGAAGCGAAGTTTCGGCCGGAACGGCCGGGCACTTACACCGTCAGGCTGAGCGCTGAGCTGATTTTCGATGATACTGAATTCAGCGGACGCAACACCAGTGAGGCGGTGATGACCATTCACGCTGTAGACGGTGAAGGTGCCGGTGGGTGTGAGTGTGTGAGCGGTCTGCCAGGGGCAAGTGGTTTTGGGTGGTCTTTTGCGCTGGTGGGTGGTCTTGGTCTCTTCCTCTACCGAAGGCGACGACTTGTGTAGGGCTTTGGAGTAGCGATGCTTGTCGCGCGACAAGTCGGAACATGAGAGTGTGATCAGGCGAACCTTCGGGTTCGCCTTTTCGCGTTTGTGAAGAGGAGGAAAACGGTGTCGGTTCTTGCTATCCATTGCCCGCCGTGTAGGCGGAGCGTTTTTGCGCCTCACCTTCTCGCGCTTATGGGTTCTGTGGTCCTTTCCTGCACGGACGGCGGTCTACAGGTTATCGATGACGTTGAAGTGACCTTCGTCGACAACCTTTTAGAGATCGAAGGAACGGTGTGCACCGACCCGCCGCGACCGACCGACTTCCCGGTCAAAATCCTTTTTATTATCGATGGCTCTCAAAGCATGCAGTTTGTCGACAACCCTACGCGCCGCGCGCTGTCCGTAGAAGAAGTTATTCTTCGCTTGAGGGCCAGTCCTCAGGTGTCTTTTGGCATCATCAGCTTCAATGCGGTGAACGAAGTGTTGACCAAACCGGGTTCGTCTATTACCGCGGGCGACCCCTTTGGTGTCGATTTGAGCGGGGCGTTTACGCGTGATCAGCAGGTGCTCCAAAACGCTGTGCAGGGTCTGCGCATTGCGGACTCGGTGACCGACTACCAGGGTGCCTTTTCAACGGCCTTTCAAGTGCTCACCCAAGACATGCTTGCCGTATCTTCCGCGGAATTGGCCCGCACCAAATACGTGCTGTTGTTTTTGTCGGATGGGGATCCCTTTCCCAAGTGCTGCAGCCAAGAGAGTGAGCGGGCGGGACTCTGTGATGCCTCAACCAATATTTTCTTTTGCGAGAATCCGGATGCGATTCGTGCCAACCCAACCCAGCTTCCCTATTTGGCGCGGAGCGAAGACTACAATCAGCCTTACCAGATCAATGCTGCGGTCCAAGACATCATGGACTTGGCCGAGAATTTTGGTGTGGGCGAACTTCGATTGCATACCGCTTTTTTGTTCGACCCAAGCCTGGTCGGCGCGCTTGATGCCAATGGTTGCTACACCATCGGGACCGTGAATTTCGTGTGTCCGGAGCCAGCGAGAGCTCTTTTAGGCGGGCTTGCAGACATCGGCCAGGGAGTCTTTCGTGATTTCTCGAGTGCGCAGGAGATCGATTTTTTGGGCTTCGATCTCACGACGATCAAAAGAGAAAACGCTTTGAAGAACCTCATCGTTTCCAACAGCAATGTCATTGCGACCCAATCGGGCCTGTTGGTGGATAGCGATGGCGACGGTCTTTCGGATGACCTTGAGTTTGAGAACGGATTGAATCGCCTAAGTCGAGACTCCGATGGGGATGGCTTTGGGGACAATATCGAGTGGACACTCCGGCGAGGGGGCTTGGATCCAGCGGTGGCGAGCCCAGGCTGCGACGACAGCCGTGAACTGTCTGATGGCAACGACCGAGACGGTCTTTTGCTTTGTGAAGAACTCTTGCTGAGAACCTCTACGGAGCTCTTTGATACCGATGCCGATGGGGTGCCGGACGGCTTGGAGCTTCTCAGTGGGACGGATCCATCCAAAGCCGATGCGCTGTCTGACTCCGATCTCGATGGCGTATCCAATGGTGATGAAATTCGGATTCACACTTCGGTGGGTGTGGGGGAGGGGTCGGCCAGGCCGAGCTTGGCCTACAGGTACCAAACCTCGGAGCTAGAACCGGATAAGGATGGCGGTCGGTGTTATGGGTTTACGGTCAAAAACGTGCAGCTACAAACCCCCATTGCGCGCCCCGGCGAGGCCGATAGCTTTGGCCGAAACGACATCTTTGTTTATGTGGCGCAAGCGCCCTTTGATGACCCGAACGACTTTGGGAGCTTCAAGCTGGCCTGCGTGCGCTCCCGCTATGTTGCGCCTGATTTTAAGGATCCTCCGGGGGGTGTGGTGACACTCAAACCCGAAGACTTTAAAGACCCAGATGCGCTGGATCTGGCCGCCGACTGTGTGGGACTCACAGCGAAACCGTAGGTGTGGGGATTACAAGGAGCGTGTTCGGGGACTGCCACAAAGGCTCGTTACGGGGTATGACCAGAGCACAAAGGAGATCGGAACGCGCGTTGGAAGGGCTGATCAATTCGACCTATCGAACCCTTGGGCTCTTGCCTCTGTTTTTGGCGTGCACCGACGTTGATCTGTTTCAAACACCGGGATTGGGAGACGGTCCGGTGGACAACAAGTTGGCCATCCAGTCGAATTTTTGCACCGAAGATCCCACAACGCTGGACTTTCCGGTCAAGATTCTTTTTGTCGTCGACACCAGCCAGTCGATGGTTCGAACCGATCCAGGGGGGCGCCGGCTGACCGCAGTTCAAGAAGTTGTGGATGCCTACATTCAAGATCCCGGTGTGGAGTTTGGCATCATCCAGTTTGCGGCCGCGACCAATGTGTTGACCCAAAATGCCATGGGCAACGATGGCTTTACGCGAGACCAGACCGAGCTTGACAACGCGATCGTGCGTTTGGGCTTGGCCGAGCAGCCCACCGACTACGAAAGCGCATTGGCAAACATCCATCGGGTATTGAGCGACGACATGATGAACGCCGACGAAGAGGACCTGGCGCGTTCGAAATATTCGATCATCTTCTTGTCCGACGGGTTGCCCAATCCGGTCCTCCCTCCCAACAACACCCGAAGCTCCATCTTGGAAAGGGTTGGCGAAATCGCGGAGCTTCAACGGGTGCATCGCCCCAAAGAAATTCGACTCCATACGACGCTGGTATTGGGCGCCCTCGGAACCGGGGCGAGGTGCACCGATAACGATCTCGAAGGGGGCAACGGGCGGTGTCAATCCGAAACGACGGCTCAGACATGTGCGGCGGCGAGGGGGTGCCGGTGGATCGGCGTGCAAGAAGAAGCGGAGAGTCTCCTGTCTCTGATGGCCGATGTGGGCAACGGAACCTTTCGAAGCTTTGCCAATGGGGAGGAAATCAACTTCTTGAAGTTTGATTTTACCTCCATTCGCCGGGTCTTCACCCTGAAAAGTCTGCTTGCGGTCAATCTTAACGCCCGGCCAAGTCTTGTTTTTGCTGGGCGCAACGATCGGATTGGACGTGCCAGTCCGGATTCGGACGGAGACGGACTGAGTGACGACGAGGAGCTCAACGTGGGGACCGACCGATTGATTCAAGATACCGACGACGATGGCTTCAGCGATTTTTTGGAGGTGCGCCTGGCATCGTCGGGCTTTGATCCATTGGACCCCACCGACGCAGACTGTACCGAAGGTTTGGACCGGGTAGACACCGATGGGGACGGTCTTTTGGATTGCGAGGAGCGGTTTGTGGGTACCCGTCGCAGCTTTGAAGATTCCGACGCCGATGGGTTTCCCGATGTGGTTGAGCTTCGTAACGGAACCAACCCCGTGGCCGATGACTCTCGAGCCGACCTCGATTTCGACTCTGCACCCAATGCCGCTGAGATTCGAGGGCACTCAGACCCGGTGTTGAACGATGCGGCCCAGCGTTCTTCGATCGCGTACCGCTACGAAGTCAAGAATCGGACCCTCGATGATCTCCCGGTAGGCGACCCGCGAATTCAGATCGTTCAGGCTGGTCGGTCTTGTTACGATTTTAGGGTCAGCAACGTGACCCTCGCGCACACCCAAGCTTCGGGGCGAAACCGCATCTTCCTTTATGTGGATCAAGCACCGTTTGATGACCCGTCGGATTTTGGCACCTTTCGCATTGCGTGTGTGGAGCAGACTTACATTTTTCCTGATTTTCGCGACCCGCCGTTTCCGGAGGTCGAAATTCCCTCGGATGCGTTTCATCGCCCGACGGACTTTGATCCTGAAACCCATTGTTTGACTGGGAATCCCGTCAAAAGCCCATAGGAGACACTTTGATGCTTCGTTCAGCTCTTGGCCTCGGCCTTGTCGGTTTGGTCTTTGGTTTTGTTGCCTGTGGGAGTCCGGAGGACACCAAGCCTACCGGTGACGCCGGCCCCATGGATGTTGCGGGGGTCGCCGACAACTGTACGGATACCACGGCCTGTGTCCTTGAGAACGCAGTCAGGAAGAGCGATTACATTGGGTTTGTGGGGGACACGGATCCGTGGGTCCTGATGGTGCCCACCCCGGGGAAGATTCTTCAGCTGATGGTCACCAACGATACAACCATCAGTCCGATACGGCTCCAGGTTGCGCTCTTTGGCCCCGATGGGAAGGCGCTGGTAACCAAAGGGTTTTCGGGCCAGGGCGTTCAGGTCGTCGATATTCAACTGGTGGCAAAAACGGCGGGTGAATATCGTGCGGTGGTTCGTGACACGGGCAACGATGGCCTTGATCGCCGGAATGCCTATTTCATCCAGGCCACCCTGCTTGATGAAACCGATTCGAACGAGCCCAATGGGTTGGTCACCGAATCCACGCCGGTCACCCTCGGTGCGCCTGTCAGGGGCACCCTCGGGGTTCAAGGCGACGAGGACTGGTTTCAGGTGGATGTCCCGCGGGATCGATTGATTCGCATTGCGGTCGCGCCGGACCCCAAGGATGACTCACCGACGAGACTCCGGTGGCAACTTTGGGGGCCGGATGTGGTCTCGGACCCCGACAATGCCCAGGTCATTGCGGATTCGCTTGAACCTGAAGGGGTTTGGGCGCCTGAGAACCGAGCGGTGGGAAACAAAGAAGGACGGTACTACATTCGTATTGAGGACGATCCTGCCGATGGACTGCATGCGGACCTCGGGAGGAACTACGCGCTCACAGTGACGCTTGAAAACGAACCCGACTCCAATGAAACGCCGGACCCCAATGAGGATCCGGGGTCGGCAACGGTGCTCTCGAGCGGAGCTCAGGTCACGGGTTACATCGCCGGCGTTTCCGACGTGGACTACTACGCGATCAATGTGCCCCGAAGGAATCAACTCATTCAGGTGTCGGCGGACATGGGAACATCACCGGTTGATCTTTCATTTACGCTTTTTGATAAGGATGGCACCACGCTTATCTGCGAAGCCCGTGATGGCGACCTGTGCAAAGCCACGCGGTTTCGTAGGGATGGGTCGACGCGGTCCCAGAATCTGAGGACATCCCATGTGGCCTCCGAGTCCGGCACGTATTTCCTCGTGGTTCGAGATTTTCAGGACAACGAATTCGATGCCGGCACGCCCTACACCCTTCGCGTCGATGTGCGAAATGATCCCGATGGCCGAGAAGACTTCAAGACCCCCAAGAGCGACAGCGAGGGTCGCGAGCAAGCCCAGGTCATCATGGCAAGCACCTCGACCAGCGGAAAGACCATCGAGTTTCCGGCGGTCACCGGGTACATTGGCTATGCCAACGATCAGGATTGGTACCGTTTTCACATCCCCGGTCCCCCAGACCCGACCGATACGGTGCATGCGGACCAAAATGGCGATTGGCTCATCCGGCTTGAACTTCAAATGCCGGCCAGCGAAGTAGAACTGCAAGCCTTCTTTTTCGGCACCGGCCGACGGTACGGCGGCTACGGGCAGCGCTGCCGCGGGCTCGTGAGCCCTGAAGACCCCGAGCCATGTCAATACAGCCCGGAGGACAACGCCGTAGACCTTGATGTGGGTGAGTCCGTAGGCAACTACGGCGGCGGACGTGAAAACTGCTTTGTGGTGTTTCGAGAAATGACCGGCCAGGGTGATCACTTCTTTAGGCTCACCGACCTCGATCGAGACGATTTTGACACCAACAGCCAGTACCGCCTCAAGGTCACCCTCACCGCGGGCTGTGCCACCAGCGGGCCCGAAATGAGCGCCTGCACCGGCGTCGCCAACTTCTGCGGCCGCCCCTAGTCCTCGGGCTATCTCGACTCCAAAATCAATCAGGAAGCGATGGGGCACGGACGAGAAGGCAAAGCATAGCCTGGACTTGGACGTCCAGGTCCAGGTCAGTCCAGGTCCTGGGGGTTATGAGATGCGCTCTTTAGTCGTAGGGGTCGGCGTCTGGAGGGCAAAGTTCGATGCCAAGGCGGAAGCCTGCCTCGGGTTTGTCGCCGGTGGGCTCCCATTGGGCGTCGGCGTTGCTCGGGCTGGCCACGGCGACGATCGGCAATTCGAAATTGGGAAAGTTCTGGGCGTTTGAGGCGACCCAGAGGGAGGCGGTGTCCCAGCCGGCGGCCTGGGGGCGGTATTCAAAGCTGAGGATGGCTATCTGGTTGGTGGTGAGGGTCAGGCTTTGGACCAAGGCGGGGTCCTTGGTGTGGCTGAGTCCGATCAGTTTGAAATGATCACGGGAAGCGTCCTGAAGGGTTGCGCTGGTGATTTCGAGGGGGTTGCGGCCGCGGTTTTGCAGTTGCACGCCGCGGGTGACTGTTTCGCCCACCTTGAGATGCCTCCGTTCGGACTCGGTGGCGGGTGTGGTTTTGTAGTTCAAGCAAATCGGACGCTCGCTTGGCCAGATTTGGGCCAAGTCGAAGTCGGCGCCATTTTCTTCAGGGGTGCTTCCGCAAGCGAGCGCCGCAGAAACAACCACAAGGCCCATACTTTTGACGAGAAAGAGATGTTGCATGTGCTTCGCATTTTAACATGCACTTCCGCCGGGCTCGTAGGGGTGGGGGCATCGGCCGAAAGGAAGGTGGGTTTCTCACCTGGCTACAGGCCGAAACCTACGATTTTGGCGCGCACCGCGGAGAATCCCATGGCGATGGAGTAGCCGTCTTTCATACGTTCGCTTTGTCCGCACGAGCTCGGGCGAGCTGGGTCTGTGGGGGGCACCACCCGGCCGGCGCATGTGTTTCGGGAGGTGAGGCAGTCTTGGTTGGGGCCAGGGCCGTCGCAGCAAAGATCGACGATGCCGTCGCTGTCGGTGTCGGTCCCACATTCAAGGCCATCCCCGTCGAGATCGATATCGGCGGTGCGGCTGACCATATTGGTGACCAAATCGAAAAGGGTCGAATCGAAAGGAAGACTGCCGAGCGCCGGGCACCGCGCATCGGATGGTGTAGTGCAGTATGGGTTGTTGGTTTGCGCCAGGGTGTTGATCGGGACGGCGCCGCCCATAATCCCATCTTCAAGTTTCGAAAGGTCCGCAGAAAGGCGACCTTTAAGCACCACTTTCTCGAAACGAATTTCTGGATGGGGTGGTTTCGCCAAGGTGATCGTGAACTGAATGGGCACCGGCGCCAACGATTGGAGCTCTCCCCGCTCGATGCGTGCGGGGGCGCGAGAACGAGCCTGGGTCGGGGGGCTGACGATGGACTGGGGGTTGATCTTGAACTCGCAGCAGCTGGTGTGTCCATCCGGGATCTCAAAGTTGTTGGTCGGAAAGAGGACATCGTCACCGTCTTTGGCGCCATAAACTTTGAGGGTCAGGGATTCATCTTCACCGCGATAGGGTTGGTCTAGCCCGGCAAATTCGACAAGCAGGAGCGATTGACCGCCGATGACGCCCTGTCGGATTTGATCGTTCCCGAGTGTCCCCACGGGATGAAGGATATTGTCGTTGCACGCCTCACCCGGCGCGCAATTTTGGTCGACGTTAAAGCCTTGGTCTTTGCCCTCGACGGAGACGCTGTTCAAAATGAACGCCACGCCCGATGCCGGTGGGTCGTCCCAGCCTTCGACTTCGGTGGGCCGATCCGTGAGCGGGACTGCCGCCACCACGCCGCCCTCGGGTCCTGTATTTCCTTGAATACAGCGACCCTGACTGCTGCACTTGACACCCTTTGCGACACACGCGGTGGGATTGTTGCTGTTGCATCCTGGTGGCTCGAGGCAATCTCGGTCGCTGAAGCACTCCACCTCACAGCGTCCCAGCGAGTTGCAGAAATGCCCACCGCCGCAGTCGGTGCTCCCGAAGCATCGTGTCTGGCAGCCGGGGCCCAAGGAGAATAGACCGAGGGTAACCAGAGCGCTGGTCAAAAAAGCGCCTGAGGCGGGGAGAATCCAAGAGCGGGATCGGGATTGGGGCATGCGAGCTATTGTAGGGGGATGGGATCCACGAAGTCGATAGGATCTCTCACGAACTTACAACGGAACCACGTTTTTTTACGCGTGATCTCGCTCACTCGGGAAAATCAACGGCCCCGTGTTGGGGCGAACAGATGGCGGGACGCATGCGTCAAAAAAGCAGCAGGCCGCCGGGGGAGGAGATCTGCCTTGATGGCGGAGGCCCTGGGGGCTAGGGTGCTCCGTCGTGTGGTTTACTCGCAGATCAGCCTACTCCCGCGTGCGCACCGCCGTCGGAGGTGGGCTCGCGGTGCTTACCCTGTTCGTGGGCTGGTCTTCCGGCGCTTTGGCGCAACTCCCCTCGGTGGACTGTCGCTCCAACCCCCACCTGGGGAAGGCCCGACAGCAATACGATCGCTTGGAATTTGATCGTGCCGCGGGAACCCTTCAGCGGGCCATTGAGCACACCAAGAACTGCGCGTGGGACGTGGCCGAAATCTATCGGCTCAAGGCCTTTGTTAACGCGGTCAACGCGCAACAGGAGCGGTGTCAGCGCGCTTTTCAGATCCTGCTCGCCCTGGATCCAGACTATGAGATGCCTTCCGATGTGCCTCCCAAAATCAAAAGTTGCCACGCGCGGGCGCTTCAGGCGCCCAGTGAGCGCCGGGCGCTTCTTTTTGATCACCAGGGGGTGGTTGAGGTTCGGCCCGGCAACCCCGTCGCCATTTCGGTGACGCTCACCGACCCACTGCGTTTGGTGGATCACGTTCAACTGTTCTTTCGCCGCGAAGGTGTACAGGTTTACACGCAGGTCACCGGCTCGGCCAATCCGAGTGGGACCATCGTGATTCCCGCGCTTTCCGTACCCCCCGACGAAAAAGGCTATCGGGTGGAGTATCTGCTCAGAGCCGTGGACCGGTGGGAAGGGACCCTGAGAGCACTGGGTTCTCGCGAGAGCCCTCTTCGTTTTCAAGTGTTGCCGGCGGCGTCCAAAGAGAGCCCGATCACCAGTCGCTGGTGGTTTTGGACCGGTCTTGCGGTGGTGCTCTTGGGGACTTCCGCTGCCATCTTTGTCGCCCAACAAGGGGGGGATGAGGTGACGGTGCAAATTCGGGATGGTGGTGTGGTGACCGGGTTATGAAAACGGGGGTCACCTGGAAGGGGCCGGTCTGGCCTCTCGGACTTGTGGCGGTGGCCTGCGGAGGGGTGGACGCAGAGCTTTCGCTTCAGTTTCCGAACGAGACGACCAAGAGCCTCACGACGTTGCTTGCGGCGACGGTTTTTCAGCCGGTTCTCCCCGCCTCTGCGGACGGGCCCGCCCGCTTTGTTTCGTGTGATGAAGTGGGCGCTTTTGCCCCCACGCGAGGCATGAGCCCGGTGGGGTTGCCGACAGCCCTCAAATCGGAGCGTTTCTTTCATGCGTACCCCCTCGATGGCGGCTTTGAGCTCAAGATGCCCACCATCCCCGAGGACGATGGCCAGAACCCTTGGGGGGTGGTGATGGTTCACCTTGAGGCCCGGGGGCCGAAGGTTCCCGGGCAGGCGGGCGAAGACGCGGCGTCCACGCAGCCGCTCTTGGACGCGTGTTATTGCTTTCGCTTGCATGAAGGGGGCGCCGCCGGGCAAGAAGCACTCCACCGGGCGGTGACCGAGAGCTGCCCGATTCTCGAGGCCAACGAACCGGTGGCCAAGCAGGTTGTGGCCCTCAACGCTTTTGCCCCGTCCTCCTTTCGATTGAGTTCCGCCTGCGGGGATGGCCCCCAACCTTCGGACTACGGGCAGGCCCCGAGGCTGACGCTGGTGGAGGGGGCGCGCTCTTCACCGGGAGCGGAAGTCTGTGTGAACACCTCGGTGTGCGGTACCGTCGCCACCGGCGACTGTTTTGCGTGCGGCGGCTCGTGCGGAAGCTTGAAACGCGACGTCGAACCCGGTCGCTCCAACCTGCCCATCCTGTTTTCGATACAGCGCGGAGACGGGCGTGTGTCTACCCAGGTTCAGCTCACCGACCGCGAAGGTCGCGCGCGCCCAGAGCTTGACGTGGAAGAATGCGACGGCATTCGTAGCGTTTCCGCGGGCGTGGTCGGGCGGCCTGACCCCGAGGTTGTGTTTCAGGTGGACTGTGTTGATGCGCTCGGACCGTTTGAATGCCAAGACGACATCGAGCTTGAAGACCGACAGTCGGTGGTGAGCCTGACCCGCATTCCGGGGGCGCTTGGTGAAGCCGACCAGGTTGCGGTTCTGGTCGACGACGACGGCGGGGCGGAGCTTCAGGTCTTCAACCCGATGGCATCCGAGGCGGTGGCTTCGTTCAGGTTTCCGAACGAACGGGGTGCGGCCCTTCACGGATTTTTCTACGACTTGGGTGTGGACGGGATTGGCGAGCGACCGGTGGTGGCGGTTGCGACCTCTCCGGACGTCGATCGAACCCAAGTCTTTCTGTACGTTTTTGAGTGGGTGGGAGGCATGCTCCGCCCCCACGATGGGGCAACGGGTCTGCTCGAGGGTGATTGTGCAACCTGGTCATGCGGTTCGCGTACGCCGTGTGTCAGCGAGTGTTCGTCAGCCACAGAAGCGTGCTCCAGTACGCCGAACGGAAACGTCTGCGTAGAGGTCGAAAAATCCACCTCGGGTTGCGAAAGTCCCCCTCCGGTGCGCTGTGCGTGTCGCCTGCGGCTCACGGCAAGGACACGGGTGATTCTCAGGAGTGCGGATCTCGATAGAGACGGGAAGAGCGATCTTGCGGCCCTCACGAGCGCCGGAACTCCGCTCAATATTTACTACTCTGGACTCGTCGCCCCCGACGCGCAGGCGCTTTACAACGGAACACAGGGGTGCCAGTGCTCCTTGCTTGGCAGCAAAGCGGAGGCTTTTGACGTCGTGAACCTTGGGGGCGACCAAACCGAGGCCTTGCCGGCATCACGCGCGGTGGTCTTCGGACTGGCAGGAGCGGCTGGGCGGACCTTTGTGCGCTACCCGGAGGCCATGCAAGAAGGACCGCCCCTTATTCGATGCGCGGGGGCCGAACCGTTTGGCGCGGTTCGACCGGTACGCGACATCGTGCGGGGCCACTTTCAGTGCCATCCCTTTCGGCCCGAGCGCGGATGCAGTCCGTTCGAGGACGTGGTGATTCTGACCACTTTTGAGCCGGGAGGAGGGGTTCTTACTGATCCAGGGGTGATTCGGGTCATTTTTGGCGCCTCGCGGGATATCCATGATTTTGGTGATGTCAACAGTGTCCCCGGTGCAACCTTGTCCCTCCTTCCGCTTTCTACGGTCGATGAATTTGGGGTACCCATTCCCGATCCGGTGCAGCCCAGCCGCCTCAACGTGCGCGATCTGAATGGAGATGGGCACGACGATCTCGCGGTGCTTTTCTTTGGGGGGTTTGGCGAGCGCACCGAAGCCAAAAAAAAGCGTGCGCATGTGGCTCGGGGCGAGCAACAAGGGGTTGGCGCTGGCGCCCGATGGAATCGATCTTTCGGTGTGCCAAGAAAAGACCAGCTGTGAACCCGGGTTGGATTTTGCTCTGCCTGATCTCGACCAAGATGGTTTTGCAGAAGTGTTCGTTTCCTGTCTGACGGATAGTCGAAAGGCGGTTCTTCGGTGGTTTCGCACAAACGGGGGATGATGCCTTTTTGGAGAAATTTTTGGGTGTTGTTTTTTGGCTCGTGGGTCTTCCTGAGCTGCAAGACGGAGCCTTCGTTGGTCGTCAGTTTTCCGAACGCTGCGGTTCAGGAGGCGACCGGGTGGATGGTTGTTCGCTTTTTCGATGTGGGAGGGCGAACAAATGCCAATTTGAATTGCTCCTTCTTTGAGGGAAAGGCCGCTCTCGGGGAGGCTATCGACCTGGTACCCTCAGGCACGGGCGAGTACAACTATCCCTTCACTGAGCAGGAAGTTCCGAGGGTGCCTCGTGGTCGTCACATCGTGTATGTGCTCACCTTCGCCAATGACCAAGCGAACAGTCCACCCCTGTCGGAGGGGTGCAATGAACGCTTTGATACCGACGGTTCTGGCGACGAAACCAAAAACGCGGCGGTTGCGCTCAAGGTGGTGATTCCCAAGGATACCCGCCTTCAGAAGATTGAGGGTGACAATCAAGTGGGTCGGCCCGGTACCGAGTTGAGTTCGGTGGTCCGTATTGAAGCGGTCTCCAACGCGCCTTCGAACCGCGCAGTGTATCGCGTCCCGGGTGTGGCGGTGAATTTCCGTTCCACTCTGAATGGCGTCGAATTTATCGGCCCCGACGACGTCGGACGTGAGACCCTCGAAGTGGTTACGGGGACCGATGGAGAAGCTGAAGTTCGGGTGCGTTTACCTCAGCAAGCAGGCACCGGTGAAATTACGGTGCGTGCCGCAGAAATTGAAAGCGCGGGGGGCACGGGCGCGTTGGGCTTTGCCGTGGCCATCCCGCCCCCCATTCGGATGGTGAGTTCCAAAACGCTCCAGGTGCCGGGCGTGTTTCGGCCCTTATCGTTGTCGGTGGGTTCGGTCACCGGGGGAAGTGGACTCGATGCGGTCGTTTTGGGCTGCGAAGGGACAGAAGAAAACTGTACGGTCGGTCGCGACGCGGTGCCTTCGTTTGGCCGGACAACCCTTGCGGTTGTCCGCGACTTGAACGAGGTTCCCGAGGCCGCATCTATCGTCTTGCCGCCTGAGGGGCTTGGCATTCTTCCCGCTGGTCTTGCGCTGGGCGAGGTGCTTCCGGAAAACGGTGAAGCCCGCGCCGAGATTGCCGTTGTCAACAGCCGCCAAGCCAGTTGCCAAGACCGCGTTTGCCAAGAAAACGCCGACTGCGCGTGCCACACGCCCCAGGGGCCGAGTCGACGGTGTCCATGCGAAAATGCCGAGATCGTGGTTCTTCGTGGCTCAGGCGATGAGGTTCAGTTTGTATCGCGCCACGCCATGACCGCCAATAACGCTGTGGGTGTTGCACCCTTTCGATACCTCGATCGGAGCTTTGAGGACCCGATTCGAACCGGGTTCGCCATCGCAGGGCAGGGCCGAAGTAAAGCAGTGTATAACCAAAGGCCGTGTTCTTCAGCGCGACGATGCTTGTCGACGTTGCAGCCGGTGTGTGAAACCTCGCTTAGAGAGTGCGGCTGCCCAGCCGGTGAAAAGTGCGAAAATGGGTTTTGTGAAGCGCGGGACACCATGGTCGATTTGCTGGTGGTCGATTCCGCGCAGCTGATGTTCGAAAATCGAGGCGGGTGCCAAGAGGTTGTAGACTACTTTTGCCAGGGTCCGGACGTGATGAGTGGGGCGTGTCGAGAAGCTCCGGAGGGGTCCACCTTGTGGCTGTGCAAACGCTGTAAAGACGATCCGCGGAGGCAGTCGACCATGCCGGACGGTTGTGGCATGTGTGTGCCTCGCAGCATACGGGTAGGCGCGCTCGACAGTGTCATCATTCCGAAGAGCATCACCGCAGGCTTTTTGAGCGAAGGGACGGAGGACGACTTCTTTGTCTCGACCCTGAGTGGTTTCGGCTTTGTGAAGTCGCGGGGAGGATTTCGGTGGGATTGGAATGAATTTCAGCCGACGGTGAATGCACAAATCGATATCGCGGTTGTCGCCAATTTGGATTCGAGAGAAGATTCCAAGGCCGATTTGGTATGGGCGTTTGAAGGCGGCTGCACCCAAGGGTCCGCTTTTGACAACTGCCCGGTCGTGAGTTCGGTACCCGAAGGGGAGGCAAAAGGATGTGTGGGCGTGTACCGCAGCAACAATGCTTCGTCATTGGTGGCGGCCAACTTCCCTTCCGGAGGGGGCTGCCAGCGCTACGAGTTGGCGTTTAGGCCGCAGTCGCTTTGCACCGGTCTTCTGAATGCGGACGACTACGAGGATGTGGCTGTGGGTTCTCAAGATATGGGAGCGATTGCCGTCATGTCGGGCGATGGACGTGGGGGGCTTTTAGATCCGCCGGAGTTTGTCGATCTGCCGGGCGATGGTGTGGCAGGCCCTGTGGCCTGCCCAGACATCGACGGGGACGGGGCCGACGATCTGGTGACCTTCGACGGATCGGACGGGGTCCTTCATGTCTTTCGTCAGGAGCGTTGAGCGTTCGATGTCGGTGGCTTTTGAATCTGGCTCCATGGCCTCCAAACGGAGCCGGGGCCCACGCCGCGCGCGGGTGTCATGGAGTGTGGATCGCCGCATTGCGGGTCTTTTGCCGGTGCTCCTGGCCTTAGCCTTAGGGCTGTCCTTTTTTTTAGGTTTCGTGGTCCGCGGCCGCATCGAACCAGAGGGCGATGCGGTTCGTGCTCGGAGCACGACCCCACAGGGGTCGGTGGCGTCGCGCTTCGTTCCTTCTGAGACCCCACCCGCTCTTGGCGGGGTGCGCCCCCAAAGCCAAGCCCACCATGGCTTCGGGGCGGAAGGCCAAAAGCCCCCAAAAGGGCCGCGTTCTGGCGACGGGTTCTCTGTTTTCAACCCTTGGGGCGCTGAAGTCTCGGGAGCTCCAGGGGTGCCCGACGACGCGAATGCAAAAGGGGGGAACGAAGCCCCGGGCGATGGTGGGATGCGTTCTCAGGGTCGGGGGGCAAAGGCCGATGACACCAACAAAAAAGAGGGGCGCGAAATCGCGGGCGATGGTGGGGTGCATTCTCAGGGTCGGGGGGCAAAGGTCGACGACACGAACAAGAAAGAGGGGCGCGAAATCGCGGGCGATGGTGGGGTGCATTCTCAGGGTCGGGGGGCAGAGGCCGATGGCCCGAACGCCACATTGGGCGCTGAGGTCGCGGGTGCTCGAACGGGGCTTTCGGTTCGGACCCAAGCGCCCCGGGGAAGACATGGAATCCAGTTGGGGGCTTTTTCGTCGCTCGCAGAGGCCCAGACTTTTGTGCGGACCTATGAGGAGGCGCTCAAGCGCCATACGGTTTATGTTCTGACCATTTCGGTGCCGGGCAAAGGGGTATGGCATCGGGTTCGATTGGGGGCTTACCGTCGTCGTCGGTCGGCCGAGCGAGCACGCCGACGTTTGCCGCCAAATCTCAGAGACGGTTCGATTCTTGTCACTTACCGATGATCCTGATCCTACAAGGGCCGGAGCGTGGGCTTCCAGGACTCGAGCGCGGCATAAGCCATACGGGGGTGGCTTGCCGAAGCCAGCCGGACGTCGATTTGTTGGTGATGCGGGACGTTCGGCGGGCGATCAAAGAGGTTAGGCCCAAGGCGGTGGTGATGACACCGTGTCTGGATTTGGCGGCCTGCGAGGCGGACGAGGAGATGGCGTTTGCGCGGAATGCGGAGGCGGCCATTCATCTTGCGGCGGGGGCTCGGGAGTTCGGCGCGGTGCCGGTGCTGGTTTCGACGTCCGAAGTCTTTGGCCAACCCGGAGGGCCGTGGAGCGAGCGTGATTTGCCAGAGCCTCGCTCGGTGTGCGCCCAAAGCCAGCTCCGCGGCGAAACCTTTTTGGGGCGCGCCGCAAAAAACGCCCTGGTGGTTCGTGGCGGCCCTTTTTTGTGTGATGGCCTCGCGCACCGCGCTGGCCTCCGGCAGACCCTTGGCCCCTCGCCCGGGGGTGACGCGGGTCCGGTCACTCCGGTGAGCGCCTTTGATGTCGGCCGGGCGATTGCCCTCCTCATAGAGGCTGGCGCCCAGGGCGTGTTTCACGTGGCCGCTCGGGAGCGCCCGCTGACCCGTATAGAGGCCTGGTCAAGACTTGTGCCCTTCTTGGAGTCGGTCTCACCCGGTCAGGAAGACGATGACAAGCTCGAAAAAGAACATGGCCTCGTGGCGCGGGAGGCGTCTAGGGGTCGCGAAGTCCAACAACTTCGGGCGCCCATGCCTGCGCTTTTGGGCGACAAGCTTTTTCGTACCACCGCTTTTGAGGCCCGTGCCTATGAGGAAAGCCTTCTCGAGGTGACCCACGGGTCGCTTGAAAATCCTGGTGTCATCGAGTCCAGCGATGCGTGTCACAAAGGCGCGCCCCTTGGGGCGGAGGTTTTGAATGCGCATCGTTTTTTCTCTGCGGCTCAAGGTTATGGCCTTCATGTAGCCCTGGAGCCGGGGGAGAAGATGCCCAAGCCAGACGGAAGCGAAGGGACGCTTGCACTCTACCTTCTGATCGGCAAGGCGGTTTTCGAAAAGGGGCCGGAGCCGGTTGAAGAGCGTATTGTTCGTAAGGGGCAAACAGTGACAGTCGACACGAACGAAGCGTGGCGGTTGGTTGCGGTAGACCGAACTGAAGTCATCGCGCTGGGATTTTCGCGGTCGATCCTCTGGGGCGGCCGCGAGGCCTAACGGCATGCTTGGGACCATGGGGCCCAATCCCGAAGAGGGGCAAGGAAGGACGCGGTCCTACTTAAGGCTATGGGCGTTGGGGTTGGCTTTTTTGGTGCTTTCTCTTTTCTTGGGGCTCGGGATAGGGGCTGCCGACGTTTCCCGCACGGACATTCTGGAAGCCCTGACGTTCTGGCGAGTCGGTGATGAGCCATCGCTTTCGGTAGGCATCGTACGGCAAATTCGTCTGCCCCGGGTGTTGGGCTCACTTTTTGTCGGGGGCAGCCTTGCGGTGGTGGGGGCGGCGCTTCAGGCGGTCATGCGCAATGAACTTGCGGACCCCTACATTCTCGGGATCTCTTCGGGGGCTTCGGTAGGCGCGGCCCTTTCGTCCGCCCTAGGGGCCACTGTCCTGGGGCCCTGGACGATGCCGTTTTTCGCTTTTGGGGCTGCGTTGCTTTCCATGATGGTTGTGGTCCGGGTGGCTTCCGTCCGCGGTCGTATGCCGCCTGTCCGGTTGTTGCTGGCGGGCGTGGCCATGAGCGCATTTGGCACCGCTTTGACGGGGTTTTTGCTCTACGTGACGCCCGAGGCGACCGCGGTGCGGGGCATGCTCTTTTGGCTGATGGGTGGGCTTGGGTCAGCGGACTGGTCCAGCTTGGGATGGACCATCGGCCTCGCCGGATGCCCGCTGATTTTTTTGGTGGTGAGTGTCCGGTGGCAGAATCTCCTGCTCCTCGGAGACGAGACGGCGCTGTCGCTCGGTCTCGACGTGGTCTACGCGCGAAAGTGTTTGGTGGGGGTCTCGGCGCTTCTGACCGGAACCCTGGTGGCGTTTGCGGGCCCCATTGGTTTTGTGGGTCTGATTGTTCCCCACGCCCTCAGACCGATGACGGGGCCGGATCACCGACGTTTGGTGCCCGTGGCCTGGTGTTACGGCGCGGCCATGCTTGGACTGATGGATACGGTGGCCCGGGTGGCGATGGCCCCGCAGGAGCTTCCGGTAGGGCTGTTGATGGGCATGCTTGGGGCTCCGTTTTTTCTGGTCGTGCTCCGGAAGTTTGGACAGGTTCAAGATGGCGGATGAATCGGTCCGGGTCGACCATCTGAGCGTGGCTTTTGAGAGTCGTACGGTTCTTGACGATGTCAGTTTTCGGCTGGCCGCGGGGGAGCGCCTGGGGCTTGTAGGCCCCAATGGGAGTGGCAAAACCACCCTGATTCGGGCCCTCTACCGGAGCGTGGGCTGTCTTGGTGGCGACATCGTGGTCGGGGGGACATCCATCGCGGAGCTGGATCGCAAGGGCCTGGCGCAACGGGTCGCGGTTCTTCGGCAAGAAGACGACGTTCGTTTCGACTTTACCGTGGGGGAATTGGTGTTGATGGGGAGAAGCCCGTACAAACGGTGGTTTGAGCCCGAGCGTCAAGACGACCATGCCTCCGTCAAAAGCGCTTTGTCCGCGACCGATACCATGCATCTTGCAAATCGACGTTTTCAGACTCTCTCGGGCGGTGAACGGCGGCGAGTGATGCTGGCGCGGGCGTTGGCGCAAACACCCACGGTTCTTTTGCTGGACGAGCCGACCAACCACCTCGACGTTCGTCACCAGTTGGAGGTATTGGCGTGTATCGAGGCTTTGGGCATCACGGTGGTTGCCGCCTTTCACGATCTCAACCTGGCTGCGCGGTTTTCGACCCAGGTTTTGGTGTTGGAGGGGGGGCGTGTGGCTTCGCTCGGGCCGCCGAGAGCAGTTTTGGATTCGGACTTGATTCGGCGGGTTTTTGGGGTCGAGGCCCAATGGTTGAAGGTCGGTCCTCTGTCTCGTTTGGTTTTTGGGGGTCTGTCGGGGTCAAAACCCGATGGGCTTTAACGCCTTGCGCGGGTGCCGAAACAGAGGGATAGAAGGGGCTTGGACTACTACTGCGTTGATGTCGAATCTTCAGGGCCCACACCGGGTATCCACAACTTGCTCTCGGTGGGGGCGACACACGTTCGGCGTTTCGAAGGCGTGTATCAGCCCCAAGAAGATTTGTATGTTGAACTGAGACCCATTTTTCCCGGATTCGAGGATGCGGCGATGGCGGTCAATCGACTGGATCCCATTCGCCTCGAATCGGAAGGCCTCTCTCCGGAAGCGGCCATTGGGCGGGTGTTGGAGTGGGTCAAAGAGACCCAGCACAAAAAGAAGGAGCGACCGGTGTTTGTGGCCCACAACGCACCGTTTGATTGGATGTTTTTTGCCTACTACTGTGGTCACGCCAACCTTCAGAACCTCTTTGGCTACTCGGGCCATCGACACCAAGGCTTTGGCGATGGGTAAGTTGTCCGTTCCTTGGAATCGCACCAGCCTGAAACAGGTCACCGAAGCCCTTAAACTTCCGCCTCGGGACCTTGACGGTTTGCACCATGCCGGTGAAGACGCCCGCCACCTTGCGTTGGTTTTTTGCGCCCTGATGAATCTTTGATGGGCCCCCATAGATCCCGTTGCGTTGACCCCTTCAGCTTGACCACCCGATGTCGGTTCCCCGTTGGTTTGGCCTAGTGGACGGTTCGGGGGGGCTTGGGTTTGGGGTTGGCCCAGGTGGCCCAGGCGGCGTCGTACAGGGCCGGTCGAAGGGTCCTGATGGCGTTGTTGTCCCTCGTGGGACAGACACGGTTGCTGACCAAAACCACGATCAATGCGCGCTCGGGCTCGATCCAAACACTGGTCCCTGTGAAACCGAGATGGCCGACGCTTCGGTCGGGCCACCGCCCGCCGGTGGACGAGCCGCTTTGCGATGGACGGTCCCAGCCAAGGGTGCGCGTGGAGTGGGGTACCTTGCTTTGAGACCAAAAGCGCCGTGCGACTTCAGGGCTCAAGAGGCCATCGGATTGGCCGTGATACGCT